>NZ_JACHJY010000032.1 GCF_014203895.1 Streptomyces nymphaeiformis | reverse complement strand
GATCAGCCTTTCGTGGTGGCGTCGGCCAGTGCGTCGACCACCTCGCTGAACCGGCCGTGCCGGTGGAAGACGGCGCGCTGTCGGGCGGCGCCGCCGCCGTCCGTGCGGATCCGTTCCCACTGCTGCCAGGCCCAGTCGGTGTCGCCGGTCAGGTCGAGGCCGGGCCGGGCGAGGGTGATCAGCGTGTCCACCAGAGCCGCGGCGGGCCGTTCTTGTCCGTCGACCGGATCGAGACCGTTGCCGGTGAGGCCCTGGGCGGCGGCGAGCCGGTGGGCCCGGAGCAGGCGGGGGCGGGGGATAGGGGGCGGGGGCAGGTTTGTGTCGACGCGGGGCAGCAGGGTGGTGGTGAGGCCGCGGGCCAGGATCGCGAGCAGGACCACGGTGTCGAGGTCGGCGTTGGCGTCGGCGATCCGGATCTCCAGGGTCGGTACGTGTTCGGAGGGCCGGGCGTGCCAGTACACCATGCGGTTGTCGAGCAGTGTGCCGTCGCTGACCAGGCGTGCCACGTGTGCGAGGTACTGGGCCTCGTCGGTCAGGAGCGGGGTGGGGCCGACGGTCGGCCATCGGGCGTGTTCGACGGCGCGCCAGCTGTGGTAGCCGGTGTCGTGTCGGCGGGTGTAGGGCGAGTTCCCGGCCAGGGCCTGGAGGACGGGCAGCCATGGCCGCAGGTGCTGGGCGAGGGCGAGGGCGCGGGTGCGGTCCAGGGTTCCGAGGTGGATGTGGCAGCCGCAGACGAGTCCGTCGTCGCGGGCGGCGCCGTCCGGGCGGGTGACCAGGGCGGCGAAGCGGTGGGCCATCAGCCGGTAGCGTGCGGTGTCGGTCACCGTCAGCGGTTCTTCGGGGGGCAGGACGGGCGTGCCGCAGGCGATCGGCAGGCAGTGTTCGGTCCGGGCGGCCGCGCCGACGGTCGTGCGGAGCCGGGCGAGTTCGTCGCGTAGGTCGTGGCGGTTGGCGGTGGCTCGGGTGCAGGTTTCGATCTGGGCGTTGAAGAACTCGGTCTGGACCTGTGGGCCGAGGGTGTGGCCGGCGTGTCGGATGACGGCCGGGGCGCGGTTGACCGGGGCTCGTGTGGCCTGGTCGACCAGGATGAATTCCTCCTCGACTCCCATGGTCAGGATCTCCATCGC
>NZ_JACHJY010000031.1 GCF_014203895.1 Streptomyces nymphaeiformis | reverse complement strand
GTAGGCGTTGGTCGAAAACCTGTGCGCATGTGGGCGCAAACCCCATACGGTGAAGGCATGTTGAGGAACAAGGTATTCACCGCTCTGGCGGCGGCCGCGCTGACCCTGCTCGCCCTCCCCGCCGCCTCGGCTTCTGCGAAAACCCCGGCCGATACGACCGGGATGGCTATCGCCAGTGTCGAGTACAAGGGCACCGTGACCACTCTGGCCGCGCTGGAGAAGAAGATCGGCGAGACCCACTGCCACGACGGGAAGGGTAAGGGCAAGCTCACCTGCTTCGCGACCGAGCGTGAGGCAGATCTCGACCTGCTCGCGAAGGGTGGCCTGCCCGCCGAGGCGGCGAAGGCCGCCGCCCGCAAGTGGGGTGTCGCCGTCCCCAAGCAGACCCGCGTAGCTGCCGCCGCAGCGACTGGGACCTGCCACCCGTGGGTGACCGTTCGCTACTACGACGGCAACTATGGCACAGGCTCGTCGGTCAACCTCTACTGCGACTACCCGGACCTCAGCCAGGTCGGCTGGGACAATCGTGCGAACTCTCTGACATGCATGGTCTGTTCCCCCATCCAGCACCCCGACGTGAAGGGCATGGCGAGCTTCCAGAACTACAACTACATGTTCAATCAGCAGCTCACGCAAACCAGCGCCACAGTGCAGGCCGCCTCCGCAAACACCATCTCGTCGAACCGTCTCTACTTCTACTAGGTTCTGTCGTCAAATGTCACGCCCACATCAGGAGTGAGGCGAGGGTGACGGCCGCTTCGTAGGACTGGGCGGTCTTGTCGTAGCGGGTGGCGATGCCGCGCCACTGCTTCAGGCGGTTGAAGCACCGTTCGACGATGTTCCGGTGCTTGTAGGCCTCGCGGTCGAAGGCCGGCGGGCGGCCACCTTGGCTGCCTCGCCGGGCTCGGTTGCGGACCTGGTCGGCCCGCTCGGGAATGGTGTGGGTGATGCCCCGGCGGCGGAGCCAGGTGCGGATGGCCTTCGAGCTGTAGCCCTTGTCGCCCAGGACGTGATCGGGCCGGACCCGGGGCCGCCCTGGTCCGATCCGGGGCACCCGGATCGCTTCCATCACGGCGGTGAACCGGGTGCAGTCGTTGGTGTTGCCGCCCGTGACGACGAATGCGAGCGGACGGCCCCTGCCGTCACAGGCCAGATGGATCTTGCTGGTCAGGCCGCCTCTGGACCGGCCGAGGACCGGGTCGCGGAGCCCCTTTTTCGGGCCCCGGCCGCGTGCTGGTGGGCCCGGACGATGGTGGAGTCGACGGACACCAGCCAGTCGATGTCGCCCGCCGCGTCCGCCTTGGCCTGGGCGGTCCGCAGCATCCGGTCGAACGTTCCGTCCGCCGCCCACCTGCGAAAACGGGTGTGGAGTGTGGCCCATGGCCCGTATCGCTCAAGCACGTCCCGCCAGGCCGTCCCGGTCCGGAACTTCCACACGATCCCGTTCAGGACCCGGCGGTCGTCCAGCAGCTTCCGCCCCCGCAACGACTCGGGCAGCAACGGCCGGACGAACTACCACTCGGCATCGGACAGTTCATGGCGACGTATCACGACACCATGATCCACCAGCGGTGATCATTTGAAGACACTGCCTAGGAGTGTGCCTCGGGCTAAGCGTTGTCCCGTAACTCGGTGCAGGGACCAGCAGGTCACCGCCGTTGGATCGACTTGTCCGATTCTGGCCCGACTCACGGTCTCGAAGGCCACCTGACCAACCAGGTTGAACCGGGCGCCGGCAATCGGTATCCGGAGTTACGGGACAGCCCT
>NZ_JACHJY010000030.1 GCF_014203895.1 Streptomyces nymphaeiformis | reverse complement strand
AGCGGTCACCGCAGTCGACACCGCCGCCGACACCGACGAACCCGCCTTCACACTGCCCGAGGTCGGGGAGAGGGCCACGGAGAAGTCGTTGGCGGCGGTGCTGCTGGTGATCTTCTGAAAGATCTTCGAGTAGGCGTAGTTCAGCGGCTTGTCGTAACCGTCGACCTCCCAGAACGACAGCTCCTGGACGCCCTTTGACGCCGCGAAGGTCTCCAGGGTCTGGGCGTTGGACTGGCTGAAAAACTCGTTGTCGTCGTTCTGGCCGGCGATCGGGGTCAGGCCCATGCGGTTGAAGGCCTGCGCGGTCGTGATGCCGTAGAGCGAGGCCAACTGCGGGGCGGTGCCGTTCGCGGCGGACTCGGCGTCGTTCAGGGCGTTCTGCCCGTCGCCGCGGTCTGGGCCCGGTCGTCGGGACAGGTCGGTACCAGCTCCTACACCGTGTACATCCGCGGCACGGTGCCCAAGGAGTCCGACCGCACCATGTTCTTCGACTACGACCTCACCGACTTCGTCTCGGTCGGCACCACCGGCGCCGACGGGATGCGCATCGGCCTGAAGGGCGTCATTGTTCAGAACTGGCCCGCAGCCGCAAGACCTGTCCTCAGCAACACGCTCCCCGTCACCAAAACGCTGCCGCAGATGAAGGCCAGCCCTCACTACACCCACACGCTGCGCTATGCCCCGGGCCAGGGCAGCGGCGCGGGTGCGGCAGACCTCATCGCAGCGGTCTACCAGCCCGAGATCGAAAGCACGATGCCGCCCGGATGGGTGGGAGCAAGCCCGGTGACTGGCAAGCCGTTCATGTTCGCGCCGCGCTGGGATGCAGCCTCCTATCTGCGTAACTCCACCGGCGGTGGTAACCCCGCGAACAAGGGCGGCGCCGCGTTCAGCGTGGTCGCCACGCTCGGATACAGCTCCAAGGCCGGCGCACCCGAGAAGGCTGTGGCTGATCACATCAAGCAGGCGTTCACCAACCCGACCACCACCAAGCCGCTGAACGCGCACAAGAACGTCCCCGGCGACAACCTGAACGGACCCCTGCACCGCCTGTTCCTGGACAAGCGGCGGCGGGACCGAAACCGGGCGGTCGCGGTGCGCGAGTGCACCCGCTACTGGGGCGCGAACTACACCGCCGGCGGTAAGGAGTGCGACGAGTTCCCCTTCGCCACCACCTATGAGGGCTCCGCGGCCTCCGAATTCGACGTACACGTCGAGAAGAACAACTTCTCCGTCCTCCCCGTCCCCGGCGCGCAAAACGGCGCGGCCGGCAACCTGCTGAGCGGCTTCTACAACGCCAACCGGATCATCGACGGCCTGGAAGACGGCTTCATCGTCAAGATCAACTGACATGAGGGCTTGTGGCCGGCGCCGACGCTACGCCGGCCACAAGCTGGTCAGGCCTTGGGCCAGAAGTCGATCACGTACTTCTCCACCCCGTAGGCGACGCCTTCGGTCTGCGTGACGCGCGCGACCTCGGCACGGCCGGTACAGCCGACGCGGACCCGCCACCAGCCCGGGACACCGAGCTGAATCAGGTGCTCCGACCGCCCCAGGGTCATGGTCCACACCGCGACGTCTCCGGTGGTCGTCTCGAAGTCGACCTCGCCGATCTCATCCCACTCGACAGGCTCGGATGCCGGCTCGGCGTCCCAGGTCCTGACAGTGACCGCCGCGGTGTGGGTGTGACCGGCGCTGAACAGGTCGAAGCGACGTTCGTGCTGGGCCAGGAACACCCCCCACTCGTAACCGTCCCCGAACGGCACGGGCACCGCAGCATCGTCCGACTCCTGGAACCCAAAACCCCTGAACGCGACCTCGACGTCCAGGAGCTGCTTCTGCAGTAACTCAGGCACGACGCCCTCTCCTCCTCGAAGGGCCTGGAAGGCCCGGTTTCGGCACTATAGACACGCACCGGGACGACCCAGAATCCCAATTCCTTCAAGGCACGCACCGGCAGCCAGGAGCTTTCCGCCTCACGCGAGGGTGACGTCCACGGCCCGCAGGGTTGCGGCGATGACAGGGGGATGAGCACGACTCGTCCGATGCTGAACCAGCGTGAGGCCGCCGCCGCGTGCGGGGCAGCCGCTCCACGATCCGCCAATGCCGTGAGGCCGACTTGCTGCCGGGTTCGGTGGAGACCTCGGGGTGAAGCTGGCTGATCCCGGTCATGGCGTTGCGGCGCCGTTCTCCTCCCTGTCGGTGTACGCGTGAACGTACCCAGTTGGGTACAGGCGAACGGGCTCTGTCGCTGATCTTGTGACGGTGGAAACCCACACCCGGTGTACATCTGCGGCTTAAGGTCGTGGCCATGGAGTCCCCTTCATCGAGCCCGATGCCCACCCAGACTCTCCGTAGGCCGGGGCAGCAGATAGTCCTGTTCATGGTGGG
>NZ_JACHJY010000029.1 GCF_014203895.1 Streptomyces nymphaeiformis | reverse complement strand
AGCGGTCACCGCAGTCGACACCGCCGCCGACACCGACGAACCCGCCTTCACACTGCCCGAGGTCGGGGAGAGGGCCACGGAGAAGTCGTTGGCGGTCGGTGTTCCGGTGTCTCCGTGGGTGAGGGTTTCCCAGGCGATCCAGTGGTCGTCGGTGCCTTCGGGGCGGTGGGCCAGGGTGTACTTCTGGGTGTTGGCCAGCGTGAGTCCGAGTCGGTTGTGGAGTGCGCTGTACCCGATCTCGGTGACCGGTCCGAGGCCGAGGTTGACCGTGCCGCCGCAGATCGAGGACGGGACGGCGGCGCCGTTGTCGTAGCCGGTGTGGAACTCGTAGGTGTAGCGCATCCGGGTCGCCAGCTGCGACCACAGGTCGGTGCCCTGAAGGCGCGCGGTCTCGGCGACGTGGGCGATGGCCTCGATGCCCCAGCCGGTGTGGCCGAAGTCGCGGCAGGTCTCCTGGGCGATGCCGTTGACGAACGTGCTCTGCCCGAACCAGTAGTTGATCAGCTCGCTGGTGGTGTCGATGCTGGAGCGCGGCGGGTAGGCGGGCTGGCTGCCGTCGGAGGTGGTGTAGACGTACGCCGGGACGCGTCCCGTGAAGATGGACATCGCCTTGTCGTAGTTCGTGGCGTCGTCGAGGTGGACCGAGATCCCGACGGCTGCGTCCATCATGATCAGCTCCCAGTTGCCGTTCTTGCCCGGGGCGCCCTGGATCACGACGGGGAGGTAGACGTTGCGCAGCATGGTGTCGAAGCGGGACGAGTTCGACCAGCCGCCGCTGTAGGTGTACTTGATGATCTCTGCGGACTCCGACCACACCGTCCCGGCCCAGCCGGTCTGCAGTGGGGCGTTGGAGTTGGTGTGCGCGGTGATGGTCCCCGACCAGGCGTCCATGATCTGGATCGCCTTCTTCGCATAGCTGCTGTTGCCGGTCACGTACCAGGCCAGCGCATCGGTGTAGGCGGCGATCGCGTCCTCCCGCTCGTCGCTGCACCCGTAGTCGGGGTTCGACGACGGGCCGCACTCGACGGTGGACCGCGGGTGGGGCGTGTAGGACGGCGAGGCGTACGAGCTGGCCAGCAGCTGGGACCAGGCACTCTTCTGCGGCTCGACACCACCGTTCACCCGGGTCCGGATCAGGTCCAGTTGGGACGTGCCGAGCAGGACACCGGGGTGCGTGAAGCCGGCGGGGGCGGTCACGGCGGTGCTGACGGTCGCCGCGCCCGCGCCGGACGGGGCGGCACCGGCGGTGAGGGCCGTCATGGCCGCCAGTGTCGCCGCCATGACGAGGAGGGCGGCGCCGATCGAACGGCGGCGGGGTCTGCGCTGGTCCGTGGGGCGACGGGGGGCTGGGGGGGGCGGAGCACCACTGCGACCACCTCTCTAGTTAGTAAAGTTTACTTACCACTCTGCTGGCCGGTGAGCGTAGGACCGCCCTGATGCCCCGTCAAGGCAGCCCGTCGTGCCGGGTTTTCAGTTGGTGCAGACCATTGACGCGCCGATTCCCGGTCGCTAGCTTCAAGCCGTTAGGAAACCTTCCTTACTATCGGCCGCCTGTGAGCCGGCCCGCTTCGACCTGCGGCGTCCCCGGGCTCGTCAGCCCGGGCAAGGGCGACCGGGCGGCGGCCCGTGCCGTCCCGCGATGACGTTCCCCCACCTCGCTCATTCCTCTCCCACAGCGAAAGGAACCGATCCCCCATGTCCCGATCCGCCCCTGCCCGCAGACTGCTCACGGCGGCTCTGGCCGCCGCTCTCCCCGCGGCTGCGCTCGCCGTGGTCGCGGCTGCGCCCGCCCACGCCGCCGGCGGTGCGTTCCCCGCGCACTACTCGGCGCCGTACCTGGAGATCGACAGCTCCACGGCCGGCGACCTGGCCGCCGACCTGAGTGCCAGCGGCGACAAGTTCTACACGCTGGCGTTCCTGACGCCGAAGTCCGGCTGCACCCCGATGTGGGAGAGGGGCGGCGATCCGGTCGGGGCGTTCAAGTCCCAGATCGGCTCCCTGCAGTCGGCCGGCGGCAACGTCATCGTCTCCTTCGGCGGCGCCGCCGGCGGGGAACTGGCGCAGACCTGCACCTCGGTGTCCAGCCTCACGGCGGCGTACGCCAATGTGGTCAACACCTACGGCGTGACCCGCCTGGACTTCGACATCGAGGGCTCCGTCCTGGACGACACCGTCTCCAACGCCCGCCGCGACCAGGCGCTGGCCGCCCTCCAGGCGCAGTACCCGAACGTCCAGGTCGACTTCACCCTGCCAGTGGACCCCGGTGGCCTGCCCACCAACGCGATGAACATGCTCAAGGACGCCAAGTCGAAGGGCGTGAAGGTCAACCTGGTCAACATCATGACGATGGACTTCGGCGACGGGCAGAACGCCCTGAACGACGCCGAGTCCGCCGCGAACGGCACCGCCCCGCAGTTGGCCTCGCTCTACGGCATCACGACCGCGCAGG
>NZ_JACHJY010000028.1 GCF_014203895.1 Streptomyces nymphaeiformis | reverse complement strand
TTCGTTCCCGTTTCCGGGCCCTCCGGGCGCTTCCTTCGTTTCCGACTCTATCAGATCTTTCCGATCCGATTTCCTCGGTGCTTTCCGGTCTCGAACTTTGTTTTCTTCGAGGCCTTCCGGCGTGTTCCGACTTTATCAGATTCATTTCGGCCGACCTAATCGGTGGCTTTCGTGATTCGAATAAGAATCGGGGTGACTCCGTGGAATCAAAATCCCTGCCGGAGTGAGTGAGACTCTACCCGGTCGCTGCCGAACTGTCCAGTTCTAGGCAACCGTTTAAATCTACCTCCCCACGAGCCCCGTGTCAACGGGTTTCGCGAGCACCGGAGGAGACTAGCAGCTCAGGAGGGGCGGACGCACATCAGGCGGCGGTGGGGAGCGTGGCGCTGCGGTCGGGCTCCTCCAGGTCGCCGGTGTCGCCGGCCCGTGCTGCGCGGCCGCCCAGCACGTAGACGTACAAGAGGAAGGCCAGCTCAGCGCCGATGCCGATGGCGATGCGGGCCCAGGTGGGGAGGCCCGAGGGGGTCACGAAGCCTTCGATCAGGCCCGAGACGAAGAGGACCAGGGCCAGGCCGATCGCCATGCCGACGGCCGCGCGGCCCTGTTCCGCCAGGGCGGCGCGGCGGGTCCTGGGCCCGGGGTCGATGACGGTCCAGCCGAGGCGGAGGCCGGTACCCGCGGCCACGAAGACGGCGGTCAGTTCGAGCAGGCCGTGGGGAAGGATCAGCCCCAGGAAGACGTCGAGGCGGCCGGCGGCGGACATCAGGCCGATGCCGACGCCGACGTTCAACATGTTCATGAACAGGATCCAGAGCACCGGGATGCCCAGGAACGCGCCCAGGACCAGGCACATGGCCGCGGCCTGGGCGTTGTTCGTCCAGACCTGGGCGGCGAAGGAGGCCGCCGGATGGCTCGAGTAGTACGTCTCGTACTGGCCGCCGGGGCGGGTCATCTCGCGGAGGTCGGCTGAAGCGCCGATCGCGGCCTGGACGTCCGGGTGCGTGCCGATCCACCAGCCGATGAGGGCCGCGAGCAGCGTGGAGAGGACCGCCGTCGGGATCCACCAGTGGCGGGAGCGGTAGACCGCGGCGGGGAAGCCCGCCGTGAGGAAGCCGACCGCGTCGCGCCAGGAGGAGCGGCGGGTGCCGGTGACGGCGGCGCGGGCACGGGCCACGAGCTGGGTGAGCCGGGCCGTGAGCATGGGGTCCGGGGTGCTCGACTGGACGATCGAGAGGTGGGTGGCCGTGCGCTGGTAGAGCGCGACGAGTTCGTCGGCCTCGGCGCCGGTGAGCTTGCCGCCCCGGCGCAGGAGGTGGTCGAGGCGTTCCCACTCGGCGCGGTGGGCGGTCACGTAGACGTCGAGGTCCATGATCGGCTGCTGCTCCAGGCACTGGCTGCGGACGGGTCCGTACTACTGCGGCGCGCTGCGGGCCAGCTTGGCAGACTGGCGTTCGGAGGGGTCGGGAAGGGCGGAGAAGGGTGGGTGCCGTGAGTGATCTGGTGACGGGCGATGCGGTCGTCCTGGGGTTGCAGCCCGCGCGGCTGCCGAGTCGGGCGCTCGCGGTGCTCATCGACCTGGTCGTGGTGTGGGCCGCGTACCTGCTGATCACGCTCGGGCTCGCGGTCGCCACGGCGTCGTTGGACGAGGCGGCGATGATGGCGGTGTCGGTCGCGTCCTTCCTGCTGGTGCTCGTGGGGGCGCCGATCGCGGTGGAGACGCTGACGCACGGGCGGTCGCTCGGGAAGCTGGCCGTCGGGCTGCGGGTGGTCCGGGACGACGGCGGGCCGATCCGGTTCCGGCACGCGCTGGTGCGGGGCGCGATGGGGGTCGTGGAGATCCTGATGACCTTCGGGGTCGTCGCCTGTATCGCCTCGCTGGTGTCCGAGCGGGGACGGCGGCTCGGGGACGTCTTCGCGGGGACGCTGGTGGTGCGGGAGCGGATACCCACCGCGCGCGTGGCGGCCGTGCCTCCGCCGCCGCCGTGGCTCGTGGGACGTTTCGCCGGCGTCGACCTCTCGGCGGTGCCGGAGACGCTGTGGCTGGAGATACGTCAGTACCTGACGCGGTCGCGCGAGCTGGACCCGGCCGTGGGACGGCGACTCGCGGAGCGGCTCGCGGACGAACTGGTGTCGCGGACCGGTACGCCTCCGCCGGCGGGGGTACCGGCCGAGGCCTATCTGGCGGGGGTGGTGGCAGAGCGGCAGGCGCGGGACGCGCGGCGGGCGTTCGCCTCGGCGGCATCAGGAGTGCCGGGCGTGGTGCCGGGCTCGGTGTCGCCCCCGGTGGTCGCTCCGGTTGTCGCTTCCCCCATGGCTTCTCCCTCTGTGACTCCCCCTGTGGCCTCTCCCCCAGTGGTCGCGTCGTCGGGTGTCGACCCGGCCGGTGAGTCCGGGGTACGGCCTACCGGCTTCGCGCCGCCTGCCTGAGGGACGGCTGCCCGCGGGGGTGGGTCAGGGGAAGACCGAGGGTGGGGTCTCGAGGGCCTCTAGTTCGATGCCTGGGGCCGCGAGGACCACGTCGCCGGCGATGTGGACCGTGTGCCGTTCGCCCGTGTCCAGGGCGCTGACCTGGTACTCGTCCACCATCAGGGGGCCGTTGTCAGTGGGGTGCGCTTCACTTCTCAGCAGGGCCCAGGACTGGTCGACCGTGAGGGGGGCGAGCACCGGGTCCGTGAAGGCGACGAGCCTGACACGGGTCTCGGGGGAATCGGGGGTGAGACGCAGGAGTCGCGTGAGGGCGACGAGGAACGCCGGGGACGTGCCGGTGAAGGCGTGGGCGCGCACATTGCCTTCGGTGGCGTGGGTTCCGGTGGGGTCCGTACGGACCCAGGTGACGCCGTCGAGGGCCGCACCGCGGACCTGCCAGCCGGCGGCGTGCAGTTCGAGGCGGATGGGGCGGCCGAGTTCGTCGACGGCCAGGTCGACGGAGCCCCGGTGGTCGCCGTCGGGGGTGGTGATCTGCGAGACGTAGCGCCAGCCGGAGGGGCCGGGCGCGCAGTGGAAGTGTTCTTCGCCGAGGGGGGTGTGATCGTGCGGGTCATGGAGCGAATAACGGCCGCGGGGCATGGGTCGGTCCTCGGGAGGGGTGCTTCCTGGAAGCGGTAGCGGGGGCGGGACGGGGCAGGCCCCCCGACACGGGGG
Organism: Streptomyces nymphaeiformis; assembly: GCF_014203895.1. Classification (GTDB taxonomy): domain Bacteria; phylum Actinomycetota; class Actinomycetes; order Streptomycetales; family Streptomycetaceae; genus Streptomyces; species Streptomyces nymphaeiformis. The sequence continues at coordinate 246 of NZ_JACHJY010000028.1, read as the reverse complement.
TGCGGGGGGCCTGCCTGAGTCCTCTACGGGTGTCCGGGACGGCACCGCGTCAGCGCGCGGGCGCCGCCGGCCGGGGCATCAGTAGCGGTAGTGGTCCGGCTTGAAGGGGCCCTCGACCTCGACGCCGATGTAGGCGGCCTGCTCCGGGCGAAGGGTCGTCAGCTTGACGCCGAGCGAGTCCAGGTGGAGGCGGGCGACCTTCTCGTCCAGGTGCTTCGGCAGGACGTAGACGTCGGTCGGGTACTC
>NZ_JACHJY010000027.1:0-3212 GCF_014203895.1 Streptomyces nymphaeiformis | reverse complement strand
GATGTGATGGGTGGCTGGTCGTTGTTTGAGAACTACACAGTGGACGCGAGCATCTGTGGCCAAGTTTTTAAGGGCGCACGGTGGATGCCTTGGCACCAGGAACCGATGAAGGACGTGGGAGGCCACGATAGTCCCCGGGGAGCCGTCAACCAGGCTTTGATCCGGGGGTTTCCGAATGGGGAAACCCGGCAGTCGTCATGGGCTGTCACCCATGCCTGAACACATAGGGCATGTGGAGGGAACGAGGGGAAGTGAAACATCTCAGTACCCTCAGGAAGAGAAAACAACCGTGATTCCGGGAGTAGTGGCGAGCGAAACCGGATGAGGCCAAACCGTATGCGTGTGATACCCGGCAGGGGTTGCGCATGCGGGGTTGTGGGATCTCTCTTCCGTCGTCTGCCGGCGACGGGACGAGTCAGAAACCGTATGGATAGGCGAAGGACATGCGAAAGGTCCGGCGTAGAGGGTAAGACCCCCGTAGCCGAAATCTGTACGGCTCGTTGGAGAGACACCCAAGTAGCACGGGGCCCGAGAAATCCCGTGTGAATCCGGCGGGACCACCCGCTAAGCCTAAATATTCCCTGGTGACCGATAGCGGATAGTACCGTGAGGGAATGGTGAAAAGTACCGCGGGAGCGGAGTGAAATAGTACCTGAAACCGTGTGCCTACAAGCCGTGGGAGCGTCGGATACAGCTTGCTGTATCTCGTGACTGCGTGCCTTTTGAAGAATGAGCCTGCGAGTTTGCGGTGTGTTGCGAGGTTAACCCGTGTGGGGAAGCCGTAGCGAAAGCGAGTCCGAACAGGGCGCTTCAGTAGCACGCTCAAGACCCGAAGCGGAGTGATCTAGCCATGGGCAGGTTGAAGCGGAGGTAAGACTTCGTGGAGGACCGAACCCACCAGGGTTGAAAACCTGGGGGATGACCTGTGGTTAGGGGTGAAAGGCCAATCAAACTCCGTGATAGCTGGTTCTCCCCGAAATGCATTTAGGTGCAGCGTCGTGTGTTTCTTGCCGGAGGTAGAGCACTGGATAGGCGATGGGCCCTACCGGGTTACTGACCTTAGCCAAACTCCGAATGCCGGTAAGTGAGAGCACGGCAGTGAGACTGTGGGGGATAAGCTCCATGGTCGAGAGGGAAACAGCCCAGAGCATCGACTAAGGCCCCTAAGCGTACGCTAAGTGGGAAAGGATGTGGAGTCGCAGAGACAACCAGGAGGTTGGCTTAGAAGCAGCCACCCTTGAAAGAGTGCGTAATAGCTCACTGGTCAAGTGATTCCGCGCCGACAATGTAGCGGGGCTCAAGCGTACCGCCGAAGTCGTGTCATTGCAGCATAAAGCCCCAACGGGTGTTGTGATGGGTAGGGGAGCGTCGTGTGCCGGGTGAAGCAGCCGCGGAAGCGAGTTGTGGACGGTTCACGAGTGAGAATGCAGGCATGAGTAGCGATACACACGTGAGAAACGTGTGCGCCGATTGACTAAGGGTTCCTGGGTCAAGCTGATCTGCCCAGGGTAAGTCGGGACCTAAGGCGAGGCCGACAGGCGTAGTCGATGGACAACCGGTTGATATTCCGGTACCCGCTTTGAAACGCCCAGTATCGAGCCCATCAATGCTAAGGCCGTGAAGCCGTTCCGGACCCTTCGGGGAAAGGAAAGTGGTGGAGCCGCCGGCCCAAGGTGGTAGTAGGTAAGCGATGGGGTGACGCAGGAAGGTAGTCCAGCCCGGGCGGTGGTTGTCCCGGGGTAAGGGTGTAGGGCGTGTGATAGGCAAATCCGTCACACATGGAGCCTGAGACCCGATGCCGAGCCGATTGTGGTGAAGTGGATGATCCTATGCTGTCGAGAAAAGCCTCTAGCGAGTTTCATGGCGGCCCGTACCCTAAACCGACTCAGGTGGTCAGGTAGAGAATACCGAGGCGTTCGGGTGAACTATGGTTAAGGAACTCGGCAAAATGCCCCCGTAACTTCGGGAGAAGGGGGGCCACGCCTGGTGATCGGACTTGCTCCGTGAGCTGGGGGTGGCCGCAGAGACCAGCGAGAAGCGACTGTTTACTAAAAACACAGGTCCGTGCGAAGCCGTAAGGCGATGTATACGGACTGACGCCTGCCCGGTGCTGGAACGTTAAGGGGACCGGTTAGCTCCATTTCGGTGGGGCGAAGCTGAGAACTTAAGCGCCAGTAAACGGCGGTGGTAACTATAACCATCCTAAGGTAGCGAAATTCCTTGTCGGGTAAGTTCCGACCTGCACGAATGGCGTAACGACTTCTCGACTGTCTCAACCATAGGCCCGGTGAAATTGCACTACGAGTAAAGATGCTCGTTTCGCGCAGCAGGACGGAAAGACCCCGGGACCTTTACTACAGTTTGATATTGGTGTTCGGTTCGGCTTGTGTAGGATAGGTGGGAGACCGTGAAGCAGCCACGCCAGTGGTTGTGGAGTCGCCGTTGAAATACCACTCTGGTCGTGCTGGATGTCTAACCTCGGTCCGTGATCCGGATCAGGGACAGTGTCTGATGGGTAGTTTAACTGGGGCGGTTGCCTCCCAAAGGGTAACGGAGGCGCCCAAAGGTTCCCTCAGCCTGGTTGGCAATCAGGTGTTGAGTGTAAGTGCACAAGGGAGCTTGACTGTGAGACCGACGGGTCGAGCAGGGACGAAAGTCGGGACTAGTGATCCGGCGGTGGCTTGTGGAAGCGCCGTCGCTCAACGGATAAAAGGTACCCCGGGGATAACAGGCTGATCTTCCCCAAGAGTCCATATCGACGGGATGGTTTGGCACCTCGATGTCGGCTCGTCGCATCCTGGGGCTGGAGTCGGTCCCAAGGGTTGGGCTGTTCGCCCATTAAAGCGGTACGCGAGCTGGGTTTAGAACGTCGTGAGACAGTTCGGTCCCTATCCGCTGTGCGCGTAGGAATATTGAGAAGGGCTGTCCCTAGTACGAGAGGACCGGGACGGACGAACCTCTGGTGTGCCAGTTGTCCTGCCAAGGGCATGGCTGGTTGGCTACGTTCGGGAGGGATAACCGCTGAAAGCATCTAAGCGGGAAGCCTGCTTCGAGATGAGTATTCCCACCTCCTTGAGAGGGTAAGGCTCCCAGTAGACGACTGGGTTGATAGGCCGGATGTGGAAGCCCCGTAAGGGGTGGAGCTGACCGGTACTAATAGGCCGAGGGCTTGTCCTCAGTTGCTCGCGTCCACTGTGTTAGTTCTGAAGCAA
>NZ_JACHJY010000026.1 GCF_014203895.1 Streptomyces nymphaeiformis | reverse complement strand
CAGAGGAGCGCCAGGTTGAAGACGCCGAGCACCTTCAGGCCGTCGGCGGCGCCGCTGAGCATGATGAGCGAGTAGGGCAGCCAGCTGCCGGCGAAGACGGCCATGAGCGTCGCCGCGATCACGTCGCGGGCCCTGTTTTATCGGGGCGAAGTAGAGCCAGGGCTTCGGTGTGAATGGGAGCCGGTGGTTCTTCGGTGAGTTCGGGAGCCAGTCGGTGTGATGGTGTGGAACATGCCGCTTTCGGAGTAGTCGCGAGAGGTTGCTCTGGTTGGCCGTCACGCTGTGCCTGTTGATCACGGTCCAGGTCAGGGAGACCGCTGGTGCACAGGTCACGTGAGTGGCTGTTCGAGAGGATCCGCCGGGCTCATCGCGAGCAGGGGCTGTCGGGGCGGGAGCTCGCCGCGCGGTTCAAGGTGTCGCGGAACACCGTGAGGAAGGTGTTGGAGTCGCCAGTGCCGCCGAAACGGAAGTCGCCGCCGCCGCGCAAGAGCGTGCTGGAGCCGGTGAAGGGCTTCATCGACGCGATGCTGCGCGAGGACCTGGACGCGCCGGCGAAGCAGAAGCACACGATCCCGCGGATCATGGAGCGTCTGGCGGCGGAGCACGACTTTGAGCTGGCCCGCCAGACCACGGTCTGGGAGTACGTGTCCAAGCGGCGGCCGCAGATCCGTGCGGAAGCCCTGGAAGGGCGTCGACACCTGGACGGGATTGCCGCAGGCGAAGAGGCCGGGCGAGGAGGCGGAGGTCGACTTCGCGGACTTCTGGCTGGACCTGGCCGGGCAGCGGCGCAAGTGCGTGCTGTTCACCCTGCGGCTGTCTTACTCGGGCAAAGCGGTGCACCGGGTCTACGCGACCGCGTCCCAGGAGGCGTTCCTGGAAGGACACGTGGAGGCGTTCACGGTGCTGGGCGGGGTGCCGTCGGTGCACATCCGCTACGACAACCTCAAGCCCGCGGTCAAGCAGGTGCTCTTCGGCCGTTCCCGGCTGGAGTCGGCCAGGTGGGCGTCGTTCAAGTCCTGGTATGTCCATGTTTCCGTGGGTTCCCGTTGCTTCCCGACTGCGTCAGCGACCTCGATGGCTGTGTGATCTGGGACTTGCAGTCTCGTGGACACGATCGGGTGATTGATGCTCGTTCCTCAGAAATCCTGAAGTCTCCTCGGCTGTCATGGCGGAGTCGTTGGATAGCTGAAGGGGAGGAACGGGATGGCACTGGCCGTCGTGCGCGATCTGCGGCCGGAGTTTCGGCTGGAGACTTCCGAGGAGGTCGCTGCCTTCGAGCAGGATCTGCTGGCTGAGTTCGTCCTCGCCCGGGCCTCTGCCGGAGTCCTCGACGACACCATCCGCGGCGACGTCGGCCCCGTTCTCGGCCTGCGGGAATGGTTCGGCCGGCCTCTGTGGGAGATGGAGGCCCAGGACCTCGACCGGTACTTCGGGCGACACCGCCGCGACTCAGCGTCGGGCACCAAGGTTCGCCAGGCCGCTGCCTTCTCCGTGTTCTTTGAGTTCCTCGAACTACGGCACAAGGCTGGCATCCACGCGGCCACCGGCTTCGTTGTCGAGTCCCCGCTGGACGAGATGAACCGGCCGCGTGGCGGCACCTCTGCGAGGTTGCGGATCCCGCCGCCAGAAGTCGAGATCACAGGGCTCTTCGGCGGGTGGCGGTGCGACATGGAAGAGGCACGCAAGTACGCTCCGGCCGCCCGGAACTACACTGCCGCGCGGCTGGCCAGCCTCATCGGGCCGAGGATCTCGGAACCGTGCCTGCTGCGGATCGGCGACGTTCGCTGGGACCTGGGGCGGTTCGGCAAGGTCCTCCTCAAGGGCAAGGGCAGCCGGGGCCGTGGCAAGAAGGAACGGCTCGTCCCGCTTATCAACGGCTCCCGTGACCTGCTGGAATGGTGGGTGACGGGGCCGCGCTGGGAGTTCGACGACAAGGTCAACGACCCTCGTGCTCCGCTGTTTCCCTCGGAACGCAGATACGGCGACGGCTCCAGCAGGGCCGTGACCGACGATGCTCTGAGGACCGGGCTCGCCGAGGCGGTCGCCAGGCATCTTCCTCACCAGGTCGGCCAGCTCACGCCGCATGTGCTGCGGCACTTCGCCGCTTCTGACCTCTACCGCAACGGCATGGACGTCGTTGCCATCCAAGAGATCCTCGGACATGAATGGCTCAACACGACCATGATCTACGTGCACGTCGCGAAGTCCCACGTCGAAGACGCCTGGATCCGAGCGGGGCAACGTGCCACGGCACGATTCGGAGGAACACGCTGATGAAGTGGAACCTGCGAATGGTCGCCGCACAGCGCGACATCTGGAAGGCGTCCGAGCTCCAACGGATGCTGGCAGACGCCGGATTGGTGATCTCGGCCGGCAAGATGTCCCACCTGTGGTCCGGGCGACCGCTGACCGTCCGCCTGGCCGACCTCGACATCATCTGCGAGGTGCTCGACTGCACGACCTCCGACCTCCTCGTCCCGGAGAAGGCCGGCGTCCGGCAGGAGACCACGACCCTGGAGGCAGAGAAGCAGGTCGTCGGCGGCAGTCCGATCATGCACCAGCGCCGGCCGGGTCGATCTGGGCCGCCGCTATGAGCTCGCCAGTCCGGCGATCACGACCCTGGGCCACCCGCAGCTGCCGGGACTGCTTTGGATGGGGCTGGATCGACCGTCCTCGCTGCAAAGCATGCTGGGGCTTCACCTCGAAAGCCACCAGCCGCCGCTGCGACGTCTGCACACGCGAGGTCGCCGCGATAGACGGGATCTGCCGCCTCTGCCGTCGCCAGGCCAGCCTGATCGCCGGACCGGACAACAAGGCCCGCGTCGACCTGACAGTAGCCGCCCGCACAGGACACCAGCTCTTCATCATCGGCACCCTGCGACCACGCGGAGGCCCCCAGCCTCAGCCTGTTCCGCCGGAACCACGATCGCAGCAGCCGCACCGTGTTCCGGCACGCTGGACGGAGCTGTTGCTGTTCGAGATGCCGCGCGAGCTTCGCGGAGTCAGCAGCAAGGCGCCACCACTCGATCCTCAGCTGTCCGCATCCTTGAGTGCCCGGGCCGCCAGGATCGCGGAACTGCGCGGCTGGCCGCCCCGCACTCTCGGCTCAGTGCGACGCGGCATCCGCATTCTTTGCGCGGTTCACCGGCCAGGGGAGCCAATCCGGGCCTCAACCATCACCCAGCTCACCCACACGGCAGTGCCGGCCAACCACGTCCTGGAGGTGTTCGAGGAACTCGACATCTTCCTCGACGATCGGCCCGACGCGCTGGACGCCTGGTGCGAGGAACACCTGTCCTTCCTTGCCCCAGATGTCCGCGCTGAACTGGACGTCTGGATCGGCATCCTGAGACACGGGGCTCCGCGCCGTCGGCCTCGTGCCCGCGCAACGGTCATCACGAACCTGAGGAGCATCCTGCCGTTCCTGACCGAGTACGCCGGAAAGTACACAACCCTGCGGCAGGCCACCCGCGACGAGATCACCAGCTGGCTTGCCGACCGGCCCTATCGCGCATACGACGCCAGTGCCCTGCGTTCGCTGTTCAGCACGCTCAAGGCCGAGCGGCTGATCTTCGCCAACCCGATGCGAGGCATCAAGGGAGGCAGGGTGGCGATCAAGATCCCCGCATCACTCACTGCGGACGAGGTGGAGTCCGTCGCAGTCGCCGCACTGCAGGATCCGGCCCTTCGCGTGGTCGTGGCTCTGTCCGGCATCCATGCGCTGCCCGCCCGCCAGATTCGCTCGATGCTGGTCGAGCATGTGGACCTGCCTGGACGGCGACTGGACCCCGAGGGCTTGAATCGTCCCCTGGACGACTACACCGCCGAGGCGATCAGCGAGTACTTCGCCTACCGTCAGCGCCGATGGCCGAACAGCACCAACCCGCATCTTCTGATCACCAGGAACACCGCCACCACCGCAACGGCCGTGGGCACGTTCTGGATGGACAGGCTGGTCAAGGAATTGCCCGTGGGCGTCGACCAGCTGAGGCAGGACCGCATCCTTGAAGAAGCTCTTGTCAACGGCGCGGACCCCCTCCACCTCGCGCACGTTTTCTCCCTCGGCGCCAAGGCCAGCCTCCGCTACACCAGCGCAGTGGCCGAATCAGAAGCGGAGCAGGAACCGAACACCCGCTGATCTTGAGTTTTACTCCGCAGGGAGCCGTCGCCGGCCCTCCGGTGTGAAGGTGAAGGTCTGGCGAAAGGGCCCCGTTCCGAAGCGCACCGCCAGCAGGAGGGGTTCTTCGTGCGCAGGCGGCCATGATTGCTCGACTCCCGGAGCACTGCCGTTCCAGAGGTGGAAGGACACCATCGGTTCCTCCGGGTTCTCAGTCAGGTAGCCGAGGGTCTTGCCGTAGTAGGGGTTGTTACCGCCGAACAGCATGGACGGGGTACCGAACTCGTCGACGACGTCCGACCACACCCGGTCCTCGCCCGCCCACTGGCGGACCGAACACTCCAGGGCGGCGTACTCGTCACGGTCCAGTACGCGGTCCGGCTTGAGCCAGCCGCGGCGGTGCGCGAACTCGGCATACACCGAGGCAATGCCGTACTCGTAAGAGCGGTCCGGGACCAGATCGCGGAACACGCCCGCGACGCCGGCGCTGGACCAGGCACCGCGCTCTTCCCAGACACGCTGCTGCTCGGCCAATGCCTTGGGCTGGCACTCCACGAACAGCAAGTGATCCATCAGCATGCGCAGGGCCGGCTCCGACTCCCTCCCGAACATTCCGGGACGACGCAGGGCGAGATTCAACTGATCGACGAGGTACGCGCGTATCTCGTCGGAGGCTGCAAGCGATCTGGAAGTAGGCACCCCACAGTCTCGCGCAAATGCCGCCGGATCGCGTCACGGGCTGACGTTCAACCATCCTCCACCTGAGCCGAGTCCAGGCTTGCCACCCACCTTCGTTCACTGCGGCAACCGGTCCCCTCGACGCAGCAGAACCGCCTTCGAGCCCCTGAGTTCGCGCTACGGAGCCTTCAGATTTCGTGAACCCACGGAAGATCCAGTTCTCCGCGTTCTACTGCGCGCCGGGTGAGGACGGCGCCCATGAGAAGGGCGGGGTGGAGCACGAGGGCGGCCGGTTCCGCCGCAAGCATCTGGTCCCGCCGCCTGAGGTGGACTCGCTGGCGGAGCTGAACGAGCGCCTGGCCGCGATCGACGTCGCGGAGGACGCCCGGCACATTCACGGCCGGCCCACCTCGATCGGGTTCGACTTCGAGGCCGAGCGCGAGCGGCTGCGGTCGCTGCCGGCGGACGACTACGACTGCGGGATCGACCTGACGCCGACGGTCGCGCGGAACTCCCATCTGTTGACTGAACTACGGCCAGAGATTCCGCAGTTCAGGGGATGGATAAGCGTTCCAGGGTCTACGTTTCCTGGTCGTGATCGGAGACGACGAAGAGCATCGAGACCTGGCCGCGTTGGTCGTTCCTGCAGTCGGGTCGTTGCTGGCGACCGGAAGCCGGTGGGAGCCGTATCGTCTGGTCGATCCGGCTGGCGTCGGCGTCCAGGCGGTGACGGACTACTTCCGTGATCTGCAGGCGGCCGGCCGCGCTGAGGCGACGGTCCGTTCCTATGGGATGGACCTGTTGCGCTGGTTCCGCTTCCTGTGGGCGATCGACATGTCGTGGGACCGCGCCACACGACTCGAAGCGAGGGACTTCTGCCGGTGGCTACTGGTCAACGGGCAGCCTGATCGTTCGCACTGGCGCTCGGGGCAGCTACCGGAGCCGTCACGGGGTAAAGCGAAGCCGTACGCGGCCTCAGTACGGGCGCACAACGAGACGGTGCTGCGCTGCTTCTACGCCTTCCACCTGGACATCGCTACCGGGCCCCTACTGGTCAACCCGTTCCCGCTGGACCGATCGCGCCGCAGCGGCCGGGTGAACGCGCACCACAGTCCGATGGAGCCGCACCGTAAGGAGCGGACAGGTCTCTACCGGCCCCGTGTCTCGAAGCGCATTCCGCGCAGTATCCCGGATGAGGAGTTCAACGAGATCTTCGCCAAGCTCCCCTCGCACCGGGACCGGGCGCTGGTCGCGTTCTACGTCTCCACCGGGGCGCGGGCTTCGGAGCTGTTGTCGACGGTGCAAGGCGGAGTCGACCCCGGGCGGCAGCTGATCTCGGTGGTCCGCAAGGGCACAGGTGCGGTCCAAGAACTCCCGGCGTCCACCGACGCGTTCGTCTGGCTGCGGCTCTACCAGGTCCAAATGGGCGATCTCATCCCGAGGGGCCGTCGCCTGCCGTTGTGGTGGACGCTTCGACGCCCGGTCCGCCCGCTGACCTATCACGCGGTGCACCGCATGTTCGAGCGAGTGAATCAGCTGGTGGGAACCTCGGTGACGCTCCACGCACTACGCCATACCGCAGCGTTCCGCATGGCCGAGGACCCGGCGCTGCCGCTGACGGACGTCCAGCTCGTCCTCGGACATGCACAGCTCACCACGACACAGCTCTACCTGACGCCCCGCAAGGAAGACGTGATCCGTCGAGTCCTGGTCCACCACGCCGAGCAGAGTCGGCAGGCCGCCGAGCGGAAGGCGCCCGCTCCGGCCCCGGGCTATCGGCCGGAGACGATGAACGTGCTATTCGGCAAGGGTATCGCGTGATCGCCGCCGAACACCTGGCCGCTGCACCTGTGGTCTCCCGGCCTCATCTCTCGGCCGAGCAGCAGACCGCGAAGTTCCCGCTGCGACCCGTCTCGGCGCACTGGCCTGCTGCCGGAATGGACCGCGACGAGGTGCTGCGGATGTGGATCGAGGCGACGCCGCGGCAGGAAGACCCTCGCAGCCACGACTTCCGTCGGCGCGGCCTGATGCTGATGCTGGACTGGTTGCAGGAGCAAGCGGGCCGGACCTGGCACCAGCGCTGGCACGCCAGCGGCGCCGATGCGGCTGGCGAGCGGTGGGCCGACGGCCCGGCGAGCTGGCTGGAGCGGCGCGGCAAGTTCTCGCGGACCCGGCTGGAGACCATGACCAGTTCCCTGGTCGTCATGATCGGGGCCGACGTCATCCGACCCTCGCTGGGCTGGTTGCTCACCGGGGGAAAGAAGCGCAAGCTCGCACGGAACATGATCCGCTCCCGCGACGCTGGCGGCTTTGCCCGGCTGGACGACTTCTGCCGGGCCGATCCCGGGATCAGCGACTTGGCCCGCCGTGCCGCCTTGTTCCGCACCGCGGTCATCATCGCCGCCAAGGGCGGGACGGTGGCCGACATCGTGGTCGGGGACCTGCTGGAGGTTCTGGCAGTCGAGGCCGAGATGCGCGGGAGCCGCCGCTCCGGCTCGGCCACGTTCCGGGCACTGCGCGAGACAGGCGTCTTCGGCGCTGGCGTCCCCACACTGCGCAAGATCCGCAGCATCGGTCAGCGCCCAGTCGAGGAGCTCGTCGACAGCTACCCGATCGCCTGCCGTCCGATCCGCGATCTGCTGGTGGAGCATCTCAAGGAACGGCAGCCCGCTCTGGACTACGGCACGCTGCGCGGGCAGACCTACCAGTTGGCCAAGTGCTTCTGGCAGGACCTGGAGCTGCACCATCCCGGCATCGACTCGTTGCATCTTTCCGCCGACGTCGCCGCGGCCTGGAAGCAGCGCTTGCGCACCCGGCGGACCACGACCACCACCGGCAGCGGGGACCGGATCGAGGTCGCCGTCGAGCTACTCGGCTACCAGGACACCCTGGCCTGCATCCGAGCGTTCTACCTGGATCTGGCCCAGTGGGCCCTGGAGGACCCCGCCCGGTGGGGGCAGTGGGTCGCGCCCTGCCCCGTCAGCCAGCAGGACCTGAACCGGCGCAAGACCACCCGGCGGCGCAAAGCACGAATGGACGCCCGCACCCGCGAACGGCTCCCCGTGCTGCCGATCCTCGTCCGCTCCGCCGACCAACAACGACGGGACTCCCAGGCCCTGCTCGCCGCCGGACAGCAGGCCAGCCCGGGGCAGCAGTTCAGTGCCGCCGGTCAGACCCTGATCCGGATCCGCCGGCCGCACGCGAACCCGGACAACGTGTGGGCCGAGGACCTGGCCACCGGGCAGCGGCGCCTGCTCAACCGCGAGGAGGACAACGCCTTCTGGGCCTGGGCCATCATCGAGGTACTGCGGCACACCGGCGTCCGCGCCGAGGAGATGCTGGAGCTGAGCCACCACAGCCTGGTCCAATACCGGCTGCCGACCACCGGGGAGATCGTCCCACTGCTGCAGATCGCCCCGTCCAAGACCGACGCCGAACGGCTTCTGGTGGTCAGCCCCGAACTGGCCGACGTGCTCAGCGCGATCATCTGCCGGATCCGCGACGCCAGCGGCGCGGTCCCACTCGTCCGCGCCCGGGACTACCACGAACACGTCTGGCTGCCGCCGGCCCCACTGCTGTTCCAGCGCCGTGTCGCTGCCGAACCGCAGCGCATCGCCCGGGAGCGGGTCAGCGCGTTGCTGGATGATGCTCTGTCCCACACTGGCCTGGTTGACCAGGCCGACGGCACCGCACTGCATTACACTCCGCACGACTTCCGCCGAATCTTCATCACGGACGCCATCCTCAATGGCCTGCCCCCGCACATCGCACAGGTGATCGCCGGGCACCAGGACATATCCGTGACGATCGGGTACAAGGCGGTCTATCCGGAGGAGACCGTCAGGGCCCACCTGGCCTTCCTCGCCCGTCGCAGAGCCCTTCGTCTGAGCGAGGAATACCGCACTCCCACCGACTCCGAGTGGCAGGAATTCCTCGGCCACTTCGAGCGGCGAAAGGTCGCCACCGGGCTCTGCGGACGCGCTTTCTCAACCCCTTGCATTCATGAACACGTCCCGTTGACCGAACTAGTTTGAGCTCCCTTCGAGGTCAACTCATAGTGACAACAAGGGGGTTGTGGCTCCTGCTGGCGGGTCGCGGTGACTGCGTGTGTGGTGGTGGATCTGGTTTCATCGCGTGTCGTCGAGGTCGGCCCGTGGAGGTATGGATGCCAGAGCACAGCACGACGGTCCGGGATGTGGCGGCGCTGAAGGTGGCGAGGGTCGGCCGCGTCGAGAAGAGCGATGACCCGCTGCAGCCGTTCCGGCTCGTAGACGCTGATGGCACCGAGGTGGCTGCGGTCAGTGAATTCCTTCACCACATGCTCGCCGACGACGCGAGTCCGAGGTCGCTGCGCTCCTACGCCTATGAGCTGTTGGCGTGGGTCCGGTTCTTACGTGCCGTGGACGTTCCCTGGCATCTGGCGAGCCGCGTCGAGGCCCGTGACTTCGCACTGTGGCTGAAGACCACGAAGAAGCCGCCCCGGCGGCGCCGTCCCGACGCCCCCGCCCCGGGCTCGGTGAACCCGGTCACGGGGAAGGCCGCGCCCGGCGAGAACTATGCCGCTCGGACCAGGCGGCACGCTCGCGCGGTGATCCGCTCGTTCTACGAGTACCACCGAGAGACCCACGGCCGACCGCTGATCAACCCGTTCCCGCGGGGAGGGGCTGCCGAGGAGGGGATTCCGAATGCGCATCACAACCCGATGCAGCCGTTCCGGCAGCCCTCGCGCCGAGGCACCTATCAGCCCAAGGAGCCCAAGCCGACCCCGAGGATCATTCCTGACCAGGCGTTCAACGACCTGTTCGCCGAGTTGAAGTACAACCGGGACAGGGCTCTGATCGCGTTCTACATCTCCACCGGCGCCCGTGCCTCCGAGCTGCTGGGTGTCCCGCAGGGCCTGGTCTCGCCCGGGGACCAGACGATCGGCGTGGTCCGCAAGGGCAGCCACGTCCTGCAGCACCTTCCCGCCTCCACCGACGCGTTCGTGTGGCTGCGGCTCTACCAGCAGGAACTGCGCGGCATGGTCCCCAAGCACCCGTCGGAGCCGCTGTGGTGGACTCTGCGACGGCCCTTCCGCCCGCTGGAGTACGACGCGGCCCGGATGGTCTTCACCCGTGCCAACCAGCTGCTCGGCGCGAACTGGACCCTCCACGACCTGAGGCACAGTGCGGCCAAGAGGATGGTCCGCGATCCGAACCTGACCCTCGCCGACGTGCAGTGGGTCATGGGACATGCCCACATCACCACCACGGAAATTTACATCGCTCCCACGCCTGACGAGGTCGTCGTCCACGTTCTGGCCCACCATGAACGACAGCGCGCCGAGCAGGCCAAGCCGCCGGCCCCGCCGGCGCCGGGTTACCGTCCCGAGGTGCTGGCAGCGCTGTTCGGCACCTCGGCTGCGGGCGGCGAGAGCCGGTGAACCCGACCGCGAACGTCGACGTCGCCAGGGCCGTCGAGCCACATGAGGTGGGGAACGCGCTGGAGTGGGAACCGCGAGTCGGCGAAGCGAGCTGGTGGCAGACCCGTCAGAGCCGGGAGAGCCTGGTCGAGTGGTTGCTTGGATTGTTCACCGACCCGGGTGCGGGCCTGACCCGCGACAAGACCCGGCGGCGGGGCCTGGGCAAGCTGCTGGACTGGCTCGAAAGCCAGCCCGGAGAGACCTGGCAGGATCGCTGGATGGCCAGCGGGGCGGACGACGCCGGCTTCGAGTGGACCGATCTGGCCCTGCAGGGACGCGGCACACCCAAGAGCCACTGGCGCGATGAGCTGGCCACGGGACTGGTGCTCCTGGTCGCCGGGCAGGCGATCCGCCCCAGCTACCCGTGGCTGCTGCGGCAGCGCGTGACGGTGATGCTCACCGAGTCCCGGGCCGCCAGCGACCCCGATGCCTTCCATCGGCTCGAACAGCTGGCTCAGCACGCGACACCCACGGCGAGGTCCGATGCCCTGAACAAGCTCACCTGGATCGTGATCCGCAAGGGCGGGCTGGTCGGCGACATCACCGTCGGCGACTGCATCGAGCTGACCGCCGCACTGGAGGAACACCACTTCCGGGGCAGCGCCGGCCGGCCGCTGTTCTATGCCCTGCTCAAGGAGACTGGCGTGCTCCCGGCCAGCGCACCGCTGCGGCTGCGGGCGCTCCGCATCGAGGGACGCCGCAGCGTCGAGCAGATCGTCGACGCGTACGGTATTGAATGCCGGGCCGTCCGTGACCTGCTGGTTGAGTACTTCACCGAGCGGGCTCCCGAGCTCGACCACGTCTCGCTGCGTTCCATCGCCCGCAACCTGTGCCGGTTGTTCTGGCGCGACTTGGAGATCCACCATCCCGGCATCGAGTTGCTGCGGCTGACACCTGAGGTCGCGCAGGCATGGAAGGAACGCTTGGCCTTCATCCGTGACGCCCAGGGCCACCCGGTGCGGCCGCGGGTGAACTTCCGCAGCGAGCTGGTGTTCGTCCGGGCGTTCTACCAGGACATCGCCCGCTGGGCCGCCGACGATCCGGCGCGGTGGGCGCCGTGGGTGGCGCCGTGTCCGATCAAGGCGAACGAGTGCGCGACGAAGAAGTCCAGGTCCGGGGTGAAGCCCTGGATGGATCAGCGGACCCGGACCCAGTTGCCGCTGCTGCCCGCGCTGCTTCGCGCCGTCGACCGGCAGCGCAAGGACGCCGAGGCCCGCATCACCGCGGCTCGGGCGACGCCGGCCGGCGGACGGTTCCTGGTCGCCGGGGAGGAGTTCGAGCGCTGCGGGTTCGGGCAGGCCCGCCGCGTCTACGTCACCGAGGCCTCCGCTGGCAGGCGGCGGAATCTGACCCACGAGGAGGAGGCGGCGTTCTGGTCCTGGGCGACGGTGGAGGTGCTGCGGCACACAGGCATCCGGATCGAGGAGATGCTGGAGCTCACCCACCAAAGCTTCATCGCCTACACCCTGCCCACCACCGGCGAGGTGGTGCCGATGCTGCAGGTCGCCCCGTCGAAGACCGATTCGGAGCGCCTGCTTCTGGTCTCCCCGGAGCTGGCGGAGGTACTGACAGCGGTGATCTTCCGGGTCCGGGCCGGGAACGCCGCCCTGCCGCTGGTGTCGGCCTACGACGTGTTCGAGCAGACCTGGAGCCCGCCCATGCCGTTCCTCTTCCAACGCCGGTACGGCACCGAGGACCGACCGCTGACCCGCAGCTACATCCGCGAGTGCTTGGTCGCGACCTCGCAGTCCGCCCAGATCACCGTGGCCGGCGACCCGCTCGAATGGCGCCCCCACGACTTCAGAAGAATCTTCGTGACAGACGCCATCCGCTCCGGACTGCCCCCGCACATCGCCGCGAAAATCTGCGGCCACGCCGCTCTGGACACCACCATGGGCTATACCGCGATCTACCCGGAGGACGTGATCTCCCATCACCGGGCCTTCATCGCGCGCCGCAGAAGCGATCGGCCCAGCGAGGAATATCGCGACCTCACCGCCACCGAGTGGAACGAGTTCCTGGCCCACTTCGAACTCCGCAAGGTCGCCCTGGGAACCTGCGGCCGCGACTACGCGACCCCGTGCCAGCATGAAAACGCCTGTGTCAGATGTCCCCTACTGCTCGTGGACCCGGCCCAGATGCCACGTCTCCAGGAGATCCACGCCAACCTCGTCGACCGCCTCCGGGAAGCCCGGGACCAGGGCTGGCTTGGCGAGGTCGCCGCCATCGAGACCACCATGGCCGCCGCAGCGCAAAAGCTGGAGGCCATGCGCGAGCGTGCAGCACAACCGTCCACCGTCCACCTCGGCATGCCCGACTTCCGCCGGAACGCCGGACGAAGCAGCGCCGAGCCCGAAACCCCACCAACCGCGTCAGGCCCATTGTGAGTCGACCACGCATCCGGGACGGTTGCCGCCACGAGATCAAGTCTTGCGCAGGAAATCCCGCCAAAACGAGACGGTCGCCTGCGGGCGCCAGTCGTCGGGGGTGTGGGCGTCGAAATCGTCGAACTCGTGGTTGACGTAGTCGACCAGGTCAGTGCCGTAACAGATGATGTCGGTGCCCCACACTGAGAGAACCGGGTGACCATGGGAGCCATGGCCGGCAGGCAGGAACCGATGCCCGTAGATGGGAACGAGCTTGGGGACCCGAGCAAGCAGCGCCTGAGCTTGTTGAAGGGCCTCGTCGGCATCCTCTGGCCGTTGCCCCCAGCTCGGATGCCAGTAGCCGCGTCGGACCGACAGGGCAACGCCCTCCACCGGCCACTCAAGCCGCTCTCGGAGCCCTTGGGGGTCGCCGTGGCGCCAGTCCGGCCACGGGTTCTCCCACGTGTCCCCCTCTTCGGGCGGCTGACTGACCGGCAAGCCCGACGCCAGGAAAGCCCGGTGGTCGTCGGCAAACTCGAAGCCGTACTCCTGCTCAATACGCTGGAGCTCGATCTCGCTCAGCCCCGGAGCTATCTCGCAGCAGTCCGCAACGGCGAGAAGGCGCGCTGCTTCGATCCCCAACTTCATCCCATCCGGCTTCATCACGCTGGAACAGTACTGGTCCCGCCATCTGAGCTCGAACGGTTTTCGAAGATCACCTGGCTGCAGCCGGAGCCCGCCTGACGCGAGATGAGCTCAGGCGCGCGGCGGCAGGACCTCGATCACAGTGGCCGTTCCGGAAACAGGTCGGGCTTCGTACATGGTGATCACATCACCGCACTTCAGGTGCCTCCACTGCTCGGGGCTCAGAGGAGCCAGCCGGACGTCGGCGGGTCTGCCGCACGATCGGGTGACATCTGAAGTGGCTTGCCCTGTGGGGCAGGTGGGAAGGATGTCGCTGTGCCGAAGCCTTATCCGGAAGAGT
>NZ_JACHJY010000025.1 GCF_014203895.1 Streptomyces nymphaeiformis | reverse complement strand
GCTCGCGGTCTCCTGCGGAGACACGACGCGGAGTGAATGCGTAAAACCCAGTGCTGCGGCGCCGCTGCGCGGCGCCAAGCTGGCTGTCGGAGGGGCAGTCACCTTCGGTGTCTGCGGGGTGGTGGGGTGGATTGAGGGGTGCGGGTTTGGGGGTGGGGGGGGTGGTGTATGGTTTCTCGCCCGCCTGCGGCGGGTGATGGTGCAGTAAGTTGGTTGTTTCTGTGGGTGGTTGATGGGGTGTTGGGTGTGGGGGTCGGGGTGCGGCCCCTGCGGGGCCGGCTGTGCGGATGCTGTTCTTTCTCGGTTTCCTGCCGGGGCTGTCGGGGCGCGCCGGATGGTGTGTCTGTGGCTTCGGCGGGCTCTGGAGAGATACCACTCTCAGTGATGATGTGAGGGTCAGGGATGGAAGAGTGGTCTAGACCGTAATGGGGCGAGAGGGCGGCCCGGACAGGAGTGACACCCGTACCACGCTCATGGGAAACCCCGAAACCGCACCGGCCACCAACCACCCGACCCACACGGCCATATGACGAAAACGCAAAACCCGGACAGCACACGGCTCCTGGCATGCCATCAACACCCCATGCAGAAAACGCATAAGGCGAACCACCACGCACCCCCACGCCCACCGGCCCGGGCGCAGCACCCAGCCACGGCCGCTACAGACACAGAATCCCTGCTCTCCGGGAACAGGGCACAGCAGCACGCGGACGGGTGCCGGGCGCGAGGGTGGCCTGCTCGCCCGGTAACGCAGCTCGCTTCAGTGCGAGGGCCTTGGTGGATCCACCCACACAACCTCTCAGCCCACCCATCCACCTGGGATAACAGCCTGAGGACCTCACAGGACTCCTACTCACCACAAGACAGAGCATCCTCTGGCGCAGGCCCCCACAAGCTGCCCAGCAGGCTGGGGCACCAGGCAGCGGTGCGCACGGCGGCGTCGAGGGGGCGCTATCGCCCGACGGCCGGACAGCCCTGCCGTCGGGGCCGCAGCCGCCACCCGGGCACGGAGACCGCTGGAGCGGGAGCCTGCGGCTCTCACGGCCCGCACCGGGCATGGCGCGCAGTCACACCGGCGCAACAACCTCAGCCCGGGAGCCACCCCGCGTATATAGAAAACGCATACCGCATACGCGATCCGTCTCGTATGTAGAAACCGCATCACCCACCCAAAAACATGCAGGACCTCGGGGGCGACAGCACCTCGGAAGGCCCGGCGCGGCGACTGTCATCCAGCCGAACACAGCCACTGCCCATAACCGACCGTCTCGAGGTGGGATGGAGACAGCCGTCGAACCACTGAATCTCGGACGAACCGGCCGTCTCCCTCGCTCCCCGCCTGGCGAGGAGGTGTTGGGGCGTGGCCGGCTGCGGCAGGCGCAGGCGACAGTGTTCAGCAAAGTCGGCCAGAGGCGGCAGGATGCGGGGCCAGCCGGGCAGGAGGAGGCCGTCGCCGTTTGGGGAGCAGCGGAGCAAGTGGTGCCGAGGCCGGTAGGAAAGGGTGGGCCCAGGCTGGGACGATGCACATGCGGCAGTCGGCCGCGAAGCCATGGCGGCGGGCGGGCGTAGCTGTCGTGGAGGGTGAGGGTGGAAGCGGTGGCGTCGAAGTGGTCGCAGTGGACGGTGTACAACCGGGAGACGATAGGCGCCGGTGAAGACGGCGACGGCGAGGGCAGCGGCCAGCCAGGGGTGAGACGGTGCGGGCAGCCAGACGATGGGCGGGGCGCAGTGGCGGGCAGAAAGCCCCGGCGGAAGACGAGAGGGGCCACAGTGACCCACGGCCCTCCGCGACACGGTGCGGCGGCACAGTCTGAGGACTGGCCGGGGCCAACAGGTCACTCGCAGCAGCGGTCATGGGATGACGGGCCGGGAAGAAGGCTTTTGCGCTCACGCCGACCTCACAGCGCGGGTACAGGGGCTCGGGCAGGTCAAGAGCCAGCGACTGGGCGGGTAGCGGGCGGAAGCACGGACCCCCACACGCCCCCAGTCGCATGCGGGAAACGCATACGGAGCCTGTATGTAGAACCCGCATACGACATACCGGGGTCATCCCTCACGGTCAGGGACCAGTCTTGCCGACCTCGGAACGCTTCTCCCGAAAGGAGACCATCCCCACGCGCACGGGGAACAGGCGTCGAGGCGGCCACGCACGGAATCCACGTGGGGGCCATCCCCGCAACCGCGGGTCGAACAGTTCCACTGCCCGTACATGCCGGCGTCTGTCCCGGGACCATCCCCGCGCAAGCGGGGAGCAGTTCCAGTCGGCGACCTCCCGTTCGGTGATGTCGGGACCATCCCCGCAGGTGCGAGGAGCAGATGGTGCGTGGTCTCTCTCAAGATCGGGCAGCAGGTCTGGCGCGTCGCGATGGAGAACGATTGCGTTTCGGGGCCCTTGGAAGTCAGGAATCCGTCTCCGTGCGGATTGCCGACACAAGGCCCGCCGGGAAGCACCACGACGGGTTCGCCGGTCGGCAGGAACGGGGCTTCTCATGACTCGGGTTCCAGGGCATAGCGCCCCATGTGGATCGTGGCCGGGACTCGGTGATAGCCGTCGGGTCCGATTCGCCCGTCGAATCCTGGCCTGACCAGGGTTTTGGACAGCTGCACAATCCTGGTCAGAGGGCGAGCACGGGCGGGGATCTGGCCGCAAGTTTGGCGGCGGTGGTGAAGTAGACGCGGTGGCCGGTGTCGACCGCGGCCCGACCGAGGGCGATGGGCAACACGGTCTTGCCGGCGCTGGGAGGTCTGGCAAACAGGGCCTTGGAGGAGGCTGAGGGTGGCCGGGGTCAGACGGCGGGCCGGGAGACGAAGACCCGTTCCAGCAGGGTGTACAGGCAGTCCCTGTCCTGGTCGTCGAGTCTGTCCAGGCCCTCCTGTGTGGTGCGCATCTTCGCGCGGATCGCGTCGGTGATGCGTGCGCCCTCGGCCGTGAGGGTGACGTTCTTGACGCGCCGGTCGGAGGCGTCGGCCTCGCGTCGCACCAGGCCTCGCTGCTCCAGTCGGTCGATGATCCCGGTCATGTTGGAAGCGTCGCAGGCCATGGTCTCGGCCAGGGTGCGCATCGCGGCGGGTCCCCGGCGCAGCACGGTGAGTGCCTTGCCCTGGCTCGCCGTGAGGTTCTCACTCGCCGCCGCGACGGTGAAATCGCCGTAGTAGACGCCGAGCGACACGGAGAGCAGCTCCATGAGCCGGGCCGTGTCGACGCGGGGGCCTTCTGTCATGGAGGCCACACTACCCAGAAATACTTGACCATCTCAAGCGTTTGGCTCTACCGTCCCCTCGTTGCATGAAGTTCTCAAGCATCAAGGTTGTCAAGTAGTCGCCATGAGGAGCGTCCCTGTGACCGTCACCGCGTCCCCCACCTCCCGCGCGGCCGAGATCCTGTCCCGGCCCGTCACGCTGAACGGCCTGACCGTCCCGAACCGCATCGCGATGGCGCCCATGACGCGTATGTTCTCCCCCGGCGGAGTCCCCGGCGAGGACGTGCGGTCGTACTACGCCCGCCGCGCCGCCGCCGGCGTGGGCCTGATCGTCACCGAGGGGACCTACGTCGGCCACGAGTCGGCCGGGCAGAGCGACCGTGTGCCGCGCTTCCACGGCGAGGAGCAGCTCGCGGGATGGGCGAAGGTCGCCGAGGCCGTGCACGCGACGGGCGGCACGATCGTGCCGCAGCTGTGGCACATCGGCATGGTGCGCGAGCAGGGCCAGGCTCCCTACCCCGATGCCCCGGCGATGGGCCCCTCCGGCATCCGCCCCGACGGCACCGAGGGCACGGGCAAGACCATGACCCAGAGCGACCTGGACGACGTCATCAGTGCCTTCGCCGAGGCCGCCGCGGCCGCCGAGCGCATCGGATTCGACGGCGTCGAACTGCACGGCGCCCACGGCTACCTCCTCGACCAGTTCCTGTGGGCTGGGACGAACCGCCGTACCGACGCCTATGGCGGCGACCCTGTGGCCCGTACGAAGTTCGCGGCCGAGATCGTGACCGCGGTCCGCGAGACCGTCTCGCCCGGCTTCCCGGTGATCTTCCGCTTCTCGCAGTGGAAGCAGGACGCCTACGACGCGCGGCTCGCCGAAACCCCCGAGGAGCTGGAGGCGATCCTGACCCCGCTCACCGCCGCCGGCGTCGACGTATTCCACGCCTCCACCCGCCGCCACTGGACACCCGAGTTCGAAGGCTCGGAGTTGAACCTGGCGGGCTGGACCAAGAAGCTCACCGGCAGGCCCACCATCACCGTCGGCTCGGTCGGCCTCGACGGCGACTTCATCCACGCCTTCGCGGGCGAGGGCGCCCCGGTCCAGGGCATCGACGACCTCCTCGACCGCCTGGAGCGCGACGAGTTCGACATGGTCGCCGTCGGCCGCGCGCTGCTCCAGGACCCGCAATGGGCGGCGAAGGTCCTGACGGGACGGACCGACGAGCTGAAGCCGTACAACGCGGCCGCGGTCAAGACACTGAGCTAGCCTCGAACTCTCGTGACGGTTCGCCGCCTCTCCCAGCGAACCGTCTCGCGTTCTGGCCGGGCGACGAACGGCCCGCCGCCCGGCTACCCGACGGTTACGGGGAACAACCCGCAATCATCAGCTACACGGGCTTCTCCAACCGACAGCCCCCCGGGCAGGAGCAGGGGAGCAGCCCGTCCGCGTCGGCCCCGGAAGCCTACGACGAAAACCATCCCCGCGGACGCCGGAGCAGGCTTCCGTATCTCCTCCCCATCGAGGCCTTCGGGACCATTCCCGCAGGCGCAGGGAACAGGGCTACGAACCCACCCGGGAGCCCGACGGGCGGAGGCCATCCCCGCAGGCGCGGGGAACAGGTGAACCGCGCAGGCCTTGGCGCAATGAACGCAGGGCCGTCCGCCCGCGGCAACAGAGGCTCTATTCGCTCCCACGCCGCCTCCGTCAGCTCACCTCGACCTGCCACAAGATCAGTGATCAGACCGGCTATAGAGTCCCGCCTGTGGCGAATCATCAGGACGAGACCAGGGCGGCCTACGACGGAGTCGTCGAGCTGTACGCATCGCTGTTCGCGGACCGGCTGGAGACACAACCGTTCGCCCGGGCCATGATCGGCACCTTCGCCGAACTGGTGCGCGCGACGGGCAACCTGCGGGCAGCTGACGTCGGGTGCGGGCCCGGACATCTGACGGCCATGCTGCACGAACTGGGCCTGAACGCCTTCGGGCTCGACCTCTCCCCCGGCATGGTCGACCACGCCCGGCGGGCCCATCCGACACTGCGCTTCCAGGAGGCGCGGATGGAGGCCCTGCCGATCGAGGACGGCGCACTCGGCGGCGTACTGGCCCACTACTCGATGATCCACACCCCTCCGGGAGAACTCCCGGAACTGCTCGCCGAGCAAGAACGCGTCCTGACGCCGGGTGGTCTGCTCCTGGTCTCCTTCTTCGGGACCGACGGACCGGAGCCGGTCCGGTTCGACCACAAGGTGACACCTGCCTACAGCTGGCCGGCGGACCGCCTCGCCGACCTACTGACCGATGCCGGACTCGTTCCCTTCGCCCGGCTGCTCCACGATCCAGCCTCCGAACGGGGCTTCCTCGACGCCCACCTGCTGGCCCGCCGCCCGTAGGTCCTGCCCGGCAATGCCCGCCAAGTGGTCGACACGCCGCCGGGCCCGGCGGGCGCTCGCCGATCCGACGCGGATTGCCAGACAGGTCCCAGTGCCGCATCAGGCAACGTTCGCCCTGTTCATGTCTGGCGGTGTCAGCTCGTGCCGAGTGGCTCGGATTCCTCAGTGTCGAGCTGGTGGTCGGCCCAGATGTAGCTTTCGGGAAGCAGATCGGTGATGGAGACGGTCCGAAGCCGCTCACCTGCCCCGACGATGACGTGCAGGGCCGGGAAGTAGTCGAGGAGGACCTGACGGCACCGTCCGCACGGGGGAACGACCCCTCGGTCGCGGTCGCCCACGGCGACGATCGTGTCCAGCTCATAGACGCCCTGGGCGGCCGCCGTACCGAGGAGAACCAGCTCTGCACAGGGGCCGCCGGTGAAATGGTAGGCGTTCACTGCCGTGACGATCCGGCCGTCCTGAGCACGGGCTGCGGCCGCCATGGTGTGGTTGTCACCCCGACAGCGAGTGCGGGCGATGTGGGCCGCGGCCTCGACGAGCTCGTGGTCTACCTGTGGGGTCTGCGTGGTCATCTTCCCTGCCATCGTGAGGTGCCGTGAGGTGTCAGGCGACGTTGACCCGCGCGACGACGGTCCGCAAGCGAATATCGACCGTGCGCTTGTTCCACCAGATGATGCAGCGGCGGATCATGCCACCCCGCTCTTTGTGATCGGCGTGGTCGGCGCCGTCCAGGGTGAAGCAGCACAGCGCGGCGAACGGGGCCTCGATGCGGTTCAGCCAGGAGCAGCCGGTAGGGGCGTAGGCGATCTCGACGTCGTTCGCTGCCGCCCAGGTGCCGACCCGCCGGCAATTCTTCCTGGCCAGCGGTGGCGAGCAGAGCGTTGCCAGCCGCCTCCAGGTGCCGGTGCAACGCCGACACGTTCCCGCCCGCTTGCACCAGCGCACACTCACCCCGCCAGCCTGAACGGTCGCCCGCACATGGGCCGCAGTCAGCGCACCGGGCACATCGAGCTCCAGCAGCCGTGCCACCAGCCCCGGCCTGGACACCCCCACCCCACCCTCACACCTCTTGCCGCGGGCACCGATACCGCCACGGTGCAGCCGCGCACCCCTCGGAAGGATCAGAAGTGCCGTTCCCAAGACAGCAGAGCACAGCGGGATGTACCACCCCACGACAGCTGTACCCAGGGCAGATACCGCCCCACGACAGCAAGCCACACCCTCACTCAACGCCCGAACAGCGAAAACACCCCGATCCGACGTACCGTCACTGAGCCTCTTTCATCCTGTGCTGAAGGGTGAAATGGGCTGGTCAGCGCGTGTGACGAGGCAGGGCCCCTCGTCGTTGGCGTGGTGATTCCACTCATCACACCGGCGACCGAAGGGGCCCTGAAGGTTTCCGTATCCTGCCACGCTCGACGTCCCGTACGAGCTGGTTGAGCATGTTGCCTGGCTGCTGTACGAGCACCACCGGGCCCGCAACACCCGCTGGCGTAAGCTCGGCTGCTTCCAGCAGGCGCTGATCACGCTGGTCCATCTGCGGAAGAACGAGACGTTCTCGCAGCTCGGATCCGGTTTCGGGATATCCCAGGCCACTGCCTGGCGGTACGTCGACGAGGCCCTGGAGGTCCTGGCTTCCTGGGCGCCCGGCCTTCATGAAGCCCTCACCGGCCTCGGCGAGGGCGACCATGTCATCGTCGACGGCACCCTGGTCCCGATCGACCGGATCCGCGTGGACGAGCCGTATTACTCGATGAAGCACCGCAAGCACGGGATGAACGTGCAGGTCATCGCCCGGCCCGACAGCACACCGCTGTGGTTCTCCCGCGCGACGCCGGGCCGCACCCACGACCTGACCGCGGCCCGCGCCCACCGCCGTCGTCCAGGCCTGTCTCACCCTGCAGATCCTCGTCCTCGCGGACCGTGCCTACCAGGGCGCCGGCGCCACGTTCCGCACCCCGTACTACCACCACCGCGAACAACCCGAGCACTACCAGCGGTTCAACCGAGACCACGCCAGACTGAGGGCCCCGGGAGAACGCGCCTTCGCGCAGCTGAAGTCCTGGCGACTGCTCCGCCGGGCGCGATGCTCCACCCGCCGCATCGGAACCATCGTCCAGGCCGTCCACACATTGCTGACCTGCGGCTATTCAGGATGAAAGAGGCTCACTGGGTCGCCGACATGCCCGTGTTGGAAAAGCTCGACCTGCGCTGGAACACCTGCGAGCCCTCCCCTCCGCTGCTGACCGAACTGGAGCGGCGAGGGTGCGTCGTCCTTCTGTAGACCGACGACAGCCGCAGGCCGAACACGATCCAGACATCGTCACGTGGCCCCACGGCTGGCGGTCACAACACCGCCGCGAGACCGTTCAACCGCAGGCGGGTGGCGCCGCGCAGGTGGGGAAGGTCGTGCTCGGGTTCCGCGGACCGGGTCAGGAAGGCAGCCTGCTCGGTCCAACGCAGGTGAGTGCCGTCGGCTTCCGGTTCCAGTTCGACGGTCACCAGCGAGCTCCAGCGCGGGACGCCGTCCACGTGAGAGGTGTATGCGTAGACGATCCTCGAACCCGGCACGATGTCGAGATACCGGGACGCGTACGCGAGCCGCTCCGGCGCGGCGTCCGGCACCGTGAAGACACTCGTCGCGGACTCGCCTCCGTTCACCGTGAAGTCGTGGTCGTACGACACCTGCCTGCCTGGCAGCTTGAACCACCGGCGTCGCCTCGGCGTGTCGGCGAATGCCTCGAAGACCGAGCCGGGGGGTGCGGCCAGGTGGAGTTCGATCGTGAACGTGTCGTGTGCAACGGCATCCTTGCAGGCCATGGTTTCCCTCATGTGACATCGCGGCGGATCGGGCAGGCGCCCAGGGATGATCCGTATGTAACGTGGGCGCGGCCGCCGCGTTCAAGGGCCCGCGCTCACGCACTTTCATGTCAGCTACGCACGGGAAGGGAACAGAAGGATGAGGGCTGCGCTGCGTTCCCAGCTGGTGACCGACGGGGTTGCTCCGGAGTGCGCGACGACCATCGAACTCGTACGTGACGTGCTCGGCCGGGTCGGCGACAAGTGGACCGTCCTGGTCATCACCGCGCTCGCGGAGGAACCGCTGCGCTTCACGGCCCTGCACGAGCGGATCGCCGGCGTCTCCCAGCGCATGCTGAGCCAGACGCTCCGCCCACTCACGCGCGACGGCCTCGTCACGCGCACTGCGTACGCCGAGGTACCGCCTCGGGTCGAGTACGCGCTGACCCCGCTGGGCCGATCGCTCGGCGACGCCGTCACGCACGTCGTGCGCTGGGTCCAGGACCACCAAGTAGAGATCGCCCGCAACCGCGACGGCTTCGACGGCGCTGCAACCGATCCGAAGTGAGCAGCGCCTGCCACCACCGCGCCGCCGCGACCGTCGGGGACGCGGCGGCAGGCGTCACCACGCTCCTTGGTCCCCGCGGCCGGGGCCACGCATCAGGCGGTCAACGGCCCCCGCAGGATCCGCCGCCCCGCCTCCTCGTCCCCGTTCCACACGAACGCCCCTCCGTCGAGAGGCGCCCGGCCCCACAGCATGAGCAGCAACGATTCGGCCGGCGCGGCGAGTTCGGCCACGGGGGCGCCGGGGCCGTAGTCCCAGCTGGCGCCGGTGTCCGTGGCGGTCAGGCGCAGAGCGGCCTCGGGCGACCGGGCGCGTCCCCGGTCGACCTGCCTCGGCGCCATCGTGTCGAAGACCTCGGCGACCCCTTCGCCGGCGAGTTCCGCGTCGAGCGGTCGCGGGATACCCACCGCGAGCTCGGCGTCCCAGCGGTGGACGAGCGCTTCCAGGCACCGGCGCCGCTGCCAGAAGCCAACGGTGTGCGGCGGGTGAAATGTCCACGCGGGTGTGCCCGGATCGGTGTCGAGCGCCTCGTACAGGTTCCGCGACGTGCCTTCGAACCACCGCACCAGGGCGGCGCGCTCACCTGGTGCGGCCGGCGCTTCGTAGTCGCCGCGGTTCTCGGTGACGGCGGCGGCCGCCCAGAGGTTCGAACCGCCCAAGTGCCCTGCGAGATCCAGCAGCGTCCAGTCGCCGCAGTGCACGACAGGGGCAGCCAGGTCGCCGTCGAGGCAGTCCCGGAAGGCGTCCAGCTCGCTGCGCAGGTGGCCAAGGAGCGATGAGGGTTCCATGCGGTGAACCTAGCGGATGTGGTGCGAGCGGCCCGCCACGGCTTCTGGTAGTGACTAGGCGGCGTGGTCATTTCGCAGGGCCTGGATGAGCCAGGGGTATACCGGGATCAGGTTCGGTACCACGTCCCAGCCGTTGACGATCCAAACCAGCCGCCAGTACCGGTCCACCCTGGGATCGTGCGCCTCTTCGAACTGCTGGGCCATCCAGTCCCGGAATTCCTTGTCAGGGACGCGCGCGAACACCTCGGCGAAGCGGTGTACAACGTCGCTGATGATGAGGGCGGCCCTGTCGTTGAGCGGGTCGATGCCCGACTCCATGGCCTCGGCCACCTTCTGACGAGTGAACGTCATCAGTTGCTCGCCGGCCTTGCTCTCGATGTCGAGCATGCGTCCGGCAGCCTGGTACATGGCCGTCCGGCGCATCCGGGCCTGGAAGTCCTCGTCGCTGACCAGCTCGACGAGTTCCACCCACGCGGCGACCTGCTCGCTGGACGGATCATCGGGGAGGTCGGGAGCGGCAGCGCGAACCATGGCCACTACGGCTGGGGCATCCACTGTGCCGAAGGTGCCATCAATGAAATCGTCGATCAAACGTCGGCGTTCTTCACCGGACAGCTGGGTGAGCCTGTGCATGAGCTTGGTCTCCTCGGGATCGGACCCGCGTGTGGCCACGACTCGCAGAACGCTCCGACGCAGTTGCAGCACGCGGATCTGGACGTCCATGGCGTCGGCGTGCGCCGCAGCGACTTCTGCCACCGAGAGCTCGCGGTCCAGTACCCGTTGAATCGTGGCCAGGTCCATGCCCAGTTCGCGCAGCGTGCGGAGGAGTTCCAGACGAAGCAAAGCATCGAGGTCGTAGAGCCGATACCCGGCGGGACTTCGGGTGGTTGGCGCTACCACCCCTGAATCGGAGTAGAACCGGATGGTCCTCACGGGCAAGCCGGTCCGCCGGGAGAGCTCCCCGATCGAGTAGAGGGTCGTAGCGTCCATGTCCCCAACTCTGCTGTCTCCAGTCACTGGAGACTCAAGGCTATTCCCAGCTGAGGCTCCGCTCCGGGGGACGCCGAGATGCTGCACAGGCCCTATCTGGTCTCCTTCGACCGCCAGGACGACGGGCACACACCTTCCAGGCACCGGGCGAGCGATGGCAGCGACATGTGCCACCGCTTGCGCCCTGGCCCAGGGCGCCGCCGAGTTCGCCCGCGTCCTCAGGCCCCCCGTTACCTTCTTCGTGGCTCCGCAATGGGGCCTCCGGCCTTCGGGTCCGGCATGACTTCCCCCCTTGTTGTTCATGATCCGGGGGGGGTGGTGCCACCGGGCCCGGAGGCATCGACGGACCGCTGATGAAGGGCTTGAGCATCGGCTTCACCTGAGCCGGAAGTGCTCTCCGTAACGTGGATGTGGCAGATCGGTGCCCAGGCAAGGCCGCACGAGAGCGTGAGGGAGGGGCCTGCACGTGATCGACACCAGCACCATCGACGTCTTCCTCGGACTGGACGTCGGCAAGAGCGAACACCACGCCACCGCCGTCACACCAACCGGGAAGAAAGCCTTCGACAAGCGCCTGCCCAACACCGAACCCAAGCTCCGGGAGATATTCGCGAAGCTCCAGGCCAAGCACGGAACGGTGCTGGTCGTGGTCGACTAGCCGGCCTCGATCGGAGCCCTGCCACTGGCCGTCGCGAGGGACATGGGCTGCCCGGTCGCCTACCTGCCCGGTCTGACGATGCGGCGGATCACCGACCTCTACCCGGGCGAAGCCAAGACCGACGCGAAGGACGCGTTCATCATCGCCGAAGCGGCCCGCGCGATACCCCACACGCTGCGGGCGATCGACGGCGAAGACGAGACGATCGCCGAGCTGGAGATGATCGTCGGGTTCGACGACGACCTGGCCGGCGAGGCCACCCGGGTCGCGAACCGGCTGCACGGCCTGCTCACCCAGATCCATCCCTCGCTGGAGCGCGTGCTGGGGCCGCGGTTGCAGCATCCGGCCGTTCTGGCCCTGCTGGAACGGTTCGGGTCTCCGGCCCAGATCCGCAAGGCGGGCCGTCGGCGGCTGGTCACGCCGCTGCGGCCGAAGGCGCCGCGGATGGCCGAGCAGCTGGTCGAGGACATATTCGACGCCCTGGACGAGCAGACCGTGACCGTTCCGGGGACCGAGGCGGCCGCGCTGATCGTCCCGAGCCTGGCCGCCTCCCTGGCCGCCGTCCTTGACCAGCGCAAGCTGCTGGCCGGACGGATCGAGGAACTCCTGGAGACCCACCCTCTGTCCAAGGTCCTGACGTCGATGCCGGGAGCCGGCGTCAGGACCGAAGCCCGGATCCTGATCGAGGTCGGCGACGGCAACGCCTTCCCGACCGCCGGCCACCTCGCCGCCTACGCCGGACTCGCCCCCGCCACCCGGAGCTCGGGCTCCTCGATCCGCGGCGAACAGCCCTCCAGGCGGGGAAACAAGCAGCTCAAACAGGCCTTCTTCCTCTCCGCGTTCGCCGCCCTGGGCGACCCGGCATCGCGGGCCTACTACGACAAGAAGATCGCCCGGGAAAAGCACCACACCCAGGCCCTGCTCTGCCTCGCCCGACGACGAGCCGACGTCCTGTTCGCGATGCTCCGCAACGGAACCTTCTACAAACCGCAGCCGTCGGCCGCGGTCACCTGACCTGCGGGTCTGCGAGGAGAACGACTCGGTCGGCCCCGACGTCGAAGCCGAGCACCGGATGGCCGGAGTCGCCTTCCGGGTCCATCAGCACCGGCTTGCCCAGCCGCCGCCCGATCTCCCGAAGGAAGCCGCAGAACACATCAAGTCGTTCCTGGCCCTGCAACTCCCGCAGATCGACGTCAAAGTCGACTTCATCGTTGGCATGGAAACGGAAGATCGCCAACACATCGGCAGCCGGCCAGACCCGCAGGTCCGGGCACTCGGCATCCGCCGGACGGGACAGCACGGCCTCCGCCCGAGGCGCTGGAAGCACCCTCTCTCCCTCGGAGTATTGGCACTTCCAGCCCTTCTCCACGACAAGATCGAGGACCGTCTGCCAGTCCTCCACCGAGACATCCGGGACACGCACGTCCGGCAACGACCCCATCAAGTCCGGGTCGAAGAAGCACTTCACGTCATCCCACAGCAGATCAGCCACCCCGCCATGCTGCCCCGGCTCACGACCCACCGCACCCCCGTTTCCCTTGACCAAAGACATAGGGGCCCCCGCAGCAGTTCCTGAGCGGGGGCCAGTGGGGCGGGGGCGGGGTCAGCCGGCCGGTGAGTCGCTGACCTTGCCCACCGGGCTGATCTCCAGCTTCCCGCTGTCCTCGCCGTCGGTGACGGGGAGCGTGCCCGCCGGCCACTTCAGGGTGACGTGCTTGGTCTCGTTCGGGGGCGTCACCACGATGTCGGTCGGCTGCACGCCAGAGCCGCCGCTGTTGTTGACCGGGAACGTGATGTTGAAGGCGGCGGTCTCGCCCTCCTTGAGGATCTGCGGCAGGGCCTGCTCGCCGTTGCGGGCCACGGAGAAGGTGTCGCCCAGGGACGTCTTCAGGTCGACACCCGCGAAGCCGCTGATGCGGCAGTTGCTGCCGCCGCTGTTCTTGAAGGAGACGGTGACGACGCCTTCCGTCTTGTCCGTGGTGTTGTCGGCGGCGGCGACCTCGAGCTCGTCGGTGCGGCAGATGTCGACCTTGCCGTCGCTGTTGTCACCGGTGCTGGTGTCGGCGCCCTGGTCGCTCCCGCCGGCGCTGGTGTCGGCGCTCTGGTCGCTCCCGCCGGTGCCGGTGTCGGCGCTCTGGTCCGCCTGGTCCGCCCCGCCGGCGCCGCCCGCCTTGTCCGCCGACGCGGTGGGGCTGGCCTGCGTGCTGCCCGACGCGTTGTCGTCGCCGTTGCAGGCGGTGAGCGAGAGTGCGGCCACGAGGCCGATGGCGGCGGCGACGGCCTTGCGGGTGTGCAGCATGATTCCCCCGGGATGCGGTGCGGTCTGGGTGATGCCGTGGTACGTACTTATTTGTACCGCGCAGTTAGTTACGAACCGTCAGCGACCATGTCCGCGTTCAGTCACAGATGGGGCCGCGCCCCGGCGGCTAGCCTCGATCTTTCATGACGGTCCGTCGGTTCTTCCGGCGGGCCGTTTCCGCTTGTCAGGCTGATGATAGGCGCGTCGATGGCCCGGCTGTCGCGTCGGGTGGGCGCCGGATTCTACGAATCCGGGGGCGTTCAGTTGCTCGTCGGGGTAGGTCGTTGTTGCGGGTCAGCCGTGATGCGGCAGTGCTTGCAGCCTGGTGAAGGCAGTGGTGATCACATCGGCCCAGGGCCAGTGGCGGGCAAGGCGGAGAATGGGTCGGCGTCCGGCGGTGACCAGGTGACCCGCGGCGGAGAACAGTCGCAGCCGCAGGCGTTTGGGTTCCCAGCGCCGGGCGGTGCCGGTCAGGGCGAGCAGCGGCATCCATGCGAGGAGGTCCAGGGCCAGTTGGACGATCTCCAGCCAGACCTGGTTCTGCGCGGTGTGGTGCAGGGGGAGGTTGCGCAGACCGGTGTCGCGGGCTGCACGGATCCGGTCCTCGGCGCGGGCGCGCTGGCGGTGCCGCAGCTCCAGGGCCGCGATCGCGGGTGCCGGTGGTGTTGGTGGCGAAGCAGGTCAGGCGCATCCCGTCGGCGTCGGTGAACCTCAACTGGGCGCTGGGGTGGGGCCGTTCCTTGCGGACGATCAGCCGCATCCCGGTCGGCCAGCCCTTGAGGACGTCGCCGGCCAGCTCGGCCACCCAGGCGCCGTGGCGGACCTGGCCGTCGGGCTCGACCGCCGCCGTCCAGGTCGAGGCGGGGACCTGGAGCACGGCGCGGTGGACGGCGTCGGTGATCGTCATCCCGACCGAGTAGGACAGCCACCGGCCGCGCGCCGTGAGCCAGTCGAGGAACTCGTGGGTGCCGCCGGCGGAGTCGGTGCGAATCAGGGTCCGTCGTCCGCGCCGGTGCTGCTTGGGCAACTGGGCCAGGGCCATCTTCGTGGTGGTGACGTGGTCGGCTGCGGTGTTGCTGCCGGCGTTGCCCGGTCGCAGCAGCCCGGCCACCGGCTCTCCGGACCCGGCAGCTCCGTGGTCGACGAATGCGACCAGGGGGTGGTGCCCGAAGGTTCGCTTCCAGGTCGCGGTGGCGTCCTGCTTCTCGGAGTGCGCCAGGACCAGCACCCCGTCGATGTCCACGATGATCTGTCCACCCACGTCGGGAGCGTTGATGCCGGCCAACTTCCATACCCGCTTGCGGACTTCGGCCCTGGCTCGGCGGATCGCCGTCAGCGCGCGGGGCCCGGCCGTGGCCAGGGTGCCAATGAGACGCGAGACTGTGGGGTCGGAGGCCACCGGCCCGAACACCTGTGGCTCGGCCCGCAGTACCGCCACGTCCGAGAGGCAGTCCCCGCCCAGCGCCACCGCCAGGGCGAGGTCCAGCAGCACCTTGCCCGGGTCGTGCACCGCCTGTGGCTTGCGCCACGGCGCCAGTGCCGCCGACATCGCCGTATCCAACCCCGCCTGGTGGACGGTCTTCACCAGCAGTACCCCACCGGCCTGCGAGACCACCCCGCTCCCGCCGACCTGAACGCGGAGATGGGGATACGACCCGATACGCTTGTTCACCTGGAGAGTGCTTCTTTCCTTGCAGCGGACAGGGCCCTAGAAAAGTCCCATCGTTGCAGGTCAGCAGCACTCTTCGCCTATCTGATCAAGGACTGGACGAGGCCGCTCGCAAGGCCCGGGGCTAACCGTTTTCCCGGCCCGGCAGGGGCGCGCCGTCCAGGAAGGCGTGATAGGTCGTAACGGCGCCCGGCTCGATTTCGGGGTTGGCGGGGCCGTAGCGGGTGTCGGTGCGGTCCCGCTTCGGCCCGGAGACCCAGAACTCCTCGTCGGTCTGCACGTCGTAGAAGTTCGCATCGAACATCCCCGGTGCCCTGCGCAGGGTCCTGCCGTGAAAGTACGCAGTACTCCAGGTCTTCGAGAAGTCCACCCACCCGATCCATGAAGGTCCGCGGTCGGTGTCGTAGCCAGTCTTCAACTGCACAAACATCAGACGTCGAGGCATACGCTCAGGGTCCTGCACAGGCCGCACCCGTGACCAGCCATTTTGCGGGCGCCTACAAGTCCCCGCACCGCCGACGGGGGTTCGGACATCGTTGCAGGTCAGCAGTACTCTTCGCCTATCTGATGAAGACCCGCACAAGCCCGCTCGTGAAAGCCCGAGGCTAGATGAACCTGACCGGCTGCGACTGCCGAAACTGAAGCGATGGCTGCCGCCCCGTGGGGCGGCAGCCATCGCTTCAGTTCGCTCCATAGACGACCAGGACCTCCACTCGGCAGCGCTGGGCGAGCAGGATTCGCCGGTGGTGGGGGTACCGAGGGTGATGAGCTGCGGCGCGGGCGCCGAGCAGCAACCTCCGTCGCCCGATGCTGGTGCAGCAGGTTTGTCGTAGAGGACGGCACCGCCGCAGACGCCGGTCCCGGGGAGAGCGAGTTCGACGCGGGCGGCCTCGTGCTCCCCCGCGAGGGCGGCGGCGACGGAGCGGACCCACCGCTCGGTGCCTGGCTGTGCATCCGTACCCTGCGGCCCGCCGGGGAAACGGTGGTCCACGGTGGTTCCCCTGCCAGGCTGGGCGGGCAGGGAGAGGCACCGTCAGTGGATGGTGATCTTGTCGAGGTTGGGGCCGCCGTCGCCGGTGGTGGAGATGGCGCGGATGGTGTTGGTTCCGGCCTTGAGTGTGATCGGGAGTGAGGTAGTCGTCCAGGTGTCCCAGTTCGCGGTGGGCGGGAAGGAGCGTCCGGTCGCGATCCGGGTGCCGTTGACAATGATGTCCATCGGCCTGTCCATGGTGGTGCCGTTGGCGTAGCGCAGGTCCAGGGTGGCGCCGACCGCGGTGCCGGACTGAATCGTCCACTCGGCGTAACTGCCCGCGATGTTGGCGAGGTTGACGAATCCAGTGCCGCTGTAGCCGGTGTGGTTGTTCTCGACGACGCCCTGCGAGATCCGGGCCTCCTCGGCCTGGTAGACGCCGGAGCCGCCGGAGACCAATTGGTAGCCGCGCATCCCGGTGGTCAGCAGGTAGCAGTCCTGGAGGGAGCCGGAGGTGTCCCCGAGCGATCGGTAGATGCCCCACTTGGGCCGCACCCGGTCGGCGAGGAACGTGTCGACGCCGTTCTTCGTGACATCGATGAGCGTGGTGCCGGCGCTGCGGAGGACCCAGCGGACCGATCCCGAGGCGCCGTCCCCCACCTTGATCTGGAAGTCCACGTCGACCCACCGGTCGTGCAGCGGGTCGAGGCTGGTGCTTCCCACCGAGACGCCGCTGACCGGGAGTTGGAGTTCGATGGTCTGTGCGGTGCCCACCCGGCGCAGCGACTGGACCACGATCGGCGAGGAACCGGTGCCTGGCTCCTTCATCTGCATGATGTGGGTGAAGGTGGTGGTCGCCTTCAGCGAGGACGGGATGTACATGGAGTAGGTGGTCCGCCAGGTCTCGCCGGGCAGCCACTGGAGGTAGGTGCCGCCGACCGGGGTACGCATGCCGGTGACCTCGTGGCGCTGTCGGTCGGTGGAGGTGTCGCGGTCGACCATGTGCATGTTCCAGCGGAAGTTGTCGTCCTCGACGCGGATGTGCGGGGCGCCGGCCGGGTGGGAGTCGGCGCGGTCGTCCTCGACGGTCTCGAAGGCGGCGAGGCCGTCGGCGGCGGCCGAGGGCGACCAGCGCTGCTGCCAGCTGGAGACGCTCAGGGTTGCGGCCGAGGCGCTGGTGCGGGGCAGCGCCGCGGTGGCGGCCGCGGTGAGGGCGGCGCCGAGGACGGTACGACGGGATGGCCTGTTCATGGGGGACTCCACGGGGGTCGGAGGAGAGGGCGGTGCGGCTCGCGCCGAGAGGCCGGCGGGTGCGGCGGTGCGGCTGACAGGACGGCCGGGGGCTCGACGCATCGGACATCGTCGCCCCGTCCGGGCCGGGCCGTCGGGTCCGCCGTGCCATGAGGCCGTGATCTTCGTGAGGACGTGCGCGGACCGGCTGATTCGCTCTGGTCGGGTCGTACGGGGCTGGTCGGCCCCCATGCCGGACGGCACCTGGTGTTCCCGCCCCGGGCAGGGAGTTCCGGGGCGGGAGTGTTCGATCGTCTGGTGGTGTCA
>NZ_JACHJY010000024.1 GCF_014203895.1 Streptomyces nymphaeiformis | reverse complement strand
CCGTCGATCAGCGAGTGGCGGCAGCCGTACTTGTTGTCGAACTTCGACTTCGTCACGGCGTCGTTCACGTTGATCGCCGGGAAGAGCAGGGTGCCAGCCTGCATCATCTCGTAGAGACGGTGGACACCGGTGGTGGTCTCCTCGGTCACGCCGCGGATCTCGGACGCGAGCTGCGTCCACTTCTGCGGGGACTCGGCGAGGGTGCGGTTGAGGAGGCGGAGGATGTAGCCGTACTCCTCGCTGTCCGCGGTGGCCGGGTCCGGGGCCGAGCCGGCCTTCTCGAACTCGACGCCCTTGTGGACGAGGAGGGTGGCGTCACCGCCGTCGTCCAGGATCATGTTCGGGCCGCCGGTGGGGGTGTTCGGCCAGGTCAGCGCCTGCTCCGTGCACCACCAGTACTCCTCCAGCGTCTCGCCCTTCCAGGCGAAGACCGGGACGCCCTGCGGGTTCTCCGGGGTGCCGTTCGGGCCGACGGCGATGGCCGCGGCGGCGTGGTCCTGGGTGGAGAAGATGTTGCAGGAGGCCCAGCGGACCTCGGCGCCGAGGGCGACCAGGGTCTCGATGAGGACGGCGGTCTGCACCGTCATGTGCAGCGAGCCGGTGATCCGGGCGCCGGCCAGCGGCTGCGTCTCCGCGTACTCGCGGCGGATCGACATCAGGCCGGGCATCTCGTGCTCGGCGAGGGTGATCTCCTTGCGGCCGAAGGTGGCCAGGGAGAGGTCGGCGACCTTGAAGTCCTGGTGGGCGGCAGTCGTCATGACTGGGCTGCTCCTCGTGTGTGCGAGTGCGAGGGTCGGTTGAGGCGCCTGGCACCACGGAAAAGCCCCCTGGACATACGAATGCCCGGGTGCTTCCTCGGTGCCGTCGTCGGAGGCCCTCTCTCCCTCGGCCGGTCCGCGGACCGCCCGACCGCCATCAGCAGCGACGTCTGGCTGGTCACGAATCTACACCGATCAGTGCGGGCGGCCACAGTCCGCATCAGGGCCGGGCGGGGCTTCGGTGCCCCGAGGACCGGGGTTTCTCGCGCCCGTTGCCGCCTGCCCGTACAGACGTGCGGGCGTAGGGCGTGCGGGTAGCCGGGCAGCCGGCGGGCGGATGTGCGAGGCCCCCGGGTCGTGTCGTCCCGGGGGCCTGAGGTGGTGCGGTGTGTCCGGCCGTGTGTCAGTGGCCGGGGCCGCCCGGGGTCTTGGCCGGGTTGTTGCCCGCCGAGGCCGCCGCCTCGCTGTAGATGTCGGGCTCCAGGTAGATGACCCGGGCGATCGGGACGGCGGCGCGGATGCGCTCCTCGGCGGCGTTGATGGCGTTCGCGACCTCGGTGGCCGTGTCGTCGTGCTGGACGGCGATCTTGGCGGCGACGAGGAGCTCCTCGGGGCCGAGGTGGAGCGTGCGCATGTGGATGAGGCGGGTGACGGTCTCGCCGTCGACGACGGCCTCCTCGATCTTCTTGACCTCTTCGGTGCCGGCGGCCTCGCCGAGGAGCAGCGACTTGGTCTCGGCGGCGAGGACGAGCGCGATGAGGACGAGGAGGACACCGATGCAGACGGTGCCGATGCCGTCCCAGACGCCGTCGTCGGTGGCCAGCGCCAGGCCGACGCCGCCGAGGGCGAGGACGAGACCGATCAGCGCGCCGAAGTCCTCCAGGAGGACGACCGGCAGCTCCGGGGCCTTCGCGCGGCGGACGAACTGCCTCCAGGACTGGTTGCCGCGGAGCTCGTTCGACTCCTTGATGGCGGTCCGGAAGGAGAAGCCCTCGGCGATGATCGCGAAGACCAGGACGCCGACCGGCCAGTACCAGGCCTCGATGGGGTGCGGGTGCTTGATCTTCTCGTAGCCCTCGTAGATGGCGAACATGCCACCGACGGAGAAGAGCACGATGGAGACGAGGAAGGCGTAGATGTAGCGCTCGCGGCCGTAGCCGAAGGGGTGCTGCGGGGTGGCCTCGCGCTGGGCCTTCTTGCCGCCGAGGAGCAGCAGGCCCTGGTTCCCGGAGTCGGCCAGCGAGTGGACGGCCTCGGCGAGCATCGACGACGAACCGCTGAAGAGGAACGCCACGAACTTGGCTACGGCGATCGCGAGGTTGGCGGCGAGTGCCGCCACGATCGCCTTGGTTCCGCCTGACGCGCTCATGGGTGTACGTGGTCCCTTCGTCGATGCTCCGGCTCGGTCGCCGCGGTTCGGCCGGTCATTGTCGCATCAGGCCACGACGGTGGCCCGGAAGACCGTCCCCGCCCCCGTCAGTTCGGTGGCCTCGCCCGCCGGTACGAAGACGGACTCCCCGGGGCCGAGGGTGACCTCGCCGGCCCGTGTCCGGCCCGCGACGGCGAGCAGGATCTGGGGGGTCGCGGCGGTGAGGTCGTTCGGGGCGGCGCCCTCCGCGCGGACGAACCGGGAGAGGCGGAACTCGTCGATCGGGGTCTCGTACACCTCCTCGCCGGAGGGGGAGGCCTCGGGGCGCAGGACGCTCGGGTCGTTCGGCTCGAAGCGGACGACGCGCAGGAGTTCGGGGACGTCGACGTGCTTGGGCGTGAGGCCGCAGCGCAGCACGTTGTCCGAGTTGGCCATGACCTCGACGCCGAGGCCGTCGAGGTAGGCGTGCGGGACGCCCGCGCCGAGGTAGAGGGCCTCGCCGGGCTGGAGCCGGACGCGGTTGAGGAGCATGGCGGCGATCACGCCGGGGTCGCTCGGGTAGTGGTGGGCCAGGGTCGCGTACGGGGCGTGGTCGCCGCCGAGGCGGTCGGCGGCGGCGTGGGCCTCGGCGACGGTGTGCGCCATCTCCTCGCGGTCGGCGGTGAGCAGGGCCGTCAGGACCTCGCGGAGCGCGGCCTCTTCGGGATGGGCGTGGAGGAGGTCCACGTACGGCTTGAGGGAGTCGACGCCCAGCGCGGCGATCAGGTCGGCGGCCTCGACGGGGTTGCGGAAGCCGCACAGGCCGTCGAAGGGGGTGAGCGCGCAGATCAGCTCGGGCTTGTGGTTGGCGTCCTTGTACGTGCGGTGCGGGGCGTCCACCGGGATGCCGGCGGCCTCCTCGGCGGCGTGACCGGCCTGCGCCTGGGCCAGGTCGGGGTGGACCTGGAGGGAGAGCGGGGCGCCCGCGGCGAGCAGCTTCAGGAGGAACGGGAGCCGCGGCCCGAACTTCTCGACGGCCCGCTCCCCCAGTTCGCGTACGGGGTCGGCGGCGATGAGCTCGTTCAGCGCGCCGCGCCCGGTGCGGGAGGGGGCGCCGGGGTGGGCGCCCATCCACATCTCGGCCTGGGGCTCGCCCGTGGGGGCGGTCCCGAGCAGTTCCGGGATGGCCGTCGTGGATCCCCAGGCGTAGGGGCGGACGGTGTTGACGAGGCGGTCCATGGTGCCTGCCAGCTCCTCGGGGTGGTGACGGATCGTGCGGGTGTCGGGAGACAGGTGACAGGGGGCGGGTGACGGGTGGGTGACGGTGCGGGGTCTTGGTGGTGGCCCTGCGTCAACCTCGGTGGGGCTTGTGCCGGTGGGTGTCGGGCCGGCGCTGTGCGGGTGCGGCTGAGGGGTGCCGGGGGTGCGCTTGGGCGCGCTTCGTGTGCGCTCTAGTGCGGGGTGCGCGCCGGGGTGGCCAGGGACAGGTAGACCGCTGCGAAGTCCGTCACCGCGAGCAGTTCGGCGAGGGTCTCCAGGTCGCCGCCCTCCTCCGGTTCCAGCTCGCTGATCGCGGTCTCGTGGCCGAGGGCCAGTTCGCGGGCCGCCGGGGCCGCGGTCAGGCCCTCCGCCGGGCGGTCGCGGAGCAGGACCACGCGCGCGCGGAGCGCCTGCTGTTCGTCCACGCGGTCGCGGAAGAAGTCGTCCGGGTCCGCGCCCGCCGCGTAGTCGCCCGCGAGGAGCACCCCGTGCGCCGGGAGCGCCTCCGGGAGTTCCGCGGCGAGCGCGGGCAGGCCTGCCAGTTCGGCGAGGACGGCGGCGAAACGGCGGCCCGCCGGGCCCGCGGCGTTGCCCTCGGTCCAGATCAGCGGCAGTGAGTCCGCGAGTTCGGCGGCGAGCGTCTTCGCCGGATTGCTGTACGTGGCGATCGCCGGGCCGCAGCGTTCCGCCGTACGGTCGAGCCGGTCGGCGACCTTCTCCAGCGCCTCCGGCGGCGCCTCGATGAGACCCACGCGGTCCAGGAGCGCGAGCAGCGGGGTGAACAGCGCCCAGAGGGCGCCCGGGCTGGCCGCGATGCTCTCGGCGTACTCGTCGGGCACCTCGTTCGGGGCGATCGCCATCGGGACGAACAGGCCGTGCGAGCCGTTCACCGTCTCGGCCAGCGGGGAGGCCTTCGGGGCGACCGCGACGACCGTGATCCCGCGGCGGTACGCCTGCTCGGCGAGGAGTGCCAGGCCCGGTTCCGTGCCGTCGGTCGTCGGGAGCAGCAGCAGGTCCACCGAACCCGCCCAGCCGGGCAGGGCCCAGCGCAGGGCTCCCGCCGCGGGGGCCACGCCGGTCGGCTGGAGCCGTACGACGGGGGCGGCGGCGCCGGCGAGCGCGCCGATCAGGTCCGCGACGCCCGCGGCGGCGGTGCCGGGGCCCGCGACCAGGACTGCGCGCGGGCGGCCCTCCGGGCGGAGGTCCGCGATGCCGGCCTCTGCGGCGTGCCGTGCGGCGGTCCGTACCCGGGCGCCGGCCTCGGCGGCGCCGCGGAGGAGGCCGCGGCGGTCGACCAGGGCGAGGTCGTCCGGGGCGTCGAGGAGGGTCTCGTCGAGCATGTGCGGTGCCTCCCTGTGCGGGGCGGGGTCCCGTGCGGGGTCCCGTGCGGGGCGCTGCTTGGGTTGGTGCGGGGCCTGGTGGTGCGGCCGGCGGGGCCTTCCCGGAAGGCGGGGCCAGCCCGTACCGCTCCTGTCACGGTGCGGGTCCGGGCGCGGGAGCCTGGGCCCGGCAAGGGGCACCGTCCCGTGTGCCCACCCTCCCCCAAGCTCTCGGCTTCGCTCGAGCAGGGGGACCCCCTTGCCCTGCGGGACGATTGCCCACACGGCAGCGGGTGCCGTCCCGGCGGGCGCAGCCCGCACGTGCGGGGCGTGAGCCGCACGAGTGGGGCGTCGCCCACAAGCGCAGGGCCTGAGCCGGACCGGCGGGCCGCAGCCCGCACGCGCAGGGCCTGAGCCGGACCAGTAGGCCGCAGCCCGCACGACACGCGAGGCGTGAACCACGCGAGCCGGGCACAGCCCACACGCGGGGCGTGAGCCGCATTGGCGAGGCACGGCCCGAACGGGTCGGGCTTGGGCCACACGCGCGGGGCGCAGTCCACACCCGCCGGGTGCGGGCCACACGGTTCGCGGCCTGGTCCACACGCGCCGGTGCGGGTCGCACCGTTCCCAGCCTGGTCCACACCGTTCGCGACGTGGTCCACACCGTTCACGATGCAGGTCACACCGTTCTCGGCCTGGTCCACGCGATTCGTCGTGCAAGGCACGGCCGGTTCGTCGGGTTCGGGCCGGTGGCTGGGGCGGCGGGGCCTCCCCCTGGGCTTACGCCGGCTTGCGGGCCTCGTCTACCAGGAGGACCGGGATGCCGTCGCGGACCGGGTAGGACAGGCCGCAGTCGGGGCTCGTGCAGGTCAGCTCGGGGGTCTCGTCCGCCGTGCGGTCGTTCAGCGGAGCGTGGCAGGCCGGGCAGGCCAGGATCTCCAGGAGGCCGGCTTCGAGCGGCATGGGGTGTCCCTTCGGACGGACGGATCGGGCCAGGTCAGCCTACCGCCGGGGAACGGGGCACGCCCCCGTTCCCCGGCGGTACGGCGGGGTCAGTCGGTCGCCCGCACCAGGGCGAGGACCTCGTCGCGGATCTTGGCCATGGTGGCCTCGTCGCGGGCCTCGACGTTGAGGCGGAGCAGCGGCTCCGTGTTGGAGGCGCGGAGGTTGAACCACCAGTCCGCTGCCGTGACCGTGAGGCCGTCGAGGGTGTCGAAGCCGATGCCTTCCTGGCCTTCGTACGTCGCCCGGACCTTCGCCGTGCTCGCCGTCTGGTCCTCGACCTTCGAGTTGATCTCGCCCGAGGCGGCGTACCGGTCGTAGGCCGAGACCAGGTCCGACAGGGTGCCGTCCTGGCCGCCGAGGGCCGCGAGGACGTGGAGCGCGGCGAGCATGCCCGTGTCCGCGTTCCAGAACTCCTTGAAGTAGTAGTGCGCCGAGTGCTCGCCGCCGAAGATCGCTCCCGTCTTCGCCATCTCCTCCTTGATGAAGGAGTGGCCGACGCGGGTGCGGACCGGCTCGCCGCCCTGCTCGCGGACGACCTCCGGCACCGACCAGGAGGTGATCAGGTTGTGGATGATCGTTCCGCCGGGGTTCTTGGCGAGCTCGCGCGCGGCGACGAGGGCCGTGATCGCGGACGGCGAGACCGGCTCGCCGCGCTCGTCGACGACGAAGCAGCGGTCGGCGTCCCCGTCGAAGGCGAGGCCGAGGTCGGCGCCCTCGGCCCGGACGCGGGCCTGGAGGTCCACGAGGTTCTTCGGGTCGAGCGGGTTGGCCTCGTGGTTCGGGAAGGTGCCGTCCAGTTCGAAGTACATCGGGACGGTGTCCAGGGGCAGGCCCTCGAAGACGGTGGGGACCGTGTGGCCGCCCATGCCGTTGCCCGCGTCCACGACCACCTTCAGGGGGCGGATCGCGGTGAGGTCCACCAGGGACTTGAGGTGGGCAGCGTAGGCGGCGAGGGTGTCGCGCTCGGTGATCGTGCCCTGCTTCGCCGCCGGCTCCGGGGCGCCCTTCTCCTGCCACTCCTCGGCGAGGGCGCGGATGTCCGCCAGGCCGGTGTCCTGGCCCACGGGGGCGGCGCCGGCGCGGCACATCTTGATGCCGTTGTACTGGGCCGGGTTGTGCGAGGCCGTGAACATGGCGCCCGGCAGGCCGAGGCTGCCGGAGGCGAAGTACAGCTGGTCCGTGGAGCAGAGCCCGATCAGGGTGACGTCGGCGCCGAGGCGGGCCGCGCCGCGCGCGAAGGCGGCCGCGAGGCCGGGCGAGGAGGGGCGCATGTCGTGGCCGATGACGATCGCGTCCGCGTCCGTCACCCGTACGAAGGCGGCGCCGAAGAGCTCGGCGAGCGTCTCGTCCCACTGGTCGGGTACGACTCCGCGGATGTCGTACGCCTTCACGATCTGCGACAGATCGGCAGTCACGGATCCACCCTCCTGAGTGCTCTGACACGCGTGTGCGGCGCGTGTACGGAACGCCAAAACTACCCGGAGCGGAGTCGGGGGGACGCGGACGGTGGCCGGTTGTCGTCCGTTGTCGTCCGTCGTCGCGTCGGTCGTCCGTCAGTTGTCGGGGGAACGGAGCACCCTGAGGTGTCCGCGGCGCCCGACCTCCATGGGGTCGCCGCCACGGCCTCCGCCGCCCTTGCCGCCGGCCTCGGCCGCGCGCTCGTGGGGGCGGGCCGCCTCCCGGACCGCGTTGGCCAGCGCTTCGAGGTCGTCGCCGCTGGGGCGGGCGGGGGCGGATCCGTCGGAGAGCCGCACCACCTCCCAGCCGCGGGGCGCGGTGAGGCGCTCGCTGTGCTCGGCGCACAGGTCGTAGCAGTGGGGCTCGGCGTAGGTGGCGAGCGGGCCGAGGA
Source organism: Streptomyces nymphaeiformis (assembly GCF_014203895.1). Lineage (GTDB taxonomy): Bacteria > Actinomycetota > Actinomycetes > Streptomycetales > Streptomycetaceae > Streptomyces > Streptomyces nymphaeiformis. The sequence goes on along the minus strand of NZ_JACHJY010000024.1, from coordinate 25,883 downwards.
CCGCAGTCGAGTCGGCATAGACGTACGTCAGTGTCGCGACGGCAGGGCGGCCGCACGCGGTGCGCGAACAGCGACGTACAGGGCTCACGACGTTGGACGGTACCGCACTCTTGAGCGGGCCGCGACGACTCTCCCTCAGGTCACTCCACCGTGTCGCGGTGTGACGTCCGCCACCCCCGTTCGAGTGGTGGCCGCTCTGACCTGCGAGGGAGGGGGTGCAAGGGGGTGGGGGTGGGGAGCTATCCGGACACCTTGGGATACAAATCCGGTCAACCAGGGCCAGATGGCCGATCGCCACGGGCTGTCGAATCGGGCGTCGGTCCGGCCGGAATGTTCAGAATTCGACAGAGGGCGGGGCGGGAGCGCCTGCCACGCCGGGAAGTCGGCGTGGATACGCCACGGTCCTGTGGGACGGATGGGGGTTACGCTGCGTCAGTGATGGACAGTCCTGTGCCGCCGAGCCCCTCGCACCGTCCCGCGGAGCCCCCGGCCGAGCCCCGTGTCCGCCGCCGTGACCGGCACGGCCGCGGGATGCGGGGACCGGTCGCGCCGCCTCAGGTGCCGCTCTCCGCGAGCCGGGCCGACACCTTCCGCGATCTCGTCCTCGACTCGGTGGAGCGCCTCGAACGGCGCTGGCCGCAGCTGGCGGACGTCGACTTCCTGGTGATGGAGGTGCCGCCGCCGGTGCCGGGCGAGACGGTGCCGCTGGGGGGCGCGGTGCCGGCCGAGAAGGGGGAGCCGGCTCGGGTGGTCGTCTATCGGCGGCCGGTGGAGATCCGGTCGAAGAGCCGGGACGAGCGGGCGCTGCTGGTCCACGAGGTCGTGGTGGAGCAGGTCGCCGAGCTGCTCGGGCTCTCGCCGGAGTCCGTCGATCCTCGGTACGGGCAGGACTGAGGCCCCGCCGGGTCCGTGACCGCGCCCCGGGTGCGGTGCGGGTTCAGGGGCGGGAGCCCGGGCCCGGCGAGGGGCGCCGTCCGTGACGCACGGCTCAGTCCAGTACGCCCAGGTCCTGGTGGGCCGTCGGGACCTCTACCGTGCCCCGGTCGTCCACGAACGTCTGGATCGTGAACATCGGGGTGCCGTCCTCCGGGAGGGCCAGTGTCCGGGACGCGTAGACCTTGCCGCCGGAGAGCGGTTCGACGGTCAGTGCGTAGGAGCCCTTGAGGCCGCCGGGGACGAGGTCGGTCAGGACGGTCGTCGTGCCCGCCTTGACCGTGACGGTCTTCGACACCGGCGTACCCCCCTCGGAACCGGCCGAGGCGGTGACCTTGACCTGGGCGTCGGCGCCCGGGGCGGTCAGGGAGAGCGTCGTGCCCTTGGCCCGGTTGTCGGCGACCGTCGCGCGGGCGGAGACGGCGGCGACCGCCGGGACGAAAGCGATCTCGGTGTTCTCGCCCTTGCCGCGCACGACTTCGAGCGCCGCCACGACCGGGGTCGGCTTCTTCGGGTCGCTCGGGGTGAGCAGCAGGGAGCCCACCGCGCCCCGGGTGAGGTCCGGCAGGTCGGCCGCGGCCGTCATCCCGGACTTCACGTGGAGCGAGCCGCCGCCCGCCGGGACGATCGTGCCGCTCGCGGTGACCAGCTGGACCTTGAGGTCGGCGTCCTCCTCACCGGGGGCGAGGGCCACGAGCCGCACGGCGGTGGCGTCGGCCGGGATGCCCGGGAGCACCGCGGTGCTCGCCGGGTCGGCGGCCGGGGAGATCCAGTCGCTGCCGAGCTTGTCGTCGGCCGCGGCGAGGGCGGCGCCGACGCGTCCGCTGCGGGTGGTGACGTGGACGGTGACGTCCCGCTGCGCGGGCTGGCTCGTGAGGGTCGAGAGCAGTACCGGGACGGTGGAGTGGGCGGGGACCGGGATGCCCTCGGTGAACTGGGACTTGAGGACGCCCTCGGGGCCGTACAGCTCGATGTCGGCGACGGCGGCCGTGTCGTCCGGGTTGGTGAGGTGGACGTAGTCCTGGCGGTCCTTGCCGGTGGAGGCGGCCGGGAACCAGAAGTCGGTGTCGGGGGCGCCGCAGGAGAGGCCGAGGAGGCCGCGCGCGCCGCCCGCCGGGACGACGGTGGTCTGCTGGACGGTCCAGCCGGGGGCGAGGGTGCCGGTCGCGGCGCCGGTGACGGCGGGCACGGAGCCGCCGTCCGCCTCGGCGGTGACGGGCTTGCCGGGGGCGGTGACGGTGGCCGGCGCCTTGGCGGGCTTGGGCTTCTTGGCGGTGCCGTCCGCGGGCGCCGCGTTCGCGGCGGTCCGCAGCAGGGCCGTGGGCTGCTCGGTCCTGCCGGCGGCCTTGCCCGCGGCCGTGCCCGTCGGGGTGTACGAGGTGTACTGCGTCTCGGCCACCTCCGACGTGCTGGGGGCCGGGCAGACCAGGCCCGCGCGCTCCACCGGCAGCCGGGTGGTGGCCCCCGCCTCGGGGGCGGCGGCGCCGTCCGGGGCGGTGAGGGCCGCGAAGCCGGTGACGGCGGCGAGGGCCGTGGCGCCCGCGATCAGGGAGAGGGTCGTGCGCTTCACTGGTTGCTGCTCCCGTCGGGACGCTGCTCGGTCTCGTGGCCCTGGGGGTATCCGTAGCCGTAGCCGTACGGGTCGTACTGCTGCTGGTCGTACTGCTGGGGCTGGTCGTAGCCCTGCTGCTCGTACCCCTGCTGCTCGTAGCCCTGCTGGGGGTACGCGTACGGCTGCTGCTGGTACGGGTCGGCCGCGTAGTCCTGGTAGTAGCCCTGGTCGGCGTACTGCTGGGTCTGCGGCTGCTCCTGCGGTGCGGGGGCCTGGGCGTAGGCCGGGTCGTAGCCGCCGTCCCAGTCCTGTTCCTGGTCGCGGGGCTCGTAGGACTGCTGCTCCGGGATCGGGGCCGCTGCGTGCTCCGTGGACTCCGGGAACTCGGCGTTCTCGGCGTTCCCGAAGGTCTCCGTCGCCTCGGCCGCCGCGGAGGCCTCCGCGGCGGCGCGCAGGCGGCGGGCGCGGCGGCCGTCGCCCTCGGTGGCCTGGGCGGGGATCGCGAGCTCCTCCTCGGGGAGGTCGTCGTCGATCTCGCGGCGCCGCCCGGGCAGGGCGAGGACGAGCAGGACGAGGGCCAGGCCGGCCTGGGCCCAGATCCAGGCGGTGTGCCCGATCGGCTCGTCGTACGTGAGGTCGAGGCGGCCGCCCCCGGTGGGGAGTTCGAAGCCCTGGGCCCAGTCGTCGACGGTGGTCCTGGTCAGTTCCCTGCCGTCGAGGGTGGCGGTCCAGCCCTCGTCGGCGCGGTCGGCGAGGCGCAGGACGCGGCCCGCGGGTCCGGCCGGGATCTGCGTGTGCGCCTCGACGGGCCCGGCGGCGACGGCGACCGTCTTGGCGGTCTCCTCCGCGGCCGCGTCCTTCGTCGCGTCCTTGGACGCGGGCGGGACGATCATGACGCGGGCGATCTCGCGGTCGACGCGCCAGAGCGCGCTGCCGTCGAGCTGGCTGAGGCGGCTGAGGCCGGGCGTGGAGTCGAGGACGCGGCCCATCTGGCGCGGTGCTCCGTCCCGTACGAGGACGTAGCGGATCGCGTAGCCGCTGAGCTCCTGCGTCTGGTCGGCGCCGGAGCCGGCGACGAGGTGGGCGACGACCGCGTCGAGACGGGGGTCGGCCTCGGCGGCCTCGGTGAGTTCGGCGTCGCCGAGGCGGGCGCCGGAGCCGCGGACCAGGGTGTAGGCGACCTCGCCGGGCGTGCTGCCGCCGAGGACGAGGGTGCGGGGCTGGTCGCGGGTGCCGCTCTCCTCGGCGACGAACGCCGGGACCTGCACCGGGTCGCGGCGGGTCAGCGGGCCGTCGGCTCCGCCGATCATCCAGCCGGCGGCGGCGACGGCGGGGCCGACGGCGCAGGCGAGGGCGATGAGGGCGGCGACGGGCTGGCGCCAGCCGAAGCCGTGGGCGGCGACGCGGGTACGGCCGCCCTCGGCGCCGATCATGCCGGCGGCGATGAGGGCGGCGCCGTACACGAGGGTGGCGGGTCCGGCCCAGCCGGTGCCGCCGGCGCCGTTGGAGAGGACCGCGAAGAGGAGTCCGGCGAGGGCGGCGGCCCAGGCGGCGCGGACGGCGAGCTGCCGCTCCTCGCGGAGGAGGCCGGCCAGGCCGGCGAGGACGAGGCCGAGCAGGAGCAGGCCGCCGGTGGTGCCGGGGCCGCCGGGGCTGGTGCCGAGCAGGTCGAGCGCGGTGGCCGTGCCCGTACGGACGTCGACGCCGGCCTCGCGCAGGAAGGCGCCGGGGTCGGTGAGGAGGCTGAGCGACCAGGGCGCGAGGACGAGCACCGGGGTGCCGACGGCGGCCAGGAAGCGCAGTCCGTACGCGGTGAGGTCGGAGCGGTTCGCGACGAGCACGCCGAGGCCGAGGAGGACGGCGAGCGGCCAGACGACCGGGGTGAACGCCGTCGCGAAGGTGAGCAGGAAGGCGTACGCCCAGGTGGCGCGCCAGCTGCCCCGGTCGGGCCGGTTGAAGCCGTGGGCGGCGACGGCGGCGCGGGCGATCAGCGGGAGCAGGATCGCGAGGACGGCGGTGCCGAGCCGGCCGGCGGCGAGGGCCCCGGTGGCGGCGGGCAGGAAGGCGTACGCGATGGCGCCCCAGGCGCGCAGCAGCCGGGACTCGACGATGCCGCGGGCGGCGAAGTACGCGGTGAAGCCGGCGAGCGGGACCGAGCAGACGAGCAGCAGGGTCAGCGCGGTGGAGGTGGAGCCGAGGAACAGCGCGGAGAGCGCGGCCAGGACGGCGAGGTAGGGCGGGGCGGTCTGGGTGCCGCCGGTGCCGAGGGCGTGCCAGGAGTCGGCGTACCGCGACCAGAGCTCGGAGACGGTGTCGGGGGCGGGCAGCAGGGCGCCGCCGGCCAGGGAGCCGCCGGCGAAGAGGTTGCGGCAGGCGACCAGGGAGACCAGGAGGAGCAGGGCGAAGAGGACCGGTCCGGGTTTGCGGGCGATCTTCTTGAGCCGGGCGAACTGCTCGATCTCCAGGTAGTCGGCGTCGTCGCCGCCGGGTCCGGACTCGACGACACCGTGGCGGGAGCCGCCGGCGTCGGCCTCGTCGCCGCCGAAGTGGGAGGCGATCTGCTCGACGGTGGCGCGGAGGGTGGCGCCGGGCGCCGGGAAGAGGGACCGGAACTCGCTGTTGGGGACGGTCCGGTTCCTGCGGCGCTTGCGGGCGGCGAGGATCTTCTCGGGGCGCAGCAGGGTCGCGAGGAGGCCCATGACCTCGTCGACGGCCTGCACCGGGGCCTTGCCGACGAGGTAGGCGAGGGTGCGGACCAGGGTGCTGAGGACGAGCCGTACGAGGATGTACGGCAGGGCGCGGCCCCGGGTGTTGGCGAGGAGGGTGTGGACGGCGCCGGCCTTGTCGACGCGGTGCGGGTTGGCGGCGGTGCGTCCGGCGCAGTCGACGGTGCGGCGCTCGCGGGCGGAGGCCTCGGCGTGCCGCAGGACGGCCTCGGGGGCGATGAGGACGTGGTGGCCCGCGGAGTGCGCGCGCCAGCACAGGTCGACGTCGTCGCGCATGAGGGGCAGGCGCCGGTCGAAGCCGCCGAGCTCCTCGAAGACGTCGCGGCGGATGAGCATGCCGGCGGTGGAGACGGAGAGGACGGAGCGGACCTGGTCGTGCTGGCCCTGGTCCTGCTCGCGGCGGTCGAGGCCGGTCCAGCGGCGGCCGCTGCGGGCGATGCTGACGCCGGCTTCGAGGAGCTGCTTCCTGTCGTACCAGCCGCGCAGCTTGGGGCCGATGACGGCGGCGTCCGCGTCGGACTCGGCGACGCGCAGGAGTTCGGCGAGGGCGCCGGGCGCGGGGGCGCAGTCGTCGTGGAGGAGCCAGAGCCACTGGACCGGTTCGCCGTGCGGGAGTTCGGGGAGGTCGTACGCGTCGTCGTTCCAGGTCCGGCTGACGGGGTCCCAGCCGCTGGGGCGCTTCAGGTAGGGCAGTTCCTCGGGTCCGAGCAGCGGCGCGGTGCGCGCGGCCTCCTCGACGGCGGCGCCGAAGCCGGTGCGGCGCGCGAGGTGCAGGACGCGGTCGGCGCCGATGGCGTCGGCGACGAGCTGCGCCGAGTCGTCGGCGCTGCCGGTGTCGGCCGCCACCACGTTCTGCACGGGGCGCTCCTGGGCGAGCAGCCCGGCGAGCGCGTCGGGCAGCCAGCGGGCGCCGTCGTGGGTGACGAGCACGGCGGTGACGACGTGTCGCGGAAACTCAGGAGTTGAGGACATCGAGCTACGGGCCCTCCGGCCGGGGTCGCCCGCGGGGGGCGTGGGGAGCGTCTCGGACGGAGGCCCACACTAACGGCTGCACGCGGGGCGGTCCGCCGCCCTGTGGACAGACCGTGCGGAAGCGTGCACCTGCCCGCGGACGGTCCGGTGCGGAGGTTCGGGGCCCGGAAACGCAGAACGGTCCGCCGCCTGTGGCCTGTGCACAGGGGGCGGACCGTTCGGGGTGGTCGCGGGCCCGGACACGGTCCGGGGCCGGGTGCCGCTCAGACGGCGGCCTTCTTCAGCCGGCGTCGCTCGCGCTCGGAGAGGCCGCCCCAGATGCCGAACCGTTCGTCGTTCTGCAGGGCGTATTCGAGGCACTCGGAGCGGACCTCGCACGCGAGGCAGACCTTCTTGGCCTCGCGGGTCGAGCCGCCCTTCTCGGGGAAGAAGGACTCGGGATCGGTCTGGGCGCACAGTGCGCGCTCCTGCCAGCCGAGTTCCTCGTCCGCGTCCTCGACCAGCAGTTCCTGGAACAACTCGGTCATGTGCGCCCCTCGTCTGTTCTGTGCGTCCCCGTGATGTTGCCGGGGCGAAACCCGGCCGAACAACACGAGTGAAATTACAAGTTCGTGCTCTGTGCGAGTCAAGCCGAGATCTGCTATTGGGCCCCGTATTCACTCTGCGGAACCAAGCCTATGCGGAAAGTGTTCAAATCACCAAAAAACGTGACACATGCCGCCGGCCCGACCGCGTCGCGCCGCCCGCACGGAGGAGGACGTCGAGGACTTGGATCTTGTTGCGATCCGGCCACGGAAGCGATCCGGATCACAGTCCGATCACGCCCCCGGGATGTTTAAGGGTGCGGTCGATGCGCCATCTCTCCTGGTCCGCGCCTGAACAAACCTTTCTCCGGGCACAGTAACCGGATGAGGTGAAACATTACCCCCAAATCGGGCATTGAGTTGACAGTCGGGTGCCCCTCCGGCCACCTTGGATGCCATGCCAGCGACCACAGCGCCCTCCGCGACCCACAGCCGTGGGTTCCGCCGCGCTGTCCAAGCGCGCTGTTGCTGTTGCTGTCCCAGCTGTTGATGCCGTAGCGCTCCAGCCGCCGAAGCCGCAGAGCTTCGGCCGTCGGTGCCGCAGGGCTCCGGCTCCTTCCCCCAGCGTCACCCGCGTCACCCGTGTCACCTCTCTTCCGTGACCCCCCACCGCTTCTGTTTCTGCTGAGGAACCTCCCCACCCATGAACATGGACAGCGACCTTCAGATCGCCGGCGACATCCTCGAGGTCCCGCACCTCCTCCAGCCCGAGCGCGCCCACCCCGTCACCGTGGCCGAGTTCGCCGGCCTCGCGCGCTCCATCGCCGACGACCGCTCCCAGTGGGCCCCGTACGTCGAGTACGACGCCACCACCCGCTGGTACCACCGCCTGCGCACCGGCCCCGGCTACGAGGTCTGGCTGCTCTCCTGGGTGCCCGGACAGGGCAGCGGGCTCCACGACCACGGCGTCTCCTCCGGCGTCCTGACCGTCCTGCAGGGCGAGCTCACGGAGCGCACCGAGCGGGGAGTGCGGACGCTCGACGGCGGCGCGCAGCGGGTGTTCGCGCCCGGGTACGTCCACGAGGTCGTCAACGACTCCCTCGAACCGGCCGTCAGCCTGCACGTCTACTTCCCGGGTCTGACCGAGATGCCGATGCACGAGTTCCTCCAGGGCCAGTGCGCCCCGGCCGCCCCGGAGGTCCTGTCCGCCTGACAGGCCCGCCCGTCTCCCGACCACCACCCCTCATGCGATCAGCCTCCGGCTGACAGACTGTCTGCATGCGCATTGTGGTTCTGGCCGGCGGCATCGGTGGTGCCCGTTTCCTTCGCGGCCTCAAGCAGGCCGCGCCGGACGCGGAGATCACGGTCATCGGCAACACCGGTGACGACATCCATCTCTTCGGGCTGAAGGTCTGCCCCGACCTGGACACGGTGATGTACACCCTCGGCGGTGGCATCAACGAGGAGCAGGGCTGGGGACGTACGGACGAGTCCTTCGCCGTCAAGGAGGAGCTCGCGGCGTACGGGGTCGGACCCGAGTGGTTCGGCCTCGGCGACCGCGACTTCGCCACCCACATCGTCCGTACGCAGATGCTCGGCGCGGGCTACCCGCTGAGCGCCGTCACCGAGGCGCTGTGCGCCCGCTGGCAGCCCGGCGTCCGGCTCCTCCCCATGTCCGACGACCGCGTCGAGACGCACGTGGCGATCGAGGTGGAGGGCGAGCAGCGCGCGGTGCACTTCCAGGAGTACTGGGTGAAGCTGCGCGCCTCCGTCGACGCGAAGGCGGTCGTGCCGGTCGGCGCGGAGGCCGCGAAGCCCGCGCCCGGCGTGCTGGAGGCGATCGCCGAGGCGGACGTCATCCTCTTCCCGCCGTCCAACCCGGTGGTGAGCGTCGGGACGATCCTGGCGGTGCCGGGGATCCGTGAGGCGGTCGTCGCGGCCGGGGCTCCGGTCGTGGGCCTCTCCCCCATCGTCGGCGACGCGCCCGTGCGCGGCATGGCCGACAAGGTGCTCGCGGCCGTGGGCGTGGAGTCCACGGCGGCGGCGGTCGCCCTGCACTACGGCGCCGAACTCGTCGGCGGCTGGCTCGTGGACACCGTGGACGCGGGCGCGGTCGCGGAGGTCGAGGCGGCGGGCATCGCGTGCCGCGCGGTGCCGCTGATGATGACGGACCTGGACGCGACGGCGGCGATGGCGCGCGAGGCGCTGGCGCTGGCGGAGGTGGTGCGGGGGTGAGCGGGGCGGGAGGATCCGGCGCCGGCCGGGAGCGTACGGGGGGCGTCGGCGCGGGCGGCGCGGAAGCGGCCGCCGCCGTTGACGGTGCCGGGGTGACCGGGGTCGCCCCCTCGTACCGGGTCTGGGCACTGGCCGGGTTGCCCGAGGTCGCCGCCGGGGACGATCTCGCCAAGCTGATCGCCTCCGTGTCGCCGGAGCTCGTCGACGGGGACGTCCTGATCGTCACCTCCAAGATCGTCAGCAAGGCCGAGGGCCGGGTCGTCGCCGCCGACGACCGCGAGGAGGCCATCGACGCCGAGACGGTACGGGTGGTGGCGCGGCGCGGCACCCTCCGTATCGTCGAGAACCGGCAGGGGCTCGTCATGGCCGCCGCCGGGGTCGACGCCTCCAACACCCCCTCCGGGACCGTGCTGTTGCTGCCCGAGGACCCCGACGCCTCGGCGCGGCACATCCGTTCGGGGCTGCGCGAGGCGCTCGGCGTCGACGTCGGCGTCGTCGTGACGGACACCTTCGGGCGGCCCTGGCGTTCCGGTCTCACCGACGTCGCGATCGGCGCGGCCGGCGTGCGGGTCCTCGACGACCTGCGCGGCGGGACCGACGCGTACGGCAATCCGCTGAGCGCGACCGTGGTCGCCACCGCCGACGAACTCGCCGCCGCCGGCGACCTGGTGAAGGGCAAGGCGGCCGGGCTCCCGGTCGCCGTCGTCCGGGGCCTGCCCCACGTGGTGGGCGGCGACGGCGAGGAGGGCGCGCGGGCGCTCGTGCGCTCCGCCGCCGACGACATGTTCCGGCTGGGGACCTCGGAGGCCGTACGGGAGGCGGTGACGCTGCGGCGTACCGTACGGGAGTTCACCGACGATCCCGTCGACCCGGGCGCGGTCCGGCGCGCGGTCGCCGCCGCCGTGACGGCCCCGGCGCCGCACCACACCACGCCGTGGCGGTTCGTGCTCCTGGAGTCCGCCGGGTCGCGGACGCGGCTCCTCGACGCGATGCGGGACGCGTGGATCGCGGACCTGCGGCGCGACGGCAGGTCCGAGGAGTCCATCGCCAAGCGGGTCCGGCGCGGGGACGTCCTGCGCAACGCGCCCTACCTGGCCGTGCCCTGCCTCGTCATGGACGGCTCCCACCACTACGGCGACCCGCGCCGGGACGCCGCCGAACGCGAGATGTTCGTGGTGGCGGCCGGCGCCGGCGTGCAGAACTTCCTGGTCGCGCTCGCCGGTGAGCGGCTCGGCTCGGCCTGGGTGTCCTCGACGATGTTCTGTCGGGACGTCGTACGGGACGTCCTCGGGCTGCCGGAGGGGTGGGACCCGATGGGCGCGGTCGCGATCGGCCGCCCCGCGGCGCCGCCGAAGGAACGTCCGGCGCGGACGGCTTCGGAGTTCGTCGCGGTCAGGTAGGGACGGGTGAGGCCGGCGAAGGCGGCGGGAGCCGCCCGGTCGGGCCGGGGCGTCGGGTCGGCCGCTTCGGGGCGGCCTCGCCGTCAGCCGTGGTACAGCACCCGGACGAGGATCGTGTCGTCCGGGAGGCTGTCCACGTACTCGTTGAAGTACACGTCGTACGGGTGCGAACCGCCCGACAGCCAGCGGCCGTCGAGGGTGAGCAGGGCGATGGTGGGCAGGACCGCGTCCACGTCCCGCTTGACGAAGGCGTCGCGGTCCTCCCCGAACCACCCCACCGGGTCGAAGCCGAACCGCTCGTCGAGGGCCGGGTCGTCCCGGATCGCGCGGATCACCGGCTGGCGCGCGAAGTCCTCCAGCACCCGGTGCTCGGGGTAGGCCCCGGGGTCCTCGTGCGACTTCGTCCGGAAGTACGAGTAGGACAGGCTCGGCGGGTGCAGGGCGGAGAAGGCCCGCCAGGTGTCCCACCTCCGGCCCGCCGCCTCGGCGGCGTGCCGCCGCCCCGTGTCCAGGTCGAGCAGGCCCTTCGGGCCGCCGTCGCACAGCTCGCGGGGACGCGGCGGCCAGTCCTCGCCCCGGCCGTCCCGGACGATCAGCGGATCGTCCTCGTGGCCGCTCCGCACCGTGAACTCCAGGCCGCCCGAGGACACGTACCAGTAGTCCCACTCCCCCTGCCACTCCTCGTCGGGCCTGTCCGTCTGCGCGTCGTACTCGAAGGGCGCCATCGCGGCCGCCAGCGCGGGACGCAGGTCGTCCGGGGCGCACGGGGGCAGGCAGACGGTGACTCTTTCCTTGGCCACGCTTCTCCTCAGAGGGCGGTGATGTTCCCGGGCGTCATCCGGGGCGCCCTGCGGGGCGGTACGCGGCCGCTGAGGAGGATCAGGCGGGCCGCCCGGTGGCGCTGGCCCGCGTACGGCGCCAGGAGGTCCAGCATCGCCTCGTCGTCGGCCGTGCGGTCCCCCGCGAGCGCCCAGCCGACGATACCCGGCAGGTGCAGGTCGCCGGTCGTGACCTCGTCCGGGGCGCCGTTGCTGCGCTGGATCGTCTCTGCGCTCGTCCACGGGCCGATGCCCGGGACCAGCTCCAGGCGCCTCCGGGCCGCCGGCGGGTCCATGTGCGCGGCCTCCTCCAGGCGGGCCGCGACCCTCGCCGCGCGGACGATCGTGGCCGAGCGCTTGCCGTCGACGTTCGCGCGGTGCCACTCCCAGGACGGGATCCGCGTCCACGCGCGCGCGTCCGGCATCACGTACATGCCGTCCGGCGCCGGGCCCGGGGCCGGCTCGCCGTACTTCCGTACGAGCGTCCGCCACGACCCGTAGGCCTCGTGCGTCGTGACCTTCTGCTCCAGGACCGACGGGATCAGCGACTCCAGGACCAGGCCGGTACGGGTGAGCCGCAGGCCCGGGCGACGGCGGAGCGTCGCCAGGAGCAGCTTGTGGCGGGGGACGAACGCGGTCGGGTCGTCGTCCGCGCCGAGGAGCGCCGGGAGGGCCTCCAGGAGCCACTCCCGTCCGGGGCCCCAGGCCTCGGCTCCGTCGGTCCGGATCCGGATCGTGCCGGGGCCGTCCGGCGTACGGCTGGCCCGCCACACCGAGCCGTCCGGGGTCGCCCGGAAGGTCGGGTCGGCGGGGCCGCGGCGGAGGGGGCCGAGGGTGAGACCGAGGTCGAGCGCGCCCGTGGCCGCGGGCAGGGGGGTGTGGCCGCCGCGGACTGTGGTGCGGGTGGGGGTGGGCTTGGGTGCGAAGCGGCCGGCCATGGGTACGAGCGTAGCCCTGCTGCCGTGGGGGCCATCGTCCCTCTGGGGCGGGACGGGTGGGCACACGGGACGGCGCCCTCTAGCGGCGCCTCCGCGTTCCGCTCCCTGGCCCGCACCACCAGGGTGCCGTCACTCGTGGTGCGGGTCAGAGCGCGGGAGCCTCTGGCGCCGGCAGGGCGCAGGTCCGTTGTGCCCACCCGTTCCGCCCCTGCGGAACGTATGCCCACAACGGCGGGGCGCAGCCCACAACGGCGGGCTACTGGTCCGAGGAGAAGCGGACCGCGCCTGCGGGGAGGGTGGCGTTGCACCAGATGCGGACGCCCTCGCGGAGTTCGTTGTCCGGGCCCACCTGCGCCCCGTCCCCGATGACCGCCCCGCTCACCACCGTACGGGCGCCGATGCGCGCCCCCGCGCCGATCAGGGAGTCCGTGATCACCGCGCCCGGTTCGACGACCGCGCCCGCGAGGAGGGTGGAGCCGGACACCCGGGCTCCTTCGCCCACCACCGCGTCCGCGCCCACCACCGTGCCGCCGGTCAGCTTCGCGTCCGGGGCGACGCGGGCCGACGGCAGGACCAGGCGGTCGCCGCAGCGGCCCGGGACGGCCGGGGAGGGGGCGCGGCCCAGGACCAGGTCGGCGGAGCCGCGGACGAAGGCCTGCGGGGTGCCGAGGTCCAGCCAGTACGTGGAGTCGACCATGCCCTGGAGGTGCGCCCCGGAGGACAGCAGCTCCGGGAACGTCTCGCGCTCGACCGAGACCGGGCGGCCCGTCGGGATCGTGTCGATGACCGAGCGCCTGAAGACGTACGCGCCCGCGTTGATCTGGTCCGTGACGATCTCCTCCGGCGTCTGCGGCTTCTCCAGGAAGGCCGTGACGCGGCCGGTGGCGTCCGTGGGGACCAGGCCGAAGGCGCGCGGGTCCTCGACCCGCGTGAGGTGCAGCGAGACGTCCGCGCCGGAGGAGGAGTGGGTCGCGACGAGGGCCTGGATGTCCAGGCCCGTGAGGATGTCCCCGTTGAAGATGAGGACGGGCTCGTCGGGGCCCGAGTGCAGCCGGGAGGCGACGTTCCGGATCGCGCCGCCGGTGCCGAGGGGCTCCTCCTCGGTGACGTACTCCAGGCTGAGCCCGAGGGCCGAGCCGTCACCGAAGTGCGGCTCGAAGACCTCGGCCAGGTAGGAGGTGGCGAGCACGATGTGCTCGACGCCGGCGGCGCGGGCCCGGGCCAGCTGATGGGTCAGGAAGGGGACGCCCGCCGCCGGGACCATGGGTTTGGGCGTGTTGACCGTGAGGGGTCGCAGCCGTGTGCCCTTGCCACCGACCAGGAGGATCGCTTCTGTCACCTTGTCGTCTCTGCTTCCTGTTCGGGGCCGGTCGTCTCGCCCGTCTCGGTCGTCCGTGCGATATGACCGGTCAGTTTATGCAGATGGTTGCCTCCATGACCCCATCCGCGACGTCCGCGCCGCCGTCAGGGCCTTCCCTGGAACTTGGCCGAGCTCGTACGGGCCGTGCCGAGCTTGCTGTACAGGCGGCCGCCGGGGCATTCCGTCGCGAAGCCGTCGCGGTGGCCGGCGATGGAGTTGAAACGTACCGTCGTGCCCTTCTTGAACAGGTTTCCGCCGCCTGAGACCAGGTACGACGTCCCCTTCGGGTTCACCCCGTGCAGCCCCAGCTTCCAGGCCGTCAGGCGCGCCACGGCGGTCACGACGGCGGCCGGCGGGGTGCTCTTGCTGAAGGTGCCGAGGACGGCGATGCCCATGCTGTTGGTGTTGAAGCCGAGGGTGTGCGCCCCCATGACCGGCTTGGCGACGCCGCCGGCCCGGCCTTCGTAGATGTTTCCGCACTTGTCGACGGCGAAGTTGTAGCCGAAGTCCCGCCAGCCGCTGCTCTTCACGTGGTAGCGGTAGATGCTGCGGAGCACGGAGGGCGCCTGCTTGCAGGTGTAGTTGTTGCCGGTGGCGCTGTGGTGGACGAAGGCCGCCTTGATGGTCTTCGTGTAGACGAAGCCCTTCTCGCGGATGCTCTCGTCCGCGCCCCACCCCTTCCGGGTGATGATCTTGGGCTGGGGGCCGATGTACGGCTTGGCCGCGGCGGCCGCCGGGGCGGCGAGGACCGCCTGCGACTGCGGCACGTTCCGGACCTCGCGCTCGGTCTCCTCTTTGGAGAGCGCCGGGATCCATGTCGCTCCGTAGGGGGCGAGCCGGGCGTTCACCGCGCTCGCCTCCACCTCCGCATCGCTCATGCCGGCCAGGGTGGCGGGGGCCATCGCGCTGCGGGTCTGCGGACCTGCCCCTTCCGGCACGGTCCGCTCCGGTGCGGTCCGCTCCGGCTCGGCCGCCGGGGCCTCCCCCGGGTCGACCAGTTCGAGCCGGAGGCCCGCCGGGAGCCGTTCCTCCCCCCGTACGCGGATCTCGACGCCGTCCGAGTCGCCCACCCACAGCGGGGCGGTGGAGCCGCGGAGCGCGCGGGCGGAACCCTCGGCGGTGCCCGGGTCGGCGCCGTGCTCCTCGTTGTGGGTCTCCACGTCCTGCCACTCCGACCAGGCGCCGCCGCCGACGGCCCGGGTGCGGACCTGCACGGTGCCGTGCAGCGGGGCCTTCGGGTCGTTCCAGACGACGCCGACGAGCGAGAAGGGTCTGACGTTCCGTCGGCCGAGCCCCTGCTCGCCGGAGCCGGCCGCGCCGCCGAGGGCACGGTTGGCGGCGCCGAGCGGTTCGAGCGGCAGCGACTGGGTGGAGCCCGGGAGTTCGGGCGCGGGTGGCAGTGCGAGGGCGGCCGCGGGTGGCGCCGAGGCCGCCGCCGGCACGGTGAGGGAGACCGGCAGGGCGAGCACCGCCGCGCAGGTGACGGCGATCGAGGAGGCGAGTGAGGCACGCATGGGCCGATCGTGCGTACCGCCGGGGCGTTCCGCGCGCCGGGATCCGGCCGGGAAACTGACGGGCCGTCGGGCCGACCGGAGGACGGCGTCACCGGTACGGCGGACCCCGGCGTACGCGCGCGCGTACGCTGTCGGGCGTGAACGCCAGCGACCGCACCCCTGCCGACCTGCTGCGATCCGCGCTCGCCGCGGACCCCGCCCGCCCCTTGGTCACCTTCTACGACGACGCCACCGGTGAGCGCGTGGAATTGTCCGTCGCCACCTTCGCCAATTGGGTGGCCAAGACGGCGAACCTGCTCCAGGGCGAGCTGTCCGCCGGACCCGGCGACCGGCTCGCGCTGCTGCTGCCCGCGCACTGGCAGAGCGCCGTCTGGCTGCTGGCCTGCGCGTCCGTCGGGGTGACCGCGGAGATCGGCGGGGACCCGGCGGACGCGGACGTCGTGGTGGCGGGTCCCGACGCCCTGGAGGCGGGGCTCGCCTGTTCCGGGGAGCGGATCGCGCTCTCCCTGGCCCCGCTGGGCCGCCGCTTCCCGGCCGCGCCCGCCGGATACGCGGACTACGCGGTCGAGGTGCCGAGCCAGGGCGACCGGTTCGCCCCGTTCGTACCGGTCGATCCGGAGGCTCCCGCGCTCGTCGTCGACGGTACGGAACACAGCGGGGCCCAGCTCGTCGAGCAGGCCCGCACGGACGCGGCGGCCCTCGGCCTCACCCCCGGCTCCCGCCTGCTCTCCGGCCTCGGTTACGGGGACTGGCAGGGCCTCTCGTCCGGCCTGTACGCCCCGCTCGCGGCGGGCGGCTCCGTGGTCCTGTGCCGGAACCTGGACGCGCTCGCCCCGGAGGGTCTGGAGAAGCGCGTGGAGAGCGAGCGGGTGACGCACACGGCGCTCTGAGCGGCCCGACGAGCACACCCATCCACCCACACGCCGGCACCGGGCACTCCACACCAGCCGAGCGCCCGGCCGTCACGTTCCGGCATCTACCCCGACACACCTGGGCGTGGTTCCACCACCAGAAACCCTCGCCTCCGGTACATGATCGGCCGGGGGGAGTCGACTCCTTCCGCACAACCATGCGTCGGGTTCGGCCGTCTCCTTCAGTGACCGGTGGACGCCCGGCGCGCCGCCGACGCCCGAAGGACGGACCAGACGTGACGGACCGTGCAGGCACGCCCGCCGAACCGGATCCCCCGGCAACGGAGGACGGGGCTCCCGACGCCCAGGAGGAGCCGCGACGACGACGGCGCCACTGGCTGCGCTGGACGGCCCTCGGCTGCTCGGTCGTCGTGCTGGCCGCCGCCGGGGTCGGCTGGTGGTTCTACCGGAAGCTCGACGACAACATCACCACCGACACCACGGCCGCCGCCGAGCTGCAGAGGTACGAGAAGGAGCGCCCTCCGGCGGGCGCCACCTCCGCGCGGAACATCCTGCTCATCGGCTCGGACACCCGGGCCGGCGAGGGCAACCGGAAGTACGGCAGGGACCAGGGCACCCAGCGCTCCGACACGACGATCCTGCTGCACCTGGCGGCGGGGAGGGCGAGCGCGACGGCCGTCTCCCTGCCGCGCGACCTGATGGTGACGATCCCGAGCTGCCGCAAGGCGGACGGGACCCGCACCCGGGAGCAGTTCGCGCAGTTCAACTGGGCGTTCGAGTTCGGCGGTACGGCGTGCACGATCCGTACCGTCGAGAAGCTGACCGCGATCCGGATCGACCACCACATGGTGATCGACTTCCGGGGCTTCAAGAAGATGGTGGACGCCGTCGACGGGGTGGAGGTCTGCCTCAAGGAGCCCGTGGACGACCGGGACGCGAAGCTGAAGCTGCCCGCGGGCCGCCAGACGCTCCACGGGGAGCAGGCCCTCGGTTTCGTACGGGCCCGCAAGTCGATCGGGAACGGCAGCGACACGGAACGCATGGACCGCCAGCAGCAGTTCCTCGGCGCCCTCGTCAACAAGGTGCAGAGCGACGGGGTGCTGCTCAACCCGACGAAGCTCTACCCGGTCCTGGACGCGGCCACGAAGGCGATCACCACGGACCCGGGCCTCGACTCGCTGCGGGACCTGTACGACCTGGCGCGGGCCATGCGGTCCATCCCGACGGACAAGGTGCAGTTCCTCACCGTCCCCCGCCGGTCCTACCGATACGACGCCAACCGGGACGAACTCGTACAACCCGCCGCGAACGACCTCTTCCGGCAACTGCGCGAGGACAAGCCCGTCCTGGTGACGCCCGAGAGCGAGAAGAAGGGCGGCGACGGGAAGCCCGACGACACGGAGACGACGGGACCCTCCGCGACGCCGACCTTCACGGGACGGAACGCGGCGGAAGGGGTGTGCGAGTAAAGCGCGAACCAAGGGGAGAGCGGACAGCGATGAGGTTTGGGCAAATTGCCCGGTTGTAAGGTGCGTGGAATTTGTCACGGACGTCGCCCCACGCTGAACTGGGCGGATAGTGTGACGCGATCCGGTGCACCCCGACCGCGTGGTCGCACTCATAAGGATCGAAGACCGAGAGAGCGGCGCCCTGTGGGGGAGGCGCCTCGCGTGGCACCGACGGAGGACTCGAGTAACCGTGGACGCGCACAGCCGTGGACGGGCGGACGAGATCGACCCCGCCGACCAGTGGGTCCTCAACCCGCGGACCGGCAACTACGAACTGCGACTGGACCACTCCGCTGGGCAGTCACGACCGCAGGCCCCGTCCCGCCCCCGTAGAACCACCGCTCCCTCGCCGGCCGACGGCCCCGCCGATTCGCCGGTGCCCGGCCAGCGCCGCCGCCGCGCCCCCGAACCGGCCGACGCCGGCCAGGTCCCGCCGCAGAGCCGCCGCAAGCGCAAGCAGGGCAAGCAGGGCGCAAGCCGCAAGAAGAAGGTCCTGCTGTGGACCGGCGGCACGATGGCCTTCGTCCTCGTGGGCGGCGCGGCGGGCGCGTACGCGCTCTACAACAAGCTGAACAACAACCTCGACGTCGTCGACGTCGTCGGCAAGAACACCAACGCCGGGTTCGCCAAGGGCAAGGCCTTCAACATCCTGGTCATCGGCACCGACAAGCGCACCGGCGAGGGCAACGGGGGCTACGGCGACAAGAACAGCCCCGGCCACGCCGACACCACGATCCTCTTCCACGTCTCCAAGGACCGGACGAACGCCACGGCGCTCTCCATCCCGCGCGACATGAAGACCGACATCCCCGAGTGCCAGTCGCGCCAGCCCGACGGGACCATCAAGACGATCCCCGCCGAGACGGACGTCCGCTTCAACGTGAGCCTCGGGCAGGACGGCCGCGACCCGGGCTGCGTCATGCGCACGGTCGAGGAGCTGGCCGGCGTCCAGGTCGACCACTTCATGATGGCCGACTTCAACGCCGTCAAGGAGATGACGACCGCGGTCGGCGGCGTGAAGGTCTGCGTCGCGAAGGCCGTGAACGACCCGAAGTCGCACCTGAAGCTGCCCGCGGGCGAGTCGGTCGTGAAGGGCGAGCAGGCCCTCGCCTTCGTCCGCACCCGGCACAGCTTCGGCAACGAGAGCGACCTGGACCGCATCAAGGTCCAGCAGCAGTTCCTGAGTTCGATGATCCGGCAGATGAAGTCGAACGAGACGCTGACCGACCCGGGCAAGCTGTACGACCTCGCCAACGCGGCGACGAGCGCCCTCACCGTCGACTCGGGCATAGGCTCGCTCACCAAGCTGGAGGACCTGGCCCGCGAGCTGTCCTCGATCGACACCAAGAACATCGCGTTCACGACCCTGCCGGTCATCGACAACCCCGCCGAGAAGATCAGGGCGACGGTCGTCCCCGACCCGGTGAAGGCGCCGCAGCTGTTCGCGATGCTCCAGTCCGACACCTCGCTCACCGAGGTGAAGAAGAAGCAGCAGGACGCCAAGAACGCGCAGGCCGCACTCCTCAAGGGCACGCGGTCCACCGCCGCCGAGGTGCGCGTCGACGTCTACAACGGCAGCGGCGTCACCGGCGCGGCCCAGTCGACGATCAACTGGCTGCAGAACGAAGAGGGCGTGACCCGCTCCAGCAACAAGAGCAACGCCCCCGAGAAGGCGGCGAAGACCACGCTCACGTACGCACCGAACCAGGCCGATCAGGCCCGCAAGCTCGCGGACATGATGGGTCTGCCCGCCACGGCTCTCAAGCCGGGCACGCAGGACGCCGGGGAGCGCGAGCCCATGACGCTCGTCCTCGGTGCCGACTTCAAGGGCGCGGGGGTGCCCATCGCCGGACCGGCAAAGGCGCCGAAGGATCTGGTGAAGGTGGAAGCTGACAAGCAGATTTGCGCCAAGTGACCCGGGAACACCGGGGCTTGACGTTATTCTGACCGACGAGGGGACCTGGGGTGGGACAGAACAGCGTGCGTGGGGAGGGAACGCGGAAACGCGTTCCACGCGCCCGTGAACTGGGCTGGGACGACGATCTGCACGGCGCCGGCGCGGCGACCGGCGCGGGCGGCGGTCCGTCCGAGGAGGCAGCGGAGGGCGACGCCACCGCGTCGACCCGCGCCTCGCGCCGACGCGGCGGCGGTACGGGCCCGAGCGGGCGCGCCGCGACGCGCCGGCAGGCGAAGAAGACCGGCAAGCGCAAGGCCATGCGCTGGGTGGCGATCACCCTTTCCGTGCTGATACTCGGGACGGCCGGCGCCGGATACCTGTACTACGAGCACCTCAACGGCAACATCCGCGGCGGCAGCCGCGCGGGCGGCGACAGCGGCGTCAAGAAGGGCGCACCGAACGCGCTGGGCGACACCGCGCTGAACATCCTGCTCATCGGCTCCGACGACCGGAGTGACGAGAAGAACATCGCCCTCGGCGGCGGCCGGGACGACAAGAACCGCCCGCCCCTCGCCGACGTGCAGATGCTGCTGCACGTCTCGGCCGACCGGAAGAACGCCTCGGTCGTCTCGATCCCGCGCGACACCGTCCTCCACATCC
Organism: Streptomyces nymphaeiformis; assembly: GCF_014203895.1. GTDB lineage: Bacteria > Actinomycetota > Actinomycetes > Streptomycetales > Streptomycetaceae > Streptomyces > Streptomyces nymphaeiformis. The sequence continues at coordinate 5,974 of NZ_JACHJY010000024.1, read as the reverse complement.
CGGAGTGCAAGGACGACAAGGGCACCTCCTACCCCGCCACCGACAACCGGCCCATCAACGAGTCGCTCCAGCGCGGCGGTCCCGGCTGCACCCTCACCACCTGGGAGAGCCTCACCGGGGTCTACATCGACCACTGGATCATGGTCGACTTCGCCGGTGTCGTGGCCATGGCCGACGAGGTCGGCGGCGTCCCGGTCTGTGTGAAGTCCGGCGTCAGCGACCACCCGACCAAGGCGCAGCCCGGTGGCTCCCACCTGAAGCTGCCCGAGGGGACGCACGAGGTCAAGGGCGTGCAGGCGCTCCAGTGGCTGCGCACCCGGCACGCCTTCGGCAGCGACCAGAACCGCGCCAAGGCCCAGCACATGTACATGAACGGCATGGTCGCGAAGCTCCAGCAGCAGAACGCCTGGACCGACACCGGCCGCCTGATGGGCCTGGCGGAGACCGCCACCAACGCCCTCCAGGTCTCCGACGAGATCCGTTCGGTGAAGGGGCTCTTCGATCTGTCGATGCAGCTCAAGAACGTGAAGCTGAACCGCCTCACCACGGCGAACATCCCGACGGCGGAGTGGCCGCAGGACCGCAACAAGAACATCCTCGTCAAGTCCTCGGCCGACAAGATGTTCCGGATGCTCCGTGACGACGTCGCCTTCGACAAGAACGGCGACCCGGCCGGCAGCAAGCCGAAGCCGACCACCTCGGCCAAGCCCAAGGCCACCGCCGAGGCGCCCGGTTCGCTCGGCGTGACGGTCGTCAACGGCACCGGCAGCGACACCGAGCCCGCCGCCGAGGGCCGCGCCCGCGCGATCGCCGAGCTCCTCCAGGGCAAGGGCTTCGCCCAGGCCGAGTCCTCCCAGGAGGGCGGCAACCGCCCGGACACCGTGGTCACCTACCCCAAGGGGGACGGCGACCAGGGCAAGGCGAACGCCCGGTCCGTGGCCAAGGCGCTCGGGCTGCCCGACTCGGCCGTCCGGGCGGACGCGAAGGCCGAGAACCTCACGCTCGTCGTCGGCGCCGACTGGCGCGAGGGAACGGTCTACAAGAAGCCGGCCACCGAGGCCGGTGACATCCCGGACGGCGCGCAGGTGATCCGGGGCGACCAGAAGGACTGCATGGAGATCTTCGACCCCTACAAGTGGGACGGCAAGAGCTGACCCCACGCGATGCGCACGAAGGCCGGGCCCCTGGAAAGGGGCCCGGCCTTCGCCGTGTTCGTGCGCGGTGCGTCAGACGCGCTCCGCCTTCACCGCCGGGCGGCGGCTCGCGATGACCTTCTTCGCGAGGGAGCGGGGGCTGGTGAGGAAGCCGAAGCCCCAGGACATGTGCATGGTCGCCAGGGCCACCGGGATCTGCAGGCGGGCCTTCAGGGACAGGCCCTTGCCCGCCGGGAGGGAGCCGGCCGTGATCGCGGCGAGGTAGCCGGCCGGGATCACGAAGCCGAGCGGGGTGAGGGCGGCGCCCACGACGAGGCCGGCGGCGATCGCGACGACGGCGGTCGGCGGGGCCAGGTAGCGCAGGTTGATGGAGCCCTGGTGGTAGCGGGCCACCACGTGGCGCCAGCGGCCGTAGTCCTTGTACTGCTTCGCCAGCGCCTTCACCGAGGGCCGCGGGCGGTACTGGACGCGGAGCTCCGGCGAGAACCAGATCAGGCCGCCGGCCTCGCGGATGCGGAAGTTCAGCTCCCAGTCCTGGGCGCGGATGAACTCGACGTTGTACCCGCCCTGCTGTTCGAGCGCCTCGCGCCGGAAGACGCCCAGGTAGACCGTCTCCGCCGGGCCGGCCTCGCCGCCCGTGTGGAAGGCGGCGTTGCCCACGCCGATCTTCGAGGTCATGGCGGCGGCGACCGCGTCCTCCCAGGCGTTCTCGCCCTCGGCGTGCATGATGCCGCCGACGTTCTGCGCGCCGGTCTCCTCCAGGAGCCGGACCGCGGTGGCGATGTAGTTCGGGGAGAGCATGCCGTGGCCGTCCACGCGCACCACGATCGGGTGCGTGGAGGCCTGGATCGCCGCGTTCAGCGCGGCGGGGGTGCGGCCGGTGGGGTTCGGCACCGTCTGGACGCGGCGCTTGTCCGAGGCGGTTTCGCGGACGAGCTCGGCGGCGATCTCGTCCGTGCGGTCCGTGGACGGGCCGAGGGCGATCACCACCTCCATCTCGCCGTCGTACTCCTGCTCCAGGATGTGACGAACCGAGGTGCGCAGGTGCCGTTCCTCGTTGAGGACCGGCATGATCACGGAGACGGGGGGCGTGGCGTTCATTGCCCGCCACGTTACCGCGAATGGGGGACACCGGTGCGCGCCGAGCGGGTGGTGCGCCCTTGCGCTGATCGTATGGGCCTACCGTGCTCACGGTTCCCCTGTCCCACCGCGGAGGTGTCCGTCCGTGCCCACACCGCCCCGCACGCCCCGTCCCCGGCCCGCCGCCCGCCGCGCACCGGTCCGCAGGCGGCGGAGGCGCCCGCGGTGGGGGATGCGGATGGCGACGGCGCTGTCCGTGACGGTCCTCGCGGCCGGCGGGATCGGGCACGCGGTGGTGACCGGCCTCGACACCGGGATCACCCGCGTCGACCCCTTCAAGGACATGAAGAACCGGCCGCAGGCCGGGCACGGGATGAACGTCCTCGTCGTCGGGACGGACGGACGGGACCGGATCACCGCCGAGGAGAAGAAGAAGTACCGGCTCGGGGGTGCGCCCTGTCACTGCACCGACACCGTCATGCTCGTCCACATCTCCGAGGACCGGGAGCGCGCCAGCGTCGTCAGCCTGCCCCGTGACTCGTACGCCGAGATGCCCGAGCACACCGACGTGAACAGCGGCCGGAAGCACCGGGCCCACCCCGTGAAGCTGAACGCCGCCTACGCCGAGGGCGGGCCCGGTCTGACCGTGCGGACCGTCGAGTCGATGACCGGCGTCAAGATCGACCACTACCTGGAGGTCGACTTCACCAGCTTCATGCGGACCGTCGACGCGGTCGGCGGCGTGCAGATCTGTACGACGCGGCCGCTGAAGGACTCGTACACCGGGCTCGACCTCTCCCCCGGCACCCATGAGCTCGACGGCGGGCAGGCCCTGCAGTACGTGCGCTCCCGACACATCGACGGGGCCGCCGACCTCGGCCGCATGCAGCGGCAGCAGCGGTTCCTGGCGGCGCTGATCGAGCGGATGACGACGGGCGGGGTGCTGCTCAACCCGGTGCGGTTCCGTGAGGTCGCGACGACGATGCTGAGCTCCGTACGGGCCGACGAGGAGTTCGGTACGGATCAGCTGCTCGCCCTCGCCAAGGCGATGCACGGCTTCACGCCGGCCTCGTCCGAGTTCGTGTCCGTGCCGATCGGGGACATGAGCTTCCCCGTGAAGGGCATCGGCTCGACGGTGAAGTGGGACGCGGCGAAGGCGCAGAAGCTGTTCCAGGCCGTGCGGGACGACCGGCCGCTGGCGGCGGCCGCGCGCGCGGGGACCCCGGCGTCGGGGAAGGCGCCCAAGGCCGCCGTCGTGGACGTGCCGCCGCGGACGATCCGCGTGCAGGTCTACAACGGGACCCGGACGGACGGCCTCGGCCGGAAGGTGGACGACGCGCTGCGCGCCACCGGCTTCGACACGACGCGCACGCCGCAGACCGAGGCCGGGAGGGAGCGGGGGCGGACGGTGGTCGAGTACGACCCGCGGTGGGACCGGTCGGCGAAGTCGCTGGCTGCGGCCCTGCCCGGGGCCGAGCTGCGGGCGGTCGCGGGGCGGGGGCCGACGATGCGGGTGACGGTGGGCGGGAACTACAAGGGGGTCGCGGCGGTACGGGCGGAGACGGGCGGCGCGTCGTTCGAGGCGGTCACGGGGGACCAGGTCGTCTGCCCGTGACCAGCGTCGGGCAATCGTCCCGCCGGGTCGGAACGACTGCCCGCAACGGGCGTCAGTCCTCGTAGCCCTCGGCCGCCCGGCGTTCGCGCAGTTCCTTGATGGCCTGACGGCGGGCCAGGCGGTGGGTGCGGCGGATCTGGGCTTCCTGGTTGCGGCGCTTGTCCTGCTCCGTCTCCGGGATGACCTGGGGGACCCGGCGCGGCTTGCCGTCCGCGTCGACGGCCGCGAAGACGAGGTAGGCGGAGCCGACCTGCGTCGCGGGCGTGGACTCGTTCCAGCGCTCGGCCATGACCCGTACGCCGACCTCCATGGAGGACCGGCCGGTCCAGTTGACCTGGGCCTTCACGTGGAGCAGGTCCCCGACCCGTACGGGTTCGAGGAAGGCCATCTCGTCCATCGACGCGGTGACCGCCGGCCCGCCCGAGTGGCGGCCGGCGACGGCGCCCGCCGCGTCGTCCACCAGCTTCATGATCACGCCGCCGTGCACCGTGCCCAGGAGGTTGGTGTCATGGCTGGTCATGATGTGGCTGAGGGTGGTGCGGGAAGCGGAGGTCGGCTTGCCCGGGATTCCGTCCGGGGTATCGCCCTGGTCTGTCATGTCCTCCACCTTATGCCGGTTCCCCGGGCCGTCGCCGTTCGGTCCCCTTTGCATCAGCTTGGCAACAGCAGCGGTCCGATCCTCCACCCGGGCTGTCGTCCGGAAAGGGCCTCCCGGCACACTGTTCCGTATGAATGACTGGCCCAATCAGCCCGAGGGACCCCGCCGGATGAGCCACGTGCAGCGCCCGCAGGTTCCGCAGCAGCCGCCGCGGTCCCAGCAGGGCTACGGCCAGGGGGGCCAGGGGTACGACCCGAACTTCACGCAGGCGCAGAACCAGGGGTACGACTCCGGTTACAGCTCCGGCCAGGTGTACGGCGGTCCCCAGAACCAGGGCGGTCACGGCGGGGGCGGCATCCCCCCGCAGTACGCGCCTCCCGGGCCCGGCCGGCCCGCGCCGGACTGGCGCAAGCGCATCAAGATCGGCTCGATCGTGCTCGTCGTGGCGGTGATCGGCTGGGGCGTCGGCACGTACGCCTGGGCCAGCTCGCGGATGCGCAACGAGGTCGACCTCTCCAAGGTCATCGAGCGGCCGGCGGAGGGCGACTGCACGACGTACCTGATCGTCGGCTCCGACAGCCGTGAGGGCATGACCGCCGAGGAGAAGAAGAAGCTCCACACCGGCTCCGCCGAGGGCAAGCGGACCGACTCGATGATGATCCTCGCGGCCTGCTCCAGCGGGAACACGATGGTCTCGCTGCCCCGTGACTCCTGGGTGACGATCCCGAACTTCGTCGGCTCCGAGTCGGGCAAGTCGTACCCGGCCCGCGGCGGCTCCAAGCTGAACGCGGCCTACGCGATGGACGGCCCCGAACTGCTCGTGCGGACCGTCGAGTTCAACACCAACCTGCACATCGACCACTACGCCGAGATCGGCTTCGCCGGCTTCGCGAACATCGTGGACGCGCTCGGCGGCGTCGAACTGAACATCGACAAGGGCTTCAAGGACAAGAAGTCCGGCGCCGACTTCCAGGCCGGCACGCAGACCCTCGACGGCGAGCAGGCCCTGGCCTTCGTCCGTACCCGGTACGCCTTCGCCCAGTCGGACCTCCAGCGGACGAAGAACCAGCAGAAGTTCCTCTCCGCCCTCGCCAACCAGGCGGCGACGCCGGGCACGATCCTCAACCCGTTCGCGCTGTACCCGACGCTCGGCGCCGGTCTGGACACGCTGATCGTGGACAAGGACATGTCGCTGTACGACCTCGGGAAGATGTTCTTCGCGATGAAGGGCATCAGCGGCGGCGACGGCAAGTCGATGAACATGCCGATCAACGGCACCGCTCCGCAGAACTCCCTGAAGTGGGACATGCCGAAGGTGAAGCAGCTCGTCGAGCAGATCAAGAACGACGAGCCGGTGACCGTCACCTCGGACCGCTGACCCGATGACGGGAAAGGGCGCCCCCTGAGGCAGGGGGCGCCCTTTCGCGCGCCCTACGGGAGGTTGCGGGCCATGACGATGCGCTGGACCTGGTTGGTGCCCTCGTAGATCTGGGTGATCTTGGCGTCGCGCATCATGCGCTCGACCGG
>NZ_JACHJY010000023.1 GCF_014203895.1 Streptomyces nymphaeiformis | reverse complement strand
GGTTCGAGTCCGGTTCCGGGCACCAGCGGCGACAGGCCCTCCACCTGCAAGGATGGGGGTGCCTCGCCTCAAATTCACTGCCCCGTGGGAACGCGACGGGAACACAGGGTCTAGTGTCACGCCATGGCGAGCGTGCACCCGCGGAAGAGCCGCGATGGAGAGATCACCAGTTACCAGGTGAAGTGGCGAGACGCAAACCGCCGACCTGGTGACCCCCAGTGGGCGACGGAGAAGTTCGACGGCGACGACGAAGGCAAAGCCGCGGCTGACATCTTCAAGCAGGCCGTCGACGAGGCTGGCCAGCGGTGGCCTGCGGGATGGATCAAGGGGAAGGGGTACATCGTCCCCGAGGAGGCCGACGCCATCGACGATGCGCGGTACCGATTCCGCGCCTACGCCACCCGGACCATCGACCTGCGAACCGGCATCGAGGAGCACTACCGCAAGGCGTGCCACCGCGAGTTGGAGATGTACATCTTCCCGACCTTCGGCGAATGCGACGTCCGCAGCGTCAAACACTTTTCGAGTGACACCATCCGTGCATGGGTCCGTGTCTTGGAGCAGACCAAGGTGCGGAAGGGGCGTGGCCCCCGCAACAGGCCAATGTCCCCCAAGACCATCAGGAACCTCCACGGCCTCCTTAGCTCGATCCTCAACGAGGCTGTCCAGGCCGAGCCGCCGCTCCGTGCTCGCAACCCATGCGAGCGGACCAACCTGCCCCGCCGCGACGACGGCGGCGCTACTCCCGAGGACGAGGACATCGAGTTCCTCACCCCGCAAGAAGTGGCGGCCATCCGGGACCGGCTCACCATCCGCCAGGACCAGCTGATGGTGGAGGTCAAGTACGGGACAGGGCTGCGGTACAGCGAGCTCACGGCGCTTGCGCCGTACTGCCTCCTCGACTCCGACCCCGCTCGCATACGGCTCCAGGTCCATCGGGCATGGAAGAAGGACGGCGAGGGCGGCTACTACGTCGGCATGCCCAAGTCCAAGCGGGGGCGGCGCACCATCCGGGTCAGTACGTCCGTGATCGAGGCGCTGGACGAACTACGCAGGGTCGAGGGCCTCGACGACGACGGCCTGTTCTTCACGGGAGACCAGGGGCAGCGGCTCCACTACAGCACCTTCTATGACCGGTGGCAGCGTGCGATCCGCAAGGCGAAGAAGGACGGGATGCTCCCGGTCTACAAGCGCCCGACCCCGCACGACCTACGGCACTCGCACGCGGCCGCGCTCATCTCGGCCGGCCACTCGCTCACCTACGTACAGCGGCGCCTCGGGCACGAGTCGATCAAGACCACGTCGGATCTGTACGGGCACCTCCTGCCGGAAGCGGACGACGATGCCATGGAAACGATCGAGACGACGCTCCAGGGCGGCCGCCCCTCCCTCCGGGCTGTTGCCTCGGCCTAGGGGGCGTGATGCGCCGATGCCCCGGCAGCCGGGCCGTGGGGCACGGCCGTGACTGCCGGGGCATCGGGGGTGATGCTTCACCCCCACAGAAGCCACGTGGCGGCCGTGGCAGTAATGGCGCCGACGAAGGCGCCAACGATGATGCCGAGCTCGGGACGCCGCGGCCGTGCACGGTCCGCCGGCGCGGCCACGGGCTCTCCGAGGAGTCGTTCGATTCGGAGGCATGCGACCTCAGCGCGCAAGTCGTCGACCTGGCTCCGCAGAGACCTGAACGTGAAGGCCATGGCGACGACACCGAGGGCCAGTACTCCAAGCACTACTACACGGACTACGTCCGTCATTTCTCCCACCCATCCCGGCCGTCGGGGCCGGATCAAGGGGTTCCCCCGTTGCGCGTTCTCATGGTGCGCGTGGGCCGATATCAGAGCGCATCCGCCATGTGGGGTTGACGGACGAGTGACCAAGACGTGCCGGAGCCTTACCCCCAGCCGGGATCGTTCGCGGCGGTGGGCGTCGGCGTGGGGGTGGAGACGGTCGGCGCCGGCCCGCCCCATCCGGGGTCCTCCGCGTGGGCGGTGGCCCCGATACCGATCACGGCGGCAACCGAAACCAGCACGGCCGCCACGGTTCTGGTCACGCTCTGTCCCATAGGTCATCCCTCCGAGTGTCGATCACAAATAGAACATGCATCCGTACTCTTGACGTGACCCCTACGCTGACATGTGCATTAGGCGTATGCCAGGGGCTTTCCTGAGAAATTTGGGACACGTCTGAAAGTGGACAAGAACAGGCGGCGCGGTATGGAAATCGTTGAAGATCTTGCCCTCACTCCCGACGAGGAGCGCGTCTACCGCGACATCGCGGAGGGTCGACCGGTCGAGGCGTCTGCCTCCGTGACCCGGCTCGTTCAGCTCGGCCTCGTCCGCCAAATCGGCGACGAGCTTGTCGCCCTGGATCCCCGCGTCGTCGCGCAACAGCTCCTCGCGGAGCATCATGCGGCCCTGGCCCGCACTCTTGATCAGATGGGGCGGGTGTCGGCCCTCGAACGTCTGGCGCGGCACTATGACCCCGCACGTCTCTATGGCGGCCCCGCAAGCGAGTTCGTGCACAGCAAGGCGCTGATGAACGAACACATCAAGCACGTGCTTGCGACAGACGCGGAGGGCGGCCTCTACACCGTCCAGCCTGGCGTGCCGACTGAGCGAGACCCGGCCGTCCTGGAGGAGGGCCTCCGCAGAGCTCGCGCTCTCCTGGTGCGAGGCATCCCCGTACGGTCCCTGTACCCCTCTGCCGCCCTCGCGCACGCGCCGACGGCGAGGTACGTGGAGGTCGTGCTCGCGGAGGGCGGCGAGGTCCGTGTCGGTCAAGAGCTTCCGCCCCGCATGGTCATGGCGGGGACGAATCTCTTCGTGGACAACCATGTGCTGAGCAGCGAGGCCCATGCGGGCTGGCACATCAAAGACATCGCCTGCACTGCATTCGCTCTCGCTGTATTTCAGGGGTACTGGGACAGGGCCACCCCGTGGCAGGAGGCTCGGGCCGCCCTGGCGGACGCGGTCACGACGCCGCAACAGCGGATGATCCTGCGGGGGCTCGCCAAGGGAGATACTCAGGCGGTCGTCGCCGGCCAACTCGGCGTGAGCGGCCGGGAGGTGGGACGCGACCTTGAGGCGCTCCGGGATGATCTCGGCTTGCGTTCCACGAATCAGTTGATGGTGTGGTGGGCGACGAGCAGGGACCGGGACGTGCCCTAGCCGGAGCCGCCCGGATCGGGCGGCCCAGGGTGACGCGCGCCGTTCAAGATCAAAAAATGCCTGGCTAGCCGTGCATACAAATGATCAAGAAGCGACGAACGTTGCCCTGTGGTCCGCCCGAAATCAGCCCCGCCGCCCGACTGGGTCCTCGCCCGCCGGGCCGTATTCGGCGCACGGGTGCGGGACGCAAGGCTCTACGCCAACTTGACCCAGCAGGCCGTTTGCGAGCGGAGCGGGCTCGGGCGCGCGACAGTCCAAGAAATCGAGGCGGGACGAGCCGCGCCCACGGTCGACACAGTCCTGCTCCTGGCGGACGCGATAGGCATCCCGCCAGGCCAGCTGTTCGAGTAGCCCCGGCCGTGGATGGTCCGGCCGGGGCTCGTTACGCGGTTACAGGGCGGGCTGGCCGCTCCCCGGGCAGGTCTCCGTGCCGGTCCCGGCGCGCTGGTGCATCGTCGTCGGGGTGCCGGGCGAGCTGCCCACGCCGGCGCCGCAGACCGGGCAGTTCCCCTCGCACATGCCGGGGTCGAATCGCATGATCAGTTCCTCCTGTGTGTAGGTGGTGCTGACGGTGGTGCGATGTGCACTCCCCGGCCGTGACCGGGGAGGGTCTAGAGCTGGCGCGCGAAGATCCGCGAGCCGTCGTGGAAGTCGACAGTGATGCCACGCTGCGCGGCCCCCTCGGAGCTGGTGGACCACCGGCCAATGGCGGAGATCTCCGGGCACTCGGCGCCGGCGAGGACGGCCGCGAGCCACGCCTCGGGGGAGCCGGCGGTAGCCGGGTCGCCCATGGCCGGCGCAGGGGTGCCGGTCACCGGCTCGTCGGTGAAGCCTTCGTGCTTCGCTCCGTCCGGGAGCTGCCCCATGAACTGCCACCGGTTCTCGCCGCTCGACGTCGTGATGGCCAGGCCGAACGGCCGCTTGGTGTCGCCGGCCTCGGCGAGGGTCTGCACCCGGACGATGCCGGGCGCGTTCTTGGCGAGGTCGAGGACGTAGTCGGTGAATCGCTGGGGGCGCATTTGTGATCATTTCCTCTCGTGGCGGCCCGCCCATCCTATGGACCAGAGGGGACATCGAGGGCCGTCAGGTGGTGATGCCGGCGACGAGGACGGCGAGTATGCCGAGGACGATCAGGCAGTAGAGGGCTTGCCGCTGCCACTCGCTCACGGGGTGCCGAGGCAGCAGGGGCCCGCGTAGACCGGCACGTCCCGGAGCGGGACGCCGTAGTCACGCCTGACCCGGCCGACTTCCCGGGCCCCCTGATGGAGCGGGCGGTCGCAGAACACGCAGTTCCGCCCGGCGTGCTGCTCCCAGGTGAGGTTGGCGTACGGCGGGATCACCCACTCCTTGGTCGTTGTCACCGCTGCCCCGCCTCAGCGCGCGGGGCGAGGCTCCGCTGCTCGCGGCAAGGCGCGCAGGCGAGGCGGTGCTCATCGACCGGAACGGCGCTCTGCGACGGACCCTTGTGGAAGTCGCACCACTCGCGACGGCGGTGTCTCGGGCAGCCGCAGGGCGGGTACGCGGTCGTGGCCGAAGGCTCCGTGGCCGGCTGCACCTTATAGGCCGGAGCGACAGGCACGGTGGTGCCGTCGCTCCCCACCCGATAGACCTTGATCGTCAACACGAGGACACCCCCGACGTGGTCGTCTTCTGCCTGACCACGACGCTATGGGGGGTCTCGCGGAGTAGAGGGGAGGAATCCTCCCCCCCCCTTGTGTCAGGCTGCCAGGAGCCCCATCTCTACGGCGAGTTCGGCGGCCCGGCGGCGGCGGTGCGCAACCTTGGACTCCGTCTGTTCCAAGATGATCGACCGCGCGTAGCCGTTGTAGCGGATCGTCTCCGGGGCCGCGTGGTGGGCTTTCTCCAGGGTGGCGATGGCGACGTCGGGCTGACCGTCGAGCTGGTAGCCGCGGGCCTCCTCGATCCGATGGCGGGCCCGTCGGGGCCTGGAGGGGATGGTCGCCACATCCGCCTGGGCGGCCTGCCGTACCGATTCCGGTCCGTGGTGTAGCTCGACGGCGACTGTGACCGCGTGCGCGCCCATGATGGCCTGGGAGAACGACGTGATGGGGTGGTAGTAGGAGGCTGGCAGGCGCTCGGCCATCTCGCGGGCGGTGTCCCACCGGTGCCAGGCGGCGGCCGTTGATCCCCTACGGGCGGCGGTGTAGCCGGCCTCGAAGGTCAGGGCACCCGCGATGGCGAGGATGTCGTCCGTGGCGTCGGGCAGGAGCGGGGTCAGGTACTCCAGTGCCTGGTTGGTGATGCTGTCGGCCTGGTCGTAGTGGGAGGGGCCGGTGTCGCGGTGGGCCTGGGCGAGGAGCCAGGACGAGACACCGATCGCGTGCGGGTCGTCGGACTGCTCAGCGGCCACCATGCCGCGCTCCGCAACACGCCAGAGGAGCGACGGGTCGGGCTGGTACGCGAGGAAGAACTGCGCGAGCGAGTAGACCTCGGCGAGGACGGCCTGCGCCGCGCGCCACTCCGAGGGCTCCCCGGCGTGCTTGACGGAGAGCTGGGCGTCTCGGATCAGGTCTGGCAACAACGCACCGATCTTCTCTCGGTGGTTGGCGGCCTCGTGCCGAGCCTTCCAGGCAACAGCGAGCCTGGCGGCCAGGTGCTCCGCCCTCGGTGGTGCGCTTCCCGGCGTGCCGAGAGGGCGCGCCTCGATGGCGGCCCTGACAGCGGCCAGGCGTGGATGCCCGGGGCCAAGGAACAAGTCCACCTTGTACTCGCCGTGGCCAGTAAGGTCGGAGAGCTCGCGCACGCGCAGAGCCTCGGCGATCCGGTAGACCATCTCGATCCCGGGCGCCTGCATGCGGCCGGACTCGACGGACTTCACCCAGTCGGTCGACTTCCCAAGGAGCCCGGCGAGCACCTGGCGGGTCATGCCGCGGCGCTCACGGAGGATCTGCATTCTCTGCCCGAAAGCCGCCGGGTTGGCGTACGGGTCCGGGGTAGCATGAAGCGACACGGCCTTGCCCCTCTCTGAACGACTCGACACCGATCAGAGTAGGGGGCAAGGCCCTTGTCGTGTGCCCCAGAACAGACGAATGCGCCCCCTCTCGCGAGCGAGAGGGGGCGTCGTGGGCTACGGGGCCTTGTCGAGGTGGGCGGTGCGGGCGTCGACTCGGTCGACCGCGTCCCGGAGGCTGCTGCCTGAGTTGGGGTGGAGCTCGTGCTTGATGCCGGCGACTTCGTCCTCCAGGGAGCACAGCCGCTGCATGACTCCGGGGCGCGCCGAGACGCCCGGGCGCGCGTCGACGCCGAACCAGTCGTCGAGGAAGTCGCCGAGGCGGGTGAGGCCTCGGCGTAGGCCGCGGGCCCAGCGGTAGAGCAGGGCGAGCGCGCCGCCGAGCGCGGCGATCGCGGCGGCGATGGCGGCCGCGATATCGAGGCCGGGGATGCCGGTCACGGGCGGCGCCTCTCCACGTCCTGGGCGGCGCGCCGCAGGGCCTCGCCAACGTCGAGGCGCAGGGCCTCCTTGTCGAAGTGGACGCGAACCGGGACGGTGGCGGTCGGCTGCTCGTAGGCGGGCGGTCGGGCCCAGCCGAGGAAGAGGCCGGCGATGAGGCGGCCCGGCTCCCAGCCGATGCGGGAGGCGAGCTCTTCGGCCAGGCGGAGGAGGGTGTAGTAGGCGAGGGTGACGGCGGCGGTGATGCCGCCGGCGACCACGGTCGAGTCGGCCTCGATGCCGAGAGCGCCGGTGACGGTGAGGATCCATCCGGCCAGGAGCGGGACGACGGTGCGGAGGACGCTGGCGAGCAGGTTCATGGGGGCGCCTTTCAGTGGGAGGAGCGGGGGACCTTGAGGGCGGTCCAGGAGGAGGGGCCGGGGATGCCGTCGGCGTCGGAGCCGCGGAATCCGAGCTTGCGCTGCCACTTCGCGTAGCTGAGGCGGTCGGCCTCGGTCCACCGAGGCCCGGGCCCCGAGGTGTACGCCGAGCAGCCTTCGGCGACGAGGCGCCGGCCCATGGCGGTGATGACCGGTGAGCTCCGTCCCGCGCGGAAGAACGAGGCGCCGGGGAACGGCTCCAGGGCCGGCGGCTGCTTCGGCGGGGTGGGCGTCGGCTCGGCGGGCTTGGCAGGGTCCTTGTCGAGGCGGGCCTGCACGCGGCCGCGCATCGTCGGCATGGTGAAGCCGCGGGGGTCGTTCTTCCAGTCGGACCACTCCTTGTGGCCGATGACGGAGCGGGCGCCCCAGCCGTGCGCGCGGCACAGGGCCGCGGCCACGCGCTCGATCGCGAGCAGCTGCTCGGTGGGCCAGGGGTCGGTGCCGTCGCCGAGGTTGACGCACTCGAAGCCGTAGAAGCGGGAGTTGCCGTCGACGGCGCCCGGGCTGCCCTGGTGGACGCGGGGCGCCGGGGGCTGCTCGCCGTACGTCTCGGTGATGACGGCCTGGAGGACGGACGGGTCGCCGCCGCCGGCGTGGTTGGCCCGGCCGTTGCCGACGAGGTGCACGACGCCGTCCTTCGCGATGACGCCATGGCACAGCGGCCCGGGCAGGCCCTCGTACCCGTTGAAGCACATCCCCACCGAGGAGGTGGTGCCGGAGCTGACGGTGTGGTGGATCATCACGCCGACGACCGGTCCCCAGTCGCCGACGTGGTTGCGGTTGTGGGTGCGCCAGCCGGGGTGCTCGATGACGGTGACGCCTTCGGCGCGGAGCGCGGCGATCAGCCGGTCCGCGGACAGTGGTGCGGCCATGGGGGGCCTCCTGAGATATGGCAAAGCCCCGGGCCGGACGGCGCGGGGCGGGCGGGTACGGGCAAGGTCAGGGGGTGGGCGGCGCGGGGGGCGTCCACTTCACGGACTCGGTCTGGAGACGGACGACCTCGATGACCTTCTCGCCGCCGATCGGCGCGAGGAGGTCCTGTGCGAGCTGCTGGATGATCGCGTCCACGCCGGCGTTGTTGAAGACACCCGTGGGGTAGCTGGGGGTGCCGACCGAGACGTGCACCGATCCCCACTCGGGGTGCCACAGGTGGAGGTCGTAGGCGACGCCGGCGGGGTCGAAGTTGGGGTAGGCGGGCATGCGGAAACCTCCTGATCAGGTGGCGGAGATGCGGGTGATGCCGAGGGTGACGGTGGCCGTGATGGCGGTCGCGGCCTGGGTGTTGAGGTAGAGCTCGACGTAGCCGCCGGCAGTGAGGGTGACGGTGCCGCTGGCCGCGGCCTGCATGTTGCCGGCGCTGCCGCGCTGGCTGCCGACCCTCGTGCCGAGGGAGGGCGAGGCGCTGCCGTTGGCGCGGATCTCACCGCGGGCGTCGGAGGTGCCGAGGGCACCGGGCCAGGTGACGCCGCCATGGATCAGGTAGACGCCGGCGGACGGGGCGATCAGCCGGGTGGGTTGCGCGAGCGACCACATGGGCGCGTGGTTGCCGGACAGGGTGCTGGCCCACGCGACGGGCGTGTATGTGCTGGCGCCGGCCGGGACCGCGAAGGCTCCGGCGACGACCTGCACGTGCGGCTGGACCAGCCCGTTGATGATGTCGGGCGTGATGATCTGTCCGGACAGGACGATCGGGTCGGGCATGGTGCCTCCTCACAGGGCGTAGACGACGGGCCGGGCGATCTGGAGCGCGGTCCCGGCCACGTGGGACTTGACGACGCCGTTGACGGAGCGGGTGACGGTGAACGTCTGCGGCGAGGTGGCGCCGGTCAGGTTGGTGACGGTCATCCGCTCGCCGCCGACGACGATGTCGAACGGGCGGTCGCCGGCCGCTGTGGTCCACAGGGTGGTCCCCGTGGTGGTGACGGACAGGGACGTTGCGGTGGCGGTGATGGCGGAGGCCAGCTGGGAACCTGCAGTGGCCAGCCGGGAGTAGGCGGGGGCTCCCAGCTGCAGGACGTCGTAGGGGGCGCCCGGGGTGCAGGTGAACGTGATCCGCCACGTCTTCTCGGTGACGGTCTCCTTGTAGCCGCGGATGATCAGGTCGACGTCGTCGGGGCCGTAGTCGTCCGGCAGGCCGGTGAGCCGGATCTTGTCGCCGACGTCGGCCAGGTAGACGGCCCGGATCAGCGGCCACACACGGGGATTGCCGAGGTCGAGGGTGATCTGCGGATAGCGCAGGCCGTCGACAGTGCCCACGTGCAGGCGCCACGCGGCCTGTTGCAGGGCCTGCGCGTCGGCGGCGAGCGAGAGGGTGTGGGCGACGTCGTAGCGGCCGATACCGGCCGGGGGGTCCTGGACGGACAGGGGCCCGGTCAGCTGGACGGCGGACGCGAACGTGCCTCCCTCCCTGGTGACCGCGACGTCGTTCTCGCTGAGCTTCTCGTCGTCCAGCGGCCGGAACGGCTCGCTGATCACCCCGGTCGAGAAGTCCAGGGTGATCGCCGGGGGCTGGTTGTAAAGCGTCTGGCGGGGCCGGAAGGCGAGGGCACGGTCGTCGCGCTGCTCCAGGACGTACCCGCCGTCGGCACGGGCGAGGGAAGCGAGCGCGTCGAGGAACTTCTCCCGCTTCTGGACGCCGAGCGGGGTGGTGGCGGAGGCCGTGCCCATCAGGGCGGCCGGTACCCCCTGCTCCGTGCACAGGCGCAGGAAGCGGGCGCCGGCGGTCTCTCCCTGGAACCCGGTGAGGGCCCGGTAGAAGTCGGCCGCGGAGGGCGCCGAGGAGCCCCAGTAGGTGATGTAGCCGAGCGCCATGGACTTGAAGGATCCGGACAGGCCGGCCAGGACATCGACGTTCTGCAGCGGGACGGCGGCGGGCGTGTCCGCCCCGGCCACCGCGAGCACGCCGTCGAGGTACAGGCTCCAGCCGACGGAGCCGCCGCTCGACGCTGTCGTCAGCCGCACCACGTGCGGAACGTCGTTGAAGACGTTCGCGGGAGAGATCTCGCCTTGCAGGGTGGTGGCGCCGGCCGCGGTGAAGGTGAAGAGCTGGATCTTGTTGGTGGAGGGGTCGAGGGACACCGTCCATGTCCGGCCGGTGGCGCTGCCCTCGGTCACGCTGCAGGTGACGAGGGAGTCCAGCTGTGAGAAGGGCCAGTCCACCGACCAGCCGGTGGCCGCGGAAGCGTGCGCCGGGAGCGGGGCGATGATCCGGCCGCCGCCTGTGAGGTGGATGACCGGCTCGATCCAGTCGGCGAGCTCGCCGTCCGCCCACACGTAGGTGCTGCCCGGCAGGACGACGGCCGGCGCGGTGCCGACGAGCGGGGCGCCCGAGGTGGCTTGTGCTCCGTCGATCAGTGGCCAGCATTCGATCGGGCCCGCGGCGCGGAGGTAGCGCAGCAGCGCGGACTCGAGGGGCTTGGTGCCCGCGTCGAGGCGGCGGGTTATCCCGGCCGGGGTGATCGGCACGGTCCGGTCGGCGCCGGAGGCATCGCGTTGCGGCGTCCAGGCCGGGACCTCGCCCGCCATACGGACGTGCCGGTTGGCCAGGGCGGCGGCGCCGGCCTTCGTCCACACCAGGCCACCGGTGTCGGTGAACGAGGTGTCGCCGGCCTTCGCGGTGGAGAAGTCGACGTTGACCTTGCGGACGCCGGTGGCACCGTCCCACAGCTGGAAGGCGTAGATGCGGCCCTTCAGCCCGGTGCCGACCAGGCCGGTGTTCGTGCCGAGCTGCAGCCCGGCGGCCCCGTCGAACACCGTCGTGGTGCCGGTGCCGGCGGTGGCGGTGCCGAGTGGGTTCCACATGGTCGCGGTGATCGACGGCGCCCAGTAGAACGAGACGAGGTGGCCGCCGGCACCGGTGTTGACGTCCAGGACGACACGGAAGGCGATGCGCTGGCGGGGGATGGCGGGCAGCTGCACCCCGATGCCCGCGGTCTTCTGGCTGGCGAAGCTTCCGTCCGGGTACCAGGACAGCTGCAGCCCGTTGCCCACCTGCAGCGACCAGGAGCAGTTGTTGCCCGAGTTCAGGAACCGGGAGACCGCCTCCTGGGCGGTGGTGTAGGAGTCGAGCGCGACCTCGATGCGGATGTCGAGGTCGGTCACGCCGAGGACCGCGGCGTCGGGGGTGGTGAGCGCGGAGGAGGTGTCCCCGGGGAGCAGGAGGTAGGGGTAGCCCGCGTCGACGGAGTAGCGCATCGGCGTGTTCGGGCCGATCTTCCCGTACAGCGCGCTCATGGGGTTGCGCCGGGAGTAGTCGCCGTGCCGGTTGTTGAGCAGCATGTCGGCGGCCGAGGGATCCGCCCGCGTCCCCTCGGCCGACACTCCGCGCGACATCGTGACCCCGGCCGAGGCCCGCACGTCGGAGGTGCGGTTGTTGAACTGGCCGTTGTAGTACAGCTCGAACAGGTCCGGCGGCGGCAGAGCAACCATGGGTTAGTCGTCCTCTCCTGCGTAGCGGGCGACGGATCCGCCGGCGGTGGTGCGGACCTCGTACTGGAGGAAGTCCCGGAAGCCGTTGCGGTCGGCCTGCGCGATCACCTGGACCTGGACAGGCTGGACCTTGCCCGTGGACGGGGCGGCCATGGCGGCGGGGGTGTTGATCAGTGCCTCGAGCTTGGACAGCGGGAGCACGGCCTCCTGCTCGCTGCCCTCGCCGATCATGGCGAGCGTCGGCCCGGTCGTGATGCCGCCCTCGGCCAGATAAGGGAGGTACGGGATGTATGGCACGCTCATGCCGGGCAAGAGGTTGACGCTGCCGATCAACTTGTCGTTGATGAACCAGATCCCCGAGTTGATCAGGCCGATGGCGCCGTTGAGGGCGTCTTTCAGACCGTCGGTGACCCACGACCACATGCCGCTCAGGCCGCGGGCGATCCTGTCCGGGATGCTCTGGAACCAGCCGATCATGTCGTTCCAGATGTCCTTGACCCACTGGACGCCTGAGTCCACCCAGCCAGGGATGGTGTCGGTGAAGAACCGGCCGATCGGCGCAAAGACCTTGTCGCGCAGCCAGATCCACCCGTCGGCGAAGATGCCGACGAAGCTGTCCCAGAGCTCGCCGGCCTTCGTCTCGATCCAGCGCCAGGCGATGTCCAGGGCCACCATGATCTTGTCCCAGACCTCCAGGGTCTTGGCCTTGATCTCGTCCCACTTGATGACGATCAGCGCGATGACCGCGATCAGGGCGATGATCCCGGCGATGATCAGTCCGATCGGGTTGGCCATCATCGCGATGTTCACGATCCAGATGGCGGCCGCCATCAGGCCGAGGACGCCGACGAGGACGAGCACGATCGGGATGAGTTCCTTGATCGTGTCCTTGTGCTTGGCGAAGAACTCGGACACCGTCTTCAGGATGGGCAGGAACGCCTCGCCGAGCGTGGTCTGCAGGGTCCGCATCGCGGCGTCCATCTGCTGCGCGGGCGAGGCCTCCATCGCGTCGGTGAGCTTCTTCGAGGAGCCGGCCGCGGTGTCCATCCCGGAGGCGGCGAGCGCGGTCTGCGGGTTCATCGCGAGCAGCGCGTCCGCAGCCTCACCGGCCATGTCGCCGAACAGCTGCACGCCGAGCTGGGCCCGCTTGGCCGGGTCCTCGACGCCGCGGAGCTTGTCCAGGGTGAGCTGCAGCGCGTCGGCCGCGGGCTTGCCGCCCTTGCCGATGTCGGCCAGCATCTTCGCGCCGTCCAGGCCGAGGCTCTTGAATCCCTCCTTCGCCCGGTCGGTCTCCTCGCTCGTGATGCGGGCGAACTCGTGCAAAATGTCGCCCGCCTGGTCGATGTCCTTACCGCCGGCCTTCACGAACTGCGACATCATGCCGAACGCTGTGCTGGCGTCGAGCCCGATGCGCTTGAAGTGCGTGCCGTACTCCTGCACGACCGCAGGCACGTCGGCCAGCATGCTCTTGGGCAGGACCTGAGCGGCGCGCGCCAGTACGTCGAACGCCTCGGTGCCGTCCTTGACGAGGCCCTGCTTGATGAGCTGGCCGGCCGCCGTCGACGCGTCGGCGACGTCGACCTCGAGCTTCTTGGCCAGGCCGAGGGCGCTCTCTGTCATGTCCTGCAGCTCGGCATCGGTGAAGTCGCCGAGCTTCCCCATCGCGGACGTGACGCTCGACAGGCCGGTGGTCACTTCCTCGAGAGACCCCCCGAACCCGTCGGAGAACACGTCACCTGCGATGTCGCCCGCCCGTTCGGCCTCCACCTCGGTGAGGCCGAGCGACTGCTTGAGCTCACCCTGCGCCTCGGCGAGGTCCATCGCCGAGGAGATCCCCGCAGCGAACACCGCCCCGGCGGCGAGGCCGGCGGCGGCCGCCGGGCCCGCGAGGCCGTCGAGGCGGCCGGTGACTTCCTCGGTGCCTTCGTCGACGCCTGAGGAGTCCATGCCGATGCGGACAAGCAGCTCGTCCAGGACGGTCATCTCTTCCCCCCTCCTGACCTGCCGGTGAGGCCGGCGTGGATGTCCTTGACGGCGGCCAGCAGTTCACGGCCCGACTTACGAGGACGAGCGTTGCGGCTCCACTGGACGAGGTGGTCCTTCAGCTTCGGCCGCTGGCCCTTCTTCATGTGCGGGGCGGCCACGTCCATGCCCAGGCGGGCGGCCACGACGTCCAGGCGTGATGGCCCGATCGGGCCGTACAGGTTCTGGTACGCGATGAGGCGGATCAACTCCTCCTCGGTGAAGCGGTCCAGGACCTCGGAGGGAGGGATGCGGAAGGCCGCGGCGAGGTCGTACTGCAGCCTCAGCTCGGGCCGTCGCCGAAACCCGCCTCCGCCTCCTGCACGCGCTGCGCGAAGTCCTTGCCATCGTCGGACAGATGACGGATCAGCTCGAACAGGGCGTTGACGATGCCCGCGCTGCGCTGGGACAGAATCGCGATGCCCTCGCGCAGGTCGGGGAAGACACGCTCGTCGGTCTCCTGGTCGTACAGGCCCTTGGCGACGATCTCGGCCTTGCGGGACTTGACGCTCATCTCGATGCCCTGGGCGGAGTCCTTGCGGGTCATCTTGGTCAGGGAGTTCTGGTAGGCCTCCCAGTCGCCGGACGGCAGGCCGTACACCCGGAAGCGGGCGCCGGGTACCCACTCGGGGATCTCCACGTCGTCCTGGTGGCGGATGTCGGTCGCGGCGCGGATCTGGTCCTTCAGCGATGCCATGGTGTGTCGGTCTCCTGTCAGCCGGTCGGGGTGAGGGTGGGCTTGCCGCTGATCTTGAACGTGGCGGTCCGCTCCATCTGGCCCTCGGTCGGGTACTTCTCGCCGAGGTCGGTGATCAGGGCGGAGAAGCTCCACGTGTGCTCGTCGGGCTCGCCCGGGAGGATGATGACCTGGTAGTTGCGCAGGTCGTCCTCCTCGAAGTCGCCGTCGAGCGCGGAGTGCGTCGCGTTGCCGGGGTCGAAGTTGAGGGTGATCTCGACCTCGCCGCCGTCCTTCAGGCCCTTGATGAACTCGCGGTACTTGGCCGGGGAGTCGTGGGCGGTGACCTCGATCGCCTCACGGCTGCGGCTGGGGCCGCTGATGTCGGTCACGTTGGCGACCACGGCGAAGCTGCCGGCGCCGGTGGAGTCCCGCAGGAACTGGCTGCCGAATGCGTCCTTACCTGCCATGTCAGGCTCCCAGCTGGATGACGGCGACGGTCACGGAGGTGACGGCGTCGTAGGTGATCGCGGCCCGTCCGGTGGCGCCGCGGAAGATGGTGGTCAGCGGGATGAGACCGCGCTTGCCGGCGGCCACGGTGAGGGTGGCGTCGGCGACCTGGTGGCCGTGGACGGTTCCCGGGGTGGCCAGGGTGACGGTGCGGGGCGAGGCGCCGGCGTTGTTGACGAACAGGAACAGGCCGTCCCCCACGGGGGCGGTGTCGCCGCCTCCGGCCGCGGCGACGGCGGCCGCGTCGAGGTCGGCCAGGCCGCCGAGCGTGTTCACGGTGGTGGTGGTGAGTGCTGCCATCGGGCACTCCCTTCTGTGTATGGGCGAGCCCCGGCACCGTTGCGGGCCGGGGCGGTGGTGGGCGGGTCAGCGGGGCTGCGCGGTGAGCACGCGGTACCGGTGTACGAGGTGGCGGATGTCGCCCGGCGGCTCCGGGTCGGTCAGCGGCTGCGCGACCTCGAAGCGGGTGACGATGTGGTCGTAGCCGGGCACCCTGAGCGGCTGGTGGTCCAGCAGCGCGGTGAGGCGGCCGCCGATCTGCAGCACGCGCTTGAAGCCCTGGCGCTTGTCCCACACGTGCAGGGTCGGGACGGTCTCCCAGCCGAACCGGTCGTGGGCGTTGGCCGGGACCTCGGTGGCCTCGCCGATGACGATGAACGGGTACGGGACGGTCTCGGGCAGGTAGTCGTACACGGCGACGCCGAGGGACTGCAGCTCGCTGTCGGCGACGAGGAGGGCGCGGATGGCGCCCTGGATCGCGAGCATCGGGGAGACGGGCGGCGGGATGCTCATCGCAGGACCCTCCGTACCTCTTCGGTCAGCCGGCCCTTGTACCGCTTGCGCTCGGCCTCCAGGGCCGGGCGGAGCGCGGGCCGGGCCGGGGTGCGGCGGGTGCCGTACTCCAGGAACCGGGCGTAGTACTCGGTGTCGTTGTGCCAGCCGACCACGGCGGTCAGGCCGTCGTCCTTGTACTTGATGTCGACCTTGTCGTGCAGGTTGCCGGAGTCCTTGGCCACGTCGCGCTGGGTGTCGGCCTTGACGGCCTCGGCGGACTCCTGCACTGCCTTCTGCAGCGCGGTGATGATGTCCTCGCCGAGGTCCTGCAGTTGAGCCCGCAGCCGCTCGGCGCCGAGGATCTCCACCGTCATGCCCGAGCGGGCCACGTCAGTCTCCCCGCCGCTGCAGCAGTCGGCACTCGGCCTTGCGGTAGCGGGTGCTGGACGGCTCGACGACCGAGCGGACCGTCAGGACCTGCCCGCCGCCGTGCAGCTCGTCGCCGCGCTCGACGTCGGCGGTGGGCAGGAGGTAGACGTCGTGGGTGTGTTCGGCCCCGGCCTGCTGCGCGAGCACCCTGTCCGACGCGGCCGGCTGGTCCACCTTCGCCCGCACCTCGCCCTGGAGAACGAGCGTGGTCTCCTGGCCGCCGTACCCGTCGTCGGCGTCGACCGGCCGCCACACGGCCAGCGTCCGGTTCAGCAGGCGGCCGATCATGTCCGGGCCCGGTACGCGCCGAGCGTGCGCCGGTCGGCGGTCGTCAGTTCCATGCCGAGGGCCTCGGCGGAGAAGCTGCGGGAGTGGTCCCCGAGCGTCTCCGCCGAGAGGAACTCCGGGTTGGACCATCCGGCGGCCGCCAGGCGCAGACAGATCCGCTTCGGGCCCGCGGGGACCGGGGCGTACCCGGGCGTGTACACGACCTCCACCGCCCGGTCGTGGCTGGGCCACTCGGCACCGCGGCGGTGCAGGATCCCAGCGGCCGACCAGGTGTAGTCACGGTCCTTGCCGAACACGAGCTCCTGGTCCTCGTCGACGAGCTTGACCGAGGCGACGGCCGTCACCGGCCAGCGCGGCAGGATCAGCTTCCGCGAGCCGGTGGCGGGGTGGTGCCGCGGGTCGTCAGCCGTCGGCCCGTCCAGGATCACAGTGTCCTGGGACTGCTCGAGGGCCTGGCCCGTCTCGTCCTCGATGACGCCCTGCGCAAGGTCGATCAGGAGCTCGGCGGTGGCGCTCTCCTCCTCGGTGAACGACTCGATGCGCAGGAGGCGGCGCAGCTCGTCCGGGTTGGCGTACGCCATCAGGCGCCCCCGTCCTCGTCCTCGTCGCGGCGGCGCTCCAGCTCGGCCACGACGGCGGCGCGGATGTCGTCCTTCTTCACCGCGTCGCCGAGGGTGATGTCGTGCTCGGCCGCGTAGGACCGCAGCTGCTCGACGGTCATCTTCTCCACCGGCGTGTCCTCGCCCTGGCCGCCACCGGGCGGCGCGGCGGCGGTCTTGGCCGCGCGGCCGCCGTTCTTCCTCGGCTCATCGAGGGGGCGGCAGTAGCCGGCGGCGATGCGCCGCTCGGCGTCGGCCGGGTCCATGTCGACGATGGCGCCCTCGGGCTGGTTGCCGTACGTGGGGTTGGCCATGAGCCGCAGCATCTCGACTCGCATGGTGGTCCTCCTGCTCTCCGGGACGCGGCCGGGCCCCGCCGTTGTGGCGGGGCCCGGGCGGCCGTGCGGGGTGGGTGGGGTCAGGGCTTGGTGCGGCCCTTGCCCCGGATGACGGTCACGCCGAACGAGGCGTCGGCGGTGCCAGTGGAAACGGCGCGGATGTACCGCTTGATGCCGTGGTAGCCGATGACGATGGTCGTGGACGCGGTCAGGGTGACCGGCTCGGTGCCGTCGAGGTCGGCATTGGCCACCGGGGTGTAGCCGGAGCCGAGGGTGTCGGACTCCTGGACCTCGATGGAGAACGCGCCGTTGGCCACCACGCCGGTCGTGATGACCACGGCGGCCGCGTCGTAGTTCGCCAGGTCCACCCCGGTCCCGGTCGCGGCGGCGACCCGCGCGGCCGGCGCCAGGGTGGCGGCGACGTCGAGGCTGTTCTTGATGTCGGTGCGCATGAGTGCTGCTCCTGTCTGGTGTGGGCCTGCGCTGGACGGGCCGGGGGTTACGGCACGACGTCGTTGGCCTGCAGGCGCACGAACGCCTCGGCCAGAACGGGCATGCCGTCGGACTCCTGGCGGCCGATGAACCCGACCTGATTCGTCTCGGCGTACAGCTCGTTCAGGCGCTGCACCTCGAACGCCAGGGACTCGGCGATCCAGTAGTAAGAGAAGTCGCCGAGGATGCCGACGTAGTCCCCGTCGCCGAACGTCGAGGGGGCGAACTCGCTCATGATGTAGGGCAGGTCGAGGATCTTGTCCGGCTCGCCGTCGGCCAGGCCGGCGCGCCAGATGTAGTTGCCGTCGCCGTCCTTGAGCTTGCGCACGGACGCAAGCACCAGGCGGTGGAAAAGCCACTGCGCGCGGCGGTGGTACGCGCCCTTGAGCGCGTACTTGGCGGTGATCAGGTCGTCCGCGGCGTTGCCCGCAGCGACGTTCACCAGGCCGGTGCCGGAGGTGGAGATGTCGACGTCCCGCGTGGTGGGGATGCCGTCGGCGTTCGGGGTGAACAGGCCCAGCGGCTTCTGGTTGCCGTCGCCGATCATGTAGGCCTTCTCGGCGGTGACCCCGAACTTGTACGCCATCCGCTCGCGCACCAGGGTCTCAGGGTTGGTCGTCGAGGCGCGCATCAGCTTGCGGCTGACCTTCACACGCTTGGCCAGCGGGTGCGGGCGCAGCTCGCGCTTGCCGAACCGCATGCTGTCGTCCTGGCTGCCGGTGCCGAGCTCGCTCGTCCAGTCGGCGTCGTTCAGGTCGGTGTCCAGCGTGGGCACGCCGAGCGACTCGGCCTGGATGAGCTGGTGCACGGTGGCCAGGCCGCGCAGCGCAACCATGTCGTCGACGTTCCTCAGCAGGTCCTGGACGAACTGCTGCGGGGCGACGAGGAACCCGCCCTCGGGGTCGTGGCCGGCGTTGAGGGCGCGGGCCTGGCGCTCGGTCAGGACGGACCGGCCGCCGAGGAGGTAGGCGCGCAGCGCGCCCATGGCCTCGTCGCCGCCGCGGGTGCCGCCGCGCTCCAGGTCTTCGAGCGCGGCCTCGTCGCGCTCGTCCTCCTCGAGCTTCTCGGCCCGTGCGATGGTGCGGTCCACGCCGTCGCGCTCGTCCATCAGCTTGTCGAACCGCACCTCCTCCTCGGGCGTCATGGAGCGGCCCTCGGCCTCGGCGGTCTGCATGATCGCTCGGGCGTCGGCGCCGAGCTTGGTGCGCTTGGTGCGCAGCTCCCGGATGTTGGCCATCGGGTTTTCCCTCTCGGTGGGTGTGGGTGCCCCGCGCGGCTGCGCGGCGCGGGGGATCAGAGTCCGGCGAGCCGGAGCAGGCGGGTCTGGTCGACGAGCGGGGCGGTGCGCTCCTCGTCGTCCTCGGCGGTGCCGCCGGCCGCGTCCAGCAGTTCGGTGAGCGCGTCGCGCGCGGCGGAGACGAGGCCCTTGTTCTTCTTCGACAGCACCGCGCCGGCCCGGGCGCCGGCGGCGTCGAGCTCGGCGAGCCGGGACAGGACGGCCTGCACGGTCTCGTCCGGGGCGGCGCGGACGTCGAGCCCGCGGGCGAGGTCGAGGGCGCTGCGGCCCGACTCGACGATCGCGTTGGGGTCCATCGGCAGGGGGACGGCGGAGACTTCGAACAGCTCCCAGCCCTCCGGGGTGCCGGAGTCGTCGATGTTCCAGACGTCGAACCCGATGGAGAACGCGTTCATCATCCGGGCCCGGTACTTGCGCTCGACGGTGACGGCGAAGGGGTCGTCCTGGTCGAACACGATGTCCATGCGGAGCTTGTCGCCGTCGATCCACGTCCGGTCGGACCGGCCGATCGGCAGGCCGTCACGGCCCCAGTAGGAATGGCCGTAGCCGACGACCGGGTTGGCCTCGAACCGGCCGAGCTCGGCGCCCTTCATGGTCAGGTTGAGGCCGTCGCCCTTGCGGCCCTCGGTCGCGGCGATGATCGTCAGCGGCTTGCCCGCCGTATCGCCGTCGGCGCGCTGGACGTAGCCGCGCAGGTAGTGGCGCTGTCCCTTCATCTGCTCCTCCTCTCACTCGATGACCGGCACGACCTGGCAGTCACAGCCGGGGTGGACGGGCGGATGGAACGTGTCGCGCTTGGCGGTGAGGGTCTCGCCCTCGGCCTCGCCCTCGACTTCCTCGCCCTTGGCGACGAACGGGGCCTCGATCTCCCGGACCGCGCCGTCGAGGCGCTGGCAGTACGGGCAGTTCTTCGACCCGCGCGCCACCCACTGCACCTTGCTGACGCCGGCCTCTTTCCACGTCTCGCGGGCCGCGGCGTTCGGCAGCTGCGCCGACTCCCAGCGCGCGGTCTGCTCCGGGCGCTCGGCCTGCCATTTCGCGAGCCGCTCGACGACCGCCTCGGCGATGTCCTCGGGCGTGCCCTCGGTCTTGTCGACCACGTTCCGCAGCTGGCCGTAGGAGGAGGACACCTGGTACTGGGCGTGCGAGAGGGCGTAGGCCTGCGCCCACACGGACAGGTCGACGGTGTCCTCGTGGGCGACCTCCTCGGCGGCCTGGACGGCGACGTCGTCGGCGAACGCTGTCATGAGCGGGACCCACAGTTCCGAGAGCCGCTCCATGATCGGGCCGTCGTCGGCGTACAGCAGCCGCAGTGCGGCGAGGAATCCGGCCAGCGAACGGTGCCGGCCGCGCTCGGGGGTCAGGTGCTCGGCGACCAGGGCGGCGACCTTTTTCGCCTCGAGGTCGGCTACCTCTTGGTCGGACTCCTGGATCTTCGTCCCCCACCGTTCGGCGAGGGATTCCCGCACGGCCTGGCGTCCGGCGAGCAGCCGCGCCATCCGCGAGACGCGGGCGGCGGCCGCGGTCTGAAGGGCGGGGGCGCTGCGGCCGGCGGGCACCATGTTGAGCGGGACGAGGTAGTCGTCGCCGCCCGGGACGGGGTTCATGTTCTCCCGGTCGCGGACGTCGTTGGCGGACAGCCATCCCCACTGGCGGCCGATCGCGTAGGCGGCGTAGCGGGCGGCGGTGTCGCCACGGAGCAGCGAGTCGACGAGGAACTCGGCGTAGTACTTCTGCCGCTCCTCGCGCAACAGGAGCTGGGTGAGGATCCCCTGCTCCCACCGGACCAGCCACACGTTCAGTGCGGACGACACGTAGTCGAGCTGTTGCTGCTCGATGTTGGAGAACGTGGCCCGGTCCAGGTCGCCGATCTTGTGCGGCGGCAGCCGCAGCCATCTCGACATCTCGGTGACCTGCAGCTTGCGGGTCTCCAGGAACTGCGCGGAGTCGTTGGGCACGCCGACCTGTTGGAAGGTGACGCCCTCCTCCAGGATCGCCACCCGGTGCGCGCGGTCGATGCCCCGGTGGATGTTCTCCCAGTCGTCCGCCATCCGGCGCCGCGCCTCGGGGGACAGGTTGCCCGGGTGGGACAGCGCGCCGCCCGGGGCCGCGCCGTTGGAGAACACCTTGGCGCCGTGGTGCTCGGTGGCCAGGCCGAGGCCGATGGAGTTGGCGGCGAGCTCGACGATCGGGTATCCCTGCACTCCGTCGTAGCCGAGGCCGGAGACGTGTAGGACCTCGTGCGGCAGCAGGACGGTGTGGATCCCGTTGACGTCGTCGTCGTAGCGGTAGCGGCGTTCGAAGCGGCCGGGCCCTGTCCGCTTCACGCCGATGGTGACCCGGTCGGGGCGCAGCGGCCAGATCTCCTCGATGACGCCGGTACGGGGGTGGGAGACGACGTGTGCGATGCCGTTGCCCCACGTGATCGCGTGGCTGGTCAGTACCTCGCGCAGCCACGCCGAGCTCATCATGTCGTTGGGCTGGTCGTGCAGCAGCGCGTACAGCGGGTGGCTGGTGGCGCGCTGCTTGCCGCGCGGGGCGAGCCGCTCGTAGAGGAACAGCGGCAGGCCGGCCAGGTCCTCCGACAGCACCCGCACGCCGGCGAAGAACGGGCTGTAGGTCAGGGCGGTGTCCTGGTCCACACGGACCCCGGCCGAGTTCATCGACCCGCCGCGCATCCAGTCCTCCACCCACTTCTCCGGGGTGGCCAGGCCGGACAGCGCGCTGCGCAGAAAACCCACGGTCAGCCTCCCTTCTGGGGGGTGGCCCGGGCAGCACGTTCGGCGGAGATGGCTCCGGCGACGCCGAGGGCCAGGAGCGCAAGGCCAGCGGATGCCATGCCGAGCCACGGGGCGAGCAGGCCGAGGCCGGTACCGAGGAGCACGATGCCGAGCAGCGCGAGGTAGTCCCACGGGTCCACGCGGTCCATGGCTGCCTCCTTCCTTCGGTCACAGGGCCATGCCCTGGGACTCGTAGATGGACGGGGTGGGCAGGCCGCGCAGACCGCCGTCGATGGCGAAGAACAGGGCGGGCATGCCGTCGATGCGCTTGCCGGTCTTGTCGCGCGAGGGCTTGACCGGGCGCACGCGGTCGGGATCGTCCCGGGGGCTCTTGCACTCAAGGTTGTCGGCCATCCACCGGGCAACGGGGTTCCCGAAGTGCGCGTACTCGCGGGCCTTGAGACCGCGCATGAACTCGTTCATGGGCGGCGTCATCCGCGTGAACGTCGTGTCCGACTCGACCATCTTGAGCCGGGTCCGCTTGGTGATCGCCTGCCGGACCGGCTCACCGCACCACTTGTCGTAGGTGGCGTCGATGATCTTGTACAGGTTGTGGTCGGTCTCGATGTCGTCGTAGATCGTGTCGTAGTCGATCGTGTCGCCGTCGGTCAGCGTGACCCAGCCGTCCTCGGCCCACTCGGAGAACTTCCCGTCGGTGAACTTGTCGAGGATCGGGGCGACGGACTGCGGGGCCCAGAAACGCCACACAATCTCGCCGCCCGGGAAGTACAGCGCCCACGCGGTGAGGTCGAGCTTGGAGGACAGGTCGAGGCCGCCCCAGCATCGCTGGCCCTCCAGGCGGCCGGCGATCCAGCCGGGGTTGGGGGCGAGCTCGCGGGCGTTCATGTCCCACAGGTCCATCGCGATCCAGCGCGACACCTCCGAGACGCGCTGGTTGAGCCGGAACTGCAGGAAGGCGTGCAGGGCCTTGCGGTCCCCGACGGCTTCCTTGGCCTCTTCCCTCAAGGACTGGATGGACAGGAACGAACCGAGCGCGGGGTTGGCCCACCGCCAGTTCGCCTCGTCGGTCCAGTCGAGGGAGACCGGCAGGTCGGGGCGGCCGGGGAACAGGCGGTGCAGCCGCTCCAGTTCGTCGGGAGTGCGCGGGGTCTTGCGCACGAACACGAAGTGGTGCGGCGCGCGGGCCGGGTCTTCGAGGACGCGGTCGGCCTCGTCGATGAACTCGGCGCCGAAGGAGTACTGCTGGCTGGTCTCGGTGGTGATCGCCAGCATGAGCGGCTGGGTACGGGCACCGGTGCCCGTGCGCATCGCCTGCCACAGGCTGTCGTCGGGCTGGGAGAGGACCTCGTCGAGGATGAAACAGTGCGGGCTGTGGCCGAGCTCGTTGTCGGCGTCGGCCGGGATGACCTCGTAGTGGCTGCCGGTCCGCTCGTCGACGATCCGCCGTGCGGCCTTGACGTGCTCGAGCCGCGCCGCCAGGAGCGGGCTCTTGAGCATCATCTTCTTGCACGGCTCGAAGACCTTGCCGGCCTGCCGGATCGTGGCGGCCGCGCCGTAGACCTCGGCGGACTCCTCGCCGTCCCCGCACAGCATGTACAGGGCGATCCCGGAGAGGATCGCGGACTTGCCGTTCTTCCGGGCCATGACGATCGTGGCGCGGGAGTACCGGCGGACGTACCGCCCCCACTGATCAGACCAGTGGACCTCACCGAACAGCGGCCGGATGATCTCGTGTTCCTGCCACGACGCCAGCACGAACCGGGTGTTCGCGAGCGCGCCGGCGGGATGGACGAGGAGCTCGGCGAAGAACGCCACGACCCGGTCCGCGCGCGGCTCGCAGTAGTGCGCGCCGCGCCGCTCGCACGTCTTCCCGTCGAGGGTGTACCCGCAGACCTCGCCCTTGCGCGAGGCCGGCCGCCACCGCTTGTGGTGGTTGAACGTCATCGCCCGGGCGCGGCCGCGAGGCCTGGTGGCTGCCTTGCTACGGGCCGGGCGGGTGGTGGTCCCGGCAGTCATGGCACCCCCTCGCATCGGTCAGGACAGCAGTCGCTCCGCTCCGCCGGGCTTCTCCTGGCCGCCGATGTGCAGCTGCGCGCGGTCGCTCGGGGTCAGGCCGAACCGGGCCCCGTACCGCTGGACCTGCGCATCGGCCGCGTCCAGCGCCAGGAGCCACGCGTTCTTGCCCACCCGGTGCCCGCTGATGTCGCCGTTCTTGTTGAACACCGGCTGCTCGACGACGGCGCCCTCGGCGGCGACGTGCTCGGCCGCCTCGCGCCGACGGGCCACCGCGTCACACCAGTTGGCGAACGCCTCGACGTCCCAAGAGGTGAGGACTCCCTTGGCGATGAGGTCGTCCGCGAGGGACTCCCACACCTCGACGGCGTCCGGCCGGAGCCAGGCCGGGACGGTGATGTCGCCCTGGTCGGGCTGCGGCTCGTCGGTGTTGATGCGGTCCGCGCGGTCGCCGTGCAGCACGCGCAGCACGGTGGGCTTGGGCGCGGGTCCTCGCTTCCCCATGATCACCTCCGGTGACATTCCGTTACGTCGGACGGGCCCGGTACGGCGGATCCCGAAACCTGTCGAGGCGCACGTGGGCTCCCCCCCGCGTTCCGCGGGTCCCCTGGCCAGGGATCCGAGGCCCCCTCCCCCCAGCCGGGCCCGTCACGATCAGTAGCGCGGACCGCCGGCGTTCCACCCTCCAGGCTGGTGCCGGGCGGTCTCCTTCGAGTGGCACGAGGCACACAGGCCGCGGCCCCGGCGGGGGTCGTGCTCGTCCAGGCCACGGGCCTGCAGCTCGCGCTTGGACAGCGGCCAGTGATCGGCCTGGGTGGCTGCAGCGGTCGTGCAGAGCACGCACACGGTGTCGCGTGCCAGGACGCCGGCGCGGAACCGCTGGACGTGCTCGGCGTTGTAGCCCTTGGCCGAGGCCGAGCGTCGCGGCCGGCGCTTGTCGTGGGCGGCGCACTTCGAGGCGGGTGGGGTGGCCATGGCGCCGCAGCCGGGCGTGGTGCAACGCCGAGGCGCACGGGTGGGCATGGCTACGAGGCCTTGCCTGCGAGGAGCAGCCAGGCGCGGTAGAGCGCACCGCGGATGGGCGGGATGTGCACCCTCAGCGTTACGTTCAGGGCGCCGTCATGGGCGCGTGTGCAGGTCGTGGCGTAGACGCTGGGCCACTCGTACTCGACCCGGGCGCCGATCCAGCGAGGCAGGCCGGACGCGGTGTCTCCGAGATGCATGGTCACCTCCTTGAGGGCGTATCAGGGAATCAGTTCGCCGGTATGGACACGGTCACCACGGCGGCGTCATCTGTGACCGGCGTAGCCCGGATGGCGGCGACTGTGCTGCCTGTCATGCAGCGTGGGTGAGGCGTTGCCGAGCGATCTTGATGTACTGGTCCGAGAGCTCGACCCCGACGAACGACCGGCCTTCGGCGAGGGCGGCTGCGCCGGTGGATCCTGACCCGGTGAAGGGGTCGAGCACAGTGCCTTCGGGAGCGCAGATGCGTACGAGTTCGCGCATGACCTCGAGGGGCTTCTGTGTGATGTGGAGCCGGTCCCGGCCGCGGGGCTGGGAGCCAGACACGAGGCCGTTGAGGTAGACGGGGTTCCGGGCGGCGTCGATGGGGCCGTTGGTGGCCCACAGAACGTACTCGCAGGAACGGCGGAATCCGCCCTT
The DNA here is from genome assembly GCF_014203895.1 of Streptomyces nymphaeiformis. GTDB lineage: Bacteria > Actinomycetota > Actinomycetes > Streptomycetales > Streptomycetaceae > Streptomyces > Streptomyces nymphaeiformis. The sequence goes on along the minus strand of NZ_JACHJY010000023.1, from coordinate 9,151 downwards.
CTGTGGGCGGGCGTTGGGCTTGTGCCACGGGACGATGCCGCGCCACGACCAGCCGGCGGCCTGGAGCGCGTCGGAGTTGATGGGCACCTGCCGGTAGTCGCTGAACAGCAGCAGTGGGGTGCCGGGTCGAGCGGTGCGGAGGCACTCGGTGAGGACGAGGGTCATCCATGCGAGGTAGCCGCGCTGGTCGCGGTTCTCGCCGGGGAAGTCGGGGAGGTCGTGTTGGGCGTCGCCGCGCACGTACTTGCCGCGGGCGGTGTCGTTGACACGGGCGGTGATCGTGGCCGCGCCGCTGTTGTACGGCGGGTCGGTGATCACGGCGTCGACGGAGTTGGCGGGGAGGGTACGCAGTGTGGTGAGGGCGTCTCCCTGGTGGACGGTCCAGGTGGAGTGGGTCACAGTTCTCCGTTCTTGGCCGCATGCCTCATCTGGTGAGGAGCCGCTCGGTGTGCGGAGCCAGGCCGCGCTAGCGGCTGCTCGCGGTGCGTTCAGGTATGCCGACGAGGCGTAGGGCGCGCCCCCGTGTGGCGACTTCGGCGCGGGCAAGGTCGGCGGAGGTGTAGAGAGGGCGGCCGCGGTGGTCGAGGCCGGCGGGGGCGAGGTGGCCGCGGGTTACCCAGGAGCGGACGGTGGCGGGGGTGACGGTGGCCGTGCCGGCGGAGAGGCGGCGGCGCCAGGTGGTGGCGGCCTTGGCAGCCTCGGTGGCGGTGTAGAGCGTGGCCACGGTCACCTCCGGGAAACGGCGACGGCCCCCGTGGTGGCGGGGGCCGTGGTGGTGTCTGGGCGCACGTGTGGCGCTGACGCCAGTGTTGCGCTAAGTAGCGATCATGTCCAGTCGGTTCGTCAGGTGGTGGTGTTGGCGGCCTGCTCGCTCGGCCGGTACGGGGCGAACTGGTGGCGCTGAAGAACGGGGTTGACGTTGCGGGGGTAGAGGCCAGCCTCCCAGCCCTGGCGGTACGCACGGGCCATGTAGCCGACGGCGTGGAGGATCGCGGCCTCGGGAGAGACGCCGTTGCGGGTGAGGGTGGCGAGGTCGGCCACAAGGCGGACAGACAACGGCAGAGCGACACACGGCGCAGCCGGCGCGGGTGGCGGGGTGGTGTCGTGCGCCGTGTCGCGCACGGGCGCGGGGGCGGGCAGAGGCGCGGTGCGACGCTGTCGCGGTGCCTGTGGCCTGCGCAAACGTGCGGGGCGGGCGCGGCGGGGCAGACGGCGCCGTGCGAGGCGGGCGGCAGCCTGGGCGGTGGCGGCCTCAACGTCGCGGACATCGCGGGCAACGGTGTCCTTGCTGACGCCGACCTGATCGGCGATCTGCCGGTAGCTGTGTCCCTCGGCATGCAGGCGTGCGACTGTCGCGCGACGCGTCTCGATGGTGGTGCTCATGACGCCTTCCGGGTGTCGTGCTCGGCGAGGAGGAGGCCGAGGGCGGTACGGGCGAGCGGGGGCATGACGGCGGCGTGGTGGTCGGCGTACTCGGCCTCGGTGAGCAGCAGCCCGCACGCCTCGCAGTCGAGGTAGGTCTCCCAGTCGGTGCGCCCGAGGCCGAAGGCCTGGCAGGCCGGACACGGAGCGTCAGCGGGGCGGCGGCGGGGCTCGGTGCTCGTGACGGCCCGGATCCGGCGGACGAGGTCGGCGAGCTCGCCGTGCATGAGCGCGACCCAGCCCGTACGGGTGATGTGGCCGAGGTGGCGGGCGAGGTACGCGGCGTACGGGGCGCGGGGGTTGATGGGCGGGAGCACGTGGCCGAGGTCGTCAGCGAGTTGGTCGGCCCAGGCGTGCAGGACGGCGTGAACGGGCTGCGGGCCGCCCTGGTCGCCGGCGGTGTCGCGGACGGGCCCGGGCGCGGCCGGGCCGAGGAGGGTGAGGACGTCGCCGCGGACGGGGAGCGGAGCGTGGGCGCGGCCGGCGCCGCCGTATCCCTGGGCGGGACGGGAACCGAGCTCCAGGGAGGCGGCGAGCAGTACCAGCTGGCGGGGGATCTCGCCGAGCCAGCCGCGGATGCGGTGCTCGCACCGGGTGCACGCGGTACGGGGCTGCTCGGCCGGGTGGGTGCAGATCAGGCAAGTACTCATGGGCTGTTCCTGGAGGAGGCGAGGGCGCAGGGGCGGCGGTAGGTGTGGCTGGTGGCGCACGGGGTGGCGCATGCGGCATGGAGGCCGTGACGGGCGTGGGAGGCGACGATCCGGGCGTGGTCGCGGATGCTGGGGCGCAGGACAGGCAGGCCAGCGGCGAGTTGGACGCGCTGGCGGTGGCTGCCGAACTGGCACCCGCGCCAACCGCAGGCCGGGCCCCAGAGGACGCCTGCTCGGTGCGCCCAGTGACGCCAGCGCTGGCGGCGGACGCGGTGTCGAGCGGCGGCGTGGCCGAGCGGCACGGCGGTGGTCAGGGCGACGAGGGCGACGAATGCGACGGTGAGCGCGAGCGTGGCCATCAGGCGGCCTGCGACTGGTCGGATGCGGCGGGGAGCGGGAGGTGGCCGTGCTGGTAGGCGAGAGCGACGGCGTACGGGCGGACCACGGCGGGCGTGATGTCGGGGCGCAGGGCGCCGAGGGAGGCGTAGGTACGGCGTAGGTGGGTGATAGCCGTGTTGCTGCTGCATCCGAGCTCGGCGGCGATCTCGTCGTTGCTCATGCCGTCGGCGACGAGCTCCAGGGCCTGGTACTGCCGAGGGGTCAGGAGGATGCGGCCGCGGGGTTCGGGGGCCAGGCCGCGCATCCACCCGGAGCGGTAGGCGATGGCGACCGCATGGGCCGAGTTGCGGGCGCCGAGGCGGGAACGGAGGCTCTCCATGCGGTGCTTGACCGTGCCGTACGCCACGCCGGTCTCGGTGGAGATCTCGGCCGTCGAGCGGCCGCGGGCGAGGCCGGCCAGGAGCGTCGGGTCGTACTCCCACAGGGTGGGGCTGATGCGGCGTGCCGGGCGGCCCAGGCCCTCGGTGATGCGCCAGCCCGAGTTGACGAGCGCGGTGTAGGCGACCTCGGCGGCCTCCTCGGGGGTGATGCGGGCGCCGAGGTGGGTGCCGAGGGCCTGGGCGACGATGGCGCCGAAGGCCAGGGCGCGGGTCGAGGTACGGCTCATCGCTGCCACCCCTTCCAGGGCGCCGGGCGGACGCCGGTGCGCTGCCGGGGAACGGCGCGGCGCGGCCGGGGGCGGGCGCAGGTGGCGGCGTGGGGCATGGCGCGCCACTCGGCGCCCTCCAGGGTCGGGCGCTCGGCGGTGAGGACGCGGACGCGCAGGCGGCCGGTGCCGTCGGTGTAGGCGGCCGTGTTGCCCTCGGGGTCGGTGGTGGCGTTGAGGGCCTGGCGGCGGCCGACGGCGGTGACGGCCCAGCGGATGGGCTGCCCGCACGACGGGCACGGCGTCGAGCCGGTCGGGGTGGTCATGGTCGTCGTCTCCTCCGGTCAGGTGCCGGTGTCAGTGGCGTAGTCGCTGTTCACGGCCTCGGCGACGAGGCGGTGGCCGTACAGGGCGATGGCCTGGGCGACCCCCTCGGCCTCGATGGCGAGGCGTACGAGGTCGGGAGTGGCCTGGGCTCGGATGTCGTCGCGCTGCTCCTGCGTCAGCTCTCGCCGGTCGGCAGGCAGTCCACGGACGGGGAGCAGCAACGGCCGCTGGCTGCTTGGCGAGCTGCCCGAGGCCGCGCGGTGGCCGCCTCGAGGCGGGGGTACGAGACGCGGTCCGGGGCGAGAGTCGATGTCCTCGTCCTCGTTCGCGCGCGCGGCCTGTGGCTGAGGTCCGGGATCAGCCATCGTCTGGTCAGGTTGTGGGTCCCTACTGGAAGTAGGGGGAACATGTAGGCCCCCGCCGGGGACGGGTTCCGGAACCCGTCCGGGGTCGGTGTCCGCACCCGTCCGGGGACGGGTTCCGGAGGCATCCGGTACCCCGCCGGGGACGGGTTCCGGACCCCCAGCCGGGGACGGGTTCCGGACGTCGTCCGGGGACGGGTTCCCTTCTTCGGCGGCCGCCCGCTTGGCGAGGCGGGCCTCGATCTCGGCGGCCTTGGCCTTGCGCCGGGCCTTGGCCTGCCGGGTCTCACCCCATGTGTGCAGGTGCTCGGCCCAGTCGATGCGCGCGGAAGGGATGAGCAGCTGGTAGACGGAGGACTGGTTGGGACGGCGTCGGCGGACGAGGAGCTCAGCGGCCGAAAGGAGCCGTACGCACCTGGTGACGGTCTCCTCGCTCGCGCCGGCGATGGCGGCCAGGGTCGCGTTCGAGGGGTACGAGTTGGACCCGTCGGCGTTGGCGTAGGTGGCGATGAGGATGCCGATGTGGGCGGCCTTGGAGACCTCGGGGCGTCGTGCGCGGAGGGCCTCGTCCCTGATTCGGTTGATCCAGGCGTTGCGGACCGACTGCACGTGGTCGCTGGGCACGACGTCGTCCTTCCTTGCTCGTGTGGTGCGGGGCCAGGCGGGCCGGGGCGCGCGCCCCGGCCGGGGCCGTCAGGTGCGGGCCTTCTTGAGGAGGCGGCGCATGATCGGGCCGGGGATCGCGAGCTGGACGTCCGCGACGTTCCAGCGGCGCCGGCGGTCGGTCCTCGTGATCCATCCGCGCTGTTCCAGCACGTTGAGCGAGACGACGACCAGGCCGACGTCCACGCGGGTGAGGTCGACGAGGCGGCCGAGGCGAGGCTGCGCGTCGTCGGGGATGTGGCCGGTGGCCCAGTCGGCGTGGGTGGCCAGCGTCAGGGCGACCAGCTTGGTGTTCACGAGCAGCTTCGAGCCGTTGATGCCCTGCTCCCACAGGCTCCGGAACGGGGGGTCGGCGACCGGGTTGTGGGGCTCGGGGGCGAGCGCCGGGCGGGCCGGGCGGCGGAAGACATCGGCGGGGGTGGGGATCGTGCTCACGGGCTGCTCCTGGTGGTGCGGGACGGTTCGGTGCGGGTGTTGAGGTAGGAGCCGGACGGCCAGCCGGGCCCGGGTGGGACCTCGGGGCGCCCGGCGAGGGCGGCGGGGGTGTGGCGGTCGCAGCACCAGCCGGTGACGTACAGGCGGGCACGGAGGAGGCCGTGCCCGGCGATGTGGTCGCACGGCGGCGGCCGACGCTTCACGGCGAGGGGCGGACGGTGCCGCAGTGGTTGCACTGCACGCGGCCGGGACCGGCGGGGTAGTGCGGCGTCTGGAGGTGCCCGCACCTGGGGGTGTCGCAGGCCACCCACGCGTAGCGGCGCGGGGTCGGGACGACGGCCGCGGGGAGCGGCCGGGGCCACAGCAGCCGGTGCAGCGCGCGGCCGGCGGCGAGCGTCCCGCACACGGCGCCGACCACCACGGTCGCGGCGCCGGTGAGCAGGAGGGCCAGGACGGCCAGGCCGAGGACGTTAGGCACGGGAGACTCCGATCGCGCGGACCTCGGCGAGGGCCTCGCCGTACGCCCGGCACGGGCCGGGGCAGTACCAGCGGGCGGGCTCACGCGAGCCGTCCAGGTCGACGCGGACCATGCGGGCGGCGGGCCGGGGCGCGGACGCGAGCTCGCCGCAGCCGGAGACCGCGCAGTCCCGGCCGGTGGGCACCGGGGCCGGCGCCGTCGGCGTACCGGCCTTGCCGCGGTTCCAGGTCTTCTGGGCCGTCGAGGCACCCGAGGCCGTGCGGGCGGCGCGGGTCCGGGCCTTCTGCTTCTGGATGCCGCCCCAGGCGGTACGGCGCCGCTGGTGGACGGTGTCGCGGCGTACACGGGTGCCGCCGTGGCTGGTGCACAGGCGCCCGGCGGCCGCGTCGCACGTCGGGCACGCGACGGTGAGCTCCGGGAAGGTGCGGGCGGGCTCGTCCATCACCGGCCGCCCGTCGGGGTGCTGGTGCCGGCGGACTTGACCCAGGCGTCGACCTCCGGGGTGTAGTCGCCCTCGGCCACCACGGCCGCGACGGTGTAGCCGGAGGGCTGCTCGTCGACGCCGATCCGGACGACGAGCTCCCACAGCGGCTCGCGCTCGTCCTCGTCCTCGATCCAGTCGAAGAAGAGGGCGACGTCGTCTCCGTGCTCCCGGCTGACAACGGCCTCGCAATGGGCCTGTGCCGCCTCGAGGTTCGAGTACAGGCCGAGCGGGAACGGCTCGTGCTCGTAGGCGGAGCGGTAGACCGTGACGTCCCGAGCAGCCATGGGAGCCGCCTGGGCCACGGGCAGCGCGGCGGCGAGCGCGAGCGTGGCGTGCACCTGCGCCTCGGTGGCGAGCGCCGCACCGACGACCGGGTCGGCGCCGTCGCCGTAGGTGAAGTGGTGGGCCTGGTCTGCGAGTTGCTCCGCCTGTCGGTAGTGCTCGGGGCCGGTCATCCGTACATCTCCATCTCGGTGTCGTCTTCCTCGCGCTGCTCGCAGTCCTCGCAGCCGCAGTAGGTCCAGGAGCCGTCGATCAGTTCGGCGTGGCACTCGTCCTCGTCGCCCGGGTCGCCGCTGTCGAGCAGCTGGCCGTCGGCGTCGCGCTCGGGCGGCCGGGAGGCCGGGATGGAGATCAGGGACAGGTCCTGGCCGCAGTCGGGGTGCGGACAGCGGGTCGAGGTGCTGCCGTACGGCCTCCACCACCGGCCGCCGCAGGCCAGGCAGACCATGAGGGCCTGGGTGGTGAGGTCGGACGGGCAGCCGCACGCGTCACGGGCCCCGCCGCACTTTTCGTTGGGGCAGAAGTCCATGGGGTCGGTGGCCATCACTCACCGCCCGAGGCCGGAACGACGGACGTCCCGCCGAGCAGGCTGACGGCCGAGGGGTGGCCGTGGTAGCCGGGCGTCTCGTCCTCGGTCCAGGTCCACTCCGCGTCCGGGGCCAGGCGGTACCCGAGGGAGGCCAGGGCCCGCACGCGCTCGTCGGGGGTCGGGATCACGTTCCGACGAGAGACCGGCCACTCGAATTGCGGAAACTGCGCCGAGTTCGGCAGCACGACGAACAACCGCCAGCGGGCGCGCTGTACGTTTCCCTTCCCCAGGTTCTCGGGGACGTCACAACAGCGACGGGACAGGAGCGCGTGGAAGGTGTCGCTCATGCCGTCCTCCCCAGCGTGCCGAAGTGCTGTGCGGTGGACGGGCGTTCCCGCCTCCACTGGATCGCCATGTACCGGGAGCCGTCTCTGGATGTCTTGGTGTGGACCTGGACGTTGGTGTCGGTCGGCATGACCAGGCCCGGCACGTGCGCGAACTCCATGTGCTCGGTGCCGTGCAGGTGCTCGCCGCTCCAGGTGTCGGGCAGCCAACCGCCGAGCTGGCGGTGGACGTGCCCGTAGTAGTCGGGCTCCAGGTCCTCCACGACCGGACCGATCAGCGGGACCAGCCCGTACGCCGTGAATCGGACCTCGGCGTGGCCGGCCCGGTGCGGCGCGGGGGTGGACTCGCCGCACGAGGCGGTGTCCTTCCCCCTCGCTACCTCGGCGAGCAGCTGCTCGCGCTCGGCCAGGAGGTCACGGATGTCTCGGTCGAGCTGCTCGGTCGTGCGGTAGGAGTGCTGTCCGGCGCGGATCTCAGTGAGCCGCTCGGGGGTAAGGCGGACAGTCATCGACGCTCCCCCTTCCGGCGCTCGGAGAGGGCGGCGATGACGCCGAGGGCGCCGAGGATCCACACGAGGGACATAGCGGCGGCGATCACGCGGCGGCCTCCTCGTCCACGAGGGTGAGCGGGCCGCCGGTGAGCTCGGCGAGGAGCTCCTCGCGCTCGCGGACCCACTTCGGGCAGGACTTGATGTCGACGCCGTCGAGGACGTACAGCTGCTCACCGAGGCGGGTGCGGCCGGCGGTGCGCCACAGGGAGCCGTCGGCGGCCCGGCACAGGACGCCGTCGGGGGTGGGGTCGGGCTGCTGGGAGTCGGTACGGTTGGTCACGGTTCCTCGATTCGTGGTTGAGGTGCCGACGACGGGCACCGAGGCCGGCCAGGGCCTCGGTCTCCCGGGTTCAGGAAGCGCGCGCGCCCTTGGGGCGGATCTGCGCGAGGGTTCGGGGCGCGACATCAGCGGTCGCACGCTGCGGGCGGACCCGGTGCATGTCCTTGATCGCGGCGAGGTCTTCGTCGTCGAAGGCGACGGCGATGCCGATCTTCTGGTGAGGCAGCCGGGACAGGTTGTCTTCGAGGTACCGCTCCTTGCAGCGAAGGAGCTCTGCGGCCTCGGCGACGGTGTAGTTAGGGGAGAGCGGCATTACCGAGCCCTCCTGCCGCGCAGGAGCTGGGACTCAGTCGCCTTAAGGACGTCTCGCATTCCGGCGTAGACGCGGGGCGAGGGCTGGTTCGCCCCCGTTTCGATCTTGTAGATCATCCACTTCGAGCAGCCTGCGGCCTCAGCGACGGCGACGACCGACAGGCCGCGTCGTCGCCGCAGGTCGCGGACCTTTCGGCCGTCAACCGTGCGGTTCAACATGACTCCAACATACTCCAACGTTGGAGTTGGTCAAGCGGAAATTGGAGCGATCTTGTCCAAGGTTGGAGGGTGGGCGTTCCAACGTGGCACCACGTTGCGGAATCTGATCATCGAAACGTGATGGTGCAGTGAAAAACGGTCATGTGGCTGGGAGGGCATTGGAGCAAGTTGGAGCCAAGCTGTAGCTTGGCCGCATGACGGAGGCTGGGTACGGAGCCGAGGAGCTCGCCAGACTCGGCGACACCGTGGAGAACTACATCGCCGCACAAGGGATGCAGTTCACCGAGGTCGCCGAGCGCGCAGACTTTTCCATCGAGACCCTCGCCAAGATCCGCAAGGGGGTGCGCGTCAGCCCCGTTACGTATCGGAAGCTGGAACGGGCCCTCGGCTGGACCGTGCGCAGTGCGGATGACGTGATGGCCGGCGGTGAGCCGACCGTGGAAACGGCCGCGCCAATCCCGGCGGCGCCCCCGCAGGATGAGCCGATCGATCCGCAGGCCGCGGCGATCCTCACAATCCTGGACAGCCTCCCCGTGCGAGTGCAGGCGGAAGTTCTCCGCCGACTCGGCGACCGCATCCCGCCCGAGGCACGACGCACGGCCTGATTGAGGCCTCGGCGACGAGTTCCCGCCATGTCATCGCTCGGCGCGCTTCACCCCTGCTCGACCTGCGGTGTTCCCGCCTGTGTTCCCACGGGAACACAGAGGCGGCCTGAAACGGGAACCGCCGGGCCCAAACGGGTCCCGGCGGTAAGAAACGTAGAGCTCACAGCGTTATCGCAGGTCAGGCGCCTAGTCGGAACAGGTTCGAGTCCGGTTCCGGGCACCA
>NZ_JACHJY010000022.1 GCF_014203895.1 Streptomyces nymphaeiformis | reverse complement strand
ACCGCCGCGGCGAACGGAACGATCTTCGCCTCGGCGAGGGCACGCACCGACTCCCGGAGCATGTCGTGCTCCTCGGAGGGTCGATACAGGTCGAAATCAGACGAACCCGCCACGTTCACTCACTCCCACGCTTGCTAACTACCGTTAAGTAACCCAAATGGTAGGGCGTGACCCGGCCCCGGACCAGGGCACCGCGACAGGCACCGTGACCGGCCCGACTATGCTCGGGCAGGCATTCCGCCCGACCGTTCCCTGGAGTCCCGCATGGCCCTCAAGATCACCGTGATCGGCACCGGCTACCTCGGCGCCACCCACGCCGCGGCCATGGCGGAGCTGGGCTTCGAGGTGCTCGGCCTGGACGTCGTCCCCGAGAAGATCGAGATGCTCTCCGCCGGACGCGTCCCGATGTACGAGCCGGGGCTCGAAGAACTGCTCGCGAAGCACGTGGCCGGCATCGAGGGATCGAGCGGCCGGCTGCGCTTCACCACCTCCTGGGAGGAGGTCGGCGCCTTCGGCGACGTGCACTTCGTCTGCGTGAACACTCCGCAGAAGCACGGCGAGTACGCCTGTGACATGAGTTACGTGGACGCCGCCTTCGCCTCCCTCGCCGGAGTCGTCCGCGACGGGGCCCTGGTCGTCGGCAAGTCGACCGTCCCGGTCGGCTCGGCCGAGCGGCTCGCGGAGCTCCTCCCCGAGGGCGTCGAGCTCGCCTGGAACCCGGAGTTCCTGCGCGAGGGCTTCGCCGTCGACGACACCCTGCACCCGGACCGGATCGTCGTCGGCGTGCGCGGCGAGCGGGCCGAGAAGACGCTCCGCGAGGTGTACGCGGTCCCCGTCGGCGAGGGCTCGCCGTTCGTCGTGACCGACTTCCCGACGGCCGAGCTGGTGAAGACGGCCGCGAACTCCTTCCTCGCGACGAAGATCTCCTTCATCAACGCGATGGCGGAGGTCTGCGAGGCCGCGGGCGGCGACGTCGCGAAGCTCGCGGAGGCCATCGGCCACGACGACCGGATCGGCGCCAAGTTCCTGCGCGCCGGCATCGGCTTCGGCGGCGGCTGCCTGCCCAAGGACATCCGGGCCTTCATGGCCCGCGCGGGCGAGCTGGGCGCCGACCAGGCCCTCACCTTCCTCCGCGAGATCGACTCGATCAACATGCGGCGGCGCGGCCAGATGGTGGAGATGGCCCGCGAGGCCCTCGGCGGCTCCACCTTCCTGGGCCGCCGGGTCGCCGTGCTCGGCGCCACCTTCAAGCCGGACTCGGACGACGTCCGCGACTCCCCCGCGCTGAACGTCGCCGGCCAGATACACCTCCAGGGCGGCCAGGTGACCGTCTACGACCCGAAGGGCATGGACAACGCCCGCAAGGTCTTCCCGACCCTCGGCTACGCCTCCTCGGCCCTGGAGGCGGTGCGCGGCGCGGACGTCGTGCTGCACCTGACCGAGTGGCGCGAGTTCCGCGAGCTCGACCCGGCCGAGCTTGCCGCGGTCGCCTCGGCGCGGGTCGTCCTCGACGGCCGCAACGCGCTCGACGGCGAGCGCTGGCGGGCGGCCGGCTGGACGTACCGGGCGATGGGCCGCCCGACCGCCTGATCCCGAGACGTACGAGAGGGGCGCACCGCACGGCGGTGCGCCCCTCTCGCGTACGGACGTGCCGTCAGGCCGCGGCCGGCCGGATCCGGTTCGTCCGGGCCAGGAACTCCGTCTCCCGCAGCGCCCGGGTGGCGTTGGCGTGGGCGAGGCCGACGAGTTCCTGGGCGGTCCAGCCCCGGCGGAGCAGCTCCGCGAGGAGCGGTACGTAGCCGGCGGCCGGGGCGGTGGTGTGGGAGACGCCCGCGCAGTGCGGGCCCGCCTCCGCCCGTACCCGGTCGAGGGCGTCGGCGGCGGCCTCCGGGTCCTCGGTGACGGCGACCATGAGGACGGCGCCGTTCTCGCCGAGCAGGCGCAGGACCTCGTCCGGCAGGGTCTCCGGAGCCGCCCTGGTCAGCAGGGCGGGGGCACGGGTGACCGCGAGGGCCGGGCGGACCGTGTCCGGGTCGGCGCCGGAGAGGTCCACGGCCAGGCCGATGCGGTTCATCTCCCGTACCGCGTCACGGGCGAAGCGGTCGAAGCGGGTGAGGTTCACGGCCCGTACGCCGAGGGCGTGGTAGGCCCGCAGGGTGGCGGCCGAGCCGCCGAGCGCCGTCCAGTTCACCGGGCCGAGCAGGGTGGCGACGCGGCCGCAGTTGCGGGCGTGAGCCGTCTCGTCAAGCTTCGGGGGGTGGCTCTGGAGCGTCGAGCTCGCCTGTGGCGGCGGGGGACGGTGGGATGGTCGTTTAAAAACGTTCCGCAATTCGCTGGGTCACCAGTGCGGCACGATCAGTGACAGCCGAGAAGACGGCTGGCGTGAGTCAACCGCGTGAGGTTCTGACCACCGGCTCGCCGGTACAGCGCCTGCGGCAGCCCGCGAAACCGCGGGCCTCTGCTCACCGAACTCCGAACCGGCCCCGAGCGACCCCGGATGAGACGCCGCGAGGCGACCACGCCGGAGCGCCCGGACCAGCCGACCGGATGCAGTCCGTACCTCCTCCGGGACGTACGGATCAAGTCTTAGCAGTTCCGCCATGGTGTGCGGAATCGGCGATGCAGTACTGCCCCGCCGAGAGCGGCGGGGCAGTACCGTCCACCGTGCCACCGGCCCCTGACCGGGGCTCGGCGGAGTGGGCCGTCCGGGTGAGGAGCCGTCACACGGGCGCCGTCACGCAGGCGCCGTCACACGGGCGCCCTCACACGGGCACTACGGCGCGTCAGGCGCGTCCAGCACGTCGATCGTCGCGTTCGACGGGGCCGTGCGGCCGCGCAGGTCGCGGGAGACGTCCTCCGCGTCGCGCAGGACGCGGACCGCGTTGGACCAGGTCAGCTTGGCCAGGTCCTGGTGCGACCAGCCGCGGTGCAGGAGCTCCGCGATCAGGTTCGGGTAGCCGGCGACGTCGTCGAGGCCGGCCGGGGTGAAGGCCGTGCCGTCGTAGTCGCCGCCGATGCCGATGTGGTCGATGCCGGCGGCCTCGCGCATGTGGTCGAGGTGGTCGGCGACCGTGGAGACGGTGGCGATCGGGCGCGGGTGGAGCGCCTCGAAGGCGCGGTGGACCTCCATGCCGCGCGGGGTGGTGTCGAGGTGGTGCAGTCCGTGCGCCCGCATGTTCTCGTCCGCGCGGTTCGTCCACTCGACGGCCGCGGGGAGGATGAACTTGGGCACGAACGTGGCCATCGCGACGCCGCCGTTGGCGGGCAGCCGCTCCAGGACGTCGTCCGGGACGTTGCGCGGGTGGTCGCAGATCGCGCGGGCCGAGGAGTGCGAGAAGATCACCGGCGCGGCCGAGGTGTCGAGCGCGGCCCGCATGGTGCTCGCGGCGACGTGCGACAGGTCGACGAGCATGCCGCTGCGGTTCATCTCGCGGACGACCTCGCGGCCGAACGCGGTCAGACCGCCGACGCGCGGCGCGTCGGTCGCCGAGTCCGCCCAGTCGTTGTTGTCGTTGTGCGTGAGCGTCATGTAGCGCACGCCGAGGGCGTGCAGCGCGCGCAGCGTGGCGAGGGAGTTGTTGATCGAGTGGCCGCCCTCGGCGCCCTTGAGCGAGGCGATGCGGCCCTGCTTGCGGGCCGCCTCCATGTCGTCGGCGGTCAGGGCGGGCGCGAGCTCGCCCGCGTACCGGTCGAGGAGCTGGTCGACGATGTCGATCTGCTCCAGGGTGGCGCTGACGGCGTGGTCGCCGGTCAGCTCGCAGGGCACGTACACCGACCAGAACTGGGCGCCGACCGCCCCGGCCCGCAGCCGGGCGAGGTCGGTGTGGAGCGCGCCGGTCTGGTCCGCGCCGATGTCCATCCGGTCCAGGTCGTAGCGCACGTGCTCGCGCAGCGCCCAGGGGAGGTCGTTGTGGCCGTCGACGACGGGGTGGCCCGCGAGCAGCTCGCGGGCCTCCTCCAGACGGTCGGCCGCGCTCACCTGGCGAAGCCGAAGGACTCGGCGCCCTCGACCTTGGCGCGCAGGCGCTTGCCCTTCTCGGTGGCCTGGTCGTTGAGCTCCTGCTGGAACTCGGTCATCCGGGCGAGGAGGTCGGCGTCGTGCGCGGCGAGCATCCGGGCCGCGAGCAGGCCCGCGTTCCGCGCGCCGGCGACGGAGACCGTGGCGACCGGGACGCCGGCCGGCATCTGCACGATCGAGAGCAGCGAGTCCATGCCGTCGAGGTACTTCAGCGGCACGGGCACGCCGATGACGGGCAGCGGGGTGACGGAGGCGAGCATGCCCGGCAGGTGGGCGGCGCCGCCGGCGCCCGCGATGATCGCCTTGAGCCCGCGGCCCGCGGCCTCCTCGCCGTACGCGATCATCTCGCGCGGCATCCGGTGGGCGGAGACGACGTCGACCTCGTACGGGATCTCGAACTCGTCCAGGGCCTGCGCCGCGGCCTCCATCACGGGCCAGTCGGAGTCGGATCCCATGACGATGCCAATGAGCGGATTACTCAACGATCGTTCCTCGCAGATAGCCGGCGGCGTGACGGGCGCGCTCCAGCACGTCGTCGAGGTCGTCGCCGTAGGTGTTGACGTGGCCCACCTTGCGACCGGGCTTCACGTCCTTGCCGTACATGTGGATCTTGAGCTGCGGGTCCCTGGCCATGCAGTGCAGGTACGCGGAGTACATGTCCGGGAAGTCGCCGCCCAGGACATTGCACATCACGGTCCACCGCGCGCGGGGGCGCGGATCGCCGAGGGGCAGGTCGAGGACCGCCCGGACGTGGTTGGCGAACTGCGAGGTGATCGCCCCGTCCTGGGTCCAGTGGCCGGAGTTGTGCGGGCGCATCGCGAGCTCGTTGACGAGGATGCGGCCGTCCGTGGTCTGGAAGAGCTCGACGGCGAGGTGGCCGACGACACCCAGCTCCTTGGCGATCCGCAGGGCCAGCTCCTGGGCCTGCCCCGCCAGCTCCTCGTCGAGGTCGGGAGCGGGCGCGATGACCGTGTCGCAGACGCCGTCGACCTGGCGGGACTCGACGACCGGGTAGGCGACGGCCTGGCCGTGCGGGGAGCGGACGATGTTCGCCGCGAGCTCGCGGACGAAGTCGACCTTCTCCTCGGCGAGGACCTGGACGCCGGCGAGGAAGGCCTCGCGGGCCTCCTCGGGCGTGCGGACGAACCAGACGCCCTTGCCGTCGTAGCCGCCGCGGACGGTCTTCAGGATGATCGGGAAGCCGCCGACCTCGGCCGCGAAGGCCTCGGCGTCCGCCGGGTCCGCCACGATGCGGTGCCGGGGGCTGGGCGCGCCGAGCTCGTCGAGCCGCGCGCGCATCACCCCCTTGTCCTGCGCGTGCGCGAGGGCCTCGCGGCCGGGGCGGATGACGATGCCGTCCGCCTCCAGGGCCGTCAGGTGCTCCGCGGGCACGTGCTCGTGATCGAAGGTGATCACGTCGCAGCCGCGCGCGAAGTCACGCAGCGTGTCCAGGTCGCGGTAGTCGCCGAGGACGACCTCGCTCACCACCTGGGCCGCGGAGTCCTGCGGGGTGTCGCTGAGGAGCTTGAACTTGATGCCGAGGGGGATACCCGCCTCGTGGGTCATGCGGGCGAGCTGCCCGCCTCCGACCATGCCTACCACGGGGAACGTCACCCTCTTAGGGTATCCGCACCACCGGGGAACACTCGTCCGGCTGTGGATTGCCACAAGGACGGAGCGGATGGGGGACGGGTTCTCCACAGGTTTGCGCGGTACACAGGCGGGTGACAGGGGCCCTGGTTAGAGTGGTTGGGTTGACGTCGCCCGGACGTCAACCGGACGGACGGGACAGAGCGATCACCATGAGTGAACCCGGCGCGCTGCGCATGCGACTCCAGGGGCTCTTCCGGGAGGTCGCCAAGTTCGGCGCCGTCGGTGCCGTCGGGGTCCTGGTCGACCTCGGCGTGTTCAACCTCGTCCGCCACTTCTCGGACCTGCCGGTCGTGCGGGCGAGCGTCATCGCCACCGTGGTCGCGATCGCCTTCAACTACGTCGGCTTCCGGTACTTCACCTACCGGGACCGGGACAAGAGCAGCCGCACCAAGGAGATGGCGCTCTTCCTCGTCTTCAGCCTGGTCGGCCTGGTGATCCAGAACGGTCTGCTGTACGCGGCGACGTACGGGTTCGGCTGGGACACCCCGCTGCAGAGCAACTTCTTCAAGTTCTTCGGCATCGGCGTCGCGACGCTGTTCCGCTTCTGGTCGTACCGCACGTGGGTGTTCCGCGCGCTGCCGGCGAAGGAGGCCGTGCAGACCGCCGAATCGTTCCTGGAGCAGGCCCCGCGGCAGGCGGACCGCCGCCAGCCCGACCGCGTCTGACCCCTCCCCCGTCGGCTTCTACCGCACCGGGCGCTCCTCCGGCTCCTTCGCGACGCCCCTGACCTCGCGGCTCAGGAAGAGCGCGAAGACCGGCGGCTGCTGCTGGAGCAGCTCCAGACGGCCGCCGTCCGCCTCCGCCAGGTCCCGGGCCACCGCGAGGCCGATCCCCGTCGAGCTGCGCCCGCTCACCGCCCGCTCGAAGATCCGCGCGCCGAGGTCGGCGGGGACGCCCGGGCCCTCGTCGGTGACCTCGATGACCGACTGGTTGCCGGTGACGCGGGTGCGCAGGGCGACCGTGCCGCCGCCGTGCATGAGCGAGTTCTCGATCAGGGCGGCGAGGACCTGGGCGACCGCTCCCGGGGTGCCGACGGCCCGCATCCCCTGCTTGCCGGAGTGCACGATGGCCCGCCCCGCGCTGCGGTAGGCCGGGCGCCACTCCTCGATCTGCTGCTTGACGACCTCGTCGAGGTCGAAGGCGACGGCGGAGCCGGTGCGGGGGTCCCGCGCGTTGGTGAGGAGCCGCTCGACGACGTCGGTGAGCCGCTCGACCTGGGTGAGCGCGATCGTCGCCTCCTCCTTGACCGTGTCCAGCTCGTCGGCGAGGGCGACCTCCTCCAGGCGCATGGAGAGCGCGGTGAGGGGCGTACGGAGCTGGTGGGAGGCGTCGGCGGCGAGCCGGCGCTCGGCGGTGAGCATCCGGGCGATGCGCTCGGCGGAGGCGTCGAGGACGTCCGCGACCCGGTCCAGCTCGGGCACCCCGTACCGCTTGTGCCGGGGCCGCGGGTCGCCGGAGCCGAGCCGCTCGGCGGTCTCCGCGAGGTCGGTGAGCGGCGACGTCAGCCTGTTCGCCTGCCGTACGGCGAGGAGGACGGCGGCGACGACCGCGAGCAGCGCCACGGCGCCGATGATCAGCAGGGTGCGGCCGACCTCGGCGGTCACCTCGGAGCGGGACTCCTCGACGACCACGGTCTCGCCGCGCTCGCCCTCGGCGAGGCCCCGGATGACCTGGCCCTCGGGGCGGTCGCCGATCTCGATGGTGTCGCGGCCGGGGATGCGGATCTGGGCGTACCGCTTGGCGCCGCCCTGCTGGGCGAGGATGCCGGGGTTGACCGGCTCGCCGCCGATGAGCCGGCTGTCGACGATGGAGACGAGCCGGAGGGCCTCCGAGTCCACGCTCTCCTGGGCGCTGTTGGAGATCGTGCGGGTCTCGACGAGGACGAGCGAGCCGCCGAAGACGGCGATGACGACGAGGACGACGGCGAGCGTGGAGTTGATCAGGCGGCGGCGCATGGACCCAGTGTGCCAAGGCCCTGACGGGGCACGGAGCTCCTCCGGAGGGCGTTGACGACGACCGCTGCGGCAAGGCCCTGAAGGGGCGCGGGGAACTGCGCGACCGGCCCACGACGGCGGACGGCCGCGACACGACGCGCACCTCTACGGCGATACCGCGCCCAGTCGGCCGAGCCCCGACCCCCAAGCCCCGCGAGCCGGGCCGGCCGAGCCGCCGGCCAGGCCCTAGCTCTTCTCGAAGCGGAAGCCGACGCCCCGGACCGTCGCGATGTAGCGCGGGTTCGCCGCGTCGTCGCCGAGCTTCTTGCGCAGCCAGGAGATGTGCATGTCGAGGGTCTTGGTGGAGGACCACCACGTGGTGTCCCAGACCTCGCGCATCAGCTGGTCGCGGGTGACGACCCGGCCCGCGTCCCGGACCAGGACGCGCAGCAGGTCGAACTCCTTCGCGGTGAGCTGGAGCTCCTCGTCGCCCATCCACGCGCGGTGCGACTCGACGTCGATGCGGACGCCGTGGGTCGCGGGCGCGGCGGCCGGCTCGGTGGAGCCGCGCCGGAGCAGGGCCCGGACCCGGGCGAGGAGCTCGGCGAGCCGGAAGGGCTTGGTGACGTAGTCGTCGGCGCCGGCGTCGAGCCCGACGACGGTGTCGACCTCGTCGGCACGCGCGGTCAGGACCAGGATCGGCACCGTGTGGCCCTCGGCGCGCAGCCGGCGGGCGACCTCCAGGCCGTCCATGCCGGGCAGGCCCAGGTCGAGCACGACCAGGTCGACCCCGCCCTGGAGGCCGGCGTCGAGGGCGGTCGGGCCGTCCTCGCGGACCTCGACCTCGTACCCCTCTCTCCGCAGGGCGCGGGCCAGCGGTTCCGAGATGGATGCGTCGTCCTCGGCGAGCAGTACACGGGTCATGGGGTGATGGTAGTCCGCACGGCGCCCGGGCCGGGGCGGGATCCGCAGGGCCCGGATGGCCCCTGGGGATCTTGTGGGCATCCAGCAGATGACCTTCGAATGATCGCGTACGGTTCCTGCGTCACCTGTGATCCATCTCTCAAGTCCTTCCATATCCGGCACTGTCGTGTCGTATGGTGGCGATACGTCAGTAGCGGTAATCGGGGACCTTTGGCCGACTTCACACGCCAAGGTCCTCTTCTGCGTAGGTCCGGCTCCGCCGAACCTGGAGACGGTGAATGACCTGTGGGCCGGGTCCCGGGACGCGACAACGCGTCTGCCGGGGCGTGGATCCCGGTGGAGTCACTCGACCCCGCCGGTGCCGGCCTCCCCCACCGGGCGCATCACGCTCACAAGGCGTGCGTCCCGACAGAGCAAGGATCGACATGGCGTCCAGCCTGACGACGACTTCGGCCGGAACCCCTGGTTCCGAGAAGACGTTCTTCGGCCACCCCCGTGGCCTGGCCACCCTCTTCATGACCGAGATGTGGGAGCGTTTCTCCTACTACGGCATGAGGGCCCTTCTCGTTCTGTACCTGGTCTCCGGCGGCGCGGACGCGGCGACCGGCAGCCAGGGTGGCGGCCTCGCCATGACCGCGGCGACCGCGACGGCGATCTACTCCGTCTACGTCTCGATGGTCTACCTGATGGCCATGCCCGGCGGCTGGTTCGGTGACCGCGTCTGGGGCGCCCGCAAGACCGTCACCATCGCCGGCTTCGTGATCATGGCCGGTCACGCCTCGCTGGCCATCCCCGGCCAGGCGATGTTCTTCGTCGGCCTGGCGCTGGTCGCCGCCGGTTCCGGTCTGCTCAAGGCCAACATCTCCACGATGGTCGGCCACCTCTACGACGGCCCGGACGACCCGCGCCGTGACGGTGGCTTCACCCTCTTCTACGTCGGCATCAACCTCGGCGCCTTCCTCGCCCCGCTGGTCATCGGCACCGTCGGCGAGAGCTACAACTGGCACCTGGGCTTCCTGCTCGCGGCCATCGGCATGGCGATCGGTCTGGGCCAGTTCCTGCTCGGCACCCGCCACCTGAACGCGAAGAGCAGCGTGGTCCCGAACCCGCTGTCCGACGCCGAGCGCAAGTCCGTCATCGTCAAGGTCTGCGCCACGATCGCCGTCGTCGCCGTCTTCTACGGCATCATCGTCGCCGCCGGCATGTACACCCTGAACTGGGCGCTCGTCCCGATCACCCTGGCCGGTCTGCTCATCCCGATCGCCGTGATCGTCCGCATCAAGCGCGACAAGGACCTCGACAAGGTCGAGCAGTCGAAGGTCACCGGCTACATCTGGTTCTTCGTGGCCGCGGCCGTCTTCTGGATGATCTACGACCAGGGCGGCTCGACCCTGTCCCTCTTCGCGGACAGCAAGACCACCGACCACATCGGTCCGCTGAGCTTCCCGGCCACCTGGTTCCAGTCGCTCAACCCGCTCTTCGTCATGGCGCTGGCTCCGGTCTTCGCCTGGCTGTGGCTGTGGCTCTCCCGCCGCAACCAGGAGCCGAGCACCATCGTGAAGTTCTCGCTCGGTCTGCTGGGCGTCGGCATCTCGTTCTTCGTCTTCCTGGCCCCGATCGGCATGGCCGGAGACGGCAAGGTCAGCCCGATGTGGCTGGTCGGGATCTACTTCATCCAGACCGTCGCCGAGCTGTGCCTCTCCCCGGTCGGCCTCTCCGTCACCACGAAGATGGCGCCGCAGAAGTACGCCTCGCAGATGCTGGGCGTCTGGTTCCTCGCCGTCACCGCCGGTGACTGCACCACGGGTCTGCTCTCCCTCGCGGGCGTGGACCTGAACGGCACCGGGATCATCGCGCTGCAGGCCGTGGCCGCCACGATCGCCGCCGTCGCGGTCTTCATGTACCGCAAGAAGGTCAAGGTGCTCATGGGCGACGTCCACTGACGTCACCCGCCCCGCACGGAGGGCCCGTCGCACCGCACCGGTGCGACGGGCCCTCCGTCGTTCGTCACCGCCGGAGCCGCGCCCACGGGGTGAAGGTGAAGACCGCGCCGCCGAGCAGGATGATCGTGCCCGCGACGAGGGCCAGGGCGCGCAGGGCGCCGTCGTCGTCGGCGCCGGTGTGGGCGAGGTTCCCGCCGCCGGAGCCGCCGGAGCCGGCGGTCGTGCCCGTGGTCGTGCCGCCGTCGGAGCCGCCGGAGGCGCCGCCGGCCTGCTTGCTCGTGTCCAGCTCCAGGGAGGCCTGGACGGAGCCCTTGACCTGGCAGGGGATCTCCATGTTCACGGTGCCGAGGGTGACCGTGATGGTGAGCGTGCCGGGGCTGAGCGTCGACTTGCCCGTCGCTCCGGGCCGGTACGTTCCCTTCATGTCCTCCAGGCTGACCGGGGCGCCCCTGGTGAGGGGGGCGGGGTTCGCCGCGCCGGTGACCTTCACCGTGCCGCTGTCGGCCCCGCCGAGCTTCACCGCCATGGACGGCTTCAGGGCGCCCTTGGGCAGGTCGGCGGGGCTGTCCATGACGCCCTTGGCCGTCTTGACCCTGAGGTCGTAGACCTCGCCGTTCCTCTTGGCGTTGATCGTCACCTTGGAGGAGATGTCGGGCGGGCCGGGGCTCTGACAGGCGAACGCGACGGAGACCTCCTTGCCGGGGAAGTCGGTCTGCCCACCGGAACCGCCGGAGCTCCCGGAGCCGCCGGAGGTGGTGGTGCTCCCGGAGGCACTCGTGTCACCCGAGGCCGAGGACCCGCCGGACGCGGTGGTCCCGCCGGCCGTCGTCGTACCGCCCGACGTGGTCGTCGTCCCCCCGGATGCGGTGGTCCCGCCCGAGGCCGAGGAATCACCCGAGGTCGAAGCGCCACCGGACGTCGTCGTCGAACCACCGGACGCCGACGAAGAACCACCGGACGTGGTCGTCGAACCACCGGACGTCGTCGACCCTCCGGACGTGCTGCCCCCTCCCCCCTCCGTCACCTTGATCGTCGCGCCGACCGGCACCGTCTCCTTCGGGGAGCACTTGGTGTCCGTCGACAGGGGCTTGGACACGTTGATCGTGTACTTGCCGGGCGTCAGCGTGAACTCGCCCGCCTTGTCCAGCTTCAGCTTCCCCTTCATGTCGGGCAGCACCATCGGGCTGTTCTTGGGGATCGGCGGGTTCTGCCGGGGGCCCTCCATCGCGACGGTCCCGCTGCCCGCGCCGCCGACGGTGAGGACGCCGGTCGGCTTCACCGTGTCCTTGTCGAGGTCGAGCACGTCGGGGTTCTTCGAGGCGGCCTGGACCGTCTTCCAGACGATCTCGACCTCGTCGCCGACCTTGGCCTCCGCGGGTGCGGTGATCAGCACCTTCGTGGTGCCCTGCACGGGCGGGAGGCCCGAGATCGGCGGCGGGATGCACTCCGTCGCGTACGACACCTCGGCGGCCTGGGCGGGGCCGGCGGCATACAGGATCCCCGCGCCGCCGAGCATCAGCGCGACCCCGGCCGCGCTCATCCTCCGTTGCGTACTCACGCTTGTCCCTTCGTCGTCGTCGGGCTGCTGCTCTCTGGCGCTGACGGTGCGGAGTCAGGGCTGAACCACGGCAGGGCCGCGGTCGTCTCGCCGTCCCCCGGAGCGGGGGCGGAAGCGGGTGTACGGGCCGGGGCCCGGCGGCGGCCGCGCGCCGGCGTCCGGGTCCCCCCGGCGCGGGCCCGACCGGCCCCGGAAGCGGGCCGCGCGCGGTCGACCACGGCCATGCCGATCCGGAACAGGGCGGCCGGCGCCACGAGGGCGAGGAGCGCCCAGAAGAGGGTCACGCCCCAGGGACGGCCGACGCCCCACGGCTGCTCGACGAGGACCTTGCCCGCGTACGTCACGGAGACCTGGTAGTCGCCGTGCGCGCCGGCCGAGAGTTCGGCGGGGAGGCGGATCAGGGCCTTCTTGCCGGGTTCGATCGTGCCGCGCCACTGGCGTTCCTCGTACTGCGGGGCGAAGACGCCGTGGCTGGTGCCGACCTGGAAGACCGGGTCCTTGACCGGGGCCGGGCCGAGGTTGCCGACGGTGAAGACGACCTCGCGGCGCGGGGGCGCCCCGAACCAGACGAGGACGCCGCTGGAGCCGTCGAGGCGGACGGCGGCGAGGACGGCGAGGCGGCCGTCGCCGGAGGGCTCGGGGAGCGGGGCCGTGGGGTGCCCGGCGACCGTGAACTCCTTGTCGACGGCGTCCTGCTGCCCGGTGACCCCGGCGACGTGCACCACGCAGGGACAGGGCTTGGGGGGCTCGGCGACGGGGAGCTTCGTGCTGAAGGCGCCCCGCGCGTCGACGGTGGCCGCCCGGCCCTCGGTGTTGGCGCAGGAGTTGGTGCCGCCGATGACGCCCTTGCCGGGGGCGCCCTGGCCGCAGATCAGGAGCATGAGCAGCGCGCCGGGTTTCCAGCCGCTGCCGCTGACGGTGATCTCGCCGCCCTTGCCGCCCTCCGTCGTCGAGAGCTCGACGACGGGGCCCGGGGCCGCGACCGCCGCGGGGGCGGTGGGCAGCAGGACGAGGGCGAGGGCGGTGAGGAGGGCGGCGGCCGTACGGATCGTCCTCATGGGGTCGCTCCCGCTCGCTGGGTACGGGCCCCGGCGCGCCGCCGCCGTGCCGCGTACCCGGCGCCGCCCACCGCTGCCAGGAGCAGCCCGGCCGTGCCGGTGAGCGCGGGGCCCGAGGCGAAGGCGGCCTCGGCGCGGGCGGTGGCGGGGGCGGCGCCCGGTGCGGTGGCCGTCAGCCGGACGGTGACGGAGTCGAGGGCGGGCGGGTCGGGCCAGGGTTCGGTCCGGGTGGCCCGCTCGCCGGGGCGGAGGGTGAGCGGCAGGGCGCGTCCGGGCCGGTCGAGGACGGTGCCGAGGAGGCCCTCGGCGCGGACCGCGAGGCTCGGGGCGAGGACCGTGGTGCCGCGGTTGACCAGGGTGTAGCGGACGGCGCCCGCGTCGACGTGGACGTCCTCGACGGTGAGCGCGGCGAGGCGCGGTCCGCTGACCCGTAGCCGCAGGTCGACCCGGACCTCCCGGCCGGCGGCCGAGGCGCGGACGGTGCCGCGGTGTTCGCCGGGCGGGGTGTCGGCGGTGACGGTCACGGCGAAGGGCACGTCGGCGCGGGTCCTGGCGGGCACGCGCACGGTCCGCGCGGCGAACGACACCGGGGCGCCGCCCTGGCCGGTGAGGCGCACGGTGAGCGGCGCGGTGCCGGGGTTGGTGACCGACAGGGTGTCCTGGAGGACGCTGCCCGCCGGCCCCTCCAGGTAGGCGTACGGCCGTCCGGCGGCGGGCGCCGCCGTCCAGGCCTGGGCGCCGGGGGGCGCCGCCGCGACCGCGCCGAGGAGGGCGGTCGCGGCGGCCACGAGCCCGGAGCGGGCGGCCGTGCGCCGTCCGGAGCGCGCGGCCGTGCGCCGTCCGAGGCGTGGCGCCGTCCGCATCAGCGTGCCGTGCGCCGCGTGAGCCAGAGGACTCCGGCGGCGCCGGTCAGCAGGACGGTGCCGCCGAGGGTGCCGAGCGCCACGGCGGAGTCGAGCGGGCCGGTCTTCGGCAGCTGGTCGCCGTCGGTGGCGGGCGGCGGCGGAGTGTCGGAGCCTCCCGAGCCGCCGCCGGATACGCCCGTGACCTCGAGTTCCAGGGACGGCTTGGGGTTGTTCTTCGGGGTGCAGACGGCCGCGTCCATCCCGAGGGCGTGCACGGTGAGGGTGCCCGCCGTGAAGGTGACCTTGCCGTTCTTCTTCGGGGTGAACGTGCCGGTCAGCGTGCCGATGCTGATGGGGGTGTCGGGCGGGATCGCGGCCGAGTTCGGCGTCCCGGTGACCTTCACCGTGCCGCTCGCGGCGCCGCCGAGGACGAGCAGGGCGCGCGGGGTCATGACGCCCTTGGGGAGCTCGACCGGGCTGTCGGACACCCCCTTCTCGAACGACATGGTGATCGTGTAGCCGCTGCCGCTCTTGACGGCCTTGATGTCGACGGGCGAGACGGCGCTCTTGGGCCCGATCTTCGTCTCGCAGGCGTAGTTGACGTCGACGACGGTCGCCTGCGCGACCGGTGCGCCGGCCAGCACGACCCCGCCCGCCACCGCGGCCGCCGCGGTGAGCGCGGCGGCCGTTCTCCTCCGGTTCGGCACCTTGGACACCCCGAGCACCCCTCACCGCAACGAAACTGACGGTCTTTCAGATTGGCCGCCAAGGTACGCCCGGGGCCCTGAGGAGGGAAGGCAGGGGAACCGGTGAACTTGTGAAAGTCCTAGGCGGGCGCGGCCAGTTCGGCCCAGACCGTCTTGCCGGGGGCTCCGGGGGTGCGGTCGATGCCCCAGTCGAGGCAGAGGCGCTGGACGATGAACATGCCGTGGCCGCCCGGGCGGCCGGAGCGGTGCGGGGTGCGGGGGGCGGGCTGGCCGGCGCCGCGGTCGGTGACTTCGAGGCGCAGCGTCCGGGGCGTCCGCAGGACGCGCAGTCGTTCGGGCCCCTCGGCGTGCAGGCAGGCGTTGGTGACGAGCTCGGAGACGACGAGCAGGACGTCCTCCGCGGCGGCCCTGCGGTCGGCGGTGGCGGCCGGCAGCCAGCCCCACTCGTGGAGTGCCGTCCGCGTGAAGTCGCGCGCGAGGGGCACGGTGCCGCTGGTCTCGCCGAGGGCGAGCGTACGGACGTCGGAAGCTTGGTCCATCAACGCTTCACCTCACCGATCGGCGGGACAGAGGGGACAGGACGTGCGGGCGGGCCGCGCCGGCGGCACCGGAGGAGGCGTATGACGCGGGTCTCAGCCGGGGAGTGCTGTGGCGAGCGTCTCGTGGACGGTGAAGACGGCGTCCGCGCCCGTGATGTGGAACACCCGGGCCACCGGGGGCCGCATCGCCACCAGATGGACGCCGCCGCCGGCGGCGTCCGCCCTCAGCCGGGCGCCAAGGAGCACGTTGAGTCCGGTCGAGTCGCAGAACTCCAGGCCCGAGCAGTCGACGACGAGCCGCGCGCGGCCCTCGTCGAGGGCGCCGTCCAGAGGGGCGCGCAGCAGGTCGGCGGTGTGGTGATCGAGCTCACCGACGGGCGTGAGGAGCGTGCTCCCGGCCACGTCGCGGACCTCGACCCGCAGCCGCGCGGGCGGCGCGCTGCCGATGTGTTCGCGGTCCATGGCCGTGCCTCTTCTCGCTCTCGCGGATGCCGACTGACGTGCCCCGAACCCTACTCGCGGCACACCCTCCGATGCACACGAGGTACTTCCCATATCGGTACGAAACGGATTATTGCCACTTGCAACTGTCCGGGTCCAACCGGTAGGGCTAGAAAGGAACGTCCGACCCGGCCGGCTTTGGAGGCGCCGCAAACCGCAGCGAGAAGCACCAGAAGGAGACCCATGTCACCCCGGCTCGACGCCCCGCGTACCCCCGACGCGCCGTCGGCAGCGCTCCCCCACCCCCCTCTCGTCGAACTGCCCGACCGGCTGCACGACATACCGCTCGACCGGATCGGACCGGTCGACGCCCGTGCCCTGTCGAAGCAGCTCTTCGCCCGGCTCTCCGAGCTGGAGGAGGGCACCCACGACCACGCGTACGTCCGCAACACCCTGGTCGAACTCAACCTGGCCCTGGTCCGGTTCGCCGCCGCCCGGTTCGGCACGCGCAGCGAACCCATGGAGGACATCGTCCAGGTCGGCACCATCGGCCTCATCAAGGCGATCGACCGCTTCGAACTGACCCGCGGCGTCGAGTTCCCGACCTTCGCGATGCCGACGATCATCGGCGAGATCAAGCGCTTCTTCCGCGACACGTCGTGGTCCGTGCACGTGCCCCGCAGACTCCAGGAGCTCCGGCTCGACCTCGCCAGGGCCGGCGACGCGCTCTCCCAGCGCCTCGACCGCGCCCCGACCGTCGCCGAACTCGCCGAGGAACTCCGCATCCCGCCGGAGGAGGTCGTCGAGGGCATGGCCGCGAGCAACGCCTACACCGCGACCTCGCTCGACGCGCAGCCCGACGAGGAGGACGGCGCCGGCGGCGAGGCCGCGCTCGCCGACCGGCTCGGCTACGAGGACAACGGTCTGACCGGCATCGAGTACATCGCCTCCCTCAAGCCGATGATCGCCTCGCTGCCCGCGCGCGAGCGGCGGATCCTCTCCCTGCGCTTCGTCTCCGGCCTCACCCAGTCGGAGATCGGCGCGGAGCTCGGCATCTCGCAGATGCACGTGTCCCGGCTGCTCGCCCGCACGCTCGGGCGGCTGCGGCGGGGGCTGACACTGGAGGAGTGACCCCGCCAAGACGGCCACGGAAAGGGCCCGTTCACGGTCGACCGACCCCGAACGGGCCCTTCCGTGTGGCCGGGCTCCGGTCCGGGCTCTGTCGGCCTGACCTACCAGCCGATCTGTACGTCTCCGAGGGCCCGGACGAACGCGGGGCCACCGGAATTGAGGTGCCCGCGCCACAAGACCACCGCTACGGTTCAGGCCCCGATCCCCACCCGGAAAGCGAACCGCCATGAGCACCGGCACCCGCCCGACGACGACCCTGTGGCGCCCCACCGGTCCGGTCGAGTTGGAGCTCGTGCGGGAGTCAGGTTGGTGCGCGTGGCCGCCGCGGCTGCCCGAGCAGCCGATCTTCTATCCGGTCCTCGACGAGGAGTACGCGGTGAGGATCGCCCGCGACTGGAACGTGAAGCACGACGGCGCCGGCTTCGTGACCCGCTTCGAGGTCGACACGGAGTTCCTCCGCCGCTATCCGGTCCAGCAGGCGGGCGGCCGCACGATCCTCGAACTGTGGGTCCCAGCGGAGGAGTTGGACGAGTTCAACGCGCACATCGTGGGCGGGATCGAGGTCGTCCACGAGTTCCGGTGACGGGGCTCAGGGCACGGGCCTGCCGGTCGGGAACGTCGCCTGGTAGGCGAGGCGGCGGTCCGCGCCGGCGCCGAGGCGTTCGAGCAGTTCGTCGAGGGCGAGGAACTCCTCCCAGCGGGGTCTGCCGGTCGCCTCGGTCAGCCGGGCCACGAGGAGGTCTTCGAGGGCGGGCACCCGCTTGTTCTTCCAGATCTTGTCGGCCGTGCTGACCAGGAGGTCCTCCACGGTCGCCCCGGGGTCCGTCCACGTCGCGTGGGTGGCCGCGAAGCGGGCCAGCTCCGGGGCGAAGCCGTGCGCCGCGAGGAGTTCCCTGCCCGCCTCCTCGTGCAGGGAGCCGGGGCCGGAGAGTTCGGCGGGGTGCACCACCTTGCCGATGTCGTGGGTCGCCGCCCCGAACAGGACGGCCCCACGGTCGACGGCCAGGTCCGGACAGCGCTCCTCCACCCAGCCGACCAACTGCCGGGCGACGTCGTGCACCGCGCGCAGGTGGGCGGCCAGGCGCGGCGGCGCGTCGAGGGTGCGGAGGAGGTCCGCCGCCGCCCGCGGAAGCGGGTGGAACGGCGGGTCCGCGGGATCGTCCAGTGCTCGGGACAGTGCGTCGTCTGGCGGAGGCATCGGGTCAGGCTACGGGCGTTCCCCGCCCGGGCGGCGGGCTTCCGGTGATCAGACCGTCCGCACGCCCTTGCGCCAGACCTCCGCCACCAGCGGCACGCCCGGGCGGTAGGCCAGGTGGACGTGGGACGGGGCGTCGAGGACGACGAGGTCCGCGCGGGCGCCGACCGACAGCCTGCCGACGTCGGTGCGGCGCAGGGCCGCCGCGCCGCCCGCGGTGGCGGACCAGATCGCCTCGTCCGGGGTCATCAGCATGTCCCGTACCGCGAGCGCGATGCAGAACGGCATCGAGGACGTGAAGGAGGAGCCCGGGTTGCAGTCCGTGGAGAGGGCGACCGTCACGCCGACGTCGATCAGGCGGCGGGCGTCCGGCCATTCCGCGCGGGTCGAGAACTCCGCGCCCGGCAGCAGCGTCGCGACCGTGTCGCCCTGGGCGAGGGCGTCGATGTCGGCGTCCGTCAGGTGCGTGCAGTGGTCGGCGCTCGCCGCGTCCAGCTCGACCGCGAGCTGCACGCCGGGGCCGTACGTCAGCTGGTTGGCGTGGACGCGGGCCTGGAGGCCCTTCGCCTGGCCGGCCTTGAGGATCGCGCGGGCCTGGTCGCCGTCGAACGCGCCCTTCTCGCAGAAGACGTCCACCCAGCGGGCGTACGGCGCGCAGGCGTCCAGCATCTCGCCGGTCACCAGCTTCACGTACGCGGCCGGGTCGTCGGCGTAGTCCGGGGACACGATGTGCGCGCCGAGGTACGTCACCTCGTCCGTGTGCTCGGCCGCGATGCGCAGGGCGCGGGCCTCGTCCTCGACGGTCAGGCCGTAGCCGGACTTCGTCTCGAAGGTGGTGGTGCCCTGGCGGAGGGCCTCCCACATGTACTTGGCCACGTTCGCCGAGAGTTCGGCGTCGGTGGCGGCGCGCGTCGCCGCGACCGTCGTGCGGATGCCGCCCGCCTTGTACGGCTGGCCCGACATCCGCGCGTTGAACTCGGCCGTGCGGTCGCCCGCGAAGACGAGGTGCGAGTGGGAGTCGACGAAGCCGGGGATGACGGCGCGGCCGGCCGCGTCGACCGCCTGGTCGGCCGCCGGGGCCTGCGCCGCCGGGCCCGCCCAGGAAACCTTTTCGTCTTCCAGGACGAGCGCGGCGTCCTTGATCAGGCCCAGGGGGCCTTCGCCGAGGGTCGGGTCGTTCGTGACCAGGCTGCCGATGTTCGTGATCAGCGTCGTCGTCATGTTGCTCTCCGGTGGGGGCGGGTCGTTCGGGTGCGGGCCGGTGGGCCGGTCGGCCCGCCTAGTTCCTGAGCGCGGCGATCGCGGTCGCCAGCGCCTCGCCGACGTCCGGTACGGAGACGTGGGCGCCGTCTCGGACGACCGTCCGGCCGCCCACCACCACGTGGTGGACGTCCGCCGCCGTCGCCGCGAAGACCGCCGTCTCCGCCGCGAGGCGCGGGACCGGGCCGGCCGTGCGGACCGTGTCCAGGGCGATCGTGGTGAAGTCGGCCAGGGCGCCGGTCTCCAGGACGCCCGCGTCCCGCCATCCGAGGGCCGCGTGGCCGTCCGTCGTCGCCGCGCGGAGGAGCGCGGCCGCCGTCCAGTGGCCGCGGGTCCGGGTGCGCAGGCGCTCGTTCAGCTCCATCGCCCGCGCCTCTTCGAGGAGGTCGATGACGGCGTGGCTGTCGCTGCCGAGGGAGAGCGGCGAGCCGGCGCGCTGGAGGGCGACGGCCGGGCCGATGCCGTCGGCGAGGTCGCGTTCGGTCGTCGGGCACATGCAGGTGCCGGTGGTCGACGTGCCGAGGAGCGTGATGTCCCCGTCCGTCAGGTGGGTGTTGTGGACGCCCGTCGTCCGCGCGCCCAGGACGCCGTGTTCCGCGAGGAGCTGGGTCGGCGTCATGCCGTGGGCCGCGAGGCAGGCGTCGTTCTCGGCGGTCTGCTCCGAGAGGTGGACGTGGAGGGGTGCGTTGCGGGCCCCCGCCCACTGGGCCACCGTCGCCAGCTGGTCCGCCGGGACCGCGCGTACCGAGTGGATCGCCGCTCCGATGCGTACGCCTTCGCGCTCCTTCAGCGCGCTCACCCGCTCCGCCCACTTCTCGGCCGTGCCGTCCGTGAAGCGGAGCTGGTGCCGCTCGGGGGCGGCGCCGAAGCCGGAGGAGAGGTACGCGGTGTCGAGGAGGGTGATGCGGATGCCCGCCTCGCCCGCGGCCGCGATGAGCGCCTCGCCCATCGCGTTGGGGTCGGCGTACGGGCTGCCGCCGGGCGCGTGGTGCAGGTAGTGGAACTCGCCGACGGAGGTGATGCCGGCGAGCGCCATCTCCGCGTACACCGCGCGGGCGAGCGCGAAGTAGCTGTCGGGGGTGAGGCGCTGGGCGACGGTGTACATGACCTCGCGCCAGGTCCAGAAGGTGCCGGAGCCGACCTGGACCGTGCCGCGCAGGGCGCGGTGGAAGGCGTGCGAGTGGGCGTTCGCGAGGCCGGGGATCGTCAGGCCGCGCAGGACGACGGCGCCCGGCGGCGGCGTCTCCACGCCGGTCCGGACCGCGGCGATGCGGCCGTCGGTGACCTCCAGGGCCACGCCCGGCTCGACGTTCGTGTCGAGCCAGGCGTGTTCCAGCCAGTACGTCGTCAGCGGCACGCCAGCTCCTCCAGTACGTCGGCGAGTGCGAGGACTCCGGCGACGCAGTCGTCCTCGGCGGCGAACTCGGCCGGGGAGTGCGAGACGCCGGTGGGGTTCCGTACGAACAGCATGGCGGTCGGGATCGCTTCGGACAGGATGCCCGCGTCGTGTCCCGCTCCGGTGCCGAGGACCGGCACCTTGCCGGTGGTGCCGAGGATCCTGGAGAGCTCGTCGCGCAGGGCGTGCGAGAAGTCCACGATCGGGGTGAAGGACTCCCGGACGACCGTGAGGTCGATGCCGTGGCGCTCGGCGTAGGCGCGGGCCTCCGCCTCGACGCCCGCGACGACCTTGTCGAGGGAGCTCTGGTCGGCGGCGCGGGCGTCGAGCCAGCCGCGGACCATCGACGGGATGGCGTTGACGCCGTTCGGCTCGACGGCGATCTTGCCGAAGGTGGCGACGGCGCCCGCGAGTTCGGCCTCGCGGCGGGCGGCGAGGACGGTCTCGGCGTAGGTCAGCATCGGGTCGCGGCGGTCGACCAGGCGGGTGGTGCCCGCGTGGTTGGCCTCGCCGGCGAAGTCGTACCGCCAGCGGCCGTGCGGCCAGATGGAGGAGGCGATGCCGACGGGGTCCCCGGACAGGTCCAGGGCCCGGCCCTGCTCGACGTGGAGCTCGACGAAGGCGCCGATGCGGGCGAGCCGCTCGGGGTCCGCGCCGATCGTCGACGGGTCGTGTCCGGCGGCCTCCATGGCCTGCGGGAGGCTGATGCCGTCGGCGTCGCGGAGCTCGTACGCCTGCTCCTTCGTCAGCCGTCCCGCGGTGAGGCGGGAGCCGACGCAGGCGAGGCCGAAGCGGGCCCCTTCCTCGTCGCCGAAGTTGACGATGGCGAGGGGCCGCTTGAACGAGACGCCGCGGGCGCGGAGTTCGTCGAGGGCGGCGAAGGAGGACACGACGCCGAGGGGGCCGTCGAAGGCGCCGCCGTCGGGGACGGAGTCCAGGTGGGAGCCGGTGACGACGGCGTCGCCGGCCGTGGGGTCGCCGAGCCAGGCCCACTGGTTGCCGTTGCGGTCGGTCTCGACGTCGAGACGGCGGGCCTCGGCCTGCATGCGGAACCAGAGGCGGCAGTCGGCGTCGGCCTGGGTCCAGGCGTAGCGGCGGTAGCCGCCGGAGGCCGCGTTGCGGCCGATTCCGTGGAGGCTGGTCCACATGGCGTGGAACGAGGGGGAGTCCCCCCGCCCCGCCGAGGCGGCCCGGGCGGAGCCGCGGGGCGCCTCGGCGGCGTCGTGGGGCGAGGTCACGCGGAGTCACCCTCGCGCATCGGGACGCGGACGCCCTTCTCGTCGGCGACGCGCTCGGCGATGTCGTAGCCGGCGTCGACGTGACGGATGACGCCCATGCCGGGGTCGTTGGTGAGGACGCGCCGGATCTTCTCGCCGGCGAGCTTGGTGCCGTCGGCGACGGAGACCTGGCCGGCGTGGATGGAGCGGCCCATGCCGACGCCGCCGCCGTGGTGGATGGAGACCCAGGAGGCGCCGGAGGCGACGTTGACCATGGCGTTGAGCAGCGGCCAGTCGGCGATGGCGTCGGAGCCGTCGAGCATGGCCTCGGTCTCGCGGTACGGGGAGGCGACGGAGCCGCAGTCGAGGTGGTCGCGGCCGATCGCGAGCGGGGCGGCGAGGGTGCCGTCGGCGACCATGTCGTTGAACATGGAGCCCGCCTTGTCGCGCTCGCCCTGGCCGAGCCAGCAGATGCGGGCGGGGAGGCCCTGGAAGTGGACGCGCTCGCCGGCCATCTTGATCCAGCGGTGGAGGGACTCGTTCTCCGGGAAGAGGTCGAGGATCGCCTTGTCCGTCTTGTGGATGTCCGAGGCCTCGCCGGAGAGGGCGGCCCAGCGGAACGGGCCCTTGCCCTCGCAGAACAGCGGGCGGATGTACGCCGGGACGAAGCCGGGGAAGGCGAACGCGCGGTCGTAGCCGGCGAGCTGGGCCTCGCCGCGGATCGAGTTGCCGTAGTCGAAGACCTCGGCGCCGGCGTCCATGAAGCCGACCATGGCCTCGACGTGCTTGGCCATCGACTCGCGGGAGCGCTGGGTGAAGCCGGCCGGGTCCTTGGCGGCCGCGTCGGCCATGTCCTCGAAGGCGACGCCGATCGGGAGGTACGACAGCGGGTCGTGGGCCGAGGTCTGGTCGGTCACGATGTCGATCGGGGCGCCCTCGGCGAGCATCTGCGGGAGCAGCTCGGCGGCGTTGCCGAGGAGGCCGATGGAGAGCGGGCGGCGGGCGTCGCGGGCCTCGACGGCGAGCTGGAGGGCGTGGGCGAGGTTGTCGGCCTTGACGTCCAGGTAGCGGTGCTCGATGCGGCGCTCGATGGCGCGCGGGTCGACGTCGACGCAGATGGCGACGCCGTCGTTCATCGTGACGGCGAGGGGCTGGGCGCCGCCCATGCCGCCGAGGCCGGCGGTGAGGGTGATCGTCCCGGCGAGGGTGCCGTTGAACTTCTTCGCGGCGACGGCGGCGAAGGTCTCGTAGGTGCCCTGGAGGATGCCCTGGGTGCCGATGTAGATCCAGGAGCCGGCCGTCATCTGGCCGTACATGGTGAGGCCGAGGTGCTCCAGGCGGCGGAACTCCTCCCAGTTGGCCCAGTCGCCGACGAGGTTGGAGTTGGCGAGGAGGACGCGCGGCGCCCACTCGTGGGTCTGCATGACGCCGACGGGGCGGCCGGACTGGACGAGCATCGTCTCGTCCTGCTTGAGGGTGCGCAGGGTGCGGACCATGGCGTCGAAGGAGCGCCAGTCGCGGGCGGCCTTGCCGGTGCCGCCGTAGACGACGAGCTTGTCGGGGTGCTCGGCGACCTCGGGGTCGAGGTTGTTCTGGAGCATCCGGAGGGCGGCTTCCTGCTGCCATCCCAGGGCGCTCAGTTCCGTACCGCGGGCGGCTCGCACGGGGCGGGGTCCTGACATGGGGGTGCCTCCTCGGAATGTCGTTCAGATATTCACATCTTGGCTCGCTGAATAGTTGTAGTCAACAGGGCGCCCCGGACGGTCGATGGACGAGGATGGCCGCATGGCCTCCTCACGTCGCGATCTCGCCGTCCGAGCCTCCGTCGATCAAGGACTCCTCTCCCCCGCCGCGCCGGTCGTCGCCCTCCTCGACACCGCCGGCATCCGCGCCTCCGCCACCGCCCTGACCAGCGCCTTCGCCGCCGTCACCGACGCACCCGTCCTGCACGCCTTCGCCGTGAAGGCCGCCCCGCTCGTCCCCGTCCTGCGCCTGCTCCACGAGGCCGGACTCGGCGTCGAGGTCGCGAGCCCCGGCGAGCTCGCCCTCGCCCGCGCGGCCGGCGTCCCGCCCACGCGGACCGTGCTCGACTCCCCCGCCAAGACCCCGGCCGAGCTCCGCCAGGCCCTCGCGCTCGGAATCGCCGTCAACGCCGACAACCTCCAGGAGCTCGGCAGGATCGACGCCCTCGTCGCCTCCGCGCCCACCGCCTCACCGCTCGGCCTCCGGGTGAACCCGCAGGTCGGAGCCGGTTCCATCGGCGCACTCTCGACCGCGACCGCCACCTCCAAGTTCGGCGTGGCGCTCCGCGACGAGGGCGCCCGCAAGACCGTCGTCGCCGCTTATCTGGAGCGGCCCTGGCTGACCCGGCTGCACACCCACACCGGCTCCCAGGGCATCCCGCCGGCCCTCATGGCCCAGGGCGTCGGCGAGGCGTACGCGCTGGCCGAGGAGATCAACCGGGCGGCCGGGCGGCAGCAGATCGACACCCTCGACATCGGCGGCGGCCTGCCCGTGAACTTCAGCTCCGACGAGGAGACGCCGACCTACGCCGAGTACGCCCGGCTGCTCGCCGACACCGTCCCCGGACTCTTCGACGGCCGCTACCGGCTCGTCACCGAGTTCGGGCGCTCCCTGCTCGCCAAGCACGGCACGGTCCTCGCCCGCGTGGAGTACACGAAGACCTCCGGCGGCCGCCCGATCGCCGTCACCCACGCGGGCGTGCAACTGGCCACCCGTACGGTCTACGCCCCCGAGTCCTGGCCGCTGCGCGTCCTCGCGTACGACCCCCAGGGCCGCCCCCGCACCGGGGACGTCACCGTCCAGGACGTGGCCGGCCCCGCCTGCTTCGCCGGGGACCTGCTCGCCACCGGCCGCGCGCTGCCGCTGCTGCACCCGGACGACGTCGTCGCGGTCCCGGACACCGGCGCGTACTACTTCGCCCACCACTACGCGTACAACAGCCTGCCCCGGCCCGGGATCCACGGCTTCACCGTCGACGGCGACGGCGCGGTCACGTTCACGACCGTCCGCCGGGCCCAGACCCTCGACGAGATCGTCGCCGAGGCGGGCGGGGAACGGGCGGACGCGCTGGTCCGGTAGCGCTCCGGCGGCGACCCGGCTTCGATGAAGCCATGACTGGAACGGGTACGGACACCACCTCCGTCGTGGTCGAGCGCCGGGTCGCCGCCTCCCCCGGGCGGGTCTGGGAGGCCATCACCGACCTGAAGGACATGCCCAGGGTCCTCTCCGGC
This sequence comes from Streptomyces nymphaeiformis, assembly GCF_014203895.1. Classification (GTDB taxonomy): domain Bacteria; phylum Actinomycetota; class Actinomycetes; order Streptomycetales; family Streptomycetaceae; genus Streptomyces; species Streptomyces nymphaeiformis. The sequence goes on along the minus strand of NZ_JACHJY010000022.1, from coordinate 12,793 downwards.
GTCGACCGGGTGGAGGTGCTCACCCCGGGCGGCTTCGACGTGGGCACGCGCTGGCGCGAGACCCGGCGGATGCTGGGCAAGGAGGCCACGGAGGAGATGACCGTGACCGAGTGCGAGCCGCCCGACCGGTACGTCACGGTCGCCGACTCGCACGGCATGCACTACGTCTCCGAGCTCACCCTCACGCCCGACGGCGCGGGCGCCACCACCCTCCGGATGTCCTTCTCCGCGCGGCCCGCCGACGCCCGCGCCCCGGGACTCCTCGCCCGGCTGCTCGCCCGCTTCGGGGCGAAGGTGGTCGCGAAGGCGCTCGCGAAGGACCTGTCCGACATCGCGCGCACGGTGGAGTCGCGCGGCTGATCCGAACCCCATCGGATCAATTCGCGTCAGACAGCGGCATGTTCCGATGGAAAATGCCAGAACGCCTCCCCGGCGCCGGAACGTTCAGTAGCGTCACCGTCACTGCCGCACGTTCGCACGACGCATCGGGAGGGGAATCCGCGTGCCCGGAATCGACGAGTGCCTGCTGGAGGCCATGGCCCTGCCCGGGGCCCGGGGAGCCTCCCTGGTCGACTGGACCAGCGGCCTCGCCCTCGGCACGGCGGGCGACTCACCGGTCGGGGACCACGAGACGACGGCCGCCGAGACCGCCGAACTCGCCCGCTCCGCAGCGGAGTTCGACTCCTTCACGGCAGGAGACTCCGTCACGGCGGGAGGGGAGCGGCCCGGCCCGCCCGTCGAGGACCTGATCGTCACCACCCGCGCCGGCTACCACGTCCTCCGCTTCGTCGAGACCTCCTTCGACAGCAGCGTCTTCCTCCACCTCTGGCTCGACCGCGACTCCGGCAACCTCGCCCTCGCCCGGATCCGGCTCCGCGACCTCGCCGAGAGACTGGTCCTCGGATGAGCAGGACGGCCGTCTCCCCGATGCTCGTCCGGCTCGCCGCCGAGAAGGCCACCGGCGCCCTCCTGCGCGACCACGGCACGCTCTACCTCGTCGACGGCCGGGTCGTGCACGCCGAGTCCCCCGCCGCCCCCGGCGTCGACGTCCTCCTCACCACCGGCGGCCGGCTGCCCCGCGAGGGCTGGGACGAGGCCGTCGACCGGGCCGGGGCGCACCGCGCGGTCGGCCGCTTCCTCGTCGACAGCGGCCGCCTGCACGGCGGCGAGCTGGAGATATGCCACCTCGGCGCCGTCTTCGACGCGGCCTTCTTCGCCCTCTCCCCCACCAGCGGGCCGACCCGCTTCCGGTACGGGGTGGGGCACTGGTTCGGGACGGTGCGGCCGGTCTCCGCCGAGGCCGTCGAGCGCGAGACCGTCCGCCGCCGCGAACTCCTCGACGCCGTCTGGCCGTACGCCTCCGTCGACACCGCCCCGGTCGTGCCGCGGCCGCCCTCCCCCGGCCAGACCGTGGGGGCGCGGCAGCGCTCGCTGCTCGCCGCCGCCGACGGGGAGCGGACCCCGGCGGAGCTGGCCCGGCTGCTCGGCCGGCCCGCCTTCCACACGCTGCTCGACGTGCGGCGGCTCGCCGCCGCCGGGCTCGTCGAGACCCCGCTCGACCCCGTGCCCGCACCGCCGCCACCGGCGCCGTTATCGGCCCTGCCGGTGGAGGATCCCGACATCGCCCTGCTGCGCCGGCTCCGTGACGCCCTGGAGGCCCTGTGATGAGGCGTGCGCTGCGCATGCGCGCCGAGAGGAGACAGCTCGTGACGGCAGAAGCCGAGGTCCTCGGCGAGCTCAGACGGCTGCGGGCGCGGCTGCCCCAGCTCACCGGCGCGCTGGCGGCCAGCGCCGACGGACTCGTGCTCGCCCACGACACCGTGGACGGCGAGGCGGAGACCGTGGCCGCGCTGACCGCGGCGGCGCTCGGGGTCGGGCAGCGGCTGACCGACAGCACCGGGCAGGGCCGCTTCCGCGAGCTGCTCGTCCGCGGCGAGACGGGCTACGTGGCGACGTACGCGGCGGGCGCCTCGGCCGTCCTGACACTGCTCGCCGAGCCCCGGATCAACGTGGGGCGGCTCCATCTGGAGGCCCGCAGGTCCAGCGCCCTGATAGGGGAGCTCGTCGACGGCGCGCTGGAACGCAAAGACCTGAACTGACACCGAGTCCCGAACACCCGAGAAGGAAGTACGACACCATGGCGAACACCGAGACCTCCCTCAAGGAAGCGGCCGCGATCGAAGGCACGATCGGCGCGGCCCTCGTCGACTACACGAGCGGCATGGCGCTCGGCACGATCGGCGGCGGCAACGAGCTCGACCTGACCGTGGCCGCGGCGTGCAACACGGACGTCGTCCGGGCCAAGGTCCGCGCGATGGAGCTCCTCGGGCTCAAGGACGAGATCGAGGACATCCTGATCACCCTCGGCGGCCAGTACCACCTGATCCGGCTGATCAAGGCGCGCGGCGCCAACGGCCTCTTCCTCTACCTGGCGCTCGACAAGAGCCGTGCGAACCTGGCGATGGCCCGCCACCAGCTGAAGAAGATCGAGGCGGACCTGGAGGTCTGACCGGCCCCTCGGGGTCACTCCACGAACAGACCCCGGGACGCCGCCCTCGTGTCGAACTCCTCCAGGCGCGCCTGCGCGTCGGGGAGTTCGTCGGCCATGGCCTCCAGGAGGACCCGGCCGAGGAGCATCGGCGCGCAGGCGGTGTCGAAGGCGAGGCCGGTGCCGACGGCGGCCGGGATCAGCAGGTCGCTGTGGGCGGCGACGGGCGCGAACACCGACTCGGCGACGGTCACGACCGTGAGCCCGGCCTTCCGCGCGTACTCCAGGGCGTCGACGACCTCCCGGGGGTGCCGGGGCAGCGCGAAGCAGAGCAGGGCCGTGGCCCCGGCCCGTACGGCGGCGTCGATGCGGTCCGTGAGCATCGAGCCGCCCTCGTCGAGGAGCCGGACGTCCGGGTGCACCTTGCCGGCGAAGTAGGCGAAGCCCCGCGCCTGCGAGGAGGCGGCCCGCAGCCCGAGGACGGGCAGCGGCCGGGACCCGGCGAGGAGCCGTCCCGCCCGCTCGACGGGTGCCGGGTCGGCGAGGGCTCCGGCGAGGTGCCGGAGGTTCTCGATCTCGGCGAGGACGGCCTGCTGGTACTCGTTGAGGCCCGAGTTCTCCTCGGCGGCCGCGGGCATGCTCTCCCGGAGGTGCTTGCGGAGCGCCGGGTAGCCGTCGAAGCCGAGGGCGACGGCGAAGCGGGTGACGGACGGCTGACTGACCCCGGCGAGCTCGGCGAGCTCGACGCTGGACAGGAACGGCACGTCGCCGGCGCGCCGCACCATGCAGTGCGCGATCCGCCGCTGCGTGGGCGTGAGCCGGTGCCCCTCGAACAGCGCCTGCAGCCGACCGGCCGGGCTGTCGCTCATGCCGCCCCCTTCCACTTATTCACACGCGAAGCTCTTGCATAAGGATATGCACACGGAGTCGCGCGCGGCAGGGGCCGGCCGCGGGGTGAGATGGACGCGGGGACCGCCGCACCCCCGTCACCGGGGGGCGGGACGACGGCGGTCCCCGCGAGGGACACGGGCCCGGGTCAGGGCCGGTCTCCGCGTCCGCGACGTCTCAGGAGCCCGGGAGCCGCTCCGGAAGTCCGTGACGTCGACAGGCACCAATGTGCCGGACGCGTGTTAAGCAGGTGCTGCGGGCACGTGTCGCCCTCGTACCGTTTGCGCGAACTGCTCTGCGGCTACTTCGTGCCGCCGTTGGCCAGGAAGGCCAGCAGGTCCTGACGGCTCACGACACCGGTCGGCTTGCCCTCGACGAGGACGATCGCCGCGTCGGAGGACTCGCCGAGGACGGACATCAGGTCGGCGACCGGCTCGCCCGAGCCGACCTGCGGCAGCGGCGCGCTCATGTGCTGCTCCAGCGGGTCCTCCAGGGAGGCCTTCTTGGTGAAGAGGTGGTCGAGGAGCTCGCGCTCGACGACCGAGCCGACGACCTCGGCGGCCATGACGTCGGGGTGGCCGGCGCCGGGCTTCACGATGGGCATCTGGGAGACGCCGTACTCGCGGAGCACCTCGATGGCCTGGCCGACGGTCTCGTCCGGGTGCATGTGGACGAGCGAGGGCATGCCGCCCTCCTTGTGGCGCAGGACGTCGGCGACGGTGGCGGTGGTGGTGTCCTCGAGGAAGCCGTGGCCGGCCATCCACTCGTCACTGAAGATCTTCGACATGTAGCCGCGGCCGGAGTCCGGCAGCAGCACCACGACGACGTCGTCGGGGCCGAGTTCCTTGGCGACCTCCAGGGCCGCGACGACCGCCATGCCGCAGGAGCCGCCGACGAGGAGGCCCTCCTCCTTGGCGAGGCGGCGGGTCATCTGGAAGGAGTCCTTGTCGGACACGGCGACGATCCGGTCGGTGACGTTCCGGTCGTAGGCGGTGGGCCAGAAGTCCTCGCCGACGCCCTCGACCAGGTACGGACGGCCGGAACCGCCCGAGTAGACCGAGCCCTCCGGGTCCGCGCCGATGACCTTCACCTTCCCGTCACTGACCTCCTTGAGGTAGTTGCCGGTGCCGGAGATGGTGCCGCCGGTGCCGACGCCCGCGACGAAGTGGGTGATCTTCCCGTCCGTCTGCTCCCAGAGCTCGGGACCGGTCGTCTCGTAGTGCGAGCGCGGGTTGTTCGGGTTCGAGTACTGGTCGGGCTTCCAGGCGCCCGGCGTCTCGCGGACGAGGCGGTCCGAGACGTTGTAGTACGAGTCGGGGTGCTCGGGGTCGACGGCCGTGGGGCAGACCACGACCTCGGCGCCGTACGCCCGCAGCACGTTGATCTTGTCGAGCGACACCTTGTCCGGGCAGACGAAGATGCACTTGTAGCCCTTCTGCTGGGCCACGATCGCCAGGCCGACGCCGGTGTTGCCGGACGTGGGCTCGACGATGGTGCCGCCGGGCTTGAGCGCGCCGCTCTCCTCGGCCGCCTCGATCATGCGCACGGCGATCCGGTCCTTGACCGAGCCGCCGGGGTTGAAGTACTCGACCTTGGCCAGAACGGTCGCCTGAATGCCCGCTGTGACGTTGTTGAGCTTCACCAGCGGGGTGTTGCCGACGAGGCTGATCATCGAGTCGTGGAATTGCACCGTAATCTCCGGGGTCTCCGTAATGGTGTGGCCAGCGTATGCGTAGTCGGGACGGCTTACGGGGCAGTTAGACCCTGAACGGCTTGAAGGAGGTGACGGCCCCCATGTCGAGGGCGAGGGTGGCGCGGCGGATCGCGGCGGGTGCGGCGTACGGCGGCGGGAGCATCGGGCTGATCGGTGTGGCGGCGGTGGGGGTCCTCCTGGCCGAGGCACAGCTGGCCAAGCGCACGGTCTACGGGGCGCCGGCACCGCTGCCGCCGGTGGCGGACGGCCTCTACGGCCGCGCCTTCGGCACGGAGGACCCGCTGCGGCTGGCCCTTCTGGGTGATTCCACGGCGGCGGGCCAGGGGGTCCGCCGCACGGGTCAGACACCGGGCGCGCTGCTCGCCTCCGGGCTCGCGGCGGTCGCCGAGCGGCCGGTGGTCCTGCGGAACGTGGCGCTCTCGGGGGCGCGCTCGGACGACCTGGAGCGCCAGGTCTCGCTGCTGCTCGCGCAGCCGCTCGGGCCGCCGGACGTCTGCGTGATCATGATCGGCGCGAACGACGTGACGCACCGGCTCGCGCCGACGGAGTCCGTGCGGCTGCTCGCCTCGGCCGTACGGCGGCTGCGGACGGCGGGCGCGGAGGTGGTGGTCGGGACCTGCCCGGATCTGGGCACGATCGAGCCGGTCTACCAGCCGCTGCGCTGGCTGGCCCGGCGGGCCTCGCGGCAGCTGGCGGCGGCGCAGACGATCGTGGTGGTGGAGCAGGGGGGCCGGACGGTGTCCCTGGGCGATCTCCTCGGGCCCGAGTTCGCGGCGAACCCGCGCGAGATGTTCGGGATCGACAGCTTCCACCCCTCGGCGGAGGGGTACGCGACGGCGGCGATGGCGATCCTGCCGACGCTGTGCGCCGCGCTGGGCGTCTGGCCGGAAACGGACCGCCTGGAGCCGGCGCGGCACGAGAACATGCTGCCGGTGGCGAAGGCGGCGGCGGAGGCGGCCAGCGAGGCGGGCACGGAGGTCACGGCCGCCCGTGCCCCGTGGGCCCTCCTGAAGCACCGGCGCCGCCGCCGGCTGCCCGCCGCGGAGACCCCGACCCCGGCTCCGGAGGACGCCCAGGCCTAGGGCCTGTCCGGCGGATCAGGGTCGGATAGGCCGCGGCGCCTTGCGAGGCACCGCACCAGGCGTCGCGGCCCCGGCCATGGTCCGCCGGACAGGCCCTAGCCGCGGGGCATCCCGCTGAGCGTACGCTTAGAAAAGAGGTCCGCGTCACACCGTTCAGGCGGTGACCCGTGCGGTACGTACGGGTAACTTCCCTTTCTGTCCGCCCACTCCGCACCCTCATGGAGCCGTGATGCCCGAAGCCGTGATCGTCTCGACCGCCCGCTCGCCCATCGGCCGGGCCTTCAAGGGCTCCCTGAAGGACCTGCGGCCGGACGACCTCACCGCCACGATCATCCAGGCCGCGCTCGCCAAGGTCCCGGAGCTGGACCCGCGGGACATCGACGACCTGATGCTCGGCTGCGGCCTCCCCGGCGGCGAGCAGGGCAACAACCTGGGCCGGATCGTCGCCGTGCAGATGGGCATGGACCACCTGCCGGGCTGCACGATCACCCGCTACTGCTCCTCCTCGCTGCAGACCTCCCGCATGGCCATGCACGCGATCAAGGCGGGCGAGGGCGACGTCTTCATCTCGGCCGGCGTCGAGATGGTGTCCCGCTTCGTGAAGGGCAACTCGGACTCCCTCCCGGACACGCACAACCCGCTCTTCGCCGACGCCGAGGCCCGTACCGCCGCCGTCGCCGCCTCCGAGGGCTCCACCTGGCACGACCCGCGCGAGGACGGCCTCGTCCCCGACGCGTACATCGCGATGGGCCAGACCGCGGAGAACCTGGCCCGCTGGAAGGGCATCAGCCGCCAGGAGATGGACGAGTTCGGCGTGCGCTCGCAGAACCTCGCCGAGCAGGCCATCAAGAACGGCTTCTGGGAGCGCGAGATCACCCCGGTGACGCTCCCCGACGGCACCGTCGTCTCCGCGGACGACGGCCCGCGCGCCGGCGTCACCCTGGAGGGCGTCTCCGGCCTCAAGCCGGTCTTCCGCCCCGACGGCCTCGTCACCGCCGGCAACTGCTGCCCGCTGAACGACGGCGCCGCCGCGCTCGTGATCATGTCCGACACCAAGGCCCGCGAGCTCGGCCTGACCCCGCTGGCCCGGATCGTCTCCACCGGCGTCTCCGGCCTCTCCCCCGAGATCATGGGCCTCGGCCCGGTCGAGGCCTCGAAGCAGGCCCTCCGGCGCGCCGGCCTGACCACGGGCGACATCGACCTGGTCGAGATCAACGAGGCCTTCGCCGCGCAGGTCATCCCGTCCTACCAGGACCTCGGCTTCGACCTGGACAAGGTGAACGTCAACGGTGGCGCCATCGCCGTCGGCCACCCCTTCGGCATGACCGGCGCCCGCATCACCGGCACGCTGATCAACAGCCTCCAGTTCCACGACAAGCAGTTCGGCCTGGAGACCATGTGCGTCGGCGGCGGCCAGGGCATGGCCATGGTCATCGAGCGCCTCAGCTAACCAGTGACCGGGTGCGTCAACCGCACCGCGTCCGAGCCGTGACCGAATCTCCCCCAGGATGTGACCTACATCCCGGGGGAGTTCGTTTTCCCAGGTCAGAGCCGTTTCGGGACTAAACACCTGGCAGAAATACCTGTCCAATTCGTGACGTAATGCACTGACAGCAGGCACCACCCCGGGACAAGCTGATGTAGGAAGTCGGGGGATCGACTCGGAATCGGGAGTACGTCAGTGAGCGCCATGTCTCTTGCCCTGCTGCTGACCACGGCCGCCACCACGGCCGTGGGCGCTGCTGCCCTGCACGCCGTCCACGGTCTCCGCAAGGAGGTCACCGCCCTGCGGGGCGAGCTGGCCGCCGGTCACGGCGGGACGGTTCCGGCGGCCCGCACCTCGCCCGCCGCGGAGATACGGGCCGCGGTCGCCGAGGCGCTGGCCGAGGAGCGGGAGCGCGAGCTCGCCGAGGCGCGTGCCTTCTGGGCCGCACAGGAGGCCCGTGACGCGGCCGACGCCCCGTCGCTGCTCGGCGGTCCGGGCGGCACGGCGGACGAGGGCGCCTTCTTCGTGCCGCGCCAGGCCGACTTCGTGGGCCTGGAGGCGATGGCCCTGGAGGCCATGGAGGCGGAGGCCGCGGCGCTCGACGGCCCGGACGCCCTCGACGCCTTCGACGAGTACCCGGAGGACTCGGCGGAGCTGGCCGCGGCCCGCCGCCGGCACCCCTCGCACCCGGACTTCGTGCCGGTGCAGACGCCCGTGGTCACCGACCACGAGCGGACGGTGGCCCGCCTGGAGGAGCTCGCGGACACCCGCACCGCCCTCACGGACGTGCGCCCGGGCCCGCTCGGCACCCTCGACGTGTACGTCTTCGCGGACGGCACCACGCTCTGCATGACCCCCGGCCACCGCGAGACCGCCGAACGCCTCGCCGAGGCCCTGCGCGCGGGCCGCACCCCGGTGCTGCTCGGCGGCTCGGGCGTCTCGGGCGCCTTCGCCCTGACCTTCTCGTACGGCGACACGGACGAGGAGAACGTCTACATCCTCGCGGACCGCGTGATCGCCTCCCTGTAGGAGCGGCTCAGAGCCCCGAGCGCTCCATCGCCTCCCGTACCAGCCTCACGGCCTCGTCCAGCTCCTCCTCCCGGGAGCCGGCCGGGGCCGTTCGCAGGATCTCGGCCAGATCGTTCCCGGCGACGGTGAGCTGGTCGCCCACCGTGAACAGGCCCGCCTCCGGCATGGCCCTCGGCTCCCGGTCCGGGTCCTCGGCACGCTGGGCGCGCACCGCCAACTCCCGGGCGAGGGCCAGCCCTTCGGCCGCCGCGCCCTGCCGGAGACGGCTCTGCGGGGCGGCCCGCAGCCGGCCGGCGAACCGCTCGACGGCGGCGGTCAGTTCACTCGTATCGCGCACTCCGCGACCCTACGCGCCCGCCCGGCCCCCTTGCCAACGGGCGAAGGCTTCGGCACGGTGACGGGAAGGAGTACGAGGAGCAACACACGGTACGAAGCGTCCGGAGGCGCCGATGTCCCACACCTTCTCCGAAGAGACCCACCGCAACCTGCTGGCCCGGATCCCGCGCCGCACCGGTCGTGAGATCGCCGACTGGATGCGCACCGTCGAGGAGGGCCCCTCCCTCCTCCGCTTCGAGGAGCGCGTCAGCTGGCTCCGCGGGGCGCACGAGCTGACGTACGGCCACGCGAAGGCGATCCTCCACGAGTACGACCTGCGGCGGGCGGCGCGCAGACTGCTCTGAGCGCCGCCTCCGCGCCCGCCCTCGCCGTCACTTCACGTGGCGGCCGAGGAAGTCGCGGACGAGCGCGGCGATCTCCTCGCCGTGCGTCTCCAGGGCGAAGTGTCCGGCGTCCAGGAGGTGGATCTCGGCGTCGGGCAGGTCCCGGGCGAAGGCCTCCGCACCGGCCGGCCCGAAGATCTCGTCACCGCGCCCCCAGGCCGCGAGCAGCGGCGGCCGGTGGGTGCGGAAGTACTCCTGGAAGGCCGGGTAGCCGTCCAGGTTGAACTGGTAGTCCCAGAAGAGCTGGAGCTGGATCTCCTTGTTGCCGGGCCGGTCGAGGCCGGCCTGCTCCAGGGTCCACGCCTCGGGGGCGATCCGGTCGAGCCGGTCGGCGGGCACGCCGTGGGTGTACTGCCAGCGGGTGGCCTCGGCGGTCAGCAGCTCCCGTACGGCCGGCTCGTTCGCCGCCCGGTCCCGGGCGTGGGCGAAGAGCACGTCCCAGAAGGGCGTGAAGCCCTCCAGGTAGGCGTTGCCGCTCTGGCTGACGATCGCGGTGACGCGCTCGGGGTGCCGGGAGGCGATCCGCAGGCCGATCGGGGCGCCGTAGTCCTGGATGTAGAGCGCGAACCTCTCGACGCCCAGCCGGTCGAGGAGTCCGAGGGTGATCTCGGTGAGCTTCTCGAAGCCGTACGCGAAGTCCTCGACGGCCGGTGCGGCGGAGGCGCCGAAGCCGATGTGGTCCGGGGCGATCAGGTGGTACGCGTCGGAGAGCTCGGCGATGAGCCCCCGGTACATGTGCGAGCTGGACGGGAAGCCGTGCAGCAGGACGAGGGTGGGGTTCGCCGGGTCGCCGGCCTCCCGGTAGAAGACGTCGAGCCCGTCGACGGTGACGGTGCGGGCGCGCAGGGCGAATGCGGACATGGCTGACTCCCCGTTTCCGGTTCTCCGGTCGAGAGAACGAACGTTCTCCCGATGCCCTGTAGAGTAGGAGAACGATGGTTCTCCATGCAAGGGGTGATCGGACGATGGACGCGGAAACCGCCGAGCTGAAACTGCTCGACACCGCGGAGCGGCTCTTCGACGAGCGGGGGGTGCAGGCCGTCGGCATGGACGCCATCCGCACCGCTTCGGGGGTCTCCCTGAAGCGGCTCTACCAGGTCTTCCCGTCCAAGGAGCTGCTCGTCGAGGCCGTCCTGCGGCGCCGCGACGAGGCCGTGCGGGCAGCGCTCACCGGCCATGGCGAGCGGGTCGCCGACGGGCCGTACGAGCGGGCGCTCGCGGTCTTCGACTGGCTGGCCGGCTGGTTCGCGGAGCCCGATTTCCGCGGCTGCGCGTTCATCAACACCTTCGGGGAGCTCGGCGGGGTCACCCCGTCGGTCGCCGCCGTCGCCCGCGACCACAAGGCGGCCCTGCGGGCGTACTTCGCCGAGCAGACGGACGCCCTCGGCGCCCCGCCCGTCCTCGCCGACCAGCTGGCCCTGCTCGCCAACGGCGCCATGGCCGTCGCCGGCATCACCGGCTCCCCCGAACCCGCCGCCCAGGCGAAGGCGGCCGCCCGCGTCCTCCTGGACGCCCGCTAGGCACGCGGAAGGGCCCGCCCGGCACGAAGCCGGACGGGCCCTTCCCCCGAGTCACGGGATGCGTCAGTCGTCGCCCTGGAGGATCGACAGCAGACGCAGCATCTCCAGGTAGATCCACACCAGGGTCATGGTGAGACCGAAGGCGGCCAGCCAGGCCTCCTCGCGCGGCGCGCCGTAGGTGATGCCGTCCTCGACCTGCTTGAAGTCGAGGGCGAGGAACAGGGCGCCGAGGACGACGCCGACGATGCCGAAGACGATGCCGAGGCCACCGCTGCGGAAGCCCAGGCCGTCACCGCCGGCGAAGACCGAGAACAGCAGGTTGACGGCCATGAGCAGCACGAAGCCCATCGCGGCCGCCATCACGAAGCCGTAGAAGCGGCGCGTGACGCGGATCCAGCCCATCTTGTAGGCGATGAGGACGGCCGCGAAGACCGACATCGTGCCCAGGACCGCCTGGATGACCACGCCGTCCGCGATGTACGTCGAGACGGCGGCGGAGATCACGCCGAGGAAGACGCCCTCGAAGGCGGCGTAGGCCAGGATCAGCGCGGGCGACGGCTTGCGCTTGAAGGACTGCACCAGCGACAGGACCATGGCGACCAGGCCGGCGCCGATGGCGATGCCGTAGGACTTGCCGAGGTTCGCCGGGTCGACCGGCAGCAGCAGCCAGGACAGGACGGCGGTGACCACGACCGTGCCGAGCGTCATGGCCGTACGGCTCACGACGTCGTCGATCGTCATCACGTTGCCGCGGGCCTGCTGCGGGGCGCCGAGCTGGACGTCCTGCGGGGCGTACGGGTTGGTGGCGTACGGGTTCGTCGCGCCCTGGGCGTACGGGTTGCCCTGGGCGTACGGGTCGGTTCCGACGGCGGGGCCCCCGGCCTGCTGCTGCGCGTTGAAGCCCGCGTAGCCGGCGTCGCGGCTGAACCCCCGTCGCGAGAAGACCGGGTTGCTGCTCCTCATCTCACTCCTCCATGGCAAGACCGCGCGGCGCGGCCTTGCGTCAAGAGTAATGGGTAGGCAAAAGGAACTCTCTAGTGCTCGGGGAGGATCTTTTCCCGTAAGTTTCCGATCTTCGTCGGCGCCGGAGGGCTTCGCGCGGCCAGGCTCGTCCCGTACGGAACCGTCCCCTCCACAGGAGAGCCGCATGACCGCCGATCCGAACGCCGTCTGGGAGATCCCGCGCCACGGGAGCGCCTGGGTCTACACCGCGGGCGAGCACCTCACCAGGCCCGTGATCCTCGTCGGCGACGCCGGCACCGAGCTCCCGGCGCTCGCGGGCGGCCTCGTCCACGAGGCGTACCCGTTCCTCCCCGCGCTCCACGCGCGCGGGTACGACCTGATCCTGCTCGGACTTCCCGAGGACAGCTCCATGACCGGCGCCGGCGGGGCCGTGCAGAACACCGTCACCCGCGCGCTCGCGGAGCAGTACGGCTCCGCCCCGCTGACCGTCGGGGGCACGGGGCAGGGCGCCCTCGCCACCCGCTACGCCCTCGCGGGCATGGAGTACCAGCGGATCGACCACCGGACGGGAGTGCACTTCTCCCACAACGGCGCCGAGCCGGAGCTGGAGGACGAGGCCGAGCTGAGCCGCATGGGCGGGCGGCCGCAGCGGGCCCGCTTCCTGCGGTTCGTCGACGAAGGGGTCACCGACGGCCTGGACGAGGCGACCGCCGACGAGACGCTCACCGTCGCGGCGGGCGCGTCCGGCCCGCTCCTCCCCCAGGCGTACGGCTCCTGGCTGCTCGACCGCCTGCCGCAGTGACCAACCGTGGTGCCCGGAACCGGACTCGAACCTGTTCCGACTAGGCGCCTGACCTGCGATAACGCTGTGAGCTCTACGTTTCTTACCGCCGGGACCCGTTTG
>NZ_JACHJY010000021.1 GCF_014203895.1 Streptomyces nymphaeiformis | reverse complement strand
GGCATGACCACCGTCGAGGTCGACTCCTCGCACCTGGTCATGCTCGCCCAGCCCAAGGCCGTGGCCGAGCTGATCATGGACGCGGCCCGGTCCACCGCCCACTGACCTGCGGCCCGGCTTGGGGCCAGCCGTGCCGGGTCCACCCTTCGGGCAGGACCCGGCATCCGCGGTTGTACGCCGCTGGCCTGGGGTTTTGCCCGACAGGCGTACCATATTCTTTCCTCGGGGCGGGAGGAAAGAGGAGTTGTGTACGAGGAGAGGTCCTTCGGGGCCGTTCTGCGTGGTCTGCGGCAGCGAGGCCGTCTGACGATGGAGGAGTTGGCCGAGGCGTCGGGTGTGAGTGTCCGGGCCATCGGCGATATGGAGCGGGGGCGCAGTCGCGTTCCGCAGCGGCGCACGGTGGTGGCGCTCGCGGAGGGGCTCGGACTCACGGACGACGAGCGGGAGGCGCTGCTGACCACGGCGCGGGCGGCGCGTCCGACCCGCGCGGGCGAGGTGGCGGGAGCGGTCGTGCCGCCGCGACTGGTGGGGGACTTCACGGGGCGGGCACCGGAGTTGGCGCTCCTGCGGGATGCGGCGGAACGCTCCCGCGTCGGCGGGGCGGTGCCGGTGTGGGTCGTCTCGGGTCTTCCGGGGTGCGGGAAGACGACGCTGGCGCTGAAGGCGGCGGCGGATCTGGCGGAGGAGTTCCCGGACGGCTGTTTCGTGGTGGACCTGCACGGGGTGGACGGCCCCGTGGACACGGGCGAGGCGCTGCTGAAGCTGCTGAGGGCTCTGGGCGTGTCGGACCGTCGGCTCGCGCAGGAGGACTCCCACGGCCGCGCGGGGCTGCTGCGCGCGCTGTTGGGTGACCGCCGGTGCATGGTAGTGCTGGACAATGCCCGCGACGAGGGACAGGTCCGTGAGCTGCTGCCTGCGGGTGGGCGAAGCCTCGTGCTGGTCACCAGTCGGCGGCCCTTGAGCGGTCTTGAGGACGTCGGCCGTCTGGTGCTCTGCGAGTTGGCGCAGGACGAGGCGGTCGATCTGCTGCGTCGGATCCTGGGGACGGAGCGGGCGGACGCGGAACCCGAGGCGGTGGCACGGGTGGCGGAGCTGTGCGGGCGGCTGCCGCTGGCCCTGCGGGTGGCGGGAAACTGGCTGACGGTCCGTTCCGGATGGAGCGTCGACCACCTGGTCCGGCGCCTGGTCGGCGAGGAGCGCCGACTGGGCGCGCTCGCCGCCGGCGACGTGCGGGTGGAGGCGGCGTTCGAACTGTCCTACCGTCAGCTGACCGGCCAGGCCGCCCAGATGCTGCGGCTGTTGAGCCTGGTACCGGGGCCGGACATGACCACCGCCTACGGCGCGGCGCTGACCTCGAGCGGCGTCTTCGAGGCGGAGGACGTGATGGAGGAGCTGGCCGAGGCCGGCCTGCTCCAGGCCGCCTTTACCGGCCGCTACCAACTCCACGACCTGCTGCGGCTGTTCGCCCGTACGCGCCTGACGCGCGAGGAGGAACCCGGCGACCGCGAAGCGGCCGAGCGCCGGCTGCGGACCTGGCTGCTGGAGACGGCCGCGGTCGCCGGCCGCTGGTACAAGACCGGGTACGGCGCGCCGCCGTCCTCCTGGCAGGGCCTGGTCCCCTTGGAGAACGCCGAGCAGGCCAGGGCCTGGCTCCGGAGCGAGGCCCCCGCCTGGCTCGCCGCGCTGCGCGGCGCCGCCCGGCACGGTGAGCACACCCTGGTGGTGGAGACCGCCGATGCCATGGAGTGGTACTACCCGTTGTCGCTCTACTGGGGACACTGGCCCGAGGTCTTCCGCCTCGCGAGCGAAGCAGCCGCCGCGCTCGACGACCCCCGCATGCAGGCCGTCCACCTCAACCACTACTCCTGGGCTCTGAGCACCTGCGAGCACAGGTACCGCGACGCCATCGAACGGGCCGACGAAGCGCTGGAATGCGCCCGCCGCGCCCAGGACGTCCCCCAGCAGGCCTGGGCACTGGTGTACGCGGTGTATCCGCACCGGCAGTTGGGCGAGACGCAGAAGGGCTTCGACAAGGCTCGCGCCGCCGCCGACCTGTTCGAGGCCGCCGCCGAGCACGAGGGGTGGATCGAGACCATCGGCCTGTACGGAGGCACCCTGCGCGACTTCGGTCGCGCCGAGGAGGCCCTGACCCAGCACGAGCGCATCATCGCCTTCCTGGACGCGCCCGACTGCCCCGTGAGCGGGCACGCCGCCGACAGCTATCGCGCCGCCGCGATGGAAGCCCTCGGCCGTGACTACGCCGCCCTGGAGCGGTGGCGCGAGGCCGCCGAGCACTATCGCGCCGCTGTGGACCAGGCTCACCGCATCGGCATTCCCCACCGGGAGGCCGAAGCGCTCCTCCACTGGGGAGAGGCCCTGATCGAACTGGGAGAGACCGAGGAGGCCCGCTTCCGCCTCCGTCAGGCCGTGGCCTTCGGCGACGCCGCCTACGGCGACCACCTGAAGAGCGCGCAGGAGCTCCTGGAGTCGCTCCCCGCCGAGTGAGCGGTGCCCGCCGCCGTGTGTCGAAGCGGTGCCGGAGTCAGCCCCGGTGCCGGTGCAGGGCGACGTGCACGGTGTCGAGAACCTGGACGAGGGCGGCGCGGGCGGCGTCCGTGTGGCGCAGCGGGTCGAGCACCATGAAGCCGTGGATCGTCCCGTGGTAGCGGATGGAGACCACCGGGACGCCGGCCGCCCGGAGCTTGCTCGCGTACGCCTCGCCCTCGTCGCGCACCACGTCGGCCTCGCTGGTGACGACCAGGGCCGGGGGGAGTCCGTTGAGCTGTTCCAGGGTGGCCCGCAGCGGTGACGCGGTGGCCTGGCTCCGTTGCCGTACGTCGGGCAGGTACTGGTCCCAAAACCAGCGCATGGTCTCGCGGCCGAGGAAGTAGCCGTGGGCGAACTCCTGGTAAGAGGGGGTGTCTAAGCCAGCGTCGGTGACCGGGCAGAGCAGCACCTGCTGCAGCAGCCGTACTCCTCCACGCTCCTTGGCGAGCAGGGTCAGTGCCGCCACCAGGTTGCCGCCCGCCGAGTCGCCCACGGCGACCATCCGGCCGCCGTCCAGGCCGATGTCGCCGCCCCGATCGCAGATCCACTTCGCAACGGCGTAGCACTGCTCGACGTGGAGTGCGTGGCGATCCTTGAACCAGCCACACTGATGGTCACTTGTCCCGGAAAGGACTCGACAGCCCTGTGAGCTGCGCAGACTCGTGACGCAAGGTCTCTGACCTGGGGAAACGTTCTTTCCCTTCTTTCACCCTCGTACCGCCTGATGCAGCCGAAAGTCCCAGGAAAGTCCCACGCGCGAGTGGCGAATGTGGTGGCAGAGGCAGATGTGCCGCCACGTGGGGCGGAGTGGAGCGTCGCAGCCTGGGAGGGTGGCGGTCAGGACGCCCCTCCGTGCCCGTCGAAACGCGGCGCTTTGTTGAGCCGGTGGCCAAGTTGGCCGTCTGGTGCGCGTGCTGCGGAGAGAAGGTACCGATACAGGGAGGGTGCTGCCGCAGACCTGAAGTGCACAGACTTCGGAGCCCGTCACTCTTTTGTGCGTTTACCGCAGGTTGGCGCCCTATCTGAAAGCCCGTTAGGGGTGCGGTCCCTACTGATCTTTTCGTTAGTTCCATGGGTGCGACGGCTTCGTTGGTGGGATCCTGGTGCGGTGTCTTTCAAGCCTTCGCCTGGTGTTCCTCCTTTGACCCGGCCGCAGTTGTCCGAGGCCCGGCGTGTGCGGGCGGCTGAGTTGTTCGATCAGGGACGCTCGGGTGCCGAGATCGCGCGGATGCTGGGGGTCAGCGAGGAGAGCGTGCGGCGGTGGAAACGGGTCTGGGAGGAGGGCGGCACGGACGCTTTGCGTCGGCGTCCGGCCACCGGTCGTCCGCCCAAGCTGGACGATGCCCAGGTCGAGTGGGTGCGGGCCGCGCTGGAGCAGGGCGCCCAGGCCCATGGCTTCGAGGCCGATCTGTGGACGCTCGAGCGAGTCGGCCTGGTCGTCGAGCGGGTGACCGGAGTGGTTCTGTCGCGGGCATCGGTGTGGCGGTTACTGACCGGCCGACTGGGATGGACTCTGCAGCGACCGGAACGCCGCGCGGTGGAGAGGAACGAGTCGGAGATCGCCCGCTGGACCGCTCATGAGTGGCCGCGGATCAAAAAGGGGCGGTGAACACACGTGCCCGGATCGTCTTCCTCGACGAGTCAGACGTCTCGCTGCTGCCGCAGGTCCGTCGCACCTACGCGCCTCGCGGCCGCACCCCTCTTCTGCGGCACCGGTTGAACCGGAAACGCGCGTCGATGGCCGCAGCCCTCGGCTACCACGCTGCCGATCCCGAGCGTGGACCACGGTTGTGCTTCCACCTCAAACCCGGCAGCTACGACACCGCCGCACTCATCGAGGTCCTGGAACAGCTCAAGACGTTCTACCGCGGGGAGCGGGTAGTCCTGATCTGGGACGGACTGTCCGCCCACTGGAGCCGGGACATACGGGCCTGGGTCGCCGAGCAGGACTGGCTCACCCTGGAGCGATTACCTGCCTACGCACCCGAGCTCAACCCCGTCGAGCTGCTGTGGTCGTCGCTGAAGAAACGCGAACTCGCCAACCTCGCCGGCAACCACCTCGCCGATGTCGCCGACGCCACGGAACAGGGCATCCACCGCATCAACCAGAACCCGCAGCTGCCTTGGTCCTTCCTCGCCCACACCGGCCTTACCCTCCACCCGCCAACCCCACGGAACTAACGAAAAGATCAGTAAGGGCTGTCCCGTAACTACTGCTTGCCGTAGGCGCTGAGCCTTTCCCCGTGCTGGGTTCCGATGACCGAGGGGACGTTGTCAGTGGGCGAGGGCACACTGACGTGCATGATCACCTCTTCATCCACCGCAGACGATGCCTCCCACCCCTCCCTCGTCTGGGTGGAGTCGATGGGCGGCCCTCTGATCGTCGTCCCCGTCTCCGCCCTGGCCTCCTGGGGCGGGTGCACGGAGAGTGGGCTTATAGCGGGAGACGCCACCGCCCCAGACGACTACGACCGGGCCTGCGCGGTGGACGATCTGGCCGGTGTAATCCTTCTCGACGAGAACGGTGCGCAGGCACTGGTGCTGGCGGACGAGCCGGCGACCAGCTGCTATCTGCCCCAGCACCGAGCGTTCCTGCGGTGGCTCGCCGCCGACTCCGAGGCCGGACTGAGAGCCGCGGCGGACACTGCCCTCGCGGACCCGGCCACGTTGTGGGAGGAGTGCGGCACCTGGGCCTCGGACGGTCCGGCGGTGCTCATGGACTCCGCCGAAGCGGGCTCCGGCCTGGGCATCGATTACCCCGGCGGCGGGATGCCCGCCGAGGCGTCGGTCCCACTGCCCGCCGGCCGCTGGAGGGTCCGCGCCACCCAGACCAAGGTGGACGAGGAGAACTGGGTCGGCCTGGTCCAGCTCCTGCCCGCCGAATCCTGAACGGACAGTCCTTCGGGCCGGGTGCAGTCAGCCACGGCGCCCGACGTTGTGCAGATGGGCGATGCCGAGCATCGCGTGGTGCACGCCATCGCCCTTGAGACGGCAGTCGCGCAGGATCTTCCAGGTCTTCATCCGGGCGAAGACATGCTCGACCCGAGCGCGGATCGTGCGGTGAGCGGCGTTGTGCTCTTCCTTCCAGGCAGGCAGTTCGCTCTGCCCAGGGTCACGGCGGTGTGGGATGACGAGCCCAGTACCTCGATAGCCGCCGTCGGCAATCACTGCGGCGTTCCCGCCGGCGGCCTTCGCCCCGGATAGCTCCCATGCCTGGCAGTCGTTGCGGTTGCCCGGCAACGGCCGGCCGACCACGACCACCAGTCGGGTGTCCGCGTCGATGACGACCTGGTGATTCGTCGAGTACCGGTAGTTCTTGGACCGCTCCGCCACCGCGTGGTCGCGAGTGGGAACCAGAGTGCCGTCCACGATGAGCACGGCGTCCTTGTGAAACCGCTTCCGCGGCCGGAACGCGAGAAGAGGCCCGACATGCCTGACGATGCGGCCAGCCGCGGACTTCGAGACCCCGAAGAGCGGGGCGAGCTGCCGCAGCGTCAGGTTGGTGCGCCAGTACGCAGCCACCAGAAGCACCCGGTCCTCCAGCGAAATCCCCCACGGCCGACCCCGCCGAGCGATGTCGGCGCCTTCCCTTCGCAGGGCACGCACCACCCGGTTGAACTGGCGCGGAGCCATACCAGTGAACGGGGCTATCCATGACGGCTCGGAGGCTGTGATCACGTGTGACACGGTCGAGATCATCGCAGGGCAAGATCACTTACGGGACAGCCCTGCCGCCGGCCCCGCAAGAAAGGTAGGGGCGGGCGGTTTCGGGCGAGGACACGCACCATCAACACCAACCTGGCCAAGCCCCACTAGGCATGCCCACCTCAGGTATGCCGACAGTCCGCTCAGTACCAGGTTTGCTCGGCCCACGGGGCGAGCGGGACGGACGCTGTGCCGTAGCCGTTCGCGTCGAAGAGCCGGCCCATACGCTTGGCGGTGCGCAGCGCGATCGTGCGGTCTTGGACGAGGACGGCCGGATGCCGGAGGGCCAGTTCGACCTCCAGTTGCTGGATCTCCTCGGGTGAGCGCAGCCAGAGCGCGACCAGAAGGTTCTCCCGGCCCGCCGTCGTCGCGACGAAGCGCACGCTGGGGACGGCCGCGAGATGACGGGCGACCGCCCTCAACTCCGGCGCCGGCACCTGCGCCCATAGGGAGACGGTCACCGGACGTTCGAACAACGGCCCCGCCACGTCACAGCGCAGGGCCGCCTCGCCGCTGGCGAGGAGGCGTTCGGCGCGGCGGCGGGCGGTGGCCGCGCTGGTGTCGGTCTCCTGCGCGAGCTGGTGCCAGGCCTGGCGGCCGTCCCGACCCAGTCCGGCGAGCAGTCGCCGGTCGAGTTCCGTCAGCCGGCGCGCCGGGACGCTGCCGCCTCGGGGGGCGTCGCCCAGGGCTGCGGACTGGTCGGGGGCGAGCGCGTCGAGCCGCCAGCGGCTGGCCTCCGTGACGACGGTGGTCGCGATCGCGACCGTGGAGCCGGTCACGCCGGGGAGGCGCTCGATGCGGTCGAGCAGGTAGCGCCCGAACGAGGCCAGATCAGCTGTGATGACCTCCACCAGCAGGTCGTAGCTGCCTGCGGTGATCTCCACCGTCACGGTGGCCGGATCGCCCGCGAGCGCCTGCGCCACCTTCTCCCGCGTGCCGGTCACGCAGCGCAGGCCGACATAGGCCGTCAGCGCCGCGCAGCGTGGCCCCGGCACGGCGGTGACCCACGCCGCACCGGTCCCGGCGAGGCGCTCCCAGCGGCGGGCGACGGTCGTGGGTGTGCAGCCCAGCACCTCGCCCAACTCGACCCATGAGGCCCGGGGCCTGACCTGGAGCGCATGCACGAGAGCCAGGTCCTCCTCACCAATCATGCTTGATTCCTTCGCTCATTTGGCCATCAGTGTCCGGTTCATGTTATCCAGCGGCTCGTTCTGGCTGGTGCCACATCATCGTCAGCACCAACCGGGGCCGGTGAACGGCCGAGGAACACCGGAGGAAAGTGATGGACCTGCGCGACGACGCGCGGACGATGTCCGAGTGGCTCACCCGGCTGCGCCGGGGCCTGCACCAGGAGCCCGAGCTGGGACTGCGGCTGCCCCGTACCCAGGAGAAGGTTCTGGCCGCGCTCGACGGCCTGCCGTTGAAGATCACCGAGGGTCGCACGCTCTCCTCGGTGACCGCCGTCCTGGAGGGGGCTCGCCCCGGACCGGTCGTGCTGCTGCGAGCGGACATGGACGCGCTGCCGGTCACCGAGCAGGCGGACGTGGCCTACCGCTCCCGGATCGACGGCCGGATGCATGCCTGCGGCCACGACCTCCACACCGCCATGCTGGCCGGCGCCGCCCACCTGATCGCCCGACGTCGTGACACGCTGGCCGGCTCGGTCGTGCTGATGTTCCAGCCCGGCGAGGAGGGCCACGACGGCGCCCGCCACATGATCGAGGAAGGCGTGCTGGAGGCGGCCGGGGAGCGGCCGCAGGCCGCCTACGCCCTGCACGTCAGCTCACGCCACTGGCCCGGCGGCAGGTTCGCCACCCGGCCTGGAACGCTGATGGCGGCCTCCGACAGCCTCGCCGTCACCGTGCGCGGCACCGGCGGCCACGGCTCCGCCCCGCACCACGCACGCAACCCGATCCCCGCGGCCTGCGCCATGATCGGCGAGCTGGCCGGAACCCTCGCCCGCGCCGTCGACCCTCTCGAGCCCGCCGTCCTAAGCGTCGGCACACTCCACGCCGGCACGGCCGCGAACATCGTCCCGGAGACCGCTCGCTTCGAGGCGACCGTCCGCAGCTTCCACCGGGGCACGGGCGAACGGCTCGCGGCCCAGCTGACCCAGCTGTGCCGGGGCATCGCCGCCGCCCACGGCGTCGAGGCTGAGGTTTGCTACCTCAACGAGTACCCGCCCACCGTCGCCGCGCCCAGCGAGTCGGCCTTCGCGGCCGAAGTGGCGCGAGACGTCTTCGGTGCCGAGCGCTACGAAGAGATGGCGCAGCCGCTCACCGCCTCGGAGGACTTCTCCCGGGTCCTTGAGGAGGTCCCGGGCACGATCGTCCAGCTCGGCGCCACCCCGCCCGGCCGCGACCACCGTGCCGCGCCCGGCAACCACTCCCCCCACGTCGAGTTCGACGACGGCGTTCTTGCCGACGGCGCGGCCCTGTACGCCGCCCTCGCCCTGCGTCGCCTGGCCCTTGCTCCCGCACCCGGTACCGCACCGAACTGAGCCGTCCCACCCTCCTACCGACAACCGACCGAGGAAGGCCCCTCATGAGCGACGTCCCCCGGAGAAGCAGCACACTCGAACAGCGCGGGATCGACCACGTTCCCGCCGCCGAGCGCCACGGCAAGCCCTGGCACCTGTTCACCCTCTGGTTCGCCAGCAACGTCCAGATCACTGGCCTGGTCAACGGCGCCCTCGCCGTCACCATCGGCCTGGACCTGCCGTGGGCGATCTTCTCGATTCTGGTCGGCAACCTGATCGGCGGGGTCTTCATGGCCTACCACTCGGTCCAGGGGCCGAAGCTGGGCATCCCACAGATGATCCAGAGCCGGGCGCAGTTCGGGTTCTACGGTGCGATCCTGCCGGTGGCGATCGTGGTCGCCATGTACTTCGGCTTCGCTCTGGAAGGCGCTGTGGTCAACGGCCACGCGGTCGCCAACTGGATCCACGTGCCCTACGCGGCGGGCGTGATCCTCTCCAACCTGGCCACGCTTGCCGTGGCCGTGGTCGGCTACAAGCTGATCCACAGTGTCAGCAAGTACCTTTCCGTCGTCTCCGGCGTGGTCTTCCTCGCGCTCTTCGTCCAGCTGGCCCGCCATCTGCCGGGCCACTACCAGGGGACCTCGGTCAACGCCGGGACCGTGCTGCTCGCGATCTCCATCTTCGCGTCCTGGCAGATCACCTGGGCCCCCTACGTCTCCGACTACTCCCGCTACCTGCCGGAGTCCACCCCGGCGAAGGCCACCTTCTGGTGGACCTACCTCGGCGCGGCCGTCGGCGGCTCTTGGGTCATGGTGATCGGCGCCCTCGCCGCCGTGGTGGGCGGCGACGCACTCGGCAACGACTCCATCGGCTTCCTGGCCCACCAGTTCCCGGCTGTCTCCGGACTGCTGGCCGCAGCCCTGTTCCTCGGCGGCATCCCCGGCTCCGCCCAGAGCCCCTACGGCGCCTTCCTCACCGCCCTCAGCGGCGTCTCCCCCACCGGCCGCGCCAAGGCCGCTCCGCGCACCCGCACCCTGTTCACCGTCGGCTTCACCACGGTGACGACGCTGCTCGCGCTCCTGGTGGGCTCGAACACGATGGAATTGTTCCAGAACATCATCCTGATCCTGCTCTACCTGCTGATCCCGTGGACGGCGATCAATCTCACCGACTACTACCTGGTCCGCCACGGCGAGTACGAGGTGCAGGAGTTCTTCCGCAAGGACGGCCGCTACGGCCGGTGCGACACCGGCGCCGTGGTGATCTTCCTCCTGACCATCGCGGCCGAGTTGCCCTTCATCAACAGCCCCGTCTACGAAGGCCCTCTGGCCAAGGTCTTCGGCGGCGCGGACATCTCCTGGATCGTCGGCCTCGTCGTGGGCTCCCTCGCCTACTACCTCCACGCCACCCGTCGCCAAGCCCGCGCCCTCACCGCCACGGCGCAGGGAGACTCCGCCGAACCCGCCGACTCCTCCGTCCTTCCCGCAGCAGGCGCCCCCAGCCCCGACGCAGCCTGACTGCAGGCCTTCCCGAACACCCTGAGCCCGCGCCCGTCGGACACCGGACGCGGGCTCAGGCACGACAGCCAGGGCGGCTGGAGCTCCTGCAAGGCAGGAGTTTGGGTGGGTGTCGCTGGCCGGTCTCCGGCGCGGTGCCCGTACATCGCTCTCGCGCACCAGTGGCGGGTTCGGAACGTCGCAGAAGGCGGCCGATGTCGTTGGCCCGGCCGCGTCCTTCGGCCGGCCTGCCGAGAAAATGGCCGCGGTCGCCGATACGCCGACGGTGACGTACCCGGGGCCGTCGCGCACGATGACACCGGACGAGTGCATCCGGGGGCTGGGCACGGACAAGAAGTTCTTCATCAAGTCCCGATACGCGGCATGCTCAGGGGCGGTGTTCTTCACGGTGTGGCGGACCTCCGGGCCCTCGGCCGAACGTGGTGTCCACGTCAGTCACTTCGATGAAGGAGGCCGAAAGCGATCACGGCACGCGGTAGCCGTAGGCCAGAAGTTGTCGGACGGAGAATACGAGCCGCTCTCGCCCGCAGGGCGCGTGCCCCAAGGTGCGCGGTCGCAGGTCCATGTACTCGTAGTGCCGCAGGCGGGAGCCGGCGGCCTGCTCGGTCATGCCGAGGACTTCGGCGACCTGGGCGAGCGGGAGCTGTTCGCTCCTGGTCACGATCCTGGTGGCGAGGGGACCGAAGAACGCGACGGCCGTCTCCAGCTCGCCGGCCGCTTTCAGCACGGTGAGCGGATGGTCGTCGACGAGCTCGTCCAGGCGCTCGTGCACCTGCCGCAGATCTTGCGGGCGGTCGGCAGGTCACTTGGGCGATCGACATGACCGGTGGGGAGCCCGCGCTGCTGCTGGCCCTACTGGTCAGCCACGGCCAAGAAGTGCTCTACATGCCCGGCCGGCTGGTGAACCGGGCATCCGACGGCTACCGCGGGGAGGGCAAGACCGACGCCCGCGATGCCTTCGTGATCGCCGACCAGGCCAGGATGCGCCGCGACCTGCGGCCCATCCGGCCCGGCGACGAAGCGGCCATCGAGCTGAAGCTGCTGACCGGACGGCGGTCCGACCTGGTCGAGGACCGCACCCGCGTCGTGAACCGCCTGCGGAGCACGCTCCTGGGCATGTTCCCGGCCCTGGAGCGGGCTCTGGACGTGACCAACACCGGCCCGCTCAGGCTGCTGACGGGCTACCAGACCCCGGCCGCGATTCGCCGAGTCGGCGTCGCCCGGCTGACGAAGTGGCTGGCCAACCGCAAGATCTGAAACGCCGGAGCCCTTGCCGAGGTTGCAGTCGAGGCCGCAGGACGGCAGCACACCACCGTTCCCGGGGAGAAGACCATCGCGAGGCTGGTCCACACCCTGGCTGAGGAGGTGCTGACCCTCAACGAGCAGGTTTCCCAGATGGACAAACTCATCGAGGGCCGGTTTCGCGAGCACGAACTCGCCGACATCGTCCTGAGCATCCCGGGCATCGGAGCGACCCTCGGTGCCGAGTTTCTCGCCGCTGTCGGCGGCGACCTGGACGAGTTCGACTCCCCGGACGCCCTGGCGGCCTTCGCCGGCGTCGCCCCGGCACCACGCGACTCCGGCAAGGTCAGCGGCAACCTCCACCGGCCGGTCACCTACCACCGAAGACTCCAGCGCGTCTTCTACACCTCCGCGCTCGTCAGCGTCCGTCACGACCCGAACTCACGGAAGTTCCACGACCGCAAACGCGCCGAGGGGAAGAAGCACGTCCAGGCTGTGCTCGCCCTCGCCCGCCGACGCGTCAACGTCATCTGGGCCCTGATCCGTGACCGCCGGTGCTACCAGGTCACACCTCCGGTCAGCGCGGCTGCCTGACTGTCGGGGCACGCGTAATCACTGCGGGCCCGCCTCCCGCGCGGCTATTCTCCGCGGGAGGCCACTTCACCAGTACGCCTACTTCGCGCTGTTCAGCCAGCACATCTCGGCAGACGACATGACCTCGCAGCTAGGGATTACTCCCGACGAGGTATCCGTTCGCGGCAGCCGGTTCACCGAACCGGCGGTGGTCCCGGTCGACCACTCGTGGATGGCCGTATGCCGGGAACCTGGCCTGCGCGTCGACGAGCAGATCACCCACATTCTCGACAGGCTCCAGCCCCACACGGACCGCATCGCTGACCTCAGCAGGCGTCTGGCCGGCACCGGCGGCGGAGCGGTGCTTCACGTCGTGCGCTACTTCAACGACACCGACCAAGCCCAGTCGGGCGCTGCTGACGCCCCCAACCTCTTCGGTTGGCACCTGGACCGCAAGGTCTTGGACTTCCTCAGTGCCACTGGCGCGGAGCTCGGTGTCGACGAGTACGACATGGCCGAAGACGAGGACACCAGGTGAGCACGTGCCCTCGCACTCGCCTGGGCCGATAAGCCGTACTCCGGCGGCTTGACAACAGCATTAGGAAGCCTCGGCCAGGTCACCGAGTGCGGCCATAACGTCCGGGTGATGTTTCAGCGCCATGCGAGCCTCGACCAGCTCGGGGCCGCGCTCCGGCTTGTTCCAGTACGAATGCGTAGACACCGCGATCGACAGCTCTCGCACGAGCTCCCACAGCCGCTTCTCCTCCGCGGCCTGCTCCGGGGTGTAGCCCGGGCTGTCCTCCCGCCCCGGAATGACCTCGCCGGTGTGCGGATGTTCCTTGCCGGGCCAGCCGGGCAACGGCTCCACCGACCAGGGGAGTGTTTCGATCAGCGCTCGGTACTCGGCATGCGCCTTATGAAGCCGGGCCTGGAGGTCCTTCAGGTCGACCGGGAAGCCGTACGGGTCTTTCGGCTCGTTCGGTCGGGTGGGCGGGGATACCTCCCGCCCGGGAGGACGACGAGGAGGGGTGCCGATCCTCTGGTCCTGGCTGCGGGACGGCGCCCACTTCCACGTCTGCGGCGACGCCACCCGCATGGCCGAGGACGTCGACCGGACCCTGCGCGAACTCGTCGCCCGCCACGGGAGGATAGGCGACGAGGAGGCGGCGGCCCACGTCGAGCGGATGGCCGCGGACCGGCGGTACGTCCGCGACGTGTACTGACACGGGCGGACGCGGGCGGGGCTCAGCCCGCGGTGATCCGCAGGACGCCGGTGACCGTGCCCTGGAGGTAGGCGCCGTCCGGGGCGACGGTGCCGGCCATCTGGAGCGTGTCGTACAGGGATCCGATGCCGACCTGCTTGGAGCGGGTGACGCGGCCCGTCTCCGGGTCGATCTGGACGTAGCGGTACGGGTCGAGGATGCCCGTCCCCTCGGTGCCGGGGATCAGCGGGTCGCGCACGACGGTGTGCAGGGTGTTCGTGGCGGTGGACAGCTTCGGGACGGCCGCCGAGCGCAGGGCGTTGTCCCAGACCGTGGCGCAGCCGGTGCCGTCGGGGCGGATGTCCACCCGGGTCAGGCCGCCGGCGAAGTCGGCCGAGGAGGGCACGGACGGTCCCGCGCCGTCCGGGAGCGCCGGGTACGGGTAGCCGTAGGTGCCGGCGACGAAGACGCTGTTGCCCGCGCCGATCGGCGAGTTCTCGCTGCCGGGGCCGCTGGCGGCCTGGAGAACGGGGATCGAGCAGATCTCGCCGCCGTCGGCGGTGCGGTACACCTTGAGGCGGACGGTGGTGTCGGCATTGTCGACGATCGCGACGTAGTCGGTGCCGGTCTTCGGGCCGAGGAAGGTCGGGGTGGAGCCGCTGCCCCAGCTCAGCAGGCCCGGCTTGCGGGCCTGGCCCCGGTCGTACGCCTGCCGCCAGACGGTCCTCGGCGTGCCGTCGGCGCCCGCGGTGAGCAGGTAGGTGGCGTGGGTGCTGGTGACGGCGGTGCCCTCGGGGGCGGTGGAGATGCTGTTGGCGACGCGCTCGCCGGCCGGGAGCCGCAGGGTGCCGATCCGCCCGGTCCGGTCGTCGGCGAGGCCGACCACGCCGTTGCCGGTGGCGAACCAGACGCGTCCCTGCCAGTCCGGCGAGAGGCCGGTGACCGCGTCGTCGGCGGGGACGGCGGAGGCGAGGGAGAGGCTGCGGTCGACGGAGAGGCGCCAGGTGCCGGAGGCGTCCTTGCGGTGGGCGACGCGCAGGAGGCTGCGGCTGCCGTCCACGACGACGAGCCGGTCCTCGGCGTCCAGGTAGGCGTAGACGCCGCCGAGGAGCGAGCCCTTGGTGAGCTGGAGGGTGGTGAGGGAGGAGCCGTCGGCCGGGTTCAGCAGGTGGACCGTCGGGACCTGGCCGAAGATCGGGGTGCACAGGACGACCGGGTAGCCGTCGGAGCCGACGAGGATGGTGGGGCAGGCGGAGGCGAGGGCCACCCGCTTCGAGGCCAGGGCGCCCGCGCCGGGGCCCGCCAGCGGGGTGGTGTCCGAGGAGCCGGTGTCCCCGTGCATGGTGGCGGTCCCGTCGGGGCCCGCGTACGGGTTGTGCGGCGGTACGGGGAGGAGGCTCTCCGCGGTGGGGGCGGCTCCGGCGGGGACGGCGGTAGCCGCGAGGGCGAGGGCGGAGAACAGCGCGGCGACCAGGTGCCTGCGGCGGGCGCGGGGGCGCGCGGACGGGACGGCCATGACGAGGACGGTTTCCTTCCGGGAGGGAACGGGCGTGGGGGGGCGTGCGCACGGGGGCGGCCCGTACCGGCGGAGTCGGCGGGTACGGGCGGTGGGGAGCCCGTACGGGCGGAGTGGTGCGTACGGGCGGGGCGGCGGGCACGGCCGGGCGGGCCCCGCAGGTCCCCCGGATCGGGAACTCCCGGGATCGCCGGGAGGAGGGAGGGACCGGTGGGGCCGGTGGGGACGGCTGGGCGTTACGCGGCCGGGGTCCGGCTACGGGCGGACGGCGACGCGCGGAGAGGGCGCCGGGCGACGGCCGGGGCGGTGCCCCGGGGGCGGCGCGGCCGGACGGGGTTCCGGCGGGCGCGGAGGACGGCGGCCGGGGTCAGCGTCCGCTACAGAGGGCGCCGGACGTGCGCGCGAGGTCGACGTGACGTCGTCGCGTGAGGGTCGTCCGGCGGCTCTTCATATGCATGATCGAAGCAGGTGCCCGTCGGCGGGGTCAAGGCGCACCGGCCGGCGTTCCACGGAGTGGGACGGCGTCGCGGGCGGCTCCAACGCTCGCCCTCGGTACGGGGGTTCGCCGCCGCGTCACCACAGGCCGCCCGGGTCCTGCCCGTGCCCGCGCCGGTGCTGTCGGAGCCGCTGGTCCCGGGTGTCGAAGAGGTTCACCGCGAGGGCCGCCATGACGAGGCCCGCCGCCAGGAGCAGCCCGTGCGGGACGATCCCTCCGGCGACGACGGCGGCGAGGGCCATGGCCGGCCAGGCCCGGCCGCGCCGGTACTCGCGGGGGCGCCGGGGGCGGCCTTCGCACAGGCCGCGGGCGAAGCGGGGGTCGTCGCGCCGCACGGACGGCCTCCAGGGCGGCGATCCTCTCCTCGTCGGAGTCGCCCATGGCGTTTTCCCTCCTTTCGACGGGTCGGCTCGACGGGTCGGCGGGGGCGCGATCAGGCCAGGACGAAGTAGCGCAGCCACACGTACAGGCCCGCGACGGCGGTGGTGACGGCCGTGACGACGAGGCCGTACTTGCTGAACTGTCAGAAGGAGATGGGGTGGCCCGCGCGTTCGGCGATGCCGACGGTGACGACGTTGGCGGAGGAGGCGATGATCGTCGCGTTGCCGGCGAGGTCCGCGCCCAGGGCGAAGGACCACCAGAGCATGCCGGCCCGTTCGGTCCCGCCGGAGGACTCGACACCAGCGGCTCACCCACAAACTCGCCCGCACCCACACCGGGTTCAGCGAGCTCAAGGAGCGTCACCAGCTGGCCCTGTCGGTCCTGGGCGGCCAAGGACGACGAGTTCCAGCGGCTCCGACGCGAGCTGAGTACGTTCAGCCGTCCTTCCCCGGCTGCCGTCCCGGAACAGGGTGTCGTTCCCCTGCGGAGCCGGTGAGCCTTGTTCACCCACAGGAGTGGACCTTCACCTGCGGCTCCAACGAGATACGCGTGTTCCTCCCACCGAGACACCGCCGAGGATCGAACCGGCAATGATCAGCGAAGGCCGCAAGGCCGCCGCCGCGCAGGGCACCGGAAACATCACCTGGGCGTGCGGCGACGCCGCCGGCCTCACAGGCATGAGACTGCCCCCGCTCCACCTGTGCACGATGGGTAAGTCCTTCCAGTGGATGAACCAGGACCAAATCCTGGCCGACCTCGACACGCTCATCCACCCCGGCGGCGGGATCGCCCTCGTCTCCACCAGCCCCCGGGCCAGCACACCCAGGCCGGAATGGGCCCGATACTCGGCGCCGAGTTCGTCGTTGCGGCGGGTGACTTGACTGCGTATGACGAGTTCGACGTCCAGCACAGCAGGACCGGCGCCCGACAGCCGGTCACCGGCTGAGACCGCGGCGCCGGTCATGCGCTCGGGAACTACGAGGCGGTCGTCGTGGCGCGCTGGACATGTAGGGGCGGCGGCAGTGGAAGCCGGAGCCCTGCCACCCCCCGGATGTTCAGTTCGCCGGCCTCTGCTCGGCGTAGCAGTTCGCCTGCGTTCTTCAGCGCCATGACGACCCGGGTGCGTAGGCGGGGGTGGAACGGCATGGCGAGCGGGACGAGGGCGGCGGTGGCGGCTGGGTTGGGGATCGAGCTGTTGCGCAGCTCGCCGACGACCTGGTTGAAGGCGTAGCCGAGCTTGGGCGGCAGCTGGACGTGGGAGCGCTGCAGCGAGGACAGCAGGAGCGCCAGCATGTCCTCGTAGGCGGTGCGTAGGGCGTTGATGCTGTCGTACGAGACGATGTCGGCGGCGAACAGCCCGCGGCTGCGCTCGAGGCGTTCGAGGATGGCCTTGAGCATCTTCAGGTCGAGGTCGCCGGCGTAGCGCAGGGGCTGGTCCACCCTGGCCAGGAGCTTGCCTCCTTCGATGCCTTCCCTCCAGGAGAAGCTGCTCAGGAGGTGGAACCACGCCTCCTGGCTTCGCAGGGAGTAGACGCCGCAGCCGATGAGGATCTGGTAGAGGATCTTCGCCTTCAGCGGGCGTGCGCCGCGCAGGACGGCCCCGTACGTCACGTGGGAGTAGCCGGGCGCCTGTTTGGCGAGGGTGCGGTGGCTGAGGCCGTTGAAGTCCAGCAGCGTCTTGAGGAGCTCGCGCAGCTCGCCCTCGTCGGCGGCGTGCAGTGGGGTGAGGTTGCCGGTGCGCTCCCAGCGGCTCAGGGCCTCGCGGCACAGGTCACCGGTGACTCCGGCGGCGGCCAGGCGCAGGCTCTCCCAGCGCGCGCTCCAGCTCTCGGGGTCGCCGCCGCAGGCCAGGACGTAGCCGTTGACGGTCGCCCAGGTGGGCAGCTTCTTGCCCGCGTGGGCGTTCGACAGGGTCGCGGTCGACAGCCCGCTGTGTTCGGCCATCAGCGCCAGTGGCGGGTTGCCGGCCTGCTTGCGCAGCGCCTGGAGGTCGCGGGCGAAGGCCACCAGGGGGTCGTTGGTGCGGGGCAGTTGCTTCATGGGGCGGGCCACGGCATCCATCTCCTTCCCGAGCCCGGAACAGGACCGGGGCCCGTCGGTGAGACAGGCCCCGGCAGGGCATCGGATCAGAGCAGACGCTGACGCAGCTCGGCGGCCAGCAGACCGCCGGCCCCCAGGATGGCGAGGGCCTCCTCCAGCTTCATCCCGCGGGCGAGCAGGACGACCAGCGCGCCCAGGAGGATGACCAGCAGAAGTAAGGACGCCAGTGGCGAGGACTTGGCCGCGCTCGCCGGGGTGTGCGCGCACGGCCCGTTCTGCTCAGCAGGAGCGGGCTCAGGAAGCAGGTACGACAAGGAAGTGGACTCCCAACAGGAGGCGGATGGTCGGCTAGGGTCTGTTGCGAAAGTGGATCTTGTTCGTTGATGATCCCGTGTCGTGGGACGTGGGGATCTGACGAATGGCCAGTGGGCCCGGCTTGAGCCGTTGCTGCCGAGGGGCGTCAAGCCGGGACGTCCTCAGGTGTGGACGCGGCGGCAGCTGATAGACGGCATACGGTGGCGGACGCGGACCGGTGCCCCGTGGCGGGACGTGCCCGAAAGGTATGGCCCGTGGGATCGGGTCTATGACCTGTTCCGGCGCTGGCAGCGGGACGGGACCTGGGCCGGGATCCTCACCCGGCTCCAGGCCGAGGCGGACGCGAAAGGCCTGATCACCTGGGAGGTCAACGTCGACTCCACCGTCTGCCGGGCCCACCAGCACGCCGCCGGGGCGGCGAAAAAGGGGACCTCCAGAAGGAGCCGCCCGGCGGTGTCTTCGTCGAGCCGGCCGACCACGGCCTTGGACGGTCCCGGGGCGGGCTGACCAGCAAGATCCACCTTGCGGTCGAGCAGGGCCAGAAGCCTCTGTCCGTGGTGATCACAGCGGGGCAGCGCGGCGACTCACCGCAGTTCGAGCCGGCCCTGGAAGCGATCCGGGTGCCCCGGCTGGGACTCGGCCGGCCGCGCAAGCGTCCGGACCGGGTCCGGGCCGACAAGGCCTACGACTCCCGCAGCAACCGTTCCTACCTGCGCAGACGCGGGATCAAGGCCACGATTCCGGTGCCGGCGGACCGGATCCGCAACCGCCTCAAACGCGGATCGCACGGTGGGCGGCCGCCGAAGTTCGACAAGGACGACTACAAGCAGCGGCACGCTGTCGAATGCGGTATCAACCGCCTCAAGCGGCACCGGGCCGTTGCCACTCGGTACGACAAACTCGCTGTCCGCTACGAAGCGACCGTCCTGGTCGCAGCCATCAACGAATGGCTGTGACCAGGACCGTTCCAACGCCCCTCAGACGATATCGAATTCGTTGCCCTCGGGGTCCTGCATGGCGGCGGCGTAGAACCCCGCTTCCGGATCGTCCTTGATCCGCAGCACGGTGGCGCCGGCTTTGACCAGCCGCTCCACCGTAGCCTTGACCCGCTGTATGCGGACGTCCAGTGGGACGTCACGGCCCCCACCGACCTTCAGGTCGAAGTGCCACCGGTTCTTGGCGGCCTTCGACTCTGGAACCTCCTGGAACCACACCCGTGGCCCGCGCCCCTCGGGATCGATGATCGACTCCGGAATGTCCCCGGCGCCGGCCGGCAACTCTTCCTCGGGCACCCCCATCGCCGCCCAATAGGCACGCCACGTGGCATGCCCGTCGGGCGCAGGCTCAGGCACATAGCCCAGGGCCTCGGCCCAGAAGGCCACCATCTTCTGAGGATCGGAGCAGTCGATCGTCAGCTGCACTGTCATCTCCATGGCGCGAAGCATGCCAGGCAGGTCTGACATTGATACTCGTAGCGGGTTCCGGTGGTCGTGGCTCAGGGTCTGACTGACGTCCTGCTGGACTGTCCTGCGACTGTTCTGTCCGGCCACCGGGACCCGTTCTCCATGGCTCCGGCCAGGTGGAACATGACCTGATAGGAGCTTGGCCACAGGCCCCCTCAATGTCCTGTCTGACCCACCCGGCCGGTGCCACCTCCGGCCCGGGAAGGCAGCTGACAGGATGGCAGTGACGATCACCCCCGCCGCAGAAATGGATGCGGTGTTCGGCGGAGTGGACTCCCACGCGGACACGATCCACGTCGCGGTCATCACCGACCGCGGTGGCCACGTTGCCGACGCCGAGTTCCCCACCACCGCAGCCGGATACGCCGCGGCGATCGCGTTCCTGAACGCCCACGGCACCGTGACCGCCGTCGGCGTCGAGGGCACCTCCTCCTACGGCCTGGGATTCACCCGCGCCGCCCGCCACGCCGGCCTGACCGTGATAGAGGTCAACCGGCCCGACAAGGCTGAGCGGCGCCGGATCGGCAAGTCCGATCCCATCGACGCCTACGCGGCCGCCCGCGCCGCTCTGTCCGGCCGGGCAACGGTCATACCCAAGGACGACACCGTCAGCGGCATACGCGCGTTACACAACGCCGCCAGGTCCGCCGTCAAGGCCCGCACCGCCACCCTGAACCAGATCGCGCACATCCTCATCACCGCCCCAGACGACATCCGCGTCAAGTACACCGCCCTGCGCGGCAAGACGCAGGTCGACGCGATCTCCCGGCTTCGCCCCACCGGCGACGGACCGCGCGTCGCCCTCCTGACCGCTCTGAAGACCCTCGCCCGCCGGGTCCAGGCCCTGACCGCGGAACACGACACCCTCACCGCCGCCCTGGACACCGCCGCCACCGAGCACAACCCCGGCCTGCGCGCCGCGTTCGGTGTCGGCCCCGACACCGCGGCCCAGCTCCTGGTCACCGCAGGCGGCAACCCCCACCGCCTGCGCACCGAGGCATCCTTCGCAGCCCTCTGCGGCGTCGCACCCGTCCCAGCCTCCAGCGGCAGGACCAACCGCCACCGCCTCTCCCGCGGCGGCGACCGCGGGGCGAACTCAGCCCTCTACCGCATCGCTCTCGTCCGGATGTCCAGCGACGCCCGCACCCGCGAGTACGTCGCCCGGCAGACCGCGGCCGGACGCACGAAGAAGGAGATCATCCGCCTGCTCAAGCGGGCGATCGCCCGGGAGATCTTCCGCTACCTCACCACACCGGTCAGCGTCCCGGACGTCTCCGACCTCCGGCCGGCACGCCAGGCCAAGAACATCACCCTGACCACCGTCGCCGAACACTTCGGCGTCTGGCCGGCAGTGATCTCCTGCATCGAACGCGGCACACGCCGCGACGACGACCTCGCAGGCGCCTACCGGGACTGGCTCACCGCCGCTTGACCTCGGCAGCCCGACAACTCCACGGTCATGGGACGTGACGTCATGGATGATGAGGCGATGTTCGTCCGCACAGAAAGCCTGCCGCAGGCCCCGCAGCAGCACATGACAGTTCGGGTTCACACCCCCATCGGGTCCGCCGTGGTGCTCTGGCGCGGCAATCCGCGAGAAGCCGACGGCCGGCACCTCATCGAATGGACCGTCGACGCGGACCTCCACTGGTGCCAGAACACCCGGCCAGCCGCTACCACCGAGCCGAAGCTCCGGCAGGAAGGCGACCGGGTGATCATGCGCGGCCGCCTTCACCTGACCGACGACGGAGCCGCCTACCTCCAGATGGGCCACTGGTCCGTGCTGTTCGACCTGGCATCACCCATCCCCAGCAGCGTGGACGAGTCCTGGGTGGAGATCAGCGTCGGACCGGAGAGCGTCGCTCTTCACCCCTACCGAACCTGACCACCATCAGGTTCTCAGCTCTCTTGACTGGCAATAGGATCATTACCTCGTCCATGAGTTCCGCAGGCTGGGCCGGCCCCAGGTCAGCGGTGCTGGCCGCCCCTCTTGGTGGACCGGGGCCGGGGGCGGCCTCGTGGCGGCAGCTTGCTGCGGCGATGGAAGTGGATCACCAGGTGCATGGCGACGGCGATCGGGACAAGGAAACGTGCGATCCATGACGTGCGCAGTGTGATGTCGGCCAATGACGTTGCCGTCTTCCATCCGTGAGGAATGCCAATGAGAAGGGCCGATACAAGGAGCGAGAGCACGGCCGACACCAGCATGGCGACAGCCACCCGGCGAACGAGCCCTTCCCACCATGCCTTCGTGGCATCCCGATCCACGCTGCCTCCCCCGCCCGTCATGCGGGCATTGTCGCTCACCACCTACGGCGCGCAACAGAACAGCGACGAGCAGCCAGCAGTACGGAAGGCGGCCCTCGCAGGAACCCCTTGACGATCAATAGGAGCATCAGGCGATCCACTTTCACAACAGGCCCTAGCCACCCTCAGCCCCGCCGTGACCTCACCCCACACGCCCGGCTCCCCCACCCCACACCCTTCCGCCGCGGAACCCAACACCCACCACGGTGCGGCCGCAAAGCCATCGGAAGGATCAGAAGTGCCGTTCTCAAGACAGTGGAGCGGGATGGGGTGTACCGCTCCATGACAGCCACGCCCGCCCCAGATACCGCCCCGTGTCAGTGACCACGCCCTCGCTCAAGGACCGACCAGTGAAAACGCATCGGTCTGACGTACCGTCACTGACACCACCCCACTGACACCAACCCGGCACATCGCACACGGGCCCCCCGGCCGGCCGCTCCGCCGTCAGGCGGGAGCCGGGCTGTCAGGCCCGGCCCCAGAGCCGCCAGGCTCTCCGCCCCTGCCCAGTCCCCACGTCGTGGGCTGTGCGCCAGCGGTCTTGGAGGGTGGCACGGCGGTGAGACGGGCAGGGGTGCGCCCCTGCCCTCGGCGCGCCCTGCAGCTTCGCGAGCAGCCGGCCTGTCAGGGAGCGCGTGAATCCTCTGCGCGTAGAGCTGAGGCGCTTCCTCGTTTCCAGGCGATGGCCGGACAGGGCCGCTAACCCTCTTCCGCCGGTATCCGGCGGAGCCGGCCATCGCCCCACCCCCAGCCGTGGCACGTCAGCCCGCAGGGCCAGGACAGGGAACACCGCCTGCAACCACAGCCGGTTGGCTATGCTGCCGGGATGGATATCCCTTCGGTGGACGAAATCCGCGCGATGCACCTGAAGCACTCTCCCAACGAAGAAGCATTCGACCTCGTATTCACACATTGTGAAATCGTCTGGAAAGTAGCCGAACGCATCATCTCCCTCTCGGATTGGGGCGTAGACGCCGATCTGGTGCGGGCGGGATGCCTGCTTCACGACATCGGGGTGTACCGCCTCTACGACGCCGAGGGGCGCATCGACGGGCAGAACTATGTAAGACACGTTCTGCTGGGGCACGAAATCCTTGAAGCCGAAGGGCTGCCTGAGGAATTGTGCCGGTTCTGCTCATGCCACACCGGGGTCGGGCTGAGCAAGGAGGACGTGCTCGCCCAAGGCCTGCCGCTACCGCCGGCCGACTACGTTGCCGTCACGCCGGAAGAGCGTCTGGTGATGTACGCAGACAAATTCCACAGCAAGACCACCCCGCCGAAGTTCGTTACCGCGGAAACCTACGCCACATACGTAGGCCGTTTCGGACAGGACAAGGTGGAGGCATTCGGAGCGTTGCGCGCCCAGTTCAGAGACCCCGCCCTGGAGGCACTGGCTGCTTCATACGGACACGCCCTGACCTGATAGGCGCAGCGGCTCCACGAGGCAAGAACCATGCCCTAACCGCGCTCCGCCCAGCATCATAGCCCTATGGAATTGGAGTATGTTCCCGATCCCTTGATGACTTCCTGAAGGGAATGTATGCAGCGGCCTTCTCGGCCGAGGTGCTGAGTTTCCTGTGATGGCCAGGTCAGTGGTTTCCGGCGTCCTGGTTCGATGTGGATCCCTGCTCCATGACTGTGCGGACTCCCCGGTGAACCGCCGGCGGGTAGCCGAGCCGGTCGGCGGCCTGCTCGAAGGAGAGGGCCGGGTTCGCCTTCATGAAGACCCCGATCCTGTCGGCGCGGAGTTCGGCGAGGACGCGCTGCACCGTGGCATACGCGGAGCCCGTGGCCTCTTGGACGCCGGCGATCGTGATGCTGGGGTCGGCGTCCAGGAGGACGGCGACGCGATCGCGGAGTTCGCCGCGCGGAACGGCGTCGGCGCTGCCCTTCGGCCGGCCCGACCCCGCCGCTTTCCCGGGCCGACCGTCGCGGAAGGCTCGCACAACGCCGCGCGGCCAGTGGTCGACGCCCTGAACGTCGACCACGTCCGCGGCGATCCGGGGGTCGGTGGCGTACCCGTCCCAGGTCCGGGCCGTCACCCCGAGCTCGGCAGCGGCCTCCTGACGGTCCAGGAGCGTGGAGGGGGCGTCGTCGGGCGGGAGATCGGGGACGGGTTCGTCGGCGAGGAAAGCCGCGGTCTGCCCGCCGTCCCACAGCAGTGTGCGTGCGCCGGCCGAACTGATCGGAGCGGGGAACCCGGGCTGGGCGTAGGGCTTCTTGTTCCGGAAGGTACCCATCGCCATGCCCATCTCCCGGGCCAGCATCTCCCGGGTCCGAACGAGTGGCTTCGTTCACTTCCAGGGGCAGCGTTTGTCCGCCAGTATGGGCAGCAGTTACGGATCTTGAGGCCCGTGAATGTTCATGAGAAATGGTTCTGGCACAGCTTCCGTGCAGTGGCTCCGGTTCGCGACAGCGCGTGACGTACGCGTGAAGCTGGATCTGGTCTCTCGGCAGGCTTGGGTGTTGGATGACAACAGTGGATGTGGTTCGAACGGGAGACGTATCGAGGGTGCTGATCGTTTTCAGATGCCAGTCGTGCACTGCTCCCTTGTCGAATCCACTGGAGCAACGTGAGTGGAAGCCTCTGCCGTCAGTGAGGGGCAGGGAGCACTACACGTACGGCCCCTCGACAGTGCGGGTGGGTTCCTTCGCCGGTGACCCAGATCCGTACGGTCCTGCTGGGGCGATTGCCACCTGGGTGATCAACCCACTTGACGGTGTACTGCTGCGGCCCCACATGGACCTGTCTCGGCTTTACGGGTGTTGCAGACTGGACGGGCTCAACGGACCGAACTTGCTGTGCGCCCGCTGCAACAGCGAGGTCGGCATCGAGATCTCCGATTGCTGGACCGAGTACGACATCCGGCTGTTGAGCACAGCAGTGTCAAAGAGCCCCGCACCGTCGACCGACACGTCTTGATATCAGCACGACAGCAGGACACGTTTCCGTAGAAGTCGAAAGCCTGCGCGGCCGAACATCTGGCGCTTGAGCATCTTGATCCGGTTGACATGACCTTCGACAACACCGGAGTTCCAGGGCAGAGTCAGGCCGGCGATGACGGCATCGCGGTCGCGGTCGATGCCGGCGGCGAGGGTGTGAAGGCTGGGCAAGTCGTCCTGCCGGACGGAATCGAGCCAGTCCGGCAGACGCTCGCCCTGGCGGCCAGTGAGCATGGCCGCGAAGGAGCGGACGTGGCGAGTGAGCGCGTCGAGTTCAGGGCAGTGCATCCGGACGGCCTTGAGTTGGAGCTGCTCGGATTCGGTGAGGGTGTCCGGGTGCCGGAGAACCCACCCGGCGACGGCCCGGGTCGAGGGCGGCCGGGCGGTTACCGGTCGTGGCGAGGTGCGTTTGTCGTGCAGGTAGGCGCGAACGCGCTGGTAGCTGCCCTTGTAGCCGAGCGGCACGATCTCCTCCCAGAGCCTCCACGCATTGGTGCAGCCCTCGTTCCAGCGGTCGTCCAGATAAGGCTTGTAGTCGTCGAGGACCGAAGACCGGTTCTGCCACTGGCCGGTGAACAGTTCCTCCGGCTTCGCGGCGTCGGCGAACCGTTTGACGGTATGCCAGCTCATCCCAAGCTGCCGCTGGACCGAGCGCCGACTGTGTCCGGCCTCCAGCAGCGCATGGACGGCTGCGTGCCGGGCCCGAGTCCGGTCGGCAAAGCGGTGACCTGTCGGCCATGGCGACGCCGACGGGTCCGGGGCCACAGCGGTCTCGGGTTCAGGCTGAGACGCTTCGGGTGTCAGGACACGCAGGCAGCGGCGGTGCTGGGCGACACTCCGCTCGGCGGCCTCGCTCAGGTTGTGCCAGAGATGCCACCGGTCCGCGACCTGCACCGCCTGCGGCGCTCCGGCAGCGGCGCCTTCAGCGAAGAATGGCGCGCGGTCCCGGCAGACGACCTCGACGCCTGGCCGCTGGGCGAGCCAGGCGGCCAGGCTGGATGCCTCCCGGTCCGGGAGCAGGTCGATCGGGCGGCGGGTTTCGACGTCCACCAGCACGGTGCCGTAGTGGCGGCCCTTGCG
Source organism: Streptomyces nymphaeiformis (assembly GCF_014203895.1). Lineage (GTDB taxonomy): Bacteria > Actinomycetota > Actinomycetes > Streptomycetales > Streptomycetaceae > Streptomyces > Streptomyces nymphaeiformis. The sequence goes on along the minus strand of NZ_JACHJY010000021.1, from coordinate 18,451 downwards.
GGTGGCGTACTCGTCGACGCCGACCACCCGCGGCGCGGGCACCTCCGGCTCAGGCAGCGCATCGACCAGGCGCAAGACTGTGCTTCGGCTGACGGACACGCCGAGGACGGCAGCCAGCCGGGCGCCGGCCCGGCCTGCCAGGGCAAGGCCGAGTGCGGCCAGGATCGAGCGCAGCCGCTCGGTGCGCTGGCCATACCTGCGGGTCAGGCCCGATATCTGCTCCACGAAGGTCCGGCGCGGGCACATGGTGTTCCAGCACCGAAACCGCCGAACTCGTAATTGGAGTACAACCGTTCGTCCGGAGCTCGGTGCGTCAGCGGGAAACCGCAGGTAGGAGCTGTGGACCCGGGTCGACCAGGCCCCGCACCCCGGACAGATGGCGCCGACCGTGGTGCATTGCGCGTCAACGCGCACTATCTCGATATTCACGTCCACCGACAGCACCGCGACGTCCACGATCGACGGGAACAACAGCTCCTTCAGTCGGAGTACGGCCTCTTCCACGACCCGGACTTTGAGCCCAACCGCCTCGATGACGGCTCATTTTCGGGCGACTTCGATGCTGCCCTGAGAGACTCAAACGTCACTCAGGGTGACCGCTGCACGGAAGCTGTGCCAGAACCTGAGAAATAGCAGCGCGAGCGTCGCGCGGTGCGTCACTGCCCGGCGGGTGCTCGGGTGAGTCCGATTCCGACCTTCGTCAGCATCTGGCCGAGGAGGTGGAGGGCTCGTGGCCGGGCTGGCACTCCGCGCGCTGTTCCCGTCCAGTAGGCGTCAGTGAGCTTCTCCGTCGCCGTGAGGATCTGGTCGTCGTTCTGGGTGGCCATGACGACGACGAACCGCACGTAATCGCCGATGTCGGTGCCCTGGGTGTGCTGGTGCGTGAAGGTTTGCAGGCGCGGTGTCAAGGCGGGCAGGGTGCGGTCCGTCGGGAAGACCACGGCGAGTCCGGCGAGGGCAAGGCGAACCGCTGGGCATTCGTCCGACCAGCGGGCCAGCAGAGTTGGAACGTGAGCTTGGACCGCGCTGCGGGCCCGGGCCTCGCTGTCGGGATCGGCATGCTGTGGGGTGGCCGGCCAGGTCTCGGCGAGATGGCGCTCAGCGACGGTGGTAGCCCTGAACAGCAGGTCGACGGCTTGGAACCGGTGCCGGGCGGGAATGCGGTCGTCGACTGCGAGGGTCGTGACCAGGGCGAGGCCGTCAGCGGTTGTCGGCTGGCAGGTGTCCTGGTGAAGGATCTCGCTGTAGAAGTCGCCGAGAAAGCTCCGGTCGTCCCAGCAAGGGTCGACCTCGCCGTCGAACAGCATCGCGGCCTGGGGCGGCCTGGGGCCCTGCATGCGGTCGGCGATGACGTCCCGGAACAGCTGCCGGATCGGCGGACCAGCAGCGTTCGTGGTGTGCCGGGTCTGCCCGGGTTCGGCGTTCGTATCCATGGCCAGCGCAGCCTACTGGAGCGTCTCGGGCCGACAGCCCGTCGCCTGGATGGGGCGGGTAGTCGGCCCTGAGTCTGTCGCGGTCAGCCGGCCTTGGCCGATTCCTCCGCTCGGGCTCGGGTGGAGGCGAGGCGGTAGGAGTCGGTGCCGGTCTCGATGATGGTGCCGTTGAAGGTAAGGCGGTCGACGATGGCCGCGCAGAGCCGTGGGTCGGTGAAGGTCTTGGTCCAGCCATCTGGGGCTGGCACATGTTCCTTTTCGTGGATCGCCGCTGCCACCGGCCCGTATCCATCTTCTGCGGTCCTCGTTGGTCTTCACGGTGGCGCTCAGATTTTCCAGGTGCTGCCTTGATCGGTCAGGTGCGAGGAAGGTGTGCCGGTGACATCCCAGTTGCGGGTGATCGAGGGCGGTGCCGTCCTTCTGGAGCCAGTGACCGCCGATCCGTGGGAGTTCCAGGCCGAATGCGTCGAGGCGTTCGTCGCCTCGTGGCGGGCCCGCGGGTTCAGCCCGGTGACGGTCGAGAACGACATTGGTCTGCTGGAGCGAACGCTCACTGCGCTGGGCCGGCCCGCGTGAGATGTCACCCCAGAGGACATCGACCGCGTCGTCGGCGACCTGTCTTGCCGGGCGGGCGGCTTCGACCCGGCGCGAGTATGTGCAGATCTTCAAGGGCTTCCACCGGTTCCTGCAAGTCCGCAAGGCCGTTGAGATTGAAGCGGGGTTCGGTGTCCGTCTGGTCTGCCCGGTGGACGAGTTCAACGCTTCGCGGCATGTCGGAGACGATTCCCCGGCTCAGCTGCCGCCACCGACATCGGAACGCGTGGCGGAGTTCTTCGACTTCCTCAAGTCCCGGATCGCCACCGCTCGTAAGTACGGGCCTGCGGCCCGGGACTATGCGATGTTCCGGACCCTCTATCACGCCGGCCTGCGCTCGGAAGAGGCATCCCTGCTGGACCGTTCCGACGTCCACTTCTCGCGGGGACCGTTCGGAAAACTCCACGTGCGATTCGGCAAAGGCGCCCGCACCTCCGGCCCCAGGCCGCGGTGGGTGCCCATGCTGGACGGCCTCGACCTCGTCCTGCACTGGTTCCTCGACGACGTCCGCGGCAAGTTCCCCGACTCACCCGTTTTGTTCGCGGATGAGTCCGGCGGCAGCCTGCACCGCGGGACGATCCGCAACCGCCTGCGCTATCTAATGGAACTCGAAGGACGCCCGGCCACCGACCGGTTCAGCCCGCATGCCCTGCGGCGGGCCTGCGCGACCCACAACTATGAACGCGGCGTGGACCTCGTGGCGATCCAGCAACTCCTCGGTCACTGGACAGTCAGCTCAACCATGAGATACGTCCGGCCGTCCGCGACGTTCATCGAGGACGCCTATCGCCGCGCGGTGACCACCACGCTGGGCGAACTCACCGCCGAGGAGGGCAACCCCGCATGAAGATCCGATGGCGCCTGCGAATGGCCGCCGCCCAGCGTGAGGTGTGGACCGGCACCCAGCTGCAGCGGCTTCTGGCCGAACGCGCCGGCCTGCAGATGTCCTCCGCCTCGGTGTCCGCGCTGTTCACCAAGGAGCCCTCACAGGTGAAGATGTCCACCTTGATCGCGTTGTGCACCGCGCTGGAATGCACTCCCAACGACCTATTCGAGGTCGACACCACCCCCGTCGAGCGTCCTGCCGCCCCACCCCGGCCAGTCGCTGACCTGCCCCGAACGGCCTCCGCCCGCGGCCGTTCGATGCCGCCGCTCTGACCCGGGCGACATCGTGGGCATGAAACAGAGCGACTGCATCGGCTGCGGAGCCCCGGTCGGCTTCATCGACCGCCAGTACTGCTGCCGCTGCACGGCCCGGCAGAAAGAGACCGCGGCCAGGGCCGCTTGCCCCCGCTGCGGCCAGCAGCGCGTCCTCCAGGAGGACAGCGGCCGGTGCATCACCTGCTCACGCGTGTGCACCACCTGCGGTCACCCGGTGAGAAACAAGACATCAACGTTGTGCCGGGACTGCTCACGCATGACGGAACGCGACGCCGCCAAGGCGCCCTGTCCTCGGTGCGATCGGCCCGGCTATCTGCGCGAGGACACCGGCTGGTGCGGGCATTGCTCGCGTCCTCGCCAGACAAAACAGCCGCCCCGGACCTGCCGCGAATGCGGCCGGGTGCGGCGCTATGCCGGGCTGGGACTGTGCTCCGCCTGCTGGCAGCGTCACCCCGACCGGCCCTTCGTCCGGGTCGAGGGCCTGATCGCCGAACTCGGACAACCTCCGCACTGGCTGCGGGACTTCACCGCCGATCTCTCCGCCAAGTACTGCGTCAGTCGCGTCTGCACGATGATCACCGCCCTGGGGCGACTCCTCCTGGATGACCAGCCCAACCACCCGCAGGCTCTGCTTGAACGCTCTCGTCGTTCCGGACGCTCGATGGGCTCCCTCGCCCGCGCGCTGGAGACCTTCTTCACCGGTCACGGCATGGCCATGACCACGGATCAGGCCGAGCGGCTCGCGGCTGGCCGCCGACAGCGTCGTATCGAAGCCGTCCCCGAGAACCTGCGGCCATCGGTGAAGGCGTTTGCAGACTTCATGATGCACTCGCGTGAGAGGGCCCGCCGGGCCGGAACACGACCGCGCAGCGATGCGACCGTCGAGGCGGCCCTGGCCATCCTGCGTGACCTCGCCCGCTTCCTCGCCAGCGGACGCGGCAAGCAGGACTGGGCGCTGACCGACGTCCACGATGCCGAAGCCTTCCTCGCCGGCTCGCCCAAGGCACGCAAGCGTCGGCTGGTCGTGCTCGGGCAGTTCTTCCGATTCGCGCGTTCTCGGAAGATCGTGCTTGTCGATCCCTCTCACGGTCTGACCGCCCGAGGTCCCAGCGGCTTCACCGGAGCGACGCTGACACTGGATCAGCAGCGCGTGTTGTTCCGCCGCTGGACCACCGGTCCGGCCGTCCACCCGCACGAGGCCCTGCTGGGCATGCTCGCGCTGTTGCACGGCGCCTCAAGTCGTGAGGTCAAGATGCTGCAGACCGTTGACCTCGACCCTCATGCCCGGACCACCCGGCTCGGCGACCGCCCGCATCCGGTTCCCCTGGACCCGGCCTCCTGGGCAGTGCTGGAACGCTGTCTGGCTCACCGCGAAGCCCAGCGGACCGACAATCCCCACGTGATGGTCACCCGTCAGACGAAGTCTGGCCGGGGACCGGCGTCCACCGCCTATGTCAGCCACGTCCTCGACGCCTGCGGCTTCCCGCCCCGCATGATCCGCTGCACTCGGCTGCTCGACCTGGTCAACACCATGGATCCCAAACTCGTCGCCGCCGCCTTCGGCATGGACCCCGAAGCCACCATGATCTATCTCGCCGACCACGTCGATGCGGGCCGTTTGCCGGAGCGGTGAAGACCGGGCATTGATGGTTACTGAAGCCGCAGGACGCCAGGGGCCCGATCCTCGAAGATCATGATCAGCCAGTCGAAGACGGTCGGCCCGTGCTCTGTTTGCGCCGCAGCCAGATCCGCGCTGACAGCAGGACGGTTCGTGGGATGGCAGCGTGAGAGGCGAATCTCCAGCTGGCGAGCCGTCTCCGGATAGCCCAGATACTCACGAGACGCCTGGTGGTCACGCCATTCAACAACGTAGTCATCGTCGTCGGGCTGCCCGAAGCCACCGCTGAGGCAGTCAGCGAAGGCATCGAGGTTCTTGCCGAAGTAGCCTCCAGGGCCGTTGACCGCTTCGCCGATGAGTCGCCAGAAGTCTTCCAGCGTCCTCACCTGGGTGCCGTCCAGCACGTATATCGCCGTCACAGCACGCAGGATACGTCCAGCTCAGTGGTCCATCTCTCCATTTTGAACCCGTGCTGTTCAGCCGCTGACTGGCACGGGTTCGCCGGAACATGTGCGCTTTGCCGAACGACTCGTTCGAGGCGATGGCGACGCTGTTCTTCTCCTCGCGCTCGGTCAGAACCTGGAACAGCAGCTCGGCGCCGTGGCGGTCGAGTTCCATGTAGCCGAGCTCGTCGATGCAGAGGAGGTCGACGCGGCCGTAGCGGGCGATCGTCTTGGAGAGCTGCTTCTCGTCGGCGGCCTCGACGAGCTCGTTGACCAGCTTCGTGGCCAGCTGTCGCCGTACTCGTTGAAGTGCTCAGCCAGGTACGGATGAACGGGATCTGTCGCTGAATCTTGGAGCAATAGTCAAGAGTTGTGGGTGAGGCCATTCTGCTCGACAGCGGTGAGCTCGGCTGCTGCGAGCCGAGCCTCCTCGCGAACCTCTGGGTCGGGGTGATGGAGGAAGGGCTCGATTAGCGGCCGGGCCTGCGGGTCGTGGGTGGCCCCGAGGATGTAGAGCGTGTGGACAAGGAGTTGGCGTTCCATCGTCGGCATGGCTGCGGTCAGCGGTTCGACGAGGGCCAGAGGCAGGCGGTAGTGGTCGAACGCCTCGCTGGTCGAGTTCAGGGCGGACTCGCGCACCTTGGTCACCGGTTCGTTGACGGCCACGCTGACCAAACGTCCGACGACCAGGCGAGCAGAGTCCGCGTCGAGTGCAGCGGCGCGCAGGAGGTCCCCGAGGACGTCGGCGGCGACGTCCCGATGTTCCGGATCGCGGTCGGTCAGAGCTTCGAGTGCTGCGAACATGTCGTTCATGCTGCCACCTCGGGCCGCTCGACCAGGACGCCGTTTTCGAAGCGGGCGCCGGCGCGGACCAGCGGCACCAGGTGGGCGCCGGTGATCGCGCGCCATCGCGCCTGGGCGGACTCGACGAGCTTGAACACCATCGCCAGGGCAGCGGCCGGGCTGCCGGCGCCTCGTGTGACCTTGGTGCGGAGTTTGACCGTGGAGAAGGTCGACTCGATGGGGTTCGTGGTCCGCAGGTGGATCCAGTGCTCGGCCGGGAAGTCGTAGAAGGCGAGTAGCTCGTCCCGATCGTCGGTGATCTTCGCGACCGCCTTGGGGAACTTGGCGCCGTAGGCGCGTGCGAAGGCCTCGATCGCCCGCTCGGCATGGCCACGGTCCTCGGCGTTGTAGATCTCCTGGATGGCCTTCGTCGCGCCAGGCTGTGCGGACTTGGGCAGGCAGTTCGTGACGTTACGGCTTTTGTGAACCCAGCACCGTTGGTGCCGTGCGGCCGGGAACACCTCGGCGAGCGCACGCCACAGGCCCATGGCGCCGTCCCCGACCACCAGCTCGGGGTCACGCATCCCGCAGCGGCGGCAGTCACACAGCAGGTCGGCCCACGACTCGGTCGATTCTCGCAGGCCCTCGGCGAGAGCGATGAGCTCCTTGGTGCCGTCCAGGCGGACGCCGAGCAGGACCAGGACGCACGAGTGGGCCTGGCCGAGGCGGACCTTGGGATGCACGCCGTCGGCCCACACGTAGACGTAGTCCCGGTCGGACAGGTCCCGGGTCTGGAAGGCAGCGTGGTCGTCGCTCCACTGCTTGGTCAGCCGGGTCACGGTGGCCGGCGACAGGCCGGCGGTGCCACCGAGGAACTGCTCCAGAGCGGGCACGAAGTCCCCGGACGATAGGCCGTGCAGGTAGAGCAGGGGCAGCACCTCGGAGATCTTCGGCGACTTGCGGCACCACGGCGCCAGGATCTTCGAGGAGAACCGCTTGCGCTCTCCAGTCGTCTCGTCCACGCGCCGGTCGTTGATCCGCGGGGCCCTGACCTCGACCGGCCCGGCCGCGGTGACCACCGACCGCGGCCGGTGGTGGCCGTTACGGACCACCAGGCGCCGCCCGCACTCGTCCTTCTCCGCCGCCAACTCGGCTATGTACTGGTTGACTTCTGCTTCCAGCGCGGCAGCGAGCATGCGCCGGGCGCCCTCGCGGACGATCTCGTCGATCAGGGAGCCGGACTCCGTCGAACCATCGGCATTCACTACGCTGAGCACGGGCGTGCCTTCCCGACCCGCGCTGCAACGCGGGCCTACTCGGTGACCATCACAGGATCATTCGGGAAGGTACGCCCTCCGCGTCCCGCCCGGGGTTGATCCACAGGTCTTGAGCATTGCTCCGAAGACTTCACGCTCGGGATGCTCGTCGATCATGCTGGGCCTGCTGCCTTCTCATCGCGTGGACAGGGCAGCACGCGCCGGTCGGGAGAACGGACACGACAGTGACGGGGCTTCTCGCACAAGCTCCTATGAACTCACGACACCCTTCCGAGCTGCGTGCGGTGGCGTCACCGACAGGCCGACAGATCAAGGCAAAAACACGGAAGCCGTGGTCAGTCAGCCCAAGAGTCAGACCTGCCGGTGGCACCACCAGCCATCATCACTGTCCGCCCAGCACTTGAGGCCTGCCTCGGCGAGCGCGTTGATGATGCCGTGGGTGCGGGCGGCGGTCAGGTCGTGAGTGGCCCCGGGCAGTGCTGGTGAGGCCCACAGAAGCCGCCCGAAGGGGTCGGTGAGGACCTGGACGTTCATGCCGTGACGTTTGTGTTTGCCCGAGTGGTACGGGGTGTCGGCGGCGATCCGGTCGATCGGCAGCAGGGTGCCGTCCAGGATCACGAATGCCTTCGTCCGTACGGTCTTCATCGCCTCGGCCAGGGTGGGGGCCAGAGCGGCCAGGACGTCGAGGGCTTCGCGTATGTAGCGGTAGACGGTCGCGATCCCGATACGGTGAGCAGCCAGGCACCGGGCAAGGTGACGAAGGTGCGCGCTGGACAGATCGATCGCCGATGGGTAGACAAGCACGCGAAGCTCCTGGTCGGCACGGGTGATCTTGGTCGAGAACCCGTCTACCAGGAGCTTCGCCGTTGCGCAGGACCGTCCAACTCGTGGTCAGCACCACGAGATTGGAAAGGGCTCAGTGAGCCGTTTTCATCCTGTCTCTGTGGGGTGAAATGGCAGGTCAGCGATGGTGCGCAACGAGGCGAGGCTCCTGGTCGTTGCCGTGGTGTTCTCTACGCACCACGCATCGTCCGAGGAGCCTCGCTTGGTCCCGTATCGTGCCACGGTCGACGTCCCCCATGAGCTGGTCGAGCATGTTTCCTGGCTCATCTACGCACGAAGGTGTGAACGCCGTTCGCGGTGGCGGAAGCTGGGCTGCTTCCAGCAGGCCCTGCTCGCGCTGGTGCACCTGCGCAAGAACGAGACGCTGCCCGCCCTGGCAGCCGGCTTCGGTATCTCGGCAGCCACCGCCTGGCGTTATGTCGACGAGACACTCGAGGTCCTCGCGGCCTGGGCACCGAGCCTGCACGAGGCTCTGACCGGCCTCGGTGAGGGCGACCACGTCATCGTCGACGGCACCCTGATCCCGATCGACCGCATCGCCGCCGACGAGCCCTACTACTCGATGAAGCACCGCAAGCACGGCATGAACGTGCAGGTCATCGCACGCCCCGACGGCACACCACTGTGGTTCTCCCGTGCCACACCCGGCCGCACCCACGACCTGACCGCCGCCCGGGCCCACGGCATCGTCCAGGCATGCCTCACCAGACAGGTCCTCGTCCTCGCGGACCGCGCCTACCAGGGCGCCGGCGCCACCGTCCGCACCCCGTACTACCGCCACCGCGAACAGCCCGAGCCCTACCAGCGGTTCAACCGCGACCACGCCAGACTGAGGGCCCCGGGCGAACGTGCCTTCGCCCTGCTGAAATCCTGGCGACTCCTCCGGCGAGCCAGATGCTCCACCCGCCGCATCGGCACCGTCGTCCAAGCCGTCCACGCCCTGCTGACCTGCGGCTATTCAGGATGAAAACGCCTCAGTCAGTGGATTCGTACCGACCTGCCCACCGGGCGCGAACGGGGCCATGAGCGGCCCCTGCCCGTTCCACAAAGCGGCCTGCCCGGCGACGTAACATCGTGGTACACCGCTTCCCGTCGCCTCAGAACACCGGCCCGGCATCGCCACCCGTCGTGACAAGGGTCCCGACCGCTACCGGGCTGCCATCACCCTCGCCGGCGCTCGCATCCGGCTCGGCACATGATCGACAGACGCTCCCCGGCAGCGCCCCGGCCATGGCCGAAGCGGGCGCGTTCCACCCGGGGCCGCGGCCAGGGTGGCGCGCTGGGGAGTAGCTTCCTGTCGGAGTCGGCACTACCGTGGAATGACGAGGACCTGCGCGCGCCCCTCGGGATCGCGTCGTTCGAGTGGAGCGGGGGATCGCTTATGGATGCCAGTCTGACCGCAGCCGAGATCACGCCCTATGTCGTCACCGCGATCAGTGCCTACGGGACCGCCGTACTCACCCGCGCCAGAGACCAGGCAGCGGACGCCACCGTGTCGCTCGGGCGGGAGATCCTGCAGCGGTTCACGCGCCGTAACCGGCGTCGGGCGGAACTCGAATCCGCCGTCCGGGACGTGGCGGAGGACCCTCAGGACGCCGATTTCCAGGCAGCCCTGCGCGGCCAGTTGCGCCGCATTCTCGAAGGCGACCCCGAACTGGCCGCCGAGCTCGCCGCGCTGCTCGCCCAGTCGGGCGCCCGTGTCGCGGCGACCGGAGAGCGTGCCGTGAGCGTCGAGCAGATGTCCGGCGGGGCCATCGTCACCGGCGACAACAACCGGATCAAAGGGTGACCTCCGAGTCCTCGTCTGCGGGTGGTCGCTGGGTCGCCGCCGAGCACATCATCGATTCCGTCGTGGTGACCGGTGACGGAAACATCGTCATCTACTACGCCGACGGCGGCCACGCAGAACCCGCCGCGCCCGGCTCCCGCGCCGACGCCGAACGCTTGCTCTTCGGTCCTGAACCGATCGCCCCCGCGTCACGGCCCTGGACCTGGCTGACCCCCGAGGCCGCACTGCACACCTTGGTGAGCCGGCCCGAGGAGGCGGACCTCGTGGAGTGGGCCCGTGAGGGCCGCGGCACTGTGGCGCGGCTCGTCTGCGCCCCCTCCGGTCAGGGGAAGACCACCCTGGCACGTCAGGTCTGCGCCCGGCTCAGAGACCTGGGCTGGACGGCCGGCGTCCTCGATCTCGAGCGAGCATCCGCCCCGCACACCGCCAGCGCGGAGGCGATGGCCGGCTCACTCTCCCGGGCGACCCGCCGCTGGGACCGGCAACTCGCCGCCGTCGCCGCGCTGCCCCGCCTGTCGGGACGGGCCCTCCTCGTGGTCGACTCCGCCGAAGTACACCGGTCGCGGATCGAGGAACTGCTGCGCACCGTCACGGAACTTCCCACCGCGCACGAGGTGCCGCCCGTCAAGCTGCTCCTGCTCGCCCGGGACACCGGAGAGTGGTGGGAGGAACTGTCCGTCGGCAGCCACCGCCATCACTGGATCGAACGACGGGTGACACGGCTACCATCCGTCACGGAAGGGATGGGGGCCGCCGAGCTGGGCGCGCTGTGGCGCGACGCGACCGGCGGATTCCTGCAGGCTGCGGAGCAGGCAGGCATGAGCGTGGCCGTAAGCTCTGCGCACGGGATCGGTGGCGGCCGCCCCACCACCGTCCCCACCACGCTGCATCTGTACGCCGCGGCGCTGCTGCGCGTCCTCGACGCTGTGGAAGGTCGGGCCACTTCGCTGCACGATCGGGAGCACCCGATCACAGGGCTGATCGAAAACGAGCAGCGTTACGTGGCAGGCGTGTTCGCCGCCGCCGGTGTTCCCGTCAGCCACGAACACGCGCGTCTGCTCCTCGCCCTGGTCTGCCTGCACGCCCCGCCGGACGAACCGTCCGCGTTGCGGACCCTGCGACGCGTCGACACGACGGCATCGGACGGCGATCTCGCCAGGATGGCGAGAGAACTCCGGGTCCTCTACCCGGACGGTGACCGTTCGCTCTGGAGGGCACCAGGGCCGGACCGCCTGGCCGATTCGGTGCTGCACACGGTGGCGGCCGGGAGCCGCTCGGACGGCGAAGCCGAGCAGGTGTTCCGCGCCCTGTGTGCCACGGACGACTGGTTCGAGGGCAGGGACTGCGCACGCGTCCTCATCAGAGCGCTGGCGACGGCGGACGAGGAGCCCACCACCTTGGCGGAGGTCTCCCGCCGCCTCGGCAGCGTCGTACGCACCCTGATCCTCGAACACCCCCGCGGCTTCGCCCCGGCCGCGCTGGACACGGCCCCTGACAGGTTCGAACAGCAGATTCTGGCAGCGGTCGCAGAAGGGGGCACGGCCTCTGGCCTGTCCGGCCTGGCCTTCTCCGAACTGGAGGCACTCGACCTCCTCGTCGGCTCCGCGCCGGCTGGCAACAGCCGGGCTAGGATCTCCGTCGCGATCTCCGGCAGACTCCTCCGCTCGGAGCGGGTGGCATGGCTGGGCACGGGGCCCTGGCAGACAAGTAACCGGCTGGCGAGACTCGCCCAGTACGCCCGTGACCTGCGGCGCACCGACGACGTCCAGGGCGCCTCCCGTGCCGCGGAGGAAGCAGTGGCACTGGTGCGCCGGATGAGCGAGTCCGGGGAGGCGGCGGCCAATGGACACATCGCCTTACGCATGTCCCGGGCGAGTGGCGACCTGGCCGCGGCCGGTCGGGGCGACGCCGCGCTCGTGGTCAGCACGGCGGCGGCGGAGAGCGCATGGGCGACGCTGTCCTCTCCGGACCCTCTGAACACTGCCCAGCGCGCGGCCATCTTGAGCCAGCACTCCCAGCGGCTGTTCGACGTCGGACGGACCGATGCCGCCGCCAACTGCTCCGGGGAGGCGCTGCAGCTGTACCACGACGCCGCGGAGTCCGACCCCGGCCGCCACGACCTGGAGCTGACCGCGGCCATGGCCGACTACGGCATGAAGCTCCGGGTGGTGGGACGTCCGCGGCAGGCGGCGCCGCATCTCGCCAAGGCGCTCGCCGCCTACCGGCGGCATCTCGCGGTCGACGACCGGCCGGGCATCCGGTACGGCCTCGGGAGGGTACTGCGCTCGTACGGAGCCGTCCTACGCGATCTCGGACGGGCGGACCAGGCGATCCCCCATGTGGAGGAAGCGGTGAACGTGCAGCGGGGCCTCGCCGCGCTGGACCCCGACGCCGTCCTGGACCTGGCGGCCGCGCTGGGCCAGTTGGGGGCGACGCTGGCCGAGACCGGTTCCGTCGAGGCTGCGCGCCGCGACCTGGAGGAGGCCGTCGGCACGCTGCGCAGCTTGCACGGCGAGCCGCAGGCAGCAGGGGAACTGGCGAGCGCCCTGGCCAACCTCGGTGCCTTGCACGGCGAGTTCGGCGATGCGGCGCACGCGGTGAGCCTTCTCGAAGAGGCACTGGCCCTCAAGGAGGACCGAGGTCCGCGCCCCGAGGGAACGGTGGACGACGTGCAGGCCACCGCGCACAACCTGTCGCTGGCCCTGCGCAGATCGGGGGACGACGGACGGGCGCGCGCGGTCCGCGCCCGGTACCACCTGGACGCTCGGGAGGAAGAACCGTACATGGCGAGCACACGAACGGCTGATGAGGTCAAGGCAGAGATCCCGCCGGTTACCGAGGAGATGAGGGCCGCCGCGCGGCGGATGCCAGGAGGGCATCTGTACGCGGTCGACCCTGCCTTCGACCCGCAGGGCGAGGTGCCGGGGCACGGCATCCGAGGCGCGTTCCGCATCGACGCCGACGGCGAGATCACCGGGTACATGGCCAACGGTCTCTATCGTCCCACGCCTGTCGCACTGCGCTTCCCGCCGCCTACGGATGCCGTGGACGAGGCCGCCCAGCTGGCCGGGACCGGCTACGGGCCCCAGGAGGCAGTGGTGCAGGCGCTCGAATCGGCTATGGTCGCGGTGGCCGGCCCGGTCCCCTCCAGGAAGACGTTCCGGAGAAAACCCCGCGAGACAGCCGTCTTCACCGCACCGAGTCACGTGCCCGACGGCGTCGCGACCACCCGGATGTCCGGCGCGGAACTGCTGTCGGCCCTCCCACCACAGACCGTGATCCACATCAACCCGGGCACCCCGGTCGCGTACCGCCTCGACAGGTCCGACAGACCCGGCGAGGCCACGGCCGCTCCCGTACCCACCGGGACACCCTCTCCTACCGTCCCACCGTCTCCGTCGACACCCCCCTCCCCTCTCCCTTCTCCGCCCTCTACCGCCCCCGAGGACGAGATCGCCCGGCTGTGCGCCAGGCACGCCGCCGGTGAGCCGGTCCTGGGTCAGCTCACGGCCACCTTGCGCAGAAGTCGCGTATGGCACGTCGCAGAAGGTGACGAGAGGCGCCACCTCGTAGTCGCTCAGATGTACGACGGCCGCTCCGTCGTCTTCGTCTACAGTTCGCGCGCGTACGTCCCGACCGGCGGCGCGCTGGACTTCGTCGAAGGGAGCCGGTGGTCCGAGGCGATGATGAGCGACCTCCTCAAGGAGATCCCCTCCTCCACCTACGTAGTGATCAACAACGAGGGCCCCCATCCGCTACAGATTGCGGCCTCCGCGCTGCTGGCCTACGGCTGAAGCGTGTCGCAGACGGTCACTTTCAGGCAGGTCACGGCCGTTTTGGGGGCGGTCTGTTCGCGTGGGCGAGGTGCCATATGTGTGCGACGGCCTGAACGGCGTGGTGGAGGCAGATGTCGCGCCGGCGTCAGTCGCGGAGGTCCTTGTCGTGCTTCATGCAGGGCGAAGGCATGCTCGACGCGGACGCGGACTCGTCGGTGATCGGCGTTGCCTTCTTCCCAGCCAGGAGGGGGCTCCCCCGGGGCGTTTGCGGTGAGGGCGCGTTCGGAAGAACCACAGTCGCCGTGGTCTGCTCCGGCGGCGGGATCAGGTCCGCCACCGTCACGAAGGGCCACGCGATGAGTGAGCAGCCCGCACCGTACGACATGTACACCGCGGCGACCTTCGACGAGGCGGGCATCCCGGTGCTGCTGATCGGGGACTCGGCGTCGAACGACGTCTTCGGGAACAAGACGTCGTTGCCGGTTACGGTGGACCAACTGCTTCCGCTCGTACGCGCGGTGTCCGGGGCCGCCCGGCAGGCGCTGGCGATCGCAGACCTGCCCTTCGGCTCGTACGAGGCATCCGCGGAGCAGTGCTTCCACACAGCGGTGCGGTTCATGAAGGAGGCCGGCGCGCACGCGGTGAAGCCGGAGGGCGGCGAGGAGATGGTGCCCGAGCACGTCGGCGCGGAGATCACGCGGAGCGTGGCGGTGCCCACCGTCGGCATTGGCGCGAGGAATGGGTGTGACGCGCAGGTGCTGGTCTGGCAGGACATGGCCGGCCCGAGGACGGGGCAGCTGCCGCGGTTCGTGAAGCGGTACGCCGATGTGCACGGCGTACTGCGCGAGGCGGCCCAGAACTTCGCGGCCGACGTGGCAAAGGGGACCTTCCCGGCACCGGAGCACACCTTCTGACCGGAGCGGACGGGTACAGGGACGGGCGAGCAGGTGTCAGCGCGGCTCGATCGCCGGCCAGACTCGGGGGGGGTAAGGGAACCTTTTTCATCCTGTACTGGGAGGGTGAAATGGCCTGGTGGGCGAGGGTGTGACAGGGCAGGGCCCCTGGTCGTTTGCGTGGTGATCTCACTCATCACACCGGCGACCGAGGGGCCCTGTTGGTTCCGTATCCTTCCACGCTCAACGTCCCATACGAGCTGGTCGAGCATGTTTCCTGGCTGACCTACGCCCGAAGGCGTGAACTGAACTCGCCGTGGAGACGACTGGGCTGCTTCAAGCAGGCCCTCCTCGCACTGGCCCACCCGCAGAAGAACGAGACGTTCGCCCAGCTCGCGGCCGGGTTCGGAATCTCGACCGCGACGGCCTGGCGCTACGTCGGCGAGACCCTGGACGTCCTTGCGGCCTGGGCGCCGGGCCCGCACGAGGCCCTGACCGGCCTGGGCGAGGGCGACTTCGTCGACGACACTCTGATCCCCACCGATCGCATCGCCGCCGACGAAACGTACTACTCCATGAAACACCGCAAGCACGGCATGAACGTGCAGGTCATCACCCGGCCCGACGGCACACCGCTCTGGTTTCTCCCGCGCGACGCCGGGCCGCACTCACGACCTGACCGCGGCCCGCGCCCACGGCATCGTCCAGGCCTGCCTCACCCGGCAGATCCTCGTGCTCGCGGACCGCGCCTACCAGGGCGCCGGCGCCACCGTCCGCACCCCGTACTACCACCACCGCGAACAGCCCGAGCACTACCAGCAGTTCAACCGCAACCACGCCCGCATCAGAGCACCCGGCGAACGCGCCTTCGCTCAGCGGAAGTCATGGTGACTACTCCGCCGGGCCAGATGCTCCACCCGCCGCATCGGCACCATCGTCCAGGCCGTCCATACGCTGCTGACCTGCGGCTATTCAGGATGAAAACGGCTCACTGTTTCGATCGCCAGAGGTGGGCAGACCTCTTCTTCCCTGGTGAGGTCCGCCAGCTCATGCGGCGGCTCGGCTCCGTTTCGGACGGCCATGACGTAGGTCCTCGCCTCCTGCAGGCTCAAGCGCGGAGCCTGCTTACGAAGGTGATGCATCGCGGCCACCGTCCCGGCGGATTTCATCAGCGCGCGCACGGAAGCGGCCAGGGGGTCGGGCGCCTGCACCCCCTTGATCTGCCGGAGGTAGAGCTCCTCCCAGTCCTCGCCCACCCACGTGGTGACAGGGATGTGGTGGACGCTCCCGTCGTACCGGTCCACCAGGTAGGGGCCGCCGCCGACGAGGAGACCGCGCAGATCGCGGGTGCAGGCGTGCCCCGCCGAGTTCCAGAAGACGAGCCAGCCCAACGCGTGCTCCTTCACCTCGTGGACAACCAGCTCGTGTGGCAGCCGCATCGTGGCCAGCAACGACTCCACCCGTTCGACGGCACGCTCCTTGGAGATCACGCCTTCATCATCCACATCGGGTCAAGCAGATTTCCCACCACGTCAGCACTGCGCACTGAGATCCCAAACGCGGTCGCAGACGCGGTCCTGTAGGCATAGATCCGCTATCCGGTCAGGGCGAGGTTGTGAAGGCGGGCGATGCCGAGCATGGCGTGGTGGACGCCGTCGCCTTTCAGGCGACAGTCGCGGAGGATCTTCCAGGTCTTCATGCGGGCGAAGGCGTGCTCGACGCGGGCGCGGACCTGGCGGTGAGAAGTGTTGTGCTCTTCCTTCCAAGCCGGCAATTCGCTCTGCCCGCGCTCGCGGCGGTGCGGGATGACCAGGCCGGTGCCCCGGTAGCCGCCGTCGGCGATCACGGTGGTGCGGCCGACGGCGTCCTCGGCTCCGGACAGGGCCCACGCCTTGCAGTCGTTGCGGTTGCCGGGCAGCGGCCGGCCGACCACGACGACGCGCCGGGTGTCGGCGTCGAGGACGACCTGGTGATTCGTCGAGTACCGGTAGTTCTAATAGGTCATCGGTGGCCCCGAGTGCGTAAGCGCAAGGGGTGCCATGCGAGGCGGGAAGCTGCTTCCGTTCCAGGACTGGATCCACCTCGCACCTTGCCCCGCCGGGCGGACCCGTGGCTGCACCTGATCGAGGGGACCACACGCCACGGCGGCCACGCCGACATCATCCGCGAGAGTCTGGACGGCGCCACCCTCTACCCCGCTGATGGCCGCCGCCGAGCAGTGGCCCGACCCGTGGTTCGAGCGCTGGGAGCCCGCCGCGCCCACCGACTGAGGGTTACGGGCCGTCAGAAGCCGTGCCCCATCGGCTGGATATGGTCGAGGCGCTCTTGCGGACCGGTCCTACGCTGGAGGCATGGCCACCGATCCCTTGCTGAGACAAGGCCCCGACTCGACGGATCTGGTCCTGCGCGCCGGCCCGACCGGGCCGGTGTGGAACGCGCTGGCCTCGGCGGGGCCGGCGCTGTTCACTCCGCTTGCCTTGGGCGTGCCGACCTTGGTCGTCGCCCTCTGGATGGCGCTGGCCGGGGCGCGGGCGTCGACCGTGTTCGTGGTGGTGGGGGTGATCGCCGGGCTGGAGTACCTGATCGGCTGGCCGGTGCTGGCCTTTTCCCGGGCCCGGGACATCCTGCGGGTGGAGTTCGCGCCGGCCAGGGTGCCCGCGTCCCTGCGGTTGGTCCGGGCCGCCGGGCCGGACGTCTGGCTGCCCGTCAAGACCCTGCGCGAGGTGCGGCTGACGCGCAAGGTTGTGGAGCCGTACCAGGGGGACTGCAAACCGGCCGTCTCCACGCTCGCGCTGGAACTCGTCCTACGGGGCGCCCGGGAGCGGATCGAGCTCCCGTTCGGCGGCGACCCGCAGCGGCTCGCCGACGCGTTAAAGGCTCTGCTCGGCCCGGCTGGGGTCGTGGTGGCGCTGCGCACCGAGCGCAGCACGCGCGATCGGCCGCAGCCCAACTCCAGCTGGACCTCCGGCGGTTCGGCCTCGGCCGGCTCGGGTGGTGGCTAACCCCGGGCTGCCCGTGGCGCTCCCCGACCGGGAGCGTCCGTCGATGCAACCGGCGGCAGGTGGTGCGGGGCAGCCTGCCGCGACCCGGGCGCGTTGAGCCGCCGGGTCGACTATTGCGGGCGTTCGCCGGCTTCGGGGCGGCGGCACTGGACGGCTACGTTGGCGCCCTCCTGCTTGAGGATTCATCCCTGCGGCGCGCGGCTGTGGCAGCGATCAGCCGCTGGAACAGCGACGTGCCGACTGCCGCGCGACATGTCCTGCCACTGCTGGGTGACGCGAAGGTCAGGCAGGCGGCGGTTCACGCGTTCTCGGCGTGGGGGACCGCCGCGGTGCCGCTGCTCCAGGCGGTCCGCATCGACGGTCCCGGGGCGGCGCGCGCGGGTGCTCTGGAAGCCTTGGCGGAGATCGGCGGCGAGGCGGTGATGAGCGCCCGCGACATCGCGGCACTGGAACGGCTGGCCAGGATCGAAATCGCCGGCGACACGCCGGTTCCGCTCTCCTGCTGCTTCCTCTCCTGGATCGCGGTGCCTACCGGGGACCAGGCCGGCGTCATGGAGATGCTCGGGCTGTCTCAGTCGCGTCCGGTCCCGTTCTCCGTCGGCGTGTATGCCGCGGACATCGACAGCCACGGGGGCCTCGACGCCGATCCACTCGATGTGTACCGCAGGGTGTTCGTTACTCCCGAGCTCGCCGGCTGGACCTTGGTGGTCGGTTCCTGGCGCGATCCCAGTGCCACCGAACGCCGAAGGGTTTGGTGCGGGTTTGGGTGACAGGTTCGGTTACGCGGCCCGGAGGGCCGGTGTGGTGGTCATGACGGTCTCGAATTCGACGGGGGTCAG
>NZ_JACHJY010000020.1 GCF_014203895.1 Streptomyces nymphaeiformis | reverse complement strand
GAACCCGGAAGCTAAGCCTTTCAGCGCCGATGGTACTGCAGGGGGGACCCTGTGGGAGAGTAGGACGCCGCCGAACAATTTTTAGCCTCAACCCCCGGACTCTGTCCGGGGGTTGAGGCATTTTTGCGTTCCGGCGCCGGCGGCGCCCCCTGTGCTCGGCTGGGTCGTGGCTGAGGGTAAGGTCAGGGGGCATCGTCCGTACGTTCCCAGCAGGAGGCCCCCGGGTGGAGGTCCAGGAGACTCGCGTTCAGACCGACCGGGTCCTCACCATCCCCAATATCCTGAGCATGGCTCGCCTCGTAGGCGTGCCGCTCTTCCTGTGGCTGATCCTCCGGCCTGTGTTCGGCGGTCCCAACAGCGATGGCTGGGCCCTGCTCGTGCTGATGCTCAGCGGCGTCAGCGACTATCTCGACGGGAAGCTCGCCCGGCGCTGGAACCAGATCAGCAACCTCGGCCGGCTCCTCGACCCCGCCGCCGACCGGCTCTACATCGTTTCCACGCTCATCGGGCTCACCTGGCGCGAGATCCTGCCGCTCTGGCTGACCGCCGCCCTTTTCGCCCGTGAGTTGATGTTGCTCGTGATGGTGGGAATCCTCCGCCGACACGGCTACCCGCCGCCGCAGGTGAACTTCCTCGGGAAAGCTGCGACTTTCAACCTGATGTACGCGTTCCCGTTGCTGCTTCTCAGTGACGGAACGGGCTGGCTCTCGTCACTCGCTGAAGTTTTCGGGTGGGCCTTCGCCGGATGGGGTACAACTCTGTATTGGTGGGCAGGGATCCTCTACGTGGTCCAGGTCCGTCGACTCGTGAAGGCGGATACCGCGGCCGATTGAGCCCGTCTGTCCTGTGTCGAGCAGCGTCGCCGGCAACAACAAGGACGTCCGAGGGCCCCTGAACGGACAGGTGAAGTCGGCAGGACCGTCGTCTCTTCAAGGAGGACGCTTCCGACATGAAGGCCGTCGTGATGGCCGGTGGCGAAGGAACCCGCCTTCGCCCCATGACCTCGAGCATGCCCAAGCCTCTTCTGCCGGTGGTGAACCGGCCGATCATGGAGCACGTCCTGCGACTGCTCAAGAGGCACGGTCTCAACGAGACCGTCGTCACCGTGCAGTTTCTCGCCTCTCTCGTCAGGAACTACTTCGGCGACGGAGAAGAGCTCGGTATGGAGCTCACGTATGCCAACGAGGAAAAGCCACTCGGTACAGCGGGAAGTGTGAAGAACGCCGAGGAAGCGTTGAAGGACGACGCTTTTCTCGTCATCTCGGGCGACGCGCTCACCGATTTCGACCTCAGTGATCTCATCGCCTTCCACAAGGAGAAGGGCGCCCTCGTCACGGTCTGTCTGACCCGGGTGCCCAATCCACTGGAATTCGGCATCACGATCGTCGACGAAGAGGGCAAGGTCGAGCGCTTCCTGGAGAAACCCACCTGGGGCCAGGTCTTCTCGGACACCGTCAACACGGGCATCTACGTGATGGAGCCGGAGGTCTTCGACTACGTCCAGGCGGATGTGCCGGTCGACTGGTCGGGTGACGTCTTCCCGCAGCTCATGAAGGAGGGCAAGCCGATCTACGGCTATGTCGCCGAGGGCTACTGGGAGGACGTCGGCACCCACGAGAGCTACGTGAAGGCCCAGGCGGACGTCCTGGAGGGCAAGGTCCAGGTCGACATCGACGGCTTCGAGATCTCGCCCGGGGTGTGGGTCGCGGAAGGTGCCGAGGTGCACCCCGACGCCGTGCTCCGCGGGCCGCTCTACATCGGCGACTACGCCAAGGTCGAGGCGGACGCCGAGATCCGGGAGCACACCGTCATCGGCTCGAACGTGGTCGTGAAGACCGGTGCCTTCCTGCACAAGGCGGTCGTCCACGACAACGTGTACATCGGGCAGCAGAGCAATCTGCGCGGCTGCGTGATCGGGAAGAACACCGACATCATGCGGGCCGCCCGGATCGAGGACGGCGCCGTCATCGGGGACGAGTGCCTCGTCGGCGAAGAATCGATCGTGCAGGGGAACGTGCGCGTCTACCCCTTCAAGACGATCGAGGCCGGCGCCTTCGTCAACACCTCCGTCATCTGGGAGTCCCGGGGCCAGGCCCATCTCTTCGGGGCGCGCGGCGTCTCCGGGATCCTGAACGTGGAGATCACCCCCGAGCTGGCCGTCCGGCTGGCGGGGGCGTACGCCACGACCCTGAAGAAGGGGGCGACCGTCACCACCGCGCGCGACCACTCCCGAGGCGCCCGGGCGCTGAAGCGGGCGGTGATCTCCGCGCTGCAGGCCAGCGCCATCGACGTACGGGACCTGGAGAACGTACCGCTGCCGGTGGCGCGGCAGCAGACCGCGCGGGGAAGCGCCGGCGGGATCATGGTGCGGACCTCGCCCGGGGTGCCCGATTCCGTCGACATCATGTTCTTCGACGAACGCGGGGCGGACCTCTCGCAGGCCGGGCAGCGGAAGCTCGACCGGGTGTTCGCGCGCCAGGAGTACCGGCGGGCGTTCCCCGGGGAGATCGGCGACCTGTCGTTCCCGGCGAGCGTCTTCGACTCGTACACCGGGTCGCTGCTGCGGAACGTCGACACCACAGGGATCGCCGAGGCGGGGCTGAAGGTCGTCGTGGACGCCTCCAACGGCAGTGCCGGGCTCGTCCTGCCCAGTCTGCTCGGGCGGCTCCAGGTCGACTCGCTGACGATCAACCCCGGCCTCGACGAGTCCCGTCCCACCGAGTCGGCCGAGAGCCGGCGGGCCGGGCTCGTACGGCTCGGGGAGATCGTGGCCTCGGCGCGGGCCGCGTTCGGGGTGAGGTTCGACCCCGTCGGCGAGCGGCTCTCGCTCGTGGACGAGCGGGGGAGGATCATCGAGGACGACCGGGCGCTCCTGGTCCTGCTCGATCTGGTGGCCGCCGAGCGGCGGTCCGGGCGGGTCGCGCTGCCGGTGACCACGACGCGGATCGCCGAGCAGGTCGCCGCGTACCACGGCACCCAGGTCGAGTGGACGACCACCTCGCCCGACGACCTCACGAGGGTCGGACGTGAGGAGTCGACGATCTTCGGCGGGGACGGGCGCGGCGGGTTCATCGTGCCCGAGTTCAGCAGCGTCTTTGACGGGGCCGCGGCCTTCGTGCGGCTGATCGGTCTCGTGGCGCGGACACAGCTCACGCTGAGCCAGATCGACGCCCGGATCCCGCGGGCGCACGTCCTGAAGAAGGACATCGCGACCCCGTGGGCCGTGAAGGGTCTGGTGATGCGCCGGGTGGTGGAGGCGGCGGGCAACCGTTCCGTGGACACCACCGACGGCGTCCGGGTCGTCGAGGCCGACGGGCGGTGGGTGATGGTGCTGCCCGACCCCGCCGAGGCCGTCACCCATCTGTGGGCGGAGGGGCCCGACGACGCCTCCGCGCAGGCCCTGCTCGAGGAGTGGGCCGAGGTGGTCGACAGCGCAGGTCGCTGACGGTTCGAGCGGGTTCGGCCGGGAGGCGTCCGAGGGGCGCCTCCCGGCCGTACGTGGGGGCCATTCGGCGGTAGGCCGTGCGACGTGCGACGATGTGCGGCATGTCGCAGCAGCCCCCCGTTCGGAGCACCGGATCACCGCCCCCGCGTCCGGACGCGTCGATGTCGCTGCTGAACAACGTGATCGACCACGCGCTCGACGACGGCTACGCCGAGGCGACGGCCCGGCGCGTGGCCGAGGGCGGCGGGATGCCCCGTAACCTGCGGGCCAAGCTGGGTGTCGCCGCGGGCCTCCTGCTCGCCGCCGTCGTGGTGACCGTGGGGGCGGCCGAGGCGCGGATCTCCGCGCCGGTCGTCGCCAAGGAGCGGCAGGACCTGATCGACCGCATCGACAAGGAGACGTCGACCGCCGACCAGCTGGAGGCGGACGTCGAGCGGATCCGGACCGAGGTCGGGGAGCGCCAGCGCCAGGCCCTTCAGCAGCACGGCGGGGACCAGGCCGAGCTCGTGGCGCTCCTCTCGGGCGCGACGCCCGTGCACGGCCCCGGTGTGAAGCTCGTCGTCGACGACGCCAAGGGCACCGACACCGGTGGCGGCGGGCCGAGGGAGACCACCGGCTTCTCCGACACCGGCCGGGTCCGCGACCGGGACCTGCAGCGGGTGATCAACGGGCTGTGGGAGTCGGGCGCCGAGGCGGTCGCGATCAACGGGCAGCGGCTGACGTCGCTGTCCGCGATCCGCGCCGCCGGTGACGCGATACTCGTCGACAACAAGCCGCTGGTGCCGCCGTACACCGTTCTCGCCGTCGGGAACGGACAGCGGCTGAGCACCGCGTTCCAGGACAGCGCCGACGGGCAGTACCTGCACGCGCTGGTGGAGAACTTCGGGATCAGGAGCAGGATCTCGGCCGAGGGCGATGTGAGCCTGCCGGCCGCGCCGAGCCTGACCGTACGTACCGCAGAGCCGAGGGGGGCCGGGGCGGCGACGCCGTCCGGTCGGGCCACGGCCGACACAGGGAAGGGCACATCGTGATCGCCGTACTGGGCCTGATCGTCGGAGTCGTGGTCGGACTGTTGGTCCGCCCCGAGGTTCCGGCGGTGGTCGAGCCCTATCTTCCGATCGCCGTGGTCGCCGCCCTCGACGCGGTCTTCGGTGGTCTGCGGGCCATGCTCGACGGGATCTTCGTCGACAAGGTCTTCGTGGTCTCGTTCCTCTCCAACGTGGTCGTGGCCGCGCTGATCGTCTTCCTCGGCGACAAGCTGGGCGTCGGCGCGCAGCTGTCGACCGGTGTGGTCGTCGTGCTCGGCATCCGCATCTTCTCCAACGCGGCCGCCATCCGGCGTCACGTCTTCAGGGCGTGAGGCCGATGAGCGAGAACCCTCAGAACTCCGAGGACCCCCAGAAGTCCGAGAAGCCGGAGCAGCCCGAGCGGCCCGAGAGGCCCGAGGGCGAGACGTCCGCGACCCCCTCGACGCCCGGGACCTCCGAGGCCGGGAAGTCCGAGGCAGGGAAGCCCGAGCCGCGGGGCGAGGACGTCCGCGTGCCCGAAGCACCCGGCGTGCCCGAAGCGCCCGAGGCGCCGGTCACGGCCGGGCCGCCTGCCGCAGCCGCTTCGCCCGCAGCCGAGCCGAGCGGGCGGCGCAGGCTCGCCGCCGCGCTGTGGCCGCCGCGGGTGACCCGGGCCCAACTCGTCGTCGCCCTCCTGCTGTTCGTCCTCGGGCTCGGTCTGGCCATCCAGGTCTCCTCGACGAGCGAGAACAGCGCGCTGCGCGGGGCCCGCCAGGAGGACCTCGTGCGGATCCTCGACGAACTCGACGACCGCACCCAGCGCCTCGAGGACGAGAAGACGCGCCTGGAGAAGCAGCAGTCCGAGCTGGAGTCCAGCTCGGACCAGGCCGAGGAGGCGCGCAAGCAGACCCAGGAGAAGGAGCGGCAGCTCGGCATCCTGGCCGGCACCGTCGCCGCCGAGGGGCCCGGTATCACCCTCACCGTGGGGGATCCCACCGGTGCGGTGGAGTCGGACATGCTGCTCGACGCCATCCAGGAGCTGCGCGCGGCGGGTGCCGAGGCGATCCAGGTGAACGGTGTCCGGGTGGTGGCGGACAGTTATTTCACCGGTAGCGGTGATGACATGCGGATCGATGGAACGAAGGTGGCCGCTCCGTACGTCTTCAAGGTCATCGGCAAGCCGGAGGATCTCGAGCCCGCGCTCAACATCCCCGGCGGTGTCGTGCAGACCCTGGAGAAGGAGCAGGCCACAGCCACGGTGGAGCGGTCGGCGAAGATCGTCGTCGACGCCTTGCGACCCGCGAAGCGGCCTGACTACGCTCAGTCGTCCTCCCAGTGAGAGGGGGACGAGGGGGGTCCCGCGACAAGCGCACGGCGTTGCGGGGGGTCGGCGCACCACAACGGTGGTGCGTGGTGGAAACTGTCCGGGGGATACGGACGTTGTGAAAGTGTCCGGGTCGGCAGGTGTGAAGGATTTCGGTTCGTCCTGCCCCACGGGCGGGTCTGTTTCGGTCAAGGGGAATCGCCCGTGAGTTTTTTTGCGAAGTTGTTCGGCAAGAGCGGACGTGAGGACAGCGGCAACGCCAGGCACGCCGCGCCGCGCCACGTCCAGAGCGAGGAGCAGGGCGGCGAGCGCCCCCTCTTCCGCGACGAGGTCGACGGCCGGGGTGGTGACATTCCGGGCACACAGGGCGCGTCTTCTGTTGACCCCGCCGGTGCCGCCCGCATAGGTTTCGGAGAACCATCAACCTCAAGTACGGGTGGAGGGTTTGCGTCCGACCCGTACGCGACACAGACCTCCGCGGGGCAGCCGCGGCAGGAGGATGCGTCCATGCCGGTGTGTATGAGGTGCGGTCACCGCAACACGGCGGACAGCCGCTTCTGCTCCCACTGCGGCACGCCGCTGCGGGGCGGGGTCGCTCCCGAGCGCGCGTCGGAGACGACGTCGACGATCTCCATCTCGGGTCTCGAGGCGTACGACGCGGAGGTCACCGGTCAGACCGCCCTCCCGTCGCTGTCTCCCGAGGCGCTCGCGGCCGTGGAGGCGCTGCCTCCGGGTTCCGCGCTCCTCGTGGTGCGCCGCGGGCCGAACTCGGGCAGCCGGTTCCTGCTCGACGGCGAGCTGACGACGGCCGGCCGGCACCCGCAGAGCGACATCTTCCTGGACGACTTCACCGTCTCCCGGCGTCATGTCGAGTTCCGCCGGGCGCAGGACGGCAGCTTCACCGTCGCCGACGTCGGCAGCCTCAACGGCACGTACGTCAACCGTGAGCCGATCGACTCGGTCGTCCTGTCCAACGGCGACGAGGTGCAGATCGGCAAGTACCGGCTGGTCTTCTACTCGAACCAGCGAGGCGTGTGACGCCTCGGGGAAGCCCCTTCAGGGAAGGTCCATGCTGCGAACACCGACGGGCGGTGCCGGATCCGGCACCGCCACCGCGGGCGAACGGCTGGTCAGCATCGGCACGGTGCTGAACCAGCTGCGCGACGAGTTTCCCGAAGTGACGATCTCCAAGATCCGGTTCCTGGAGGCCGAGGGGCTCGTCGAGCCGCGTCGGACGGCCTCCGGATACCGGAAGTTCAGCCCGGAGGACGTGGAGCGGCTCGCCCGCATCCTGCGGATGCAGCGGGACCACTACCTTCCGCTGAAGGTCATCCGCGAGCACCTCGACGCCCTCGCGCGGGGCGAGCAGGTCAAGCTGCCGGCGCCCGGCCGCCGGCGGGACCTGCTCGAAGGGCCCTGGGAGCAGGACGAGGCGGAGTCGCCGACCGTCGCGCGGCTCGGGCGGGCCGAGCTGATCGCCGCCGCCGAGGTGACCGAGACCGAGCTCGCCGAGTGGGAGTCGTACGGTCTGATCGCCGAGGCGGAGGGCGGCGGCTACGAGGCCGAGGCCGTCACCGTCGCCAGACTTGTCGCGGATCTGGGGAGATTCGGTCTGGAACCCCGGCACCTGCGGGCCGTCAAGGCGGCCGCCGACCGGGAGGCCGGGCTGATCGAGCAGGTGGTCGCGCCGCTGCGCCGGCACCGTAACCCGCAGACCAGAGCCCATGCGGAGGCCACCGCGCAGGAGCTTGCCGCACAGTCGGTGCGGCTGCACGCGGCCCTGGTCCAGACCGCTCTGGGGATCCGGCTCCAGTGACCCGCTGAGGGGCCCGGGAGGGGCCCGACTATCCAAACCGGTCGGGCACGTCCTAGGGTTGCTGTGTGAACGAGCTCGACGTTGTGGGTGTCCGGGTGGAAATGCCCTCCAACCAGCCGATCGTGCTCCTGCGTGAAGTGGGAGGCGATCGGTACCTCCCCATCTGGATCGGACCGGGGGAGGCGACCGCGATCGCCTTCGCCCAGCAGGGGATGGCGCCGCCGCGGCCGCTGACGCACGACCTGTTCAAGGACGTGCTGGAGGCCGTGGGACAGGAGCTCACCGAGGTCCGCATCACGGATCTTCGTGACGGGGTCTTCTACGCCGAGCTGGTCTTCGCCAGCGGCGTCGAGGTGAGCGCGCGGCCGTCGGACGCGATAGCGCTGGCACTGCGGACCGGGACGCCGATCTTCGGCAGCGACGGTGTGCTGGACGACGCCGGTATCGCGATTCCGGACGAGCAGGAGGACGAGGTGGAGAAGTTCCGCGAGTTCCTCGACCAGATCTCACCGGAGGACTTCGGAAGCAGCAGTCAGTGAGATGGAGCGGTGCGGCCGGAGGTCGTCCGCGGGGTGCCGTCAGAGCATTCGAGTAGCCTTTCCCCGGAGTGGGGTACGCGAAACCACTCTCAGGGTGATTATCACTCGGCGTGCCGAGTGTGGCGATCGTTGACGCACCCCGGGTGACTGCCTACCTTCGTGTGGGCAGGTCAAGGACGGAGGGTCGGCGTGATGAGCAGCGCGGACGGTACGGCAGGGAGCTCGCTCGGACGTGTGTCCGGGGAGAGCGTTCCGTATCCGCTTCACGGCAGTGTGGGCGACTTCGGGACGGACACCGGTGCCGACGCGGCGATCGGCTACCGCGGACCGACGGCCTGCGCGGCTGCCGGGATCACCTATCGCCAGCTGGACTACTGGGCACGCACCGGACTCGTGGAGCCGAGCGTGCGGCCCGCGTACGGGTCGGGGACACAGCGGCTCTACAGCTTCCGCGACGTCGTCGTACTGAAGATCGTCAAGCGCTTCCTCGACACCGGGGTGGCCCTGCAGAACATCCGCGCCGCCGTGCAGCACCTGCGCGCCCGGGGCTTCCGGGACCTGGAGCGGATGACGCTCATGAGCGACGGGGCCACGGTCTACGAGTGCTCCTCGCCCGACGAGGTCGTCGACCTCCTGCAGGGCGGGCAGGGCGTCTTCGGCATCGCCGTCGGGGTCGTCTGGCGCGACGTCGAGGCCGCGCTGTCCCAGCTCCACGGGGAGCGGGTCGACACCGGCGAGACGCTGATCGGGCACAACCCGGGCGACGAGCTGGCGCGGCGGCGGCGCGACAAGGCGGTCTGAGATCCTCTGTCGGGGTTCGTCCCGGGGTTCCCGGGCGTTCCGCGGGGGCGTTGTCAGTGGCGTGAGGCAGCATCGGACGTGTGAGAGCCGCGCCCACGATCCTGCACCTCGACATGGATGCCTTCTTCGCCGCCGCCGAGCAGGCGTCGAAGCCCAGCCTGCGCGGAAAGCCCGTGGTCGTCGGCGGTCTCGGGCCGCGCGGCGTGGTCGCCACCGCCTCCTACGAGGCCCGTCGCTTCGGGGTGCACTCGGCCATGCCGATGGGCCAGGCGCGACGGCTCGCGCCGAACGCCGCCTATCTCGTGCCGCGCTTCGCCTTCTACCGCTCGATCAGCGACCAGGTCATGGAGCTGCTCCGGCGCCTCTCCCCGCTCGTGGAGCCGCTCAGCCTCGACGAGGCCTTCGTCGACCTCGAAGCGGGCGGTGTCGCCGACGACAGCGCGAGCGCCCGGGCCGTGGGGGAGCGGCTGCGGGTGGACATCCTCGCGACGACCGGGCTCACCGGGTCCGTGGGGCTCGCCGGGTCCAAGATGATCGCGAAGATCGCCTCCGAGGAGGCCAAACCGGACGGGCTCGTCCTGATCGATCCCGGGACCGAGCGGGAGCTGCTCGGGCCCCGGTCGGTACGGATCCTGCCCGGGGTCGGTCCTGCCACCGGGGAGCACCTGCGGCGCGCCGGGATGACGACCGTCTCCGATCTCGTGGAGGCGGGCGAGGACGAGCTCGTACGGCTCCTGGGGCGGGCGCACGGGGCCTCGCTGTACAGGATGGCCCAGGGGTACGACGACCGGCCCGTGGTGGCCGAGCGGGACGCCAAGTCCGTGTCCGTCGAGGACACCTTCGACGCGGACATCCACGACCGGGTACGGATCCGGACCGAGGTGGAACGGCTCGCGGAGCGGTGCGTGGGGCGGTTGAGGGCCTCGGGGCACTCGGGGCGGACCATCGTCCTGAAGGTGCGGCGGTACGACTTCTCGACGCTGACCCGGTCCGAGACGCTGCGGGGGCCCACGGACGATCCGGCGGTCGTACGGGAGGCGGCGGGGCGGCTCCTGGAGGCGGTGGACACGACGGGGGGCGTGCGGCTCCTCGGGGTGGGGGTGA
Source organism: Streptomyces nymphaeiformis (assembly GCF_014203895.1). Classification (GTDB taxonomy): domain Bacteria; phylum Actinomycetota; class Actinomycetes; order Streptomycetales; family Streptomycetaceae; genus Streptomyces; species Streptomyces nymphaeiformis. The sequence goes on along the minus strand of NZ_JACHJY010000020.1, from coordinate 41,955 downwards.
GCGGGCTCGCGGACTACACGCAGGAGGATCTGTTCGCCCAGGCGGAGGCCTCGGAGCGGCCGGCGGAGGAGGTCGCGCCGGTGGAGGCCCGGGAGGCCGCTCCTTCCATCCCTTCCACCGCGACGGAGAGCGCCGAGCGGGGCTGGGCCCCCGGGCGGGACGTGCGGCACGCGGTCCACGGGGCCGGGTGGGTGCAGGGGAGCGGGGTCGGGCGGGTCACGGTGCGGTTCGAGGAGCCGTGGTCCGGGCCGGGGCGGGTGCGGACCTTCTCCGTGGACGATCCGGACCTGGAGCCCTCCGAGCCGTTGCCGCTGGTCCGGGGGGACGCGGCGGCGTGACCCGCACCGGCTGTGCGGTGCGGGTCTTCCGGTGGCTGCTCGTCCGGGGCCCTCAGGCGCCGTCCTGGCCCGCCAGACGGCCGAAGTCCCTGTCCGGAGTGTCCACGGGCGAGGGCGGGAGGGCGAGGCTGTAGTGGCGGTAGAGCTGGAGTTCCTGTTCGGGCGAGAGGTGGCGGCCCACGCCGAAGTCGGGGGCGTCCTTGATGAGGGCCCTCTCGTACGGGATGTGGAGGCCGTCGTCGAGCAGGGTGCTCGGCTCCAGGGGGACGAAGGCGTCCCGGCTGAACAGGCCCGTGCGGACGGCGGCCCATTCGGGGATGCCGGTCGCGTCGTCCAGGTACACCTCGTCCACGGTTCCGATCTTGTGCCCGTTACGGTCGAACGCCTTGCGGCCTATCAGGCTGCGCGGATCGATATCGGTCTGCACGGTCCCTCCAACTGGTCGCAACTGCTCTACACCCCTACGAAAGTGCACAACTGGGATGTCGGCCACTTGAGCGATGGAAGCCGCAACCGCGCTGGTAGGCTGGTTGTGGCTGTCGACCCTGTGCGGGAGAGTCCCCCGGAGAAACCTTCCGGTGGGCGCCGAAGGAGCAAATCCTCCCCGGAATCTCTCAGGCCCCTGTACCGCGCGGACGAGGTCACTCTGGAAAGCAGAGCGGATGTCCGACGGCATTTCGCTCTCACCGACGGTGAAAGCCGGCGGGCCGCGAGGCGTGCCGGTGAAACTCTCAGGTTGAGATGACAGAGGGGGAGGCCGTCCGGGTACCCGCGCCGTGGTGCCCCTCGCAGGTCGTGACGACCAGGAGGCCTCCGTACATGACCGCCAACCGCACTCCGCTCTCCGAGCTCGAACAGGGCATCCCGTTCGAGCAGCGGCACATCGGGCCCGACGCCGAGGCGCGGGCCAAGATGCTCGCCCAGGTCGGTTACGGCTCGCTCGACGAGCTCACGGCCGCCGCGGTGCCGGACGTCATCAAGAACGCCGAGGCGCTGGGCCTGCCGGCCGCGCGCACCGAGGCCGAGGTCCTCGCCGAGCTGCGCACGCTCGCCGACCGCAACCAGGTCCTCGCCCCGATGATCGGCCTCGGCTACTACGGCACCTTCACCCCGCCGGTGATCCTCCGCAACGTCATGGAGAACCCCGCCTGGTACACGGCCTACACGCCGTACCAGCCGGAGATCTCCCAGGGCCGCCTGGAGGCCCTGCTGAACTTCCAGACCATGGTCGCCGACCTGACCGGTCTGCCCACCGCCGGCTCCTCCCTCCTCGACGAGGGCACCGCCGCCGCCGAGGCCATGGCGCTGTCCCGCCGCATCGGCAAGGTCAAGAACGGCGTCTACCTCATCGACGCCGACGCCCTGCCGCAGACCATCGCGGTCATCGAGACCCGCGCCGAGCCGACCGGTGTCGAGGTCGTCGTCGCCGACCTGAGCGAGGGCATCCCCGCCGAGGTCGCCGAGCGCGGTGTCTTCGGTGTGCTCCTCCAGTACCCGGGCGCCTCCGGTGCCGTCCGCGACATCAAGCCGCTGATCGACGCCGCGCACGAGCTCGGCGCGATCGTCACCGTCGCCGCCGACCTGCTCGCGCTCACCCTGCTCACCTCGCCGGGCGAGCTGGGCGCCGACATCGCCGTCGGCACCACGCAGCGCTTCGGCGTCCCCATGGGCTTCGGCGGCCCGCACGCCGGCTACATGGCGGTCCAGGACAAGCACGTCCGCTCGATGCCCGGCCGTCTGGTCGGTGTCTCCGTCGACGCCGACGGCAACAAGGCCTACCGCCTGACCCTGCAGACCCGCGAGCAGCACATCCGCCGCGAGAAGGCCACCAGCAACATCTGTACGGCCCAGGTGCTCCTCGCCGTCATGGCCGGCATGTACGCCGTCTACCACGGCCCGGACGGTCTGAAGCAGATCGCCGCGCGCACCCACCGCTACGCGGCCATCCTCGCCGCGGGTCTCACCGCCGGTGGCGTCGAGGTCGTGCACGGCTCGTACTTCGACACGCTCGCCGTCCGTGTGCCCGGCAAGGCCGACGAGGTCGTCGCCGCCGCCCGCGAGGCCGGCGTGAACCTCTACCGCGCCGACGCCGACCTGGTCTACGTCTCCTGCGACGAGACCACCACCCGCGCGCAGCTCGCCGCCGTCTGGGGCGCCTTCGGCGTCACCGCCGACGTGGCGGCCCTGGACGCCGCCATCGAGGACACCTTCCCCGCCGGTCTGCTGCGCTCCGACGCGTACCTGACCCACCCGGTCTTCCACGCGCACCGCTCCGAGACCTCGATGCTGCGCTACCTGCGCAAGCTCGCGGACCGCGACTACGCGCTGGACCGCGGCATGATCCCGCTCGGCTCCTGCACCATGAAGCTGAACGCGACCACCGAGATGGAGCCGGTGACCTGGCCCGAGTTCGGCCAGATCCACCCCTTCGCCCCGGTCGAGCAGGCCCAGGGCTACGTCACGCTCATCACCGAGCTGGAGGAGCGCCTCGCCGAGGTCACCGGCTACGACAAGGTGTCGATCCAGCCCAACGCCGGCTCGCAGGGCGAGCTCGCCGGCCTCCTGGCCGTGCGCGCCTACCACCGCGCCAACGGCGACGAGCAGCGCACCGTCTGCCTCATCCCGTCCTCCGCGCACGGCACCAACGCCGCCTCCGCGGTGATGGCCGGCATGAAGGTCGTCGTCGTCAAGACCGCCGACGACGGCGAGGTCGACGTCGAGGACCTGCGCGCCAAGATCGCCCAGTACCGCGACGAGCTCGCCGTGCTGATGATCACCTACCCGTCCACGCACGGTGTGTTCGAGGAGCACGTCGCCGACATCTGCGCCGAGGTCCACGAGGCCGGCGGTCAGGTGTACGTCGACGGCGCCAACCTCAACGCGCTGGTCGGTCTGGCCAAGCCGGGCAAGTTCGGCGGCGACGTCTCGCACCTGAACCTGCACAAGACCTTCTGCATCCCGCACGGCGGCGGCGGCCCCGGCGTCGGCCCGGTCGGCGTCCGCTCCCACCTCGCCCCGTACCTGCCGAACCACCCGCTCCAGCCCACCGCGGGCCCGGAGACCGGCGTCGGCCCGATCTCGGCCGCCCCGTGGGGCTCCGCCGGCATCCTGCCGATCTCCTGGTCGTACGTGCGCCTCATGGGCGGCGAGGGCCTCAAGCGCGCCACCCAGGTCGCCGTGCTCGCGGCGAACTACATCGCCAAGCGCCTGGAGCCGCACTACCCGGTGCTCTACACCGGTCCGAACGGGCTGGTCGCGCACGAGTGCATCGTCGACATCCGTCCGCTGGCCAAGGCCACCGGCGTCAGCGTCGACGACATCGCGAAGCGCCTCATCGACTACGGCTTCCACGCCCCGACGATGTCCTTCCCGGTCGCCGGCACGCTGATGATCGAGCCGACCGAGTCCGAGGACCTGGTCGAGCTCGACCGCTTCTGCGACACGATGATCGCGATCCGCGCCGAGATCGAGAAGGTCGCCTCGGGCCAGTGGCCCGCCGACGACAACCCGCTGCACAACGCCCCGCACACCGCGGCCGCGCTGGGCGGCGAGTGGACCCACCCGTACACCCGCGACGAGGCGGTCTTCCCGGCCGGTGTCTCGGCCGCCGACAAGTACTGGCCGCCGGTGCGCCGCATCGACGGCGCCTTCGGCGACCGGAACCTGGTCTGCTCCTGCCCGCCGCTGGACGAGTACGACAACTGAGCACGGGCCGAGGGCCGGTTCGGAGGATCTCCTCCGGGCCGGCCCTCGGCGTTTCCCTCGTACGGTGTCCTCCGGCGCCCTTTCAGGCGGCGGTCGTCACCTGTCCCGCGGTCAGCGGCCGGTGCGGGGCGATGATCTGCCCGTCCGGCAGCAGTTCACCGGTGTCCTCGAAGAGCAGGACGCCGTTGCACAGCAGGCTCCAGCCCTGCTCCGGGTGGTGTGCCACCAGTCGGGCCGCCTCACGGTCGGCGGAGTCGGCGGTGGGACAGGCAGGCTGATGCTGGCACATGGGTGGGTTCTTTCGCTGCGTCGTGGTGGATGTCCTGCGGCTCTGCGCGCTCATGGCCGCCCCCGTCGGTTCGGTTCGGTTCCGGTCCCAGTCTTGCCCCACGGACGGTCTTCCGCAGGTATTTCGCGACAGCTCGTCCTCTCCTGGGAAGACGCATCACCCGCAGGGGCGGTTCAGGTCAACTGCACCGTCTCTTCGGGTGGTTCGGGGTGGCCCGAGCGGGCTAGTCCGTACGGGAGGGGCGTTCGGACGGCGCGTTCGGGCGCACGGCCCGGACAGGAGTGCGCCCCGTGACCCGGCCGGGTCACGGGGCGGCGACGCGCGCGGTGGATCAGGCGGGCGCCGGCGAGCCCAGGAGGGGCGGCGGCGCCAGGCGCGTGGTGAGGACGGGCAGGAGATCGGCGACCTGGTACGGGCGGTGGGCCGCGATCCCCGGGGGTGCGGGGGCCAGGGGCACCATCAGATCGTCGGCGGCCGGGGCGTCGGCGTCGTCGTCCGTGTCCGGGCCGGCGTCCAGCCAGAGGGTCAGCATGTAGAGCTCGGGTACGGAGAGCAGCCTCGGCCGGTACGTGACGGGCAGGGCCTCGGCCTGGAGCAGGGCCCGTTCCGTGGCGGAGACGTACGGCCCCTCGAAGAAGTGGGAGAAGACCCAGCCGTCCGGGGTGAGCACGGTGTCCGCGGCGGCGATCGCCCGGTCCCCGCTCCGGATCAGGAAGCGCCAGCCGGCGAGCCGGGTGCGGGGTGCGAGCCCCGGTGTCCCCGTGACGTCGAGGACGTGCACGGGCAGGGGGCGTTCGGGGCTCAGCGGTCCCTGTGCGGCCCGCAGCGCGGGAGTTCGCGGCTCGCGGACGGCGGTCGGTGAGCCGAGGGCCGCGAGGACACTGCGGAGGGCCGGCACGGGGGCCGGGGAGGGTCGGAGCATGGTGGGTCGCCTCTCACTCAGGAGACACGGTGATGCGTGGGCAGGTACGACGGCGCTGTCGGCGGCGGGGCCAGAGAGGGGCCATGGGGCCATGGCCGGGCGCCAACACTCTGCCTCGTCCGCGGAGTTTATACGACACGTGTTCACACAGTGTTTCCGCTAGACCTCGCGGATATTCCTGACAAGGCGTCATCAGGCCTTAATGACGGGGAGTTGAAGCGGAATCACGTGGACGGCGCCGCTCCCACCTGCTTATTCCCCGCGAAGGTGGACGGCTGAATTCCGACCCGGGGTCCCCGGACAATATGACATTGGTATATGTCATGCGTTCCGTGTCCTCGGGACGTGCCGGTGGAGCGCTCGGTCCAGACTATCTTCCGGCAGGCCGGATTCGCAGGCGTTGTCGATCAGCGGGGTGGGCATCATCGTCCGTGACGCGCGGCCGTCGTGGCGGCTGCCCACTCGGGGAGGGACGCTTCGATGGGGGAGAAGGTCGTGGCCGACGGGTTCGGCCCGTCCGACCGGCAGCAGTACCGGAGAAAGCTCCAGCAGTGTCTCGCGGGGCTCGCGCGACTCCTCGCGGAGAAGAGGTTCGACCGGCCGCGCAATCTCATGGGCGTGGAGATCGAACTCAATCTCGCCGGCGTCGACGGGCTGCCCCGGATGCTGAACGGCCCGGTTCTAGAAAAGATCGCCAGCACCGATTTCCAGACGGAACTCGGAATGTTCAACCTCGAAGTGAACATCGCGCCCCACCAGCTCGACGGGCGCGTATTCGACCGGCTCGCGGAAGAGATCGGAACCGGCATCGGATACGCCGACCGCAAGGCGGCCGAACTCGACGCGGGCGTCGTCATGATCGGCATACTGCCCACGCTCGCGCAGAGCGACCTGGTCCCCGAGAACCTCTCGGACAACGACCGCTACACCCTGCTCAACGACCAGATCCTCGCCGCCCGCGGCGAGGACTTCACCCTCGACATCCACGGCGTCGAACGCCTGCTGTGCACCACGGAGTCGATCGTGCCCGAGGCGGCCTGCACCTCGGTGCAGCTGCACCTCCAGGTGACGCCCGCCCGCTTCGCCGCCGTGTGGAACGCCGCCCAGGCCGTCTCCGGCGTCCAGATCGCGCTCGGCGCCAACGCCCCCTTCGTCTTCGGCCGCGAACTGTGGCGCGAGTCCCGGCCGCCGCTCTTCATGCAGGCCACCGACACCAGGCCGCCCGAGCTGCAGTCCCAAGGGGTACGGCCGCGCACCTGGTTCGGGGAGCGGTGGGTGGACTCCGTGTACGACCTCTTCGAGGAGAACGTCCGCTACTTCCCCGCCCTGCTGCCGCTCTGCGACGACGAGGACCCGCTGCTCGTCCTCGACGAGGGCGGGGTGCCGCGCCTCCATGAGTTGGTCCTGCACAACGGCACCGTCTACCGCTGGAACAGGCCGGTGTACGGCTGGGTCGACGGCGTCCCGCACCTGCGCGTCGAGAACCGGGTGCTGCCCGCCGGGCCGACCGTCACCGACGTGATCGCCAACGCGGCCTTCTACTACGGGCTCGTCCGCTCGCTCGCCGACGACCCCCGGCCGGTGTGGAAGCGGATGACCTTCCAGGACGCCGAGGCCAACTTCGACACCGCCTGCCGCCACGGCATAGAGGCGGATCTGCGCTGGCCCCGCTCGGGACGCGCCGGCGGCATCGCGACCCTCCCGGCCGTACGCCTCGTCCTCGACGAGCTGCTGCCGCTCGCCTCGGCCGGACTCGACGCCTGGCACATCGAGCCGGCGGACCGGGACTTCTACCTCGGCGTGATCGAGCAGCGCTGTCTGCGGCGGGTCAACGGCGCCTCCTGGCAGGCCGACACCTTCCACCGGGCCCTCGAATCGGGCCTCGACCGAGAGGCCGCCCTCGCGGCGACGACCCGGCGGTACCGGACGCTGATGCTCGCGGGCGAGCCGGTGCACACCTGGCCGGTCGGGATCGACTGACCCCGCCCTCCCCGCCGTGCCCTGCGGGGCATGGGCGATCATGTCAAGGTGGTCCCGGCCGGCCGGGACCACCGGAACGGACTGATCCCGCGACGGGGAAGTGGAGACGGGTGTGGTGTCGGAGCAACGACTGAGGGACGCCTCCCTGCCCCCCGACGGCCTGCCGCGCCGCGTACTGCGCTCCGAGACGCTCATCGTGCTCGCGCTCTCGCTCGGCGCGAGCGCGGTGTCGGCGTTCATCAGCTTCGTCGGCTCGCTGACCAGGCCGGAGGCGCTGAGGGATCAGGCGGCGAGGCTCAACGGCTCGCACGCTCCCGGGCGTCCCTGGCTCGACCTGTCCTGGCAGCTCTTCGACATCGCCACGGCGCTCGTGCCGGTCGTGCTCGTCGCCCACCTGCTGCTGCGGGAGGGCTCGGGGCTGCGGGCCATCGGCTTCGACCGGACCCGGCCGTGGTCCGACCTCGGGCGCGGGGCCCTCGTCGCCGCCGGGATCGGCAGCGCGGGCCTCGCCTTCTACCTGGCGGCGCAGGCGTCCGGGGCCAACCTGACCGTGGTGCCCGAGTCGCTGCCCGACGTGTGGTGGAAGTACCCGGTGCTCATCCTCTCGGCGGTGCAGAACGCCGTCCTGGAGGAGGTCATCGTCGTCGGCTATCTGCTGCGCAGACTGGGCCAGTTGGGGTGGACCCCGATGGCCGCGCTCGTGGCGAGCTCGGTGCTGCGCGGCTCGTACCACCTCTACCAGGGGGTCGGCGGCTTCATCGGCAACATGGTGATGGGCGTGGTCTTCGTGCTGCTGTACCGCAGGTGGGGGCGGGTCGGGCCGCTGGTCGTGGCGCACTCGCTGCTCGACATCGTGGCCTTCGTCGGGTACGGGCTGCTGGCCGGGAAGGTGGGCTGGCTGCCCACCGTGTGACGGGAGGCGGGGAGGGGGTGCGCGGTGCGGGCCGTGCACCTCCTCTCGTGCGTCAGGCCCGCAGGTCGCCCTCGATGACCGTGACGGCGTGGCCGTTCAGGAGGGTTCGGTCGCCGTTCAGACGGGTGCGGACGAGGCCCGTGCGGGCGCCGCCCTGGAAGCCGGTGAGCTCCTCGCGGCCGAACCTGGCCGACCAGTACGGGGCGAGCGCGGTGTGCGCGCTGCCCGTCACCGGGTCCTCGTCGATGCCGACGGCCGGGAAGAAGCCGCGCGAGACGAACTCGTACCCGCTGTCCGGGCGTTCGGCGGCGGCGGTCGCGATGACCCCGCGCGAGGAGAGCACCCTCAGGGCGGCGAAGTCCGGCGTGAGGGAGCGGACGGTGGCCTCGTCGCGCAGCTCGACGACGAGGTCGCCGATGTGGTCGGCCGTGTCGTGGACGGCGACGATCTCGGCGCCGAGCGCCTTCTCCAGGCCCTCGGGGACGGGGAGCGGGGTGAGGGAGGAGGTCGGGAAGTCCATCGTGATCGTGCCGTCGGCCTCGGCGGTGGTGATCAGGATGCCGCAGCGGGCCGCGAAGCGGACGGTGCCGCTCGCCGTGCCGGTGGTGTGCAGGACGTGCGCGGTGGCCAGGGTGGCGTGGCCGCACATGTCGACCTCGGTGGTCGGGGTGAACCAGCGCAGGGCCCAGTCCGCGTCGCCGCCGGCGGGCAGCGGGTGGGCGAAGGCCGTCTCGGAGAGGTTGACCTCCGCGGCCACCTTCTGGAGCCAGGCGTCGTCGGGGAAGGAGTCGAGGAGCAGGACTCCGGCGGGGTTGCCGGAGAAGGGCCGGTCGGTGAAGGCGTCGACGATTCGGATGCGCATGGCACCGACCGTACCGGGGGCGGAAAAGGGCGGGCCAAGGCCAATCGCGGAGAACTGGACCGGTTCCTCTTCGGCTGCGGACGGGGGTTCGTCACAGCGGGGTCAGGACCATGAGGATCTCGTCGCGGTCGTCGTCGGCGGCCAGGCGGAGGGCTCCGGGCCAGCGGCCGATCTCCCGCCAGCCGAGCCTGCCGTAGAACCCCTCGAGACCGATGCCGCCGCGTGCCGCGAGCCGCAGCTGCTCCAGGCCCATCTCCTCCCGCGCGATCACACGGGCGCGCCGCACCAGGCCCGCGCCGATGCCCCGTCCCCGTACGCCGAGCCGGGTCTGGACGTGGTGCAGGGTGCCCCAGTGCGCGACCAGCGGGTGGGGGTCGCGGCGCAGGCACAGCCAGCCGGCGAGGGCGCCGTCGACCGTGGCGACGACGAGGCGGCTGCTCGCCGGGTCGAGTCCCGTGACGATGCGGTCGACCGCGGCGGCGACCTCGGCCGGGTCGACCGGCGGGAAGGGGAACCCCGCCGCCCCGCCCGCGTCGCTCACCTCGGTCCAGCAGTCGGCCAGGGCGGGCACGAGTCCGTCGGGCAGCTCCTCGGGGGAGGTGTACTGGGTGAAGCGGGGGCTGTCGTCGCTGGTCATGGCAGGAGTGTCGCAAGCGCTCGTGGTGCCAGGGAGAGCTGGGTGCCCAACTCCTCGAAGCCCAGGGCGGCGGCGACCCGCCGGGAGGCCGCCGGGCGCGCGCGCCACTGCGGAAGGAGACCGGCGGCGAGGGCATCGGCGACCGCCGCCGAGGCCGTCGTCCGCGCGAGGCCGCGGCCCCGCGCCTCCGGGGCCGTCAACACGCTGAGGTGGGCGGTCCGTCGGGGCCAGGCCCGGTATCCGGCGGCGGCCACCACCCGGCCCTGCTCGCGTACGACGAACGCGGGCGAGGTGATCTCGTCCAGGGAGGCCTCCGCCGCATCGTCCTGACCGGCGGCCTCCTCCAGGGCGCGCAGGTCCGGATGGCCGCCGGGGAGCCGCTCCACCGTCGTCGGGCCGGTGACCGGGCGGAAGCCGTCCGGGGAGGCGTACGACAGGGCGGCCGGTCCGAGCACCCCCGTCACGGGCAGGACGCCGGGGACGGAGGCCGCGTCCAGCAGGGCCTCCACCGGCAGGCCGCCCAGGGCGGTCCGTACCGTCGCGGCGGCCTCCTCGTCCGGCGCGGACACCAGTGCCGATCCGCCGAGCGCGACCACGCCGATCCAGCCGGGCGGGCACAGGTCCGACTCCGGGGAGACGATCACGTTCACGCCGCCCGGGGGCGGGAACGACCCTGGTGCGTGGGCCAGTTGCTCCCAGAGTTCCCGGGCTGCGCGCAGGAGCGGATGCGTCGGCATGGCGGCCATCCTGTCAGTCGGTCTCCTCCGCGCGCGATTCCGTTCCGGCGGTCTCAACCCCGCGCGCGGAGGTACGCCTCCAGCTCCGCGGCCCCGGTCAGCATCGCGCGTCCACGAGCCGACAGGCGGCGGTGCCAATCGGTGAGCGCGGCCTCCAGCGGCTCGAGGCCCCCGGCCGACCGCACCTGGTCGACCAGCGGGGCGATCTGCTCCAACAGGTAGCCCCCGCGCCGGAGTTGGTGGGTCATCCGGGCGTCCCGGACGGCGGACTCGTCGTAGAGCCGGTATCCCGTCCGGGGGTCGCGGCGCGGGTGGACGAGTCCGGCGTCCTCCCACTTGCGGAGCGTCGCGGGACGGATGCCGAGCCTCCGGGCGAGCGGCCCGATGAACGTGCCGCCGGGGTCGGACCGTACGACCGGCTCGGACGCCGTGGTGGGGTCGAGGTCGCGCAGGGCGCTCTCCACGGCGCGGAGGGTCCGCCGGTCGTCGAGGAGCTGGGCGTGGCTCTCGTCGATCAGGCGGAACGCCTCGTCGGCGGCGCCCTCGTTCACCGCCCGCATGATCGACGTCGCCGTCGGGTGGCCGTGGCCGGGCAGCAGAGCCAGGAACGCGCGCAGGGCCCCCGCGTGGAGCGGCGTGTAGGAGCGGTATCCGGAAGGGGTGCGGTCGGCGGCGGGGAGGATGCCGGCCTCCTCGTAGTTCCTGACCGCCTGCGTGGACAGACCGTGTCCACGGGCCAGATCGATCGGCCTCAGCCGCTCACCTGTTTGAAGGTTTTTCCCCATGGCATCGACGATATCGCGGGTGCTTCGCGGAAAAGTCTCCACCGAAAGTTCAGCGATAGCGTGGAAGGCATGGCGACTGACATCAAGGACACCATCCATGCCGTCGACGCTGCCGCCCTCATGGGGCTGCTCCCGGCCCGGCCCCGGCTGCTCGCCCTCGGCGAGCCCACCCATGGCGAGGACACGCTCCTCGAACTCCGCAACGAGCTCTTCCGGCAGCTCGTCGAGCAGGAGGGCTACCGGACGATCGCGCTGGAGACCGACTGCCTGAGGGGCCTGGTCGTGGACGACCACGTCACCTCGGGCACCGGAACCCTCGACGAGGTCATGGAGCACGGCTTCAGCCACGGCTGGGGCGTCTCGGCGGCCAACCGCGAACTCGTCCGCTGGATGCGCGCGTACAACGAGGGCCGGCCCGCGGCCGAGCGGCTCCGCTTCGCCGGATTCGACGGCCCGCTGGAGATCACCGGCGCCGAGAGCCCCCGGCAGGCCCTCGCCGCGCTCCACGGATACCTCGCGGCCCGGGTGGACGCGGACCTGCTCCCCTGCACCGCGGACACCCTCGACGAGCTGCTCGACACCGACGACCGCTGGACCGAGCCCGCCGCGATGATGGACCCGGCGCGGTCCGCGGGGCGCTCGGACGAGGCCGGCCGGCTGCGGCTGCTCGCCGACGACCTGGTGGCGCTGCTCGACGAGCAGCGGCCGCACCTGACCACCGTGAGCTCGCCGGACGAGTGGGACCGGGCGTGTCTGTACGGGCGCACGGCGCTCGGCCTGCTGCGCTACCACCACTGGACGGCCGACACCTCACCCGCCCGTCTGGCCCGCCTCGTGGCCGTCCGGGACCAGATGATGTCCCGGAACCTCCTCGCGCTCGCCGACCGGGGGCCGACGTTCGTCTACGCCCACAACGCCCACCTCCAGCGTGAGAAGAGCTCGATGAGGATGGGCGGGCGGCCGCTGGAGTGGTGGAGCGCCGGTGCGCTGGTCGACGCCGAGCTCGGCGAGGAGTACGCCTTCGTGGCCATGGCCCTCGGCACGATCAGGCACCAGGGGGTGGACACGCCGCCGCCGGACACCCTGGAAGGGCTCCTGTACGCGCTGTCGGAGGAGCGCTGCGTCGTCGAGGCCCGCCGACTGGCCGCCGTCCTCGGTGACGGTCGGCCCGCGCCGCGCGTGTCCCCCTGGTTCGGCTACGCGCCGCTCGACCCGGCCCACCTGGCGGCCGACGACGGTCTCGTGTTCGTCAGGGACGTTCCGCGACGCTGAGGCGCCTCCGCCCGCGACCGACCTGTCGGGTATTGCTCGCCGAACAGTTCCGATATATCGTTGAGGCATCGCGACAGTTCGACGATGGAATCCCGATGGAAGGAGCGTTGCGATGCGTTCACATGGACACGAGTACGGAAACGGACACGGCCACGGTCGTGGAGGCTGCGGTCCCGGGCCTCGGGGGGACTTCGAGGGGCGGCGTGGCGCCTTCGGGTCGTTCGGACCCGGGTTCGGCGGCGGGCCGTGGGGCGGTGGCCCCTGGGGCGGGCGCGGCCGAGGCGGCGGCCCGGGACGTGCGCGACGCGGTGACGTGCGCGCCTCGATCCTGGCGCTCCTGAAGGACCGCCCGATGCACGGCTACGAGATGATCCGGGAGATCGGCGAGCGCAGTGACGGGGCCTGGAAGCCCAGTCCGGGCTCGGTCTACCCGACCCTCCAGATGCTGGAGGACGAGGGCCTGATCACCAGCGCGAGCGAGGGCGGCAAGAAGCTGTTCACGCTCACCGACACCGGGCGCGCCGAGGCCGACGAGGGTCCCGAGGCGCCGTGGGAGGCGGCCGGGCGCGGGGTCGACTGGGACGCCCTGAACGAGGTCCGGCAGGCCGGCTTCGGTCTGATGGAGGCGTTCGGGCAGGTCTGGAAGACCGGCAGCGCCGAGCAGCGGCAGAAGGCGGTCAGCGTGATCAACGAGGCCCGCAAGAAGCTGTACCTGATCCTCGCCGACGAGCACTGAGTCCGGCGTTCTCGACGGGAAGGGCCCCGCGACCACGGTCGCGGGGCCTTCTCTTCACGTGCGGGAGGCTCGGGCCGCCAGGCCCGCTCAGGCCACCAGACCCGCGAGCTTGCGCAGGGACTCGGTCAGCGCCGCCGTCGCCGAGTCCTTCAGCTTGCCCGCCATCAGCGAGACCGCCGCGCCCGTGAACTCGCCGTCGATCCGTACCGTCGTGGCCTCCCCCTCCGCCGCGAGCGAGTAGCGCGTGGCGACGACGACCCCCATCGGGCCCTTGCCCCTGATGGCGAACGCCCGCTCGGCCTCCAGCTCCTCGACCGTCCACAGGACCTCGGCCGGGAAGCCCATCAGCTTCATGTTCTCCGTGAAGGTGGCGCCCGCCTCCAGGGCGGCCGGGCCGCCGTTCGGGAAGCTGGTGTGGGTGGCGTTCCACTCGCCGTACGAGGAGAAGTCCGTGAGCCGCGCCCAGACCTTCCCGGCAGGCGCCTCGATCCGTGCCTCCGCGCTGACTTCGGCCATGAGACCACCCCTTCACGCGTGCCAACTGGGTTCCGGTGTCGCGGAACGTAGCGGGACGGCCGTGAACATTCAATACTGATGAACCGTCAGTTCTGCGGTCGTCGGCCCCGTGCCGTCGCCGATCCACCAGATCTCGGCCGCGTCGAAGCTGTCGGAGGCCCGGGGCGCCCCGTCCTCCTCGTGGCAGTGGAAGGCCGCCCAGAACAGATCGGCCGGCAGCGCCTTCCGGGGCGCGTACACCCGGTACACGTACTGCCGCCCGTCGCGCGCGAGCAGACCCACCATCCAGAACACGACCGGAGGACGAGCGGAAGGGGGTCCGCGGTTGCAAAGGGGGCGCGAAGCAAGGCGGCGCGCGCCTCTCAGGGGTCACGAGCGCGATCTCATCCGTAAGGAGGAGGAACCGCGCGCCCGTGCCCAACTCCGGTGGGATGCGGACATGCTTCTCCCCGGTGATGTTCCGGCCGTCCCCGCCTGATGAGGTGGAAGGGTGCACCATCCCGTCCCTCGCCCCCAGCCGCTCCCGCCGCCCCTCTCCCCGCGCGCGGAGCTCGCGCCCCTCCTGACGCCCTCGCTCGCGGCCGTCGCGCCTCTCCTCACGCCCTCGCTCGCCGCGGTCGTGTCGGGCGCGCGCCGCAGAGCGCTCAGGGACGGTGACCGCCAGATCGACACCGCCCACCTGCTGCACTCGCTCGTCGAGTCCGACCCCGAGGTCGGTGCCGCCTTCGAGGGCGGCCATCAGCTCGCCCGCGTCCTCGGCTACCTCGCCCAGCGCTCCATCGGCTACGGGCTGCGCTGGCAGCGGGCGGAGGAGGGGGCCGCGAACCGGCGCCTGCTGCCCGCCGCGCGCGAGGCCGAATCCCAGGGCGCCCGCACCTCCCCGTGGTCCCCGGCCGCTGCCGCCGCCCTGGAGGGCGCCTTCCGGCGGGCCGCCGAGCGCGGCGAGCCGCAGGCCCACGGCGTCGACCTGCTCGCGGCCGTCGCCGCCGATCCCGAGAGCCGGGCCGTCGAGGTGCTGCGCCGCGCGGGCGTCGATCCGGCCGTGCTGGCCGCCCGTGTCGCCGCCCTTCCGGCCGCCCGCGACGAGGAGCCGTCTCAACAGGTGTAACGGGGGTTACGCCCCTGACCGCGTCCTGTCATGATGGCCCGATGCACGCGTCTCAGGGGAGAAGCGCCGGCCTGGGACTCGCCCTGGCCTCGGCCTTCGCATTCGGTGGTTCAGGAGTGGCGGCCAAGCCGCTCATCGAGGCGGGACTCGACCCGCTCCACGTGGTCTGGCTCCGGGTCGCCGGCGCCGCCCTCGTCATGCTGCCCGTGGCCTGGCGCCACCGGGACCTCCTGCGCCGCAAACCCGCCCTCCTCGTGGGCTTCGGCCTGCTCGCCGTCGCCGGAGTCCAGGCCTTCTACTTCGCCTCGATATCCCGCATACCCGTCGGCGTCGCCCTGCTCATCGAGTACCTCGCTCCCGCCCTCGTCCTCGGCTGGGTCCGCTTCGTCCAGCGCCGGCCGGTCACCCGCGCCGCCGCCCTCGGCGTCGTCCTCGCCGCCGGCGGCCTCGCCTGCGTCGTGCAGGTCTGGTCCGGGCTGACCTTCGACCTCGTCGGGCTGCTCCTGGCCCTCGCCGCCGCCTGCTGCCAGGTCGGCTACTTCGTCCTCTCCGACCAGGGCGCCGACGAGGCCGAGCAGGCGGATCCGCTGGGTGTCATCGCGTACGGGCTGCTCATCGGCGCGCTCGTCCTCACCGCCGTGGCCCGGCCCTGGTCCATGGACTGGGGCGTCCTCGGCGGGCGGGCCGACATGGACGGGACGAGCGTGCCCGCGTGGCTGCTGCTCGGCTGGATCGTGCTGATCGCCACCGTCCTCGCGTACGTCACCGGGGTCATCTCGGTGCGCCGGCTCTCCCCGCAGGTGGCGGGCGTCGTGGCCTGCCTGGAGGCGGTCATCGCGACCGTCCTGGCCTGGGTCCTGCTCGGCGAGCACCTGGGTGTGCCGCAGATCGTCGGCGGCGCGGTGGTCCTGGTCGGGGCGTTCATCGCCCAGTCCTCGACGCCGAAGGCACCTGCGGCAGGGCCGGTGGCCGGTTCCGGTTCGGGCTCCGGTTCGGGGTCCGAGGCGGCCGGCGTGGGTCCTGACGCGGCGGATGCGGGCTCCGGGGCGGACGGCCTCGGTTCCGCTTCCGGTGCGGCGGGTGCGGAGTTGTCGGCCGGGCGGACCGCCCCGTAGGGTGCCGACCATGCATTCGACCGTGCTTCCGCCTCCCGCCGCCTAGCGCGCGCGGAGGCCCTCCTCGACGAAGACCGGGCTCGGGCCGGCGACTCCTCGCCACCGAGCGGTTCGTCGCTGCCCGCGCGCGGAGCCCAGCGACCACCCTTCCCTCCTGTCTTCCACGGAGAACCCACGTGTCGAACTCCTCGGGATCCGCCCTGTCCGTCGGGCGGAGCCTCCTCTATCTGATCGTCGCCGGCATCGCCTGGGGCACGGCCGGCGCCGCCGCCTCGCTGATCTTCCGCGTCAGCGACATGGGCCCGCTGGCCCTCTCCTTCTGGCGCTGCGTCGGCGGCCTCGTCCTGCTCCTCGGCGCCCTGGCGCTGCGGCCCCGGCGCCGCGTCGCCCGCACGGACGGTGAGTCGCGCGGCCGCCGGACGGCCCGCATCCTCGGTACGGGCACCGGACTCACCGTCTTCCAGAGCGCGTACTTCGCCGCCGTCGAGGCGACCGGTCTCACCGTCGGCACCGTCGTCACCCTCGGCGCGGGCCCCGTCCTCATCGCGATCGGCGCCCGGCTCACCATGGGGGAGCGCCTCGGTCGCGGCGGGGTCGCCGCCGTCGCCGGAGCCCTCGCCGGGCTCTTCGTCCTGGTCCTGGGCGGCGGGGCCGCGGAGGTGCGGCCGCTCGGCGTCGTCCTCGCGGTGGTCTCGGCGGCCGGATACGCGGCGATCACGCTGCTCACCCGGTGGCTCGGCCGTGACGGCGGCGGTACGGACGCCCTCGCGACGACCACCTGGGCCTTCGCCATCGGGGCGGTCGGGCTGCTGCCCGCGGCGCTCGCGGAGGGACTGGTCCCGCACACCGACGCGCCGGTGAGCGTGGTGCTGCTGCTCGTGTACGTGGCGGCGGTGCCGACCGCGCTCGCCTACGCGCTGTACTTCGCCGGGGCGGCCGTCGTCCGCGCCGCCACCGTCTCCGTGATCATGCTCCTGGAGCCGGTGAGCGCGGCCCTGATCGCGGTCTCGCTGCTCGGCGAGCGGCTCACCGCCGCGATCGTGCTCGGCACGCTGCTGCTGCTCGCGGCCGTGACGGGCCTCGCGTTCGCGGAGGCGCGGACGGCGGCGGAGGCGCGCAGGCGGGAGCCGGTGGCGGTGTAGGGGATCTGTGCCGTGCGCGGGGCGGAGCCGGGGGCCCCGCGCACGGCATGAGGGTCCGCGGGCGGGGCTCGGGTGGCCTTGCGCTCGGCACGCGCATGCGGGGGCGGGGCCTGTGCGGCCCCGCCCCCGGTGCGGTCAGCCGTTCGCGCGGCGGCGGAGTTGGTGGGCGCGGGCGTTCAGGTCGCCCGGGGCGGCCCGCTCGGCGAGGCGCTCCGAGACGCGGTCCTGGATCTCCTGCGGCTTGTTGCCCGCGTACTTGAACTTCGCCCGTACGTCGGTCACCTCCAGGCTGAGGATCCGGATCCCCGACAGGAGCCGGCCGAAGGGAGCCTCGCCCGGGGCGACCGTCGCCGTGCCGCCCTCCGGCTGGAAGTGGGCGACCTGGCTGTTCAGGAGCACCGCCTTCTCCTCCGGATCGTCGACCACGCGCGCGGTGCAGCGCAGCTGGACGGCCGCGTAGTACGAGGTCGGGGTGCCGTGCTCGGAGGGGGCGCCCTCGGGGGCCGTCCAGTGCCCCGGTACGTAGACGTAGTCGTCGACCACGCTCAGGAGCACCGTCGGATTCGCCTCCACGGCGCGCCAGAGGGGGTTCGGCCGCGCCAGGTGGGCCAGCGCCCTGCCGTACGGGCCGGGCTCGGCGTCGTACCGGAAGTGCATCGGCTGCACCCACGGCGGCTCGCCGTCCAGGCCGTTGACGGCGAGCTGGCCGAAGTCGTGCCGGGAGAGCCAGTCGCGCCACTCGCCCTCGTCGTGGGCGGCGTCCCAGGGGTGGATCAGCATCGTCGGTCCGTCCTTCCTCGATCCGGGCGCCGCTCAGAGCGCCGCGAGGTAGCCGGGCAGGGCGACGGACGGGTCGAGGTCGCCGGACGGGACCGGCGTGCCGTGACCGCCCTGTACGGGGATGACGCCGGCCCAGTACGGGAGGTCCAGGTCCTCGGCGTCGTCGTTGGGGCCGCCCGTGCGGACCTTCGCCGAGACCTCGTCCAGATCGAGCCGGATCACGGCGGTCGCGGCGAGCTCCTTGGCGTTCCCGGGGCGCGAGTCGGCGGAGCGGCCGGGGACGACGTGGTCGACGAGGGCGTCCAGGGCGGTGCGCAGTTCCTCGGGGTCCGTGACCTGGTGGGCGGTGCCGTGGACGACGACCGAGCGGTAGTTGAGCGAGTGGTGGAACGCGGAGCGGGCGAGCACGAGGCCGTCGACGTGCGTCACGGTCAGGCAGACGGGCAGACCGGGGGCCGACACCCCGTCGCCGGCCGCGCGCAGCGGCCGCGAGCCGGTCGAGCCGTGCACGTAGAGGCGCTCGCCGACCCGGCCGAAGAGCGTCGGGAGGACGACCGGCGCGCCGTCGCGGACGAAGCCGAGGTGGCAGACGTAGGCCTCGTCGAGTATCGAGTGGACGAGTTCCTTGTCGTACGAGGCGCGCTGGCGGGAACGGGTGGGCACCGTGCGGTCGGTCGGCGTGTAGGTGTCGCGCGGCGCGGACGGGTCGGGGGCGGTGCTCGTGTCGGCGGCGGCGCTCATTGCGTACTCCATTGCACTAGTGCATACTTGTGTTTGTGCTAGGAGAGTATCGGATCGAAGGTCGTCGCGCATCGGACATCGCCGCCAGCGTCGAGCGGGGAGTGGGTACGGGCGCGCTGCAGCCCGGCCAACTGCTGCCGCCCATGCGGGAATTGGCGGGCACCCTCGGCGTGAACCCCAATACCGTCGCCGCCGCCTACCGCACCCTGCGCGAGCGCGGGGTCATCGAGACGGACGGCCGGCGGGGCAGCCGCGTGCGGCCGCGGCCCGCCACGACCGCGCGCGGCTCGATCCGCGTGGAGGCGCCCGCGGGAGTCCGGGACGTCAGCAACGGCAGCCCCGACCCCGCGCTCCTGCCGCCCCTCGGCGAGGCCTTCGCGGAGGTCGCCCGGCGGTACGGCGAGCAGCCCGTCCTGTACGGAGAGGTGCCCGTCGACGAGGAGTTCGGGCGCCTCGCGCGCGCCGCCTTCGACGCGGACGGGGTGCCCGCCGGGCCCGTCGGGGCCGCCTCGGGCTCCCTCGACGCGATCGAGCGCGTGCTCGCCGCCCGCCTCAGGCCCGGCGACGCCGTCGCCGTCGAGGATCCGGGCTGGGGCAGCCTCCTCGACCTCGTGCCCGCGCTCGGCCTGCGGCCCGTGCCGGTCGCCGTCGACGACGAGGGCCCCCTGCCGGAGGCCGTCGAGCGCGCGATCCGGCAGGACGGGGCGCGGGCCGTGATCGTCACCGACCGGGCCCAGAACCCGACCGGGGCCTGCGTCACCGCGTCGCGCGCGGGCGAGCTGCGGCGGGTCCTCGGGGCGCACCCCGGCGTGCTCCTCGTCGAGGACGACCACGGGCACGGCATCGTCACGCAGCCGCTGCACCCGCTGGCCGGCGTCACCGACCACTGGGTCCTCGTCCGCTCGGTCGCCAAGGCGTACGGGCCCGACCTGCGGATCGCCGCCTTCACCGGCGACGCCGAGACCGTCGACCGGGTCCTCGGGCGGCAGCGGCTCGGGCCCGGCTGGGTCAGCAAGCTCCTCCAGCGGACCGTCGCGCATCTGTGGGCGACGGGGGCGGTCGACCCCGCCGTCGTCGCGCGCGCCTACGGGAAGCGGCGCGACGGGCTCGTACGGGCGCTCGCGCGGCGCGGCGTCGAAGCGCACGGGTGCGGTGGCATGAACGTCTGGGTCCCCGTCCCCGACGAGACCGGGGCGGTCACCCGTCTCCTCGCCGCCGGCTGGGCGGTCGCCCCGGGCGCCCGCTTCCGCATGGCGGCGGGGCCGGGGATCCGGCTCACGGTCTCCGGACTCGCGGCGTCGGACGTGGAGGTGCTGGCGGGGGCGGTGGCGGGGGCGGTGGGGCCGCTCGCTGCGCGGAGCTATGGGTGAGGGGCCCTGCGGGCGGCGGGGTGGTGCCGCCGTCCCCCCCGCCCGTGTGGGCAATCGTCCCGCCGGGGCGGAACGGGTGGGCACACGGGGCGGCGCCCTCTAGCGGCGCCTCCGCGTTCCGTGCCCTGGCCCGCACCCCTTGTGCGCCGTCGCTCGCGGTGCGGGTTCAGGCTCGGGAGCCTCTGGCGCCGGCAGGGCGCGGGTCCGTTGTGCCCACCCGTTCCGCCCCGGCGGAACGATTGCCCACAACGGGGGTGGGCGCCGCCCCGGCGGAACGCATGCCCACAACGGACGACGAGCGCTTCGTGCGGGTCTGTGTGAGGGCCGCGCCCGCCAGGACCACGAGCGCGCCCACCGGTGTGTTCCAGGTGAGGCGTTCGTCCAGGAGCGCCACGCCCGCCGCCGTCGCGATCACCGGGATGAAGTACGTGACCATCGCCGCCGTCGTCGGGCCGACCTCCGCGACGACGCCGTACTGGAGCAGCATCGCGTACCCCGTCCCGAGCGCCCCGAGCGCGATCACGGAGAGGAGGGGCATGAGTTCGATCGAATCGGGGAGCGAGGTGAACAGCGGCGTGACCACGGCCAGTTGCAGCGTCGCCAGGCCCACCTGGGAGCCCGCCAGGGAGAGGTTCGACGCGCCCGTGCCGCTGAGGGTCCTGCGGACGTAGATCCAGCCGACCGCATAGCTGAAGGAGGCCAGCAGGGCCAGGGCCGTGCCCGTGACGTCGAGGCCCGAGAAGCCCTGCCAGGCGCCGAGCACGGTGAGGACGCCGATGAAGCCGATGCCCAGGCCGGCCGCGCGGATCCGGGTCGGCCGGTCCTCGGAGAGCGCCACCAGTGAGAGCAGCATGCCCCAGAGCGGGGTCGTCGCGTTGCAGATGCCCGCCAGGGTGGAGGGGATCGTCAGCTCCGCGTACGCGAAGAGGGAGAACGGCAGCGCGTTGAGGAGGAAGGCCGCGACCGCGAGGTGGCCCCAGACGCGGGCGCCGCGCGGCAGCCGGTCGCGCTTCACGACGATCGCGACGGCGAGCACCGCCGTACCGAAGAGGAGTCGCCCGAAGGTGACCTGGAACGGGGCGAAGCCCTCCGTGCCGACCTTGATGAAGAGGAAGCTGAAGCCCCAGATGAGGGCCAGGGCGCCGAAGCGGACGCGCCAGTCGAGGAGGGGGGAGGGGGAAGGAGAGGGTGCGGGGGTGGGGCTCATGTACTCAGGGTCAGGGGAATGACGTCTTAGGACAAGCTAGATTTCCTCCACCCCTCCTCTTAGCATCGCTTACATGTTGAACCTGGAGCGCCTCCGTACCCTCGACGCCTTCGCCCGGCACGGCTCCGTCAGCGGTGCGGCCGACGGACTGCACGTCACCACCTCGGCCGTCTCCCAGCAGCTGTCCAAGCTGGAGCGCGAGGTCGGGCAGCAGCTGCTCGCCAAGAACGGCCGGGGCGTGCGGCTCACCGACGCCGGGCTCCTGCTCGCCGAGCACGCCGCCCGGATCCTGTCCCAGGTGCAGATGGCCCAGGCCGACATCGAGGCCCAGCGGGGGAGGGTGGTGGGCGAGGTGCGGCTCGCGGGCTTTCCGACGGCCGCGCGCGGACTGTTCCCGGCCGCCCTCGCCGCCCTGCGCGAGGGCCACCCCGAGCTCCGTGTCCGCACGACGGAGCTGGAGCCGGAGCCGGGCGTGCGGGCGGTCCTGCGCGGTGACGCGGACCTGGCGATCGTCCTGGACTGGAGCAACAAGCGGGCGCCCGTGCCCGGCGGCCTGGAGCGCGCGCACCTCCTCGACGACTCCGCCGACGTCGCCCTGCCCGCCGGCCATCCGCTGGCCGGGCGGGAGGCGGTGGACCTGGAGGACTTCGCCGACGAGGAGTGGGTGTCCTGGCCCGAGGGCGAGTTCTGCCACGACTGGCTGATGTTCACGCTGCGCTCGCAGGGCATCGAGCCGCGCATCGGGCATTTCGCGGGCGAGCACCACACCCAGCTGGCCCTGGTCGCGGCCGGCCTCGGGGTGTGCGTCACGCCCCGGCTCGGGCGTCCGGTGCCGGACGGGGTCGTCTTCGTTCCGGTACGGCAGAAGGTGCGGCGCCACATCTACGCCACCTGGCGCGGCGACGCGGGCCGCCGCCCCTCCGTGCGGGCGGTCGTCGCGGCGCTGCGGGCGGTGGCGGAGCCGCTGGCGAGCTGAGGCTCAGAGGTTCGCCAGCTTGCGGAAGTCCCAGGAGGCGATGGCGTCCGGGGTCAGCCGGAGCCAGGCGTGCCGGCCGTCGTGCGGCATGGAGTCCAGCCCGAAGTTCTTGGCGGCGAAGAGCTGCTCGGGCACGTCCAGTTCGGGGCACGGCTCGCCGGTGCGGGGTGCCTCGCCGACGAAGACGGCGGTGCCCGACAGTTCGACGCCGCGCAGCTCCCCGTACTCCTCGCCGTCGTCCACCACGACCGCGATCCTCGGGTCGGCGCGCAGTTCCTCCCAGCGCCGGCTGCGGGTGATCGAGTACAGCCACAGCGAGGAGCCGTCCCAGACGAACCAGAGCGCGCTCACGTGCGGGCGGCCGTCGGCGGAGACGGTCGCGACCCGGCAGGTGCGCTGTTCGGCGAGGAAGGAATCGAGCTCGGCCGGGGTCATCATGATCCGGCGTCCACGGCGCTGTGCGACGGTCATCGTCCGCACCCTTCTGGATTTCTGATGAGACGTCAGAAAGCATGGGGGGTCCATCGCGCGCGTGCAAGGGGAGGCCGGAGAGT
Source organism: Streptomyces nymphaeiformis (assembly GCF_014203895.1). GTDB lineage: Bacteria > Actinomycetota > Actinomycetes > Streptomycetales > Streptomycetaceae > Streptomyces > Streptomyces nymphaeiformis. The sequence continues at coordinate 19,270 of NZ_JACHJY010000020.1, read as the reverse complement.
CATGGGTCAGAGTCCGAGAGAACGGCTCGCGGAGCGGATCCGCCCGGACGGGGGAGTCGCCCTGCTCACCGTCGAGTGCCAGCAGGGTGTCGTCGGTCCCGACAGCGCCCTGCCCGAACTGGCCGCCGTCGCCCGCGCGTCGGGCGCCCTGCGGAACGTCGCCCGACTCGTCGCCGCCGCACACGCGGCGGACGTCCAGGTGATCCACGCCGTCGCCGAGCGGCGCCCCGACGGGCGCGGCGCCAACACCAACGCCCGGCTGTTCACGGCCGCCGCCCGGCTGCCCGTGCAGCAGCACAGCGGCAGCAGGGCCGTCCGGATCGCCGAACCGATCGAGGTCGCCGACGAGGACCTGGTGGTCCGACGCCTGCACGGGCTCTCGCCGCTCGCCGGCACCGACGTCGACGCGCTCCTGCGGAACCTCGGCTGCCGCACGCTCGTCGTCACGGGGGTCTCCGCCAACGTGGCCGTGCCCAACGCCGTCTTCGACGCCGTGAACCTCGGCTACACGGTCGTCGTGCCCGGGGACGCCATCGCGGGGGTGCCGGCCGACTACACCCCCGCGATGATCCGTCACACCCTCGCGCTCGTGGCCACGATCACCACGACCGACGAGGTGCTGGGGTGCTGGAAGGCCCCCAGGGGCGACGCGGGCGCCGTCACCCGGGGCTGATCTCCTCGCCCACCACCTGGATCGGCTCGGGCGGCAGCGGCGAGGGCGCCGGACCGGCCTTCACGCTGCCGTCCGAGATGTCGAAGTGGCTCTGGTGGCACGGGCAGACGATGACGCCGTCCTGCACGCTGCTCACGGCACAGCCCTGATGCGTGCACTTGGAGGAGAAGGCCTTGAACTCGCCGGCCTTCGGCTGGGTGATCACCAGGCCCTTGTCGGCGAGGATCTTCCCGCCGCCCACCGGGATGTCCCCGGTCTTCGCGAGGGCCGCGCCCTTCGGAGCCGCGCCCTCCGACGCCGTGCCCTTGTCGTCCGCGCCGCCCCCGCAGGCGGCGAGCGCCGCCGCCAGGCCCGCGCTGCCCGCCGCCGCGACCACTGTCCGGCGTGCCACTCCGCTCATGTGCTGCCCCTCATTCCTCGGTGTACTGCAGCAGACGGTACGGCTGTGAGCTGTGTCCCGTTCACAGGATGCGTACTTCGAGAGCCTTACAGTTCTGAGTAGAGTGTCGGAACCTGGACATCCTTTGATGAAAGTGTCTAGCTTCTGTGAACTCTTCCGTGAACTCCTCGGTGAGTACGCATCACCTACGGGCCGTGCTGCTCGGCGCCGAGCGGCGCGGGGTGGCCCCGGGGCCGCTCCTCGCCCGCGCCGGACTGCCCTCCACGCTCCTGGAGGAATCCCGGGCCAGGGTTCCCGTGGAGCAGTTCGGGCAGCTCGTCCGCATGCTGTGGGCCACCCTCGACGACGAGCTGATCGGCTTCGGCGGCGCGCCCAGCAAGGTCGGGACCTTCGCGATGATGGCCCATGTCGTCGTCCACGGCAGCCGGGACCTGCGCGAGGCGCTCCGGCGCGCGCAGACCTTCTACTCCCTCTTCCCCGCCGGCCCCCGCTTCCGGCTCGTGGAGCCCGGGACCGGCGGACCCGACGAGGCGCGGATGGAGTTCGACGTCTCCGGGTACGACGACCCCCTCCACTTCGGCGCCGAGTCCACCGTCCTGGTCGCGCACCGCTTCGCCGGCTGGCTCGTCCGGCGCCGGATCGGCCTGCGGCGGGTCGAGTTCGTCCACCCCGAGCCCCGGCACGCGCGCGAGTACGCCCTGCTCTTCGGTGCGCCCTGCGTCTTCGGCGCCGGACGGACGGCTGCCGTCTTCGACCGGGCCGACCTCGACGAACCCGTCCTGCGGGACGCGGCCGCGCTCAAGGCCTTCCTCCGCCGCGCCCCGGTCGACGTGCTGGTCTGCGGCGACTACGGCAGTACGGCGACCGGCCGGGTGCGGCACCTGATCGGCCGGGCGCTGCCCGCCGGGCCGGTGCCGACGCCCGAGCAGCTCGCCGACCGGCTGTCCGTCAGCCCGCAGACCCTGCGGCGCCGGCTGGCCGCCGAGGGGACGACGTACCAGCGGATCCGCGACCAGGTGCGGCGTGACCACGCCATCGCCGAGCTGACCGGCGGCCGGGTCTCGATCGAGCGGCTCTCGCGGCAGCTCGGCTTCTCCGAACCCAGCGCCTTCCACCGGGCGTTCCGGCGCTGGACCGGCGAGACGCCCCGGTCTTATCAGACGCGCGGTCAACAACCCTGAGCGGTACGGTCACAGCCGTCGTCCGCCGTCCGGCCTACCTTCCCGCCATGACCGAAATCGACCGGTCCGGTGGCGCACGGCCGCCGGACCCCACCCGACGCCGATGAACGCGCGCCGGGCGGCCGGCGCCGTCCTCGGGACCGGCGCCCTGCTCTGCCTCCTCGCCGGGGTCGCCGTCACGGCCCTCGGCGTCCGCGTCGACGGCACCAGCATGACCCCCACCCTCCACCAGGGCGACCGGATCCTCGTCGCCCCGGGCTCGGAGGGCGGGGCGCACCGGTTCGACGTGGTGCTGCTGCGGGCCACCGGGAAGGACGCCCTCCTCGTCAAGCGGGTGATCGCCCTGCCCGGCGACCGGGTGGGGATCGTCTCCACACCGGACGAGCCCTTCCAGGTCCTGCTCCAGGAGCGGGGCCAGGGCCCGGTGCGCCGGGTGGTGGCGCCCCAATGGGCGGCGCAGGCCCACCGTACGAGCGCCTGCTGCGGTCCCGACGGCACCCGGTCGGCGCGGCCCGAGCTGCGGACCGTGCCCGAGGGCTCCTTCTTCTACCTGGGCGACAACCCCGACCTGTCCGACGACTCGCGGGCCTACGGCTGGGGCGCGCTCGACCGGATCGAGGGCCGGGTCGGCGTCCGGGCCTTCCCCGTCTCCGCGTCACCGGACATCGGCAACCGGCCGGTGTTGGAGGAGTACCGCGGCCCGAGTCCCTGAGTCCGCCGGGGGAGTCCTGCGGGGAAGTCCTAGCGGGCCGGCTGCTCCCGGCCCGTGCTCAGTGCGACCCGGACCACGGTGTCCGCGATGCGGCGGGCCGACTCCTCGGGGGAGGCGGTGGCCTGGACGATGTGACTGGCGGTCAGCCGGACCGCCGCGTCCACGGCCAGTTCGCGCGCGACCGGGTCGATGGTGGGCCAGGCCTCCGTGACGTACGCGTCGCACATCGCCGTCGCCATGTCGAAGGCCGCCGTGGACCGGGTCGTGAGGTACGAGAGGAGCCCGTCCTCGCCGGTGCTGGTCAGCATGGCCTTGATCAGCGGATTCCGGCCGGCCAGCGTGAGCGTGAAGCCGACGGCCGCCTCGACCGCCGCGCGCAGGTCGTCCCGGTGTGCGTCCAGGCCCTGCTGGATGCCGACCAGGCAGCGCTCCAGCTCGCGCTGGAACAGGGCCTCGCCGACGGCCTCCTTGGAGGGGAACTCCGCGTACAGCGTCTGCCGGCTGACGCCGACGGCGCTCGCCAGGTGCGCCATGCGGAGCTTGTCGAAGCCGCGGTCCGCGACCGCCTCGTACGCGGCGTCGAGCAGTCGCTCGCGCAGCAGTGTCCGGACCGTCTCCCTGAACCGTGGCATCGGCCAAGCCTAGAGCAGCAGCAAAACTCCCCAGGATTGTCAGAAGTGTTGACACTTCTTGGTTAAGTGTCCAATTCTCGAACAGGTAGCCGCGAAGTGTCATTCGGCCAGTGCGGCACGACGGTTGGAGATCACATGCAGCACGAGACCAGAGGCGTCACCCGCTGGCGCAGATCGGCGTTCCTCGCCGTTCCCGCGACGGCCGCCATCGCCGCCATGGCGACGGCCATGGTGCAGGGCGCGCTCGCCGCGAACCTCTCGCTCACGAGCGTCCCCTTCACCCTCAGCTCCAAGACGGTCGCCGCACCGCAGGGCATCGGCGCGGTCATGCACACCATCGACGCCGGCGGGGCCAAGGGCGCCGCCGAGGTCGGCATCGCCAAGGCCGGCCTGGACGGCATCTGCGTCCACGCCACCCAGTCCGTCAACCTCCCGGTGGTCGGCAGCCTCGGCACCTGGTCGCTCAACATCTCCTCGCCCGCCGCGGCCACCCCGCTCACCAGCGACCAGCTCGTCGCCGGTGCCGGGCTCCAGGCCAACAAGCTCGTCCTGGACGCGCAGGCGGTCAAGGCGGCCACGGCCACGCTCAACGCCAGCGACACCACCCCGAACGTCATCGGCGCGGCCGCCGACGGCGCCGGGATCAAGGGCACCGGCATCAACGACGGCACACCGGGCCAGTTCGGCCTCGACGCCACCGGCGGCCGGACCGACATCAAGAACCTCGACGCCGACGCCAACGGCGCCACCATCGCCGGCGCGATCACCCTGCCGGACCTCGCGATCGGCATCGCCCAGGGCGACAAGACCTGCGGCACCTGACCGCACGTACCACCCCGGGGCCCCGCGTCCTCCGTACGGCGCGGGGCCCCGACCCTCCCACCCCGACCCACCGCTGCGAGGCCTCCATGACCACCGATCAGCCGCCCGAGCCGGCCCCCGAAGCGCCGGCCGAAGCGCCCGCCCCGGGCGGGGTGCACCGCGCCCGCCGCGCCTTCCGCCGCTGGCGCCGCACCCGGCCCTTCTGGGCGGCCGTCTGGACCGGACTCGGCGGCTTCGTCATCTTCTTCCTGCCGATGGCACCGCTCGGCAAGATCCTCCAGGTCGGCATCGGAGGCATCGCGGGCATGGCCGGCGGGGTCCTCCTCATGGCGATGGCCCTGCTCATCCTGCTGCTGCCCGGACAGCGCCACACCGCGGGCGTCATCACGGTGATCGCGGGAGTCGCCTCCTTCCCGCTGTCCAACCTCGGCGGCCTGTTCGTCGGCATGTTCCTCTCGGTCCTCGGCGGCTCCATGGCCTTCGCCTGGCTCCCCGAGAAGCCGGCCAGGCGGCGCTTCCCGCGCCGTGCCACCCCCACCGCCGTGGGGAGCGGATCCGCATGAGCGACCTCCTCTCCGGGGCCCGCGGCGCCGCCGCCGACTGGAACGCCCGCATGCTCGCCCAGGCCGCCGACGGCAGCCGCCGCGGCACCCGTTGGGGCCGCGGCGCGTTCGCCCTCGTCCCCTCGGCCCTCGCCATCGGCTTCCTCGGCACCGCCCTCGCGCAGGGCGCGCTCGCCGCCAACTTCAGCGTCACCGGGCAGCCCTTCACCCTGACCTCCAACGGGGTCGAGGGCAGCGGCTTCGGCGCCATCGTCAACACCCCCGCCGTCGGGCGCCCCGACGGCACCACGAGCACCAACACCGCGATGGCGCGCGTCGGCTTCGCCAGCGCCCACCTCGCCGGACTGTGCGGCATCGTCCACCAGACGATCGCCGGGGTCCCGTACTCGCTGCTCCTGACGGGCGGCCAGACGGTGACGGCGAGCCCGCCCGCCACCTTCACCACCGACATCGACGCCTCGAACCTCTACATCCAGGCCACCGAGCTCCAGGCGTACGGGCCCACCACCCTCCAGAACGCGGTCCTCGGCCAGGCCGCCGACCAGGTCACCGTCGCCGGAAAGACCCTCACCGGCGCCCTGCCCGGCGGCTTCGGCCTCGGTTCGGCCGGCGGCGAGGGAGGCAGCTCCATCGCACTGCACGGACTGAACGCCACCGCGTACGACGCCGAGATGGCCGGGGCGCTCGTGCTGCCCGACCTGAAGATCAGGGTCGTCGCGGGATCGGCCACCGCATGCTGACCCGCGCGAGGTCCGCGTACGGCCGGATCGGCCCGGGCCGGGCGAAGGCCGCGTACGCCTGGTTCCGCGCGTTCCGCCGCACCCGGCCGTTCTGGGGCGGCGTGTGGCTGGTCGCCGGCGGCTGGACCGTCCTCAAGTTCTCCCTCAGCTCCCTGCAGTTGATCGTCAGCACCGGTTTCGGGGGAGTGGCCGGCTACCTCGTCGGCGGCGGGATGATCCTCTGCGGGCTCATCCCGCTCGCCCTGCCCGCCCAGCGGTACACCTTCGGGCTCATCGGCGCGGTCCTCGCCGTCGTCTCGCTCGTCGTCTCCAACCTGGGCGGCTTCCTGCTCGGCATGATCCTCGGCGTCCTCGGCGGCTCCATGATGGTCGGCTGGGGCGTCAAACGCCCCCGACGGCGGGCGGTGGAAGGATGACGCCCGGGGCGCGCGGGGCACCGCGCAAGGCCCTCGCCGTGACCGCGGCCCTGGTCCTCGCGGTCGTCACCGCCGTGTGGTCCGGGCAGCCGAGCAGCGCCTCGGCCGGGAGCGCGGCGGTCGAGCCGCTCGGCGTGCCCTTCCTGCCCTCCCCGGACCCGCTGCACGTCACCATCGCCAGCATGGTCGCCGTCTCGATGACGGTCGACAAGAACGTCACCATCCGGCTCTCCGACGGCTCGACGCGCACCACCACCCGGTACACCTTCACCAAGCTCCAGATCCGCTCCCACATGAACGTCGTCCAGAAGGCCGCCGGGCACACCGTCACCATCGACGTGCCCGCGGAGGGCTCGCTCGGCGGCTACGACAGCGCGGGCAGGGCCGAGACGACGACGATGTGGGGGAACATCACCAACGTCTGCGTCCGCGTCCTCCTCAAGATCTGCGGCGTGCAGGGACTGCTCGACTTCTTCGGCTCCCTCATCCCGCTCACCGCCGGAGCCGAGGACTTCACCGGCGACATCTACGCGATCCGTACGGTCGACGACCACGCGGCCCTCAACTCCACCGACAACCCCGTCCACCTCCCCGGCACCATCACGGTGACCACACCATGAGGACCCGGGAGGAAGGACGCACCCACTGGCGCCGGTCCCTCGCCGTCGCCCTGCCCGCGCTCCTCGCCGCCGGCGGCCTCGGCTCCGCGATGGCGACGGGCGCGCTGGCCGTCGGCCTCCGCATCCAGGACCGGCCCGTCGACTTCACCACCAGCAGCCTGTACGGGACGCAGTACGGCGCCGCCGTCGTCGACCAGGCCGTCGGGCGTCCCGACGGCACCACCGGCAGCGAACGCGTGCTCCGCATGGGCTTCGCGGACGGCGTCATCAACGGCCTGTGCCTGAGCCAGCGGCAGCAGATCGCGGGAGCCACGTACACCCTGCTGCTCACCCTCGGCGACGACGACCCGGGCAGCTGGGAGATCAGGACGAAGAACACCGTCCTCGACCTGCGCACGGCCACCGGCGTCCTCGACATGGACGGCATCGTCGACCTCAACGTCAACGGCGCCGACGTGAAGACCGTCAAGGACGCCACCGGCGCGTACGTGCCCAACCCGCTGGACAGCCCGCAGCACCGCTTCGGCATCCAGGCGCGCTACGCCAAGTTCGACCGGATCACCGGCACCGCGCAGGACTTCCAGATCCCGGGTCTCCTCACGACCCCGAAGCTCTCGCTCTCCGTACGGCCCGGCACGGTCGCCTGCCCGGCCCCGGCGGCCCCCACGGGGACGCCCGGCACGCCCTGACGGCCTCCACGGGTGCTCGGCGGCGGTGTCACTCCGGATCGTTCCGGATGCCGTCCCCGGTTCTCTCGCCACTACCTTGCGGACGGGTTCTCCCCACCGACTCCGTGACAGAAAGGCCCGTGATGGCAAGAGACTTCTTACGCCGTGCGCTCACCCGACTGGTCGTCGTCGCCGGAGCCGGGGCGCTGGCCGTCGGGCTGACCGCCCCGGTGGCCGGCGCCCGGCCCGTGCCGGAACCGGGCAAGGACCGGCACGGCGTCTCCCGGTACTTCAGCGGCCCGGAGGGGTTCGCCATCCCGACGGAGCCCTGCGACCCGGCCGGCCCGTCGGCCACCGACGGAGTCCTCGCCGACCAGCTCAACCCGCAGCTGAACGCGAAGATGGCCGGCTACCTCGACGCCTACAGGATGTCCTGCGCGCGGATGGTGACGCAGGCGGTGAAGGACCGGGGGCTCAACGAGAAGGCCGCGGCCATCGCGCTCGCCACGATCATCGTGGAGAGCAGCATGAACAACTACTCCCAGGCCGTCGACTACACCAGCATCGGGCTGTTCCAGCAGCAGGACTGGTGGGGCACCAAGGAGCAGCGGCTCGACCCCGTCTACGCCACCAACGCCTTCCTCGACGCCATGGAGTCGCAGTATCCGGGCGGTTCGTGGAACGACGAGGCGATCGGCGAGGTCTGCTGGCACGTCCAGCGGCCGCGGGAGGACCTGCGCTACCTGTACGGGGTCCAGGCGGGCGACGCGGTGACCATCGCCAACGCGCTGTGGTCCGGCATGAGCGCCGGTCCCGGGCACCCGTACGGCTCGGGGCGGGTGGTTTCCGGGCGGTCCGCCGACGGACGCCTCGAGGCCTTCGCCGCGGGCGCCGACGGCGTCTGGCACGCCTGGCAGACCGCGGTCAACGGCGCCTGGTCGCCGTGGCGGTTCGAGGGCGGCCCGCGCAACGCGCAGCTGGCGGTCGCGTCCAACGCGGACGGTCGCCTCGAACTGTTCGCGCTCTCGGCGAGCACGTTCGACCACATGTGGCAGACCGGGCCCAGCGCGGGATGGTCCGGCTGGGCCAACTTCGGTGGTGGTGGACACCGGCTGGCGGCCGGCAGCAACGCCGACGGCCGCATCGAGGTGTTCGCCTCCAACACCGACGGCGTGTTCCACCGCTGGCAGACCGCGCCCAGCGGCGGCTGGGCGAACTGGGAGGGCACCGGCGGCGGCCCGGCGAACGCGCGCCTGGCCGTCGAGAACGCGCCCGACGGCCGTCTCGAGGTGTTCGCGCTGTCGGACGCGACCTTCGGGCACCTGTACCAGACCGCGGTCAACGGCGGCTGGTCCGTCTGGGAGGACTTCGGCGGCGGCGGACACGACGTCGCCGTCAGCTACAACCAGGACGGCCGTCTGGAGGTGTTCGCCTCCAACGCGAGCGGTGTCTTCCACCGCTGGCAGACGAACCCGACGTCCTGGTCGGCATGGACGGGCACCGGCGGGATCTCCAACGCCGAGCTGACCAGCTCGCGTTCGGTCGACGGCCGGGTCGAGGTCTTCGCGATCAACTCCGCCACCGCCAGCCACGCCTGGCAGACCGGCCCGAACGCCGCGTACTCGCCGTGGGAGACCTTCGGCGGCGGAGGCACCGAGATCGGCGCGGGCAACAACGCCGACGGCCGCATCGAGGTGTTCGGCACCAGCCACGCCGGCGTCTACCACCGGTGGCAGACCGGCTTCACCACCTGGGCGGAATGGGGCTGGCTGAACGACTCCGGGCCGGCGATCGACTAGGAGCCCGGCCCTTCGGGGGCCGGACCTCCGTGCCGCGGAGGTCCGGCCCGAGGCCGGGGGCAGACCGGCAGCGCCGGACGGTCCTTCGTGCGTACGGCGGGGAGCCAGGCCGCCCGGTACGCGGAGCCGTGCGGCAGCCGGACGCGGAACCAGAGGGTGGACTGCAGGTCCTCCTCGTCGATGACGGGCTGTCCGTCGGGCAGCCGGCAGTCGGCGGTGAGGACGTCGCCGTGCCACACCCGCGTCGGTACGACGTTGCCCGCGGCGTACGGCCGCAGGGGGTCGATCGCCAGGCCCAGACTGCACTGCGGGTCCCGGTCCGTCCGGTCCTGACAGCCCCGCTCCGCGTTGAAGACCCTGACCGCGCCGGGACGATGACCGGACGCGCCCTCCCGTACGGTGTCCGACCACAGTGCCGCGCCGGCGGCCCCGCAGAGCGCGGCGGCCAGGACGGCCGCCCGGACCCGGCCCCGAAGCCGCGCGGTGTGCTTCTCGGCGCCGGCGTGCGCGAGCCCCCGGGCCTCGATGCGGGCCAGCAGGCTCTCGGCCGTGTGCGGGGCGCGTGCCGCATGGGTCGGGGCCAGGCAGTCGGCGGCCAGCACCCGCCAGAACGGCGGCACCGCGGGGTCCATGCGCAGCGGCGCACGCCCCTCGCCGTACTCCTGCACGGCGGCGCCCCGCGCAACGGGTGTGGCGCCGGGGAACGGTGAGGCGCCCGAGGCGAACACCTCGTGGACGACGACCCCCAGCGCCCAGATGTCGGCACTCGGCCGGACCTGCACCCCGAGCTCCCCGAGGGGCGCCCGCCAGCGCTCCGGAGGGAGGTAGTCCAGGGTGCCCATGGGCGGCACGTACCCGTGCGTGCCGGTCAGCTCCGTGGCGAGGCCGAAGTCCGAGAGCTTCACCGAACCGTCCCGGCCGAGCAGGACGTTCTCCGGCTTGAGGTCGGCGTGCACCCAGCCCGAGCGGTGCAGATGGGTCAGACCCTCGCAGATCCCCGCGATCAGCCGGCCGCGATCGGCCCCGGACACCCCCGCGTCGAGGAGCTCGCGCAGACTGCCGGCGGCCCGCTCCATGACCAGCACGATCGCCCCGTCCACGGCGGGCAGCTCCGGGGCGGCGAGGACGAAGGACTCCCGCAGGCCGATCAGCCGGGGATGCCCGGCCCTGCGCCCGAGTTCGACCTCGCGCCGGGCGGACTCCACGATCCTGCGCGCCTGCCGCGGCGCGAGCCCGGCCGTCGGCATGATCTTGAGGGCGACCTCGGTGGGCTCCGGTGCCCGGCCGTCGCCCTCACGGCGGCGCCCGGCGGGCCGTGCCGCGTACACCGTGGACCAGCCCCCGGACCCGATCAGCTCGGTGACCACCCAGTCGCCCACCCGGTGGCCGGGCTGCAGCAGCTCCGTACGGTCGAGTCCCGCGGTGTCGTGCGGGCCGTGCGACGCCGTCATCGCGGCCTCTGCCGCTCCCGCCCGCCGCCCCCCGCCAGGGACGGCAGCAGCCCGAGGTGCTCCTCCCGCACCAGACCGAACCGCAGCGCGAGCCCGACGATCTCCTCCCGCTTGCCGTTGCGGCGGTCGCCCTTGCCCGGCTCCAGGGCGTCGAGGACTCCGATGCGCAGCTTCTCCTCGGCGAGGTAGTCGATGTGCGAGCTGATCGCCCGCGCGGTCAGCGTGCCGCCGGTGACGTGCCCCCTGAGCCGCTCGACGATCTGCGGCGTGGTGGGGACCGCCACGCGGGACTGGTCGCGCAGCCGGGGCTCGCAGAGCGCGACGAGCACGAGGAAGTACGTGGCCGACTCGTCCAGGGAGTACGCGGTGACCGTACGGCTGCCCCAGGGCGCGCCCATCGCGTCCGGGTCCAGATAGACGTGGTCGGGCGCGAACACCTGGAAGGAGACCGCGAGTTCGCCGCGGGTGGGCAGCACCACGCGGGAGAACTCGAACGGGACGGGCGCCCCGACGCGCCGCGGCGAGACCCTCAGGTACTCGCCCGCCCCCTCGGGGTTCTCCACCAGGTAGCTGTGGGTGGTGCTGTGGTTCGTCAGCTGCCAGTGGTCGTCGGTCGCGCGGATCTCCCCGGCGAGCCGGGAGATCGCCGCGTCGGCGAGGCGGAGCTCGACCGGGGTCGTCGCGGATCCCCGTCCGAAGCGGGCGACCTGGCCGGGCCCGAGCCGCAACGTGACCGCGTCCCCGCCCGGTTCGCCGCCGTCTGCGCCACCGCTTCCCCGCGGCAGATGGACGACTACGCCGCTCACCGCTCCCCCTCTTCGTCCCGTCAGCGGTTGTCGGACGAGCGGAACGATACTCACCAGTCAGGAGAGTTCACCGGCGTGCTTCGGCCACTTCGGCCCGGACCGACCGAGCCGGCCGTCGACCCCCTCGGTCAATCCTCGAGGTCTCGTGATCGCCGCGACATCACAGCCCAGAGGTGTGAGGGACCTTGAGATCGGAGAGTGGACGCCGTGCGCAAGGTGGGGTAGGTCACGGTGCCCGGAGGGGGAGTAAGGGGCGATCCGGGAGGTTCGTCAGGCGGCCGGACGTCCGCTTGTCTCCCCCTACTTGGCGCAATCTGTACGGAGCGCAGCGCGGCCCGCACTCAGAGTACGGGGCTGCCGGACGCGAGGGGCGCGACCGGACGGTCGCCGAAGGCCGTCCACGGCCGCCACCCGCCGGGCCGCCGAACTCCTCCCAGTCGTCCCAACCGCCGTCCGACCGCTGCGTCCGGTGGTGCAGGTCGACACCGCCCGGGGCGGGCGAGAACACGGGGAACCCCGCGGCCGGCCGCGCCGTGAGGGCTCGGCCGGCCGCGGGGGCGGACGGGTGGCGGCGGTCGGGGGACCGGACCTTGGGGCCTGGCTGGTGGGGATCGGGCCTCGGGGCCGGTCGGTGGGGGTCAGTTGAGGCCGGGGCCCGCGGTGCTGTTCACCCAGCCCCACGGCGACCAGGCCGAGAAGCCGGTCTGCCAGATGTGGAACGTGCCGGTGGGGTTGGTGCCGAATACCTCGATCCGGCCGTCGGCGTTCGAGGTCGCGGTGACCTCGGTGCCGCCCCCGCCGAAGGTCTCCCAGGCGTGGTAGGGCGCGTTCACCCCGTTCTGCCAGGCGTGCACGGCCGTGTCGCCGTTCATGGCGAAGACCTCGACGCGCCCGTCGGCCGTGCGCTCACTGCTGAGCTGGGAGTCCGCGGGGCCGCCGGTGCCCTCCCACCCCGACCAACCGCTCGGACCCGTCTGGTACTTGTGGAAGACCCCGACCGGGCCGGAGGCGAAGACCTCGATGCGGCCGTCGGCGTTGTGGTCGACCGTGAGGTCGTGACCGCCGCCGCCGAAGTCGCCCCACGCGGACCAGCCGCCGTTGGGGTCCGTCTGGTACTGGTGCTGGAACGTGCTGCCGTTGAGCGCGAAGACCTCGAGGCGCCCGTCGGGCGACTTCTCCATCTCGATGCGGCTGTCGGCGGGCCCGCCGCCGGTCGGTTCCCACGCCGACCAGCCGCCGTTCGGCGTCAGCTGGTAGCGGTGGAACACGCCGACCGGGCCCGAGGCGAAGACCTCGATGCGGCCGTCGGCGTTCACGCCGGCCGCGATGTCGCGACCGCCGCCGCCGAAGTCCTCCCAGTCGGACCAGGCACCCGACGGGGCGAGCTGGTAGCGGTGCCGGAAGACGGTCCCGTCGACGGCGAACATCTCCAGGCGGCCGTCCTCGTTCGGAGCGATCGCCAGCTGGGCGTTCACGGGCCCGCCGAGGCGTTCCCACTCCGACCAGTCGCGGTTCGCCTCCCGCTGCCAGGCGTGGTGGACGCCGTCCGCGCCGGCGGCGAAGACCTCGAGCCGCCCGTCCGCCGACCGCGCCGACACCACCCGGCCGGACTCCGCCGGGTACACGAGCGGCCTGGGGCGCGGACCGCTGCCCGGGATGCAGGGCAGCACCACGCCGCCCTCCGCGAGGTAGACCTCGGGGTCGATGCCGTACGAGTACGACAGGTCCCCCCAGATCCGCAGGTGGAGGTGGGGACCGTCCGCGTTGCCCTCGGCTCCCATGAGGGCGATCCGCTGGCCGGCGACGACATGGTCGCCGACCTCGACGTCCCGCTGGTACATGTGCCCGTACTCGGAGGTCTTGCCGTCCGGGTGCTGGATGCGGATCCACTGGCCGTAGTCACCGGTGTAGCCGGAGATGGTCACCACGCCGTCGCCCACCGCGTAGATCGGCGTGCCGACGTCGTTGGCGATGTCGACGCCGTTGTGGCCCGGGTGGAACGGCTGGCTCACGAAACCGGCGGCCGGGCACGCCGAGGCGGAGCCGGCGGTCCCGGCCGCGGCCGGGGTCGTGGCGACCAGCGCCGGCAGCAGGGCGACCGCCGCCGCGAGGAACCGACGCAGCGCGCGTCGGGAAGGTCGGGGACGCATCCGCTCACGCCTTGCGGAGCCGGTCGATGACGCCGTCGATGTCGCGCTGCATCATGTCGTGGCGGATGAAGTGGCCGCCGGGCAGCTCGTACCACTCGTGCGGGATCCCCGCGTTGCCGAGGAGCGAGCGGAACTCCCGCTGCCCGGCGAGGACCTGGGTCTCGTTGGCCGTGTCGAACCAGTTGATGGGGTCGGGGCTGGTGCCGGCGACGAGGAAGACCCGCTTGTTGCGGTAGCTCTCGATCCGCTGCACCGGGTTGTCCGCGCTGACCCGGGCCTCGTCCCAGAACGGCACGCCGTAGATGGTGCCGCCGTTCAGGTCGAGCGCCGCGGAGCTCGCGTTGGCCCAGTGGCCCACGAGGCCGTTGTCCCGGCGCAGGCTGGCCGGACCGGAGTGGGCGCTCACCGAGGCGAAGTGGCCGTAGTACTTGGCGGCGTACTTCAGCGCGCCGAAGCCGCCCATGGAGAAGCCGGACACGGCACGGCCGTCGTACTCCGCGAACGTACGGAAGTTCGCGTCGATCCACGGGATCAGCTGGGAGATGTGGAACTGCTCCCAGTTCCGCGGGCCGACGTTGGAGCTCACCGGGTTGGAGTACCAGCCCGCGTGCCCGCCGTCGGGCATGACGACGATGATCGGCCGGCCCGCGGTCCAGTCGCGGACGCCCTCGCGGTCGAAGGTGATGAAGTCCTGGTCGTTGCCGCCGCCGTGGAAGAGGTAGAGCACGGGGTAGGTGCGTCCGCTCCAGTGGTAGTCGTCGGGCAGGAGCACGTTGACGCCGGGGTTCCAGCCGATGGCGCCGGTCTGGAAGCGGTAGTACCACATGCGCGGGTCGGCCTCGTTGCGGTCCACGATCCGCAGCCCGAAGCCGTCCCCGACGGCGGCGGCGGGCGCCGCCGAGGCCAGGACGCCTCCACCGCCCACGGCGATCGCGGCCGAGAGGCCTCCGGCTGCCTTGAGGACGTTCCGACGGGTGGGGTTCTTCGCGCTCAACATGACCTCCGGGTCGAAGCGGGACGACGCTCGGGAACGTAGCAACGGCGCCGCGCCGGGGGACCCCGGAAGATTGCGGACTGACAGGCACCCGCGCGTGGGCTACGGCGGGTCTAGGAACGTCGGTTCGCCAGTCGGTCGAGGTGGGCCTGGGCGAGTTTCGCGAGTGCGGGGCCGTGCTCGTAGCCGAGGGGCGCGAGCTCCGGGGGCAGGACGTAGCCGTCGGGCATGTGCGCGTACGTCTGCTCCATGAGGTGCCGGTAGGCGTCGGTGAGCAGGCCGGGCCAGTCGCCGGTCAGGGGCGGGCGCATACGGGACTCGGCGGCGAGGGCCGCGTGGTGGGCCGCCGCCTCCTCGACGGCGTCGGCGGTCGTCCGGTCGGCGATCGGCTGCCGGTCCGGTCGCCAGGGGGCCAACCAGGGGCTCGGGGCGGCGCCCAGGACCTCGGCGGCGAGTTCCTGGGCGATCAGCGGGGAGGCGTGCAGGCCGTCGCGGTGGGTGCCGGTGGCCACCCACAGGCCGGGGCGTCCGGCGTTCCCGAGGAGGGGGTGTCCGTCGAGTCCCACGGGGCGGTTGCCGTGGTGGACGCGGTCGACCCTCGCGCTCGTCAGGCCGTGGTGGAGCTGGCCGAGACCGGCGTCGAGGAGGAAGCGGAGGGCGCCGGCGGTGGGAGCGTCGCCGGGGTGCAGGGCCGGTGCGGTGGAGGCACCGAGGTACCACGAGCCGTCGGCCTGCGGGACGGCGTGGAGCCCGCACGCGTACGCGCGGTTGGGGGTGCGCAACACCACCGGCGGCACCGGGCCCGTGGGGCGGAGGGTGACGGCGCTGCCTTCGGCCGGGACCACCGGCAGGACGGGCAGCTCGGGGTCGAGCCCGTCCAGGAGCGCGCCGGACCACGCGCCCGCCGCCACGACGACCCGGCCGGCCCTGAACGTGCCCTTTCGGGTGGCGAGTTCGTACCCGGCGCCGTGGGGGCTCAGCCGGCCGGCCCCGACACGGTGCACGTTCGGCGACGCCCGGAGCGCCGTGTCCAGCGTCCGCAGCCAGCGGCGTGCGTCGAGGAACCGCTCCTGCGGCAGGAAGAGGGCCCGCAGCGCCCGGTCGTTGTCCAGCGGCCGGTAGGCGGGGACGTCCGCGACGGCGCTGTCCTCGACGGGCAGTCCATGGCGGGCACCGGCCGCACGAACGGCTTCGAACGCGGCCTCGTCGAGCGGCCCGGAGGCCGCGTTGAGCAGGATGTACGTCCCCGTGCCGTACCCGTCGGCAGGCGCCGCCGCGCCCGCCCCCTCCCGTACGGCCCGGCGCCAGGCCGGCCACCGTGCGGCGGCCTCCACGGCCATGCCCAGACGCAGTTCGCCGTGCCGGGTCCGCACCCCGGCCGCCGTCACCTCGCCCAGCACGCCGAGCATCGCGCCGGCCGCCTGCGAGGCACCGGGGCCGCGCCGCCCCGACAGGACGATCCGCAGCCCCGGCTCGGCACGCGCCAGGGCGTACGCGATCGACCCGCCCAGCACTCCCGCACCCACGACCACGACGTCGACGTCCACCACAGGGCCCCCTCCCGTACGCATCGACTCCCAGGCTTCCCCGCTGCACCCGGTCATACGCCGCGAGGCCGACGTGGCCAGGGGCGCGAGGCGCCGGGCAGGGCGCATGGGGCGCCCGTTGCCGTCATGAGCTGGTGTCCGTCACCTCGCTCGCGGCAGCCGGGCCTCGAAGGCGGCGCCGCCGCCCGGGGCCCGGCTCACCGTCAGGGTTCCCCCGTGTCGCCGGATCACGTCGCGCGCGATCGCCAGGCCGAGGCCGGCGCCGCCCTCGTCGCGGGTGCGGCCCTCGTCGAGGCGGACGAAGCGTTCGAAGACGCGCTCGCGGTCGGCCTCGGGGATGCCGGGGCCGTCGTCGGTGACGGCCAGAACCAGGTCGGCTCCGTCCGCGTGCAGGTCGACGCCGATCGTGGAGGTGGCGTGGCGCTGGGCGTTGTCGAGCAGGTTGCCCAGGACCCGGGCCAACTGGCCGTGGCTGCCGTTCACTTCGAGCGGTCCGCCGGCGATGCGGAGGGCCGGGGCGATGCCGTCCGTCGCGGCGCGGCCGGCGAGTTCCTCGTGGACGAGGGCCGCCAGGTCGACCCGGCCTGCCACCGGGGACTCGCCGGCGTCGAGGCGGGCGAGGAGCAGCAGGTCCGCCGCCAGGTGCTGGAGGCGGACGACGTCCTGGAGCACCTCGTCGACGTCGAGGAGCTCGGAGTGCGCCCGGGCCACCTCCAGCTGGGTGCGCAGCGAGGCGATGGGGCTGCGCAGTTCGTGGGAGGCGTCGGCGACGAAGCGGTGCTGCCGCTCCACGGACGTCTCCAGCGCGGCCAGGGTCTCGTTGGTGGTGGCGGCGAGCCGGGCGATCTCGTCGTGCGAGGCGGGCTCGGGCACCCGGCGCGAGAGGTCGCCGCTCGTGGTGATCTCGGCCATCTCGGCCCGGATCCCCTCGACCGGACCCAGCGCCCGGCGCGTGACCAGCCAGGTGACCACCGCGACGACCACGAGCAGGAACGGCAAGCCCACGAGGAGGGCGCGGTTGACCTGGTCGAGGGTGGCCTGCCCGTCCTCCAGCGAGGTGCCGGCGTAGACGGTGTACGTGCGGCCGTCGTAGGTCGTGCCCTCGACGGCGGCGAAGCGGTACGTGTGGATCTCGTCGCCGTACCGCACGTCGAGGGTCCGGTGGTCCACGGCCGTACCGACCCTGCCCCGGGCGGGATGCTCGTCCGGTTCGTCGTGGTCGCCGTCCGACGGCACGGGTCCCGCCGGGGCGGGCGCGAAGTCCGCGACGGGGGCGCGGCCGCGCAGGTCCTCACCCGAGGCGAGCAGCTCGTCCGAGGAACCCACGACCTGCACGATCCGCTCCTCGTTGCCGGGCAGGTCCAGGGCGCCGAAGTCGCCGCCCAGCGCGGCCTGGGCGCCCGCCACCGTGCGGGCGGTGACCTCGGACTGCAGGCCCGCCCGGTCGACCAGGTCGTGGCGCAGCACGGCGACCACGGCGACCCCCGCGGCGACCAGGGCGACGGCGACGACCAGGGTCGCGGCGAGCGCGGCCCTGGCCCGTACGGAGGAGAACGGCCTACGCATCCCGGCCGCCGTCGGCTTCGAGGCGGTATCCGGCTCCGCGCAGCGTGGTGATGGAGCGCCGGTCGAAGGGCACGTCGAGCTTGCGGCGCAGGGCGCTCACGTAGACCTCGACGATGTTCGGGTCGCCGTCGTAGGCGAAGTCCCAGACGTGGGCGAGGATGTCCGCCTTGGACACGACCCGTCCGGCGTGCCGGACGAGGTGCTCGAGGACCGCGAACTCCTTCGTGGTCAGCGCGATGTCGACGCCGCCCCGGTCGACCCGCCTGGCCGCCGGGTCGACGGTCAGGTCGCCGATCCGCAGCACCTGGGGGCCGGTCTGCGGGCGGCGCCGCAGCAGCGCGCGGATGCGGGCCTTGAGGACGACGTACGAGAACGGCTTGGTCAGATAGTCGTCCGCGCCGGTGTCGAGCCCCTCGGCCTCGTCGTACTCGCCGTCCTTCGCCGTGAGCATCAGGATCGGCGTCGTGTCGCCGGCCGCCCGCAGCTGTCCGCAGACGCGGTAGCCGTTGAGGCCGGGCAGCATGATGTCCAGGACGATCAGGTCGTACCCCTGCTCCCGGGCGAGACGCAGCCCGCTCACGCCGTCGTGGGCGAGGTCCACGGCGTAACCCTCGGCCGCGAGCCCGCGGGCCAGGGCGGTGGCGAGGCGTTTCTCGTCCTCCACGATCAGCAGGCGCATGTCCCAAGCGTCTCAGACCGTCCCTGAAACGATCTTCAGGAAGCTTCAGCGTGGCTTCAGGGTCGCTCGTCCATGGTGGACGGCGGCGGGACGGCACCGTCCCGCCGCCCACGACCGAAGGGAATCGTCCTCATGAAGGCTCGCCTGCTCGCCCTGACCGGCCGCCGCCGCACCCTCGCCGCCGTGCTCGCGGCCACCGTCGTCCTCGGCGGCGCCGGCGCGGCCACCGCGGCCTCCTTCGCGGACGACGACGATCACGACGACTCGCCGGCGGCTTCGGCCTCGCACGAGCGGGAGGACGACGACCGTGGCGACGGCGGTGATCACGACGCCGAGCTGGTCAAGTCCGTGAAGGTCGACCTGAACACGGCCGCCGGTACGGCCGCGAAGTCCGTGGCGGGCACGGTCACCGGCGTGGAGCTGGACGGCGTGGACGGCAAGCCCGTCTGGAAGGTCGAGGTCATCGACGCCAAGGGCGCCGAGCACGAGGTCACCGTCAACGCCGTCGACGGCAAGGTCACGGCGGACAAGCCCGGCGACGACCGCGACGACAGCGGCCGCGACGCCGAAGGACACGACGAGGACTGACATCGGCCTTTCCTCGCCCCCATCGCATGAATCACGCACAATTCGGACAGTCGCCGGACCGATACTCGACGCGTTCGGGATACGTGCGTTCGACCGGTTGTTCACCTTTTCTTCGCAGGCGCCTGATGGTCTGGCCCGCGTCGGTGACCTGCCGGCACAGCCGCCTCAAGGAGTGCGATTCATGCCCAAGCCCACCCGTCGTCAGCTCGCCGTCGCCACCGCCCTGGTGGCCGCGACCGCCGTGGCCGTGACCGTCACCTCGT
>NZ_JACHJY010000019.1 GCF_014203895.1 Streptomyces nymphaeiformis | reverse complement strand
ACGAGGTGACGGTCACGGCCACGGCGGTCGCGGCCACCAGGGCGGTGGCGACGGCGAGCTGACGACGGGTGGGCTTGGGCATGAATCGCACTCCTCGTTGGTTCGGACGTGCCGGCACGGCGTCCGGCATGGCCAGATGACCAGTCGCAGGCGAAGAGGAGGTGAACGGACCGTCGAACGTACGTTTCCCGAATGCGTCCAGTGTCGATCATGAGGCCGGTGCGCCGCGCGCGGGGCCTCCCGCGGCTCGGGTCGGGGCGGGCTCGCCGCGCGCACCATACTGAGGGCGTGATCGAGAACCACCACGCCCGCGTGGACACCGACGCCATGCTCGACGACCTGCGCACCCTGGTCGAGATCGAGTCCCCCTCGCGGGACCTCGACGCCATCGGCGCGTCCGCAGCCGCCGTCGCCACGGTCATCGAGAAGAGGCTCGGCGGGCAGGCCACGCTGATCGACAGCGCCGCGGGCCCCCACGTCCACTGGAGCGGCGGCGGTTCGCCCCGGGTGCTCGTGCTCGGTCACCACGACACGGTCTTCCCCCTGGGCACCCTGGAACGGCGCCCCTTCCGGGTGGAGGGCGGGCGGGCGTTCGGTCCCGGGGTCTTCGACATGCTCGGCGGGCTCGTCCAGGCCGTCCACGGACTGGCCGCGCTCGACGACCTGAGCGGGGTGGAGATCCTGGTGACGGCGGACGAGGAGGTCGGCTCGGCGGCCTCGCGCGCGCTGATCGAGGAACGGGCCCGGGCCTGCGGCCACGTGCTGGTCTTCGAGGGGGCGGCCGAGGGCGGAGGGCTCAAGACCGCCCGTAAGGGATGCGGGTCGTTCGAAGTGCGCATCACGGGACGCGCGTCGCACGCCGGCCTGGAGCCGGAGGCCGGCGTCAACGCCCTGGTGGAGGCCGCCCATCAGGTGCTGGCCGTCCAGGCGCTGAGCCGCCCCGACCTCGGCACGACGGTGTCCCCCACGGTGGCGTCCGCGGGGACCTCGGACAACGTCATTCCCGCTCAGGCCACCGTGTGGGTCGACGTCCGCGTCGAGTCGGCCGAGGAGAAGGACCGCGTCGAGGCGGCGTTCGCGGGGCTGACCCCCCGTCTGGAAGGGGCCGCCCTCACCGTCCGCGGAGGCGTGAACCGGCCGCCGCTGCCGGAGTCGGCGTCCCGGACGCTCTTCGCGACGGCACGCGAACTGCTCCCCGGGATCGAGGGCGTGGCGGTCGGCGGCGGCAGCGACGGCAACTTCACGGGCGCGCTGGGCATCCCGACCCTGGACGGTCTGGGGGCCGTGGGCGGCGGCGCCCACGCCGACCACGAGTTCCTGCTCGTCGACGCGATGGCGGAGCGGGCGAACCTGGTCACCGGCCTGGTCGGGGCCATCCGGAACGGTCGGGCGGAGTAGCCGTACGCGGAGGGGCGGCCCCGCCCCGGTCCCCGGGAGACGACCGGGTCACGGATCCGGCGCGAGGCGCTGCACCGCGACGAGTGCCGCGTCGTCCCCGAGGTGACCGCCGACGTACGCCCGCAGGTCGCTGCGCAGCATGCCGAGCAGGGTCGGCGGGTCCTCGCCCGTCCAGGCGGCGAGCCGCTCCGCCAGCGGATAGAAGGCGCGCGCGTGGTCGCGGGCCTCGACGACTCCGTCCGTGTAGAGCAGCAGCACGTCACCGACGCCGTAGGGGAACTCCTCCACCTCGACGTCGGGCGAGAACACGTCCGCGAGCCCCAGCGGAGGGCTGGGGTGACTCACTTCCAGGGGGATCACCCGGCCGTCCCTGAGGAGCAGGGGCGGCGGATGCCCGCAGTTCACGAGCCGGACCACGGGCTCGTCGTCGGGGACGTCGAGCACCAGGGCCGTGACGAAGGCCTCGTCCGCGTCGTCGGCCGCCGGGTCGGCGTCCGGCGCCGCCTGCGCCGGGCCCCCGTCCTCCTCGACCGAGCCGACCCCCGCCTCCAGGTGTCTGACCAGGTCGGGCAGCTCCCGTTCGCGGCGGGCCGTGACCCGGAAGGCGCCCAGCACGAGCGACGCCTCGCTGATGGCGTCGAGGCCCTTGCCCCTGGCGTCCCCGATCAGCAGCCGGGTGCCGGATCCCGTGCGGGCGGCCGCGTACAGGTCGCCGCCCATCTGCGCCTCCTCCTCGGCCGCCAGGTAGACCGAGGCGATGCGCAGGGGACCCGCCCGTTCGGGCAGCGGGCGCAGGACGACGCTCTGGGCCGCGTGGGCGATGGAGCGCAGACGCGTCACCCTGCCCTCGTCCCGCTCGCGCAGGTAGGCGAAGAAGGTCGCGATCACCGAGATCAGGACCAGGGCGACGATCTGGTACGTGTGGTTCAGGTCCGTGAAGGTGGTCCGCGCGACGGCGACCACCGATTGCGCGATCACCGCGACCGCGCCCACGAAGGCCGTCATCCGCGGCCCCGCGAACGAGGCCGTCACGGCGGGCGCGGCGATGAGGAAGGGTCCCAGGTGGACGTCGGGGGGAACCAGGACGTCCACCACGGTGACCGCCGCGATCAGCGCGAAGGGCGCGGCGAGCAGCAGCCGCCCGCCGCGCCGCGAGGGACGCGGAAGGGAGACTCGTCGGCGGGGACCCATGGGAAAGGCATACCTCAGGTGACGGGACCTGTCCTGTTGCCACCGGGGCGACGCCTCGGCCCTGTCCGTGCCGCGCAGGGCCCGCCGCGGGTTCACCGCCCGCGGGGTCTCCCCCGCCGCTGTCGCACCGCGCGCCGGGCGACGCGGCCCGCAGCCGGTACGAGGGCGGCCGCGAGGCTGCCGAGGAACTCGGGCAGCGCGCCGGCCAGGACGTTCACCGCGCCACCGCCGCGGGCCGCACGGCAGCCGCCGCACGGGCTTGCCGGCGCCTGCCCAGTCGCTTGAGCTTCGTCCGTACGCGCTCCCCGAACGCCGCCGGGTCGTCCGCTCCGGCGGTCTCGGCGGCCTGGGACCAGGTCATGCGGCTCGCGGCGTACACCTCGGCGACGGCTCTCTCCCCGGGACTCAGGCACCGGAGCACGGCCGCCCCCGCTTCTCGACGTCTGCTCGGTGACGTGCGTGGACACCGCACCCGTCGTGCGCCGTCAGCCCTTCGGGCGTTCCGTGATCCAGCGGGCGGCGAGGAGGCCCGAGGCGGCGGTGAGGGCGGCGGCGGCGATGACGGTGGCGTTCAGGCCGAGGAGGTCGGCGAGGATGCCGGCGACGAGGGCGCCGGCGGCGTAGCCGATGTCGCGCCAGAAGCGGTAGGTGCCGAGGGCGTTGGCGCGCCAGGCGGGGTGCGCGTGGTCCGAGACGGAGGCGATGAGGGCCGGGTAGACCATGGCGGTGCCGAGGCCGAGGGCGACGGCGGACAGGACGCCGGCGAGGAGGGGCCGGTCGAGGAGTGCGAGGGCGAGGACGAAGCCGGCGGACTGGACGAGCATGCCGGTGACGACGAGGGGTTTGCGGCCGACGCGGTCGGCGAGGTGGCCGGTGGGGATCTGGCCGATGCCCCAGAGGACGGGGTAGAGGCCCTTGATCAGGCCGACGGCGGCGATGCCGAGGCCGTGGTCGGTGAACAGGAGGGGGAAGACGCCCCAGGTGAGGCCGTCGTTGAGGTTGTTGACCAGGCCGGCCTGGCTGGCGCCGCGCAGCGAGCGGTCGCGCCAGGAGGTGCGGGCGAACGTGGCCTTCAGGCCGGTGTCCTCGCCCGTGGGCAGGGGTTCGGCGTGCCGGGCGAGTTCGAGGGCGACGTGGGCGGCGGTGTCGCGGACGAGGAGCGAGAGGGCGAGCCCGGCGGCGACGAAAACGACGCCGATGAGTTCGGGGACGGGGCGCAGGCCGTGGGTGGTGGCGAGGTAACCGGTGAGGAGGGCGGTGACGCCGACGGCGGTGTAGCCGGCGGCCTCGTTGAGGCCAGTGGCCAGGCCGCGTCGGGCCGGGCCGACGAGGTCGATCTTCATGTTGACGGTCATCGACCAGGTCAGGCCCTGGTTGAGGCCGAGGAGGACGTTGGCGGCGACGATCCAGCCCCACGAGGGCGCGTACGCGAGGGCGAAGGGGACGGGCACGCCGATCAGCCAGCCCGCGAGGAGGAGCTGCTTGCGGCGGAAGCGGGCGGTCAGCGCCCCGGCGGCCAGGTTGGTCAGGGCCTTGGTGAGGCCGAAGGCGATGATGAACGAGAACACGGCGAGGTCGCTGGTGAGGCCGAAGGTCTCGGTGCCGATGAGCGGCACGGTGGTGCGCTCCAGGCCCACCAGGCCGCCGACGCAGACGTTGACGACGACGAGCAGGGTGAACTGGAGCCGGTTCTCGCGCAGGCCGAGGCGGACGGCCGGACGGTCTTCGACGGGGAGTGCGGTCTTCACGGGCGGGTGTCCTCCGGGCCCCGGACGAGATCCTGGCCATGGGCGGCGGCGTAGTCGGCGGGTCCGCCGTCGAGGACGGCGATGCCGGTGCGACCGGCGCGTTCGAGGAGGCCGGCTCCGGTCATGGCGCGCTCGCCGTGACGGCAGGCGACGACGGCGCCGTTCGGAGCGTCGGCGGCGGCACGGTCGAGCGCGCCGAGTTCGACGTGGAGCGCTCCGGGGACGTGCCCGGCGGTGAACTCCGATTCCTGGCGGACGTCGACGTAGGGACGGCCGCCGGCCCGTTCCGCGCTGACGAATGCGGTCGTCGCCTGCTCGTTGCCGTCGGCGAGCCACGCGGGCATGCCTCCGGCGAGGCGGCCGGCGAGGCGCTCGTACCCGATCTTGTACGCCTGCCAGACGATCTCGCCGGGGTCCTGCCCCTCTCCGGTGACGAAGACGAGCGGGGCGGTGTCGGGCAGGAGCCAGCCGAGCCAGGTGGCGAACTGGCTTCGCAGCGCGATGGAGAGGGAGCCGGGGATGTGGCCGGCGGCGTACTCGACGGCAGGTCGCGCGTCGACGACGCGCCCGCCGGCGGCCGTGAGGGCGCGGACCTGCTCGGCGGAGAGCTCCGGGAGGAGCGGGGTGCCGGTCAGGACGGCGGGGCCTCGCCGGTTGGCCTCGGCGAGCCGGTCGAAGTAGGCGGGGTACGTGCCGAGGCCCGCGGTGAGCCGCCGTACGAAGGTGTCCTCGTCGGGTGCGGCGAGCAGCGGGTTGGCCCGCTTCTGGGCGCCGATGGTGGAGGTGCGCTCCTTGCCGGGCGGTGCGGAGCAGAAGGAGCCGGCTCCGTGGGTGGGCCAGACGGCGGTCTCGTCCGGGAGCTCGGTCAGCCGGCGCAGGGAGTGGTACTGGGCGCGGGCGAGCTCCTCCGTACGGTCGGGGCCGAGCAGGTCGGTGCGGGCGGCGGAGTTCACGATCAGGGAGCCGCCCGTGAAGACCCCGAGTTCCCGGTCGCCGTCGAGCAGCAGGAAGGACAGGTGCTCGTCGGTGTGCCCGGGGGTGGCCAGGGCCCGCAGGGTGAGCCCGCCGAGGTCGACCTCGTCGCCGTCGGCGAGGCCCTGGTGGTCGAAGGCGCGGTGACCGGCGGCGGAGGCCAGTACGGCGGCGCCGTGGTCGTGGCGGAGCTGGAGGGCGCCGGAGAGGAAGTCGGCGTGCAGGTGCGTGTCGGCCGCGTAGGCGACGGTCAGTCCGCGCTCGCGGGCGGCGGTGTGCAGGGCGCGCAGGTCACGGCCGGCGTCGACGGCGAGGGCGCGGCCGTCACCGAGGTCGACGAGGTAGGCGCTGTTGCCCAGCCCTCGGTCGACCAGCGGAATCAGGTGATCGTCGGCGAAACCCATCGTGCCGTCCTTCCGAAGGTGCCGTGCCGGGCGGGGAGCGTCACCGCGGGGCTTCAGTTACAGTAATCCATGGATATGTGGAGGATGCAATGCGAGAGGCCACCAGGAGCGGCGGCAAGGCCGCTCTCTACGACGCGTTCGCGGCCAGCGGCAAGGCGCTGGCCAGCGGAAAGCGTCTGGAACTGCTTGATCTGCTCGCCCAGGGCGAGCGCACCGTCGACGCGCTGGCGAAGGCCTCCGGGCTCAACCTGACGACCGCGTCGGCCCATCTGCAGACCCTCAAGCAGGCCGGTTTCGTCGCCACCCGCCGCGAGGGCGTACGGATCCACTACCGGCTCGCGGGCGACGACGTCGGCCGGCTCTTCGCCCTGCTGCGCAAGGTCGCCGACCGCCACCAGTCGGCCGTACCCGCCGCCCGGGACGCCTACCTCGGCGAGGACGGCGCCGTCGAGGTCACCCACGAGGAGCTGCTCGACCGGGTCGCGGCCGGCGGCGTCGTGGTGCTCGACGTCCGGCCGGCGGAGGAGTACCGCGCGGGGCACATCCCCGGCGCGCTCTGCATCCCCGTCGCCGAGCTGGCCGACCGCATCGGCGAGCTGCCCGAGGAGGCCGAGGTCGTCGTCTACTGCCGCGGCGAGTACTGCGCGCTCGCCTACGACGCCGTACGGCTCCTCACCGGTCACGGCCGCCGGGCGATCCGCCTCGACGACGGCATGCTCGAATGGCGCCTCGCCGACCGCCCCGTACGCACCGGAGACGCGGCGTGACCGTCCCCGCGCCGGACCTCACCGTCGACGGCACCGGCCTGCTCTGCGTCACGCTCCTCCTGCGCCTGCGCAAGGAGATCGACGGCGTCGAGCCGGGCGCCGTCGTCCACGTCGTCGCCACCGACCCGGCCGCGCCCCTCGACCTGCCCGCCTGGTGCCACATGACCGGCCACGCGTACCTCGGCCGCGTCCCCGGCGCCGGCTCACCGGTCTTCGCCCTGCGCCTCACCGCCGACGCCCTCCCCACCAGGTCCGACGCCCCGTGGCACAGGGAGGGAGCCTGACGCGCCGCCGGATCGCCCGCTACGCGGAGCCGCCCGGGGGCAGCAGGCGCTCGACGAACCAGACGAGGCCGATGAGGCCGACGGCGGCGGCCGCGCCGATGTGGACGAGCGCCGACCAGGAGCGGCGGCGCGCGAGCAGGATCAGCGGGAACGCCGCCAGGACGACGGCGAGCTGACCGAGTTCGATGCCGACGTTGAAGCTCAGGAGCGAGACGAGCAGCCGGCCGCTGAACCCGTCGGTGAAGTCCAGGGCCCCGGCGAAGCCGAGACCGTGCAGCAGGCCGAACCCGAAGACGACGAGGACCCGCTGCCGCGACTCGCCCCGCGTGATGTTCTCCACGGCGACGTACACGATCGACAGGGCGATGAGGGGTTCGACGATCTCGGTGGGGACGTCGACCCAGCCGAGCACGGCCAGCGCGAGCGTCACGCTGTGCGCGAGCGTGAAGCTGGTCGCGAGGCGGACGACGCTGCGCCAGCCCTGCGCGCCGAGCAGCAGGAGCACCAGGAAGAGCACGTGGTCGGCGCCGCCCAGGATGTGTTCCAGGCCCAGTGACACGAACCGGCCGGTCGACGCCCACGAGAGGTCCGGACCGCCGGAGGGCGGGGCGCCGCGGCCCGCGGCGGCGGCGCTCCGCCCGGCCTTCAGCTCGCGGTGGCCGGTGTCGAAGACGTCGCTGCCGCCGGACCCGCCGAGTTCGTAGTCGACCATGTTGGTGTGCTCGGCACCGATGGCGTCGGCTTCGGAGAACACCCCGTACCGCACGGTGAACTCGCCGCTGCCCGTGCCCGGACACCGGTAGGTGAGGAGCAGGCGCGCGTAGAGGAACCGCTGCCGCTTCACGATCCCCGTGTCGCCGAGTGCGGCGGGGCACGGCGAGCCGTCGAGGGTGAGGGTGAGGCGCTCGGAGAGGTACGTGGCGAGCTGTGCGCGGTGGGCGTCGAGGAAGGCCAGGTGTTCGGCGTCCTTCGTCGTACGCGGCAGCGTGCCGAGGCCGGCGGCCTTCGTCAGCGTGTCGTAGTCGAGCTCCAGGGCGTAGTGCACGGACGCCCCGTCCTGACGGATCACGGACGTGCCGTCCGTTGTCGGGACGTGCGCCGAAGCGGCCGGGGCCGACCACGCGAGGAGCAGTCCCGCGAGCACGAGCACCACTGCACCCGGCACGGAGCGGAGCCGGGCGCCGGTCGTCCTGCGGGGTGCGCCTCGATGTCCCGGCGCCGGAGTCGGTGTCGTCACGCCGAGGAGTGGAGCCGGGCGAGGAGTGGACCGCGTGACGTGTCCATGTCCCGGTTGCGGGGGCCGGTTGAACTCTCGGTGCCGCGCCGGGCCGTGCGGGGTCCGAACCCACGGCCTGTCAACACATCCACGCCACAAGGGGGAACGCTCACGTTCCAGGCGTCAAAGGTTCATTCGGCGGCTGTAGTCACGGCTCATAGCGGATCCCTAGGTTCCTCACAGCCTCGCGCACGAGGCACGAGGCGCCACCCTCACCTCGGAAGGAATCTCCGTGACGGGCATCCGCCACATCCGAAGAGCGTCCATGGCGACCGCAGCGGTCGCCACCACCACCGCGGCCGTCGTGGCCCTGCTCACGGCCGCACCGTCGGCCAGCGCGGCCACCAGCACCTTCACACCGGTCGCCGACACCTATGTGCAGGACACCACTCCGACGACCAACTACGGCACGTCCTCGCTGTTCACCGTCGACAACTCGCCGGTGCGCCAGTCGTTCCTGAAGTTCACGGTCAGCGGCCTCACCGCCCCCGTGTCCAGCGCCAAGCTCCGGATCCGCGTCACCAGCACCGGCAACAGCGCCAGCGGCGGCACCTGGAAGTCGATGAGCGACACCACCTGGTCCGAGACCGCGGTCAACTGGAACAACAAGCCGGTCATCGACGGCGGCACGCTCGCGTCGCTCGGCTCGGTGGCCAACGACCAGTGGGTCGAGGTCGACGTGACCTCCGTGGTGACCGGCAACGGCACGTTCGGCTTCGGCGGCAGCTCCACCAACGCCGACGGCGCGTACTACGACTCCCGCGAGTCCGGCGCCGACGCGCCGCAGCTGGTGATCACCACCGGCACCGCCCCGACCCCCACGCCCACCCCCAGCACGTCCACCTCGACGCCTCCGACGGCGGACCCCGTCCTGGTCGGCGCCGGTGACATCGCCGACTGCGGCACCGGGGGCGACGAGGCCACCGCCAACCTCCTGGACGGCATCAGCGGCACGGTCATGGCGATCGGCGACACCGCCTACCCGAACGGCGCGGCCTCCGACTACACCAACTGCTACAACCCGACGTGGGGCCGGCACAAGGCCCGCACCAAGCCCGCGACCGGCAACCACGAGTACAACACCTCGGGCGCGACGGGATACTTCAACTACTTCGGCGCCTCCGCGGGAGACCCGACGAAGGGCTACTACTCCTTCGACCTGGGCAACTGGCACGTCGTGGCCCTCAACTCCAACTGCTCCGTCGTGTCCTGCGCGGCCGGCTCGGCGCAGGAGCAGTGGCTGCGGAACGACCTCGCGGCCAGTACCAAGCCGTGCA
Organism: Streptomyces nymphaeiformis; assembly: GCF_014203895.1. Classification (GTDB taxonomy): domain Bacteria; phylum Actinomycetota; class Actinomycetes; order Streptomycetales; family Streptomycetaceae; genus Streptomyces; species Streptomyces nymphaeiformis. Next base: position 45,681 of record NZ_JACHJY010000019.1, on the reverse strand, counting down.
CCGTCGCGTACTGGCACCACCCGCGCTACACCTCCGGCTCCAGCCACGGCTCGACCACCACGGTGCAGCCGCTGTACCAGGCGCTGTACGACAACAACGCCGAGGTGATCGTCACCGGGCACAACCACGACTACGAGCGGTTCGCCCCGATGAACGCCACCGGCGGCGTGGACAACACCCGCGGCATCCGGCAGTTCGTCGCCGGCATGGGCGGCACCGGCCTCAACGGCTTCGGCACCATCCAGCCGGGCAGCGAGGTCCGCGACGGCACCACGTGGGGCGTGCTGAAGCTGACCCTGCACTCCAACAGCTACGACTGGCAGTTCGTCCCCCAGTCGGGCAAGACCTTCACCGACAGCGGCACCAACTCCTGCCACTGACGGGCACATGAGCGACGGGTGCCCTCCCCGGTCCTCCCGGCCGGGGAGGGCCCCTCCCCGGCTCCCTCCCCCGAGCAGGGGAGCGCCCCTCCCCCTCGCCCCCGTGCCCCCTCCCCCGCCCCGAAAGGTCCGCCCCCATGTATCTGTCCTCGATCGACAGGCCGGGGACCGACGCCGCGTCCCCCGCGGGCCGTTCCCGCCTCCGCGGGATCAAGGCCGTCGGCGGCAACGTGTTCGCGCTCGGCACGGTCAGCCTGCTGACCGACGTCTCCGCCGAGATGGTCACCGCGATCCTCCCGGTGTACCTGGTGTTCGGGCTGTCCATGAGCCCGCTGGCGTACGGCACGCTCGACGGCGTCCACACCGGAGCGACCGCGCTGCTGCGGCTCGTCGGCGGGTACGTCGCGGACCGGGTCCGCAGGCCGAAGGCGGTGGCGGGCGTCGGGTACGCGATGTCGGCGCTGGCCAAGCTCGGGCTGCTCGCGGTCGGCCGCTCGGCCGGGGCGATCGGGTTCGTCATCGCCGCCGACCGGGCCGGCAAGGGACTCCGTACGGCTCCCCGGGACGCCCTGATCACCCTGTCGGCCCCGCCGCACGCCCTCGCCCGCGCCTTCGGCGTGCACCGCGCGATGGACAGCTTCGGCGCCTTCCTCGGGCCGCTGGTCGCGCTCGCCGTCCTCGCGGCCTCCGGCCAGGCCTTCGACGCCGTCCTCGTCACCAGCTTCTGCGTCGCGGCGCTCGGCGTGCTCGTCCTCGTCCTCTTCGTCCGGGACCGCCACGACGAACGACCCCCCGCCGCCGCGCCCTCGCCGCGCGAGGCCGTGGCGCTGCTGCGGTCCGCGCCGGTGCGCCGCCTGCTCGTCGCGGCCTGCCTGCTCGGCTTCGCCGTCATCGGCGACGGCTTCGTCTACCTGCTCCTGCAACGACGGGAGGAGGTCTCCCTGAGCAGCTTCCCGCTGCTCGCGGTCGGCACCAGCCTGGTCTACCTCCTGCTCGCCGTCCCGATCGGAGCGCTGGCCGACCGGATCGGCCGCGTGCCGGTCGTGCTCGGCGGCTACACGGCCCTGCTCGGCGTCTACCTGCTCCTGACCGCCTCCCTGCGCGGATGGCCGCTGGTCGCCCTGGTCCTGGTGCTCCACGGCCTCTTCTACGCCGCGACCGACGGCGTCCTGATGGCGCTGGCCGGCCCCGTACTCCCCGAGCACCTGCGCACCACCGGCCTCGCGCTGATCCAGACCGGGCAGGCCCTGGCCTACCTCGCCTCCTCCGTCCTCTTCGGACTCGCCTGGCAGCTGTGGGGCCCGGACACCGCCGTCCGGTGCGCCGCCGCAATGGTCGTGCCGGCGGTCGCCGCCACCGCGCTCCTGCTGCTCGTCCGCCCCACCACCCGTTCCCACACAGAGGAAACCGCATGACCACGCAGCCGACCGTCGCAGCCGAGTCCGACCCGAACCCGTCCGCCGCGCCGCGCCCGTCCGGGCGGACGGCCCGCATCGCGACCACGGCGGCCGCCGCCCTCGCACTCGCCGCCGTCGCCATCGGCTACGCCCGGCACAGCTCGTCCGCCCAGGCCCCCGACACGGCCGTCACCGCCGAGACCGTCTCCCTGGCGCCCGGACCACGGCTCCTCACGCTGACGAGCACCGGGCAGGTCACGACCGTCGGCAAGGCCGACCCGGGCGGCGCACGCGCCGTCTCCCCGACCAAGTGCGACCGCGCCTACGCCGCCGCGGGCACCGTGGCCTGCCTGTACGCCGACGGGGCCCTCGGCACCGTCACGATGCGCGTCCTGTCGCCCGACCTCAAGGAACGCAAGGCCATCCCGGTCAGCGGCGTCCCCAACCGGGTCCGCGTCTCGGCCAGCGGCCGCATGGTCTCCTGGACCTCCTTCGTCGGCGGAGACAGCTACGCCACCCTCAACTTCGCCACCCGCACCGGCATCTACGACAGCCGGACGGGAACCCTCTTCAAGACCCTGGAGACCTTCTCCGTCGTCAAGGACGGCAAGCCCTACCAGGCGTCGGACGTCAACTACTGGGGCGTGACCTTCACCGGGGACGACAACACCTTCTACGCCACCCTGTACACCAAGGGCCACCGCTACCTGGTCCAGGGCGACTTCGCGGCCCGCACCGTCCGCACCCTCCGCGACCGCGTCGAATGCCCCTCGCTCTCCCCCGACGGCACCATGATCGCCTTCAAGGCGCCCGTCGAAGGCGACTCCACCCGCGGCTGGCGCCTCTCCGTGCTCGACCTGAAGACCGGCCGCGTGACGGAGACGGCCGAGACCCGCAGCGTGGACGACCAGGCGGCGTGGCTGGACGGCTCCACCCTCGCGTACGCCCAGCAGCACGACGACGGTACGAAGGACCTCTGGTCCGTCCCCGCAGACGGCTTCGGAAAGCCCCGTCTGCTGCTGCGCAACGCCCACTCCCCCGCGGCGCTCGGCTGACCCGGCGGACCGGCGAACCGTCCTGGCCGAAAACCGTTTGCCGGGTCTTTGCCCGGCAGGCGGTTCGTCCCCTCCTGAACCCTTGCGTCCGGGGGTCGAAAGCCTCTATAAGGATCCGTGTAGGCATCGGTTGGGATGGCCGGAACGGCATCCATGCCACCGACCAGGGGGACCCTCCACTTCCCGCCGGCAGCACCGTGCGCGCACGCGTACCGACGGAGAACGTGAGGCCATGACCGACAACGACGCCTTTCGCGATGCCATGACCCGTCTGGCCGTCGATCCCGCGTTCGCGGAGCAACTCGACGGCAGTCCCGACGAAGTGGCCCGAAGACTCGGTCTGACGCCCGAGCAGGTCGCCGAGCTGCGGCGGCTCCGCGTGGAGTCGGGCACGGCCGAGGGGCCGACCTCCCTCGACGCGCGGCTGTCCAAGTCGTCGCTGTTCTTCGGCAACGCGGCCCACGCCCTGGCCGCCCACGACGTGCCCGTCGAGACGGGCCCGCACGACGCGGCGGACGCCCTGGGCGACTCCCGCGACCTGGCCGGACAGCTCGACGCGACGGCGTCCGACCTCACGGGCCTGATCGGCGACGCCCTCACCGACGCACCCGCCGGCGACGACGGCTCCCTCCTCGGCGACCTCGGAGGGTTCGGCGACGCGGGCGAGCTGGGGGACACGGGCGGCCTGGGCGATGCGGGCGACTTCGGCGGCTTCGGGGACGCTGGGGGCCTCGGAGACGCCGGGGGCCTCGGGGACGCTGGAGGCTTCGGGGACTTCGGCTCCTTCGGCGACGGCGATACGGGCTTCGGCGAGGCCGGACTCGGCGGCCACGACGGCGGCTTCGGCGACGGGCTCGGCGGAGGGTTCGACGACGGGTTCGGGGGCGGCCACGAAGGCGGGCTCGGCGACGGCTTCGGCGGAGGGTTCGGCGACGGGTTCGAGGGGGGCCACGGCGGAGAGTTCGGCGGCCACGGCGATGGATTCCACGGGGGCGGTGCCGAGGGCCTCGGGCACGGCGGCATCTACGCGGAGGGCGACGACGGCGGTTCCGGGGGCGGCGAAGGCGGTGGAGGCGACTCCGGCGGCGGGGGCGGCGACGGCAGCAGCAGTGAGAACGGCCGCCGACCCGGCGGTGGCGGCACCGGCGGTGGCGACGGAGGTGGCGACGGAGGCGGAGGCGGCGAAGGCAGCAGCAGCGAGAACGGGCGCCGACCCGGCGGTGGCGGCACCGGCGGAGGAGACGGCGGAGGCGGGGAAGGCGGCGGCGGGGAAGGCGGCGGCGGAGGGGACGGCAGCAGCAGCGAGAACGGCCGTCGGCCCGGCGGTGGCGGCTCCGGCGGCGGGGGCGAAGGCGGCGGCGGAGGCGGCGGAGGCGACGGAGGCGGGGGCGAAGGCGGCGAGGGCAGCAGCAGTGAGAACGGGCGCCGACCCGGCTCCGGAGGCACCGGCGGCGGAGACGGTGGTGGTGGCGACGGAGGCGGAGGCGGCGAGGGCAGCAGCAGTGAGAACGGCCGTCGACCCGGCGCAGGAGGCTCCGGCGGAGGAGGCGAAGGCGGAGGAGACGGCGGCGACGGCGGCAGCAGCGAGAACGGCCGTCGGCCCAGCGGTGGCGGCGGGCGCAACGAGACCCCCGCTCCCGACTCCGACGGTGCCCGCGGCGGGCTGTTCCGTCCCGGGCTCGACCGGATCGGCGACAGTCACCTGCACACCGCAGGGCCCGGTCACGACGCGCTCGGTGGCCCGGCCGGCGGTTCCTTCGCCACGGGTTCCTGAGGCGCCGGGCCCACGACCATGCTCTGCCATGCCTGTCGCGTGCACGTGCGGCGCGACTTCCCGTACTGCCTGCGCTGCGGCACCCTGCGCCGCGGCGCGGCACCGACGTCGTTCGCCGCGCCCCGACTGCGCGGTCTCGACGACCCCGACCTGCTCGTCCCGCTGACAGGCGAGGTCACGACGCTGGGCCGCGGCGCGGACAGCGACGTCGTCCTGGCGGACGGCAGCGTGTCGCGCCGTCATGCCCGTATCGTCCGTGACGCGTCGGGCTTCCGGGTCGAGGACCTGGACTCGTTCAACGGCACGGCCGTCGCGGGGGCGACCCTGCACGGCGGTTCGGCGCGCCTCGACGACGGCGCCGAACTGTCCGTCGGTGACGTCCGGATGGTGTTCGAGCAGCCGCGTGACGCGCGGATCGGCTCGCGGACCGTCATGGTCGGCACCCAGCTCACCGAGCTTCCGGCCGGTGCGGTGGCCGAGCCGGACGCGCCGGAGGCGCACGGCCCGCTCACCGCGCGGCCGCGCCGCCGCGGCGGGTGGGCGCTGAAGCAGGTGCCGACGAGCGGCCGCGCGGAGCCGTACTGGGTGCTGAGCAACACGCGGACCGGCGGGTACCTCCGGCTCGACGAGCGCGAGGTGTTCCTGTGGAACGCCCTGGACGGCGACGCCACCGTGCGGGACCTGCTCTTCGCGTACGCGGACCGTTTCGGCGAGCTGGCGTTGCCGCGGATCGAGGCCGCGCTCGCGGCGTTCGCGGGCGCCGGGCTGCTGCGCGGTCTGCCGGGGCGGCAGGAGGAGAAGGCGGTGTCCGGGCCGCGCCGGGTGTGGCGGGCGGTGTACCGGGCGCTCCTGAAGCTGGAGGTGTCCGTCCCGGGCCTCGACGGGGTCGTGTCCCGGTTGTACGCGGGCGGCGGCTGGCGGTTCTTCACCCGTACCGGAGTGGCGCTGGTCTGGCTGTCGCTGCTCGGCGGTCTGGTGGTGTTCTTCGCGGTGGCGCAGGACCGGCAGCATCTGCTCGACTTCGGCGGGTCCGGCGTCTGGGGCCCGGTCGCGCTGGCCGTCGGCTACGTGTCGGCGCTCGTGGTGCACGAACTCGCCCACGCCCTCGCGGTGAAGTCGTACGGACGCAAGGTCCGGCGGGGCGGCTTCATGCTGATGATGGGGATGCCGTTCGCGTTCGTGGACACGAGCGACATGTGGTTCGGCACCCGCTGGTCGCGGGTCGTGGTGGCGCTGTCCGGGCCGGTGTCGACGGCCGCCATGGCGGGCTGGTGCGCCGTGGGCGCGGCTTTCCTGCCGGTGGGGCCGGTCTCGGCCGTGCTGTTCCACCTGGCCTTCGGCCTGTATCTGAACACGCTGTACAACTTCAATCCGCTGATGCCGCTGGACGGTTACCAGGCGCTCACCGACGCGCTGCGGGTGCCGCGGCTGCGCGAGGAGGCGAGCGCGTACTTCCGCAAGGGGCTGTGGCGGGACCTGCGGGCGGGCCGCCGCCCGGGGCCGCGGCAGACCGGCATGGCCGCGTACGGCCTGGCGGTGGTCGTCGGGACGTACGGCTTCCTGGTCCTGGCGCTGCTCGCCTGGCGGTCCCGGCTCGGGGAGTGGCTGGACGGCCGGGTGCCATCGCCGTGGGACACGGTGATCGTGGCGGTGGTCGTGGCCCTGGTGGCGTTCCCGGTGTGGGCGGCGCCGGTGCGGTGGCTGGTACGGGTGGTGAAGCGGCGTCGCGCGGCCGCGGGTGACGGCCGGGCGCGCCCGGCGGACGGGACGGCCGTGGACGGCGCGCCCCTGGAGGGGACGGCATGAGCGACACACTCGGGGCTGACGCCGGTTGGACGGTTCCCGGCTACGAGGCCGTGCGGACGCTCGGCCGGGGCGCCGGCGGGCGGGTCGTCCTGGCGCGGCACGAGGCGACGGGCGTGCCCGTGGCCGTCAAGTACCTGAGCGAACGGCTGCACGGCGACCGGGACTTCCTGGCCCGGTTCCGCGCCGAGGCGCGGCTGCTCGGCGAGCTGCGGCACCCGTGCGTGGTGCGCCTCTACGAGTACGTGGAGGCCCGGCGGGGCGCGGCGATCGTCATGGAGGCGGTCGACGGGGTGGCCCTGCGCGCGCTGCTGCGCGAGCACGGGTCCACGGGCCCCGAGGCGGCGCTCGTTCTGCTCAAGGGCTCGCTGCTCGGGCTCGGCGCGGCCCACGCGGCCGGGGTGGTGCACCGCGACTACAAGCCGGAGAACGTGCTGGTGCGCGCGGACGGTTCGAGTGCCCTCGCCGACTTCGGGATCGCCGTGCGCGCGGGCCGCGAGGCGGAGGCGGCGGGCACGCCCGCGTACATGGCCCCCGAGCAGTGGGACGGCGAGCCGGCGACCCCGGCGGGCGACGTGTACGCGGCGACGGCCGTGTTCTACGAGTGCCTCACCGGCCGGCAGCCGTTCGTCGCCGACGACCTGATCGCGCTGCGGCTCCAGCACCTCCGGGCCCCGGTCGAGGTGGCCGACGTGCCCGAGCCGGTGCGCGATCTGGTGCGTACGGGCCTGGCGAAGGACCCGGCGGACCGGCCCGGCGTCGACGCGTTGCTCGCCGGACTCGAACGCGCCGCCGCGGACGGCTACGGCGCGGACTGGGAGGAGCGCGGACGCCGCGGGCTCGGCCGGCTCGCCGCCCTGCTCGCCCTGCTGTTCCCGTTCGGCACGACGGCGGCGGTGTACGAGGCGACACCGGCGCTGACGGTCCTGGGCCGTCTGAAGGGCGTCCTCGGGAGGACGTTGGTCGGAGCGGCCGTCCTTGCCGTGGTCGCGGCCGGCGCGGCGACGGTGGCGACGGCCGGAAGTGCCGACGACACGACGACGACGACCGCGGCGAACTCCGTTCCGTCGGGGACTCCCGCGTCCGGTGTCCCGGCCCCGTCCTCGTCGTCCCTTCCGCCCTCGGACTCCCCCACGCCGAGCGGTTCGCCGTCCGGCAGCGCCTCGGCCGAACCCACCCCGAGCGACTCGACGACGGCACCGGCCACGGACGGCACACCCACCACGGCCGCACCCGGTGCGGGCCCCACGGCCACCACCCCGGCTCCCACCGGCACCGCCCCGACCACGCCGGCCCCGACGACCACGACGCCGGAGGCGCCGACGGCGGGCACCGTCACGATCGTCATCGGCTCCCTGCGCCGCGGTCCGGGCAGCACGCTGATCGCCGACGTGACCGTCGACACCACCGGCACCGGCCCGCTGACGCTCACCGCGGACTTCTACGTCGGCTCGCCCGCGGAGTCGTACGGCTCGCAGTCCCGTCAGCTGTCGGGCAGCACGCAGTACTCCGTGACCTTCCAGGGCGACTTCGCGAACCACCCGTGCCGGGGCACCTGGACCATCGCCGTCAGCAGCAGCCCGCAGTCCCCGGGCGGAACGCGGACGGCCTCCGCCGACGCACCGCCGTGCTGAGCGACCACCGAGGAGAACGAGGCACGATGAGGCCCCCCTTGACTCCACCGACGCCGCCGACGCCCTCGGCACCCGCCACGGTCGCCGGGCGCGCCCTGTCGGACTGGTCGCGGGAGGGCCGGTTCGGGACCTGGTACGCGCTGGGGCCCGCCGACGCCGACGAACCGCCGCTCGGCGTCCTGCGGATCCACCGCGCCCTGCTCACGCCGAGCGGCGCACAAGAGCGCCTCACGTCCGCGGTCCGCTCCGTGGCGAAGCTGCGGCTGCCGGGCGTGCCGGCCACCGTCGACCTGGTGCGGGAGGCCGGGGACGTGTGGCTGATCGTGGCGCGCCCGCCGGTCCGTACGGTCGCCGACCTGCTCGCCACGGGCGCGCCCGGCCTCGACGGGGGCAGCGCGGCGAGCGTGCTCAACGAGACCGCGCAGACGCTGCTCGCCCTCCACGCGGCCGGCCTCGCCCACGGTTCGCTCACCCCCGACCGCGTGGTCCTCGCGCCGGACGGCACGGCGCTGCTCACCGAGGCGGCGCTGGCCACCGCGCTGGCCGCGTCCGACGCCTCCCCGCAGGACGCCGACGTCACGGCGTGGGCGTCGCTCGCCCGTACCCTCGGCACGGCCTGGGCGGCGCCGGGCACACCGGCGGCCGAGCTGCTCGCCCGCTGCTCCGCCACGGCCGGGTCCGACGGCCTCGCCGCCGCCCGCACGACGCTCACCTCGGGGCGCACGGCGCTGCCCCGGGACTTCCTGCGCAGGGCGGCCCTGCGGACGGCGGCGGCCGCGGCCTCGGCGGAACTGGCCGAACCGGCCACGGAGTCGGCGGCACCGGCAGAGCCGACGGAACCGGCCCCTCTCGACGTCGCTCCGGACGCGCGGGACACCGTCCTCGGCAAGCGCCACCGGACCGCCCCCGCCACCCCGCTCACGCCCACGCTCGACGGCGGCGAGGAAGCCGACGAGATCGTGCTCCGCTTCGGCCCCGGTGTCCCGCGCTCCGAGGAGGAGGCCCTGCGCGCCCTGTGGGAGGCCCCCGCGCCCGCGCCCGCCCCCGTACGCCGACGGCGCCGCCGGGCCGGCCGGCTCGTCGCCGCCGGGGCGCTGGCGGTGGTGGCGGTCGTGCTGTGGCTGCTGCTGCGGCCGACGCCGGGCCCGGCGGTGACGGCCGTCCGGGTCACCGCCCCGCCGCAGCGGTTGACGTGCGGCGGGACCGCCGACGTGACCGGTGTGGTGACGACGGACGGCCACGCCGGCCCGTTCAAGTACCGCTGGCTGCGCAGCGACGGGCAGCGGTCCGAGGTGCTGACCCGTACCGCCCGGGGCGGCGAGCACGAGGTGGCGGTGCACCTGCGCTGGACCGTCCGCGGGCCGGGCCGCTTCCAGGGGACCGCCCACCTCCAGGTCCTGCGCCCGGGCACGTCCCCACTCGAAGCGGAGGCCGCCTTCACGTACGCGTGCGCCGGGTGACGGGCACTGCGGTGACACTCCCGTCGCTCTGCCATGTGGGTGAACGCCGTCCGCCGAGCGGAGGGGCGACCGCGGGAACCCCGGCCGCGGATCCACCGTGCCGGCGTCCGTACGATCATGTGTCGAATCCGGGGTGTCCATGGTGGATCCTCGTCGTGAACGCGAGGACAGAACGACCCGAGGGTCCGTCCGAAGGCGCGGCACGGAGACGTCGCCCCTCTGCCCCGGGACAGCCGAGTGAGCGCGGGCACAGGCGGGGGCGGCGCCCCGGCGGCTCCTGCTCGCGCGGCCTCCGGGGTGCTGGCGGCGACGTGTGTCTCGGCCTTCGTCGTGAACGCGAACACCTCCGCGGTCAGCATTCTGCTGCCGGCCATCAGTGAGGACACCGGCGCCTCCCTGGCCACGCTGCAGTGGGCCGTGCCCGGCTATTCCCTGGTGGGTGCGGCCGTGATCGTCACCTCGGGCGCCCTGGGCGACATCCTCGGGCGACGCTCAGATGCGTTCGGTGTCCCTGTGGGGCGCCGCCTCGGCCGCCGGCGCCGCCGCCGGGCCGCTGCTCGGCGGTGTGCTGGTCGACATCACGGCTGGCAGGGGCTGTTCTCGACGCGGGAATCGCCGCGGCCTGCGTACCGCTGACGCTCCGTGCGGTGCCGGAGTCCCGCGACCCGTCGCGTCCCCGCTCCGTCGACCTCGCGGGCACGGTGCTGATCGCCGCCGTACTCGTGCCGTTCGTCTTCGCGGTGACCGAGGGTGCGGAGTGGGGCCGGCTCAGCGCCCCGACCCTGGTGTGCTTCGTCGTCTCGGCCGCGCCCCTGGCCGGCTTCGTCCTGGTCGAGAAGCGCGTGCACACACCCCTGATCGACCTGGCGCTGTTGCGCAACAAGATTCTGGTCGGTTCCAGCGTCGCCATCCTCGTGGCGGCCGGCTGCATCAACGCGATCTTGTACATCTGCAGTCTGTACTTCCAGAACCCCGACGGTCTGGGCATGAGCCCGCCGGAGGCCGGCGTGGCCACGCTGCCCGCGGTGGCCGGCATCGTCGTGACGGCCCCTCTGATCACACGGTTCGTCGACAAGGTCGGCGCTCGGACGGTCATCACCGGCGGCTTCGGGATCGCGACCGCCGCCTTCGCCGTCTTCGGCTTCGCCGACGCGTCCTGGGAGTACACCACGTTCGTCGTGCCGCTCGTCGTGCTCGCCGTCGGCCGCACACTACGCCGCGGCGACGGCCGCGAGTTCGCACACGGTTCCGACCAGCCCCGTGAACGGAGCATCGGACCGGTCGCCCGGCACGGCTCGCTGAATCCGCGCGGTACGGGGGGCCGTCCAGGGTCGGCTTTCGGCTGCACCGTGCTGACGGGCCTGCTGAGGCCGGTGCCTTCGCCGTCACTCATTGCAACGCACCGTTGCATTCGCCTTCAGTGTCATTGCATCAATTCTCCCTGATCTACCTGCAATAACACGCCCATCTGATTGACGTCCTCGTGAATGCAACGTAGCTTTCAAGCAGCTTCAAACACGTCATATCGCGAGACGAGGACGAACCATGAGCGACTCCCTCCACACCGTCACGGCACTGCCGACGGAGCGTCGGACCGGCTGCCCCTTCGACCCGCCTGCCGAGCTGCTCGACGCCCGCCGGCACGGCCCCCTCAGCGGCTTCACACACCCGGGCGGAAAACCGGGCTGGTTGATCACCGGATACGACATGGTGCGGTCGGTCCTGGCCGACCCGAGGTTCAGCTCGCGCAAGGACCTCATGAACGTGGTCGACTTCCAGCTTCCTCCGGCGCCGCCCGGCGAGTTCCTCCTCATGGACGAGCCGGAGCACAGCCGCTACCGGAAGCCCCTGGTCGGCAAGTTCACCGTGCGGCGGATGCGGATGCTCACCGAGCGGATCGAGCAGATCACCGCCGACTGCCTGGACGCGATGGAGGCGGCGGGACCGTCGGCGGACCTGGTGACCGCCTTCGCCAAGCCCATACCCACCATCGTGATCTGCGAGATCCTGGGCGTGCCCTACGCGGACCGGGCGTCCTTCCAGGAGCAGATCGACACGTTCATGGGCGGGGAGGTCAGCGACGAGGAGCTGATCGCGGCGTACACGGCGACGCAGGAGTACCTCGCACAGCTGGTGGCCGCCAAGCGCGCCCACCCCACCGACGACGTCCTCAGCGAACTGACCGACAGCGACCTGACCGACGAGGAACTGAGGGGAATCAGCCTCATCCTCCTGGCGGCCGGATTCGACACCACCGCGAACATGCTGTCCCTCGGCACCTTCGCCCTTCTGCAGAACCCGGACCAACTGGCCGCGCTGCGCGCCGATCCCGCGCTCACCGACGGGGCCGTGGAGGAACTGCTGCGGTATCTGAGCGTCGCGAAGACGTTCCACAGGACGGCACTCGAGGACGTCGAGCTGGACGGTCACACCATCAAGGCCGGCACGACGGTCGTCCTCTCGTACAACACCGCCAACCGCGACCCCGACCGCTTCGCCGACCCCCACACCCTCGACCTCGGCAGGCAGGCCACCGGACACCTGGCCTTCAGCCACGGCATCCACCAGTGCCTCGGCCAGCAGCTGGCCCGCGTCGAGATGCGGGTCGCCTTCCGCGCGTTGATCGACCGCTTCCCCACGCTGCGCCTGGCCGTACCGGCGGCGGAGGTCCGCCTGCGCCCGGAGACCGCGGACATCTTCGGCGTGAAGAGCCTCCCGGTCACCTGGGACGCGAAGTGAGCGCGCCACGCCTGAGCGCGGACCGCGAGCGCTGCATCGGCGCCGGGATGTGCGCGATGACCGCCCCCGACGTCTTCGACCAGGACCCGGACGACGGCCTCGTACTCCTCCTGCACACCGAACCGCCCGCCGCTCACCGCGCGGCCGCGCGGATGGCCGTCGGCGTCTGCCCCTCCGGGGCGATCGCCTTCCACGAGCCGGAGCCCGGCGGTTCCTAGCCCGGGGCCCGACACAAAGGGGCGGTGCCCGGGGTTGCCGGGCACCGCCCCTTTGCGCACGACTGTGATGCCCATCTCTCACGATCGGGCGATTAGCGGTGGTTTGCCACCACCCCTGTTGCGGCCACATGAACAGAGAAACACTCTAGACATCCAAGGCAACATCGCCAGCCAGCCTTCGAATCCCATGCATTGCGACCGACTGGATCTTTCGATCTAATGCCTGATGTGCGGAGCGGTGATCCCGTCTCCGTCGTGATCCAGGGCGTTCCCCCACAGTCGGCGCGCCCCGAACGAGTCGGGAGTGCGGCAGCGTGGCAGCGTGGCAGCGACATCGATGGTGGACGCGTTCCGGCGTGATCGGGTCGGGATCGCCTCGTTCTGCGTCGTCGGTTTCTTCGTGGTCCTCGCCCTCGCGGCACCCTTGATCACCGCCCTCTACGGCAAGAACCCGACCGAGCACTACGGCCAGAACGGGGCCGGTCTGCTGAGTCCGGAGGGCCTGCCCCTCCTGCCCAACGGCGGCATCTCGGCCGAGCACTGGTTCGGCATCGAGCCCGGCCTCGGTCGCGACGTCCTCGCCCAGCTCGTGTACGGCGTCCGCACCTCGCTGCTGATCGCCGGCACCTCGGCCGCCGTCGTCGCCGTCATCGGCGTGGTCGTCGGGGTGGCCGTGGGGTACCTCAGCGGCTTCGTCGACCGGGCCTTCACCTTCGTCTGCAACGTTCTGCTCGCCTTCCCGGCCCTGCTGTTCCTGATCACGCTGGGCCCGGTCGTCCAGACCCGCTTCGTCGGGCCGGGCGAGAGCGAACCCGCCTGGATGCAGTTCCTCGTCCTCGTGCTCGTCTTCTCCGTCTTCGGCTGGGTGCCGCTCGCGATGGTGCTGCGCACGGTCGTACGGTCCCTGCGCGAACGGGAGTTCGTCGAGGCGGCCCGGGCCCTGGGGGCGAGCCGGCGGCACATCGTCTTCCGTGAGCTGCTTCCGAACGTCTGGGCACCGGTCCTCGTGCACCTCACCCTCGCCGTGCCCGCGATGGTCACCACCGAGGCCGCGCTGTCCTTCCTGGGGGTCGGCGTCAACGAGCCCGTCCCCGACTGGGGCCGCATGATCTCCCGGGGCGCCGACGTCTTCTACGACGACCCCACCTACCTGGTCTTCCCCGGCGTCTCGCTCCTCCTCTTCGTCCTCGCCTTCAACCTCCTCGGCGACGCCGTGCGGGACGCACTCGATCCGCACACCGTCCGCTGAGCCCACGCCTTCACCCACCCTCGTCCGCAACACCCGCACGACACAACGGAGTTCGTCATGCCCGCAATCACCCTGCGCACCGCAGCCGTCCCGGCTCTCGCCACCGCCGCCGCCCTGCTGCTGTGCTCCTGCTCCGCAGGTGCGGGCACAGACGCCGGGCAGGGCAGGAACAGCACCGCCGCCAAGAGCGGCCGGCGGCTGACCACGACCCTCGGCACCGCGAAGGACAGCCAGGGCCCCGCCCCCGAGGTCCCCGGCGCCCGCAGGGGCGGCACCGTCACCGTCGCCAACCAGGCGGACTTCCCCCACCTCGACCCGCAGAAGATCTACGCCGGCGAGCGGTACAGCACCTCCCTGCTGTGGGGCCGGCAGCTGACGCAGTACCAGATCACCGACGGCAGGCCCCGGCTGGTCGGCGATCTCGCCACCGACACCGGCACCTCGTCCGACGGCGGCCGCACCTGGACGTACCACCTGAAGGACGGCATCGCCTGGGAGGACGGCAAGCCCGTCACCGCGCAGCAGGTCAAGTACGGCATCGAGCGCACCTTCGCGCCCGGCTTCGAGATCGGCCCCGTCTACTGGCCGCAGTGGCTCACCGGCTCCGAGGACCGCACCGAGGCGGTGAAGAAGTACGGCGGCCCCAAGAAGGACGGCGACCTCAAGGCCATCGAGACGCCCGACGACAAGACCGTCGTCTTCCACTTCCCCCAGCCGCAGTCCGACGTGCCGTACATGGCCGCCCAGTCCTCCTCCTCGCCGGTCCGCGAGGACAAGGACACCGGAACCGGCTACGACGTGAAGCCCTTCGCCACCGGGCCGTACCGGATCGTCGAGCACAAGCAGAACCAGAGCCTCAGCCTGGAGCGCAACCCGCACTGGAAGCCGGAGACGGACTCGATCCGGCACGCCTACCCCGACCGCTTCGAGTTCACCTTCGGCAAGCCTGCTCTCAACACCGCGCAGGAGGTGTTCAACGGCCAGGGCACCGGCGCGACCACGCTCACCACCAAGGACGAGCTGCCGCCGGAGCTGATCTCGACGGTCGAACGCGACCCCGCCAAGCGCCAGTTGGCCGTCTCCGGCAGCCGGGGCGCCTACACCTCGGACCTGTACATCAGGAACGACTGGGTCACCGATCCCGAGGTCCGCAAGGCCATCCACTACCTCTTCCCGCGCGAACAGGCCCGCCAGGTCCTCGGCGGCCGCTACGCCGGCGACCTCGCCACCACCCTCTCCTCGCCGGCCGTCGTCGGCTGGAAGAAGTACGACCTCTACCCCGTCGCCCCCACCGGCGACATCGCCAAGGCAAAGGAACACCTGGCCAGGGCGAAGAGCAAGGTCACCAAGCTGACGTACGCGTACCCCACCGAGAGCCCGCAGGACGACCAGGTCGCCCAGGTCCTCGTCGACGCCTTCGGCAAGGCCGGCATCGAGCTCGTCGTGAAGGGTCTCCAGCCCGCCGCGTTCTACGACATGGTCTTCGGCGCCGACAACCCGTACGACCTCTTCCTGTCCACCAACTCCGTGGACTGGCCCACCCCGTCGACCCTCCTCCCCCTCAGCTACGAGAGCCACCTGGACGCGGTGTCCAACCCCATCCACTACGGCAACCCGCGGGTGGACAGGGAACTGGCCCGCATCGCGAAGATCGGTGACGCGCAGCAGAAGGCCGAGGAGCTCATCAGCCTGGAGGAGACGGTCATGAAGGACGTCCCCGTGGTGCCCTTCCTCTACAAGAGCGTCACCCAGTTCCGCGGCAAGGACATCGGCGGCGCCGCCATCCACCCGATCTACGGCGTCCCGGCCCTGGCCGACGTGTACGTCAAGAACTCCTGACCTCCTGCGACCATGACCCGATACCTCCTCAAGAGGGTCGCGCAGGCCGTGGCGGTGCTCCTCGCGATCTCCGCCACGGCCTTCGGGCTCTTCTACGCCGCCCCCTCCGACCCGGCCCGGATCGCCTGCGGCCCCAAGTGCGACTCCGCGCAGCTCGCGGCCGTACGCACGAGCATGGGACTCGACCAGCCGATCGTCTCCCAGTTCACCGACTACGTCGGCGGCATCGTCACCGGCCGCACCATCGCGGACGTCGACGGCACCCCGATCCCCTGCCCCGCCCCCTGCCTCGGCTACTCCTACACCCTCCACCAGCCCGTCCTCGCCGCCATCGAGGACCGCCTCCCGGTGACCGTCTCGATCGCGGTCGGCGCCCTCGCGGTGATCCTCGTCCTCGGCGTCGGCTCGGGCCTGGCGGCGGCGCTGCGCCGGGGAAGGCCGACCGACCGTCTGCTGTCCGGCTTCAACCTGCTGGGCGCCAGCGTGCAGATCTACTTCCTCGGCTACGTGCTCCAGTTCCTGCTCGTCTACTCCACGGGCCTGTTCGCGCCTCCGCGTTACGTCCCGTTCGCCGACGGCCCCGGCCAGTGGGCCCTGGGCCTGGTCCTGCCGTGGCTGGTCCTCGGCTTCGTCAACGCCGCCGTCTACGCCCGTCTCACCCGCTCGCAGATGCTGGAGACGATGCACCACGGGTACGTCCGCACGGCCCGCGCCAAGGGTCTGGGCACCCTGCGCTCCCATCTGAAGTACACCGCGCGCGGAGCGGCCGGCCCGCTGGTGCAGCTGCTCGGCCTGGAGGTCGGGGCGCTGCTCGGGGGCGCGTTCATCACGGAGACCGTGTTCGGTCTCGGCGGCGTCGGCAAGCTGGCCGTCGACGCGGTGACCGGCAACGACCTGCCCACGGTCGTCGGCACCGTCCTCGTCGCCGCCTTCTTCGTCGTCCTGTTCGTGGCCCTGGCCGACCTGGTGGTGGCCTGGCTGGATCCCCGAGTGAGGCTCGCATGAGCGATCGACCCGCATTGAGCGTCCGCGATCTGGCGGTCACCTTCCGCACGGCGCGCGGCCCGGTCTCCGCCGTCCGGGACGTCTCCTTCGACATGGCCCCGGGCGAAGTCCTGGGCCTCGTCGGGGAGTCGGGGTCGGGCAAGTCGACGATCGGCCTCGCCGCCCTGGCCCTCCACGACCCGGCACGCACCCGCGTCCAGGGCGCCGTCCGGCTCGGCGGCGACGGCCTCGACCTGGTGGGCGCGTCCGAGTCGGCCCTGAAGAAGGTCAGGGGCGCGCGTGTCGCGATGGTCTTCCAGGACGCCCTGGACGCGCTGTCGCCGTACCACACCATCGGCGCCCAGATCGCGGAGGCGTACCGCGTCCACCACCCACGGGCGGGCCGCGGGGAGGCGAAGGAACGGGCGGCGGCGATGCTGGAACGGGTCGGCATCCCGGCCGCCCGGGCCTCGGACCACCCCCACCACCTCTCGGGCGGCATGCGGCAACGCGTCGTCATCGCCATGGCTCTGATCAACGACCCGGCCGTCCTGATCGCAGACGAACCGACCACGGCGCTGGACGCCCGGGTCCAGCACCAGGTGCTCGACCTGATCGGCGAACTCCGGTCGGAGGCCGGGACGGCCATGCTCCTCATCACCCACGACGTGGGCGTGGTGGCGAGGACATGCGACCGCATGCTGGTGATGCGCGACGGCGAGGCGCTCGAAGAAGGCCCCACCGAGCGCCTCCTCACCTCCCCCGCCCACCCCTACACCAAGGCCCTCATCGGAGCGGCCCCCACCCTGGACACCGTCCCCGGCAGCCGCCTCCCCACGGTCGACGCCCCGGAGCCGAGGCAACGCACCGAGGCCCGCCTCCGTGCCGCCCCCGCCCCCGGAGTCCTGGCCGAAGTGCGCGACCTGCGCGTGGACCACCCGGGCCGGCGCCGCGCCCGCCCGCACCCCGCGGTGAAGGGCGTGAGCCTCCACGTGGCACACGGGGAGACCCTGGGCCTGGTGGGCGAGTCGGGCTCGGGCAAGTCCACCATCGCGCGAGCCCTGACCGGTCTGCGCCGTCCCACGAGCGGGGAGGTCCGCTTCGACGGCCGGGACGTCTCCGGCGCGGCGACGGACACGCGTCTGCGCCGCGAGCTGAGCCGGGACGTCCAACTGGTCTTCCAGGACCCGTACGCGTCGCTGAACCCACGGCACACCGTGGAGCAGATCGTCACCACGCCCCTGCGCATCCACACGGACCTGGACCGGTCGGAGCGCGGGAGGCGGGCGGCGGAGCTCCTGGAACAGGTGGGCCTTTCCCCGTCGCACCTCTCCCGCCACCCGCACGAGTTCTCCGGAGGTCAGCGTCAACGCATCGGCATCGCCCGGGCGTTGGCCGTACGGCCGCGTCTGGTCATCGCCGACGAGCCGGTGTCCGCGCTGGACGTGTCGGTCCAGGCGCAGGTCCTGAACCTTCTGATGGATCTGCGGGAGGAGCTCGGCCTGTCGCTGCTCTTCATCTCCCACGACCTGGCGGTGGTCCGGCACTTCTGCGACCGGATCGCGGTCCTGAAGAAGGGCGAGCTGGTGGAGGTGGGCCCGAGGGACGCCGTCTTCGACTCACCGGCCGCCCCCTACACCCGGGAACTGCTGGCCGCGTTCCCGCACCACCTCCCGCCCGGCGGCGGCCGGCCGCAGCACGTCGCCCCCGTCGGCTGAGTCGCCGGGACCTCCGGCGCGTCCGGGCGGTCACCGTCGTACCCCTTCGCGCGCGTGGCCTAGAGTGCGGTCGTGCCGTCGTACAGCATTGGGCAGGCCGCGCAGCTGCTCGGAGTGAGTTCGGAGACCGTTCGCCGGTGGGCGGACGGCGGCAAGCTCGCCATGGAGCGGGACGGGGCCGGCAAGCGGGTGATCGAGGGGACGGCTCTGGCCCGCTTCGCACAGGAGCGGGGCGCCGGGCTCCATGCCGTTCCCGAGGACGACGTGCCCACCTCCGTCCGGAACTCCTTCGTGGGGATCGTCACGGGGGTGCGGATGGACGACGTCGCCGCGCAGGTGGAGGTCCAGTCGGGCCCGCACCGGCTGGTCTCGCTGGTGACGCGGGAGGCCGTGGAGGAGCTGGGGCTCGACGTCGGGGTCACGGTGACCGCCCGGGTGAAGTCCACGAGCGTGCACATCGACCTGCCCTGACCGCGTCCGGCGCGCGGACCGTCAGTGGCAGAGCAGTGCCGCGCGCAGGTCCACCTTGTGGTCGAGCCGTGACAGGTCCCGGCCGGTGAGGGCCTCGATGCGTTCGATGCGGTAGTGGACCGTGTTGACGTGGACGTGGAGGGCCTCTGCCGTCCTCGCCCACGAGCAGTCGTGCGCCAGGAAGACCTCCAAGGTCTCCAGGAGCATCGTGCCCGACCCCCGGCCGGCGCCGAGGAGCGGTCCCAGGACCGTCTCGCGGTAGACGTTCCGCACGTCGACGGGGATGCCCGCCATCAGCTTGCCCAGCCCGTCGAGGTCCCCGAGTCCGGCGACGCGCGACGGCGACGGCGCCCCCGCGCGTACCGCCTCCAGGGCGTAACGGGCCTGGGTCAGCGCGGTGTTCAGCCCCTCGGGGCCGGCGGCAGGCCCGCTCACACCCGCGTGCAGGGTGGTGTCCGGGCCGCAGGCGTGGATCAGCGGCCATACGTCGCCCAGCCGAGCCCGCATCCCCGATGCCGCGTCCCTCGTGTGTGCGACCACCGCCATCGCCTCACCACCGGGGCCGTCGGCGACGGCGAACGCCACGGAGGGGACGTGACGCAGCGCCTCCGTGAGTGCGGCGAGGGCTCCGGAATCCCCGGACGTCTCCGGGGCCGCGACGACCACGGTGTACGCGTCCCTGTCACCGAGGCCGCAGGACGCCAGCGCGCTCCGGACGCGGTGGGCGTCGAAGCGCGGGGCGGCCACGGCGTCCACGAGTTCCGCGAAGGCCGCGCCGGTCGCCGCCCGCTTCCGGTCCTCCCGGCGCCGGCGCCGGCCGAGGAGCTCGGCGATCTCCTGGAGGACCCGCGGGGGCACCTGGCCCGCCTCGGGCAGGTGCAGGTGCCAGCCGTCGTAGGCGGTGCCGCCGTCGGCTTCGACCCGTACCGTCGTACCGTGCCCGCCGCGTACGAGTTCCGCGGCCCGCCCGGCGGGCAGTTCCGTTCGTGCGGCACTCGTCCTGGCGACCGTACGGCCGCTGCTCGTCAGCAGGTGACAGGCCGGCGTGCCGAGATGGGCGAACGCCCGGGCGAGCAGCTCACCCGCCGTCGCGCCGTTCTCCAGGGCGCGGTCGAGGTCCACGCGGACGTTCTCAGGCAACGCGAAGTGGTCCGTGGGCCGTCGGCTGAGCTCGCTCCACTGCCGGAGGTAGACCGCTTCGGTGATCGTCCGGAAGGCCGTGTGCGCCGGTACCGCGATCAGGGCGACGCGATGTACGCGGCACGCCTCGGCCAGCTCCCGCGGCACCTCGCCGTGGGTCTCCTCCCCCGCGAGGAGCGCCACCGCTCCCGCCTCGCGCAGAGCGGAGACGAAGCGCTCGGTCTTGCCCGGATCACCGTCCCGGCTCCACCACACGAGCCCGCTGAGGACGATCTCCCCCGGCTGCAGAAACCGCGCCGGATCCTCCAGATCCGTCGCCGTCACGCCGCCGATCTCCTGGCCGAGCAGCGCCTCGTCACCCCACACGAGGGAGAGGTCCAGACGGTCGAGACGGAGGAGATGGCCGACGTGCATAAGAGGCTCCTAGCGCGGTCGCGGGACGGGCCCACTCTCACATTCACGAGGTGGATGCGAGAGAAGACATCGTAGATGCCCGATCGAAAGCGCAAAACAGCTCTTGGTTGATCATCCAGGACACGCCCCTGCGAGGTGGAGTTTTTCCAGCTTCCCGTCCAGTCGTTCCGCCGCTCTCCCCCGGCTTCACTGGCCTGAAGACACCGGTCGGAAGGCATGGGCAGGGATGGATCTCCACACGATCGCGGACGTGAGGGACGCGCGCCGGCGCGAGCCGTGGCGGCCGGGCGACGCATGGCTCGGCGGCGGCACGTACCTCTTCTCCGAGCCTCAGCCGCATCTGCGCCGGCTGGTCGACCTGAGCCGGATGGGCTGGGAACCGCTCGTCCGGCACGAGGACGGTTCACTGGAGATCGCGGCGACGTGCACCATCGCCCAGCTGTCCCGCTACGGGCGACGGCTCCTCGAAGCGCCCGCGGCGCCGCTGTTCGAGCAGTGCTGCCGGGCCTTCCTCGCCTCGTTCAAGATCTGGAACATGGCGACCGTCGGCGGGAACCTGTGCAACGGCCTGCCCGCCGGACCGATGATCTCGCTCGCCACCGCGCTCGACGGCACGTGTCTGCTCCAGGCGCAGGACGGGTCGCTGCGCGGGGTGAAGGTCGTCGACTTCATCACCGGCGCCGGGCGCAAGGACCTCGCGGAGGGCGAGCTGCTGCGCTCGGTGACATTGCCGGGGCGTGCGCTGGAGTGTCGTACGGCGTTCCGGCAGGCCTCGCTGTACGGCCTCGGCCGCTCCGGCGCGCTGGTCATCGGGACGCTCGATCCGGCGGACGGCTCGCTTGCGGTGACGGTGACAGCGGCCACCACCCGCCCCTTCCGGTTCTGGTTCCCGTTGCCGCCGGACGCGGACCGGCTGCGTACCGCGATCGACTCCGCGGTCGCGCCCGCCGAGTGGTTCGACGACATCCACGGACTGCCCGAGTGGCGACGGCACATGGCGCTGCGCCTCGCCGAAGAGGTCCGCCGTGAACTGGCCACCCCCGACGGCACCCAGGAAGGCGCCCGATGAGCTTCGACATCCAGGTCAACGGCCGTCCGTTCGACACCGAGCCGCGCGCCGGCCAGTGCCTGCGCACCTACCTGCGCGAGCGTGGCTGGTTCGGGGTGAAGAAGGGCTGCGACGCCGGGGACTGCGGGGCCTGCACCGTGCACGTCGACGGGGAGCCCGTGCACAGCTGCCTGTACCCGGCCGTACGAGCCGAGGGCCGCTCCGTCACCACGGTGGAGGGGCTGGCCTCCCGGGACGGCGAACTGCACCCCGTACAGCAGAGGTTCCTCGACGCCCAGGGCTACCAGTGCGGCTTCTGCACGGCCGGTTTCCTCATGACGACGGCCGCGCTGGAGGCCGAGCGGGACACCGCGCAGGACGACGGGAAGCTCGACGACCTCCCCCGGGCCTTCAAGGGCAACATCTGTCGCTGCACGGGCTACCGGGCGATCGAGGACGCGGTGCGGGGCGTGCGGCACACCGAACGGCCGTGCGCGGGGAAGGCCGTGGGCCGCAACGTCGGTGCGCCGGCCGGTCCGCAGGTCGTCACCGGCACCGCCCGCTACACCTTCGACGTCGAGGTCCCCGGCCTGCTGCACATGAAGCTCCTGCGCTCGCCGCACCCGCACGCCCGGATCCTCGCGATCGACGCCGCCGCAGCCCTGCGCGTGTCGGGCGTGGTCGCCGTCCTCACCCACGAGGACGCCCCCGGGACCCTGTACTCCAGCGCCCGCCACGAGCATCCGACCGAGGACCCCGACGACACCCGGGTCCTGGACGACGTCGTCCGGTACGTGGGCCAGCGGGTCGCGGCGGTGGTCGCCGACAGCGAGCAGGCCGCCGAGGAGGGCTGCCGCCGCATCGAGGTCACGTACGAGGAACTCCCGTACGTCACCGACCCGGAGGAGGCGATGCGTCCCGGCGCGCCCGTCATCCACGCCGGGAAGGGCCCCGGGGTGCGCATCGCCCGGGTCGAGAACAACATCGCGGGCGAGGTCCACGGCGAGATCGGCTCGGTGGAGGACGGCTTCGCCGAGGCGGACGTCGTGTACGAGGAGACCTTCCGCACCCAGCGCGTGCAGCACGCGAGCCTGGAGACCCACGGCTGCGTCGCGTACTTCGAGCCGAAGGAGGACGGTACGGGGGAACGGCTGACCGTCCGTTCCTCCACCCAGACGCCGTTCCTGACCCGTCGGGCGCTCTGCGCGCTGTACGGCCTGCCGGAGGACGAGGTCCGCGTCGTCGCGGGCCGCGTCGGCGGCGGGTTCGGCGGCAAGCAGGAGATGCTCACCGAGGACATCGTCACCCTCGCCGCACTGAAGCTGCGCCGGCCGGTGAAGCTGGAGTACACGCGTGCGGAGCAGTTCTACGGGGCGACCACCCGGCACCCGTTCACCATCGGCATCAAGGTCGGGGCACGCGAAGACGGGACGCTGACCGCCGTGCAGATGCGGGTGGTGTCCGACACCGGCGCGTACGGCAATCACGGCCCGGCGGTGATGTTCCACAGCGTCGGCGAGTCCTTCGCCGTCTACCGCGCCCCGCACAAGAAGGTCGACGCCTTCTCCGTCTACACCAACGTCGTCCCGGCCGGCGCCTTCCGCGGCTACGGCCTGGGCCAGGTCACCTTCGCCGTCGAGTCCGTGATGGACGAACTGGCCCGCCGCCTCGGCATGGACCCGCTGGTCTTCCGCGAGAAGAACGTCATCGGCCCGGGCGAGTCCCTGCACAGCCCGATCGGCGAGGAGGACGACCTCCACATCGCCTCCTACGGCCTCGACCAGTGCCTCTCCGTGGTGCGGAAGGCCATTGCGGAGGACCGCAGTGCCGAGGAGGCGCCCGAGGGCTGGCTGATCGGGCAGGGCACGGGCATGGCGATGATCGCGACCGGACCGCCGGGCGGCCACTACGCCGACGCCCGCGTCTCCCTGCTGGAGGACGGCACGTACGACATCGCCGTCGGCACCGCCGAGTTCGGCAACGGCACCACCACGGTCCACCAGCAGATCACCGCCGGGGCTCTGAACACCACCGAGGACCGCCTCGCCGTCCGCCAGTCCGACACCGACGTCGTACGCCACGACACCGGCGCCTTCGGTTCCGCCGGCACCGTCGTCGCCGGCAAGGCCGTCCTGCTCGCCGCGACCGCCCTGGCAGAACGGCTGCGCACCCTGGCCGCCCGGCACACGGGGGCGGCCCGGCACCTGTGCGTGCTCGGCGCCGAGTCCGTGGACTGCGCCGGCCGGCTCGTCACGCTCAAGGAGTTGTACGAGGCGGGGCACGCCCTCGGCGCCGCGGACGAACTCTCGGCCGACGGCCACTGGGGCGGCTCGCCGCGCTCGGTGGCCTTCAACGCCCAGTGGTTCCGCCTCGCCGTCGACCCCGCGACCGGCGAGATCCGCATCCTCCGCAGCGTCCACGCGGCCGACGCCGGCAAGGTCGTGAACCCCATGCAGTGCCGCGGCCAGGTCGAGGGCGGCGTCGCCCAGGCCCTCGGCGCGACCCTCTTCGAGAACGTCCGTACCGACGAACGCGGGGAGGTCACCACCGCCGCCTTCCGCCGCTACCGGCTCCCCCAGTACGCGGACGTCCCGCGCACCGAGGTCCACTTCACCGAGACGTCCGACGCGATCGGCCCGCTCGGCGCCAAGTCGATGAGCGAGAGCCCCTTCAACCCGGTCGCCCCCGCGTTCGCCAACGCCCTGCGCGACGCCACGGGCATCCGCTTCACCGAGCTGCCGGTGACCCGCGACCGTGTCTGGCTCGCCCTGGACCGGAAGGCGCGGAACATCGGTCGATAGACCGGGAGGATGTGAGCCATCGACTCGTATCAAGCTCACAAATACCGGATGACAGGCCTTGTTCAGCTGGCAAACACGATTCCCCACTCCGGCGGTCGGGTATCACTGCGCGCAGCCGCCGCACCGCCGCCCGAGGGGACTGACGATGAGCCGACCGAGCACCGCACCGCACACGACGCCCGGGACCACGCCCGCACCCGGATCCTTCACCCTGTGGGGGGATGTGGCCGATCCGGCCGCCCTCACCGTCGCCGATCTGCGCGAAGGGTGGGAGCAGCACCGGGCGGAGGTGGTCTTCGACTGTGCGACGGCGGGACCGCAGCGCCACACCTTCGTCGGACCGCTGCTGCGTGAGGTCATGGCCGTGGCACGACCTGGCTTCGACCCCTCCCGCCGTAAGGAACGCTCGCGCTTCCTGGTGTCCGTGAGCGGCGGGGACGGGCACCACGCGGTCCTGTCGTGGGCGGAGATCGACGCCGACTTCGGCAACGCCCCCGTGCTGCTCGCGACCCGCATGGACGACGAGGACCTCGACGCGGCCGGCGCCCAGCTCGTCGTCCCGTCCGACCGCTGCGGCGCCCGCTACGTCAGCGCCGTCACCGGGATCTGGATCGGCACCCACCGGCTTCCCGGAAGCCCTTCGTAGGAGACGAAGGGCTGGTCCTCCCCGTTCCGGGCACGCGGCCGGCGTCGCGTTCTGCCGGTTTCCCTGCCCGTGGTTCTGCCTGGAGACGGAAACGGCTCGCTGCTTGGCTGTTCGGTGCGGGCGGGAGCCCGGACCTCGCCGAGGCGGTCCGGTTGCGCGCCGGCGAGGTCGTCGCCCGTACGACGAGCCGTGCCCGGCCGCCGTCCTCCGGGGAGGCGCGGCGTCCTGTTCCCGCCCGTGGCAGCCCCGGAGTCGTTTCCCTGAGCGGAGAGAAATTGAGCGTGGTGTTGACGACCGCCTCCGTGCCGGACCAGGACAAGGTCGCGTACTGGAACGATGCGGTGAGCAGGACGCTGGTGCCGGTGGAGGTCGCCCCTCGGAGCGACGGGCCGTTCGACGGCCGGATCGCCACCGACCGTCTCGGGTATCTCCAGGTCTCCACCGTGGAGGCCGACGCGGAGCGGGTCAGCCGCACGCCGGAACTCATCGCCAGGTCGCCCGAGGCGCTGGTGGCGGTCGGCGTCCAGATGTCCGGCACGGCCACCTTCGTCCAGGACGGCAGGCGGGCCGAGGTGGGTGAGGGCGACCTGGTGGTGTACGACACGACCCGGCCGTACTCCTTCGACTATCCGCAGCGGTTCGCCACGCACGTCTTCCAGCTTCCGCGCCGCACACTGGGCGTGTCGGACAGCGACATCCGGCAGGTCACGGGCAACGCCATCGGCACCGGAGACGGTTTCGGCGCGATGCTGCTCCCGTTCCTGGCCACCCTGGCCTCCTCCCCCGCCGCCGGCTACCCGCCGACCGTCGCGGACCGGCTGGCCGGCAACGTCGTCGAGCTGTTCGCCACCCTGATCGCGGAGCGGGCCCACCCGGGCGGCACGGACGCGGCCGCACCGAGCGATCTGGTGCTGCGCGTCCGTGACCACATCAACCGGAACCTGGGCGACCCGGATCTGTCGCCGGAGCGCATCGCCCGGGCGCAACGGATCTCCGTCCGGTACCTGCACCGGCTGTTCGAAGGCGAGGGGACCACGGTCGGCCAACTCATCCGGCAACGACGTCTGGAGGAGTGCGGCCGCGAACTGGCCCGCCGTGGCAGGACGGCTCCCACCGTGTCCGCCGTGGCTCAGAGGTGGGGCTTCGTCAGCCCGGCCCATTTCAGTCGGTCCTTCCGCGCCGCCTACGGCGTCTCCCCCCGTGAGTGGCGCAACCTGCGCACCACCCGGGAAGACCTCGGGGGAGCCCCGACGGTCAGCAGGTAGGGTCCTGCTCCGGCCGCCCCGTGCCTGCGGCGGCCGGGCCCGGCCCGGCGGTCGCCCCACGGCGTTCCACCGCCCGAGCGGGGACCCGTGCGCCGCACCACCCTTTCGCTTCAGTCCCTCTCGGCAGGAGACCGTGTGTGACCGACTTCGTCCCTTCGTCCCCTCGCCCGGTCCTGGACCGCCCCACCCGGGCGTTCGTGTCCCGGCACGCCTGCCCGCCGTCGGCGCGCGACCAGGACCTGGAACAGGCCCGTCTGGACCTCGCGCGTCTCCAGGGCACGGACGGCCCCGACCCTCGCGACGAGGAGGCCGTCTCCAGCGAGTGGTTCGCCCTGCCGGGCGGGCCGACCGGTCACGTACGGGTGCAGGTGGTCAGGCCGCCCGACAGCGTCGGCGAGATGCCCGTCGTGCTGTTCCTGCACGGTCTCGGCTGGGTTCTGGGCGACGCCGGCACCCATGAACGTCTGGTGCGCGCGTTCGCCCTCGGCACGGACGCGGCCGTGGTCTTCGTCGAGTACGAGCGCGCCCCCGAGGCGCGGTATCCGGTCGCCGTCGAGCAGTGCTACGCCGTCGCGAAGTGGGTCTGCGAGCGGGGCGGCGAGATCGGCCTGGACGGAAGCCGGATGGCCGCCGTGGGTGACTCGGCGGGCGGCAACCTGGTGGCGGCACTGACGCTGCTCGCCAAGGAGCGCGGAGGGGTGCGGCTGCTGCAGCAAGTGCTGCTCTGCCCGGTCACCGACGCCGGCTTCGACACGCCCTCCTACCGGGAGTTCGCCACCGGCTACTTCCTCGACGGTGCGACCATGCGCTGGTTCTGGGACCAGTACCTGCCCGACGTACGGCAGCGGAACCAGGTCACGGCATCGCCGCTGAGGGCGTCCCTGGAGCAGCTCGCCGGTCTCCCTCCGGCACTGGTGGTCACCAGCGAGGCCGACGTGGTGCGCGACGAGGGCGAGGCGTACGCGACGAAGCTGCGGGCGGCCGGCGTACCGGTGGTGTCCATGCGCTACCAGGGGACGGTCCACGGCTTCATGGTGCTCGATCCGCTCCGCGACACGGACTCCGCCCGCGCCGCCCTCGTCCAGGTTCTCGACACCGTGCACGTCGCCCTGCACCGGCACGGCGGCTGATCCCTCCGCCCCGCACACCCGGCGGCGGGCGCCGCTCACTCGGCGGGGAGCGAGTCCAGGAGCTTCTGCGCGGTCTTCAGGTCTTTGCCGTCGACCGCGTCGCCGAAGGCGACGACCCGACGAAGACAGGAGCGGGCCTCGTCGGCTTCCCCCCGTTCGATCAGGGCCTCTCCCAGACCCAGGAGCGTGCTGCCCTCGACGTGGGGAATGCCGATGCGGTGGGACTGCGCCACGGCGTCGCGAAGGTGGTCGGCGGCCTCGCGCCATCGCCGCAGGGCGGCATGGTCGCGACCGAGCGCGCCGGTCGTGTTGGCACGGTACATGTCGGCGAGGTACCCGCTCACCGGGCAGTCGGGCGCGTCCAGGAACTCGATGATGCGCTGGTGCTGGACCAGGGCCTCCTCGGCACGGCCGAGCAGGCGCAGGGAGGTTCCGTGGGTGAACACGGCGCCCAGCCAGCCCGCGCGGTCATCGGTCTCCTCGTAGAGGCCCACGGCGGAGAGCGACGCGTCGGCCGCCTTCTGGACCTCGCCGAGCTCCGACAGGGCCCACGCCGCCAGCGCCAGCGCGGAGGCCTGCTGGGCGGTGTTCCGGGCGCGGCGGGCGCGCTCCATCCCTTCGCGGGCCCGTTCGACCGCCTCTTCGTACCGGGATTCGCAGGAGAGGGACCAGGAGTACGTGTTGAGGTGGAAGGCCTGCATGTACGGGTCGTCCAGTGCGGTGGCGGCCTCGCCGGCCAGGCGGAAGACCTCGGGCCAGTGCCCCCAGTGGACCCACAGGTTGACGAACCATTCCATGGCGTGGGCGGTCTCCACGACCCGGGTGTGCTCACCCCGCCGGGCGGCGCCGCGCAGCGCGGCGAGCCAGGAGGGGGCCTCGCTCCGGAGCCAGGCACGGGCCTCCTCGGCACTGTCCAGCGGGACCAGGCCCCGCCAGGAGGACGGCGGTGCCCCGTACTCGGGCTTGTACCAGCGGCCGGCGACCACGGCCGTCTCGAGGAGCCAGGCGCGCAGCCGGTCGTCGGCCGCTTCCCGCTCGCCGGGTTCCCCCTCGCGGGACAACCGGGCGCGGGCGAACAGCCGCAGCAGGTCGTGCGACTGGTAGCGGCCGGTGAAGGTGGCCTGCAGCAGGCCGGCCTCGACGAGCTCCTCCATCACGTCCTCGGCCTCGAAGACGTCGGTGGCGGTCAGAGCGGCACCGTAGGCAGCGGTCATGTCCGGCCCCGGAACCAGACTCAGCAGTCGCAGCATGCGCGCGGCCTGGCCGGTCAGCTGACGGTAGGACAGTTCGAACGCCGCCTCCACGCGCACGTCGCCGGCGGCGAGCGCGCCCAGGCGGCGTTCTTCGTCG
Source organism: Streptomyces nymphaeiformis (assembly GCF_014203895.1). Taxonomy (GTDB): domain Bacteria; phylum Actinomycetota; class Actinomycetes; order Streptomycetales; family Streptomycetaceae; genus Streptomyces; species Streptomyces nymphaeiformis. The sequence continues at coordinate 17,166 of NZ_JACHJY010000019.1, read as the reverse complement.
GCCAGGCGCCGGACCAGGTGGTCGACGGTCCATCCGGAACGGACCGTCAGCCAGTTCGCCGCCACCCGCAGGGCCAGCGGCAGTCGTCCGCACAGCTCCGCCACCCGCGCCACGGCCTCGGCCTCCGCGTCCGCCCGCTCCGTCCCCAGGATCCGGCGCAGCAGGTCGACCGCCTCCTCCTGGGACATCTCCGACAGCGCCAGGCGGTCGACGTCCTCAAGACCGGTCAGGGGCCGCCGGCTGGTGACCAGCACCAGACTCCGCCCACCTCCCGGCAGCAGCGCGCGCACCTGTCCCTCGTCGCGGGCGTTGTCCAGCACCACCAGGCACCGGCGGTCGCCCAACAGTGCCCGCAGCAACCCCGCGCGGCCCTCCTGGTCCTCCTGCGCCAGCCGGCGGTCCGACACGCCGAGGCCCTTCAGCAGCTTCAGCAGCGCCTCGCCGGTGTCCACGGGGCCGTCCACCCCGTGCAGGTCCACCACGAAACAGCCGTCCGGGAACCTCTCCGCCAGATCCGCCGCCGCCTTCAGCGCCAGTGTCGTCTTCCCGCACCCCGGAGGACCCGACACGACCCACACCGACGCCTCCCCGTCGGCCGGGGCGCGTTCCGCGGCCACGCGCAGCAGTGCCAGCTCCGGTTCGCGCCCCGTGAAGTCCCCCACCAGTCGCGGCGGCACGACCGTTCCCGCCACCTCGCCCGCGGGCGTCGGACGCGCCGCCCGCGCCGTGGTCAGCAGCGCCTCCCGCTCGTCGTCCGTGAGTCCGAGCCCTTCCGCAAGGGCCACCACCGTGCGCCGCTGCGGAACCAGACTGCGCCCCCGCTCCATGTCGCCGATGGCCCGGACGCTCACGCCCGACGCCTCGGCCAGCTCCTCCATCGTCAGACGGCCTCGCTGCCGCAGACCGCGCAGAACGGTGCCGAAGGACTTCTTCCCGTACACAACTCCTCTTTCCTCCCTACCCCGGGGAACGAGTAAGGCGTGTCATTTCGGGCGAAAACGCAGGATGTGGCGGCCCCGCCGGTCGGTCGGTCAGCTCGTCGCCCGGACCGCGGCCATGATCAGGTCGGCGACCCTCGTGGGCTCGGAGAGGGCGACGGCGTGCGAGGCGTCCGGGAGTTCGACGACGACGGCTCCGGCGCGTGCGGCGCCGAAGCGCTGGACCTCGGGGCTGATCGTGCGGTCGGCCCCGGCGACCAGGGCCCAGGACGGTTTCGTCCGCCATGCCGCCACGGCCACGGTCTCGGTGAACGCGACCGCGGCGAGCGGGCGTTGGACCGCCGCCAGGACGCCGGCGACGCCCTCGGGCACGTCCGCCGCGAAGACGGAGGGAAACGCGGTCTCCTCGATGGTGACCTCGATCGCATGGGTGCCGTCGTGGAGCGGGTAGGTCCACTCCTTCAGGTTGCCCGCCGCCGGAGGATCGGGGAAGCTCCCCTGGAGCCCGTCGAGGCTCTCGCCCTCACGGGGCACGTAGGCGGCCACGTAGACGAGCCCCACGACGTTCTCCGCGACACCGGCCACGGTGATCAGCGCTCCACCGTACGCGTGGCCGACGAGTACGGCCGGACCCTCGACCTGCGTCAGGACGGAGGCGAGGTGGGCGGCGTCCGACGCCAGGCCGCGGAGCGGGTTCGGCGGGGCGATCACCGGGATACCGCTGCTCCGCAGTTCCGCGATGACGCCTATCCAGCCGGTCGCGTCGGCGAAGGCACCGTGCACGAGGACGACGGTGGGGTGGGGCATGCGAGTTCTCTTCTCGGTGTCGGGCATGACGGCGCGCACGCGTCTCAACGCCTTCGCTCGTCCTGGTTGTCGTCGGTCGCCGACGCGAAGGCCGAGGTCGCCAGCGCCTGCCATGCGCTCGGGCTCATGCCGTAGGCGCCGCGGAACGTGCGGCTGAAGTGCGAGGGGCTGCTGAAGCCCCAGCGATGTGCCATCGCGGCCATCGTGATCCTCCGGGTGGAGCGGCCCAGCTCGAACCGGCAGGACTCGAGCCTGCGCTGCCGCACCCACTGGCTCACCGTGCTGCCGTCGTTCTGGAACAGCTTCTGCAGGTACCGGACGGAGATGTGGTGGGCGCGTGCGATCGACTCCGGCGAGAGGTCCGGGTCCATCAGGTGTTCCTCGATGTGGGCGTGGATACGGGCCAGCGTCTCGTTGCCGGCCCCGGAGGGGTCGTCGGCCGCGTCCGTCGTGTCCTCTTCGAGGAGCTCCATGACCAGGAGGGAGAGGAGGTGTACGGCCGTCCGGGCGCGCCGGTCCCCGATCGTGGACCGGCGGAACTCCGCCTTGGCGGCGAGCGCGGTCAGGAATTCGGACGCCAGCGCCCCGATGCCCTCCCCGCCGCGCACGGGCACGCCGAGCACCTGGTCCAGTGCCGACTCCGTGACGCCCAGATAGCAGCGGGGCACCCGGAAGAAGATCATCTGGCAGTCCTCGCCGAAGCGCAGCAGGTGCCGTCGTGCCGGGTCGCAGAAGACCAGGTCGTTCGGCTCCAGCAGGGTCCTGGCACGCTCGTGGACGACGGTGACGGGCCCCCGGACGTGGACGCCGAGGTAGACGTGGTTCCGGTCGTTCGTGTCCGGCATCTCGGAGAGCATCTGGACCAGCCACCCCGAGCGGGAGGAGGACGAGGTCGGAGCGGTCGCCTGCCGGGGCACCCGTTCGGGCGCACGGGACATCAGTGTGAGGGTCATGGTGGTTCCTAGCCGTGGGTTCGTGCGGGCGGAGCGCGGGTTCACGCCCCTCTCGCCGCCTCCTCGGCCAGGAACCCCTCCACCACGGCGTTGAAGGCCGGCGGGTTCTCCAGGAAGGGGAAGTGCGAGCTCGCCACGTCGGAGGCGAAGACGTGCAGGCGCGCGTCGGGGATCCGCTCGGCGACGAAGCGCTGCGAGTCGGGGTGCACATGGCTTCCCTCGCAGCCGATCACCAGGGTCGGCACGTCGATCCGGGGAAGCACGTCGCGCCAGTCCTGCGCGCAGTGGTCGAACAGCAGCGGTACGCCCGCGTGGGCCGGTGTCGACCTGATCTCCTCGGCGACGAAGGCCAGCACCTCGGGGTCGGGCTCGCCGGAGAACATGCCGCGCACGAAGTCGGCGAGGACCGCGTCGCCCTCGGGACCCGCGAGGGCCGCGCCCAGGTACAGCAGGCCCGACACGTCGAAGATGGCGCCGGAGTCCCGCTGTTCCCGCTCGGTCATCCACGGCACGGCGGCGACCGCCGCGGGCTGGTCGACGGCGACGAAGCGCCGGATCCGGCCGGTCCCGTACTGGTCGACGAAGCTCCACCACACCGAGACGCCCATGGACCAGCCCAGTGCGTCGAAGCGGTCGAGACCGAGGTGGTCGACGAGTTCGAGCACGTCGCGGGAGAGCCGGGCGATGCGGTAGCCGTGGCGCGGTGCGCCGGACTTCCCGTGGCCGCGGAAGTCGACGGTGACGACGCGACGACCGGGCGCGAGACCCTCGATCTGGTGGCGGAACATCGCCTGCGTCTGCCCCCAGCCGTGCAGCATCACCAGCGGGACGCCCTCGCCGCCGGTGTCCTGGTACGCGAGCCGTGCGCCGTCCGTCGTGATCAGTTCCTTCATGACCTCTCCCCTGGTCAGAGGCGGTACGTGGTGCCCCGCCCGTCCCGAACATCATCGAATGGGGCCCGTCGCCCGCACCACCGCGAGCTGTAGGAATCGGGCCGTGGATCCTCCTCGCTCTGTCGAAGCGGGTCCGGGGTCACAGGGCCCCGTCGGCGCCCGGGCCGAGGAGCTCCTCGACCCTGAGGCCGAGGTGCAGGGTGAGCCGGTGGGCGCCGTCGTCGAGGTCGAGTCCGGTGATCTCCTGGATCTGGCGCAGGCGGTAGTAGAGCGAGGTGCGGTGGATGCCCAGCGTGTCCGCGGTCCTGGGAATCGATCCCGCGTGTTCGAGGAAGCAGCGCAGGGTGTCCCGCAGCCGGTCGCCGCCATGGGCCTCGCTCAGGGTGCGGAGCGGCTTCGGGACCAGGGACGCGTTCAGGGCGTGCTCGGGGAGCTGGAGCAGCACGGCGAGTTCTCCGAGCGACTCCCAGTCGCCGATGCTCTTCAGGGTGGGCAGCCGGCGTGCCGCGCGGGCCGCCACGAGCGCCTGCTCGTACGAGGTCCAGGCGTCGTCCAGGTGGGGGTGCCGGCCGCCGACGCCGATCACGGGGTCCGCCGACGGGTCCAGGAAGGTGCGGAGTTCGTCGAGGACGCGAGCGGACTGGGCGGCGATCTCGTCCGGGCCCGGCGGCCGGTCGCGGAGCTGGACCAGCAGCGCCCGCTCCTTGCCGATCGCGATGAGGCCCTGGGCGGTGCGCGTCTGCCGGAACCCCTCCAACGCCGCCCACAGGGCGGCCTCGGACTGCCGCACGAGTTCCGTCCCGCAGCTCAGCTGGACGACGGTGACCAGGACGTGCTCGGCCGCCCCGAGCAGCCCGAGCTCCTTGCCGTGCCGGCGCGCGGTGGTGCGTGCGGCGACGTCGGCGCCGACGAGTGCGAGGGCCAGGTCCCGCTCGTCGGCCTTCCGGGTGTCGGCGGCGATGTGCTCCCCGTACATCTGGGCCGACATGGCGTCCGCGGCCCGGGCGATGGCGGCGGTCTCCTCCTCCCGCAGCGTCTTCTCGGGCACGACCACCAGGAGCAGGCCGAGGAGGTGCCCGCGCTCGCGCAGCGGCACCACGTAGCGGGGCAGCAGTCCGAGGTCGTCACGGCCGTCGATGAACCCGGCCCGGGACCACTGGGTCACGCCCTGGGCGAGGACGTAGCGGATGGTCTCGTTGTCGGCGCGCCCCTGCAGCAGGGTGCCGATGCGTACCGGGTCCTCGTCGCCGAAGTGGCGGCTCGTGCAGACCATGCGGACCAGCGGGTCGTCGACGGCGACGGACCGGCCGATCCGCTCCGCGAGCTCGTCGACGAGTGCCTGGAGCTCGGGGCTGCCGGGGCGGGCTCGCTGGAGCCTTGCGGTCATGCGCTGTTCCTCTCTCGATCAACTGCCCCCGCGGTTTTCTGCATTCCGCGGTTCTTGATCAGTCTGAGGAAACGACGACGTCGGCACATCGCATGAATCGTCCATTGCCACGACACCCACGGGGGATACGAAGCGACTACTCTCCGCTGTCACGGTGCTTGACCAGCCGGGTCAGCTCGGCGCGCGAGGTGACGTCCAGCTTGGTGAAGGCCCGGCGCAGGTGCGAGCTCACCGTGTGCGGTGAGAGGGAGAGCTGCTCGGCCGCCTGCCGGTTGGTCAGCCCTCGGGCCACGAGCCGTACCGTCCGTAGCTCCCCGGCCGTCAACTCGGGCCATGCGTCGGAGAGTCCGGCAGCCGAGGGCCGGCGGCGGACGCCGGCGGCCCGGAGGCGCCGGCGGACGCGTGCGACGTCCTGCTCGGCACCGGATCGCGCGTAGAGCGCGAGGGCCGTCTCGAAGTACGGCACCGCCTCGGACCTGCGGGTGGCCGCGAGCTTGCGTCCGGCGTCCTCCAGTGCCGACGCCCGGGCCAGTACCCGAGGGCAGTCCTCGTACAGCCGGACGGCGCGTACGAGAGGGGCGAGGTCGTTGTCGAGGAGCCCCCGGGCGTGCGCGGCGGTGGCGGCGAGGAACGGGAGGTCGGGATTGAGCACGGCTCGCTTCTCGGCCATGGCGACCGCCTGCGCGGCCCGTTCGTGCCTGCCCGCGCGCAGCGCCATGCGGACGAGCACCGGGGCGTCGGCCGGGTCGATCAGGCCGGCGTAGGCGGGCCGGTCCGCGGCGGGCGAGGTCATGACCGCGTCGAGTTCGGCCATGGCGCGGTCGGGCCGGCCTTCGTGGTCGGCCATCAGCGCCAGCATCCAGGTGCCGAAGTGCCGGACGACGGGTGCGTCGTCGCTCCGCATGCGCCTCGCCTCCGCCGCGTACGCCTCCGCGGTCCGCCGGTCGCCGGTGTGGAGGGCGACGCGCAGCATCACGTACCGGAGCGTGACGTCGGCGAGGTTGCCCGGGCCGGGATCGTCGGCCGTGGGGGACGCGGCTTCTGCGTCGGCCCGGGCGTCCGACAGCCGTCCGGTCTCCAGGAGGATGCGGGTGCGGGTCATGAGCCACATGCGGGTGGCGGCGGTCCGGCCCTGCTCCCCGGTGATCCGGATGCCCTCCTCCGCGACGGCGAGCGCCTCCGCGGTGCGTCCCGTGGTGTTCGCCAGGAGGGCGTGCCACAGGGCCTCCGGCACCCACAGCGAGGTGCCGACGCCCAGGGCGTCGGCCAGCGCGGCGGACCGCTCGGCCTGCCGGAACGCCTCGGCCAGGTCCATGCGGTGGAAGCTCACGGCCGAGCGGACCGTCGTCAGCGTGGCCTCGGCGGCGCGGTCCCCCGCTGCCGCCGCGGTGTCCCACGCCTGTGCGGCGACCTGCTCGGCCGCCGCGTGCTCGCCCGACATCGACAGGCCGACGGCCAGCATGGCGAGCAGCCGTCCCCTCGCGGTCAGGGAGATCCCGGGCAGTGCCGCCCCGGCGCGGGCCTGCCGGACCGCCTCGGAGAAGTCGAACTGTACGGCGAGGCGTGCCAGGGCCAGGCGTATGAGCGCCTCGTCCTCGGGTCCGAGACCACCGGCCGCCAGGGCGGTGGCTCCCAGTTCACGCGCCCGGGAGGCCCGGCCCGTCTGCCAGAGCAGGGGGATCGTCTCGGCGACGACCCGCGGACGCTCCGGAGCGTCCGCCGTGGTGAGTTCCAGGGCCTTGAGGCTGAGCTCCGCGGCACGCCCGGGAGCGGTGGCGGCGAGTTCCGCCGCTTCGGTGCGCAGCCGGTCGGCCTCCGCGGCGTCCCCCGGCGCCGCCCTCTCGGCCTCCGCGGCATCAGCCGGCGCGCTCCCCGGCGGCAGCCCGGCGGCCTGACGGCTCAGGGCCTGACGCAGGGGCAGGGGGAGGCCAGCCTCCACCGCCTCGCGGACCAGGTCGTGGCGGAAGGCGAGGCGATCGCCGCTCTCGGCGAGCAGATCGGCGTCGAGGGATTCCCGCACGGCTGTGATGAGCGCCGCCGAGGACCTGCCGAGCAGTTCGGCGAGCAGCGCGACGGTGACCGTGCCGCCCACGGCGGCCGCCGTCTGCACCAGCTCCCGCGCCTCGTCGGACAGCTGGTCGAGGCGGCGCACGACGGAGGGGAGTTCCCGTGGGGCGGGGGGTCCTGCCGACAGCCCGGCCATGCCGTTCTCGATCGTCACCGCCTCCTCGCGCAGCGAGCCGAGCAGCTCGACCAGCAGCTGGGGCACCCCCTCGGCGCGGTGGGCGAGACGGAGGACGTCGGGGTCGGGAGGGGCCCCCAGGACGTCCTCGGTGATCCGTGCGACCGCCCGGTCCTCCAGCGTTCCGAGGACGAGGCCGTGTGCGCCCGCCTGACGGATCCGGTCCAGGGTGGTGCGCACTCCGGACGGCACGCTGCCGGCGCGCACCGCGACCAGCCACAGGATCGGGTGCGACGAGAGTCCCGCCGCGAGGGTGTGGAAGGTGAGGAGGGTCAGGTCGTCGCACCACTGGAGGTCGTCGAGGACGACGAGCAGGGGTCCGTTCCGGGCCGCCTCCCGCAGGCGGTCCCCCAGCTCCTGAAGCAGCCAGAACCGCTGGCCGGGTGTGGCGGCGAGGTCCCGGAGGCGTCGGGCGCCCGACAGCGGTTCCTCGCCGGAGAGTACGCCTTCGAGGAGCGGGCCGAGCGGTACGAACTGTTCGTCGGGGTCCGCCGTCCCCTCGAACACCCGCGTCCCGCGCCGCCTCGCGGCCGCCGCGGCCTCGGCGAGGATCCTGGACCTGCCGATGCCGGCGGGGCCCTCTGCGCGGACGATCCCGCCTTCGCCCCGGCCGAGCGCGTCGAGCCGCTCCTCGATGAACGCCAGTTCGGCGTCCCTGCCCCGGAGGGGTGTCCGTACGCCGTCGATCTCCTCGGGCGCGGTCCTTGTCGTCACTCGGTTCACGCTCATACGGCGGAACAGTATGAACCATGTGGACCGGGCCGCCCCCGCCCGGTCCGGGGGCCCGGCTCAGTCGAAGCGCAGGTCGGCGAGTTGCCGTTCGAGGACGGTGACGTCGTCCTCGGGCTCCTCCCCGACCGGGCGCGCCGCCATGAGCGCGGCGAGCTCGGCGCCCGCGCGGCGGACGCGGCCGGGCAGGCCGTCGGTGTACTCGTCTCCCCCCGAGCCCCAGTCCTCGGAGGCCGCGAACACGGCGGTGGGGACGACGACGGCGCGGAGGTAGGCGAAGAGCGGGCGTACGGCGTGCTCCAGGACCAGGGAGTGGCGGGCGGTGCCGCCCGTCGCGGCGGTCAGGACCGGCTTCCCGGTGAGGGCGTCCGGGTCGATCACGTCGAAGAAGGACTTGAAGAGACCGCTGTAGGACGCCGCGAACACGGGGGTGACGACGATCAGGCCGTCGGCCGCCGTCACCGCGTCGATCGCGGCGCTCAGCCGTGGCGGTGGGAATCCGGTCACGAGGTGGTTCGCGATGTCGCCGGCGAGTTCACGCAGCTCCACGACCTCGGTCGACGGCTCCAGCCCCCGGCCGGTGAGTTCGTCGCGGGCCGATTCGGCCAGCCGGTCCGCGAGCAGGCGGGTGGAGGAGGGCGTGCTGAGGCCCGCGGAGACGACGGTCAGCTTCACGCGGCGGACACCTCCCGGGCGGCTCGGAGGGACGCGTGCGTGGGGGCCTCCGGCACGTCGGCCGGACGCCCCTGGGCGAATTCCCGCCGCAGTACGGGCACGACCTCCTCGCCGAGGATGTCGAGCTGTTCCAGGACGGTCTTCAGGGGCAGGCCCGCGTGGTCCATCAGGAACAGCTGGCGCTGGTAGTCGCCGACGGTCTCCCGGAACGACAGGGTCCGCTCGATGACCTGCTGGGGAGAGCCCACGGTCAGCGGGGTCTGCTCGGTGAAGTCCTCCAGCGACGGGCCGTGGCCGTACACCGGTGCGTTGTCGAAGTAGGGCCGGAACTCCCGTACGGCGTCCTGGGAGTTCTTGCGCATGAAGACCTGTCCGCCCAGGCCGACGATCGCGTCCTCCGGCCGGCCGTGACCGTGGTGCGCGTACCGGCGCCGGTACAGCTGCACCATGCGCCGGGTGTGGTCGGCCGGCCAGAAGATGTTGTTGTGGAAGAAGCCGTCGCCGTAGAAGGCGGCCTGTTCCGCGATCTCGGGGGACCGGATGGATCCGTGCCAGACGAAGGGCGGGACGCCGTCCAGGGGCCGCGGTGTCGAGGTGAAGGCCTGGAGCGGCGTACGGAACGTGCCCTCCCAGTCCACGACGTCCTCGCGCCACAGCCGGCGCAGCAGCGCGTAGTTCTCCTTGGCGAGGTTGATGCCCTGGCGGATGTCCTGTCCGAACCAGGGGTAGACGGGACCGGTGTTGCCGCGCCCCAGCATGAGGTCGACCCGGCCGTCGGCCAGGTGCTGGAGCATCGCGTAGTCCTCGGCGATCTTCACCGGGTCGTTGGTGGTGATCAGCGTCGTGGACGTGGACAGGATCAGTTTCTCGGTGCGGGCGGCGATGTAGCCGAGCATGGTGGTCGGTGACGAGGGGACGAACGGCGGGTTGTGGTGCTCGCCGGTCGCGAAGACGTCGAGGCCGACCTCCTCGGCCTTGAGCGCGATGGCGACCATCGCCTTGATGCGCTCGTGCTCGGTCGGAGTGCGACCGGTGGTGGGGTCGGGGGTCACGTCCCCGACGGTGAAGATGCCGAACTGCATGGGGTGTCTGCTCTCCTGAGCTCGTCCGGTTCCCGCGCGGGGGAACCGGGAGCCGGGGTGGCGCCGGGGGGTTCCGGCGTCACCCCGGGGCGGGTCAACGGTGCGGTGTCACTTCGCCAGGAAGGCGAGGAGGGCGGTGTTGACCTCCTCGGCGTGGGTCCACAGCAGACCGTGCGGGGCGCCCTCGATCTCGACGTAGTCGGCCGACGGGAGCGCCTTGTGGAAGGGCCGCGCGGTGCCCTCGGCCGGGAGGATGCGGTCGGCGGTGCCGTGCAGGATCAGCGCCGGCACGTCGACGGCCGGGATGTCGGCGCGGAAGTCGGTGTACCAGGTCGCCGGCGCGGCGGACGCGGCGAAGGAGCCGCCGCGGGCCGCGGTGTCCCAGCTGTTGCGGACGGCCTCCTCGCTGATGCGGGTGCCCAGGTTCTCGTCGAGGTTGTAGAAGTCGTTGAAGAAGGCCGTGTAGTAGGCGTACCGGTCCGCCTTGACGGCGGCGACGACGCCGTCGAAGAACTCCTTCGGGGCGACGCCGTCCGGGTTGTCGTCGCCCTTGAGCAGGCAGGGCTCCAGGGAGGCCAGGAAGGCGACCTTGGCGACGCGGCCGGAGCCGTACGTCGAGACGTAGCGGGCGACCTCGCCCGTGCCCATGGAGAAGCCGACGAGGACGGCGTCCCTCAGGTCGAGGGTCTCCATCACCGTGTTCAGGTCGGCGGCGAAGGTGTCGTAGTCGTAGCCGGTGGTCGGCTGCGAGGACTGCCCGAAGCCGCGGCGGTCGTACGTGATCACGCGGTGGCCGGCGTCGAGCAGGGCGGCGCTCTGGCGCTCCCAGGAGTGGCCGTCGAGCGGGAAGCCGTGGATGAGGACGACGGGCTGCCCGGCGCCCTGGTCCTCGAAGTACAGCTCGATGGGGGTGGTGTTCTCCTGGCCCACGGTGATGTACGGCATGGGGGTTCCCTCGTTTCGGGTGGACGGGTCCGCGCGTCGGAGCGGCGCGGTGTGCCCGTCACGCTAGGACCGGTCCCGCACCTCCTGTTGCCGTCCCGCGCACCGCACCTTGCACGGGGACGCAGAGGTCGTTCAGTCGCCGGTGGCCGTTCCGGCGTCGTCCTCCGCGAGGACGATCCGGGCCAGGTGGACCCGGGAGCGCACCGCGAGCTTGCGGAAGATCGACGCCAGATGGGTGCTGACCGTGTGCGGGGAGACGACGAGGGTCTCCGCGGCCGACCGGTTGGTGTGACCGGCGGCGATCAGCCGGGCCACCTTGCGTTCCGAGGCCGTGAGCGCGTCCCAGCCCTGGTCGGTGCGCGGCCGGAGGCGCCCGGTGCGCCGGCCGGAGCGGCTCGTGGCCCGTTCCAGATCGGCCCGGACCCGGTCGGCCTCCGCGTCGGCCCCGGCCTGGGCGTAGAGGTCGTGCGCCCTGGTCAGGGCGGGTGTCGCGGCGGCGTCGCCCGAGGCCAGCAGCGCGCGCCCGAGGTCGGCGGACGCGGCGGCGAGGGACAGCGGCCGGGGGCCGGTGAGGAGGATCTCCACCGCCCGCTCCAGGAGTCCGTGGTCGGCGTTCACCAGGGCGGACGCGTGGGCGGCCGTCCCCTGGGCGGTCGGCACGGCGGGGTTGCGGGTGGCGTGTGCGGCGGCCTGGGCCGCGAGGTCCTCGGCCAGCTTCCGGTCCCCGCCGCGCAGGGCGATGTGCACGGCCTGGACGACGTGCGGGCGCAGGAGCCGCCACCGGAGGAAGGGGTGGTCGCGCTGCACGGACCGGATGAGTTCGGCCGCTGCCGCGTGGTCGCCGTCGGCGTCGGCGACCACGGCCTCGAAGAACCGGTGCGCGGCGTGGTTGCCCGTGTTCGGCCGGTCGGCCACGGTCGTCCGCACGACGTCCAGGTGTTCCCGCGCGGCCTCGCGGTCGCCGCGCAGCATCGCGAGGAGACCACGGTTGACGCGGGAGTTGACCAGGTTGTTGGGCACGTTGAGGTCCGCTTCGAGCCGCTCGACGGTGACGAAGTCGGCGTCCGCGTCGTCGAGCCGGCCGAGCCCCATGTTCAGGGTTCCCTGGGCCCAGATCAGCATCGCGAGGCGCAGGGGGACGTCGCCCGCCGTACGGAGGAGTCGCCGTACGGCGTCGAAGTCGTCCCCGTGGATCAGGGCGACGGCCTCCTCGGGGAGGAAGGCCGGGTCGAACACGCTCAGGGCCGTGTGGTGTTCGACGGCGGCGGCGCAGTCGCCCGCGTTGAGGGCGATCTCGCCGAGACCCCACAGAGCGAGGACGCGGGCCTCCCGGTCACCGGCCCGCTCCGCCTCGGCGAGTGCCCGTTCGCCGGTCTCGCGGGCGGCCCCGAGGTCGCTCCCGCGGGACCGGGCCAGGGCCTGCCGGGCGGTCAGCCGGGCCCGGATCACCGGGTCGGTGACGGCTGCCAGCGCCGTCGTCGTGCGGCGGGTCAGCTCGTGGACGTCGTCGAGGTGCCACAGCGTGTCGCCGAGTACGCACTGCAGCCGGGCGAAGACGTCCAGGGGAGGCCGGCGGGCGAGCAGCGCGTCGCCGGTGTCCCGTGCCTGCGTGTACCGGCCCGCGCGGGTCAGCGCGACGATGGCCCGCTCCCCCACGTCGTACGCCAGGGGCGCACGGGGCGGTACGAGTTCCAGGGCCCGTACGGCCAGGTCGGCGGCGAGGTCGGGCATCACGGCGATCACGTCCTCGGCGGCCGTGCCGAGCAGTCCGATCGCCTCCGTGTCGCCGGGTTCGGCGCTCTTCAGCAGATGCGGGACCGCGTCGACGGAGCTCCGGCCCGCCGCGACGAGACGGCTCGCGGCCTCCCGGTGCAGTGCCCGGCGCACGGAGGGGGCGAGGTCGGCGTACACCGCCTGGCGGAGCAGGTCGTGGCGGAACAGGAGGCGTTCGCCGTCGTCGTGGAGGAGGGCGGCGGCGAGCGCCTCGTCCACTTCGGCGCTGAGTCCGGAGGCGGGCCGGCCGCACAGGGCGGCGGCGTCGGCGAGTGAGAACGCGCGGCCGAGGACCGAGCCGATCCGCAGGAAGTGCAGGGTGTCCGGCCGGAGGTCGGCCAGTCGCTCGCGTACGCCGAGGACCAGCCGCTCGGGCGGTTCCGGCCCGTCCGCGCCCGTCCCCGCGATGCCCGAGAGCATCTCGGCCGCGAGGAAGGGGTTGCCGCCCGCCCCGTCGAGGAGCTCCTCGAGCCGCGCCGGCACGTCCCCGCCGAGGACGTCGCGTGCCAGTTCGGCCAGGGCCGTGTCGGACAGCGGCCGCAGGGGGAGGGTCGTCGTCAGCGGCCCCTGACCGTACAGCTCCGGGTCCTCCCTGCCCGTGAGCAGCCAGAGGACCGGGGAGCTGAGCAGCCGTGCCGGCATGACGCTCAGGGCGAAACGGCTCAGCGGGTCGGCCCATTGGACGTCGTCGACCGCGATCAGTACGGGCCTGCCCGCCGAGCGTTCCTCGATCAGCTGGGCCAGTCGTTCGACGAGCCAGATGCGCTGGTCGTGGTGGCCGGCGAGGTCCGCGAAGTCCGTGCCGGAGAGCAGCGGCGGGTCACCGTGCAGGAGGCCCGAGGCCAGCGAGGCGAGCGGTGCCAGTTCGTGCAGTTCCTCGGCGCGGCCGTGGCTGACGAGGAATCCGTGGGCCCGCGCGAGCGAGACGGCCTCCCGGAGCAGCGCGGTCTTCCCGATCCCGGGCTCGCCGAGGAGCAGCGCGATCGCTCCTCCCTCGCCGTCGCGGACCGCCTCGACCAGGGCGCGCAGCCGCTCCAGCTCGGCTTCGCGGCCCCGCAGTCCGGGCCGGCTCAGGCCCGTCGCCGCGCCTTGTTCCTGGGGCCGTTCGGGGCTCATCCCTTGACCGATCCGGCGAGCAGTCCCCGTGCGAAGTGCCGGCGGAGGGAGAAGAGGACGAGCAGCGGGACGAGCGCGGCCACGAAGGCTCCCGCGGTGAGCCGCTGCCACTCGTTGCCGTAGGTCCCGGCCATGCTCGCCAGTCGGACCGTCACCGGCGCGGTCTCGGCCGTTCCGCCGGACAGCGTCAGGGCCACGAGGAGGTCGTTCCACACCCAGACGAACTGGATGACGGCGAAGCCGACCAGGGCCGGGCGGGCCAGCGGCAGCACGATCCGGAGCAGCAGCGTCCCGTGCGACGCGCCGTCGACGCGGGCGGCCTCGATCAGGTCCCGGGGCAGCCCGGCCAGGAAGTTGTGCAGGAGGAACACCGCGAACGGCAGCGCGAAGGCCGTGTGGGCGAACCAGACCTGGCCGAACCGCGCGGGACCGGTGAGGTGCCACGCGGGCAGGAACAGCCAGCCCTGGGAGAAGAGCTTCAGGAGCGGGACGAGCGCCATCTGGAGCGGCACGGCCTGGAGCGCGAAGATGCCGACGACGAGCGCGTCGCGCCCCCTGAAGTCGATCCAGGCCAGGGCGTACGCCGCGAGGAGGGCCAGGACGAGCGGGAACAGCACCGAGGGAACGGTGATGACGACGGAGTTGACGAAGTACTCCGCGAGCCGCCCCGACCCGTTCCCGCCGCCGGAGAGCACCTCGCCGTAGTTGTCGAGCGTGAGGTGCGGCGTACCGAAGAGGGTCCACCAGCCCGTCGTCTTGATCTCCTCCTCGGGGCGGAACGAGGAGAGCAGGAGACCGAGGGTCGGTGTCGTCCAGAGGACCGCGATCACCACGGCGACGGACGTGAAGGTGCGGGAGGCCAGACGCTCCCGGACGCCGTTCACCCCGTCCTCCGCTGCGCCCGGACCTGGTGGGCGGCGAAGGGGGTGACGAGGAGGAAGAGGAGCACGGCGAGTGCCGCGCCGCGGCCCGTCTCGCCGTAGCGGAAGGCCTGGTCGTACATCTCGTGGGCGAGGACGCCCGTGTCGAACTGTCCTCCGGTCATGGTCTTGACGATGTCGAAGGCCTTGAAGGTGCCGATCGCCTGGGCGAGGAGCACGACGAGCAGCGTGGGCCTGATCGACGGCAGGGTGATCCGCCGGAGGATCTGCCGGGGGGACGCGCCGTCGAGCAGGGCGGCCTCGGTCAGCTCCGTGGGTACGGCCCTGATCGCGCCGGTCAGCAGGACGGCCGCGAAGCCCGCCTGGGTCCACACCATCGCGGCGATGAGGAACAGGACGTTCCAGGGGGAGTCCACGAGCCACTGCCGCGGTTCGCCGCCGCACGCGACGACGAGCTGGTTCAGCAGCCCGATCTGGCCGGCTTCCGCGGGACGGTAGGCGTAGACGAACTTCCAGACGACACCCGCGCCGACGAAGGAGATCGCCATCGGCGTCAGGACGAGGGACAGCGCGACCGTTCTGAACCGCGACCGCGCAACGGCCGCCGCGTAGAGCAGACCGACCGCGGTGGACGTCAGCGGCACGAGGACCACCCACGCCAGGGTGTTGCGCAGCGCCACAAGGGCTCGGTGGTCGGTGAACATCCACACGTAGTTGTCGAAGCCGGCCCAGGTGCCTCCCCCGCCGTCGGTGAACGACAGCGCCAGGGTGCGCAGACCGGGCAGGACGAGACCGACCGCGAGCAGCAGCAGCGCGGGGGCCAGCAGGATCAGGGCCGCGGCCCTCCTCCGTACCGGCCCCCGGTGCAGTGCGAGCAGGATCAGGGCGACCACCGCCGCGAAGGCGGCGACGCCCTGGAGCAGGTACAGCAGCTTGGGCTGCTGGGAGACGGCGTCGAACGACATCAGCGGCTCGGCCAGGACCGTTCGACGGAGTCGGCGACCTGCCGGGTGCTCGCGCCGCCGATCCAGTCGACGGCTCCCTTCCAGAACGTCCCGGCGCCGACCGACGCCGGCATCAGGTCCGAACCGTCGAACCTGAACTGTGTCCTGGGGTCCTGGAGCAGCTGGATCGAGAGCCGGTCGACGGGGGTCGCGGCGTTCGCCGGGTCCACGCCCCTGTTCGCCGAGACGAACGGGCCCTTCCTCATCCGCGCGTTCGCGAAGTCCGCGGAGGCCAGGTACTCCTGGAACGCCCGCACCTCGGGACGGTCGGCGAACGCCGCGGTGAACACCCCGCCGCCCAGTACGGGGCGGCCGGCCGGGTCGTCCCCCGGCAGGAGGAAGGCGTAGACGTCCTTGTCGGGTCCGATCTCGGTGCCCTTCGGCCACATGCCGGCGTAGAACGAGGCCTGGCGGTGCATCGCGCAGTCGCCGGAGAGAACCGGTGCGCCGGCTTCCTGGAAGGAGATCGACGCCATGGACCTGGCCGGGCCGAAGCCGCCGTTGGCGTACCGGTCGTTCTTGAGAATGGACCCCACGGTGTCCATGGCCTTGATCACCCGCGGGTCGTCGAACGGAATCTCGTGGGCGACCCACTGGTCGTAGACGTGCGTGCCCTGCTGGCGCAGCAGGACGTCCTCGATCCAGTCCGTCACGGGCCAGCCGGTCGCCTCGGCGGACTCGATGCCCGCGCACCACGGCTTGACGCCCGATGCCGCGACCTTCTCCGTGAGGGCCATCAGCTCGGTCCACGTGCGGGGGACGCTCAGTCCCCGGTCGCGGAAGAACTTCGGGGAGTACCAGACGAACGACTTCACGTTCGCGACGAGCGGCGTGCCGTAGAGGGTGCCGTCCACGGTCGCGTAGCCGTTCCAGTCCGCAGACCAGCCCTGCTTCGCGAGGGCCGCGACCCCGGCGCTCGCGGGCTTGAGCTTCCCGGCCCGCGCGAAGCGTTCCAGGAGCCCGGGCTGGGGGAAGAACGCCACGTCGGGCGCGTTCCCGCCGTCGACCCGGACCTGGATCTGCGCCTCGAACTCCCCGTCCCCCTCGTACTGGACGTCGATTCCCGTGCAGTCCGCGAAATCCGCCCAGGTCTCTTCGAACAGGTCGGCCTCCCGGTCCCGGTTCTCCGCGTAGACGGTGACCTTGGTGCCGGGGTGCTCGCCGTACCGGGCGTACGGTGCGCAGTCCGCTGTGGTGTGCGCGCGCGAGCCGCTGTCCTGCGGGGTGCCGCAGGCGGTGGCGGTGACGGCGAGGGTGATGACGGCGAGCGCGAGCCTCGCGCCGAACCTCATGGGTGTGCTTCCTCCGATCGCCCGCCGCATGTTCTCGGCGGGCGTTTCGGAAAGCTACCGCGTTCGAACGACAGAGACCAATCGTTCGATGTTCAAGCGTCGGATCAGTGCCCCGTGGACCGGGCCGCGTCCATGATCAGCTCGGCCACGGCCTTGGGCTGGGCGAGCATGACCAGGTGCGAGGAGTCGACCTCGACGGTGGTCATGCCGGCGCGCTCGTAGCCGAAACGCTCCACATCGGGGTTGATCGTGCGGTCGGCGGAGGCCACCAGGCCCCACGAGGGCTTGGTCTTCCACGCAGCGACCGGCGCCGCCTCCGAGAAGGCCCGCGCGGCCAGGGGGCGTTGGGAGACCGCGAGCACCGCGGCGAGCTCGGGGTCGACGTCCGCCGCGAACAGGGCGGGGAACTTCTCGATCGCCACCGAGACGTCGGTGCCGGTCTCGGTGGA
>NZ_JACHJY010000018.1 GCF_014203895.1 Streptomyces nymphaeiformis | reverse complement strand
AGGGGGGACCCTGTGGGAGAGTAGGACGCCGCCGAACAATTTTTAGCCTCAACCCCTGGACTCTGTCCGGGGGTTGAGGCATTTTTGCGTTCTGGGACAGGTATGTGCGAGCCGGGGGGAACGCAGAGGTGGATTTCGCGTCCTGGGGCGACTGGGTCCGGGCCGTTCTGGGGGTGTGCGTCACCAGTCTGGTGATCGTGCTGCTCTGGCGGGGTGTGGCATGGGGAGCGGCGTACCGGGATCCGCACCGGCGTACGGGGCGCCGGGTTCTGCTGGTGCCCCGCCGGCTGGTGCGGGGGAGGCCGGAGGCGCTGCGGCCCGCGGTGCGGGCGGTGGTGGCCCTGCGCCGGCACCAGGGGGTGCCGAGCGCGGCACCCTTGGCCGACCTGCTGCCGCGGCTGGTCGAGGCGGACCGTACGGCGAGGGTGCTGCGGTGGGGACGGCGGGTGTGGGCCGGTGGTGTGCCGGGTCTGCTGCTGGTCGGTGGGCTCGTGCTGGGGACGTGGGTCGTGGCGTACCCGTACGTCGAGAACGGTCCGGGCGACTGGTTCCTGAGCCCTTACTGGGCCTTCGACGGGTGGTTCGGCCAGCGGGGGTTCGTCGACGGAGCGGGGGACTGCGCGGGCTGGTCTCTTCTGATGGGCTGTGAGGAGGACTTCGTTCCCTGGTGGGCGGGGGCCGAGCTCGGATTCGCGTTCGGGGTCGCCGTCGCGCTCGTCGTCGGCGCCTGGTGGATCCGGCGGGCCGCCGTCCGGGAGTTCGCGGCGTGGGCGCGGCAGGAGCCGCCGCTGTCGGCCTGTCTCGCGGCGCTCGGCGCGTGCCGTGAGGCCCTTCGTACGCCCGCTCCCGAAGCATCCGTCCTCGACGAGGCGGTCGCGGAACTGCGGGCCGCCCTGCGGGACTTCGCCCGGTGCGGGCCGCCCGCGGACGCCGAACGGCGGGCCGAACTGGAGGAGCACGGCGGGCGCGTCGCCGCGACGCTGCACGAGGCCTCGGGCCGGGTGCTGCGGGAGGGAGTGCCGGCCGCGCTGCCCGATCTCGTACGGCTGCTCGCGCAGCTGCAGGACCGGCTGCACGCCTCCCGGTGGCTCGCGCTGCTCGACGCCTCGCTTCTCGTCCCGGTGCCGACGCCGCCGCCCGGGCCCGTCCCGCCGGCGGCCGGGGCGGCGCCGGCGGAAGCCGGGCGCTGGCAGCGGTACACGGCCATCGCAACGGCGCTGCCGACGATTCCGGCGCTGCTCGCGCTGGCGTTCACGGCGATCACGATCAGCCAGGCCCGGGACACGCTGAAGGTGAGCGAGCGGGACCAGGTGGCGTCGAGCTACAACGACACCGTCGCCAACCTGGGCGACGACTCCGTGAACGTCCGGATCAGCAGCATCTACGCCCTGCAGCGGATCATGAAGGACTCGCCCCGGGAGCAGCCCGCGATCGTCGAGGTCCTGTGCGCCTATGTGCGGGACAAGGCCAAGACTCCGGCGAAGGCCAAGGTGGAGGCCGCACACAAGAACGTCGACACCAGGCCGCCCGAGGACGTGCAGGCGGCCCTGAAGGTGCTGGGGTCGCGGCCCATCGGGGTGGAGGGGGAGGGGGTCATGGATCTGCGCCGGGCCTATCTGGTCGGGGCCGACTTCACCGACGGGAACTTCAGTGAGGCCGACTTCCGTGGCGCCGACCTCACGTTCGCCCAGCTGAGAGGGGACTTCGAAGACGTGTGGTTCGGCGGCGCGACCCTGCGCGGGGCCGTGCTGGCCGGTGGGGAGTTCGAGCGCTCGGAGTTCATCGGCACCGACATGGCGAACGTCTGGTGGGACGGCGGCGACTTCGACGAGGCGGACCTCACGAGCGCCGACCTCAGCGGGGCCATGCTCAACTCTCCCGACGACGGTGCCGTCAGCCTTTCCGACGCGGAGCTGTCCGGGGCCAACCTCACGGACGCCGATCTGACCGGCGCGCGGCTCGTCGGCGCCGATCTCGGCAAGGACGACGGGAAGCAGCTGCCCGCGGCGAACCTGACCAGGACGAACCTCACCCGCGCCGATCTGACGGGCGCGCGCCTCGACGGCGTGGACCGCAGGACGGCGGTGTGGGAGGAGGCCGTGACAGGGGACTGACACGGCCCCCGAGGTTCACGGCCCCGGGGTCACCAGGCCCGTGTCGTAGGCCAGGATCACCGCCTGGACGCGGTCGCGGGTGCCGGTCTTGGCGAGGATGCGGCCCACATGGGTCTTCACCGTGGATTCCGCCAGGTGGAGGCGTTCCCCGATCTCCGCGTTGCTCCAGCCCCTGCCGATGACCGTGAGGATCTCGCGCTCCCGGTCCGTGAGCGGCGCGAGACGGGGGTCTTCCTCGGGGGGCCGGGCGGTCGCGGACGGCGGCAGGTGGTGGATGTAGGCGTCCAGGAGGCGGCGGGTCAGGCTCGGGGCGACGACCGCGTCGCCGGCGGCCACCGCGCGGATGCCCGCGAGGAGCTCCTCCGGCTGGGCGTCCTTCACCAGGAAGCCGCTCGCGCCGGCACGGAGGCCGTCGTACGCGTACTCGTCGAGGTCGAAGGTCGTGACGATCAGGATCCGGGTGGGGGCGCCCGTGGCGACGACGCGGCGCGTGGCCTCGATGCCGTCCAGGCCGGGCATCCGGATGTCCATCAGGACGACGTCCGGGTGGTGCAGGTCGACCAGGCGGATCGCCTCCGTGCCGTTCGACGCCTCGCCGACGACCGTCATGTCGTCCTGGCTCTCGAGCAGCATGCGGAAGCCGAGGCGCTGCATCGGCTGGTCGTCCGCGATGAGTACGGTCGTCACGAGGTCGGGTCCTCCAGGGGGATGCGGAGCGCGACCCGCCAGCCGCCGGTCGGCAGCGGGCCGGTCTCGAGTGTGCCGTCGTAGCGGGCCGCGCGCTCGCGCATTCCGGTGATGCCGTGGCCCCGGCCGGGCGCGGTCGACCGTGTGCCGGTGTCGGTGACGACCATCTCCAGGGCCCCGGGGCCGTACGAGAGGCGGACGGACGCCGTCGCGCCGGGGCCCGCGTGCTTCAGGGTGTTCGTCAGGGCTTCCTGGAGCACACGGTAGACCGTCAGTTGAGCGCCCGCCGAGAGGGCGGGTGCGGTCGGGGACAGCTCCGCCCGGACCGGCAGGCCGGCTTTCCGTACGCCGGTGATGAGGCGTTCCAGGTCGGTCAGGGCGGGCTGCGGGGTGCGGGCTGCCGGTCCGTCGCTCCGGTCGCCCTCGTCGCCCTCCTCGTGGAGGACGCTGAGGAGGCGGCGGAGTTCGGCGAGGGCCTGGCGGCTCGTCGTACCGATGGCTTCGAGGGCCTGGGCGGCGCGCTCCGGGTTCTTCGCCGCCGCGTACCGGCCGCCGTCCGCCAGGCCGGTGATGACGGCCAGGTTGTGGCCGATGATGTCGTGCATCTCGCGTGCGATGCGGGCGCGTTCGGCGGTGGCGGCGAGACGGACCTCGTGGGCGCGTTCGTCCCTGCGGGAGCGGACCGCGATGCCGAGGAGCGCGGCCAGGGCGTACGCCCACAGGGCGGGGACGACGCGCTGGTCCACGGCGCCCGGGGGGAAGCGGACCGCGCCCGTCACGAGCGGCGGCAGGAGCAGGGCCAGGGCCCACAGGAGCGCGCGGGGCGGGCGGCTGAGCGCGATGTGGAAGACCGGGACCATCTGGAGGTACGCGGACTGGAGGAAGGCCCCCGACGCGTCGCCGACCAGCGCCGCGCAGGCCATCACCGCCAGGACGGCCGTCGGGTGGCGCCTGCGCCAGTACAGCGGCACGGAGAGGGCCAGGGACAGGGTGACCACGAGCCAGACCGGGACGGACGGGTCGACGGCGGTGGTCCGCCAGCCGCCGGCGGCGTCCACGAGGGCCGCGACCGTCCAGGTGAGGGTGACCGTGGCGTCCCACACCCAGGGGTGGCGCGTGTCGAAGGCCCGTACGCGGGCGAGGAGGCGCTGGGCGTACCGGCTCGGGCCCGTCGTGGCGGGCAGCGGGTGCGGGGTCTCCTCGGTCACCCCGCCATCATCCCCATGGCGGGCGGGCCGGGCGTCGGACCTGGGGCGGGTGTGCGGGGGCGTGGGTCGTACCCCGGTACTACGGCGGGGGAAATGGCCTTGTCAGGGGGGTGGGGGGCTCGTCAGGATCGGCGGCATGGACTATTCGATACGCACCATCCGCGCCGACGAGTGGGAGAAGACCCGCGAGATCCGGCTGGCCGCCCTCCAGGACCCGATCGCGCACCTGGCGTTCCTCGACACGTACGAGGCGGCCGTCGAGCGGCCCGACGCCTTCTGGAAGGAGCGGGCGGAGGGCGCGTCCGAGACCGGCGACGGGAAGGTCAGGCAGTTCGTGGCCGAGGCGCCGGACGGCAGCTGGGCCGGCACGATCTCGCTGCTCCTGGAACGGCCTTCGGACGAGGTGCGGTTCGGTGAGGCGGCGAAGACCGAGCAGACGCACATCGTCGCGGTGTACGTACGGCCCGGGGCGCGCGGGACGGGGGTCATCGACGCGCTGTTCCGGGCGGGGGTGGAGTGGTCGTGGTCGCTGGCCGAGCCGGTGATCGAGCGGGTGCGGCTGTACGTCCACGAGGAGAACGGGCGGGCCGCCGCCTTTTACCGGCGGTTCGGGTTCGTCGCGACCGGGGAGCGGGTGGCGGTGCCGGGGGACGAGACGGCCCAGGAGCTGGAGTACGAGATGGTGCGGCCGTCGGCGGGTGCGGGGTCAGGCGCGGGAGCCTAGGCCCGGCTAGGGGCGCCGTTCCGTTGTGCCCACCCGTTCCGCCCAGGGGGCACCTCCCGGACGAAGTCCGGGGGAGGAACGATTGCCCACAACGGGGTCTCGCCAGCGGGACCTTGCCTGTTCCTCCGAGCGCATCAAGGCCAGCGTCGGGAGGCCCTGGTGGGTGCCCGTGGTCAGGAGGTCCGGGAGTTGGGGGAGGGGTGCCACCGCGGCCACGTCGTCGAGGACGAGGGTCAGTGGTGGGTCGAGCCGACCGTCGGATGACCGTGCGGCCATGCGGCGGCCGTGCTCGACCACGCTTGCGGCGAGGGCCGTGAGGAGCGGCATCGCGCCGGGGTGGGTGCGGGGATCCTCGATCGCCTCGCCCACCACGTAGAGCGTGCCCCCTTCACCGAGGAAAGATGCGAGCGCCAGCGAATCAGTTCGATTCGGTACGCACGCCTCCCTGATGTGGATCGAGGAGAGGGACTCCAGCGCACGGGCCGTCAGTTCCTGTGCCAGGCGGCGGGTTTCGGGGTGTGCGGTGAGCGCCGACTCCAGGACGCCCGCCAGGCCCGAGGCGGCCTTCGGGTGGCTGCGGAGGATGCGCACGGGCTCGTGGGCGCCCGCGCCCTGCGCCCAGCGGTGGACCTGCCGGAACGGCCGGCCGTCGACGGCCGCGGCGTGCAGCCAGCAGCGCAGGAGGGTCTCCGCGGTGTCGGCGGTGGCCGCGTCCAGGCGGGCGTGCGGGCGTACGGGGGCGAGCAGGGCGATCGCGCGTTCCTGCGCCACCGCCGGGTCCTCGCAGTGCTCGGCCGGTGACCAGTGGAGCCGGGCGGGGGTGTCGCAGAGGTGGCCGGGGTCGTGGACCAGGACCGGGCCGAGTTTGCCGCGCGCGTCCTTCGTCGAGGACCAGACGGCGGGGTCGGAGGTGACGACCAGGACGGGGCCCTCCGCGTCCAGGATCGCCTGCACGGCGGCCGGTCTGCGGGTCTCCGGGGGGCCGTAGACGGTGCCGGGGGTGGTTATGGGGGCCGGGGTGACCGGTGGGGTCACCTCCGTCCTCGCCGGGGGCTGTTCTTCCCGCGGTGGGGGCTGCTCCTCCGTCGGGCGGCGCTGGGCCGGAGGCGCGGCCGGCTCCTCCCGTACGCTCGCCTCCTCCCGTACCGGCTTCGGCCGCGCTTCGTACGCGCCCGCCTTCCGCTTCGCGCGGACCGCGCGCCAGCGGGTCAGGGTGCCGAGGACGAAGACGGCGAGGACCATGAGGATCATCGCCTCGCCGATCAGCAGGCCCCAGAAGAGGCCGTACCCCGAGAGCTGGTCCGGCGGGGTGGACGGCCAGGCCGACGGGAGGTCCGTCGGGGCCGTCGCCAGGGAGCGGAGGGCCGAGGGGGTGCCGGTGAAGGCGACGTCCTTCGGCCAGGCGCCGTGGGCGAAGAGGCCCGCGAGGCCGGTCGCCGTCCACACCAGGAGCGTGAGGCCGAGGAGGAGGGCGAACAGGCTGAGGAGCAGCCCGTCGGAGATCCCGCCCCCTCCCCCTCCTCCCTTCCGTTCCGGTTCCATCTACGCCACCGTCGACTGCGAAGTGCCGTTCATCTGCTGCTCGATGAGGATGGCCCGCTGCTCGGTCTCCCACTCCAGTTCCGGGTCCGTGACGGAGGACTCCGTCATGGCGCGGTCGGTGTAGACGAGCGGGCGTTCCTTCTCGGTGATGAGGTGTTTGACCACCTGCACGTTGCCGTTGACGTCCCAGACGGCGATGCCGGGGGTGAGGGTGGGGATGATTTCCACTGCCCAGCGGGGGAGGCCGAGGACCCGGCCCGTGTTGCGTGCCTCGTCGGCCTTCTGGGCGTAGATGGTCCGGGTGGAGGCCATCTTGAGGATCGCCGCTGCTTCTTTTGCCGCTGCTCCGTCGACGACGTCGGAGAGGTGGTGGACGACGGCGACGAAGGACAGGCCGAGGCGGCGGCCGAACTTCAGCAGGCGCTGGAACAGCTGGGCCACGAAGGGGCTGTTGATGATGTGCCAGGCCTCCTCGACCAGGAAGATGCGCTTCTTCCGGTCGGGGCGGATCCAGGTGTGCTCCAGCCAGACGCCGACGATCGCCATGAGGATCGGCATGGCGATGGAGTTGCGGTCGATGTGGGACAGGTCGAAGACGATGAGCGGGGCGTCGAGGTCGATGCCCACCGTGGTCGGGCCGTCGAACATGCCGCGCAGGTCGCCGTCGACGAGGCGGTCGAGGACGAGGGCGACGTCCAGGCCCCAGGCCCGTACGTCGTCTATGTCGACGTTCATCGCCTCGGCGGATTCGGCCTCCGGGTGGCGGAGCCGCTCGACGATGTCGGTGAGGATCGGCTGCCGGTCGGTGGTGTGCTCGGTGACGTAGGCGTGGGCGACCTTGAGCGCGAAGCCGGAGCGCTCGTCGAGGCCGTGGCCCATCGCCACCTCGATGATGGTGCGGAGCAGCGCGAGCTGGCCGGTGGTGGTGATCGAGGGGTCGAGGGGGTTGAGGCGGATCCCGGCGTCGTTGGCGACCATCGGGTCCAGGCGGATGGGGGTTATCCCCAGCTCCTGGGCGATGAGGTTCCATTCGCCGACGCCGTCCTCGCCCTGGGCGTCGAGGACGACGACCTGCCGGTCGCGGAAGCGGAGCTGGCGGAGCACGTACGTCTTCTCCAGGGCCGACTTTCCGTTGCCGGACTCGCCCAGGACCAGCCAGTGGGGGGCGGGGAGCTGCTGCCCGTACAGCTGGAAGGGGTCGTAGATGTAGCCCTTCCCGCTGTAGACCTCGCGGCCGATGATGACGCCGGAGTCGCCGAGGCCGGGCGCGGCGGTCGGCAGGTAGACGGCCTGGGCCTGCCCGGTGGAGGTGCGGACGGGCAGGCGGGTCGTCTCCACCTTCCCGAAGAGGAAGGAGGTGAAGGCTTCGGTGAGGACGGACAGCGGATCTCGCATGGGTCTGTGCCCCTTCGGCCCTAGCGGCGGATGCCGGTCGCGAACGGCAGGGTGTTCACAAAGGCCCGGTGGTGCTCGCGGTCGCACCACTCCAGCTTCAGATACGACTTGCCGGCGGAGGCCCTGATCGTGCGCTTGTCCCGGGCGAGGGCCTCGGGCGAACGCGACGACACCGTGATGTACCCGACGAGGTTCACTCCTGCCGCGCCGCTGGCGAGATCTTCACCCCGCTGGTCGAGCCGGCCGTGGGCGGCGATGTCGCGCGGGTCGACCGTGCGGTTCATCTTGGCGGCCCGGCTGGCGTCGGCCTCGTCGTTGGTCTTCTCCGTGAGCATGCGCTCGATGGCGACCTCGGTGGGCTCCAGGTCCATGGTGACGGCGACCGTGCGGATGACGTCCGGGGTGTGGACGAGGAGCGGGGCGAGGAAGTTGACGCCGACGGGGGTCATCGGCCACTCCTTCACCCAGGCCGTGGCGTGGCACCAGGGGGCGCGGGTGGAGGACTCGCGGGTCTTGGCCTGGAGGTACGTCGGCTCCATCGCGTCCAGTTCGGCGGGCCAAGCGTTTCGTTTCGTCATGGCCTGGATGTGGTCGATGGGGTGGTCCGGGTCGTACATGGAGTGCACGAGGGACGCGAGCCGGGACTGGCCGAGGGGCTGGCGGACGCGGATGTCGGCCTCGGCGAGGCGGGCGCAGATGTCGGTGAGCTCGCGGGCCATGACGACGGCGAGGCCGGCGTCGCGGTCGAGCTTGCGGGCGCCGGAGGCGTGGCGGGCGGCGCGGGCCATGGCGTTGGCCTCGGCGGCGAGCTCGCGGGTGTAGTGCATGCAGGCGACGAGGTAGGCGCGGTGCTGCTCGCTGGAGGTGGAGACCATCGACTGGAGCTGGTCGTAGGACTCCTGGAGCCACGCGGGCGCGTGCGGGTCGCCGCGCTGGCCGACGTCCTTGGCGTGCGCGTCGGGGTCGGCGGGGAGGGTGCGGGCGAGCATCTGGAGGCGGGTGACGAAGCCGTCGCCGTTGGCGACGTGCTTGAGGAGGGTGCCGAAGCGGTCGACGAGGGCCTCCTGGTCCTCGCTGTCGCGCAGGCCGACGCCGGGGCCCTCGATCTCGATGGCGGCGGTGACGGTGCGGCGGTCGGCGTGCAGGAGGACGGCGATCTCGTCCGGGCCGAAGGGGGCGGCGAGCCAGCCGACGTTGCCGATGCCGGGGGGCGGGCCGATCTCGACCTCGCGGCCGTCGAGGCGGGTGCCGGCCTCGGCGGCGATGGAGCGGTAGGCCGTGCCGCGCTTGAGCATCCGCTTGTAGCTGCGGTTGATCTCGAACCACTTGTAGAAGGTGCGGTGCTTGTACGGGAGGTACACGGCGGCGATCGCGAGCATGGGCAGGCCCGCGAGGAGAGCGATCCGCAGGGGGAGGGCGGGGACGAGGAGTCCGCTCATCATGCCGAGGAAGGCGCCGACGATGATCAGGGCGATCTCGCCGGTCTCGCGGTTCTTGCCGACGATCGCGTTCGGCCGGGCACGGCCGACGAGATACGTGCGGCGGGGCGCGACCGGCTGGGACTGGGTCGTCAACGCCCTGCACCTCCAGAGTTCTTGCGGTTGCTGTGCGGGGTACCCGCGGTGGGACTGCTGCTACGGGGCGGGGGCGTGGAGCCGCCGCCGGTGCCGCCGCCTCCGCCGCGGCTGCTGTGCGCGGCCATGCCGCCGGAGACGGGGTTGGCGGGGCGGGGGGCGGAGCCGGAGGACTGGCCGCCGCCGCTGTCGCGGGTGCTGTGGGTCTTGATGCCCTGGGAGACGAGGGACGCGGGGGAGGAGATGACGGCGGCGGCCGCGTTCTCGCCGGCGCGGTGGAGGCGGTTGTTGCGGGAGGCGGCGATCTCGTCGCCGAAGCCGGGGACGAAGCGGTAGATCATCGCGGAGGCGAAGATGGCCAGGAGGATGATCGAGAGGCCGGAGACGACGGCGGAGACCGAGTTGGGGCCGGTGTCGGAGGACAGCGCGCCGGCGAGGCCGAGGACGATCACGATGACCGGCTTGACCAGGATGACCGCGATCATGATGCCGGCCCAGCGGCGGACGTGGCCCCACATGTTCTTGTCGACGAGGCCGGAGTAGACGACGACGCCGAGGAGGGCGCCGACGTACAGCAGGACGGCGCGGAGGAACAGCTCCAGGTAGAGGACGCCGGCGGCGAGGACGGTCACCAGGGACACGATGATCAGCATGATGGGGCCGCCACCGATGCTGTCGCCCTTCTGGAGGGCCTCCTTGAAGCTGCCGAAGAAGATGTCGGTCTGCTGGCCGGTGCCGGAGGCGATGACCTCGGTGATGGCGTCGGTGGCGTTGACGACGGTGTAGAGGATCAGGGGCGTGAACGCGGAGGCGAGGACCGTCAGCCAGAGGAAGCCGATGGCCTCGGAGAGGGCCGTGGTGAGGGGGACGCCGCGGACGGCCCGCTTGGCGACGGCGAGGAGCCAGAGGAGGAGGGTGAGGAAGGTGGCGGCGGCGAAGACGATGGCGTAGCGGCCGAGGAACTGCATGTTGGTGAAGTCGACGTCGGCGGTCTCTTTGATGCCCTTGGACAGGAAGTCGATGGTCGCGACGGCGGCGTCGGCGAAGCCGCGGGAAAGGGAGGTGAGCGGGTCGAGGGCGGAGGTGGGATCGGTGACGGAGGAGCCACCGCCCGTGCCGCCTGTCTGGCCCTTCTCGCACAGCTCCCGGGCCTGCCCGACGATGAGACCGCAGGGGTTGTCACTCGCGCTCGGGGTCGGCGTCGGTCCCGCCGGGGTCGGCGTGGGCGCCGCCTGGGCGGTGGAGGCGAACAGCAGCGGTGCGCTGAGGAGGGCGACGGCGAGTGCGGCGGTCGCGCGCTTCGCGAGGCTTCGACTAGCGGGCATAGGTGAAGCCTCCGTATCCCTCGACGGCCGCGGCGATCTCGTCGGCCGTGGAGGCGCGGTTGTCGCCGTTGACGGGGGTGGGGCCCTCGGCCTGCGTGGAGGATTCCAGGCGCCAGTCGCCCCCGACCCACTTGAGCTTCTCCGTGAGGGTGAACCAGGTGGACGTGACCGGCTTGGTCGAGCCCTGGCCGGCGAGGCCGACCAGGCCGGTGCACCAGACCTCGACGATCGCGGAGGTGTCGGTGTAGTCCTTGACCTTGGTTCCGACAGGGATCGTGCGGGACACGAAGGTCAGACCGGAGGGGGCGGCGCCGTTCGCGTCGAGCCCGATGCCCGCCAGGAAGTCGGCCGTGTAGGCGGCGTCGAGCTGCCGCACGAGGCCGTCCGCGATCGCGGGGTCGTGGATGGCGCGCACGATGGCCTGGCGGGGACCGTTCTGGAACATCTCCACCGACCCCAGCGCCACCGCGAAGTTCGTCGCCGCGCTCTGGGCGCCCTGGTCGTCGTGGGCGTAGCCCGTGGGGATCGTGCCGTTCTTGCCGGTGACGGGGCGGACGCCCGTCGCGGAGGTGGGGGCCGTCCTGCCCGGGGTGCCGGAGCGGGCGCCGGCCGCGTCCGCGGGTTTGCCTCCGCCGCGGTTGGCGAAGGCGATGGCGGCGACGAGGACGACCACCACGCTCACGACCGTGAGGAGGGATCGGGAGCTGCGGACGGGGCGGCGGGCGCCGCCGTAGACGTCGCCGCTGTTGCCCTCGGGCAGGCGGGTCCGGGTCTGGCCCGAGCCGCCCACGCCGCCGAAGCTGTCGTGCTCGTCGCCGGGACTCATGCCGGGTACGCCCCCTCACTCGTTCGCGGGTACGGCCGTGCTTCACCATGACTGGGCATCAGGGAACGCATTCTCAGGAAGGTCGGGTCCGAGGGGAGATCAGACGGCCATCCCGTACACGATGGTGAACAGCGTCCCCAGCGATCCGATGATGAAGACGCCGGTCAGGCCGGCGACGATCAGGCCCTTGCCCTGTTCCGCGCTGAACGTGTCACGGAGGGCGGTCGCGCCGATGCGCTGTTTGGCCGCTCCCCAGATGGCGATGCCGAGGCAGAGCAGGATGGCCACGGCCATCACGACCTCGATCATCACCTTGGCCTCGGCGCCGAGGCTCCCGAAAGGCCCCCAGTTCGGGGCGATTCCACCGATGATGGTGGAGATGTCGCCCTTCTCGGCCGCCAGGTACATGTAACTCACCGCCCCTGTTGGGTACTTGGTCGCCCCTGCCGGACGGCATGGGTCATCGCCCTATCTTCGCTGATGAAACCGCTCACGTGTGACGGCTTGGCGGCTCTCTTTACCCGATCCCCGCACACTTGACCGATCTGACCGTCTTGACCTGCGGTGGTGTGGCCGGTTTCTATGCGAAGAAGCGTATGGTCACTCTGTGTATCACGGAGAGTGACTCCGGGCAATGATTGTCGTTGTTGCACTCTTGGGGCCGTGTTGGGCGAAGTGTGCGCGAGGCGCCCCTCGGGGGCACCCCGCCGCCTAGACTGACCGTCCGGGCGTACTGCCATGAACCGAGGGGTGGTTGACGGTGCGTAGGGCTGGCAAGGCGTGGATGTGGGCCGGCGGGACCCTGGGGGTCTGTCTCGGATTCGTCGCACTGCTCGTCGTCGGCACGTACTCCGCGGCGGCCGGGATCGCCGGCGGTGTGGGCAACAAGGGCGGGGCCGTCGCCCTCGCCAAGGGGGCCGTCCCCGCCCTCTACCAGGGCCTCGTGCAGCGGTGGGGGAACCTGTGCCCCGCCATCAACCCGGCCCTGCTCGCCGCCCAGCTCTACCAGGAGAGCGGCTGGAACCCGCGGGCCGTCTCCCCGGCCGACGCCCGGGGCATCGCCCAGTTCATCCCCGGCACCTGGGCCGGGCACGGCATCGACGGCGACGGGGACGGCGACCGGGACATCTGGGACCCGAAGGACGCCATCCCCTCCGCCGCCTCGTACGACTGCGAACTCGCCCGCTATGTGAAGGACGTGCCCGGGGACCCGGCGAGCAACATGCTGGCCGCGTACAACGCGGGCGCGTACCGGGTGATCCGGCACGGCGGCGTGCCGCCGATCAGCGAGACGCAGAACTACGTGCGCATCATCCGGTCCCTGGAGAAGAGCTTCGCCCGCCCGGCGGGCCGCCTCGCGCCGTCGCAGCAGGCCGCGGCGGCCATCCAGTGGGCGCAGGGGAAGCTGGGCACCCCGTACCTCTGGGGCGGGACGGGCACGGCCGCGCAGAACGGGCGGTTCGACTGCTCCGGGCTCACCCAGGCCGCGTACGACACCGTCGGCGTGCGGCTGCCGCGCGTCGCCAACGACCAGTACAACGCCGGCCCGCACCCCAGCAGGGGCGAGCTGCTCCCGGGCGACCTGGTGTTCTTCTCGGACGACCTGACCAACTCGCGGGCCATCCGGCACGTCGGCATCTACGTCGGCGGCGGCTACATGATCGACGCTCCGCGCACCGGGGCCGTGATTCGATTCGACCGGATCGACACCCCTGACTACTTCGGCGCCACCCGGGTCACCAGCGAGGGCGCCGCGGCGCTGCCCACCCATCTTCCGCAGGCCTGAGGGAAGCAGACGGGCCGTCGGGTGCCGTTCCTGCCGGCGGGCGCCGCTCGCGTCGGCGGACGCGGTGCCCTTCGGGCGTATCGGGCATGGCCGGAACTCTCCGTCATGCACGGGCCCTGAGCTGCGGTCGACCGTCACTCTTCGATAACGTCGTCATGATCCACCGGAGAGAGCGGAACGTGCGCCTCAGGCGGTTCGTTCCCTGATCCGACCACTCTGACCACGGGGGTTGGAAACCAGACACGAGAGCAAGGGGCCGCAGCAGATGGCTGGACTCGCATCGGACGGCTCGAACCCCGATGTCAGCCTGCTCTACGACATCAACGGACTGGCCAAGGCCGCTCCGCCGTGGTTCGACCGCGTCATGGAGTTCGTCGGCGAGTACGGGATCGTGCTCGGGATGGTCCTCGTCGTGCTCTGGTGCTGGTGGAGCGTCCGCCGGCGCGGCGCCCTCACCGACTCCGTCTCGGCCGTCGCGGGCCTCGTCTGGGCCCCGCTGGCCGCCGGCATCGCCCTGCTGGTCAACATCCCCATCCGCGGCTTCGTGGAGCGCCCCAGACCCTTCAAGGACCACCAGGGCCTCGAGGTCCTCGTCGCGGGCAAGACCGACTTCTCCTTCGTCAGCGACCACGCCACGCTGACGATGGCGCTCGGCGTCGGCCTCTTCGTCGCCCACCGCAGGTTCGGCCTCGCCGCCATCGCCCTCGCCCTCGCCGAGGGCTTCGTCCGGGTCTACATGGGCGTGCACTACCCGACCGACGTGATCGGCGGCTTCGCCCTCGGCACGGCCGTGGCGCTGCTCCTCGCCCCGGTCGCGCTCGCCCTGCTGACACCCGTCGTCTCCGCCGTCGCCCGCTCGGGCCGCGGAGCCCGGCTCGTCCGCTCCCGCCGTGCCGACGCGGCCCGCCGCCCCGAGGCCGTCGGCATCCCCGAGCCCCGCCTCGGCGGCCCCGCCGGCGGCACCGGCCAGAAGGACCTGGCGGCCTAGGAGCCGCTGGTACGGAGGTGCTCCGCCGCGTCCGTACGGGCCTTGTCGCGGGATCTGCGGGCCGGGCCCGTCCAGCCGCAGCTGCACCGTGCCAGCGCGAACGAGCCGCGCTCCGTCGTCGTCGTGGTGTGGGAGGAACCCTGGGCGTGCACCCCACCACCGTACTGCGCGTGACGGCACGCCCCCACCGTCGTTATGCGGGGCGGGTGTCCCCGGACCCGCGGGTCCCGGGGAGGCGCGGGTCCCGGGCAAACAGCGGTGAGGCGTTGGGGGTTGGCGGCGATGGTGGAGCAGGGGTACGGGCGTCCGCGGGGTTCGGGGAGCGGGGCGTTCGCCGTCACCGCCGTCCTGGTCGGCTCCCTCGTCACGGCCGCGGCGGTCACGGGCTGCGCCGCACCCGGGGACCCGAAGCCGGCGGCCGACCCCGCCCTCGCCGTACGGAACGCCGCCGACGCGCTGGCGAGGGCCGGCACCTCCAAGGCCAGCACCTCCATGGAGATGGCCTCCGGCGGGACCCGGGTCACCATCAGGGGCGAGGGCGGCTACGACTTCCGGCGCAGCACCGGGCGGCTCCAGGTGCTGCTGCCGAAGGACCCCGCGGGGGCGAGCGAGCACCGGCCGATCACCGAGCTCCTCACCCCCGGCGCGCTCTACATGAAGAACCGGGGCGCCGGAGTGCCCGCCGACAAGTGGGTCCGCGTCGACACCACCACCCTCGACGACGGGAACCTCGTCACCGGCGGGGCCACCGACCCGGCCGCCGCGGCGGAGCTGCTGCGGGGCGTCCGTGAGGTCGCGTACCTCGGCGAGGTCGATCTGGCAGGGGTGAAAGTCAGCCACTACCGGGGGGTCGCCGACATCGCGCACGCCGCCCGGGCCGCCTCGCCGCAGCTGCGCGGGGCGCTGGCCGCGGCGGCGAAAGGGTTCGCCAAGGACACGGTGCCCTTCGACGCGTACCTCGACGCGGAGGGGCGGCTGCGGAAGGTGCGCCACCAGTTCAGCTTCAGCAACCAGGGCCGGATCGTCGCGGTGGCCTCGACGACGCTGCTGTACGGCTTCGGGGTCCCCGTCGAGGTGACGCTGCCGGACCACCGCGACATCTACGCCGGGAAGATCGAGACCTGACGCGGCGGCCCGGTGGCGGCACGGACCATCGGCAAATGGTCCAGACGTGTCATGCGCGGTGCGTGGGCCCGTCCCTACGCTGGGATGCCGTTGGGAGACCGACGCCGGCAGGAAGAGGTGGATGCGCGTGGCCCCGCCCGGTACAGCAACCGTGCCCGCAGACCCGGACTGCGTCGCCCTCGCCGAGATCGAGCTCTGCGGCGAGCTGATCATCGCGGCGTCGGCCGCGGACGGGGAGAGGCTCAGCGCCGACCGGATCGACGAGGTGCTGAGGGTGGAGGCGGAGCGGGCGGCGGAGGCGGACTGACGGTACGGTCCGGCCCGCCGGCCGCGGAGGGACACCGAAGGTACGGTGCGCCCCGCCGGACGGGGAGAGGCGCCGAAGGTGCGGTGCGCCCCGCCGGACGGGGAGGGCGCTGACCGTGACGGTCCGCCCCCGCCCCGTCCGCCTCAGGTGCGCAGCATGCGGGCGATGGCCTTCGTGGCCTCCTCGACCTTCTCGTCGATGCCCGAGCCGGTGGCCGCCGCGTCCGCGACGCAGTGCCGCAGGTGCTCCTCCAGGAGCTGGAGGGCGAAGGACTGGAGCGCCTTCGTCGAGGCGGAGACCTGCGTGAGTATGTCGATGCAGTAGACGTCCTCGTCGACCATGCGCTGGAGGCCCCGGATCTGGCCCTCGATCCGGCGCAGCCGCTTGAGGTGTTCGTCCTTCTGCTTGTGGTAGCCGTGCACGCCGTGATCGTGTCCGTGCGCGTGGTCGGCCGGCTCGACGGCCCCGACGGAATCGGGGGTGACCTGGTCCGTCTCGGTGGTCGTCATCGCGTCCTCCCGTTGTCCAGATAAGGGGTGGTATACCCCTCGTGGGTATATGGTACCGATCCCCGCCGGTCCGGGCGGGGGCCCGCTGCAGTTCACTGTGCCTGATGGGCGACACTGAGAGACGCCGGTTAGCCGTGGCCGGATGATGCGCCTAGCATCAGCCTGACCGAATTCCAGCACCCCGAGGACCTCACGTGCGATTTCGTCTGACCCCCAGGGAGACGAGCTTCTACGACATGTTCGCCGCGTCCGCGGACAACATCGTCACGGGCTCCAAGCTCCTGATGGAACTGCTCGGAGCGGAGCCTTCCGCCCGGGCCGAGATCGCGGAGCGGATGCGGGCAGCGGAGCACGCCGGTGACGACGCCACCCACGCGATCTTCCACCAGCTGAACTCCTCCTTCATCACGCCGTTCGACCGCGAGGACATCTACTCCCTCGCTTCGTCCCTCGACGACATCATGGACTTCATGGAAGAGGCCGTCGACCTGGTCGTCCTCTACAACATCGAAGAGCTCCCCAAGGGTGTCGAGCAGCAGATCGAGGTCCTGGCCCGTGCGGCGGAACTGACCGCCGAGGCCATGCCGAACCTGCGGACGATGGCGAACCTCACCGAGTACTGGATCGAGGTCAACCGTCTCGAGAACCAGGCGGACCAGATCCACCGCAAGCTGCTCGCCCACCTCTTCAACGGCAAGTACGACGCCATCGAGGTGCTGAAGCTCAAGCAGGTCGTGGATGTGCTGGAAGAGGCGGCCGACGCCTTCGAGCACGTGGCCAACACGGTGGAGACCATCGCGGTCAAGGAGTCCTGAGCTTCGTGGACACCTTCGCTCTGATCGTGACCATCGGTGTCGCGCTCGGCTTCACGTATACGAACGGCTTCCACGATTCCGCCAACGCCATCGCCACCTCGGTGTCGACCCGGGCGCTGACCCCCCGGGCGGCGCTGGCGATGGCGGCCGTCATGAACCTGGCGGGTGCCTTCTTCGGCAGCGGCGTCGCCCACACCGTCAGCAAGGGCCTGATCGAGACGCCGACCGGCGACAAGGGGATGGGCATCCTCTTCGCCGCGCTCCTGGGCGCGATCGTCTGGAACCTGATCACCTGGTACTTCGGTCTTCCCTCGTCCTCCTCGCACGCGCTCTTCGGCGGCATGGTGGGCGCGGCGCTCGCGGGTGGCACGGGGGTCATCTGGTCCGGCGTCATCGACAAGGTCGTCATCCCGATGTTCCTCTCGCCGGTGGTCGGCCTCATCGCCGGTTACCTGGTGATGACCGTGATCCTGTGGATGTTCCGCAGGTCCAACCCGCACAAGGCCAAGCGCGGCTTCCGTATCGCACAGACCGTCTCGGCGGCCGGCATGGCGCTCGGCCACGGCCTCCAGGACGCGCAGAAGACGATGGGCATCGTGGTGATGGCCCTGGTCATCGGCGACGTGCAGAGTGCCGACGCCCCGATCCCGGTATGGGTGAAGATCTCCTGTGCCGTGATGCTCTCGCTCGGTACGTACGCGGGTGGCTGGCGGATCATGAGGACCCTCGGCCGCAAGATCATCGAGCTCGACCCGCCGCAGGGCTTCGCGGCCGAGACCACCGGCGCGGCGATCATGTTCACCACGGCGTACGTCTTCAAGGCGCCGATCTCCACGACGCACGTCATCACCTCGGCGATCATGGGTGTGGGCGCCACCAAGCGCGTCAACGCGGTCCGCTGGGGCGTCGCGAAGAACATCGTGATGGGCTGGTTCATCACGATGCCGGCGGCGGCGCTGGTCGCTGCCGCGAGCTACTACGTGGTGCAGCTGCTGTTCGGGTAGGACCCCCGCACCGGGTCCCCCGGGAAATGGTTGGGCCCGGCTCCCCTGTGGGGGAGCCGGGCCCTTCGTCTTGTGGTGGCACCGCCATGCAGCACCACAAGACGGGTCTTATCCGAAGCGGCCGGAGATGTAGTCCTCGGTCGCCTGGACGCTCGGGTTGGAGAAGATGCGCTCGGTGTCGTCCAGCTCGATCAGCTTGCCGGGTTGGCCGACGGCCGCCAGGTTGAAGAAGGCCGTACGGTCCGAGACGCGGGCCGCCTGCTGCATGTTGTGCGTCACGATGACGATCGTGAAGCGCTCCTTCAGCTCGCCGATCAGGTCCTCGATGGCGAGGGTGGAGATCGGGTCGAGGGCGGAGCAGGGCTCGTCCATCAGCAGGACGTCCGGCTCGACCGCGATGGCGCGGGCGATGCACAGGCGCTGCTGCTGGCCGCCGGAGAGGCCGGAGCCCGGCTTGTTCAGGCGGTCCTTGACCTCGTTCCAGAGGTTGGCGCCCTTGAGGGACCGCTCGACGATGTCGCTGAGCTCGGACTTCTTGTACTTGCCGTTGAGGCGCAGGCCCGCCGCCACGTTGTCGAAGATCGACATGGTGGGGAAGGGGTTCGGGCGCTGGAAGACCATGCCGACCGTGCGGCGCACGGCGACCGGGTCGACGTTCGTCCCGTACAGGTTCTCGTCGTCGAGCATCACCTTGCCCTCGACGCGGCCGCCGGGGGTGACCTCGTGCATGCGGTTCAGGGTGCGCAGGAAGGTGGACTTGCCGCAGCCGGACGGGCCGATGAAGGCCGTCACGGAGCGGGGCTCGACGGTCATCGAGATGTCGTCGATCGCCTTGTGGGCGCCGTAGTAGGCGGAGAGGCCGCTGACGTCGATTCGCTTGGCCATATCAATTCACTTCCAGAGTGCCGCGTCAGCGGCCGGTCTTCGGGGCCTTCCAGCGGGCGATGCCGCGGGCCACCATGTTGAGGATCATGACGAAGGCGATCAGGACGAGCGCGGCGGCCCAGGCGCGGGCCACGGCGGCGTCGGTGCCGACCGCGTACTGCTCGTACACGTAGAGCGGCAGGGAGGACTGGGCGCCTTCGAAGGGGTTCGGGTTGATCAGCTTCGTACCGAACACGAGGAGCAGGACCGGGGCCGTCTCACCGGTGATGCGGGCGACCGCGAGCATGACGCCCGTGGTGATGCCGCCGATCGCGGTGGGCAGGACCACCTTCAGGATGGTGCGCCACTTGGGGATGCCGAGGGCGAGGGAGGCCTCGCGGAGCTCGTTCGGGACGAGCTTGAGCATCTCCTCGGTGGAGCGGACCACGACCGGCATCATCAGGATGGCGAGGGCCATCGCGCCGGCGAAACCGGAGGGGCCGAAGCCCAGGATCAGGTTCCAGGTGGCGAGGATGAAGAGGCCGGCGACGATCGACGGGATGCCCGTCATGACGTCGACGAAGAAGGTGACGGCCTTGGCGAGCCTGCCGCCGCCGGCGTACTCGACGAGGTAGACGGCGGTCAGGAGGCCGATCGGCGCGGCGATCAGGGTCGCGATGCCGACCTGCTCGATGGTGCCGAGCAGCGCGTGGTAGACGCCGCCGCCGGCCTCGGCGTCGAGGACGCCGTTCATCGAGTGGGTCAGGAAGTAGAGGTCGAGGACCTGCGCGCCCTTGCTGATCGTGACCCAGGCGAGGGAGACCAGCGGGATCACGGCGAGGACGAAGCACACCCAGACGAGGCTGGTGGCGACGCGGTCCTTGGCCTGGCGGCGGCCCTCGACCTTGGTGGTCACGGCGAAGGTGACGAGGACGAAGAGCAGCGCGGCGATCAGGCCCCACTGGACCTTGCTGTGCCAGCCGGCGCCGAGGCCGATGCCGATGCCCGCGGCGATGGAGCCGGCGGCGATGGCGGCCGGGGTCCAGCGGGGGAGCCGGGCGTGCGAGAGGGGGTCGCGGCGCGGGGCCACCGAGACCGGACGTTCCTGTATGGCGTGGCTCATGCCGCTGCCCCCGAGTACTCCTTGCGGCGGCCGATGATCCAGCGGGCGGCGCCGTTGACCAGCAGGGTGATGGCGAAGAGGACGAGACCGGAGGCGATGAGCGCGTCACGGCCGAACTCGTTGGCCTCGTTGAACTTGGCGGCGATGTTCTGCGCGAAGGTGCCGCCGCCCGGGTCGAGCAGGTGGCCCGAGATGACGAAGCTGGGGGAGAGGACCACGGCGACGGCCATGGTCTCGCCGAGTGCGCGGCCGAGGCCCAGCATGGAGGCGGAGATGATGCCGGAGCGGCCGAAGGGCAGCACCGACATGCGGATGACCTCCCAGCGCGTGGCGCCGAGGGCGAGGGCGGCTTCCTCGTGCATCTTCGGGACCTGGAGGAAGACCTCGCGGGTCACGTTGGTGATGATCGGGAGGATCATGATCGCCAGGAGGATGCCCACGGTGAAGAGGTTGCGGGCGACGCCGTCCTGGGACTTGTCGAAGATGTACGTCCAGCCCATGAACTGGTCGAGCCACTTGTTGAGGCCGTCCAGGTACGGGACGAGGAAGATCGCGCCCCAGAGGCCGTAGATGATGCTGGGCACGGCGGCGAGCAGGTCGACGACGTACGCGAGCGGCTTGGCCAGCTTGCGCGGGGCGTAGTGCGAGATGAAGAGGGCGATCCCGATCGCGACGGGCACGGCGATGACCATCGCGATGACCGAGGAGACCAGGGTGCCGAAGGCGAGGACGGCGATGCCGAAGACCGGCGGGGTGTTCGCCGGGTTCCACTCGAAGGTGGTGAAGAAGTTCGTGCTGTCCTCCGAGATGGCGAGGGCGGCACGGTAGGTGAGGAAGACCGCGATCGCGGCCATGATCACGAGGAGGGTGATGCCGGAGCCCTTGGACAGACCGCTGAAGATGCGGTCGCCCGGGCGGGTCGCGCTCTTGGCGCGCCGGCTCCTCTGTATGTCGGGTGAGATGGTAGCCATCGGTTTTCTCCGGTCTGCGGGTCCCGTACGTCCCTTGCGGGGGTGCGGGGGCCCTGGCGGCGGTGCACCGGATGCCGGGGCCGGCCCCTCCACGGGAGGGTGAGGGGCCGGGCCCGGCCGGGGGTCAGGACAGGGTGGGGACGATCGCGCGGACCTTGGCCGCGATCTCGGCCGGGAGCGGGGCGTAGCCGGCGTCGGAGAGGACCTTCTGGCCCTCCTCGCTGGCGGTGTAGGTGAGGAACGCCTTCAGGGTCGGCAGGGTGTCCGCCTTGTTGCCCTTGTCGCAGGCGATCTCGTAGGTGACCAGGGTGATCGGGTAGGCGCCCTCGGCCTTGGTGGTGTAGTCGAGGGA
This sequence comes from Streptomyces nymphaeiformis, assembly GCF_014203895.1. Classification (GTDB taxonomy): domain Bacteria; phylum Actinomycetota; class Actinomycetes; order Streptomycetales; family Streptomycetaceae; genus Streptomyces; species Streptomyces nymphaeiformis. Next base: position 50,880 of record NZ_JACHJY010000018.1, on the reverse strand, counting down.
GAGGGCCAGGTCGCTGCCGGTGCCCTTGACCTTGGCGGCGGCGATGGCCTTCGAGGCGTTCTCGGTGGTCGCGGCGACCGGGGCGGAGGCGCCGGTGTTGATGCTGACCGTGGAGATCTTGTTGGCGGTCGCGTAGGAGAGCTCGAAGTAGCCGATGGAGCCCTCGGCGTCCTTGACCGCGGTGGCGACGCCGGAGGAGCCGTTGGCGGCCTGGCCGCCCGGGGCGGGCCACGACTTCGTCTTCGGGTCGTACTTCCAGTCGGACGGGGCCGTGGCGGAGAGGTACTTGCCCAGGTTCTGGGTGGTGCCCGACTCGTCCGAGCGGTGGAAGGCCTGGATGGTGGTGTCGGGGAGCTTGGCGCCCGGGTTCAGCTTGGCGATCGCCGGGTCGTTCCACTTGGTGATCTTCGTGTCGAAGATCTTGGCCAGGGTGGGGGCGTCCAGGACGAGGTTGTCCACGCCGTCCAGCTTGTAGCCGATGGCGATGGGGCCGCCGACCATCGGCAGGTTGATGCCCTTGCCGCCCTTGCAGACCTTCTGCGACTCGGTGACCTCTTCGGGCTTCAGGGCGGAGTCGGAGCCGGCGAAGGTGACCTGGCCCTGGTTGAACTTGGTGATGCCGCCGCCGGAACCGATGGCCTGGTAGTTGACCTCGACGCCGGAGCACGCGGCCTGGAAGTTCTTGACCCACAGGTCCATGGCGTTCTTCTGCGCGCTGGAGCCGGCGGCGAGGAGCTGGCCCTTGGCACCGTCACACGCGATGTTCGACGCGGCGGCGGAGGTCTTGGTGCCGGAGTCCTTGGTCGGGGCCGCCGTGTTGTTGTCCGAGCCACACGCCGAGAGGACGAATGCGCCGGAGACGACGAGGGCACCGATCGCGGAGGCGCGAAGCCCGTTCTTGCGCGAAAGCTTCACTTTCGGGTGTTCCTTCCAGAAGCCGCCTTGTCGCGGACCGTGATGTCCTGACCGTTCTACGGCGGCGTGTGTCGGTTGGTGGGTGCATCGCTGTGCTCCGTGCACCGTGTAAGGCCGAAATTAGGCAGAACAGGTGAAGCCGTCGACGGGGGAGGGTGAACGGCAAGTGAACCGTGCCGGAAGCGCCGGTGCGGGGCCCTTGGGCGGGCGGTGGCGCCAGAGGCTCCCGAGCCTGGACCCGCACCGGCTCGTGCGCCGCGCTCGGGGTGCGGGTCCAGGCGCGGAACGCGGAGGCGCCGCTGGGGGCGCCGTCCCGTGTGCCCACCCTCCCCCGAGCTCTCGGCTTCGCTCGAGCAGGGGGGACCCCCTCGCCCCTGCGGGACGATCGCCCACACGGGGGGTGGGCCGGCAGGGGGCGGTCGAGGTGCCGGTCGGACAGGTGTGGCCCGCGTTGTCGCGGGCTCGTCAAGGGTGGGTCGTGGCCATGGCTGCGTCCAGGAGGTCGCGGTCTCTCGGTTGGGTGAGGCGCGGGCGGGCCGAGGCAGGGGGAAGCCAGACGAGGGCGTCGATCTCCTTCGTGGGGACGAAGCCGCCGTCCAGCGCCCGGGCCGACCAGTACACGACCTCCTTGGGCCGGCCGTCCACCGTGTAGTGGGCGGTCGGCAGGCGGGGGCCGAGCTCACAGCGCCGGCCCGTCTCCTCGAGGACCTCGCGCAGCGCGCACGCCTCCGCCGTCTCGCCGCGCTTCCGCTTGCCCTTGGGGTGCGACCAGTCGTCCCACTTCGGTCTGTGGACCAGGGCGATCTCGATTCCCTGGCCGGAAAGCGCCGGCCGCCACAGCACGCAGCCCGCCGCCAGGATGGGGGTGGGCGTGCTCATGGGACCGGGGCCGTCGTTCTGCGCCAGGCGCGTTGGAAGGCGAAGCGCGCGGCCTCGACCTCGTGGCGCTGGTCGGCGTGGAGGACGCCGAGGGCGTAGGCCGTCGCCGGGGCGATGCGCGGGGTGCGGGCCGCCGTGGCCGCCGCCGATGCGGCCTCCGCCGCGTCGCGGTGCCGGTCCAGGGCCCGGGCCGCCTCGTACAGGACGGAGTCGGGTTCGCCGCCCGTGTGCAGGGCCTCGGTGGCGTACCGGTGCAGGCGGAGCAGGAGCCGGGTCTGGTGCCAGGGCGCGTCCTGGGCCTCGCCGGCGGCGAGGGCGAGGGCGTCGGCGTTGTACGGGTGCGCCGCCCGGGTGAGGGGGAGCGCGGCGACCGCGTCCAGGAGGCGGCGCTCGGCGAGGTCGGCGGGGGCGTCGATGACCTCGGTGGCCGGGGCCGCGCCCGCGGGCCCGAGCGGGACCTCCGAGGCCAGGAGCGCGACGGCGTCCGCGACCGCGTGGAAGCGGGCGGAGCCGAGCGCCTGGAGGGAGGCCGAGTGGGCGCGCGTACGGGCCAGGGTCAGCTGGCGTTCGAGGAGCGCGCCGGCCCGGGCGGCGCCGACCGTGAGCCCGGCGCCCTCCGAGCCGCGGGCCGCCGGCACGGGCCCGCTGCCGTTCGACAGGCGGGACAGCGCGTCCACCAGGCGGATGAGCCGGGACGTGCAGGCCTGCTCCAGGGCCAGCGTCCCGGACAGCCAGGCGAGCTCGGTGCGCAGCTGGTCGGCCCAGGCCGTGTCGAGCAGCGGCCGGAAGGTGTGGAGGGTGCCGCCGATCCGGCGGGCCGCCCCCCGCAGCGTACGGGCGGCCTCCTCCGCTCCGGCCGTGTCGGAGCCGCTCTCGGTGTGCAGGCGCAGGCCGCGGAGGAAGTCCGCGGCCCGCGCGTGCAGGTAGGGGGCCAGGACCTCGCCCGCCGTGACGTCCTGCGAGTGGTCAGGGTTGTGCACGCCGGCGCCTCCGCGCGTCGATGAGCATCTCCTGGACGTGCCGCAGCGGCCGGCCTTCGGGATCGGTCGCGTGCCGCGTCCAGTTCCCGTCGGGGCCGAGGTGCCAGGAGGAGGTGGTGTCGGACATCCCGGTCTCCAGGAGCCGGGTGAGCGCAGCCCGGTGCGCCGGGTCGGAGACCCGTACGAGGGCCTCGATCCGGCGGTCCAGGTTGCGGTGCATCATGTCGGCGCTGCCGAGCCAGACCTCGGGTTCGCCGCCGTTGCCGAAGGCGAAGACCCGGGAGTGCTCCAGGAAGCGGCCGAGGATCGAGCGGACCCGGATGTTCTCCGAGAGGCCGGTGACCCCGGGGCGTACGGCGCAGATGCCGCGGACCCAGATGTCGACGGGGACGCCGGCCCGGGAGGCCTGGTAGCAGGCGTCGATGATCGCTTCGTCGACCATCGAGTTGACCTTGATGCGGACGTACGCGGGCCGCCCGGCGCGGTGGTGCGCGATCTCCTTGTTGATCCGGGAGACCAGGCCGTCCCGCAGCGACTTCGGGGCGGTCAGGAGACGGCGGTACGTCTCGCGGCGGGAGTAGCCGGAGAGCCGGTTGAACAGGTCGGACAGGTCCGCGCCGACCTGCGGGTCGGCGGTGAGCAGGCCCAGGTCCTCGTAGAGCCGGGCCGTCTTCGGGTGGTAGTTGCCGGTGCCGACGTGCGAGTACCGGCGGAGGAGCTCGCCCTCCTGCCGTACGACGAGCGACAGCTTGCAGTGGGTCTTCAGGCCGACGAGGCCGTAGACGACGTGGCAGCCGGCCTCCTCCAGCTTCCGCGCCCACTTGATGTTGGCCTGCTCGTCGAAGCGGGCCTTGATCTCGACGAGGACGAGGACCTGCTTGCCGGACTCGGCGGCGTCGATGAGGGCGTCGACTATCGGGGAGTCGCCGGAGGTGCGGTACAGCGTCTGCTTGATCGCGAGGACGTCCGGGTCGGCGGCCGCCTGCTCCAGGAAGGCCTGCACGGACGTCGAGAAGGAGTCGTACGGGTGGTGCAGGAGCACGTCCCGCTCGCGCAGCGCCGCGAAGATGTCGGGCGCGGACGCGGACTCGACCTCGGCGAGGTCCCGGTGGGTGCCGGCGACGAACTTCGGGTACTTCAGCTCGGGCCGGTCCTGCCCGGCGATCCCGAAGAGGCCGGTGAGGTCGAGCGGGCCGGGCAGCGGGTAGACCTCGGCGTCGGAGATCTTCAGCTCGCGGACCAGCAGGTCGAGGACGTACGGGTCGATGGACTCCTCGACCTCCAGGCGCACCGGGGGCCCGAAGCGGCGCCGCATGAGCTCCTTCTCCAGGGCCTGGAGAAGGTTCTCGGCGTCGTCCTCCTCGACCTCCAGGTCCTCGTTCCTGGTCACCCGGAACATGTGGTGCGCGAGCACCTCCATGCCGGGGAACAGCTCCTCCAGGTGCGCCGCGATGACGTCCTCGAGCGGCACGTACCGCTGCGGGGAGGCCTCCAGGAAGCGGGAGAGCAGCGGCGGCACCTTGACGCGCGCGAAGTGGCGGTGGCCGCTGACCGGGTTGCGCACGACGACGGCGAGGTTGAGGGAGAGGCCCGAGATGTACGGGAAGGGGTGGGCCGGGTCCACGGCCAGCGGGGTCAGGACCGGGAAGATCTGCTGCCGGAAGAGGGTGAAGAGCCGGGCCTGCTCCTTCTCAGTGAGCTCGGGCCAGCGGATCAGGTGGATGCCCTCGTCGGCGAGGGCCGGGGCCACGTCCTGCTGGTAGCAGGCGGCGTGCCGGGCCATGAGCTCGCGCGAGCGCGTCCAGATCAGGTCGAGGACCTCGCGGGGCTGGAGGCCGGAGGCGGAGCGGGTGGCGACGCCGGTGGCGATGCGGCGCTTCAGTCCGGCGACGCGGACCATGAAGAACTCGTCCAGGTTGGACGCGAAGATCGCGAGGAAGTTGGCCCGCTCGAGGAGGGGCGTCGTCGGGTCCTCGGCGAGTTCGAGGACGCGCTCGTTGAACGCGAGCCAGCTGCGCTCCCGGTCGAGGAAACGGCCCTGCGGCAGGTCGTCGCCGAGCGTGCCGTCGTCCTCGTACGTGTCGGGATCCGTGTCCAGGTCGGCGTCGATGTCGGTCACGACGGTCCCGTTGACGATGTGCGCGCGCTGCGCGGTCATGGAACCGAGGGCGGGCGCGGCGGCGGGCGTGCCGGAGGGCGTCTCGGACGCCTTCCCGGATGCCTTCCCGGACGACTTTCCGGACGGCGCGGCGGGGGACTGGACCGGGACCTCGGCGGGCTTCTGGCTCATGGCCCCATTCTTCCGCGCGAAGGGGTGATCGGGCGCGTCGGAGCGGGCCGTGGGGGCGGGCAGTCTCCCTTTGGGGAGGACCACCCTGCCGGGAGTGGACACGGAGCGCTTCATTGCGTGAGCGTCGCAAGCGCGTCTGAATGGCCGGTAACGACGACATGTCGTACGGGAATCGGGGGCGGGGCCCTTGTCGGGGCCCCGCCCCCGCTTTGTCTACGCGTGTCCGCCGTGTCCTCCGGCGGTGCTCCCGGGTCCGCTACGGGTGCCGGGACCGCAGGACACGGAAGGCGGCGAGGGTCGCGAGGACGGCGACGGCCACACAGATGCCGGTCTCGACGAGCTGGAGGGGCCAGTAGTGCGAGGCGGGGTGGATGTCGAGGAACCCGGTGACACCGCCCCGGCCGGTCATGCACCGCCCGACGTCGTCCGACTGGGCGGTGAAGCAGTCCTGCCAGAGGATGCGCTCACCGGATGCCGTGAGCATGCCCCGGTCCAGTGGCCACGCGCGGCCCTCGGCCGACAGTCCGGCGCCGGTCAGGGTCCGAACCGGCCAGAGGCCGTCGCGCAGCCGGGAGAGGACCGCCAGGGCCACCCCGATGACGACGGCGGCGATCCCCATTGCGACGATGGTGCGCCGGACGAGGATGCCGACGGCCGTGCCCAGGGCGAGCCCCAGGAGGGCGTGTGCCACCGGCACGACGCCGTACGAGACGAACACCGTCGGCTCGTACCAGAACGTGGGGTAGTCGTCGGCCGGGCCCGTCGACCACGACCAGTAGAAGACCAGGCTCAGCACGGGGACGACCGTGAGCGTGAGTGCGGCGGGGACCGCGATCTTGGCCGCGAGCCAGCGTGCCGGGCTGACGGACTGGGTCCACGCCAGCTTGTACGTGCCGGACTCCATCTCCCGGGCGAGCATCGGGCCCGCGACGAAGGCCCCGAGAAGGATGGGAAGGACGAGCATGGCTGCGGCGGCGTATCTGACGAGGTTCCGGGCGAACCACTGGTCGTCGGCGTAGTTGCGCTGCGCCTGGAAGCAGGATCTGTCCGAGCCGTTGACGGTGCAGCCCGCCGTTCGCAGCGCGTCCACCGCGCCGTCCGACCACATCCGCGAGGCGACCATGACCGCCAGCGCGCAGACCGCGAGGGCGAGTGACCACCACAGCGCCCGCCGGTGCTGCCGGAACGTCACCCACTGCGGGCCCTTCAGGGCGAGGGTGCTCATGCCGGGGCTCCTTCGGTGGGGCGGAGGTGGGCGAGGAGGAGTTCTTCCAGGGAGGGTTCCGCGGTCTCCCAGGGGCCTTCGACGGGGCCCTCGCGGCGGACCAGTGCGGTGAGCTGACGGCCCGTCGTCCGGGAGTCGACGACCGTGTGCGGGGCGAGGTCGGCGATCGGGCCGGTCAGCAGGGTGTGCGCGGCGAGCAGGTCGTCGATGGCGCCGTCGAGGCGGATGCGGCCGTCCTGCACCAGGAGCAGGTGGTCGCAGGAGCCCTCCAGCTCGGTGAGGATGTGCGAGGACATGGCGACGGTCGTGCCGCGTTCCGCGGCGTCGGCCAGGAGCGCGCCCATGAGTTCGCGCCGGGCGAGCGGGTCGAGGTCCGCCATCGGCTCGTCCAGGAGCAGCAGTTCGGGCCGCTTGCCGAGGGCGAGGGCGAGCGCGAGCCGGGTGCGCTGCCCGCCGGAGAGGGTGCGGACCCGGGCGTTCCCGGGCAGTGGGCCGGTGATGCGCTCGGCGGCGGCCGGGTCCCAGCGGTCCGGGTTGAGCTCGTGGCCCAGGCGCAGCGTCTCGGCGACGGTGAGCTGTCCGTACAGGGGCTTGTCCTGGGCGACGTACGCGAGGCGGTCCCGCGTGGGGGCCGTGATCCTGCCCTCCGTGGGGCGCAGCAGGCCCGCGGCCAGGCCGAGGAGGGTCGACTTTCCCGCCCCGTTGGGGCCGACGACGGCGACGACGCGGCCGGCGGGCAGGGCTAACGTGCAGTCCTTCAGGGCCCAGCCCCCGCCGCGCCGTCGGTACCGCATGCCGAGGCCGTCGGCCTCGATGACAGGATCGGTCATTCGTCCCCCTCGAAGTGTTCCTTCAGTACGGATGTGAAGAGCGCGGCCACGTCCTCCCGCTCGAGTCCCGCGGCGCGTGCCCGGCGGGCCCAGTCGGTGAGTTCGCCGCGCAGCGGCGAGTCGGCGGGGCCGGTGCCGAGGGTGGCGCGGACGAAGGTGCCGAGGCCGCGGCGGGCCTCGACGAGACCTTCGCGTTCGAGTTCGCGGTAGGCCTTGAGGACCGTGTTGGGGTTGACGGCCGTCGCTTCGACGACCTCGCGTGCGGTGGGCAGTCGGTCGCCCGGCTCCAGGAGGCCCATCCGGAGGGCCTGCTTCGTCTGCTGGACGATCTGGAGGTAGGTGGCGACGCCGCTGCGCCGGTCGATGCGGTACTCGACCACGATCCCTTCCACCACCCTTTCACTAATCAAGTAGTGAAAGGGTGGTGGAAAGAAGGGGGCGGTGTCAACCGCCCCCTGTCCGCCGGGTGTCAAGACTCCGTGCGGTACATCAGGTCCACCTCGTGCGTCGTGAAACCGATGCCTTCGTAGACCCGTACCGCCGCCGTGTTGTCCGCGTCCACGTACAGCATCGCCGTCGGCAGGCCCTGTGCCGCCAGGTGGCGCAGGCCGATCGCGGTCAGGGCCTTGCCGAGGCCGCCGCCCTGGGCGTCCGGCAGGATGCCGACCACGTACACCTCGCCGAGCTGCTCCTCGGCGTGCGTCTTCGTCCAGTGGAAGCCGATGAGCCGCCCGTCCTTCTCCGCGAGGAAGAAGCCCTTCGGGTCGAACCACGGCTCGGCCATCCGGTCGTCGAGGTCCCGCTGCGTGAGCGAACCCTGTTCCGGGTGGTGCGCGAAGGCGGCGGCGTTGACGGCGAGCCAGGCCGCGTCGTCCTGGCCCGGGGTGAAGGTGCGGACGGTCACGCCCTCGGGCAGCACCGGCTCCGGGATGTCGAGCGGCACCAGGGGGCGGCGCAGCTGGCGCAGCTCGCGGAAGAGCGTCAGGCCGAGGACCTGGGCGAGGTGCCGGGCCGCCGACTTCCCGCCGTGCGCCCAGACCCGCAGGCGCTTGCCGGAGGTGTTGAGCAGCTCGGTGCCGAGCGCCCGGCCGTGGCCGCGGCCCCGGTGGGAGGGGTGGACGACGAGCTCGGCGGCCGGGGCCTCGATCGGGTCGGTCTCCTCCAGCTGGGCGTAGCCGTAGAGGTGGGTGCCGACGGTGAGGAGGAGGTGCCGCACGCCTTCGCGCCTGCCGTGCCGCAGGTAGAGCCGCCCCTGCTCGGACACGGCGTGCATGCCGTCGGCCCGCTCGGCGGCCTCGAGCAGATCCAGGACGTCCTGGATCTGCTCGGCCGTGAGCTCGTCATACGTGTGGATCTGCCGTCCCGGTTCGAGGGCCGGCGCCGTGTCGGAAGTCATGGCTACGAGCCTACGGCGACACTTCGTCAGCCAGCGGCAACTGTCTTGTAACCAGCCACCCCCTGTTGCGCTACGCGCGTTGACTCTAGGCTGCTCGCGCAACGGGGGAGTAGATCAAGGCCGCGAAACGGGGCAAGGGGACTAGGGGAGAGATGGCAGCGACACCGAGGAAGAACAAGACGGTACGGCGAATTCTCGCCGCCGGAGCGGGGATTGCGACCGTCGGGGCGCTCGTCGCCGCGATGCCGTCGGCCGGTGCGGCCGGGGGCGAGTACGCCGCCGGGCAGGGGACCAACGGCAAGGGCTGGGGCCGGATGGTCGACGTCCAGCTGCTGTCCTTCAACGACCTGCACGGCAACCTGGAGCCGCCGGCCGGCTCGTCCGGGCAGGTCACCCGGACCAAGGAGGACGGGACGACGGAGAAGATCGACGCCGGTGGTGTCGAGTACCTGGCGACGCACCTGCGCCAGGCCCGTGAGGGGAACCGTTACTCCATCACGGCGGCGGCCGGTGACATGATCGGCGCCTCGCCGTTGCTGTCCGGTCTCTTCCACGACGAGCCGACGATCGAGGCCCTGAACGACCTCGACCTGGACGTCACCTCGGTCGGCAACCACGAGTTCGACGAGGGCGCGCGCGAGCTGGCCCGCATGCAGAACGGCGGCTGTCACCCGACCGCCGGCTGTTTCGTCGAGGGCAAGACCTTCGAGGGCGCCGACTTCCCGTACCTCGCGGCGAACGTGACGGACGAGAAGACGGGCAAGCCGATCCTCGACCCGTACTTCGTCTGGGAGAAGGACGGCGTCAAGATCGGCTTCATCGGCGTGACCCTGGAGGGCACCCCGAACGTCGTCACCGCCGAGGGCGTCAAGGGCCTGAAGTTCGGCGACGAGGTCGAGACGATCAACAAGTACACGAAGATCCTGGAGCGCAAGGGCGTCAAGTCCATCGTCGCCCTGGTCCACGAGGGCGGCATGCCGGCCTCCGCCTCGTACAACTACAACTGCGACGGTGACGGGGACGGTGACGGCGAGGGCGTCTCCGGTGCGATCGTCGACATCGCCAAGAACGTCTCCCCGCAGGTCGACGCGCTGGTCACCGGCCACACGCACCAGGCGTACGTGTGCAGCATCCCGGACCCGGCGGGCAACCCGCGCCTGGTCACCTCGGCGTCCTCGTTCGGCAAGCTGTACACGGACACGACGCTGACGTACGACCGCGCCACGAAGGACATCGTGCGCACGGCGGTCGCCTCCGCCAACCACGTCGTCTCGCGTGACGTGCCGAAGGCCGAGGACATCTCCCGGCTGATCTCCGACTGGAAGGCGCTCGCCGCCCCGGTCGCGAACCGGCCGCAGGGCTTCATCGCCGCCGACATCAACGGCCGCGGCTCCACGGCGTACGAGAAGCCGCTCGGCGACGTCATCGCCGACGCGCAGCTGGAGGGTCTGTCCCCGGCCGACAAGGGCGGCGCGCAGCTGGCCCTGATGAACCCGGGCGGCATCCGCGCGGACCTCGTCTACAAGCAGTCCGGCGTCGAGGGCGACGGCGTGGTGACGTACGGCGAGTCGTTCACCGTGCAGCCCTTCACCAACATGATGAACGTGGTCGACCTGACCGGCGCGAACCTCATCACCGCGCTGAAGCAGCAGGTCAGCGGCTCGAACCTGAACTCGATCAAGATCCTCCAGGTGTCGAAGGGCCTGACCTACACGCTCGACATGACGAAGACGGGCGCGGACCGCGTCGTCGACGGCACGATCAAGCTGAACGGTGAGGCGATCGACCCGGCGAAGACCTACCGCGTCGCGATCAACGAGTTCCTCGCGGGCGGCGGCGACGGCTTCGCGGCCCTGGCGACCGGCACGAACAAGCTGGTCGGCGCCTCGGACCTGGACGTCTTCAACGCCTATCTGGCGGGCCACTCCTCGGCGGCCAACCCGCTGCCGGTCCCGGCCGCGGACCGCATCACGGTCGTGAAGTAACCCCGAAGGACCCCTGAGAGGGGGCGGCGACCCGCTTCGGCGGACCGCCGCCCCCTTTCGCGCACCCGCTCTGGTGATGTTGTTGTGGACCTGTCATAGTGCCGGGTCATGGAGCGACGACGCTTACTCATGGGAGCCCTGGGGGCCGGGGCCGCACTGTTCGTCGGGGCGCCCAGCGCCTCCGCCGTGGACGTGCGCGCGTGGATGGCGGCGCACGGGGACGGGACCGACCTGCGGCGGCTCACCATCCCCGGGACGCACGACTCGGGCGCCCGGTTCGGCGGGCCCTGGAGCGAGTGCCAGAACACCACGATCGCCCAGCAGCTGGACAGCGGCATCCGGTTCCTGGACGTGCGGTGCCGGGTGACCGGCGGGTCCTTCGCCATCCACCACGGGGCCTCCTACCAGAACATGATGTTCGGGGACGTCCTCGTCGCCTGCCGGGACTTCCTCGCCGCACACCCCTCCGAGACCGTCCTCATGCGGGTCAAGCAGGAGTACTCGGAGGAGTCCGACGCCACCTTCCGCGCCGTCTTCGACGACTACCTCGACGGGAGGGGATGGCGTTCCCTCTTCCGGATCGGGAACACGCTGCCCCTCCTCGGCGAGGCACGCGGCCGGGTCGTCCTGCTCGCCGACAACGGCGGCCTTCCCGGGCTGCGCTGGGCCGACCCCGCCGTCTTCTCCGTCCAGGACGACTGGAACGCCCTGCCCGACGCCAAGTACCCCAAGATCCAGGCCCAGTTCCGCGCCGCCGCCACCCAGCCCGGCCGGCTCTACGTGAACTTCGTCAGCACCTCCGCGTACCTGCCGCCCCGCTGGAACTCCGACCGGCTGAACCCGTGGGTGCACGGGTTCGTGGACGGCGCCGAGCTGGCCGGGAGGACCGGGCTCGGCATCGTGCCCCTGGACTTCCCCGACACCCGGGCCGGGCTCGTCGAGGCGCTCCTCCGGCACAACTAGCGACCGCCGGTCCTCACAGCTCCGGCGGTGGCGTCGGCGCTCCCGGCAGGCGCAGCCTCGCCACCGTGCCGCCGCCCTCCGCCGGTTCCAGGGACACCGTGCCGCCCGCCTGCTGCACCGTGCGCGCCACGATCGACAGGCCCAGGCCCGAGCCCGGGAGGCTGCGGGCCGACGGGGAGCGCCAGAAGCGGTCGAAGACGTGCGGGAGCTCGTCCGGGGCGATGCCGGGGCCGTGGTCGCGGACGGTCAGCTCGCCCCGCATCAGGGTCACCTCGACCGTGCCCCGGGGCGGCGAGAACTTCACCGCGTTGTCCAGGACGTTCACCAGGGCCCGTTCCAGCGCCGGCGTCTCCGCCCGTACGTACCAGGGCGCGAGGTCCGTGTCGAAGGTGAGCTCCGGGCCGCGCAGCCGCGCCCGGTCCAGGGCCGTCCGCAGGATCGCGTGGAGCGGGACCACTTCGAGCGGGTGGTCCGGCTGCACCGCGTCCGGGCGGGCCAGCTCCTGGAGGTCGCCGATCAGCGCGGCCAGCTCCGTCATCTGCGCCTTCACCGAGGCCATGAGCGCCCGCCGGTCGTCCGGCGGGATCGCCCGGCCGGTCTCCTCGCTGCGCGCGAGGAGTTCGACGTTCGTACGGAGGGAGGTCAGCGGCGTCCGCAGTTCGTGGCCCGCGTCCGCGATGAGCTGCGCCTGCCGGTCCCGGGAGCTCGCGAGCGCCGCCGTCATCGCGTTGAAGGAGCGGGACAGGCGGGCGATCTCGTCCTCGCCCTCCACCGGGATCCGGACGGTGAGGTCCTCGGTCGCGGCGACGTGCTCGACCGCGTCGGTCAGCCGGTTCACCGGTTCGAGGCCGGTCCGCGCGACCCACAGTCCGGCCGCACCCGCGCCGACGACGCCGATCCCGGAGACCAGGAGCAGCACCCAGCGGAGCGTGGACATCGAGTTGTCGATCTCGGAGAGCGGGCGGGCGACGGAGACCGCGATGCCGACGGGGCCGTCCTGCGGGTAGGTGTAGACCCGCATCTCGCGGCCGTCGTCGTCCTTCACCGTGCGCAGCACGTCGTCGAGCTGCCCGCGTGCCACCGCGAGTTCGCCGGTCCCGGCGGGGATCGCGGCCTCGCCCGAGGTGCACACGCTGCCGCCGGCGAGGATGACCTGCACGGTGTACGAGCCCGCGAGCGGCGGCGGCGTCGCGCCCTGGCGGCACAGCGCGAGCAGGCTCTGCACGCCGTTCGTGTCCAGGCGGGTGCTGCGCAGCGAGGAGTCCAGCTCGGCCTCCAGCTGCACCCGCGTCACGAACCAGCAGGCCGCCGACACCGCCGCGACCGCCACCGCCACCGCGAACGCGGTGAGCAGCGCGAGCCGTGACCGCAGCGGGCGGGAGCGGAACCAGGCCACGGGTCCGGTCATTCCCCGCCTCCTCCGCGCAGGGCGTAGCCCACGCCCCGGACGGTGTGGACGAGGCGCGGCTCGCCGCCGGCCTCGGTCTTGCGCCGCAGATACATCACGTACACGTCCAGCGAGTTGGAACTGGGCTCGAAGTCGAAGCCCCACACGGCCTTCAGGATCTGCTCCCGGGTGAGGACCTGGCGCGGGTGCGCGAGGAACATCTCCAGGAGGGTGAACTCGGTGCGCGTCAGCTCCACGGTCCGCCCGCCGCGGGTCACCTCGCGCGTGGCCAGGTTCATCCGCAGGTCCTCGAAGGCGAGGACGTCCTCCGCGGCGGGTGCGGCGGCGGACGCCGAGGCGTAGGAGCTGCGGCGGAGCAGGGCGCGGATGCGGGCGAACAGCTCGTCCAGCTCGAAGGGCTTCACGAGGTAGTCGTCGGCGCCGGCGTCGAGGCCGGTGACCCGGTCGCCGACGGTGTCGCGGGCGGTGAGCATCAGGATCGGCACGGTCGAGCCGGAGGCCCGGATCCGGCGGGCCGCCGTCAGCCCGTCCATGCGGGGCATCTGGACGTCGAGGACGACGAGATCGGGGGCGTACGACTCCATCGCGGCGAGCGCGTCGAGTCCGTCGACGGCGTCCCGCGTCGCGTATCCCTCGAAGGCGAGGCTGCGGCGCAGGGCCTCCCGCACGGCGGGCTCGTCGTCGACGATGAGGATGCGCTCGGCTTCGTTCTGCTGTCCCGGCAAGGGCTGTCCCGTCATGGGGTCAGCGTCCCACGTGCTCAGTTGCCGCCGCCCGAGCGGAGGCCGTCCAGGTCGGCCTTGACCGTGTCGACCGGGATCGCGAATCCGAGACCGACGCTTCCGGCGGTGGAACCGTTCGAAGAACTGGGCGAATACATGGCCGAATTGATTCCGATGATCTCGCCGTTCATATTGATCAGCGCGCCGCCGGAATTCCCCGGATTGAGCGAGGCGTCGGTCTGGATCGCCTTGTACGTGGTCTTCGACGAGCCGGTGTCGCCGTTGAACTGCTGCCCGCCGAACTCGAACGGCCAGCCCTGCTGCGGGTCCCACTGCTGCTGTTCCTGCTGCTGCCCCTGGCCGCCGTCCTCCTTCGCGACGGTCACGTCCCGGTCGAGCGCGGAGACGATGCCGCTCGTGACGGTGCCGGTGAGGCCCTCGGGGGAGCCGATCGCGACGACCTCGTCGCCGACCCTCAGCTTCGAGGAGTCGCCGAGCGTGGCGGCCTTGAGCCCGGAGGCGCCCTGGAGCTTGATCAGGGCGAGGTCCTTGTCGGGGTCCGTGCCGACGACCTGGGCCCGGTAGGTCTTGCCGTCGCTGAGCTGCACGGTGACCTGGGAGGCGCCGGAGACGACGTGGTTGTTGGTGACGATCTCGCCGTCGGAGGTGATGATCACGCCCGAGCCGGTGGACTTGCCGGAGTTCGAGGTCGCGGAGATCTCCACGATGGAGGGGGAGACGGCCTCGGCGACCCCGGCGACCGTGCCCTTGGTGCCGGTGGAGACGTTGGTGCCGCTCACGACGGGGGCGGAGGCGCTGACCGGGGGGTCGGAGGCGAGCTGCTGCACCAGCGTCGCCGTGCCGCCGCCGACCGCGGCGGCGGCGATGGCCACGGCCGCCATGAGCCCGACCCCGCGCTTGGCGCGGCGGCGGGGCGAGGGGACGGGAGCGGGGACGGCGCCGACGAGCGTCGGGTCCACCGGCGGCGGGGTGTTCCCGCCCGAGGGCCAGACGGTCGTGCCCGGCTCGGTGGTGAGCGGCTGGGGCCGCTCGTACGGGCCCTGCGGGCCCCGGGGGGCCTGCGTCGGCTCGTACGGCGGCCTCGGCGGGTGGTACGGCTGCTGCTGTGGCTGCTGCTCCTGGAAGTCCGTCATGGCTATGACTCTCGGATCCGTACATGAGAGCCGTCTGAGGACCGGCTGAGAAGCCCGACAGAACCCTGTATGTCCCGTATAAAGACGGGTCCCGCGGTCCTACTCGTGGCAGCCGCAGGAGCGGCGGACGATCAGGGCCGACGGGAACAGCTTCACGCGCTCGCGGCGCGAGCCCGCCACGCGGATCGAGTCGTCGAGGACCAGGTCCACGGCCGCCCGGGCCATCGCGGGGCGGTCCGAGGAGACCGTGGTCAGCGGCGGGTCGGTGAGCGCCGCCTCCTTCACGTCGTCGAAGCCCGCGACCGCCAGCTCCGTCGGCACCTCGATGCGCAGCTCGCGGGCGGCCCGCAGGACGCCGAAGGCCTGGTCGTCGGTGGAGCAGAAGATGGCCGGCGGCCTGTCGGGGCCGGCGAGCAGCTTGAGGGCGACCTGGTAGGCGTCGTACCGGTTGTACGGGGCCTCGAAGAGCCGGCCCTCGGTCGGGAGGCCCGCCTCCTGCATGGCGCGCCGCCAGCCCTCGACGTGGTCGGCGACCGGGTCGCCGACGGCCGGGGTGTTCGGCACGCCGCCGAGGCACGCCACGTACGGGTGGCCGTGCTCCAGGAGGTGCCGGGTGGCGAGCTGGGCGCCGCCGATGTCGTCGGTGACGACGGCCACGTCGTCGATCGCCTCGGGCCGCTCGTGCAGCAGCACCACGCGCGCGTCCCAGGCCTCGATCTCGCTCGCGGCCTGCTCGCTCATGCCCTGGCTGACCAGGATCAGTCCGGAGACCCGCATCCCGAGGAAGGCCCGCAGGTAGTGGACCTCGCGCTCGGTCCGGTAGTCGGAGTTGCCGACGAGGACCATCTTCCCGCGCTCGGCGGCGGCCTGTTCGACCGCGTGCGCCATCTCGCCGAAGAACGGCTGCCGAGCGTCGGGGACGATCATGCCTATGAGGTCCGTGCGCCGTGAGGCCATCGCCTGCGCCACCCGGTCGGGCCGGTAGCCCAGCTCCTTGATGGCGGCGAGGACACGCTCGCGCGTGGCCGGGGCGACCGGCCGGGGTCCGTTGTTGATGACGTAGCTCACGACCGCGGTAGAAGTACCTGCAAGTCGCGCTACGTCATCCCGCGTCACCTTGGCCACGCGCGGCAGTCTACGCGGGGGGACCTACCTACCGGCAGGTCGCACTGTGGCATCTGCCACGTTCCTGTCCTCCGGGAGGGTGATGAGCTCCGTGTCCTCCTTGACGCGCGCGGCCGCGCGGGCCTTCTCCCGGTCGCGCGTGCTCTCCGGTTTGGCCCGGGCCTCATCGGCCGCCCGCTCGACCTTCTCGGGCGTGACGAAGCGGTAGCCGACGTTGCGGACGGTGCCGATGAGCGACTCGTGCTCGGGGCCGAGCTTGGCCCGCAGCCGCCGTACGTGGACGTCGACCGTGCGGGTGCCGCCGAAGTAGTCGTACCCCCAGACCTCCTGGAGGAGCTGGGCGCGCGTGAAGACCCGGCCCGGGTGCTGGGCCAGGTACTTGAGCAGCTCGAACTCCTTGAAGGTCAGGTCCAGCACCCGGCCCTTGAGCTTCGCGCTGTACGTCGCCTCGTCCACCGACAGGTCGCCGTTGCGGATCTCCATCGGGGAGTCGTCCGCGACGATCTGCTGGCGGCCCATCGCGAGCCGGAGCCGCGCCTCGACCTCGGCGGGGCCCGCCGTGTCGAGGAGGACGTCGTCGATGCCCCAGTCGGCGGTGACGGCCGCGAGGCCGCCCTCCGTGACGACGAGGATCAGCGGACAGCCGGGCCCGGTGGAGCGCAGCAGCTGGCAGAGCGAGCGCACCTGCGGGAGGTCGCGCCGGCCGTCGACGAGGATCACGTCCGCGCCGGGGGTGTCCACGAGGGCCGGGCCCTCGGCCGGGGCGACCCGGACGTTGTGCAGCAGCAGGCCGAGGGCGGGGAGCACCTCGGTCGACGGCTGGAGGGCGTTCGTCAGGAGCAGCAGAGAACTCATCGCGCCGCCCCTGCCTCGATCGTCGTCGATCCTTCGTGCGTCGTCGTTCGCTCGTCCATGACGTCGGTTCCTCCTCGGTCCCTGCGAGGACGTCTATGTGTGCTCACGTGTGGCTCTCTCGCGCCCTGAGAGCTTTTGTTCATCCGTCCGTAACAACGGTCGGAAAACACAAAAGGACCCGGGGGCTGCGTTGCCCGGATCCTCTGGCAAGCAGAATAGCCCACATGAGTTCCGAGGCAGAGGGCCGATTTCACATGGTGGATGTTTCCTCGCTCACTTCCCGACCTGTGCGGTCCATGCTGCGTACCGAAGACGGTGTCCGGATCGAGGCGGTTTACGAACCCTCACGGGCAAGTGTCACCGATACGGCGGTCGTCCTCGCCCACGGCTTCACCGGGTCGGCCGACCGGCCCGCCGTCCGGCGCGCCGCCGGCGCCCTCGCGCAGCGCGGCGCGGCCGTCGTCACCTTCTCCTTCCGCGGCCACGGCCGCTCCGGCGGCCGCTCCACCGTCGGCGACCGCGAGGTCCTCGACCTGTCCGCCGCCGTCCGCTGGGCCCGTGAGCTCGGCCACGCGCGCGTGGCGACCCTCGGCTTCTCCATGGGCGGCTCCGTGGTCCTGCGGCACGCGGCCCTGGAGCGCGGCACGGAGGGCCGCGCCGACGCGGTGGCCGCCGTGTCCGCGCCCGCCCGCTGGTACTACCGGGGGACGGCGCCGATGCGCCGCGTCCACTGGGTGGTCACCCGGCCGGCGGGCCGCCTCGTCGGGCGGTACGGACTCGGCACCCGGATCGACAGCAGGGCCTGGGACCCGGTGCCGCTGTCCCCCGTGGAGGCGGTCCCGCTGATCGCGCCGACCCCCCTGCTGATCGTCCACGGCGACCGCGACGCGTACTTCCCGCTCGACCACCCGCGCATGCTGGCCGCCGCGGGCGACGCGGAGCTCTGGCTGGAGCGGGGCATGGGCCACGCCGAGAACGCGGCCGACGAGAAGCTCCTCGCCCGCCTGGGGGACTGGCTCACGCGCGCATAGCCCATGATGGGGGGCGGCGCGCACACGAACGAAGGGAGCGCCGCTATGGCAGCGGGAACCATCCGCTACTGGGCCGCGGCCAAGGCGGCCGCCGGTGTCGCCGAGGAGCCGTACGACGCCGGGACCCTCGCAGAGGCCCTCGACGCGGCCCGCGCGCAGCATCCGGGCGAGCTCGTCCAGGTCCTCAAGCGGTGCTCGTTCCTGGTCGACGGCGACCCCGTCGGGACCCGGAGCCATGAGACGGTACGGCTTGCCGAGGGCGGCACGGTCGAGGTGCTCCCCCCGTTCGCAGGAGGGTGAACCCCACAGCAATGAGCAACGACCAGTACTACGGCGGGCAGCAGTACGAGCCGTACGCCGACGCCAACGCGAACGGGCCGCAGAACCCCGCCGACGTCACCCAGACGTGGGAGGGCCAGACCTGGGACACCACGTACCAGCCGGCCGTCTCGTACGACCAGATCCAGGCGGCGCAGGCGCAGGCCCAGGCTCCCGTGAGCCACGAGCAGCCGCAGCCGCAGGCCTACCCGCAGTCGTACGGGCAGCAGCCGTACGAGCAGTACCCGTCGCACGGAGGCGCGCCCGCCGCGTACTACGCGGAGCCGGTCGCCGAGCCCGAGCCCGAGCCCGAGCCCGCGCCCGCCCCCGTCCCGGCATCCGCTCCGGTGGCCGACGGCGGGCCCGCGTACTCCTCGCCCACCACCTCGGGGAACACCCGCATCACCGATGCCCAGCGCGCCCGCGCCGAGGGCCGCTCGCCGGTGATCGAGCCCGGCATGCAGCCCGCCGCCCTCACCGCCGTCCTCGGACTGCTGCTCGCGGGCGGCGCCTCGCTCGGCTCGTACGGGCTGCTCGTCCCGCTCGTGCTGCTCCAGGGCCTCACCGCCGCCGGCTGGTTCCGGCTCAACGGCATGTGGCCGGCCCGGCAGGGCATCGCCCTGGCCTTCCTCGGCGGCCTCGTCGCCGACGCCGCCCTGCTCGCCACCGGCCGGGAGCACGCGGCCGCCGCGATCCTGGGCACGCTCGGCGTCTGGGTGCTGCTCTGCCTCGTCCTCCAGCTGCGCAGCCACGCCGACCCCGACGAGCGCATGTACGGCCTGATGGCCACCATCGCCTCCGCCGCCCTGACCGTCGTCGCCACCGGGCACCTCGGCGCCGCCCCGGACGCGGTGGTCGTCGGCGGGGCCGCGGTCGCCGCCACCGTCCTCGCCCGGGCGCTGCCGCTGCCCGGACCGGTCTCGCTGATCGCCGCCCTGCTCGCCGCGGCGGGCGCCGGGATCGCGGCCGGCGGCCTCACCGACCTGGGCACCTCCGGCGCGCTCCTCGGCCTCGGCGCCGGGGTCTGCGCGCTGATCGGCCTGCGGGTGGCCAGCTACGACTACCCGTCGCGGTTCGTCCACATGACCGCGGGCGTCGCGCTGCCGCTGACCGCCGCCGCGCCCGCCGTCTACCTGCTCGGCCGGGCCCTGGCCTGACCTGCGGCTCGTCCCGGACACGGGAACCAACCGGCCCCCCGACACGTCGATCTTCGTGTCGGGGGGCCGTGACCTTTCACGGGATCCGGCACGGGAACCACCACAGGAACCACTACGGGGGGACGCACAGCCCATGCGAGCACTGCGGATTCTGTTGATCGTGGCCGTCGTGCTGGGCGGGATCCTCGTCGGGATCGACCGGCTGGCCGTGTCGTACGCCGAGTCGGAGGCGTCGAGCCGGGTGAAGCTGTCCGCCTCGACCAGCGACTCGATCGAGGTCGACATCAAGGGCTTCCCGTTCCTCACCCAGGTCCTGGACAAGCGGTTCGACGAGGTCGAGGTGACGGCGACCGGCGTGAAGGCGCAGGCCGGCGACAAGGACGTCCGGGTCGGCGAGCTGACCGCGACCCTCCGGGACGTGACCGTGACCGGCGACTGGGCCGGCGCGAAGGCGGGCTCGGCGAGCGGCACGGCCCTCATCTCGTACGCGGACCTCACCGCCGCCTCCGACCGCGAGGCGACCGTCGCCTACGGCGGGAACGGCAAGGTGAAGGTCACCGGCAGCGTGAAGATCCTCGGCCGCAGCCTGACCCGTTCGGTCCTGTCCACGGTCACCGTCGTGAACGGCGACACCATCCGGGTCCGCGCCGACGAGGTGCCGGGCGCGGGGATTCCGGGCGTCGAGGACCTCGTCCGCGCGCGCACCGACTTCGAGCGCCCGATCGGCATGATCGCCGGGATGAAGGTGGAGAAGGTCGAGCCGCGCCCGGACGGCCTCGCGGTCACCGTGACCGGCAAGGACGTCGTCCTGGCGGGCTGACGGGGGCCTCTGGTCACATGGTGAGACAGGGCCGTCCGATCCGTAGATGGTGAACCGGACACCTCGGTCCGGAGGCGTTCGAAGGCCACCCATGACGTGATCACGTCTCGCATCTCGGACGATCGCGTCTCAAAATACGACACACCGGTGACACGGCCGCCTGTCCGTCCCTACGATCGAGGGCATGAAGCGACAGGCGGATCTCACGAAGCGGCGGGCAGTAGACCTGTGCCGCGTCGCCGCCATGCTCTGTCCTTCAGTCTGAGCGGGACGCCAACTCCCGTATCCCTCAGGCCTGTCGACTGACGTCGGGGCCGCCCCTGTGCAGAGCCGTACGCACGTCCGCTGTCCGTATGTCCATATGCCCCGTATGTCCGTATGTCCGCGACGACGCGCACCGCAGCACGCATCCGCACCACCGCAGCACACCCCCGCACACTGCCCCGGAGGAGAACAGCATGGCTCGCAGCGACGTCCTGGTCGACGCGGACTGGGTCGAGGCCAACCTCGACAACCCGCAGGTCGCCATCGTCGAGGTCGACGAGGACACCTCGGCCTACGAGAAGAACCACATCCGCAACGCCATCCGCATCGACTGGACCAAGGACCTGCAGGACCCGGTCCGCCGCGACTTCATCGACCAGGAGGGCTTCGAGAAGCTCCTCTCGGCCAAGGGCATCGCGAACGACACCACGGTCGTCCTCTACGGCGGCAACAACAACTGGTTCGCCTCCTACGCCTACTGGTACTTCAAGCTCTACGGCCACCAGGACGTCAAGCTCCTCGACGGCGGCCGCAAGAAGTGGGAGCTCGACTCCCGCGACCTCGTCGCCGAGGTGCCGGCCCGCCCGGCCACCGAGTACAAGGCCAAGGCCCAGGACTCCTCCATCCGCGCCTTCCGCGACGACGTCGTCGCCGCGATCGGCTCCCAGAACCTGGTCGACGTCCGCTCGCCCGACGAGTTCTCCGGCAAGCTGCTCGCCCCGGCGCACCTCCCGCAGGAGCAGTCGCAGCGCCCCGGCCACGTGCCGAGCGCCCGCAACATCCCGTGGTCGAAGAACGCCAACGACGACGGCACCTTCAAGTCGGACGACGAGCTCAAGGCCCTCTACGAGGCCGAGCAGGTCGACCTGGCGAAGGACACCATCGCCTACTGCCGCATCGGCGAGCGCTCCGCGCTCACCTGGTTCGTCCTGCACGAGCTCCTCGAGGTCACGAACGTCAAGAACTACGACGGCTCCTGGACCGAGTACGGCTCCCTCGTCGGCGTGCCGATCGAGCTCGGCGCCAACAAGTAACCCCCACTTCTTCAGGCTTCTTCAGGACAGGACAGAGAACATGTGTGGAGCTCAGGTCGGCGGTCCCGACGTCAGCACGCTCAAGCCCGGTGAGACGGCCATCCAGGGCCAGGTGACCAAGGACGGCGAGCCCGTCACCGGTTACGTGCGCCTCCTCGACGGCTCCGGCGAGTTCACCGCCGAGGTCCCGACCTCGGCCACCGGCCAGTTCCGCTTCTACGCGGCGACCGGCGAGTGGACCCTCCGCGCGCTGGTCCCCGGCGCCCAGGCCGACCGCAAGGTCGTCGTCACCGAGACGGGCAGCCTGACGGACGTCGCCATCGCGGTGTGACGCCACACCACTGAACGGCCGGAGGGCCGTGCCTCCTGGGGGGTTGGACGCCTATGACCAGGACTAGAGGCACGGCCCTCCGGCTCCTCTTTTTTCTGCGCCTGCCTTTGGCCGTCGGTGACGCGGGGCCCGCCCGGTCGTACGCTGAAGGTGTGTACGCGCGACGTCGGCACGTCTACTTCTGGATGATGGGCGCCTGCCTGGCCCTGTTCGTGGGCGCCTGGGCCGTCGTGCGGCTCTTCTCGATGCCGGTCGCGATCGGCATGTGCGTCGTCGCCATGATCATCCCCCCGGTCGCCGCGATGATCGCGAACCGCCGGGGCCCGGAGGACCGCTGGTGGGACGATCCGTCCGGGGACCCGCAGTCGGACGAGTGGTGGGACGAGCTCGACGGCAAGAAGCGCCGGGAGCCGTGAGGGGTTCGGTGCGAGAGGCGCGTCCGCGTCAGTAGACGAGCGCCTGCGTCCCGTCGGACATCGCCTCCTGGACGAAGACCTGCGCGCCGGCGATGCGGACGCCGTCCAGGACGTCCTTCTCCGTGATCTCGCGGCGCGCCGCGCACTGCGTGCAGAGCGTGATGCGGCCCGCCGCCAGGATCGAGTCGATCAGGTCCGGAAGCGGCGCGGCGTGCGGGAGGTCGAATTCCGCCGCGCGGCCGGGGAGGGCGAACCAGGCGGACTCGCCGGTCAGCCACAGCGAGACCTCGACGCCGCTCGCGACGGCGACGGCGGCCACCGTGAAGGCCTGGGAGCAGCGTTCGGGGGCGTCGGCCCCTGCGGTCACCTTGATCACGAGCTTCTTCGCCATATACCGAACTGTAATGCGCGGCACTGCAACCTCATGCGCCCCTCGCGTGTCAGCTGTGTGCGCGGGTGACGGAATCCGCGCTTCAGGTCTCGTGGGGGGACTCTTGAGTATCGAAGAAAGTATCCAAAATACGGATACAACGTCACCACCGGAGCCGGAAACGGCGACGGAACCCGCACCTCCGGTCCAGCGGCCGCGCCGCCGGATCCTCCGTACCGTCGGGCTGATCGCCGTCGCCGCCGTCATCGGCCTCGTCGGCGGCACCGCCGTCGGCTACGGCATCCAGGCCGACCGCGAACCGACCGCCCTCCCGCCCCTGAACCAGCCGGGCCTCGCGTACCCGTCGAAGCCGCTGCCGAAGGGCCAGGAGCCGGAGCCGCCGTCGGCGAAGGACGACCACCAGGCGAAGGCGCAGGGCGACCTGCGGAAGCTGCTGGTCCCGATGCCGGCGGGCGCGCGGTCCGCCGGGGAGGACGGGTGGCAGTCGCTGGACGCGTACGCCGACAGCTACACCAGGCCCGAGAGCGCCCTGGAGGACGAGCTCGACTCGGGGATCCGGCGGATCGCCTCGCGCGCGTGGCTGGTGGGCGAGTACAAGAGGGTCGAGGTCGACCTCGTGCAGTACCGCCCCGGCTCCACCCTCGGCGCCGTGGACCACGTGATGCAGCAGCAGCGCATCGCCACCAGGGAAGACAAGTCCGCCTCCCTCGGGCAGCCGGTGAAGGGCTCCTCGGACGGCCGCTACTTCGTCTATCCGGTACGCCGGGAGGCCGGATACCTGGACATGTACGAGGCCCGCGCCTTCATCGCGCGCGGGGACATCGCGATCACGATCCTCATGTCCGACACACACAAGATCGCCGAGAGCGAGATCCGCTCTCTGGCCGAGCGGCAGCTGGGGCGCCTGTGAGCGAGAAGACCGAGAAGCCGGGGAGCCGCAAGCGCCGGATCCTGCTGAACGTGCTGGCCTCCGCGGTCGTGCTCGGACTCGTCGGCGGCGGTGTCGCGTACACCGCCGTCACCGTCGACCGCGCCGACCGGACCGCCCCCACGGTGGCGTGGGCCGAGCCCAGCGCGTCCGCGACCGCCGGGGACCCGGCCGCCGGCGCCCTCCGGGGCCGCGCGTCCACGCCGATGAGCAAGCTCCTCCTGCCCGTGCCGGAGGGCTACACCCTCGGGGCGGACATCGAGGGGTACGGCAACGACGTCGAGGTGCCCGCGAAGCAGGCCGCGGGGCTCCTCAAGCAGTCGGGCAGGTCCTTCTACGGCAAGAAGCGCCGCGCGTACGAGAAGGAGATCGACCGGCTCGGCATCCAGGGCATGGCGATGCGCGCGTACGCCAAGGAGGACAGCACCCTCCAGGCCGAGGTGCTCATCCTGCGGATGAAGGACAAGAAGTCGGTCCGCGAGTTCTTCGAGGTCCGCAAGGACATGGCCGAGCTCCTCGAGCTGCGCAAGGGCCCGAAGATCAAGGAGCACGCGAAGAACTCCGCCTGCTACCTGGGGCCGAAGCCCGAGAAGCCGAAGCAGGACGACGGGGTCGAGCGGACGCCCGACCTCCAGGACATGACCTGCTCGGCGTACGACGGCGAGGTCATGGTGACCGTCCGGGCGTTCGGCGCCGCGCCCTTCGACCAGCAGGCCGTGGCGGACCTCGTCGAGAAGCAGCTCCGCCACATCGAGTCCCCGGGGGAGTACGTATGACCGAGCAGCTGAGCGAGCAGCCGACCGAGGAGCCGAGCACGACGGCCGCCGAGGCCGCGGCCGAGGCGCGAGCTGGGGCACCGGCCGAGGCGCCCGCTGGGACGCCGGCCGTGGTGCCCGCTGGGGCACTGGCCGAGGGGTCGGCTGGGACGCCGGCCGAAGCGTCCGCTGGGACGCCGGCCGAGGCGCCGGCCGTGGCGCCCGCCGAGGCGGTGCCGGCCGCCGATGCCGTGGCGCCCACTGACGCCGTGCCGCCCGCCCCCGCCCCCGCGCCCGAGGCCACCGCCCCCGCGCCCGAGGCCACCGCCCCCGTCCCCGCGCCCCGTCGGTCCCGGCGGGTCCTGTGGGCCGTCGCCCGGTGGACCGCCGCCGTCGTCGTGTGCGGTGGCGTCGGTGCCGGTACCGCCATGGGGATCACCGCGCTCGACCGCACCGACGTGCCCGGTCTCGCGACCGAGAGCGACGGCCGCTGGGAGTACCCGAAGCTCCGGCTCCCGGCGCTGCCCGCGGACAAGCCGCGCCCCTTCACCGACGGCAACGACGGCGAGGTCCACCACGCCGACGTGCGTCGGCTGCTGCTGCCCGCCCCGGCCGGTGCGACGACCGACCCGAAGCTGGACGGCGGGTTCGTGTCCACGGACGCGTACCTCTCCCTCTACGGGAAGGAGTTCCGCGGCGACCTCGCGAAGCACCTCGCGGACTCCGCCCTGCGGCACATCGCCGCCCGGGGATGGACGACCCCCGACGGCACCCGCACCACGATCCACCTGCTCCGGTTCAGCTCCGTCGCGCACGCGGAGGCGTACAAGGACGTGGCCCTGGAAGCGGACGGCGTGGACGGCCCCAAGGCCCTGCCGGACGGAGTGGAGGGCGTCGTCCCGGAGGCGATCGGGGACGACATCGAGGTGTCGGACACGAGCGCGTACGCCTTCCGGGAGAAGAAGCCGTACGGCCCCGAGCAGGTCCGCTGGGCCTACGTCCAGGCCGGCGACACCCTCGCGCTGATCACCCAGACCCGCAGGGGCGAGGCGCTCGCGGTGCCGTTCCAGCAGACCGTCACCCTGCAGAACCAGCTGCTCGGCTGATCGTCCGCGAGACCCACCTCACCGAGTGGGCCGGACCCCCGCCCACTAAGCTGGGGTCCGGCCCGTTCCGCCTTCACCGCTCAGTCGAGGAGCACCTCATGATCGCCTTCTTCGAAACCCTCCTGGTCCTGGTCGCCGTCGGCGTGATCGCCTTCGCCGGTCTGACCGTGAAGAAGCTGTACCAGGGCCAGCGCTAACCACTTCTAGAGAACGCCAGAGCTGCTCATGATCGAGATTCCGTCCGACCTCAACCCGGACCTCGTCCCCCTCGCGTTCCTGCTCGGCACGTGGGAGGGCGCGGGCGTCTCCGACTTCCCCGGCGCCGAGAAGTGCAACTTCGGCCAGTCCGTGACCTTCAGCCACGACGGCCGGGACTTCCTCGAGTACCGCTCCCACTCCTGGGTCCTGGACAACGACGGCAACAAGGTCCGCCCGCTGGAGAGCGAGAGCGGCTACTGGCGGATCGACAAGGACCGCAAGGTCGAGGTCGTCATGGTCCGCGACCAGGGCATCGTCGAGATCTGGTACGGCGAGCTCGCCGACCAGAAGCCGCAGATCGACCTGGTGACGGACGCCGTCGCCCGGACCGCGGCCTCGGACGCGTACAGCGGCGGCAAGCGGCTCTACGGCTACGTGAAGAGCGACCTGATGTGGGTCGGCGAGAAGGCGACCCCCGAGGTCCCGCTCCGCCCGTACATGTCGGCGCACCTGAAGAAGGTCGTCACGCCGGAGGAGGTCGCGGAGATGGCCCGCAACCTGCCCGACATGCCGGACGACGGCATCGCCTTCTTCCGCTAGACACCTGGGGGTGTTCACCGCGTCCTCATACACTGGGGGGCGTGGTGAGCACCGACTGGAAGAGCGACCTGCGGCAGCGCGGCTACCGGCTGACGCCGCAGCGCCAGCTTGTCCTGGAGGCCGTGGACAAGCTGGAGCACGCGACCCCGGACGACATCCTGTGCGAGGTCCGCAGGACGGCCTCCGGGGTGAACATCTCCACCGTGTACCGGACCCTGGAGCTCCTGGAGGAGCTCGGTCTGGTCTCCCACGCGCATCTGGGGCACGGGGCGCCGACCTACCACCTCGCCGACCGGCACCACCATCTGCACCTGGTCTGCCGGGACTGCTCCGAGGTGATCGAGGCGGACGTCGAGGTGGCCGCCGAGTTCACGGGGAAGCTCCGCGAGGCCTTCGGGTTCGAGACGGACATGAAGCACTTCGCGATCTTCGGCCGCTGCCGGGACTGTTCGAACAAGGACGCTGCCGCCGAGTCGTAGGCTCTATTGCATGAAGAGCCCCCTGTTGTCCCTGCCCGGCGCCGTCCCCGCCGAAGGCCGCGACGAAGGCGTCGCCGCGCACTACGGCGACCTGTTCCGCGAGCAGCGCGCCCTCGCCGAAGGCAACGGCTTCGTCGACCTCTCGCACCGCGGGGTCGTCGCCGTCTCCGGTGACGACCGGCTGAGCTGGCTGCACCTGCTCGTCACCCAGCACATGACCGAACTGCCGCCCGGGCAGGCGACCGAGGCGCTGATCCTCTCCGCGAACGGGCACATCGAGCACGCCCTGTACCTCGTCGACGACGGCGAGACGGTGTGGGCGCACGTCGAGCCGGGGACGCGCGAGGAGCTCGTCGCGTACCTGGAGTCGATGAAGTTCTTCTACCGGGTGGAGGTCGCCGACCGGACCGACGACCTCGCCGTCGTCCACCTTCCGGCCGGGTCCATCGCCGAGGTGCCCGAAGGCGCCGTCGTACGGGAGACCCCGCACGGCCGCGACCTGTTCCTGCCCCGCGCCGACCTGGAGTCCTTCGCGGCCTCGCACGGGCCGGCCGCCGGGATCCTCGCGTACGAGGCGCTGCGCGTCGAGGCGCACCGGCCGCGGCTCGGTTTCGAGACCGACCACCGGACCATCCCGCACGAGGTCGGCCTCATCGGCAGCGCCGTCCACCTCCAGAAGGGCTGCTACCGGGGCCAGGAGACCGTCGCCCGGGTGCAGAACCTGGGGAAGCCGCCGCGCCGTCTGGTCTTCCTGCACCTGGACGGCAGCGAGGTCCTGCTGCCCGCCCACGGCACCCCGCTCCGGCTCGCGGCCGACGGGGAGGAGGGCCGGCAGCTCGGCTTCGTGACGACGGCCGTCCGCCACCATGAACTCGGCCCGATCGCCCTGGGCCTGCTGAAGCGGAACGTGCCCGTGGACGCCCCGCTGATCGCCGGCACGACGGCCGCCGCGCAGGAGACCGTCGTCGAGCCCTAGGGCCTGCCCGGCGGATCAGGGCCGGATGGGTCCTAGACCTCCAGCAGTACCGTGAACGGGCCGTTGTTCGTGAGGGAGACGCTCATCTTCGCTCCGAAGCGGCCCGTCTCCACGTGCGCGCCCAGGGCGCGCAGCCGGGCGACCACCTCGTCGACGAGGGGCTCGGCGACCGGGCCGGGGGCCGCGGCGTTCCAGGTGGGGCGGCGGCCCTTGCGGGCGTCTCCGTAGAGGGTGAACTGGGAGATGACGAGCAGCGGCGCGTTCACGTCGGAGCACGACTTCTCGCCGTCCAGTACCCGGACGGACCAGAGCTTTCTGGCCAATTGGGCGGCCTTCTCCGGGGTGTCGTCGTGGGTCACCCCGACCAGGACGCACAGCCCCTCGCCGGTGATCTCCCCGACGGTCTCCCCTGCGACGACGACGCTCGCGCCGTCCACCCTCTGCACCACAGCTCGCATGCGCACCAACCTACCGAGCGGGCCGCGGGCCGGAGGACGAGGGGCCGAACGGGTGCAGAGCGCCTGCGTTCGCACGTGCAGGAGTGGCACCATGCGTGTCAGGCGGTGCGGCCGACCGCACCGGTCGAGGGGACGATTCTCATGAGTGCACCTGGAACCGGGCCGACGCCGTCCGGCCCCGTACCGCTGATCCGCTCCGGAACCCGCGGCGGAGGACCGGGCGGAGGGCCCGTGACGCGCCCACCCGTGCAGAGGACCGCCGAGCCGGAGGAGCGGACGCAGCCCGAGCTCGGCGCCCTGCGGCTGCCGGAACTGCGCGCGCTGCGCAGGGACGCGCAGAGCGACGAGGCCGACCTGAGTTACGTACGCCGGATGCTCCAGGGCCGGATCGACATCCTGCGGGCCGAGCTGGCGCGGCGGACCGATCCGGAGGCGCCGGTCCTCGACCGGCTCTCCGAGATCCTCGCCGACGTGCCCTCGCGGCACCGCAGCTCGGCGCGGCACGTGACGTTGTCGACGCCGCGCGGCGAGGAGTACCGGCGGCTCGCGACCGAGATGCTGTCGGAGGTGGAGCTGTCGGACCTGACGGCCCGCACCGATGACGAGCTGCACGCGGCGATGGGTCGGCTCGCGGGGTACGAGCAGCAGGTCTCGCGCCGTCGCCAGCACCTCCAGCGGACCGCCGACGACTGCAGCGCGGAGATCGCCCGCCGCTACCGCGAGGGCGAGGCCCAGGTCGACGACCTGCTCGCCTGAGGCCCTCCCCGAGGGCGGTGAGCCGGCCTCGATGAGGGCCTGAACCGCGGTGCGCGGGCGGCGCCGTCGTACGGGGAGCAGCCCGTGCGGCGCCGCCCGTCCGCACGGCGGAAAACCCCGTGCGGGGCCCGTCGCGGCGGTCGTAGGGTCGGGGGATGAGCCTCGACGTGCGTGCCGTGACGGAGTCCGAGTTCCGCGACTGGCAGCGGGCGCTGCGCACCGGGTTCCTCAGGACTCCGGTCGTCTCCGACGCGGAGGTCGCCGACCGGTTGGCGGCCGCGGACCTCACGCGGACGCTCGGCGTGTTCGACCGGGACCGGATCGTCGGGACCTTCCGGTCCTTCCGGCAGGAGGTCAGCACGGTCGGCGGGGGCAGTCTCACCGCCGACGCGATCACGCAGGTCACGGTCTCCCCGACGCACCGCAGGCGCGGGCTGCTCGGCCGGATGATGGCCATGGACCTCGCCGCCGCGAAGGAGCGGGGCGACGCGATCGCGACGCTGATCGCCGCCGAGTACCCGATCTACGGGCGCTTCGGCTTCGGTGCGGCGAGCTGGGCCGCCGAGTGGAGCGTCGACGTGAACCGCTCCGGTCTCGACCCGCGCCGCTCGGGCCGCCCGGAGGACGGCGGGCGGATCGATCTGACGGACGGCGACGAGATCCGGAAGGCCGGCCCCGAGGTGCACCGCCGGCTGGCCGGCGTCCGCGCGGGGGTCACGAACCGTGGCGCGCGCGACTGGGAGCAGGGCACCGGCCTCGGCTTCCAGAGCCATCCGTGGCGGGAGCCGTACTACGCGATGTACCGGTCGGAGTCCGGCGAGGTCGAGGGGTACGTCGCGTACTCCGCCGACGACAAGTGGGACGACGCGAAGCGCCCGCAGAACACGGCGACCGTACGGGACCTCATCGCGGTCACCCCGGCCGCCGAGCGCGCCCTGTGGCACTACGTCTGCTCGATCGACTGGATCGCCACGGTCCGCACCGGCTACCGGGCGCCCGACGACCTGCTGCCGCTGCTCCTGCCCGACCCGCGCGCGGCCCGGCTGCTGACGTACGCGGACATGCTGTGGGTCCGGGTCCTGGACGTGGTCCGGGTCCTGGAGGGCCGGACGTACCCGGTGGAGGACGGCCTCGTCCTGGAGGTGCGGGACGCCGGCGGGCCGGCCGGCGGGCGCTTCCGGCTCGACGCGTCCCCGGCGGGCGCGGCCTGTGTGCCCACGTCCGCTTCGGCCGATCTCGCCCTCGACGTCGCGGAGGTGAGCACGCTCGCGTTCGGCGACGAGTCGGCGGTGCGGTTGTCCCGGCTCGGGCGCGTGGAGGAGTTGACGGCCGGTGCGGCCGCCCGCGCCGACCTGCTGTTCCGCACCCCGCTGCGGCCCTTCTCGCCCGACGTCTTCTGAGGCCCGGCCGCCATAGGATGGGCGCCCCCGAACGAAGGAGGCGCCGCGTGGCGGAGGACGGTGTGGCCGGCCCGGGCGGTCTGCGCGAGCGGAAGAAGGCGCGGACCCGGCAGGCCCTCTCGGACGCGGCGATCGCGCTCTTCCTGAGGAAGGGTTTCGACGCGGTGTCCGTCGCGGAGGTGGCCGCCGCCGCCGAGGTCTCGAAGCCGACCCTCTTCCGCTACTTCCCCGCCAAGGAGGACCTGGTCCTCCACCGGTTCGCCGACCACGAGGACGAGTCCGCGCGCGTGGTGGCGGGCGGGCGTGCGGACGGCAGGGCGCCGCTCGACGCGCTGGGCGAGCACCTGCTCGCGGGCCTTCAGCGGCGCGATCCGGTGACCGGGCTCTGCGACGTGCCGGCGGTCCTCGCGTACCACCGGCTCCTGTACGGGACGCCGGCCCTGCTCGCCGGGATCCACGCCTACCAGCAGCGTTCGGAGGAGGCCCTCGCGCGGGCGCTCGGCGGCGACCCCCTGACGGCGCGGCTCGCGGCCGGGCAGATCACGGCCGTGCTGCGGATCCTGGCGAACGAGAACGTGGCACGCCTGACGGCCGGAGAGGCGCTCGACGCGGTGGCGCGGGACGCGATGGCCGCGGCGAGGGAGGCGTTCCGGTCGCTGCGGGAGGGGCTGCCGTACTGATCGCTCATCTGTGACTCGGTAAAAAATGTAACCCGGTAACGTTTTCCGTTAGGCTTGACGGAATGACGTCACTGGACCTTGAGCTCGCCCGCGAACGCTCCCACCACGACGCCTGCCGCGCCGCCCTGATCCGCATGACCGAGGACGTCGTCGAGCAGGTCGTCACCGGCGAGGACGTCGCCGCCTCCGGCGCCGACGCCGAAGCCCTCGGCTACCACCTCCGCAGCCGCGCCAAGGAGATGCGCGAACAGCCGCCCGGACCCCTGTTCTTCGGGCGCCTCGACCGCGAGGACGGCCAGATCCACCACATCGGCCGCCGCCGGATCGCCGAGCACCCGGCCGCCCCGCCGCTCGTCGTCGACTGGCGCGCACCCGTCTCCCGCGCCTACTACCAGGCCGGCGCGCACGACCCGCAGGGCGTCCTGCGCCGCCGCCGCTTCGGCTGGGCCCCGAACAGCGCGGGCGCGACCGAGGACCTGACCGCCCTGGAGGACGAGAACCTCACCGACGGTGACACGGGGCAGGTCAGCGCCCTCCTCACCGGGGAGATCGAGCGCCCCCGGGTGGGCCCCATGCGGGACATCGCCGCCACCATCCAGCCCGAACAGGACGACCTCGTACGCTCCGAGCCCGCCGCCTCCCTGTGCGTGCAGGGCGCGCCCGGCACGGGCAAGACCGCCGTGGGCCTGCACCGGGCCGCGTACCTCCTCTACACGCACCCGCAGCGGATCCGCCGCTCCGGCCTCCTCGTCCTCGGCCCCCACCGGGCCTTCCTCTCGTACATCGCCGAAGTGCTGCCCTCGCTGGGCGAGACCGGGATCCGGCAGGCCACCCTCGACGACGAGATCGCCCGCCACCCGGTCCGGGTGGAGGACGACGAGGCGGCGGCCCTGGTCAAGCACGACGCCCGGATGGCGGGGGTGCTGCACCGCGCGCTGTACGGCAGGGTCGACCCGGCCCCGGCGGAGGACCTGGCCGTCCCCGACGGCTCGTACCACTGGCGGCTTCCCGCGGCGCAGCTCGCCGCGATCGTCTCGGCCGTACGGGAGGAGGCACCGCCCTACGCGACCGGCCGCGAACGCGTCCGCGCCCGGATCGTCCGGGCCCTCCAGCTCCGGGCCGAACGCCGCTCGGGACCGATGGGCGCGGCCTGGGCGCGGCGGGTCGAGCGGGCGCGGGCGGTGACGGCGTTCCTCGACCGCTGCTGGCCGAAGGCGACCCCGGAGGAGGTCCTCGCGGGCGTCCTGACGGACCCGGCGGGCGCGGCGGACCTTCTGCTCACGGCCGACGAGCTCGCCGCGATCCGGTGGGCGCGGCCGCCGCGTTCGTACCGCTCGGCGCGCTGGACCGCCGCCGACCTCGTCCTCCTCGACGAGCTCGCGGGGCTGATCGAACGCCCCGAGAGCTACGGGCACGTCGTCGTCGACGAGGCGCAGGACCTCTCGCCCATGCAGTGCCGGGCCATCGCCCGCCGCACCGAGTTCGGTTCGCTCACCGTCCTCGGGGACCTCGCCCAGGGCACCACCCCGTGGGCGGCCCGCGACTGGGACGAGCAGCTGGAGCACCTGGGCAAGCCCGGGACGCCCGTCGTGCCGCTCACCCTCGGCTACCGCGTCCCGGCGGCGATCGTCGACCTCGCCAACCGGCTCCTTCCGCGGCTCGGCGCCGGCGTGCCCGCGGGGCGTTCGGTGCGCCGGGACGGCGAGGTGACGGTCCACCGGGCGACGGAGCTCGCCGCCGGGGTCCGCGAGGCCGTGCGGGCCGCGCTCGCGGCGGAGGGCTCGGTGGGGGTCGTCACGGCCGACCACCTCGTCGACGCGGTCGCCGAAGAGGTGAAGGGGTGCGGGGAGCGGGTGTCCGTGCTGCCCGCGACCGTCGTCAAGGGCCTGGAGTTCGACCACGTCGTGGTCGTCGAACCGGCCGCGATCGTGGCGGCCGAGGCGCGCGGCCTGAACCGGCTGTACGTGGTGCTCACCCGGGCCGTGTCGCGCCTGGCGCTGGTGCACGAGGCGGAGCTTCCGGAGTGCCTGGACCCCCGTACAGGGAGGTGAGTTCGGCGCCGATCCTGGCCAGGGCGGCGCGGGCCCCGGGCGGGTCGAGGAGCTCGACGCGGGCGCCGAGGCCGGCCAGCTGCGCGGCGACGACCTCGGGGGACGGGCCGTCGGCCTCGATGGCCGTCCAGCCGTCCGGGCCGCGCTCCCCGTACCGTATCCGCCCGCCGAGCAGGCCCTCCAGGACGGACTCCGTGCCCGGGGCGGCGCGGCCCCGGACCGTCGCGGCGACCAGCCGGTCCTCCATGCGGGCGGCGAGCGCGCGCCAGGCGGTGGCGAGGTCGAAGCCCTCGGGGCGTACGGCCGGGGCGCCGGTCTCGGTCACCGAGGTGACGCGGGAGACCCGGAAGGTGCGCAGGCCGTCCGCCGTGTCCGCGAGGAGGTAGCGGACCCCGGACTTGGCGGCGATCCCGAGCGGCTGGACGGTCCGCTCGCGGGGCGGGCGGCCGGGGCGGGCGTACCCG
The DNA here is from genome assembly GCF_014203895.1 of Streptomyces nymphaeiformis. Taxonomy (GTDB): domain Bacteria; phylum Actinomycetota; class Actinomycetes; order Streptomycetales; family Streptomycetaceae; genus Streptomyces; species Streptomyces nymphaeiformis. Next base: position 17,540 of record NZ_JACHJY010000018.1, on the reverse strand, counting down.
ATGTGCAGCTCCCGCTCCTCGACCACCGCACGCTGGAGCGGCGCGAGCCGGGGTTCCTCGGTGTCCGCGCCCGCCCAGTCGGTGCCGTCGGCGATCCCGGCGCGGGCGGCGGCCTCGGCGCCCGCGCGGAGGGGTGCGGGGAGGGCCCGTACGAGCTTGCGGAGGGCGGTCCTGGTCTGCGGGCCCGCGTCGGCGTCGGACCCGGTGAGCAGGAACAGCTCGCGGATCTCGGGGGCCGTCAGGCCGGTCAGGTCGGTACGGGCTCCGCCGACCAGCGACCAGCCGCCGCCCTGCCCCGCCTGCGAGTACACCGGGATCCCGGCGCTCGCGAGCGCTTCGAGGTCGCGGCGGGCCGTGCGCTCGGACACGCCCAGTTCGGCGGCGAGTTCGGCGGCGGTGACCCGCTGCCGGGTCTGCAGGAAGAGCAGGGCGGCGACGAGTCGGTCGGCTCTCATGCGGCCATTGTCATCTGCCGGGTGTCCTCGGTGACGCGGGGGCGCAGGACGGTGAGGGCGACGGCCAGGGCGAGGAGCAGGAGTCCGGCGCCGACGCCGAAGGCGAGGTGGTAACCCCCTGTCAGGGCCTGGGCGTCGGGCTCTCCCGCCGCCGTCAGGGTCGCGGTGCGGGCGGCGGCCAGGGTGGAGAGGACGGCGACGCCGATGGCCATGCCGATCTGCTGGGTGGTGTTGAAGAGACCGGAGGCCAGGCCCGCGTCCGCCTCCTCCGCGCCGGACATGGCGAGCGCGGTGAGGGCGGGGAGGGCGAGGCCGAAGCCGGCGGCGAGCAGCATCACGGGGAGCAGGTCGGCGGCGTACGAGGCGTGGACGGGGACGCGGGCCAGCAGGCCGAGGACGCCGACGAGCAGCACGAGGCCCGTGACCAGGACGTTCCGCTCGCCGAAGCGGGCGATGAGCGGGGCCGAGACGCCGAGCGAGACGGCGCCGATGACGAGCGCGGCGGGCAGCATCGCGAAGCCGGTCCCGGCGGCTCCGTACCCGAGGACCTTCTGCAGGTAGAGGGCGACGAGGACCTGGAAGGAGAAGAGCGCGGCGACCATCAGCATCTGGACGGCGTTCGCGCCGGCGACGTTGCGGGAGCGGAGGATCCGCAGCGGCATGAGGGGGTTCGTCGCCTTCGCCTGGCGGAGCAGGAAGCCGGCGAGGAGGGCGAGGGCGAGGGCCCCGAAGCCGAGGGTGTGCGCCGAACCCGCCCCGTACTCCTCGATCTTGACGACGGCGTAGATCCCGGCCATGAGCCCGGCGGTCACGAGCAGCGCGCCGAGGACGTCGGCGCCGGCGCGCAGGCCCCGGGCGCGGTCGGCGGGGAGGGCGCGGACGGCGACGAGGACGGTGGCGACGCCGATGGGGAGGTTGATGAAGAAGATCCAGTTCCAGGCGAGGGCGTCGGTGAGGATGCCGCCGAGGACCTGGCCGAGGGAGGCGCCGGCGGCGCCGGTGAAGCTGAACACGGCGATGGCGCGGGCGCGTTCGCGGGGTTCGGTGAAGAGCGTGACGAGGATGCCGAGGCCGACGGCGGAGGCCGTCGCGCTGCCGACTCCCTGGAGGAAGCGGGCGGCGACGAGGACGGCGGGGGAGGCGGCGACGCCGGCGAGGAGCGAGGCGGCGGTGAAGATCCCGGTGCCCGCGAGGAACATCCGCTTGCGGCCGACGAGGTCGCCGAGGCGGCCGGCGAGGAGGAGGAGCGAACCGAAGGCGATCAGGTAGGCGTTGACGACCCAGCTGAGGCCGGCGGGGGTGAAGCCGAGGTCGCCCTGGATGGCGGGCATGGCGACGGTGACGATGCTGCCGTCGAGAACGGTCATGAGCATGCCGGTGGCGAGGACGCCGAGGGCGAGGCGGGGGCTGGTGGCGGGCATGGGGATCTCTCCTGTTCGTCGGAGGCGACAGGAGAGACGTTAGCAGAAGGTTTTGTTGCAGACTATTTTTTACGGGAGGAGTTCGGGTCTCATGTGCGCTGGCGGGCGCGGCGGGCGGGCCGGGGGCTCTCGACGGGCGCCGCGAGGTGCTCGGCGGCCAGCCGGCCGAGGGCGCGCACGAGAACCTCGCGCTCGTCGTCGGGCAGGGAGGAGAGGGCGCCCTCGTGCACCCCGTCGACGATCAGCTGGCTCTGGCGGGCGACCTCCGCCCCCGCCTCGGTCACCGCGATGATCCGCGCGCGGCGGTCGGTGGCGGACGGCCTGCGCTCGGCGAGTCCGGCCTTCTCCAGGGCGTCGACGGTCACCACCATCGTGGTCTTGTCCATGTCCCCGATCTCGGCGAGCTGCGCCTGGGTCCGCTCCTCCTCCAGCGCGTGCACCAGCACGCAGTGCATCCGCGCGGTGAGTCCGATCTCCCCGAGCGCGGCGGCCATCCGCGTCCGGAGGACGTGACTGGTGTGATCGAGGAGGTAGGAGAGGTCGGGCTCGGTGCGGGTGGGGGCCATGGAGGTCATGCCTGCCAGCGTAACGAGAACCGATCCGTGACGGATCATCGCGAAGCGGACGAGTCCGGGGCGGTGCGGGCCGCGCCCGTGCGGCGCCCGCGCCCGTGCGGCGCCCACGCCCGGTGGGGCGGCGCCCCGGGTCCACCGGGCGCGGGCGCGGGCGCGGCGGACGGAGGTCCGCTACACCCCCCGCGTGCCGTCGATGCGCTCGCGCAGGAGGTCCGCGTGGCCGTTGTGGCGGGCGTACTCCTCGATCAGGTGGATCAGGACCCACCGCAGGGACACCCGGCCGCGCCACCCGTCCTCGCCCGTGACGTCGAGGTGCGGGGCCTCCGCCGTGAAGCGGTCGGAGTAGGCGACCGCCGCGCGCCAGGCCTCCCAGGCCTCCGCGACGGCCGCCGGGTCCGCCGAGGCCTCGTCGAAGTCCCCGTCCGGGGAGTCCGGCGAGGAGAAGAGGGGGCGCGCGTCCCGCTCCCCGGCGAGCACCTCGCGGAACCAGTGGCGCTCGACGTCGGCGAGGTGCCGGACCAGGCCGAGCAGGGAGAGGGTGGACGGTTCCGCCGACGTCGCCGCCAACTCCTCGCCGAGACCCGCGCACTTCAGGACCAGCGTCGCCCGCTGGTCCGCCAGGAACCCGACGAGCATGGGCAGTTCGTCCCCGGTCGCGGGGCCGGTGAAGCGCCCCGGGCCCGGGGCCGCCGTCTCGTCGAGGACGTCCGCCCGGCGTCGTTTCTGCTCGTCAACCGTCATGGTTTCCCTCCCCGTTGGACTTTGGTTCCATGCTGGCACGGCCGTGCCCCGCCCGCGCCCGCCGGCGTCCGACCGCTCCCGCGAAACCGGTGCAGGCGCTCGGCCGGGGTGTCCCGGTCGAGCGCCTGGCGTGGGCGGTGGTCGATGGTCCGGCCGTCGGGTCGGAGGGGTCAGGCCTTGGGCTGGGAGAAGCGGATCATGTTGCCGGACGGGTCGCGGAAGGCGCAGTCGCGGACGCCGTAGTGCTGGTCGACCGGCTCCTGGAGGACCTCGCCGCCGGCCGCCCGGACGCGCTCGAAGGTGGCGTCGACGTCCTCGGTCGAGAAGATCACGCCGCGCAGGTGGCCCTTGGCGAGGAGCTCCCTGACCGCCTCGCGCTCGGCCTCCGAGGCGCCCGGGTCGGGCAGCGGGGTCTCCAGGACGACCGCCACGTCCGGCTGGGCGGGCGACCCGAGGGTCACCCAGCGCATCCCCTCGTAGCCGACGTCGTTGCGGACCTCGAGGCCGACGGCGTCACGGTAGAAGGCGAGCGCCTTGTCGGCGTCGTCGACGGTGATGAAGCACTGCGAGAGCTTGATGTCGTTCATGCCGTCGACGCTACGGCGCGGCGCTCGGGCCCGCTTCTCCGTTCCTGATCGGTTCGCCCCTGCCCTTCACCGGGCGGGTGAGCACCTTGGCCACGCACGCCGGCATCGCCGCGCCCTCCTCGTGGGCCCGCGCCCGGTACGCGCTCGGCGTCTCGCCCACCAGCTCCGTGAAGCGCGAGCTGAACGACCCGAGCGACGTACAGCCGACCTCGAAGCAGACCTCCGTCACGCTCAGGTCCCCCCGCCGCAGCAGCGCCTTCGCCCGCTCGACGCGCCGCGTCATGAGGTAGCTGTACGGCGTCTCGCCGAACGCCGTGCGGAAGCTGCGCGCGAAGTGCCCCGTCGACATCAGGGCGACCCTCGCCAGGGCGGGGACGTCCAGCGGTGACGCGTACGCGCGGTCCATCGTGTCCCGCGCGCGGCGCAGGCGTTTCAGGTCGTCCAGGTCCACGCCGCCCAGCATGGCACGACACCGGGCGCACGACTGTTGCAAGCACCTGCTTGCAATAGTTAGCAAAGGCTGGCATGGTCGGGGCATGGCATCGCTCAACGTCGGCAATCTCGGTGAGTACCTCCGCGAGCAGCGGCGGACCGCGCAGCTCTCCCTGCGGCAGCTCGCCGACGCCGCCGGGGTGTCGAATCCGTACCTCAGCCAGATCGAGCGCGGGCTGCGCAAGCCCAGCGCCGAGGTCCTGCAGCAGGTCGCGAAGGCGCTGCGGATCTCCGCCGAGACGCTCTACGTACGGGCCGGGATCCTCGACGAGAAGGAGCGGGAGGAGCTGGAGACGCGCGCCGTCATCCTGGCCGATCCCTCGATCAACGAGCGGCAGAAGCAGGTGCTGCTCCAGATCTACGACTCCTTCCGCAAGGAGAACGCCGCCGACGCCGCCGAGCAGGCGGCCGCCGCGCCCGATGCCGCACCGCCCTCGAGCTAGTACGTCACATCCGGGAGGAACACCAGCATGGCCATCATCGACGAACTGCGTACCCCTCTCTACTTCGCCGCCGGCACCGCCGACCTCGCCGTGCAGCAGGCCAAGAAGGTTCCCGGCCTGATCGAGCAGCTCGCCGCCGAGGCGCCCGCGCGCATCGACGCCGTACGGAAGACCGACCCGAAGGCCGTGCAGGAGAAGGTGTCCACGCAGGCCAAGGAGGCCCAGGCCACCGTGCAGTCGAAGCTCGCCGAGGTCGTCGGCAGCCTCGACACCGACCTCAAGAAGCTCGGCGAGACCTGCCAGGACCTGGCCCTGCGCGGGGTCGGCGTCGCCGCCGAGTACGCGGTCAAGGCGCGCGAGAAGTACGAGGAGGTCGCCGCCCACGGCGAGGAGGCCGTCAAGGCGTGGCGCGGCGAGGTCGCCGAGGAGATCACCGAGATCGCCGTCGTCGTCGAGCCGGAGGCGGAGGCGGAGCCGGAGGCCGAGCCCGAGGCGAAGCAGGACGACGAGCCCGCCAAGCCCGCGCGGAAGGCCGCCGCCCGCAAGGCCCCCGCCAAGAAGACGGCCGTCGCCGCCGAGAAGGAGTAGGGCCGGGCACCAATTCGGGTACGCGGTGCGTTGTACCGGGTACCTTGACCGCGAGGCGCTCCATCTCTTTCCACTAGGCGGTGCTCAGCATGTTGCGCGCGGGATTCGACTCCCTTCTCAATCTGGTGATCTTCCTGATCTTCACCGGCTTCGCCGTCGCCGCGCTCGTCTTCGCCGCCATGGCGCGCGAGGACGCCTACCGCGCCGCCGAGAAGCAGACGAAGAAGTTCTGGCTGATCATTCTGGGCATCAACCTTGCCCTGAACCTGCTCCTGCCGATGCTGTTCCTGCAGATCGCGGGCCTGATCGCCGCCATCGTCTTCATGGTGGACGTGCGCCCCGCGCTCGCGCAGGTGTCCGGCGGAGGCCGGGGCGGCCGCCGTGGCGGCGGCTCCAGCAGCGACGGACCGTACGGCCCCTACAACGGCGGCCGGTAGAGCAGTACGACGACAGGACCCGGGTCTCAGACCCGGGTCCTGTCCCTTTCCAGGGCCAGGACGGCGACGTCGTCCGTCAGCTCGCCGCCGTTCAGGGACCGGACCTCCGTCACGGCGGCCTCCAGGAGCTCCTCGCCGCGCAGGCCCGAGGCCAGCTGGCGGTTGATCATCTCGACCATCCCGTCCTGGCCGAGCCGCGGCGAGCCGGGGCCGGCCGAGCGGCCCTCGATGAGCCCGTCCGTGTACATGAGCAGGCTCCACGCCCCGCCCAGCTCGACCTGCCGGCGCGGCCAGCGGGCGCGCGGCAGCAGTCCGAGGGCCGGACCCCCGTCCTCGTACGGGAGGAGGCGCGCGGCCTGCCCCTGCCGGGCGATCAGCGGCGAGGGGTGGCCGGCCAGGCAGAGCCCGGCCCGGCGGCCGTCGGGCGCTATGTCGACGGTGCAGAGGGTCGCGAAGATCTCGTCGCTCTCCCGCTCGTGCTCCAGGACCTGCTGCATCGTCGAGAGCAGCTCGTCCCCGCACAGGCCGGCGAAGGTCAGGGCCCGCCAGGCGATCCGCAGCTCGACGCCGAGGGCGGCCTCGTCGGGGCCGTGCCCGCAGACGTCGCCGATCATGGCGTGGACGGTGCCGTCGGGGGTGCGGACGGTGTCGTAGAAGTCGCCGCCGAGCAGGGCGCGGGAGCGGCCGGGCCGGTAGCGGGAGGCGAACCGCAGCTCGGAGCCCTCCAGGAGCGGGGTCGGCAGGAGGCCGCGTTCGAGGCGGGCGTTCTCCTGGGCGCGCAGCCTGGACTCGGTGAGCTTCGACTGGACGGCGTCGGCCCGCTTGCGCTCGACGGCGTACCGGATGGCCCGGCTGAGCAGCCGCCCGTCGAGCTCCTCGCGGAAGAGGTGGTCCTGGGCCCCGACGCGTACCGCCTCGGCCGCCAGCTCGGCGTCGGCGGAGGCCGCGAGCGCGAGGACGGCGTGGCGCGGGGCGAGGCGCAGGATGTGCCGCAGCGGGGCGAGCGGGTCGTCGCCCACGGCTGCCCGGGGGCCGGGCAGCGAGAGGTCGACGAGGACGCAGTGGACGTCGTCGGTGAGGAGCCGCTCGGCCTCGGTGAGGTTGCGGGCGGTACGGATGCGGACCCGGGTGCCGGCGGCGTCGGCCGCGTCGAGCAGTTCGGGCACGGCGAGGGCACCCGCCGGGTCGTCCTCGACGACCAGGAGAGTGAGATCGGTGCGATCGGTGCCTGTGACTGTGCCTGTCATGGGAGTGGCGTCCATTGGGGTGGCGTCGCCGGGTCCCGCAGCGGCAGAGACGTTTCTCTGGCGCGGTACGGATACGGGCATCGGTCCGGGTTTCCTTCCCTCCCCCCGAGGGTGCGCAGGGCGCCGGGTGGCGTCCCGCCCGTCCCGGACCATAGCGGTAGGGCGGTGCGCAGCGGAATGGTGATCAGCCTGTGAGAGCGCGCGCCGCGCTTGGCATATGCCGCGGAAAGGGAGGTACTTGCCCTCGTTCGGTCCGCACGGGCGCGTCGGGCCCATGAGAAAGGTCACGCGCCGGACGTGGCTCCCGTCACGCCCGGCGCGGCGCGGAGGTGGCCCGCGTCACGAAGGACGGACCGCGCCCCGGAGCGCGGCGCGACGTGGCCGCCGTCACGAAGGACGGACCACCCCGAGGATCTCCATCGAGCCCGCGCCCGCGAGGGTCACGTTCCGGCCGGGGCGCGGGGCGTGCACGATCGTCCCGTTCCCGACGTACATCCCGATGTGGCTCGCGTCCTTGAAGTAGACGATCAGGTCGCCGGGCCGCATGTCCTTGACGTCCACGTGCGGAAGCAGCCGCCACTGCTCCTGCGAGGTGCGCGGGATGTTCCGGCCGGCCGCACCCCAGGCGCTCTGGGTCAGGCCGGAGCAGTCGTACGACTTCGGTCCCTCCGCGCCCCAGACGTACGGCTTGCCGATCTGCGCCGTCGCGAACGCCACCGCCTTCTTGCCCTCCGCGGTCGCGCCCTCCTTCAGGCCGTCGAGGACGCCGGTGCCGAGCCAGGTCGTCTGGGCCCGGAGCTGCGCCTGCTCCTCCAGGATCCGCAGCCGCTCGCGCTCCTCGGCGGCGAGCTCGGACTCCAGCTTCTTGGCGGCGGCGATCTTGTCGTTGATCTCCTTCTTCGCCTTCGCCTGCCGGACGCGGTTGGCCTCCAGCTTGGTCCAGTTCGTGCCGGCGTCCTTGGCGTACGTGTCCAACTCGGCCTGCGCGCGGGTCATCTCGCCCAGGAGGTCGCTGGTGGCCTTGGCGCCGGCCTTGAGCCGTCCGGTGGCGTCGAGGAAGAGCTGCGGGTCGTTCGTGAGGACGAGCTGCGCGCCGTCGGGGAGGCCGCCGTTGCGGTACTGGGCGCGGGCCTGGGCGCCGGCCCTGGCCTTGAGGTCCTCGATCTTCTCGCGGCCGTCCACGATCATCCGGGCGAGCCGGACGATCTCGGCGGACTGCTCCTTGGTCTTCTCCTCGGCGAGGTTGTACGCGTCGGTGGCGACGGCCGCCTTGCGGTACAGGTCGTCGATCTCCTCGCGCACCTCCTCCAGGCTCTTCTTCGGAGGGGGAGGCGGGAGCGGCGCGGCGGAGGCCTGGAGGGTCAGTGCGGGAGAGGCCAGCACGGTCAGGGCGCAGATCACGGTGATCGCGGCAGTGGCGTGGCGGCGTCGGTTCACGAGCTCCCCCTCGAGTGACCCAAATCTGATTTACCGTCAGTAACTTGTGGTGACCTGGCGATAGTGCCATGCGAAACCGGAAAGCAACAGGGGAAACCGGGGCCTGTCGGGCCGCGTCCCCTCACGGGGGACGAGTGATGTGCGTGCGGCGTTCCCCGCGTACGGGAAATTCAGCGGGAGTTGGTGAAAACGGGGGAGGCGTCCACCTGGCGTACCGTCACGGGCGCTTCCGCCTGTCCCGTACCGTCACGGGCGCTTCCGCTCGTCCCGCACCGTCACGGGCGCGGCGCCAGCGCCTCCCAGCGGACCGTCACCTCGCCCTGGCGCCAGCGGCGCGGGCCGTCCGTCAGGGGCCAGTCCGCCGCCAGGTCGCGGACGGCGCGGATCCACCGCTGCCGGGCGCCCAGTGAGGCGTACGGGGCCGCCGCCGCCCAGGCCCGGTCGAAGTCCCGCAGGAAGGCGTGCACCGGCTCGCCCGGCACGTTCCGGTGGATGAGCGCCTTCGGCAGCCGCTCCGCGAGGTCCGAAGGCCGGTCGAGCGACCCCAGCCGGGTCGCGAAGGTCACCGTGCGGGGCCCGTCCGCGTCGAGCGCCACCCACACGTGCCGGCGCCCGATCTCGTCGCAGGTCCCCTCCACGAGCAGCCCGCCGGGCGCGAGCCGCCCGCAGAGCCGGGCCCAGACGGCCGCGACCTGGTCCTCGTCGTACTGGCGCAGCACGTTCGCGGCCCGGATCAGGGCGACCCGGCCGGGCACCGGCACCTCGAAGCCGCCGTGCACGAAGGACAGGCCCTCCCGCTCGTACGGCTTCGCGGCCTCGACGCGGGCGGGCTCGATCTCGATGCCGTAGAGCCGGGTGCGGGGCTCGGCGGTGCGCAGCCGGGCCAGGAGCTCGACGGCGGTCCAGGGGGCGGCCCCGTACCCGAGGTCGACGGCGAGCGGCGGCTCGGGGAAGCGGCGCAGGGCGGGGCCGTGGACGGCGGCGATCCAGCGGTCCATGCGGCGCAGCCGGTTCGGGTTGGTGGTCCCGCGGGTCGGCGTGCCGACGGGGCGGGTGGTGCGCGGGGCCATGCCACGAGCGTAAGGGGTGGGGGAGGGGGCCCACGGCCGCCCGCCCCGCGGACCCGGCCCGGCAACGAATTGGCAAAGCACCCCTCCCGCGGAAATGAACCGGCCCGTTCCGCTGTTGCCGCAGGTGGAGGACGTAGCGCGCCCTCCGACTGTCATGCCCGCCCAGCGCAGCCCCCGAGCGGAAGGACCGCCGACGTGAGCCAGTACGTGTCCCGGTTCGCCGGTACCCGGCACCGGCACCCGGCGCCGGCCAGGCTCCGGCTCCCCGGCCGGCACCGCACCCCCCGGCGCGTGGCCATGCTCAGCGTCCACACCTCGCCGCTGCACCAGCCCGGCACGGGCGACGCGGGCGGCATGAACGTCTACATCGTCGAGCTGGCGAAACGTCTCGCCGCCATCGACATCGAGGTGGAGATCTTCACCCGGGCCACCACCGGCGGCCTCCCCCCGGTCGTCGAGCTGACCCCGGGCGTCCTCGTCCGGCACGTCGACGCCGGCCCGTACGAGGGGCTCGCCAAGGAGGAGCTGCCGGCGCAGCTCTGCGCCTTCACGCACGGCGTGATGCAGGCGTGGGCGGGCCACCGTCCCGGCCACTACGACCTGGTCCACTCCCACTACTGGCTCTCCGGCCACGTCGGCTGGCTGGCCGCCGAGCGCTGGGGCGTCCCGCTCGTCCACGCCATGCACACCATGGCGAAGGTCAAGAACGCCGCGCTCGCCGAGGGCGACACCCCCGAGCCCGCGGCGCGGGTGATCGGCGAGACGCAGATCGTCGCCGCCGCCGACCGGCTGATCGCGAACACGGCCGAGGAGGCCGACGAGCTCGCCCGCTTCTACGAGGCGGACCCCGGCAAGATCGCGGTCGTGCACCCGGGCGTCAACCTCGACCACTTCCGCCCGGCGGACGGCCGCGCCGCCGCCCGCGCCCGGCTCGGTCTGCCGCAGGACGCGTTCATCCCGGTCTTCGCCGGCCGGATACAGCCGCTGAAGGCCCCGGACATCCTGCTCCGCGCGGCCGCCCGGCTCCTGGACCAGGACCCTTCCCTCCGTACCCGCATGGTCGTCCCGGTGGTCGGCGGGCCGAGCGGCAGCGGCCTGGCGAAGCCGGAGCAGCTGCAGAAGCTGGCCGCCCGGCTGGGCATCTCGGACGTCGTGCGCTTCCACCCGCCGGTGGGGCAGGACCGGCTCGCGGACTGGTTCCGCGCGGCGAGCGTCCTCGTCATGCCCTCGTACAGCGAGTCCTTCGGCCTGGTCGCGATCGAGGCGCAGGCGGCGGGCACGCCGGTCGTCGCGGCGGCGGTCGGCGGTCTGCCCGTGGCGGTACGGGACGAGGTGACCGGTCTCCTCGTCCAGGGGCACGACCCGGCGGACTACGCCCGCGCGCTCGGCCGCTTCGTGGCGGACCCGTCGCTGTCGGCCCGGATGGGCGAGGCGGCGGCGCTGCACGCCGGTTCCTTCGGCTGGGACACCGCGGCCTCGGGAACGGCGGACGTGTACACGGCCGCCATGCACGACCACCGGCTGCGCGAGAACCGCCGTCGCGTACGCTCGCACCATGGCTGAGGACGTTCGGCGGATCATCGAGGACACCTTCAACGACGCGGAGCTGGACTGGGAGTCCCCGGAGCCCGGCTCGTACGTCGTGAAGCTCCCGGGCACGCGCAAGCTGTTCACCACCCTGTCGCTCCGGGCGGGCCGCCACTCCCTCTCCCTCAACGCCTTCGTCATCCGGCACCCGGACGAGAACGAGGCGGGCGTCCACCGCTGGCTCCTGGAGCGCAACCTCCGCCTGTACGGGGTGGGTTACGCGGTCGACCCGCTCGGCGACGTCTACCTCGCCGGCAAGCTCCCGCTCTCCGCCGTCACCCCGGAGGAACTGGACCGCCTGCTCGGCTCGGTCCTGGAGGCGGCGGACGGCGACTTCAACACCCTCCTGGAACTGGGCTTCGCGTCGGCGATCCGCCGCGAGTACGAATGGCGCGTCTCACGCGGCGAGTCGACCCGCAACCTCGACGCCTTCAAGAACCTGATCCAGAAGCCGACCGTCTAGCAGCCGTTCCTGTACCGCCCCGGCGTCGTGCCGAACTCGCGGCGGAAGGCGTGGGACAGGGCGTACGGCGAGGCGTAGCCGACGTGGCGGGCGACCGTCGCCAGCGGGTCGCCGGTGTCGCGGAGGAGCGCGGCGGCGCGGGTCAGCCGCCACCAGGTGAGGTACGCCATCGGGGGCCGGCCCACCAGGGCGGTGAAGCGGCGGGCGAGCGTGGGGCGGGAGACGCCCGCCTCGGCCGCGAGCCGGTCGACGGTCCAGGGCGCGGCCGGGTCGGAGTGCAGCGCGCGCAGCGCGGCGGCCGTCACCGGGTCGCCCAGGGCGGCCGGCCACGCCCCGGCCGTGCTCTCGGCCGCCCAGGACCGGATCATGTAGACGAACAGCAGGTCGAGCAGGCTGGGGAGCGCGAGGGAGGCGCCCGGCCGGCGTTCGTCCAGCTCGCCCTCCAGAAGGCCGATCGCCGCCCGGAGTTCCGGGTGCGCGCCGGCGCGGGCGGGCAGGTGGACGAGCGGCGGGAGTTCCGTGAGCAGCGGGTGCGCGTGGCTGCGGTCGAGGCGGTACTTGCCGCAGAGCATCTCGACCTCGCGCGTGCCCGCGTGCGTCCGGGGCCGCCGCGGAAGGCTGCCGTCGGCCCAGCGCTCGAAGGGGACCGCCCGCGCGACCGTCTCCGCGTCGGCGGGCGCGTCGGCGATGACGTGCCCGGTGCCGTGCGGGAGCAGCACCACGTCGCCCGCGCCGAGCGCGACCGGTTCGCCGCCGTCGGGCAGCAGCCAGCAGCTGCCGCCGAGCACGACGTGGAAGCCGGCCCCTTCGTACGGGGCGAGCCGCGCGCACCAGCGTCCTCCGACCCGTACCCGGTCGGAGGACGGCCGCCCGACCCGTACGGCCGCGATCGCGTCGCTCACCACGTCCACCATGGCGGGGAGCGTACTGAGCGTCTGGCGCATGCAGAAGAGCCGAGGAGGCATTGAGAGGCTCACCCGCCCTCCCTACCGTCGATCCCATGACGAACGAGAGCGCACAGAGCATCGTCCTGGGGGACGTCGAGATCATCCGGATCGTCGAGTGGCAGGGGCCGTTCGCGCCCGCCCGCGCCCTCGTCCCGGACGCCGGGGCCGAGGTGTGGAAGGACAACGAGGAGTGGCTGGCGCCGGACCACTGGGCGCCGGACGGCGACAGCGCGGTCATGGCGCTGCAGACCTGGGTGCTGCGCAGCGGCGGACGGACCGTCCTGGTGGACACGGGGGTGGGCGACGGGCGGGAGCGGCCGCACTCGCCGCACTTCCACCACCGGCAGGACGGTTTCCTCGGCCGTCTGGAGCGGGCGGGCGTCCGGCCCGAGGACGTCGACGTCGTCGTCAACACGCATCTGCACGCGGACCACGTCGGCTGGAACACGCGCCCCGTCGAAGGGGGGTGGGCGCCGACGTTCCCGAACGCCCGCTACCTCCTCCCCGCCGCCGACGACTTCCACTTCGGCCCGGAGAACGCGTACGGCGGCGGCCTGCAGGAGGAGGACCGGCTGATCTACGGGGACAGCGTGGCGCCCGTGCACCGCGCGGAGCTGGTCACGCTCTGGGACGGGTCCCACCGCATCGACGAGAACCTGGTCCTGGAGTCGGCGCCCGGTCACACCCCGGGCTCGGCCGTGCTGCGGCTGGCGTCCGGGACGGACCGGGCGGTCTTCGTCGGCGACCTGCTCCACAGCCCGGTGCAGATCCTCGACCCGGAGCGCGCCAGTTGCTTCTGCCTGGATCCGGCGGGGGCGGCGGTCAGCCGCCGGCGGATCCTCGAACGGGCCGCCGACGAGCGGGAGCTGGTCGTCCCCGCGCACTTCGGCGGGGCGGGCGCCGCCGAAGTGCGGAGGGAGGGGACGGGGTTCGCCGTGGCCGCGTGGGCGGCCTACGGCGACACGGAGCGGGTCAGGCGCTGACGGAGGACGGGGCGTCCTCGGTCTTCACCGGTCCGGCGGCGGGGGCGGCTTCCTCGGTCCTGACCGGTCCCGCTGCGGCGGCGGCTTCCTCGGGCTCCTCGCACAGGGCCTTCCGCAGCCGGATCGAGTACCCGACCGCGGCGGCGACGCCGATCGCGGCGCACGCCGCCCACAGGACGTCGGGGCCGGGGCCGTCGACGATCGCGCCGGCGCCGATCGGGGCGACGAAGGCGGCGACGGCCCAGGACATGCCCATCACGCCCTGGTAGCGGCCCCGGGCGTGCTCGGGGGCGAGGCGGGCGGTGGCGGCGGCGTTCGTCGGGACGTGGATCATCTCGCCGATCGTCCAGACGATGACGGTCGCGGCGAAGGCGACGGGGGAGCCGGCGAGGGCGGTGGCGCCGGTGCCGAAGGCGAAGAGGAGGGCGGAGAGGCTCAGCAGGACGACCGGGGAGCGCTTGTCCGTCAGCTTGTTGACGAGCAGCTGGAAGCCGACGATCACGATGCCGTTGACGGCGATGACGACGCCGTACGAGGAGGGCGAGAGGCCCTGGCCCGCCATGGTGAGCGGCAGACCGATCCAGGGGGCGGTGAAGACGAGGCAGACGAGCAGGTTGAGGAGGACGAGCGTGCGGAAGGGCGCGTCGCGCAGCACGGTGAGCATGCTGACCCTCTCCTCGGCGACCGGCTCGCCCGCCGTGTCGGTCGGGGTCTCGGGCCGGGTCTCCGGGAGCCGGAGGAAGACGATGAGGGCGCACAGGGTGGTGGCGACGGCGTCGACGACGAAGAGGGTGCGGTAGCCGAGGAACATCGCGGCGCCGCCGCCGATGGAGGCGATGGCGAAGCCGAGGTTGAGGGCCCAGTAGTTGAGGGCGTACGCCCGGCGCACGTCGTGGGCGGGGACCATGTCGGCGATGGTCGCGTTGATGGAGGGGCGGACGGCCTGCATGGCGACGCCCATGAGCAGGACGACGGCGGCGATGGCCCAGGCGCTGGTGACGACGGCGAGGGCGGCGGCGCAGGCGGCGGCCGCGAGGTGCATGGAGACCATGGTGGGCCGGCGGCCCCAGCGGTCGGTGAGCATGCCGCCGAGCGGCGATCCCGCGACGCCGCCGAGCCCGTGGAGGGCGACGACGAGTCCGGCGAACCAGGCGGAGTGCCCGAGCTCGACGGTCAGGTAGAGGGAGAGGAAGGTGAGGACGAAGGCCCCGGTCCGATTGACCAGGGTGGACAGCCACAACCACCAGAATCCCTGGGGGAGGCCGGAGACCGTCGCCCGGGCTGATCGTCTGAGCGAATCGATGGACATGTGTGGCGGCCCCCTGCTGTACGTAAGCCCTGCTTCCGGCTCTCGTAACTTACGCATCTCATACGTCGGACGCCAGCGAATTGACGACGCGCGTCAATCGTCAGCGGTCGATTAGGCTCGTACGCATGGCCGACGCACCGTACAAGCTGATCCTCCTCCGCCACGGCGAGAGCGAGTGGAACGAGAAGAACCTGTTCACCGGATGGGTGGACGTGAACCTCACCGCCAAGGGCGAGAAGGAGGCGACGCGCGGCGGCGAGCTGCTCAAGGACGCCGGCCTCCTGCCCGACGTGCTGCACACCTCCCTCCAGAAGCGCGCCATCCGCACGGCGCAGCTCGCCCTCGAGTCCGCCGACCGCCACTGGATCCCGGTCAGCCGCTCCTGGCGCCTCAACGAGCGTCACTACGGCGCCCTCCAGGGCAAGGACAAGGCCCAGACGCTCGCCGAGTTCGGCGAGGAGCAGTTCATGCTGTGGCGCCGCTCGTACGACACCCCGCCGCCGGCCCTGTCCGACGACAGCGAGTACTCGCAGGCCCACGACGCCCGCTACGCCTCGATCCCGCCGGAGCTGCGCCCGCAGACCGAGTGCCTCAAGGACGTCGTCGAGCGGATGCTCCCGTACTGGTACGACAACATCGTCCCGGACCTCCTCGCCGGCCGCACGGTCCTGGTCGCCGCCCACGGCAACAGCCTCCGCGCCCTGGTGAAGCACCTGGACGGCATCTCGGACGCCGACATCGCCGGCCTCAACATCCCGACGGGCATCCCGCTCTCCTACGAGCTGGACGAGAACTTCAAGCCCCTCAACCCGGGCGGCACCTACCTCGACCCGGAGGCCGCGGCGGCCGCCATCGAGGCGGTCAGGAACCAGGGCAAGAAGAAGTAGGAATAGTGATCATGCCCCTGACCTGCGCACACGGCGCAGATCGGGGGCATTTTCGCGCTCTGGGCCCACCCTGGGCCCTCAGTGCGGAGAGTCGTCCGGCCTCAGGGCCCTGCCGAGTGCCTGCCGCGCGCGGTCCCGGCTGCTCGGCATCAGGTGGGCGTACACCTTCAGCGTGAGTCCCGGGTCGGAGTGGCCCAGGTACTCGCTGACGGCCTTGATGCTCTCTCCGGCGTCCAGCAGCACCGAGGCGTAGAAGTGCCTCAGGGCGTGCATCCCGTGCTCGCGCGCGGCGGCGTGCTCCCGGCTCTTCGCCGTGGGGATGACGCCCACCTTGGCCAGTGCGGGCTTCCAGTGGTCCTCGTTCAGAGACGTGCGCCAGACGTGCCCTCCCAGCGGACCGGTGAAGAGCAGCCGCTTGGTCACCGGCGGACCGCCGGCGCGCATCCAGGGCAGCGTGATCTCCACCGGCGGGAAGAGCTTCATATGGGCCTTGAGCGCGTCCGCCACGGGGTCGGGCAGGGGTACGTCACGCAGCTTGCCGCCCTTAGAGGTCATCTCATTTGGCAGGGTCAGTAGGCTGCGGTCTGTGGTGGGGATTGTTGAGCGGCTGGTGCCGGACGAGCTGTGGGAGCTGTTCCAGCGGGTGGTGCCGGAGGCTCCGTCGCGGCCCCAGGGTGGTGGCCGGCGGCGGCACGGTGACCGGGAGGTGCTGGCCGCGATCGTGTTCGTGGCCACGTCGGGCTGTACGTGGCAGCAGCTGCCGTCCGCGTCGTTCGGGCCGTCGGGAGCGACGGCCCACCGACGCTTCTCTGAGTGGACGAAGGCCAGGGTGTGGGCCAAGCTCTACCGCCTGGTCCTCGACGAGCTCGGGTCCCGAGGCGAGCTGGACTGGTCCCACTGCGCGATCGACTCGGTGAACATGCGGGCCTTGAAAAGGGGGACCTGACAGGTCCGAATCCTGTGGACCGGGGCAAGTACGGCTCGAAGATCCACTTGATCACCGAGCGGACAGGTCTGCCCTTCTCTGTCGGGATCTCGGCGGCGAATCTGCACGACAGCCAGGCCCTGATCCCGCTGGTGAAGGGCATACCGCCGATCCGGTCCCGCCGCGGACGCAGGCGGCGCAAGCCCGGCAAGCTCCACGGCGACAAGGGCTACGACTACTCCCACCTGCGGCAATGGTTACGCCAGCGTGGCATCACCCACCGCATCGCCCGCAAAGGTGTCGAGTCCTCGCAGAGGCTGGGCCGTCACCGGTGGACCATCGAACGCACCATGGCCTGGCTCGCTGGCTGTCGGCGCCTCCACCGAAGCTACGAACGCAAGGCCGACCACTTCCTCGCCTTCACCAGCATCGCCTGCACCCTCATCTGCTACCGCAGGCTCAAGACGACTCCAGGCGTTGTGAAAGCTGCGCCATGATGGTCCGCGTGAGCGAAGAGACTGTGTTTGAGGCCGTATCACGCCTGTACCAAGAGTTCATGTAACTGCCGTTTCCTCCCGGATTGGCCGGAGCGGACCGGGCCGGCTTCGACGTGGTGATGCTGGACTCGGACACCGCAGGCTGCGTTTTCACGGGGATCAAGAGCGGCGGCGAGCTCGAAGCGCGGGGCCGAAGCATTCTGCTTCGCTGCATCGCCTGCCTAGACCAGGTCATACCTGTACTCGGCGAAGCGGACGCCCCTGAGTACTGGCACCGCCTGCACGAGATGGCTCGACTTGCCGCGGGCTCCCCACACGTAGCCACCAAATGAGATGACCTCTACTGATCTTTTTGTTAGTTCCATGGGGTTGGCGGGTGGAGGGTAAGGCCCGTGTGGGCGAGGAAGGACCAAGGCAGCTGCGGGTTCTGGTTGATGCGGTGGATGCCC
>NZ_JACHJY010000017.1 GCF_014203895.1 Streptomyces nymphaeiformis | reverse complement strand
GCCGCACTCGGCCGGCTGACCCCCGTCGAATTCGAGACCGTCATGACCACCACACCGGCCCTCCGGGCCGCGTAACCGAACCTGTCACCCAAACCTGCACCAGACCCAATCGTGCGCGCCAGGCGTCGACTTCGTCGTCGCCCGAGCCTGCTCCCGCTACCGCTCCGCTCGTCATGCCAGAGATCATCTCTGAGGCCGCGACGACGTACATCACGCACGTCGACGACGCACGCCTCGATGATGTCGAGGCGTAGTGACGTTGCGGAGCACTGAGAGACAGGACTGGTTGTGCCCTCGCGACCTCCCGGATCCGGTGGTTATGCCGGTGCGGTATGGGTGTAGCCGAGCGAAGCGAGTCTTTCGGATCGGCACAGTCGGTCGTGAGGAGACGTCTTCAGCAGGTCGTCGGTCTTCACTTGGAGTGCGGTCGTGGGGTTTCCAACTCTGTTTTCACACATCAACGTTGGACGCCCTCATCCCATACGCGCAGGCTATGGCCTGGATTGGGTCACCTAGTATTCCGTGTCATGGCGATGTTCGTGCACTTGACCTCAGCGGCGAACGCGCCGCGTATCCGGCGGTCCGGGATCCGGGCGGCCAGCCACGGACAGGGCGGCGCGCGGGGGGTCTACTGCTTCCCGGTCCTGCCGTCGTACACCCTCACCCACCAATGGCTGCGCGAGCTGGCGCGTTTCGGCAGCCGCGGCGGGCTTGTCGCGGTCCACGTGCGACTCGACGATGCCCAGGACGTGTTGGTCGGACGCTATGCCGACCGGGCGCGGGATGCCCAGATCACCGTTTCTGCGTCGGAGGCGGTGCGACGGATCGCGGCACTGGAGGACCCGCGCGGGTGGGAGGTGTTCGTTCCTCGGGCGATCCGGCCGGGTGAAGTGCACCGGGTCCGCACCGCGCCGCAGGTGGCGGGCTGGCGGTACCTGCCAGATGCACACGGTGTGCGCCCCTGTACCTGTTTCGGGTGCCGCGTGCGCGGCGGGTACGGGGCGCGGCGCCTGCGGGAGCGGTTGCCGCATCCGTTGGATGGTCCGCCGCCACCCGTCAAGGTGTTGCTCGCCCGGGTTGCAGCCGGTGACCCCGGCGATCCGGCCGCGCTGCGGGAGGCACTGCACTGGTTCGGAATGCGTCGGCGTGGCCCGCTCGCCCAGTTGAGCCGCCTCGCTGCCCACCCCGACCCCGGGGTGCGGGAGGACCTGGTGTGGGCGGTCGCCCGTTGGTCCACCCCAGGGGTCACCGAACTGTTGGACGGCCTTGCCGACGACCCGCACTCAAACGTCCGGGAGGCAGTGGAAGCATCCCGCGATCCGCTCTGACCACCGATCCCTTGGAATAGATCGTCTAGTCCTCGCGCGGCTCATGACTCGCCTTGGCTGCTCCCCGCGCCGGCGGGGAGGCTCCCTGCTGCACGCCTGTGGTGTTGAAGATGCCGGCTTGCTCGTCGTGTTCGCGTAGCGTCGGCATGACGGTGGCGGGTGAAGGGTGTAGAGCCGCCTCCCGCACTCGACGCCTGGCCACAGCGTTCAGCACTTCAGTCAGTGGTGATCGAGTCGCCAAGCCGGACCTCGCCGGGTTCGAGGACATCCAGGTATACGCCCAGGCATGCCAGGCGCCCCAAGTCGAAGACGTGGATCCGGTGTTCGCGGGCTATCGCACGCATGATGCCAGGGTCGGCTCCCAGCTCGTCGTGGCCGAGCGCGGGTACCACGCAACGCGGCGTGGGCACCACCACGCGAAACAGTGCCTCGCCCACGCGCAACTGCCGGTCCTGCCAGCCGTCCTCTGCAAAAGCCGGCCCCTTGCCCGTGTCGATGACCAGGTTCGGCCGGAAACGACGCGGATCGAAATCGCCGGCGGGGTAGATGGATTGGAGCCTCGTCAGCGAGGACGTGGTGACGAGGTGGACCCGGCCGTAGTCGAAGAAGGTTCCCGACGCGACCTTGCCGGCGGTGATCTTCTCTCCGGTGCCGTCCACGAATGCCGTGGCCCGCACGGCATCCGGGACACCGCCCTCGTACTCCGGCACCGCACGCTCCAGCACGCTGTGAGCCGGCGCGCTCGCTGAGACGAACACTTGGCGGCCCAACAGCTTGGACAGTCGGCCATCCAAATCAGGATCGCCGACCGTGCGGATCACCCCGTCAGGTAGCTCAACCGCGACGGTGCCATCGACTGCCCGACTCCGGCAGCCGAGCAACGGCCCCCATTTACGCGGGTGTTTGACACTTCCGATCGCGCCCGTCTCATCGAGAACGGCGTGTGACCGGTCCCCGGACAGCCCTGCGTGAGTCACCATCACGGATACCAGAGCCTCGCCGAGCATGGACTTCACCGGATACCGGCGTACCGCCGCCACAGTTCCCATGGAGATCATCTATGGTGCCCCCCCGCCACCGCGTAGGTCAGAGCAAAGCCTGCAACGTCCCCTCCGGCCCGCCATCACGTGTGGCTCAGGAGCGGGTACTTCAAGCGGAACAAGCCCAGGCCGGCTGAGCTGCCTCTCGGTAGCCCTCGCCTCCGTCACGCCGGCGCCCCGACGCTATCCTTCATGGCCCAGTCCTCCCAGGCGAGCAGCGAGGGATTCCTTGGCCGCAGGCCACTCGTCGGTGAGGATCGAGAAGTACACCGTGTCCCGCCAGCTACCGTCCGGGCGTCGGCGGTGGCGGCGGAGTACGCCTTCGCGACGTGCCCCGATACGTGCGATCGCGGCCTGCGAGCGGTGATTGAGATGGTCGGTCTTCAGCTGTACGCGTCCCATCCCCAGGTCTTCGAAGGCGTGGGTGAGCAAGAGCAGCTTCGACTCGGTATTGACGGCGGTGCGCCAGTACGCGCGCCCATACCACGTCCAGCCGATCTCCAACGATTCCTCGGCCACGTTGATGTCCATGTACGCGGTCCAGCCGATGGCCCGGCCGGTCGCACGGTGGATGACCGCAAAGGGAACGTATACGCCCTGCTCGGCTTCCTTGAGCAGCATCGCAAGACGGCTACCCAGTTCCGCATGTGTCTGTGGCGCCGGCCCGCCCTGCCACCGCCACACCTCCTCGTCACCGCCTCCCGCCTCGAAGAGGTCTCCCAGATGCCTCATCGCGAGTGGTTCCAGGCGTACTTGGCGGCCGGTGAGAGTGATGGGCAGCGGAGTCTGGGCAGGCATGAACCGGAAGGTATCGGGGTGCCGGGCAAGGAACAACTCAATTCTGCCCTGGTCTGACGCGGCAGCTGTAGTTCCGCTGTCTGCGCAGGTCAGCTGTCTGCCGGGCCCGGCCCAGGTGGGGATCGCCGCCGAGGCGGGGGATGGTCCCGGTTCGAGGCCGGGGAAAGAGACCGCTCCACCTGCTCCCTGCTCGAGCGGGGATGGTTCCCAGGTCACCAGGGTGACTGCGTTGGTGAGAAGGGAGGACGTTTGCAGGCGAGCCGGAGGAGCAGTCGCTCGTTGCTGATGTCCGGAATGTTGATGAGTTTCGAAATGCTCGTCTGGTGTGTTGGCGTCAGCCGGTGGTCGAGGGATGTTGCCGTGCCTGTGATCGCTATGCGGCCGTCGTCTCTCAGTGTTGGGCCGCCGTCGACAGGGTGGGGACGTCGTTCAGGCAGCGATCGATGAGCGCGTGCATGCGTGGGACGGGGAGGGACGGGTTGGCCGCAGCGCCCTCCGCGGTGCGGGGGTTGGCGAGGAGCGACTCCAGGGCGTCCGACGCCAGGCCCGGGTTGGCGGCGGCCGCCCGGCGCACCGACTCGTCGGGGTCTTCCACCGGGGGATCGGGCAGGGCGGGGTCGGACGCGGCCAGGGCGCGTACCTGCGGATCAGGGTGGTTGATGAGGTGGCTCATGCCGGTACGGGGGAAGGCGGGCAGGGTCAGCAGGTGCGGACGGTGGGCCGGGCGGGTGACGAAGACGTCCAGGAGGAGGCGTGGCGGAGCCAGGGGGTGGTGGCAGGCCAGCCGGATCCGTACCTCCTCGTCCTCGTCCCGCGCGAGTGCCCCGACGAGTTCCGCGGACAGGCCGGGCCAGCTCGCCGCCACCCGGCGGAGCACCGGTTCCCCGGACGCCGCGCAGGCGGCGAACCAGTCGGGTGACGGCTGGGGGTCCGGCTCGGTGATCGGGCACGTGCAGTCCGGACCGTGGCCGATGAACCTGTGGAGCATGTCGTACTCGGCCCAGGTGCGGGAGAAGGGGTGGAGGCGTGCGCACATCCGTACGTCGTCGTCCGGGTCCTTCGTCAACTCGGCGGCCAGGTCCGGTCCCAGGTCGGGCCGGGTGGCTACCAGCGCCCGGATCCCGGCCTCGGGATGGCGGGCGAGCCGGGCGACGGCGTGGGCCGGGGCGTGGCGGTTTCGGGCCAGGGGGCCCACCATGCCCTCCGCGAAGCACTGCTCGACGAGTGCCGGGGACAGGGCGCAGGTACCGAACACGAACGGCTTGCCGCGCAGCCCGTAAGACGGCAGCTTGGCCTCCACTCGTTCTGGATCCAGCACCCAGCTCCCGTCCCGCGCCGCTTCACGGACCGCGGGGTCCGGGTCGTCGAGCAGCCTCATCCGCTGCGCCGGGGTGAGCGACTCCCAGCTCCAGGTGGCCCGGATCCGGAGTCCGGGGTGCTCGCGGTCGGCCAGGGAGTGCCGGAAGGACAGCGGGATCTGCCGGGACGATTCGAGCTCCCCGATGATCTCGTCCGCGGTGAGCCTGCCGTCCTCGCCCCCGTCCTGCGCGGTCAGCAGGGTCACGAGGGTGTCGTCCGGCAGTGGCCGGACCCATCGGGGCCAGGACCGGGGGCCGCCGGCGAGGTGCGCGCGGACGATCCCTGACGGGTCCGTCGCCAGAGGAGCGAGCCGCGCCGGGGCGACGTACTGGTTACGGGCGAGCGCGCTGCGGACGGCACTGACCGGATGGCGCAGGGCCGCGTCGATGACGGCGTCGGGCAGGGCACGACCCTCGCACATCAGCAGACCGGCCTCACCGGCCGCTCGATCCATCAGGCGTATCAGTACGTCGGAGGGCGCCGCCGGGTTGAAGGCGAGGCCGCGCAGCCACAGTTCACGCAGAGAGTCGAGCACCGCGTCATCCTGCCACCTTGCCCCCCGAACCGGGCCGCCCGACGCCGACCGCATAGGCGCTCACCAGCGGGCTCCCGTCGCACGGCCTCGTTCCACGCGGCGAGGGCCGTGCCCATCATGCGCACGCTCACCGTGCGCGGCACACCGCCAGACCCGCATCCACCTCGCCGGGGGAACGCACCACGTCCGGGGCAAGCCAGGCAACCGGGCATTGCTGAAACTCGGTTACGTCGTCTTCTCGAACACTCTCGCTACTGACCTGCAAAACCAGGCCGCCCGACCGGTGGTTACCCCCTACTAGCGCGGGGATGGCCCCCACGTCTTGTGAGTCGGGTCGCCCGGAATTGGTTGCTCCTGGCCCGCGTGGGGGTGGTTTCGGGGTGTGGTGAGTGGTGGTGGACGTGGCTTACCGTGGCGAAGTCTGCTTATCACCACACCCGCCGCGGTTGTTCCCTGTTCCTGTGGGGCTGGTCCTTCGACGTCGGCGAGTTCGAACGCGGTTGGCCGACTGCTTCCCGCTCGTACGAAGATGGCCCCGACCCGATGGCGTTTTCCGTTGGCCTCTTCCTCTGCTCCCGGCATCCGCGGTGTTGGTCCCTTGGCCTTACCCATGACCTTGCCCAGGACGAGCTGCCAGTCGTAGTGCTTCCTGCCTGCACTGGGATGGTCTTCGACGAGGGATCGAAGTCGCGGGCGGGGGCACTGCTCATCGCGCCTGCGGGGATGGTCCCAGCGGCGAGGGCGCGCGGTCCAGACGCAGGCGGGCTGCTTCCCGCTTACGCAGGGCGACCCGGCCCGACCCGGGTGCCGTGTTCGTTTGCGTTTCCGCGTGCATCCTTTGACGGCCCTGGTGCTCGCCCCCGGCCCTTCCTCGCCGCTCTCGCCGTCTCCCGGGCTGCGGCGTCTCACTGCCGTTCTGGCCATGCCCTTCCCGGGGTCGGCACCGCCTGCCGCGGGGCTCCTGCTGCGCCTGATCCGTCTGCGCTCCCTTGGCTCGGTGCCTGCCTGGCCTGCCTCGCTTTCCGCCAGGGCTTTCCCGCCTGCACTGCCACCCCCAGCCGCCCGCTCTTACGTCCTCGAATGCGTTTGTACCCTCGGCCGGGTCGCCCACCGTCTGGCCTCCCGTACAGCCTCGCCCCGGCTGGCCGCCGCCCTGGCCATGTTGAGACTCGTTGAACTTCCCCACCCGGCGCTTACCGGTTTCCTGGACCTACTCACCTTGTCTCCCGCTCCTGGCGTGCTGTTCTGTGGACGGTGCCAGGCCGACGAACGGAACTCGGGGACGTTGCTGAGCCGACCACCGCAGAGTGAGGTCTTGCGCAGGTGCGTGAGGATGATGCGGTCCTGCCGGTGAGTACCCGTACTCATGCCGGAGCACGACCAGTGGTCCACGGTGGAGATCATCAACGGGACGACCCGAGGAAACCACCGATGCCGACTGCGTCCCACCCCCGCCGTGTCCCGCGCCTGCGCCGACTTCTTGCGCTTGCTTCGGGCAACCGGCTCGCCCGGGGCTATCTGGCGGTATTCGCCGTTTCCTTCACTGTCATGTTCCTCTTCCCGGAGAGCGACTTCGCCGGGAGCCCTCTGTTGCTGACGGCGACCCTCTCCCTCCTATGTGTGTTTCTCCCCCTCGACCCCGGTGCCGGGATCGAGGGGGCGGCCGAGGTGACGGCGGTCGCGGTCTTCGCCGTATGGCTCCTCCTGTGCGCCCTCGTGAACGCTGCCGTGCTCGGCGCCCTCGCCACGAGGGCCGCGACTGCCGCACCGGCCGGCGCGCGTGAGCCCCTCCCGCGCGCCGCGCACTCGGCCGAGCGGAAGAGAACGGACATGACCGGCCCTGCGCGCCCTCGCCCGCAGGGGGTCCGGGCTTTGCTGGCGCCCGCGGTGGACAACTGGCTCGCGCGTGGATACCTCGCCGTGGTCGCGGTGGCGCTGGGGTTCTTCCTGTGCGCCGCGTTCGTACTGCCGGACCCCGGGTTCGCCGGGATCTGGCCGCTCATGGCCACGGCGCCGTTCAGCATCCTCGCGATGGCGGTGTCCTCGCCCGTTGAGTACTACTCCTCGATCGCCTGGTTGAGCCCGTTGATCTTCTCCATCGGGGTGGCACTGTCCGGGCTGGTCAACGCCGTGCTGCTCGGCCTGCTCGCACGCAGGCTGCGGTCGCGGGAACCGCGCCCGGCCGTCTGAGGGAAGCGCCGGATCAGCCGACCGGGCCCAAGGCGTGCCGATTGAAGAGGCGCATGTTGCGCCGCAGAGTCCGGGGATTCACGAGCAGGGCGTGAGCGGCGACGAACCCGCGGCAGTCGTCCGACCCTGACTCCTTCCGTGCATTCCGTCAGCTCGGGAGCTCCAATTCGTCGGAAGCGATGCCGCTGGGAGGTTTCTCGTTGCTGGCGGCAACCGGCTGTGGAACGAAGAGGGCCACGGCCACCCTTCACCCCGCTTGGTCCGGATTCAGCGGAGTGGGTGGTTTCAGGGCTGTGGCGGATATTTCGTGACGGTCCCTGGTGGCGGTGCGGCCAGCAGCCAAGTCATGCTTGATCGCTAGCGCCGGGGCATGGGTCCGGCATGGCTTGATGGGGGTCTGCGGTGGTGGTCAGTGAGCTGGTGCGCGCAGAACTGGGTCGGGTCGATTGGGCTTCGTTGGAGTGCGGCTGCGGCGATTCTGCGGAGCACGTGCCTCTTCTGATCGAGGCGATCATCACTGCTGAGACGCCCCGGGACATGATCGGGTACACCCTCGACGATCACGTCGAAGCCGACACGATCATCTTCGAGTGCACTCCGCCCACGGTTGGTGTGATCATGGCCGCGCTGACGGGCGATCTCTCGTCACTCGCCCGGGACGTGCTCCTGCAGACGTTGTTGTTCGTGGCTGCGGGTTCCAGCGGCGATGAGCCGGATCCAGAAGGCGAGGGCCTGGGTGGTGGATGCAGGCGCCACGCTCAGGAGGGGTTCTGGCAGCTCGTCCAGATCGGGCTCACGGGTAGCGCCGAAGACGCCGAAACGGTGGCCGACATCTGTGAGTACTTCCGACTCGGCGGTGACAAAGCCGCGTTCTACCAAGCCCAGCTTCGCGCGCGTATGCGTTCGAAAACCAAGCGTGGACGGCGTACCTGACGCGGGCAGTTCACGGTGGTTGAGCGAGGACGAGGGTCCGCAGGAGCGCGAAGGAGGCCCGGCCGTATGACCGGCGCTTGATCAGCTTGATGCGCGTGACCTGGCCTTCGACGGCGCCGGAGCTCCAGGGCAGGGTGAGGCCGTTGACAACAGCGTCCCAGTCGTTCTGGAGGAATGCGGCGAAGCCCTGGACCGGCTGTGGTCCCTGGTCGAGGGCTCGTGTCATCCAGCTTGTGAGGTCCTGACCTCGGCGTTCTCGGGCGATGGCGCTGAACTCGTGGGCGAGGTCGCGGGCGGTGGCCAGGTCGGGGCAGGCATCCAGGATGCTGTCGAGCTGGTCGCGCTGGCTATCGGTCAGGGTGTCGGGGTGGCGCATGATCCAGGTGGTGATCCGGCGTGGGCTCGGAATCGGCCGTGCGGGTTCGGGGGCGGCGGTGCCGGCGCGGAGGGTCGCGATGTACTTGGTGACCACGACGCGGCTGCCGCGGTAGCCGCGTTCCCGGATCTCGCGGAAGAGGGCAGCGGCGTTGGTCGCGCCGCCGCGGAAGCGGTGTTGCAGGTAGGGCTTGAAGCGGTTGATGTGGCCGTTGGGGCGGCGCTCGCGAGCCGAGGCGAGGATCTGGTCGAGGTCGGTGGTGAGGTAGTGGCGGACGGTCTTGCGGTCCCGGCCCAGGCGGTCGGCGATTCGACTGATCGTCCAGCCGCGTTCGCGCAGTTGGTGGATGTCGCTGTGCCATTGGCGGACGCGGGCCAGGAGCTGGCCGTCCGGTGGGTCGCTCGGATCGGGTGGTCCAATCAGCGCAGCCAGGGACGCCGGGTCTGAAGGCTCCTGCGGCTGGTCCGTCTCGGCGTCTTTACGCAGGCAGACGCGGTGTTGGTGGGCGGTTCGTTCGACGGCACGGGCCAGCGAGTGCAGCAGGTGCCACCTGTCTGCGACCTGGATCGCGTCGGGTGCCGCGCGGGCGGCGGCCTGGCTGAAGGTGCTTGACCGGTCCCGGCAGATGACCTCGATCTCGGGGTGGTCGGCGAGCCAGGAGATGACGGTGTCTGCGGTGCGGTCGGGCAGGAGGTCGATGGGCCGGCGGGTTTCGACGTCGATGAGGACGGTGCCGTAGGTGGCGCCCTTGCGGAACGCGAACTCGTCGATCCCCAGCACCCTGACCTGGGCGGACGCTGGGTCAGGAAGTCGCCGGAGTTCTCCGAGGATCACGTCCCGGCTCGTCCGCACCGGCAGGTAGCCGGCGAGCCGGGCACCGGCTCTGCCGCCGACGGCCAGCCCGATCGCCTGCACCATCCGGGCCAGGGCCGTGGTCCGGCGTCGGTACCGCGCGGTCAGGCTCGGCACTTGTTCCGCCATCGTCCGGCGGGAGCACAGGCCGTTGTCGCAGAAGAACCGGCGGACCCGCAGACGCAGCAGCACCCGCCGACCGCCCAGCGGACGGTCGGCCAGACGCCTCATGTACGTGCTGTGTACACGCGACGCCGACCCGCCGCACGACGGGCATGACACCGCCGGCTGCCGAGCACGCAGGTCGATCCACACCACGTTCCCGACGACTTCCACGGCGTCGATGGCCAGTCCCTCGACGTCAGGCCACACCAGATCCCAGAACTGTTTGTCCCGCACGAACACCATGCTGATGAAGGGACATTGCCGGGCATGACGGATGTTTGGAACTGGCCTTCACGAAATATCCGCCACAGCCGGTTTCAGCGAGCGTCGTGCGTGTTGCCGGCTGGAGTCGCCCGCTCGTGGAGTGTGCGGGCCGAGTCGGCCGGCGCGGGCTTGAGCAGCCTTCCATCGGTCAGTGGTGTCAGCGAGTTGCCGGAGCTTGGGCCGTGCCTCTGACAGGTCGGATACGAGCGGCGGCGGGGCTCGCCTTCGTGCACAAGGACTGGCCCTCGGCGGAAGTCCCGGCGAGCGCGACCGTAGTCAGCACCTGGTCGAGCACCTGTCTGATCGCGACGGCGCGGGTCGGCGGCAGCTTTTAGGATCTGCGGCATGGCAACACGACTCGTGCAGATCAACATGAAGGCCCAGGACGACTCCGCGCTCGGCCGGTTCTGGGCGGAGGCACTCGGTTGGGGTGTCGACAGCGAGGCACCCGGCGTGACCAACATCGAACCCGTGGGCTTCGCCTACCCCGACCCCGTGGCCGTCTGCATCGACATCGTCGCCAGCCCGGAACCCAAAACGGTCAAGAACCGAGTGCACCTTGATCTGGCCACCACCTCGACCGCCCACCAGGTGGAGTTGGTCGCGCGCCTGAAGGATCTCGGCGCGACGCTCACCGATGTGGGTCAGGGCGACGTTCCCTGGACGGTCATGGCCGACCCGGAGGGCAACGAGTTCTGCGTCCTGGAGCCTCGCCCGATCTACCAGGACACCGGGCCGATCGCCGCGGTCGTGGTCGATTGCACCGACCCACGGGAGATGGCCCGGTTCTGGGGCGAGGCGATGGACTGGACGCTGCACGAGGTCACCGACGACCACGCGACCATGCGCTCCGCCCAAGGCGTAGGCCCCTACCTGGAGTTCCTCCGCACCCCCGATACCAAGAGCGTGTGGAACCGCGTCCACCTCGACATCCGCCCCTACCCCGGTGACGACCTGGCCGCAGAGGCAGCCCGACTCCGCGCCCTGGGCGCCACCGACCCTGGTATCGACCAGTCCGCAATCTCCTGGACGGTTCTGGCGGACCCGGAGGGCAACGAGTTCTGCCTCCTCACGCCTCGCTGACCTTGAACAACGGATCCGGCCGGTTCCCGGTGATCCAGCGCGCGTCCACGTCCAGCCGTGTGGTGGTCACACGGCGTGGTTGATCCATCGCCGGAGTGCGAGATGGGTGGTGTCGTCCAGCCGGCACAGGGCCTCGATGGCGTCGAGGTCGCCCGGCAGGGGTGCGATGCCTGCGGTGGTCAATGTGGCGTGCAGCTCCAGCCGGCGGCGGTCGGCCGGCTCGAGAGGAGCGGACAGGCGGCTCTCCGGGTCCGGTGCGGGCAAGTAGTAGTCGCAGACCTCCATGGCACTACGGGCCGCCGACGTCCACTCCGGCCCGCTGTCGTCGACGAGCGCGGCGGGGAAGCGGTACGGGTCGAGATCGTGCAGCATGGCGGTGCCGGTGGTGAAAACCTGAGAACCAGTCACGGGTGCCTCCTCGTTCGTCATGCCAGTGCACAAGACGACGGGGACGGGAGGGGCGGCAGTTGCGGTGTACCCGGTACTCCACCCGAATGTCCCCTACGGCATCTCGTCACATGAGCGATGAGCCAACAGGTCCTACTGGCCGCTGGGACGGCCCTGTGCATGCAGAGTCGACCCCACCTTCCGCGACAGCGGTCACACGCCCACGCGGCCTCGTTGTCCGGCCAGGTAGTCCTGGAGTTCGCGGTGCCGGAACTGGTAGGCGGCTCCGGCAGTGCGCAGTATCCCGGCCTGGTGACACGCGTGCAGGAAGCGGCCGAGCCGCCATGGCAGGATCCTGCGGGCCAGCACGAGGAAGACCACGTAGCGGAGCGACAGCGAGTTGGAGATGAGCCCGCCGACGAACGCGAGGGGCAGGAGCGTCAAGGCGAGGCCCCGCCAGCCGGCCATCCCGTAGCCGAGCAGGGCGAAGATCGCCACGAGGTCTCCCAGGAACAGGGCCCAGGAGATCGCATCGCTGCGCACCAGAGCGCGGGGCCCGTCTCGTCGTTCGTCGGGTGTGACAGCAACGCCCATGGCGCCACCCAGCATCAGCCCGAAAGCTGCCGCAGCCGTCGCCCAGCCGGCTGCCGAGTCCGTCGAGGTGTCGAACAGCCCGAGGAGCACGAGAGGGACGGAGCCCAGGGTGCATCCCAGGGCGAAGCGGCGTGGTCGCAGAACCATGCGGTCGTCGCCCTCCCACAGGTCCGGCCTGAATGCGAACAGAAGGGCGAGCAGCGGCAGGAAGGAGAAGCCGAGTTGTTCCCAGGAAGTCGTGGCCGCCCGGACGACCACCGCGAGTTCCAGCACTCCGGCCCAGGCGAGGCAGGCCCACAGGATCGCGCGCTTGGTACGCCGTGCGCCGACCATCGGCCACAGATCGGGCAGCACGAGGTCCGTGGCCGAGAGCGTGCGCCCCTCCGCCTGCCGGCCGTTGCGATTGTCGTCGAGGTAGGAGGCCAACACGGTCAGCCAGTGTCCGGCCGGGCCGTTGGGGTCTACGGTCCCGTCTCCCCGCGCCGCCAGCACCGTCGGGACGTAGAGGCCGAGCAGGTGCTGGCGGAGTGTGCCGGATTCGGCCAGAGGCAGGAGGTCCGCGGGACTGCGTCGATAGTGGCCTTCGGCGGTTCGCTCCTGGTAGACCGCCACAGCAAGGGACAGGCGCCACGGCGTCGCCAGCGCCTGGCGCAGCCGGACGGCGGCCGGCGTGTCCGGAACGGGGCTTGCCTGCGGAGCGGTGGTCAAGGCGTCGAGCACGGGCTGCCAGCGGCTCAGTCCCGCCTCGGTGTCGGCCACGCTTCTCTGGAGGAACGTGCGGCTCTGCTCCGCGTCGACCGGCGCCAGCCGCACCACGGTCGTGGCCCGCAGATGCGCCTCCGCGCTGACGAGGCCGTCGTAGACGCCGCGTCGACACGTGACGACCGCGGCGGCCGGTTGCGTGCCGTGCTGCCAGTTGTTGAGCAGGCGCACCAGTCCGGCGGCTCGGCTGGAGTACGGAGCGGTGCCCGGCGGGTCCAGTTCGTCGAGGCCGTCGACGACGGGAAGCACGAGGCGTGCCTCCACCAACCGTCGTGCCGGCCCGCTGCCGACGCCGAACGCTGTCACCAGGTGTTGGACAAGCCATTCCTCCAGATCCTGGCCAGTCCACGACGCGGCTGCCATGCGCAGGGCGACGGCCTGTCCGGGCTCCCTGTCCCGTGCGAGGTCGAGGACCATCGACAGGGCTGCCAGGGACTTTCCGGTCCCGGCATCGTCCGTGACGTCGGCGCCGGTGATGACCACACGCGGCGGTGAGAGGCGATGGTGCAGTGCGGTCAGGTCGCTCAGTCGGCCCTCGGCCGGCGCTCCTTCGACCTGGCCGTGGACAAGCGCGGTGTAGGCGAGGTCGATACGGCCACCCGTGCTCCCGTCCAGCCACCGCACGTACTCGGCCTGCTCCCGGCGTACGACTTCGCCCGCCAGCCGGTCGGCCGACTGCTCCGCGTCCAGCGGCGCAACCAGGGCATAGGCCAGGCCCGCTACGCCTGCCAGCGCTCCCACGACACTGGCGACGGGATCTGCGACGTCCCAGCCGCCCAAGATCCCTAACGCCAGAAGCCACATCGCGACCGCGCCTGCCCCCGACCACAGCAGGCGGCGCTGGAGCGCTCGCCGTATCCCCATGCCCGAAATCTTGTCGAACCGAGGGCGGGAGGCGCCAGCCCGTCGACGCGATGCCGGCGAGCGAGCAGGGGCGGGGTCGGATGCTGATGGGGATTCCTGAAAACGGCTGTGACCGCGCTGGGCAGCTGCAAGTTCACAGCCGAGAACGGCAGCGGGCCCGGACCCCCGTGTTCGCAGAAGGACGGTGTCTGATGACCGGCGGGGCGCTGACACCCTATGGTCGGAGGAAGGCAGCGGGACCTTCGAGGGCGCCCGCCTCTCCAGAACACTCGAAGAGCGCGCGGCTGCCACGCTTCGCACCGCCGGGCGCGGGCGTGTTGTGGCGGCTGAGCCGGCGGCGTGGGTACGAGCGGCGGCGCATTGTGGCGTACGGCGCGCAGACATAGACTCGCGCGTCCCGGAAGTACGCCTCGAACGGAGCACCCCATGCCCAAGGTCACCGCGATCGCCCTGCTCAAGGCTGCCCCTGGTGCCGAGGGCAAGGTCCGTGAGCAGGCCCTGTCCTTGGTCGCGCCGTCGCGGGCCGAGTCGGGCAACATCAGCTACCAGGCGTACGTCCACCCCGAGGACCCGAGTGCGTGGCTGGTGTTCGAGGAGTGGGAGGACCGCGCTGCGTTCGAGGCGCACCTGTCGAGCCCGCATCTGACCGAGGCGCTTGCGGCGGGTCCGGGACTGCTGGTCGGCCCACCGGCCGAGCACGTGTTCACCACTGCGGAGTGACCTGACTCTGGCGGCCACTTGAGCCCCCGTCATCTTCTTCGAGGTCTTGTAAGAGGGCCGCTGGCCTCCGGGCGCTGAGGGCGTCGGAGACGCTGACCAGGGGACCGGCCGATGCCCGGCCGGGCGGTAAATGCCCGGCCGCTTGCGGGCGGGGCGGCTCGCGTAGCGGGCTATGCGATCCCGGCCGTTGTAGGGGCGAAGGGGCTCTTCGGCTGGGCGGGGTGGGTTTCCCCTCCGGCAGCCGAGACGGCACGGACAGCCGGCCTGTGGACGGGGCTGGCCGTCGGTGTTGCGCTGTTCCTCTGGTGGGTGATTCTCAGGGTTCGGCTTGAGGTCGGCTCTGATGGGATCGTGGCGGTCGATCCGTGGGGAACTGACCGCTGGGGCTGGACGAGGTGGCCTCGGTGCGGCTGGGTGCGTGGGGTGCGGAGTTCCATCACGGAGACGGCTTCAAGACCACGGCCTATGCGCTGAGCGAGCTGGCCGGGGTTCGTAGAAGGTGCCGTCGCGGAGCATCGCGAAGAGGACGTCGGCCCGGCGTCGGGCGAGGCAGAGCAGAGCAGGGCCTGGGTGTGGTACTTGCCCTGGGCGATCTTCTTGTCGTAGTGGGCCCGGAACGCCGGGCCGCCAAGGGTGGCGAACGCGGAGGGGAAGAAGGCTCCTTTGAGCTGCTTGTTTCCTCTCCTGGAGGGTTGTTCGCCGCGGATTGAGGAGCCTGAGCTCCGGGTTGCAGGGGCGAGTTCTGCGTAGGCGGCGAGGTGGCGGCGGTCGTCTCGTCCTCGCCGTCGATCGCCCGCAGCGTGTGCGGCATCACCCGAGCCCCGCTTCACGCACGCGGGGAGTGCCCCCACCCTCACCGTCAAAGGCACCCGCCTCGCCCACTGCACCCTGCACCCTGCACCCGCGTGGATGGTCCTGTGGGGACCGCCGCGCCGATACCCGCATAGGCCCTCCGCAGAATTCGCAACATGCCGAGACCACACCTCTACGGAAGGCCTGGTGCTCAGCCCGTTCCCGGATCCCGTACGGAAACGTGAGGCACGGGAATGCGCAGGGACGGGTGTCCGTCAGGTGAGGGAAGGCCGCTCGTTCAGTTCCGTGCCGGGAGCGCCAGGCGGGTGAGAGCGCGGTCGTGAAGGCGGCTGAGGAGGAGCAGGGAGCAGATGGCGCCGATCAGGGCGCAGAACATGTCCCACTGGGTGTCCCACACGTCGCCCTGGGTGGCCAGGAACGCGTCTGCGGCCTGGCCGCCGGTCACGGCCGCCAGCCATTCCAGCATTTCGAAGACGGCGCTGAAGGCGAGGCAGGCGCAGACGGTCAGCGGGGCGAGCCAGCGACTGCCGCGCAGCGGCGAAGTGCGGACGAGGAGTTCGCGTACCAGGATGGCCGGGACGAAGCCCTGCATGAGGTGGCCGAAGCGGTCGTAGGGGTTGCGCTCCAGACCGAACCAGTCGCGCACCCAGTCGCCGGCCGGCACCTCCGCGTAGGTGTAGTGCCCGCCCACGATGAGAACCGTGGCGTGTGCGGCCAGTAGGCCACACAGCAAGCCGCTCAGCGGGAACCGCTTGCGTAGCAGGATCACCAGCGGCAGGCCCAGCATCACCCACACCGTCTCCAGCACCCAGGTGGTCGGGTCTGCGGCGCCGAGCGCGGACACCGTGAGCGCTGCGGTGACGGCGAGCGCGAGAACGGCCGGCATCCGGCGGCCGGAGGCCGGTCGTGCGTCCGGTGCAGGGCTGAAGGTCGGGTGGATGGCGGACATCGCCGGCTCCTCGTGTCTGGGGCTGTGCCCCGTATCCTCAGGCCTGCGACGAAGACCCGGCATGAGTGCGCGTACTCAACCACTGTGCTGCAGTACTCGGTTGGACCTCATCGCTCCACGCGGGGTTCGGATTCGCGCACGCAGAGATAGGTGCATCCAGCCAGTCCGTTTCTGGACCAGGCGCATTGAAGTTCAAGATCTTCCACCCGTCTGATCGCATCTCATTCAGGGCGCCCAGCCGAACCCATGGGGGCCTCGCTCCCCACGACATCCCAGGGCGCATACGGACCCCAGGCAGAGTTCACGCCACCCTCGGCCACCCGCGGGGATGGCCTCACCGGCTGCTCCCCGCGCCCGTGGGGATGGTCCCGTCCAAGTCGAGATCGGACGGGTGCTCCCACCCCTGCTCCCCGCCCTCGGCGCGCAGACCCTTCTGCCGGCCAAGGCGGTTGTCATGGTCAACGGCTGTTCGCGGGCGCCTCGTTCGAGGTGGTGACCACATCTGGATCGGTGGAGCGTTGCGGCGCCGTGGAGCCTTCCGTGGGCTTGGACCTCGTCAGCCACAGGCCGGTGAACACGGCGGTGGCCAACGTGACGATGCCGGCGGCGAGGAAGGCGCTGTTGAGGCCGGTCTCGAAGGAGGCGCCGCCGGATTGACGGATGCGGACGACGGCTCCGAGTAGCGCCACGCCGAGCACCGCGCCGATCTGCCGGGTGGTGCTGCTGATGCCTGATGCGAGGCCGCCTTCCTGCGGGTCGACTGCTTGGATGGCGGCGCCTGTCAGTGGGGACATGGTCAGGGCGAAGCCGGTGCCGACGACTCCCAGCCGCCACCACACGTTCCCGTAGCCGGTGTCGGCGTGCACCAGGCCGAGCGC
The DNA here is from genome assembly GCF_014203895.1 of Streptomyces nymphaeiformis. Taxonomy (GTDB): domain Bacteria; phylum Actinomycetota; class Actinomycetes; order Streptomycetales; family Streptomycetaceae; genus Streptomyces; species Streptomyces nymphaeiformis. The sequence continues at coordinate 102,084 of NZ_JACHJY010000017.1, read as the reverse complement.
GAGCAGTCCCAGGCCGGCCAGGGCCAGGCCGGTGGTGACCACGATGCGGAAGCCGTACCGGGCGGCGAGCCGGCCCGCGTACGGGCTGACGATCACCATGGCGAGGGATACCGGCAGGGTCTGCAGGCCGGCGCGCAGGATCGAGCTGCCCTGGACGTACACGAAGAACTGGGAGAAGAAGAACGACGAGCCCATGAGCGCGAACCCCACCACGACCATGGCGGTGTTGGACACGGTGAACAGGCGCTGCCGGAACAGTCGCAGCGGCAGCATCGGAGCGGAACGACGCGTTTCGACGGCGACGAAGGCGGCCAGGAGGATCACCGCGGCGGTGAAGCTGCTCAGGATCACCGGCGACGTCCAGCCGCGGGCACCACCCTCGATCAGCCCGTAGGTCAGCGCCCCCACTGCCAGAACGGACAGCACCGTCCCCGGGACGTCGATCGCAGGGGCGCTCGGATTGCGGGTCTCTTCAAGGGTGCGCAGACCGGCCAGCAGAAGGATCACGCCGATGGGCAGGTTGACCAGGAAGATGGCGGGCCAGCCGAAGGCGTCCGTCAGCACGCCGCCGGCCACGGGGCCTGCGGCCAGACCGATTCCACTGAATCCGGCCCACAGCCCGATCGCCTTGATCCGTTCTTGCGGGACGGGATAGGCGGCGACGAGCAGGGCCAGCGAGGCAGGGCTCAGCGCCGCGGCCCCGATGCCCTGCAGCACCCGGCCGGCGATCAGCCAGCCGAGCGAGGGCGCGAGGCTGCACACGAGCGACGCGACAGTGAACACCGCGACGCCGGTCAGGTACACCCGTTTGCGGCCGAACCGGTCGGCGAAGACACCGCCGGACAGCAGCAGCATGGCGACCAGCAGTACGTACGCGTCGACGATCCATTGCAGACCGGTCAGCTGAGTGTGCAGCCGGTGCTGCATATCGGGCAGTGCTGCTCCAACAACCGTGTTGTCGAGCAGGACCATGAATTGGCCTAAGCAGGTCACAGCGAGCAGCACGGCCCGGTTCGGGCAACTGCCTGCGGTCGCATGCGATGCAGCCATGAGAACCCCCTCGATCGATAGTTGCGCCCGGCCACGGTCGACGTGGGTGGGATGCACCCGAGCGCCCTAAAGCAGTCATTGACTGCGTTAGGTGACTGTAAGGAGGGTCGCCTCACAAACGCAAGTCCTGACTGCGTTAAGGTGAGGGTATGGACGAGCGACAGCGAGCCCGGCGGCCCGGCGGACGCAGCGCCCGCGTCGGCGCACAGGTGCACCAGGCCGTCACCGACCTGATCAGCGAGCGCGGCTACGGCAACTTCACCGTCGGCGAGGTCGCAGCCCGCGCGGGCGTAGCCGACAGCAGCGTCTACCGCCGGTGGGGCAACCTGGAAACCCTGCTCACCGACGTGGCGCTCACCCGCCTCAACGCGCAGTCACCGATGCCCGACACCGGGAGCCTGTCAGGCGACCTGCGCACCTACGCGACCCAAGTGGCCCGCGAGATCACCGGACCCGACGGTCCGGCGGTACTGCACCTGGCCGTCGCCCTGTCGAGCAGCGGTCAGCAGGGCCTGCAGGCCGGTGCCGACCTCCGCGCCGAACGCACCCGGCAACTGCAGTCCATGCTCGATCGCGCCCGTGACCGTGGCGAGCGCGCACCCGACGTGTTCGACGTGCTGGACCACATCCTGGCCCCGATGTACATCCGCGTCTTGTTCGGAATGGTCCCGCTCACCCCGGACTACATCGACGGGCTGGTCGACCGATTGCTGTGACCTCAACCCGGCTCCTTATCTGACCACGGAGGTCCCTCCCGCGAGGCGGGTCGCCTCCTTCTGCGGGCGGTGAATGACCGGGTACGCCTTTCATCCCGCGGGTCAGCTGCACTCGGCGGCGAAGCCATCACCTGCGCCGGATACAGACAGCGACTCAGCGGCTTCGGCCTGGATGCGGCCGGGTCGGCAGCGTCCGGACCGAGGAGCCGGGCTCCGACAGGACGTGGAGCAACTGCTGGTTGTGCGCAGCCAGTCGGTTTACTACGCGCACCAGGTGCTCGCCGGACTTGCCCTTCACCGTGAACCACGTCGCCCAGCGCCTCGGCGACTGCGCGCTTCGCCGAGGACCGGTCCGCGAGCCGCTCGCACGGCGGGGTGCCGAGCCGGAGCCGGGCTGGTTGAGAGGTGTTCTGACCAGCAAGATCCCCCGGTCTGTGACGGCCAGGGCCGCCCGCTCGCTTTCGCCACGACAGGCGGCAACACCAACGACTGCACCCAGTTCGCCGCTGTCTTGGAAGCGATCAGGGTGCCCGCATCGGTCCGGGACGGCTATGGGTCCGGCTCATCACGTCATCGCCGACAAGGGCTAAAGATCGAAGACGATCCGCACCTTGCTCCGTCGGCGGGACATCGCCCACGCCATTCCCGAGCGGGCTGACCAGGTCCGCAACCGTACCCGGCGAGGAAGTCACGGAGGCTGCCCGCCGGCCTTCGACCGCGAGGTCTACAAACACCGTAACGTCGTGGAACGCTGCTGTAGCCGCTCCAAGTAGAGGGTGTGGACACCGGCGCCGAACTCTCCTTGAAGCCGTTCAAGGTCGACCTCCACCATGGCTTCAACGATGCGCCTGGTCGAGGCGATGGTCACACCTCCCGAGAACCGCAGCTCACTGGCGAGGCCGGCGAGGTCCAGCGCGCTCTCCTCGCGGGCTTCGTCCGTGCCGAGGAACGCACTCGGGCTGTCAGCACAGACGTCGGCGAAGGAACCGAACTTGCTCACGCAGACCACGATCCGCGTCCCACAGATCGTCGCTGCCGCCGATACGGGCACACGCCCGTACTTTGCTGGAGCCCTGTGTGCCCTGTTCGGACTCGCATCGGATCCCGAAATCCTTGGGGGCAGCGTCGCAGGTCAGGAGCGTCGACGCAGGGGGCTGCGAGCGATTGCCGGTTCACGGCCGCCTCCGCGATCGATGGCAGGTTCTTCTGGCCTGTATGTCCGGCGGTGGGGGGGGCTGGTCGTACCGACACACGCCGGGCGGATTTCGCCGTAGGGCCGCGGCGTTTAGGCTCAGGTTCCATGATCTTGCTGAGCGATCCCCAGGTGGTCGGTATCCCGGTGCAGGACTGCGGCGAGCCTCTCGCAGAGATCGCCTCGGTCCCGGCGATTGCACTGGACTCCCGGGAGCGAGACGAGGATGGGGCATACGGCCGGGTCAGGACCGGCGTGCTCGAACGTCTGAGTTCGGCTTCGGAGAGGCTTCCCAACGGCGTCAGGTTCCTCGTCATAGAAGGGCATCGCAGCAGCACTGAGCAGGCGCGGCGTTTTGCCCTCTACGAGGACCGCATACGCCGCTCAGGCATCACCGACCCAGTCGACCTGCGGCGCCGGGCCAGCGCCTTCGTCTCCCCGGTCGAGGTGGCGCCACACTGCGCCGGGGCGGCCCTCGACCTGACGCTCATCGATGCCGACGGCGTCGAGCTGGACATGGGCGGTGCCGTGAACGGCCACCGCACGGGAGACGAGAAGTACTGTCCACTGGACGCTCCGGGACTGTCCGACCGAGCACGCCGCAATCGCGACCTCCTGGCCCGAACCATGGGCGACGCCGGTTTCGTCAACTACCCCACCGAGTGGTGGCACTGGTCCTATGGCGACCGGTACTGGGCACTGGTCACCAAAGCAGACAGCGCCATCTACGGACCAGCCTGACCACCTCGAACCGGCGAGACCCCAGGACACGGTCACCGACATCCTCTGGAGAGGCTGGGGCCTCGACGCCTCTGCATCCCTGGCCAGGTCACCTGGGCACTTCGAGACCGGTCGACCTCCAGCCCACTGCCCGGCCCGGTCAGTTCGGTTCCTGGATGCGGCCAACTGCCGCGCAGCGTCGTCGTACGGGTCGATCTCGCCTACCCCGAGTCCTCTCCCCGTCCTGGTCCTGTCCGCCCGGCGAACGCACCCCGTCGGCGGCGGCGACCAGGCCGCCCCCGCAGGCCCGTGCATCAGCGGACTTCCGCACAGGCGACACAGCCGCGGCGCGCCCGCGGCGGTCAGCAGTAAGGGGGCTGGTTGGTCAGGGAAGCGGCCACTCGCATCCACACGCCGAACAGCCGATAGAGGTCGGGCAGTGTGCCCTGCGCCTGGACGGTCCGGCTGTCTGACGACGTGACGCCTGGAATTCCCAGGAGCGTCGAGGCAACGGAAGCCGACTGCCAGCGGACCGTGAGGGCGGAGGGGGCCGCTGCGACGGCTGGAGCCTTCGGCGGTACGGCGAGACTGGCGGCGACCGCCTTCTCGATGGCCGCACGTGCTTCCTCCGACGGCCGCAGATCTGCCGAGAACCGGTCCCGCGCATACTTCACTGCCACGGTCCTCACCGAGGCGTCCCATTCCGTCATCTCTGTGCAGGCGCAGTCGTCACCGGTGAGGACCGTCACCGGCACACCGATGGCAGCCGCGGTGGCATGGGCCAGGCCGATCTCACCCACGGGCCGGTCGTCCAGCCACATGTCTTCGATCTCGTGCCCCATGAAGCTGTGGCTCAGTACGCCGAGAGCACCGGCCCGTGAGTGGTAGCCGACGAAAACCGCAGCGTCGTGCTCGGGAGCGAGGCCTTCGAGCATGAGCATCTGCTTGGGTTTGCCGCGAATGAGGCGCGCTGTTGGGTGCAGTGCCTCGGGCACGAGGTTGCGCATCGGGCCGTGCGCGTCGTTGACGGTGATGTCGGTGGCACCGGCCGCGACGGCACCGCGGATAGCGGCGTTGACGTCCTCTGCCATCATCAGCCGCCCACGCTCGTAGTCCCGGCCGCCAGGCTGGACATCGTCGGCATCCACCAGCCCAGTGATGCCCTCCATGTCCACACTGATGTAGATCCGCACCGCGCAGTCTCCTCAATCTTGATCGTTTCAGGAGACGTCGGCCGTTCTTGCTCTGGTTCCTCCACCAGTTCACGATCATCCGGCTCCCGCCGGGGCCAGCACGCTCGTCAGCTCAGCTGGACGGCATGACCGGGGCAAGGCGGGCAGCAAGCACCGCGGCATCGTCGACGTCCACGGCGTGCTCCTGGCCGCCGGCGTGACCGGTGGCAACCGCAACGACGTCACCCAGCGCCTGCCCCTGATCCACGCCGTACCGCCCATCCGCGGCAAGCGCGGATGACCCCGTCAGCGCCCCGGCGTCCCCTACGCCGACCGCGGTTACGACCACGACGTCTACCGCTGCCAGGCCCGTGAGCTGGGCATCCGCCCGCTCATCGCCCGGCGCGGCACCGAGCACGGAAGCAGCCTGGGCAAGAACCGCCGGGTCGTCGAAGCGGCCTTCGCGCTTCTGCGCTGGTTTTGCCGACTGCGTATCCGTTGCGTATCCGCTGGGAAATCCGCGCCGACGTCCACCAGGCCTTCCTCACCCCCGGCTGCGCAATCGTCTGCCGGCGGCACATCAAAAAGCAGTGCGGACCCGAGCCCTCAGCCCGCACCGGCGACCAGTGCCTCGCCGAGCGGTGTACGTCGGTAGAGCACCGACCGTCCGGACCGGGCGCGGACGAGCAGCCCCGCGCCTCGCAGGATGGCGAGGTGATCTCCTACCGCGCCGGGTGCCATGGCGAGGCTTCGGGCGAGGTGGCTGGTACTGGCCGGGGCGTCCAGCGCCATCAGTAGCCGGGCTCGGGCCCGGCCGACCAGAGCGGTCAGCGCGTCCGGTTGGGGGACGGTCTCCTGTTCGCCCCACAGGGCGGCGGTGCCGCGGGCACGATAGACCAAGGTCCTGGGCCAGGGGTCCTCATGGTGGGCGGCGACATGTCCGACGAAGACCGAAGGGATCAGCAGGAGCCCGTCGCCGGCGAGGCGGACTGTTCCGCCCCGGAAGAAGCTGATCTCGATACCGCCGGCGCGCCAGGCGATGCCCGGGTGCAGGCTCTCGATGGTCGTGGCCCAGCCGTGTTCGCCGATCACACCCACCCGGTGCACGACATCGCGCTCACAGATCGCGCGAAGTTGCGGCCAGTCCGCGGCGAGCAGATCGTGCCACGCCTGGTCCATCGCCTCGGCGATCCTGGGGACGGCGTCCGTCGAGTCCAGCACCGCGCGTACGCGGGGATCACGGGCGGACGGGCCGGTCGCGGTGGCGGCGAATTCCTGGCGGGCCGCTTCCAGCGGTGTGGCCCGGATCACGGACAGGTCGTCTGTCCAGGTCTGGTTGAGGCCGCGCGGGGGCGGGGCGACGAAGTTCGGTCCGCCTAGCGGGGCATGCAGGGCGAGGGCGGCGTCCAACTCGGTCTCGCGGCGAAGCCGTTCGAAGACCGGCATGAGCCGGGTGGCCCAGGCTCGCGGCAGCGGTCGGTCCAGGCCTGCGAGCGAGCGCAGCAGCAGGCAGAGGTCCAGCGCGGGCGACAGTGCGAAGCGGCTGCGCAGCAGGTCCTCGACGGAGACTTCGAAGCGCAGCACCCGGGCATATTACCGCGGGACGTCTGCTCCGATTCGTCCAGCGACGAATCATTGGTGAGTGCCGTGGGCGTACGGCGAGGGTGGGCGTCATGACCAAAACCGCCGAACCCGCGCAGGGCGACCGCCGTGCCACCTACCGGGAGGTGCTGGCCGAGCCGCGATTCCGGCTGCTCTTCTCGACCCGCACCGTCGCGATCACTGCGGACTCGCTGCGGATCACCACGTTCTCGGTTCTGATCTTCGAGGCCACCGGCTCCGCGCTGTTGAGCGCACTGGCCTTCGGCATCGGCTTTCTCCCGCAGTTGTTCGGCTCGCTGCTGCTGGGCTCACTGGCCGACCGACTGTCGCCCCGCGTGCTCATCGCCGGCGGCTACGCCTTGGAGTGCGCCGCCGCCCTGCTGCTCGCCCTGGTGCGGATGCCGATCGCGGCAAGCCTCGGTGTCGTGGCGCTTGTCGCCCTCGCCACACCGGTGTTCAGCGGCGCGTCGAGTCGGCTGGTCGCGCAGTGCCTGGAGGGCGACGCCTATGTACTGGGCCGTTCACTGAACAACATCGCCGGCTCCGGCGCGCAACTGTTCGGCCTGGCGCTGGGAGGTGCGGTCGTCGCGGTACTCGGCCCACACCGGGCGCTCGCGGCAAGCGCCGCCCTCTACCTCGGCTGCGCACTTGCGATCCGCATCCGGCTGCCCCGGCTGCAGCCGGGAGAGTTCGGCGGCACACCCGGCAGCGCTCGGGGCGACGGCGGGGCCGTCCGGGCGAGCCTGCACGGTGCCGGCCTGCTGCTGCGCGGACACGCGGTGCGACGACTGATGCTGGCCCAGTGGCTACCGCCCGCGTTCGTAGCGGGCGCGGAAGGCCTGATCGTCGCCTACGCGGGAGGACGCCACTTCGCGCCCGGCTGGTACGCGGTGCTGATGGGCTGTCTGCCGGTCGGCATGCTCGTCGGTGACCTGCTGGTGGGTCGACTGCTACGGCCGGTCACCCGGGAGCGGCTGGTAGTCCCCTTGATCGCGCTGATGGGACTGCCGCTGGTCGGCTTCGTTGCCGAGCCCGGAGTGGGCGTCTCGTCCTGTCTGCTGCTGCTCTGCGGTTTCGGATTCGCCTACGGTCTCGGCCTGCAACGGCCGTTCCTGGACGCCCTGCCGCAGGACGGCCAGGGCCAGGCCTTCGGACTGCTCGGCTCCGGCGGCATGACGCTTCAGGGCGTCGGGCCGGCCTGCTTCGGCTCGGTGGCCGCAGGCATCGGAACAGGCGGCGCAATCGCCCTGGCAGGCGGCGCGGCGGCGCTTACCGCCGGCTGGATTCTCACCTGGCGCCCGCCCACCTCCCCGGCCCCCGTCCCTCACTACTCAACGGGATGAGAGAACGGCACCGAGCAGCATGCGTGGAGTACTCCTGTGCAGTGATCGTCGCAGGTCGGGTCGGCCGCGAGCCGTCAAGTACCCCACCCCCACCCCCACCCCACCCTCACATCTCGCTGACAGACCAGCAATCCCGTGAGCTCATCGTGTAGTGAGTTCTCAGCCTCGGCTCTGCCGGCCGTTGCGGACCGCGTACGGGATATTGAGACCACGAACAACCCATGGAAGGTTCATGCCGCATGATCGATGAATTCGCGAAGGACAACCTGCACGGGAGACTGCGGCGGGACCGCGAGGCGCTGCTCTGGAAACTCGACGGCTTGTCCGAATACGACGCCCGACGACCCTTGACGGCGACCGGGACCAACCTCCTCGGCCTGGTCAAGCACGTGGCCACCGTCGAAGCCAGGTACTTCGGCGAGGTCTTCGACCGTCCTTTCCCGGAACCGCTGTGCCGGTGGCAGGACTCCGACGGCAGCGATCAGTGGGCGACCGAGGACGAGACCCGCGATCAGATCATCGGGTTCTACCGGCGCACCTGGGAACACTCGGACGCGACGATCAACGAGCTTCCCCTCGACGCCCCCGGCCACGTGCCGTGGTGGCCGGAGCCCTATCCCAACACGAACCTGTTCGCCGTCATGGTCCACGTTCTCGGCGAGTCCGTCCGGCATACCGGACACGCCGACATCCTGCGCGAGGGCGTCGACGGCCGGACCGGGTTGCGTCCCGAACACGAGAAGCCGATCGACGAGGCAGCCCGTGCCGCGTACCGCGCGAAGATCGAGCAGGCCGCCAGGTCGGCCGCATCAATCAAGGCTTAGTCGGGCATGCGGGACTGACCGTCCTGAACATCGTCCGGCTCGGACAGCCGTCCGTGCAGGCGCCCCGGGCCCGGTCTTGCAGCGGCCGGGGCCGGGGCGTTTCGCGTCGTCGCCACGGCCGTATCCACCAGTGGCTACACGCTGGGCACCGCCCGTACGTCAGCCTTGCTCGGCAACCATGGCCTCGAAGGTCTCCCGCATCATGTGATCGATGACTCCGGGCTGTCCGGCCATGGAGTCGAAGAGGTCGGCGAGCAGCCACAACACGAAGCCGTGTACCAGAGCCTCCTCCGGCGGAATCTGTCCGAACCGGTCGCGCCACGCCACGGTGTCCATGCCCATCGCCGCGGCCATGAGGACGCCGGTGACCATCGGCACCTGAGCCGGGTCGGCCATCTCAAAGGCGGGGAGCCTGCGGATCACAGCGGGGATCAGGTCGCTGAGCGGATCAAGCCGATCCTCGCCCCTGGGCTGTTCGGCGATCAGGTATCCGGTCAGCACGCCCACCAAGAAGACAGTGCCGCGGGACACCTCCTCACGCCCGTACGCGTCCACAGCGGCCTTGACCCGCTGCTGCGCCTCCTGGCGGGCCTTGGCCGAAGTCCGCTTCTCCAGGACCCGGTACGAGTCCCACGCCGCACGGATCGCCTCATCCACAACTACGCCGTCGCTGGTCATGGAGCGACCGTAGACGAGACGACGCCCTGCCCGGGATCCCCTTTGCACCGAGCCGGCGCAACGCGCATCCCTGGCCGGCAGCTCAGCAGGAGCCGTGCCTGCGGGCGCGGTGGACGTGCGTGTCGCGTGTGTGGGCGGCAGCCGGGCGGGGGAGAACCTCACCGCCCCGCCCGTGCAGCGAGTCGACGCAAGGGGACAGGGACCAGACCGAGCGAAGGGTGACGACATGCCCAGGCGAGCTCTTGCACCGACGAAGGTGCACGTCTGCCCCGAGTGCGGCACCACGACCAAGGCGAGCCTGCGCAGCGGCTGCCTCCACGAGCACCCGACCCCCAGCCGGCCGGGCCTCTGCCCGAAGTCCGGGGAAGTGGTCCTGCCCGTCAAGGAGTTGGAGAACAGCTACGAGTGCGCCTGCGGCGCCTGGTCCCGTGTCACCTACAAGAAGGCCCTCGCCCAGCACCTCATGCCCGAAGGCGAGCGGTGCCCGCTGTCCGGAGAACCGCTACAGGCCCCCGCCGTTCGCCCCGTCGTGGACGGACTGCTGCGCCTGGTGCCACCCGCCCCGAGCCGCGGGTGGGCGCAGCCGGTCACTGGCAGGAGCGGCGCCAGCGTGTACGCGATCCCCGCCGGACTGCCCGGCCACGGCCGACGCCGCTGACCACTTCCCGGCTCCCGGGCCGCTGCTTGGCAGTAGGCGCTGGGGGCCGTGCGGCCGTGTGGCACCCCTGGTCGACGCAGAGCTCAGTACGAGGACGTGGTGTGAGTGCCGGACTCGTTGTAGCCGGTGCTGTCCGAGGCGTGGCCGGCGGCGTAGGAGGTGTAGCCCGCGTCGTTCAGCATCGGGCTGAAGCAGTACTCCTGGCCGTTGGGCGCGATGCTCGGGCCGCCGCACCACTGGGTGGCGCCGTCCTGGTTGCGATTGACGTAACCACCGAAGTTCGGGCCGTCCGAGTAGACACGGACCCAGGTGGTCCGGCAGGCGGTGCTGTAGCGCAGTTCGACGGTGCCGACCCGGGCGCCCTTCGCGTACAGCGCACTGGAGGCGGCGGTAATGGCGCTCGCGGAGCAGCCGGAGGTGATCGGATCCTGACCGTCGTAGCCCGCGGCGGACGCCGAGCCGGTGAAGACGGTGGCGAAGGCGGCGGACACGACGGCGAGAACGGCCGTCCGCCTGACGAGTGTGGGTACGCGCATGGATGCTCCCGGGGATTGTGCGGCGGTTCAGGAGAACCGGCCGCGGATGACGGGTGGTTGCGTTCGGCGTCAGTAGGAGCCGGTGATGGTCTGGTCCCAGTCGTAGCCGCTCGCGTTGGCGGTTCCACCGCACGTCACTGCGAGTACGGCGGTGAAGACGGCGGTGATGGCTGTCATGGCTGTTCGCTTGAGGAGCATGTGGCGGTCCTCCAGGTGGCGGGGAAAGAGTGCCGGACGCTTCGGTCCGTGGATGGTCCGGTGAGACTGGAAGGCCGCGGTCGCCGTGTTGCGACGAGAACGGTGGGGAGTGCCAGGACCGCCCGCCGGTAGCCATGCAGGCCGGAGGGCGTACGGCAGAAGCCTCATCCGTCCTAGGACGGCGGTGGGACGGGAGCGGGACGGGAGTGGGACGCCGCGCCACGAGGGCGGGGGATCAGTAGGTGGTGGTCACCGCCTCGTTGCTCATGACTCCGTTCTTGACGGCGTATCCGTAGGCGTAAGAGGTGTAGCCGGCGTCGTTGAGCATCGGGCTGTAGCAGTAGTACTGGCCGAGGCTCCCGCTCCACTGGGAGGAGCCGCAGCGCTGCACCGCATGGTCCTGTGTCCTCTGCGCGTAACCGTGCAGGTCAGGCTGGTCGCCTTGGATACGCACCCAGGTGGTGCGGCAGGAGGGGCTGTAGCGCAGTTCCACGACGCCGATGACCGTCCGGCCGTCACGGTCCAGGATGTGTGCCTCTCTGGCCGTGTACGCGTCGGACGAGCAGCCGGAGGCATTGGGGTCGTCACCGTCACGGGTGAGGGCGTGCGAGGTGCCGGTCACGCCCAGTGCCAGCGTGAGCGTGGATGCGGCGATGACCGCTGCGCGCTTGATCGTGGTGCTGAATGCCATGAGGGCTCCTTGGCGGTGGGGGAGGGCGACGGGCCGGGGAGATCGGCCCTCGGTCGGCGCGTGTCCACGCAGCCGACGGCCGTGTCTGGTGAGGACCCTGGCACGTCGGATCGGGCCCGTTCCAGAAGCCCATGTCCCTGGGACGTGACGCGACGTCTCAGGGACGGTCCCGACGCGCTCGGTACCTCGGGGAGCAGGTCACGTGTGCGCCGGGGCCGTTGCCACGTCAGGACGCGTGCGGCCTCGCCGATGGGACGTGTCCCGTCGGCCCGGCAGCGGAACGGGACGGAGAACCGTGGCTTCGCCCAAGCACTGCCGGCACGGCGTGAACGTCCAGGTCGTCACGGATCCCGCCGGGCGAGTCCTCGCGCAACGTGACGTCGCTGCTTCGCACCACGGAAGTCTGCCCTCCCGGCCCTCCCGCACTGCCCTCCGGCACCTGCCGCGCCACCCGCCCGTCCTGTAGGCAGGAGGGGTTGGAATCCCTGGAGGAAGAGGCCGCCGTGCACGACCGCGACAACACCCGGGCGACGGGACCCCACAGCAGCCCCGCAAGGGCCGACCGGCCCACCCCGGACACGGCGCTGCAACGGCTCCTCGCCCTCCACGGCACCGCCGGGAACGCGGCCGTCGTCCAACTCCTCCGCCAGGCCGGACACGCCCCCGCGGGCCAGGAGCAGCACCGGCACGGCGCCGGCTGCGGCCACGGGCAGCCCGCGCAGGTGCAGCGGTCCGCCGTCCACGACGTCCTGCGCTCCGGCGGGCAGCCGCTCGACGCCGCCACACGCACGGACATGGAGGCCCGGCTTGGCGCCGACTTCTCCGACGTACGGATCCACACAGACTCCGCTGCCAAGGCCTCCGCCGCCGAGGTAGGCGCCCGCGCCTACACGTCCGGCAGCCACGTCGTCATCGGCGAGGGCGGCGCCGACCGCCACACCCTCGCCCACGAGCTCACCCACGTCATCCAGCAGCGCCAGGGCCCGGTCGCGGGCACCGACAACGGCTCGGGCCTGAAGGTGAGCGACCCGTCCGACCGCTTCGAGCGGGAAGCGGAGGCGAACGCGACGCGCGCGATGAGCGGGGCGGCTCCCGTACAGCGGACCGCACGGGAGCCCGCCACCGGCTCCGGGACCGGCCACGACACCCAGGAGCCGCAGATCCAGCGGAAGTCGGTGTTCACGTCGGTCAGCCCGCGCGAGCAGGACGCGCAAAGCCCCATCAAGACGCTCAGCAAGGCGTTCAAGCCCTACTTCACGGCCGCCGGTCTCCAGGAGGAGTACGAGTTCCCCGGACTCAACCTCAAGAAGCCCGGCGACTACCCGGACACCTACGCCCGGGCCGGCAGCGTCACCGCCGAGATAGACCCCGCCTCGGCCCGCAAGGCGGACGGCTCCAACCGCAACAACAACGTGATCTCCCCGTACGGCCATTTCGGCGTCATGGAACGCGGCCTGTTCGACCGCCCCTCCCGCGCCCAGGCCTACGACGGCGGCCATCTCATCGAGCACACGCTGATGGAGGGCCAGGACGCCGACGTCCACGGCAACCTCGCGCCCCAGGAGAGCAAGCACTTCAACCAGGGCCTCATGCGCGGCTGGGAGAGCTTTCCCGAGCACCTCATGCACGGGGGCCACCCGTTCACCTACAAGGTGGACGTGGACTACTCCGACCACACCTACGTGCGCACCGGCCAGCAGATCGTGGACGCCGGAGTCATCACCAAGCTGCACTTCAACGCCATGCCCCAGGCGAACCAGGTCGCGCTGGCCGCCGAGAGGGTCACCTTCCGGCGCTGGGTCCCCACTCAGTGGAAGGGCAAGGTCGAAGGCATGCCCGACGCCCAGACCGGACTCCCGCAGAACCTGCCGCTCACCACCCTGACCAACGGCGCCCATCTGCGGAACCTCGCCCCGACCCACGCGGACGCCCAGGGCATGGTCATGGATCCCACGAACACGCCCGGCGCCCCGCACACCACGGTCCCCGGCCGGCCGAACGCCCTCGTCCGCCAGTACTCGGGAACCCTGGGCGGCCACATCGAGACGGCCGCTCTCGTGCCGAACAACCCGGGCCTCATCACCGTCGGCGGACAGCCGAGTGTCACGGCCCACATGTACCAGCCCGAGCCCCAGGACCTGCGTGACCAGCAGCAGGCCACGACCCAGCCCTCGGGACAGCCCGCCCCCACCCCGCTTGCCGCGGCCATCCCCACGCAGGTCGCCATCCTCAAGCGGGACCTGTCGATCACGGACCTGACCAACTCCCTTGCCGGCCTCAGCACCACGAAGGTCAACCGGGGTCGCGGAAGCGGCGGTCCGGTCCGTGTCAAGAACCCCGCCACCATCGACGCGGAGGCCAAGAAGCAGAGCCCGGAGTACGCCCACCTGCGCAAGACGAGCTATCTGCCCTCGCAGGCGGCGGGCGTCCTGTTCACCAAAGCCGTGATAGCCGCCGTCGAGTCCAACGCAGGCCGGCCCCTGAACAGAACTCAGCTCCAGACCGTCATCGCCGGCTCACGGATCAACAAGAGCGAGGGCCGAGACCTGGCCCTGTTCACCTTCGACCAGCGCACGAAGGACTGACGCCGCCGCCTCGCCCCACAGCTTCACCTCCGCCCGCACCGTACGGCCTGAGTCTCTGCAGTACTGCACAGAAGTCCGTGCTCCGGGGGCGGTGTCCTTGCGGGCGATCTTCGGTGTGATGTCGCGGGCCCGGAGCGGGCGTCGGTACTTGTCGTAGTCGTAGTCGTAGCCGCGGTCGGCGAACGGTCGACCAGGTCGGTGGCGGGGACGGCTGTGCCGCCTGCGGATGTGGGGTATCGCGTCCAACAGTGGCATCAACTGGGTGACGTCGTGCCGGTTTCTGCTGGTCAGCGGCATGACGAGGGGCAATCCATGCCGGTCGGTGATCAGGTGGTTCTTGCTGCCGGGGCAGCCGCGGTCAACCGGCGAAGGTCCGGTGTGAGCCCCCCTTCAAGGGCCGCACCTGAGAGCCGTCGATCGCGGCGTCGTCCATGTCCAGCAGGTCAGCCCTGCGGAGTTCCGCCGAGAGGATCTCGTGCAGGCGGGCCCACACGCCGGCCTCGGTCCAGTCCCGCAGACGTCGTCGGCACGTCACCTCGCTGCAGCCGATCGTCTCGGTCGGCACGTCCGCCCAGGTCACGCCCGTGCGCAGGACATAGAAGACCCCACGCATGGCCGCACGGTCATCCGCCGGCAGTCGGCCTGGGTACCGCCGACGCCGCGTGGGCGAGGTGGGAGCAGTGGAGGAACGCGTTCCCCCAGGTCATCAGGCACAAGATCATCCGGCACACTTGGAACCTTGCCGCTCGCCGGCCCGATGGCCAAGGCCCTGAGCCCAGCCCATTCTGGAATGATCGGTTGCAGGAGCGGGAGGGCGACGAATCAGGCTCTCGCAGGGAACGGCCCGTGCTCCGGTCTGCCGGCGATCGTTCTCCTCCGGCTCTTCCTCGTCGTGCCCCGCTCATTTCCGGCCGAACGAGGGATGTACCTGTGTCGAACGGAGACCAGGGGGCGGCTCAGTCGGCGAGTGCGCGCGCTCGCATCTGCTGCATCATCAGGACCTGAGCGCGGACCCTGTTGTTGGCCCGCCTCCTCGTGAAGCCGGTCAGCATCAGCAGCATCATGAGAGGCAGCAGCCCCGGAACGAAGTACACCCACCGCCAGGCCCCCTTCAAGAACACGGACGGCCCCACAGGCTTCTCCCTCCCCAGCGCGCTCCGTGTTTATCCGAGCGGACGCCCCCCCCGGGTTACGGGACCGATCGTAACCGTGACCCGACATCCCGAACCCGGCCCTGCCTTTCTGAAATGATCAGTAAAGGGGCACCCTTACCCGAGCTGCTTCGGGGTGAAGAGGCCGCCGTGCCAGATCCTGCGGTGACTCACAGGAAAAGGCGGGTGTCTACGGGGCGCGGGATCGACTCCGTCAGGTGGGTTCGAGTCCACGCAACGCTGCGTGCGGCGACACTCATGCACGGGCCTCGATGCCGAGCTCGCCCAGCAGGCCGCGGATGCGTTGCTCGATGGCGTCGCGGATCGGGCGGACGGCGTCCACGCCCTGGCCGGCGGGGTCGTCGAGCTTCCAGTCGAGGTAGCGCTTGCCGGGAAAGTACGGGCAGGCGTCGCCACAGCCCATGGTGATGACCACGTCGGAGGCCTGTACGGCTTCGGTGGTGAGCACCTTGGGTGTCTCGGCGGAGATGTCGATGCCGACTTCCGCCATGGCCGCGACGACGGCCTGGTTGACCGTGTCGGCGGGGGAGGAGCCGGCTGACCGGACCTCGACCCGGTCGCCACCCAGGTGGGAGAGGAAGGCGGCGGCCATCTGGGAGCGGCCCGCGTTGTGGACGCAGACGAACAGTACGGACGGAATCGCGGACGCGGTCATGGTCGGACTTCCTGTGGCGGGGTGGTTCAGCGGCGGGCGGTGGCGAGTTCGGGCTCGCCTGTCGCGGCGGGCGCCGTGGCGGGGGTGGTCGTGGAGCGGCCGAAGAGGGCGACCGCCAGGGCGACGCCGGCGCCGGCGCCGATGAGCTGGGCGGCGATGAACGGCGACACGGAGCCGGGGGCGATGCCCGCGAAGGTGTCGGAGAAGGCCCGCGCGATCGTCACGGCCGGGTTGGCGAAGCTGGTGGACGAGGTGAACCAGTAGGCCGCGCCGATGTACGACGCCACGAGAACCGGGCCGAGACGCTGCTGGGCCGTACGGCCAAGGCCGAGGACCAGGAGCACCAGGCCAGTGGTGGCGACGATCTCGCCGAGCAGGAGGTGACCGGCTGACCGGTCGTGCGTGGAGAGCCGGACGAGGGGTTCGGAGAACATCGCGTTCGCCAGCATCGTCCCGCCGATGCCGCCGGCGATCTGCGCGGGCACGTAGGCCGCGACGGCACGCAGCTCCAGACCGTCCCTGTCGCGGCGTCCGGTCCACCACACGGCCAGGGTCACCGCCGGGTTGAAGTGCGCCCCGGAGACCGGGCCGAGCAGGGCTATCAGCATGCCGAGGCCGAAGACCGTCGCCAGGGAGTTGGCGAGCAGTTGGAGGGCCACGTCGTCGGTCAGTTCGGTGGCCTGGATGCCGGAGCCGACCACGACGGCGACGAGAGCGGCGGTGCCGATCAGCTCGGCCAGGGCGCGGCGCCCCAGGGAGGGCGTCATCTGACCGCTCCGGCCGGTTCGGCAACGGCCGGCGCCTGGAGAAGGGACGAGAGGCGGGCCAGGGCGGCGGGCAGCACCCAGTAGTAGACCCAGGTGCCCCGTCGTTCGGAGCCCACCAGGCCCGCTTCCCTGAGCACCTTCAGGTGATGGGAGATCGTCGGCTGAGACACGTCGAACGGGCCGGTCAGGTCACACACGCACGCCTCGCCACCCTCGTACGAGGCGATCAGTGAGAGCAGGCGCAGCCGGATCGGGTCCGACAGGGCCTTGAACATCTTGGCCAGGTCGACGGCGTCTTCCTCGCCCAGCGGCTCGCGGACCATCGGGGAGCAGCATGCCACCTGGTCGTCCTGCCCGATCACCGGCAATTCTGATTTCGACATGTGTCTATGTTGACAGTCATCTAATCCAGTGGCAACCTCGATCTCGCCAGGCTGTATCGATAAACATCGAAACAGCGTCGGATCGTGAAGATCAGGGAGACCGCCATGTCCCGCGTCCAGCTCGCCCTCCGCGTCGCCGACCTCGAAGGCTCCGTCGCGTTCTACTCGAAGCTGTTCGGCGTCGAGCCCGCCAAGCGTCGCCCCGGATACGCCAACTTCGCCGTGACCGAACCGCCCCTGAAGCTGGTGCTCATCGAGGGAGAGGCCGGCGAGGACACCCGTCTCGACCACCTCGGCGTGGAGGTCGAAGACACCGAACAGGTCACCGCGGCCACCACCCGGCTGAAGGACGCCGGACTGGCCACCTTCGAGGAGAACGACACTTCGTGCTGCTACGCCCTTCAGGACAAGGTCTGGGTCACCGGACCGGGCAAGGAGCCCTGGGAGGTCTACGTGGTCAAGGCCGACGCCGACACCCTGACCAAGAACACCGAGACCGCCCCCGACGCCTGCTGTGGCACCACGGCATGCTGCACCCCCGACGAGCAGGCCCTCGCCTCGACGAAGACGCCGGAGCGGCCGGAGCGAGCGAAGGCAGCCGCCGGCTGCACCTGTGGAGGCTGAGCCTAGGATCTGCCACATCCGTGCCAGATCGTGCGGGGACTCACGGGGAACGAGGGGCGTCGACATGCTCAGGGAAGTGCGCACCGGATGAGTGACGAGCGGAGCAGAGCGAGGGAGGAATCCCTCGGCAGGGCGTTCGCCGGTGCCTCGCACGTCGAGTGCGGCCCCGTGGACGTCGATGCGGCCCGCCTGGCCTACCAGGAGGCGGGTTTCGACGTCACCGACGAGCTCGTGGAGTTCATCGGGACGTACGGCGAGACGACGGTCTTCTGGCCCTCGCACGTCACCGGGGACGAGACGTCGCTGACGGTCTCGGTCGAGGAGGCCGCGGAGGCGTTCGCGCCGAACGTGCGGTACTTCGAGAAGCGTCTCGGCATGTCCGCCCTGCCGGTGGGCATCGCCTTCGAGACCGAGGAGATGGTTCTCCTCGGGGAGAACGGTGACATCGTCCTCGGTGGCGACGCAGGAGTCCAGCGGGTCGCGCACGGGTTCGAGAAAGCCGTGCGGGCCCTGATCTCGGGCGACTGGGACATGACGTTCTTCTAGTCGCCGGAACCCGCTTCGCGGATTGAGGCAACAGGCTGTGACGGGTGCCCCTGGCGGTCGGGCTGGTCACCCTGGCGACAGGGCCGGCCACAGGGTGCGGCAGGCCCGCTTCGCATGGGGGCCGATTAGCCTGTGGCCATGTCGCAGAAGTACATCGTCCACGAGGAACCGGCGGTCCGTACGGCTTCCCAGCGCATCGCGATGGCCGACCTGGCTCCGTTCGGCTTTCCGGGCCTCCACGAGCAGGTATGGCTCGGGGGCTGCGAGGACGGCCTGTTCGTCATGCAGTGCGTGCCCTTCCGGATCTACGGGCTGAACCTCTTCGACGTGGTGCGCTTGGACGAGGACGGCATGCTCGTCGAGGTCGTGGAGAAGGGCGGCCACCGCACGCTGCGGGCGCTGCTCGAGGCGGGCCTGGAGCCCCAGGTCTTCGAAGAGGTCGCCGGCGGCATCGCCTCGCGGGCCCGGAGCGGGGGCTTCGCCGTCGAGTGGAGCGGCGACCGCCACGCGGCGATCGACGTGCCCGCCGGCGGGGACTCGGCTTCCCTGGTGGCGTTCATGGACGCGCACGAGGAGGCCGGGACGCTGTTCTGGGAGTGGAGCGAATCCCAGCCCTTCCAGGGCCCCTGACGATGCCCCTCGCCCCAGCCGTATCGCCGGGACGGGCCGAAGCCAGGCGACTCGGTCGACCGCGAGTCACTGGGACATGAGGTTCTCGATGACCTCACCGTCCTCCGCACGCAACTGACTCCACGAGGCAGCGACGTCACGCAACCTGTAGTGGACGGGCGAGGCGAGAGCGTGAAGACGACGCACCCGTCATTGTCCTGGCCGGCGACGATGCGAGGGGGCGGGATGCCTTTCTCGCCTGTGTCGCAGAAGCTGTTACCCGCGTGGAGGAGGTGACCCGTGCTCCTGGTGGGTCGAACGGCATGACGCTTTGTGGAGTCGGGGGAGGGTTTTCACGTGGTGGTGCGGCCCTGCTGCATCACGTTTCTCCGGAGTGCCTGGTAGCCGAGGCCGATGAGGAAGGAGTGGAGCAACGCGGCGAGGGCCAGCGCCGCGAGGAAGTACCCGAACGCCAGGCCCGAGTCGCCGTTCGCGAAGTCGGGGAGGAGCAGGATCATGCTGGTGGGCGCGGTGAGCAGGAGGACCCAGAGGGGCGCGAAGCTGCTGTCCGTGGTTGCCGAGGCGAACACCATGGGGAGCGCCGCTATGGCCACCAGGCCGAGGTAGACCAGCGAGGCGGGGTTGGCGAACGTAAGTCGGACGAGTGTGCGGGGGTAACTGTCTCGCATGATCGATTCCTCCTGGGCGGATCGGTTCCGCCGTGTCGACGAGGGGTCCATCGTGCGGCGGGGCGGCCCCCGGCGCCTGAGTAGCGCTACTCAAACCGCTGTGGGGGCCTGCGCGTTGCGGGCCGTGTGGCTGATCACGCCGGCCGGCCACCCTGCTCTCCGCTTGCATGCGGATGGTCCCGCCTCCCGGGCTGTAGCGGTTGCGGGCGGAGGTTGTTCGGCTCTATCGAGCAGTAGTGGCTCTGGCGCAACTTCCGTGATTCCGTCGGTCAGCCAGTACTCCATCGCGTGACGTGCCGGTGGCTCGTGGAAGCGTCGTCCGTATGTTGTGCATCTTCTGCCGGCTCATCCGCGAAGACCGCGCACACTGGGTGGCCCGTGGGCCCCGGGCGTGTGCGTTCACCCCGCTCAACCCTCTCGCTCCGGGGCACACCCTGGTGGTGCCGACGTCCCATTTCGCCGACCTCTTTGACACGCCCGGCGAGGTACTGGCCGAGACGACGGCGCTGGTCCAGCGTCTGGCCAAGGCGATGCGGTCCGGGCTGAACGCGTCCGGAGTGAACGTCCTCAGCGCGAGTGGTCCGGGCTCGGAGCAGTCGGTGCCTCACCTGCACTTCCACGTCGTTCCGCGGTGGCCGGAGGATGGCATCTCTACCTGGCCGGCCGGCCAGTCGCAGCATCGGTTCGCCGGAGATCCAGCTTCGCGAATCGCCGACGCACTGGCCGCAGAGGCACGTCACACAAGTCGAACCAGAGCCTGACGGCAGCACTGACTCGGCCATCGCCGTGACGTTGGGTGGCAGCCGCACCTCGTCACCCAGGCTCTCTACCTTTGATCTTGGCCGGTGCTCCGGCGTTTACGCCGGGGGTGAAGGCCGTCTCAGGACGGCTCTGACCCGTACGTGAGCACGGGGCAATGGCTGCTGTTCTTCCGAACTTGAGGAGTGCTGGTCGAACGGGAGTCACCTGAACTCCCGACCCGATCGGTCTTCCCCCGCCGTCGTGACCTCCGCGTCCATCACATCGAGCGGCAGCATGACCGCGCGCACCGGGTGGACGTCACGTCGCCGAGGTGCCCGGCCGCACGGCGAGGCCAGAGCACCCACAGGCACGACGCCTGGCGTACCGCCGCCACCAGCGTCCTCGCAGCAGTGCGCAGCTTGTCACCCGAGCGGTGGGAGGCGAGGACGTCCGCAATGGCCGACCGGCGGCGGCTGTGAAAATCGCTGTCCGATCACCGGAGCACGGTGATAGACACCCGGCGTGGAAAAGAATCTTGAGTTCCCCGACCTGTTGCGACTGATCGATGAACGGTCGACCGCCTTCCGCGCCGTGGTCGCCGCCGCGCCCGGTCTCGACGCACAGGTGCCGACCTGCCCTGGGTGGACGCTGTTCGATCTGGTGAAGCACCTGGGCGGGGGCGACCGCTTCTGGGCCGCCATCGTCGGCGCGGGGCCCGCCGACGCGCCCCCGGCCGAGGCCGTCGCCGCGCGCGCCGCGCTGGAAGTGCCGCAGGAGCGTGAGGCCCTGCTGGCCTGGCTGGACGGGTCGACGCAGCTTCTGCTGGGCGCCCTGCGCGCGGCGGGACCGGAGAGCGGTTGCTGGACGTGGTGGCCCGCGTCGCAGTCACCGCAGACCGCCGGCGGCACCGCCCGGCACCGGGTCCAGGAGACCGCGGTGCACACCTACGACGCCCAGCTCGCCGGGGGCGCCCCGCAGCCGCTGCCGGTCGAGCTGGCACTCGACGGTGTGGAGGAGTTCCTGTTCACCGTCTGCGCAACGCCGAGTGCCTGGCCGCACAAGCCCACGGCCTTCGACTTCCACGCCGCCGAGGGTCGCTCCTGGCGCCTCACCGTCGACGGCGACGGCGCACGCACCACCCGCATCCCCGCGCCCACCGCCGCGACCGGCGAGGACTCGGACACAGTCGGCGCCTCCGTCCACGGCACGGCCAGTGAGCTGGTCCTCTACCTGTACGACCGGATCCAGGCCGACTCCTTGCACGTTGACGGAGACGCAGGGCTTCTCGACCTGCTCCGCGCCTGGGAGCCGGAGGAGAAGTAGGACATAGCGGAGGCGGTTGGCCGCGCCTCGAACCGGTAAGACACGACTCTTCGCCAGGTTCGTCAGTCGCGGCACCGGGCTCAAACCCGCGAGGCGGCCTCGGGGCGTCACCAAGCCGACCGTCTACCTGGAGGGCAGTGCGAATTCGTCCGTCCCAGCGACCACGAGAAGCGACGCGACTGCCGTCGTCCCGATCTCGTCGAGAAGTCATTCGATCGGGTGACTGCGGCGGCTGCCGTGCATGAGAGCAGGGCCTCTCGGTAGCTCGAAGGGTGTCGAAGCCAACATGCGGTCCAGGAGGCCCTGTTGTCGCATTTCTACGGCAACGCGGGAGCGGGGCCCACTTCGGCCACTCTCGCGTGTGACTGTCTGGCTCACAGGTTCGGGAACGCCAGAGACCACGGGGCGCGCGAGCGTCGGTATCCCACCGACATGTCGGACGCCGAGTGGGCGGTGGTCCGGCCACTGCTGCCGGTGCCGGGCTGGCTGCGGGGCCGGGGCGGGCAACCGGAGGCTTATTGCCACCGCGCGATGCCGGACGCGATCCGCTACCTGGTCGACAACGGCACGAAGTGGCGGGCCATGCCTGCCATTTCGGGCCGTGGGAGCGGGTCTACGCGTTCTTCCGGCGCGGGCGCAACCACGATCTGGTCCGAGAGTTCCACGACCGGCTCCGCCGCCTGGTCCGCGAGCGGGCCGGGCGGGACTCGGAGCCGGGCGCGGGCGTGATCGACTCGCGGTCGGTCAAAGCGGACGCGGTCGTCGGCTCTGACAGCCGCGGCTTCGACGGCGGCAAGCTGATCAACGGCCGCAAGCGGCACGTCGTGGTCGACACCCTTGGCCTGCTGCTCGCGGTGATGGTCACCGCAGCGGATGTGGGCGACCGCTCCGCGGCCCAGGTCCTGCTCACCCAGGTCACTGCCGCGCACCACCTGCTGGCCCTGGTCTGGGCCGACGGCGGATACACCGGCAGCCTCGTCGAGTACTGCCTCGCGGCCCTCGCCCTGGTCCTCGCCATCGTCAAACGCAGCGACGGACATGCGCGGCATCGTCGTGCTGCCCAAGCGGTGGATCGTCGAGCGGTTCTTCGCCCATCTGATGCGAAGTCGCCGTCGCGTGCGCGACTTCGAGCGTTCCATCGCCAGCGCGGAGGCGATGGTCTACTGGTGTCGGCGTACACGTGAACGGGCTCTGTCTCTGATCTTGTGATGTTGGGCAGTCGACCTGCTTCCGCACCCGCACTGGCAACAGAGCGGTCCCCGAACACTGTGCAGCTGCGACCAGGAAGCCTTCGGACACGCGACTGCGACGAGGTGCCGGCGGTACGGCACCCCTGCCGCAGCAGTCACGCGCAGTTGAGGCAGTCGGTGACGTGGGTGGCGTGCAGGGACTTGATCAGGGCGAAGTCGGCGTCGACCGTACGGCTGGAGTATGAAGCGAGGGCACCGAGTCCCACCTGCTCACCGTTTTTGAGAACCAATCCAGGAGCCTGCGCCGGTGCCAATCCAGGGCCCTCCCCGGTATCGACCGTGCCGATCGCACACCACGGAACGACTTTCGAGCGTCCCAGGCCGCGTGCGGTGAGACCCGTGGAGTCGATCCGCACGCCCATGACACAGCTGCGGAACGCAACCCAGACACCGCCCGCGCCACTCACGGTGTAGATCACTGTGCCAGCAGGATCTGCGGCAACCGCCCCACTGATCAACGCCCCAGCGCCCAGCAGGGCAAAGAGACTCCCCACCATGAACAGGACTATCTGCTGCCCCGGCCTACGGAGAGTCTGGGTGGGCATCGGGCTCGATGAAGGGGACTCCATGGCCACGACCTTAAGAGGTCATCTCATTTGGCCGGTCGGTAGGCTGCGGGCTGTGGTGGGGATTGTTGAGCGGCTGGTGCCGGACGAGTTGTGGGAGCTGTTCCAGCGGGTGGTGCCGGAGGCTCCTTCGCGGCCCCAGGGTGGTGGTCGGCGGCGGCACGGTGACCGGGAAGTGCTGGCGGCGATCGTGTTCGTGGCCACGTCGGGCTGCACGTGGCAGCAGTTGCCGTCTGCGTCGTTCGGGCCGTCGGGAGCGACGGCCCACCGGCGTTTTTCGGAGTGGTCGAAGGCCAGGGTGTGGGCCAAGCTCTATCGTCTGGTCCTCGACGAGCTCGGCTCCCGGGGTGAGCTGGACTGGTCGAGGTGTGCGATCGACTCGGTGAACATGCGGGCCTTGAAAAGGGGGGCCTGACGGGTCCGAATCCTGTGGACCGGGGCAAGTACGGGTCGAAGATCCATCTGATCACCGAGCGGACCGGTCTGCCCATCTCTGTCGGGATCTCGGCGGCGAACCTGCACGACAGCCAGGCGCTGATCCCGCTGGTGAAGGGCATACCACCGATCCGCTCCCGCCGCGGCCCCGGCGACGTAAGCCGGGAAAGCTCCACGGCGACAAGGGCTACGACTACTCTCACCTGCGGCAATGGCTACGCGAGCGCGGTATCACCCACCGCATCGCCCGCAAGGGTGTCGAGTCCTCGCAGCGGCTGGGCCGTCACCGCTGGACCATCGAGCGCACCATGTCCTGGCTCGCCGGCTGCCGCCGCCTTCACCGACGCTACGAGCGTAAAGCCGACCACTTCCTCGCCTTCGCCGCCATCGCCTGCACCCTCATCTGCTACCGCAGGCTCGCAAGATGAGATGAGTACGCGTACTCAGGTACACGAAGCGCTGAGAGTGGAACCGTGGCTGCGTGGACGCTTACTCGCATGCGCCAGGCCGAACCCTGTTACCGCCGATCATTACCGGGATGGTCCTTCTCGGCATCCTCGCGGTCCTTCGCGGCGTTGGCTGGCTCTTCTCCTCCAGCCACCAGTGCAAGGGAAGGAACAACGACGCGGACTACAACACGCCGGGCGAAGCGATTGCCTCCGGGCTCGCCCACACCGGTGAGGACGTGTATCGATGGACCGGGTCAGCGGCGGTCGTGGTCTTTGTCGGCATGTGTGGGTGGGGAGTGATCGCTTTCATAGCCTGCCGACGGGGTTGAATCGCTTAGGACTTGTCCGGCCGATCATGTGACTGCTCCGTGCCCAAGTCGTTCCTGTGAGCATGGGGCGGGGCGATCTGAGTGATGCCGAGTGGGAACGGCTGCGGCCGTTCTTGCCGGTCAGCAACGGGCGTTGCGGCAGGTGGCGGGATCACCGGCAGGTGATCGACGGGATTCTGCACCGGGTGCGGACCGGGGTGTAGGGGCGTGACCTTCCCGAACGGTTCGGACCGTGGAAGACCGTCTACGAACGCCACTGTCTGTGGTCGGCCGACGGCACCTGGGAACGTCTGCTCCAGCAGGTCCAGGCCGCGGCCGACGCCGCAGGCGAGATCGACGGGGACATCTCGGTGGACTCCACTATCGTCCGCGCGCATCAGCACGCGGCCGGCGCCCGCACCGATCCGCCTCCGGCCCCGGCATCAAAGGGGGCCGCAGGCATGGAACACCAGGACGAGACGCCCTGGCAGAGTCTCATCGCCCGCCTGGTGGAGGTGGTGCTGGAGGCGAGGGCCTGGGCCGGTCGCGGGGCGGGTTCACCACCAAGCTCCACCTGAGCGCGGACGGCCGCTGCCGCCCGCTGTCTCTGATCGTCACCCCAGGTCAGCGAGCTGATTGCACCCAGTTCAAGCCGGTCCTGGAGAAAATCCGGGTGCCGAGACCGCGCCTGGGACGGCCACGCAAGAAGCCCGACAGCCTCGCGGCCGACAGGGCCTACAGCAACGGCCCCATCCGCGAGTACCTGCGACGCCGGGGAATCCGACACACCATTCCGGAGAAGACCGACAGTCAGGCGGCCCGCCTGCGCAAAGGCGCCCGCGGTGGACGGCCGCCCGGCTTCGACGAGGACCGCTACAAGAAGCGCAACACCGTCGAGCGGGCGATCAATCGCCTCAAGCAGTCCCGGGCGGTCGCCACTCGCTACGACAAGCGCGGTTACGTCTTCCTCGGCACCGCCACCGCGGCGGCCGTCGTGATCTGGCTTCGGACCTGAGCTCTTACGCGACCCAGCAGTAGACGCTCTGGTTCTGACGCCGGGCGCTGCTGACGAGGGCAGCGAGATCACCCACGATCGCGTCGGCGATCTGCGTGTCGATGACCTCGCCGTCCTCGGCACGCAGCTGGATCCACGAGGCGGCGACATCGCGCAATCTAGCGTGCTCAGCGTCCGCAAGCGCTGCGGACAGGCGAGGTGAGAGCGCGAAGACGACGCACCCGTCATTGTCCTGGCCTGCGACGATGCGAGGCTCACCAGCCTCGACCAGTTCCTGGAAGCTGCCGCCGACCATAAGACATTCCCACTCCAGCACGGCTTCTTCGGGATCGAAGTTGCCGAAGGAGAGCGACTCGAATGCCCGTCCCGGCCCAGACTGGATAGCCAGGCTCGCTGACGTGTCGTCCGGCGCCACGAAGAACTTCACGGTGATGCTCACCCGGGCATCATGCCCGACTGCCGACAGCCATGATCGGCCGGACAAGTCCTAGTAGTGCTTTGTTAGGTGGTGTCGTAGGGCTGCCATGGGACGGTCTGTCGGCAGGTGGGGCAGGTGCCGGTCCAGGTAGCGATGAGCTGTTGGAGGAGGTCCAGGGCCTGGTAGAGGGTCAGGCCCTGGCAGGGGCTTTTGGGTGTCTCCGCTGTTCGGTCAGGAACAGGTGGGCGGCGGTGACGAGGGTGACGTGCCGGTGCCAGCCGGCGAACGAGCGGCCCTCGAAGTGGTCCAGGCCCAGGGCTGTTTTCAGCTCGCGGTAGTCGTGCTCGATCCGCCACCGGGCTTTTGCCAGTCGGACCAGATCCCTGGCGGGGATGTCGGCGGGCAGGTTCGAGATCCAGTACTGCACCGGTTCGCGCTCGCCCTCGGGCCACTGGGCGATCAGCCAGGACAACCCGATCGTGCCGTCGGCGGCCGGTTTCGGGCGACGGCCCGCGAGCCGGACGTGCAGGAACACGAAGTGCGAGCTCATCGCCGCCTTCGATCCCTTGCGCCAGGTCACGGTCCGGCCGCGGCCGCGACCTGCGGCCAGTACGTGCTCGCGCAATGACACGGGTCGGGTGCGGTAGCGGGGCAGCGGCCTGGGGCCGAGCCCGCCGTATTCGGGCTGGTGCGGCACCGCGTCCTGGCCGTGGGCGGTCATCTCGCCCTTGGCCTGCAGCACCCAGGCCAGGCCGCGTTCGTCCAGGCCATGGCGGAAGTCGGCGTTCGCGCCGTAGCCGGTATCGGCGACCAGGACGGCGGGCCGCAGCCCGGAGCCGGCGAGTTCGTCGAGCATGTCCAGGGCGAGCTGCCACTTGGGACGGTGGCGCTCGTCGTCGGGGATGCGGCAGGCCCGCCTGCGGGCCTGGGCGTCGGGACCGTCCCAGGCGGCGGGCAGGAACAGGCGCCAGGACAACGGGCACGAAGCCTCCTCGGAGGCGGCGTGGACACTGACGCCGATCTGGCAGTTGCCGACCTTGCCCAGGGTGCCCGAGTACTGCCGGGCCACCCCGGGCGAGGAATGGCCGTCCTTGGGGAAGCCGGTGTCGTCCACCACCCACACCTGCGGCTGCACGACGGCCGCCGCCCGCCACGCCAGCCGGGCCCGCACGTCCCTGACCTGCCACGTCGAGGTCGTGATGAACTGCTGCAGCTGCTGGTGATCGACACCGAGCCGTTCAGCCATCGGCTGCATCGACTTCCTGCGGCCGTCCAGCAGCAGTCCCCGCAGATATAACGCGCCCTTCGCTCTCTGGTCCCGACGCACCAACGGCGCGAACACCTCCGCCGCGAACTCCTCCAGCCGGCCCCGCACCGCGGCAAGCTCCCCAGCCCTCATACAGCCAGCGAACTACCAACCACCCACCACGACAAGACCACCTAACAAAGCACTACTAGGAAGCGTCCTTTTGATCCTTGACCGAGTGTGCTTCGACCTGTGCCTGACGACGGGGGTGCTGCGGATGCGGAAAACGAACAAGCGGAAGGTGTCGGCCTTATTGGCCGTGGTCCTGGCGGGGGTCCTCTCGGCCTGCGGCGAGCAGGAGCCCGATCCGGAACGGGTCGCATCCTGGCGGGAGGACTACTGCTGGGACCTGTCGACCTGGCAGCGGATCACCCACGACCCGCCTGTGAAGGGCTACGGTAACGAGCCCGTACTCACCGCTGCGGCGGTGATCTCCGCGGCGAAGGTCATTGATCGCGAGCACCTCGACCACGAGGGCAGCCACATCCTGTACGACACGGTCGAGGCGGTCTCGCACAACGACCAGGACGCGGAGAAGCGAGTGTCGGAGTACTGCGCAGAGGTGGGCTTCGAGACGCTGATGAAGTACGACTAGGGCGGAATGAGGATACGGGCCGCGAAGGAGGACGAAGGGTGCGCGGCCGCACATGCTGCTCTTCAGAGCTTCATTCGGCAAACGTGACCTTCGACGATGCCTGAGCTGTAGGGCCGGGCAAGGCCAGACGCCACCGGGTAGAAGTCCTGCCGCAGGATGGCTGATTCAGCATGAGCTTGCAGGAGTGACGGTGACAGGGCTAGGCACCTGGTTTCCGGGGCGTGGCAGGGTGAGGAGAAAGCACTGGTCGACCGTTTGGGCGGTATCGGTCAGGAGAGCGGAGATAGTGGTGGTGCGTTTGTCGTGTGTCACCTTCCTGACGGTCAGTCGGCCCAGGGGCCTCGTCCGGTCGAGCGCGCGCCGGGCCTGCGTAACGGTCGTCAGGTCGTCGTCCAGGCCCTCCAGAACCTCCCTCGCGCCGCGGGCCAGGTGGCCGACCTCGCTGCTGGGTAGGCAGGCGGTGGTCTCCCGGGTGGTGACGTCGACGCGCCAGGTACGGTCGGGGCCGAGAGTGTACGTGAAAATGCCGCAGGCGGCGATCCGGTCGGAGCCGCCGCCCAGCATGTTGACTCTTTGGTAGTCGGTCGCCTTCTCGACCACCGCAGTGAACTTCTTGTGGGCCGCGTCGTAGGTGATGACGGGTGCCTCGGTATGCTTCCCGATGAGGGCGGTGAGTGTGGCGGGGTCGGTGGCGGCGCTCGCGCGGAGCGCTCCGGCCGACTCCAGGGCCGCGCGGTTGATGAGGTCGTGGAGCTCAGCCTCGGCCGCCGTCCGGTTCTTCTCAGTGGTGTTGCCGGTGCTCCACAGAACGTACCCGACCACGGTCACGAGACTTACGCCGACCATGATCAGCAGAACCAGGAAGACCAGGCAGCCACCGGTTATGGAGCGCTCGATCCGCTTCTTGACCGGCGTGCCGCCGACGGGTCCGGGTGAGGTCATAGTCCGAGTCTCCTACGAACTCGTAGCGTAGTTTCGCTGATTGGGCCTGACGGGGCGCGAACGGTGGCGCGATCTGGCCCAGCGAGCGGCTTCGGGAGGAGCGCGCGACGCGGACGAGGAAGCCGGTTTGCCGCACTGCGGCCTCTTCGCAGCACTCGGGCTGGATCCAGTCCGGCAGCGGGGTAAAGCTGAGGCAACTCGCTGGAACAGCTCCCACAGCCCGTCCGGCACCAGACGCTCAACGTTTCCCGCCACGGCCTACAGCCCACTGAGCCAATTGAGATGACGTCTAAGGTCGGCCCTATGACATCAGACCTGGTCCAGGACGCATGGAATCGCATCGACGCGTGGCTGCGCGAGCACGCGCCCCGCACCTTTGCCACGCTTCGGCCGCCCGCAGGAGACGAGGAGATCGCAGCAGCGCAACAGGAACTGGGGGTCACATTTCCTCCAGACCTGGTCGCTTCACTCCTCCGGCACAACGGGGCGCTGGAGGGCCCTGAAGCTTTCCGCTTCAGCACGGGCGACCGGTTGCTCGGAGTGAGCGGAATCCTCGGGGACACCGGGTTCTTGCGCGGCATCGACCAGGGCCTCGATGGGGAGACCGAGGGCTACTGGCTTCACGACTACGTGAAGTTCGGTTCTTACGACGTGACGTCGGACGGTCTTCTGATGGATTGCCGTACCGGGCGGGACTCCTTCGGTGTGATCGGACGGTTCTTCGACGAGACCGGCACCAGTTTCGGGCAGGCCGACTCGCTGGGTGAGTATCTGACCGAACTGGCCGGCACGCTGGAGCGCGGCCAGGACGCCGGTGTCGTCACCTTCAACGGCCGGCTGTTCTGGGAGGGGCGTCCGCCTGCCAGGCCGCAGTACAGTGCCGACGAGCCCCTTTCCGCACCAGATGAGCAGCTGCCAGAGCTGAACCTGTCCTACAGTCCCACCGACCTCCTCCACGTGAGCCACCTGGACGGGCATGAGGAACTCGGTGCGCTGATCGCAGTTCTGCCGTACGAGCAGGTGGTCGATGCCGCGCGGAAGCAGGCGCGCAGACTGGCGGTCGAAACGGGCCTGAACAACTATCCGGAGGTCAAGACAGCCCTGGACGCGTGGGAACGCGGTGTGGCCCCGCCGCAGCCGGACCAGACCGGCCCCCTCGCCTTGCGACTCCGCGCGGTGCTCGCACAGGCCGACACCGGCCGAGACCACACACGCAGGTGGGCCGCGGAGAAAATAGCCCTTGGGATCTGGGGGTCCCCGTACAGGTCCGTGTGCGAGAGCGCGGAGATCCGGAGTCACTTCACTCTCGACTGGCGTGCGGACCTGCATGCGGACCTGGGCAATCAGCCCCTGCCACCGATACCTGACGACCGATTCTGGGGGGCGCTGCGCAACCCCGCCATCGACTCCAGTTGGTACGCGGCCCAGTACGGCCAAGACCAGGACTGACGCCAGGGGTTCGGTTCCGGGTGAGCGCCTCATGTGGCGGTTATCGCCAGACGAAGCACTCACTGGGGATCGTCACCGTTGCCGCTCCAGCGTGAGGATGGCCTTGACGATTGACGTCATGCGGTTGGGGCTGCACCGGGACCTGCGGAAGATCCGCCAGGACTTCAGGATCGCGACACCGCGTTCAACGGGCGCTCGTGCTGCGGCCAGCGCCCGGTTGAGGGTCTTTTCGGTGGGAGTGAGTTTCTGGAGTGGCTTGCGTTTGATGCCGGTGGTCAGCCACGGTCCTGCGCCTTGGTAGGCGAGGTCGGCCAGGATGGGAACGCCCTGGCGCTCGCAGATCCGGATGATCCGGTGGGTGCGGGCGGCGGTCAGGTCGTGTGTGCGGCCCGGCAGGGCGGGCGAGAGCCACAGCAGCCGGCCGCAGGGGTCGGTGACGACCTGCACGTTCACGCCGTGGCGCCGGTGTTTGTGGGAGTAGTCGGCCCGGCCGTCGCCGACCCGGTCGCACTCGGCGAGGGTGCCGTCGAGCAGGATGAAGTCGGGATCGTGCTCGCGCAGCGTCTTGAGCAGACCCGGTGCTCGTTCGGCGAGCATGTCGACGACCGCGCGGGTGTAGGCGTGGGCGGTGGACTCGCTGATCCCGAACCCGGCGGCGATCTTCGCCAGAGTCGTGTGCTCTCGTAGGTACACCAGTGCCACCATCGCGCGCTGAGACGGACGGAGCTTGCAGGGCCGGTCGCCCTCACGGGTGACGATCAGCATGGTGACCCACTCCACGAGCGCATGCGGCAGGTCAAGTGCGGCAAGATAGGTGACCAACGAGGCCCCCGAGCAACGTGATCAAGGTGTCAGACATCTCGATCAACAGCTCGGGGGCCTCCTTCGTTGCGCTTCACGGCCCATCACCCGATCGGTGGCCAACTCGAAGAAGCTCAATGAAGTGCTCAACACGGCAGTGGAGAAAGGGTACTTCGCGGAGAACCCCCTCAACGGCCTCCGGTGGAACGCTCCGGCCGTCAACGAGGAGGTTGACCCGGCTGCAGTTCCCAACCCGGCACAAGTTGCGCGGCTCCTCGCGGCAGTCGCTCAGCAGCGCGGGCGGGGCCCTCATCTGAAGGCGTTCTTCGGTTGCATGTACTACGCGGCGATGCGGCCGGCGGAGGTCATTCACCTCCGGCTTGAGCAGTGCCATCTTCCCGAGACCGGGTGGGGCATGCTCAACCTGTCGGGTGGTGTCGTCACCGCAGGCAAGGAGTGGACAGATGACGGCGCGGTGCATGAGGTGCACTCGCTCAAGCGTCGCGCGGCTACCGCGACTCGGCCCGTGCCCATCCCGCCGCGGTTCGTGCGTGTACTCCGTGCACGCATCGACCGCTTCGGTGTGGCACCGGACGGCCGGCTGTTCCGGAATCAGGCCGGCAACTACGTGGACCCAGCGGCCTATGGCACGACGTGGGCGCGGGCTCGGGAGTACGTGCTCACGCGCATGGAGCTCGGCTCCGGGCTGGCCAAGCGGCCCTACGATCTCCGGCACGCCGGCATCTCGTTCTGGTTGTACTCCGGTGTGGACCCAGCCGAATGCGCTCGCCGCGCGGGTCAGAGCATCGAGGTTCTCTTCCGCCACTACGCCAAGTTCCTGGACGGCGTGCGGGAGCAGGCCAACCGCCTCATCGAGCAGTCCATGGAGGAGTGGGAGCGCGTCAGCCGAGGTGAGGCCGCGGGCTGAGTCGGAGTTTTGGTCCGTGACTGGTCCGGAAGCGCTGGTCAGGAGTGGGATACCGGTGGGAGGAACTGGGAGTTTCAACGCAAACTCGGCTTCGCCCTGGGAGGCGCGAGCGAGAGGCGCCTGACGGGCAAAAGCCCAGGTCAGGAGCCTCTTTTTGTGCCTCTAGAAGAAGCCGAGCTTCTTAGGCGAGTACGACACCAGCAGATTCTTCGTCCACTGATAGTGCTCCAGCATCATTTTGTGGGTCTCGCGGCCGATGCCGGACTGCTTCGTCCCGCCGAAAGCAGAATGTGCGGGCTTTGATAAAACTCCGACTGGAGGCGCGGTGGCTGAGCCTGTCCGTGTACGCAGACTGACCGACCAGGAGGGGCAGAAGCTGCAGCAGATCGTGCGCCGGGGCAGCACGAGTTCGGTGCGCTATCGGCGCGCGACGATGCTGCTCGCCTCGGCGGGTGGGAACCGGGTGCCGGTGATCGCCCAGCTGGTCCAAGCCGACGAGGACACCGTGGACGATGCGATCCACCGCTTCAACGAGATCGGCCTGACCTGCCTGGACCCTCAGTGGGCGGGAGGCCGTCCCCGCCTGCTCAGTCGTGATGACGAGGACTTCGTCATCCGGACGGCCACCACTCGCCCCAGCAAGCTCGGCCAGCCCTTCACCCGCTGGTCGATCCGCGAACACGCCGCCTACTTGAGCAAAGTGCACGGAGGTGTCATCCGCATCGGACGTGAAGCCTTACGGTGCCTACTCCGGCGCCGTGGCATCACCTTCCAGCGCACCAAGACCTGGAAGGAGTCACCCGACCCTGATCGCGACGCCAAGCTCGGCCGGATCGAGCAGGTGCTGGAACGCTTCCCGGACCGGGTCTTCGCCTTCGACGAGTTCGGGCCCCTGGGGATCCGGCCCACCGCAGGCTCCTGCTGGGCCAAGCAGGGCAAGCCAAACCGGCTGCCGGCGACCTACCGCCGCACCCGCGGCGTCACCTACTTCCCCCCTACGTACTTCCACGGCTGCTACTCCGTGGGCGACGACCGCCTGTGGGGCGTCAACCGCCGCCGCAAGGGCACCGCCAACACCCTGGCCGCGCTCAATCGATCCGCGCCGCCCGCCCCGACGGCGTTCCCATCTACATCATCCTGGGAAACCTCTCCGCCCGCACCTGCGCCGACATCCGCCGCTGGGCGAAGAAGAACAAGGTCGAACTGTGTTTCACCCCGACCTACGCCTCCTGGGCCAACCCGATCGAGGCCCACTTCGGCCCGCTGCGGCAGTTCACCCTGGCCAACTCCCACCACCGCAGCCCCCGAGCGCCGAAGGGGGCAAGTTCAGGGGAAGGGCAGCGGCAGAAGGATGACTCAGGAGGCGGACGGCCCGATCTCCCCCGCAAAGACGATGACCTGGTCGATGAGGCTCCGTCGCAGATGGACGACGTCCGTTCCCGCCAGCCGGGGGCCTCCATCAGGCGTGGTGAAGACCCACTGGTACCGGGCCCATTCGTCAGGCATGTCCACCGCTGAGCAGCGCACCATCGTGCCGGTCCCCGCCGGGTGGCGCCGGATGTCCAGCACGAACCGCTCGACCGCAGCGATTCCTTCGCTGCGGCCCAACGGCCCCCAGAAGACCACGTCTGAGGTCAGAGCCTGGGAGAGCAGGGCAGTCACATAGTTGTCGTCCGAGGCGTTGAACGCGGAGATGAATGTGTCGATCGCGGAGCGTGCGGTCTCTTCCTGCATGCCCCAGTAATACCAGCCGTTTCGCGTGCGCTCGTCCCGCGAGCCGCCTTCCGGTCACGGTGAACCATCCCGGTCATAAAACTAGGTGTAAACACGACCCCTGCCTGCGTGGGGCGAGGGAGAGGCGCCTGACGGGCAAAAGCCCCGGTTATGCACCTCTTCCCATGCCCCTAGAAGAAGCCGAGCTCCTTCGGCGAGTACGACACCAGCAGGTTCTTCGAGTGCTGGTGGTACACGCCTCGTGTGGCTGCTGACCAGCAGGAACGACCACGATGCGGGCAAGCCGTAGGCGGCTGGTCCGCGTATGGCCCGGATCTTGGTCGGCACGGAGCGGACCCCTGACCGATGGTCTGTGGCGACGGTGAGCCGAGCGACGGTGAGCCGAGCAGAGCCGCGACCTGGACCTGCTGTTCGCCGTCGGCCGGCTCTTCGGGCTGGTCGTCCACGCCCAGTTCGTCCGGGAGCAGATGGTCCTGACCGGCCTCGACGCGGACCTGCTCGACGAGCTCTTCGCAGCCCTCGTCCGCGACTGATCCGCGCACGCCGTCGAGCTCCACGGAAAGACTCCGTGACCGAGGCGCAGCAGCAGTGGGCGCTCGGCGCGGTCCGCCGCCCGGTCGTCGACACGGAGCGCTCGCCGCGCGTCGAGGTGCTGTCCGGCGCGTACGAGATGGCCCGGTAGCCGCCTTGCCGCACCCCGCGCCGGGTGACAGGCCGGGCCCGCTCCGGCCTGTCACCCGAAACCGCCTACGATGACCGCCCATGAGCACGAATCACGACCGAAGACCCCTGGTCGACGGACGCTTCCGACTGATCTCCCGACTCGGCAGCGGCGGTATGGGCACCGTCTGGCGCGCCCGCGACATCGCCCTCGACCGCGACGTCGCCCTCAAGGAGGTCCGCCCGCCCGACCCCGCCGTCGAGGACGCGAACCCCGGATTCGCCGCGCAGCTGCGCGAACGCGCCGTCCGCGAAGCCCGCGCCCTGGCCCGGGTGTCGAACCCGCACGTCGTGACGATCCACCACATCGTCGAGCCACAGGACGGCTCGCACCCGTGGATCGTGATGGAGCTCGTCGAGGGCAGTTCCGTGCACGACCGGCTCGCTGCGGGCCCGATGCCCGTCCCCGAGGTGCTCGCCCTCGGCCGCCAGGTCCTCTCCGCACTGCGCGCCGCGCACACCGCCGGCATCCAGCACCGCGACGTCAAACCCGCCAACGTCCTGCTCCGCCACGAAGGCGGGGCCGTGCTCACCGACTTCGGCATCGCCGCGTTCGACGGCGCCACCTCCCGGCTCACTTCCACCGGCGACCTGATCGGCTCGCCGGAGTTCATCGCCCCCGAGCGGGTCCGCGGCGAGGAGGGCAACCCGGCCTCCGACTTGTGGTCGCTCGGCATGCTCCTGTACGTGGCGGCCGAGGGCCACCACCCGCTGCGCCGCGCCACCGGCCTCGCGACCGTGGTCGCGGTGCTCGACGACCCGATCCCCGTGCCGGTGCGGTCCGGCGCGCTGGGTCCCGTACTGACCCGGCTCCTCGTCCGTGATCCGGCGCAGCGGCCGGACGGGGCGCTCCTGGACCGGCTGCTGGCGGAGGCGGAGGGCGGCGCGGCCGCGGCTCCTGCTTCCGCCGCTGTTCCTTCCGCCCCCGTCGCCCTTCCTGCCGCCCCCGGCCCGTACGCGCCTGCGCCCGCGCCGTACCCGCACCCCGCCTACGGCCCGCCCGCCGCGCCGGGCGCGGGCTTCGGTCCGCCGACGCTGCCCACCCCCGCGCCCTCGAGCCCGCGCAAGCGCGCCGCAGGCGTCGCCGTCGGCCTCGCGCTGGCGGCCGCCGTGGTGATCGGCGTCGTGAATCTGTTCCCCGACGGCAACGACGGTGGCGACGGCAGCGGCGGGACCTCCGGGGCGAAGGGCGGCGTCTCGCCGACCGGCGCCGTACGTACCCCTGGCCAGAGCTCGGGCACGGCCCCGGCCGCCTCCGCCTCCGCGCCCGCGGTCCGCGGCAGCCTCCTCACCACCGCCAACGTCCGTGCCGTCATCGCGGAGCTCCGCCGGGCGAGCGGCACCACGACGATCAAGGATCTGACGGTCTACGAGGAGTACGCCCTGGCGAACATCCCGACCCGGCCCGGCGCGAAGACCTACGACGCGTACGAGTACCGGGCCGGCGTGGCCAGGAAGACCGGCCCCGGCGGCACCATCAGCGCCGACGACGCCGACGAGCAGCCCTTCGACGTGTCCACGATGCCCTGGGACAGCCTCCCCGCGCTGATGAAGCGCGGCGAACGCGACCTCAAGGTGGACGACCCCACGATGCGCTACGTGATCGTCGACCGCTGGACCTTCAACGACGACCGTCCGACACTGCGCTTCTACCTCAGCAACGACTACAGGGCCAGCGGCTATCTCGCCGCCGACGCCTCCGGCAAGGTCGTGTCGACCCTGCCCGCGTCCTGAGGTCACCGCCCTTGCGGATCGTAGCTGTCCGCAAGGGCTCCAACGCTCGGAGCATGCCGCAGACACAGACGGACAGACGTATCGACGTGCAGACGATCCTGGTCACCGGCGCCTCCGGGGCCGTCGGCCGCCAGGTCGTTGCCTACGAGGTGTTCCTGAACGCCGCGTTCGCCGGGCACCCCGGACCGGCGACCGACCAGTGGAGCGACCGCTGGTTCTGCCTGTTCCACCAGAAGGGCACCCGCTGCCCCGACATGGAGCGGTGGACGTCACCGCGGGCTGCGGGCCGGTCGACGTCCGGCAGACGTGGAAGAACGGCAACACCGCCGGGAAGTACGACCGCAGTACGTGTACTGCTGCCCGCGCCGCGGCGTCGAGGCGAAGCCCCCGACCGGTGCCGCCGCCGACATCGTCGACTCGTCGATCGAGGCCTCCCGGATCGGCGACCGCGCCCGGTCGCTTGCGGAGAAGACGATGGCGCGCACACGGTCCGGCCTGGAGAAGTACGGCACCGCCCTGGTGCCGGTCGAAGGAGGGGACAGGGAAGCAGCCGTTCGGCGCGGACCGGCCGATGCGTACCTGTACCGGCAGGAACGAGACCGGTCTCCTCGTCCCCGCCGGAGGCACCTGGAACGACGACGCCTGCCTGACCGATCAGCCGGCCCGGACCGTGACGACCCGGGAGACCACCGGTGTCGTCGTGCCGCCGCCGTTCATCGCCGAGCTGCGCGGCTGCGGCAGCAAGCACCGTCCCGTCGCCGAACCCCCCGCCCGGTGTGCGCCTCCGGGAACCACACGGCCTGGTCCAGCCCGCCCTGCGCGTCGAGGACTGTGGCTTCCGTATGCTCCAGGCCAAGGAGTACGCCGCCGCGATGGCGTTCCCGGACACCTTCCGGTGGCGCGGGTCGAAGCGGGGCCGGGTGCGGATGGCGGGCAATGCGATGCCTTGCAGCATGGCGCGCGACCTCGTGGTCGGCGGCGCCGAATCCCGACACCGTTCCTCCCCCTCTTCATCCGAGACCACCACCACGAACGCCGGAAGTGCCCATGGCCCTCCGCATGCACGCGACCCACAACGGCTGGTCCACGAACACCTCGATCAGCGATGGGACCGCACACCGGGCGGCACCCGCCGCACCCTGGCCGGTGCATTCGCCATCATCACGCCTGCCCTCGTACTGCCGGGTACCACCTACTCGGAGCCACGAGCGCTACGGCGCGCCTTGTACTCGTGGGCGTTCAACAAGAACGCAGGGCCTGAGGAGCCGAAGGAGGAGTGGCGGAAGGCCCTGGAACGGATGAAGCGGAACTCCCCGCCTGTCAGCGCCCTCGCGGAAGCGGACGTGCTGCGACGGGCGCTGGACGCCCTGTGCCGCAAGCTGGACGGCAAGAAGGCCGCGGCCGAGACGGCACGACGCAAGCGTGGCTGCCCGGCCGGCAGAGGTCGTTCGCCTCCGGCTCGAGCAGTGCCGTCCACCCGAGACCGGTTGGGGCATGCTCAACCTGTCCGGTGGCGTGGTCACCGCCGGCAAGGACTGGACGGATGACGGCGCCGTGCAAGAGGTGCACTCGCTCAAGTGCCGCGCGGCTACCGCTACCCGGACCGTACCCGTCCCGCCGCAGTTCGTGCGTGTCCTCCGTGCGTACATCGACCGCTTCGGCGTGGTACCGGACGGCCGGCTGTTTCGGAACCAGGTGGTCCGGGGACGGTCCGGGTGCCTCCCAAGCGCTCCTGGCCGTGGGCGGGGCCACCGCCAGGAGGCCCTGGCCCGGCGGCAGGTCAGATCCAGCCGCGGCGGGCCGCGACGACACCGGCCTGGAAGCGGTTCACCGCGCCCAGAAGTTCGTGGAGGCGACTCATGCGCCGACGCATGGTGCGGACCGACCAGCCGAGCTGGCGGGCTATGGCCTCGTCCTTGAGACCGCTGACCAGCAGGGTGAGTACCAGGCGATCCTCCTCGTCGAGCGGGTCCTCGGCGGGGGCGTCGAGCGGCAGCGCCTGTTTCCAGCACAGTTCCCAGTAGTCGGTGAGGGCGTCCAGCAGGGTGGACGGCCGGATGACCGCCGCGCGCACGCCGTCGAGGTCCAGGGAGAGCGGCATCAGCGCCAACCGGCGGTCCGCGATGGCCAGTTTGATCCGCAGCCCCGGCATCACCCGGGCCTGCTCGCCGCGGCGT
Source organism: Streptomyces nymphaeiformis (assembly GCF_014203895.1). Taxonomy (GTDB): domain Bacteria; phylum Actinomycetota; class Actinomycetes; order Streptomycetales; family Streptomycetaceae; genus Streptomyces; species Streptomyces nymphaeiformis. Next base: position 63,783 of record NZ_JACHJY010000017.1, on the reverse strand, counting down.
ACGAGTCCCCGGATGTCCTCGAGCACCCCCGGCCACTCCAGCGCCTCGGGGGCGTAGACCGCGCGGTAGCGCACGCCGCGCCCCAACGCCGTGCTCTCCACCGGGTTGGAGGTGGTCAGCGCGTACGGTGGCCGGTCCAGTGTCATGACGTCCTCGCGCGCCTCCTGCTGGAGGCGGACGAACCAGCGGCCGAGCGCCTCGCGACCGGTGGTGATCTCTACTTCCTCCTCTCCTGCGGTGCCGGCCTGGGCCGCCGCGAAGAGGCGGGACAGCTCGTCCGCCGCCGAACGGACCCGGTCCAACTCCGCTGTCCTGTTTCGTATCAGGGACTCGACCGCGGCTCCTGGCTCGATCGCCGCGTACCGGCGGCGGGCCCCGGCGAGCCGCCCGACCAGGCCGTGGTCGTGCAGCCGGTCCAGGGCCCTGGCGGCGCGGAGGGGGGAACAGCCGAGGTCGGCGGCGAGCTCGGCCGGGGCCGCCGTACGCCGGGTCAACACGGCTCGGTAGACGCTCTCGTCGAACGGATCGATGCCTGCCGCGGTGAGCTCGTTCGTCATGTGCGGATCCTGGCCCACCTGTGCCAGGTGCAGCAATGGGCCATCAAGATCCGTTGTACGGAGCGTGACTTCGGCGCTAGGACTTCTCCCCATGGCCAAGAACCCACGTAGAAGCCGACGTCTGGTGGCCGCGACGGTCACCACCGTCGCGCTGGCCGGGACGCTCACCGCGACACCCGGCACCGCGACCGCGACGCCACCCGACCCGACCCAGCGGGTCATCGTCGAGCTGTCCGGAGACGCCGCCGTGGCTGCCGCCCCCGGCGGCTCGCTCACCTCTCTGACCGCCGGCACCACCTCCGCCGTCGGTGACGCCCGACGGGCCCTGGCGGCACGGCAGGACGCCTTCGTCGGGACGGTACGGCAAGCCGGGCTGCACCCGGCCGCACCCCGCCGACTCGGTCTGCTCGTCAACGCCGTGGCGATGACGGTTCCCGCCTCCGAGAGGGCGCGGCTGGCCGCGCTGCCGGGCGTCGTCGCCGTCCGTCCCGACACCCGGATACAGGTGCGCACGGACGTCAGCGTCCCGCTGACCGGCGCGCCCGAGGTCTGGAAGCGCGAGGACCCGGCCGGGGTGAAGGCCACCGGCAAGGGCACCGTCGTGGCGGTCCTGGACAGCGGCGTGGACTACGGCCACCCCGACCTGGGCGGCGGCTTCGGCGAGGGGCACAAGGTCGTCGGCGGCTTCGACTTCGCCAATGGCGACGACGATCCGATGGACGACAACGGCCATGGCACCCACGTCGCGGGCATCATCGCGGGCAGGGCGGCCAAGGAAGGAGGCGTCACCGGCATGGCGCCCGACGCCCGCCTGCTCGCCTACAAGGTCACCGGTGCCGACGGCAGCGGCTACACCTCCGACATCATCGCCGGCATCGAGGCCGCGGCCGATCCGAGCAACCCCCACCCGGCCGACGTCATCAACATGAGCCTCGGCGGCCCCGGTGACGGCACCGACCCGCTGGGCCGCGCGGCGACCGCCGCCGTGCGGGCCGGAGTGGTCGTCGTCGCGGCGGCGGGCAACGAAGGACCCGGCAGCGGCACCGTCAGCACACCGGCTGCGGCCGACGGCGTCATCGCGGTCGGCGCCTCCACCAGCGGGCTGCGGGTCCCCAGCGCGTACCTGGCGGGCAAGGAGCCCGAACTGATCCAGACGTACCGAGGCGTCCTGTCCGCGAATCCGCCCCCGAAGCCGGTCACCGCGCCGCTCGTGGACGTCGGCGCGGGCACCGCCGAGGACTGGAAGCGGGTCGGTGACGTACGGGGCAAGATCCTGCGGGCCGACATGCTCGTCGCCCCCAGTACGGACGTCCTGAGCCAGAGCGACATCGACTGGGCACGCGAAGCCGAGGAACGCGGCGCGCTCGCCGTGCTCGGCGGCCTCGCGGTCCAGGACGGACCCGTGCTCACCGCCACCCGGGGAACCGTCGGGGCCCGGGAGACCCCCGCCCGCCCCGACCTCACCCGCACCGCCGCCTCCGGCGACTCGTTGCGCATGGACCGCCTGGTCGTCATGGGCATCGACACGACCCAGTACGCCCAGCTGAGCCGTGAACTGGCCGCCGGAAAGGTGTCCGTCACCCTGCGCGGCACCGACTCCACCGACGAGATCGCCTCCTTCTCGTCGCGCGGACCCGGCACCGGCTTCGGACTCAAACCCGACCTGGTCGCACCCGGCGTGGAGATCCGCTCCGCGGTTCCCACCTCGATGTACGAACCCGGTGTCTACCGCATGTCGGGCACCTCGATGGCGAGCCCGCACGTCGCCGGAGCCGCCGCCCTGCTGCGCCAACTCCGTCCCGACCAGGACCCCGACGGGATCAGGTCCGCGCTGGTCGGCACCGCGAAGGAGCTCGCCGGCGCCGGCCCCACCGTGCAGGGCAACGGACGGCTCGACGTGGCCGCCGCGGCGTCGGCCACCCTCACCGCCCTTCCGACGAGCGTGTCGTTCGGCCTCGCCGACCTGGCGGACCGGACCGTCGGCGGCACCGCGAAGGTGCGCCTGTCCAACCCCGGCGGAAAGCCGCTGACCGTCACCCTCAGCAGTACCGGGCCCACCACCGTGTCCCCGCCCCGGGTGACCGTCCCCGCCGGGGGGTCGGCAACCGTAGACGTCACCCTGCGCGCAGACCGCCCGGCCACCGACACGGAGATCAGCGGCCGGATCACGGCCACCCCCGCGCGAGGCCCGGCCCTCCGGGTGCCCTACCTGCTCGTCGTCCGGCACCTGGTCGTCCAGGCGTCCCCCGACCCGAGCGACGGCCGCTCCACCGTGCACGTCGCCGCCCCGGCCGCCCTGAACGCGCCGCCGGAGATCAGGGTCACGCCGCCGCACGGCAAGGCCTTCACGCTGCCCACCACCATGAACGGCGCCGGCTACTACCAGGCCGACGTGACCGGGAAGGCGGCCGGCGCCTACCGGTTGGCCGCGCGGGCCACGACCACCGACGGCCGGCGGATCACCGGAACCGGCGCCTTCGAGGTCACCCCCGCCGCCGGCCGCGGCGATCGCTGGGAGCCCATCGGCCCGAACAGCGAGGCCGGTCACGTCGCGCTCTCGCCCGCCCGGCCCCGGCAGGCCGTCGTGACCCAGTTCCGGAAGGCCGCCCCCTGGCTGACCACCGACGGCGGCGCCCACTGGCGCCAGGTGGGCAGGCTGCCGGTCGCCGACGGCAACGGCACCGGAGCGGTCGTGGTCGACGCCCGCCGCCCCGATCGCTGGTGGTACGCCGTGAACACGGCCGCCGACCCCACCCGCCGCGGCACGATCCTGCGTACCGACGACAACGGCCGCACCTGGCGCAAGCTCGACGTGCCCGACGCGCACATCGACGAGTTCGTCGCGGACGAGCAGACCCGTACCCTCGCCGCGATCATCGACGGCACGATGCTGGTCAGCACGGACGCGGGCGACAGCTGGGCGGCGTACCCCACCGGCGTGACCGGCGACGTCCGCGACGCGACCCTCGTCGGCGACGCCCTGTACCTGGCGACCTTCGACAGCGTCTGGCGGATCGACGGCGTCGGCAAGGGCGACCCGGGTAGGGCGCACCTCGTCCTCGACGAGCCCGTGAACACCGTCCGCGGCCTGGCAGCCGACTCCACCGTGGTGGCGGCCTACGTCCCCGGTACGGGCGTCCGCGGCTCCTACGACAAGGGCCGCACCTGGTCCACCCTGCTGCCCCTGGCGGAGGGCGGCAACGGACTGTCCGCCTCCGGCGGCGACCTGTACCTGCGCGCGCTCTTCGGTGCCGGACAGGTGAGCCACGACCACGGCAAGACCTGGAAGCCCGTGCCCGCCCCCTCGAAGGCCGCCATCGCGATGGACTACGACCGCTGGGCCGACGGCTCGGTGACCGTGTCCAGCGAACAGGACGGCCTGTACCGCGGCTCGGCCGACGGCACCGGATACCGGAGGATCGGCGTTCAGGGCCTGACCGCCTTCGCCCTCGCGGCCGGCGGCGACCAGCTGCTCGCCGGAACGGTGAGCGGCACCTACCGCACCACGATCCCCGTCTCCGGCCCCGAGTGGGGTCAGAGCGGAGCGGAGGGCATGACCGGTCGTCTCACCTCGCACATCGCCGTCTCGCCGAAGGACACCAAGGTGGTGTGGCAGGTTCGGCGCACCGCGACCGGCCTGTTCGAGGTCTCCCGCAGTGGTGACGCCGGCCGGACCTGGCAGGTGAAGGGCACGTCGTCGGAGATCCCGACCTCGATCCTGGTGCATCCGGCCGACCCGGAGCGGGTGGCGATCAGCTTCAGGAGCATCTTCGGCCACGGGCTGTTCTCGACTTCCGACGGAGGCAGGACATGGAAGAACCTCTTCCACGAAAGGTCCTTCGACGCCATGGCGGGTGACCCGCGCGACCCGCGGCGCCTCTGGCTCGGCAACGCCTCGGGCCTCTACCGTTCGGACGACGGCGGCGTCACCAAGACCAAGGTCGCCGAGGGCCCCGTCTCCGCGATCGTGATGGACGGCCGACGCCTGGTCGTCGGCGGATCGTCCGTCCGGGTCAGCACCGATGACGGCAGGACTTTCCGCACCGCCGACACCGGCCCGCTCGCGGTCCACGTCTCGGACCTGCTGCGGGTGAACGGAGCGCTTTACGCGGCCACCGCCCGCTCGACCGCGTCCGGACTCGTCCAGGGCGGCCGGGGCGTACTGCGCAGCACCGACAACGGCCTCACCTGGGAGAACATCTCGAGCGGTCTGCAGAACACCGACACCACCAAGCTGGCCGCCGCCCCCGACGGCCGCACGCTCTACGTCGGCGCGGTCGACGGCGGGGTACACCGCCTGAAGCTGCGCCGCTGACCCACGACGCGTGTGACCGTATGACCGGCGCGAGCGTCGACCCGGCCCGGAACTCCCGGGTCCGGTCGATGCTCGTGCGCGTGGCACGGGCACAGCGGAGCAGGCCTGCGACCGACCGCTGGTACCTGCTGCCGTTCCACGTCATGTCGGTGGGCCCGGTCGTCGGACCCACCGACATGACGGTGACCGTCAGCGTTCTGCTCGGGGCTTCCGGCACCTCGGACGGTGGATCCAGGGCTCCGGCATCACCCCGCGAAGAGGGTCAGAAGAAGCCGAGCTTCTTGGGACTGCACCCCTGGAGGATGTTCTTGGTCTCCTGGCGGTACAGCAGCGGCACCCACGCCGACCAGCGAAAAGGGCGGCGCGTACGGCGGCGAATGGACTCGGTCTGCCACCGGGCGGGCGATCCCGGTCAGGCGTCCTCGGCGGACTCCTCACGTCTCACGCCTCGTCAGGCACGCGAGTGGCGGCCCCAGCGCCCGGCTAGGTGCCCGGCACCGGTCCCGTGGAGGCTCGGATCACCAGCTCCGGGTCGAAGAGGAGTTCGCCGGTCGGCACCTCGCGGTTGCTGACCAGGGCGAGGACGCTGCGGCCCACCTCCAGGGCGAGCCGGTCGGCCGGCTGGCGGACGGTGGTGAGCGCGGGGTCGGTGAACTCGGTGACGGTCGAGCCGTCGTAACCGACCACCGAGACGTCCGCGGGCACGGAGAGCCCCTGCCGCCGGATGCCCCGGATGGCGCCGAGGGCCATGTAGTCGCTGGCGGCGACGATGGCGGTGGCGCCCTGCGCCACGAGGGCCGCGGCGGCGGCCTGCCCGCCTTCCACGGTGTAGGACTGTCGGACGACCCACCGTTCGGCGTCCTCGGCGCCACGCCGGGCCATCGCCTCGACGAAACCGCGCACCCGTCGGTCGGCGGGCCGGTTCCCGGCGGGGCCGGAGGCCATGCCGATGCGGCGGTGGCCGAGCCGGTGGAGGTGGTCGACGGCCAACTCGGCGGCGAGGGCGTCGTCGGTGGAGTAGACGGGAACGGGCACGCCGTCGGCGAACTCGCCGTTGATGCCGACATAGGGGACGCGACGCTGGCGCAGCAGCTCGTAGCTCTCGGTGTCGGCGCCCTCGACCGTGTTGGAGGCGGAGAGGAAGACCACGGCGGCCACGCCCTTGTCGATGAGCGCGGTGAGGAAGTCCAGTTCCTGGACGCCGCCGGGGAAGACGGGGCACAGGACGGTCTTGAGGCCGTGGGGGGCGAGCGCGGACTCGATCCGCTCGGCGACGTCGGCGAAGAACGGGTTCGAGACGAATTCGGTGACGACCGCCACCAGCTGGCCCTGGGTGGGGCGCTCGTAACCGAGTTCGGCCATGGCCCGCTCGACCGCCTCGCGTGTCTTGCGGGACACCCCCTGGCGCCGGTTGATCACCCGGCTGACGGTGGCCTCACTGACCTGTGCGCGGGCTGCGACGTCGGTGATGCCGACCTTCATCGCGGTCCTTCCGTGAGTGTGAGCGACACCAGGCCGCCGCGCGGGACGGCCAGGGGCCGTGGTCCGTCGGGCAGGAGCGTCAGCGGATCATTCATCATACGGCCGTCGGGGCCGTGGACCCGGGCCCTCACCGGTCCGCCGCCGCCGGTGACCTCGACCATCACCCGGTCCCGGCAGGAACCGTTCACCAGATGGAAGGTGCGGTACGCGGCCGTGTCGAGGGTCGCGACCCGGTCGCCGTGCACGCTGATCAGGCACTCCTCGCCCCGGGCCGAGTGCACCAGCGGGTACAGCTCGTCGGGCCGCCCCGGCTCGGTCTCGCCGTCGAGGATCAGCTCGCGATGCCGACGCCACCACCCGAGCCAGAACCGCACGGTCTCCCGGTGCTCCCGGGGCACCTCGTCGAGGCGTACGGAGATCTGCGGTACGGAGTGCAGGGCCCCGATCAACTGCCTGGCCACGGCCTCGGTACCGGCGCCGCGCGACCACATGAGCATGTCGGAGTGGACGGCGCCGCCGACCGCGAGGAGAGCGGTGTCGAGCGTGTTCACCCGGTTGGCGGTGGCGTCCGCCGGACAGTCGAAGGAACGCAGCATGTTCCCGTACGGGGCCATGCCGGGTCCCGTGTACGGCTGGCGCAGCTCCAGCAGGATCCCGGGCCGGACGGCATCGAGCTCCTGCCGCAGCCCGTCGAGGAGCAGGGTCATGGCGTGGCCGACGTCGCCGCCGCCGTCGCCCGCGTAGACGGCGGCCTCGTCGAGGAAGTCGAGCTTCAGCCCGTCGAGTCCGTAGTCGCGGACGAGGGAGACGCACAGGTCGACGACGTGCCGGCGCACCTCGGGGCGGCGGGGATCGAGGACGTGGGCGCCGGGCACGGTGGCGGGGCGGGGGGCCGCGGCGGCCCACCGGTCGTGGCAGTCGGCCTCCGGGCCCAGGAGCAGGGGCGCCACCCAGAGGAGGTGGCGCAGGCCGTGGGCGCGGACGGTGGCCACGTGCGCGGCGAGGTCGGGGAACTTGGCGGGATCGGGCCGCCAGTCGCCGACGCCCGCGTAGCCGCGGCCGTTGCCGTACGCCTGCCACCCGTCGTCGAGGATCAGCGCCCCGCAGCCGAGCTCGGCTGCGAGGGCGGCCTGGGTCTCGACGGCGGTAGCGGTGACGTTCTGGTTGAAGGCGTACCAGGTGGAGTAGACGGGGACGCGGGCCGTGTCCGGGACGTGCATCGGAGGGTGGGCGGCGGCGAGGTGGGCGCGGATGGGGCGCAGGGCGGCGGCGACGGAGGCCGAGCGGGGTGCGAGCAGCAGGCGGTGGGGGCGGTCGGCGGCGGGCAGCCGGAGGTGGACGACGTGGGTGTCGTTCTCCTCGGAGACGCCGAAGCGGATCGTGGCCTCGGTGACGGGGTCGGCGGCGGCCCAGGTGAGGAGGGTGGCGCCGGAGTGCTCGTACAGGGAGCCGGCGGCGGGGCCGTCGACGAGGCAGGTGGCGGCCCGCCCGGCCCAGTCGGGGACGAGGGTGCGGCGCCAGCCGCCCTGCGGATGCCAGTAGCCGGCTGCGTCGCCGAGGGGGACCGAGAGGCGGATCTCGACGGGGACGCCGGGGGCGTGGACGTCGAGGGCGCGCAGTCCGTCCGGCAGGGGGGTCAGGGTCCAGGAGGGGGTGGTGCCGGGGGAGAGGAGGGCGATCGAGACCCCGTCGTGAAGGGGTTCGGCGGGCACCGGGGTCTCGTGCGCGGTGGTCACGGGCTCGTCGGCCCGGGCCTGGAGAGTCATGGTCATTCCTTGACGGCGCCCGCGAGGAGGCCGGAGACGAAGTGGCGCTGGAGGAGCAGGAAGACGACCGCCATGGGGACGGCGGCGACCGACGTGCCGGCGAGGATCGCGCCGTAGTCGGTCTCGTCGAGCCCCTGGAGGGAGGCGAGGGCGACGGGGATGGTGAAGGTGAGCTCGTCGCGCAGCACGATCAGCGGCCACACGAAGTCGTTCCACTGGTAGAGGAAGAGGAAGATCGCGAGGGCCGCGAGGGCGGGCCGCATCGGCGGCAGCGCGACCCTCAGGAAGAGCCGCAGCTCACCGCAGCCGTCCATGCGGCCGGAGTCGAGCAGCTCCTTCGGGAGCGCCGCCATGGACTGCCGCATGAGGAAGATGCCGAAGGGCAGGGCGAGGTTGGGGGTGATGACGGCCTGGTAGGTGCCGAGCCACTGGAGCTCGGCCATCATGCGGAAGAGCGGGACGAGGGTGATCTGGGTGGGCACGACGAGGCCCAGCATGAGCAGCCCGAAGAGCGTCTCGCGGCCGCGGAAGCGGTAGGTGGCGAAGCCGTATCCGGCGAGGGTGCAGACCGTGCCCGCGAGCAGCGTGTAGACACCGGCGATGCCGAGGGAGTTGAGGACGACCCGGCCGAAGTGGGCGGTGTCCTGGAGGGTGGCGAGGTTCTCGGCGAGGTGGCCGCCGGGGAGCAGCGGTGGCGGGCTCGTGAAGAGTTCGCGCGAGCTGTGGGTGGCGCCGACGACGAGCCAGTAGAAGGGCACGGCGACGGCGGCGAGGGCGATGGCGAGGCCGGAGGTGAGCAGGAGCGAGCGGCCGGCCCGCCGGCCCGGGGCCCGGTTCGTCATGGCGTGTCTCACGACTTGTCTCCCAGGAGGCGGAACTGGACCAGGCCGAGGAGGCCGATGAGCAGGGTGAGGGCGTAGGCGAGGGCGGAGGCGTAGCCGAAGTCCGCGTAGGTGAAGGCGTTGCGGTAGAGGTACACGCCGATGGTGAGGGTGGCGTTGTCGGGGCCGCCGCCGGTGAGGACCGTCGGCTCGTCGAAGAGCTGCAGCGTGCCGATGGTCGACAGGACGGAGGTGAGCAGCAGCGCGGGGCGCAGCCCGGGCAGGGTGACGTGACGGAACGCGGCGAGGGCGCCGGCCCCGTCGACGGCGGCGGCGTCGTACAGCTCGGCGGGCACGGTCTGGAGGCGGGCGAGCAGGATGACGGCGTTGTAGCCGGTGTAGTGCCAGGTGAGGGCGAGGCCCAGGGAGATCCGGGCCCACAGGCCGTCGGTGAGCCAGGGCACGGGGTCGACGCCGACGAGGCCGAGCAGCCAGTTGACGAGGCCGTAGTCCTTGTTGAGGAGGACGGAGAAGACGATGCCGTACGCGACGAGGCCGGTGACCATCGGAAGGAAGAAGCCCAGCCGGAAGACCGGGCGGCCGCGCAGGAGTGTGGAGTTCAGGGCGACGGCGAGAGCCGTGGCGAGGGCCAGCATCAGTGGGACCTGTACGGCGAGGACGATCGCCGTGTTGCGGAGCGCGGTCCACAGCAACGGGTCGTCGAGCAGCCGCCGGTAGTTGTCGAGGCCGACGAAGGTCTCCGTGCCCGCGACGGTGCGGTGCAGGCTGATCACGAAGGACCAGCCGATCGGGTAGAGCTTGAAGACGGAGAAGAGCAGCAGGGCCGGCAGTACGAAGAGGTACGGGGCCGCCCGGCCGCGCCGCCGGGGGCGGGCGACGGCCGGGAGCGGTTCGGCCAGGCTCATCGGGCGGCCTTCCGGCCGGTCTGGCGGACGAGTTCGGCGGCTGCCTCGCGGAGCACGGTCGCCGGGTCGGCGCCCTTGAGGAGGACCCTGGACTGGGCGTCGGTGACCAGCTTGAGAGCGCGGGCGTAGTCGGAGGTGTAGTTCACGGCCGGGGAGGGTGCCTTGAGGGCGGCGAGGAAGACCTCTCCCTTCTTCTGGCCGCTGAAGAAGGCCGAGGGCTCGTGGAACACGGCGTCGTCGTAGGCCTTCATGAGCGCGGGGGCGATGCCCTTGCCCCGGTAGATCCGCACCTGGGAGGCGGGGCGGGTGAGGGCGAACTCGACGAAGGACCAGGCGGCCGCCTGGTGCCTGCTGCTGCCGGCGACGGCGAGGTGGGTGGAGTTCACGGTGGCGGCGGTGGGGCCGCCGCGGCGCACGGCGGGCGGGAGCCGCACCTTCCACTTGCCGGCCTCGGCGGGAACCTGCTCCTCGACGATGCCCCCGAACCACGTGGGCCAGGGCGCGACGGCGTTGGTCCCCTGCTTGAGCGAGCTCATGAGGGCGTTCCAGCCGCCGGCGAGGTCGCTGACGAGACCGGCGTCGTTCATGGTCTTGATCAGCGTCATGGCCCGCACGGCCTCGGGCGAGTCGAGGGTGACCCGGCCTTCGAGGTCGAAGTAGAAGGCGCCCTGGAGCTGGAGCAGCATCTGGAAGAAGTTGGCGGCATCGGGCTGGGAGGCCGGCTTGTCGATGCCGAGGAGGTGGACGCCGGTCTTGGCCTTGAGGCGCTTGCCGGCCTCGATCGTCTCGTCCCAGGTCTGCAGGGCCTCGGCGTCGACGCCCGCCTTCTCGAAGAGGTCGGCGCGGTAGTAGAAGCCGGCCGAATTGGCCTCCCAGGGCAGGGCGTTGACCCGCTTGCCGTCGGGGCAGACGGTCTGCCAGAGGCCGGCGGCGAAGGCGTCCTTGTGCCGGGTGGCGCCGAGCGGGCCGAGGTCGGCGAGACCGCCGGGGAATCGCTCGACGTAGCCGGGAAGGTAGTCGACGCCTATGTGGAGGACGTCGGCGAGCCCCTGGCCGCCCGCGGCCAGACCGGTGGTGATCTTGTCCCAGATGGCCGGGTTCCCGATGTCCTGGACCGTGACCCTGATGTCCGGGTAGGCCCGGTTGAAGTCCGGCAGGAGGGCCTTGAGTTCGGCGGCGGGACCCTGCCAGGACCAGACGGTGACCTCGCCCTTCTTCGGGTCGCCGGCCCGGCCCGTGCCCCCACCGGTCCCGGTGCCGGTGCAGGCGGAGAGGGCGAGGCCCCCGAGGCCGGTGGCGGCGAGGGTGCCGCCCATGCGCAGGACGCCTCTGCGTCCGATCGATCTGTCCGCTTCGTTGCGGCCGCTGTTCGTCATGAGCCGGGACAGTACAAGCGCCTCTCTGTACTTGCAATGGAACGATGAAAACTTTCGGTTGTACCGTCGTTCAATAACTGCGAGAACCATTGCAAGCCGTCGTGGGGATTGCTAGCGTGCCGCGCGCCGAGTCCACCCACGCTCCGGGAGATCCCCATGACGCGTTCCCGCCTGGCTCTCAGATCCGCGACCGCCCTGCTCGCCGCGCTGGCCCCACTCGTGGTCGCCCCGGCGGCCCCCGCTGCCGAGACCGAGGCCGCGCCCACTGCCCCGGCGCTCCTCACCGTGAGCGACCCCGGCTTCGAAGCAGGGGGCAGCGGCTGGGAGTTCACCCCGGGCACGGGGACCGCCGTCAACTACCCGCACGCCGGTGCCCGGCTCGCGTACCTCGACGCGGGCAGCGGCATGAAGGTCTCCCAGACGGTGTCCGCCACCGGCCACGGCGCGTACACGATCTCCGCCTGGATCGCCACCGGCGGCCCGGGCGGTCGGTACGTCCTGCGGGTCAACGGCTCTCCCGCCGCCTCCCTCGACCTGCCCGCCACCGCCCAGTACCGCCGCCACACCCTCGGCCCGGTCACCCTCGCCCCCGGCGACCGCCTGGAGATCGCCTTCGAGTCCGGCCAGGGCTGGGTCAACGCCGACGACGTCATGGTCTCCCCGGCCACCCCCGCCACTCCCCGGATCACCTCCAGCGACCCCGAGGCCGCCGAGATGTTCGCCTGGGCCACCCACAAGGCCGGCAGCTGGGTCCAGCTCCCGGGCACACCGGGGCCGCTGAACGCGGACGAGCGCCAGACCGGCGGCACCGGCACCGGCGTCTACGCCCCCTCCTACTGGGCCGGCTACGCCAACCGCAGCGGCTACTACTCCCGCGACATGGCCCACCAGCTCGCCGGCGCCGGGGTGCTCGGACTGCACGCCGAGAACAAGGCGATGCTGCGCGCCTTCGCCGCGTCCGCCACCGCCGAGCACGCCTACTACCCCGTCTGGGCGCTCAACTTCGACAACCGCACCTACCTGTCCATCGACTACCGCCGCCCCGACCTCTTCGTCCGTGAGGTCCCCGCCGTCTTCGAGCTCGTGCAGAAGGCCGAGGAGGCGTACCGCTGGACCGGCGACCGGAGCTACCTCGACGATCCGGTGCTGTGGGACTTCTACCGGCACGCCACCGAGGAGTTCGTCACCCTCCACGACGGCCGGAAGGACAACGGCGACCGGGTGAAGGTCGCCGAGGGAACCGGGAGAGGCATCTTCCAGGGCGTGGCCAGTTACAACGAGCAGAGCGACGAGCCGCTCGCCGAGTCCGGCGACGCCATCGGCTCCCAGTACCAGGCGTACCGGGCGGTGGCCGCGCTGGCCCGCGCCAAGGGCGACGCCCGCACGGCCGCCGACTTCGCGCGCCGGGCCCGCGAGCTCCGCACGTACTTCAACACGACCTGGAGCGGTGACGGTTCGGGCGCCGACATGGTCCGTGGCTACACCATCGACGGGCGGCCGCTGACCGGCTGGGGCAAGGAGAACAGCTGGTTCATGCCGATGAAGCAGATCATCGAGCCCGGCGCCCGGCGCGAGGCCTACCTCGACTACGTCGACGCCCAGGCCGAGGGCGAGGGCCGCCCCGAGAACATCGAGGCCCTCACCTACCTCCCCGACACCTTCTTCACCAACAACCGTCCGGACACTGCCTGGAAGTGGATGCGGCGCGTCTACGCCCAGAAGGACGTCCAGCACGTCAACACCCGCCAGGGCACCAACGGCGACTACCCCGAGGTGTCCTTCACCCTGATCGCCCAGACCGTCCAGGGCCTCATGGGCGTCACGCCGAACGCCCCCGCGCGTCTGCTCACCACCCAGTCCCGCCTGCCCTCCGGCATGGCATGGCTCACCGCGGAGGACCTGCGGATCGGTGACTCGGCCTTCGCGCTCAAGCACGAGGGCGCCCACCGCTCCACGCTCACCCACACCTCGGGCTCCGCCCCGTACACCTGGGAGGCACGCTTCGCCGGCCACCACGACACCGTCACCGTCGACGGCGTCGCCCGCCCGGCCGAGACCAGGATGATCGACGGCGCCGTCTACACGACCGTCCGCGTCAGGGTGGCCCCCGGCCACACGGCCACGGCCGAGGCCCGATGAGCACGCCGGCCGGTACGAGCGACGCCGCGCCCGGCGGTACGGTCGACGCCGCGCCGTGCCGGACGGTCGACGCCGCGCCCGGCGGTGCGAGCGGTCCGGCACCCCTCCGTACCGACGGCCCGGTGCCTGCCGGTACCGACGGGCCCGCGCCCGCCGGGGTCTTCCCCGGCGGTGCCGAGCTCTTCCGGCTCGACGCGCGGGTGGCCCACCTCAACCACGGCTCCTTCGGCGCCGTCCCGCTCCCGGTCGCGCGAGAACACCGCCGCATCGCGGACGAGGCAGCCGCCGACCCCGACGCCTTCTTCCTCGGCGTCCCGGACCGGCTCGCCGCCGCGCGGGCCCGGATCGCCGCGCACTTCGGCACCGACCCGGAGGGCGTGGCGCTGGTGACGAACGCGACCGAGGCCGCGCACCTGGCCCTGGACGCGCTCGGACTCGGTCCCGATGACGAGGTCCTGGTCACCGACCACGGCTACGGCACCGTGGTCGAGGCCGCCGCGCGCCGGGCCCGGCTCGTCACCGTCCCGCTCGACCCGCTGTTGCCGGACGAGGACGCGGTGCGCGAGGCGGTGCTCGCCGCGGTCACTCCCCGTACCCGGGTGGCGGTACTCGATCAGATCACCTCACCCACGGCCCGGATCGTCGCCGGGCCACGGCTTCTCGCCGACCTCGCCGATCGCGGGGTGACCACCGTCGTGGACGGCGCCCACGCGCCCGGCATGCTCGCCGCCCCGCTGGCCGGCCGGCCGGACGTATGGTTCGGCAACCTGCACAAGTGGGCGTACGCGCCCCCGGGCTCCGCCGTCCTCGCGGTCGCGCCCGCCCTGCGGGATCGGGTGCCCGCGCCCGTTCCGTCCTGGGAGGACCACCGGGGCTTCCCGCGCGCCGTGGAGTACCGGGGCACCGCGGACTACACGGGCCTGCTCGCCGCGGCCGACGGCCTGGACCTGCTCGCCGCACTCGGCGCGGAGCGGGTACGGGCCCACAACAGCGCCCTCGCGGCCCACGGCGCCGGGCTGCTGGCCAAGTTGCCGGGGGTGACCCCGCTGCCGGCTGACGACCGGCTCGCCCTGCGTGCCCTGCGGCTGCCGTCGCGGTTCGCCCGGACCAGACCGGAGGCGGAGGCTCTGCGTGAAGAGATCATGGTCAGGGTCGGCTGCCGGGTCCTGGTCTGGCCGTGGCCCGGAGGCGGCGGGATCCGTGTCTGCGGCCAGATCTACAACCGCCCCGCGGAGTACGAGCGGCTTGCCCGGGGGCTGAGGTCCCTGCTGGACGGCGACTGAGGTCGCTGAACAGGGGGACCGCCACCTCGGGCGGTTGACCTGGCTGGGGTTCCCGATCTGGCACAGGTTGCGCGGCTCCTCGCGGCAGTGAGCCTTTTCCGGCCTGGTCGTAGCAGCCACGAGTTGGACGCTCCTGCGCAACGACGAAGCTCCTGGCGGCACGGTGTCACGACCAAGATGCACCGTGCTGCCAGGAGCCTCGCCTGCTTGTCTACCCGTCGTCGATCGACCTGTCCGATCACACCCTGCGGTATCTGGCCGGACGACTCACTTCCCGGCGGCAGGAGATCGGTACGCGGTGGCGACGACTGGCACCAGAGCGCCAGGCCCTGCTCGCCCTCGCCCGCCTGCGGTGTGGTGACACCTACGCCCAGCTCGCCGCCGGGTTCGGTGTCGGGATCGCGACCGTCTTCCGCTCCATACGCGAGGCCGTCGACGTGCTGGCCGCCCCGGCCCCGTCTCCGGTCGAGGCTATGAAGGCGATCCGGATGAAGGCGTTCGTCATCCTGGACGGCACCCTGCTGCCGATCGGCCGGATCGCCGCGGGCACCCCGTACTACTCCGGGAAACACAAACGCCACGGCATGAACATCCAGGCCCCCACCGACCCGTTCGGCCGACTGCTGCGGGTCTCGCCGGCGTTGCCCGGCGCAACGCACGACCTGACGGCGGCGCGTGGGCACGGCATAGTCGACGCGCTCGCCGAGGCAGGCGTGAAGTTCCGGGCGGACAAGGCGTACCAAGGTGCGGGCCGACCGGTCCGGATGCCGTTCCGGGGGCGTCGGCTCAAGCGATGGCAGCGCCGGCACAACAGCAGCCACGCCAAGATCCTTCCCCGAGCTCTCGGCTTCGCTCGAGCAGGGGGAGGCCCCATCCTCGGTGAGCAGGCCATGGCCCCCCTCAAGGGCCGGCGTCTGCTCCGCAAGCTCCGCTGCAGCACCAACCGGATCACCGACGACGTGAAGGCCGTTCTCGTCCTTCACCACGCCTCAACATGAGGTTGGAAAAGGCTCACGGCTGGGAGTTTGCCCTGGCACTTCGGTGGCTGTTGGCATTTCCACAGATCCGTACTGGACCTGAACCGACTACATGTCAGTGCTGTCTGTCACTGTTGGCGCGTGACAGCCTTCTCCACCACTCCCGCGGAGAGCCCTTCAGGCGCCCGGCCGCCGCGTAAGGGCCCCGACACGTTGCCAGAGCCGCTGTTCGGCCTGTGCCGGGCTGACCGGTACGAAGCACAGAAGAGGTTCTGGCAGCAACTAACCCAGCAGTGGCGCACCGAAGTTGTGGTGTCCTTGGAGCAGGTGCGGGCCGTGATCGACACCCAGACAAGCGCCAGCCAGCGCATCCGGGAAGAGATCCTCGATGCCGTCCACGCGGCCGTGGACCCCCGAGCGATCCCAGTCGCGGACATCGGCGTGCTGAAGGCGCAATGGGCTGATGCCGCCGACGCATCGCGGATCGGTGCGCGGGACGGAACCCCGAGAACCTGGTCGTGCACCGTTGCGCCCGCACACGGCACTTGGCTGGCCCCACCGAAGGACCGAACCCGGGCCGACCGGCCCAGCATGTGCCCGAAGTGCTCAGGCGCCGCACCGCGCCCGGGTGAACTGCCGGCACCCGAACGCTCCGTGGCCGCGATACCGGCGCTGGCCGGGGAGCTGCACCCAACCTCTGGTCCGGCTGAGGCAATCAGCTACGGCAGCAACATCCCTGCGATCTGGTGGCACCAGGTCCCGGCCGTCGCACCCGGCAGCGGCGAGTGGTACCTGGCCACCCACATCTGGGAGCAGACGCCCAAGAGCCGCACGAGTCTTCGACTGAAGGGCGGCAAGCCCGCCGGGATCAACGGGTGCCCGGTGTGCAACTCCGACCAAGCCGACGCTTCCAACAACCTCGCTGCCTGGTACCCGGAGCTTGCCGAACAATGGGTCAGCGCTCCTAACGGCCGAACCGCGTACGACACCCCGGTCGGCTCCAAGATCGAGGTGACCTGGCGGTGCATCGCCGACGACGAGCATCGCGACTGGCCGGCTCCGCCGAACCGCCGAACCGCGAAGGCGCTGCGTTCCGGCTGCGCGATGTGCAGCAAGAACGTCTCCGCCAAGGCGATGGCCCTATTTCACGAGCTTCGTACCCATCTGCCCGACCTCGAACTGGAGGCACCTGTCCTGCTCGCTCCCGTCGCAGGCAAGCGCTACCGCGGAGAGCGTGTCGACATGCGCGACGAGGCTCTGCAGCTGGTCGTGGAGTTCGACGGCTGGAAGACCCATGGGCCCACCGGGTGGCGTGACCGCTCCGAGAGCGACCGCATCAAGACCCAGCGGCTCACCGACGCGGGTGAAACAGTGATCCGCGTCCGTGAGGATCTCGACCCCATCGGGAAGCACGACGTCGTGGTTGGTGCGGGCTGGAGCGCGTGGAAGGTGGCCGTCACGGTGCTGAAGCGCATCGAGCAGCTCGGCCTCCACCCGCTGCCGGGACTCGCCGCGTACACCGCGCTGGGGACTGAGGCTGCCTCTGCCGATACGGAGAAGGCCCTGCTGGGCGAGCGCTATCAGCCGCGGAAGTTCCCCAAGCCTGAGAAGGCCGCAGCCGGCCCGCGAAAGCTGAAGGAATCGCCTCCGCACCCCGACAGCTGGCTGACGCCCGTGGGTCCTCCCTACGCGAACCCGAAGAAGCGTGCCGGAGCCCTGCGGGACTACAGATGCCGGTGCGGCAACCTCGTCACCGGGGTCAGGCAGGCAGAGGTTGCCCGGGGCGTGCCGAAGAGCTGCGGACGCTGTGCGGGCGCCGATTCCCGCAGCATCGAACGCGAGCGCACCGACCGAGAACTGACACAGGCGGCACGGCGCTGGGCCCGGGAGCAAGGCATCGAGGTCAAGACCAACGGTGCCCTGGACGCCCAGGTCTTGGCCTCCTACCAGCTCGATGCGGCGGGACTGACCACCCATCTAGGTCCGGACAAGCTCATTCCGCAAGCAGTGGTCAAGAAATGGGCCGTCGAGCAGCTGATCGGACTCAACGCTCGCGACCGGATCCCCCGTCAAGTGTGGCTCGACTATGCCGCCATCCTCGTTGGGCAACGCACGGATCCTGCGTCCGGCTGACCAGCGATGGGGGCTGGGCTCCGTCCGTGAGGGCGGTTACAAGAGTCGGTGCGGAGGGAGGTCATGACGGTCCTCCGGTGCGTCGACCTCGTGCAGATCCAACGCGAGCTGCCCATAGCTAGTACTCCAGCAGGAGTTTGGGGTCTGACCTGGGACGATGCCGGGCGGCTGGAGTGTAGCGGGACGGAAGCCGGTCAGGGTCGGTCTCGAAGAGACCGCCCCTCGATCGTGCGACAGCGTCGCTGGTAGTGGCAGCGGCGGGCGACTGCTTGGCGTCGTCGGCGCCAGTTCGACCAGCTCACCGCGTGGCGTCGGCCTCGGTGTCCGCGCAGGTGCGCGGGCTGGGGACGACAAGCTGCCAGGAGTCGCTGAATCTCCGCCACTGTGAGCTCGATGGTCTCGGCTGTCTCACCAGTTCCGCCCCCTTTCCCGGGGCTGGTGTGCCGTGGTCGCCAGGAAGGTGTGCGCGAGCATAAGGGGGCGCAAACGAGGTAGTAGGCGATCTCGTCGGGCCTGCGGATGCTGCACCGGGCCAGTGCCCACCGCAGCCGGCGGGCCCGCGAGACGTGGGAGCTGGCCGCCGCGGAACCGGAGCGCCCTGTCGCGCCCCGTCGTGATCCGCGGCTGTACGGGGCGGACGAACAGGACCCCTCGATGTCCTCCACGACGTTCCCGACGAGGTCGGCACCCTGCTGGTCGTCGGGCATAACCCGGGCTCGGGGGACCCGATCACGCTGCTCGCGGGCGGCTCGGTCGGGACGGCCCTGGACCGTGTACGGACCAAGTTCCCGATCTGCGCGCTCGTCGTCCTGCCCCGGCACGGCACCTGGACGGACCTCGGCCCGGGCAAGGCGCTCCTGACGGAGCTGCGGATCGCCCGCGGGCCGTCCTGAGAGCGTGCCCGGCCGGCCGTCGGTCCGCACGACGCCCACGACATCGGCCGTACCGTCGCAGCCGAGCTCCCCGCCCGGGGCGGTGACCGTGACGTCCCGTACCGGCATCCCGGGGCCGTGGTGCGGCGCTCAGTCGCACACGGGGCCGGTGGACCGCCCCGGCAGGTACGCGGTCCGCTCGTCGGGGGTGAGGTCGCGGCCGACCGTGCGGCAGATCTTCTCGATGGCTTCGCCGGCCGGGACGAGGCGGACGTCCCACAGTCGGGCCGTCCGGTCCGCGCTGCCGGTGGCGAGGGCGCGGCCGTCGGGACTGAAGGCTGCGGCGGACAGTGCGTCGAAGTGCCCCCACAGGGTGGTGCGGGTCTTCCCGGTGGCCACGTCCCACAGCATCGCGGACGAGTCGATGCTGCCGGTGGCGAGGGTGCGGCCGTCGGGACTGAAGGCAGCGGAGACCACCCCGTCGTAGTGCCCGAGCAGGGTCTTGCGGGTCTTGCCGGTGTTCACGTCCCACAGCCGGGCGGTGTAATCGAGACTTGCGGTGGCGAGGGTGCGGCCGTCCGGGCTGAACGCCACCGACTGGAGCTGGTCGGTGTGTCCGCGCAGGATGGTGCGCTCCTTGCCGGTGCTCGCGTCCCACAACCGCGCCGTGAAGTCTCCGCCTGCGGTGGCGAGCGTACGGCCGTCGGGACTGAACGCCACGCCGTACACCTGCTCGTCGTGGCCGCGCAGGGCGGTTCGCTCCTTGCCGGTGGCCAGGTCCCACAACCGCGCTGTCTTGTCGCTGCTGCCCGTGGCGAGAGTACTGCGGTCCGGACTGAACGCCACGGAGTTCACCCCGGCCTGGTGGCCGAGCAGCCGTGCGCGCTCCTTGCCGGTGGCCACGTCCCACAGGCGTACCGTCTTGTCGGCGCTGCCGGTGGCAAGGGTGCGGCCGTCCGGGCTGAACGCGACAGCGTTCACCCCCTGGGTGTGGCCCTTCAGGATGGTGCGCCTCGTGCCGGCGGGCATGTTCCACAAGCGCACGGTGAAGTCGGCGCTGGCCGTGGCGAGGATGCGGCCGTCGGGACTGAACGCCACCGCGGTCACCTGGTTGATGTGCCCCACCAGGGTCGTCCGGATCGCACGGGCGATGTCCCACAGTCGTACGGTCTTGTCGCGGCTGCCGGTGGCGAGGGTCCGGCCGTCCGGACTGAAGGCCACCGCGTAGACCATGTTGGTGTGTCCTGCCAACTCGTCGCGCGTCGCACCGGTGGCCACGTCCCACAGCCGCGCCGTGTGGTCGACGCTGCCGGTGGCGAGGGTGCGGTCATCGGGGCTGAACGCCACCGCATACACCACATCGGAGTGCCCGCTCAGCGAAAGGCGCGGCTTGCCCGTCTTGGCGTCCCACAACCATGCCGTGCCGTCCCAGCTGCCGGTGGCGAGGGTACGGCCGTCCCGGCTGAGTGCCACCGACTGCAGTGCTGCGGACTGCCCCTCCAGCTTTCTGCGGTACTGCCCGGTAGTGGCGTCCCAGATGCGCGCGGTCCGGTCCCAGCTGCCGGTGACGACGGTGCGCCTGTCCCGGCTGAAGGTGATCGACACCACCTGGTCGGTGTGTCCCTCGAGCGTGGCGCGGACCTTTCCGGTGCCCAGCTCCCACAACCTCGCCTTCCTGTCGCCGTCACAGACGGCGAGGGTGCTGCCGTCGGGGCTGAACGCCACCGCCCAGACGTCGTCGGACTGCTTGGGCAGGGTGGTGCGCAGCCTGCCGGTCCCGGCGTCCCACAGCCGTGCGGTGCCGTCCAGGCTGCCGGTGGCGAAGGTACTGCCGTCGGGACTGGCCGCCACGGCCGTCACCGTGTCGGTATGGCCCTTGAGAACGGCGCGGGTCTTGCCGGTGGCCACGTCCCAGAGCCGTACGGTCTTGTCGCTGCTGCCGGTGGCGAGGGTCTTGCCGTCCGGACTGAACGCCACGGAATTGACCAGGCTGGTGTGACCGAACCAGCGGCGGTGCAGCGGGAGAGTGGCGGAGGACCGCAGGCTGGCGAGGGACTCGGGAGTCGGGCTGGTGCGGTAGGCCTGGATGGCCAGCAGGGCGGAGAGCTCGGGGTTGGTGTCGCTCAGCGTGTCGGACTGGGTGGCGAGCTGTCGGGACAGGGCCGCCTGTTGTCGGCCTACCGCTGTCCGCCACTGCCACAGGGCGCCGCCCGCGGCGACGAGCGCGAGGACGAGCAGTCCGGCGAGGATGCCGTTGAGGCGCCTGCTGCGCCGGATCACGGCTTGCTGACGCTGCTTGCTGGCAGTGAGGAAGGCTGTGATGTGGCCCGGTAGACGGCGTTCCCGCTGCCATTCCAGGCCCTCGGCCAGAGCCGTCCCGGCCAGGAGGTCTCCCGGGTCGCGCTGCGCGGCCCAGCGGTCACGGCGTTCCCGTGTGCGCTCGAGCCACTCCTGGAAACGGTGGTCCTGACCGACCCACTCCCGCAGGGTGCCCCAGTCGCGGATGAGGGAGTCATGGACCAGTTCGGCCACCGCCTGTCCGGTCGGGGCGTCGAGGCGATGGGTGGTGATGATGCGATGGTGTGCGAGGCCGGCGATGACCTCGTCCACGGCGTGGTCGCCGCCACCGCCACTCTCACTGCGGGTGTCGCCCTCGGTGCGACCGCCTCCGTCCGCTCCGCCGCCACCCGCCACCAGCTCGCGGAGTTCGTCGAGCGGAACCTGCGCACGCACGGCGGGAACGCGGCGGGCCGGGTCGGCCGGGTGGACCAGAGCGGTCAGGATGCCCTGCGCAACGGGCCGTTGTCCTGGCGACAGCTGGTCGAGTGCGGTGTCGCACCACGTGGCGAGGCTTCCGCTGACCGCTCCGATGCGCCGGTACGCCTCGTGGGTGAGGTAGCCGTCCTCGCGCCGGAGCCACAGCTGGCTGAGCGCGAGCTCCAGCATCGGCAGCACGGTGGCTGGTGCCCGGCGGCTCGTAGCCGCCTCCTCGGGGCTCGCGGCCAGGACGTCGGCGATCATCTGCTCGGGCAGGCCCGGCTGGAAGTGCAGTCCCACGTCCTGGGCGGGCAGGGCGATGATGTCGTGCAGGTCCTCCTCGCTCAGGGTGCCCTGTACGTTGAGGAGTCCCGGCATCGAGGCTTCGAGCAGCCGGGGGGCCATGGCGGCCAGTTGGGGGTAGAAGTCGTCACGCATGATCAGCACGACGGAGAGCGGGGACGGTGAGCCAGCCGCCTGGGCGATCTGGTCCGCGACAGCGGCAACTCCTGTATGGCCCTCCTGTCCCCCTGCCGCAGGCCCGGTGAGGAGTTCCTCGAACTGGTCGACGACCAACAGGACGCGATCCCGATCGGGCTCGGCGGCCAGTCTGCCGCGCACCGCCGCGGCGATGCCGTCCGTGGCCACGCCGGGCAGTCCCGCTCGTTCCATCTCGGCCAGCAGATCCTGACGCGGTCGGACGACCACGGGCAGCCACCGGTCGCTGCCCGGTAGAGCTCCCGCCGCCAACGCCCGCAGCACACCGGCCTGGACGAGGGACGACTTGCCCGAGCCGGAAGGGCCGAGCAGCAGGGTGAGCCGATGCCCGCCGGCCAGGTTGGCCACCACCTGCCGTACCGCTTCCCTGCGGCCCTCGAACCAGCGGGCCCGGTCGGCGGTGAACGGCTCCAGCCCTTGGTACGGGCACAAGTCCTGCTCGGCCAGCGTCGGCAGGACCTCCCTGAGGACCTGTGTGGGAGTGACGTACGCGATACCCTGCCCCCGTTCGTGCTCGTCGGGGGCCGTGATCTCCGTCAACATGCCGATGACCAGGCCGGTCACCTCGTCCAGCACCGGCCCACCGCTGAAGCCGGTGGTGAGGTCGTTGGCGGCGGTCAACTGCAGATGCGCACCCCTGCTCTCGGTCGCCGGCAGCAGCTCACCGGCCACACCGAAGCCGAAGTGTCCGTCCGGCGGGGCCTGGGCGGGAAACCCGAACGAGCGCACCGCGTGGCCCCGGCACCCGGCCGCGGACCCCAGCGGCAGCGCAGCCACGCGCGGAGCCGTACTGCCCAGTCGTACGAACGCCACGTCCTCGGCCTCCGGGGCACGCCACGCCCCTTCGAGGACCTGTCCCTCGGCCCGGGGAGCGCCTTCCACGTGGGGGAACGCCATCCGCACGCTGCCACCCGGGCCGCTTCCCGCCGCCCGGACGACGTGTGCGCAGGTGACCAGGACGCCCTCGGCCACCAAGAATCCGGCCCCGGCCACCCGGCCGTCCGGGTCGAGGATCTGCGTCACGGCACGGGGCAGGTCCGACTGCCCGGCGCCCTTCACTGCCCGGACCCGTTCGCCGACCGGCCCCCAGCCTCGTCAAGAACCGCCCTCATCCACGACATCGTCACCTTCAGGTGACACATCGCCTGGCTCTTGGTGATCACAGCTCCGGCCTCGACCGCAAGGTCGAGGCCGAATTCGACAGTGATCTGGTCGGGCCGGGCCTTGCGCAACTGTTCGAGCGTGGCGCGCGCCGCCTCCGTGACCGGCTCCAGAGCCGCCTGCAGACTTCCCGGCAGTTCGTGCACGGCATCACCGATGCGACCAGCCTGCACGGGGCCGGTCGGCACCCCCGACCCTTCGACGAGGATGCTGCCCCCGCCCGCCAACGGAATCCGGGCCAGCGGTGTCACGTTCCCTCCTAAGCTCGTCAGGCGTCGTTTCCCCCAGCGTCGGTGGCCCCGGCACGGGCTGCACCTCGGATTGACCCGTGCGCACCCACCGGTACACCCCGTCCGTGCACCCGCGTGCCCGCATGGCCCCTTCGGCGCAGGACGGCAACGCAGAGACGTGGTTCGTTCACCGCGGAGACGGCGAGCGCGCTCTCCGACTTCCAGAGCACTGCCGGCCTGGAGGACACTGCGGGCAATCTGACGCCGGGCGACGCGACGAAGACCGAGCTGGAGGAGGAGCAGGACCTGCAGACGGCGTTCAACGCTTTCGTTCAGCAGTACCTTCAAGGCAGGGCGATCAGGACGGTCATGGCGAGAGCGAGCAGGAGCAGGGAGACGGGGGTCGCGGCCTCGGGATCGTCCTGCAGCAGCAGGTAGACCTGGAACGGCGGCGTCTGGGCGGTGCCGGGCGGGTCGCCTGCGAAGGTGATGGGGGCGCCGAACTCGCCGAGCTCCCGGGCCCAGGTGAGCGCCGCGCCCGCGACGACCCCGGGTGCCGCTGTCGG
Source organism: Streptomyces nymphaeiformis (assembly GCF_014203895.1). Classification (GTDB taxonomy): domain Bacteria; phylum Actinomycetota; class Actinomycetes; order Streptomycetales; family Streptomycetaceae; genus Streptomyces; species Streptomyces nymphaeiformis. The sequence continues at coordinate 39,924 of NZ_JACHJY010000017.1, read as the reverse complement.
CAGGGTGACGGTGAAGAAGGCCCGGACTGGTGAGGCGCCGCGAGAGGCCGCCGTCTCCTCGTAGCGCGGTCGCAGCCTGCCGAGGGCACCTTCCAGGCTGATGACCAGGGGGCATGGTGACGAACGTTGCCGCCGGCACGGCTCCGGAGGTGTGGAACGGCGGAGTGCTGCCGAAGCTGTGCTCCAGCCACGGCCCGAGGAGTCCGCGATGCCCGAAGGCGAGGAGCAGCGCGACACCACCGACCGTCGGCGGCAGGACCATGGGCAGCAGGACGAGTGAGCGGACGAACGCCTTTGGCACCTACGCCCTTCGAGGCGGGAGGTTGACCCCTGTGAGGCTGCGGCAGGTCTTCTCGACCGCTCGCTCGACCGGGCGATCGCGCGTCGGACCGCCCCGTACGCGCCGCCACTACGGGGCGTGAATGGCCAAAATGCACTAGGGCCGCGCCCCTTGACGGGTGCCGTCGCAGTCCCTCTCGTGCCTCGCGGAGGTGCCGTTCTGGACCCGGACGCGCAGGAGGCCGACACCGCCCGCCACCATGGTCGGCGTCCGCGGCGCGCCGACCGGCGGCCATCGTTCCGGCCGCGCGGCGGCGGCCTCCGGGCCGGGCCGGGCGCGCCCGGAATACCGCTCGACGATTGGCCGGTTCCGGTAGATCCCGGACGGACCGCCTCCGGTGGATTCTGTAGCCCCGTGTACTTCCGGCGAATCGTAGGAGGTCCCACATGTCCATCATGTCCATCACCCGCGCGGATGAGATCGTCACCGCCTGGCTCCAGGGTGCCGAGACGGCCTTCGGCGCCGACAACCCGGCCGGCCCGCTCTACGTGGGCGGTGCGGCCGGAGAGGCCGCGCTGACCGACGGCACCGAGGCGCTGCTCACCGGATGCAGCAGCTGTACGGGTTCGCTGCACAGCTACTGCTGCTGACGAACCGCCGTACGGCACCGGACGCACCACCCGGGGAGCCCTCAGGGGCTCCCCGGCCCGGCGAGGCCCGGCGAGGCCCGGCGAGGCCCGGCGAGGCCCGGCGAGGCCCGGCGAGGCCCGGCGAGGCCCGGCGAGGCCATGCGCAGGCCGGCCCCCGCGTGCGGAAACCCGACCCAGACACCAGGAGAGGACTCAGCATGGTGGAACCGGTGGCAGCGGCCCGCGCGGCCGACGGACCGCCGCCCGAGGGATGGTTCGCGGGCCCCGTGGACGCCTTCGCGGCCCCGCTGTTCGCGGAGCTGGACGACCGGATCTCAGGGATGGCCGGGCTGGCCTCCGACGAGCGGGAAGTCCTGCGCGAGGCGACCCGCGAGGCTCTCCGCCGTACCCTCCAGCTCCGGCTCAACCGGGTGCTCCTGCTTGAGCTGCGGGCTGCCGCCCTCGCCGGCGACCTGCCCGGCACGGACCCGTCCGCGCGATGGGACGCCTTCCTCCGGCAGGCCTCCGCGCCCGGCTTCTCCGAGACCCTGCACCGGCGCTACCCGGCGCTGCGCCGACGGGCCTTCGCCTCCGGACGCCTGCTGACCGAGGGCGCCCTGGAGCTGGGTGCGCGGCTCGCCGCGGACCGGCGGGCCGTCGCCGGCCTGCTCGGGGGCGATCCCGGACCGCTGCGCGCCCTGGAACTCGCCCGGGGGGACACCCACAACGGTGGCCGGGCGGTGGCGCTGCTGGTCTTCGAGACCTCCCGCGTCATGTACAAGCCGCGACCGGTGGAGGTGGACGCCGCGCTGCGCTCCTTCCTCGCCGCCGTCCCCGGTGCCGAGGACCTGGGCGTACCGAGGGTGGTGGTACGGGACGGCTACGGCTGGGCCGAGCACCTCGATCACCGCTACTGCCGAGGCGAGGCGGAACTCGCCCGCTTCTACCGCGCCCTGGGCGGCTGGCTGGCGGTGATGCGGCTCCTCGGCGGGACCGACCTGCACGCCGAGAACCTGGTGGCCCACGGTCCGGTGCCCGCCGTCGTCGACGCCGAGGCCCTGTTCACCCCCGACGTCGAGGTTCCGCCGAGCGGGCGCGGCGACGCCGTGGACCGGGCGGCCCGGACGATCCGCAACACCGTGCTGCGCACCGGCATCCTCCCACTGCGCACCGACGGCTACGCCCTCGCCGGCGTGGACCTCTCGGCCGCCGGTGGTCTGCCCGGTCAGCAGCCGCAGATCCGCGTCCCGGTCATCACGGACGGAGGACGGGACACCGCCCGCATGGAGATCGCCGCGGTGGACCTGCCGCCGGCCGGCAACCACCCCAGCCCCGAGCCGGTGCTGATCCGCCACTGGGACCAGGTGCTGACCGGCTTCGACGGGCTCACCGCGGCCCTGGCGGAGCTCGACGCGGGCGGTGGACTCGACGCGCTGTTGCGGGTGTTCGACGGCTGCCTGGTCCGCAGGATCCGCCGGCCCACGCAGACGTACACGGACATCGGCCGGATGCTCTGGCACCCGGCTTCGCTGCACGACCCCGACGCCGCCCTGGCCCGGGCCCGGGACATCCTCCACCGCAACGCCCTCGCCGCCCCGGGCGCGCCCCGCGAACCGGCCGTGATCGACCAGGAGATAGCGGACCTCCTGGTCGGAGACATCCCCGCGTTCGGCGAACGGGTGGACGGACAGCGGCTTGACGCCTTCCTCGCCGGGTGGCGGCGGGCGGACCTCACCCGTGAACGCGACACCATCCGCAGCGCCCTGGTCGGCGCCTACCTGAACGAACGCAGGCTTCCCGACCGGGTACGGACGCCCGCCCGCGCGCCGCACGTCGAGGACCTGGACCGGCGGCGCCGCACACTGGCGGCCCAGGCCGTGCGGACGGTCTGCGAGGCGGCCGTGCGCGGTGCCGACGCCACCGCGACCTGGATCAGTCCCGTGCTCACGGACTACGGCTGGGCCGTCCGCCCGCTGGGCGCGGACCTTTACACCGGGCAGGGCGGCGTCGCCCTCGCCCTCGCGGAGTACCAGCGGGAGCAGCGGGCCGGCCGAGCCGATCCGGTGGCCGGTGTCGAGTCCGTGCTTGCCGGCACCCTGGAGGTACTGTCCGCCACCGAGGACACCACGCCGACCCGTCAGCTCGGCGGGTTCACCGGCGTCGCCTCACAGGTGTGGACCTGGGCCGCGCTGCACCGCCTGCTCGGCACGCCCGGGCTGCTCGACCGCGCCCGTGCCAGGGCCGCGCTGCTGACCCCGGAAGCCATCGCCGAGGACCGTGCCCTCGACGTGCTCAGCGGCGTGGCCGGCGCGGTCGTCCCCTTGCTCGACCTCGCCGAACTCACCGGCGAGGAGCGGTGGTTAGAAGCTGCCGCGGAGGCCGGTCGGCATCTGGAGCGGACCGTGGTCGTCGACGACCGCGGAGCACGGTGGTCCACGGCGATGTTCCCCGAGGGCATCGGCGGATTCGCCCATGGCGCCACCGGCGCCGGGTGGGCGCTCACCAGGCTCGCCCTCTCGTCCGCCGGGAGCCCGGCCGACCGGCGCCGGTGGTACGAACTCGGCACTCTGGCGCACGACTTCGAGGAGTCGCTGTACACGCCGGAGGCAGGGGCCTGGGTCGATGCGCGGATCGGGGGAGACGTCGACCATCCCACCGCGTGGTGCCACGGCAGCACGGGCATCGGCCTGGCCGCCCTCGACCTCCACCGGCGCACGGGTGATCCCCGCCATCTGGACACCGCGCTCCGCTCGGGGCCGGCCGGCCTGCGCGAGGGGTTCGGCTGGAGCCACACCCTCTGTCACGGCGACCTCGGACTCTGGGAGCTCCTGCACCACCTGCGCGATCTGAAGGGGTACGAGGGACCGTCCGCCGCACAGGCCGACGCGGAGTTGATCACCGGCATCGAGCAGCGCGGTCCGGTCGGTGGCCTCGCCAAGGAGGCGTTCGCACCGGGTCTGCTCCCCGGGCTGTCCGGGGCGGTGCACCACCTGCTCCGGATGCACCCCGACGCACGCCTGAGCTCGCCTCTCCTCCTGGCCCACCCCGAGAGGCCGGACACCACCTGACGCGATCTCCCGCCTCGGACGCCGAACGGTGGCGGACTCCGCGAGCGGGTCGGCCGCCGGCGTACGGGAGTGACCCGCTCCCGGATCGGCCGTCGTCGACAGAGCCGTGGTCGGTCGGCGGCCTCGCCGTACCATCGGCCTCATCGGCATCGAATCCTTCCGCCGTCGGCGCGGCAGGCCGAGCTTCGTACCCTGTCCGACACCCCTGCTGCTTCGCCGAGGGAGGGGACCATGAAAGGGAGACGCCCGGTGGGGACGCGGCCCGTGGAGACGGGGCCGGTGAGGATGGGGCCGTGGCGGTTCGTGCTGTGGTTCGGCACGGTCAGCCTGCTCGCCGACATCGTGTACGAGGGGGCCCGCTCGGTCACCGGGCCGCTGCTGGCGTCGCTGGGGGCCTCGGCGCTGGTCGTCGGCGTGGTCACGGGCGCCGGTGAGGCGGCGGCGCTCGGGCTGCGGCTGGTGTCGGGCCCGCTGGCGGACCGCACCCGCCGCTTCTGGGGCCTGACCATCGCCGGATACGCCCTGACCGTCGCCTCCGTGCCACTCCTGGGTGCGGCCGGGGTGCTATGGGTGGCGTGTGCCCTCGTGATCGCCGAGAGGGTCGGCAAGGCCGTCCGCTCCCCGGCGAAGGACACCCTCCTGTCCCACGCCGCGGCGGGGACGGGACGGGGGCGGGGCTTCGCCGTGCACGAGGCGATGGACCAGGTCGGCGCCCTGATCGGTCCCCTGTTCGTGGCCGGAGTGCTGGCGCTGACCGGCGGCGATTACGGTCCGGCGCTCGGCCTGCTCGCCCTGCCCGGCCTCGCGGTGCTGGGACTCCTGTACCGGCTGCGGGCCCGGGTGCCGGATCCGGAAGCCTACGAGCGCGAGGCGGCCGCCACGGCCGTACCGGCGTCGGACCATCAGGCAGGGGACCGGCGTCTGCCGAGGGCGTTCTGGACGTACGCCGCGTTCACGGCCACCACCACGACCGGGCTCGCCACCTTCGGCGTCCTCTCCTTCCACCTGGTTCAACGGCACCTGCTGTCCGCCGCGTGGGTGCCGGTGCTGTACGCGGCGGCGATGGCCGTGGACGCCCTGGCGGCGCTGGCCACCGGATGGCTGTACGACCGCCACGGCCCCCGGGTTCTGATCGCCCTGCCGGTGCTCACGGCGGGTGTGGCGATGCTGGCGTTCACCGACGAGCTGGGGATCGCGGTCGCAGGATCGCTGGTGTGGGGTGCGGCCATGGGCATCCAGGAGTCCACCCTGCGCGCCACGGTCGCGGACCTGGTGCCCAGCGACCGGCGGGCGACCGCGTACGGCCTGTTCGCCGGTGTGGTCGGCGCTGCGAGCCTGGCCGGCGGCGCACTGATCGGCGGCTTGTACGGCTACTCGATTCCCCTGCTGATCACCGTGGTCGTTTCCGTCCAGGTGCTCGCCGTGGTGTTGCTGATCGTCACCCGCGCTCCGCGGCGTTGATTCCGCCGACGCCGCGGGGCCCGCGTCCGCCGGGAACCGGGCAGCCGCGCCCGTCCACCCGGCACACGCCATCGCCCAGGCGGCCTCATCCGCGTCCCCCGTCGCGCTGACCCCGCGGCGCGCCGCCGTGGCGGCGCCGGGCGACACCGGCCCTAGTGAGGGGGACAGGAAGTGCCCGATCCGTCGGAGAACACCATGCATCAGCGCGGCCTCGCAGCCGTCTCGCTCGCCGCCGTCACCCTGTGCACCGCGGTGTGCGGCGGCTGCTCCAGCAACACGAAGACCACCGATCAGGCCGGCTCGTCCCCCGCGGCCACGCAGTCGGCGACGACGTCCGCGAGCGCCTCGCCCAGGGCCTCCGCCGGTGCGGGCGGAGGGACGAGCGTCGCGGTGGCATCCGTCGGCAAGTTCGGCGACATCCTGACCGACTCCCAGGGCAAGACCCTCTACCTCTTCGAGAAGGACACCTCGTCCACCTCCACCTGCTACGACGCCTGCGCCACGGCCTGGCCACCCGCCCTCACCACGGGCGCTCCCACCGCCGTCAAGGGCGCCGACCAGGCCAAGCTGTCCACCACCACACGCACCGACGGCAAGACCCAGATCGTCTACAACGGCCACCCGCTGTACTCCTTCGAGGGCGACAAAGCCAAGGGAGACACCAACGGCGAGGAATCCAGCGCCTTCGGTGCCAAGTGGTACGTGGTCAACCCGGCCGGCGACAAGGTCGAGGGCGACTGATCCGCATGGCCGGCGACGAACGCCCGATGCGAGGAGGGACGCGGCGCGGGCGGACGGTACGGGTCGTGCTCTGGGCGCTTCTGCCGGTCGCGACGGTGGTCGGGGTGTACTGGTTCGGACGCGCGCACACTCCGGCCTACGCCACCAGCCTCTTCGGCACCCGCTTCGGCGACGCCCAGCAGCTGAAGGCCGAGCTCGGTACCGCCCTCCTCGGCCTCGCGCTGATCCAGCTGCTGCTCGCGCTCTGGCTGTACGGTCGGCTGCCCGGCCTGGGGACGGCGCCACGGCCGGTCGGACGGATCCACCGACTCGTCGGCCTCGCGGCCTTCCTGCTCTCCCTGCCGATCGCCCGGCACTGCCTGGTCGCCTACGGGGTGGAGCTGACCGACGCCCGCACCGCCCTGCACTCGCTGAGCGGCTGCTTCCTCTACGGAGCCTTCGTCGCCAAGGTGATCGTCGTCCGGCACCGCCGGCTGCCCGGCTGGGTCCTGCCCGTGGCCGGCGGCGCCCTGGTCCTGACGATCGCACTGCTCTGGTACTCGGCGGCCTTCTGGCACCTCAACGCCTTCAACGCGCCGGGCCTCTAGCCGGCCGGGCGTCCAGGCCCTGGCCGGGCGCTCAGCCGGCGACCCGGGCGAGCACCTCCTCGCGCGCCGCGAGCGGGAAGGCCTTCGTCCTGCCGGGCGTCATCCACTCGAATCCGATGACGCCGGCGGGCATGTCCTCGACCACGCTTCAGGGCCGGATGACGTAGAGGCCGCCCGGCCGGACAGCGGAAGTGGGGGAGGGCGCCGACGCCGGGTGCACCAGCCCCCGTCGCGCCCGGGCGTCCATCGCCGCGCTTGAGGAGGCGACACGTGCCCGCATCCGTCGGGCCGGCACGGCCGGGGTGGGTACAGGACGCCCACCCCGGACCGGGAACCACATGCGTATCGCGAGTGCGGCCAAGGCCTTCAGCGGGGCGGTGGCCCTCAGCCTGGTGGACCGGCGTGCCCTGGCCCTCACGACACGACCGGCGAACCGCTGCCCCGCCTTCCCGCCGCCTGGCACGCGGTGACGCTGCGCCGGCTCCTCCAGCACACCTGCGGCCTGTCCGACTGCAGCCGGAGCCAGGCGCTCCAGGACATCATGCGGGCGGCCGAGGAGGAGTTCGTCTGTGTCTTGCTGGACCAGGGGCGCCCCTGAGACCGGCTTTCACGGCCGCGCCGCGATCGGGCCACGACCGGGCCGTGGCGGGGAAGCCTCGACGACGGCGCAGGGCGCGAATATGACTGAAAGTAGCGTGGGTTGGGGTGAACCAGGAGATACGCACTGGTAACTTACGTGAGTTGATCAAGGTCGAGGCCCCCTCCGCGGAGCCCTTGGCCCGAGCCACCCCCCCCAAGCAAGGAACCGCATTGGCCCGCACCATCCGCACGACGGCCCTTCCGCTTGCCCTCTCCGCCCTCCTGCTGTCCGCTGCCCCGGCGTTCGCCGACGCGCCCACTCCGCACCTGGACGCGGTGGAGCAGTCCCTGCGTCAGGTCTCTCCGGGCCTGGAGGGATCCGTCTGGGAGCGCACGACGGGGAACCGGCTGGGTGCCTCCACCCCCGGCGGCTTCGACTGGCTGCTCCAGACCCCCGGCTGCTGGGGCGATCCCACCTGCACCGACCGTTCGGGCTCCCGGCGCCTGTTGGAGAAGGTGCGCGAGGACATCGCGAACGCCCGGTACAGCGTGGACATATCCACTCTGGCCCCGTTCCCCGACGGAGCCTTCCAGGACGCGATCGTGGCCGGCCTGAAGGAGGCCGCGCAGAAGGGCAACCGGCTTCAGGTTCGCATACTGGTCGGCGCCGCACCCATCTACCACGCCAACGTGGTTCCGTCCGCCTACCGCGACGAGCTGGTGGACAAGCTGGGTCCGGCGGCCGCGAGCGTCACTCTCGACGTGGCCTCGATGACGACGTCGAAGACCGGCTTCTCCTGGAACCACTCCAAGCTGGTGGTGGTGGACGGGAACTCGGTGGTCACCGGCGGCATCAACAGCTGGAAGAACGACTACCTCGACACCACCCACCCGGTGAACGACGTCGACCTCGCGCTGTCCGGCCCGGCGGCGGGCTCCGCCGGACGCTATCTCGACACGCTGTGGGACTGGACCTGCCGCAACAAGAACAACTGGACCGCCGTCTGGTTCGCCTCCTCCAACGGCGCGGGCTGCCTGCCCACCCTGCCCCGGCCCGCCGCCCCGCCCACCGGCGGCGACATCCCCGCCCTCGCGGTCGGCGGCCTCGGCGTCGGGATCCGACAGAGCGACCCGTCCTCGTCGTTCCGGCCCGTCCTGCCGACGGCCTCCGACACCACCTGCGGATTCGGCGTGCACGACTACACCAACGCCGACCGCGACTACGACACGGTCAACCCGGAGGAGAGCGCCCTGCGGGCCCTCGTCGCGAGCGCGACCGAGCACGTCGAGATCTCGCAGCAGGACCTGAACGCGACCTGCCCGCCGCTGCCCCGCTACGACATCCGGCTCTACGACACCCTCGCCGCGAAACTCGCCGCCGGTGTGAAGGTGCGCATCGTCGTCAGCGACCCGGCCAACCGGGGCACCATCGGCAGCGGTGGCTACTCGCAGATCAAGTCGCTGTCCGAGGTGAGCGACGCCCTGCGCGGCCGCCTCACGGCCCTGACCGGTGACGTGCCGAAGGCAAGGGCCGCGATGTGCCAGAACCTGCAGCTCGCGACCTTCCGCGCCTCGGACAAGCCGATGTGGGCGGACGGCAAGCCGTACGCCCAGCACCACAAGCTGGTCTCGGTGGACGACTCGGCCTTCTACATCGGCTCGAAGAACCTGTACCCCTCCTGGCTCCAGGACTTCGGCTACGTGATCGAAAGCCCCGCCGCCGCACGCCAGCTGGCGGACGGGCTGCTCGCGCCGCAGTGGAAGTACTCGCAGGCGACGGCGACGTACGACTACACGCGCGGCGTCTGCCAGGGCTGACGCCCGCCAGACCGGCACCTCGGCGCACCTCGGGTCAGCGGACACCCTGACTCGAGGTGCACACCTGTTGCGGTCGGCGATGTTCGCGTAGTGGATCTCGTAGTCGACACGGGCGGTGAGCATCGCGCCGACGCCGGCATGGACCGGAAGGGCTGGTCAGGAGTGGGACAGCAGTGGGAGGAACTGGGGATTATACCGCATAACCCTTCTCACGCTGGTCGGCGCGGCCAGTGGGCGCCTGTCGGGCAAAAACCCAGGTCAGGCGCCCTTTTCGTGCCCCCCTAGAAGAACCCGAGCTTCTTCGGCGAGTACGACACGAGAAGATTCTTCGTGTGCTGGTGGTACAGGAGTTACGAGGCGCTGGCCTGCGGAGATGTTGGTGCTGACGCTCCCCGCAAGCCTGGTGGTCCGGGAATGGCCCGGATCTTGGCGTGTGCTCGAAATCTCCTGCGACGCGGCAGAACGTCAACCGCGAGGACGAGCTGCGCCACGGTTCAGCCGATGTGGGAGGGGCGTCGAGGAGGGCGACTCGGGGGTGGTGGAATGTCCTCAGGGCTTGGCGTCGTCGCGGAGCCCTTGTGGAGCAGCCAGTTGAACCACACCCGGCACCCCTGGGCGGGTCAACCATACGAAGGGCTCACCACATCCCGCAGGACAACGTAGGGAGCCTTTTCCAACCTCACGCCTCAGCGTGAGGTTGGAAAAGGCTTAGTGGTAGTCGAGCGCGTGTGTGCCCAGTAGGCGCTGCGCTGAGTCCGCAGGAGGAAGCCATTCTGGTCCGCGCCGACGTCGTGTGCGTAGCTGAGGAGGGACTCCCGGACAGTGGCCGGCACGGGGACCTTGCGGAAGTCGCCGGCCCTGCGGTGCTTGAGCGGGAACGCTGGCGGGTCTTCCCCTCGATCTTCTCGGTGATGCGGTACACGCCGTCCGCGACCATCCCTTCGAGGTTGGCTGCGAACGCCTCTCCGTTTCGGTGCCCACACCCGGACACCAGGTCGATGATGACGACGAGAGCCTTGGACCCGACCTCTTTGAGCGCGTGGATCTCCTCCAGCGTGGGGATGGTGATCCGGTGGGGGATGTACTCCGGTGGGATGACGCCCTGGAAGGGGTCGTCGGCATCCCCGAACAGCAGTGGCGGGACCTCCTGCCACACTTGACCTGGCGCCCCTCGTGCGACCCGTAGGCGGTCGAGGGAGTCAGCCGACCGCGACGGCGTTCCGGGCGCCGTCGAGTTCGTCGGACCAGGCGGGTCCGGCGAAGGCGCTCCCGTACAACCGGGCGCAGCTGCGCTGGTGTTCGACGTAGGCCGCGCGCAGCCGGGCGGCGTAGTGGGCGCACAGCGCACGGGGCGCCGCGGTCCCCCGCACGGCCGCGTCGATGACGGCGGCGGCGAGGATGCCCGTACGCAGGGCCTGCGCGGTTCCGGTGCCGCTGAGGGGGTCGTAGCGGATGGCGCCGGCCCCCACCAGCAGCCGGCCCGGGGCGTCCTCGGCAGGTGCCGTCGCGGGGGCCGGGTGCAGCAGCGGGGCGGCCGGGACGGCGGCGGCGGCCCGGGGCGGGTGGCGCAGGAGCGCCCCGAGACCGGTCTCGGCGGCCAGCCGGGCGAGCAGGGTGACGGGGTCCCCGACCGGACCGGGCACCATGGCCTGTACGAGGGCGGCGCCGCGCCCCAGCGGGGTGAGCTGCGCCCAGCCCGATTCGGCGGTGCCGAGGACGGCGGTGCGCTCGTCGGCACCGGGGAGTAGCGGGGCCGTCCCGGCCAGCAACCGCCGCCTCCCGGCGGCCCGTTCGGGCACCGCACGGGCGGTCACCACCCAGCCGGGCGGTCCCTCCGGCGGATCCGTGCGCCCCTCGTCCATGCCGTGCTCCGCCAGCCGCTCCCGCATGCGGACGGCCACCTCGGCTCCGTCCACCACCCGGCCGGCCTGCGCAAACCGGGTCGGCGGCCCGTCGCCCCAGCGTACCTGACGGTGCGTCACATCCCAGGTCCCGTCGAGGAGTCCCGGACCCCACAGGGAGTCCAGCAGCTCCAGGGCCGGTCCGGCGAGCAGCAGCGGCCGAGCCCCCGTGGCGCCCGCCCCCGCCGCGCCCGGCCCGGGCGGCGGCAGCCGGACCCGGTGCCCGCGCCCGGCCAGTAGCCGGGCGCAGGTCAGCTCCGCCAGTCCGGCCCCGCCGATCTCGACGGGGCGGCTCATCCCTGAAGGTCCAGCACGTCCAGCAGAGCCGCGGTTTCAAACTGCTGACTATTGGCCATGTCCCGCAGGTCCCCGTCGAGTTCCCGAATGGTGGCCAGGGCCTCGATCGCCGCGATGGCCGCTTCCCTGGTGGCCTGGCCGTTGGCGAGCTCGGGCGGCAGCTCGCCTGCGCCCGGCGCGAAGGCCGGGGGCAGAGTGAAGCGGGGCGCGATGCCGCGGGCGGCGAGGAGGTGGTTGATCTCGTGGAGGTTCTCCATCGTGACCCGGGCCTGGCCGATCAGCAGACCACCGGCCTGGTCGCCGAGTGCGAAGGTGGCTTGCAGGGTGCCGAGCAGTGCCGCGTAGTACCGGTCGCTGAGGTCGAGCAGCGTCCGGCCCAGCTCGTCCTGCGCGCCCGGCCGCCGCAGGGGTCGCAGGTACACGAGGGGATCGAGACCCGCCAAGTGCTCCTTCACCGCGGTGAACCGACGGAAGTGCTCCTCGCCCTCGTCGATGACGAGCTTGATCAGGTGGGCCAGCCTGTCGGCCTCGGGAAACACGTCCGGCTGCTTGGTGATGCTCCGGTGCAGCTGGACGTACATGCCGTCGAGGCCGGTGCCCACCTGCTGGCTGGGGGCCTCCACGTCGATGAACCACTGCAGTTGCGCGGGTGTCAGCGGGCGGAGCTCGAAGGGGTGGACCGTGTCGCGCACGATCTCCGCCGCCCGCCCGACGACGGGCTTCTCGCCCAGGGTGCCGAGGGCCTCGTTCACCCAGCGGAGGTGCCGCATCTCGTCGACCGCGACCTCGAACACCTCGAAGGCCGCGGCGTGGATCCGCCGCATCAGCCGACTCGCCGAATCCGGCAGCTCCCTGGGGGCGTTGAGCGAGTAGTGCGCGTACAGGTACTCCACGCTCAGTGCGTGCTCGACGGTGGCCAGTGACTTGAGCCTGCTGATCACGGTCGCCCGGTCGAGGAGCGGGATGTCGGGCGGCACCGGGTTGCCGATGCTGTCGTCCTCGCGGTCGTTGAGCACCACGGGCAGCACCTGCCAGTCGGAGATCAGCCGGGGGTAGCCGAGCTCCAACCGCCTGCGCGGGCTGCCGAGGTCCAGTGCGTCCGTATCGAGGTCCGGGACCGGTGTGCGGTCCGCGCGCAGGAAGTTCATCTGCGGGATGCTCTCGTCGGCATTGCTGGTGACGTCGGGTTTCGAGGCGGCCCAGTAGAAGCAGCCGCAGTCACGGAAGTCGTACTGCCAGGGGGCGCACAGGCTGCGGGTGAGGTCTCCCGGCTGGTACACCTCCGGGTCGATGACCCCGTTCTCGTCCAGGTACCGGGCCCTGTCCGAGACCAGCACGGCCAGCTGGAACCGGCCGTCGGGGGCACGGCGGACGAAGCTCTCACCGCTCATGCGCAGGGCGTTGAGGTTGCCGACCGCGGCGGCTCCGAGCGTGGCGACGGTTGTCTGGCGCCCCAGCAGGAGTACGGCGATCGGGCCCGGCAGCAGATCGTGCACCTGCCGCCAGACATCCAGGCCGTCGCGTTCACGGCAGTCGACCGGCTCGACCTGGGCGTCGGTCTGGTCCACCCGGGTCCGGCCGCACACGGCCCCGATGAAGACCTGGTTGTCGCCCGTCAGGTCCGCCGTGGTCAGCCCGTGGGCGGCGGCCACCCCGCCGGTCACCTCCAGCGCCCGGGAACCGTTGTAGCGGTGGAAGTCGAAGAGCATCCCGGGGAAGAAGGCCTTGTCGAGGTTGCGCTGGTCGAACTCGAGCCCCGGGAAGCAGTTGTCGACCCCGCTCTCCGGGCGGGTGTTGGAGGGGTTGCCGCGTACGACGTGGTCGGCCCGCGCGGTGAGGTTGCGCGGGAGGATCTTCCCAGTGGGAGTCGGCAGGTCGGGCATGGACGGGCTCCTTCAGGCCTTCAGACGGTGCTGGCACTGCTCGTGAGCGGGGCCGCCGCGGACCGCTGCTCGAAGAACTCGGGTGCGGCCTGACCGAGTTCGACGTAGGCGCGCAGGCAGAAGGACAGCCAGCCGCGGATGTAGTCGCAGCCGGGCCGGCCCCGTCGGCTGACCTCGTGGTAGCAGCCGCCGCCGCACAGGTAGCGGGCCCAGCAGGACCGGCAGGGCTCCTGCCGGTCCACGTGGCGTTCGGCCAGGTGCCGTTGCCGGGTGGCGGTGTCGGGTCCGGCGGCCAGTGAGCCCATGGCGAAGGCGGGGTCGTCGACCAGCCGGTGGCAGGCGTAGAGGCCCCCTTCCGCGGAGGCGCTGAGGTAGCCCGCGCCGGCCCCGCAGGGGTAGGGGCGGTGGGCGCCCCGGTGCAGCTGCTCCATGGCGGTCTGGAAGTTGCCGAACGGGTAGGCGCGGCCGGCCGACAGCTCTGCAAGGGCCCGTTCGCCGCAGGCGGTCATCTGCTCGAGGAAGCCCGCGAAGGCCTCGGTGGTGATCTCGTACGCGGGGTCCGGGGCGCTGACCACCGCACCGAACCCGACCTCGTCGAAGCCGAGCGCGATGCCGTGCTCCAGGATGTCCAGGAGGCGGCCGGTGTACGGGGTGACGCTGACGCGCGCGGAGAGGTGGCGGGGGCGGCCGTGGCGGGCGAGCGTGTCGAGCCCGGCCCGCAGCCGGTCGTATGCGCTGGCTCCGCCGGGCGCCCTGCGCAGGGCGTCGTGGCCGGTCCGGTCGCCGTCCAGGCTGACCGTGACGGTGAACGGGTGCTCCGCGAACAGTGCAGCGTCGTCGGGCCGTACGGTCGTCAGGTTGGTGGTGATCGCGAAGCGGACCCGGTGCCCGGTGGTGGCCCCCGCCCGGACGGCGTACCGGACCACCTCGTGCACCAGGTCGCGGGCGAGCAGCGGTTCGCCGCCCATGAAGCCCACGACGACGTCCGAGCCGGGCGCCGCCTCGGCCAGCAGCCGGTCCACCGCCGCGTACGCGGTGGCCCGGGGCATCGCCCGGGCGCTTCCCCCGAACCGGCCCTCGTCGGCGTAACAGTGACCGCAGCTCAGATTGCAGGCCTGCATCACGTTGAGGGAGATCGAGGACAGCGGAGGCGGTGCGAGGGGCGTGCCGTCGATCCGCGGTGCCCCCCAGAGCGGGAGGTCCAGCGTGCGCCCCAGCTCGTCGAGGGAGCCCTCCGAGGCGGAGAGCCACTCCTCCAGCCGGACCGCCGTCGCCTCGGGCAGGTCGTACAGACGGCTGCCGTCGGCGACGAAGAGATGGGCCCCGTGCGCACTCCGGAAGGCCCGCACCTGCGCTCCGGGCCCGGCCGGCAGCGGGCTCGTGGCCTGTACCGGGACGTCCGGGGGCCGCCGCCCGATCTGCAGGAGTACGGTCACGTGCCCGGCTCCGTCCTGTCACGCAGGCCCTGGGCCCAGGCGGTCAGCAGGTCGTACTGCCGTCGGGTCAGGTGCAGCGGTCCAGCGTCGGCACCGCGCATCCCGATCGGCATGCGGCGGTCGGTGTAGCTGGGCGGCAGGTCCTCGGCCGGCGGCCGTACCACGCGGTCGAGCAGATCGGGCTGCTCACGCACCATGTCTTCCAGAGCCTCGAGGGCGACGAAGCGGCGGTGGCGCCGACGACCGCGGTCGGTGAGCGCGAGGAGAACGCCGGTCAGCGGTTCGGGAACCGTCCACGCGACCCCTTCGTAGGTGTCGAGGACGCGCTGGTTCTGCACGTCCACGTTCATGTTGCCCATCGTTTCGAGGACCCGTTCGAAGAGATCACGGATCTCCAGCGCGGTCTGTCCCTCGTCGGCGACGTAAGAGGGGTCGCTCACTTCGGCGCGCTTGACCCGGTCGGCGAGTCCGTCCGCGAGGGAGACGAAGGGCCTGCGGTCCGGTGCGAAGTCGGGCGGGCTGACCACGATGCGGGCGGTGGCGGTGAGACCTCCCGGCAGGGTCACGGCGACCGTGCCGTCGCAGATGTCGTCGACCATGCCCAGACTGGCCTGGATCTGCCGCTCCGCGCCCGCGAACAGGCCTGGGGGCGAGGTCCGTTCATCGTCGCTGATGTCACTGAGCCTCAACCGGCACCACGGCGCGGCCGGATTGAGGATGAGCCGCTCCTGCGGGAGCTGGTACCCGGTGTTCGCGGCGAGCTCGGCCAGGTTCGTCGGCCCGTACACCAATCCTTTCCCCGGGGTGAACCGTAGCCGGAGCTCAGGGAGTTCGGCGTTCGGTGCGGGCACCTGGACCGAGCCGAGCGGGAGGGACTTGTCGGCCGGGACGAGCGGGTTGGCGGCGCCCTGCGGGGAGTGCCCGGCGAGCGGGTGCCGCTGGTGGTCGTCGCCACGGACCTCGGCCCGGGCCTCGACGCGGTCGTCCTGCTGCTGGGTGATGTGGTGGGCCTTGAGGTTGGCGACGGAGACCTGCCAGCGCACGTCGCCGAGGCCCAGCCCGAAGCCGGCGAGCACGTCGGCGGTGAGGACCCCCGTGCGCTGCTCGCCGTCGGCGGTGGTCCAGCTGCCGTGCACCTCGAAGAACGGGCACACCGGCCGCCAGCCGTCCGCGTCCTTGAACCGGACCTTCTGCGGCATCCGCGTGGTCAGGGTGCCGTCGGCGGCGAGGTCGAGGCTCTCCACCGGTTCCACGGTGGTCTTGCCCGTACCGCGCGGGGTCAGGTCGCTGGGTCCGTAGCGGTAGTTGTCGCACGGCATCGGCGAGGAACCCAACCGGGCCATGGCGAGGGGTGGTTGAAGCCAGATACGGTCGATCACCGGCACCTCCTGGCGGGCGTGCCGCCGGTGGGGCGGCGGTGTACGGCCGACCCCGGAGCGCGGTCCACCCCGTGCGGTAGAGTTACGGGACGTAATCAAACATACGGGTATCGTCACCCTGTGTCACGCGCGACACGGCGGGCCGCGGCCGGTCTCCGTCACCGGCGGGACGCGACCGCGCGTGCCGCCGGTCCGCCTCCGTGACGGTGCCGGACCAGGGGCCGGACGGGTGGCCGTCCGGCTCCATGCCCCAGGGCTCGCACTGCTCCCACGGGTACGCGCCGCTGGCGGCGTATTGCCGCGCCAGTTCGAGGAGGACGTCGCCGCGGCCCGTGTCGGCCGCCTCGCGAGGCGGCCGGGTCGCCGCCCGTGTTCCCTGGCGGCGTGCCGGAGCCGTACGGTCGCGCCGAGGGATTCCAGCTCCCCGGCCTCGCCGACCGCGCGGCCGGGGTACGCCAGTGCATAGCGGACGCCCTGCAGCGCCACCACGCGTGGATCCGCGAGCACGGCGTGGACATGCCCGAGGTCACGGACTGGACGTTGGACGGCTAGGGCGTGTGTCGGAAGTGCTCTAGTGCCGTATCAAGCAACGTTTGCCTCGTCCTGACGCCTCGCCCGGTCGCTGCGCCGGGCGGTGCCAGACGTCCAGAATGATCATGTGGCTGGGCGCGTGCAGGTCGGGGAGATTGATGACGCCGAGGGGCGGCGCCTGCTGCGGATCATCCGCAGGGGCACCGGGTCGGTGGTGACCTGGCGGCGGGCCCAGATGGTGCTGCTGTCTGCGCAGGGGATGCCGGTGGCGAAGATCGCCGAAGTGACGTTCACCAGCCCGGACCGGGTCCGGGATGTGATCCACAACTTCAACGCCGGCGGCTTCGGCTCGCTCTACCCGAAGTACAAGGGCGGCCGGCCGAGAACCTTCAGCCTCCCGAAGCGCCGTGAGATCAAGAAGATCGCCAAGTCCAGGCCGGCCGAGCACGGCCTGCCGTTCTCGACCTGGAGCCTGGCCAAGCTGGCGGACTTCCTGGTCGCCGAGGGGGTGGTCGACGACATCAGCCACGAGGGCCTGCGCATCCTGCTCCGCGAGGAAGGCGTCTCCTTTCAACGCCTGAAGACCTGGAAGACCTCGAAAGACCCCCACTACGAGGCGAAGAAGGCCCGGGTCGAGCACCTCTACGCGATCGCCGACGGCGAGGTCATACCCGAGGAAGGCGAGCCCGAAGTCATCTTCTGCATGGATGAGTTCGGCCCCCTCAATCTCCAGCCCCACCCCGGACGGCAGTGGGCCGAACGCGGCGGCCGGCACAAGGACCCGGATCGCGAACCCCGTCCCCGCCGACGCGCCACCTGCAACCGCCCGCACGGCGTCCGGCACCTGTTCGCCGCCTACGACCTGGCCAAGGACCAGCTCTACGGCCACATCAAGAAACCGAAGAACCGCTCGAAGTTCCTGGAGTTCTGCCGATACCTGCGCTCGCTGCACCCGATGGACTTACGCATCGCGATCGTCTGCGACAACTACTCACCCCACCTGACCACCAAGCGGTGCCAACGGGTCGGGACCTGGGCCGAGGCAAACAACGTGGAGATCGCCTACACCCCGACCAACAGCTCCTGGCTCAACCGCATCGAGGCCCAGTTCACCGCTCTTCGCTACTTCGCTCTCGACGGCACCGACCACGCCAGCCACAAGGCCCAGGGCAGCATGATCCGCCGCTACATCATCTGGCGGAACAGGCATGCCCAGGACGAGCGCCTCCGCAGCGTCGTCAGCAGGGCGAACATCGCCTGAATCGAAAGAGCGCCTGGTCAATCACGCCCCGGCGGATGGGCGTCCTGGGACTGCGGATCCCAGATGACCAGGCGGAACTCCGCTGCAAGCTCCTCGATCGCCTTGATTGCCGCGCCGCTCCGCGACGAGAAGCTCAGATTCATGATCACGTGGTCGATACCGATCATCAGCGGCGTCGACATCCACGGCGACTCTGCGGCGAAAGGGGGACGGTCTGGGAACAGCGAGCGCAGCCGCTCATAGAACCCAACCACTCGCTCATCCAACTCACCCTCGTCGTGGTGGTCAGAGGTGCACCGATCGAACATCGCACGCGCCGCCGCAGCGTCAGCCGATTCGTCCATCGCCAGAACCGCAAGATCGAAGCTCACGGGGCTATCTTCCACCCCCTCGCATCGGTGCGACGCACGGGGCGAACGTTGTCTGATGCGGCACTAGGTACTGAAGGGTGCGGGTGGACAGGTCGATCGAATGGGGTCTCCCCTGCTCGAGCGAAGCCGAGAGCTTGGGGAAGGGTAGACAAGCACACGAAGCTCCTGGCGGACATGGGTGATCTTGGTCGAGAACCCGTCTACCAGGAGCTTCGCCGTTGCGCAGGACCGTCCAACTCGTGGTCAGCGCCGAGAGGTCGGAAAGAGCTCATGGTACGACCTCGCTCACGAATACCTCGATCAGCGATGGGACCGCACGCCGGGCAACACCCGCCGCACCCTGGCCGATGCATTCGCCACCATCACGCCTGCCCTCGTATTGCCGGGTGCAACCTACTCGGAGCCGCGATCACTGCGGCGCGCCTTGTACTCGTGGGCGTTCAACAAGAACGCATGGGGTGAGGAGCCGAAGGAGGAGTGGCGGAGGGCCCTGGACTGGATGAAGCGGAACTCCCTGCCTGTCAGCGCTCTCGCGGAAGCGGACGTGCTGCGACATGCGCTGGACGCCCTGTGTCGCAAGCTGGATGGCAAGAAGGCTGCCGCCAAGACGGCACGACGCAAGCGGGCTGCGTTAAACGAAGTGCTCAACTCGCCAGTCGAAAAAGGTTACTTCGCGGAGAATCCCCTCAACAGCCTTCGATGGAACGCCCCGGCCGTCAATGAGGAGGTCGATCCGGCAGCCGTTCCCAATCCGGCACAGGTTACTCGGCTACTCGCAGCGGTTGCTCAGCAGCGCGGGCGCGGCCCTCATCTGGAGGCATTCTTCGGTTGCATGTACTACGCGGCGATGCGGCCGGCAGAGGCCATTCACCTCCGGCTCGAGCAGTGCCATCTACCCGAGACCGGGTGGGGCATGCTCAACCTGTCCGGCGTCGTCGTCACCGCAGGCAAGGACTGGACGGATGACGGCGCCGTGCATGAGGTCCACTCGCTCAAGCGCCGCGCGGCTACCGCGACTCGGCCCGTACCCATCCCGCCGCGGTTCGTGCGTGTACTCCGTGCACACATCGACCGCTTCGGTGTGGCACCGGACGGCCGGCTGTTCCGGAACCAGGCCGGCAACTACGTGGACCCAGCGGCCTATGGCACGACGTGGGCGCGGGCTCGGGAGTACGTGCTCACGCGCATGGAACTCACCTCCGGGCTGGCCAAGCGGCCCTACGATCTCCGGCACGCCGGCATCTCGTTCTGGTTGTACTCCGGTGTGGACCCGGCTGAATGCGCTCGCCGCGCGGGTCAGAGCATCGAGGTTCTCTTCCGCCACTACGCCAAGTTCCTGGACGGCGTGCGGGAGCAGGCCAACCGCCTCATCGAGCAGTCCATGGAGGAGTGGGACCGAGTCAGTCGGGGTGAGGCCGCGAGGTGAGACGGAGTTTTGGTCCGTGACTGGTCCGGAAGAGCTGGTCGGGAGCGGGATACCGGTGGGATGAACTGGGAGTTTCGGCGTAAACGCGACCCCTCGTCAAACGGGGCGAGCGAGAGGCGCCTGACGGGCGAAAGCCCAGGTCAGGCGCCTCTTTTCGTGCCCTTAGAAGAAGCCGAGCTTCTTCGGTGAGTAGCTCACCAGTAGATTCTTGGTCCACTGGTAGTGCTCCAGCATCATCTTGTGGGTCTCGCGACCTATGCCGGATTGCTTAGTTCCTCCGAAAGCACTGTGCGCGGAGTCTGATGAAAGTCCGTAGACATGAAAGGTGGCTGACCAGGCATGATGTCGGATGCAGAGTGGCTTGATCACTGGTTGCAGCGGGCGCCGGCTCTCTCAGGGGAGATCCTGGAGCGACTAATGGAGCACCTGACCGAGGGCGAAGACGAGTGACCACCGGGTCGGTGTCGTCGCTCCGAACTGGCGAGGCTCGAAGCCGGCTCGGGCAGCAGGCCCCGGAGATGGCCGAAGACCCATGGGAGGCGCGGCGATCTGGTCGCGATGGCTGTCGTCGTCCGAGAGGGACGACGGCAGCGCCCCGCCGTGTTTGGCGACGGTGGTGCGGTCGGTTGAGAGGTGGCGTAGCGGGTGGGGATCACGGTGACGACCGCGGGAGCGATATCCAGGGCTGCCGCAGCCATCATGCAGTGCCACGATGAAGGGAAAGGGATTTGTCGCCAGGCGCTTCAGGGAGGCGACCATGGGCCGCGAGTATCACTTTCATACCGAGCACGCAGGCTGCTCGGTCACGGTGGGCCTGCGGATGGGCGGGACGCGGCAGCTGGAGCTCCTCGTGGACGGGAAGCAGGTCGCTGCCGCCCGAGTCCATGGCCACCAGGCCCAGACGGCGGTGATGACCACAATCCTGCCCACCGACCCGCCTCGCGGCATCGAGGTCGAGGTGACGCTCCCGGGCGCTCTCGGCGGCGATCCGGCAAGCATCCTGCTCGCGGGTGGCGAACGCAGGCCCATGCTCGCCCGGGAGGTGCCCCGACGGGCGCGGGCGGTGGAGGCCGACTGGTACTCCTGACCGTGCCGGGGCGCCCGGCACGGTCGCGCACTTCTCCGCGAGTCGGTCAATGCCCGGTCGAAGGAGTCGCCGCCGCCCAGGTAGGCCGCGGGGGAGTGCTAGGCATGGCTCGACCGAGGCACCCGGGCGCGGGCGGCCCTTCCGGAGGTAGCGCGTTCGCGTGGGCTCGGATGAGGGCGGACCCGAAGGGGTTCGGTCGCGTCGGTCATCGGGATGTCCTCCGTCCGGGCCAGGTACTCGCGTTGCGTTCCGGACCTCCCCGTCCCACTCCGGGCCGGCGCGGAGGGCGGCGCCCGTCCGGTCCGTGCCCGGAGGACTGCGCCACCGAGTAGGGGGGCGAAGCCGCGTCATGCAGGACTGATCCGTGCCAGGAAGGTCACGTTGAGTATTCGCTGCGGATTGTGGGCCGTCCGCTGGAAGTCTTGCGCTCGCACGGCTCCTTGGCGCGGCGGTGCTTGTGCTCGCTCTCCGCGATCAGCCTGGTGCCCACCACCGGCTTGACGAGCATCGCCGTCGACGAAGCCGACCGGTGGGCCGACGGCTGACCCCGGGGCGCCCTCGATGATCACCAAGACCAGGCGGGCGGCCGAGCGAGTGAAGGCGCGTCCCTTGTGTACGCCCGTGGTGCACGCCCCGCTCGGCGGGCAGCAGCAGAACGAACGCGCCGAGCGGAAACGGACCAGGATGCCCCTTGGTCCTCACGATGCCATCAAGAAATGAGATCAAGAACCATGGTAGGTATCGGACCGGATCTCGCTTGCGCCAAGCGGCACTTGACGGTATGTCACCTCGTCGTCGGTTCCCTGTGTGCGGGAGCCTGCGACGCGCCGGCCGGTGGCGGGCTGAGTCGCTTCGACACGACATAGGCGACGACGACGGTGACGATGACGAGCGGCATGACGGTGAGGCCCTGCGATCCCAGCAGCAGGGTGGCTAACAGCACCGAGGTCAGAGGGAGCCCGAGCATGGTGACCGACATGGCTCCGATCCCCATCGCGAACGCAGGGGTGAGCCCCAGCCCAGGAAGGTGTGACAGCGCGATACCGCCCGCCGCACCCAGGAACATCGCCGGGAAGATCGGACCTCCCCTGAACGCGCTCAGTGAGGCGCAGTACGCCAGTCCCTTGCACGCGACGAGCAGGGTCAACGTACCGACGGAGTATTCCGCGCTGTTCGCGATCAGCGGGCCGAGGGCGGTCTGCCCCGAGTACAGCACCTCGGCCGCGGCTTTCCCCGTGCCTTCGGCGTAGGCGATGGCGAGCCCTGCGACCACCAGCCCCATCAGGACGGTGGCGGTCACCCGGCGCCGCTCGACACGGGGCTGCGCCAGGAGGGCGAGCCGCCGGATGCCCGTGCCGACGAGGGCCGCCACCAGTCCGATGACGAGTGCCCAGCCGAACTCGGCGACATCGGGCGTGTCGGCGTGCGGGACCTCCGGAAGTGCCAGGGAGTACGTGCCGAGACCGGTCCAGTTGTCCAGGCCGGTGAAGACGAGCGAGCCGATGCCGGCGGCGAGCAGGCCCGGCACCAGGACGACCCCGAGCATCGGCCCGCCGATTCCCGACGCCTCCATGAGGAGGAACGCCCCGGTGATGGGTGACCCGAGCAGGGTGCTGACCGCGGCGAAGCTTCCGGCCGCGCCGACCACGGCCCCGCCCCGCTCCGGCAGGTCCGGCTTGACCAGGCGTACGAGCCAGACGGCCGCGCCGCTGCCGAGGGCGATGAGCGGTGCCTCGGGGCCGATGACGGCACCGAGGGCCAACGAGGCCACGGCGGCGAGGAAGATGCCGGGAAGTTCGAGCGGCTTCGGTGCGCCGGCCATCGACAGCCCCTCCGCGGGCTTGTGACCGCCGATTCCGGGCAGGTATCGGATGGTCGCTCCGACCAGCAGGCCTGCGACACCCAGCAGCGGCAGGGGCCACCAGGGAGGGGTTGCCTGGAAACCCAGCGCCTTGGGCAGGTCGGTGTAGGTCCACGGCTGGAGCTCGTTGACCAGGGCGAGGAAGCCGTACGCGGCTGCCGAGATCGGCACTCCGAGCGCCGCCGCCATGACCAGGAGCCCGACGTAACCACGGGTCCTGACCATGGCAAAGGGATCTGGCGTCAGCTCGCCCGGTGCTCCGACAGGTCTGTCGGCCGACATGCGTATCAGCTCCTTGGCTCGACAATCATCGGGATCGCGGCGGTCCACTGGTGTTTTCCTGACGTGGTACCACGCGGCGGCCGCTGTACCGGGCGGGCTCACCGCCTTTGTGCGGTGGTGGAGTGATGGTCATTCAGGCGGACCAAGGTCCTCGTCGGTGGCTCACCCGATCGGGCCTGCACCGTCGGCGAGCCGGTCACGTCCCGGGGGTGCGGGGCGCGCGGCCGGTCGAGTCCCACGCGTTCAGCGCCCAGGACGGTGCGTGCGGCGGCGCCACACGCATGGGGCAGGGACTTGTCGAAGGAGCCGGACGGGCTCCTTGCCGAGCAAGTCGCCGCGAACATCACGATGAACAGCGAGCGGGTGGTCGCGAGCGCCTTGCCGGCTCTCAGCCGAAGGTGCGGGGACCGGATGATCGAACCCTTCTGCCGGGCGACGATCGCGGACACCGCGCGCCGACCGATGAGCAGTTCGACCACCGTTCCGGCGCTGAAGGACCCGATACTTGTCGTCCAGGACGGGGCCACCCGACCCCGACCGCGATCCGCCGTACATGCCCCGGGCTCACGTCTGCCGGCCGGGGACGATACGCCGAGGAGTCGCGTCTCAGGGGTCAGGTATTCGTTCCGCCTGCTCGTCGGACGGCAGCAGGTCCTTGGCTCTTCGCTCCATCACGACCGGTAGGTAGGTAGGTAGGTAGCCGTGCGTACCCGAGCTCTTCGTGCGCCGTCTGTACTGACCTTTGTACGAGGTCGACCTCCAGTTGGGGGTGTGCCTCCACCAGCCGCTCGGCCACAAGGCGGATGGTGAGGTCGTCCCCCTCCGATTCCGCCATCAGACACCTCGGTCTTCGTTCGGGAATCACCTCTCCTCAGTTTCGTGGAGCGGTCTTCAGCCGGGAAGTCGATCTTTCGCCGCTGCGCGTGGCCCAATGGCGCACCCATCGTCTGGAACCTGCTGCGACGTGCTGGCGATCTGCGGCGACCGAGGACCGTGCGTCACGGCGATCGGCGATCGACGGCTCCCTGCGCGGGACGATCGCCGACAGCGTCGGCGCCCGGTTGCTCGCGCCGATGGCCGGACATTGGGCACGAAGATCGCCTACGCCGCCTTGTGGGGCGCCAGCCATCCGGGCGGTCGGCATGAGGGCCGACGAGGGTCGTCGGCCAGGGCCGCGACCGGTACGGCTTCCACGCCCATTTCGCCGACGATATGAGATGCGCGTGTCGGCGCGGTGGCGCTGGTACCCATGCGGACTGTGGTCGCTTGACCAAGGAGCTGACCGGCTTCTGGCCGGAAGCGAGGGGCGGGTAGCTGATCAGGCGAGCCGTTTGAGGATGGCTTCGACGGCGTCGACGAGGGTATCGCCCTCGGTTCCGGGGCGCCTGATCAACCCGAGTTCGACGTCGGGGAGCGCGGGAAGGCCGTGTACGGCGGTGCCCGGTTCGACGGTGGCCGGAAGGAGGGCGGCCGCGCCGAGGCCGGCGCGGACGGCCGCCCGGACGCCGGGCACGCTGGTGCTCTCGAATGCGGTGCGCCAGCCGCGTCCGGCGGCTTCGAGGGAGTCAAGGAGCGGTTGGCGCCAGCGGCAGGGCTGGGAGAAGAGGACCAGGGGGAGGGGGTCGAGGGTGGTGTCCAGACTGGGGGCGGCGGCCCAGGCCATAGGGAGGCGCACCGTCCACCGGGGTGGCTCGGGGAGATAGGACGGGTCGCACAGCGCCAGGTGTATGCGTCCTTTGCCATATGCCTCGCGGAGTACGGGGCCGGGGCCGCTGATCAGCTCCAGGGTGGCCCGGGGGTTCATGCGGGCGAAGTCGGCCAGGGCCTGAGGGAGCGGCGCGGTGGTGAGGTCTTCGAGCAGGCCCACGCCGCAGTGCCCCTGGATGGCCGGGCCGGTGGCGCCGAGTGCCTGGGTGGACAGGGCCAGGATGCGTTCGGCGTACGGCAGCAGCGCCTCGCCGGCCTTGGTGAGGGTGACGCCGGTGGCGGCGCGGTGCAGGAGTGGCTGTCCGACGGTGCGTTCCAGCCTGCGCAGTTGCTGGCTGAGTGCGGGCTGGCTGTGCCCTAGCGCGGTGGCGGCGCGGCTGATGCTGCCGGAGCGGGTGCAGGTGACGAAGACCCGCAGCTGTGCCATGTCCAGATCCGATCCCATAACCAGACGTTATGTAGGATCTCCGAGATTGGCCAGTTCCTTCTGGCCTGGTGGGCTCGTAGCCTCAGCCGCATGTTCTACCACCACGTCGATGTCTTCACCGGCCTGCCCTACAGCGGCAACAGCCTGACTGTCTTCCCCGACGCCGCCAAGCTCAGCGGACCCCAGATGCAGCGGATCACGCAGGAGCTGCGCCACTTCGAGTCGATCTTCCTGACCCCGGACAAGACGTCGGGGAACTCGGGCCGGCAGGCGCGGGTCTTCGACCTCATCGAGGAACTGGACTTCGCCGGGCACCCCGTCATCGGGGCCGGGTGTGTGCTGCACGCCCTGCACGGTGCCGGCGAGGAGGAGACGTGGACGCTGCGCTTGAAGGCCCGCACCGTGGAGGTGACCACGAGGCGGCTCGGAACCGGACGGTACGCCAGCGTGCTGGATCAGGGCCGGGCCGCCTTCCTCGGCCGCCCCGAGCCCTCGGACGCGAAGGACCTGGCGTCCTTGTTCGGCCTCGACGCCAAGGACCTCGATCCGGACCTGTCCCCGGAGGTCGTCTCCACAGGGCTGCGCTACCTGGTGCTCCCGGTCCGCGAAGGCGCCCTCGACCGTGCCCGCATCGCCTCGGACATCAGCACACGACTGGCGGACCTCGGCGCCCAGTTCGCCTACGTCCTCGATGCCACCGCTCTGGAGGCGCGGCACTGGAACAACGACGGGCTGACCGAGGACGTGGCCACCGGCAGCGGAGCCGGCTGCGCCGCAGCCTACCTGCGCCGTCACGGCTGCATCGGCGACGGCGAAGCCGTGACCCTGCGCCAGGGCCGGTTCACCGGACGCCCCAGCGAGATGACCATCAGCGCCCACGGCCACGGGGAGGACATCCACTCCGTGCGGGTCGGTGGCGAGGTCGCCTTCGTCGGCGAGGGACGGCTGGAGGTGCTGCCTCAGTGAGCGCCGCGACCCGGCAGACGGTGAAGGCGATTCCGGCATACGTCGGGCCGGACACGATCCGCGCGCTCGTGGGGTACGAGGACGTCGTCGAGGAAGTGGCGGCAGCGTTCGCCGACTTCAGCCGCGGACTGGGCGACTCGCCTGTGGCGGTGTTCGCGCCGGCGGGCCGGGACGGCGACGTGCACGTGAAGTCGGCCTGGCTGCCGGGCCGTTCCGTCTTCACGGTGAAGGTGGCCACCTGGTTCGCGGAGCGTGCCCGGCGTGGCGGCACGCCGGGATCCGGTGCCGTCGCCGTGTTCGACGCCCGGACCGGGGACCTGCAGGCCGTGCTGGAGGACGAGCACCACCTGTCCGACATCCGCACCGCGGCCGCCGGCGCGCTCGCCGCGCGCACGCTGGCCCGGCCGGACTCCGCCGTAGTCGGCGTGCTGGGTACCGGAGTTCAGGCGTACCTGCAGATCCTGGCGGCTGCCGACGAACTCCCGATCCGGGAGGCGAGGGTCTGGGGACGCCGCGACGAACGCGTGCGCCGCCTGGCCGCCGCGCTGGTCACACGCCGCCCCGACCTGCGGGTGACCCCGGTGGGCACCGCCCGGCAGGCGTGCGAGGGCGCCGACGTGCTGGTGACGGCCACCGCCAGCACCGAACCGCTGGTCGACGCCGAGTGGCTGGCTCCCGGCCTGCACATCACCGCCGTAGGAGCCGACGACCCGACCAAGGCCGAACTGTCTCCGTCCTGCCTGTACCGCGCCGACCGGATCGTGGTCGACAGCCGCGCCCTCACCGCCGTCCACGGAGACCTCGCGCGGGCCCAAGCGGCCTTCCCGGAACCCACGGAACTCGGCGAGGTGATTGCGGGGTCGGCACCGGGCCGCGAACGGGCCGACGAGATCACCGTCTGCAAGCTCATCGGCCTGGGCGTGCAGGACCTCGCGGCGGCCCAGGTCACCCTGGACCTCCTCCGGGGCACGGGCCCACAGCGCAGTCGGCCACCGGCCTGTGCGACGGACCTGCCCTTGTCCAATGCGCCACGGCAGGGAAGGGCAGCGGCGACATCCGGCTGTGGGCTGCCATGACCCTGACGCAGCTTGATCCCGAGGCCGGGCATGCCGCGCTCACTCACCTCGTACACGCCACGGACCTCGCAGAGCCACATCTCACCGTTGTGGGGTACCCCGGAGGTCTTCGCAGACAGACATTCATGACTCTGGGAGTCGCTGGCCCGTTCGTTCCCCGCCCCTCCCGAAGCCCCTGCCGCTCACGGCGGGGGCTTCGTCGTTTCGCCCCCGTCCGGTTCACCCGGGCGGGTGCTTTCTGCCCTCGCGTACACGTACGCGACTGGTACAGCACGTCCCCAACTCGTCCCGAAAAAAGGGCTATTGACACAAGCAAGAATCTTCTTGTCATCTTTCCGACGCGGCCCGCTCGACGGGCCATGCCACCGAGAGATCGGAGTGAGTGATGCGTGAGACGTACGACGAGTTGGAGGCCGCGGGCCGGCTGCGGGTGCCGGTCGCGGCGTGGCGCTGGGTCACCGGCTCAGGCCTGGTCCCGCCTGTCGACGCCGGACCCCGCCTGTTGTCCCGGGCGGTCGTCCTCGACCGTCGGCAGCAAGACCCGCGGCTACGACGTCGGGAAGAAGATCAACGGCCGCAAGAGACACATCGCCGTCGACACCCTCGGCCTGCCCGTGATGATCACGGTGACGCCTGCCAGCATGAACGACCGCGACGCAGCCCGCGAACTCCTCTGGCGCCTGCGTCTCACCCAGCCGCAGATCACCCAGGTCTGGGCTGACTCCGCATACGCCGGCCAGCTCGCGAACTGGGCTGACGACCGCCTCTGGACAACCCTGCGAACCGTCACCCGCCCCTGCGGGGCTACGGGATTCGTCGTCCTTCCCCGCCGCTGGAAAGTCGAACGCACCATCGGCTGGGTCATGAACGCCCGCCGCAACGTCCGCGGCTACGAACGCCTCCCACAACACTCCGAAGCCCATCTGAACTGGGCACTCATCACCGTCATGACCCGCCGCCTCACCCGCAGAGGTCGCACCAGTCACTGGGCAAGGAAGCCACCAGCAGTCCGTTGATGGTGGGGTCTACTCAGCCGGTTCGGGTCGTTGTCGCAGCAGCAGTCTGCCGAGTGGCACCGCGCAGGCTGCGACAGAAAGCAGGCCGCCGGCGAGGAAGGCGCCCCGCACCTCGGCTAGCGGCAGGATCAATCCGCCGAGCGCGGCGCCGGCCGCGATGCCGGCGTTGTAGGCGCCAGAGTTCGCCGCGAGCGATATATCCGTGCGACCTGGAGCACAATGCAGCATCGTGTTCTGGGTCGTCATGAACACCGGCCCGAGTGCACCGCCCATCAGCACCAAGAACACCACCGCTGCCACCGGATCGGTGCCCGCCACGTACAGGCCGAGCAAGGCCACCGCCTGAGTGGCCACGGCAGCTGCCGGCGCGGCATGCGGAAACCGATCCAGCAGAGCCCCGGTGACACTCACCCCGAACAGACACGCAACGCCGAAAGCCATGAACAGGACGCATACAGTGCTGGGAGGGAAGCCGCTCACATCGCCCAGGAACCTCACGATGCAGGTAAATCCCGCGAACGCCCCGGCAGCGGACAAGGTTCCGGCCGCCGGCACGATCCCGAACCGTCGGACGTCGGGACTGACTCCGTAGGCGGCGTCCTCTTCTTCCGGCCGTGACGTCGGCAGCAGAACGGCGATCGTCAACAGAGAGACGATCCCCAGACCTGCAAGCACGGTGACTGGCACCCGCCAGTCACTGAGACGGCCCAACCAGGTCCCGGCGGGCACGCCGATCACAAGTGCGAGCGAACCAGCGACGGATAGTGCCCCGACCACACGCCCACGCACCGCAGGCGCGAACAGCCCCACCGCGACCGGCCCCATCACGGCCCAGAACAGCGCTTGAGCGAGCGCGGTCAGTAGCCGTGCCATGAGAAGCAGCCAATAGGAAGTGGTCAGCGCGGCAGCCAGACTGGACACGACCAGCGCGGCCAGGAGTCCTGTGAGCACGTAGCGCCGGGGCACTGCCCGCACGACGTGGGCGAGCGGCAGAGACGCAACGGCCACCGTCACGCCATAGCCGGTAACCAGAAGACCGACCGCTGACACCGATACCCGCAGGCTTTCAGAGATGACCTCCAGAAGGCCGATAGGCAGGTTCTCCGCAGTGTTGAAGGTGAAGGCGGCAAGCACCGCCAGCCCGTGCCATGAAGCCGGTCGTGGCGCGACCATGCCGCCTCTTCCCGACCTCGCTCGTTGCACCTGCTCCGTGGCACCGTCCGTGGAGGTACCTCACCGGGTTCACCGGACCACCGCAACCCAATTCATCTGCCCCACGAACGGAGGCGACCTTCGGGATCCTTCCTTCGCCCTGGGTTCAGAACACCTACTCAGCAGCGCCCGGACGATTGGCTTCGTTGCGACAGGACAACAGACATGAACATCTGCTCTCAGTTCTGGGTTCTGGCACAGATCTTGGGGAGTCGTCGCGGAGCGTGATGGCGCTGTTCGATTGAGAGGGCCCAAACCCCGGTTGCTCGACCTGAAGGCTCGCCTCGTACCCTCCGCACATGACTGAGCTTTTTCCAACCTCAGGTTGAGGCGTGGTGAAGGGCGACGATGGCCTTCACGATGTCGGTGATTCGGTTGGTGCTGCGGCGGAGTTTCCGCAGGAGGCGCCAGCCCTTCAGGGTGGCCATGGCTTGCTCACCGAGGCAGCGGATCCTGGCATGGGTGCTGTTGTGCCGTCGCTTCCACCGCTTGAGCCGTTGGCCTCGGAACGGGACTCGGACCGGTCGGCCGGCGCCTTGGTATGCCTTGTCCGCCCAGCACTTCACGTCCTCGTCGGCGAGGGCATCGATGATGCCGTGAGTGCGTGCGGCGGTCAGGTCGTGGGTCGAACCCGGTAGCGCGGGCGAGGCCCACAGCAGGCGTCCGAACGGGTCGGTGAGGACCTGGACGTTCATGCCGTGGCGTTTATGCTTCCCCGAGTAGTACGGGGTGTCGGCGGCGATCCGGTCGATCGGCAGCAGGGGGCCGTCCAGGATCACGAACGCCTTCGTCCGCACGGTCTTCATCGCTTCGGCCAGGGTCGGGGCGAGGGCGGCCAGGACGTCGACGGCCTCGCGTATGTAGCGGTAGGCCGTCGCGACACCGATACGGAACCCGGCCGCGAGCTGGGCGTATGTGTCACCGCATCTCAAGTGCGCCAGAGCGAGCAGGGCCTGCCGGCCTGCCGGCAGCCGTCGCCATCGTGTTCCGATCTCGCGCTGCCGGGCACGGAGCTGTCCCGTCAGATAGCGCAAGGTGTGGCTGGACAGATCGATCGACGACGGGTAGACAAGCACGCGAAGCTCCTGGCGGACACGGGTGATCTTGGTCGAGAACCCGTCTACCAGGAGCTTCTTCGCGTTGTACAACAGCCCCCTCGATGGCGCCGCCATCAGATTGGAAAGGGCTCCTTATTCTCGCTGGTCAGAGGCACTTTCTGCTTTGTTGATCACCTGCCGTACAGCCCGCTTCGTGAAAGCGCGAAGTTAATCAACGGGAGGAACTCATCGAGAACGGCGTGGCCGGCGAACAGAGTTGCGGGCCCATGCTGCGGAACTGACACTGGAAGTGTACACACGCGACACGATCCCGAGGTTTATCCCTATCCCAACCCGGCGCCCCCGTTGGCCCTTGAGGCGACCGAGCCGTTGCACCACATGGCGCGCTCGTGGCCGAGTTCTTCCTCGCCCGGTCCATGTCCCTTCCGCAGGAGTCGCGCCGTGGAAGGGCAAGGGGAGGCAGGGAAATGGCACTGCGTATCACCGTCGACATGTTCTCGGGGCGCTCCAATCCCTCGCGGGAGATCAATGACCCGGACCAGATCGAGGAACTGGAGGAGCGCCTGGCGCGCAACCCCGATGCCTGCGGAGAAGTCGGCAGCGGCTACAGCGGACTCGGCTTCGACGGGCTACGGGTGGATTTCACCGAGGGTAGCGGCACAACCGGCCTGCCCGTCAGTTTTGAATTGGCCGGAGGCGGTGCGAAGGATTCCATCGCAAGTGCGGAACTGGCGCACGTGCTGGTGGAGACGATTCCGCGCGACCTCTCGGAAGGTAGGGGTATTGCCGTCGGGGATTCGCGGTATGCCGAAGCCATGCTGGAGACCACCCACGAAGAGATCAGGCGAAATATGCGGAAGCAGTCGCCGGGTGGGGCCTATGCGTCTCCCGGGGTTCAGCAGGAGGCGGACGTTCCCGAAGAGATGAAGGAGCAGTTACGGGCGCTGGCTGACAGGACCCCGACGTGCGGGGTCGACAGCGAGCCGTGGGCTCCTTACTACTGGAACGATGACACCATCCGGCCTCTCAACAACTGCTATGCCTACGGCGTAGCCTACAGATCAGACACATTCGCGTACCCCGGCCGCAAGCACGGCTACGAGATCCCCGATACGATGCTGGGATTCCAGGTCGCCGTGGGTCTCTACAAGGACGGGCTGACGATGTTCGGTTATCCGTGTCAGCCCCCGGGGAACAGACGCTTCCTCGTGGCATTGTTCACTGGTGTTTATCCCCAAACCGGGGTCCGCGATTTCCACTTCTACCGCTATCGCGTCGAAGGCTTTTGGTCGCACAAGCACGCCGGTAATTCGGCACGATTCGTTGACGAATCAGGCTTTGTGATCAGAGATCCCGGCGTCTGCGACCGAGGTATCTACAATGAGTCATTCGGTCTGTTCCAGTCGCATGATTCGGTGACTATCCGATAGGTATGCCGCAGCATGCACCCGTCCCTGCATCCGCTTAGTCCGTGACGCGACCGACGGGCGAAACGGCATGGCGTTCCATGTGGACGAAAAAGGCTCCAAATCACAATGCTACGGGTATCGAGATGACAGACATCCGCATCGACACCAGCAACCTTACGTTCACCCATTTCTGCATCCCCGAGCACAGTTCCCGATACATTGACGGCATCGATGCACCAACGATTGCCCTCGAGCCGGGGTCCTATGGGTTTAAACAGGTGCTCGACCAGTCAGCGATATTCCACTTCAAGGTAACACGGGACGGGCATATCGATTATGACCTTTCCAATGACCAGTTCCTGGACGGCCGTGGCACCCACACCCTTGGTGTGCGCGGCTTCTCGATCACGTTCGACGCGACGGCTCTCTCGCACGGCCTCTTCCCACTCGTGGCGGGACCCAGAGTCCTTACGTGGAAACATCGCCATCCACTGATTCTCGCTCCCGCGGCCGGGTACGGCTTCCAGTCAGCGACGAACACCGACGCGGACTTCCGGTTCGGTATTGACGTCGACGGCCAGATCACCATCGACCGCCGATACGCAAGGTTCGCCCGAGCCACCGCCCGGACACCTACCACCGACCCGACGCTCACCATCGACGGCTACAAGATCACCGTCGACGCGCGCAGCTTGTCTCACGGTCTGTTCCCGAAGGAATTGATGGACACTCCCGGCATGCTGGCGCGCGGCCGTCCTCACGAGCTGACGTACATTCCCGCGGCCGGGTACGGCTTCCAGTCAGCGACGAACACCGACGCGGACTTCCGGTTCGGTATTGACGTCGACGGCCAGATCACCATCGATCGCCGATACGCAAGGTTCGCCCGAGCCACCGCCCGGACACCTACCACCGACCCGACGCTCACCATCGACGGCTACAAGATCACCGTCGACGCACGGACGCTGCCCCACGACCTGGTGCCGGCCTCGATGTTCGACAGCGAGATCGTCCTGTCCCGGGAGCACCTCAACGAACTGACTCTTATACCCGCCCGTTACGACTTCATGGCACCGACGGAGCCGGCCACTGAGCTCACGTTCGGCCTGGACGCAGACGGCACGATCGATGTCCTGCATGCACCACCGGGCGCGACGATCGCGAGCAGGCCTGCAATGCTCTTGCTCATACGACCCGATGATCTCGTGGTTCTCGGTATCGACTGGTCCGGGTTCCAGCTGGAGGGCTCGCGCCTCACGGCGGTCTCCGAGCCTGCCCTTGTGACAGTGCTTTTCCCGCCGCAGCACATGGCCGAGGAGGTCACCGGCAACGACCTGGCCCGGGCCCGGCTGTCGGGAACCAGCCAGGTCGTCTACCGGGTGGCCGTCGGGACCGTGATCGACTTGACCGTGGACGGGTTCCTGGAGGTCCTCGGCAGGGCGAAGGTCCAGGAACAGAGCGCGATCGAACTGCCGTGGGGGCTACTGCTGTCGCCCGCGGCCGCTGCCACCAGCGATCACCCGGCGCAGGCGCTGCAGTCGGACCCAGCCGCGGACGTCGGCCTGTGGCGTACCCGCCTGTCCGCCGGGCAGGTACGCCCCGCCGATGCCCGGCCGGACATCAGCCTGGGGTTCCGCACCCCGGTGAACAGTCCGGAGCGGATGCAAATCGTGGCCGAGAGCCAGCGAAAGCTGCCCGAGGCCCAGCGTCTGGAACTGACCGCACTCGGCGGGGCACTGACAGCGCGTGGCGACTGGGACACCTTCCAGTGGGAGCAAAACGTCGCGGTCGGACGGGACCAGAGGGTGCGCTTCGAGACCGAGGGTGTGCTCTACCCGCTCGGGCACCGCGCGGTCTTCACCGTGCTGACCGAACGGGGGATCGGTGACGGGCCGGCCGCGCTGCGGCAGCGAATGACACTGGCCGTCATCGAGCCGGTACGGTCATCGACCGGCGACAACCCGGTTCACCGCAAGTTTCCGTTCGACACCTTCGAGCTGGCCACGCTCTGGTACGACAACCTGCCCGAGCCGAACTGGCACCCCTACCCCCGGCCCGTTCCGATGCTTGCCGAGGTGCGCGACGAGCTCGCCGGACTTCGGTCGCGGTCCGACGGTCTGGCCGCCCAGGCGGACACGGAGGGTCACCGGGTCCGCCGGCCGGAGGAACTCGGAATATCCGAAGTGTCTGAGCTCTCCGCCGCTCAGTTGGAGCTGGCCCCGAAGAAGCAGCTACGTGAGGACGATGAGGCCAACCAGGTCGCCGCGAATACGATCGTCAACAAGATGAACGCCATCCAGGCCCGGATCACTCAGTTGCAGCTCACGGATCCGGAGTCACCGCAAATCACCGACCTGCAGGCGCAGTCCTCGGAGCTCAGCGACGAACTCCACACCATTCCGCTGCTGCCCCATCCGGTGTACTTCCAGCTCGTCCAAGACACCAACCGGCTTCAGGCCGATGTCAACCGACTGTCCGCCAAGGTGGACAACGAGTGCCGCCGCTTCCGGGATGTCAACGAACTGGCGGTGGACGGCTTCGGTCCCGCCATCGACTTCGTCGCCCTGCAGCCGCAGATCGTCGATGCCCAGGCCCACGTCACAGACCTGGAGAAGTTGGCGGTACCGACGCCCCACCTGTTCTTCACACTGCCGGACCAGTACCTGGTCCGTGGGCGTGGCCGGGCCGGTGACGTGGCCTTTGAGCTGCCGCTGATCTTCGTTGAGGACTTCACGCTGGAGCCGACGCCGGATCTTCCGGGGGTTCACTCGCTCACCGACGCCTGCGTGGCCAAGCTGTTGCGGGAGACGTACCAGCAGGCCATCGTCCCGCTGCCAGGAGTACGGATCGACCTCGTCAGGGCCCCGGACCCGAAACCGGCAGATGTACACGACGTATACGAGCTGACCATTGTCGGGACAGCTTTCGACGGGGGCTTCCATCCGCAGATCGACCGGCTGACTGCCGCGCTGCCCGCGCTGCGGACGCTCCTGGGCGATCCCGACAAGCTGGTCCCGCTCAAGTTCAGCAACAGCTTCCTCAACCTCGGTGCGGCAGAGTCGCTGCCACTGCTGTTCGAGGACGGCAGCTCCTACCCCGCCGACTTCACCGGACGGGCGGGTGCACTCGTCACCCCGTCGTTCTCCGCCGACGCGATCTCCCGGTTGTGCGGTCCGGTGGCCAAGGCGGGCCTGCTCAAGAACGAGGCCGGGAAGCTCAGCGCGGCCCAGGTGTTCGGGAACACCGCGCGGATCCTCGGGTTCCCGCTCAAGGACCTCGCCCCGAACCTGGACGCGCCACCGGAGATCACGCTCGTCCCACCCAACTCGGCGAAGATGACTTGGTACAACGTCGTCTTGGAGAACCTCCCGCCGTTCAAGGCCGGGCCCATGACGAGGCTGAACCTCACCGTCGAGCGCTCGCCGGACCACCTCACCACCAGTTGTGTGATCAACGACTTCACGCTGCAACTCGGCCTGCTGGAGGTCGGCATCGGCTCCATGACCTACACCCAGAAGGACGACCGACCACCCCGGCTGGAAGTCGACGGCGTCACCCTGAACGTCAGCGGCTCGCTGAACCTGCTCAAGGAACTCTTTGCCAAGGTGCAGCTGGGGCCGGTCGCACCCGACATCGCGGTGACGCCCCAGCAGATCTCCGTCGGGTACTCGCTGCCCATTCCCGAGGTCACCACCGTCGGGTTCAGCCTGCGCAACATCCTCTTCCGGCTCGGCGTCACCATCCCGCTGGACGGTGCCCCGCTGACCGTTCAGCTGGCCTTCGCCAGCCGGGCGAACCCGTTCGCTCTGAACGTGCTGCTCTTCGGCGGCGGAGGCTACGTCGATCTGGCCATCACCGACAACAAAGTGACCAGGTTCGAGGCGGCGCTGGAGTTCGGCGCCTCGGCCTCGATCGGTATCGGCATCGCCAAGGCCGAGGTGCACGTCCTCGGTGGGATCCGGTACGAGCTAGCCGCCGGCGGCGGTACCCAACTCAGCGGCTATCTGCGCTTCGGGGGTGCCGTCGACATCCTCGGCCTGATCTCGGTCTCGCTGGAGGTCGTGATCACCCTCACCTATACCAACACGGTTGAAAGCCCCAACGCGCTGATCGGCCGGGCGACCCTGGTGGTCACCATCGACCTGACCTTCTACTCCGACTCAGTGACCGTGGACACCGGCGAATACACGATCAGCGGCGACCCGGCATCGGACCACAGCCGGCTCCTGAGCCCGACGGACGGTGCGGAAACCGGCCTGGCCGCTTGGCAGGAATACCGGCGAGCCTTCAGGAAGGCGGGGCAGCCATGACCGACGGCGACTTCATGGTGTGGACGGCACTCCCCGGCGGCCGGGTGAACGCAGGCCTGGCGGTGCTGCGGCTGGCCATCCATCCCCGGCTCAAGGGGCCGCTGAAGGCCAGCGAACTCGCCGACTGGCCCGCGCGTCTGCCCCGCATTCCAATCCAGATCACACTGCGGCACGCGGATACGGTCAAAAAGATCACCCCGGGCCGCCGCAACGAGGCCAATGCCAAGGTATGGCAGGCGCTGCTCGGCAACCTGCCCGTCCGGCCGTACGCCCCGCACACATTCCACGGAACCACCGTGGAATGCACGTCGGAGCACGCGGGCGCGGTCATCGACACCTACGCGACAGCTGCCAAGGCCCCGGACGACGTCGCCGCCCAGCTTGAGTCCTGGGACCATCTCGAGGCCTGGGACCACGAGGTCCCCTTGCCCACAACGGAGGGACCTCCGCCGCCCGCTGCAGAGCTGGACTTCCACCAGCAGGTGGCACGGCTGCGCGAGCATCCCGCGGTGCTCCGCGCACTCGGCCTGATCGTCGAACTCACGCTACCGGTCGGCGAACTCAGCCCCACCGGGACGGTGAGTGCCGGCACGCCCGGCCTGACCTCGGTGGTCTCCCCGGCCACCAACTACGAGTTCGACGGCAACCTGTTCCTCCCTGCTTCCGCCGGGGACCTCACCACCGGCATGCTCGATCTGCGCTCCGCCGGCCTGACGGGGTCCGAGAGCAGCGCCCGCTGGGAGATCACCACTTTTGACGTGGACGGAGCCGTGACCGGACTTCGCCAGGCGGCCCGGAACGATCGCAGCAGCCTGCCGCACCTGCGCTCGACCGGCCTCATGCTCGTCCGCCGCGGCCGGCAGGCGGACTTCGACCACCGGCATGCGCGCGCGGCATCTCACGCGGCCGCAGGGAGCGACCTCGGACGGGCCACGTTCAACGCCGACGAGCTACTCCTCGGCTACCGCATCGACATCCGGCCCAAGGGCGAACAATGGGCGCCACTCTGCCGCCGTGTGGCCACGTACCGCGTCGGTGGTGTCGAGCTCGGCCCGGCGGTCGAGGAAGGACAGGTCAAGCCGTACGCGGCGACCGGGAACGGCGACCAGCTGCGGGCCGACGAGGTGGTCGCCCGGTGGTCCGGTTGGAGCCTGGTGCTGCCCCCGCCCGGCGCCCCGCGCGCGCGACAGCCAGCCGGCCCCCTGGACTGGACCTTCGCCGTCGAAGACGGAACCCTGCCCGAACTCCGATTCGGCCAGACCTACGAGGTGCGGGCCCGCGTCGCCGACCTGGCCGGCGGAGGCCTGGAGGCCGAGGATCCGGCGGCGAACCGCTTCATGAGCTCGCTCGTGGCATACACCAGGTTCGAGCCGGTGCCGCCACCCGAACTGAGCGGCACGGAACTGGTCATCCGCAGCGACCGCAATATGAGCGTGGACCAGTTCCTCGCCGCCAACCCACGCTACGCAAGCGCCGCCACCACACTCATCCTGCGCGTCCCAGCGACCACCCTGGCCCTGGCCGAGCAGCACGGCATGCTCGAGGGCAACGACGCCCAGACCTGGGCGGCGGCCCAGCGGCCCACCGACCCGGCCTCCGCCGGCGTCGTCATCCATCTCGCGCTGCCGGTCCCCGTCACCGACCGCCGCCCCTGGTCAGGACCCTGGCCGATGCGCAAGGCGAAGACCCTCACCCTGATCGAACGGGCCGCGGGCGGACAGCCGCAGGTCACCTGGAGCGCCGGCGACTCGGTGGCGACGGTCAGCCTGAGCCAGGCCGAACAGATCACCGCAGAGCTCTCCTCCTACCTCCCCGACAACTTCCTGGAAGCCAAGTTCGCCATCCACAAGTGGCTGGAGCCCGACGACGACAGCGCAGCCGCAGCCAGCGGCGGACGGCACCCGATGGTCACACCCGCGCGGGAGATAACGCTCATCCACGCAGTCCGCAAGCCCCGCTTCGATCCGATCGGCACCCTCCAGGTGGCACGAGAGCACGGGCAGACCTGGACCACCCTCCTACCCTCCCCTCCAGCGCTCAATCTCGACCCGCCGAGTACCGCCCAGGTGTTCCTCACCGCCGCCTGGGACGAGTGGGACGACGCCCCGGCCCCGACTCCGGCCACAGCCGCCGTCCAGACCATCACCATGCACCCCACCGACCTGAGCCTGCCGCCGCTGCGCCACGAGTTCGGCGACACCAAGCACCGCGTGGTCACCTACACGGTCACCGGCACATCCCGGTTCCGGCAGTACTTCGCCGACGACGAACCCGACGCGGCTTTCCTGGCCTGGGCCTCGCTGCCGGCCGTGGACGTGCCCAGCACCGCCCGGCCGATCCCACCGGTCGTGCTGGGCGTGCGGCCGGCTTTCAGCTGGCAGACGGATCCGCTGACTCCCGGCGCGGCGCAGTGGGACGACTTCCGACGGACCCGGAGGGGCGGGCGACTGCAGGTGGAGCTGGCTCGCCCCTGGTATACGACTGGCGAGGGGGAGAGCCTGGCCGTCCAGCAGAGGCCGCTGGGCCGCGACCCGATCTGGTGCACGCCCGAATCGGCCACGTCGGTCACTGGCACGACTTTCCATGAGGTGTGGCGGGCGGGAGGCAGCTGGTACGCCGACGTGGAACTGCCGACGACCGAGTCCTACGCCCCCTTCGTCCGGCTCACCGTGGCCAGGCACCAGCCGAGCACCCTCCCAGGGGTGGACAACACATCCGCCTCTGTCGACACCGATGCGGTCGCGATCCTGCCGGACCGGACGTTGACCGTGAAACGCCAGGGGACCGAACTGCATGTGCAGCTCAACGGGATCGGCCCGACCGGCCCCCGGCCGAACGTCGTCCAGGTGCTCATGGAGCAAAGCTCGTCCGGGCAAGGGGTGCTCACCAGCCTCGACGGCGCGGTCGCCGCGACGACATGGGGACGGGTTCCGGGGGCCGTGGTGACGGGGACCCTCAACACGCCGCTACCTCCCCTAGCCATCCCGCAGACCGGCGACAAGCTGAGAATCTACGTACGGGAGATTGAACAGCCCGACTCCTCGCCGAGCTCCGGCGAGCTGGCCGAGCGCGTGGTCTTCGCCGACTACGTGCTCGGCTTCCCTGCGCCACTCACCTGAGGTCCGCGCTCTGCGGCAGCACGGTCGGCCCCTCCACTTGCCGCATAGACTGAGCTTTTTCCAACCTCAGGTTGAGGCGTGGTGAAGGGCGACGATGGCCTTCACGATGTCGGTGATTCGGTTGGTGCTGCAGCGGAGTTTCCGCAGGAGGCGCCAGCCCTTCAGGGTGGCCATGGCTTGCTCACCGAGGCAGCGGATCCTGGCATGGGTGCTGTTGTGCCGTCGCTTCCACCGCTTGAGCCGTCGGCCTCGGAACGGGACTCGGACCGGTCGGCCGGCGCCTTGGTATGCCTTGTCCGCCCAGCACTTCACGTCCTCGTCGGCGAGGGCATCGATGATGCCGTGAGTGCGTGCGGCGGTCAGGTCGTGGGTCGAACCCGGTAGCGCGGGCGAGGCCCACAGCAGGCGTCCGAACGGGTCGGTGAGGACCTGGACGTTCATGCCGTGGCGTTTATGCTTCCCCGAGTAGTACGGGGTGTCGGCGGCGATCCGGTCGATCGGCAGCAGGGTGCCGTCCAGGATCACGAACGCCTTCGTCCGCACGGTCTTCATCGCTTCGGCCAGGGTCGGGGCGAGGGCGGCCAGGACGTCGACGGCCTCGCGTATGTAGCGGTAGGCCGTCGCGACACCGATACGGAAGGGTTTGGTGCGGGTTTGGGTGACAGGTTCGGTTACGCGGCCCGGAGGGCCGGTGTGGTGGTCATGACGGTCTCGAATTCGACGGGGGTCAGCCGGCCGAGTGCGGC
>NZ_JACHJY010000016.1 GCF_014203895.1 Streptomyces nymphaeiformis | reverse complement strand
GCGCCCTGGCCGCGCAGCGACTCGGCGCAGCCCTTGCCGACGTCGCCGTAGCCGCAGACGACGGCCGTCTTGCCGCCGATGAGGACGTCCGTGGCGCGGTTGATGCCGTCGATCAGCGAGTGGCGGCAGCCGTACTTGTTGTCGAACTTCGACTTCGTCACGGCGTCGTTCACGTTGATCGCCGGGAAGAGCAGGGTGCCGGCCTGCATCATCTCGTAGAGACGGTGGACACCGGTGGTGGTCTCCTCGGTCACGCCGCGGATGCCGGCGGCGATCGCCGACCAGTCGAGGCCGGTCTTCCCGAGCAGCTCCAGGACGATCCGGAACTCCTCGTTGTCGGCGGTCGACGGGTCCGGGACCTTGCCCGCCTTCTGGTACTCCACCCCCTTGTGGACGAGGAGGGTGGCGTCACCGCCGTCGTCCAGGATCATGTTCGGACCGTCGGCGCCCGGCCAGGTCAGCGCCTGCTCCGTGCACCACCAGTACTCCTCCAGGGTCTCGCCCTTCCAGGCGAAGACCGGGATCCCGGCGGCGGCGATCGCGGCCGCGGCGTGGTCCTGGGTGGAGAAGATGTTGCAGGACACCCAGCGGACCTCGGCGCCGAGCGCCACCAGCGTCTCGATGAGGACGGCGGTCTGCACCGTCATGTGCAGCGAGCCGGTGATCCGGGCGCCGGCCAGCGGCTGCGTCTCCGCGTACTCGCGGCGGATCGCCATCAGGCCGGGCATCTCGTGCTCGGCGAGGGTGATCTCCTTGCGGCCGAAGGTGGCCAGGGAGAGGTCGGCGACCTTGTAGTCGGAAAAGGGGGAAGGCATCCGGAACTCCTGGGGATCGGGTCGGTCGAACGGTCGGGTCGGTGGTCACGCGGCGGTCAAGGGGCCGGGGTCTACCGCGCGTTGAAGTACGTGGCCTCGGGATGGTGGACGACGAGGGCGTCGGTGGACTGTTCGGGGTGGAGCTGGAACTCCTCGGAGAGGACGACGCCGATCCGCTCGGGGCGCAGCAGTCCGGTGATCTTGGCGCGGTCCTCGAGGTCGGGGCAGGCGCCGTAGCCGAGGGAGAAGCGGGCGCCGCGGTACTTGAGGGCGAACATGTCGCGGAGGTCCTCGGGGTCCTCGTCGCCGAAGCCGAGTTCGCGGCGCACCCGGGCGTGCCAGAACTCGGTCAAGGCCTCTGTCAACTGGACGGACAGGCCGTGGAGTTCGAGGTAGTCGCGGTAGGAGCCGGCCTCGAAGAGCTCGCCTGCGGCCCG
The DNA here is from genome assembly GCF_014203895.1 of Streptomyces nymphaeiformis. Taxonomy (GTDB): domain Bacteria; phylum Actinomycetota; class Actinomycetes; order Streptomycetales; family Streptomycetaceae; genus Streptomyces; species Streptomyces nymphaeiformis. Next base: position 135,909 of record NZ_JACHJY010000016.1, on the reverse strand, counting down.
GGAGACCCGGTTGCCCATGGTGACGACCTGCAGGCCGATCACGTCCTGTTCGCCGGACTCCTCCGGGCGGAAGAAGTCGGCCAGGCACAGCCGCCGGCCCCGGCGCTGGCGGGGGAAGGTGAAGCGGGTGCGTTCGGAGCCGTCCTCGTCGCGGAGGATCAGCTCGTCGCCCTTGGAATTGACCGGGTAGTAGCCGTAGACGACGGCCGGCTCCAGCCAGCCCGAGGTCTGCAGCCGGTCCAGCCACATCCGCAGCCGCGGCCGGCCTTCGGTCTCGACGAGTTCCTCGTAGGAGGGGCCGGTCCCGGCGCACGGGGCCTTCAGCCCCCACTGGCCCTTGAACAGGGCGTCCTCGTCCAGCCATGAGGCGTAGTCGGCGAACGGGACGCCCTTGACGATCCGGTCGCCCCAGAACGGTGGTACGGGTATCCGGTTGTCCACCGTCACGTCGGAGCGGGCGGGTCCGCGGCCGGGCTCCTCCTGCCGGGTGACCTCGGCGCGTGGGTGGCGCCGCTGCCGCAGTTCGGGCAGGGCCGCGCCCGGGACGCCGTGCTTGACGGCGACGAGCGCGTCCATCAGGCGCAGGCCCTCGAAGGCGTCGCGGGCGTAGCGGACCTCGCCGTCGTAGATCTCGTGCAGGTCCTGTTCGACGTACGCGCGGGTGAGGGCGGCCCCGCCGAGGATGACCGGGAAGCGGGCGGCGAGCCCGCGCCGGTTCAGCTCCTCCAGGTTCTCCTTCATGATCACCGTGGACTTCACCAGCAGGCCGGACATGCCGATCACGTCCGCGTCCTGCTCCTCGGCGGCGTCCAGAATGGCCGAAAGCGATTGCTTGATGCCGATGTTGACGACGTCGTAGCCGTTGTTGGACAGGATGATGTCGACGAGGTTCTTGCCGATGTCGTGGACGTCGCCCTTGACGGTGGCCAGCACGATCGTGCCCTTGCCCGCCACGTTCCCGCCGTCGGCCGCCTTCTCCATGTACGGCTCCAGGTACGCGACCGCGGCCTTCATCACCTCGGCGGACTGGAGCACGAACGGCAGCTGCATCTGGCCGGAGCCGAACAGCTCGCCGACGGTCTTCATCCCGGACAGCAGCGTGTCGTTGATGATCTCCAGGGCCGGGCGCTCGGCCAGCGCCGCGTCGAGGTCGGCTTCCAGCCCGCCGCGCTCCCCGTCGACGACACGCCGTTCGAGGCGTTCCCCGAGCGGCAGTGCCGCCAGTTCCTCGGCCTTGGACGCGGCGCTGGAGGACGCGGAGACGCCCTCGAACAGCTCCAGGAGCCGCTGCAGCGGGTCGTACCCCTCCCTGCGGCGGTCGTGGACCAGGTCGAGCGCGGCCTCGCGCCGGTCCTCCGGGATGCGTGCCATGGGGAGGATCTTGGAGGCGTGCACGATCGCGGAGTCCAGGCCGGCTCGCACGCATTCGTGCAGGAACACCGAGTTCACGACCTGCCGGGCCGCCGGGTTCAGGCCGAAGGAGATGTTGGACAGGCCGAGGGTGGTCTGCACCTCGGGGTGGCGGCGCTTGAGTTCGCGGATGGCCTCGATGGTCTCGATGCCGTCGCGGCGGGACTCCTCCTGCCCGGTGGCCAGGGTGAAGGTCAGGCAGTCCACCAGGATCGACGACTCCTCGATGCCGTACTCGGTGGTGAGCTGCGCGATGAGCCGCTCGGCGATCTCCGTCTTCTTCTCCGCGGTGCGGGCCTGCCCCTCCTCGTCGATCGTGAGCGCGATGAGGCCGGCACCGTGTTCGCGGGCGAGTGCGGCGATGCGCCCGAACCGGGTGTCCGGGCCGTCGCCGTCCTCGTAGTTCACCGAGTTCAGCACGGCCCGGCCGCCCAGCACCTCGAGTCCGGCGCGCAGCACGTCGGGTTCGGTGGAGTCCAGCACGACCGGCAGCGTGGACGCGGTGGCCAGCCTCCCGGCGATCTCCCTCATGTCCGCCACGCCGTCGCGGCCGACGTAGTCCACGCAGAGGTCGAGCAGGTGCGAGCCGTCCCGGATCTGTTCCCGGGCGATCTCCACGCACCCCTGCCAGTCCTCGGCCAGCATGGCCTCGCGGAACTTCTTCGACCCGTTGGCGTTCGTCCGCTCGCCGATCGCCAGGTAGGAGGTGTCCTGGCGGAACGGCACCGGCTGGTAGAGCGAGGAGGCGGCCGGCTCGGGGCGGGGCCGGCGCGGGGTGACGGCGCGCCCCCGCACGCGCCGGACGACGGCGCGCAGGTGCTCGGGGGTGGTGCCGCAGCAGCCGCCGACGAGCGAGACGCCGTACTCCTGGGTGAACGCGTCGTGCGCGTCGGCGAGTTCGGCGGGGCCGAGGGGGTAGTGGGCGCCGTCCTTGCCGAGCACGGGCAGACCCGCGTTCGGCATGCACGACAGGCCGGCTCGGGCGTGCCGGGCCAGGTGGCGCAGGTGCTCGCTCATCTCGGCGGGGCCGGTGGCGCAGTTGAGGCCGATCATGTCGATGCCGAGCGGCTCCAGCGCGGTGAGCGCCGCGCCGATCTCCGAGCCGAGCAGCATGGTGCCGGTGGTCTCCACGGTCACCTGCGCGAAGACCGGCAGGTCGAGCCCGGCCTCGGCGAGGGCGCGCTTGCAGCCGAGCACCGCGGCCTTGGTCTGGAGCAGGTCCTGGCTGGTCTCCACGAGCAGCGCGTCGGCGCCGCCGGCGATCAGGCCGGCCGCGTTGCGCTGGTAGCCGTCCCGCAGGGTCTCGTACGGAGCGTGGCCGAGGGTCGGCAGCTTGGTGCCCGGTCCGATGGAGCCGAGCACCCAGCGGATCCGGCCGTCCCGGTGGGCGTCGGCGGCCTCGCGGGCCACGCGGGCGCCGGCCGCGGACAGCTCGAAGATCCGGTCGGCGCTGTCGTACTCGCCGAGCGCCGTGTGGTTGGCGCCGAAGGTGTTGGTCTCCACGCAGTCGACGCCTGCCGCGAAGTACGCCTCGTGCACGGCGCGGACGAGGTCGGGCCGGGTGACGTTGAGGATCTCGTTGCAGCCCTCCAGCTGCTGGAAGTCGTCCGGCGTCGGGTCGGCGGCCTGGAGCATGGTGCCCATCGCGCCGTCGGCGACGACCACCCGGGTGGCGAGGGCCTCGCGCAGCGCGTCGGCGCGCTGCGCCTGTGCGAGGGGGCTCATGGCGCACCCACCGGGCTGCGTTCGATCCGGCGGATCAGCTCCGCGGCGCTCACGCGGTGCTCCTGGGTGCCGACGGCCCCCGGGACTTCCGTGGCGAGGGCGCAGCCCCGCTCGTCCGCGAGGAACGCCGGAGACGTCCTGCCGGGGCTGCCCTCGATCAGCTGGTCCGCGGAGTGCCCGGGACGGGCCATCGGGTGGTCGGTGGCGATCGAACCGGTGACGGCGATGTGCACGGCGGTGCCTCCTCTGGGCAGCGGCGACATGGCGGGAGGTCAGGCCAGCGCGAGGGCGCGGAGCTTGTCCGCCCGGTCGGTGCGCTCCCAGGTGAACTCGGGCAGTTCCCGGCCGAAGTGGCCGTAGGCGGAGGTGCGGGCGTAGATGGGGCGGAGCAGGTCGAGATCGCGGATGATCGCGGCGGGCCGCAGGTCGAAGACCTGGCCTACGGCCTCCTGGATCTTCGGTACGGGGACGGTCTCGGTGCCGAAGGTCTCCACGAACAGGCCGACCGGCTCCGCCTTGCCGATCGCGTAGGCGACCTGTACCTCGGCCCGGCGGGCGAGTCCGGCGGCGACGATGTTCTTGGCGACCCAGCGCATCGCGTACGCCGCCGAGCGGTCGACCTTGGAGGGGTCCTTGCCGGAGAAGGCGCCGCCGCCGTGCCGGGAGTAGCCCCCGTAGGTGTCCACGATGATCTTGCGGCCGGTCAGGCCGGCGTCGCCCATCGGACCGCCGATCTCGAACCGGCCGGTGGGGTTGACCAGCAGGCGGTAGCCGGTGGTGTCGATGCCGGCGTCGGCCAGGACGGGTTCGACGACGAACTGGCGGATGTCGGGGGCGAGCAGCGACTCCAGGTCGATGTCGGAGGCGTGCTGCGAGGAGACGACGACCGTGTCGAGACGGACGGGGCGGTCGCCGTCGTACTCGATGGTGACCTGGGTCTTTCCGTCGGGCCGCAGGTAGGGCATGGTGCCGTCCTTGCGGACCTGGGTGAGGCGCTGGGCGAGCCGGTGCGCCAGTGAGATGGGCAGCGGCATCAGTTCGGGGGTGTCGTCGCAGGCGTAGCCGAACATCAGGCCCTGGTCGCCGGCGCCCTGCCGGTCGAGTTCGTCCTGAAGGCCCTCGACACGGTGCTCGTGGGCCTGGTCGACGCCCTGGGCGATGTCGGGCGACTGGGCGTCGATCGAGACGGAGACGCCGCAGGAGGCGCCGTCGAATCCCTTGGTCGAGGAGTTGTAGCCGATGTCGAGCACGGCCGCGCGGACCAGGCCGGCGATGTCGGCGTAGGCGGTGGTGGTGACCTCGCCGGCGAGATGGACCTGGCCGGTGGTGATCAGCGTCTCGACCGCCACGCGGGACCCGGGGTCCTGTGCGAGCAGGGCGTCCAGGACGGTGTCGCTGATCCGGTCCGCGATCTTGTCGGGGTGACCTTCGGTCACGGACTCCGAGGTGAAGAGACGACGGGACACGATTCCTCCGTGAGCTCGCGGGGCCGTGGACTGCTGGGCCCGTACAGGGTGGGAGGGGACTCTTCAAGCGGGCTCGAATTCCGCTCGACGCGGCGGCGGAGCGGGCGCCTCCAGCCAGACCTGAGCGGGACGGCGCATGCTGCCCTGGTTCCGTACGCGGCAACCACGCGGCGACTTCACTGCGACGAGAGAGGTGTCCATGGCGGGGACGACGAGCCGATCACCCATCCGGGTCCTGGTCATCGGCGGCGGTATCGGTGGTCTCTGCGTGGCCCAGGGGCTGCGGCGGGCCGGTGTCGACGTCCAGGTGTACGAGCGCGACGAGTCGGCCGACGGGCGCCGGCAGGGCTACCGGCTCCGGATCAGCCCCGAGGGCGAGGCGGCGCTCAGGGCCTGTCTGCCGCCGCGGCTGACCGAGCTGCTGACGGCGACGGCGAACGCCCGCGACGACAGCGGACTCGCGGCCTACGACGAGCACCTGAGGGCGCAGTGGGCGCCGGCCTTCGAGGACCCGCGGGCCGGCCGGGACGACAAGATCGATGCCGTGGACCGGGTGACGCTGCGGCGGATCCTGCTGGCCGGTCTCGACGAGGTCGTCCACTTCGGGAAGAACTTCGAGCGGCTTGAGCGGACGCCCGACGGGCGGGTGACCGCTCGTTTCGCGGACGGCAGCGAGGCCGTCGGTGACGTACTGATCGCGGCGGACGGCACCCACTCGCGGGTCCGTGCCCAACTCCGGCCCTGGGACGCGCCCCAGGACCTGGGCATCCGGACGATCTTCTCCCGGATTCCGCGGCGGGAGGCCATCGAGGCAGGGCTGCCGGAGGCGCTGCGGGACCGCTTCAGCTATGTGATCGGCACCGACGGCCACCACCTGGGCCTGATGCCGATGCTGTTCCGCGAGCGCCCGTCGCGGGCGGCTGCCCGGCTGTGGCCGGACGCCGGGCTCCAGGACGCCGACGACTACTACATGTCGGTGTTCAACGTGCACCTGGCGGACCTCGGCCTCACCGACGAGGGGTTCTTCGCGATGAGCGGCGAGGAGCTGTGCGCGCTGGTGGTCGAGCGGACCCGGGCGTGGCACCCCGACCTGCGGGAGATCTTCCGGTTCGCCGATCCCGCGACGTCGTTCGCGGTGGCGCTGCGGGCCACCCGGCCCGTGGAGGCGTGGGACACCTGCCCGGTGGTGCCCCTCGGTGACGCGGTGCACGCGATGCCGCCGTCGGGGGGCGTGGGGGCGAACACCGCCGCGCGGGACGCGGCGGCGCTCAGCGGTCTGCTGGCCGCGGTGGACCGCGGGGAGCGCGAACTGGCGGAGGCCGTCGGCGACTACCAGAAGGCGATGGTGGAGTACGCGACCGAGGGGGTGGAGATGTCCCTGCGGATCGCGGAGTGGTCGATCAAGCGGGCGCGGGACTGAAGACGGCGGAGCATCGCCCGCGTACGGGAGGTACGCGGGCGATGCGACGCGGTACTAGCGCTTGTACACCGGGCTCTTGTCGCCGGCCGGGACCTGGGTGATGTTGTAGTAGACGTTGCCTTTGAAGGTGCTGACGGGGTCGGTGATCGTCGAACCGCCCGGCGCGCCCACGAAGACGTTGTCGTGGTAATTGACCACGCTCTGACCGTAGTTGCCGATCAGTGCCTTGGCGACCGACGTGTGGACGGTGTTGCCGTAGAAGGCGAGGTTGGTCATGGTGACGCCGCAGCCGTTGAAGATCACCGGGAAGGTGAAGCCGTTGTAGCTGGCGTCGTGGTCGTTGACGCTGGCGTTGTACCGGACGACGACACCGTCGCTCAGCTGGCCGGGCGCGGTGCAGAAGGCCAGGAAGCCGCCGCCGTTGTCGTGGCTGTAGTTGTACTGGTAGGTGACGTCGGAGTTGGCGCCGTCGGCGTCGAAGGCCATCATCGGCGGCGCGGAGGCGCCGTGCGAGACCTCGTTGTACTCCATCACGGCCTTGTCGGAGTTCCAGACCCAGACGCCGGAGTGGTAGGCGGTGGCGCGCAGACCGAAGCCGTTGACGACGTTGTGGTCGATCCTGGGGGCGGCACCGTTCTGCACCACGATGCCGTCGCCGCCCTGGTTCGACAGCCGGTTCCCGGTGATGCGGACGTTGGTCATCGGCACGTAGGTGTTCTCGCCGCCCGGGAACAGGTCGCGCTTGGACCACTGGGACTCGGTGGCGATGCCGTAGCCGTCGGTGCCGGAGACGGTGCTGTTGGACACCGTGATGCCGTCGAAGGTGGTCGGCTTGGCCGAGCCGGCCGCCTTCAGGACGATGCCGCCGCTGTCCTCGTTGTCCGGCCCCGTGCTGTCGATGCCGGTGACGTCGTGCACGTTCACGTTGTCGATGACGTAGTGGCTGCCGGTGCCGTAGTCGCTGAGCAGCACGTAGATGCCCGTGCGCGCGGTGGAGTCCGGGGTGGTGGTGTCCGAGACGTCGAGGTTGCGCAGCTCCCAGCCCTGCACGTTGTGCAGGTAGACCGTGGCGCGGGCGCCGCCGCCGGCGAGGAACGCGCGGGCGTTGCCGCCGTAGGTGCTGACCGTGATGGGCGCGGTGGCCGTGCCGGAACCCTGCGGCGCGAGGACGCCGTTGCAGGTGACGCCGCTGCGCAGGAGGACGGAGTCGCCCGGGCCGAAGGTGGTGCGGCTGACCTTGGCGAGACTGCGCCAGGCGGTCGTGGCGGACGTGCCGTCCGCGGAGTCGTCGCCGGCGGAGCAGTCGACGTAGTACTGCCGGCCGTCGGCGTAGGCGGGGCCGGCCACGGCGAGCGGGGTGGCGCACAGGGTGAGGACCATCGCCGCTCCAGCGGCCGCTGTTCTCGGTATTCGGGTGGATCGCATGCTTGGTGCTCCTTCTGCTGGCGTGACGCTGTCTCAGCGTGGCTGAGATGGTGCGGTCGCCCGGCCGAGAACCGCTCGAGCGGGAGTCGAGCCGCCCTCGAACGCGAAGCGGATCACCGGCCACCGGCGGGGTGGATGATCTGGCCGTTGGTGTTCCCGTTCGCCGCCGAACCGAGGAAGACGATCAGCCTGGCCACGTCGTCCGCCGTGCTCAGACGGCCGCTGGGGGTGTCCGCGACCGCCTTCTCCAGGAGCGCCGGGTCGACCGCGTCGAGACTCTCGGTGATCGTGCCGCCGGGCGCGACCACGTTGGCGAGCACGCCGTCGCCCGTCCACATCAGGCCACGGACGAAGCCGTGCAGGGACGCCTTGGCGGCGCTGTAGACCTCCGAGCCGGGATTGCCGTACGTCGCCGTCACCGAGGACAGCAGCACGATGCGGCCCCAGCCGCGTTCGCGCATGCCGCCGAGGGCCTGACGCACCGTCCAGAGGTGACCCTCGACGTTCTCCCGGTAGCGGCTCAGCCAGAAGTCCATCGGGAACTCGTGGTACGGCACCATCTCCTCGGGGTTCATCCACACCCACGTCTGGGCGTTGGCGACCACCACGTCGACTCCGCCCCACCGCTCCTCGACGGCGCTCACCGTCGCGGCGACCGACGCCGGGTCGGCCAGCTCGTAGTGGAGCGCGCAGGCGCGGTCGGCGCCGCCGAGTTCCTCGACCAGTTCCTTCGCGGCGTGCTCGGACCGGTTGTACGTGACCGCGACCCGCGCGCCCTCGGCGGCGAAGGCCTTCGCGGTGGCCCGGCCGATGCCTCGCGTGGCGCCGGTGACCAGTACCCGTTTGTCCGTCAGTCCCAGATCCATGGCATGTCCCCTCGTACGTCGTGCGGCAGGGTCCCGTCAGCCGGGCCCCGACCCCACCTTCGGGAACGGCGCTCGAGCGCGGCTTGACCGGATGTGGAGCTGCCGGCCGCACAATTCGCGCCAGATTCGCGTCATCGATTCCCGAAAGGCTCGGCCATGGACCCCACTCCCGCGGACAGACTGCGCTGGTACGCCCTCTCGGCGATCCTGATCACCCACTGCATGGACCTGCTCGACGGCATGATGGTGAACACGGCCGCTCCGGCGATCGGCGAGGGACTGCACGGCAGCTACGCCGTCCTGCAGTGGATGGGCGCCGGCTACGCCCTGGCGTTCGCCTCCCTCCTGATCACCGGCGGGCGGCTCGGAGACATCGCCGGCCGCAAGCGGATGCTGCTGATCGGCACGGCGGGGTTCACCTGCGCCTCGCTGCTCGCGGGTCTTGCGGTGAACCCGGGGATGATCATCGTCGCGCGGATGGTGCAGGGGGCCTGTGCCGCGGTGATGGTGCCCCAGGGACTCGGCATCATGCGCGAGCTGTTCCCGCCGCGCGAGTTGCCCAAGGCGATCGGTCTGATGGGCCCGGTGGTGGGCATCGCCGCGATCGTCGCGCCGGTGCTGGGCGGTGCGCTGACGACCGGGAACCTGTTCGGTCTCGGCTGGCGCGCGGTGTTCTTCGTCAATCTGCCGCTCGGTGTCCTGGCACTGTTCGGCGCTGTCCGGTACATACCCGACCAGCCGCCCGCCGACGGGGCGTCGGTACGCCGTCTGGACGGGATCGGCACCGCGCTGGCCGTCGGCGCGATGGTCCTGGTCGCGTACCCGCTGATGCAGGGGCGCACGGAAGGCTGGCCGGCGTGGTGCTTCGTCAGCATGGCCGCGGCGCTGCCGGTGCTGGTCGTGCTCGGCGTCCACCAGGGCCGGCGGGCACGGGCCGGCCGGGTTCCGTTGGTCGAGCCGCGTCTCGCCCGCGACGGCAGGTTCGTCGCCGCGCTGCTGATGGGGGTGCTGTACTACACGGCGCTGAGCGGCATGATGTTCGCGCTCCTGGTCCAGCTGCAGACCGCGCACGGCTTCACCGCCCTGGGCGCCGGCCTGGCCATGGTGCCGTGGACGCTCGGCTCCGCCGTCGGATCGGCCGTCGCCGGAAGCCTGCTGGTACGGCGCTTCGGCGGCCGGCGCACCCTGCTGGGCGGCCTCGCGCTGCTGGTGGTCGGGGCGGTCGGGGTGATCACGGTGGTCTCGCGCGACCACGCCGTCACCACGTGGCAGCTGCTGGTTCCGCTCTCGCTGCTCGGCCTCGGCATGGGCGGCGTGCTGACCCCGTACTACGACATCTCGCTCTCCTTGGTCGCCCTGCCGGAGACCGGCGCGGCCTCGGGCCTGCTCAACTCCTTCCAGCAGCTGGGCAACAGCATCGGCTACGCACTCCTCGGCACGGTGTTCTTCAGCTACCTGCCGGACGCGCGGTACGGCGCCGACGGCGCCCTCCGCGTCACCTTCTGGCTCGCCGCCGGCCTGCTCGCGGCGGCCTTCGTGACGGCCTTCTGGATGCGCCCCCGCACCCACCGGGCCCAGCCCGGCCCGGCGAGCCGAACGGATCTGGTCCCGGAGGGCCGGGTGTGACTCCGGCTCCGGACGGACCCGCGCGCCACCGCCTCCCACCGGTGCTCCGGTGGGAGGCGGTGGCGCGTCAGGGAGCCGCCGGAGGGCGTGACGCCGGCGCGAGCGGGTCCGGACGGATCAGCGCAGGGCCGGGCGGGTCATTCCGGCGTCGATGGTGTAGTCCGAGCCGGTGATGCTCGGGACCTTGCCGGAGGCGAGGAGGACGACCAGGGTGGCGACCTCCTCGGGTTCGATGATGCGGCCGGTGGCCAGACCCGTCATCTTCGGGACGGCCTCGATGAACTCCTCGGGGGTGAGTCCGGCGCTGCGCGCGGTCTGCGGGTTGGTCCACACCCGGGTGCGGACCGGGCCGGGCGAGATGGTGTTGACGCGGACGCCCTTGGGAGTGAACTCCGCGGCCAGCGACTTGCCGACGCTGGCGAGCGCGGCCTTGGCGGCCGAGTAGTGGCCGAGACGCGGGTCGGCGAGGGTGGCGTTGATCGAGCCGATGTTGACGACGGCACCGCGGCGCTCGACCAGGCTGGGCAGTGCCTCGCGGGTGGTGCGGATCGCGGTGAGGACGTTCAGGCCGAACGCCTCGCGCCAGGTGTCGTCGTCGATGTCGAGGAAGCCCTCGGCCAGTTTCACGCCGCCGCCGACGTTGTTGACCAGGATGTCGATGCCGCCGAACTCGCTCAGCGCGTGCGCGATCAGGGTCCGTGCGCCGTCCTCGGTGGCCAGGTCGACGGTGCGGGTGTACGGGGTGGCGGCGCGCAGGTCGGGGCCGACGGTGCGGGAGCCGCCGAGCACCCGCGCGCCCGCTTCGGTGAGGGCGCGTACGCAGGCCAGCCCGATCCCGCTGCCGGCTCCGGTGACCACGGCGGTTCTGCCGGTCAGGTCGAATCGCATGGCTACTCCTGTGTCGTGGACGAGTGTGCGGCGAAGAAGCGTCCGGTGGGGCCGCCGTGCGGCTGCGTCGCGACGTCGGCGATGTACCGGGCGGCCTGCTCGGGAGGCTGGTGGGGGCCCGGCATCATGCGGGTGCGGACGCGGCCCGGGTTGACGGCGTTGACGCGGACGCCGGTGCCCTCGGTGGTCGCGGCGAGCATGGTGGTGAGGCCGTTGAGCGCGCTCTTGGACAGCGAGTAGCCGGGGGTGCCGGGGAACAGCCGGCCGCCGAACTCCGAGGTGGTGCCGCTGGACACGACCAGGGCGTGGCCGCTGCCGCGCCGGACCATGGCCGGCACGAACTCCTGCAGCACCCGCCAGGTGCCCAGGAGGTTCACCCGCAGGGTCCGTTCGACCAGCTCCAGCGGTACGGCGAGGGGTTCGGTGCCCGCGTCGAGCAGCACGCCGGCGTTGCACAGCAGGATGTCCGGCGCGCCGACGGTCTTCGCGGCGCGCGCGACGCTGTCCGGGTCGGTGGTGTCGAGGTCCGTCCATCGGGTGCCGAGCTCCGCCGCGGCGGCGCGGGCCTGGTCGGGGTCGCGGGCGGTGAGCACGACGTCCAGGCCCCGTCGGTGCAGTTCGGCGGCGACGGCGCGGCCGATGCCGCGGTTGGCGCCGGTGATCAGGGCGGTGCCGGTGGTCATCGGTTCTCCTGGGGTCCGGCGCCGGTCAGTGCAGGCGCACGTGCAGGTGTTTGACGCTGTTCATGAAGTTGGTCTCCGGGCGGGCGGGGGCCTCGACGAGTTCCAGCCGGGGCAGCAGGTCGGCGACGCCGTCCAGGAACTCGCGCAGCTCCAGGACCGCCAGGCCGTTGCCGATGCAGACGTGCGGTCCGCCGCCGCCGAAGCTGAGCTGGGGGTTGGGCGTGCGGCCGAGGTCGAACCGGTCGGGATCGGTGAAGACCCGCTCGTCGCGGTTGGCGGAGCTGTACCAGACGACGACCTTCTCCCCCGCCGCCACCGGCTGCCCGGCGATCTCGGTGTCGGTGACGGCGCGCCGGGCGAAGTGGGTGACCGGTGTGACCCAGCGCAGCACCTCGGCGGCGGCGCTCGGCAGCATGCCGCGGTCCTCGCGCAGCCGGGCGAGCTGGTCGGGGTGGTCGAGCAGGGCCAGGACGCCGCCGGTGACGGAGCAGTAGGTGGTCTCGATGCCCGCGGTGATGAGCGTGGAGGCGAACAGGCCGACCTCGTCCGGGGTGAGCCGGTCGGGCAGGCCGAGCCGTTCGGCGCCGTCCAGGCGGGCGTCCAGCAGCAGCGAGAAGCAGTCGTCGGCGGGGTGGGCGGCCCGGTGGTGGGCGAAGTCGTGCAGGTAGGCGTGGATCTGCTGGAAGGGGTTGGGTCCGGCGTCGTCGCCGTACTCCTGGTCGCCGAGGTTCACCGTCCGGCGGGCCCAGCCGAGCATGGTGGCGCGGTCCTGCCGCGGGATGTCGAGCAGTTCGAGCAGCACCTCGAAGGGCAGGCGCAGGGCGATGTCCTCGGCGAGGTCGAACTCGCCCTTGTCCCGGGCCTCTTCGAGGAGGGAGTCGACGATGCCGCGGATCGGGGCCCGCAGGGCGGCCAGCCGGGCGGGGGCGAACACCTTGAAGGTCAGCTTGCGCACCCGGGTGTGCTCGGCGCCGTCCAGGAACGTGATGATCGGCGGGCTCGGGTCGACCTTGCGGATCGAGGTCATGGTGGTCGGGCTGGAGGAGAAGGTCCGCGCGTCCCGGGAGACGGCGGACACGTCCCGGTGCCGCACCACGTGCCACAGCGGCTCGCCGTCCGTGTCGGTGCCGCGGCTGACCGGCGCGGAGTCGCGCAGGTGGCGGAAGTGCTCGTACGGGACTCCGTCGGCGAAGGACTTCGGGTCCATCAGGTCGAGGTTCAAGGCGGTCATCGCGCGCCCCTTCCGGCCGGCCGCGCGGCCGGTGCGGCGCAGGCGTCGGCGAAGGCGAGTTCGTGGTGGATGCCGAGGGTGAAGTGCGTGGTGATCAGGCGGCGTTGCTCGGGCGTGGAGCGTTCGCCGAGGCGGTCGGCCAGCTCGGCGAACGCCTCGACGGCGAAGCGGTACGACTCGCCGGGGTGGTAGGCGGTGATCCAGGGCAGGTAGCGGTTGCCCGGTACGGCGTGGTCGCGCAGGTGGTCGGAGACCTCGGCGTTGAACCAGACCATGGGCAGCAGCGCTCCGATGCCGGCGTGGTACGAGGAGGCCGCGGAGGAGGTGAAGAAGGCGGCGTGGACCGCCACCGCCGGCGCGACGGGCTCCTCGACGGAGTCCGGCTCGGGCAGGCCGAGGCCGGGGGCGAGGGCGGCATGGGCCGCGCGCAGGCCGTCGCGGGCGTCCAGGGTGCCGACGACGGACTGGCCCAGCAGGCGGGCTCCGGCGTCGTCGGGGGCGTCGGCGGCGCAGCGGGCCAGCGCGCGGGCGTAGGCGGGCAGCAGGTACGCGGTGTCCTGGTGGACGAACCGGGCCAGCGCCGTGGCGGGCAGCGTCCCGTCGCGCAGGCCGGTCCAGAACGGATGGTTCAGCACCTCGTGCAGCACCGGTGCGCAGATCTCGCGGAGCTCCTGCCGCATCGCTCTCCCTCTCGCCGTGTCGTCCGTCGGCTCGGGACGCTAGTGACGCGCGCTCGAAGGAGGCTGGTGCCGCTCTCGACCGGTCGGGCCTGTCCGGCCCTGATCCGCCGGACAGGCCCTAGCCGGCTCCGGGTCCGGCGAGGCCGGTCAGTTCCTCCCACGACCAGCGCAGGCGTCCGGCGCGCAGGTCGTCGGTGACGGCGGTGAGCCAGCGCAGCTCCGCCGCGGCCATGGCGCGCTGGTACTCGGTCTCCAGCCAGATGACGCGGCCGAGGCCGTCGTCGTCCTCGTCGGCGAGCCGGGCGTCCAGGGCGTCCACGGTGCGGGCGAGGGCCGCGGCGCGGCCGTCCAGGACGGTCAGCGCCTCCTCGGGGGTGAGCATCAGCGCGAAGGAGAGCGCGACGGGGAACTGCGGATACTCCGGCTTGGGCGTGCCGAGCATGTCGAGCAGCCACTCGCGGGCGACCCGGCGGCCCTCCTCGGTGATCCGGTAGACGGTGCGCTCGGCGTACTGCTCGTCGCGCTCCACCTCGTGCACCTCGACCAGTCCGGCGGCGACCAGCCGCTCGACGGTCCGGTGGATGCTCGTGCGCTGGCCGACGTTGACGACCTGGTCCTTGCCCCACTCCTTGATCAGCCGCTGCATGCCGTACGGGTGCAGCGGCCGGTAGTGCAGCAGCGACAGGACGGTCAGGGCGAGCGGGGAACTGCGCGGCGCTGGGGCGGACATGGCAGCAGTCTAAGCCCCACCGTAACTAGTTGCACTGACACTAGTTGCCATGCAACCATTGAGGAGCCGGAGAAAGAGCCGGCAAGACGGCAGAACGGCACGGAGAAGACACGACGGGTCGACGGAAAGGACCACCGACATGACCACCACCGAGCGCATCACCGCCCGCGGCATCGTGACCAAGCGGCTGGGCACATGGACGGCCGCCGACGCCTTCGACGTCCGCGGCCAGGACGCGGGCATCGTGCTCGACCTGCGCGCCCCGGACGTCCCCGGGGACCTGCAGATCACCGTGGACCTCCGGAACAGCACCCTGAAGCTGCTGGTGGGCGACGGCGACGTCCTCGACGGGGGTGACGTCACCTGGCCCGCCAAGGGCCGGCTGAAGGACGCCCAGGGCCCCGACGGCACGACGGGCCGCCGGATCCACCTGTACGGCACCGCCCTCGACAGCGAGATCCGGGTCCACCGCGGCGGCGTGGCCATCGTGTCCGCGATGCTCTCCCGGGAGTACCTGGACGACGCCCGGCGCGCGCTCAAGGAGCGCCGGCACACCACCGTCGACGACCCGTCGCGCGGCTGAGGCCGCCGCTACCAGGCGACCGGGAGCGAGTGCACCCCGTGGAACACCTTGTCCTCGCCGGCCGTCGGGACCCGCTCCGGCGGGACGGCGAGGCGCAGGCCCGGCAGCCGGCGCAGCAGTGCACGGAAGGCCAGCTTCATCTCGAACCGGGCCAGTTGGGCGCCCAGACACTGGTGCACACCGTGCCCGAAGGCCAGGTGGGGCGCCTCGTCGCGGGACAGGTCCAGCCGGTCCGGGGCGGTGTAGAACGCCGAGTCGCGGTTGGCCGAGGCGAGCGAGACGATCAGCGTCTCCCCCGCCCGCACCGTCTGCCCGGCCACTTCCAGGTCCTCGCGGGCCGTACGGGTCAGCCCGAACTGGACGATGGTCAGATAGCGCAGGAGTTCCTCGACCGCGGTGTCCCACAGGCTCTCGTCGGCCCGCAGCGCCGCCAGCTGGCCGGGGTGCTGGAGCAGCGCGAACGCCCCGAGTCCGAGCATGTTCGCGGTCGTCTCGAGGCCGGCGATCAGCAGCAGCGCGCCGATCCCGACGACCTCCTCGTCCGTCAGCGAGCCGGCCCCGTGCAGCAGGTCGCTGAGGATGTCGTCGCGGGGCCGGACCCTGCGGTCCCGGACCAGCTCGGCGAGGCCGCCGTACAGCCCGTCCCGGGCTTCGCGCAGCGGCTCCTCGGCGGTGTCCAGGGACAGCATCGCGAGGATCCAGCGCTGGTAGTCCGGGCGTTCCTTCTCGGAGATGCCGAGCATCTCGGTGATGACCCTGGTCGGGATCGGCTGCGCGAACCACTCGACCAGGTCGGCGGGCGAGCCGTGCTCGATCATCCCGGTCAGCTGCTCGTCGATGATCTGCTCCAGCCGGGGCGTGATCTCGCGGCAGCGTTTGCGGGTGAAGTAGCGGCTCACCTGTCGCCGGTAGCGGCTCTGCTCCGGCGGGTCGAGCGCCGAGAAGACCCCGGGCGGCACGTCCAGCTCCTCCTCGGGGAGCGGGAGTTCGGTCGCCGGCGTGACCTGGATCAGCGGCGGGCTGGTCCGCGGGTCCGCCAGTGCGGCCCGTACGTCCTCGTACCGGGTGACCAGCCAGCCGATCCGGCCGCCGGGCAGCCGCAGCCGGCTCATCGGCCGTTCGGCGCGCAGCCGCGCGTACTCCTCGGGCGGGTCGAACGGGCAACCGCGCCGCGCCGGCAGGGTCATCGGGTCGGGAAGCGGCTTCGGCATGCTCGTCACACCGGCCGGTACTCGAGGAGCGCGACGTCGCCGGGCGCCGGGTCGTTGGCCGGGGCGAACCCGGCGTCGGCGGCCAGCCGGTTCCACTCCGCGCGACCGCGCTCCCGGCCGCCGAGCACGGCGAGCGACTCGACGTCGATCAGCTTGCCGATGTCCCACTCGCCCGGGCCGCGCAGCAGGTTCTCCACGATCAGCAGCCGGGCGTCGGTGGCGCCGATCGCCGCCCGGATGCTGCGCAGGATGAGCACGGCCTTGTCGTCGTCCCAGTTGTGCAGCGTGTTCTTGATGAAGTACGCGTCGCAGCCCGACGGCACCTCGGTGAAGAAGTCGATCGGGGCGACGGTGACGCGGTCCTCCACGCCGGAGCCGTCGAGGACCTCCTTGGCCTCGGCGACGGTGTGCGGCTGGTCGGCCAGCACTCCCGTGGTGCCGGGGTTGCGGCGCAGCAGCTCGACGAGGAAGTGGCCGCGTCCGCCGCCCACGTCGGCGATCCTGGCGAACCTGCCGAAGTCGAACTGGTCGAAGACGCGCTCCGTGCCGGGGTAGCGGTTCTGCAGCATCGCCCGGTCCAGCACCGCCGCCTTGTCGGGGTTGGCCTTCGTGTAGGCGTAGAACGGCATCCCGAAGGCGTGCGTGAACGCCGATCCGCCGGTGCGCAGGGTGTGCGCGACGTCCTCGTAGGGACGCCAGAGCATCGGGTCGGAGGCGAACAGGAACATGTCGCGGATGCCGCCCTCGGCGTCCGAGACCAGGCCCTCGGAGACCGGCAGCAGCGCGAAGCGGCCGTCCTCGCCCTCGTGGAGCACGCCGGCGGCGGCGACGGCCCGCAGCACCCGGTAGAGGGCGTCGGGGTCGGTGCCGGTGGCGGCGCTGAGCTCGGCCACCGTGCGCGGGCCGTCGGCCAGCGCGTCGGGCACCTTGACCTCCACGATCGCCCGTAGCGCACCGATCGCCCACTTCGCGTAGACGAATCCGAGCACCTGCTGGCGCGGCGGCAGGCCGCGGTCGAACCATCCGTCCATGCCCGCGGGCTGCGGAGGGCCGTCCTGCGCGTTCATCCTTGTCCACCTCTCGTCGGGGGGCTCCGGCCGCCGACAGCCTCCCGGCGCCGGCTCGAATCCGGGTGGAACGGTGCTGGGGGTGTCCCGTCGATCAGGCCGCGGGCCCGGCATGACCGGCGGGACACCCCCAGGTCGCGGCGGCGGGTTCCACCGGCGGTCGAGGAGTACTCGAAGCGGCTGCCGGACGCTCGGGGCGGTAGTGCCAATCGACGAAGGGGACGCCTATGTGCGGCATCACGGGCTGGGTGGACTTCGGACAGGACCTCTCACGGGAACGGCCGGTGCTGCAGGCGATGACCGACGCCCTGGCCGCCCGCGGCGTCGACGGCCAGGGGCTGTGGCTGAACGGCCACGCGGCGCTCGGGCACACCCGGACGGCCGTCATCGACGTGGCGGGCGGCGCACAGCCGCTGGCGGTGGAGGAGGACGGCCGCACGGCGGCCGTGATCGTGCACAACGGCGAGATCTACAACTTCCAGCAGCTGCGCGGCGAACTCCAGGCGCGCGGGCGCCGGTTCCGCACCCGGACGGACACCGAGGTGGCGCTCCAGGCGTACCTGGAGTGGGGGCCGTCCTTCGCCGAGCGGCTCGAGGGCATCTTCGCGTTCGCCATCTGGGACGTGCGCCGCGAGGAACTGGTGCTGGTGCGCGACCGGCTGGGCGTGAAGCCGCTGTTCTACACCGACCTCCCGCAGGGCGTGCTGTTCGGCTCCGAGCCCAAGGCGCTGCTCGCCCACCCCGCGGTCCGCCCGGTGGTGGACCTGGAGGGCCTGCGCGAGCTGTTCACGGTGGCCAAGCAGCCGGGCCGGGCGGTCTTCCGGGACATGCGGGAGCTGCTGCCCGGCCATACGCTGACCATCGGCCGCGACGGCGCGCGGCTGCGCACGTACTGGACGCTGACGGCGCGCGAGCACACCGACGACCTGCGGAACACCGTGGGTACGGTGCGCGATCTGCTGGACGACATCGTGCGGCGCGAGCTGGTCGCCGACGTGCCGCTGTGCACCGCGCTCTCCGGCGGCCTGGACTCGAGCACGGTCACCGCGGTCGCCGCCGGCCTGCGGTGGAAGCAGGACGGCGAGCGGATCCGGACCTTCGTCACCACCTTCGACGGCTACGTGGAGAACTTCCAGAAGGACGACGTGCGGTTCTCGCCGGACGAGCCGTACGCGGCCGAGGTCGCGGCGCACGTCTCCTCCGACCACGTCAACATCAGGCTCGACCCGGACGCCCTGATGGACCCCGGCACCCGGCTGGACGTGGTGCTCGCGCAGGACGCCCCTTCCACGCTGGGCGACATGGACACCTCCAACTATCTGACCGCGCGCGAGATCAAGACCCACTCGACCGTGGCGCTGGTCGGCGAGGTCGCCGACGAGATCTTCGGCGGCTACAACTGGATGTTCAAGCCGGAGTGCGTGGGCGCCGACGTCTTCCCCTGGGTGGTCAACGAGGGTCTGCACCCGAGCAACCGGGGCGGCCAGGGGCGCGACCTGTTCTCCGTCGGCTTCCTGGAGAAGCTGGACATGGCCGGCCACTACGCCGACACCTACCGCGAGGCGGTCGCGCAGGTGCCGCACCAGACGGGCGAGAGCCCCGAGGAGGCCCGGATGCGCACCATCGGCCACCTCACCCTGACCCGGTGGCTGCCGATGCTGCTGGACCGCGGGGACCGGCTCTCCATGGCGCACGGCCTGGAGCTGCGCGTGCCGTACGCCGACCACCGGCTGGTGGAGTACCTCTACAACACCCCGTGGAGCTTCAAGACCTTCGACGGCCAGGAGAAGTCCATCCTGCGGGCCGTCGCCCGGGACCTGCTGCCGGCCTCCGTGCTGGAGCGCAAGAAGAGCCCGTGGCCGGTCACCCAGGACCCGGCGTACACCCGGATGCTCCACGCGGAGCTGGCCGCCCTGGCCGCCGACGACAGCGCGCCGATCCAGCCGTACCTCAACCACGAGGCGGTGCGGCGCACGCTGGACCACCCCGGCGACGCGCACGACTGGCCGAGCCGGATGCACCTGGAAATGGCCCTTCAGTTCAACACCTGGCTGCGCCACTACGGCATCGAACTGGCGATCTGAACGGAGACCCCCTATGACCGACCTCGCGCCCGAGCCGCTCGATCCCCGCATCGCACACGCCCAGGAGGTGTACACGCGCGGAAAGCTGGCGATCTACGACAAGTGGGTGCTGGGGCTGTTCTGCTCAGCGGTGTGGCGCTGCCCGGCGCACGTGATGCGCCGCCTCTACGACACCTCCGTCGGCCGGCGCCATCTGGACATCGGGCCCGGCACCGGCTACTTCGTCGACAAGTGCCGGTTCCCGGACCCCGATCCGGAGATCACGCTGCTCGACCTCAACGAGGAGTGCCTCGAGATGTCGGCGGCGCGGATCTCCCGCTACCGGCCGCGGACCTGCCGGGCCAACCTGTTGGAGCCGCTGCCGCTGCCC
Source organism: Streptomyces nymphaeiformis (assembly GCF_014203895.1). Lineage (GTDB taxonomy): Bacteria > Actinomycetota > Actinomycetes > Streptomycetales > Streptomycetaceae > Streptomyces > Streptomyces nymphaeiformis. The sequence goes on along the minus strand of NZ_JACHJY010000016.1, from coordinate 116,444 downwards.
CCGCAGCACTTCGACTCGGCCGCCATGAACCTGGTGTTCCACACCATCCCCGGCGGCTGGGACGGCAAGGGCGTCATCCTCAAGCACGTCGCGCAGACGCTGCGCCCCGGCGGCGTGCTGTTCGGCACGACCGTGCTGGCCGAAGGCGTGCCGATGAACCGGCTGACGCACAAGCTGCTCCTCGAGCAGCACCGGCGCGGCAACTTCCAGAACCAGGGCGACGATCCGCAGGGTCTGGAGCGCCAGCTGGCGAAGTACTTCCCGGAGTACCGAGTGCGCATCCGCGGCGCGGTCGCGGTGTTCCGGGCGACGGCCGGCTGAGGCCGGCGGGGAATGCCGAGGGCGCCGGTCCCGTGTGGGACCGGCGCCCTCGTGGTGCTCAGGCGGTGACGGAGAGGACCTGGCGGAGCGCGTCGGTGAGCGCCGCCGCCGGGTCGGCGGGAAGCTCCTCGCCGCGCCAGGCGACGTAGCCGTCGGGGCGGACCAGGACCGCACCGCCCTGACCGAGGCGGTAACGGGTCGCCCACTCGGACTCGACGTCGGTCAGCTCGGCGCCGGAGGCGGCCGGACCGACCCGGTAGGCCCGCACGGGCACCGAGGCGCGCGCCGCGGCCTCCGCCGCCGCGCTCTTCCACTCGTCGCCGGAGGGACCGGTGAGGAGGACGAACGCGTCGTGGAACAGGTCGTGCGCGCCGATGCGGCGGCCGCCGTGGTCGAGCCACAGGTGCGGCGCGCGGGTGCCGGGCCTGGCGTACTGGTCGACCTGCTCGCCGATGACGCCGGTGTGCTCCGCGCCGATCATCGCCGAGGAGCGGTACCGCTGGGCCAGGATGCACAGCGTCGGCTCCAGCGGGTCCTCCTGCGGGGTGGGCCCGAAGCGCGACTCCTGGCTGCGCACGGTGAGGTCGGCCAGCTCCACGGCGACGGCGCGCCGCTCGTCCTCGTAGCTGTCCAGCAAGCCGTCGCCGGCCTGCCCCTTGATCACCGCGGCGAGCTTCCAGGCCAGGTTGTGGGCGTCCTGCACCGCCGAGTTGGCGCCCAGCGCGCCCGCCGGCGGCCAGACGTGCGCGGCGTCGCCGACGAGGAGGACGCGGCCGGCGCGGTAGCGGTCGGCGACCCCGACCGCCTCCTCCCAGGAGGCCTTGTCGATGACCTCGACCGGAACGTCCCGGCCGATCAGGGCCTGGGCCGCGGCGGCGCACCGCTCCAGGGTGTAGTCCTCCGGAGACTCCTCGGCGGGGTCGTAGGTGAGCGCGACGCCCCAGTGGTCCGGCAGGGCGTGGGTGACGAATCCGCCGGCGACGCCGTCGCCGCCGATGATCCAGAACAGCGCCGTCTTCTCGATCAGGTCCGACAGGTCGGCCTTGATGACGAAGGAGACGTAGGAGCGGATCGTGCCGCGGCCGGTGCGCGCGATGCCGAGGCCGTCGCGGATGGTGCCCCGGTAGCCGTCGCAGGCGACCAGGTAGCGGGCCCGCACGGTGCGGCGCTCGCCCGTGCCGCGGTCCTCGATCACCGCCGTGACGCCGTCCGCGTCCTGTTCCACCGACACGCACTGGGTGTTGTGCCGGATCTCGGCGCCATGGGCGCGGGCGCTCTCGGCCAGGACCGGTTCCACGGTGCTCTGGTCGGCCATGCCGAACTCGCCGGCGGTGAACTCGGGCAGGGCGCGCGGAGAGTCCTGCGCCATGATCCAGTGCCAGTCGGAGCTGAGGTTCGCGCAGCGGACGACGCCCGAGTCGGCGTCGAAGGGGCGGCCGGCCTCCTTGATCTCCGCTTCCAGGCCGAGCGGCCGGTAGATCTCCATCGTACGGGGGTTGATGCCGCGGGCACGTCCCTGGACCGCCACACCGGCGTGCCGGTCCACGAGCAGCGACCTCACTCCCTGGTGCGAGAGGAAGAGCGAGGTCGCCAGCCCGGCATAGCCGCCGCCGACGATCAGTACGGGCACGGTCTCGTCGTACGGGGTCACTTCATGCATTCCTTTCCGATGTGGTTTCGGCCCAGCTCTGCAGCCGCCAGGCCGCCTCGCAGAAGGCGAGTTCGTACAGCGCTCCGTGCAGGAAACCGTCCTCCAGGAGGGCGAGTTCGGCCTCGGGCGCGGTCGCGGCGAAGTCGTCGACGAGCGCGAGGTAGGCCTCGACGTAGCCGTCGAAACCGTCTCCCGGGCAGTACTGGGCGATCCAGTCCGTGTAGCGCGTGCCGGGCACCAGGCGCCGCCGCAGCTCGACGCAGACCTGCTGGTGGAACCAGGTCATCGGCAGCAGGCCGCCGATCGCCGCGGCGAAGGAGGCGGTCGAGGACGCGGTGAGGAAGGAGGTGTGGGCGAGCGTCGTCGGGCTGATGCCGTCGGCCGGTTTCAGGGTGTCGAACCGGCCTGCCAGCACGTCGAGTTCGCGCGCCATCCGGTCGAGCGACTCGAACGTCGCGCCGGCCGCGCCCGCCAGCAGCGCCCCCTGCTCGGGGCGCTGCGCGACGGCGGCCGTACGGGCCAGGGCGCGGGCGTAGGCGGGGACGGTGAAGCGGAAGTCCTGTTCGGCGAAGTGCCAGAGGGCCTCGGGCGGCAGGGTGCCGTCGCACAGGCCCGTCCAGAAGGGGTGTGCGTGCACCTGCGCGAGCAGCGGCTCGGCACGCGCCCACAACCGCTGACGTAACGTCATGCGACTCGTCCCCCTCCTGCCCCGTCGGGCGAGTTCTACCAGGTGTGGATCCCCTCGAAACTCGACCACGTCGATCGAGTACGGCTTGAGTCCCGCCGGAGCGTCAGCCCGTCTCGAACAGATGCCTGTGGCGCGACAGCCAGGCGTCGAAACCGTTCGGTTCCCGTCCGGTCAGGCTCCGTACGGTGGGCAGCGGGAGGCCGCCCCTGCGCGGGTCGGGGTCGGCCTGGGCGTCGAGCAGTCCGGCGGCGAACCCGGCCGGCAGGCCGCCCGCCGCCATCGCCTCGGCCGCCGCCTCACGGGGCGCCTCGACGTACGTCAGCGGGCGGCCGAGGAGCCTGGCGACGCGGGCGGCCTGCTGGGGCGAGGTCAGCGCCTCGGGTCCGGTGAGCCGGTGGACCCGGCCACCGTGCCCGGCGGTGGTCAGGCAGACGACGGCCGCGGCGGCGACGTCCGCAGGGTCGACCACGGCACGCGGAATGTGCCCGTACGTCTGGTACACGGTCCCCTCGGCGGCGATCGAGGCCCGCCACTGCAGCACGTTCGACATGAAGGCGGCGGGGCGCAGCGCGGTGAACTCGGCACCGGTACGGGCGAACGCCTGCTCGGCCTCCGCGTGGGCGCGGCCGTAGGAGCCGAGGGCGGGCCCGTCCGCGGCGACCGAGGAGACCTTCACGACCCGGCCGACCCGGCACCGGCGCACCTCCTCGGCGACCACCGCCTCCTGCGCGGCGGCGTCCGGCCCGGCGGACAGCACGAAGACCCCCTCGGCCCCGTCCAGCGCGGCCCGCACGGTCTCCGGCCGTCCCAGATCCCCGACGGCCACCTCGACACCGGGCCCGAACCGGACCCGGCCCGCGTCCCGTACGAACGCCCGGACCGCCCGGCCGCCGCTGCGCAACCCGGCGACCACCTCGCGCCCGACGGTACCGCCGGCACCGATCACGACAAACACGTCGGTTCCTCTCTCTGCGTCACGTCGCTTCCCTCAGGGGGTCGGGGCGAGGGCCGGGGGGTGCCAGTCGCCGACCGCGACCAGGCCCTGCTGGTTTGCCGTGGGCGGGGTGCGGCGGAGGCGGGCGTTGCGGCGCAGGATGCGCCAGCGGTGTTCGGTGAGCTTGAACTCGCCCATGCGGCGGGAGGCTTCGACGATGCCCTGGGAACGTGGCCGGCGCTGCTCGTCGTAGTGGGCGAGGGCCGTCGGGACGTCGGGCTCGGCGGCGAGCGCCGCGCACAGGACGGCCGCGTCCTCCAGGGCCTGGCAGGCGCCCTGGCCGAGGTCGGAGGTCATGGCGTGGGCGGCGTCGCCCAGCATCGCGACCCGTCCCGAGACGTACGAGGGCAGCGGCTGGGCCAGCTCGTAGACGTCGTGGCGCAGGACGCGGCCCGCCGGGGTGGCGTCGATCAGCTCGGGCACCGGGTGGTGCCAGTGGCCGAACCGGCGTCGCACTTCCGCGTGTTCGTCGGCGAGGCGCAGCCCCTCCGGGGTGTTGGCGACGGCGAACCAGTAGACGCGGTCGCCGCCGAGCGGCATGCGGCCGAACTCCAGGCCGCGGCCCCAGGTGCTGCCGCCGGGCTCGGCCGCGCCGTCGACGCCCTCGGCGATGCCGCGCCAGACGCTGTGGCCGCTGTACACGGGCGGCGGGACCCGTGGCCACCGCGCGCGCCGGATCCGGCTGAACGCGCCGTCGGCGGCGACGACCAGGTCGGCGCGCACGGTCCGCTCGCCGACGGCCGTACGGTGGACGACCTCCGCGCCGTCGGGGAGGTCGACGACGCGGGTGGCCTCGGCACCGGTGCGCAGGGCGCGGTCCGGCAGGGCCGCGCGGAGCGCGGCGTGCAGCTCCGGGCGGGTCAGCACGATCAGGGAGAGGCCGTGCGCGCGGAGGAACGCCGGGTCGGCGGGCGGCTGCAGGCGGCGACCGGAAGCGAGGCGCAGGCCTTCGCCTCCGGGTGCCATGAACGCAGCGCGCCGTCGTACGTCGTCGCCGACGCCGAGCAGGTCGAGCGCGCGCTGGGCGTTGGTGAGCAGCGAGATGCCCGCACCGGTCTCGCGCGGTTCGGGGGCGCGTTCGAGAACGGTCACGCGCCACCCGGTCCTGTGCAGGCCGACGGCGGCGGCCAGGCCGCCGATCCCGCCGCCCACCACGACGGCGCTGCGCCCGGTGGCGGGCATCCGCGCCATCAGCGCAGGACCGCTTCGGCGAGCAGGTCCAGGTGGCCGGGGTCGGCCGTGACCGACAGCAGGAACAGCTCGTCGCAGCCGGCCGCCGCGTAGCCGTCGGCGACCGCGCGGAGCATCTCGCCCTCGGTGATGGCGCCCTTCGCCAGGTGCTCGGCGAGCTGCCCCATGTAGCCGTAGTACGAGAGCAGGTGCGCGCGGGCGTCTTCCGCGCCGTTCGGGCCGAGCGCGGCGTAGCAGTTGGCGCCCATCCGGGGGGTGCCCTCGCGGCCCTCCTCCGCCCAGAGCTTGCGGAAGCCCTCGACCTGCTCGGCGTACCGCTGGGGCGGGCCGCCGGGGGAGATCCAGCCGATGGTGTGGCGGGCGGCGCGGCGCAGGCCGGCCGGGGAGTGGCCGCCGCCCCACAGCGGGATGTCGCCGCGGACGGGGTGGGGTCCGACGCCGGCGTGGGGTCCCTCCCCGGCCCAGAGCTGCCGCATCTCCTCGATCGTGGTGTCCAGGCGTCGGCCGCGCGTGTGGAAGTCGGTGCCGGTGGCGGCGTAGTCGTCCTCGCGCATGCCGGCGGAGACACCGACGACCAGGCGGCCTTCGGAGATCCGGTCGAGGCTGGCGAGCTGCTTGCCCAGCTCGACGGCGCTGGGCCGGTAGGCGGGCAGCAGGATGGCCGTGACCAGCTTGATCCGGGTGGTGACCGCGGCGGCGGCGGACAGGGCGACGATGCTGTCGTAACTGTCGTACGCCACCCGGTCGGTGACGGTCAGGCTGCTGAAGCCGAGGCGGTCGGCCCGGCGGGCGAACTCGATCAACTGGCTGCCTTCGGCGCCGGGCACGCCGATCGGCAGGCAAACGCCGATGTCCACGGTGGTTCCTCCTCGGGTGACGGTACGGGGGTCGGTCAGTCCTCGTCGCGGTCGCCGCCGCGACGGGTGTGCATGGCATCGGCCATCCGTCGCTTCACGGACGGGATCCGGGACGCGATGCGGAGCTGGGTGCGCAGGGCCGCGAGGGCGAGCCGGCCGAGGTACGGCCGGTGGATCAGCTGGTCGCCGCCGGTCTGCGCCTTGGATGCGAGGACGGCCTCGAAGCCGTAGTCGATCATCCTCGTCTCGTAGCCGCGGACGGCGTCGTGCAGGCTGCTGCGGCCGTCCCGGAAGGCGGTGAGCCTGCGGGTCAGGAGGGCGGCGTCGCGCAGCGCGGTGTTGGCGCCGACGCCCTGGCCGGGCGTCATGGTGTGGATGGCGTCGCCGATGAGGGTGATGTTGCCGGTGGGCCACTGGGGCACGGGCACAGAGGTGCGGATGTTGATGGGGAAGCAGGTGCTCGGGTCCGCGAGCCGGAACAGCTCGCGCAGGTTCGGGTGCCAGTCGGCGGTCATCTCCCGGACGAGCTCGATCAGTTGGCGGCCGTCACGCTTGAGCACGTCCGGCGGGAACTTGTCGGTGGACGCCCAGAAGCCCCAGTTGACGTAGTCGCGGGTGTTGTCGAAGAGCAGGCCGGGCCACTGCCGGACCAGGTCGGCGTCGTTGCCGCCGACACCGTTCTTGGGCCGGCCGTCCCCGTCCCACGGGAACTCCATGGTGTGCAGGATGCAGCTGTACCCCCGGGGGGCGAGGACCAGGCCGATGCCGTCGGCGACGGCCTCCGGGAGCAGGGCGCGTGACTCCGGGGTGAGCGGGAGCTTCGCGGCGATGGAGATGATGCCGGCGTCCTCGACCCGGGCGTGCGGCAGATACTGCTTGCGCACGCGGGAGCCGACGCCGTCCGCCGCCACCAGCAGGTCGCCGGTGTCCTCGCCGCCCTCCGCGAAGTACGCGGTGACCCTGCCGTCGGGGCGCTGCTCGTAATGGGTGAACGTCCGGCCGAACCGGATGACGTCCTCCATGCCGGTGAACAGCACCTGGCGCAGCGTCATCCGGCTGACCGAGCGTTCGCCGCTCTCCTCGTCCACGGCGGGGCGCAGCGGCAGGTCGACGCTGGTGCGCAGCCGCTCGGTGAGCATGACGAAGTGGCGTGGCGGCCGGGCGCAGGTGGCCTTGAACGTCTCGTGCAGCTCGGGGGGCAGCACCTGCTTGAGGGCCGCGCTTCCGTCGGGCCCGATCCCGACGCGATACCCGTGCAGTCCGGCGCTCCGGGTCCGGTCCCGCTCGTAGACGACGACGTCGAACCCGGCCCGCCGCAAGCCGTGCGCCAGCGCCATGCCGCCGGTGCCGGCGCCGATGACGATGACGCGGAAGGGAGCCGGGGCCGGTGCCTCGCCGGCGGCGGACCCGGTGTGCAGCGGTTCGCTGGTCATGGGGTGGTGTCGCCCTCCTCGGAAGGGAGGCCCTCGACCTGGATGGAGCGGGTCGGGCAGCCTCGCCGGGCGCGTCGGAGTTCGTCGCGCAGGGTGTCCGGGGGACGGTCGTCCAGGACCACGACGCGGCCCTCCTCGTCCTGGTCGAACACCTGCGGCAGCCGGTAGACGCACAGGCTGCTGGTCACACAGGTCTCCCGCTCGGCGGAGACGCGCAGGGAGCCCATCGCCGTCACCAGCTCACGGGGATCTCGGTGTAGCCGGCCAGGAAGCCGCCCTCCGGGCGCTTCAGCTCCTCGCCGGGCACCGCGAGCCGCAGACCGGGCAGACGGCACAGCAGGCCCTCGGTGGCCTCCTGGAGTTCCATCCGGGCCAGCGCGGCGCCGGCGCAGAAGTGGATGCCCGCGCCGAAGGTCAGGTGGTGGTTCTCGGTGCGGCGGATGTCCAGGTCGAGCGGGTTCTCGAACTCGTCGGCGTCCATGTTGGACTCCTGGGAGAGCAGCACCGTGGAGCCCTTGGGGATGACCGTGGTGCCGTCGAGCAGCTCGATGTCCTCGACGGCGTAGCGCAGCGTGCCCAGCGAGGTGCCCATGATCTGGTAGCGCAGCAGTTCCTCGACGGCCGAGGGCACCAGCGACAGGTCCGCCTTCAGCTCGGCGGCCGCCTCGGGCCGGTGCAGCAGCACGGCCATGCCGGTGCCGAGCTGGGAGGCGGTGGTGACGTAGCCGGCGATCAGCAGGGTCTTCACCCAGTGCTGGAGCTGATAGTCGGTCAGCTTCGTGGGATCCTCGCGGCTGATCTCGATCAGCTCGCTGATCAGGTCGTCGCCCGGCCGCTCGCGCTTGGCGTCGATCAGCTCGGTCAGGTAGTCCCAGTACTGCCGCCGGCACTCCTCGACCTCGTCCTCGGGCAGCCGGGAGACGGACAGGAAGCCGTCGATCAGGCGGCGGAACTTGGCGCGGTCCTGCGGCGGCACGCCCAGCATGTGGCAGATCACCAGGATCGGCAGCGGGTAGGCGAACGCCTCCATCAGGTCGACCGGCTGCGGTCCCGCGGCCATCTCGTCGAGGAGCTGCCCGACGATCTCCTTGACCACCACGCGCAGCGCCTCGATCCGGCGCGCGCTGAAGGCCCGCATGACGACGGCGCGTTCGGTCAGATACCGGGGCGGGTCGTTGTCGATCCGGGGGTCGCCGAACAGGTCGTTGCTGGCGGAGACGCGGGAGGCCCGGCCGAAGGTGTTGCGGCTGAGCCGCTCGTCGGCGAAGAGCCGCCGTACGTCCTTGTACCGGGTGACCAGCAGCGCGGGTTCGCCACTGGGCAGCGTGATCTCAAGGAGTGGCTGCTCGCGCAGCGTCGTCCAGCCCTCCGGTATGTCGGGGGCGGGGGCCCATGCAAGGGGATACCCGACGGGGCACCGATCGCCGCTCATGTCTGAACCGCCCTCTCCTGTGCGCACTGCTCGGACCGGGCCAGCGTGCGCATCCGTCCTGGGGACCCGCTCGAAGCGCGGTCGAACGCCGCGGACGCGGTACGGCCCAGCGCAGGTCGAGCGAGACTCCATCGGGCGCTGCGAGATTCCCCCCGGTACACCTCCGTACGGACCCAGAGGGAGAGCAATGAGCAGTCAGATCCCGACGCAGCCGGCGACCGCGGCGGAGTACCTGCCGCTGGCCTTCGGATTCGCCCTCCACCAGATCGGTGCGACCGTGAGCAGCCTCGGCGTCCTCGCCGCGGTGCAGGACGGCCCGCGCACCGCCGAGGAGCTGATCGAGACCACCGGCGCCCACCCGCGCAGTCTGCGTCGGCTGCTGTACGCGGCCGTCCGGGCGGGGGTGCTCTCGCTGGACGCCGACGGATACCGGGCGACCCCGGTCGCCGAGCACTTCGGGCCGCTGTCCGACATGCACGCGGCGGCGCCGGTGTGGCGGGCCTGGGAGGTGCTGGAGGAGTCGGTGCGCACCGGGCGTTCCGCGTTCGAGATCGCCAACGGCGCCCCGCTGTTCGACTACTTCGAGAAGGACGGCGAGCTGGCCGCGACCTTCCACGCCGCGATGACCGGCGGCAGCGACGTGCAGTCCCCGGCGATCGTGCGGCACTTCGACTTCACCCGGTTCCGCCACGTGGTGGACGTGGGCGGCGGCCGCGGCACCCTGCTCTCGGCCGTCCTTGGGGCCAACCCGGAGCTGCGCGGCACCGTCTTCGACACCGACAACGGACTGGCGGAGACCGCGGGCGTGCTCGCGGAGGCCGGTCTTTCGGAGCGCTGCGGCATCACCGAGGGTTCGTTCTTCGAGTCGGTGCCCGCGGGCGGTGACCTGTACCTGCTGAAGAACATCCTGCACGACTGGAACGACGAGGAGAGCGTGCGCATCCTCGGCAACATCCGCGAGGTGCTGCCCGCCGACGGCCGCGTGGTGGTGTTCAGTTCCGTGCTGCCCGAGAACGGCGCGGACGCGGATCCGGCCGACGCGCTGGGCGCCGCCATCTCGGACATCGAGATGCTGGTGATGACCACCGGCCGGGAGCGGACGCTGGAGGAGTACCGCCGGGTGTTCGCGGCGGCCGGTCTGGAGCTCACCGCGACCACCCCGCTGCCGTGCCCCTACCAGTACCACGCGCTGGAGGCCGCGCCGGCCGCGTCCTGACCTCCCCCGCGCCCCCGCAAGCCCCCACCGAGAGAACCGCATGACGACTTCATCCGACTCCGTGACCCTGACCGATCCGAGCGGCCTCGACCCGGCCCGGTGGAGGGCCGCGGTCTTCGTCCTGGTCGCGATGGCGCTGGACCTGATCGACACCTCCATCGTGGTGGTGGCCCTCCCCGGCCTCCAGCGGCAGCTGCACGCCGGCGGGGCCACCCTGCAGTGGGTGGTGGAGGCGTACACCCTCACGTTCGCGCTCAGCCTGGTGACGGCGGGGCGGATCGGCGACCTCCTGGGGCGCAAGCGCGTGTTGCTGACGGGGATCGTGGTGTTCGTCGTGGCGTCGCTGAGCTGCGGCGCCGCGCCGAACGCCGGCGTCCTGATCGCCTCCCGGGCGTTCCAGGGCTTCGGCGGCGCGCTCGTGGTCACCCAGGGGATGTCGACCTTCCAGGTGTCGTTCCCGGACCACGAACGCGCCCGGGTCTTCGGGCTGTTCGGCGCCCTGTCCGGGCTGTCCTCGGCGCTCGGCCCGATGCTCGGCGGCCTGCTGATCAACGCCGACCTGTTCGGTCTCTCGTGGCGGCCGATCTTCCTGATCAACCTGCCGGTGGGGCTCCTCGCGCTGGCGGGCGTGGCCGGCTGTGTCCGCGACACGCGGGCCCCTGTGGCCAGACGCCTTGACCTCATGGGGGTGCTGCTGGTGACCGCGGCCCTGCTCGCGGTGCTGTTCCCGCTGGTGCAGGGCCGCGAACTGGGCTGGCCCGCCTGGTCGTTCGTGCTGATGGCGGGCTCGGTCCCGCTCGCCGTGGGGTTCGCGCTCCACGAGCGGGCCAAGGAGCGACGGGACGGCTTCGCGCTGGTGCCGCCCGCGCTGTTCGAACGGCGGACCTTCACCGTGGGGCTGGCGCTGCTGACGGTGTTCTTCGCCGCGGTGGCCGGGTTCTTCTTCCCGTTCACCTACTACCTGCAGAACGGTCTGGGCTTCTCGCCGTTCGACGCCGGCCTGGCGGTGATGCCTTACGCGCTCGGCGCCATGACCACGTCCGCGGTCTCCCCCCTGGCCGCCCGGCGCTTCGGCCGGGTGGTGCTGGCCGCCGGCATCGCCGTGATGACGGTGGGCACGGTCGCGCTCCTGCTGACGGTCCGGCACCTCGGCTCGTCCGCCGGCACCTGGCAGCTCGCGCCGTGGCTGCTGGTCACGGGCCTCGGCATGGGCCTGGTGGCCTCTCCCCTGGTCCAGCTGGTGCTGTCCGGGGTGCCCGACCGGGACGCCGGCGCGGCGTCCGGCGTCCTCAACACCGTCAACCAGCTGGGCTCGGCAGCCGGTGTCGCCGTACTGGGCGTGCTGTTCTTCGGCCTGCTCGCCGGTCACCGCGGCTTCTCCGTCTCCTTCTCCCAGGTGCTCTGGTACGAGACGGGGCTGCTCGCCGCGGCCTTCCTGCTGGTGTTCCTGCTCCCCGCTCGCGCCGCTCGCCCTCCGGCGCCGGAAGATTCCGGGCCACAGGCTCGCCCACACGAAGGAGACCCGGCATGACAGCAACCGCTTGGGACACCGGCACGGCGGCCGGCATCCTCCGGCTCGGCAATCGGTTCTGCGACGCGAAGGCGCTGCTCACCGCGGTCCGGCTGGACCTGTTCACCGTCCTCGACGAGGGCCCGGCCGACGCCGAGGAGCTGCGCGTGCGGCTCGGGCTGCACGGGCGGGGCCTGACCGACTTCCTGGACCTGCTCACCGCGCTGGGCCTGCTGCGCCGCGACGAGGGGCGCCGCTACCGCAACGCCGAAGGCGCCGCCCGCTTCCTGGTCTCCGGCCGGCCCGGCGCCGTCGGGGGCTTCCTGCGCGGCTCGGACCTCAACCTGTACCCGGTGTACGGGCGACTGGCAGAGGCCCTGCGCACCGGCGAGCCGCAGGCGTACACCGACTACACGGGCATGCTCGACGACGCCGAGGCGACCGGCGCCTTCGTACGGATGATGGACGGGCTCACCCAGGGCCTGGGCGCCCGGCTGACCGAGGCCCACGACTTCTCCGGCCACCGCTCGGTGCTCGACGTCGGCGGCTGCCGGGGCGGACTGCTCGGCCAGCTCCTCACCGCCCGGCCCGGGCTGGAAGGACACGTCTTCGACCTGCCGCAGCTGGAGCCGTTCTTCCACGAGCACATGGCCGAGCTGGGCCGCACCGGACAGGCGGTGTTCCACCCCGGCGACTTCTTCCGCGACCCGCTGCCCCCGGCCGACGTCCTCGTCCTCGGCCACATCCTGCACGACTGGGACCCCGCGCAGCGCCGCCACCTGCTGGGCAAGGCGTTCGACGCGGTCAGTCCCGGCGGGGCGGTCCTGATCTACGACCGGATGCTCGGCGAGCGGCGGGACGACACCGAGAACCTGGTCGCCAGCCTGAACATGCTGCTCGTCACCGACGGCGGCGCGGAGTACACCGTCGCGGAGCTGACCGCCGAGGCCCGCGACGCCGGGTTCACCGGGATCACCCACCGGCCGCTCGCCGCGTTCGACACCCTGGTCGTCGCCCGCAAGCCCTGACCTCCCACGACACGGCAGCGCCCCCGGAAGCCCTTCCGGGGGCGCTGCCGCGCTCGTGCCGCTCCTGTCGCCCGTCAGGCCTTGTGGCAGGCCACCAGGGTGTCGTAGTCGCCGAGCGGACCGACCTCCGTACGGGCGAAGCCGGCGTGCTCGGCGTAACCGACGATCTCCGCGGCCGGGTACTCCGAGCCGCCGTCGGTGACGAGCAGCATGTCGAGGCTGATCACCAGGTTCTCGGCGTGCTCGGGCTCGTCGTCCAGCATCCGGTCGTAGACCAGCAGGGTGCCCCCGGGGTTGACCGCGTCGAACGCCTTGTGGATCAGCATGCTCCGCTGCCCGGGGTCCCAGTCGTGCAGGACGTGCCCGAGGATCACCACGTCGGCCGAGGGCAGCGGATCGGTGAAGAAGCTGCCGCCGTGGAACTCCAGCCTGCCGCCGAGGCCGAGGTCCTCGATCAGCTCCTTGGCGAAGGGCTCCATCTCGGGCAGGTCGAAGACGTGCCCGGCGAGGTGCGGCCGGGCCCGGACGATCTGCGAGGCGAGGTTGCCCCGGGCGCCGCCGACATCGAGCACCGAGGCGTGACCGGACCAGTCGTACGCCTCGATCAGCTGGGCGCCGAGGACGTTGGTGAAGGCGTCCATGCTGCCGATGAACTGGCGCAGGATCGCGGGGTTCTGCGTCACCTCGTCGTAGTGGCTGCCCGACTGCTGCTTCCCGGTGCGCAGGGCCTCCTCCAGACGGCCCCACGCCGGGTAGAGGTTGCGGCTGGAGCGCAGCAGGAAGCCGCCGACGTACTCGCCGGCGCCGCGCACCAGGTGCCGGTCGGCGCCGGGGGCGTTGCGGTAACGGCCGTCCTGGCGCTCCAGGATCCGCAGCGCCACCAGCAGGTCGAGGAAGTCGCGCAGGCCGCGTCCGTGCAGCCCGAGCGCCTGCCTGATCTCGGCCTCGCCGGCCGACCCGCCCGGGGCCTCGTGCAAGTGGGTGAACAGGTCGAGTTCAACGGCGGTCAGCAGGGCCTTGGCGTCGCAGAACGCGTTGCCGAGGCGCAGGATCCCGGCGGCAGTGCCGACGTCCGGGGCCTTGGTCGTCATGGTGAGGACTCCTTCCTGGACGCCTGCCTGCCAGGCGCCGCACCTGTCGGCCTGAGAGGCTGTCAGCCAGGCGTGGAGCGCCCCTCGAACCTCCCTGGAGACCCGGAGCGCCGGCCGCCGGCCCGAGGGCGCCCGACCGCGAGGCCAGGAATCCTCGAGGCGCCGCCGGTAACTCTTTCCCCGGTCGCAGTGCGGCGGATCAACCCGGCACTGTTCGTCTGTTCATGAGGGGACACGCATGTATGACGTGAACATCCCTGTGCTGATCGTGGGAGCGGGGCCGGTCGGTCTCTCCACCGCCCTGTTCAGCGGGCGGCACGGGATCCGCACGATGGTGCTGGAGAAGCGCGACGGCACGTCGCTGCTGCCCCGCGCCCCGGGTCTCCAGGCACGCACCCTGGAGCTGTTCCGGGCGGCCGGCGTCTCCGCCGACATCCGGGCGCTGGAGATGGGCGACTCGCACCCCTACTTCGAGGGCGGCATCATCCAGGTCGACACCTTCTCCGGGATCGACGACGCCGTGGTGCTCGAGTCGCCGTCGCTGGACGGCCCGACCGTCAGCCCGGAACGGGTGATGGGCTGCGGGCAGGACCGGTACGAGAAGGTACTGGTGGAGAAGGCCCGGGAGTTCGGCGCCGACGTCCGGTTCGGCACCCGGCTCGTGGAGTTCACCCAGGACGCGGACGGGGTGACCGCCGTCGCCGAGGAGAACGCCACCGGCCGGCGCTTCACCATCCGCGCCGGCTACCTGGTGGGCGCGGACGGCGCGAACAGCAGCGTCCGCCGACACCTCGGGGTGGAACGCGAGGGGCGCGGCACGGTGTTCAACGCGCTCAGCATCTACTTCAAGGCGCCCGAACTGGAGACCGTGCTCAAAGGCCGCAAGTTCATCCTCTGCTACGCGAATGTCGACGGCACCCTGATGGGGCTGTCCCGGCTGCACGGCTGCGACCCGTACCTGGCCGCGCCGATCTACCACCCCGAGCGCGGCGAGAAGCCGGAGGACTTCACCGACGAGCGCTGTGTCGAGATCGTCCGGACCGCGGCGGGCAAGGCGGACCTGGCGGTGGAGATCGTCGACAAGGTGCCGTGGCAGGGCGCCCAGCTGGTCGCCGAGCGGTTCCGCACCCAGCGGGTCTTCCTGGCCGGCGACGCCGCCCACCTGCACCCGCCCGCGGGCGGCTTCGGCGCCAACACGGGCATCCACGACGCCCACAACCTGGCCTGGAAGCTGGCGGCCGTGCTCAAGGGCTGGGCGGGCGACCCGCTGCTCGACAGCTACCACGACGAGCGGCACGCGGTCGGTTCGGCGATGGCCGCGCAGGCGATGGTCCGCAACCGCATCCGGCACGGCCACGCCACCGAGCAGGACCGCGCGGACATGGTGGACGACATCATCATCACGCTCGGCTACCGGTACGCGTCGCCGTCGATCGTCAGCGACACCACCGGCCCGGTGCTCACGCCGGAGCTGACGCTCACCGGAGAGCCCGGCACCCGCGCCCCGCACGTCTGGATCGAGCGCGACGGCGGGATCGTCTCCACGATCGACCTCTTCTGGGACGCGTACGTACTGCTCACCGACGACGCCGGGTCCCCCTGGGCCGAGGCGGCCGTCGCGGCGGCCGAGCGGCTCGGCGTGCCGCTGCGGGTGCACCGCGTCGGCCCGGAGAGCGAGCTGCGGCCGAAGGACCGCGACTGGGCCGAGGCGTACGGGGTCGGCGCCGGCGGTGCGGTGCTGGTCCGCCCGGACGCCTTCGTCGCCTGGCGTGCCACCGGCCCGGGCGGCGCGGACGCCGGGCAGGTGCTCGCGGACGTGCTGAGCCGGTCGGCCGGACTCCGCTGATCGCACGACGAAGGGCCCGCTCCGGATCTTCCGGAGCGGGCCCTTCTGCGTCGCGGTCAGAGTGCGGCGTCGGCCAGCAGCCGCACCTGTGCGAGGTCCGCCGTACAAGGCAGCAGGATCAGCTCGTCGCAGCCCACCTCGGCGTACGCCTGGGCGGCGTCGCGGACGCGGCGCGGATCGGTGAGGACGCCGGCGGCCGTCCGCTCGGCCTTCGGGCCGACGAACGAGTAGTAGGAGCGCAGGTAGTCACCGGCGACGCGGGCGGCGTCCGGGCCGAGGTGGGCGTAGAGGATGGCCACCATCCGCGGGCGCTCGGTGCGGCCCTCGTCGATCCAGGTCTGCCGCGCCTGGCGGACCAGTTCGGCGTACGCGGTGACGGAGTTGCCGCCCGCGATCCAGCCGGTGCCGAACCGCGCCGAGCGCAGCATCGCGCGCGGCGAGTGACCGCCGACAAGCAGCGGTACGCCCTCCGGGCGGACCGGGGCGGGGCCGATGCCGGGGACCTTGCCTCGGCCCGCCCAGATCTCCCGCAGTTCGGTGAGCGCGGCGTCCAGGCGTGCCCCGCGGTCGCGGTAGCCGGTGCCGGTGGCGGCGTAGTCGTCCTCCCGGCCGCCGGCGGCGACCCCGAGCACCAGCCGGCCGCCGGAGAGGGCGTCGATGGTGGCGGCCTGCTTGGCGAGCAACGCGGTGTCGCCCCGGTAGGCCGCGATCAGGATGGTGGTCAGCAGTCTGATCCGTTCGGTGACGGCCGCCGCCGCCGCGAGCGAGATCAACGGCTCGAAGTTGGCGTACACCAGCCGGTCCAGAACGCCGAGGCTGGCGAAGCCGCACTCCTCCGCACGGCGGGCCCACTGCGGCAGCGTCCGGCCGTCGATGTCGGGGACGGTGGTGGGCAGACCCAGTCCGATCTCCAAGGCTCTCTCTCCTTCTGGTGTGCGCTCAGCGGGCGGCTGCCGCCCGCGTGTCGGTGAGCCGCTCCAACGCGGCGACCAGGTCGGCGGGGGCGGGCCGCTCCAGGTTGCGTTCGGCGAGGCGCCGGGCCGCTGCGCGCTCCCGGTCGGATTCGAGCAGGCGCCGGATCTCGCCGCGCAGCCGGCCGTGGTCGGCCTCGTCGCGGCTGAGCACCTCGCCGGTGCCGGTGGCCAGTACGCGCGCCGAGTGTCCGGCGTGGTCGGGGAGCTGGGGGACGAGCAGGAGGGGCACGCCGGCCTGGAGGCTCGTCAGTACGGTGCCGGCGCCGCCGTGCGCGACGACCAGGTCGGCGTCGGCGAGCAGCTGCCGCAGCGGGGTGTCCACGGTGACGGTGACGTCGGCCGGGAGGTCGCCGAGGAGCGGGAGCTGGTCGGCGGAGACGGCCAGCACCACGTCGGTGTCGGGGCCGTGGGCGGCCAGGGCCGCCTCAGGGGCGAAGAAGTGCGCCGGGGACAGCCGGGCCATGGTGTGGCCCCAGGTCACCACCACGCGGCGCCGGCCGGGCGGGGGCGGTGCGATCGGGGTGCCGTCGCCGGGCCCGTTGAACGGCACGTAGCGCATGGAGAGCCGCCGCTGGTCCGTCGGGAGCTGGAACTCGTCGGGGCACGGGTCGACGGTGAGGTCGCCGAACGGGTCGAAGGCGTGTACGCCGTTGCGCGCGGCGAGCGGCGCGAGCACGTCGGGCAGCAGGGGCCGCGCGCGCAGCATCAGGTCGGTGCCGTAGAGCAGCCGTACGGCCGGGACTCCGGTGGCGGCGGCGGCGATCGGACCGGCGAGGGCGGTGGGTTCGTACACCACCAGGTCGGCCCGCCAGTCGCGGGCCAGCGCGGTGAGGTCGTCGACCATGGAGTCCGCGTGGGCGTGGAACATCCGCAGGGCGCGCGGGCCGCGCCCCTCGGGTCCGGCCGGCGCGGCCGGCGCGGGCAGGGTCCGCGACGGCAGCACGTAGCCGCGGACCAGCCCCACCGCGTCCACGTCGTGCCCGACCGTCGCCGCGGGCAGCCCGGTCCGGACGATCTCGTCGTGGATCCCGGGCTGGCCGGCGACCAGCACCTCGTGCCCGGCCGCCCGGCAGGCCCAGGCCATCGGGACCAGCCCGTACAGGTGCGAGGGCCACGCCCAGGTCGTGAACAGTACCCGCATCGATCCGCCCCACCCTCTTCGGAGGTTCAGCTGACGGTCCGGAAGGTCCCCCATCGGGCTCTCGGATGGATCGCGGCCTGCTCGAGCTGCCGTCCAGGAGTTCGCGAGAACGGCGCGGGAGGGTGTGCCCGGCCCTGCACGGCCCGGGCATGACGGCAGCGGAAGGAGACTCGGATGGAACAGGGACTCGCGGGCAAGCGCGTACTCGTCACCGGCGGGACGCGGGGCATCGGGAGGACGACGGCACTCGCGTTCGCCCGTGCGGGCGCGCGCGTGGCGGTGTGCTCGCGGACGGGCGGCGCGGACGCCGACTCGCTGGTGCGCGAACTGAAGGAGACCGGTGACGGGCATCTGGTGGTCCGGGCCGACGTGACCACCGGTCCGGGGGCGGCGGAGCTGGCCGAGCGGGTGCGGGAGTCGCTGGGCGGCCTGGACGCGCTGGTGAACAACGTCGGCGTGGACGGGCAGGTCTGGTTCGAGGAGCTGCCCGAGGACGAGTGGCACCGGGTGATGGACGCCAACGTCACCTCGGCGTACCTGGTCACGCAGGCGGCGCTGCCCCTGCTGGCCGACGGTGCGTCCGTGGTCAACGTGGGCTCGTCGGTGGCGCTGCGCGGCCGTGTCCGCGGGGTGCACTACACGGCGTCGAAGGCCGCGCTGATCGGTCTGACCCGGGCGCTCTGCAAGGAGCTGGGGCCGCGCGGCATCCGCGTCAACACCGTGGCGCCCGGCCTGACCGAGACCGAGCCGGGCGCCGGGCTGCCGCCGGAGGCGGTCACCCGCATCGTCGGCATGACCGCCCTCGGCCGGATCTGCCGCCCCGAGGACGTGGCCGGCGCGGTGCTGTTCCTGGCCGGCGACACCTCCGCGTACATCAGCGGGGTGACGCTGAACGTGGACGGCGGGGTCTAGAGACAGGCCCGAGGGCCTGTCTGACCCTTCGTGTCGGATCAGGCCGGGTCGTCCGGTGCGTGCGTGCCGGGCGGGCCGGACCCGACGGGAACGGTCAGACGGGCCCTAGGTGGGGGAGGACGCGGGCGCGGGGCGGAGGTCGTGGACGATCCGGTTGACGGTCATGGCGCCGCCCGTGCGCAGGGGGGCCAGCCGGCGTCGGTGCTCCACGTGCTCCGCGCTCAGCTCGAAGGCACGGAAGCTCGCCTCGTCCGCCCAGTCCGTGAACACGTGGTAGACGGGCCGGTCCTGGTCCTCGTCGCGGACCAGCACCTGGCCCCGGTTGGCCGGCTGCCGGGCGATGATCGTGCCGATCTCCAGCCAGACCGCCTCGAACTCGGCCTCCCGGCCCGGGGCGATCTCCATCCGCAGGACCACCCGCACCGGCCCCCGCGCGTACTCGGCCATCTCCGTGCTCCCCTCGCTCTTCCGGCTCGTCCGGCCCGTCCACTCTTCTGGCGGATCCGGCCGGTCGCCTGCGGTGCCAGGCTGCCCGTCCCGACTCGAATCGCGCTCGATGGGGCCCCTCTTGAGCCGTCCTCGACGCCCTGTGCCGATCCTCGGGCCCCTGACGTCCCCGGCAGAGGAGATCCGGATGACCGAGCAGCCGCAGGTTCCCGTACTGGTCGTCGGAGGCAGCCTGGTCGGGCTGTCGACGGCGCTCTTCCTCGCGAGGCGCGGCGTGGCCTGCCTGGTCCTCGAACAGCGCGCGGGCCTGTCCGCCCACCCGCGTACCCGGGGCGTCAACCCGCGCTCGATGGAGCTGCTGCGCGCCGCCGGGCTCGAGGACGAGCTGCGCGCGCTGCCGTCCGCGCGGGCGCTGGCCCGCAACAGCGGTCTGCGGCTCGCGAGGTCGCTGGCCGGGCCGGAACTGGGTTCGTTCCAGGAGGAGTACTACCGCGAGGTCTCCTCCGATCTCGGCGCGCTGTCGCCCACGAGCTGGTGTCTGTGTCATCAGAACGAGCTGGAGGGCGTGCTGCGCCGGGCCGCCGAACGGGCCGGGGCCGAGTTCCGCTTCGGCAGCGAGCTGGTGTCGTGCGCGCAGGACGCCGACGGTGTGACGGCTCTGGTGCGCGACGGCGCGGGCGGTACGACGAGCCGGCTGCGGACGCGCTATCTGGTCGCGGCCGACGGCGCCCGCAGCGGACTGCGCCGCCGGCTGGGCATCCCGTTCGACGGCACGGGCGGTCTCGGCCGGTTCCTGGCGATCCACTTCCGCGCCGATCTCGCGGAGGAGCTCGGTGAGCGGCGGTTCGTCATGTGCTACACGTTCAACGACCGGGTACGCGGGGCGCTGATCCCGCTGGACAACGCGAGCGAATGGCGGCTGGACGTCATCCTCGGCCCCGAGGACCCCGGCACGCCCGAGGAGGTGCTCGCCGCCTTCCCTCCCGAGCGGTGCGCCGAGCTGGTGCGGGCCGCCTCGGGCGTGCCGGACCTCGCCGTGCGGGTGCTGGGCGCCGTTCCGTGGGAGGCCGCCGCCAAGGTGGCGCGCCGGTTCCGTGCCGGCCGGGTCTTCCTCGCGGGCGACGCCGCCCACGTGATGCCGCCGAGCGGCGCCTTCGGCTCGAACTCCGGTGTCCAGGACGCCCACAACCTGGCGTGGAAGCTGGCCGCGGTGCTCGCCGGGCAGGCCTCCCCCGGTCTGCTCGACAGCTACGACGCCGAACGTCGGCCGCTCGGTGCGGCCACCGTGCGGCAGGCGGTGCTGCGCCAGCGGGACCGGCCGCGCGGCGGTGAGCGCGGGGCGCGGCGGGTGCTGCCGCCCGGTCTCGTGGACGACACCACCGTGTGGTTCGGCTGGCGCTACGCGGTGGGCGGCGACGTCTGGGTGACCGATCCGAGCGGCCTGCCGGGGACGCGGGCCCCCCACGTGCCGTTGTTGCGCGACGGTGCGGAGTGCTCGACCCTGGACCTGTTCGGGGACGGCCCGGTGCTGCTGACGGGTTCCCGGCCGGGACCGTGGCCGGCGGCGGCCGAGGCGGCGGCGCGGCGCCTCGGCGTGCCGCTCCGGGTGCACGGCATCGGCGGCGACGGGGCGTACGAGGACTCGGACGGCGACTGGGCGAAGGCGTACGGCACGACGGACGCGGGGGCGGTGCTGGTCCGCCCGGACGGGGTGGTGGCCTGGCGGTCCGCCGGGACGCAGGACGACGCCGAGGACGCCCTGCACGCCGCCCTCGCCCGGATGCTCTGCCGCTGACGCCCGCCCCGGCGGCCCGGCTCAGGTGTGCTCGATCAGTACCGCGGCGTCGCGGTCGCCGTCCCCGGCCTCGACGACGCCGGCGAAGCGGGCCCGTACGGTGTCGAGCACGGGCATCGCGACACCGGTCCGCGCCGCGTCGGTGACGGCGAGGCGCAGGTCCTTCTCCATCAGCGCGGAGCGGAAGAAGGCCGGCAGGTAGCTGCCCTTGCGCATCAGTTCGGCGCGGAACCGCAGGACCTCGGAGCTGAACCCGCTCCCGGCGATGGTCGCGAGCAGCCGGTCCCGGTCGAGGCCGGCCCGCTGGCCGTACGTCACGGCCTCGGCGAGCGCGGCGACCTGGGCGCCGAGCAGCAGGTTGAGGATCAGCTTGGCGGTGGCGGCGGCGCCCGGCGCGCCGAGCGGCACGACCTCGGAGCCGATGGTGTCCAGGACGGGCCGCACCGCCTCGATGTCGGCGTCGTCGCCGGAGACGAAGACCCGCAGCCGGCCCTCCCGGGCCTGGAGCGGGTTGCCGACGACGCACGCCTCGACCCGGCGCAGCCCGACCTCGGCGAGCCGGGTCGCGCTGTGCCGGGCGTACTCCGGGGAGACGGTGGAGGTGTCGATGACGGTGCTGCCGGGCTCCAGCGCGGGGACCACCTCGCCGAACAGCACCTTCTCGACGGCGGCCTCGTCGCTGAGGCTGAGCAGCACGGTGCGGACGCCTGCCACGGCCTCGGCCGGCGAGCCCGCGGCCACGGCGCCCTGGGCGAGGAGCGGTGCGGCCTTGTCCGCGGTCCTGTTGTGGACGGTCAGCCGGTACCCGGCCCCGAGCAGGCGGTGCGCCATGCCGCCGCCCATGCTGCCGAGTCCGATGAAGGCCAGAGTGGTGGGGCTCATCGTGCCGCCTTCCTTCGTGTTCCTTGCGGGGAGGGGGTTGCCGCGACAGGGGGCTGTCCCCGGCGCCGGGGGGAGGGCGCCGGGGACAGCGGTCGCGGGGTGCGGGTCGTTCAGTAGGCCGCGTCGACCTCGTAGACCGCGAACGGCGTGCCGGTGCGGGTGTCCCGGTAGGGGCGCAGCGGCGCCGTGTCGTCGCGGTGTTCCGGACCGGCCTCCCAGTCCTGGAAGGCGGTCGTGCTCGCCCAGCGGCTGACCACCACCAGCGAGCCGGGGTCGTGGAGCCGGAGGAGCAGTTCGTTGCCGAGCATCCCGGGCACCTTGGCGAGCCGTTCGCTGACCTGGTGGTAGGCGGCGCGTACGGCGGCCAGTTCGGCGTCGTCGCGCGCGAACTGGTACACCAGCACCCGTACCTCAGGCATCGGCGCCCGCCGCCTGTCCGGGGATGTGGGCGGTGACCTCCATGGTGTGGAACGAGCCGCCGCTGCGGTAGGGGTGCAGCCTGGCCCGGTGTTCCAGGTGGGCGGGGCTGTTCTCGAAGGCGCGGAAGCGCGGCTCGTCCAGCCAGTCGCTGATGATCCAGTAGACGTCGTCCGCGCCGGCGTCCTTGCACAGCCACTGCCCGAGGTTGGCCGGGTGGCCGGTGACCGCGTCGGTGCCGCGGTGCCACTCCTCGACGAAGGCGTGCTCGGCGCCGGGCTTGAGCTCCATCCGCAGGGTGACCCGGAACGTCATCAGGAGATCCCCCCGTCGACGCTGACGGTGGACCCGGTGACGTACCGGGACAGGTCGCTGGCGAGCCAGAGGATGGCGCCGGCCACCTCGTCCGGGGTGCCGAGCCGGCCCAGCGCGGTCTTGGCGCTGTAGCGCTCGACCATCAGCTTCCGCTGGTCCTCGGGGAGCCGGTGCAGGTTCTCGGTCTCCACCACGCCGAGGGCGACGACGTTGAACCGTATGCCCTTCGCGCCGAACTCCTTGGCCAGCGACCTGCTGAGGCCGACCAGGGCCGCCTTCGTGGCGGTGTAGTGCGAGCGCAGCGGGATGCCGGCCTCCACCGCCTTGGAGCCGATGCTGACGACGGACGAGCCCTCGTGCAGCAGCGGAAGGGCGTGCTGGATCACGAGGTGGGCGGCGGTGACGTTGGTGGTGAAGATCCGCTGGAACTCCTCCACCGGCAGGTCGGCGTAGGGGACGTGGCTGATCGTGCCCGCGTTGTTGACGACCAGGTCGAGGCGGCCGTACGCCGCTCCGGCCCGCTCGACCAGGGAGGCGGCCTCTTCCGGCCTGCTGAGGTCGGCCCGCAGGACGTGATGGTCGCCGCCGGTCTCCTTCAGCTCTCGTTCCAGCGAACCGACGTGGTCGCTGGGCTGCCGGTAGCAGGTCACCACGTCGACGCCGGCCCGGGCCAGCGCGAGCACGATGCCCCGGCCGACGCCTCGGGTGCCGCCGGTGACGAGGGCCTTCTTTCCCTCCAGGGCCAGGTTCATGGTCTTCCTCCGTGAGGCTGGGCGATGGGTGCGTCAGAGCAGGACGGACAGTGCGGCGCAGTTGGCGGCGAAGGCGAGGATGGCGAGCGCGCTGCGCCGCCGGTTCCACGGGCCCCAGACGGGGCGCGGGTCGACTTCGTCGAAGTTCTCCGGGAGCCGGCCGGGGTCGACGCCCTGGATCCACCGGTTGATGGGGACGTTCTTGACGAGCGAGATGGTGACGGTGGCGGCGGCGAGCAGCGCGGCAACCAGGTACAGCAGCCGGGCCGCGGGCTGCCCGCCGCCGACGGCGAGCACCAGGTCGCCGACGAGCGTGCCCAGCAGGCAGATCGGCATCGCCGGGTCGTAGCGGGTGGCGAAGAAGGCGTGCGCGTGGACGTAGCGGTCGGGCGGCAGGGCGGCGAGCAGGGGCCAGCCGCCGAGCTGGGTGCCGAGCAGGACCCCGGCGCCCAGACCGCTGAGGAGCACCACCAGGGGGGCGAGGACCGCGGTCACCGCGGCTCACGGCGGGCGGTGGCCTCGACCTTGTCCTTGATCAGCTTCATCTGGACGGCCGTGTTGCGGTTGAGGTGCTCCGTCATGCCCGCGTCGTCCACGGGGGCCTGCGGCTTCATGTGGAAGTCCTGGATCCAGCGCATCCGCACCGCGCCGTCCTCGACGGTGTACTCCCAGCGGATGTCCATGAACTCGAACGGGCCGGTCTCCACCCGGTACGCCTCGACCGTGCGGCTCTTCGGGTCGGGGGTGCGGCGCGAGACCCAGCTCCACACGGTGCCGTTCTCGTCGGGGTGCATGGTGAGCCGGAAGGTGACGGTGGCGCCGTCGCGCTCCAGCACCTCGGCGGCGGCGTACTCGCTGAACAGGTTCGGCCAGTTCTCCAGGTCGTTGGTGATCTCCCAGACGGTCTCCAGCGGTGCGTCGATGAGGATCGAGTTGTCGGTGTGGCCTGCCATGGGTGCGCCAACCTTTCGTCAACGTCCGAGGACGACAGCTGAGTTGAAGCCGCCGTGGCCGCGGGCCAGGACCAGGGCACGGCGCAGCGGTGTGGTGCGGGGTTCGTCGGTGACCAGGTCGAGGTCGCAGCCGGGGGCGAGCTGCTCGACGCCGGCGGTGTGCGGGACGACGCCGTCGCGCAGCGCGAGCAGCGCGGTGACCACGTCCAGCGGCGCGCCGCCGCCGTACAGCCGGCCGGTGAGCACCTTGGGCGCCGTGACGGGTACGGCTCCCGGGCCGAACACCGCGCTGATCGCCCGGGCTTCGGCGAGGTCCTCGGCGGGCGTGCCGGCGCCGTCGGCGAAGACGACGTCGATGTCGCCGGGGCTCAGTCCGGCGTCCACGAGAGCCGCCTCGATGGTGCGCCGCAGCGCGGGGGGCCGGTCGGAGCCGGGGGCCGGGTCGAAGCCGGCGGCGTAGCCGAGCACGGTGCCGTACCGCTGTCCTGCACCCCGTTCGGTGGCTCCGGCGTCGCTCTCGAGAACCAGGATCGCGCCGCCCTCGCCGGGCAGGTAGCCGGCGGCCGAGCGGTCGAACGGCAGGTAGGCGCGGGCCGGGTCGACGACGGTGGAGAGCCTGCCGGTGGACAGCTGCGCGCTCAGTCCGTACGGGCACAGGGAGGCGTCGGTGCCGCCGGTGAGTACCAGCCGGGCGCCGCGCCGGGTGAGCCGGCGGGCCTGGCCGATGGCGTCGAGTCCGCCGGCCTGCTCGCCGCAGAGCACGCCGCACGGGCCGCGCATCTTGTGCCGGATGGACAGCTGCCCGGTGGTCGCGGCGTAGAACCAGGCGATGGACTGGTAGGCGCCGACCCATGCGGGCGCGTGCTGGTAGAGCGCCTCCATCTCGTGCTGGCCGAACTCGGTGCCGCCGGATGAGCTGGCGGTGACCACGGCCATCTCGTACTCGGGCAGCGTGGCGGGGTCGGCCCCGGCGTCGGCCAGGGCGGCCTCGGCGGCGGCGAGGGCGAGGTGGGTCCAGTGGTCGGTCTCGCGGGCGACCCGGCTGGGCACCGAGTCGGCGGCGCTGAAACCGCTCACCTGGCCGGCGAGCCGCACCGGGTAGGGCGTGGGATCGAACCGGCTGATCCGGTCGATGCCGGACTTGCCTGCCAGCACGGCGGCCCAGTGGGCCTCTACGCCGAGCCCGGTCGGCGCGGTGACGCCGATGCCGGTGATCACCGGCGGGCGGTGCCCGTTGGACATGGTCAGCTCCTCCCGTGGGCGACCGTCCCGGGCCGCGCCAGGACCATCGCGCTCTGGAACCCGCCGAAGCCGCTGCCGACCGTCAGCACCACGTCGGTGCGGTGCTCGCGGGCGGTGCGCGGGACGTAGTCCAGGTCGCACGTCGGGTCGGGGTTCTCCAGGTTGGCGGTCGGCGGCACCACCTGCCGGTCGAGCACGAGCGCGCAGGCGGCCACCTCGATGGAGCCGATGGCGCCCAGCGAGTGCCCGATCATCGATTTGATCGAGCTGACCGGGACGCGATACGCGTGGTCCCCGAGGGCCCGCTTGAAGGCGGCGGTCTCGTGCCGGTCGTTCTGCTTGGTGCCGGAGCCGTGGGCGTTGACGTAGCCGACCGCCGTCGGGTCCAGGCGGGCCTGGTCGAGGGCGATGCCGATGGCCTCCGCCATCTCGCGGCCGTCCGGCTTCAGGCCGGTCATGTGGTGCGCGTTGCTGCGCCCGGCGCTGCCGACGATCTCACCGTAGACATGGGCGCCGCGCGCCTCGGCGGCCGCCTTCTCCTCAAGGACCAGGACGGCGGAGCCCTCGCCGAGCACGAACCCGGCGCGGTCACGGTCGAACGGCCGGGAGGCGTGCTCCGGGTCCTCGTTGCGGGCGGTGGTGGCCCGGATCGCGTCGAAGCAGGCCGCGCTGATCGGGGAGATCGGTGCGTCGGTGGCACCGGCCAGCGCCACGTCGGCGCTGCCCTCCTCGATCAGCTGGACGGCGTGCGCCACGGCGTCGATGCCGGAGGTGCAGCCGGTGGAGACGAGGGAGACCGGGCCCTCCGCGCCGGCGGCCCAGGCCACCTCGACCGCGAGCGTGGAGGGCACCATGTAGCCGTACAGGTGCGGGACGCCGTACTCGTGGTCGACCAGCCAGTTCCGGCCCTGGTCGCTGAGGACGGTGTACTCCTCCTCCAGGCCCATGGTGCAGCCGACGGCGCTGCCGAGGCCGACCGCGATCCGCTCGGGGCGTACGGCGGCCAGGTCGAGTCCGCTGTCGGCGATGGCCTCGCGGGCGGACACCACGGCGAACTGGGCGGCGCGGTCCATGCGCCGGATCTCCCTGGCGGTCAGACCGGCGCCGGCCGGGTCGAAGTCCACCTCGGCGGCGACCTGGGAGCGGAACTCGGCGGGGTCGAAGAGGCTGAGCCGGCGGGTCGCGGTCCGGCCCTCGGTGAGCAGCTGCCAGAACGCCTCCCTGCCGACGCCGCCGGGCGCCACCACGCCGATGCCGGTGATCACCGCGCGACGCTCACCGCCGCCGCTCACGTGCCGCCACCCACCCGCGGGTTGGCCGCCTCCGGGTTCCGGACGGCTTCGGTGTCGACGTGCCCGAGCTCGGGGCGCGGCGCCAGCGGGGACAGGTGGAAGACGCACCCGGCCGTCTCGGTGCCGGTGTTCACCAGGCGGTGGCGCACGCCGATCGGGACGAGGAGGGAGTCCCCGGCCGTCAGCCGCACCGGCCTGCCGTCCAGGGTCATCTCCAGTTCACCGGTGGTGACGTGGAGGAACTCCTCGGAGTACGGGTGGTAGTGCTCGGTGACGTGGTCACCGGGTGCCAGGCTGAGGGTGCCGCCGAAGCCGGAGGTGCAGCCGACGGTCTTCGGGCTGAGGGTCACCCGCATGTCGCCGCCGCGCCTGGTGTTGGCCTCGACCTGTCCGGCGGAGACCTTCACCGTACGGGTGATGGAGGTGCGGTCGGTGTCGGTCACTGGAGCCGCCCCTCGTCCTTGGTCCACACGTAGAACGGGCTCGCCATGGCGTCCTTGGGCTCCTTCCAGTCCGGGTCGTACGGGCTCACGCAGGCCGCGAGACGGTTGTTGATGTCCTGGTAGAGCGGGTGGCTGCGGGCCTTGTAGAGGTCCGGCGAGATGTCCTGATCGGCCTCGACCAGGTGGAAGTACAGGTCGTGGAAGCGGAACAGGGTGCGTCGGGAGACGCCGACCAGGTGGGGCAGCTCGGTCGCGTCGGAGTCACCGAAGATGCTCGCGATGTCATCGGCCTTGCCCGGCTTCAGCCGGGCGACGATCAAGGTGCGGTGCACTGCTGTCCTCCTGGGGATGGGGTGCCGACACCGACATGCCAGACTGTCCCCGGGCAACCTGGAGACCGGCTCAAGTACGCGTCCAGACAAGGGACTTGAGGCGAACGCGAGTCGCGGGTGCTGGCATCGTGGCGTCCCGTGTGCCGACCTGTGGAGCGAGCCCATGCCATTCGCCGCCATCACCTACGACATCAAGCCCGGCTGCGAGGCCGAACTCGCCGAGATCTTCGGCGGCTTCCGCCGCGTGACGTCCGACCGGGTGCGCGACGCGGGCGGGCAGGACGCCGGCCGCATCCTCGCCACGGCCGTCTTCCTCCGGGACGACACCCTGGTGCGGGTCATCGAGTACGAGGGCGACCTGGACGCGGTGGCGCGTCACATGGCGTCCCAGCCGGGGGTGCGCGAGGTGGAACGGAAGCTGAAGCCGTACCTGACCCGGCCCCGGGACACCGACACCGTCGAGGGGTTCGTCGCGACCTTCCGGCGCAGCCTGCTGCGCACGGTGGCACAGATCTCGGTACGGGACGTGCCCGCGGCGTCCTGACCGTACGCGCGGATCGGGCCGGCCCCCTCCCCGGGGGCCGGCCCGATCCGTCAACCGTGCAGTGCCGCCACGCTGTTGAGGGCGAGCGCCACCATCGCGAGAGCGCAGCGCAGCAGGTGCCATCGCCGCCACAGCGGGCGCGGGTCCGTCCAGTCGGCGGGCAGCCGTTCCGGGTCGGTGACGGCCTTGACCCGGCGGTTGATCGGGACGTTGCACAGGTGGGACACGGCGGAGACCCCGAGCAGCAGGACGGCCGCCGCCGCGGCCGGCACTCCCCCGTCTCCGGACACCGCCCACAGGACGTCCGCCAGCGTCGAACCGAGGACGATGGCCGGCATGGTCGGGTCCCAGTTCCGGCCCAGCAGCTGGTGCGCGTAGACGTAGGTGCCGGCCGGCATCGCGAAGAGCGCGGGGAGAACGCTCAGCGCGACGGCGAACAGCACTCCGGCGGTGACGCCGCTGCCGAGCAGCGCCAGCACGCCCAGTACCGTGGTCATGGGCCGTCCCTCAGCGCCGGGCCGGATGGGTGTCCACGGTGAGCTGGGCGATGGGCCGCATGACGGCGTCGCGGAAGTACGCCGCGAAGCCCTCGGCGGTGGTGGTGTCCCGCTCCTCGGCGAGGTACGGGGCCAGCCGCTCCTCCAGCACGTGCACTCCGCGCTGGGCCGCCATGTGCCGGCCGATCGCGGCGAAATCGCCCTCGTAGTGGATGACCCGGACGAGGACGTCGTCCTTGACGAACACGCCGGTGCCGAGCAGCCGCCCGGCGGAACCGCCGTCCTCGGCCGTGTAGTCGGGGGTGTCGACCCGCTGGAAGTCCGCGAAGACCGCGGCTATCTCGTCCTCGTGGCCGGGCTTGACCCGGTAGGTGATCGCTGCGTACGGCATCACGCGGCTCGCAGACCGAGGGTGTCGTTGATGAGGCCGAGGAACAGCCGGGGGGTCTCGACGGCGGCCACCTCGTCGTCGGACAGTTCGATCCCGAGCTCCCGGTCGAGGACACCGGTGACCTGGAGCAGGGCGAGGGAGTCGTAGCCGAGCTCGAGGAACGGGACGTCGATGACGTCGTCGGTGTCGAGGTCGTAGGTGTCGCTGTCGCCTGCGCACTCGCGCAGCTTCGCAATCAGCTCGGGCAGGGTGAACGTGCTCATCGGGCACCTTCCTGAGGGATGGACGGGATCGGGCGAAAGCTCAGATGGCCCGCAGCAGCCGGGTGGAGGCGGGGCTCTGCGGCGGCAGGGCGAGGGCCGGGTCGGCCTCCAGCAGGGCGCTCTGCAACTCGCGCAGTTCGGGGGAGGGATCGAGTCCGAGCTCGCGGCTGAGCAGGGTGCGCAGGCGCTGGTAGGTCTCCAGGGCGGTGCTGCGGCGTCCGGCCCGGTACAGGGCGATCATCAACTGCGCCTGGAGGCCCTCGTGCAGGGGGTACTGGGCGCAGAGTCCCGCCAGTTCGCCGAGCAGTTCGTGATGGCGCCCGAGCCGCAGGTCGGCCTCGATGCGCCGGCCGAGGATGCTCAGCCGGGACTCCTCCAGGGCGCGCGCCTCGGCCTCGAGGAGCGGGCCGCACTGCACGTCGACCAGGGCGGGCCCGCGTGACAGCGCCAGCGCCTGCCGGAAGACGGCGGAGGCGGTCACACAGTCACCGGCCTCCATCGCGCAGTGTCCGCGCCGGGCGAGCCGGTCGAACTCGGCGCTGTCCAGCGTGCCGCCCTGGGTGTCGAGCAGATAGCCGCCGGGCTCGGTGACCAGCACGCTCTTGGAGCCGAGCGGCAGATCGGCGGGCAGCTGCCCGTCCAGCGCGGCGGAGATGCAGCCGCGCAGCTGCAGCACGTACGTCTGCAGGGTGGTCTGGACGCTGCGCGGCGGGTCCTCGCCCCAGACCTCCTCGATCAGTGACTCCACGGAGACCAGCCGGTCCGCCCGGCAGGCCAGCAGGGCCAGCACCTTGCGCGGCTTGGCGGCCGTCGGCACGACGGACACCCCCGACTGGTCGACCCGGAGCGGGCCGAGCAGGCCGATATCCATATCGCCTTCTCCCTTCGAGGTTCGCGGTGGTGCCGGGGTCAGTCAGCGGCGGCGAACAGGTGCTCCTCGGCGAGCAACTCGCCCAGCACCCGGGGAAGTTCGTCGTCGCGGACGAAGAAGTGACCGCCGGCCAGGGTGCGGAAGCGGAAGGACGAGGTGGTCCAGCGCTCCCACTGGGCGACGGCGCCCGGGGTGGCGACTCGGTCGCTCTTCCCGGCGAACGCCCAGATCGGGCACGGCAACGGGGTACGGGCCCCTTCGCGGAGCGCCCGGCCGAGGCTGAGG
Organism: Streptomyces nymphaeiformis; assembly: GCF_014203895.1. Taxonomy (GTDB): domain Bacteria; phylum Actinomycetota; class Actinomycetes; order Streptomycetales; family Streptomycetaceae; genus Streptomyces; species Streptomyces nymphaeiformis. The sequence continues at coordinate 86,438 of NZ_JACHJY010000016.1, read as the reverse complement.
TCGGCACGGGTGGTGGCAAGCATCTCGCGCAGCCACTTGGGGCGTGCGAGGAGTTCCTCGGGCACCCCGCCGAAGGACGACAGCAGGGCCAGCAGCGCCTCGTCGTCCAGGTGGCCGGCCCCGATCAGCGGATTGGGCAGGTCGGGCGGCATGCAGGCGCCGACCACCACGCCGACGGGCGCCTGTCGTCCGGAGCCGATCCGGTGCTCGGCGAAACGGTAGGCGACCAGGGCGCCCAGGCTGTGGCCGTAGAAGGCGTACGGGCCCTGTTCGAGGAGCGGGCCGAGGTGCTCGTCGAACTCGTCGAAGAGCGAGGCGACATCGGTGATCCGGGCTTCGCCGAGCCGGCTCTCCCGGCCCGGCAGCCGGACCGGTACCACCGAGACCTGCGGGCCGATCCGGCCGGCCCAGCCGGCGAAGGCCATGGCCCCGGCCCCGGCGTGGTGGAAGCAGAACAGCCGAAGTGGCGCCCCGTCCCGCGGTCTGGCTGCGAAATACCGGTTCACGCGGCCTCCTTCGCCCCGTCGGCACCACCGGGAGGCAGTGCCCGACGATGGTGGCCAAGGACTCTGGAAGGTCACTGGACATGAACTGGAGAAGCGATCGAAGGGTCTTCGGCGTACGGGCCGTCTCACACGGCGAGGCTGCCCCGGGCCGGCATGGCGGGTGCCGTGCCCTCCAGGCCGTAGTCGTCGACCGACTCGCCGCGCAGGATGGCCCGCTGGAGGTGCTGGAGCACGGCGGACGGCTCCAGGCCGATCTCCTCGATCAGCGTCTCACGCAACTGGCGGTACACCCCGAGCGCCCGGGGTGCGCGGCCGGCCCGGTACAGCGCGACGATCAGGTGCGCGTGGAGCGCCTCGTCCAGCGGGTGGTGTCCGGTCAGCGCGGACAGTTCGCCGATCACCTCGTGGTGCCTGCCGAGCCGCAGGTCGGCGCGGATCCGCCGTTCCAGCACCCCGATCCGGGACTCCTCCAGGCGGGTGGCCTCGATGCGCAGCTGGGATCCGTGCCGCACGTCGACCAGGACCGAGCCGCGCCACAGCGCGGAGGCCGCGCCGAGCAGGGCGGAGGCGTGCTCCATGTCGCCCGCGCCGAACGCGGCGTGGCCCGCGGCGGTCAGCCGGTCGAACTCGTTCGCGTCGACCGCGGAGGGCGCCACCTCCAGCACGTAGCCGCCGTGCCGGGTGGCCAGCACGTGCTCGGCGCCACCGGGCAGCCCGCTGCGGGCGGCGGCGGCACGCAGCATGCGGCGCAGCTGGAGGATGTAGGTCTGCAGCGTGGTGGCGGCGCTGCGGGGCAGGTCCGAACCCCACAGCTCCTCCATCAACTGCGCCACCGACACGACCCGGTTGGCGTTCAGCGCGAGCAGCGCGAGGATCTGGCGCGGCTTGGCGGCCGTCGGGACGATGGACCCTCCGGACACGGCAGCGGTCAGTGGGCCCAGCACCTGAATTTCCATTCGTGGCTCCCCCGTATCTTTCCGCGATCTGCCGGGCTGCGGGTGCGTCCGGTCATTCCGGATCGTGGCACGGGGAGCGTGCCGGGAACAGTGAGATCTTCAGGAGTCGGACAGGAGTGTGCGTCTGCGGGCGGAGGTGAGATCTTCATGTGGCGGGCGTGAACTCCGCACTGGCTGATTCCGGCCGACCACCGGATGATGGTCCCGTCAACAATTCCGCCAGCAGCACACCGGACACGCGCAGGGCGTCGAGACCGTCGCCGCTTTCGCCGAATCCGGCGTCGTACAGGGCGACGCTGATCGTGTAGCGCCCCCGCACCTCGCACGTGTGGAAACTCCACTCCTCGCCGGTACCGGGCGAGCCGTCCGGGAGCAGCACCTCCCGCGCGTGACGGTCCTGCGGCCCGAAGCCGAACTCGGTGAAGCGGAACCGCATGCCCTGGCCGATGGCCTTGCTGTACGCCTCCTTCAGGGTCCACAGCCGGACGAGGGCGCTGTTCCGCGCGTCCTCGGGGAGCTTCGCCAGCTCCTCCAGCTCGTGCCGGGTGCACATCTGGCCCTCGGTGCCGAGGCCGGTCATCCGGCGGTCGCTCAGCTCGGCGTCGACCCCGATCCAGCCCCGTCGGGTGAGCCCGACCACGATCAGGTCGGCGGTGTGCGTCAGGCTGATGTCGAGCTGCTCGTGACCGCGCAGATACGGGCGTCCGCCCAGCTTGTAGGCCAGTTCCAGTGCCCCTGGCGGCTCGCCCACCACCGCTCCGGCGGTGTGCTTGAGCATCAGCCGGGAGGCCACGAACCGGGCCTTCACCGTGGGGTGCCGCATGCGCCGGAAACGGGCGTGGTCCTGCCCGAGCTGCTCGGACAGGCCGGGGTCGCCGAGGTCGGCGGGCAGCCAGTCGTCCAGCCGGGCGTGCACCAGCGCGCTGCCGTGCCGGGAGATCGCCTCGCGCACCTCCGCCCAGGGACCGTCCGGTCCGCGTACCTGGATCGGACGGGCGAACACCCGCAGGATCCGCGGGTCGGTCACCGGGTCCAGTGGGGAGACCATTCAGACCGCCCCTACCGCGGCGAGCCGCCGGGTGAGGAGTCCGAGGATCGAGCCGACGGTGCGCAGCTCGGGCAGGATCTCCGGCATCGACAGTTCGCCCAGTTCGGGGAACCGCTGCTCCAGCTGGCACTTGAGTTCCAGCAGCATCACGGAGTCGAAGTCGAGGTCGTCCACCAGCTGGAGCTCCTCGTCCAGCGCGCCGTCGTCCTCCTCGGGCGCGTCGCCGTCGAGCAGTTCCGGTGTCACTCCGCTGACGCCGAGCAGGGCGAGGCGCAGCCTCGGTGCGACCGTGCCGACGGTGGTCGTGCCGACCGTCATGACGTGGCCCGCCCGCCGCGGCCCGCGGCGGTCGCCCGGTCCGCGAGGTGTGCGGCCAGGCCCCCCACCGTCTCCGACGCGTAGATCTCGTCGGGCTCCAGCTCCAGTCCGAAGACCTCGTCGAGCGTGCCGATCAGGCCGAGCAGCCGCACGGAGTCCATTCCGAAGTCGAGCAGCGGCCGGCCGGCGTCGTCCCCGCGGATTCCGGGCGGCGCGCCCGCCTGGAGCCGCTCCCCCAGCCATGCGTGCAGTTCGTACTCGGTACCGTCCAGCGCGGTGAGCACCAGGTGCCGCCCGTGCCACGTCCGGTGGGTCATCGGTCTTCCCTTTCCTCTCGTGCCTCTCGCTCTGCTCCGGGTGCGCCGGGGGCACCGGCCAGGGGTGTGTCGTAGAGGTCGTAGCTGCGGTGCTCGCGGTACCTCGCCAGTACCTCGGCGAGCAGCGGCTCCTCGTGGTCGGGGGTGGCCTTCGGCAGGGTGGTGCCGAGGCGCCGCAGCACCCGGGTGAGAGCGGCCTCCAGCCACTCCGGGCGGGCCAGGAAACCGGTGCCCGCCGACCGCTGGTGGCGCCAGACGCCCAGGCAGGCGGCGCCGACCAGGATCAGCGCGTAGCGCTCGGCCAGGGCGTGGCCGCGCGGGTCGCCGAGCGCGGAGCGGCCGTCCCGGTCGAGCCCCGCGCAGCCGTCCCGGAGCAGGGCGAGTTCCCCCGCGAGCAGCCGGGCGAGTTCGGCGGGCCGGTCGCTTTCGGGGTCCGGGGCGTCGGCGGCGAGCGCCAGGGAGGCGGCCAGCGGGTCGCCGCCGGCCGCCGGGCTGAGCCGGCCGAGATCCAGCGGGGGCAGCCCGTCGGCCTCCAGCCGGAACAGGCCGTCCACGGGCGCGGCGGCGGACGCGGACCACGCGGTGCGGGCGAGGCGGGGCAGTTGGGGGATCACCGTGGCCCGGCAGGCCGCGGAGCCGGCCGCGCCGAGGCCGATCATCGGCAGGTCGCGGACGTTCTTGCGGAAGGCGGCGTACGCGCCGTTGCGGGCGTGGAAGTCGGCGCCCAGCAGGGTCGACAGCTCGTAGGAGGTGTCGGTGAGCAGTTGCGGCAGCAGGTACTTGACGGCCGCCGCGTACAGTCCTGCGTCCTCCGGGACCAGATGGACCGCGCGGGTCGCCACCAGTGCCAGGCAGTCGCACAGCAGCAGGTCGACGAAGGCGCCGGTCAGGGTGCTCCTGGCGTGCGAGAGGCGCTGCGGGCCGGCGACGTCGTCGTCGGCGGCGTCGCCCACCACGCCGCGGTCCACGGCGCAGGCGACCGCTGTGCGCAGTGCGGTGTCCGCGCAGCCGAGGGCCGCGGAGGGGCCGACGCCGCGCGTCACGGAGAAGATCCGCAGGACGAGTTCCAGTCCGCGTCCGGGCTCGCCGATCAGCGCGTCGGCCGGCACCGGACTGTCGTCGAACCCGATCCCCGCCACCTGGCAGCCGCGGATGCCCGAGGTCCGGTGCCGGGGAAGCGCGGTGACGCCGCCCGCGGGCAGCGCGTCCCGTTCCACGAGCAACGCGGAGTGGCTGTGCCGGCCGGTACCGGTGCGGGCGAACAGAACCAGGGCGGCGGCCCGTTCGACGTTGTTGAGCGCCTCCTTGCGTCCGCTGATCCGGAAGCCGCCGGATCCGTCGCCGGCGGTGGCGGTGGCGGTGGCGGTCAGCTCGTTGGACAGGAAGCTGCTGCCGGCCGCCAACTCCGGGTACGCGGAGACGAGATGGTGCCCGGTGAGCAACAGGCGGGCCACGGTCCGCCGCTGCTCCGGGCTGCCGGCCGCCCAGACCACCACCGCGGCGAGGAAGCTGGTGATGCCGTGGCCGAGGCCGAGGGCGGCGTCGCGCCGGAAGACCACCCGGGTCACCCGGGCGAGGGTGTCGAGTCCGGTCAACCGGCCGCCGAGGTCACGGGGTACGAACTCGGCGTTCAGACCGTACCGTTCGAGCAGCAGCTCGGCCGCCGCCAAGGGTTTCCCGCGGGCGTCGGCGGCGACGAACGCGGAGGTGCCGACCGGGTTGTCCGCGTCGGCGGGATTCCCGAATCCGCGCTCCAGCTCGGCGACCCGTCGCCGTACCTCCTGCTCCTGCTCGCCCACGGCTGCCCTCTCTCACCTTCAGGGACGGCCCGGTCGGCCGACCGTCGCCACGGGGCCGGAGGCCACGGCGTGCAGCGGCTTGATCCGGCCGCTGAGGAACAGCTGGCGCATCGCGGTGCGCCGCAGCTTGCCGCTGGTGGTGCGCCGTACGGTGCCGGGCCTCACCAGCAGCACGTGCTGCACGGCGATGCCGAACTCCTCGGCCACGCAACTCCGTACGGTGTCGGCCAGCGCGGGGAGTTCCTCGGCCCCTCCGCTCGTGCTGGTCCGCACCTCCTGGACCACGACGACCTGGTCCTGCTCCTCCCCCACCGCGAAGGCGGCCCCCGATCCGAACAGCACGCTGAGCCTCTGCACCTGCTGCTCGATGTCCTGGGGGTAGAGGTTGCGCCCGGCGACGACCAGCACCTCCTTGAGCCGGCCGGCGACGAACAGCTCGCCGTCGTCGAGGAAGCCCATGTCGCCGGTACGCAGATAGCCGTCCTCCTCCGGGGCGGCCCCGGCCGGTGCGGCCCGGAAGAGCTCGGCGCTCTCCAGGGGGCGGTTCCAGTACCCGCCGGCCACGCTGCTGCCCCGCAGCCAGATCTCGCCGACCTCGCCCTCCGGCAGGGGGCACAGCGTCTCCGGGTGGACGATCAGCGCCTCCACCTCGTCGATCACCGGGCCGACGGGCACGAAGGTGCGGGACGGCCGTCCGGGCACGGTCGGTTCGATCCGGTTGTCGGCCAGGGCGGCGGCGTCCACGGTGCGCCGGGCCGGTCGCGGGCCGGTGCCGCCGACCGCCACCAGCAGGGTGGCCTCGGCCAGGCCGTATCCGGGGCGCAGGGCCTCCGGACGCAGGCCGGCCGGGGCGAACCGCGCGGCGAAGGCGTCCAGGGTGTCGGCCCGGACGGACTCCGCGCCGCTGACGGCCGCCTCCCAGCGCGTGAGGTCGAGTTCGGCCGCCTGCTGATCGGTGACCCGCTCGACACACAGCCGGTAGGCGAAGTCGGGCGCGCCGGAGACCGTGACGCCGTACCGGTCGATCATCTGCAGCCAGCGGAGCGGTCGCAGGGCGAAGGAGCGCGACGGCATCAGCACGGTCGAGGCGCCGAGGAACAGCGGGTGCAGCAACTGGCCGATCAGGCCCATGTCGTGGTGGAACGGCAGCCAGCCGCCGAACCGGGAGTCCTCGCCGGTGCCGAGGGCGCGCTGGATGGCCCCCTGGTTGGCGAGCAGCTGGGCGTGGCTGACCACGACGCCCTTGGGCCGGCTGACCGAGCCGGAGGTGTACTGCAGCAACGCCGGCTGGTCGGGCGGGACGGCGGGGCGTTCCCAGGTGTCCGGGTCGCCCAGGTGCGGGCGGTCGGTCGCCAGGCACGGGACGTGCGACTGGCCGGCCGCCGCGAGCAGCTGGGAGACCGCCGGCGCGTGGTGGGTGTCGGTGAGCACGAGCGCGGCGGCGGCGTCCTTGAGGATGCCGACCAGCCGTTCGACCGACTGCCGGGTGCCGCTCGGGACGGGTGCGGGGACGGGGATCGCCCCGGCGTACAGGCAGCCCAGGAAGGCGGGCAGGAAGCCGGCGGTGTCGCCGTGGCAGAGCACCACCGGCGACCCGCCCGGCCGGTGCTGCTGGAGCCGGGAGGCGATCCCCTTCGCCGTGCGGTCCAGCCGGCCGTAGGTGACCATGACGTCGTCGCCGTCCCCGGTGAGACGGTACGCCTCGCGGTCCGCCAGCTCCGCGCCCCGGCGAAGCAGCAGGTCGGTGAAATCAGCAGCTCTGGCCACCACAACTCCTCTACGTCCGGTCTCCCTGCACCAGTCGAGCGTGTGTGCCATCGCTCAAGCCCGGCTCGAAGCCGGGGGGACCGCGTCCGCTCCGTTCACCAGCCCTTCAGCCGGGACAGCACGCGCACCCGGCGCAGTTGCCGCGCCAACCCCCGTTCGGCCTCGCTGAGCGGGCGGTCGACGACGACCTTCTCGGGGTGGGCCGCCCCGGGCGGGCGGCGCACCCGTGCCTCGTTCGGGGGGCCCAGCAGCTCGGCTATGACCGAAGGGGGCGGCATGAAGCCGTACATCACCCCGAGGATCGCAAGCTGCCGCAGGAAGCCGGCCAGGGAGCGCTCGGTGACGGGCGACATGGTTCCTCCTCCTCGTACGTGGCTGGTGGGGGCCTGGATGGAGCTGCAACAGCCTCGCACCAGGCGCTCAAGTCGTACTCAGGCCGCGCGCTGCCAGCTCAGGGGAGACTCGTACTCCGGCAGGCGCGGGCCCGGCAGGCGCGTGGGTGCGCGCGGCGGGTCGGCGGCGGCGAGGCGGGCGGCCAGTACGGCGGTGAGTGCGGCGAGTTCCTCGGCGGTGGGTGTGCCGCGTTCGATGCGGAGGTCGAACATCGTCGGGTGTCTCCTCACATGGGCTGGTTGCCGTGTTTGCGGCTGGGCAGCTCCGCGTGCTTGGCACGGAGCATGGCGAGTCCGGCGGCCAGTACGGCACGGGTCTCGGCGGGGTCGATGACGTCGTCGACGAGACCGCGCTCGGCCCCGTAGTACGGGTGCATCAGCTCGCTCTGGTATTCCTTGATCCGCTGCGCCCGCATCGACTCGGGGTCCTCCGCCCCGGCGATGTCCCGCCGGAAGATCACGTTCGCCGCGCCCTCGGCTCCCATGACGGCGATCTCGTTGGTCGGCCAGGCGTACGCCAGGTCCGCGCCGATCGAGCGCGAGTCCATCACGATGTAGGCGCCGCCGTAGGCCTTGCGCAGGATCAGCGAGATGCGCGGGACGGTCGCGGCGCAGTAGGCGTACAGCAGTTTGGCGCCGTGCCGGATGATGCCGCCGTGCTCCTGGTCGACGCCCGGCAGGAAGCCCGGCACGTCGAGGAGCGTCACCAGCGGGATGTTGAACGCGTCGCAGGTCTGGACGAAGCGCGCGGCCTTGTCCGAGGCGTCGATGTCCAGCACGCCCGCCAGTGACTTCGGCTGGTTGGCGATCAGGCCGGTCACCTGGCCGTCGATCCGTGCGAGTGCGCAGATGACGTTGGTCGCCCAGTGCTCGCCGACCTCCAGGTACTCTCCGTCGTCGACGATCTCCTCGATCACCTCCCGCATGTCGTACGGGCGGTTGCCCTCGGCGGGCACCAGGTCGAGCAGCACGTCGTTGCGGCGCTCGACGGGGTCGTCGGCCGGCCGTGCCGGGGGCGCCTCCCGGTTGTTCTGCGGCAGCAGCGACAGCAGATAGCGCACCTCGTCGATGCAGGTCTGCTCGTCGTCGTGGACGAAGTGGGACACTCCCGAGACCGAGGAGTGGACGTCGGCGCCGCCGAGGCCGTTCTGGGTGATCTCCTCGCCGGTGACCGCCTTGACGACGTCCGGGCCGGTGATGAACATCTGCGAGGTCTCGCGGACCATGAACACGAAGTCGGTCAGCGCCGGCGAGTACGCCGCGCCGCCGGCGCACGGGCCGAGCATGACGGAGATCTGCGGGATCACCCCGGAGGCCCGGCTGTTGCGCTGGAAGATGCCGCCGTAGCCGGCGAGGGCGGTGACCCCCTCCTGGATGCGGGCGCCGGCGCCGTCGTTCAGGGAGACCAGCGGCGCGCCGGCCGCGATGGCCATGTCCATGATCTTGTGGATCTTCTGGGCGTGCGCCTCGCCGAGCGCGCCGCCGAAGATCCGGAAGTCGTGTGCGTAGACGAACACCGTCCGCCCGTGCACGGTGCCCCAGCCGACGATCACACCGTCGGTGTAGGGCCGTTTCGCCTCCAGGCCGAAGCCCTGCGCGCGGTGCCGGCGCAGCGGCTCGACCTCGTTGAAGGAACCCTCGTCCAGGAGCAGTCCGATGCGCTCGCGCGCGGTCAGCTTGCCCTTGGCGTGTTGCGCCTCGGTGGCCTTGTCATCGGGGCCCCGCAGGATCCGCTCCCGGATCTCGTGCAGCTCGGCGACCCGTTCCCTTGCGGTCATGGCATCCTCCTCCGCGCGACGGCTGCGGTCACGCTGGGAGAGGCACCTCGGAACAGGCTGGAGACCCGGTCGACACGCGCCCGGCGGGCCCGGCGGGGGCCGCACACGCGCGGCGCGCAGCTTGGCACCCGCCCGGAGCCGGCCGGTAGTGCGGGGCTCCCGGCTCCGGCTATGACTTTTTCACGGAGCGCCCGTGAGAGCGGCACTGGTCAAGGATCGCTCGGATTTCGTTTACTCCTTGCCTGAACACGGCTCCAGCGTCCATCGACTCGCGGCCGGATCCGGCCGGATCAACGGAGGAAGAGCATGTCCATCGACAAGGACTGGCGTTTCGCAGAGCTGATCGTCCGAGCCTGGACCGACCCGGCCCTGCGCCGCCGGTACGAGCAGAACCCGTACCAGGTGCTGGCCGAGGCGGGCATCCGGCCGCTGCCCGGGGAGAGCGCGCCCGCGCTGCCGCTGGCCGAGGAACTCGACGTGGTCGTGGACCGCTTCGAACTGCTGCCCGCCGACGCCCCGGCAGCCGGTGCCTGCCTGAGCATCTGCGACGTCGAGCCCGACACCGCCGGCCGCGGCGCGGAGGCCCTGACGATATGACCGGGCGCAGGAGGAACGAGCGGGCGCCACTGATCGGTTTCAAGCGCCACCTGCGGTTGGAGGTGATCTCGGGGGACGCCGTCTACCTGATGTCGGAGCACGGGGTCGCCGCGGTCCGCGGCCCCCATCTCGCGGCCCTCGCGCCGCTGCTGGACGGCACGCGTGACCTCGCCACCCTGCTGGAGGCCGCGGCGCCCCTCGTTCCCCCTGCGCAGGTCGCGCAGATCGTGGGGCAGCTGACCCGCTGCGGTCTGCTCGGCCACCACCCGCCCCAGGAGAGCGGCGCCGAGGACCCCGCGGCCCGCGCGTACTGGGACCTCGCCGGCACCGAGGCCCCGGACGGGACCGGAACGGTACGCATCGTCACCGTCGGCGACCTGGACGACTCCGGGCTGGCCGCCGCGTGCCGTCGCGCCGGGGTCACCGTCGCCGAGTCCGGCGCCCCCGCCACCCTCGACCTGGTCGTCTGTACCGACTACCTCGACCCGCGGCTGGCCGCCGTGGACGCGGCCCACCGCGACGACGGCCGCCCGTGGCTGCTCGCCAAGCTGTGCGGCACCACGCTGTGGGTGGGACCGGTGTTCCGGCCCGGCACGGAGGCCGGCGCCTGCTGGAACTGCCTGGCCCACCGGCTTCGCGCCCACCGCTGCGCCGAGGCGCCGGTCCGCGGGGCGCACGTCGGGGCCGCGGTGGACGTGCCGCACGCCGGGCTTCCGGCCACCCGCGCTCTCGGCGCCCAGATCGCCGCCCTGGAGTGCGTCAAGTGGCTGGCGGGACACCGCGGCGAGGAGCACGACCGCGTGGTCACCCTCGACACGCTGAACCTGACCAGCCGGTCGCACCCGCTCACCCGGCGCCCGCAGTGCCCCGAGTGCGGGGACCCCTCCCTGATGGCCCGCCAGGCGGCCCGGCCGGTCGTCCTGACCGGCCGCCACCGCACCGTGCGCACCTCCGGAGGCCACCGCGCGCTGTCCGCGCAGGCGATGCTGGACCGGTACGGCCACCTGGTCGACCCGGTGACCGGCGTCGTGAAGGAGATCCGCCGCGACCGGCGCGGTCCCGAACTGCTCAACGTCTACCGGGCAGGACACAACCTGGCCCTGACTCCCCGCCACATGACGGAACTGAACGCCTCGCTGCGCCAGGAGAGTTCGGGCAAGGGAAGGACGGCGCTGGACGCCCGGGTCGGCGCGCTGTGCGAGGCGCTGGAGCGGATCAGCGGCCGGTGGCAGGGCGACGAGTCCGTCGTACGGGGCTCGCTGCGCACGCTCGGACCGGACGCCGTACACCCCGCCGACTGCCAGCTCTGGCACGAGCGCCAGATCGCCGAGCGCGCCCGGTGGAACGCCGGAGGCCACCCGTTCCACCAGGTGGCCGAGGCGTTCGACCCGGACGCGGAGCTGGACTGGTCGCCGGTCTGGTCCCTCACCCGGGAACGACACGTGCTGTTGCCGGCCGCGCTGCTCTACTACCACGCCCCCGACGCGGCCGGCCGGCGGATGGTCCGCGCGGACTCCAACGGCTGCGCGGCCGGCAGCTCGCTGGAGGACGCGGCCCTGCAGGGCCTCCTCGAACTCGTCGAACGCGACGCCGTCGCCCTGTGGTGGTACAACCGCACCCGCCAGCCGGGCGTCGACCTGACCGCCTTCGACGACCACTGGACCGCCGAGGTGCTCCGGACGCACCGGGAACTCCACCGCGAGGTATGGGCGTTGGACCTCACTTCGGACCTCGGCGTGCCGGTGTTCGCCGCGCTGTCCCGGCGCACCGACCGGGGCGTCGGCGCCCCCGAGGACATCGTCTTCGGTTTCGGCGCCCACCCGGACCCGGCGATCGCCCTCTCCCGGGCGGTCACCGAACTGAACCAGATGCTCCCGCCGGTCCTCGACTCCCACCCGGACGGCACCGGGTACGCCTGTACCGACCCGGTCGCCCTGCACTGGTGGCGCACCGCCGCCCGGGACGCCATGCCCTACCTCGCCCCCGATCCCGGCGTCCCCGCCCGCACCCCGCTCGACTACGCCTTGAGCGGTGTCGGAGGCGTGCTCGAGGAGTTCCAGAACCTGCGCCGAACCATCGAGGGCAAGGGGTTGGAGGTGTGCATACTGGACCAGACCCGTCCCGACCTGGGCCTGCCCGTGGTGCGGATCCTGGTTCCCGGTCTGCGGCACTTCTGGCCCCGGTTCGCCCCGGGGAGGCTCTACGACGTCCCGGTGTCCCTCGGCAGACTGCCCGAGCCGACGCCGTACGAGGAGCTGAACCCGATACCGCTGTTTGTCTGAGCAATGCCGAGCCGCGTAACGCCGAGCCCGAGCAGGAGCGATCGTGCCACCCGTGCAACCCCAGGGCAGTTCAGCGCCCACCCCCTCCATCGAACTGTGGTCACTGCGGGAGGAGACCCTGCTGGAGGAACTCCCGGAGGGTTCCGCCCTGGTGCTGCACTCCCGGTGGGGTGCCCTGCGCATCCCGCGCCCCGGCACGGTGCTCACCGAGACGCTGCGCCGCATGCTGCTCGGCCCCGTCCAGCTGGACAACGTGCCCGGTGTCGACGAACTCGCCGCCCGGCTCCGCCTGTTGCAAGCGCTGCGGCAGCTGACCGGGCTCGTCGTACGCTCCGTCGGCGCGCCGGACGGCGAGCGGCCCCTGCTGTCCGTGGTGCCGACGGTCACCGGCGCCCGGCTCGATCCGGTTCCGGTGCCGGCCGGGCACATGATGCGGCTGTCGCGGTTCGCCGCGCTGCGTTCCAGCGGCCACGACATGGTGCTGGAGTCGCCGCTGTCGCAGTTCCGCGCCGTCTTCGCCCGGCCCGAGGCGGGCTGGCTGATCAGCTCGCTCAGCCGGCCCGTCACCCTCGAACGAGCAGCCGCACGGATGCCGTTGGCCGCACCGGTGGTCGGAGCGCTCGTCTCCCACCTCGTCGCCACCGGCATGGTGGAGGTCGCGGAACAGCCCACGGCGCCCCACGACGCCGTCTTCCCCGAGGACCACGACCCCGCGCTGCTCCCGTGGTCCGCCGACGACCTGCGCTTCCACTGGAGCAGCCGCCCCGGCGGCCGCGACGGCGACTTCGGCGCCACCTACCCCCTGCGGGGCCGCCAGGAAGAGCCGCCCCGGCTCAAGCAGCCACCGAGCGGGCCCCGGATCAAGCTGCCCCGGCCGGGCCCCGGCGTCCCCGACTGGGACACCTCCCTGACCGAGGTCCTGGAGCGGCGGCGTTCGGTTCGCGACCACGGATCCACCGGTCTGACGCTCCACCAGCTCGGTGAGGTCCTCCACCGCTCCCTGCGGGTCCGGGAGCCCGCCGTGCCCGGCGCCCCGCACGAGCCGCAGCGCCGCCCGTACCCGAGCGGCGGCGCGCGCTACGAGCTGGAGTGCTATCTGACCGTGGGCCGATGCGCCGGCCTCGAACCCGGCGCCTACTACTACGACCCCCTCGACCACGCGCTGATCCGGCTGCCCGCCCGCGCACAGCTGACCACCGCGCTCCTCGACGAGGCACAGGCCGGTACGGGCATGAGTGCCCAGCCCGCGCTGCTGCTCACCTTGACGGCCAGGTTCGCCCGGGTCTCCTGGAAGTACAGCGGGCTCGCGTACGCGCTGACGCTGAAGCACGCCGGCGTGGTGCAGCAGACGCTGTATCTGCTGGCGACCGGCATGGGTCTGGCACCGTGTGCGCTGGGCACCGGCACCACCCAGCTGTCGGCGGAGGCGTTCGGTCTTGACTGGCGGGAAGAGTCGGCGGTCGGCGAGTTCATCCTCGGTGCCCTCCCGGAGGAACGCGAAGTGTCCTCAAGGGACTGACCGACAACCGTCACACCACGCATAGTTGGCTGCAACGTCAAGGTACGGCATTACCATCGACCGTTGCCCCCGTCCGGTGTGACCAGAGGGAGAGCCATGACAGACCGTTACACGGAGAGCCCCGTCAGGCAGGAACCCGGAGTCCGGGTCCTCGGCATCGAGGCTCCGGCGCCGCGGTTCGCACTGGTCGTGGTCTGGACGGTCATCGCGGCGTTCCTGACGATGCAGGTCGTCGACATCCTCAACGAAGGGATCACCGCGGTCACCGTCGCCTGCAGCGCCACCGTGCTGCCCGCGATCCTCGGGCTCCAACTGGTCCACACCCTCCCGCGGTTCCGCCGGCTGCGCGCCAGATACGGACGCTGGACGCTGCTCGGGCAGGCACTGCTCACGGTCGTGCCCGTGCTGTTACTCGGCGGGCCGTGGGGCGGGATGGGCGGCTTCACCGGCGCGTCCATGTTGATCCTGCTGCCCCGCCGAGTGGCGCTCCCGGCGTTCGGCGCGCTGATCGTGGCCATCGGCGTGGGCACCGCCCACACCGAGCAGGGCACCGTCGTCAACGTTCTGTACATGATGATGTCGACGCTGGTCACCGGCATCATCGTGTACAGCCTCACCCTGCTGTCCGACCTCACGCTGGCCGTGCACGAGGCACAGGAGGACATCACCCGCGTCGCCGTCATCAAGGAACGGCTGCGGTTCGCCCGGGACCTGCACGACCTCCTGGGCTTCACCCTGTCGGCGATCACGCTGAAGAGCGAACTGGCCCACACCATGGTCAACCGCTCGCCCGAGCGGGCCAGGACGGAGCTGGAGAGCATCGTCGAGCTGTCGCGCCAAGCCCTGCGGGACGTCCGCGAGGTGGCCCGGAGCTACCGTTCGATGTCGCTCCTGACGGAACTGTCCTCGGCCCGCTCCGTGCTGTCGGCGGCCGGCATAGACGCCCATCTACGGGTGGACTGCGGCCGGTTGTCGGGGAGCGCCGACACCGTGCTGGCGACGGTGCTGCGTGAGGGTGTCACCAACGTGATACGGCACAGCAAGGCTTCCCGCTGCACCATCGACGCGGTCGCCCAGGAAGGCGTGATCAGCCTGCGCCTGGCGAACGACGGCGTGCCGCCGCGGCTGCGCGAGCTCGGCCGGTGCCGCCCGGAGCAGCTCGCCCGGGACAACGGCGGCCTGTCCAACCTCGCCCTGCGGCTCTCCGAGGTCGGCGGCACCTTCTCCGCCGAGGTGCGCGAGGACGGCTGGTTCCACCTGGAGGCCTCGGCCGCGGCGGACGCCCACGAGACGCCGGCGCCGGACGCGGACGCCTCCGACGACGAGAGCCTGGTGGGGTGAGCACGGGGTCCTGCTCCGGGACCCCGCCGGGCCGGAGGACGTGATCCGGTCGAGCGGCCCCGGGCTTCCGAGCCCGACGCGATCGGGGCGAGCGCCCCTGGGGGCCTGCCGATCGGGCCGGGCTCGCGACGCCCGGCCCGACCGGCGACACACCGCCTAGGTGTATTGATCACGAGCGTTGTTGACACGGCCGTGCTCTTGAACATCGCGAAGACCTCCGGTGTGGTGGGAGCCGTCTAGGAACTCACCGCCCGGAGGTCTTCGTGGCCCACCGTAATGCCCGGCTGACCGTCTTCGGTAGGAGACTGCTGGTCGAACGTGTCTGCTCAGGCCGTCCGGTCGCGCATGTGGCCGCCGAGATGGGTATCTCCCGGGCCACGGCCCACAAATGGATCCGCCGGTGGCGGGCCGAGGGCGAGGCGGGTCTGCACGACCGGTCGACCGGCACGGTGATCCGCCGCTACGAACGCGACCGTCCCGGCGAGCTGATCCACGTGGACGTGAAGAAGCTCGGCCGGATCCCCGACGGCGGCGGCCACAGGACCCTGGGCCGCCAGGCCGGCCGGGCCACCCGCAGCAACATGGGCTTCGACTACATCCACTCCGCCGTCGACGACCACTCCCGTCCGGCCTACAGCGAGATCCACGGCGACGAGAAGGTCGCGACCTGCGCGGGCTTCCTGATCCGCGCGGCCGCCTTCTTCCACTCCCAGGGCATCGACCGGATCGAGCGGGTCTTGACCGACAACGCCCGGGCCTACCGCAAGGGCCTGGCCTGGAAGGCCGCCCTCGCGGAACTCGGCGCCACGGGCAAACTCACCCGCGCCTACCGGCCCCAGACCAACGGCAAGGTCGAACGCTTCAACCGCACCCTCCTCGACGAGTGGGCCTATCTGCGGCCCTACACCTCCAACACCGAGCGGACCGACGCCCTGGCAGACTTCCTCCACACCTACAACCACCACCGCTGCCACACCGCACTCGACGGACACCCACCCATCACCCGCGTCAACAACGCTGCAGGTCAATACACCTAGAGCCAGCCGGCCTCGCGCGCGATCCGTACCGCGTCCAGCCGGTTGCGGGCGTTCAGCTTGACCGAGGTCGCGGTGAGGTAGTTCCGCACGGTGCCCACCGACAGGTAGAGCCGGCCCGCGATCTCCGCGACCTCGGCGCCGTCTGCCGCCAGCCGCAGCACCTCCGTCTCCCGCTCGGTCAGCGGACTGTCCCCGCTGTCCCACGCGGCCACCATGAGATCCGGGTCCACGACCCGTTCGCCCTGCGCCACCCTGCGTATGGCCTGGGCGAGTTGACGCGGCGGCGCGTCCTTCAGGATGAACCCGCGCACCCCTGCGCGCAGCGCCCGCCGGAACGTTCCCGGCCGGCCGAGGCTGGTGAGGATCAGCGTCTGGCACTCCGGCAGCACGTCGCGCAGCTGGGCCGCCGCGGTGAGTCCGTCCATGCCCGCCAGATCGATGTCGAGGACCGCGACGTCCGGCCGCTTCTCCAGGGCCGTGGGGACGATCTCGTCGCCGTTCGCCAGCTCCGCGACGACGTCGATGTCCTCTTCCAACTCGAGGAGCGCCACCAGGGCGCCTCGCACCATGTGCATGTCCTCGGCAAGTAACACCCGGATGCTCAACGTAAGTTCCCCCAAGCCGCTTGATCGCGAGGGCAGATGTTACCCCGGTACACGCTCCCGACCACGCCCCGGACGTGAACAGCCGTGACTGGAGCCCGACTTGGACGAGCAGCGCGGGAAGGTTGCGCCCCAGGATGTGGAGGTCGCGTGCGGTAGGCGTGCCAGGCGGCGCGGCGGGACGGCAGCGGGTGAGGAAGGCGGTCTGCAGGCCGGGGGGCGTCGCGGACGGTGAGGCCGGCCGCGTCGCCGACGCGCAGCAGGTGGCCCAGGACGCCGTCGGGCCGTGTCGTGCGGGCCGCCGGGGATGCCGTGCAGGGCGTCGTACCCGTTTCAGACGCTGTTGGCGTCCAGCAGGCGGCGCGTGCGGTCGCTCGCGCCGCTGAGGGTGAGGGGGACGCCGATGCCGGCGCACATGCGGTGGGCGCGGGCCAGGGCACTGAGGGTCGCGGGGCTGGGGTCGGCGGCCGGGACCGCGATGACGACCCGGACGGGCCGGTGCTCCTGGACGAGGGCCTGGATCTGGAGCGCCGCCGCGGCGCGGTTGGTGACGTCCAGGTCGCGGTGGAGCGTGACGTGCAGGGCGTCGTGGCGTACGGCGTGGCTGATGAGCAAGGTGTCCCTCCGCGCAGGACGAGGAGGCCCACGGCCGGACGGTCGGTGTGGGCGGTTCGTCCGAGGATGTCACGAGTGGTGGCCCGAGGGCGTTCTCGGGGCGTTCACCGCGCGGAGTGTCGGTGGCACGTCACAGGAGGCGGCCCCGCTCTACCGGCACGGCAGGCATGCCGGGGTGCCGGCCGCGCCGGGGTGCCGGCCGCGCCGGGGCGGCGGCCGTGGCGGGGCGGCGGCCCTGCCGCGTGCCAGCCGCGCCGGGGTGGCGGACATGCCGGGGTGCCGGCCGTGGCGGGGCGGCGGTCATGCCGGGGCGCCGGACATGGCAGGGCGCCGGACATGGCGACGTGGCCGAGGCCTTCGTGTCCGGGATGGGCCGGAGCCCGAGCCGTGCAGCGGGCTCGGGCTCCGGCGGGGGTGCACGTCAGGCGTACACCGGCGTGGTGCCCGCCTCCCGGACGGGCGTCACGCTCATGGGTTTCAGTGCCAGTACTTCATGGTCGAACCTCCTCCCCCGCTCGTGGGCGCAGGGTGACCTCGAAGCGGTCGAGACCGCGGAGGGTCAGATTGCGCCGGTGGTCCGGTTCCGCGACCGCCCGTGCGTCCGGGTAGTCCCTGGCCAAGGCCCCGAGGACCGATCCGGCGAGCCGGATCGCCATGGACGCGCCCAGACAGGCATGGGCCCCGCGTCCGAACCCGAGGTGTGGGTTCGGGGCGCGGTCGAGTCGCAGCTCTGTGGGGTGGTCGAAGCGCAGCGGGTCGTGGTTGGCCGCGCCCAGGAAGAGCGTGACCGGATCACCCGCCTTGATGGTGACGCCACCCAGTTCGGTGTCGGTGACGCAGACCCGGGCGTCCGCCTGGACCGGTGCGTCGTACCGGATGAGTTCGTCCACGGCCGCGCCCGGGCTCGCCCGGAACGCGTCGAGCGCGCCGGGGGTGGTGAGGAGGGCGGCCGCGGCGTTGCCGAGGAGCCGCGAGGCGGATTCGTAGCCGGCGTGGAGGACGGCGCGCAGACTGTTCCGAAGAACCGTTTCTGCCACTCCGCTGTCCGCCGCGTGCTCGGCCACGTACGCGATGAGGCCTTCCTTGGGCGGGTCCGCGAGCCAGCCGCCGGCGTACTCCGCGAGCCGGGCCCGGGCCGCGACGGCGGGCTCGTGCTTCTCGGGCCAGAGCCCGGCGTCCATGCCGTCGACGACGGTACGGGACATGGGCACGAACCAGTCGAGCTCGGGCGCCGGGACGCCGAGGAACGCGGTCACGAAGCGGAGGGCGACCGGCTCGGCGAGCTCTCCGACGAAGTCGAAGGAGGGCCGCCGGGCCAGCTCGGCGAGCAGGTCCGCGATCTGGAGCTCCAGGCCGTCGTGCAGGGCCTGCCGGTCCTGGGCGCGGAAGCCGTCGAGCAGCAGGTGCCGGATGGCGGTGTGCTCCGGCGGGTCGAGGGTCTGGACGCTCAGCAGCGGTGCGGGGATGTCCTCGCCGGCGCGGCGCCAGTCGGAGGCGAAACGGTTGCTGTCGGTGAGCACCGCGAGGCAGTCGGCATGGCGGGTCAGGACCCAGGAACCGAGCAGTTCGTGCCAGAGGACCGGCGTCGCCTCCCGCATGCGGGCGTAGGCCGGGTAGGGGTTCCGCAGGATCGACGGACGGGCCAGATCCAGAATCGGGTCCACGGCTGCCGCTTGCTCCACGAAACGTCTCCCCCTGCGCATCGGGCCTGGTTGAGGCCTTGGCTGCTGACCGAGTTGAGCGCACGAGACGCCGGATCACCGGTGGGTGGAACGCCTCGTTGGTGCTTCACCGATTGTTGGTCGGTGCTTCTTCGAACATCATCCGAGCCGAGCGCCGGTGACGCTACCACGCAACTGGGGTGGCTGGTATGACTACCTGCCACAGATCTTTCACAAAGCTTCGGGGAGTTACGGAAGATGACCGGTCAAGACCAGACAATCGTCCACGATGTCCCGGTAAACGTTGCTCAACAGCCCAACCCCTACCCGCTCTTCGAACGCATCCGCGAGCACGGAGTCGTGCAGCGCGTCCGGCTGAATCCCACCCTTGAAGTCTGGATGGTCACCGGTTACGACGAGGCGGTGGCCGCGCTCACCGACCCGCGCCTCAGCAGCAGCCCCGTCGGGGTCAACGGCCTCGAGGAGGAGATGGCCCACCAGGAGCGCACCAACGTCCTGATGGCCAGCATGCTCGTGGCCAACGGCGAGGACCACACCCGGCTGCGCAACCTGGTCTCGAAGGCCTTCACCTTCCGCCGCGTGGAGGCGCTCGCGCCCCGCGTCCAGGCGCACACCGACGCCTTCCTCGACGCGATCGCCGCGCGCGGATCCGCCGATCTGGTCTCCGAGTTCGCGCTGCCGCTGCCGATGGCCGTGCTCAGCGAGCTCATCGGCATCCCGGCCGAGGGGCAGCCGGACTTCGCCCGCCTCGCGGTCGGCCTCATCATGCCGCCCAACACTCCCGAGCGGCTCGCCAAGGGGGCCAGGGCCCGGGCCGAACTCACCGAGTTCTTCGAGCCGTTGATCGCCGCACGCAAGGCGGACCCGAAGGACGACCTGCTGAGCGCGCTCTGCGCCGCGCAGGCCGAGGAGAAGATCAGCGACCGCGAGCTGACGGCCATGGCCATCCTGCTCACGCTCGCCGGCCACGAGACGACGGCGAGCCTCATCGCGAACGGCGTCCACGCCCTCCTGCGCCACCCGGAGCAGTTCGCCGCGCTGCGCGACGACCCCTCGCTGCTGCCCGGGGCGATCGAGGAACTCCTGCGCTACGAGGGACCGGTGAGCCGGGGCGTCGCGCGCTTCACGGTCGACGCGTACGAGATCGGCGGGGTCACCGTCCCGCCCGGCGAGATGATCATCATCGGACTCGCCGCGGCCAACCGCGACCCGGCGCGCTACGACCGACCCGACATCCTCGACGTGGCCCGCCGCGAGGTCCCGCAACAGCTCGCTTTCGGCCATGGTGTGCATTTCTGCCTGGGCGCTCCGCTGGCCCGCGCGGAGGCCAGGATCGCCATCGGCACCCTGCTGCGGCGCTTCCCCGACCTGCGGCTCGCCGACCCGGACGCCGACCTGAGCCGGCGCGAGGGCATCCTGCGCGGCATGGCGACGCTGCCCGTGACCTTCACCCCGCAGGCGTGAGGGGGACGACGGTGACAGCGGCGAACTTCGACGAGATCGCCCCGGGGTACGACGAGTCGCGCGGCGGTACGGCGCGTGCCGCCGGTTTCGCGGAGCAGCTCGCGCCGCTGCTCGACCCGGCCCGGCCGGTGCTCGACATCGGCGTCGGTACGGGCATCGTGGCGGCCGAGCTGACGGCGCGGGGGCACACCGTGTTCGGCGTCGACCTCTCGCCCGGGATGCTCGCACGGGCGGAGGCCCGGCTCGGCGCGCGGGTGGCCGTGGGCGACGCCTGCCGGCTGCCCGTGCGGAGCGGGTCGGTGGACCAGGCGGTCTCGACCTGGCTGCTGCACGCGGGCCCGGACAACAGGGCCGTCCTGGCCGAGGCCGCGCGGGTGCTGCGGCCGGGTGGGCGCTATCTGGTGATCCCGGCGGGCGGCACGCGCCCGGCGGACGATGTCGGCGTCCTCGTGGGAGCGTTGGAGGACCGCCTCGATCCGGAGGGCAGCCGCCGCGACGGACCGGAGTGGCTGGCCCCGATCGCCGCGGCGCGGGGTCTCGTCTACGAGGGGACGGCGTCGGAGCGCCCCACGTCCTTCCAGGTGACGCCCCGGGCGATGGCCGAGTCGCTGACGCGCGGCCTGTTCACCGGCGCCTGGGCGGTGGGCGACGAGGCCACCGCCCTGGTGGACGAGACGAGATCCCGGCTGCTCGCCCTCCCCGACCCGGATGTCCCCCGGGTCAGGGAGGCGGCGGACGTCGTCCTGGTCTTCACCCGGAAGACCTGACGGCCGGGCCCGCGAGGCCCGGCGGCCGGACCGGCCGGGCCCGTCAGGCACCGACCGGTCAGGGGCGGACCCGCCAGGCGGCGCGGACCCGCAAGGGGGGACCCGTCAGGCGCCGACCCGTCAGGCGCCGCCGCGACAGGCGCTGGTCCGTCAGGCGCCGCCGCGCAGTGCCGCCGCGTAGGCCTCGTCGGGGTCGAGGCGGCGGAGTTCCTCGGCGATCAGCTCCGCGGTGGTCCGGACCTTCAGGGCGAGGACCCTGCTGGGCTGGCCGGGGATGGCGAGCCGCGCGACCGGGCCCTCGGGCCGGTCGATGCGGATCTCGCCGTCCGCGGTGCCCATGCGGACGGCCGTGACGACGGGCCCGTCGGTGACGACCCGGTCGACGGAGACGCCGAGCCGCACCTCGAACCAGCGGGCCAGGAGTTCGGCGCTCGGGTTCTCCGCCTCGCTCTCGACGGCGGCCGAGGTGACGGTGAGCGGCGCCTGGTCGAGCGCCGCGGCCAGCATCGAGCGCCACGGGGTGAGCCGGGTCCAGGCGAGGTCGGTGTCGCCGGGCGCGTACGAGGCGGCGCGCTTCGCCAGGGCGGCGAGCGGGTCCTCGACCGCGTACATGTCGGTGATGCGTCGCTGCGCCAGCGAGCCCAGCGGATCCCGGGAGGGCACCTCGGGCGCGTCGACGGGCCACCAGACGACGACGGGCGCGTCCGGCAGGAGCAGCGGCAGGACCACCGAGTCGGTGTGGGCGCCGACTTCCCCGTACAACCGGAGCAGGACCGTCTCGCCGGAGCCCGCGTCGGTGCCGAGCCGGACCTCGGCGTCGAGCCGGTTCTCGTGCCGGTCGCGCGGAGTGCGCGCGTGCCGCTTGATGACGACGAGGGTCCGGGAAGGGTGTTCCCGGGAGGCCTCGTTGGCCGCCTTGACGGAGTCGTACGCGTTCTCCTCGTCGGTGACGACGACGAGGGTGAGCACGGCGCCGACGGCGGGGGTGCCGACGGCCCGGCGGCCCTGCAGGATCGCCTTGTTGATCTTGCTGGAGTCGGTGTCCGTCAGATCGATCTTCATGTGCGGCGCCCGTCCCTTCCTCTGCCGCGAGCCTAACGCGTTCGAGCACCCCGGCGGGACGCGTCCTACGCCGGATCCGACTCCGGCTCCGGGCCGGAGTCCGAGTCGGAGTCCGGGCCGGAGTCGGGGCCGGAGTCGGGGTCGAGGTCGGGCGACGCCTGGTACTGGGCACGGCGGTTGACGACGGCCGCGGCGGCGATCGCGGTGCCGAGGAAGGCGGTGACGACCACCCAGGGCCGGTCGAGGACGTGTCCGGTGGCGTGGTCCAGGGAGTACCGCCCGGCACCGGTGAGGCCGATCGCGGCTGCCGTGAAGCCGAGGAACGCCGGGTACTCGTAGCCGCCTTTCATGGCGAAGAAGCCGGCCGGGGCGTGCACGGCGACGGCTCCCGCCATCGCACCCGCCGCGGCGGCGCCGGCGGCCGGGGTCGCGAGACCGAGGGCGAGGAGGGCTCCGCCGCCGGCCTCGCCGAGGCCGGCGGCGACCGCGCTCTCGCGGCCCGGATGGAAGCCCATGGCCTCCATCGCCTTGGTGGTGCCCTCGATGCCGCCTCCCCCGAACCAGCCGAGGAGCTTCTGCGTGCCGTGCGCGGCGAGCACGGCACCGGTGCCGACTCTCAGCACGAGCAGTCCGAGATCGCGTCGGTTGGGGTGGCCCATGGGGTTCTCCAGGTGCGGGAGGCGGACACGTACGCCGTCCACTCTCGTCCCGCCCGCTCCCCGGCGCCCTCCGGAGCACCTTCCGAATAGGCCATATGAGTCATGTTTTGCGGCGATTGCCCACTGTTGCTTGACTGAGGATGCTTTTCGTCCCCGAGGGAAGTGGGTGCGCATGTCCGCCGAGTCCACCGAGACCGCAGCCCTGCGGGAGAAGGTCCGGGCACTGATGCCCCGGGCGAAGGAGGACCTGACCGCTCTGGTGGCGATGCGCTCCGTCGCCGACCCGCGCCAGTTCCCGCCCGAGGAGTGCGCGAAGACGGCCGACTTCCTCGTACGGGCCTTCACGGAGGCCGGACTCCGCGGCATGCGCCGGGTGACGACCCCGGACGGCACGGACGCGGTGGTGGGGCACGCGCCGGGTCCCGAGGGCGCGCCGACGGTGCTGCTCTACTGCCACTACGACGTGCAGCCGCCGCTCGACGACGCCGCCTGGGAGACCCCTCCCTTCGAGCTCACCGAGCGCGACGGGCGCTGGTACGGCCGCGGCGCCGCCGACTGCAAGGGCAACATCGCCATGCACCTGACGGCGCTGCGCGCGCTCGGCGGGCCGGAGGGCCGGGGCTTCCCCGTGAACATCAAGTTCGTGGCGGAGGGTTCGGAGGAGCAGGGGACGGGCGGGCTCGAACAGCTCGTGCCGCTCCAGCCCGAACTGTTCGCCGCCGACACCCTGTTGGTCTGCGACACCGGCAACTTCGCGCTGGGTCTGCCCACCGCCACCACCTCGCTGCGCGGGCTCACCAACGTCGTCGTGACCGTCTCCACCCTCAAGGGCGAGATGCACTCCGGCATGTTCGGCGGCCCCGCGCCCGACGCCCTGGCCGCGCTCGTCCGGATCCTCGACGGCCTCCGCGACGAGCACGGCAACACGACGATCAAGGGGCTCGCCGGCGACGGCACCTGGGACGGGGTGGACTACCCCGTCGAGCAGTTCCGCACCGATGTGGGCGTCCTCGACGGGGTGTCCCTGGTCGGCACGGGCTCGGTGGCCGACGAGCTGTGGGCCCGGCCCGCCGTCACCGTCCTCGGCATCGACTGCCCGCCGGTGGTGGGTTCCTCGGCGGCGATCCAGGCGAAGGTACGGGCCAGGGTCAGCCTGCGGGTGCCGCCGGGGATCGACGCGAACGACGCCCTGCGCGCCCTCACCGACCATCTGACCTCGGCCGCCCCGTGGGGCGCGCGGGTGGAGGTGGAGCCGGAGAGCGCCGGCCAGCCCTTCAGGGCCCGCACCGACGGACCCGCCTACCGGGCCCTGGCTTCGGCGCTGCGCGAGGCGTACGGAAAGGACATGGTCCAGTCGGGGCAGGGCGGGTCGATCCCGCTGTGCAACGTCCTCGCCGCGCAGTTCCCCGAGGCGGAGATCGCCCTGATCGGCGTCGAGGAGCCGGGCTGCCTCATCCACGCGCCGAACGAGAGCGTGGACCCCTCCGAGATCGAGCACATGGCGCTGGCCGAGGCCCTCTTCCTGAGCTCGTACGCCACTCCCCTCTGACCCCGCCCCTTCCCGGCTCTCCCCTCCCCCGACCGCAACGAAAGGACCGGTGCGGTTCCATGACACAGACTCACGACAGTCCGTACGGCCGCGACGCACGCGGGGACGTGCCACCCGGGCCCGTGGGACTCCTCGCGGGCTTCGCCTGGCAGGCCCTGCTCGTCGCCGGCCTCGCCTCGCTGATCCTCGGCGTCATGGTGCTGGCCTGGCCGGAGGCCACCCTGCGGGTGGTGGGGGTGCTCTTCGGCCTGTACCTGCTGCTCAGCGGTGTGATGCAACTGGTCGCCGCGTTCGGCACGCACGCCACCACGGCCCTGCGGGTCATGGCCTTCATCAGCGGCGCGCTGTCGATCCTGCTCGGCCTGTTCTGCTTCCGGGGCGCGACGCAGTCGACCCTGCTGCTCGCGCTGTGGATCGGCATCGGCTGGCTCTTCCGCGGCATCACACAGACTGTGGCGGCCGCCTCCGACCCGGCGATGCCGGCGCGCGGCTGGCAGATCTTCCTCGGCATCGTCAGCGCGGTCGCCGGTGTGGTGCTGATCGTCGCCCCGCTGGAGTCGGCCACGGTGCTCACGGTCCTCGCCGGCATCTGGCTCCTCGTCGTCGGCGTCGTCGAGCTCGTCACGGCCTTCATGGTCCGCTCCCGCGCCAAGGACCTCCCGCCGGGCGCCTAGCCGGATGCGCACCGCCTCCGTCCGCCGTCCGCCCGAGCTCCGGGCGGGCGGCGGACCCCGTTCACCCGTACGCTACATTTTGCCGGTCCTTGACCATCGATCCCCGCGATCGCAACCCTTCGGAGCCGGCCCTTCATGAGTGACATCGTCAACGGCCTTGGCCGGGCGGGTGCCTACGGCGCACTCGGCGTGGTCCTGCTGATCCTCGGCATCGTGCTCGTGGACCTGCTGACCCCCGGCAAGCTCGGCCGCCAGATCTGGGAGGACCGCAACCGCAACGCCGCGATCCTGCTGAGCTCGGCGCTCCTCGGCATCGGCGGCATCGTCTTCACCTCGATCTGGACGACGTACGACCACTTCGGCAAGGGGCTCGTCTCGACCGCCGCGTTCGGCCTGCTCGGCCTGGTGATGATGGCGGTGGCCTTCCTCGTCGTCGACCTGGTCACGCCGGGGAAGCTCGGCGCCACGCTCGTCGATCCCGAGCCGCACCCGGCGGTCTGGGTGACGGCCTCCTGCAACATCGCGGTCTCGGCGATCGTCTCCGCCTCGATCGCCTGACGCCCGCGCCTCACGGGGACACGGGCTCCACCTCCAGGAAGCGGCGGCCGCGCGGTCCCTTGTAGAGCAGCGCCTCCCAGCCGAGCCGCGCCAGGGCCGGCACGCAGTCGCCCAGGGCCGCCGCCTCCTCCTGGGCGGCGCCCGCCCCCGGCGGGCCGAGCCACTCCACCACGGCCGTCCCGGGCCGCTCCCCCGCCGTGACGCGGTACCCGGTGGAGAGCCGTGTCCCCGAGGCGTCCACCGACGAGGGCGTGACCCCGCCGGACTCCAGGGCGAGGGCCACCGCCCGAACCGGTCTCCGCCGCTCCCAGTCGGCGGGCACGGTCCTCGGGTCGCCGCCCCGGCTCAGGGTCAACCGCCTGATCTGGAGCAGTCCGTCGACGGCCGCGCGAACCTCCCGCGAGCGCTGCTCGGCCTCGGCCGGGGACAGCGGCGGCCCGTCGCCCGTGGCCGCCTCGAAGACGCCCGGGGCTCCCCCCGCTCCGGTGGTCACAGCAGCCGCCGGATGTCGCCGCGGACCCGGTAGAACCCGCCCGCCGCCGGGTGCAGGGCGTCCACCACGTACCGCGCTCCGGGCTCCCGGATCGCCCGCGGGAACTGCACGTTCCACCCGGAGTCGTACCCCTGGGAGACGACCCGCACCCGGGTCCTGCCGCCCTCGGTCACGCACTCCACGACCACCGAGCCGGCCGGGGCGTCGCTGACGGCGGTCACCGCGGTCACGGTCGTCGCCGGCTCGTACACCGGGAGCGCGGCGGCGAGCTTGATGTCCCGCGCGACCGGGACCGTGCCCTCCTTGGCGGCCTCGATCGCCGCCTCGCTCGCGTCCACGCAGACCAGCGAACCGTCCGTGGTCACCAGGTAGAGCCGCTCGTCCCGGTACTGCATGGAGAGCGCCGAACCGCCGCCCGTGCCCAGCTTCCACAGCCGGGTGCCGTCCTCCGCGAAGCAGTAGACGGAGGAGGCCGAGTCGGCCGCGAAGACGAACCGGCCGCCGGGCGAGGTCGCGCAGGAGTAGACCGGGCTGTCGCAGGAGTACACCGCCTCCACGCGCCCGTCCTTCTTCGCGAGCCGATGCACCTTCTTGCGGGACGTGCCCGCGTAGACCGCGGTGTCCTCCTGCCAGCCGAAGAGGACCCCGCCCTCGGTGGCCGTGTGCCACAGCTCGCCGCCGCCGTCCGGGGCGTGGGCCGCTACGCCCCTCGTGTCCCCGTAGTAGACGGCGTCCCCGTCGGCGCGGACCATCCAGGCGTGCTCCCCGGCACCGGAGCGCGCCCACTGGTGCTCGTCCTCGTGATCGATGACGGTGAGCCGGCCGGAGCGGTCGGCGACGTGCAGGACGCCCTCGTGGATGTCGAGCCAGAAGATGTCGACGTCGGTGGCGATGTCGTACGCGGCGAAGGGGAGCTTGGACGACAGGTCGTACACCTTGCCGTCGTCGCAGCCCGCGTAGATCCAGAAGTCGTCGGCGACCAGGCACTTGACGCCGTCGGGCAGGCTGAACCGGGCCTGCACCTCGCCCGCCCGGTCGAGCGTGAAGACGTCCCCCGCCTGGTTGCCCACCCAGCAGCGCTCCTCGTCGACGTGGATGCCGAAGGCGGCCGAACCGGTGCGGAAGCGCCAGAGGACGGGGGCGACGGCCCGCGCGGTGGAGGGCGCGGAGGTGACCTCGCGGCGCGTGACGGCGCGCGCGGCACGCTGGCCCCTGACCGCGGGGGCGTACCCCTTGCGGACCTTCTCGCCGATCTTCTTCGCCGCGGCGGCCTGGGCCTTCGCCGCCGTCGCGAACGTGGAGCGCTGGGTCTGTCCGTCCGAGCCGATCCGGCCGTAACGGACCGACACCGCGAGGTCCTCGACGGTCACTTCGTAGAACTTGTGGGCACCGCCGCCGTCCTGCGACAGCTCCAGATAGGTCGTCGTCGTCATGGTGAAAACGGTAGGGGGCACCACTGACAACGGCCCGGGGTGAAGCCGTGACCAAGGGACCAAAGACCCGGGCATTCGGGACTTTCACCGCGGCATTCCGGACATTCACCCCTGTGACGATGGTGCGTGAAGATCATCCGACGAGCCGTCACCTCAGGAACGGCCGGAAGGGCCTCATGACCGAGACGCAGAAGCGGCCCCTGCCCGTCCGCATCCGCCGGAGCACGGACGGCATACCGATGAACGACCTCTTCCGGTCGGACCCGGCCCGGCCCGCCCGGCCCGCCCGGCCCGCCCGGACCGCACCCACGTCCGCGACACCGGCCGCCGGAACCGCCACGGCCGTCACCCTCCCCCGCCGACCGCCGCCCGCCGAGCCCGACCTGACGGAGCGTCCGGGTCCCGCCGTCCCCGGCTGGGTCGCCGTCCTGACCGGCCTCACCGCCCTCGGGGGCGCGGCGGCGGCGCTGTGGCGGGCCCGCCCCCTGCGCACGGCCGAACTGCCGCCGTGGCAGTGGGCCGCGCTCGCCGGCTGCGCGGTCGTCGCCGTCGTCGCCTTCGGCGGGCTGACCCGCGGCCGTACGGGCTCCGCCTGGGTCCTCTCGCTCTTCGGCCGCTACCGGGGCAGCGTCCGGCGCACCGGCCTCGTCTGGATCAGCCCCTTCGTCCTGCGCCGCCGGATCGACGTACGCCTGCGGCACTGGCGCAGCGAACCCATCGCCGTCGTCGACGCCGAGGGCTCCGCGCTGCGCGTGGTGGTCCTGGTCGTGTGGTCGGTACGGGACACGGCCCGCGCACTGCTCGCGGTCGACGACCACCTCGGCTATCTGCGCGAGCAGGTCGAGGCGGCCACCGCGCGCGTGCTGTCCCAACTGCCGGCGGACGCCTTCCGGGGTGACGCGCCGACCCTGCGGGACGCCGAGGCGGTCGGCGACGCGCTGACCCGGATGCTCGCGGCCGAGTGCCGGCCGGTCGGCGTCGCCGTCTTCTCCGCCCAGCCCACCCGCATCGAGTACGCCCCCGAGGTCGCCGCCGCCATGCGCCGGCGGCAGATCGCCGTCCTGGACGCCAAGCACCGGGACTCGGTCCTGACCGGCGTGATCGACGCCGTGGACGACACCGTCACCCGGCTGACCACCCGGGGGCTCGTCGAGCTCGACGACTTCGAACGCCAGGCCCTGGTCAAGGACTTGACCGTGGCCTTCTACACCCGGAGCGGCGGCCCGGCCGACCCGAACCAGGAGTGACGAGGACCATGGACCCGAACGACCGCACCCCCGCATTCGACGCGCCCGCCTTCGCCGACGAGACACCCCGGGACTGCGCGTGCGCGGGCTGCGCGGACGCGGCCCGCTCCGGCCGGACACCCGGCGGGCAGCGCGCCCTGCACGGGGTGCGCCGCGCGGTCGTGGCCACCGTCGGCGTGGTCGCCCTGACCGGCGCGGGCACGGGCACGGCCGCCGCCGAACCCGCCCCGGCGCACGCCGGCTGGGACGGCTCGAAGTACTGGTTCCGGAACGAGGCGGGCGAGTGGCGCTGGACCAGCCACTACGCCACGTACCAAAAGCGCGCCGGCGCCTCCGGGGGCGGTGCGCGCACACGGGAACCCGTCTTCCACGGCCGTCAGGGCTGGGACCCGCGGTGCCGCGTCTACTGGTACCCGTCGCGCGGCCACTGGTACTGGACCAGTCACGCCTCGACGTACGCGCAGCGGACGGGCCGCCCCGCGCAGCCGTCCGCCCCCACGCCACCCACCTCGCGGGGCTGGACGGCACCCGTCTCCTCGTACGTCTACACGGGGCACTACGGACAGCGGGGCTCCTGGTCGAAGGGCTACCACACGGGGCAGGACTTCGCGGTGCCGTCGGGCACGGCCGTCCGCGCGGTGGGTCCCGGCCGGGTGGTGACGGCCGGGTACGGCCGCTCGTACGGCTACGAGGTGGTCATCCGTCATCCGGACGGCCGCTACACCCAGTACGCCCACCTCTCCAGGATCGACGTGAGGCCCGGGCAGAGCGTGTCGGGCGGGCAGCGGATCGCGCGGTCGGGGGCGACCGGGCGGGTGACCGGTCCACACCTGCACTTCGAGGTGCGGACCACGCCGTACTTCGGCTCGGACGTGAACCCGCTGGCCTATCTGCGGAGCCACGGAGTCTCCGTGTAGGTCCGTGCCGCCCCTCGGACCGCTCAGGCCTCGACCACGCTCCGGTCCGCCGTCGTCCGCCGGTTCTCCCTGACCGTGATCCGGCCCTTCCGGATCGTGGCCAGACGAGGGGCCCGGCGGGCGACGGCGCTGTCGTGGGTGACCATGACGAAGGTCAGCCCGTGCTCCGCGCAGAGCCCTTCGAGCAGGTCCACGATCTCGTCGCGCATCGACTCGTCGAGGTTGCCCGTGGGTTCGTCGGCGAGGAGCACCTTGGGCCGCTTCACCAGGGCGCGGGCGATCGCCACGCGCTGCTGCTGTCCTCCGGACAGCTCGGACGGCAGGTGCCCGAGGCGCTCGCCGAGCCCGACCGACTCCAGCGCCTCGGCGGCCCGGGTACGCCGCTCGGCCGCCCTGACGCCGAGCGGGACGAGCGCGGTCTCCACGTTCTCCTGGGCGGTGAGCGTGGGGATGAGGTTGAAGCTCTGGAAGACGAAGCCGATGTTCTCGCCGCGCACGGCCGTCAGCCGGCGCTCGGAGAGCGCGGCCAGGTCGGTGCCGTCGAGCAGGACCCGGCCCGAGGTGGGACGGTCGAGCCCGCCGAGCATCTGGAGGAGGGTCGACTTGCCGCCGCCCGTGGGCCCCTGGATGACCAGCCGGTCCCCCTGGGCGAGGGTGAGGTCGATCCTGGCGAGCGCGTCGACCCTCTGCTGCCCCCGCCGGTACTGCTTGGTGACGCCGATGAGTTCGTACATGGTGGGACTCCTGTGGTCCGTGAGTGGGTGCGGTCGTTCGGCTGCTACTCGACGCGGCGCAGCGCGTCGGCGGGGCGCAGCCGTGAGGCACGCCAGGCGCCGAAGGCGCCCGCGACGAGCCCGCCGCCGAGGGCGAGGAGGACGGCGAGGCCCACGGTGGTGACGCTGACGGGGGCGGTGAGGGCGATGTCGACGGTCCTTCCGGCGGCCGTACGGGCCGCACCGGGGCCGCCGAAGACCATGCCGCCGCCGCGTCCACCGCCGAACCCGCCACCGCTCGCGCCGAGTTCGGCGGTGAGGGTCGGGCTCGCGGCGGTCACCGCGTACGCTCCGGCGAGGCCGATCGCGATGCCGAGGGCGCCGCCGATGACTCCGTTGACGAGGGCCTCGCCGACGACCTGGCGGGTGACCCGGCCGCTCTTCCAGCCGAGGGCCTTGAGGGTGCCGAACTCGCGGACGCGGCGGCCGACGGCGGAGGAGGTGAGGAGCCCGGCGACGAGGACGGCGGCGAGCAGCACGGCGTACGAGAGCCACGTGCCGACGTCGGAGGCGAGGCCGGCGGCGGTGTCGAGCGAGCCGGAGACCGTCTGGGCGAGGTCGGCGGAGGTGGTGACGGTGGTGCCGGAGACGTTCTTCTGGATGGCGGTCTTGACCGCGTCGATGTGCGTCGAGTCGGTCGCCTTCACGTAGATCGTGGTGATCTTGCCGGCGGAGTCGGAGAGGGTCTGGGCCTGCTTGAGGGGCAGGTAGACCTGGGCGGCGGACTGGCCGCGGTCGGCGGTCGCGATGCCGACGATCCCGAACGTGACGCCCTTGACGGTCAGTTCGTCGCCGACGGAGAGGTCCTTCTGCTGGGCGTAGGCGCTGTCGACGACGGCGACCTCGGCGTTCGTCTCGGTGGTCTTGAAGGTACGGCCCTCGGAGACGGTGGAGGTGGTGAGGGGGCCGAGGTCGGGGGCGGTGACGTCGGTGCCGTAGATCGTGAAGGAGTCGACGTCGAAGGCGGCGCCGCCGCCGGTGACGGTGTCGCCGGGGCCTGCGTCCGGGCCGGCGGGCCGAGCCTGCTGCCCCTGGCCGCGCTGGACCTGCCCGCGCTTGAACTCGCCGTCGATCTTCAGGTTGACGAGGCTCAGACCGCCGACGGCCCGGTCGACGCCCTGCTGCCGGGCGACCGTGCCGACGGTGGAGTCGGCGAGGGTCTGGAAGCCCTGGACCATCAGCCGGTCGCTGCTCTGCTCCTCGCCGTCCTCCTTGCCCTGGAACTCGAACCGGGGCCGCTGCGGCTGCGCGCCGGCCTCGGGCCGCTCCTGCGCCTTGGTCACCGTCAGGTCCGTGCCGAGGCCGTAGAGGGATTCCAGGACCTTGCCCTGGGCCCGGTTCATGCCGGAGGAGACGGAGTCGACGACGATGACCAGCGCGATCCCGAGCGCGAGCCCGGAGGCGACGACGAGCGCCGCCTTTCTGCGACGGCGCAGTTCGCGCCGGAGGTAGGTGAAGAACATGGGCGCGAAGCTAGGGGCGCCGTGTGATGACGGGATAAGGCCCGCGTGAGAGCGGGATGAGAGCGCTCCGGGCCGGGGCGGGGGGCCGCTGCGGCTGCGGCTGCGGCTGCGCACGCCGGATCGGCGGCGGGGCTCTCAGCCGCCGATCGGCGTCGCGTACGCCAGTGGGTCCGCCAGGACGTCGTGGAGGACGAGGGCCGCCGCGCCGCGCGAGGCGTCCGTGGTGGTGGACGCCGGGCGGAGGCGCCCGGCGTCCGGGGTCCAGAGGCCGGAGACGGCGCGGTCGGCGAGCTCCGCCGTGAGGGCGGGTGTCAGCCAGGGCAGCAGGTGCGGGTAGATCCCGCCCAGGACGACGGCCTCGGGGTCGAGGAGGTTCACGGCTCCCGAGAGGGCGCGGCCGAGCATCCGGCCCGCCTCGGCGAGGGCCGCGAGGGCGCGCGGCTCCCCGGCCTCGGCGCGGCGCGCGAGGTCCGGGACGTCGTCGGCACCCGCCGCGGCGAGGAGCGCGGCCTGTCCCGCGTACTGCTCCAGGCAGCCCCGGGAGCCGCAGCGGCAGCGCGGTCCTTCGGCGTCGACGACGAGGTGTCCGATCTCGCCGGCGAATCCGTGGGCGCCGCGCAGGAGTTCGCCGTGGACGACGATCGCGCCGCCGACGCCGATCTCCCCCGTCAGATGCAGGAAGGTCCGGAGGTCACCGAGTTCGCCGAACCACAGCTCGGCGAGGGCGGCCATGTTGGCCTCGTTGTCGGAGGTGAGGGGGAGGCCGGCGGTGCCGGGACGCAGCTCGGTGAGGGCCTCGGCGAAGAGGGTCTCGGCGGGGACCTCGTTCCAGCCGAGGTTGGGCGCCTGCCGGACGCTCCCGCCGGAGACGAGTCCGGGGAGGGCGAGCCCGGCGCCGGCCGGGGCGAGGCGCAGGGCGGCCGCGGCCTCCAGGGCCTCCGCGGCGATGCGGGCCGCGCGGGCGAGGACGCCGGCGGCGTCGGCGTCGGCGTCGGCGTCGGCGTCGGCGTCCCGGTTGTCGAGGTGTTCGGTGCGGCGGACCCGGTCGGTGCCGGTCAGGTCGACGACGCAGACCGTGACGTAGTCGACGTTGATCTCGACGCCGAGGCCGGCGGGTCCGGTGTCGGCCGGTTTGAGGACGGTGCCCGGCCGTCCCGCCTGCCCGCTGAACGTCTTGCCCGACTCGACGAGGAAGCCGAGGTCGAGGAGTTGCTCGACGAGCGAGGAGACGGCGGGCCTGGTGAGCCCGACGCGGGCCGCGACCGCCGCCCGCGTCGTCTCGCCTGCCTCGTGGACGGTCCGCAGGACGAGGCTCAGGTTGTGCCGTCGCACTCCCGACTTGTCGGCCTTGGGTTCCGTGGGGTGGTTCATGGTGAGCCAGAGCCTAGTCGTCCCTTTCGCTCACCTGAAAACAGTTCGGTGACCGAACTCTTCTGCGCTACGCTCAGCCCGTGACGCTTCCGCGCGACTACCGCGGTCAGACCTGTGCCCTCGCCCGCTCGATGGAGATCGTCGGCGAGCGATGGACGCTGCTGATCCTGCGCGACGCCTTCTACGGGGTCCGCAGGTTCGGCGAGTTCGCCGCGCATCTGGGCGTCCCCCGGGCCGTCCTCACCGACCGGCTCGCCACCCTCACCGAGGCGGGCGTCCTGGCGCGCCGCCCCGGGACGGGCACGGGCCGCCGCGAGGTCTACGGGCTCACGCCCAAGGGCGTCGCCCTCTGGCCGGCCGTCCGCGCGCTCACCGGCTGGGGCGAGGAGTTCTACGCGGCGGGAGGCGGCCCGCGCCGCGTCTTCCTGCACGCGGCGGACGAGGCCCCGCTCGAACCGGACGGGCGCTGCACCGGCTGCGGCGCGGCCGTCCCCGTCCAGGACGTCCTGGTCGCCCCCGGCCCGGGGCTCGCCCCCTCGACCCCGGACGACGACCCGGTGACGGCGGCACTCGCCCGGCCGCACCGGCTGCTCACCCCCCTGCTGACCACCGCGCCCTCGGGGCGCCCCACGAAGGGTTCACCCTGATGAAGATCCTGGTCGTCGGCGCCGGTGCCACCGGTGGCTACTTCGGCGCCCTGCTCGCCCGTGCCGGCGAGGACGTCACCTTCCTGGTCCGCCCGGCCCGGGCGGCCGCGCTGCGCGAGCGCGGGCTGCGGGTCGTGGGGCGGGACGAGGAGTGGACGGTGGAGCCCCGCCTCGTCACGGCCGACGAGCTGCGCGAATCGAGCGAGCCGTACGACCTCGTCCTGATGTCGGTGAAGTCCACCGGGCTCGACCGGGCGATCGAGGACGTCGCACCGGCCGTCGGACCGGACACGGCCGTCATACCGCTCCTCAACGGCCTCGCCCACATCGACGCCCTCAACGCCCGCTTCGGCGCACCGGCGGTCCTCGGCGGCGTCGCGAAGGTGGTGACCACCCTCGACGACTCGGGTGACATCCGGCGGCTCGCGCCGCTGGCCCATCTCGCCTTCGGCGAGCAGGACGGGACGGTCTCCGCGCGCGTGGAGCGGATCCGCAAGGTCCTCGAAGGGGCCGGGATCGACGCGCCGGTGCCGGCCGACGTCCTCACGGCGATGTGGCACAAGTGGGTGTTCATCACGACGTTCGGGGCGCTGACGAGCCTGATGCGCGGCACGGTCGGCGACGTGTACGACGCGCCCGGCGGCCCCGCCCTCGGCCCGGCGCTCCTCGACGAGGCGGCGGCGGTCGCCGCCGCGGCCGGGCACCCCGTACCGGAGAAGGAGCGGGCGGCGACGCTCGCGGTGGTGTCCGCGCCGGGTTCGCCGATGGTGCCGTCGCTCTACCGCGATCTGACGGCCGGCCGGCCCACCGAGGTCGAGCACCTCTTCGGCGACCTGACCTCCCGGGCCCGCTCCCTCGGCGTGCCGACCCCGCTGCTCGACCTGGCGACCCTGCACCTGCGCGTCCACCAGCGGCGGGTCACGACCGCCGGGGCCTGACGGCAGGGGTCTGACGGGAGGATGCCGCCTCCCCCGCACGGGGGAGACGGTGCGGCCGCCGGGGCGACGCCGGGGCATCCGGTCCGGCGGCAGTCTGGACTGCATGATGAGACTCAAGGCCCTGCCGGACGTGCCCCGATGGGCCGTCGTCGCCGCCCACGCCGTCCCGCTGGTCGTCCTGCCGTCCGGCCTCTGGCGCGTCGGCCTGACGTTCGGCGCGCCGGTGGCCCGGGTCCACGACCAGCCGCTCGGCCTGGCCGTCTACCAACTCGTCCTGACCGCCGTCGCCGAACTCCTCGCCTTCCTGACGCTGGGTCTGGTCCGCGAGTGGGGCGAGGTGTTCCCCCGCCGGCTGCCGTTCCTCGGCGGCCGTCCGGTCTCCGCCCGGGGCGCGACGTTCGCCGCGCTGTCCGGGGCGTTCGGACTCGCCGCTCTCACCTGCTGGTTCACGTACGTGGCGGTCTCGGGCATCGCCCAGTACTCCCCCGGCAACCTCACCGAGAGCACGCTCCA
Organism: Streptomyces nymphaeiformis; assembly: GCF_014203895.1. GTDB lineage: Bacteria > Actinomycetota > Actinomycetes > Streptomycetales > Streptomycetaceae > Streptomyces > Streptomyces nymphaeiformis. Next base: position 51,354 of record NZ_JACHJY010000016.1, on the reverse strand, counting down.
GAAGACCCTCTTCCTCGTCTGCTACCTCCCGCTCGCGGCCTGGGCCCCGCTGCTCGCGGCGGTGGCGATCGCGTACCGTCGCCGCCGGCGGCTCACGCCCACACGACCTTGATCACGGCATGACCCGCCGATGCGGCCCGTCCGTAGAACCCCCGGAGCGACTCGTGGTGTTCGAGGTGGCACTGCCGGAACAGCGCCTCGTCCGGACCGCCGCCCCAGAGTCCCCTGCCGACGGCGGTCCACAGCTCGTCGAAGGAGACGCCCGCGAGGAAGTCCGCCGCCCGGGACACCTCGGGCGGGTCCATGTACATCATGGGCGGGTTGCCGAGGTCGGCTTCGGGGCTGTGGGCCACGGGGCGGCCGCCGTAGATCGGCAGCGTCCAGGGGCCTTCGGCGCCCGTGCCGGCGACATCGGCCGCGGTGTAGAGCTCGTTGACCGAGTCCCAGGACTTCGAGATCGAATCGGTGACGCCGGCCGCGTACTCCTCGGCGTGCCTGTCCCAGGCCTCGGCCATGAACGCCGCGAGCCAGGTGTGGTCATCCCGGATCTCGGACTCCGCGACGGCGCGGAAATGCAGGTGGATGCTCACCGCGACAACTCCCCCGGTACGACGGCCCGCCGCCCGGACCGATCACACCGAACGTAGTCGACGGCACTGACAACGAGCCGCCCGAGGCCTGCGGCCACTCAGCCGGCGCCTCCGGGGATCTTGGCCGCCAGGATGTCGGTGTACTCGATCGTCGGCGGCTGCGCGAGCAGTTCGGGCGTCCGAGCCCGCGCCCGGCGATGACTTCGGCCGGGGGGATCCTTATGAGGGCGCGCGGCGGGAGAGCGCGGCGACTGCCTGCTGCCGAAGGATCCGAGCACGATCACGCTGACAGGCGGAGGGGATCACGGAACAGGCGCGGCGGCAGACGTCGGCACGGGAAGAGCTGCCGACATCCACCGCCGCCGTGAGCTCAAGTCCCCTGTGCAGCACCTGACTTGCGCTACGGGACGTTCCAGGCGGAGATGTACGGCTGCCCGTCCTCGGTGGCCAGGAAGCCGAGGGTGCCCGGATGCGGGTGGCCGAGGAGTCGGCTCGCGGACGCGTCGAGGCCGAGCCAGCGCACGGTGAGCACGCGGGCGAGATGGCCGTGTGCGACGACGGCGACGTCGCCCTCGGCCAGCAGCGGACGGACGCGGCCGAGCACCGCGTCCGTCCGCGCCGCCACTTCCTGGAGCCGCTCGCCGGGATGGTCGGCGTCGCCGGGGACGACGCCGTCCCGCCACAGGTCCCAGCCCGGCTTCGACTCCCTGATCTGCTCGGCGGTCAGGCCTTCGTAGCCGCCGTAGTCCCATTCCAGCAGGTCGGGATCGGGCTTGGCGCCGCTCAGGCCGGCCAGCTCGGCCGTCCGCATGGCGCGGCTCAGCGGGCTGCTGAACACGGCGGCCAGATCGCGGCCCGCCAGCCTGGGAGCGAGAGCCCTGGCCGCCGCCTCACCCGCGCCGGTCAGGGGGACGTCGGTCCGCCCGGCGTGCCGGCCGGACAGGCTCCACTCGGTCTGACCGTGCCTGATCACGATCAGTTCGCCCACGGGATCTTCCCCCTCAAGGCCGGCCGTTGCGGCGGACGTAGGTGTCGCTCGTGGTCGGCAGGGAGTTGTGGGCGCCGAGGCCGAAGGAGACCCGGTCGGCCTTCGCCTGGCGGAGGGCCTGCTGCTCCTGCAGGATGCCGTCGACCGTGTCCGCGCGGCTGCCGCCCCTGCGGAGCAGGGTGACGGTCAGCAGTACCCCGACACCGGCGAGTACGCCGAACAGGATCAGTAGAGCGGTCATCGTGCCTCCCCCGTCGTTTGCCGCAGGGTAACCCGGCGATCCCCCGCACGTCAGGGATTCGCACATCCATGCGACCGTCAGCGCGGCAGCGTCGGTGTCACCGCGCCGAGGGTCGCGGCGCGGAGGGCGACGAGGCGCAGCGGTCGGTCCCGTACGGCCTGCTCGGCGTGCGCTGGGTCCCGCTTCACGCCGCCCCTGCGACACTACGTACCGCAGCGCCGCCGCCCGACCCGAGCCGTCCCGAGGAACCGTGATGCGAGTCGCCCTCTTCGTCACCTGCGTCAACGACGCCGTCTTCCCGTCGACGGGCGTGGCCACGGTCCGGCTCCTCGAACGGCTCGGCGTGACCGTCGACTTCCCGGCGGCGCAGTCCTGCTGCGGGCAGCCGCAGTTCAACACGGGCTACCGCGCCGAGACCGCACCGCTCGTACGGCGCACGGTCCGGGCCTTCGAGGGGTACGACCACGTCGTCACCCCGTCGGGATCGTGCGCGGCGATGGTCCGCCATCACTACCCGTCGTTCGGTACGGACGCGGGGGCGCTGGCGCCGCGCGTGTACGAGCTGACGGAGTTCCTGGTGGACGTGCTCGGCGTGACGGACGTGGGCGCGTACTTCCCGCACCGGGTGACGTACCACCCGTCCTGCCACGGCCTGCGGCTCCTCGGGCTCGGGGAGCGGCCGCGGCGGCTCCTGGAGGCGGTGAAGGGCCTGGAGCTCGTGGAGCTGCCGGGCGCGGAGGAGTGCTGCGGCTTCGGCGGCACCTTCGCGGTGAAGAACCCGGACGTCTCGGCCGCGATGGGCGCCGACAAGATCACGAACGCGCTGTCCACCGGCGCGGAGGTCCTGTGCGGCGCGGACAACTCCTGTCTGCTGCACGTGGGCGGCATGCTGAGACGGCAGGAGGCGCCGCTGCGGGCGCTGCACCTGGCGGAGATCCTGGCGAGCACGGAAGAGGAGCCCTGGGCATGAGCGGCACGTTCGTGGGGATGCCCGCCTTTCCGAAGGCGGCGCACGAGGCCGTTCGTGACGAGCGGCTGCGCGCCAACCTGCGCCACGCGACCCACACCATCCGCGACAAGCGGGCACGGGCGGTGGCCGAGCTGGACGACTGGGCCGCGCTCCGCGAGGCGGGCAAGCGGATCAAGGACGACACGCTCCGCCATCTCGACACGTATCTCCTCCAGTTGGAGGAGTCGGTGACGGCGGCGGGCGGCACCGTGCACTGGGCGGCGGACGCGGCCGAGGCGAACCGGATCGTCACGGACCTGGTGAAGGCCACCGGAGAGACCGAGGTCGTCAAGGTCAAGTCCATGGCCACCCAGGAGATCGGGCTCAACGAACACCTGGAGGCCGAGGGCGTCGCCGCGTACGAGACGGACCTCGCGGAGCTCATCGTGCAGCTCGGCGAGGACCGTCCCTCGCACATCCTGGTCCCGGCGATCCACCGCAACCGCGGCGAGATCCGCGACATCTTCCGCGACAGGATGGGCAGTTGGGGGCGCCCCGCACCGGACGGCCTGAGCGACACCCCGGCCGAGCTCGCGGAGGCGGCCCGGCTGCACCTGCGGGAGAAGTTCCTGCGGGCCAAAGTCGGGATCTCCGGGGCGAACTTCATGGTCGCCGAGACCGGCACCCTCGTGGTGGTGGAGTCGGAGGGGAACGGGCGGATGTGCCTGACCCTCCCCGAGACGCTGATCTCCGTCGTCGGCATCGAGAAGGTCGTGCCGACCTGGCGGGACCTGGAGGTCTTCCTCCAGACGCTGCCCCGCTCGTCGACGGCCGAGCGGATGAACCCGTACACGAGCATGTGGACCGGCACCACCGACGGCGACGGGCCGAGCGCCTTCCACCTGGTCCTCCTGGACAACGGCCGCACCGACGCGCTCGCCGACGAGGTGGGGCGGCAGGCGCTGCGCTGCATCCGCTGCTCGGCCTGTCTCAACGTCTGCCCGGTGTACGAGCGGGCCGGGGGTCACGCGTACGGCTCGGTCTACCCCGGTCCGATCGGCGCGATCCTCACCCCGCAACTGCGGGGCACCGCGAGCGAGGTGGACGCCTCGCTGCCGTACGCCTCCTCGCTGTGCGGCGCCTGCTACGAGGTGTGCCCGGTCGCCATCGACATCCCGGAGGTCCTGGTGCACCTGCGCGAGCGGGTGGCCGAGGAGGGCGGCCGGGGCCACCGCCTGGAGCGGGCCGCGATCAAGGCGTCCACCTGGGTCCTGGACCACCCGGGCGCCCTCACCGCGGGCGAGCGCCTCGCGTCCGCGGCCCGGAAGGCGCTCCCGAAGCGGCTGCCGGGGCCGGGAGCCCGCCAGTGGACGGACCACCGGGACCTGCCCGAACTGCCGGCCGAGCCGTTCCGCGAGTGGTGGAGGAAGAACCGGACGTGAGGGATTCCCGAGCGTGCCGCCTCGCGAGAAGGAGCCGCCACACATGACCACCCCCCGGACAGTGAGCCGCACATGACCGACCCACAGACACGGAGCCGCACGTGACCGACTCCCGCGCCCGCGTCCTCGCCCGGATCCGGGCCGCCGTCGACGGCGCGCCCGAGCCCCCCGCCGTCGCACGCGACTACCTGCCGCGCCACGCCCCGGACGCCCCCGGCGCCCTCCTCGACCTGCTCCACGAGAACCTCGCCGACTACCGGGCGCACGTCCACCGCACCACGCCGGACGGTGTGGCCGGGCTCGTCGCGCGGCTCCTCGCGGAACGCGGGGCGGCCACCGTCGCCGTACCGCCCGGGCTGCCCGACGAGTGGCTCGGCGCGACCGAGGCCGTGCGTCGGCTCGACGAGCCCCGGCTGACCCCGTACGAACTGGACGGCACGGACGCCGTGGTGACGGGGTGCGCGGTGGCGATCGCCGAGACCGGCACGATCGTCCTGGACGGCGGTCCCGGCCAGGGCCGCCGGGCGCTCACGCTCGTCCCCGATCTGCACCTCTGCGTGGTGCGGGCCCCGGAACAGGTGGTGGCCTCGGTGCCGCTCGCGCTCCCCCGGCTCGCCCCGGGGCGGCCGCTGACCTGGATCTCGGGACCGTCCGCGACGAGCGACATCGAACTCGACCGGGTGGAGGGCGTCCACGGGCCGCGGACCCTGGAGGTCCTCCTGGTGACCGGCGGCTGACGCGCGAAGGCAGCCGGGCCCGAGGGCGACCGGCTGCCGGTTCGGCGACCCGGTTCAGCGACCCGGTTCGGCCAGGAGGTCGTCGACGATGTCGAGGCGGGTCTCGGGGAAGTACTCCGCGATCGCCTCGCGCATCATCGCCTCGCCCTCCGGGTCGGGGGTCCCGCACTTCTCGCGCGTCTCGCGGTCGGGCCAGCGCGCGTACGCCACCCAGGTGCCGTCGTCCGCGCGGTGGAGCCGGGAGCCGAGGCTTCCGCACTCGCGGTGGATCGCCTCGGTCACCCGGTGCCAGCCGTCGATGAGCAGCTGCTCCTTGCCCGGAGCGACCCGCCACCGGTACACGACCGCGAACATATCCCCGCCTCCCTCGTCACGGCGGACGGCGGACGCCGCCCCGCAGAGGACGACTGAACTATACAGACCAGTTCACAGTCAAGACTGAACGGTTCGGTTCATGCCTGCTCGTCGACCCACACGCCCTCGCGCATGATGTGCCGGCCGGCGAGCTCGGGCTCCTCGTACCAGGCCTCCACCGCGACCGGCCGGACCCGGAACCAGACGTAGGCGGATCCGGACGTCCGCGGGTCCCAGCCGCACTTCGCGGCGAAGGCCTCGATCGCCGCCACCGGCACGTCGTCGCTCGGGTGCGTCGTGACCTCACCGTCCACGAGGACGACGTCCCGGGTGTCCCCGAGCGCGAGCCGGGTACGGCCGCCGGCGGCGAGGTTCCGCCCGGTCGGATTGGTGCGCCGGGTGCACAGCCAGACGGAGTCGCCGTCCCAGAGGAAGGCCAGCGGCACGAGATACGGCCGCCCGTCACCGTCGGCCGAGGCCACCCAGATGTCCACCTCCTTCTCCAGCCGCGCGAGCACGTCCTTCTTCCGCTGCGCGGTGTCGCGCAGGGTCCCCTCGTTGTCGGTCATGCGGCCGACGTTACCCGGGCGACCGGGAGGCCCAACTACCGCGCGGGAAGCGGACGACGAGGGGACGAGGCGTCAGGGGACGAGGCGGACGACCTGGGGGTCGTGGTCGCTGGCCTGGTCGGCGAACTCGCTGTTGACGTGGACGATGTCGTAGTCGTACGAGGTGAGGGCCGGGCTGGTCAGGATGTGGTCGATGGCCTGGGAGTTGCCCTGGTAGACGTAGGTGTAGCGCTCCGCGGCCGGGAGGGTGCCGACGAGCGGGGTGAGGACTCCGCCCGAGGTCAGCGTGGTGACCGTGTTCGAGAACTCGAAGTCGTTGAGGTCGCCGAGGACGACGACGCGGGCGGAGGGCTGGACGGCGAGGAGCTGCTTCACGAAGCCGTTGACCTGGGTGGCCTGCTGGCCGCGCTGGGTCTCCGAGGAGCGGGCGGGCGGCTGGAAGCGGGAGTGCAGGGGCTGGTCGCCGCCCTTGGAGGTGAAGTGGTTGGCGACGACGAAGACGGTCTTGCCCTGGAAGGTGAACTCGCCGGCGAGCGGCTTGCGGCTGGCGTTCCAGGCGGAGTCGGAGGGGTTGATCCGGCCGGGCGAGACGGAGAGGGCCGCGGTGCCCCCGTTGTTCACGACGGAGACGGCGGTGGTGGAGGTGCCGCCGGGGCGGTCGGTGAAGCCGACGCGGGCCGGGTTGAAGAGGAAGCCGACGCGGATGTTGCCGCCGGGCTCGCCGCCGTCCTGGTCGTTGACCGGGTTGATCTGGCGGTACTGGTAGGCCGGGCCGCCCGCGGCCGAGACGGCGGCGATGAGCTTGGCGTAGGTCTGGTCGGCGGCGACGACCCCGTTGTCCGTCGCGCCGTTGTTGTCCTGCACCTCCTCCAGGGCCACGATGTCGGGCGAGGAGAGGTTGCCGACGATCCCGGCGGCGAGCCGGTCGAACTTGGCCTGCGGGTCGGTCGGGTCGAGGTTCTCGACGTTGTACGTGGCCACGGCGAGCTCGCCCGCGGTCTGCGCCCGGGTGGTCTCGGGGGCGAGGGCGTTGTCGGTGAGCGTGCCGAGGGTGGTGGCCTGGATGCCGTAGCCGCCGAAGTTGTCGTAGTCGAGCGGTCCCGCGGTCGTGCCGCTGAGCACGTCGCCGACGTCGGCGACCGGGAAGGCGGAGGTCAGCAGGGACTCGACCTTGACGCGGCCGACGTTCTGGGAGGCGTACGAGCCGTAGACGGTGCCGCCGCGCGGGGTGGGGTGCTCGGTGGGCTCGGCGGTCACGAAGAGCTCGCTGTAGGGCGTGGTGGCGCCGACGACGCGGGCGCCGCCGACCTGGACCCGCATGCCTTCCAGGGACTCGTACAGGTCGAGGGCGTACGTCGACGGAGCGAGCGTGAGGCTCTCGATGGAGCCGCCGCCGGCGTCGGGGGCATAGGCGTCCGGGACGGAGGCCGCGTCCAGGGTGAACGCGGCGGGGAGGGCGTTGCCGGTGGAGAGGGTGGCCGTGATCGACGCGGAGGTCAGCTCGGTGAGCGACTGGCCGCCCTCGGCGGAGCCGCCGGGGTAGTACTCGGAGACCGTGCCGCGGACGGTGATCCGGTTGCCGACCTTGGTGGAGGGGGTGGTGGATCCGGTGTACACGAAGAGGGCTTCGCTGGTGGCCGGGTTGCCGTCGCCTACCGGATCCTGGATCCAGTACCCACGGGAGGTTCCGGTGGAGCGGATCGCGGTCACGATGCCGGTGACGGTGACCTGCTGACCGTTGTACGGGGAGAGCCGCTTGGCGCCCTGGACGGCGGCGATGGTGACGGTGGCGGCGTGCGCGGGGAGCGCGAGGAGGCCGGCCGTGAGGGAGCCGACGAGGGCGGTGGCGGCGAGCAGGCCGGTGCGGCGGCGGGCCGGTATGTGACGGAGGGTCATGGGGGTGCCTTTCGCGAGGTGTCGTGGAGGGGTCGCGGAGCACCGCGCCGGACGTGGTGGGGGACACGCCGTGGCGGCAGGGCAGTTGTAGTGGCGGCGCATGGCGCGGAGGAAACCGGAAGGTGTTCCACGCGTGTCACTTCTACGCGCGTCGCACAGTGTGGCGGTTTGCCATGCCCCTGTCACTACCGCCGCCTTCTACCGCCGTCCTCTCATGCCGTCCTCGCATGCCGTTCACTTCTCGCGCGACGCCTGCCGTACGCGACGGTCAGGACCCCGAGCAGCGGACCCCACAGCACGAGCGGGGTGTAGCAGACGTAGTACGAGACGGCCATCCAGCCACCGACCCGGCTCGGGAAGTCGGCGGGCAGGGCGTCGCCCCGGATGGTGGTGCCCATGATCTCCGTGGCGAGTGCCAGCACGCTCCACAGGAACGTGAGGGCCGTGGCGCCGAGGGCGGCGGGGACGAGCACCGCCGCCGGAGGGATCCTGCGTCCGCGCAGGACCGGGACCCAGGAGGGGACGACCTCGCCCCAGCGGGCGACGAGCCCGATCGCGGTGAACGCGACGGCCTCGGAGAAGAGCGAGAGGAAGACGATGTACAGCCGCTCGCCGATGCCGATCCCGGAGTCGAACGCCGCCGGGAGGCGCCAGAGCCCGGCCGGGAGAACGGTGAACGGCACGGCGAGGGCGAGGGCTTGGGTGCGGCGCGAGACGCCCGGGACGGGAGTGTGGGCGGCGCGCCAGGCGGCACGGAACCGCCCTGGGACGGCCGGTGCTCGGTCTTCGCCGCGGAGGGACGTCTTCATCATGCGGTCCTCGGTGCCGGTGGGCCGCCGGTCGGCCCGTCACCGACGACGATCCCGCCCGGGCACCGCCGGCGGATCGCCCGAGGGGCCGACCCTCCTCCGCCGCACGGGCGAGAGGGGGGTCGGCCCCGGGTAGCGGGCGGAGGGACGGCCGCCGGACCCGCCCGAGGTCACGGGCGGCGGGGACGGTCGCCAGGCCCACCCGAGATCACGGGCGGCGGGGACGGTCGCCAGGCCCACCCGAGATCACGGGCGGCGAGGACAGCCGTCGGACCCACCCGAGGTGACGGGCGGCGAGGACGGCCGTCGGACCCACCCGAGATCACGGGCGACGAGGATGGTCACCGAGCCAACCCAAGGTCACGGGCGGACGCGACAGTCGCCGGACCCGCCCGAGGTGACGGGCGGCGAGGACGCTCGCCGCGCCCGCCCAGGTCACGGGCGGACGCGCGGTCGACGCGCCCGCCCCGCCCCGCCTCAGCTCAGCCGGGTCTCCGCGTAGACCGTCATCGCCTCCTGCTGGTAGGCGGCGAGGCCCACGGCGATCCGGTCGAAGTTCTCGCGGAACCGCGGGTCCTCGACATAGGTCCGGGCCAGCCCCCGGTACGCCTCGGCGCACGGGGTCCAGAAGCGGCAGACGCCCTGGTAGTGGGCGTCCACCTCGGCCTGGACCGCGGGGTCGCTGACCGGCGTGCCGGCCGCCATGTGCTCGGCGAAGCGGATCATCTGGGCGGTGACCTCGCGCTGCCACTGCTCGCCGGCCTCGGGGGTCATCCCTTCGACCGCCTGCCGGGACTGCTCGTACGCCTCCGGCCACTTCTCCCGCGCCTCGGCCTCGACCTCCGGGTCGGGCTGGAAGCCCTCGAAGAGGTTCTCGGGGCGGTTGATCTTCACCATGTCCTGGTCCTCACCTTCCTCCAGTTCGGCGATGGTGCGGGCGACCGTACGGGCCAGAGTGCCGAGCCGGTCCTGCTCCGCGAGCAGCCGGGCGTGGTGCTCGCGCAGGACCGTCACGCGGTCGGCCCCGCTGTCCAGGACCTCCCGGATCTCGCGCAGACCGAGGTCCAGCTCCCGCATGAGCAGGATCTGCTGGAGTCGCAGCAGCTGGGGCTCCTCGTAGTGACGGTGCCCGTCACTCGCCGTCCACGCGGGCGCCAGGATGCCGATCTCGTCGTAGTGCCGCAGAGTCCGGGAGGTCACCCCGGACATCCGGGCCACATCCGCGATCGACCAGGCCATGACGGTTTCCTTCCCTCGCCGGGGACCGGCTGTTCCGGCCCCACACGAAGACCGTAGGAGTTGCCGCCGCGTCAACCGCAAGTCTCCCGGCGCCCGGGCCCGGGACCTCCCGGATCCGCGATGCCGACCCCTTCGAGACATCCACTCCACATGGAATTCCTTTCGATTTTACCGACCCTTCAAGGAAATCGTTCGTCAAGAAGCTTTCCAGTCAACAAATTTGGCAAATGATCATGACGCACAAGATCAACTTTCTCGGATAGAACAAGATCGACAAGCGCCTCGTGCGCCCCACCCCACAAGGGAGGCAACCATGAAGCGAGCCGGTACCGCCGTCATCACGGCCGCCGCTGCCCTCGCCCTCGCCCATCCGTCCTCCGCCACCGCGGCGACGACCACCGCCTGGACCGTCCCGACCTGCAACCGTGTCGTCGGCGACGGTGCGGTCACCTTCACCACGGACGAAGGAGCGAACCTCGCCGGCACGAGCGGCACGCTCAAGCCCGTCAGCTACACGCACGGCCTGGTCGCCCTCGGCGCCGGGAACACGCTCCTCGCCACCCGCAACAGCGAGCTCCAGCGCTCCACCGACGCGGGCTGCTCCTGGACCCACGCCGCCACGCTGGGCAGCGAATCCGCCCGGCTCACCGCCGGCACCGGGACCCGCGCCTTCGCGTGGGAGCCCAACGGCGGCTACCTCGCCCGCGTCGACGGCACCACCGTCACGCGCCTCACGGCCCCGGTCGCAGCCGTCGTGGGCCTCGGCACGGACCCGGTCGACCCCGCGCACGTCCGCCTCGCGGGCGGCGACGGCCGGCTCTACGACTCCCGGAACGCCGGCGCCACCTGGACCGTCACCGGCACCCCGGCGTTCCCCGAGGGCACCGGCGTCTACTCCGTGACCTTCGACCCGACCGACCCGGACCACGCCGTCGCCGGCGCCATGGTCCGCGGCGGCGCGGTGACCACCGACGGCGGCGCGACCTGGACCGCCTCCACCGGCCTGTCCTCCGGCCCCGCGAACCTGTTCGGGACGGCCGTCTCCCCCGCGGACCCCTCGGTCGTCTACGGCATCGGCGTCGACCTCGCCGAGGCGGTCCCGGGCTCGGGCAACGAGGGTCGCCACCTGTTCCGCTCGGCGGACGGCGGCCGTACCTTCGCGAAGATCCTCGACGACACGGCCGAGCACAAGCTGACCAACAGCACCCTGCTCGCCCCGAGCCCGTCCGACCCGAACGTGCTCCACTTCGAGTACGGCACGTACTTCATGGGCTACGGCACCGACCTGTTCCGCCTCGACGCGGGCACCGGCGTGATCACCAAGACCCACAACGCCTTCGACGGCGTGTCCGCCATCGCCTTCAACCCGGTCCGCCCCTCGGTCATGTACCTGGGCGTGGAGGAGGTCGGCACGCCGAGCTGACGATCCCGTCGTGCCCGAAGGCCGGGCGGACCCCCGAGTGGGGGGCCGCCCGGCCTCGTCGTACGCGGAGCCCGCTCTCGCGGGGCGGGCCGTTATTCGAGCAGCTCCGCGTACGAGCCCATGGCCAGGGCGATGTCCGCCTGGGCCCAGAACCGGTGGTAGGTGAAGACGGGGGCGGCGCCGCCCGCCAGGTAGGCCTCGACCTTCGGCCAGGCCGGGTCGTTCTTGTAGAAGGAACGGATCGAGGCGAAGGTCGACGAGGAGTTCACCGCGTCGCCGTTCGGCATGGTGCCGGTCCAGCCGCTCGGCACGTACACGGGGTCGTCGAAGCGGCTGTAGTCGGCGCGGGTCTCCGGCACGGCGATGCCCAGGGCGTCCTGGTGGTGGTCCCACATGCCGTCGAGGAGGGCCTTGGCGACGCGCTTGGCCTCGGCGTGCCCCGACTTGGCGGCGTAGTAGGTGAGCGTCTTGGCGTAGGCGGCGGCGACGCCGACGTCGTCGGTGTAGTCGGCGACGGTGACGTGCAGTCCGGCGTTGGCGCCGGGGCTCGTCGCGTTCCAGGTGTCGGGCGCACCGGACCACTGGAGGGTGGAGGGGACGCGATAGGTGCCGTCGGGGTTGATCGTGGTCTTCGACAGCGCCCAGGAGACCCACTTGTCGAGGACGGTCTTCGCCTTGGCGTCACCCGTCTGCTGGTAGTACTCGGCGACCCGCTCCATGGACCAGGCCTGGAAGCCGAACCACTGGTTGGACGCGGGGTCGTGGTAGACGGGCTTCTCGTCGTAGTACATGCCGTGGAAGGTGGGGGTGCCGGCCGGCGGGGTGGCGTACCGCCCCTGCCAGCTGTTGGTGGCGCCGCCCGCGATGGCCCCCTCGTCGGACTGGAGCCAGCGGTAGAACTCCAGCTGCCGGCCGAGGCTGGTCGCCCAGTCCGCCGCGCCCGTCGTCGACTTGGGCTTGAGCGGGGCGTAGGAGCTGAGGGCGTACGCGGCGAGCGGGTTCTGGTAGCCGCTGTGGTTGTGGCTGGAGCCGATGCGCCAGGACCAGCCGGCCGAGGTGTCGGTGGCACCGCCCCAGGCGTAGTACCAGGACAGCAGGTAGTGGGCGCTGTCCTTGCCGGTGCCGGCCGGGCAGGCGGTCGGTCCGACGCAGTTCCCGACCTTCTTGAAGTACTTGTCGAACATCGCGTACCGCAGGTAGTCGCCCATCTTGGCGGCCTTGCCGACGGTCGTGGCGACCTGGGCGCCCTTGCCCTGCTCCTTGGCCCAGAGGTCGGCCCAGTAGGCGGCCTGGACGGCGCGGGCGTCGGCGTCGGGGGCGTCGGTGTACTTCCACTGCTTGGCGTAGGAGGAGTCCCCGGTGAAGAGGTCCAGGTAGCCGTTCTTCCCGCCGAAGGAGAAGTTGTCGCAGGTGGGGTGGGTGACGGTCTCCCAGACGGACTCCTGCGGGCCGCGCTGGAAGGTGTTGATGTACGAGGGGCCGGTCGCCGTCGGTCCGGCGGAGCACTTCCCGGGCCCGTTGCCGTAGCCGTAGACGTTGTCGACGTCCTGGATCCAGTGCATGCCGTAGATGTCGTCGGTGCCGTAGGCGCTCTTCAGCTCGGCGGCGATCGGGTCGGAGCCGGAGGTCGCGCCGGAGTCGAGCTTCGCCGGGTACTGCGAGGGGAGGTCCCACTCGGGGGCGTACGTGGCCGGCTTGGAGGCGTTGTAGGAGGAGGTGGTGGGCTGGTCGGCGTGGGTCGGGATCATGAATTTCTCCATGGTCTCCCAGGCGCCGTTGAACTTGCTCCAGTCTCCGGTGATCTTGCCGTACATGGCCTGGAGCCAGATGAGGTAGCTGTACGCCTCCGAGGTCGTCTCGTGCCCCTGGTCGGGCGCCTCGACGATCAGGGTCTCCACGGAGTGGTACGGGATGCCCTCGGGCGAGAAGTAGCCGTTGGCCGGGTTGGTGATCTTCCCGTGGAGGTCGAGGAAGCGGGCGTCGTACGTGGAGTCCGCGGCCAGCTGGGTGACGGTGACCTCGGCCTTGGCGTGACCGGGGGCGGCCGCGGTGAAGACGGCGGAGCCGGTGCCGGTGGCCGCGGCGGCGACGGTCACCTTCTGGGCGGTGTTCCAGTTCGCCGGGGTGAAGGTGAGGCTCGCCGGGGTTGCGGTGAGGTTGGTGTTGCCGGAGGTACGGGCGATGCTCACCGTGACGTTGGCGGTGGGGGCGGTGGAGAGCTTCAGGTCGAAGGTGCCGGTGCTGCCCTGGCGTACGCCGAGCCGGCTCGGGGTGGCGACGAGCGCGGGTCCGGCGGCGACGGTGATGCCGACGGGGGCGGACTCGGCGGAGGCGCCGAGGCTGTCGTAGGCCTTGGCGTAGAGGGAGTGGGCGCCGGTGGCGAGACCGCTCGCGCTGTAGGTGAAGGGCGCGGTGGTGTCGGTGCCGAGGAGGGTGGTGTCGCTGTAGAACTCCACCTTGCTCACGGTGGCGCTGTCGGCCGCGGCGGCGGTCGCGGCGAGCGGCACCGCGTCGCCCTCCGTGTAGACGGCTCCCGGGGCCGGGCTGGTCAGGACCGCGACCGGGGGCTGGTGGGCGCCGGCGCAGGTGGTGCCGTTGACGGCGAAGCCGGTGGGGGCGGCGTTGGCCCCGCTGTAGGTGAACTGGGCGCCGGTGGTGGCGGCGGCGCCCGCGGCGAGGGTGCCGTTCCAGGACGCGTTGGTCACCGTGACGTTCTTGCCGGACTGCGACCAGACGCCGTTCCAGCCGTTGGTGAGCTTCTGGTCGCCGGCGTAGGAGTACGTGAGCGTCCAGCCGTTCAGGGGCTCGGCGGCCCGGTTGGTGAGCGTGAGTTCGGCGGTGAAGCCCGAACCCCAGTCGTTGGTCTTGTAGTCGACGCTGCACTGGACGGCGGCGGCCTGGGCCGTGGTGGCGCCGACGGCGGTGAGGCCGAGGGGGAGGGGGAGGGAGAGCGCGGCGGCCAGGGCGGTCAGTTGCCGGCGCGGGCGCGTTCTCGGTCGGAGTCGTGCCATGCGGTGGTTCTCCTCGCGGCTCGGGAGGTGGGGGTGCGAAGAGCTCGAAGTGCGACGGTGCGACGTGTGACGGTCAAGCCGTGAACCAGTGGGAGCGCTCCCACTGTGCAGTTGGGGTCCCCTGCCGTCAAGGTGTGTGAGGAAGTCGAAGCCAAAAGCCGGGGAATTTACCCAACTCCTCTTTTCCTTGGCGGCTGTTGACGCTACGGTCTGCCCGACCCAGTGGGAGCGATTCCATCCAGTCGGCACACCGTCAGGGGTGTGCCCTCGCTGTGAGGACTCGCTCATGCGACATCCCCCACGCCTTTCCGCGCTGCTCGCAGGAGCGGCGCTCACGATGGCGAGCACCGCTCTCGCCGTCGTGGGTACGGCCGCCGGAGCCTCGGCCGCACCCGTCTGCACGGTGGAGTACTCGGTCGTCGGCCAGTGGGCCGGCGGCTACCAGGGTGCCGTGACCCTCACCAACAACAGTGCCGCGCTGACCGGGTGGAGCCTCGGCTTCGACTTACCGGCCGGCCAGGTGATCAGTCAGGGCTGGGGCGGCAAGTGGTCCCAGTCCGGGGCGTCCGTCACGGTCGTCAACGAGAGCTGGAACGGCGCGCTCGGTACGGGCGCGAAGGTCTCGGGCGGCTTCATCGCCTCCTGGACGGGCACCAACACGGCACCCACCGCGTTCACGCTCAACGGAACGCCCTGCACCGCGGACGGGCCGACACCGACCCCCACTCCGACCACCCCGACGACCCCGACGACCACGCCCACCACTCCCCCGACCACGCCGCCGACGACACCCCCGACCCCCGCCACCGGCGCGCCCGAACTGAGCGTCTCCGGCAACAGGTTCACCGACCAGAACGGCGCCACCCGCCGACTCCTCGGCGTCAACCGCTCCGGCGGCGAGTTCATGTGCGTCCAGGGCTACGGCATCTGGGACGGTCCCGTCGACGACGCGTCCGTCAAGGCGATCGCCGACTGGAAGGCCAACACCGTCCGCATCCCCCTCAACGAGGAGTGCTGGCTCGGCCTCGACAACATCAAGCCCGAATACCGCGGCGCGAACTACATCGCCGCCGTCAAGGACCTGGTGGCCAAGGTGCTCGCCCACGGCATGACCCCCGTGGTCGAACTGCACTGGACCCACGGCCAGTACACCGGGAACTCGTCCGGCTGCTCCGACGTGCACGCCTCCTGCCAGAAACCGATGCCGGACGCCCAGTACACCCCGGCCTTCTGGACCTCGGTCGCGGACACCTTCAAGAACGACAAGCGGGTCGTCTTCGACCTGTTCAACGAGCCCTATCCGGACCGGGCGACCTCCACCGCCACGCAGGCCTGGACCTGCTGGCGCGACGGCGGCGCCTGCCCCGGCATCGGCTACGAGGTCGCCGGCATGCAGGACCTGGTGGACGCCGTCCGTACCACGGGGGCGAAGAACCTCGTCCTCGTCCCGGGCCTGGCGTACTCCAACGACCTCAGCCAGTGGCTCACGTACCGCCCCACGGACCCGGCGGGCAATCTGGCCGCCGCCTGGCACGTCTACAACTTCAACACCTGTTCCGACGAGACGTGCTGGAACAACACCCTCGCCCCCGTGGCCGCCCACGTACCCCTCCTCGCGGGCGAGATCGGCGAGAACACCTGCGCCCACGCGTTCGTCGACCGCGTCATGAAGTGGTTCGACGACCGCGGCCTCTCGTACCTGGGCTGGACCTGGAACACCTGGAACTGCGGGTCCGGTCCCGCGCTGATCACCTCGTACGACGGAACCCCCACCGCTTTCGGCATCGGGCTGCGCGACCACCTGCGCGCCCTCACCCCCTGAGAGGAACCCCCGACTCATGAGCCGCACCAGCCGCACCGCCCTCCTGGCGGCCCTCGGCCTCGTCACCGCGACCGGCGCCACCGCCACGGTCTTCGGCGCCACCGCCGGCGCCGCCACCCCCGGCTGCAAGGTCGACTACCAGATCACCAACCAGTGGAACACCGGCTTCGGCACCAACGTGACCGTCACCAACACCGGTGACCCGGTGGCCGCCTGGACCCTGGAGTGGTCCTTCGCCGGCAACCAGCAGGTCACCCAGGGCTGGAACGCCACGATCACCCAGTCCGGGTCCGCCGTCACCGCCAAGAGCATGTCCTACAACGGTGCGCTCACGACCGGCGGTTCCACCTCCTTCGGTTTCAACGGCTCGTACAGCGGCACCAACGCCGTGCCGGCGACCTTCAAGCTGAACGGCGTCACCTGCAACACCGCGACCCAGCCGACCGACCCCCCGACCACTCCTCCGACCACCCCTCCCACCACTCCCCCGACGACCCCGCCGACGACGCCTCCGGCCGGGACCAAGGCCGACAACCCGTACGCCGGCGCCAAGGTGTACGTGAATCCCGAGTGGTCCGCGAAGGCGGCGGCCGAGCCCGGCGGGACCAAGGTCTCGAACCAGCCCACCGGCATCTGGCTGGACCGCATCGCCGCCGTCAACGGTTCCGGCACCTCCATGGGCCTGCGCGCCCACCTCGACGAGGCCCTGAAGCAGAAGGGCTCCGGCGAGCTCGTCGTCCAGCTGGTCATCTACGACCTTCCGGGCCGCGACTGCGCCGCCCTCGCCTCCAACGGCGAGCTCGGCCCGACGGAGATCGGCCGCTACAAGACCGAGTACATCGACCCGATCGCCGCGATCCTCGCCGACTCCAAGTACGCGGGGCTGCGGATCGTCACCACGGTCGAGATCGACTCGCTGCCCAACCTGGTCACCAACGTCTCCGGGCGTCCCACGGCCACCCCGAACTGCGACGTCATGAAGGCGAACGGCAACTACATCACCGGCGTCGGATACGCGCTCAAGAAGCTCGGCGCGATCGCCAACGTCTACAACTACGTCGACGCCGGCCACCACGGCTGGCTCGGCTGGGACGACAACTTCGGCGCCTCCGCCGAACTGTTCAAGCAGGCCGCCACCGCCGAGGGCTCGACCCTCTCCAACGTGCACGGCTTCATCGTCAACACCGCCAACTACAGCGCCCTCAAGGAGGACCACTTCACGATCGGCGACAGCGTGAACGGCGTCTCCGTACGCCAGTCCAAGTGGGTCGACTGGAACCGGTACACCGACGAGCTGTCGTACGCCCAGGCCATGCGCACCAAACTCGTCTCGCTCGGTTTCGACGGCAACATCGGCATGCTGATCGACACCTCCCGCAACGGCTGGGGCGGCACCGCGCGGCCCACCGGTCCTGGCGCGACGACCAGCGTCGACACGTACGTCGACGGCGGCCGCTACGACCGGCGCTTCAACCCCGGCAACTGGTGCAACCAGTCCGGTGCGGGCCTCGGCGAACGGCCCCAGGCGGCTCCGGCCGCGGGCATCGACGCGTACGTCTGGATGAAGCCCCCGGGCGAGTCCGACGGCGCCTCCCAGGAGATCCCGAACAACGAGGGCAAGGGCTTCGACCGGATGTGCGACCCGACGTACACGGGCAACGTCCGCAACGGGAACAGCATGTCGGGCGCGCTGCCGAACGCCCCGCTCTCTGGCCAGTGGTTCTCGGCCCAGTTCCAGGAACTCCTGAAGAACGCCCACCCGGCGCTGTAACCCCGCGACGCGCGACCCCGAGGGATCCGGATCCCTCGGGGTCGTCCGTACACTCCCCCTCAGCTCGACTCCCGCACGATCAGCTCCGTCGGCAGCACGTGCCGGCGCGGCTCCACCGGGGCGGCCTCCGTGCTCTCGTGGATCTCCCGGATCAGCATCCGCGCCATCGTGCGGCCCATCTCCTCGATGGGCTGCCGCACGCTCGTCAGCGGCGGGTCCATGAGCCGCGCCACCGGCGAGTCGTCGACACCGACGAGCGCGACGTCCTCGGGCACTCGGCGGCCCGCCTCCCGAAGCACCCCGCGCACGCCCGCCGCCATCACGTCGGAGGCGGCGAACACGGCGTCCAGGTCGGGCCGGCGGTCCAGGAGTTCCCGCATGGCCCGCCGCCCGCCCTCCTCGGTGAAGTCACCGGCCGAGACCAGGGTCTCGTCGGGCGGGATTCCGGCCTCCGTGAGCCCGGCCCGGTAGCCGCCGAGCCGGGCCCGGGCCACGTACATGTCGAAGGGTCCGGTGATGGTCGCGATACGGCTCCGGCCGCGCCCCACCAGGTGGGCGACGGCCGCGCGCCCGGCGCCGATGTTGTCGGAGTCCACGTACGGGACGGGCTCGGCCTCCGTGCGGCGGCCGTTCATCACGACCGGGAGGCCCAGTTCCCTGATGCGGTCGGGCAGCGGGTCGTCGCCGTGGACAGACGCGAGCAGCACCCCGTCGACGCGCTGGGCCGCGAGGTACTGCTCGAAGCGCTGCCGCTCCTGCTCGCTGCGGACCAGGGTGAGCAGCAACTGCTTGTCGGCCTCGGCGAGTTCGGCGCTGACCCCGCGGATGAGGTCGAGGAAGTAGGGCTCGGCGAAGAGCCGGGCTTCGGCCTCGGGGATGACGAGCGCGATCGCGTCGGTGCGGCTGCCGGCCAGGGCGCGGGCGGCCTGGTTGGGCACGTAGCCGAGTTCGGCGACGGCCCGGGCGACGGCCGTTCTGGTCTGCTCGCTCACCCGGGGGGAACCGTTGATCACCCGGGAGACCGTGCCCCGGCCGACCCCGGCCCTGGCCGCGACCTGCTCCAGGGTGGGTCTGCCGCTCTGCCGTCCGCTCACGACTCCCGAACTCCCCTCGTAGGACCACGCGCTGCTCATCGGCACCCACAGAGGTATGGGAGCGCTCCCACACTAGTCCACCACCACCCTGCCGCGCCACGCGCCCGCGTTCAGGAGATGACGGCTCGATGACCGCAGGGCGGCGCGAAACCGCCGGAAAACCTTCCGGTAACGAATCCGCGTTCATGTCTTGACACCCGCACCCGCCAGGCAGCAACCTTCCGGCAACGACGTGGGAGCGCTCCCATAGGGACGCGACACAGCCCCGCATCAGGTCCTGGCAGGCGCCGCCGAGCCGCGATCAGCCGGCCGGGCCTCTTGGCGCACAAAGAGCACCACCTTGGACGAGGAGAGTGGAATGCGCACTTCCAGCAGCAGACGCGGACGCCGTGCGGCGCTCGCGGCGGTCGCCGTCGTCGCGACCGGCACGACCCTGCTCACCGGTTGCGGCAGCGACGAGGACAGCGGCGGCAAGGGCGGCGCGAGCGGCTCGGGCTCCGGAAGGATCACGCTGCGGATCGGGACCTTCGGTTCCTTCGGCTACGACGACAAGACCGGCGCCAAGCTGTACGCCGAGTACGAGCGGCTCCACCCGAACATCAAGATCGAGGAGTCGAACGTCTCCGACGGCCAGAAGTACTGGGACACGCTCAAGCTGCGCCTCACCCAGAACAGCGGCGTCGCCGACATCCAGGCCGTCGAGGTGGGCTACATCGCCGAGGCTACCGGCACCGCCATGGCGAACAAGTGGGTCGACCTGGGCAAGGAGGGCGGCGCGAACCTCGGCGACTTCCTCGACTGGAAGGTCAAGCAGGCCACGACGGCCGACGGCAAGGTCATCGGTCTCGGCACCGACATCGGCCCCATGGCCATCTGCTACAACAAGGACCTCTTCGCCATGGCCAAGCTGCCGACCACCCGCGAGGAGGTCGGCAAGCTGTGGGCCGGCGACTGGTCCAAGTTCATCGAGACCGGCGAGAAGTACAAGGCGGCCGCGCCCGCCGGCACCGCCTTCCACGACTCCGCGAGCGGCCTCTTCAACGCCGTCGTCTCCAGCGACCCGGTGCAGTACGCCAACGCGAGCGGCGAGCTCGACTGGGAGAACAGCCCCGGCGTGAAGAAGGCCTGGGAAACCGCCGTGAAGGCGGCCCAGGGCGGACTCACCGCCAAGCTGCGCCAGTTCGACGAGAAGGGCACGTGGAACGCGGCCTTCAAGAACTCGAAGTTCGCCACGGTCGCCTGCCCGAGCTGGATGACCGGCATCATCAAGGACCAGGCCGGCCCCGCCAACCAGGGCAAGTGGGACATCGCCGCGCCGCCGGTCGCCGGCAACTGGGGCGGCTCCTTCCTCGCCGTGCCCAAGGCCGGCAAGCACACCGAGGAGGCCGCCGAGCTGGCCGCCTGGCTGACCGCCCCGGCGCAGCACGCCAAGGTCTTCGCGGTCAACGGCAACATCCCCTCGTCCAAGGACACGCTGCTCTCCTCGGCGGTCCAGGAGGCGAAGCTGCCGTACTTCGGCGACACGCCGGTCGGCAAGATCTTCTCCAGCGCGGCCGTGGGCATCCACCCCGCTGTCATCAGCCGCTACGACGGCCAGGTGAAGACCTTCCTCACCGACAACGGCATCCTCGACATCGAGCAGCGCGGCACCGACCCGGCCAAGGCCTGGGAGAACGTCAAGAAGCTGGTCGACGACAAGATCGACCACTAGGCCCTTTCCGGACGGGGGCGACCGCCGGTCCGCCGCCGCCTGCCAGGCGGCGGACCGGCACCGCCCGTACCACCGCACGCATCGACCTGGAAGGACGCCCCCGTGGCCACCTCCGTTCGGGCGAAGCGGGCCGGTTCCCCGCCGCCCGCCGCACCGCCCTCCTCCCCCGGCGGCCCCCGCGGCCGCCGTGCCGCCCCGCGCGGCTGGCGCAGCACCCTCTACCGCTGGGACATCAAGGCGATCCCGTACGTCTTCGTCGCCCCCTTCTTCCTCACCTTCGCGGCCTTCGGGCTCTTCCCGCTGCTCTACACCGGCTGGCTCTCGCTGAACCGGGTCGAGCTCGGCGGCGACCCGACGTGGAAGGGCCTGGAGAACTACACGGACCTCGCGACCAGCGAGTTCTTCTGGAACGCGCTCCTCAACACCTTCACCATCGGGGTGATATCGACCGTTCCGCAGCTGCTCATGGCCCTGGGCCTGGCGCACCTACTCAACTACAAGCTCCGCGGCCGCGGCTTCTTCCGGGTCGCGATCCTCGCCCCGTACGCCACCTCGATCGCGGCGGCGACCCTGGTCTTCGCCCAGCTGTTCAACACCGACTACGGGATGATCAACGGTCTCCTCGGCTGGACCGGCATCGGTCCGGTCGACTGGGAGTCGTCCAAGTGGCCGGCGCAGATCGCGATCTCGACGATCGTCACCTGGCGCTGGACCGGCTACAACGCGCTGATCTACCTGGCCGCGATGCAGGCCGTGCCGCAGGACCTCTACGAGGCGGCCTCGCTGGACGGGGCCTCGCGCTGGCGGCAGTTCCTCAGCGTCACCATCCCCTCGATCCGGCCGACGATCCTCTTCACGGTCATCGTCTCGACCATCGGCGCGACCCAGCTGTTCGGCGAGCCGATGCTCTTCGGCGGCAGCGTCGGCATCAGCGGCGGCAGCGGCAACCAGTTCCAGACGCTGAGCCTGCTGATGTACGAGAAGGGCTGGGTGACCGGAGCGCTCGGGCAGGCCTCCGCGATCGCCTGGGTCATGCTCCTGCTCCTCCTCCTGATCGGCGGCGTCCAGGCGCTGGTCTCCCGCCGCAACCGCACGAAGCCGGGGAGATGACCTCATGGCCCGCACACTCACCCCGCGCCGCGCCGGGTTCCGTCCGTCGGCCGGCCGTCAGCACCACGCGGGACCGCTGACGTACGTCCTCCTCACCGTCGCCGCCGTCGTCTCGCTCTTCCCGCTGTACTGGAACGTGGTCGCCGCCTCCCACACCGGCGAGCGGGTCGTGGAGGCCCCGGCACCGCTGCTGCCCGGCAATCAGCTCCTGGACAACCTCGAATTCGCCTGGAACCAGGTCGACATGGGCGAGGCACTGGTCAACACCACGGTCGTGGCGAGCCTGGTGGCGCTGTCCACCGTGCTCTTCTCCACCCTCGCCGGCTTCGCCTTCGCCAAACTGCCCTTCCGGGGCCGGGGCATGCTGCTCTCGCTCGTGGTCGCCACGATGACGGTCCCGCCACAGCTCAGCGTGATCCCGCTCTACCAGATCATCACGGACCTCGGCTGGTTCGACCAGCTCCAGTCGGTGGTGCTGCCCTCGCTCGTCGCCGCCTTCGGCGTGTTCTTCATGCGCCAGTTCCTCGTGGAGGCGCTGCCGATGGAGCTGGTGGAGGCGGCCCGGATGGACGGGGCGCACAGCCTGCGGATCATCTGGCACGTGGTCTTCCCCGTGGCCCGGCCGGCGATGGCCGTGCTCGGCATGCTGGTCTTCGTCCAGGCCTGGAACGACTTCTTCTGGCCGTTCATCGCGCTCACCCCGGACGGCAACCCCACCCTTCAGGTGGCGCTCGCCGGGCTCGGCGCGGGCAACCACAGCGTGGACCAGGCCGTGGTGCTGACCGGAGCGCTGATCTCCACCGTGCCGCTGCTGCTCGTCTTCGCCCTCCTCGGCAAGCACATCGTCGGCGGCATCACGGCCGGTGCCGTGAAGAGCTGACGAGCCCCCTGTTCTGTCCCTCCGTACCCGTGTTGGGAGCCCTCCCCTATGACCGCGCCCGAAACCCGGCCGCTCACCGCCACCCGTTCGTTCCCCGCCGACTTCCTGTGGGGCGCCGCCACCGCCGCGTACCAGATCGAGGGAGCGGCGGCCGAGGACGGCCGTACCCCCTCCATCTGGGACACCTTCTCGCACACCCCCGGCAAGGTCTTCGAGGGCCACACCGGTGACGTGGCCGTCGACCACTACCACCGGTTCCGCGAGGACGTCGGGATCATGGCCGAACTCGGCCTGAACGCCTACCGGTTCTCCGTCTCCTGGTCACGCGTCCAGCCCACCGGCCGGGGGCCCGCCGTGCAGCAGGGCCTCGACTTCTACCGGCGGCTCGTCGACGAGCTGCTCGCCGCCGGCATCGAACCGGCCCTGACGCTCTACCACTGGGACCTGCCGCAGGAGTTGGAGGACGCCGGCGGCTGGCCCGAGCGGGCGACCGCCGAGCGGTTCGCCGAGTACGCGGGGATCGTCGCCGACGCCGTGGGCGACCGGGTGAAGCGGTGGACCACGCTCAACGAGCCGTGGTGCAGCGCCTTCCTGGGGTACGGCTCCGGGGTCCACGCCCCCGGCCGGACCGAGCCGGTGGCCTCGCTGCGTGCCGCCCACCACCTCAACCTCGGGCACGGCCTGGCGGTCCAGGCGCTGCGCGCCGCGCTGCCGGCGGACCGGCAGATCGCGGTCTCGCTCAACCTGCACGAGATCCGTCCGCTGACCTCCTCGCCGGAGGACCTGGACGCGGCCCGCCGGATCGACGCCGTCGGCAACCGGATCTGGCTGGGCCCGATGCTGGAGGGCGCCTACCCGGAGGACCTGTTCGCCGACACGGCGCACCTCACCGACTGGTCCTTCGTCCGGGACGGCGACACCGCGACGGCGCACCAGCCGCTGGACCTCCTCGCGATCAACTACTACACGCCGACGGTCGTCTCGACCGTCCCCGAGGGTGCGGAGAAGCCGCAGGACGACGGGCACGGCAACAGCGACCACTCGCCGTGGCCGGGCGCGGACGCGGTCGCCTTCCACCGGGCGCCCGGCGAGCCGACGGCGATGGGCTGGGCGGTCGACCCGAGCGCGCTGTACGACCTGCTGACCCGGGTCTCCGCCGCGTACCCCGAACTCCCGCTGGTGATCAGCGAGAACGGTGCGGCGTACGAGGACGTGGTGGGTCCGGACGGTGCGGTGCACGACCCGGAGCGCGCCGCCTATGTGCACGCGCATCTGGAGGCGGTGCACCGGGCGATGGCGGACGGGGTGGACGTGCGGGGCTACTTCCTCTGGTCGCTGCTCGACAACTTCGAGTGGTCGTACGGCTACGCGAAGCGGTTCGGCGCGGTCCGGGTGGACTACGACACCCTGGAGCGCACCCCGAAGTCCAGCGCCCGCTGGTACGCGCGGGTGGCGCGCTCGGGCGAGCTGCACGCGCCGGACGGGCACTGAGGCGGAACGGGAGAGGGCCGTGCCGGACGTCCGGCACGGCCCTCGCTCACGTACTGATCGCCCGTCAGATGTCGACGACGCGGTAGCCGATGACGTAGATGCCGCCGGAGCCCTCGACCGTGCGCCACTGGGTCTCGGCGCCGACCTCGCTGCCGGTGACGAGCGTGGCGCCGAGCTTGTCGTCGCTGCTGGTGGTGTCGTAGTCCCACAGGGTCAGGGTGCGGGCCTGCTCCTTGCCGAGGATGAGCGCGGCGTTGCCGTTGCCGTCCTCCATGGAGCGGACGTAACCGGTGCCCATGGTCTGGTACTTGATGCCGTTGCCGGGCCAGACCTTGACGGCGTTGCCGTTGGCGTCGGTGATCTTGAGGTAGGCCTCGTCGTGGTCGCCCTCGCTGTTCTGCTGGCAGTGCAGCTCGAACAGCTCGATCTTCACGTAGTCGATCGGCTCGGCGTGCGCGGTGCCGGCGAAGGCGCCGAGGCTGCCGAGTCCGAGCAGGGCGGTGGCGGCCGTTCGGACGAGTCGGTTCTTGCGCATGTGGTCCCCCCACACATTCGGGTCACGGGTGTGACGTGGTGTCCGGTCCGCCTCCCCCGGCGGTCCCGGTGTGCCGTTTCCCCCGGCACGACATCCACTGTGCCCGGCGGTCCCGCCCCGGCTCTACGCGCGTTCCGCTGGGCGGAACAGCCGCTAGAAGGCGACCGTGCTCGGCGGGACCGGCCCCCGGTGCCCGCCGCGGGCGAGCGCGCGGGTGACCGCGGCTCCCGCCTCGGCGACGGCCTGGGCGAGGGCGTCGAGTCCGCGGCCGGCCGGGACCATGCCGGCGAGCGCCGCGACCGTACGGCCGTCCGGGGCGCGGACCGGCAGCGCGGCGCAGCACACCCCGTCCATGACGTCCTCGCGGTCGAGCACCGGCCCGCCCCTGAGCGGCCCGCACAGTGCCTTTCCGGCGGCGGTGTCGAGGCGGAACGCGATGCCGTCGCGGACGGGGAGCAGCGGCTCCAGGTCGCCGGGCACCGAGCCGACCGTGATCGCCATGTCCTCGCGCATCACGGCGAGGACGACGCTGGCTCCGGTGGCGGCCCGGAGGCGCTGGAGCGGCAGCCGGGCGGCGGGGCGCAGGCCGGGGTGCGGTTCCCAGGCCTGACCGAGGCGGTAGAGCTGCGGGCCGACCCGGTAGCGGTTGCCCTTGCGTTCGACGGCGCCGACGCCGACCAGCTGGTCGAGCAGCCGGTGGACGCTGCCCTTGGGCACGCCGCAGGCGAGTGCGAGTTCGGTCACGCCGGCCTCGTCGCCGTTCCGGCGCAGGGCGTCGAGCAGCGCGAACGCTCCTTCGAGCACTCCCCGGCCGCGCTCCTGGCGCTGCGGCGCGGCCGTCTCCGCGACGCCGCCGGTTCTCCGTGCCGTTCCGGTGTCCATGAGTCCCCCTGACTCGGTACGCCCGGCCGTGGTCCCCCGATGGCACGGCTGCGGGCACGCGTCACAGAGTGCCCCAGACCCGGCCATTGCGACGAAGGGCTTGCGCTGCCGGTCGTGTCGCCGCGCGCCCGGCCCGATCGGCGGGGGACCCCGTAGGGTGGTCGGACATGAGAGACGCTCAACCGCCCGCCGCCCGGTCCCGTCGGCGCAGGACCGCCGCACTGGTGGCCGTGGCCACCGCCGTCGCGGGGCTCGCGACCGTGTTCGTCGTCGCCGCGCCGCCGTCGCGGTCCGAGCCCCGCCCGGCGGCGTCCGCCGCGGCGGCGAGCCCGTGGATGCGCGCGGCGGGGGCGCCGCTGACGGTGATCGCCCACCGGGGTGCGCCGTCCGCGGCCCCGGAGAACACGCTGGTCTCGGACGAGGTGGCCCGGCGGGGCGGGGCGGTCTGGATCGAGAACGACGTGCAGCCCAGCAAGGACGGCGTGCCGTACATCCTCCACGACACGACCGTCGACCGGACCACGGACGGCACGGGGGCGATCCGCTCGCTGACCTCCGCCCAGCTGGACGCCCTGGACGCCGGTTCCTGGTTCGCCCCCGCCTACGCGGGCACCCGGGTGCCGACCCTGGCCGCGCAGCTCGCGGACCTGCGGGAGCGCGGCGGGAAGCTGCTCCTGGAGATCAAGGGCCGCCACACGCGTGCCGAGGTGGCCCGGATCGTCCGGGACGTCCGCGACCAGGACATGACGGACCGGGTCTTCGTCCAGAGCTTCGACGTCCCGTCCCTGCGGTACGCGCACGAACTGGCGCCCGAGCTGCCGCTGGGCCTGCTGCGCAGCGCCCTGGACGCCGACCCCGTGGCGGTCGCCAAGGATCTGGACCTCGCCGCGTACAACGTCGCGGACACCGCGCTCGCCACCCGTCCGCAGGTGGTCGGCGACCTTCACGCGGCGGGCGTGGCCGTGAACGTCTGGACGGTCGACACGCCGGCGCGGTGGAAGGCGCTGGACGCGCTGGGCGTGGACGGCGTCATCACGAACCGGCCGACGGAACTGGGCGGTTGGTCGTCAGGCCGGGGGAACTGACCGACACGGGGCGACGGGGGCGCGCCACACGGTGTTCACACGGAGACGGGAATGCCCTCCCCCGACCGCCTGTTGCCCCGTGCATGACCCTTGGCGTGACCCTCAGTTCCACCTCCCGGCAGCTTCCCGTCGACGACACCGTGCGGCTCGCGCGAGAGGCGTACGGCGCCGGGCTGCACTCGGCGTGGTTCGGGCAGACCTTCGCGTACGACTCTCCCTCGCTCGCCGCGATCGTCGGGCGGGAGGTGCCCGGGCTGCACGTCGGGACCTCCGCGATACCCGTCTTCGGCCGCCATCCGCTGCTCGTCTCCAGCCAGGCGCAGACCGCGCAGGCGGCCACCGGCGGTCGCTACCACCTCGGGCTCGCCCTCGGCACCCGGTATCTGACCGAGACCGCGTTCGGTCTGCCGTACGAGCGGCCGATCGGGCTGCTCAGGGAGTTCCTCACCGCTCTGCGGCCGCTCCTGGAGACGGGCGAGGCGGACTTCCACGGGGAGTTGCTGACCGCGACGACGCCGTACCCGGCTGCGGTTCCGGGGGCGGCCCCGGTGCCGGTGCTCGTCGCCGCGATGGGCCCGCAGGCTCTGCGCGTCAGCGGTGAACTCGCGGACGGCGTCCTGCCGTTCCTCGCCGGTCCGCGGGCGCTGGAGAGGGACATCGTCCCGGCCGTGACAGCGGCCGCCGAGGCCGCGGGCCGACCCGCGCCCCGGATCGTGGCGCTCGTGCCGGGCGTGGTGACGGCGGACGCCGAGGGAGTACGGGAGAAGGCGGCGGAGGCGCTCGCGCTGTACGAGCGGATTCCCTCGTACCAGCGCGCGATCGAGCTCTCCGGCGCCGACGGTGCGGCCGGGGTGGCCGCGATCGGGGACGAGGAGACGGTCGCGGCCGAGGTGCGGCGCTACCGCGAGGCGGGGGCGACGGAGGTGGTGTTCACCGCGACGGACCTCGGGGGCGAGGAGGACCGCCGCCGCACCTGGAAGCTGCTCGGCGAACTGTCGCGCGGCTGAACCCCTAGGTCTTCGAGGCGCTTTCGGGTACTTCCTCGGCCTGGAGCGCTTCCTCGCCCTCCGTGTCCAGGTGGGGCAGGATGCGGTCCAGCCAGCGCGGGGTCCACCAGGCGTGGTTGCCGAGGAGGGTCATCACGGCGGGTACGAGCAGCAGGCGGACCACGGTGGCGTCGATGAGGACGCTGGCGGCGAGGCCGAGGCCGAGCATCTTGACGACGATGTTGTCGGAGACGATGAAGGCCGCGAAGACGCTGACCATGATCAGTGCGGCGCAGGTGATGACCCGGGCGGTGATCTCCAGGGCGTGGGCCACGCTGGCCTTGGAGTCTCCGGTGCGCAGCCAGGCCTCGCGGACGCGGGACAGCAGGAAGATCTCGTAGTCCATGCTCAGGCCGAAGACGATGGCGAACATCATCATCGGCACGTAACTCTCGATGGGCACCTTGCCGTTGACGCCGAGCGCGGGGCCGCCCCAGCCCCACTGGAAGACGGCCACGACGACGCCGTACGAGGCGGCGATGGAGAGCACGTTGAGCACGGCCGCCTTGACCGCGACGAGGAGGCCGCGGAAGACGATCAGGATGACGAGGAAGGCGAGCGCGACGACGACGGCGATGATCAGCGGCAGGCGGCTGGAGACGATGTCGAGGAAGTCGACCTGGGCGGCCGTGTTCCCGGTGACGTAGGTCTGGGCGTCGGTGCCGGCGACGGCCTGCGGGAGGACGTCGTCGACGAGGTGGTTGGTCAGCTGGGTCGTCTTCTCGTCCTGTGGCGAGGCCACCGAGTAGGCGGTGCCGACGAGGACGTCCCCGTCGGAGGTGGTCTGGAGCGGGGTGATGAAGGCGGCGTTCGGGACGCCCGTGAGCGACTGCTGGAGTTTGGTGGCGAGGGCGGCCCGGTCGGAGGCGGGTACGGCCGACTGGTCGACGACGACGGTGAGCGGCCCGTTCGCGCCGGGGCCGAAGGACGTGGAGATCAGGTCGTAGGCCCGCCGGTCGGTGAAGGACTCGGGGTCGGCGCCGTCGCCGATGTGGCCGAGCTGGATGAAGAGCAGGGGGAAGGCGAGGACGAGCAGGACCAGGACGCCGCCGGTCAGGAACCACCAGGGGCGCTTCTCGACGCGCTGCGCGTAGCGGTGCCAGGTGCCGTGCGCGGGTGTGCCGGGGTCGGCGTCGGTCTCCGCGACGGGCTTGCGGACGTGGTACCGGTCGATGCTGCGGCCGACCAGCCCGAGCATGGCCGGGACGAGGGTGAGCGCGGCGATGACGGCGGTGACGACCGTGAAGGCGGCCGCGAGGCCGAGTTTGCCGATGAAGGTGACACCGGAGACCCACAGGCCGGACAGGGCGATGATGACGGTGCAGCCGGAGACGAGCACGGCGCGGCCGCTGGTGGTGGTCGCGAGGGCGGCCGCGTCGGCGGGATCGTGGCCGTTCATGAGGTTCTGTCGGTGGCGGGTGATGAGGAACAGCGCGTAGTCGATGCCGACGCCGAGGCCGATCATGGTGGCCAGGGTGGGTGAGACGGTCCCGAAGGTGAAGGCGGCGGCCATCAGGCCGAGCAGGGCGAGCCCGCAGACCGCTCCGAGCAGTGCGGTGACCAGCGGCATGACGGCGCCGATGACGCTGCCGAAGCCGATGAGGAGGACGACGATGGCGACGGCGAAGCCGATGGCCTCGCTGGTGCGGTCGTCGGCCGTCGGGCGGGCGAGTTCGCCGAGCGAACCGCCGTACTCGACGTCGACGCCGGCGTCCCGCAGGGGCTGGACCGCGGCGTCGACGCCGTTCAGGTAGTCGGTGCCCAGGGTGGAGGGCGCCACGCTGAAGCGGACGGTGATGTAGGCGGTCTTGCCGTCGGTGGAGAGCGGTCCCACGTTGGGCGTGCCGGCCGGGAGCGGCGGCGGGGTGCTCCCGGGCGGCGGGAGCGGGTTCTGCACGCCGATGACGTCGGGGAGCTTCGCCAGGGCGGCGACGGCCGAGTTGACCGCGGACGCCTCCTGCGTGAGGGGCTTCGAGGTGTCGTTCAGGACGACCTGGGAGGTGTATCCGCCGGCGGCGGGATCGTGCGCCTTGAGGACGTCGAGGCCCTCGGCCGACTGCACTCCGGGGAGCGCGAAGTTGTCCTCGTACTCGCCGCCGACGGCCCGGTCGAGGACCTGGAGTCCCGCGACGGCCGCCAGCCAGAGCGCGATGACGATGATGAAGTGCCGGGCGCACCAGTGACCTGTGCGGTAGAGGACGCCTCTGGAGGGTGCTGGCCGGCTTTTGGCCGGGCTTCCTGCGTTCATGGCGTGGCCGTGTCCGGATAGGGAAGTCCCCGAGCTGCTCCGGCACCCGCGTCGTGCGGGCCTACCCCGTCCATTCTTCGCCTCGCTCCGCGCTCCGGCATCTCGGCCCGCGCGGCCCGGTAGGAGACCGCTCGCGGCGGGTAGTCCGCCCGTGACGTCCGGGAAACTCGTGACATCCGGGAAAGGGGAGCAGCATGCGGGAAGAGGGTTCCGAGCGGAAGCCGCTGTCGGCGGCGGAACTGTTCGACGGTCTGGGCATCGCGTACGAGCGGGCTTTCGGGCATCTGCCGGAGCAGTTGGCGGCGGTGGACTGGCTGACGGACCGCCTGGGCGCGGGGGCCCGCGTCCTGGACGTCGGCAGCGGAACGGGGCGGCCGGTCGCCGACCGGCTGGTACGGGCCGGGTGCGCGGTGACGGGCATCGACGTGTCCGGGGAGATGGTGGGGCTCGCCCGCGCGCAGGTGCCGGAGGCCCGGTTCGAGCAGGTGGACGTGCGCGACTACGACGCCGCCCCGGGGAGCTTCGACGCCGTGTGCGCGTTCTTCCCGCTGCTGATGATGAGCCGGGCGGAGGCCGTCGCCTCCCTGGAGCGGATGGCGGGCTGGGTGGCGCCCGGGGGCTATCTGGTGACCGCCACGGTGCCGGCGGACGTGGACGGGCTGGAGATCGAGTGGATGGGCCGGCCGGTCAGGGTGTCCAGTTTCCCGGTCGAGGAGTACGTGCGGACGCTGCGGGAGGACTGCGGTCTCGAGGTCCTGCGGCACGAGGTGTCGGTGTTCCGGCCGGACGACGAGCGCGCGGCGCCGGAGGAGCATCTCTTCTGTTTCGCGCGGCGGGTCGAGCCCGTCTGAGGGGTGTCCCAGTGGTCGGGCAGCCGTCTCGGGATGCGGAAGAGAAGAAGGTCACAGTCGTACGCCCTCTGCTCCTTTGTGGATCTCCCCTAGCATCCGAGCCATGACGGTCCTGCCTGACGACGGGCTCTCCCTGGCGTCCGAATTCCCAGACGCGCCACATGAGCAGTGGCAACACCTCGTGGCGGGTGTCCTGCGCAAGTCGGGCAAGGAGGTCTCCGGCGACGCCGCCGAGGACGCCCTGTCCACCCTCCTTGAGGACGGCCTCGACACCCGCCCGCTGTACACCGCGCGCGACTCCGCGCCCGACCCCGGTCTGCCCGGCTTCGCGCCCTTCGTGCGCGGCGGGCGGGCCGAGGGCAACACCACCGGCGGCTGGGACGTGCGCCAGCGCCACCTGACGGCCGACGGCGAGGCTGTCCTCGCCGACCTGGAGAACGGCGTCACCTCGCTGTGGCTCGGTGTCGGCGGCTCCGGCGTCCCGGTGTCCTCGCTCGACGCCGTCCTCGACGGCGTCTACCTCGACCTCGCGCCCGTCGTCCTCGACGCGGGCGACGAGACGGAGGCGGCCGCCGAGCGGCTCCTCCGGCTGTACGAGGAGCGGGGCGTCGCCCCGGAGGCGGCCCGGGGCAACCTGGGCGCGGACCCGCTGGGCCACGAGGCCCGTACCGGCCGCGCGGCCTACGACCTGGCGTCCGTCGCCGGTCTGGCGCGCCGCTGCGCCGACGCGTACCCGGGGCTGCGGGCCCTGACCGTGGACGCCCTGCCGTACCACGAGGCGGGCGGCTCGGCCGCTCAGGAGCTCGGCTGCTCGCTCGCGACCGGCGTGGCGTACCTGCGGGGTCTGACCGCGGCCGGACTGAGCGTCACGGAGGCGTGCGGGCAGCTGGAGTTCCGCTACGCGGCCACCGCCGACCAGTTCCTGACGATCGCGAAGCTGCGCGCCGCGCGCCGTCTGTGGGCCCGTGTCGCCGAGGCCTGCGGGGCCCCGGAGGCGGGCGCGCAGCGCCAGCACGCGGTGACCTCGCCGGTGATGATGACGCGCCGCGACCCGTGGGTGAACATGCTGCGCACCACCATCGCGACGCTCGCCGCGGGTGTGGGCGGCGCCGACAGCGTCACCGTGCTGCCCTTCGACGAGGCGCTCGGCCTGCCCGACGCGTTCGCCCGGCGGATCGCCCGCAACACCTCCACCGTCCTCATCGAGGAGTCCCACCTGTCGCGGGTGATCGACCCGGCGGGCGGTTCCTGGTACGTGGAGCGCCTCACCGACGAACTCGCCCACGCCTCCTGGGAGTTCTTCCAGACGATCGAGCGCGAAGGCGGTCAGGAGGCCGCGCTGCGCTCCGGCACGATCGGCGAGCGGCTCGCCGAGACCTGGGCCGCCCGCAGCAGGAAGCTCGCCACGCGCCGCGAACCGATCACCGGTGTCAGCGAGTTCCCGCACCTCACGGAGAAGCCCGTGGACCGCGCGCCCGCGCCGGAGCCGCTGTCCGGCGGTCTCCCCCGCGTCCGGCGCGACGAGGCGTACGAGGCGCTGCGCGCCCGCTCGGACGCCCACCTCGCGGCGACCGGAGCCCGGCCCCGCGTGTTCCTCGCGGCGCTCGGCCCGGCGGCCGCGCACTCGGCCCGGCTCGCCTTCGCCGCCAACCTCTTCCAGGCGGGCGGCATCGAGGCCGTCACCGAGGGCACGTTCGAGGAGAGCGGCGCCCGCGAGGCCTGCCTCTGCTCCAGCGACGCGCTGTACGAGGAGGGGGCGGAGGCCGCCGCCGGGGAGCTGCGCGCGGCCGGGGCCGGGCACGTCCTCCTCGCCGGGCGCCCCGGGTCGTACGCCGGTGTCGACACGTACGTCTTCGCCGGCTGCGACGCCGTCGCCCTGCTCTCCACGACCCTCGACCGCATGGGAGTGTCCTGATGTCCATCCCCGATTTCTCCGGGATCGAGCTCGGGGCACAGGCCGCCGGCGGCGGGCCCGACGAGTGGCGCTCGGCCGTCAAGAAGGCGGCCGGCGGTGACGACCTGCTGTGGGAGACCCCGGAGGGCATCACCGTCAAGCCGCTCTACACGGGGCAGGACCTGGAGGGCCTGGACTTCCTGGACACCCGCCCGGGCGTCGCCCCGTACCTGCGCGGCCCGTACCCGACGATGTACGTCAACCAGCCCTGGACGATCCGTCAGTACGCGGGCTTCTCCACGGCCGAGGAGTCGAACGCCTTCTACCGGCGCAACCTCGCCGCCGGCCAGAAGGGCCTGTCGGTCGCCTTCGACCTGCCGACCCACCGCGGCTACGACAGCGACCATCCGCGCGTCACCGGTGACGTCGGCATGGCCGGCGTGGCCATCGACTCCATCTACGACATGCGGCAGCTGTTCGACGGCATCCCGCTGGACAAGATGTCCGTGTCGATGACGATGAACGGCGCGGTCCTTCCGGTCCTCGCGCTGTACATCGTGGCCGCCGAGGAGCAGGGCGTACCGCCGGAGAAGCTGGCCGGGACCATCCAGAACGACATCCTCAAGGAGTTCATGGTCCGCAACACGTACATCTATCCGCCCGGTCCGTCGATGCGGATCATCTCCGACATCTTCGCGTACACCTCGCAGCGGATGCCGCGCTACAACTCCATCTCCATCTCCGGGTACCACATCCAGGAGGCGGGTGCGACGGCCGACCTGGAGCTGGCGTACACGCTCGCGGACGGTGTGGAGTACATCCGCGCCGGGCGTGAAGCGGGCCTGGACGTCGACGCGTTCGCGCCGCGGCTGTCGTTCTTCTGGGCGATCGGCATGAACTTCTTCATGGAGATCGCGAAGCTGCGCGCCGCCCGCCTGCTGTGGGCGAAGCTGGTGAAGCAGTTCGACCCGCAGAACGCCAAGTCCCTGTCGCTCCGGACCCATTCGCAGACCTCCGGCTGGTCGCTGACCGCGCAGGACGTGTTCAACAACGTCACGCGGACGTGCGTGGAGGCGATGGCGGCGACCCAGGGCCACACCCAGTCGCTGCACACCAACGCCCTCGACGAGGCCCTCGCGCTGCCGACGGACTTCTCCGCGCGCATCGCCCGGAACACGCAGCTGCTCCTCCAGCAGGAGTCGGGCACCTGCCGGACGATCGACCCGTGGGGCGGCAGCGCGTACGTCGAGAAGCTCACCTACGATCTGGCCCGCCGCGCCTGGAAGCACATCCAGGAGGTCGAGCAGGCCGGCGGCATGGCCAAGGCCATCGACGCGGGCATCCCGAAGCTCCGCGTGGAGGAGGCGGCGGCCCGCACCCAGGCCCGCATCGACTCCGGACGGCAGCCGGTGATCGGCGTCAACAAGTACCGGGTGGCGTCCGACGAGCAGATCGAGGTCCTCAAGGTCGACAACTCCTCGGTCCGCGCCCAGCAGATCGAGAAGCTGCGGCGGCTGCGCGAGGAGCGCGACGAGACCGCCTGCCGGGACGCGCTCGACGCACTCACCCGGGCCGCGGGCGGCGACGGCAACCTCCTGGAGCTCGCCGTGCGCGCGGCCCGCGCGAAGGCCACCGTCGGCGAGATCTCGGAGGCCCTGGAGAAGGTGTACGGCCGGCACGCGGCGCAGATCCGTACGATCTCCGGCGTGTACCGCAACGAGACAGGCGAGTCCCCCTCCGTGGAGCGCACCCGGGCCCTGGTCGACGCCTTCGGCGAGGCCGAGGGGCGCCGGCCGCGCATCCTGGTCGCCAAGATGGGCCAGGACGGCCACGACCGGGGCCAGAAGGTGATCGCCACGGCCTTCGCCGACCTGGGCTTCGACGTGGACGTCGGCCCGCTGTTCCAGACCCCGGCCGAGGTGGCGCGTCAGGCCGTCGAGGCGGACGTGCACATCGTCGGGGTCTCGTCGCTGGCCGCGGGTCACCTCACCCTCGTGCCGGCGCTGCGGGAGGAGCTCGCGGCGGAGGGCCGTGAGGACATCATGATCGTGGTCGGCGGTGTCATCCCCCCGCAGGACGTGCCGACGCTCCTGGAGATGGGTGCGGCGGCCGTGTTCCCGCCGGGGACGGTGATCCCCGACGCGGCCCACGACCTGGTGACCCGGCTCTCGGCCGACCTCGGGCACGACCTGTGATCGGTCTCGACACGTACGTGAAGGGCGTGCTCGACGGGAAGCGGGCGGTGATCGCGCGTGCGATCACCCTCGTCGAGTCGACGCGCCCCCAGCACCGGGCCCTCGCGCAGGAGCTCCTCACCGAGCTCCTGCCGCACAGCGGCAAGGCCGTGCGGATCGGGATCAGCGGGGTGCCCGGGGTCGGGAAGTCGACCTTCATCGACGCGTTCGGGACGATGCTGACGGGCCTCGGCCACCGGGTGGCGGTGCTCGCCGTCGACCCGTCGTCGACCCGTACGGGCGGCTCGATCCTCGGCGACAAGACCCGCATGGAGCGGCTGGCCGTCGACCCGGCGGCCTTCGTCCGCCCCTCCCCCAGCGCCGGCACGCTCGGCGGGGTCGCGAAGGCGACCCGCGAGTCGATGGTCGTGATGGAGGCCGCGGGCTACGACGTGGTGCTCGTGGAGACGGTGGGCGTCGGGCAGTCCGAGACCGCCGTGGCCAACATGGTCGACTCGTTCCTGCTGCTCACCCTGGCCAGGACGGGCGATCAGCTCCAGGGCATCAAGAAGGGCGTCCTGGAACTGGCCGACGTGGTCGCCGTCAACAAGGCGGACGGCCCGCACGAGCGCGACGCCCGCGCCGCCGCGCGGGAACTCGCGGGCGCACTGCGGCTGATGCACGGCGCCGACGCCGTGTGGACGCCGCCGGTGCTCAGCTGCAGCGCGCGGGAGTCGGCGGGCCTCGACGAGGTCTGGGAGCGGCTGCGGGCGCACCGCGCGCTCCTCGACTCGACCGGCCGCCTCGCGGCCAAGCGGCAGGACCAGCAGGTCGACTGGACGTGGTCGATGGTCCGCGACGAGCTGCTGCGCCGGCTGCACACGGACCCGGCGGTCCAGGAGGCCACGCCCTCGCTCGAGCGGCGGGTCAGGGACGGCGAGCTGACGGCGACGCTGGCGGCCGAGCAGATCCTGAAGGCCTTCGGGGAGCGCTGAGACCGGGACGGGGTACGGGCGCCTGACGGGGATTCCCGTCGGGCGCCCTTCTCCGTTCCTGGGCGCGGGCGCCCTCGGGCGTTGTTCTCCATGCCCGGCGGCGGGCGCTCTCAGGCGTTGTTCTCCATGCCCGGCCGCAGCCGCGCGAGCAGGCCGTACAGGGTGGCGCTGTCCTCCGCGCCGAGCGTGTCGAGGGCGCCGTGGGTGGCCTGCATCTCCTCGCGGACCCGCCGGATGACCTCCCGGCCCTCGTCGGTCGCCACGACGTTCTTGACGCGCCGGTCGGAGGCGTCGGCCTCGCGGCGCACGAGCCCGCGTCCCTCCAGGCGGTCCACGATCCCGGTGACGTTCGACGCGTCGCACACGAGGAGCGTGGCGAGGGCGCGCATCGGCAGTGGGCCGTTCAGCTGGGCGAGGACCTTGGCCTGCGTGGACGTCAGTCCGTGGTGGGCGGCGGCCGCGGCGAAGTCGCGCCACTGGGCCGTGCCGATGGCGGCGAGGAGCTCAAGCAGCTGGAGCTTGGTGGGCGTCTCGGGGGTGGTCGCGCTCATGCGTCGAGGGTACGCACGATCGTTGACATTATCAATTATTTACTTAAGCACCTCAATCATTCACTTGACCTCCTCAACCATCGGGGCCTACCTTCGTCGCATTACTTGATGACGTCAAACATCTACGACGTGAAGCACTGAGAAGGCCCCCACCCATGAGTCACGAGACCACCCCGCCCGCCGCCGATCCCCGGCGCGAGACGCTCGTCGTCTTCGCGCTGAGCCTCGCCGCCATGGTCGTGTCGATGATGCAGACCCTGCCGGTCCCGATCCTCGGCCTCATCCGCACCGACCTGGGCACCTCGGCCGCGAACGTGAGCTGGGTGACCACCGCCACGCTGCTCTCCGCCGCCGTCTTCACCCCGCTGCTCGGGCGCTTCGGCGACCAGCACGGCAAGAAGCCCACCCTCGTCGCCGTCCTCGGCGTCATGGTCGCCGGCTCCGTCGTCGCCGCCCTGGCGACCTCGCTCCCCCTGCTGATCCTCGGCCGCGTCCTCCAGGGCGCCGCCACCGCGATCTTCCCGCTGGCCCTGTCCGTGCTGCGCGAGGAGGTCCGCCCGCAGAAGCTGCCCGGCGCGATGTCGCTGGTCAGCGGCACCCTGGCCTTCGGCAGCGGCCTCGCGCTCGTCGCCACCGGCCTGCTCACCTCCGGCTCCGACGCCGACTACCGCAGCGCCTTCTGGATGGCCACCGGCTTCGCCGCGATCGCCCTGCTCGCCGTCGTGTTCCTGGTCCCCGCGACCCGCCACAAGACCGGCGGCCGCACCGACTTCCTGGGCGCGCTCACCCTCGGCGCCACCCTGCTGCTGCTCCTGCTGCCGATCTCGCAGGGCCACGAGTGGGGCTGGACCTCGGGCCGCACCCTCGGCAGCTTCGCGGCCGCGGCCGTCATGACCGTCGTCTGGGTCCTCACCGAGCTCAAGGTCCGCGAGCCCCTCGTCGACATGCGGATGTTCGTGCACCGGCCGGTGCTCATGGCGAACCTGGCCGGCGTCCTCGTCGGCTTCGGCATGTTCGCGAACTTCCTGGGCGTCTCGTACCTCGTCCAGATGCCCGAGGCCCTCACCGGCTACGGCTTCGGCGCGTCCATCCTGCGGGCCTCCGTCGAGTTCCTGCTGCCCGGCGCGATCGTCTCCCTGCTCGCCTCGCCGATCGGCGGCCGGCTCGTCCGCCACCGCGGCCCGCGCACCGCGCTGACCCTGGCCGCCGCCCTCGGCGCCGTGGGCTTCGGCTGGCTCGCCCTCGACCACGGCCACACCGCCTCGGTCATCGGCGCCGGTGTCGTCGTCGGCGCGGCCGTCAGCTTCGGCTACGCGGCCATGCCCGCCGTCATCATGTCGAGCGTCCCGCACCACCAGAGCGGCATCGCCAACGGCATCAACTCGATCTCCCGCTCCACCGGCAGCGCGATCGGCAGCGCCGTGGTCACCACGATCCTGGCCTCGCAGACCATCGGGCACCTCCCCGCCGGCGTCCCGCCGCTGCCCGCGGAGTCCGGCTTCACCCTCACCTTCTGGATCGGCGCCGCCGCCTTCGCGCTGGTCGCGGTCATCGCCCGGCTCGGCCTGCGGACCGGCCAGGCGCCCCGTACCGAGCGGGTGAGCGCACCGGCGGCCGAGAAGGCGACGGCCGCGGCATGACGCGAGGGGCGGGTCCGTCGGACGACGGACCCGCCCCTCGGCCGTGGACCGGTGCGTCAGACGCGGTCGGCCGCGATCAGGACGTACTGGAAGGAGCCGTCCTTGTACGACTCGATGAACGCCTCCTCGATGCCGGTGACCAGCGAGGACGTGGCCCGCAGCTCCCAGTAGGGCAGGGTGTCCGGCGTCAGGTCGATGACGGCCTGCGGGACGAGCCGGTTGTCGGCCATCGCCTTCAGGTACTCACGGCGCGAGTGGATGTTGCACTCGAAGTGCGCGTTGATCTGCGAGACCCACTTCGACGGCTGGCCGTACTTCGGGTTCCAGCAGCCCGTGATGGTCACGTAGCGGCCGCCGACCTTCAGGAAGCGGGAGTGCTCGGCGAACAGGTCGTCCAGGTCGACGTACATGCTCGACTCGTTGTTCCACGAGGCGGCGATGCTGCCCTTCTCGAAGGGGGTGTCGAGCATGTTGCACACCTGGGCGTGGACGTGGCTCTCGATGCCCAGCTCCTTGGCACGCTTGTTGCCGAACTCGGCCTGCGTGGAGGACAGGGTGACGCCCTCGACCTTGCAGCCGAAGCGCTGGTGGGCCATCACGCTCGAACCGCCGCGGCCGCAGCCCGCGTCGACGAGGGTGTCCTCGCTGCCGATGGGGCCGAGGTGGTCCAGGAGGACCTCGGCCTGCGCCGACTCCAGGCGGTGCAGCTCGGCGATCAGCTTCTTCTCGTACTCGCTGTCCTCGACGTCCCCGAGGGCGGCGTGGTCGACGGCGCCGATGCCGTAGTGGTGGTGGTACAGCCCGTCGACGTCGCCCAGGCGCAGGTTCACGGGCCTGGCCTCGGCGTTCCAGTAACGGGCGATGTCTCCCTGGTACGGCGTCGCCGGGTTGGGGACGAACGCGGAGTCGACGCTGAGGAGCTCGGTGTTGGTCACAGATGAAATCCGTTCTTACCAGAAATCGGGCAGGCTGTAGCGGTACGTATTGGTCTGGTGCCAGTAGTGGTTGCCGTCGACCCAGACGGCGACTCCGCGCAGGAAGCGGAGCACGCTCGGGGCGGGGCAGGCGGCGGCCAGCTCGGCGGACGCGGCCTCGAAGTCGCGCATGAGCTCGTTGTGGACCTCGACGGCCTTCAGGTAGCCGTCCTTCTCCGACAGCGACTCCTTCTCGGAGAGCACCACGGGCAGGTTCATGTGCCGGCCGGGGCTGGCGAGCTCCTTGGTGTACGAGTAGAGGTCGTTGACGATGGTGCTGGCGTTGCCGGCGAGCGCGAGGACCCGCTGCATGGCCGGCTGGGCGTGCAGGTCGGCGGGGAGTTCGTAGCCGCCGACGGTGTCGGTGATCGTGGGGCAGGGGCGGAAGTTGTTGAACTGCCGCATCGCCAGGTACTCCCAGACCTCCGGCACGTGGTTCGTCTCGTCCCACGCGGCCTCGGCGAGGTAGCCCAGGTGCAGCCGGGCCATGTCGTGACGGAACCGGTCGGCCTGGGACGGGGTCGCCATGCGGACGAAGTACTCCATGGCCGAGCGGTAGGAGCGCCGGGGCGCGTCCGCGTGGAGCGACTCCGCCCACACCGGCTGGTACTCCGCCGTCGAGTGCAGCGGGTCCAGGGCGGTGTGCGCCATGAGGAGGCGTCCGCCCAGACCGATGGGCGAGCCGCCGAGGTCCTCGCAGTAGCAGTCGTCCACGGCGTTCTCGGCGACCATCAGCCGGGCGGCGACCATGAGGTGCTCGATGGTCGGGGCGTCCGGGTGGCAGGCCACCATGTAGCGCCCGACGTGGAACCCGTCGAAGTCGCCCTCCCAGTCCTCGGGGTAGAGCTGGATCTCGTCCAGCGCCCAGGACTTGATGCGGAGGCTGACCTCCTCCACGCGCACCGGGTCGGGCTCGGGCACCGGGTGCCAGTAGAGGCCCGGGATGATCAGGGCGTCCGCCGGCGCCGCGACGGCCGCCGCCCGGGGTGCCGGGGGCTCCGCACGCGGGACCAGGGAGAGCCCCGCCGTACCGAGGCCGCTGGGGCCGCGCAGCACCCATCCCGGATCGGGCCGGGTCGGCGCCGCTACGGCGGCGGCATCGGCCGCGGGGGCCGCGGAGGAGGCCGGGGCCTCGACCGGGGTTTCGACCGAATCCGCGGCGGCGAGCCCGGTGAGGGGCCCGGCGGGGACCCCGGCGGCGAGCCCCGTGGGGAGCCCGGCCGGGGCCTCCGGGTGGGGGGCCGCCGGAAGGTCCGGCGCTTCGGCGAGGAGGTGGGGGAGGGCGATGCCGTGGGCCGCCGCGTCGGCGAGGACTCGGGCGGTGAACGAGGCCGCGGCGCCGGGCAGGCTGGACTGCAGAGGGGAAAGCCCGGGATCGGGCATCCGTGACTCCTTGGAAAGAGGGGTGGGCCGTCCCGGATTCCGGGCACGCCGGCCCGGCCCGGATGGTCCGGGTGGTGGTGGCCTGCGGGGAGGGCCTAGTCGCGCCGGCGCGCGATCTGCACGTTCTCCAGGACGCCGAGCGCGTTCGGGACGAGGACGGCGGCGGAGTAGTACGTCGTGACGAGGTACGACATGATCGCCTGCTCGCTGATCCCCATGAACCGCACCGACAGGCCCGGCTCGTACTCCTCGGGCAGACCGGTCTGGCGCAGACCGATGACGCCCTGGTTGTCCTCGCCGAGACGCATGGCGAGGATGGAGCTGGTGTTCTCCTTGCTGATCGGGATCTTGTTGCAGGGCAGGATCGGGACCCCGCGCCAGGCCGGGACCCGGTGGCCCTGGAGCTCGATGGTGTCCGGGTAGAGCCCGGCACGGTTCCACTCGCGCCCGATCGCGGCGATCGTCTTGGGGTGGGCGAGGAAGAGCTTGGTGCTGCGGCGGCGGCAGAGCAGCTCGTCGAGGTCGTCCGGGGTGGGCGGGCCGGAGTGCGGCTGGATCCGCTGCTTGAAGTCGGCGTTGGGGAGCAGGCCGAACTCCGGGTTGTTGATGAGCTCGTGCTCCTGGCGCTCGCGCAGCGCCTCGATGGTGAGCCTGAGCTGCTCCTCCGTCTGGTTCATCGGCCCGTTGTAGAGGTCGGCGACCCTGGTGTGGACCTTCAGGACGGTCTGGGCGACGGAGAGTTCGTACTCGCGCGGCTTGAGCTCGTAGTCGACGAAGGCGCCGGGGATCTCGGCCTCGCCCTTGTGGCCGGCCGACATCGCGATCTCGGCCTCGCCGTACTTGTTCTGCCGCTGGTCGGGCAGCGAGCTGAACTCGTCGATGTGGGCCCGGAGGCTGGGCGCCGAGTTGAGGATGTTCGTGAAGTCGGCGCGGGAGAGGGTGAGCAGGGTGCCGGAGGTCTCGGCGGTCGCGGTGTAGTCCCAGCCCGCGTCGCCGTCGAGGAGGGCGTTCTCACCGAACCGGTCGCCGTCGGCGAGCGTCGCGACCGCGACCTCGTCGCCGTACTTGCCGACGGAGGTCTGGTTGACGCGGCCGTGGGCGATCAGGTGGATCTGGTCGGCGGACGCCCCGCGCTGGACGAGCACCTCGCCGGCGCTGAAGTCGCGCTGGACGCAGCGGTCGGCGAGCGCGTTGAGCACGTCGACGTCCTCGAAGCCGCGCAGCAGGGCCAGTTCGCCGAGCTCGCGGGGGATCACGCGGACGCGGGAGCCGTCCTGGACGAACTCGATGCGTCCGTCGCCGACGGTGTAGCTCAGCCGGCGGTTCACCCGGTAGGCGCCGCCCTTGGTCTCCACCCAGGGGAGCATCCGCAGCAGCCAGCGGGAGCTGATCTCCTGCATCTGCGGGGCGGACTTGGTCGTGGTGGCGAGGTTGCGGGCGGCCGCGGTGCTGAGGCTGGACTGCCGGGGCGGCTCCAGCTGTACCGGGCGGTCGTCAACGGTCATCGGGACGAGCTCTCCTTGGCGAGGGCGGCGATCGACGCACGGAGGCGTCGAAAACCGGCGAAAGAAGATGAAAGGGGGGCGAAGATCCGGGAATCGGTCCAGATCTCGGGGAACAGTAACGGCCGCCGAGCCCGCCTCGCTCAGAGAGTCCGAGTGCATTAACTCCTTGCGGTGATCTTGCTCGAAATGATGTTTATCCCGTTCACCTGCAGGTTTCTGGCCAACCCGTCGGGAGTCGGCCAGCGACGCGCCCTGCGCCCGGGCGATTCGGTCGTCCGTTCGGCCCCCCGGGCCGGGGGGCCTGCGGGCCCGGGCGGGCGCGACTGATCCGTACGGGGGAAGCGTTCGCCCTCGCGTGCGTCGTGTTGACCGGGGCGACCGGGGTCAGCGCTTGAGCTGTCCTTCCAGCCACTGGAGGACCTCGGGCGTCACCGGGTCGGTGATGTCGGCGAACTCGTCGTGCTTCTTCAGGAACTTCGCGACGTAGGGGCAGACGGGGACGATGCGCATCCCGGAGGCGCGGACGTCGGTGAGGGCCTGCTCGATGAGGATCGAGGCCAGACCCCGGCCCGCGTAGGCCTCGTCGACCTCGGTGTGGAAGAAGACCCGGCGGTCGTCGCGGTCGCGGTAGGCCGTCAGGCCCGCGCGCTCGCCGTCGACGAGGATCTCGTACCGGTGGCGGGCGTCCACGCGCCGGACGACGGGGGTGGTGGACTGCTCGGTCATGGGAGTGCCTTTCGCAGGGTGTGGGTGTGGGCCGTGCACGGTCAGTGGAGCGCGGGGTTCTTGCGCGGCGCGATCCGGGCGTTGGGCAGGGCGGGGGCGGGGAGACGGTCGCCGGGGTAGCCCTCGACCTCGCCGAAGCGGTCGGACTCCTTCTCCCACTCCTCGCGGGCCTCGACGATGTCCTCGTGGCTGCGGCCGATGAAGTTCCACCACATGACGATCTCCTCCTCGAACGGGGTGCCGCCGAGGAGGACCGCACGGGCGGGGGCGTCCGACTCGTTCACCAGGGTCAGGGCATCGGCCCCGGTGGGGGCGTATCCGAGCTCGGCGGGGCGCAGCAGCGTTCCGGCCATGCGGACCTCTCCGGTGTCGACGAGCAGGCCGTGCTCGTAGGCGGGGTCGACGGGGAGGGTGACGGTCGCGCCCGGGTCGAGGACGAGCTCGGCGCCGAGGAGCGGGGTGAAGGTGCGGACCGGGGAGACCGAGCCGGCGAGAGATCCGAGGAAGACCCTGAGGTCCGCTCCGTCGACGCGGACCGTCTCGGGGGCGTGGTGCTGGAAGTCCCGGGCGGTGTTCCGGTGCTCCTCGGGGAGGGCCACCCACAGCTGCACGCCGTGCAGGACGGTGGTGCGGGCGGTGGAGACCTCGGTGTGGCTGATGCCGTACCCGCCGGTCATGAGGTTCAGTTCGCCGGGACGCACGTACGCGTGACTGCCGAGGCTGTCGCGGTGCTCGATCTCGCCGCTGAACAGCCAGCTCACGGTCTGCAGCCCGATGTGCGGGTGGGGGGCGACGTCCATGCCGCCGGACTCGGCGACGTCGTCGGGGCCGTAGTGGTCGGCGAAGCACCAGGCGCCGATGAGCGTCCGGGCGCGCTGCGGGAGCGTGCGCCGTACGGTCATCGCCCGGGGCCCGCCGAGCGGGACGTCCCGCGCGGTCAGGACCTCGATCTCCGCGATACTCATGCCGACCCCTCCAGAGATAGTTCCATTTTCAACAATCATGGACGATGATAGCCCTTGCGACGGTGACACGCACTGTTCGCGGACGAGGCGGGCACGGCCCGGAAGGAGCGCACGGTGAGCGACACGGCAGGAGCCCCGGCGGACAAGCGGATCTACGTCGACAAGCAGAGCCCCAAGGCCTATCACGCGCTGGTCCAGACATCCGAAGCCGTGCGCGCGACGGCCGCCGAGGCCGGGCTCGACCGCGTTCTGGTGGAGCTCGTCAACCTTCGCGTCTCCCAGATCAACGGCTGCGCGTACTGCCTCGACGTGCACACCAGGGCCGCCCTGCGCGCGGGCGAGACCGCCCGCCGCCTGGGCGTGCTCGCCGCCTGGCGCGACACCGAGCTCTTCACGGACCGCGAGCGCGCCGCGCTCGACCTCGCGGAGGCCACCACGGCCCCCGCCGACGCCCTCGCGCAGGAGCGTGCCTGCGACAGCGCCCGCCGGTCGCTGAGCGACGACGAGATCTCGGCGGTGATCTGGGTGGCGATCACGATCAACGCCTTCAACCGGGTCTCGATCATGAGCAAGCACCCGGTGCGGGAGACGCCCGCCAAGCGCTGACTTCTTCGGTGCGGACACGGCGAAGGTCCGGTGCCGTCGGGGCGCCGGACCTTCGGTGGGTTCCTGTCGGGTCGGTCAGGTGGAGACCGCGGGGAGCAGTCCGGTGACCGGCGCCGCCTGGTCGGTGAGCTGGTGCAGCTGCCCCAGCTCGTTCAGCCGGTCGAGTCCGTTCAGCTGGCCCGCGATGCCGGGGAACCGCCCGCGGGACTCCTCGGGGATGCCGGTCGTGGCGAGGGAGTCGAGCTCGCTGATCGGGTTGATCTTGGGGCCGAGGGGGCCGGTGGCGTCGGCGGCGGACGCGGTGCCGGCGGCGGCC
The DNA here is from genome assembly GCF_014203895.1 of Streptomyces nymphaeiformis. Taxonomy (GTDB): domain Bacteria; phylum Actinomycetota; class Actinomycetes; order Streptomycetales; family Streptomycetaceae; genus Streptomyces; species Streptomyces nymphaeiformis. Next base: position 6,851 of record NZ_JACHJY010000016.1, on the reverse strand, counting down.
CCGCCGAGGCACGAGAAGGCGGCGGCGACGGCGAGGATCGAGGAGATGCGTCGTGTTGAGGTCACACCCTCACAACGGGCCGACCTGCCACGGGTCACGGTCGACCCCCGCTCCGACCGTTCTCACCGTCCGAACGGGGGGTCCCGCAAGCTGAGGGGCGAGGAGAGCGAAGAGACTATTTCAAGTGGTTTTGAGAAGGAAGCCTCTTCATGGCCTCGCCCGGGACGACCGTAGCAGTCAGGCGGGGATCAGGTCGCGCAGATTTTCGGGAGTGAGGACGCGCGAGCCCTCCGGCAGGCCGTCGGGGCGCTCCAGACCGATGTACGTGACGGGCCCGTCCGGCAGCGTCGAGCCGTCCCACCAGGTCGTCGCGGTGGCGTCGGCGGCCATCAGGTCGATCAGGTGGCGGACCGTCAGCGGGCTACGGGCGAGCAGGCCCCGGAGCAGTACGGAGACCGACACCCTGTTCTCCTCGACCCGGTTCGCCGACGGATTGCCCCTCAGGTACAGATGCAGCCACCGCGCGCGCCAGCGGCCGTCCTCGCCGCGCTCGAACGCGAGCGGCAGCGCGACCCGGCCGGGCCCGCGGAGGTCGGACTTCATGCGGACCGTGCGCGGCTCGAACGGGCGGCCCTTCTGCTCGGTCTCGCGCAGCATGTAGCCGAAGAACGACTCCTCGACCTCCTCGAAGCCCTCCCCGGAGAAGAGGTTCACCTGCGGCACGACGAAGCTGCCGCGGACCGCCCCGAGCCGCAGGTCGATGAACTCCGAGGCGCCGTCCGGCGCGTCGGTGACGTCACCGGAATGGCTGCCCTCGACGGAGGTGAGAGCGGTGTACGAGAGCCAGGTGACGGTCGCGTAGTCGTCGTCCAGGACCAGCGCCGACAGGTCGTAGTCGGTGCTGCGCGCGGTCTGCTTCCAGTACGTGAAGAAGCGCAGCAGCTCGCCCTCGACGGGCGAGACCGAGCCGCGCGGCAGGACGCCGAACCCCGCGGCGGTCGCGCGGCCGCTGAGCGGGAGCGCCACGTCCAGGACGGCGGGGTCGACGAGCAGCCGGCCGGGGGCGGGCAGCCGGCGCCGCGTCTCGGCGTCGAGGACGGCGCACAGCCGCTCGCGCACGGCGGACGGCAGCGGCGGCCGGGTGTCGGCGGTGACCCAGGCGCCGCCGAGCCGGTTGACGAACACCCGCCGGTCCCCCGTCGTCCCCGCGCGGTTCTGGACGTGCTCGCGGAGGGAGAGGACGACGCGGCCGGAGACCTGGGGGACGGCGCTCTCGAACGCGGCGAGGACGGCGTCGACTTCCTTCGGCCCGCCCGCCGCGCACAGCAGCCGGTCCAGGGCGCGCAGCAGCCTGCCGGGGGCGGCCGTCAGGAGTGCGGCGGCCGCGGCGACGTCGCCGCGGCCGAGGAGTTCCTCGACGCGGCTGTCGAAGGACGGCGCCTTCTTCTCGCCCCGGGCGACGGCGAAGACCTCCGCGGCGGACGGCCAGCGCGGGTACTCGTGCGGGTGCAGCCGCTCGCCGAGGCGCTTCCACGCCTCGCGGTGGGCGGCGACGTCGGCGAGCTTCGCGGGGGCTTCGGCGACGACGGCGTCGAGGCCGCCGAGCAGGGCCCGGCGGACGGGCCGGGACAGCGCGCGGAACCGGGTCGGCTCGCGCAGGGTGACGTCCCCGTCGGAGAGTGCGCAGGCCAGGCGCAGCACGTCGGTGACGGTGTCCAGGAGGAGGTCCGCGCCGGCGTCGAGGCGGGCCCGGTTGACGACGGCGCGGATCTCCCGCACCGGGATCGCCTCGGGCTGCGGCCCGTCGGTCCGGTGGGCGGCGAGGACGGCGAGGTCGCGCAGGTGGTCGTCGCCGAGCGGCGTGGTGCTTCCGGCCAGGGACAGGTAGAGGGCGGTGACCTCGTCGTCGAGGGTGCCGCCGGGGTGCAGGACCGTCATGCGGTCGCCCGCCGCGGCGATCAGGTCGTCGTGCGCGGCGAGCATCTGCTCGTACGTGTGGCGGTAGACGCCGTACGACGGGAGGGTGAGGAGGTCGAGCACGCCGGCCCGCAGCCGCTGGAGCACGCCGGGGCGCGCGGTGTCGTCGTCGAGGGCCTCGGCGACGCAGCGCATCCAGAACTCGAAGGTGTCGGGCACGTTGGCCGGGAAGTCGACGAAGTACACGTTGTGCCGGACGTGGTCGCCGACCGCCTCGCGGACCGTGTCGAAGGTGCGGGCGGCGAGGGCGACGACCGTCTCCTCCGGCAGCCGGGCCAGCTCTTCGAGCAGCCCGGCCGACAGCTTGAACCCGGCCGACATCAGGGCGGCGTCGAACCGCCGTGCCGTGACGCCCCCGTCGTTCGGCCCCGTGTTCCCGGCCGGGAGGGGAAGACGGTGGGTGTGCCGGACGATCAGGCGTTCGAGAGCGTGGACCATTCCGGCATGCTGCCAGCCCGGCACGGCCCGGTGCATGCGGATTTCGGGCCGTGGGGCGGGCGTGCGGGCGTGGGGCTCAAGGGGTCGTGCGTACGGGGAAGCTGAAGCTGTGTCCGTTCTGCTTCAGCCACGGGAGCACCTGCCGCAGGGCCGCCACGGTCTGGCTGCGGTCGCCGCCGCCGTCGTGGAAGAGGATCGTCGGACCGTTCGACAGCTCGTTCTTGACGGTGTTGACGATCGAGGCCGTGCCCGGCTGCTCGAAGTCCTTCGTGTCCACGTTCCAGCCGAGCGGCCGCATCCCCAGGCCGGAGGCGAGGCGGCGGCTGTCCGGGGTGAACGCGCCGCCGGGCGCGCGGTAGTAGTCGATCCTCGCTCCCCCGGCCGCGTCCTCGATCATCTTCTTCGCGTCCAGGATCTCCTGCTTCTGGTACGCGAAGGGCTTCTTGTCCATCGTGGTGTCGTGGGACACGGTGTGGTCGCAGAGCCGGTGGCCCTCGGCGACGACCCGCTTGACGATGTCGGGGTTCTGCTTGGCCATCGGGCCGACCATGCAGAACACGGCCTTGACGCCGTTCTCCTTGAGGATGTCCAGCATCTGCGGCGTCCATCGGGCGTCGGGGCCGTCGTCGATGGTGATGTTCACGGCCGAGCCCCCCTGCTCGGCCGCGTGCGCGATGCTCTCGGGGACCTTCGCGGGCCGCACCTGGTCCGGCGCCTTCGGCTTCCCGTCGGGCGTCTGCGAGGCCGTCGTGTCCCCCATCTTCGCGACGGCCTCGTCGTCCATCAGCGCCGCGGCGCCCCACACCGCCAGGCTCAGTGCTACCGCCGAAGCCACCACGGCTATGTGCGCGGTGTACTTGCTCTGCCCCATGGAATCCCCACTCCCCGTGTTTCCGTCCATCTCCCTGGTGAGAGGACGGTACGAGGAGCCGGAAGGTTTCACCGAATCCGAACCAACTGGCGGGACGGCGGGTGGGCCGGCTCACGTCGGCCGGCTGACGGCCACTCAGCCGGGGGCGAGCGGAAGGTGGGGGGGCGGGCGCCCCGGCGATGACGGGCGGGCAGTCCTGCGCCTGGTCACGCAGGGCCGCCCGCTCCGTGGTGGTGGAGGGGTCAGGGGTTCCAGCGCAGGACCGCGCCGAGACCGCCGGCCGGGCCCGTCGCCTCCTCGGGGACGACGAGGACTTCGGAGTCGGCGGCGACGCAGGCGCGCAGCAGGGCGTCGTCGGCGCGCGCCTCCGTGGGCCGGCCGATCCCCCAGTTCCTCGCCTCCGTGCGGCCCACGGCGATGTCGTACGCGCTGGGGCCGACCCAGACCGGGCGGTCCGCCTCGGCGGCGTCGTGCCCGAGCAGCAGGGTGGCGACCCGGTGCTCGCGGACGGCCTCCACCACCGCGGGAACGCCTTCGGCTGCCGGACCGGGCGCGCCGTCCATCGGCCCCGGGCGGTGCTCGCCGGGCCGCCCCCGTCCTCTGCGGAAATCGTCGAGGGCGCTGCGGACGCGTTCGCGTGCGTACCGCGCACACGCGTCCTCGATCTCGCGGTCGAGGGCCTCGGTGGACGCGCCGGGCGCCCGGCTGCCGTGCTCCACCTCGGAGGCCGCGCGTTTCGAGGTCGGCGCCGGTGCGGTCGATGAGGGCCACGTGGCAGGCCGGTTGGTCGCTCCGCAGGTACAGAAGCGGGGCGATGTGCGGAAGGCTCGACCACGTCGCCTCGACGGCGGGCGGGGCCGTCGTCAGGGAAAGGTCGAGCACGATCTCCCCGGCCGCGGCGAAGAGGGCGCGTCCGGGCGGTGCGCCGGAGGCCGGTTCGGTGCGGAGCCGTTCGGCGACCGCGCCGACGGTGGCCGGATCCGCGCCCTCCTCGACGAGCTGCCGGGCGACGGCGCGGTCACGGAGTCTCTGCATCTGCGCCGCGTCCTCGGTGTCCCGGCGGGTCTCGACGAAGACGGAGGCCCAGGGGCCGGGGCGTTCCAGGAGCGGTTTGAGGAAGTCGAGGTCCATGGTGTCGCCAAGGGAGCGGCCGGCGGGGTCGTGGGAGGCGGTCAGCGTTCGCTGCGTCGTTCCCCGCGCTCTTCGGCGCGCTCGTCGACGGGCGGCTCGGGGTCGCGCCACTCCTCCACGCGGGTGGGGTGGCCGGACCTGAGGAGACCCTCGACTTCCTTCTTGCGCGCGTCGTCGAGGCGGGGGCCGGACTTGCTGCTGCCGCGGTCGGGGACGTTCATGAGTGCTCCTCCGGGTTCTCCGCGCGTCGGGTCGTACGAGCTCCTCTGCTGCGGCTGCCCATCGCGTCGGCGGACAAACGGCGGGGGCCGCTCACGCGCGGCCGCTCCTCGGGCGGATGCACCGGGTCGTCGGAGGGGTGGTCCCTCAGCTCCCGCGTGCTCGCGCGCGCACTCGCGCGCTCGTTGCTGCGGTCGTTCATCGGTCTGCTCCTGTGCCGGAGGCTCGGCGGTCAGCGCGTCCCGGGCTCGTTCTCGGACGGCAGCCTCCAGGGCCGCGTCCGCCGGGCCCGGCGTGCCTGCTCGGGCGTCGCCACCGGGCCGGGCGGCTCCCTCATCGTGTCGGGCCCCTTGTCAGGGCTCCCCAGGGGCGCGCCCGCCCCCGTGTCGGCGTCCTCGGGGCGGATCCGGCCGCGCCAGCCGCCGGTCGCGTCCGCGCGGTGCTCGATGAAGCCCTTGAAGCGCTTGAGGTCTGCCTTGATCTGGCGGTCGAGCATCCCCATCGCCTCGGCGGCCTTCTGCGCCATGCCGTCGGGTTCCACGTCCATCGTGAGCCGGACCCGGGTGTGTCCCTCGTCCAGGGGCTGGAAGCTGACGACGCCCTTCTGCCGTACGTCGCCTCCCGTGGTGCGCCAGGCGATGTGCTGGTCCGGAAGCTGGTCGACGATCTCGGTGTCGAACTCCTGCCGGACCCCGGCGACGCTGGTCCGCCAGTGGCAGTGCCGGTCGTCGATCTGCCGGACGTCCTCGACGCCCTCCATGAACCTCGGGAAGTCCTCGAACTGCGTCCACTGGTCGTAGGCGTTCCGCAGGGGCACGTCCACGTCGATCGTCTGCTCCACCTTGCTCATGGTCAGGCCTCCTTCACACGTCGTCACGGCATGACGGGTTCAGTGGGCGGCGGCCCCGAACTCGGCGTGCTGGGTGCGCAGGGCGATTTCGGGCTCGGCCCGGGGCGGCCGGCCGACGAAGTGACGTCGCGCCTCGGCGCGTGCCTCGGTCATCAGCCACCGGAACTCCTCGTCGCCGAGCCCGCGTTCCCGTACCGTCGTCCTGCCGTCGGCGTTCCCGCGCATGGGGTCCGCCTCCTTCCGTTCGTGCCCCCTTCACGCCGCGACTGCCCGCTGGCGCCAGGCCGAACCGCGCGCGTGCGTTCACAGGGCGTCCGCCGCGGTACGGAGATCGGCGACGAGTCCCGCGTACATCTCCCGGCGGTCCTGCGCGCGCAGTACGGCCGAGGGGTGCACGGTCGCGAGGACCCGGGTGCCGTCCTCGGCGTCGGGCAGCGGTCTCGGCACGCCCCGATCGGTGCCGACGCGGAAGGAGGGCCCGAGCAGGGCCCGCCCCGCGGTGGCCCCCAGAACCACGATCAACTCGGGAGAGACGAGGCGTAGCTCGGCCATGAGCCAGGGTCGGCAGGCGAGGGTCTCACGCGGGCTGGGCGCCTTGTGGATGCGGCGCTTCCGGGTCTCGTCGCGGGTGAACTTGAAGTGCTTGACCGCGTTGGTGACGTACAGGTCCTTCTCGTCGATCCCCGCCTCCGCCAGGGCGCGGTGGAGCAGCCGCCCGGCAGGGCCCACGAAGGGGACGCCCTCGCGGTCCTCCTGGTCGCCGGGCTGCTCACCGACCAGCATCAGCCGCGCGCCCGGGTCGCCCCGGCCGAAGACGGTCCCGGTCGCGTCGCGGTGGAGGGGGCAGCCCCGGCACTCCGCCGCCGCCTTGCGGTGCGCGGGGAGTCCGCCGCGGCTCGGCAGATAGGGCGTGGCGTCGTACGCCTCGGGGGTCCCCCGGTCACCGGTACCGGCCATCGCACACCTCCCGCCAGCGTCCCCGCCCGGCGGTCCCGGCGCGTGCCGCTGACGCGCGGGCGTGTGCCCACCGCCCGCCGCGCCGAAACCGCCGCGCGACGGGCAGGCAGGATCACCGGCGTGCCGGGGGGCGGACGGACCACGGGCGGCCGGGGCGGCGAGCGGACAGCGGCCCACCGGTTTGGCGGGCCCCGGGGCGGGGTGCGGTGAGGAGCCACCGGCATGGCGGAGCCGCGCACGGTGTGCGGCCGAGAGCCACCGGCATGGCGGGGCCGGGGGCGGGTAGACGCGCGGCCGACGCAAGGAGGAGCCGGCGATGGAGATCCTGACCATGGGAGTCGAGGAGGAATTCATCCTGGTCGACCAGGCCACACGAGCCCCGGTCAACCGCGCCCCGGCCGTCATCCG
>NZ_JACHJY010000015.1 GCF_014203895.1 Streptomyces nymphaeiformis | reverse complement strand
GAGTACCCGACCGACGTCTACGTCCTGCCGAAGCACCTGGACGAGAAGGTCGCCCGCCTCCACCTGGACTCGCTCGGCGTCAAGCTGACGACCCTCCGCCCGGAGCAGGCCGCCTACATCGGGGTCCCGGTGGAGGGCCCCTTCAAGCCGGACCACTACCGCTACTGACGGAGAGCGCCATGACCTCGTCCTCAACCGTCCGGCCCGCTGTCGATCCGTCCCGGACCGCCCCGCCCACCCTGCTGGGCAGACCCCGCTGGTTCGTCACCCTGTTCGCCACGGACATGTGGGAGCGGTTCAGCTTCTACGGAATGCTGGCCATCCTCTTCCTGTTCGCCTCGGCCCCGGCGGCCGAAGGCGGCCTCGGGCTGTCGAACTCCGACGCCGGCATGCTCTTCGGCATCTACACCGCCGCCATCTTCCTCGCCTCCCTCCCCGGCGGCTGGCTCGGCGACCGCGTCTTCGGCAGCTACCGGGCGACCTTGTACGGCGCCGTGGTCATCGCCTCCGGACACCTGCTGATGGCGCTGCCGACGGTGCCGACGGTCTACGTCGGGCTGCTCCTCATCGCCGTCGGAACCGGTCTGCTCAAGCCCAACATGGCGGGCCTGCTCAGCGCCTTCTACCCACGCGAGGCGACCGCCGAGCGGGACGCCGGCTTCGCGATCTTCTACACCTCCATCCAGATCAGCGGCCTGATCGCACCCCTGGTCGTCGGCGGCATCGGCGAGGGCCTCAACTGGCACGCGGGGTTCGGCGTCGCCGCGGTCGGCATGGGGCTCGGAGTCTGGCAGTACGTCCGCGGCTCGGCCTCCTTCGGCGAGGTCGGCCGCGCCGCCACCCGCCCGCTCCCGCCGGCCGAACGCCGCCGCTTCCTCCGCCTCTCCACGGCCGCGATCGCCGTACCGACCGCACTCTTCACCGCGGACGTGCTGGCCGGCACCTTCACCATCCGTCACGTCCTCGCCCTGGTCGCGGTCCTCAGCCTCGCCGTACCCATCGGCTGCTTCCGGACCCTCCTGAGCCACCGGGACATCTCCGCACCGGAACGGACCCGCCTGCGCGCCTACATCGCGCTCTTCCTCGCCTCCGCCCTCTTCTGGGCCCTGCACGTCCAAGGGGGCTCGCTGCTCAACCTGTTCGCCCGGGACGCCACCGACCGCGACATCCTCGGCCTGCACCTCCCGGCCAGCTGGTTCCAGTCGGCCACCCCGCTGGCGATCCTGCTGAGCGCGCCCTTCTTCGCGTGGCTCTGGGTGCGCCTCGGCGCGCGCATCAGCGCCACCGCGAAGTTCGCGCTCGGCATGTTCGCCATGGGCGCCTCCATGCTCCTCATGGCCCTGGCCGCCTGGCACGCCCACTCCGTCGGCCGGGTCTCCCCCCTCTGGCTCATCGGCACGTACCTCCTCACCGGCGCCGCCGAGGCAGCCCTCGCCCCGGTGGGCATGAGCGTCGCCACGGCCATCGCGCCGGCGCCCTTCCTCAGCCAGGTGGTCGGCGTCTTCTGGCTCTCCGCGGCCCTGGGCGCGGGGCTCGGCGGCAACGCCATGAAGCTCGCGGGGACGTCGACTCCAGGAGCCGGATTGTTCCTGGTGCTGGGTGGAGTGGCAGTGGGGGCGGGGGCGCTGTTGCTTCTCGGGACTCGGGCTCTGGCCCGGCGACTGGGAGTCTGAGCCGGGCGCGGAGGGAGCCGCCCCTCCTGGGGCGGCGCCGCGTTCGGTGAACCGGACCCGGTGCGGCTCGAAGACAGACAGAGTGACGGTGATCACGAGGGCTCTTGAGGGCGTGCTGCGTAGGCTGGGGGACACTGCCCGGACACGCGACTCGTCGCAGGGTGGAAAACCGCCCTTGACCTGCAAAAACACAGGCAGGGAGCTGATATTCAGGAGTACCTCCGTTCTGACCTGGCGACTTCGGCGGACGGCGGATCTCCCGGCAATGGCCGGCACCGCTGCTCCGAAGGCGGGCTCCAGGTACGTGAGCCTGCATGCGGGCGTTGTGGAACGTGGTGCTGTAGGGACGGGCCGTCGTCCGCGGCGCTGACCAGTCACCTGCTCAGGGTTGTGGCCCTGCAACTGACGCAGGCGAGGCCACTCGACCGGCCGTAACGGTGGATCGGCTCCGCGCAGAGCGCGCATGGCCCGATCTCCCATACCGGACAGCCCAGTTCGTCTGCGATGACTGCGCGCTCGCGGGTGGAAAGGCGGCGCATCTGCACCGGCCGGCTGGGGGCTCGGTAGGGGTGATCGGGGGCGGTGTCGAAGGTGTGGAGGCCCGTAGCGGACATCATGTCCCGCCGGGGCCGCGGGTCGCTGAAGTACTGGCGGTCCTGGTTGCCGTAGCGGCAGGAGCTGTCGAGTTCCTCTTCGGTGTAGGTGACCGGCTCGTCATCCGCCGGCAGGTCCTCCGACTCGCCTTCGCCGTGGCCGGTGAGGTCGCGCCACCGCTGCACGTCTTCGGCAAGCGCCCAGAGGTAGGAGGCGCGCCTTGGGTCCTGGGTGTTGCGGACCCGCACGGCTACGTGTTCGCCGTCGGCACTGGTGACGACGAGTTCATCCAGAGCGGTGGCGCGTTCCTGCGGGACGCACAGGGCGGGCAGGAACCAGCCGCTGTGGAACTTGCCGCAGTGGGAACCCGTTTCAGGGCAGGACCGCTCGCTGCTCGCGGTGCACTTCCAGATTTGGAGGTGCCGCACACCACCTCGGACGATCATCGCCAGGGGCGAGGCGATGCGCTGCCAGGGCACGTCGTCGACCCTCGTCCATGGTGCGCGATCGATGATCTCCGACGAGGCGTCGCCGGTCACCCAGAGGGGCGCTATGCCGTTCTCCCGGGCTCGCCCGGAGCGCCGCCGTACTCGGCTCGCACTGATAGGGGAGTACTGCGCCTCCCACCCCACCCGTCCGCCGGCACCCGACACCAGGACGTCGGTGACGATCCGGCCGTCCGACGACCGAGCCTCGACCTGGACGTCGAGTCCGTGACGGAAGGCGGAGCGGGCTATGCGCTCCTTCATGGCCTTGTGCTTGTCGCTTTCCTCGGGCGTCGCGGCGTGCGTCAGCGGTAAGTGTGCGGCCACCCACACGACACGGCCTGCGCGGCGCTGCCGACGTACGAACATCCACGGCGTCTTGTCGGCGAGTGCGCACCGGCAATCGCCGCCCTGGTAGTCGGTCAGGCACTGCAGAAGATCACGGTCCCGCTCCCCGACGGGCCGGGTGATTTCTTCCAGCAGTCCAGGGCGGTCCGGGTGGCCCAAGTCCTCGAAGGTCAGATTGATCGTGATGCCGTACTTGGTGTGGTACACCCCGTTGGCCATGGAAAAGACGATAAGCACTCGCGCGAAGTGCGGGAAGAGCGCCCATGGTTGGCGGAGCAGCAGTCCTGATGGTCGGCGTCCACGCAGCGGATCCCATTGTCCTGGCACGGCCAAGGGTGTGTCTTCCTGAAGCATTGGGCTGTGGCCACGCTGATCGGCCGGAACTCCCACTCCCGCAGACCACACCACGCCCTAGACTGCGACCGCTCCAAGACCTGGAGATCATCGGGAGGGCGTGCAAGATGAGACGAGCACTGATCAGCGCATTCGCGGCCGTGGCGTTAGTCGTGTCCGGGGGGAGTGTCGCCACCGCTTCCGACAGCGCTCCGCCACGCACCACGCACGGCCCTTGCCAGTACACGCAGACCCCGGACGAGCCGCCGGCGCGCCCCGTTCCGCTGCCGCCCGACCCGCGGCGCACCCCCGGTCGTGGCACGGTGGACATGGCAGTTCCGACCAGCCAGGGCTCGCTCCCGCTGCACTTGGACCGGGCCAAGGCGCCGTGCACGGTGCAGAGTTTCCTGCACCTGGCACGACACGGGTTCTACGACCGTACGGTGTGCCACCGTCTGACGGCGTATCCGACGCTGAAGGTCCTGCAGTGCGGCGACCCGACCGGTACCGGTGAGGGCGGCCCCGGGTACAAGTACAAGGACGAGCTGCCGGTGGACCTGCCGCCCGCACCCACCGATCCCACCGGCACGCGCCGCCTCTACGGGCGCGGCCTGCTGGCGATGGCCAACGCCGGTCCGAACACGAACGGCTCACAGTTCTTCGTCGTCTACGGCGACTCCGCACTGCGACCGAACTACACGGTGTTCGGCACGGTCGGCCCCGACGGCCTGACGACACTCGACGAAATCGCCGCCGCAGGCATCGAGCCGACCGCGGAGAACCCGGCACCGGTCGACGGCACACCCGTCCTGCGGACCGAGCTGCTCCGCGTCCGGCCGTCCTGCCGGCATTGACGCACCGCGACGTGGCCACGTCCTCGATGAGCATGCCCGGCGCCTACGGCCGCCCCAGGCGGACTACGCCGACCGGGTGAAGCGTCCGGGTGCGGAAGGGGAGGGCTTTGGACCTTGTGCCCGGACTACGTGAAGCGCCCAAGGCCCAACCTCTGCACTTCGTACGATGCTGCCCGTGGACATCGCACCAGTTGTCCGGTCCCGGATCCCTGCCGGGGCCGGACTCCGTCTTGGGCGTACGGGCGGCCCGACCCGCGTAACTCCGAGCGTATTCAGCCACCGGACGTCGCCGATGCACCCCCGGCTGCCCGGCTGGCGTCCGGGAGGCCCCGAATCGTCCGCCGCGACGCGCCTCCCGTCAAAGAGACACGCGCTGGCCAGGAGACCCCAGCCGGCTGCTCCCGCGGGGCAGTCGGGCCCTGGTCAGATCGTGACCGGGCCGTGGGCGGTGGCGAACTCGACCGATACCAGGCCCGGTTCCTCGTCTTCGACCCAGGTGACGTCAATCTGGTCGAGGGGGTGGTCGGCCGGTTCGCCGAGGAATTCGGCGATGGAGGCGGCGTCGCCGGCGATGGAGACTCCGTGGATGGTGGTGGAGGTGCGCGGGTCGGCGCTCGGGCGCTCCTCGCTGGGGACCAACCACTGAAGGAAATAGGGCAGTTGCGGGTCATCCAGTAGCTCCAGCAGGCCGATCTGCTTCCACCTCAGGTCGAGGCCGTCGGGGCGGACACGGTGGCCCTCGGTCGAGGTGCGGCCGAGGCGGGCCTCGACTGGGGCGATGTCGTCGACGGAGACCACCCAACCGAGCCAGCCGCCGCCCTCGGCGGCGCGGCGCGCGACCGCCTGCCCGAAGGGTGCGCGGTCGGCGGCGGGGTGGTCGAGTGTGGTGACGACCTCGACGTAGGTGCCGCCGCTCAGGGGGAGAACGAAATTGCGGGTGCCGAATCGCGGGTGCACGCCCCCGTCGACGAACCCGGCGCCGAGGGCCGATCCGATCCGCTGGACGGTCGAGACGAAGCTGTCGCGGGCCACCGCATAGGACACGTGATCAAGTCGCACTTCGGCATCATCACCCGACAACCCGTCCGAATCCCGACGCCACGCCCGCCGCCCCGGCCGCGTCCGCCGTGGATTCAGCCGTGGAGCGGATCGATCATCGTCATCCCGGCTGGGGAGGCCCGGTCGAGGCCGGGCAGCAGCACCGCAGCCTCGTCGAGGCCCACGACCCGCTCGATCAGCTGCTGCCACACGATTTCGAGCCGGCATGCAGCACCATGCGCAGGCAACTCCAAGAGGCAGGCTCTATGCCTTTCCAGTCACAGGACACTGGGCCGGACCCGGAACAGAATGCCGTTGAGTCCATGTGGCGGTCTTCACCAGCCGCCCGACCACCCGAGGACGGCGTATGCCGCTCCAGGTGAATTCCGCCGACGCGTGGGCTTCGACGTAGGCGCGGCAGGCGTCGCTGGTTACGGCGGTGGGATCCAGCATGAGACGGTCGGCAATTGCCGTGCCACTGGCCGGCTATTTCCGAGATGCAGCCGTCAGTGGCCTCTCCGTAGCCAAGGGTCGTTGCATCAGGTTCGCCGTCGGAATGGTGTCCGCGCTTGCCGACCGTCGACCCGCAACAGGTGCCTGAACATGATTCTTGGGCTGGATCGGATGGTTCGCTCCATGGCCCGACAGCTCGTTCGTGGCATGGGCCCCTTCTTCAAGGACTGCGGCTGAGCCAAGCCCACCCGCTGCCCTCACCCGTACTCGATCCGTTTCCGCGACGCACTCGGCAAGCAGCGCGAGGAATCCGGATACGCCACGCAGGACGACGCGATCGAACGCCTCACGCAGTTGTATGCGGAGAAGAGGACCACAGCACCGTCGGTGGCGGCGGCCCGCCGTGAGCTGGGGCAGCTGACGGTCGAGGAGTACGCGAAGCAGCGCCGGATGACGGACTACTCCACCGGCTGGCACGTCGACAACTCGATCAGCGTGCACATCGTCCCGCGTCGGGGATCGCGGAAGCTGAACTCGGTCACGCCGATCGTGGTCGAGCGCTACATGGAGAAGCACGGCACCACGAAGGACGGCTACCCGCTGCGCGGTCCGGGCGGTTATTTCATCGAGGGCATGGGGCGGCGCCGGGTGAGGAGGCTCTTCGCGGACCTCCCGCCGGAGGAGGGGGTGGGGATGTACGGCTTCCGGCACTACTTCGCCTCCAACGCCCTCGGGAACGGGATACCCATCACCGACGTGGCGGAGTGGATGGGGCACAAGTCCATCGAGGAGACGTACCGCACCTACCGGCACCTGATGCCGGGCAGTATCACCAAGGCCGCCCGGATCCTGGGCACCGGCATCTGGCAAGCGGCCTGACTTCACCGCTTCTGGCGGAACAGCAGGTTCTTGGTCTGCTGTGGGTACAGCAGCTGCACCCACGCTGACCAGTGGAAAAGGCAGTTGGTGCGGCTCCTCGGAGGGGGCTGGTCCGTAATGGGCCCGGATCTTGGTCCTGGTGGTCCCCAGGTGGAGAAGCCGGCGTGGGACGGGAAGTTCTGGGAGTGATCCATGCCCTGCATGTCCCCGGCGCTCGCCGGCTGTGGCGACAACGTCCTCATGGTCGCCATCCCGCTCGGCGCCGGCATCATCCCCACCGCCACGCCCGACTCCTACCGCGCTTTCCCTGAGAGCGCCCGGATCGTCCCGGACTCGGGCATCAGCACCAGCTGCGTCGTCGCCGTCCTGCTCAGCCTCGCCTTCAACCACCTGGGCAGGAAGTCCGCATCGGAAACGACATCGGAACCGGCGCTCCACCACTGACGGAGGAAGCCGGTCCCTCCCCGTGGCAGGAGGAGGGACCGGCTTCCGCGATCCGCGGGAATCGGCGCTAGGAACGGTCGAGTGCGCGGGCGAGGAAGCGCCGCGTGGCCTGCTCCCGCGGAGCGGTGAGCACCTGCTCCGCAGTGCCCTGCTCCACGATCACGCCGCCCTCCAGGAAGCAGACCCGGTCCGCGACCCGCCGGGCGAAGTCCATCTCGTGGGTCGCCATCAGGATGGTCAGGCCGCGCCGCTTCAGGTCGGCGACGACGTCCAGGACCTCGCCGACCAGTTCGGGATCGAGGGCCGAGGTGATCTCGTCGAAGAGCAGCAGCTCCGGCTCGGTGGCCAGGGCGCGGGCGATCGCCGCCCGCTGCTGCTGTCCGCCGGAGAGCCGGTCGGGGTGTTCGTGCGCCTTGTCCGCGAGCCCGAGTCGGTCGAGTAGCTCGCGGGCCGAGGCCTCGGCCTTCCTGCGCGGGACGCCGTGGACCTGGCGGGGTGCGAGCGTGATGTTGTCCAGCACGCTCAGATGCGGGAAGAGGTTGTACGCCTGGAAGACGATGCCGATCCGGCGGCGGGCGACGTCGGGGTCGAGCCGGGGATCGGTCAGCTCGGTCTCATTCAGGTGGACGGTCCCGTCGTCGACGACCTCCAGCAGGTCCACACAGCGAAGCAGGGTCGACTTGCCCGAACCCGAGCCGCCGATCAGACAGACGACCTGGTGCTCGGCGACGTCCAGGTCGATCGAGCGCAGCACCAGCCGCTCCCCGTACTGCTTGCGGAGGCCGCGGATGCGCAGCAGCGACTCGCTCATTGGCCCGCCCCCGCCCAGGTGCGCTGGGTCGCCCGCCGCTGGAGCCGGTCGGCGAAGCGGGTCAGCGGGATGGTCACCGCGATGAACAAGAGGGCCGCTCCCAGATACGGGGTGTAGTTGAAATCGTAGTCCGCCTTGATCTGCGCGGCCCGCAGCGCCTCGAGCGGACCGAGGACGGCGACCAGTGCCGTGTCCTTCTGCAGGGCGATGAAGTCGTTGAGCAGGGGCGGCAGCACGTTGCGCACGGCCTGGGGCAGGACGACGTGCCGCACGGTCTGCCGCTCGTTGAGGCCCAGGGCCCTGGCGGCGTTCCGCTGGGCCGGGTGGACTGAGTTCAGTCCCGCCCGGAACACCTCGGCGACGTACGCGGTGTAGGAGAGGGTGAGGGCGATCACGCCCAGGATCCAGGGCTCGGAGGGGGTGCCCTGCAGTTGCAGCGCCGGTAGTCCGAAGCCGACGAGGAAGACCAGCAGCAGGGTCGGTACGCCGCGGAAGACGTCCACGTAGACCGTGGCGGCGAGCCGCAGCGGCTGGAGACCCGGTGCGCGGGTCACCCGCACCAGGGCGATCAGCAGTCCCAGGACGAGGATCAGCACCTCGGCGACGAGGAACATCTGGATGTTGAGCCAGAAGCCCCGGAGGAGGTCGGGGAAGGCGGAGCGGAGCTCGGCGCCGTTGAAGAACAGACTGTCGACGCGCTCCCAGCCCGGTGAGGCGACCGCGGCCGCGCCCACCGCCACCAGGCCGAGCAGGGTGCAGAGGGTGGAGAGCCAGGTGTGGCGGCGCTTGCGGGAGCGGCGGTACCGCTGTCGCTCCCGTTCGTGGTCGCTGGGTCGGTAGCCGGTGACGAGCGTGCCCGGAGAGGTGGCCGACCGGTCCGGTACGGCCGTCTTGCCGATGTCCACAGCCGGCCCGTTATCGCTTCAGCTCGGGGACGTTCGCCGAGGCGGAGAGCCACTGCGTGGTGAGCCTGGCGAGCGTGCCGTCGGCCCTGAGCTCGTCGAGGGCCTGGTTGACGCAGGAGGTGTACCCGCTGTTCTTCGGCAGCAGCAGACCGAACTCCTCGGGGGTGCCGCCCGCGTAGCCGAACTGGCCGACGATCTCGCCGTTCTCCAGCTCCGCCCCGGCCAGGTAGAAGACGGTGGGCAGGTCGGTGACGATCGCGTCGATCTGACCGTTCCGCAGCGCGGTCACCTCGTCCTTGGTGGTGCTGAAGACGCTCGGCTGCTTCGAGGGCTTGATCTGGTCCAGCACGGCCTGGTAGCTGGTCGTGGCGACCTGCACGCCGATCCTGGCGTCCTTGAAGGTGCTCAGGGACCTGGCCTTCGCGAACACGGATCCGTCGAGTGCCAGGATGGCCTGATTGGCCGTGTAGTAACTGGTGGAGAAATCGACGGCTTTCGCGCGCTGCGGCGTGATGGAGATCTGGTTGATGTCGAAGTCGAAAGGCTTGGGGCCGGGGGCGTACGAATGGGCGAAAGGCTCGATGACCCATTTCACCTGGTCGCGTTCGAACCCCAGCTTTTCGGCGACCGCATAGGACACGGCGCTTTCGAAGCCCTTCCCGTTCGACGGGGTGTTGCTGTCGAACCACGGCTCATAGGCCGGGGAGTCGGTTGCGACGGTGAGCTGGCCGCGCTTGTGGAGGCTCGGGTTGTCGGTCGTGCACCGGGCGGCGTTCTTGGATCCGGCCGCTTCGGGG
The DNA here is from genome assembly GCF_014203895.1 of Streptomyces nymphaeiformis. Taxonomy (GTDB): domain Bacteria; phylum Actinomycetota; class Actinomycetes; order Streptomycetales; family Streptomycetaceae; genus Streptomyces; species Streptomyces nymphaeiformis. The sequence goes on along the minus strand of NZ_JACHJY010000015.1, from coordinate 130,505 downwards.
GTGCTTTGCGGCTGCGGCGCGCAGCCGGCCGCCGCCAGCGCGACGAGGGCGACGGCGGAGGTCGTCAGGGATATGCGGGTACGGGACATCAGAGGTCCTTCGAGAGGTCCGGGAAAGGTACGGGAGGGAGGGCCGGTGCTGTGCGCTCAGCGACACAGATCGGCCGCACAGCGCACGTTGTCCACGTGGCGGCGGCGTACCAGCAGGAGAGTTCCGGACATGCTTTTCAGCATTCCGGCTCACGGAGACCGGCGTCAATCGGGAAGACCGTTGCCGGGGTAACGCGTTGATAACATGTCAGCTGGTGAGATGGAATGCATGGTCGCCTTGGCGCAGTCCGAATGCCTCCGCCGCGGAGCCGCCGCGGATCACCAGTTCGGCGAATCCGACCCCGGAACTCCCGACGGTGATTCCGGGCTCGCCGAGCGGGACGTCGGGGAGTCGGTCGTAACAGCGCACCCGGATGTCGCGGCCGTCGAGCCGGTTGCGTACGAGAAGGCTCTCGGCGGTGTCGTAACCGGGCAGTTCGGCGGCCGGGCGGTCCAGCTTGCAGTTGCCGAAGTTGTCGACGACGGCGATCCGCACGTCTTCGGCGACGGACGGGCGCACCGCTGTCGGCTGTGCGGGAACGGGGTGGCCGTCCACCAGCCAGCGGGCCAGCAGGGGCGCGTACCAGAGGCTTCGGAACTGGGTCCGTACCATCTCCTCGATCTCGGCCGGCGTCAGCTCGGCCCAGTCGTCGGCGGCGGCTTCCAGTACCTCGCGGACATCGGTGACCTGGACCTCCTTCAGGCCCAGGTAGGTCGCCAGCGGGGCGAGGACCCGCTGGTTCAGCGTGCTGACGACCAGGTGGTTCCCGTGCTGGAAAGAGCAGAAGGGCACGCCGTTGGGCCAGTGCCCGTCCCTCGGCGCGATGTTGACGAGTACCACGACCGGTCGGCTCGGGCCACCGATCAGGTCCGTGGACCGGAGCAGGTCGAGCAGGGTGAGGGCAGCGGCGCCCTCCGGGTCCGGTCCGTCGAGCGGCAGGACGGTCGGCGTGGAGCCGAACAGGGTGGCGATCCGGGCGGACTGGCGGGCGAGCGCGTTGGGGTCGGCGCAGTCGGTGAGGGAGACGACCGGGGGAAGGGACATGGCGGTACTTCGTCCTTCTGTCGAGGGAGGACACGGGGTGGGTGGGGTTCGAGGCGCAGGGGTCGACGGGCTCGGTGGCGGGCCGGGACGACAAAAAACGGACCCTCCGTCTCCGGAGGGTCCGTCGCGTCCTTCGCGCACACGGCTTCGCTAGCGAAGCGCCTCCGGGGGCGGGGGCATCATTCGCATCATGGCGAGGGTGGCGGTGTGCTGCATGAGGTGCACGCTAGCACCGGCTGGAATCGCCTGAAGCGTCTTTCCAGATAGTGGACATGATTTTCTGCTTCCTGCTTGGTGGGGAGGGGCGCTCAGCGCTTTGCGAGCCGTGACCGGCGAGCACGTCTTCCGACCGCTTCCCCGGTCCGCCGCGCACGACCCTGCGGGCGCCCTCCTTCGGGCCCTGCGGGTCCTGGTGCGGTGAGCGCGCGCAGTAGTCCGCGGCGAACCGGTCGGAGCACCGATCCCACACGCTGCCGCTCACCTCGTACAGGCCGAAGCCGTTCGCCGGGTACGAGCGGACGGGGGCGATCGCCCACCAGCCGTCGGCGCCGGTGCGGGCGTACGGGAAGGGGCCCTGCCGGATGCTGCATCGCCACCGCCCCTCTGGCGTCAGCCCGCCGCCTCACGAGAAGCGCCGGCCCTCCGCCCCGCCCCCCGGCGTACTCTCACTCGGCCTCGGTGGGCAGCCGCCGCCCCGACCCGGCGCAGCAGGCGGCGGCGTCGTCCCGGGACACGGCCTGCTGGACGGTGCCGACCGCTGGAACTCGGCGAGGGCCTACCTCTCGCCCTCGTACGTGGTGGTGACCTGCCGGACGTGGTTCTCGCCGCGGGGGCGCCCCGAGCAACGAGGGCCTGGGCAGGCTCCGGTACGCCGTCGAGCAGCCCTTCGCCCTGCCGCACCGGTTCGAACGTCTCCCCGTCCGCCGGGAGCGGAGGACCGGACTCCGCCCCGCCTTCCCCTCCCTCGCCCGCGGCCTCATCTGTCGAAGACGCCTCAAGATGCACCGCCCACGCTCGCGTCGCGAGCTCTAACGCGAAAAGGTGATCCTGCAACAGCGCATCGTTAGCGAATCACTAGTGATGAACGAGACTATTTTGGTGGTTCGCCTCCTGCGGGGCGCATGGGGGAACGACACGGCATCGTACGAACGGGATTTCGGGATGCTTTCCTCCGGCGTATTTTTGGACGGCTCCGATCTTTTGTTGCGGGATCTTGTGTGCGCCGGGGATTGGGATTGAAAAATTGGCGCCCTGCATGAGGTCTCCCGCATGCGGGGAGGGGTCTGCAGGATTATGCGTACCGCTGCTTCCGGTGGTGTGACTTCCTTGCCTGCAGGCACGCATCGAAAAATAGAGATGGGATGGGATGGTATGAGGTTCTCGAAGCGCCGGCCCGCGCTTCTTTTCCATGCGGCGGCGGTTGCCTTTGCTGCCGCCGTCGTGCTGGGAGTGCAGAGTTCCTCGGCCTCGGCCGATGACGATCCGTTCTCCCTGTCATCCGGCGGTTTCGCGCTGGACGAGCCGACGTGGACCACCGCTCATATCAACGAGAAGGGATTCCACCCATTCCTCACCGGCAAGGACACCGGATTGGTGGTGCCCTACATGGCTCCCTCCGGCTGGAACCCCAACCGGCGCGGTGACTGGATCGGGATCTACGAGAAGGACCAGCTGGACACCGCCCACCGCATCGACTGGGACTACGTCTGTCCGAACGAGCCGACTCGGTGCATGTCCTTCGGCGCCGCAATCATCCCCGCGGGCAACAACGGCATGGTCTCCGGAAAGGTCTACACCGTGGCCTACTGGGCCAATGGGGCGAAAGAGTCGAACGGCAGGCCGATGGCGAGAGTCGACTACGTCGTGCCGTGGTGAGCGGGCTTCCGGTGACACCTCGGAATGAAAAGTCAAAGCCGTCGTTCCCGATGGCTAATCGGTAATCTGCAAGGAATTCAGCATGGGCTTCTCTTGGCGTCGGGAAAATTTCCGACGAAGATTCATCCTCCCGGCGACGGTGTTGACGTGCGTCGCGGCGGCCGCGGGTGTGAACGCCTTCGCGTCGGACGAAGGGCCGGTGGCGGGCGACAAGTACATCCTGACGGATGCGATGTGGACCACCGCGCACGTCTATCAGAAGGGCGCGCTCATCGGTACGTCCGACACCGGGCTGGTGGTCACCTACCTCACCCCGGCAGGCCGAGTCCCGTCCAGTCACGGTGACTGGATCGGCATCTACGAGAAGGGGCAACTCGACACCGGTCATCGAATCGACTGGGACTGGGTCTGCCCGAACGAGCACGAGCGATGCCTGTCGCACGGCTCCGCGGTCGTACCGGCCGGAGACGACGGCATGAGACCTGGGGCGACCTACACCGTGGCCTACTGGGCCGATGACGCCAAGGAGTCGAGCGGGACCCCGGTGGCGACCATCGATTATGTGGTGCCGTGGTGACGCGCTTCATGATCTTGCACCGTTTCAGGAGGGCCGTCGGCGGCCTTCTCGCCCTCGTCATCGCCTTCACGCTGGTCCCCACTGCCCTGGTGGGCCCCGCCTACGCCACGGAGGGTTATTACAGCGAGCTCGGCAGCCGGTACGCCAATCTCATCGAGAGCGTCCGGAACAGGTTTGCCGCCGAAGGGAGTGCGGCGACCTCCAGTACGGGATCCAGAGCTTTCACCCCTCGAGATCTCGGCCAATCGGGCCGCTACCTCCTGGTGTCCCTCGACACCCTCGCTTTCGAGGGCGACCACGTCCAGCTCGTCGTCAGCAGCTCGGATCTCTACGTACAGGGATACTATCTTCCCGACGCAGGGCAGAACGGAACGGTCTTCTGGTTCAGCGATGCCCGGCTGGATTCCTCGACGGCCTTCGATCAGAACCGTCTTCCACGGCAGGTCATGCTCGGGTTCGCAAGCTCGTACCAGGGCATGGGAAACAGCGAATTGGCGCTCACCATCAACGGCGGGCGCATACAAACAGCGATATCCCAACTGGCGCAGTCGAACCCTGACAGTCCGCCCTCGTCCTTCGCCATGGGGAACTCCCTGGCGATCATGGTCGTGGCGATCGTCGAAGCCGCCCGGAACAGGGGGGTTCAGCAACAGGTCCACCGATCCATCACCAGTGAAGCGAATACCTCGAGGGAGTCGTTTGACACGAGGAGGTGGGCGGATGTCATCCGGGGGTGGGAGCACATGTCCCGAGAATTCCGTGCAGGAAGCTCCTGGACCTTCAACGACCAAGGCGTCATACGGACGGTAACGCTCCACATGATGCGCTTGTGGCTGGCCCTGCTGGCGAACCCGAATCGCACATCGCAACCGATGTGTTCCGGCGATCCGTCCACCGGTTCCTCCCCGGAATGCCCGCAACCGGGCCCGGATGTTCCCGACGCGCCGAAGGCGTCGACGGATGCCGCGTACTCCTACATCGCCGACGACCAGGACGAGTTCGGGACGGACGGGCTCGGAGTTCCCCGCAGCTATACCGGCGGCTTCTTCGGTCCTGGCGACAGGTTCGGTGACGGCGGCTACCAGTCGTCGTTCACCTACGACAACGCGGTCACCATCATCGCTCTGGTGAAGGGCGCCCGTCCGGACCTGTCCCGCGCGGCCCGGCTCGGTGACAGCCTGCTGTACGCCCAGGGCCACGATCCGGAGAACGACGGCCGCATCCGGGCTTCCTACCTGCCCGATCCGTTCGTCACCACCCTCGGCCGGGACTACCCGGCCGGCACGCCCTACATCGGCGGCTGGTCGGTGTACACCGGAAACATGGCCTGGGCAGGCATGGCGTTCTGTCATCTCTACGAGGCCACCGGCAACGGCGACTACCTCGACGGCGCACTGCGGGCCGCCGACTGGATCCAGAGCAACTCGGCCGACGACCGCGGAGCGGGCGGGTACACCGGCGGATACGCGGACACCTCCGCCGCGGAGGACGGCAGCGGCATGGTCGAGCGGACCTGGAAGGCCACCGAGCACAACATCGACGTCGGCGCGTTCTTCTCGATGCTGAACCGGCTCACCGGTGACCAGGCATGGAAGGACCGATCCGACCACGCGTTCGCGTTCGTCAAGACCATGCTCAGTGCCGACGGCAACCACCTGTGGACCGGTACGGGCCTCGACGGGGTCACCGTCAACGAGGATGCCGTACCGGAGGACGTCCAGACCTGGAGCTACCTGGCAACCCTCGACCCCGCCTACGAGCGGGTCGTCGACTGGGCCGCAGGACGCATGGCCGCCACTGACGGTCCGGCGGACGCCACTACCGGCGAACCCATGTTCAAGGGGGTCAGCTTCGGTGCCATGGACACCTCCAAGGTCTGGTTCGAAGGCACCGCTCACCTCCTGACCGCCTACCACGTCCGCAACGGGACCGGTGACGCGGCCAAGGCCGCTGTCCTCCAGAAGACCCTGGAGAACGCCCAGACCTCGGCTCCCCACAACGACGGTCGCGCCATCGTCGCAGCCTCCGGCGACGGCCTCGACACAGGGCAGGGCGACCTTTACTACGCCTCCCGCCACACCGGCGCCACCGCCTGGTACCTCCTGGCCGGAGTCGGTGCCAACCCCTTCCGCCTCTGACCGTATGACGACGAGGGCCGCCCACCATGCCGGTGGGCGGCCCTCCGTCCGTATCCGGGTCACGCGTCGGCGAATCCGGGCAACCCGCGCCAGTGTCCTGTGGGCGCCGGCGTCGGCTGGCCGGGAAGCGCCGGTGTCCTCCCAGGCCGCACCGGCGCTTCCCGGAGCGGTCACGTCCTCGTCGCAGACATGGAGCCCGGCCGGCATCGGCGGCTGTGGCGCCCGACATGCACTGTCGGTCGGGCGACAGCTCGGGGCTGACTGAAGTGCGCAACCAGGCTGTGGTCCATGCATCCACTTCGTCGGATCCCGGACTTCGATGCAGCGTCGAGGCGTACCGCGGTGCGGTACGGGCGGCCCTCGGCTACGGAGAACTCGTACGCGCGGCGTTCGACGTGCACCGGCGTGACCTCCTGAAGGAGATGGGCCTCATCCTGCCGGAGAACCTCGACGCGGAGCGCGCTCTGTGGGCGGCCCTTGCCCAGCAGCTCCACCGCGGGCTCACCGACCGCCCCCGACTGCTGCGTTTCACACGTGCGGAAGGACGGGTCGGGCCCACGCCGGACGGGTAGCCGATCGAGAACGATCGGGCCGGCATCCGGAGCCTGAAGGAGCAGCCCCGGCGCATCGGCAACTGCCTGCGCACGCTGCGCATGCTCCATGTCTTCGCGGACGGGGCGTGCCGCCGAGCGCTGAGTCGACACCGGACGCCCTTCACCACCGTGAGGCGGTCAGGGACCGGCTCGCCGAGCTCCTCGATCTGATCGTCAAACGGTGAGCATGGCCTGTAGTCGGGCCGGCCAGCGGCCGCGAGTGCCGTGGTCACCGGTGTGAGGCCCGGACCAGCGGGTGCACGCCTGGTCAGGAGCGCGCTTGGCCCTCAGCTCGAGACGGCCTCGGCCCAGCCGCGGTTGACGGTCTCTCTTGCCTTCTCCCTCTGCGCCTCCGTCGGAAACGTCGGCGTGCCCTCGACCGTCGGCAGTTTCTCGGCGGCGGCCTTGTCGAGGGTGCCGTCCTTCTCCATGGCGTCCATGAGGACGGGGCGTGCATAGGCGCCGAGCCGGAGGTTCTGGCCCTCCGGGCTGAAGACGTACTCCTGCCACAGACGTGCCGCCGCGGGGTGCGGAGCGTCTTTGTTCACCCCGTTCGCGTAGTACTGAGCGAAGCTGCCGTCGAAGGGGATGGCGGTCTGCCAGTCGACGTCCGTGCCATTCTCGCGGAACTCGTCGGCGTATCCGAGGTTGAGGAAGTCCCAGTCGATGCTGATCGGTGTCTGGCCCTTCGCGATCGTGGCCGGGGTGGATTCGACCGGGATGAAGTTGCCGTTCTTGCTGAGCTCGGCGAAGAAGTCGATGCCGGGCTGGACGTCGTCGAAGGAACCCCCGTTCGCCAGGGCCGCCGCGTAGACCCCGGCGAAGGCGGAGCCGGACTTGGTGGGGTTGCCGTTGAGCGCGACCTTGCCCTTGTACTCGGGCTTGCGCAGGTCGGCGAAGGTCGCGGGGCAGGTCTTGACGCGCTTGGCGTCACAGCCGATCGAGATGTAACCGCCGTAGTTGTTGTACCAGCGGGCCCGGTCGTCCTTCTGTTCCTCGGGGATCTCGTCGTACGCGGCGACCTTGTACGGAGCGAGCAGGCCCTGACGTGCCGCGGACTGCGCGAACGAGCCCCCCACGTCGATCACATCGGGGGCGCGGCCTCCGCCCCTGTGCTCCTTCAGGACGTTGATCTCGTCCTGGCTGGTACCTTCCGGGTTCTCCCTCGTGACCCTGATCCCGTACTTCTTCTCGAAGCCGTCGATCACTGCGCCGTAGTTGGCCCAGTCGCTCGGGAGCGCGATCGTGTGGAGCGAGCCCTCTTTCTTCGCCGCTGTGGTCAGTGCCGCCATGCCGCCGGCGTCCGCGGCGGAGGTGGCCACCGCGGGTGCTCTGGGCGCGGTGGTGGACTTGTCTCCGCAGGCGCCGAGGGGCGCCGCGAGGACCAGGCAGGCGGCGACGAAGGCTGTCCGGAGACGAGGTGCGGGCACAAAGGCTCCATAACGGGCGGTCGCGTACTGATCGAGGCCAGCGTACGTGCGGCGGCCTCGGCAGCGCAGTCCCAGACGGTGGTGTCCGCTGTCTTCCCTACGGCTGCCGTACCGGCGCGTTCTCAGAACCCCTCGTCGTCCCACCCGGCCAGGAGCGCCTCCCCGAGATCCATCGCGGGCGGTGCGGCCCCGTCGAGGAGGGCCTGCTCGCTCCAGATGATCTTGCCGCGGGCGGTGTAGCGGGTGCCCCAGCGCTCGGCGAACTGCGCGACGAGGAACAGGCCGCGACCGCCCTCGTCGGTGGCCTCGGCCCGGCGCAGGTGCGGGGAGGTGCTGGACCCGTCGGAGACCTCGCAGATCAGGCTGCGGTCGTACAGCAGCCTCACCCGGATGGGCTCGGTGCCGTAGCGGATGGCGTTGGTCATCAGTTCGCTGAGGATGAGTTCCGTGGTAAAGGCGATCTCCTCCAGGCCCCAGTCCGCCAGTCGGCGGGCGCAGGCGTTGCGCACCGGGGACACCGCCGCAGGGTCGGGCCGCACGTCCCACTCGGCGATCCGAGCGGGGTCCAGTCGGCGGGTGCGGGCCACCAGCAGCGCGACGTCGTCGCTGGGCCTGGTGGGCAGCATCGCGTCGATCACCGCGGTGCAGGTTTCCTCCGGGGTGCGGGCGGGCCCGGCCAGGGCGGCGCGCAGCGCTGCCAGGCCCGCGTCCGGATCGCGGTCGCGGCTCTCGATCAGCCCGTCGGTGAAGAGTGCCAGCCGGGAGCCTTCGGGCAGGGTGACCGTCATGGTCTCCATGGGCAGGCCCTCGCCCAGGCCCAGCGGCGGGGAGATCGGCACCTCGGGCAAGGACACGGTCCCGTCGGGGCGGACCAGAGCGGGGCCCGGATGCCCGGCGGTGGCGGCCGTCACCTGCCCCGAGACGGGATCGTAGATGGCGCACAGGCAGGTGGCTCCGGTGATCCCCTGCCACTCCTGCTCGTCGGTGTCGATGTGGGCGACCAGCTCGTCCAGGTGGCTCAGGAGTTCGTCCGGGGGCAGGTCGAGGGTGGAGAAGTTGTACACGGCGGTGCGCAGGCGGCCCATGGTGGCGGCTGCGTGGAGACCGTGGCCGACGACGTCGCCGACCACCAGGGCCACCCGGGTGCCGGGCAGCGGGATGACATCGAACCAGTCACCCCCCACACCGGCCTGTGCAGCCAGATAGCGGTGCGCGACCTCGACGGCGGACTGCTCCGGTACGCCCCGGGGCAGCAGGCTGCGCTGCAGGGTGACGGCCATGGTGTGCTCGCGGGTGTAGCGGCGGGCATTGTCGACGGCCAGTGCCGCCCGGGCGGTCAGCTCCTCGGCGAAGGACACGTCCTCCTCGTCGAACGGCGGGGAGTCCTGCCCCCGCCAGTAGCCGGCCATCCCCAGCACCACGCCCCGGGCCCGCAGGGGCACGGCGATCAAGGAGTGGATGCCGCGGTCCAGGATCCGCAGGGCGTTGGCCGGGTCCTGGGTCCGCCAGCCGTGGGTGACGCGCAGGTCCGCCTCCAGGACCGCACGGCCGTCGGCCAGCCCAGCCGCCATGGGGCTGGTGGGAACGAACCGGATCAGCTCGCCGACGGGGTAGAGCGGATGGTCGCCCTGAAGGCCGACGGCGGCGGTGCGGCGCATCTCGGTGCTCGCTTCGGTCGGCTCCTCGCCGCGCAGCACGGGGTCCAGCAGGTCGACCGTGACCACGTCGGCGAACCGCGGGACCGCCACCTCCGCCAGTTCCTCCGCGGTGCGCTCGACGTTCAGCGTCGTTCCCACCCGCACCCCCGCGTCGTAGAGCAGCTTCAGCCGCTCGCGGGCCACCTCGGCCCTGCCGGAGAGCGCCCGCAGCTCGGTGGTGTCCCGCAGCGTGACGACGGTCCCGGCCTGCCCGTAGGGAGCGGTGGGCCGGATGTTCACCGACAGCAGCCGATCGGTTGCCATGTGCAGCTCGTCGGTCGCGGAACGGCCCGATGCGATCGGCTCGGCGATTCCCTCCTCCAGGCCCAGGTCCGTGACGGTGAGGCCCTCCGCGTCCACGGGCAGACGCAGCAGCCGCCGCGCCTCGTCATTGGCCAGCAGCAGCCGTCCGCCGCCGCCGATGATCAGCACGCCCTCTCGCACCGCGTGCAGCACCGCGTCGTGGTGCTCGTACATCCTCGTCATCTCGGCCGGTCCCAGGCCATGGGTCCGGCGCAGCAGCCGACGGCTCACCAGAGCGGTTCCGCCCGCGGACAGGGCGAGCACCGCGGCTGCACTGCCGAGGACGACCGGCAGCTGCCGGTTCACCATGCTCTGCACGTTCTGGACCGTGACCGGGGAGGAGACGATGGCGATGACGCGGCCGTCGGAGTCCTTGACGGGGACCACCGACACCACGGACTGTCCCAGGGACCCTTCGAAGGTCTCGGTGAAGGACTGGCCGGCCGCCGCCTTGGAGAAGGGGCCGACGACGTGCTTCCCGATCTGCCGTGGGTCGCTGTGGGCGAGGGTGACCCCGGAGAGTGTGTACACGTTGATGCCGTCGACCCCGGCGATCTTCCGGGCCGCCTCGGCGCTCGGCTGTAGCGCTGCGCTCGGATGGGGGCTGCGGAGGGCCGCGACGATTCCCGGAGATTCCGCGAACGTTCCGGCGGCGGCGAGCGTACGGTGCCGGGCGTCCACCATGCCGGCGCTCCGGGCTTGCACCACGAGCGCCACCACCGCGGCGGCGACGAGCAGCACCACGACGGCCAGCTGCAGGAGGAACACCTCGCCGGCCACGCTGCGCACGCTCAGAAGGGAGGACAGACGCTGCGGCCGCCGCGCCCCTCCCTTGGGGGGCTGGGCGTGCTCCTGACGCTCCTGGTGGCTTTCTGAGCGGGGACGCCGAGGGGGAGAGGAAGAGCTCGTGGTCGAGCCGAGCAGCCGACGTCGGATGTGTCCAAGTAGGGCGCTCATACTTTATTTTCTAACCTCTATGGGCCGTCGGCAGCGGGGAGGGACGGTCGCCGAGCCGGCGATTTGGGTCCCCTCCGCAGAGCGAGGGTGTGGCGTGGCGCGTGGGGGGCGCGGGCGGGATCCGGGCCGCCGCCGCGCTGATGTGGATCCCCCACGCCCACACGCCGTGCAGGAAGTCATGCTGGTTCAGGGAAGTGGAGGGGTGGACGGGACGGGCGCCACGAGGTGACGGCCGCCGTTTCCGCCCTGCTGTGCTGAGCCGGCCACCGGCGGCCGGGGGCGTTTCTCTCGGCTCAGTCCTCGCCACGGCGCACTTCGCGCCGCGGAATGCCCGTGGTGTCCGGATAATGGATGGAACCGCGAGTGGAAGGGGACATCTCGTGCCATCGGCTCGGCCGGGGGGCGAGGAGATCCACGGCCCGTTCTGGTCCGAGCCGGGGACGCTGCTCGAGCACGTGCCCGTGGCCGTCTTCGGCCTCGATGACGGGGACCTCGTCTGTTACTGGGGGCCCGGCGCGCGGGACCTCTTCGGATATGACGCCACCGCCGTCCTGTCGAGGCCCGGCGCCGTTCTCTTCGCCGACGGGCCCCCGGGTGCCCCCGATCCGTGCTCCCGGCTGACCGAGCGAGGCCGGACCCAGGGTTACTGGAGGGGGCGGCTGCCGGCCCGGCATCGTGACCGCACCGTCTTCGACTGCGGCTTCCGGGCCTTCTCCGTGACCGGATCCGGCGGACCTTCGGTGGTGATGGTCCTGGCGAGCCGTAGTGACGAGCTCGATCGGGTCAAGACCAACCTCGCCTTCCTCGACGCCCTCTTCGAGACTTGCCCCATCGGTCTGGTCATGCTCGACCAGGACCTCCGGTACGTCCACCTCAACCAGGCGCTCGCCGACATGGACGGTCTGCCGATCGAGGCCCACCTCGGGCGGCGCATGGACGAAATCATGATCATGTCCGACGGTGGCGAGTACCAGCGCATGCTCCGCGGCGTCGCCCTGGGCGGAGCACCGGTCGTGGGGACCCTGGTGGGCATGCGTCCGCGGGGGCATCCGGACCGTGATCAGGTGCGGTCGGTGAGTTTCTTCCCCCTGAGCCAGGCGGTCGGCTCGCGCCCCGGAGTGGGCGGGCTGATGCTGGACGTGACCGACCGGGAACAGGCCATCCTGGAAGCCACCGCCAGCCGTCGACGGCTGGCTCTGCTGGACGGGGCCTCCACTCGCATCGGGACCACCCTGGACGTGAACGTCACCGCCCAGGAGCTGGTCGACGCTTCGATGCCGGACTTCTGCGACGGCGCCGTGGTCGAAGTCGTGGAGTGGATGGACGAGGCAGAGGACTTCGACCCGGCGCGACCGCTGTTCACCCGCAGGATCGCCTCCGGGACGATCCTGCCCCCTCCGGCCACCGAACTCGTGAGCGGGGTGGAGACGGTGCGGTATCCGCCCGGCTCCGTCATCCACGACATGCTGAGGACCGGTCGCGCCGTCTCCGCCGTGGTGGACGAGGAGCTCCTGGCCCGGACCGTCCTCATCGAGTCACGCTCACGGCTCTTCGCCGAGAGCGGGTTGGCCTGCGTCCTCGTCGCCCCGCTCATCGCCAGGGGTACGGTCCAGGGAATCGCCATGTTCGGCCGGTCCACGGGCCGGCCGGCCTTCACCCGGGACGATGTCAGCCTGGCCGGTGAGCTCGCCTCACGGGCTGCGATCTGCCTGGACAACGCCCGTCTGTACAGCCGCGTCCAGGACATCGCCCTCACCCTGCAGCGGGCGTTGTTGCCCAGCGCGTTGGCGACCAGCCCGTACGTGGACGTGGCCCACCGGTACGTACCCGGCAGTCGGATCACCGAGGTCGGCGGAGACTGGTACGACGTGATCAGCCTGTCCGACGGCCGAGTCGCCCTAGTGGTGGGCGACGTGATGGGGCACGGTGTGTCGGCCGCCGCAGCCATGGGCCGCCTTCGTATCACCACCAAGGCTCTGGCCAGGCACGACAGCGAGCCCGACGACCTCCTCACCGAGCTCGACGCATGCGCCCGGGAGGCCGACATCGAGCTGGCGACGTGCCTGTACATCGTCTACGACCCGAAAAACGGAGGAGCCCGCATCGCCAGCGCCGGCCACCCCCCGCCCCTGGTACTCCGGCCGGACGGCACAGTGGAGACCATCGACGACGTCCTGGGAATCCCTCTCGGCGTCGGCGGCTGTCCTTTCCGGACGATCGAGATCGAACTCCCCGGGAACGCGAGTCTCGCCCTGTATACCGACGGCCTCATCGAGACACGAGGCGCGGACCTCGAGGTCGGTCTGAAGGCATTGCGCGCCGAACTGGGCAGGTCCCCAGGCCCGTTGGAAGCAACGGCGGACCGCATCCTCGCGAGCCTGCTGCCCGCCCCGCCGGCCGACGACGCGGTTCTGGTCCTCGCCCGCGTCCGCCGCGCCCGTTGAGGAGGCATCGGGTCTGGTCTGTCTTGGCAGCTGCCGGTACGCGGTCGGCGGGAGGCGGGCCCGCCGCAGGTCATGGCGGACGGTGACCACGTCAGCCGGGTGGCCGGCCCGCGCGTACCGTTCGCAGACGAAGGTGGCCGGTTCCTCGTCCGGTCCCCAGGCGGACTCGGCCTCCCGCAGGCCGCGTTCGGCCCACTCCAGGGCCTCGATCGTGCGGCCCGCCGCCTCCAGCTCCCTGGCGATCAAGAGGTGGGCGTGGCCGTTCGGGGCGAGGCCCGCAGCGTGGATCGTGACCAGCGCGTCCACGCTGCCGCCGTCCGCCTTCAGGAGACGTTCCATGAGGGACTTCTCCGCCCACCCCTCGGGGTTGGCCCGCCAGGCGGCCACCACCCAGGGGTGGGCCCGGGCCATGCCCGGCTCACCCGGCACCTACCGGTGGTCGAACAGGTCCGTGTCCGTGGCGTCGTCGACGTCGTCCAGCAGGTGGCTCAAGAGCCACCCGGCGGTCTCCACCGGATCGGGCCGGGCGGTCGGGCAGGCCCTCCGGGTGGGCCTCGGCCAGGCCGTTCGCGACCTCCCCGATCAGTCCGTCCGAGTCGTCGGTCTCCCCGTACGTCCGCTCCAAGGCCCGCAGGGCCTCGCGGGCCACCTCCACCGCGTCGGCGGCCCGGCCGCTCGCCGTCAGCGCCCGCAGGGCGGTGACCGCCTCCGCCGCCTGCTGCCCGTATGCGCGGGCGTCGGCGTACTCGACGTAGCCGTAGCGGGCGAAGGGACGGGTGTCGAGGAGACTCAGGACCGGCACCGTGCGCGGCCGGAGGACCAGATCAAGCGCCAGTGCGTCCCGCGCCGTGGCCGGCCCGAGGACGTCGCGGCCCTGGTGGCGTTCCTCGTGGGCCCCTCCGCCTCGTTCATCACGGGGCAGTCCGTCCACGTCGACGGCGGCTGGCTGCTCCACTGAGACCGTCAACAAGCAAGGAGACGAACCGAAATGATCGAACGAGTCCGCGCCGTCCTCGTCACCGCCGACGACACGATGCTGGTCATCCGCCGCACCCGGCCCGGCATCCCCGAGTACTGGGTCCTGCCCGGCGGCGGTGTCGAGCCCGGCGACGAGTCCCGGGAGGCCGCCCTCCACCGGGAGATCCACGAGGAGATCGCGGGGAAGGCGGACATCGTCCGCCTCCTCCACACGATGGAGACCGACGACGAGCGCCAGCTCTTCTACCTCGCCCGGATCGCGACCTGGTCCTTCGACGACCGTACCGGCCCCGAGTTCAGTGCCGAAGGCCGCGGCGAGTACGCACTGGAGGAGGTCCCGCTGACCCTGGAGGGGCTCGACGGCATCGACCTCAAGCCCGAGGAGATCGCCCACGTGCTGAGGGGAGCCGTCGGCGACGGAAGCCTCGGAGTCGAGGCGTCGCTCTGAGCCAGCGCGTACGTCGTCCTGCCGCCGGGACCGGCTCTGAGATGAGCCGGTCCCGGCAGCCTTCCGAGGTCAGCGCGGGGAGCCCGGACGCGGCTCCTCGTCCTGCCCCGGCAGCAGCCGCAGGGCGAGGACCGATCCGTCGGCGTGGACGGAGACGGGGCCGCCCCAATCCTTGTCGAAGGTGAGGCGGGGGCGGACGTGGCGGCTCGCGTGGACGAGGGCGCGATATTCCTCGATGTCGCCCCTGGCGAGAAGTCGGAAGACCTCCTCGTCCACGCCGGAGAACGCCTCGACGCGAGGCCCGTTCAGGCGGAAGACGTGGTCGGTGCCGACGTACTCGTTGCCGAAGAGGGTGTGGGCGGCGTCCTGGACGCTCATGCTGGCCGCGTGCTCGAGGCCGGTGAACCGTTTGCGGCCCTGCCGATCGGTCAGGTGCCGGGCGGTGGCGTGGCCGGATCCCGTGAAGGCCATAAGCCCGGCCGCCGTGGTGTGGGCCAGTGACTCCTGGAACCAGGCGTAGTCCTTCGCCTGCACGTGGCAGCCCCGTACGGGTTCCGGTGCCACCAGACCCTCGGTCGGCGGGTGGATGTCCGGCATCACGTTCGCCTGGAATGGTGGGGCGTTCAGGTTCGGCTCACGGCCTTCCGCCGGGGACAGCCGACCTCCGCTGCCGGGTGCCTGGAGGGCGTGGACGGTCATCGTGCCGCCGTCCGTCGGGAGCTGCGTGCTGAACAGCAGGCCGGGGGTCTCGTTCCACGCGCCGATGTGGACCGCTTCGGCGTGGGCCGAGGCGGAGGCCAACTGCTCGGCGGAGGTGGCGGCGTCGCTGTGGTTGCCCTTGCACGCGAGGGGGATGACGAGGGACGGCTCTTCCGGCCGCCAGACCTCGGCAAAGTACTGGGGGCGGTAGCGGTATTTCACCTTCTCGCCCCTGTCCCTGGTGGTGAGGGCCCAGCCCGCGCGTAACGCCGTGTCGGCGGGGACGATCGTCACCGAGTGGCCGGGGAAGCGGCTGCCCAGCATGTGCTCGGTGAGCGTGAGCGCGAAGCCGATGCCGAGTTCGCCGGACTGCAGCGACTTGTAGTGGTCCGCGATGCGGTGGCCCTCGTCGGTGAGGCCGAGGAAGGAATTGCGACCGCCCGCCAGGGCCTGGGTGTACTTGAGCGCGCCCCAGTGTTCCGCCAGCCCTCGCCCTGCACCACGCCACGACAGAGCGGTGGCTCGGGCGAGCGTGTGGAGGACGTCCCAGAGGGTCACTTCGAACTGCCGGGGCAGTTCCGTCTGCGGGATCGAGGCGAGGTCGGGCTTCCTGCGGAGCGGCTCGTCCTCATTCTCCTTCCGCTTCTTGTCGTCTGCCGCGACGGCGGCCTTCACCTTGCCGACGAGTGCGTCGTCGGAGTGGACGGAGATGTTCGACGGCTGGGTCAGTTCCTGGAGCACTTCCTCGGTCGGCTTCAACAGCTCTCCTCACGGCGTGCGCGGGTGGTTCACCATCGGCCGGACCGTACGGAAGGGAGGAGCGGCGCACGCAAGTGCGCAGGGGCACGTGACCTGGACCTCGGCTCGGTCGGGTCGGCGTCGACGCCTTGGCCCCGCCTCGCTCACGAGTTCCACGCGGCCGAGGGGTCTCGGGCGGGCGGCAGGCAGCGAGCCGGCTTCTGGGACGGCCGAGCGTTGATCGGTAGATGGCCAAAGGTGCCTTTTCCCATGAACCAGAGCGATGTCGGTGCCCGACAGGTCGGTGGTGCGTGGACGCACGTCGTCAGCATGTGCAGAGGGGGGGCTCCCGCACGCCTGATGGCTCATCAGGAAAGTCGGCATCCGGTCAGCATGAGCCGCCGGGCATCCCCGGAGGATCGCCCGGACAGGCGCCGGTGTGGCGCGAAACCCCAGGTAGGAAGCCGTCTTCGAGGAGTCCCAAGTGCTGCGTACTCTGTTCGAGTCCAAGATCTAGGACTTAGGCGTCTGCGCAGGTCAGGGGTATGATAGAGGCCCCCAGGTCAGCAAACGTCGCAGTCTTGTCTCCACTTGCTGACCTTCCGCCTTCTGCGCAGCGCCTGTGAATGGTTCATCGCTCCCGCTCGGAAGATTCGACAGCTCGCCCGCGGCATGAGCTCATTCTTCAAGGAATGCGGCTGCATCAAGCCCACCCGCTGCCCGCATCCGTACAAGATTCGCTTCAGAGACGCGCTCGGCAAGCAGCGCGAGGAGTCCGGGTACGACACGCAGGACGACGCGATCGAGCGCCTCACGGCGATCCATGCAGAGAAGAAGAGCACGGCGCCATCCGTCGCCGAAGCCCGCCGTGAGCTGGGCCGGAAGACGGTCGAGGGACGCCGTCACGAAGTACGAGGCGGAGCCAGGAAGCGGGCCGCAGGAGCCGGTGCCCGGCACCAGTTGGCGTTCATCGACCGGCTGGTCGCCACATTGATCCATCTGCGGCACGATCTGCCGCACTCGGTCCTCGCCCTGTTGTTCGGTGTCGACCGCTCCACCGTCCCCCGCGCGATCGGTGAGATACGCGGGCTCCTGGCCGAGCGGGGATGCGCGGGTCCCGATCGGCCCGGCCTGCGGTTGCGGACCCTGGCGGACGTGTTCGCCTGTGCCCGGGCCGAGGGCATCGAGCTGCGGCTGGACGCCACCGAGGTCCAGGTCCGGCGTCTCGCAGCCGGCCGCGGCGGACGTCGGGCGTTCGTCTCGGGCAAGAAGAAGCAGACCACGATGAAGGCCACCGTCATTGCTGATGCCCGGAGCCGCACGCTGTGTGCCGATGTCCTGCGGCCGGGGCGGATGCGCGATGCGACCGCCGCACGCAACGAAGGCACCGTCGTCTGCTTCCAGTACTTCCCGGAGGTGGAAGTGCTTCTGGATGACGGCTACCTCGGTCTCAGACGCGACCGCCCCGGACAGGCCATCGCGCCACCCAGAAAACCGAACAAGATCGCTTTGCCGCACGTGCGCGCAGCCGGAGAAGAGGCCCGGCACAACAACTCATCGAAACGCACCACCGTCGAGTACGCCCTCGCCGACCACGAACGCTGGAAGCAGCTGATCCGATGGATCCACCGGCGAGAGGTCCTGCCCGACACCTACCGGGCCATCGCCCGCCTCGTCTCCGACCGCAACACCACCACCTGGCAAAAACACCAGATCAGGACCGTGCCTCCCCAACGCAATCACGTACCAGCTCGTCAGCGCCGGACAGTTTCCATGCCTTGCGGTCGTCGTACGGCTCCTGATCCCTGCGCCGGCTCCGGCTCCGGCGCGGGTGTCACGGATCCCGGTGCCCGCCGGGTGGGGCTGCCCGGCTCTCGGTGGTGCGGGGTGGACCCGGCGAGGGCTCGCCCGCCGCGAGGTGCTCCAGAACCTCCGCCAGTTCCTGGCAGGCGCGGCGCACCGATCGGCGGGTCGCACGCTGCTCGGTGATGACGGAGGCGAGAAGCAGGGCGGTCAGGGCGGCGGAACCGTTGAACGCCTGGAGCTTGAGCATGATCTCGACGTCCGTCAGGTGGAGGAACGCACCCCGCCCGGAGGTCGCCTCGAAGGTGGCGAGCACGGAGGCGAAGAGCGCGCACAGCATGCTTCCGGCGAGCTGGAAGCGGAGCGCTGCCCAGATCAGCAGGGGGAAGACGAGGAACAGCATGCTCATCGGGCTGAGCACGGCCATGGGCACGAGGACCAGGGCCGTCAGCCCCAGAAAGGCCGCCTCCTTCCAGCGCCGTACCCGGAACCGTCCGGCCGGCCCCGCGAGGACGAGCAGGAGCGGGGCGACGAGCAGCACCCCCATCGTGTCGCCCACCCACCAGGCCAGCCAGGCGGGCCAGAACTCGCTCTTGTCCAGGGAGCCCTTCGCCACCTGCAGTCCGACCCCCGCGGTCGCGCTGATCAGCATGGCGCCGAACCCGCCGAGGAAGACCAGGGAGAGTCCGTCCCGCAGCCGCGCCATGTCGCGCCGGAAGCCGACCCGTCTCAGCAGCAGGAAGGCGCAGAGCGGCGCGACGGTGTTGCTCACCACGGTGACCACTGTGGTGGGCCCCGGAGCGGTGAGGGAGGCGATGACGAGGAAGGAGCCGAGGGCGATCCCGGGCCAGACCCGCGCGCCGAGCAGCAGCAGGGCGGCGACGGCGACGCCGGTGGGCGGCCAGATGGGGGTGACCACCACGCCTTCGACGACGAAGCGGCCCATCAGGCCGAGTCGTCCGGCCGCGTAGTAGCAAACCGTCACGGCCAGCGACGTCAAAGCCGCCTCCGTAGAGGGCCGGAACTGCCGAGTATCCAACACGTCAGCCATCAGACACCGGCCGGGCCGCCACGACCGGGCAAGGATCCCTGCGTGTCGGGCGCCGCCTTACGGTACGGGCCCGGGCCGGTCCGAGGACCGACCCGGCCCGAGGCGAGCCCCCTCTCCTCACTCCTCAGCCGCCGACCGGGCCGGACCGCCGTCGTGGCCGACGACCAGGACGGCCGCGTCGTCCTCGTGCCCCACCGTGGCCGCCAGCTTCATGACGGCGGTGGCGAGCCCGTCGACGTCCAGCCCGGCGACGGCGGTGATCCCGGCGAGCCGCGTCACCCGGTCCAGACCCTCGTCGACGTGGAGCGAGGGCCCCTCCACCACCCCGTCGGTCAGGAGGACGAAGACACCGTCGGCGGTGAGCCGGTGGCGCGTGGCCGGGTAGTCGACGTCGCGGAGCACACCGAGCGGAGGCCCGCCCTCGCTGTCGTCGATGCCGGAGCGGCCGTCGGTGGTGGCCCAGATGTGGGGGATGTGGCCGGCCCGGGCGCACTCCAGGGTGCCGGCAGCGGGGTCGAGCCGCAGGAAGGTGCAGGTGGCGAAGAGGTCGGCGCCCAGAGAGATCAGCAGGTCGTTGGTGCGACTGAGCAGCTCTCCCGGGTCTCCGGTGACGGAGGCCAGCGCGCGCAGTGCCACGCGGACCTGTCCCATGAAGGCGGCGGCCTCGATGTTGTGCCCCTGCACGTCACCGATGGACATGCCGATCTGGCCGCCGGGCAGGGAGAAGGCGTCGTACCAGTCACCGCCGACGTTGAGCCCGTGGTTGGCGGGCTCATAGCGGACGGCCAGCCGGGCGCCCGGAAAACTGGGCAGGTCCGAGGGAAGCATGTCGCGCTGCAGGGCCACGGCGAGCTCAACACGGGAACGCTGCGTCTCGGCCAACTCTCGAGCCCTGGCGGTCAGCGACCCGAGCCGGACCAGAAGGTCCTCGCTGTTGTCGGCCGGCCGTCTGCGGAACATCGATCACTCCGACGTCACGACAATCCTCGCATCAGTCCGTCCCGTCTCCAGCACGCGGGACCACGGGGGACCACCTCGGTACGAACAGGTCCTTCCCCACTCTGCCCGGAGGGGACGGCGTCCGCATCTCATCGGCGGAGAACGCGGCGGATCCCAGCGGGGCCACCCCACACTGCCGGAAGCGAACAGCAGTTCGGCGATGTCGAAGGCATCGCCCCGCCCCCTGACCTCCGTCCGGACCGAGCAGGCCGACGCCGCGCGACTCGCCCGGCGGTCACCAGCCGCACCCGGGGTCCCGGCGCCCGGTGCCTGCCTGACCTGGCGGCAAGGCACCGGCGCCCCCAAGGGCGCCGGGCACGACCACGAACCGCACCCTCGTCCCCGGGCGCGAAGCGTTCTGCGCCGGTCCTCCTCGCCGCCGGCGCGGCCGTCGGCCTGCTCGACGCGCTGCCGGGCGCGCCGGCCGGTCTCGCGGGCGCCGCTCAGCACACCTTCCGGTAGGGGATGCCGGGCAGGTACGTCCGCCACTCGGGGGGCGAGAGTGGCCCTCCGGCGCGGCGGCACACCTCGGTGACCGCCCGCGCCGGGTCGATGCCGTACGTCTGGACGGGGACGCGCACCCCGCCGCGTGCAGGGTGAGGTCGTCCGCGCCGAACGCGGGCGACAGGACGGCGTCCCCCGCACCGGGCAGGGCGTGCCCAGTGGCTGCTGGGAGGCCACGTCCCACAGCCGCACGGTGCCGTACGACCCGGCCGCGGCGAGGACGGAGCCGTCGGGCGAGAAGGCCACGGCGGTGGTCTCCTCCGGGACGCCCGGCATCCCCTTGGACAGACCGCCGGACAGCAGCCCGAGCGGCGTGCGCAGCCGCCCGGTCCCACAGCGTGATGCCGGCCCCCGACCCGATCACGGCGGCGCGGTCACCGGCGGGGCTGAAGACGGTGCGGCACGCGCGGTTCTCCAGCGCGGTGCGCTCGTGGCCGTTTCCCGTGGTGCGGACGAGGGCGCCCGTGTCCGTCAGGACCGTGCCGCCGTCGGAGGAGACGGCGACCAGGGCTCCGTCGTCCCCGTCCACCCCGTCGTTCTTCCCCCGGTTCAGCACCCGCAGCTTCGTGCCGTCGGCGGCGTCCCGGACCGTGATCGTGCCGCCCGAGTCGTCCGCGGCGTCCGCGGCCGCGAGCCAACGGGGCTGACGCCGCCTCAGCGGAGAGCGCGCGGATCACCGGTGATACCGCCCCGGGCACCCCACCGACCAGGTCCTGTCCCTGCCGTCCGGCGCCGGCACCGAGGCCGGCACCGTCGGCACGGCCGGCTCGGCGTTCGACCGGCGTCTGGGCCCGAGGCGCCTGCCGTCCGGCTCAGGAGCCGGACGCGGCCCGCACCCTCTCGTGCAGCCGGTTCGTCACCTCGGCGGACATCGACGCGGACTTGCCGGATCCCTGATGTGCGAGACAGGTGGCGAAGACGCCTCCCGTGCGCACGACGGTCATGACGTTCCCCCGGCCCGTCCGGCGCCAGAGCACTGGTCAGCGCGTAGCTGACGGACCCGTCACCGGCCCGGGTGGGAGCGAGGGGCCGCAGGCCGAACCGGTGGGTCCAGCCACGGCGGGAGACCACGGTGAAAGCGGTGCAGTCGGTCATGGCCTGCTTGAGTTCGGCCGTCCACGCCCGGGTGACCTCCTCCTCGTGGCTGGTCAGGGTCAGACTGCCGGGTGTGGCGCCGGTCGGCGTGCCCTCGGGCTTCATCGTCGCCCAGACCATGGCCTCGCGCGGGTGCAGAGGGCGCACGCTCATCATGTCGGCGACCGGACGGCACGCGGCCCTCGTCGAGGGGGCCCGTGCGCCGCCGGCCGGGGTCGGTTTCCTGCCGTGCCTCCGGCCCGCGAGGCCGCCGGGCGGGAAGCCGTCGCTCGCGGGTTCCACGCTGCCGAGGGGCCTCGGGCGGGCGGTAGGCGGCGAGCCGACTTCCGGAGCGGTCGAGCGTCCACCGGCTGATGGCCAAAGAGGCCGTGTTCCGTGAACCGGAGCGATGTCGGTGCCCGACAGTTCGGTGGTGCGTGGGCGCACGTCGTCCGTGTGCAGAGGGACCTCCCACATGTCTGATGGAACATCAGGTAAGTCGGCATCTGGTCAGCATGGGTCCCCGCGCGTTCCGGGGCGATGGTCCCAACGGACGCTGGAGCGAAGGGAAATCCCAGGTAGGGGGACGTCTCGCCCGACCGGAGCGATGTTCCTCACAAACATCGGACGGGGGTGCCGGTGTAAGGTCGAGGACGCCCTTGACCTGCACAAAGCAGGCAGGGAGCCGTCACCCAGGAGTCCTAAATGCTGCGCACTCTGTTCAAGTCGAAGA
This sequence comes from Streptomyces nymphaeiformis, assembly GCF_014203895.1. Classification (GTDB taxonomy): domain Bacteria; phylum Actinomycetota; class Actinomycetes; order Streptomycetales; family Streptomycetaceae; genus Streptomyces; species Streptomyces nymphaeiformis. The sequence goes on along the minus strand of NZ_JACHJY010000015.1, from coordinate 108,330 downwards.
TCCACCGCGCCACCGTGACCCAGGCGGACCTGCACTACGTGGGTTCGGTCACCGTCGACGCGGAGCTGATGGAGGCGGCGGACCTGCTGCCCGGTGAGCTGGTCCACATCGTCGACATCGACAACGGGGCCCGTCTCGAGACCTACGTCATCGAGGGCGAGCGCGGCTCCGGTGTCATCGGGATCAACGGCGCGGCCGCCCACCTCGTGCACCCCGGCGACCTGGTGATCCTCATCAGCTACGGGCAGATGGAGGACGCCGAGGCGCGGACCTTCGTGCCGCGCGTCGTGCACGTCGACGGCGACAACCGCATCGTGGAGCTGGGCGGCGACGCCTCGGCGCCCGTTCCCGGGACCGACACCGTGCGCCCCCCGCACGCCGTGCCCGCGCAGGTCTGAGTCGAGGGGCGCCGGATCCGGCGGGCACGGGCGAGGCGGCGGAGCGACCCTGGAAGGGGAGACCCTGTGCGGCGAGCCTCGTACAGGGGAGACCCGTCGACCGAGAGGTCCGTCATGACTCACCCCTTCCCCGATCCGCTTCCCCCTTCGCCGATACCGCCGCCGGTGCCCTCGCCGCCGCCCGTGCCCCCGCCCAACCCGGTGCCGACCCCGCCGGATCCCGCGCCCCCGCCCGAGCCCCAGCCGGGCGGGCCCGTGCCGGATCCCGAGCCCCGGCCCGAGCCCGGGCCCGCCGGTGGGGGACCGGAGGCGGCGCGGAGTTGACAGAAGAGGCCCGTGCTTCCGCGCGACCCTTGTCACGGAGCGTGCGCCACCCCTAACTTGGACGGCCGCTGCTGTGTTCAAGGGGGGGCCCATGGCCGTACGCGGACGTCACCGCCGCCACCAGCCGAGCCGGATCAACCGCGCCTCGCTCACCGTCACCGCGGGAGGCGCCGCGCTGCCGCTGATCGGTGCCGGCGCCGCGCAGGCCGCCTCGCTGGACGTCTGGGAGAAGGTCGCGTCCTGCGAGTCCTCCTCCAGCTGGCACATCAACACGGGCAACGGCTACTTCGGCGGCCTCCAGTTCAGCCAGTCCACCTGGGAGCGGTACGGCGGCACGCACTACGCGCCGCGCGCCGACCTCGCCTCCAAGGACCAGCAGATCGCGATCGCCGAGCGCGTCCTGAAGGGCCAGGGACCCGGAGCGTGGCCGTCCTGCGGCCCCGGCGCGGGGCTGGCCCGGGGCGGGGAGTCCCCGGACGTCACGGCGCTGCGCACCGCAGGCGGCAACGACGTCCGTACGGCCTCGCTGCCCGGGCAGCGCGTCTTACCCGAGCGGGCGACGCGGAACGCCGGGCCGACCACCGTTCCCACCGTGCGCGAGATGTACACGGTGACGCCGGGCGACTCCTTGTCGAAGATCGCCGGCGAGGAGCACGTCAAGGGCGGCTGGCAGCGCCTGTACGAGAACAACAGGGCCGTCGTCGGCGACGACCCCGACCTCATCATCCCGGGCCAGCGCCTGACCCTGCGCATCACCGCACCGGGGAAGCCGAAGAAGGCCGTTCCGGCCCCCAGGGCCGCCCGGCCGGCCGACATCGCGCCCCCCAAGAAGGCCGTTCCCGAGAAGGCCGTTCCCAAGAAGGCCGCCCCGTCCACGCAGGGCGCCCTTCCCCGGACCGCCCCCGCAAAGGCCGCCCCCGCACGGAAGCCCCCGGCCGCCGCATCGCACACCAAGGCGAGCCCCAAGCCGGTCACCAGGACGAGCCACAAGCCGGCGGCGAAACCCGCGACGAAGCCCGCGACCAGACCCGCGCCCAAGCCCGCCTCCCGGCCGAGCGCCCCCAGCTACTCCGCGCCCGTCTCCGCGGACATCGGCACCCGCTACGGCACCCGCGGCTCCTCCTGGTCCAGCGGCTACCACACCGGCGTCGACTTCCCCGTCCCCACCGGCACCTCGGTCAAGGCCGTCGCCGGCGGCCGGGTCGTCTCCGCGGGGTGGGGCGGCGCGTACGGCTACCAGATCGTCGTGCGCCACGACGACGGCCGCTACAGCCAGTACGGGCACCTCTCCGCGCTCACCGTCCGCGAGGGTCAGCGGGTGCACGCCGGTCAGCGCATCGCGCGCTCAGGATCGACCGGCAACAGCTCGGGACCGCACCTCCACTTCGAGATTCGGACGGGTCCCGGGTACGGCTCCGACATCGACCCGCTGGCCTACCTCCGCGCGCGGGGAGTCGCCCTCTGACGCCGGAAAGGAAGACTCCATCGGGGCGGATGACACCGTCAGGGAGTCCGGCGCGGCCGTCATGCGGTCCAGCGTGAGCTGGACGAGGCCGGCCGCGGCGACCGTGCCGCAGATCAGCGCGGCGACGGTGCCCGCCGCGCCGTAGCGGAAGCTCTCGCCGAACAGGGTCAGGCCCACGGCCGCCGCGACCACCGGGTTCACCACGGTGACGGTGGCCAGCGGTGCGGCGAGCCCCGCGCCCCGGTACGAGGCCTGGGAGAGCAGCAGTCCCGTCACGGCGAACACGGAGAGGACGAGCAGCCCCGTCCACTCGGCGAGCGGGGACCGGGGCGTCCACTCCTCGGCCACCGCCTTCGTGAGGACCGAGGCGATGCCGAAGGAGACGCCCGCCGCCGCGGCGAGCACGATGCTGCGCAGCACGGACCGGCCCACGAGGCGCGCGGCGGTGAACAGGACGGCCACCGCGCCGAAGGCGGCTCCCGCGAGCAGCCACCGTTCCCCGTCGGCCAGGGACCCGGCCTCGTCGCCGCTGGTGAGGCTCAGCAGCCCGGCGAGGCCCACCGTGGCCATCAGCGCGCCGCGCCAGGCCCGCCGCCCGGCCCTGCGGCCGACGAACAGGGCCGCCATGGGCAGCGCGAACACGATCGTCAGGGCGCCCAGCGGCTGGACCAGGCTGAGCGGCCCGTACGCCAGGGCGGCGACGTGCAGCGTCGCACCGACGCCGTTGAGCAGGACGGACCCCCACCAGGCCGGGCTGCGCAGCGGCGCGTAGCGCGGACCCGTGACCGAGGCCGCGACGCGCTCCTGCACGATCGCCGCGGCCGCGTAGGCGACCGCGGAGGCCAGGGCCAGGACGACGGACAGCATGAGTGGACTCATACCTTCCACGATCTCTCCGATCAGCCGTTCGCGTCGTCGTACCAGGGGACGGATTCGCCCCTACCGCCGACGCAGTACACGGGCCCCGCATACGACCTCGGATGTACGCCCGCGCAGGTCAGAAGGGGTGCAAAGCGCCCTTTCCGCCCGGATCGCGGCGGGCGCCGGAGTGCTTTCGGAGACTTTCGAGAAGTTACGGTGGGGGCCGACGACAGGACGTGAGGGCGGGGGCGTGCATGGGACTCGGCGCGAGCGGTGACGGCGGGGAGCCGGGCGGCTTCTTCGTCCTGCGGACCACCGCCCCCGTGACCGGCGGCGCGCACCGCCCGCTCGCCCGCCTGTACGCGGGGGAGGACGGCCCCCTCACCGCGCGCGTGGACCACGTCACCGCCCGGATCGGCGCCCGCGAGCGGCGCGTCGGCGCCTCCGTCGCCCACCTCGGGCTCGCCGCCCGGCTCTGGTCCACCGCCCTCGGTCCCGCCGCCCTCCACGGCCGTTTCCCGGCCCTCGACCCCGCCGAGCTGTTCTGGGACGGGGCGCTGACCTCGCCCGACGACCTGTGGTGGGCCGGCTCCGCGACCCGCCCCGCGACCGTGGACGAGCTGAGCGCGGCCGTGCTCGACGCCCATCTCGTCCCGCTGCACGCGGCCCTGCGCCGCGACGGCGCCGTCTCCCCGCGGCTCCTGTGGGGCAACGCCGGCTCCGCCCTCGCCGGCGCCCTGCGCGAGCTGATCCGCTGGGCACGCGCCCGGGGGCGGCCGGAGGCGGCCGAGCGGGCCGCCGCCCTGGTCTCCGGGCTGCTGGCCCACCCGGACCTCGCCGGGACGGTCCGCGGCCCCCGGCTGCGGCGCACCAGCTGCTGCCTCTACTACCGCGCCCCGGGCGGAGGGCTGTGCGGCGACTGTGTCTTCGACCACGCACCCCGAACGGGTTTGGAGGCGCGGCCCCCCGCTCCGTAAAGTTGGGTCTTTGAATGCCCGCGAGCGGCGACGTACGAGCGAACGAGGATCCCGAAGGCCATGACGGTGACCGAAGAAAACCAGGAATACGGGCCGGGCATCGACCCCGAGCGCCTGGCCGTCTGCCTGAGCGTCCTCGACGAGCTCGACGCGATCGACGTCGACCACCCGGACGCGATCACCGTCCGGCGCGCCACCGCCGGGATCTACCGGACCGTGAAGCAGCGCCGCCGCCAGGAGCGCCGGGCCGCGAAGACCGCGAACGACAAGGCGGTCACCGAGGCCACGGCCACCGGTTCCGCGCAGCGCATCGACGACGAGACCGAGGGCCTGCTGCCCACCTCGGTCACCGAGGAGGGGCGGATCGCGGGGATACTCCAGCGCCCGCGTTCCTGCTACGTCTGCAAGACGCGGTACGTCGAGGTCGACTACTTCTACCACCAGCTCTGCCAGCCGTGCGCGGCGCTGAACCGGGCCAAGCGCGACGCCAGCGCCGACCTCAGCGGCAAGCGCGCGCTGCTCACCGGCGGCCGGGCCAAGATCGGCATGTACATCGCGCTGCGGCTGCTGCGCGACGGTGCCCACACCACCATCACCACCCGCTTCCCCAAGGACGCCATCCGCCGCTTCAAGGCGATGGAGGACTCCGCGGACTGGATGCACCGCCTGGAGGTCGTCGGCATCGACCTGCGCGACCCCGCGCAGGCCGTCGCGCTCGCCGACCAGATGACCGAGGCCGGCCCGCTCGACATCCTCATCAACAACGCGACGCAGACCGTGCGCCGTCTGCCGTCGGCGTACGCCGCGCTCGTCGAGGGCGAGACGGCCCCGCTGCCCGCCGGTGAGCTGCCCGCCCACCACGTGATCGGCGCGTTCAACTCGGGCGCGGTCGGCGAGCTCGTCGGATCGTCCGAGCTGCCCGTCGGCGTGCGGGACCTGGAGGCGCAGCAGGTCGCCGACCTCGCCCTGGTCGCCGGCAACGCCAGCATCGCCCGGCACCTCGACGGCACCGCCATCGACGCCGGCGGCCTCGTGCCGGACGTCGTCGAGTCCAACACCTGGGTGCAGAGCATCGAGCAGATCTCCCCGGTGGAGCTCCTCGAGACCCAGCTGTGCAACTACACGGCGCCGTTCATCCTGATCAGCAAGCTGCGGCCGGCGATGGCCGAGGCGGCGAAGAAGGCGGCCAGCGGCCGTGCCTACGTCGTGAACGTGTCGGCGATGGAGGGCGTCTTCAGCCGCGGCTACAAGGGCGCCGGCCACCCGAACACCAACGCCGCCAAGGCCGCGATGAACATGGTGACGCGGACCAGCGGCCAGGAGATGTTCGAGACCGACGGCATCCTGATGACCTCGGTCGACACCGGTTGGATCACCGACGAGCGTCCCCACTTCGACAAGCTGCGCCTGGCCGAGGCCGGTTTCCACGCCCCGCTCGACCTCGTCGACGGCGCGGCCCGCGTGTACGACCCGGTCGTGCGCGGCGAGGCGGGCGAGGACCTCTACGGCTGCTTCCTGAAGGACTACGCCCCCGCCAACTGGTAGGCCCGGAGTACCGCGGTTCCCGCACGTTCGGCAAGAGCGCCCCACCGGCCCGGTGGGGCGCTTTTCCGTCTTGCTTCACCCGATTGCGTCACACTTTGGAGCCCGGTAGAGCGCAGGCGCGCTCATTTGGTTAATGTGATGCTCACGGTCGGCCACCGAGGAGCCACACCATCCTCACGGCCTTCCTGGGACAGGCCTGCCACCAAGGCCGCGGTCCCGCCATGAACGGCGCCACCGCGACCGCCAGGCACCTCTCCCACATCGACGCGACACGAAGGAGTGCGCGGTGACACCCGAACTGACGAAGCAGGAACCGCGACCGGCCGAACGCACGGACCGGCCCCGCAGGAACGGCGAACTGGGCAGCCTCGACGTCTGGGCCCACGCCGCCCCGATCCGCCTCGCGGGCTACGAGGAGGACCTCGCCGAGCCCCACATCCTGCCCGGCATCGACTGATCCTCCGCCTCACCCGGATGCCCCCGGCCGTTCGCGGCGCGGGGGCGCCGGTGCGTTCAGCGGGCGGTGTCCGTGGGTTCCCGCAGGCGGATCGGCGGCAGGTACTCCCGTACGAGCGTGCGGTGCCACCAGGCCCCGGTGGTCCGGAGCTCGTGCCAGGTCGTGTACCGGTAGCGGTAGAGCCGGGCGCGGACGAGGACCGGTGGCGCGTCCGGGAACGGGTTGTGGGCGAGCAGCCGCAGGGTGTCCCGGTCGCCTTCGAGCAGCCGCTCGACGAAGGGGCCGAACCACTCGCGCGCGTACCCGGGGGAGAGCGCCGCGAACCACATCAGCCAGTCGAGCCGCAGGTGGTACGGGGCGAACTGGCGGGGCCACCGGCGCGGATCGCCGGGCTTCCCCTTGAAGCCGTACTCGCGCCACACCGTGTCCGGGTGCGCCACCGGGTCATCGGTGCCCTCGACGACGATCTCGTCCCGGATCCGGCCGACCGTGCCGAACGCGCCGTAGCTGTTGACCAGGTGGTACGGGTCGTACGAGCGGTTCATCGCCTGGTGCCGGGAGAGCAGGTTGCGCACCGGGCGGTAGCTCCGTACCAGGACGAACGCGGTGAAGGCGACGACCACGACCACGTACCAGAGCGGCGGGTCCGGCTGGGGGTGCTCGCCGGTGAGCGGGGAGGCGTCCACGGCGGACAGGGCGAGCACGATCGTGATCCAGTTCAGCCAGGCGAAGTTGCCGGAGAGCACCAGCCACAGCTGGGTCGCCACCATCAGACCGGCCGCCACCGTCGCCACCGGCTGCGGGGTGAACAGCAGGAACGGCACGCCCAGCTGGACGACGTGGTTGGCCGCGACCTCCACCCGGTGCAGCGGGCGGGGCAGATGGTGGAAGAACCAGCTCAGCGGGCCGGGCATCGGCTGGGTCTCGTGGTGGTGGTAGAGGCAGGTCAGGTTCCGCCAGCAGGGGTCGCCGCGGATCTTGATGAGACCGGCGCCGAACTCGACGCGGAAGAGCAGCCAGCGCAGCAGGAACAGGACGAGGACCGGGGGGCCCGTGTCGTCGTTGCCGAGGAAGACCGCGAGGAGCCCGGTCTCCAGGAGCAGGGACTCCCAGCCGAAGGCGTACCAGGTCTGTCCCACGTTCACGATCGACAGGTACAGGCCCCAGAGCACCAGCCAGAGCAGCATCGAGACCGGCAGCGGCACGGCGTCCCCGGCGCCCGCGACGAGCGCGAGCGCGAGGGCCGCGCCGGACCAGGAGACGGTCGCGAAGAGGCGGTCGGAGTAGCGCCAGTGGAAGAGGGAGGGCGTGTGCCGGGGGCGGGTCCGGCGCACGTACTCCGGCACGGGGAGCATGCCGCGCTCCCCGATCAGCGCCCGGAACTGGAGGGCTGCCGAAAGGAACGCCACGCAGTACAGCCCGGCGAGGCCCCGCTGGAAGACGATCCGGCTCAGCCACTGGTCGGGTGCGGTGAACCACTCCATCCCCTCCAGTATCGGCCCGGGGTCACGCCTTGACGAGGCGCCCGAGGGTCCGCCCGAGGAGTCGCGCGTACGCGTGCTGGAGCGGTGGGATCACGGGTCCGCCGAGCCGCGTGTACCAGGCGGCGGGGCGACTGAAGGCGGTGACCGTGAAGCGGACCGTGCCGTCCGGTTCGAGCTCGACGACGAAGGACTCCTCGCCGCACTCCGGGTGCCCGCTCAGGGTGCCGTACGCGAAACCGGTGCGGTTCTCCTCGTACGCCGTCCAGATCACCTCGCACGGGACGCCGATCCGCAGCGGGCCCGCGCCCAGCGCCACCTCCAGGCGGACCCCGGGCTCGGCGCGCTCGGCGTCGGAGCGGACGCGCGCCCGGGAGGCGCGGTGCATCCGCCAGGTGGTCACGGCGGCCCCGGCGGTCTCGAAGGCGGCCCTGCCGTGGCCGACGACCGCGCTGTGCCGCAGGTGGTGGTAGCCGGCCGGGAGCGTCTCCGGGGTGCGGGTGGCGCCGACCTCGCGGTAGGTGAGGCTCGGGCGGCGGTGGCCGGGGCCGGAGAGGCTGTCCATGAGGCGGGTCATGCCGGAAGCTCCGTTCGGGGGAGAAGGGCCGGAGAGGTGGGGTCCGTGGCGAGGCGGCGGCGGGCGAGGAGCGCGCAGACGGCGAAGCCGAGGGCGTTGCCCAGGCCGTGCGTGGCCGCCGTCCAGGTCAGGGAGAGGTGCGGGAGGCCCGTCGCCTCGCCGAGCGCCCAGCTGAGCGCGAGCAGCATGGTGGCGACGAGGACCAGGGCCGAGACGGCGAGCAGGCCCCGGGTGAGACGGTCGCCGGCGAGCTCGCGGCGCTCGCGCAGGGTCAGCACGGAGACCGCGGCCATGCCGGTGGTCAGGACGACGGCGCCCGCGAGCTCGGCCCAGTCGTCGACGAAGTAGCCGAGCAGGACGAGCAGGGTGCCGGCCGGGACGCTGAGCGCGGCGAGGCGGGCGGCGGGGCCGTCGGACGTGCGGCTGACGAGTCCGGCGACCAGGGCGGCGGCGAAGCCGGCGAAATGGAAGTGCGGGACGGTCAGCGCGAGGATGTCCAGGTCGAAGCCGAACAGCGGGTACGAGGCCCGTTCGGCGACCAGCGCCAGGCCGGCGACGGACGGGGCCACCAGGGCGGAGAGGACGGCGATCTCGCTCGGCCGGAGCGAGCGGGTCAGCATCAGCCGGGCCGGGGCCTGGAGCGCGAGCGCCAGGGTGGCGAGGGCGTAGGCGCCGGCGAGCGCGGTGGCCGTTCCGGAGCGGGGCAGCCAGAGGGCCAGGGCGCCGGGGACGGCAAGCAGGGGCCAGGCGCGCCGGAGCGGGTCCCACCCGGGCGGCCGGGGTCCGTCGACGAGTGCGAGCCCCGTCGGCACCACCCAGAACATGCCGATCATCACGACCGAATTCACCAGGACCGACAGCGCGGTCATCCGACACCCCCACTTGAACGTGTTCAACTGGCGGGTCGAGCGTAGAGCCTTTCTTGAACGTGTTCAAGTGGGGGGTGTGGAGGGTCGCCCGTCACCGCCCCGGCCGAGCGGTCCGACCCGCTCGGCCGCTCTCCGCTTGCAGGGCCTCCCGCACTGCGACAGACATGAGGCACTGGCCGCAACCGGGCGCCGCGCCCGGGGGAGAGAAAGAAGTCGGGAGAACCAGGTGCGCTCATCCCTCCGCCGTGCGCGGCGAACCCGCCCCGCGGCCGCGGGCCTCGTCTCGGCCCTGCTGCTCACGGGCTGCTCGAACGTGTGGGAGGGCGCGGGTGGCGAACCGGCCGCCACCCCCATCCAGGACGTCTTCCTCCAGCCGCTCGGCGCCCACGGACCCGACCCCTTCACCGCCTCCACCGTCCGCAACACCGCACCGCCCGCCGCCCCCGACCGGCCACCCGGCGAGGACGCGCAGCAGGTCCGCGAGGTCAGCGGCTCCACCCCCGGCCTCTACGGCGGCACCCGCGCGATCGGCAGCTGCGACGTCGAACGGCAGGTCGCCCTGCTCACCGGGGACCGCACCAAGGCCCGCGCCTTCGCCGAGGCCTCCGGCATCCCCGAGACCAACCTCGCCGACTGGCTCCGCGGGCTCACCCCGGTCGCCCTGCGCGCCGACACCCGCGTCACCGACCACGGCTACCGCGAGGGCCGGGCCAACGCCTTCCAGGCCGTCCTGCAGACCGGCACCGCCGTCCTCGTCGACCAGTACGGCTCCCCGCGCGTCCGCTGCGCCTGCGGCAACCCGCTCCGCAGCCCCGCCGCCGACCGCGGCGGCGTCCACCAGGGCGACCAGTGGGACGGCTTCGACCCCGACCGCGTGATCACCGTCCGGCCCGCCGGCTCCGTCGTCCCCGGCCTGGTCATCGTCAACACCACCGACCGCAGCTGGATCGAGCGGCGCACCGGCACCGACGGGGACGAGGACAGGACCCCCGACGTGCCGCCGGCCTGCGACCCCGACACCTGCGCCCTCTCCGGCACCGGCACCCCCGACCCGACGGCCCCCGACCCGACCGCCCCCGACCGCGGGACCACCTCGGACCCGGCCTCCCCGGCGCCGGTGCCCCCGGACCCCGCCCGGCCCGCGACCCCGCTGCCCGACGCCCCCGACCCCTCCGGCACCGGGGGCACCGGCACCGACCCGACGGCACCGCTGCCGCCCGCCCCCGACCCGTACACGGAACCGGCCCCCGACCCGTACACCGATCCCGGCACCGTCCCCGACCCCTTCGCGGAGCCCCCCTCCGAACCGCCCGCCGTCCCCGACGGGACGCCGCCGACCGACGAGCTCTTCCCGGCCGGTCCGCTGCCCGACCGGCCGGAGACCTTCCAGGGGTGAAACGGATCTTCCTGGTGCGCTCCGGCGGAGCTGCGCCTAGCGTGGCCCCATGAACGCGGGCAGCGGGGGCGGGGAGGTGAGTGCGCGGCTGCGCCGCGTGCCGGACGGGCCGGCGGCCGGGACCAGGATCCTGGCCGACTACGGCGCGGCCTTCCGCATGGGCGGCTTCGACTGGGACCTGGTCACCGGGACCATGACCATGGACGCCGCCGCCCTCGACGTCTTCGACATGGACCCCGAGGACTACGACGGCAGACCCGAGAGCCTCGCCCCGCGGGTGCTGCCGGACGAGGGCCGCCAGCTCGACACCCTCGTCGCCCAGGCGCTCAAGGACGGCAGCGAGCAGTACGGCGCGTACTTCCGCATCCGCCGCCGCGACGGCAGCCACCAGTGGACCCACACCCAGGGCCTCGTCCGGCGCGACGACACCGGCCGGCCCGTCCGCATCATCGGCATCCTGCGCGACGCCACCCACGAGCTCACCGAGTCCGCCGCCCGCCTCGGCCTCGACGAAGGACGCCGACGGCGCGCCGGCGTCGTCGAGGGCACCACGGCGGCCCTCGCCCACGCCAGGACCGTGCAGGACGTCATCGACCTGCTCAACGACTCGCGCGCGCTCGAACACTTCGGCGCGGCCAGTCTCGTCATGGGCCTCCTCGAAGCCGGGCGCATCCACCTCGTCGCCGAGGGGCCCGACGGCGCCTTCGTGCCGGGCACCCGGTTCACCCGCGTGGACGAGCCGTACCCGATGAGCGAGGTCATCCGCACCCTGCGCCCCCGGTTCATCGACTCGGCCCGCGACTTCGCCGAATCCTTCCCGGTGCTCTGGCCGCACATCAGCGGCCTCGGCATCACCGCCGCCGCCTATCTGCCGCTCATCGCCCAGGCCCGGCCCATCGGCGCGCTCGGCCTGCTCTACAGCGACAGGACCGGCTTCAGCGAGGACGAGCGGACCCTGCTCGTCGCCCTCGGCAGCAGCATCGCCCAGAGCCTCCAGCGGGCCATGCTCTACGAGCAGGAGCACGACCTCGCCGAAGGGCTCCAGCAGGCGATGCTGCCGCGCCGGATCCCCGACGTGCCCGGCGCCCAGACCGCCGTCCGCTACCGCTCGGCCCGCCTCGGCCGGGACATCGGCGGCGACTGGTACGACCTCATCGCGCTGCCCGGCGGCCGGGTCGGCTGCGTCATCGGCGACGTGCAGGGCCACGACACCCACGCGGCCGCCGTCATGGGGCAGCTGCGGATCGTGCTGCGCGCCTACGCCGCCGAGGGACACCCCCCGGCCACGGTGATGGCCCGGGCCTCGGTCTTCCTCCACGAGCTCGACACCGAACGCTTCGCCACCTGCACGTACGCCGAGGTCGACCTCGCCACCGGGGTCGTCCAGGTGGTGCGCGCCGGCCACGTCGACCCGCTGATCCGGGAGCTCGACGGCGGCTGCCGCAGACTCCCGGTCGTCGGCGGTCTTCCGCTCGGGCTCTCGGCGGAGTTCGGCCGCCTCGACTACCCCGTGACCACCCTGGAACTGGACCCCGGCCAGACGCTGATGCTCTACACCGACGGGCTCGTCGAGAAGCCGGGGGCCGACCTCGACGAAGGCCTCCAGTGGCTCTCCTCGCTCGTCCGGCGCGGCCCCTCCGACCTCCAGCAGCTCGCCGACCACCTCTGCGACGTCGTCGCCGACCGGGGCGGCGAGGACGACGTCGCGATCCTGCTGCTGCGCCGCCACGGCACGTACCACCCGCAGGGCACCGGCCGCTTCCAGCAGCACGTGGCCCAGAACGACCCGGAGGCGCTGAGCTCGGCCCGGCACATGATCCGGGCCGCCGTCCGCGCCTGGGGCGCGGGGGAGCGCGCGGACGAGATCGAACTGGTCGCCGACGAGCTCATGACCAACGCCCTGATGCACACCGACGGCGGGGCGATCGTGACCCTGCGGATCCTGACCGGGCCCCCGCGGCGGCTGCGGGTGGAGGTGGAGGACCGGTCCAGCGCGCTGCCCCGGCGCCGCGAGGCGGGGGAGGCGGGCGTTTCCGGCCGCGGACTGCTCCTGGTCGACCGGCTCTCCGACGCGTGGGGCGTGGAATCGCGGGGTGGCGGGAAGTGCGTGTGGTGCGAGTTCACCGTGGAGCGTTGAACTTGTTAACTGAGCGTGAACTGATCGTACTTGACCGTAACTGACGGTGTGCGATTGACTTCAGCCACTGTCAGTGGACTTCGGCCACTGTCAGTTCATGGGACATCGCAGGAATTCACAGGACTTCGCAGGACTCCGCAGCACTTCGCCGGACAAGAGGACACCTTGAGCAGCGAGCTACTGGCACCCCTGGACCTGGCCTTCTGGCACCTGGAATCCACCGAGCACCCCCTGCACCTCGGGGCCCTCGCCCACTTCGGCCCCCCACCCACCACCGCCGGGCAGGAGCCCGCCGACGTACGGGAACTGCTCGCCCGCCGCGCCGCGGCCGTCCCCCGGCTCCGGATGCGCGTCCGCGACGTCCTGTTCCCCGTCGGCGGCGCCGCCTGGAGCGCCGACCCCGACTTCGACGTGAGCCGGCACGTCCACGAGATCACCCTGCACGGCGCCGACTTCCCCGCCGAAGCCGCCCGGCTCGCCGCCGAACTCATGGAACGCCCCGTCGCCCGCGGCCTGCCGCCCTGGGAGATGTACCTGCTCAGCGGCGCCCCCGACGGCTCCTTCGCCGTCCTCGTCAAACTCCACCACGCCCTCGCCGACGGCATGCGGGCCGTCGCCATCGGCGCCGGGATCTTCGACGAGATCGCCGCGGGCCGGCGCCCGGCGCGCCGCCCGCACCCCGTCCCCCCGCGCTCCTGGATCCCCGGCCCCGGCCGCCTCCTCGGCATCGCCCGCGACCGCCTCGGCGACCTCGGCCGGGCCGTCGAGGTCGGCGCCTCGGTCGTCGGCTCCTCGGTCGCCCGCGCCGGCCGCCTCGACCCCCGCCCCACCACCCCGCTCGCCGCCGACCCCAGCGGTACGCGCCGGATCGCCACCGCCAGCCTGCCCCTCGACCGCGTCCACCGCATCCGCCGCACCACCGGCGGCACCGCCAACGACGTCCTCCTCGCCCTCGTCGCCGGCGCCCTGCGCCGCTGGTTCGAGGGGCGCGGCCTGCCCCTGCCCGACGCCGACCCGCGGGCCCTCGTCCCGGTCTCCCGCCGCCGCCCCGGCACCCCCGCAGGACCCGGCAACAGCCTCTCCGGATACCTGCTCGACCTGCCGGTCACCGAAGCCGACCCGGCCGGCCGGCTCACCGCCGTCCGTAGCGCCATGGACCGCAACAAGGCCGCCGGACCCCACCGCGGGGCGGGCGCCGTCGCCCTCCTCGCCGACCAGCTCCACCCGCTCGCCCACCGCTTCGGCGCCCCCCTCGCAGCCGGCGCCGCCCGCCTCCTCTTCGATCTCCTGGTCACCCAGGTGCCGCTGCCCCGCTCCGCGCTCTCCTTCGGCGGCGCCCCGCTGCGCGCGCTCTTCCCGATGGCCCCGCTCGCCCGCGGCCAGTCCCTCGCCGTCGCCATGTCCCCGTACGGCGGCCAGGTCCACATCGGCCTCGTCGCCGACGGCCGGGCCGTCCCCGACCTCGACGCCCTGGCCGCCGCGCTCACCGCCGAACTCGACCTGCTCGACCCGCCGGAGGACGGAGGCGCCGGAACCCCCGTCTGACGCGCGTCCCCGCCGCCCGTGCGGCAGGGTGGGGCCATGCCCGAACTCCCCGAGGCGGAGGCGCTCCGCGAGTTCCTCGACACGCACCTGGTCGGCAAGGAGATCGCCCGCGTCCTGCCCGTCGCGATCAGCGTCCTCAAGACGTACGACCCGCCCCTGAGCGCCGTCGAGGGCGCCGGGGCACGGCGGTCGGCCGGCAAGGGAAGTTCCTGGACCTCACCACCCGGGGGGCGGCGGGCGAACTCCACCTCCTGATCCACCTGGCCCGCGCCGGCCGGCTCCGCCGGCAGGACCCGCTGCCCTCCGGACCGCCGAGACCCGGCAAGGGCCCGCTGGTGCTGCGTACCGCACTCACCGGCGGCGACGGCTTCGACCTCACCGAGGCCGGCACCACCAAACGCCTCGCCGTCCACCTCGTCCACGACCCCCAGGAGGTGCCGGGCGTCGCCCGCCTCGGCCCCGACCCGCTCGCCGAGGACTTCGGCCCCGAGGAGTTCGCCGCCCTGCTCGCCGGCGAACGGCGGCAGATCAAGGGCGCCCTGCGCGACCAGAGCCTCATCGCCGGCATCGGCAACTCCTACAGCGACGAGATCCTCCACGCCGCGAGGACGTCGCCCTTCAAACCCACCCGGAACCTCACCCCGGACGAGACCGCCGCCCTGTACACGGCGATGCGCACCACCCCTCGGCGAGGCCGTCGCACGCTCCCACGGCCTCGCCGCCGGCAAGCTGAAAGCCGAGAAGAAGAGCGGCCTGCGCGTCCACGGCCGCACCGGCGAACCCTGCCCCGTCTGCGGCGACACCATCCGCGAGGTCTCCTTCAGAGACTCCTCCCTCCAGTACTGCCCCACCTGCCAGACCGGCGGGAAGCCCCTCGCCGACCGACGCCTGTCGAGACTGCTCACATAGCGACTGAAGGCCCACGTGGAGAGCGCCACTGCCCGAAGAGGGCGCGCCACCGCTCACATAGACTCCGCCGCATGCTGCGCGTCCTGGCCGTCGACGACGAGGAGCCCGCCCTCGGCGAGCTGCTCTACCTGCTGCGCGCCGACCCCCGGGTGCGGACCGCCGAGGGCGCGGGTGACGCCACCGCGGCCCTGCGCAGGATCGGGCGCGCCCTGGAGACCGGACCCGACGGCGACGACGGCATCGACGTCGTCTTCCTCGACATCCACATGCCCGGCCTCACCGGCCTCGACGTGGCCCGGCTGCTCGCCGGCTTCGCCCGCCCGCCGCTCGTCGTCTTCGTCACCGCCCACGAGGGCTTCGCGCTCCAGGCCTTCGACCTGAAGGCCGTCGACTACGTCCTCAAGCCCGTCCGCCGCGAGCGCCTCGCCGAGGCCGTCCGCCGCGTCCACGAACTGGTCCACGCCACCGCCGCCCCCGCACCGGCCGCGCCCGAGCAGATACCCGTAGAGCTCGGCGGCGTCACCCGCTTCGTCCCCGTCGACGACATCGCGTACGTCGAGGCCCACGGCGACTACGCCCGCCTCCACACCGACCACGGCAGCCACCTCGTCCGCATCCCGCTCTCCACCCTGGAGGAGCGCTGGGCCTCCCGCGGCTTCGTCCGCATCCACCGCAGCCACCTCGTGGCCCTCGCCCGCATCGACGAACTCCGCCTCGACGGCGGCGCCACCTCCGTCCGGCTCGGCGACACCGACCTGGCCGTCAGCCGCCGCCACGCCCGCCACCTGCGGGACCTCCTGATGCGCCGGGCCGGGGGCTGACCTCCCGTACGTCTACCGCGCCCGGATCCCGCTGCGTAGACTCCACGCGTCCGCCGGGCCGGTGAGCCGCCCGTGCGCACGGCCGGAAGTCGTCGAGAGAGGCGGTCGCGGACGCGCATGTCCGAGCAGCATCCCCCGCGCAGACCCCGGCGCGAGACCGTCACGTACGCCTCCGCCCACGGCCCGGGAGCCGTACCCGGACCCGCCGGGAGGCGCCCCGCGCATCCTCCGGCCCGCTCCGAGATCGACGAGCAGACCACCCTCGGTCACACCTACGTCCGCTCCCTGATGCGCAGCCAGCTCCGCGCCGGCCTCACCGCCCTCGGAGCCCTCGCCCTGCTCGTCGGCTCGCTGCCGCTGCTGCTCGCGCTGCCCGCGCCCGAGGCGTTCGTCTGGGCCGCCCTCGGCTTCGGCGTGTACCCGGTCGTCTGGGCGATCGCCCACTGGTACGTCCGCCGCGCCGAGCGCAACGAACGCGACTTCACCGGCCTCGTGGAGCGATGAGCACGGTGGACCGCCCCGCATGAACCAGACCTACGCCGTCGCCGCCGTCACCGCCGTCGTCCTCGCCACCGTCCTCATCGGCGCCCTCGGCCTGCGCGTCTCCCGCACCACCTCCGACTTCTACGTCGCCTCGCGGACCGTCCGGCCCGGCCTCAACGCCGCCGCCATCAGCGGCGAGTACCTCTCCGCCGCCTCCTTCCTCGGCATCGCCGGACTCGTCCTCGTCCAGGGCCCCGCCATGCTCTGGTACCCGGTCGGCTACACCGCCGGGTACCTCGTCCTGCTCGTCCTCGTCGCGGCCCCGCTGCGCCGCTCCGGGGCGTACACCCTCTCCGACTTCGCCGAGGCCCGCCTCGAATCCCCGCAGGCCCGGCGGCTCGCCAGCCTGTTCGTCGTCGGCATCGGCTGGCTCTACCTGCTGCCACAGCTCCAGGGCGCCGGTCTCACCCTGGAGATCCTCACCGGCGCCCCCGACTGGGTCGGCGGGCTGCTCGTCGCCCTCGTCGTCACCGGCACCGTCGCCGCGGGCGGGATGCGCAGCATCACCTTCGTCCAGGCCTTCCAGTACTGGCTCAAGCTCACCGCCCTGCTCGTCCCCGTCCTCTTCCTGCTCGCCGCCTGGTACGGGGACGGAGCGCCCCGGGCCCGCTTCGACGCCCCGGCCGTGTTGCGCGGCCACACCGTCGTGAAGCTGGCCGACACGGTACGGATCGGGCTCGACGCCCCGCTCACGGTCACCGTCACCGGCAGCGTCGACTCCGTCGCGTACACCGACCGCACCGTCACCCTCGCCCCCGGCACCCACCACGTCCAGGGCGGCACCTCGCTCGCCTTCGCCCCGGGCGCGCCCCTGCCCGACCGCGCCGCCACCGGCTCCGACCCCCTCGGCTGGTCCCAGCCGCTCGCCGGGGGCCGCGACGGACACCAGCTGTACGCCACGTACGGACTGATCCTCGCGACCTTCCTCGGCACCATGGGCCTGCCGCACGTCGCCGTCCGCTTCTACACCAGCCCGCACGGCCGCGCCGCCCGCCGCACCACCCTCGTCGTGCTCGGCCTCGTCGGCGCCTTCTACCTGCTGCCCGGCCTGTACGGAGCGCTCGGCCGGATCTACGCCCCCGAACTCGCCCTCACCGGCTCCGCCGACGCCGCCGTCCTCGTCCTGCCCGACCGGATCCTCGGCGGACTCCTCGGCGACCTCCTCGGGGCGCTCCTCGCGGCCGGTGCCTTCGCCGCCTTCCTCTCCACCGCCTCCGGGCTCACCATGTCGGTCGCCGGGGTCCTCACCCAGGACGTGCTGCCCTCGCGCGGCGTACGGCACTTCCGCCTCGCGACCCTGCTCGCCACCGCCGTCCCGCTCGCCGTCGGTGTGGTCGCCTCCAAGGTCCCGGTCGCCGACGCCGTCGGTCTCGCCTTCGCGGTCTCCGCCTCCTCCTTCTGCCCGCTGCTCGTCCTCGGGATCTGGTGGCGGCGGCTCACCCCGCCCGGCGCCATGGCCGGCCTCCTGCTCGGCGGCGGCTCCGCCCTCGCGGCCGTCATGGCGACCCGGGCCGGACTCGCCCCCGGGGGCTGGCCGCACACCCTGATGGCCTGGCCGGCCGTCTGGTCCGTCCCCCTGGGCTTCCTGACGATGGTGCTCGTCTCGCTGGCCACCCCCCGCCGGATCCCGCCCGGCACCCCCGCCATCCTCGCCCGGCTCCACCTCCCGGAGGAGATCACCGGCACGGTCCCCGTCCCCGTCCAGGAGGTGCGCCGATGAGCGGCATCGCCCTCGCCGCCGCGGCCGCCGCCGGGGCCGTGCTGCTCGCCGCCGGCTTCGTCCTGGGCCGGTTCGCCGCCCGGCGCGGCGGCCGCGCCGCCGATCCCGACCTCGGCACCCCCGTCGAACGGGCCACCTTCCACACCCTGCACACCGCCTCGCTCGCCGCGCCCCCGCTGCGCGCCGGACTCACCGAGGAGACCGCGCGCAAGGCGGCCCGCACGCTCCGCTCGCTGCTCGGCACCGAGGCGCTCTGCCTCACCGACCGGGGCGCGGTCCTCGCCTGGGACGGGCCCGGCGAGGAGCACCACCGGGCGCACGTCCCCGAGCAGGCCGCCGAGACCCTGGCGACCGGCCGCAGCCGCTCCGCCCACAGCGGCTGCGACGACCCGGCGTGCCCGCTGCGCTGGGCGGTGACCGCCCCGCTCACCGGGGAGGACGGGGTCCTCGGCGCGCTCGTCGCCTACGGCTCGCGGGAGTCGGCCGTCCTCGTGCGGGCCGCGACCGAGGTGGCCCGCTGGGTCTCCGTCCAGCTGGAGCTGGCCGAGCTCGACCGCTCGCGGACCAGGATCGTGGAGGCCGAGATCCGTGCCCTGCGCGCCCAGATCTCCCCGCACTTCATCTTCAACTCCCTCGCGGCCATAGCGTCGTTCGTGCGCACCGACCCCGAGCGGGCCAGGGAACTCCTCCTGGAGTTCGCCGACTTCACCCGGTACTCGTTCCGCAAGCACGGCGAGTTCGCCCAGCTCGCGGACGAACTGCGTTCCATCGAGCAGTACTTGGCCCTGGCCGGGGCCCGCTTCGGCGACCGGCTGAAGGTGACCCTGCAGATCGCCCCGGAGGTGCTTCCGGTGACCCTGCCGTTCCTCTGCCTCCAGCCGCTCGTCGAGAACGCCGTCAAACACGGCCTCCAGGACCGCGAGCGGGGCTGCCGGGTCACGATCGCCGCCCGGGACGCGGGCGCGGAGGCGGTGGTGACGGTCGAGGACGACGGCATCGGCATGGACCCGGAGCTGCTGCGCGCCGTCCTGCGCGGGGAGCACCCGGCGGGCTCCGGCATCGGCCTGTCCAATGTGGACGAGCGGCTGCGCCAGGTGTACGGGGCGGAGCACGGGCTCGTCATCGAGACCGGGGTCGGTGCGGGGATGAAGGTGACGGTACGCGTCCCCAAGTACCGTCCGGGGGTGCATCCTTCGGCCCCGTAGCGGCCTTCAGCGCAGGTGCAGCGAGAGGTGCGCGAGCGGGAGGCCCAGCTTCCAGGCGGGGAGCCAGATCTGCTCGGCCTCGTCGACCGGGCCCTCCGGGTCGGTCCTGCCGTCGAGGTCGGCGGCGCGGATCCAGGTGTCCCGCAGCCGGCTCCAGGCGGTCCGGGCGAGCGCCAGGTCGGGGCCGTCGCCGACGGCCGCCTGCCGCGCGGCGAGCCGCTCCTCGACCCAGGGCGGCCAGGGGCGGTCGTACGCGGTGTGCCGCAGCCACTCGTCGACCCGGCAGGGGGCCCACGCGCCGGCCGGCCCGCCGGGTTCCTCGGCGAGATGGACCGTGAGGGCCAGGGCCTGCAGGCCGGCCCGGTACTCCAGTGAGCCGGGCGCCACGAGCGCGGCGGCCCGCAGCACCTCGTCGGCCAGGTACTCGGCGCACAGCCAGGCCATCGGGACGGCGAGGCCGCCGCCGCTCGTGCCGCCGGCGTCGTTCGTGCTCTCGGGCAGCAACGCTCCCACCTTCTCCCGGACGTGAGGGCCCCGGACGTCAGGGGCCCGGGGGAGAGCCTCCTCCGTGAAGGGCGCCCGCGGGTCCCGCTTTGCTCAACTCGCCCGTGTGGTTTCGGATACGTTTCCCGGCCGGATCGGTGCGGGTGGGATTCCTGATACTCGGCGGGGCGCGGGTGGCGGGAGGGGTGGGGCGGTTCAGCCCAGGAGCGCGTAGACGGCGGTGGCGTGGGCGGCGGTCTCCTCCGTGCCCTCGGCGGTCATGGTGATGTCGGCGAAGGCCATCCGCTTGCCGGCCTTGGTGAGCCGGGCCCGTACGAGGACGTCCGCGCCGATCACCGCGCGCTGGAAGCTGATCGACTGCTGGACGGTGGTCATCGGCACGAAGCCGCCCCGGGCCGCGGCGACCGCGATCACCGTCGCGGTGTCGGCGGCGGCCATCAGGGCCTGGCCGGAGAGGCCGCCGCCCTCCCGGGCGAGCCGGTCCGACCAGGGCAGCCGGAGCACGGCCTCGTGCCCGTCGGCGGATGCGACCGATTCGACGGTGAGTCCCAGATCGAGCACCCAGGGGGCGAAGTTGTCGGCGAGGACCTTTTCGGCGGCGGTGAGTGTCAGCGTCACGGCGTCATTGTGGGGCCCCGGCCCGCGCCCGGGCAACGGCCCCCGGGGCGCGGGATCATGCCGCCGCCGCCACGCGGCGCGGCCGGTAGCCCGGCAGGGAGCGGCCGAGCTGTCGTAGGGCGTAGTGCGAGCGGGACTTGACGGTCCCGGCGGGGATGCCGAGCTCGACGGCGGCCTCGTTGACCGTGAGGCCGTGGAAGTAGAGCCGGACGAGCACCGCGCGGTGCTCGGGGCTCAGCTCCCGCACGGCCGCCCGTACGTCGAGCGCGGCCTCGGCCGAGGCGGTGGCGTCGGCGGGGTCGGGTGTCGCCGCGAGGACGCCGTCGCCGATCTCGGCGGGCCGGGCGAGGCGTGAGCGGCGGGCGTCGATGGCGAGGCGGCGGGCCACGGTGAAGAGCCAGGGGCGCATCGAGGCGTAGGGGCCGTCGAAGGCCTCGGGGTGGAGCCAGGCCCGTACCAGGGTCTCCTGGGCGAGGTCCTCGGCCCGCTGCCGGTCCCCGTAGGTCAGCCCGAGCAGGAAGGCGAGCAGGGCGGGACCGTGGTCCCGCTGCAGCTCCTCCAGGGTCCGCTCGTCGGTCTTCGCTCTCGCCGTCGCCGTCGTCATGTTCCGCCCGCCTCTCCCGCGCCTCGTCGTCCGGGGCGTATACGAGCGCATCCGGACGGCGAGGGACAGGGAACGGACACCGGTCTGCGACGAACGGTCGCACCGAGCGGCGAGCGGTACGGCGAACGGTCGGACGGAGTCGGTGCGTCCGTTTCAGCGGGGTTCGTCGCCCGTGCGGCCTTGACCCTTGACTGCGGCTTTCCCAGGAGATCAATTCATCAGAACAGATGTTCATCGCATGATTCGGGCGGAGTGCCGTACATGACCTCACGCACCAGACCCGCGGGGGCGGCGGCGCTCGCCGCACTCCTGCTCGCGGCGGCGACCGGCTGCACCGGCGGGAGCGGCCCGGCCGCCGGCGGTCCCACCCCCGGGGCGGCGACGGGGGCCGTGCGCCCCGGCGTGCCGTCCGCCGCCCCCGGCGGGGCCTCCGCACCCGCCGGCTTCACCCTCGTCGCCTCCGGCGACGTCCTCCCGCACGACTCGATCATCCGGCGCGCCGCCGAGGACGCGGACGGCGGCGGCTACGACTTCGGGCCCATGCTCTCCGGCGTGAAGCCCGTCGTCTCCGGCGCCGACCTGGCCATCTGCCACATGGAGACCGTGTACGGGGAGAAGGGCGGGCCCTACACCGGCTACCCCGCCTTCAAGTCGCCCCCCGAGATCGCCGCCGCGCTCAAGGCCACCGGCTACGACTCCTGCTCCACCGCCTCCAACCACACCCTCGACGACGGCGCGGCCGGTCTGCGCCGCACCCTCGACGCGCTCGACCGGGCCGGCGTCCGGCACGCCGGCTCCGCCCGTACGGCCGAGGAGGCGGCCCGGCCCACCCTGCTCAAGGCCGGCGGCGCCACGGTCGCCCAGCTCGCCTACACCTACGACACCAACGGCTACCCCCTGCCCGAGGGACAGCCCTGGGCCGTGAAGCTGCTCGACGAGAAGCAGGTGATCGCCGACGCGCGCGCCGCCCGCGCGGCCGGGGCCGACGTGGTGGTGGTCAGCGTCCACTGGGGCACCGAGTGGCAGACCGAACCCGACCGGCGGCAGCTCTCCCTGGGCCGTGCGCTGACGGCCTCGCAGAGCGGCGGCCGCCCGGACATCGATCTGATCATCGGTACGCACGCCCACGTCCCCCAGCCCTACGAGAAGGTCAACGGGACCTGGATCATCTACGGGATGGGCGACCAGATCGCCGGGGACATGATCAACCACGAGGGCGCCCACGACCCGCGCGGCAACCAGAGCAGCATCGGCCGCTTCACCTTCACCCCGCCCAGGACCCCCGGCGGGCGCTGGGAGGTCACCAAGGCGGAGTTCCTCCCGCAGTGGTTCGACACCGCGAGCGGCCGTGTGGTGAACCTCGGTGCGGCGGAGGGCGGGGACGCGCACCAGGAGGAGATCCGCGACACGATCCGGCAGGTGGTCCTCGGCCGGGGAGCCGCCAGGGACGGCCTGGTGATGGGGCGGTAAGGGGGGCGGTTCAGATCACGGGACGACCGTGACCGGCCAGCGGCCCGCCTTCACCAGGCGGACGGCGACCGAGCCGACGAAGCGGTGGCCCGCCGACTCCGAGGCGCCCACCACCACGGCGTCCGCCGTCAGCTCCTCGGCCGCCTGGACCAGGCCCGCGTACGCGTCGCCCCGGAAGGTGTGGAACTCCCACCGCACCCGCCAGAGGTCCTTGACCCGCTCCGCGGACGTCCGGATCTCTTCGACGAGCTCGTCGGCGATCTCCTGGGTCGTCCCGGTCACGGGCGCGCCCAGCGCGACGCCCGCCGGGATCACCGGCTGCACGTACACGAGCGCGAGGAGGGCGTTCTGGCGCCGGGCGAGCCCGGCCGCGTACGCCGCGGCGCGCAGGGAGGAGGCCGAGCCGTCGATCCCCGCCATGATCACTTTCGGGCCGTCCGTACCGCGTTCGAACCGGTCGGGCTGTTGTTCGCTCACCCTTCGAGGCTATCGGCTCATCGGGTGCTTTCGGCCGGGTGGGCGGTGTCGCTGAGCCGCCCGGACCCTCGCCCGTAGGGACCATTGGTCATGAAAAAGGATCAGATGCTCAGCGGGCGTCGCGCCGTGCTGCGGCTCGCCGCCGCCCTCGGGGCCACCGCCACCGTCGGAGCCCTCGCGGCGGACCGGCTCGCCACGCCCGACCCGGCCACCGGCCCCGCCGCCACGCCCCGGGGCCCGTCCGGCGCGGGACGCGCGGGCCCGGCCGCCGGGCCGCAGGCGCACGCCGCCCGCCTGAGCCCCTCCGCGTACCGGCTCCAGCCCATGACCGAGTACGCGCCCCCGGCCTTCAAGCGCGCGCTGCCGCCGGTGCGCCGCCGGCCCTTCCTCAGCATGTCCGGGGTCGGCCGCTCGATGGTGCTGACCTTCGACGACGGACCCGACCCCCGGTACACCCCGGGCATCCTGGAGACCCTGCGTCACTACGACTGCCGGGCGATGTTCTTCGTCTGCGGCGAGATGGCCGTGGACAACCAGGACCTGCTGCGGGAGATGCAGGACGACGGCCACGTCGTCGGCAACCACTCCTGGTCCCACCCGCTCATCCCCAAGCTGCGGCCCTCCCGGATCCGCCAGGAGCTCGGATCCACCAGCGAGGTCATCGAGAAGGCCCTCGGCGCGGCCCCGCTCTGGTACCGCGCGCCCTACGGTGCCTGGAACCGGCTGTCGTTCGAGATCGGCGCCGAACTCGGCATGGAGCCGCTCGCCTGGACCGTCGACACCCTGGACTGGACGGAACCCGGCACCGGCAGCATCGTCCGCCGCGTCCTCGACGGCGCCGCGCCCGGCGTCGTCGTCCTCTCCCACGACGCCGGCGGCAACCGCTCCCAGAGCGTCGCCGCGCTCCGCCGCTATCTGCCCGAACTCCTCGACGCCGGCTACCAGATCACCGTCCCCCGGCGCTGACCACCCGTCACGACCGAAGGGCCCCGGCACACAAGGTGCCGGGGCCCTTCCGTCCTGACGGAACGTCAGCGCGAGCCGACCATGCGCGCGTAGACGACGACGTTCCCGTCGTAGCCGCGCGCCCGCGTGTAGCCGCCGCCGCAGGTGATCACCCGAAGCTCCGGCTCGCCGTTGTCGGCGTAGACCTGCACGCCGGGGAAGTTGTCCTTGGCGTACACCTCGACGCCGTAGATCTCGAAGACCGCGACCCGGCCGTCGTACCGCTCGACCTCGATGTGCTGGCCCTTCTGGAGGGAGCCCAGGCCGTAGAAGACCGCGGGGCCCTTGGTGTTGTCGACGTGGCCGACGAGGACGGACGTGCCGCGCATGCCGGGGGCGATGCCGTTCTGGTACCAGCCGGCGAGGTTGGGGTCCTCCGGGGGCGGGGCCGCCACCCAGCCGTTCTCGTCCAGGCCCACGTCCATGATGGGGGCCGCCACCTGGATCGCCGGGATCTTGACCCGTGACGCCGGGGCGTAGGGCAGCGGCTCCAGGCCGTTGCTCGCGGCCGGCGGCGGGGCGACCGGGCGGGCGACCGGGCGGGCCGCCGCGGCGGGTTGCGGCGGTCCGAGGTTGACGTCCACCCCGTTGCGCATCATCGCGAGGCCGGACAGCATGGCGAGGGCCAGGACGCCCCAGGGTTGGCGTCTCCTGCGCTCGAAGACGCGGAAGTCCTTCGGGGGCATGGTTCTCCCTTCTCGGCGTCGTCAGAACGGTAAGGGCGGTCGTACGGGCCGTCGCGCCGGACGGGGCGAACGGGTGGGGGCCGCCGCCGGACGGGTGTCGGGCGGCCCCGGCGCGGGCGCGCGGCGGCCGCCCGGCGGAAGCGGGCGCGCGGGGCAGGCGGGTGACAGCCGGGCTGACCCATCCGAGTAATCGTCAGATAAGCGCCCCAGATGGCTGTGACCTGCGATTCCGTCGGTTCGGGCGGCTCCGTCCCCGGCGTGTCGCCTCACCGGGGTGGCCCAGTGCCGACATGCACGGCTCGCACCGGCTTGTGATGGTTCGTCATGGAAGGCGTACTCGTCGAATCTCCCGGAGCACCGCTTTGGGGCGTCTTCCACTGGAGGTTCAACCATGCGTGCTGCACGCACTCTGGCGGTGGCCGCCACCGCGCTCGCGGCGGTCGGGCTCGCGGCCCCCCTCGCCACCGCCACCAACGGGCCGAGCAACGTCACCATCAACCAGTTCCAGCCCGAGCGGGGCGGTGACGGCTCCAACGGCGTCACCGTGTCCCCCTTCGCGGTCCACCAGGGCGGGATCCTCACGATCACCGTCCGGGGCTGCGCCGGTGGCACGGTCACGTCCAACGCCTTCGCGACGGTCACGCTCGGCCCCGCCGTCAACGGCGTGTCCACCGCGACCGCCCGCATCTTCGACAACGCCACGCCCGGTCAGTACAACCTGGCCGTCCAGTGCAACGGCCGTACGCTCACGCAGCCGTTCCGCGTCATCGCCGGCCAGGGCGCGGCCGGCGGGCTCGGCGGCTCGATGGCTCCCAGCTCCACGGAGATGGCCGTCGGCGGCGGCCTCGTCGCCGCGGCGGCCCTCGGCGGCGGGCTCTTCATCGTCCGCCGCCGGCGTGTGACCGGCGCAGGGGTCTGACCGGCCGAACCTCCCGGTCGGCCCGCTGTGCCCGCCGCCCCCGAGTCCCGGCAGGGACCCGGGGGCGGCGGGCGTCCGGGGACGCCGCGCGCCGCTCCGGTCCGGGCCGCCGGCATCGTCCGGTCCGCCCGTTCCCCGCTCAGTGACGCCGGCCGGCGCCGGAGCGGCGGCGGACCACGAAGAAGACGATGCCCGAGGCCGCGGCCAGGGCCAGCGTCCCGCCGGCCGCCAGTTCGGTGGTGCTGGGGGCCATCGAGCCGCCGAGACCGCCCTGCACCCCGCGCGGGGGAGCGAGGACCGTGGCGCTGATGGTGGGAGTGGCGGTCGACGTGCCGCTGATCGACAGGGCGACGGTGTCCTGCACGCCGCCCGTGCAGTTGAACAGCACCGTGTACACGGCGCCGCGCTTGGCGTCCGCGTCCACGGTGACGGTCACCGACGCACCCGGCGCGATGGTCGCGGTGTCGAAGATGCCGGCCGAGGCCGTCGCCGTACTGGCGCAGCCCGGGGCGCTCAGCGTCAGCCGGCCCCCCGGGGCGACGACCGAGGGCGACACGACGAAATCGCCCGGTGCCTTGGCCCTGGCCACCCGCGAACCGGTCGCGGGAGCACCGTCCGCCGCGAGGGCGGCGGGGGCGGCCAGGGCGAGGGCGGCCGCCCCCAACAGGGCAGTGGACGCGGCACGTATCGCGCGCATGGTGAATCCTCCGGGTCCCGAGGGGCAGCCGCGGAAGGGGGTTCCCGCGAAAGGACCGTGCCCCTCGATGCCCGAAACGCTAGGAGTGCACTACCACAGCCGCGATCCCAGACGTGCGAATGGGGCACCGATGTCCCCCGGACGGCCCACTCGTACGTGTCGGCTCACTGGGTGATCTGCGGGAACAGATCGAGGAACGGCGCGGCGGTGGCCGAGATGCCCCGGCCGAAGGGCGCGTCGAAGTCCCAGATGAGAAACAGCAGGAAGGCGATCAGGACGCTGAAGAGCCCGGCGAGCAGCAGCTCCCGGCCGGTCCTGCGGATCTGCAGCGTGAAGATCAGGCCGACCGTCACGAGCGCCCCGATGATCAGACCGAACCAGACGACGCCCGGCATCGTCTCCCCGGCGCTCTGCCCGCGTGCGCCGCGGGCGTCGTCGGCGACGCCCACCTGGTCCACCAGCGGCTGGTACGCCTGCCCCTCGAAGTCGTTGGCGGGCTGGTAGTCGGTGACGCTGCGCCGCACCTTCTCCAGGAGGGCGGTGCCCTCGTCGCTGAGCTCGCCCGTCTCGGACATGTGCGTCCACTCGTCGTGGACCACGTACGACACGTACGCGTCGACGTCCGCGCGGATCCTGTCGCGGACCGCCGGCGGGTACACCTCGGCGCGCGCCGAGATCTCGTGCATGGCCTGGGCCTCCTGCCGCACGGTCTCCTGGGCGGCCCCACGGGCCTCCCAGACGCCGGCGATGGCCAGACCGAGGACGATCGCGTAGATCACGCCGATCATCATCGTCATGTACTCGATGACGTCCGGAGTCTCGCTGGGGTCGTCGTCCTCGGGGAGCCGGCGGTTGTTGATGACGACGATGGTGAGCACGACGGCGCAGGCGGCGGCCATCGCGATGGAGAGAACAAGCCATTCGGACATGGATTCCTCCGGCGGGATTCAGAGGGTCGACAGGGGAAGGGGACGGCGGGTCATCTGGACCGGGGGCGCAGGATCGCCGTCGCGAGCACGGCGGGGGCGGTGATCATCAGCGTCGCCGTGACGACGGAGGTGCCCCCCTTCTGCTTGGTGTGCGTCGCGGGGCGGTAGTGGGGCAGCGCCACGGGGACGGGGGACGGCGGCCGGGGCCGCACGGTGGGCGGCGGGGTCGGGGCCGGCGCGGGCGGCGCGGGCGCGGGCTCGGGCGGCCTCGTGGCCGGAGGCGCGGAGGACGGCGGCGCGGGGCGCGGCGGAGCCGGCTCGGGCGGCGGGGGCGACTCCGGCTTCGGCGTCGGCTTCGGCGTCGGAGTGGGCTTGGGGGTCGGCTTCGGGGACGGAGACGGGGGCTCGGGCTTCGGCGTCGGCGACGGCGTCGGCGTCGGCGTCGGCGACGGGCACGGCGGGGGCGGCTCGGGGTGGCAGGGCTTCGGGTGGTCGTGATGGTCGTGACCCTTGCCCTTGCCGTTGCCGTGGTGCTCGTGGCCCTTGCCCTTCCCGTGGCCCTTCCCGCCACCGTTCCCCCGGTCGTCGCCGTTCCCTTCGCCGTCGTGGTGGCCGCCGCCGGCGACGGCCACCACGATCAGGGAACCGCCCGAGTCGGTCGAGGCGTAGGCGCAGGCGTCGGCGGCGACGGGCACCGGTGTGGCGATCAGCCACACCAGTCCGAGGGTCGCCAGCAGCCGCGCGAGGAGTGATCCGTACAGAGACACGCCGTCGAGCTTGATCACGGAGACGGCGCGCCGGGGCGGAAACGGCTCGGATTCGCCAGATGGAGGGGATCTCCGGATGTGCGGGTTTGACGTTTCGCCGGGGTGTCGGAGGTGGATTCGGCGCAATGCCCGGTATTGCCGGGCGTGTTGATTCCGGACGGATGGCCGACAGGGCTCGTTCAGGCCTTCCGTGCAAGAACTGTCCGGTTGTCGCCCTGTCGGAGGGGACGAACGGCAGGGCATCCTGCACCGGCGACCGGGCCCGGACGCGGCAACAGCCGAGGTACGGACGGGACCTGGGGCTCCGTCGGGCGCGACCGGCACCGCCCCCGGAAGCCGACGCACGATCATATGCACGTGAATTTGCACAGCCTGAAGGCGTGAACTCTGCGTTCCAGGAGCACGTGCCAAAGGCGTGTGACCAAGAACGGACCGCTAATTTCCGTTTCTACTCGCTCTCTCGGCGGGTGATCAGTAGCCTCACCTCGAACACCGGCCGCGAACACATGGCCGCATCCCCCATGGCGACTTGTTGGAGACATCGATGGAGCGTCCCGCCTGGGCTCCGCCCGGTATCGACATTTCGGTACCGAGCGTGTCCCGTATGTACGACTTCTATCTGGGCGGCTCGCACAATTTCGAAGTGGACCGGGAAGCGGCGCGCAAGGCCATGGAGTTCATGCCTGGCCTGCCCAAGGTCATGCAGGCGAACCGCGCCTTCATGCGGCGCGCCGTCCGCCACGCCGTCGACAACGACGTCATCCAGTTCCTCGACATCGGCTCCGGCATACCGACCTTCGGCAACGTGCACGAGGTCGCCCGCGCCGCCGACCCCGCCGCCCGGGTCGTCTACGTCGACCACGACCCCGTCGCCGTGGCCCACAGTCGCGCCGTTCTGGAGGGCGACGACAGCGCGGCCGTCGTCTCCGCCGACCTGTGCAAGCCGGCCGACATCCTCTACAGCCCCGAGGTGACCCGGCTCCTCGACCTGGACCGGCCGGTGGCCCTGCTGCTCGTCGCCGTCCTGCACTTCCTGGAGGACCAGGACCGGCCGTACGAGGCCGTCGCCGAGCTGATCGACGCCCTCGCGCCCGGCAGCCTCGTCGTCCTCACCCACGCCTCGTACGAGGGCATCCCGCTCCCCGAGGAGCAGGCCGGCGGCACCGTCGGCGTCTACCGCAACATCCGCAACCCGCTGGTGATGCGGTCGAGCGCCGAGATCACCCGCTTCTTCGAGGGCACCGAACTGGTCGAGCCCGGACTCGTCCCCATGCCGCTCTGGCGGCCGGACAATCCGGCCGAGGAGGAGGATCCGTACGCCTTCTCCGGGTTCGCAGGGGTGGGGCGCAAGGCGTGAAGGTCCCGTCGCAGCCGTCCGGCGCCGTCGCCGAAGCCGACGGCCCGGAGGACAGACTCAGGCGGTTCGTCACCATCTGGAGCCGGGCGATCTTCCCCGTCACCGCCACCTCGCTGACCCGCACCGAGTTCGAGGGGCACCTGCTGCCGCTGGCCCGCACCCTGTGCGACGCCCTGCACGCCCGGCCCTTCGACACGGCACCGGCCCAGCGCACCGGCGCGGCCCTCGTCGACGCCCACTGCACCGACCCGGACGCACTCGGCCGCAGCCTCGGCGTCGTCGACTCGTACCTGGTGCTCTACTGCGGTACGGAGTCGGACCTCGGCGCCGAGGAACTGCGCGCCCGCTGCGCCCGGCTCCAGCACGCCATGGCCACCGGCTACGCGCAGGCCCTGCGCGAGCGGACCCTCACGGAGCAGGAGGCCATCGCCCGCTCCGCGCTCGCCGCCCGCAGCGCCGCCGAGATCGCCCTGCACGCCACCGAAAGCCGCTTCCGCGCGGTCTTCGACGGGGCGGCGATCGGCATCGGCATCGCCGACCTCGACGGCAACGTCCTGGAGGTCAACGAGACCCTCACCCGCATGTTCGGCGGGATGGAGGGCCCGCTCCGCAGCCGCAACGTCAGCGAGTGGGTGCACCCGGAGGACGGCCCGCACGTCTGGAAGCTGTACGAGGAGCTGGTCCGCGGCGAGCGCGAGCACTACCGCGTCGAGAAGCCGTACTACCGGGGCGACGGAACGGTTCTCTGGACCAACCTCACCGTCTCGCTCCTCCGCGACGCCGACGGCCGCCCCCAGTACCAGCTGGCCCTCATGGAGGACACCACCGAACGGCGCCTGCTCCACCTGCGCCTGCGGTACGAGGCCACCCACGACGCGCTCACCGGACTGCCCAACCGGACCCTGTTCTTCGAACGCCTGGAGAAGGCGCTCGCCCCCGGCGACAACGCCCGCTTCGGCCTCTGCTACCTCGACCTCGACGGCTTCAAGGTCATCAACGACAGCCTCGGCCACTCCACCGGCGACCGGCTGCTCGTCGAGGTCGCCGACCGGCTGCAGACCTGCGTCACCGGGGCCGGCGAGATGGTCGCCCGGCTCGGCGGCGACGAGTTCGTCGCCCTCACCACCGGCGTCGGCGGCCAGCGGGAGGTCACCGACCTCGCCGACCGCATCCTCGCCGCCCTCGCCACCCCCCTGCGCATCGACGGCCGCGAACTCACCGTGCGCGGCAGCCTCGGCGTCGTCGAGGGCCCGGCGGGGGAACGCACCCCGGCGGAGGTGCTCCGCAGCGCCGACATCACCATGTACCGGGCCAAGTCGGCGGGCGGCAACCGCTTCGAACTCGCCGACCCGGAGGCCGACGCCCGCGCCATCACCCGGCACGGGCTCACCACGGCGCTGCCGACCGCGCTGGAGCGCGGCGAGTTCTTCATCGAGTACCAGCCGCTGGTCCACCTCGACGACGGCAGCGTGCACGGCGCGGAGGCCCTCGTCCGCTGGTGCCACCCGCAGCACGGGGTGCTCGGCCCCGACCGCTTCATCCCGCTCGCCGAGGACACCGGCCTCATCGTGCCGCTCGGCCGCTGGGTCCTCCAGGAGGCCGTGCGCCAGGCCCGGTTCTGGCAGACCCGGCACTCCGACGGCGGCCCGCTCCGGATCAACGTCAACCTCTCGCCGACGCAGCTCCACCACCCGCGCCTGGTCGCCGACACCGTCGACGTCCTGGAGCGCTCAGGGCTCGAACCGGGCGCACTGTGCCTGGAGGTCACCGAGTCGGCCCTCATCGGCGCCGACGAGGACCTCCTGAAGCCGCTGCGGCAGCTCGCCGAGATGGGCGTCGACATCGCCCTCGACGACTTCGGCACGGGCTACTCGAACCTGGCGAACCTGCGGCGGCTGCCGGTGAGCGTCCTGAAGCTCGACCGGTCCTTCACCCGGGGCATGCAGCAGCACCCCGTGGACCCGGTCGACCTCAAGATCGTCGAGGGGATCGTCTCGCTGGCGCACAGCCTGGAGCTCGCGGTCACGGTCGAGGGCGTGGAGACGGGGGCGCAGGCCCGTCAGCTCCGTGACCTCGGCTGCGACACGGCCCAGGGCTGGTACTACGCCCGCCCGGGGGCGCCGGACCGGATCCATTCGCTGCTCCTGGCGGACGCGGTCTGACGCCAGGGGGCCGCGCCCGCTGCCGTGTGGGCAATCGTCCCGCTGGGCGAGGGGGGGGTCCCCCTCGCCCCGGCGGAACGCATGCCCACAACGGCGGGGCGCAGGCCCACAACAGGGCGCGGAAGCGCCGACCACAACGGGGCGGGCACAGCCCCGTAGCCGGCTCAGGTGCGGCGTAGCAGCAGGTTCTGGAGTTCGCGGGCCGCTCTCGGCGGGGCCACGTCGCTGCGGTGTGCCAGGGCGATCGTGCGGCGCAGGCCCGGACGGGCGAGCGCCGTCACCCGCAGGTCCCGCCCCGCCCGCGCCGCCACCATCGCCGGCACGACCGCGAGCCCAAGACCGGCCCGTACGAAACCGAGGACCGCGTCCAGCTCCCCGCCCTCGACGGTGAACGTGGGCTCGAAGCCCTCTGCCCGGCAGGCCGCCACGGTCAGTTCCCGCAGGTCGTAGCCGTGCCGGAACATGACCAGGGGCTGATCCCGCAGGTCCGCGATCCGCACGGGCCGCCGCGGTGCCGGCTCCGAGGCGGCGGAGACGACCACCAGGTCCTCCCGGAGCAGTTCGACCGTCGTCAGGGCGGGGGAGGGGGAGGGGAGGGGGAGCACCACCAGCGCCAGGTCGAGCGCGCCGCGCGCCAGCTCCCGTACGAGATCGTGCGAGCCGCCCTCCTCGATGAGGAGCTCGATCCCCGGATGCAGGTCGTGGAAGGCCCGCAGCACGTCGGGGAGGAGCCCCGTGCACAGGCTCGGCGTCGCGCCGAGCCGCACCCGGCCCCGCTTGAGCTGGGCCAGCTCCTGCACCTCCAGGCGGGCCGTCTCCGTGTCGGCGAGGATCCGGCGGGCGAGCGGCAGCAGGGCGTCGCCCGCGTCGGTGAGGGTGATGTTCCCCCGGGCGCGGCTGAACAGCTCCGCGCCCAACTCCTGTTCCAGCGCCTTGATCTGCTGGGAGAGCGAGGGCTGCGAGACGTGGACCCGCTCGGCGGCCCGGGTGAAGTGCCGGGTCTCGGCCACGGCGACGAAGTAGAGGAGCTGCTGGAACTGCATGCTCCCAGCGTAGGGGATATGAATAGGTGCAGCCTATTGAGATCAGCCAGACCATGTCTTGGACCTCTCGGACCCTTCGGCCCTAGCGTCGAGAACATGGCTCTGGCACCCACGAGGGAGCGGACGGCCTCCCGCCCGCCGTCCCCCACACCGACACCGTCCCGCGGCTTCTGGTCGTCGACGATCGGCAAGAAGACGGTCATGGCCGTCAGCGGGCTGATCATGCTCGGCTATCTCGTCGCCCACGTCGCCGGCAACCTGAAGGTCTTCTTCGGCCCCGAGGAGTTCAACGCCTACGGCCACTGGCTGCGCGTCATGGGCGCCCCGGTCCTGCACCACCACTGGGCCCTCTGGATCGTCCGGATCGTGCTCCTCGCCGTCGTCGTCGCCCACGCCGTCTCCGCGTACCAGCTCAGCCGGCGCGACCTGAAGGCCCGCCCCACCGCGTACGTCCACCGCCGCAAGCGCGCCTCGTACGCCACCCGCACCATGCGCTGGGGCGGGATCATCCTCGGCCTCTTCATCGTCTGGCACCTCCTCGACCTGACCACCGGCACCCTCCACCCCGGCGGCTTCGAGGAGGGCAAGCCCTACCAGAACGTCGTCGACACCTTCTCCACCTGGTACGGCAACGTCGTCTACATCGTCGCGATGCTCGCCCTCGGCCTCCACGTCCGCCACGGCTTCTGGAGCGCCGCCCAGACCCTGGGCGTCGGCAACGCCCGCCGCGAGCGCCTCCTCAAGCTGCTCGCGAACACCCTCGCGCTCGTCCTGACCGCGGGCTTCGTCTCCGTCCCCGTCGCCGTCATGACCGGAGTGGTGAGCTGACATGAGTTACCTCGATTACGTCACCGGCGAGCCCGTCGCCGACGACAAGGCGCCCGCGGGGCCCGTCGCCGAACGCTGGGACACCCGCCGCTTCCAGGCCAAGCTGGTCAACCCCGCCAACCGCCGCAAGCACCGGATCATCGTCGTCGGCACCGGCCTCGCCGGCGGCTCCGCCGGCGCCACCCTCGCCGAACAGGGCTACCAGGTCGTCCAGTTCTGCTTCCAGGACTCCCCGCGCCGCGCCCACTCCATCGCCGCCCAGGGCGGCATCAACGCCGCCAAGAACTACCGCAACGACGGCGACTCCATCCACCGCCTCTTCTACGACACCGTCAAGGGCGGCGACTTCAGGGCCCGCGAGTCCAACGTCCACCGCCTCGCCCAGATCTCCGTCGAGATCATCGACCAGTGCGTCGCCCAGGGCGTCCCCTTCGCCCGCGAGTACGGCGGCCTCCTCGACACCCGCTCCTTCGGCGGCGTCCAGGTCTCCCGCACCTTCTACGCCCGCGGCCAGACCGGCCAGCAGCTCCTCCTCGGCGCCTATCAGGCGCTGTCCCGGCAGATCGCCGCCGGCAACGTCGAGATGCACGCCCGTACGGAGATGCTCGACCTGATCGTCGTCGACGGACGGGCCCGCGGCATCGTCGCCCGCGACCTGATCACGGGCGAGATCTCCACCCACTACGCCGACGCCGTCGTCCTCGCCAGCGGCGGCTACGGCAACGTCTTCTACCTGTCGACGAACGCCATGAACTCCAACGCCACCGCCGTCTGGCGCGCACACCGGCGCGGGGCGTACTTCGCCAACCCCTGCTTCACCCAGATCCACCCCACCTGCATCCCGCGCACCGGCGACCACCAGTCCAAGCTGACCCTGATGAGCGAGTCGCTGCGCAACGACGGCCGCATCTGGGTCCCGAAGGCGCAGGGCGACACCCGTCCCGCCGCCGACATCCCCGAGGACGAGCGCGACTACTACCTGGAGCGCATCTACCCCTCCTTCGGCAACCTCGTCCCCCGCGACATCGCCTCCCGCGCCGCGAAGAACGTCTGCGACGAGGGGCGGGGCGTCGGCCCCGGCGGCCAGGGCGTCTACCTGGACTTCGCCGACGCGATCCGGCGGATGGGCCGCAAGGCCGTCGAGGAGAAGTACGGCAACCTCTTCGACATGTACGAGCGGATCACCGCGGAGAACCCGTACGAGGTCCCCATGCGGATCTACCCCGCCGTCCACTACACGATGGGCGGACTCTGGGTCGACTACGACCTCCAGACCACGATCCCCGGCCTCTTCGCCATCGGCGAGGCCAACTTCTCCGACCACGGGGCCAACCGGCTCGGCGCCTCCGCCCTCATGCAGGGCCTCGCCGACGGCTACTTCGTGCTGCCGGCCACCATCAACGACTACCTGGCCCGCCACCCGCACGGCGAGCCCGTCACCGACGACCACCCCGCCGTACAGGACGTCCTCGCCGAGACCGAGGACCGCCTCCACCTCCTCCTCTCCGTCGACGGCGACCGCACCCCCGACTCCTTCCACCGCGAACTCGGCGAACTCATGTGGGAGTACTGCGGCATGGCCCGCACCGAGGAGGGCCTCACCAAGGCCCTGCGCCGCATCCCCGAGATCCGCGAGGAGTTCTGGCGCCGCATCAAGGTCCCCGGCACCGGACAGGAGTTCAACCAGTCCCTGGAGAAGGCCAACCGGATCGTCGACTACCTGGAACTCGCCGAGCTCATGTGCCTCGACGCGCTCCACCGCGCCGAGTCCTGCGGCGGTCACTTCCGCGAGGAGTCCCAGACCCCGGACGGCGAAGCCGCCCGCCGCGACGAGGAGTTCGCGTACGCCGCGGCCTGGGAATTCCGGGGGTCCGGGGGTCGTCCCCCGGGAGTGCACGGCACCCCCGACGGTGCCGCCCCCGTCCTCCACAAGGAGGACCTCACCTTCGAGTACGTCCACCCCACCCAGCGGAGCTACGCATGAGGCTCAACCTGCGCGTCTGGCGCCAGAAGAACGGCGGCAGCGAGGGCGCCATGGCCACCTACGCGGTCGACGGCATCTCGCCCGACATGTCCTTCCTCGAAATGCTCGACACCCTCAACGAGGACCTCATCCTGCGCGGCGAGGACCCCGTGGCCTTCGACCACGACTGCCGCGAGGGCATCTGCGGCGCGTGCAGCCTCGTCATCAACGGCGACGCGCACGGGCCGGAACGCACCACGACCTGCCAGCTCCACATGCGCTCCTTCCGCGACGGCGATACCATCGACGTCGAACCCTGGCGGGCGTCCGCCTTCCCCGTCGTCAAGGACCTCGTCGTCGACCGCTCCGCCTTCGACCGCGTCATCCAGGCCGGCGGCTACATCACGGCCACGACGGGCTCGGCCCCCGAGGCCCACGCCACACCGGTCCCGAAGGCCGACGCGGACTCCGCCTTCGAGCACGCGGAGTGCATCGGCTGCGGCGCGTGCGTGGCGGCCTGCCCGAACGGCTCGGCGATGCTCTTCACCTCCGCCAAGATCAACCACCTGAACGTCCTGCCCCAGGGCTCCCCGGAACGCGAGACCCGCGTCCTCGACATGGTGGCCCAGATGGACGCGGAGGGTTTCGGCGGCTGCACCCTGACGGGCGAATGCGCCACGGCCTGCCCGAAGGGCATTCCGCTGCCGTCGATCGCGGCGATGAACCGGGAGTGGCTGCGGGCGCGGAGGAAGGTGAAGGGGTAGGCGTCAGACGGGCGTGGCGTAGGGGTCGACGGAGGCCCAGCCCGTCATGGTCTGGGCGTACAGGATTCCGCCGGCCACGATCACCCCTGGGTTCAGGCTGCCCGCCTGGGAGGCCGGCGAGGGCAGATCGAACCGGTTCACCACCAGGTGGCGGGTGAGATCGACCACGACGCCGGACTGACCGCAGACCACATAGGCCCGGCGACCGGTCACGACCGGTGGCAGGGCCACCGCGTCACAGGCGAAGCCCAACGGCACTTGCCAGGGGACACCGCCTTCCCGTTGTACGTCGAACTCGGCGAAGGCATCGTCCGCCCGCGGGGTTGCGATCACCCCGAACGTGCCTCGCGCGGAGGCCGTCAACGAGGCGATGCCGGGTCTCTCCAGATCCGTGTAGGCGGCCCCGGCCCTGGCCCATTGCATGTGGTACCCCTCGCCAGGGGAGGCACGGCAGACAAGGAGCCCGAAGCCGTCTCCGGCGTCCGACGGCACGACCGCAAGGCTCCAGGGGGCGCAGGGCCGGGAGAGCCTCGTCGTCCCGACGGTCTTGCCATCGGTCGCGCGGAGGCTCAGGACCAACCCGGCGTCCACCTCCCCGTCCTCCACGGAGAGCACATGCACCCCGCTGCCCGAGACGCGGACACGAGGGTAGGCGATCCCGTGGGAGACTCCGGGCCGCCGCCAGCGCGGCTTGCCGGTGGCGGGGTCCAAGCAGACCACCGTGCCGTCCTGCCCCGTGCCGTAGATGCTCCGGCCGTCGGTGGTGAGTTGACCGATGGCGTCCTTGTCTGTCGGGCCCCAAAGGGCGCGGCCGTCGGAGAGCGCGAAG
Organism: Streptomyces nymphaeiformis; assembly: GCF_014203895.1. Classification (GTDB taxonomy): domain Bacteria; phylum Actinomycetota; class Actinomycetes; order Streptomycetales; family Streptomycetaceae; genus Streptomyces; species Streptomyces nymphaeiformis. The sequence continues at coordinate 71,478 of NZ_JACHJY010000015.1, read as the reverse complement.
GCGCGCACCCCGCTGACGGATGAGACGGCGACCGTCACACCGGCCACGGCGGGAACGCTGTCGTACTGGATGTCCGCCTGCTTCGACCAGAGCGTCCTCCCCGTGGCGGCGTCGATGCGGGAGACACGCCCGCGCCCCGGCGTGTCTCCCGGGGCCACGCACACCAGGGACGCGGCGGCGAAGACGCACGCCCCCGCACCGGCGGCAGCAGTCCACGGTCGCCAGCCCTTGGGACGACGGCTGGGCGAGTCGGCGTACACGTGCAGGCCGCCGGGATCCCCGCCGTACACAGGGGTGTAGGGGTTCCCGGACGCCAGCGTGGCTGCGTCCGGCGGCGTCGGACGCCCCTTGGCCTGACTCGACGGCGTGGTCGAGGAGGACGGCCCGGCTGAGACCACCTCTGCGGTCCCACGCGGCTGCCCCTCGGGCCAGAGGAGGTACACACCTGTTCCCGCGATCAACGCCACCGCCGTAGCCAAAGCCACCAGCCGGGGCTTTCGGCGGGCGTGGCGGCGCGAGACCTCCGTCGGCACGGGGGACGCTCCCGTGACGCCAGGTCCCCGGGGTGCACCCCACTCCTCCTCCGGCGCCGCCCGGAACGCCGACAGCAGATCCTCCGGACCCGGCCGTTCCCCCGGTTCCTTCGTCAGGCACCACTGGACGATCTCCCGTACGGTCCCGGAGAGTTCCGCGATCTCCGGGGGTTCGTGGACCACGTTGTACGCCGTCATGTACGGGCTGCCCGCGTCGAAAGGACCCCGGCCCGTCGTCGCGTAGACGAGGACCGCGCCGAGAGAGAAGACGTCCGACGCCGGGGTGACCCGGTGCGGGGTCGAGAGCTGCTCCGGGGACATGTACGGGGGCGTGCCGAGGATCCGGCCGGTGACGGTCAGCGTCTGGTGGTCGGGCGCGCGGGAGATGCCGAAGTCGATGACCCGGGGGCCGTCCTCGGTGAGCAGGACGTTGTCGGGCTTCAGGTCGCGGTGGACCACCCGCACCTGGTGCAGTTCGCGGAGCGCCTCGACGAGTCCCACCGCGAGGACCCGCAACTCGGCCCCGGACAGCGGGCCTTCCGACTCGACCCGGTCCCGGAGGGTGCGCCCGGGGACGTACGCCGTCGCCATCCACGGCCGCGCGGCATCCGGGTCCGCGTCGACGACGGGCGCGGTGAAGGCGCCGCTGACCCGGCGGGCCGCCCGTACCTCCTGGCGGAAGCGCGTGCGGAACTCGGCGTCCGCGGCGAACTGTTCGTGCACGATCTTCAGCGCCACCGGCCGCCCCGACTCGGCCCGGGCCAGGAAGACGGTGCCCATGCCGCCCGAGCCGAGCCGGTCCAGGAGCGCGTAACCACCGATCTCGCGTGGGTCGTTGTCCCGCAGTGCCACGTTGTCCCCGTCCCCCCGGCTGGTGTGCGGGAGAGCGTACCGGGTCAGCCGCTCAGCGCCCTCGCGAGGTACGGGGCCGTCCGGCTCCCGGGGACCGCGGCGACCTCCGCCGGCGGGCCCGCCGCGACGATCCGGCCGCCCTGGTCTCCGCCGCCGGGCCCGAGGTCGAGGACCCAGTCGGCGGTGGCGACGACGTCCATGTCGTGCTCGACGACGATCACCGAGTGCCCGGCGTCCACGAGGCCGTGGAGCTGGCGCATGAGGACCTCGACGTCCGCCGGGTGCAGACCGGTCGTCGGCTCGTCGAGGACGTACGTGGTGGGGGAGCGGTGCGGCCGCTGGAGCTCGGAGGCGAGCTTGATGCGCTGCGCCTCGCCGCCCGACAGCTCGGTGGCCGGCTGTCCGAGCCGCAGATAGCCGAGGCCCACGTCGAGGAGGGTGCGCAGGCTTCGCGCGGCGGCGGGGGTGTCCTCGAAGAAGGCGGCGGCCGACTCGACGGTCAGGTCGAGGACCTCGGCGATGGTGAGGCCGCGCAGCCGCACCTGGAGGGTCTCGGGGTTGTAGCGGGCGCCGTGGCAGTCGGGGCAGGGGGCGTACGTGCTGGGCAGGAAGAGGAGTTCGACGGAGACGAAGCCCTCGCCCTGGCAGGTCTCGCAGCGGCCGCCGGGCACGTTGAAGGAGAAGCGTCCCGCCTTGTACCCGCGCGCCCTGGCCTCCTCGGTCTCCGTGAACAGCTTGCGCACGACGTCGAAGAGGCCCGTGTACGTGGCGAGGTTGGAGCGCGGGGTACGGCCGATCGGGCGCTGGTCCACCGTCACCAGACGGCCCACGCCCGCCACTTCCCCGGTCAGCGCGTCGACGAGGGTGGACTTCCCGGAGCCCGAGACGCCCGTGACCGCGGTGAGGACACCGACGGGGAAGGCCGCGTCCACCGCCCGCAGGTTGTGCCGGGTGACCGGCCCCGGCCGCAGCCAGCCCGCCGGCTCCCGTACCGTCCGGTCGGGCGCGGGCCCCCGGTCGAAGAGGAACCGCCGGGTCGCGGAGGCCTCGACATCGGCGAGACCGTCCGGCGGGCCGCTGTGCAGGACCCGCCCGCCGTGCACGCCGGCGCGCGGGCCGACGTCCACGAGCCAGTCGGCGTGCCGGACGACGTCGAGGTGGTGCTCGACGACGAAGACCGAGTTCCCGGCCGCCTTCAGCCGGTCGAGGACCACGAGCAGGGCCTCGGTGTCGGCCGGGTGCAGCCCGGCGGAGGGCTCGTCGAGGACGTACACCACGCCGAAGAGGCCGGAGCGCAGCTGCGTGGCGAGCCGCAGCCGCTGGAGCTCGCCGTTGGACAGGGTGGGGGTCGCGCGGTCCAGGCTCAGGTAGCCGAGGCCGAGTTCGGTGACCGTGCCGATCCGGGCGACGAGGTCCTCGGTGAGGACGCGTGCCGTCTCCGAGGCGTCCCTCTCCGTCGCCGCGGCCGTCGAGAGGAGACCGGACAGGGCGGTGAGCGGCAGCGCGGCGAGCTCGGCGACGTTCCGCCCGGCGAAGGTGACGGCGAGCGCCTCGGGCCGCAGCCGGCCGCCGCCGCACGCCGGGCAGGGCGCGCTGGTGAGGAAGCGCTCCGCCTTCGTCCGCAGGGTCGGGCTCTTCGAGTCGGAGTAGGTGCGCATGACGTAGCGGCGGGCGCTCATGTACGTGCCCTGGTAGGGGCGTTGGATGCGCTCCGCCTCCCGCACCGGATGGACGGTGACGACCGGCTGCTCGTCCGTGAAGAGGATCCACTCCCGGTCCTTCGCGTCGAGCTCCCGCCACGGCCGGTCGACGTCGTGGCCGAGGGTGTCGAGCACGTCCCGCAGGTTCTTCCCCTGCCAGGCGCCCGGCCAGGCGGCGATCGCCCCCTGACGGATCGACAGGCTCGGGTCGGGCACGAGGAGTTCCTCGCTGGTGTCGTGGACCAGGCCGAGTCCGTGGCACGAAGGGCACGCGCCCGCCGCCGTGTTGGGGGAGAAGGCGTCGGAGTCGAGCCGCTCCGCACCCTCCGGGTAGCGGCCCGCCCGGGAGAACAGCATCCGCAGCGAGTTCGAGAGCGTGGTCACCGTACCGACGGAGGACCGGGCGTTCGGCGTGGAGCGGCGCTGCTCCAGGGAGACCGCCGGCGGCAGCCCGGTGATCTCGCCGACCGCGGGCGCCCCCACCTGGTGGATCAGCCGCCGCGCGTACGGGGCGACCGACTCGAAGTAGCGGCGCTGGGCCTCGGCGTAGATCGTCCCGAAGGCCAGCGACGACTTGCCGGAGCCGGAGACCCCGGTGAACACGACGAGCGCGTCGCGCGGGATGTCGACGTCGACACCGACGAGGTTGTGCTCGCGGGCACCTCGGACACGGACGTACGGATCGTGGGGGGCGTCTTGCATGGGGCGACTTTATCGAATGGTCCGCGTTTGCCCTGGTCGCGCCCCTACGACCGCGCCCCGAGCCCTCAGACGCCCCGCGGCGTCAGGCCGACCGCCCGGGCGAGGCGCCGGTACGAGTCGCTCAGTGCCGTCCGGTCGTAGGTGCTCGTGGTGACCAGGACCTCCTGCGCCCCCGTCTCCTTCACCGCCCGCTCCAGCCCCTCGGCCACCTGCTCCTCCGTGCCGTGCAGGTGCCCGTCAAGACCCGACTCGTAGAAGCCGCGCTGCTTCTCCGTCATCGACGTCATCGCCAGCTCCTCGATCCGCTCGGGCGCGGCGAGCGGCGGGAAGACCCCGCGCGTGCGCGAGTAGGCGAGCGACCAGGCCTCCGGCATCAGCAGCCGCCGCGCCTCCGCCTCGGTGGCGGCCACCGCGACCGTCCCCGCGACGACCACGTACGGCTCGGCCGCCCACGGGGACGGGCGGAAGGCGGTGCGGTACGTGTCGACGGCCGCGAGGAGCCGGTCGCGGCGGCGCAGGTCGCCGATGACCAGGGGGAGTCCGGCCGCCGCGGCGATCCCGGCGCCCTCCCCGGTCGCGAGGACGAAGGGCGGCACCCGCAGCCCCTCGGCGGGCCGGGCGTGCACCTGCGGATGGGCCGTCTGCTCGCCGGTGAACCAGCCGAGGAGCTCGGCGAGCTGCTCCGCGAACCGGTCGGCGTCCTCTTTAGCCCGGCCGAGGGCCCGGCGGATGCCGTCCGTGAAGCCCACCGAGCGGCCGACCCCCATGTCGATCCGGCCGGGGAAGAGGGCCTCGAGCACACCGAACTGCTCGGCCACGACGAGCGGCCGGTGGTTCGGGAGCATCACCCCTCCCGTACCGACCCGGACGGCGGAGGTCGCGGCGGCGACGGCGGCCGCGAGCACCGTGGGCGCCGATCCGGCCACCCCGGGCACGCCGTGGTGCTCCGACACCCAGAAGCGGTGGTAGCCGAGGGCCTCCGCCTCCTGGGCGAGGCGCACGGTGTCGCGCAGCGCCTGAGGGGCGTCCTCGCCCTCCCGGGTGCGGGAGCGGTCGAGGACGGAGAAGCGGATGCCGTCGAGGAAGGTGCTCACAGAGGCTTCAACGCGCGGGACGGACAGGGATTCCCGGACAGGGATTCCCAGTGAGGTGTTCCCGGGGTGGGTTCCGAGGGCTCCTCCTACGCTGGGCCCGTGATATCTGACAACAGGCCCCTGGCCGTCTTCGACCTGGACAACACGCTCGCCGCCACCGCGCACCGCCAGCACTTCCTGGAGCGCAGGCCCAAGGACTGGGAGGGCTTCTTCGCGGCGGCACCCGACGATCCGCCGCTGGAGGAGGGCGTCGCGCTGTGCCGCGAGGCGGCCGGGGAGTGCGAGGTGGTCTACCTCACCGGGCGGCCCGAGCGCTGCCGCCGGTCGACCCTGGAGTGGCTGGCCGCGTACGGGCTCCCCGAGGGTGACGTCCACATGCGGCGCAACAGGGACTTCCGGCCGGCCCGGGTGACCAAGGTGGAGATCCTGCGCCGCCTCGCCGCCGACCGCACGGTCAGGATGCTGGTCGACGACGACACGGCGGTGTGCGACGCGGCGGAGGAAGCGGGCTTCCGTGTCGTACGGGCCCGCTGGGCGGAGCCCTCCGAGGCGCTGAGGGAGGCTCAGGAGAAGGAGGGCCGCACCTGACGCGTACCGGCGTCGGTCAGGTCTCGTCCTCCAGGCGGAAGCCGACCTTCAGACCGACCTGGTAGTGCTCGATCGAGCCGTCGACGAGGTGGCCGCGCACCTGTGTGACCTCGAACCAGTCGAGGCCCCTCAGGGTCTGCGACGCGCGCTGGATGCCGTTGCGGATGGCCTCGTCGAGGCCCTCGGTGGAGGTGCCGACGATCTCGGTGACGCGGTAGGTGTGATTCGACATGGGGGCCGAACTCCTCTCGGTGCGGTCCCTCCACGGTGCCCCAGGGCGCGTCGGCGCGCGACACGACGGGGGCCGTGCGACTCATGAGTAACTACCGTGGGTAACGGAAGGGGTCGTCCATCCGGGCACGGAACGGGATCGTCAAGGACTTGACCATCCCGTTGGTCCAGACCAGAATCCAGGCCACATACCCGCGCGAACACCCCGTTCGGTCCCCCCATGCCGGGTCAGCCCCCCATGCACGACCCTGTGCTGAACCTGAGCAGAAGGTGACCCACGTGAAGAACCGCTCACTCGCCTGCCCCCTGGCCGCCGCCACCGCGCTCGCCCTCGCGGGCTGCGGGATGCTGCCGGGCGGCGACGGCGGGACGAAGACCGTGAACGTCTGGCTCATGCGGGACAGCGTCAGCGAGGACTTCCTCACGCGCTTCACCGAGGCGTACGAGCAGGAGCACGCCGGGGTCGAGCTGAAGTTCACCATCCAGGACTGGACCGGCATCGGGAAGAAGGTCACCGAGGCCATCCAGGGCTCCGGAGGCCCCGACGTCATCGAGGTCGGCAACACCCAGGTCGCCCAGTACGCCGACACCGAGAAGCTCTTCGACCTCACCCTGGAGTCGGTCCGCGACCTCGGCAGCCAGGACTGGCTGCCCGGTCTCGCCGAGCCCGGCAGCATCGCCGGAGCCCAGTACGGCATCCCCTGGTACGCGGCCAACCGCATCGTCATCTACAACAAGGACCTGTTCGACGACGCCGGCATCGACAAGCCGCCGGCCACCCAGGCCGAGTGGCTCGACGACACCGAGAAGCTCGACAAGAACGGCTCCCAGGGCATCTACCTCGCCGGACAGGACTGGTACACCCTCGCCGGCTTCATCTGGGACGAGGGCGGCGAACTCGCCGTCGACAAGGGCGGCCAGTGGACCGGCGCGCTCGACAGCCCGGCCGCCCAGCGCGGCATGACCTTCTACAAGAAGCTCCAGGCCCTCGGCTCCGGCCCGAAGAACGCCGACGAGCAGACCCCGCCCCAGGCCGACGTCTTCGCCAAGGGCGACGTCGCCCAGCTCATCGCCACGCCCAGCGCCGTCGCCGCCATCCTCAAGGCCAACCCCGACCTCGAGGACAAGCTGGGCTACTTCCCGATACCCGGCAAGAAGGCCGGCCGGCCCTGCGCCGTCTTCACCGGCGGCTCCGACCTCATCATCCCCGAGAACGCCCCCCAGCGCGGCGCCGCCCTCGACGTCGTCAAGGCGCTCGCCGGCGAGAAGTGGCAGTCCGAACTCGCCCGCGCCATGGGCTACGTGCCCAACAAGAAGAGCCTCGCCACCGTCGTCGCCGGCCAGGAGGCCACCGCCGTCATGGCGAAGGGCGCCGCACGCGGCCGGGCCACCCCCAACTCCCCGCAGTGGGCCGACGTCGAGGCCGACAACCCCATCAAGCCGTACATGACGGCGGTCCTCCAGGGAGAGGACCCCGTGAAGGCGGCCAAGGAGGCCTCGACCGCGATCACGGACACCCTCGCCGAATAGCATTCAGCGTTCGCACACCCGCGAGCCCCCGGACGGTCATGTCGAATCCAGCCGGTGACGGAAGAAACAAGGAGCCGGGCCACCGCTCACGCGGCCCGGTCCCGCCCCTTTCCCTTCCGTCCGCCGGAGGAGCCCGCCATGACCGCACCGACGCACGCGCTCGCCGTCCCCGTCCCCGCGCCCGTGTCCGTCCCCGCACAGCCCCAGGCCCCGGCGGAGCAGCCCGCGCCCCGGTACGTCGTCGGCCTCGCCCGGGACCAGGAGGACGTCCGGGCCGCCCAGCGGCTGCGCCACCAGGTCTTCGCCGGCGAGATGGGCGCCCTGCTCGACGGCCCCGAGCCCGGCCTCGACGGCGACGCCTTCGACGCGTACTGCGACCACCTCCTGGTGCGCGAGGAGGGCACCGGCGAGGTCGTCGGCACCTACCGGATCCTGCCGCCCGACCGGGCCGCCGTCGCCGGACGCCTCTACTCCGAGACCGAGTTCGACCTCACCCGCCTCGCGCCCGTCCGGCACGACCTGGTGGAGGTCGGCCGCTCCTGCGTCCACCCCGCCCACCGCAACGGCGCCGTGATCGCCCTCATCTGGGCCGGCCTCGCCCGCTACATGACCCGCACCGGCCACAACTGGCTCGCCGGCTGCTGCTCCATCCCGCTCGCCGACGGCGGCACCCTCGCCGCCGCCACCTGGGACACCGTCAAGGCCAAGCACCTCGCCCCCGAGGAGTACTGGGTCACCCCGCACAAGCTGTGGAGCCCCGACGGCATCGCCCGCCCCGAGGGCCGCACCGAGCTCCCGCCGCTGCTCCGCGGCTACCTGCGGCTCGGCGCCTGGGTCTGCGGCGCGCCCGCGCACGACCCCGACTTCGGCACCGCCGACCTCTACGTCCTGCTCTCGATGCGCCGCACCAACCCGCGCTACCTCAACCACTTCCTCTCGCTCGTCCCGGCGCGGTGAACGGGTCCACGGCCCTCTCGCCGTGGCTCCCCACGGCGCCCTGCACCCCCGGCCGCTGCACGGCCCACCCCGAGACCGGGCCCGGGCGGCCGGACGAGCGGGCCGGCACGGTCCTCGCCGTGGCCCGGCTGACCGCCGGGATCGGCACCGTCCTCCTCGGCGTCCTGCTCGCCCCGGCCGCGGGGCTGCTCCCCGCGGCCGGGCGCCTCGCCCTCGTCCGGAGCTGGGTGCGGGCCGTGGTCCGCGCCTTCGGCGTGCGCGTACGGTACGAGGGGACGGCCGACGGGCTCACCGGCCCGCTCCTCGTCGTCGCCAACCACGTCTCCTGGCTGGACGTCCCGCTCCTCGCGGCCGTGCTGCCCGGCCGGATGGTGGCCAAGACCGAGGTCCGCCACTGGCCCGTCCTGGGCCCGCTCGCCGCGCTCGGCGGCACCCTCTTCATCGACCGCGACCGGCTCAGGGCCCTGCCCGGCACCGTCCGGGAGATGTCCGCGGTGCTCGCCGGCGGCGGCCGGGTGGTCGTCTTCCCCGAGGGGTCCACCTGGTGCGGGCGGGCCCGGGGGCGCTTCCGCCCGGCCGCGTTCCAGGCGGCGCTCGACAGCGGAAGCGCCGTGCTGCCGGTACGGATCGACTACCGGCCCACCGGGGCCGCCGCGTACGTCGGGGACGATCCGCTGGGCGCGTCCTTGTGGCGGGTCGTCACCGCGCGGCGGATGGTGGCCAATATTCGAATAATGGATCCGATATCCAGTATTCGGTATCCGGACCGCCGAGCCCTGGCGGCCGCGGCTCAGCGGACCGTCGCTCAGTCAGCCGCCGCCCGCCCGGCCGCCGCTCAGCCGACCGTCCCTCAGCCGACCGTCGCCAGGGACAGCGCGAACCTGCCCTCGCCGTCCGTCCACCAGCGGGACAGCTCCAGGTCCGCCGCCGCCAGCTCCTTCCGTACGCCCGCCTGACGGAACTTCGCGGACACCTCCGTCCGCATCTCCTCGCCCGCCGCGAACGGCACCACGAGATCCAGCTCCGGGATCTTCACGGTCAGCGCGCGGCGGGCGCGCAGCCGCATCTCGATCCACTCCCGCTCGGCGTCCCACACCGCCACGTGGTCGAAGGCGGCCGGATCGGCGTCCGCCCCCAGCTCCCGGTCGATCACCGACAGCACGTTCTTGTTGAACGCGGCCGTCACCCCGGCCGCGTCGTCGTAGGCGGCCACGAGCGTCGCCTCGTCCTTCACCAGGTCCGTGCCGAGCAGCAGCGCGTCGCCCGGCGCGAGCATGGCACGGACCGAACGCAGGAAGGTGCGCCGCTCGGCGGGGAGCAGATTGCCGATCGTGCCGCCGAGGAAGGCCACCAGACGCGGCCCCGGCGTCCCCGGCAGCGCGAGCCCCCGCGTGAAGTCGGCGACGAGCGCGTGCACGTGCAGCTCCGGCCGGTCCGCGAGCAGCGACTCCGCCGCCCCGACCAGCGCGGACTCGGACACGTCCACGGGCACGTACGCGTCCAGACCCGGTAGCAGCGCGTCGATCAGGAACCGCGTCTTCTCGGAGGAACCGGAACCCAGCTCCACCAGGGTCCGGGCCCCGGTCGCGGCGGCGATCTCCGGCGCCCGCGTGACCAGGATCTCCCGCTCCGCGCGCGTGGGGTAGTACTCGGGCAGCCGGGTGATCTCCTCGAACAGCTCACTGCCCCGGGCGTCGTAGAACCACTTGGGCGGCAGCTCCTTGGGGGAGCGGGTCAGACCGTGCAGGACGTCGGCACGGAGATCGGCGCCGGCGGCGTCCGCGGCGAGGGTGCGGGTCAGCTGGAACGGGCTCACGCGGACGGCTCCTTGAGCGGGGTGAGGGTGACATCGGCGCGGTCGGCGGTGACGAGCGTGTACTCGGGCACCTCCCGCCAGCGCGGATCGTCGTCGTACGGTTCGGAGGCCAGGGCCACCCGGCCGGGGCCCGACAGGTACCAGAGGCTGTTCCGCCAGGCGGTCGCGGCGATCCGCTCGCCGTCGGTGAGCAGCAGGTTCAGCCGGGAGCCGGGGGCCGCGGCCGCGACCTCCCGGACCGTGTCGGCGAGCGCCGCCCCCGGCGCGTCCCCGGCCCGCAGCCGGTGCAGCACGAGCGCCCAGAGCAGCGCCGAGTCGGTGCGCGCCTCCAGACGCAGCAGCTCCCCGGCCGACAGCCCCCCGGCGAGCGCCGAGACGGAGTCCGGCCACCCCCCGACCGCGCCGTTGTGGCTGAACAGCCAGGGTCCGGCGGTGAACGGCGCCGCCGCGGCCTCCCCGTCGGCGCCGGGGAGCGTGGCCCCCCGCACCGCCCCGAGGAAGGCCCCGGAGCGCACCACCCGGGCGAGGTCCGCGAAGGACAGGTCGCCCCAGATCGGGCCGGCCCGCCGGTACCGCGCCGGCACCGGATCCCCCTCGGCGTACCAGCCCACGCCGAACCCGTCGGCGTTCACCACGCCGCTGTCCTGCGTACGGGGCTCCCAGGACTGGCGCAGCAGGGCGTGCGGCGGCCGGACGAGCAGCTCGCCGAGCGCCACCGGACCGCCCACGTACGCGAGATGACGGCACATCAGTCGAGCTCCGCGCTGCGCGCCGTCCGGAAGCCGGAGAAGATCTGGCGCCGCACCGGCAGGTCCCAGTTGCGGAAGGTGCCCCGGCAGGCGACCGGGTCCACCGCGAACGAACCGCCGCGCAGCACCTTGTGCTCGGGACCGAAGAACACCTCCGAGTACTCCTTGTACGGGAAGGCCGTGAACCCCGGGTACGGCAGGAAGTCGCTGGCCGTCCACTCCCACACGTCACCGATCAGCTGCCGTACGCCGAGCGGCGAGGCACCCGCCGGATAGCTGCCGGCCGCCGCGGGCCGCAGGTGCCGCTGTCCGAGGTTCGCGTGCTCCGGACCCGGGTCCGCGTCGCCCCACGGGTAGCGCCGGGAGCGCCCGGAGACCGGGTCGTGGCGGGCCGCCTTCTCCCACTCCGCCTCGGTCGGCAGCCGGCGCCCCGCCCAGCGCGCGTAGGCGTCCGCCTCGTACCAGCTGACGTGCAGGACCGGCTCCTCCTCGGGCACCGGCTCCGTCACCCCGAACCGGCGGCGCAGCCACTGTCCGCCGTCACGGCGCCAGAACAGCGGAGCCCCGATGTCGTGCTCCCGGATCTGCGCCCAGCCCTCGGGCCGCCACCAGCGGCGGTCCGTGTAGCCGCCGTCGGCGATGAAGGCGAGGTAGGCGCCGTTCGTGACGGGCGTGGTGTCGATGTGGAAGGCGGGGACGACACGCTGATGTGCGGGCCGCTCGTTGTCCAGGGACCACGGCTCGTCCGAGGTGCCCATGGTGAACGGGCCGCCGGGGACGAGGACTTCGGGAGGCAGCGGACCCGACCTCAGGACCGGAGGCGGGGGAGCGGTCAGGGCGGCGGGCCCCTTCCGCAGCTGATGGGTGATCAACATCGTCTCGTCGTGCTGCTGTTCGTGCTGGGCGATCATGCCGAACGCGAAGCCCGCGTCGAGCAGCGGCCGCCCCTCCAGCGGGGTGCTCGCCAGGATGTCGAGCACCCGGGTCCTTACGTCGGCGGCATAGGCCCGCGCCTCGCCCGGCGCGAGCAGCGGAAGCGACGGACGGGTGGCGCGCGGATGCTGGAAGGCGTCGTACAGCGAGTCGATCTCGGGACGCAGCGCCTCACGGCCGGCGACGGCCCGCCAGAGCCACTGCTCCTCCTGGTTCCCGATGTGCGCCAGGTCCCAGACGAGCGGCGACATCAACGGCGAGTGCTGAGCGGTGAGTTCGGACTCCTCCACACAGGAGGTGAGGAGCGCGGTGCGCTCCCGTGCGGTGGTGAGGGCGTCGAGGGCCCGCCGCCGCAGGGCCTCGGGGCCGGTCCCGGTCTCGGTCGCGGTCATGACGTCACCACCTGGGGGTTGTCGGCCGGGCAGCTCCCGGGGATCACGTACCGCTCGTGGAAGGCGGCGACCATCCGCCGCACCTCCTCGCTCGCCCCGATCCGGGGCAGCGCGTCGAGCGCGGCGAAGAACACCACCTGGGCGGCGGCGTGCAGCTCCGGATCGGCGAGCCCGTCACGGGCCGCCGCCCGCCACAGCGGATTGCGCGGGGCCGGACCGGGACCCGCCTGCTCCGCGAGCGGCTTCACCGCCCGGTACACGGTCTCCGCCGCCTCCGGGTCGTCGAACACGGCCGTCGTCACCGCCACCGGCACCATCCAGCCGTCCCGGCCCGGCTGCGCGTCCACCATCCGCAGCTCCAGATGCCCGCGCGGCCGCACCGGCGGGAACAGGGTCGTCATGTGATAGCGCAGGTCGTCGGCATCGGCCGGACGGGGGAGGCCGGTCCGCAGCCACTCCCGGAACGTCAGCCCCTCCGGCACCGCCCACGGCCCCTCCTCGGCCCGTACGCACATCACCGGGGTGTCCAGGACGTGCGCCGCCCACTCCGCGCGCGGCTCGCCGTCCGACGACGGCGCGAGCGCCCGCCGCGGGTCGAGATCCGTCCACAGCGCCTGTCGCGTGGACCGCCAGCCGGTCCGGCGCCCGCCGTGCACGGGCGAGTTGGCGAAGGCGGCCACGAGCACCGCGCCGAGCAGATGGGCCAGCTGCCAGCGCCGGTGGTAACCGAGCGGGCCCGGTTCCTCCAGGCCGGCGTCGAGGCAGATCTGCACCGAGGCCGAGTCGCACATCATCGCCCGCCCGGCAGGACCGGTCCGGTCGAGCGCGATCTCCATCGCGTCGTACCGCGGCTCGTGCAGGACCCGGCCGCGCGGCGCGTGCCAGGGGTCCACCCCGTACCCGCTGAGGGTCAGACCGAGCGGCCCGAGCGCCGCCCGCACCGCGGTCAGGTCGGCGGCGAGGGAGTCCAGGCACTCCATGAGGGAACCGGCCGGGCGCGAGCTGAGCTCCAGCTGCCCGCCGGGTTCGAACGTGAGCGCCGACACCAGCGGCAGGGCCCGCACGGTGTCCAGCGCGGCCGCGAGCCTCTGCGGCCGTACGGGGAGCCGGGGATCGCGCAGCTCGTGCACGAGCCACTCCAGCTCCACCCCCACCGTGCGGGGCGGGCCGGTCTTGAAGCAGATACATCGCAGCAGGTCCTCCGCCTCCCCCTCGGTGAGAGGGGGCCCGCCACGCGGTATGCCGCTGGGCGACATCCGTGCACCTCCTGGTCCTCGGGTCCCCGCGGGGACCCGTCCGATGAGCCGCTGCTTCCACCTAAAGCCACCGCCGACCGGCGTGCAAGAGCGCCCCACCCGCCCCGCACGCGCCCCCTGCGCCCCGGCTCGTCCGAATCTCCCCCCAGCCCCGGAAAACCCTTTGTCCCCGACGGAACGAAACGATCATCCTGAGGAACATGAGTGCACGACTGCGCGCCCTCGCGCGACAGACCGAGGAGATCGTCGCGGCGGGCCACTACCGGGCCCCCGACGGCCGAACGGTCTCCCTCACCGAGAACCTGACCGCCGCCCTGTCCGGAACCCGCCTCCACGGCCCCGAGCCGGTCCCGGTCACGCCGGACACGGACCGCACACCCACCCTCACGGTCACCCCCGAGAGCAGCCTGGCGGCTGCCCGCCGCATGACGGGCGCCGACCCCACCCGCCCGGTCGCCGTCCTGAACTTCGCCTCGGCCCGCAACCCCGGCGGCGGCTACCTCAACGGCGCCCAGGCACAGGAAGAGGCGCTCTGCCGCTCCTCCGCCCTCCACACCACCCTGCTGCGCGCCCCCGACTACTACGCCGAGCACCGGGCCCGGCGGGACGCCCTCTACACCGACCGGGTCATCCACTCGCCCGGGGTCCCGGTCTTCCGCGACGACCGGGGCGCGCTGCTCGCCGAGCCCTTCACGGTCGGTTTCCTCACGTCGCCCGCGCCCAACGCGGGCGCCGTCCGCCGCAACACCCCCGAGCTCGCCGACCGCCTGCCCGCCGCCCTCGCCTCCCGCGCCGAGCGCGTCCTGGAGACGGCGGCCGCGGCCGGATACCGACGGCTCGTCCTCGGCGCCTGGGGCTGCGGGGTCTTCCAGAACGACCCGGCGGAGGTCGCGGGCACCTTCAAGGCCCTCCTCACCGGCGACGGCCGCTTCGCCGGCCACTTCGAGGAGGTCGTCTTCGCCGTCCTCGACCGCTCCTCCGGCACGCCGACGCTCGCGGCCTTCCGGCGGGTGCTCGGCGCGAGCGGCTGACCGGACGGCCGGCCGGCGCGCTCAGGACCAGCCGTACCGCTCCACGAGCCGCCCCACGACCCGGTCGAACCGCGGTCGGTCCAGAGCGCAGGCCTCGCGTCGCATTCCCGACTCGGAGACCCGCAGGACCCGGTCCAGGTCCACCCAGGACTCGCGCCGCTCGCTGTCCCAGGACCCCGTACCGATGGCCACCCACTCCCGGTCGTGGTCGTGGCGCTTGCTGGACAGCTGGACGGCCAGCAGGGTGCCGGACTCCTCCCGTGCCACCACGAGCACCGGCCGGTCCTTGCCCCTGCCGTCGTTCTCCTCGAAGGGCACCCACGTCCAGACGATCTCCCCGGGGTCGGGGGCACCGTCGCAGTCCGGCGCGTAGGAGGTGCGGACGGGCCCGATGAGGTGCGGATCGGCCTCGGTCGTGGAGTGCGGATACGTCGTCATGGGGGTCACCGTAGGGCCTGCGGGGACCGCTCCCGCGCGCTCCCCCTCTGACGTGCGGCTCTCCGGCCCCCGTGCCAGGCTGAGGGCATACGGACCACCGTCCGACACCCGTCACGGGAGGCACGATCGTGGGCAAGAAACAGACCCGGACCAACCGGGGAGCCCGTACCGGCGGCCATGAGCACCGCGCCGACGCGGCCGCGAAGGAGAAGAGCGCACCGACCCCCACGAGAGAGACGTCGATGCCCCTCGTCGAGCACGCGTCCCACCGCAAGGAACGCAAGTTCGGCCACAACTGAGGCCGAGCGGATCGTACGGAAGGGGCCCGGTGCCGATGCGCGGCAGCGGGCCCCTTCGTCCTTTCGTGTGCGGTTACCGCCCGTCGCCCACCGGGATCTCCACACTCTCCTCCGAGCGCTGCGCGGGCGGCACCGACAGCGCCGCCCCGCCCAGCTTCTCCTGCGCCGCCGGGTTCATCGTGGCGAGGAGCTGCCGGGCCAGGCCCAGACCGGTCCCGCCCATGGTCAGCGCCTTGGCGAAGACGTCCGCCATGCCGTCGGCGCCGTTGAGCAGCACCATCTGGTCGACGTTCCCGAAGGCGGAGGCGCCCGCGGAGACGATCTCCGGCCACTTCTCGGCCAGCTGCTGCGCGACCACGGCCTCCTGGTTCTCCGCGAGCGCCGCCGCCCGTGCCTTGATCGCCTCGGCCTCCGCCAGGCCCTTCGCGCGCGTGGCCTCGGCGACCGCGAGACCCTTGGCGTGCTGCGCCGCCGCCTCCGCCTCACCGGTGAGCCGGGTCGCCGTCGCCTTCGCGGCGCTCGCCAGCTCGGTCTCCTTCGCCTCGGCCTCGGCGGCCGAGATCCGGGCGTCACGCTCGGCCTCGGCCAGCGTCCGGGTCTCGTACGCCATCGCGTCGGCCGGCTTGCGGACCTCCGCCTGGAGCTGCTGCTCCTTGCGGAGGCCCTCCAGCTCGGCGACCCGGGTCTCCTGGACGACGACCTCCTGGCGCGAGGCGGCGTCGGCGAGCGGGCCTGCCTGCCGGGCCCGGGCGGAGGCCTGGTCCCGCTCGGCCTGGTAGCCCGCCTGGAGGATCTCGCTGTCGCGGGTCGCCTCCGACATGCGCGCCGCGGCCTGCTGCTCGGCCTCGGTCGCCCGCCGGTTCGCCTCCGCCTGCGCGATCCGCGCGTCCCGCTGGACGGCGGCCGCGTGCGGGGCGGCCAGGTTCTTGATGTACCCGGTGGGGTCCTCGATCTCGTGGATCTGCAGCGAGTCGACGATCAGACCGAGCTTCTCCATCTCCGTGCCACAGGCCGAACGCGCCTGCCCGGTCAGCTTCTCCCGGTCACGGATCATGTCCTCCACGGTCAACCCGCCGACGATGGCGCGGAGATGACCGGCGAAGACGATGTGCACCCGCTCGCTCATCAGCTTCTGCTGGTCGAGGAAGCGGCGGGCGGCGTTGGCGATCGACACGAAGTCGTCACCGACCTTGAAGATCACCACACCGCGGACCTTGAGCGGAATGCCCTGGTGGGTGACGCACTCGACGGACAACTGCGTCTCGTTGAGGTCCAGTGACAGCTTCCGCACCGCCTGGACGCCGGGGAGCACGAGGGTGCCGCGGCCGGTGACGATGCGGAACCCCATGCCGTCGCCGAGGCCCTCGTTCTTGTGGTTGGAACCGGAGATGATCAGCGCCTCGTTGGGTTCCGCGACGCGCCACATCAGTTTGAACACACCGATCAGAACGGCGAGCGCGCCGACGACGACGCCCGCCAGAATGCCGATGCTCATGGACAAGGTCCCCCTTCACCGGAGCCGTGCGGATCCGGTGAAGGGAGTGTGCGCCCGGGGCGGGCGCACACTCAACGGTTCGGTCAACTGTCGTACGCGGCTGTGACATAGACGGTGCGCGGAGGGAGATGTTCCATGACCATCACGACCGTGCCGACCTCGATCCGCTCCTTCGGCGAGGCGGGATGCGCGAGGAAGTGCTCGGCGCCGCCGCGGATCCGGACGATCACCTCGCCGACGAGGCCGGGGCCGACGGTGCCGGTCACGCGGCCGAGCAGTCCCACCATCGAGCTGTCCATCGACGTGTCGTCCATGGCTGAACGGTACGTCAGATCCAGCCGTCCAGGGCGGTCATGAACCCGTCGAAGTCGTCCCGGTGGACGGTGTGCCCGGCGCCCTTCACCGTACGGAGCTCGAATCCGCGGTCCGCCAGCATCCGGGCGTGCTCCGGCCGGACGAGGGTGGAGGGATCGGCGAGGGTGACGAGGGAGGGCACCACGGGCCGGGCCGGCCACAGGTCGGCGCCCACGAACGGGGTGAGGCCGTGGGCGCTGCGCTCGTCCCAGTCCCGTACCGACGCCATCTCGACGTCGACGTCCTCGTCCGACCAGTGCGGGTTGAACCCCCTGATCTGCTCCCGGGTCATCGACTTGCCCCGGACGAACAGGTCGGCGCGGTAGCCGCAGGGACCGGCCGCCAGGTGCCAGGCCGGGTCGGAGTACACCGCCCGGGCCGGTGCCAGACGCTCCACCGCCCCGGCGAGGACGAGCCCGCCGAGCGAGTGCCCGACGGCCAGGTCCGCGCCGGTGGGGAGGGAGGCGACGAGGTCGTCGGCGTGGTCCTGGGGCCGGTACGCCTCGGGGCCCGCGGCCCGGTCGCTCGCCCCGTGTCCCCGCAGGTCCACGGCGATCACCCGGTAGCCGCGCTCCGCGAGCGCGGGTCCGACCCGGCGCCAGGTGCGGTGGTCGGCCATGATGCCGTGGACGAGCAGGGCCGTCCGGTCACCGGATCCCCAGGTGGTCGTGTGCAGGCGCACGGTGCCGCCTCTCCTGCGGTGTTCGGCGTGCGCCGACGGGGGTCGACGCGCGCTGCGGATGGTGCGCGGCGGAACGCCGACCGGGGGTCAGCGCACGCTGCGGATGGGGCGCACGGCCAGCGCGCCGAGTACCGACAGTACGGCCGCGACCAGGAAGAGCGCCGTGTATCCGCCACTGAGCGACACGATGAGCGAGGCCACGAAGGGGGCGACGATCTGCGGGCCGGCGTTGGCGACGTTGAGGACGCCCATGTCGCGGGCCGCGTCCTCGGCCTTGGGCAGCACCATGGTCACCAGGGCGGTGTCGACGGCCATGTAGCAGCCGAAGCCGAGGCCGTTGACGACGGAGAAGGCGAGCATCGCGGGCCAGCTGCTGGAGACGGCCGGGATGACCAGCGCGACGGCGGCGAGCGCGGCGGAGGCGCCGACGAAGAGCTTGCGGCGGTCGAACCGGTCCGAGAGCCAGCCGCCGAGCACGGTGGAGACGACCATGGCGACGGAGTTGACCGGCATGAGGATGGCCACGGCCTCCTCGGCGCTCAGCCCGGCGGGCAGGTCGGTGTGGTCCTTGAGGATGTACAGCTGGAAGCCGGCCACGGCGAAGTAGCCGAGGACGAGCAGGGCGCGGCCGATGAAGGCCCAGCGGAAGTCGTGGTTCCCGAGGGCGTTGCCGAAGGCCGCGAGCTGCTGCCTGACCGGCAGCGGGGGCTTCGGGGGCATCCGCTCCTCGCGGGCGCAGGTGGTGAACAGCACGGCGGTGGCGGCGACGATCGCGCCGAAGACGAGGTAGCCGGTGCGGTAGTGCTCGGAGAAGGCCGCGCCGACGAGGGCGCCGATCGTGGAGCCGATGGGGAGGCCGAGACCGACGGCGGCCGAGGCCTTGCCGCGTGCGGCCATCGGGACCCGGTCGGGGACCACGGAGGTGATGGCGGCCTGGTAGATGTTCATGACGGCCTGCCCCAGACACCAGGCGATGGTGACCAGCAGGATCGTGTGGACGCTGCCGAGGAGCAGCATCACCGGGACGGCGAGCAGGCCGCCGGCGAGGATCCAGGGGTTGCGGCGGCCCGAGCGGTCCGAGAGGGCGCCCGCGACCGGGTTGAAGACGGTGGCGAAGATCGCGGATATGCCGGCGACGAGGCCGAAGTTCGCCACCTTGCCGGCGGGGTCGATGTCCTCGATCTGGAGCGCGAGGAGCATGCCGGCGACGCCGATGTAGAGGGCGTACATCGCGGTGTTGCCGGCGAGGAGCAGGGGCAGCAGCCCGCGGGTCGGCCGGGGCGCGGCGGGGGAGCCGGGGGCGGCGGTGCCGGTGGCGGGGCCTGGGGAGGAAAGGGCCACTGTGCCCTCCTGGGGAGATCGCCCGGTGCGGGGGCGGGAAACGGATGGAACGGGGGAGGTGACACGTGTCAGTGACAGGTGTAGGCATTGTGTAGCACCCCATTCCGGCCATCCGCCAGACCTGCGGCCGGATCGTTCTGGAAAGATGCCGGATCGATGAGCCAGCCAACCGAACAGTCCCCCGAACGCTCTTCCGGGCGCGCGGTCCCGACCAGCGCCGACGTCGCGCGCCTCGCGGGCGTCTCCCGGGCCACCGTCTCGTACGTCCTGAACAACACCTCGGCCGTCCGCATCAGCGAGCCCACCCGGCAGCGGGTGCGCGAGGCGGCCGAGGAGCTGGGCTACGTGCCGCACGCCGCGGCCCGCAGCCTGCGCGCGGGCCACAGCCGCATGGTGCTGATCCCCAGCTCCCACGTCCCCGTCGGACCGCTGTACAGCCGGTTCTTCAACGACTTCCAGTGGGCCCTGCGCCGCCTGGACTACACGGTCGTGCAGTACGGCAGCGTCGGCCTGGAGGCCGAGGAGGCCGCCCGCGCCTGGGCCGAGCTGCGGCCGGTCGCCGTGGTCTCCCTCGGCGAGGTCGAGCTCACCGGGCAGGGCGTCGAGATCCTCAAGCGGTCCGGGGCCCGGGCCGTGATCACCCTCGGCACCCAGCGCGTGGAGGGCACCCACGCCCTCGTCATGGACCAGGGGCGGGTCGGCGAGGTGGCCACCGAGCACCTCCTGGAGACCGGCCGGCGCCGGATCGGCGTCGTCGTGCCCGAGGAGCCGGGCCTCGGGATGTTCTCCGGACCCCGCCTCGACGGCGCGCGCCGCGCCGCCGAGCGCGCCGGCGCCACCGTCGTACCGCTGCCGCTGCGGTACGAGGAGGAGTCGGCGGACGCGCTGGCCGCGCGGTGGCGCGAGCTCGGGCTCGACGGCGTCTTCGCGTACAACGACGAGTACGCGATGCTCCTCATGCGGTCGCTCCAGGACGCCGGGATCTCCGTGCCCGACGAGACCGCCGTCGTCGGCGCCGACGACCTGCTCCTCGGGCGGCTGCTGCGGCCCCGGCTCAGCACCGTACGCATCGACATGGTGCTCGGCCGCGAGCTCGCGGAGCTGGTCGACCACGCCGTACGGGAGACGGACGCCCCGCCCGTCTCCCGCGACCTGCTCGACTCGCGGATCGTCCGGAGGGAGTCGAGCTGAGGGCAGACGGGGCGCCGGTCGCCGGCGCCGGTCGCCCGGGGGAACCGAGCCGACGGTCCGCCGGGACCCGTCACCTGGCGCGAGCCGGGTCGAGGGTCCTGCGTGCACGACTGTCCGGTGCAAGCCGGGTCCAGGGGACCGGCGGGCACGGCCGTGCGGCGGGGGTGAGCCGAGGGTGTGCCGTCGAGCCGTCGAGCTGCCGTCCGGAGCGAGCCGAGCCGGCGGTGCGCCGTCGTCCGGCGGGAGTCCCGTCGAGCGCTTAGCTTCG
Organism: Streptomyces nymphaeiformis; assembly: GCF_014203895.1. GTDB lineage: Bacteria > Actinomycetota > Actinomycetes > Streptomycetales > Streptomycetaceae > Streptomyces > Streptomyces nymphaeiformis. Next base: position 51,046 of record NZ_JACHJY010000015.1, on the reverse strand, counting down.
GTGCATGAGCACAGTTCCGAAGCGGTTCGAGATCCTGCTGGTGCCCGAGCACGTCGAGGACCGCGGCGGTGCCACCGTCGAGGACAGCGCCGTCCGCACGGCCGTCGTCGAGGCCACCGGCCGCCACGGCGAGTCGGGCTACCCGATCTACGAGGGACACGGCATCCGGGCCGACATCGACCCCGGGACGGGCGTGGTCGAGGCGCTGCTCGTCGACGGTCACGAGCTCGACTACGGCCTCACGGTCCTCGCGCGCCCCGCCACGGCCCGCTGACCGCCCCCCGACCTCCCCGGCTTCCGGAAACGGCCCGTTGACACGACGGGCCGCCGGGCAGAGACTCTGCGCGCCCAATGGAGCGAAGATTGCTTCACCAGGCGAACAGTGTCGTTCCGAAGGTCACGTGGGAGAGAGAACCGATGAGCATCCGCGACGTCTACATCGTCGACGCCGTCCGCACCCCGATCGGGAAGTTCGGGGGCGCCCTCGCCTCCGTCCGCCCCGACGACCTCGCGGCCCATGTCGTCCGCGCGCTCGTCGACCGCTCGCCCGCGCTCGACCCCGCGCGGGTGGACGACGTCTACTTCGGCGACGCCAACGGCGCGGGCGAGGACAACCGCGACGTCGCGCGCATGGCCGTCCTCCTCGCCGGCCTGCCGGTCAGCGTCCCCGGCGTCACCGTCAACCGCCTCTGCGGCTCCGGCCTGGAGGCCGTCATCCAGGCGGCCCGCGCCATCGCCCTCGGCGACGCCTCCGTCGCGATCGCGGGCGGCGTCGAGTCGATGTCCCGCGCCCCCTGGGTCCTGCAGAAGCCCGAGCGGGCCTTCCCCGCGGGCCACCAGCAGCTCCACTCCACGACCCTCGGCTGGCGCATGACGAACCCGAGGATGCCCGCCGAGTGGACGGTCTCCCTCGGCGAGGGCGCGGAGCTCGTCGCCGACAAGCACGGCATCACCCGCGAGCAGCAGGACGCCTTCGCCCTCGCCAGCCACCGGAAGGCGGCCGAGGCGTGGGCGAAGGGTCTGTACGACGACGAGGTCGTCCCGTACCCCGGGGCGGAGCTGACCCGTGACGAGTGCATCCGCGACAGCACGTCCATGGAGGCCCTCGCCAAGCTGAAGCCCGCCTTCCGCACCGAGGGCGGCACGGTCACGCCGGGCAACTCCTCGCCGCTCAACGACGGCGCGGCGGCGCTGCTCCTCGTCGACGAGGACGGGCTGCGCGAGACCGGCCGAGAGCCCCTCGCCCGGATCCGCACCTCCGCGGTCACCGGGATCGAGCCCCAGCTCTTCGGTCTCGGCCCGGTCGAGGCGGTCCGCCGAGCCCTGGGGAAGGCCGGGCGTTCCTTCGCCGACCTGACGACCTTCGAGCTCAACGAGGCCTTCGCGGCCCAGTCCCTCGGCTGCCTCGCGGAATGGCCGGAACTGGACCCCGAAATCGTGAATCCTCGCGGTGGAGCCGTCGCGATCGGTCACCCGCTGGGGGCGTCGGGCGCCCGCCTCGCCGGTTCGGTGGCGCACCAGCTCGCCGCGGCCGGCTCCGGCACGGGTCTCGCGGCCCTCTGCATCGGCGTCGGGCAGGGCCTCGCGCTGGTCCTGGAGCGCTGACGCCGACAGGACTCCCGACACGACGCGAGGGGGGTACGGGAGCGTCTCCCGTACCCCCCTCGCCGTGGGTCACTTGGCCTGCGCCTCGGCGATGGACTTGCGGACCTCGTCCATGTCGAGCTTGCGGGCCTGCCCGATGACGTCCTCGAGCGCGGCCTCCGGCAGCGCGCCGGGCTGCGCGAACACGGCCACGTTGTCGCGGACGATCATCAGGGTCGGGATCGAGCGGATCTCGAACGCGGCCGCCAGCTCCTGCTGCGCCTCGGTGTCCACCTTGGCGAAGACGAGGTCCTGGTGCCGCTCGGACGCCGCCTCGAAGACGGGGGCGAACTGACGGCAGGGACCGCACCAGGATGCCCAGAAATCGATGAGGACGAACTCGTTCCCGCTCACGATCTCGTCGAAGTTGTCCTTGGTGAGCGTTACGGTGCTCATGCTGCCTACCTTTCGGGTCTCCTGGCGGTGTCCTCACGGTCCCCTGGGGACTCGCCCGGCACAACGGCGTATCGAGCCGCGCTATTCCGCGCCCCGGGCACCAGACTGGGAGCCATGACACGAACGGTGGAAGACGAGCACGCGTACGACGTGGTGGTGATCGGCGCGGGCCCGGTCGGCGAGAACGTCGTCGACCGGGTGCGGGCCGGCGGCCTCACCGCGGCGATCGTCGAGGGCGAGCTGATCGGCGGCGAGTGCTCGTACTGGGCGTGCATGCCCAGCAAGGCGCTGCTCCGCCCCGCGATCGCCCGCTCCGACGCCCGCAAGGTGGCGGGGCTGCGGGAGTCGGTCTACGGCCCGCTGGACGCGATGGAGGTCCTCGCCCACCGGGACGAGGTCGTCGGGCACTGGAAGGACGACGGCCAGGTCGACTGGCTGGACTCCATCGGCGTCCGGGCCTACCGGGGGCACGGACGGCTCCACGGGCCGCGCCGGGTCGAGGTCGCGGGTCCGGAGGGCGAGCGCCACGTCCTCACCGCCCGGCACGCGGTCGCCGTCTGCACCGGCACCCGTCCCCTGCTGCCGGAGCTGCCGGGACTGCCCGCCGCGCATCCCTGGACCAGCCGGGAGGCGACCAGCTCCGACCGGGTGCCGGAGCGGCTCGTCGTGGTCGGCGGGGGAGTGGTGGGCGTCGAGATGGCCACCGCCTGGCAGGCCCTCGGGTCGAAGGTGACCCTGCTCGTACGGGGCGGGGGGCTGCTGCCGCGCATGGAGCCGTTCCTCGGCGAGCACGTGGCCGCCGCGCTCACCACGCGCGGCGTGGACGTCCGTACGGGCGTGGCGGTGAGCGCGGTGGTGCGCGACGGGGGCACCGGACCGGTCACCGTCGTCCTGGAGGGCGGCGACCACGTCGAGGGCGACGAGGTGCTCTTCGCGACCGGCCGGAAGCCGCGCACCGAGGACATCGGCCTGGAGACGGTCGGTCTGACACCGGGCTCCTGGCTCGACGTCGACGACACCCTCCGGGTCACCGGGAGCGACTGGCTCTACGCCGTCGGCGACGTCAACCACCGCGCGCTCATGACCCACCAGGGCAAGTACCAGGCGCGGATCGCGGGCGCCGCGATCGCCGCCCGCGCGCGCGGCGACGCGTCCCTCGACACCGGGCGGTGGGGCGCCCACGCGGCGACCGCCGACCACGCGGCCGTGACGCAGGTCGTGTTCAGCGACCCGGAGGCGGCCGCCGTCGGGCTCACCCTCGCCGAGGCGGAGCGCGCCGGACACCGGGTCCGGGCCGTGGACCTCGACATGCGGTCCGTCGCCGGGGCCGGCCTCTACGCCCAGGGGTACCGGGGGCACGCCCGGATGGTCGTCGACCTGGACCGGGAGGTGGTCCTCGGGGCCGCCTTCGTCGGGCCCGGCATCGGAGAGCTCCTCCACTCGGCGACGATCGCCGTCACGGGAGAGGTGCCGATCGCCCGCCTGTGGCACGCCGTCCCCGCGTATCCGACGCTGAGCGAGGCGTGGCTGCGACTCCTTGAGGCCTATCGGGGCTGACGCCCTGTCACTCTCCGCTCTCCGGTGCGGTGTTGACGGAGATCAGGTGCCCGGCTCGGTGGTGACGGGGATCAGCGCGCGCGCCGCCGAGCGCGCGATCTCCAGGGCGGGCCGGGGATCCCGGCCCGGCTCCTGGCCGAGGACCACCCGGGTGCTCAACCCGTCGAGCAGGGCCAGGAGTTCGGAGGCGCGGGCGTCGGCGTCCAGCGGGGCGAAGCGCCCGCGCGCCGCGCCCGCCGTGAGCAGGGCCTCCAGGTCCTCCTGCCAGCCGGCGTCCAGTTCGGCCTGGGCCTCGCGGAGCGCCGGGTTGCCGGGGGTGCGGGCCCAGAGCTCGATCCACAGCGTCCAGCGCGGGTCGCGCGGTCCGCGCGGGAGGTAGAGCCGGAGGAAGAGGTCGAGCTTGCGCTCGGCCGTGATCCGCCGGGCGAGGAGCGCGCGCCGCTCCTCGGCGAGCGCGGCCTCGCTCCACCGCAGGGCGGCGAGCAGCAGCAGGTCCTTGCTGCCGAAGTAGTACAGGATGTGGCCGCCGCTCGTGCCGAGCCGCTCGGCGAGTGCCGACATGGTGAGGGAGGCGAGGCCGTCCTCGGCGATCGCCGCCATGGCCTCCTCCAGCATCCGCTCCTGCGTGACGTTCCCGTCCCGCCGTCGTGCCGTGCCTGCCACCGTCGCCGCTCCCGTCCCGCCGTTCCGTGTCGCCCGGCGTCCCGTGCCGTGCGGGATCGACCTTAACCGCAACCTCCGAGGGTCTTGACGTGGCCTGAACCCATCGCACATCTTGAATGCCGTTCTAAAACTTAGAACGGCATTCAAGACAGGAGCGCGGTGTGCTCGAACACGAGACGGTGCCCGTGACCACGGGCGGCCGGACAGCGACCGACGAGGTCTTCCAGGTCGAGGAACACGGGATCGACCCCATCCCCGACGCCGAACGCCACGGCGGGGCCAAGGACGTCTTCTGGCTCTGGTTCGGCTCGAACCTCACCTTCACCTACGTCATCAACGGCGCCCTCGCCGTCGCCTTCGGGCTCTCCTTCTGGCAGGCCACCGCCGTCGTCGTCCTCGGCGGCCTCTCGTTCCTCGCCATCGGCGCGGCCGGACTCAGCGGCGTGCGCACCGGCACCGCCACCCTCGTCATCTCCCGCGCCGCGTTCGGCCGCCGCGGCAACTGGCCCGCCGGCCTGCTGAACTGGATCGTCAGCATCGGCTACACCATCGTCAACACCGTGGTGGGCACCCTCGCCCTCGAAGCCTTCTTCACCGACCTCGGTTGGAACGGCGGACACGCCGCCCGCGCCCTCGCGCTCGCCGTCACCCTCGCGCTGACCTTCGTCGTCGCCCTCTGGGGCCACGCCACCGTCCAGTTCGCCGAACGCTGGATGGCGTACGTCCTCGCCGCGGGCTTCGCCGCCCTGCTCGTCCTCGTCCTGCCCGGCGCCGACACCTCCGCCCCCGCCGCCGCGCCCGGCGCCTCCGGCTGGAGCCTCGCCTTCGTCGTCATGCTCGCCGGCCCCTTCTCGTACCTCCCCATGCCCGCCGACTACACCCGCTACCTGCCCCGCACCACCAGCCTCAGGGCCGTCACCTGGAGCGGCGCCCTCGGCGGCTTCGTCTCCTCCGTCGCCCTCGGCGTCGCCGGGGTCGCCGCCGCGACGCAGGCCGACATGACCGACGCCGTCGCGGGCACCGAGAGCCTCCTCCCCGGCTGGTTCCAGCCGCTCTTCCTGGCCCTGGTGCTCGGCGGCTCCGTCACCAACTCGATCATCACGCTCTACTCGTCGAGCCTGAACCTCCAGGTCCTCGGCATCCCCTGGAGCCGGGCCCGCGCCATCGTCATCAGCGCGGCCGTCACCGCCGCCGGCTCCCTCGGCGCCCTCTTCCTCACCGACTTCACGACCTCCCTCCTCTCCTTCCTCTCCCTCCTGATCATCGTCTTCGCCCCCTGGGGCGGGGTGTTCCTCGCCGACATGGTGCTCCGCCGCTGCACCTACGACTCCGCCGGCCTGCACGCGGACACCGGCGGCGCCTACTGGTACCGCTCGGGCTGGCACCCGGCCGGCATGACCGCCCTCCTCGCGGGCCTCGCCTTCTCCGCGCTCACCTGCGACTCCGAGCTGTGGACCGGCCCCCTCGTCGCCCCGCTCGGCGGCGCGGACCTCACGCTCCTCGGCGCCGTCGTCTCCGCCCTGGTGTACGTGCTCCTCGCCCGCCGCACCGTCGCCCCCCTCCAGTAACCCCCTCGTTCGTACGACACGGAGTCCCGCCCCATGAACCGCACCGCCCCCGCCGACCTCGTCCTCACCGGGGCCCGCATCCACACCGTCGACCCGGCGCTCCCCGAGGCCGAGGCCCTCGCCGTCCGTGCCGGCCGCATCGTCTGGATCGGCGCCGCCGCCGAAGCCGCCGACTGGACGGGGCCCGACACCCGGATCCTCGACGCCGGCGGGCGGCTCGTCCTGCCCGGCTTCGTCGACGCCCACAACCACGTCCGCCTCGGCTCCGACGACGCCTGCGTCCAGCTCGCCGGAGCCCGCAGCCTCGACGCGATCCACGAGCGCATCCGCACCTGGCACGCGGCCCACCCGGACGCCGGGTGGATCGAGGCCGAGGCCTTCGACTACTCCGCGATCCCGGACGGGCGGATGCCCACCGCCGCCGACCTCGACCCGGCCACCGGCGACACCCCGGCCCTCGTCCTCAGCTACGACGTCCACACCGCCTGGCTCAACACCGCCGCCCTCCGCCGCCTCGGCGTCGACCGCGACCACACCGAGCTGCCCTTCGGACGGGCCGTCACCGACCCCGCCACCGGCGAGCCCACCGGCTTCGTCAAGGACTTCGCCGTCAAGGGCCTCTCCCGCGACGGCCACCGCGCCCTCCGCGAGCTCGGCCTGCCCTGGGCCTCGACCGACCGCCAGTACGGACGGCTCGCCAAGAGCCTGGACGACGCCATCGGCTACGGCATCACCACCGTCGTCGAACCGCAGAACTCCCTCGACGACCTCGCCCTCTACGAGCGCGCCCGCCACGAGGGCCGACTGCGCTCCCGGATCGTCGCCGCGCTCTTCCACCCGCGCGGCACCACCGAGGAGGACCTGGACGCCTTCGAGACGGCGGCCGACGCGTACGCCGACGACCGGCTGCGGGTCGGCCCGCTCAAGCTGTACATCGACGACGTCGTCGAACCCCGCACCGCCGCCCTCCTGGAGCCGTACGCCGGCTGCTCCCACCACCGCGGTGACACCTTCTACCCGCCCGAGGAGTTCGCCGAGCTGCTCACCCGGCTCGACGCGCGCGGCTTCCAGTGCTTCGTCCACGCGACCGGCGACCGGGGCATCCGTACCGTCCTCGACGCCGTCGAGCGGGCCCGCGCCGTCAACGGGCCGCGCGACGCCCGCCACCAGGTCGTCCACGTCGAGTGCCTCGACCCGGCCGACACCCCGCGCTTCGCCGCGCTCGGCGTCGTCGCCTGCATGCAGCCGAGGCACGCCGCCCCCGACATCGCGGGGCCCGGCCAGGACTGGGCCGAGAACGTCGGCCCCGACCGCTGGCACAAGGCCTGGCCGCTGCGCAGCCTCCACGCGGCCGGCGCGGTCCTCGCCCTCTCCAGCGACTGGAACGTCGCCGAGATGGACCCCATGGTCGGCATCCACGCCGCCGTCACCCGCCGCCCGCCCGGCGGCGGCGAGGCCTGGACGGCGGGCGAGACGATCGACGTCGCCACCGCCGTCGAGGGCTACACGATGGGCTCGGCGTACGCGAACTTCCTGGAGCACGAGCGGGGCTCGCTGACGGTGGGCAAGCTGGCCGACTTCGTCGTCCTCTCCCGCGACGTCCTCCGCATCGCCCCGGAGGAGATCCCGGGCACGGTCGCGGAGGCGGTCGTGGTCGGCGGCGAGGTGGTCGTGGACCGGCGGGCGAAGGCGTAGGGCCTGTCAGTGCTCCCCGGACTCCACCGCCATGCGCCGGTCGAAGCGGCGGCCGCCGTCCCGTGACTCGTACACCCCGTCCTGGGTGGCGACGAGCAGCCGGCGGGCGTCCACGGCGGTGAGCGCCTGCGGGGCGCCGCCGGGCACGGGGGCGACCCGGGTCCAGGAGGCGCCCCTGTCCGTCCCCCGGAAGAGGACGCCGTCCGGGTCGATGCCGAAGAGGGCGTCGGGGGCGGCCCAGAAGACGTACGCGAGGACCCGCCCGGAGGCCGGCGCGAAGGTCCGGCCGCCGTCCGTGGAGCGGACGACGCCGGTCTCGGTGGTCGCGAGGACGGTGCCCGGGGCGGCGGGGGAGACGGCGATGTCGAGGGCGCGCAGCGAGGCGCGCTCCTCCCAGGCGACACCGTCGGCGCTGACCCGCAGGAGGCCGCGGGCGCTGTCGTAGCCGTAGACGGTGGCGTCGGACGCGGTGTCGAGCGCGTGGAAGTCGACCTTCCCCGCGAGGGACCTCTCGCGCCAGGTGCGGCCGGAGTCCGTCGACGCGATGAGCCCGAGGTCGGCGGGCCCGTCGCTGCCGGGGGCCGGGTGCCCGCTGGCGAGGAAGTCGCCCCGGGCGGTGACGGTGAACCCCATGAAGTCGTCACGGCGGTCACCGACGAGCACCGGCCGGCCGTCGGCGTCCGGGGTGTGGAGGCCCTGGTGGGTGGCGACGTACAGGGTGTCGCCGCGGAGCCCGAGCCCGTGGATGTGGCTGAGGGCGGGGGTGTCGGGGGCGGCGTCCCCGGAGCAGGCGGTGAGGGTCAGGGCGAGGACGGCCACGGCGGCGGTGGCCGCGAGGCGGGGGAAGTACCGGTTCATCGTTCTTTCGCGAGGGGTGCGGGGTACGTCGAGGGGGCGGCCCGCCCCGATGGGTCGGGGCGGGCCGCCGGGGGCTGGACCGGGGAACCGGATCAGCGGGCGGCCGAGGGGCCGGATGCGCGCGGCGGCTCAGGGGCCGGATGCTCGCGGCGGATCAGTGGACCGGATCAGCGGACCGGATCGGCAGCGTGGAGCAGCGGGCCTTCTGGGCCGGGGGCGGGGGCCGGGTCAGAGCCGGTCGAGGATCTTCTTCAGCTGGTCGACCTCGGCGGACTGCGTCCGTACGACGTCGTCGGCGAGCTTCTTGGCCGTGGCGTTGCCGCCGCTCTTCTGCTCGTCCTTCGCCATGGCGACGGCGCCGTCGTGGTGGGCGATCATCAGCTCGGCGAACTTCCGGTCGAAGGCCTTGCCCCTCGTCGCGGCCAGGTCCTTCATGTCCTGGTCGGACATCATCCCGGCCATGGCGTGACCGCCGTGCCCGGCGGACTCCGGCTTGCCCCAGCCCTTCAGCCAGGACTTCATCTTCTGGATCTCCGGGTCCTGGGCCTGCTCGATCGCGGCGACCAGCTTCTTGACCTCGGGGTCCTCGGCCCGGCCGTCGGCGAGCTTCGCCATCTCCAGGGCCTGCTCGTGGTGGGGGATCATCATCTGCGCGAACATGACGTCCGCGTCGTTGAAGGCCCCGGGAGCGGAGTCCGCGCCGGCGGCGGGAGCCGAGGCGGAGGCGGTGGCGGAGGACGTGGCGGACGTGCCGCCGTGGTCCATTCCGCTCATGCCGTCGTCGCTGCCGCAGGCGGTCAGGAGCAGTCCGGCTCCGGCGAGCGCCCCGACGAGGGCGAGCTTGCGGGTGGTGCGGGAGGTGAAGGCGCGCATGGTGATACCTCGTGTGCTGTGTGTACGTACAGACGGAAGAGAAGACCGCGGACGCGCGGGGGCATCGGAAAGCGACCCGTGGCGCGCGTCGGGTTCGGTCTAGATCCGCAGGACGGACAGCTGGGCGAGGTCCGGGGGCCTCGGAGGAGGCGCGTGCGGCCCGAGCGCGGGTGTGAGGCGCGCGAGGAGGAGGGCGAGCCAGTCGGGGCGGCGTCCGAGCGCGGCCCGGAGGAGCCCCGCGAGCAGCCAGGCGCCGAGGACGGCCACGCAGAGGGTGGTCATGTCCATCCCGGAACCCGGCTCGTGCCGGGCGTCGGAGTCCCCGTGGTCGTGCGGGGCGGCGACCTGCGCGGAGGCGCTGTGGTGCGGGGCGGAAGCGGCGTCCATGCCGCCGCCGGAGCCCTCGGGATGACCGACGGCGTGCATGAGGAACACCCCGAGGGCGAGCACGACGACGAGCAGGAGGTGCCCGACGGCACCTCCTGCTCGTGCACCGCGTTCCGCTCGGTGTGTCCGCACAGCCAGGCCTCCTGACCGCCGAATATACCGTGCGGGGGTATCAGCCGCGCGTCAGGACGGGGTATCGCCCGTCATGGCGGCGGCCATCCGCAGGTGCGGAGCGGCCTCGTCCTTGCGGCCCTGGCGCTCCAGGACGCGCCCGAGCATCAGTCGGGCGTAGTGCTCGACCGGGTCGCGCTCCAGGACGGCGCGGAGCTCGGTCTCGGCGCGGGAGAGCTGGGCGGAGTGGTAGTAGGCCCGCGCGAGGAGGAGCCGCTGGGCCGTCTGCTCCGGGTGCTCGGCGACGAGGCCGCGCAGGATGCGGACGGCGGTTCCGTACTCCTTCGCGTCGAAGAACAGCTGCGCCCGCTCCCAGCGTTCCCCGGCCGTTCCGAACTCGTAGTACGTGTCGCTCACTTGCTCTCCCTTTCCAGAGCTCCGGATCTGCCACCCTGTGGGGTGTCGACCAGGTCAACACCGCCATCTAGTTGAACATTCCATCAAGGATGGGTTGAGTGACATGAGCAATCTTGATCGTCAGGCCGCGCTGACCGTGTGCGGCGGCCGTGGCTTCGTCGTCGCCGAGCCGGTACGGGAGCTGCTCAGCCCCCGCCGCGTCCAGCTCGGCGAATCGACCGAGGTCCGCAGGCTGCTCCCGAACCTGGGCCGGCGGATGGTCGGGGCCTGGGCCTTCGTCGACCACTACGGCCCCGACGACATCGCCGACGAGCCCGGCATGCAGGTCCCGCCGCACCCGCACATGGGCCTGCAGACCGTCAGCTGGCTCCACGAGGGGGAGGTGCTCCACCGCGACTCCACGGGCAGCCTCCAGACGATCCGCCCGCGCGAACTGGGCCTCATGACCTCCGGCCGGGCGATCTCCCACTCGGAGGAGAGTCCCCGGCCGCACGCCCGCTTCCTGCACGGCGCGCAGCTCTGGGTCGCCCTCCCCGACACCCACCGGCACGTCGAACCCCACTTCCAGCACCACGCCGAACTGCCCCGGGTCACCGCCCCGGGCCTCACCGCCACCGTCATCCTCGGCACCCTCGACGGCGCCACCTCGCCCGGCACCACGTACACCCCGCTCGTCGGCGCGGACCTCGCCCTCACGGCGGGCGCCGAGACGAACCTGCCCCTGGACCCCGACTTCGAGTACGCGGTCCTCGCCATGTCCGGCGAGGCCCACGTCGACGGCGTCCCCGTCCTCCCCGGCTCCATGCTCTACCTCGGCTGCGGCCGCACCGGGCTCCCCCTCCGCGCCCTCTCGGACGCGGGCCTGATGCTCCTCGGCGGAGAGCCCTTCGAGGAGGAACTCGTCATGTGGTGGAACTTCGTGGGCCGCACGGACGAGGAGATCCGCCAGGCCCGCGAGGACTGGATGAAGAGCGACCGCTTCGGCGAGGTGAAGGGCTACGACGGCGACCGCCTGGACGCCCCGGAGGTCCCGGCGACGCAGCTGAAGGCCCGGGGGCGGGTGCGCTGACCTGGGGTTTCCTCTCCCGAGTCGATGCAGGGGCGGGGTGGCCGACGGAGTCTCGGCGAACCCCCGTCGGCCAGGCGACCACTCAGCGGGAGGCGCGGTACCTCCCCGCCTCCACCTCGGTGACGAGTCCGGCTCGAGTCAGCCGGTCCAGGTGGCGTACCGCCGTCCGTCGTTCCACCGGTTCCACGTGCGGGGCTTCGACATGGGGGCGGTAGACCAGGCGGTGTCCGACGATGTCCTCGACCGTGCGGGGTTCGCGCAGGAGGCCGAGGAGCGCGGTGTCCCGCTTCCGCACCACCTCCTCGAACGCGTCGAGGCGGCGGCGGAACTCCGCCGCGCCCTCGATCACGCCCTTCTGGTGGGACGTGCCGTACCAGCGGGCGTCGATCTCGCGGCAGCGGCGCATCGAGGCCTCGAAGGCGTCGAGGCTGCTTCCGGGGTCGCCGTAGTACGGGCCGAAGGACGTGAGGTCGATGTCCGCGACGAAGAGGAAGCCGTCGGGTTCGACGAGGAAGCCGCTGTGGCCGGCCGTGTGGCCGGGGAGGTGGACGACCGTCACCGTGCGCCCGCCGAGGTCGAACACGGTGCCGTCATCGAAGCCCTGGGCGTCCGGGCGGCCGTGGACGTGGAACTCGTCGCGCAGCATCCGGTCGACGGCGGGCACGGCCTCGGGCGGGAGGCCGAGGCCCGCGACCATGCTCTCGCGGGAGCGCAGTGCGTCGAGGTCGGCGCGGTGGACCCGGACCGGCGCGTCGTAGCCGGCCAGGCCGGCGATGTGGTCCTCGTGGGCATGGCTGACCAGGACCGCGTCCGCCGGTGGGGGGTCGGTGACCAGAGACAGCGACGGGTCGACGACCAGCGACTCGGCTGTGCCGCGCACGAGCAGCGAGTTGGCGTGGGGATACGCGCCTCGGTGAGGTCCTACGAGCACACGGACCCCGTCGTATTCCTCTTGCATCTCCTACCTTTCTGACTGGGGCGCTGTCGGTGGTGACCCCTTCGAGGAAACACCCTGGGACGCCTGCCGGCGCACCGGCTCCGGCATGACGAAGCGGACCGGAGGGGCGATCAGCGGACCGGCACCGCCCAGGAGGAACAGGTGACGCCGGGTGTCGGGGCCGCCGGCCTCGATCAGCGCGACCCGGACGTCCGGGCCCTCGGACAGGCGCGACGCGAGGACGCAGCCCGCGGATCCGGCACCGACGATGACGTAGTCGTACATGTTCGTTCCGTCCCTTGAACGAATGGTGCGTGGTCGCCGACGAAGGCGTGTGGAGCGGTCGTCCGGTGGCCCGGCGGGCCACCGGACCGTCAGATCCCGCCGGCCCGGTGGCTGCCCCGCTGCCGGGGCGAGCGCACCGGATCCAGGGCGTGCGTGAGGAACTCGAGCTGATCGGCGAGCGTCTGCTGCTGCCCCGGCCAGGCGGGCGAGCCGGCCGATGCCGCCGTGCCGCACGAGCTGCGTCAGCGTGGCGACGCCGTCCGTCGCGGGCGTCAGCGAGACGACCGCCGCGATGCGCCGGGCCTGCCGTGCCCGAGTCCCGTCGTGCGGATCAGGCCGGGGGAAGGGCCTGTTCGGCCCAGATGACCTTGCCCTCGCGGTTGTGCCGGGTGCCCCAGCGCTCGGCCAGCTGGGCGACGAGCAGCAGACCGCGGCCGCCCTCGTCGAAGGTCCGGGCCCTGCGCAGGTGCGGGGCGGTGCTGCTGGCGTCGAAGACCTCGCAGGTGAGCGTGGTCTGGAGGATCAGTCGCAGTTGGACGGGGGGTCTGCCGTAGCGGATCGCGTTCGTCACCAGTTCGCTGACCACGAGTTCCGTGGCGAAGGACAGTTCGTCGAGTCCCCAGGCGGTGAGCCGCTCGGACGCGAAGGCGCGGGCCCCGGCGACCGCGGCCGGATCGGACGGCACGTCGAGCGTGGCGACGTGCTCCGGGTCGAGCGCCCGGGTGCGGGCGACGAGGAGGGCGACGTCGTCCGTCGGCTGCTCGGGCAGCAGCTCGGACAACAGCCGGTCGCAGACCTCCCCCGGTTCCTCCGGGGCCCGGGCCAGGACGTCGCTCAGGACGGCGCGCGCGGCGTCCACGTCACGCGTCCGGTTCTGGATCAGGCCGTCGGTGTACAGCGCGAGGAGGCTGCCCTCCGGAAGCTCGAACTGGGCAGTCTCGAACGGCAGTCCGCCCAGGCCGAGGGGCGGTCCGATGGGCATCTCGGGGAAGTCGACCGAGCGGGGCGCGCCGGCGGTCGGAGGCGTGCCCACGGCCGGCAGTACGTGTCCGGCGCTGGCGAGCGAGCACGCGCGGGACACCGGGTCGTAGATCGCGTACAGGCAGGTGGCGCTGAGCTCGCCGTCGTCCCGCGCCTCCTCGCGCTGCAGCCGGATGACCACGTCGTCGAGGTGGGTGAGCAGTTCGTCGGGCATCAGGTCGATGTCGGCGAAGGCGCGGACGGCCGTGCGCAGCCGTCCCATGGTCGCGGCGGCGTGGAGACCGCGGCCGACGACGTCGCCCACGACGAGCGCCACGCGGGCCCCGGACAGCGGGATCACGTCGTACCAGTCGCCGCCCACGCCCGCGCGGGAGCCGCTGGGCAGGTAGCGGGAAGCCGTCTCGACGGCCGACTGCTCCACCGTGTGCCGGGGCAGCAGGCTGCGCTGGAGCGTGAGCGCGGTCAGCCGCTCGTGCGTGTACCGGCGGGCGTTGTCGGTGGACACCGCGGCCCTGGCCGCGATCTCCTGGGCCAGGAGGAGGTCGTCCTCGTCGAACGGTGCCGCGGCCCGGCCGCGGAAGAAGTGGACGAGGCCCAGGGTCTGCCCGCGCGCCTGGAGGGGGAGCAGCAGGGCGGAGTGGAACGCGTCGTCGTCGTGGGGTGCCTCCCGTTCCTCGGCCGGGGTCCACCACGCGGGGGCGGGGGGTGCCGTCACCTGGTGCAGGAGGGGTTGCCCGGTGCTCAGGACCCCGGCCGGCTCCGACTCCGCCGCGAAGGCGTGCGTGCGCCCCGTGGCGACCGGGAGGGCCTTGTGGGGGGCGGGCAGTTGCGCGACGCGGCGCAGCGACGGCTGGGCCTCGGCCGGCTGTGTCGTGCCGTCCTCGTGGAGGACGGAGTCGAGGAGGTCGACGGCGACGAGGTCGGCGAAATCCTCGGTGCCGACCTCCGCCAGCTCCTGGGCGGTGCGGGCGATGTCGAGCGTGCTCCCGATGCGCGCGCTCGCCTCGTTGGTCAGGAGGAGTCGCCGCTGCAGCCTGCGGTCGCGCTCCTCCTGGTAAGCGGTGACGACCTCTTCCGATCCCCGGTCCACGTACGCGAAGGCCATGGCGACCAGGCGCATCGTCGCGTCGTCGATGAGCCGCCAGTCGTCGGTGAGCCGGGTGGCCTGCTCCCGCACCTGTTCGAGGAGGGTGAGGTGGCCGAGCCGGTAGGCCCGCAGGAGCAGGCTCAGGGGCACCCCGCGCCGGGCGGACTCGCGGGTGACGTCCAGGGCTTCGGGAGGGAAGACGAGCTCGGCGGCATCGAGGCCCCGCTCGATCATGTCCAGGAAGGCGGCCACGTGCCCGGCCGTCTCCACCGCCGTGAGGAGGGCCAGATCCCCGTGCTCCTCCAGTTCGGGAAGCTCCTCGCGCATCCGACGCAGCAAGGTGTCGGCCGAGCTGTCGATCCGCGGCCGGAGCTCTTGAGCCAGGCGACGCAGGAACGCGGCGACATCCGTCTCCATAACGGAAACGTACCTTCCGGCCGATCTCCCTGCCCGCCGACCGGCGGGATCTTGACAGCGCCGCACCGGAGCCGTCAACTCCAGAAACTGAAATCGAATCGAGATCGATTTCTCTGAGAGGTCCCTGTGCGCTCCGCCTTCGAATCGCGCCCCACCCCCCCCAGCGGCCGCCCGACGTCCCACCGCAGCACGCGGAAGCCCTCCGCAAGGTCCTGCACGACAACCGGCGCGGGTTCCGCCGGCCAACGCCGTTCCCCTCGCCATCGGCATCCTGCTGTCCTGCGTCCCCGGGATGGCGCCGCGGCGCCCGTGTACGGGCGGCTCACGCTGGGCCTCGTCCGGGGGATTCGGCACGGCCGCCCGGGCCCCCGTCATCAGCGCCTTCCTGGTGTCCGTCGGCCTGTGCCTGCTGTGGGTCTTCACCCTCGCCTCCCAGGACGACCGCCCGGAGCGGCTCCACGTCGCCGACCGCTCCCTCTCGCCCCTGCTCGACGGTCTCGCCCTGGCGGGCGAGCAGATCACGATCGTCGTCCTGGTCGCGGTGACCGGGGTGGTCGCCCTCTTCGGATGCGACGGGTTCAGCTCCGCCGTCGACAGCGTCATCGCCCTCGCCGTCCTGATCCCCTTCGCGCAGAAGATCCGCGACACCGGCGGATACACGCTCGGCGACTTCTTCTCCCAGCGCGCGTCCGGACCGGGGCCGCGCCGCGCCGCCCCCGTGGTGACCCTGGTCATCACGCCTCCGCTGCTCATGGTCCAGCTGCGGGCCGGCGACATCAGCGCGGCGCTCCTCATCGGCATGCCGACGGGCACGGCCCAGGTGGCGTGCATGATCATGATGGGCTTCCTCGTCGCCTTCCACGGCTACCCGATCGAGTTCCTCGTCACCTTCTCCCTCGGCGTCACCGCCTCGTGTGTCTTCCCCGTCCTCGTGTACTCCTTCTTCTGGCGAGGGTTCGACCACCGGGGACTGCAGTGGTCGGTCTACGGGGGCCTGTTCCTGTGCACCGTGCTGACGTTCTTCTCGCCCACCGTCTCCGGAACGGACTACGCCCTCTGGCCGCGGGCGGACTTCGACTGGTACCCCCTCCACGCGCCGGGCCTGGTCTCCGTGCCGGCCGCGTTCCTGCTGGGGTGGCTCGGCAGCAGGAGGTCGCGGGCGGCGACCGCACCCGTTCCCCGGCACCCCTGACCCCGCGCGCGGGCGAACACGCCAGAGCCCTTCCGGTGGCCGATCGGCCACCGGAAGGGCTCTTTCCGCTACAGGCCCGTGCTCAGGGGGTGAGCACCAGACGGATCGGGTCGCCGATCTTCTTCTCCAGACGCGCGACGGCGTCGGCCGCTTCGGCCAGCGGCACGTGGGCGGTGATGGACGGCGCCAGGTCGAGGCGCCCGGCCGAGGCCAGGCCGACGAGCTGCTCCACGTGCTCGGGCTCGGACCCGTAGTGGCCGCGGACCTCGTTGATGTTGAAGCAGAAGCCGATGCTGTCGGCGATCGTGACCGGCTCGGGGGTCAGCCCGGCCAGGACCAGCTTTCCGAACGGCCCGAGGACGGCGGCGGCCTGGGCGCGGGCCGCGCCCACACCCGCGAAGTCGAACGCGACGTCGAGACCGCGCCCGGCCGTGGCCTCCCGTACCGACTCGGCGAAGTCCGGCGCGAGCGGGTCGAACGCGAAGTCCGCCCCGAAGGCGAGGGCGCGCTCGCGCGCCGAGGGCAGCGGGTCGACGGCGATGATCGGGGCCGCGCCGACCATGCGGGCCAGCCGCACGGCGTGGGCGCCGAGGCCGCCCGCACCCCGGATGCCGACCGCCTGGGCGGGGCGGACCGCGCCCGTGCCGATGATCGCGGCGTACGGGGTGGAGACCGCGTCCGGGATGATCGCGGCCTGGTCGAAGGGCAGGTCGTCCGGGATCGGCAGCAGGGCGTCCTCGCGGGCGATCGTGTACTGGGCCCAGCCGCCGTCGTAGTCCAGACCGCGGGTCAGCGGCCGGTGGCACATCATGCGGCGCAGGCAGCCGGCGCAGTCGCCGCAGGCCTCGCCGGCCTGGAGCACCACGCGCTGACCGGGCGCCCAGTCGCCCCTCACGTCCGGGCCGAGCGTGTGGACGACGCCGGCGACCTCGTGGCCGAGGGTGACGGCGCCCGCCTTCGTGACCGCGTCGACCGGGAAGAAGGGGCTCAGGCTGCCGTCGATCAGGTGGACGTCCGACAGGCAGACGCCTGCGGCCCGCACCTCGACGAGGACCTCGCCCGGCCCGGGGACGGGTACGGGGACCTCTTCGACGGCGAAGGTCCGGGTTTCCAGGTGGAGCCGTCCGGCGAGCATCGTGCTCATGGGGATCTCGATTCTCTGCGGGGAAACGCACCCGTGTGACGGTGCGAAGGCGACTTGTTCGAATGAACAAGTCGTTTAACCGTGTCGATGGACAAGGTCGCCTGTCAAGCGGTTCCGCCCCGACGTTCCGCCGTCCGTTTTAGTTCCCGCACCCGACCGTGTCGAGTGCAATAGTCGACCGACATGATCGGGTGACCAAGTCGTGTGTACGGTGAGCGTGCGACTGCTGGTGTGCGACGAAAGGCACGTTCATGACTCAGACGTCCGTTGGCAGGGCCCAGGCGATCCCTGAGCGCCCCTCGCTGCCCCTGATCGGACACGCCCTCACCTTCCCGGGAGGCGCCGACGGCCTTGCCCACCTGATGAAGGAGGTCAAGGAACTCGGGCCGGTGTACCGGGTCCGCCTCTTCGGGACCGAGACCGTCGTCGTCGGCGGCCTCGACCTGGTCGAAGAACTGTCGGACGAGACCCGTTTCCGCAAGAACGTGCACGGGGACCTGGTGGAGGTCCGCCAGATCGCGGGGGACGGCCTGTTCACCGCCTTCAACCACGAACCGAACTGGCGCAAGGCGCACGACATCCTCATGCCGGCGTTCTCACTCGGCGCGATGCGCAGCTACCACGGCACGATGCTCCGGGTCGCCCGGTCCCTCATCGGCAAGTGGGACCGGCTCGCCGGCGTGCAGGCGGTGGACGTTCCGGACGACATGACCCGGCTGACCTTCGACGCGATCGGCCTGTGCGGCTTCGACTACGACTTCGAGTCGTTCCGCCGCGGCGATCTGCACCCCTTCGTCGAGGCGATGGCCCGGGCCCTGGGCTTCACCCAGGAGAAGAGCGAGTCCATCCCGGGCACGGAGTTCTTCAAGCGCAGGCAGGTCGAGCGCTTCCACCGGGACGCCGCCCTGATGACCGACCTCGTCGACGAGGTCATACGGCAGCGCAAGGCCTCGGGCGACACGAGCACGGACGACCTGCTCGGCCTGATGCTGCACACCAAGGACGCGGCGACGGGCCGGCCCCTGGACGACGTGAACATCCGCCACCAGGTGATCACCTTCCTCATCGCCGGCCACGAGACCACCAGCGGCGCCCTGTCCTTCGCGCTCTACTACCTCACCAAGCACCCCGAGGTGCTCAAGCGGGCCCAGGCCGAGGTGGACGCCTTGTGGGGCGACACGGAGAACCCGGACCCCGAGTACGGCGACATCGGCAAGCTCGCGTACATCCGCCAGGTGCTCAACGAGAGCCTGCGCCTGTGGCCGACCGCACCCGCCTTCGCCGTCGAGCCCATCGAGAACACCGTCATCGGCGGCAAGTACGCCGTACGCAAGGGCGAGTCGCTCATGGTGATCACCCCGGCCCTGCACCGCGACCCCGCCTGGGGCGAGAACGTCGAGCTGTTCGACCCGGAGCGCTTCACCCCGGAGCGGGAGGGAGCCCGCTCGGTCCACGCGTTCAAGCCGTTCGGCAACGGCGAACGCGCCTGCATCGGGCGCCAGTTCGCCCTCCACGAGGCCACCCTGCTGCTCGGCCTCCTGGTGCACCGCTACCGCCTGATCGACCACGCCGACTACCAGCTGAAGATCAAGTCCTCGCTCACCATCAAGCCCGACGGGTTCACCCTCAAGCTCGCCCGCCGCACCGGCGACGAGCGGCGCGTGCCCGAGGTCACCGCGACCGCCGCCACCGGCGACCGGATCGGCACCGCGGGCCGCCGCGCCACCGGCACCGCGCTCACCCTGCTGCACGGCTCCAACCTCGGCACCTGCGCCGGCATCGCCCGAGACCTCGGCGTCGACGGCGAGGAGCGCGGCTTCACCCCGGCCGTCGCCTCCCTCGACGAGCACACCGGAAAGCTCGCCGCCGCCGAAGGCCCCGTGGTCATCGTGGCCGCCTCCTACAACGGCCGCCCCACCGACGACGCCGCCGAGTTCGTCGCCTGGCTGGAGGTCCTGGAACCCGGCTTCCTCGACGGCCTCCGCTACGCCGTCCTCGGCGTCGGCGACCGCAACTGGGCCGCCACCTACCAGCGCGTCCCCACCCTCGTCCACGAGCGCCTCACCGCCGCCGGCGCCACCCCGCTCCTGGAGCGCGGCGCGGCCGACGCCTCCGGCGACTTCGCCGGCACGGTGGACCGCTGGACCGCCGAACTGTGGACCGCGCTGCTCGACCAGTACGGCGAGGCGGTGGAAGGAGTCGCCCCGACCGCCGGGACGCAGGACGAGGACCAGGGCCTGTACGAACTCCAGGACACCACCGAGTCGGTCATCGACGGCCTCGCCGCCCGGCACGGAGTCCAGCCGATGGAGGTCCTCGAGGCGTACGAACTCGTCGACACGAGCCACGAACTCGGCCGCTCCAAGCGCTTCCTGCGGCTGCGCCTGCCCGAGGGCGTCACCTACCGCACCGCCGACCACCTGGCCGTCCTGCCGAGCAACCCGGACACCCTCGTCCAGCGGGTCGCCGACCGCTTCGCCCTCGACCTGGACCGCACCGTCCGGCTGCGCGCCCGCCGCCGGAGCCGCAACGCGCTCCCCGTCGACCGCCCGCTGACCCTGCGCCGCCTGCTGACCGACTTCGTCGAGCTCCAGGACACCGCCACCCAGGAGCAGGTCGCCGTGCTCGCCGAGCACACCTCCTGCCCGCCCGAGAAGCAGCCCCTGGCCGCACTCGCCACGGCGGACCCCGAGGCCTTCCGGGAGCAGGTGACGGCCGCCGGACACAGCGTCCTGGACCTGCTGGAGCGCCACCGCTCCTGCGAACTGCCCTTCGAGGCCTTCCTGGAACTGCTGCCGGTCCTGCGTCCGCGCCACTACTCCATCTCCTCGTCGGCCGCGGCCTCCCCCGGCGAGGTGGAGTTGATGGTGTCGCTGCTCGCCGCACCCCACCGTGCGGGCGAGGGCACCTTCCACGGCATCGCCTCGCACTACGTGCAGACGGTCCGGGCCGGTGACACGGTGCAGGCGCGGGTGCTGCCGTGCAGCGAGTCCTTCCGGCTCCCCGAGGACCAGTCCGTACCGGTCATCCTGGTCAGCGCGGGCACCGGCCTCGCGCCCTTCCGCGGCGCGGTCCTCGACCGCTTCCACACCGACTCGGCCGGAACGCTGCTGTGCTACTTCGGCTGCGACCACCCCGACGTCGACTACCTCCACCGCGAGGAGTTCGAGGTGGCCGAGGCGGCCGGCGCCGTCAGCATGCGCCCCACCTTCATGCACGCGCCCGAGAACGGCGCCCGCTTCGTCCAGGAGCGGATCGCGCGTGAGAGCGACGAGGTCTGGGCCGCCCTGGAGGCCGGCGGACGCGTCTACATCTGCGGCGACGGCCGCCGCATGGCCCCCGCCGTACGGGAGGCGTTCATGGCGATCCACCGCGAGCGGACCGGCGCCGGCGACGAGGAATCCGTGGCCTGGCTGACAGAGCTCGTCGAGTCCGGCCGCTACGTCGAGGACGTCTGGGCCGGCTGACCGGAGCCCGCCGGACAGCCATGGGCGCGACTGAGGGGCGCGCCCATGGCTGTCCTTCCGCCGTCCTGTCAGTCGACCGGTACGTCCGCGAGGTTCAGCCGGCCTCCGGCCAGTGCCACGGTCGCGGAGACGAGAGCCCGCAGGCCGATGCGCTCGGCGGTCTCGTCCGGCAGGCAGAGGTGCTGCATCGTCAGCCCGTCGAAGCCGGAGAGGAAGAAGCGGGCGACCGTCTCCGCGGGCTGCGCGAGCTCGTATCCGGTCCGCACCGCCGTCTCGGTCACCACCTGCGCGGTCACCTCTATCACCTGCCGGTAGTGACCCTGCCGGGCCTCGCCCAGGCGCGGGGTGCGCAGGGCGAACATGGTCAGCTCGGTGAGCAGCTGGTGGTTCGTGGCCGGCTCCGACATGGTGCGCCAGAGCGCGCCGGCCAGCGCGGCGATCGTCTCCTCGAACCCGGCGCCCTCCGGCGCCGCCCGCTCGACCTGCGCGACGAGGTCCTCGGTGATCTGGTCCATCACCGCCCGGTACAGGTCCTCCTTCGTGCCGAAGGTGTAGTGGACCGTGGCCTGCGCGACCCCGAGCTCGGCAGCGATGGCACGGGTACTGCCGGCGGCGACACCCTCCCTGGTCATGAGGTCGATGGCCGCCTTGATGAGCTGAGGGCGGCGCTCGGCCGCGGAGACATGAGCCATACTTGCACTATATCGACTTGGTCCATCGATCAAGTCGGTAGAACAAGTAGATAGGGCAAGCCGCCGTGGCCTCCGCCGGAAAATTTTCGTTCAAGAGTGTTCGTCGCAGGAGAGTCGGAACAGTCGATCGCGCCTAGGGTTCACACGATCAACTTCCTTCGACGAAAGGGCATTCCGTGTCGATTCCGCGCAGGGCGTTATTGGCGGGTACGACGGCCGGTGCGGCCGCAGCCGTCGTCGCGGGTGCGGGAGGCGCCGCAGCCGACACCCGGTCGGCGCCGGCGGCGTCGCCGTTGCTGCAGCGCACGCCCAGCCGCATCGGGGTGCCGGGCGTGGCCGGGCTGCACCTCCAGTTCGGTACCGATCCCGCCACCGAGATGACCGTCTCCTGGATCAGTCCCCAGTCCGTCCGGCGTCCTCGGGTGCACCTCGGGTCGCCGGACGGTGGTACCGGGCGGTCGTTCGACGCCGAGACCCGTACCTACCGTGACGGGCTCTCCCGGCAGGAGGTGTACGTCCACCACGCCCGCCTCTCCGGCCTGCGGCCGGACACCACCTACCTGTACTCGGCCGGGCACGACGGTGCCGCGCCCGAGACGGGGTCGTTCACCACGGCACCGCGCGGTCGTACCGCGTTCACCTTCACCAGCTTCGGCGACCAGGGCACGCCCAACCTGCGCCGGTCCCTCAAGTGGCCCACGCCGGACACGCCCCCGCCCCTCGGTCCCTTCCCGCTCTACACCAGCACCCAGGGCGGCACCGAGGCGTCCGGCGACATCGTGGCCGCGGTGGAACGGGTCGGTCCGCTGTTCAACCTGGTCAACGGCGACCTGTGCTACGCGGGCGTGGCCGGTGCCATCGGCGAGGACCGCGTGGCCACCTGGGCCGACTGGTTCATCGGCAACAGCCGCTCGGCCCGGCTGCGTCCCTGGATGCCCTGTGTCGGCAACGGGGAGACCGAGAAGGGCAACGGCCCCCTGGGCCTCACGGGTTACCAGACCTACTTCACGCTGCCGGGCGAGACGACGGCCTCCGACTCCGACACCCAGGGACTGTGGTACGCCTTCACCGTCGGCGCGGTCCGCTTCATCAGTCTGGCCAACGACGACGTGGCGATCGTGGACACCGGCGACATCTATCTGCGCGGATACTCCGAAGGCGCTCAACGGCGCTGGCTGGAGCGCGAGTTGAGGGCGGCGCGCGCCGGCTCCGAGATCGACTGGATCGTGGTCTTCATGCACCACCCGATGATCTCCAGCCACCGCAGCGGTGGCAGCGACCTCGGAGTCCGCGAGGCATGGGGACCCCTGTTCGACGCGTACGGGGTCGACCTGGTGCTCTGCGGCCATGAGCACTACTACGAGCGCTCGTTGCCCCTGCGCGGCACCCTGCCGAACGAGACCCGCACCCCGATCCCGGTCTCCACCAGGACCGATGTCGCCGACACCGCCCAGGGCACCGTGCACATGATCATCGGGGGCGGCGGCAACTTCGCCACCACCCAGGACGACCTGTTCGAAGAACCCAAGGGCCGTGTCGTGGTCGACGTGGGCAAGGAACCCGAGGGCCGCCACCGCAAGGCCGTCTACCTCACCGAGGACGCCCCCTGGCGCGCGGTGCAGGACCGCGTCCACCCCCACGGCTTCGCCGCCTTCGACGTCGACCCGGGTACGCGCGGCACCGGACGCACCCGGATGCACGTCACGTACTACACCTTCGACGGCCCCTACGGAGAGCTGACCCCGGTGGACACCTTCACCCTGGAACGCCCCCGCGCGGACGCCCGGCACTGAGGCCGGGCCGTCCTGTGCGGGCCTGCCGGCTCAGCTGGTGCGTTGCAGGGCCGGCGGGGTCCAGCCGCCCGTGAGGGCGGGCTCCTGCGGCCAGTACAGGCGCAGGAAGACGTTGAAGCTGCCGGCGGGTGCCGGGAGCCAGTTGCCCTCGCGGTCGGGTCCGGGGCTGTCGTGCTGGACGTAGATGTCCAGGGAGCCGTCGGCGTTGGTCCGCATGTCGCTGCGGTCGCCGATCGCGTAGCGGTTCAGCCGGTTGTCGGCGAAGAGCTGGCGCTCGTTCATCATCGTGAGGGACCAGAAGCCGTCGACGGGCGGCGTCTGGCCGGCGGCGAAGTGCAGCACGTACGCGTGGGCACCGTCGAGAGGTCGGCCGTCGGCGTCCGTGGTGGCGTGCGGGTACAGGGCGTCGGCGTCCAGGTTGGCTCCGTACCCGAACCGGGTGATGACCGCGCGCTTGGCGTAGTCGGTTCCGTAGTCCCCCAGGCCCCGGTGCACGGCCCAACCGCCGACGCCCGCGGACTCCGCCCGGGCGAGCAGCTCACGAAGGACCTCCGGGCCGCGCCGCGCACCCGCCTCCAGGGTGGCGAGTTCCTCGGGGGACAGGTCGTCGAGGCTCGCGCCGGGTGCGATGCCGAGTTTGGCGACGCGGCCCAGGAACGGGGCATCGGCGGGGGAGGGAGGGTTGTCGACCAGCATCCGGTTGAGGAGGGTGAAGTACGCGCGGCCGCTGAGCCCGTGGACCCTGTCCACGGGCGGCGTCGTGGTGTCGGCGCCGGCGGGGACGGGGACGTCGGTGGGAGGCGAGTAGTCGTCGGGGTCGCCGGTCCACTCCGACAGCGGAATCAGCCGCGTGCCGTCCTGGAGCCGGTTGACGGCCGGGAAGTCCGACGGGCCGCTGGTCGCGTACCGGGCGATGATCCAGTTCACGGCGGTGGACGACTTCAACAGGGTCAGGCCGGAGGGGACCGCTCCCGACCAGGAGGGCCCGGCGATCAGGAACGGGCCGGCGGAGGAACCGTTCTTGCGCCGGCCGACGACGGCGCAGATGTTCGACCAGGCGTCCAGGATCGGGACCATCCAGAAACGGTCACCGAAATCGGGCAGGGTCAGCACCAGGGGCTCGTGGGACAGGTCGAGCCAGGCACTGGAGTACAGGGTGTCGGCGTTCGGCGAGACGACCTCGGTGAAGGAGGCGTCCGGAGTGGAGCGCATGCAGCAGAACTGGTTGACCGGGGCTTTTCGACGCGCGTCGTCCCGGGCCGGGACCGCCGTCATGGACTCCTTCGTGAGGGCCGCCGTGACCAGCGGGTACCCGTAGAGCCACGCCTCCGTGGCCAGCTGCTCCATCGCTTCGTCCGTCATCGGCTTCTCCCAGGTGCTACGGCGGTCTCGGTCCGGGCCCGACGCTACGAGCGCTGCCCGCCCACCGCGCGGCCGGTCCGCCGAACGGGTGATGCGGACGGAACGGACCGCACGGCGCGCGCAAGTGCGCATGAGGAGCGGTCGGCAGGGAACGGCGTGCACCGGCAGGCGCCGGTGCACGCCGCGTCGTGCGCGTGCCCTCGTGCGACTCCTGGAAGCTCCGCGCGCCCTACCGGTGCCCACGGGCGCCGGAAAGGATGAGCGCACCGCACATGAACCACGTGATCCGCACCCCTGTCCTCGGCCGGGTGGGCACGCGGCGGAAGGAGCTCATGGTGTTGCTTCTCATCTCCCCGGACGGCGTCGAGGAAGCCCTCGACTGCGCGAAAGCCGCGGAACACCTCGACATCGTCGACGTCAAGAAGCCCGACGAGGGCTCGCTGGGCGCCAACTTCCCCTGGGTCATCAGGGAGATCCGCGACGCGGTGCCGGCGGACAAGCCGGTGTCCGCGACCGTGGGGGACGTGCCGTACAAGCCCGGCACGGTGGCGCAGGCCGCGCTCGGCGCGGTCGTCTCCGGCGCCACGTACATCAAGGTCGGGCTGTACGGCTGCACGACTCCCGAGCAGGGCGTCGAGGTCATGCGGGGGGTCGTCCGCGCGGTCAAGGACCACCGCCCCGAGGCGCTCGTCGTCGCCTCGGGTTACGCCGACGCCCACCGCATCGGCTGCGTCAACCCGCTCGCCCTGCCCGACATCGCCGCTCGCGCCGGTGCCGACGCGGCCATGCTGGACACCGCGATCAAGGACGGCACGCGGCTCTTCGACCACGTCCCGCCCGACGCCTGCGCCGAGTTCGTCCGGCGCGCCCACGCGTCCGGTCTGCTCGCCGCCCTCGCGGGCAGCGTCAAGCAGGCCGATCTCGGTGCGCTGACCCGCATCGGCACGGACATCGTGGGCGTGCGGGGAGCGGTCTGCGCCGGTGGTGACCGCAACACCGGGAGGATCCAGCCGCATCTGGTCGCCGCGTTCCGGGCGGAGATGGACCGGCAGGCCCGGGAGCACGCCGTCGGCACCCCGGCCGTGAACTGACCACCGGGATGCCGACACCAGAAGCCGGTCACGTCCCCGGACACCGGGCCGCATCCCTCGCCGTCGTCGACCCGGCCACCGGGGAGCCCTTCGACGAGGCCCCCGACCAGCGGCCGGACGAGTTGGACGGGGTGATCACCCGGGCCCGGCGGGCCTGGCACGGCTGGCGCGCCGACCCCGCCGCCCGCACCACCGCCCTGTGCGCCGCCGCCGACGCCGTGGAGGAAGCCGGCGACGACCTCGCCCGGCTGCTCACGCGGGAACAGGGCAAGCCCCTGGCCGAGTCGTACGCCGAAATCGCGCGTACGGCGGCCCGGCTGCGCTACTTCGCCGACCTGGCTCCCCGGACGCGCCGGATCGACGACGGCCGGCCCGTGCACAGCGTGGTGCGCTGGCGGCCCGTCGGGCCCGTCGCCGCCATCGTGCCGTGGAACTTCCCGCTCCAGCTCGCGGCGGCGAAGTTCGCGCCCGCGCTCGCGGCCGGCAACACCGTGGTCCTCAAACCGTCCCCCCACACCCCGCTCGCCACCCGGCTGCTCGGCTCCGTCCTCGCCACCGTCCTGCCCGAGGACGTCCTGACCGTCGTCACCGGCCGCGAACCCCTCGGTGCCCGTCTGGCCGCCCACCAGGGCATCCGTCACGTCACCTTCACCGGCTCGGTGCCCACCGGCCGGGCCGTCGCCGGGTCCGCGGCGGCCTCGCTCGCCCGGGTCACCCTGGAACTGGGCGGCAACGACGCCGCCGTCCTCCTGGACGACGCCGACGTGGACCGGATCGCGGACCGGCTGTTCTGGGCCGCGTTCCGCAACTGCGGGCAGGTCTGCATGGCGGTCAAACGCGTCTACGTCCCCGCCCGGCTCCACGCCGAGGTGGTCGAAGCCCTCGCCCAGCGCGCGAAGACCGTCGCGGTCGGATCCGGGCTCGACCCGGACACCCGGATCGGCCCGGTCAACAACGCTCCCCAGCTGGCCCGGGTCGAACAGGTCACGAGGCAGGCCCTGGCGGCCGGTGCCCGGGCCGCGGCCGGTGGCCACCGACTCGACGGAGCGGGCTACTTCTTCGCCCCCACGATCCTCAGCGACGTCCCGCCCGACAGTCCGGTGGTGACCGAGGAACAGTTCGGACCGGTCCTGCCGGTCCTGCCGTACCGGAACCTCGACGAGGCCGTCGACGCGGCCAACGGCACCGGCTTCGGCCTCGGCGGCTCGGTCTGGGGCACCGATCTCGACCGGGCCGAGGCGGTGGCCGACCGGCTCGAATGCGGCACGGCCTGGATCAACCACCACGCGGAACTCTCCCTCGCCCAGCCCTTCACCGGTGTCAAGGACAGCGGTGTCGGTGTCGCGGGCGGACCGTGGGGCCTCTACGGCAACCTCCGGCCGTTCGTCGTCCACCGCCCGCGGGAGGAGGAAGCGTGACGACGAGGTTCCAGGCGGCCGTACTGCGCTCCTACGGGGACCCGTTCACGGTCGAGGAGGTGGCCCTGTCCACGGAGCCCGCCCCCGGCGAGATCCTCGTCGAGATCGCGGGAGCCGGAATGTGCCGTACCGACCTCGCGGTACGGCGATCGGCCGGCCGCAGCCCGCTGCCGGCGGTCCTCGGCCACGAGGGCGCCGGGGTCGTGGTGGCGACGGGCGGCGGCCCCGGCACCGCGCTCGGCGTCGGCGACCACGTCGTGCTGAGCTTCGACTCCTGCGGACACTGCCGGAACTGCCGGGCCGCCGCCCCCGCCTACTGCGACTCCTTCGCCTCCCTCAACCTCTTCGGCGGTCGCGCGGAGGAACCGCCGCGCCTCACGGACGCGGCCGGAAAGGCGCTGGCTCCCCGGTGGTTCGGCCAGTCCTCCTTCGCCGCGTACGCGCTCGTCCCGGCCCGCAACGCCGTCCGGGTCGACCCCGCCCTGCCGCTCGAACTGCTCGGACCGCTCGGCTGCGGCTTCCTCACCGGTGCCGGAGCCGTACTGAACACCTTCGCCGCGGGACCCGGCGACACCCTCGCGGTCCTCGGAGCGGGAGCCGTGGGCCTGGCCGCCGTGATGGCGGCCACCGCCGCCGGCCTGCGGACCGTGGCCGTCGACCGGCATCCCGCGCGGCTGGAGCTGGCCGAACGGTTCGGCGCGACCCCGCTGTCCGCCGGATCGCACGGCCTGCCCGGGCGCATCCGCCGACTCACCGACGGCGGAGTCCAGTACGCCCTGGACACCACGGCCTCGGCCCCGCTCATCAACGACGCGCTCCAAGCGCTGCGCCCCACCGGCACCCTCGGCCTCGTGGCGCGCCTGCACACCCCGCTGACGCTCGAACCGGGCGCGCTCGACCGAGGCCGCGGCATCCGCCACATCTGCGAAGGCGACGCGGTGCCCGGACTGTTGATACCCCGGCTGACCGGCCTGTGGCAGGCCGGGCGCTTCCCCTTCGACCAGCTGATCCGGACCTACCCGCTGGCCGACATCAACGAGGCCGAACGCGACTGTGACGCCGGCCGCGTGGTCAAACCCGTCCTGCTGCCGGAGAGAAGAGACCGATGAGCGAAACCTTCACCACCGAGGCGTCCCCCGATCCCGCCACCGAAGGAGACACGGCCGCCACGGCGACCCGGCAGACCGGCGCGGAAGGCGTGGACGGAGGCGTGGGGCTGACCGCCCTCCTGGTCGCCGCGGCCCGGGCGATCGAGACCCACCGCCACGACAGCCTGGCCCAGGACGTCCACGCCGAACACTTCGTGCGCGCGGCCCCGGCGTGCGTGGACTGGCCGGTGCGCATCGGGCAGGTCCCGGAGGGGGACGCCAACCCGCTGTGGGGCAGGTTCGCCCGGTACTTCGGGCTACGGACCCGGGTCCTCGACGACTTCGTCCTCGGGGCCGTCCACGACGGCGCCCGTCAAGTGGTCCTGCTGGGCGCGGGTCTCGACACGCGTGCCTTCCGCCTTGACCTGCCGCCCCACTGCGTGGTCTTCGAGATCGACAGGGCGGGGGTGCTGGCCTTCAAGCAGCAGGTGCTCAACGACCTGTCGGCCGCCCCGAGGACGAAGCGCGTTCCCGTACCGGTCGACCTGCGCGCGGACTGGGCCACCGCGCTGACCTCCACCGGCTTCGACCCGGCCGCACCGAGCGTCTGGCTGGCCGAGGGGCTGCTCTTCTACCTGCCGAGCCCCACCGAGACGCACCTCGTCGAGACGGTGGACCGGCTGACCGCCGGGGGCAGCGCCCTGGCCTTCGAGGCCAAGCTGGAGAAGGACCTGCTGGCGTACCGCGACAGCGCGATCTACACGGCGACGCGGGAACAGATCGGCATCGACCTGCTCGACCTCTTCGACCTGGGGCCGCGCCCCGACTCGGCCGGGCACCTGACGGCCAGGGGCTGGTCCACGTCGATGCACACGCCGTTCGACTTCGCCCGCCGGCACGGACGCGGCCCCCTTCCCGAGCCGAACGACGCCCTGGAGGGGAACCGGTGGGTCTTCGCCCGCAAGCCCGGGCCGTGACGTCCGCCGGGCCGACGGGGTCCCGGGACGGTCGGAGCCGCCCGGGAACACCCGCTACCGGACCGGGTCAGACGGCCGGGGCGCCGACCAGCCGGTCGCCGGGAATCCCGGCCAGGTCCGGTGCGTAGTACTCCTCGATGCCGACGGCCCACGCGGAGACGGTGATGCGGTCCTCGGAGTCCGGGCCGAAGGCGTCGAAGAGCGCGTGGATGTTGGCCTCCTCGAAGCCGATAGCCGTCATCAGCGACAGGAAGAGCGGGCGCTCGATCAGGCCGTCCCCGTCCGGGTCGCCGAGTGCGGAGAGCGCCGTGGCGAACTCGCTGATCGTGGGGCCGAAACGCTCGGGGTCGAGCACGAAGGGGCGGAACTCGTCCATGGTGATCACCCCGTCGCCGTTGGCGTCCAGCTCGGTGGCCAGCGTCGTCCAGTAGCGGCGGAACGCGGCCCGGATGGCCTCCTTGGCACCGGCGTCCGAGGCGACCGCCGCCTCCAGAACGCGCCCCGTCATGAGGTCGAAGTCGCCGGAGTCGAGGACTCCGTTGCCGTTGGCGTCGAAGAGGGAGAAGACCAGCTCGACCCGCTTGGCGGCCTCAGTGCGCATGTCCGTCACCTGTCTCGTACGGCCCGTCGGTCAGGGCCTGGCTCAATGAGTGCTTCTACGTAACGCGCTGGGGAGAAAGCCGTGACGGTGAGGCGGCCGCCGTTACCGGAAGGAATGAGTTCGCCGACAATCAGTCCGGGCGGCCCGCAGCGGGCGCGGTCGCACAGGCGCGCAACGGGTGTTGCTCTCCGGTATCCCCTCCCCGTTGGCATCCCCCTCCCCAATTCGTTGAAAGTTTGTCTATGCTCTCCACGCGGCGGGGCGGAACCGGACCTTCAGGGTGGACGGACATGAACGAAGCGGTGCGGTGGGGGATTCTCGCGACCGGCGGCATAGCCGAGCGGTTCGCGACGGATCTCACGGATCTGGACGGTGCCGAGGTGGTGGCGGTGGCGTCCCGGAGCGAGGCGCCGGCGCGGGGCTTCGCGGAGCGGTTCGGGATTCCCCGGGCGTACGGGGAGTGGGACGGGCTCTTCGCCGACCCGGACGTGGACGTGGTGTACGTGGCGACGCCGCACCATGCCCACCGGGAGGCGGCCGGGCGGGCCCTGGAGGCGGGGAAGGCGGTCCTCTGCGAGAAGGCGTTCACGCTGAACGTCCGGGAGGCGCAGGAGCTGGTCGGGCTCGCCCGGGAGCGTGGTCTCTTCCTGATGGAGGCCATGTGGATGTACTGCAATCCGCTGATCCGGCGGCTCGCGGAGCTGGTCGGGGACGGGGCGATCGGAGACGTACGGACCGTGCAGGCGGACTTCGGTCTGGCCGGGCCCTTCCCTCCGGAACACCGGCTGCGGGACCCCGCGGTCGGCGGCGGCGCCCTGCTCGACGTGGGCGTGTACCCGGTGTCGCTCGCACACCTGCTGCTCGGCGAACCGGACTCGGTGCAGGCGCACGCGCGGATCTCCCCCGAGGGCGTCGACCTCAACACCGGCATGCTGCTGGGCTGGGACTCGGGCGCCTCGGCGCTGCTGTCCTGCTCGCTGGAGGCGGACACCCCGCTCACCGCCTCGGTGACGGGCACGAAGGGCCGGATCGACGTGCCGCGCGGCTTCTTCTTCCCGGAGCGGTTCACGCTGGTGAGGGACGGCGCCGAGCCGGAGGAGTTCGTGAACACGGACCACCCGCACTCGATGCGGCACGAGGCCGCCGAGGTGATGCGCTGCCTGCGGGCCGGTGAGACGGAGTCCCCGCTGGTCCCGCTGGACGGCACGCTCGCGGTGATGCGGACGCTCGACGCCGTGCGGGACCGCGTCGGCGTCCGCTATCCGCAGGAGGCCGTGGCCGCGCGGGTGTGAGACCTCGCGGAACAGCTCTGTCCGGCCACGAGGGGCCGGACAGAGCTGTCGTTCAGGGGGTGTTCAGGGGGTTTGTTCAGGCGGCCGGTGAGCCGGCCTCGAACGTCGCGTGCAGGCGTCGTGTGTGGTCCAGGGTCCGGACCGGGCCGGTCAGGGTGACACGGGCCGTGAGCCGGTGGTCGGTGCTCGACGCGCCGAACGCGAGCTCCAGGGCGCCGGGTTCGACGCGGCGGGTGCCGTCGCGGCCGGTGAAGGAGGCCAGGTCGGCGGGGACCGTGACGTGGACGCGGCGGCTCTCGCCCGGGGCGAGCTCGAGCCGGCGGTAGCCGATGAGACGCTGGACGGGCTGGACCACGGAGGCCACCGGGTCGTGCAGGTACAGCTGGACGAGTTCCGTGCCGGCGCGGGGGCCGGTGTTGCGTACGGTGAGGGCGAGTTCGAACGCGCCGTCCGTGGCCGCGGTCTCGTTCCCGACGGCGAGGTCGGTCCACTCGAACGTGGTGTACGTGAGTCCGTGGCCGAAGCCGTAGGCCGGGCTCGGGTCGATGTCGGAGACCTCGCTGGCGTGGCCCAGGCGGGCGGCCAGATAGGTGGACGGCTGGGCGCCGTGGTGCCGCGGCACGCTGACGGGCAGTCGGCCGCTCGGGTTCGTCCGCCCGCTCAGGACCGCCGCGACGGCGGCGGTGCCGGCCTCGCCCGGGAAGAACGCCTGGACGATCGCGGCGCTTTCGCCGGTCGCCCGGCCGAGCGCGTACGGCCGTCCGGCGAGCAGGGTGGTCACGACCGGTGTGCCGGTGTCGAGCAGGGCGTCGAGGAGCTGCTGCTGTACGCCGGGGAGGGCGAGGGACTCCGCGTCGCAGCCCTCGCCGCTGGTGCCGCGGCCGAAGAGCCCGGCGCGGTCGCCGAGCGCCGCGATCACCAGGTCGGCGCCGCGGGCGAGGGCCACGGCCTCGGCGAAGCCCGAGGTGTCGGGGTCGTCCACGCCGCAGCCGGGGGCCGACACCAGCTCGGCGGACGGGAATTCGGCCAGGAGCGCGTCGCGGAGGGTCGGCAGGTCGATGCCGAGGGGGACGTCCGGGTGCTGCCCGCCGACGTGGACGGGGAAGGAGTAGCAGCCGAGGACGGCCTTCGGGGTGTCGGCATTGGGGCCGATCAGCGCGATCCGACGGGGGGTGCCGGCGCCCAGCGGAAGGGTGCCGTCGTTGCGGAGCAGGACCACGGCACGCTCGGCGACCCTGCCGGCCAGCTCCCGGTTCGCGGCCGGGTCGAGAACGATCGCGCCACGGAGCGTCTCGGGGTCCGCCGTGGTGTCGACGCCTCGGAGCGCGGCGGGGACCGGGGTCCAGTCGGGGTCCAGGAGGCCGAGCTCGACCTTCTGGGTGAGCACCCGCCGTACCGCGCGGTCCACGAGGTCCTCGGTCAGCTCGCCCTTCTCGACGGCGTCGAGGAGCGGGCCGCCGAAGGTCTTGACGGTGGGCAGCTCGACGTCGACACCGGCGGCGAGCGCCGCCGCGGCCGCCTCGCCGAAGGTGCCGGCCACACCGTGCAGGGTCTTGAGGAAGGCGATGCCGAAGTAGTCGGCGACGACGGTGCCGGTGAAGCCCCAGGTGTCCCGGAGCAGGCCGGTGAGCAGCTCGTCGTCGGCGGCGGAGGGGACGCCGTCGGTGTCGGTGTAGGCGTGCATCACCGACCGGACCCCGCTCTCCCGGACCGCCATCTCGAACGGCGGCAGGATCACGTCCGCGAGCTCCCGGCGGCCCATGCCGACCGGCGCCAGGTTGCGCCCCGCGCGGGAGGCGGAGTAGCCGGCGAAGTGCTTGAGGGTGGCGACGATCCCCGCGGACTCCAGGCCCCGCACGTACGCGGTGGCGAGGGTGCCGACGAGGTACGGGTCCTCGCCGATGGTCTCCTCGACGCGCCCCCACCGGGCGTCGCGCACGACGTCGAGGACGGGGGCGAGACCCTGGTGCACGCCCACGGCGCGCATGTCCCCGCCGATGACCGCGGCCATCTCCCGGATCAGCTCCGGGTCGAAGGTCGCGCCCCAGGACAGCGGGACCGGGTAGGCGGTGGCGCCCCACGCGGCGAAGCCGGCGAGGCACTCCTCGTGCGCCACGGCGGGGATGCCGAACCGGTTGGCGGCGGCGATCCGCCGCTGGGTCCGCAGGAGGGACAGCGCGCCGACGGCGGGGTCGACGGGGACGGTGCCGAAGGGGCGGGTGAGCTGGCCGAGACCGTCGGGCAGGAGGGCGTCCAGGTCGACGGTCTCCTCCATGTCGTGCTGGTGCGGGGCGACTTCGGCCCCCTCGTCGGACGCTCCGACCCAGACGCCGAAGAGCTGGGCGACCTTCTCCTTGAGCGTCATCGCCCGGATCAGGGCGTCGACGCGCTCCGGGGTGCCGAGCGAGGGGTCGTTCCAGGCCGGGAGCGGGGGCTGAGGCTCTGTTGCCACGTTGTCGGTCACTTTCCTCCGACTCCCATCAGCCCCTGGATCAGGGCACGACGGGCGAACAGATAGACGAGCAGAATGGGGAGCATGGAGAGGACGACGGCCGCGAGCAGGCCCGGGATGTCGACGCCGTGCTCGGTCTGGAAGTCGTACAGGCCCATGGTGATGACCTTGTTCTCCGCGGACTGGGTGAGCACGAGAGGGAACAGGAAGCCGTTCCACGCCTGGAGCGAGGAGAACACGATCACCGTCGACAGGCCGCCCTTGGACAGCGGCAGCACCAGCTGGCGGAAGATCCGCCAGGGGGCCGCCCCGTCGACCGTCATCGCCTCGTACAGCTCGGGGGTGATGTCCCGCATGACGCCGGTGAGGATCAGGACGCAGACCGGCATGGCGAACGCCGCCGTCGGCAGGATGACGCCGATCAGGTTGTCGTAGAGGCCGGCCTCGTTGATCAGGTAGAACATCGGCACGATGACGGCCTGGGAGGGGATGGCCAGGCCGAGCAGGAACAGCCGGAAGACCCGGCCGGTGGCCTTGCCGTCGCTGCGGACGATGGCGTACGCGAGCGGCGGCACGAGCAGCAGGATGATGGCCACCACGGAGACGGTGACGATCACGGTGTTGAGGAAGTACTGCGCGAAGCCGTCGTTGAGGTAGTTGTCGAACGTGAGCTTCTTCGGGAGGCCGAGCGGGCCGTTCGCCGCGTAGTCCGCGCGGGACTGGAAGGTGGCGACGAGCATCACGTACAGCGGCAGGCCGACGACGAACAGCCAGACGAGCGAGCCGAATCCGGCCAGGTAGTGGGGGCGCTTCCGCATCACACGCCCTCCATGGTGCTGCGCATCTTGTCGTAGCCGCTCAGGCGGACCATGACGAGGGAGACGAGACTGGCGACCAGGACGAGGAGCAGCGCGATCGCGGAGGCCATGCCGAAGTCGAAGCTCTTGAAGGCCTTTTGGTACATGTAGTACGCGCTGTTCGTGGTGTCGGTGCCCGGTCCGCCCTGGGTCAGGATGAGGACGGTGTCGAAGGTCGTGAGTCCGCCGACCACCATCAGGATCGTCGAGGTGATGATCGTGTTGCGCAGCTGCGGCAGGGTGATGTGGAAGAACTGCCGGTACCGGCCGGCCCCGTCGATCTGCGCGGCCTGGTAGAGCACCTGCGGGATCGCCCTGGCCGCGCCCTGGTAGAGCAGTGTGTGCAGTGGCGTGAACTGCCAGGTGCTGACGAAGACGAGCACACCGAGGGCGCTGGCCTGCACGCCGAAGAGGTTGCCGTCGCCGAACAGCCACTTCGCCTGGGAGGGGACGCCGAAGTTGGGGTCGAGCACGGCGCGCCACAGGACGGACACCGCGGTGATGGACAGCAGCAGCGGGACGAAGTAGATCGCCGAGAGGACGGCCCGGTTGCGCTGGTGGCCGGCAGCCCAGACGCCGAGCAGGATGCTGATCGGGGTCTGGACGAGGACGCCGAGGACGGTGAGGAGCAGGCTCAGCCAGAGGCTCTTCACCATCACGGGGTCGTCGAGCAGCTTGCTCCAGTTCTCCAGGCCGGCGAACTCGGGGGAGCCGAGTCCGTTCCAGCGGGTGAAGGAGAGCACGACGACCAGGGCGAGCGGGACGAGGGCGAACAGGCCGAAGAAGACGGCGGCGGGCGCCGCCCAGGCGAAGCCCGGGCGGCCCACACCGGTGCCGGGGCGCTTCGCGCGCTCCCGGGCTCCGGGCTTCTCGACGCTGTCCACGGCGGGGGCTGTGGCAGTGGTCATGTCAGGTATGTCCGGTGGTCAGGCCGCGGGCAGGTTCTGCATGGCGGCGATGAAGGCGTCGGTCCCCATCTGTCCGTTGAAGAACTGCTGGATGGCCTGGTGCAGCGTGGTCGTGGCGGCCGGCGGGAAGGCCTGGTCCCAGGAGAGCTGGAACGCGGGGGCCTTCTTCACCAGGTCGTACTGGAACGTCGAGTAGGCGGGGTTGGCCGAGCCGTCCAGGAACTTCGGGGTGTTGGTGGTGGTCGGCAGGTTGCCGATGGAGAGCTGGTCCTTGACGAACTGGTCGGAGTACATGAGCTTCAGGAACTCGGCCACGGCCTCGGGGTGCTCGGTGGACTTCAGGACCGAGTAGAAGTTGTTGGTGTTGCCGGCGAGGTTGTCCGGGTCGCCCTTGCCGCCCTCGACGGTCGGGAAGGTGCCGTAGCCCAGGTCGCTCTTCACGAAGTCCGGGTAGGCGTCCTGGAGGGTGGAGTACTCCCAGGAGCCCATGAGCTCGAAGGCGGCCTTGCCGGTGGCGAGGAGGGCGGGGGAACCGCCGTCGGTGAACTTCACCGAGTCGTAGTTGGTGCCGAAGGCGCCGGCGTCGATCAGCTCCTTGAGCATGCCGAGCGCCTTCTTGCTGTCCTCGCTCGCCCAGACCTGCTTGTCGCCGTCGACGGCCTTCTGGAAGAGCTCGGGGCCGGCCACCCGGTCGTAGATGTACTGGAACCACATCTGGGTGGGCCACTTGTCGCCGCCGCCCAGGGCGATCGGGGTGACGCCCTTGGCCTTGAGGGTCTTGACGGTGGTCAGGAGCTCGGCCCAGGTGCGCGGGGCGGTGACGCCCGCCTTCTGGAGCGCCTTCTTGTTGCTGAAGAGCAGGACGGGCTGGGTGCCGCGCATGGGGACGCCGTACGGCTTGCCGTCGACGACGGCGGTGTTGAAGACGGACGGCAGGAAGTTGGACTTGAGGTCCGGGTTCTTGGCGATGAAGTCGTCGAGCGGCATCAGCAGGCCGGCGTCGACGTACGGCTTGATGCTGCCGCCGCCCCAGTTGAAGAACAGGTCCGGGGCCTGCTTGCCGCTGATCACCGTCTGCAGCTTGGACTGGTAGTCGGCGCCCGGGATGGTGTCGAGGACGGCCTTGACCTTCGAGGTCTTGTTGAAGGTGTCGACGAGCTGCTTCTCCACCTTGTTCGTCGCGTCGCCGTACACCAGGACGTGGATCGTGTCCGAGCCGCCGTCGGACGAGGCGGCGGAGCCGCCGCAGGCCGCCAGGGACAGGGCCATGGCCAGCGACGCTCCACCGACGACAGCGGTTCTGAGGAGCTGTGCGGGTCGCTTCATCGCCTTACCTTTCGAAAGAGTTTCGGTCATGTTTCCGAAACTTCATGTGTCGGGACGCTAAGGTTGGGGTGGTGGACCGGTCAACCCTCTGGGGGTGCGTTATCGAAGCGTGACGCCGGTGGGGTGGGGGAGAAGTGCCTTACCCTCTTGGGATGCGAGATGACGAGGACATGCGACGGATCACCCTGGCCGAGGTCGCCGAGAAGGCCGGCGTGTCACTTTCGACAGTTTCGAAAGTCCTCAACGGCAGGCAGGACGTGTCGCAGGTCACCCGCGGCAAGGTGGAGCGCCTCCTCGAAGCGCACTCCTACCGGCGGACCACCCGGGCGGCGGGCGAGGCGCCGCTGATCGAGCTCGTCTTCCACGAGCTGGACAGCGTGTGGTCGATGGAGCTGATCCGGGGCGTGGAGAACCTCGCCAAGGCGCACCAGGCGAGCGTGGTGCTGACCGAGAGCGGCACCCGGCACGCGCCCGCGGCCGACTGGATCGAGGGCGTGCTCCAGCGCAGGCCGATCGGTGTGGTCCTGGTCTTCTCCTCCCTCCCGGACGCCGTCAAGCAACAGCTCGGCGCCCGGTCGATCCCCTTCGTCATCGTCGATCCCGCGGGCGACCCCGAACCCGACGTGCCGTCCGTGGGCTCCGCGAACTGGTCCGGCGGCGTCGCCGCCACCCGGCACCTCGTCGATCTCGGCCACCGGCGCATCGGCATCATCACCGGCCCCGAGGACATGCTGTGCTCCCTGGCGCGCCTCGACGGCTACCGCTCCGCCCTGAACATGGCCGGCATCGTCCCCGACACCTCCCTCGTCCGCTTCGGCGACTTCCACGTCGAAGGCGGTCTCCGGCACGCCATGGACCTCCTCCAGTCACCGGACCGGCCCACCGCGATCTTCGCGGGCAGTGATCTCCAGGCGCTCGGCGTCCTGGAGGCGGCCCGGGTCTGCGGGCTGCGCGTGCCCGAGGACCTCTCCGTCGTCGGGTACGACGACGTGATGATCGCCCGCTGGTCGAGCCCCGCCCTCACGACGGTGCACCAGCCGCTGCGCGCGATGGGCGAGGAGGCGGTCCAGATGCTGCTCCGGCTGCGCGCCGGGGAGCCGTCGGTGACCCGCCTGGAGCTCGCGACCAGTCTCGTGGTCAGGAACAGCACGGCGCCACCGGCGACCGAGACCGCCGTCCGCTAGCGGACGGTCCGTCCCGAGTCGGTCCGTCCCGAGTCGGTCCGTCCCGAGTCGGCACGTCCTGAGTCGGCCCGTCCGGGGTCGGCGAACACCTCCTTCACGATGACTCCGGCGGCGCCGCGGACCGCGGCGCCGAAGCCGAGCAGGGAGCCGGTGACTCGGCACAGCGCCTCGTCGCCGGCCACGATCCGGGCGCGCATCTCCCGCATCGCCGCCGGCAGCAGGTACGGTGCCACCGCCGCGAAGTAGCCGCCCAGGACGACCACGCGAGGGTTGAGCAGATTCACCGGGACGGACAGACCGGTACCGAGCCACCGGCCGATCTCGTCCAGACCGCTCAACGTGCGTGGGTCCCCGGCGGCGGCACGGCGCAGCAGTTCGGCGGCCTGCTCCTGCGGGCCCCACGGAGCACGGGGTCCGCTTCCCTCCGCGAGCAGCAGATCGGGCGCGGCCGTCCTGAGCGCCGCCGGAAGCGAGACCTTCGTCTCCAGACAGCCGGTCCGGCCGCAGGCGCAGACGTCCCCGTCCGGGTCGATCTGGATGTGCCCGAGTTCGCCGCTGAAACCCGAGGCGCCCTGGAGCAACTGCCCGCCGGCGACGATGCCGGCGCCCAGGCCCGCTTCTCCGGTGACGTACATCAGGTCCGTCACCCCGGGGTGCGCGGTCTCCCATTCGGCGAGCGCGGCGAGGTTGGCCTCGTTGTCGACCACCACGCTCGTCTCCCCGGGCAGGCCGGCCGCCTCCCTCAGCCGCTCGGCGACCGGGACGTCCTTCCAGCCCAGGTTGGGGGCCGCGTACACCCGCCCGGTGGCCACCGCCACCGGGCCGGGCACGGCGATCCCGACGCCCGCGACCCGCGCACCCGAGCGGGTCGCGTGGTCCAGGAGTTCCCTGGTCAGCACCGCGAGCGCGCGGACGGTGGCATCGGCCCCCTCCTCGGTCGCGTCGTGGACGAGACGGCGTTCCTGGATGGTCCGTCCCGCCAGGTCCACGGAACAGGCCGCGAGATAGCGCGAGTTGATCTCCAGGCCGAGCGCCGCCACCGTACGTCCGTCGAGCTCAAGACGGCGTGCGGGGCGCCCCACCGAGCCGTCCTGCCGCAGATCGGCCTCGCGCACCAGGCCGCGGTCGAGGAGCTCCCCGACCAGGCTGGAGACGGTGGGCCGGGTCAGGCCGGTGCGACGGGCCACATCGGCCCGCGAGGCGGGGCCTGCCGTGCGGACCTCGGCCAGGACCAGGGCGAGATTGGCACGCCGTACCGCCACCTGGTCCATGGGCGTCGCCTGGACGGTGGCCGGCTTGTCGGCGCTGGTGGGCACGGAGTCTCCCTGGGGCTGAAAGAGCGGGGCGCGGAGGCCGGGCGGCACGTCGACCGGCCTCGTACCGATTCTCCCGCTTGCTCAACGCACGCCGAGCAGGTGGTCCAGGGCGAGCTGGTCGAGCCGCTCGAAGGCCATCGAGCGGGCGGCGACCGTGTCCACGTCGAAGGTCTCGTACGCGGTGGGGTCGGCGAGCAGCGCGGTGAGGCCGTCGGCGGCCGTGGGGACGGCGAGCTCGTCGAGGCGGGAGGCCGTCAGGGCCGCCTGGACCTCCGGGTCGGCGCGGAAGGCCGCCGCGCGCTCCTTGAGGATCAGGTAGTTCCGCATGCAGTTCTTCGCGGACTCCCACACCCCGTCGAAGCCGTCGGTGCGCACCGGCTTGAAGTCGAAGTGGCGCGGACCGGTGTAGCCGGCCGTCTCCAGGAGGTCGACCAGCCAGAAGGCCTGGCGCAGGTCGCCGGCGCCGAAGCGGAAGTCCTGGTCGTACTTGATGCCGGACTGTCCGTTCAGGTCGATGTGGAAGAGCTTGCCCGCCCACAGGGCCTGCGCGATGCCGTGCGGGAAGTTGAGGCCCGCCATCTGCTCGTGGCCGGTCTCCGGGTTCACGCCCACCAGCTCGGGGCGCTCCAGGCGCTCGATGAACGCGAGCGCGTGTCCGATGGTGGGGAGCAGGATGTCGCCGCGCGGCTCGTTCGGCTTCGGCTCGATGGCGAAGCGCAGGTCGTAGCCCTGCTCGGTGACGTACTCGCCCAGCAGGTCGAAGGCCTCCTTCATCCGGTCGAGGGCCACCTGGACGTCCTTCGCGGCGCCGGACTCGGCGCCCTCGCGGCCGCCCCAGGCGACGTAGGTGGTGGCGCCGAGCTCGACGGCGAGGTCGATGTTGCGGAGGGTCTTGCGCAGCGCGTAGCGGCGGACGTCGCGGTCGTTCGCCGTGAACGCGCCGTCCTTGAAGACCGGGTGCGTGAAGAGGTTGGTGGTCGCCATCGGCACCGCGAGCCCGGTGCGGTCGAGCGCCGCCCGGAAGCGCTTCACGATCGTGTCGCGCTCGGCCTCCGGCGCGCCGAAGGGGATCAGGTCGTCGTCGTGGAAGGTCACGCCGTACGCGCCGAGGGCGGCGAGCCGCTCGACCGATTCGACCGGGTCGAGGGCGGGGCGGGTCGCGTCGCCGAAGGGGTCGCGGCCCTGCCAGCCGACGGTCCAGAGGCCGAAGGTGAACCGGTCCTCGGGGCGGGGGGAGAAACGCTCGGGCATGGGTGCTCCTTGGGGCGTATTTGTTGTGCCTCAAAACTAATAGCTCAGGCCCCATGGCCCCGGCAAGCCCCCAGAAGGAGGCTCCGGTGTGTGAAAGACGGGTATTGATGGGGCCGGCATGCGGACATACACTGCGCGAGTTTGTTAGATGACTAGACAGAACTCTGGAGGTGCGCAGTGGCTGCGTCCCCTGTGGTGATCGGCGTGGACAGCTCCACGCAGTCGACGAAGGTCCTCGTGGTGGACGCCGGGACCGGCGTCGTCCTCGGGAGCGGGCGGGCGGGACACGTCGTCACGGGTGAGCAGGGCGCTCGCGAGACGGATCCGGAGGCGTGGTGGGACGCGCTGCGCGCGTCGACGGGCGAGGCGCTCCGAGCCGCCGCGGTGACACCGGACGCGGTCGTGGGCATCGCGGTCGCCGGGCAGCAGCACGGCCTCGTGGTCCTCGACGGCGCGGGCCGCCCCCTGCGCCCGGCCCTGCTCTGGAACGACACGCGGTCCGCGCCCCAGGCCGCCGCGTTGACGGACGCGCTCGGCGGCCCGGCGGAGTGGCTCGCGCGCGCCGGTTCCGTGCCGGTGGCGTCGATGACGGCCACCAAGTGGCAGTGGTTGCGCGAGAACGAACCGGCCGTCGCCGCCCGGACGGCCGCCGTGCGGCTGCCGCACGACTTCCTCACCGAACGCCTGGCGGGCGTCGCCGCGACCGATCCCGGCGACGCGTCGGGAACGTGCTGGTACTCCACCCGGACCGGCGGCTACGACCCCGAACTGCTCGACCTCGTCGGCCTCGACGCCGACCTCCTGCCCACCGTCGCCCGGAACGGGGCCTCCCGCGTCGGGTCGCTGACCACGGCGGCGGCCGCCTTCCTCGGGCTGCGCCCCGGTATCGCCGTCGCCGCCGGCACCGGGGACAACATGGCGGCGGCCGTCGGTCTGGGCCTTGGCGCCGCCGGGCTCCTCGACCACCCCGTCATCAGCCTCGGGACCTCCGGAACGGCCTTCGCCTCCACCCGGGTTCGCCCCGCCGCCCCCGGGATCGCCGGATTCGCCGCCGCCGACAACACGTACCTGCCGCTCGGCTGCACCATGAACTGCACCCTCGCCGTCGACAAGGTCGCCGCGCTCCTCCGGCTCGACCGCGACGACGCCCTCCCCGGCGGCGAGACGGTGATGCTGCCCTACCTGGACGGCGAGCGCTCGCCGGACCTGCCCCACGCCGCCGGCCTCATCACCGGTCTGCGCCACGCGACCTCCCCGCAGCAGCTCCTCGGAGCCGCGTACGAGGGGGCGGCCTTCACCCTGCTCCGGGCGCTCGACGAGCTGTTCACCGCGGCCGGACTCGACCCCCGGGACACGGCCGTACGGGAGCGGCCGCTGCGGCTGATCGGAGGCGGAGCCAAGGGGCGGGTCTGGATCGAGACGATCCGCAGGCTGTCCGGGCGGCCGGTCGTGCTGCCCGCAGGCGAGGAGCTGGTCGCCACCGGCGCCGCGGCGCTCGCCGCGGGAGCCGCCTCGGGCGACGACCCGGTGAGGGTGGCCATCGGGTGGGGTGCCGGCCAGGGGGCCGAACTGCCCCCACTGGAGCGGGACATCGCCGCCTGGGACCGGATGGAGTCCACCTTGGGCCGGGCTTCGGGACTGCTTGCCGACCGCTCCTGAGGGTGGTCGGTGGACGGCGGTCGAGTGTGAAGGAATACGGTGCCGAGTCGTCGTCGCCCGGCCGGGGTGATCCGGCCGGGCGTTCGTCGATCCTGTCTCAGGCGGCGCTGAAGGAATGCACGGTCGAGGACCGATAGGTCTCACCGGGGCGCAGTACCGTGCTGGGAAAGCCCGGCCGGTTCGGCGAGTCGGGGTAGTGCTGGGTCTCCAGGCACAGACCGTCGCCCGGCCCGTAGGTGCGACCGCCGCTGCCGACCAGGGTGCCGGGGAGCGAGTTGCCCGAGTAGAACTGGATGCCGGGCTCCGTCGTCGCGATCCGCAGCGTGCGCCCCGAGCGGGGGTCCCTGAGCGTGGCCACGGGGAGGGGAGCGGCGGTGAGGCCCTTGTCGAGGACCCAGTTGTGGTCGTACCCGCCGGCGTGCCGGAGCTGGGGATCATCGGCAGAGATCCGTGCCCCGACCGGTCGGGGCACGCGGAAGTCGAAGGGGGTACGGGTCACCGGGGCCAGTCGCCCCGTCGGTATCAGGCCGGTGGTGACGGGTGTCATCCGGGACGCGGCGATCGACAGCTCGTGGTCGAGGGCGGAACCCGCGGACTCCCCGGCCAGGTTCCAGTACACGTGACTGGTGAGGTTCACGACCGTGGGCCGGTCGGTGACGGCCTCGTAGTCGATGCGCCAGTCGCCGCGCGGGGTGAGGGTGTACACGACGCGCACGCGGAGTGTTCCGGGAAAGCCCATGTCCCCGTCGGGGCTGGTCAGGGTGAGGACGAGGCCGACGTCGCCGCCCCGGGCGAACCCGTGCACCTGCCAGTTGCGCCGGTCGAAGCCCTGCGCGCCCCCGTGGAGGGTGTGGGCGCCGTCGGCGAGTGACAGGAAGTGGCGGGTGCCGTCGAGCTCGAACCGGCCGTGGGCGATGCGATTGCCGTAACGGCCCACGAGCGCGCCGAGGAATCCCTCGGAGGCGAGGTAGCCGTCCAGGCCGTCGAAGCCGAGGGCCACGTTGGCGTGGCGCCCGTGCCGGTCCGGGAGCTCCAGGGACTGCACGATGCCTCCGTAGCTCAGCACGGAGAGGCGCGTGCCGCCGTTCCGCAGGTGCCAGCGCCGCACCTCGGAGCCGTCGTCGAGCCGGGCGAACGGTTCGGAGACGGGGGGACTCGTCTGGGGATCGGTGTGTGTCGTCATGTTCGTGCCTCGGGGAAGGTGGCGCGCGGCGGCCTTCCGACCGCCGAGCGGGAAGACCGGGTTCTGGCGGCTCCGAGCGATTCTGGAACCGGTGCACGACTCTGGTCAATCATATATTCGCAGTAGTTTACGAAAGAGTTTCGGGCAGGTGGCGCGCACCTTCCCGGTCCAGGACGGGCGTGCGAAAGAGTCGTCCCCGTTCTGGTCGTGCTGACCTGCCGCCCAGGACGGACGACCGCGGGAGCAGGCTGTGCGCTGTCGTGCCAACGCCTGGGCGCGGGAGGTCAAAGCGGTCGGTGGGATCGCTCGTAGCTTGAAGAAGTGCCGGGCCGCAGAGGCGGTGGGCACGTTTCCGACAGCTTCGAAAGGACCCCTCATGTTCGACATCGACAAGGTGCAGGCCGCCCCGAGCAAGGACCTGCTCACGCCCGACAACTCGGTCATGCTCTTCGTGGACCACCAGCCGCAGATGTTCTTCGGCACCGGCAGCGGTGACCGTGCCGCGATCATCAACAGCACCGTGGGTCTCGCCAAGGCGGCCAAGGCGTTCGACGTTCCGGCCGTCCTGACCACGGTCGCCGCCGAGTCCTTCTCCGGCCCCCTGCTGCCGCAGCTCGCCGAGGTGTTCCCGAAGAACGAGATCATCGACCGCACCACCATGAACGCCTGGGAGGACGAGGCGCTCGTCGCGGCGGTCAAGGCGACCGGTCGCAAGAAGATCATCCTGTCGGGTCTGTGGACCGAGGTCTGCCTCGTGCTGCCCGCGCTCTCCGCGCTCGAGCAGGGCTACGAGGTGTACGTCGTGACCGACGCCTCCGGTGGCGTCAGCCCGGCCGCCCACGAGCACGCGCTGCAGCGGATGATCGCCGCCGGCGCCGTCCCGGTGACCTGGGTCCAGGTCCTCCTGGAGCTGCAGCGCGACTGGGCGCGCCAGGAGACGTACGGCGACGTCATGGAGATC
Organism: Streptomyces nymphaeiformis; assembly: GCF_014203895.1. Lineage (GTDB taxonomy): Bacteria > Actinomycetota > Actinomycetes > Streptomycetales > Streptomycetaceae > Streptomyces > Streptomyces nymphaeiformis. The sequence continues at coordinate 6,887 of NZ_JACHJY010000015.1, read as the reverse complement.
GTCAAGGCCCACGCGGGCGCGTACGGCCTGGGTGTCGTGTACGCGCAGTCGGTCATCGGCGCGCACGCGGCCGGCTGATCCCCGTGGACACCGGCATTCTGATCCTGCGTCTGCTGGTGGGACTGCTCGTCGCCGGCCACGGTGTGCAGAAGGTCAGCCGGCACCTGGGCGGCAAGGGACTCGAGGGCGGCACCGAGGAGTTCCGTGGCGACGGCTTCCGCGGCGGTGTCCTCACCGCCCTGGCGGCGGGCGGTGGCCAGATCGGCTCCGGCCTGCTGCTCGCCGCCGGCCTCCTGACCCCGCTCGCCGCGACCGGCGCCATCGGGGTCATGACCGTCGCCCTCACCGTGAAGTGGCGTCACGGGCTCTGGGTGCAGAACGACGGTTACGAGTACCCGCTCGTCCTCATCGGCACCGCCGCCGCCCTCGCCGCCACCGGGCCCGGCGCCTGGTCCCTCGACGCGGTCCTCGGCCTCACGCCGTACCCGCTGTGGTGGGCCGCCCTCGCGCTCGCGGCCGGTCTCGGCAGCGGACTCCTCACCCGGCTCGTCCTGCACCGGACCCCCGCCGCCCCGGCGATCGCCGAGCGCTGAGCGCGAGCCACCCAGACCGGGTCCGGTCGCTCGTGTACCCCCGACCGGGCGGCCGGGCCCTTCCCACCCCTTCCCCCTCAGGAGCACTCGATGGACACCCTCACGAACCCGCACGGCGGCGGCCAGCCGCTGCTGCACCAGAAGGGCGCCGAGACCCAGGCGTTCGGCACGCTCAAGCAACTGCCGATCGGCCTCGGCCACGACACCCGCATGTACGCCTGCCAGCGGCTGAACCGCGTCCTCGCCGACACGCAGATCCTCCACTCCCTCTACAAGAAGCACCACTGGCTCATGCGGGGGGCGACCTTCTACTCGCTCCACCTGATGCTGGACAAGCACGCGGAGGCCCAGCTGGCCATCGTGGACGCGCTGGCCGAGCGGGTCCAGAGCCTCGGCGGCGTCGCCGTCGGGGACCCGCGCCACGTCGCCGAGCTGACGGCGATCCCCCGTCCGCCGGACGGCGTCGAGCCGGTGCCCGTCATGCTGTCGCGGCTCCTCGACGCGCACGAGCGGATCCTGATCGACGCCCGGGACGCCGCCGCCCGGCTCTCCCAGGAGGGCGACGAGGGCAGCGCCGACCTGCTCGTCTCCGACGTCATCCGCACCGGCGAGGCGCAGGTGTGGTTCCTGGCCGAGCACCTCGTGGACACCCCGCTGGTGCACGGCTGATGGACACGTACGACGTCGTCGTGGTCGGCGGCGGGCCGGCCGGCGAGGTCGTCGCCGGCCGGGCCGTCGGGGCGGGGCTGACCGCCGTCGTCGTCGAGGCCGAGGCGGTCGGCGGCGAGTGCTCCTACCGTGCGTGTGTGCCGAGCAAGGCCCTGCTGCGTCCCGGCGCCGCACGGGCGGAGGCCCGCTCAGTCGACGGGGCCCGGCAGGCGGTCACGGCGGCACTCGACCCGGCGCGGGTGCTGGCCCGCCGGGACCGCTTCACCGGGCGCGGTGACGACACCGGCCAGGCCGACTGGCTCGACGGCGCGGGCATCGCGCTCGTACGGGGGCACGGACGGCTCGCCGGTGAGCGCCGGGTGGAGGTGACCGGGGCCGACGGCACGGTCCGGACCCTGGAGGCCCGGCGCGCGGTCGTGGTCTGCACCGGTACGGAGCCCGCGCTTCCACCGGTCGAAGGGCTCGACCGGATCGGCGCCTGGACCAACCGGCAGGCCACCACCGCCGACGCGGTGCCCGCACGGCTCGTCGTCATCGGCGGGGGAGCGGTGGCCTGCGAGATGGCCACCGCGTGGCGCTCGCTCGGCGCCTCCGTCACGCTCCTCGTCCGCGACCAGGCCCTGCTCACCGGCTGGGAGCCGTGCGCCGGCGAAGAGGTCACCCGGGGGCTGGGGGATCTGGGCGTCACCATCCGCTTCGGGGTGTCGGCCGTCCGGGTCGCCCGTGACGAGACCACGCGCACCGTGACGGTGGAGACCGACGACGGCACCGCCCTCGTCTGCGACGAGGTCCTTGCCGCCGTGGGCCGTCGCCCGCGCACGGCCGACCTCGGCCTGGAGACCGTCGGACTGCCCGTCGGCGAGTGGCTTCCGGTCGACGACACCTGTCGGGTCACCGCGGTCGAGGGCGACTGGCTCTACGCCGTCGGCGACGTCAACCGCCGGGCGCCGCTGACCCACATGGCCAAGTACCAGGCACGTGCCTGCGCCGCCGCGATCGCCGAGCGTGCCGCGGGCCGACCGGCCGGCACCGGAGGCCGGCAGGCGTGGAGTGCGGAAGCCGACCGTTTCGCCGTCCCCCAGGCCGTCTTCACCCGTCCCGAGGTCGCGAGCGTCGGCCTCACGGAACGCGCGGCACGCGAAGCGGGTCTCGCCGTACGCGCGGTGGAGTACCGCATCGACGACGTCGCCGGTGCCGCGCTCCACGCGGACGACTACCGCGGTTTCGCGAAGCTCGTCGTCGACGAGACCCGAGGGGTCGTCGTCGGCTGCACGCTCACCGGCCCGATGGCGACCGAGCTCATCCACACGGCCACGGTCGCCATCGTGGGCGAGGTCCCCCTGGAGCGCCTGTGGCACGCCGTGCCCGCCTTCCCGACGGTGAGCGAGGTCTGGCTCCGGCTCCTGGAGGCGTACGGCCTCTGAGCTCCGGTCCCCCTCTCCCGAGCCCCGCTCGACCGAGCACACCCCCACGCTTCCCCACCCGACAAGGAAACACCCACCCATGCACCTCACGAGGCGCACCCTCGCCCTCGCCATGCCCGCGACGCTGGCCGCCCTGATCGGCGCCGCCCCCGCGAGCCGCCCGGCCCCGGCCGGCACCGACCGGCACGACCCCAAACCCACGATCGTCCTGGTCCACGGAGCGTTCGCGGACGCCTCCAGCTGGAGCGGCACGATCCGGCGGCTGCAGCACGTCGGCTACCCCGTCCTGGCCCCCGCCAACCCGCTGCGCGGTCTCGCCGCGGACACCGCCTACCTGCGCAGCGTGCTGGCCGCCGTCGACGGACCCGTCGTCCTGGTCGGCCACTCCTACGGCGGCGCCGTCATCAGTGGCGCAGCGGTGGGCAACAGCCGTGTGAAGGCCCTCGTCTACATCGCCGCGTTCACCCCGGACAAGGGCGAGAGCGCGGCCGAGCTCGCCGCCGAGTTCCCGGGCTCCACCCTCGGCGACACCGTGAACCCGCGGTCGTACCCGCTGCCCGGCGGCGGCACCGGCACCGAACTCGTCATCGAACGGGCCAAGTTCCACCGGCAGTTCGCCGCCGACGTACCCGCCGCCGAAGCGGCGGTCATGGCCGCGACCCAGCGCCCGGTCGCCACCGCCGCGCTGGAGGAGAAGGCCGGGGAGCCGGCCTGGAAGACGATCCCTTCCTGGGCGCTGATCGCCACCGCCGACAAGAACATCCCACCCGCCGCCGAACGGTGGATGGCCCGGCGTGCCGGTTCGCACATCACCGAAGTGGACGCGTCCCATGCAGTGGCGGTCTCCCGCCCGGCCGTGGTCACCCACGTGATCCTCGCCGCCGCGCGGGCGACCCGCTGACGCTCCGACCCCGCCCGTCCCGTACACCTCCGAAGGAGAACCCCTGATGAAGAACCGTCCGGTCCTCGAACCCGCCGCCCAGGCCTTCGCCGACGCCACCGCCCAGCCGCCGTTCCTCTACGAGATCCCGGTCGCCGACGGCCGCAAGGCCGTGGACGACGTCCAGAGCGGTGAGGGCGTCGCCCTGCCCGACGTCGACGAGGAGTGGATCACCGTCCACGGCGGCCCGACCGGCGACGTCCGCGCCCGGATCGTCCGCCCCCGCGGCGCCACCGGCGCGCTCCCCGTCGTCCTCTACATCCACGGCGCCGGCTGGGTCTTCGGCAACGCCCACACCCACGACCGGCTCGTTCGCGAACTCGCCGTCGGCACCGGGGCGGCCGTGGTCTTCCCCGAGTACGACCTCTCGCCCGAGGCCCGCTACCCCGTCGCCATCGAGCAGAACTACAGCGTCGCCCAGTGGGTCGCCCGCGAGGGCCACCACAAGGACCTCGACGGCACCCGGATCGCCGTCGCCGGCGACTCCGTCGGCGGCAACATGAGCGCCGCCCTCACCCTCATGGCCAAGCAGCGCGGCGACGTCACGCTCGTCCAGCAGGTCCTCTTCTACCCGGTCACCGACGCGAGCTTCGACACCGACTCCTACCACCAGTTCGCCGAGGGCTACTTCCTGCGCCGCGACGCCATGAAGTGGTTCTGGGACCAGTACACGACCGACGAGGCCGAGCGCGCCCAGCTCACCGCCTCCCCGCTGCGCGCCTCCACCGAGCAGCTCACCGGCCTGCCGCCGGCCCTGGTCATCACCGCCGAGGCCGACGTCCTGCGCGACGAGGGCGAGGCGTACGCGGCCAAGCTGCGGGCCGCGGGCGTCCCCGTCACCGCCCTGCGCGTCCAGGGCGTCATCCACGACTTCGTCATGCTGAACGCCCTGCGCGAGACGCACGGCGCCGAGCTCGCCATCGGAGTCGCCACCGACATCCTCCGCAAGGCCCTCGCATGACCGGGCCCTCCACGAGCATGCCGGTCGCGGGCCTCGTCCCCGCCCCGCGGCGGGAACAGGCGCACGCCGACCTCCTCGTCCGCAACGCCAAGGTGTTCACCGGTGACGCCTCCCGCCCCGAGGCCCGCGCCGTCGCCCTCCGCGACGGCCGGGTCGCGGCCCTCGGCGACGACCACGACCTCGCCCACCTCGTCGGGCCGGGGACCAGGGTCGTCGACGCGCTGGGCCGACGGGTGATCCCCGGCCTGAACGACTCGCACCTGCACGTCATCCGGGGCGGCCTGAACTACGTCCTGGAGCTGCGCTGGGACGGCGTCCGCAGCCTCCGCCAGGCCCTGGCCATGCTGCGCGAGCAGGCAGGCCGCACGCCCAAGGGGCAGTGGATCCGGGTGGTCGGCGGCTGGACCGCCGAGCAGTTCGCCGAGCGCCGGATGCCGACCGTCGCCGAGCTGAACGCCGCCGCCCCCGACACCCCGGTGTTCGTCCTGCACCTGTACCAGTCGGCCCTGATGAACCGGGCCGCGGTCAAGGCCGCCGGGTTCACCCGGGAGACCCCCGACCCCCGGGGCGGGCAGATCGTCCGGGGCCGGGACGGCGAACCCAACGGCGTCCTCCTCGCGGCGCCGAGCGCTCTCGTCCTGTACTCGACGCTGGCCAAGGCACCCGCCCTCGACGAGGCCGACAAGCGCACGTCGACGCGTCACTTCCTGCGCGAGCTGAACCGTTTCGGACTGACGTCCGCGGTCGACGCCGCCGGCGGCTTCCAGAACTTCCCCGACAACTACGCGACGGTCACCGACCTCGCCGGGTCGGGGGAGCTGACCCTCCGGATCGCCTACCACCTCTTCCCGCAGACGGCCGGGCAGGAACTCGCCGACCTGAAGCGCTGGACCGAGACGGTCAAGCCCGGGGACGGGGACGAGTGGCTCCGACTGAACGGAGCGGGTGAGAACCTCACCTGGGCCGCAGCCGACTTCGAGAACTTCTCCGAGCCCCGGCCCGAGCTCGCCGCGGGCTACGAGACCGAGTTCGAGAGCGCCGTACGGCTCCTGCTAGAGAACGGCTGGGGCTTCCGGCTCCACGCGACCTACGACGAGACGATCCGCCGCGACCTGGCCGTCTTCGAGAAGCTCGCGGCCGAGGGGCTGTTCCCCGGCGGGAACCGCTGGCTCTTCGACCACGCGGAGACCGTCTCGGCCGGCAGCCTCGACCGGATCGCCGCCCTCGGCGGCGCCGTCTCGGTCCAGAACCGGATGTCCTTCCAGGGCGCCGCGTTCCTCGACCGCTACGGCGCCGAGGCCGCCGCCCACACCCCACCGGTCCGGGCCATGCTCGACCGCGGCCTGACGGTCGCCGCCGGAACCGACGCCACCCGCGTCTCCTCGTACAACCCCTGGGTCGCACTGCACTGGCTGGTGACCGGGCGCACCGTCGGCGGCACCGCGCTCCATCCGGCGGGGAACCTGCTCGACCGCGAGACCGCCCTCGGCCTCTACACCCGGGGCGGAGCGCAGCTCACCGGCGAGCAGGACGTCAAGGGAACCCTGCGAGAAGGCTCGTACGGCGACCTCGCGATCCTGTCCGACGACTACCTCACCGTGCCCGAGGACGTCATCCCCGACATCGAGTCCGTCCTCACCGTCGTCGGCGGCCGCATCGTCTACGCGACCGCGGAGTACGAGGGTCTCGACGAGGCCGTCCCGCCGGTGAGCCCCGAGTGGAGCCCCGTGGCCCACTTCGGCGGCTACCAGAGCGGTGCCCGCCAGGCCTCGCTCGTGGCCGAGGCCGTCGCCGAGTCCGAGCAGCACCGCCGGTGGCGCGTCGCGCGCGGCTCCCTCCCCGACACACAGCCGTCGTTCGTCGACCCCTGCTTCGAGCACTGAAAGAGACCCCACGATGAGTACAGCCTCCCCGGCCGCCGACGGAGACGACGCCCCGGACACCCCGCCCGGACGCCGTTTCGAGCCGGACCTCCGGTCGATGACCCGGATCAACCTGCGCCCCATCGCCTCACCCATGCCGCTCGGCTTCTTCACGATCGCCATCGCGTCCGTGATGACGGGCTGCCTCCAGCTCGGGATCCTCGGCGAGGAGGCCCGGACCGCCGTCGCCTTCACCGTGCTGCCGGCCTTCGTCCTCCAACTCCTGGTCAGCTTCCTGGCCTTCGGTGCCCGTGACGTGATCGCGGCGACCCTGATGGCGGTGTTCGCCGGCAGCTGGCTGCCCTACTCGCTCATCATGCTCAGCGGCGCCGCCGACGGCCTGAAGGTGCTCGGCGTCTTCAACCTGGCGCTCCTCTG
>NZ_JACHJY010000014.1 GCF_014203895.1 Streptomyces nymphaeiformis | reverse complement strand
CGGATGACGGCCGGGGCGCGGTTGACCGGGGCTCGTGTGGCCTGGTCGACCAGGATGAATTCCTCCTCGACTCCCATGGTCAGGATCTCCATCGCGGGCTCCTCCTTGCGTCGGCCGCGCGTCTACCCGCCCCCGGCCCCGCCATGCCGGGATCGGACCGACACAGGTCGGCCACGGTCCGATCTCCCGACCACGACCGCGGGCGGTGCCGTCGACGGGAAGCCGCATACGGCGATCCGGCGTGGGCAGTCGCGGGTGAGGGCCGGCCGGAGAGAGCCGGTTCCCGCAGCGCCCCGACGAGGTGGAGGAGGTCTGACCATGAGCAAGGTGGAGCAGACGATCGACGTGGACGTTCCCCTGCGGAACGCCTACGACCAGTGGACGCAGTTCGAGGAGTTCCCGAGGTTCATGGAGGGCGTCGAGGACGTCCGGCAGATCGACGACCGGCACTGCCACTGGCGGACGAAGGTGGCCGGGGTCCGGCAGGAGTTCGACACCGAGATCGTCGACCAGCTTCCGGACCAGCGCATCGCGTGGCGTACGACGGGGGGCGACGTACGGCAGAAGGGTGTCGTCAGCTTCCAGCCCCTGGACGAGGGACACACCCGGGTGCGGCTCGCGATGGACGTGGAGCCCGACGGCATGGCGCAGAAGGCCGCCGACATGACGGGGATGCTCGACCGGCGGGTCAAGGGCGATCTCAAGCGCTTCAAGGGCTTCATCGAGGAGCGTGCGGACGCGACCGGCGGCTGGCGCGGCCGGATCCGCCCCGAGGACGCCGACGCGGGGTCGGGCGCGCCCATGGGGAGCCCCGACAAGGGGCCCGACACGATGAGGGAGGCGCCCGGACCGGTGGAGACGCCGGGACCGAGGGGACCGGCCCGGGGGACCCAGTCGTGGTCCCTGCCGCCCGACGACCCGGACATGCGCTGACCGTTTTCTCCTCGTCGGCCGGGGCGGGCGCTCGGCGCGGGTACGCCTCGCCACGCTGGACGAAGCGGTCGAGATCATCCGCGCCTTGTTCACGGGCACGCCGGCCTGCTGATCACCGGCGAGCTTCGCCGCGTCCCCCGCCCACACCCGGCCGGGGGACGTGGCGACGGCCATCCCCTGCGGGGACGACGTGGACGCCGTGGGGGAGGTGGTCCGCCGCTTCGCCGACGCCGGTTTCACCGACCTCGCCCCCGTCCGGGGCGGAGGCGACCACCAGACGCCGTTCCTCCGCCGGGCGCCGACGACCCCCCTCCGTCGTGGCCATCGGCGACTCCGTGCGCCGTTCCCCCGCCGGGCGGAGACGACCCTGCGCCCTGCCCTCCGAGACCTCTAGGAGCCCGGACATGGACCGCGCCGCACTCTTCGACATCGACGGAACGCTCGTCGACACCAACCACCTGCACGTCGTCGCCTGGTGGGAGGCCTTCCGGCAGGGTGGCCACCAGGTGCCGACCCACGCCGTGCACCGTGCCCTGGGCCTGCCGGGGGAGCAGCTCATCGACCAGTTGCTCGGCCCGTCCCGCGACCGGTCGGAGGACGCCCGCCTCAGCGCCGCGCACGACACGCTCTACGGCACCTTCTTCCCGCGACTACAGGCCTTCGACAGGGCCGGTGAGCTGCTGCGGACACTCGCGGACGACGACTGGAAGATCGTCCTGGTCACCTCGGCCAAGGACCGTGAGCTGACCGCTCTGCTCCGGGCCCTGGACGCCGACGACGCCCTCACGGACACCGCCACCGCGGACGACGTGGAGGAGGGCAAGCCGGCCCCCGACCCGCTCCGACACGCCCTGTCCCTCGTCGGTGTGCCCGAGGACCGGGCCGTGTTCGTCGGCGACAGCGTCTGGGACATGAAGGCCGCACACCGCGCCCACATGGCGTCCGCCGGGCTGCTGTCCGGCGGCATCCCGCGTGCCGACCTCACCGAGGCGGGAGCGGCGGCCGTGTTCGACGACCCGGCCGATCTCCTCGCCCGTCTGCACACCAGCCCGTTCACGCGTCCGGCCTGAGCGGACGTTTGCGGAGGCGGCCTTCGGGCACCGCACCCCGCAGAACGGGACGGACATGCCGAGCCGAGGAGGACGTCATGACCGCGACGAGACGCCTGACGGAGGCCGAGTGGCGCATCGTGGAGGAGGAGGCGGCCCGCCGGCCGCTCGCGCCCCGGCCGACGGAAGGCGCCCGGGAGCGGGTCAACAGACGCTGGCAGGAGGTCCTCCAGGAGACGCGGGTCGCCCAGACCGGCGTGCAGATCCTGTTCGGCTTCCTGCTGAGCCTCGCCTTCACCGTCCGCTTCCACGAGCTCGGTGGCTTCGACCGCGGACTGTACGTCGTCACCGTCGTCCTCGCCGCCTCCTCGACGGCCGCCCTGATCGCCCCGGTCTCGCTGCACCGCTGCCTCTGCGGGCTGCGGCTGAAGGAGGAGGTCGTCCTGGCCGCCGGACGGCTCATGGTCTGCGGCATGGTCCTGCTCGCCCTGACCGTCGGCTGCACGCTCCTGCTCCTCCTGGACGTGGTCCTCGGCGGTGCCCTGGCCGCCGGGATCGTCGTCGGCGCCGTGATGCTGTGGTTCGCCCTCTGCTGGTACGCCACCCCTTACCGCCTGCGGCGCAGGGCGCTGTCCCGGGCCCGGGACGCAGGCCCACGATGAACGGCGGCGAGAGCGAGTACCGGATCGCCCGCTTCAGGGACCGGCTCGCCCGCGAGGACGTGGCCGAACTCGGGGTGCGCGTCGAGGTCCGCGGCGAGGCGATCCTCCTCACCGGCACCCTCCCCACGGCCGGCCGCCGCGACGAGATCCTCCGCCTTGCCGGCGCGGAGCTGGCGGGCATCCCGGTCCGCGCGGACCTCCTGGTGGCCTGCGCCGATCCGCCCGACCGGCCCGAGGACCTGTCGTGACCTCCGCCGCCTCCCCTGCCTTCTCCGGCAAGTGGGACGGGTCCGTCGTCCGGGTCGCGGCCGTCGGCGACATCCACCTGAGCCCGGACTGCCGGGGCTTGCTGCGCCCGTCGTTCGAGACGCTGCCGCTCTGCGCGGACCTGCTCCTCCTCGCCGGTGACCTCACCCGGCACGGCACGGTCCCCGAGGCACAGGTGGTCGCGGAGGAGGTGCGCGACCTCGGCGTCCCCGTGGTCGCCGTGCTCGGCAACCACGACTACCACTCCGGGCAGGAGGCCGACGTCACCGGCGTCCTCACCGAAGCCGGGGTCACGGTCCTGGAGGGGGACCACGTGATCCTGCCGGTGGCCGGCGGCACGGTCGGGGTCGCCGGGGCGAAGGGCTTCTGCGGGGGCTTCGCGGGCCGCAGCGCGGGGGAGTTCGGCGAGCGCGAGATGAAGGAGTTCGTCCGCGCCGCCCACCGTGCCGCCGAGGGACTCCACCGGGCGCTGACCGAGGTGTCCGCCGACGGCTGCGCGGCGAGGATCGCCCTCACCCACTTCGCGCCCGTGCCCGACACGCTCGCCGGCGAACCGGTCGAGCTCTACCCCTTCCTGGGCAGCTACCTCCTTGCCGAGGCCATCGACGAGGCGGGCGCCGACCTCGCGGTCCACGGCCACGCCCACCTCGGGACCGAGCACGGCATGACGGCGGGCGGGGTCCGCGTCCGCAACGTCGCCCAGCCCGTCATCGGCAGGGCCTTCGCCCTCTACCACCTCCCGCTCGCCGCGCGGACGCCCGATGCGGGGCAGACGTCGGACCGGACGTAGGAGACCACCGTGGCGGTCCTCGAATCCGGTGCCGTTCCGCGGCGGCCCGTCCCGTACCGGAGGTGTCGACCATGACCGGCCTCGACGGCTTCACCGACGTACTCGACTACCCGATGTTCGTGGTCACGGCGGCGGCCGACGGCGAGCGGGGCGGCTGCCTCGTGGGCTTCGCGTCGCAGTGCTCGATCGACCCGCCGCGCTTCATGGCGTGGCTGTCCACCGCCAACCGCACGTACCGCGTCGCGCGCCGTGCCTCCCACCTCGCCGTCCACGCCCTCGGCCGCGAACAGAAGCCGGTCGCCGAGCTGTTCGGAGGTCGGACCGGGGACGACACCGACAAGTTCGACCGAGTGGCCTGGCGGCCGGGGGACGGCGGGGCGCCGGTCCTGGAAGACTGCTGTGCCTGGTTCGTGGGGCGGGTCGAAGGCCGCGTCGACGGCGGTGACCACGTCGGTTTCCTGCTCGCACCCGTCACGCACAGCCCGCCCGGCCCGGTCCGCCCGCCACTGCTCCGGTTCGGCGACGTGGTGGACCTCTCACCCGGACACCCGGCCTGACACCCTCGCGGATCGTGCCCCGCCGCGGGACGGGCGTTTCAGCCGGGTGCCAGCGGTTAGCCGCGCAACGAGGTCGCCGAGCCCCGAGACGCCAGGACCGCGCAGGGAAGGAGACGTGTGATGAAGGTTTCCGACTACGTGCTGGAGCGGCTGCGGGACTGGGAGGTGGAGTACGTCTTCGCCTATCCCGGTGACGGCGTCAACGGATTGCTGGCGGCATGGGGGCGCGCGGAGGACCGGCCGCGCTTCGTCCAGGCGCGCCACGAGGAGATGGCGGCGTTCGAGGCGGTCGGGTACGCGAAGTTCTCCGGACGGACCGGGGTGTGTGCGGCGACGTCGGGGCCGGGGGCGATCCACCTGCTGAACGGCCTGTACGACGCGAAGCTCGACCACGTGCCCCTGGTGGCGATCGTCGGTCAGACCGACCGCAGCGCGATGGGAGGCTCCTCCCAGCAGGAGGTCGATCTGGCCGCCCTGTACAAGGACGTGGCCTCGGAGTTCTGCGAGGTGGTCACCGTACCCGCGCAGCTGCCGAACGTGCTGGACCGGGCCATGCGCACGGCCGCCACCCGGCGCACGGTCACCGCGGTGATCATCCCTGCCGACGTGCAGGAACTGGACTACGAACCCCCGGCGCACGCCTTCAAGCAGGTCCCCTCGAGCCTGGGCACTCCCCGCTACACCCCGGTCCCGGCCGAGGAGGACCTGGAGAAGGCGGCCGAGATCCTCAACGCCGGCGAGAAGGTGGCCATGCTCATCGGACAGGGCGCGCGGAGCGCCCGCCCCGAGGTCGAACGGGCGGCCGAGCTGCTCGGCGCGGGCGTGGCGAAGGCGCTGCTCGGCAAGGACGCGCTGCCCGACACGCTCCCGTACGTCACGGGGTCGATCGGTCTCCTCGGAACCCGTCCCTCCTACGAGATGATGCGGGACTGCGACACGCTGCTCGTGGTCGGCTCCAGCTTCCCCTACACCCAGTTCCTTCCCGAGTTCGACCAGGCCAGGGCGGTGCAGATCGACGTCGACCCGTTCATGGTGGGCCTGCGTTACCCGTTCGAGGTGAACCTGGTCGGTGACGCCGGCGAGACGCTTCGCCGGTTGCTCCCGCTGCTCGAACCCAAGGCGGACGGCACGTGGCGCAAGACGATCGAGGACAACGCCGCACGTTGGTGGGACGTGATGGAACGCCGTGCCGAGGTGTCCGCGGACCCGGTCAACCCCGAGCACGTCGTCCACGCCCTGGACGCGCTGCTGCCCGAGAACGCGATCATCGCCGCGGACTCCGGCTCGGCGGCGAACTGGTAGGCACGGAGCGGGCCCGGGCGCTGCTCGGCGCCGAACCCGAGCTGTACGTGGACGCGAATGGGGCCTACACCCGCAAGCAGGCGGTCCGGATCGGGCGGGCGCTGGACGACGCGGACGTGAGCTGGTTCGAGGAGCCCGTCTCCTCCGACGACCTCGTCGGCCTCACCCAGCTCCGCCACACGGTCACGGCCGACGTCGCCGCAGGCGAGTACGGCTACGACCTGCCCTACTTCGCCCGCATGATTCCGGCGGTCGACTGCATGCAGGCCGACGTCACCCGCTGCGGCGGCATCACCGTGTGGCTGCGCGCTGCCGCCCTCGCCGAGGCCCACGGCCTGCAGCTCTCCGGCCACTGCGCCCCGCACGTCCACGCGCACGCCGCCGCCGTGCCGAACCTGCGCCACCTGGAGTGGTTCCACGACCACGTCCGCATCGAGAACCTGCTCTTCGACGGGACCCTCGACCCGTCCGGCGGCACCCTCCGGCCGGGCCTGAGCGGAGAGCCGGGCCTGGGCCTGACGATTCGCCCCGATGTCGCGGACCGGCACCGTGCCGGCGGATAGCCGGCCTCGTGCCCGTGCGGCGCATCCGCACGGGGCCACCCCGGAACGGAGCCGCCGATGACACCGCCCGCCGCCGGCCGACCCGATCCGCACGCCCTGCGGGACTACGCCCTGCTCGCGGACGGGGAGCGCGGCGCCCTGGTCGGGCCACGCGGCGACATCGTGTGGATGTGCGCCCGCCTGGGACGACGACGCCGTCTTCGCCGCGCTCATCGGCGGCGACGGCTGGTACGGCGTCACCCCCGAGGGCCCGTTCGTGTGGGGCGGCTACTACGAGCAGGGCAGCCTGATAAGGCGCAGCCGCTGGATCACCACGGGCGGCGTCGTCGAGTGCCGCGAAGCCCTGGTCCATCCCGGTGACCCCCATCGCGCGGTCGTGCTGCGCCGGATCCTGGCCGTCGACGGCGAAACCCGCCTGCGAGTGACGCTGAACCTGGCGGCCCGCTTCGGAAGGTCACGGCTGCGTGACGTGCGCCGCGACGGACAGGGACGCTGGACCGGCCGCGCGGGAGACCTCCGGGTGCGCTTCAGCGGCGCACCGGACGCCCGCCACGACGACGGACTGCACACCACCGTCACGCTGGAGGCGGGGCAGCACCACGACCTCGTCCTGGAGGTCTCCGACGCACCGCTGCCGGCGCCGGAGACCTCGGAGGTGCTGTGGCGGGCCACCGAGGCGTCGTGGGCCGGGTGCGTGCCCGACCTGACCGGCACGCTGAGCGGGCGCGACGCCCGGCACGCGTACGCGGTCATGGCCGGCCTGGCCTCCCCGGCGGACGGCACGGTCGCGGCGGCCACCGCCAGCCTGCCCGAACGGGCCGAGCAAGGCCGCAACTACGACTACCGGTACGTGTGGATCCGGGACCAGTCCTTCGTCGGCCAGGCCGTCGCCGCGACCGGCGGGCAGCGGCTGCTGGACGACTCGGTGCGCTTCGTGGCCGCCCGCCTCCTGGAGCACGGCCCCGGACTCGCCCCCGCCTACACCACCACCGGCCGGGCGGTGCCCGACCGACGCACCCTGGACCTGCCGGGCTACCCCGGCGGCTTCGACGTCGTCGGAAACCACGTCAACCGCCAGTTCCAGCTCGACGTGTTCGGGGAGGCGCTGCTCCTCCTGGCCGCGGGCGCCCGCCACGACCGTCTGGACGCGGACGGCCGACGCGCGGCGCTCACCGCGGCCGACGCGATCGCCGCCCGGCGCCGGGATCCGGACGCCGGGATCTGGGAGCTCCACGACGACCACTGGGCGCACAGCCGTCTGGTGTGCGCGGCCGGACTCCGGGCGATCGCCGCCGTGGCACCCCGGGCGGACGGAGGACGCGCCGCCGGCTGGGAGGCGCTCGCGGACACGATCGTCTCCGACGCCTCCGCCACGTGCCTGCACCCACGGGGCGGTGGCAGCGTTCCCCCACGGACGGAGGAGTCGACGCGGCCCTGCTCCTGCCCGCCCTCCGCGGCGCCCTCACGGCCGACGCCCCCCGTACCGTCGCCACCCTGCGCGCGGTGCGCGCCGACCTCGGCCGCGACCACTACGTCTACCGGTTCCGTCACGACCAGCGGCCGCTGGAGGACGCCGAAGGCGCGTTCCTGCTGTGCGGTTTCGCCCTGGCGATGGCCGAGCACAGCCGGCACGACGACGTCGAGGCGGTGCGCTGGTTCGAGCGGAACCGCGCCGCCTGCGGTCCGCCGGGCCTGTACGCGGAGGAGTTCGACGTCGCCCAGCGCCGGCTGCGCGGCAACCTTCCGCAGGCCTTCGTCCACGCGCTGATGCTCGAGGCGGCCGCCCGGCTCGCGAGGTGATTCCCGTCGGCGGGCGGGGGTAGCCGCACCGACGAGCAGAGGGGGACGACGAGAGGAGCGGACCGCGATGACGGAGTACGGCTACTTCCTGTCGTGTGAGGAGTTCACCCCGGACGAGCTGATCGACCAGGCTCGCCGGGCCCGGCAGGCCGGGTTCACGAGACTGGCGATCTCCGACCACTTCCACCCCTGGAACGACGCCCAGGGCAACAGCGCGTTCGTGTGGTCGATGATCGGCGCTCTGTCGCGGACGGTGGACCTGCCCGTCACCACGCTGGTGACCTGTCCGACGGTGCGCCTCCACCCCGCGGTCACCGCGCAGGCCGCCGCCACGTCCAGCGTCCTCCTCGGCGAGCGCTTCGCCCTGGGCGTGGGGACCGGAGAGGCGCTGAACGAGCACGTCCACGGCGATGCGTGGCCGTCCTTCGACCAGCGGGCCGAGATGCTCGAGGAGGCCGTCGAGGTGATGCGCAAGCTGTTCACCGGCGATCTCGTCAGCCATCGCGGCCGGTACTACACCGTCGACAACGCCCGCCTCTACACCGCCCCCGAAGGCCCTCTGCCGGTCTACGTGTCCGCGTTCGGCCCGAAGGCCGCAGAGCTGGCAGGCCGGATCGGCGACGGCTTCGTCACCATGACGCCCGACTCCGACCTGGTGGGCGCCTTCCGGGAGGGCGGCGGTGCGGGCGGGAAGGTGGTGGGCGGGGTGAAGGTGTGCTGGAGCGGCGACCGGGACAAAGCCGTCCACCTGGTCCACCGGCTGTGGCCGACCGAGCTGCTGCCGGGAGAGCTCGCCCAGCTCCTCCCCACGCCGGCCCATTTTGAGCAGGCGAGCGAGCTCGTCACGCTGGAGGCGGTCGCCGACACGGTGACCTGCGGCGACGACGTCGACGAGCACGTGGAGACCGTGCGTGCCTACGCGCAGGCCGGATTCGACGAGGTCTACGTCGGCCAGATCGGTCCCGACCAGGAGGCCTTCTTCGACTCCTACCAGGAGCTCGTCCTGCCCGCCCTGCGGCGCTGAGTCCGCTTCCCCTCCCGCACGGCCACGGCCGTTTGCGACACGAGACAGCGGAAAGCAGGACGGATATGGACGACATGGAAACCATGCCGCGAACCGTCGTGATCAGCGGAGCCAGCGGCGGCATCGGGCGCGCCTGCGCGGTGACGTTCGCCGCCCGCGGCGACCGGCTGGCACTGATCGCCCGGGGGCGGGCCGGTCTCGACGGCGCGCAGCGCGACGCCGAGCGGGCGGGCGCCGCCGAGGTGATCACCATCCAGGCGGACATCGCCGATGCGCGGGCCGTGGAGCGGGCAGCCGATCGGGTGGAGGAGGAGCTCGGTCCGATCGACGTGTGGGTCAACGACGCGTTCGCCTCGGTCTTCGCCCCCTTCACCGAGATCAGCGCGGAGGAGTTCCTCCGCGTCACCGAGGTCAGCTACCTCGGTTACGTCTACGCCACCCGGGCCGCCCTCCGGCGGATGCTGCCGCGCGACGCGGGCGTGATCGTGCAGGTCGGGTCGTCGATCGCCTACCGCGGGATACCGCTGCAGACCGCATACAGCGGCGCCAAGCACGCCATCCAGGGCTGGCACGAGGCCCTGCGCTGCGAACTGCTGGCCTCCGGCACCCGAGTGCGCACCACGATGGTCCAGATGCCCGCGGTGAACACCCCGCAGTTCGACTGGGTCCGCTCGCGCCTCTCGGAAGGGGCGCAGCCGGTACCGCCGATCTACCAGCCCGAGGTCGCCGCCCGCGCCGTGCTGTACGCGGCCGACCACCCCCGGCGCCGCGAGTACTGGGTCGGTGGCAGCACCGTGGCCACCCTGCTGGCGAACGCCGTCGTGCCCGGCCTGCTGGACCGCTACCTTGCCCGGACCGGGTTCGACGCCCAGCAGGACGGGCGGCGGCGCTCTCCCGGGGAACCGGACAACCTGTTCGCCCCGGCCGACGCGGACGAGGACTTCGGCGCGCACGGCCGCTTCGACGACCGGGCTCGCCGACGCAGCCGCCAGCAGCAGGCCACGCACGCTCTCGGCGCCCTCGTCGGACGGGTGGCAGCGGTCCTGTCCGCCTCCCGCGGCGGCTGCGCGTCGCGGAGGCGGGGGACACGAGCCGCGCGACCGTACTTCAGGAAGGCGAGACCATGACCCGAGGACCGACTCTCGAACCGCAGTGGTGGTACCGCCCCGGGGAACGGGTCCCTTTGACCGCGGGCACCGTGCCCGTGCCGCCCGACCCCGACACCGTGCCGGTGCCCCCGCCCGGAAGGCCCGCGCCCGTGCCGCCCGGGCCCGCGCCCGTGCCGCCCGGGCCCGCGCCCGTGCCGCCCGGGCCCGCGCCCGTGCCGCCCGGGCCCGAGCCGGTGCCGCCCGGGCCGCCGGATCCAGGAGCGCCCGAGCCCGAGCCCCCGAATCCCGGGCCGTCCCCCGGGGAGCCCGGTTCGCCGGAGCCACCCGACTGACAGTCCGCGGCGCCGCTGGGCCGCACGGGTGACCCTCGACGCGCCACCCGTACCGGCGCGCGCAACAGCGGGGACCATGCTCACGGGTGACGGAGGGCCGGGAATGCGCGGTGTGCTGGAGATCGTGGTGTGGTGGGCCGTGCTGACCGCGACGACCGTGGTGCTCCTCAGCACCGTGTCGTCGGTCGAGCTGCTGGTGGCCGTACTCGCCGCGCTGGGAGCGGCGTTCGCGGCCCGCAGGATGCGCCTGGCCGCCGGAGGCCGGGCGAAGGGAAGCCGTGGCGGGGCGCGCGCGCTCGCCGCCCTGCCCGGCTCGGTCGTGCGCGGTCTGGGAGTGCTGGTGGCCGTCATGGTCACGGAACCGGCCGGCGGGAAGGTGCGGCGCGTACGCCTGCGGTCCGGCACGGGGGCGGGATGGGCCGGAACGCTGCTCGCCGCGTCGCCGGACACCTGCGTGATCGACGCACCCCGGGACGACGAGGTCCTCGTGCACGCCCTGAGCCCCCCGGGGGCGGGAGTGGTCTAACGGGCCGTCACCCAAGCGGACGGCACGACGTGAACGCCTGGGCGGTGGCGGCCCTGGTCCTCCTGGCCGTCCCGGCGCCCGCCTGCCTGTGGGTGGCCTCCCGTGGCACCCCGGTGCACCGGCTGGTCGGGGCGTCGCTGCTCTCCAGCGTGGCAGGCGCGGTGTTCCTCGTCCTGCCGCAGGCGTACGGCCGGTCCTCCTACCAGGACCTCGCGCTGGTGCTCGGTGTGCTCGCCCCCGCCGGCACCCTCGTCTTCACCCGCTTCGTCTCCGGCCGCCCCCACGGGACACGCGCATCCGCCACCGACACCTGACCCGACCGCTCCGCACGGCAGCCGGCGTGCGGGAAGGAGACCGGATTGACACCCCCTCACGTGGTCGTCCTCGTCCTGCTGTGGGCCGGAGTGGCCGCCGTGCTCCTGTCCGCCGTCGCGGTGCTGCGACTGCGCGGCACGCTGACGCGGCTGCACGCCCTGGCGCCCGCGTCCTGCCTGGGGATGCCCCTGATCGCCGTGGCGGTGGCCGTCGACCAGGGCGCGGGCCGGGCGGCGGCCAAGACGCTGTTCATCGGCCTGCTGTTCGCGGTCGGCGGCACGGTCACCACCATCGCCGTCGGCCGCGCCGCCGGACGGGCGGGGGAGGCCGGGGAAGGGGGCGGGTCGTGAACGAGTGGCTCGTCGGCGTCGCCCTCGCCTTCGTCGTCCTCACCGCGACCGTCGCGGTCCTCACCCGGGATCCGACGCGCCAGGCCGTCGTCCTCTCCGTCCTCGGTCTGGGACTGGCGATGCTGTTCGCCGTCCTGCAGGCACCCGATGTGGCGATGTCCCAGCTGGCCGTGGGCACCGCACTCACCCCGCTGATGATCCTGCTGACCGTCCGCAAGATCACCCGTGAGCCCGCCCGAGATCCCGCGCGCGAGAACCGCGACCACGGCGAGCACGACGGCACCGGTGAGGAGGAGCGCGGGTGACGGCCCGCGCCCGGCTGGTCCTGTTCCTGGTCGCCGCCGTTGTGGTCGCCGCCTTTTTCACGGACGCCTGCGCGCATCTGCCCACCTTCGGGACACCGGACCACCCCTACGGCGACCGGGCGGTGGCGGCCGCACTGGCCCACCGCACCGCGAACGTCGTCTCCTCGGTCAACTTCGACATCCGCGCCTTCGACACGCTCGGCGAGGAGTCCATCCTCTTCGGCACCGTCCTCGGAGCGACCCTGCTGCTCTGCCGGGCCCACGACGAACGCCGGCGCCGGGCGCGCGCGGAGAGCGTCATGCCCACCACCCGGCTGTTCGGCACGGTACTGCTGCCCGTCGCGCTCGTCGTCGGCGTGTACATCGTCGCGCACGGCCAGCTGAGCCCCGGCGGCGGATTCCAAGGCGGCGTCATCCTCGCCACCGCCCTGCACCTGGCCTACGTCGCCGCCGACTACCGCGCCCTGAAGAGGCTCCGCCCGCTGACCGCACTGGACGTGGCGGACTCGCTGGCCGCCGCCTCCTACAGCCTCATCGGCCTGGCGGGCCTGGTCGCCGGAGGCGCGTTCCTGGAGAACGTGCTGCCGCTCGGCACCTTCAACACCCTCACGTCCGGCGGCACGGTACCGGTGCTGAACGCCGCGGTCGGCGTCGAGGTCGCCTGCGGACTGATCGCCCTGCTCGCCCACTTCCTCAGCCAGGCCGTCGAACTCACCGAGTCCGACCGTCACGAGAACGGAGACGCCTGATGGGCACGTGGCCCTACCTGGCCGCCGGATGGGTCCTGCTGATCGCCCTGTACGCCCTGGTCACCAGCCGCAACCTCATCCACGCCATCGGCTGCCTTCCGGCCGTTGCCGCCGCCCTCGCCCACGGAGCGGAGGTCTTCACCGACCCCGCCCGCTACGCCGACGCGGTCCTCACCGGGCCGGGCACGCCACCGGAGGCCGAGGCGACGCCGACGACCTGGTGGACGGCCCCGGGAGTGCTCCTCGGCCTGCTGTCCGCCCTCCTCGCGACAGCCCTGGCGACCGCGGCGGTCCTCCACCGCGGCCCCGCCCTGTCCACGGACCATCCCGTCGTCCGTACGGTCCGGGCGCTGCGCCGCCTGCACTCCGGCCACCTCGGCGACTACCTCGCCTGGCTCACCGTCGGCCTCGCCGCCCTGTGCCTCGCCCTCGTCACCCAGACCTGACCCGCCGTGAGGACCCGCGGACACCGGGCCCTTCGGGACCCGGCGGCCGTGTCCGCACGTCCCCGTATGACATGCTCCCCGGCGGACAGCAGCGCAGCGCAGCCTGTGGGCCGCGACGGCCGCGCCCACGGCTCGGGCCAGATCCGCGGGTGGCCCTCGGCGAAGTCCGCCCCCTCGACCTCCTCGGCCACCTCGTCGCCGGGACGGACGGCAGGGCGCGGGCCGTCGACCTCGTCCCGCACCCCGCTGCTGCTCCACACCGACGGGTCGGCGCCGTGGCGGGCGGGAGCATCAACCTGGCTCTCCCGGGCATACGCATGACCTGCGGATTTCCGAGGGAGTCGGCAGGGTGGAACGTGCCCGGAGTCGTACAGGAGCATCGATGCGCACCGTAGGGGTCGAAGAGGAACTGCTGCTCGTCAGCGCCACGACGGGCGAGCCGCTCGCGGTGTCGTCCGCCGTGCTCGCCGCAGCGGCGGCAGGGGGCGGCGAGGAGTCGGACGGCGTCTTCGAGAAGGAGCTGCATCAGGAGCAGGTGGAGTTCGCCACCCGGCCCCTGAGCGACATAGGTGAACTGCGCGCGGAGATCGTCCGGTGGCGCGCCGAGGCGGCACGCCACGCGAAGGTGGCCGGTGCCCGCGTCGCGGCCCTGGCGACCTCGCCGCTGCCGGTGGAACCGTCGCGCAACCTCGGCCGCCGGTACCGCTGGATGGCGGAGCAGTTCGCCCTCACCACGCAGGAGCAGCTGACCTGCGGGTGCCACGTCCACGTCGCCGTGGAGTCCGACGAGGAGGGGGTCGCCGTCCTGGACCGGATCCGACCCTGGCTCCCCCTCCTGAGTGCGATCAGCGGCAACTCGCCGTTCTGGGACGGCCAGGACAGCGGCTACAGCAGCTACCGCAGCCGGGTCTGGAATCGCCTGCCCTCCGCCGGGCCGTACGAGCCCTTCGGCAGCGCCGAGGGGTACCACGAGTGCGTGCGCGACATGCTGGCGACCGGGGTACTGCGCGACAAGGGCATGATCTACTTCGACGCCCGGCTCTCCCACAACTACCCGACCGTGGAGATCCGCGTCGCCGACGTGTGCCTGGAGCCGGACACCACCGTGCTGGTGGCGACCCTGGCCCGGGGCCTCGTCGAGACCGCCGCGCGTGCCTGGCGCGCCGGGGAGCCGCTCGCCCGGATCCCGGTGGGACTGTTGCGGCTAGCGTCCTGGCGTGCCGCGCGCTCCGGACTCCAGGGACCGCTCCTCCACCCCCGCACGATGAGTGAGACGCCGGCCGAGGTCGCCCTCGACGCCCTGCTGGAGCACACGGACGAGGCGCTCGGCGCCACTGGCGACCGGGCCGGGGCCCATCGGGCCGTGGCTGACCTGAAGGAGCGGGGCGGCGGTGCCCGGCGTCAGCGGGACCTGCGCGACAGCGGCTGCGATCTCGCGGAGGTCGTACGGGAGTGTGCCCGGATCACCGTCGGCGACGACGGGTGACGCGACCGTCTGCGGCACGCCGGGGCCCCTGTCGGGCGTGGACGGAGGCGGCCCGGGGCGCGGTCGGCACAGGAACGGTCTCATCGAGCTCCTAGTGGATCGTGTGCATGAAGCGGCGGACCATGGGCATGCGCCGGACGAACGTCGCCGTCCGGCCTCCCCCCTCCGGATGGCGGCGTTCCCGGCTCACTGAGCCTGGATGCCGCCATCCCACGGTCGGTCGGGCCGGGTGTCCGGCCCGATGCCTTCGCGGAGGCCTTCGAGGAAGGCCGTGACCGCCTCCGAGCCCGCGTAGTGGTCGTTGAGGATGCAGATACGGAGCAGGCGATCCGGATCCGGGGAGGGGGACCGGGAACGGCCGCGGTCGGAAGACACGTCACCAACTCCCGTTGAAACGACGGCCCGACCGAAAGGACGGACCGTGAACGAAGTAGGGGCGCGGCGCGCGCTGAGGCAGCGGACCACCAGAACTGCCCGGCATGACGCGGCCCGTCGTTCGGCGCCTTCCCCGACCGGGAGCGGAAGAACGGCAAGACTGCTGTTCCGGTCGAAACCTGGTGTGCCGACGCGCGGCGCTGCGGGCCGCCGTCGCGTCAGGCCTCGAACCCGCGGACCCTGCCTCCGCGTCACTTACCCTCCGCAGGAACTCGATCACGTCCCTGTGGCTGTGGGCGAGGTGGTCTGCCGGACGGGTCGGTGGGCGGCTCAGTCCGTCACGACGGGGACGTAGGTGAAGAGATCGTCGGACCCGGTGAATTCCAGCAGCCTGATCATCTGGTGGCTCGGCGCCGCCAGGACGAGGTGGACGCCCCGCTTCAGTGCCTCCAGTCTGACCGACAGGAGCACGTTGAGACCCGAGGAGTCGCAGAAGGAGGAGTTCTGCAGGTCGACGACGATGTCCGAACCGGCGGGAGCCCCGTCCAGGGCCGTCGCAAGCGATGCGTGCAGCTCTTCCGCGTGTTCGTAGTCCATTTCGCCGCTCACGCGGACCACGCTCCGGCCACGGTCTGTGCGTGCGGTCGGGGAGCCCGAGTGGGTGGCACCGGTGGCCATGACGCACCTCCTGTGTGCTGTCTGGCCTCTGCCCTGTGCGGCCCGCTCCATGCCTTGCCGGTCCCGTCGCGCCGACGGGGTGGCCCGTGCGCCGGGCGGAGGGGCCGGCCTTGGACTAGCCGTCACCGGCTTCGGCCGCGCCGTGCGGGTCGGCGAGGAGCGCGAGGAAGCCGGCGATCTGGTGGCCGGCCTCGGCGGGGTGACGGAAGCAGGAGCCCTGGACGATGCCGTAGTGGTTACGGCGACCGTCGTCCGCGCGGCTGCGCGTGAGATAGCCCGCCTCTTCGAGGTCGGTGATGATCGCCTGTACCGTGCGCTCGGTGATGCCGCAGATCGACGCGATGTCGCGGAGGCGTAGACCAGGATCGCGAGAGATCGTCAACAGGACTCGGGCGTGGCTGGTGAGGAAAGTCCACTCCGGGGGAGAGTCTCCGGTCTTCCTCATAGGGACATGGTGCACCTGGGCGTGGGCCCCGGCAATCGTGCGAAACGGATTTCGTGTAATCATTGACGTGTAATCCCTTTTACCTGACAATTCATACCAAAGAGTGCCGTCCTTCCGGGAGGCGTGATGACTCACTTCTCCGATGCTCCTCGCCCCGCCTCCCGCCCGGAGAACGAGGGTGACGGAGAGATCAGCATCTCCGTGAGAGCGACCCCGGGCGGCACGGCCGCCACCATCCGCGGCGAGCTCGACCTCGACAGCGCCACCTACGTGAGAACGACCCTCCTGCAGGCTCTGGAGGAGTGCGTCGCGGGCGGTGTGGTGACGCTTGACCTCTCCCAGGTGACGTTCTGTGACTCCACCGGTCTGAACGCCCTGCTCCGCGCCCGCCGCTGGGCCCTGGAGGAACACCGCGCCCTGATCATCAACTCGACAAGCCCCCAGATGGCCCGCCTTCTGGACATGACCGGGGCCGCCCCGTTCTTCGCGGAGAAGATCTGACAGCTCCCGGCACCAGGCCGAGAACAGACGCCCGCTGCGCGGCTCGATGCCGCGCAGCGGGCGTCGTCGCGTCAGGAGCCGTGCCGTCGGGGCAGGACGTCCAGCAGTTCGAGGAGATACAGGAAGGCCTCGCCCATGGGGGCTCCGACGACGGCTTCGCGCACCTGCTCCCACTCGATCCGCTCGCGCAGCCCCCGTGCCATCGGCAACAGGGGACCGAAGTCGCAGTGGTGCTCGGAGAGTGCGAGGAGACGGCAGGTCATGAGGTCGGTCGGGGCGAGCACCGGCATGTGCACGGAGTCCACCGGCAGCGTCTGAGCGCGGGCGAGCAGTTCGGCCGTGACCGGCCGCCCGGCCAGGGAGAAGATCAGGTCGATCTCCTCTCCGCCCGCCCGGGCCTTCACGAGCCAGTCCTCGGGCGGCTCGACGATCTGCACACCGTGCTCCCGCAGGGACTCCGTGACGACGTCGGCGTCCTCGCGCAGGAGCGCGAAGTCCGTGTCGTGCTGGAGCCGGACGGGGATCCCGTGCGCGTACGCGGCGACACTGCCGACCAGGGCGAACGGGCGTCCCGACGCCTTCAGGACGGCCCCGACCTCCTTCGTGGTCTCCAGGATCGCCTGCGTGTGGTCGGGCGGGAGAGCGGGGGACCTCGCATCGGACACACGAGCCGACGAGGCGTACGGGGAGGGCCCCGTCCCGCCCGTCGCCAGGTGGGCGAAGGCGCCGTCTGTGAGGTTCATGTCCTGCTCCTCTCCTCGCGGTGGGACGCCATGGTCCCCGTGAGGGGACCGGCCCCTACCCACTTCCCGGCGCCCCATCCGCCCCGTCGTCGCCGGGCGGCGTAGGCGCACGTCCCTCATCGGCGGGCCGGCCCTCCCCATTCGTTGCGAAGAGTGGCGGCAGGGGTGTGCGCAGGGCACTCTCGTCACGGGTCCAGGCGTTCACCACGTGGCTGCCGATCCGGTCCTCCAGGAGGCAGGTCGCGGCGATGCGGGAGGCGGCGGGCGGCGAGGCCGTCTCCACCACGGCGAAGTGCCCCACGAGCGCCCCGCGCAGCCTCCTGTGCAGGCCGAACAGCGACATCAGGTTCGAGACGGCCAGGAGCTCCGCACCGGCGGCGTCCGTGCAGCCCCGTCTCGCCGTACGGGGAGCAGCGCGCGACCTCCCCTGCCCGGGGCAGCCGCGCGGGACCGCTGCCGAGGAGCCGGTCCCGTACGGCGCGGGAGAGTTCGCCGCGCGCCTCGGGTGTCTCGGGCTCCGTGGCGGGAGCCGTCAGGAACAGCGTCATGAGGTCTTCGCCTTCCCGGTCGCACGGCGGGAGCGGCGGCCGGTGTATGCGCGGGCGGTGGCTCGCGTCGCAGAACGGCGCCCGCAGGCTCCGCCGGCAGGTGCAGAGGGCCATCACGGGCCGCTCGCAGCGGATCACCGTCCCGTCCGGCATGACGATCTCCGCGGGCCCCTCGACGAGCAGCGGACCCTCCGGCAGCGGCCGGATGCGCGGCGGATCCGAACGGGCCCGTCGGGGCTCGGGCCCTCCCGCTCCGTCGTCCTCCGCGGGCCGCACCTGCGGGGTGTCCTCGTTCGGGGAAGCAGACATCACCCCCACCACCCATCGCGTCGACCGCGTCGGTACCGCGCGACTGCCCGTCCCCGGGCCCGAACCGCGCCCGGGGACGGGGACGGGCCACGGAGCGATGGATTCCGGCCGGCCGCAGCGGGCAGTCGCCAGAGCGAGACCACGACCGGACGGAGACGGAGTCCCTGGACCTGATGACGGAGGCGCGCGCCGAGCTGCGGCGGCGCTGGATCGGCGGGACGCCCCGGGCGGAGCCCGACTTCGGGGCCGCCGCCCACTGACCCGGCGGACCGACCGAGGAGGAACCATGGGTGTGGACAAGGAGACGACCGGGGCGGAGGCACCCCTGCGCTCCGTCGAGAAGCGCGACGGCGCCGCCGGCGGCCGACGCGGCGGGCTCCGTCCCACCGACAGCCCGGCCGGGCCCGGCGCCGAGGCGGGAGACAGCGACGAGGGCGGCTCCGCCCGGCCCGAGCCGGAGCGGCCCGGCCCGTACCCCGGTCCGCTGCCGAGCAGCCCCGACGAAGAGCCCCACGTCTGATCCCGGGGCGGAGACCCCGTCGTGCACGGACGTGGACTCCCCGGGTGTGACGGGGCTCGCCGGCCCGTGGCGCGGTGAGCACCCTCGTCGGCACCCGGTTCTTCTGGTGGTCCCAGAGGCTACTGCCCGGCGGCCACTGGTGGGCGCACTGTTCCACGACGCCGCCCTGAGCGCCCCGCTGCCGCACCGGTGACAGGGCGCCGGAGACCCGTCGGCGAGGGTCGTTCCTCGCCGGCGGGCTCCGGTTTCCGGGGCGAGGGCCGCCCTCTACGATTTCTGCCCGGCGCGGACCCCCTCGGTGATGCGCTTGCCGATGCCCGCGTCGATGTTGCTCCAGTACGCGAAGGCGCGTTCCAGGACCGGTTCGCTCACGCCGTCGAGGAGGTGGCCGACCACGTTGTCCACGAGCCGGTCCCGGGCCGCGTCGTCCATGACCTCGCGCACGAGGGTGCCGGGCTGCCCCCAGTCGTCGTCCTCGGGGTGCGTGACGTACGCCGTCCGGGTGATCTCGCCGTCGACGCTCCAGCTCGGCGGGCTGCCGTACCGTTCGGTGTCCGCTGCGGGCCCGCCCTTGGAGTTCGGCGCGTAGACCGGATCGGAGGTCTTCCGGTACGCCATCGCCCCGTCCTTCGAGTACGTGTGGACGTCGACGACCGGCGCGTTGACCGGAAGCTGCTGGTAGTTGGTGCCGATGCGGGCGCGGTGGGCGTCCGCGTACGAGAAGAGCCTGGCCAGGAGCATCCGGTCGGGGCTGGGCCCGATGCCGGGGACGAAGTTGTTCGGCTGGAAGGCGGCCTGCTCGATCTCGGCGTGGTTGTCGGTCGGGTTGCGGTCCAGTGTCATCCGGCCCACCGGGATGAGCGGGTAGTCGCCGTGCGGCCACACCTTCGTGAGGTCGAACGGGTTGAACCGGTACCCTGCCGCGTCCTCGTACGGCATGACCTGCACGTGCAGGGTCCACGACGGGAAGTCACCGTCCCGGATGTGCTCGAACAGGTCCCGTATGTGGAAGTCCGTGTCGACGCCGGCCATCCGGTCGGCCTCGTCCTGGGGGAGGAACTCGACGCCCTGGTCGGTCTTGAAGTGGTACTTCACCCAGAAGCGCTCCCCGGACGCGTTGATCCACATGTACGTGTGCGAGGTGTAGCCGTTCATGTGCCGCCAGGTCCGGGGGACGCCGCGGTCTCCCATCAGCCAGGTGACCTGGTGCGCGGACTCGGGCGAGAGGGTCCAGAAGTCCCACTGCATGTCGTGGTCGCGCAGGTTGCTGTCCGCACGGCGCTTCTGGGACCGGATGAAGTGCTGGAACTTCATCGGGTCCTTCACGAAGAACACCGGCGTGTTGTTGCCGACCATGTCGTAGTTGCCCTCGGACGTGTAGAACTTCACCGCGAAACCGCGCGGGTCCCGCCAGGTGTCCGGGCTGCCGCGCTCACCGGCCACGGTCGAGAACCGGGCGACCAGATCGGTACGGGCACCCGGCTGGAACAGCGCCGCTCGGGTGTAGCGGCTGACGTCGTGGGTGACCTCGAAGCGGCCGAACGCCCCGCTGCCCTTGGCGTGCGGCTGACGCTCCGGGATCCGCTCGCGGTTGAACTGCGCCATCTGCTCGATCAGGTAGGCGTCCTGGAGGAGGACAGGGCCGCCGGACCCCGCGGTGAGCGAGTGTTCGTCGCTCTCCACAGGGGCACCGGAATCGGTCGTCGTCGCGGGTCGACTCTCGGTCATTGCTCTGCCTTTCGTCGTGGCGCACGCCCACCCACCCTCATTCGGATCGACAAAAGCCGCTACCGGGGAGATCGCGCTGTGTCGCCGCTCCCTGCCCCCTCGTGTCGTGTCTGGCCGGGTTTCGGTTCGAGGGGTGAGGCACTCTGGGGCGGGGCCGGAAACGGGCTTCCGGAACTCGGTCCGGCGACGGACGTCGAGAAGGGGCCGCCGGCTCCGTCCCGGTGTACCGGTGGCCTGACAGGGCCGCGCAACGCAGGAGGAGAACCGTCATGACGCTTCAGCGGATGGACAACATCGGCATCGTCGTCGAGGACCTGGACGCCGCCGTGGCCTTCTTCACCGCACTGGGCATGGAGGTCGAAGGCAGGGCGCAGATCGAGGGCCTCTTCGCGGATCACGCCGTCGGACTCGACGGGGTCCGCAGCGACATGGCGATGATGCGGACCCCGGACGGTCACAGCAAACTGGAGCTCGCGCAGTACCACGCGCCCGCTGCGGTGCGCGACGGTTCGCCCAACCCACAGCCGAACACTCTCGGCCTCCACCGGGTCATGTTCGCCGTCGAGGACCTCGACGACACCGTCGCCCGCCTGCGCTCCCACGGAGCCGAACTGATCGGCGAGGTGGCGCAGTACAAGGACATCTACCGCCTCTGCTACCTCCGAGGCCCCTCGGGCATCATCCTCGCCCTGGCCGAACAGATCGGTTGAGACGCCGCGCACCGAGGGCCCGTCATCGCCGGACGCGCGTCAGGGCTGTGCGGCGTCGGTCGCCCGGGCGGTGACGATGCGGGGGAGCCCGGCCGGGTGCTCCCTGGTGAGCCAGCCGACGAGCTCCTCCCGTACGGCACAGCGGGTCGTCCACAGGTCGTCCGGGTCCTTGGCGGTCACGAGGGCGCGGACGGTGATGCCGGTCGGCGAGGTGTCGGTGACGGCGAGGTCCCAGCCCCGGCCGTCCCAGCCGGGGCAGCTGTCGAGGAACTTGCGCAGGTGGGTGCGCATCAGATCGACGGGCACGGAGTGGTCGCAGTGGACGAAGACCGTCCCCGTCGACTCGTTGCCGCCGCGCGACCAGTTCTCGAAGGGCCGGGAGGTGAAGTAGGAGACCGGCAGGGTGACGCGGCGCTCGTCCCACGTCCGGACGGTGAGGAAGGTGAGCGTCACCTCCTCCACGATGCCCCACTGCTCGTCGACGACCACCGTGTCGCCGATGCGGACCATGTCGCCGAAGGCGATCTGGAAACCCGCGAAGAGGTTGCCGAGCGTCGACTGCGCCGCCACGCCCGCCACGATGCCGATGATCCCGGCGGAGGCGAGCAGCGACGTGCCGAGCCCGCGGAACGTGGGGAACGTGACGAGTACGAAGGCGGCGGCGATCACGCCCACGCCCACCGACACCACCCGGGTGAGCAGCGTGACCTGCGTCCGCACGCGGCGCAGCCGGGCCGCGTCGCGCGTACGCCCCGCGTACCGCGCGTACGCGGACTCGACCAGGGCCGAGACGACGCGGATCGTCAGCCAGGCGCCGCCTCCGATCAGGCACAGCATGAGGATGTGGTCCAGTACCACGGTACGGTCCAGCAGCGGAGGCCACTCGGTCGCGCGGTAGGACCACCGGAACACGGCGCACAGCAGAACGGCGTAGAGCGGTGTACGACAGCGCCTCAGCAACCCCCAGAGGGGGGTGTCGGGGTGGCGTGCGTCCGCGTACCGTGCGAAGAGCTCCGCCGCCCTGCCGACGGCCAGTGCCACCAGCACCGAGCCGCCGAGGACGAGCGCCAGTCGAACAACGCTTTCCATGACTCCCCACTCGACGAAGGAAACGTGGTCCTCCTTCTCGCCTCACCGCCGGCGCGTTCGGCAAACCCACGGGAGCCCGAGGCGCTCGAGGACGTCCGGGAGCCGGGCCGGGGACGCGCCCCCTCGGCAGTTGCGGGAGATCGAGCCGAGAGCCGGCGGCTCACCGGCCCGGCGGATGCCACTCGGCGAGGAGGACCGTGGCGTCGTCGTGCGGACGTTGGTCCTGGTGCACGAGGATCTGCCGGATGAGGCGGCGCAGGGCTTCGGGGGCGGGAAGACCGGCCGTGAGGCAACGGACGACGGCGTCGGCCAGGCGCTGCTCGCCGAAGAGCTCGCCGGTGGAGGAGCGTGCCTCGGTGACGCCGTCGGTGAACAGCAGCAACCGGTCACCCGGCTGCAGCTGCGTGCTGTGGAGGGCCGGGGCCGGGATGTCGTACCCGGTCAGCCCGAGCGGTGGGTGGACCGCGCGGTCGAGCGCTCCGGTCACGACGTGGCCGTCACGGATCAGCAGCGGTGCGGGATGGCCGCAGTTGATCCAGTCGAACCGGCCGGTGGTGGTGTCGAGGTCGGCCAGGACACAGGTCAGCAACCGCTCCGGGATCCAGCGGTCCAGGGTGTGATCGATCTCTTCGGCGACGTCGACGAGCTGCCCGCCGGCGCGCCGGGTGGAACGGCAGGCGGCCAACGCCACGGCGCTGCAGCCGCCGGAGGCGAGGTCGTGGCCCATGGCGTCCAGCAGCGTCAGGTGCAGTACCTCTCCGGCCAGGCTGTGGTCGTACGCGTCTCCTCCCACCTCGTACGCGGGCTCCAGGAGGGCGGTGGAGGTCACCGCCGAGGTGCCGATGGTACGTGGTGGCACGAACGCCCACAGCAGCTCCGCCTGCAGGCTCATCGGCCGGGTGCGCATGGTGTCGGCGAGGAGGTCGTTGTACGGCTGCTTGGTCGCCAGGATCAGAGCGACCAACCCGGCGAGGGCCTCGCACCGGTGCAGCAGCGACGCGTCGAGGTCCGGCGCCGTCACCCGCAGCACCCCCAGCCGGCCGATGCCGTCCACGACCGGGATCCATCCCGTCCGTTCGGTGTCGTCGGCGTCCGGCAGGCTCACCTGAACGGTCTCGGTGCGGTAGGCGCGTCCGGCGAGTGAGTTGTCGATGGGCAGCGTCTCCAGGCCCACGGTCCCACCCTCGGCGATGCGGCTTCGCGTCTGCTCGGAGGTCAGGAGCGCGACGAGGTCGGACTGCTGCAGGTCGGCCACGTACACGCCGGCATCGGTCAGTCCCAGCCGCCGCCCCGCATCCTGTACGAGGTCGGAGATCTCACGGGGTCCGACGCGGTGGGACGCGGCCAGCACGTCGGCCAGGACCGATCCCAGAGTGTCGCTCTCCACCGGCACCCGCCCGCCTTTCGCCACCGGTCACCGGCCGACCCCGGTGACCGTCCCATCATGGGCGGAACAGGGCCGGCCACGGCGGCGCCGCGCGCGACGGGGGCGTCGGGTTCACGACCGGCCGTGACCACCTCCGGAGCCCGCCACGGCGGAGGCCGAAGCCGCTGACGAACGGCGGTGCGGGGCGGGGGAGCGTCGGCCCTGTGGTGACGGAGCTGATACGCGACCCCGGCCACCCCGACGAGGGGTTCGTGCACCGGCCGCCGGTTCACGGGTCCGGTCGTTCCTTCCGTGACCGCGCAGGCGCGCGCGGGGGCGTCGGTCGTAGTCGTACCGGCTCGCCAGGCCGGATGCGCGGCCGTCAGCGGTGGTTGCCGCGCAGCTTGCCGAGGAGGCGCTGGGCCTGGGTGCGCCTGCGGGGGTCGGCGGCGGCCCGACGGAGGGAGGCCGCCGCGTTGCGGCCCTGGGAGCTTCGGGCGAATCGCTTGATACGGGCCAGCAGCGCGGTCATGGGATTCTCCTCCGGTCGAGGGCGTATGTGCCACCGGGCGTGGTGCTCTGTCGCTCCGTGTTGCCCGTCGCGGCCGTTCCACACCCTCCGGATCCGACGGCCCGATCCGCGGGTGCCGCCCGGCGGTACGCGCGCGGGCCGGCGAAGGCCGGGACCCACCCGCTCCGGGGTGAGGCGGCATGTTCCCCGGGAACCCGGGTACGCGGAGGGTCCAACCCCTCGGGAAGGAGCGCCCATGCGTCTGGGGCCGTTCTTCATGACGATCGCCGTCGGATTCCTCGGAACGGCCGTCTGCACGAGCCGTGCTTCGTCACCGCCGCGTGGTGGTGCCGCCCGTGGAGGCGACGGTCACCCACGACCGGCGTGACCTGCTTTGAGGCGGCCCGCACGTTCGGTGCCGCGACGTACACGACGTGCACGACGTGCACGACGCACAGCGATGGAGGAGTGGCAGCGATGACCGAACATCTCTGGTCCTACAGCACGGAGTCCGGCCACCTGGCGGGCACCGACCTCACCGGGTGGCGGGTCGAGGCGGCCGACGGCCACATCGGCAAGGTGGACAAGCATTCGGACGAGGTGGACGACTCGTATCTGGTCGTGGACACGGGCGTCTGGATCTTCGGCAAGGAGGTGCTGATCCCGGCGAGCGCGGTGACCCGCGTCGACCTGGAGAGGCACGCGATCCTCCTCGGCCTGTCCAGGGAACAGGTGAAGGACGCACCCGAGTTCGTCTCCGAGAAGCACCTCGCCGACCTGCGGTACCGCGAGGAGCTCAGCCAGTACTACCGCCCCGATGGTCCCTTTCCGGGCGGCACGGGCGCCCTGTGACGGGCCGTGGTTCCGGAACGGGAGGGAACGGCCGCCCGCATGGGGGGCGGGTGGCGGAGCGCATGGGACCGCCCCCGCCGCGCCCGCAGCCCCCGACGCAGGCCGGCGGACCTGCGACCGCCCCGCACGGGAGTTCTCCGGTGCGGGGCGCTCGGCTGTCCGCGCGGTGCCGAGCCGTGGCCCGCGACGGTGCTACTTCGACTCGATCTCGACGAAGGCCAGCGGGGCGGTGCCGGCGTTGACGACCTCGTGCTCGCCGCCGGCCGGGCGGGCGTAGGACTCGCCCGCCCTGAGCTCGGAGACGGTGACGGTGCCGTCGGGGGCGATCACGTGGGTCCGCCCGTCGGTGACGGGGACGACGACGTAGTCGTACGCGTGGACGTGGCGGCCGGTGGACTGACCAGGTTCGAAGTCCCAGCGGGTGACGCGGACGCGGTCGTCCTCGTGCTGCTTCGTCGCGCGGGCCGTGGTGGACATGGTCGCTCTTCTCGTCGTCGGTTCCGGGAGCCGCGTCAGGCCCACAGCGCCCTGATCCGCAGGTTAGCCGCTCGCCTCGCTCGCCATGAGGGCCCCACCCCTGCACGTCCTCCCCAGCATGCTCACGAAGCCGGCATGACGCACGCGTGCGACCTTGAGAGGGACGGCCCCGTGGGCGTGGGGGAGCTGTGCGTTCCTCCGGTGCGTACGTCGAGAAGGCCCGTGCGGGGCAGGTCACCGAGCAGTGCGTGCTGCACTCGGCACCAGACGCCCGCATCCGGCACTATGACGTCGTCGTTCCCGTCGACGCGGTCGCCCGCATCGACCCCGACCTGGCGGAAGCGGCCCCCGCATGAGGGAGCGGAACGTGTCGGCGCTGCTGTGCACGAGCGACGCGATCACGTTCGGCGACGGAACGGCGGCTGACGGCGAGCGCGCACCCCGCTGTCGGCGTGACGGCACACAGCTCGGAAGACGTCGGTACGCGTGCGGGATCCACCGCGCTCATCCGTGCGGGGGAGGGGCCACGGGTCGGGAGCCCGGGACCGGAGCGCCCGTGCACCAGGGCTGTGGCATGCTCAGCATATGGAGGCTGAGCCGGCGCCCTCGGCCGGCGGCGCGTCCCCCGAGGTGCTGGCGCTGGCGAAGGTGGTGAGCAGGCTGCGGGCCGAGGTCGCGGACCTCGAAGCCGGAGCCGCGGCGGCCGCCGTCCTCGAACGGGCTTCGGGCGTGCTCATGGCCCGCGAGGGGATCTCCGCCGAAGAAGCACGTGAACTCCTGCGGGACCGTGCCGCGCGGCACGACCGCACCCTGGCCGAGGAATGCTGGCTCACGCTGGGAAGTGCCGGCCGGACGCCGGCCTTCAGCCCGGCCTCCCCACCGCCTCCCGCCCCTGTCGACGCCGCGCCGTTCGAAGCCGCCCGGTACGCGGTGCGTCCGGCCGACAACGCCCAGCACGTGCTCCTCGCCCGCCTGGCCGACGGCCTGGCCGTCGCGAGCACCGCGAGCGAGGTGGCCCAGCTGCTGCTGCTCGTCCTGGGCGACGCCGAGCAGGTGGACGCGGTCATGATCTACGCCCTGGGGGGCTCTGGAAGTCTGGAGCTGACGGGCCACGCCGGGTTCGACCCGTCTCTGACCGAACAGTGGAGTCACGTCCCGCCCCTGGCGGGCGTGGCGGCACGGGAGGCCCTGACCGAGGCCCGTGCGGTATGGCTGGAGAACGCCCGGCTGGACGCCGACCGGTACCTGCTCATCGGCGGCCCCTGGCCCTCGCGCGCCTGGATCCCGCTGCCGGGGGAGCGACCGACCCTCGCCGTCGGCTTCTTCCGGACCGTGGCCGGGCCCTTCTCCCACGGCACCCGGAGCCTGCTCCGCCGCGCGGTCCGGCTGTGCGAAGGACGCCTGCGCGACTCCGGGAGGCCGGGCGCTCCCGCGTCGACGGACGAGGACGACAGCGTGGTGGCCGTCCAGGGGATCTTCGACGCCCTCTCCGGCCCCGCGGTCCTGCTGACCCCGATGCGTTCGGCCGACGGCCGCATCGAGGACTTCCGGATCGACGCGGCGGCCCCCGAATCGGTCGACGTCGCCGGGCGGCGCGGCAGGGACCTGGTCGGCCGCAGGATCCTGGAGACGTATCCGACGGTGGCCGGCAGCGACCTGTGGGAGGGGTACCTCGACACCCTGACGACGGGAAAGGTCTACGAAGGGCTGCCGTTCACGTACGAGGAGACGGCCCTGGGGGTGCCTTACGAGTCCGTCTACTCGGTGCGGGCCTCACCCCTGGGCGGCCGACTG
This sequence comes from Streptomyces nymphaeiformis, assembly GCF_014203895.1. Lineage (GTDB taxonomy): Bacteria > Actinomycetota > Actinomycetes > Streptomycetales > Streptomycetaceae > Streptomyces > Streptomyces nymphaeiformis. The sequence goes on along the minus strand of NZ_JACHJY010000014.1, from coordinate 142,982 downwards.
GTGGTCTGCTGGATCCGCCACGACACCAGCGAGCGCGAGGCACGCCGCCTGGACGACCTGCAACGCCTGGGCAACCTCGGCTGGGCGAGCTGGAACCTGACGACCGAAACCATCACCTGGTCCGACCAGGTCTACACCATTTTCGCCCGCGATCCGCGGCTGGGACCGATGCCCCTGGAGGAACTCCCCGCCCAGCTCGTCCCGGACGATCTCGCACGGCTCGGCGCGGCCGTTCAGCGCCTGCTGGGCGACGGCACGGCGATCGACGAGCCCTTCCGCATCGCCACCGCGCACGGCGTGCGGCACCTCCGGATCGTCGCCGAGGCCCACACGGACTCGGCCGGCACCCCCGTCGAGGTCCACGGCTTCTTCCAGGACCTCACCGCACAGCGCGGCGCCGAGATCGCCCTCCGCGAGAGCGAACGGGCCAACCTGCTCCAGCGGGGCATGCTCAAGGCCGAACGTGCCCTCGCCGCCCGGCTGCAGGAGACTCTGCTGCCCATCCCCGAACAGTCGCTGGACCTCGCCGACCTGCGCGTCGACGTCGCCTACCTGCCCGCCGACACGGGCGTGAACGTCGGAGGAGACTGGTACAGCGCCATCGAACTCCCCTACGGCGGCGCCCTCTTCGTCGTCGGCGACGTCGCCGGTCACGGCCTGACAGCCGTCGGTACCATGGCTCAACTCCGCTTCACCGCGAAGGGGATGGCCATCACCGGATCCAAGCTCCCCGTCGTCCTGAGCCGCCTCAACGCGCTGCTGCTCCACACCGCCACCGAGTCGTACTCCGGTACCGCGACCATGATCATGGCGCGGTACCGGCCCGAGGACCACCAGCTGACCTGGGTCAGAGCCGGGCACCTGCCACCCCTGCTGATCCGCGACGGCACGGCACGGTATCTGGCCCAGCCCGAAGGATGCCTGCTCGGTGCCTCGTTCGAGGCGCCGTACGGACAGGCCTCGCTCACCCTCGTGCCGGGCGACCACCTCGTTCTCTACACCGACGGCCTCGTCGAAGTCCCCCACGAGGACATCGACGAGGGGTTCACACGACTGGCGGACACCGCGGCCCGCCTCGTACGGGAGGGGAACGCCCGAACCCTCGCCCGCACCCTGGCCGCCGGGCGCCCGCGCCACCGCGACGACATCTGCGTCCTCGACATCCACCTGCCCCGTCCCGAATCCCCGGTCGATGAGGAGCGGATGAATCCGGAGCCGTTTCCTCCGTGACGACCGGCTACGCGCCAGCACCCCGCACCGGCCCGCCGGCGCAGGGTGCGCAACAGCCGGGGTTTCACTATGTGGACACCCGCCGCCGACCGGTCCCCGCGGACCGGCGGGAACGGCACGCCGTCCGCGCCGTCCCGCCCGTCTCCGTCGGAGTGCAACGCCGCCGGAAAGCGGCACCCAGGGAGCGCAGCCGGACTTCCTCCGCGGTCATGTCGCCACCAGGGCAGGGGCGGACATCGAGGTGGACGCGGTTCCACCCGCTCCTGCTGCCGGGAGTACGGAGGACCCCCGGACCGACGCCCTTGGCGGAACGGACGGTCGCGTGGTCGTCGGTGACCTCGTCCACCGTCCACGGGCGTCACGCCGAGGGCCTCCAGGCGCGCGACCGAATCCGCCTGAACACCTGGACCCGGCCGGAAGACCGGTTCATCGGTTGGGGCGCTTGAAGACGTTGAGCGTCTTCGTGAGGGACTTGAAGGGGGAGGTTTCCTGCTCGGCCGGCGTCGACGTGGGCGTCCGGGGCGGCACGTCGCCGCCGGTCGTTTCGGCCAGTGCTGCCAGGGCCGACTCGGCGGCCTCCTGGTACAGGTTGCACGACACCGTCATGGCTTCGAGCGCCTTGGCGTACTTGGTGACCATCGCCCGTGCGTGCACCAGCTCCTCGTCCGGGGTGAGCAGGTGCCAGCCCTGGCGCAGTCGAGTCAGAGCCCGCTCGGCGTCGACCGCGAGCGGCCGCGGCAGCGAGGCGAAATCCAGGATCTTCGAGAGGAGTTCGGTCGGCTCCGTACCGTCCAGGAAGACATCGCGTACCGTGAACCGCTCCGCTTCGTACTCCGGCATCTGCGGCACGGGGGGCAGGATGACGGCGCCACCACGCGGAAGACCCACGCCCAGCTCACGCTTCATCGCGAAGTCGGCGGTCAGTGCCTGGTCCGGCGTGGCACGGTGCTCGACCACCCGGTGCCTGAGGCTGTGCGGCAGGAACGCCGTGACCGGTCGCCGCCCCGGCGCGTCCGGCGTCATCGCCTCGTGCACCACGACGTGGACGTACCAGCTCTGCTGGGTGCAGTCCCGCAGCACGCGGCGCAACTCGCCGTCGTCCTTGGGCAGATGGTTCGTCGTCCGCAGGCGCACGCCCGGCACCGTCTCGTGGTCCCAGGCGACCTGATCGCTGTCGGGCCAGAACATGGTGGCGGGCGAGGGCCAGCCCGCCTCCCACGCCCGCTCCGCCTCAGCGGCGAGGACCCAGGTGACCCCGTCGCGCTCGATACGGCGGGACTCGGGGTCGTACGTGGTCAGTTGAGCGCGCACGGTGACCTCGTCGGCCACGCGCCATCGGGCCTCGAAGACGCGGCGGGCCAGCGGTCCGGGATCGGCGGACCCGTCCCTCGGGAGCAGGTCGGTGGAGCGGGCCGCCTCGACGGGGTCGAGCTCCAGGAAGCCGTCGATCACCCGAGCCGCCTTGAGGGCGCTCAGGTTACGCCGGACGTCCTGCTCCGCCTCGGACCCGAGGTGGCGCCCACGCCCGAGCCACGCGGTGGCGGGGGCGATGGTCGATGAAGTGCTGTTCCTGGCCATGAAACCGTTCAATGGGGTGATCAGGTCGCGACCAGTATGGTCCGTGGGAGCCGGGTCCACCAGGCCGCACCCCGCTTTCACCGGCTGACGGACCGACGCTGTCGAGATGATGCAGGACAGTCTCCGCGACTCGTGGTCGGGCATCCATGGCCGCCGACGCGGCGCCGGCGGCCTGGGGGCCTCGGCGAACGGCCCTAGCCGGTGACCCCCTCCGCACGGCGTGCCATCGCGGCCTTCGCGTACAGCAGGTGGGCGATGGCCTCCGCCGCAAGGAGCAGGACCACGAGCCACGGCGCGAGCACGTCCGAGCCGAGGACCACGAGGAGAGGGACCACCACCCCCGGCACCGCCCAGACGGCCACCTCGCGAGCGGGCCGGCCGAAGCGGAGTCCGATCAGGGCGTGTGCCGCGTGATAGGCCGCGAGCCCGCCGGCGAGCGCCCACACCGTGCCCCGGGCGAGGTGGTCATGGGCGGAATCGTCGACGGCCGTGGCCAGTCCCGCCGCCATGGAGATCACGGCGGCGGTGACGAAGAAGTGGAGGAAGCCGCCGACATCACGGGCGAGGAGATACGCCTCACGGGCGCTCGCGGTGCCGATGACCCGCTCCGCCGCCGTCGACGCGAAGTCGAAGTAGGACCACCACAGCGCGGCCAGCAGGACGAATCCGATGGCCGCGACGACACCGGCCTGGACGGTCCAGGTGTGGTCGGTGGAGGTGATGAGGCCGAGGACCGATTCGCCGAGCACGATGATCACGAACAGGCCGACCCGTTCGACGAGGTGCCCGGTGTGGACCCGCCGCGGGATGCCGCGCCCTCGCGCGGTCAGCAGCAGGACCATCTCCGCCAGCAGCAGGCCCGCCCAGACCGGATACCGCCAGGGCGCGGGAACGGCCGCGGAGCCCGCCCAGAGCAGTGCGGACAGCAGACAGTAGGTCAGCGGCCGCCAGCGCGGGATCCTGCCGGGCGCGGGGAATCGCGTGGCGGGCCACCACAGGGCCAGCAGGACCAGTCGGGTCCCCGCGTAGCCGAGCGCGTAGGCGGGGCCCCGGTCCCCGTCGGCCTCCGGGACCGCCGCGGCCATCACGGCGAGGCAGAGCATGGCGGACAGCATGGCGAGGCGGCGGCGGGCGCTGTCGTCCTGGAAGAGGTTGGCGGAGACGGTGAGGTTGGCCCACATCCACCAGGGCGGGAAGTAGAGCCCGAGGAAGACGCCGAACTCGCGCCAGCCGGGGTCTCCGTGCAGCCCGTGCGAGAGCTGGGCGACGAAGGCGACGAACACCAGGTCGAAGAAGAGCTCCAGCCATCCGGCGTGCCGGGGTTCGCCCTCGGCCCCCGAGGCGCCGGGCGGGGAGGACGGCGGCGACGGGGGCGCGGAGTGCGGAGTGCTCATCGGGCCATCCGGGTGAGAGCGCGGCCGGACACGGACTGTCTGCATCAGACCACGAAACGACCCCGCACGCGCGCGACCCGCGCGCCGGTGAAGCGCCGCCGACACTTCGCCCGGACACGCGCCCGGCTGTGTGTCCGCCGCACCGGCGCCGTTCGGTCCGGCACCTGCTCGCGGGGATGTACGGTCAGGCGGCCCGCACAGCGGGTGTCCTCCCGTTCCACTCGCCGGCGCCGCTCTCGACGACCAGGACGATGTCGTACGGCCAGGAGAACGCGAGTCGACCCTGGGTGAATCGACATGCTTTGTTTCGTCTTATCCGGGTAGCGGGTCAATAGTTCTGGAGGTGACGGGCATGGCCGCTGGCAAGAAGGCCAAGAACATGGGCAAGGCCGCCAAGGGCAAGACGAAGGAGGTCACGGGCAAGGTCGTCGGCAACGAGACCCTGGAGGTGAAGGGGCGCGCCGAGCAGGCAGCCGCCGATGCGAAGCAGGCTGCCCAGAAGTCGAAGGACGCGCTCAAGCACTGATCTTCGGCAACGGCAGGTGAGGAGGCCGACGGCGGGGCCGTCGGCCTCCTCACCTGCCGTGGTAGCGGGACCTAAGCCGGTGGCCGTGCGCGAGCACGGCCACGACGGGACGGGGACGGTCCGGTGGGGTTCAGCGTCGACGCCCTGAGAGGCTGGGCTCCTCGTCCTCGTAGGCGTCTTCCTCGTACTCCTCGTCGTCCTCGCCGAGGTCCTCCTCCGGCTCCTCCTCGCCCTCTTCCTCTTCGGCTTCCTCGTCCCTGCCGCCCTCCTCGTCCTCGTCTTCCGGCGCGTCCTCGTCCGGCTCCTCGCCCTCCTCCTCCAGGGCTTCCTCGTGGGTGAGGACGACCTCGCCGTCCTCGATCTGCCCGCGCCAGCCTTCTGGTTCCTCGTTGGAGAGGGACACGTAGCGGTCGAAGTTCTTCAGGTCCAGGCGCATGCGCCGGCCCTGTGCCCGCCAGAGGTTTCCGGTCTTCTCGAAGAGCCCGGCGGGGTAGTACTCCACGACCAGGAGGATCCGGGTGAGGGAGGGGCCGAGCTCGTGGAAACTCACGCAACCGCGTGTGGTCCCCTTGGCTCCGTCTGAGGTCCAGACGATCCTCTCGTCCGGTATCTGCTCCTGCACGGTGGCTTTCCAGTTGCGGGTGGACGGGCCGACCTTGACCTTCCAGTCGGTGGTCGTGTCGTCACCTTGAGAGACGCTGCGCACACCCTTGGCGAAACCGCTGAAGTCCTCGTATTGCGTCCAGTGGTCGTAGGCGGTGCGCAGGGGCACGCCGACGTCGATGGTCTCGACGATGTTCATGGCCTTGCCGCCGCCCTTGCGGCTCCGCTTCTTGCCGCCGAGCAGTCCCGAGCCCACGTCCTTGACCTTGTCCTTGAGGCCCTCGACGGTGTGGCCCAGCACGGCCTTCACCGGGGAGTCGCCCTGAAGCAGGCGGCCGCCCAGGTCCCCGAGACCGCCCCCGTTCTCGGCGACGTCCTGGAGGCCGTCGGTCAGATCGCCCAGCTTGTCCACGGCCTTGTCCGCGAGATGATCCGCCTGAGTGGCCAGATACGCGGAGGCCTCGTCCATCAGCCGGTCGAACCCGGACCGGTCGTCGCTGTTCGCACGATTGGTGGCCATGGTTCACCTCCGAGCAGTGGTCTTGCGGCTGGTCGTCTTGGCGGTCTTCTTCGCCGCGGTCTTGGACGCGGGAGCGCGCCCCGCAGTCTTCTTCGCCGACGCCGCTGCCGTCTTCTTCGCCGCCGGTTTCGACGCGGCCTTCTTCGCAGGGGCCTTCTTGGCCGGGGTGCTGCGCTTCGTCCCGCTCGGGGAGCGCTTGCCCGTCGTGCCGGTGCCCGTCCGCCGCGTGGGAGTCTTCGTCCCGGCGCTCGAGCTCCCGCCTGCGGTCTTGCTCGGGGCCTTGCCCGCGCTCTTGCCGGCGGTCTTCTTCGCGGGCGCGGTCTTCTTGGCGGGGGCCGCACGCTTCGCAGGGGCGGCCTTCTTCGCCGGAGCGGTCTTACGGGCCGGGGCCCTGCGTCGGGTCGTCTTGGAGGGCGACGCGGAGGCCGACCGGCGGGCGGTGCGGCGGCGAGCCGGCGGTGCTTCCTCTTCCCCGGCCTCGTCCTGCTCCTCCTCGTCGTTCTCGCCGAGGTCCTCCTCCGGTTCCTCCTCGGCGGAGGGTTCCGCGGACCCGGTCTCCTCCTCTTCGGGTTCTTCCTCCTCGGCCCACTCGTCCTCGTAGGGCTCCTCCTCGTAGTCGCCTTCCGCCTCCTCGTACTCCTCCTCCGCGTCGTCCTCGCTGCCCTGTTCCAAGGCGAGAGTGCGTTCGTGCAGGGAGTCGGCGAGATCAGCCATCCGGCGGTTCGCGGTGGCCACGAGCGCCTTGCGTCCGGCGTCGAGTGCCTCGCCCTTGATCTGGTCGCCGAGCTCGGCCACCTGGGGCATTTCGGCCAGCTTCTTCAGGCCTTGAGTCGCGAGCTCCCGCGGGTCGAGGCCGAAACGCCGACCCGCGGCGTACGTGATCAGGGAGAAGGCCAGACGCCCCTTCTTCGCCCGTCCCAGTATGTAGCCCCCGGCGACTGCGGCCGCCAAGGCGATCTTGGTCGTGTCCTCCATGAGCCTTTCCCTTCACCTGGTGCCCCGGCCCTCACCGTGGCTCCGTGCGCCACGGCGGACGCCCTGGTGCGGGCGACGAGACGCCTCCGCTCGCGCCGTCACTACGGGGACTGCTCTGCTAGGTGGGAGATATGCATGAAATGTGGAGAGTAAAGAAATCTCATAGGAATCGCGGTGTTTGGTACGGACATGGGTGGGCAGCCGCACGATTCAGTTCGCGAGGGGAGCAGGCTCATGGCCTCAGCACAGCCGGGCCGCAGCCGACGTCCTCCGCCGGAGGAGGATCAGGACCGAGAGGTGCCCGCCCGGAAGACCGCCGCTCGCGCGAAGCCCGCGCGCAAGACGCCGACGCGCCGGAAGACCTCCGGGGCGGCCGCGGCGATGCGGTCCGCGGTGGAACAGGTCTCGGAGCTCCTGGGGCGCGTCCCCGAGTCCGTTTCGTCTCTCCGGCCGATCGAGGACGGCTGGGAGGCCGAGGTCGAGGTCCTCGAGCTGGAGCGGATACCGGACACCACCAGCATCCTCGCCAGTTACAAGGTCACCGTGGACGCGGAGGGCGAATTGATCTCGTACGAACGCACTCGGCGATACAGCCGGGGCATGATCGACAGGCCGACCTGACCGGGTCGGAGCGTGAAGGGAAGCGGCCATGACCGTGGTGCCGCAGAGTGGAAGCAACGTCAGCAGAAGCACGGGCGGAGGCACGAGCAGTCTCTACGACGTCCTGGAGTTGATCCTGGACCGCGGCCTGGTGATCGACGTGTTCGTGCGCGTCTCTCTGGTGGGCATCGAGATCCTGAAGATCGACGCACGGATCGTCGTCGCCAGCGTCGACACGTACCTGCGCTTCGCCGAAGCCTGCAACCGCCTGGACCTCGAAGCCGGCCGTAAGGCCCCCACCCAGCTGACCGACGTCGTCGGCAACGCGGTCGAGAGCGGGGCGCGCGGCAAGTCCAAAGGGGCCATCAGCGGCGTCGTGGACGCGGTGACGCAGTCCTTGAGCGGCTCGTCCGACGACGACGAAGAACAGGAAGAGCCGGAAGAAGCGGCCGAAGAGGAAGAGGCTCCCCGACGCCGTCGGCCCGCCCGGCGCACCGCCCGCCGAGAGAGGGAGTAGACGATGCCCCTCTACGTGTACTCCATCATCGCCGCCGCGCACCCGTGCCGGCTGGACGGGCTGACGGGCGTCGGAACCGAACCCGCGCCGGTGCGCGCCGTCACCGCGGGACGATTGCGAGCGGTCGTCTCGGACGTCGACGAGGAGATCCGGCCCAGACGCCGCGACCTCGCCGTCCACCAGGAGGTGCAGGACCGGCTCATGACCGACGGCACGGTCCTCCCGCTGCAGTTCGGCTACACCGCCCCCGACGACCAGGCCGTCACTCAGGTGCTCCTGGAACACGAGGACGGCTATCTGGAGGCGTTGGAGCGGTTGCGGGGCTGCGCCGAGTACCAGGTGAAGGCCTCCCAGGACGAGGACGCCCTCCTGCGGGAGATCCTGCACGAGTCGGATCGGGCACGGCAGCTCAACGACCGGATCCGGGGCGGCGACCCCGATCCTCGGCTGCCGCTGGAGCTGGGCGAGCTCGTCGCCGCCGAAGTGGGGGAGCGGCGGGAGGGCCTGGCCGCCGGACTGGTCCAATCCCTCGTCCCTCTCGCACGGGATCACAGCGTCCGCGCCCCGGCCGACGGAGACATCCTCAACATCTCCCTCCTGGTCCACGACGACGACAAGAACGCCTTCCTGGAGGCGGAGGCCCGCCTCACCGAGCAGGTGGAGGACGTGGAGTTCCGGTTCAACGGGCCGCTGCCCCCGTACAGCTTCGTGTAGCCATGCGCGGGCCGGTGCGCTCGGTACGGGAACCGCTCAGGAACACCGAGGAAGAACGCCATGGGAATGCTGACCAAGCTGCTGACCGCGCCGCTGCTGCCCATGCGGCTCGTGACGTGGGTGGCGCAGAGAACCCTGGACCAGGCGAACGAGGAGTACTACGACCCGGCTCCCGTCTACGAGGCCCTCGCCGAACTGGAGCGCAGCCTGATGGACGGAGAGATCGACCAGGCCACGTTCGACCGACAGGAGGACGAACTCCTCGATCGACTCGACGAGATCGCACGATTCCGGCAGAACCCGCAGTGACCCAGGAGGTCGGGTGCCGTGACTGACCCGCTTGCCCACAGGATCGCCCCGATGCCGTCCCGGGCGACGCCGGCGTCGTACCCGCCGTCCTCGTCGGGCAGCCTTGCAGACATCCTCGAACGCGTCCTGGACAAGGGCATCGTGATCGCCGGGGACATCCGGATCAACCTCCTCGACATCGAGCTGCTCACCATCAAGCTGCGGATCCTCATCGCGTCGGTGGACAAGGCCAAGGAGATGGGCATCGACTGGTGGGAGCACGATCCCTCGCTCTCCTCGCGCCACAGCGGCGACCCGCTCGCGGAGGAGAACCGTCGCCTGCGTGCCGAGGTGGAAGCCCTGCGCCGTGAGCGACTGGACGCCGCCCCGCAGAGCCCGGCAGAGGGAGACGCGGAGCGACACGAAGGGATTCGGTCCGGGGACGCCACGAGAGAGGGGCGCGCATCATGAACGGCGAGCCCGGCCTCACCTACGTCTACGCCGTGGCCGCCGGCGCCCCGCGGCTGGACGAGTCACTGACGGGACTACGCGGCGTAGGAGACGCTCCGGTCACCCTCCTGGATCCCGGGCGGTCGGGATCGCCCGCCCCGGTGTTCGTCGTCAGCCGGGTCCCCGCCGGTGAGTGGCGGGAAGAAGCACTCAGATCCCGCTTCGAAGATCTGGGCTGGCTGGAGGACACCGCCAGAGCCCACCACGACGTCATCCAGGCCCTGACCGAGCACACGACCGTCCTGCCCCTCCGACTGGCCACCCTCTACCAGGACGATGACCGCGCACGCGCAGCCCTGCGCGGGCAACAGGCCGCCTTCTCCGCCCGACTCGCCCTCCTGGCCCGCCACGCCGAGTACGGCGTCAAGGTCTACATCGCCGCCGAAGCCGCCACGGCCGACGACATCCCCGCCGAGGCCCGCGCCCAGCCCACTGCGCCTGCGGTCGACGGCATCCGGGCCGAGGCCCCTGCTCAGCCCACGGCGTCAGCAGTCGACGACCCCCACGGCGAGGGCCGAGCCCACTCCACCGCGCCGACGGACGCCCCGAGCCCCGGCAGGGCCTATCTCCGGGCTCGCCGAGCCCAGCACCACGCCCGGGAGGACCGCTACCTGCAAGCCCGACAAGCGGCGGATCGCATCGCGGCCATCGCGGCCCCCCTTGCCACGCACACCGTCCGTCACCCCGCGCAGACCGGACCGCTCACGCGCGGCGAGAACGGCGAGAACGTCCTCAACGAGGCCTACCTCGTCCCCGACGAGAAGGCGGAGGCCTTCCGCATGGCACTCGACGAGGCGGGCCAGGGCCTCCCCGGCATCCGCATCGAAGTCACCGGCCCCTGGGCACCCTATTCCTTCGCCATGTCGTCGGCCCCGGCCGCCGACACGGCCGATCGTCCCGACAGCCGATCATGACCCTCACCGAGCGAGACGACTCGCTTCCCGGCCGGCAGGTGGCCCTCGTCGACCTCCTCGACCGACTCCTGGCCGGAGGCGTCGTCATCACGGGCGACATCGTCCTGTCGATCGCCGACATCGACCTCGTACGCATCTCCCTGCGCGCCCTCATCACCTCCGTCACGAACTCCGACGACCCCTTCGTCCCCAGGAGCCGGCCATGAACGCGGCCATGAACGCGGAGCCCACCGGGCCGTCGTCGCCTCTGGACCCGGACGCGCTCGGCGCCCCGCTGGCGCACGCCTTCCGGCTGCTCCAGGAGCCTCCGGCACCGCCCGGGGAGCGCCGGCCCCCGGCTCACCGCATCCGCACCGATCCCGAGGCCGTCGGCGAGGACCTCCTCAAGCTCGTCCTCACCGTCGTCGAGCTCCTGCGGCAGCTCATCGAACGCCAAGCCCTTCGCCGTGTCGACTCGGGCGACCTCACCGACGCACAGGAAGAGGAGCTCGGAGCCACTCTCCTCGCCCTCCACGACCGCATGACCGAGCTGTGCTCCGAGCACGGATACACGCTCGAGGACCTCAACCTGGACCTCGGCCCCCTGGGCACCTTGCTTCCGCCCGCCGGGTGACACGGAGATCCGGCGGCGGTGGGGGAGGGGCCGTGCCTAACGCGGCCGGGAGCGGCCGAGCGGCTTCACCCTCGACGGAGAGGGAAGCCGCTCGGCCGCGTGGGGTGCGGGTGGGGCGGAGCGGTCTGGCTCGCAGACACGTCACGGGCGTCACGTACGTCCCGTGCGAGGTCACCTGTGCCGCGCGAACAGGCGGAACACCAAGAGCAGGATGAGCGACCCGACGATGGCGGCGATCCAGGTGGAGACTTCGAAGAAGCCGTCGACGGAATCGACGTGGAAGATGACCTTGCCCAGCCAGCCGCCGAGCAGGGCGCCCGCGATGCCGATGAGGGTGGTGACGATGATCCCGCCCGGGTCCTTTCCCGGCATCAGCATCTTGGCGATGATGCCCGCGAGAAGCCCGAGGAGGATCCAAGCAAGTATTCCCATGATTCCTTCTGTCTCCCGATGTGGCGTTCCGATGTGTGGGGACTGATCAGCTCAGCTGCGCGTACCCCCGATCCGATCAGGAAAGCCTCTCCTTCCCCTTCTCCTTGAGGCGCCGGGCCTTGCCACGCATCTGCAGCGCGCCGCCCTTGGCCGCGAGCTTCTCGTTCCCCAGCGCATGGGCGGACTTCCTGATGGCGCTGCCGGCCACCTCTTCCATCTGCCCCTTCGTCCTTTCCCAGGTGCTCATCTCTCGCCCTTCCCCAGGTTCTTGCCACGCCTCGGGCTACCACTTCTGCCGAACCGCCCTCGGCGACACGGTGTGCAGGGCCCGCCGGAACGTCATCCGCACACCCCAGACCATCAGGTGGAGCTCCCACTTCGTGATGCGCACCAGGCTCCGACGTATTACGGCCCGTGGTTTCCAGCGGGAGAGCACCCGGTGTCTGCCGTGACGGTGGCGGCCCACTCCGTGTTTCACCCGACCCTCCTGACGCTCGGCTCGACCAGGCAGCTGTCCCTCGAAGGCGCAGGTGACCGAAGTGATCGTGATGGCCTTCGCTTTCGTCTTCTAGACCTGCGAGTGCACCATAAGTTCGACTTTAAACATTCAGGAACCGGGGCGATGCCAAGAGATCGGAACTGTCGTGGAAGAGGTCAGGGACGGAGGCCGACCCCGTGCGTCAAGAGGTCTCGATCGAGCCCTGAAGCGTGATCAGGGTGGCCCGGAGCGCGTCGGCTGGTGGACGGCATAGAGGGCGCCACGGGCCCGTTCGACCGTCTCCAGAGCCTCGGACAAGGAACCCAGGGCATCGATCGTGGCGTCGCTGACGCCCGGAGGCGCCAGCCGCGGACCGTGACGGGGCCGGGCCCCCTCGTGGCTGGTGCCGCCCGTCGTTCCGCGGCAGCGAGACCGGGGGACGGTCGAGCGCAGCCAGTCCCTCGCTCCAGCGCGCACGACGCTCCGTCTCCCGCGGCCCCACCGCGGCGTGCCGCGCTCCCCGAGGGCGAGCTTCGCCCCCGGTGTTGAGGGCGACGACCCCGATCGGACGCCCTTTCGCGACGACGGTCTGCCAGAGGCGCTCGGCGTCCCCGTACCGTCTCAGGTCGACGCGCACCGCCTCCACCCGGGCGCCCCCCGTTCGAGGTCGGATGCACAGGACGTGGGCGGTGCGCTGATGGGCCCGTGTGTCCAGCCAGACCGGCTTGGGGCCGCATCGGTGGACCGAGTCCGCTTCGACACGGACCAGGTTTGCCACGGCGGCACGCGGGCACCCGCGAGCACAGGAGCGCCGACGAGCGAGCCGAACGTGCGGTGCTGGTCGGCTGCAGAAGAGTTCCGCGTCCGGAAGACATCCTGTGGCGACCGCCGATGGCCACCGTCCCGATGACGCCTTCGTACCGACTCGGATGACATCGACATCCGCGAGACACGGGCAACCGGAGACCGGTCCGCGGACCGTGTCGAGGAGGTCGGCATGGAAAGGTCGGTGGACCGGATCCGCGATCCCTGGGGCGGCAGGGTCCCCCACGGACGCCACCAGCCGTGGCCGGCTCGGGTGGACACGTACCTCACCGAAGGGCTCCGCCCCGAACAGGTGCAGAAGTGGGTGCAGGCGGCTTCCATCCTCCACTCCGACGGGGACGCCATGGACATCGCGGTGGTGGACGGACGGATGGTCGGTGTCCGGGGGCGTGCCACCGACCGGGTCAACCGCGGCCGACTCGGGCCGAAGGACCTCTTCGGCTGGCAGGCGAACGCGTCACCCGACCGGCTCACGCGCCCCCTCGTCCGCGAGGACGGCCGTCTCGTGGAGTCCGACTGGGAGACCGCGATGAGCCGTGTCGTCTCCTGCTCCCGCTCACTCCTCGACGAACGCGGCCCGGGGGCCATCGGCTTCTACACCAGCGGGCAGCTGTTCCTGGAGGAGTACTACACGCTCGCCGTCCTCGCCCGGGCAGGCATCGGGACGAACCATCTCGACGGCAACACCCGTCTGTGCACGGCCACCGCCGCAGAGGCGCTCAAGGAGACGTTCGGCTCCGACGGACAGCCCGGCTGCTACGACGACATCGACCACGCCGACGTCATCGCCCTCTTCGGCCACAACATCGCCGAGACCCAGCCCGTGCAGTGGATGCGCGTCCTGGACCGCCTCGAAGGCAGCGACCCGCCCCGTCTGCTGTGCGTCGATCCCCGGCCCACCCCGGTCGCCCGGAAGGCGACCGTGCACCTCGCGCCCCGGATCGGCACGAACGTGGCACTGCTCAACGCCCTCCTGCACGTGATCATCCGCACCGGGCGGGTCGACCACGATTACGTCCGGAGGCACACGGTCGGCTACGAGGAGCTCGCCGCCCAGGTCCAGGACTGCACGCCGGAATGGGCCGCCCGGATCTGCGATGTCCCGGCCTCCCGGATCGTCGAGGCAGCCGAGCTGCTCGGAGGTGCCGAGCGACTGCTGTCCACCGTGCTTCAGGGCGTGTACCAGTCCCACCAGGCCACCGCGGCGGCCGTTCAGGTCAACAATCTGCATCTGCTCAGGGGAATGCTGGGGCGGCCCGGAGCGGGGGTGCTGCAGATGAACGGGCAGCCCACCGCCCAGAACACCCGCGAATGCGGCGCAGACGGAGACCTCCCGGGCTTCCGGAACTGGCAGAACGACGCACACGTCGAGGACCTGGCCCAGATCTGGAACGTCGAACCCGCGGTGATTCCGCACTACGCACCGCCCACACACGCCCTGCAGATGTTCCGGTACGCCGAGCAGGGTTCGATCCGCATGCTGTGGGTCAGCGGGACCAATCCCGCCGTGTCCCTGCCGGAACTGTCCCGCATCCGGACGATCCTCGCCCAGGAGCGGCTGTTCCTCGTCGTCCAGGACCTGTTCCTCACCGAGACCGCCCAGTACGCCGACGTCGTACTGCCCGCTGCGACCTGGGGAGAGAAGACCGGCACCTTCACCAACGCCGACCGCACCGTCCACCTCTCGGACAAAGCCGTGGAACCGCCGGGAGAGGCGAGGCCGGACCTCGACATCTTCCTCGACTACGCCCGCCGCATGGACTTCCGCGATCAGGACGGAGAGCCGCTCATCACGTGGCGGGATCCGGTGTCGGCCTTCGAGGCGTGGAAGCGATGCAGCGCGGGCCGTCCCTGCGACTACACCGGCCTGACCTACGAGATGCTGCGCGAGGGCACCGGCATCCAATGGCCGGTCGGCCGACAGGCGCCCCGGGGAACGCCGCGCCTCTACACCGAGGGCATCAGCTGGGCCCATCCGGACATGTGCGAGGCCTACGGCAAGGACCTCGTCACCGGGGCGGCCGACGGCGAAGACGACTACCGGGCCCATAACCCCGAGGGCAAGGCCATGCTCAAGCCCGCCGCCTACACGCCCGCGCACGAGACTCCCCGCGAGACCTATCCCTTCCAGCTCACCACCGGCCGCACCCTCTACCACTTCCACACCCGCACCAAGACGGGCCGCTCTCCCCAACTGAACGCGGCGGCACCCGAGGTGTGGGTGGAGATGTCGGCCGACGACGCGACCCGCCTCGATCTCGCGGAGGGTGACGTCGTGGAGGTCACCACCCCACGCGGCGCCCTGCGAGGACAGCTGCGCATCACCGGACTGAGGCCAGGCGTGATCTTCGTACCCTTCCACTACGGATACTGGGACACGCCGTCAGGCACCGGTCCCGACGCCTCCACTCCGGGCCGGGCGGCGAACGAAACGACCATCACCGACTGGGACCCCGCCTCCAAACAGCCGCTGTTCAAGACCGCCGCCGCGGCGGTCACACGCGTCGCCCGCGGCCACGGACAACCCTCACCCGCCCCCACCACCACGGCCTCCGCCCCGACCGGCCGGCGCCTGCCGGCCACCACGGGCGGACCGACGGCGCGGGTGACCCAGGTCCCCGACCCCGCATGGGACCGGCAGGAGGAGCACCGGTGAACGGCGTCGAACTGGCACTGCGCACCCTGGACCAGGGCGAGAGGCACCTGACCGGCGAACTCGCGGACCTTGCGGAGCGCTATCGTGCCGAGCACGAGATCCACCACGTGGCCGCCGACCTCGCCACGTGGTCCGAGGAGCACGTCGAGCGTCTCCGCGAGGCGGCGGCCCGCCATGACCTGGACCTCGACACGCCGCAGGACGCGCACTTCGCCGCGTTCGGCACCAGCCATCCGGCCACCCTCGCCACCCTGCCCGACCCCGGCCTCCTGCTGCTGCGTGACCTGCGCGAGGTGCACCTGGCCGCGACCCGCAACTCACTGCACTGGGAGATGCTCGCCCAGGTCGCGCAGGCGTCCAAGGACACCGCACTCCTGTCCCTCGCCTCCTTCTGCCACCCTCGGACACTGCGGCAGATGCGCTGGACCAACACCATGATCAAGAACCTCTCGCCGCAGGTCCTCGCCGCCCTGTGACGCCTGTCCGAAGCGCTCGGACAGACCGTATGGGAAGCCTCCGGGCCCGGTGCCCCCGCCGACGTCGAAACACTCACCCGCCGGATCGGCGAGCCGGAGCAGCGGATCCTCGACCTCCGCTCCGAACTCGCAGAGCGCGACGAGGACCTCGCCGCCGCACGCGCCGCGAACCGGGACTTGATGGCTCAGCTGAACAGCTGACGGGGTAGTTCCGGAAAACGCCGGAGACGTGTCTTCTGCCAGCGGCAGAACACCGACCCCACCGGGCTCGGCGATCACTACAGTCCAGGCTCATGACGACAGTTACCACGCGCACGGTCGCATACGCGGCCGACGGCCTGACGATGATCGGGCACCTCGCGCTCCCGGCCGGTGCCGACCGCCGACCTGCGGTCCTGGTCGGTCCCGAGGGCATGGGACTCAGCGACGTCGAGCGCCGCCGAGCCGATGCGCTCGCCGAGCTGGGATACGTGGCGCTGGCCTTCGACCTCCACGGCGGGCGCTATTTGGGCGACCCCGAGGAGATGCTTGCCCGTTGCATGCCGCTGCTCGCCGACCCCGACCGGATGCGAGGCATCGGCCACGCGGCGCTCGACGTGCTCCGCGCCGAACCGCGGACCGACCCCGACCGGATCGCCGCCGTCGGCTACGGCACCGGGGGCGCAATCGCGCTGGAACTCGGGCGCGACGGCGTCGACCTGTGCGCGATCGGGACGGTCAACGCACTGACCACGGGCCGACCGGGCGAGGCGGCGCGCATCCGCTGCCCGGTGTGGGCCGGGGTCGGGTCGGAAGACCCGATCATGCCGCCCGCGCAACGGGAAGCATTCACCGCCGAGATGCAGGCCGCGGGCGTCGACTGGCGCCTCGTGGTCTACGGTGGCGCCTTGCACGCCTTCCACCACCCACCGGTCGACCACACCGTGGTCCCCGGCGTCGGCTACCACCCACGGCACGCGCAGCGAGCTTGGGGCGACGTCGTCAACCTGCTCGCCGAGTGCCTGCCCATGACGGAGTGATCTGGTCGGCAACCGCGACTCCGGACCGCATGCCCAAGCCGCTCGACCGTCACCATTTACCAAGCTCGCCAACCCACTGCCAGCCCAAGCGACCCGACGCGAGGCAGGCGCCAGCAGGCTCTCGTAGAACAACATCAGGCGGCCACCGCCTCGGTCCGCGACGCCTGTCGCTCACCCAACAACCACATACACACGCCCCTGGACTGCACGCTCATCGTGCTCCCCGGGCTCGAACTTCGAGCAACCCCGAGAGAAGCGACGTGCCGCACGTAGCCGTGCCCTGTGGGCACGGACGCGACACGGAGCTCGTCAGGCGTGGACGAACACGGCGACCGCGTGCGCTGCGCAGTCGCGGGAGAAACTTGCGAAGACGTCACGCCGGGCGCTCAGTCTGCGCCTTCTGCCGACGCGGCGAAAGCGGGCCGTCGCACGGACACCCGCGACTGGGTTGCCCCGCAGTCCCATCGTTACGCCGCGCATCTTCGGGTAGCCGCACTGCATGATTCCTTCCAAGCCTTTCGCGGCACCCCTGCACGACAGCACCCTGGGCGCGCTGACGCGCGGATACGCGTGGCTTCCCGACCGGATGCGGTCGGCCGACGGCGCGGTGTACCGGACCCGCCTGCTGGGCAGGCCCGCGGTCGCCGTACGAGGTCCTGAGGCGGTGCTGTTCTTCTACGACGAGGAGCACGTCGTACGGAAGCAGGCGCTGCCCGGGCCGGTTCTCGACACCCTCTTCGGGCGGGGGGCCGTACACACGCTGGACGGGGATGCGCACCGCGCCCGAAAGGCGCTGTTCATGACCCTGCTCAAGGACGACGAGAGCGTCGCGCACTTGTGCACCCTCGTCAGGCGTCGCTGGCGCGACGCGATGGAAGAGGCGTCTCGGGCGGGAGAGCCCGTCGTGCTGTTCGACACGGCGGCCGAGGTTCTGGCCCTCGCCGTCCGTGATTGGGCGGGCATCCCCCCGCCCGACGCGGAGGCCGCAGGTCTGGCCCATGACTGCGTGGCCATGGTCGACGGCTTCGCCGCTCCCGGGCTGCGCCACCTGCGAGCCCGCAGGGCCCGGACGAGGCAGGAGAACGCGATGGGCGGGCTCGTCGGCGCCGTGCGCGAGAGTCCGACGGACGACGACAGTCCGACGGCGCTGGAGGCCGTGGCTCAGCACCGGAACCTGGACGGCGAACTCCTCGATACGCACACTGCCGCGGTGGAACTGCTGAACATCGTCCGCCCCACGATCGCGATCGCCTGGTTCGTGACCTTCGCAGCGCACGCCCTGCACCGCTGGCCGCACCACCGAAAGCTGTTGCGCGCGGACCCCACCGGCAAGCACGCCTTGGCCTGCGCCCACGAAGTGCGGCGCTTCTATCCGTTCGCGCCCTTCGTCGGTGGCCTCGCCGCCCGGGACCTGACGTGGCGAGGCGAGCGGATCGAAAAGGGCACGATGCTCCTGCTCGACCTCTACGGTCAGAACCACGACCCGGATCTGTGGGCCCATCCGTACCGCTTCGAGCCGCACCGCTTCAGTCGCGCGCCCCGCCTCCCTGACGGACTCGTCCCCCAAGGAGGCGGGGACCCGGCCCGCGGGCATCGCTGCCCTGGCGAGGACATCACGGTCGCCGTGCTCTCGACACTCGTGACCGAGCTGGCCGAGCTCGAGTACAGCGTCCCACCCCAGGACCTGACCATTCCGCTGTCCCGGGTACCGACGCTGCCGCGCAGTGGCTTCGTCCTCAGCCTCGCATGACGGACTTTCGCCTGATCGATCCTCATCTCCACAGGCGCCCGGCTGCGGAACGTCTCCAGCCAAGGGACCCAGTTCGAGGAGTTCGCGAACTTCATGGAGGGTGCGGATGGCTGCTTAGGTTTCAAGCTCCAAGCTTCAGCGAGAGCACTTGTCGGCGGGTTTCGGCATCACACCGCGACCGAAGAGCGCGTGAAGTGGGTGAGAAGTAGGAGTATTCCCTTCAGAGAGGTGGCCTCCTGGCCGCCGCTGCTACCGGGCGGACGGTCCGTCACCTCGACATCGCCCCTGACGACTTCGCGGACCGCTTGGTCGTTGATGGCTTGTGCGCAGACGTCCCTGGACTGCTCACCGGTGTGCTCGTGGACATCCGCGATGGCGTGCGCGCCCACGTCTTCGAGCACCTTGGTGTCGTCAACGGCGTGCTGATCGTCTACGAGTTGGGCTTCCTGAGGAAGGGCACCGCATCGGCGGGCGTCCAGCGGCAGTGCACCGGCATCGCCAGCCGGATCGAGAGGACCCAGGCAGGCCTGCCGCCGTACATGTCGTGGTCGAGCAGCAGACCGAACTGGCGATTGCGAGCGCTGAGAGCAGAAGGCCGAGCAGGTGGTAAGGGAAGGCCGTCGGCCGGCCCTCCTGCCTTGCATCTGATCCGGGTGTCCGTCCGCCGCCGACACGGGCAAGCCCATGTCGGCGGCGGTTGAGGGTTACGAAATCCCGCTCCCGCGACCGGGCTGCGGCGGCACATGAGGACCCCGAGCAGCCACACCAGGACTCGGATTCGGCGCCACGCGTCACCACCAGGCTCGTCACTGCCGCAACACCGGTCACTGCGTCGATGGTGGGGGGCTGGGGGCGACAAGCTGCCAGGAGCAGCCAATCCTTCGCCCCTGTGGGACAGACGGTTTCGGTTGTCCCACAGGTGTCGCTCCGGGGCGATCGCCCGGATCGGCATCTGCTCCGCGCGGCGGCGTTGGTGGATCGTAGGCCTCGTAGCTTCGCCTTGCCGGATGCTGTCGAGGAAGCGCGCTCCTACGTACTGATCTTGAATTCTCTCCCGTGCAGGATGGATGCGAGAGATCCGTTACTCGGGGGAGTCGGCCGGTTAACACCGCGGCCCCGCACTGGAGTCATCCCCCGGTCGCAGCGGAGACAGCGCCGAGGTGGTGGGCGACCTGTGACGGATGGGTCAGCTGGGGATAGTGTCCGGCCCCGGTGATCTCAGCCACCGGGAAGTCGACGGCCTCGACCAGCGGGTCGGCTGAGCCCACGATGAGCTGGACCGGGACGCTGACCCGGTCCAGCAGTTCCCGTGCCTGTCGGCGATCGGCCACGGTCGTGCGCAGGGCCCTGGCCGCCCGGCGCGCGACCCCGGGGCGACGGAGGTCCTCTGCGGCGCTGTGCACTGCCGGCCCTTCGGGGACGCCGAGCGCCCGAGCCAGCCGGGCGGCGGTCATGCGGCGCATCAACGGCGCTGCCAGGAACGAGCGTTCCAGCCGCGGGGCGGGCGCTTGCAGGAATGCCGGCGATACGAGGACGAGGCTGCTGATCCGGTCCGGATGATCGACGGCGAAACGGAGCGCGGGTCCGCAGGCCAGGGAGTGCGCGACCAGTGCGGGGCGCGTCTGGACCGGCCGCATCAGGTCGGCCAGCCACGCGTCGACCGGCTGGGGCGTGGCGGCCGAGCGCCCCAGGCCCGGCAGGTCGGGTGCCAGGATCGGGCCGGGGAGGCGCGCGGCGAGCGGGGCCCAGACGTCGGCGTTCATCGGTAGTCCGTGCAGCAGGACGTGCGTGGGGCTCTGCCGCTCTCCGGTCACCCAGGTCGGTCTGCCGGACACGACGTGGAAGCCGTACGGGCTCAGCCCGGGCGATGCGGCACCGAAGCGGGCGGCCACCAGGTCGCCGGCCCACGCGCGCAGGGCATCGGCTGCTGGAGGCATCTCCAGGCCGGTGCGCGAAGCGAACGCGCGGGCGGAGGCTGTGGGGTAGCGGTCGGCCGACAGGAACGACAGCGTTTCGGGGTCGGCGCCGGTCAGCCTACGCGGCAGCCGCCGCAACAGGCCGGCGGGAACGGTCCGGCGAGGCGCTCGCACGCCCATGTGGTCGGCGAGCGTGCCGATCAGCTCGGGCAGGAGCGGGGTGGTGTCGTCGAGCACCCAGTAGTGCTCACCGGCGGGCGATGCCGGGATCTCCGCCAGAAACCGCACGAAGTAGTCGATCGTGACGACGGGCAGGAAGGTGTCGGGGCCTCCGGGCAGCGCGGGGAGCCGCCCGTTCCACAGGCCCTCGACGAGGGCGGCCAGGCCGATGTGCTGGCCAGCCCCGATCACGGTGCTGGGATTGGCGATGGTCAGCGGGACCGACAGCGTGTCCGCCCGGGCGCGCACCGCGAGATCACCCTCGAGCTTCGACGCCTCGTAGGCTCCCAGCCTGGCGTAGTCGGGGTGGGAGCCGGTCGCGCTCACCCGGTACCCGCTGATGTGTACCAGTCGTCGCAGCCCGGGCAGCGTGGCAGCCCATTCGAGTACGTTGAGCGCCCCGGTGACGTTGGTCGCTCGCGCCTCCTGCTCGCCGAGTCCGAAGGCGAAGCGACCGGCGGCGTTGTAGACGTCGCGGACCTCGGGCAGCCCCACCAGCGGTCGTGTGATGTCGGCGGTGACGATGCAGAGCCCACCGATGTCGACGCCCTGGGAGGTCAGCCAGGGGGTGAGCGTGTCGTTGCGTACCGCCGCTGCCACCCGCTGACCCCGAGTGAGCAGCTCGGCGACGAGGGCACGGCCGATGAAGCCGGTCGCACCGAAGACGATCGCATCCATGGGCAACTCCATAATAGATCGGTCTACATATTTTTGAGACAGTAAAGAGCCCGCCGGTTACGGCGGGCCATGTCAGCGCAGCAGGACGCCGATCTGGCGGGCGACCCCGTCCAGCGGCTCCCTGCTGCGATGCGTCCGGGCCAGTAGGAGCGCTCCCTCCACGAGGGCGAGGATCAGAACGGCGAGGTCGTCGGCGTCCGGGCGGCCCGTCAGCCGTGCGCGCAGGGTCGCTTCCCATGAGGCATAGACCTCGGAACAGGCTTCCTGCAACGGGTCGTTGGTGGAGGCCGTCTCCAATGCGACGGTGGCCACCGGACACCCCTTGCGCCACCCCGACTCCTCCAGCCGGTCTCCCAGGCTCCGCAGCACCGCGTCGACGAACTCCGCCGCCGACGCACTGGAGTCGGCCAGGCCTTCCAGCGCATCGCCGATGGTCCGTCCGGCCCGCCGGACGGACTCGCCGACCAACTGGTCCTTGCCGCCGGGGAAGTGGAAGTACAGCGAGCCGCGAGGCGTGCCACTGGCCGCGATCACCTGGTTGAGTCCGGCGCCGAAGTACCCTCCGGTCTCGATCAACTCCTGCGTCGCGTCCAGCATGCGGTCCCGCGTCTCGGCGCCCTTCACTCCCATGCGGCCACGGTAGACCGATCTACATATTTCTTCAATCCTTTCGGTCGGGGTTCAGGTTCGTCGTGCACGAACGGTCGACTGTCCGCACCGGACGGGCGTTCTGCGACCGGGGCCGGGGCCGGGGCCGGGACCGGACCGGTCCCAGCCCCGGTGACGGCCGGTCAGACCTTGCCGTTGTAGTACGTGATGTCCCAGTGGTGCTTCTCGCGGGCGTACACGTTGCCGTTCGGGGACTTGTAGAGCCGGGCCCCGTCGCCGCGCGTGCCGGCCTTCTTGTAGTGCTTCGTGATGTACGTGTCGAGGCAGGACGTCCGTACCGACATGTCGACCTTGTAGCCGCTGCGGTGGGTGTACGTGCCCCGGGTGCTGTGACCGACCTCGGTGCCGCCGGTGATGACCACTGTGCAGCGGCTCGCCTTCTTGAAGGCGATGGCCCCGGCGACGGTCGCCCGGTTGATGTTCGTGAAGGACGTACAGCCCTTCCGGTTCCAGTCCGAGCAGTTCTTGCTCGACGTCCAGGAGACACCCGCCGCGCGGAACTGCTGGGAGGCGGCCGAGTGGGTGTACTTGGCGGGGGCCGCGTCGGCGGATGGCGCGACCGCGAGGAGCGGGGCGGTGACCGCGGCGGCGAGGAGGGTGGGGCCGGTCCACTTGCGCATGACTGTCTGTCCTTTCGTCAACACGCCACCTCACCGGTTCGGGTGAGGCGCGGAGATGAAGTCGTCCCCCGCATCGGAACGGCGGCACGCGGACGTACCGCGGCGGGAGCGGTCGGGACGCCGGGAGCGGTGACACCCTCCCGGCCCGCACACCGTGCCGCGCCGAGGCCCCGGGCCGCTAGCCTCGGCACCCGCCAGCGCTCATGCGTCCATGCACGCATGGATGCACCCGGCTGGCCTGCGACGATGCACATGCATAGGGGATGCGACATGGACCGCACACGGGCCGGCGCGGAGGAACCCGCCCTGATCGATCCGGCCGCGGCGCTCACCTCCGTACTCCGGGCGTGGTGGGAGGGATGCCCCGGGGTGCGTCCCACACAGAAGGCCCTGGCCCGCCGGGCCGGGGTCGATCAGGCGACCATGTCCCGCTATCTGAACCCCGGGCGGCCGATGGCCGCCCCGCCGCCGGTCGTCGAGGCCCTGCACGAGGCCCTCGAAGCACCGGACGGCGAGCTGGGCGAGGCGCTGCTGCTCGCCCGCGCGGCCCAGGAGGCGCGACGCGTGCCACGCGCGCGCGTGCCGCAGGCGCCAGGCGAGGCGATGGGCTCCGGCGCCCCGGGCGCGGTTGCGGTCGCGAGGCCGGCCGCTGTCGCCGTACCCGTAGCCGTCCCGGTGTCGGTACGCCGGATTCTGTGGTTCCTGTTCGCCTGCGGGGCTTTCGCGGCGGGACTCTGGCTGCGGCCGGTGATCGCCCCGCCCGGCACCGGCACGGGCACAGGCGGAGCCGACATGGTGGCCGTGCGCGACGACTGGCCGGTCGTGCGCCTCGGCGACGTGCTGTGGGAGGCCCGCACGGTGCAGTACCTGCTCCAGGCGAAGGGCCACGAGGTGGAGGTGACCGGCACCGTCGACCAAACCACCGTCACCGCGATCACCGACTTCCAGAGGTCCCTCGGCCTCGTCCGGGACGGCCGCGTCGGCCCCCAGACCTGGCCGAGGCTCGTCGTCCCCCTCGGTGGGGGCGACTACGGTCCGGCGGTCGAGGCACTCCAGTCGCTCCTCACCGGTGCCGGCCATCCGACCGTGGTGAGCGGCACCTTCACCTCCGAGACGGAGGACGTGCTGCGCATCTACCAGGCCGAACGGGGACTCCCCGTCACCGGCAGGGCGACCAACCGCGACTGGCTGTCCCTGGTGAGCCACCAGGGCCCGCACCTGCACGGCTGAGACGACCGAGCGCCCGGGGCAGGACCGTCTCGACAGCTGACACGGCCCCTTCCGGATCCCGCGGCGCAACAGGCAGGTGCGGTCAGAGGAACGGGGCGGTGGGGCAGGGGCCGGCCCCTTCTTCCATCGCCCGCAGCGCCGGCGCGGTCTGCTCGGCCCGGCGGGCGTCGGTGACGGCGGTGAACAGGTCGACGGCGTGCCGGTACGCTGCGGCTGCCTCGGCCTGGCGGCCGAGCCCCTCCAGCGCGCGGCCGATGACCTGGTGGGCGCCGGCGGGCCCCAGGCGTCATCGAGTGCGTGGAACGCATCGAGCGCCGCCCGCGCGGTGGCCAGTGCCTCCGTGTGGCGACCTTGGTCGGCGTAGGCGACGGCGGTGCGATAGTCGGCCATGGCGATCCCGCGCGGACTGCCGAGACCGGTCCAGATCTCCCGTGCCCGGCCCAGCGCCGCTGTCGCCTCCTCGGGCCATCCCCCGAGGCGGGTGACAGCGCACCGGCGGCCCGGTGCCAGTGGGTGCAGCCGCTGGGCCGCCGCGGTCCGAGCCGCGGGCCGGTTTTGCGCGGCGGACTGCTCGGTGGCGTACAACCGCAGCAGATCATGGATCTGCCAGCGGCCGGGCACGGGGGCGGGGGTGAGCAGCCCGGCCTCGGCCAGGCCGTCGAGCACCGCGGCGGCATGCCGCCCGTCGCGGCCGAGGAGGGCCGCAGCGGCCTCCGTCCCGGCATGCCGGGACGGTACGAGCGGGAGGAGGCGGAAGAGCCGCGCCTGCAGGGGCGTCAGATGCCGGTAGGTGCAGGCGAAGGCCTGCCGGACGTCGTTGTCCCCGGCCTTGAGCAGGGACAGCCGGGTGCGCTCGTCCCGGAGCCGCGCCGACAGGTGCGCCAGGCTCCAGGTCGGGGAGACGGCCAGGGGCAGCCCGCCGCAGGTGGCGAGCAGGTGTCGTGCGTCCTGCTCGGGCAGTGGGTCAAGGGTGAGGCGGTGGACCCCGGCGAGTCCGGAGAGGCGCGAGCGGCTGGTGACCAGCGCCCGGGAGCCGCCGCGGCCCGGCAGGAGCGGTCTGACCTGGGCCTTGCTCGCGGCGTCGTCGAGGACGAGGGGCATCCGCCGCTCGGCGAGGAGGGGGCGCAGGAGTCCGGAGCGCGCCCCGATGTCGGCCGGGATCCGCTGGTCCGGGACGCCGAGTCCGGACAGCAGGGTGTGGAGCGCGGCGGCGGGGCCGGCATCGGCCTGGGTGCCCCGCAGATCGGCGAAGAGATGCCCGTCGGGGAACCGGTCGACCGTCGCATGTCCCACCCGCAGAGCCAGGGTGGTCTTGCCGACGCCGGGCGGCCCGGATACCAGCACGGGCGCAGACACCGGGCCTGCCAGCAGGGTGCGGAGTCCGTCCACGTCGTCGGCGCGTCCGCTGAAGTCGCTCGGCGCGGGCGGCAGCCCGGCGGTCGTCGGGCGGACCGGCGCGGGGCGCTGCCGGTGCGGCCGGCTGAGCGGCTGCCCGAGCGACCGCGGCTGACTCTGCGGCTGCCGAAGCGATGGCGGTGGCGACGTTCCGCGCGGCCTCGGCGGCCAGCAGCTCGCGCCGGGCGACCCGTAACTCCCCTTCCGGTAACCCCAGGCGGCGCTCATAGAGGCTCAGCGACGGCAGCTACGTCTACGACTGGTGGATCGGCCCCCCGACCGTCGCCGAGGACGGCTACTCGCCCGGGATGCCGGCCTGCGTCTTCGGCCCGTGATCCGGAGGGCGAGCCGGGCCTGAACCGGGGGACACGGCATGGGGTCTGTCCGGTCCTGCTCCGTCGGGCGGACCCTGGTCCTCCGCCGCGCCGCACGGACTGCCGGCGCCCTGCGGCGGGCATAGTAGGGGGGTGATCACCAAAAGTGACGGGAACGGCGGGGGTCGTGACGGCGGCCGTGGGGGATCTGAAGGCGCCGGTGACGAGGAGGCGCAGGTCATCGTGGTGGGGGCGGGACCGGCTGGTTCCGCCGCCGCGGTGCACCTGGCGCGAGCCGGTGTGGACGTGCTGCTCCTGGAGAAGAGCGGTTTCCCGCGGGAGAAGGTGTGCGGTGACGGGCTGACCCCGCGCGGCGTGCACCAGTTGGTGCGGCTGGGCATCGACATCGACGCGCCGGGCTGGATGCGCAACAAGGGAATGCGCTGGGTCTGCGGCGGCCACCAGGTGGAGCTGGACTGGCCGCGCCTGGGCGCCCTTCCCGACTTCGGGCTCACCCGCAGCCGGCACGACTTCGACGACTTGCTCGCCGCCCGTGCGAGCGCCACCGGAGCGCGCCTGCGCACCCATGTGAAGGTGACGGGCACCCTGACCGACCGGGCGGGGTACGTCATGGGCGTGACCGCCTCCCGCGGGCCGGACGCGGAGCCGGTCCGCTACCTGGCCCCTTTGGTGGTCGCGGCCGACGGCGCCTCGGCGCGTACGGCTCTCGGCCTCGGGTTCGAACGGGACGCGAAGCGACCCGTCGCGGCGGCCGCCCGCCGGTACTACCGCAGCGAGGCCCGCACCCACGACCCCTACCTGGAGCTGTGGGCCGACCTGCGCTGTCCCCGCACCGGACTCGACCTGCCCGGATACGGATGGGTGTTCCCCATGGGGGACGGCCGGGTCAACGTGGGCCTCGGCGCCCTGCCGCAGCAGCG
Source organism: Streptomyces nymphaeiformis (assembly GCF_014203895.1). GTDB lineage: Bacteria > Actinomycetota > Actinomycetes > Streptomycetales > Streptomycetaceae > Streptomyces > Streptomyces nymphaeiformis. The sequence goes on along the minus strand of NZ_JACHJY010000014.1, from coordinate 116,382 downwards.
GCGGCGCCGGCCCGTGGACCTGAAGGCGGCGCTGGAACACTGGCTGCCCCGCCTGCCCGAGGAGTGGGGCGTGCACGAAGGGAACGCCGATTCCCCCTTGCGCAGCGCGCCGCTGCCGATGGGGCTGAACCGGCGACCGCAGTACCGCCGGGGCCTGCTGCTCGTGGGCGACAGCGCCGGCATGGTCAGCCCGTGGAGCGGCGAGGGCATCGCCCAGGCGATGGAGGCCGCCGAGGTGGCGGCGGAGACCATCGCCCTGGCGCTGGCCCGGCCGGCCGGGCCGCGCCGGGAACACGCGCTGCACCAGTACCCGGCCGAGATCCAGCGCCGATGGGCGCGCTACTACCGGCTCGGGAACCTCGCGGGCGATCTGCTCTTCTCCCGGTTCGGCTACCGGCCGATCCTCCACCCCCGGGTGATGGCGTCGCCGCATCTCCTGCGGGTCCTGGCCCGCCTGCTGACCCATGTCAGCGACGAGCCCGCGCAGGACACCGTCGACGCCGTCCTCCACGCCCTCCTGCGCCTCGTCCCCGTACCGCGGCGATAGCCCGTGCCCGGTGTGACCGGCACCCGTCGCGCGGGCCGCGACGCGAGACGGGTATCCGGCACCGCCATCCCGTACGGAAGCCGTCTCACCGGTCCTCGTCGGCCCCGGGCGTCCACTCCGCCCCCGTGTTCCGGAGGTAGGCGGCGACGGCCGCCTCCACGGTGGGGAAGAACCGCCGGGGATCGAGCGTGCGGGTGAGCCCGTACCGTTCGAGCTTGCGCCGTACGGGGTCCTTGAGTTCGGCGAACACCAGGTGCACGCCCTTCGCGTCGAGCGTCTCGTCGAGCTCCTCCAGCATGTCCGCCGCGGTGGTGTCCACGTCGGTCATGGGCTCCGCCGCGACCACGATCCAGCTCGGCTGCGGATCCGCGCCGGCCAGGCGCCTGATCTCGTCGCGGAAGGCCCGGGCGTTCGCGAAGATCAGTGGGGCGTCGAACCGGTAGATGACCAGGCCGGGCAACCGCTGGGCCGCCGGGTGGGACCGGATGTCGTGGTAGCCCTCCAGATCCCGCACCCGGCCCAGCACGGTGTGGTACGGCCACCAGGCGCGGCGGAAGACGTTCAGGACGGACAGCGCCACCGCGACGGCGATCCCGGCGAGTACGCCCACCAGAGTCACGCCGAGGAACGCCGCGCAACACAGCAGGAACTCCGTCCGGCGCTGCCGCCACAGCCGCACGACACCAGGGACGTCCGCCAGCGACAGCGACGCGGTGATGACGACGGCGGCGAGGGCCGGTTGGGGGAGGTTGCGGAAAAGGCCCGGCACCAGCACGAGCATGAGGACGATGAGGACCGCTCCCACGACTCCGGTCAGCTGGCTCCTGGCCCCCGCGCGCTCCGCCACCGCCGTACGGGATCCGCTGGTGCTGACCGGGAAGCCCTGGAAGAGGCCGGCCGCCAGGTTGGCCACGCCGATCGCGGCCATCTCCTGATTGCCGTGCACCTCCTGCCCCTGGCGGGCAGCGAAGGCCGAGGCGTTGGAGATCGTGTCGGCCAGGGACACCAGCGCGATGCCCAGGGCGCCGCCGAGCAGCGGGGACACGTCGGCGAGCCGCACGTCCGGGATCGTGAACGGCGGGAACCCCTTCGGAAGCTCGCCGACCAGGGAGACCCCGTGCTCGCCCAGGGAGAAGACGGTGGTGGCACCGGTCGCGAGGACGACCATCACGAGCACCGCGGGCACCTTCGGCAGGAAGCGCTGGAGGACCAGGATCACGGCGATGCCGCCGCAGCCGACCGCGGCGGCGGCCGGCACCGTCGCCCCCTCGCCGAGCCTGCGCACGAAGCCGGTGAGCTCGCCGACCAGGTCGTCCGCCTCGACCTTGAAGCCGAGCAGCTTGGGCAGTTGACCGATCAGGATGGTCAGCGCGAGGCCGTTCATGTAGCCGATCATCGTGGGTTTCGAGATCAGGTCGGCGACGAAGCCGAGCTTCGCGACCGAGGCGAGGATCATGACGGCCGCCACCATCAGGGCGAGCATCGACGCCAGCGCGACGGCTCGTGCAGGATCCCCGTCGGCCGCCACCAGGGGCAGCACGGTCGCGGCGATCATCGGCCCCAGCGAGGAGTCGGGGCCCAGCACCAGGATCCGGGAGGGTCCGCACACCGCGTACCCGAGAAGACACAGGACGGTCGTGTACAGACCGGTGATGGGCGGCAGCCCCGCCAGCTCGGCGTACGCCATGCCCTGCGGGACCAGCAGCGTGGTGAGGACGACCCCCGCGACCAGGTCCTTGACCAGCCACTCGCGCCGGTACGCGGACAGGGTACGGACCCCGGGGACGGCCCTCAGCCGGGACGGCATCACGCGGCTCGGATCCGCCCGGCGAGGGGCCTGCCAAGCCCCCATAGGACGTGGAGCACGAGCGCGGCCGGCACCGTCCCCCAACCGGACCGGCGGGCGCCCGTCCGTGGCGAACCGATCAGGCGTGGGGAGCCGTCCATCCCGCCCACCACCTCGTCGGCCGCCGACCTGGCGTCCTTGGCCACCGGGCACGGCAGGATCGTCGCCTCGCCGCCGGCGGCGGACCCGGCCGCGTCCGTGCCGGAGGCGGTGCATCTGTCGATGGGATTCACCACCTCGACGACGGTCAATCGGTTCATCGGCAGGGTATCGGTCTTGTCCGAGATGATCACCGACGTGAACCGCGGGGTTTCGACCGACAGCGGCTCCTTGACGATGGCGTTCCGTTCGACCGGGCCGAAGCCGCCGACGGACATGTGGGCATTGCGCTCCTGGTGCATGCCGCCGACCGCGTTCAGGAGGGCCGGTCCGACCGGCAGGATCGCGGCCGTCCATGCCTGGGTGATCAGAGGTGCGACCGCAGTGGCCACGAGCACGAGCTGAACGGAGCCGTGGTGCTGACCGAGCAAGCGGCGCCAGGCAGGATCCGGCGTCTCCTGCGAAAGCGCGTGATGCCTGTGCACGGCGAGAAGCTCCGCGGCCCGGGCCGCGGAAAGACCGCGCTCAGCGTCGATGCCCATGGCCCGGAGGACCTCGGCGGGCGCACGCGGGTCCCCGTCATCCCCCGAAGCCCGTCGCGGCCCTCCCGCGCATTCCGACGGTTTCGTCATCCTCCTGCCTCCGATCACCGACCGGCTCCGGCTCCGGCCCCGGAGTGTCGACGCCGGGCACCCGGCCGGGGGCGGCCGCGAGGGCGGAGTCGAGCGCCTTCCTGGACCGCCGTTCGACCAGGATCGGGACGTACGCTCTCACCCTGGCCTGCTCGAAGTGGTCGTGCGCGGCTCTGACCGCCGCCTGAACGGCGCTCGGGTCGACCGAGGGGTAGACGACCGTGAGACGCGCCACGAGATCTTCGAGGGAAGGCGCCTGGTCCGAGGCGGCGGCCGATGGAGGCCCGGAGGGTCCGGCCGGACCGGAGAGGCCGGTGGTCCCGGCCAGGGTCGGTCCGGCTTCCCCCGTCGTCCCGGTGTCGCCGGTCGCCCAGCCCAGTCCGGTTCCACGGTCCGGCCGGGGAGGCAGGTCCATGCTCTCCCCGGACACGCGCGGGCCGACGTGCGGAGGCCGCTCGTCCCTCGTCATGGCTACACCCCTGCCACGTCCCACGACCTCCCGACCGCAGACCACACCACCCGCTGTCGTCGTGAGAGGCCCGTCGAATTCATTGTCGGTGCGCCGGGCCAAGATTGTCCTCCGGAGCACGTCCCGCCGCCCCGTTCCGGCCGGCGACAAGACCGGACGCCCAAGTGCCGCGGCTCACCATTCCGGGGCAGCCGGCCTGGGCATCAACCGGGCCACCCTGCACGAGCGGATCCGGGAGCCGTGAGGCAGGTCGATGGACGCGGTCGGCGGCCACCAGGACGGCGAAGCGCTCGCGACTGCTGGAGGTCGCCGAGGCGGTCTTCGCCGCGCGGGGCGCCGGCGCGTCCGCCGACGGGCTGAAGCCGTGCGCCGGCGGCCTGGAAGGGCCTTCGCCGCACGGTTGTTCCCGCTCCTGAAGACAGGAAGGAGCGGAGAGGACGGGTCAGCGGACGCTGCGGATGGGGAGGATGCAGAGGGCGCCGAGGACGGAGATGACGCCGACGACGGGGTAGAGCGCGCCATAGCTGTCGAACACCGCCACCACGGCCCCCGCCGCGACCGGCGCGACCGTTCCGGGAAGCGTCGCGGCCAGATTGAGGACCCCGAGGTCCTTGCCGTGGTCGTCGGCGTTCGGCAGGACCGAGCTCATCAGCGCCTGGTCCACCGCGACGAACGCCCCGAAGCCGGCACCGACGATCGCGCCGGAGACCGCGAGGCCCGCGACCGTCGGCATGGCGAGCGGGACGAGTGCACCGGCCGCGATGAGCAGCCCGGCGACCAGGACCGGCGGCTTGCGGCGGCCGATCCGATCGGACAGAGGCCCGGCGATCGCCGTGGACAGGACGATCCCGGGCAGCGCGACGAGGCCGAGCAGCGGGACGATGTCGGTCGCCTCGTCGAGCGAGAGCCCGACGTACTGCTGCACGAGATACAGGTTGTACGTGCTGAGCATGTAGTAGCCGCCGAACAGCAGCATCCGGCCCAGGAAGCCCCAGAAGAAGTCGGGGTGACGCACGGGGTTCACCCAGAAGGCGGTGGCGAAGGCGCGGAGCGGGAAGGGCTCGCGCGGCTCGCCGCGGTTGTCGCGATCGGGAACGAGGGCGACGAACAGCACGATGCCGAGGAGGACGACACCCCCGAGCACCTGGTAGCCGAGGGTGATCCGGTCGGCGAAGAGCGACCCGACGAACGGTCCGATGGCCGCGCCGAGGATCACGCCGAGACCGGCACCGGTCGAGTAGCGGCCTCGGAACTGCTCGGGCACACGGTCCGGCAGCACCGCGGCCAGCGGTCCCTGGAAGGCGTTGAAGCCGAACTGGACGACCATCACGCAGACGGTCAGCGTGGCGAGGTTCGGGGCCAGGCTGGTCGTGAGCAGCGCGACGGAGCCGATCAGCCCGCCGACGAGCATCCAGGGTCGGCGGGCCCCGAATCGCGAACGGGTCCGGTCGGAGAGCACTCCGATGACGGGTTGCGAGACCATCGCCGCCACGGCCGACAGCGTGCTCACCATCGCGAGCCCGGCGACCTTCCCCTCGTCGCTTTCGATCAGCTGCACCTGGAGGGCCAGGAAGAACGCGGACGCCCCGTAGGCCATCGGCGCCAGCGCCGACGCCCAGGGTGCGGCGAGGAACAGCCGGCGCAGATCGCGGGGCGGTCTCCTGTCCGCGGACGAGGCCGCCCCGGTGCCCGCGCCTTGGGCCGGGAGGGAGCGGGGCGGGGCGGAACCGGACGGAGGAGAATCCGGAGGGGAACCATGAGAAGGGGAACCGGCAGAGACTGAGTCCGGTGGCAGGGGCATCGTCGATCCCAGGGGAGTGGGTGAGTGGGGCGCGGTCAGGCGAGACCGTTGCGGCGGGCGCAGGCCCCGAGCCAGGCGAGGCTCGGCTTGGGGGTACGTACGAAGGTCTCGCGGTCGACCGCGATGAGGCCGAAGGTGGGCGCGTACCGGCCCCATTCGTAGTTGTCGAGCGCGGACCAGTGCAGGTAGCCGCGCACGTCGATGCCCTCGTCCACCGCGTCCTGGAGGTGTCGCAGTGCCTCGCCGGTGTAGGCGATGCGACGGGAGTCGTCGGCGGTGGCGATGCCGTTCTCGGTGACGAGGAGGGGCACCCCGCCGGCCTCCTCCCAGGCGCGCCGGAGCGAGATGCCGAGCGCATCCGGCCGGTAGGCCCAACCGGTGAGGGTGTTGCCGGGGTGCTCCGGGTGCGGCACGGGACCGTTCGCGTCGACGGGCTGGCTCGTGTACGCCTGCACCCCGACGAAGTCGTCGTCGCGGGCGGCCTCCAGGTAGAACCCCTCCCAGTCCCGGTGCACGCGCCGGAACACCTCCTCGTTGCCCGGGGTGGGCTCGAAGGACTGCTGGGCGACGGTCCAGCCCGCCTTCGCGTCCGTCGTCCCGCGCACGACCTCGACGGCCCGGCGGTGCACGGTGGCCAGGGCCTCGGCGACGGCGGCGTCCGGCCGGATGTCGGCCATGAGCCCGCCGAGTTCGGTGGCGGCCTGCCCGGTGTCGGCCGCCAGGGCCGCCATGGCCGCCTCCCGGACGCTCGCGAACACCCCGAGCATGTTCGGCTCGTTGATGGTGCACACCCACCCGACGTCGCGCAGGGCCGGGGCGACGAACTCGATGTAGCGGGCGAACCGGTCCGCGGCGTCGGGGGCGAGCCAGCCGCCGGACTCGGCGAACCAGCGGGGGAGCGTGAAGTGCTGGAGGGTGACGACCGGCGTGAGGCCGAGGTCGAGGGCGGTGTCCACCATCCGCCGGTAGTGGTCGAGCCCGGCGCGGGAGAACTCCCCGTCGGCGGGTTCGATGCGGGCCCACTCGAACCCGAAGCGGTAGGCGTTGAGCCCGGCGCCGGCGAGCAGTCGCATGTCCTCGGGGTGGCGGTGGTAGCTGTCCACGGCGTCGCCGCTCCGCTCGGGGAGGGGCGAGCCGGGGACGTTCTCCATCGCCCACCAGTCCGAGTTGACGTTGTTTCCCTCGATCTGGTGCGGCGAGGTCGCCGCGCCCCAGAGGAAGTCTTCCCGCAGCTTCGTCATGGTGCCGTGTCCCTTCGGAGGTCGCCGTCCGGCAAAAAGTTACCAACGTGGTGGTAAAATTTGGGGGAGGTTAGCACACCGGGATACTGGGGTCATGGGAAGTTCACGAGGTCCGTACCGCACGGGGCGGGAGCGCGCGGTGCGCATCCTCGACGCCGCACACGTCCTGTTCATCGAGAACGGCTACCGGGCGACGTCGCTGCGTGACATCGCCGCGGCATCCGGCATCTCGCACCCCGCGCTGCTGCGCCACTTCGGGTCCCGCGAGGAGATCCTCACGGCCCTGATCGAGCGGCTCGACGGCGTCCACGACGACTGGCCCGAGGAAGGCGCCGACGCCACTCCCGCCGCGGCGGCCGACATCGCGCGGAGGAACGAGACGATCCCCGGCTGGATCGGGCTGTTCACGGCCCTGCTGGGGGAGGCGACCAGCCCCGAGCACCCCGGCCACGCGCTCATGCGCCGCCGCCGCGCGGCCGGCATGGCCCTCGCGACGCGACTCCTGTTGCCGTACAGCGCCGACGAGCGCTCCGCCTCGCTCGAGGCGCTGCGCTTCGGCGCGTTCTGGGACGGCCTGCAGATCCTGTCGCTCTACTTCCCCGGCGAGATCGACATCCCGGGCCAGATCGCCGCCTACGAAGCGGAATTGGAACGCGGCGGCACCCCCGAGGCCCCGGCGGAGACGGGCGGACAGGAAGACGCCGAACCGACCTTTCCCGCGATCGAACCCGAGAGCCGCCGCCGCGCCCTCGAAGCCGCCGCGCGCCGCTACGCCCGACAGGGCTACCACGAGGCGTCGATGCAGTCGGTCGCCGACGACGCCGGCCTGACGAAGGCCGCCCTGGTCCACATCGCCCGGACCAAACGCGACCTGCTCGACGCCGTGCTCACGGAAGTCATCGACACCCCCGGGCAGGAAGGCGAAGACCCGGCCCGGTGGCTCTACTCCCTTCCGCAGCGCCCCCGTTGGGTCACCGCCGCAGACGTGGTCCTGATGTGCGAGGCGACCGTCCCGGCGCATCCCGCCCACGCCTTCATGACCCGGCGCCTCTCCGAGGCCAGGCGCGGCGCCACGTCCGCACTGGCCGCGACGGGACTCCCACCGGCCCGGGCGGCCTCCGAAGCGGACCGCATCGTCTCCATCGCCCTGGGCGTCGCCGTCTCCTGGCTCTACGACCCGGACCACGTCGACCCCCGAGCACTCCTCGACGGCGCCCTCGCCCACCTCCCGACCTCCGCCCGCTCCCGGTAGACCCTTTCGTCTGGTTCGTCGACGCGAGGCCGAGGAACACACCGGAGACTTCCAGCCCTTCGGCAGACCGCCCTGCACGAACGGGACAGCCCCGCCGGAGCCCGCCCATGGTGGGGGAGTCCGACGGGGCCGTCGCCGTCAGCTTCGCTGTCAGCGCACGTCGTAGGCGCGCGTCACGGTCTGGGTGACGGAGTTGCCGTTGGCGTCCTCCAGCTCCGCCCGCAGGGTGACCTGCTTGCCCGAGGCGTCCGTGTGGTCCACGGTCGCCGTCCAGGTGCCGTCGTGCTGTGCCACCGGAGCCTTGATCCAGGTCGCCCCGCCGTCGTACGAGTACGACAGGGCCGCGGAGACGAGTACGCCCGGGGTGTACCCGTCGTGTCCGGTCACGGCCAGGGCGATCGTCTGACCGGCCGCTGCCGCAAGGGTCTTGGCACCGTCCTCGGGCAGCCCGTAGCGGGGGAAGAGGATCGGAACGCCCTGCGAGTAGACGTTCTCGTCGAGCTCCGAACGGAACCGCCAGACGGTGTTGATCGCCGTGGACCGCTGCCAGACCTTGGCGGGCGCCCCGAACTTCTCGACGTTCTGCTCCAGCTCGTACGCCCCTTCCTCGGCCGGGACCTCGAAGACGCCGAAGGGGTAGGCCTGCTGGCCGATCTGCTCCCCGTTGCGGCGCAGCCGCAGGTTGCCGACGTCCCCGAACGAACCGGCCTCACCGTGGTGCGTTCCGTCTCCCCACATCGCGGTGGCGAAACCGATCAGATCGCCCTGACGCTCGGCGGCGAGCAGAGGCTTGCCGTCGGCGTCGAGCGGGGCGCGCGGGGAGATCACGCCGTCGTACCACTGGTCGTCGCGCCGCTCACCCTCCTCGTACGTGCGCGGCCGGTCGATCATGAACTCGCCCCAGGGGAAGCTGCTGGAGACGTAGTGCTGCCAGGTCGTGTCTCCGGGGGTGAAGTACTCGGTACGGACGCCAGGTGCCGCGACGCTCTCGAACGGCACGAGCACCTGCAGGCCGTCGGGCCGTCCCGCCAGCATCAGGTCGACGAAGTCGGCGGCGACGCCCATCGAGTGGTACGTGGCACGGCTGCGGCCGAGGCGGTCGTCGTCGACGCGGTAGGTCCGGTCCTCGTCGAGTTCGCCGCGCTGCGGGAAGGCGAGGGTGTACAGGTACGGGCTCTTCGCGGTGCCCTTCCAGCGGATCGTGACCCCGCCGGCCGCGAGACTGTCCAGGAGCGCCGTGGCCTCGGCGGACTCGACGGCCAGGGCCGGGAGCTCACCGCCGCCGGTGCCGACCGAGGGGAGCCAGCGGCCGGGGGCGGCGTGGTAGGCGAGGACGGCCTTGGCGCCCGCGGCCTTGGCGTTGCGGACCTGCTGGGCGACGTACGTGTCGCTGTCCGCGATCCGGACCAGGGCGATCTTGCCCTGGACGCCGGCGGCCGCCAGCTCCTCGGCCGTGCCGGTCTTGGCGTCGACGAGCGGCGTCTCACCCGTGCCGTCGAGGTTGACGGATCCGGCCGAGGCGGTGATCGGGTGCAGCCTCTCGCCCCCGGCGACGGCGAACTCGGAGATCAGCGGGGCGGCTGCGCGCCAGTAGCTGGCGAACTCGAAGTCGCCGTCGCTCGCCTCACCCTCGACGGAGGCGTAGTAGCCACGGGTGGTACGGCCGCCGGAGAGGGTTCCCGAGTGCGTCCAGGTGTCGTCCCACGACCGCGCGAAGGACAGGGTTCCGCTGCGCACTTCGGTGGGGCGGTCGGTGCGCAGCCGCAGCTGGTGGGCCCGACGGGCGTCGAGGACGACGGTGGTGTCCTTGGTCAGCTCCAGCTGCGGGCGTCCCAGGTACGTGATCGAGTCGGCGAGCTTGGCGCCCGCGCCGGCGTCGGGGGTGACGACGAAGCCGGACAGGAAGTAGCTGCCGGGGCGCAGCCGGTAGGTCTGCTCCGTGGCACCGGCGTTGTAGCGGCGCTCCCCGGTGGCGGTGTCGGTGCTGACGACGTCCAGCGAGGAGGAACCCGAGGCGGGCAGGCCGAGCCGGTTCACGGTCTTCACCGTCAGGGTGACGGTGTTCGGCTCCACGTACAGGGAGAACGGGGTGGAGACGTGGACGCCGTCGGCGGTGGCGAGGACCCGGCCGGTGATGTCGCCGTACTGTCCGGGCCGCAGCCGTGCGGTCGGGTTCAGCACCAGCGGGACCTTGACGGTGGCTCCGGCGGGGACGGTGACGCTGTCGGCGCCGAGGCGCGCGATCGCCGAGCCGACGGCCGTGCCGTCGTTGCCGGTGACGCGCTGCAGCGTCAGGTCCAGCTTCACCGGCCGGTCGCCCGTGTTGGTGTACGGGACGCCGACCGTGGTGCGGTCGCCGTTGTCCTGCGGCCAGCTGTACGAGCCGGCCTGGACGGCCGGCTCGCTGAGCACCGTCGCGTCGACGGCCGCCTTGACGTCGAGCCGGCCGCCGCCGGTCTCACGGGCGTCGCCGGGGATCGCGGCCTTCGCGGACGAGACCAGCGCGGCCTTGATCTGCTGCCCTGTCCAGTCGGGGTGCCGCTGCTTGACGACGGCGGCCGCGCCCGCGACGTGCGGGGTCGCCATCGACGTACCGGACATCGAGCGGTACGCGTACACCCCGCGCCCGCCCGCGGCGGCGGCGGAGATGCCCACGCCGGTGGCGGCGATCTCGGGCTTGAGCGTGTGCGAGAAACGGGCCGGGCCGCGGCTGGAGAACGGGGCCGTGGAGTCGTCGCGGTCGACGGCGCCGACCGTGAGGACACTGGGGGCGCAGCCCGGTGAGGAGACGGTGTTCAGGCCCGGTCCGGAGTTTCCGGCGGCGACGACGAACAACGTGTCCGTGGAGCGGGCGAGTCGTTCGGTAGCGGCACTCATCGGGTCGGTGCAGTCGGTCGGAGTCGGGTTGCCGAGGCTCATGGAGACGACGTCGGCGCCCTGGGCGACGGCCCACTCCATGCCGGCGATGATCCAGGACGTGGCGCCCGCACCGGAGTCGTTGAGGACCTTGCCGTTGAGCAGCTCGGCGCCCGGAGCGACGCCCTTCTTCCTGCCGCCACTGGCCGCGCCCGTCCCGCCCACGGTGGAGATCGTGTGCGTGCCGTGTCCCTGCCGGTCCGCTTCGGAGGCGGAGTCGGTGAAGTTCCGGGACGCGGCGATCCGGCCCTTCAGGTCCGGGTGTTCGGCATCGGCGCCGGTGTCGAGGACCGCGACCCTGGTGCCCTTGCCGTCGTACCCGGCGGCCCAGGCGAGGTCGGCACCGACCTGAGCCGTGGACCGTTCGAGCGTCGCCTCGACCTTGCGGTCCAGCCAGACCTTCTTGACGTCGGCGCCGGTGCGGGAGCGGCGGGAGGTGATGTCGGCCCAGAAGGCGGAGGCCGTCTTCTTGTCGGCCTTGAGCGCCACCCCGTGGGCGGCCTTCAGCACCGGGCCGTGTGCGGCACCGCGTGGGGAGGCGGGTACGGCGCGGGCGACGTCGACGGAGGAGTCGTAGACGGCGATCAGCGGAAGGGCGGTGGTGTGGGCGTCGTCGTAGCCCTGCCGGATCAGGCCGGTGACGTTGAAGAGTTCCTCGTCGACCCTGCCGGCGGTGAGCGCCTCGGAAGCGCCCTCGGGGTACACGTACAGATCGTCACCGGTCTGACGCGTCTCAAGCAGCGGCACGCTGCCGTCTTCGCGCGGCAGCGCGGTCGCGGCACTGTGGCCGGATCCGTCCGTGCTCACCACCACCCTGTCGCCGGTGACCAGAGTGACCGTCACTGACCCCTGCCCCCGCGGTGAGGCCGTCTGCGTGCCGACGAGTGGTCTGCTGCCGGATGCCCCGCCCTGTGGCTGGGCGTACACGGACGGCGTCAGCGCGGTGACGGCCAGGACGGCGGCGGTCGCCGCTCCCAGGGCCGTACGCGATATCTGGCGCATCGCTCTCCCTTGCTCGTTGCTGCTGCGGTGGCGACACCTTGGCAAAGGTCTCGGCCTGCACGGAACGGCGATCGCGGGCGGGAAGGTGCCGTGGCCGTTTCCCGCCAGAGGTGCTGTGGAAGGACATCTTCCGGAAGGAGGTCGGAGTGCTGGGCGCCATGGGAATCGACACCACACAGGAAGCGGCCTACCGCGGTCTGGTCACGCTGGGAGCCGCCGACGCCGCCGAACTCGCACACCGGCTCTCGCTCCCCGAGACCACCACCGCGACCGTGCTGCGACGACTGGAGCAGCAGGGCCTCGTCACCCGCTCCCGTACGAACGGGGGACATTGGCTGCCGGCCCCGCCCGGCGCCACACTGGGAACGCTGCTCACGCAGCAGAGGCGCGCGCTGGAGGAGGCCGAGCGAGCGGCGGCGCTCCTGGCGGACACGTACCGTACGGAAGCGGCGAATCCCGCGATGTACGACCTGGTCGAGGTGGTGACCGGCGCGAGTGCCGTCGCCCACCGCTTCCTCCAGCTCCAGATGGGGGCGGTCCGGGACCTCTGCGTCCTGGTCACCGGCACACCGGTCGCCGTCACCCCGCTGGACAACCCGGTCGAGGAACAGGCCGTGGATCGCGGCGTCGCCTACCGCGTGGTCCTGGAGCGCGAAGCACTGTCCCTGCCCGGCCAGCTGACCGAACTGGCCGCGGGGCTCGGACGCCGACAGGAGGTCCGGCTGACCGAGAGAGTGCCGACCAAACTGGTCGTGGCCGACGGAACCCTGGCGATGGTGCCGCTCAGCCACGGGGACGCGGAGCCGGCCGCCCTGGTGATCCACGCGAGTGGGCTGCTGGACTCGCTGACGGCGCTGTTCGAGCAGACCTGGCGGGACGCCCTGCCGCTCCGGCTCGACGGAGGGGGCGAACTGATCGAGGGCACACCACCCGGCCCGGACGCCACAGACCTCCAGATCCTCGCCCTGCTGCTGGTCGGCATGACCGACGCGAGCGTCGCCAAACAGCTGAAACTGGGCCTGCGCACCGTGAAGCGACGAGTGAAGGGCCTGATGACCCTCGCCCGGGTCACGACCAGGATCCAACTGGGCTGGCACGCCTACGAACTGGGCTGGATCACCGGCACGCCACCGGAACGCACACCCTGACCCCGCACCGGTCGCCGTACGGCGAGTACACCGACGACTGCCACGCCCGCCAGTTCTGCCTGATCAAGGGAGCAGGCGTGGAAATCCTTGCCGACGTCGGATACCAGGGACTGGGAGATGCTCCGCCGCCAACCATGCACGAGGTCGCTAGGGCTTGCAGAGAATCAAGGCGTTGCTCCGCGTTCCGTTGCTCGTTGATGTGGCATGCGCGTCTCCGAGTCGATCCGTGACCAACCGACTGCGAAGTTCGAGGTGTTGTTTCCATATCTGGACGAGCGGCAGCGGCGTCACCGTCGGCGACCTCGACCAGCACTGACCCTTCAGACACGCCGAGGCGCGCCCGCGTCCAAGCCGCCGCCCTCCGGGCCGCAAAGACCGGCACGGCGCCTCGGACATCGAATCCGGGGGCAAGGCTGGAAGCGGCCACGGTCCCACGGACGGCCGTCGGCGGATGGGCGACGGAGAGGGCTTGCCGAGGGATCCGGGCGTACACCGGATGGTTCCGGCGGACCTCCCGGTGGGGGTGACGGCTCGTCGAGCGGTCGGCCGTACCACTCCTTCAGGGGGCAGCTGCCCGCGTTGTCCTTGTACGGGACGCAGAGCGGTCCCAGTTCGCTGCCCGGGAATCTCACGGACAGCTCGGCGGGTGACTCTCCCTTGTCGGGCATGAACGCGGCGACGTAGACGAGCGCCTTGACGTTCGGGTTGCCGCTCGCCGCGCTGCTGATGACCGCGCCGCCGTAGGAGTGGCCCACCAGATGATGGGGCCCTTGATGCTCTTCAGGGCGCTGGCCACGTACGTGGAGTCGTTGCTCGGTCCTCGCAGCGGGTTGGCGGGGGCCACGACGTCGTAGCCCTGGCGCTGGAGTCGGTCGGACACCTCGCGCCAGCCGGACGCGTCGGCGAACGCACCGTGGACGAGGAGCACGGTCGGCTTCGGGCCGTGGTCTCCGGCGCCACCACGGCCGACGGTCGCCGCCGCGGGGTCCAGGGGGTGACGCGCTCGGCCGGGACCACTCCGTCCGAAAAAGTTGAGCAGTTGTCATGTTCAGTGTCTTCCCAGCGGGGGTCGGCACCCGGTAATTACCGGTGGTAACACCGACACCGGGAGGCTTCATGCCCAACTCCAGTCCATGGCTGAGGACTTGTGCCGTCACAGCCGCCGCGACCCTGGCCCTCGGCGCACTCGCCGCCCCCACCGCGAGCGCCGCCCTCACCACCGGAACCACTGCCACCACCGTGACCGCATCCACGCCACTTCCCGCGGAACTGGAGCAGATCCGCGCGACCGAGGCCACCGCGCTGTACGGCAGCCCGGAGGAACGGCCGATGGCCGAGCGGAAGACGGGGCTCGTCACGATCGGCGACTCGGAGATCTCCGGCGAGGGCGCGGGCGCGTACTGGCCCGGCACCGACGGTCCGACGAACTGGTGCCACCGTTCGCAGGAGGCCGCGATCTACCGCACCGGGATCCCGGCCGACGTTCCCACGAACATCTCCTGCTCGGGCGCGGCCACGTACCACGTCAAGATCGGCGGCGTGAAGCAGTACGCCGACCAGCTCGTCCAGAGCGACCACCTCGCGGTCAAGGCCCGCAACACCCGGGTCAAGATGGTGGTAGTGGTCCTCGGCGCCAACGACGACGTCCAGTTCGGTCCGGTCATGACGGACTGCGTGGAGCGCTGGGTCCTGTCCAAGGGCACCTGCGAGCCGACGTACGCGCCGGGCTGGCAGGCCCGCGTGGACGGCATGGTGCCGAAGGTGGCGGCCACCGTCACCGACCTCAGGAAGGTCATGCGCGACGCCGGGTACACGGACGAGGCGTACAAACTCGTCCTGATGAGCTACCCGTCACCGATCAGCCCCGACATGCAGGACAACCCGAACTTCCCCGGGAAGCTGTCCGGCGGCTGCCTCGGTTACGACTCCGACGCGGCATGGGGCCGCAACACGGCCGTACCCGCCTTCGAGCGCGGCATCCGCAAGGCGGCCCAGCTCTCCGGTGCCTCCTACCTGGACGCCTCTCGGCTCTTCCACGGGCACGAGGTGTGCATGGACTCCACCTGGGCGCGCGGCTTCTTCTACAGCGGCGCCTTCCCGCCGGACGAGAACTCCGTCCGGCAGTCGTACCACCCCAACGCCGCCGGTCACGGCGCGTTCGCGTCGTGCTTCACCCAGTTCTACAACTCCGGTCTGCGCGAGGCGTCCTGCGCCGACCCCGCCTCCACCAACACCCCGAAGCTCTACGCCGGCGCCTGGGACGACATGTTCAAGCCGATCAGGAACGAGGCCACCGGCCAGTGCCTGGACGCCGTCGGCGGCTCCTCGCGCAACTACACGGCCGTCGTGGGCTGGGACTGCCACGGGGCCCGTAACCAGATCTGGTGGTACGACCCGGAGCGGGGGTCGATCCACGTCGGCCTGTCCCACGACCGGTGCCTCGACTCCCGTGACATCCAGGCGCCCACCGCCGCCATCCTGTGGGACTGCCACGGCGGCACGAACCAGAAGTGGACCAGGCCCGCGGACGGCACGATCCGCCCGGCGACCGCGACCGGCCTGTGCCTGACCCAGCCGGCCGCCGGCAAGGCCGTGGCCCTCCGGCCCTGCGACGGCTCGACCGCCCAGCGCTTCGTGTAACCCCAGCCGAGCGAAGAAGCCCCCGGCATGGGACGACGATGCCGGGGGCCCTCCCGTGTCCCGCGATGCCGCCAGGCTTCGCCCTCACCCCATTGCAGTAGCAAGAGCGGTGGCGCGGCGGCCGGGTCCATAGCGTTCGGGTGTCAGCAGGATCGACCTTCGAAGGAGTCGGCACATGAGCGGCGATCCGATCCACGCCGAACTCGACCGACAGGCCGCGGCCGTGGAGCCGCAGGTCATCGCATGGCGCCACCACCTCCATCAGAACCCGGAACTGTCCAACCGAGAGGTGAACACCGCGAAGCTGATCGCGGACCACCTGACCTCGCTGGGTCTCGACGAGGTCCGCACGGGCATCTCCGGCCACGGCGTCGTCGGCGTCCTCAAGGGCGGCAAGCCCGGCGACCGGGTGATCGCGCTGCGCGCCGACATCGACGCCCTGCCGGTCAAGGAGGACAGCGGCGAGAGCTTCGCCTCCACGGTCGTGGACCAGGACTACCCGGGCGGCCCGTTCCCCGTCGCCCACGCCTGCGGCCATGACGGGCACACCGCCATGCTGCTGGGTGCCGCCACCGTCCTGGCCGGCGTCCGCGAGCAGCTGCCCGGCACGGTGCTGTTCGTCTTCCAGCCCGCGGAGGAGGGCGCCCCGGCCGGGGAGAGGTCCGGCGCGAAGGAGATGATCGCCGAGGGGGCGTGCGACGACCCCGTGCCGACGATGGCGTTCGGCATGCACCTGGGCCCGCTGCCGAACAAGTACGTCGGCTACCGCGTCGGCAACCAGTTCGGCGCCTCCTGCATGATCAAGATCGTACTCACCGGGCAGCAGGTGCACGGCTCCACCCCGTGGATGGGCATCGACCCGATGCCCGCGGCCGGCGCCATCCTGGTCGGCATCGGGCAGCTGTACCGGCAGGTCCCCGCCTTCGACCCGGTCACCGTCACGATCGGACACGTCGAGGACGTCGGCCGCTTCAACATCGTGCCCGGCACGGTCACGTTGTGGGGCACCATCCGCTGCACGGTCGAGGACGACATGACCGACGTCCAGAAACGGCTCACCACCCTGGCCGAGCAGACGGCCGCCGCGTACAACTGCACTGCCGAACTGGAGTACCTCCAGGACGTACCGGCCGTGCACAACCGCAAGGAATGGACGGACGTCGTCCTGCCGACCGTCGAACGGGTGGTCGGCGCGGAGAAGGCCTTCGAGCCGCCGCCGACCCTCGGCTACGACGACGTCTCCGAGTTCGTCAACAAATACGGCGGCGTGTACCTGATGCTCGGCGCGCAGGACGGCGAGCTGACCGAGGACGGAAAGCTGGAACCCACCCCCGGCGGACGCGGACTCGTCCCCAACCACAACCCGCGTTTCTACCTCAACGACGACGCCCTCCTGCAAGGCGTACGACTCCACTGCCACGTCGCCCACGACCACCTGACCGGCGTGATCACCCCCAAGCAGTGACCACGGCTCGGACGGCCCCCGCGCAGATCCGTCCTGGACCCCACCGGAGGCCGAAGCGCGGACCGAAGCAGTCAAGCGCCTTGCCGAGGAGGACCGACTGATCCGAGCTCAAATAGCGGCGGAGGCAGTGCGGACAGAGGCAGCGACACAGGCCGCTGAGGCCGATGAACGCGGCGAGCGGGCAGTCGCCCGCATGATTCTGGCCGCTCGCCGCGGGCTCCCCGCCGTATTCCAGGTGGCGCTCCGACCAGCCGTGGTAAGCGTCCGGAGGCAATGCCCTGCTACTTACCGCCGGGCTTACCACGCAGGTCACAGGCCACTTACCACCGGACTCACGATGAGGAGTCATGGCCCCGTGACGGCTTGGGCTCCTGGTGGCCAGCTCGGTGGTGAGGGGGCGTCGAAGAGAGTCAGGCATCAGCTTCGCCGACCTCTTCAAGGAGCTCTGGATGCCTCCGCCCGCCCTGCTGCGGCCTCGCCGTGACGCCCGGCTCGACAGGCACTCGTTCCCGCGTCACCCCACTGCGTGGACGCCGTGCATTGCTCGTACGGGTCGGTGTCTGGGCGGCACTCGCCACCGGCCCCGCGGCCCTCCTGGTCGCCGTCCGCGCAGGGGCTCGACGGCATCGACCTCAAGCCCGAGGAGATCGCCCACGTGCTGCGAGGAGCCATCAGCGTCGGAAGCCTCGGAGTCGAGGCATCGCTCTGAGCCGTCGAGCGCATCAACACCCCAGGGACCGGCTCTGAGACGAGCCGGAGATGGTGGCGTTCCCATGCACCAGGCAAGGACAGCAGCCAAGGCGTCCCGGACAGGCTGTCTCGGTCGACAGGATTCGGACCTGTCAGGGCCCCCCTTTTTTTCATCGCCCGCATGTTCACCGAGTCGATAGCGCGGCGGGACCAGTCCAGCTCGCCGCGGGCACCAAGCTCGTCGAGCACCACGCGGTGGAACTTGGCCCACACCCGAGCTTTCGACCCCTCGCTGAACCGCCGATGGGCCGTTACCCGTGACGGGCTGAAAGACGCTGTCGGCAGCTGCTCCCACAGCTCCCCCGGCACCAGCCGCATCAACGATGCCCACGACGTGTAGCGCCTACGTCTCGCTTTGGCCGACGAATCGTCGCACATACTCACCAAATGAGATGACGTCTGAGTGCAAGTCCTGGGCCACAACGGAGCGGGCGGGCTTCCGTACGAGGCGTTGCCGGACCTCGCCAGTAGACTCCGACGCCATGGTGGCCGCCACTCCCGTATCACCCGTCCCGGTCGCGCCGGCCGGTTTGACCAACAGGGCCAAGAGGTTCGTCGCGTGTGAAGGCATCCGTGTCGCCCGGCAGGACATCGAGCGACACCGCGACGCCTGGATCGAGCACGGTGTCCCGGCCGCGGAGGTCGATCGCGCAGTGGCCTTCGAGGACCGTTGGGGCGGTCTCGCGCTGCCGTCGGCGCCGTTTTACGAGAGCGGCCCGCGCGTCCTGGGCGCGGACGTTCCGGAGGGGTCGGCCAGTGAGGGCTGGTGGATCCCGGCCGGGGACTGCCGCTATTCCATGGCCTACGGATCCCTGATCGGCCCTGGCGGCGAGTTCGGGATTCACGGCTACCACTGGGCACCGCTGCATGCCAGTACCGAAGGCTGGGTGGAGTCGTTGGCACTGGCCTGCCATGCGAGGCGCTGGGCCAAGACCATCACGAGGATCACCGGCGAGGCCGTCGGCTCCCTGGACCTCGAAGGGTACGAGCCGGTACCTGAAGTGCAGGGCCTGACCGACACCTGGTGGCGGGGCAAGGACTCGCTCATCGCCCTGTACCGGGGCGTGGCCGTCGGGATGGACAGGCCGGGATGCCTTGAAGCCCATGTCTACGGCGGTCTTGACCAGTGGGGTCTTCACGGCGGCTGACCGCTGGCCGGCCCTGCCGGACCTGAGCACCCGATGGGCCGGACGAGCCAGCGATCACGGTGCTGACCGGTTCTGCGTGTTCGCACGAACGAGGCGGCGGAGGCAGACGAGGGCCGCGGAAGTACCCGCGAATGATCTTCAAGGGTGCAGTCCGCCCACCCGGATCCCGTCAGCGTCCAGGTGATACGCATGTCGGATGTCACGGCTGCTCCCTGGCGAGGAAGGTCCGGACGTCGGCTGCGAGGGAGGCCATCTGCTCGCCGGCCTCCAGCCAGGTGGTCACCGAGGCGCCCCAGCCGCCGGCGGCCTGTGCCCACGGTCGCAAGGCCCAGGTCAGCCCGACGTGGCCGCCGGATCGGAAGAGGGCCGACACCATCAGGTCCCTGTCGTTGGTCTGCCAGCTCCGTTCGCCGTCCCATCCCCGGTAGTCGGCAGCGAGCTCTTCCAGGAACGTGGTGAGATCGCTGTCCCAGATCCAGGCGACGACCTCGTCGACGCGAGCGGACAGTCCCGGGGCCCGCAGCTCGACGGCATAGTGCACGGAATCCGCGTCGAAGTTGAACCGGTCGCAGAACATCACGCCCACGGATGAGTTGTCCTGGCAGCGGATGGTCACGCTGGACTGTTCGTCGAGGCGGCCGTCTGGGGATGTCATGCACGGAACGCTAGGTCAGTGCTGCCTTGATCGTCATCCGAATTCGGCGCTGACCAGGTTGAATGACCGTAGGTGGCGCCGGAGGTGGCGGTGGTTCAGAGAGGCCGAGACTGGTCCACCTTCAGCGAGACGCATCATGGCGCCCGCCGATGTCGTCGGGCGGGCGCGGGGAAATGCGGGCGCGGCCTTATCGAGGATCTTCACCCGTCGGTGCCTCCTCACCATGACATCCGGAGAGGGTTGGTGCCGGACCGAGACGGCATTGCGGGCAGGTGGTGAGTACGGTGGTGAGGACCGCGCCGAAAGGTGAGGCGTCCCCGTAGCGCGCCGAATCCTTTCGTGGAGCCGCTGATGTCCTCCCCTCCTCCCCGTGGTCCTGACGAGGTGCTCGACCGCCTGGTCGAAGTCGCCGGTCACTTCTTCACCGGCCAGGACCTGGACGGGGTGCGGCGCACGGACGCCATGTTCTGGCGGCCGGGCCGCAGGGTAATGGTGAAGGACACCGACAGCCCGGTACGCCGCTCGTCCCACCGGGCCGGATGGCACCCGGCTCACGGTCCGCGTGACCGCCCTCGCGGCGGCCGGCTGCGGGGCGTACGGGGCTACCTCCATCACCCCGACGCGGCCGCCCAGGCCCTCACCTACGGCGGTCCGGTCGCCGCGCTCGCCACGGCGGCAGTCGGCGCCACGTACCGGATCAAGGGGCGAGAGCGGCGGGAAAGGGCATGTCCACCGAGAAGAGGTTCAGCTTGTGCTGGGCGATCTTCCTCTTGGCCGCTTCTACGTGCTCGGCGTACCGGTCGCATGCCTGGGCGATCTGCGTGCAGCAGCGCGAGGTTCGTCACCAGCAGCTCGTCTTCTCGGCTTTCGCCGGCGGGCGAACACCTTGTGCCGGACGGCAGGCGCCGCCGAGTTCTCGGGCGAGGCTCGCAGGTGGCCCGGCAGCACCCTGCCGGGCCACCTGCCGATCAGCGGGTGTCGGTGCGCTTTTCGAGGCGGGTGCCGTGGCGAAGGGTGATCGACATCAGGTCGCTGGGGACGTCCAGTTCCAGGCGGTGCCAGCGACCGCGGGGAACGATCACGGCGGTGCCCGCCCGCAACCGCACCATGTCCTCGGGGTCGCCGGGTGCGTCGGGACGGAAGTGGAGGCGGACACCGCCGCTCAGGCAGCACACCGCTTCCTCGGCCTCCGGGTGCATCTCCCAGTGGTCGGCGTGCACGTCGGCGTCTGTCTCCACGTGGAACGTGGCGATCTGCCAGGCGCCGGAGCCGCTGCTCGTCATCTGCCGTTCCACGGCTCGGACGTCGCCGTCGGGGTGGAAATGCAACGCCGAGGCGAACAGGTCGACGGTGGTGGTCGTCATGACGGAGTTCCTTCCATCTGGTTCTCTGTGGGGCTGGTGGGCTGCGGGATGGGGGTGACGGCCCGGCGGCGCGGCAGTACGCCGAGCGCCACGACCGCCGCGAGCACGAAGACGGCGGCGGCGACGGCCAGGCCCAGGGCGTAACCGTCGTTGAGCGCGGCGGGGCCGGCGACTGCGCCGGTGTGGTGCGCGGCGACGGTGGCCAGGGCGGCCAGACCGATGGAGCCGCCGAGTTGGCGGGAGCTGTTCATCAGGCCGGAGGCCATGCCGGCTTCCCGCGGGGCGACGCCGGTGGTCGCGGCGGCCGCGACCGGGGCCAGGACCAGTCCGGCGCCGACACTGGTGACGAGGGACGGGCCGAGTACGTCGGCGAGGAAGCTGCCGTCGGGGCTGATGAGGGCGAACCAGGCCAGGCCCGCGGCGGCAAGGAGGGCGCCGGGCACAAGGGACGCACGGGGTGTGCGTGCCGCGGTGACGCGGGTCGCGGCGACGGTTCCCGCGATCAGACCCAGCGAGAAGGGCAGGAATGCGATGCCGGTCGCCGCGGCACCCATGCCCAGGACCTGCTGCATGTACAGGGACACGAAGTAGAACGCGGTGAACTGCCCGGCCGCGGCCAGGAACACGAGCACGTTCGCGCCCGCGACCCAGCGGCTGCGCAGCAGGCCGAGGCGCAGCAGCGGTGCGGGGACCTTCGACTCCGCGAGGACGAAGGCGGCGAGCAGCACGGCCGCGGCGGCGAGGGTCACCCATGTGACCGGGGAACCCCGGCCGAGGGCGTCGGTACGGACGACGCCGAGCACCAGCAGCCCGACTCCGCCGGTCGCCAGGACAGCGCCCAGTGCGTCCAGTCTTTCGCGTCGGGCGGGGGGCGCTCCGGCGGGTACCCCCGCGGGGATGAGCGCGAGAGCCGCCGCCACGACGGGCAGGTTGATCAGCATGACCCAGCGCCAGCCCGCGTACTCGGTCAACAGCCCGCCGGCCAGCACGCCCAGCGCGCCGCCCGCCGCGTTCACCGCGCTCCACACCCCGAGCGCGCGGACGCGCCGGGGGCCTTCGACGAAGGTGGTGGTGAGCATCGCGAGCGCGGCCGGCGCGGCTGCGGCGGCTCCCAGGCCCTGCCCGGCGCGGGCGGCGACCAGTTGCCAGGGAGCCTGGGCCAGGCCGCCGGCCAGCGAGCACAGGCCGAAGACGGTCAGCCCCAGCGCGAACAGCCGGCGCCGGCCGTACAGGTCGCAGGCGCGGCCCCCCAACAGCAGGAACCCGCCGAGCGTGAGCGCGTACACGTGCACGACCCATGACAGGTCGAGCGGCGCGAAGCCCAGCGCCGTGCGGATCGCGGGTAAGGCGACGTTGACCACGGACATGTCCAGGGCGAACGCGAATGGGGCGACGGCGGCTGCCGCCAGCACCACTCCGGGCCGCCCGCGAGAGTTTTTGTACATGTAAGAAAAGTTAGCGCCGAGGGTCGACCCTGTCGACACCTGAGGGAAGATGGGGGGCATGCCGCAACCGTCCGCACCGCGCAAGACCCAGGGCCGACCTCCCCGCATCTCCCGCGAGGAGATCATCGAGACGGCCCGCCGAATCGTGGACGAGGGAGGCGTGGACCGGTTGACCATGCGGCGCTTGGCCACGGAGATCGGCAGTACGCCGATGGCGCTCTACCACCACGTCCGCGACAAGGAGGAACTGCTCGTCCTCCTCCTCGACGACTACGCCGCACGGACCCTGCGCCGCCCCGAACTGCCCGCCCACCCTCGCGAGCGGGTCGTCGTCGCCGCCACCGCGGTCCACGAGGCGCTCGCCGCCTGCCCCTGGATCGTGGAGGTGCTGACCGCCGACGACCTGATGTCCACGACCGCGCTGTGGTTCGTCGAGCAGATCGTCGACGGCCTGGTCGAGTGCGGCCTCTCTCCCGATCTGGCCGTTCACGGCTATCGCGCGATCTGGTACTACACGGCCGGGGAGATCGTGGTCAGGACGACGGCGGCGCGGCGGCGCGCGGACGACGACCGCGCGACCTACCGGGAGCAGGTCTTCGCCGATCTCGACCCGAGCGAGCTGCCCCGCCTGGCACAGGTCGCGGACCACTGGGCGCCGCTGACCGCCGAGGACACCTACCTGGACGGGCTCCGGGCCTTGGTGAACGGCCTTCTCGCCGGCCGCTGACGACGTGCCCCCCGGCGCTGTGAGCCATCGGTCTCGGCGACATGACGCATCTGGAGGCCCATCCGCTGTGACCGGTCAGGCTCCGTCACGGTGGCTTCGGGCCAGGAACAGCTCCTCCGCCTCGTTGAGGAGGCCGGAGGTGATACCGGTCTCGCGGCCGGCGAAGTAGTGGCCGATCGCCTGCGCCTCGGTGAAGGGGATCCAGGAGGGCGGGCCGAGCGGTGGTGGGGGCCGAGTGAGGAGACCTGACTCTTTTGACCAGTCGGCCGTCGAGGAGCGAGTACGACATCCGGGTCAGGAGCGGATGGCCGGCGAGCAGACGCTCGACGCGCTTGTCTGCCTTGGGTCGGACGATGACCCGAAGGCCGGCCATGTGGCAGTGCAGTCGGCGCAGGTATCCGGCCGTCAGGGTGTCGTCGTGGACTACGGGGGCGATCTCCGGCCAGTGGCGGGCCAGGGACTTCACTGCGAAGGGGTAGCGCGGCACATGGCCGTGGGCGACCAGGGTGTGGACCTCTACCACGCCTGTGGGGCGGAACTCCGCCCGGGACGCGGTGAACAGGGTACGGAGCGGGGCCGGCACCTCGGCAGGGTCGGGGCGGTCACCGGACGGCTCCGGCTCCGGTTCCGGTTCCGGCTCGGGCTTCGACTCCGGCGACGGCGGCTCCTCGGGTGCGCAGCATCAGGTCGACCACGCGGTCGTACACCTCGGTGCCGTTGCGGACGGGAGTCTCCAGGCAGGGGAGGTTCTCGTGCGAGGTACACAGATTCGCGGCCGCGACGCCCTTCCCCAGGGCGTCCTGATAGGCGGCGAGCACGTCGGTGTCGCCGGCGGCCAACCGGTCCATCACCCAGGGGCTGAAGTTGCCGACGTGATGAATCAGCTCGAAGGGACCGGTGAGATGGCGCTCGCTGAGCAGTTCGGTACCGGACTCGGCCTTGCGCAGCTGACGGCCGACCCGCGCGGCTATCTCGCGGCAGCGGAGCCGGTACGCGTCCAGGAAGGTGCTGCCAGCCCGGAACAGCGACAGCGCAGAGAACCTGCGAGGGGGTTCGGGAGCGGGCGGCGTGGTGCCGGCTGGCAACCGCTGAGCGGGACGAAGCAGCAGCTGCGGCGGCGGGGGAGTGGGCCGGCCTCGCTGGTGGTGCGGGAGGCCGTACGGGCGCCCGGGAGCGTCGGCGGCCTGCCGGAATCGGACCCGGAAGGACGCGCTCGGGAGCCCTTCACGCGGGACGGGAACCCCTCCGCCGGGGAGACGGGCGCAAGCGGATCGCCAGTGGGACGTTAGAGGAGGGGCCGGAGAATGGTGACTCGCCAGGGGACACGGGGCGCTGCGTCTACCCCATTCCCCTTCCACGATCACGCTACTCGGCAAAGGAACATGTAGATGAGCAGGTTCAAGAGCGCCCTCGCGTCCGTCGCGGCCCTGGCCGCCTTCGCCGGGGTGGGCGCCGCGGCGACGCCCGCGCAGGCGGCGACCTACTGCACGACCAAGAGCCAGAAGTACTTCTGCGACTACGGCATCACGACCACGAAGTTCCCTGACGGGACGCAGCAGCAGTTCGTCGTCGGCGCCGATCACGCGGTGTGGACGAACTGGACCCGCACCGACGGCTCCTGGAACGGGTGGGTCTCGATGGGCGGGTGGGTGCAGAGCCGGGTCGAGATCGACTACCTGCAGAACAGCCCCTGGAACTTCACCATCGCGGCCATCGGCGGCGACGGCAACTACTGGTTCCGGATGCGCTTCACCAACGGCTCCTGGAGCGACTGGCAGGTGAGCTGCTTGGTCAACCCGAACGGCTGGAACTGCCCGTGACCGCTGCGGCCGCCGCGACCGCAGCGGCCGCGTAGGGCGAACGGGCATCCCGGACGCGCCCCGGGGCAGGGCCGGGCCTGACGGGTCGTGCCCCTTCGGGCGTCCTCCTTCGCCCGGGCGGCCGCCTCCCGCTCCGCCGCAGCCGCCTTTGTCCTCTGTCCATTCCGCATCGATGCCCAGGCGCCGCATGCAGCGACATACACCTCCAAGACGGCGACTGCGGCGAGGAGTTGCCCGATGAGCGACCACGAGAGGGTTGCTCCCACGACAGGGGGCTGTTGGCGGTCCGGCGAGCCGGAGATGTACCAACGTTCCGGGTAGTGCAGCGGCTGCGAGCGGTAGGGCTGAAGTCCATACCGCCATGGTGAGAGAGCGGTTTACTGATCATTTCAGAATGAGTTGGGCTGCAGGTCTTGTGCTCGACGAGCTTGGTAGGCGAGGTGTCCGGATGCCCTGTGGGAGTGGGTGGCCCCGCTGTTGCCGCCCACTCCCGAACGGCGCCGTCGTCACCCCGGGCAACTGCGCGTTCCCGACCGAAGTGGCTCTCGCCGGAGTCATGTACGTGCTGCGGACGGGTGTCACGTGGCGTGATGTCCCCGCGGAGACCGTGGCTGCTCAGGGGGGATGGCCTGGTGCCGGCTGCGGGTCTGGACGACCGCTCCGTAGACGGCTCGCACGTCCGAGCACCCAAGGGGGGATCACGTCAGCCCCGCACCCGTCGACCGCGCCCGCCCCGGCTCCAAGCACCACCTGATCGTCGACCGCCACGGAACCCCGCTCCCCGTCACGCTCACCGGCGGCAACCGGCACGACGTCACCCAGCTCCTGCCGCTGCTGGACGCCATCCACCGATTCGGGGGACTGTGGGGCGCCCCCCGCCGCAAGCCCCGGCGTCTGTATGCGGACCAGGGCTACGACTTCGACAGGTACCGCCGCCTGCTGTGGAGGTGCGGCATCAAACCCCTGATCGCCCGACGCGGCGTCGCCCACGGCTCCGGACTGGACAAGGTGAGCTGGGTGGTTGAGCGCGCTTTCGCCTGGCTGCACCAGTTCAAACGGCTCCGCACCTGCTACGAACGACGCGCCGACCTCCATCAGGATCTGCCTGACCTGGCCTGCACCCTCATATGCCTCGCCTCCACCGACTCCAGCGAACTCTGACGTGAGGTCAGTAGCGGAGGCGAGCCTCGGGCCCCTTGATACGCACCATGCAGTTCTTGAAGAGCTGCAACGGAGGCTGCCGCCCGTCAACCGGAGCCAAGGTGAGCTCCAAGTCCTGCAACGGCTTGGCCAGGGCGACAAACCTGGCCCCATCCGGGTCCGAGCCTTTGAAGGCTGCCCATGCCTCGAGCAACGCCCTCACGCTCTCCCAGCCCGGTCCCGGGGTGAAACGCGCCAGGAAGAACGGCTGATCACAGTCATACTCGCTGAGCTCACCGACCAGGACTTCTCCTTGCAAAAGCCGCCACTTCGTCATCCCTGAACCAGCTCGAATCCCGATCGCCGCCGCCATCTGCCGACAACTCCTCCGACTGCCTGCACCCGTCGTCACGGACGCCCGCGGCCACCACGACAAGACGGCCAGGCGCCTCCGCAGCGAGACCGGAGGAACCTGGAGCTGGATGCACCCCCGGAGATCACGGAACGTCACCAGCAGGGTGGGTACCTCAGAGGACCATCGACAGTTGCATACGAGGGCCCACCGGTATCAGGCCCCGCTCCCGCCTCATCCGCTGACTGGTGGTCACTGATGACAGTGCCGTAGCACTTGTCCGGCCCCAGGTGCCGAAAGCGTCATCTAGGCGGTCATGCAAGGGCGTTGGAGCCATGGCGGCTCGTGCGCCGACGCACGTGCGGGTAGGGCGAGTTGGCAACGTTTCCGTTGCGGTGGTCGACGAATCTGGCCAGAAGCCTTCCCTGACAATGCGACATGTGAAATTTTACACGTCACATGTCAACGGCCTCGTGCTTTCGAGCACGTGTCCACAACGGCCCCGGAGGCCCCCACAGATGCATCCCTTCCGGATATCGATGACCCGCGCACGAAGACTTCCCGTGCTCGGCGCGGCCGTCTTCGCCGCGTTCGGTCTCCTCGCGCCGCAGAGCCAGGCCGCCCCCGTCGGCGTCACGGCTCCGGCCGGTGCGCACGCAGGCGGAACCGCGGCCCCGGCGCCGCGGGCGATCCCGGTCCCCAAGTCGCCCCATGCGATGAGCGACAATCCCCGCTTCCGGCTCTCCTCACAGGACGGTGCAGAGGAGTCCGCCCTGCGGCCCGCGCCCACCGTCAAGACGAGCAAGCGGTCGTCGTCCGCCGCCGCGGAGGCGTGCGGCGACCTGTCCGGCGTCATCAACGCCACCGGCAGCGCGCTGATCAGGGAGCTCAAGGCGCTCCCTCAGATCACCTGCACCTACCCGCTGTTCAACCTCACCGGGGAGAACGCGCGGAAGGCCTTCCGCGAAGACCAGATGGTGACCGTCGCCAACGCGCTGCGCGACAACTCCGCCACGTACGCGGGCGACAACAGCACCTCCACCGGCCAGCTGGTGATGTTCCTGCGCGCCGGCTACTACGTGCAGG
Organism: Streptomyces nymphaeiformis; assembly: GCF_014203895.1. GTDB lineage: Bacteria > Actinomycetota > Actinomycetes > Streptomycetales > Streptomycetaceae > Streptomyces > Streptomyces nymphaeiformis. The sequence goes on along the minus strand of NZ_JACHJY010000014.1, from coordinate 88,837 downwards.
ACAACAACGCGGACGTCGTCGGCGCCTACGGCACGGCACTGGAGGGCGCGGCGCGCGGCGCCCTGGACGCCTTCTTCGCCGCCCCGCACAGCAAGGACGTCACCGACGCCAACGGCGAGATCCTCAACGAGGTCGTCACCCTCATCGACAGCACCCACGAGGCAGGCCGGTACGCCGGAGTCGTGAAGTGGATGCTCGGCAGCTACGTCGGTACGTGGCCCGGCCAGATGAACCTCGCCATGCAGCACGTCGAGTGGGTCGTCGAGAACGGCTTCAAGGCCAAGAACGACGGCCGTGGCTGGCGGGCCGCCCTCAAGGCCGACCCCGCCATCCTCGACACCTGGGCCGGTTTCATCACGCGCAACGGCGCGGAGCTGAACCGCCTGGACGTCGTCAGCAACGTCGGTCGCTACCTCGGCTACGCCCTCGACGTCCCCGAGCTCAAGGACCGGGTCCGGCCGCTGCTGAAGGACCTGATCAACCGGTACCCGAACGTCGGCCCCACCGCGCCGATCACCATGAACCTGGGCTGGTACACGCGCCAGTACGACAAGGGCAACTGCGCGGCCTACGCCATCTGCGACCTGGGCCAGCGCGTGCTTCCCGCAGTCCTGCCGATCCAGCACACGTGCACCGCGGACCTGAAGATCCGCGCCCAGGACGTGTCCCCCGGCCAGCTGGCGAGCACCTGTACGAGCCTGGCCGGTCAGGACGCCTACTTCCACCGGATCATCGGCGACAAGGGTGCGATCCCCGGTGACGTGAACACCAACCTGGAAGTCGTCGTCTTCGACGACTACACCCAGTACGCGCTGTACGCCTGGGCCATCTATGACATCGACGTCGACAACGGCGGCATGTACGAGGAGGGCAACCCGGCCGTCCCCGGCAACCAGGCCCGCTTCATCGCCCACGAGGCCAGCTGGCTGCGCCCGGACTTCCAGATCTGGAACCTCAACCACGAGTACACCCACTACCTCGACGGCCGCTACAACATGTACGGCGACTTCGAGGCGGGCATGACCACGCCGACCATCTGGTGGGTCGAGGGCATCGCCGAGAACATCTCGTACGGCTACCGGGGCGAGCGCAACGCCGACGCGATCGCGGAGGCCGCCAAGAAGACGTACAAGCTCAGCGACCTGTTCGACACCGTCTACGGCCAGGAGGAGAACCCCGAGGTCAACTCCAACCGGGTCTACCGCTGGGGCTGGCTCGCGGTCCGCTACATGCTGCAGAAGCATCCCGCGGACGTCCAGACCGTGCTCGGCGCGTACCGCACCGGTGACTGGGCCGGGGCCCGCACCGTCCTCAAGCAGACCATCGGCACCCGCTACGACGCCGACTTCGCGACCTGGCTGACGACCGACTGCGCGACGAACGACTGCGGTCCGCTGCCGGACGCCGCGGCTCCTTCCGTCCCGCTCTGCACCCTCAGCGACCCCCGGCAGTTCGACCAGAACTGCCGCCGGGACAACCTCGCCGCCTCCACCGGCAACTACAGCTACCACTTCGTGTACCTGCCGGCCGGCGTCAAGCAGCTGAAGATCACCAGCAGCGGTGGCACCGGCAACGCCGACCTGTACTACGGCGGCAGCAACTGGGCCACCACCGGCAGCTACCAGGCGAAGTCCACCAACGCCGGGAACGGCGAGACCCTGACGATCGACAACCCGCCGTCCGGCTGGGTCTACTTCAGCCTCGCCGCCACGCAGGGCTTCAGCGGCGTGAGCCTCTCCACGCAGTCCAAGTGACCCGGTTCGCCGGGGCCCGCCAGGCCCCGGCGAACGTCACGGCGCTGCACCCCGTCAACGGCCCCGGAGCCAGACGCGGCGTCCGGCCGCCCTCAGGGCTTCCTTATCGCGTCCCCGCAGCCCGATGCGGTGCAGCACCGTCTCGAAGCCCGCCTTGAGACAGACATGAGATCGGGCGCCTTGCGGTACGGCAGGCCGTCGATCTCGCGCATCATCTCCTCGAGCAGCCCCTCGTACACCTGCACCTCGAGCGAGCTGATCCGGCCCAGTCCGTGATTGACCTCGGTGCAGCACACGGTGTTCGGTCGGGGCACTCGGGTCGATCCATCCCCAACGGGCGTGCCAGCGGGCCTCGCTGCGCACGGCCCCGCCTTCTCGAGAGCGGGGACGATGTCGGGTTCCTCAGGGGCCGGGGTGGCGTTGGCGGTGATGGAGTAGGCGCACAGTGCCTCGTACGCCCCGTACGCCCCGTACGCCCCGTACGCCTCGGGATGCGAGCGGCGTTCGAGCAGTGCGACGCGGCACCTCGCCGGGCGGGCAGGATCGCTGCCGCGCTGCCGGCGAGGCTCGCCCCGCTGATGACCGCGTCGTAGTCGGGTCCCGCGCTCTCGGCTCGATCACGCTCTGATCGTCCCCCGTGGCGTGGTGACAGTTCCGTCAGGAACATGAGGACGAGGAGCATGGGCGGCTCAAGAGCAGCGGTGCGCCCTCACCTTTCCTCCGGGCCCTCGGGGAAGTGGCAGGCCACCTGCCGGGCGTCGCCCGGGACGGCGATCCGCAGCGGCGGCGCCTCGGTGCGGCAGATCTCCCGGGCCTTGGGGCAGCGCGGGTGGAAGGTGCAGCCCGGTGGTGGAGCGGCCGGGCTCGGAGGGTCGCCGAGCAGCGTGATCCGCTCCCGGGCCCGCTCGGCCGCCGGGTCGGGCAAGGGCACGGCGGAGAGCAGAGCCCGGGTGTAGGGGTGGGCGGGCGCCGCGTACACCCGCTCCTTCGGACCGATCTCCACGATGCGGCCGAGGTACATCACGGCGACCCGGTCGCAGACGCGCTTCACGACCGAGAGGTCGTGGGCGATGAAGAGGTAGGCGAGGCCGAGTTCCCGCTGGAGCCGTTCCATGAGATTGACGATCTGCGCCTGGACGGAGACGTCGAGGGCGGAGACCGGCTCGTCGGCGACGACGAGGCGGGGGGCTGTGGCCAGCGCGCGGGCGATGCCGATGCGCTGGGCCTGACCGCCCGAGAACTCGTGCGGGTAGCGGTCGATGTGCTCCGGGATGAGCCCGACGAGCTCCATCAGCTCCACGGCCCGCTTGCGTGCATCGGCGGCCGAACTCCCCTGCACGAGCAGGGGGTCGGAGATGATGCGGGCGACGGTCTGCCGGGGGTTGAGGGAGGAGTGGGGGTCCTGGAAGACCATCTGGAGGTCGCGCCGCAACGGCTTCAGTTCGCGCTGGGACAGATGGCTGATGTCGCGGCCGTCGTACGAGACGGAGCCGGTGGTCGGCTCCAGGAGCCGCACGATCATGCGGCCGGTGGTCGACTTGCCGCAGCCGGACTCGCCGACGAGGCCGAGGGTCTCGCCGGCCGCGACGTCGAAGGAGACGCCGTCGACGGCCCGGACGGGCGCCGAGCGGGCCCGGCGCCCGCGGAAGGTCATGGTCAGGTCCCGGACGCTCAACAGGGAGGGGGCTGTGGTGGTCATGAGGGAACGCCTTCGTATGCGGGGAAGTGGCAGGCGGCCGGGTGTCCGTCCGGGCCACCGAGCAGGGGGCGTTCGCCCGTGCAGCGGGCCCGTTCCTCCTCGGAGCCCGCGGCGGCGCGGGGGCAGCGGGGCGCGAACACGCAGCCCGGTGCCGGGTCGAGCAGGGAAGGCGGGCTGCCGGGGATCGCCCGCAGCGGCGCGTCGTCGTGGTCGTCGAGCCGGGGCAGGGAGTCGAGCAGGCCCCGGGTGTACGGATGGGCCGGGGCCGCGAACAGGGCATCCACCGGGGCGTGTTCGGCGGCCCGGCCGCCGTACATCACCAGCACGTCGTGGGCCACCCGGGCGACCACCCCGAGGTCGTGTGTGATCATGACGACGGAGAGGCCCCGGTCCTGCTGGAGGCGGGCGATCAGCTCCAGGATCTGCGCCTGGACGGTGACGTCGAGCGCCGTCGTCGGCTCGTCGGCGATCAGCAGATCCGGCTCGCAGGCCAGCGCCATCGCGATCATCACGCGCTGCCGCATACCGCCCGAGAACTGGTGGGGGTACTCGCCGGCCCGGCGGCGCGGTTCGGGGATGCCGACCTCCCCGAGCGCCTCGACGGCCCGCTCGCGGGCGGCCGCGCGCCGGGACCCGAAGTGGACCCGGTGGTGCTCGGCGATCTGCTCCCCGACCGTGTAGTACGGGTGCAGGCTGGACAGCGGGTCCTGGAAGATCATCGCCATCCTCCGTCCGCGCAGCCGGTTGAGCTCGCGCTCCGGCAGGCCGATCAGTTCGCGGCCGTCCAGGGCGACGGAGCCGGTGACCTCGGCGCCGGTGTGCAGGCCCATCACGGCGAGCGAGGTGACGGACTTGCCGGAACCGGACTCGCCGACGATGCCGAGGGTGCGCCCGGGCGGGACGTCGAAAGAGAGGGAGTCGACCGCCCGGACGGGGCCGCGCTCGGTCGGGAAGGTGACCGTGAGGTCCCGTACCGACAGCAGGGGGGCCAAGGCGCCCATCAGTACCTCACTCGCGGGTCGACGACGGCGTACAGCAGGTCGACGGCCAGGTTGGCGACGACGATGAAGGTGGCGGCGAGCAGCGTCACGCCGAGGATGACGGGCTGGTCGCCGGTGGACAGGGCCCCGTAGAAGAGACGTCCGACGCCGGGCAGTCCGAAGATGGACTCGGTGATCACCGCGCCGGCGAGCAGACCGCCCAGGTCCATGCCGAAGATGGTCAGGATCGGCGTCATTCCGGCGCGCAGCCCGTGTTTGACGACCACCGTGCGGCGCGGCAGTCCCTTGGCGCGCGCGGTGCGGATGTACGGCTCCGCCATGGACTCGATCATCGAGCCGCGGCTCTGCCGGGCGTACATGGCCGCGTAGAGCACGGCCAGTGCCAGCCAGGGCAGCAGCAGGTTCGACGCCCAGGACAGGGGGTCGGAGCCGAAGGGCACGTACTGCGGGTAGGGCAGCAGCCCGGTCAGCCGGATCAGCCCGTAGATGAGCAGCACCGAGGTGAAGTAGACCGGCAGGGAGGCGGCGGCGACCGCGCCGACCATGAGGGCCCGGTCCGTGAGGGTGTCCTTGCGGAGCGCGGCCGTCACGCCGGCGGAGAGACCGAGGACCAGCCACAGCACGGACGCGCCGACGGCGAGCGAGGCGGAGACGGGGAGCCGGTCGACGAGCAGGTCCCAGACGTCTTCGCTGTTCTCGTACGAGTAGCCGAGGCAGGGGAAGTCGCAGCGCAGGGCGTACTGGCCGGTGCCCATGGTGCGGCCGGTGAAGATGCCGGTGACGAAGTCGGAGAACTGGCGCCACAGCGGGGCGTCCAGACCCATGTGGGCGCGGATCGCCTCCAGACGCTCGTCGCTGCACGCCTTGCCGCAGGCCGCGGCGGCCGGGTCGGAGGGCAGCACGTAGAAGATGGTGAAGGTGACGGCGGCGATCGCGAGGAGGACGCCGACCACCCCGAGGAGCCGGCGGCCGAGGTAGAGGATCACGTGCGGCCTCCTCGCGGGTCGAGGATGTCGCGCAGGGCGTCGCCGAGGAGGGTGAACGCCAGCACGGTGAGGAAGAGACAGAGGCTGGGGACGAGGAAGTACATGGGGTCCGTGTCGTAGTAGGCGACGCTCTCCGCGATCATCTGCCCCCAGGAAGGGGTCGGCGGACGGACGCCGACCCCGAGGTAGCTGAGGGCGGCCTCGGTGGCGATCATGCCGGGGATCATGAGCGTGGTGTACGCGATGACGGGTCCGGCGACGCCCGGGAGGATGTCGCGGGCGAGGATCCGCCAGGAGCCGGAGCCGCCGACGCGGGCCGCGTCGACGTACTCGCGGTGCTTGAGCGAGAGGGTCTGGCCGCGGACGACGCGGGCCACGCCGGGCCAGCCGAAGAGGCCGATGACGAGGATCATCAGCAGGGTCCGGTTGACGTCCCGGGCCACCGACATCATCGCGATCATGAAGATGAGGGAGGGGAAGGACATCGTCAGGTCCATCAGACGGGACAGGACGGTGTCGGTGCGGCCGCCGAAGTAGCCGGCGGCGACGCCGGCGGCCACCCCCGCCACCACGACGATCGCGGTGGCGGCGAAGGCGATCAGCAGCGAGACCTGGGCGCCGTGCACGACCCGGGCGAACAGGTCGCGCCCGGTGATGGGTTCGACACCGAGCCAGTGTTCGGCGGAGACCCCGCCGAGCGGCCCGATCGGCAGTCCGCCGAGGTAGGGGTCGACGGCGGACTTGTCGAACTCTTCCGGGTTCCAGCCGCCCAGCGAGCTGATCAGCGGGGCGGCCACGGTCATCAGGGCGAAGAGGGCGACGACGGCGAGGGAGGCCTTGAGGGAGGTGCGGCGGCGCAGTTCCGCGCGGACCAGCTGCCAGGCCCCGCCGCCCCCGTGCACCGGAGGGGAGGTGGTGGTCATGGTCATGGGAGGGACGTCCTTCAGTTCGCGCTCTTCGAAGGGTCCTTGAGACCGACCGTCGCGTAGTCGATCTGCCCGCTCCAGGAGGTGTGGCCGTAGGCGCCGGCGATGTTGGTGCCGACGAGGAGGGAGCGGCGCTTCATGGCACCGGGGGCGACCGGGGCCTTGGCGAGGATCTGGCCGTCGAGCTCCTGCCACGCCTTGTTCGCCTGGGCGCCGTCGGTCATGGCGGCGATCTCGTCCATCCGCTTCATGGTGGCGTCGTCCCTGAAGAGGGAGTGGTTGCCGGAGTTGCCCTTCTCCTTGATGTAGCGGCCGTCGAAGACGAAGGGGAGGAAGGTGGTGCCGGAGGGGAAGTCGGGGCACCAGCCGGTGTAGACGAGGTCGGTGCGGTTCTTGGTGTCGCCGATGGTGTCGTAGAAGGCGGACGGGTCGACGGTCTCGATGGTCACCTTGATGCCCGCCCGGCCCAGGGACTGCTGGATGGCCTCCCCGATGGCCTTGTCGTTGACGGAGACGGTGAGGCGGGTGGAGAAGCCGTCGGCCTTGCCGGCCTCCTTGAGCAGCTGCTTGGCTTTCTCGGGGTCGCCGGAGAGCGGGATCTTCAGGGTGTCGGGCTGCTTTCCACCGGTGAAGAGGGAGCCCGGCATGGCGGCGCTGGAGGCGTCGGTGACCGCCGGGCCGCCGGCGGCGGTGACGATCGCCTCCCGGTCGAGGGCCCATTGCACGGCCTGGCGGACCTTCAGGTCGTCGAAGGGGGCGCGGCCGGTGTGCATCTGGACCATCTCGGTGCAGCTGCTGGACTCGGCGAGCAGCCGGGCCTTGACGTCGGCCTTGGTGAGCACCTTGGAGATGGACTCGGGGCGGAGCTGGGCCCAGGAGACGGCGGAGGCGTCGGTGCCGGAGGAGGCGATGAGCCGGTCGTCGATCTGGTTGCCCTTGAGGCCCATGGTGACGACGATCCGGTCCGGGTACGCCTTGCGGACGGAGTCGCTCTTCGGGTCCCAGTGGGAGTTGCGGACCAGGACGATCTGCTTGTCGCGGGCGTACGTCTCGATCTTGTACGGCCCCGAGGAGAAGGGTCGGCTGTCGTACTGGGGGCCCTTGTCCTGCTTCGGCGGCACCGGGGCGAAGGTCGGCAGGGTGGTGGCGAAGGGGAACTCGGCGAAGGCCGTGTGGAGTTCGAAGACGATCGTGCGGGCGTCCGGGGTCTTCACCGAGTCGAGGTGCCTGCCCTGGGCCGGACCCTGGTAGCCCTTGGCGCCGGCGAGGTAACGGGCCGCGTAGTCGGGGCCGCCGGGCAGGTCGGGGGAGAAGGACCGCTCCACGTTGTACTTGATGTCCTGGGCGGTGATCGGGGTGCCGTCCTCGTACTTCAGGCCGGGCTTGAGGCGGAAGGTCCACGTCTTGGCGCCGTTGGACGGGGTGCCGAGGTCCTCGGCGAGGTCGGGGACGAGTTCGCTGCCCTTGGCCCCGGGCTCCGCCTTGTAGGTGACCAAGGTGCGGTAGAGCAGCCGGGTGCCGAAGTCCATGTCGGGCATGACCCAGTTGCGGGCCGGGTCGAGGTGGGTGAAGTCCTGGTTGGACAGGACGGTGAGCGTGCCTCCCTTCTGCGGGGTCCCGCCGACGACGGCGCCGTTGGTGGAGGCCGCGGGGTTCTTGCGGTCCTGGGAGCCACCGGACTTGGCGCCACCGGAACAGCCGGTGACGCCGAGGGCGAGGGCCGTCACCAGGGCGGTGGCCAAGGTGCGGGTGTGCTTGTTCATAGGAGGTCACTCCGGGAGAGCAGCAGTCGGACAGCCGACGAAGGGGCGCGCCAGTGGCACAAGCGTCGACTGGAATGTGACCGGTAACATAGTAATGTGAAATTGCACTGACAAGGTGTCGGGAGCGCCGTTACTCATCCGTGTCCGGGTGGCGGGAGTGGCGGCGACGCCACAACTGGGAAGCTTCAGGCGGGACTTGGCAACCTGACTGCCATGTGAAACATTACTGCCGTGCCCAAGAGGGCACCTCGGATGTCATCACCAGCGCCGACGGCGCGGCCTGCGCCCACTACGCCGCCCGAGCCGGCCTCTCCGCCGCGGTCGTCGACCGCGGTCTCGTGGGCGGCGGCACCACGGGGGCGGGCGAGGGGAACCTCCTGGTCTCCGATGTGCTGGGTCATCCCTCGTCATCTGGCAGGCGACGAGGGTTACTCCATGTCGACGCCGTATCCGCGTACGAGGCTCTCCAGGCCATGGTCGTAGGCCTGGCCGGCGGCGCGGAAGCGCCACCGCGGGCCCCGGCGGTAGATCTCGGCGAGCTGTAGAAGACGAAGTCCCCGTCGCAGGAGAGCTGCTCGTCCTCGTCGAGGACGAAGGCGACGACGTGATCTCGCGGTTCGTCCGCTGTGTCCAGGAGGCACTCACGTGCCCGTGGCCGGCGGTGGCAAGCGTGGGGAGACCGGTGACTCCGCCGCGCGGCAGGAGATCGGTCATCGCGTTGTCCTGGGCGGGGACGTCGGCCGGCTCGGGGACGGGGGCTCCGAGCCGGCCGTGCGCGTGGACCGGAAGCTCCAACGCCGTGATGCGGGTCATGCGGCGGTCGAGTTCGCCCTCGGGGAAGAGGACGACGTCGGTGACGCTCGCCGAGGGGTTGATCGCGGCGGCCCGCCCAGCTCGACGACCCTGGCCCGGGCGGCGGATGCCTCCTCGTGGGTGCCGCCCAGGATCAGGACCCGCCGACGGCCGAACGGCTTGGCGGAATGCTTGGGCTCGGGTCGCCTGGGCGCCGGCACGTCCGCGGCAGCTGTGGACGCGGCGGGGGACGGCTTCGGCGTAGTGGGCGGCGTGGCGGGGTCGCCGCTTCCGGGTTCTTCTTCGGTGTCTGGTTCTCGTGCGGTGTTCCGGGACTCACCCCTCCCCGCAGCTTGAGAAACGTGTGCTCGTCGATGACGGTGACACCTTCGGCGATCGCGCGCCGTGCCTTCGCAGAGCCCGAGGCCGCGTCGGTGGTGACGAGGGCGCTGGTATACCGGCTGGCCGACGACATGATGTTCAGGCCGGCGGCGACCTCTCGGGCCACCAGTTCGGCCCGAGAGGTCGCGGTCTCGCCCGTGACGGGGATCTTCATGGCCTGGGCGATCGGGCCGCCGGGTGTCGGACGGCCCGGACCTGGTCCCGCTCGGCGTGGCAGAAGTCCGCCGACTCCTGGCGCCTCGTCTCGTCCCGCCCCACCTTCGTGACCGGCCGCTTCGGCGGCGCGCTCTCAACTGGTCGTGCTGCCGCTACCAACGCAGAGCGGTCTCGTTGGTGGGGTCTTTCGCTGAGTCCCAGCCGGGCCCATCGGCCGGCCCTGCACTCCGGTCGACGCCTTCGATCAGGCCAGATGGCGAACCGCTGCTGGAGTACCTGGATGCTGGAGCGTGCGCTAGGGCAATCCCGGGAGAGCATGGTAATGGCCCCGGCAGGACTTTCGGGCCTGAGGTATTGCGACGCGGCCAAGGGGGGCGAATTTTAGCCATCACATCGAATTCGTATATTCTTTCGGTCGCTATTCTTCGAACGCTCCGGGAATATCGAAAATTCTGATGGATTTCAGGATTCCACTGGTGGCGGAGAGGCTTCGGTGCATAGGATATCGCGCGCTGCTCGCGATGGCGGTCGGTGAGGTCGATGGTGAGGGGTACTGCGATTGAGCTGCGGAAACACGCACACGCAGGGCGGCCCCACCCAAGGTTCTGGACGTATGTTCGCCATTCCTGATTTGCGGCCTTTACAGCTCGTCCACCTTTTATCCAAGCGATCGTCATGAAGAGGTCCATGCGGCAGTGGTGGGTCCATTTCCTTCTCCGTGTGTGGAGTGTGATGCCATGAACCGAGTCGACCGAGACTCGCGCCGAGCAGCCCCGAGGATTGCGGGGCCGCTGGCGCGCGTAGGGTTATCCGTCTTATTGCTGGCAGGTGGCGCCCTGGGAGCGACGGCCGGTCCGGCCGCCGCTTCGGCTGAGGACGGCACACTGACGGTCGAGGTGCTGCGCGACTTCTTCGGCACCGGCGTGATCAACGCGGCGATGGACGTGCCGCAGCGCGGCATGAAGGTGAAGATCTCCGACCCCGCCGGGCACCGTGTCACCGGCGTCACGGACACCACCGGAAAGGTGGTGGTGTCCCCGTCGACGGCGCTGAGCGGCGGCCGGTACCGCGTCGACGTCAGCATCCCGGCGCCGTACAGCGGCTATCTGAGGGCGGCGCCCGCGTCGACGGCGGAGAACCACTTCGACAGCTTCACGTCGTTCGTGGACGTCTCGGGCGGAAAGAACGCCTCGGTGGTGACGGGGGTCTGGAACCCGGCCGACTACGCGCTGCCGGACTCCCGGTATTTCGTACCGGTCCAGAACGGCGCCAACGGAACCGACACCCGGGCACTGGTGGCGTTCGGGACACAGGCCCGGGGCACCTGCCCCACCGGTGTGTCGTGTCCGGACACGCTCGCGACCCAGGCCCAGGTCGGCACGACGTTCGGGCTGGCCTACGACAGGTACCGCGACCGGCTGTTCCAGAGTGCGTTCGCCCGCCGGTACGCCGGGTACGGGCCGAAGGGCCCCGGCGCGATCTACAAGGTGCCGGTCAGCGGCTCCGGCACGCCGGAGCTGTTCGCGCAGGTGCCGGGCGCCGCGCTCACGCCGCACGACACCGCCGACATGATGAAGGACGCCGGGTTCACCGACGCGCCGGGCAAGGAGAGCATCGGCGGCCTGGCCCTGTCGGAGGACGGCTCCACGCTGTACGCGGTGAACCTGCTGACCCGCAGCCTGGTGAGCTTCGACGCGACAGGAGCCACCGCCGCGGCGCCCGAGGCGACGACGCCGATCCCGGACCCGGGATGTGCGAGCCCCGGTGACTGGCGGCCGTTCGGTCTCGACGTCCACGACAACACGCTGTACGTCGGCGGCGTGTGCAGCGCGGAGAGCACGCAGCAGCGCGCGGACCTGAAGGCCGTCGTCTACGCCTACGACGGCAGGCGGTTCACCACGGTGCTGACCCACACGCTCGCCGACAAGCGCGGCACCGTCTTCGGCTCCGGCGACAAGGCCACCCACTGGAACCCGTGGAACACCGGCCTGGACACGTGGGACGACCGGAAGTCGGGCAACGTCTTCATCGATCCGCAGCCGGAGCTGGCCTCGCTCGCCTTCGGCCGCGACGGCTCGATGATCCTCGGGTTCCGCGACCGGTTCATGGACGTGCTCAGCTGGGGAGGTCTCGACCCCCGCCCCGGGAACTCCACGGCGGAGATGGGCATGGCCGGCGGTGACATCACCATGGTCTGCGCCACTCCCGCCGGCGCATACCAGTGGGAAGGCACCGGGAGCTGCCCCAACCACGCCACCCCTGCCAACAGCGGAGGCCAGGCCGCCGATGTCGTCGAGTACTTCCCGGGCGACTTCTTCGCCGGTGCGCACCAGGAGACCGCGCTGGGGTCGGTGGCGTACATCCCGCAGCAGCAGTGGGTCGTCAGCACGGAGTTCGACCCGGTCGTCGACGTCGCCACCTCGGGGACCGGCTACCACGACATCACGACCGGTCAGGGCCCGGGCAACAACCCGACTGCCAACGGCTTCCAGTTCGTCAGCCAGGCTCAAGGCGGGTTCGGCAAGGCCGGCGGGCTCGGCGACATCGCGTACGCGGCGGCGAACGCCCCGATCCAGATCGGCAACCTCGTCTGGTTCGACGGCGACCACAACGGGATCCAGGACCCGGCGGAACCGCTGCTGCCCGGGGCGACCGTCAACCTGCTGGACGCGGACGGCAAGCAGGTCGCCACGACCAGGACCGACGACGCCGGCGAGTACTACTTCGGTGGCGTCGGCGCCGCGTACCAGCTCACACCCGGGGCGAAGTACACGGTGCAGTTCGACGTGTGCACCGCGGACACCAGCGGGGTGCCGGGCCGACCCACGGCGGACAAGCTGCGGTTCACGCTCCCGCGAACCGGAGCCGACCGGGTGCACGACTCCAACGTGACCCCGCCGACCACCGGGCGGTTGTGCAATGGCTACGCGCCTGTCACGGCACCGGGCAAGCCGGGCGGCGTCGATCACACGATCGACGCCGGGGTCTACATCCCGAAGGGGAAACCGACTCCGAAACCGACTCCGACCTCGACCCCGACGTCGACTCCGACGCCGAGCTCACCGCCCGCGTCGACGCCGCCGTCACACACACCGCCCGCCAACAACCCGGGCCCGGACGGTGGGGACTCGGGTTCGCTGGCGCACACCGGTATGTCCGGGGTGACGCAGATGCTCGGCCTCGTCGGTCTGCTGCTGGCCGCGGGCCTGGCCATCGCGTACATGAGCCGGAAGCGCCGCGTCCGTAAGCACTGACCGAACCGAACCGAACCGAACCGAAGTGATCCATAGTGATCCGCCCGGCCGCGAGCAGGATGGCGCGGCCGGGCGCATCACGTCCGATGACGTCCGAGAGGGTGGGGCAGAAGAGTGTCAGCGTCGAGCCGCGTACGGAGCGGGAGATCTCAGCAAGCCCTGCCGGGCCGTGCGACCAGCCGTGCGACCAACCCTGCAACTGGCGGCCGATGTCGATGGCCGTGGCCACGCCGGGTGGCCGTCGCCCTCGTCACGGCCGCCGTCGCGGTGGGTGCCGCGTTCCTGCTCACCGGCGGGACCGGCGGGGGATCCGAAGCCGGCGGCCCGCGCGCACTGACCTCGGACGAGGCGAACCGGCTGGCGATCACCCGGTTCCGCAACTACGAGGCGCGCGGCCGCGCGGTGACGATCACCGTGCCGGGCACCGCCGGTGGGCTGATCGTCACCGGGTCCGTCGACTACCGGGGCAAGGTCGGTTACGGCGTGGTGCACGGCACCGGGCGGGACACGTCCAGCGAAGGGCTGATCGAGTGGACGGCCGACTCGGTCTTCGTCCACCCCATGACGAACGCCCCGGCACAGGCCCCCGCCTCGCCGCCCCGCACGGGCTGGTACCGCCGTCCGCTGCAGCCCTCCGGCAGCTCGCTGGACAGTTCGCTGACCATCGCGCTCGGTCTCGGCAGCGACCGCCCGGACAACGCCGAACTGCTGCCGCAGAACGGCGCCTCCTGGTGGGGACGGGACCAGGTGGACGGGCATCAGGCGGACGTCATGACCGGGCCGTCCTCCCCCGACCGCTCCGGCACGGCGGGCAATGTGCGCTACTGGGTGGGCGAGGACGGCACGATGTACCGGGTCCGGGTCAGCGTCGGTTCCGCGCCCGAGCCGGTGGACATCGCGTTCGACACCCAGAAGTACGTGCCGGTCACGCCGGTACCCGGAGTCACCCCGAAGAGGTAGCCACTGCTCGGGGACACCGAGGCTCCGGGGCTGTCGGGGCGGGGCGGGCGCTCAGGGTGTCCGCACCCGCGCGCCCGCGGCGAGCAGGGACGCCGACGGCAGCGGGACGCCCGCCAGGTCCGGCAGGTCCGGCACGGCCGGGACGGTGGTGGCGCCCGTGGTGAGGGCATGGGGGAACTGCGGCTGCGGAGCAGGCGCCGCCACCTCGGTGAACGGGATGCCGCCGGGGGCCGTCGGCATCGCCCACCGGCCGGCCGGCGAGAGCGTCGTGGCCGACAGTGGGCAGGACGCGGTGGTCGCGAGCCGGGCGGGCACTGTGCTGCGCAGATCGTTGCCGCGCAGGCAGTTGCCCCGCCCTCGCGCGGCGGTGGGGAACGTCCAGCCGATGTCGACGCCGTTGCCGGTGAACGTGTTGTCCGTGATCTGGTTGCCGACCGCGGGGATGTCGGCGGTCGCGGTGATCACCAGCCCCGCGTTGCTGTTGTCGGCGATGCGGTTGCGGACGAACCGGTTGGAGCTGCCGCCGTCGACGCCGATGCCGATGCCCCACCCGCCGTCTGCCTGCTGCGGGGTGGCCCGCTGCTGGTTGACGGCGATCAGATTGCCCGCGATGACGGCGTCCTGCTGCGGGAGCAGCTTCTCCTGGTGGTCGGAGCCGGTGGTGAGGCCGACCCGGTTGCCGACCAGACGGTTGCCGACCACGTACATGTCCCCGCCGGCGTTGGTGCCTTCGTAACCGACCGCGTTGAGTTCGGAGATGTTGTCCCGCACCACGATGCGGCAGGGCTTGCACTGCCCGACGTAGATCCCCGAGTCGGCCCCGCCTGACGCGTAGGAGTGCTCGATGACGCCGTTCTGCGCGGAGAACGCGTAGATGCCGTACAGCCCGTTGCGGGTCGCGGTCACATGCGAGACGAGGAACGACTTCAGGAAGGTGACGGGCTCGTCACCGGTGTCGTAGCCGCCGCTTCGCCCCGGCAGCCCGGCGGCCGCCGCCTTCGCCGAACCCGTGACCAGCACGCCGTTCTGCGTGTTGTTCCGCACGGTCAGGTTCTCCACGGCCACCCCGGGCGCCGCGACGACGACACCGTTCGGCTGCTGCAGCCGTCCGTCGATGACGACCTTGTCCCGGGACTCACCACGAAGGGTGACACGGGGCGTGGAGACCTTCACCGACTCGTGGTACACGCCCGGGGCGACCAGCACCAGGTCACCAGGCCGCGCCAACGACACCGCGGCCGAGATCGTCGGGGCGTCGCCGGGTACCCGGATCGTCACCCGCGCACCGCTCGGTCGCCGGCCATCGCTCGATCCGCCATCGCCGTCGCCACAGCCGCTCACAAGTGTCAACGTGCCCAGCACTGCGGCCAGCACGCGAAGAGCTAATCGAGGCATGATCCCAGTCTGGCATGGCGCCACTCAATTCAATCCGGGAAAAGGGAGGTTGACCGGCACGGGTGATTCCGGTGTGGCACGCTGACTGCATGCACCGAGGCGACTCCAGTCCGTCACGCCGCGCGTTCATCGGCGCCGCGGGGGCCGTGGCGACCACCGCCCTCACCGCGGGGTGCGAATCCCCCGCGGCTCGGCCCGCGTCAGGGGCGCAGGTGTCACCGACCGGCCTGCACCAGGCGGGCGTCACGCTCCCGCAACCGGCCCAGCCGAACCTCCTGGCGGTGGTGGCCGACCTCAACGACGGCGTGGCTCCCGGTCCGTTACTGGCCGAACTCGGCCGGGCCGTCCACGCACTCGTCGAGGGGACCGACCCACGACTCCTCGGCCTGCCGCCGGGCGACCTCACCGTGACCGTAGGCGTGGGCCCCCGGCTGGTCCGCATGGCCGGTACCTCGCTGCCCGGCGCGGCGGACCTGCCCCGGTTCTCCCGCGAGCGGATCGAGCCCCGGGCCCGGGGCGGTGACCTGCTGATCCAGATCTGTGCCGGCGACGCGCTGCTCCTCCCGGTGGTCGCTGCCGCGCTCCTGGACCAGGCCGGCGACCGTGTCCACGAACGCTGGCGGCAGTCCGCGCGTCGCGGTGTGAACGTGCCCGTCGGCAACGGTCTGACCGCGCCCCGCAACCCGCTCGGTTTCATCGACGGCATCGTGGGCCCGCACACGAACGCCGAACAACAGCGCGACCTGTGGCTGGCCGGGCCTCCCGCAGTCGCCGGCGGCACCCTCGCCGTACTGCGGCGCATGGAACTCGACCTGCAGCGGTTCGCCGCCCTGTCCGTACCCGAGCAGGAGGCGGTCTTCGGACGCCGCCGGGCCAGCGGTGTCCCCCTGTCGGGCGGCCCCGTCGCGTCGGGCCCGGACCTCGGCGCCAAGACACCGGACGGACGCTATCTCGTCCCCGCGGACTCCCACGTGCGCAGGGCCAACCCCGCCGTGGTCGGCACCGGCCTCATGCTCCGCCGCTCCTACAGCACCGACGATCCCGCCCCCGGCCTGCTCTTCATCAGCTTCCAGAACGACCTGCGGACCTTCACCGCCACCCTTGCCCACATGGACACCTCCGACGCGCTGCTGCGATTCACCACCACGACCGCCAGTGCGACCTTCCTGATCCTCCCCGGCTTCGACCGGCAGCACCCGCTCGGTTCCCGGCTGTTCGGCTGATCCCACCGGTCAGCCGTGGACGTCGAAGGGCACCTACCGAGATCGGTGGGTGCCCTTTCGGCTTGTGCCTCCGGCAGGATTCGGACCTGCGACACCTGGCGGGGGTGGGCTGCTGTTCACGGGTGCGGTGGAGACCCGTGCCGGACTGCCGTCATCCACCGTCGTTGATGTCAGCCGTGGACGTCGGCTGCGGCCGGTCCGCGAACGGCCGCCGATAGTCGGAGGCGTCTCCGAGCGGGGGTAGTCCCTGCCGAAGAACACGTAGACGGGGTGCTCGGGATACCCGGCTTCCACTCGCGCGAAGATGTCCACGTCGTGGTTCGCGAACCGATGCAGGTACTGGACGAACAGCTCGAACTCCTCATCGGACAGCCGCTCGTTGTGCATGCCACCCACCCCTGTCAACGACTACCGACCGGGACGGACGATACGACGATACCTGGACTGAAACGCACAGGCGGCTCCTGGGCTCCCACCGCTACCGTGCGGGCATGGGGAGCGGACGAAAACACTGGCGGGACAGGCTCGGGACACCGAAGACGTTCGTTCTGTATCGCACGCCTGACGTGTGGCGCTTTGCCGTGTACTGCGCCGGCGGCATCGTCGACGGCTACCTCGACCAGCCCGGCGCAGGTAGCGAACCCGGCGAAGCCCGGACAGCCGCACACGCCAAGGCCGAGGAACTGGTCGGCCGACCGCTCACGATCTCCTGGGAGGAGAGCGACAAACCGGGTTGGTGGACGGGAGTCATCACGACAGAGCCCACAGAGCTGATGCCCAACTCTGCTACCGGTTGATGGAGGATCAGGCAGAAGGCCGCGGATCTGCCTCCAGTTCCGCGCGCTCCAAGGCTGCGATCGTCCTACGCCTCCACGGTGTGGCTGACCGTGACTCTGATCTCGGCCATCCTGTTCACAAGGCCGGCCCCTGCGACCGCAGAGGCTGCGGACCGCCCTCGTCCCGCAGGGGACTGCAGCCCGTCAGCCCCTACGGCACCACGATTTCACCCTCGGCGGTCGTACGGGCCAAATGGAGCAACCATCAGACCGACGGCTCTGATCTCATTAGAGAGTAGACGCGTGAACGACACGGATGCGGGGGCGACGGAGTTTCGAAGAACGCGATTCGACAGTGTGCACACGTGGGCTGCCACGCTAGCCGCTGTTGTCGCCCTTGCTTTCTCGATCTACAACTTCACTGAGCTCCAGCAGAAGCCCAGAATTGATGTGACGCTACCTCACTTGTTGCGCACTGGGCCGGTGGGCAACGGAACGGTGTTTCAGATCCAGCCGACGGTTTCCACCAGGTTCAAGACCCAGGATGTCGAGGTAATTCTTGATGCGCATCTAGAGCTGACTCCAGTCGGTGCGATCCCGTCTTCAAAGAAGCCGATTTTCTACTGGCACGAAACCGGAACGTACGTATACGATTTCAATTCAGACCAGATCAACTACAGCTGGACCAGCGATCCCGCCCCGTTCATTGTCAGCCAGGACAAACCGCAGCAGCCCACACTCGTGTTCTGGGCCGACGATTGGACCTTCCAGCCCGGCCAGTACGAGGGATCGCTTCAGTTGAGCAGGTCAGGGAATCGTGGCCCTTTGACCGAGAAATTCTGCCTGGATGTTTCAAAGAAGGCCGCTGATGAAATCCACGGCGCAGGGCAACGGCAGATCTTCTTTTTCCGCGACGACCTGCCCAGGTTCCACTCCTCCGGCAAGTCTCCAGACTGCTATCGGAGGGAAACGGATTACTAAAACAGTGTCCTATGAGCTTGTAGAGCGAGCATGTTCGGTCCTTCTTGAGCCTTCTCCAGTAGATGAGGCTGCAGGCCAGGGAGGCGAAGGCGTCGTGGAGTTCGGTGAGGCGTTCCCAGCGGACGGCGAGGCGTTCGAACGGGGTGGGCAGGGCGAAGGTCTGCTCGACGACGTGGCGGAGTTTGCCCAGGCCCTTGATGTTCGGGGTACCTCTGCGGGAGATCACCGGCAGGATTCGGCGCTTGCGCAGTTCGCGGCGGTTGGGCTCGGAGTCGTAACCCTTGTCACCGAGCAGGGCTTCGGGGCGTCGCCGTGGGCGGCCGGGGCGACCCGCGACGGGCGGCATGCCCTCGACCAGTCCAGCCCACCGGCCGCGTTCAGTTCGGCGAGCAGGATCCGGTGTAGCCGGTCGAATACCCCGGCCTGCTGCCACCGCTCCAGACGCCGCCAGCAGGTTTGACCCGAGCCGACCCCCGCCTCCAGAGGCAGCAGTTGCCAGGCGATGTCGTTGTGCAGCACGTACAGGATGCCTGGTGCTGCTGTCGGTCGGCGAGACCCTCGCGGCCGGGGCGGGATGGCACGGTTCGTTCATCGCCTGAGCCGTCCCTTTCACCCGGCGAGCCCCGCGGCGGCGGTTCACCGACTCACGTCCTTCGGCGGCGGGAGGCCCGGCCGCGCGGCGGCTGGGCCCGCCTCAGAACCCGAGACCGGCCCGGACCTGGCCCGCCACGCGGTTCGCGAGGGCGCCGACGTCGATCTGGGGCACGATCCACTGGATGTCGCGGGCCTCGGGCAGACGGAGCGGCTGGTCGGACTGGTAGTGGAACGGGGCGATCAGACCGAACTCCAGGCCCGTGGCGTACGAGTAGGACGCCAGCTCGTACGGGAAGCGCCAGGACCCTCCGACCGCCGCCTCGATGAGGATGTCCGCCTCGACGCGCAGGGTCAGGACGGGCTGCACGCTGATGCGGGCCAGGGTGTCGAAGCTGAGGATCCCCTTCGCGTAGGCGAGCTTGGCACTGGCGTCGAGGCCGCCGCGCAACAGGACGCCGCCGGTGACGGTGATGCCGCCGGTGGCGCTGGCGATGGCGACGGACGCGCCGATGCCGGCCCGTACGAACATCTCGAGCCCCGCTTCGGCGGGCAGCACGAGGCGTGCCTCCGCCGCGAGTTCGGCGTTCATGTCCTCTTCGAGCGGGTTGAACGCGCCGCGGATCACCATGTCCCGGATCTCGCCCGGCCCGAACCGGTAGAACACCGCCAGGCCGCCGCCGATGCGCGCGACCAGGCCGACCGCCCCGATGCCGAGGGGGATCGCGAAGATCGGGATGTCGGGCAGGCTGTGCCGGAACAGCTCGTGGCGGGCGCCGCGGGGCTCCAGGAAGCGGTACGGGGGGAAGCGCAACTCGCCGGAGACGCGGAGCTTGCGGTCCCGGCCGTACTCGACGCCGACCGTGCCCACGAGGCCCGGCCGGATCGTCAGGCTGCCGGTGCCGCGGCCGCTGATCCGGCCGTCCTCGTCGAGGTGCGCGTCGAGCCGGCCGGCGAACCGACCGCGCCTGAGCTCGATGGACCCGTCTCCGCCGAAGAGTCCGTCGCGGTAGCGCAGGGCGATCTCGCCCTCGGCGCCGAGCAGGGCGAACGTCGTACGGGCGGTGCCCGTCACGCGCTCGCCGTCGTAGGTCACCGCGACGTCCACCGGCCGCAGCCCCGGGACCTTCAGGAGGGCCTTGCCGCCGTAGAGGATCCGGTCGCCCGACCTGCGGACGGTCAGCTGGGCGGGGTTGTCGCCGGGCAGCATCACGTCGACCTGGCCGCCGACCCGCCACGTACCGCCGTCGACGTCGAGCCGTACCTCACCTCCGCGCACCAGTCCGGAGGGCTTCGAGGAGCGTGCGACGAAGAACCCGGTGAGTCCGGTCGCGGGACGGTACTCCACGTCGCCGGTCGCCTCGTCGAGACCGGGGACGCGCCCGACGAGCCACCCCTTGGCGAACAGCCCCTGCGCGTCCACCCCGGCGTCCACGCGGCCGGTGACCACCGAGCCGAGGGCGAAGGCCACATGGCCGCCGACCTGGAGCTGCGGCGCGATGCTCAGCGCGAGGGCGGCCTCGGTGACCTTGAACGGCGGCAGCGACAGCTTCTCCGCGGGTGCCTGCGCCGAGCCGCGGAAGCCGCTGCGGTCCCAGTCCACCGTGATCGGCACCCGGGACAGCAGGGGAACGCTGGGGGTGAGCGTTCCATGGCCTTCGAGCCCCTGCTCGGTCGAGGACAGCGTGAGCCTGCCGGTGGACAGGTACGGGTACAGGAAGCGGACCTCCTGCTTCCCGCCGCGCAGCGAGAGCGCGCCGGTCGTGAAGGGGTCCTTCACGTCGAGGGTGAGTTCCTTGTCCTCGGCCTTCGGGATGCTGATGGGAAGTCGGGTGCCCGCCCGGACCGGGTGCGCTTCGGAGTCGATCCACGCGGTGATCACGTGCGCGCCCTTGCCCGACGAGGGCCGCTTCAGCTTCTCCAGCACGACGCCCGCGATCAGTTCCCGGGCGGCGCGGTTCTCCGGGACGGCACTGGTCTCGATCTCGTCGTGGCCGTCGCCCGCAGGCTTGTCCGGGACGCGCAGTTCCTGCCGACCCGGTCCGCTGGCGAGCGGATAGCGCTTGTACGCCGCCCAGGCGTCGGCGGCCTTCTTGAGGTCGTCCGCCGAGGGCCGTCTCCCGGCCTTGAGGTCGGCCTCGGCCGTGAAGTGCACCTGGAGCGCCGACTGGGCCTTGCGGGAGCCGAAGGGCGGATCGAGCGGCTTCACGTCCTTCTTCTCGTCGTACTTCTTGGGCTGGTCGGCGGAGCCGAACCACAGGACGATCTGGTCGGGCCGTTTGCGTCCCTTGGCGTGCAGCGCCGCCGAGACGGAGGAGGCCGCCTGCTGCACGTGCCGGGCGATGGTGCGTCCGCTGTCCTCGTTGTCGGGCCCGTCGTGCGGGGCGAGGTTCTCGGGGACGTTGGAGCCGCCGAGCTGGAGTTCGACGATGTGGTCGATCTGCGACGGAGTGGAGTCGACCTTCGGGTCGAAGTCCTCGCCCTTCGTGGAGGCGTCTCCGCCGGCGTCCTTCCACCAGGCGGCGGCCTGCTCCTTGGGCCACTGCATCCGCAGCAGCCACAGTCTGCGCAGCTCCTTCGTGGGGGCCCGCTTCTCCCACAGCCCGGAGCTCGGGTGGTTCCCGGACATCTTGACGACCGCCTGCAGGCCCTTCGCCTTGGCGACGGCGTCGTACGTCTCCTTCCACGGGCCCTTGTTCTGCGGGACGACGAAGGTGCCCAGGTTGACGCGGACCATGCCGGCCGGGTCCCCGGGGGAGCGCTGCTCCTCCTGGACGGTGCGCTGACCGTCCGCGTACTCGACGGTGTACTGGTCCTTGGGCTCCAGTCTGGTCCAGCTCATGTCGGCGCGGCCCAGGAAGGGGCCGGCGGGCCGCTCCCACCGCCACCCGGAGGGCAGCGGCTCGCCCCGGGCGTGGAACGCGGACGCCGTGTGTGCCTGCTGCTCCAGGCGGGCGTCGGCGGCGGGCGGGGCCACGGAGGGGTGTGTCCGCAGGAAGCCGGGCGCCGAGGGGTGGCCGCGGTGCTGGGCGACATGGGCCAGCTCATGTGCGATGAGGGCCCGGCCCCGGCGCGACAGCGGATCGTACGCGCCGTGAGAGAAGACGACGTCGTTGCCCACCGTGTAGGCGAGGGCGCCGAGTTCGGCGGTGGCCCGGTCCGCGGCGGGACCGGCATGGACACGGACCGGGGAGAAGTCGTGGCCGTAGCTCGTGGACAACTGGTCGCGGACCCCCGGCTCCAGGGGCGCGCCCGCTCCCTGGAGGCCCGAGGCGGCGGTGCTGCCGGCGGCGTCGGTCATGAGGGGACCCAGCCGCGGATCTCGTTGGCGGCCAGTGGGCGTTCGAGCTTGTCGCTCTCGATCCTGGCGGCGTCGAGGACATGGCGCATGCCCACGGGGACGCCCTCGTCGGCGGCGAGGAACGCGGCGTGCAGGGCCAGCTGCGCGATGGTGCCGCCGCTGACGGCCAGTTGCGCGAGGCGCCTGGGGTCGAGCCCGTCGGTGGGCACGCCGGGCGGGAACGCCCCGGCCCACAGCAGGGCGCGCTGCTCGGCGTCCGGGAAGGGGAACGTCACGACGAACCGCATCCGGCGGACGAAGGCGGGGTCGATCGCCTCGCGGGCGTTCGTGGTGAGGATCGCGACGCCGCGGAAGGTCTCCAGGCGTTGCAGCAGGTACGACACCTCCAGGTTGGCGTAGCGGTCCCGGCTGTCGCGTACCTGGGTGCGCTTGGCGAAGAGGGCGTCGCCCTCGTCGAACAGCAGCACCGATCCGGCCTCGGCCGCGTCGAACAGCCGGGCGAGGTGCTTCTCGGTCTCGCCGATGTACTTGCTCACCACCTGGCTGAGGTCCGCGGCGATCACGTCGAAGCCCAGTTCGTGGGCGACCGCCTCGGCGGCCGTGGTCTTGCCGGTGCCGCTCGGGCCGGCGAACAGGGCGGTGACGGCGAGGCCGCGGCCGCGCGCGGAGTACCCCCATGCGCCGTGCACCTGCCGGCGCCCTCGTACGTGAGCCAGCAGGGCGCGCAGGGAGCGGTTCGCCTGATCGGGCAGGACCAGGTCGTCGAGACCGGCCGCCGGGCGACGCAGCGTGGCGAGGCCGTGCAGCGGCCGTTCGGCGAGCGCCCGGCAGGCCGCCGCGACATCGGAGGCCCACGGCCCCTTGTCTCCGGAGGGCCCGTCACCGGGGCCGGGCCGCTCGGAGCCGAGCCGCTCGGAGCCGGGCCGCCCGTTCCCTGAGCCGGGCCGCCCGTCGCTGGGGGCGGACGCGAGCCGGCCGGTGCGTTCCACGGCCAGTGCGATGCCCGCCGGGGTGAGCGGATGCCGCTCGGCGAGTTCGGCCGGGTCCTCGGTGAGGCGCGCCTCGTTCAGGGCGGCGGCGAACAGGTCCCGCCGTTCGCCCGTCGACGCGGGTGGCAGTCGCAGCACCGGGAGTTCGCTGCCGGGGGGTGCCTCGTCCGCCGACAGGACGGCGGAGACACCGAGCGGTGCCCCGGCGGCCAGCAGCCGTACGCAGCGGGGCAGGGTCTCGGCGGTTCCCTCGACGAGCAGCAGCCGCAGCCCGAGCCCCGCCTCGCGGGCGAGCAGGCGCGCCAGGGTGTCCATCGCGGGCGCGGTGTCGGGCAGGTCGGGCCCTTCGACGGCGAGCACGGTGAGCCCGATCCGCTCGGCGGCGTCGACGACGGCCTGACGGCGGGTGAGCCGGTCCTCCCCGGAGAGCAGACAGCCTTCGGTGCCGGGGGAGGGGCGGACGAGGGCGGCCAGGGAGGCGACGACGGCACCCTGCCCGGGCGCGAGGCGGCACACGGGGGCGACGAGGCGGGCGCGCCCGGCCAGGCGGTCGTCCGTCGTGTCGGCGCCGAGGAGGGCGTGCAGGATGCGCTCGTCGACGGCGAGGGGCAGCTGCGACAGACCGCCGAACTCGGTGGGCGGCAGCTGGGCCGGTACGTCGAGCAGGCGCCAGCCCCGTAGCGGGGCGTCGGGCAGCAGGGCGCTCCAGTGCGCGTCCGGCAGTGCGGCCAGGGCGCGGGCGAAGGTGACGGGACCCGTCGCCGTGGGCAGGCCCAGTTCGGGAGCGGCGACCGCGACCAGCACGTCCCGTTCGAACGCGGTGAGGGTGAACAGTCCGCAGAGCCGGTCGAGGGCGGTGGGCAGGCCCGTGGTCTCGCGGACCTCGGCGGCCAGCAGCTCGGCGGCGCGGGCCGGTTCGTCCGCCTCGTCCGGGCGGGCGTCGAGACGGGCCGCGGCGGCGGCCGCGGCCAGGGCGAGATGCCGCTGGTTGTCGCGGGCCCAGACCCGGTCGCGGTCGTCCGCGTCGAGGCGGGGAGCGGTGTCGGAGAGGGTCACAGGGTCACCACCGTGGGGACGTACAGGCCGTTGGCGTCGAGGGCGGGGAGACTGCGTGCGCCGTCGACCTCGAGGGTGACCCGGTACGGGCCCGCGGGGGCGTCGGTCACCGTGAAGTCCACCTGCGCGGCGGGGGGATGGGACGACGGCAGGTCGACCGTGAGGACGAGCGACGCCGAGGATCCGGGCGTCGTGGCGTCGAGCAGCAGCCGCACCCGGTTGCCGGATCCGACCGGCGGGGTGACGGCGGCGGAGACGGTGCCCGTGCGCAGTCCCGGGTGGTGGCCGGCGCCGGTGGTGGCGGTGACCGTGCCGAGGGTGGGGACCACGAGGACGACGACGGGCGCGCTGACCTGCGAGGGGCGGGTCGAGGAGAGTGTGGGATGCGCGGGCGGCCCGCTTCTGCGGACGACGATGCGCCGTCGGCCGGGTGAGAGGGCCGGGGAGGCCAGGACGAGGTGGGTGTCGTCCGTTGCGGTCACCCCGGTGACGACGGCGCCGTCGACCAGTACTTCGCTGATCTCGCCCTCGCGGGCGGAGAGGGCGTGGCCGTGCAGATGGAGATCGGGCATGGGGTGGGCGGCCCGGACGGGAGCGCCCCTGCCCTCGGGCCCCGCCGCTCCGTCGAGCCGCGGAGGGGTGAAGGGCGTGGCACCGAGGAGGAGGGTACGGACGGGAAGCACCGCACCGGGGTCTCCGTCGCCGTCCACGAGCACGGGGCCGGCGATGACGGCGAGCGTCACGGTGAAGGTGGCGGGCGGGAACAGGGCCCACAGCCGGCTCAGTTCGTCGGTCGAGAGGGCCTCGGGCGTGACGCGGACGGGCTCGTCGGCCTGGGCCAGGTCGTTGTCGGCGATCTCGGGGTGGGCGGTCTCCGCGTCGGCGAGCAGGGCGGCGGTGATGTGGGGGACGGTGTGCAGCGTGGCCGCGGTCCTGGCCAGGAGCTGCTGCGTCTCCCATTCGTTGGAGCCGCGGAAGGTGAAGAGGTAGTGCAGGTCGAGCGCCGCCCTCGGCTTCTGCCGGAGCTGTCCGGCGGACGAGCGGGTGGGCAGATCGGCGAGGGACAGGGTCGGGTTGCGCGAGACCCGGTACAGGTGCACGCCGACGCGGGCGTGGTCCCCCGTGTTGTCGAGGGGGCCCGGGGCGACGACGGGTCCGGGGTTGATCCCGAGTCCGTCCACGGCGTTCTGTACGAGGGTGGTGAGGGCGGCGGTGACGGCCGGCACGGCCAGGGCGTTGCTCATCGGGTCCTCACCACAGCGTGCTCAGGTCGTCGAGATCGGTGTACCACTGCTCGATGCCGTTGAGCAGGGTGTCGGTGTTCTCCGCGGCGGCCTCCTGGTCGCCTTCGATCGAGCTGCGCAGACTCTCCAGGTTGTTCTGGAGCACGGGGTCGTTCTGGGCCGCCTGCTGGACTTCCATGACGTCGAGCACCTTGGCCGTCGTCTCCAGCTCCTCCTTCTCCGACGCCAGGGAGTCGTTGGCGGCGTCGAGGAGCGTGTCGACTTCTGCCCTCACCTCCGCGAGGAAGAGGTCCAGACTCTGGTCGACGAGGTCGTCGTCCTCGTCGCTCGCCTCCGCCAGCCGTGGCACGACGACGATCATTCCTGGTCGCAGATGGTCGAGGTCGAGGCCCGGATTGGCCTCGCGGATCGCCTGCGCGGCCTTCTCCTTCGCAGCCTTGGCCGTTCTGGCTTTCAGAAGCCTTGTGGTGAGGGCGGCGAGGGTCTTCTCCTGCTCGACGACGACGATCGGCATCGGTGCGGGGTCCTTCCGGGGGGCGGGTGGGTGAGTCGACAGAGGCCGGGGAGCGGGGTCCGGTCCCGCTGTCAGAGCACGCCCTTGACATTGAGGTCCAGCCACTTGGTGGCGATGCTGTCGGGGTCCATGGGGTCGTCCGGGCCGATGCCGCCGGTGGTGATGTTGCCGAGCACGGCGACCCACTGCGGCGGGACGTGGAAGTAGATCGACGGAATGCCGCCCCTCGCGCGGTTGCCGGTCACGGTCGCGGTGGTGGCCCGCACGGTGAGCGCGGCGGGATCCGAGTCGCCGTGCTGGCGGAACTGGTTGGCGGAGACGACGGCGTCTCCGGTCATCTCGATCCGCGCCGCCGGGTACTGGGCACCGCCGGTGAAGGTGTTGGTGGAGACGATCAGACTGAGGTCGTCCGAGGTGTGGGTGAAGGCGGTGTTCGGGCCGATCAGGTGCGAGACCCTGGCACCGACGACGGAGACGTACGGGCCGATGTGCGCGGTGCGGAAGCTCGGGGGCTCGCCGTCCCCGTCCCAGTCGTCGCCCACCAGCAGGCCGCTCCACGGGGGGTGGCCGTCGTAGTCGACGTCCTCGGGGATCCGCCGGCAGACGTTGCTCTCGATCGTGCTGCGGCAGAAGACGGCGACGTGGATGCCGAGGTACCGGTCGTTCTCGCTCCACTCGGACTGGCCGACCGACTCGACGTTGTTGCCGTGGACCCGGGACTCCCGGCAGGCCAGCACGGCCACACCGGTCTTCCGTTCCGGACCGCCGCCGCCGTTTCCGTCGCCGTTTCCGTCGTCGGGGGAGGGCGTGGTGACGTTGGAGACGGTGTTGGATGCGACGAGGGCGTGGGGCGCGCCGACGAGCCGGATGGCGTGGACGCTCTCGGGAGGGTTCCCGTACGGGCGCGGAACGATGTCCCGCAGCGTGTTGCCGACGATCACGGCATCGGCCGACCTGCCGCGCTCGGTGACCACGATGCCCTCGACGGCCCGTTCGATGGTGTTGTGCGAGATGTCGAGGTCGCCCGTCGGGACGCGCACGACGATGCCAGGACCCATGACCCGGCGGATGCGGTTGCCCGCGATGCGGGTGGTGCCGCGCAGTACGCCGGCCACTCCGCGCCGCACGGCGATCCCCTGGGACGGGCCGGGGTCCGGCTCCGGGGTGCCGACGATGGTGTTGTCCCGGACGGTGTACCCGCTCGCGCCCACCTCGATGCCGACCCCGTCGGCCTCCACGCGGTTGTCGACGATGTCGAAGGAGGCCCGGGGTGAGAGGACGCCGCGCAACCGGAGCCCCGCGCTGTGCGTGAACAGCACCGTGTTGCCGCGGATGGTGTTGCGGAGGACGTGCGCCGTGCTGCCACGGAACTGCACGCCCGCCGAGAAGCACATCATCCGGTTGTCGGTGATCTCCAGACCGGCCGTCAGCAGGTGGGCCCTGATGCCCTCGCCGTCATCATCCATGTACTCCTGGGCCTCGACCCCGTTCCGGCCGATGATGTCGCAGTCCAGGATCCTGGTCCGCAGGGACGCGCCCGACAGTTCGAAGGCGGTGCCCGTCCCGCCGTCCTCTCCGCCGCCGATCGCCAGCGCGGTGAGCCGTCGGGCGGTGA
The DNA here is from genome assembly GCF_014203895.1 of Streptomyces nymphaeiformis. Classification (GTDB taxonomy): domain Bacteria; phylum Actinomycetota; class Actinomycetes; order Streptomycetales; family Streptomycetaceae; genus Streptomyces; species Streptomyces nymphaeiformis. Next base: position 61,459 of record NZ_JACHJY010000014.1, on the reverse strand, counting down.
CCGCGGCCGTGACGGCGAACCGGATCGCCGGAGAGCCGCCGGTGGAGATGACCGTGAGGTCCTCCAGGGTGATGAAGGCCGAGTGGTCGATGTCGAAGGCCCCGCTCTCGCCGATGAGCAGGGTGCCGGTTCCCTGCCCGTGGATACGCACCGACCGTGCCCTCCACATCCGTACGGGTCCTTCGACGAGGTGGTAGACACCCGGCGCGAGGCAGACCGTGCCTCCCTCCTCCGCGACCGAGTCCACCGCCGCCTGCACGGTCAGGACCCCCTTGGCGTGCGACTCCGGGGTCACGCAGACCGTGCAGTCGCCACAGCCTCCGGCATCCGGCCACAGGGTGCGGCAGTCGTGGACGGTGGAGGGGAACGTGACGACGGCCAGGCGGGCGTAGTGGTGGTGGACGCCGAGCGGGGGTGCCGCGTCCAGCTTCTCGACGGTGGCGGTGGTGGTGCGCGCGGTGAAGATCCAGTGATCGCCGGTGCGGAACACACCACCAGGAGCGTCGAGCGTCACGGTGATGCCGTGTTCGAGCACGACGGGCACGTTTCCCGTCGGCACCTTGATGGCCCCGGTGGAGCCCGGGGCGTCGAGGTCGTCGACCACGGCACCCTGCGCACTCCTGATCGTGCCCGTGTGGTCCCAGCGGCGGATCAGCAGGTTCCGCCGGAGTGCCTCCTCGGGCGTCACGACCAGCTCGGCCGGGAGCGGAGGGGCGATGGTGATCGTTCCGTCGTCGTGCACCTCGGCGATCCGGCGCATGTGGCCGGGCCGCTCGTCGAGTTCCTGCTGGTCGTCGAGGATCTCCACCCAGTCCTGCTCGCGGAGCCCGAGCACCGAGTCCCGGCCCAGGTGCTCGGGCCGCAGCCGGTCCTGCGCCAGCACCTCCACGACCCGCATCGCGACCGAGCCGTTGTCACGGGACCACTTGAACGTGGCGGTGCCGGCGGCTCCGCCTTCGTGGACCTCCACCCGGTAGGTCTGGTTCTCGAGCCCGCGGTAGTCACCGGAGGGCGGCAGCACGCACGGGTTGTCGTCCGCAGCCACCGGGATCGTGCCGGTGGTGAGCCGGCCGGCGGAGGGGGCGATGACCTCGGCCCAGCCGGGGATGTCCTCGTCCCTGGTGCCGCAGCCGACATCGGGGGTGTCGGGTTCGTGCACGCGGACCCGCCACACGGTCTGCGTGCGGGCGGTGGTGTCGACCCCCACGGCCTCCTCGACCAGGTCGCGGGCCTGGAGCGGGGTGACCTCGCGCTGCCACACGTCCAGATACACCACGTGCGTGCCGGTGGTCGGCAGCGCTGTCGGGGCCGCCCAGTACGGCTGGTTCCCGTACGGGGTGTCCTTCGTGCGTGCCGGGCCGGCGAGCAGCGGGTCGAAGGCGATCTCGTCGCCCGTGCCGTGGTTCTCCGCCATCAGGCCGTCGACGTACATGCGGCCGCGGCCGATGGCGATGCCGTCCGCCGAGCTCGTGATCCGGAAGGCGTCGGGGGTCGTACGGGGGACCACGGCGACGCCGGAGAACCCCTCCGCGACTCCGGGGGTGCCGAGGTCGGCGGCGGCGGCGCGCAGTCTGCGGTCGACGATCGCCACGAACTCGTTCCAGTCGGAGTCGAGCAGCAGTCGGCCCTGCTGCATGACGACGCCGGAGTGGTCGCGCAGCGCGTCGAACCGCACGCGGCTCAGATCGGCTCCCATCGGGAGGCCTCCTTGCTCAGGTCGCGTAGAAGAAGCCCGCTTCGAGTCCGAAGCGGAGGTACTCGTCGAGCCGCAGCAGGAGATCGCTCTCCCGCCGCGGTGTGAACAGCAGATGGGTCGCGCCCATCTCGCTCTCGTCGTCGGCACCGCGCCGGACGGTGTCCGGCGTGGCGGTGCCGAGCTGGGCGTACGCGGGGTCGCCGAAACGGAGCGAGGTGAAATGCGGGCGGTCGGCGCGCCGGGTGCCGGGCGGATCTGCGGGGTCCGGGCGGCAGCGGTAACGGCGACCCGTGCGCGAGTCCTCCGGCACGTAGCTGAAGCGCAGACAGCCCTCCTGGCGCCGCCGGGCCCATACGGCGGCCTCCCGGACGTCTCCCGGGGCACGCACGGCGACCAGCAGCGAGTTGGACGCGTCGAGCACGTCGGCGTGGATGCCGCCGATGACGGTGCACTCGCGCAGATGGAGGCGGCCTCCGGGCACGGCGCCGTCCCCCGTGGCCTGTGCGGCCTCGTCGGGGACGGTGTGCGGGCCGCCGTCGGCCGGTTCGGGACGCCCGCAAAAGGCGACGGCCTTCGGCGCCGAGGCGTCGACGACACAGTCGGTGAGCGTGATGTCGGCGCCTTCCACGGCGACGATCGGCCCGAGGACGCACCGGTTCAGTCGTACGGTGGCGAAGGGGTCGAGGATCAGGAGCGAGGCCCTCTCGGGGTGCGCCGGCTGCCCGGCCTCGGTCCTGCTCTGACCGGGGACCAGGGTGCAGTCGTTCAGCTCCACGGTCCGGTTGCCTCCGTCGCCCTGTTCCTCCAGGACGACCGGGCCCCCGGTGACCAGGAGCCCGTCGAGGACGACCGTGGTGCGCGGGGCCATCGCGAGGCGCAGACCGCCCGGGACGGCGAGCGTGGGGCGGACGCCGTCCTCGGCCCGTACCCACACGACCGTGTCGGAACCGCCCGCCGCAGCCGTCGTGGTGCGCACGGTACGCAGGTCCTCGTACCGGTCGGAGTCGGTGATCCGCAGCGTTCCCCCGCCGGCGAGCCCGTCGAGCACCGCCTGCTGGGCCTCCCCGTCGGCGACCTTGCGGTGCGGCAGAGGCAGGGGCGTCGCCGCCTCGCCGCGCGCCGAACCCCGGGCAGCCAGGGGCACGGCGAGGCCGTAGTGGTGGGTGGCGACCGGTTTGGTGGTCCCGGGGACGGCCGTGCCGAAGAACACCCGTCCGAGTTCCGGGTCGACCGCTACCTTGCCCGCCGCGGGTTCGTGCGCCCACGCGCCGGAGCCGTCGGGCAGGTCGGACAGGTCGCAGACGGTGATGTCGGCGGCCCGCACGGGGGTGAACTCCCACGCGCCGGTGGCGTTCCGGACCCCCTTCGACAGCAGGAGGTCGCGCTCGCTCCCGTACGAGGCGTCGAGACGGGCGGCGAGCCGGCGGCGGGTGAGCGGCAGAGGCACGTCCTCGGGCTCGGCGAGGTGGGTGATCTCCTCCTCGGTGCGCGGCGCGCCGAACAGCCGCGCGTCGCTGCCCAGCGTGTCGATGCGGAAGCGGCGCCCGTCACCTGGGGCATGGGGGGTGAGCGGCGTGCGGTCGAGGCGCACGGCCACGGTGCGCCACAGGAAGATGCCGACGTTCGGGATGCCGTACCGGCCGGCGCGGCGGGACGGCCGGGGCGCGATGGCCCGTACGTCGGCGGTGTGGGCCAGGTCGTCGAAGGCCCCGTTCATCAGCGTGCCCCAGGACAGCGCTTCCTGGTCCCGCATCGTGGGGGTGGCGCGCGCGTGGAGCCTGGTGTGGTTCATGTACTGGGTGGTCACGAGGCGTTCGAAGAACTCCACGGCGCGGGCCGGCCAGCCGGTGACGTCCCGGGCCAGCTGCTCCACCACGGCGGCCGTGCCCTTGCGGCGGCGGTAGGCCATCGTGTGGGCGACCTCGGCGCGCGGCGAGCGCACCTTGTCCGCCACACCGTGAAGCGGGCGATAACCGATGAGGTCGCCGATGTACGGCGCCACCCAGGGGGCGCAGGTCTCGATGAACTGGTCGTCGTAGAGCTGCTCCAGATCCTCCTCGAGGACCGCCAGCTGGGTGGCGAGGACCTCGACGAACTCGCGCAGCACGCCGCCCCGTTCGGCGTCGCGCAGCCGGTACACCTCCGGCAGCAGGGCGTACAGCCGGTCGGCGGCGGTGGGTTCGGGCTGAGGTGTGGTCACGGCATCTCCTGCAGCCGGTCGAAGGGAGCTTCGGAGAGGGCGAGCAGCTCGGCCGCGACCGCCCTGCCACGGGTGTCGACCGAGGCCTCCGCGGCGAGGAGCCGGCTCTCCAGACCGAGGTGGTCGCGGTACAGCGCGTCCAGGTCCACGGCGACGACGCCCGGCACGGCGGCCGCGACGGCCACCACCTGGGAGCGGTGCACCGGTGTGGCGAGGCCGCGGGCGAGGGGTGCGTAGGCGGCGCGCAGCGCCGTCTCGACGGCGGCGAGCACGGTTTTCGGCTCGCGGGCGGGATCCACCCGCACCTTGAGGCCGAGGTGGAACCGGGCCTGGCGTGCGGGGAGGACCTCGACGCGGGTCAGGGGGTCGCCGTATCTGCGCAGGGCCGCCGTGAGGTGGGCGACGGTGACGTCGGGTGCCGCCGCGCCCCCGGGTCCGCAGACGCTGACGACGATCGTCCGGCCGGTCCGGAGCCGCAGCACGTCGGCCCGGGCCAGGGTGATCCCGGCGAAGGCGAGCGCGAAGTCGGCGTAGTCGCGCAGAGAGACCGCACGGCCGAGGGTGCGGGTGGCGAGGGGCACGGAGGCGCGGGCGTGCGCCTCGTCCTCGGGGTCGACGCCGCCGTCGGCCACGACCGGGTTGGTGGCGGCCTTGACGCCCAGGGGCCGGTCCATGAGCTGGGACAACCGGTCGGCCGGAAGGTTGCCCGCGAGTCCCGTGCCCTTGCGGTAGGTGGCACGGACGTTGTGCGATCCGGAGGGCAGCCGGGCCCCACGTACACCGTCGCCGAACGCCACCACCACGGTGCCGTCGGGTTCGTCGCGGGTGGTGAAGACCCGGTCGCCGGGCTCCGCCCCGTACAGGGTGGGCAGTTCGCGCCAGGCGACCTCGTCGGCCCGGACGCTGAGGGTGGAGGCGAAGCCCTGCGGGGTGTCGGCACGGACGTGCGTGAGCGGGCCGTGCAGCAGCGGCATCGTCTGGAAGGGACGGCGGGCGTCGCCGTCGCCGAGGACCTGATGCACGGTCTCGCCCTGGGTGGCCTTCACGACGTTCCCGAACAGGGCGGCGGTCGCCCGTTCGTAGGCGTGCAGGGGCGGAGCGGTGAGCGTGACCAGGGTCCGGGATCCCTGGGCGCGCACCGAGTCGAGGACGACGACCTCGGCCGTCGGTGCCTTCGTCCCGCCGTCGAGGCGACCGGACAGGACGAGCCTGCGCCCCGGGAGCATCGCGGTCGCGTCGCCCTCGACGAGGAGGGTGCGCGCGGTCACGGGGGCCGTGTCGGGTGCTTCGACGACCGTGAGCGGTTCGGACACGGCGAGGACGGTCACGTCGCGCGGGGTCCGGAACACGGGGCCGTCGGCCCGCTTCCTGTCCGAGGGGGGCTGCTCGCCCTTCAGGGTCAGCCGGGTGACGGTGCCCGATACGGCGAATTCGGAGCGGGAGAACTCGGTCCGGTCCACCACCCTGTAGAGCTCGCGGTAGAAGGCGGTCTCCTGGTCGACGTGCTCCTGGGACAGCACGACCCAGGATCCGGTCACGACGTCGGGCTGCGATCCGTCGAGGTCGACGACGGTGAGGAGCTCCCCGGACGCGGAGGACTCGGTCACCGCGGCGAAGCCCGGCCACTCCTTGTCCTCCTCCTGCCCCCCGTGGGCGATCACGTACCCATGGCGGAACTCCTTGTTCATCGCCGCCCACACCGGCGCGTTGTGGCCGAAGACCCGCAGCCGCCTGCGCAGCACGAAGGCGTCCGGCCGGGTGGCCGGTTCGTTGTACGGGGCGTCCGAGCCGAGCCCCCGGTCCCAGCGGACGTACGTGCGACGGTGCGGCGGGTCCGGTTCGACGTCCGTCACCAGGCGCACGTCCCACTTGTCGTGCGCCAGGTCGTCGCTCGCGAAGAGGACGGCGTCCCCGACCCGGACGGGGAGCACGTCGCCGTCGAACCAGGCGTCGACTCGGCCCTTGACCGGCAGGTGGGGCTTGGTGGGGACGACCGGCAGGGCGTTCCACTCGGCGCGCGCGGGGAGCTCCTCCACCGTCTCGAACAGCTGGGGGAGCTCGCCGGGCCCCGGCACGCTCTGGACCCTGATCCCGCTGGGCAGTTCGACGGCCGTGGGCGGCGCAGGGGGGAGCAGGCCGGGGTCCGGGGGAAGCCCGGTCGGCTGCCCGGCCTGCGGAGGCTTCTCCAGGGAGAAGGCGAGATGGGTCTCGGCCGCCACGCCGGGCGAGAGGCGGTACGCCACGAGCCGGCCGAGCTCCTGGAGCGAGACGCGTTCGGTGGCGGTGCGCAGGTACGACTCGTGGGCGAGACGCTCGTTGTAGAAGGTCAGGACGTCGCAGACGACCGCCCAGGCGTCGATGAGCGCGATCGTCGGATCGCCGGGGTCGCGGGTGAGCAGCCGGGACAGCCGGGGGCGGCGCGCGTCCGAGAGGGCGGTGACCATGCTCGACCGGAAGTCGCCGTGCACACCGCTCCGGTAGGCGATCTCCGTCAGCCCGGGCCGGTTGCCGAGGGTGCCGGGGGTGCGCGCGGAGGTGCCCGAGCAGCAGCCGCAGCTCCCTTCGGTTCCGGTGGGGATCGTCCCGGTCATCGTCCGCCTCCCAGGGTGAGGTCGAGCATGCCGCGCTCGGGGAAGTTCGGGTCGTTGTCCAGACGGGCGATCTCCAGGCGCCCCATCTCCAGGACGCCGCTCTCCAGGCCGTTGGTCTCCGGGAGGCGCTGCCGCTGGAAGGTGTGGACGTCCACCGACTCCACACCGGGCACGGCGTGCACCTCGGCGAGGACCGTGGACAGGTGCACGGGCCGGCCGAAGGTGAGGCGGTCCGGGTGGAACAGGCCGCGCCCGCCGCCCGGCAGCGTGGAGTCGCCGAGCCGGGCGAGCACGGCCGCCGCGACGTCGGACCGCAGATGGGTGCGCTCCACGCACACCCGAAGCCCGATCTCCAGCGGTACGAACACGGGACCGTCCACCTCCAGGTCGTAGCCGGCCGGCCGGTACCTTTCGAGCCGGGCGCGCAGGTCCCGCTCGTAGTCCGCGTCCACGGGCTTGCCGCCGCGCCGGTCGGCGGTGACGAACACGGTGTGCCAGGAGCCCGTCCACCGGAAGGTCGCCGCCGCGCGCTGCACGGCGCCGACGCGTTCGGTGACCTCGGCCCAGTCGGCCTCGGTGACCGCGCGCTCCTGGACGGCGAAGGCCTGCGGCGCGTCGCGGCGGATCTCCCCGGCGGACTCGGGATCGGTCCCGCCGGCGGCGGGCAGCGGATTGGACACGGATTCGACGCCGTCGTCGGCCGTCACCGCGTGGGTGATCGACTCCGCGCCCACGTTGCCCGCGCGGCCGTTGCCCACGCGATACCGGGCGAAGAACCGCGTGCCCTCCTTGGGGCGCATCCCGTGTTCGTCGTCCCCGAAGCGCAGCCGTACGGTGCCGTCGTGCTCGGCCTCGACGGTGAAGTCGACGGCCGCCGCCGCGCTGTCCAGCAGGTCGGGCCGGACCTGCCAGTCCCGGTGGTCGCCGCCCAGATCGCCGACGAGGTCGATGGCCGGCCGTGCCGTGCGGGGCTCGGCGGCGGGGACGGCGGACGCGGACCGGGCCTGCTCCGACACGAGCAGCTCGTCCCCGGCGAGGGCGACGCGCAGGACGGTCGTACCGTCGCTGATCGACCAGAGGGGGGCGGCGCCGCGGACGGTGACCGTCCTGCCCGCCGGCTGCCGTCCGTGGGAAACCAGCAGCGTCTGCAGTTCCTGCTCGTACGTGAGATCGGTCAGCTCGGCGAGGAGGGCCGGGGTGGCGGCCTGCCGGAACAGGGTCGGGGCCGGATGGGCGTTGGCGTGCGTCAACGGGCCCCTGGCGAGCGTGGGGCGGTAGCGGGCCGGTACCGCGCCCGGCGGCATGGCGCCAGCCTGGCCCGGCCGGGGCACCCGCACCAGACGGGGCGCCGGAACCTCGCCGAGCGGTTCGCCGGTCCCGCCCGGGCCGGAGACGCTCTGCCCGTGGTCGGCGAGGACGATGTTCCCCCAGGCACGCGCGGTCTCCAGGGCTCCCTCGACGACGCCGAGGCAGAGCGGGAACGGCAGGGCGTCCTCCTCGTGCCAGGCGATCTCGGTCACCGGCAGCGGACCGGAGGTCGGCGGATTCTCGAAGAGACCGCCCGCCGGGTCCTCCGAGCTCCGGACGTCGACGAGGCGGACGGCCCACCGCCGGGTCGGGTCGGCGTCGACGGCCCGACGGGTGGTCGGCGACACGGTCTCGGCGAGCACCAGGACGTCTCCGGCCCTCAGCTGCGGATGGTCGCCTCGCAGCGTCGCGGACGTCGCTCCCGTGGGCAGGCAGCAGCCCTGGTCGCCCCAGGTGTGGAAGCGCATCGCGGCCAGATCGGAGTGCAGGAGGGCCGCTTCGACGGTCTCGAACACAACGGGCCGGGCGGCGAGGGCTGCCCGGAGTTCCGGCGAGCCGGGCCCCACCCGCGCCGGCACGTCCCGCACCGTCGTGAGGAGCGGGGTGCCGGCGGGCAGCTCCACCGCCGTGCCGGCCTTGACGCCGATCCGCACCCAGACGCGGGCGTTGCATCCCTCGTGGACGCGGTAGTCCACGAGCCGGGCGTGCCGGCGCATCGAGATCCGGCTCCGGGCGGTCCCGAGGTAGGCCTCGGTCGCGATGGCGTCCTGGCGGTAGGACAGCTCGTCGGCCGCATAGGCGAGCAGCTCCACGAGGGCGGTCCCGACGTCCGCCGGGTTGCGCTCGGTCCACTCGGGTGCGAGCAGCGAGATGCGGTCCAGCATCAGCCGCCGGAAGCCCTGGTAGTCCTTGGCGAGGTAGTCGATCGCGGGGGTGGCGGGCGGCTCGGGCACGCACGTGTCGGCCGGGGCGCAGTCGAAGTCGCTCGGGCATTCGACCTTGAACGCGAACTCGGCCCCGGCGAGCTGTGGGTCGAAGCCGGCCGGCGGGAGGTCCGATGCCGGGTCGGCGACGAGCCGCAGTCGGTAGGTCGAGAAGTCCCCGCGCTCCGCGGTGCGGACGACGAGGACGTGGTCGGGTTCGTCGATGCCGACGACCAGTTCGGGCGGCGTGTCGGGGTGGTTGCCCGCCGCGGCCCAGTCGACGGTCACGGTCGGGACGCGCTCGCCGCCGTCGATGACGACGTTGTTCCGGTCGAGTCCGGCGGGCACGGGCCGCACGAGGCGGACGTACAGGACCCGTTGGCGCAGCTCCTGGTGGGGCGCGGCGGTGTCGAGCACCTCGATGTACTCGATGGCGTTGAGGCTGCTGAGGGCCCCGGCCTGCTGGAGGGCGAGCAGGCGGTGCGGCTTGGCACACGGGAAGCGGGTCACTGGCGGCCGTCCGGGATGTGGAAGGTGGCGACGGCGGGGGTGCGGGTGCGCAGGACGACGTACGAGACGGTGATCAGCAGGGCGGAGTCGACGGCCTCCACCTCGACCCGGTCGGCGGTCAGGACGTGGCCCAGGTGCCGCTCCAGGGCGCTCTGCACGAGGTACTGGGTGGTGGCAGCCGCTTCGGGGCCGCCCGGTTCGAAGACCAGTTGCAGCAGACCCGCCCCGAAGTCGGGCCGCATGACCCGCTCTCCGGGTGAGGTGAGCAGCAGTTGCTCGATCATGTCGCGCACGTGGTCGTCCGGACCGGTGGTCGCCGTGCGTCCGCTGCCGCCGATGTCGTAGGGGTGATCGATGGTCATGCCGGCTCCCTCATGAGGCGATCGCCCGGGTCTGGGCGGCCAGCGGGGTGAGTGGGGTCCCGGTGGGGGTGCACATCGAGGTGCCGGACTGCAGCGCGACGGGTGTGCCTCCCGCGAGGACGCGTACGGCTCCGGCGAGCCACTGGGCGGTGACGCACGGCGGGGTGGGGGTGCCGGTCAGCCCGCACCCGGCCACCACGTAGGGGGTGGCGAGGGTGACGACGGGCTGCCCGGAGACCGTCACCCGGGGGAAGGGCGTGGTGGGCGTGGCCTGTCCGGCATGGGTGCACAGGACGGTGGCGCCGAGGTGGAGGATCGGTCCGGGCATCGGTCACACCACCGTCAGGGCGCCGAGGTTGATGTCGGTGGTCGGTCCGGTCATGGAGATCGTCGCGCCCTTGCCGTTGCTGATGACGATGCCGACGTCGCTGACCGAGATCATGGCCCCGGTCGCGGTGGTGATCAGGATCCCGCCGGTCGGTCCGGGCGCGTCGCTGATCACCAGACCGTTCTTGAGGGTGGTCTGCAGGGTGATGCCGGCGACGCCGGGCGGCACCGCGTGGGACAGCAGGGGGACTTCGGCCGGGCTTCCCCAGTAGCCGCCGACCCAGACGGGGTGGTCGGCGTCACCGTGCTCGTACTCGATCCAGACCCCGGAGCCGATGGGCGGCACGGTGAAGACGCCGGTGTTGATCCCGGCGAGGGGAAGGCAGGGCATGGCCCAGGAGGAGACGCTCGGGGACACGTCGGGGACGAGGGCCTGGATACGGCCCATCTGGAGGGGGTCGACGTTGTTGGCGACGGTGCCGCGGTACTTGCCGAGGTAGCCGGTGACGGCGGAGGTCTGGGTCTGGGTCATACGGGCACCGCCGGGACGGTCGAGACGACGCCGTTGCGGGCGAGCGAGAAGGTCTGGGTGTAGGAGCCGCGCCGGATGTCGTGCGTGACGCGGGTGACGTAGTAGAGGCCGTCGAAGGCGGTTCCCGCCCCGCGCACCCCGACCAGCCTGCGGGGGCGCAGGACGTGGCCGTACTTCGCGACGTCGAGGGTGCCGGTGCCGAACACGGCGTCGGAGTGCTGGGCGGCGTACGCGACGCCCTTCATCACGGCGGCGAGCGGGCTGAGGTTCGCGGTGTCCGTCATGCGGTGCAGCTTCGGCGGGATCGGGGGGACGAGGCCGAGCGGAGGCCGGATGGGGGCGATGTCGGGGACGGGCAGGTTGAGCGGGGCCTTGGTCGTGCGTTCCTGGATCGCGACGATGGGGATCTCCCTCTTCTCCTTGTCGAAGGTGAAGTTGAGGGTGGCGACGTTGTCGTGGGCTGCGTCGAGGCCGACGTTGAGCGCGGGCTGCGGCGCTCCGAGCCGGATCTCCGGTCCCCAGTACGCCTTGCTCACCCCCGGCACCGGTCCGGGCTCGATGTAGAAGACGTGGCCGACCTCGTTGGCGAGGGCCGTGAGGTACTCGTAGTCGGTGCCCTGGTGGACGGGGATGCGGTCCACCGGGATCGGCACGTCCTCCAGGAGGCTCGGGATCACGAGGGGGGCGCAGCCCAGGGCCGCGTACTTCGCGAGGACCGTCAGGGCGCGCACCGCCGGCGACATCGCCGGGTAGGGCAGGCCGTCGAAGGGCACCAGGTTCATGACGTAGCTGAGGTCCTTGCCCTTGACGTGGAGCACCGACGTGGGCCCGGCCGCCGTCATGTCCTGGTGGGTCACCACGCCGTCGACGAGGACCTCGGTGACACCGCGCACGGTGACCGCGACGACGCACCGGAACACCGGCACGGTGACCGGGAAGAACGCCTGGACAGGGGAGTCCTTGGGGATCGAGAAGGTCAGCTCGAACCCGCTCTGCGCGTCCCCGGTGCCGCTCTCGACCTTGAGACCGGTGAGCGCGTCGAGTACGAAGCGGGGCGCGGGCACCGGGACGGCCGGGCCGAGGAACAGCTGCAGCCGGACGGGCCCCGGGGGCAGGTCACGCATCGGCGGCTCCCGGCACGCCCTCGGCCAGGGTGACGCGCAGCCGGCGCCCCGGCGGCAGCGTCATCCGGGCCGGGTCGATGACGCCGTTGGCATCGGCGAGCCGCCACCACAGCTCCGGGTCGCCGAGGAGACCGGAGGCGAGCAGGTCCCGTCGGTCGCCCGCCGTCGTCGCGTACTCGTGGAGCAGTGCGAAGCGCTCAGGGGACGGACACAACCGGCGGCGGAAGTACGGGACGGGCGGCGCGGGTTCCTCGCCGGGGTCGGGCGGACGGACGTGAGCGGTGACGCCGACGTCGGCGTAGCGGCTGGTCGGCGGCAGCGACACGGTGGGGACGGCACCGGCCGCGAGGAGTGCCTGGAGCGGGTCGGGCATCTCAGATCGCCTCCAGGCCGAGGGCGGACAGGGCGGCCGATCCGGCGCGGGCGGCCAGCGCCTCCTTGTTGCGGAGGTGGCCCATGAACAGCGCTCCGCCGCGGTGGGCGAAGCCGAGGTCGTCGACGGAGAGCACGCGCATGCCGAGGGTGACCTTGGCGCGGATCGGGTTGAGCGCCGTGTCGAAGGCCTCCTCGGCGATCGACAGCTCGGTCACGCGGACCGGTACGACGCGCTGCTTGCTCCAGACGAACAGCGTCAGTGGCGTCTCCATGGGCAGGACCTCCAGCATGCCCCTGGAGGCCAGGGCGTCGTTGTCCACGAGTGTGGTGGCCCTCGGGTTGACCAGCAGTTCCAGGGCGGCGAGCTGGGGATGGATGCCGAACTCGACCGTGGCCGGGTTCTCGGCGGGGAACTCGAGCCGGTCCGTGGCGTCGATCTCCGCCTCCAGACGCAGCGTCTCGACGGCGACGCCCTTCAGCCGCAGGGCCTGGCCGGCGTCTCCGCCCGCGGCCTGCACGGCGACCGTGCGGGTGAGGGCGTCCGGGTTGTACTGGAGGGCGATCGTCCGCAGGGCGCGGCCGGTGGTCGCGTCCACCTCGACGAGGCCCCCCTTGACGACTCGGGGCGAGATCATCGTTCACCTCCCAGGGCCGTCCAGATCGCGGTCGCCGCCTGGGCCCCGAGCGCGGCGGCGCTGTTCGCGGGGGTACGGGCGGGCCGGGGGCGCACGACGGGCACGGTGCGCCCGGTGAGCGCCGCGGGGTCGGCGGCGGCCGCGAGGGCGCCGAGCGCCCGCTCCAGGCCGGACACCACGGAGCCGGCCTGGGCCGATGTCAGGCCGCGCAGCACGACCTCGTCGACGACGATCCGCACCCGCGGTGGCAGGGCGCTCATCGCGCCTCCCCGGTGCCGCGGAGGAAGTCGCCGAGAGACAGCGTGGCGGATCCCGACCCGCCTGGGAGGGCACTGTCCGCCTCCGGCCGGGCGGTCGTGTGCGTGGCGGGAGGGACCGCACGGATCTCGACCCTGCCGATGGTGATCGTGACGGCGGGGGCCGGATCGGCGACGGCGGCGACAGCCGGGTGGGCGGCGGTACGGGGAGCCACGGCCGGCGGCACCGGAACAGGGACCGGCAGGGGACGGACGACGGGAATCCCGAGCGCCTCCGCATGCCTCGCCGGGCGCGCGGAGTCGTCGATGGGGGCCACGGGTCGGAGGCGCGGTCGGCGCGGCACCGGCTCCTGCTGCGGCTCGTCGTGCGGCTCCGGGCCGCCGGTGCCGTCGTCAGCGGCGGAGGGCCGCGCGGCCGGGGGGACGACCGGAGTGGGGATGGTCGCGGGCGCGACGGGGACCGGCGTGGCGGCCGGCCTCACGTGCGGCACGGTGCCACCCGCCTCGACACGGCGCTCGACGCCAGGGGCGGCTTCCCGCCGAACGGCGTACGTGCCAGGGTCAGGTGGGGGAGGGGCCCCGGGAGCGGGGAGGACGACGGGGAGCGGGACGGGAGGCGCGGACACGACGCCAGGCCGGTCGCCGGCCGTGAGAGGGCCCCGGGCGGACGCCTCGTTGTCGTGTGAGGCCGCGGCCACCTCCCGTACCTCCTCCGCAGCGGTTCCCTCACCGCGTGCGACGGGTTCCCGGGGCGGTCGCTCGGCGACGCCGCGAGGCGGCAGGAGCGGCACGGTGGCGGGCCGGTGATGCCGTCCGGTGGCCCGGGAGGCGAGCCGGCGCAGCAGATCGGTCATGGCAGTTCCCCTGTGACGATGCGGAGATAGCTCGCCCGTCGTCGCTCGCTCAGCGCGAGCACCTCGGGCTCGGACCAGCCGTAGGAGCGGGCCAGCGCGTCGACGTCGAGCAGCAGCTGTCGGCCGCGGGACTCGAGCTCGGCCCAGACGAACGCGGCCACGTCGAAGTCGGCGGTGAACGCGTGCGCGCAGTCGGGACACGTGAGATCGACCAGCACGTCGGCGAGCGGGTCCGCGGCAGACATCGCCCCGGACAGCGCTTCGCTCACCGCCTCGGGCAGATCGACGGACGCAGGATCCACGGTGCGCTCCTCATGGCGCAGGCTCAGCAGGCACCGTTCGAGCAGCAGCCGTGCGCCGAGGTCCGGGTCGTCCGCCCCCGGCCGCTCGGCCACCGCCTCGAGATCCCGGTACGTGAGGCACCGCCAGACCAGCTCGTAGCCACCGTGCAGCAGGGGCGGCGGAGCGTCGACGATCTTGTCCTCGAGGGCGAGCAGAGCGTCGGCCGAAGCCTGGAACTCCACCGTCCCGCGGCACCCCGGACAGACCACCGTGCCCGCCAGACGCGGACCGGCCAGTGCGGTCCGCAGGCGCAGCAGCAGCGCGATGACGCGGCCGATGGGCCGCTCGGCCGGAGGGACGGAACCGGTGCCCTCGTCGACCGCGGCGGCCAGGTCGAGGGCACGCGCCTGGGGGGACGCGTCCCGGCACTCGTCCCACAGCCGCAGCAGCTCTCCCGCCGGAAGTGCGTGCATGTCCTCCCCCTCCTGCCCTACGGCTCGACGAACGACGGCTCTTGCGGCTCGACCACGTCCACGTCGCGCTCCCAGCCCTCGTGTTCGAGCTTCAGGGTCTGGATGGCCACGGCGTTGGCGTTGGAGTCGAGTTCGGGGAGGGACTGGAACTCGGAGACCCAGGCGCGGAAGACCTTGTACGCGAGGACGAGCTGGCCCGCCTCGTTGTACAGCTCGATGATCAGGTCCTTGCGGAAGTCCTTGAGGGAGACCTCGGCGCCGAGTCCGGATCCGAAGTTCCAGACCTTGTTGGCCCACCGCTCGAACTCGACGTCGTGGGTGACGCCACGGGTGAGGGTGATGGCCTCGTACTTGGTCCGGCCCGGCGACTTGCGCGCGGTGGAGGGGTCGGCGCCGTCGCGGTGCTCGACGACCTCGGTGGTGCGCTTGAGGGCGCTCACCTTGCTCACGCCGGCTACGTAGCGGCCGTCCCACTTCACACGGAACTTGAAGTTCTTGTACGGATCGAAGCGCTGGGCGTTGACGCTGAACTGTGCCATGGGTTCGGCTCCTAGGCGGGGATCTGGCCGGCGATCTGCTGCAGCCGGAGGACGACGAACTCGGCGGGCTTGAGCGGGGCGAAGCCGACGAGGATGTTGACGACGCCGAGGTCGATGTCGTTCTGGGTGGTGGTCGTCGCGTCGCACTTGACGAAGTACGCCTCGCGTGGGGTCCTGCCCTGGAAGGCGCCCTGCCGGAAGAGGTTGTTGAGGAACGCGCCGATGTTCAGGCGGAGCTGGGCCCACAACGGCTCGTCGTTCGGTTCGAAGACGGCCCACTGGATGCCGCGGTACAGGCTCTCCTCGATGAAGAGGGCGGTGCGCCGCACCGGCAGGTACTTCCATTCCGAGGCGTTCCGGTCGGAGCCGTTGCGGGTGCGGGCTCCCCAGACGACGTGTCCGGTCCCGGGTGCCAGGCGGAGGCAGTTCACGGCCAGGGGATTGAGCTGCCCGATCTCCCCGTCGGTCAGCGGCAGGGCCAGCTCGGTGACCGCGGACAGCGTGGCGTCGAGCCCTGCCGGGGCTTTCCATACGCCTCGTTCGGCGTCGGTCCGGGCGATCGCGCCGGCGATGGCTCCGGAGGGAGCGAAGGTCATCACCTGGCCGTCCCGCAGGGGATCGGGCTGCTTGACCCGGGGGAAGTAGACGGCGGCGTTCTTGCTGCTGGTGAACGCGGACGCGCCGGTGGAGGAGGCGACCTGCCCCACCGTCGCCCATCCCTGGGGCGGGTCGAGCACGACGACCGCACGCCGCGGCTGGGCGTAGGCGATGGCGGCGGTGACGACCGCGGGGTCCACGTCACGGTCGCCCAGTTCACCGGTTCCCGAGTAGGGCGGGATGACGAGCAGGTTGAACAGGTCGGCGTACTCCAGTGCGTAGATGCCCTTCTTGTCCGTCTGGAAGTTGGTGCCTGTGGCGATGTCCGCGGCCCCGATCGCCCCGCCGTCCTTCCCTCCGGTGGCGGTGGCCTCCACGGGGGAGGCGCCCTGCGGTTGGGTCGGGAGCGGCAACTCCACCCTGACGAGCTGCGATTCGGCCGCGAGTACGATGTCCACCCGGCGGGCGGCGGCGGGCGCGATGGAGACGTTGCGGAAGACCTCCTTGAACCCGGTCGCCGTGTCGAGGGCGGTCAGGTTGAAGAGTGCCGGGTCCTTGGTGCCGTCGTCGTTCAGCCGGACGTCGTCGTCCAGGGTGACCTTCAGCTTCGCGCCCCAGGCACCGGGTGAGGCCGCGTTGAGCTTGAGTCTCTTCTGGCCGGTCCCGAGACTGATGGCGGCGGTGTCGTTGGACTCGGGGGAGTGGACCCGTACGACGAGGGCGACACCTCCGCCCTGCTGGAAGAAGTCCCGCACGGAGTAGCCCAGATGGCTCTCCGACCAGAGGCCGCCGAAGGCGCGCTCGAAGTCGGCGAAGGACGTCAGCGTGACGGGTTTGTGGAGGGGGCCGCGCAGGGCACGGCCGACGAAGGCCGTGATCGAGGTGGGGACACCGGTGATCGTGCGCACGCCGCTGGGCAGCTCTTCCACGTACACGCCGGGGTAGGACAATTGCACCGCCATCGGTTTTCCCTCCGCCAGGTCATCTGTTGCCCATGACTTATCCGGTGCGTGTCACCACGGCGTCACCGATCGATCACCGGTGGGGCCGCGCGGCGGGACGACCTGGCCCCGGGCCAGCGCCGTGAGCTGCGCGGAGGGCTGCAGGCCCAGTTCCGCGTCGAGGAGTCTGCGGAACCACTCGTAGTGCCGCACCGCGTCGACGGCGTTCCCCTCGGACAGGTGCACGGCGATGACCGCGCTGCTGGCGCTCTCCCGCAGCGGCTCCAGGCGGACGGCCTCGAAGGCGAGCTCCAGGGCCCCCGCGTACCTGCCGTGCACGGCCATGCGACGGGCCGCCGCCTCCAGCGCGTGCAGCCGGAGCTGCAGGGTGTGCTCCTGCTCGAGCAGCACCCAATCGTCGTACCATCCCGGCAGCAGCTCCCCGCCCCGGAGCAACCAGGCGTAGCCGTCGTCGTCCACCGGGGGCGGCTGGGCGTCCATGGACGGTCGCAGTATCCGTCGGACGCGGGCGGTGAACTCCCGGTTGTCGACGACCGCGTCGGGCGCGAGGGAGACGTGCGTCCCCCGCGTGACCACCAGGCCGGGCGCCGCCCGGTTCACCCGCCACACGGCGGTCCGCAGGCTGGCCTGCGACTTCTCCTCGGAGGCTTCGGGCCACAGCGCGCCCGCGGCCACCGTCCGGCCGGCGCCGATCCGCAGCGCGAGATAGGCGACGAGCCGCTGCCCGCTCGGCGGCACGGCGACGGCCCGGCCGGCGCAGCGCACGGCGAACGCGTCGAGGAGCCGGATGGCGAAGGGGGAGGCGACGTCGCTCGGTACAGACATGGGGTACCTCACACAGAGTGACGAGCGGGGGATTCGATCGCAGACGGTAGCCGAGCCGGTGGGACGGGTCCTCCACGGCAACCCGGCTACGGCCTCTCGCCGTGGGACGTGCAGGCCATGGGCCCAGGGCCGGGCGTCCGAAGTCAGCCGGTCAGGTATCGACGTACCGGGTGAAGGTCTTCCGGGGGATCAGGTTGACGACGGGTCACCGACGCGGGCCGAGTGCCATGGCCCGGGCGGCAACGTGTACGCCTTCGACCACCGGCAAGGGGGACAGCGGCGACAACGCCATCGGCGTGGAGCCCGGTGTCGCCTTCACTCACGACCGCAGCACGCAGACCAATACCCTGCTTCGCAAGGCGGGCGTCGAGGTCGTCGAGGTCGTCGGCGCCGAACTCGGCCGAGGCCGCGGCGGGCGGCCGCTGCGTAACCTGCCCTCTCAGCCGCGAACCCGTTGCCTACCGACCCGGCTCCGCACCAACCGGCCCCGCCCCGCCGTAGGACCGTCCCGGGGCAGGGGCTTCACTCGGATGGCCTCTTGCGGTCGCGGTGCGAACAAGGCGAGGCGAGACTGTGGCTGTCAGAGGCGGCTGCCCCCACCCCATGGTGCGTGGGGGTTTCCGCGCTGTTCAGGAAGGTGGAGACCATGGCGGAGATGTCCGGTGGGGCACGGAAGGGCACGACGCAGCCCCACGACAGCCAGTGGATGATCGGCCCGCACCTCTTCGCGGGTGTGGCTCTGGAGTTGAGCGGGACGCTCAGCATTCTCATGGGCGCCGCCAGCATCGCACAGGACGCCATCTTCAGGGCACCCGGGTACGCCTACCGTTTCAACGTGACAGCCTGGGGCTGGATGCACGTGGTCATCGGGCTCGCGCTGATCGCTGCGGGTCTGGGGGTGCTGCTCGGCCAGAGCTGGGCCAAAGGCGCCGGTGTGGCGGTGGGCGCGGTGAGCCTCGTCACTCAGTTCATGTTCATTCCGTACTACCCGATGTGGTCGATCATCGTGATGGTCCTCGACCTCGTCGCCATCTGGGCACTGGCCAGATTCAGTGCGACGACGTAGAGCTTCCTAGCCAGGTGTTTCCGGCTCAGAACCCGGCCATGGACGTGTCGAGCACTCCGCCCAGCGCACCGTGGGCACTGCAGCGAACCGAGTGCCTTGCCCTGCGACGGAGCCCGCCCCCCGATGAACGACAACGCGAAGAGCCCACCGAGGAGCATCGCCACGAGCGGGTTGTAGACGAAGTGCGCGAAGCATGCGACGCCCGTCCAAGCGAGGATCGACAGCTCGGAGCAGTACGGGATCCCTAACCGATCGTTTCAGAATGAGTTCGGCGTGAGGGCTTGGCGACCGGGGCTGGTGGCGGCAGAGTGATGCGGGTGTCGGATGATCTTGTGCCTGATGACCTGTGGGAACGCATCGCTCCACTGCTGCCACCCCGCCCGCCGCGGCGGCATCGGTATCCGGGGCGTCTGCCGGCGGACGACCGCGCGGCCCTTCGGGGCATCGTTTACGTGCTGCGCAAGAACGTGAGCCGGAGAGACGTGCCCGCCGAGCGGACCGGCTGCAGCGGAGTGACGGCCTGGCGGCGCCTGCGGGACTGGACCGAGGCCGGCCTCCGGCCCCGCCTGCACGAGGTCCTCCTGGCCGAACTGCGCAAGGCAGGTCTGCTGGACATGGACGACGCCGCGATCGACGCCTCGCACGTCCGGGCCCTGCAAGGGGGGATCACACCGGACCTTCGCCGGTCGACCGCGCGCGGCCGGGCAGCAAGCACCACCTGATCGTCGACCGGCACGGCACCCCCCCTCGCCATCACCCTGACCGGCGGAAACAGGCACGATGTCACCCAGCTGACGCCGCTGCTGGACGCGATCCCCCGCATCCGAGGACTTCGCGGACGGCCGCGGCACCGGCCGGGCCGACTGTTCGCCGACCGCGGCTACGACTACGACAAGCACCGGCGCATCCTGCGGGCCCGCGGCATCACACCCAAGATCGCCCGCCGAGGCGCCCCGCACGGCTCCGGCCTCGGCAAGACCAGGTGGGTCGTGGAGCGGACCTTCGCCTGGCTCCACCCGTTCAAACGCCTCCGCATCCGCTACGAGATACGCGCCGACCTCCACCTCGGTCTGCTCCCACTCGCCTGCAGCATCATCTGCTTGCGACGACTCCGAACCTCATTCTGAAACGATCAGTAAGTGGCCCGGCGGCGGTGCGTTGTACGACCCGCGCCCGGGCGAGCCGCGCAAGCCGCCGGGCCCGGGAGTCGCCTGCCGCTTCTACTACACCGGCGACGCCTCCTGACCGACGCTTCCCGATCGCCAGGTGCCGGCCGTGAGCGGTCGGTGCGGCTCCGGTCGCACCCACTCCCGATACGGCGCGTCTCGTTGCCCGTTGCCAGTTCACCCATTGCAACGGGCAACACCTTCCATAGGCCCCCAGCCCTGGGGAGGATGAAGACACGCAGACCGCACTCCTGGATGGGGCCGGTCCCGTCGCCGCTGTCATCCGCTCGATCGGCTTCCGTCACGACGGCGCCCACGCCTTTGTCTCGGACCGCCGTCGAACTGCGCGCCCTGGCCGTCGAGATGCCGGTGGGCCGTCTGATCTGGCTCACGACTGCGTGCCAGGCAGGTACAGGAGTGTGTGGCGGTTGCCGAGTCGGTCGGGCACCTGGTCTGGAAGGCGTGGGGTGGCCGGTACGGCATCGAGCTCGAGCACCACCACATCGACCACCCCGTCCTGACTGCCTTCCCCTGCCTACTGAGGTTTTCAGGGTGGAGTCGGTGGATTGAGGGCCAGGCCGGTGGCAGTGAGGCAGCCGTCGATCAGGCGGGGCCGGAGCTGGATCCTGCGTAACTCCCGGCGGAGTATGCGGTCGAGGTCGTCGGGTGTGTCGAAGGCGGTGTTGGCCATCGCTCTGCGCACGAGCGACCAGACGGCCTCGATGGGGTTCAGGTCGGGCGCGTAGGGCGGGAGGCGGACGGTGGTGAGCCGGCCGTGCTCGGCCTCGTACTGTTTCAGCCCGGCGGCCAGGTGGGTGTTGAGGTTGTCCCAGACCACCACGATCGGACCGCCGAGCTGGATGTGCGCGCGGACCAGCAGGTCGCGGTAGTCCTTCCAGGAGAAGCTCCTGCGGGCACCCTTGAGAAGAAGATGCGTGCGGGGCCGGTGGATGAGACGGCTCTTCTCGCCGGGTTTGTAGCAGCACAGGGCGGCGATGGAGGTCCGGCGGCGGGAGCGGCCGCGCACACGGATGACGGGGGCGTGTCCGCGTCGGCCCCAGGTGCGGGCCACCGGCGGGGTCATGGAGAATCCGGCTTCGTCCTCGAAGACGACCCAGGCCCCGGACTTGGCCGCGAGCCTTTTACCCGCGGCCACACCTCCTTCTTCCACAGCTCCACCGCGTGCTCGTCACGCTCCAGTGCCCGTCGGGCGGGCGTCTGCCAGGACCAGCCGTGCCGTTTCAGCAGCCGCCACACCGTCGCCACCGACACACTCACCCGCAGCCGCCGGCGAATCACGACCTGGACCCGGGCCAGAGTCCAGCGCTCGTCGTCGAAGCCGTGCGCCGACGGCCCTTTCCCGAGCTCTTCCTCGAGCACGGCGAACTGGGCGCCGGTGATGGTCGGGGAGTTCGCCGGACCGGCGGAGCGCAAGGCCTCCGTGCCTCCCTCGCGCCAGGCACGGCGCCACCGTTCCACCGACCGCACGCTCACCCGCAGTTCTTTCGCGATCACCGCGGTCTTCTCACCTGCCGCGAACCGCACGCCGGCCTGGAGCCGGATCCCCTCACGAAATGCCCGACGCTCAGCAGTCAGGCCCCCACCCTCCGGATATCTCACCTCACCGGCATACCGCAGGGATCATGAACCGTCACCACCCGACGACAACCTGAAAACCTCAGTAACCCGCCCGGCGTACCAAGAGGAGGCGGCCATCCGGATCTCCAGGGCGGCCGCCTCTTCACCTGCCTGGCCCCTACTCTGTCGGGATCAGCGTGGAGCGCGGAGAGCACTGGCCCTTCTCGACCTGGCGCAGCTCCCCAGTCGGCCTCGGGGTGCGTGTCGACGAGCGCGTCGATGTCAGCGGTGCGATAGAGCGGGACGTCGACCGCCCAGGCCGGCGAGGTGCCGAACTGCACCTCGATCCACTTCGCTCTTCGGTATCAATGGGCGTTCAACACATGGTGGGCTGTTCGTGTTCCGCCGGATCGAGCTGCACGATCCGACCGGTGGGAAGGGCGTCGGCGAGTTCGCGTGCTTCCTGGGCACTGCGGGCCAGGAGCAGCTCTTTCGCGACGTCGGGGCAGGAAGCGATCAGGTCGGGACAGGGTCACACGACGCAGTAACAGCGTCCGTCGCCTGCCCTGCACGTAGATAGGGACGTCACGAGCGTACGGCGTACACATCGCCGGCTTTTCCGGAATTTCCACTCGCAGCCCCGAGGCCCGCCTCGCGTACTCGGCGACGGCGGCGAACAGCTCCGAGATCTGCTCCGATGACAGCCTGCCCCACCACGCCCTCGCCGTTGCCAGGTCCTGACGCTCCTTCTCCTCGCGCTCAGCCTGCTCGCGCGCCAGACGCGCTTCGCGCTCCAACCGCTCCTGCTCCCGGAGTGTGCCCTCCTCCGCCCACCGGCGCCGCATCTGTTCCATGTAGGCGCGGTGTTCCTCCTCCCGTTCCAGCCGCAGGCGCTCAGCCTCCTCGGCCTTCCGGGCCCGTTCCTGCTCCTCCAGCTTTTTCCGGCGCCGCTTCGCAGCCTCCTCCCGCTCTTGATTCCGGGCCGCCCGCTCGGCCCGCTCGGCTTCCCGCCGCTGCCGCATCACCTCGTGCTTGTCCTGATCGACGATCGACTTCCGCGAGGTCCACCACTGATTCCGCTTGAACTGCCGCTGCTCGCCCTTCACAACCCGGTACACCCGCCGGTACCGGGGCAGTACCTCGGCGGGCATGACCTGCTCCTCCAAAGCCTCGAACCACCCGGCCGCCCGAATCGAGCCAGCAATCTCCAGCCTTCCGGTTCGCGCTACTCCCCGTTGATGAGCCGGTTCTTGATCTGGAGCAGATTGTCGAGCGCGGTGAAGATGTGTCCGAAGGCTGTGTTCATGTCCTGCATTGCGGGAGTGAACCAGGCATCAACGGAATTCTCCCCGTGTCGCGTCCTGAGGTACGTGAGCGCGACACGGTCGACGATCGTGTTGGCGAGAGCGGTGCGAAGGTCGGTCACGGACCTGAGACCGAGGTTCTCCTGGAAGATGTTGTCAGGGTGACAGCTGTTCGCCAGAGCCAGGATTTCCTGCTTGTACCGGCCGAAGAGTTCGGCGTTGTCGTCATCGCCGTTTCCTGAGGGCACGGTCCCGTAGAGCGCGTGGCGTCGGCGGGTGTTCAGAGTGGCGATCAGGTCAGGGGTGAGCTGATTCGCCGCGGTTGCCGCTGCCTGCACCCGGAGGCGCATGAACGTCACCGTCGCGTCGTCCTGGTTCATCCCGTCGCCCTGTGTCGGGTTGAGCCGTCGAGCGAGTGCCCCGCCATTCGTCCTGCAAGCGGCTTTGAACTCGGTGGCCAGGGTCGAGACGTCATTGAAAACGTGTTCCCCCTGCGCGTGATCGACTCCGGCCGTGCTGTTGTTCTGCCCGATCACCCGCTGGACCTCGACCTCCCCGGACCCGGTCCGTCGCCCCCGGTCGTCGGCGAGGGCGCGGGCGACCACCGTAGGGGCCGGACCGCTCATCACGCGGGTGGCGTTGGCCTCCGCCTCGCGCTCGTAGCGGTCGGAGGGGTCGGAGACCTTGAGCCCGGCGCCGTTGTCGGTACCGGCGACCGGGCCCTGGCGCTGCTGGATGATGTGGGTCAGCTCGTGGGCGAGGGTGTGTTTGTCGCCGCCGCCGGCGCCGATGACGACATGGTTGCCGGAGGTGTAGGCGCGGGCACCGACCTCGGCCGCGGAGGCCTTGGCCGCGCTGTCGTCGTGGACCCGGACGTCAGAGAAGTCCGCGCCCAGCCGGGACTCCATGTCGGTGCGGATGGCGTCGTCGAGGGGGCGGCCGGAGGTGCGCAGCACGCCGTGGACGGCGGACCGCTGCACCGCGGCCCGCTCGCCTGTCTGGTGGCCGCAGCCGGCCGAGTGCTGGTGCTGCTCCTGCGCCCAGGCATGCCCGGCCTGGCGCAGGAGCTGGATCAGGGCCGTGTTCCCGGCGGTGCGCTGGATGTCCAGCGAGTCGGACGGGGCAAACGGGACTCGCGCCGCGGCCTGCTGGTGGGTGCGGTCAGGATCCGGGGACTGGCGGTCGGCTTGGCGGGCCATGGAGGTGGTGCCTTTCCGTGGGGAAGGTCAGATTTCACCCCACGACACAGCCTCGGACCGGCCGGAGGAATGCCTTGACGGACAGGAGAGGGGGCAGCGCTCACTGCCCGAGCGCCCCAGACCGGGCCGGGCCGACGGGGCGGGGTCGACCGCGCCCGGAGCGGACGCACGCCCACCGGAGCCGCCGCGCCTGCCACCGTCAGCCGGCGGTGACGCGCAGAAAGCTGTCGGCCTCCGGTGCTGTCCTGCCGGTACCGGACTACTCCCAGGCGGTGAGTGGGAAAGTCTCGCCGGAGGAAGACACCGCAGTGGCCATACGCTTCATCGGCAGCCCGTTCGCCGGATTCAAGCCGAAGACCACCGAACCTCGTGGGCCGGAGGTTGGTTCACGATCGGCGACGCCGACTGGACCCTGTACGTCGCCACGCACCGCGACCCGGCGGCCGGCATTGTCTGGGCAGAGGTCCGGGCCACCGCCCTGCGCCGCCGGTATCCGCCCCGTACAGAGAAGGCCCGGCTTCTGCTGACCCGACGACAACGGAGCCGGACAGGACGAGGCCCTCAGGCGGGTACCTGAGGGCCCCTTCCTATGGTGCTACTGAAGCCACTCCTGCGGCATGAGCTTGACAGCCACACCCAGTGCCCCTGGGGTCTCCCGATCCTACGAGTGACCAGAAACAACCCACCAACAACGTAAGGAACTTGATCGGGTGATGTCGGAGCTTTTCGCCTGACAGCGACACCATGGCTTCGGTAGCTGTTGGGCGTGAGATACGCGCAAGGCGGTGGGTTGACCGATCCTGGTGAAGCGTGGCCACCTGGTCTGTCGCGACAACCTGGGGATGCTGCAGACCGACCCCGGTATAGCAGCTGCTGAACTCGTGGAGGAGGATCACTCGCTGACCCAGGCTGAGGCCGAGACCGTGCAACAAGCCGCGATCAAGGTCTACTGCCCGGACATGGCTCCGTAGGACGTTACCGCTACGACCGCCCTTCCTGGCCGCCCTGCTTACCGTCCGCCACCTCGGCGCCGGGGCCTTCGCCCGGGAGATCGTGCGCTCCGTGGGGCATGTGGTCGGCCGGGGGCGGCTGGGAGGTGGAACCTGTCAGTGCCGCTGGGGCGTATGTGGCCGTGCCCAGGGCGAAGGCGCCGGTGAACAGGGCGGTCGCGATGAGCTTCTTCATGTTTTCTGCTTTCGCGCTGAGGAGGGCGGGCCATAGTGGCGTTCGGGGTGGCGGCTGCCGCGCCCAAGTGCGTGCCGGGCAGCGACAGCCGCCGGTGTACCCGTTCCCCCAGCCACGGAGGGGATCGGGGTCCCGCTTCGGTGAGCCATGCCGAAGCGGGAGTCACAGATACGTTCCTGCATGATCAACGCTCACGCGCAACAGCTGCGACGTGCTGTCCTGCGGGGCGCGTGGTCACGGGAGGAACGTTTCTGCGCGTCGCGGCTCGCCAGCGATGGAGGAAAAAGGCGGGCTGGTGAATGGTTTCTTCTCGCGTTCTGTGCTCTCGGCCGGCCTGCGGGTGTCGGCCCACAGGAGACCCAGCCCGAGCGGGTCGCGGATCTCGTCGAACCTGTCCGACTGCGGAACACGTCCTCCCTCCGGCAGGGCGCTCATTACCGGTGCGGACGAGGCTTTCCGCTCGATGTCACCCAGCCGACGGCGAAAATCGCCCTGCAGCTCGTCCATCGTGTCAAAGAAGCTCTCCAGCAGGGAGCGCATTCCATTCCTCCTGTAGCCGCGGCGGCCGCAGATGTTTACCGTTCCGTTGCGGCGGGGCGGTCCTGGGCTGTTCGGGGCGGCGTAATGATTCGGGTGAGCCGTAGTCGGTTGTGATCAGTTTCGGAATTCCAGACTCCCCAACGACCTCACCCGCTATAGCGGAACGGGCCATTCGGGTGATCTTTCCAGACGGTGAAGCCGGCACGGGCCCGGTGTCGCGCCGGATTCCAGTCTTCGGCTCGTGGGTCTCCCGGCAGCGAGGGCACCATGGAGGGGCCAGTCCTCGGGTACCGCCATAGAGGGAGCCGGGTGATGAGACCGGAAGAATCCGATGGGACGGACCAGCAGGTCCGTGAGGCCGGGCCGCTGCCACCGGGCGGCCTCCTCGACCTGCTGAGCGTGTCCGCAGTCGTGCTGGACAGCGGCGGACGCATCGTGTTCTGGAGCCCGCAGGCCAACGACGTCTTCGGCTACACCGCCGAGGAGGCGCTGGGCCGCTACGCGGCCCGGCTGCTGGTCCACGAGGAGCACAGCGATGTGGTGACCCGGCTGTTCGCCGAGGTGATGCGCACCGGAGCGAGCTGGGCGGGGGCGTTCCCCATCCGGCACAAGGACGGCAGCACGCGGCTGGTGGAGTTCCGCAACATGCGGCTGACGGACGATCTCGGCGATGTCTACGCCCTGGGCATCGCCGCTGACCGGGTCACTTTGGAGGGGGTCGAGGCCCGGCTGGCGCTCTCGGACCGGCTGGTCTTCCAGGCGCCCATCGGCGTCGCGTTCCTCGACACCGACCTGCGCTACTCGATGGTCAATCCAGCCCTGGAGCGCATCAACGGCGTTCCCGCCGCCGATCACATCGGCCGTCGCCCCAGGGACATCCATCCGTTCGAGGGCATTGACACGGTCGAATCGGCGTTGCGGCAGGTCCTGCTCACCGGTACGCCGCTGATCGACCAGTACATCGTCGGCCGCACCCGGGCCGATCCGCATCATGATCGTGCCTGGTCGGTGTCGTACTACCGGCTGGAAGGAGCGGGCGGGCGGGTGCTCGGTGTGGCGAATTCGGTCGTCGACGTCACCGAGCGTCACCGGGCCACCCTGGAGGCGGACCGGGCCCGGCGCCGCCTGTCGCTGATCGCGGAAGCCTCCGCCCGGGTGGGAACCACCCTGGAGGTGGAACGGACCGCTCAGGAGCTGGCCGAGGTCGCCGTACCGGAGCTGGCCGACCTCGCGGCCGTCGACGTCCTCGACGCCGTCCTCGCCTTCCGCCGCACCACCGGCCCCCGTGACGGGCCGGAGCTGTTCAAGGCGCTCGCTGTCGCCTCCGCCTACCCCACCGAGGCCCTCACCGCGGCGGACACGGTCGGAAATCTCGCCGCCTACGGCGCCGACCGGCTCATCACCCAGTGCGTCCACACCGGCCAGCCCGTCGTCGTCGCCCGCACCGGACCCGAGGACCTGCTGCGCATCGCCCGCGACCCGGAAGCCGCCAACGCCTTCGCCCGCGCCGGGGTGCACTCCTACCTCGCGGTGCCGCTGATCGCCCACCATGAAGTCCTCGGCGCCTTCGACCTGATGCGCACCCGCAACCCCCTCCCCTTCGACGATGACGACGTGATCCTCGCCGGCGAACTGGCCGCCCGCGCCGCAGTCGCCATCGACAACGCCCGCTGGTACCAGAGCGTGCGCAACTCCGCCGAGACCCTGCAACGCAGCCTGCTGCCCGGCCGCCACCCGCACCTCGCCGGCCTGGACGTGGCGTCGCACTACCAGCCGGCACAGGCGTCCAGCGAAGTGGGAGGCGACTGGTACGACGTCATCCCCCTGAGCGGAGACCGTACGGCCCTGGTGGTCGGCGACGTGATGGGCAGCGGCATCGACGCGGCCGCCGCCATGGGACGGCTACGGACCGCCACCTGTGCCTACGCCGACCTCGACCTCGCCCCCCACGAGGTGCTGCGCCACCTAGACAAGATCACCAGCGGGCTCGAGCA
Organism: Streptomyces nymphaeiformis; assembly: GCF_014203895.1. GTDB lineage: Bacteria > Actinomycetota > Actinomycetes > Streptomycetales > Streptomycetaceae > Streptomyces > Streptomyces nymphaeiformis. Next base: position 34,055 of record NZ_JACHJY010000014.1, on the reverse strand, counting down.
CTACATCGCCACCTGCCTCTACGCCGTCTACGACCCCCACCGGCGCCGGTGCGACATCGCCAACGCCGGCCACCTCCCGCCCGCCGTGGTCCGTGCGGGACGGCCCCCCGAACTCCTCGACCTGCCCACCGGCGCGCCCCTGGGAGTGGGCGGGGTGCCGTTCCTCACCACCGCCTTCGACCTGGGCCCCGGCGACCGGCTCGTGCTGTACACCGACGGCCTCGTCGAAACCCGCCACCACCCCATCGACGAACGCCTGGACACCCTGCTCAACAGCCTCGACGCACCACACCGCCCCCTGCAGGACCTCTGCCAGTGGCTCCTGCAAGCCCTGCGACACCCGGACGACCACGACGACGTCGCCCTCCTCATCGCCCAGGCCCGGCCCCTGACACCCACCGACCCCGACGGGACATGACGCGACAGGGCCCGGAACCGCACATGGCACACCCTGCTCCTGGCGCTCGCCCACCTCCTGGACGGCGAGGTTGATCCCGAGGCGTATGTTCAGCAGTCCGTCCAGCGCCGCCACCTGACCGCCGCCGTCCCCGGCGGGGCTGCGACCGGCCGGATCGTCCTTCCCGTGAGGGCCTCGCCCTCACGCCCAGCTGGACCGCCGGCGCCCCGGTCCACGCCGTACCGGAACAGTTACGGGGCGGGCAGGCGGCGGGCGAGGTCGGCGGCGAGCTGACCGGCCGCCGGGCCGCCTCCGCCGGGGCCAAACTGCTCCAGGAGTTGGAGCAGCTCGATCGTCTCGTGGGCCTCGGCTTGGGTGAGCAGAGCGAGGCGGGGCTCGTCCGGGTAGGTGGCCGGCCTGGTGGCGTCGTAGCCCATGCCAAGCTCAACTCCCTCATCTGCGCGGGAGAACGGTCGGACGCGGGCCCGAGCAGCAGGGTGAGGCAGGGTTCGTCGGGGTAGACGCCGATCACCGGCTCGGCGTCGACGTGGTGGTTCATGCCGTTCTCAACGTTGGTCGCTTGGGCGGATACGGGACAGCCCGCCCCGAGTGGCAGGCCGCCCACCGAGGTCTTCCAGGCGGTCGTTGAGGACGTTGTCGGTGTGCCCGATCCCAGACCGCCTACGAGTACAGCAGGAAGCTGACCGCGGCTGGCCAGGATCAGGCTCAAGGCCAGCCTGTCCGGCGTGACCAAGAGCACCACCTTCGAGTGAAGATCTGCTGCTGACCAGGACGTTCCAATAGAAGAAACGTTGTTTCGGGCATGGATCCACAGCAGTCCTGGAATTGCCACAAGGTTCTGGCGGAAGAATTCTGCTTTCATGATGAACGGGTCAGATTGGCGGAAGCGGCCCTACGTGAAGCACAGATCCACCGCAGCCGCTCGCTCGCGGCCTTCGCTGTCACAGTGGGCCGGGACAGGTCCGTTGCCGATCTGCTGGGCCTGGATGAACGTGAGGTCAGGACGGCCCGACGCGAGGTGGGCAAGCACAGGGCCCAGGCTGTTGCGGGCGCCCTGTTCAATGCCCCGACGGCTTCCGAAGAGGACTCTCAAGCCGAGTGGCCCAAAGACCTGGACGCCGCTCTCAGCAACGGCTGGACCCAAGGAGTGGATCTGCACGTGCTCGCAGCGCAGCTCGGCATCGATGTCGCCAGCGTCGTAGCCCGGCTGAAGGACTTGTCCACGCAAGGAACACTGCGCGGAAACAGCGGCACCGCAACAAAGGGCCGCCACCGTAAACAAGGCGACGGTGTCGACTCGTGCACAGCTGGGGCCGTTGCTCACCCGCAGCCCCGAGAGCGGCCGGCGGGGACGCGGCCGGCCGACCAGGAGATGGCGGAGAGCTGGGCCGCGTGGGAATCACAGCTCACCCCTGAGTCAAACAGCGCCACTGCGCAGGGGATCAGTGGTGTCGTCCTGGAGGGTGTGGTTTACCCGCCGTCCCGATACTCCTACTGAGGAGTGCTGCAGGCGATGTCCAGGCCGCTCCGGCCCGCGCCGTGGTCGCGTTCGGCACGGCGATCGGTCTGATGATGACCGAGCGCGGCCTGGTCGCCCCGGCCGTCGGCGGCAGCATCCTGGCCCAGGGGGAGACCATCCTCACCACGGCCGCGCCCGAACTCGTCGGGCACGTGAAGGCCGTGGCATTCGACGAGGAGTCCGGTCGCCTGGACGTCGCCTCCCCCGATGCCCCGCGTACGGCACGAAGGTCCGCTGGATCACATCGAAGCTGATCACGGCGGCCAACGAGACGGTGCCCGACGCGAACATCAGGGTCGTCCACGTCCTGGCGCCCACTGCTCGCGTTACCACGGTAACGTCACCAGCCGCCGCCGCCGACGACCCGGCCCCGCAGCAGGCCGTTCCGGCCGGGCCGGTGAAAACGAGGGAGACCGCCTCGGCCGGCCACCACCGCGCCCTCGAAGCTCACCGCGGGGTCGCCCCGCTCCGCCAGGAGGCCCCGGCCTTGGCCGCCGCCGTCGTACGGCAGGAGCAGGCCCGTCGCGGGCTCGCCGAGCAGGTCTTCCCCGACGTCGAGCAGGGCTAGTGTCCTGAGTCGGAGATTCGTCGTTGGTCTGGTGTGAGTCGTCCTGGACCGAAGATCCCGCCGGTGGTGTTGTCCGATGCCGAGCGGGTGATGTTGCAGTCGTGGGTGCGTCGTCGTTCGAGTGCCCAGTCGTTGGCGTTGCGGTCGCGGATCGTCCTGGAGAGCGCGGACGGTCACGCGATCGCGGAGGTCGCCCGGCGTCTGGGCATCACCACGGACACCGTCCGTGCCTGGCGACGGCGCTTCCTGGAACGCCGGCTGGACGGGCTGTGCGACGAACCGCGGCCCGGTGTTCCCCGGAAGATCACCGACGCGGACGTCGAGCGGGTCATCGTCAAGACGCTGGAGGAGACGCCGAAGGACGCGACCCACTGGTCGACACGGTCGATGGCCGCGGCGACCGGGATGTCGCAGTCGGCGATCTCCCGGATCTGGCGGGCGTTCGCCCTCCAGCCGCACCGGGCGGAGACGTCTCTGCTGTCCAAGGACCCGCTGTTCATCGACAAGGTCCGTGACGTGGTCGGCCTGTATCTCGATCCGCCGGAGCGTGCCCTGGTGCTGTGCGTGGACGAGAAGTCGCAGATCCAGGCCCTGGACCGGTCCCAGCCGGTGCTGCCCGGGGTGCCCGAACGCCGCAGTCACGACTACGCGCGCTCGGGCACCACCACCCGCTTCGCGGCACTGGACACCGCGACCGGCAAGGTCATCGGATCGCTCCACCGCCGCCACCGCGCGGTGGAGTTCAAGAAGTTCCTGGCCAAGCTCGACAAGGAGGTGCCGGCCGATCTCGAGGTTCACCTGATCCTGGACAACTACGTGACCCACAAGGTTCCGGCGGTCAAGAAGTGGCTGGCCACTCATCCGCGGTTCCACCTGCACTTCACCCCGACCGGTTCGTCGTGGCTGAACCTGGTCGAGCGGTGGTTCGCCGAACTCACCACGAAGAAGCTCCGCCGGGGCGTCCACCGGTCCGTCCAGGCCCTCGAACACGACATCCGCACCTGGCTCGCCGACTGGAACGACACCCCCCGGCCCTTCGTCTGGACGAAGGGCTGCCGACGAGATCGTCGACAAGGTCGCCGCTTACTGCCGACGAATCTCCGACTCCGGACACTAGGCCGGCGTCCGCGATCCGTACGACCAGCTTCCCGGTGAGCAGGATGCGGGTCAGCATGCCGGGGTGGTGAAGGCTGATGCCGCCGCTCTCGCGACGGTAGCGGAGGCCGGCTACCCCCGAGACGCGGTCCTGCGGGTGGTCGCTCTCCTCGCCGGTTAGTCGGGGAAGGAGGAACTCGGCCCAGTGGTGGACGATGTACGGCTTGTCGAGGAGCCGAAGGGTGAGCCGGTCTTCATCCGGACGCACCTGGACGATGCCCAGGGGGTGCGCGGAGAGGCTGCCGATCTTGCAGCAGGCGAGGAAGACCGGGGCCTCCAGCTGTCCCTGTTCCGGATGGCGAGCAGCGGGGCTGGCCAGCGTCCGTGAGGAGTGAGTGGAGGGCTTGGTGGGACTCGCCGGTGCTGCGGCGGCGGTCTTCGGTCAGGGCCAGGGCGGCCTGGGGCATCGGGGTCGCTGTTCCGCGCCGCACCGGCCCACGGCGGTGGACGCCTTGGTGCGGTGGGTCAGCAGGTGGCGTGCGGGGTGATGCTTCTGGCCGGTCCTCGGCGAAAGGGCGCGGGGGCGTCCTCCATCGCGCGGCCGGGCGTTCACGAGCCCGGCTACATCGAAGCCCGCGGCAGACGTCGGTGCAGGCACCACAGCAGCCGTGACCCCAACGGGTGACACTGCTTCGGGCAGCGCTGGCCCGGGCTGCGGGAACGGCCGCGAACCGGGCCTCGGCCTGGCCGTCCAACTCAGCTCTGCAGCAGGGATCGGCAGGCAAGAACGAGGTGCCGCCACCGTCCGCGGACAGTGGCTTCGCAGCCGTCCACGGCGGCGAGGCTCCTGGTTGGCTTTGTCCATGAGAACGGCGCTCCGGCACAACTTCTGTGACTGACCACTCTGAGTAACGGCTGGGGTGCTTCTGAATGTCGTGGGAAGCTACCGGAGAACAAGCAGGATGGGCCGACCGGATTCGAACCGGCGTCCTCCCACATGCGGTGAAGGCACGACAGCCACTGCGCTACGAGCCCCATCCCGCCAGGGATCATACGAGCCCCAGTGCTCCGTCGCCTCGAATATTCGAGGGCGGACGGATCACTCGGCGTGACGGCACCACAGAACTTGAGCCAGAACCCGCCTTCATGAGCGAAGCCAACCCCTTCTGGCTGCAGGACTTCGGGTACGTGATCGAGAGCCACGCCGCCGTCCGCCAGCTGGCGGACGGGCTCCTCGCCCCGCAGTGGAAGTACTCGCAGGCGACCGCCACGTACGACTACACGCGCGGCATCTGCCAGGGCTGACGCCCCGGATCAGGGATCGGCCGGAGGAAGTACGTCTTCATGGACGACGGCGAGCGTGCCTGTCTCCAAGGGCGGTTCCCCGAGCTGCACGTCGGGCGGCGCCGGGAACCCGGCGCCGCCCGACGTGGATCGGTCAACTGGCGCGGATGAGCCCGGCGGTGGCGGTGGCCGGTTCGAGGGCGGGGGTGCCGTTGTAGGTGGCGGTGTAGCCGAGGTGGAGGAGGACGGCGACGACGGGGCAGAGGCCGGCACAGGTCGCGACGCCTGCTGCGTTGGTGGTGGCGCTGCACACGGTGGTCGTTCCGACGGTGAACTTCACGGTGGCGCCGCTGATGGGTCTGCCGGTGGTGGTGTCGGTGAGGGTGGCCGACAGGTTGAGGTTGATGTTCAGCTGGCCGGGGGGCAGGGAGAACAGCAGGGGAGCGGCGGTCAGTCTCGTGGTGTCCCGGGTGTAGGTGTAGCGGTCGGCCGGGCTGGTGGTGCCGGCCCCGGCAGGGGTGGTGACGGTGACATCGGCCGGTCCGGCGGTGGTGGCGGCCGGGGAGGTCGCGGTGATCTCGGTGTCGCTGCGGACGGTGAACGAGGCGGCCGGGACGGCGCCGAAGGCGACGGCGGTCGCGCCGGTGAAGCCGGTGCCGGTGATGGTCACGGCGGTGCCGCCGGAGGCTGGACCCCTGGCGGGGGTGACGGCGGTGATCGTGGGCGCGTACCGCTGGTAGGTATAGGTCCCGGCGGTGACGGTCCGGCCCCTGGCGGTCAGCGAGACGCCGACGGTACCGGCCGTGTGGGCGGGAGCGGTCGCGGTGACCGTGGTGTCGTCGACCACGGTGACGCCGCTGGCGGGGGTGCCGTCGAACGTGACGGCGGTGGTGCCGGTCAGGCGGCTGCCGGTCAGGGTGACGGTGGTGCCGCCCGAGCTCGGGCCGCGGTCGGGGGCGATGGCGGTGACGGAGGGCGGGACGGCCCTGCTCATCGCCAGGCCCCTGGGGCGGGAACCGGTGGGGACGGTGGCGGTGACCGTGAGGGTCGCGGTGTCGATCACCGACATGGTGTTGACGAAGGTGTTGGTGGCGTAGACACGGGTGCCGTCGGGGTCGGCCAGCACGCCGCTGGTCCCCGCGCCGGTCGGGACCGTGGCGACGACGGTGTGGGTCGCCGTGTCCACGACGGAGACGGAGTTGCCTCCCCGGTTGGCGACGTAGACGAGTCCTCCGTCCGGTGCGACCGCCACGCTCTGCGGCAGGCTGCCGACGGGAACGGTCGCCCTGACGGTGGCGGTGGCGGTGTCGATCACCGAGAGGCGGTTCTCGTTGTAGTCGGCGACATAGACGTGAGCGCCGTCGGGGCTGACCGCCAGCCCGGCCGCGTTCCCCACGGGGACGGTGGCGCTGACGGTGTTGGTCGCGGTGTCGATCACCGACACCGTGCTGCTGGAGAAGTTCCCGACGTAGAGCCTGCCGCCGTCCGGGGACAGGTCCAGACCGTCCGGGGAACTGCCGGCCGCGATGGTGGTGGTGACCACGAGGGAGGAGGTGTCGATCACGTCGACCCCGCTGGGGCTGTCGGTGTGTACCACGTACGCCCGCGCCCCGTCCGGAGAGATGACCACCGACTGGGGCGTTCGCCCCACTGCGACGGTGGCGGCGACGGAGTTGGTCGCGGTGTCGATGACGGAGACCGAGTCGCCGGCGCTGTTCGCCACCCATGCCTGGGAGCCGTCCGGCGTGAGCGTCACGCCCGTGGGTGCGCTGCCTACGTCGATGGTGGCCGTCGTCGATCCGGTCGTCGGGTCGACGACGCTCACCGACCCCGCACCGGCGTTGGTGATGTAGACCAGCTGCCCCGGTCCGGCCGCGTGCGCCGGCCCGGCGGGGAGCACCGCGCCGGCAGAGCCGAGCAGCGCGGCCAGCGCCGCGACTGTCCCGCGCCATAAGCGGCGCGGTGCCCTGCCGCGTCTGTGGGGCCGGTCGATCGTGAATGCCATGGGCTGTGCCTCTCGGAGAGAACTGACCGGAATTCTTTGCCGGACTCGTCAACTCATGCTATTCACAAGTGATCTGATGAACATTCACATGTTGTATACCGTCCAGATCCGCCCGCTGATTGATCTCTTTTGATCGCTACGTGTCGCGCGGATCGCGGAGATCGACACCGGCCGGTACTGCCCCTGGCGCCTCGACCGGCAGTGGCCGTGCGGCCACGCCCTCCCAAGGGCGTGGCCGCACGGGGCGGGACCGGGTTCGGGAACTCGGGTTCAGGACTCCTTCGTGAGGATGCAGAGCAGGGAGCAGGCGATGGCCGAGGACGGCGCGCTGGTGGTCGGGGGAGTGCCGGGGGGTTCGTTGAGTCCGGAGAAGGTGGCTGACGCCGTGTTCTTGAGAGGCAGGGCCAGCAGGAACGAGTCGCAGTAGACCTGTCGGCTGGCGCCGACCGCGAGGTCGAAGGTTCCCGCCGCCGCCTGGCAGCCGTGGGTGGTGGGGTCGTTGACCGTCACTCCGGTCGCTTCGACGGGGCCGGTGTTGGTCACGGTGATCCGCCAGTAGGCGGTGCCGAGCAGTTGCAGCAGGCCCACGGGGCTCTTCTTGGCCCAGGGCCCCGCGCCGCCCGGTCCGCACGCGTGCGGGTTCGAGACGGTGCAGATCTCCTTGTTGACCGTCACCTCGGGCTTGCAGTGCGCGCCGGGTGCGACGGCGAGCTCGACGGTGTTGGAGGTCAGGGAGCCGGACCCGTCGGTCGCGGTCGCGGTGTCGGAGACCTGGGTGACCGCGCAGTCCGCCTCGACGACCGTACGCACGCAGACCTGGGGGGGCGTCCCCCTCGTAACTCGCCACCAGAACCGGGTGGTTGGTGGCGGAGAAGTCAGCCGTGCTGTTCAGGACGAGCTGGACGGTGACGGTGATGGACGGATGGTCGGCGGCGGCGATGCCGCTGAGGTCGACGGTGCCGGCGGGTGTGAGGGCGGGCGCGGCGAGGACGGTTCCGTCGGGGTCGGTGACCGCGACGGTCGACGCGGCGAGGTCGACGCGGCGAGGTCGATGGCTTCGAGTCGCGCCTCGGTGTATCCCTGGACGTGGCCGGAGGAGCCGTCGCAGTAGAAGTCGGACGGCTTCAGGGTGACGGCCGCACCGCTGTGCACGCGCGGCGTGGCTCCCGTACCGGGATCGACGGAGAAGAGGATGCCCGCGTCGCCGAGGGCGATCAGGCAGCGGGTGGTGGCGTCGTAGGTGTAGCCGTAGTCACGGGTCGCGCCGCCGCCCACGCCCGGATGGGTGGCGGTGGCCGGGAACCCGGCGCACGGCTGGGCCGTGGTCCAGCTGTAGCACAGGGTCGCGCCGGGGACGGGCCCGCCCCAGACGGGGAAGTAGCTGCGGGTGTCGGTGGCGGTGGTGACGACCTCGGGGTTGAAGACGAGGACGCCGTTGCCCACCGTGCCGAGCCCGGTGGCCGATGCGGCGAGCGGTGAGCCGTCGACCCCCTAGCACGTGGTCAGCGGCGATCCGCCGTTGGTGGTCGCGGTGCACACGCCGTTGGCCGCGCCGGAAGCGGTGTAGGAGGTGAACGCGTTGTACGAGTAGTGGGCGGCGCTGGGGCCGGCCGGGTGCGTCGTGTCCCACCCGGCACAGACCGTGGCCGTGGCCGGGTCGAAGCAGCCCAGGGCGGGCGCTGCCGCGAGGTGGAGCCGCTGGTCTGGGGCGATGAGGAGACGAAGACCTTGCCGCCGGCCGTGGTCATGCCGCCGAGGTAGAGCGAGCCGGTCGCACCGGGAAGGTCGTGGTTGGGCCGCACGACGGGCGCGTAGGGCTGTCCGGCGCAGGGCGTGCGGTCGGTGATCTCCAGGCAGAGCACCTGGCCGGTGCTGGCGGCGCCGTACAGCTTGCCGTCCTCGGCGACGAGACCGGCCATGCCGTTGGCGCTGGACGGGGTGCCGCCGGTGGCCCGCAGGGCAAAGAAGCCGCAGTTGGCGCGGGCGCCGAGGTCCAGACAGCCGACGCCGAGGGCGGCCGCGGTCACCGCCGGGTAGTAGAGCACGCCGGGCCGGCCAGGGTCGAGCACGTACTGGGGTGTCAGGGTGCTGCTGATGTTGCCGGTGCTGCCGGAGCCGAGGGGCCCGGGGGGTGTTGAGGGGGCGAGGCCACGGGCCGCCCGCACAGGGCTGGCCGGTCGACAGGTTGCTGCACACGGCCTGCGGCGCGGCGGGACCGGTGTGGTGGTACATGTTCCACGCCTCGACATCGCCGCTGTCGGTGCGGTGCAGCACCGGGGTGAAGCCGTCGCCGCCGGTGGACTGGGCGGTGGGGCGCACCGGCGGCAGGAGGTCGTTGGCGTGCGCGGTTCCGCCGGGGCGGGCCGCGGGATGGCTCGCGCGCACGGCGCGGGTCGCGGTGCCCGGGTCGCTGCCGGTGAAGGTCGTACCGTCGGAGGACCAGGCCGCGGTCCAACCCGGCGGCACCTTCAGCGAGCCGGGGACGTACGTCTGGGCGGTTCCGGCGCCGGCGATGGGGTCGGTGATGACGGCGGGAGCCGGGGCCCCGGGAGCGTCGTTGGATTAACTGACCGTCCAGTTGACGGTCGAGCCGTGGTCCACCGGGACCCGGCCGGGGTCGGTCACGTTCTGCGCGGTCTTCACCAGGGTCGACGTGCCGGCGGCCCCTGCGTGCGCCGGTTCAGAGGCCGTCGACGTGGCGGTGAAGCCTCCCGTGGCGGTCAGCGCGAGAGCGGTCAGCACGGCGGCCGCCGCGGTGCGCAGCGGCCGCCGGGATCGGTATGCGGGCACGGGACGGGACATAGGTTTCCCATTCTGTGTCGTGGAGCGCGTACCAACGGGCGTGCATGGTCAGGTGTACGCAGACGCATACCGTAAAGGTGTGGTTCCACCCCCTCACCGGTTTCGGTGAAGGCGGACACGCTACGACGGGAAGTGGGCGTCAAATGCCCGGAGTAAGAAGCTCGTTGCGTGTTTGGCTTCTCGAACCTTCATGATCGGGTGCTGATCATGTCCGGTGACCGCTCGAGGGCGACGAGCGCTGTGTGCGCGGAAGCGCCGTACGACCGTACATGCGGCCCGTCGCCGAGCGCAGCATCGTGACTCACCCCGACACGGCGTCGAAGTAGCCCATGACGCAGACACCTACCTCGGCGACGAGCGGGCAGCGGACGCGTCACGCCACCTCACCGTGGACCTGTCACCTCGGAGGCGCCAGGCCAGGTCGCGCAAGAACAGCGTTCCACCGAACATGCCCTGTCTGAAAGGCACTTGAGCGGGCACACGCTCACCATGACCGCTACCAAGACCGCAGTCCTCGTGCTCGACAGCACCGATCCCGAACCTCTGGCCCGCTTCTACGCCGAGCTGCTCGGTGCCACCGTCGAGCCGAGCTCCGGCCCCCCTGACCTGCTGCTGATCTCCGGGGCGGACGGAGTCGTCCTGGGTGTCCACCACGACTCCGGTCACGTCCTGCCCAGCTGGCCCCGGCCCGACGACTCCCAGCAGTCCCACGTGTGGATCGTGGTGGCTCCGGAGGCCCTCGACGAGGCCGAACGCGACGCGATCTCGCTGGGAGCCCGGCCTCTGGACGCCGAAAGGAACGGGACCAGGACGGACCGCCGCACCGATGCGCGCCGGTTCATGGATCCGGCCGGGCACACCTTCGTACTGGCCCCCGCAGGCGGCCTCCCCACGTGACATCGGGCACCGTTTCCAAGCTCCGTGATCGCGGGACCGGCGGCTCTGCAAGGCGACAGGGCCGTGACCGGTCACCTCGCCGTCCGTCACGAGTAGCCGTGGACGACAGCGTGTACCTCGGCACCGGCGAGGGCCGGGCGCGGGGGCCGTCATACTCCAGGCCTCAGCGGGAACCGGCGGCGAGGCGGCCGTGCTCATCCAGACGCAAGTCCGCCCCTGCCGTCGCGGCGTGGGCGGCTGGACGGAGCACGGTTCCCCTCGCTCGATGGTCCGCCGGACGACCTTGAACGCCTGGCGCACACCGCCGAGCAGGTCGACCTCGGCCTCGTTCAAGAGACGCTCGGCAGCCAGCTTGGTCATGAGCGCGTCGATCGCCCCTTCGGCGTCGGTCGGGCGTTCGAGACAGCTCCAGCCGCTGTGCTCGGGTGTGGTGACGGGCGTGTGATGGCTTGTCAGGGCGTTCCACGTCTTCCAGATCGCGACGAACTCACCGTACAGCCGCTGAAAGTCCAGGGCGGCGGAGAGCCCCCTCTCGTGCTGCTTCTTGACCTGGTCCCAGCGGTCGGTGACCCTTGTCGCGACCAGCCGGCTTCCACCGAGGGTGGCTGCCACGGTGAGGAGGGGAGCACCTATCGACTCGATGATCGACATGCTTCTCCTGACACGGGCCGTCGGGAGCACTCCTTGAATCGTGCCGAGCCACGAAGGGAAACGGGGAGGACGGCCGACGACCACGCTCTGTCGAGCCGCGCACCGACCGTTGACGCCGCCCTGAATTGTCAGAACCCTGCCGATCGGTGTCCCTCCGCGCGGGACGTGGTGTCAGCGGCCGCTGACGTACTGGGCTGCCCAGCCCGATGACGGAGCCGCACCCATGACTGACAAGACGCCCGCCCAGCTTGCCAACGATGCTGCCGCAGGCGCTGGAGCAGGCCAGCGACCTTGTCTCCGACCTCGTAGAGGCCGGCAGACTGCGCAGCGAAAAGGACCAGCTCGAGTACGATGTGCGCGAGACGCTCCTCGGCTTGGAAACGGCCCGTATCGACGCGGAGAAGCTGTACATCGGCCTGAACCAGGCGGCCTCCGGTGCGGGTCGGGTGCGGACCTGACGCATCCGACCGAGGAGTCCGCTCACTGAATGCCTTCCTCGCAAGGCTGGTTGCACCACCTCTCTGATCGACCGGCCGCAGAACGACAACAGGTGGAGGGCGTGATGCGTGGGCAGGTCGCCGCAGTGAGCCGTAACGAGGCGTACTCGTTCAGCAAGCCCAATCGTGACTCCATCACGCTGCTCACGGGGCTTGGCGTGGAAGGAGACGTTCACGCAGGTGAGACGATCCGCCACCAGTTCCGCATGACCTACGAGCCGGATCTGCCCAACCTGCGCCAGGTCCACCTGATGCACGAGGAACTCTTCGGTGAACTCGCGCTCAAGGGCTTCAAGGTCTCTGCGGGCCAGCTCGGCGAGAACATCACCACGCGCGGGGTGGACCTGTTGGGCCTGCCCACCGGTGCTCTGCCGCATTTCGGCGAGCAGGCGGTGCTCGAAGTGACAGGACTGCGGAACCCGTGCTCGAAGATCAACGACTTTCGCAAGGGGTTGCTCGGGCAGGTCTTCGACACGGACCCCTTGTCCGGCGAGTTCGTCTTCAAGTGTGGCGTCATGGCTGTGGTTCGCCGTGGAGGGACTGTCCGTCCCGACGATTCCATCCGGGTCGAGTCCCCGTCCTTTCCTCACCACCCGCTGGAACGGGTCTAGGTTCTTGTTCCGTGCTCATCTGCGTGCCCAGATGAGGATGGTGGCAAAGTGGAGTGCGGTCCGGTGGACGATTTCGAGCTCCGGAGGCGTGCTGGTGGGCCCGGGCGACGGTGGAGGCCGCCGACAGGGTTCGGTCGATGTCGTCGTCGGCGTCCGCCGCTGCCAGGACTACGAGTGGCTGTCCCCCCGGCCGTCATACGGCGGGTTCCACGTTCCATGCCTCCGGCAGCTCGCTGCCGCAGAAGACGCGGACGAAGTCGTCCTCGCGCACGATGTCGTGCTCCTGGCAGTCGGGGCACCGCCGGAACACTACCTCATGGGTGAAGCCGGAGGGTCGCCCGAGCCCTACATCGGCCAGAGCCCGAGCGACTTCCGGCCAGGAGGTGACGTCCGGGCAGTACCTGGTGGACTGGTTGCTGACCTCAGTCACGGCCCACCGGTCCGCCTCGCGCACGAAGCCGATCTCGCCGACACTCAGAACCATGGCTCCGCTGGCACAGGCCACGTGCTCGCTTCGCCGCGGCGCCAGCTGGAGCACGCCGCCCGTGCCGGCCACGAAGGTGAACGGCTCTGCCCGCTCCGCCGCCGACCGCTCAGTGATCCAATCGCTGAACTCAGCGGCCGAGCTGATCGGGGACCCGACACTGTCAGGCCGGACCACAGCCTTCAGCTCTTCCGACACGCTCTAGGGGCCCTTCCGCGCCCAGCGGCGTCGGCGAGACAGGCGATCGGGGCCTGCGCCGCCGGCGGAATGGGGGGCCACAGACGGCGCACCAGCCACCCTTTGCCGCAGCCGCCCACGAGTGGGGGTCCGCAGACGGCGGCGCGGCTGCTCGCCTGCCCGAAGCTTCACGGGCCACGCCTCACGCGTTCGGAGCTGCGGCGCGCGAGATCGGCTTCAGCTTCAGCTGTCGACGGGCGTCAGGGTCCGGTGCACCGTGGCAGCACATCGACGCTGTCCGTCGGTGCTTCAGGGAAGGGAGTGAGTCCGAGGAGAGCCGTCACCGCTTGCGCCGTACATCGATGCCACTGGCGAGCGTCACGCAGCATGGTGTGGCCGCCGCTGGGCATCGCGATGCCTACGACGTGGGCCCCTGCGGTGCGGGCGCGGGCGAGGAAGGCCCAGGTGTCCGCGGCAGAGGTGACGCGGTCGGCCTCGTCATGGAGCGCGACGACCGTACGGCCGAGCAGATGCGCTGTGGGCTCGCCCGGCGGACACCAGGGGGCGAGTGCGACGACTCCCACGACATCAGCGCCGGCCGCAGCGCGCAGGGCGGCACGACCGCCGAGAGAGTGGCCGACCAGGACGACGGGCACGGGGTGGGCGAGCGCGCGCAGCTCGTCCAGGGCTCGGCCGGCGTCGGTGACGGGATGAGCGTCGGCGCCGTTCCAGCCGCGGTGCCGGTAGCGGACGTGGGCGACGAGGACTCCGTCGTGTGCCGTGGCGCCCGCTGTCGCGGAGGCGAAGGGCCGCATCCGCCACGCGGGAAGGTTCACCCGGGAAAGCGGCCGTACATCGTCCGCGCGGCCGCCGTGAAGGACGAGGACCGCGGCCCTTGCCCGAGAAGGCGGCGTTCCGGTGGAGAGGGGGATGAGAGCCGATCGTGGCATGCGATGCGCCTTCGCTGCTGGCTTGGTCACTCGCTACCGCCCGGCCGCGAAGCGTTCCGGGCGGGGCTGCCGGAGGGAAGACGCCGCTACCGACGGTGAGCAGCAGGGTCATCAGGGTCGGGGAGAGGAGTAGAGCGAGTGACCCTGCCGTGCGGAGCAGCCGTGCAGCCGCAGACTCCACCCGTCAAGCCTGCCCCCGAAGTGCTTGAGGTGTCGAGCCCCCCGCACCTCGTAGGTGCTGAGCAGGGACGGCATGGAGCGTCTTGGCTGTCCCTCCGTCGCGCTACGGGATCATCAGTGCGCCGCGCTGCGTCAGCCAGGACGGTGCCGTGCGGCGCCCTTCTGCCGGACCCACCTGGGCCAGGTGCCGCAACCCTCCGACCGGCCGGACAGGGTCTCGGAACGCGCTGGTCGAGTGCACCGAGGCGTGCTCCTCCCGGACGGGTGGCCGTCAGGCAGGGCGGCCGGGACCGAGGCACTGCATCTCGCGGTAGCCCCCGCCGAAGAGCCCCGCCGGCGAGCGGTCCTTCATGCTGAGCGCGTGCACCGTCAGATACTCGGCCGCGCGCGATGCGGTTCGGGCCGTCGGAGACCGAACGCCTCGATTGGCCCACCGGTCTGTCGGGTGCGTCCAGACCCGTCAGTCCGTCACGGTGTCGCCGTGGCGGTGGGCGACGCGCCAGACGCCGTCTTCCCTGCGGTACACCTGGGTGGCGCGCAGGGTGTACGTGCGCGGCTGCCCGTCCACGGACGTGGAGGTGTGTTCCAGACCGACGGTGTAGGCCATGTCGCCGCTCACGTCGTAGGCCTGCAGTTCGAAGGCGTACGAGGTGCAGTCGGAGAAGGCCTTCGCGAGGCTCGTGAAGAGGGCGTCGAGCTCCTCGCGGCCCACGGCGCTGCGCCACGCACCCAGGACGCTCACCGGTTCGGTGCGGGACCAGAGCGCACGTCGGGGAGCGGGGTCGCCGTTGTGCAGTGCGGCCTCGGCCTCGTACAACGTGGTCCTGACCCAGACCAGGAAGTCGTCACGATCGGACATGCCTCCATCATCGCGCGGCGCCGTGTTCTCGGCCGCCAGCGCCGGCGTGAGATCTGCCGGGACGGAAGGCTGGGCGCCGTGAACGCGGCCGACCAGAGGGCGCCGTCCGCACCAGCCCGCCGTCGTGTCGTCTTCGGCTCGTCCGGGCTGCCGCCGGCCGAAACAGCAGACTTCCCCGGCCGGGAAACCCTCGGTTCTCCGGCCGATCCAGGTCGTGCCCGGGCAGGGCCCGGTCAGCAGGGCTGCCGGGCTTCGCCTGCGGCCGTCGTCAATCCCTGACCAGCCGTGCTTCCCGACCCAGGACTGCGTCCACCGACCGCTGGACCGCGAAGGAACCCGATGTCTCGGACATCGTCTGCGTCGCCGCCGAATCCCGGTTTCCCGCTGCCCCTGTGACCCGCCGCATCGGCCGGCTCCCACTCAAGTCGCGGGCGGAATGATGGTCACCTCGTCCATCCGGCAGGTTCGACGCCGCTTCACTTGCCCGGCGGAGACGATCCCTCAGGAGGAGGCGCGACGGGGCCGTTGGCCACGGAGCTTCCAGGCAAGACGGAGCCCGTGAGAGGCATCGACTCCGTCATAAGAATCGTGGCCCACGTGCTCGCGGGCATCCTGGGCGTCTGGATCCTCATGGACCTGCTCGACGCCAACCGGGGCAACATCGTCGTCGGTTGGTTCCACTCCGCCGCCGACTGGCTCGCCGGCTGGTCGATCGGGCTCTTCGACGTGGCCGGGAGTACCCTCCAGGTGATCCTCGACTACGGCATCGCCGCAGTCGTCTACGTGGTGATCGCGAACATCGTCGCCAGCCGGGCGTTCACCCGGGCGTAGAGGGTGCGAAAAGCCCCGGGCCCGCACTTCGCCGGTCGGGAGCTGGACTACGCCGTAGTGGACGCGATCGTCCTCAGGTCGCGAGTACGTCATCACGAGGGGACGCCGCATTCCGGCAGGGGCCAAGCACCGCGCAGGGCGGACCAGCAGCCCTGTTCGGTTCTCCGGCACGAGAACATCGCTCCCACCAGTCGTCTGGCGGCATGGCTGGATCCCTGACGCAAAGGGCTTGACGCGGCTTGCCCGGAGCGGTGCCATGGGGCGGGGGGAGGGGGCGTCCATGGCCGACGTGCACAACGACGACGAGAACCGGAATGCCGAGGAGGACAGTGCCCGGCCGGAACGACCGCAAGGCCCACACGAGCCGTCCGCCGCGGACCATTTCTGGGTGGCCGTTCTCGTGGTGATCATTGTGGTGCTCATCCTGGTCGGCATCCTGTCGAACATCGACATGAACGACAGCGGTTCCTCGACCCAGGACTGGAATACCGTCTGGCACTGAGCTTCTCCGGCGTTCCGGCGGTGTGAACCCCCCCGGAAGCGATGCCCTGCCGCCACTCTCTCCTGACGGCGTGCTCATGCCGACGCACCGACGCCGAGCGGGTGCCCACCTGCGACGGCATCAGCGTTGCGTACAACCTGCGTTGGTGACCGCCGTGCTCCACACCTCCGCCGACGCGGCTTCGGTCGGTCTCCATGTCGGGACCGACCGCGGCGCGCATGCCTGCTCCACGCGCACCGTCTCGTCCGGGCTCAGCGGGATCGGCAGCTGCTCGGCACCCTCGGGGATGAACTCCGCGGCATCGAAGGGCAGGATCCTGACCTCCTCCGAAGACGCGGAGACGCCGTGGGCCTGGAGCCGGCCGTGCACGGCCGGAGTCTCGGAGCACTCCAGATCGCCGACTGCGGCCAGAGCCGCACCGAGTCGCGGGTGTCGTTCGTGCAGGAGGAACAGAAACGCGTCATCGGCCATCGCGGGGAACTCGCCTTCACTCGTGGAGGGCTGGCCCCTGATGCCAACGCCGCCCGTGCGCGGCCGGGACCACGGTTGGGACCATGGCCATCGGCAGCGGGCAGTCAGACATTTGGCAAGAGGAGTTGGAGGAGTTGAAGGCAGGACGGGCCGACCGACCGCGATCGGCGTGATGCGGAGCGGGTCACCGCCTGTCGCCACGTCAGCTCTGGTCGGGGCCTTCGGGGCGCGCACCGAACCCGGCACCGACCCCGGCCCAGCACCGATCGGTGCCGGCGCCGACCGGCCCGGTGTCCGCAAGGCCGATGGGGATCGCCGCTCCAGGGGCCCGGCCCCTTCGGACTCCCACAGGGAGCCCGGTGGCTCCGCGGCAGGCCACCGCCGCACGCGCGCCCCGGAGAGGCCGGGGGCGTGGACAGGAACCTCCCGTTTCCGTACGGCGGAGTTGACGCGTGCGCGGCCACCACCCACTCGCCAGAGGGCCATGCCGGGACTCTCCACACACGCCAGTGCCCCGTCGGCGCCGTTTTGTGGCGATATGGGGATAGCGTCCTCTTATGGACTTTCGTACGACCGTGGAACGTGCCCAACTCCTCAAGAAGTTGCACGCCGAACACAAGCCGCTCGTGCTGCCGACCGTGTGGGACGTCTGGTCCGCGCGTACGGCAGTCGCCGCCGGGTTCCCGGCGCTGACCGTGGGCAGCCATCCGCTCGCCGACTCGCGCGGGGCCGACGATCACGAAGGGCAGACCTTCGAGGAAGTGCTCGCCGCTGTCCGCGGCATCACCGACTCGGTCGACGTTCCCGTGTCCGTGGACCTGGAGGCGGGCTACGGACAGCGGCCCGCGGATCTCGTCGCCGGACTCACCGAGGCCGGCGGCGTCGGCCTCAACCTGGAGGACACCGTCCACTCGGACGGCGGACGCATGCGCAGCACGCAGGAGCACGCCGACTTCATCGCCGGACTGCGCGCGGCGGCCGACGACGCGGGAATCCCGGTCTGGGTCAACGGACGGACCGACCTGTTCCAGAACGCCGGCAAGGCCGCCGACGTGCTGGACGAGGCGATCGAGCGGCTCAAGGCGATGGAGCAGGCAGGCGCCGACAGCGTCTACCCGGTGAGCATCCAGGACGACGACGACCTGCTCACCGCCGTGATCGCGGCCGTGGCCATTCCGGTGAACACCACAGCCCACCCGGTCAGGCACGATCTTGAACGCTTCCGCCGCCTCGGCGTCGGACGGATCACCTACGGCCCCCTGCTGCAGTTCGCCATGACGGACGCGATGAAGGAGATGCTCGCGCCCTGGGCCCCCTGACGGCCGCGTCGCCGCCTCGCACGTGCACACGCGACGGATCCCGGTCGGCATGCGCAGGGAGCCGGGACACGCCGGTCAGTGACTGATTGCCTGGCTGGGGCCGGGACGGGGGTTCGTGACGGACGCCGGCGGCGCTCGACGCGAGCCCCTTCCTCCATGCGCTCCCGCCCCGTTCCCGCCACAGAGCGGTGCGGGAGGCGTTCAGGCGGCGAGGGCACGGGAAGGGCCGGGCAGCACGGGCTGGAGATCGTCATGGCCGTCGCCCAGAGCGTCGAAGCGCGGCGCGAACCGGGCGGCAAGAGCATCACCGTGCGCCTGCCGCTCGAGTAGGCGGGCGTCTCCTCAGTCGGCGAGAGGCATCCCGCTGCCCGTCGCCCGTAGCCCGTTTCCGTGGCGTCCTGAGGTGTCAGACGGCGCCCTCACGAGTACGCGGCGGTCAACCGTCCCGCCGTCCCGCGCTGCCGTCGCGGCGGCTGGTCCGCCGCACGGTGGGCGCGAGCGTCGCCCCGGCCCGAGAACACGGGCGAGGCGCTCCAGAAAGAGGCCCGGCCGATCGCGGGCGAGGGTGGCGATCATGGCTGCGATTGTCTTCTCTCCGGCAACGCTGATGTGCTGCCGTTCGGCGGCCTCCACAGCGGTGCGGGCCAGGGCTCCGCACTAGCGGAGCTTTCTGTTCCGCAGCCACTGTTCGAGGCGGCTGGCGCCGAGGCGGCAGATGGCCGCCGGTGTCTGGTAGCCGGTGAGGAGAGCCAAGGGGCCGTGGTTGCCCAGGTCGAGGGCGCGCTCGAACGCGGGGAAGATGCCGGTCAGGAGGCCGCGGAGGCGGTTGACGGCTCAAGTGTGGTCGCAGACCAGGTCGGCACGGCGGCCGGTGAGGAGACGGAGCTCGATGATGGCTTCGTCGCCGGGCCTGATCGGCTGTAGATCGCGGCGCATGCGGGCCTGGCCGGCGATGACGTGTGCGTCGCGGGCATCGGTCTTGCCCTCGCCACGCTAGCCGGCCGTGGCCCGGTTCACGGTCCGGCCGGGGATGTAGAGCACCTGCTGGTCGTGATTGAGCAGGAGAGCGATGACCAGGGCGGCCCCGCCGTCGGCGAGGTCGATGGCCCAGATCACCTCGTCGCCCAGGGCGAGAACATCGGTGATCAGCTGCAAGAGATCGGGCTCGTCGTTGGCCACCCGCCTGGATAGCAGCTTGGTGCCGTCCCCGTCGATGACGAAGCAGTGGTGGTGGCCCTTGCCGGCATCGATGCCGGCCCAGATGCGGTTCAATCGTGATCCCGGATGAGTCGTACGGATTCTCTCGTGCAGACGACCTCACCGGCGTTGTCCTACTCAGCGATCTACTCGCACCTCTCAATGAGCGGCCCCGGCCGTCGGTGGGGTTCCGGGCGGCCAAGCCTGTTCAGCCATGAGCGGCGACACCTCAGTAGCCCCTCCCAGAACCCCCAGGCGACAAGACCCTACGAACGGCCCGATCAACCCGCCTAGAAGGTAGGACACCTCACGTCTCTAACGCGTCACGTTGTCGGGTTGGGCTCTTCGAACACGGCACGGTCGTGGAGCTGGTGGTGCCACTCGTTGGCGTCTGGGGCTGGCTTGGTCTTGAGGACCGGGTTGGGGCCGGTCTCGATGAGGTGCAGGAGTGTCCAGGCGACCCCGTAGCAGTCGTCGGGAGCGAAGCAGGCAACGAGGGCAGCCGCTTCCTCTCCTATCACCGGCTTGCTGATCGCTTCGAGCTGGGTGACACGCCGATCTATCTCTTCCTCCTCAGCGTCCAGTCGGGCAGCGGGCCGGCGGCGACGAAGGTCAGGACCTCTGGTCTCATGCCCTGATCATCGGCGCTCCCGCCTGGCCCGGACAAGTTTCCTGGCAGGTCAGGCCGCGTTCTCAACGAGTACTGGCCCGGTGGGAAGGCCTCCTGCTCGTCGAACAGCTTGTGATGCTGGAGGCAGTGGTGGAGCTGGCCGATCATCCGGTTGAAGAGGTTGCGCAGGGCAGAGGCATGCCAGTCTCCATGGTCGTCACGGCGCCTTCGGTAGTGCGCTTTGGCGCCGGGCGAGGAAGTGAGAGCGGCGAATGCCTAGAGGTATCCGGCGTGGTTGAGACGGTCGTTCTTGACCCACCTGCGGGTGATCGCGGACTTCTTCCCGGAGGCCCGGGTGATGGGCGAGGAACCGGCGTAAGCCTTCAGGCCGCGGGCGTCGGCGAACCGTTGCCGGTCATTGCCGATCTCGGCCAGGACCCGGGCGCCGAGCTGGCTGCCGAGTCCGGGGAAGCTGAGGATGACCTCGGCGTCCTCGTGCTGGGAAAAGGCCTCCTCGACCGACTGGGCGAGGCTGTCGACAGCGGTGCATGCAGCTTCCAGCTGGAGGAGAAGGGCAAGCATCTGCTTGCCTAGGGCGTCTTCGACCAGCGGTGGCTGGCGGGCCCAGTCGGCGCGGATGGCCTCTCGAAGCCGCTCTGTGTCCGCCTCGATGCCGCGCTTGCGGCCCGCCCGCTTGAGGACGGCGGTGATCTGTGTTCTAGTCAGCCGGCCCGCTTCGGCAGAGGTCGGGGCGGTCTTGAGGAGTTCGCGGATCTCGGGCCGGCACAGGCCGTTCTGCCAGTTGGCGGCAGCGGCCAGGGCGGCGGGATAGTACTCGCGGAGCAGAGAGTGGAGCTGGTTGGACGTCTACTGCCGGTTCCAGGTGGCGTCCTGCCGGGCTCGTGCCAGGACGGCAACGGCGCGGGCCAGATCGGAGTCGTTTGGAAGGGGCCGGTGGGCATGCATGTCCGTGCGGAGGGTGTTGGCCAGGACCAAGGCGTCGCCGGGGTCGGACTTCTTGCGGGAGACAGCGTGCCGGTCGCGATAGCGAGCGGCGGCCATGGGGTTGATCGCGAAGACCTGGCGCTTCCCGGTCCGAAGGACCGTAACGAGCAGGCCGCGGGAGGTCTCGATCGCCACAGGAATCGGGGATTCCTCTGTATCGCCGTGCTCGGCGAGCAGAGCGATCAGGATCTTGTAGGCTGACATGTCATCGGTGATGTGCCGTTTGGCCACGAGCTGCCCGCTGTCATCGACAAGGGCGACGTTGTGGGTCTTCTCCGCCCAGTCGGTTCCGCAGTAGATCAAGATGTTCCCTCCCCAGGTGGGTGTATGCGCTGGTCACGAGCGCATGAGGGCCACGCAGCGACCTAATTCCAGGCCTCGGCCGCAAAGGCCGGGCCGCCACCTCACTAGCCGTTCGTGGCACCAGCGCACCCCACGGGCCTCGGTCTATGCGGGAGCTCGGACGGCTCGGGCGTATCAAGAGGTCACCGTGGAGCGGGCTCGCACCACCACTCCAACGAGTGATCAAGGCGATCGGTGGTAACAGCTACGGGAAACCGGACGCTGCCGCTCTATGTGCAGGCATCGGCTGCCTGGGGCACCCAAGGCATCCATCCGGAACTCACGAACTGCCACCACCGGGGCGTGGCCGTTCGCTTGATCTACCCAAAGACCTCACGGGCCAGGGCCGGAGCAGGCGTAACGGACCTCATCACTCGAGCACCGCCCTGAAGCCACTCGGCACCACTGCGGTCCTCAAGAAGGAATTAGGGGCACCCCCCACACACGGTCCGCAGCTCGGTGACGGCCGCAACGCCCACCGGGCGTTTGACCGGCGCTCGGCAGGTAACACGGCACGAATGACGATCCCGCATGAGGCAGTCAGACCCGGCCGCCCGCTCCTGCTGCTGTCCGTCCAGGCAGCCGCCGTCGCCGCACTGGGGCTGCTGTTGACCGGCCCCCTGGCACACCGCTGGCTGCTGTCGGCGGAGGACGGCGTCAACCGAGCCCTCGCCGCCCATCGCACCCCTCTCGCCACCGCCCTCACCGACGGAGCGTCGCTCCTGGCCGGCACGGGGAGCGTGATCACACTCGCCGCCCTGTGCACGGCCGCCCTGCTCCTGGCGCCCCATGTGCCCCGGTGGCGGGAAGCGGCGTTCCTCGCGGTCGCGGTCGCGGTCGCGGTGGCAGCGTAGTCCGCCGTCTTCCTGCTCGTCACCCTCGTCGTGGAACGCGAGCGCCCCGACGTGCCCCACCTGGACCCGGCACCCCCACGGCCAGCTTTCCCTCCGGTCATGTCGGGGCCTCCGTCGCCCTCTTCGGAGGACTGGCCGTCCTCGCCTCCCGAGGCCTGCACGGCGTGTGGGGCCGCGTCGTGATGACCCTGCTCCTTGTGATCCCGCTGCTCGTGGCGGCCTCCCGCGTCTACCGTGGCATGCACCATCCCTCCGACGTGGTCGGAGGGATGGTGAACGGCGCGTGCACGCTGGCCCTCGTGAAGGCCGCCCTGCTGCCACACCCCCGGAAGGAGTCGGCGAAGCCCGTCCCCGTCCCGTCCCCCCACAGCATCCGGCGGGCTGTCGTGGTGCGCCACCCGCACGCGTGCGACGCCCCTCGCCTTCGAGGCCTGGCGCGGCGACACCGGCCGCCCCCTCACCACCCCGGCCGAGGGCATGGAGCCCGAGCTCGTGACAGACACCCCGGAGCCGGCGAGCCGGCCCGGCGGCCGATGACGCGGGATCGAACGCATCGGCCGGCCGAAGGCAGCCGGCCGGGCCGTTTCCTCGAGGCGCTCGGGAGGGTCGCCCACCGGAGCCGGTTCACCGGCGGTCCCGTGCGACCCCCCTGCGGCGCCGACGTGCGTCAGTCCAGGATCGTGGCGGCGCCGCGGCGTCGAAGGCCGGCCAACCCCTCTTGCATGGCCTTGATCTGTTCGGGGGAGTGTCCGACCCAGCCCTTGAGCTCCGAAACGATCCGCACGGGATCGCTCGTGCGGTAGGAGCGGGTCGGGTTGCCGGGGAACTTCTTGTCGGTGACGTTGGGGTCGTCTTCCACGAGACCGGTCGGCTCCACGACGTAGATCCGTCCCGCGCCGTCACCGGCGGCGAGCTCGGCACCCCAGACGGCGGCGTCCAGGGTCTCGGAGAAGTACACGTTCCGGGACACGCGACCCTCCTCGTAGTTGGACGCGTATCCGGGAACCAGCAGATCCCCCGGAGCGAGGTCCGCCTTCGTCCCGTGCAGGTACGTTCCCGCCTCGTACACCTGGAAGGGAACAGGGGCACTGCTCATCGGATACTCCTTCGACCTGGGCGCTGGTCCCACAGGCAACCACAACAGCCGCCCCTGCGTGACCATGTCGGCCGGTCGCCGATACGGAAACCGGCCGACCGCCCTCGCCGCCCGCAGCCGGCTACGGACACCCGGCCGGTCGCCATGTCGGCAACCGGCCCGTTCAGGCGGCCTCATCCATCGTGTGCTCCTCCACGGAGCGGGAGTCGGTGAGGCTCAGCGCTCCGCCGGCGGCAAGCAGGCCGACGGCGACGGCAAGAAGGGCGTAGGTGATGCGCTCGCCGTGCTGCCGCAGGCAGCCTTCTGCCGAGGCTGCTTCTGCCGACGGAGGCGAAACGATCCCCCGGGCACCGAGGGCCGGTACGCGCGTCGCTGACGTACCCCTCGGTCTTCTATTCAAGTTTGACTAGAGTGCTCGGTATGAGCGAGAAGACGATGCCGATCCTGCCGTGTCGGACCATCCAGCCCGTTCTCGACTTCTATACGACCCTCGGGTTCGAGGTGACCTTCCAGCAGAAGAGCCCCAGTCCGTACGCAGTCGTCCAATGCGGAGGCATACAGCTGCACTTCTTCGGGATGAAGCACTACGAGCCGACCGCGTCGTTCAGTACCTGCATCGTCCAGACCGACGACATCGACGGGCTGCACGAGACCTTTCGGACCCGACTGAAGGCGGCGTACGGGCGAGTACCGAACCGCGGGCTGCCGCGCATCGGACCGCTGAAGAACGCGTCACACGGTGTGCGGCAGTTCCTCATGACCGATCCAGGCGGCAACTGCATCCGCATCGGGCAGCAGATGAGCGACGACCAGCACCACCGCCCGGCCCCCAAAGGGACCTTCGCCCGGGCGGTGCACCACGCTTCCCTCCTTGCCGACTCCAAGGAGGACCTGACGGGCGCCGCGCAGATCATCGACCGGGCGCTGCGTCTACGGGACGAGCGGCCCACGCCCGTGGAACTGCTGCGTCTTCTCGTGCTGCGTGCCGACGTTGCCACTCGTCTCGGCGATGGAGACGCCGCGATGTCCGCGCTTGCCGCAGCCACCGCTGTCCACCTCACCGCGGAGGAAAAGGAGTCCGTACACGACGACCTCAAGCGTCTCACGCAGCTGCTGGACTGAGAGGTGGGAAATAACCACGGCGGCATCCGGCGCTGAGCGGGAGCCCTCGCGGCGGGAGGACCACGCCGCACACGCCATCATGGTCGGTACCGGCACGGACTTCCTGACAGCGCCGTCACGGCGACCCGATAAGGAGACCTTTCGTGGAGCAGCACTTCGATCTTGTCATCATCGGATCGGGTTCCGGGAACTCGATCGTCGATGAGCGTTTCGCGGATTGGAAGGTCGCCTTCGTCGAAAAGGGCATCGGCCCGCTGGACAGCTACGGCGGCACGTGCCTGAACGTCGGCTGCATCCCCACGAAGATGTTCGTCCACACCGCCGACACCGCCCGGGCGCCCGAGCACGGCGCGGCCCTGGGCGTCGACCTGGCTCTGCGTGGTGTGGACTGGCCCGTCGTACGGGACCGGGTCTTCGGCCGCATCGACCCGATCGCGCAAGGCGGCGAGCGCTACCGCGCGAGCGGACATGACAAAGTCACCCTCTACCGCGGTACCGCACGGTTCATCGGCGAGCGCCGTCTGACCGTCGCCACTGCCGAGGGGCCCATCACGCTCACGGCCGACCGCATCGTCGTCGCGACGGGCAGCCGTCCCGTCGTGCCCGACGTGCCCGGCCTCGACGAGTCGCTCGGCTTCCACACCAGCGACAGCGTCATGCGCCTGGAGGCGCTGCCGCGCCGCATGACGGTCCTCGGCTCGGGGTTCGTCGCCACCGAACTCGCCCACGTCTTCTCCTCCCTCGGCGTGGAGATCACCCTGATCGCCCGTGGCGACCTCCTGCTGCGGCACGAGGACGCCGACGTCGCACGCCGCTTCACCGAACTCGCCCAGGACCAGTGGGACGTCCGGCTCAACCGCAAACTGGTGGGCGCCGACCGGAGCCCGGACGGCACGCTGCGTCTCGACCTGGAAGGTCCCCAGGGAGCGGAGAGCGTCGACACCGACGAGCTGCTGGTGGCCGTCGGTCGTCGGCCCAACTCCGACCTCGTGGACGCCGCCGCCGGCGGGCTCGACCTCCACGCCGACGGCCGGATCACCGTGGACGCGCACCAGGCCACCTCGGTGCCCGGGGTGTGGGCACTCGGCGACGTCTCCTCGCCCTGGCAGCTCAAGCACGTCGCCAACCACGAGGCCCGAGTCGTCCAGCACAACCTGCTCCACCCCGACGCCCTCCGCGCCACCGACCACCGGCATGTCCCGCACGCCGTCTTCTCCTCGCCGAAGATCGCCGCGGTCGGCCTGACCGAGCAGGAGGCCCAGGCGTCCGGCCGCCCGTACGTGACGGCGATGCGCGAGTACAGCGGCATCGCGTACGGCTGGGCCATGGAGGACGCCACCGGCTTCGCCAAGGTCCTGGCCGATCCGGCCACCGGCGAGATCCTGGGCGCGCACATCATCGGCCCCGAGGCTCCGACGCTGATCCAGCCGCTCGTCCAGGCCATGGCCTTCGGTCTGGATGCCCGCGCCATGGCCACCGGCCAGTACTGGATCCACCCTGCCATGCCCGAACTCATCGAGAACGCCCTGCTCGCTCTTCCCCTCGACTGACCTGACCATCTGCCGACTCAGCGGCACGCCATTCCGCGAAGTGCCCCCGTCCCGGCGGGGGCACTTCAGCACATGAAAGGGAGTTGGCGGATTCGCTGCCAAGTCTCCGCTCTTCCTTCCTGTTTGTTTCGATTCGCCATATGGCTGTTCAGCAGTTGTTCGCACCCGACTGCCGAACCGTTCGAACCGCCGAATCAGAAGGAACAGGCCTCATGCGCCTTCGCACACTCCTGCCTGCCAAGGTGGCCACAGCCGTGCTCTCCATGCTGCCCGCCCCGACGGCTGCCGCCGTCCTGGGGACCACGCCTGCTCCCCGTGCATGTCCGTGGCCGGCTTCTCGGACGCGCTCGACAAGGCCGCCCTCGACGGGAAGCTGGTCGGCGGGATCTCCGGCCTCGCGCTAGACCGGGACGGCACGGTCGCCGCGGTGTCCGACAAGTCGGTGCTGTACCGGCTGAAGGTGGCGTCCGGCCGTACCCCCACCGCGACGGCCACGGCCCGGCTGCCGCTCGCCGACGGAACGGGCAAGGTGCTCGACTCCGAAGGCGTGGTCGTCGACCGGGACGGCAGCTATCTCGTCACCGACGAGACGGCGCCGGCCATCCGCCGCTACTCGCGCACCGGCCGGGTGGTGGCCGAGCTGCCGGTCCCGCCCGCGTTCCGGATCGCCCGCAGGGCCGGGCCACCGTCAACCAGACCTTCGAGTCCCTGACCCTGCTGCTGGCCGGCGACGGAAACGAGTTCCCGCAGCAGACGCCCTGTACCCGCACGCCACCACCGACGCCGACGGCCGGCCCCTCGACGGCGCCCACCCTGCGTACTCCACTTCGACACCGGAAACACCCCGCCGGTGGACGGCTTCTGGTCCCTCACGATGATGAACGAGCGCCAGTTCTTCGTCGACAACCCGCTGAACCGCTACGCGATCGGCGACCGCAGCAACATGTGTACCAACCCGGACGGCTCACTCGACATCTACGTCCAGCACGCCGATCCCGGCCCGGACCGCGAGGCCGACTGGCTCCCCGCACCCGCGGGCAACTTCAACGTCTTCCTGCGCCTCTACTGGCCCCACTCGCCCGCCCTCACCGGCGAATGGACCCCGCCGGCACTGCAACGCACCAGCTGATCCTCGGCCGGACCACGCCCCTCGCACACCGCAGACTCCTCAGCGAGGGCGGCGAAAGCCGGACATCGCGACGACTGCGGTGGCTCGTCCGCGAGGCCGATGTCGAGTCGAACGGCATACGCCCGAGCCGTCAGCCGGGTCCGGGAGTGCGACCGGGATGGCCCGGCGCGACGAGGTCGTGTGAACAGCCACGGCAGCGAGACCGTGGGGCACGGCGGGGCGGAAGATCACCGAAGGACTCGCACGCCCGGACAGTGGGTCAGTCTCCGACCCGTCCGGCCTGGACCTGGCGGCCTTCGTTGGTGACGACCACGACGGGCACTCCGTCGGGGATCTGCCCCTGGAGGTCGGCGAGGAGCGTCTCGACCGGGGGCAGGTCTCCCGGCGCGCGGACCTGGATGTAGAGGGTTCGTGACTGCGCGCTGACGTTGACGACGGACGCGCCGGGCGATGCTGCCAGCCACTGCGTGGCGCTGTTCGTGGCGCGTGTGGTCCACAGCTGCACCAGAATGGTGGCCGCGGTGTTCGCCACCAGCAGCACGCCGACCGCACCGAACAGCAGGCCGAGCGCCAGGTAGGTCCTGCGTACGCCGCCCGTCTCCTTTCGGCGGTCGGCCGTCGCGTAGCCCAGGCCTCCGAACACCACCATGCCGGCGAACACGAGGGCCAGCAGGTTCGACACGAACAGGACGAACGATCCCAGAGCCAGCCACCACGCGGCCTGCCCGAGGCAGACGCCGGTCACCACCAGCGGCGGCACCAGCGAGATGGCGATCGCCACTCCGGGCAGGACCGCGGCGACGTCCCGGCGGGAGAGTGCCAGAGCGCCTGCGAAACCGGTGGCGAGCGCGGCCACCAGGTCCATCAGGCCGGGCGAGGTGCGACTGGAGATCTGGCTGTTGGACAGCAGGTCGTAGGAGGCGGGCAGCACCAGAGAGAACAAGGCTCCGAGCACCACGACCAGCATCCCGCCGGCGGCGACGAACAGAGCCGCCGTCGACCGCCGGCGCTGCACGGCGCCGAGGGCGATTCCCATGATCGGCGTGGACAGCGGCGCGATGATCATCGCGCCGATCACCGTGGCCGTCGAATCCGTCAGCACTCCGCCGGCCGCGATGACAGCCGACAGGAACAGCATGGACCAGAACGCCGACTGCTTCGCACGGGTGTCCCCGGCCGACAGGTCTAGATCCCCCTCCAACTCCTCCAGAGTCCTTCGCTGGTGATCGGGGAGCGCGCGGTCGCGGAGGCTGCTGAGCACCCGTCGAGTGTCACGCCCTGCCGAGCAAGGGAGGCATGCGCCACCCGCGGCTGTCCCTCGAAGGGAGCACAGATCGCAGTGAGAGCTGTTGCGGCGGGGGAGTCCCCGTGGAGCTGGGACTGACACGAGTGACGGACGGCCATGTCATTCGCCCGCCGACCATCAGGCCAGCTCGGTCAGGCGTCCGTTTGCGCGGAGGTTCGGGGAGGGGGGTGGTCAGCTGCTGACCTCGGTGTTGCCGCGGTGATCACAGAGTGCTTGGAGAATGCGTGCTTGGTGTTCGTCCTGGGAGTCTTCGGGTTCTGGTGCAGGGGTGTTGAGGAGGGTGCCGAGACGGCCGTACAACGCTGTGAGGCCCATGAGCGCGTCAAGGCTCTGCAGAGTGTCGTGGTCGATGAGGGGGAAGGGCGCTCGGTCGGGCGGGAGGAGCAGGGCGAGGAGGTCGAACGGGGCCATGCGTCGTCGAGTTGCTGGTTGGTCCAGATCCGGGTGGCCTCGAACGCGGTGTGGCGCCATGCCCGGAGGAGGGTGATCTCCAGCTCGGTGAGTTCGCTGACAGGACGGTTTGCGGCAGGGCGATGTGCTGCCGTGCCCGAACGCGGGGACCTCGTCCACCCGCAGAAGGGGGCCTTCTCGACAACGTGCCGCACACCGTCCGTCAGCTGGAAGACGGTCCTGCACGGTCCTGCCCTCGAGGCTGGGCACCCGCACTTCGCGTACGGAGGGGAGGGCCACGGCTTCAGGGCCGAGCGTGAGCCCGTCCCGGCGAGCCGTGCGAGCGCCGCCCACCGTTGTGGTGACGGTCAGTACGGTGGCGCAGGCGAAGGCGACCACCGCGCCCGCGGCCAGGGCCTGGGGAGCGGCCCCGCTCCACGGGGTGCTGTCGCCCATGGGGACGTGGGCCACCACCGCGTCCAGACCTGCGGGCAATGCGGCCTGATGCCAAGCGCTACGAGGGGCTCAAGCCGGGTCCCACGGCCGTGTGCGCACCGTGCCAGAAGGCACAGTGGTGCGCGTCGTACGCGTCGGAGGCGTGGATCGCCCCGGGCCCGGGCGCCAGCGACAGTACGGGTCCCGTGGTGCGCAGGACCGGCCAGCGCGGAGCGCCGGGTGTGTTCGGGTTCCCGGTGTGGGCGAAAGACGCCCAGTAGTCGATCATGCGGTCGGACAAGGTGCCCTGCGCCTCAGTGAGGGGCTGCTGGGTGGGAACGGAGGAGAAGAGGTAAGGCAGTTCGAAGCCGTGCGCTGCTCCGTAGGGGAGGTCGGCATGCGTGGGGAGGCCGGTCAGGACAGGGGCGTCCGGGTCGTTGAACTCGTAGCCGTAGAGCGGGATCCGAGGTGCCTTCGTGGCGATCTCGCGGGCCGCTTGGAGCGTGGTGCATGCCAGGGAGCGGTCGGTCAGCGCCGCGGACCAGGCCAGCGCCGGGGTCGGGTAGCGCGCCGCCGGGTAGTGCGAGGCCACGGCGGCGCCGGCCGGGCCGAAGGTGTCGTCGAGACGGGCGTGGTAGTCCTCCTCGGTTCGGAGGGGGTACGCGGTGAGTGACTGGCCGACGAACATCCGCATCTCGTCGTGATTGGTGCCCTGGAGCAGCGGCACCCGGTGGAAGCGGCCGGAGGCGAGGGACTCGCCCGGTGCCGTGGGGAGCAGTGAGTTGCCGAAGGCGGGGCGGTTGAAGGACTGCATGAGTTGCGTAGTGGCGAGATGTTCCGTGCTCTGCTCGCGCAGGCAGGCCAGCACTCGGGCATCGTCGTTCGCCGCGCAGCCGAGTTGTCGCGCGGCCCGGGCGCCGCTGTCCTGGACGTCGTGTTCGGTGGCGAAGGGCTCGTACGCCGGTGTTCCGGGGCCGAGGGCACCGGGCGGGAACGACATGAGGCAGGAACCGCTCTGCAGCACCGCCCTTTGGAAGAGCCCGGCCGCGCGCGGGGAGGTGAGGTGCGCGCAGACGCTCAGGGCACCCGCGGATTCGCCGAACAGCGTGACGGCGCCGGGGTCGCCCCCGAAGCGCTCCGCGTTCGCCCGCACCCAGCGCAAGGCGGCCTGTTGGTCGGCGAGGCCGAACGGCGGAGCGGAGCCCAGGGCCCGATGACCGAAGTAACCGAAGACGCCGAGGCGGTAGTTGACCGTGACGACGAGGGTGTCACCGCGAACGGCCAGCCGCTCTGCTCCGTAGTCGCCGCCGGACCCGCCGAGGAACGCCCCACCGTGCAACCACACCAGTACCGGGCGCCGTTCGCCGGCGGGCGGGCGTGCCGACGGCACGGTGACGTTGAGGTAGAGGCAGTCCTCGGAACCGCTCACCCCTTCCATGCCGGGCATCGGCATCTGTACGCAGCGCGGGGCGGGGGCCGTGGCGTCCCTCACTCCCCGCCATGTCGGCGCCGGCGCGGGCTCCTGCCAGCGCAGGCGGCCCGTGGGCGGTGCAGCATAAGGGATGCCGTCGAAGGTGACGTACGAGCCGTGGGCGGCGCCGCGGATCAGGCCGTGATCGGTCCGTACGAGGGTCCCCGTACGAACTCCGTCGGCGCGCGGCGGTTCGGCGGCCGCGGTCGTGACGGACGCGACCGTGACGGCGAGCAGAACGGCCGCGCGCAGCAGGCGGACGCTGTGCGCGCGCAAGCCGACTCGCGTACGCGGGCGCGGTGGTGGGATCGAGGTCATGCGTGCTCCCCTGTCTCGATGGGCCGTCCGGAGGCGGCCGGTGCTCGGTACGCTAGAAGCTCCCGCGCACTGGAGGTTCAAGGGTCTGTGACGCACCGCACATGGAGCATCGGTGAACTCGCCGCCGGGACAGGGATCGCAGTGAAGACCCTGCGCTACTACTCCGACAGCGGTCTGCTGCCGGTCGCGGAGCGCAGCAGCGGGGGTCACCGGCGCTACGGCCCAGAGGCGTGGGAGCGAATCGGGCTGATCAGGCGCTTGCGGGCACTGGACACCCCGATCGCGGCTGTTGCGCGGGTGGCGAGCGGGGAGCAGGCTCTCAGCGATTTCGTAGCGGCCGAACTCGACGCCGTTCAGGAGCAGCTGACGCAGTTGCGATGGCGGCAGGCCACACTTCGCGCCCTCGACGACTGCGTGGACGGCGAGCGGCTGCGGCGCCTGGAGATCCTCGCCCGGGTGCAGCGGCTTCCGCAGGCGCGGCGGACCCTCACCGATCACTGGTACCGCGAGCTGCCCGCGGAGATGCCGAAGCGGCGGCTCGACCTCATGGTCGCCATGCTGTCGCCCGAGCCCTCGCACGATCCCTCGCCCGCCGCGGCACTGGCCTACGCAGAGCTCCACGTGCTGGTTTCCACGCCCGGTTTCACGCGCTGGACGAGGGATCACTCGGAGGAGATGCGGGACGCCCCCGCCTTCTACGGCGAGATAGACGAGGCGGCCGCTCTGACGGCCGCTGCTGTGAGGGCCGGGCTCCCGCCGGGCCCCGGGGAGGCGGTCGACGCGTTCGTGTCCGCCCACGCGCGAGCTCGGAGGGAGTCGGACACCCCGGCCTTCCGTCGCTTCCTGCACGCGCTGGTCTCCAGGTCGTCGGGCTTCGACCCGCGTCTGCGCCGCTACTGGGGTCTGCTGGACACCGTCACCGGCGGGCGCTCCCTGAACATGACTGCGGCCCACGCGTGGCTGACCGACGGACTGAGCCTCTCGATCACCGACTCCGCGCCTCGCGCCTAACGAGCTCGTGCACGGTAAGCGGTGAGACGTCGAGCCCCGGATGGTCGACCATGGTCGGGTGGTGGGGACCGTGATTCGCGCAGTGATCGTCGGCAATCGCCGGATCACGGGGCTGTCGGACGGTGCGATCGCTGAACTCATGGCGGAGGTGGGCCCGTTATGGCATGAGCGTCATCAGGCAAGGCTGGTCTCTCGGCCGCGGAAGCGGGCTGTGGGCGCCGGCGCGAAGTACCGGCTGGTGTTCGTCGACCGGCTCCTGGCCACGCTCATCCATCTCCGTCACGGAGTCACCCATGACCTGCTGGCCTGCTGGTTCGGCATGGACCGTTCCACCATCACCCGGGCCATCGGCGAGGTGCGGCCGTTGCTCGCCGAGCGGGGGTGCACGATCAGCCCCGGCGTCCGGCTGCGAACGCTGGCCGAAGTCATCGACCACCTCGGCGCCAGTGGGCAGACCGGCATCATCGACGGCACCGAGATCCAGGTTCGCCGCCCGGCCGCCGGCCGCAAGGACCGGGACGCCTTCATCTCCGGGAAGAACAAGCAGAACGCCGTCAAGACCATGGTCCTGACCGACCAGAACGGGCGGGTGCTGTTCTGTAGTCCGGCCAGGCCAGGCAGCTGCGCGGACATCACCCATGCTCGCCAGTTGGGCCTGGTCAAGCTCCTGGCGGACGGCCCAGCGGTGGAAATCCTCGCCGACGCCGGCTACCAGGGCCTCGGTGCCCAGACCGGCGGGCGCGTGGTGACGCCACCGCACCGCAAGTTCAAGAAGAACGCACCGGACTGGTACGAGGAGATGTACGAACGGCAGCGCAAGGCTCATTCCTCCCGCCGTATCCGGGTCGAGCACGGCATCGCCCACCTCAAGAACTGGCGGGCCCTGGCCCGCCACCTCGGCCGCCGCGAGCACATGAGCGATACGGTCCAGGCCGTCGCCGGCCTGCTCTCCCACCAGCAGACCGTGGACCTGGAACCTCGACGACAAGGGTGAGCACCGGTGCAACCGAAGCCCTTGACGTCTCACCGCTTACCGTGCACGAGCTCGTAAGGGCTGTCCCGCGATTCCTGGTGGATCCGCGCGCGGCGTCAGATGCGTGCATCGCAAGAGCGGGTGGGGTTCCCTTGAAGAACCTGAGAGGCTACCTTCCTCAGCCTCTCCTCAAGAATCCTCCAGGGGTCCGATGACATTCGTAAGGCGCTTCGACCACGTCGGGATCACCGTCGCTGACCTCGACGCCGTGACGGCGTTCTTCGTCAGCCTCGGTCTGGAGGCCGATCGGAAGTCGGTCATCGAAGGCGAGTTCCTGGACACGGTGATCGGCATGACCGACGCCCGCACCGAGATCGTCATGCTGCGAATGCCCGGCGGAGGTACGACGCTGGAGCTCTCGAGCTTCACGCGGCCGGCCCACCTCCCGGGTTCGCCTGCCGCGTCGGCCAACGAGCTGGGCCTGCGCAACGTCGCATTCGAAGTGCACGACCTCCAAGCTGCGGTCGACCGTGCCGCGGACGACGGCTACGGCCTTGTGGGAGGCATCGGCGAATACGAGGGCGTGTGGCGGATGGCCTATGTCCGCGGGCCCGAAGGCATCATCGTCTCGTTGGCCGAGAGGATCGAGAAGTAAGGAGACATCATGAGCACGACCGTGACCGACGAACAGATTCGGGCTCTGGCCGCGACCGCGAAGCCCTACAGCCTGGCGCTCCTTGAGTGGGGGCCGGAGCGGACCATGGACGGCGCGGGCGCAATCGAACTCGAACACCAGCGACGCATGGTGTCGCTGCGCGCTGAGGGGGTGATCGCTGTCCTGTGCCCGGTCGCCTCCGCCACTGTGGCCGGCATCGCGATCATGACCGTGCCGGCCGAGGAAGCCGCGGAAATCATGGCGGGGGACCCCTGTGTGCGAGCCGGGATGATGCGCTGCGAGGTTCACGCGTGCCACGGCTTCCCCGGAGACACCCTCCCCGCATGAACGTCACCGAATCGTGCAGACCAGTGAGTGGGTCTGCCGCACGATCGGGTGACATCTGAAGTGGCTTGCCCTGTGGGGCAGGTGGGAAGGATGTCGCTGTGCCGAAGCCTTATCCGGAAGAGT
>NZ_JACHJY010000013.1 GCF_014203895.1 Streptomyces nymphaeiformis | reverse complement strand
AACTCTTCCGGATAAGGCTTCGGCACAGCGACATCCTTCCCACCTGCCCCACAGGGCAAGCCACTTCAGATGTCACCCGATCGTGCGGCAGACCCATTGGGCTGGGCGTTCGGCCTCATAGCCGAGGACCCTGCGGCGCGGGCGGCAGCGCTCGCGCATCTGGACGGGGCCAGGAGGAACACCTGGGCAGCTCTCGAGCGCTGGAACGAACTATGGCACCTCACCAGGCCACTGGGGCCGGAGGCGCAGTATCAGGAGCCGGCTTTCAGACGGGCGCGCGAAGTGTACAGAGACATGCGCAGCCATTCCCTGCCCGAAGGGCTGTGGCACGGTGAGGGTGCCCGCGGACCGGGTCTGCCTTACGCTCTTCTCTTTCTGGAGTGGGAAGCGCGGTTCCCCCGCGAGTGGACAGAGCATGCAAAGACGTGGGGTACGAAACAGTCGCTCATCCGCCGCATGGCCGTCGCCGACCACGATCAGCCGACCAGGGCGAAGCTCATCGATCTCGTCGAGGTCGTCGTCCAGCGGGCTTATCGCTGCAAGGACCGCGAGTACGTACGCGTCGCACGAGCAGTCGATTGCGAGGATCTCCGCCTCAGGCTCGGTAAAGCCGCCGCGTCGGACAACCCATGGGCGCGGCTTCACGCCGGCTACGTCCTCTGGCTACTCGCTCGCCCCGAGACCCCTAACACACGTCACGTCTGGCGAACGTGGCTCTCGGAAGCATCCGAAAGACAGCCTCACTCAGCCGCCCCCCACGGGTAGTTCAGCACACCCACACGCTCGTCCCTGAAACCCCGACATCCACCCTGATGTCGGCGCCTTCGCATGCCAACCACCGCCTGCATTCCTACCCCGGTCGCCCCACAAGAGGACTGCCAAAACAGATCAGCTGGCCGCCCGTATCGGAGAGCTACGAACCCCAACCGGCACCGGTCGATCAGTCCTCCGGCCGGAGCCGCTGACGGGCGGCCTCCAGTCGTTGGTCATAGTCAGACGCAAACAGCCCAGGAAGCTCCTTGTCGAGCGTTCCAGCGATCCGATGGATCGCCACCCACACCGCCGGATCATCGACAACGCGACTGAGGTCTGTCATCTGGACCTTCTCCAGCCAGTGCGACAGCACCAATGCCTCGTCACCCGTGAGCCTGACCGTGACCTCGCCATCACCCATACACACCCCCTACAGCCCCGCCTCACCATCCACCACACGAACCTACTGGCCGCCGGCCTCGACCAAACACAATGGGCCCCGCAAGCGAGAGGGGCGAAGGGGGTCGGCAGCACCATGAACCGGAGAGGGCGAAATGCGGTACATCAAGCTGCGCAGCCTGGAGGTCTCCTAGATCGGGCTGGGCGCGATGGGCCTCCGATGCGCCGCTGTCCGGCCCGGACGGCGACTGCGTCGTCCAGACGTTCTTCACCATCGACAGCCTCAAGGCCCCCATGGTCGACGACTCCGCCGAGTGAGGCTTCGAGCATCTGCCCAACGGCGGCTGGGGCAAGCCCTCGAACGTCCTCCGCATCAAGGAGCAGGTCCTGATCCCGGTTCAGGTATCCGCCATGGTCGCCGCCTATCGCTCGACGCGCACGGCCTTCGAAGACACCGTCCCCGCCGCGTCGTGATCCCAGCGGCCGGCCGGTCTGCCTCCTCGACAGCCGGGGCAGGCCTCGGCCGTGCTGTGCGTCGCTCATGCGGGTGAATCACCGCTCCGGAATGCGCTGCCCGCCTACTCGTCCGGGTGAACCCGGCCCGCCAGCCTTGGCTCTGCCCGAGAGCGGGGGCGGCTTCGCCGCGCGGCCACGGGCCACCCGGGCGACACCAGTGCGCCGCAAGCGCCTGCTCCGGGGACCACGACCGCGTCGTTACGATCAGCCCCGCTGAGACCGAGGCATCGGCGCCTGCCGTCATGCACAGACCTGACCTGCTGTTATGCCGCCATGCAGCCGAAGCGGAGGCCGGCTGTTCCGCATGACGACAGGGAGAGACACGTACATGGAACACGTACGGGGCGGCCAGGACCAGGAACAGGAACGGAGCGCGGGACCACAGCTGGCCCGGTTGATGCGCCGCTGGTGGGAGGAGGCCGGGAGTACGACGGGCGGCACCCGGCCGACGCAACAGGCCCTGGCCGCGAGGCTCGGCATCGACCAGACGACGCTCTCGCGCTATCTGAACCCGAAACACCTCTCGACCGCTCCCCCGCGGGTCGTGGAGATCCTTCACACCCAGTTAGGCGCACCGGCGACGGAACTCGAGCGGGCCCGGACGCTGTGCCGGACGGCACTGCGGGAGAACGGCAGGAAGCAGGGGTCCGATTCCACGGCCGACCAGGCCGCCGATCCCGCCGATCCCTCCGATCCCGTCGATCCCTCCGATCCCTCCGATCCCTCCGATCCCTCCGATCCCTCCGATCCCTCCGATCCCTCCGACGATCTCGGCGCGGACGGCCTCAATGACACATCCGGTCGGCAGCCTTCCCGTTGGCTCCGGCGAGCCTTGGTCGCGGCGGCCATCATGCTGGCGTTCACCGCCGGAGCGCTTGTCAACGAACGGCTCTCCGCCCCCGGCCCGAAGGCCACGGACACTGGTGCGACCGGCGCCCTTTCCGCGAGCGAGGCACCGTACGAGTGGCCGTTGCTGCGCATGGGCGAGGAGGACCAGTTCAGCCGCGCTCGCGCCCTGCAGAACCTGCTGAACGCGCACGGGTACAAGGTGCTGGCCGACGGCTTCTTCAGACAGGACACCCGGGACGCCGTAATGGATTTCCAGCAGCGGCACGACCTCCCGGTCGACGGCAAGGTGGGCCCGCTGACCTGGCCGGAGCTGGTG
Organism: Streptomyces nymphaeiformis; assembly: GCF_014203895.1. GTDB lineage: Bacteria > Actinomycetota > Actinomycetes > Streptomycetales > Streptomycetaceae > Streptomyces > Streptomyces nymphaeiformis. Next base: position 275,332 of record NZ_JACHJY010000013.1, on the reverse strand, counting down.
AAGGTGGTCGAGCACGGATCCGGAGCCTTCGAGGTACGGGCCGTACAGGAGCTCCTGAACAACGTGGGCCAGGGCGGCACCGCGGTCTCGGGGAAGTTCACAGCAGCGACCGTCCAGGACCTGAAGTTCTTCCAGCGCACTCACGGCCTCGCCGCGACAGGGCGGGTGAACGCGGACACCTGGCTGGCTCTGCTGGTGAAACAGCTCCCTCCCGTCAAGGCACCGGCCTACCAGAGGGGTACGAGCCCGCTACCCTCCACTCCTTTGTGAGCTCCCCTCCGAGAGGGGCCGGGGCGCCGTCCGGGTCGTGCAGTCCTCATGCACAGAGGCATAACTCCAGGTCAGAGCCATGCCTTGCAGTGTGCATTGATGCGCCTCGGTAAACGCCCGGGTTCGTCTTCCCGTACCCGGGCGCCCCGGTGATGCTGGTTGTGCGGCCGGTACCCCCGGGACAGCCCACCCTCGCGGTGGGCGAACGTCCGGGTGCTCTCGTGCCGGTCCGCTTCCTGTCAGCACGCCACCCGAAGGGGTCATCCATGTCCGCTGTCCGCAAGACCATCACCTCCGTACTCACGGCCGCCGTCCTCACGGGTGGACTGGCCCTCGGCACCGCCGGCCCGGCGAGCGCGGCCGGCTGCGGGACCTCCGCGTCCCCGGTCATCGACGGGGCCTCGGCCAGCTGGAGCATCCGCTGCTCGGACAGCCGAATGACGATCGCCGGCTGGGTGCAGGACACCCGCGCCGACGCCAAGTGCGCCCTGATCCGCATCCACGCCGGCGACAACCCTCCCGCGCGGCCCGAGGCATGCGGCTCGGGGGTCCGCAAGAACTTCTCCTACACCTTCAAGGCGAAGAACGTGGACGCACGTCTGGCCATCGCCTGACCGCGCGCCCCGGGCGGGTCGCCCGGCCCGCCCCAGCCACGTGTCACGAGAGCACCCACACGCCACACAAGCGCGGCCGGGGCACCCCACCCAGCCGCGCGGAATGCACGAGGGAACAACATGAGCAGCAACGGACCGCACCTGCGCGGCATTGTGATCGCCGGAGTCCTGGCGACCGCGTTGGCCCTGGCTCCGGCCGCCGCCGCACAGGGGCCCGCCCAGGCACCGCCGCCGGCCGGAGCGACCAGGCTGGTCTTCGACAAGAACCCGAAGGACCCCACCGACTCCCGGCTCCTGGTCTACAAGGGCGACAGCAACACGCCGTGGGCCGTCTACCGGGCCGGTTCGGGCGTCGGCGTCCAGGACGACTGCGCCCGCGCCAGGGGCTGGCTGCCGAACGGCAACTGGAAGATCAAGCTCAAGTCCACCACGTACAACGGCAATCTCATCAAGGGCTACGCCGTCTACCTCGAGGACATGAAGTGCTCCCAGGGCACCCTGAAGCGTACGGAGATGTTCATCCACTCCGAGATGAACCGTGACGGCAGCCAGGGCACCACCGAATCCCGCCGCTGGGACGGCGCCCGCGACTACAAGTCCAACGGCTGCGTGAAGCTGAACCCGGATGACATCAAGAAGATGTTCCGACTCTTCGACCGCCCCGAGTTCGGCTGGCCGACCCACCTGCGCGTCGTGTCCTGACGCCCCGCGGCGTGCCCCGCCTACGCCGAAATGTGGGGAGGTGGGGCACGGCGCATCACCCTCAGCGTCACCAGGAGCGCAGCGCGCTCAGCCCAGACCGCCGACTCCATCGACAGCCTGGGCCGCACACTACATACCTACCTGCGACCGCACGTCCTCGTGGTCGACGAAGTCGGCTACCTGCCACTGAGTCGATCTACACCATTGACAGAGGTTCCCGCTCCTGGGTGGCACGGGCAGGACTCACCGAGGCCAGCACACGGATTCGCGGAGTACTCCTCCAGCAGCACGACGGAGCCGTGCCGGCACAGGAGCCTGGCGTCCTCCTGGACATGGTGAAGGAAGCAGCATCCAGGATGAACTCCAATCTTGTCGGGGAGAGCGAAGGCCTTCTAGGCAAGTCCATGCCTCCGTACCTCCAGGCTCACGGATTCCCGTCCATGCCCGAACGGGCTTCCGACGCATCGCCCCCCTCCCATTCGAGCCTTTCTGGTTCGGCGTGCCCGCGCCCCGGGCACTCCAGGGGGAGGACGGCAGGCTGATACCACTGACCATCCTTGATCCGGGCATCTGGTATCTCGCCGTGGGGGACGACGGCGACGCGCTCGTCGTACAGACACAGGGCGGCGTGAGAGGGCTGCTTCGGAACACCGACGGCATCCAACGTGCCTGACGACCGTGACCACCCCAACCGCACTTCCCCGCCCGGCCGACGTCGCGGCGGCGATCAGCCGCGCGTGACGGCGCTGGCGGGCGGGCAGTCCAGGTGCGCGGTGTCGCCCAGGTCAGGCTGTGAAGTACCGGTCGAGCACCTGAGGCAGGTAGTCCGCCGTCAGACCGAGGCGACCCGCTGCCGCCTGTGACGGTACGAAGGCGATCTCATCGAGCTCCGGCCCCGAACCGGACCTTGCTTGCACGACGGACAGATCCGCGTGCAGGAGGCGTACCTGCGCCCCAGGCTGGGGCGGGCAGAGGAAGTGGAAGCCGAGGCTGCCGAACCGGTTGCCCCTGGTGAGGGCCCATAGTCGTAGCTCCTCGACTGCGACGCGTACACCGGTCTCCTCGACCAGCTCGCGGGCGGCGTGTCTGCGTAGTTCTGCCATGTTCAGGGGCTCGCCGGCCAGGGGAGGTTCGACCGCACCGCCCGGCAGGCTCCACCGGCCGGGCGCCGCTGTGGCGGGAGACCCACGTCCGACCACGAGTCCGTCCTCGGTGGGCAGGAGAGCGGTGACGAACACAGACCCGGGAACTTGCTCAGGCGGCCGTAGCCGACGCAGGGCTCGGTAGCGGTACGTCATGGGCGCCCAGCGGACTATCAGGCTCCCGTCTCCGGGCTGGTCGAGGCCGAGAGCCGCCACCAGCGGTCCGTCGAACGTGGCAGGGTTGTGGGCCGTCGTCTGCTCCCACAGCCGGTCCACTTCACGTCTCTCCCAGGGGGACAGGACCGGCGTCGGCCGCTCGCCGAAGACCAGCCCGCAGGCGTCGAGGAACTCGACCGGGGGACGGACAGGCTCGGGAACGTCTTCCGACTCGGGCAAGTCAGCAGCGGTGCTCACAGGGACCGGCGCCGGAGCGTGGGGCCGGGCGGGTTAGAAAAGCGGGTGATGCTCATCCAGGGCATGGAACTCTCTCCGTAGAAGCGGCCGAGCGGGTCGATGCCACACGGGTCGGTGAGACGTGACCCGATCACCATGATCGTGCCGGATCCATCAGCCGGTGAAACGCGTCGTCCTCAATCACCTCCAGGTCGGCTCGTGCCACCAGTTCGAGGTAGCGCTCGCTCGCCAAGCGCTGGATACGCGGACGAACCTCACGAGGCGGCAGCTCGCGCCGCTGTTCTGCTGCTCGCCGGCAGCGGTCTGCAGGGTCATTCAGCCGCCGCGGCCGCTGCTCGCGATCGAGCTCGGCCTCACGTCCTAACGATGCGATCGAGCGACTGTGGATCGTACACGGTGCCCTCGTCCCGGTCCGCGACCGCACGACCGAGCGTCCTCGCGCCACCACGGTTCTCGGCGAACGTGCGGGGCATCTTCGATGCCGACACCAGACCAGTGATCGCCACGGCACGGCCGATGCCCACGCAAGGGCCTGGCGGAACTCCGGCCTGGCCCAGCGCTGCGAAGCCGTGACCGTGCTGGCCGACGGCACCCCCATCAACACTGGCCTTGTCGTCCCGCACAACAAACGCCCCGTACGAGCCCTGCTGCCCGGCGAGGAGGCAGGCAGCACCAACATCGACAGATCAGGGGCCGCGTCGAGCACACCTTCACCCGCATGAAGCACTACAAGATCCTCCGCGACCGCCGCGAGTACGGCAACGGCCTCCGCCACACAGCCCAAACCGTCGCCCGCATACACAACCTCGCCCTCGCCGCATGACCGGACCGGCCACAGACCCGGTTTCGACCTGTCCGGACGCCACCTTCTGCAACACGCTTCAGAGCCCCTCTCCCTGATGCGCTGGAGGTACGACCGAGACAGTTCGACAACTTTGGTTTACATAAACGACATTGGAAACTACAGTTGTCGCATGATGGTCTCTGAGATCACCCCAGAAGAGCAGGCAGAGCTCGACAAAGCCCTGTACGACGCCCTGAATCCCCTGGCCTTGGCCATCCGTTCCCGGGAGACCGGGTTGCCCGCGGACCGTATGTGGGAAGCGGATCCTGTCGAAGTGGCGCTGTCCGTCCTGGCCGCTTGGAAGGTGATGGATGTCGAGGTCAGGCAGCTGACGGCGCGGGCGGCAGCAACCGCCGGCTCCTACGGCGCAAGTTACGAGCAGTTGGGAGCCGTCTGGGGCATCACCCGGCAGGGTGCCCGCAAGAAGTGGCCGAACGCCGTCAGCCGCCCAGCACCCGTGACCGCGGGCAAGAGCGCGCTTGCGCTCTTTGGAGGGACCGCCGAACTGTCGCAGTCACCTTCCGGTGGTTGGTGCTGGACAGGCATGGGCGCTGATGGAGCATCCGGCACGGCCGCCGGTGGGACGCTTTACGCGACCCCGGAAGAAGCGGCGGCCCACGCGGGCGCATTCCTCAAGGAACACGCCCTCGGCACCGGCGACCAGTCCTGAGGCTTCTCGCCACGCGATGGCGGTGAAGCCGTCATCGCGTGGACGGACTTGACTCTCGGGTAACGCGAGACGGCACAGTCAGGGCCGTGGACAGGAGAAACCTGCTGCCGATCGGGCAGTTCTCGCAGGCCAGCGGCCTTTCGGTCACCGCTCTTCGACACTACGACGCCAGTGGCGTGCTGGTGCCGGCGTTCGTCGATCCGGTGAGCGGCTACCGGTACTTCCGGCGTGACCAGGTGCGTACGGCGCAGTCGATCAGGGCGCTGCGGCAGCTGGACATCCCCGTCGAGGAGGTGCGCCGACTGCTCGGCGGCGGCGAGGAGGAACTCGCCGCCGCCCTGCAGGCGCATCTGCGGGCGGCCGAGCGGCGGCTGGAGGTGCAGCGCTCCGTGGTCCACAGCCTGTTGAGCCGACTGACCGAAGGAGCAGAGATGACCCACCGCGTCACCGTCCGCCAGGGCGCCGCCGAACGGATCCTCGTCCGCGGGGCGACCCTGGACAACTCCGGACTCGACGCCTTCCTCCGCGGCGCGTACCAGGAGATGTACGAGGTCGCCGGCCGCGGCCCGCTCACCTTCACCGGGCCCGCTTTCGTCCGCTTCCACGGGGTGTGCGACGACGAGAACGACACGCTCGTCGAGGCCTGCCTGCCGTTCTGGGAGGACGGCGCGCAGCCCACGGACCTGCCCGAGGGCATGAGCGTGCGCGAGCTGCCCGAGAGCACCCTTGCCTGCACGCAGGTCGAGGGCGCGGCCGCCGCGTTCCCGCAGATCCTCGGCGCGTACGACGCCGTCGCCGACTGGATCACCGAGCATGGCTTCGCCTTCGCGGGCCCGGCGCGGATGGTCTACCGCCGGTGGACCGGGACACCGGACCACCCGGACAACCGCCTGGAGATCGCCTGGCCGATCGACGAGCCTGCCGACGACGGGCCGGTTCCTTCGGATCGACTGATCGTTGCTTGACGTGTGTCGTCGAGTGATGCCCAGGGGGTGCACTCAACGGGCTGCTGTTGCCGGACCGGACGCCTCGGCAGGGTGGGCGGTGGCGTGATCACCGGCAGGTGATCGACCCGATCGCGTTCGAGTACGGCACCGGGAACGCCGCGGATGGCCCTGCCGGCGCACTTCGGATCAGCGAAGGGCGCCGATCACCGGCAGCGGAAGCGGACCGCCGACGGCACCTGGGTGAAGGACTTCACCGCCTTGCCCACCCAGGCCGGCGCCGACTGCGAACTCGGCCGGGTCGGCACGGCCGAGTCGACCGTCGTCCACGCCCATCAGCACGCCGCCGCCATGACCCGTCAGAAGGAGCTCCGGCCGTCGAGCCAGACGACCAATCTTCGGGCGCTCACGCGGTGGCTCGACCGCCAAGATCCACCTCACCGCGGGCAGCCGTCGCCGCCCGCACACGTACCTGATCGCACCCGGCCGGGCCGGCGACACACCCGCATTCACCCAGGCCGTGATCCGAATACGGGTCACCGGTCCGGATCACCGGTTCAGATCACCGGTGCGTCTATCCAGGTCGCGTCCGGACGTCCCCCGAGCGAGTCCCGCTCGGTGGGGGTATGTCGTTTCGCGCAAGGTGACCTTGGGATCCATGAGGGGATCAGCTATGTACGCAGTAATTCGGCGCTACGACGGAGTGACCGACTCTGCCGAGGCAGGACGTCGAGTGGACGAGGGGTTCGTGCCTCTTCTTCGCCGAGTCCCCGGTTTCGTGGCCTACTACTGGGTGGACGCCGGAGGCGGCGTGATGGTCTCCACCAGCGTCTTCGAAGACCGAACCGGGGCCGAGGAGTCGATCAGGCGGGCGGCGGACTTCGTCAGGGACAACCTCGCGCCGCTGCTCCCGAACGCTCCTCAGGTCACCGCCGGCCCGGTTGTGGCTGCCGGGTAGCGACCTGCCGATGCGGGGCGCCGGATCCCGACCACCTCCGCTCAGACGACCTGGCCCTTCACGGAACCCCTGTCAGAGCCGTGAAATCGGCCAGGGCCCCTCGCGTGTGGGGAGCAGTTCCCCCTGAACGGCACCGGCACAGACAAGCAGGGGCCGTCCCCGCGGGTGCGGGAAGCAGACGGCCCCTCAGCCTCGTGGCGCAGCCTCGAGACGCATCGCCTCGTGGACGATCGCGTTCATTCCCCAGGTCCTGGGCTTGCGAGGGCTAGGCTGCGTCGGGCAGCCCCAGCGCGACCAGGAGGGCTGAGGAAAGCTCTTCCGCGAACAGGGCCGACCCGGTCAGCGCCTGCCGGACGGCTTCCTCATCAGGCGTCAGTCCGGCAACGACCGACCAAGCGATTGCGCCGGCCACGGCGGACTCGACGGGAAAGCGCTCCAGAGGTATCTCGTAGCTCTTCGCCGTCTCCCGGTTCAGCAGACCCTCCCAGCCGTTGCCGTCCGGTGTGAGGGCCTCGACGAACCCCACATCACTGTCCAGGAAGGACACCATCACGGCCGGCGCCCCCACACTCTGCACGAGGTTCGCAAGGCTGCGGCGTCCCGCCTCGGCAAAATCCGTGACCTGCCAGTCCTCCGCCAACACCCTCGACTCGTCAATACCCGTGAACCCCGCTGCCCGCATCAGCCGGATCAGCTCCCCCGTGGACGTGGACCGGGTCGTCAAAGACCCACCTGAATTTCCCATGGCCCGCAAGCTAGCCGACGCCTCTGACAAACCCACTCGCACTCCTGGGACACCGACAAAGGAAGCCGGAACAACGGACTTCCAAGGGGGCGTCCTGCATGTCTTGGGACCTCAGAGTCAAAGCGTGATCCATCTCCAGGTCCGCAGCGAGGCCGGCACGATCGAGGCCCGCGCCAAGCATGGTGCGGTCTGGGGGCCGGACCTGGCCGCTCTCGACCAGTCGCCGTCCACAATGCCGGGCCACCTGCTGCCGTACGCGGACACTGCCTTCAACGGCCGCCAGGCAGCCACACTCCTCAAAGAAGCACCGCGACTGTCGCAGGGTGCGGTCACCGAAGAGTTCACGTGCAAGCTTCAGAACCTGCGCCAGACAGTTCTCGACGGACAACACTTCTGCCTGTGGTTCCTCAGAGACCGAGACCGCAGATCCACCCCGCCCCAGAGCCCAAAACCCAACCGCGGCCGACGGCGCCAGTGCCGTGGAAAACGCACGCGCGTTCGCCGTGACGGGCGGCGGCAGCACGAGGCCCGCGGGCGCGGGGAGCAGGAGGTCTGCGTCAGGGCAAAGGGGTGCGGTGCAGGTTGACGAGCAGGCGCCAGACCCGCTGTGCGATCTCGGTGGGTGTGGCCTCGATGAGGCCGTGCAGCCAGTCGGCGAGAACCCCCGCGAAGGCTGCCGCCACGGCCGAGGCGACCAGGTCGGGCTCCGGCGCGCCTGCCAAGGTGCGCTCTGTGCGGCTGCGGGCGCGCAGGTCCTGGTGCAGCACGTGACCGAGGGGGCCGCTCCCGCCCGGGCGCAGCAGCTCCCGGTAGAGGCCCGCATGCGGGGCGAGACTCTCGAAGAAGGCGGGCAGGGCCGGCGGCGGGGTCGCGGGATCGGGCGAACCGCGCCACGCGTGGAGGGCGTCCACCGCTTCGCGGACGACATCGGCGCAGGCGTCGACGGCAAGCGCCTCCAGGTCCGCGTAGTGGAGGTAGAACGTCGCGCGGCCGACTCCCGCCCGGCGCACCAGCGCTGCGACGCTGATCTCTCCCAGGGGGCGAAGGGCGCACTCCTCCAGGAGCGCCTGGCGCAGTTTGGCCCGGGTCCGTGCCGTACGGGGATCTGCCTGCATACCGGTCACCGGGCGAGCAGGACGGCGGCCAGTGCCAGTGCCCCGGGCAGCGCCTGGGCGATGAAGATGCGCCGGTTGGCGGTGAAGCCGCCGTACAGCCCGGCGACGAGCACGCAGGAGAGGAAGAAGACCTGGACCCGGAACCCCGTCGGATCCCCTGCGATCAGACCCCAGACCAGCCCGGCGGCCAGGAACCCGTTGTAGAGGCCCTGGTTCGCGGCAAGCGGGGCGGTGGCCCGGGCCATGTCCGCATCGAAGCCGGAAAGACTGCGGCCCGGCTTCTTCTCCCACAGGAACATCTCGAGAACCAGGATGTACGCGTGCAGCACGGCCACCAGCGCGACCAGCACATTCGCCGTCACGTTCATGAGGCACACTCCCTTAAGATCATAGACAGGTGACCATGATACCTGGACATCCGTCCATAATCTTTGTCGGGCCGGAGCCCACACCCACCGGCGCTGGCGGTGGGCGCCGCCATGCCGTGAACCTTGGGCCTACCTGCTTGCCTCTTCAATGCACAGGCCCCGCCCCCGCCTCGGCACTCCCCCGTGTCGACTGCCAAGCAGCGAGCCGACCCGTCAACCACAGCATGAAAATCCAAGACGAGGCCGGAACCGGAACCAGAGCGTCTCAAGCCTCTGCTGCTGGGCCGCATCCCACATGAAGCCATCCACGCCTTCGAATCCGCGACGCTCGAGTGACAGCGCTGCCCTCGGTCTCGGGAGCAGCTCAACGCTCTCGTCCAGGCCTGGAGGAAACGCGACCGCTGCCCTGCCACGGCCGAGTACCCCGCGGAGACAGAGTGCATCCCCGCTCCTGCCCGTGGTCCAGGAGCCCTCGGCAGCTGCACAGCAGCCATGTCCTGAGGCAGGCTGGGCATCATGAGCGACTTGTACGGTGCTGATGTCGTCCTACGTCCTTCCACCCTCGCGGATGTCCCCGCTCTGGCCGCCATCCGGGCCACGCCCGAGGTCCGGGCGCGATGGCTCGGCGAGGACGACCTGGCCGGGGAGGTCGTCTCCGACCTGGAAGACCCCTCCACCCGCTGTCTGACGATCCGATACCACGGCCGGATCGTCGGCATGATCCAGTGGTACTCCGAAGAGGACCCGGGGTACCGGCACGCTGGCATCGACCTCTTCCTCGACCCGTCGGTGCACGGCCGGGGCCTGGGCACCGACGCCGTCCGCACGCTCACCCTGCACCTCGTCGACGACCGCGGATACCACCGGCTCGTCATCGATCCGGCGGCCGACAACGCGGCCGCAATCCGCTGCTACGAGAAGGTCGGGTTCCGGGCCGTCGGCGTGATGCGCCAGTACGAACGAGGCGCGGACGGCACCTGGCACGACGGCCTGCTGATGGACCTGCTGGCGACGGAACTGGTCCGCTGAGCCCCGCCCTTGCCCCCCGGCCTGACGCTTCCCGCTCAGCCGCGCCCGACATCCGATACGGATGGCACGGGTCGGCCAATGGCCACGGCACTCGCCCCTGCCGACTCTCGACCACCCCAGCCCCAGACAGCAACGCCCCCACATAGCCCCCTGCCGCACCAGAAGGCTAAGCAGCTCCAGGTCGGCCCGCACCGCAACGCCCCATCACTCGCCGGGCTCGATCCCGCGCCGGTCACCGACCCTGGTGGCGTCTGAGCTGTCCCGGGTGGTGGCCGATGGGGGGCAAGGACCTGGTCATAGCCGTGCGGCCGCGCGGACCAGGCCGGCCAGGGCGAGGGAGCGGCTGTGCGCGGGCCAGGCGATGTGGGTCACGACGGGGGGTGCGTCGGTCAAGGGGACGGCCGTGTGCTCGGCCCACAGCCAGGAGCGGGCGGAGTCGGGGACGACCGCCACGGTGCGTCCGAGAGCGATCAGCTGAGCCAGTTGCGTCTGGTTGTGGATCTCGGGGCCCGGGCCGGGTGCGTAGGTGCCGTGGGTGGGCCAGCGGGCGAGCGGCAGATCGGGGACGTCCCTGACATCAGCCAGGGACAAGGTCTCGCGGGCGGCGAGCGGGTGCCCGGCAGGCAGGACGGCGACCTGCCCCTCGGTCGCCAGTGCCTCGCTGTCGAACCCCGCGAGGGAGTTCCACGGCGTGTGCATGAGCGCGACATCAGCACGTCCGTCGCGCAGCAACTCTTCCTGCTCGCCCACACCGCACAGCAGCACCTCGATCTCGGCACTGCCGGGCTCGGCCGCGTAGGCGTCGAGGAGCTTCCGCAGCAGTTCGTGCGACGCGGCGGCCTTCACCGCAAGGACCAGCCGACCGCGGGGGCCGCCAGGGCTGTCGGCACCGCCGGCGCGCCGGGTGCGGCGAGCAGCGGCAGCGGCCGCGTCGAGGGCCGCCCGGCCCTCGTGCAACAGCACCTCTCCGGCACCGGTCAGACGGACACCACGGCGGTTGCGCTGCAGCAGGCAGACCCCGAGGCGCCGTTCGAGCTGCTGGATCGCCCGCGACAGCGGCGGCTGGGCCATGCCGAGGCGCTCTGCGGCGCGCCCGAAGTGCTGTTCCTCGGCGACAGCCACGAAGTACCTCAACTCGCGGGTCTCCAGGGTGTCCACGGCCGCAGCATACGCGGTGATACCCGGCAGGTATCACAGGGCACCGTATCGGTGTTGGCCGCGCCACTCGTCCGCGAGCCAACATCATCAGCATGAGCGAAACGATGATCGCGCTGGTGACAGGCGCGAACAAGGGCATCGGGTACGAGATCGCGGCCGGGCTGGGCAGCCTCGGGTACCGCGTGGGCGTGGGAGCCCGCGACGCGGCCCGACGCGAAACCGCCGTCGGGAAGCTGCGCGCCGTCGGCGTGGAAGCGTTCGGGGTACCGCTGGACGTGACCGACGACCAGAGCGTCTCTGATGCCGCGGAACTGATCGAACGGCTGGCCGGGCACCTGGACGCCCTGGTCAACAATGCCGGCATCTCGGGCGAGATGGACCCGGGGTGGGTGCAGGACCCGACCGCGCTCGATCTGGAGGTGCTCCGCACGGTCGTGGATACCAACGTCATGGGTGTCGTCCGGGTCACCAACGCGATGCTGCCACTGCTGCGGCGCTCGCCCTCGCCACGCATCGTCAACGTCTCCAGTAGCGTCGGTTCCCTGACCCGGCAATCGGACCCGGACATCGAGATCGGCCCGATCATGGCGGCCTACGCGCCGTCGAAGTCGTTCCTCAACGCCCTCACCGTGCAGTACGCCCGACAGTTCGCCGGTACGAACATCCTGATCAACGCCGCCTGCCCGGGCCTGGTCGCGACCGACTTCACAGGCTTCCAAGGGCCCCGCACTCCTGAACAGGGCGCAGCCACCCCGATCCGGCTCGCCACGCTGCCCGACGGCGGCCCGACCGGTTCGTTCTTCGAGGACGACGGCGTCGTCCCCTGGTGATCACGCGCCCGCCGTGGATTCCGCAGAAACCAGATGCACTGAGCATCCCGGGCCGAGCGTTCTCATCGAACCTGGCAACCCCGCAGCGCAGCGCAAGATCCACAGACAAGCCCAACGCGACAGGGCAGCAGGTCTGACGCATCGCCTGCGGGGGGGTGATGTCGGGGGTGCGCAGGACGGTGGGGCCTAGCTGTCCGGCCGGACTGCGGTGGCACAGTAGAGCGGGGCCCGGGAGACGGTGCCGTCGACCAGTTGGATGAAGCCGGGACGGAACATGTACGCGGTCATGCGTAGCGCCCGGAGGTCGTTCTCCGTGCGGCCCTTGACACGGGCCCACATCTGCCGGCTCTTGCCGCTGGGGTCGGTTCCCTCGCCGGAGACGTACACGAAGGTCAGGTTCGGGCTCGCGGCGATCAGGGCGCGTGCGGCAGCCAGAGCGTAGTCGTAGGTGACACGGGTGCACTCGACTTCGCTGCGGCCGACGGCGGAAATGCCGAGGCAGTAGAAGCAGGTGTCCAGGCCGGTGAACTGGTCCTGGATCGCGGTGTAGTCGGTGAAGTCGGCGTGGACGATCTGCCGCAGCTTGCGGGTACGCCACGTCCAGGGGGGCGGACGACGGCGAGGACTTCGGTGACCGCGTCGTCCCGCAGGCAGGCGTGCAGAGCGCGGTGCAACCGGATCAGCGTGGAAGGCTTACGGACCGGGTCATCATGGCGCGGAAAGCACAGCCAGGGAGGAGACACCGCACAACGAGAGACCCCGGGTCACGGCTCTCCGAGCGAGGACCATCCCCCGCAAGTCCGGCGCGCAGCACATGTGTTCCAGGAACATGCACACGCGCTTGGGATCCCCACTCGAGCGAGGAGCGGGGACGGTCTCAGGGGCCCAGGGAGCAGGGAGCGGAGAGCAGGAACGAGGCTTCACAGGGCCCGAAGAGACCCCTCCCCGCAAGGCGCGGGGAGCACTCTCCTGCCGCCCCGGGTCGGCTTGCCGTGGGCGAGACCATCCCCCGCTCGCTCGGGAAGTAGGGCCTGTCGCGAAAGTGGATCTTGAGTTGCGATGATCATGGCGTGGCGCGAGGGGATCTGACGGACCGGCAGTGGGCTCGGCTGGAGCCGTTGCTGCCGACGGGGAAGAAGCCGGGAAGGCCTCGCACGTGGACGCATCGGCAGCTGATCGACGGGATACGGTGGCGGACCCGGGCCGGCACGCCCTGGCGAGACGTCCCCGAGCGGTACGGTCCGTGGGACCGGGTTTACGACCTGTTTCGCCGGTGGCAGCGCGACGGCACGTGGAAGCAGGTCTTCGAGCAGCTGCAGGTCCAGGCCGACGCGAAAGGCCTGATCACTTGGGATGTCAGCGTGGACTCGACCGTCTGCCGCGCCCACCAGCACGCGGCTGGCGCGCGTAAAAAAGGGATCTGCAGCGCGAGCCGCCCGGTGGGGTCGACACCGAGCCGGACGACCACGGTATCGGACGCTCCCGCGGCGGTCTGACCACGAAGATCCACCTCGTGGCCGAGCAGGGCAGAAGTCACTGTCGCTGCTGATCACCGCCGGACACCGGCACGACAGCCCGCAGTTCCAGCTCGTCCCGGAACGCATCCACGTCCCGCGCACCGGGTCGGGCCGGCCACGCACCACACCCGACAGGGTCCGTGCTGACAAAGCCTACGGTTCTCGGGTGAACCGCTCCTACCTGCGCGGACGCGGGATCGGGTGCACCATCCCGGAGAGGGCCGACCAGGTCCGCAACCGCAAGAAGCTCGGTTCCCGGGGCGGTCGACCACCGGCCTTCGACAGGGAGGACTACAAGCGGCGGCATGCGGTGGAGTGCGGGATCAACCGTCTGAAACGGCACCGTGCGGTAGCCACGCGGTACGACAAGCTCGCCGTGCGCTACGAGGCGACGGTCTTGGTCGCGGCCATCAACGAATGGCTGTGACCAAGACAGCGCGGGAGCCCTGGAAGCGCCGGGAAAGACATGGAATATACAGCTGTGACCTGCCACTCCGGCCGGGTGCTGTTCAAACTGACGGGCTCCAGCTGCTCGGGGAAGACCACCATTGCCCGTGGCATGGGTGAACGGCTCGGCGGGATCGCCGTGCACGACTTCGACGAACTCGGCGTTCCGGACGACGCGGACCGGATCTGGCGGAACCGCACGACCGAGATGTGGGTGTGCCGTGCGCTGGAGTACCAGCGACGCGGACTCGATCTGCTGCTGACCGGCCAGTCTCCGCTCGGTGAGGTCCTGGCCGTTCCCTCGGCACCGCTGTTGGAGGGAATCGCGGTGTGCCTGGTCGATGTGTCCGACGAGATCCGGCGCCGCAGGCTCACCGAGCGCGATCCGGGCCGCTGGGACACTCCGGCCGTCGAAGCCTTCCTCGGCTGGGCCGACTGGCACCGCGAGCACGCCAAGGACCCCCGGCACCGGCCCGACGTCATCATCGACGACAGCTGGCCCGAAATGGCCTGGGACCGCTGGACCGACTGGACCGCCAGTGACCGACGATGGTCCACCCATCTGATCGACACCACGGATCAGTCCGTCACGGACTCCGCCGACCAGGTGGAGCTCTGGGGGGCCAGCCAGCGCGAGGTCCTGCGGTCAGGCCATCTCGGACTGTCGCAAGGCTGGACGGATCAGGCATTTCCCAAAGGAAATCCTTGATCCACTTTCGCAACAGACCCTAGCTTGATCTTTAACCTGTGCGGCGGGGCCGCGGGGTGGTCGATGTCGAAACGACGCAGGTACGCCTGCCAGAGTCGGTCGCTGTCCGCTTCACTGGCGTCCGTGCCCGACCACCACAGCCAGACCGGCTTCGGGGTGGCTCCGCTGGGCAGATGATCGATGTCCAGGCGGATCACTGTCCCCTGGAGCTCCAGCTCGACCGGCATCAGGCGCGTCATGGCGCGGGGCTGGAGTTGTTCCAGCTCGGCTCCTCGTGGGAGGCGAGCCAGCTGTTGGAGAACTCCTCCGGCATCCTCGACTGGCTGGCCGGCGCACCCGGGCGAGGAGGTGGTGGAGTACCCCCTCGTCGAGACGGGGCTCCCCCTGGGGGTGACCTCACTGAGCTGCGCACGCAGCGCGGCCGCCCGGCACGGATTCCGTCAGGCCGTCGAGAGTTACGGGCGCCTGGCCACGGACCGGGACCAGCCGGAGCTCACCGAGCGCTGGTTCGACGCCCACCTCAGCTGGGCGTCCGCGTACGCCGTGGACGGCGACGAGACCGGAACCCAGGAAGTCCTTCAGGAGTTCCGGCAGCAGGTGCGCCGCTACCGACCGGCGAAGGCAGCGGCCTGGGAGGAACGGGCCGCCGAACTTCTGGCGCACGCGCGGAAGGTCCGCGAGGAGATGTAGGCCAAACGTCCGCGAGGAGACGTAGACCGAACGCAGGTCACCCGGCCCGCGGGTGCGGGTCCAGCCACTCCTCGTCCGACCAGGTCACGCCGACCGGGATGCGTTTCCTGTAGTCCGCGTCGAATTCCGTGCGCAGCCTTACGCTCTCGTGCACCCGGGCGTCGCGGGGGACGCGGCGGTGCCGGTAGGTGAGCAGGGCCCAGACGCGGCCCATGCGGTGCACGGTGCCGAGGGCGTGGCCGGGTCCGAGGGCGAGGTGCTTGAGGTACGCCCCGTCCTTGAGCAGCAGGTCGGCGTCAAGGGCGCCGTCGACGATCCACTTGAGGGTGACGGTGGGCAGCTTCGGGTCGTCGTCGAAGGTGCCGCCCACGTCGGAGTGGACTCCGGCGAACCAGACCTCCTCGATCATCGGGCCCGGCGCGCCCGGCTCCTCCGGGGGCAGGACGAGGTACTCCTCGTACGGTCGGCGCTTCTCGTCGATGGAGACGGCGTGGCGGACCCGGCCCACGTTGGGGATCCGCCGGGTGAAGAGCCAGCGCAGGTTCCAGCGCAGCAGTCCGGCCGCCTTCACGGAGTCCCAGATGCCCATGAAGGCGACGGGTATGCCGATCCGTTCGTTCACCTTCCGGCTGAACGCACCGGCGAATTTGTGCAGTTGCTTCCAGTCGTCGTCGGTCCAGGTCCGGTTCTTGGCGTAGACGGCGATGGCGTACGGGACGAGGTTCTCCGATCCGGGGCGGAGCAGGCCGACCGACTTGAGCAGCCCGGCGAGGGCTCGGGCGGTGTACGCGCCCCTGCTGAAGCCGAACAGGAAGATCCGGTCGCCCGGTTCGTAATGATGCATCAGATACGTATAGGCCTCGGCGAGGTTCGCCTTGAGGCCGGAGCCGAAGGCGAGCCCGAGGAGCTTGGAGATCTTGCGCCCCGGGGTCGTCCACGTGCCGGCGGCGGAGAAGGTGCCGACGCCGGGGTCGTAGTAGGCGATCTGCGCCGTGGGGTCGTGAAGGTCGAGCATCTCGTAGAGCTTGACGACGTTGGTGTTGCCCCTGGCCTTGAGCTGATTGCCCGTCCCGTCCAGGCACACCACGATGTTCTTGCCCATCATGGCCTCCGAGGGCCATATGCCACATACATTCCTATAATAGGAGTAAATGCTCCCTCCGGCCCGCCGGTACGTCACGCGGAGGTTCCATGGCCGGTTTCACCGTGCACCTGGACAAGAACGCGGGGCCTTCGTCCACACACGCCCTCGTCATCGGAGTCGGGGCGTACACCCACCTGGACGGCGGGCTTGATCCCACGCCCCATCCCGGCGCGGTGGGGATGCGTCAGCTGTCCTCGCCGCCGCTCTCGGCACGCAGGTTCGCCTCCTGGATGATCGATCAGTACCACGACGAGGCCAGGCCGTTGGGGAGTCTGGCGCTCCTGCTCAGCGAGACGGCTCCGACCCCCTTCGTCCACCCGAGGACGAACGCGGGGCATGTCATTGAAGCGGCGACCATCGACAACATCGTGGCCGCCGTCACGGAGTGGAAGGACCGCGGCGACCACGACGAGGCCCGGCTGGTCTTCTACTTCTGCGGCCACGGCGTCTCGCTAGGGTTCGACACCTCCCTCCTCGCGGCGGACGTCTTCGCCGACCGGAACAGCCCGCTGAACGGCGCGCTGCACTTCGAGGCGCTGACGCGCGGGCTCAACAACTGCCGGGCCGCGCAGCAGGTGTTCTTCGTGGACGCCTGCCGGGCCGGGTCGGACGCGCTCGTCAGGCTGGTGGGCAGGGACACCCTCGGCCGGGTCCCGGTCGCCGGGAACGATCGACCCGACGGGTTCGTCGATCGGGAACACGCCGTGTACTTCGCGACCCTGCACGGCGAGTCGTCCTTCGCACGTGCCGACAGCGTGAGCCTGTTCACGGACGCGCTGCTGCGGAGCTTCGACGGCGCCGGGAGCGAGAACACCGAGGACCGCGTCTGGCGGGTGACCACCGGCACCCTCATGCACGCGATCAGCCGCTTCATGAGAGAGCCTCCGTTCGCGGGCACCCTCGCGGGAGGCGCGGTACCGGTCAGCCCCGAGTCGTTCGACTTCGACTTCCACGAGCTGAGAGGGGATCCGGTCGTCCCGGTGTACATCGGCTGCCGGCCCAAGGAGGACAACGCGCTCGCCGAGTTCGTCTGCCGACACCCCGGGCAGCCGGACCGGCGTCGTCCGCCGCCCGCACCCGTCGACGACGCGGCGGACGTCAGGGAGTGGGCGCTGTACCTCCCGTTCGGGCACTACGAGGTCGAGGCCGTCGTCAGCCCAGGGGACGTACGCAAGGAGGAACTGGACGCCCGTCCACCGTTGTTCCGCATCGGATTGGCCAGGCCATGAGCACCGCACTCGCCGTCAGGCTCTTCATCTCCTCCGCCGGGGAGTCGAACGACGCGGTGATCGTCGGTGACATCTACTCATCCGACCTCACCGGCGACACCCGGCGCAGCATCCTGATCCCCTGCGGGACGTCCCCCAAGCCCACGTCGTACCAGGTAGCCCCCGGCCGCTATGTCGTGTCGGCCACCCTGCCGTCCGGGATGGTGCTGACGGAGAACGCCGTGGCGGTCCCGGGCGAGGAGACCCCGGTGGACTTCGTCATGACCGACTCGCCGTACGAGACACACTCCTGGCAGTACCTCATGGGCAACATCGAGCCGGACAGCGTCTACCACAGCGGGACCACGATCCCGCTCGCCGAGTCGGTCGCCTCCCGGTCCATGGTCGCCCCCGCCGCCGGGCCGGACGGAGAGTTCGCCGAGGCGCCCGTCGAAGCGACCGCGTTCATCACCTGGATCGGCGACGCCCCTCCGGCGAACCTGTCCTTCGCCGCGATGCTGGAGCTGGAGAACGACGTCCCCGGGCTCGCCCGACTGATCGCCGGCAGCGCGCCCCGCGTCCTGCCCACGCCCGACGTGCCCGGGGAGGCGCTCGCGCCGCTCTACCGGTTCGGCCGGTTCGGCCCCGCTGCGGCCCCGGGCGGTCCCATCGGCGAGCGGCAGTTCCTGGTGGTGGAGGTCGCCGGATCCGTGCGCCTGGTCACCCTTCCGCTGCCCTGGGGCGAGCACGAGGTCGAGGTCCTGGTCAACCTGCGGCAGAGCCCGACCGGCAGTGCCGTAGCCGTAACCGTCCGCGACCCGCTGGTCGGCGCGGGGCTCGCGTACATGGCCCAGGGCGCGCTGGACACCGCGGCGCAGCTCTTCACCGACGTCGAGGCGATGCTCCACTCCAAGATGCAGAACCCGCTCGCGGCGGCCGCCGGGGCGTACGTCCTCATCGGCACCGACCACGCGGGGGGCGAGAGGTACTGGGATCCCTGGGTGGAGACGTTGGCCGCGGGCTTCCCCTGGCTGGCCGACGGCGCGATCCTGCGGGCGATGCGGCTGCTGCGCCGGGGCTCGGAGAACCGGCAGCCCGCCCGGGACGGGCTGATCGAGGCCTTCGACCGCGGCATCCCCTTCTACACGCTCGGGCTCGCCTGGCTCATCGAGGGTCTGTCCGCCTTCCCCGACGACCCCGAGTGCGTGCACCGGCTCGACCAGGTGCGCCGACTGTCCTGGCTGGCCGACATGCGCGAGCCGTTCCTGATCCTCGACCTGCGGCAAAGGAATACGTGATGATCCGGCTCTCGATGCTGCCCGCGGAGGACGGCGACTGCCTCCTCCTCGAATACGGCGACGACTCGTTCGTCCGGCGGATCCTCGTCGACGGTGGCCGACGCGGCACCTACCGGCGGATCAAACCGCTGCTGGCCGGACTGGGCGGACGGATCGACGTACTCGTCGTCACCCATGTCGACCAGGACCACATCCTCGGCGTGCTGGCGATGCTCGACGACCCCGAGCGGCCGGTGGAGTTCGGGGACGTGTGGTTCAACGGCTTCGACCACCTCCACGACCGCGAGATCTTCGGCGCGGTGGACGGGGAACTCCTGACGACGGCGCTCATGACTCAGCGGCTCCCGTGGAACGAAGCCTTCGACGGCCGCAGCGTCGAGGTCGGCCATCCACTCACCTGGTTCGACGACGGATCCACGATGGAGGTGCTGGCCCCCGACCGCCGCCTGCTGGAGTCGCTGATCGACGAATGGAAGAGGAAGTGCGAGGAGAACGGTCTGATCCCGGGAGTGGACCCGGTGGAGCGGGAACTCACCCCCGGAATCGAACGCTTCGGCAGCCTCGACGTCGACGCACTGGCCGCCGAGCCGTTCAAGCGCGACGGCTCCCCCACGAACCCGACCAGCATCGGCCTGCTCTTCGAGTTCGAGGGCACCCGGATCATCCTGACCGGCGACGCGGACGACCCCCGCCTGGTGGCCTCGGTCCGCCCGCGCGCCGAGGCCGAGGGCGGACGCCTGCGGATCGACGCCCTGAAGCTCGCCCACCACGGCAGCTCCAAGAACCTCTCGACCGACCTCCTCGACCTCCTCGACTGCGACCGCTACCTGATCTCCACCAACGGCAAGATCCACGGCCACCCCGACGACATCGCCATCGCCCGCGTCCTCAAGCACGGCGGAACAGCGAAGGACCTCGTCTTCAACTACCGTGACCGCGCGGCGAACTGGGACCTGGCCGGCCTCAAGACCCAGTTCGGCTACCGCGTCCAGGCGCCCCCTTCGGCCGACGAGGACGGTTTCGTCACCGTGGAGTTCTGAGAAGCCGTCTCTCAACCGATCTTGGAACGTGCAGGTCGAACAGGGGTCCTGGTTGAGTGATCTTCCGGCGGTGAGCAAGGCCGCCCTCACCCTGGAGCAGCATCGGCGAAGAGACTCATTCGGCTATTCAGCCTCGCCGGCGCCGTCGCCTTGGTCCACGAAGGCGACGCCACGCCAGGGCGACGGGCCGCCGAGTGTCTGGTCGAGACGTTCCTGCGAGGGATGGAGTGAGCGTCGGGCCGCATTGACGAACTTCAAGTGCCCCCGGTCCAAGGCGGCGTGGATCGGTCGGAGCTCCTCGAGATCCGCTGGCTGACGATCGTGGAAGAGAATGCTGAAATCCTCGATGACATCGCAGAGCTGCAGAGCTGCTGCGGCCGCCTCGGGATTCGCCACCAAGCTCAGCGACTGGATCGCGGCATTGAACGGCCCCCATGCGACTGCAGGTCTGCGCCGTTCAAGGAACGCCTCACGCAGCTCCATCTCGACCGCGCCGAAAGCCTGCAAGAACCTCTCGTAGGCGGACGTCTGTGTCTCCTGAAGCCACTTTCGATTCTCGCTGTGCCGCCCAACGACCCCTCCTGCAACGACGCCCACGATGGTGGCGGTGACAGCACCCGCGGTGGATATCAAGAGCTCCCATGGAACAGCCATTTCAAACCCCCTGGGTGGTTGTCAGAAGCCGTCTCGACCGATCGTGGAACGTGTGGGGCGAACGGGGTCTTGGTCGAGTGAACTTCCGACGGTAGGCGCATGGAGGCAGGGCCTCCTGGTAGCTCAGGAACGCGACCCCATTCCGAGCGGTTCCCGGAGGCCCTGTTGTCGTTGTTGTACGCGCCCGCACCCGTCCGCTTCAACTCGCCTGCCGTCTCGTGCGATTGTCTCGCGCATGTGTATGGCAACGCGGCCGATCATCCCGATCGGGTGCGCCGGTATCCGTCGGACATGATGGACGCGGAGTGGGCGGCCGTGCGGCTGTTGCTTCCGGTGCCGGCCTGGCTGGAGGGGCGGGACGGAAGGCCGGAGGGCTACTGCCACCGGCAGATACTCGACGCGGTGCGTTACGTCGTCGACAACGGCGTCAAGTGGCGTGCGATGCCCGCCGACTTCCCGCCGTGGGACCGGGTCGACGCATTCTTCCGCCGCTGGCGCCGCCAGGGCCTGGATGTGGAGTTCCACGACCGGCTACGGGGCAGGGTCCGCATCAGCGAGGGACGGGCGGCCGAGCCGACCGCCGACATCATCGACTCGCAGTCGGTGCGGGCCGCCGCCTCGGTGCCCGCTGCTTCACGCGGTTACGACGGCGGCAAGAAGGTACCGGGCCGCAAGCGGCATGTGATCACGGACTGTCTCGGCCTGCTGCTGGTGGTCGCGGTCACCGCCGCGAACGTGGGCGACCGCGAGGCCGCGGTGCCTCTCCTGGAACGGGTGCGGGCGGCGCACCGCTCGCTCCGTCTGGTCTGGGCGGACGGCGGCTACACCGGCATGCTCGTCGACTGGGCGAAGGAGAAGCTCCACCTCACCCTGGAGATCGTCAAGCGCAGTGACGAGCCGCGATTCGCGGTCCTGCCCAGGCGGTGGGTGGTCGAGAGGACGCTCAGCTGGCTGATGCGCTCGCGCCGGCTGGCCCGCGGCTACGAGACCCTGCCCGCCACCAGCGAGTCCATGATCCTGTGGGCGATGACCACGCTCATGAGCCGCCGCCTCGCCCGCCGCACCCACACGGGGACGACGGCGATGTCTCTGGCAGCCTGACCACACCGTCACGGCGTCACGGCGCTGAACTCCCCGGACTGATGCCCGGTGATCCACCCGCGCTCAGCCAGGCGTTTCGCCCGCGAACGCACTCCCTCGATCTTCGCGGGCACCACCTCCGGTCCCAGTGCCACCGCGAGGTCCTCGGCCCGCACCCTGTCCCGGCCCTCCGCCGCCTCGGTCTCCAGCACCGGGATGATCCGCTGGTAGTCCGGCGCGGGGACCGCCCTGGCCAGTTGCCCGCTCTGGCGGGGAACCGGCGATCCCGCCATCGCGGCGGCCACCGCCTTGTCCTTCACCACGTCCAGGGCCCGGCCGGCCGGCTCGGACAGCACCTCCACCACCGCTTCCCGGGCGATGACCAGCCGTTCGAGAACCCGCTCGGCCTCTTCGAGCACGGCCGCGATCCTCGCGACTTCATCCCGCACCCGCTCGACCGCCTCCCGCGCGGCCGACTCCTTCGCCTCCAGCAGACCCAGCACCGACGCCACCAGCCACCCCCACCGATCAAGAAGCAACCCGACGCCCCAACGCTTCCACGCCGATGCAGAGCCCATTCCTGACCAGCAGAAACTCAACGGTCACGACCGGAAAGCCAACGGCCTCTGAGGTGTCCATGCAGGCGACCACGTCGCGAAGGTCGCCCGGACAGGCCCTCATGGTGGTTCTGGTGGTCGTAGGCGGCCAGTGCGCGGTACGGCCGGCTGGCCGCACATGAACCTGACTCCCCTCGTCAGGGTCCCTGGAGTCGATCTTCTAGGCTGGCGCGGTGGCTGATGAGCAGGAGCGGGTGCAACCGTCGGGAGTGTGGGCCACGGCGGTGGGGGTGGCCAGGGTGCGGGCGCTGGAGACCGAGCGGGAGAACGCGCTGTTCCGCGACCCACTGGCACAGGCCTTTGCCGCCGCCGGCGGCCTGTGGCCCTCCTCGCCGCCGCTGCCCGATGACGAGGCCGCGCGCCGTCGCCGGCAGGCCGTGTCGTTCTCCATCGTCATCAGGACGAAGTTCCTCGACGACCTGTTGCAACAGGCCTCCGCGTCCGGGATCCGGCAAGTCGTGCTGCTCGGCGCCGGCATGGACAGCCGGGCCTTCCGGATGGACTGGCCCGAGGGCACCCGGCTGTTCGAGGTCGACACCGCCGCGCCACTGGACTTCAAGGCTTCGGTGCTGCGCCAGGAGCGGTCCGTCGCACGCTGCGAGCGGATCACCGTCGCGGCGGATCTGCGTGAGGACTGGCCAGGCGAGCTGGCCGCCGCAGGGCACGACCCGGCCGTGCCGACCGCGTGGATCGCCGAAGGACTGCTGATCTATCTGCCCGAGGACGCGGTGGAGCTGCTGCTGGCCCGGATCAGCGCGCGGTCGGCGGCAGGCAGTCGGGTGGGGCTGACGTGGGGCTCGCGCGGCGTGATCGAGCGCTTCGGCGGGGACGCCGTGCCGGGATCGGCGGCGTCCCTGTGGGTCTCGGAGATGCCCGACGACCCGGTGGGCTGGCTGGCCGGGCACGGCTGGGAGGCCCACAGCCACACCCTGCGCGAGCGCGCCGCCGCCTACGGCCGCCCGATCAGCACCACGCCGCTGCGCGAAGAGCGGCCCGGCGGACTGATCTCGGCGGTCCGCCGGTAGAGCGCCTCTCGGTTTCCCTTGTCGATCGATTCCCAGGAGGCCTGAGGAGTGGAGCCCGCTTCCTACGCGGCCTGCCAGGTATGCGCGCGCTGACCGCCTACGACCACGCAACCTGGAGTCACGCGACACACGAAGTACACCAGAGCCCAAACTTGCGCACACAGCCGCCGTAGCTCAGTGCCGTGTTGGGACCATCCCCATGCGAGCAGCGAGCAACAAGCCAGACGGCGTGTACTCAATGACCTGCAGGGACCGTCCCCGCGCGAGCAGGGAGCAGCGGCGTGTTTTCGACGGTGCGTTTTGCTTCCACTGGAACGGTTTCGTCTGACCCCGCTCTTGAGTCGTGTGGGTGGTCAGACCTGGATGCGAGGTCCGCCGTGAACCGGCTCAGTCGGTAGGTGGTCCGCTGCTCCAGGCGGCCGCACAGCGTGCCGATCCGGATCGTCGGCCCGTCGGCCCGTTCCTCCCGAAGGCGGCGCAGGTGCGCACGCAGCTCCGACTTGTCCCGAGTCTCGAAGGTCACTTCCCACCGCCCCACGTCCGGCGCAATGCGCGCAGCAAACCGCTGCTTCCTCTTCCTCTGTCCTGGCACCGGCCCAGAAGCGCTGGCCGGCTTCAGGACAGCAAGGCAATGGGACCGAGCATCACGTCACCTCGGTAATTGTTTGCCAGACGGGCGTTCGGAAGCTCCAGCCCTCGGGCGGGGCAGCCCGCCCCACCTCAGAGAGGCCGCATCACCTGGGCCAGGCCCTCCGGGGTGTCCTTGACCTCCGGCGGCGGCCCCGGGTCACCCCGATACGTCACACCGTCGATGGTGACCCCGCCCGTCGCCTCGGGCAGGGGCAGAAGCTCAGTTCGGCCGTCGGCCGGTCCGCCGACGAAGGTCACCAGGACAGTGATCGAGCTCGGGTCCATCGAAGCTGTCGTCTCCACACGTTCTACTTCACTCGGGGCTGCCGCACCGTCGCCGGAACCACCGCATCCCGCGAGCGCAACCAGCAGGCCGACGCAGCCCACCAT
The DNA here is from genome assembly GCF_014203895.1 of Streptomyces nymphaeiformis. Lineage (GTDB taxonomy): Bacteria > Actinomycetota > Actinomycetes > Streptomycetales > Streptomycetaceae > Streptomyces > Streptomyces nymphaeiformis. The sequence continues at coordinate 251,080 of NZ_JACHJY010000013.1, read as the reverse complement.
TCTCAGGATCTGCATCCACGCATCCTGTCAGGGGCAGGTCAGACCAGCCCGCACCAGAGACGATCTTGTGATCTCGGCACAGTCCGACCAGAACACGCCCCGCCAGTTGGGGAGCTGAGGCCGTGCGCCGACATCTGGGCCTTTGTCGGCTTTCCTGTCGCGTAGCAAATCCAGGGAATTCTCAGAGCCAGACGCGTCAAGCAGGGGTAGGGCGGGGACGACAGCACTCCCCCGACGGGGCTTGGGTCTGCGGCCGCCCGCCCGCCCGTCCGCCCGTCCGCCCGCCCGTCCGCCCGTCCGCCCGTCCGCCCGTCCGCCCGCCCGTCCGCCCGTCCGCCCGTCCGCCCGCCCGTCCGCCCGTCCGCCCGTCCGTCCGTCCGTCCGTCCGCAGTCGGCGCCAAACCCCACCAGCCGGGCTGAGCGATAGGAGCACCAGTCATATTGTGCGCATGCGATACGAAGAGAAGGCCAAACTCGCGGCTGTGAAGGCTCTCGTCCCGGTGGCCCTTCTCGCCTGTTCGCCAGTGCTGCTGATTGCGGGAGCGCCGATCCGCCGTCGGTACCTCCGCTACGTCTACCGGGACGGAGCCCCGCAGATTCTGGACAAGGAGCGGGGCCGGGTCAGCGTCCACTGCTTCGTGGCCACCAACCTCCTTCTCAGGTGGCTCTGCAGGCCCACGGAGACGCTCAGTTGCCTCGTCTCGCGCCGAGGCCGGGAAACGAACCGAGCATCCTAGGGAGTCCGGGCCGCGGTCGACGCCATTGCCCTGTGCATGCCCTTTCGCCTCGGCCAAGGCCGGCACGGCGGCCAGGTGGATGGCGGTCTACGGCACGAACCGGGCGGACCTGCGGGAACACCGCCCGGACAGCGTAGGCATGGTTCCGAAAAGTTCACGTCCAGAACCTTGATGCGTCAAGTTCTACGCGCGTATCTTCACCCCTGAATCTGTGTGAGACGCCCGTCGGCGCCCCTCATCAACACTTTGACGACCTCTCACTGACCTGGCGCGCCAGCGCGGCGGCCCGGCCTTGTCCTGCCATGAAGGAGCTCCGCAACGGTGCCCAGCCCCATAGTCAGTCGCCGCTCCCACTCCTTGCTGCTGCGTACCGCCCTGCCTGCGGCGGTCACCGCGTCCCTGGTGCTCGTCCCGCTCCCCGGCGCCCTCGCCGCCCCGTCCGCGGGTGCGGTCATCGCGGAGGTGTACGGCGGTGGCGGCAACTCCGGCGCGACGCTGAAGAACGACTTCATCGAGCTCGCCAACCCGTCCGCGGCCGCCTTCGGCCTGACCGGCTACAGCGTGCAGTACCTGCCGGGCAGCCCCAGCGCCACCAGCAAGTGGGGGGTCACCCCGCTGAACGGCTCGGTCGCCCCCGGCGGCCGCTACCTGGTCGCCGAGGCGCCCGGCGCGGGCGGCACCGTGGACCTGCCGGCCGCCGACGCCGCCGGCAACCTGGCCCTGTCCGCCACGACCGGCACCATCGCGCTCGTCAACGGCACCGACGCGCTGACCTGCAAGACGGCCGCGGACTGCGCCGCCGACCCGCGGGTCGTCGACCTGGTGGGCTTCGGCACCGCCGTCGTCCACGAGGGCTCCGCCTCCGCCCCGGGCGCCTCCAACACCGCCTCGGTGGCCCGCGCCGCGTCCCTCGCCGACACCGACGACAACGCCGCCGACCTCCGGGCGGGCGCGCCCACGCCGGTCAACAGCAAGGGCGATTCCACCCCCGGCGGCGGCTCCGACAACGGGCCGACCGAGCCCGGCACGGTGCGGATCCACGACATCCAGGGCGCCACCCGCCTCTCGCCGCTGGCCGGCAAGACGATCGCGGGCGTCCCCGGCACCGTCACCGGCGTGCGTACGTACGGCTCCAAGGGCTTCTGGATGCAGGACCCGAACGCCGACGCCGACCCGGCCACCAGCGAGGGCGTCTTCGTCTTCACCGGCAGCGCCGTCCCCGCCGTCAAGGTCGGCGACTCGGTCCTCGTCACGGCCAAGGTCAGCGAGTACTACCCGAACAGCTCGGGCGGCTCGCAGTCCGTCACCGAGCTGACCAACCCCAAGGTCACCGTGGTCTCCTCGGGCAACCCGGTGCCCGCGCCGGTCGTGCTCGACGGCTCGAGCATCCCGGCGGCCTACGCCCCGGATGCGGCGGGCGGCTCGATCGAGTCCCTGCCGCTGCGGCCCGGCACCTACGCGCTCGACCTGTTCGAGTCGCTGGAGGGCATGGACGTCGAGGTCCGCGACGTGCCGGTGACGCAGGCCAGCAACGAGTACCACGAGCTGTGGGTGGACGCCCGGGAGCAGGACCCGCGTTCGTCCCGCGGCGGTGTCGTCTACCTCGGCTACGACCAGCCGAACTCCGGCCGCCTCATGGTTCAGTCGCTGGGCTCGGCCGCCGACTTCCCGGTCGCCGATGTCGGCGACCGGCTCACCGGCGCCACCGGAGGTCCACTGGACTACACCTCGTTCGGCGGCTACGCGGTGGCGGCCACCCGCGTCGGCGCCGTCCAGTCGGGCGGGCTGCAGCGGGAGGTCACCGAGTCCGGCCTGCCGAGCGAGCTGAAGATCGGCACGTACAACGTCGAGAACCTCGACCCGGGCGACCCGGACGAGAAGTTCGCCAAGCTGGCGGCCGGCGTGGTCACCAACCTGCGCTCGCCCGACATCCTGGCCCTGGAGGAGATCCAGGACGACAACGGCCCGGTCAACGACGGCACGGTCTCGTCCGACGCCACCGTCACCGAGTTCGTCGAGGCGATCAAGGCGGCCGGCGGCCCGGCGTACGACTGGCGCTCCGTCGACCCGGTGGACGGCAAGGACGGCGGCGAGCCCGGCGGCAACATCCGGCAGGTCTTCCTGTTCAACCCGGCCCGTGTCTCCTTCACCGACATCCCCGGCGGCGACGCCACCACCCCGGTGGACGTCGTCGGCACCGGCAACCGCACTTCGCTGACCGCCTCCCCGGGCCGGATCGACCCGCTCAACGAGGCCTGGAACAGCAGCCGCAAGCCGCTGATCGGCCAGTTCAGCTTCCACAACAAGCCGGTCTTCGTGATCGCCAACCACTTCAACAGCAAGGGCGGCGACCAGGGCCTCGACAGCCGCTTCCAGGCCCCGACGCGCAGCTCCGAGGTCCAGCGCGCCAAGCAGGCCGCGGCGGAACAGGCCTTCGTCACCAAGCTCCTGGCCGCCGACCCCCGCGCCCGGGTGGTGTCCCTCGGCGACTTCAACGACTACCAGTTCTCACCCGCGCTCCAGACCCTCACCCAGGACGGCGTCCTGCGTGACCTGGTCGACGAACTGCCCGAGTCCGAGCGCTACTCCTACGTCTACCAGGGCAACTCCCAGGTGCTCGACCACATCCTGGTCAGCCCCGCGCTGAAGCCGCAGCACGTCCAGTACGACGTCGTCCACATCAACAGCGAGTTCGCCGACCAGGCGTCCGACCACGACCCGCAGGTGGTCCGGATCAAGCCCTGACACAGTGAATCGCCGCAGCTCCTCCGCCCAGTTCCTCGACCGGGCGGAGGAGCTCGCCCGTCCACCGGTCACACGGATTCCCGCCGCGGGCGACGCCATCAACGCCGCCTCCCCCGCCCGCGCAGCGCCGCCATCGACCGCTCGCCGGCTACACCCTCAGCCTCCCGCACGGGTGGACACCCAAGTGGATCCCGATGCGGACCACCTCACTCACCAGGGCACCGCCCGCCCCGATGCTGAGGGACGCTTGCCCGGCACCGTCACCGTGTCCCCATGGCCGCGAGTCCCTCACGATCCCCGTCCGGCCCTTCGAGGCCGTGATCGTGTCCCGGGCCACCGCGAGTCCGCCCGTGCCTGCCCCGTACCGGTGATCACCGTCCAGGAGCAGTCGCCCGCTTCTTCGCCGGGTTCGTCCGAGTGGGGGCGCGGTGAGCGGCGTGGCCGGGCTTTGTGGTGTGCCATGGGTACGTGCAGAGGAAATGGGATCTGGGCCGGCTGAGGACCCTCGCCCGGCGCCGTGCGGCCGCCGGGCCGGTGGGCGCCGCTGTCGACGGGCCGGGGGCGGGAGCGGAAGCGGAAGCGGAAGCGGGATCAGGCGGCCGCGTGGGGCGGGAGAGCCCTACGGAGCGAGGTGAGGTCGCGGAGCGGGGCGAGGAAACGAAGCAGGGCACGGGAACGGGCGGGAACCGGTACCAGGGCTGGGGCCTGGTCGCCTCCGCGTTGCCGGGTTTCGCCGCGCTGACCGCCGTGTTGTTCACCTGGATGCAGGTCGGCCAGGCGAGCAAGGAGCTACGCATCGCCGAGGCCGGACAGATCACCGACCGGTTCAACACCGCGGTCGGCAATCTGGGGTCGGCGTCGCTGCACGTCCGGCTCGGTGGCATCTACGCCCTCGGGCGCATCGTGCAGGACTCCCCGCGCGACGACCCCGCCGTCACCTCCGTCCTGTCCGCCTACATCCGCGACCGGGCGCCGCTCCCCGCGAAAAGGCCCGCGCCTACCGACAAGGCGCCCACCCCTCCCGCCGACGTGGCCGCGGCACTGACCGTCCTGGCCAACCGGCAGGAGCCGGCCCGGCCCTTGACGATCGACCTCAAGCAGGTCGACCTCCGCGGGCTGGAGGTCGACGCCGTTCCGCTCTTCGATGATCCCCTCACGGCCAAACGGAACTTCCAGTACGCGAATCTGGCGGGTGCCGATCTCACCGACGCCAACATCTCCTGGTACGACTTCCGTCGATCGTTCTTCGAGGAGGCGAACCTGACCGACGCACAGCTCACCGAGTCGGACCTGCGCGAGACAACGTTCAACCTCGCGAACATGACGCGGGCGATTCTCGTCGGCGCGGACCTCACCCAAGCACAGCTCACCGGCGCCGACCTGTCGGGAGCGGTTCTCAGTCACGCCGACGAGAGCACCGGCAGCACGAAGGACGCCGTCCTCGTCGAGGCGGACGTGTCGGACACGAAACTGGTCGGCGCCGATCTGCGGGGCGTGAAACTCGCCAGGGTGTTCCTGGCCGGGTCCGACCTGACCCGTGCCGACTTCGGCGGCGCCGACCTGAGCGGTGCGACGCTCAGCAAGGCCGACGCCCCTTTCATCGACGCGGACGTGAAGCTGGCGCGGACCTCTTTCAGGTCCGCCGACCTCCGCGGCGCCGACCTACGGGGCGTCGACTTCACCGATGCCGATCTCCGGGGCGCGGACCTGCGCGGGGCGCAGCTCTCCGGGGCCCGTCTGGCAGGCGCGAAGGTCGACGCGAAGACGAAGGGGCTTCCCGGCGCGGCGCGGTGAGGAGATCGGCGGGGTGCTCGCCAGAACCGGGATCGTGGCGGCCGGACCGGGCCGGGCCGGAGCAGAGCGGTGCGCGGCCGGCGAGGGGGCGGGTAGTCAGCCGAGGCCGGTGGCACCGGCCGCGCCGCGGGGCGGGTTTCGGGCCCGCGTCTTGAGGTCGCCGACGTGGTAGAAGAATTCGGGACGGTCCGGCAGGAGGCCCTGCTCGGCTTTACCCAGTCCGAGTACTGCGTCGTCCGGGTCTGCGGCCCGGGCCGGTTCGTCGGCTTCGTCGGGGTGTCGGCTGCGGCGTTGCCGGTATCGGCGGCCGAGGCTCACCGTGTGAGGCACCAAGTGTGTGAGGCTCCAAGTACCAGCGAGGGAGTCCGACATCTGCCGTCCCGACTCCGACCTTGGCCTCCTCGACTGACCACATGCCCGTGATGGCCTTCCCGTCGATGACCGCAGGCGCCCGTAGACTCCATGATCATGTTCAAGGGGTGGTGGTCTGGGCTGGACTGGGATCGGTCCAGGGGAACTTTGACCCGCGGGTCGTACGAGCATGGCGACGAGCTGGCCGACGTGTTGCTCTGCACGGGCGAGCCCCATGGGAGCAACCTTGCGCGTGTGGATCCTCACGGGCACACGTTGTTCAACGAGCAACAAAAGCGAGCTGCACTGCGGTAGGTGCCCGATCTGTTGAAGCAGTGTTCGGGACCATCCCAGACGGCGGTCGTCCTTGGCTTCGAGAGGCTGCTGCAGTCCTGCTCACAGACCAGTCGGTGAGCGAAACTGCGCCAGGATCTTGTCGGTCGCTCGGTCGTCCTTCCGCAACCCCTGCCACAGCCCCTGCGACGAGTCCGCCATCTTCCTGGGGGCCGCCTGCGCTCGGCCGACGCCGTCCAGCGCTTCTACGTACGAGGGCCTCGCGCAGCAGTCGCCAGAGGAGGGCAACGAAGCCAAGCCGCTCGCCATACCGGCTCTCAGCGACCAGGCGTCCGTCCTCGACCACGTCGTCGACGCGTGCCGGGGGTACGCCTCCGGACCCCGGGTTTCACTCGGGCCTGTCCGGACGGCCTCGTAGACAACGCCAGTATTCGCTGACCGAAATGCGGATGCGGATAGTCAGCTCGCATGCCTACTATCCCGGCCATGCCAAGACCCTTCGGATTCGCCTATGCCCAGCGCCCTGACGGCACCGTGACGATCACCCACCAAGGTCGTCCGGCGGGCACGTTGCGCGGCGCGCGTGCTCAGAAGTTCCTTGCGGAGGTCGGGTCGGGGGATGCCCAGCTGGTGATGGCCCGCTGGACCGGCGCCTACAAGCACGGCAATGAGCGTACGGCGCGTAACCACCCGCGCAACAAGGCGTAAGGCCTGTCCGTCGAGGCTTCGCGGTGCCCGTGTCCCCCACGTCGAGGCGGCCGCTGCCGCCCCTCTCGACCCAGTCAAGGAGACAGCAGCTGACTCCGCATTCCCTTGCGTTCTACGTGGACGTGGTCATGTCGGGAACGGTGCTCGGCGCCAAGCCGACGGACAGTCCGGACCAGGTCAGCGCGATCATGGGTTCCGACTTCGCAGAGAACTCCCTTGACGACTACAGCATGTGGCGCGACTACGGATTGGTCGAGTTCTTCTGGGCCCGGGAATCGCCCGACCACCCGTGGGAGGGGCACCACTTCACCCTGCAGGTGCATCGGCTTTCGTACGGGAGCAGCAGCGTCGTCAACAAGTCGATTCGTGAGCAGTACGGTCGCTTCGGCCGCCACCTCCGCTTCGACGAACTACAGCGGCTGCTGGCGAACCGCGGCGTGCGCCTGGAGGACGTCCCCGACGTCAATGCCCCGGCCTTCACCCTGCACTGGCAGCCCGCCTCCCAGGTGTCCGTCATGGCCCTCCGAGAACGCGAGTGGGGGCGGTCTCTACGGCTCGGCAAGGACCTGGTCGGCGACGTGCACAGGATCTCGTCATCGATGACCGCCGAACAAGTGGCAGGGAGCAGGGCACGCTACGGCGGTCAGGACGGCTAGGACCTGGTTCCTGCCCTCATAGTGGGCATGGACCTGAGCCGGAGCTGTCCGACAGGTGCCAAGTGGAGCGGTTGGGGCCGTTCCCGCCGACCAGCGACGGTCGTCGTGGCGCTGATCGTCCTCGACGGAGACCCTTCGGTGGATCTCGAGGCCTAGAAGACGATCAAAATCGTGACTCGCCGCCGACGCTCCGCGCCGCTTCAAGGCCCACTTTCCGCCACCCGTCGACGATCGCCGGCCCGTTCACGTTGCCCGGCCGCGGTAGGACGGCCGTGCCGACACGTCGGCGCCACTGAACGCAGGCGGGCGGCCTGGCTGTCGGTCTTCTCCGGGATCGTGTGCCGGGTGTCCCGGCGCCGCAGGTGCTCGCGGCACGGGCCGTTGCTGTCGGCCTTGTCCGCCGCGAGGCTGTCAGACGCCTTGCGTGGCCTGCCCGGCCCGATGCGTGGGACGCGGTTCTTCTCCAGGACGGGTTTGAGCTGGGTGCAGTCCGCCCGCTGCCCTGGTGTGACGATCAGGGGCAGCGGGCGGCAGCGGCCGTCCGCGCTCAGGTGGAGCTTGCCGGTGAACCCGCCCCGCGAGCGGCCCAGGCCTTCACCTCCCGCACCATCTCCGCCAGGCGGGCGACGAGACTCTGCCACGGCGTCTCGTCCTGGTGTTCCACCCTGCGGCCCCCTTTGATCCCGGAGCCGGAGGCGGGTCGGTGCGGGCGCCGGCCGCATGCTGATGCGCACGGACGATCGTGGAGTCGACCGAGATGCCCCGGTCGATCTCACCTGCGGCGTCGGCCGCGGCCCGGACCTGCTGGAGCAGACGTTCCCAGGTGCCGTCGGTCGACCACAGACGGTGGCGTTCGTGGGCCGTCTTCCACGGCCCGAACCGTTCGGGAAGGTCACGCCACTGCACCCCGGTCCGCACCCGGTGCAAAATGCCGTCGATCACCCGCCACAACGCCCGTTGCTCACCGGCAGGAACGGCCGCAGCCGTTCCCACTCGGCATCACTCAGATCACCGCGCCCCATCCCAAGAGCAACGAGCAACGAGCAAGACAGGCGATAGTCACAGATCAGCCGGACGAGTCCGTCTACGGAAGCAGCGGGCGCAAGACCGCTGCCACCTGGGCCTTGACCGCGTCGCCGCAGGAGAGCGGGACGGGGCGCCCGCCGCGGTCCGCGGACACTCCGAGGTCCGCCAGGATGTACAGGGCGCGCAGGGTGCGAACGGTGTTGGAGGCCCAGACCGGGATCGGCCCGCGCTCGTACGGGGCGAGGGCGGCGCCGATCTCCGACAACCATGCCGTCGACCGCTCCGGTGTCAGGTCGGGGCGGGTGAGGACGAGAGCGACGGCCTTGGCGAGCCGGTCGTCCTCCCGCTCCGCGAACAGGTGGTCCGTCGTGGCGAGCAGGCGCTCGGCGGCGAGCCCGAGCAGGCGCTCGGGGTCGGTCTCGGGACGCAGTCCGCAGGCCCCCAGCAGATCCGCACCGTGCGCGACGGCGTGCAGCCAACCGAGCTTGCCGTCGCGGCCCCGCAGGTCGGTCTCCGAGCGGTACCAGGCGGCGAACGCGTCGAGCCACTCGGCCCTGAGACATCCCTGACTCACGATCATCTTCAGCACGAGCGGGGCGAACGTCCGGGCCTGAATCCGAGGATCGGTGAACCGCTCCGCCATAAGATCGCCGAGCGCCAGCCGCCGGTCCCCGTCGATCACCCCGCGGCGGATCCAGGTGTCCAGTACCGCGTACGGGTAGCCGTCCCGGACCTCCGGGTCCGGATCCCCCAAAGCGTCGACCAACTCTGCGATCAGGTCGTCCAGCCGGCGCCCTGCAGGAAGTGCACAGTCGGACTCGTAGATCTCGCGCCAGTTCGTCACTCACGGCACCCTACCTGCAGCCACCAACCCCCTCACCTGCTTTTTTGCCGACCCGGCCAAGCCAACGGGGCGCTCTTCCGGGAAGTTCGCGTGAGCAGTCGGGCCCGGCCGACTGCTCACGCAAGCCCACCCTCGCCACTCGGCCACATCTGCCTCTGCACCGCGGCAGCCCTCGTCATCCGGCTCCACACGATCGCCCGGCCAGTTCCCAGTGGATGCGTCTCATCGGGTCCCTCGTGGGATTTCCACTCCGAGGCGCCGGAATACCCCCCAGGGGTATATGGTTATGGTCGTCGTCCTGAAGGGACAACGCCCGAAGCCGCATCGCACCAGGGGAGATGTCATGCAGAACCACGCCGGCCACGACCAGGCCAACCACTCCGGCCACGGCAGCCACGGCGACCACTCCGCGCATGGCGGTCACGGCTCGTCCCAGGCCGGTGGGCTGGCGGTATCGGAGAACGGGTACACCCTCGAACTCGACTCGACGATCCTCACCGCGGGCGTGCGGCAGATCAGTTTCAAGGTGACCGGTCCCGACGGCCAGGCGGTGACCGAGTTCGTCCCCGAGCACGAGAAGGAACTGCACTTCATCGCCGTCCGGCGGGACACCTCCGGGTTCCAGCACGTGCACCCGGTGAGGGACGAGAAGGGCACCTGGAGCACCGAACTGACCCTGGAGCCCGGGGACTGGAGGTTCTTCACCGACATCCACCCGGCCGGCCACGACGGGACCATGACGCTGGGGATCGACGTCGCGGTCGCCGGACCGTACGACCCGCGTCCGCTCCCGGAGGCCACCCACGTCGCACGGGTCGGCGAGTACGCCGTCACGCTCGACGGCGAGCTCGTGCCCGGCGAAGCGAGCGAACTGACCCTCACCGTCAGCCGGAGCGACCACCCCGTCACCGACCTGGAGCCCTACCTGGCCGCGTACGGACACCTCGTGGCGCTGCGGGTCGGCGACCTGGGCTACCTCCACGTCCACCCGGAGGGCCACCCCGGCGACGGCGTCACCGCGCCCGGGCCCGAGATCGCCTTCATGGCGGTCGCGCCTTCGGCCGGCACCTACCGCCTGTACCTGGACTTCCAGCACGACGGCGTCGTCCGGACGGCCGAGTTCACGGTACGGACCACCACGGCCGCGTCCCGCCCGCACGCGGCGTCCCCGGCCGCACCCGAGCACGGGGGCCACCACCACGGGCACCACGCACACCACTGACCGCGTATGACCGCTTGGACGGAACCGAACGCCCGTCATGGCCGAGGGGCGCTCGTCCCGTCGAGAGCCACCGTCCCGGAAGGAGCGCCATGCCCCACCTGACCCGCAGCACGCCCGGCACGGCGGTCGGCACCTCGCACGGCCCCCACACCGCCCGGACCCCGCAGGGATGCGGGCCGTGCCCCGACACCCCGGAGAGCGACACCCATGCCTGAGAACACACCCGCCTGTACGCGCGGGGCGCGGCCCCCACCCCGGGGCCGCGCCCCGCCGCATGGATCCGGATACGGAAGGAAACCGCCATGCGTCTGTTCGCCGTCCGCGACTACCGCCATCTGTTCGGCGCCCAGGTCATCGCCCTGTTCGGGACCGGGCTGACCACAGTGGCCCTCGGACTCCTCGCCTACGACCTCGCCGGTCCACGCGCCGGCATGGTGCTCAGCACCGCCCTCACCATCAAGATGGTCATGTACGTGGTCATAGCGCCCCTGGCCGCCGCCTACGTCGACCGCCTGCCCCGGAGAACGTTCCTGTTCCTCCTCGACGCGGTCCGCGGCGCTGTGGTCCTGGCACTGCCACTGGTCACCGAGGTCTGGCACATCTACGTGCTGATCGGCCTGCTCCAGGCCGCCTCCGCCGCGTTCACCCCGACGTTCCAGGCCGTCATCCCCGACATCGTCACCGACGAGGCCGCCTACACGCGCGCCCTGTCCGCCTCGCAGGTCGCCTCCGCCATGGAGAGCCTGCTCAGCCCCGTCCTTGCAGCCGTCGCCCTGACGTTCCTCAGCTTCGACCGGCTGTTCCTGGGCACCTCCGCCGGATTCCTCGTCTCCGCCCTGCTCGTCCTGTCGACCCGCATCCCCGACGCCCGCCCCAGCAGCCACACCAGGGCGTGGGACAAGGCGGCAGCCGGCATCAGGACGTTCCTCAGGACACCGCGGCTGCGCGGCATCATGGCGCTCAACCTCGTGGTCGCGTCGGCAGGGTCGATCGTCGTCGTCAACACCGTCAACCACGTCCGTGACGAGCTCGGCGGCTCGCAGTCGGACGTCGCCTGGATGCTCGCCACCTCCGGCACCGGAACCCTCCTGGCCGCGCTGGTCCTCCCCCGCGTCCTCGACCGGATCGCCGCCCGCACCGTGATGGTGACGGGTGCCCTCGTCCTCCTCGGCGGCACGGCCACCGCGGTGACGCTCTTCGCGACCGGCCTCATCACGTGGGCCGGTACGGCGATCGTCTGGGCGGTGATCGGCGTCGGCATGGCGCTGGTCATCACGCCGACCGGCAAGGTCATCCGCGCCTCCGTCGGGCGGAACGAGATCCCCGAGGCGTTCGCGGCCCAGTTCTCCCTGTCCCACCTGGCCTGGCTGGTCACCTATCCGGTGGCGGGGTGGCTCGGTACGAACGCCGGCTTCACCCTCACCTGGTCCGTCCTGACGGCCCTCGCCGGGACGGGAGCGATCGGCGCCCTCCTCCTCTGGCCGCGTCACGAGGGCCAAGGTGCCACGACCGGACTCGCGACGCCCGCCCGGCACGCACCCGGCATCACCGACCGCTCCACCCTGACCAAGGCGGCTTGAAGCATCGCGTACCGCACGGCGCCGGCAAGGGCTTCGCCGAGCGCCTCTGCGTGGCGAGTGGTGAGTGGTGACCACCACTGACGTGCGACCCGGCCCTCCGCGGGACTCGGGGGCGTGGCGTCATCACGCCATAGCGTGGAGACGCAACCCGATTCGCTTGGCCGGCCGTCCTTGCCCGGGCCAGGATTCTTCTCGGCTCGGCATCCGGCGGCACGGGGATCGAGCCCCAACGGCTAGGACCGGGCAGGCCTGACGCAGGCACGAACGGGCGGGTAATCCCCCGGCCCCCCGACGGTGCCACAGCGCCTGCCCGGTCCTATCGGCTCCTCGAGACACTCGGCGGAACGGGAGGCGGGCATGGTGGTCGAAGGTCAGAGCGAGCTCGACCGAGCCGCGATCGGCTCCTTCGTCGCTCTCGGGGACAGCTTCACCGAGGGCCTGGGCGACGAGACCCCGGACGGCGCGCTCGTAGGGTGGGCCGATCGCCTGGCCGACCTGATGGCCCGCCGCTCGCCCGTACCGTTCCGCTACGCCAATCTCGCCGTCCGGGGCCGCCTCATCGACGAGATCGCCACGGAGCAGGTGCCGCGGGTGGCCGACCTCAAGCCGGACCTGGTGAGCTTCTGCGCCGGCGGCAACGACATCCTGCGGTTCGGGAGCTCCGTGGACCGCATCGCCGAACGGTTCGAGGAAGCCGTCGTCGAGCTCGGCGCCCACGCGGACACGGTGCTGGTCTTCACCGGCTTCGACCCTCGGAACACTCCCGTCCTGCGCCGGTTACGGGGAAAGATCGCCACCTACACGGCGCACGTCCACGCCATCGCCCACCGGCACGGATGTCCGATCGTCGACCTGTGGTCGATGAAGCCCCTCCAGCATCCTTCCGCCTGGAGCGAGGACCGACTGCACCTGTCGTCCGAGGGTCACCAACACGTGGCGCGGCGGGCCGCCGAGGTCCTCGGTCTGGCTCCGGTACGTGACTCGGCCACGCCGACTGCCCGGCAGCTCCCCGTACAGCAGCCGGAGCGTCTCCAGGACCTGCGGTGGGCCAAGGAGCACTTCCTGCCCTGGCTCGGGCACCACCTGCTCGGCAAGAACTCGCCCGAAGTCCTGGAACCGAAGCGTCCCGAGCTTCTGCCGCTCTGAACCTCCCTGCCCGAGGCCCGAGAAGGCGGACAGGGCGCTCGTTGATTCTAATCATCTAAGAAGCTTAGTATTTGCGGAGCCTTCGCACGGCCGACCGCCCATCCGGGGCGGCGGCGGAGGCGCCGCCGTGCCCGCTGCGCGCAGCCCTTTCGGCGGTCGAGCAAGAAGGAGCTCCCCCGTGGCTTCCCACCGCCGCCCGAAGCAGACCAGTCCTCGCTATACGGGGGTCCTCACGGCGACTGCCGCGGCGGCTGTCGCCCTCTCCACCCAGACGGCTTCCGCCGACCCCCTTCCCGATCCGAACAAGAAGGGTGTGAAGGCCCAGGTCGATCGCCTCTACGAGCAGGCGACACAGGCGACCGAGAAGTACAACGGCGCCAAGGAGAAGGCGGACGCGCTCACGCGGCAGGTGGAAGCCCTCCAGGACGCCGCCGCCCGCAAGCAGGGCGAGCTCAATGAACTCCGCGACCGGATCGGCACGGTGGCCACCGGCCAGTACCGCTCGGGCGGCCTCGATCCCGCCCTCCAGCTCTTCCTCTCCGAGAACCCCGACACGTACCTGGAGAGGGCGTCCGCTCTCGACCGGGCCGGCGAGCGGCAGTCCGCCGTCCTGCAGCAGTTCCTCTCCGAGCAGCGCAGGCTCCAGCAGCAGCGCGGGGAAGCCTCGGAGAAGCTGCGCGACCTCGATGGGGTACAGAAGGAGCTGGGCAGGCGGAAGGGCGAGATCCAGGGCAAGCTGCGGGAGGCCCAGAGGCTCCTCAACACCCTCACGGCGAAAGAGCGGGCACGGATCGCCGAGGAGGAGGACCGGGCCGACCGGGCGAGCGCGCGGGTGGATCTGGGGAACGAGGCGAGCGCCTCCGGACGTGCGGCCGCCGCCTTCGCCGCCGCCAAGAGCCGGGTCGGCATGCCGTACGTCTGGGGGGCGAGCGGGCCGACGTCCTTCGACTGTTCCGGGCTCACGTCGTGGGCGTTCCGCCAGGCCGGCATGACGATTCCCCGTACGTCGCAGGCGCAGGCGAGCATCGGCACGCGCGTCGACTCCCTGGGCGACCTCAGGCCCGGCGACCTGATCATCATGCGCACCGACCTGAGCCATGTCGGCTTCTACGCCGGCAACGGGCAGATCCTCCACTCCCCCAAGCCCGGCGCGCAGGTGCGCTACGAGTCCATCGCCCGCAGCGGCATGCCCTTCATGTGGGGCGTCCGCATCGGCTGACGTCGGCGCCGGAGCGGGAGTGAGTTCCCGGTTCGAGCACGCTCTCACGCGGCCGAAGGCAAGCGGCCTCAGGGAACACGGCCACAACCCTCGCCGGGGACAAGGAGGCTGAGGGTCGGGCTGGGTCCAGGGCGGTGACGATGGCGCAGGCCGAGCGAAGGGAGCGCCCGAGCCGAGCGACCCCCGCTGTTCGGGGTCCCGAAGTCGGCGGCGGACCGCATCACCGACCACGTCGGATCGCCGAGGCGCCGGCCATCTGTGAGGCGGCGGGTCCGGGTCCCGGGACGTGCGTGCCGAGCGGCCTCGGAGAGCGCCGTGAACTGCGCGTCTAGGATGAACCGGATACGGAAGCAGCGCGGAGAGGACACGGCCCATGCGGCGGCTGGGGGAGCTTGAGGCGGAGATCATGGACCGCTTCTGGACGTGGGGCCGCCCGGCGACCGTCCGCGAGGTCGTCGACGACATCAATCAGCACCGGGACCTCGCCTACACCACGGTGACCACGGTCACCAGCATCCTCTTCCAGAAGGGCCACCTCACCCGCGTCCGACATGGGCGGGTCTGGCACTACGAGGCCGCGGCCTCGCGAGAGGCGTACGCGGCGGCGCTGATGGAGGACGGTCTGGGAGCCAGCACCGACCGTCCGGCGGCGCTGGCCCAGTTCGTGGAGAACCTCGACGACGACGAGCTCGCGGCCCTTCGCGAGGCCCTCCGCAACGTCGGACGACGGGCCGCGCAGTGAACGCCGCCCCGGCCCTGCTGGGATACGCGGCCCTCGTGGGCGTGGCCGTACCCCGCTTGATGACGCGCAGCGTCTGGCCACACCGGGCGCCGGGGCTGGGCGCCGCCGTGTGGCTCGCCCTGTCCCTGTCGTTCACGATCGCGGTCGCGCTCGCCGCCTCCCAGCTTGCAGCGCCGACCGAGCACCTGCACCTCGGCCTCCTCGGCCTCCTCCACGCCTGCGGACTGGGTACGACGGCGCCGCGGCCCGACCCGACCACGGTGGATCTGCTTGCCTTGACCATGCCCCTCGCCGTCGTCACCGCCTTCGTCGCCGCGTCTCTCTTCCACCTCGCTCGTACGGGGCTCATCCGCGCACGTCATCGCGACCGGCTGGACAAGGTGGGGGCCCGCTGCGACCGCCTCCGTGCCACGGTGCTCCCGCACTCCACACCGGCGGCATACTGCCTGCCGGGCTTCCGCTCCCGCATCGTCGTCAGCGACGCCGCCGTCCGTCTGCTCACGGAGGAGCAGCTGAGCGCCGTCCTCGAGCACGAGCGCGCGCACGTCGCCGGCCGCCACCATCTCCTGCTGGCCGCCACGCACGGGTTCGCCACCGTCTTCCCCTGGCTTCCGCTGGCGCGCCGTGCCCGCGAGCAGATGGCCGTCCTGCTGGAGATGATCGCGGACGACCGCGCACTGCGACGCCACGACCGCGAAGTCCTCGCGACCGCGATGTACGAGATGGCCGCCGGTCGCGCGCCCAAGGGCGCCTTCGCAGCGGGCGGATCGACGGCGCTGCTCCGCATGAAGCGCATCCTGGGCCCGCGCCGGACTCCGCACCCCGCCTTCCGGGGATCGGTGGCCTCGGCGGTTCTCGCCGTCCCGCTTCTCCCCCTGCTGGTGGCCTGCCCTCCCGGCCTCTGAGGACGGCGCGACGCGACATTCCCCGCGTTGCTCCTTTTGTCCCGACTTCTCCGCTGACATGCTGCCTGCCGAGGGCGGCCTGCGTCGGGCTGGGCGCCGGGAAGGGGCCACGTGCGATCCACCGCCTGGGAGCCGGTCGCCGTACTGCTCGCGGTCGTCGTCGGCGGCGTCCTCCTGCTCCATGGCGTCGGCGTCGCCGTGCGCGCGGTCCGTGAGCCGCTGACCACGGGGCCCTTCAGCGGAGGGTTCGAGCCCCGGGAGCACCCGGTCTCGCGCTTCCATGTGCGCTGGTACCCCGTGACGATGGTCTTCCTCGCCTTCGACATGGAGATGCTCTTCATGTACCCGTGGACGAAGGTCGTCCCGGAGGTCGGCACCTCGGCCGTCGTCGAGATGTTCCTCTTCCTCGGAATCCTGCTCGCCGGCGTCGGTTACGCCTGGCGCGAGGGAGCGTTCCGGTGGACCTGAGGAACCGCCTCGGCAGGGTGGCCCTGGATCGCCCCGCCGTTCTGCTCGTGACCGCCGCCGGCGCGACGCGCGAGCGCCTCGCCGTCGAGGCCGAACTCGCGCGCCGGCGCTGGCCGCGGGCATCCGGCCCGGCAGCGGCCGATCTGGTGGCCTTCGCGGGTGCCCCCGCACCGGCCGGGGACGACGACTGGGCGGAGCGCTTGTGGAACGGCGTACCGGCACCGAAGGCGCGTGTGCGTGTGAGGGATCCCGAACACGCGGCACATGCCCTGGAGCACGGACGCATGGCGCTCCTTGTTGGGGCCGGCACACAGGGCCGCCAGGAGCAGCGCGAGCCCGCGGGGCACGAGCGGCACGATGCAGACGGGGAGCACCCTCCACAGCACGACGGTCACACCGCCTCCGGACGCAGCGAACACGACGGTCACACCACCTCCGGACCCAGCGAGCACGACGGCCACGGTCACGACGCGCACCAGGACCACGGGGGCTCCCACGCCGGTACGGATCAGGGTCACCACGGCCACGGCGGCTCCCACCCCGGTACGGATCACGATCACCACGGCCACCACATGGGCGGCGCGATCCTCGGGCTTCCGATGGCCGAACGGGCCGACGACCGGGACGGGTTGCGCCTCGACCGGCTGCACGTGCCCCTGGGACCGGCGTTGCCGGACTGGCCCGCCGGGCTCGTCGTGCGCACCGAGCTCCAGGGGGATGTCGTGCAGCGCGCCTCGGTCGAAGCGCTGGTCCCTCCGCGCTCGTCCCGGCCGGCCTTCTGGAGCGAGCCGTGGCTCAGGTCCGCGGCCGGCGCACCGGTGACGGTCGACGAAGCCGCCCGTCGTCGGTGCGCGGCGCACCTGGACAGTGTCGGCAGGTTCCTCGCCGTGGCGGGCTGGCGCGATCCGGCGGCCGTGGCCCGCCGGGCACGTGACCAGGTGCTCGGCGGCGCCTCGGTCGCCGATCTCCGGTCCGGGCTGCGCACGTTGACCCGTCGGGTGCGCAGGTCGTGGACGCTGCGCTGGCTCACCTCGGGAGTAGGGGTTCTGTCCTCCACGCAGGCGCAGCGGTACGGGGTGACCGGGCCCGCGCTGCTCGCCGACGGTGACGCGTACGACCGACTGCTCGTCTGGCTGGAGGAGATCGACCGCGCCGTCGACGCCTGCGACGACCGCTCCCCCCTCGCCTCCCACGCGCTGAACGGCCCCCGAGGGCGCATCGCCCCGGAGGCTCCGGCCTCTCGGACACTCGTCGACGTGCTGCCCGTACTCCTGGAAGGCACCGAATTCGCGTGCGCGCGGCTCGTCGTGGCGAGCTTGGATCCCGATCTCGACGAGCTGGCACCGCAGCACGCGCGCGGCGGGCACGCGCATGGCTGAAACGGCGCCGCTCTGGGCGGCCGTCGTTCTGCCCGTCGCCCTGGTCCTCGTGGCGTGGGCGGCGGCGAGCGTCGATGCCCGGTCCGCCGGCCTGGGCCGCGCGGTGCTGCGGTTGCTGGTGCAGCAGCGCCGGTTGACGCGGGCGGCCGACGTCCTGCTCGTACGGGTGGGGACGACGCTCCTTCCGGTCGCGGCCGTACTCGCCGCGGTCGTCCTCCCCCTCGGCTTCCGCTCCGTGTCCGATCTCCCCGACGGGATCGTCTGGTTCAACGCCATGGAGGCCCTGGCCTGGGCGGCGGTGTGGCTGACGGGCTGGGGGCCGAACTCCGCGCTGTCGCTGATCGGCGGCTATCGCTTCCTCGCCCAGGGCCTCGCGTACGAGCTGCCGCACATGCTGGCCATCACCACGGCGGCGCTCGGTGCGGAGTCGCTGCGCGTGGGCGCGCTCGTCGACGCGCAGGCGGGGCTGTGGTTCGCGGTCTGGATGCCGGTCGCCTTCGGGGTCTATCTCCTGAGCGCGCTGGCCATGGCGTTCTGGGGGCCGTTCGACCAGCCCGTCGGGACCGATGTGGCCGGCGGGGCGGCGAGCGAGCTGGCCGGTGTGGACCGGTTGCTGTTCCTCGGCGGGCGATGGCTGCTGTTCGTGGTGGCCGCGGCCTTCTCCGTACCCCTGTTCCTCGGCGGTGGGCAGGGGCCCTTCCTTCCGGCCTGGGCGTGGACCGTGCTCAAGACCGCTGCGGTTCTGGGGCTGCTGATGTGGGCCCGGCGGAGGGTTCCGACCGTTCGGATGGAGCGTTACGTGGAGCTGGCGTGGGTGGTGCTGACGCCGCTGGCGGTGGCGCAGGCCCTGGTGGTGGCCGTGGTGGTGCTCGGGCGATGACGACCGCGGCGTTCTGGATCCTGGCCGTGCTCGCGGTGGCGGGCGGCGTGATGGTGTTCCGCTTCGACTCCATGGCGCGTGCGACGTTCTCCCTGCTCACCGCGCTGCTGTGCGTGGGCGGGGAGCTGATCGTGCTGGGCCTGGAGTACCTGGGGATCGTGACGGTCCTGATGATGACGATCGAGATGGCCATCATGGCCGTCTTCATGATCATGTTCATGATGAACCCGGCCGGATTGATGCCCATGACGATGGTGCACAACAAGCGAGGAGCCGCCGCCCTCTGCGTCACGGCGTTCGTCCTCCTCGTCGCCGGCATTCTGCTGGCGCCGTGGCCGCGACGGCGTGGCCGGGCTCCGGCAGATCCGACCACGGACCTCGGGATGGCCCTGATGGGGCCTCAGATGCTGACCATGATGACGCTGGGCATGGCCCTGTTCGCTACGATCGTCGCCACCGTCGTCCTCGCGACCCGCCGCGGCCGGTACGAGCGCTACGGCGACGACCTCCGGGCCACCCGGCCCGACGACCCGGTGCGGGGCGGGGTGGGCCGGTGAACCTGGAAGTGTTCCTGATCGTCGCCGCCGCCCTGTTCTGCGTCGGCCTGTTCGGCGCGCTGACGCAGCAGTCGATCGTGATGCTGATGATGGGCCTGGAGCTGATGCTGGGCGGGGTGATCCTCGCCGCCGGCGCGGCCTGGCACTACATCGCCCCGGCGACGGCCGACGGGCAGGTCCTGGTCGTCGTCGCCATCACGGCCATGGCGGTGGAGATGGCGATCGGATTCGCCGTGGTCACCGCACTGTTCCGGTCCCGCGAGGTCGACATGACCGACATGGCGGCGGAGCTGAGGGAATGAGCCCGGTGCTGTGGGCGCTGGTCGCCCTGCCCGTGACATGCGGGGCGCTGCTGCTCGCGGGCGGGCGGACGCTGGACCGGTGGGCGCCCGCGGCGGCCGTGGCGGTGGCGATCGCGTCTCTCGGCCTCGCCGTCACGGCCGCCGTGCGGCACCCGGCCGTCGAAGCGCCGCTCCTCGACGGGCTTCCCGTCCGGCTCGGCGTGGACGGTCTCTCCGGGGTGCTCGTCGTGACCGTCACGGCCGTCACGCTCGCCGTCCTGCTGTTCAGCACGGCGGAATTCGCCGCCGACGAGGCGCGGGCCCGGTTCTTCGGCCTGATGCTGCTGTTCGCCGGCAGCATGCTCGTCACCGTGACCGCGACGACCCTGCCCACCCTCCTCATGGGCTGGGAGGTCATGGGCGCCACCTCGTGGGCCCTGATCGGTTACTGGTGGCGTGAGCCCGTCCGTACGGCTGCGGCCCAGACCGCCTTCCTCGTCACCCGTACCGCGGACCTCGGCCTCTACCTCGCCGCCGGCGCCGCTCTCGCCGCCGCACCCGGCCCCCTGTCCCTCGACACGCTCGACGACACGGGCGAGCCGTGGCTGTCGTTCGTCACGGCGGGGATCCTCCTGGCGGCGTTCGGAAAGTCCGCGCAACTCCCCTTCAGCTTCTGGCTGTCGCGGGCGATGCAGGGTCCGAGCCCGGTGTCCGCGCTGCTGCACTCGGCGACCATGGTCGTCGCCGGCGCCTACCTGCTGCTCCGTACCGGCGCACTGCTCGACGCCTCGGGCTGGGGCGCGGACACGGCCGCGTGGGTGGGAGCGGCGACCGCGGTGGCCCTCGGGCTCGTCGCCGTGGCGCAGAGCGACCTCAAGCAGCTGCTCGCCGCGTCGACCTGCGCCCAGATCGGCTTCATGGTGCTCGCCGCCGGCGTGGGCGCGAGCACCGGCGGGGCACTGCAGCTGATGGCCCATGCGGCCGCGAAGAGCCTGCTGTTCATGGTCGCGGGCGCGTGGCTGACGTCCTGGGGGACACAGCGGCTGACCGAGCTGCGCGGGGTGGCTCGCTTCCGGCGGTCGGTCGGCGTGATCTGCACGGTGGGTGCCCTGTCGCTCGCCGGGCTTCCGCCGCTCTCCCTGTGGGCGGCAAAGGACGTCCTTCTGGCCGGGGCGTTGGAGGACGGTGGCGGGCTGTACGCGGTGGGGCTCGGCGCGGCCGTTCTGTCGGCCGTCTACAGCGTCAAGATCCTCTGGTACGTGTGGCGTCCGATGCCCGCGGGGGCGGTGGAACGGCGGCGCCGCATGCCCGCGTCCGGGGTGGAACAGCGGCACCCGATCCCCGCGTCGGCGGTGCACCAGCGGCACCCGGTGCCCACGTCGGCCGTGGAGCAGCGGCGCCCGATCCCCGCCGGCGCCGTTCCGCCGCTCGCGCTGCTCGCCCTCGCCTGCGCCGCGCTCACGCCTCTGGCGTTTCCGCCGGTACGGGACACGCTCACCGACTACCTCGGCCAAGGCCCAGAACCCGAACCTCATGCAGGGGAGTTCGCCGTCTCGGGGCTGGTCGCGCTCGTCGCCGCCGCCCTGGCCTGGGCCTGGCCCTGGGGCGGCCGGACTCTCGTGCCGCCTTGGACACGGCGACTGTGTCGTGAGTGGCTGCGGCTGGAACGAGCCGCCCACGTCCTCATCGTCTCCCCCGCCCTCGGTCTGGCCCGCGCCGCCGCGGCGTTCGACGACCGGGTCCTGGACCGCGCCGTGAACGCTTCGGGCGTCGGCGCCCTGGTGCTGGCCCGGTGGACGAACCGGTTCGTCGAAGGGGCGGTCGACGGGGCGGTCGAGGGTCTCGCCACGGCGACGCGGCGCCTGGGCCGGTGGGCCCGCCGACCGCAGACCGGGCAGCTGCACCAGTACCTCGCCCAGGCCGTAGCCGCCTTCTCCGTCATCGCCGTCGTGCTCGTCCTCGTGAGGTAGCCGATCACCACCCTCTTCCTGTGCCCTCGTGCGGCTTCCGCTCGCTTCCCCCACCCCGTCCTCGTGAGGTAACCGTTGCTCACCGCCCTCGTCTTCGCCCCGACCGCGGTCGCCGTCCTGCTCCTGGCCCTGCCCGGCCGTACCCCGGTCCAGGCCGTGCGCGCGCTGTGGGTCGCCACGGCGGCCGCCGAGCTCGGGCTCGTCATCGCCGTGTGGGCCGGGTACGAGACGGGCGGCGGCATCCAGTACGAGGTGCGGGCCCGTTGGATCCCCAACGCGGGGGTCGGCTACCACGTCGGCGTGGACGGCCTGTCCTTGCCGCTGCTCGCCCTCACCTGCGTCCTGTTCCTGGCCTGCGCCGTGTACGCGCTGCGTGACCGGCACCGGTTCCGTGAGTTCGCCGCGCTCTTCCTCTTCCTCCAGACGACCTGCCTGGGGCTGTTCGTCTCCCTCGACCTGATCCTGTTCTTCGTCTTCTTCGACCTGTCGATCGTGGCGATGTACTTCGTCATCGCGGGCTGGGGACACGGTGACGCCAAGCGGGCCGCGCTGAAGTTCTTCCTCTACACCTTCATCGGCTCGCTCGCGCTGCTGCTCGGCTTCATCGGCCTGTACCTCGCCGCCTCCCCGCACACCTTCGACATCGTGGACCTGACCCGGCAGAACCCCCTGGCGGGCCGGGGCACGTACGCCGGTCTCGTGCTGCTCGCGATCGGCCTCGGACTCGCCGTCAAGACGCCCACCGTCCCGTTCCACACCTGGCTGCCCCCGGCCCACACCGAGGCCCCGGCGGCCGGATCGGCCATCCTCGCCGGCGTGCTCCTGAAGATGGGGACGTACGGATTCCTGCGCATCGCCATGCCCCTGCTGCCGGACGCCTGGCGTCGCTACGCCCTCGTCCTCGTCGTGATCGGTGTCGTCTCCGTCCTGTACGGCGCCCTGGTGGCGCTCGCCCAGACGGACTTCAAACGCATGGTCGCGTACACCTCGGTCAACCACATGGGCTACATCGTCCTGGCCGTCGGTGCCGCCGCCGCGACCACCGACACCTCGGCGCAGGCACGCTCGCTCGCCGTCACCGGCTCGGTCACCCAGATGGTCAGCCACGGCCTCATCACGGGCGCGCTGTTCCTCCTCGCCGGCGTTCTCCACGACCGCGCGCGGAGCTACGACATGGGCGCGTACGGCGGCCTGGCCGCGCCCGCGCCGGTGTTCGCGGCGCTGACGGGTGTGGCCGCCTTCGCCTCCCTCGGGCTCCCCGGCTTCTCCGGGTTCATCGCGGAGTTCCAGATCTTCACCGGTGCTCTCGGGCCGAGACCGCTGGCCACCGCCCTGTCCGTGCTCGGCATCCTCCTCACGGCCGGCCTGTTCCTGCGCGCCCTGCGGCAACTCCTCATGGGCCCTGTGCGCCTCCCCGACACACCCGGCACCCCTCGTGCGTTCACCGACCTGCGGGCGCACGAGAGCGCCGCCGTCGTCCCGCTCCTCGCGCTCGCCGTCGTCCTGGGCGTCGCCCCGCGCTTCCTCCTCGACGTCATCGAGCCGGCCTCGCGCACGGTCCTGGAGCTCCTCGCCCGATGACCGACATGAACGAGAACCCGCTCGACATCCTCCCCGAGCTGCTCCTCGCCGCCTCGGCCGTCCTCGGACTGCTGCTCGGGGCCTGGTTGCCGAGGCGCTGGCAGTGGCTCGTGGGGATCCTCGCCTGCGGTGCGGCGCTCGCGGGCATCGTGGCGGCGTCCGTCGCCGCGGCGGGACCGGACCTCACCGCGTTCGGCGAGGGGTTCACCGTCGACCCGGTCACCAGCACCACCCGCGTCGTCGTGCTCGGATCCGTCCTGCTCGTACTCGCCCTGTGCGCCCGCCCGTTCCACGCCCACCCCCGCGAGAGCGAGCTCTACGTACTGCTGCAACTCTCCGCCCTCGGCGCCCTCGTCATGGCCGGCGCCCAGGACCTTCTGCTGCTCGCCGCCGGCTACCTGCTCGCGAGCGTCCCCGCGTACGCCCTCGCCGGCTTCCGCAAGGACGGTCCGGGCACGGAGGCGGCCCTCAAGTACTACGTGATCGGCGCGCTGCTCGGTGTCGTCATGCTGGCCGGCATCACGGTGCTGTACGCGGCCGGGCGAGCCACGGGATACCCGCTGCTCGGCCCCGCCCTGCCCCAGGCACCCGTGTCACTGGTCGCCGCCGGGACCGTGGGCCTGCTCGCGGGCGTGCTGTTCAAGGCGGGCGCCGTCCCCGCCCACTTCTGGGTGCCGGACGCGATCCAGGGCAGCACCGCGCCGGTCGCCGCCTTCCTGACCACCGTCCCGAAGATCGGCGCCCTCACCGCTCTGCTGCGCCTCGGCGAGGCCGCCCTCTCCGACAGCGGCATGCCGTGGGCAGCGCTCGTCTCCGTCATCGCCGCCGCCTCCATGACCCTGGGCAATCTCGCCGCCTTCTTCCAGACGGACGTGAAGCGGCTCCTCGCGTACTCCACCATCAGCCAGGTCGGCTACCTGCTCCTGCCCGTCGCCGTGGCCGGCCGATCCGACCTGGCCCAGCCGGCCCTCCTCTACTATCTGGCCGCCTACGCCGTCACGAACCTGGGAGCCTTCGCCGTGGTCTGCGCCCTCCCCCGCGCCACCCGGATCGACGACTACCGCGGCCTCGCCCGTCGGCGCCCGCTGCTCGCCGCAAGCCTGGTGACCTGCCTGCTCGGCCTCGTCGGCACGCCGCCCACGGCGGTCTTCGTCGGCAAGCTGGAGGCGTTCACCGCCGCGTTCGACGGCGGCTACGCCTGGCTCGCCGTCCTGGCCGCCGTGAACACCGTGGCCTCGCTGTTCTACTACCTGCGCCTGATCCTGCCCGCCGTATCAGGACGCCCTGGCGACGCTCTCACCGACGGCGACCTCCCGGCCCGCGTCGCCGCCTACACCGCCGCCGCAGTCTCGGTGGGCCTGGGGGTGGCGGCGGGACCGGTACTTCCGCTGCTGAGCGGCTCCCTCAGCACGTGACGGCCATCGCGAGCGACAGCGGAGTCGATCGCGCAGCTCTGCAAGCAGGGCAAGCCCTCCCACTGGACGAGCACGTCGAGCTGGAGGGGCGCTTGTTACGTGGATCCCGGTGATGGACTCGCCCGACCGGATGGACGCGGTCGTGCACGCCCTGGCCTGCCCAGCCCCGGTCTCCACGGGCAGCGGTTCGTACGCCGACCAGCGGCTTGTGGCGTGCCCTTGAACTCCTGCATATGCCGTTGGCTGGTTCGTGCACACCTCTGGCGCACCCCCGTAGCCCGGTGGCAGGGTGAAGAGCACGCGGCTCCCCGCCCCACCCCAAGCGGGCTACGCCGTCGGCCCTGCCTTCCCGCGCCCGTGAGGGCAGGGCCGCGCCCGCCTCCCGGCTCCCCACGGGAGGCTGCAGGCGCGCCCGAACGAGCTCGGAGGCCGTCGGCAGCCGCGCCCCGTGTAGCTCCGCCCGCCCGAGCCCGGTGCGGAGTCGCCCTCGTTGTAGGCCGTGTCGAGGCAGGCGAAGGGCTCCATCGTGCGGTCGGCGACGATGGAGGTGTGTCAGTGCCTGGATGACACAGATGTTGTCTCGTGGTCCCGCATGCGGGCCGGGGCTGTGTGCCGGGCCGCGATCCGGGCCTGCCGCCGGGTGCCGCCGAGGGCGAGGGCGATGAGCGGCAGGAGGGTGAGGGCGGCGGAGACGGCGCCGACCAGGGCCGGTCCGGTCAGGCCGAGGGAGGTGTTCAGGGCTCGGCCGGCGAGGGCGGAGCCGACGGCGATGCCGGTGTTGTAGGCGGAGGTGGACAGGGCCGAGGTGAGGGTGGGGGCGTCGCCGGCGAAGCGGACGGCGAGTGCGGTGACGACGGGGTTGACGGTGAACCCGGCCAGGGCCATGAGGAAGACCAGGACGACGGCGGTGGCGGGCCCGGTCGACAGCGGGATCAGCAGGAACAGTGCCAGGGCGGTGACCGCGGCGGCCGTGATGGTGGTGGCCATCGGGCGGCGGTCGCCGAGCCGGCCGCCGATGGCGGTGCCGCCCAGGGCACCGAGCCCGAAGACGATCAGTACCGACGGGACGGCCCCGGACGGGATGCCGGCGCGGTCGGTCAGCAGCGGGGTGATGTAGGTGTACGTGGCCAGGACACCGCCCATGATCAGGACGGCGGCGGCCAAGGCCAGCCACAGCCGGCCCTGGCGCAGGGCGCGGACCTCGGCCCGTACAGAGAGCTCGGCCCGCTGTTCCGTCGCGGGGACGAAGCGGGCGACGAACACGGCGGCAAGGGCGGCGAGGACGGCCAGGGCCCAGAAGGGGCCGCGCCAGCCGGTGTACCGGCCGACGAACGAGCCGATCGGCACGCCGACGACGTTGGCCAGGGTCAGGCCGCCCATCATGACGCCGACGGCCCGGGTGGCCCGCGCCGGGCCCGCGGCGGCGGTGGCGATGACGAATCCGACGGCCCAGAACGCGCCGGTGGCCAGCGCGGTGACCACCCTGGCGGCGAGGACGACCGTGAAGGAGGTGCTGAGCGCGGCGACGACGTGTCCGAGGGCGAAGAGGGCCAGGGCCAGGACGAGGGTCAGACGCCGGGGCAGGCGCAGGGTGGCCAGGGCCGTGGTCGGCCCGCCGACGATCATGCCGACGGCGAAGGCGGTGATCAGCAGGCCGGCGCGGGAGAGGCCGACGCCGAGGTCACCGGCGATCTCCGGCAGAAGTCCTGCGATGACGAACTCGGTGGTGCCCATCAGGAACGTGCCGGCGGCGAGCACCCAGACGACGAAGGGCAGCTTGCCCGTGGGGGTGCCGGCTGCGGAAGGCATACGGGTAGTTCTCTTTCTCTGGGGGTTCAGGAGGCGGCTTCGACGGTGATGCGCTCGGCCCGGCCGAGCTGGTCTGCGCTGACGTCGAGGTGGCCGAGGATGAGCAGGTCGGCGGAGGCGGCGGGCCCCTCCTGGTGGAAGAGGGCCAGGTTGCCCCAGGGGGCGTAGTAGGCGATGTCGCCGACCTTGGCCGCGGCCGGCTCGGGGGCGCCGGAGGTGTCCAGCTTGCGCGGCAGGTCGGTGACCCGTTCCGTACCGTGGAAGTCTTCGAGGTCCAGGGTGAGCGGGAGCAGTTCGGCGAAGTCGCGCGCGGCGGGGCTGTCGTTCAAGGTGGCGTCGACGGGGCGGCCGTCGAGGGTGACTCTGATGTCCATGGCGGTGCTCCTGCCGGAGGCGGATGGTGCGGTGGATGCCGCTGTCTCCTGCTCTTCCTGGGACGCGGAGGCGGAAGACGAAGAGGGCGGCGTGGCTTCTTGCGAGTCGCGGGCGCAGGCGGTCGCGGCCAGCAACAGGGCGGCTGCCGGAGCGAAGCGGGCCGACCGGCGACGGGCAGCGGAGTTCATGGAGGAGATCCCCGGGCCTCATGTGGGCATGGGCTCGGCGTAGTGCCGGAAGCCGCCGCGTTCGGTGTGGATGGCGTACAGGCGCTCGGCCAGTGCGTCAGGGCTGGAGTGCTCGGCGTCGGGCCTGATCGCACCGGGGATGATCAGCTGGGCGGCGTGGATGTTCTGGTCGGCGAGGGCGTCGTGGAGCATCGCCGCGTAGGCGCTCTCTGCGGCGGACGCGATCGAGGTGCCGGCCCGCTCGGGGTTCGGGCGCACGGCGCTGGATCCGTTGACGAACGGCAGCGTGTCGGCGACTTCGTGCAGGGCCGCGGTGAGAGAAGCAGGGTCGAGGACGTCGGCGGTGAAGCCGCGGGCCTGGACGTTCTCCCGCGCCGGCTCGGCCACCAGGTCGTCCTGGTGCTGGAGGCTGCGCGAGAGGAGGGCGACGCGGTGGCCGGCGGCGCCGAAGCGGCGGGCGGCCGCCAGTCCCAGGCCCGGTCCCGCGCCGACGAGAGCGAAGGTGGTCACAGGGTTCTCCTCAAGGACGATGGGGGGCTCAGCCGGTGGCCGGGGCTGTGGCGTACTCGGCGTCGGTGACGGGGGTCAGCCAGTGGACGACGTCGTGGGCGTGGTCGCCCTCGTTGATGGCGAGGTGGACCATCAGCCGGTTCGGTGCGGCGCCGTGCCAGTGCTCCTCGTCGGCTTCGAACAGGACGCGGTCGCCGGGCCGGATGACTTCCACCGGGCCGCCGCGCCGCTGGCACAGGCCGACTCCTTCGGTGACGAAGACGGTCTGGCCCAAGGGGTGGCGGTGCCAGTGGGTGCGGGCGCCGGGCATGAAGTGCACCAGGTTGGCGGTGACCCGGGAGGGGGCCGGGGCCGCGGCGACGGCGTCGATGTAGACGTCGCCGGTGAACCAGTCGGACGGGCCTTTGACGGTGTCGATCGAGCTGCGGGTGATCTGCATGGTCGTTCCTCGGGCGGTAGGCGGGTCAGGGAGTGAGGAGGGCCTTGATGGCGCGGCGCTCGTCCATCGCCCGGTAGCCCTCGGCGACCCGTTCCAGGGGCAGGGTGAGGTCGAAGACCTTGCCGGGGTCGATGCGGCCGGCAAGGACGCGGTCGATCAGGTCGGGCAGGTAGCGGCGCACGGGTGCGGGACCGCCGCGCAGGCCGACGTGGGAGAAGAACAGTTCCTGCCCGTCGACCGCGACGTCGTGGGGGACGCCGACGAAGCCGACGCTGCCCCCGGGCCGGGCCGCGTGCAGGGCCTGCCGCATGGCCTCGGCGGTGCCGACGCACTCCAGGACGCTGTCGGCGCCGATCCCGCCCGTCAGCTCCTTGATCCGGGCCACGCCCTCCTCACCGCGCTCGGTGACGACGTCGGTGGCGCCGAAGGCCAGGGCGAGGTTCTGCCGGGACTCGTGGCGGGACATGGCGATGATCCGCTCCGCACCCCTCTCCTTCGCGGCGATCACCCCGCACAGGCCGACCGCTCCGTCACCGACGACCACGGCGGTCGAGCCGGGCCCGACCTCGGCGGCGTCCGCGGCCCACCAGCCGGTGCCCAGTACGTCCGAGACCGCCAGCAGGCCCGGCCAGAACTTCTCGTCCGGCACCCCGTCGGTGGCGACCAGGGTGCCCTGGGCGTGGGGGATGCGGACGTACTCGGCCTGGCAGGTGGACATGAACTCGCGGTGCAGGCAGTTCGACGGGAACCCGTTCCTGCAGTTCGCGCAGGTGTTGTCGGAGGTGGCGAACGAGCCGACGACGAACTGTCCGGGCCGGACGGAGGTGACCTCGCTGCCGACCTCCTCCACGAAGCCGACGTACTCGTGCCCCATCGGGTGCGGGTCGCCGATCGGCTCCGCGCCCCGATAGGGCCACAGGTCCGAGCCGCAGACACAGGTGACGGCCGTACGGATGATCGCGTCGGTGGGATGAAGGATCTTCGGGTCGTCCAGGGTCTCGAAACGGACGTCGCCGGGGGCATGGATCACTGCGCCGCGCATGAGGGGTTCCTTGGGTACGAGAGGGCTGGACCGCCGTGGGCGGTCCGCGTGCCGGCGTTCCCGCTCTGCCGGAGGAGCAGCAGGGAGAACGCCACGTCATCCAGGTAACCCGTGCTTCGCGGGCGCAGCGAGTCACTGACGAGGGGTGTACCGGCAGTACATCCCTCCGTCGCCCGCCAGGCCGTACCGTCGAGGTGTGGACAACCGAGCAGAGGTCCGTGAGTTCCTCACCTCGCGGCGATCCAGGATCACCCCCGAGCAGGCCGGGCTGCCCTCCGGCCCCCGGCGCCGCGTCCCGGGGCTGCGCAGGAGTGAGGTCGCGGCGCTGGCCGACGTCAGCGTCGAGTACTACGCCAAGCTGGAGCGCGGCAACCTCGCCGGCGTCTCACCGGCCGTCCTGGAAGCCGTCGCCCGCGCCCTCCGGCTCGACGACGCCGAACGCGCCCACCTGCTGAACCTCGCCCGTGCCGCTGACGGCTCCGATGCCCTCACCCGGCCCCGCCGACGCCGTACCAAGGACCAGTGGAAGCCGCACCGCAGCCTGCAGTGGACCCTCGACGCCATCACCGCGGGGCCCGCGTTCGTACGCAACGGCCGCATGGACCTTCTCGCCGCCAACCGGCTCGCCCGTGCCTTCTACGCCGACGTCTACGCCGATCCGCACAACCAGGCGAACCTGGCCCGCTTCCAGTTCCTCGACCCCTCCTCCCGCCGTTTCTACCCCGACTGGGACGTCGCCGCCGACATCTCCGTGGCCATCCTGCGCACCGAGGCCGGCCGCAACCCCCACGACAAGGACCTGCACGACCTCGTCGGCGAACTGTCCACCCGCAGCGACGCCTTCCGCACCCGCTGGGGCGCCCACGACGTCCGCCACCACGGCACCGGCACCAAACGCTTCCGCCACCAGGTCGTCGGCGACCTCACCCTGGCCTACGAAGGGCTGGAGATGGCCGCCGAACCAGGCCTCACTCTCACCATCTACACCGCCGAACCCGGCTCGCCCTCCGAAGAGGGCCTGCGGTTCCTGGCCTCCTGGGCGGCCACGGAGGAAGCCGCCTCGTCGGCGAAACCATCGGCAACCGGCTGACCACAGTTCACACGAATCCAGCTGGTTCGGCTTCGGGGGCGGGCTGCCGGAGCCGGTTGCGGGGCTGTACATGTGTACGCCGCCCGGAAATTCGTCGGCCTCGGGGATGTCCGCAGGTTGGCGATGGTGGCCGGTGAGTCGTGCGGTGAGGGTGCGGACGGCGTCTGCCAGGTGGTCGAGGGTCTCCGGGGAGGCCGTGATGCGGACGGTGGCATCGACGAGGTGAAAGCCCTTCCCGCGCTTGCTGTGGATGTCGTGGACCTCGGCGCCGAGCTGCTCGGCGGCCTTCATCCGGACCGGGTCGTCGTCGTAGTACACGGTGTGGGCACCGGCGCAGTGGACCGCGACGTCGACGCAGTGGAGGCCGATGGAACCGGTTCCGCACTGAGAGGTCACCCGAGGTAGACCCGGCTCTTTCACGGCGGCGTCACGCGCACGGGGCGCCCGGGGCGCCCGGTCCAAGAATTCCACCGGATTCGCACAACCATCCGCACGCTCATGAGTCATGTAAGGCGAGCACGCCGAAGGCGTGTTCGTTTCACTCCAGGGGGGACCCACATGACTCACCACATATCCCTGCGCGCCCGCGTGCTTCCGGCCGTGGCCGCCGCCGGGATGCTCGTGCCCGTCGTCGCGGGCGCGGCACCCGCCTCCGCCGCCACCGCGCCGCAGGTCAGCTGCACGTCCGGCAAGGCCGGGCTCGCCACCAAGCTTCAGAGGGACATCACCGCCGCCCTCGCCACGCGCACCGGTACCGTCGCCGTCGGCCTGCGCGACCGCACCACGAACACCACCTGCACCCTGCGGGCCACGACCTCGTACGACTCGGCCAGCGTCGTGAAGGTGACCGTCCTCGCCACGCTCCTGTGGGACGCCAAGAAGACCAACCGGTACCTGACCACGCGCGAGTCCACCCTGGCCACCGCCATGATCACCAAGTCCGACAACGCGGCCACCACCTCCCTGTGGAACCAGCTCGGCGTCACCAAGGTGAAGGGCTTCCTGGCCGCTGCCGGCATGACGCGGACGGTGCCGGGGTCCGGCGGCTACTGGGGGCTCACCCAGATCAACGTCACCGACGAGCAGCGTCTGCTCTCGCTGATCACCGCCAGGAACACCGTCCTGAGCGACAACTCCCGCGCCTACATCAGCAAGCTCATGGGGCAGGTCGTCAGCTCGCAGAGGTGGGGAACGCCGGCCGGCGCGCCTTCCTCCGTGTCCGTGCACGTCAAGAACGGCTGGCTTCAGCGCGCCACGCGCGGCTGGCGCGTGCACAGCGTCGGCACGTTCCAGGGAGGCGGCCACGACTACACCATCTCCGTGCTCACCGACGGCAACAGCACGATGACCTACGGCGTGAACACGATCCAGGCCGTGGCCAAGGTGATCCACCGGGACCTGATCCCGACCGCGACCACTGCGACCCGTTACGCCCCGACCACCACGCCGAGCGAGGCGTACGTCGCGGTGCCCCAGGGCTGACGCCTTGATCGCACGCGCAGAGGGCAACCGGGAACAGCGGGCCGGACTCTCCGCAGCATCGTCCGCCACCTCTCGTCGCACCCCCGCCTCGCGATAGCCCTGGCATCGGCCCAGCCTGCGGGGCGGTCTTCAGGCAGGCCGTGGAGCAGCACCAGGAACTTCGGCGAGTCGGACAACGGCTGCCGGCGACCGACCCGCCGGCAGCCCCACGCCTCACGGAAGCGCGATGGGCCGACCTCCCGCCACCCATCCCCCGAAGGCGGGTGGTCGGCCGCACCACGGGCCGTCTGCCAACGGCTCCTCAGCCCTGGTCCGCGTCGTCTGCCGGATGGGGAAGCAGGGGGAACAGTCGGGTGATGAGGGCCACCGGCCGAGCGCCGTCGGGCCGGGCGAGGGGACGTTGTTCGCGGTCCTGGTAGGGCTCGAGCGCCCGCCGGATCACGTTCGCGACCCGGCTCATCTCTTCAGGTGTCAGATAGGCGACAGCACTGAAGGCTTCGTCGTGGCGCCACTCGGACGGCACTTCTTCTCGCCGGTCCAGCCATCGCTGCCAGCTCTCGTCCTCCAGCCCGCGGGCCAAGTCGCCGAACTGCTCCTCCACAGGACCGTCCGCGGCGAGGGTGTGCTGCTTCAGACGCCAAGGACGTGCACGACCCCCGCGATGGGGGGCTTCTTCGATGAATCCGTGACGTGCGAGCTGCCGCAGGTGGAACGAGCAGAGACCAGAGCTGCAGCCCAGCCGGGAGGCCGCTTCCGGAGTTGGCAGGCAGCAGTCCTGCTGAAGGCATCAACTGCGGTGGCCTCCGCGGCATCTGCGGCGCGCGCAAAGGAGACGGCCATGTCCGTTCGTCACGAGCAGTCCCGTCCCGTCGACCGACGAGTCCGTGTGCAAGGACGCCCGGTAGACGCCTATCCGGCTCTGTCACCAGAGGTGGAACGGGGTTCGGTGCGCAGGGTCACGGTGGTGGGTGAGGAGGTGCCGAGCCGTCCGTGCCGGGAGGTGACCGAGTTCGGGACTCCGGAGTTGTCGGCGTTGATCGACGACATGTTCGTGACCATGCATGTGGCCGACGGCGCCGGCCTTGCCGCCAACCAGGTTGGCGTCGTTCTGTGCCTGTTCGTGTACGACTGCCCGGACGACGAGGGGATCCGGCACGTCGGTCACCTCATCAACCCGGTTCTGAACGTGCCCGATCCGGGGAGTCGGCGGCTCGTCGACGAACTCGAGGGCTGCCTGTCCGTACCCGGTGCCGCCATGGCGGTTCCCCGCACCGATCGTGCTGTCGTCCGCGGGTTCGACAAGGACGGCAACCCTCTCGTCATCGAGGGGTTCGGCTACTTCGCCCGGTGCCTGCAGCATGAGACCGATCACCTCGTCGGCCACACGTATCTCGACCGACTCTCCCAACGGGACCGCAAGGACGCGTTGCGGCAGATGGAAGACCGCAGGGAGGCCGCCTTCGCGCAGCGCGCGATCGAGGCCGCCCGCCTGGGCCGATGAGATGCTTGTCAGCACCCACGTGCTCGACGGATGCACCGCGCACCACTGACGATGCGTGCTCGATCCTCCCCACACGGCACGTGGCCATGCCGTCCCGACCGGCCATGCCGAGGAATTCCGGGTCGTCGATCCGGGCCCGGCGCAGACCGACGGGGCTCACCCCGGGAAGTTCCCACAGGGCGGCCGGCAGCCTGATCACCCCGAGAACGCCGCCTCACCCCCCGCCCGTACGGGCGGTCTCGTCGCGGCGTTCTCGGGCCTTGACGACGGACCTCCGGCCCTCCCATAGCACGACGACTCAACTCGCGCAGTTCGACAGGTCGTGGCCATAATGGAACGAGGAATGGATGCGGTCGCGGAAGGGCGACATGCTGTCGGATCGCATTCTCTTCTACGGCGCAGGGGGGCGAGGAGTCGTCGAGTCGATCGGTGTCGACAACATCCTCAAGGATGAAAGAGTCATCCCCGCAGGTGGTTTCGCATCGGACTGGACGCAGGTCGCCGCGCTCCAAGGCGGTCGCATCCTCTTCTACGCTCCCTCCGGGCGCATAGTCATCTGTTCCATCGACGCGGACAACGCCATCAAGGACGTCACCGTCTTCCCCGCCGGCACCTACGCAACGGACTGGACGGAGATCGCCTTCCTGCAGCCGCCGGCAAAGCCGTCCTCCTGGGCTGTCGTGCTGATCAAGTTCAGTGACGCGACCACGGCACCGTCCTATCCCCGCGAACGCTTCACGGAGGTGTTCGGTGGCGCAGGCGTCGGCAAGTTCAACATGGTCGACCACTTCTGGGAGATGTCCCACGGAACACTCGACCTCAGCGTGTCCAGGGTGTTCGGCTGGTACACGATCCCCCAGAAGAAGAGCGACTACACCGGGTCGGGAGCGAACCCGGCAGGCCGCGCGGACCTCATCACATGGGCACGCAAAGCCGCGGCGAACGCCGGTGAGAACCTCTCCCCCTACGCGGATCACGTCTTCGTCATCACGCATCCCCCCACGGACCTCTTCGGCGGGGCGGGGCTCGGCGGCGTCTCCGGCGACGACAGGGACGGCGCCGGCATGTCCTCGCTTTCCCCTGCCCTGGTCGGGCAGGAGATGGGCCACGTGTATTCCCTCGACCACTCCCGGGCAGGGGGCGTCGAGTACAGGGACAGCTGGGACGTCATGAGCAACCGCGGCCTCTACATGGCGCCGCACCCGGTCTACAAGGAGCTGGACGGCAGCGGGCGGCCGATCTGGCGGATCGGCCCCGGGCTCAACGCCGCCAACATGGCGGGCCGGGGATGGCTCGACGCCTCACGCGTCTGGCAGGCCGCTGCCACCGAGTCGAACAGGATCGTCGACCTGAGACCGCTCCACAGCCGCGGTCTCGCCGGCTACCTCTGCGCCCGCGTGGGCCCGTACTTCTTCGAGTTCCGCGTGAAGGAACTCTGGGACGCGGCCATCTCCCAGCCGTGCGTTCTGGTGCACGAGTTCAACGGCAACCAGTCGGACCTCCTCCCCGCGACGAACGGCCACCAGGACCTGCGGACAGGCGACGAGTTCCTCAGAGGAAACCCCGCCGGCCCCACAGGAACGCTCGTCCAGGTCAAGGTCCTGAACATCGACGCCGCTACGCGCACGGCAAGGCTCAGCGTGACGCGGCGGCCATGACCTCGTCACCGCGTGGGCGCCGGGCTGAAGCTCACGCCGCACGACTCCCGGCGGATCTACGTCGGCGTCTGCGACAACGTGCCGGGTGGGTGAGATCGAGGGCATCGGCCTCGATCTCACCCACCCGCCCTCCGCGCCAAGCACGACGTCGATCGCCCTCGTGGCATCTGCCGTCGCCGCCGAGCCGCGGGGACGTCTCGCCCAGGCGATCGACCGAGGAAGCAGGCTCGACGGCGAAGCCGGCTCCGTCCTCGTCGAGCGCGCCAGACATCTCCACGTGAGCGTCCGCTGGTCGTACGCCGTACCGCATCGGCCACCGGCGTCGGCTCATCCGCCGGATCCGATCCTCTCTCGACGCTACGCACGCAAAGCCGACCGCTTCCTCGCCTTCACCAGCCTCGCCTGCGCTCCCATCTGCTACCGCAGACCCTCCAGCCGGCCGCAGCAGCCGTCACGACCAGCACAGGAACGAGCACGAAAGCCGTCGGGCTTCCTTTCGCCTCGGCGAGGTGCGCGAACACGGCCGCTCCTGCCGCACCACCGGCCATGTCGAGGGTGCTGAGCCAGGACATGGTCTCGGTGACCTGCCCGGCCGGCGTGCTCCTGCCGCGCGTAGATCGGCAGCACCACCTCCACGGCCGTCACCCCCGTGACGAACAGGGCGTCGGCCGCCAACAGGAGGCGTAACGGGGACGAGGTCAAAGGCCCCAGCCAGTGCCCGGCGGCGGCCGAAGGCACGACGACTGCAGAGGAATTACCCACCAGCGCGACACTGGTGACCGTCATCGTCGTGATGGCC
This sequence comes from Streptomyces nymphaeiformis, assembly GCF_014203895.1. Taxonomy (GTDB): domain Bacteria; phylum Actinomycetota; class Actinomycetes; order Streptomycetales; family Streptomycetaceae; genus Streptomyces; species Streptomyces nymphaeiformis. The sequence goes on along the minus strand of NZ_JACHJY010000013.1, from coordinate 215,687 downwards.
GCAAACGGCGGGAGAGGCGAGAGCGACAGGCTGAGCCAGCCGGCGAGCACCGGTCCGACGATCAGCGCGGCACCCATCATGGAAGCGTCGAGCGCCATCGCCGTCTTCAGGGTTGTGCTGGTGGTGACGCTGTGCCAGACGAATCGCATCATCACCGCGACGGGTGGAGCACTCGCGCCGACGGCTGCGGACAATGTGCAGATCAGCATGGCGTCAGCGCCGCCCTGAACCGCCGTGATCACGGCGATGGTGGCGGTGAGATTGACGGCAAGGCAGCTGAACAGGACCGGACGGACCGGTAACCGGTCGATGAGCCGTTCTCGCAACGGTGCGGTCAGGCCTTGGCCGAGGGCGGAGCAACCCACCGCCAGTCCGGCGGTCCCGTACGAATGGGAGCTGCTGACCAGGAGCAGCAGGCTCAGGCTGGTCATGCTCGCGGCCGGCTTCGACGTCATGCTGATGACGGCCATGCGCCAGAAGCCGGGCACGCGGAGCAAGTTCTGGTAGTCGGCAAGGATCCGGTCCTGCTCCGGGTGGTCCGGTCCTGTGGTGTCGAGCGTGGTGCGTGAGCGGCTCATTGCTGCAGCATCCGGGTACGGAGTGCCGCAGCGGACCAGATGAGTGCGGGCGCCAGGCTCTCGGGGGCCGGCCAGCCGTTGACGACGGCCAACAACGACAGGTACTGGTCCCAGCGCGCGTCGTTCATCCGCTCCAGCCGGGCGGCGAGTCTCCGGTAAAGGGCGCGGGGATCGTGTGAGGCCGGGTGGCCGAGGATGCGCGCATAGTGGGCCGCGAGTGCGCTCACGATCGGCTCCGCAGCCGGCGAGTCCGGCTCGACACCGGCCTCGAGTGCCGGTGTCACCTGGGCCCGGACGGCTTCGACGAGGACCCGGGGCAGGCCCGTGGCGTCGTCCGGGGCCCGGTCGGCCGCCAGGTCCTGGGCCATGCCGTGCAGTGTGGTGCGGAAATCGCGGTCCTGGGACAGCTCGGCCAGCCGTACCCACGCCTCGATCTGCTCGGGCTCGGGGTCGTCGGGCAGTTCGGGTGTCAATGAGCGGATGGCCGCCGCGAACGCGGGGTGATCGTGCAGGCCGTCGAACACGGCACCGAGGAAGTCATCGATCAGATACTGCCGTTCGTCTGCCGACAGACGTGCCAGTTTATGCATGAGATCCATCTCCTGGGGGGTCGAGCCGCGCCGGGCCACCGCCGTCAGCACAGCGCGGCGCTGCCGCAGGACGCGGATCTGCACGTCCAGTGCCTCGGCGTGCGTCGCCGCGACGTCCGTCAGCGAGACCTCCCGGTCCACGACCCTGCGGATCGTGGCCAGGTCGATTCCCAGCTCGCGCAGGGTGCGTACGAGCTCGAGGCACGCGAGGGAATCGGCACCGTACCGGCGGTATCCGGCCGGAGTGCGGGTGGTGGGTGGCACGACCCCGGTGTCGGCGTAGAACCGGATGGCCTTCACCGTCAGACCCGTCCTCCGAGCCAGATCACCGATCGAGTAGAGCGTCTCGCCGTTCATGCCCCCACCTTCACGTCTCCCCCTACCGGAGACTCAAGCCTCAAGCCACCAGACTGCCCTGCTCGGCACAGCACATGGACAAGTCCAGTCACGAGATGCGCAGCTGTCCGGCCCTGCCGGTCCTCGCCACCCACCAGGGCACCCGAGAAGGCCGGGACGCAGCTGACGCAGCGGTCGACCTCTGCCTCGCCGTCGCCGATCTCCACCGGCAGGGCCGGGTCGACTGCGACCTCTGGCTGATTTTCATTGAACGGTCATCTACCTGACAGTACGAGGCTAAAGTCATCGCCCTGACATCACCTGCCCCAGCCCGCAAGCGGGCGTCGATTCGCGACCGGGAGCAGGACGAGGCACGCAGGGGAGCGTGCATCTCGTAGGAGCAAGGGGGGGACCCAGACATGGCCCGAAACCAGAGACCTCAGCCGACCGCGGAGGACAGGAAGAACTTCCGCGTCGGCTGTGGCTTCATGCTCGCCGTACTTCTCGTAGTCGGCGGGTGCAGTGCTCTGTTCAACGACGACAACGACCCGTCGTCCGCCTCATCGACCTCATCGATCTCGTCATCCGTCCACGACGACAAGGCCACGACCGTCACGGTCGCGGACTTCGTCGGCATGGAGCTCCAGGCAGCCCAGGACGCAGCACAGGCCGACGGCATCTACAACCTCGACTCGACGGACGCCACCGGTCTGGATCGTCAGCAGTTCCTGGACCGCAACTGGACGGTCTGCTCTCAGCAGCCCGCGGCCGGCGCGACGATGAGCACGGACGACACGCTCACGTTCGACACCGTCAAATCCAGCGAGGGTGAGACCTGCGACGACCCGACAGGGGTCGGCAGCAGCGACGAATCCGGCCCCGACGACTCCTCCACCAGCTCGAGTGCAGGGACCGACTACGGCGATGACGGTTCCTCCACCGTTTCCGGTACGGGGGACGACAACGGCGACGACGGTTCCTCCACCGTTTCCGGCACCGGCAACGACTACGGCGACGACTCGTCCAGCAGCAGCTCCAGTTCGTCGATCGGCTCCAGTTCGTCGATCGGCTCCAGTTCGTCGGGAAGCGACTCGAGCTCTTCTACGTCCTCAGACGGCGCTCAACAGGCACCCGCAGGAGCCACCGCCCAATGCAACGACGGTAGCTACAGCTATTCCGCGCACCGTCGGGGTACCTGCTCGCACCACGGTGGCGTGGCCGTCTGGCTCGCCGGCGCACCTTCGTAGAGAGGGTCGTCTTGGTCGGACTGGCCTTCGGCCTCGTGAAATTGAAGCCGCCAAAGGCGACCTCCGGTGACCGGATCGCCTGAGGACTTCCCGAAGGTTCGGGTGGGACCGCAAGGGAGCTCTCAGCGCTGCGGCGGTGGGGCTCCCCCCGAGGGTCGTTCGGCATCCGCGGGCCTGGGCGCGGCGAGCCAGGCCGAGGCTTCGGCGTAGGCCGTGTCCAGGGGAGCGAGGAGCGGGCCTTCGTCGGCTGGGACGAGGGTGACGTGGTCGGCGATGCCCGTGCGGCGGAGCACCTCGGCCGTTTCGGGCCGGACGCCCGCCAGGACGAGTCGGCCGCCCTGGGAGGTGAGCGTGGCGGCGTAGCGGCGCAGGGCCTTGAGGATCGCGGAGGAGGGGATGTCCGGGGCGGTGCGGACGACCAGCACGAGGACGGCGTTCCGCGCGTCTGCCGGGTCGGGCAGGGTCGTCCGGAGGGCGGGGAGTTCGGCGAAGAGGCTGGTGCCCTCGTAGGCGAGGACGGTGACGCGGGCCGGGGCAGCCGGGCCGGGACCGGGGCGGTGGACCATTGGTCGGCCTCGTCCCGTACGAGGGCGGTGAAACGGGCGTGGCGGGCTGCCTGGGCGCAGTAGAGCAGGAGGGAGAGCACCGCCCCGATGACGATGGCTCGCTGGAGCGGGAGTTGGGTGGTGGCCAGGAAGGTCACCAGCATCGCGGCGGTGGAGAGCTTGGAGGTGCGCAGGACGAGCAGGATGTCCTGGCGCTTGCCCCAGATCAGTTCACCGCCGGCGACGAGGATCAGGCCGCCGATCACGGGCATGGGGATGTGCTCGGCGAGCGTGCCCGCGACGAGGACGACGAGCGCGAGGAAGACGCCCGAGACGACTCCGGCCCAGCGGGTACGCGCGCCCGCCGAGGCGGCCACGCCCGTACGGGAGAGAGAGCCGCCCGACGGCAGAGCCTGGAAGAGGCCGCCGCCGACGTTGGCGACGAAGGCGAGCACGACACCGAGCCGCAGCAGCCCCATCACGAGCATGATCAGGCCGACGAGGACGGTGAGAGCGGCCACGTTCCCGGCGCCGTGCGGGTCGAGGCCGGCGTCGGCCAGGACGCTCTGGCCGGTCAGCGCGATGGCGCTGGTCAGCGTCGTGGTCATGAGGACGGTCGGGGCGGTGAGCGAGCCCAGGATCGGCGGCACGACTCCGGCGTACAGGCCCGCGACGGGATTGAACCCGGCGATCGACGCGTACGCCATGCCCTCAGGGATCGAGAAGAGACCGGTGACCATGCCGGAGGTCACGTCGGAGGAGCCAGGGCGACCCCACTGCGCGCGGAGCGATCGCGTCCGGCCGGTCCTCAGGCCGGTCTTCCGGCCGGTCCGCCCGCTCTGCTCGGCCGTCGCGTCGCCCGTCGTCACGCGACCACCGTGAGGGCGTCGCCGACGTACTTGGCGCCCAGCACCGCAAGTACCGTCGCCATGATCGCCGCGTTGTGCCGGGCCATCCACTCCTTCCAGCCGGCAAGCACCTGGGCCGACCGGTCACCGCCCGACAGATACACGCCGAGGGGCAGCAGGGTGCACAGGGAACCGATGAGCACCATGAGTGCGGCGGCCACCGTCTTCCCGGCCGTCGACGCGTCGGCGGTGGCGATGGACACGGCGCCGCCGACCGCGAGGACCAGGTTCTTGGGGTTGGCGACGACGAGGACGACGGCGAGGCCCGCCGCCTTGCCGGGCGTGAACCGGTCGACGCTCCGCATCCAGCCCGGTTGCTCGGCCTCGCGCCCGCCGCGGGGCCGGTCCTTCCACTGTTTCAACGCCATGAGCAGGAAGAGCACACCGAGTCCCAGTTTCAGCCACCCGGCCCAGGTGGGTGTCTGTCCCTTGTCGCCGCTGCCGCCACTGCCTGCCAGCACGACGACCGTCACCACGGCTGCGAGGCCGACGACCCAGCCCGCGGTGAAGGCGAAGCCGTTGCGGCGCCCCTGGGGCGTGGACAGCATCAGGATCATGGTGATCAGCGGCAGCGGACTGATCGCCACCCCCACCGCCGACGCCAGCATCCCGCCGATCGCCTCGCCCATCCCGGCGCCTCCCTCTGGCACGGCCCAACGTGTTCGCCTCCGTCTTCGTGCAACCTTCGCGATCTCCGAGGTCGGGTGCGAGTGTTGCCCGCTGAACGGGTGAGGAACGGTTTCCTCGCCATGATTGCCAAGCCCGTACTCACCGAGCCGTGCCCACCTCGCCGAGGTCGCCAGGGTGCACTCGTCCGCCCGCACTCGCCCTGCCCGAGCAAGCGGGTGACCGGAGCCCACCGCCCGAGGCGATCAGAGCGCCCCGCACGCTCACTCGTTCGGCGGATTGCGGCGTACCGCTTCTTCTATCCCTTGGTGTCGATGGAGGGGATCATGCGCGGGACCCGGGCGGCGGGAGCGGTGGACAACGAGTCCGCGCAGATCCTCGTCGCCCGCCCCCTGCACGTGGGGTTCACCCTGAACTCCGACACTCCGTACCTCGGCAGCGGCCTGGACCTCCGCAAGGGCGGTCCGCTGGTGATCGAGCTGCCGGCGGTACCACTGGTCGGCTTGCTCGACGACCACTACCACCGCTGGCTGGTCGACCTCGGCCTGCCCGGTCGCAACGGCCCGCGCGGCGGCAAGGTCCTGCTCCTGCCTGCCGGGTACGAGGGCGAACTGCCGCCCGAGTCGGAGGGGTACGAGGTGGTCCGCAGCGACACGTGGCAGGTGCTGTGCGCGCTGCGGGCGCTGCCGCTGAGCGGAGACGCGGATGCGGCGAACCGGCTGCTCGCGGTCGACGACGGACGCTGTGGCGACGGGGGTGGGCGGTGTTGGGGCGGTTCAGGTCGGGTCGGCGCGGCCCGCCCCCGCCGTCGGCCGGTCAGGACAGGACAGGACAGGACAGGACGATTCCGACGACGGGTCAGCTTCCGTCGCCGAGGCGGTGGCGCTGGGCTCACCGCACCCTGCTTGGCGCGGGCGTCGTACCGGAGTGGTGCGATGGCCGGGTGTCAACGGCGGTGGATGTCGCGCAAGTCAACTCGAGGTCGTGCCACACCCTGGCAGTTCGGGTTTAGGGTCGCCCGCATGGCTGAGCCCTCCTTCCTGACCGCCGTTCGCGAGTCGTACGACACGGTCGCCGCCGACTATGTCGAACGCGTCCCGCCTCCCGCCGCGATGGACCCGCTGTCACGCGCGATGCTGGCGGGGTTCGCCGAACTCGTGCGGACGGCCCGTCTGGGGCCCGTCGCGGACCTGGGATGCGGCCCCGGCCGTGTGACGGCGCACCTGGCCGGGTTGGGGGTGTCCGCCTTCGGCGTCGATCTGTCACCGAAGATGATCGGGCTGGCCCGGCAGGCCTATCCGGACCTGCGATTCACCGAGGGCTCGATGACCGCCCTGGAGACGAGGGACGACGAGCTCGGCGGCATCCTGGCCTGGTACTCCACCCACCACACGCCCCCGCAGTGGCTGCCGGCGGTGTTCGCCGAGTTCCACCGCACGCTCGCACCCGGCGGCTACCTTCTCTGGGGAGACTACGTCGGCGACGAACGGCTGCAGCCGACCCAGGGCTACGGCCGACCGGTGTCCTACGAGTCGTACCTCCTGCCCCTGAATCGCATGATCGGCCTGCTGGAACAGGCCGGACTCGTCGTCACCGCGAGGCTGGAGCAGGAGCCCGGCGGACGGGCGAACAGACCACACGCCTGCCTGCTGGCCCGCAAACCCGAAGAGCCCTGACGGGGCTTGTCCCTGCGGCGAGGCCGCTCGTGCCAAGTCGCCGACAGTCACAGCACGGCGGTCAGGCCGCAGGGTCGGCAGGGTTGGGAGGGCGGCCGCCCCGGACAGATGGCTTTCTCGCTGCGGATACGGGCGCGTTCGCGCAGCTGGGCAGTCATGACATCGGAGTGGCGGGCGTTCTGGTTGTGCCAGTGCCACCTGCGTTGCACTCATCGGGCCACCTCTTCAGCCCGGTCCGTTCCTGGGCGCGGCAGGATGCACGCGGTGGATGATGGCCGCCGGTCAGTAGGCGAATGCGCCCAGGTGCCGGCGCAGCAGGTCATCGAGGTCTTCCCTGTGCTCAGGGGGCGTACCGCATATACGGAACTCTTGTTCATGCACTCCGGACCCCGCACCTGCTTCGCCTCGACGAGCTGTCCGTCGCGGGAGCGGATGACGTCCACCATCAGTCCGCGCCTGCCGGGATCCCGGCCGTTCACGCGCCGACGGACTTGATGGTCTTCATCGTGAGGTGGGAGGTGAAGCGCTGGACTCCGGGCAGTCCGCTCAGCTTGCCGGTGAGGAAGGCTTCGCAGGCGGCGTGGTCGGCGACGGCGGCGCGGATGAAGTAGTCGGGGCGGCCGTACATGCGTCGGAACTCGATGACCTCCTCGTACGAGGCGACGGTCTTCTCGAACTCCTCGAAGCTCTTGCGGTCGTTGGCGTAGATCTCGACATCGATGAGGACTTCGAGGCCGCGGCCGACAGCGGCCGGGTCGATCACGGCCCGATACCCGGTGATGACGCCGGCTTCCTCCAGCCGTCTGACCCGGCGCAGGCATGGCGGTGGGGTGAGGCCGACCCGCTTGGCGAGCTCGACGTTGGTCAGCCGCCCGTCCTCACGCAGATGAAACAGAATTTCACGATCGATCGCATCGAGTGGCACTTCATTACTCATAACCCGACGATACAGCCATGATACGCAACCATATAAGGGGACATCTTTTCTAAAATGTCTCCATGCCTATACGTTCTGCTGCTGCGGCTTCCCTGCTGCCTGCCGCCGATCCGGTGGGCCGGCCGCCGTCCGATGCGCGGACGGCGTTCCGGGACTCGCTGTCGGTGGGGATGGGATTCGTGCCGCTGGGCCTCGCCTTCGGGGCGCTCGTCGTCCAGTCGGGTCTCGACTGGTGGTGGGCGTCGCTGTCGGCCGCGGTCGCCTTCGGCGGCTCGTTCGAGTTCCTGCTGATCGGCCTCGTCGTCGCCGTGGCTCCCCTCGCGTCGGTCGCGGTCGCCGCGTTCCTGGTGAACGTCCGCCACGTCTTCTACGCGTTGTCCTTCCCCCTGCACCGCGTCACCGGCCGGCTCGGCAAGGCGTACGGCACGTTCGCGCTGTGCGACGAGGCGTACGCGCTGGCCTCGGCCGAACAGGCCCGCTCGTGGACCGGCCCGCGCATCCTGTGGACCCAGTTCTTCCTGCACGCGTACTGGGCCGGGAGCGCGACCGCCGGCGCACTGCTGGGCTCCCTCATCCCCGAGGGCGCCACCGGTCTGGACTTCGCCCTGACCGCCCTGTTCACCGTGCTGGCCCTGGACGCGCTGCGGGACCTGCGCGGCGACCTGCCCACCCCGCTCCTGGCCCTGCTGAGCGCGCTCGCGGCCCGGGTCGTCCTCCCGGGCCAGATGCTGCTGGTCGCCTTCGCCCTGTTCACCGCCGGGCTGCTGGCCCGGCACTCGATGACCGCCAGGAGGCCGAGCCGTGCCTGACACCACGTACGCCATCGCAACTGTTCTCGTCGCCGCCGCCGTCACCTGGGCGCTGCGCGCCCTGCCGTTCGCCGCCCTCGCCCCGCTGCGCGCGAGCAGCACGGTGCAGTACCTGAGCACCCGCATGCCGGCCGGCATCATGATCATCCTGGTCGTCTACTGCCTGCACGACCTGCCGGTGACCGAGGTCCGTGCCGTGGCGCCGCTCGTGGCACTGGCCGTCACCGTCGGCCTGCACCTCTGGCGCCGCAACGCCCTGCTCAGCATTCTCGGCGGCACCACCGTCCACGTCCTGCTGACCAGCACCGTCTTCACCGCCTGAGCCCCGCCCCCGCCCCCGCCCCCTGGAAGGAACACGTCAGTTGAGCACCGACAGCTACTTCGAACGCATCGACGAGCACCGCTACAAGCCCACTCCGCACGCGAGCGGAGCCTGGGACCCCGACGAGATGCACGTCAGCCCGCTCGCGGGCCTGATCGTCCATGCCCTCGACCGCCACCTCGCCGACCGCCCGGGCGATGACCTCGCCGTGTCCAGGATCAGCTTCGACATCCTGGGCCGTCTGGCCCTCGACGAGTGCGAGATCCGTATCGAGACCATACGGCCCGGCCGCACCATCGAACTGATCGAAGCCCTCGTCCTCATCTCCGACCGGCCCGTCGTACGGGCCAGGGCCTGGCTGCTCACCTCCGGTGACACCACGGCCGTCGCCGGAGGAACGGCCGACCGGCTCACGCCGCCCGAGGTGCTCGATTCCTGGCCGATGACCTCGGTGTGGCCGGGCGGCTACATCGCCTCTCTCGACGTGCGCCCGGTCGCGCCGCCGCAGCCGGGCCGAGCGACCGCGTGGATCACGACCGTCCTGGACCTGGTCGCCGGCGAGGAAATCAGCCCGCTCGCCTCGTACGTCGCACTGGTCGACACCGCCAACGGCATCGCCGTACGCCAGCCGCCCACCGCCTGGATGTTCCCCAACGTCGACCTGACCATCCACCTCCACCGCCAGCCCCGAGGCCACTGGACCGGCCTCGACACCACCGTCGTCTTCGGCCCCACCGCCCAGGGCGTCACCACCACCGTCCTCCACGACACGGCCGGCCCCGTCGGCCACGCCCAGCAGATCCTCACCCTCCGCCCCCAGCCCTCTTGAACGGGCGGGAAGCCGGGCTCGGGCAGAAGGGCTCGGGCAGAAGGGCTCATCCCCCGCCTCCTGCGAATCCGCCCGCCGGCCTCACACGGACCTCTGTGTCCCGCGACCGACCCGATGCATCCTGGATGTATGGACAGCGCCCCGATAGTCGTCCACCAGCCCTCCCCCACCGGCGGCCGGCGCGTCACCGCTCACGGGAACATCCTGGGCCTGGCCTACAGCGACAACGACGTCGTCGAGTTCCTCCGCCGCGCCGGCCTGCCCGACGCAGAGAACCTCCTCGACGACCCGGCCTGGGTCAAATGGAAGGACGGCCACGCGCACCACTACGAGGCTGCCTGACCCGCCCGGACGCCCACGTGGGTTCCCTCCCGACAGAGGGCTCCTCGCGGGTCGGAGCAGCCGGCCAGCAGCCGGCACACGTGATCCGACTTCCTCTGCACCGTGGACGCCGGGGCGGACATCGCCGTCGTCGGACCCTGTATTCATCGCTCACGCTTCTGCACCCCGCTCCGAGGACAGTTCCGCGCCCAGAGGCGGAGGTCGTCGAGGCGGCAGAGGTAGTCGGCGCCGGCCTTGCCGACGGGATGAGCGAAGGCGGGGGCGTTGCGTCGGGCCCAGCGCACGCCCGTCAGCGTCGTACCGGGGAGCTCCTGCTGTGCGGACCGAAACCCGACCGGGGGCTCCTTCGCCGGGTCCTCAACGGACTCCGCGGTCACCGACGAGATGCCTACGTCTCTCCCGACCATCGTGGACGGCCGGCTCAGCTGGCCAGCCGACAGGATGTCCCCTGAACGCCCATAGCCCCGCAGCGGACAAGATCGGCACGTGAGACACCGTCCAAGGCATGGGGCTCGGTGGGGTCGTACGGCGGTCGCACCAGCCCGAAACATACGGCGAGATCTCGGGCGCGGCCGGGATCGGACAAGCGGGAATCACCGACGTTACAGGCCCGGGCCGACCGCAGGCTCCGCCAGGCTCCCGGAACTCTCAGTGACGAGCGGTTACGGTGAGACGTCAGCAGATCGCCTTGGATCACTGTCGTCCGGAGGTCGTCCTTGCTTCGTCTCGGCGTACTCGCCGTCACCGCGGTCCTCTCCTTCGGCGGGACTCCCGCACAAGCCGTGGACGGGCCGGAGAAACTGACCGTGATGTCGAACGAGCAGTACGAGGAGCTGCTCAGCAGTCAGGGGCGGCCCGCCGCACCCTGTGGGGCGACGCCCCATACCGACACCGACACCGACACCGACAGCATGGCCATCGCCGCGGCAGCCCCAGGCTGGGCCGTACCAAGTTCAACAGCAAGGACCGTCGGAGCAAGGTGACACCGACCCGCGTCGGCACCAGCGAACTCCGTGGTGCCCTGTGACCGCCGGAGCGACGAGGCGTCACCCGCGTCGTGCTGGGGGACGGCCGCCGGCACATCCTCGACACCGTCACGTTCGAACTCGACAGCAACCGCTCCCCCGCCCAGGATTCCTACACCCCGACCGGCGTCTACGACTTCACCCGTTGGTAAGGCACCCTCACAAACGGCGGAGTGGCCCAGAAACGCCCGAAGCTGTCGGAGGCTGCCAGCCCCCAAGCACATATACGCCAGTGACGCATCAGGCAACGTTCGCCCTGTCGACGACGGCGCGTAGGCGTCGGTCGTCGACATGGCGGGCCCGTCGGTGTCGTGCGCACGGGCGGTGCCCGGATGCCGCCAGGAGTGCTCGGGCCGTCGTCGCTCACCTGAGCCGACCACCACGAGTTTTGCGGTTGCCAACAGCCCGGCACGGGGCTGGACTGGTTTATGGACCCTGCGGCGACTCCGCCCAAGGAGAGCACCCATGGCAACCATGGATACGTTCAATCTTTTGCAGCCGTACAAGATCGCCGAGGAGACGTTCGTCATCCCGTGGGCCCTTGAGGCCCCGCCGGTCGGCCACTTTCCGATGAACTCGATGGTGATCCGAGGAGCCGAACCGATTCTCGTGGACACCGGGGCGCCCGCAGTGCGCGCCCAATGGCTGGAGGCAGCCTGGTCCGTCGTGGATCCTCTGGACGTACGGTGGATCTTCCTCACCCACGACGACCGCGACCACGCCGGCAACCTCCTGGCGGTCCTCGCCGAGTGCCCGAACGCGACCCTGCTGACAACGTGGTTCTCCATCGGCCGCATGGCCGAGGAGTGGGAGACTCCCATCAACCGGTGCCGCTTCATGACAGACGGCGACACGATCGACGCGGGCGATCGCACCTTGGTCGCCAAACGACCGCCCCTGTACGACAACCCCACAACCCGCGCTCTCTTCGACCGGAAGACCAACACCCTGTGGGCCGTCGACACCTTCGCCACGAACGTGCCGACCCCCGTGCCCGAAACGGCAGCGCTGTCGCCGGACGAATTCCGTGACGGCCAGTTCTTCGGCGGTCGGCTGGTCTCCCCCTGGGTCGCCCTGCTGGACGCCCAGAAGTTCGGGACGGTCGTCAGCTACTTCCAACACCTGAACGCCGAGGTCATCGCCGGCTGCCACTGCCCTGTCCTCCGCGGCCCCCAGATCTCCGAGGCCTACGACCTTCTCCGACAGCTCCCCGAGATCCCACCGTGGACAGAGTTCACCCAGGCCGACCTGGATCAGTGGATGGCGGTCGCCGAGAGCTCGGTTCCACCGGAGCAGCCGCGGCCGTCGGGGACGTGAGATCGACGATGACGAGCGCCGACGACCGACACGTACACGCCGTCGTCGACAGGGCGAACCTTTCCTGATGCGGCACTAGTCAGAGCCACACCGCTCGGCCACTCAGCAAGTCCCTCCAGGACCTGTCCTGGCGATCAATCCGCGCTCCGTCTTCGAGGTTCCGCACCATCAAGATGCTGCGGAGCTGCCTTGTCGGAATCAGACGGTGATCGGCTTGCGGTAGCGGACGTGCACGTTCTGGCGCCGGAAACCTACGCTCTCGTAGAGGTCGTAGGACCGGTGCGGATTCGCGGTCCCGGTGTACAACCGGGCGGTCTCTGCACCGCGCTCTCGAAGGCATCGCAACCCGTTCAGCAGCAGGGCCCGCCCAAGTCCCAGGCGCCTCGACTCCTTCCGGACGCTCAATTCCTCGACCTCGCCCACCGTGGGGTCCTGCCGACGGATGGAGCACAGGGCGACACCGGCCATTTGTCCCCCATCCCAAGCAGCCCGCCAGCAGGCCGAGTCGGCCGTGGCGAGAAAGCTCTCCAACGTCCACCTCTGAGTGAAGGCGGCACCCGCATACGAATCGACGACCGTCTTCCAGGCCGCGCGGTAGCCGCTTGGATCGATGGGACCGACTCGGATGCCGACTGGCAACGGCTTGTCGTCGGGGAGCTGTCGGAGATCGGCCAGCTCCAGCTCCACCAGGCCGAAGACACGTCGGTATCCCCTGTCGAGCAGTAGCTTCGTTGCATCTTGTTCAGAGGTCATGGCGTTCGCGCCGAGGACGGCCGTCTGTGCGGTTCCATGCTGTTGCACGAGCCGGCGGATACGGCTTTCCGCCCAGTTGAGCATGGCTGAGCCGATGCCCTGGCCGCGGTGCTCGGGCAGCAGATAGCCGCGGTGCAGGTACAACCACGTCCCGTCCCGCTCCTGCCACCACCTGATCGTCAAGTAGCCGACGACGCCACCGTCGTGCTCCACCAGGACTTGGTTCTGGGATGGGTCGTCCAACTTGGCGGAGGCTTCGGCGATCTCGGCTGCCGTCGGGAGGCCTTCCACAATCGAGCGGGTGTCGATCCGGTCCCGCTCTACACAGCCCAGCCGCACAGCGGCCATGACGCCGTGGTCTTCCTGGCCGCGATACGGCCGGAAGACGTAACCAGGCATCCATTCCAGCGCTGCAGGGCCGTCGCCGCTGTTCACGCCCACACCGAGACCCCCGTCGGGTTGGATATGCGGTGTCATCGATCACCGAAGCGTAGGCCGTGCGGATCAGACGGCAGAACTGTTTTCCGTTGCATGACCGTTCGCGGGGACTTGACGGACGACGAGCGGGAACCGCTACGGCACCCGGTACGCACTGTGGGAAGAGCGCTCCGTCGCTTCTGGTATGCGAGGGATTACCTTGAGGAAGGCTGGCAGTGATGGGGCTGAAGGCAGACTCGACACCCACCATCCGCCCGGTCAGCGGATCACCACGAGCGCAATGGCCCTCCCCGTCCTATGGTCGTACTGGACGCCCACAGGACGGGTCATCCGCCTCAAGCCGGTCCTCGTGTCCCCGCACGTGCACGGGGACCGGCTCCAGTCCTCGCAGGGTGAGCCCCCGTCACGCACCTGCGTCGGCGCAGCTGTGCACCCGCGACAAGCGGCACTCGAGTCGGCCGTGCAGAGGATCCGGGCAGCCGACGCGTCGCATTCCACGGCCGCCCGTGGCTGATCTCAGGAGCGTGAAGTCGGGCTGCGGGGTGGAGGGATGCCTCGGAGCAGTTCCCACAACGGGCGCGAACCTGAAGCCCACGCCGCCAGAGTGTGACGATCGACCACGTGGAGCCGCTGTTGCCGGGCGAAAGCCACGGCCGGCGCGGTGACCCGGCCGTTCGTGATGATCACGGCGATGTCGGCTTGGTGGACCTGACGCGCGGTGCCGTTGAGGACCTGGAAATCTGGGGTTCCCACAGCAGCCCCGGCAAGACCTTTGCGCCGATGCTTGCACTGAACGACCCAGCGACGGCCGAAGGGATCGGTGGCCTTCACATCCGCTCCGAGGTCGCCGCCTCCTCCGACCCGCACCGCGTCACGGCAGCCGTCGCGGTACATCAGGTCACGCACCGCCTCCTCGAACCGTGTGTGGTGAAGGCCGTCGAGGTGGGTCAGCGCGTAGCGCAGTCCCTGGGCCCGCACCGCCTCCCACCGGGCTCTGTGCTGCCGACGGTGCAGCCAGAGGGCTCCCGCCAGGGCCGCAAGCACAGCGACGATGACGAGAATCCACGGGTGAGCCAATAACCACCTGAGCAGTGCCAACGCGATACCTGTGGCCGCAACCGCCGCAAGGGCGAGAACGGTCAGCTGCTGTTCCTGGTGGCGGCGCCGGCGAACGTTCCCTCTGCGGCGGCGACGTGCTGGTCGGCGACTACTCATCGGTGCTCTCCTCGGCCGGAACTCAACGGCTGGCCTGGGTGACGCCGCTCGTCAGCTGGCCCAGAACGGTCGCGATCCCCTGACCCACAGGTGTAGGAGCGAGGAGAACGCCCAGGGCGAGGACGATGGCCACGGTCGTCTTCTCGTCGAAACGGCTGCGGGCCTCGGTACGGCGACGCAATCGCAGGACGACGATGACTATGAGGAGCACCGCCACGTTGATGGTCACCACCTGCTCCAGCCTCCCCACCTCGAACGACCCACGCATCTGGGGGCCATGACCTCCGCGTCAGCCTTCTTGTGTAGTTGTGCCACGGCGCCGGCGAGGGCACGTTGCCCACAGATGGCATGAAGTCGTCGGGCCTGGCCGGATAACGGAGCGGGTTTCGGCCGAGGAGTCCAGACGACTGTCGCGGCAAGGCGACATAGCAGCGCTACTCGAATAGATGTTCTGGGCACTGAGGTGGTGAGGGGAAGCCCGCTGGCAGGCGAGCAGCCGACCGCTTCCGCAGGTGCTTCTACCGCCCTTTGCGGCTTCCTCGTGGAGCACGAGAACAACAAGAGCCAGCCCGCCATTGATGCGGTACACCGGTTATCGGAGCGTAGATCCTACCGTCCAGCGGCTCCAATGCCTCCTCCCCTGGGCTCCTCTGCGGTCATGATCGTGCCCCTGACGGTGAGTTGACGTCGATGGGGCATGCTTGGCAAGGCCTTCAACAGAGCCCTTCAGTGGAGCCCATGGGACCGCTGGTGCTGATCAGGCGGGGAGAAGCTCAACCCGTTCTCGTCGAGCGCGTTGAAGACGGTCACCTGACTCGTCTCGAAAAAGAAGCCGACGTCGACGTTTCCCTGATCCAGATCCCCGCCCGCCCACTCGACCAGCACGGCAGCGACGAACCGGCCGCCCTCAACGAGTTCGCCGAAGAGGACGGTCTCACCGTCACCCTCCTGTACCCGCTCCTGACCCAGTGGCGGTCGAACTGCTGCCGTCATGTGCCCACCGACCCAGTCGGGCGCAGGTGGTGGACCTTCCAGACCCGGGTTTCCGGATCGCTGCATCCCTTGGCCAGAGGGGTGCGCGCCCCAGATCGTTCCGCCCCGAGCAGCTACAACACGCGCTACGCACGACAGCAGACGCCGAAGGGCCGCACGGGGGGGGGAATTCGATCAGGAGCCCTGCCTGCAGCTGGTGTGGTGCCAGTTCCTGCAGGCCCCCCGGCTGATCACTATGCTGCCGGCCTCCCTCGACCGGATCGAGACCGTCCACTCCAGTCATGCGCCCGGGCCGAGGATCGTACGGCTACGAGCCACCGCCGTGCGGTTGTCGGCCGCCTGCATACGCCACGCATACGTTGTGTCTTGTGACGGCCTCCCCGGTCTACGCGACAACCGGGGGTCGGTGGGTGGCGTCGCTGCTTGACATCCCGAGAGGCAATTAGGCCCGCCGCCCGCTACGAGGCGACCGTCCTGGTCGCAGCTCTGAACGAATGGCCTTGATCGAAGGTGGCCTTCCCGGCCTCGTTCACCAGTCCCGGCCGACGGTCAGCTCCTCCGCATCCGCATCCGCGAACCCGTACGCCGACGCGACAAAGCAAGACTCGTCACAGATCCACTCACGTGCAACCGTCTCAATCCCGCTCCCGGCCGCCACGAACTCCCTGTCCAGCAGGTTGAACTCCTCCGTTGCAGCCTGGGTGAGCCCATACAAAATCACCAGATCCGACGGCTGCTCGGCCTCAATGCGCTCGCACAACCGCAGCAGGACGGCCCTTCCCTGATCGACCACGTGATCAGGGAAGTACGAGTCGTCGTACATCTTCCGCAGGAACGAGTGTCCAGCTACCTGCTGGTTTGTGATCGGCATGGTGCTCTCTGCCTTCGCGAAGACCTGACGCGCCAATCATGCACAGCACCACTGACAACGACACCACTTATGCACGGCACGCCCCACGCGACCAGAACACTCCCAACGAGCCTCAACTTGATCTTTAACGTCTTGGCCGTTGGCCAGCTGCTGAATTGAGTCGAAGCGGCCTCAGGCTGCGTGGGACCATTTCGGCATGCGCCTGATAGCTGACGGAGTCACGCCGACCTCGCGGTTGGTGCTGGTGAAGGATCTCGAGGCTGACGACGGATACGCCTTCGAACTGGCGAACCCGCTCTTCCTGCCTGTCGGTGACCGAATCGCTTTCGAAGGTGACGGGCTCGTCGTCGTGCGGGCCGGCGGAGAGCGATTGTCGCCAGCAGGCGACTGGTCCACTCGTTGCGAGCCCGGATCGCTGCGCCGCCGTTAGGAGTCGCTGCTCGTCGGCGCGTCGTACTTGATCAATCGGTTCAGTGAGCCGTTTTCATCCTGTCTCTGCGGGGTGAAAGGGCAGGTCAGCGGGGGTGGGTGACGAGGCGAGGCTCCTGGTCGCTGCGGTGGTGTTCTCTA
Organism: Streptomyces nymphaeiformis; assembly: GCF_014203895.1. GTDB lineage: Bacteria > Actinomycetota > Actinomycetes > Streptomycetales > Streptomycetaceae > Streptomyces > Streptomyces nymphaeiformis. Next base: position 198,759 of record NZ_JACHJY010000013.1, on the reverse strand, counting down.
CGCACCACGCATCGTCCGAGGAGCCTCGCTTGGTCCCGTATCGTGCCATGCTCGACGTCCCGCATGAGCTGGTCGAGCATGTTTCCTGGCTCATCTACGCACGAAGGTGTGAACGCCGTTCGCGGTGGCGGAAGCTGGACTGCTTCCAGCAGGCCCTGCTCGCGCTGGTGCATCTGCGCAAGAACGAGACGCTGCCCGCCCTGGCTGCCGGGTTCGGCGTCTCCACCGCGACGGCCTGGCGCTACGTCGACGAGACCTTGGACGTCCTCGCAGCATGGGCTCCGGGCCTGCACGAAGCCCTGACCGGGCTGGGCGGGGGCGATCACGTGATCGTTGACGGGACCCTGATCGCCACCGACCGCATCAAGGCGGATGAGCCGTACTACTCGATGAAGCACCGCAAGCACGGCATGAACGTGCAGGTCATCGCCCGGCCCGACGGCACACCGCTGTGGTTCTCCCGCGCGACGCCGGGCCGCACCCACGACCTGACCGCGGCCCGCGCCCACCGCCGTCGTCCAGGCCTGCCTGACCCGACAGATCCTCATCCTTGCGGACCGCGCCTACCAGGGCGCCGGCGCCACCGTCCGCACCCCCTACTACCGCCACCGCGAACAGACCGCCCACTACCAGCACTTCAACCGAGACCACGCCAGACTGAGGGCCCCGGGCGAACGCGCCTTCGCTCAGCTGAAGTCCTGGCGACTGCTCCGCCGGGCCAGATGCTCCACCCGCCGCATCGGCACCATCGTCCAAGCCGTCCACACGCTGCTGACCTGCGACTATTCAGGATGAAACGGCTCAGTAACCGTCGTACGTACAAGCTGCCTTCGTCTGAACACGTACTCCACTCGACGACGACAAGACCCCAGACAAGCTCGCCACGCACAGCACCGACAGAGGCGGCCACGCTGTCCCCTGACGACCGACCTCCGCAAGGCCGAGGCCATGCGCACCCTCTGCCACCAGGCCACCACCAGCCCGACCCGATCGACTTCCTGGTCAGCAATGCCCCCGACCGTTGACGAGACGACGCCGGCCCACTGAGACGACGCATTGGCCACCAAAACCTGGCCAGCCACTGCCTCCTGGCCCATGAGCCGACCGCCGCCATGGCAGCCACTGGCTGAAGCCGGATCATCACCATCGGCTCCGCCCTCGCCACGGCGGGCGGCCATGAGGGTGCCGCCCCCTCTCTCCGCCCTCAACAGGCGTTCCTCCGCAGCGCCGACCACCTGAGCCGACAAAACAGTGAGGGTTTCTCCAGCGCAGCGGGTCGGCAGAGTCGCGCGAGGCGGTACCACCGGCGTTTCGGCCAACACCCCTTTCCTCTCGTCCTCTTGCCGGAAGCGGGTCGATGCATCCTCCACGCTCCGCCACGCGCAGAATCTCGGGGTCCGGGAGAAGACTGAAACACATGTGTTCGATATCTCTGCGGTGTCGTTGAACCTCACGACCATGTCGGACAACCGTCAGGGGGACCACGTTGACCTCGACCGCCTCCAACGAGCAGCAGAACCCCACCACTCCCCCGCCTCCACCCCCACCTGCAGAGATCACGTACAGCGGGCAGTACTCGGTCAATCCGCTCGCCGAGGTCTCCTTCCGGCGGATGTGCGGGCAGCTCCCGGCCGTCCTGGGCCGGATCGCCCGGCTGGCGTGGCGGATCGACCGGCGTGGTGTGCAGCTGCTGATCGGCTGCCAGGCGGTCACGGGCGTCTCGGCCGCCGTGCTGCTGACCGCCACCGCACGCGCCATGCAACACGTCCTCGGCGACGGCTCCGCCAGTGCCCGGCTGCAGGGAGCTCTCCCGGCGCTGCTGGTGGTCGCGCTCGCCGCCGCGCTGGCCCGCGGTACGGCGGCGGTGGCCGCGTACGCGGAGCGGCGGATCACCCCGAGGCTGACGACGGAGACGGACAGCGCTCTGGTGGAGGCGGTGTGCCGGGTCGAAGCGTCCGCGTACGCGGAGGAGGGGTTCTCGGACCGGCACGAGGCGGCCGAGATGGGGGTGATCCGTACGCACGTGATGGTCACCGACGCCCAGCGGTTCCTGTCCGCGCTGATCCGCATGGTCACCGCCGGCGGTGTGCTGTCGGTGCTGAACCCGCTGATGCTGCCGCTGCTCCTGCTCGCCGTGCTGCCGGCCGGTATCGGCGCCGTCCTGAGCGCCCGGGTCGACTACGAGATCCACTACGCCAACGTGGCGGACCGCAACGTCAGGGGGATGATGCGCTGGTGGGCGACCACATCGAAGTACGGCGACGAGGTCCGCGCCAACTCGATGACCGACTACCTGGTCTTCTGGTACCGGGCCCTGTCCGACCGGTGCGACCGCCGCACGCTGGCCGCAGCCCCGCGGACCCTGCGGATCGCTCTGCTGTCCGCTCTGGCCGGCGGTGTCTTCCTCGTCGCGACCTGGAGCGCCCTCGCGTGGCTGGCCGTGTCCGGACGCATCGCGCTCCCGGTCGCCGCGACGGCCGTCATCGCCGTCCAGACCACACTCGCCGCACTGTCCCAGGTCGTCATCCACGGAGCCGCGCTCTTCCACACCAGCCTGTACTTGAGCGACATGCAGGCCTTCCTGGACGACGCCGCCGCCCGCAGGCCCCGGCGCGGGCCCCGTACGCACTCCGCGCCGACGGAGGAGATCCGGCTCGAAGAGGTCGTCTACCAGTACCCGGGGAAGGACAGGCCGGCGGTCGACGGTGTCTCCCTCGCTCTGAAACGGGGCCAGATCCTCGCGATCGTCGGCGCGAACGGCTCGGGGAAGTCCACCCTCACCCGGCTGCTCACCGGGATCTATCTGCCCGACAAGGGACGGGTCACCTGGAACGGCACCGACCTCGCCGAGGTGGACCCCGCCACCGTGTGGGCGGACACCGGTCTGGTGCCGCAGATCTTCGCGCAGTGGCCGCTGCGCGTCCGCGAGAACATCACCCTCGGTCAGCCCCGTACCCACGACGACGTCCCGGTGTGGGAGGCCGTCGACGCGGTCGGCCTCCGCGAGGCCGTCGAGGACCTCCCCGCCGGCCTTGACACCCTTCTGTCCCGCGATGTCTTCGGAGGCACAGAGCTCTCAGGCGGGCAATGGCAGCGGATCGCGTGTTCCCGGGCTCTGTACCGGCGCCCGGGGTTGTTGATCCTCGACGAGCCCACCTCTCAGATGGATCCGCGCGGTGAACACCGGATCTTCGAGCAGATCAAGGCCATCGCCGCCGACCGCATCACGATCGTGGTCACCCACCGCCTGGAGAACACACGGATCGCGGATCACATCGTCGTGATGGAGCACGGGCGTATCACCGAGCAGGGCCGGTACGACGACCTCGTCCACGGCGGCGGAACCTTCGCCGAGCTGCTCGAGCTCTCCCAGGACCGCTGACCGCTCTCGCCCCCACGCTGCCAAGGAGGAGCCGTGCTCCCACCCCTCACCACTCCCGACGGCCGCCTCCCCCCTCCTCTCCCCGCCTCACACCCGAGCGCGAGGCCCGCGCAGGAAGAAGACGCGTCGTGACCACCACCGCAGCCTCCCAAGACCGGATCCCCCTCGTGACACTGATGCTCACCTCCGAGTTCGGCATCGTTCCGGCATCGGTGACCCCGGGTCCGTCCGGGACCGCGACCCGTAACTACGTGGCCACCACGAAGGCCGGCACCGCCTGGTTCGTCAAGACCTACACGGTCGGCACGGATCGAAGGACGGCCGAGAGCGCCGCCGCGCTGAGCGAGTACGCCCGGCTGTGCCGCGTACCGGTCGCCCGCGCCCGCTACACGGTCGACCATCAGCAACTGGTCGCCTCGGACGGGGAAGTGACCATGTCAGTCACCCGCTATCTGCACGACACGGTCACCGCCGACGGCCGCCTCACCGGGCGTCGATGGGAGGCCGTCGGTGAGGCGATCGGACTTCTGCACCGCAGCCTGGCCCGCCACCGGTTCGGGCCGCCCCGGCTCGAGGCACGCGACAGGGCCGTCGATCCTGTACGCAGCCGCTCCCGCCTCGAAAGCCTCGTCCATCGCTACGAGGCAGACCCGCCTCGTTCGGACTTCGAGCAGTGGGCGGTGGAGGCGGCACGCGAGCGGCTGGCCCGGCTGCCGGCGGTGGCGCGGCTGCTGGAGGGCGCTCCGGAGCGGACGACCTCGCAACTGGTCCACGGGGACCTGTCGGGCCCCAACGTGCTCCTGCGCGGGGACGATGTCGCGGCAGTGATCGACTTCGCCGCGCCGGGACGGCGCAGCCTCATGTGGGAGCTCGGCCGACTGGCACTCGACCCGCGTACTGTCCTCGCCCAACCGGACTGGCCCGAGGGGCTGGGTTGCCTCGCCGCCGTCTATCACCAGCGTCATCCGGCGGTGCCGGTGGAGGAGTTGGTGAGCGTGGTACGGCTGACGGCCGCGTATCTGGGGTGCACCGTGTATCCGCTCAACGCGGTCGTGGACGGCCTCGGGCCCGCCACCGAGTCTCTGGAGGCGTACGCCAGGGACCGCGTCGAGGCCGCCGTCGTTCTGCGTGAGCGGCTTGACGAGGCGGAGGAGGTACTGAGGGACCACCTCCGATAGCCGCCCCTGCCGACCCGTATCAACCGGCTCTCATCAGGCCGACACTGACGCACGACGCCTTTCCTCTTTCCTCGGCGGCCTTCTCTCGGCCCCGTCACTCCCCGCGACCACCGCGGTGAGGTACCGACATGCCCTGCGTTCCCTCCCTCCCCTTCTCGTTCCGTATGTTCGCCGCGACCCTGGTGAGGTACTGACATGCGCCCGTCCCGTGACCGCCTGCGATCCACAGTCGGCGAGTGCCTCATCCGGCACCCCGGCGCGCTCGACGCGCTCGGCGCGCTCGACGGCCTCCTTACGGCGGAGTTGACGGGGTGGCCCCGGTGAACGACTTCTCCGCCGTCGGCGCCGCCTATGCCGAGCATTCGGAAAGCTCCCGGGGCCGACTGCGCCACGACCTCGTCGAGCGCCGTCTGCGGGCCGAACTTCCCGCTTCACCCGTACGGATCCTGGACGTGGGCTGCGGGACCGGCGAGATGACGATCCGGCTCGCCGGCGCCGGACACCAGGTGACCGGCGCCGACCCGGATCCCCGCATGCTGGCCATCACGGCCGGCCGGCTCGCGGCCCTGCCGGAACTCCGCGACCGCGTGGAGCTGGTGGAGGCCGGCATCGACGGTCTCCCCCACGGTCGTGAGGTGTTCGATGCGGTCTGCTGCCACGGCGTACTGATGTATCTGGACGGCCCCGAGGAGGCGCTCGCCCGGCTGGCCGAACAGGTCGCGCCCGGCGGCCTGCTGAGCATCCTCGCCAAGAACCGCCGGGCCATCGGCGTCCGCGAGGCGCTGACCGGTGACTACGGGGGTGCGCGCCGGCTCATCGAGTCCGCAGCGGACAGAAGTACCGGCAACCTCGGTCTGGAGACCCGCGCCGACATCGCCGAAGACCTCGACCGGCTGGCGGCCGGGCACGGGCTCACACCCCTGGCCTGGCAGGGCGTACGGATCTTCCACGACCACCTCGACGACAGCTGGACCCCCGGAAGGGCCGCGTACGAGGCGGCTCTGGAACTGGAATGGGCCGCCTCCTGGCGCAGCCCGTACCGGGACATCGGTCACCTCGTGCACACCCTCGCCCGTCGACCGGAGCTGAACCGGTCGTGACGGCCACCGGCCGACGGCGCTCACCGCCGGCGTCTTCTCCCTGTACGCGGCGCGGCTCGCGGGGGCTGCTCGCGGCGCTGCTCGCCGAAACCGTCCCGTGTTTCGTCCCATGTCTCGTCCCGGCAGCGCTGCGGTGGGCACCGGTCCGCCGCCTGACCACCATGCCCGCGACCGCCCGTCACCCGCGAAAGGACAACCCGCATGTCCCTTGATCTCCAGCCCGGTGCGACGAGCAGTCGCCGTGCCGCCATGGTCGACCGACTCACCTCAGCGGGAACCCTGACCGACCCCCTGCTGCGGGACACCCTGCTCCGCGTACCCCGCGAGGTGCTTCTCCCCCACGCCTACCTCCGCCTCAGCGGCCCGGGCGCGGATCCGATCGACTGGCGTCTCCTCGACGGTTCCCACCCCGACGACCGTGAGGAGTGGCTCGACCTCATCCACAGCGACGCGTCGATCCTGTTCCAGCGCGACGGCGAACCCCTCGACGCTCTCGCCCGCGGCCCGGTGACCGGCGGCCACATGACCTCCATGTCCAGCTTCACCCCCGCTACGGTCGAGGCCCTCCAGGACCTCGGACTCGCGCCGGGCCACCGTTATCTGGAGCTCGGGCCCGGACCGGGGGTCTCCCTGGCACTCGCCGCCTCGATCACCGGTGCCGGGCTTGCCACCGGTGTGGAGCGCGACGGACACATGGCGGCCTTCGCACAGAGGAACCTCGACCGCCTCGGCATCGAGGCGACGGTGGCCGAGGGTGACGCACTCGAGGGGCACGAGAACCGGGCCCCGTACGACCGCATCCACTCCGGCATCGGGGTGCCGTGCCTCGCCCCGGCATGGGCGGAGCAGCTCGCACCCGGGGGACGGCTGCTGACCACGCTCACGACCCGGACACCGAGCTGGCCCGGTCAACTCCTCGTCACCCGCACCGACACCGGCCGGATCGCAGCCACCCTGCGGGGCCGGTCGAGCGGTTACCGGCCGATGTTCGGCTACACGTGGCTCAGCGCCCTGGATCACCGTGCGCGGATCGAGACCGACCCCGGCTCGGTGCGGCCCACCCGGCTCGCGCCGCCGGCGGACGACGCCTACGGCTTCTGGATCGCGGCCGCCTACCTCGCTCCGGGCCTCGTGCGCGACTTCCAGGCGAAGACGATGACGATCGTCGCCCCCGAGGAGGACTCCTGGGCCGTGGCAGGCCCCGGCGACGGCACCGTCCGCGTCCACGGACCGCGCGACGTATGGGCCGAACTCGAGGAGGTGTACGTCCGCTGGGTGCGGGCCGACCGCCCGGAGACGTACCGAGTCGACCTCTCCGACAGCACCGGCATCCAGCCCGTCACCTCCGGCACGGGGCGGAAGGCGCTGAGCTGGTCACTGCCGCCGCTCGCTACCGTCCCCAGGCAGTTGCCGTGACCGCGCTTCTGCGGATCGCCGTGGCCGCCACGGACGGAGCGGGCGCGGCCTGCGCCGTACTCCCCCTGCCGCAACGTGTCACCTCCAGGTGGCACTTTCAGAGCCGGAGGTAATTCGCATGCCCCACTCTCAAGCGTCGGGCGTTCTCGTCCGCGCGTGCGCTCTCGTCATCAACGCAGACGAGGTCTGCCTCATCCACCGTCTCCGCGCGGAAGGGGATCAGTACTCCGTGCCTGGAGGACTGCGACACCTCGGCGAGGGCACAGCAGCGGCTCTCGCCCGTGAGCTGAAGGAGGAACTCGGCCTGGACACCGACCAGCTCCCCGAGCCTCCCGTGCTGCGATGGGTACAGGACCAGACCACCACCCGCCCCGGTAGCACGGAGCCGTTCGAGCGGCTCCACCTCATCCACACCCTCAACGTGCCCGACAGCATCCGCAGCCGGATCGCCACAACGGAGCAGGACGCGAACGACACCACCCAGGTCGTCTGGGTCCCGCTGGCCCAGGCGGCGGCCCTCCATCTCTACCCAGCCATCGGGTCCGTGCTCACCACCCCTGCCGGTACGTCGATCGGCCCCGTCGAGCTGCCACCGATGGTGGACGGGACCTACAGGTGGCGCTGACCCAGGCCTCGATACACGATGACGGATGCTTCCTCCCGGGCGGCCAGCACCCTCTGTGCACCGCCCTCATCCCCAGGCCTACCAGCGGTTGATGCCGGCCTCGGGGGAGGCTGACCCCTACGGACCTTGGTGGAACCCACGCTGGATCCCCTTCGCTGCCGGCAACGACTGGAGGTGCGATTCCTTCATCGATACCGGCGACCACACGATCGGAGAGAGGGGAGGCTACGGACGCGTCGCCGCCGGTGTGTCCCGTACCCGGCCGCGTTCCTCGAGCACACACTGACGGACCCGCGCACCAGCACCACGTGGACCCTGCTCAACGGGAAGGTCACCTACGAGTGAGCCTTCGCCGAGCCGATCAAGCTCGAACCCGAAGGAGGAGGGCTGCCTCGGTAGCAGTACTGGCTGTGTAGGTCTTAACCGGGAGCGGTTGTTCGCGACGTTCAGGATCACTTCGTGATCGCCATCGTCTGGGATGTCGGCGAGAGTAGGAGCACCTGCGGCTGTGCACCGGGAAGGTCCGGGTGGTGCAGGGACTGTCAGAGCCGGGTGGCACTCTGGGCGTGTGCTGATCGACGGATACGAGGACGAGCCTCTCGTTGCGGCGGAGGATCTGCTGGCGATGCCGGGGTTCTGGGCTGCCTACCTGCTGTGGATGTGCCAGACCGAGGAGAACGACCCGGATCCGCTGTGGTTCGGCGCGGATGAGGCCGACGCGGACGCGGCGTACGAGGCCCTGACCGACGAGGAGCACTGGCCTGTCTTCCGCATCCCGTTCGCCGACGGCCACAGCGCGCTCATCGTGGGCCGCAACGTCGCCGGCGACCTGGGCACGGAGTACTTCATCTCCCACCCCGAGTGGGACCGGCACGGTCACCTGGCCACCATCGACGGGCACCAAGCCGGCCCCGGACTGTCCTGGCACGAACTTACGCACATCGCCGACACTCCCGACCCCGAGGCTCCCGGCGTTCACGCACCGCACGTCCGCCTGCTGCTTCTGCTTCCGGCCCTCGGAGACAGCAACCTGCCCGGTGACGCTGCCGCACTGATCAGCAGCGCGCTCATCCAGGTGGGCGTCGCCGAGGACCAGGCGCCTGGGGTGGCAGATGCCCTCCTCCACGACCACCCCTTGTGGGAGCCGGCGGAATGGGCCCTGCCCTCACCGTCCCCGCTCTCCGGTACCGCGCAGCACTTTCCCGGCATCCTGCACTGCGACGATCCCCACAGCCCGCGGTGCGGAATCCGCCTCGCCCAAGGCATCACCCGCGAACACAGCGACCGGTTGGCCCGAGCACTCGGCACCTGGCCCACACCGTGACCACCTGCCCCGAGTCGACAAGCACGCGAGAAGGAAGCCGCGTGCGGCTGCTCAGAAAGCTCTTCAAGACACTCAGGGAAACCCACGACGCCCCTGGCGACGAGACGTTCGCGAAGTCCGGTCCGTGTGAGTGCTCTCCCGAATGGCCGGCGCTGGAGGCAACCGCAAACGGCCACGTGATGCGCACGCTGCGCTCCTCGCACTACAGCATCATGACGAACCCGGAGGTCGGGAAGTTCGTCGCTCGGTGCACGGGATGCCATGCCAGGTACCGTGCGCCGTGGGTGGTGGACGGGAACGAGCCGATGCCCTACGACTTCGCGCGGAAGGCTGCCGAGCCCGCCGGCCAGGAGCGTCCGCATGGCGCTGTCGAGGCGGAGTACACGATCAGCACCGCCAGCGGGAACGACTGGCCCGCGCTGCCTGGGATCGACTTCGCAGCGCTGTTCCGACCTCGCTCACTGGTCTGCGAGCCGGCGGAGGGGGAAGGGGACCACTCCTTCCGTACCGGCACAGTGCTGGTCTCGGCCTCTTGGGAGCTCGCGGGCACATGGGGCGTACGCGTCGAAGGCGCCGCTTCACCAGAAGCTGCCGATCTGATCGTCGAAGAGATGGCACGGCAGCTCGGCGAAGCCGCCGGTGAGACAGCCCTCCATTACAGGGTCACCGGCTAGCCGGCACTTACCCGGCTGCTCATGCACTGCGTCACCCCCGACGAGACCGACCAGTCGCGCGACCGCAGAAAGGTCGGCTCTCGTAGGCGGTTCGAGAAGAGCCGTTCCGTCTTCGCGAAGCACCACGCGGGTCCCCTCGACGTTTTCCCCGCCTCCAGCGACTTCAGCCGACATGACGTCGTGGAGCCCAGTTCCCTCGTAGTACTGAGAGGGACCGGCGCACCCTGTCAGAACAGTCAGAACCACCATCACGCCGCCGAGGGCCCCCACACACACGCAGCCCGCTTCCGCCCGCCATCAGGACCTCCCGCCCCCAGCCCGCTTCGACCAACTGATAGGGGCGGGCCTCCTCGGAGAGATACCCCGCCAGACATATTGAACGCGTTCAATTCTGCGGCCTGGGTGAACTCGCACAGCACCCCGGCGCGTCGATCCAGCACCGCCCTCTGCCGCCGCCGAGCACCGTGCACAGCGTTTTCGGCACACGCCCTGGCCGCGTGCTCCGCTCCCGGCCCTTTTCATCCGGCCGCTCGCCGTGACATCGTCCGCTCGTGACTGACATAGCTGATGAAGGTGCGGACTCAGGACGCCCCGACGACCGCACCGCGTCCGCTCTGCGGTTCGCCACGGAACTCATCGCCTGGGTGGCCACCCCCTGGGCCCTGGCCGACCATTCATGGCCGCTTGCCGCCCTGTCCGTGGTGGTCCTGATCGGCCTGCCGACCCTCTTCTCCACCCCCGGGGACAAGAACAACGTGATCGTCGCGGTGCCGGGGTGGGTCACGATCCTGCTGGTGGTGCTCCAGCTGGCCGCCGCCGTGATCTCCTCGTGGCTGGCCTGGCCCGCCTGGGCCGCCGTACCTGCGACCGCACTGGCCGCCGCCACCGTCGTCACTGAGCGCCGGCGCTGGACCTGGCTGCTCTCCTCGAACCGACGCACCAGCTGAAGGCCTCATCGGCTCGGCTCAGGTGTTCACACGTCGGCGGGTTGGGCGGGTCGGGCGACCCGAGCGTACAGGCTCGGCGTGCGTCGCACGTTGGGCGACAGCCGACCGCTAGCTTCAGGCCATGGCGGAACCCTTTTTCTACGTCGACCGCTCCGAGATCCTGGAAGGCAGGCTGGAGGAGGCCAGGGACAGCATGCGTGACCTGGCCGCGTTCGTGGCGGAGCGCGAGCCGCAGCTCATCGCGTACCACTTCTACCTCGACGAGGCGGCATCCATGATGAGCGTCATCGCCGTACATCCCGACTCGGCATCCATGGAGCGGCACTTGGAGATCGGCGATCCGAAGTTCCGCGCGTTCGGCGCGCTGATCCGTATGCTTTCCATCGACGTGTACGGGCAGGCAAGCCCCGCGGTCGTCGACCGGCTCCGCCAGAAGGCCGAATATCTTGGCGGCGCGTCTCTCACCTTCCACACCCTCCAGGCAGGCTTCAGCCGGCTGGGTCACCCGTAGACACCTCACGTTGCTCCGCTCAAGCCGGACGGCCGCGTCCTCGAACGTCGGGTGCCGTGGAAGTGTCTCCGTGTGCGGACAGCCTGCTCCGATAGGGGCGGTTCCATTGTCGAGCGAGAGCGACACACGCAACCTGACCGAGGGACTCATCGGCGAATACTTGACCGTCATCTCGGTGACGCAGCGGCATGGCGAGTTCTGCGTCTTCTACAACGCCTCAGACAGGGCAGGTGGGGTCAGAGGGAACGTCCCCCTGGAAGGCGACCCCGAGACTGGCCAGCACCGCTTCCTCTCCTTCGATGAGTTCTTCGAGCTCAAGTTCTGACCGGCCACCTGCCCAACAGGCAGCACTGACCACGAGCTCCGAACGGGCTGAGCGTTCGGGACCGTGGAAGGGGCGGTGTTGATAGAGGCGCGGTGCTACGGCCGGGGCCGACTGCGTTGGATGCAGAGGGTGGTCGGATCGGGTTCGCCACTAGGGCGAGCGTCGCTTGACGCAACGCAACGCCACATCGTGACACCTCCGCCTGTCAGTTACTGCGTGCTGCCGTCGTCGAGTCCAGCGATGACTCTGACGTCTGCTTCGGGCATGCCCAGAACCTTGGAGATCTCCTGGGTGAGAAGCGGCTCCGGGTTATGTCTTCCGTTGCGAAGCATGTGGATGGTGGACATCGAACGCGCGGTTTCCCTTGCCATCCTCTTGACCGGAATCCCGCGCAAGTCCATCAACCCGGTGAGCACCCTTGCGAACGGATGTGGCTCCAGCCGCCCAGCAGGGGCAACGGCAGGACCGAGGACCACATCGTCGATCTTGGCTTGAAATCGGATCAGTCGGTCACCCGCAAACCCGACCTTCGCGACGAAGGGCAGGCTCTCATCACCGCCGGAACCAACCGTGCCGGGCACTGACACCTCAGTGAACCTTGAAGGGTGACCGCGGTGATCACTCCCGACCTCCAAGGGCAGACCCGGTTCGACATGGCTGACCTTCCAGTCGCGGTTCCACCAGGGAAGATCGTGCAACACCTCGTTGAAGAAAGGGGGCAGAACAGTGAGATCCACCGGGTCCGGAGGGTTCTTCTGACCTCCCCAGATGGCGCCAGGCCAGTACGTCAATGCCGCGATCACGTCCGCCGTCAGCGTGCCGTTGGCAATCTCCATGTCCGCACTCTGCCACCAGTCGACAGAGCGATAGGCGGAGACCAGGCAAACGTTGGCCGACACGGCACTGGATGCCGACCTCGGGCTGGCCATGCACCGCCAGACCAGGCTAGCCCTCGGCGTTCAGGACGATCTTGCCTTGGAGGTGGCCCTCTTCGGCGCGGGTGTGGGCCGCAGCCGCGTCGCGCAGGGGGAAGACGCTGTCGATGGCGGCCCGTACCCGGCCCGCGTCGATGAGGGTGGCCAGTTCGGCGAGGTCCGAGCCGCTCGAGCGCACCTGCCACATGGTCTCCACGGTGATCCCGAGCTCGGCTGCTCGCTCGGGGCGGTAGTCGCCGAGGAAGACGGGCGCGATCCGGCCACCGGGGCGCACGGTGGGCAGCAGGCGGTGCGCGTGGGGGCCGCCGACCGTGTCGATCAGGAGGTCCACCTCGCGGACGACCTCCTCGACCGGTGTCCGGGTGTAGTCGACGAACCGGTCCGCGCCCAGGTCCTGCAGGAACTCCTCGTGGCGCCCGGAGGCGACTGCGATCACCTTCTTCGCGCCGGCCACCCGGGCGAGTTGCACCGCGAAGTGGCCCACTCCGCCCGCCGCGCCGTTGACCATGACCGTGTCGCCGATGCGGTCGCTCAGGTGGGTGAAGAGGTACTGGTAGGCCGTGAGCCCGGCCATCGGGACGGCGGCGGCGTCCGTGTGCCCGAGGACTGCCGGCTTGCGGGCCAGGTGGGTGGCGGGTGAGACCACGTACTCGGCGTACCCGGACGCGCGGCCGGGGAAGTCGACCAGGCCGAAGGCTTCATCGCCCAGCTTCCACTCGGTCACACCTGGACCGAGGGCCGTGACCACGCCGGAGATGTCGCTCCCCAGGATGAACGGTGGTGTCCAGTTCGGCCGTAGCTCGGCCGGGACGTTCTCGAAGCCGCGGCGCGCGTACCAGTCCGGCGGGTTGACGCCCGCCGCCTGGACTCGTACCAGCACTTCACCCGGCCCCGGCTCGGGTCGGGCCACCTCTTCGTAGATCAGTTCCTCGGGCCCGCCGAAGGCATGCAGGCGGACAGCTCGCATCGTTGCCGTACCCATGGGTACCTCCCCAAGTCCCCTTGCGGAGCACCCCGGTTAGAATCCGGAGCACTGTTCCGGAACAGGTAACCGGAGCAGTGCTCCGGTTGTCAAAGGCAGGTGTCCGTCATGTCCATCGAGTCGCGCCCCGTCACACCGCGCGCACCGCGCACCGACGCGCAGCGCAACCGTGACCGCGTCCTGGAAGCGGCCGCGCAGGCCGTCGCCGAGCAGGGCACCTTGGCCTCCCTTCGGGACATCGCACGGCGCGCCGGCGTCGGACTCGGCACGCTCTACCGGCACTTCCCGAACCGGGACGCCCTCCTGGAGGCCCTGCTGCACCAGCGCTTCGCGCACCTCGCGCAACGGGCGGACGCACTCGCCGGCACCGCTCCGCCCGAGCGCGCGCTGGCCGAATGGGTCTACGAGTTCACCCTCGGCGCGGGCGCCTACCAGGGGCTGCCGTCCACCCTGATGGCCACGCTCAACGATCCGGAATCGCCGCTGCACGCCGACTGCCTGACGATGCGCCAGGCCGGTGGCCGACTGCTGGAGGCCGCTCAGGAATCAGGGGGGATCCGGTCCGACGTGGCGCCCATCGACCTGTTCGCACTGGCCAATGCCCTCAGCTGGATCACCGACCAGGCCCCGACCCTCACCGAACGCCGGGATCACCTCTTCCGGCTGGTGATGGACGGACTGAAGCCGCCGTCCGATCAGGGTTGACCCGCGTCCCCCGGCTCCGTATCGCCCGAGCCTTGAGCGCTGGGGGTCAGTGGGACGAGTCGAAGCCCGCTGACAGGTCGAGGTGGAATGGAGAGCCGGGGCTCTTGGGCGTCCAGCCGTTGGTGAGTGCGGTGCGGACACTGTCGGCCACCTGGGCGGGCAGAATCGGGCTGCCTTGCGTTCCGAACCAGTTACTCGGGTGCGGTTGGTTGGTGGTAACCACCAGTGTGGTGCCCGAAGTTTCTGCGTGTTCCACCGCGTAGGTGAGGGGTGACCGGACCAGGCCCTGTTCGTAGGTCGGCCGTCCGCGGACTCGCCACCGGTAGGCAGTACCGTCGACGGTGATGAGCCGCGATCCCTTTTTGACCATTGCCATGTCCACATCCTTGACGCCGCCTGCTCCGGCCGACCGCCGCGAACCCGCTCGGAAGCGAGCGGCTACCCGGGCAGCGCCGCGGTGAGGTCGACCTCGACCAGCTGCCCGGAGAAGCCGAGCCGGGCGACTCCCAGCAGCGTGCTCGCGGTGGTGAACGCCGGCCCTATGACCGACTCGGTCAGACGCCACCAGACGGCACCCAGAACCGCGGCATCATCGCTGACCACGTAGATCACCGAGCGGACGACGTGTTCCGGGCGGGCGCCCACCGCGTTCAGGGCGGCAACGGCGTTGGCTGCCACCTGGTCGATCTGAGCATCGAGATCACCTGGGCCCACCAACTCCCCTGAAGGGTCGAGCGGACACTGTCCCGCCAGGAACGCCGTCCGGCCTGCCTCCACGACGGTGATGTGGTGATACCCCGGAGTCGCATGGAGCTGGGCGGGGTTGATACGTGTGATCTCGGACGTCATGCGCACGAGTCTTGCGATTCGAGCGGCTCGACGCACCAGGTTTTCGGCAGCCCTGCCCCGTACTGGTACACGGGGGCTGATCATGTCCGGCCGATCCCGTCGGCCTGAACCCTTCGGTCGCTCTCAGGCCAACCATCGTTCTGCGCGGCGCTGCTTGTCGGAGTCTCCGGAGCTGCGGGCGTGCGCCAGCAGTCGGGCGCGTAGTGGTTCGGGGACGGCGGCGATGTCCTGTTTCTGACGTGGGCGGGCCTTCCAGCCCACGAGGTGCCGTACGGCCCCGGCGTCGTGCCGTTCCTCGGCTCGTGGGTCGGCCAGCGCCGCGAGCAGGTCGGCGATCGGCACCCTGCCGAGCAGCTCGCCGGGCACGCCCTCGTGGACGGGGTAGCCGGAGCAGCGCCCGCTTCCGGAGCCGTTCCAGCCGAGCAGGGCCAGCACCCGGTCCGCCGGGTCGGGGAACGTCCGCCGCAGTCGCTCCGTGAGGTCCGCGAGCAGTTCGGGGGACGGTCTGCCGCCGGTGCGGGAGAGGTCGAGGATCCGGTCGGCGAGCCCCTCCAGTCCGGCGGGCATCGCGGCCAGCCAGTGGCGTTCCTCTTCGGTCTCCTCCTCCGCTCGCCGCCGGTCGGTCTCGAACTGCCGCATGGGGCCGGGCATGCCGTGCCCGGCCAGCCAGACCAGGAGCCGGTGGCCGTCGGTGAGGACGGCGTCGCTGTCCCACCGCCCCCACCTCAGGGTCGCCCCGTGGTGCAGGACGACGACTGCGAGCCGCCCGCCGGCTTGGTCGAACACCTCGAAGCGGACGTCTCCGAGGCACATGCAGTGGAACCCGGGCAGCGATTCCACGGCCATGGCCGTCCTGAGCCGGGCCGACTCCGCCGGATCGGAGAGGTCCACCCGGATCTCTCCGTCTTCCCCGCCCCAGCTCACCGAGCTCACCTTCACCATGTGCGCCTGCCGCAGCACGCCGTCCAGCGCTGTCGTCCCGTCCACGAACCGATCCCTCCCCGCCCGGGCGGCCGCGGGTGCGCGGCCCGCCCGATTCCACCGCAGCTCCCCTCGGCCCTTCAACCCGGTTCCCTGCGGGTACGGGGACGGCGGACAACGAGGCCGGTCAAGCGATGGCGGTGCCGATCAGGGCCAGGGCGCCGGCCGAGGAGACGGTCAGGACTGCGGTACGGGCCGTGGTGGGGGTCAGACGGGAGGACAGGGCCATGCCGGTCGCCGCGCCCACCGCGAGCGCGACCACAGTGGGCCAGGGTGGGAGGACGAAGCCCAGGAGGGCGACGGTCGCCACGTTCTGCGCCAGGAAGAAGACGTGCATCGTGGCGCGGGACTCGCGGCCCGGCCAGCCCGCGTTGGCCGCGTACAGGCCGATCGGTGGTCCGCCCACCCCACCGATGACGTTCAGCGCGGCGCTGGCCACACCCGTGAGCCAGGCGCCCGCCGGCCGTTGCAGGAACGGGGAGCGTACGCCTCGGGCGAGGAGTGCCACCCCCGCCAACACCCCGCAGCCCGTGACGACGGACAGCACCCGGATGTCCAGCCCCCGCAGCAGCCAGGCCACCACCGGCATCCCGAGCAGGGCCGGGACCAGCAGCCGTCCGGCGTCGCGGGGGCGGGCGTGCCGCCAGCCTCGGGACAGTGGCAGCACCGACGCCAGTACGGCGAGCAGCAGCACCGTCGGGACGCCCCTGTGCGGGCCGAGCACCGCGACCAGCGCCGGGGCCGCCACCAGGGAGAACCCCATCCCGGTCGCGGCCTGCGCGAACGCGCCCACGGCGACCGCCGCCACCGCCACCGGTTCGAGGCCGATCACCCGGCACCGTCCAGCGTGTACCGCCGCTGGAACCACAGCGCCACCGCCATCAGCGCCGCCGGGACGACCGTGAAGCCGACCAGCAGCGCGCCCAGCGCCGTACCGGACTGGGCGATCGGCTCGGCGGCCGTGCTGGAGACGAACCCGCCCAGGGCCAGGACCGCCGAGTACAGGTACGGGCCGATCGCCGTCCCCGTCGCCTCCGTCGCGGTCCATATGCCTGTGTACGCTCCCGCCTTCGACGAACCCGCCGCCGCCACGGCGTCCGGCACCATCGAGAACGCGAACAGCTGCAGCCCGGCGAAGGCCACGCCCATCACCATCACCACACCTGCCGTCACCACGACCCCGAGCCCCCCGTCGAGCGAGGCCCCCGGCAGCAGCGCCAGCGAGCCCGCCGCGAACACGCCCTGCGCGAGCAGCAGTCCGCGCTGCTTCCCCCACCGCCGCGACCAGGTCGTCCAGACCGGGCCCGCGAACAGCGCCGGCGCGAGGAACAAGCCCATGAACAGCGCCGTGAGCCGGGGATCGTCGAAGAGGTACGCGGTGACATACGGCAGCGCGGCCAGGAACAGGTGCGTCGTCGTGCCCGTGAACAGGTACGACAGCACCAGCGCCCGGAAGTCCCTGTCCCGCCACGCCACCCGCAGGTCGGCCGTGGCCGAACGCCCGGCCCGCTCGTCCGGTACGCGGAACCCGCACGCGTCCGTCAGCCGCCGCACGCCCACCAGCGCGACCACCGCCGAGACGGCCATCACCACCGCGAGCAGCGCCGCCATCCGCGCGTAGTCGCCCCGCCCGCCCGCCGCCGCAAGCGCCGGCGCGGCGACACCCGCGCCCAGCAGCCCCGAAGTCAGCAGCACCATCCGGAACATGAAGACCCGCGTCCGCTCGTGGTAACCCACGCGCAGATCGGAGGGCGTCGTCAGGTACGGGACCTGGAAGCCGGCGAAGAGTACGTTGCCCACGGTGAACCAGCAGCCCACCCACAGCGCCGCCGGTCCGCCGGTCAGTCCCGGCGGCACGCTGAACATCGCCACCATCGCCACCCCCAGCAGCACCCCGGCGCGCATCATCCGGCGTCGGTGGCCCAGTCGGCGGGCCTCCCGGTCGGAACGCGATCCGAGCAGCGGATGGACGATGATGTCGACCGTTTTCGGCAGGAGCAGGGTCAGGCCCGCCGGGGTGGGCGGGATGCCCAGGACGTCGGTGAGGAAGTAGAGCAGCAGCAGGCCGGGCACGGTGACCCAGACGCCCATGCCGACCGATCCCGACGCGTACAGGGTGAGCGTCCCCCGGCCCGCACGGAGCGCCGTCGCCGGGGCCGGGGCCGGGGCCGTCATGCCCGTCCCCCGTGCCGCTCCACCACACCCGCCGCGAGCGATGCCCCGTCGAACGCACCGCCCGCCGCCCGCGCGGCCAGCGTCCGCGCCACGATCCGGTCGGTGAGCGCGGGCAGATGCCGGGCCAGGAAGAACTCCACCGCGCCCTTGCGGGTCGTCGTCACGTCCCGCCGCGGCCGGACGGCCAGCGCGGAGTGCTCGATCGCGTCGACCACGCCGTCCAGCGGTTCGTACACGCTCATCCCCTCCAGGGACAGCCCCGCCGCCTTCGTCGAGTCGTGGATCGGGCTCCGTACGGCGGAGGGGTACACGCAGGTGACCGTCACGTGGGTGCCGAGCTCCAGGCGCAGTGCGTCCGCGTAGGCGACCATCGCCCGTTTCGACGCGCCGTACGCGGCGGCGAGCGGGAGCTGCATCACCGCCATCCGCGACGCCACCATCACCACCCGCCCCCGTGCGGCGACCAGTTCGCCGACGCACGCGGCCGTCACCCGCCAGGTGCCCAGGAGGTTGATCTCCAGCTGCCGGCGGACCTCGTCCCCCGGGGCGTACTCGGCCGGCGCGGGCCCTCCGATCCCGGCGTTGTTCACCAGGACGTCCAGTCCGCCGAGAAACTCCAGGGCCTCGGTGACGGCGGACGTCACGCTGTCGTCGTCGGTGACGTCGCAGGCCATCACGGGGAACGGCTCGTCGCCCGTCGGGCGCAGGTCGAGACCGACCACCCGCGCGCCCGCCCGGTTCAGACGGTCACCAAGGGCCCTGCCGATGGTGCCCGAGGCCCCGGTGATCAGGACGCGTCGGCCGCGCGGGTCGTGGCGCCGGTTGAAGGTAAGGAAGGTCATGCGGATTCCTGCGCCTTCGGGTTCGGGGCGGCGGTCGCGGTGGGGTTGGTGGTGGGGGCGGTGGTCGCCCTGGTGGCGGGGGCGGTGGTCGCCGTGCTGGCAGGGGCGGTGGTCGCAGGGGCTTCAGCAGTGGTCGCGGGGGCCTTGGTCGCGGCGCGGGCCGCCCGGCGGGCGCCCGCCCTGATCTCGCGCGGCAGCTCGGCCACGTACCGGTCGAAGTCGATGCGCATCATCGGCCTCTTGTCCCCCCACCTGCGCACGGCGGCTGCCCTGGCGCGTTCGACCGCGACCCGCCGGGCCTCCTGCGACGGCAGGGCGTACCGGCCTCCGAGGCAGGCGGCGGCCAGCTTGGCCTGCGCCTCGACGACGGGCAGCGCCGCGCCGGTGGACTGCATCAGGCCCACGAAGGCGAGCGTCGGGTCGGCAAGGTGGAAGACCCGCTGGTACAGCGGCATCGCCTCGGGGTCCTCCCCCAGCCACTCGCGGTCGAGGAAGGGCATGGCGACCCGGTAGCCCGTCGCCCACACGATCACGTCGACGTCCTCGGCGGTGCCGTCGGTGAAGACCACCCGGCCGCCGTCGAGCCGTTCGATGCCGGGACGGGCCACGACCTCGCCGTGGGTCAGCCGGTGCAGGATCGTGTCGCTGATCGTCGGATGGTTCTGGAACAGGCCTCCGGCCGGGCGCGGCAGCCCGTACCGCTGCGGCGTGCCCACCGCGAGCCGCAGCACGGTCTGCGCGACCGTCTGCCGGATCCGCCAGGGCAGCACCGCGAGGGCTCCGCCGGTCGCGTCGGCGGGGCGGCCGAAGAGGTACTTGGGGACGATGTGCGTGCCGTGCCGGGCCGACAGCAGCACCGGGCCCCGGGAGACGTACGACGCGTCGACGGCGAGGTCCATGGCCGAGTTGCCCATTCCGACGACGAGCACCCTCCGCCCCGCGAAGACGTCGGGGCTCCGGTAGTCGTGGGCGTGCATCTGCTCGCCGTCGAAGGTGCCGGGGTAAGCGGGGCTGGGCCACTTCGGGTCCCGGTTGTGGCCGTTGGCGACGACCACGGCGTCGTACTCCTGTGTGACGGCGGCGCCGGCCGTGGCCTCGTCCTCCGCGACGTCGCCGACCGTGACCTCCCAGACCTGACCCGCGCGGCGGACCGACGTGACCTCGCTGGTGAAGCGGATGCGTCCGGTGATCCCGAAGGCGTCGGCGTAGTCGGCGAGATAGCCCGCGACCAGCGCCGCCGACGGGAAGTCCGGCCACTCCCCCGGCATGGGGAAGTCGGCGAACTCGGTGCGCTTCTTGCTGGTGTTGAGGTGCAGGCTGTCGTACGCCGGGGAGTCGCCGGTGCCGTCGTCCCCCGCCCACAGGCCGCCGGGACGCGTGCCCCGCTCCAGGACGGTGACGTCCAGCCCTTCGTCGAGCAGTGCCTTGGCCGCGGCCAGTCCGGCCGCCCCGGCGCCGATCACCGCCACCCTCGTCGAGCCCATGCCCCGGCCCTCCCTTTCGCCCTACGTTCGAACCTGCTGTCGAGGGCGCTCATTCAATCGAATGATGGAGAGCTATGCAATCGTCTCTGACCTGCGTTTTTCTTCTCCAACAGCTGATTGAATCCGAGCGGACGCGTCCGGTAGTCTCGGGCGCATGAGCAGCCGGCCCGACGACGGACACAGTCGCGAACGCATCCTGGCGGCCGCCACCCGGCTGTTCGCCGAGCGCGGTTACGACGCCACCAGCACCCGTGCGATCGGCGAGGCCGTCGGGCTCAACATCGCCACGGTCGCCTACCACGTCGGCGCCAAGCCCGAGCTGTACCGCGCCGTGATGCGCCGCGCCCACCTGGCCCAGCGGGAAGCCGTCACCGCCGCCCTGCACCGCCTCGACGCCTGCGGCCCTTCGCCGCGCGAGACCCGCGGCGCGCTCCTCGACTTCGTCGACTCCTATCTGACCTTCTGCCTCGACCACCCCGAGGTCCCGGCCCTGTGGATGCGCCGCTGGCTCGCCGAGGGCACCGAACTCACCGAGATCGAGACCGAGTTCGCCGGACCGCTCGTCGCCGAGGTCGCCGCCGCCGTCCGCACGGTCCTCGACCGCGCCGGCCTCGGCGCCGGAGCCGACATCGAACTGCTCGTCTTCACCATCGTGTGGACCGCGCACTCCTTCGGCCAGGCCGGCGTCATCGACGCCACGGGCCGCCGCCTGGGCCCCCACGACCTCCCCACCCTCGACCGCTTCCGCCGCCACCTCCACGCCGTGGTCACAGGAGTCCTGGACCGCGAGCCCTGACGCACCGCACGCAGGCCCCCCCCGGGCCGGCGGACACCGAGGGGCGCACCACCACGAGCACGGGAGCCCCCGCATGCGCACCCTCGTCACCGCGAGCCACGTCATCGGCTACGACCCCCGGGCCGACGACCACGTCCTGATCCGGGACGGCCAGGTCGTCTACGAGGGCACCCGGATCGTCCACGTCGGCCGCGGGTACGACCCCGCCGACTGCGACGAGGTGATCGACGTCGGGCAGGCGCTCGTCGGCCCCGGCTTCGTCGACCTGGACGCGCTCGCCGACATCGACCACGCGCTCCTGGACACCTGGCACGCGGACGGCCGCGGCCTGGAGTGGTCGCAGGAGTACGCGCTGAGCGGCCCGACCGCGGTGTTCGACGCCGAGGAGCGGGCGTTCATCCGCTCGTACGCGCTGACGCAGCTGATCCGCAACGGCATCACCACGGCGATGCCGATCGCCGCCGAGACCCACTCCGACTGGGCGGAGACCTACGAGGACATGGCGGCCGTCGCCGACAGCGCCGCACGCTTCGGCCTGCGCATGTACCTGGGCCCCAGCTACCGCGCGGGCGTCCCCGTCGTCACCCCCGACGGGACCCGCGCCCTCCACTGGCGGCCCGAGCTCGGGGACGCCGGCCTGGCCGACGCGGTCCGGTTCGTACGGGACTTCGACGGCGCTCACGACGGCCTGATCCGCGGTGCCCTGCTGCCCTGCCGCATCGAGACCCTGACGCCCGAGCTGATGCGGGACACCGCGCGCGCCGCCGACGAACTGGACTGCCCGGTACGGCTCCACTGCCTCCAGGGCACCGGCGAACTGCGGCGCCTGGCCGAGCTCCACGGCACCACCCCGCTCGCCCTGCTCAAGGAGACCGGACTCCTCGGCCCGCGCCTCCTCGTCCCGCACGCCATCTACATCGGCGGCCACAGCGAGGTGGACACCCCGTACGCGGGCGAGCTGGACGACCTCGCCACGATCGCCGGCATCGTGCACTGCCCGCACACCATGCTCCGCTACGGCGCCGCCCTGGAGGACTTCGACCGGTACCGCGCGGCCGGAGTGAACATCGCGATGGGCACCGACTCGTTCCCGCCGGACATGATCCGGAACATGGACTACGGCACCAACCTCTCCAAGCTGACCACCGGCCGGCTTGAGGCGGGCAGCGCCGCCGACTACTACCGGGCCGCGACCCTCGGCGGCGCCCGCGCGCTGGGCCGCGACGACCTCGGCAGGCTCGCCCCCGGAGCCCTCGCCGACCTGCTCGTCGTCCGCCTCGACGCACCCCGCACCGGCCCGGTCGACGACCCGGTCCGCACCCTCCTGATGAACACCTCGGGCGCGGACGTCGACACCGTCGTCGTCAACGGCCGCACGGTCCTGCGGAACGGCACCATCCCCGGCATCGACGAGGAGGCGTGGCGAGCGAGGGCCCAGGAACTCTTCACCCGCATGAAGACCGCGTACGCCGACCGCGACTACCGCCGCCGCACCACGCAGGACCTCTTCCCCGCCTCCTTCCCCTCCGCGTTCCCCGAGCAGCTCCCCGGCCCGTCCTCCCGCTGATCCACCGAGCCGGCTCAGTCGCCGGGTCCGGTGATCCGGAAGACCTGGGAGTGGGGGGTGTTCGGGCTGCGCCGAATCATCTCGATCGGCCGGCTCGGCCCGGCCAGTGTGGAGCGCAGCGACGCTGCCCGCGCCTTCGCAGTGGGCAGCACGGCACACAAGGAGCACATCGTGAAGCGCATGCTCACCGCACTGGCCGGAACGGTCCTGCTGGGGACCGGCCTCCTCGGGGCGCCGGCCGCCTCGGCGGCCGAGACGACCGCAGGAGCCGCCGCGGCCGCCTCCTGCGACGCGGGCTACTACTGCGTGTACTGGGACGCCAACTACGCGGGCCGGAAGTACCAGTTCGGCGGGAACAACTCCAGCTGGGCCAACTGGGCCATCTTCAACGACGACTCGTCGTCCTGGAACAACGGCACGTCGGGCATGGGGGTCATCCTCTACGGCGACGAGGGTTACATCCGCCCCCTGGGATGCCTGCCGGCCGGCCGGGGCTGGACGCTGCACCGCCCCAACGACGACGGCGAAGGCAACAAGTGGACCTGGAGCTGCTGACACCGCTCCCCGCCCCACTCCGGCGCACCCCGGGCGGCCCACGCCGCCCGGGGTCCGTCCCCGACCCGACGACGAGGTGCCCGCATGTTCCGGTCCTGCCCGCCGCGCCGTACGGCCCTCTTGATCGGAGGGACGACCGTACTGCTTCTCCTGACCTCGTGTGCGCCGTCCGACGACCGCCCGCCCTCCGGCGCGTCGTCACGAACCGCAAGATCGCCGGTGACCTCATCCGATACCCGGAGCGACCCCAAAGGGGACCCGGCGGAGCAGCGCTTCCTGTTCGAGGGCCAGGAACGGCTGGTCGCCGCTTGCATGCGCGGTCGTGGCCGGCCGTACCAGCCCCTCTCCTGGCACGCGCCGGGGGCGGAGGACGGCGATGACGTCCAGGGGGACGATGTGGCGGCGCGCCGGCGCGAGGGGTACGGCGGTCCGGCGGCGATGAGGTCCGAACGGGCCGCTGACCCCAACGGCGACTACCTGCGGACACTGCCCCCGGACAAGGCGAAGGCCTACGGCGCGGCGCTGTTCGGGACGCCTTCCCACCGGATCGAGGTGAACCTCGCGGACGGCGTGGCCTTCATGAACGCGGACGGCTGCATCGCGCACGCCGAGCAGCAGCTGTACGGCGACCTGACCCGCTGGTTGAGGGCCCAGATGACCGTCGTGAACCTGGCCGGTGAGGTCAGTCGCAAGGCGAGCGACGACGAGCGTGCCGCGCGGACCCTCCCCCTGTGGCGCGCGTGCATGAAGGCCCGCGGATTCGCGTACAAGGCTCCGGGAGAGGCGCGGGCGGCGGCGTTCTCCGCGTACGAGGGTGTGGTGGGCGTGCCCGGCGGTCGGCCTGGGGACCTCGACCGGGTCAGGGGCCGGGAGATCTCCATCGCCGTCGCCGACGCCACGTGCGATGCCCGCGTCGGCCGTACGCGTACCCTGCGCGGCCTCGAAGTCCAGTACCGACGCCAGGTCATGGGAGAACACGCGGAGCAGATCTCGGTCTACCGCGCACTGCGCCGGCGTGCCGCCGCCCGGTTGGCCTCGGGCTGAGCCTTTCGCGCCCGTCGTCGGTGGGTCGCCCCCTGTTGTTCCTCCCCGGTGCCGTCGGCTCGATCCCTACTGGCCCGTGCGCACGCTCTCGACGAGGATGGCCGTCGAGCGCAGGTGGACGGCAGCACCGGCAGAGGCCGGTCGGGCTTCGGGGGATGGCGACGACGTGCCGTTACGCATTCACTTCACGGTGGAGGATCTCGCGCGGACCCGCATCGGCGACGGACCCGTGCCCTGCATCGAGCTGACCACCATGGCGCGGCAACTGCAGGAACGCTCGCATCTGGTACGGCTCGGGGCCTGGCGCCACCGCACCCTGTCCGCGCTGCATCCCACCTCCCGCATGGTCTTCGCGCTCATGCCCCGTCGCGGGCGGATCACCGGATTCCTGAGCGGGGCGAACGGCGCGACGCCCGCCGAGCTGGTCGAACAGATCCGTTCCACGCCTCGAAGCCGCCTGCGGTCCAGTCTGGAGCAGACGGCTCGGCACGAGGCCCTGCCCGCGTGGGCGCACCGGCTGCCCGACGACCCGCTCCTCCTGCGGCAGTTGTGCGACGGCCTGGAACACGTGGCCGGTCACGCCCTCGTCCCTCACTGGCAGGAGATCCAGGCCATGACGGCGGCCGACGCCGCGGTGCGTTCCCGCCAGATGCTCGGCGGCGTCGAGACCCTCCTCGCGCGCATCAACCCGCGGCGGGTCCGCTGGCGGGCGCCCGTCCTGGAGATCGCGATGATCTCCGGCCTGGACGCCGACGTGCACCTCGCCGGGCAGGGGATGCTGCTCCAGCCTTCGGTGTTCGCCGTCGAGGCCCCGGTCGTCGACCTCGACGCGGTGCCGCAACCCGTCCTCACCTATCCGGTCGCCCAGCTTCAGGAGGGCACGGCCACGCCGCTGTTCGCGTCTCCCCCGTCCGGCGGTGATCGGGCGGGCCAGGCCGTCGACGTGGTCGGGTCCATGCTGGGGCACACCCGGGCCGCGGTGCTCAGCACCATCGCCCGTCACCCGGGCTGCTCGACCCAGCAACTCGCCGTGCTCGTCGGGATCGCCAAGGCCAGCGCCAGCGAGCACGCCACGACCCTGCGCAACGCGGGGCTGATCGACACCCATCGGGACCGCCGGACGACCGCCCACATCGCCACGCCCACGGGCATCGCGGTGCTCAACGCGCCCTCCGGACGGCCGTGACCGCCTTCTCGCGTCCGACCGGGTCAGGGGTGGTCGGGCGTGAGCAGCCGACGTGTGGCGGTCGCCGCGAAGTCGGACACGGTCGCCAGTTCGTCGCCCTGGTCGATTCTGCGGATGCAGGCGTCGACGACCGCCCGGAGCACGGCAACGGTCAGTTCCGGCTGTGGATGGTCCAGTTCGCGGACGACCTCGGCGAGTGCCTCGTGCAGTGAGGTGTGCAGGTTCTTCACGCGCTCCCGCGCCGTCGTCGTCTACGTACTGCTGACCGTCCTGGTGGCGATCCGACTGAAGTGGCGGTGGGACGGACGATCCCCGTCCTGCCGGCCGCCGTACCGCCGTTCATGACCGCGGCGTTCGAGGCATGGGGCCGCCGCACCGGTCGGCTGCCGGATCGGCAGGAGGTTGAGGGTCAGGCGTTGATGCCGACGGCGGAGACGTAGGCGTAGGCGTTGTAGTCGGAGTCGAGGTCGGAGATGACGTCGTCCCAGATCTCGTCGACGAGGTGGGCGTCGCGGGTGGCCCAGGCGTCGACGAGGTCGCCCCAGATGTAGCGGACGGTGACGGTACGGGTGGACAGGTCGCGCCGGTACTTCGCCTCCACCCGCGTCTGGTCGACCGGGTAGATCTCCATCCGGCGGCCCCGGCCCTTGTTGTCGAGGTGCTTGACCAGCCAGCCCGAGCGGATCAGGTTCTCGCGCCGGCGGTGCCAGTACGCCGCGTCGATCCGCTCCCGGCTCGCCCGCGTCGGGGACACCTGGCCCTTCGACCTCATCCAGGAGCGGATCGTACGGGGGGAGATGCCCTGGGCCTTCAGCTCGGCGCGGCCCGCGGGGCTGTCGAGGTAGCGCAGGCGGGCCGCCAGTCCGCGGCGGGTCGTGACGGGCGAGGCGATGCCGGAGGTGTGGACGATGCGGTTCAGTTCCAGGATCAGGGCCTCGCCGCCCTTCATCCCGTTCACGTCCGTCTTCTGCCACTGGCCCCAGCGGGACCACAGGTCCGGAGAACCGGCCATCAGCGCTTGCCTCCGAGGATGTAGGTGTCCTTCTCCTTGACCTCGTTCAGGTTCCGGCCCTCCTGGAAGACCTCGCGCCAGTCGCCGGCGACGTGGAGTTCGTCGGTGCCGGAGATCTCCACGACCTGGAGTCCGGCCCTGTGTGCCTTGTGGGCCTTCATCCACAGGTTCGCGAACGCCTTCGAGCGGATGATGTGCATCCAGTCCGGCCGACGGATCTCCCGGTTGGAGCTGGACTCCCCGATCGTGGAGACGAACTTGGAGTACATGGCCTTCACGTAGGTGATGGTGAGCTCGTCGCCCTCGGCCAGCGCGGTCTTGCGGACTTCCGCGAGCGCGCGGCGCATCTTCTCCAGGAGAGCCTCCGTGGCGCCGGAGACGAGGGAGCGGTGGATGACCGGGGGGTCCGCGAGGCCCTGGGCGGCGCAGTCGAGGAGGAGGCGGAGGGTGGATTCCGACACCCACAGTTCGCCCGGTTCCATGCGGTTGCCGAGGGGGTTGGGCAGGTCGGTGTGGTCCCAGTCGGCGGGGGTGATCAGGTGGACGCCCGCCTTCTTCGGGTCGTGGACGCCGCCGGTGTCCTCCCGGAGCTGCCCGATCGGCAGCCACGCCTTGAGCGCGGACAGGTAGGCGGCGTTCATGTCGAGGGCGGTCACCTCGATCTTCTCGCCCTCCCTCGCCGCCGCCACGAGGGCCGCGTTGCGCCACTTCGGGCGGCCCTCCCAGATCTCGTCCGCGCCCTTCTGGGACTTCTTCCTGAGGATGTCCTGCGTCGGCGGGAACTCCGAATGCTCGTAACGACCGCCGACACGGGACGCCTTCAGCAGCGCCATCACATCCGGGATCGCCCTCTTGATCAGTGCCGCCTGCGCGGCGTCGACCTCACCCTCGCACTCGGCCAGGACGTCGTGGACGCGGTCCGTGATCTGCTCGACGAGGGTGCCGGAGGCGTACGCGGGGGCCTTGTGTCCCGGTGCGGCGGGGGCTGCGGCCGCCGGGGCCGTCGGCGGTTCGGCGGGGGACGGAACCGGTGGCAGTTCGGCCGGGACATCAGGGACGTCAGGCGTCTCGACGGGCGGGAGCGCGGCTGCGACGGCCGCGGCGCACTCCTCGGCGCTCAGGTGCTGCGGGAAGCCGTCGAGTTCGTGCAGGGCGGGCTGCCCGCACAGGACGCACAGCCCTGTCGACTCCTGCACGACGGTCTCGGCCGGGGACGGCGACGCCAGCGTCGGCTCCTCGGCCTGAGCCGGAGGGTGCGTCTCGGTCGTCGGCCGGTCCGGGGCGGACGGGGCGGACGGGCGTACGGGAGGCACGGTCAGCGGGCTGGGCTGCAGGCTCTGGGCCGCGCCGTGCAGGACACCGACCGCGTGCGTCGGCCCGGCGAGCAGGTCGAGCACGGCCAGACCGTAGTGCGCGGCCAGCAGGTCGACGTCCTCAAGGGACCAGTGCGCGCTTCCGGACTGCTTGCGGGACACCTGGGCCTGCGACAGGCCGAGCCCGGCGGCCAGGTCCCCCTGCCGCTCCCCCGACCGCGACATGAGCGCCGCCACCGTGAGCCTGAGGATCTCTTCCGTACCCAACACGCATGCCACTCTATCAATCCACATACATAAAACGCATACCTGATGTGAAGTCGACCCGTTCGGGCGCGCTCGGTCGGCCGCATGGCGTCGGCGGGTGGAGAGGCGGAGAAGCTTCTTGTGCCCGGCGGTCCTCCTGCAGTGGGCTGTCGCCCATGACGAAGAGAAGTGTGGCGACAGTGACCGCGGCCCTCGCCGTGGCGGCCCTCGTGGCATCGGGCGTGCCGGGGCAGGGTGCGATGGCCGTCGAGTCCGGTGCCGAGAGTTCCACCCCGCTGCGCGGAGTGGACCTGGACACGGTGACCATCCCCGAGTTGCAGGTACGGATGAAGAGCGGGTCCCTGACCTCGTCGGCGCTGACGCGGGCGTACCTCCAGCGGATCAAGGCTGTCGACCCGAAGATCGACGCGGTGCTTCGCATCAGCCCTACGGCCCTGAGCCAGGCGGCCGCCAGTGATGTCAGGCATCGTCTCGGGAAGGTGCGCGGCCCGCTCGACGGCATCCCCGTCCTGCTGAAGGACAACGTGAACACCCGCGACATGCCGACGACGGCCGGGTCGCTGGCACTGGCCGGAAGTCCGCCGGCCACGGACGCGGAGCTCGTCGGACGACTGCGTGCGGCCGGGGCGGTGATCCTCGGCAAGACCAACATGTCGGAATGGGCCAACTTCCGGGCGGCGAGGCCGACATCGGGCTGGTCGGCGGTGGGCGGGCAGACGCACAACCCGTACGTCCTGGACCGCAACCCGTGCGGATCGTCCTCGGGTTCGGCGGCCGCCATCGCCGCCTCTCTCGCGCAGGTGGCGGTCGGCACCGAGACGGACGGCTCCATCGTGTGCCCGGCCGGGATGAACGGGATCGTCGGCCACAAGCCCAGCCTCGGGCTGGTCAGCCAGTCCGGCGTCGTCCCCATCTCCGCCGAGCAGGACACGGCCGGCCCCATGGCGCGCAACGTCGTCGACACCGCGCTCACCCTCTCGGCGCTCAGCGGCGACGACACCGCGGTGACGCGCCCTGGTGGTCTGCGCGGCAAGCGGATCGGACTGTGGCGGCTCCCGTCGCTCGGCGCCGGCGTGGACGCCCTGATGACCCGTACCGCGGAGCGGTTGCGTGCCGCGGGTGCGCAGGTCGTCGAGGTCACACCGCCGTACCAGGACAGGCTCGCCGAGCTCGAGTTCCCGGCCCTGCTGAGCGAGTTCCACCGGGACGTCGACACCTACCTCGCGTCCCGTGAGGGACCTCGCGACCTCGCCGGGCTGATCGAGTTCAACCGCACGCACCCGGCCGAACGGACCTGCTTCGCCGGTCAGGAACTGTTCGAGCAGGCCCTGGCCGCGCCGTCGACCACGGACCCGGGCTACCGGGCCATGCGCGCCGAACTGAACGACCTGTCCCGGCGGTCCATCGACGAGACCATGGCCGCGCACGACCTGGACGCGATCGCCTCCCCGGCGAACCCGCCCGCCTGGACGACCGACTGCGCGCGGGGCGACAACGACGTGATCCCGTCCTCGACCCCGGCCGCCGTCGCCGGGTACCCCTCCCTGTCCGTACCCGCCGGCTTCGTCGGCGAGTTGCCGGTCGGTCTGCTCCTGATGGCCGGCGACCGGCAGGACACCGCGCTGCTGTCGCTGGGGGCGGCGGTCGAGCAGCGACTCGACGCCTGGCGTGCACCGCGGTACCTGCCCTCGTCGTCCTCCGGCACCATCGGCTGACAGGACGTCGGCGTCCTGACGGCGCGCCAGAGGTGCCGGTGGACGTCGGGGGTGGGTGGCCCCCTGGGACGCCGCCCGGACATGCGGTGGTCACTGCCGTTGCCATGGGCGCAGCTTGTCCGGGTTGCGTACCGCCCAGATGCGGGTGATGCGGTCGTCGGTGGAGACCTCGAACGCGAAGACCGTCTCGATCCGGCCATCGGACTCCACCGCCAGGCCTGGGAGCCCGTTGACCGGGGTCTCCAGGACCGTGCGGGGCGGGGCGAGGCGGGCGATGGTCAGGTAGAGGCGGGCGATGCGTTCCGCGCCCTCCAGCGGCTGCAGGTGGGCGACGGCGCGGCCGCCGCCGTCGGAGACCGCGGTCGCGGCCGGGTCGAGGACGCCGATCAGCGCTTCGATGTCCAGTGCCTCCCAGGCCTCCTTGAACCGGCGCACGACGACCGCCTGTCGGGTGGCCGTCGGGCCCGCTTCGGCCCGCGTGGCGGCGACGCGGCGGCGGGCCGAGGAGGCCAGTTGGCGGCAGGCCGCCGGGGTGCGGCCGACGATCTCGGCCACCTCGGCGAACGGGTAGCGGAAGACGTCGTGCAGGACGAAGGCGACACGTTCGGCCGGGGTCATCGCCTCGAACACGACCAGGAACGCCATCGTCACCGACTCGTCGAGGGTGATCCGGTCGGCCGGGTCCGCGCCCGCGCCGCCCGGTGCCCCGGCGGTCCACCCGTCCCTGCCGGGCAGCGGCTCCGGGATCCACTCTCCGACGTACGTCTCCCTGCGCGTGCGCGCCGAGCCCAGCACGTTCAGGCAGATGCGTCCGGCCACCTTCGTCAGCCAGGCGCCCGGCGACTCGACGGCCTCCTGCTCCGCCCGCGACATCGCGTACCAGCGGGTGTACGTCTCCTGGACCGCGTCCTCCGCGTCGGCCAGCGAGCCCAGCAGCCGGTAGGCGAGATTCAGCAGCTGCCGGCGCTCGCTCATGATCGCGCTCAGGCCCGCATCCTGCTGCTCGTCCGCCCACTCGTGTTTCCGTCGTGGCTCGGGGGTCATTCGCTCTCCGGCTCCTCGTTCCGTTCCCTCTCCATGACGACAGAACAGAGCGGCGGAATGTGAGGTCCGCCGCTCGCCTCACATGCGGCGGGGCTGCGTTGTCGGAGTCGTACAGACCGAGAACGCCCTTCACAGGACAGGACTCCGACCATGAACGACTTCCAGTCGATCGCCGACCGCGTCGAGATCGAGGCGCTGCGCGGCGAGTTCACCGATGCCGCGATGATGCGCGACCGTTCCCGCCTTGCCGCGCTGTTCACTCCCGATGCCGTTCTGCGCATGCCCGACGTCCCCGTCGAGTTCGTCGGCCGTGAGGAGATCAGGGCCGGGGGCGAGCGCCTGCAGGAGCAGTGGGACTTCTTCGTGCAGAACAGCCACCCGGGCACGATCCGGATCGACGGCGACACCGCCACCGGCCGTACCTACGTGCAGGAGGTCGCGCGGCTGCTCGACGGCCGGTCGGGCATGAACTTCGCCGTCTACCACGACACCTACCGGCGTACCGAGGAGGGTTGGCGGTTCTCCGAGCGGGTCTACGAGGTCCGGTACGTCGACACCACCCCGCTGGCCGGTGCCGCGCCGTCCGGCTCCGGTGCGGCCGAGATGCCGGAGACGCGGGCGGGCGACGACTTCACCGCACCGGCGTCCGCCGAAAGCCTTGACCGTACGATCTCAGCGCTGCGCGCCAACGGCTTCACGGCCGAGCTCCTCGACGACGCCGAAGCCGCCCGCGCCCGCATCAAGGACCTGATCCCGGAGGGTTCGGGCGTCTTCACCGGGGCCAGCGAGACGCTTCGGCTCTCCGGCATCGAGAAGGACATCGAGGCGGGCGACCGCTACGAGGCCATCCGGCCGCGCGTCCTGATGATGGACCGCGCCACCGAGTCCGACGAGATCCGACGCCTTGCGGCCACCCCCGACGTCTTCGTCGCCAGCGTCAACGCCGTCACCGAGACCGGGACGCTCGTCATCGCCTCCGGCAGCGGCAGCCAGCTCCCCGCCTCCGCCGGCGGCGCCGCGCGGGCGATCTGGGTCGTCGGGGCGCAGAAGGTGGTGCCCGACCTGGACACCGCGCTGCGCCGCGTCCAGGAGCACGCCCTCGTGCTGGAGAGCGAGCGCGCTCTGGCGGCCTACGGTCGGCCGAGCGCGGTCAACCGTCTCCTCGTTCTCAACGCCGAGCCGCAGCCCGGACGCGGCACCGTCCTGCTGCTGCGCGAGGCCATCGGGTTCTGACGTCCCGCGCCCGGGTCGGCCGCCCGCCGACCCGGGCCCCTACGGGCGGCCCGTCATCCCTCCGTCCGGTCGAAGCGCAGGCCCGACTGGGCCTCGCCCCGGCCCGGGCGGGCGCAGCGGTTCGCCGTCGGGGCCGTCGAGGTGGCCCAGACGGAAGACGTACGCGCCGGGGCGCGGTTCCAGGGGGAGCAGCGGGAACCAGTGGTCCGGTACGTCGCTCATCAGCCGGTACGCGGCCGTTCCGCCCGTCGCCGCCGGGGCCGGGCGTGGTGTCGGAGCCGTGCGGCTGCGGTCGAGGGAACCGCCTTGCGGCGTCGGTACGCGGCGCTCCACCGCCCAGGCCTGGTTGGCGCCCTCGTCGCGGGCGAGGAGCACCTCCTCCACCAGGTCGGATTCCAGGCCGCCGACCAGGACCGGCGGCACGAACAGGCCGGTGCGCCGGCCTCCTCGTTGCGGCCCAGCTCGTCGGCCGCGGTGCCGTCGCCGTAGTCGACGGCGTCCCGGACGGCGGAGGTCATCTGGAGCATCCGCGCGTCGAGGCGTTCGTCGGCGGTGCCGGATGCGGCGCCGGGCAGGCGCCGGTGCAGGCTGTCGGCGACCGTACGGGCCAACTGGCCCTGCCGCAGGACCTCGTTGGCGCGCCGCAGCTCCGCCGCCTGGTCCCAGGCCGCGGCCACCAGGTCCTCCTGGTTGCGGCGCACGACCTCCGCGCCGAGGGCCGCGGCCGCGCGGTGGCGGGGGTCGAGGTTCAGTTCGCGCAGCCACGTGGGGCCCGCCTGCGGGGGCGGCAGCCGGCCGTCGGCGCCGGCCTGCGCGGAGCCGTAGACGGGCGCGGTCAGTTCGGTGTTGAGCGGGCCGGGGTCGAGCGCCGCCTTGTAGGCCGTACGGAACGAGGCGGCGGTCTCCGGGTGCTACGGGCGCGGCTCGGTGCCCGCCGAGCGCAGCGCGCCCTCCAGGTCGAGGAGCCGCCCCGGGTGTCCGGCAGGCAGCTCGGGCAGTCCGCCGCCCGCCGCGCCCACGTCCATCGGGCGGGTGCCGACGTCGCCGGGCAGGGCGCGCGGTGTCAGGCCGCGGACGAGGGACTCGAAGTCGCCGTCGAGGCCGGTGCCGAACCGCCAGTGGTGGTAGACGGGCAGGGCCCATTCGGTCACCTCGG
This sequence comes from Streptomyces nymphaeiformis, assembly GCF_014203895.1. GTDB lineage: Bacteria > Actinomycetota > Actinomycetes > Streptomycetales > Streptomycetaceae > Streptomyces > Streptomyces nymphaeiformis. The sequence continues at coordinate 165,436 of NZ_JACHJY010000013.1, read as the reverse complement.
GCCGCTCGCCGGGGGCGGGCCACGCCGGCCGCAGTTCGCCGTCGGGCACGGGCAGTCCGAGCCCGGCGAGCCGGCCCGCGTCGAAGGCGGGCACCACGGCGGCGACGTAGCGGGTGCGGGGTCGCAGCCGGCGCGGGGAGAGCAGCCGGGACAGGGTGCGGTCCGGCTCCTCGGCCAGGATCCGGTCCACCTCGGCCTCGCCCGCGCCCTCGTCCGTGGCCACCTGGGCGTGCGCCCACGCCCAGGACTCGGCGAGGACGGGCAGCTCGGAGCGGGGGCAGCGCAGTCGGGGCAGGCCGCCGTCGGACGGCAGCAGTTCGGCGTGTCGCTCCTCGACCACGACGAGCACCAGCCAGGGCCGCAGCCGGCCGGTCTCGGTGGCGGCGGCCGGGGTGAACATCCACGGCAGGTCCGGCCGGTCGAACTCGACCGCCGGGAACAGGTGCGGCTCCGCGTCGGCCGTGTCGGCCGCCGGGAACACCCTCAGGACCTGGCCGGTGTCGATCCCGGTCACGTCCCCGGGCCCGAGCAGCCTCGCCGGCACGGCGACGGCGTCGCGCCCGGTCAGCCGGGGCCGCAGCGTCACGTTCGTACGGGAGGTCATGGGCCCGGTGAGGGGGTCGACGGCTCCGCCGGCGGCGGCGAGGCCCTCACGGACCCAGGACAGGAAGGTCAGGCCGCTCAACGGGTCCCTCCGGGAGTGATGGGGATGGTCGGGCACAGAGGGGTACGGGAGAAGGCTCGGCCGGCCCGCGGCGTGGGAGTGCGGGAGGTCACCGCGTACCCCCCACGGGGGTGAGGCGCAGGACCGGTGTCGTCCCGGTGCGGCGCTGTTCGGCGGCTTCCGTCCAGGTCGTGCCGGTCGGCGCGGCGGCCCGGCGCAGGCCCGCCGTCGTCTCGGGTTCGGCGCCGGACACGGTCCAGCGGGTGTCGCGGACGCCGAGGTCACGGGGGGCGGCGGTGAAGCGCTGCCGTCCGGTGCGGCGGGTGGCCGCGCGGGCGGCGGGTCCGGCGGCGGTGCGCAGGCCCGCCGTACCGAAGGCGACCGGGGTTCCGGCGTCGCCCTCGACGCGGTGGGGGCCGTCCTGGAGGACCTCTTCGTAGTCGACGGTGGAGGCGAACACTCCGGCCCGCTCCCGCGCCCGGCCCGTCACGCCCTCGGCGCTCGCGCCCGCCGTGAGCAGTTCGAACGAGGGGGCGGACAGCTTCTGGTCGTCCGTGAGGTCGAGGAACTGGGCGGGCGCGAAGTACTCGCGCGTCGGTGTGAGCGGCACCGTCACCGGCGCGGTCGCCGGGTCGGCGTCGTCGACCGTGAGCTCCCGCTCCAGGTCGAGCCGCGGGTCGCCCGCCACGGGCGAGGTGCCGTACCGGGTGAGGGTGATGCCGAGCGGTGCGACGCGCTGGGTGAAGGAGAGCCCGCCGAGCGGGTGGACGACGAGCCGGCCGTCGGCGTCCGGGAGCTCCCGGAGCGTGACGACGGTGCGGCCCGCGCCGGTGAGCTGCGCGGTCCGGTTCCTCGGGTCGGCGAGGGCCTCCTCCACCTTGGCCGCGACGTCGACGGGCTGCGGCAGCGCGGCGGGCGCGGCCCGCTCTCCGAAGGTGCGGTCGAAGCTGATCTCGGCGCTGAGGAAGAGGATCTCGAAGCGGGCGCGGCCGCGTACGTGCCACGGTTCGGGGCCGGACAGGGCGAGTTCCACCGCGACGCCCATGAGCGTGCGGCTGCCCCGCTTGAGGGTCACGTGCCCGGCGATGTCGACCTCGAAGCCGAAGGGCTCGAAGCGGACCAGCGCGTCGAAGGTGAGGAGTCCCTCCACGCTGAAGCCGAGCGCCGCCGCGTACAGCTCCAGGCGCGCACCGAACTGCACGGTGTTGGCGGTGAGGGCGAAGTACGCTTCGAGGCGCACCCGCGGGTTGTCGCTCTGGAGCAGCGACAGGTTGAGCCGGCGCAGTTCGGGGAAGCCCTCGGGGCGCTGGAAGCGTGGGTGGAAGCCGCCCGCCGAGAGCGCGACGTCGGCCGGCCCTTCCAGCGGGCGCGCATCGCCATGTCGCCGGTCAGCGTGAAGGCCGCGATCCGGGAGTCGTAGAGGGTCGCGTCGACGGAGGCCTCGCCGCGTTCGAAGTCGATGACGCCGAGGACGTCCATGTTGACGACGACGGCGGCGGCCTCCTCGGTGGGCAGCGCCATCCGCAGCCGGCCGAGGAGCACGAGTCGTACGGGCGTGGGCAGTTCGAGGAGGAGGGCCAGGTCGAGGGTGAGGAGGGTGGGGGTGCCCCAGCCGATCCGGGCCATCGGGCCGACGACGTGCCGTCCGGGTGTGGGCGGGAAGACGGCGCCGAGGGTGGCGACGATCTCGGGGGCGCGGGAGAGCGGGTCGCGCGGGAAGAGCACCGAGTCGAGGGCCTTGCTAGGGAGATCACGCGGCGGCGCCGGACGCCGTCGGCGCCGGGCTTGGCGTGGCCGAGGACCCTGGCGATGAACTCCTCGAAGGCGCGCGGGTCGTGGCCCCAGGCCTCGTAGTCCTGTTCGAGCTGGCCGTCGTACCCCTGGATGCGGCGCACGGCGGGCTGGGCGACCTCCTCGATGGCCGGGTCGCCGAGCACCGGGCACGGGGAGAGCAGCACGGTCACCTTGTCGAGACCCTGGTCCTCGGCCGACTCCACCATCGAGGTGAAGGCCGCGTCGGAGTAGATGAGGGACGGCGGGTCCTCGGAGCCGCCGCGGAAGACGCGCTGGGTGCGGGTGTCCACGGCCACCAGCTGGTGGCCGGTCCAGGTGATGCTGTAGTGCCAGGTCAGCACGCCGTCCTGGCGGGTGATCCGGCCGGCGGAGTCGGCCCCGGAGGGGACGCCGGTGCGGCGGGCGATGACCGCCGCGGGACCGGCCGCGGTGTGGTCGGGCGCGGCGAGCGCCGTGAGCAGCTCGCGGCCCGCCTCCCCGCGCGGCCCGTCGACGAACTGCTCGGGGGTGTTGCCCCAGCCCTGGCAGACCGCGTACGCGGCCATGCCGTTGCCGAGGAGCTGGCGCCCGTGGGCGGTGCCGCAGACCTCGTTCACCCACTTCTTGGAGATGAACCAGTCGTCGGTGATCTCGTGGTCGTCGAACATCATGTACGTGGCGGTGTTGGCGAGCGCCCGGCGCACCATGCCCAGGGTGGCGTGGAAGGTCTCCAGCTGGTCGCACTCGGCCACGTACGCCATGAGCGTCTTGTGCGCCTCGGTGTACTCCGGCTTGTTCCGCAGCCCGAAGAACTCCTTGTGGTCGGGGTTGCCGAGGGCGGCGGACTCCTCCGGGAACAGCTCGCCGAAGCACCCGACCGGTGACGCCACCGTCCACAGGGTCGGCGACCAGACGAAGAGGTACATGGCGAGGAACTCGGAGAAGCGCAGCAGATGGCTGCGCGCGGCGGTGCTCGTCATGTGGAACTCGTCGAGGATCATCTGCTGGCGCCTTCCGGGCCGCCACTTCCGGGGGCCGGGAGCGATCGTCGCGAAGGACTCGTCGCGGCCGAGCAGCGCCTTGCCGTACACGGTGCACATGTGCAGCAGGCCGTCGGCGACGTCGTCCGCGTAGATCTGGTCGCCTGTCAGGATCAGCTGCTGGGACCGCCGATCCGGCGTCGGCCGCCAGGACCTCGTCGAGGATCGACAGGGCGTCCGTGCCCTCGGCGTGCGGCTTGCGGCAGGAGGCGTGGAAGAGCCGGAGTCCGGCGGGCCGGTCCGGTGGGGTGACGAAGCTCGGCATGTCGGGCGCTCCCGAAGTGCCGGTGTAGAGCAGGGCCTTGCGGGCGGCGTCCCGGTCCGCCGCGACGATCGTCGGGCCGAAGAGGTCGGGGGCAGCGGCGGGCGCGGGCGTCGTCGGCGCCGAGAGGTCCTCGCCGAAGCGGCACGCATACCGGTAGATGGTGCCGGACTTGAGCGTCCCTCCGGAGGGGACGGTGGCGGTCACCGCGACGATGTGCAGGTTCTCGCCGATCCGCGCGGTGACCCGGGTGCCCGTCAGGGTGGGGGTCGCGGGCAGCGCGCCCGTGGCCCCTTCGTACACGTCGAGCGTCACCTTGCGCGGGGCCTTGAGGGCCAGCCATACGGTGACGCTGTTCCGGTCGACCCGCCGGACGATCGGTCCGGCGAGGACCAGCAGCAGTGCCGCGACGTTCAGTGTCGGCAGAGCGGTCCCGCCCGTGCCCGCGCTCGTTCCCACGGCCCCCACATGTCCCCCTGTCAGTGCGATGGCGGCGCGATCGCACCTTCACGGGATTTACATCCGGCAGTCATATGCCGGGCGTGTCGTGGTGGACTTGCGTGCGAGCAAGGGGGTCGCCCCGGCAGACATCTGACGAACACTCAGCGACATCGACGCCGGGCGCGGGAGTCACCGCATCGCACTGCGTGCGTTTGACATCCACCGGGGGTCCATAAAAAGTGCTTTTCAGGCGATGTCAGACAATCTGGACAGGAGTCAGGAATGCGCTTGTACACCGACCGTGGGCGACGTGGCCTCATCGTGCCCGCACTGGCCGCGGCTTTGGCCATGCCCTTGCTTTCCGCAACCCCCGCCGCGGCATGTACCACCGGGACGGTCAGCCGCTCCGGTGGGGTCGTCACGTTCGAAGCGCGGCCGGGCGTGAACAACCAGGTCACCTTCTACGTCGCCACCGCCCCGCTCCTGCGGGTGTCCGACCCGGCCGGGATCACCGCGGGCCCCGGCTGCACCCAGACCAGCCCGCGCACGGCGACCTGCGGAGAGATCGCCGGCATCACCGCCATCCACGCCGACGGCGGCGACGGTGACGACCGGCTCGCGGCCGGTGCCGACCTCGACATCCCCGTCGACTTCAACGGCGGCCCCGGCCAGGACGTCCTCGTCGGGGGCACCGCCGACGACCACCTGACGGACCCCGACGGCTGGCTCGCCAGACCCGACCGGGCCACCTTCCGCGGCCTCGCGGGCAACGACGTCATCATCAGCCGCAACGGCGGCTACGACCGCGTCGAGTGCGAGGGCGGCACCAACGACACCGTCACGGCGGACGTCGTCGCCCTCGACCAGGTCACGAACACCTGCGAGACGATCAACCGCGGCTGACGTCCTCCCCTTCCGGTCCGATGTCCGCCTCGACGGGGACACCGGACCGGTACGGACGCGGGCCTCGGCCGTTGAGCGGCACCGTCTCGCCGACCTGCGTGTCACGCATGACCGGCTTGCCGATCCGGCCATTCCTCAACCAGCGCACGCCCCCTAGCGGGCCATGCCCTGGACCGGCGGCGTCGGGGCGGGGCGGGTTCGGGACAGTTTCGCCGCCGTGGCGCGGGCCGCGTCGAAGGCCGCGATCGGGTTGCCGTTCTTCCTCCACGGCTGGGCGCCGCACCACGGTCCGATCAGGCGGAACTGTTCCAGCGCGGGTGCGTACAGCATCGAGCGGACCATGGAGTGGGCCAGGAGGTGGCGCAGGGCCGGCAGGCGCTCGTCGTCGGGGGCGACCAGTTCGAACGAGGCGGCGATCCGCTTCAGCACGCTCCTCGACATCGGCGTGACGGCGGCGGACCGGTCGCCGGCCTCGGTCAGCGCGTGGAGGTAGATCCCGGCGAGCGGGCTGCCGGGCGGGGCCTTGCGTACCGCCTGCCGGGCGAACCGCATCATGCGCCGGTCGCTGCCGAACCACTTGGCGCACCAGTACTGCATGGCCTGCCAGTGCCCCTCGTAGTGGTGCGGCGCGCGGGCGACGAGCCCTTCCCAGAGCGGCTTGAACTGCGCGCGGCGGTACTGGGCCCCGCGCGCCGCGGTGATCATGACGACCCAGGGGCCCGGGTTCGCCGGATCGAGCAGGGAGGCCTGCCGCGCCTCCTCGATCGCGGCCGGGAGCATGGCCCGGAAGCGGTCCATGTCCGAGGTCATGACCTCGTGGGCGTAGCCGCTGCCCCGGATCTCCCAGGCGCGGTGGACCATGATGCTCGCGTGGAGGGTGGCCGCGTCGCAGTCGCCGGGCGCGGCGGCGCGCCAGGCGTCGAGCCAGGCGTCGTCCTCGCGGGCGATCTGCTGGAGCACCTCCAGCCGGGCCCACCGCTCGTCCCAGTCATCGCCCGCTGTCCGCACGTACCGCTCCGCGGCCTTCCAGTCCCCGCCCCAGGCGGCGTCGGCGACCGCCTGCCGCTCCTCCGTACGGTGGGCCGGCGGGGGCGGTCCGGGGCGCCGCGGGTCGAGTGCCGCACGGGGCGGAAGGCCGTAGGCGGAGGCCTCGAAGGCGTCCCCGCCCCAGCTCCCGGCACGGCGCGGAGTGATGAAGAGGCGGTACAGCACGACGAGGAGCACGCCGAGCAGGAGGCAGAGGAAGACGGTCACGGCGGGAGATCATTCCCGAAGCGGTCACTCTCTGCAATAGCTCAAGGTAACGATAAGGCGAGGTCAGGGTGTGGGTGGGCGCCGCAGCCGTCGGCCGGACCGGAGGCCCGTGACCGACAGTCGCCCGGCTGTCCGGCGTCCGGATGGCCGGCACTCCCGCCGTCACCTCCCCGTGCCGGTCGCCACTGGGCGGTGCCGGTGGCTCAGGCCCGCCACCGCCAGGGTGGTCAGGACGACGATGCCCGCCGTCTCGACGGCGAGGGTGGGGCGGACCAGCTCCGCGTCCGTCGACTCCTCGAAGCCGAACAGGCCTGTGGTGAGGCTGAGGAAGAGCGCCCCGAGGGTGCCCGCCGTGAACAGCGCGGTGGCTGTGGCGACCAGTGCGACCCAGCGGTACGGGGTGACGAGCAGCGCCACGGCGAGGAGGCACCCGACGATGCCGTTCAGCAGGAACAGGGGGCCGATGGTGGCCAGGTCGCGGTAGCCGTCGGCCCACAGGCTGAGGTGGATGGCACCCATCGTCGCTGTGAGGCCCGCGGCGACCAGCCGCAGCAGGAGTACGGCGGTGCGGCGGGTCCGGTCAGTAACCATTGCCCGGAGAGGTGGGAGTGGTCGGAGACGTGGGGGTGCTCGGCTGGTTGACGGGGGCGCCGGCCACCGTGATCTCGGTCTTCATGCCCAGGTCCTTGTGCCCGTCGACCGGGCAGTAGATCTCGTACTTCCCCGATTTCAGGTTCACCGTGAGGGTGGTGGACTCGCCCGGGGAGACGGTGCTGGAGCGGTTCTCGCCGCCCGGTCCCTCGACCTCCAGGGCGTGGTCGTGCTTCCCGGTGTTCGTCGCGACGAAGGCGTACGCGCCGGGAGTGAACGTCTTCTGGGACAGCGTGATCTTGAAGTCGGCCAGGTCCGCGGTCACCCGGGTCGTGCCCGCGGGGACCGTGCTGTTCTGGGTGGGGGGCGGTGTCGTGGTGCCGCTGCTCGAACCGCCGCCGTTTCCGCCTCCGCAGGCGGCCAGGAGGCCGGCCAGCGCGGCGGCCGACAGGACGAGCAGCGCGCGCGTACGTGGTTCCCTCATCGTTCTGTCCTCCGGATCGGTCCTCCGGTTCGGTCCCCCACAGGGGGTACGGGGCCGGGCCGCGCCGGGATTGCGGTTCCGGGCGGACGATCCGGGCGGACAATGGGCGGAGGCGATCCCTTCGGGGACGTCGTACGTATCCACGGGTGTGGGACGCATGGGCCTTCCGCTGGAGCGGGTTCCCGACGAGGCACTGCTCTCCGGTCTCGCCACGGGCGATCCGGAGATCGCGGTGGCGTTCGTGCGCCGTTTCCAGCGTTCGGTCTACGGCGTGGCCGTCGCCGTCCTCGGCGATCCGCGGCTCGCCGAGGACGTGGCCCAGCAGACCTTCGAACGGGCGTGGCGGCACGCCCAGGTGTACGACGGCCGGCGCGGATCCGTACGGACCTGGCTCACGGCCATCGCGCACAACCTGGCGATCGACGCGGTGCGGGCCCGCCGCGCGACCCCGGTGGCGCCGGAGGACCTCGAGGCGCTGGTCGGGATCGTGTCGGAGACCCCGGAGCGGCACGCGCTCGCCGACGACGCGGCCGAGCGGGTCCGGCGGGCGGTGGCGGCACTGCCCCGGGAGCAGGCGCGGGCACTGGTCATGGCCGGGATCTACGGGATGACGGCGCGGGAGGTCGCCGCCTTCGAGGGTGTGCCGCTGGGCACGGCGAAGACGCGGATCAGGACCGGAACGATCAAGGTGCGGGCGCTCCTGGAGAGCGAGGAGACGCGGTGAACGGCATGGACTGCGAGCGGCTGCGTGAGGAGGGCGCCGAGCTGGCGCTCGGGGTCCTCCCCGCGCGCGAGCGGGCCGAGGCGGTGGCCCACCTGGACCGCTGCCCGGACTGCCGGGCGTACGTGGAGCGCCTGACGGCGGTCGGGGACGGGCTGCTCGGACTGCTGGGGGCGGAGCCGCCGGTGGGGTTCGAGAGCCGGGTGGTACGGGCGATGGCCCCCGCACCCGAAGCCCCCGCACTCGCGCCCGAAGCCCCCGCGTCCCCTCCCGCGGCCCGGCGCCGTGTGCGCAGGCACCGCTTCCGGAACGCGGCGGCGGGCGTGGCCACGGCCGTGGCCTTCGGGTTCGGCGGCTGGGCGGTCGGGACCGTGGTGGAGAGCGCGCCCCAGGTGGTGGCCCCGTCGCCGCGCGTCCTGGAGGCGGCGCTGGTCTCCCCGGACCGGGCCGGGGACGGGAGCGGCCGGGAGGTGGGCCGGATCTTCGCGCACCCGGGGGACGCCACGGGCGGGAACGGCTGGGTGTACATGTCGGTCGACCTGGGTGACGGACCGGCGCCCGCCGGCCCGGTGCGGTGCCTCCTCGTGCGGGCCGACGGATCCACCGTGGCACTCGGCTCGTTCCCGGTCAGCGGCGGCTACGGCTACTGGGGCGCCCCGGCCCCCGTGGACCCCCACACCCTGAGCGGCGCGCGCCTGGTGGCCGCGGACGGCACGGTCCTGGCGACGGCGCACTTCAGCGGCACCGGCGGGACCGCGGCAGGGCCGACGGCGACCTGAGCGACCGGCGGCCTCCTGGCGGATCGGACCGGAGGCGTACACCGATCACTCGGGTACGACCGGGGTCCGACCTCCAAGTGTGGTCCGTTCTCCGACGACTCGGTGCGCACGGCGGCGGCATCGTTCCCCCATGACCGTCACGACCGCGACCCTCACGCCTCCGGCCCTCACGCCTCCGCACCCCGTCTTTCCCGGACGCCGGGTGGGCGGCGCCTCCCTCGTCGTCGGGCCCCTGCTCGTACTCACCGGCGTACTGCTGCGTCTCCGCTTCGACTTCTTCTTCCCGGCGCAGTTGAGCGCGTACGAGCAGCGTCCCGACCTCATGAGGGCCTCGTACAGCCTCGTCGCCGCCGGCTGGGTGCTGCTCTGGCCGGGCGTCGCGCTGCTCGCCGCCAGGGTCGGTGAGCGTCACCGGGAGCCGGCGGTGTGGGGCGGCGTCCTCACCGTCCTCGGCCTGTTCGCCCGGACGTTCCACGCCGGCGTCGACCACCTGGCCTTCCAGCTGGTGACCGTCCAGGGGGCGTCGTCGGCGACTCGTACGGCGAGTGAGACGTACGGCGCGTTCCACGTCTTCAGCACGCTGAACGCCGCGGTCATGGGCGGCTGGGTGCTGCTTGCCGTGGGCGCCTACCGTGCGCGGGTGCTCGGCCCGCTGCGTGCGACGGCGCTGGCCCTGGCGTCGGCGATGCCGCTGGGCGTACTGAAGGGCACGACCGCCTGGTCGATCGCTGCCGCCGCGGGCCTGTGCGTCGCACTCGTTCCCCTGGGCGTGGCCGCTTGGCGCACGGGGCCGGCGCCACGAGCCGCCACGGTCGGCGGAAGGGTTCTTCTCGTGGGGGTCGTGGGCCTCGCGATGGTTCTTCTCGGGCGGGTCGGATGAGCGGCGCCGGGCATCGCCGCGCTGGGTATCGTCGTGCGATGCACATGGCGCGGTGGCGCCTGCGTGCAGGTGCGCATCTGCTGGTCCTCGATGCCTGCACGGCGGTCGCCGTGGTCGTGGCCTACGCGGCGCTGGCCGGCCAGGACGCGTCCGACGCCCTGCCCCGGTTCTCCGGCCCGCCGTGGGTGGGCTGGCTGGTGGCCGTGGGGGTGGGGGTGGGGGCGCCGCCGGCCGTCCGTCGGCTGTGGCCCCTGCCCGTCCTCGCCGTGGTTCTCGGCGCTTCGGCGGCGGCGACGCTCCTCGACATCACGCGCGATCCGTACGTGGCCGTGGCCCTGGCCGTCTACGCGGTGGCGCTCGTCGAGCCGGTGCGCCGGGCCCGGACGGCGCTGGCCGTGACCCTGGCCGTCCCGGCGGCCGCCGTCCTCACCGGTGAGGCGGTCGTGACCCCGTCCGGCCCCTGGTCGGAGGCCGCCGGGACCGCGGCGCTCGTCTGGCTGGTCGTCGGCTCCCCCTGGGCCGCGGGCCGAGTCGTACGCGAACGGCGGGAGCGAGCCGTCAGGGCGCAGCGGCGCCTGGCCGAGGACGCGCTCGCCGAGGAACGCCTGCGCATCACCAGAGAACTGCACGACATCGTCTCGCACAGCCTCAGCGTGATCGTCGTCAAGGCGGCGGTCGCCGACCACGTGGCGGCGGAACGCCCGGAGGAGACGTGCGACGCCCTGCAGGCGATCGAGCGGACGGGCCGGGAGGCGCTCACCGAGATGCGGCGCGCCCTGGGCGTACTGCGCGGCGACACCGCAGGGCCGGACGGGCGCGGCCCCGGCGCGCGGAGCAGGCGGGCGTCCGTACGGCGCTCCGCACCCGGTTGGCCGACTCCCTCCCCGCCGGCACCGCACTGACGGTCTACCGGATCGTGCAGGAGTCGCTGACGAATGTGATCAAGCACGCCGGCGACGGGGCGCACTGCCGGGTGACGGTCACAGGGGACTCGCGTGGCGGCGTGCACATCGAGGTGGTGGACGACGGGGGCGGGGACGCGGCCGTGTCCGACCGCTCCGGCCTCCAGGGCGGCCACGGCCTCGTGGGGATGCGGGAACGCGTGATGATGTACGGCGGGACGCTGGAGGCCAATCCACGGCACGGTGGTGGTTTCGCCGTGTCGGCTCGTCTTCCCGTCGGGCCCGCGACGGCCGGCCCGGCCGCTCGCCGACAGGAGAGGACAGCGTGACCGAACCGATCCGGGTGCTCGTCGCCGACGACCAGTCCCTGCTCCGGGGAAGCTTCCGGGTGCTCATCGACACCGCCCCGGGGCTGACCGCGGTCGGCGAGGCCGGCACCGGCACCGAAGCCGTCGACAGCACGCGGCGGTTGCGCCCGGACGTGGTGCTGATGGACATCAGGATGCCCGGCATGGACGGCATCGCCGCGACACGGCACATCGCCGGATCTCCCGAGACGGCCGGGACGCGCGTCCTCATCCTGACGACGTTCGACCTCGACGAGTACGTGTACGGCGCGCTGCGCGCCGGGGCGGCGGGCTTCCTGCTCAAGGACACCTCCCCCGAGGCGCTCCTCGAGGGCATCCGTACGGTCGCCGCCGGAGAGTCGCTCCTCGCGCCGTCGGTGACCCGGCGCCTGATCGCCGAGTTCGCTCGTATGCCCCCCGCCCACCACACGCGGGGTCCCGTCCTCGACGGGCTCACGGAGCGCGAGCGCGAGGTCCTGGTGCTGGTCGCGCGCGGCCTCTCGAACGCGGACATCGCCGCGTACCTGCTGATCAGCGGCGGCACCGTCAAGACGTACATCGGTCGGCTGCTGAGCAAGCCGGGGGCGCGCGACCGCGCTCAACTGGTGATCAGCGCCTACGAGTCAGGACTCGTCAGCGCCGGCCACGCGGTGGCGGAGGTAGACGACTCCTGAGCCGAAGGTGCGGGTCTCGACGAGTTCGAGGTCCACTCGGCGCTCGTTCCGGGGGAAGTACGGGATGCCGCCGCCGACGAGCACCGGGTGGACCACGGTCCGGTACTCGTCGATCAGGCCCAGTGCGGCAGCCTCGGCGGCGAGGGTCGCGCCGCCGATCGCGATGTCGCCCTCCCCCGGTTCGGCCCGCAGCCGCTCGATCTCCTCCGCCACGCTGCCGGAGGCCAGGCGGGCATGGCCCTGCACCGTCGACAGCGTGGTGGAGAACACGACCTTGGGGAGCGGCTTCCAGAGCGCGGCCCACTCCAGCTCGTCGGGCGACTGGTCCTGGTCGGCGGTCTCCCAGTACAGCATCGTCTCGTACAGCCGTCGGCCGAGGAGGTGGACGCCGACCTCGCGGATCTCGTCGATCCAGAAGCGGAAGACCTCCTCGGAGGGCGCCGTCCAGTCGAACCTGCCGTCCGGCCCGACGATGTAGCCGTCGAGTGAGACGCCCATCGAGTAGGTCACCTTGCGCATGAGAAGTCCTCCTCCGGAACAGGTCCGAGACTACGGCCACCGACCACCGGCCGCCTGCTGCCTCGCCGGACGGCTCAGCAGTAGAGGTTGCCGCCCGGCGCCACCCCCAGGATCCCGGTGAACCGGTTGTACGCGTCCACGCGGCTCTGCACCTGCGCGGGGTTGCGGCCGTCGCACTCCAGGGAGCCGTTGATGCTGCGGATCGTCTGGCCGAAGCCGGCGCCGTTGACCATGGCGTTGTGCGGGGTCATCGTGCCGGGACCGGACTGGGTGTTCCAGTACCAGAGGCCGGTCTTCCAGGCGACGGCCGCGTCGCGCTCGACGCGGTAGGGGTCGTTCAGGAGGTCGATGCCGAGGGCGTCGCCCGCCGCCTTGTAGTTGAAGTTCCAGCTGAGCTGGATGGGGCCGCGGCCGTAGTAGGCGGCCTGGCCGGCCGGGCAGCCGTACGGCTGGCCCCAGTCGCAGTAGTGCGGGTAGTTGGCGGTGTTCTGCTCGACGATGTGGACGAGCCCGCCGGTCTCGTGGTTCACGTTGGCGAGGAACGCCGCGGCCTCCTGCTTCTTCACCGTGTCGCTGCCGGTGTTGGCGAAGCCGGGGTAGGCGCCGAGGGCGGCGACGAGGCCGCCATACGTGTAGAAGGAGTTCCGGTTCGGGAACATCTGGTTGAACTGCGCCTCGGTGACGACGAAACCGGACGGCGTGCCGCCACCGCTCGCGGGGGCGTTCCACTTCTGGTTCGCCGCGCCCGTGCAGGTCCAGATCTGCAGCCGGGTGCCGTCGGCGCTGTTGTTGCCGCGGACGTCCAGGCACTTGTCGGCGGCCGGGTTGACGATGTCGTGCGCGGCGGTGACCACCCACTGCTGGTTGGCGCCGCCGGAGCAGTCCCACAGCTGGACCGAGGCTCCGCTCGCGGTGCTGCGGTCGACGACGTCCAGGCACTTGCCGAGCGCGCGCAGGGTGCCGTCACCGGGGTTGGACCACCGCTGGGCGTTGGTGCCGTTGCAGGCGTAGAGCTGTACGGCGGTGCCGTTGGCGCTGGAGGCGCCGGCGACGTCGACGCACTTGCCGGCGAGGCCGGTGATGGAGCCCTCGGCGGCCTGGGCGGGCGCGACGGCGAACAGGGCGGAGAGGACGGCGGAGAGAACCACGGAGAGGACGACGAGGACCGGAAGCGAACGGGCGCGCTGACGGCGGCAGGTGCGGAGGGATCGCAGGCTGATGGGCACGCAGAACTCCTTGCCGAACGGGTCGGCCGATGGCGGGGGACAACGGGGTCGTCGTGCGACCGTGAAACTAGAGGTCTGGACCAGCTTGCGTCAAGGGGTGAAGTAAGTGCTGAGGAAAGGGTGTTGGCAGTGGCGCGCCGTTGCCACCAACACCCCGCTCGCCCCCTCGGCCCAGCTGCCGCACTCCCCCGTCGACACCCGCACAGAGGCGTGTACGAGTACGTCAGCCCCTGAACCGGGAGTTGACCGAACCAAACCCCTTGCCAAATGGTCAAGAAGTGTTGACCATTGAGGACATGACAACCGACGATCTTCCCGAGGCGTTCCACGTCACCACTGACGAACAGCTACGCGCCGTCTCCAACCTCACGCGTCACCGGATCATGGCCGTGCTCCGCTTCGAGCCCTCGACGATCACGCAGATCGCCGAACGAGTGGGCCTCGCGAAGGGGAGCTCCAGCTACCACGTACGACTGCTCGAACGGGCCGGCCTGGTGAAGGTGGTGCGGACCCGGAAGGTCCGGGGCGTCACCGAGCGGTACTACGCGATGGCCGCGCGGTCGATCGTGCTGCCGGATCCGGGCGAGGGAGGCCCGGACGTGCTGATGCGGCACGCGGTGGCGGACCTGGAGGCATCGCCGGCGGACGGCGAGCGGCACGTGGGGATGGCACATCTCCGGCTCACCGAAGAGCAGTTCGCCGAGCTGGGGGCACGGCTCGAGGCACTGGCGAACGAGTACCGGGCACTGTCCGATCCGTCGCTGCCGGACGCCTCGCTCGTCTTCGCCCTGTTCCACCCGGCAGCCGTCAAGCAGACCGAAGGGGAGGCCAAGTGACCGCAGACCTCAGGAAGTTGCCGACCGGGTTCGGACGGCTGTGGACCGCACAGACGGTGTCCTCGCTCGGTGACGGGGTGACGCACGCCGCGCTGCCGCTGCTCGCGTTGACGCTGACGCGGGATCCGTTGGCGCTCGCCGTCGTCACGGCCGCCGGAACGCTGCCGTGGCTGCTCTTCGGGGTGCTCGGCGGTGCACTGGTGGACCGCTGGGACCGCCGGCGCACGATGTGGGTCGCGGACGCGGCGCGTGCGGCGCTGCTCGCGATACCGGCGGCAGCGGCCGCGCTCGACGTGCTGAGCATTCCGCTGCTCGCGGCCGTCGCCTTCTTCCTCGGCGTCGGCGGGCTCTTCTTCGACACGGCCGCCACGGCCTACCTGCCGGACCTGCTCGGCCGCGACCCCGCGCTCCTGGAGCGCGCCAACTCCCGCCTGCGCGGCGCCCAGACCGCCATGTCCGGCTTCGCCGGGCCGCCCGCGGGCAGCGCCCTGCTCACGCTCGGGCGAGCGGTTCCACTGGTCGCCGACGCGGTCTCGTTCGCGGTCTCGGCACTGCTCGTACGATCGCTGCCCGCCGCTCCCCGGCCCGTACCGCAGGCCCGTGAGTCGCTGCTGCGGCAGGCGCGGGCCGGCGCCTCGTACGTGTTCCGCGACCGGGTGCTGCTCGGGCTCGCACTGCGCCCGGCCGTCGGGAACATCGCCTTCCTCGCCGTCGAGACCGTACTCGCCCTCTTCGCGCACGACCGTCTCGGCATCGGCGCCTTCGGCTTCGGCCTGCTCCTCACTGCGGAGGCCACCGGCGGTCTGCTCGGCGCGGCCATCGCCTCCTTCCTCGGCCGGCGCCTCGGCACCGGCGCCGCGCTGACCTTCACGGCCGCGGTCGAAGGACTCGCCATCCTGGGCCTCGCCGCCGCCCCGAACCCGTACGCGGCCGGCCTGGCGCTCGCCGTCTGCGGCGCGGCCATGGGCGCCACGATGGTGCTCGCCCCCTCCCTCCGACAGACGATCGTCCCCGCCCACCTGATGGGCCGGGTGGCCTCCACCTCCCGCATGCTCGCCATGTGCGCCGCCCCGTTCGGCGCCTTCCTCGGCGGCTGGCTGGCCACCGCCTACGACGTACGCACCCCGCTCTACACCGCCGCCGGCCTCCTCCTCACCATGACGGCCGTCACCGCGACCATGACCAGCAACCGCCGGGTCGAGGCGGCCCTGCGCGCCGCCGCCCCGGCTTCGGAAACCCGGGATCCCGTCCAGGAGCCCGCCCTCTAGGGCTCCGCGAGGTCGCCGGGACAGTGCTCCGACGGGTGGTGCGGGCAGCCGCTAGCCGGCCACCGCGGCGGCGAAGGCGTCGGGGTCGTCGAACATGACGTTGTGGCCGGCGCCGGGGACGTTCACGACGTCCACGCCGGCCTCCCGGAGCCCTTCCGCGCCCGGCAGTTTGCCGCTCAGTCCGCCCTGCAGGTACACCCGCGGAACGGAAGAACGGATCAGCATCTCCCGCATCACGGGATCGGTGCCCTGTACCAGGTGCACGGCGGACCGGTGCAGCGCGAGCGGGTCGGCGAGGCGCATGGTGGCCGCCCAGGTGGGGCCGACCCGTTCCAGGACACGGGCGAAGCCCCCGCCCCGTACGAACTCCTCCTCCGTGTACGACGCGATCCCGCTGCTGCTTGCCGTGGGCGCCGGCAACGGGTCGAGGTTGCCCTCGGTGACGACGAGCCGCCCCACCAGGTCGGGCCTGCGGTGGGCGAGCACGATGGCGACCGCACCACCCATGCTGTGCCCGGCGATCACCCCGCCGCGCACCCCGGCCGCGTCGAGCGCGGCGGCGAGGGCGTCCGCGTGGTCCTCGATGCGGTAGGCGAAGTCGTCGGGCCGGTCGCTGATGCCGTGTCCCGGCAGGTCGACGAAGAGGACCTGCCGGCCGGCGAGTTCGGTCCGGGCCGCGATGTGCGCGTGGTAGACGGTCGACGCGGAGCCCAGGCCGTGCACGAACACCACGGCGAGCCCTTCGCCGGCCGCCTCGGTCCATCGGATGACACTGCCCCGCTCGTCGAATCGTGCCTCGCGCACAGTCCACTCCCCTCTCGAATACATCGGCATCACAGTACTATGTCACCGTAGTACTGCGGCAGCGTCATCGTGGGAGAGAATGCGGGCATGCTGGAACTGTCGATCCTCGGTTTCCTCTACGAGACCCCGCTGCACGGCTACGAGCTGCGCAAACGCATCACCGCCCTCACCGGCCACGTACGCCCGGTCGGCGAGTCCACGCTGTACCCGGCGATCAAGCGCCTGGAGAAGGCCGGCCTGCTGGTCCGCGAGACCCGGCCCGGCCCCGCCGCCGCGCCCCGCCAGGTCCTCACCCTGACCCCCGCCGGCCGGGACGAACTCCGGCACCGCCTCGCCGACGCCGAAGGCCCCGACGTGACCGACGAGAACCGCTGGTTCACCCTCCTGGCCTTCCTGCGGCACCTGGACGACCCCACCGCCCAGGCCACCGTCCTGCGCCGCCGCCTCACCTTCCTCGAAGAACCCGCCAGCTTCTTCTACGCCGGCGAACACCCCCTGCGCGCCGAGGAACTGGACGACCCGTTCCGCCGGGGCATCCTGACCATCGCCCGCGCCACCACCCGCACGGAACTCACCTGGCTCCGCACCACGCTCACCGACCTGGAGAACCACCTGGTGCCGTGACTCGGATTCACGTGCCGTCCGCCCGGGCCGAGCGGGGTCGCGTGCGCAGGGTCGGCAGTCGGGCATGCTCCTCGGCCCCGGCCAGACCCTCGCCCAGGGCCAGGAGCGAGAGCAGCCGCACCGGGCGGCCCGTGGTGGCCGCGGCCTCCAGTTTGTGGTGGCCGTCGAGGAGGAAGTGCGTCAGGCCCCAGTGGCGGTAGTGGTCGGTCGACCGGGCGGAAGCGGGTTCGCACACGTCCGGCGTCGAGACCGCCACCGCCGTCGGGACGGTTCCCCGGCCCATGAGTTCGGCGTACTCGTCGACGCGCCGCCTGTCGTTCCACGTCGGGGGAACCATGGGCACGACGAACTCGTAGAGGTGCGCCGATGCGTCCACCGCCGTCTCGAAGGTTCGGTAGTACGGCGTGTGCGGGTACTGCGGGAAGCCCCAGAAGTCGTCGAGTCCCCACGTGGCCACCTGCTCGCCGCCGAAGTAGTCGCCTTCCTTGCCGGGAACGACCAGTCGCGGCTCGATGCGGAGCAGCACAGGGAGGTACTCCCCCGCCGGCAGCAACGCACTGAACACGTCGATCACGCCGCCCGCGTCCGGATCGTCCAGGGTGCCGGCGAGTTGCTCCTGCACGCCTGCCGGCGACAGCGTCTGCGTGACGGTCTCCAGCCGAGAGAACAGGAACGCGCACGTGCCGCACCAGCCGCTGAGCTCGAAGGCCGGTTCGCCGTCGACGACGAGCAACCGCGCCCCGGCCCGCCGCCCGCCTCCTGCCGCTCCGCCGCGAAGCGCAACCGCGCCTCGGAGTCCGGAACACCGAGCCTGCGCGGCTCGCCCCATGCGATCACCATGGACCGACCGTAGGGGACGTCGTCGAACTTGGCACGTGACCCTGGTGCCGGACCGCGGCGAAAACGGGCGGCGCGCGCATCCGGCATCGTGCCGGGCTGTGCACACCGAAGGAACGTGGCTCAGTTGGCCAGAGCATCGGTCTCCAAAGATTCCGCGATACATTGGAGCCATGTGGACAAAGGACCGCCTTCGGTGCGAACGAAGCCTTCCCACCTCCGAGTTCAGCGTCAATCGGGCCCGGAAGGATGGACTTCAGGGGTACTGCCGAGAGTGCATGAAGACGTATCGGAGAGAGCACTACAATAGGAACAAACAGCCTTACTTGGATCGAGCGAAAGACCGGAACAATAAGATCCGAGCGAGCACCCGCAAGGAACTTCTGACCTACTTGGCTGAACATCCGTGCGTGGACTGCGGGGAATTGGACTTCCGTGTCCTGCAATTCGATCACAGGGAGCCGACACAGAAGGCGCGCACAATCAGCGACATGGTTCGAAGGGCGACCGCCTGGAACACCGTGTTACTGGAGATCGAAAAGTGTGACGTCAGGTGTGCGAACTGCCACGTCAAGCGAACAGCGGTCCAATTCGGATGGTGGATGGACAAGCTTGACGTCATCGACGATGACTAAACGCAAGATGTAGGAGTACAGCTCAACTGGTAGAGCGGCGGTCCCCAAAACCGCGTCATGCGCAGGTTCAAGTCCTGCTGCCTCTGCTGACCTCCGGTGTTCTGTCCCCCTTAACCCTGGAGATCGCCGGGATGTAGCACAGCTTGGTAGCGCATCCACTTGGGGAGCGGAAGACCGCAGGTTCAAATACTGTCGCCCCTGCTGTCGACGTCCCGTCGGGCTCCTCAGGCCACCAGGAGACGGAGGCCCGACTCCGCCGCGTCGAAGCCTGCGAGTCCCGGGTTTCGTTCGACCCAGCGGCTTGAGGAGAGGTCCTCGCGCAGCTTGTTCACCGCGCGCTGCTCGGCCTCGGCTCCGACTCTCGTCCATACCGAGACCGCGCGGCGCACATGGTCGTCCAGGTACGCCTCGGGACGGCGCCAGTGGGCCTCGAAGAAGCCGTCGGCGCAGTCCCACGGGGTGAGGACCGGCTCCAGGCGGGCCCCGATCACGCCGGCCGGCCGGTCCACCGAGGGCCGGCCGGCGACCAGGCCGGCGACCTCGGGGAGGTAGTCCCGGGTGAGCCGGAAGTGGTGACGCCAACCGGTATCGCCGGCGTCGTGCGTGAACACCACCACGCGCTTGGCCACCCGCCGCATCTCCCTCAGCCCGGCGATCGGGTCCTGCCAGTGGTGAACGGTGCTGAACGCCATCACGGCGTCGAAG
The DNA here is from genome assembly GCF_014203895.1 of Streptomyces nymphaeiformis. GTDB lineage: Bacteria > Actinomycetota > Actinomycetes > Streptomycetales > Streptomycetaceae > Streptomyces > Streptomyces nymphaeiformis. The sequence goes on along the minus strand of NZ_JACHJY010000013.1, from coordinate 146,267 downwards.
GACCGGTCCTCGAACGGCAGGCCCTCCGCGGCGGCCGCCACGCACGGCGCCGTGCCCGCGGGACGCTGGGCCCGCATCACCGCCGACGGCTCGACCGCCGTCACATCGCGGTCCGGTGGCTCGTACGAGCCGGTGTCGGCACTCACGTTCAGTACCGTCCGCGCGCCCCCCGAGCGCCTCCCAGACCCTCACGGCGATCCGCGGCTCGGTGCGCCGCGTCGCCGGGTACGCGGCGCCGATGGCCTCGTACAACTGCGGCCCGAACAGCTTGAGTTGTTCCTCTGGCGTCATACGGCTCCCCCTTGCCCGTGCCTCCGGTTCCCTGTCGATGGCCGTCACCATGGCGGCAGCGCGGTCGCGCTGGTCGAGCGGCAGGCCGTGCAGCCGGTGCAGGTGCGCGGCCGCGTCGGTGGTCGGGGCGTCGACGAGATCCGCGATCTCGCACAGTCCGAAGCCCAACCGCCGATAGGCGAGCACCTCCCGCAGGCGTTCCACGTCGCCCGCCGCGTAGGCCCGACATCCGGCCGTGGTGCGCGCGGACGGCTGTACGAGGCCGATCTCGTCGTAGTGATGCAGGGTGTCGAGCGTCATCCCCGGGGCAGCGGACCGCGCCGGTGTCAGTCGCGGACGTGCAGGGCGAATCCCGTGCGGCCGTCCGGCTCCAGGCCCTCCTTCAGGTGCAGCGAGGGGATCTCGTAGTCGCCGAAGTTCTGCCGGCGGAAGGGGATCGGCTCCGCCGACTCCAGCGTGAGCAGGCGCTGCCGCCAGGCCTTCGCGACGCCCTGGTAGTCGTCGTCGGTCATCCGGTCGCTGCCGTACTGGACGAACGGCGGCAGCGGCTCGATGCCGGGGTAGTAGAGGATGCCGTGGTGGATCGGGAACAGCAGGTCGTCGATGGGGCCGTTGATCCCGCGTGCGGCGTAGTGAGACTGCGGGCCGCCGACGGTCACCGAAAGGAGGGCCTTCCTGCCGGCGAGGGTGCCTTCGCCGAAGCGCTCGCCGTACTTGGTGTCGCTGTGCTCGCCGACGCCGTACGCGAAGTGGTAGGTGAACACCCGGTCCACCCAGCCCTTCAGGATCGCCGGCATCGTGTACCACCAGAGCGGGAACTGGAAGATGATCGTGTCGGCCCACAGCAACTTCTCCTGCTCGGCCGCGACGTCCGGGGTGAGCGTCCCGGCGTCGAAGGCCCGGCCGGAGTCGAGGGCGACCTTCAGCGGGCTGGAGGCGGCGGGGCCGTAGTCGGCGGCGTCCACGACGGCCTTCCAGTTCATCGCGTACAGATCGCTCACCCGTACCTCGTGCCCCGCGGACTCCAGGGTGGACACGGCGAGGTCCTTCAGTGAGCTGTTGAGCGACTTGGGCTCCGGGTGGGCGTGGACGATCAGCGTCTTCATGGGGGACTCCTTCGGATCGGGTGACTTCGATGCGGATGGCTTCGATGTGGATGTCTTCGATCCTGGGCGTCGCGGCGGCAGGTGTTCAGGGACGCTTCTTCCGTCGGACCGCGCTTCCTGGTAATGGCAGGGCCACCTTCGCGGGAGCCGCCGCGGCCATACTGGGGGGCATGGACGATCTTGCGGGCTTCCTGCGGACCCGGCGTTCCCGTATCGACCCCGCCGCCGTCGGCATCCCGACCGACAGCCGCCGCCGGGTCGAGGGGCTGCGCCGCGAGGAGGTCGCGCACCTGTCGGGGGTCAGCGTCGACTACTACGTACGCCTGGAGCAGGGTCGCGCGACCCAGCCGTCGGCCCAGGTGCTCGACGCGCTCGCCCGCGTCCTGGGCCTCGACGAGACCGAGCGCGGGCACCTCCACCGGCTCGCCGGGCAGCGCCGCCGCCCGGCGAAGGCGCCGACGGGGCGCCTGCGGCCCGAGGTGCTGCGCGTCCTGGACCTGGTGGGCGACGCACCCGCGCTGATCATGAACCACCGCCTGGACGTCCTCGCCGGCAACCGCCTCGCCCGGCTCCTCTACGGCCGGCCGATCCCCGGCCTGAACACCGCCCGGCACCTCTTCCTGGAGGAGGCCGAGCGCGGGCTCTACGCGGACTGGGAGACGTGCACCCTCGACGTCGTCGGGCATCTGCGCCTGGCCGCCGGCAAACACCCCGACGATCCCCGTCTCGCCTCCCTCGTCGGCGAGCTCGCCATGGGCAGCGAACGCTTCCGCCGCCTCTGGGCGCGTGCGGACGTGCGCGCCCGTGCCCACGGGCGCAAGGCGTACCGGCATCCGCTCGTCGGCCTGCTCGAACTGCACCACGAGAACTTCGCGCTGCCGGACGAGTCCGGCATGGAGCTGTTGGTGCTGTCCGCGGCCCCCGGCAGCCCCGCCGAGGACGGGCTGCGCCTCCTGGCGGGCCTGGACACGGACGGCGCCGACGCGCGGACCGGAGCCGACGCCCAGGTCTGAGCCCTGCGGTTTCGGCTGCTGCGCGGAGATTGAGTAGGCTCGGGGGGCCGCGCCGGTGCCAGCAGAGGAGAGACACGTGTTCGTGAAGGTGTGCGGGCTCAAGACGCCCGCCGACATCGATGCGGCGGTCGCGGCCGGGGCGGATGCCGTCGGTCTGGTGATCAGCGGGACCAGCGTCCGCGGACTCGAGCGGGACCACGCGGCACGGCTCGCCGCTCACGTGCCCGAGGGTGTCCTCTCCGTCCTGGTGGTCAACGACACCCCTGCCGCCGAAGCCGCCCGGATCGCGAGTGAGCTCGGTTTCGGGGCCCTCCAACTGCACGGGAAGGCGTACGGCGAGGAGGACTTCGCGGCCGCGGCCGGGATCTTCCCGCGGCTGTGGCGCGCCACGTCCTTGAGCGACCGGCCCGATACGCGGGTCGGCGCCTACGGCGAGGAGGTCCTCCTCCTCGACTCGCCGCGGGCTGGTTCCGGAGAGCCGTGGGACCTGTCCCTGCTGGAGACGGCCCGGCCCGAGGGGGCCTGGCTGCTCGCCGGCGGGCTCGCGCCGCACAACGTCGGCGAGGCGATCGGCCGTGCCCGCCCCTGGGGCGTCGACGTGTCCAGCGGGGTCGAGTCCGCCCCGGGCGTCAAGGACCACGATCTGATCCGTACGTTCGTCACGGCGGCGAAGTCGGCCGCCCCGCACGGGGCCTGAGCCCCGCACGGGGCCTGAGAGCCCGTCCCGGAGCGGCCGGTGTCACTCCTCGTCGTCGCCCAGGTCGTCCTGGACCCGCAGCCCCGCCACCCACAGCGGCATCATCCAGTGCGCCGCGAGCACGCCGACGAGGACCGGGGCCACGGCGGTCTGGAGGGGTGCGTCCGCCAAAACGCCGTAGGCCCCGACGCCGAACGCCGTGGCGACGAGCAGCCACAGGGTGATGCGGTGGGCCAGGGCGCGCACCCGGTCGCGCTCGACCAGCTGGCGCTCGTCGAGCATCCGGCCGCGCAGCTCCAGGAGTCCGCGCGTGGAGCCGTTGAGCAGGCCGGTGAGCAGCATCCAGGGAAGCATCACCGCGGCGACCAGGACCAGCAAGCCGTATCCGGACCCGAACACGGTGCTGATCCAGGCGCCCACTCCGGTGACGGTGAGGGCGATGTGCGCTCCCACGATCAGTCGTCGCCTGGGCACGGTGGCATAGGCCGCGGCCGCCCGGCGGTCGTTCATCACGGCGTACATCCGTCGGTCGTAGCGCGTCGCGGTCATCACTGCTTCCTCCCGTAGACCTCGTCGGTGAGCGGCTGGAACGGCTCCAGGGAGAACAGCGCCTCCACCGGCAGTCCGAAGAACCGGGCCACTTTCAGGGCCAGGTCGAGGCTGGGGTTGTACTGGCCGCGTTCGATGTAGCCGATGGTCTGGTAGTGGACACCCACTGCCTCGGCGAGTGCCTGACGCGACACTTTCCGCTCTGCCCTGACAACCGCCAGCCTGTTGTGTACCTGCTCGCTCATATATAAGAAGTACTACATTCGAGCGCAGGAACACAACATCCCGACGGGCCACCTGGTGGCCCGACCACTCGCCGGGCGCGCACCGCACGTAGCCGCCACTTCGACTCTTGCCACGGCGACTTTTCGGACTTTCCTTGCCTCTACAGCCCTAAGCACTGATTCGCGACTGACCTGAGTCAAATCCAGTCATAGTCATGACACTTGGTGCCGCGATGTGAACGAACTGCATAGGTTCTGGAGCAGTTCGGGAGGTCGCGTGACGGCCCGAGCCTGAAAGTTCTTTCACCGCCACAGGAGAGGAAGCAGCATGGCTGACATCGATCTCGGAGTGGCTTCGGACTGGGACGAGGGCGACACCCACGGCCGCGTCAAGCTGCGGCAGAACCAGGTCTACCCGAGCTCGCCGAAGAAGGACGTACTCATCAGCTCCCCCGTGAGCATCGAGCTGTCAGTGAACACGAACTACTCCTCCTCCCAGGAGGCGGACAAGATCTACTTCACGACCCACCACGGCTCCACGAAGAAGATCATCGGAGTGCTCGACTCCGACGGCAACCTGTACATCGCCGGTCGCGTGATCACCGATCAGAAGGACCTCCGGTACTGAGGTTCTCCTTCTACGTCGGATGAGTGAGATGGTGGCGGTCTTGCCGTAGTAGGCAGCAGGTGGCGAGGCCGCGCCATTGCAACCGCCCGCTCTCAGCGGTCTTCCCGGCCGGTCCCGGAGCGTGTCCGGACACGTTCCCGGACACGCTCCGGGAGCGTGTCCGGGAGCGCGAGAAAGATCACGGCCCCTTCGGTGCATCCTTGGAGCGCTTTCGTACGTCTCCCCTGGGAAGACGTCCATCTCTACCAAGGACAGAAGACTTTGCTGACTCCGACACTCGGCCTGCGCAGTGCCGTGACCGTCTCGCTGACGGCCTCGGCCGTGCTGGCCGGCGGCCTCTTCGCCGGCCAGGCGCAAGCCGCCACGCCCGTCCCGTCGATCACCGCACCGGGCGGGTTCGTCATGAACAACGGGACGGGTACGACCCTGTACGGGAAGGCCGCGGACACCCGCCGGTCGACCGGGTCCACCACGAAGATCATGACCGCGAAGGTCGTGCTCTCCCAGCCGAACCTCAACCTCGACGCCAAGGTCACGGTCCAGAAGGCCTACAGCGACTACATCGTCGCCAAGAACGCCTCCTCCGCCCGGCTCATCGTCGGGGACAAGGTGACCGTCCGACAGCTCCTCTACGGCCTCATGCTGCCGTCGGGCTGCGACGCCGCGTACGCGCTGGCCGACAAGTTCGGCACCGGCACCACGCGGGACGCCCGGGTCAAGTCGTTCATCGGGAAGATGAACGACGAGGCGCGGCGGCTCGGCCTGCGCAACACCCACTTCGACTCGTTCGACGGAATAGGGGGTGGGCAGAACTACTCGACTCCGCGTGATCTGACGAAGATCGCCAGCAGCGCGATGAAGAACTCCACGTTCCGCACCGTCGTCAAGACGAAGTCCACGCAGCAGAAGGTGACCACCAAGAGCGGTGGTTACCGGTACATGTCGTGGACCAACACGAACAAGCTCCTGAGCACGTACAGCGGTGCGATCGGCGTGAAGACCGGTTCGGGTCCGCAGGCCAAGTACTGCCTCGTCTTCGCCGCCACCCGTGGCACGAAGACGGTCATCGGCACGGTGCTCGCCTCGCCGTCCGAGGCGAACAGGGCGGCCGACGTCAAGAAGCTCCTGGACTACGGCTTCGCGAGGTAACCGTCCTGGGGTACGCCCCCGGCCGTCTCCCGTCTCCGGCGGGAGACAGCCGGGGGCTTCCGCGTTCCTGGAGGTGAACGGCTGCGGCGGGCGGGGGCGTTGGGACAGACTTCGGACCGGGGCGTCGGTGCCGGACGCCTGCGGACGAGGGGGAAGCGTGGACGAGGGGATCTCGCTGAGCGAGGCTCTCAGGGAGCTGCGTCAGGAGTTGTACGCCGCGCAGGTCGAAGGGGCTCGTGAGCAGTTCCGGTTCGAGGTCGAGCAGGCGGAGCTCACCCTTGAGGTGGAGTTCCGGCGGGACGCCGACGGCAAGGCGAAGGTCGAGGTCGGCGCTCTGGGCGCCAAGGTCGGCGGCGAGGCCGGTGGCGGTTTCGGCAGTACGCGGCGGCAGACGCTGACGCTCACCCTGCAGGTCCGCGACGAGGCCCTGGGCGGCGACCGGGCCAGGATCCGGCGGGGCGACGGGAGAGGCCTGGACAGCGGCCCGGCCGAAGGCTCGGACGGCTCTTCGGGCGTCCTTCCTGCGGAGCGGGGCTCTGATTCTGCCGGGGACGGTGCCGGGCTGCGGCCCTGGGAGGTGTGACGTGGACCCCCGGCGGCTGGTGTGGGTCCGTAGCTGCGGGGCGAGGGATGCGGAGTCCGGCTCCGGCTCCGGCTCTGGCTCCGGCTCCGGCTCCGGCTCCGGCTATCTCGTGGGGCCCCAGTTGGTCCTCACGGCCCTTCACGTCGTACTGGCCGATGGCCGCTGGGCCGGGCGCGTGGAGGCGCGGGTGGGTCACCCGCGGTTCGGGGACCTCGTACGGAGACCGGCGCAGGTGTGCTGGCCGGACCCCCGTGACGGCACGCCTCCCCCGGACGCCCTGGACATCGCGCTGCTCTGGCTCGACGAACCGGTGCCGACGGGCCCTGACCCGGTGCGGTGGGGCCGGCCCGGTGGCACCGCGCGGATCCCGTTCAAGGGAGCGGGCTTCCCCGCCTTCGCGGCCGACGCCGGAAGCCCCGCCCAGGTCGAGGACCTGCACGGCGACCTGTCGGTCGTCTCCACGTCCCTGGCCGGGTGGGTGCTCGACTGCGCGGTCTGGCCGGCCGCTCGCCTCGACGGGACTCGGCCGTGGGCGGGAGCGTCCGGCTCGGCGGTCTTCTGCGACGGGCGCCTCGTCGGGGTCGCGGTCGAGGACGACCGGCCCATGGGCTGGCGCCGTCTCCACGCCGTCCCCGTCCACGAGGCCCTCGGCCTGCCCGGCTTCGCCCGTCTCGTCACGCGGCACGGGCACCCCGGGACCACGACCGCGCTCGAGGACCTGCTCGGGGGCGGCGGGACGCCACCGGGCCCGAACGGGGTGGCGTGGCCCGTCGAGGTGGGCCCGGTGCCCACCCTCGCCTCCGCGTTCCAGCCCCGCGCTGCCCTGCGCGGCCTGATCGACACGGCCCGGTCGGACGGCGGGGCGGTGGTGCTCACCCAGGTGCTGTCCGGCGGCGGCGGGTTCGGCAAGACGCAGCTCGCCGCCGCCTGCGCCACCGACGCCCGCGAACAGGGTGTCGACCTGGTGGTGTGGGTGTCCGCGACCGAGGTGCAGCAGGTGATCACCCAGTACGCCCAGGTCGCCGCCGAGATCCGGCTGCCCGGCGCGACCGGCGACGACCCGGAGGGCGATGCCCGGGCCCTGCTGAAGTGGCTGGCCTCGACGGACCGGCGGTGGCTGGTGGTCCTCGACGACATCACCCGTCCCGACGCGCTCAACGGCTGGTGGCCCGTCAGCCGTACGGGAACGGGGTGGGTCCTGGCCACCACCCGGCTCAACGACGCACGCCTGACCGGAGGCGGCAGGACCCGCGTCGACATCGACGTCTACACCACGGACGAAGCCGACGCCTATCTGCGGGACCGTCTGCACGGCGACCGCATGGGCCACCTCCTCGACGACCGCGCCCCGGCGCTCGCCGAGGCCCTGGGGCACCTCCCGCTGGCCCTGGGCCTTGCGGCGGCCCACATGATCAACGAGGAACTCACCTGCACCGCGTACCTGCGGATCTTCGCCGACCGCCGGACACGGCTCGAGGACGCCCTGCCCGGTACGGCCGACACCGAGGGCTACGGCCGGCAGATCACCGTGGCGCTGCTGCTGTCCCTCGACGCCGCACGAGCCGCCGACACGACCGGCCTCGCCCTCCAGGCCCTGCGTCTGGCCGCCCTCCTGGACCCCGCGGGCCACCCTCACGCCCTGTGGGCCTCCGGGCCCCTGCTCCACCGTCTCACCCCGTACGACCCCGAGGTCACCCCCGTCCGAGCCCACTCGGTGCTGCGGCTGCTGCACCGCTACGCCCTGCTGACCTGTGACACCCGCGCCGAGCCCCGGGCGATCCGCATCCACGCCCTCACCGCCCGCGCGGTCCGGGAGAACACCCCGGAGGCCGACCTGGCGGGCCTCGTCGACACGGCTGCCGAGGCGCTTCTGCACGTCTGGCCCGACGTCGACCAGCCGCACCCGGACTTGGCCGCCGCGCTGCGCGCCAACACCGAGGCCCTCACCGACCACGGCGGGGACCGGCTCTGGGACTCCCCGGGAGGTCGGGTCATGTACCGCGCCGGCAAGAGCCTCCTCGACGCGGGCCTGGCCGACGCCGCCACCTCCTACTGGCAGCAGGTGACCGACACCGCCGAACGACTACGCGGCGACGACCACGTCGATACGTTCTCGGCCCGCAATTGCCTCGCCATCGCCCACCGGAACGCGGGCCTCATCGGTAAGGCCGTCACCATCGGAGAGCATGTGGTGGCCGCCGCTGAACGGGCTCTGGGGGACGACCATCCCGCTACGGTCAGCGCCCGCGCCAACCTGTCCACCTCCTACTGGCAGGCCGGACGCACCCGCGAGGCCGTCGCCCTCGGGGAGCGGGTGGTGGCTGACCAGGAGCGGATGCTCGGCCCTGACCACCCCGACACCCTCGGTTCCCTGGCCACTCTCGCCCCTGCCTACTATCAGGCCGGGCACACCTACGACGCCATCACCATCGGGGAGCGCATCCTGGCCGACGGCGGACGGGTGCTGGGCGACGACCACCCCAACCTGTTGACCGTCCGCGCCAACCTGGCCACCTGCTACCAGCGGGCAGGACGCACCGGAGAAGCGATCTCCTTGGGGGAGCAGGTGGTGGCGATTCGAGAGCGGGTACTCGGCCAGGACCACCCCGACACCCGCACTGCCCGCGCCAACCTCGCCACCGCCTACTGGCAGGCCGGGCGTACGGGCGAAGCCACGGCCATCGAGGAGCAGGTGGTGGCCGACAGCAAGCGGCTCCTGGGCCACGACCACCCCGACACCCTCCGCGCCTGGGGCAACCTGGCCGCCTCCTACCGGAACGGGGGGCGCGTGGGCGAGGCCATCGTCATCGAGGAGCAGGTGCTGTCGGACAGCCGACGGGTCCTCGGCGACGGCCACCCCGACACCCTCACCGCCAGAAGCAACCTCGGGATGTCCTACGGGCAGGCCGGACGCATCGACGAGACCATCGCCATAGAGGAGCAGGTGCTCTCAGACCGCCGGCGGCTCCTTGGTGACGACCATCCCCACACCGTCACCGCCCGCTCCAACCTCGCCGTCTCCTACTGGGAGACGGGACGCGTCGATGACGCGATCGTCCTCGGGGAGCAGGTGCTGGAGGACCGCGTTCGGCTCCTGGGCGACCTGCACCCGGACACCCTCACCACCCGCGTCAACCTCGCCTCCGCCTACCAGAAGGCGGGGCGCTTCGACGAGGCGATCGAGATCGGCGAGCAGGCGGCGACGCACCGCCGGCAGCTCCTCGGCGTCGACCACCCCGACACCCTCAACGCCCGATCCAACCTCGCCGTCTCCTACGCCGAGGGAGGACGCGTCGACGAAGCGATCGAGATCGGCGAGCAGGTGGCGACGGTCCGCGAACGGGTGCTGGGCGACGACCACCCCGACACCCTGACCACCCGCACGAACCTCGCCGTGTGCTACTCGCTGGCGGGGCGCACCGGCGAAGCCTTCCGCCTCTTGCAGAAGGTGGTGGCCGACCGTGAGCGGGTGCTGGGCGGCGACCACCCCCACACCGTCAGCGCCCGCGGCCACCTCGCGATCGTGCGGCGATACGTGCCGGACGACGACGCGCCGTCGGACTGACCTCACCGGCTCAACCCGACGGCGTGCCCTCCGACCACACCCCGAACCACTGCTCCGCGCCGTACTCCTCGAACCGCTCCACCTCGGTGAAGCCCAGCTTCGCCGCGAGGCGCACGGCGCGGGTGTTGGCGGTCTGGGTGGAGAGGACCACCGGCTCGCCGGGGTGTGCGCCGGCGAACCAGGTGAGTGCCGCCGCGCACGCCTCGGCGGCGTACCCACGTCCCCAGGCCTCCGGCAGGAACATATAACCGAGTTCGGCCTCTTCGGCTTCCGGACGGACGTGCCCCCGGCGGTCCGCGCCGCGCCGGTCCAGCGTGACCATGCCGATCATCGCTCCGTCGAGTTCGATCACGAAGAGGCGGGGGCGCCGCCCGGGCACCTCGGGCATCGCGCGGTCGACTTCGTCGCCGGGACGGTGGCCGCCGACGTAGGTGCCCACCTCCGGCGACGAGAAGAGTGCGACGAACGCCGCGCGGTCCCGGGCCTCGGACTCCCGGAGCACGAGCCGTTCGGTCTTCATCGGGGCGGGTGGCCAAGCGGCCGGGCCGAGCTGAGTCATGGTCCGGAACCTATCGCACGCCCGTGTGAGTACCCCCTGAAAAAGGCCGCCGTAGCGGCGCCCGGTCCGAACTCCGCAGGTCATCCCCTACGTGATCCACTTGGTCCGCACCGCAGGGAGCGGTGCGTGAGGAGCGTGAAGACATGTCCGACACCGCCGCCGTCTCGATCCGTCCGGTCCGGGAGGGCGACTTCGACCAGTGGCGCGCCCTGTACCGGGGCTACGCCGACTTCTACCGGGTCAAGCAGACCGAGGAGGCCGCGCGGCTCGTCTGGTCCTGGATCCACGACCCGGACCACGAGGTGGAGGGCCTCGTGGCCGAGGCCGCCGACGGGCGGCTCGTCGGACTCGCGCACTTCCGGCCCTTCGCGCGCCCGCTGTCCGCGACCGTCGGCGGCTGGCTCGACGACCTCTTCGTGGATCCGGCCGAGCGCGGCTCCGGTGTGGCGGACCTGCTGCTCGGGGCCCTGCGCGGGATCGGGGCCGAGCGCGGCTGGAGCGTCGTCCGCTGGATCACCGCCGACGACAACCACCGCGCCCGGTCCAAGTACGACCAGGTGGCCACGCGCACGATGTGGGTCACGTACGACATGGCCCCCGAGGCCTGAGTCCGGCCGGAGCGCCCCGGAGAGGGCGCCGCGCGCCTGCCGGAAACCTGCACAACGTGTGCGTGTCGAGGAGCGGCGCCTTCACCGTTCCCCGACAGCCAGGGGTCCTGGGCCGCCCGGACGGAACCCTTCTGTCCGTTTAAGTTCCTCGCGCGAGGCGGGGGCGCCGAATCCGTTACTCGGTTCCGAGGAGAAGGTGTCGCCATTCGGTGAATGTGGGTGCACGGCCGCTTCCCGCAGTGCAGAAACACCCGAGCGGAAGCGTCAACCGAATTTCTCCGGCCAGCCGTTCACGTGATTTGATCAATCCCGCTGCGGCCGCAGAAGACGGATTCCCCCCCCATGAACGAAGGGTGCGCATCATGCGTCACGACCTTGAGACCGCTGAGATCTCCGACGCCGACCTCGACGCCGTCTCCGGCGGTCTCGTCACCATCTCCGGCGGTCTCGTCGGCGCTGCGACCAGCGACGTCACCAACCTCCTCGGCACCGTCGGCTCCCTGCAGACGGTCCAGGGCGTCGAGGGCCTCGTCTCCGGCGTCCCGGGCCTGGCCTCCGGCATCACCGGCGTCTCGGTGAACACCGCGGGCGTCACCGGTATCGCCGGTATCTGATTCGGCAACCGAGTCACCATCTGATTCGGTATCCGACAGAGCACTGTCCGTGAACCCCGGAACCTCTCCGGTTCCGGGGTTCACGGACGCCCAAAAACGGCCTCGAAGACCCGACAGAAACAATCGATTGAATGCAGCCGAAGGAATAGTCCGTGCAGTTCCGCCGCAATGCGCTTTCCAAGCTGCAATCACCCGAAGAACTCGACGTCCCCGTGCGTTTCGCGCGCCCCCAGGGCCGTCTCGTGCTCGCCGTCACCGTCGTCGTCATGGCCGCCGCGGGCTTCTGGGCCCTCACCGGCACGGTGACGTCCAAGGTGAACGCGCCCGGCCTCCTCACCCACGCCGAGGGCACCTATCTGCTGCAGAGCCCGGTCGCCGGGCAGGTCACCGAGGTCCTCGCCGAGGAGGGGCGGCCCGTCGCCCCCGGCGCGCCGCTGCTGACCGTCCGCACGGAACAGGGCGACCGGCGCGTCCGTGCCGTGGCCGGCGGTCGCGTCACCACGCTGTACGCCAGGCTGGGTTCGGTCGTCACCACCGGCGCCGATGTGGCGACCGTCGAGCGCGTGACCGACCCGGACGCCCCGTTGAGGGCCGTCCTGTACCTGCCGGGGGACACCGCCGCCGCGCTCCGCGTGGGCGCCCCCGTCGACCTCGGCGTCCAGTCCGTCCCGCGCGACCGGTACGGCGTGCTCCGCGGCCGTGTCGCCGCCGTCGGCCGCACCCCGCAGACGCAGGCGCAACTCGGTGCCTTCCTCGGAGACGCCGGGCTCGCCGCGCGGTTCTCCCGCGCGGGCGATCCGGTCGCCGTCCTGGTGACCCTGGACCGCTCCCCCGCCACCGCCTCCGGATACGCCTGGTCGTCCTCGGACGGGCCGCCGCACGCCCCCGAGTCCGGCACGCCCGTCACCGGCGCCGTCCACCTGTCCGCGCAGCGCCCCGTCGACTGGCTGCTGCCGTGAGCGCGGCACGGGCGACCGCTCCCTCCCGGGCCCGGTCCACGGACCGCCGGCTCCCACCGGCGGGCCGGTCCCGACGCCGTACACCCGCCGCCAAGGGCCGACGGCCCCGTACCGTCCGTACCCCCACCGTGCTCCAGATGGAGGCGGTCGAGTGCGGCGCCGCCGCGCTCGCGATGGTCCTCGGGCACCACGGCAGGTTCGTCCCGCTGGAAGAGCTCCGGATCGCCTGCGGCGTCTCCCGTGACGGTTCCCGGGCCGGCAACCTCCTGAAGGCGGCGCGCGGTTACGGCCTCCAGGCCAAGGGCATGCAGATGGACCTGGCCGCGCTCACCGAGGTGACCGCTCCGGCCGTGCTCTTCTGGGAGTTCAACCACTACGTCGTGTACGAGGGCACGGGGCGCCGCCTCGGCCGGCCGGGGGTGTACATCAACGACCCCGGCAGCGGGCGCCGTTTCGTCCCCATGGACCAGTTCGACACCAGCTTCACCGGCATCGTGCTGACCTTCGAACCGGGCGCCGGCTTCCGTCGCGGCGGCACCCGGCCCGGTGTCCTCGCCGCCCTGCCCGCCCGGCTGCGCGGCACGTCGGGCACGATGGCCGCCGCGGTCGTCGCGAGCCTCCTCCTGGTGGCCGTCGGCGCGTGGGTGCCCGCCCTGAGCCGCACGTACATCGACATGTTCCTGATCGGGAACCAGACGTCCCTGCTCGGCGTGGTCTTCGCGGCGATGGCGACCGCCCTCGTCCTCACCGCGACCCTCACCGCCCTCCAGCAGGCCAATCTGCTGCGCGGGCGGATCATCGCCTCCACCCTGGGCAGCGCCCGTTTCCTGCGGCACCTGCTCCGGCTCCCGCTCGCCTTCTACGCCCAGCGGAACCCGGCCGACCTCGTCCAACGCCTGCAGACGAACGACGCCGTCGCCGAGACGCTGGCACGCGACCTGGCCGCGGCGGCCGTCGACGCCGTCGTCGTCCTGCTCTACGCCGTACTGCTCTGGGCGTACGACCCCCAACTCACCGTCGTCGGCGTGCTGATCGCCCTGCTCAACGTCGTCGCACTCCGGATCGTCGTCCACCTGCGGGCCACCGGCACGCAGAAGCTGCGCGCCGAGAGCGCCCGCCTCACCAACACCGCGTACAGCGGACTCCAGCTCATCGAGACGATGAAGGCGACCGGCGGCGAGGACGGCTTCTTCCGGCGCTGGGCCGGACAGCACGCCACCACCCTCGACGTGCAGCAGCGGCTCGGCGTGCCCAGCGCCTGGCTCGCGGTCGTCGCGCCCACCCTCGCCGCGCTCAACAGCGCGCTCATCCTCATGATCGGCGGCGTGCGGGCGGTGGAGGGGCACCTCACCGTCGGCCTGCTCGTCGCCTTCCAGGCCCTCGTGACCGGCTTCACCGCCCCGATCACCCGGCTCAACGGCGTGGCGGGCCGCGTCCAGGACTTCGCCGCCGACATCGCCCGCCTCCGTGACGTCGAGAACTTCCCCGTCGACCCGGTCCACACCCGGCGCGCCCCGGACGCCGCCACCCGCCGCCTCACCGGCCACGTCGAACTGGAGGGCGTCACCTTCGGCTACAGCCCGCTCGACGCCCCGCTGCTCAAGGACTTCCGGCTCACCGTCGGACCCGGGCAGCAGGTCGCCCTGGTCGGCGGCTCCGGCAGCGGCAAGTCCACCGTGTCACGGCTGATGTCCGGGCTCTACACGCCGTGGGAAGGTGCGATCCGCATCGACGGGATGCGCCTGGAGGACATCCCGCGCAGTGCCCTCGCCGCCTCCGTCTCCTTCGTCGACCAGGACGTCTTCCTCTTCGAGGGCACGGTCCGCGACAACGTGGCCCTCTGGGACCCGTCCGTCCCCGACGAGGCCGTCGTCGCCGCCCTCCAGGACGCCGCCGTGTACGACGAGGTGGCCCGCCGCCCCGGCGGGATCCGCAGCCGCGTCGAGCAGGACGGCCGCAACTTCTCCGGCGGCCAGCGACAGCGCCTGGAGATCGCCCGCGCGCTGGTGCGCCGCCCGAGCGTCCTGATCCTCGACGAGGTGACCAGCGCGCTCGACGCGGCGACCGAGCAGATCGTCATCGACAACCTGCGGCGTCGCGGCTGCGCCTGCGTGGTCATCGCCCACCGGCTGAGCACCGTGCGCGACAGCGACGAGATCGTCGTGCTCGACCGGGGCACGGTCGTGGAACGCGGGCGGCACGAGGAACTCCTCGCCGCGCGGGGCACGTACGCCGGTCTGGTCAAGGAGCACTGAGGTGAACGTCCCCCATCCGCCCACCGGCCGGCACGACGGCCTCGCCCCGGCCCCGGTCGCCCCGGACCCGGTCGTCGCCGCCCTCGGCGCCCTCGGCACCGCGGTCGACTGCGCCGGCCTGCGCAGCTTCGCCCTGGAAGGCCCGCACGTCCTCTGGCTCGTCGTCGGGGGCGGGCTCGACCTGTTCGCCGTCGACGCGGCGCGGCTCGGCCCCTGGCACTTCCTGGGCCGCCTCGAACCGGGCACGCTGCTGCTCGGCCCGGTCGACGGGCCGACGCACACCCTGATCGGCCGTCCCGCACAGGGCTGCCTGCTGCGCCGCGTCGAGCTGCGCGAACTGCCGTACGCGGTCGGCCAGTCGTACGGGCAGGAGGTGTCCAGCGGCGGCCAGTGGTACGAGGATCAGTGGTACGGGGACCAGAGCGCCCCGCTCAGCCCCCTGGAGCACGCCTTCAGCCTCGGCATCGGCCGCGGGCTGCGCGTCCTGTACCAGGCGGTCCTGGACGGCAGCCCCGGCGACGCCCCCGGTGCGGCCGACGACGACGTCCTCTGGATGCGGATCACCCCCGGCAGCATCGCGTACGGAGCCGCCTACGCGACGAGCCACCAGGGCTACGCGGCGTACGACGGCTACGAGACGTACGACAGTGGCCATGGCGCCGGGACCCTTCTCGTCGACCCCGCGACCTGGCAGGGCATGGTCGACCAGCAGTACCGGCTGCTGTACGCCCTGGACGACCGGATCGAGCAGCTCGAACGCGACCACGAGGACCGCGCGGCCGCCGGGATCGAGGCCGGGCACGCCGCCCGTACGCGCGCCGACCACACGCTGCTCGCCTCCATCGGCCGCTCCGGCGGCGTCCCCCGGGACCGTGCCGACGACGCGACCTACGCCGTGTGCCAGGCCGTCGCCCACGACGCGCGCATCGCCCTCGCCGAGCCCGGCGGCATGGCCCCGGACCCCGGACACCCCGACCCCGTCGAACGCATCGCGCTCGCCTCCCGGATCCGCACCCGGGGCGTCCGGCTCGGCGACCGGTGGTGGCGCGAGGACAGCGGGCCCCTGGTGGGCCACCGCGCGAAGGACGGGACGCCCGTCGCGCTGCTGTGGCGACGTGGCCGGTACACGGCCTTCGACCCCGCCACCGGTGAGCGGGAGCGCGTCGGCCGGAGCGGCGCCGCCGCGTTCGCGCCGCGCGCCGTCATGTTCTACCGGCCGCTGCCCGACCGCCCCCTCGGCCTGCTGCGGCTGCTCCGGTTCAGCGCCCGGGGCACGCGGGCGGAGCTCCGCGACCTGCTCCTCGGGGGGCTCGTCGCGGTTGCCCTCGGCGCCCTCGTGCCCGTCGCCACCGGCAAGGTGCTCGGCGCGTACGTACCGGCGGCGGAGACCGGGCTCATCGTCCAGGCCGGCTTCGCGATCATCGCGACCAGCATCGTGTCGGCCGCCTTCATGCTGCTGCAGAACACCGCGATCCTCCGTATGGAGGGCCGCATCGAGGCCACGCTCCAGCCGGCCGTCTGGGACCGGCTGCTTCGCCTGCCGACGACGTTCTTCGCCGGGCGGTCCACCGGTGAACTGGCCAGTGCGGCCATGGGCATCAGCGCCATCCGCCAGGTCCTGTCCGGCATCGGCCCGGTGGTCGTCCAGGCGGGCACCGTCGGCACGGTGAACCTGGTGCTGCTCCTCGTCTACAGCGTGCCCCTGGCCCTCGTCGCGCTCGCCCTGCTGCTCGCCACCGCCGTGGTCTTCCTGGGCCTGGGCCTCTGGCAGCTGCGGTACCAGCGACAGCTGATCCGGCTCGGCAACAAGCTGAACAACCAGGCCTTCCAGACCCTGCGCGGACTGCCCAAACTGCGCGTCGCGGCGGCCGAGAGCTTCGCGTACGCCGCGTGGGCGGGGCAGTTCGCGCGGACCCGGGAGCTGCACCGGCGCATCGGGAGGATCAAGAACGTCCTCGCGGTCCTCGGCGCGGTCTGTCTGCCGCTGTGCACGCTCGTGATGTTCGCGCTCCTGGCCGGCCCGGCCCGGGGCACCCTGTCCGCGAGCGAGTTCCTCACCTTCAGCACCAGCGTCACGATGATGCTGTCCTCGGTGACGCAGCTGACCGGCGCGCTCCTCTCGGCGGCCGCCGTACAGCCCATGTTCGAACAGATCAGGCCGGTGTTCCGGGAGACACCCGAAGTCCGCGCCTCCAGCGCCCCGCCGGGTGAGCTGACCGGGGCGATCGAGGCCGAGAACCTGTCCTACCGCTACGCCGAGGACGGCCCGCTCGTCCTCGACGGGGTCAGTCTCCGGGTGCGGCCGGGCGAGTTCGTCGCGATCGTCGGGGCCAGCGGGTGCGGCAAGTCCACGCTCCTGCGGCTGCTCATCGGCTTCGACCGGCCGTCCTCCGGCACCGTGCGGTACGACGGTCAGGACCTCGCGGCCCTCGACCAGGCGGCGGTGCGCCGCCAGTGCGGTGTCGTCCTCCAGAACGCCCAGCCGTTCTCCGGTTCCGTCCTCGACTGCATCCGGGGCGCCGGATCGTATCCGCTGGAGGACGCGTGGGCCGCCGCCGCGATGGCGGGCCTGGCGGAGGACGTCAAGGCGATGCCCATGGGCATGCACACGATGCTGTCGGACGGCGGAGGCACCGTCTCGGGCGGTCAGCGCCAGCGGCTGATGATCGCTCAGGCGCTCATCCGCAGGCCTCGTGTCCTCTTCTTCGACGAGGCGACGAGCGCTCTCGACAACGAGGCGCAGCGGACGGTGATCGAGTCGACCCGCGCGCTGAACGCGACCCGTGTCGTGATCGCCCACCGCCTGTCCACCATCATGGACGCGGACCGGGTGATCGCCCTGGCGGACGGCCGCGTCGTCCAGGAGGGCACGCCTGCCGAGCTCCTCGCGGACACGACCGGGCTCTTCCATGAGCTGGTCCGGCGCCAACTGGGCTGACGCGTCTGTTCCCTGTGCCGCGCCGGTCCGCGTGGCTGAGGCGGCCGGGGCGTCGGGCGGTGTACACGTACGACAGTGATCACTGCGGAAGGGAACACCGTGCACGCCGACGTACCCGACCTGTCCCGCCGTTCCGCGCTGGCCCTGGGTGCCGGTACGGCGCTCACGGCCGCGCTCGCCGTGGGCGACGGCACCGCGCAGGCCTCGCCGGAGACCGGAGGCGTCGTCGCGCGGCTGCGGCGGCTGGAGCGCGAACACAGCGCACGGCTCGGCGTGTTCGCGCGCGACATGCGCTCGGGCAGGACCGTGGCGTACCGGGCGAACGAGCGCTTCCCCATGGCCTCGGTGTTCAAGACGCTCGCCGTCGCGGCCGTGCTGCGGGACCTCGACCACGACGGGGAGTTCCTCGCCCGGCGCCTCCGCTACACGACGGCGTACGTCGAGAGGTCGGGCTACTCGCCGATCACCGGGCGCGCCGAGAACGTCGCGGGCGGCATGACCGTCTCCGCCCTCTGCGACGCCGCGCTCCGCTTCAGCGACAACACCGCCGCCAACCTGCTCCTCGGGGAGCTGGGCGGCCCCACCGCCCTCACCCGCTTCTGCCGCTCGATCGGGGACCGCGTCACCCGGCTCGACCGGTGGGAGCCCGAGCTCAACTCGGCGGAGCCCTGGCGGGTCACCGACACCACCTCGCCGTACGCCATCGGCGTCGGCTGCGCGCGTCTCGTGCTCGGTGACGCGCTGGAGCGCCACGACCGGGAGCGGCTCACCGGCTGGCTGCTCCGCAACACGACCAGCGCCGAGCGGTTCCGGCGCGGGCTGCCCGCCGACTGGCTCCTGGCCGACAAGACCGGATCGGGGCGCCACGGCGGCGCCGACGACGTGGGCGTGGCCTGGCGGCCGGACGGCACGCCGATCGTCCTCGCGGTCCTCACCACCAAGGCCGAGGAGGACGCCCCCGCCGACGATCCGCTGGTGGCCGGGACGGCTGCCCTGCTGGCCGGGGAGCTCGGCACCGATGTCTGATTCGTTCAAGCGGAAGGCGGGGCCGGGCCACTAGCGTCGACGCCATGAACGTCACCGACAAGGAATCACGCCACGTCAGCATCTCCATCGACCGCTCCGTCGCCGACGTCTACGCCTACGCGTCGGATCCGGTGAACCTGCCCGCCTGGGCCCATGGCCTGGGGAAAACCATCGAGAAGGTCGGCGACGAATGGGTCGCGGACTCCTCCCCGCTGGGGCGCGTCACGGTCAGGTTCGTGCCGCGCAACGACCTGGGCGTGCTCGACCACGACGTCACGCTCCCCTCCGGGCAGACCTTCCACAACCCGGTCCGGGTGATCGCCACCGAGACGGGGAGCGAGGTGGTGTTCACCCTCCTCCGCCGGCCGGAGATGAGCGACGCCGAGTTCGAGCGTGACGCCGACACGGTCGCCGCCGACCTGGCCCGGCTCAAGGGGCTGCTGGAGTCCGCCTAGTACTCCCGTCGTGGATCGCGACGCGGATACGCAGGTCGGGTCGGCCTCACGGCTGGGTGCGCTGCTCGGCGGCGTCGAACGCGGGCGCGAGCGGGGCCAGCGCCGTGCGGAGCTGGTCGGGCAGCGAGCCGGAGGGCACGACCAGTCCTCCGGCGGCGAAATCCTCGGTGGCCTCCGCGTTCCCCGGCGGCCGGAGCCAGCCCTCCAACGCGATGCGAACCGCCGCGGCCACGCTCGCCGCGAGAACGCGGGCCGTGCGCGCTCCGGCGTCGCCCAGGCGTTCGGCGATCACCGCCGTGAGAGGAGGCTCGATGCCGGCGGTGGTGTCGAGGAACGCGTCACGCAGTGCGGTCTGGGTGGTGATCAGCAGCAGCGCCTTGTGGGCGCGCTCGCCGGTGTTCGTGTACTGCGCGACCACCGCTTCGGTGACGGCGTCGGCCAGGCGCACTCCTGCGGGCCGGGCCGCGACCGCCGCCGCGATGCGCGCCTCCCGGTCCGCGGTGACAGCAGAGACGATCGCCTGCTCGCGGCTGGCGAAGTAGTTGTTGTAGGTGCGCGGCGAGACCCCGGCCGCCGCAGCGATGTCCTCGACCCGCACCTGGTCGGGTCCGCGCTCCACGGCCAGGCGCAGGGCCGCCTCGCGTAGCGCCTCGCGCGTGGCCTGCTTCTTCCGCTCACGCAGCCCTGATGGTGGTGTCGTCACGGTGTCAGCGTTCCACACAGAGCTGCGTACGCGCAAAGTTACGGCAGCGCAAAATTACGCCAGCGCAAACTTGCGTGCACGCACTTTTACTGTCGGCCTCGCCCTGACCGAGACCGACAGAGAGGGCGTCGCCATGCGAGCAAGAGGAATGACCTACGACACCGGATTCGTCGTGCACGGCCGGATGTCCCGCGAGCAGTTCGACCCCGCGGTGGTCCGGCGCGAGCTCGCCGTCATCCGCGACGACCTGCACTGCAACGCGGTCCAGATCATCGGCGGCGACCCGGACCGACTCGAACTGGCCGCCGGTGCCGCCGCCGAGCTCGGCATGGAGGTCTGGTTCTCGCCCTATCCGCTGGAGCTGGATCCGGGGCAGGTCCTCGCGCTCTTCCGCGACTGCGCCGAGCGCGCGGAACGGCTCCGGCAGCAGGGGGCCGCGGTCGTGTTCGTCGCAGGGGTCGAGCTGAGCGTGATGAACCGCGGGTTCCTGCCCGGGGAGAGCCCCGAGGAGCGGGTCGAGCAGCTGATGAGCCCACCCGAGCGGCGGGCCGAAGCGATGCGCGAGCTCAGCGTGCGCGTCAACGCGTTCCTCCGCGATGCCGCGGCCACGGTCCGCGAGCGGTTCCAGGGCAGGCTCACCTACGCGTCCATCCGGTTCGAGCAGGTCGACTGGACCCCCTTCGACATCGTGACGTTCGAGCTGATCCGCTCCGCGGAGGTCGCCGACCGGTTCCGGGACGCGGTGCGCACCCTGACCCAAGGCCCGAAGCCGCTCGCCATCACCGGGTTCGGAACCGCGGCCTACCGCGGCGCGGGAGACCGCGGCGGGCGGGTGCTGGAAGTGGTCGAGTACGACCCGGAGACCAAGACCCCCGTACGGCTGGACGGCACGTACGAGCGTGACGA
This sequence comes from Streptomyces nymphaeiformis, assembly GCF_014203895.1. Classification (GTDB taxonomy): domain Bacteria; phylum Actinomycetota; class Actinomycetes; order Streptomycetales; family Streptomycetaceae; genus Streptomyces; species Streptomyces nymphaeiformis. The sequence continues at coordinate 125,439 of NZ_JACHJY010000013.1, read as the reverse complement.
GGCCGGCCAGGCCGCGTATCTGAGCGAACTGCTGGAGATCTTCGAGACCGAGGGCGTGGACAGCGCGTTCGTGTTCTTGTTCGCCTTGCCCGGCTATCCGCACCGCCCGGACGGCGACCCCAGGGACGACTTGGACCGGGCCGGCCTGGGCATCGTCAAGCTCCTCGAAGGACGCCGGGGACAGACCTACCCCGACATGGAATGGGAACCCAAGGCCGCCTTCACGGCAGTGGCGCAGCGGTAACGGAGGTGACGGGCCCCGCGCACGGGTGACCACGGGTCGGGGCACTGGGTCCCGATCCCGGAAACAGGCTGTCCCGATCCCGGAAACGGGCTTCGGCCTTCAGCGCAGTCGGCGGGCGCGGAGCACCACGTCGTGGGTGTGGTGCGCGCCGGCTCCGCCCTCGGGGATCACGCGGGGCCGTTCCTCGTCGACCTCCACCGTCCAGTCGTCGTCGAGCAGGGCCGCGACCATCGAGGGCCAGACGTAGTCGGCCGGGTCGAAGTCGCCCTCGTCCGCCTGCCGGGTCTCCATCCCCGCGTGGTGGACGAGCAGCAGGACGCCGCCGGGCGCGACGGCCGAGATCAGCGCACGTTCGGCGGCGGCGTCGGGGGTGCGCAGCAGCGCCGGGTACTGGGCGGAGACCAGGTCGAAGGAGGCCGGCGGGAGCGCCGCCTCCGCCAGGCCGGCGTGGACCCAGTGGACGGTGACGCCGGCGTCCCGGGCGTGCCCGGTCGCCCGTTCAAGGGCCACTCCCGACACTTCGAGCGCGGTCACGTCCCAGCCGCCGCGGGCGAGCCAGACGGCGTCCGCGCCCTCGCCGCAGCCGACGTCGAGCACCCGGCCGGGGGTGAGTCCGGCGGTCCCGGCCACGAGGGCGCCGTTCGGCCGGCCGCTCCACAGCCGCTCGCGGTCGGCGTACACGTCGTCCCACTTCGCCCGCACCGCGGGGTCTCCGACGTATCCGTCGGCGGGCGGGGGCGTACGGGTGGAGGCGGGCGTTCCCGCCGCGATGTCGTCAGTCACGCAGGCACCGTCGCCCACCGCGTGCCGGTCACGCCATCGCTGTTGCCGGTCCGGCAAAAATCCCGGATACCCAGGGGGGTATTTGACTTCGCCGCGGGAGCCCCCTTACGGTCGAGTGCGTAAATACCCATGGGGGTATCGAAGGGATGGCCGTGTTCTTCACCCAGTACTACCTGGACTGCCTCTCCCAGGCGTCCTACATGATCGCCGACGAGCGCACCGGCCGGGCCGTGGTCGTCGACCCCCGCCGGGACGTCTCCGAGTACCTCGCCGACGCGGCCGCGCACGGCTTCGACGTCGTCGGCGTGATCAACACCCACTTCCACGCCGACTTCGTCGCCGGCCACCTGGAGATGGCGGACGAGACGGGCGCGTGGATCGGTTACGGCCGGCGCGCCGAGACCGAGTACCCGATCCGCAAGCTCGCCGAGGGCGAGCGGGTCTCCCTCGGCGACGTCACGCTGGAGATCCTGGAGACGCCCGGGCACACCCCGGAGTCGATCAGCGTCCTCGTGTACGAGCGGGCCGAGGACGAGGTGCCGTACGGCGTCCTGACCGGCGACGCGCTGTTCATCGGCGACGTCGGCCGCCCCGACCTGCTCGCCTCGGTGGGCGTGACCGCCGAGGAGCTCGGCGCGATGCTCCACGACAGCGTGCAGAACAAGCTGATGGGGCTGCCGGACGAGGTGCGGGTCTTCCCCGCGCACGGCGCCGGATCGGCCTGCGGCAAGAACCTGTCGACGGAGAAGCAGTCGACGATCGGCGAGCAGCGGGCGACCAACTACGCCTGCGCCCCGATGGGCCGCGAGGAGTTCGTCGCGCTCGTGACCGCCGGCCAGTCGGCCGCGCCCGGCTACTTCGCGTACGACGCCGAGCTGAACCGCAAGGACCGCGCCCGCTACGACGCCTCCGCCCCTCGCCCGCTGACGCTCGCCGAGTTCGGCGAACTGCGGGCCGGCGGCGCGATCGTGGTGGACGCGCGCGATCCGCAGGAGTTCGCGGGCGGGCATCTGCGCGGCGCGGTGAACGTGCCCGCCGACGGCCGCTTCGCCGAGCAGGCCGGCACCGTGCTCCACCCGGCCGCCGAGCTGGTCGTCATGGCCCCGCAGAACCGGGAGGAGGAGGTCGTCACCCGCCTCGCCCGGATCGGCTTCGACCGGGTCGTCGGTTACCTGCGCAACCCCGAGGACGCCCTGGAGGCGCTGGCCGGCGAGGTCACCCCCGCGAGCCGGGTCACCGCCGCGCACCTCCGTACGGCCCTCGCGGGCGAGCAGCCGCCGGTCATCGTGGACGTGCGCACCTGCGGCGAGCGCGCGGCGAACGGCTTCATCGAGTCCGCGCTCCACATCCCGCTCAGCGAACTCCCCGACCGCGCTGCCGAGTTGCCCGCCGACCGGCCTCTCGTCCTGCACTGCGCCGGCGGCCACCGCTCCTCCATCGCCGCGAGCCTGCTGCGGCAGCGCGGCTTCCGGGACGTCTCCGACATCCTCGGCGGATACGCCGCCTGGGCCCTGACGGAGCCGGCGGCCGAGCCCGCCGACGCCTGATCCCCCCGCCTCTCCCCACTCCCCCGGGGCCTCGTCGCCCGCCGGGGCCCCTCACAGCCTCTTATATACCCCCCTGGGTATAAGGACCGACCCGAAGTGGAATCCCATGAGCACCACCCCCGCACCCGCCCCCTCCCTCACCCCCGCCGCACTGCACCGGCTCGTCCAGGACGGGAGCGCCCCGCGCCTGCTCGACGTGCGTACACCGGGTGAGTTCCGTACGGCGCACATCCCCGGCTCGTACAACGTGCCCCTGGACACCCTGCGCGAGCACCGCGCCGAGCTCCTGAACCACCTCGACGAGGACGTCGTCCTCGTCTGTCGTTCCGGCCAGCGCGCCGGCCAGGCCGAGAAGGCCCTGGCCGAGGCCGGACTGCCGAACCTCCGCGTCCTGGAGGGCGGCATCGTCGCCTGGGAGGCGGCGGGCGCGCCCGTCAACCGCGGCCCCGAGCGGTGGGACATGGAGCGCCAGGTCCGACTGGTGGCCGGCTCGATCGTCCTGGCCACCGGCCTGGTCGGGGTGTTCGTCCCCGGCGCCCACCTGATCGGCACCGCCGTCGGCGCGGGCCTGACCTACGCGGCCGTCAGCAACTCCTGCGCCATGGGCGTCCTGCTGTCCAAGCTGCCGTACAACCGCGGGCCGCGGGCCGACATCCGCACGGTGATCACGGAGCTGCGGAGCGCTTCGTGACCGCCCTGGTCGTCGCGGCGTCCCTGCTCGTCGGCCTCAGCCTCGGCGCCCTCGGGGGCGGCGGCTCGATCCTGACCGTGCCGATCCTGATCTACCTGGCCGGGCAGGACACCAAGGAGGCGATCACGACCTCGCTGTTCGTGGTCGGTGTGACCAGCCTCGCCGCGCTGGTCCCGCACGCCCGGGCCCGCCGGGTCCGCTGGCGGACGGGCCTGCTCTTCGGCGGGTTCAGCATGGCCGGCGCGTACGGCGGCGGCAGGGTCGCCGAGTACGTCCCCGGTACTGCCCTGCTCGTCGCCTTCGCGCTGATGATGCTGGCGACGGCGGTCGCGATGCTCCGCAAGCCCCGGCGCGGCCGGGAGGCGGCGCCGCGGATCCACGCCGAGCTGCCCGTGCGGCAGATCGCGGCGGAGGGTCTCGCCGTCGGCGCGGTGACGGGCCTGGTCGGTTCGGGAGGCGGTTTCCTCGTCGTCCCGGCCCTCGCCCTGCTCGGCGGGCTGCCGATGGGCATGGCGGTCGGCACCTCGCTCCTCGTGATCGGGATGAACTCCTTCGCGGGGCTCGCCGGGCACCTCTCGGGCGTCGGGATCGACTGGGGTCTGGCGCTGACCGTGACCGCCGCGGCGGTGGTCGGCAGCCTCGTGGGCGGCCGTCTCGCGGGCCGCATACCGCAGGACGCGCTGCGGACGGCGTTCGGCTGGTTCGTCGTGGTCATGGGTGTCTTCGTGCTCTCGCAGCAGATCGACACCGCCGTGTGGGCCCACCCGGCCACGTGGGCGGCCCTCGGGGCCGCCCTGACCGGTGCGGTCGCCTTTCGGTGGTGGCGGACAGCCCGATCGACAGGGGGACGCCGGGAGCACCCGGCAAAGTCCTGATTTATACCCCGCGGGGTATCCTGACCGGAGGGGGTGAAGGAGGTTTCCGTGCAAGTGGACGACGAAGCGATGCGCCCCGTCCTGAACCGTCTGCGGCGCGCCCAGGGACAGCTGGCCGCCGTGATCTCGATGGTCGAGTCGGGCCGCGACTGCAAGGACGTCGTGACCCAGCTGGCCGCCGTCTCCCGGGCCCTCGACCGGGCCGGTTTCAAGATCGTGGCGAGCGGGATGCGGCAGTGCCTCGACGACGACTCCGACACCCCGCCCATGACGCAGGAGGAGCTGGAGAAGCTCTTCCTCGCGCTCGCCTGACCCCGGCCGCCCCACCCGGGGCGGCGGTGCGAGCGGGTGATGCCGTGAGGCATCACCCGCTTTTCCGCGTCAGGACCGCTCGGCGTGGTACTTCTGCGCGAGCCGGGCGAGCGCGACGGCGCCGAGGAGCAGCCCGAAGTCGCGCAGCGCGACGTCGCAGTACCCCTGGATGGTCAGCAGGTTCACGATGATCCCGGCCAGCCAGCCGGCCACGAGCCAGCCGCCGAAGCGGGGGGCGAGGGCCACGGCGATCCCGGCCACGATCTCGATCACGCCGACCACGTACATGGCCGTCTGGGCGCTGCCGGGGACGATGTCGTTGATCCACGGCGCGAGGTAGGCGGGCCAGTCCACGAGCAGGTTCGCGAACTTGTCGAGACCGAAGAGGATCGGCGCGACCGTGAATCCCGTACGGAGGATCACGAACGCCTGATAGCCGGGGTCGGCGAGCGCCGCTCGCCGCCGGGCGGTGGAGCTGCTGCTGGTGGTGGTGACGGAGGACATGGCCCCCTCCTTCTATCGGCAAGCTTCATTTCCCATAGAAGACCTCCTTCTCTCTTTAGTCAATGGGAGTGGGTTTTACACTGGTGTTCGTGGACACCCCGAAGGAAGTAGCCGAGGCCGACGTACGCGAGCCCGGCCCGCACGACGCCGACGTCTCCGCCGTCGCGGCTCTCGACGAGCCGACCCGCCGGAGGCTGTACGACCACGTGGTGCGCGAGTCGGCCCCGGTGAGCCGGGACGAGGCCGCCGCCGCTCTCGGGCTCGCCCGCAAGACCGCCGCGTTCCACCTGGACCGGCTGGCGGACGAGTCCCTGCTCGACGTCGTCTACGAGCGCCGCAGCGGCCGCTCGGGACCCGGTGCGGGACGGCCGGCGAAGCTCTACCGGCGCTCGGCGAAGCAGGTCACCGTCAATCTCCCGGACCGCCGCTACGAGCTGGCGGGGCGGCTGCTCGCCCAGGCGGTGGAGGAGTCCGACGCGACGGGCGAGCCCGTACGGCGGGTGCTGCACCGCAAGGCCGAGGAGCTCGGCACCCAGCTGGGCGAACAGAGCCGGACCGACGTCTTCGCACTCCTGGAGCGGTACGGCTTCGAGCCGCACCGCGAGGACGGGGCCGTCACCCTCGCCAACTGCCCCTTCCACGCGCTCGCCCAGGACCACACCGAGACGGTCTGCGGCATGAACCTGCACCTGCTGCGCGGGGTGCTCAGGGGCATCGCCGAAACCAACTTCGAGGCGTGCCTGGCCCCCGGCCCCGGGCGATGCTGCGTACGGCTGCGGCCGCAGGCGGAGGAAACGCCGCAGCCGGCCGCGGAGCACCCCCTGCGGCCGGCTGCGGAAGAACCCACGCCTACAGGCTGAGGGCGTCCTCGGCGTTGTCCATCCACGCGGTGACGGAGTTGTCCGGGGAGACGTTGAACCCGGGCGTCGAGGCCTTGAGCGGCACCTGCTTCAGGTCGGACTCGGTGTTCATGGTCATCGCGATCGAGGAGACCGTCTTGCTCGTGGCCCCCTTCAGGCCGCCCATGAGCCCCGCGTAGGCGGACTCGCCCGGGGCGAGCCGGATGGCGTCCTCGATGCCGGGGGCGGCGCCGCGCTCGTTCGCCCGCCCGTCCAGATCGCCGAAGGTCACGATCGGGTGGTCGAGCACCCGGCACGGCTTGCCGGACTTGTTGGTGACCTTCAGCAGGTAGCTGCTGGTGGTGGACTCCGCCAGACTCGCCGTGAACGTCACGTCGTACGTGCTGCACGGGAAGACGTCGTAGTCGGGATCGGTCGACGGCGAGCCCGGCTTGGCGGGCGTCGACGGCTTGACGGGCTTCGACGGCGTGGCGGGCCCCGACGGCTCCGCCGACTCGGCGGGCTTCGTGGGCTTCGTGGGCGTCGGCTTCACCGGAGTGGACGGGGCGGTGGAAACGGGGGGCGTGACGCTCGGCGCACCGCTGCCGCCCGCGGCTCCGTCCTCGGAAGGCCCGCAGGCGGTCAGGGCCAGCGCGGACACGGCGACCAGGACGGCGGCGGCTCTGCGAACGGAACTCATGGTGGTACTCCCCCCGATGGCAGCGCACGTGCTGCGCTGTGGTGAACACCAGCTTCGCGCGCCTGGTTCACGGTTCTGTGACGGAGCCTTTCCGAATTCACCACGGTTGGCCCCGGGGGTCCCACATCCGGCCCGGGAAAAACAGTTCGATCAGCGACGCCTCCCTTCTTCTGAGCGCGTTCGGCGAGGCGCCCCACCGGATCCGCCCTTCCAGGCGGATCCGGATTGGCAAGGTCGATCACGACATCGCGAACGTCCTAGAAGAGGAGCTTCCAGCCGTCGATGTAGCCCGTGTCGAGGCGGTACGCGTCCCGGACCTGGAGCCTCCAGGTGCCGTTGGCGACCTGGCTGGAGGCGTCCACCGTGTAGGTCTCGAGCACGTTGTCGGCCGAGTCGGACGCGTTGATCTTCTTCAGCGGGTACAGCGTGCCGTCGGGGGCGACCAGGTCGATGACCAGGTCACCACGGTAGGTGTGCTTGATGTCCACGGCCACCTTGAGGTCGCTCGGTGCCTGGCCCGAGAGCGTGGTGACGTCGATGTCCGAGAAGGCCGCGGCGCCCGCGTCCGGGATCGGCACGTCGGTGGTGTTCTCGAAGATGTTCCTGATGCTCCAGGTGAAGCTCGCCGTGCTGACGCCGTGCACGGAGCCTCTGACGGTGATGGTGACGTCGCTGGTGCCGAGCGTGGTCGGGGTGCCGGTGATGAGGCCGGTGACGTGGTTGATCTTCAGGCCGTCGGGGAGGCCGGCGGCGAAGTAGGTGAGGACGCCGGGGTTGAAGCCGGTGGCCTGGATCTGGAGGCTGGCGGCGGCGTCGACCTTGCTGGTCTGGTCGCCGGGGGTGGTCAGCATGATGCCGTCGACGACGCGGGGGCCGACGTTGATGGCGGCCCAGGCGTTGGCGGTGTTGACGTAGGTGTCGCTGCCCAGCCCGTACAGGTCGGCGGCGGCCTGGAGGGTGGCGGTGCGGGCGCCGGCGTAGTCGGTGGACGAGGTCATGTACGTGGCGAGGGCCCGATACCAGATCTTGGCGGCGGCGTCCCGGCCGATCGCGGTGACCGGCAGGCCGTCGGAGGTCGGGGAGTCGTAGTCCACGCCGTTGACGGTCTTGGCGCCGCTGCCCTCGGAGGCCAGGTAGAACCAGTGGTTGGCCGGGCCCGAGGAGTAGTGGACGTCGAGGGAGCCGAGGGTGGAGGACCAGGCGTCGGCGGACCGTCCGTCTTTGGACGGCTTGTCCATGTAGCGCAGCGGGGTGCCGTTGCCGCGGATGTCGATCTTCTCGCCGACCAGGTAGTCGCCGACGTCGGAGGCGTTGTCGGCGTAGAACTCCACGGCGGCGGCCATGATGTCGGAGGTGGCCTCGTTGAGGCCGCCGGACTCGCCGCGGTAGATCAGGCCCGCGGTGTGGGAGGTGACGCCGTGGGTCATCTCGTGGGCGCCGACGTCGATGGAGGTGAGCGGCTTGGTGTTGCCGGTGCCGTCGCCGTAGGTCATGCAGAAGCAGGCGTCGGACCAGAACGCGTTGACGTAGTTGTTGCCGTAGTGGACGCGCGAGTAGGCGCCGACGCCGTCGTCCTTGATGCCGTTGCGGCCGTGGACGTCCTGGTAGTAGTCCCAGGTGAGCTGGGCGCCGTAGGCGGCGTCCACGCCGGCGGTCTGCCGGTCGCCGGTGGCGCCGTCGCCCCAGGTGTCGTCCGGGTCGGTGAACAGCGTGCCGGTGCCGGAGCTGCCGCCGCCCAGGTCGTAGGTCTTGTGGCCGCCGCGGGTGCCGTCGGTCATCGAGTAGCCGCCGTCGGCCGGTGTGGTGCCGATGGTGACCTGGCCGGAGTACTTGCTGTTGCCGATGCCGGTCTCGATGCCCTGGTACTCGAACAGCTTCTTGCCGGTCTTGGCGTCGGTGATGACGTGCAGCTCGGAGGGGGTGCCGTCGGTCTGGGTGCCGCCGACCACCATCTCCCAGGCCAGGGTCGGGGTGCCGGAGGCGGCCCAGACGACCTTGCGGGCGGTGCCGGCCTTAGCCTTCGCGACGCCCTTGGCCTTGGCGCGGCCCAGCGCGAAGGCCTTCGCGGAGCCGGCGCTCTGGGCGGCGGTGGTGGAGGCGACGGTGAGGGTCGCGTCGGTGGCCTTGGTGACGCCCTTGGCGGAGCCGTTCGCGGCGGTGTGGACGACCAGGTCGCCGCCCAGGACCGGCAGTCCGGCGAAGGTGCGCTCGTAGCGGGTGTGCAGGGTGCCGTCCGCGTCCTTCAGGACGGACTTGACGACCAGTGCCTCCTGCGAGCTCAGGTGCAGCGACCGGGCGGTCGCCGCCCGGGACGCGTTCGCCGCGGCCAGCAACTCACCACGCTGCGACGGCGACAACCGCACCGGCAGCGCGCCGGCGCGGGCCTGAGCCTTGGCCTGGGCCGTGCTCTGGCTCGCGACGTCGGCGGCGGCGACACCGGAGGGCAGCACGGCCGCGATCATCGCGGCGCCGGCCATCAACGCGCTCGCGGCGACGGCCTTTCGGGGTGATCTGGTCACGCAGAACTCCTTTTGCGACGGCCGGTTATGTGCGGCCGGGATCAGCCGGGCCGGCGGGGATGTTGCCGCCCGGTAGAGCTGGAGGTGCGAGTGGGACGCATGGTGTCCGAAGTGATCACCGCATCGTGTGGTGCGCGTGCCTTCGTGGGGGGCTTCTGCAGCGATTGATTGAAAGGGTGCCAGCTTTGCATGGGATTGTCATGCACACGGCAAAGAATTTCCGAAATCCGCCATCGGGCGCTCCGTGGTGTGCACGGAGCGCCCGATGGCGGTCGTCAGTGGCGGACCGTCCAGGACTGCCGGTCCTTGAGGGTCGCGGCGATCTCCGGGGCGCGCACGGCGTCCGTGCGGTCGGTGACGACGACGGTGAGGCGGTGGCTGCGGACGTCCCGCGAGTCCAGGTGGAGCGCGGCGACGGGCACGGCGGTCCGGCCCGCCTGAGCGGCCAGCGGCTCGCCGTCGAGGTACCACCGGATGTCGGGCTGCCGCTCGCCCACCAGCCGCGGCACCGCGACGCGCGCCGTGTCGAGCTGGCGCAGAGTGCGGTCGGTGGGGGTGACGGGGGTCGCGAGGGAGGCGTGGCGGTAGAAGCCGGCGATCATCGCTTCGCGGCCGGGGAGGCTGAAGGGCTTGCCGAGCACCCGCATGATCGAGGCGTCGGTCGGCCGGTCGAGGCCCGCCACGTAGTAGCCGCCGCCCTCGTACGCACCGACCGTGCCGCCGTCCGGAGAGGTCTCGCCGAGCCAGCGGTACCACTTGGTCCGCCGAGCGGCCATGGAGTCGGCACTCAGGGTGGAGATGTTGGATTCGTCCGGCTCCTCGCCGGTGTACTGCTCGTAGCCGGGGTAGCCGGAGTAGAAGTACTCGTCGGCGAGCTTGCCGAGGGAGTGGCCGGTCTCGTGGATGGCGACCTGGCCGGACCTGTCGTTACGGGCGGAGGCGGTGGAGATGCCCTCGTAACCGAGCGTCTTGCTGGGCGTGTTGTAGCCGGCGCCGCCGTACTTGGTGCTGTTGGCGAGGACGATGACGAGATCCGCCTCGGGGGCCTTGGCGACGTACGAGTCGACCTTCTGCTCGTCGACGCAGAGCAGCCGCTCGACGTCCCCGCACCAGAAGTACGAGCCGAGTGCGGTGTCCTTGACGACGTCGCGGCCCGGGTCGCCGGAGACGCCCGAGTCGTTCGAGACGGCGTCGACGGTCCAGACGTTGAAGAGGTTCTGATAGGTGGTGTACGGCTCGACGGCCGCCACCTCGGCCCACTTCTGCATGGCGTCGGCGCGGAACTGCGCCTGTTCGGAGGCGGTGTAGCCGTCACCGACGATGACCACGTCGAGGCGGTCGGCGGTGGGGCCGTTGCCGATGACCCGGGTGACGTCGCCGTCGGCCCGGGCCTCGGCCGCGGAGAGCGGGGCGGAGGCACGGGCCCCGGGGCCGCCCTTGGCGGACGGTACCCAGGTGTAGCCGGAGCCGGCCTCGTGGTGGCCGTGTTCCCCGCTCGCGGCGTGTTCGCGGCCGGGTATCTCGACCTTGACCCGACCGGTCGCCTCCGGGCCGGGGCCCGCGGAAGCGGAGCCGGGGGCGACGGCGAGGGTGGTCATGACGGCGGCGGCCACCGTGGCCGCCGCCATGGATCTGCGTATGGACGGGCGCAACGGTCTCTCCCCGGAGCAAGCAACTTAAGTACGCGTATCAATGCGCTTAACAAGACGCTTAACTTAGGGCCCTCCGTCAGTGCCGCACAATGCCCTTGCGGAGGGGAAACCGCAGGGAGAGGGCCGCACCATGGACGAATCGGCCGTCATCGGGCAGCGTGTGCAGCGCCTGCGTACGGGACGAGGCCTGACGCAGCGCCAACTGGCCGAGCCCGCGTACACGGCCGCGTACATCTCGACACTGGAGTCCGGCAAGGTCCGCCCCTCCGAGACCGCCCTGCGCTTCCTGGCCGAGCGGCTCGGCACGACGTACGAAGAACTGGCCACCGGCCGTCCCGCCCGCCTCGCCACCGAGTTGCGCCTGGCCCTTACCGACGCCCGCCGTCTGCTCGCCACCGGCACCCTCGGCGAGGCGGCCGCCCGCTACCGGGAACTGCTCGCCGAGGCCGAGGAGCTCGACTTGGCGTCCGAGCGGGTCGAAGCACTCACCGGGCTCGGCGAATGCGCCCTGGAGAGCGGTGAACTGACCGCCGCCCGCGAGCACTTCGAGGCGGCGGAGCGGACCCTCGCCGCGGCCGGTGAGCCGCTCCCCCGCCGGGTCCGCGCCCTGCGCGGCCGGGCCGTCACACACCTTCTCGCCGGTGAACTGCGGTACGCCTGTTACCTCCTGGAGGCCGCCATCGACGAACTGAACGCCCAGGGCCTGCACGATCCGGATGCCCTCGTACTGCTGTACGCCTCCTCCATCGGCCCGTACATGGACATGGGAGCGCACGCCCGCGCCGCCCAGGCCGCCGAACTCGCCCTGGCACTGGCCCCGCAGGTCTCCGACCCGGCCCTCGTCGCCGGCATGCATCGCAGCGTGGCGCGCACCCTGCTCGCCGAGGGGCGGATCGCCGAGGCCGACGCCTCACTCGCCAAGGCTCAGGACCTCTACCAGCAACTGCAGACCCGTACCGAGCTGGCCCACTGCCACTGGATGCGCGGCTATGTGCACGCCCAGAACGGCGACCTGGGAGACGCCGAGCGCGAGCTGCGCACCGCCCGCGAGATGCTCGCCGCCCGCAGCGCCGCCCTCTACACCGCACAGGTCGAGGTCGAACTGGCCGATGTGCTGCGCCGCCGGGGAAAGCGCGAGGAGGCGGTGGCCCTGCTGTCCCGGTTGCTGGAGCTCGGTACGGACCTCGGTGACGGACGCGGCGCCGTCCACGCCGCGGGCGCCCACCGGCTGCTGGGGCTGATCGCCGAGGAGGAGGGCGCGGACGAGCGCGCCGAGGAGCACTACGTCATGGCGCTCGCCCTGCTGGAGCGCACCGGGGCGGCGGGCGATCTGGCCGATCTGTGCCGGCTGCTGGGCGATCTGCTGCGGCGCACGGGCCGTACGGAGGCCGCGCTCGACGCGTACCGCACCGGCCTCGGCCACCGGGCGGCGCCGGGCACCACCACACTGGGCCCGGCGCCCACGGCACCGCCCTTCCGCGACTCCTGGTGAACCGGTGAACACGGCCACGGTTCGCGCTCCTGACCTCCCACGGATCCGGCTCAGCCGGCCGTGTCGGGCTTCACGATGTCGGGGGGCTTGACCTCGAACAGCTCGTCGACCGTGCGTGAGGGCAGGACGTGGCCCTGGTTGGCCGCGTCGTCGGCGAGGCTCGCTCCCCAGGAGGAGGCGGCGAATCGCTGGTTGGGCGTGCCGTGGTGGCCGTCGCTCGTGTAGCCGCAGTCACCGACCTCGTAGGAGGACTTCTCGGAGTCCAGCAGTCGCCGGGCGTGGAGAGCCTCGCCCCGGGAATGGGCGAAGACGAAGCGCTCGGCCTGCATTGAGACGACGTCCGCCTCGACCAGGGCATGCTCTATGTGCGCCGCCCACCTCCGTCGACCACGCCCCTCTCGTCCTCGCCACGCCCAAGACCCGGTCGAGCAAAGGCCGGGTCGCCATCTCACCCCGCGCCGCCACCACGCGTCCGAATGCACGAAAGGCCGCCCTCTCATGGATGAGAGAACGGCCTCCGACCTTCGTTTCCGCATGGTCGGGACGACAGGATTTGAACCTGCGCCCCCTGCCCCCCCCCAGTGCGAAGAAGCGTGTCGTACACCGTCGCGCGTATGGTGTGGTCCCCAACTGGTCCCCACGACACACCTGCTGCTCTGTCCTCAGGAAGCCGGCAAGAGGACGCTGCGGCAGCCGAACCGGCTGGGGGCGCACCCCGCAGAAGGCTGCGGGCGTCAGTCGCCGGGCTTCGCCTCGACTCCGGTGGCACCCTTCGCGGTGGCCGCCGGGGGCTTCAGCTGGACCCAGCCGGCCGTGCTCGGTGCGCCCTCTTCGTTGAGCAGGAAGAGCATGTAGTAGCCGGGCGGGGCCGCGGCGGCGCTCGGCGGTGCCTGGAGCTCCAGGAAGTTGCCGCTGCGGCTCTTGATGCGCAGCTCGAGGTGGCGCTGGCTGGTGTTGACCGAGTGGGTCGCGGTGGTCGGGGCCAGCAGCACGGCCCGGGTGACGTCGCTCGGCGTGCTGGTGCTCACCGTGATCTTCTCGTTGTAGCCGACGCTCGGGTTGAAGATCAGGCCGAGCGAGGGGCGGCTGCCCTGGTGGAGATAGGCCGGCTCGTAGATCTCGATGCTGCCGTTGTTGTTGTCGGTGATGTCGGGGTCGTTGGCGAGTTGCTGGAGCTCGTCGCCGGTGATCATGACGCGGCCGTCCGGGAGGACGACGCCGTTCGAGTGGTAGCCGCGCGGCAGCCGCTGGACGGGGCCGAGCTTCCAGTCGCCGTTCTCGTCACGCAGTTCGACCTGGCGGTACTTCAGGTCGGCATTGGGGTTGTACGGCCCGTTGCCGTAGTCGCGGATGTCGAAGGCGCCGTTGACCGTGAGCAGGTTGCCGTTCGGCAGGAGCAGGGTGTCGTCCTGGGTACGGCCGAAGGCGCGGGGTTTCTCGGTGCTCCACTTGCCGCCGGCCAGCCGGTAGGTGTTCGGGTCGTTGCGGTCGCCGCCCAGGACCAGGACCGAGTCGGGGCCCCGGAAGCCGGCCGGCAGGGGGACCGCAGAGCCGTAGTTGCGCCGCCACTGGCCGCCGTCCGGGCCGGGCTTGGCCTTGTTGACGTCCGGACGGTCCGGCAGGTCCGTCTTGGTGTCGGCGGCGGTGTCGAAGAGCCATTGCTGGTCCACGGAGCGGCCGAGCCCGTAGATCTTCCCGTCGCGCAGCGAGAACAGGTGCGGATAGTCCCACTTGAACGGGGCCTCGGTCTTGAGCTTGTCCACCCCCCAACCGATCGGCTTGACCGACTTGTCGAAGGGCACTGGCTGGTCCGCGGCGGGGAAGCGCTCGACGACCGGGGTGGGCGTGCCCCAGCCGAGCTCCGACTGGCCGGACATGATCACCTGACGTCCGTCGGCGCCGGTGACCACGCTGGGGTACCAGCGGCCGACGGACATGTCCTTGTTCAGGTACCACTCCTCCGCCCACGGGTCGAAGACCAGGCTCAACTTCGCCCCGCTGCCTCCGTTGCCGCCGAGGTTGCCACCGAAGACGCCGAGCATGCCGTTGGGCAGGAACGAGTGGCCGGCGCAGAAGAACGGGGCCGGGCGGGGCTCGTTCTTGCCGTCGGGCATGTTGACGACCGGCGGCTTCTTCTCGGTGAACGCGCCGGCGCCGGTTCCCTTGGCGGGGTCCCAGATCCAGGCGCGGCCGGCGTTCTGCTTGCCGATCGTGTCGGTCGGGGCGGGCTCCTTCTGCGGGTTGACCTCGATCCGCTCGAAGGAGAACAGCAGGACCTTGCCGGACGGCAGCAGCGCGACATGGGCCGCGAAGTCCGGGGACTGGAAGTACTCACGGAACCGGCCGAACTCGGCCGCGTCGAACGAAGCGTTGGCCTTCTCCTGGGAGGCCGTCAGCGACTTGAGCCGCTCCGTACGGGTGGTCTGCGGGTACTCGCCGACGTCGGCCAGGGCCTTCCGGGTGCGGGCGTGTTCCTCGGCGTGCTCCTCGCCCAGCGTCGCCGCCTCGGCGGGGTCGACGGTGACGGGTGCCTTCGCCGCCCGGGAGGCGGGGCCGTACGGGACGGCGTCGCCGCCGTCCCCGTGACCGGTGTGGGCGAGTGCCGGAGCGGCCGACGCCAGGGCCATGGACGCGGCCATCGCGGTGGCGGCGCAGACCGAGATCGCCGTGGTGAGCCTTCGCCGGGCGGGCGTCGGCGGATTACTGCGGGACATGGGACTCCTTGCTGCGAAGAGGACGGGGCAGCGGCTCCGACAGGAGGGCGCATCGGGGACAAGGCTGCGCCGGGGCTGCCACACGTTCACGCACAGTGACGATCACCAGTGTTACGGCGGGGCGGCCGACTGTCGCCCCGAGACATGCAGCCGGGTGACCCGGCTCTTCCGAAGGCCTCGCCGAGGCCAGTACCTGCACATTTTCCGACGACAGCCCGTGGCATATGGCCCAGTCCACTGCCCCTGGAATGGAAGGACATGCCGATTGTACGTAATTTCTAGATCACTCAGTGCAACCAGATGCTGAAGTGTCGATCTTCTGGAGAGCCCGATGGACGAACTCAAACTGCGTGACAGCGACGACATCCAGGGCGATGTCATCGCCGGCTTCAAGAAGGACCAGATGACGCTGCTGTTCCTCAAGTTCGAGGACGCGGCGCGGGCTCGTACCTGGGTCAAGGGGCTCGAACCGCAGATCTCGACGACGCGGCAGGTGGCGGCCTTCAACGCCGCCTTCCGCAAGGCCAGGGAGGCCTCGGCCGGAGACGACCCGAAGTCGCTGAAGGCCACCTGGACCAACGTCAGTTTCACTTATGAGGGCCTTCGGGAACTCGCAGGAAAGGACCCGCTGCCCTCCGTCGAGCCCATGAGCGGCCTGGAGGCCTTCAAGCAGGGTTCGGACAAGCGGGCACTCGGGGACACCGGCGACAGCTCGCCGGAGATGTGGCTCTTCGGCAACGGCAAGGGCCAGCCCATTCACGCCGTGCTCACCATCGCCTCGGACACGGTCCAGGACCTCCAGGCGGCGCTCAGACAGCAGCGCGAGGCCTGTGCCGCGTCCAAGATCGTGATCGTGTTCCAGCAGGACGGCGCCACCCTGCCCGGGACCCGGAGGGGCAAGGAGCACTTCGGCTTCAAGGACGGCGTCAGCGAGCCCGGAGTGATCGGCTTCGACGAGCCGGACCCCGTCAAGCCCGAGTTCGTCAAGGGCAAGCACGGCACCCGGCTCATCCCGCCCGGCGAGTTCGTCGTCGGCCTCGACCGGGTCGACGGCGTACCGCTCAAGACGCCCGACTGGGCCGACAACGGCAGCTTCCAGGTGGTGCGTCGGCTCGGCCAGGACGTTCCGGGGTTCTGGTCACAGGTCGCCGGGCAGCTGAAGGTGCTCAAGAAGGCCAAGGTGGTGCCGCCCGAGGCCACATCGGAGTGGCTGGCGGCCCGCCTCGTCGGCCGGTGGCGCTCCGGCACCCCCGTCGCCACGTGCCCTCACGCCGACCGTCCCTCCAACGCGCTGGCCGGTGAGGACAACGACTTCGGCTTCCGCAACGACCCCGAGGGCTACATCACCCCGCTCTTCTCGCACCTGCGCTGTACCAACCCCCGTGACGGCCTCCAGGAGAAGCCGGGCGACCCGCCGTTCGACGAGAACCCGGTGATGGACCGCCGCCGGATCATCCGCCGCGGCGCCCCGTACGGCGCGCCCTTCGACCCCGCCTCGGAGGGTCCCGGCGGGCCGGACGAGAAGCGCGGTCTGCTCTTCGTCTGCTACCAGTCGGACCTTGTGGAGCAGTTCGAGTTCATCCAGAAGAGGTGGATCGACAGCCCGGACTTTCCTCCCAACCGGGCCAACAAGCCCGGCCCCGACGGCATGGTCGGCGCCGCCGGGCAGCTCAGCTACGAGACCCCCGGCAAGACCACTCAGCTGACCCTGAGCCAGTTCGTCAACACCGAGGGGTCCGTCTACGCCTTCGTGCCGTCGCTGACCCTGCTGCGACTGCTCGGTGACGGCCGGCTCACCGACAAGCCGCCCGCCGTGGTCCGGCCGACCGACGCCTTCCTGCCCATCCCCGACATGCAGCGGGCCGATGGCAAGAGCTGGTACTGGGCGTACGGGACGGGCGGCGACGGCGGCGTCTGCCGGACCGTCTCCATCGCCGACGGGGACGAGCACAGGGACGTCCGCGAACGCCCCGACCGGTCGCTGAGCACCTGGCCGTGCTACGCCGGGGTGACGAAGGTCGACGCGATTCTGCCCGTTCCGGACGAACAGCGGATCAACGGCCGCAGCCGGTTCTGGCTGTTCCACACCGTCGAGGGCCGGCAGGTCTACCGGCTCATCTCGATCGCCGACGGCGCCGAGACCGGACTCCCGCCCGAGCAGGCCGGCCGGGTAGACCGCCCCGACCGCCCCCTCTCCGCCTGGGCCTCGTTCAGCGGCGTCGAGCAGGTCGACGCCTTCCTGCCGGTCCCCGACATGCAGCGGGTCAACGGCAAGAGCTGGTACTGGGTGTTCCACACCCAGATGGGCGCCCAGGTCTACCGCCTCATCTCGATCGCCGACGGCAGCGCGCACCAGGACGTCATCGAGCGCGGCGACCGCGGGCTCGACCTGTGGCGCTCACTGACCGGGATCACGCGCGTCGACGAGTTCCTCGCGGTACCGGACATGCAGCGGATCAACGGCATGAGTCTGTTCTGGGTGTTCCACCAGGACAAGTACCGGATCATCGTGATTCGCGACGGCCATGGCCACGAGGACCAGATCACGGTCGAGGACCGCCCCCTGACCGTGTGGACGTCCCTGACGAGCTGATCGGAGCGCCCTACCCCTGGCTTCGGGAGCGGTCGCCGGCCCTGGCTTACGCCTCCAACGCACGGTCGATGGCGGCGATGACGGCAGTGGACGGGTGAGTTCCTGGTGGGCAGGGGTGCGGCGGCATCGTACGTCCGCGATCAGCAGACCGGCTGACTCCTCGGGCAGTCGGGCCCAAAGCCCGATGCAGCCCGGGGCGTCGACGACCCGTCAGCGCGCGGCGAGAACCAGCGCCAGGCGTCGAGTTCCTCGGCCTTGTCGCTCGCGCGCCGAAATCAGGTCGTCGCGGCAGCCGTCCGCCTCGCGGATCTCCGCCAGATGGAGTTTCGTTCGCGCGTCACAGCGCCCGTGCTCAGAGCAAACCGTCGGGTGCGGCAGGGAATCCCGCCCACGGTCTCGCAGTACCCCCGCCACCCAAAGGAACGACAGGCGCACCTGACACTCCGGGTCGTCCTTGTCGGTCTCGGCCGGCCCAGGAGACCAGATCGGGAACGCCCAGGCGTACGCAGCTCGGCGACGCGAACGATGCCTGGTCGTCACAGACGACGACCAGCTCGCGGGCGGGGACCGCACTCACCGGAGCACGCGAGGACCTCGCTCCCGCGATCGGCACCCCAACACCAACCGGGAGTGGGTCCACGCCGCCGCCATCCGGATCGCGCAGATCACGATGGATGCCAGGACTTCACGACGCCGACGCGGATAGCCTCAGTCGTCGTGGTGACTGTAGGTGTCGAGGGTCTGCTCCGCGCTCTCACCTCGGAGGACCACATGCCAGTGCATGTGCTTGGAATCCGGGTACAGCCCCAAGTCAGTGGTCCCCGAGCACGACTCATACTCTTTCTCGCCCACTGCTGCCACCTCGCGCACCAAGCCGACGATCTCGTACAGCAGGTTCGGGTCGGCATTGCCCAGATCCGGCAGCGACGGCACGTGCTCCTTCGGGACCACCACGATGCGTACCGGGTACGAGGGGTTGGTGGGGGGAAAGGCGAGAGCACGGTCCGTCTCCAAAACGGTCTCGTACAAGCCGCAGTACGAACGGTCCGCCGCACACGAAGCCCTCGAAGTACTCCGAGAGTTCCTGGGTACCTTCCCGGATCTGCCGCAGAAACGGTCAGCAGATGCGGAAGGGCCGGGCACAGCTCGCAGAACCGTGCCGACTCGGCCCCGGAAGCTACTTGGGCAGGCCGCCCCCGACGAGCAAGCGCTCCGAGAAACCGGTCGGGCCTGAGCCGACCGACGCCTTGACGGTCGCAGCACCCGCCTAACGGGCGGGTTAGTACTCCAGCAGCGGATCGCGTCCTGAGCTGGAGTATTAGGCGGGGGCGGCGGGCTCCTCGTAGGTGATCTGGTACGGGGCGGCGATCCGGTTCAGCGCCGTGGCGTCGAGGCGGCTCCGGTGGCCGGCTCCGGACAAGTGCTCGGACAGGTCCTCCAGGTAGCACTCCCAGCCGCCGGGCGAGGAAATCTGGAGGACATGGGGCGGCGGGGTGCTCACGGGACGCAGGGCGTGCGGGACGCCGTGCGGCAGCAGGACGAACTGGCCGGCCGTCACTGTGCGGTCCGTGTCGTCGAATTCCACGCCGAGGGACCCTGACAGCACGTAGATGCACTCGTCGGCCACGTGGTGGACGTGGCGCGGGATCTCCTGGGCGACGACTACCTCCATGCAGGAGAAACGGCCCTCGGTGTCCTCCGTCCTCGCCTTCACGGTCATCGCAGGGGGGAGCGGTACGCGAGTGGGGCGGGAGGCGCCGGGGTCGAGCAGGATGAATCGGTCTTCGGACATGAGTATCCTTCCCTCAACGACTGCGGAATCGGAATCCGATTCCGTTTAAAGGTGAGCAGAGGAAACAGCGGCATGTCAAGACCCTCCCGGACCGACGCGGAGCGAAATCGCCTGCGCGTGCTGAACGTTGCGCACGAGCTGTTCGCCGAGCGCGGCGACGAGGTGCAGATGGCGGAGGTCGCCCGGGCCGCCGGGGTCGGCGTCGGAACCGTCTACCGGCACTTCCCGACCCGGCAGGCCCTCGTCGGGGCCGTCGCCGAGCAGCGATTCGCGAAGGTCCTCTCGTTCCTGGAGGAGGAATGTCCGGCGCGGCCCGACGCGTGCGGGGCGGTGGAGGCGCTTCTGACGCGCGTGGGTGAGATGCACGAGGAGGGGCGCGCGGTCTCGGGCGTGATCGAGGCGTCGTTCGGCGGCATGGCCCCGCGGGGCGAGGTCGGTGAGGCACTGCTCGCGATGGGGGCGCGGCTGGTCGAGCGGGGGCGATCGGACGGCACGCTGCGTGCCGACGTGACGGTCGCGGACCTGTATATGAGCGTGGGTGCCGTAGCGATGCTCAGCCACAATGAGATCGGAGACTGGCGCCGGTTCGTGGAGATCGCCCTGGACGGTCTGCGACGGCCCTACCATGCATGAGCTCGTTAGGGCTCGCCGAAGAGCAACATGTGGACGAGCAGCTCGCTGACCTGCTGTGTCAAGGCACAGAACCCATAGCTTGATTCCCTGCGAGCCCTTAGGGTCGGACTCCCGTGTCTCTGCCGACAGTGGCGACGTTGCGGCTATCCGTTTCCGGCCTTCTCCCAGGCTTCGAGGATCGCGACAGGGATGCGGCCGCGGTCGGGAACGTCGTAGCCGTTGGCCCGTGCCCAAGCGCGGATGTCGCTCGCGTCTGCCGTCATGCCCGTCCGCGGCTGCGGCGCCGTGTCGACTGGTGCGGGTGTCGGGGCGGGTGCGGTGGGGGTGAAGAAGACTCCTTGGGTGAGGAGGCTGTCGGGGAAGAGAGGGACGGTTTCGCGGCCTGAGAGGAGGGCGGTGAGGAAGTCTGCGAGGCCGCCACCGTAGGTGTACCACTGCGGCCCTCGGGCCTCGTTCGCGGCGATGGTCCACTTCTCCGGGGCACCGGCGGATTCGGTGATCCAGAAGAGGTACTCGCCGTTGTCCGTCACGCCCATCGCGAAGAGGTGCCTCGGGTCATGCGGAACCGGGTGGGTGCCGCTGTCGCGGTCGTGATGGAGCTGGGTGCGGATCGTGGCCGGCATGGGGCCGGTGAGGCTTGTCCACCGGGTTGGCGCATGGGGGTGGTAGAGGTGGAGGAAGCCGCAGAAGGCGCCTGGTCCGTAGGCGTCGGCGATCTGCTTGTAGTCCGTCGGCAGCGGCATGCCGAGGGCTCGCTCAGTCGAGGACCAGTCCGTCGACGGGGCGGCGGGCGGCGGGGGACAGAGGTCCGTGAGACGGTCGATGCTGGTCATGGGAGCAGTCCTAGCCGGTGGCGGCGTTGCTGGTCGTGAGCGGATTCCCCTTCAGGTCCATCCGCCACTTCTCGTGGGGCATGAGTCCTCCCATGAGAAGAGCCCCCGCCGAGGCGAGGGCTCGAAGTTGATGTTCTCTCGGGTCAGGCAGCCAAAACCAACCTGAAGCGAATCACGCGATTCTCGAACGTTTCTGAACCAGATCATCGGAGTGGAGAAGGGCGTCAAGCCCCGGGCGCACCAGGACCTGACGGCGGCGCATCACGGTCTGCAGGAGCCCGCGTTGCTCGCCGGCATCTCCCGTACGTACCAGCCGAAGGACGAGGAGGGCGAGCAACTGCCGCCCGAGTCGACCCTGGTGCGTCGAAATGCCAGTTCGCATCTGGTCCGCCGAGCTCGATCGGCGGTGGTCCGAAGGCAGGACGCGACGCAATGACGAATGCCCCGGGCCCTCAAGTGTGCCGGCGTGTGATGTGAGCGGCATCGACAGGGTCCGGGGGCAGGCTACGCCCCCGGGCCCGCTCCTTTTCCTGGATCAGGCGGCCTGGGCCGTGGGCATGAGGGTGACCTGCTGGAGGTTGGCCCGCGGCGGGAGGCTCGCGACGAAGCCGACGGTCCGCGCGACGTCCTCGGGGGTGAGCCACTCCATGGTCTCCTTCGAGTCCTCCAGCCAGGCCAGGGCGCCCGCGTCGGTGACGTGGCTCTGCAGTTCGGTCCCGACGATGCCCGGCTCGACGGCCGACACCCGGACGTTCTTCGCGCCCAGTTCGGCTCGCAGGTGACGGGAGAGGTGGGTGACGTACGCCTTGGTCGCGGAGTAGACGGCGAAGTTCGGGAAGATGTTCTGCGCCGCGATCGACGAGGTGTTGATCAGGTCCGCGACGCCACGGGAGGCGGCCGTCTCGACCAGCTGCGGGGTGAACGCGCCGATCACGTTCATCAGGCCGGTGACGTTGAGGTCGATCTGCCGCTGCCACTGCTCGGTGGCCAGCTCCTCGACGGGTGCCGGCAGCATGACGCCCGCGTTGTTGAACAGCAGGTCGGCGCCGCCGAGTTCGGCGGCGATCCGCTCCGCGGCCGCCCGTACGGCCGCCCGGTCGGTCACGTCGACCGGAAGCGCCAGGGCCTCGCCGCCGTCCTTCTCGATACGGGCGACGAGGTCCACCAGGCGGTCCTCCCGCCTGGCCATGACGACGACGCGGGCGCCGAGACCGGCAAGGTGCCCGGCCGTGGCCTCACCGATGCCACTGGAGGCGCCGGTGACCACCGCGACGCGGCCGGACAGGGGACGGACGGAGGTGTGCGTGCTCATGGGAGAGGCCTTTCGAGGCGGGGTGGAGGGATGCGGGGCTGCGGCCTTCGCCGTCGGCCCCTGAACAAGAACACCACTCCGGGACCCCTCGCATGAGGCCGGAAAGGGCCCTGACCAGGCAGGTATCCCCGAGGCAGGTACCGGCAGTACCACCCGGGGGCGGGGTGGGGCCCGCTCGTCCGCGTCACACTGGGGAGATGAATGACCGTGGTCGCGAACTCGCCGATTTCCTGCGCACCCGCCGTGCCCGGGTGACCCCCGACCAGGCGGGGCTGCCCGAGGACGGCCGCGCGCGTCGCGTGCCCGGCCTGCGCCGTGACGAGGTCGCCAGGCTCGCCGGGGTCAGTACGGAGTACTACACCCGCCTCGAACAGGGCCGGGCGCAGAACCCCTCCCCCGAAGTCGTCGAATCCCTCACCGTCGCGCTGCGGTTGGACCCCTCCGAGCGGGAGCACCTCACGGACCTGCTGGCCCGGCCCGCACCGTCGCGCCGTGCCCCGGCCGCGCCCCAGCGTGTGCGGCCCGGACTGCATCTGATGCTGCAGACGCTCGACCACGTGCCCGCGTTCATCCTGGGCAGGCGCACCGACGTCCTGGCGTCCAACCGTCTGGCCCGCGAGGTCCTCACCGA
The DNA here is from genome assembly GCF_014203895.1 of Streptomyces nymphaeiformis. Classification (GTDB taxonomy): domain Bacteria; phylum Actinomycetota; class Actinomycetes; order Streptomycetales; family Streptomycetaceae; genus Streptomyces; species Streptomyces nymphaeiformis. Next base: position 102,773 of record NZ_JACHJY010000013.1, on the reverse strand, counting down.
CTTCGAGGCCTTGCCGGCGCCGCACCGCAACCTCGCCCGCTACTACCTCCTCGACCCCGAGGCCCGCGCACGTGTCGGCGACTGGGAGCGCGTGGCCGCCGAAACCGTCGCCATCCTCCGTCTGGAGGCCGGACGCAGCACGCACGACCGGCGTCTCGCCGACCTCGTCGGAGAACTCACGGTGAAGTCCGCGGAGTTCGCCACGTGGTGGAACGACCACCGGGTGCTGCGCCGGACCCACGGCGCCAAGCACTACCAGCACCCGGTCGCCGGCGAACTCCACTTCTCCTACGAGTCCTTCCAGGTCCCCGGCGACACCGAGCAGACCCTGTGCGTGTACAACGTCGAGCCGGGCTCCCCGACCGCCCGGTCCCTCCGGCTCCTCGCCGACTGGAGCGCTCCCCAGCCGGCGAGTGCCGAACGGCCGTCTACCTGACGGGCTGCTGCTGGGTGACGCAGTGGATGCCGCCGCCGCCCGTGCCGAGGCGGTCGATGTTCAGCTGCTCGATGACGCGGTCCGGGTAGAGCCGGGCCAGGGTGGCGCGGGCGGCCGCGTCGGCCTGGGTGTCCCCGAACTGGCCGGAGACGACCGCCCCGTTGCACAGGTAGTAGTTGGCGTAGGAGGCGAGGAAGTCCCGGTTGGTGGAGCGGATCTTGTAGTAGTCGGGGCCCTGGATCCTGCTCACCTCCATCGGGGCGCCGCCGGACGTCGTGGACGCGTTCAGGATGTTGTACTGCTGCCGCGCGTCGCGGGCGTAGGCGTCCGTGTCGGTGGACAGCGGCATCTGCACGACCGCCTGGCCGGGGGCGAGGAAGCGTGACGTCGCGTCGACGTGGTCGTCGGTGATGTCCTGGCCGCGGACGCCGTCGAACCAGATGACCTTGGTCGCGCCGTAAGCGGCGCACATCGCCGCCTCGATCTGCCGCTCGGTCATCCCGGGGTTGCGGTTGCTGTTGACCAGGCTGCTGCGGGTGGCCATGAGCGTGCCGGCGCCGTCCTGTTCGACGGCGCCGCCCTCGCCGACCAGGTCGGCGTAGGTGAAGGGGACGCCGACGTAGGAGGCGATCCGCTCGGCGACGAGGGCGTCCCTGGCGTGTGTCTGCTTGTTGCCCCAGCCGTTGAAGTTGAGGCCGACGGCGTCGAGACCGCCGGCCCCGTCGGTACGGAAGACGGGCCCGGTGTCGCGCATCCAGCAGTCGTCGACGGGGATGGAGCTGATGACGGTGACGGTGGAGCCGCACAGCGAGCGGGCCCTGGCCGCGCCGCCGGAGTTGGCGCACATCACGACCGGCTCGTACTTCGCGATCGTACGGGCGATCAGGGCGATGTCCGCCTGGACGCCGCTGAGCTTGCCGCCCCAGATCGCGGTGCTGTCCGGCCAGGCCATCCAGGTGCGGGTGTGGGGGACGTCCTCGATCGGGACGGCGAAGGCGCCCGCCGCGGTCGGTTGCGGCAGAGACGCGGCGCCGGCCCGGGCCCCGGTCGTGGCGAGGGTGGTTCCGACGGCGGCCAGTCCGGCGAGCTTGAGGAACCGGCGCCTGCCCGACCCCCCGGTGCCGTCGGCGTGGCTCTCGGCGTGATCGTTCACGTGTACCTCCTGCGTCAACTCCCCCGCGGGGCTTCCGCGGTGGGATGAAAACTAAAACTGACCGAGCGCTCGGTCAATATTTTGGGCGAGGGTGGTTCGAGCCCGCGGACATACGGTGCGGGGCCTGCGGACGTGCCCTGCCCGCGCGATCTTCCGAGTGGGGCCGAACCCCCAGGTGACGGGCGGGGCGCCTGATTAGAGTGAGGCCATGGCTGCATCCGCGAAGGACCCCCGGAACCTCACCGCTCCCCCGCCCAGGACGGGCGCGACGCCGCGGGCCCGCGCCTCGGCGAAGGGCGAGCAGACGCGCGCACGGCTGATCGCGGCGGCCCGCACGCTGCTCGCGGGCGAGATGAGCGAGCGGTTCACCACGCGCAACGTGGCGGCACTGTGCGGGGTTTCCCACGGGATGTGCCACTACCACTTCCAGGACCGGACCGACCTGATCGTCGCCGTCGTCGCGGACATCCGCCCCGAGTGGATCTCCCCCCTGGAGGAGTCGGTGGCCGCCCCCGGCACCTTCGCCGAGCGTGCCGAGCGCGTGCTCGACCTGCTGAGCAGGCCCGAGGGGACGGACCTTGCGCACCTCCACTCCGCGCTGCACTGGCACGCGTTGAACGACGACCGGGTGCGCGAGTCCCTGGAGGCCGAGTACCGCCGCTGGCGCGCCTGTTTCGTGTCCCTGTTCCAGGTCCTGGCCGACGAGCGCGGCGGGGACCTCGACCCCCGGCCGCTGGGCGAGGCCGTGGCCGCGGCCGTCGACGGACTGGCGGCGATGGACTCCCTCGGCGCGGAGGTCGACGGCGGGGCCGCCCTCCGGGCCCTGGTCCGCACGCTCGCCGCCGGGGCCTGAGCGGGCTTCAGAGTGCCCGGCGGGCGACGGCGATCCGCTCCGGGTCCCAGCCCGGCCTGGGCACGGACTCCAGGAGGAGCCGGGTGTACGGGTGGCGGGGCCCGGCGAACACCTCGGCGGTCGGCCCGGCCTCGACGACGGCGCCGTGCCGCATGACGATGACGTCGTCGGTGACGCACCGGACCACGCCGAGGTCGTGGGTGATGAACAGGTAGCCGATCGAGGTCTGCTCCCTGATGTCCGCGAGGAGGTTCAGGATCTGTGCCTGCACCGAGACGTCCAGGGCCGCGACCGCCTCGTCCAGGACCAGCACGGCCGGCTCCACGGCCAGGGCCCGCGCGATGGCCACGCGCTGGCGCTGTCCGCCGGAGAGCTGCCGGGGCAGCGCGTCGGCGGCGCGCGTTCCGAGGCCCACCTGGTCGAGCAGTTCCCGTATCCGCAGGCCGTGGTCCCGGTCGGGGAAGTGGAGCCGGAGCGTCTCCCGGAGGGCCGCCTCGACGCCGGTCCGGGGGTCGAGCGACAGGAGCGGGTCCTGGAAGACCATCTGGACCTCGCGGGCGCGGGCGAGCCGGTGTGCCCGGCCCCGGCCCCGCGCGGTCCTCGACCGGCCTCGTACGTGGACCTCGCCCTCGTCCGCCCGCTCCAGGCCGACGACGATCCGGGCCGTGGTGGTCTTGCCGGAGCCGGACTCGCCGACGATGCCGAGCGATCCGCCGGGCGGGAGGGTGAAGGACACGTCGTCCACGGCCCGTACGGCTCCGAAGGTCCTGCGCAGGCCCTTCACCACGAGGACGTGCTCGGCGTTGTCGCCGTAAGGGGACTTCTCGTCGTTCTCAGGCATCGACCGCCGTCCTTCCGAGCCGATCGCTGTGGTGGCAGGCCGCCTTGTGGTCCGGCCTGCCCGGGGCGGGGAGTGACGGCGGTGCCTGCCGGTCGCAGATCTCGGTGGCCAGCGCGCAGCGGGCGGCGAAGGCGCAGCCGGTGAGTTCCGCCCTGAGGTCGGGAGGCTGTCCGTCGACGGCGGCGAGCCGCCCCCGCGGGTTCTCCATGCGGGGGGTGGAGGCCAGGAGCGCGGCCGTGTACGGGTGGCGCGGGCGCTCGAAGACCTCGTCGGCGGGCCCGCTCTCGGCGATCCGCCCGGCGTACATGACGTACACGCGGTCGCTGATCGCCGCCGCGAGGTCGAGGTCATGGGTGACGAACAGCAGCCCGGTGCCGAATCGTTCGCGCAGCTTTCCGAGGAGCGCGATGACCTCGGCCTGTGTGGTGACGTCGAGGGCGGTGGTGGGTTCGTCGGCGAGGAGCAGGACCGGGTCGCCCATCAGCGCGGCGGCGATCATGACGCGTTGCAGCATGCCGCCGGAGACCTGGCCGGGGTACTTCGCCAGGGCGGAGGCGTCCAGGCCGACCGCCTCCAGGAGTTCGACGGCCCGGGCACGGGCCGCCTTGACGGTCGTCGTCCCGGTGAGGCAGACGCTCTCGGTGAGGAAGTCCCCGATGCGCCGCAGCGGGTTGATGGCCGCCCGCGGGTCCTGGAAGATCATCGCCGCGGTCCCCGTGCGCAGGGCACGGAGCCGGTCGGCGTCCAGGGCGAGGACGTCGTGCCCGTCGACGAGGACGGGGCGCGCGGTGCCGGGCAGGTCGATCCGGAGCCCGCGGATCTCCAGTACCGGCCGGTCGGATGGTGTGTTCATCGGTCTCTCCTGGCGACGCGGTCCACCCACCGTTCCCCGACCACGTTGAACGCGACCACCGTCAGGACGATGAAGGCGCTCGGCAGGATCGCGGACAGCGGGTAGCCCTGCTGGACCGCGGTCTGGCCGTCGAAGACCATGCGGCCCCAGTCGGGGGTCAGCGCCGGGACGCCGAGGCCGAGGAAGGAGAGGCCGGCGAGGTCCATGAGGGCGTAGCCGAAGTTGATGGTGGACTGGGCGAGGACGACGGGGGCGATGTTGGGCAGGATGTGGCGCAGCCCGATCTGGAGGGCCGAGTGGCCCTGGACCTGGTAGGCGCTCACGTAGGGGCGTGCGCGTTCGGCGAGGACGAGGGAACCCTCCTCATCACCGAGAGCTCGATCGTCAACGCCAACCGCAACCCCGGCAAGACCCGGGACCAGATCGAGGACGAGCTGATCGAGACCCTCGGCGTCGAGAAGGTCGTCTGGCTGGCCGGTGTCCGCGGCGAGGACATCACCGACGCGCACGTGGACAGTCTCGTACGGTTCACCGCGCCCGGCGTGGTCCTGCTCGACCAGGCGTTCCCCGGTACGCCCCCGGACTCCTGGTCCCGCTCGGCCGACCAGGCCCGATCCGTGCTCAGCAAGGCGACCGACGCCCGGGGCCGGCGCTTCGAGATCATCGACCTGCCGCAGCCCGACCTCGACAGGATCACCGGCGAGGGCGACGACTTCGTGTCGACGTACGCGAACTTCTACATCGCGAACGACGCCGTCTTCATGCCGAGGTTCGGCGACACGAAGGCCGACCAGCGGGCGAAGAGCATCCTCCAGGAGCACTTCCCCAAGCGCGACATCGTCCCGGTCCGGATCGACACCATCGCCTCCGGTGGCGGGGGCATCCACTGCTCCACCCACGACCAGCCCGGCAAGCCCGCCGCCTGACGGGTGGACGACCGCGAGGGGGACCACGAGGGGTGACATGACGACCGACCGCCGAGCGGCCATCCTGGAAGGCGCCGCCCGCGTCATAGCCCGGCGGGGCGTCCGCGGGCTGAGAGTGGAGGAGCTGGCGGCAGAGGCAGGGGTTTCGACCGCCCTGGTCTACTACCACTTCAAGGACCGGGCGGGCGTCCTGCGCCACACCCTGGAGTTCATCGGCGACCGGGCCGAGCGCTACACCGCCGCCGCGGAGGGGACGACCGGGCCTTCCGACCCGCGCCAGGAGCTGGAGCGGTCGCTGCTGCTCGAGTTCCAGGACACCCCCGAGGTCCGTGAGAACAGCACGGCCTGGGGCGAGCTGCGCGCCAGCGCGATCTTCGAACCGGACCTCCGCGCGGACCTGGCCCGGGCCTCCCTGACCTGGGTCCATGACGTCGCGGCGCTGCTGGCCCAGGTGTGTCCCGACGTGCCCGCCCCGGTGCTCACGGCGTCCGCCGAACGGCTGACGGCCCTCCTGGAGGGGCTCAGCACCCGCTGGCTCAGCGGCGCCCTGACCTCGCCCCATGCCCGTGAGCTGTTGCGGGAGGCGCTGTCCGTGGAGATTTCGCATCTGCAAACTCAATGATCGAAATGCGCCTCCCACTGCGCCGGGCGCGCTTCCTTCCGGTGTTACAGCGCTGTGCGCTCGCTGGATGAAGTGAATCGAGGTGCGTGTGTGTTGGTCCGTTTATGTCACCGGGCACCTTCCCCTCGGCGGTTCAGCCGTTGAGAGGGACACGCAATGACGAGCCACACGACCGAAGTTGATCTGGAGGACCTCCTCCGTCAGGCGCTGCACGCCATGGGTACGGACGCGCGCTGGACTGTCGAGGCGGACGAGACGTGGTGCCGGGTCGCGCCCGTGGCCGGGACGCGGCGCACGCAGGGGTGGAAGCTGCACGTGTCGGCCACGTCCGCCTCCGCGCCGGCGGTCCTGACCAGGGCGCTGCGCGTGCTGCTGCGGGAGCAGTCGGGGTTCAAGTTCGCCCGTTCCCTCGAGCAGGTCGGTGCGCTGAACTCGCGAGCGACCCCGCGGGGCAGCTCGGGCAAGTTCATCACCGTCTATCCGCGCTCCGACGCCGAGGCGGCCGGGCTCGCCCAGGAGCTGCACGCGGCCACGGCCGGGCTGGCAGGGCCGCGGATCCTGTCCGACCAGCCCTACGCCGTGCGCAGTCTGGTGCACTACCGCTACGGCGCCTTCGTCGGACGGCGCCGGCTGTCCAAGGACGGTCTGCTGGTGTGGTTCATCGAGGACCCCGACGGCAACCCCGTGGAGGACAAGCGCACCGGCCAGTACTCCCCGCCGTCCTGGGCCGTCTGTCCGTTCCCCGCCACGGTGCCTGCGGTGCCGCGTGGCGGGGAGGCGACGAGCCGTCCGGTGGTGCTCGGTGGGCGCTTCGCGGTACGCGAGGCGATCCGGCAGACGAACAAGGGCGGCGTGTACCGGGGCAGCGATGCCCGTACGGGTGCGGGCGTGGTGATCAAGGAGGCCCGGCCCCATGTGGAGGGCGACGCCTCCGGCGGCGACGTCCGGGACTGGCTGCGCGGCGAGGCCCGGACGCTGGAGCGGCTCAAGGACACGGGTCTCGCCCCGGAAGCGCTGGCGCTGTTCGAGCACGGGGGCCATCTGTTCCTGGCCCAGGAAGAGGTGCCGGGCGTGACGCTGCGCACCTGGGTGGCCGAGCACTTCCGTGACGTGGGTGGCGAGCACTACCGCGCCGACGCGCTGGCGCAGGTCGGGCGTCTGGTGGACCTGGTGGCGGCGGCGCACGCCCGCGGCCTGGTCCTGCGGGACTTCACTCCGGCCAACGTGATGGTCCGCCCTGACGGGGAACTGCGCCTGATCGATCTGGAGCTCGCGGTCCACGAGGACGAGGACGCTCTGCCGAGCCGCGTGGGGACGCCCGGTTTCAGTGCGCCCGAACGCCTGGCCGACGCGCCGGTCCGCCCTTCGGCCGACTACTACAGCCTCGGCGCCACCGCGTGCTTCGTCCTGGCCGGGAAGGTCCCGAACCTCCTGGCCGAGGAGCCCGCCGATACGCCGACCGAGCAACGGCTCGCCGCGTGGCTGACGGCCTGCACCCGGCCGCTTCGGCTGCCGGACGGTGTGGTGGACATGATCCTGGGGCTGATGCGGGACGATCCCGCCGAGCGGTGGGATCCGCACAGGGCCCGCGAGGCGCTGCGGCGGGCGGATCGGGCTTCGCGGCCCCGGAGCGCGGCCGAGCCCTCCGTGCGGCCGGGGTCTTCCACCGGTGCCGCGGTGGATGACGTGGTGGCCGGGCTCGTGGACCACCTCGTCGAGTCGATGACTCCGGGAGACGACCGGCTGTGGCCCGTGTCGACACAGGCCGGGGAGAGCGACCCCTGCACCGTGCAGCAGGGCGCGGCCGGTGTCCTGGCCGTCATGACGAGGTACTTCGAGGTCACCGGCGACCCACGCCTGCCCGGACTGCTGTCCACGGCGGGTCACTGGATCGCGGACCGCACCGACGTCCGCTCCCCACGCCCGGGCCTCCATTTCGGCGGCCTCGGCACCGCCTGGGCGCTGTACGACGCCGGGCGCGTGGTCGACGACCGGCGGCTCGTCGACCACGCGGTGGAGCTGGCCCTGGCGCCCCCGCTGGTGACGCCCCATCACGACATCACGCACGGCACGGCGGGCAGCGGGCTCGCCGCCCTCCACCTGTGGCAGCGCACCGGTGACACGCGTTTCGCCGACCTCGTCGTCGACGCGGCCGACCGGCTGACCGCCGCCGTCCGGCGCGAGCCGTCCGGGGTGGGCTGGGCGGTCCCCGCGGAGGCGGACTCCCCGGAGGGCGGCAAACGCTACCTCGGCTTCGCCCACGGGACGTCCGGCATCGGGTGCTTCCTCCTCGCCGCCGCGGACCTCTCGAAACGCCCCGAGCACAGGGAACTGGCCCTGGAGGTCGGCGAGTTCCTCGTCGCCGACGCCGTACGCACGGGCGAAGCGGCGCAGTGGCCCGCCCAGTCCGGAGACGTGCCCACGGCCGCGTACTGGTGCCACGGCGCGGCCGGCATCGGCACCTTCCTCGTCCGGCTGTGGCAGGCCACCGGGGACGACAGGTTCGGAGACCCGGCCCGCCGCGGCGCGCACGCCGTCATGGAACGCGCCTCCCGCTCCGCCCTCACCCAGTGCCACGGCCTCGCGGGCAACGGCGACTTCCTCCTCGACCTGGCCGAGGCCACGGGAGACCCCGTCCACCGGGACATGGCCGAGGAACTGGCCCGCCTCCTCCTGGCCGAGAGGGCCCATCGCCGGGGCCACGTGGTCTTCCCCAACGAGTACGGGGACGTGTCGACCAGCTGGAGCGACGGTTCCGCCGGAATCCTCGCCTTCCTCCTGCGGCTCCGCCACGCCGGCCCCCGGCACTGGATGGTCGCACGGCAGGGCTGAACGGCCGGTCGCACCGAGCGGCCGGAAGCGCTGCCGACCGGTGGCGCCCCACAGACTCCCGGTGCCGGAGGGTCCGGATGCCGGGTCGAGCGGCAGAAGAGTGCTGCCGCCATCTCACAGAAGAAGGAGAATCCCATGGAGAACCAGGACCTCGAGCTGCTGGCCCGCCTCCACGCCCTCCCGGAGACCGACCCGGTGGGCGCTGACGGAGCGGCGTTCGCCGCGACGTGCGAGTGCATCGGCCTGCTGACGCTCCTCAACACGGTCTGCATCGGCATCAGCTGCGCCTAAGCCTGGCACACCCTCCGGCCGGCGGCTGTCCCGGGCAGCCGCCGGCCGGAACCACGACCGGAACGCGTGGCCGGCCACGCATCCCTGGTGGCCGGCCGACCCGTAGACGAGGACGGCACCCCATGCAACGACACGCCGGTGAAGACGATCTCGCCCCGGCGGCCCTCAGGACGGCCGCCCTCGCGCGTACGCCCGCCGCGGACGACCCGCCCGAGCCCGCGTGCGCGATCAGCACGCGCGGTCTGGTCAAGAGCTACCCGGGACCGGACGGCACGACCACCCACGCCGTGAGCGGCCTCGACCTGGACGTGCGGCGCGGCGAGACGTTCGCCTTCCTCGGACCCAACGGCGCGGGGAAGTCCACCACCATCTCCCTGCTGTGCGCGCTGGCCCGCCCCACCTCGGGCCGGGCCACGGTGGCCGGCGCCGACGTCCTCACCCAGCCCCACCTGGTACGGCGGCGGGTCGGGATGCTCTTCCAGCACAGCGCGGTGGACCCCGATCTGACGGCCGAGCAGAACCTGCACATCCACGCACGCCTCTACGGCCTGCCCCGCCGTGACGCCCGCCGGCGCACCGCCGAGGTCCTGGAGACGGCCGGGCTGACCGACCGGCGCCGCTCCCCCGTACGGACGCTGTCCGGCGGCATGCGGCGCCGACTGGAGATCGCCCGCCAGCTGCTGCACGCCCCCGGGGTGCTGTTCCTCGACGAGCCGACCACCGGACTCGACCCCCATGCCCGGGCCGAGGTCTGGGAGCATCTGCGCGCGCTGCGCGAACGGCACGGCAGCACCCTCTTCGTCACCACCCACTACCTGGAGGAGGCGGAGAACTGCGACCGGCTCGCCATCATCGACCGTGGACGGCTGGTGGCCCAGGGCACGCCCCTCGCGCTCAAGGCCGCGATCGGGGACGACCGGGTCGTGCTGCGCACCGACGACGACGACGCGGCCAAGGAGGTCGTACGACGCCTGGCGCCGCCCGACCGCACCGTCGGCGTCGACGCGGACGGCATCTCCCTGCGGCTGCCGGGCGGCAGCGCCTGGATCCCCCGCCTGTGTGCGGCGCTCGAGGCGCTCGGCATCGCGGTGAACTCCGCCTCGGCGACCCCGCCGACGCTCGACGACGTGTTCTTCCACCACACCGGGCGCAGCATCGGCGCCGCACAGCCCGGCCGGGCGGCCGCGGCCGCGACGCGGACCGGAGGTGGCCGATGACCGCCCTCGCCTGGACGTCCCCGGAGGCCGCCGACGGCGGACGGACCACCCGGCTGCGGCGCGAACTGCGTGCCGTCCACGCCCTGGTCCACCGCGATCTGCTGCGCCTCACCGGTCAGCGCACCCATACGGCGATGATGCTGATCCACCCCGTGCTCTACCTCCTGATCCTCGGAGGCGGGCTCGCCGCGCTCATCCCCCAGTCGTCCCTGGGCGTCGGCTACCGGACCTACCTGTTCCCCGGCATGCTGATGATGACCGTGCAGACGCCCGCCGTCATGGTCGGCATCCGGCTGATCACCGACCGGCAGAGCGGCTACCTGCGCGAGCTCCTGATGGCCCCGGTCCACCGCTCGACCCTGCTCCTGGGCAGCTGCGCCGGCGGCACCCTGACGGCCACCGTGCAGGGCGCCGTCCTGCTGAGTCTGGCCGGCGTGGCGGGCTTGCCCTACGACCCGCTCCTCCTGGTCCTGCTGCTCGCCGGGATGATCCTGGCGTCCTTCGCCATCACCGCCCTCGCCCTCGCCCTCGCGGTGACCCTGAGCAGGCCCGAGACGTTCCACACGCTGATGGGTCTGGTGATGATGCCGCTGCTGTTCCTCTCCGGCGCCTTCTTCCCGCTCACGGCCCTGCCCGCCTGGACCCGCGTCCTGTCCGACGTCAACCCCCTGGCGTACGCGGTCGACCTGCTCCGCCGCACCATCGCCCTGCGGGTGCCGGACCAGGCGGCCGCCGCCGGTATCGAATGGGCCGGCCGGCAGCCGCCCCTGCCGCTCGAAGCGGCCCTCCTCCTGACCGGCGGCGCACTCGCCCTGCTGTGGGCGGCACACCGCTTCAGCCGCCCCGAGTGACGACCCTCCCGCGCCCCCTCCGGGAGCCAGGACCGATTGTCAGTGGTGGGTGAGACGGTGGGAACACCAGACGGAAAGAGGGGGAAACTGTCTTGTCCGGAGCGCAGAACTACATCAACCACGTCGCCCTTGTCCTGGACGCCAGTTCGTCCATGTCGCACCTGAGCCGCAAGGTCGTGGAGGTCGCGGACCAGCAGATCGCCTATCTCGCCCGCCGGTCGGGGGAGCTCGACCAGGAGACCCGCGTCACGGTGTACGTCTTCGCCGACAAGGTGGAGTGCGTCATCTACGACAAGGACGTGCTGCGGATGCCGTCGCTGAAGCAGCTGTACCGGGCCGGCGGCATGACGGCCCTGCTCGCGGCCTCGCTGAAGTCGCAGCGGGAGCTGGCGCAGACCGCCCAGCTGTACGGTGACCACAGCTTCCTGACGTTCGTCCTGACCGACGGTCAGGAGAACGCCAGTCACCGCTGCCCCGACGCCCCTTCCGGCAAGCCGCGCGACCTGGTGAAGGCCGTCTCCGAGATGATCGCGGCCCAGGAGGACAACTGGACCCTCGCCGTCCTCGTGCCCGACCAGATGGGCAAGCGCGAGGCGATGAACTGCGGCTTCCCGAAGGAGAACATCGCGATCTGGGACGCCACGAGCACCCAGGGCCTGGAGGAGGCCGGCCAGGTCATCCGCGAGGCCACCGAGAAGTTCATGGTGGGCCGCACGAAGGGCATCCGTGGATCGCGGGCGGTGTTCTCCACGGGCGCGGAAGCGGTCAACAAGGACACGATCGAGGCGGCCGGGCTCACGCCGGTGGACCCGTCGGAGTACCAGCTGCTCCCGGTGGCCCGTGACGTGGCGATCCGGGAGTGGGTCGTCGAGTCCGGGCACACGTACCGCACGGGCTGCGCCTTCTACCAGCTGAGCAAGCCGGAGAAGATCCAGGCGCGCAAGCGGATAGCGGTCCTCGAGAAGACGACGGACCGGGTCTACACGGGGCCCCAGGCCCGGGCCCTGCTGGGTCTGCCGGACGTGGAGACGCGGGTCAGGCCCGACCACAACGACGAGTTCACCATCTTCGTGCAGAGCACCAGCGTCAACCGGAAGCTCGTCTCCCAGACCCGGCTGCTCCTCATGAACTGACGGGTCGTCCGGCGTCGAGATGCGCCGCGATACGGGTGAGGGTCCGGGCGTTGTCCTCGAACAGATGGGCCTGCATGCCCACCGCCCGGGCCGCCTCGACGTTGACCGCGACGTCGTCGACGAAGAGGCAGCTCTCCGGCCGCACGCCCAGGGCGGCGCACACGGCTTCGAAGGCAAGCGGGTCGGGCTTCTCGATGCCGATCTCATGCGAGTAGACGATCCGCTCGACCAGTTCGTCGAAGCCGTACAGCGCCGTCTCCCGCTCCCGGGCGCCGACGAAGCTGTTGCTCAGGATGCCGAGCCTGCACCGTCCGCGCAGTCCTCGGACGTGGTCGATGAGCTCGTTGTTCGGGGTGCCCAGATACTCCGCCCAGAGATCGGCCATGAAGGCCTCGACGCGGGGGGCGTCGAGGCCCAGGCGTGACGCCACCTCGGCGTGCACGTCGTGCTCACCGATGGTGCCGACACCGCCGGCCGCCCACACGTCCCGCATCCGCTCGCCCACGGTGCCGTGGGGCAGTGCCAGCCGCTCCTCCCACCGTTCCACCCATCCGGTTTCCGGCGTGAACTCCAGCACGCCGCCGACATCGAAGATCACACACGTCTCGGACATCCGAACACTCTGGCCTTCCGCTCCGGGCGGCGGTCAAGCGACGGCCGAGATCTGTGACAGCCCTGTCGCGAACCGTCACCCCCGTCCCGCCGAAACGCATACGGGCCGCCCCTTCCGTACCCTGGCCGCATGCGCATGCGCCCCACCTTGAGCTGGACGCCGGACGAGGACCTGCCACCGGGTACGACGGACCTGGGGCCGGTCTCCGACGCGCTGGAGGCCGGCGGCGTGCTGGTGCTCAGCGGCGCCGGGATCTCCACGGAGTCCGGCATCCCCGACTACCGGGGCGAGGGCGGAAGCCTCAGCCGGCACACTCCGATGACCTACCAGGACTTCACCGGCAGCGAGCAGGCCCGGCGGCGGTACTGGGCGCGCAGCCATCTCGGCTGGCGCACCTTCGGTCGCGCCCTGCCCAACGCCGGGCACCGGGCCGTCGCCGCCTTCGCACGGCACGGACTGCTCTCGGGCGTGATCACCCAGAACGTCGACGGTCTGCACCAGGCGGCCGGCAGCGGAGGGGTCGTGGAGCTCCACGGCAGCCTGGCGCGGGTCGTCTGCCTGTCCTGCGGCACGTACAGTCCGCGCCGGGAGCTCGCGGCACGCCTGGAGGAGGCCAACGCGGGCTTCGAGCCGGTGGCGGCCGGAATCAATCCCGACGGTGACGCCGACCTCACCGACGAGCAGGTCGGCGACTTCCGTGTGGTGCCGTGCGCGAACTGCGGCGGTGTCCTCAAGCCCGACGTCGTGTTCTTCGGCGAGGCCGTCCCGCCCCGGCGCGTCGAGCACTGCCGCGCCCTGGTCCGCGAGGCGGCCTCACTGCTGGTGCTCGGTTCCTCGCTCACGGTGATGTCGGGGCTCCGTTTCGTCCGCCAGGCGGCCGAGGCCGGGACCCCGGTCCTGATCATCAACCGGGACCCGACCCGCGGGGACCGCCACGCCCTCTCCCGTATCGCCCTCCCCCTCGGAGCCGCCCTGACCAGCCTTGCCGAGCGGCTCGACATCCCCGCCGGCCCTCAGGCGGAGCTCGGCTGAGGCAGCGGAGCCGTGCCGGTCACCGGTGCTGAAGCCAGTACACGAGAAACGTCACGGCCGCGGATCCGGCGGCGCCCGCGGCACCGATCGCGGCTTGCAGGATGAGGCGACGCCACACGGGTGTGCTGGGCTGCTCGCGTGCGACGTCGCCGGTGCCGGTCATTCCTGGTCCTCCTGGGTCCGCCGGGTCGGCGTCTGACGACGATCCCGGCTCGTGGTGTGTGGCGACCATCGTTGCCCGGCCGTGAGGCGAAAGGGGGAGCTGCGGTGTTGCCGGTTGGAGGTGGCATCGGGGACGCGGCCGGCGGTCGTGTTGCCGACTCAGGTGGCAACACCCGCACCAGGGCGCGTCCCGGTCGCGCGGCGGATACTGCGGGAATGCCTGACAGGACAGTCGAGATGACGGACACGAATCCCGATCGGCGGCGGAAGCCCGCGCAGTTGGCCGCGCTGAAGGACGGCCTGCCCGCCGAGAAGCGCGCACTGGCCGAGGATCTCCGAGCGTTGTTCGGTGCGCTGGGCATCAGTGTCCGGCGGTACGCCGCGCGCCGTCATCTCGACGCGAGTTCCGTGACCCGCTACCTCAACGGCGAGCGCGTTCCGCCGTGGGAGTTCGTCGCCGACCTGGTCGGCACGGTCCGGGAGGTCTCCGCGCCGTTGACGCCCCAGGCCGAGGCCGCGCTGCGGGAGACGCACCGGACGGCGCTGAAGTCGAACCGCCGCAGCAGCAAGGTGCAGGAGCTGCAGGACGAACTGGCCGACGTCGACGAGGAGAGCCGTCGCATCAGGACGCGGCAACGCGCCCTGGAAGAGGCCCTGCTCGACCGGGAGCGCAGTCTCTCCGATTCGCTGCGGCGCTGCGAGAACCTCGAACTGAAGCTGGACGAGCAGCAGTCGGCCCATCGGGCGGATGTGGCGTTGTGGGAGGGCGAGTACGAGCAGCTGCAGAGCGAGTGCGGCGACCTGCGCCAGGAGGTGCTCTTCCTGCAGGAGGCGCTCGCCGTCACGAGGGCCGAGCTGATCGCGGCGGAGGAGCAGTGCCACCGCCTGGAGGCCGAACTCGACGCGCTCGCCGAGCTGGAGCGTCCGGGTGAGGGCGCGTCGTCGTTGATGGCCGCGCTGGAGGCGGCCGACCGTACCGCCTCCGTCGCGGAACTGGTCGCGGTCGTGGGTGACCTGGAGGCCCGTACCCAGCAGGCGATGGCGCGGGAGCTCGTGTCGTCGGCGAGCCGTTCCCGCCGGGTCGAGGAGGTCGCGGCACTCCTTTCGGGCTTACGGCAGGCCGGTCTCCACGCCCATGCGGAGACGGCGGTGCCGGCTCTCGTGATGACACGGCCCGTGGCGGAGACGGCCGCGCTCGCCGCCGCTCTGCACCGGGCGGGCTTCGAGGACGGGGTGGCGACGCTGCTGCGGTCGTCGGTCGAGCTGCACGCGCCGTGCGACATCATCGGTCTCTGTCTCGGTCTGCACCGGGATCAGCTGGGCGAGCTGGCGGAGAGCCTGCTCGGGGCCGCCTTCGTCGTGCGCACGGTGACCGACGTGGTCGCCGTCGTGGTGTGGGCCGCCGGCACCGAGGTCGAGCCGGCGACCCTGTCGGCGCTGGGTCTTGCCGCGGGTCACCGCAGCGCGCAGGAGCTGGCGGAGCTCACCGTCGCCCTGCGCAACGCGGGCCGTGACGGACACGCCCGGTCCCTGCACGACGCGGTGGCGGACCGCGGTGCGGCGAAGGACGTCGTCACCACCGTCGAGTGCTTCACGGCGCGGGGGTTGACCGAGGACGCCGACCGGATCCTCGCGGCGACACAGGACCGGGGGGTGTCCCACGTGCTGTCCCTGGTGAGGTGTCTGGTGCAGGCGGGATACGGCGCGGCCGCGGCGGAGATCGTGGATCGCGCCGTGGAGCGTTGGCAGGTCGACGAGATCGCCGGCCTGATCGCCGCCCTCTACAGCACGGACTGCTTCTCGCAGGCCTCGCAGGCGTTGATGGGTGCCATGCGGCTTTCGGCCGAGTCGACGCGGTTCCTCTTCCGCTACCTGGACGACGTGTACCCCGGTGCCGAGGCGGTGGTGGAGATGGTCTCCGCTTCGGGCAGTCCCGAGCGGGCCGCGTATCTGCTGACGTCCCTGGATCGCGGTGGCCTTCCGTCGCTGGCCGAGGCGGTGTTCCAGCAGACCGTGGAGCAGCGGCCGACCGGATACGCGGGGCTCTTCCTCCAGGTGCTGGCCGTGTCGGACGCCGCGGTGATGCGGGAGTCCGCCTTGTACGACCGGGCGTGCGCGGACCCCGGGCCGGAGATGGCGCCCCTCCTGCTCGCGCTGGCCGCCGCCCGTCTCTTCCCGGCCGTCGACGCGGTGGCGCGGGGCTGCGCCGGCAGCCGGGACCCGGGAGGCCTCGTCCTGCTGCTCAAGCGGCTCCACCACCTCGACCATCCCAGTCAGCCACGGGCCGAGAGCGTCGTCGTCCGGATCGTCGAGACCGTCGTGGACGGCTGGGAGGTGGACGAGCAGGTGAATCTGGCGGTCGCCCTGGCCCAGGCCGGACTGGCGCAGGACGCCGACCTGTTCACCCGCCAGGCCTCCGGTCGGCCGCGGTTCAGGAACGCCTTGAGGAACGAACAGAACAAGCACGCGCAGAAGGTCTTCTCCCGCACCTTCTGGAGAAAGGGAGCTCCGGGCGGGGAGTGACACGTGCCCTAACGTGGGGGCATGCCCACGACGACGCCACGGGTGGCACTGCACCCGCTCACGCACTCCGACCAGGACGAGTTCTGCACGCTCGTGCGGGCCAGCTCGACGCTGCACCATCCATGGATGCAGCTGCCCGCGACCGCGGCGGAGTTCCAGGACTGGATGCACCGCTTCGACGACGGCGGCAACCTGGGCTTCCTGATACGCGTGCGGGAGACCGGCGAGGCCGCCGGCATGGTCAACATCAACTCGGTCATCCGGGGCCGCTACCAGGGCGCGTCCCTCGGCTACGCGGCCTTCGCCCCGTCCGCCGGGTCCGGGTACATGACCGAGGGCGTCGCCCTGACCCTTCAGCACGCCTTCAGCGAACTGCGGCTCCACCGCCTGGAGGCCTGCATCCAGCCGGGGAACAAGGCGTCCCTGGCCCTGGTCCAGCGGCTGGGCTTCCGCTTCGAAGGGGTCTCGCCCGCCTACCTCTACATCGACGGGGACTGGCGCGACCACGAGCGCTGGGCCGTCAACGCCCCACGGCCGTGGACACCCGATCCGTCCCTGCCCGAGGTCTGAGCCGCGGGCGGCGTGACCTCATCCGGCGAGGAACTCCCGTGCTCCCCTGAGGCGGGTGGCGAGGCGGCGCCGGGTCGCGCGGCCGTCGAGGACGATGCGGAGGCCGCCGGGCAGGTCCGTGTCGGCGCGGCGGCCGGTCGCGAGGCGTGAGGCGTCGAGGCCGTCCCGCCGGGCGATGAGCGTGCCGAGTTCGTGTCGGGTGACGGCCTCCGGGCCTGCCAGGTGGAAGACGCCGGTCGCGTCGGACCCGGTGAGTTCCCAGAGCGCGGCGGCCAGGTCCCGTACGTGGACGGGGCAGCGGACGTCGTCGGTGAACAGGACTCCGCGACGTGTGCCCGCCACCAGGTGGTGGACCCTGCGCTCGTGCTCGGACCGGCCGTCGCCGACGATCAGCGAGGTCCGCGCGACGACCGCGTCCGCGCACAGCAGCCGTACGGCGGTCTCGGCCGTCGCCTTCGCCGCCCCGTACGGGCTGACCGGGTCCGGCTCGCAGGTCTCGTCGTACGGGTCGGGGCGGCCCGCGAACACGGCGTCGGTGGAGACGTGCACCAGCCGGATGCCCCGTTCCGCGGCCGTCCGGGCCAGACGCACGCCGCCCTCGGCGGTGATCGCCCAGTCCGCCCCGCCGCTGCTCGCGTTGATCACGGCGCTGGGCTCCACCGCGTCCAGGAGCTCCCGCAGGCGGGTGGGATCGCGCAGATCCAGGCGATGCCACGTCACCCCGGGTGCCTCACCCGGGCGTGAGTGGAAGGTGGCGGCCGTGTCCCGGCCCGCCGCACGTCCCTGGCGGGCGAGTTCGGTGCCGAGGTGACCACTGCCGCCGACGATCAGTACCGTCATGCCGCACCACGCTATGCCCACGACGCGGCGAGCGGTACGGACTTCTCTCCGATGTCACCCCTCAGGGGCTTTCCTCGGGATTTACCGGACCCAGGGCAGGTCAGCGGTCTAGCGTATTGGCATACCATGCCGCCGGCCGCTGTCATACGAGGAGAACCCTGTGCCATCGTCCTGCGACCCCCAGTACGCCCCCGCCGGTGATGTGAGTGCGGCGATGATGCTGGTCGACTCCCGGCTGAAAGCCATCTACGACGGCAGAACCGAGATCGATCCCGAACGGCGCAGGCTGGATGAGCAGTTCACCGCGTCCCTCGGGCCCACGGGGGCCCAGGACCTACTCGACGGCGTGTGCACGATCATCTTCATGTACATGAAGTGGCTGCGGTTGGCCTGCGAGGAGCACGACAAGGACGTGGTCGAGTACGTCGTGCCCAACCTGGTGACCACGATGCTCCGGATGTCGAGGAGCATCCGGCCCGCGGCCGTCCCCACCATGGCCGGCCTGGCCATCGCGGCGGGCACCGGCCTCAGCCCGAGCCTGTGGCGTCAGCAGTACGGGGACTGGACCCGGGACGAGATGAACGCCCTGGAGGCCACCGCGTTCCTCCTGGCGGAGGTCATCAACCGGATCACCGACGACGAGGACTTCGCCACCCGCCTGGTCACCGACGCCCTGACGAGCGCCGACCGGTCCTGACGCGCAGGCGTCGTCCTCACGTCATCCTCACATACGGTCGGCCATGAAGGCCGTCAGGTCCCGGAGCACGCGCTCCGGGGCCTCCCAGTACGGGACGTGGCCCACGCCCTCGTAGACCAGGAGGCGGGAGTCGGGGATCGTGTCGAGGATCGTCTGCTGGTCCTCGCGGGTCAGGAGGGGGTCCCGGTCGCCCCAGACGACCAGGGTGGGCACGAGGATCCCCGCGAGGGTGGCCCGGAGGTCGGTCTCCAGGAGTCCCCGCAGGGTCTCGCGCCAGACGTGGGCCGGGGCCTTGAGGTTCTCGTCGGCGACGGTCTTCAGGAAGCCGCGTGCCACCGGGGTCGCCGTCAGACCGTCGGCGAAGTCCATGGCGAGTGCGGGATCCACGGGGTCCCGCAACTCCCGTACGGTCTCCCAGAACGCGGCGGCCTGCGGCTTGTCGGCGAGCGTCGCCGGGACGCCGAGCAGGACGAGGCCGGCCACGCGGTCCGGTCGGCGGCCCGCGACGATGCGGGCCTGCACCCCGCCGCTCGATCCTCCGACCAGTACGGCCCGCTCGATGCCCACGCTGTCCAGGAAGGCGACCAGGTCCTCGGCGAAGTCCTCCGGCAGGTAGCCGTCGGGCGGCTTGTCGGCGTCGCCGTGGCCCCGCTGGGTGGGGGCGTACGCGTGCAGGCCGGGAGGCAGGCCGCGCAGGAGGGGCTCGAACGTCCACCAGGAGTCCAGATAGCCGTGCACCAGGACGAGCGGTACGCCCCCCGGGCTGCCGGCCTCCGCGTACGGAAGCGTCGGACGCCCCTCCCCCAGGACGGCGCTGTGCACGGCGACGGCGGCCATCGGCGGCCCTCCTCACCTCTCCTTCCTCCAGGATAGGAAGGAGAAGGGGTGGGGGGACAGTCGGGGCGCTCGCCGGGGGGCTCAGCGGCTCAGGGCGGTCTCGCCTGCCAGGTACGACAGCTTCTCGGGGTTGCGCACGGCGTAGAGGCCGGTGATGAGGCCGTCGTCGACGCGCATCGCGAGGACGGTGTCGATCTCCCCGCCCAGCCGGACGATCAGCGCCGGATCGCCGTTGATCCCGGCCGGCTCGAGTACCGCCACGGCGGCGATCCTGCCCAGGACCCGTACCACCTCGTCGGCGCCCACGACGGGCGCCAGGGCGGCCCGTACGACCCCGCCGCCGTCGGTCAGCAGGACGACGTCCGGGGCGAGGACGTCGAGCAGGCGTCGCAGGTCTCCCGTCTCGACCGCGCGGCGGAACGCGTCGACGGTGCGGCGGGTCTCCGCTGCGGAGGCGACGCCGCGCGGCCGGCGCGCCGCGACGTGGGCCCGCGCCCGGTGGGCGATCTGGCGGACGGCGGCCGGGGTCTTCCCGACGGCTTCGGCGATCTCGTCGTGTCCCAGGTCGAACACCTCGCGCAGGACGAACACCGCCCGTTCGGTCGGGGTGAGGGTCTCCAGGACGAGCAGCATCGCCATCGAGACGCTGTCGGCCAGTTCGGCGTCCTCGGCGACGTCGGGCGTCGTCAGCAACGGCTCGGGCAGCCAGGGGCCGAGGTAGGACTCCTTGCGGCGGCCGAGCGTGCGCAGGTGGGTCAGCGCCTGGCGGGTGGTGATCCGGACGAGGTACGCGCGCTGGTCGCGTACGGTGCCGGGGTCGACGCCCACCCAGCGCAGCCAGGTCTCCTGCAGGACGTCCTCGGCGTCGGCGGCGGAGCCGAGCATCTCGTAGGCGACGGTGAAGAGCAGTCTGCGGTGGGCGACGAACGCCTCGGTGACGTCACGCGTCGCGTCCTGCCTCGAACGGTCTCCCCTCGTCCCGTCGTCCCTCGTCCCCTCGTGCCTCGTCCGGTCGTCCCTCTTCCGGTCGTTCATCGCCCGCTCCCGCCCGTTCGCTCTCGTGTGCGCCGTGCACCAGACGCCGGCCGGCGTCGTTCTGTGACACCCGGTTCCGGTGATCCAGGCCACAGTGCCGTGCCGTCACACGGAGCGGGGCGGCGGCGTCTTGTGGTCACCCCGTGCGACGGCGCACGGCATCACGGATGAGGACGACGTCATGGAACCCCGTTTCAACCTGTTCGACAGCCCCACCTCCGCGAAGGTCGCCAAGCGGTTCTACAACGCCTCCCTGGCGCTGGAGGAGTCGACGCTGCCGAAGTCCCTGCGGGAGCTGGTGCAGCTGAGGGTCGGCCAGATCAACGGCTGCGGATTCTGCGTGGACGCCCACGCGAAGGAGGCCGCGGCCGAGGGCGAGTCTGCCGTACGGCTGAGTCTGGTCGCCGCCTGGCGGCACAGCACCGTGTTCACCGAGGCGGAGCGGGCGGCGCTCGCGCTCGCCGAGGAGGGCACGCGGCTCGGCGAGCACGGCGTGTCCGACGAGACCTGGGCCGAGGTGCGCAAGCACTACGACGACGACCAGGTCGGCGCGCTGGTCTGCGTCGTGGCGCTGATCAACGCGGCCACCCGGATGGCCGTGATCGTGCGCAACCTGGGCGGCTCGTACGAGCCCGGGGTCTTCGCCCGTACGGCCGGCTGACCGGCGGAGAAGGGCGCGGGCCCGTTCCTGGATCGCTCGATCCCGGAACGGGCCCGCCGCGCGTGTTCGGATCAGCCCTGTACCGCGCTTCTGGCCGCCGCCCCGTCGTGGACGTGGCGGCGCAGGCTGTCGAGGGTCACGTCCTCGAGGCTTTCGGCGAAGATCCGGCCGGGGCCCTGCGGCACCGGCAGGAGGGAGGGGACGACCAGGACGGCGCAGCCCGCGGCGTCGGCCGAGGCCGCTCCGTCCGGGGAGTCCTCGACGGCCACGCACGCCTCCGTGGGGACGCCGAGCCGTTCGGCGGCCGCGCGGTACGGGTCGGGGTGCGGCTTGGTCCGTACGGTGTCGTCGGCGGAGAGCGTGAGCGCGAAGGGGACGTGCGCGAGCGCGCCGCCGACGACCGAGTCGACGACCGAGCGGGGCGAGGCGCTGACCAGCGCGAACGGCAGGCCGGCCCGGTCCAGTTCGGCGAGGAGGCGGTCCGCTCCCGGGCGCATCGGGGCGCCCTCGTCGACGCGCTTCTGGAAGGCGGTGGTCAGTGCCGTCGCGACACCGTCCGGGTCGCTCGCGCCGGTGGTGCGCACGAGGTGGGCGGCGGTGTCCTCGACGGCGCGTCCGACGACCTCGGGCGCGTCGGTCTCGGTGAGCCGGTGGCCGAGCCCGGCGGCGATCTCCTCCACGACCTCCCACCACAGGACCTCGGTGTCGACGAGGGTGCCGTCCATGTCGAAGAGGACGGCGGCGAGTCCGCTCACCGCTCCGCCCTCGGGACGACGAGTGCGGGGTGCGGGGCGATGCCGACGGTGGCGCGGGTGCCGGGGGTGAGGTCGCCGGCGTCGCGCGACGGGAGGTCGGCCTTGACCGTCGTACCGCGGTGGTCGAGGTGGACGCGGGTGACGGAGCCGAAGAAGGACGTCGAGACGATCACGGCCTCGCCTTCGGTGTCGGCGGTCACGGTGATGTTCTCGGGGCGGACGAGCACCTCGACGTCGCGGGTGTCGGGGACGTCTCCGTCGACGGGGAGGCGGCTGCCCGCGGCCTCCACGTGTCCGGAGTCGGTGAGGTGGCCCGGGAGGCGGTTCATGGTGCCGACGAACTCGGCGACGAAGGCGGTCGCGGGCCGGCGGTACAGCTCGGCCGGGGCGGCGCACTGCTCCAGCTTCCCGGCGTTGAGGACGGCGACGCGGTCCGCCATGGACAGCGCCTCCTCCTGGTCGTGGGTGACGAACACGGTGGTGATGCCGAGGGAGAGCTGGAGCCGTCGGATCTCCTCGCGCAGGCTGAGCCGGACCTTGGCGTCGAGTGCCGAGAGCGGCTCGTCCAGGAGCAGGACGCGGGGCCGGAGCGCGAGGGCGCGGGCGAGGGCGACGCGCTGCTGCTGGCCGCCGGACATCTGGTGCGGGTAGCGGTCGCCGTGCTCGGGAAGGCCGACGAGGTCGAGGAGTTCGGCGGCGCGGGCGTGGCGCTCGGCCGCCTTGGCCTTGCGGACGCGGAGGCCGAAGGCGACGTTGTCGCGGGCGGTGAGGTTGGGGAAGAGGCTGTACGACTGGAAGACCATGCCGGCGTCGCGGCGGTTGGCCGGTACGTGGGTGATGTCCGCCCCGTCCACGAGGACCTCGCCGGAGTCGGGCCGTTCGAAGCCGGCCAGGACCCGCAGGGCGGTGGTCTTGCCGCAGCCCGACGGGCCGAGGAGCGCGAGGAGTTCGCCGGGTTCGACGGTCAGGTCGAGGCCGTCGAGGGCGGTGGTGGTGCCGAACGCGCGGCGCAGGCCGCGGAATTCGACGCGGGCCCCGGTGGCGGCGGTGGACTCCGTCCGTTCCGCTGTGGCAGAGGTCATGGGTCAGGACTCCTTGCGGGAGGTGCGGGGGGCTCCGGGCGTGCCGGTCGGGGCGGTTCCGGCCCGGGACAGGACGAGGAGCAGTGCCCAGGTGATGAGGAGGCTCAGGAGGGAGACGGCCACCGACATGCGGGCCTGGGCTCCGGAGATGGAGACGATCCACACGGCGAAGGGCCGGAAGCCGAGGATCGAGGCGGTGGTGAACTCGCCGAGGACGAGCGCGAGGGTGAGGAAGGCGGCGCCGGCGAGCGAGGAGCGCAGGTTGGGCAGGATCACCCGCAGCATGACGTACGGCCAGGAGGCTCCGCAGTTGCGGGCGGCCTCGACGAGCGTGGGGACGTCGACGGCGCGCAGTCCCGCGTCGAGGGAGCGGTACACGAACGGCAGGGCCATGACGGTGTACGCGAGGACCAGGACGAAGGGGAAGTCCTCGTTCTGGACGGCGAGGAACGTCTGGTAGAGCGGGGTCCGCGACAGGTGGTCGGGGCCCCAGCGCAGGACGGTGCTGATGCCGGTGACGAGGGCGATCGGCGGCACCACGAGCGGCAGCATGCACATCACCTCGACGACCGGCCGCAGGCGCGGCGCGCCGAGCCGGACGGCCACCAGGGCGGGCACCGCGAGCAGCAGGGACAGCGCGATGGTGGCGGCGGCGAGGCCGAGGGAGAGCAGCAGGCTCTCGGTGAACCCGTCGGCGGAGAGCAGCGCGGTGTACGCCTCGAAGGAGACGCCCTGGCCGGGGGTGTGCACGGTGAACACGAACGAGGCGACGAGCGGGACGAGGAAGTACGCGCCGCCGAGGCCGAGGACGAGTCCGCGCCACACGCGGGGGCGGCGCCGGGTCCGTACGGGTGCGGTGGACCGTGCCGCCGGGCGCGTCCCGGACTCCGGGGTGACGTCCGGGGCGGTGGGGGTCATCGCAGCCATCGGGCGCTCCTGCGCTGGAGGGGGAGGTAGATCGCCATGACCAGGCCGGCGATCAGGATCATGTCGAGGCCGAGGGCGAGGGCGACGTTCTCCTGGCCGACCATGACGTTGCCGGAGAGGGCGTCGGCGATCTTGAGGGTGACCAGCGGTACGGAGCCGCCGACGAGGGCCGCCGCGGTGGCGTGGGCGGCGAAGGCGCTGCCGAAGAGCAGCACGAACCCGCCGAGCAGCGAGGGCGCGAGGACCGGGATGCCGACGTGGCGCCAGTACTGCCGGCCGCCGGCGCCCGCGTTCTGCGCGGCTTCCCGCCACTGGGGGCGCAGGCCGTCGAGGGCGGGCATGATCACGAGGACCATGAGGGGGATGAGGAAGTACAGGTAGACGACGGCGAGGCCGCCGAAGGAGTACAGGTTCCAGCCGAGGCTGGTCAGGTCGGCGAGCTGGGTGACGACGCCGGAGATGCCGACGGTCGCGATGAACGCGAACGCGAGGGGGACGCCGCCGAAGTTGGCGAGGACGCCGGAGGCGGTGAGGACGGCGCTGCGCAGGGCCTGGGAGCGGGAGGTGACGACGGCCTGGGCGATGAGGACGCCGAGGACCGAGCCGATCAGGGCGGTGAGCGCGGAGAGTTGCACGCTGCCGACGAGGGAGCCGAGGTAGGGGCCCTGGAGCGAGCGGCTCAGGTGCTCGCCGGTCAGGGCGGTGGCGCCGGTGGCCGGATCGGTGCGGGTGACGGCGCCGAACAGGAGGGCGCCGAGGGGCAGTCCGAAGGCGAGGGCCGTGAAGGCGATCAGGGGGAGGGCGGCGAGCCAGGTGCGGGGGCCGCGCCGCCGGCGGCTGGTGCCGCCGGCGGTTCCCTCGGTGGGGGTGGCTGAGGACATCAGGAGAGGGCCTTGTCCCACTTCTCGGCGAGGGTGGCCTTGGCCTTGTCGAGCTCGGCGGAGGCCGGGAAGGAGGGGGTGCCCTCGACCTTGGGGAGCTTGGCCAGGAGCGTCTTGTCGGCGGTGCCGTCGGTGGTCATGGCCGGCAGCAGGACGGGGCGGGCGTAGCCCTTGAGCCAGAGGTTCTGGCCCTCGGTGCTGTAGAGGAACTCCATCCACAGGCGGGCGGCGGCGGGGTGCGGGGCGTCCTTGTTGAGGGCCTGGGAGTAGAACTGGGCGTACACGCCGTCGGTCGGGACGGCGACCTGCCAGTCGACGCCCTTGCCCTTGAACTGGTCGGCGTAGCCGGCGTTGAGGTAGTCCCAGTCGATGCTGATGGGCGTCTCGCCCTTCTCGACCGTGGCGGGGGTGGACTCGACGGGGATGAAGTTGCCGCTCTTCTTCAGCTTGCCGAAGAAGTCGATGCCGGGCTGGATGTCCGCGAAGGAGCCCTTGTTGGCGAGGCTGGCCGCGTACACGCCGCCGAAGGCGGAACCGGACTTGGTCGGGTTGCCGTTGAGGGCGACCTTGCCCTTGTACTCGGGCTTGAGGAGGTCCGCGAAGGTCTTGGGGCAGTTCGGGATGCGCTTGGCGTCGCAGCCGATGGAGACGTAGCCGCCGTAGTCGTTGTACCAGCGGCCGTCGGCGTCCTTCTGCGCGTCGGGGATCTTGTCCCAGGGCTCGACCTTGTACGGGGCGAAGAGGCCCTCCTCGGCGCCGCTGCGGGCGAAGGCGATGCCCAGGTCGAGGACGTCGGGGGCGCGCTTCTGGCCCTTGCGGGACTTGACGGCGGCGATCTCGTCGGCGCTGGCGGCGTCCGGGTTCTCGCTCTCGACCTTGATGCCGTACTTCGTCTCGAACGCCTTGATCAGCTCGCCGTAGTTGGCCCAGTCCGGCGGCAGCGCGATGACGTGCAGCGCGCCTTCCTGCTTCGCCGCCTTGACGAGGGCGTCCATGCCTCCGAAGTCCTTGGCCGACGTCGCGGTGGCCGACTTCGCGCCCTCGGCGCCGGCGGCGCCCTCGGGAGCGGCACCACAGGCGGTGACGGTGGTGAGGACGACGGCGCCGAGCAGGAATGCGGCGCCGCGGACGGGGGTTCTGCGCACGGGTTTCTCCCAGAAGCAAATGGGGCGGCTGAAGCGAGGGTCGGAACTTGTCTGAACAAGCCGCCCTTAGTTCGCCCGCGCTTCCTGTCCGGAAAATGAACGGGACATGGCCGAATCCGGTCGCCTCCCGGAAGAGCCGGGTGCAGTGAACCCCGGGTGACGTCCGTGGACTTGAGATGAACCGGGAGAGCGATCCGGTGCCTGATCGGCGGGTTAGGGTGGGTGTCGGGACTGCACGCGCCGTGACGTGCTGCGCACAGCCAAGGACGAGATGGGGGCATTGTGACGACGCTCTACGTGGAGATCGCGGAGGAACTCCGCCGCTCGATCCTCAACGGCGAGTACCCCGTCGGCGCCCGCCTGCCCTCCGAGAGCGACCTCGCCGACCGCTGGTCCGCCTCGCGCGGCACGGTGCGCCAGGCCGTCGCCGTGCTCACCGCGGAGGGCATCATCGGCTCCCGGCAGGGCGCCCGGCGCATCGTGCTCCGCCGGGAACGCCGGCACAGCTTCGCCGAGCTCCACAGCTTCGCCCAGTGGGCCCGCACGATGGGTTACCGGTCGGCGAGCCGCTTCCTCCACCGCGAGCGCCGCCGGGCCACGCCCGAGGAGGCACGCCGCCTCGCGCTCCCGGAGGGCGCCGCGGTCCTGGACGTCCTGCGGCTGCGCTGCCTGGACGACGAACCGGTGATGGTGGAACGCACCGCGTACGCGGAGTGGGTCGCGCCCAGCGTCGAATCCCTGCCCGTCGACTGCGCCTCCATCATGGACAGCATGGCCGAGGACGCGGGGATCATCGCCCACTACGGCGAGCACCTCATCGACGCCGTCCCCGCCGGGAGCGACGACGCCCGTCTGCTCCGCGTCCGCCGGGGCAGCCCGCTGCTGCGCCAGCGCCACCTGACGAGCAACCAGGACGGCCGCCCGATCGAATGGACCGAGGACCGCTACCGCGCGGGCAGCGTCACCTTCAACGTCAGCAACTCGGTCGGCACCGCCCCCCTGGTCAGGGATCCCGGCTCCCTGCTGATGTGACACCGGGAGCACCTCACCCGCCACGAGCCCCGGCCGCATCCGCGCCGCCCTCGCGCCCGGAAGTCGTAGGTGACGGACACCGCCGGACCGGGGACGCCGGCAGGCGCCGGTCCGGCGGACGGGCGCCACCGCGCCAGGG
This sequence comes from Streptomyces nymphaeiformis, assembly GCF_014203895.1. Taxonomy (GTDB): domain Bacteria; phylum Actinomycetota; class Actinomycetes; order Streptomycetales; family Streptomycetaceae; genus Streptomyces; species Streptomyces nymphaeiformis. The sequence goes on along the minus strand of NZ_JACHJY010000013.1, from coordinate 75,834 downwards.
ACGAAGAGGAGGTGTCGCCATGGGCTCGTCGGATGCCGTGCGGTACGACGCGGTGATCATCGGGGCGGGGGCCGCCGGGCTCGCCTGCGCGGCCGGCCTGCTCCCGGGCCTCCGTGTGCCGGAGGGCCGAACGGTCACGACGCTCTACCACGCCCCGGCCGAACCGCCCACGACGGAACCCCTCCTCTTCGTCGACTCCCGGCGCCGGTTCCTGAACACCTGTGTCCCGAGCGCCGTCCAGCCCGGGTTCTCGCCCGACGGCAGGGCCCTGGTGTCCACTTCGGTGCTCGGCTCCCCCGGCCCGGCGGAGACGGCGGCGGTCCTGCGGGCCGTGGGCGAGGTGTACGGCGCGGAGACGAGTCACTGGGAGCTCGTCCACCGCGTCACCGTCCCCGGCGCACTGCCCGCGATGGACGGCCCCGTCCCGCTGTCACGGACCACGCGGTTCGCCCCCGGTCGGTACGTGTGGGGGGACCACCGGGCCACCGGTTCGCTCCAGGGGGCGCTGGCCTCGGGGGCGTGTGCGGCCCGCGAGGTGCTCGAGGACCTCGCCGGCCACGGGCCCTGAGGGGCCGGCTCCCGCGTCCGACGTGGCCCGATTCCGAAACGCTTCGCGTCCCCGTGCCTGACCTTCGCATCGATTCCGCATCGTATGGTGGGAGCATGTCCGACACAGCCCACGGGATCACGACGGGCGCCGTGGCACGGCGGCTGGGCGTCTCCCCCACCACCGTGCGTTCCTGGGACCAGCGGTACGGCATCGGACCCGCCGCGCGGGTGGACGGACGCCACAGGCGGTGGAGCCCCGCCGACGTCGCGATGCTCGAGGAGATGTGCCGGCTCACGGCGTCGGGCGTCCCGCCCGCCGAGGCGGCACGGGCCGCCCAGCAGGTCCGGACCGGCGCGGAGACCGCCGTGGACGTGCCTCCGGCAAGGACCGGGCGCGCCGGTCCCGGCAGCGGCCTGCCTCTGGGTGACGTACGGCAGGAGTGCCGCGGACTCGCCCGTGCCGCCGTGCGCCTCGACGCCCCGGCCATGGAAAGGCTGCTCCGGGAGGTGCTCGCGGAGCACGGGCTGGTCACCGCGTGGGAGGAGGTCATGGCCCCGACGCTGCACGCGGTGGGCCGGAAGTGGGAATCGTCCGACGACCGCTACGTCGAGGTGGAGCACCTGCTCTCCTGGCACGTCTCCACGGCGCTGCGGCGGGCCGCCTCGACCGGACCGGCGATCGCTTCCCCGACCGCTCCGGTCGTCCTGGCCTGCGTGCCCGCGGAGCAGCACACGCTGCCCCTGGAGGCGCTCGCCGCGGGACTCGCGGAAAGGGGCCTGCCGACGCGGATGTTCGGCGCGGCCGTGCCCGCGGAAGCCCTCGACGCGGCGGTGCGTCGGTCCGGGCCGGCTGCCGTCGCCCTCTGGTCCCAGGCGAGATCCACCGCCGACCACGCGCTGGCCCGGCACGTCGCGACCACGGCCTTCGGCGTCCGGGGGGCACGCACGGCTCCTCTGGTCCTCCTCGCGGGCCCCGGCTGGCTCGGACGGCCGCCCGCTCCCGGCACGGTGCGTCCCACCGGACTGCGCGAGGCGATCGGCGTGATCTCCCGGCTGTACGGGGGGCCGGCCGGAGACGCCGCAGGCTGACAGGGCGTCCTCCTCTACGGACGAGGAGGGCGCACCGGCCTCCCGGTCGGGCCGTCGTCCACCCGTTCCGCGTCCGGCAGCGGGCGGGGAGGCCGGGGGAGGAAGCCGCTCGTGCGCGCCTGATGGGCCGCGTACCCGGGGCGGCCGGCCATGTGGGCCTCCAGGAGCCGCTTTCCGCTGCCCCAGATCAGCAGGGCGCTCATGACGAGCGGGGAGACGAGGGTGAGGGCGGCGGTCCGCCAGGTGGCACAGGCCGTGAGGTACAGGCCCCACCACACGAGGAAGTCGCCGAAGTAGTTGGGGTGCCGGGTCCAGCTCCACAGCCCCTGGTCCATGACGCGGCCCCGGTTCGCCGGGTCGGCCTTGAACCGGGCGAGCTGCCGGTCCCCCACCGCTTCGAAGGCGAGGCCCACCGCCCACACGGCGAGGCCCACGCAGTCGGTCGCCGTCAGCGGTCCGGGCAGCAGGACCGCGACCTGGACCGGGAGGGAGACGAGCCACACGAGGGCGCCCTGGAGGAGGTACACCTTCCGCAGTGCGTGGAGGGTGGGGTTGCCGCGGGCGCGGGCGAGCATCCGGGCGTACCTGGGGTCCTCCCCGTGACCGCGCCCGCGGCGGGCGATGTGGGTCGCGAGCCGTAGTCCCCAGACGACGGTGGCGAGCGCGACGACGGTCCGGCGGACGTCGTCGCCGTGGCCGGCCGACAGGAGCCAGGCCACGACGGCGACGGCGGCGAAGGCGACGCCCCAGGCGATGTCGACGATCCGGTGCAGACGCTTCGCGGTGCCGATCGCGAAGGTGCCCAGCATGACCGTCAGCGCGGTGGCCGCCGAGGCGGCGAGGACGGGGCCGAGGGTCTCCGTGTCGACGCCGCTCATGGGCCCTCCCCGCGCCGACGGGCGGTGGCGGCGGACTCGGGCCTGCGGTCCACGGGGCTCATCCTGCGGCCTCCGAGTCGTCGGCCGTGAGCCGGAGTTGGAGGACGTCGAGGTAACGGGAGCGGAATCCGGCCTCGGAGTAGGCGAGGTAGAAATCCCACATGCGCCGGAAGACGGGGTCGAAGCCGAGCGCGGCCACGGCGGACTCCTCGCGGAGGAAGCGTGCGCGCCATTGGCGGAGGGTCTCGGCGTAGTGGTCGCCGTAGCTCGCCCGGTGGGTGATGCGCAGGCCGGCGGCGGCGCTCTCGCGTGCGATGGCCCGTGGGGAGGGGATCAGGCCGCCGGGGAAGACGTACTTGCTGATCCATGTGTGGGTTCGGGCGGTGGCGAGCATGCGTGCGTGCGGCATGGTGATGGCCTGGAGCGCGACGCGGCCGCCCGGAGCGAGGAGGCGGCGGAGCGCGGTGAAGTAGTCGGACCAGTACTCGGCGCCGACGGCCTCGATCATCTCGACGCTCACGATCGCGTCGTAACCGCCGCGGACCTGACGGTAGTCGAGCAGTTCGACGGTCACGCGGTCGTCGGCGCCGGCACGCGCGACTCGTCGGCGCGCGAGGGCGAGCTGTTCCTCGGAGAGGGTGACGGTGCGGACGCGGGCGCCCCGGGCGGCGGCACGGATCGCGAGTTCGCCCCAGCCGGTGCCGATCTCCAGGAGCTCGGTGCCCGGACCGGTCCCGGCCAGGTCGAGGAGCCGGTCGATCTTGCGGTGCTGGGCGGCGGTGAAGTGCGCGTCGGAGAGGATCCCGGGCTCTGCCCGGAGGGGGTCGAAGACTGCCGAGGAGTAGCTGAGACCGGGGTCGAGGAAGAGGGCGAAGAGCTCGTTGGAGAGGTCGTAGTGGCGGTGGACGTTCTCCCGCGCCCCGTCGGGCGTGTTGCGGTCGGCCACGGGCCTGTGCCGGACCCAGGCACCCCGGAACCGGTGCAGCGGGGCGGGAACGAGGTCGTCGACGTGGCGGGCGAGGACGGTGAGGACGCCGACGAGGTCGTCGGCGTCCCATTCACCGGCCATGTACGACTCGCCGAAGCCGATCAGTCCGCCGGCGCCGATCCGCCGGTGGAAGGCCTCCGGATCGTGGAGCACGAGGGTCGGCACGTCGCCGTCGGCGCCGGTCCGCCGGTTTCCGGGGGGCGCGCCCCGGCCGGTGCTCGTCCGCAGGGGCAGCCGGGCGAGCGCACGCTCCACGAGCCGGCGGGCGACGGCGGTGCGCACGGCGGAGGTGCGAGGCAGCCGGGCTACGTCGGGCCAGCGGTCCGGGTCCACCGGAACGCGGTCGGCGAACGGCGCGGCCTGCGGAAGGGAGAGGGTCACGGGGTGCCTTCCTGCGGGGCGGGGGCGGTACGGGGACGGGGGCGGACGCGGAGCCCCTTGAGGTAGAGCCGGATGCCGTGGCGACGGATGCCGAGGGAGACCGAGGCGGTCGACCAGGGGTGGCGGACCGCCGCCGCGAGCAGGGTGCTCGGGCGGGCGGGCCGACGGGTGCCGCGGACGGTGGCCGTCAGGGGGCGGGAGCCGTCCGTGTGGCGGAGCTGGACGGTCAGGTCGAGGCGGTCGCCGGGGAGCGGCAGCCGCATGCGGTAGGCGCCCTCGACGTCGAGGAACGGCGAGACGTAGAACTCCTTGGCCGTCACCGCACGGCCCCGTGCGTCGGGGTGCAGCAGATAGGTGTGGCGCCCGCCGTAGGTGTTGTGCACCTCGGCGACGACGCAGCGGGGGCGTCCGGCCCGGTCGTGGCACCAGTACAGGGTGAGTGGGTTGAAGACGTGTCCGAGGACGCGTGCGTGGGCGAGCATCAGCACCCGACCGTCCGCGTCCGCCACGCCGTGGGCCGCGAGGCAGGCCTCCAGGCCGGCCCGCAGGGTGGGGGCGCCGCCGTCGAAGTGGTCGGACGGGTCGAAGCGGGCGAGGGGGCGCAAGGGCCGGGGAAGGACGGGCAGGTCGTCGAGGTCGACCAGCCACAGGTACGTGCGGTGGCGGAGCGCGTGGCGGAGGGGGGTGACGCGGGTGTGGGCGACCTCGGTCTCGTAGAGGGCGGGGACGGGCGGTGGGGCTGCGCTGTTCATGAGGCGTCCGCTCCCAGGTGGCGGGCGGCCTCGACGCCGGAGCGGCAGCCGTCCTCGTGGAAGCCCCAGCCGTGGTAGGCGCCGGCGTAGGCGGTCACCGGGGTGCGCAGGGCGGGCAGAAGGCGCTGCGCGGCCACGGACTCGGGCGTGTGAACGGGGTGTTCGTACGTCATGCGGGCCAGGACGGTGGACTCGTCGACGCGGTCGCCGGGGTTGAGGGTGACGATGTGCGGTCGGCTGTCCGGGAGTCGCTGCAGCCGGTTCATGTCGTAGCTGACCTGGACGGATCCCGGGCGCGCCGTGCAGGAGGGCAGCCAGTAGTTCCAGGAGGCCCTGGCGTGCGGCGCGCGCGGCAGGAGGGTGGTGTCGCGGTGCAGGACCGTCGGGTTGCGGGAGTAGGTGAAGGCGCCGAGGACGCGCCGTTCGTGTGCGGTGGGATCGGCCAGGAGGCGCAGGGCCTGGTCGGGGTGGACGGCGATCACGACGGCGGCGTGTTCGGCCGCCTCGCCGTCGGCGGTGACGACGGTCGCGCGGTCGGCTCCGCGCACGACGGTGCGCACCGGGGTCGCGGTCCGTACGGAGGAGAGCCCCTTCGCGATCCGTTCGACGTAGGCGGCCGATCCGCCGGTGACGGTCTTCCACCGGGGCGATCCGGTCACGGAGAGCAGACCGTGGTGGTGGAGGAAGCGGAACAGGTACGCGGCCGGGTGGCGAAGGGCGGTGTCGGGGGCGCAGGACCAGACGGCGGAGACGAGGGGGATCGCGAAGTGGCCGACGAAGTGGGCGGAGAAGCGGTGGGCCCGCAGGAAGTCCCCGAGGGTCGATGTGGTGTCGTCGGCGGACATCAGGCGGCGCGCGAGCCGGTGGAAGCGGGGGACCTCGGCGAGCATCCGCAGGTGGCGGCCGCGGCGGGCGTTGCCGCCGCCGAGGAGGCCGCCGATCCCGCGCGCGCCGGCGTATTCCAGGCCGCATCCGTCACAGCGGACGGACATGCTCATCTCGGAGTCCTGCGTGGCGACGCCGAGTTCGCGGAAGAGGCGCAGGAGGTGGGGGTAGGTCCTCTCGTTGTGGACGATGAAGCCGGTGTCCACGTGGAGCGTCCCGCCCTCGGCGGCGGGCAGCTCGTGCGTGTGCGCGTGGCCGCCGAGCCGGTCCTCCGATTCGTACAGCACCACGTCGTGGACGCGGGACAGGAGATGGGCGGCGGTGAGTCCCGCCACCCCCGCTCCCACCACCGCGACGCTTCGTCCGTTCATCGTCTCCACCCCTTGTGCGTGCCGCCGGCCGGTCGAGGCGGCGGGCCTGTTTCGTGTCGGGTCTTCGGAGCCCCGGGCGGCCGTACGGGCCCGGTCAGCCGCCGGCGGCGGCGAGCTCCAGGCTGTGGCGCATGCGCTGGAGGCCGCGCCGCGCATGGCTCTTGACGGTGCCCAGGGGCAGGCCGGTGCGGGCGGCGATCTGCGTCTGGGTCAGGTCGGCGAAGTAGGCGAGTCGCAGCACGTCGCGCTGGACGCGGGGCAGTCTGGCCAGTTCGTCGGTGACGACCATCCGGTCGAGGAGCCGCTCGGGCTGATCGCCCGTCCGGGCCTCGTGCTCCAGGGTGGCCCCGAGGGTCGCCGCGAGCTCGGTGCGGCGGGTGCGGGCGGTCAGCGCGTCGGCGATCTTCCGGCGGGTGATGCCGGTGAGCCACGCCGGCAGGGGGCCGCGTTCGGGGCGGAAGTTGCCTCGTCCGCTCCACGCGGCGACGAACACCTGCTGGGTGACGTCCTCCGCCTCGCGGGGGTCCCCCAGTGCCCGGACCGCCAGGGTGTGGACCAGGCCGCCCCAGCGTCGGTAGGCCGCGGCCAGGCAGTGCTCGTCGCCGCGGACCAGGCCATGGGCGATCCAGTCGTCGCCGTCGCCGGGCGGCGTGTGACCGGGGGGCCGTTCCGACTGGCGGGCCGAGCAGCCGGTGAGCCGGTGTGCGGTCATGACGCTTCCCTCCTCGGGGCGGTGGTGTGGACGTCCACCGGGGGCTTGCCGCGGCGGGAGCGGCGTCGGGAGTTCACCGGCCCCGCACACCCTCACGGTCCGCCCCGCACACCCTTCGACGCAATTCGCATCGTTCTTGCATCGAAATCCCGGTGCGCACCGGTTCGGAGCGAGGACATCGGGTCAGGCCGCGCTCCGGGCCTGCCGGAACCGCTCCAGGGCCTCGGGGAGCTCGACCAGCGGGTCCGGGTAGTCGACCGACGCCCGGTCGAGTCCGGTGAGCCGCCAGGGCTCGTGGACGGCCGGTCCGTCGAGGTCCGCGAGCTCCGGAACCCAACGCCGGACGTAGCTGCCGTCGGGGTCGTACCGCTTGGCCTGCCGCACCGGGTTGAGGACGCGCTGCGGCCTGGTGTCCGTGCCCGTACCCGCCACCCACTGCCAGTTGAGCTGGTTGTTCGCGACGTCACCGTCCACCAGCAGCGACAGGAAGTGACGCGCCCCCTCCCTCCAGTCGATGTAGAGCGTCTTCACCAGGAAGGACGCGGTGATCAACCGGCCGCGGTTGTGCATCCATCCCTCGTGGGCGAGTTGCCGCATGGCGGCGTCGACGACGGGATAGCCGGTTCGTCCCTCCCGCCAGGCAGCGAGGTCCGCTTCGGCGTCGGCACCCCGCCTCCAACGGTCCTGACGCGGACGGTAGTCCGCGCCCGCCGCCTCGGGCCGCGCGGCCAGGACCTGGTGGTGGAAGTCGCGCCAGCACAGCTGGCGCACGAAGGCTTCGGCCCCCTCACCGCCGCGCCTGCCCGCCCGGTGCACCGCCTCGGTCGCGGAGACGGCACCGAAGTGGAGATGGGGCGAGAGGCGGGACGTGACGTCACCCGCCAGGTCGTCGTGGCGCTCCTGGTACGTGTCGAGATGCCGCGCGAGCCACGAGCCGAGCAGCCTGCGCCCCTCGCTCTCCCCGCCCACGGCGAGGCCGGGCGACACGTCCGCGACCGCGGAACGCCGCCGGATGCGCTCGGACCGCACGTCCGAGGGGACGCGCAGCGATGCGGGGGCGGACAGCGGCGTCCGGAGCGGCTCGGCGGTCCAGCGTCTGTAGTAGGGCGTGAACACCGCGAAGTGATCCGATCCGTGGGGAAGGACGTCGCCGGGTGGCACGACGGTGACCACGCCGTCGTGTACGTACAGCCGACAGCCGTCGTCCTCCAGCGCCTTGCGCAGTCGTGCCTCCCGTTCCCTGGCGAAGGCCGTCACGCCGGCGGCCATGTGCACCTCGTCGGCCCCCGTCTGCCGCACCAGGGTCCGCACCTCGGACACCGTGTCGCCCTCCCGCACCACGAGGCGGCCGCCGCGGTCCGCCAGCCCGCGGTCCAGGTCCGCGAGGCAGTCGGCGAGGAAGGCCAGCCGGTTGGGGGCCGCGAACCCCGCGCGGTCCACGGCCGGGTCGCGGACGAACAGCGGAACCACTTCCTGCGCTCCTTCGAGCGCGGCCCTCAGCGGCGGATGGTCGTGGACCCTGAGGTCTGCGGTGTACAGAACGACGGAGACGGTCATCGCGCCCTCCCTGTTCGGACGCCGGTCGCGAACGGGTCGCGTCGGCGTACTGGTTTCGGACTCCTGCATCCGCGGTTCCCCGAAACCCCGCGCGGCGGATGCACCCGCCGCGGCCGGCAGTCAGGGGCGGTGCCTCAGCGAGCCCGGCCACCAGACCGCTGGGCCGATGTCCCGGACGAGGGCGGGAACCAGGAGCGAGCGGACCACGAGGGTGTCGAGCAGGACGCCGAAGGCCACGATGAAGGCGATCTGGACCAGGAACGCCAGCGGGATGACGCCCAGTGCGGCGAAGGTGGCGGCGAGGACGACGCCGGCCGAGGTGATGACCCCGCCCGTGGCGACCAGCCCGCGGCGCATTCCCTCGCGCGTGCCGTGCACGGTCGTCTCCTCGCGCACCCGCGACATGAGGAAGATGTTGTAGTCGACACCGAGGGCGACCAGGAAGACGAATCCGTACAAGGGGACGGCCGAGTCGGTTCCGGTGAACCCGAAGACGTGCTCGAACACGAGGGCGGAGACGCCCAGCGTGGCCAGGAAGTTGAGCCCCACCGTCGCCACCAGCAGCACGGGCAGCAGCAGGGAGCGCAGCAGGCCGACGAGGATCACCAGGATGATCGCCAGCACGACCGGGACGATGAGCGCCCTGTCCCGTTCGGCCGTGACCCTGGTGTCGTACTGCTGGGCGGTGTAGCCGCCGACGAGGGCGTCGCCTCCCGGTACGGCGTGCACCGTGGCGCGCAGGCGCGCCACGGTGTCCTTGGCCGCATCGGAGTCCGCGGCGTCCTCGAGGGTGACGTCGATCCGGACACGCCGGTCCGCGACGAGCGGCCGTGCGGTGCCGGGAGCGGCGAAGAACGTCGCGGAGTCGACTCCGTCGACCTCCTGCGCGGCGGTGCGCACCTCCTGGGCGGCCGCCTCGTCGGCGATGACGACGGCGGGGTTGCCCGCGCCCCCGGGGAAGTGCTCGCCCAGGCGCGCCTGGGCGGCGACGGAGGGGGCGTCGTTGACGAAGATCTCGTCCAGCGGGACTCCCTTCGACGCGAGCGCGGGAGAGAAGGCGGCGCAGAGGAGCAGAGCGGCGAGGGCGACGGCCCAGACCTTGCGGGGTGCGCGGTCGACGAGGGACGCGACCTTGCGCCAGACGGGATGCGCCTCGCCGTCGGCCGTCGCCTTAAGGCGGGCCGGCCAGTACGCGGCCCGCCCGAGCAGGACCAGGGCCGCGGGGAGGAAGGTCACCGCGCTGAGGACGGCGCAGGCGATGCCGATGGCGCCGACGGGGCCGAGCGCCCGGTTGTTGGTGAGATCGCTGAGCAGCAGGGCGAGCAGGCCGAGCGCGACCGTGGCGGCGCTGGCCGTGACCGGGCCGACGGACTGCCTCAGGGCGGCGCGCATGGCCGGAACCCTGTCCCCGTCGCGTGCGCCGAGCTCCTCCCGGTAGCGGGCGGCCAGCAGGAGGGCGTAGTCCGTCGCCGCGCCGATCACGAGGATGGACAGGATGCCCTGCACCTGGCCGTCGACCCGGACGAGGTCGTGGTCCGCCAGGACGTAGACGACGGCGCAGGCCAGGCCGAGGGCGAAGACGGCACCGACGATGATCAGCAGCGGCAGCAGGACGCTCCGGTAGACCAGGAGGAGGATCACCAGGACGGTCACCAGCGCGACGACGAGGAGGAGGCCGTCGATGCCGGCGAAGGCGTCGCGGAGGTCCTCCTGCGTCGCGGCGGGACCGGCCAGCCATGCCTCGGTCCCCTGCACGGCGGACACCGCGGCCTCGATCTCGTCCAGCGTCGCGGGCAGTTCGTCGCCGAGGTCGGGGCGGAGCTGGACGATTCCCCGCAGGGCCTCGCCGTCCTCGGACGGGAACGCCGGGGTGGGGGCTCCCACCACGCCGTGCGCGCCCTTGAGGGCGGTCAGGGCCCGCGTGGCGGCCGCCTGCGCCGACGGGGGGACGCGCCCGCCTCCCTCGGCGGTCCAGACGACCAGGGCCGGCAGGGTCTCCTCCTGACGGAAGGCCTCCTGCTCCCGCAGGACCAGGGTGGATTCCGCGGTACGCGGCAGGAAGGCGGACTGGTCGTTGGTCGCCACGTCGCCGAGCCTGCCGGCGTAGGGACCGAGCCCTCCCCCGATGACGAGCCACGCGACCAGCACCAGCAGCGGCAGCAGTCTGCTCACCCACCGGAGGGATGAGGGCATGGGAACTCCTCGCAATGTCTCTCGACGATTGATTATCTCAATGATCGAGAGAGATTGAAGCACGGACACAGGGAGGGAACACCGCCGGGCGTGACGTCCGGACGGCCGCGCCGGCGGGGCGAACCGCGGCGGGCAGCGTCAGCTGCGGGGCGCGCGCAGCTCGCCGAGCTCCTCGTTCAGGGCGTCGAGGTACCTCAGGACGACTGCGAGCTCGTCCTCCGTGAACCGGTCGCGCGCACGGTCCGCCGCCTGCGCGAGCGGCATGAAGTGGGTCCGTGCCGCTGCCCGGGCCCCCGGAACGTAGTGGATGCGTACGACGCGCCGGTCGTCGTCGGCCCTGCTGCGACGGATGTGACCGGCCTTCTCCAGACGGTCGAGGCAGGCGGTGACCGCTCCGGAGGTCAGACCGAGATGCTCCCTCAGCAGTCCCGGGGTGGCCGTATCGGGATGGTCGAGCACGAACGAGAGCGCGTGGACGTCGGTGGGATGCAGGTTCTCGGTGGACGCGAAGCCGTGGACCAGACGGTTCACCTCTCCGACGGTCCGGCGCAGCGCGACCGCGAACTTCTGCAGATCGGCCCTGCTCCCGTCGTCCGCCACGATCGCCCCCGCATGCCCGTCGTCCACCCGGCCAGCCTATGCGGACGTCGTGACGGACACGGAACCGACTCGGCGCCGGGACGGGTCCCGGACCGTCGCGCCGCGCGGGCCGGTGTCCTCGGGCGCGTCCGGTGCTCGCGCGGAGCCGCGTTCGCCCGGTGTCAGTGATCACCTCCGCTCCCGGTGCGCCCCGGCGCTCGCTCCGTCTCGGCGGTCCGGGCGATGTTCCTGGCCATGCCGCCGAAGACCACGGCGTGGAACGGGGCCACGCTCCACCAGTACGTCTGCCCCGCGAGGCCTCTGGGGTGGAAGAGCGCCCTCTGCCGGTACGAGGTCCGGCCCCGTTCGTCCTGGTCGACGGCCATCTCCAGCCACGCGAGGCCCGGCAGGCGCATCTCCGCCCGGAGGCGCAGGAGGCGTCCGCGGTCGATCTCCTCGACGCGCCAGAAGTCCAGCGCGTCACCGACCCGGAGACGCGCCGCGTCCCGGCGGCCCCGGCGCAGTCCCACTCCCCCGACGAAGCGGTCCGCCCAGCCCCGGACGGCCCAGGCCAGCGGGAAGGAGTACCAGCCGTTCTCCCCGCCCACGCCCTCGATGACGCGCCACAGCGACTCCGGGCTCGCGTCGACGGTGCGCGTCCGTTCGTCCGTGTACAGGCTGCCGCCCGCCCAGTCCGGGTCGGTCGGCAGCGGATCGCTCGGCGCCCCCGGCGGCGAGGCCGAGGTCCAGCGGGTGGTGACCCGCGCTTCGCGCACGCGGCGCAGGGCGAGCCGCAGGGACTCCTCGAAGGGGATGGGCCTCCCGGGGCCGTCCGGAACGTACCGCGTGATGTCGTTCTCGGTGCAGACCACCTCGTGCCGGAGCGATTCGGTGAGCGGCCGGGCCAGGGAGGCCGGGACCGGCGTGACGAGACCGATCCACTGGCTGGACAGCCTCGGCGTCAGGACCGGCACGGGGACGATCAGGCGTGTGCGGAGCCCGGCGACCTGTGCGTACAGCACCATCATCTTCCGGTAGGTGAGCACGTCGGGGCCGCCGATGTCGAAGGTCCGGCTGACGTCGGGGGGCATGCCGGCGCTCCCCACCAGGTACCGCAGCACGTCGCGGACCGCGATGGGCTGGACCCTGCTGCCGACCCAGCTCGGCGTGACCATGACCGGCAGCCGTTCGGTCAGGTACCGCAGCATCTCGAAGGAGGCCGATCCGGAGCCGATGACGACGGCGGCCCGCAGCACGGTGGTCGGGACGCCCGAGTCGAGGAGGATGCGGCCCACCTCGGCACGGGAGCGCAGGTGGGGCGAGAGCTCGTCGTCCCTCGCCCCGAGGGGAGCGAGGCCGCCCAGGTAGACGATGCGCCGGATCCCGGCGGAGCGGGCCTCCGCGGCGAAGGTGCGGGCGGCGAGCCGGTCGGTGTCCTCGAAGTCCGCCGTCGAGCTCATGGAGTGCACGAGGTAGTACGCGACGTCGACGCCGGCGAACGCCTCGCGGAGGCTCGCCGCGTCGGTGACGTCCCCGCGCACCGTCTCCGCACGGTCGGCCCAGGGGAAGTCGCGGAGCTTGTCCGGGTGCCGCGCGAGACAGCGCACGCGAAAGCCGCCGTCGAGCAGTTCCGGGACGAGGCGGCCCCCGATGTAGCCGCTCGCGCCGGTGACAAGGCACCGGACGCCCTCGGACGGTGTGGGAGTGTCCATGCGCTGATCCGTTTCGCCGATCGCCGTGGCGTACACGCCCTGTGCCACTTCTTCCCCGGCGTGGCGGCACTCGGATGCGGGGAGCGGGATGTGCCCGGGGCGGGCCCCGGCGCATCGGCCTTCCTCACGCGTGGGGGAGGTGAGGGCCTCCCGAACCCGGTGGAACACGTGTCGCGGGGGACCGCCGCCGCGCCCAACCCGGTTTCCCGGGTGCCGATATGACAGCACGTCATCATGAGTCGACACGTACACTCGTGGACATGGCATGCCGCATCACCGAACTGGTCCTCGACTGCGCCGATCCCGAGCGGCTCGCCGCGTTCTGGAGCGAGGTCCTCGGGTACGTCGAGATCGGCCGGGAGGACGACGGAAGCATCCAGATCGGACCGCCCGGCGCCGGCTGGGGCGGGCCGCAGCCCACCCTGCTCCTCAGCCTCAGCAGCGACCCGCGGGCCGGGAAGCTCCCCCTGCACATCGACGTCAACGCCACCGACCGCGACCAGGACGCGGAGCTGGAGCGCCTGCTCGCCCTCGGTGCCAAGACCGCCGACGTCGGCCAGGACTCCACCGTCAGCTGGCACGTCCTCGCCGACCCGGAGGGCAACGAGTTCTGCCTGCTGCGGACCCGGATCAAGCCCCTCTGACCGCCCCTCCCACGGCGGCCACCCCGAACTCCCACCCGGCTGGCAGACACGCTGCCCGGGGCCGAAGCGCGACCCGGAAAGTATGATCAAGCGATGTCTGACATGACTGAGACCACGCCCGGCTGGCTGACCGCGGACGAACTGGGCACGGCCAGGGCCCGGATGCCGATCCTCTACGTCGAGGCCGTCCCCGTGCGCGTGGACGACAGCGGCGAGGTCACCAGCATCGGACTGCTCCTGCGGATCGGCGCGGAGGGGACGATCAGCCGCACCCTGGTGTCCGGCCGTGTCATGTACCACGAGCGGGTCCGTGACGCACTCCTCCGCCACCTGGAGAAGGACCTCGGCCCCGTGGCCCTGCCGCGCGTCCCCGCCTCCCTGCAGCCCTTCACCGTCGCCGAGTACTTCCCCACGGCCGGCGTCACCGCCTTCCACGACCCGCGCCAGCACGCCGTGTCCCTGGCGTACATCGTCCCGGTCACCGGCGACTGCCGCCCGCGGCAGGACGCCCTCGACCTGGTGTGGTTCAGCCCGCAGGAGGCGGCCTCCCCTGCCGTGCAGAACGAGATGCCGGGCGGCCGGGGAACGCTCCTCAAGCAGGCCCTCGCCCACATCGGACACACCTACTGAACCCCGCTCCCCCGCAGGGCCGCCCGCGCGGCCTCGTTTGACCTTGACACGGTGACAAGGTCTTCACTGTGGCCCAGGAGGTGGTCCCGATGACCATGACGAACGAGGGCACGACGGTGATGCGGGCTCTGCGGGGGCTCGACGACGACAGCGCGTCGGTCCGGCTGCGGGCGGCGCTCGCGGTGGGCACGGCGCCCGACTCGCGGTACGTCGACGGGCTCGTCGGGCGGTGCGCGATCGAGCCCGACTTCCAGGTCCGCGAAATGCTCACCTGGGCCCTCACCCGCCACGCGTCCGCGCTGACGCTCCCCCGGCTCCTCGGCGAGCTCCGCTCGGACCGGGCCCAGGCGCGCAGCCAGGCCCTGCACACGCTGTCCAAGATCGGCGACGGGCGGGCCTGGCCGGCGATCACCCGGGAGCTCCTGACCGACGCCGACGACGAGGTGGCACGGAGCGCCTGGCGGGCGGCCGTCGTACTCGTCCCCGAAGGCGAGGGGCCCGAGCTGGCCGGAACGCTGGCGAGCCAGCTCGGGCGCGGCGGGCGGGAGACGCAGCTGAGCCTGAGCAGGGCGCTGATCGCGCTCGGCGAGGCGATGACACCGGTCCTGCGCGCGGCCGTGTCGGATTCCCGTCCCCACGTGCGCCGGCACGCGATCGCCACGGAGAAGCTGTCGCGCGACCCGGACGCCGGCTTCGACTTCGCGATCGAGGAGGCCAAGCGGATCGTGGCCCTCGGCCCGACCGGCCAGGAGGAGTGAGAGCCCGTGTTGATCGGTGATGTCGCGCGGCACTCCGGGGTCAGTGCCCGCATGCTCCGGCACTACGAGTCCCTCGGCCTGGTGCGGCCGACAGGTCGTACGGGCGGCGGCTACCGGGAGTACTCCGACGCGGACATCCGGCGCGTCTTCCACATCGAGAGCCTGCGCTCCCTGGGGCTCTCGCTGCGGGAGGTCGGGCGTGCGCTCGACGATCCCGGTTTCGCGCCCGCGGAGCTCGTCGCCGATCTCGTCCGGCAGACGCGCGCACGCATCGCGGCCGAGACGGAGCTGCTCACGCGGCTGCGCCGGATCGACTCCGCGGAACCCGCCGGCTGGCAGGACGTCCTCCAGATCGTCGCGCTCCTCCAGGCCCTCGGGTCGAAGAGCCCCGAGAGGAGGCAGCGCGCGGCCCTGTCCTCCGCCGAGGAGGCCCCGGTGCCGGTGGAGGCACTGGTCGAGGCGGTGCTGAGCGAGACGGACCCGAGCGTGGCGGGGGCCCTCCGCTGGGCCCTCGCACGATCGGGCGAGGCCGGGCTGCCGCTCCTCGCCCGTGGGCTCGGCTCACGGCAGGCCGATGTGCGGACACGCGCGGTCCGGTCCATCGTCGAGATCCCCGGCGACCGGGCGACGGAGCTGCTGCGGGAGGCGCTCGCGGCCGACGACGCCGCGGTGCGGAGGTACGCAGCCCTGGAGCTGGGGGTACGGGGCGCGGACGAGGCCGTCCCCACGCTCCTCGACATGATCGTCGAGGAGGTGAACGACGTGCCCGCGGCCGACGCGCTGGGCGCCCTGGCGAGCCGTCCCGCGCGCGCGGACCGGATCACCGGCCTGCTCGTGGACCGCCTCGCCCACGAGGACACGCTGCCGCCCGCGCGCCTCCGCCTCGTTCAGGCCCTCGCGGACATCCCGGGAAGCACGGCGTCCCACGCCCTCGCGGACCTGTCCCAGGACGAGGACCGCGCGGTCGCGCTGACCGCCACGTACGTCCTCGGGATTCGCGAGGAACGCTGACGGCCAGGGCGACCCCCTGGCCCACAAAGGGGCGTAACGGCTGATTACGGACGGTCGTACCGGCGGATCCGGTACCGCAGGCCCGTCGTGGAGTCCTGCCAGCCGGTGTCCTCCGAGAGCCGCCAGTCGGCGTCGAGGGCCGGGGCGTAGGTGTCGCCGGCCGTCGGGCTGTCGACCTCCGTCACCGAGAGCGTCGTGGCGTGGGGCAGGGTGGCTCGGTAGATCTCGCCACCGCCGATCACCCAGGCGGCACCGCCGCCCGGCTCCTGCGACCCGGCCGCCAGGTCGAGCGCCGCCTCGATCGACCCGGCGCGCTCCGCGCCCTCGGCCGTCCACTCCGCGTCGCGCGTCACCACGATGTTGCGGCGGCCGACGAGGGGGCGGAAGCGCGGGGGCAGCGAGTCCCAGGTCTTGCGGCCCATGATCACGGGGTGGCCGAGGGTGGTCGCCTTGAAGTGCGCCATGTCCTCGGGGAGCCGCCACGGGATGGCGTTGTCGGCGCCGATCACCCCGTCGGTGGTCTGCGCCCAGATGAGCCCGATGGCCGTACGGTCGTGCATGCGCTCGCTCATACGGCGACCGGAGCCTTGATCGCCGGGTGGTGCTGGTAGCCCACGATCTCCACGTCGGCGTAGGCGTAGTCGAACAGCGAGTCGGCCTTGTGCAGCTTCAGCTCGGGGAACTCGTACGGCGTGCGCGAGAGCTGCTCGGTGACCTGCTCCACGTGGTTGTCGTAGATGTGGCAGTCGCCGCCGGTCCAGATGAAGTCGCCCGGTTCGAGGCCGGTCTGCTGCGCCACCATGTGGGTGAGGAGGGCGTAGCTGGCGATGTTGAACGGGACGCCGAGGAAGAGGTCCGCACTGCGCTGGTACAGCTGGCAGGAGAGCCTGCCGTCCGCGACGTAGAACTGGAAGAAGGCGTGGCAGGGGGCGAGCGCCATCCGGTCGAGCTCGGCGACGTTCCAGGCGGACACGATCATCCGGCGGGAGTCGGGGTCGCGGTTCAGGGTGTCGAGGAGCTGGCTGATCTGGTCGATGTGCCGGCCGTCGGGGGTGGGCCAGGAGCGCCACTGCACGCCGTAGACGGGGCCGAGCTCGCCCTTGTCGTCGGCCCACTCGTCCCAGATGCTGACGCCGTTCTCCTGGAGCCAGCCGACGTTCGAGTCGCCGCGGAGGAACCACAGCAGCTCGTACACGATGGACTTGAGGTGCACCTTCTTGGTGGTGACCAGCGGGAAGCCCTGCGAGAGGTCGTAGCGGAGCTGGTGCCCGAAGACACTCCGGGTGCCTGTGCCCGTTCGGTCGGCCTTGGCCGTTCCGGAGGTGAGCACCATTTTCAACAAGTCTTCGTACTGGGTATCCGCCACGGTCGTCGAGTCTACCGCCGGCCACGGAGCGACCCCGACCGGCAGCGCGACAGGCGTCCCCGCAGAGCTTTGAATGGAAGTATGAGCACCGTTCGATGGCTTGCCGCGGCAGGACTGGCGGCAGCTCTTGTAGGCGCCGCAGCACCCAGCCCCACGCCGCCTCCCCCGCAACCCCCGCCCCAGCTCGACGACGCGGACGTGCAACGTGCCGTCGACCAGCTCGACGGAGTCGTCAAGGAGGCCATGCAGCGCACCGGCGTGCCGGGTGTCGCCGTCGGAGTCGTCCACGACGGCAAGGTCATCTACCTGAAGGGCTTCGGCGTGCGGAAGGTCGGCGAGAGCGCCACCGTCGACGCCGACACCGTGTTCCAGCTGGCCTCCGTGTCGAAGCCGGTCGCCTCCACCGTGATGGCCGGAGCCATCGGTGTCGACGGCTGGGCGAAGCCGGTCGCCCCGAACCTGCCGGACTTCGCGCTCAAGGACCCGTGGGTCACCTCCCACGTGACGGCCGCCGACCTGTTCGCGCACCGCAGCGGCCTCCCCGACCACGCGGGGGACCTGCTCGAAGACCTCGGCTACGACCGCGCGTACGTCCTGTCCCATCTGCGCTACGAGCCCCTCACCCCGTTCCGTGCCAGCTACGCATACACCAACTTCGGCCTCACGGCCGCCGCTCAGGCGGTCGCCAACGAGAAGGGCGTGTCCTGGGAGAAGCTCTCCGACGACACGCTCTACAAGCCGGCCGGCATGAACTCCACCAGTTCCCGGTTCGACGACTTCGCGAACGCCACCGACCGGGCCTGGGGCCACGCCAAGGTCGACGGCGCCTGGAAGGCCGAGTTCGTACGGCAGCCGGACGCCCAGTCCCCCGCCGGCGGAGTCAGCTCCAGTGCCCGTGACATGACCACCTGGCTGAAGCTGCAGCTCGGCAACGGCAAGCTCGACGGCAAGCAGATCATCAACGCCGACGCCCTGGAGCGCACCCACTGGCCCGAGTCGGTGTCGAACCCGCCGCACGCCCCGGCCGGGCGGACCGGCTTCTACGGCCTGGGCTGGAACGTGAGTTACGACGACGAGGGCCGGCTCAGGCTCTCGCACACCGGAGGGTTCGAGCTGGGCGCGCACACCAACGTGACGATGCTGCCCGGCGAGCAGCTCGGCATCGTCGTCCTGACCAACGCCTCACCGGTCGGGGTCGCCGACGCCGTCGCCCTCGACTTCTTCGACATCGCGCAGACCGGCAAGGTCAGCCGTGACTGGATCCCGCTCGTGGACTCGGTGTACCAGCAGCAGACGGACGCGCTCCGGTCGAAGACCGACTACGCCCACCCGCCGTCCGGCGCGGCGCCCGCGCAGGCCGCGGACACGTACGCGGGCACGTTCGAGAACTCCTACTACGGCCGCGCGAAGGTCGTCGCCGGCACGGACGGCACCCTGACGCTCCAACTGGGCCCGAAGCCGCAGTCGTACCGGCTCACGCACTACGACGGCAACACGTTCAGCTTCCAGACGGCCGGCGAGAACGCCGTGGGGCCCACCGGGGTCACCTTCACCCCGGACGGAAAGTCCTTCACCGTCGAATACCTGAACCACGAGGGCCTGGGCACGTTCACCCGTAGCACCTCCGATCAGGGCTGATCGGCCGTCCACGGCCAGGCGGCCTCGCGGCGGGCCTCGATGAGACCGACCATGCGGAAGGCGGCGTCCGTGAGGCCGCCGAAGGTGTGGCGGTGGGGGCCCGTGGGGCCGTGGGCGGGCCGGTAACCCGCCAGGTTCCAGGTGTAGACCGGGACGTCGGCCGGGACGGGTTCGGTCGGTCCGACGGGCTCGTGGGCGGCGACCTGCTCGTCGGTGACGATCAGGACCCGGTCGTGCTCCTTGTAGTGCTTCCGGATCGCCTTCGTGGTGTAGGTGCCTCCGAGGCTCCGGAAGCGCTTCAGCACGTCGAGCACCGGCTCGTCCGCCGTGAACGGCACCTCGGCGCTGCCCCAGCCGAACTCCACGAGGTCCGCCTGCTCGGCCCGCACGGCCAGCGCGGTGCCGAACACGGCCGCCGCGTCGGCACGGGTGAGCGTGGACCGCTCGGAGACGGTGTCCCAGAACATGGAGTCGGACCGGTCCACGAGGATCAGGGTCCGGCCGGGCAGGGAGGGCACGTTGGCCAGGGAGTGGGCCAGTGCCCGTTCCAGCGGGGCCGCCCAGCGCGGCGACGGCGCGTGCCGGTGGGCGGCCAGGTAGCGGAAGGGGAACTGCCGCGAGCGGGCGACCTCGGCGGCGTCCGAGAGGCGCCCGGCGACGAGGGCGGCGACCTCGTCCGAGACCCCCGCCTCGTCGAAGTTCCGCAGGTTCCTCAGGAGCGCCATCGGCCCCATCGCGGGGATCACGGCCTCCCAGACGGCGGCGTCCATCGGGCCGTGGAGCCAGCCCGCCAGGGCCTCCCACGTCATGCCCGCCGCGGCGAGCCGCTCGGAGCCGCCCGGCCCGGTCACCACGGCCCGCCGCTCGCCGACGGGCGTCTCCATCAGGGCCCGGTGAGCGGTCAGGAGGTGGTCGGACGCCGGCGGAAGCGCTCGCTCCGGGTGGTGGCGGCGGTCCAGGGCGTACCGGAAGAGCGCGCCCTGCCAGGGCTTGGCCGGGTCGGGCGAGGCGTGCACCAGGTTGAGGACGTCGCCGAAGCGGAACTCCCGGAGCCCCTTCGCGGCGGTGTCGTACTTGAGCAGGGACCGGGACGTGTAGAGGCGGCGTACGCCGTCGGCGATGCCCCGCTTCACGGGCTGCGGCACGGTGCGCCCGTACGTCGCGATCCAGTGGGCGAGCAGTTCGCCGGGCTCGTCGGCGCGCTGGAGCACGGAGTCGATCACGGACCTGTTGGAGGGGCCTCCGCACGCCCCGGCCTCCAGCCGGGCCCGGACGTACGCGGCGGCGCCGACCAGGGACGCCGTCCGCATGTTGCCCTCGGCGCGCAGCCAGCGCAGCAGACCGGCCGTCCATTCGGGGTCCTCGACGGCGAGTTCACCGACGAGTCGGGTGAACCGGGAGTCCCGTTCCTCGCCGCTCTCGTAGAAGGTCCGCTGCGAGACGAAGTTGCCGACGGCGAGGAGGAAGAGCTCGTCGCGGGGCTCCCGGACGAAGGCCGGACCGGAGGCGTGGGTGCGGAACTCCGGTCCTGCGGGCCTGTGGTGGAGCCGTGGTGACGACGGGGGCATGGCGCGGGCGGCGGCCGAGACGTGCGGGGCCACGAGCATCTCGGACCAGACCTTGGAGACGCGTGGGGTGTGACGAGGCAGTGAATCCCCCCGGATTCAAAGGATCGGACGGCCCCGGCCACGACGGCGGGCGGGGCGGGCCCCCGGGCGCCATGCCCGGCGGGGCGAACACGCGCCCGCGCCTGCCGAGATCAGAAGTGGCGGCGGCGTCACTTGGTTTCGGAAGGAAGTAGCCGCAGCCGAGCGCATCGGAGGCGCGGTCGCGAAGCCAACGTACAAGGCACGCCGGCCGTCGCACCAGCGATTATCGCCACGCCTTCGCTTGCCGCGTCCCGCCCGCCTGCCGTCGGCGCAGGGCGAGGCCCAGAAGCAGCGCCGCGTACGCGCCCAGGACGGCGACGCCCGCCCACCAGGGAAGGGGGTAGTAGCCGGCGGAGGGCGCGTAGTGGGCGGTCACCTGCGGGTATGCGACGAGGGTCTGCCGGGTGGCGAAGCCGGCGGCCGGGGTGACGCGCAGAAGCCACTGTGAGAGGCCGTCGGGGAGCAGCGGGAACGAGGTCGCCACGTACGGGAGCAGGATCGTCAGGACGGCGACGGGGGTCGCGGTCCGGGCCCGTCGCAGCAGGGCGCCGAGCGCGAGGGCGAGGACGGCGGCGAGGGCGAGGGCGGCGGCCGTGCCCGCGACGACACGCGCTCCGGTGAGCGCGGACACCTCGATGACGGGAATGCCGTTCCCCTTCAGGATCCCCCTGCCGACGGGCATCACGACGCCGAGGGCGAGGAGGCCGGTGACGAACGTGACGGCCGCCAGGACGATCGCCTTCGCCGCGAGTTCCGCGCGGGTCACCGGCGCGCCCCCGGTGGCTTCGCGGCGGTGCGCGGAGGTGGCGAGCCGCACCGCGACCACGAGGACGACGAGCAGCGCGAGGGCCAGGCCGCCGAGGGTGCTCTCCGCGGGGCGGGCGCCGTCCTCGGCGCCCGCCGGGCCGATGTCGCCGGAACCGGTGACGGTGATCGTGCCGTTCTTCACGACCGCGCCGGCGGGCGTGTAGTACTTCTCCCAGTCCGTCCGGTTCGCCTCGCCGACGGTGTCGCTCCGCCATCGCGCGGCCGGGTCCGCGCCCTCGACGCCGACGTGGTCGAAGACGCCGCCGGTCTGGGTCCAGCGCACCTGCTCCGTGGTGCCGCCGATCCCGACGGGCCGCAGGGTCAGGTCACCGGGAGAGGTGGCGAACAGCCCGACCTGCGCGGTCCCGGAAAGCCCCGGCAGCCGTGCCGTGCCGACCTTCGTCCAGTGCTCGCCGTCGGCGGACTCGTGGCCCGTGACGGTGTCGCCCGACCGGGTCAGCCGCAGCCAGCGCGGTGCCCGGGCCGAGACCCCGCCGCCGCTGCCCGCGACGTCGTGGCGGTAGTCGTACTGCATGCGTACGCCGTGGCTGCCGGTGACCATCAGCGCCGCGTACGAGGATCCGGGGCGCACGCCGTCCTTGACGATGATCCCGGCCTTCGCCCAGGGCACGAGGCCCGGGACGATCTGGTCGTGGTGCGGCGGCGGGTAGGTGATGGTGCCCCGCATGGACGTCAGCCGGACCGTGATGCCGCCGTTCTCGCCCAGGTCCCGGTGCAGGAAGGAGAACTGGTCGTGGACGAGGGCGCCGTCGGGCCCGGTCGGAGGGGCGTCGCAGAGGCCGTCGCAGGAGGC
This sequence comes from Streptomyces nymphaeiformis, assembly GCF_014203895.1. Classification (GTDB taxonomy): domain Bacteria; phylum Actinomycetota; class Actinomycetes; order Streptomycetales; family Streptomycetaceae; genus Streptomyces; species Streptomyces nymphaeiformis. The sequence goes on along the minus strand of NZ_JACHJY010000013.1, from coordinate 53,871 downwards.
GTGGTTGCCGAACGCGTACAGCAGGCCGAGGACGACGACGGCGAGGGCGGCGGTCGCCATGGCGATCAGCCGGCCGGGGCGTCGGAAGGCGGTCCACTCCCGGTGGACCGCGTGGAGAATGTCGTTGGTCGAATGCATGACAACGGTTCTACGGATGCTGGCATGACGTGGTCCGAACCGTGCCTGTCACTTCGCTGTTAGGTGCGACGGTGCATGCTGGGTCCGGCCGGGCGGACACGGGAAGAGGAGCGCGGGCATGCTGCGGGGCGGAACGGTCGGACGGCGCTTCACCCTCTTGTACGCCGCGGGGTTCCTCGGGTCCGGGATCGCGCTGCTCGCCCTGACGTACCTGATGTCCGGTGTCCGGCTCTCCGCACCCGCGGACCCGTCCGCCGAACCCCGGACCGCGCAGGAGCAGATCCGCGATCTGCAGGCGCAGCTCGCGGACGTGCACGGGCGGCAGGAGCACCGGTGGGTCCTCGCCTCGCTCGTCGCCCTGGTGGTGATGGCGGGACTCTCGCTCGTACTCGGCCGCCTCCTGGCCGGACGGGTCCTGCGCCCGCTCCGGCTCATCACGGCGGCGACGCGGCGGATCTCCGCGGAGAACCTGCACGAGCGGCTGGCCGTGACCGGGCCGGCCGACGAGGTGAAGGAGCTCGCCGACACCGTCGACGGCCTCCTCGAACGTCTGGAGGCCTCGTTCGTCGCGCAGCGCCGCTTCGTCGGCAACGCCTCGCACGAGCTGCGTACACCGCTGGCGACGATGCGGGCCTCACTGGACGTGGCCGCGGCCAAACCCGACCCCGCCGCGCAGACCCTCGCTCTCGCCGGCCGCATCCGGACCGAACTCGACCGCGTGGACCACCTGCTCGACGGCTTCCTCCTCCTCGCCCGGGCCGAGCACGGCGCCTTCGCCGACCGGACCCTCGTGGCGCTGGACGGGCTCGCGCGGGAGGCACTGGACGCCCGCGCCCCCGACATCTCCGCGAAGGGCCTCGCGGTCCACGCCGAGGTACGGCCGACGGTCCGGACGCGCGGCAGCGCGGCGCTGCTGTCCCGGATGGTGCAGAACCTCGTCGACAACGCGATCGCGCACAACGAGGAGAACGGCTGGATCCGGGTCACCACGGACGGGGACGGCGGCGCCGGGGCACGGCTGGTCGTCGAGACCGGCGGGCACGTACTGGACCAGGACGAAGTCGACCGGCTGGGAAGGCCGTTCGAGCGGCTCGGCGCCGCCCGTACCGGATCGGAGGCGAGTTCGGGCCTGGGCCTGTCGATCGTGGCCGCGATCGTCGGCGCGCACGGCGGCCGCCTCGTACTCCTGGCCCGTCCGGAGGGCGGCCTGCGCGTCACGGTGACGCTGCCGTCCGCGGCCCCGGAGCACGGCACGGTGACGGTGGAGGCGACGGCGTGAGGATTCTGGTCGTGGAGGACGCGCGGTCGCTCGCCGAGGTCGTCGCGGAGGGGCTGCGGGACCAGGGGATGGCCGTCGACCTCGCGTACGACGGTCTGGCGGCCGCGGCCAAGCTCGACGTGAACGCGTACGACGTGGTGGTTCTCGACCGGGATCTGCCCGGCATCCACGGTGACGCGCTCTGCCAGATGATCACCGGGCGGGACGACCGTCCGATGGTGCTGATGCTGACCGCCGCCGGGGCGCCCGGCGACCGGGTCAGCGGTCTCACGCTCGGGGCCGACGACTACCTCGCCAAGCCCTTCCACTTCCCCGAACTGGTGCTGCGCGTCCGGTCCCTGGCCCGCCGCAGGCCGGCCGCCCGCGCCCGTACGCTGCGCGCCGCCGGTGTCGAACTCGACCCGGTGCGCCGCACCGCCCTCCGGGACGGCCGCCCGCTCGCCCTGTCCGTCAAGGAGTTCGCCGTCCTGGAGGTGCTCCTGCGGTCCAGTCCGGGGTTCCTGAGCGCCGAGGACCTCCTGGAGCAGGTGTGGGACGAGAACGCCGATCCGTTCACGAACACGGTGACCGTCACCGTCGGGCGGCTGCGCAGGAAGCTGGGCGGCCCGCCGGTCATCACGACGACGACGGGGGTGGGTTACCGCATCGCGGACGCTCCGGCCGGCTGAGGGGGCTCCGGTGCCTCGCGGCGGCGGGCCAGTGCGCTCAGGCCTGCGGCGAGCAGCGCGCAGAGGGCTCCGGCGAGCCAGACGGCGCGGTAGCCGTTCTCGCCGGGATGCCCGGTCGCCGGGGAGGTGAACGCGCCCAGGAGCGAGGCGAAGACACCTCCGGCGACCGCGCCTCCGAGGGTCTTGATGTTGTTGTAGAGGGCGGCCGCGATGCCGGTACGGGACAGGTCCGAGGCCTCGACGATCACGGTCGGCATGGCGCCGAGCGCCAGACCGATGCCGAGGCCGAGGAGGGAGGACCCCGCCGCCATGTGCCACACCTCCTCGTGGAACACGGCGTACTGGAGGAACGCCGCCGCCACCAGGAGGAACGCCGTGACCAGGGTGGGGCGGTAGCCGAGGCGCCGCGCGACGGCCGCGGTGGCGAAGGAGCCGAGGACGGCGGTGAGGTAGCCGGGCAGCGAGACGAGCGAGATCGCCAGGGCGGACATCCCGAATCCGTACCCGGTGGCCGCCGGATCGGCGGCGAAGAAGGTGGCGTTGGGGGCCTGGCTGCCGAAGTAGAAGATGCCGAAGAGGAACGCGCCCAGGTAGAAGGGGGCCGCGTCGCGGCCGGCGAGGGCCCTGAGGTCCACCAGCGGTTCCGCGGCGCGCAGTTCCACGAGGGCCCAGGCCGTCAGCAGGACGGCGCCGAGGAGGACCGGGCCGAGGACCGCGAGGCTGCTCAGGGCTCCGTTCTTCGCGGCGCCGACACCGCCGAGCAGGGCGAGTACGGCCGTGCTGAGCAGCGTCACCCCGGGCCAGTCGACGCGGCCGCTCGCCCGGCGGGTGGACTCGGGCACGGCGACGAAGGAGACCGGTACGCAGATCAGGGCGAGCACCGCGGGTACGAGGAGGACCTGGCGCAGGTCGCCCGCGGCGGAGTGGAGCAGTCCCATCGCCACGCCGCCCACGAGGGAGCCGAGGGCCAGCGAGCCGACGAGGAGGGCGATGGCCCGGCGCGCTCCGGCGACGGGGAGCCGGTCCCGTACGAGCGCGATCTCCAGGGGCAGCAGCGCGGCGAGCGGCCCTTGGAGGAGCCGCCCGGCGAGGACGAGCTGGTAGGTGTCCGCGAGCGCCACGAGCAGGGTGCCGGTGGCGGTGAGGGCGAGCGCGATCCGGAGCATGCGGCGGTGGCCGTGGAGGTCGCCGAGGCGTCCGAAGAGCGGCACGCACACGGCGGCCGCGAGGAGTTGGACGGAGACGATCCAGTTGGTGTCGACGGCGTCGACGCCCAGGTGTGCGGCGAGGTCGGGCAGGAGCGGGGCGATGCCGGCCTGGACGAATCCGCTGGTGAGCTCGAAGAGGACGAGCAGACCGACGACCGCGGTGACGGCGGGCGCGGGCCGCTCCGTGACCGGCCCTCTCGGTGTCGTGGTGGGGGTCATGGTCACTCCTGCGCGGTGAGGGCGAGGCGGCGGAGGGCGAGCCCTGCCAGGAGGGCCGCGGCGTGGGGCAGTGCGCCGTCGTCGTAGACGGCCTGCGGCGAGTGGTTCATCGGGGCGGTCGCGGGGTCGGTGCCGACGGGGCAGGCGCCGAGCCCGAGGAACGCGCCGGGCACCTCGCGCAGGACGAAGGAGAAGTCCTCCGAGCCGGCCATCGGCGTGGGCGCGGGGAGGACCCGGTCCTCGCCGAGGACGTCCCGGGCGGTGTCGAGGGCGAACGCGGCCTCGCCGTCGTGGTTGACGGTCGGCGGGTACTGGTGGACGTAGTCGATGTCCGCGCGGACGCCGTGGGCGGCGGCGAGGCCGTGCACGGTCCGTTCGAACGCGGCGCGGACGGTGGCGCGCGAGGCGTCGGAGAAGGTCCGGACGGTGGCGGAGAAGCGGCCCGACTCGGGGATGACGTTGGGCGCGGTGCCGGCCTCCAGGCGGCCGACGGTGACGACGGCCGGGTCGAAGATGTCGATCTCGCGCGTGACCAGGGTCTGCAGGGCGGTGACCATCGCGCACAGCGCGGGCACGGGGTCGACGGCGGCGTGCGGGGACGAGCCGTGGCCGCCCTCGCCGCGGACGGTGACGTGGACCGTGTCGGAGGCCGCGAGCATGGGTCCCGGCCGGGTGGCGGCGTAGCCGGTCGGGGCGCCCCGGGAGACGACGTGCAGGGCGTACGCGGCGACGACCCGCTCTCCGGCGGCGTCGAGCACTCCCTCGTCGATCATGATCTTCGCGCCGCCCTGGCCCTCCTCGCCCGGCTGGAACATGAACACGACGTCTCCGGCGAGCTGTTCGCGGCGGGCCGCGAGGAGGTGCGCGGCTCCGACGAGGCCGGCGGTGTGCAGGTCGTGTCCGCAGGCGTGCATCCGACCGTCGACGACGGAGGCGTACGGGACGCCGGTGTCCTCCTGGACGGGGAGGGCGTCCATGTCGCCGCGGAGCAGGACCGCCGGTCGGGTGGGTCCGCCGCGGGGAGCCGCCTGTCCGGGGTGTCCGCCGCGCGGAAGTGCCGGTCCGGGGCTTCCGCCGCGCAGGACGGCCGTGACGGAGCTGAGGGCCCGGCCCGGGGTGATCTCCAGGCCCAGCCCGTCGAGCGCGGCGATCACCTTCGCCTGGGTGAGGGGGAGGTCGAGGCCCAGTTCCGGTTCCCGGTGCAGGGAGTGGCGCAGTGCGGTCAGGACGGGGGCCAGGGCGTGTGCGTCGTGCAGCAGATCCATGGGGGGTATCGTGGCCATCCGCCTCAATGACAGAGATCATCCGCAGGAAACCACCGTTCATGAGCATTCCGCTGCTGGAATCGGCCACCGCCTCCGACGTTCTCGACGAGCTCGACCACCTGCTGATCACCGCGCTGCAGACCTCGCCGAGGGCCCGGTGGGAGCGGATCGGCGCGGCCGTCGGCGTGGACGCGTCGACGGTGGCGCGCCGCTGGAAGCGGCTGACCGAGGCCGGTCACGCCTGGATGAGCTGCCATCCGGCGGGGATCGGCCCCACTCCGCCGACCGTGGCCGTCATCGAGGTCGACTGTGTCTCCGGGAGCCTGCACGAGGTGGCCGCCGCCATCGTGGACGACCCGCATCTGATCACCATCGACCACGTCACCGGCTCCCGGGACCTGGTCCTGACGGCGGCGTTCCCCGACCAGGTGGCGCTGGCCCGCTATGTGGGCCTCCGGCTCGAGGCCCTTCCCGGTGTCGCCGCGACCCGCTCGCAGATCGCCTCGACCGTGCACGCCGTCGGCAGCCGGTGGCGGCTCGACCGGCTCGCGCCGGGGAGCCGGGAGGACCTGGCGCGGGACGCGTCGGGCGGCGGCGCCGGCGGCGGTCGGGGTACGTCCTCCGGAGGCGGCAGCAGAGGCCGGGGCCTGTCCTCCGGAGGCGGCAGCAGCGGCCGGGGCCTGTCCTCCGGTGGCGGCGCCGGTATCGGCCGGGGCCTGCCCTCCGCCGACGACCTGGACCTCCAGCTGCTCGACCTGCTCGCGCAGGACTGCCGGCAGTCGGTCGCGGCGCTCGCCCGGAGCAGCGGGGCCAGTGCGAGCACGGTACGGCGGCGGCTCGACCGCTTCCACCGCGCGGACGCCCTCGTCTACCGCTGCGAGGTGGCCCGTTACCTGTCCGGCTGGCCGGTCGCGGTCACCTTCTGGGGCGTCACGCCGCCCGACGCGACGGCCCGGATCACCGCGCAGCTCATCTCGCAGCGCGAGACGCGCCTCTGCGCCTCGCTCTCCGGCCCGCACAACCTGCTGCTGACGGTCTGGCTGCGCTCGGTGGAGGACCTGCCGTCCTTCGAGGCCCGGCTGTACGCGCGCTTCCCCGAACTCACCGTCACCGACCGGGCCGTGACGCTCTGGCCCCTCAAGCTGGCCGGCCAGATCCTCGACCCGCGGGGCCGCCGCATCCGGGGCGTACCCGTGGCCTTCTGGCACGACCCGGCCGTCGAACGCTCGGAGGCGGACCTGATCCGCCGCCTCGCGACACCCCGCTCACGCTGAGCACGGGCGCCGGCGGGGGACTCAGCCGTCGCTCGCCCTCAGCGTGAGGGCGAGTCGCTCCAACAGGTCAGCGAGGTGGGCCTGTTCGTCCGTGCCGAGCCCGGCGAGGAGCCGGCGCTGGTTGTCGAGGTGGACGGCGATGAGTTCGTCGGTCAGGGCGACTCCTTCGGCGGTGAGGGTGATGAGGCGTCCGCGGGAGTCGGCCTCGTCGACGGTCCTGGCGACGAGGCCGCGGGCTTCGAGCCGGTCGACGCGCTTGGTGATGGCGCCGGTGGTGACGAGGGCGGTGCGGCTGAGGTCGCCCGCGGACAGGGCGTACGGCTCGCCGGCGCGCCGGAGTGCGGCGAGCAGGTCGAAGTCGCCGCTTCCGAGGCCGGCGGCTGCGAAGGGCGGGCGCAGTTGCTGGTCGAGCGCGTGGGTGAGCCGGAAGAGCCGGCCGATGACGAGCATCGGCGTCGCGTCCAGATCGGGGCGCTCTCGTTTCCATTGATCGACGATGGCGGCGATGGCGTCGGACTCCATCTCTTCACTCTATCTTCCACGGATGATAAATTATCTTCCGTGGAAGATACCCGCGTTTCCGAGGCCGCGCAGCCGGCGGTCCCGACCTCCCCCGGCGCCGTCCCCGCCCGGCGCCGCCTGATCGCCTCAAGCCTCGCGACGTCGATCGGCGACGGCATCTACGTACCCCTGACCATGCTGTTCATCCACGGGCTCACGGGCCTGTCGCTCACGTCGATCGGCGCGGGCCTCACCATCGCGGGACTCAGCGCACTGGCCTTCATGCCCGCCGCGGGCATCCTCATCGACCGCTTCGGCGGCCGTCGCGTGCTCATCGCCGTGCTCGCCCTGCGCGCGCTCGGCTTCGCCGCCTACCCGTTCGCCGACTCCTACCCGGCCTTCCTGGCGATCGCCCTCGTGGTGGCCGTGGGCATGTGGGCGTCCTCCCCGAGCCAGCAGTCCCTCATAGGCGACCTCGCCCAAGGCGCCGAGCGGGACAGGCTGCTGGCCTGGGACCGCAGCCTCCGCAACGCCGGCATGGGCTGCGGCAGCCTGGCGGCGGCCGGCATGCTCGCGTGGAACGGCACCACCGGCTTCATCGTCGCCGCCGAGTCCCTGGCCGCGGTCTTCGCCGTCGCCGCCGTCCTGGTCGCCCGGATCCCCCAGGTCCGCAGCGCCGCCAAGCGGGCGGACACGCGCGGCGGATACCGGCAGGTCCTCGCCGACCGCCCGTACCTGCTCATCACGACGGCCAACTTCCTCATCGCCTTCGGCTACACGACCCAGGCCATGGCCCTGCCGGTCTTCCTCACCCGGGACGTCGAGATGCCCGACGCCCTGGCCGGCGCCGTCTTCGCGGTCAACACCGTCCTGGTCGCCCTCCTCGGCGTACCCGCCGCCCGCCTCACCTCACGCGGCAGACGCACCCGTACGGCAGCCCTGGGCGCGGCCACCTTCGCGCTCTCGTTCGCCGCCTTCGCCGCCCTCCCCCACCTGGCCCGCGGCGCGGACGCCCTCGTCGCCGTCCTGGCGGTCGCCGTGCTCTACACCGCCGGCGAACTCGTCCACTCCGCCCCCTCCCAGAGCCTGTCCGTCCAAGCCGCCCCCGACCACCTCCGGGGCCGCTACCTCTCGGTGTACCAGCTCTCCTGGTCGGTCTGCCGCACCATCGCCCCCATGCTCCTGGGCTTCCTCCTCGACACGGGCCCCTGGCACCTGTGGACGGTCCTCGCCCTCCTGGTCCTGACGGGCGCGGCGATCCTCCTCACCGCCGAACGCTCCCTCCCGTCCCACACGAACCTCCCCGGCACCCGTACCCCGGCGATATGAGCTGGACCCGGCGGTCACTCCTGCTGTTGCATCGGGCCGTGGAAGGGCCGGGTGGATCGGGTCGTCGAGGAGGAACGGGTGCGGGACGCGCTGCTGGGGCTGGCCGGGAATCCGGCCCTCACCGACGAGCTGTTCGCCCGGCTGGTGGCGGACGGCGACGAGGACGTCCTGTACGCACTGGCCGGTCGTGAACAGCTGACCGCCCCTCAGGTCAGGGCGCTGCTCGGCGTCGGCGACCCGGCGGTCACGAGGTACCTGGTGCGCACCGGTCTCGTTCCGTGGTCCGCCGTTCCCGAAGACCATCCGGGACGGGCACTGGACGCGGTGATCGGCGGGACGGCTCCCCTCGACACCTGGTGGAAAGCTGCCGCCGATCCCGATCCGGGGGTACGGAAGGAGGTCGCGTACGAGGCCGACGCGCCCGCCGCGGTGCTCGCCGCCCTCGCCCACGACGCGGACCCCGGGGTCGTACGGGGCGCCGCCGGGAACCCGTGCCTCCCGCCCGCGCTGCTCCCCGGACTCGCCCGTCACCCCAGCACCGTCGTACGGGAGGCCGTCGCCGGCAACGAGAACGCGCCCGCCGCGCTGCTCGCCGCGCTCCTCGCCGACGGCGGTCAGCCGGCACCGACGCGCTGCGGCGCCTGCCACCGGCGCGAAGCCGCCTGCCCCGACCACGCACCCGGCGTGCGGCGCGTCCGGCTGGCGGCGGCCGCACATCCGGCCGTGCCACCGGCGGGACTCGCCGCCTTCCTGGACGCTCCCGAAGCCTGGACGTTCGCGGCCCGCACCGACCTCCCGCCCGGGTTCCTCGACCGGCTCGCCGAACACCCCGACGCCGACGTCCGCGCCGTGGTCGCCGCCAACCCCGCCGTCCGTGAAGCCCTGCTGCGTACGCTCGCCGCCGACCCGGATCCGGAGGTCCGCCGGGCCGTCGCCGAGAACCCGGCCGTCCCGCTCGACCTGCTCGTCACCGTCGCCGCGCACGAGCGGCTGCCCGACGAGCCCGCGCCCCGGGTCGAATCGGCCACGGAAGCCGAGCTCCGCTCCCTCGCCGGCAGTCGAGTGGCGCAGGTCAGGGTACTCGTCGCCGACCGGACCCGGCTGCCGGGCGACCTCGTCGAGCGGCTCGCCGCCGACCCGGACCCCGGGGTGGCCCGGCGGATCGCGGCCCGCCCGGACCTCGCCCCCGAACAGCTCGCCGACCTCGTGGAGCGCCACGGCCCGCCGGTCTTCAGCGCTGCGGCCCGCCACCCGGGCTGCCCCGCCACCGTGTTGCACCGCGTGGCGGCGCACCCGACCACCGGCCGTCGCGTCCTGCGGGACATCGCCCGCCACCCTGCCTCCCGCGCGGAGACCCTGCTGCGCTGCCTGGCGGCCGAGGACCCGGACGTACGGCGGTACGCGGCCACCCACCCGGCCCTCCCGGTCACGGTCCTGGAGTCGTTGCTCCACGGCCCCGACGAAACCCTCGCGCTCGCGGCCGCGGAGAACCCGGCCCTGCCGGAGACACTGATGAAACGGATCGTCGAATGAGCCAGGATTCCCGCACCGAGCGCCGGTTGGCACTTCTCGGAGGCGGTTTCTCCACCGACGACGACGGGCTGCTCGACGACTGGGTGCTCGGTCAGGTGCGGGCCGCTCGGCCCAGAGTCTGCTTCGTGCCCACGGCCAGTGGTGACGCCCCCGGCTATGCCGAGCAGTTCCTCGCGGCGTTCCGACCGCGCGGTGGTGAGCCCAGTGTGCTTCCCCTGTTCCGGCGCGAACTCGACGACGACGCCCTGCGGGCCTTCCTGCTCTCTCAGGACGTCGTGTACGTGGGCGGCGGCAACACCGCGAACCTGCTCGCGGTGTGGCGGGTGCACGGCGTGGACCGGCTGCTGCGCGAGGCCTACGACCGCGGGACGCTGCTGTGCGGGATCAGCGCCGGCGCGAACTGCTGGGCCGACGGCTCGCACACCGACTCGTTCGGGCCGCTGAGGCATCTGTCCGACGGGCTCGGCCTGCTGACCGGCTCGGTCTGTCCGCACTACGACAGCGAGCCGGGGAGGCGCGCGTCCTATCGGGCGGCCGTGGCGGACGGTGCGCTTCCCGACGGGTGGGCGGTGGAGGACGGCGTCGGGGCGCTCTTCACGGACGGAGTGCTGACGGACGCCGTCAGCCGGGCCCCGCGGGCTCGGTTGTACCGGGTGGAGTCGGACGGGGAGGGCGGAGCGACGGAACGGGGTCTGCCCTGTCGGCCTCTCGGGATCAGTCGCAGCGGTACGTGAAGGTGCCCTCCGCCGTGTGGGTGGTGGGGGACGTGATCACCAGGCGAGCCACGGCGTGGTGGGTTCCTCGCCCCTGGAAGGTCCACAGGAGGTGCAGTCGTGCCTCCTTCTGGCCGCGGGCCAGGGTCTCCCGCAGGGGCGCCGAGCGGGTGCCGTCGCTGCGTTCCCAGTGGTACGCGAGGGTGCCCCTGCGGCCGTCGGTGCGTACGACGCCCAGCACGTTCGCCGTGCCGTCGCAGCCCAGCGGGCCTTCGGGAGCCGTGACCGCGACGTCCCGCACGGAGACCCCGGGGCCGTACTCGCGCCAGGCCAGGAGGGCCAGGGCGACGAGGAGGATCAGGGCCGCCGGCACGTACCGGAGCGACCGTCGCCGGCGGCGTGGTGGTGGGGTGCCGTGCCAGATCTGGGCCGCCGTCGGGGTGTTCCCGGCTCGTCGGGCGGCGGCTGCGGTCACCCCCGGGCCGAAGCGGAGGACTTCGCCCTCCACCCGGTCGGGCGTCGGGTCCTGTGTCGGGCCCTGGAACCAGTGGCTGCCCAGTTCGGTGGCGCTGTAGTCGTCGTCGTTCACGTGATCACACACCGTCGGATGAAGGTCTGCTGCAGGGAGCCGCCGTTCGCGGCGGGAGGGTCCGTGGTCGCGCGCACTCCCCAGTAGCAGCCGGCGCCCCGGACCACGTGCGGAAGCGTGAGGGTGTACGTGTCGGCCCCTTCGCGACGGAAGGTCTCCGAGCCGTCGGGTGTGCCGGGAACGCCCTTCTCGTCGCCGGTGAACCACTCGACGAGCAGCGTCACCGGACCCGGTCCGTCCGTCGTGATCTCGACGGTGGCCTCCGCGTCCGTCGGCCCGATCTGGCGCAGGCTCGTGACGGAGACCGCCGTGACCGAGACCGGCGGCGGCGTCGTCGGTGCGGTTGTCGGCGGCGTCGTCGGCGGGGTCGTGGGCGGAGGGGGTGGCTCCGTGGTCGTCGTCGTGGTCGTGGGCGGCGGTGGTGACGTGGTCGCCGGCCCGGTCGTCGACTCGGTCGTCGGTGCGGATTCCGGGGGCTCCGTCGAGGCCTGGGGCTCCTCCGTCGTCGGCATCGCCGTCGCCGTCGGCGTCGCACTCGGGTCCGGTGGGCGGGCGCTCGGTGAGGTGTTCGTCGTCGCCACGGCCTGGGCGGCCTCGTCCCCGGTCGTCGACGCTCCCCCCGCCCGCGCCGCGAGAGCGAGGAGGAGCGCCAGGACGAGCGACGCCGCAGCCGCCGGCAGCCCCCGGGGGAGGCGTCGCCAGAGGCGTGGCGGCGGGTCGGGCAGGGTCGTCGTGGCGAGCGCGGTCGTGCCCTGGGCCGTACCTCCCGAGGAGGGGAAGAGCAGTGGCAGGAGTGCGGCCAGGGCCGCGAGCCGGCCGCGTCCCCGCTCCTCCCAGTCCGGTCCGTACGCGGCGGTGGCGACCGACTCCAGTTCGCTGACGAACGCGTCCGCGTTCTCCGGCCGCTCGTACGGCGACTTGGCGAGGCCGCGGCGGATGAGCGGGCGCAGCGGCTCCGGGGCCTGTCCGTCGGGTACGGGTGCCTCCAGGTGCTGGAGGGCGAGTTCGGCGAAGTTGTCGCCCGCGAAGGGCTTGCGTCCGGTGAGGCACTCGAAGAAGGTCGCGGTCGCCGCGTAGACGTCCGCCGCGGGCGAGGCGGGGGCGCCGTTCCACTGCTCGGGTGCCATGTAGGCGGGTGTTCCGGCGATGCCGGCCCTGGTGTCGCGTCCGGCCGCGATGCCGAAGTCGACCAGCTTGGAGGACCCGTCGGCGGCGACGAGGACGTTCTCGGGCTTGTAGTCGCGGTGGACGACGCCCGCCCGGTGTGCGGCGGCGAGGCCGAGGAGCGAGCCCTTGAGGACCGCGAGGGCGGCCTCGGGGCCGGTCGAGCCCTCCCGGGCGAGGAGGGCGCGCAGCGCGACGCCGTCCACCAGCTCCATGACGATGGCCGCCCCCTGCGGCGCCTCGACGTACTCGTAGAGGCCGACGACGTGCGGCGTGTGGAGGGCACCGAGGAGCCGGGCCTCGGAGCGGAAGCCGCGGACGAACGACGCGTCCGAACGGAGCCGCTCACTCAGGTACTTGACGGCCACCGGCATGCCGGTGGCGTCGTGGGTGGCCAGCGTCACGCGTCCGCTGCCGCCCGCGCCCAGTTCCCGGGTCTCCGTGTATCCCGGGACCACCCATGCGCTCATCCGCGTCCCCCCTCGGCGCCGTGGCGGCCTTCCTCCACAGGGACAGATTCTGGCCACGGCCGGTTCCCGGCGAAAGGGGGGAAGTCGGTGTTTGTCGGCGGTACGCGCGAACAGCGCGTACGGACAAGGGGATGGCCCCCACGCCGTGGGGGCCATCCTTGCTGCTTCTCACCACTCGGTTACGGCGTGACCTTCAGCAGCTTGTTCGCCGTGCCGGAGGTGGCGTTCTTGATGGCGTCCGGCGTGGCCGCCCCGGTCAGCGCCTCGGCCGTCTCGGCGGGCGTCGCCGACGGGTGGGCGGCCAGGTAGAGGGCCGCGGCGCCCGTCACGTGCGGCGTGGCCATGGACGTACCGGAGATCGTCTTGGTGCCGGTGTCGCTGTCGTTCCAGTCCGACGTGATGTCCGAGCCGGGGGCGTACAGGTCCACCACCGCACCGAAGTTGGAGAAGTCCGACTGCTCGTCGTCCTTGGTGCTGGAGGCGACGGTGAGGGCCTCGGGCACCCGGGAGGGCGAGCCCTGGCCGGCGTCCGAGGACTCGTTTCCGGCCGCGACGGCGAAGGTCACACCGGAGTCGATGGCGCGCTTGACCGCGGCGTCGAGCGCCTCGTCGGCGCCGCCGCCGAGGCTCATGTTCGCGACGGAGGGACCGGAGTGGTGCTGCGTCACCCAGTCGATGCCGGCGACGACCTGCTCGGTGGTGCCGGAGCCGTTGTCGTCGAGCACCCGGACGGCGACGATCTTCGCCTTCTTGGCGACACCGTGGGCGGTGCCCGCGATGGTGCCCGCGACGTGGGTGCCGTGGCCGTTGCCGTCGTCGGCCGAGTCGTCCTTGTCCACGGCGTCGAAGCCGTGGGTGGCGCGTCCGCCGAAGTCCTGGTGGGTGATCCGGACGCCGGTGTCGATGACGTACGCGGTGACGCCCTCTCCCCCGCCGTCGGGGTAGGTGTACTTGTCGTCGCCGGCCGTCTCGGTCTGGTCGATCCGGTCCAGACCCCAGGACGGGGGCTTCTCCTGCGTCTCGTTGATGGTGAAGCGCTTGTTCTGCACGACGGTCCCGACGGCGGGGTCGGCGGCGAGCCGCTTGGCCTCCTGGACCGTCAGGCCCGATGCCGAGAAGCCGTTGACCTCGGAGCCGTACGAGCGCTGGAGGGTGCCGCCGTACTTCTTCGCGAGCTCCGCCTTGTTCGCGGATGCGTCGAGGATGACGACGAAGCTGCCGTCGACGGCGCCGGGGGCGCCGAGTCCGTACACGGTCCCCTCGGCCGGGGTGGCCGCCCCGGCGAGGTTGCCGGCGAGCAGCGCCGTGACGGCCGCGGCTGCGACACCCGCGGCTATGGACGCATTGCGAAAGCGCTTGGATCGCTTGTGAGTTGCCATGAAAGAGGTTCTCTCCTCGTGTTGACGTGTGGGGCGTCAAACGTTCGAGAGAACCCTGTGCGGATTGGCAGGAGCAAATCAAGTGCGAACCGGGGGTACGGGTTATTCAACAAGGTTTCTGAATAAGCCCTCCGCATCGCCTCCACGTCGCACACGCCGCGTCGCGAACTCCTTCGTGAAATGGGCACGTTCACCGGAGATCCGTGCGAGGCGGGGCCGGTCCGCAGCACGGTGTCCCGTCGGCGACACGGGCCGGCGACACGATCCGTGTCGCCGGCCGGAGTTCAGGCGTCGAGGCCCGCGTGCAGACGGGTGTTGAGGCGGGCGGCCTGTCGCGTCAGGTGGTCGCGCTCCAGGAGGTCGGTCGCCTTCCCCGCCGCCTCCGTGTACAGACGCGCCGCCGTCCTGAGATCGCCGGCGCGTTCGTGGAGGTACGCCGACACCGCCGCGTACCGCGGAAGCGTCCCGTCCAGCTCCGCGAGCGCCGCAAGGCCGGCGCGCGGTCCGTCGGCCTCGCCCACCGCGACCGCCCGGTTGAGCCGGACGACGGGGCTGTCGGTGAGGCGGGCGAGCTCGTCGTACCACTCGACGATCTGCACCCAGTCGGTCTCCGCGGCCGTGGGGGCGTCGGCGTGGAGCGCGGCGATGGCGGCCTGGGCCTGGAACTCGCCGAGGCGGTCGCGGGCGAGGGCCGCCTGAAGGATCCGGACGCCCTCGGCGATCGCGCCGGTGTCCCAGCGGCCGCGGTCCTGCTCGGCGAGCGGCACCAGACCGCCGTCGGGCGCGATCCGGGCGGCGCGGCGGGCGTGGTGGAGCAGCATGAGGGCGAGGAGCCCCGCCACCTCCGGGTGGTCGCTCACGGCCGCGAGCTGCCGGGTGAGCCGGATGGCCTCGGCCGCGAGGTCGAGGTCGCCGGAGTAGCCCTCGTTGAAGACCAGGTAGAGGACGCGCAGCACGGTGGCGACGTCGCCGGGCCGGTCGAGGCGTGTGCCCGAGACCGTGCGCTTGGCCCGGCTGATGCGCTGCGCCATGGTCGCCTCGGGCACCAGGTAGGCCTGGGCGATCTGGCGGGTGGTCAGCCCGCCGACGGCGCGCAGCGTGAGCGCGACCGCCGACGAGGGCGTGAGGGACGGGTGGGCGCAGAGGAAGTAGAGCTGGAGCGTGTCGTCCACGGACGGCGCGGGGCCGGGCGCGGGCTCCTCCTCGACGAGGTCCTCGCGCCGGCGCCGGGCGGTGTCCGCCCGTGTCGCGTCGAGGAACTTGCGCCAGGCCACGGTGACCAGCCAGCCCTTCGCATCGCGGGGAGGGTCGTCGGGCCAGACGCGTACGGCCTCCACCAGCGCGTCCTGGACGGCGTCCTCGGCCGCCGCGAAGTCGGCTCCGCGGCGGACGAGGACGGTCAGCACGCTCGGTGTGAGGCTCCGGAGCAGGGCCTCGTCCATGGGATCGGTCACTCCGTGATGGTGGGCGGCGCGGCCATGAAGGGGCGCAGTTCGAGCCACTCGTGGATCGGCTTCCCGCCGGCCCCGGGGGCGGCCGAGAGCTCCCCGGCGAGCTCGAGGGCGCGCTCGTAGTTGTCGACGTCGATCACCATCCAGCCGGCGATGAGGTCCTTGGTCTCGGCGAACGGGCCGTCGGTGACCGGCGGGCGGCCCTCGCCGTCGTAGCGGACCCAGACCCCCTCGGGGGCGAGCCCCTGGGCGTCGACGAACTCTCCGGTCTTCTCCAGCTTGGCGGCGAAGTCGTGCATGTACTGCACGTGGGCCGAGATCTCCTCCGGCGTCCACTGGTCCATGGGCACGAAGCCCTCCGGGCACGGGGCGCCACGGTAGTGCTTCAGCATCAAGTACTTGGCCATGATGTTCTCCTCGGTCCTTGTGCGGCCATTCTGGTCGCTCTCACACCGGGGACGGAGCAGGACCCGGGTTCTCGACATCGTCGGCGAGATTGTTTTCCGGCGGGGTTACGGGCCTCCCGCACAGGTGCGCGGCCGGGAGGCCGCGGCGGCCGCGACGGCCATCGACCCGGTGAGGAGGAACCGGAAGGTGGCGTTCATACGGCCGAGCAGGTCGGCCGGGGTCAGGCGTTGGCGCAGGCTCACGCCCAGGACGTCGGCCGTCCCCGTCCGCACGGCGCACGCGACCCATCCGCAGCAGTCGGAGCGCCGAGCCGAGGTGGCCGGCCGCGGCGCAGACCATGGCGCGCGGTGCTCCGAGGAGCTGTACGAGCGCGCCGCCCGCTCCCCGCCCGGCCACGTCGGCGCCCTCCGCGCGGCCGGTCTCGTCTCGGCCCACCGGGCGGGGCGGCACGTACTGTACGCACGCACGCGCGTAGCGGAGGAACTCGTCGCGGGAGCGGGCCGGTGACGGTCCGGTCCTGAGGGTTGAAGCTGCCGTTGCGGCAGCTTCTACCGTCCTGACCAGGGCCGGAGAGACCGGCCCTGCGACGCACTCGTACGGGAGGCGGAGATGGACTGGCCGATCGCGGAGGTCGCCCGGATGTCGGGCGTCACCGCCCGGACCCTGCGGCACTACGACGAGATCGGCCTGCTGCCGCCGGCCCGGATCGCCGCCAGCGGCCACCGCCACTACGGGGAGGGGCAGCTCCTGCGCCTGCAGCAGATCCTCGTGCTGCGGGCCCTCGGCGTGGGTCTGCCCGAGATCGGGCGGATCCTCTCCGAGCAGGTCGACGAGGTGGAGGCCCTGCGCGGTCACCACCGGCGGCTGCTCGCCGAGCGGGACCGGCTCGACGCGCTGGCCGGCACCGTCTCCCGCACGATCGTCGATCTGGAGCAGTCCAGGAAGGACGGCACACCCATGAACGCGATCAACCGACCGGAGAACCTGTTCGAGGGCGTCGAGCCCGCTCTGTACGAGGAGAGTCTGCGCGACTTCCCGGAGCACGCCGAGGCGGTCGCCCGCCGGGTCACCGGGATGACCGCGCGGGACGTCGAGGCCGGGCAGCGCGAGCGTACGGCCTCGATGGTCCGGCTCGCCGAACTGATGGCCGCCGGCCTGCCGGCCGACGCCGCCCCCGTACGGGCCGAGACGGAAGCCCGGTACCGGGCCCTGACGGAGCTGCGTGCCGTCTCGGTCGAGGAGTACCGGGCCATCGGGCGCTCCTGCGTGGACAACGAGCAGTGGCGCGCCGCGTACGAGGCGATCGCCCCCGGCCTCGCCGCGTACCAGCGTGACGCGATCGAGGCGTACGCCGCGTCCAGGCCGAGCTGAACCGGGAAGGGGCCGCCGGCCCCGGGGTACGCCCCCTGGTCGGCGGCCCTCGCCGTCATGGCGGGGCGGCACCGTGCGCCGCCCGCGTCACCGCTGGGCCAGGCTCGCCGTCGCCGACGGGGTCTGCGCTCCGTCGCGCGGTACGGGGACGTGGGGGCGCGGATGGGGGGTCGGTGCGCCGGTGGCCGTCGCGGCGAGATCGAGGGCGGCGAGGAGGAGGCGCAGGGCACGGCGGGCCTTCGGGGCGTCGAGCCGGGCTTCGAGGTCCGCGAGGGCGCGTCCGGCGCGGTGCCGGGAGCGGCCGGTGCGACCGGCGCGGTGGTCGGCGAAGGCGCGGGCGTAGTGGGCGAGGGCCGTGGCCCACGCGTCGTTGGCGCAGTCGGGCTGTGCGAGCGCCCGGCGGGCGGTGAGGGCCGCCGCCGCGGGGGCGTGGTGGGCCTGCACCACCGCCAGGGCGGCGAGGCTCACCGCGGGCGAAGGGCCCCCGGGTGCGCCGCTGGGGGTGGTGTCCGCCGCCTGCCGGTAGTACTGGGCGGCCGCGGTGGGGGCCTGTCGCTGCCAGGCCAGGGTGCCGTGCACATGGGCGATGCGGCCGAGGAGGGCGTCGTCGCCGGAGAGCACGGCCGCGGGCCAGGCGAGGGACAGCAGGTGGTGTGCGGTGCGCGGGTCCCATGCCGCGCTGAGCCAGGCCGCGAGCCATCGGCCGCGCGCGAGGAGCGGGCTGTCGGCGGGCAGCCGGGGCAGGAGTACGCGCAGCCGGTCGCTGCCCTCTCGGGCGTGGTCGTGGACCGCCCACCAGAACCAGAGGTGCAGCATGGCCTCCAGGGCCGTCTCGGCGTGACCGGTCCCCTCCTCGGAGCGGTGCACGAGGGCCATCAGGTCGTCGTGTTCGTCCTGGACGGTCTCGAGCGCCTGCCGCTGGAGGCCGGTGTTCCACAGGGTCTCGGCGACGGCCGCGACGCCGCGGAAGTGGGCGGCGTGCCGGTCCCTCGTCACCGGGCGCTCGCCCGCCGCCGCGAGCCGTTCCGTACCGAAGTCGCGGGCGGCCCGGGCCATGCGGTAGCGGGGCGGGCGCACCGCACCGGCCTCGCCGAGCGCCTGGAGCACACCCGTGGCGCTCAGCATCGTCAGGGCGGGCGGCACGTCGTGCGGTGCGAGGTCGGAGCCCAGGCACACGAAGACCGCGGCGGCCTCCGTGAAGGGCCCGGCGAAGACGCTGAGCCGGCGCCAGACCTTGCGCTGCGCGGGTTCGCACAGCGCGTGGACGGCCCCGACGGCGGCGCGCATCGTGCGGTGCCGCAGCAGGAGCGGGGCCGGATCGGACAGCCGGCACTGACCGGTTTCGAGGTGGGCGACCAGCTCCTCCACCGTCCACTCCGCCAGGCGGCCCGCGGCGAGTTCGAGCGCCAGGGGAACGCCTTCGAGCAGACGGCAGACCCGGGCCACGGCGGCCGGGTCCGCTTCTTCGCTCCATCCGCGCTCCCGCGCGCGGGACACGAGCAGCTCCGCGGCGGGGGACGCACCCGCCTGGCCCGGCACCGGCTCCACGGGCAGGGGCCCCAGCCTGATCACCTGCTCGTCCCCGAGCCCGAGCGGCCGCCGCGCGGTCACCAGGACCCGTACCGCAGGCTCGGTCATCAGGAGCGTCTGCACCAGACCGATGCACTCCGTGTGCACGGGGTCGACGTCGTCGAGGAGGAGCAGCACCTCTCCGACGGGGACGGGGCGCGGGGGCTCTGAGGGGGCCGTACCCGCAGGGTCGGCTGGTTCGGTGTACGAGGTCCCGGCGGGGTCCGGCCCCGCCGGGTCCCACGGCAGTCCGGCGGCGCTCAACTCCCTCGCCACCCGCGCGGTCAGCGCCCGGCGTCCCACGGGGATGCCGTCGTGCCAGCGGACCCGCACCACCGTCCGCCCGGGGCCGTCGACGGGTGGCGTGACGGCGGCCTGGGCCAGCCGGCTCTTCCCCGTCCCGGCCGCTCCCGTCACCGTGACCAGCCGGTGTCCCGACACGGCGGCCCGGAGCGCGGCGAGCTCCCCGTCGCGTCCGACCAGGGCGTCACCGTCCCGGAAGCAGTCCACGAACCGGGCGTCGTGTCCCTCGCCCCGATTCCACATCTCCGGCACCGCGCACCCTCCAGATCTTCGCTCTCGCCCTCGACCCACCAAGATCGGGAGTCGACACAGAACCCGCAGGTCCCGAATGCAGAACCGTCACTGCACCGGGCGTCACGGCAACCCCAACGCGCTCCCCCGCCCATGGGTGGCGCGGACGGGGGACGAACCACCCGCCGCAATGAACGGGAGAACGCGTGACCGATACGGAGGTCACAATTCCATTGGCTTGAAAGCGATCTGACGAACGTTCCTGGCAGTTGATGATCAGTTCAAGTACTCTTCGAACGCGCCGGGGGCGTCAGGGGATCACCCGGGATCAGAACCTGGGGGGCCTGTGTCCAAAGCCACCACGCTCGACCTGCCGTTTCCGCCTCGCAGCAACCCGAACCAGGCATCCGTCGTACAGCGCCACCGGGACTGGCTCCTCCATCACGAGGGCCTCGCCGTCACCATCGAGCTGCCGGCGTACGACAAGTGGGACGTGCCCCGACTCGCCGCGTTCACCAGCCCGGACTCCACCGACGACGACCTCGTCCTCGCCGCGGACCTGCTCGGCTTCTATTTCCTCTTCGACGACCGGTTCGACTCGGAGCTCGGCCGCTCGCCGGCCCAAGTGGCCGAGATATGCACCCGTCTGACGGGCCTTCTGCACGGCGACGGGCCCGCACCCGGCGACCGCACCCCGGTCGAGCGGGCCTTCGCCGACCTCTGGGAGCGCAGCGCGCGCGGCATGTCGGCACGGTGGCTGGCCCGCTCCGCGTACAACTGGGAGTGGTACTTCGCGTGCCACCCCGCCGAGGCCGCCGGCCGGCTCACCGGGCGCCTCCCGGACCGGGAGAGCTATCTGGCGCTCCGGCGGGGAACTGCCGCCATGGAGACCCTCTTCGACATGGTCGAGCGGCTCAACCGGTTCGAGCTGCCGCAGGAGGCGCTGCACCACCCAGCCTTCCGCCGGATGCGCCAACTGGCCGCCGACATACCGTCGTTCACCAACGACGTGCACTCGTACGCCCAGGAGCTCGCCCGGGGTGACGTCGCCAACATCGTGATGATCGTCCGTGAGGAGCTCGGCAGCACCCCCGAGGAGGCGGCCGCCGAGGTGATGCGCGAGGCCCAGACGATGGTCGACCGGTTCGTGGAGCTGTCCTCCGAAGTCCCCGAGATCTGCGATCTCCTGGGCCTCTCCCCGACCGCACGCGAGGCGGCCCGCCGTTACGTCGACGGCCTCGCCTCCTGGATCGCCGGCTACCACCGCTGGGAGATCGACACGGGCCGCTACGGCCACTGAGCCCTCGCACGCCTCCGCCTCCCGGGCTCAGGGGACGAGAACGACCTTGCCCGCGTTCCGCCGGGACTCGACGAGTTCATGGGCGCGGGCCGCCTCGGCGAGCGGGATCTCGGCGCAGACGCGGGGCCGGAGCGCGCCGTCGCGGTGGAGGTCCCACAGCTCGTCGCGCCAGCGCGCGTACAGCTCGGGCTCGCCCCGGGCGATGGCCGCCATCTGGAAACCGATGACGGAGGCGCCGCGGACCAGCAGTTCGTACGCGTCGACCGTGCCGCCGCCCGAGCTGAACGCGACCAGACGGCCGCCGGGAGCGAGGGCCCGCACGGCGGGACCGAGGAGCTCGCCGCCGACCCCGTCGAGGACGACGTCGACCGGTTCGCCCCAGGACTCGTCCCCGTAGAGCACGACCTCGTCGGCGCCGAGGGCGCGCACGAACTCCGCCTTCTCCGCGCTGCCGACGGCCGCGACCACGCGGGAGGCCCCGCCCGCCCCGGCGTACTGCAGGGCGAGGGTGCCGACCGCGCTGGCCGCCGCGGTGACCATGACGGAGTCGCCGGGGCGGGGGCGCCCCGCCTCGTAGGCGCCGCGCGCCACGAGTCCACTGCGGACCAGGGCGACGGCGTCGACGGCGGTCGCCCGGTCGGGGATGCGGGAGGCCATCGCCTCGTGGACGAGGGCGAGTTCGGCGTAGGCGTGGGAGAAGCAGAGGCCGGTGACGCGGTCGCCCACGGAGAAGCCGGTGACGCCTTCGCCGACGGCGGCGACGACGCCGGCCACCTCACCGCCGAGCGGGCCGGGCTCGGCGGCCTCGCGCACCTTCCGTACGGCGGGCAGGGTGACTCCGACGGCCTCGTTACGGACCAGCAGCTCACCGGGGCCGGGCTCCGGCACGGAAGCCTCCTCGACGAAGAGGACCTCGGGACCGCCGGTCACCTCGTACCGGACACGACGCATGGGCACCTCCAGGGGAAACGGGGACGCGGGGACGCGGGACTCCCACCCAGATCATTGGGATCTCCAACGATTCTCACCATAAGGGCAGACCGTTGGGAAGTCCAATGAATTCGCGGTACTCTGCCTCCATGGCCCCCACGGAAGACCCGCACGCCCTGGCGCACATCCAGTCCCTGCCCAGTTGGCTGGTCGGCCGCGTGGCGGCACGCGGTCGGGGTCTGGTCGCCGAGGCGATCGCCGAGGAAGGGCTGAAGCTCCCGCAGCACGCCGTGCTCGCGGCGGTGTCCGAGTACGGCCCGGTCGCCCAGGCCGATCTGGTGCGCAGGCTCGGCTTCGACGCGAAGGACGTGGTCCTCCTGCTCAACCACCTGGAGAAGGCCGGCCTCGCGCGACGAGAGCCCGACCCGAAGGACCGCCGCAAGAACGCGGTGACGGTGACACCGGCGGGCGCACAGGTCCTGGCGCGGTGCGCGGAGCTGGCCGAGCGGGCCAACTCCGCGCTCCTGGCCCCGCTCAGCGAGGCGGAGGCCCGGCAGCTGATGGAGCTCCTGACCCGGGTGTACGAGGCGTAGCCCCACCCGTCACCGTCCGGGCCGGGCCAGGCCCGCGTCGATGATGTGCTCGGCGAGGTCGCGGGCCGCTGCGGCGGGCTCGACGTCGGGCCGGGTCGCGCCGGCGGCGAGGAGACCGTCGACGAGGATGAACAGCTGATCGGCCGCGAACGCGGGCCGCGCGTGCCCGAGGGCGGCGAACTCGTCCGCGAACAGGCCGTGGACCGTGCGCCGGTACTCCCTGGTGACCTCGTGACCGGGGTGCGCGGGATCCGTGAGCGCGAGGTCGGCGGCGAGGTACCGGCAGCCGTGGAAGTCCGGGTCGGCGGCGATCCGGCCGACCCGGTCGACGACCGCGAGGAGCCGGGCCCGGGGGTCGTCCCCCGCGGCGTCCATGGTGGCGCGGTACCGCTCCACGTCCTCGGCGGTGCTGCGGCGCAGCACCTCGGCGATGAGACCGTCCTTGCCGCCGAAGTGCTCGTACAGCGAACGGCGGGCGACACCGGCCCCCTTGAGGAGGGCGTCCACGCCGACGCCGACTCCCTGACTGTAGGTCAACTCCTGAGCGGCGAGCAGGAGTCGCTCGCGGGGGCCGGGCTTCACGGAAGTGTTCATGCAGAGATTCTGCGCCTGTTGACACGGTAGATCAACCGGTCTATCTATATCTCTCGTAGACCGAACGGTCTATCTCTTCTGAGGAGGCGTCATGTCCGTACGCACGACCGCCGAAGTCATCGCCCGTTTCAACCGCGCGTTCACCGACCGCGAGGCCGGTCTCCTGGCCGATCTGATCGCCGACGACTGCGTCATGGAGAGCGTCCAGCCCGCTCCGCGCGGGGAGCGGGTCTCCGGACGCGAAGCCTGTACGCAGTGGTGGACCGCCCTCGTCGACGACCTCGCCTCGCAGTTCACCCCTCAGGAGGTCATCGTGGCGGGCGACCGCGCGACGATCGTGTGGACCTACCGCTTCGGCGACGGCCCCGACCAGTGGGTGCAGGGCGTCAACGTCATGCGGGTGACGGACGGCCGGATCGTCGAGGCGCTCGGCTTCGGCAAGACGGCCGGAGAGGTACCGCTGGCCGCGGAGCCGGACGCCGCATGACACCCGGACACGTCGCCCGACTCCCCTGCCGTCCCCACCTCTTACGAAGGGCTCGACCCATGCGGAGCTACCACCTCTCGCACAGCGGCGCCGGACTCTCCGGCCTCTCCGTCCGCGAGCACGACATCCCCGCCCCCGGCCCCGGACAGGCCCTGGTCGCCGTGCGGGCGACGTCCCTCAGTTTCCGTGAGCTCATGGTGCTCGACGGAACGTACGTCCTCCCCGTCAAGCCGGACGTCGTCCCCGTCTCGGACGGGGCCGGCGAAGTCGTCGCGGTCGGTCCGGACGTCGACGCGGTACGCGTAGGGGACCGTGTCGCCGCCACCCTCTTCCCGTCCTGGCAGGACGGCCCGTTCGCCGTCGAGCACGTCGCCCAGCGCGGCGGCTCCCTGGACGGCATGCTCACCGAGTTCGCCCTGGTCGACGCGGACTCGCTCGTGACCGTGCCCGCGCACCTGACGTACGAGGAGGCCGCCACCCTGCCCTGCGTGGCGGTCACCGCGTGGAACGCCCTGACCGGCGACGGAGCCGGCGTCCGCCCCGGCGACACCGTCGTCGTGCAGGGCTCCGGCGGCGTCTCCCTCTTCGCGCTCCAGTTCGCCAAAGCGCTCGGTGCACGCGTGATCGCCACGACCGGCAGCTCCGCCAAGGCCGCGCGTCTGCGCCGGCTCGGCGCCGACGCCGTCGTCGACTACGCGGCGACCCCCGACTGGGCCGGTGAGGTCCGCTCCCTCACCGGCGGACGGGGCGCCGACCGCATCGTCGACGTCGCCGGGCTGCTCCACGAGTCCGTCCGCGCCATCGCCCTGGCCGGTACCATCGCCTGCGTCGGCTTCACCGGGAGGACCGCCCCGCCGCTCGACCCCCACGCCCTCTTCGCCTCCGGTGCCACCCTCCGCAGCGTGGCGGTGGGCAGCCGCGCCCAGTTCACCGAGATGAACGAACTGATCGGGGCACACGGGCTCCGCCCCGTCATCGACCGCGTCTTCCCCTTCGACGAGGCCGTCGACGCCTACCGCCACCACGCCGCCGGCACCGCCTTCGGCAAAGTGGTCATCCGCCACCCCTGAGGCCGTCCCTCACTGCTCCCAGTACTGGGAGAGCGCCCCCTCGCGGTACGGGGCCGGGCTCACGCTCAGTTCGCCGGCGAACGGACGGTCGAGGACGAAGACCAGGAGCAGGCTGAAGCCGATGAGGCCGGCGACGGAGGCGACGAAGAGGAGCTGGATCCGCAGCTTGCGCATGCCGTAGAGGAAGGTGAGCGGGACGAGGACGATCGCGCCGCCGAAGGCCAGGACCTGGAGCAGGGGCGGGAGTTCCTGCTCGGCCATGTTCAGGCGGGCGCGGCGCTGGGCGGCGACGTCGTTGAGGTGGGTGACGGCCTCCCGGTAGAAGACCTCTTCGCGCGGGGTGGCCGGGTCGTACGCCTGGAGGACGGTGAAGGCGGAGCGGAGGTGGCCCTCCGTGGCCCCGTAGCTCGGCTGCCCGGCGCGCATGCGGGGCCACTGGTCCTCGACGACCGCGTGGACGTAGCCGCTGAGGGCGGTGTCGAGGTCGGCGCGGACCGCGGGCGGGAAGGCGGCGGCGTCACGGGCGATGAGCGCGGCGTCGGTGGCCTCGCTGGAGACGATCGTCTGCGTGCTGTCGAGTTGGGTCCAGAGGGTGACGATGACGAAGGCGAGGATGATGCCGTAGATCGCGCCGAACATCCCCAGCGTCACTCCGACCATGTCGTTGTGCTCGCCCCGGGCCAGCGACGGATACCTGCGGCGGAGCAGCACACTGCCGGCCACGGCGAGGACGACGGTCCCGCCGACGGTGACCACGGCGAGGGTGAAGGTGCTGAAGTGGTTGAGGAGCCAGAGCGACATGTGCGGGGAGTCTAGGTGCGGTTCGCGGCCGTTCCCGCCCCGTGGCCGCGATCACGGTGAATGATCACTCGCCCGTGTCGGGAATGGAACACGCTGTCGTCAGGCCGCACGGCGCAGAGGCACCCGTCGGCCGTACGCGAGAGGCCTGTTGACCGCCTGTCAGAAACCCCCGCCGCAGCTGAATCCGCCGCTGTGCCCTCCGCTGAAGCCTCCCGTGCCTCCGGTGGCCGTGCCCCCGGACGGATTGCCCCGGTACGACGAGCCGCGCGGAGGAGGAGGAGGCGCGGTGAACGTGCGGTAGTCCTCGGAGAACCGGTCCCGCCACCAGCGCCCGAAGCCGACTCCCTCCAGTTCGCGCTCCGTCTCGGCGAGCGCCGGCCCGTCCCACAGGACGTCGGGCAGGTCGAGCTCCTTGAGCGCGCGGCGCAGACTCGCCAGGTCCACGCTCGGGCTCGCCTGCGGAGTCGCAGGAGCGGGCGCTTCCCCTCGGGGGACGTCGTGCCGGAAGACGTACACGGCGGATCGGTCCTCGTCCGTCACGACCGACCAGCCCCAGACGGCCCGCTCGGCGAGCCGCGCCCTGCGTCGCCCGGCCTCCTCCGCCCGCCGGGCCCGCTCCCGCGCCCGCGCGGCGGACTCCTCCTCCGCCACCCGGATCGCCCGCCGGATCTCCCGGCCCACGGGCTCGTACGCCTCGGCGGCCGCCCTCATGGCGTCCTCGTAACGCTGCCGGGTGGTCTCCCAGTCGTCGAAGGCGCGGCGTGCGGCGAGCCGCCGCCACCAGGGGACGGCCGCGGCCCGCCGGTGGGCCGCGGACAGTTCGGTGGTGATGCCGTCCACGGCGGTGACGTAGTCGAGGGCGGCCCGTACCCAGCGGTGGCACTCCTCCGCCGTGCTCGCGACGAGGACCCCGGTGGCGGACAGGGGACCCGCGGACCGTACGAGGAAGACGGAAGGCGCGCGTTCCCCGTCGAGCAGCCGGCGGAAGGAGTGCTCGTGGACACGGACCCTGCCGTGGAGCGGCTCGACTCGATCGCGTGCGTCCTGGGTCGGGTACAGCCTGCCGTGGTGGGTGAGGTACGGCAGTTCCCGGCGACTCATCGGCTCCACCCCCGCGCTTCCGTTCTCCTCAGCGTTCCCCCGCCGCGGGGCGTCGAAGCCCGCGTACGGTCCGTTTCGGGCGCGGTGGGGCCGCCTCGGGCGCTACGGGCCGACGACCGGCGCCGGGCCGACGACCGTCAGAGGGATGCCCAGGCCCTCGCACATCCGGCGGGCGCGGGCGAGCGCGCTGAGCGACGCGGGCGAGGGTTCCGTGGTGGGCAGCTGCATCCTGACCAGGCGCGGGCGGTGCGCGAGGAGGAGCGTCTCGATCTGCAGGGCGGCCGCGGCGCGACTGGAGACGTCCAGGTCGCGCAGGAGCGCGAGGTGCAGGACTCCGTCCTCGACCAGATGCCTGATGAGCATGGTTCCTCCTGCTGCGGATGCCGCTTCCCGCGCCTCGCCGCAGGACGCTCCGCTCCGTACGGGCACGGCGGAGGGCGGCACGAGCATTATCTGCGCAAACGTGCCCCATGGGCAGTTGTGGCGCGTATGCCGGAGGGTCGTGTGCATCGGCCGGGCCACGGCGGACCGCTGCCGCGGGGACGTGCCGCCCCGGCTCGGCAGCACGTCCTGAGGGGAGCGGTCCGGCCGGGATCGCACGTCGGGCGCCGCGCGCTCGTCACCGGCGCAGGGCCACGGCGGCGTGGTGGCCGTCCGGGACGGTGACGTCGGTGAGGAACCAACCGGGTGGGGCGGACGGGACCGGTCCCGCACCGACGTACTCGGCGGCCGGGTCGGCCCCGAGCCCGATGCCGAGCCCCTTGAGGTAGGCCTCCTTCCTGGTCCAGACACGGGCGAACGCGGCGGGCCGGTGGGCGGGGGTGAGGGCGGCGAGCTCCGCGGCCTCGGCGGGGTGCAGGACCTCCGAGGCCTCTCTGACGGTGTGCGCCGCCGGCACCCGCTCGATGTCCACGCCGACCGGTGTCGACGCGACGGCGATCAGGCTCAGCCCCTCGCAGTGGGACAGCGAGAAGTGCAGGCGCCCGTCGGTCAGTACGGGACGGCCGTGCGGCTCCCCGCAGCAGGGGCAGGGCGCCCGGGCCACCGAAACGGTCCGGGGCGCGACGCCCAGGTGGGCGCCGAGCAGGCGGCGCAGCCCGACGTGCGCGCACAGGTAGGTGGCGCGGTCGCCGGAGCGGCGGAACTCCTCGGCGCGGGCCAGTTCCTCGGTGGCCAGGACGAGGGGGGCGAACTGGGTGACGGTGTCCTGATGGGCCTCGGTGGCCACCAGCCACAGCTGCGGCCTGACCGGGCGGAGGCCGGGCAGCCGGGGCAGGGCCGTGGTCAGGGGCGGGAGCGTGGTCGGGATCAGCGGGCCGGCCGGAGGAGCCGGCGGGAGCGGCGGGGAATCCGTCCGGCCGGCCGGAGGAGCTGCCGGAAGGGGCGGAGAGTCCAGGGGGCCGGTGGGAAGAGCTGCCGGAAGGGGCGGGGAAACCAGCGGGATCATGTCTGCCTCACACGGAAGTGGCGGTGGGCTCCGGTGCGGTACGGGCCGGGGCGTCGACGCGCGGCGCGGCGGTGGCCGCCCCGCCGTGCAGGGCGACGGACGCGGCGACCGGGGAGAGCAGGGCGAGGCCCGCGCACAGGAGCCAGGTCCCGGTCACGCCGAGGTAGAGCGAGACGGGGGTGAACACGGCGAGGGACAGGGGTGCCGCGCCGATGCCGGAGAGCGCGAAGGTGGACATCGCGGCGCCCATCCGGCCTTCGGGGACGGCCTGCTGGTAGGCGGTGACCAGGGCCGGCCCGTTGAGGCCGGAGAGCAGGCCGACGACGCCGGCCGTGCCGGCGAGGACGACGGCCGAGGGGACGAGGGCCATGGCGGCCATGCCGGCCGCGAGGCCCGCTCCGGTGACCACGAGCTTGGTGTGCGCCGGGATGCGGTGGGCGAGCGCCGCGCCCAGGGCGGCCGACGCGAGCGCGCCGGCGCCGAACACGGACAGGACCATGGCGACGGCGCCGACGCCCCAGCCCTCGTCGGCCGCCCGCAGGGGCAGGGCGACCTCGGCCGGCCAGAGGAAGGCCAGGTCCATGCAGAAGCAGGCGACGAACATCCAGCGCAGGCGCGGGTGCGCGGCGAGGAGGCGGAAGCCGTCGCCGGACCGGCGCAGCAGGGAGGGGCCCTGGGGTGCGCGCTCGGGGCGCGGCATGCCGTGGGTGACGTGGGCGGCGCAGGCCAGCCAGACGGCGCAGCCGACGGCCGCGGCCGTCATGGCCACGGGCAGGCCTCCGACGACGACCAGCCAGGCGCCGAGGGGCGAGCCGGCGATGGGGGCGAGCCGCAGCACCATGGAGAAGAGGGAGTTGGCCCGGCCGAGCTGGTCCTGCGGGGCGAGGCGCGGCAGCAGGACGCCGGAGGCGGGGCCCGTGAGGCCGAGCAGGACGCCGTCGACGAGGGCGACGGCGATCAGCGGCCACAGGCTGTGGGTGGTGGCGGTCACCGCTGTCCCCGCCGCGAGGACGAGGACGCGGACGCTCGTCGCGCGGAGCAGGACGGCGCGGGGGCCGAGCGCGTCGGCGAGCGCGCCGCCGAAGAGGAGCAGCAGGGCGCGCGGGAGGGTGGCGGAGAGGGTCACGTACGTGACGGCCTCACGGCCGCCGAGCTGGACCGCCGTCCAGCTCATGGCGATCAGGAGGGCGAAGCTGCCCGCCTGGACGGCGGCCTGGCCGATGACGAGACTGCTGACGCGACGCCAGTCGACGACGGGGTCCTTGCCCGCCGGTGCGCTGGTCGTGGGGGTCGTTCCCATGGGGTCGGCTTTCTGTGGTCGAGGGGCGGGACGCGGCGGGCGCGCCGTCGCTCGGGCGGGGCGGACGGGGGCGGTGGGACCGGCGGCTGCCGTCCCTCACACGGGTGGGCGGATGTGGACGCGGGTTCCGGTGGCCTCGCCCCGGAGGGTGGCCGCGACGGCCAGGGCCACGGCCCGGTCGGCGGCGCGGCGCACGGCGCGCCGCCGGCGTGTGCCGAAGGCGCTGGGCCGGGAGGTGGCCGGGGCGGCGGTGCGGGGCGTACGCAGTTCGACGCGCCCGCCGAGGTAGCCGCGGCCCGCCTCGGCGAGGGCGCGCTGGGCCGTGTGCCGGGCGGAGGCGGCGAGGCCCGTCCCGCCGTGCGTGACCGCCACGGTGATGCCCGGGGTCTCCCGTACGGAGAAGCAGGCCTGCACGGCGGCCCGGTCCCCGCCACGCCGGCGGTACACGGCTGTCCGGTCCCCGCCACGCCGGCCGTGCGCGGTCACGGCGCCGCTCCCGCCGGGTCGGCGACGCCGAGGAGCGGCGCGTCGGCGCCGTACGAAGGGTGGCCGTCCGGCCACCACAGGTCCTCGGGTCCCAGGGCGGCGACCTCGTACTTGCCCAACGCGCTGATGAGGAGCTGCAGTTCGAGGGCGATGCTGTCGACGAGGTGCTCCAGCCCGTGTTCCGGGTCCTCGTCGACGGCCACGAGGGCCGCCCGGCCGAGGCCGACGGCGGTGGCCCCGAGGGCGAGGGCGCGCACGGCGCGGCCGCCCTCCCACATGCCGCCGGTGGCGAGGAGGCAGCCGTCGGGGCGGCCGATGCGGCGCAGGCATTCGCCGAGGGGCAGGCCGACGTGGTCGAGGAAGACGCCGGGGGCCCAGCCGGTGCCGCCCTCGGCGCCGTCGACGGTGACGGCGTCCGCTCCGGCGGCCCAGGCGGTGCGGGCGGCGTGGGCGACGTCGCGGCCCGGGTGGAACTTCACCCAGGTCCGTGCCTTGGGGAAGTTGTTCCGCATGAAGCGCAGCTGCTGGCGGAGGATCTCGTCGGTGAAGGTGCCGGGGGTGGCGCAGCGCAACTGGCGTTCGCCGTCGGGGTCGAGGACCTCGCGGACGGTGAAGCGGCGGGCGAGCTGCTCGGCCTCGGCGCGGTCGACGACGGTCATGCCGCCGAGGCCGGGCTTGGCGCCCTGACCGGTCTTCAGCTCGAAGGCGAGCCGGCCGGTCTCCAGGAGGGGCCGGAAGGCGGGGTCGCTGTAGAGGAGGTTCCAGACCTCGGAGTCGGCGTCCTCGGTGGACTGCTGGACGACGACGCCGCCGATGCCGTCGGGGGCGGCGTCGAGGTAGGCCTCGACGCGGGCGAGGAGTGCGGAGCGGGTGGCGTCGCCGGCGCGGCGGTAGCCGTGGACGGGGATCATGTTCTCCCCGATGACCATGGGGATCCCGAGGCGGGCGGCCTGCCGGCCGGCGTGGACGGCGAGGTCGCCGCTGCCGGCGCGGGTGGAGCCGAACGCGGACAGGTAGAGGGGCAGCCGGGCGGTGAAGCCGCCGACGCGGGCGCCGAGGTCGACGTCGGTGAACTCGGGTTCCCGGGCGAGGTCGATGAGCTTCTCCAGGCGCTGCGGCATGAAGACGGGCGGGACGATGCGCGCCCGGTCGAGGCCGTCGGCGGCGGTGCCCGCACCCGGTCCGTACAGCCGTGTGCCGTACGTGCGGGAGTCGGGGAAGACCTCGGCGGTGCCGTTGCGGGCCCGGGCGCGGATCTCGCGCTCCGGGAAGCCGGGGGTGCTGAGGGCGGTCACGGGGCCACCACCCCGGGGAGCTTCGGGTAGGCGCTGACCTGCCAGAGGGCGTCGAGGCCGGTGAGGAAGCGGACCAGGCGCTGGAGGCCCATGCCGAACCCGGCGCTGGCCGGCATGCCGTCGCGGGCCTCCTTGAGGTACCAGGCGTACTTGGCGGGGTTCTCGCCGCTCTCCCGCATGCGGGTGACGATGGTGGCGTAGTCGGCCTCGCGCTCGCTGCCGGAGACGAGCTCGCCGTAGCCGTGCGGGGCGATCAGGTCGAAGTTGCGCAGGACGCCGGGGCGTTCGGGGTCCTCCCGGTCGTAGAAGCCGCGGGAGCCCTTGGGGTAGTCGTTGACGAAGAAGGGGCGGTCGCTCTCCAGGGAGAGGAGCCGTTCGCCGGCCCAGTCGATCTCGCCGTCGGGGTTCTGCGGGTGACCGGCGGCGAGCAGGCGGGACACGGCGTCGTCGTGGGTGCAGACGTCGTACTTGCCGGCGCGGATGTCGGCGAAGTCGCCTTCCATCCGGCCGAGTTCGCTCAGGATCTCGGGGACGGCGGTCCACACGTGCTCGGTGACGTGGGTGAGCAGGCCGGCGGCGATCTCCTGGGCGTCCTCGCGGCTCCCGTCGGCGATCTCCACGTCGATCTGGTGGAACTCGACGAGGTGACGGCCGGTGGTGGCGGTCTCCTCGGGTTCGACGCGCACGTTGGGGGCGACGTAGAAGAGCCGGGGGAAGCCGCGCAGGGACGCCTGCTTGTAGAGGATGGCGCTGGTCATCAGCTTGTACGGGTGGCCGTAGTAGTCGACGTCGAGGGCCTTGGCGCCGCGGCCGCCGGGGTCGGTGACGGGCCCGACGAGCGGGGGCAGCAGCTCGGTGAAGCCCTCGCCGCGCAGGAACGCGCGGGCGGCGTGGAGGGCTTCCTGCTGGACGAGCATGGCGGCGCGCAACCGGGGCGAGCGGAGGTGTTCGCCCAGCGGGGGCGGGGTGGCCGGTGCGCCGGCGGGAAGGGGCTGCTCCATGGCGGGGGCTCCTTTTCTGGATCGTCGGGCGGCTGAGTACGGGGATGTGGACGAGGCCGCTTGCGGGGCCGTGTACGGGTCAGACCGCGAGCGCGGCGGCCTGGGGGCGGTCGTGGTCGTCGCCGCCGTCGCGGTGCCGGGGGCTGTCGTAGCGGTCGGCGACGTGGTGGAGGGCGGTGAGCAGGCCGGCCGAGGTGAGCGGGGCCGCGTCGGCCGCCGCGTCCGGGCGGATCGGCATGGCGCCGGTGCGGGCCCAGCGGAGCCGGCCCCCGGGGTCGACGAACCCCAGGGAGCGGCCGGCGTTGTCGGGGTGGAGGCAGAAGGGCACGTCGAGCAGCCCGCGTTCGAAGGCGGCCGGCAGGGCCCTCGCCAGGTCGGGGTGGAGGCCGAGGACCGTCTCGATCAGGGTGCGGGCCTCCTCGTACACCTCGCCGTCCCCTCCGGTCGTGGGGCCGGGAGCGGGGGGTCCGGCGAGCGCGGCGGCCGCGGCGGCGGTCTCCAGGGCGCGGACGTTCTCCTCGACGGTCGGGATGCGGTGGGCCTCGGCGGTGGTCTTGACGATGAGGCGGCCGGCGCCGGAGCGGACGGCGAGCCGGGCGGAGGCCTCCAGGAGGCGGGTGGCGCCCTGTTCGGTGCGGGGGTAGACGCCCATGTACGTGTAGAGGACGACGTGGTGGTCGACGTCGGCGGGCAGGAACTCGGCGGCGAGCCGGTGCAGGGCGCGCAGGGCCTCCTCGTCCTGTGCCGGGTCGGTCTGCTGGGCGTAGCTGAGCGAGACGCTGCGCAGGCCGAACCGGGCGAAGAACAGGCACTCCAGGACGCTCGTCGCCACCAGCAGGCCGGGCGGGCACAGCTGGCCGAGCAGGCAGCCGCCGAAGCTCTCCAGGTGGGGCACGGCGCCGGGGCGGGCGCCGGTGGAGAGCAGTTCGCAGGCACGGGCCCAGGCGGTGACGGACTCCCGCAGGGGGGTACGGCCGTAGGGCAGGCAGTACGAGACGGGGCCGCCCTCGGTGGCGTCGAGGCCGGCCGCGGTGAGGGCCCGGACGATGGCCAGGGGGCGGGCGGAGCCGTGCCGGACCTGTACGGGGAAGTCGGCGTCGCACAGACCGTCGAGGACGGTGCGGGTGGTGGCCGGGGAGTGCGCGGCGATCGGGTAGCCGTTGAGGCGGGCCCCGTCGGCGACGGCGGCGCGGGCGGCGGCGAGGTCGCCGACGCGGGTGTAGCTGTCGACGGTCAGGGTGCCCGCGGTGTGGGCGGTGGCGGCCCTGGTCCGGGCGAGTCCGGCGCGCATGCGGGCGGGGTCGCCGAAGCCCATGCGCGGCTGGACGACGAGCCGTCCGGCGGCCGCGGAGGCGGCGACGAAGCGGCCGAAGTCGGCGGCGGGAGCGGCGGTCAAGCCGGCACCTCCCTGCGGGCGCGCGCGGCGAGGAACTCGCGCAGGGCGTCCAGGTCCTCGCCGAGGACGGCGTCGCAGCCGGCCTCGGTGAGCCGTGCCACGTCCGCCTCCTGGCGGAGCCCGGCGACGCCGAGCTTGCCCCCGAGGACCACGGGGAGGGCGGCCAGGGCGGGTTCGGCGCGCAGCCGGCGGACGGCGGCGAGTCCGTCGCGGTAGCCGTGCCCGTTGACACTGCTGAGCACCACCGCGTCGGGCGCGTGCCGCAGACAGCCGGCGACCAGCAGCTCGGCGGGGGCGCAGGGCCCGAGCCCGACGACCTCGTGGCCCTGTTCCTCGAGGAAGAGACGGAGGTACACGAGATTCCATGTATGGGAATCCGATGCGGTTCCGCTCAGGAGTATCTTCATGTGTCGAGGATAGATTTCCGGGGATTCCGGAAGCGGAAGTACGACCGGCAGCAAGGACCGGCACTTTCGCCGACGAATTCCCGCTTCCGATGGAACGGAAAAAGCGCCGTGCCCCGCAAGGAATGCGGGGCACGGCGCCGGCGACCGGTGAAGGTCAGGCGTACTGGGCGACGAGGCTGCGCGGGCGGATGTCGGTCCAGTGGGTGGTGATGTACTCCAGGGCTCCGTCCCGGTCACCGGCACCCCAGACGCTGGTCCAGCCCGCCGGGACGTCCGCGAAGGCAGGCCACAGGGAGTGCTGGCCCTCGTCGTTCACGACGACGTGGAACGAACCCTCGGCGTTGTCGAACGGGTTGACGGACTCGCTCATGACTGGCTCCTCGTTTCTTCCTTCTGAAGCGCGGAGAGTTTCTCCGCGACTATTCTTCCGATCGTTTCAAGAGGTTCCGGTTCAGCCATCTGGAGATGGCCGCATTCGACCGTGTGATTGTCGATGACGCCCTCGGTGAAGGGAATCCAGGTGGCGGCGAGAGCGCCTTCCCTCTCCCCCGGCCGGCGGGCGGTGAAGAACACGGCGTCGGTGTCGGCGACGCCCGGCACGTGCTGCGCCATGAGGGCGGCGTGGGTCTCGGAGGCGTGGAGCACCGCGCGGAGCTCCGCGTCGGAGAACCCGGCGAGGACGGGGTCCTCTCGGCGGATCTCCTTCAGCGCTTCGGCGAGGTCCCGCGCCTTCGCGGCCCTCTCCTCGGGCGGGAGCACGGAGACGCTGCCGGGCCCGGTCTGGTGGACGTCCATCAGGGCGAGCAGTTCGACCCGCTCGCCGGCCTCGCGGAGCCGTACGGCCATGGCGTGGGCGACGAGCCCGCCGTACGACCAGCCGAGCAGCCGGTACGGCCCCCAGGGCTGGACCTGCCTGATCTGCTCCAGGTAGTCGTCGGCCATCGCCTCGACGCTGCGCGGCCGGTGGCCGGGCTCGCTCAGCGCGCGGGCCTGGAGCGCGTACAGCGGCTGGTCGTCGCCGAGATGGCGGGCGAGCCCGGCGTACGCCCAGCCGACGCCGGTGCCGGGGTGGACGCAGAACAGCGGGCGGCGGGTGCCGCGGGTGCTGAGCGGGAGCAGGACGCCCAGGGCGGCGGCCGTGCCGTCGCCGTCGTCCTCGGGCAGGCCGAGGAGTCCGGCGGGGGTGGGCAGGCGGAACAGGTCGCGGACGGTGCGCTCGATGCCGAGGACGCCCCGGATCCGGTTGACCAGGCGGACGCCGAGCAGCGAATGGCCGCCCAGGGCGAAGAAGTTGTCGTCGATGCCGACCTCGGGCACGTCGAGGATCTCGGCGAACAGCCCGCACAGCACCTCCTCGCGGGCGCTGCGGGGCTTTCTGCCCCCCTCGGCGGCGACGGGCCGGTGCGGGGCGGGGAGCGCGGCGCGGTCGGGTTTGCCGTTGACGGTCAGCGGCAGGGCGTCGAGGACGACGACGGCGGACGGCACGAGGTGCTCGGGGAGCGTGGCGCGCGCCGCGTCGAGCAGCTCGGCCCCCGTCACCGACGGGCCCGAGGTCACCGAGGCGTCCGCGCGGGGCACGACGTATCCGACGAGGCTCTTCTCGCCGGGCCGGTCCTCGCGGACCACGACGAGCGCCTGGCCGACCGAGGGGTGGGCGGCGAGGGCCCGCTCGACCTCCCCCGGTTCGATCCGTACGCCGCGCAGCTTGATCTGGCCGTCCGCCCGTCCGAGGAACCGGAGTTCACCGGCCGCGGTCCACATCACGCGGTCGCCCGTGCGGTACATGCGGCTGCCGTCCCCCTCGAAGGGGTCGGGCACGAACCGCTCGGCGGTGAGACCGGCCCGGCCGACGTATCCGCGGGCCACGTGCGCGCCGGCGACGTACAGCTCGCCGGGGACGCCCGGCGGGACGGGGCGCAGGGCGTCGTCGAGGACGTGGCTGCGGGTGTTGTCCATGGGCCGTCCGAGGTGGAGTCCGGCGCCCCGCAGGGCGCGTTCGCCGGTGCCGAACCACTGGTTGTGGGAGGCGAAGGTGGTCTCGGTGGGGCCGTAGGAGTGGACCAGGACGGTGTCCGGGCAGTGGGTGAGGACCCGTTGGACGGAGGCGGGGCCCGCGACGTCGCCACCGGTCCACACCTCGCGGAGCCGCCGGAGGGTGTCGAGGCCCTCGTCGGCCATGACGTGGAAGAGGCCGACGGTGAAGTAGGCGGTGGTGACGGCGTGTTCGCGTACGGCGCGGGCGGTCTCGGCCAGGTCCGTGCCGTCGCCGTGCATGAGGACGAGGCTGCCGCCGTTGAGGAGCGGCACCCAGATCTCGAAGACGGAGGCGTCGAAGCCGGTCGCCGAGTGGACCAGCATGCGGGGCGCCCCGCCGGCGCGGACGTCGCGGTCGCGGGCGAGCTCGACGACGTTGCGGTGGGTGACGCCGACGCCCTTCGGCCGGCCGGTCGACCCGGACGTGAACATCACGTACATCAGGTCGTCCCCGGTGGCGCGGGACTCCTCGCCGGCTGCCACGCTCGCGTCGACCTCACCGACTTCACCGACTTCGTCGACGAGCAGTACGGCCGGGGCGGCGACAGCGGTGACGTGGTCCCGGTCGGTCGCCGTCAGACGCACTCCCGCGTCCTCCAGCATCAGCCGGAGCCTGGCTTCCGGCAGCCGCGGGTCCAGGGGGAGGTAGGCGGCGCCGCACTTCAGAACGGCGAGGGCCGTCACGACGAGGGACACACCGCGCTCGAGAAGGACACCGACGGTGTCGCCCCTGCCCACACCGGCGGTGCGGAGGCGGGCGGCCAGCGCGCCGGCACGGGCGTCGAGCACCCCGTAACCGAGGGTCTCCTCATCGGTGACGAGCGCGGGCGCGTCGGGGGTGCGCACGGCACGGCGGGCGATCAGCTCGTGGATCGTCTCCGGGCCTCCGGGGAGCACGGTGGCGGTGTCGTTGTACTCGCTGACCAGCCGGAACCGGTCGGCGGCGGTGAACAGTCCGACGTCCCCGATCCGTACGCCGGGGTCGGCCGCCGCGGCGAGCAGGGTCTGTTCCAGATGGGCGGCGAGCAGCGCGGCGGTGGGGGCGTCGAACAGGTCCGTCGCGTACTCCAGGCCGCCGGTCATCCCGGCGGGCCGTCCTTCCTCGTCCCGCAGCTCGTCGAGGGCGAAGGTCAGGTCGAACTTGGTGGAGACGGTGTCGAGGAGCGCCGGCCCGCCCGCCTGGAAGAGGTCCTTCGCGGCGGCCGCGCCGGGGGCGTCGCGGGTGTAGTCGTGGTGGAGCTGGACGACGATCTGGGCCAGCGGGTGGTGGGCGGTGGTGCGGAGCGGGTTGAGGTGTTCGACGACCCGGTCGAAGGGGAGCTCCTGGTGGCCGTACGCGGCGAGGTCGGTCTGGCGTACGCGGTCGAGGAGTTCGGCGAAGGTGGGGTCGCCGGAGGTGTCGGTGCGCAGCACCAGGGTGTTGACGAAGAAGCCGACCAGGTCGCCGAGCGACTCGTCGTCGCGTCCGGCGGTCATGGTGGCGAGGGGGAGATCGGTGCCCGCGCCGTGCCGGGTGAGGAGGGCGGCGAGGGCGGCCTGGAGGACCATGAACAGGGTGGCGCCGCTGCGCCGGGCGATGGCTTCGAGGGCCTGGTGGGTGGCGGCGTCGACGGTGACGGGGGCGCGTCCACCGCGGTGGGTGGCCTCGGCGGGGCGGGGGCGGGCGGAGGGGAGTTCGAGGACGGCGGGCGCGCCGGCGAGGGTCCGCTCCCAGAAGTCGAGGTGGGCGGCGGCGGCCGGGCCGTCGATGAGGTCGCGCTGCCAGAGGGTGTAGTCGGCGTACTGGACGGGCAGCGGCCGCCAGGTGGGGTCGCGGTCCTCGGCGCGGGCGCGGTAGGCGGCGGTGAAGTCGGCGAGGAGGGGGCCGGTGGACCAGCCGTCGGCGGCGATGTGGTGGACGAGCAGGACGAGGACCTGTCCGCCGCCGTCGTCGGGGGTGACGAGGGTGGCCCGCAGGGGGGTCTCCCCGGCGAGGTCGAAGACGTGTCCGGCGGCTTCGGCGACGGCGTCCTGGAGCCGGTCGGCGGGGACGGACCGTACGTCGAGGGCGGGCCGGACGGCGGGCAGGACCTCCTGGTGGGGTTCGCCGTCGACGGTCCGGTAGCGGGTGCGGAGGACCTCGTGCCGGTCGGAGAGGTCGGTGAGGGCCTCCGCGACCGCGTGGGGGTCGAGGGGTTCCACCGGCCGGAGGACGAGGGGGATGTTGTAGGAGGCGCTGGGGCCTTCGAGGGTGTCGATGAACCACAGCCTGCGCTGGGCGTACGACAGGGGGATGCGTTCCGGGCGGTCCGTGCGCGGCACGGGGCGGGGGCGCGTGGGCTCGGTCGCGCCGTCGGCGCCCGGGGTGGTGGAGCGGTCGGCGATGCGGCGGGCGAGGGCGTCGGGGGTGGGCGCGAGGAGCAGGTCGCGGACCTGTACGTCGGCGCCGAGGCGGGCGCGGATCCGGTTGGCGAGGCGTACCCCGCTCATGGAGTGGCCGCCGATGGTGAAGAAGCCCTCGTGGGGGCCGACCTGGTCGAGGCCGAGCACCTCGGCGAAGAGTGCGCGGAGGGTGTCGGTGTGGGCGGCGGGCGGTTCCGTGGTGGTGGGCGCGGTCGCCTCCGCGGCGGTTGCGGCGGTCTCGGCGGTGCGGGCACGCCGCTCGTCCAGGGCGTGCCGGGCCGCGGGGTCGACGAGGCCGGTGTCGGGGACGCGGTCCCCGGGGTGTGCGGCGGCGGCGCGCAGCGCGCGCTCCAGGGCGGCGAGCAGGATGCGGACGGTGTCCTCGTCGAGCACGTCCTGCGCGTACTCGAGACCGAACCGCAGTCCGGCGGGGGCGCCCTCTCCGTCGCGGAGTTCCTCGAAGGCGGCGGTGAGGTCGAACTTGGTGGTGGCGGCGGTCTCGCCGGCGAAGCGGCCCTCGAGGGCGCCGAGGCGGAAGGGGCCGCCGTCGGGGCCGGTGGTCCGCAGGGTGAGCATCACCTGGAAGAGCGGGTGGACGCCGGGCGTGCGGGGCGGGTTGAGGTGCTCGACGAGGAGGTCGAAGGGCAGCCGCTGGTGGGCGAAGGCGGCGAGGTCGGTGTCGCGGACCCGGTGCAGGAGCTCGGTGAAGGCGGGGTCGCCGGAGGTGTCGGTGGGCAGCACCAGGGTGTTGACGAAGAAGCCGACCAGTTCGTCGAGGGCCTCGTCGTCGCGTCCGGCGACGGGGGTGCCGAGGACGGTGCGCTCTCCGGCGCCGGCAGCGCGCAGGGCGAGCCCGAGCGCGGACTGCAGCACCATGAGGAGGCTGGCGTCGTGCTGTTCGGCGAGGCGGACGAGGCGCGCGTGGACGGCCGGTTCGACCTCGGCGGTGACCAGGCCGCCGTCGTGGGCGCGGACGGCGGGCCGGGGCCGGTCGAGGGGCAGGTCGGTCGCGGCGGGCAGGCCGTCGAGGGCGGCACTCCAGTGGGCGAGGCCCCGGGCGGTGACGGAGTCGGGGTCGTCGGCGCCGCCGAGGAGGTCGTTCTGCCAGAGCGTGTAGTCGGCGTACTGGACGGGCAGCGGCTCCCGGTCGGGGGCCCGGCCCTCGGCGCGGGCGGCGTAGGCGTGGGCGAGGTCGGTCATCAGCGGGTTGAGCGACCAGCCGTCCCCGGCGACGTGGTGGAGCAGTACGGCGAGGGTGGCACCGGAACCGTCGTCCGACAGGAACAGGGCGACGCGCAGCGGGAGTTCGCGGGACAGGTCGAAGGTCTCGGCGGTGAAGCGGGCGACCCGCTCGGCGCGTTCCTCCGCCGGGCACTCGACGGTGCGCAGCCGGACGGCGGTGGGGGCGAGGACGTGTTGGTACGGCTCGTCCTCGGGCGCGAGGAAGACGGTGCGCAGCACCTCGTGCCGTTCGGCGACGTCGGTCACCGCGGCGGCGAGCGCGGCCCGGTCGGGGGCGGCCTCCAGGTCGAGGACGATCGGCATGTTGTAGGCGGCGGACGGTCCGTCGAGCTGGCCGACCAGCCACAGCCGGCGCTGGGCGTGGGAGAGCGGGACGCGGTCCTCGGCGGGGAGGGGTTCCTCGTCGACGACGGGCAGGCGCGGGTCGGCGGTGCGCAGCGCCTTGCGGTTGATCTTGCCGGAGCTGGTGCGGGGCAGGGCGACGACGAGGGAGACGGCGGGCACGGCGGCGGCGGGCATGCACGCGCGTACCCAGTCGCGCAGCTCCTCCGCGCCCGTGCCGCCCTCTGTCACGACGAAGGCGACGAGGCGCTTGACGCCGTCGGCGTCCTGCTGGGCGACGACGGCGGCCTCCCGCACCTGCGGGTGCCCGGCGAGGACGGAGTCGACGGCGGCGGGGTCGATGCGCTGGCCGCCGATCTTCACCTCGTCGTCGAGGCGCCCGTGGTAGAGGATCTGCCGGTCCTCGGAGAGGGTGACGAGGTCGCCGGTGCGGTAGGCGCGCTCGCCGTCGAGTGCGGTGAAGCGGCGGGCGTTGAGTTCGGGCCGATGGAGGTAGCCGCGGGTCAGGCCGCCGCCGAGCAGCCACAGTTCGCCGTCGACGACGGCGGCGCGGACGCCGGGCAGCGGCCGGCCGATGGGGATGGGCCCGGCGTCGTGCCGGCTGAGGTCGGCGACGGTGGCCACGACGGTGGTCTCGGTCGGCCCGTAGCCGTTGAGGAGACGGATCCGGTCCCCTACGAGGGATCGCCACTGGGCGACGCGCTCGGGCAGGGCGGCCTCGCCGTAGATCATGACGGTGCGCAGGCCGTCGGGGAGGCGGGCGGAGCCGGTGGTGAGGACGTAGACGAGCTCGTGCCAGTAGGCGGCGGGCAGGTCGAGGTAGGTGACGCCGTGCCGGGCGCAGCCCGCGAGGAGTTCGCCGACGTCGAGCATGTCGTCGGTACGCAGGACGAGGGTGCCGCCGGCACCGAGGGTCGTGAAGATCTCCTGGATGCTGGCGTCGAAGTGCAGCGGGCTGAACTGGAGGACGGCGTCGTCGGCGCCGATGCCGTACGCGGGGGTCGCCCCGGCGATGAAGTGGGCGAGCGAGTCATGGGCGACGACCACACCGTTGGGGGTGCCGGTGGATCCGGAGGTGTAGATGACGTAGGCCGCGTCCTCGCCGGCGCCGGGGCCGCAGAGGACGAGTTCGCCGTGGCGGGCGACGTCCGCGGGGGCCGGCGCCAGGTCGCCGCAGGCGTCCTTGAGGATCGCCTCGTTGCGGGCGTCGGGGGCCTGGACGTCGAGGGGCAGATAGGCGGCGCCGGTGGTGAGGACGGCGAGGAGCCCGACGATCGCGTCGATGCCGCGGGGCCGGTGGAGCGCGACGAGCCGCCCGGGGCCCGCGCCCTGCGCGGTGAGCTCCCGGGCCCGGTCCGCCACGGCGGCGGCGAGCTCGCCGTAGGTCAGGCGGGCGTCGGCGTGGACCAGGGCGGTGGCGTCGGGGCGGGTACGGGTCTGGTGGGCGATCAGGTCGAGCACGGGCGGGGCGGGGGCGGGAGAGGGTCCGCCGTCGAGCAGGTCTTCCGTTCTGCTGGGGGGCATGCTGAGTTCCTCCGGTAAAGGGCCGAGAGACCGGGGCGAACGGTTCCTCTCGCCTCCGTGCCCTTCACGCTAGGCGCGCGGCGGGCTCCCCCTGGGCAGTCGGCCCGGCAGCCGGATCGGCAGAAGCCCGGTGCCGGGAGCTGCCGGTGGCGGGCCGGTTCTTCCTCCCGGGGGGGGGTGGCTGAGACCTGCCCCGCGGTGTCGATCGGCACCCGGGTGAGGGCGGACGTGGTCACCGCGCCGGGAACCGGATGCCCCGGGGTTCCTCGTCCAGGAGGAGCCCGTTGGCCAGGCAGCTGATGGTTCGACACCAGCCGATCAGTACGAGGAGTCGGAACAGTGCGAGGGGCTCGTGGGACGTGCCGGGCCCACTCGGCGGTCAGGTGCGGGTCCATGACCGTGTGACCGCCCTTGCGCACCGCCGGCTGCGATCTCGTTCGCCCGGCGTGCTGGACGATGCTGGTCGGCATGCCGTCGACACACGCGTTGACCCACTGGGACAGCCCCTTCGTCAACTTTCGGGACTTCGCGTTCCCCGACGGGCAGGGGCACGGCTACCGATGGGTCCACATGAAGCGCTTCCGCCTGTCGGCCGGTGCGCCGGATGACCGGAACCTGCTGACCGCCCTGCTCGCGCATCCGGAGTTCCGGGACACGTACGACGGGGCCGGCGTC
This sequence comes from Streptomyces nymphaeiformis, assembly GCF_014203895.1. Classification (GTDB taxonomy): domain Bacteria; phylum Actinomycetota; class Actinomycetes; order Streptomycetales; family Streptomycetaceae; genus Streptomyces; species Streptomyces nymphaeiformis. The sequence continues at coordinate 12,402 of NZ_JACHJY010000013.1, read as the reverse complement.
TGGTCCGAACCACGCCATGGACAGTGGTGGGCGGACCGCATCACCCCGGACACCTACCTGCCCGTCGACGACGCGACCGCCACCGGTGTGATCCGCTCATGGGCCGCCGCCGGCGTCGGCGTCCCCGCCGATCTCGCCGACCGGCTGCAGGAAGCGGTCTACACACCGATCCACCAGGCGACGAGCCGGTACGTGCTGGGGCACCTCCCCGACGATGCGCACCACGACTACGGCCCCCTCCATGTCGAGTTCCACGAACTCGTCCTCGTCGACCGCCACACAGGCGTCCTCACCCTTCTGGTCGCCGCCGACGACTGAATACGGCGGCGACCGCAGCGGCCGGCCATCGCGACGGCTGCGAGGCGTGGGCCTCAGTGGGGGCGGCGGGCTCCCGCTGCCGTGCGGCGGCGCAGGGTCGGGGCGGCGGACGGGCGGGGCGTCCCCGTGGAACGGTCCGCGGGCGCGGCCGTCTCGGACAGGCGGCGGGCGAGGGTCGACGCCGTCGGGTTGCGGAAGACGTCCCGGAGCGTGAGGTCCTGGCCGAACTCGGTGCGGATGCGGTTGAGGAGCCTGACCGCGAGCAGCGAGTGCCCGCCCGACTTGAAGAAGTTGTCGTCGCGGCCGACGGGACGTCCGCCGAGGACGTCCCGGAAGACCCCGAGGAGCTGTTCCTCGCGGCTGTCCGGGCGGCCCGCCGCCTCCGCCTCGGCAGGAGCCTCGGCGTGCTCGCCGGGCGCCGGCAGCCGCGGCACGGCGACGACGCGGACGGGCGCCAGGTACTCGGGCAGCCGCTCCGCGGCCCAGCGCCGCAGCGTCGTCTCCTCGGCGCCGCCGGGCAGCCGGGTGACGTAGGCGTACAGCCGGTCGTCGCGGACGGCGACGGCCGCCCCGGTCACGTCGGGATGCCGGCCGAGCACGTCCTCGACCCGGCCGGGCTCCACCGGGTAGCCGCCCGCGGTGAGGGTGGCGACGGGGCGCAACGTCCCGTCGGCCGAGGCGTAGGCCCTGCGCCCGCCGGCACGCAGGCCGCCGCCGGGGGTCCGCCGGTGGACCTCGCCGGGTACCCGTACCGGCGCGGGCAACCCCCGCTCGTCGAGGACGACTTCGCGGCTGCCGGGAGCCGCCGGGCGACCGTACGGCGTCGCGGAGATCGCCGTCGACGGGTCTGCGGCGAGTGTGTCGAGGGTCTCCGTCAGACGCTCGGCCAGGAGCGCCGCGGTGTCCGCGTCGTACAGGGCCGTGGCGTACTCCAGGGCCCCCCGCAGACCGGCCGGCGCACCGTCCGCGTCGACGAGTTCGGTGAGCGCGAACGTGAGGTCGGACTTGGCGCCCACCGCGCTGAACGCGACCGGTTCGCCGTCGAGGACGGACGGGGCCCCGGTCCCGGTGGCCGCCGCGTGGACCTGGAGCATCACCTGGACGAGCGGCGCGTGGGCGGCGGAGCGGTGCGGGCTGAGGTGTTCGACGAGGCGGTCGAAGGGGAGGTCCTGGTGGCTGTAGGCAGCGAGCCCGGACGTGCGGACCCGGCGGACCAGTTCGGTGAAGTCGGGGTCGCCCGAGGTGTCGGCGCGCAGGACGAGCGTGTTGACGAAGAAGCCGACGAGCGGGTGCAGGGCGTCGTCCGCGCGGCCGGCGACGGTGGTGCCGATGGCGATGTCGGTGCCCGCGCCGTGCCGGGTGAGGAGGGCGGCGAGGGCGGCCTGCACGACCATGAAGAGGGTGGCGCCGCCGCCCCGGGCGCGGCGCAGCAGGGCCTGGTGGGTGGCGGCGCTCACCTCGAAGGCGGTGAGGGCGCCGGCTCCGTCGCTCTCGGCGGGCCGCGGCCGGTCGGTGGGCAGGGCGAGGAGCGGCGGCAGCCCGTCGAGGGCCTCGCGCCAGTGGGCGAGCTGTTCGCCGGCGACGCCGTGTTCGCCGTCGAGGAGGTCGTTCTGCCAGAGGGTGTAGTCGGTGTACTGGACGGGCAGCGGCTCCCAGTCGGGTGCGCGGCCCTCGGCGCGGGCGCGGTAGGCGGTGTCCAGGTCGGCGAGGAGGCAGTTCGTGGACCAGCCGTCGCCGGCGATGTGGTGGACGAGGAGCACCATGGTCTGCCCGCCGCCGCCGTCCGTCACCAGCCAGGCCCGGAAGGGGATCTCGGCGGCGAGGTCGAAGACGTACCCGGCGGCGGCGTCGACGGCCGCGCGCACGGCCTCCGGGCCGTCTGCCGTGACCTCCTGGAGGACGGGCGCCTCACCGGTCAGCACCTGCTGGTACGGCTCGCCGTCCGCCGTCCGGTAGACGGTGCGCAGCACTTCGTGCCGGTCGGCGACGTCCGCCAGGGCGGCGGCCAGGACGGCGGGCTCGACGGGGCGGTGCAGCCGGGTCACGACGGGGATGTTGTACGTGGCGCTGGGACCTTCGAGCCGGCCCACGAACCAGAGCCGGAGCTGCGCGGCGGACAGCGGGACGCGGGCGGGGCGCAGGGCGTCGGGGACGGGCCGCAGCGGGGGCCGGGCGGGCCCGTCGCCGTGCTCGCCGAGGCGGCGGAGCAGCTGCCGGGGAGTCGGGGCGAGGAAGACGTCACGGATCGCGGCCTGGAGGCCGAGGGCTCCCCGGATGCGGTTGGTGAGCTTGCCGGCGAGCAGGGAGTGTCCGCCGAGCTTGAAGAAGTTGTCCTCGGGCAGCACCTCGTCCCGGTCGAGGACCTCGGCGTACAGGCCGCGGAGGATCTCCTCGCGGGGATCCGCCGCGGCACCCGCACCCGCCCCCGTCCCCCGCCCGTCCCCGGAGGCGGCGCGCCGCCCCTCGGCGAGGGCGCCGGCGAGCGCGTCGTGGCGGCGGTCGAGCCCCCGGCGCTCCTCGACGGTGAGCAGGTCGACCCCGCTCAGCGGTGTGTCGTCGGCCCGCTCGGCGAAGGCCGTCAGGGCGCGCTGGAAGAGGGCGAGGAGGATGCGCGCGGTGTCCTCGTCGTACAGGTCCGTCGCGTACTGCAGCCCGAGCAGCACTCCCCCGGGTTCGCCGCCGGTGTCGTGCGTCTCGACGCAGTGGAAGGCGAGGTCGAACTTGGCTCCGGCGAGGTCGGCGCCGTCGGCCGTGCCGGTGATGCCGCCGAGGCGGACGGCCGTGTCCTGGGCGGTCTGCGCGCTGACCATCACCTGGAAGAAGGGGTGGCGGCCGAGGGAGCGTTCGGGGTTGAGGTCCTCGACGAGGAGGTCGAAGGGCAGGTCGTCGTGGGCGAAGGCCGCCAGGTCCCCGTCCCGCACGCGCCGCACCAGTTCGGCGAGGGTGGGGTCCCCGGACAGGTCGGTGCGCAGGGCCAGGGTGTTGACGAAGAACCCGACGAGGTCGTGCAGGTCCTCCTCGGGCCGGCCCGCGACCGCCGTGCCGACCACCACGTCGTCGCCCGCGCCCGCCGCCCGCAGGGCGACGGCCAGGGCGGCCCGGACGACCATGAAGAACGTGACCCGCCGGCCGCGGGCGACCGCGGCGATCGCCTTGTGGACCTGGGCGTCGAGCTCGGCCGTCACCACCGCGCCCCGGTGGCTGGGTTCGGTCAGCCGGGGCCGGTCGGCGGGCAGTCGGGTCTCGTCCGGGATCCCGTCGAGGGCCTTGCGCCAGTAGCCCAACTGGCCGTCCAGGATGCCGTGTTCGCCGTCGAGGAGCTCGCGCTGCCAGAGGGCGTAGTCGGCGTACTGGACGGGCAGCGGCTCCCAGTCGGGTGCGCGGCCCTCGGCGCGGGCGCGGTAGGCGCGGTCGAGGTCGGCGAGCAGGGCGCCCACGGACCAGCCGTCGGTCGCGATGTGATGGATCGAGAGGACGAGCACCGCCGTCCCGTCCGCGACCCTGAACAGCCTGACCCTCATGGGCAGTTCGCGGGTCACGTCCAGCGGAGTCCCGGCGAACTCGGTCGCCCGCGCCTGCGCGTCCTCCGGTGCGGCGCACTCCTCGACCTCGACCCGCACCTCCGGAGCGTCGAGGACACACTGGTACGGCTCTCCGTCCCGTACCGGATAGACCGTCCGCAGCACCTCGTGACGGCGCATCACATCCCGTACGGCCGCCTCCAGGACGGCCGTCGCGGGCTGGGCGTCCAGGGTGAGCACCATGGGTGCGTTGTACGCCGACGAGGAGCCTTCGAGCCGGTTGAGGAACCACAGCCGGCGCTGGGCGTACGACAGGGGGACCGGGTCGGGGCGGTGGGCGTCCGGCACCGGCCGCAGGGCCGGGCGGCGGAGGCCGCCGCCCGACTCGCCGAGGCGGCGGAGCAGCTGCCGGGGAGTCGGGGCGAGGAAGACGTCCCGGATCGCGGCCTGGAGGCCGAGGGCTCCCCGGATGCGGTTGGTGAGCTTGCCGGCGAGCAGGGAATGCCCGCCGAGCTTGAAGAAGTTGTCGCCGGAGCGCACGTCGTCGCGGTCGAGGATCTCGGCGAACAGGCCGTTCAGGATCTCCTCGCGGGGGTCCGTCACGGAACGGGACCCTGCGCTCTCCTGCCGGTTCGCGGTGCGGGTCCGTGCCGCCTCGGAGAGGGCCCGGTGCCGGCGGTCGAGGGCGGTGCGCTCGTCGTCCGTGAGGAGCTGGATCCGGCTGAGGGGGGTGTCCGCCCGTTCTTCGGCGAAGGCCGTCAGCGCGCGCCGGAACAGCGTGAGCAGGAGGCGCGCGGTGTCCTCGTCGTACAGGTCCGTCGCGTACTGCAGCCCGAGCAGCACCCCGCCGGGCTCGCCGCCCTCGTCGGGGGTCTCCTGGCAGTGGAAGCTCAGGTCGAACTTGGCGGTGGCCAGGTCCGCGTCGTCGAGGACGGCGGGGACGGGCCCGAGCCGGACGGCCTCGTCCGACTGCCTCGACTGCGTGCTCAGCATGACCTGGAAGAACGGGTGGCGGCCGAGGGAGCGTTCGGGGTTGAGGTCCTCGACGAGGAGGTCGAAGGGCAGGTCCTCGTGCGCGAACGCGACCAGGTCCGTCTCGCGGACGCGGTCCACGAGCGCGCCGAGGCCGGGGTCGCCCGACAGGTCGGTGCGCAGGGCCAGGGTGTTGACGAAGAACCCGACGAGGTCGTGCAGGTCCTCCTCGGGCCGGCCCGCGACCGGTGTGCCGACCACCACGTCGTCGCCCGCGCCCGCCGCCCGCAGGGCGAGGGCCAGGGCGGCCCGGGCCACCAGGAAGAACGTGCCCCGCCGGGCGCGCGCGAGGGAGGTGAGGGCCCGGTGGGCCCGGGCGTCCAGCTCCGCCGAGACCACCGCGCCCCGGTGGCCGGGCTCCGTGGGCCGGGGCCGGTCGGCGGGCAGCCGCGTCTCGGCCGGGATGCCGTCCAGGGCCTTGCGCCAGTGGGCGAGCTGCTCGTACGCGGTGCTGTCGGGGTCCTCGGGGTCTCCGAGCATGTCCCGCTGCCACTCGGCGTAGTCCGCGTACTGGACGGGCAGCGGCTCCCAGCCGGGGGCGCGGCCCTCGACGCGGGCACGGTAGGCGGCGTCGAGGTCGGCGAGCAGGCAGCCCACCGACCAGCCGTCCGTGGCGATGTGGTGCACGAGGAGCACGAGGACGGCCGTCCCGTCGTCCACCTTGAACAACCGCGTCTGGAGGGGCAGTTCGCGCGTGACGTCCACGGGGATCCGGGCGAAGACCGTCGTCCGGGCCGTCACGTCCCCGCCCGCGCCGCACTCCTCCACCTCGAAGCGCACGTCGGCGTCGTCGAGGATCTCCTGGTACGGCTCCTCGTCCCGGGCCGGGTACACGGTCCGGAGCACCTCATGCCGCTCCACCACGTCCCGTACCGCCGCTTCGAGCGCCACCGGGTCGGGCATCGATGCAAGGCGGAGCACCACGGGGGCGTTGTAGGCCGAGGAGGAACCCTCGAGCCGGTTCATGAACCACAGGCGGCGCTGGGCGTAGGACAGGGGGATCACGGTTGCTGCTCCTCGTGTGTGGCGGGGGCGGGCGGGTGGACCGGCGGCAGGCACGGCGGTCGTGGTGGGGACGGCGGCGCCGGCGTGGCGCGCGGTGCTCGTGGCGCGGACCGCGGTCAGGCATCCTTCGCGGCCAGCAGCTCCTCGATGTGGGCGGCGAGGTCGCGCAGCCGCGGGTGGGAGTACACGGCCTTGACCGGGAGTGCCACGGACAGCTCGATCCGCACGCGGGAGACGAGCTTGATGGCGAGGAGGGAGTGGCCGCCGAGCTTGAAGAAGTTGTCGTCCGGGCCGATGGCAGCGGTGCCGAGGACCTGCGTCCAGACGCGGGCGATGAGCTCCTCGGCACGGCCGTTCAGGCCGTCGGTGCCTTCGCCGCCGGGGGTCTGGGGCTCGGTATCCGGCGACGCTTCGAGGCGGGTGGGCAGCGCGGACCGGTCGAGCTTGCCGCTGGGCGTCGTGGCGAACCGCTCCACCGCGACGAACGCGCTCGGCACCATGTAGGCGGGCAGGCCGTCGGAGAGCGCGGCCCGCAGGGCCGCGGTGTCGCCGCCCCGGTGGTAGGCGATCAGGCAGGCCGTGCCGCCGGCGTCCTCGCCGAGGACGACCGCCGCCTCGGCGACACCGTCGATCCGGGTGAGGGCGGCCTCGATCTCCGGGAGTTCGATGCGGTGTCCGCGCAGCTTGACCTGGCCGTCGGCGCGGCCGAGGTAGACGAGCCGGCCGTCGGGCAGCAGCCGGCAGCGGTCGCCGGTGCGGTACATCCGCGCGCCCGTGGAGTCGGCGACGTCGGCGACGAACCGCTCGGCCGTCAGTCCGGGCCGGCGCCGGTAGCCGCGGCCGACGCGCGGCCCCGCGAGGTACAGCTCGCCCGACTCCCCCGGCCCGACCGGCGCGAGGTTCTCGTCGAGCAGGCGCATCCGGAGCCCCGGCAGGACCGTGCCGATGTGCGGCTCCCCCGGCTCGTCGATCCAGCCGGCGGTGGCGTCGACGGTGCACTCGGTCGGCCCGTACACGTTGAGCGCGCGCAGCAGTCCGGACCGGTGGGCGGCGACGAACCGGTCCCACAGCGCCGGGCTGATCGCCTCGCCTCCGACGAGGAGGGTCAGGGGGCGCGGGCCGCCGCCCTCCGTCAGCAGGTCGAGGAGCGGGTCGGCGTGCGAGGGCGTGATGTCCAGGTCGGTGAGGGCCTGCTCGTCGACGAAGGCGGCGAGCAGGGACGGGTCGCGGCGGGTCTCCTCGTCGATCATGACGAGGGTGTCGCCCCGGCAGAGCCGCGTCCACTGCTGCACGGAGGCGTCGAACGACGGGGAGGCGTTCCAGCCGACCCGGCGTCCCTCGCCGGTGGCGGCGCCCGCCGCCTCCAGCTCCTCCAGGAGCAGGGAGGCGGAGGCGCGTCCGATCTCCACGCCCTTCGGGCGACCGGTGGAGCCCGAGGTGTAGATGACGTAGGCGAGGGTGTCCCCGGTGACGGGGACGGGAGAGTACGGGGCCGGGGCACCCGGGGCGGCGGCGGTCAGCTCGGCGACGGTCACGGCGCGGGCGCCGGGGGCCGGGGAGCCGTCCGTGCCGTCCACGACCACCAGGTCGGCGCCGGAGTCCTCGACGAGGTAGCGGCGGCGGTCGGCGGGCAGGGCGGGGTCGACCGGCAGGTAGGCGGCACCGGCGGTGAGCGTGCCGATGATCGCGGTGACGAGGGCGGCGCTGCGCGGCAGGCAGAGCGCCACGACGCTCTCCGGTCCGACGCCGAGGGCGTCGAGGCGCCCGGCGATCACGGCGGCCCGGGCACGCAGCTCGTCGAAGGTGAGGCGCTCGTCGCCGGAGACGACGGCGGTGCGCCCGCCGGGGGCGGCGGCGAGCCGGGCGAGGAGGTCGGCCGGACCGGTACCGGCGGCGGCGCAGGCGCCGCAGACGCAGGCTGCCGTGGAGCAGGCGAGGGGGGAGGCGGTGCGCTCGGGGAGGACGGCGGTCATGGCGGGGCTCACCTTCCGTACAGGGTGGTGGAGGGGGCGGTGGTCGGGGAGCAGTCGGCGAGCCGTACCGGCTCGCCCATGGCGACGAGGATCTTCCGGTCGCCGGTGTACGACTCCCGGCCGTGCGCGCAGAGGATGTTGTCGACGAGCATCAGGTCGCCCGCCTGCCAGCTCTCCCGCAGCGTGACCGCCTGGTACACGTCGTTGATCGCGTCCACCTCGGCGTCGGTGAGGGCGGTGCCGTCGCCCAGGCGGGTGTCGAAGGGCAGTCCGTCGGCGCCGAACGTCTCGGTGAGGACCTCGCGGACGTCCTCGTCGAGGCTGCGGGCGTTCCAGAAGGCGAAGTGGTTGAACCAGGACCGCTCGCCGGTCACCGGGTGGGTGATGATCGCGGAACGGCGCTGGCGGGTGCGCAGGGTGTCCTCGTCGAGCCACTCGTAGCCGATGGCGTGGGCGTCGCAGTACTCCTCCGCGCCCGCGGGGTCCTCCGAGGAGAAGGCCTTGCGCCACGGCATGCCCGCGAGGTCGGAGTAGTTGCGCACGAGGAGCCAGCCGGCCTCGGCGAAGCGGGCGACCAGGTCCTCCGGCAGCATGGCGAGGGCCCTGCGCATGTCGCCGACGGTGGTCGCGCCGCCGGTCTGCGGGGCGGTGACGCAGCCGAAGAGCAGCACGCCGGGGAAGTCGAGGGTGTAACTGTTCTCGTTGTGGAGGCGGATCGGCTGGGCGGCCGGAAGGTCCGTGGAGGAGAACACCCCTTCGCCGAAGTCGGTGCGGGGGGTGGCCTTCTCCTTGTATCCGGCGCGCTGGGCGATCAGCGCGTCACGCGCCTCGGCGAACGTCGCCGCGTCCGTCATCGGAAGCCCGCGCAGCATGACCGCTCCTGAGCGGTGCAGTTCGGCCTGGATGGCCGGGAGCCGGGCCGACAGCCAGGCGGTGGCCTCCGCCATGGTGTCGAAGGCGGGCGTCTCGACGAGGGCCGGCTTGCCGGGCTCCCGGACGACGGTGAGGCCGGCGGCGGCCGGGCGCTGAGCGTACGTGGTCATGGTGGGCTCTCCTCGTGATCCCTCGGGGGGCAGGTCTGTTGACGGTCGGTCAGGCGTTGCTGGGGGCGGAGGCGTGCAGGGTCTCCAGGACCGGGTTCAGGCGGGCGAAGAAGCCGGGGAGGTCCTGCTGGAAGTAGAAGTGGTCGCCGGTCAGCACCTGGGGCACGACCGGGTGCCCGGCCACGAGGGACCAGCCGTCGAGCATGTCGACCGGGACGATCGGGTCGACGTCCCCGCCGAACACCGCGACCGGGCAGTCGAGCCGCACGGCCGGGGCGGTGCACCGGTAGGCGTCGTCGATGGCGAAGTCGGCCCGGATGGACGGCAGGACGATCTCGCGGAGCTCCTCGTCGTCGAGGATTCCGTCATCGGTGCCGCCGCGCTCCTTGATGGCCGCGACCAGCTCGTCGTCGTCGAGCCGCTCCGGGTGCACCGGGCACTGGTTCGGCAGCACCGGCGCCCGGCAGGCCGAGGCGATCAGGCCCTGCGGGGCGCGGCCGACGGCCTGGAGGGCGCGGGTCACCTCGAAGGCGACCAGGGAGCCCATGCTGTGCCCGAGCACCACCAGGTCACCCGTGTCCGCGGGCAGGGCCTCGACCACGGGCAGCGCCAGGTCGTCGACGGACTCGGGCAGGTCCTCGCTGAAACGGGCGCCTCGGCCCGGGTACTGCCCGATGAGCAGTCGCACGTCGGCCGGGAGGTGCTCGCGCCAGGCGCTGTACGCGTGCGCGTTGCCTCCGGCGTGCGGGAGCACGAGCAGCGACAGGCGGTGCGGCAGGTCGCCGGGCAGGTCCCAGACGACGTCCTCGGGGGCGGGGGTCGGGGAGGTGGTCATCAGCTGATCCGTTCTGTCGCGGTGGCGGTGATGATCTGGGTGTCGGCGTCGGCGTCGGCGCCGGGCTCGGCCTAGGCGACCGGCTCGGTCTTGGTGGCCGGCTCGGTCCTGCTCCGGCGGCGGAGGGCCGGACGGGCCTTCTTCGCCGGCGCGGCCTTCAGGGACTCGATGTGCTCGGCGAGCCGGGCCGGGGTGGGGTGCTGGAAGACGTCGCGGATGGTGAGCCGGATGTCGAGTGCCCCGGCGATGTGGTTGGTGAGGCGGGCACCCAGGAGGGAGTGGCCGCCGTGGTGGAAGAAGTCGTCGTCGATGGTGAGGTCGGCGGTGGTGTCGAGGGTGCGGGCGAAGAGGGCGAGCAGGGTCTCTTCCAGCGGCGTGCGCGGGGCACGGCCGGTGGAGACGAGGGGGCCAGGGGTGGGCAGGGCGCGCTTGTCGACCTTGCCGTTGGGGGTCAGGGGCAGCCGCTCCAGGACGATCACGTGCGTCGGGACGAGGTGATCGGGCAGCCGGTCGGCCACGTGCCGGCGGATCTCGTCCGAATCCGTCTGGCGGCTGGTGACCACGTAGGCGGCGAGCTGCTCGTGGTGGACGGTGACGACGGCCTGGGTCACGGCCGGATGGGTCAGAAGCGCGGCCTCGGTCTCACCGGGCTCGACACGGAAACCACGGATCTTGATCTGATCGTCGGCCCGACCGTCGTAGTGAAGCTGACCGTGCCGGTCGAAGTGGGCCAGGTCCCCCGTTCGATACAGCCGGTCGGCATCCGACGCGAACGGGTTCGGTACGAACCGGGTGGCGGTCAGGTCCGAGCGGCCCAGGTATCCGTGAGCCAGACCCTCACCCGCCAGATACAGCTCGCCGGTCACTCCCGGCGCGCACAGGTTGAGGTGGGCGTCGAGGACGTAGGCGGCCTTGTTCACCAGCGGCGCGCCGACCGGAATCACCGCATGGGGCTCGCCACCGGGCTCGACCGTGTGCGTGGTCGTGAATCCCATCGACTCGGCCGGCCCGTAACCGTTGACGACCCTGATGCCCGGCTTGAGCTGCTGAAGCTTGTGCACATGCGCCGGGGAGGCCGCCTCGCCGCCGGTGAAGGCGACCGTCACCGAGTCGAAGGCCTCCGGGTGCTCGTCGACCAGGAAGTTGAACAGACTCGCCGACAACTGAAGCATCGTCACCCCGTGCTTACGGGACAACTCACCGATCAGCACCGGCTCCGGCCGCTGCCCCGGCTGCAACACCGTCGCACCGCCGTGCAACAGCGCACCCCAGAACTCCAGGCTGAACGCATCCCACGACACCGGCGAGCACTGCAGGAACACCTCGTCCGGACCGAAGTGACCGTACGACTGACCCGACACCGTCGACACCAGATTCCGGTGCGACGACAGAATCGCCTTCGGCCGACCCGTCGAACCCGACGTGAACATCAAGCAGGCGGGGTCGTCGGGGCCGAGCGGCAGGCCGAGGTTGCCGGGGTTGCGGGACAGGAGTTCGCCCGGGGCCTCGGTGTGCGTCTGCCACGGTCCGTCGACGCGTCCCGCGAGGGCGGGCGCGGTGACGAGGTGGCTGATGCCGGCGTCGGCGGCCGCAGAGCGCAGACGCTCGTCCGGGAAGTCCGGGTCCAGGAGTGTGTACCCCGCCCCGGCCTTGACCACGGCGATCAACGCCGCCGCGAACTCCACCCCGCGCTCCAGCAGTACGCCCGCCATGTCGCCTCGGCCCAGGCCGTGGGCCCGCAGGTGGTGGGCCCACCGGTTGGCCATCGCGTTCAGCTCCGCGTACGACACCTCGCGGTCGCCGTCGAGCAGGGCCGTCTTCTCCGGACGGAGGGCCACCTGCTCCTCGAACCGCTCGACGAGGGAGGCATCGCCTGCCTCGGCGACGGTCCCCGCCCAGGGTCCGGTCAGCAGCTCGCGTTCCGAGCCCGAAAGGACCTCCAGGGAGGAGAGCGGAAGGGCGGGATCGTCGAGCACCTGGGCCAGCACCTGGCCGAGCACCGACGCCATGCGGCGTACCGAGTCCTCGTCGAACAGCTCGGACGCGAAGAGGATCGCGCCGTGCAGACGCCGGCTGTCGTCCGAGCGGAGCAGGAACTCGAGGTCGAACTTCGCGGCCCCGTTCACCAGTCCGGAAACCTCGGCGGTACGGACGCCGGGCAGGCGAAGCTCCGGAACGGCGCCCACTTCGAGGCCGAGGCAGATCTGGAAGAGGGGGTGGCGCGAGAGGCTCCGGGTCGGGTTGACCGCTTCGAGGACCAGATCGAAGGGCGCCTCCTGGTGCGCGAAAGCATCCAGGTCCGCCGTACGCACCCGTCCCAGCAACTCGCGGAAGCTCGGGTCACCCGCACTGCTCGTCCTCAGGACCAGCGTGTTCACGAAGAACCCGACCAGATCCTGCAACGACCGCTCACCACGACCCGCCACCGGCGTACCGATCGCCAGATCGGACCCCGCACCCAGCCGCGTCAGCGCCGCGACCAACGCCGCGTGCACCACCATGAACGGCGTGCACCCCTCCGAGCGAGCCAGGACCGCGATCCGCTCGAACAGGTCCGCACCGAGGTCGAGCTCGACCTGACCGCCCTGATGCGAGGCCCTGGCCGGCCTCGGACGGTCAAGATTCAGCCCGTGCTCCTCCGGCAGGCTCTCCAGGGCTCCCCGCCAGAAACCCAG
>NZ_JACHJY010000012.1:89282-295948 GCF_014203895.1 Streptomyces nymphaeiformis | reverse complement strand
GGGCATCCACCGCATCAACCAGAACCCGCAGCTGCCTTGGTCCTTCCTCGCCCACACGGGCCTTACCCTCCACCCGCCAACCCCATGGAACTAACGAAAAGATCAGTAGGAGGCTTTTCAAGAGTGGGTGAACGGGGGCGGCCGTCGCCGCCCCTTGAAAAGCGCCCCCTGAACTCCACACTGCCGCAGGTGTTCGGCACTGCCTACTGGCTACTGGCAACCTTTCCAGTAGCCAGTAGAGCGGCCCTCTACTGCCCACCCACCTTCCTGAGCTGGGCTTTAGCCAGTAGACCAGTAGCTAGTAGCCAGTAGGGCCTCAACATCAATGCGTTGACGGTCGCCCCGTTTTCTTCGGAGTGGTCTTGGTGGGCGAGGCTTCGAAGTCGTCTCCACCGGTTCCCTCGGCCACCAGCCGCGTGACCATTTCGACCGCAAGCGCTTCTTGGAGCCAGGGCGTCTCGCGTACAGCCTTCACGAGCATTTCGCGCGCCACAGCTTCCGGCAGGGTGCCGTGGAGTCCTGCCGTGCCGTCACCGAGCTTGGCGCCTCTCAGGCAGTCCAGGAAGACCTCGACCTTGCCGCCCTGCCTTCGAGTGAGGCTGATGTCCGCAACCTCTCGCCCAGATTCGCCGACGCTCAACATGTCTGCCCTATCGGTTGTTGTGCCCCGAGTCTTCACGACCGGGGCAGGTGATGAAACGTGTTCTGCGATGCTGGGGCGCCTGCCCGGAGCCTTGCCCTTCGGCGCAACGGCCAGCTACCGCAGGCCGGGTTGGCTGGGCCCTCTCTGGGCCCTCCGGCAGCGACCAGCAGCCACCAACAACGACCAACTACGACCGTTCGATCGCAGGTCACTCGGGGTGCGCGACCCTCTGACCAGGGGTGGAAAACGGGCCCGCCAGACCCAGGGCAAGAAGAAGTAACCCCTGCGCCTTCCCACGGGCCCCCGACCTGCGGTTCCTCCGCGGTCGGGGGTTTCTTCGTTCCGCCCGGGTGCTGGGGAGGTACCAGGTGTGTGACATCGCGGGGCGAGGTGCTGTGTCCGGGGAGCGGCGTTGCTACGTTCCCGGGCGAGGGGTGGCCGTGTGGTGGTCGCCCGTGAACAGGGGGACTTCCCTATGAACGCCGACCGTCTCAGACCCGCCGTCCTCGTGCTCGCCGCCGGTGCGCTGGCCGCCGTGCTCACCGGGTGCCAGCAGGGCGGTGCCGCCGCCGGTGGTGCCGCGCCGCGCACGACCGCCGCGCCTGCCGCCGGTACCGCCGCTCCCGGATCGGGCGGGGACGCCGGCCCCGGCACCGCTCCCACCGCCGTCCACACCGTTGCTCCCGTCGTGAAGAAGCCCGTCGCCGCGACGACTTCCGCGCCCGCCTCCACGCCCACGTCCGCGCCGAAGCCCACCCCGGCCGACGCCGGCTGTGTCGACTCGACGCCCGGGCCCGACGAGGTCGACCCCCACGAGTTCGCCCTCTACCGGATCGAGGAGCTCGACGGCAGCACCGGGAAGGTCAACCTCGTCGTCCAGCACGGGGCTTGGGGCTGCGGGTCGCCCGACTCCGACGGAGCGCCGTTCGTCGTCACCGGCGAGGAGAGCCGCTGGGCCCTCGACCAGGCCGCGTACGTCACCGCCACCAACCCGATCGTCACCAGCACCGAGAACCAGCGCATCGGCGTGCAGGAGCTGATCGACTGGGTGAAGGCCCACCCCGACTCGGGGCTCGTCTTCCGGTACCAGGTCGGGGACGACGGGGCGATTCATCAACTGGAAGAGGTCTTCACCCCGTAACGGGGTCCTCTCCGCCGTCAGAGTGAGGGCGAAACCTTCCGGCAGCCGTGCGCCGCTTACCGGGTGGGGGACGGGGTCAGGGATGGGACGACCTTGGTCGTCTCCATCGAAACGAGAACCCCGTGCGTCTCCGCCACTCCCTCGCCGCCGTCTGCGGCGCCCTCGCCCTCACCGCCGGCCTGGCCTCCCCCGCCCAGGCCGCCACCGGCGAGTTCGGCTACTCCTTCGTCGGCCTCGGCGGCGAGACGCAGCGGGCGACGCTGCTCGACCCGCCGAGCGGTGAGTGCGTCACGCTCCCCGAGGTCGCCGACCCGGCCGCCTCCGAGCCCGCGTTCGCGCCGCACAACGACACCGACGAGTACGCGATCGTCTTCACCGGGCCCGACTGCTCCGGCGACGACTGGACCCTCCGCCCCCACGGCCGCCCGGCCAGCGACAGGCTGAAGCTGCGTTCGGTGGTGTTCTTCCAGCCGTAGCCCCGGCCCGGCGGGCTTCCCCCGGACCCCTCGCACGCCTCCCCGTCCGATAATCGTGGGCGGGGACCGTGGGGGGCCGTTACCGTCCAGCGCATGAGCACGTCACTCCGCCTGGAGCAGGTCACCCCCGCCACCATCGACGCCGCACTCGCGCTGCGCGTCCACCCCCATCAGGAGCGCAACGTCGCCCCCGTCGTGAAATCCCTCGCGGAGGCGTACGCCTTCGGGGAGAACGCCTGGCCCCGGCTGGTCTTCGACGGTGATCGGCTCGTCGGCTTCCTCATGGCCTTCCTCGACATCCCCTGGAACGAGGACGAGGACCCCGGCGACCGGCGCAGCGGGCTCTGGCGGCTCAACATCGACGCCGCCGGCCAGGGCAAGGGGTACGGGCGCTTCGCCGTCGAGGCCGTACGCGACGAACTGCGCCGGCGCGGCGAGCGGCACTTCTATGTGACCTGGGAGCCCGGCGAGGACGGCCCCGGCGCCTTCTACGAGCGGCTGGGATTCCGTACGACCGGCGAGGTCAGCGGCGGGCAGACCGTCGGCGTGCTCGACATAGAGCTCGACGTATAGCCCGGCATACAAGAGGAGTGGGGTGCGTGGTCGCACCCCACTCCTCTTATCGGTCAGCCCGAGCAGCCCCCGCACTGGCACGGCGAGCCCGACTGGCAGCCGCAGCCGCAGCCCGAGCCGCAGCCGCAGGCGCCGAGCACCGGCAGGTACACCGCCTCGCGCGGCGCCTCCGGCGTGGAGTCGGTCGTCATGGGGGATTCGGCCATGGGGTCCCTCCCTAGTCGAGGCGAGCTTCGCCTCCCCCCATTGCATGCCCACTCGGACCGGCGCATCAACGGCGCATCGGCGCCCGTGCGCCTATGCGCCCTCCACCGGCGCGTCCGCGGGCTGCAGCTCGTCCGCGTGCTCACCCGTCACCAGGTACACGACGCGCTTCGCCACCGACACCGCGTGGTCCGCGAACCGCTCGTAGTAGCGGCCGAGCAGCGTCACGTCCACGGCCGTCTCGATGCCGTGCTTCCAGCGGTCGTCCATCAGGTGCTGGAAGAGCGTCCGGTGCAGCAGGTCCATCTCGTCGTCGTCCTGCTCCAGCTGGAGCGCCAGGTCGACGTCCTTCGTGATGATGACCTCCGCCGCCTTCGCCATCAGGCGCTGCGCCAGCTGACCCATCTCCAGGATGGTCGCGTGCAGGTCCCGCGGCACCGCAGTGTCCGGGAACCGCAGCCGCGCCAGCTTCGCGACGTGCTGCGCCAGGTCGCCGGAGCGCTCCAGGTCGGCGCTCATGCGCAGCGAGGTCACCACGATCCGCAGGTCCGTCGCCACCGGCTGCTGCCGGGCGAGCAGCGCTATCGCCCGCGCCTCCAGGTCGTGCTGCAGGTCGTCGACCTTCTGGTCCGCCGCGATCACGCTCTCCGCGAGCTTGAGATCCGCGTCGAGCATCGCCGTCGTGGCGCGCCCGATCGCCGACCCGACGAGCCGGGCCATCTCGACCAGGCCCTCGCCGATCGAGTCCAGTTCCTCGTGGTACGCGTCCCGCATGGATGTCCCTCTTTCCGCAAAACTCCGGGGTCCGGGTGGGGCTTCGGACCCCCACGCTCCCACGTTCGGCCCCCTGTGCGTCGGGTTCCACCCCCTGATGTGAACCGGCACTTTCCCCCAGGTGAACTCTGGGCGACGCGAGCCACCCGGGCTCCCCGATCAAATGAACCACCCGCGTCTCCATGGTGAACTCTGGGCGACGACTGTTCGAGCAGCCACTCGGACGGCTGGGAGAGTGTCCGCGACCCCGCATAACCTTGGAGGCATGGACGTGAACGCGGCGGTCGCCGCATTGGCAGCGATCGCCGGCGTGTGCACCGGCGTGATCGCCATGCTGGCGTTCCGCTGGAGCGAACGCGACCAGGCGCGCCCGACCCGTACCTCTCTGCACACCGACGCCGTGCTCCCGCCCGGCGTCGACACCGTGCTCTCCGTGCTGCGCTCCTCCGCGGTCGTCCTCGACGAGAGCGACTCCGTGGTGAAGGCCAGCTCGGCGGCGTACGCGCTCGGCCTGGTCCGGGGCGGCAAACTTGCCGTCGAACCCATGCTCAACATGGCCCGCGACACCCGCCGGGACGGAGAGATACGGCAGGTCGAGCTGGACCTGGCCCGGCGCGGCACCGGACGCGGCGAGGCCCTCGCCGTCTCCGCCCGGGTCGCCCCGCTGGGCTCGCGGCTCGTGCTGCTCCTGGTCGAGGACCTCACCGAGGCCCGCCGCATCGAAGCGGTACGGCGCGACTTCGTCGCCAACGTGAGCCATGAGCTCAAGACTCCCGTCGGCGCGCTCTCCCTGCTCTCGGAAGCGGTCATGGACGCCTCCGACGACCCCGAGGCGGTCACCCGCTTCGCCGGCCGGATGCAGATCGAGGCGACCCGCCTCACCAACCTCGTACAGGAGCTCATCGACCTCTCCCGCGTGCAGAACGACGACCCGCTGGAGGACTCCGAGCCGGTGTCCGTGGACGAGCTCGTCGCCGAGGCGATCGACCGCTCCCGGCAGCCCGCCTCCAAGAAGCAGATCACCATGGTCTCCGGCGGCGCCGCCGACCTGTACGTGTGGGGCAGCCGGGGCCAGCTCGCCGCGGCCCTCGGCAACCTCGTCGAGAACGCCGTCAACTACTCACCGGCGCACACCCGGGTGGGCATCGCCGCCCGTCGTGTCGCCGCGCCCGCCGGCGACGTGATCGAGATAGCCGTCACCGACCAGGGCATCGGCATCCCCGACAAGGACAAGGAGCGCGTCTTCGAGCGCTTCTACCGCGTCGACCCGGCCCGCTCCCGTGCCACCGGCGGTACGGGGCTCGGCCTGGCCATCGTCAAGCACGTGGCCGCCTCGCACGGCGGCGAGGTCACCGTCTGGAGCACCGAGGGTCAGGGCTCCACCTTCACCTTGCGGCTGCCCGAGGCGGGCGCCGTACGGGACCGCCGGCCCGCCTCTTCCCCCACCCCTGATCTCATGACCGAACCGCTTCCCGCCCCGGAGGTCCTTCCGTGACCCGAGTGCTCGTCGTCGAGGATGAGGAATCCTTCAGCGACGCCCTGTCGTACATGCTCCGCAAGGAGGGCTTCGAGGTCGCCGTCGCGGCGACCGGGCCCGACGGCCTCGACGAGTTCGAGCGCAACGGAGCCGACCTCGTCCTCCTCGACCTGATGCTTCCGGGGCTGCCCGGTACCGAGGTGTGCCGCCAGCTGCGCAGCCGCTCGAACGTCCCGGTGATCATGGTGACCGCCAAGGACAGCGAGATCGACAAGGTCGTCGGCCTGGAGATAGGAGCCGACGACTACGTGACCAAGCCCTTCTCCTCGCGGGAGCTCGTCGCCCGCATCCGCGCGGTGCTGCGCCGCCGCGGGGAGCCGGAGGAGGTCACCCCGGCGGCCCTGGAGGCCGGCCCGGTCCGCATGGACGTCGACCGCCACGTCGTCACCGTCGGCGGCGGCAAGGTCGACCTGCCGCTGAAGGAGTTCGACCTCCTGGAGATGCTGCTGCGCAACGCGGGCCGCGTGCTGACCCGTATGCAGCTCATCGACCGGGTCTGGGGCGCGGACTACGTCGGCGACACCAAGACCCTCGACGTCCACGTCAAGCGCCTCCGCGCCAAGATCGAGCCGGACCCGGGCGCGCCGCGGTACCTGGTGACGGTCCGGGGCCTGGGCTACAAGTTCGAGCCGTAGACCCGGCCCGGCGAGGCCGGACGGAGTCCGGCGCAGCGTCCCGATGCCTGCGGGGCCCCCTGGGGCCGCGCAGTGCGAGGGGCGCGTCCGGGATAGGGCTCGAGCCGTAAACACGCCGTATGCGTACGTGAGAGGGGCGCCCCCACCGGGGGCGCCCCTCTCACGTACGTACTCGGTGACCTCAGTGACCGGCGGTCGTCGGCTCGCCCGAGGGCGACGCCGGAGTGGTCGGCGTGGTGGTCGCCGTCGCCGTCGCCGTCGCGGTCGCGGTGGCGGTCGCCGAGGCGGTCGGGGCCGCCTCCGGGAGGGCCGGGACGGCGCTCGGGCCGTACTCCTTGAAGTAGCTCTTCGCCGGGACGACGAAGGCGCTCAGGGCGACGTCGCCGGTCCGGCTCAGCTTGAAGACGACCTTCTGCGCGTCGCCGTCGCGGGCGGCCTCGGAGCCGTTCAGGACGACGGCGGAGGCGTTGCCCTCGCCGCCGATGACGACGGAGCCGTGGGCCGGGACGACGACCGGGCCGGCGCCCTCGGCGGGCTTCAGCACGACCGCGGCGCGCAGGCCCGGCAGGCTGATCGAGTCGAGGGTCTGCGGCAGGCTGCCGTTGTTGAAGACGGTGGCCGAGACGGCGGCCGGGCCCTTGACGCCGGGCTCGGGCTGGGTGATGACCAGCGCGTTCTGGATCTTGACGTCGTCCACCGTGACGGCGGCGTTGTCCGGTCGCACTTGCAGCGTCTGCGCGTCGTTGCCCGCACCACAGGCGGACAGCGCGGCGACGGAGAACACGATGGCGGTGGCGGCGAGGGCGCCGCGTCGAAGGCTGCGGCTCACGGCGGCGGCATCTCCTAGGACGTACGGACGGGCGTGGGAACTAAGGGACAGCTAAAGGTGTGTCAGCGCGCTTAGGTTACCGAGCCTCACTCAGCGTCCCGCACCCGACCCGCCCCTAACCGGTCACGGCGGTCCCCCGGCTGCCCGTGTCGTACTCCTTCCGCCGCCCGGCGTGCCCCGCTCCGCGCGACGGCCGCGTGGCCGGATCACGACCCATTGACCTGTTGTTCACATAACCGCCTTGATCAATTCGGGGGAGCCCCCGCATTCCCCGCGGCGACCCCCGCGGAAAATCCCGTACCGGCATCACTTGATGTCCACTGATCAATTTCAGGAATCGCACCGGCGTGCATCCGTACGGGTGGGCGATCCTCGAACGGAGTACGCGAAGAAGGTCACTCCGAACCCGACAAAACGGGACATCGTCCCTCCCTGGACGGCCTCCAGATGGGTGTAACGTGCGCGTTTCTCTGCGTCGATGTAGCCGCTCCGACCTGCGAATACCGCCTTCCGGAAGCCCTCCGCAGCACGTCCGTGTCGCCGTTGTCAAGCCCCGAGATATGCCCTGACCTGCGAAAACGCCATTCAGAAGAAGCCGAATCCGTGTTACCCTGGATAGCCACGGAAGGGGTACCTGTCACATGACGTTCAAGGTTGGCGACACCGTGGTCTATCCCCATCACGGGGCCGCGCTGATCGAGGCCATCGAAACTCGCCAGATCAAAGGCGTGGACAAGACCTACTTGGTGCTCAAGGTCGCGCAGGGCGACCTGACGGTTCGTGTGCCGGCGGACAATGCGGAGTTCGTCGGCGTTCGCGACGTGGTCGGTCAGGACGGGCTGGACCGGGTCTTCGAGGTGCTGCGCGCACCGTACGCCGAAGAGCCGACGAACTGGTCCCGTCGCTACAAGGCAAATCTCGAGAAGCTCGCCTCCGGCGATGTCATCAAGGTCGCCGAAGTGGTGCGCGACCTGTGGCGTCGTGAGCGCGAGCGCGGACTCTCCGCCGGTGAGAAGCGCATGCTCGCCAAGGCCCGCCAGATCCTGGTGAGCGAGCTGGCTCTCGCGGAGAACACGAACGAGGACAAGGCCGAGGCCCTCCTCGACGAGGTCCTCGCGTCCTGAGCCGCACCTGAAGCGGTCGAGCAGTGAAGCAATGCCGCGGTGCCCGCTGGCGTACTGTGATCCACACAGTGCTGTCGCCGGGCGCTGCGGCATGTCCGCGTACATCACCACACGTACGCGGCGCGTCCATGTGACCGCACCGCTGAAGTAACCCGCACCCCCTGAACTTCTCTACGTCCGAGCCCCTGTGCCGACGCGGCCACGCCTCGACCGTCGTCACGGAAAGGGCCCGATCAAGGCGGAGCGTCCGGCACGGTGAGGCCATACCCATGTCGGCCGCGGAAACAAACCTGCCGGAGTGCAACCGATGTCAGACGAAGCGCGTCCTAGCCGTACCGCCGTGGTGATCCCGGCCGCAGGGCGGGGCGTACGCCTCGGCCCGGGCGCCCCCAAGGCGCTCCGCGCGCTGAACGGCACCCCCATGCTCATCCACGCCGTCCGCGCGATGGCCGCCTCCCGCGCGGTCTCGCTCGTCGTCGTGGTCGCCCCCTCCGACGGCGCCGCCGAGGTCAAGAACCTCCTCGACGACCACGCCCTGCCCGAGCGGACCGACTACCTCGTCGTCCCCGGCGGCGAGACCCGCCAGGAGTCCGTGCACCTCGGCCTCCAGGCGCTCCCCGAGGGCATCACCACCGTCCTCGTCCACGACGCGGCCCGCCCGCTGGTCCCCGTCGAGACCGTGGACGCCGTCATCGAGGCCGTACGGGACGGGGCCGTCGCCGTCGTCCCCGCGCTGCCCGTCGCCGACACCGTCAAGGAGGTCGAGCCGGCCGAGAAGCCCGGCGACCCCGAGCAGGTCGTCGCCACCCCGGTCCGCGCCCGCCTCCGCGCCGTCCAGACCCCGCAGGGCTTCGACCACGACACCCTGGTCAACGCCCACGCGACCATCGCCCTCACCGGTGAGGGCGCCACCGACGACGCCGGCATGGTCGAGCGGCTCGGCGCGCCCGTCGTCGTCGTGCCCGGCCACGAAGAGGCCTTCAAGGTGACCCGTCCCCTCGACCTCGTCCTCGCCGAGGCCGTACTCGCCCGCAGGAGGGCCAACGATGGCTTCTGAGCAGCCCCTGATCCCCGTGATCCCCCGCACCGGCATCGGCACCGACGTCCACGCCTTCGAGAAGGGCCGCGAGCTCTGGTGCGCGGGCCTGCTCTGGGAGGACGAGGAGTACGGGCTCGCCGGGCACTCCGACGGTGACGTCGCCGCCCACGCCGCCTGCGACGCGCTCTTCTCGGCCGCCGGCATCGGCGACCTCGGAGCCCACTTCGGCACCTCGCGCCCCGAGTGGTCCGGCGCCTCCGGCGTCACCCTGCTCGCCGAGGCCGCGCGGATCGTCCGCGCCGAGGGGTACGAGATCGGGAACATCGCCGTACAGGTCGTCGGCGTCCGCCCCAAGGTCGGCAAGCGGCGCGACGAGGCGCAGAAGGCGCTCAGCGAGGCGGCGGGCGCCCCCGTCTCCGTCTCCGGCACCACCACGGACGGGCTCGGTCTCACCGGCCGCGCCGAGGGCCTCGCCGCCCTCGCGACCGCCCTCGTCTACCCCGTATCGCCCCGGTAGCAGCCCCGAATCGCTCCGACAGCGGTGAAAAACGTGTCCTGCCGCCGGGAATCGGTCGCAGGGCACTACCACACGCCCACTACCCTGGAGTGGTGACTATTCGCCTGTACGACACCAGCGCCCGGCAGATCCGTGACTTCACCCCGCTCACGCCGGGCTGCGTCTCGATCTACCTCTGTGGTGCCACCGTGCAGGCGGCCCCGCACATCGGCCACATCCGGTCGGGGCTGAACTTCGACATCATGCGCCGCTGGTTCGCCTACCGCGGCTACGACGTCACGTTCATCCGCAACGTCACCGACATCGACGACAAGATCATCAAGAAGGGCGCCGAGCAGGGCCGCCCCTGGTGGTCCATCGGCTACGAGAACGAGCGCGCCTTCAACGACGGCTACCACGCCCTCGGTTGCCTCCCGCCGACCTACGAGCCCCGCGCCACCGGTCACGTCCCCGAGATGATCGAGATGATGCGGGGTCTGATCGAGCGCGGCCACGCCTACGAGGCGGACGGCAGCGTCTACTTCGACGTGCGCTCCTTCCCCGGGTACCTGGAGCTGTCCAACCAGGACATCGACGACCTCCGCCAGCCCGCCGAGGACGGCATCACCGGCAAGCGCGACCCGCGCGACTTCGCCATGTGGAAGGCGACCAAGCCGGGCGAGCCCGACTGGGAGACCCCGTGGGGCCGCGGCCGTCCCGGCTGGCACCTGGAGTGCTCGGCCATGGCCCACAAGTACCTGGGCTCCGCCTTCGACATCCACGGCGGCGGCCTCGACCTGATCTTCCCGCACCACGAGAACGAGATCGCCCAGGCCAAGGCCTTCGGCGACGAGTTCGCCCAGTACTGGGTGCACAACGCCTGGGTCACCATGAGCGGCGAGAAGATGTCGAAGTCGCTCGGCAACAGCGTGCTCGTGTCCGAGATGGTGAAGAACTGGCGCCCCATCGTCCTGCGCTACTACCTGGGCACCCCGCACTACCGCTCGATGATCGAGTACAGCGAGGAGTCCCTGCGCGAGGCCGAGTCGGCCTTCGCCCGCATCGAGGGCTTCGTCCAGCGCGCCACCGAGAAGGCCGGGCGGACCGTCGCCCCCGCCGCCGAGGTGCCGCCGGCCTTCGCCGAGGCCATGGACGACGACCTGGGCGTGCCGCACGCGCTCGCGATCATCCACACCACCGTCCGCCAGGGCAACAGCGCCCTCGCCGCGGACGACAAGGACGAGGCCATCGCCCGCCTCGCCGAGGTCCGTGCCATGCTCGG
The DNA here is from genome assembly GCF_014203895.1 of Streptomyces nymphaeiformis. Taxonomy (GTDB): domain Bacteria; phylum Actinomycetota; class Actinomycetes; order Streptomycetales; family Streptomycetaceae; genus Streptomyces; species Streptomyces nymphaeiformis. The sequence continues at coordinate 285,195 of NZ_JACHJY010000012.1, read as the reverse complement.
CGTCCTCGGCCTCGACCCCCTCGACCCGCACTGGGCCGAGGAGACCGGTGGCGGCGAGGAGCTCCACGGCGTCGTCGACACCCTCGTACGCCTCGTGCTCCAGCAGCGCGAATCGGCGCGCGAGCGCAAGGACTGGGCGACCGCGGACGCGATCCGCGACCACCTGAACCAGTCAGGCCTCGCCATCGAGGACAGCCCCGACGGTCCCCGCTGGACGCTGGGCAACCGTTAGAAGACGTGCCGCTCGGGACACCGGGCGGCACACTTCAGTTACAGACTTCGTACGTCAGCAGAGGAAACAGGTAGTAGTCATGGCCGGGAACAGCCAGCGCAGGAACCGCCGCACGTCCAACAAGAAGGGCGCGACGGTCGGCAGCGGTGGCCAGCGGCGCAAGGGCCTCGAAGGCAAGGGCCCGACGCCCAAGGCCGAGGACCGCAAGGGTCACAAGGCGTACCGCGTCTCCAACGCGATGGCCCGGAACGCGGCCAAGCGCCGCCCCGCGCCCCGCCGCGGCGGCCCCAAGGGCACCAGCGAGATGGTCGTCGGCCGCAACCCGGTCTTCGAGGCGCTGCGCGACGGCGTGCCCGCCACCACGCTGTACGTGCAGCAGTTCATCGACAACGACGAGCGCGTGCGCGAGGCCCTCCAGCTCGCCGGCGCGCGCGGCAACATCAACCTGATGGAAGCCCCGCGCCCCGAGCTCGACCGCATGACCAACGGGCTGAACCACCAGGGTCTGGTCCTCCAGGTCCCGCCGTACGAGTACGCGCACCCCGAGGACCTCACCGACGCCGCCTACGACGAGCACGAGGACCCGCTGATCGTCGCCCTCGACGGCGTCACCGACCCGCGCAACCTCGGCGCGATCGTCCGCTCCGTCTCCGCCTTCGGCGGCCACGGCGTGGTCATCCCCGAGCGCCGCGCCGCCGGCATGACCGCCGGCGCCTGGAAGACCTCCGCCGGCACCGCCGCGCGCACCCCGGTCGCCCGCGTCACCAACCTGACCCGCGCCCTGCAGGAGTACAAGAAGGCCGGCATCGCGGTCGTCGGCCTCGCCGCCGAGGGCACGCACGAGGTGCAGGACCTGGAGGCGCTCGCCGGCCCGGTCGTCATCGTCGTCGGCTCCGAGGGCAAGGGCCTGTCCCGCCTCGTCGGCGAGACCTGCGACTTCCTCGTCCGCATCCCGATGCCGGGCGGCGCCGAGTCGCTCAACGCCGGCGTCGCCGCCGGTGTCGTGCTCTACGAGGCGGCCCGCCGCCGCATGGGCTGACCCGAACGAGGGACGCGCCCCGGCCGTGATCTTGACGGGCCTCGGACATTTGGCAACCGTCAAGGCAGTGTCCTAACCGCACATCACTCGGTTAGATGAGTGTGGACACCAGAACGCCCCGGCCGGGGTTCGACGATCAGCCCGCGCTGAGCATGGTCAAGGTGGATTCCGATCCCGCCCAGGTGATCGTGAACCACGCCAGCTTCCGTGTGCGGCTCGCGCCGGCCCCGCAGCCGAAGTTCGCGGCCCGTACCGCCGCCCTGTCCGGAGTGGGCGCGGGCGGCCCCCGCCGCCGCCCCGTCGTGTGGACCGGGAAGTCCGCGCCGGGCGCGACCGGCCTCCTCCAGGCCGTGCGCGAGTCCTCCGTCTCCACGCTCGAACCCGTCGGACACGGCGGCCACGGCGTCGGCGACACCCAGGCCATCCCGCGCATCGACACCACGATGCCCACCCCCGTGGTGCCCGCCGAGGCCGCGCCGCCGCTGCTGCCGCCGATGCGCCGCGCCGAGGGCGCCTACGACGAGCTGTACGACCTCCGGCCGGAGCCCACCGAGCCGTACGGGCACGAAGCGCCGAACGGCAGGACGGCACAGCGCCACGGACAGGACAACGTCCGGCACGCCTACTACCCCGGCCGCCGGATGAACCTCGGCGTCGTCCTCCTCCCGCTCCGCGTCTTCCTCGGCTTCATCTCCATCTACGCGGGCATGGGCAAGCTCTGCGACCCCGTCTACTTCGACGGCGGCGAGCGCGGCTCCATGGTGAAGTGGCTCAACTCCCTCCACCCCTGGGCCCTCGCCGAACCGCTGCGCGACTTCGCCCTCCAGCACCCCGTCGGCGCCGGACTCACCGTCGCCTTCCTCCAGGTCGTCGTCGGCGTCCTCACCGTCCTCGGACTCTGGCAGCGGGTCGCCGCCGTCGTCGGCGGACTGCTCTCCGCCGCGCTCCTGCTGACCGTCAGCTGGAAGACCGTCCCGGTCTACGACTCGGCCGACATCATCTACCTGGCCGCCTGGTCCCCGCTGATCATCGCCGGCGCCCCCGTCTACTCCCTCGACGGCCGCCTCGCCGGCGAGGCCTGGCGCACCCTCGGCCCGCGCGCCGAACTCTGGGACCTGCGCCGCCGGGTCACCCGCCGCAGCACCCTCCTCGCCGCGGTCGTCGTCGGCCTCACCCTCCTCGTCGGCTCCGTCCTCGGCGGCGCCGTCCGCTCCACCGAGATGGTCACCGTCCCGGGCCCCAACGACGACCCGATCAACCACCTCCCCGGCCAGCCGCTGCCCCAGGAGCCGACCAGCAGCGCTCCGTCGAAGGCCGCCTCCACCGCGCCCGAGCCCGCCACCGCGACCAGCGAGGCGCCCGCGCGCAGCGAGAAGACCGAGGAGGCCACCCGGCCCACGGAGACGACCCGCGAGTCCACCCGGACGCACGAGCAGCAGCGCCCGACCTCGACCCAGGGCACGAGCACCGGCACCACCACCAGCCGTACGCCCGCGCAGTCGAAGCCGGCGCCCCCGCCGTCCACCAGCGACAGCCCGAGCAGCACCGGCGGCGGCACGACGGGCGGCGGCTCGACCGGCTCCACCAGCACCCCGTCCCAGGGCGGCTCGACCGGCGGAGGGGCGCACAACCCGATCGGCGGCCTGCTGGGCTGACGTACGGGAACGAGAAAGGCCGGCACCGGGGTGCCGGCCTTTCTCGTGCGCCCGTCGGTTCTCGTACGGCCGTCCGTCAGGCCTTCTGGGCGGCGAGCTCCTTGGCCGCCTCCGTCAGGTCCTTGGCGGTGTCGATGGCCCGCCAGTAGGCGCCGTGGGGCAGCGGGAAGCCGGCCAGGCGGCGCTCGCGGGCGAGGCGGGGGAAGGTGGCCCGCTCGTGGTCGCCGACCTCGGGGAGGAGCTCCGTGAAGGCCGCGGCGAAGACGTACACGCCCGCGTTGATCAGGAACGGCGAGGGCGGCGCCTCGATGAAGTCGGTGATGTTCCCGAAGGTGTCGGTCTCGACGGCGCCCCACGGGATCCGGGGGCGGGCCAGGGCGAGCGTCGCGAGGGCGTCCCGCTCGGCGTGGAAGGCGGCCATCTCGCGCAGCGAGAAGCGGGTCCAGATGTCGCCGTTGGTGGCGTACCAGGACTGGTCCGGGTGGGGCAGGTGCGCGGCGGCGTACTTGAGGCCGCCGCCGCGGCCGAGGGGTTCGGTCTCGACGACCGTCGTCACCCTCAGAGGCAGGTTCGCGGAGGTCAGCCAGTCCTGGAGCACCTCGGCGAGGTGGCCGCAGGAGACGACGGCGTCCGTCACGCCCTCGGCGGCCAGCCAGGAAAGCTGATGGCCGATGATCGGGGTCCCGGTGCCCGGGATCTCGACCATCGGCTTGGGGCGGTCATCGGTGTACGGGCGGAGCCGTGAGCCCTGGCCGCCCGCCAGGACCACGGCCTGCGTCGGAGTGGTGTGCATACGGGGAACGATAGGCGCCCGGTATGCGTCAGGCCGTTCAGCTCGCGGCCCGTCCCCTCGTCAATCGGTCAGCTCGCGCGCATCACGCCGGTCGCGTACGAGGTGTCGCAGACCGGGCGGGAGAAGGACTGGGCGCGGGAGGGGCCGTAGTGCTCGACGGCGGCGCGGCCGAGGGCGCGGGCGATGGAGAAGCAGTGCTTGGCGAGGGAGGGCCGGTTCTCCACCTCGCGCTGGAGGTGGGTGAGGGCGACGCCGGGGTCCTTCTCCTGAAGCTCTGCGAGGAGCTGGTCGCGGAGAATATCCTGCGGGGCACGGGACTTGGCCCGGGTGGAGACGTCCGTGGAGGACGCCGTCAGCTGGGTGCCGGAGTCCTGGCCGGCCCACGGAACGGCGGACACCGCGAGCGTTCCCGAGAGCACCAGGACGACGGGCAGGACGAGGGCGAGAGAGCGGCCGATTCGGCGGGCAGTGTGCGTCACGCAGGCGAGCGTAGCGGCCGGTAGTGATATGGCGACATTTAGTCACTCTCGCGAGGGATGGTTCGAGGCGGCTTTTCGAATTGCGTGTTGACGCGGGGGTGCCGGCGGGGCCCCGAATGCCGGGGTTTTCGGGGGTAAGCCCGTTTAAACGAACGGCCCCGCATCTGCAACAGATGCGGGGCCGTACGGCGCTGCTTCGGGCCCGGTCCTTCGGACCGGCTCGGCCTCAGCCGCTGAGGCGGGCGCCCGTGGAGGTCGAGAAGACGTGCAGCTCGTCGGCGCGCGGGACGACGTGCAGCGTGGAGCCCTTCGCGGGCACGTCGCGGCCGCCGACGCGGACCACGAGCTCCTTGTCCTCGCCGCCGACGCGGGTCGTGCCGTACACGAAGCCGTCCGAGCCGAGCTCCTCGACGACGTTGACCGTGACGGCCAGGCCGTCCTTGCTGGTGGCGCCCTGCACGTCGAAGTGCTCGGGGCGGACGCCGACCGTCACCGTGGTGTCGCCGTTGGCGGAGGCGGCGGCGATCGCGTCGCGGGTGACCGGGACGACGCTCGTGCCGAACTTCACGCCGCCGTCGACGATCGGGACCTCGACCAGGTTCATGGCCGGGGAGCCGATGAAACCGGCGACGAAGAGGTTGGCGGGCTTGTCGTACATGTTGCGCGGGGTGTCGACCTGCTGGAGCAGACCGTCCTTGAGGACGGCGACGCGGTCGCCCATGGTGAGCGCCTCGGTCTGGTCGTGCGTGACGTACACGGTCGTGATGCCCAGGCGGCGCTGGAGACCGGCGATCTGCGTACGGGTGGAGACGCGGAGCTTGGCGTCGAGGTTCGACAGCGGCTCGTCCATGAGGAAGACCTGCGGCTCGCGGACGATGGCGCGGCCCATCGCGACACGCTGGCGCTGACCGCCGGAGAGCGCCTTCGGCTTGCGGTCGAGGTACTCGGTGAGGTCGAGGATCTTCGCGGCCTCCTCGACCTTGGCGCGGATCTCCGACTTGTTGACACCGGCGATCTTGAGCGCGAAGCCCATGTTGTCGGCGACGGTCATGTGCGGGTACAGCGCGTAGTTCTGGAACACCATCGCGATGTCCCGGTCCTTCGGCGGCAGGTGCGTGACGTCGCGGTCACCGATGCGGATGGAGCCGGCGTTGACGTCCTCGAGACCCGCGAGCATGCGCAGGGAGGTCGACTTGCCACAGCCGGAGGGGCCGACGAGGACGAGGAACTCGCCGTCCGCGATCTCGATGTCGAGCTGGTCGACGGAGGGCTTGGTGGCACCCGGGTAGATCCGGGTGGCCTTGTCGAACGTGACGGAAGCCATGGTGATGCGTCCCTTCACCGGCAGGAACGTGCCGGACGATCCGAGTAAAGGAAGGATTGAGGTCTAGTCCACCAGGGTGAACCGCAGGTGACGCTACCTGCCGACGCCCGTTCTGTCAGCACTCACGGCCCCGTGAGATTTCCGACCGCCTCCGGGGCCGGGTTGGTTACACTTCACTCGCTGCCTCCTTAGCTCAGCTGGCCAGAGCACCGCTCTTGTAAAGCGGGGGTCGTCGGTTCGAACCCGACAGGGGGCTCCAGGCAGGACGAGGCGAAGGCCCCGGACCGTTCATGGTCCGGGGCCTTCGGCATCTGCGGCGATCCGGGTTTCGAGCCGTTCGGTCAGGCCCTCGGGTCGACGAACCAGGCGGCGGCGCCGTCCTCGTCAGCGGTACGAGGCCGTGCCACAGCGGTGCCGGACCGTGGCCCGCGAGTGGGCGGGTTCAGTCGGACGCAGTAGTTCGGCGTGCTCATGGCGGGTGGGGAGCCGAGGCTGGGGCCATGGGCATACGACCTTGGGTGGTGGTCGAGCCACCTGACCGGCGCGGGCTGCGCCGGATCGTCATCCACGGCAAGACAGTGGGCAGCGCGTGGTCCCGCCGGGAGTTGCGGAAGGTCCTCAGCCGTCTGGGTTATCCCGACGACATGGATCTCGACGACCGCTCGCGCGTCCACTGGCGTGGCGGCGGCAGCGACTTCTGGCCCGATGACAGGGGCTGGAGACGGCGTCTGGTCATCGCCCTCATGCTCGTGGGGCTGCTCGCCTCGTTGGGGCTCCACGTCGCGATCGGCTGGGCGGACGCCCTGGGGGCGTTGACCTTCGCGCAACGGCTCGTCGGTGTGCTGTTCCTGTTGGCGGGTGTGGTCGAGGGGATCGCGTTGCCCGCGGTCGTCGACCACTGGGGCCGCCGGCAGGTCAGGCTGTCCGGGGCGCTGGTCCTTCTCGGCGTGCTCATGACGCTGGCCACCACGAGCCTTCTCCTGTTCCTGTGGCTGCAGGAGCGGGAGTACATAGCCACCGTCCTGATCTTCCTCGGCTTGTGGCTCTGGTCGCTGTGGGCCCTCCACGCTCTCATCCGCGACAAGGTGTGGAGAGGCATACCGCACCCCAGGAAGTTCGCCCTGGGAGTTACCGTGACGGCGCTCATGACGGCTGTCAGTCTGGGCTACTCGATCCTGTATCAGCCCATCGCCGCCCCCATGCACTTCGTCCTCAGAGCGGAATTCGGGACACCGCGGACGGATTCCGGTTCGCCTTACGTGCATGTCCCTCTCGTGCTGTATGCGAAGAACGACGGCGGGATTCCGGTGTACATCGTCATCGACGACTACACGGTGACGGGATCCCTGGCCAAGTTCTCCGGCTCCGGCGACGGGCTGAAGGAATGGAAGGGTGACCAGGAAGGCGGGTGGTGGAACCCGGAGGCGGAGGCCTACAGGAGTGACGTCACGTATGAGGTCGTCGCGTCCGGGCAGTTCCAGGGGCCGGGGTCGACCCTTGACGCCGGGGAGGAGTTCAAGATGGAGAAGGTGATCACGCTCCCCAAGTCCACGAAGTACGAGACGCTGAACGCTGATCTTCAGTTCGCCATCCTGAGGCAGGACCGCGGGAAGATCGACGACGAGTTCTACAACCCGAAGCTCTCGTGGATCAAGTCGGAGGGGAGGTACTACTGTCCGCCCGATGAATGTGGTGAGCACGTTATCTATCACGGCAGGGTGCGCTACAACACCAACTTGATCAACGTGACGCGCAAGCCCCGGTACGTGGCGGCCTTCTGGGCGCCGGAAGAGGCGCCGGACGTCTTCATCTCCTCGTTCAACTTCAAGAAGGAGAAGAAGAACCAGTCGATCTACGGCATCTACCAAGGTCTGGACGAGGGAGAAGTGAGCAGGGAGGCCGAGCGGTACGGACTCGTCTGGGCCTCCGTCAACTCGGAGGTGTCGGTCAGGGGGCTGTTGAAGCAGGCGCGGTGAGTGTCGTGTTCGGGTCCGTTCGAGGAGGTCCGGCGTTCCTGTGTGCCGGGGCGGCCCGGTCCGGGACACTTGTGCACTACGGGGGCGTCAGTGCGTGGGGTGTTCTGGGGAGGGGTGCGCGGATGAGTCGGCGTTCCGGTGGGCTGATCGGGGTGTGGGCCGAGCAGCAGCGGGTGGCGCAGCGGCAGCGGGAGGGACAGCACCAGGCGGTGCTGCGGCAGCAACGGGACGCCGAGCGGGCGCAGCGGGCGTACGAGCGGGACGTCGCCCGGATGCAGCGGGAGCAGCGGGCCGCCTATCGGCAGCAGCGGGACGCCGACGCCCTGCGGCGGACCCGTGAGTTGGACGAGCGGGTCGCCCAGCTGGAGGGGCTGCTCGTGGCGGGGTGCCGGGCGCCCGCCTTCGGTGTGGAGTCGCTGCGGCGGGAGGAGACCGTCGAGCCGTTCGCCCCCGGGCCGCTCGGGGAGCCCGTCGCCATGCCCGACCAGCGCTTCTACCAGCCGCAGGCCGCCTGGACGGCCTCCGGGCGCGCCCAGGCCGAGCGGGACGCGCGGGCCAGGTTCGAGCACGACTGGTACGCGGCGCAGGCCGCCGAGGCGCGGAGGGTCGAGCAACTCGCCGCGTACCGGCGGGAGTACGACGCCTGGGCTGCCGCCCGTACCGCCGAGATACGCGCCCACAACAGCGGGATCGACGGGACCGTCGCGGCCCTGCGGAACGGGGAGGCCGACACCGTCGTCGAGTACTTCTCCGCCGTGCTGTTCGCGTCGACCGCCTGGCCCGAGGGGTTCCCCCGCGAGGTGTCGGCCGCCTACGACCGGGCCGGGCGCGGGCTCGTCCTCGACTGGGACCTGCCCGGGTACGAGGTGGTCCCGGAGGCCAAGGGCGTCAAGTACCTGCCGAGCACCGACCAGGAGAAGGAGGTCCCGCGGCCCGTCACACAGCGGCGGGGGCTGTACCGGGACGTCCTCGCGCAGAGCGTGCTGCTCGCGGTGCGGGAGCTGTTCGCCGCGGATCGCTTCGGGGCGCTCGAAGCGGTGGCGCTGAACGGGTACGTCGGCGGGGTCGATCCCGCCACCGGGCTCGCCGGGCGGGTGTGCGTGGCCTCGGTCGTGGTGGAGCGGCCGGCGTTCGACCGGCTGAACCTGGAGCTCGTCGGCGCCGTGGAGTGCCTGACCGGGGCCCTCGGCGGGCGGCTCTCCGCCAAGCCCGACGAGCGGGTGGCGGTCGTGCCGCTGCGGGAGCCAGGCCAGGTGGGCTCGGACGTGGTGGTGCAGGGGGACGGCGAGGAGCCCGACCTGCTCACCATGGACCCGATCGCCTTCGAGGGGCTCGTCGCCGAGCTGTTCCGGGCGCGGGGGCTCCAGGCCGTCACGACGCAGCGGTCGGGCGACGGCGGGGTCGACGTCAAGGCGCTCGATCCCGATCCGATCAGCGGCGGGTCGATCGCGGTGCAGGTGAAGCGGTACCGGAACACGGTGCCGCCGAGTGCGGTACGGGATCTGTACGGGACCGTGCAGGACGTCGGGGCCAACAAGGGGGTCCTGGTGACCACCTCGAAGTTCGGGCCCGGTTCGTACACCTTCGCCAACGGCAAGCCGCTGACCCTGATCTCGGGGACCGAGCTGGTGGATCTGCTGCACCAGCACGGTCTGCGGGGCCGGCTGGGCGGGCCCGCGACCGCTCCGGCCCCCGCGCCCGCTCCCGTCCCCGCTTCTGCTTCCGCCGAGGCCGCCGAGGACTTCAACCTGCTCGGCATGGTGTGGTCGGGCTCCGCCGCGCTCGACGTGTGCGCGCTGGTCTGCGCGGGGAACCGGGTCCTCGGCGACGAGTGGTTCGTCTTCTTCAACAACCCCGCTACGCCCGACGGTTCGGTCGCGATGGTGGCGGCCGCGCCCGGCGACCGCGCGGCCGTGCGGGTCGGTTTCGACGCGCTGCCCGCGCGGGCGGACCGGCTGGTCCTGGTGGCGGCCGTGGACCCGGAGGTGAACCCCGACGCGGACCTCGGCGGGTTCACGGAGGCCGGGATCCGGCTGCGGGACGACGCGGGCGCCGAGCTCGACCGGCTGGAGGTGTCGGACGGGCGGCCGGGGGAGACGGCGCTCGTCCTCGGCTCGTTCCGGCGGCGGGCCGGCGGGGACTGGGACTTCGTCCTCGGCGGGAAGGGGTACGGGGGCGGGCTCGAGGAGCTCGTGGGGGACTTCGGGATCGAGGTGGAGTAGTGACGGAGGGGAGGGCGCGACCGGCGCCCTCCCCGCCGTGTCCCTCAGCGGCCGCTCAGGCGGTTCGCCAGGATCGCCACGCGGTCCGTCTCCGCCGTGTGGGCCGTGGCCTCGCGGCGGTCGGCGCCGCGGAAGGCGGCGTACATGGTCTGGACGCCGAGCCAGCGCAGGGGCTCCGGTTCCCACTTGCGGACCTTGTGGTTCACCCAGGGGAGGGCCGTGAGGTCGGTGGGCCCCGACTGGCCCGAGTCCTGCTGGATGAGGTCCCGGAGGGTGCGGGCCGCGAGGTTGGCCGTGGCGACGCCCGAGCCGACGTAGCCGCCGGCCCAGCCGAGGCCGGTGGAGCGGTCGAGGGTGACGGTGGCGCACCAGTCGCGGGGGACGCCGAGGACGCCGGACCAGGCGTGGTCGATCCGTACGCCCGCGAGCTGGGGGAAGAAGCGGACCAGGATCTCCCGCAGGGCGTCGATGGTCTGCGGCTGGGTGCGGCCGTCGTTGTCGGTCTTCGAGCCGAAGCGGTACGGGACGCCCCGGCCGCCGAGCGCGATGCGGCCGTCGGCGGTGCGCTGCGCGTACATGTAGGCGTGCGCCATGTCGCCGAGGGTCTCGCGGCCGTCCCAGCCGATGGACTCCCACTGGGCGTCGGTGAGCGGCTCGGTGGCGATCATCGAGGAGTTCATGGGGAGCCAGGTGCGGCGCTGGCCCGCGAGGGAGGCGGTGAAGCCCTCGGTGCAGCGCAGGACGTACGGGGCGCGGACGGTGCCGTACGGGGTGATCGCGTGCTTCGGCTTGATCTCGGTGACGGGCGTCGACTCGTGGATCGTGACGCCGAGGGCCTCGACGGCGGCCGCGAGCCCCTGGACGAGCTTGACCGGGTGGAGGCGGGCGCCGTGCGGGGTCCAGGAGGAGCCGACGGCTCCGGCGACGCGGATGCGTTCGGCGGTCTCGCGGGCGCCGTACAGCTCGCGGTCGGTCTCGCCGAAGGCGAGCTCGGCGGCGTGGAAGGCCTTGAGGCGGGCGAGCTGGGCGGGCGAGAGGGCCACTTCCAGGACGCCGCCGCGGTGCTGGTCGGCGTCGATCTTCTCGGTCTCGCAGACGTCGAGGACCTCGGCGACGGTGGCGTTCATGGCCTGCTGGAGGCGGGCGGCGGCCTCGTGGCCGTGCAGCTCGGCGTAGCGGTCGCGGCCGGCGATGCCGTTGTAGAGCCAGCCGCCGTTGCGCCCGGAGGCGCCGTAGCCGCAGAACTTGGCCTCGAGGACGGTGATGTTGAGGAAGGGGACGGCCTTCTTGAGGTAGTAGGCGGTCCAGAGTCCCGTGTAGCCGCCGCCGACGATGCAGACGTCGGCGGTGGTGTCGCCGGGGAGCGGTTCGCGGGGCGCGGGGGCGCCCTCCTGCGCGTACCAGAACGATATGCCGCCGTTGACGGTGCCGTTGACCGTGCTCATCTCTATCCCTCTTCCGGGTGCGTGGCCGGAGGTTACCGCTGGCCAGGGGTCTGTGGATACGGGGAAACCCGGAGGCGCGGGGCGGGCGCCGGTCACTACGCTCGCCGGGTGATTCACGTACCGGAGGAACTGGCGGCGTCGCAGGCGAAGTTCAACGGCGAGGCGGGGCGGGCGTTCGTGGCCGCGCTGCCGGGGCGGGCGGAGGAGTTCCTCGGCCGGTGGGGGCTGCGGGTCACCGGGCCCCCGATGCACGGGGTGGCCTCGCTGGTGCTGCCGGTGGAGCGGGAGGCGGACGGTGTCCGCGCGGCCCTGAAGATGCAGATCCTCGACGACGAGACGGAGGGCGAGCCGCTCGGCCTGCGGACGTGGGGCGGAGCGGGGGCGGTACGGCTGCTCGACCACGACGCGGCGACCGGGACGATGCTCCTGGAGCGCCTCGACGAGGCCCGGCCGCTGTCCGCGGTCGAGGACACCCGCGAGGCGCTCGGGATCGTCGCCGGGCTCCTCTCCCGGCTGGTCGCCGTCCCCGCACCGGAGGGGCTGCGGACGCTCGGGGACATCGCCGCCGGGATGCTCGCCGACGTCCCGGAGGCCGCGGCGCGGCTGGGCGCGGACGACGCCGCGGTGCTGCGGGACTGCGCGGCGGCCGTACGGGAGGTGGCGGGCGAGCCGGGGGACCGGCTGCTCCACTGGGACCTGCACTTCGGGAACGTCCTGGCGGCCGAGCGGGAGCCCTGGCTGGCGATCGACCCGAAACCGCTGGCGGGGGATCCGGGCTTCGAACTGCTCCCGGCCCTGATGGACCGCTTCGATCCCGACGGGTTCCTGTGGGGGTTCGACCTGCTCGCCGAGGTCGTCGGGGACCGGCGGCGGGCGACCGCGTGGACGCTGGGCCGGGTCCTGCAGAACGGCCTGTGGGACGTCGCGGACGGCGAGCCGGCCCTCGACCCCGGGCAGGTGGCCGCCGCGCGGATCCTGCTGGCCAGGAGGGCGTGAGCCGGGGCAGGCGGTCGCCGCGCGGATCCTGCTGGCCAGAGGGGCCTGATCCGGGGCAGGCTGGGTGCCATGATCCGTACCGCCACGCCTGCCGACGTCCCCGTCATCCACGCCCTGATCCGTGACCTCGCCGAGTACGAGAAGGCCCTCCACGAGGTCCGGGCGACCCCCGAGATGCTGCACGAGGCGCTGTTCGGCGAGCGGCCCGCCGCCTTCGCGCACATCGCCGAGGACGAGACGGGCGAGCCGGTGGGCTTCGCGCTCTGGTTCCTCAACTTCTCGACCTGGCGCGGCGTCCACGGCATCTACCTGGAGGACCTGTACGTCCGCCCGGAGGCCCGCGGCGGCGGCCACGGCAAGGCGCTGCTGCGCGAACTGGCCCGCATCTGCGTCGAGCGGGGCTACGAGCGCCTGGAGTGGTCCGTACTGAACTGGAACCGGCCGTCCATCGACTTCTACGAGTCCCTGGGCGCCCGCCCGCAGGACGAGTGGAGCGTGTACCGCCTGACGGACGGGGCCCTGGCGAAGCTGGGCGCGGTGACGGTGTAGGAAGGGGGCATGGACATTGAGCAGCGGTTCCAGCGGATCACCGGCTTCATCGAGGCGCGGCTGACGCCGCTCTTCGACCCCGCCAACGGCAGCGACCACGGGTTCGGCATGGACGACACGTCGCGGGCGCTGCGGGCCCTGCGCTACACCGTGCAGGCCGCGTCCGCGGTGAACGGGCTCGTGGAGAAGCGGGAGACGGCGCCGGAGCTGCGGCAGGTCGTCGACCAGGCGCTGGAGCACAACTGGGACGTGCTGCGCTCCATCGCCCGGATGTGGGAGGACCACCCCGACTTCACGAAGGAGTTCAAGGCGCACTCCTGGGACGTCCTCGGGGTCTGACCCCTTTCTGATCCCTCACGGGACCAGGACCACCTTGCCCGTCGTGCCCCGGTTCTCCAGGGCGCGGTGGGCCTCCGCCGCCTCCGCGAGGGGGAAGCGGTGGACCGCCGGGCGGAGGGTGCCGGTGGCCGCCGCGTCGAGGGCGGCGAGTTCGAGCGTACGGATGTCGCCGCCCGCCTTCTGGATCATGACGGGGCCGAGGACGGACTCCGAGGTGATCCCGCGCGCGGTGAGCTCCTCCTCGGTGAAGGTGAGCGGTTCGCCGTCGTGCAGTCCGGCGCCGGACCAGCCGAAGACCAGGTGCTGTCCGCCCTTGCCGAGCAGGTCGACGGCGGCGCGGCCGGTGTCGCCGCCGACCGAGTCGAAGACGACGGTGGCCTTCTCGCCCACGGAGTCGAGGTACGCGCGGACCTTCTCCGGCCAGTCGGGCTGCTTGTAGTCGACGGCCAGGTCGGCGCCGTTCGCCTCGACGAGGGCGACCTTCGCGGGGCCGCCGGCGAGGCCGATGACGGTGGCGCCGGCGTTCTTGGCGTACTGGACGAGCAGGGTGCCGATGCCGCCGGCGGCGGCCGGGACGATCGCGACCGAGTCGGGACCGAGTTCGGTGAACCCGAGGATGCCGAGGGTCGTGCGGCCGGTGCCGATCATGGCGACGGCCTCCGCCTCGCCGAGGTGGTCGGGCAGGGCGTGCAGCCGGGCGGCGTCGGTGACGGCGAGTTCGGCGTAGCCGCCGGGGTTCATGCCGAGGTGGGCGACGACGCGCCGGCTGAGCCAGGACGGGTCGGTGCCCTCGCCGAGGGCGTCGACCGTGCCGGCGACCTCGCGGCCGGGGATCGTGGGGAGCGGGGTGGGCGTGGGGAACGGGCCCGTGGCGCCCTCGCGCAGGGCGGTGTCGAGCAGGTGCACGCCGGCCGCCGCCACCCGGACGCGGACCTGGCCGGGGCCTGGCACGGGGTCGGGCGTCTCCTCGTAGGCGAGGTTCTCGGCGGGGCCGAAGGCGTGGAGGCGGATGGCGTGCATGACGTTCCCCTGTCGTCGTACGGACGGGCTTGCGGGGCAAGCCTCCGACCTCAAGCGCGCTTGAGGTCAAGGCGGTCGAGGTGCTCCGCGCGCAGCGCCAGCGACACCGCCTCGACCGCGCTCGTGAACGACACCTCCGCGAGCACGCCCGGCGCCGCTACCTGGTCGCCCACCAGGTACACCCCGTCGCCCCGGTCGACGGCCGGCCGGTCGCGCCACGTCGTGCCCGGGCGGTCGAGCGCTCCCGTACGGCCCTGGCAGACGGACTCCTGCCGCCACACCGTCCGCTCGCGCCAGCCGGGGAAGCTCAGGTCGAGCAGCCGCTCGCCGTGGGCGACGCCGTCCGCCTTCGACGCGTCCGGGCCGATCGGCAGCTGCGCCTGGAGCAGCGACTGCCCGGCCGGGGCCAGCGAGGGGTCCTGCGCCGTGTACCGCTCGATCCAGCCCGGCGCGTCCAGGTCCGAGACCACGAACGGATCGCCCTTCCGGGTGCGCAGCGCCAGGTCGAACAGGACCGTACGGCCGCTCTCCCAGGTCAGCGACGGGTCGCCGAGGAGCCGGGCGGCGGCCGGCAGCGCGGTCGCGACGACCACCGGCCCGCCGCCCACCGGCAGGGCGTCGATCCGGGACGAGGTCTCGATCCGCACGCCCAGCTCACGCGCGCGCGTGGCCATCCGGTCGATCAGCTCGCCCCAGCCGCCCCGGGGGTAGTGCGCCTCGGGCGGCAGGGCGGTGGACCGGTGCAGCCGCTCCTGCACGAAACGGGCCGAGAGGGAGCCGGGGTCGTGGTGGAAGAGCGCGACCCCGCTGTACGCCGCGGCCACGCGCGCGGTGCGCTCGCCCGCGACACCGGTGGCCCAGGTGCGGAAGTCGACGTCGACGGGGGCCTGTTCGGCGCTGCGACGGGCCAGACGGAACAGACCGAGCGGCGGGACGCCGCGCATGGCGCCGTCGCGGTGGACGCGGAACCGGAGGGCCTCGGCGGTCGGCAGCACGGCCATGGGCGGGAGGAGCCCGCGCTGCTTCAGCCAGGTCCAGTGCGGGCCGCCGTTGTAGAGCGCGTGCGGGCCCTCGTTCGTGCGGTACGGGCCGTCGGCCGTGCGCGCCCGGCCGCCGAGCGTCCGGTGCGACTCGTGGACGGTCACCTCGGCGCCGGCCTCGGCGGCCGTGACGGCGGCGGTCAGTCCGGCGAAACCGCCGCCGATGATCGTGAGCTTGCGCATGAGGTGTCTCCCTCGTGTCGGTCTGGGTCTCACACGGGGGACGGCGGGAGGGGCGGCGGATGTGACATCGGGGCGTTGTCAGTGGCGTAGGTCACGATGGGGGCATGGTGACGGCTGGGAAGAAGAAGGTGGCGGGGGCGAGGCGCCCGGAGGTCCGGCTGCCTCCCCTGGAGGCGTACGGGGGCGGGCTCGCGCCCGACGGGGACTACGACGGCCTCGGACTGACCGGGCTCGACCTGACGGGCCAGTCCGGCGAGGGGGCGCGGTTCCTGGACTGCGCGCTGCGGGAGTGCGGGCTCGACGCGGCGCGGCTGACGGGCGCGCGGTTCCTCGACTCGGTGCTCACGGGGGTGCGGGGCGTGGGCACCGAGCTCGCAGGGGCGCAGTTCCGGGACGTCGAGGTCGTCGAGGCGCGGCTCGGCGGGACGCAGCTGCACGGGGCGGTCCTGGAGAGGGTCGTCGTCCGGGGCGGCAAGATCGACTACCTGAACCTGCGGGCGGCGAAGCTGAAGGACGTCGTCTTCGAAGGCTGCGTACTGAG
Source organism: Streptomyces nymphaeiformis (assembly GCF_014203895.1). Taxonomy (GTDB): domain Bacteria; phylum Actinomycetota; class Actinomycetes; order Streptomycetales; family Streptomycetaceae; genus Streptomyces; species Streptomyces nymphaeiformis. The sequence goes on along the minus strand of NZ_JACHJY010000012.1, from coordinate 269,362 downwards.
CGAGCCGGACTTCGGGGGCGCGGTCCTGCAGCGGGTCGAGTTCGTCGACTGCACGCTCACGGACGTGGACTTCACGGGAGCCCGCCTCACGGACGTGGACCTGCGGGGCGTGCAGCGCCTCGGGATCGCGGCGGGCGTGGAGTCGCTGGCGGGCGCGGTGATCTCCACGGCACAGCTCCTCGACCTGGCCCCGGTGCTGGCGGCGAGGCTGGGGCTGCGGGTGGAGTGACCCTTGCCGTGGGTGGGGGGGCTACTTCACGCGGGGGAAGCGGGACTGGAGGGTCCAGATCGTGGGGTTGTCCGCCAGGCCCTCGTGCATGTCCACGAGGTCCGCGATCAGGTCGTGCAGGAAGTCCCGCGCCTCGCGCCGCAGCTCCGCGTGGTTGAACGTCACCGGCGGCTCGTCGCCCGGCATCCAGTCGGCCTCGACGTCCACCCATCCGAAGCGGCGCTCGAAGAGCATCCGGTCCGTGGACTCGGTGAAGTCGAGCTCCGCGTACTGCGGCTGCGCGGCGCGGCTGCCGCGCGGGTCCTGGTCGAGCTGCTCGACGATGTCGCACAGCGCCCACGCGAAGTCGAGCACCGGCACCCATCCCCAGGCCGTGGACACCTCGCGGTCCGTCTCGGTGTCGGCGAGGTACACGTCCCCGCAGAACAGGTCGTGCCGCAGCGCGTGGACGTCCGCGCGGCGGTAGTCGGTCTGCGGCGGGTCGGGGAAGCGACGCGAGAGGGAGTAGCCGATGTCGAGCACGGGACCGATGGTGTCACGGCGCGAGCCCCGTCTCGTACGCGAGGATCACCAGCTGCACTCGGTCGCGTGCGTCCAGCTTCGAGAAGAGGCGCGCCACGTGGGCCTTCGCGGTGGCCGTGCTGATGTGGAGCCGTTCGGCGATCTCGCCGTTCGACAGGCCCCGGCCGACGAGGGTGAGGACCTCCCGTTCGCGGTCGGTGACGCCGTCGAGGCCACGCGACGGACGGCGTACCGGGTCCGGGCGCGCCGCGAACTCCTCGATCAGGCGGCGCGTCACCCCCGGCGCGATCAGGGCGTCGCCCGCGGCCACCACCCGGATCGCCGCGAGGATGTCGTCGAGGGCCATGTCCTTGACGAGGAAGCCGCTCGCACCGGACCGCAGTGCGCCGTACACGTACTCGTCGTCGTCGAAGGTCGTGAGGACGAGGACCCGGGGCGCGCCGGGGCCCGCCGTGACGATCCGAGTGGCCTCGATGCCGTCCATGCCGGGCATCCGTACGTCCATCACCACCACGTCGGGCCGCAGGTCCCGTGCCCGCGCCACTGCCTCCGTGCCGGTGCCCGCCTCCCCGGCGACCTCCAGGTCGGGGGTGTCGGCCATGAGGACGCGCAGCCCGGCCCGGACGAGGGGCTGGTCGTCGACGAGGAGGACGCGGATCCGGGGGTTCACGGGGCGGGGGTTCCTTCCGGGAGGCCGGCGGGCAGCGGCAGCAGCGCGGTGACGTGGAAGCCGCCGCCGGGCCGGGGCCCCGCGGTGAGGCTGCCGCCGAGGAGCGCGGCGCGCTCGCGCATCCCGACGAGACCGTAGCCGCCCCGGGTGTCCGCACCGGGCGGCGCCCCGCGGCCCTCGTCGGCGATCTCGACGAGCAGTGTGTCGGTGCGCCGTTCCACCGTCACCCGGCAGACGGGCACGGCCGCGTGGCGTACGACGTTGGTCAGGGACTCCTGCACGATCCGGTACGCGGCGAGGTCGACCTCCGGTGGCAGCGCCAGGTCGGGATTGCCGAGGTGCCGCAGCTCGACCCGTACCCCCGCGTCCGCCGTGGACGCGGCGAGCCGTTCCAGGTCGGCGAGGCCGGGCGCGGGGTCGCGCGGCGCGGGACGGCCGTCGGCGGTGGCGCCCCGCAGCGCGCCCAGGGTGCGGCGCAGCCCGGCGAGGGTCTCCCGGCTGGTGGTCTCGATGGTGGCGAGCGCGTTGCGGGCCTCGGCGGGCTGGGTGTCGATGACCCGGCGGCCGACGCCCGCCTGGATGGCGATGACGCCGATGCTGTGCGCGACGACGTCGTGCAGCTCGCGGGCGATCCTGAGCCGTTCGGCGGCGACCGCCTCGGCGGCGGTCGCGGCGCGCAACTCGGCTGCGTGGTCGCGCCGTTCGCGTACGGACCGGCCGAGGAGGCCGGCGGTGAGCAGGGCGAGCGCGAGGGCGACGACGGTGCTGACGAAGACGTCCTGACCGGAGGTGGTGTAGGTCGCGGCGCCGATCTGCACCACCAGTGCGCCGAGGGCGGTGGGCAGCAGGATCCGCGGCGGGCGCAGGGCGGCGATCCGGCCGACGAGGGCGTCGGCGGCGAGCACCGGAAGGTAGAGCAGCGCGCCGTCCGGACGGGTGGTCGCCGCCGCGAACAGGCCGGCGAGCAGCAGCCCGAGCGCCGCGAGCGGGTTGCGGCGCGCGAGGGGCAGGGTCAGGCCGACGGCGACGGCGGTGAGGAAGAGCCGCAGCTCGGTGGAGCGGTACGGGCCGGTCCGGGCGGCGAGGAGGAACAGGAAGGGCTGCGCGACGGCCGCACCCCAGACGAGGGCCGTCGACGCCCGCCCGCGGTGCGGTCGGTCGGTCGCCGGCACCCGCCCTGCGGTCGGTCGGCGGTCGGTCGGGGTGGCGGGCATGGCCCCGATCGTAGGCGCGGCCGTCCGCAGGGGCATCGGCCCGCGGGCGTACGCCTCCGGGCCACCCCCTGCTGCGAGTTGTGGCCGCCGAGCCGATGTGGCGACGGGTGCCGGACGGCCACCGTGGTCCGCATGATCGAAGTCCACGAACTGACCAAGCGGTACGGCCGCCGGCGCCGGGGCCCGTCCCGTCTCGCCGGCCCCGCCGCCCGTCTCGCCGTCGACCGGCTCACCTTCTCCGTGCGGCCCGGCCGTGTGACCGGGTTCCTCGGGCCCAACGGGGCCGGGAAGTCGACGACATTGCGGCTGATCCTCGGGCTGGGCGAGCCGACGTCCGGGACCGCCACCGTCGGCGGGCGGCGCTTCCGGGAGCTGCCGCGGGGGCTGCGGGACGTCGGGGCGCTGCTCGACGCGCACGACGTGCACGGCGGCCGGACCGCCGAGGCCCATCTCGCCGCGCTCGCCCGCACCAACGGCATCCCGCGCCGCCGGGTCGGCGAGGTCCTGGAGGAGGTCGGCCTCGCCGGAGCCGCCGAGCGGCGCATCGGCGGCTACTCGCTCGGCATGAAGCAGCGCCTCGGGATCGCCGCCGCGCTGCTCGGCGATCCGCCGGTCCTGCTCTTCGACGAGCCCGTCAACGGCCTCGACCCGGAGGGCGTGCTGTGGGCACGGGGGCTGTTCCGTCGGCTGGCCGCCGAGGGCCGGACCGTGTTCGTCTCCAGCCATCTGATGGGCGAGATGGAGCACACCGCCGACGACCTCGTCGTCATCGGCCGAGGCCGGCTCATCGCGGCCGAGAGCGGCGCCGCCTTCGCCGCGCGCGGCACCCGCCGGAGCGTGACGGTGCGGACGGTCGATCCGGCGGCCTCACGGGGCCTCGCGGACGCCCTGGAGGCCGAGGGCGCCACCGTACGGCGGGAAGCAGGAGCCTCGGAGGCCGAGGGCGCCACCGTACGAGCGCGGGAAGAGCTCCTCCGGGTCACCGGGACCGACGCGGAACGGGTCGGGCTCCTCGCCCACCGGCTCGGCGTTCCGCTCGCCGAACTGACCGCGCGCGCCTCCTCCCTCGAAGAGGCGTTCATGGAGCTCACCGCCGACAGTGTGGAGTACCGCTGATGCCGAACGCCCGCTTCCGCGACCTGCTCGCCGCCGAGTGGATGAAGCTGTGGTCGCTCCGCTCCACGCCCTGGGCCTTCGCCGTCGGCGCGGTCGCCGCGCTCGGCGTCAACCTCAACGCGACCCTCGCCGACTACCGCAACTACCCGCACTATTCGGACGGCATCAAGGAGCTCTTCGTGCCGATCTGGGCGATGCGCGACGCGTTCACGCTCGGCGGGGCCATGGTGTTCGTCCTCGCGACCGGCTCGATCGGCGCGCTGATGATCGTCGGCGAGTACGGCACGGGCCAGATCCGGACGACCTTCGCGGCCGTCCCGGCCCGCCGGTCCGTCGTCGCCGCGAAGACGCTCGTCCTCGCCGCCGTGATGCTGGTGTACGGCGTGCTGGTCGCCGGGGTGTCGTTCGCCGCCACGCAGGCCGTGCTCGACGGCCGGGGCGTCGGCATGGCGTTCGGCGACGAGGGCGTGGCGCGGGCGGTCGCCGCGTCGGCGCTCCTCGCGCCGGTGTGCGCGCTCGCCGGATTCGGCTTCGGGGCGCTGCTGCGGCACACGGCGACGACGATCGTCTCCCTGACCGGCGCGCTGCTCCTGCTGCCGGCCCTGATGGACGAGCGGAACCGCTGGGGCGCGACGTTCCTGCACGTGCTGCCGCAGGGCGCGTGGCAGCGGCTCACGCAGGTGGGGGTGTCGCCGGTGCCGGTGGACTACCCGTGGACCGCGGGCGGGGCGTGGACCGTGTACGCGACCTGGACGGCGGGCGCGGTGGCGGTGGCGTTCGCGGCGGTCCACCGGCGGGACGTCTGAGCCCGTACGGCGGTCAGCGGCGCCCGTGCACCGCCCGGGCCACCCGCGGGCCGAGCCAGCGCTTGAGGCGCCGCAGGGCCTCCAGCTGCTCGGCGGCCCGGTCGATCCGGTAGTACAGCTGCGGCGGTACGTGCGGCAGCAGCGGCGAGTGGCGCTGGCCGAGGAGCGCGAACATCTTGGCCGGCTCCAGGCTCATGTACCGCGGCAGGTTCTCGTACCACTGGGCGCTGTAGCGGGCCGCGCTCTGCGCCGAGACCAGCTCGGCGCGCCGCCGCCTCCCGTACGCGGTGAGCGCCGCGTCCAGGCCGCCGGGGGCGCTCAGGGCGTCGGCGAGGGCGAGCGCGTCCTCCAGGGCCAGGGTGGTGCCCGCGCCGATCGAGTAGTGCGTGGTGTGGGCGGCGTCGCCGAGGAGGACGAGGTTGCCCCGGTGCCAGACCCGGTTGGTGAGGGTGCGGAAGGTGAGCCACTGGGCGGCGCCGTCGGCGCGCTCGCGGCCGATCAGCTCGTGTCCGTCGAGGAGGTCGTGGAAGAGCTTCTCCAGGAGGTCGAGGCTGTCGGCCTCGCCGAGCGTGTCGAGGCCGAGGCCGGTCCAGGTCTCCGGGGAGCACTCGACGACGCAGGTGGAGCGTTCGCCGCTGAAGCCGTACGCGTAGCACCAGATCCAGCCGTGCTCGGTCTCCTTGAACGCGAAGCTGAAGGAGTCGAAGACCTTGGTGGTGCCCAGCCAGACGTACTGGTTGCGGCCGCTCGCGACCTCGCTGCCGAAGTGGTCGGCGTGTGCCTCGCGGAGGACGCTGTTGACGCCGTCGGCGGCGACCACCAGGTCAGCGCCGGTGAGTTCGGGCGCGTCCGGGCCGGGGATGTCGTGCTCGAACTCGACCCGTACGCCCAGCTCCTCGGCCCGGTCGGCGAGCAGCGCCAGCATCCGTCGCCGCCCGATCCCGAAGCCGGCGTCGCCGCGGTGGACGGTCCGCTCGTCGCGGACGATGGCGACCCCGTCGGTCCAGGTCACGGACGCCTCGGCGACGGCCGCCGCCGACTCGGGGTCGCCCGCCCGCAGCTTGTCGAGGAGCCCGGCCCAGTAGGTGACGCCCCAGCCGTACGTGGAGCCCTCGGGATTCCGCTCGTACACGGCGACGTCGCGGGACGGATCCTGCCGCTTCAGCAGGATCGAGAGGTAGAGGCCGGCGGGTCCGCCGCCGACGATCGCGAGCTTCACGTGCGCTCCCACTGAGACATGACACCGTGCGGTCGAATGACGACGCACGGTAGCAGTGGGGGTGGTGTGGCGCGGGGGAACGGCGCCACGGACCAGCCCTACGGGCTACGGCAGCAGGCGGCGTTCCTTCGCCACCGCGACCGCGCCCGCGCGGGTGTCGACGCCGAGCTTCGAGTAGATCCGGCCCAGGTGCGTCTTCACCGTCGCCTCGCTGATGAACAGCGCCCGCGCGATCTCCCGGTTCCCGAGGCCGCGGCCGAGCTGGCCCAGGATGTCGCGCTCCCGGTCGGTCAGCGAAGGGCCCGCCGCGCCGCGCATGCGGTCCATGACCCGGCTGGCGACCGGCGGGGAGAGCGCGGTGCGGCCCTGGGCGGCGGAGTGGATCGCGGCGAACAGCTCCTCGGGCCGCTCGGCCTTCAGCAGGTAGCCCGTCGCGCCCGCCTCGATGGCCCGGGTGATGTCCGCGTCCGTGTCGTACGTGGTGAGGACCAGGACGTGGACACCGGTGGGCGCGATCCGCCGCGTCGCCTCCACGCCGTCGATGCCCGCGCCGAGCTGGAGGTCCATGAGCACCACGTCCGGCTTCAGCTTCGCCGCCATCGCGACGGCCTCCTCGCCGCTGCCCGCCTCCCCGACCACCTCGATGTCGGGCGTGCTGCCGAGCAGGGCGAGCAGGCCGGCGCGGACCACGACGTGGTCGTCGCAGAGGAGGATCCGTACGGACATCAGGACTCCAGGGAGAGCGGGATCGCGGCGGAGAGCACCGTGCCCTCGCCCGGGGTGGACTCGACCGTCAGGGTGCCACCGAGCTGCTGCGCGCGCACCCGCATCGCGGGCAGCCCGTGGCCGCGCTCGGCCTGTTCGCGCGAGAGCGCCGGGTCGAAGCCGCGGCCGTCGTCGGCGATGTCCAGGACGACCTGGTCGTCGAGGTAGCTGAGGGTCAGGGCGGCGGAGTCGGCTCCGGCGTGCTCGCGGATGTTCGCGAGCGCCCCCTGCGCGATCCGCAGCAGCGCCGCCTGCACCCGGTCGGGCAGCGGCACCGGGGTGCCGTCGACCCGGAAGGCCGCCGACTCGCGGGCGGCGAGCCCGCGCAGGGCCTCCTCCAGGCCGCCGCCCCCGGCGAGGTCGGCGGGCGCGAGGTCCTGCACGAAGCGGCGGGCCTCGGCGAGGTTGCGTTCGGCGATGGACTCGGCGGTGCGGACGTGCCGGCGGGCGGTGCCCGGGTCGCCGTCCCACAGCCGGTCGGCGGCCTGGAGCAGCATCTGCTGGCTGGACAGGCCCTGCGCGAGGGTGTCGTGGATCTCCATGGAGAGCCGCTGGCGCTCCGCGAGGGTGCCCTCGCGGCGTTCGATCGCGGCGAGTTCGCGCCGGGTGCGGATCAGGTCGTCGATGAGCGCCCGCTGCCGGGCGGCCTGCCGGTCGGAGTACACGAAGACGCCGGTGGCGAGGGCGGCGACGGCCGGCGGGGCGACGATCAGGTTCGGGTCCCAGCCGCCGTGTGACAGCTGGACCTGCGCGAAGACCACGAACGCGGTGAGCAGGGCGACCAGGCCGAGCGCGGCGCGCGGCGGGAGGGTGCGCAGGCCCGTGTAGAAGAGGGGCACCGCGCACCAGGCGAAGCTGGGCGCGAGGACGACGAGGACGACCCAGACGGCGACGACCGTGCCCAGCCAGGCGATCCGGCGCGGGGTGGCGCGGGTGCCGAGCACGGGCCCGAGCAGGTAGAGGGAGGCGAGCGCGCCGGTGAGGGCGATGATCCAGGGGCTGCGGGCCTCCCAGTCGTGCCGCAGCAGGAAGCGGGCGAGGGAGGCGCCGAGCAGCAGGAAGAACGCGATGTGCATGACCCGCGCGAGCCAGCGGGCGTCGGGGTCGTGTTCTGCGGGGCCGATCCGTGCCGGCCGGCGGGCGTCCGGGTCGTGTTCTGTTGGCCGGGTCACCGTGCCGCCTCCCTGCCGTGCTGACCTGGGCCCGTCTGACCTGGGTGTATCCGTCCATGGTGGCCCGGTGGGACCAGGGTGGCATCAACCGATCGGCTGACAGACCCGTCGTCCGGTGTGCGCGCGGAGGGCAGCCGGACCGTGGACCGGTGGGCGCCGGTTCCGGCCGGAGGATCGAGGCAGAGCGAAGGAACGAACCGCTCGCAGGTTTTCCTCTTCCCTGTTCCTCTTCACCTCCACGGAGTCCCTCATGAAGAAGATCCTCCTCGGTGCCACCGCCGCCGCTGTCGTCGCCGCCGGTACCTTCGGCGTGGTCTCCGCGAACGCCGCCGCCCCGGCCGCCGCTCCCGCCGCCGTCATGGCCGACGCGGTGAACGACAACACGATGCAGACGACGCACCTGACGGTCGAGGCCGCCACCAAGGCCGCGCAGGCGACCCTCGACGCCGCCGAGCAGGAGAACCAGCGGGTGTCGGTCGCCGTCGTGGACCGCAACGGCAACACCGTCGTCACCCTGCGCGGCGACGGCGCCGGCCCGCAGTCCTACGAGTCGGCCGTGAAGAAGGCGTACACCGCCGTCTCCTGGAACGCCCCGACCTCCGTCCTCGCGGGCCGTCTCGCCAACGCGCCGACCCTGAAGGACATCCCCGGCACCCTCTTCCTCGCCGGTGGCGCCCCCGTCACCGCCAAGGGCGCCCCGATCGCGGGCATCGGCGTCGCCGGCGCCCCCTCCGGCGACCTGGACGAGAAGTTCGCGCAGGCCGGCGTCGCCTCCCTCGCGAAGTAACACCCCCCAGCTGGTGGTGGCGCCCGGATCCCCCGCCGGGCGCCACCGCCTTTTCGTTGTGCTCTTTTTCGTATTTGACCTTTTAAGATCGGTACGTGTCACAGCGCAGCCGGACCGGAATCGCCGCCCTCGCCGCGGCCCTCACGTCCCTCGCGCTGCTCGCGGGCGGCTGCACCGGGGCCGGTGGCGTCCGCGGCACCCCCGGGGCCGCCGGGCTGCGCGACCCGTTGTTCCCGAAGCTCGGCAACGGCGGCTACGACGTCGGCCACTACGGCCTGACCCTCGCCTACGACCCCGCCTCCGGCCGCCTCGACGGCACCGCCGAGATCACCGCCCGCGCCACCCAGGACCTCAGCGCCTTCGACCTCGACCTGGCCGGCCTCACCGTGCGCCGCGCCACCGTCGACGGCGCCCCCGCCGCGTACAACCGCGCCGGGAACGAGCTCACCCTCCGCCCGCGCGACGACATCCCCGAGGGGAAGGAGTTCCGGGCCACCGTCACCTACACGGGCGTGCCCGAGCCGCTCACGGACGCCGACGGCTCCAAGGAGGGCTGGCTGCGCACGGCGGACGGCGCGGTCGCCGTCGGCGAGCCGGCCGGTTCCATGACCTGGTTCCCCGGCAACCACCACCCCTCCGACAAGGCGACCTACGACCTCGCGCTCACCCTCCCCGCCGGCCTCGACGGCCTCTCCAACGGCGTCAGGACCGCGACCAGGACCGAGCCGGGCGGACGCGTCACCACGGTCTGGCACACGGCCGAACCCATGGCGAGCTACCTCGCGACCGTCGCCGTCGGCCACTACGAGACGGCGAGCGCCACCGCTCTCGGCGCCGTGCCCGTCCTCACCGCCGCCGAGGCCCCCGTCGCGGCCGGCAGCGCCGCACTGCGGGGCGAGGTCCCCGGGATCCTCGCCCGCCAGGTGAAGCGGTTCGGCCCGTACCCCTTCTCCGCCGCCGGCGCCCTCGTCACCAAGGACGGGACCCTCGGCTACGCCCTGGAGACCCAGACCCGGCCCGTCTTCCCGGCCGGGTCCTTCGACCGGACGACCCTCGTCCACGAGCAGGCCCACCAGTGGTTCGGCAACTCGGTCACGCTCGCGAGCTGGCGGGACATCTGGCTGAACGAGGGCTTCGCCACGTACGCCGAGTGGCTGTACGACGAGGAGTACGAGCACGTGCCCGCGCGCACCCACTTCGAGCGGGCCTTCGCCCAGGACGCCAACTGGGCCTTCCCGCCGGCCGCTCCGCCCACCGCGGAGAACCTGTTCGACCCGCCCGTGTACCAGCGGGGCGCGATGGTCCTGCACACGCTGCGCGAGACGGTCGGCGACCGCGTCTTCGACGAGATCCTGCGCGGCTGGGCCGCCAAGTACCGCCACGCGAACGCCTCCACGGACGACTTCACGGCCTACGCGGAGAGCGTGGCGGGCCGCGACCTCGGAGCACTGTGGGACGTCTGGCTGTACGGCGACGGCAGACCGGACCGCCCCTAGGACAGGGACTTCCGCATCACGACGCACGGGCGGCCGTGCGCCAGGTCCGGGCGGCGGGCCGTCTCCTCGTAGCCGAGCGCGGTCCAGAAGGCCAGCGCCTTCGGGTTGTTCTCCAGGACCGCGAGCCGGAGGCCGGTACGGCCCTCGGCGCGGAACCGGTCCTCGACGTACGCGGCGAGCCGGCGCCCGTATCCGGTGCGCCGCGCGTCGGCGTGGACCATCAGCAGGCCGAGCCACGGGTCGGTCTGGGCCGGGTCGGGGTGGCGGCCGAGCGTGACCGCGACGGCGACGAGCCGCCCCTCGGAGCGGGCGAGCAGCACCTCGGCGGTCGGCTGGGCGAGTTCGTCGGCGAGGGCGGTGGCGACCTGTTCGGGCCGGATGTCGTCGGGGTCCGGGAAGTCGCCGCTGAGCTGCTGGAACTCCCGGTTCGACGCGTACAGCGCGGTGAGTTCGGTGAGCAGCGGGCCGGGGAGGGCGTGCGCTTCCGTACGGGGGAGGGATTCGACGATCACGCCGAAAGCGTAGGGCTCCGGCGCGCGCGAAGCGTAGGGCTCCGACGCGCGTCACGCGCAAAGGACAGGGCCCCGGCGCGCGTTCGCGCCGGGGCCCTGTCGGAGGCGTCCGTCAGAGGTTGACGCCGAAGTCGCGGGCGATGCCCTCGAGGCCCGAGGCGTAGCCCTGGCCCACGGCGCGGAACTTCCACTCGGCGCCGTTGCGGTACAGCTCGCCGAAGATCATGGCCGTCTCGACGGCGGCGTCCTCGGAGAGGTCGTAGCGGGCGATCTCGGCGCCGCCGGCCTGGTTCACGATGCGGATGTACGCGTTGCGCACCTGGCCGAAGTTCTGCGAGCGGGAGACCGCGTCGTAGATGGAGACCGGGAAGACGATCTTGTCGACGGTGGCCGGGAGGGCCGCCAGGTTGACGTTGATCTGCTCGTCGTCGCCGCCGCCCTCGCCGGTGCGGTTGTCACCGGTGTGCACGATGGTCTGGTCCGGCGTCGACTTGTTGTTGAAGAAGACGAAGTGGGCGTCCGAGGCGACCCGTCCGGCGGCGTCCACGCCGATCGCGGAGGCGTCGAGGTCGAAGTCGGTGCCGGTGGTGGTGCGGACGTCCCAGCCGAGGCCCACGGTGACGGCGGCGAGGCCCGGGGCCTCCTTGGTCAGGGAGACGTTGCCGCCCTTGGACAGGCTCACAGCCATGGAAAGTCCCTTTCATCGTTCTGTCGTCGCCTGGAGAAACGCGTGCGTGCCTCCAGCGGTTCCCTCAGGGGGCCTGTGGGAAAACAGGATGACTCGTACCGCCCCCTCCGGGGAACATGGAAGGCATGTCCGGTCCGTATCCCATCCGCGGCTCCGTCTCGCTCCCCGAGGCCGAGCTCCAGTGGCGTTTCTCGCGGTCGTCGGGGCCGGGCGGACAGCACGTGAACACCAGCGACTCGCAGGTGGAGCTCCGCTTCGACCTCGCGGCCACCGACGCGCTCCCCGAGGTGTGGAAGGCCCGCGCCCTGGAGCGGCTCGCCTCCCGCCTGGTCAACGGCGTCGTGACGGTCCGCGCCTCGGAGCACCGCTCCCAGTGGCGCAACCGCGAGACCGCGGCGGTCCGCCTGGCCGCGCTCCTCGCCGAGGCGACCGCCCCGCCGCCGAAGCCCCGCCGGCCGACGAAGATCCCGCGCGGGATCAACGAACGGCGGCTGCGCGAGAAGAAGCAGCGCTCGGAGACGAAGCGCACGCGCCAGTCCCGCGACTGGAGCTGACGGGGGTCATCCGAGCCGGCGGTACTTCCCCTGGTAGTACGTCAAGGGGTCGCCGCCCCCGGAGGAGAGGCCGACCGTCAGGACCCGGCCCACCACCAGCGTGTGGTCACCGGCCACCACCCGGCTCTCCGTGCGGCACTCCAGGGCCGACAGCGCGCCGCCCATCAGCGGGGCGCCGCTCTCCTCGCCGCGCGTGTACGGCAGGTCGGCGAAGAGGAGCCGGTCGCTGACGCGGTTCTTCATGGCGAAGCGCCCGGCGATGTGCCGCTGGTCCTCGGCGAGGATCGACACCGCCCAGACGGGGACCTCGGCGAGCAGGTCGTCCATGCGGGAGCCGTTGCGGAGGCTGACGAGGACCAGGGGCGGGTCGAGGGAGACCGACACGAAGGCGGTGGCCGTCATGCCGACGTCCTCGCCGCGCGGGCCGTCGTCGGGGTCGTGCGCGGTCACCAGGACCACGCCCGCCGCGAGGCGGGCCATGGCGGCACGGAACTCGTCGTTGCTCACTCCCTCAGCATGAGGGATGGCCAGGTCGGACACGGGGGGAGAGGCGGGAGTCTTCTGGAGCACACCCGCACGCTATCCGCGGCCGTCCGCGCCCCGCATCGGGCGGGGGGACCAGCCGGGCAGGGTCGGCGGACCTAGGCCCTGTCATATGCCACCGGTGCACCGCGGGCAACGGGACCCGCCATGACCTGCTGTGACTTGAGTCACAGAGGGCAGTATTTGCTGACCCTGTGTACCGGGTGCGGAGCTCGCTGTGATTCAGTGGCGGTGACAGTGCAGTACGAAGCCGATGAGAACCCTGGAGTTGCTGTCGAGGTCTCGGGGAGAGCGAGCGATGGAGACCGAGTCGGAGCCTTACGTCCGTCTCTCGACCCTGCGGCAGCTGCATCAGGTCGTGGCGGACCTCAACACTGCCCGCAGCCTGGCGGACACCCTGCAGACCGTCGCCGACGGCGTGGTCGCCGGTCTCAACTACGAGCTGGCCTGCGTCAACCTCGTCCGCCCCGACGGTGACCTCGTCGTCGCCGCCTTCGCCGGAAGCTCCGCCGCGGAGGCCCTGATCACCGGCCGCGTCGGCTCCCGCACCTCCTGGGAGCGCCGCCTCTCCATGGGCGTCTCCTGGGGCGACCTGCGCTTCATCCCGCACACCGAGGGCTGGGTCCTCATGGAGGACGACGTCCCCCAGTGGCACACCGAGGGGCCCGCGCCCCGCTTCGAGGACGAGTGGCACCCGCACGACCGGCTCTACGCCCCGATGTACGCCTCGGGCTCCGGGCGTGAGCTCCTCGGCGTCATATCCGTCGACCGCCCGCGCAACGGCCGGCACCCCGGCCCCTGGGGCCAGGAAGCGCTCCAGATGTACGCCTCGCAGTCGGCGATCGCCATCAGCAACGCCCGCCTCCGCTCCAACATGCAGCGCGCCCTGGTCCGCCTGGAGCGTGAGCAGCAGGCCCTCCGCGCCTCCGAGGAGTCCTTCCGGCAGGCCTTCGAGTACGCGCCCTCCGGCATGGCCATCGCCGAGATGGGCGGCGACCAGCACGGCCGGCTGCTCCGTACCAACGACGCCCTGTGCCGGCTCCTCGGCCGGCCCTCCTCCGTCATGCGGCGGTACTCCTTCGCCGACCTCGTCCACCCCGAGGACATCGGGACCCTGCTCCGCACCTCCGCCGAGGGCGGCCGGGCCGAGCTGCGGCTCGGGCGCCGGGACGGCACGTACGTCTGGGTCTCCCTGCGCAACTCCGTCGTCGCCGACACCGCCGACGGCCCCCGCTTCCTCCTCACCCACGTCGAGGACATCGAGGAGCGCAAGCGGCACGAGCTCCAGCTCGCCCACCGCGCCTCGCACGACGCCCTCACCGGCCTCCCCAACAGCGCCGAGCTCCGCTCCCGGCTCTCCGCCCGGCTGTGCGAGCGGCCGTCGGCGCCGGGGGACGAGGCGGCGTACGGCGCGTACGACTCCCAGCGGGACGGCGGCTACGGGACGGGACACGGCGCCGGGGGTTACGAGCCCTCCTACGAACCCTCCTACGAGCCCGCGTACGACTCCGGCTACGAGCCGCAGCCGTACGCCCACGAACACGAGCACGAGCACGGCTTCGGTTTCGAGCCGGCGGGCGCCGGGCCGTACGACCACCACGTCCACATCGTCGCGCCCACCGGCGGTGAGACCGACGACGGCACCAAGGGGCTCGCGGTCCTCTTCTGCGACCTCGACGGCTTCAAGTCGATCAACGACCGCTTCGGGCACCACACCGGCGACGCCGTGCTCATCGAGGTCGCGCGCCGGCTCACCACCGGCGTCCGGGACGGCGACACGGTCGCCCGGCTCGGCGGGGACGAGTTCGTCGTCCTCGCCGACGGCCTCGGTGCCGCGGACGCCGCCGACCTCGCGGTTCGTCTGCGCAACGCGATCATCCCGCCGATCCGGGTGGACGGTCGTGCGGTCCGCGTCGGGGCGAGTTTCGGCATCGGCTGGGCCGAATGCGGGATGACCGTGGAAGAGGTCCTGAACTCCGCCGACCAGCGGATGTACGTGGAGAAGCGTTCCCGGGCGAAGGTCCAGCGGCGGGCCGGCTGAGTCGCGCGCTCGCCCGTTCGGGGTAGGCTCGGCCGGTCGGCGACGGCTGGCGAGCATGGAGAGGATGACCCGGATGGCTGCCGGTAACGAGGGCGCGAACACGCCCGAGGACGACGATCCGTTCGGCTACCTCTACGAGGACGGCCAGGCGGCAGGCGCCCGGCCCCCGCAGGGCGGCGGCTACGGCTACCCCGGCCCCGCCCCCGCTCAGCCGGGCGTGCCCCGGACCTCGTACAACCAGGTCAGGACCGTCGGCGAGCGCAAGTACGGCCACCACCAGCAGCAGCCGTACGTGCCGCCGCAGCAGCAGGCCGCGTACGGCCAGCCGCAGGCGCAGTACGCGGCGCCCGAGACGTACGGCGCGCAGCCGCAGACCCGGGCGATCCCGGCCCAGCGCGGCGGCGGCTCCGGTCGCGGCCCCAACACGAAGGGCCTGCTGGTCGGCGCGGTCGCCGTGGTGGCGGTCGTCGTGATCGGCATCGCGGCCGCGGTGATCTCCAACTCGGGCAACGAGAAGGACAAGAAGGACGACAAGGCCGGCGGGAACACCCCGTCGACCGCGCCGTCCCAGGTCTCGGAGACCCCGAGCACCGAACCGAGCGCCGAGAAGACCCCGGAGGAGCTCCCCAAGCAGGACGCGGCGACGCTGACGCTGGGCGGCGCGGCCACCACGGGGACCGGCATCAAGGGTGCGAAGGGCACGAACGGCGCCTACGTGACCCTGACCGGCGAGGGCAGCTCGGCGAGCTGGTCGGTCGACGTGCCGAACACCGGCGAGTACACGCTCCGCATCACGTACAGCGTGCCCGGCAAGGACGCGAAGACGTCCCTGACGGTCAACGGCGAGGCGCCGCGCGAGATCAACATGGGGAACTTCGCGAAGGCCCCGGAGGGCGACTGGGAGAAGGGCTGGACCTACACCTACTCCTACGTGAACCTGAACAAGGGATCGAACGCGCTCAAGATCTCCTGCGAGGCGGGCGACTCCTGCGAGGCGATCCTCGACCAGGTCTACCTGGAGGCCGGTCACACCGGGAAGGGCTGACCCCTCAGGGGGTCTCCGCCGTCACCGTCACCCGCGTCAGCAGCTCCTCGTACGCCGGCGCGTCGAACTCGCCGGCCACCGGGGAGAGGACCGTCGCCGCCGAGAGGGCGACCGCGCGGGTGAGGCGTTCGGGCCAGGGGGCGTCGTCGACCAGGCCCGAGAGGAGGCCGGCGACGGCCGAGTCGCCCGCGCCCGTGGGGTTGCCCTTGACCGCGGCGGGCGGGGTCGCGCGCCACAGGCCCTCGGGGGTGGCGGCGAGCATGCCCTCGGGGCCGAGCGAGGAGACGACCGCGCGGGCGCCCCGGCGGCGGGCGTCGCGGGTGGCCCGGTGGGGTTCGCGGGCGCCGGTCAGCTGGGCGAGTTCGTCGGCGTTCGGCTTGACCAGGTCGGGGCGGGCGGCGATGCCCCGGCGCAGCGGTTCGCCGCTGGTGTCGAGGAGGACCGGAACGCCGGCCGTCCGGGCCAGGCGGATCAGTTCCGCGTACGCGCCGACGTGGATGCCCGGCGGGAGGCTGCCGCAGAGGGCGACCGCCCGTGCTCCGTCGAGGAGTTCGGTGAAGCGGGCGCGGAAGGCGTTCCATTCCGCGGCGGTGACGGTCGGGCCCGGTTCGTTGAGCTGGGTGGTGTCCCCGCTCGCGGTGTCGACGACGGCGACCGTGCGGCGGGTGGTCCCGGCGGTCTCGACGAGTTCGTCGCGTACGGGCGTGGCCGCCAGCTGGTCCCGCAGCGTCGCGCCCGTCGCGCCGCCCGCGAAGCCCGTGGCGACCGTCTCGTGCCCGAGGGCGGCGAGGACGCGGGCGACGTTGAGGCCCTTGCCGCCGGGCCGCTCGATGACCTGCGTGACGCGGTGGGAGGCGTGCGGGGTGAGGGCGGGGACCCGGTAGGTCAGGTCCAGTGCCGTGTTGAGGGTCACCGTGACGATCAAGACCTGTCCACCGCCCGTACTCCCTGTGAAGTCCTGCGGAACACGCGCTCCGACGGGCACCGATCATGCCAAACGAACGGCGGTTGGCCCAGACCCACGGCCAACCGCCCTCCTGGGTGACACCTGATCAGGCGGTCGTGTTCTCCAGCGGATCCACGATCCACTCGCCCTTGCGCATGACGCCCTTGAGCTCGAACTCGGCGTCGAGGACGACGATGTCGGCGTCCTTGCCGGGCTCCAGGGAGCCGACGCGGTCGTACATGCCGAGCAGCCGGGCCGGGTTGGCGGAGATGGCCTGGACGACCGCTTCGACGGGGAGGCCGTCGACGGTCGCCGCGCGCTTGAAGGCGCGGTCCAGGGTCAGGGTGGAGCCGGCGATGGAGCCGCCCTCGACGAGGCGGGCGACGCTGTCCTTCACCTCGACGGCCAGCGGGCCGAGCATGTAGCGGCCGTCGCCGAAGCCGGCGGCGTCCATGGCGTCGGTGATGAAGGCGACGCGCTCGGGGCCCGCGTGGTGGAAGGCGAGCTCCAGGGCGGCGGGGTGGAGGTGGGTGCCGTCGTTGATGAGCTCGACGGTGATCCGCTCGTCCTCCAGGAGCGCGGCGATCGGGCCGGGGGCGCGGTGCCCGAGGGCGGGCATCGCGTTGTAGAGGTGGGTGGCGACGGTGGCGCCCGCGTCGATGGCCGCCCGCGTCTGCTCGTACGTGGCGTCGGTGTGGCCGATGGCGGCGATCACGCCGTGCTCGGCGAGGAGGCGCACGGAGTCGATGCCGCCGGGCAGCTCGGTGGCGAGGGTGACCATCTTGGCCTGGCCGCGCGCGGCGTCGATCAGCTTGCGGACCTCGGCCGGGTCGGGGTCGCGGAGCAGGGTCTCGTCGTGGGCGCCCTTGCGACAGGGGGAGATGAACGGGCCCTCGAAGTGGAGGCCGGCGATCTCGCCCTGCTCGGCGAGCTCGGAGAGCAGCCCGGCGCGCCGGCCGAGGAAGTCCATGTCGCCGGTGACGAAGGAGGCGACGACGGTGGTGGTGCCGTGCAGGCGGTGGGTGTGGACGCCCTTGAGGACCTCGTCGACGGTGCCGGAGGTGAAGGAGGCGCCGCCGCCGCCGTGGTTGTGCAGGTCGACGAAGCCGGGGACGAGCCAGTGGCCGCTCAGGTCGACGACGGGGGCGCCCTCGGGTGCGGAGCCCGCGATGCGGTCGCCTTCGACGATCACGCGTCCGTTCTCGACCGTTCCGGTGGGCAGCACGACGTGTGCGCCGGCGAGAACCTTGTGATCGGCCATCAGGCGGAAACCTCCGAGTCGGTGGGGTGCTGTTCGGCGAGCAGGTCCCAGGCGAGGAGGCCCGCGCCCAGGCATCCGGCGGTGTCCCCGAGGGCCGCCGGGACGATGGCGGGCAGCTTCTGGAACGTGACGCGTTCCTCCACGGCGGCCCGGAGTGGTGTGAACAAGGTTTCCCCGGCCTCGGCGAGCCCGCCACCGATGATGAGGGTGCGCGGGTCCAGGAGGGTGAGCGCGGTGACGAGGCCGTCGGCGAGGGCGTCGACGGCGTCCTGCCAGACCCTCACGGCCGTGGCGTCGCCGGATTCGACGGCCTTCGCGCAGTCGGCGGCGTCGGCTTCGGGATCGCCGCTGGCCTCGGCCCAGGCGAGGGAGACGGCGGAGGCGGAGGCGTACCGCTCCAGGCAGCCGCGCTGGCCGCAGCCGCAGTCGGTGCCGCCGGGGCGGACGACGATGTGGCCGATCTCGCCGGCGTAGCCGTGGGCGCCGGCCTCGATGCGGTCGCCGATGCCGATGGCTCCGGCGATGCCGGTGCCGAGGGGCACGAAGAGGAAGCGGTCGGCGCCGTTGCCCGCGCCGATGCGGCCTTCGGCGAGGCCGCCGGTGCGGACGTCGTGGCCGAGGGCGACGGGGATGCCGTCGAGCCGGCGGCTGAGGAGTTCGCGCATGGGAACGTCGCGCCAGCCGAGGTTGGCGGCGTAGACGGCGATGCCGTTCTCGGCGTCGACGATGCCGGGGACGGCGACTCCGGCGGCCGCGGCGGGCTCTCCGTACCGCTCCTGGCCGAGGGTGCGGAGCTCTTCGGCGAAGCCGAGGATCGTCTCCACCACGGCCTCGGGGCCGCGCTCGCGCCCGGTGGCGCGGCGGGCCTCGTGCAGCAGGGTGCCGTCCGCCCCGACGAGGGCGGCCTTCATGCCGGTGCCGCCCACATCCAGGGCGATGACGTGTCTCACGGAGGACAGTCTGTCCCCCGGAGACCCAAAAGGTCTAGTCCACTGCCGAGGATTGTTGCGTACGGATACAAATTCGGAGCCCGCCATGGAGCCATGGTCCCGTCGCAGTTGCGGAAGTGATACCCAAGTGGTGTAGACCTCATGCCCGCGTCCGGGGCAGACTTACGGCCCTGAGAAGAGCAAACACGCAGCTCAATGCAGCGGAAACTCTGAAGAAACGACAGCTCAAAGACGAGCAAAAGGTGGATGAAGCCGTGGAGCGGCGACGATTCCTTGGATTGACCGCGGCCGCCGCCGCCCTCGGACTGACCGCCACGGTCGCCGGCTGCGGCACCCTGGGCGGCGACTCCGGCGATGTGACCCTCAAGCTGGTCGCCGCCGACTACGACCTGACCGGCGGCGACACCACCAAGAAGTACTGGGCCGACCTCGTCGCCGCCTTCGAGGCGAAGCACCCCGGCGTCAAGGTCGAGGTCCAGGTCATCTCCTGGGACGACGTCGACCGCAAGGTCGCCGAGATGGTCAAGGCCGGCCAGGCCCCCGACATCGCCCAGATCGGCGCCTACGCCGACTACGCGGCCGCCGACCAGCTCTACGCCGCCGACGAGCTCCTCTCCATCCGCGTCCAGGCCAACTTCCTGGCCCCGCTCGTCGCCGCCGGCGAGTACAAGCGCACCCAGTACGGCATGCCGTTCGTCGCCTCCACCCGGCCGCTCTTCTACAACAAGGACCTCTTCAAGGAGGCCGGCGCCGAGGCCCCCACCACCTGGGACGAGCTCGCCGAGGCCGCCGAGAAGCTCAAGGCCAAGGGCGTCACCACCCCCTTCGCGCTGCCCCTCGGCCCCGAGGAGGCCCAGGCCGAGGCCCTCATGTGGCTGCTCAGCGGAGGCGGCGGCTGGACCGACGCGGCCGACCGCTACGCCGTCGACTCCGACGCCAACATCCGCACCTTCGAGTGGCTCCGCACGAACCTCGTCGGCAAGGACCTCACCGGCCCCGTCGCCCCCGGCAAGCTCAACCGCAAGGCCGCCTTCGCCGCCTTCGCGAGCGGCGAGGTCGGCATGCTCAACGGCCACCCCTCGCTCCTCAAGGAGGCCGCGAAGAAGGGCGTCCAGGTCGGCCAGGTCCCCCTCCCCGGCGTCGACGGCACGCCCAAGACCTCCATGGGCGTCGCCGACTGGATCATGGGCTTCAAGCAGAACGGCCACCGCAAGGAGATCGGCGACTTCCTCAACTTCGTCTTCAGCGACGAGAACGTCCTGAAGTTCGCCGGCGACAACGACCTCCTGCCGGTCACCGTCACCGCCTCCACCCGCATGGAGACCGACCCCGCCCACGCCAACCTGCGCGTCTTCCTCAAGGTCCTCCCCGACGCGCAGCTCCCGCCGGTCGGCAAGACCTCCTGGGCCAAGGTCAGCGAGGACGTCAAGCAGAACATCGGCAAGGCCGTCACCCCCGAGGGGAAGCCCGCCGACGTCCTCGGCCGGATCGGCCGGGCGGCGACGGCGGCGGAGAACGCCGAGTAATCGGTTGGTCGTATGTTGGTCGTATGACCGAAGAGGCCGACAGCAGTGGACTCGGGGAGCGCGAGCAGGCGCTCCTCGCCGTCGAGCGCCGCTCCTGGCCCGGCCCCGGCGCCAAGGAGCGGGCCGTCCGCGAGCGGCTCGGCCTCTCGCCGACCCGCTACTACCAGCTCCTCAACGCCCTCCTCGACGACCCGCGCGCCCTGGCCCACGACCCGGTGACCGTCAACCGGCTGCGCCGGGTCCGCGAGGAGAAGCAGCGCCGCAGGGAAGGGTGACTCCGGCCACGCTGACGTGACCCCCGTACGTGGGTAGGGTCGGGAACATGGTCAGCAGCCTTCCGCACCCGACCACACCCGCCGGACACGACGGTCTGGCCGCGCTCCTCGCGCGCCCGGCGGACGCCGTCGTCGCCCTCGACTTCGACGGCACCCTCGCCGAGATCGTCCCCGACCCCGAGCAGGCCCGCGCCCACCCCGGCGCCGTGCCCGCGCTCGCCGCCCTCGCCCCGCAGGTCGCCTCCGTCGCCGTCGTGACCGGCCGCCCCGCCGGGGTCGCCGTCCGCTACGGCGGCTTCGCCGGCGTCCCCGGCCTGGAGCACCTCGTCGTCCTCGGCCACTACGGCGCCGAACGCTGGGACGCCGTCACCGGCACCGTGAAGGCCACCGCCCCGCACCCCGGCGTCGCCTCCGTCCGCGCCGAGCTCCCCGGCTTCCTGGACCGGGCCGGTGCCTGGCCCGGAGTCTGGATCGAGGAGAAGGGCCGAGCGGTCGCCGTCCACACCCGCCGCGCCCAGGACCCGGAGGGCGCCTTCGAGGCCCTGCGCGGTCCCCTCGGCGACCTGGCCGTCGCCCACGGCCTCGTCCTGGAGCCCGGCCGGATGGTCCTGGAGCTGCGGCCGCCGGGCATGGACAAGGGCCTGGCGCTCGCGGAGTACGTACGGGAGGTGGGCGCCGGGTCCGTGCTGTACGCGGGCGACGACCTGGGCGACCTGCCGGCCTTCGCGGCGGTCGAGAAGCTCCGCTCCGACGGCACCCCGGGCGTCCTGGTGTGCAGCGGCTCCACGGAGGTCCCGGAGCTGGCCGAGCGCGCGGACCTGTCCGTGGCGGGCCCGGCGGGCGTGGTGGAGTTCCTGACGGAACTGGCGCAGGCGGTACGGGAGGGCTGAGGCCCCTCGGAAAGCGCCGCGGGGGCGGTACGGAGAAGGCGCGAGCCCCTCCGTACCGCCCCCGCTGCTTTTCGTACGGATCAGTGCGCGGCCGGGTTGGCCACGCTGATCGTCAGGTCGTCACCGGCGTCACCGGTGACCGTGACGCGCACGCCGTGGCCGGCGACCTTCACGCTGGCCTGCGGGGCCGTCGTGTCGTAGTACGCGTTCGGGTCGGTGTCGTCGAAGACGGGGATGCCCGGGACGGAGGGGGCGCAGGCCGCCAGCGTCTCGACCGTCTTGTTGCCGCCCTTGCCCACCAGGACCTCCTTGTGGAGGCAGGTCGCGTCGGTGGCCTCCAGGCCGAAGGTCGCGTCGAAGGGCTGGCGCCGGTTGGTGGGCGCGGTGCCGTCGGCGTACCTGAAGGGGGCCGGGCGGGCGTCGACGGCCATCGCCGAGCCGCCACCGGGGTGGTTGCTGACGTTGTTGTCGTCGAAGGACCGGTCGACGTACCAGACGAGCATGCCGTTCTGGAACCTGAAGTACTCGACCCAGTCCGGGGCGGTGATGCCCTTGCTGAACTGGTACGGGCCCTCGGCGAGGAGCGCGTCGGCGCCGACGTACTCGCGGTTCTCGACGAGGTAGTACCGCGGGGCCGTGGCCGTCTCGGTGCCGGTGGAGATCTTCCAGCGGCCCTGCGCGGTCCAGCCGCCCACGCCCTGCTCGACGTCGTCGGCCGCGAGGGTCGTCCCGCCGGAGGTCAGCGTGATGTCGTCGAGGAACGCGCCGGCGAAGTGCACGCCGCCGTCGCTCTGGTAGCGGAAGCGGAAGAGGGACGGCTTGCCGGCGGAGTCGTACGAGTAGCGCAGCGTCGTCCACTTGCCGGCGGAGGAGCCGGAGACGGAGGCGCCGGCGCGGGCCCAGGTGGCGCCGCCGTCGAGGGAGTACTCGGCGAAGAGGTAGTCGAAGTCGGCCTCGATGTCGTACCAGGCGCTCGCCTTGACGGTCACCTTCGGGGCGGCCGGCACGGAGCGGGTGAGGGACTGGTTGAGGCCGTCGGCGGAGCCGGTCCACCAGGCGTGCGTGCCGGAGGTGGGCGTGGCGTAGGTGGTGCTGCTCGTCTTGTCCGGGAGCGCGACGCGGACGGCCTGCGCCTTGCCGCGGACCTGGAGGGCGGCCGGGCTCAGGGTGTACGAGCCGGTGGCGCCGAGCGGGGCGTCGGCGTGGTCCAGCCAGCCGAGGAAGAGCTTCTCCTCGGCGCCCATGAGGCCCGGGTGGGTGCCGATGCCGGCGTTGGCGGCGGCGCCGTGGCCGAGCCAGGAGCCGGAGCTCATCAGGGTCCAGAAGGCGGTGGAGTTCTCGCCGCCGTCGGTGTCGTAGTAGTCCGGCAGGCCGAGGTCGTGGCCGAACTCGTGGCAGAAGACGCCGAGTCCGCCGTTCTCGCCCTCGGTGGTGTAGTCGCCGAGCCAGTACTTCGACTGGCCGATGCGGGCGCCGCCGGCCTTGTTCTGGGCCCCGGAGACGTCGGGGCCGGTGAGGCCGTAGTCGTCGCCGTTGACGTACCAGCGGTGGGACCAGATGGCGTCCTCGCCCTGCGCGCCGCCGCCCGCGTCCTCGCCCATGCCGGCGTGCACGGCCTGGAAGTGGTCGATGTAGCCGTCGGGCTCGTTGAAGTCGCCGTCGTGGTCCCAGTCGTTGCGGTCCCAGACGTCGAACTGGGCGAGGTACGCGTCGATCTCGGCCGGCGTCTTGCCGGCGGCGAGCTGCGCGTTCCACCAGGCGTCGCCGGTGTCCTGGATGAAGGCCCAGGAGCCGCCGGTGTCCTCGACGGCGTTGTCGCCGTAGGTGGAGGCGTTGCCGGGGACCTTGACCCAGTCCTCGACGGTGTTGGAGACGGAGTAGGCGCCGCTGGACAGCTTCTCGTAGAAGGTCTTCATGGACTCGCCGGAGCCGTTGAAGAGTTCCTCGTAGTGCGCCTTGGAGAAGTCGGAGGTCCAGGCGTTGGAGTTGTCGGTGCTGCGGTCCGGCTGGGGTATCTGGTTGTGCAGCGGGCCGGGGACGGTGCCGAGCTTGCCGGAGCCCTGGTCGCCGAACTCGGAGAGGATCGTGAAGATCTTCTCCTGGCGGGTGGCGGTGGTGGTCTCGGTCTCGGCGTACTTGCCGGGCGCGACCTCGACGACGCCCTGGGCGTTCGCCTTGGCCTTGCCCTTGGCGACCAGGTCGATCGCCTGCTCGCGCAGCTTGGTGCGCTGCTTCGTGAGGGGTCCGGGCCGCTCGTCGGACCGGTGCGCGTTCGCACCCGCCGGGGCGGCGTCCCGGGCCTCCTGCGCGGCGGCGGGGGTGAGCCCCGCGGCGAGGAGTGCGGTGAGCGCCGACCCGAGAGTCATGCCCACGACAATCTTCTTCACGTGTGTCGCGATCCTTCCGCTTGCCTCATGCGTCTGATGCGCTTCATGCGCGTCATGGGGAGAAACGGATCGCCTGGGGGAACGATCGCCGCGAGTGTGCCACGGGAGGACCCCTCAAGAGGAGGGGTCGTCACCGTTTGCCGTCACCGTTTATCGGAGCAGGAGGTCCACGACACCGGTCAGGTCCTCCTCGCCGCTGCCGATGTCGAGGCGGCGGCGCATGAGGTCGAAGTACGGCCGGAGCAACTCCGTGCTGACGCCCTGCCCTTCGGCCGCGGCCAGGAAGGTCGGGGTGCCGGCGACCTGCATGGCGAGGTTGGAGACGACGCCGGTGGTGAGGTCGCCGCTCTTGAGGCGCTCGGCGGTCTGCCGGACGGCGGGCCCGGCCATGGCGGGGATCCACTCCCCGAGCAGCGGGGCGAAGGCCACGGGATCGATGTCCTCCCGCCGGATCAGGGCGAAGGCGTGCGCGACACCCGCGAACATCCCGTACATGGCGCTGAGCAGGGCGATGTCGTGCAGGGCGGCGAACCCGGGGTCCTCGCCGACGTACCGCGTCCCGACGGGGACGGCCAGGACCTCCCGCCGCGCCTCGAAGACCTCCGGCGATCCGCTGTAGAAGACGAACCCGCCGGCCTCGGGAACCCCCACCATCGGCGGTACGGCCATGATCCCGCCGTCCAGGTAGCGGGCCCCGCGCTCCTCGGCCCAGGCGGCACGGGCGCGGGCCTGCTCGGGGGTCGTGGTGGTGAGGTTGACGAGGTCCTTGCCGGCGAGGTCGACGCCGTCGAGGGCGGTGCCGACGGAGTCGTCGTCGAGGAGGCAGACCACGACGAGGTCGCTCGCCGCGACGGCGCCGGCCGCGCCGTCCGCCGCCTTGGCCCCCTCGGCGACGAGCGCCTCGGCGCGGGCGGGGGTGCGGTTCCAGACGGTGAGCGGATGCCCGGCGGCGAGCCAGGCGCGAGCGAGGGCGGTACCCATGGCACCGAGCCCGAGAAGGGAGACGGGGGTCGTGAGAGGCGTGTTCGCTGTCATGCCCACAAGGCTGCTCAAGCCCTCTGACCTGCTCAAGTACCCACTTTCAAGTGGGTGGTTACCCTGAGGTGAGCGAACAGGTCAGAGGGGTGGAGACGCATGGCGACACTGAACCGGCCGAAGGCGCCCGACCGCCACGTCTGCGGGATCGACACCGCGATGGAGGTCATCGGCGGCAAGTGGAAAGTCCTGATCCTCTGGGCGCTCCACGAACAGCCGCACCGCCGCTTCGGCGAACTCCGGCGCCTGATCCCGGGCATCACGGAGAAGGTCCTCGCCTCCCACCTGCGCGAACTGGAGGCGGACGGCATCGTGGACCGCGTCTCGTACGACGAGGTCCCGCCCCGCGTCGAATACGCCCTGACGAAGGCGGGCATCCGCCTGAACGAGGCCCTCGAACCGCTGGCGGCGTGGGGGAGGGAGCGGCAGGAGGCCTCGTAACGTCAGCGCCCGGCGCCTGCGATGCTGAGCGTCATGAGGAAGCATCGGACGGTCGGCGTGGTGGGTCTCGGCCGTATGGGGCTGACCCTGGTGGCCGGTTTCGGCGCGGCGGTCGGACCCGGACGGCTGTTCGCGGCCGGGCGGTCACCGGCCAGTGTCGCGCGGCTCCGGGAAGCCGTGCCCGGTGCGGTGGTCCTGCCCCTGGCGGAGCTGCCCCGCCAGGTCGGCCTGATCGTCCTGTGCGTCCGGAACGCGGATCTGCCGGCAGTCCTCGACGAACTGCGGCCCCGGCTCACGGTGCGGCACACCGTCGTCACCATCAACAACGGCCTGCCGCTCCGGACGCTGGCAGAGGCCGTTCCCGGGCCGGTGGCCAAGCTGATCCCGAGCGTCGGCAACGACATCGGGGCCGGCGCGACCCTCCTGGTGCCCGGTCCGCGCCTGACGGAGCAGGACACCGAGGACCTGCTCGCCCTGCTCCGGTCCTTCTCGACCCCGTTCGTGATCGAGGAGGGCCAGGGGCGGGCGGCGACCGACCTCGCGTCCTGCGGCCCGGCCCTGGTGGCCGGTGCCGTCCGGGCGATGGTCGACGCGCAGCAGGAGCGCGGCGCCCCGCTGCCGCGGGAGCTGGCGGAGCAACTCGTCGCGCAGAGCCTGCACGCCCTGAGCCGCCTGGTCGGTCAGGGCGCCCGCTTGGACGACATCGTGAACCGCGTCGCGGTTCCCGGCGGCAACACCGCTGCCGCTCTCGACGCCGCCGAGGGCGACCTCGCCGCTGCATGGCGCGCCGCGTTCCAGGCGACGACGGACAACGAACGGTCAAAGCCCGCGCCGCGTCTGGGGCCGTCCTGAACCTGGCACCGCGCCACCGGGCATCCGGCTGACACCTACCGCCGGTCGTCCTGACGGACGTGTTCCCCGGGAGCAGTCGCGATCGGGTCGGCCCCTCAGTCGTGCGCGCCCTGGTCGACCCGGAACGGGAGCAGTGCCGCTCGGTGTGCTGCGGTCAGCGCCCGGCGCCTGCGGCGACGGAGTCGATGACACCCCGCCAGGTCCTGCGGTAGCCCTCGCGGAGCGGTCCGCCGACGAGGCCGAGGACGCGGAGGGCCGCGTCGGCCAGCGGCGCCGGGTCACCCGTCTCGCACAGGTGGCGGTGGCCCTGGAGAAGGGCTCCGCCGCGCTCCGCGTCGGCCTCGACGAGCCTCCTGGGCAGCCACTTGCCGCTGCCCGACCAGGCGCGGTGGTGGTCGAGGAGCAGGTCGGCGGCGGCGTCGAGGACGACCCCGGCCACCGCGAGGCGCTCGAAGGGGTCGTCCGCGTCGGCCAGGTCGTCCAGAGCGTCGGTCAGGCCGTACCTCTTGGTCTCGACGATCTCGGGCTCCAGCGCCGGCGGACCGCTGCGGAGGTCGGCCTCGGCCAGGTCCCGGGCCCGCCCGGCCTCCCCGTCGGTGTCGACCAGGACGAGGCTGGTGGCGTACATGCTCTGCAGCACCCCGCGGCGCGCGGCGACGTCCGCGGCGAAGAGCTCCGCGAGACCGGCACGGGTGTGGACGAAGAGCTCCACGAGGCGCCCCTCGACCCGGACCGTCTCCCGACCGGTCTCGCCGCCGTCCCCGATGAGCACCGCGATGTCCAGGTCGCTACTGGCGGTCGCGCGTCCTGCGGCGGTGGAACCGGCCAGGACCACGGCGAGGGCGTCGGGAAAGCGGTCCTGTACGAGACGCCGGGCAAGATCGATCGGATCGGGATGCATGTCCGCCAGCGTTTCACGGGCCTTTGACCAGCGGCGACAGATTTCTCCGTCGGGTGTTGCATGATGCCCGGCATGAACACGGAAGCCTGTGACCCGGCCGAGCTGGCCGCCCTGCGCGAGATCTTCGCGTCCCGCCCCGACGCGGCGCCGCCTGCGGGCTGGGAGGCGGTGCGGGCGTTCGAGGCGGAGCACGGCGTCGAACTTCCGGAGCCGTACCGGACGTTCGTGGCGGAGGTCTGCGACGGACTGCCCGAGGGGCCGCCGTACTACGGACTGCTGCCGCTCGCGGAGACGCCCTCGGACTGGGGCGCGGGCCGCCCCGAACGCCTGCTCGCCGAGCCCTTCCCGCTCACGGCGGCATGGCTGTGGGAGGAGGACGAGGAGGCGGACGAGGACGAGGCCGCCTTCGAGGCCCGGACCGCCCCCGTGTTCGACCACGGCTCGCTGCTCCTCGGCACCGACGGCTGCGGCATGTACTGGCACCTGATCGTCACCGGCCCGCAGCGCGGCCACGTCTGGCAGATCGCCGGCGAGGGCGCGATGCCCTTCGGCCCCGAGTCGCCCGACGCGCTGATGCCGGGCACTCCCGGTTTCGCGGGTTGGGCCGCCCACTGGGCCCAGGGGCGCGACTGGTTCCCGGACGCGTAGGGGCGGCGCTCGGGAGGAGCACGCTCGATCGATTGGCAGAGCCACGGAGGCGCCCTGTCGTGACCTCGACCCACGAAAGCCGGCCCAGACGGCGGGAAAGCCGAACGGGCACCCGCCACGTGTGCCACGGCAACCACCCACCGACCCCGGCCACGCCTCCCCTTGATGCCACGGTCTCGGCCCATGGCGGCCGGTGGATGCCCGGGGCGAGGGTGGGGCACCGCCGAGGAACGGAGCGCAGCGAGTACCGCAGGGGCTCCCGTACGGCGGGTGCGCTTACCTACTTAAGACGGAGCGGCAGCGGCAGGCCTCTGAGCTGGGTAGATGACTGAAAGGTCATTCAATTCCGGGTATCTCTACCCGGAATTGAATGGGATCGGGTAGGGTTTACCCAATTCTGGATGAAAACCCTCCAGTGGTGCATCGACTGATGCATCCCTGCTCGTCTTCCAATCATCTGCGGGAGTAACCTGTGCGTGCGGGCCGAAAGGTAACCCGGATCGAGACTGTCAACCGGTCGACGGGCGAGGTGAACGACCTCACCGTCCATTCGTCGGTCTCCGTTGCAGCCGGTCTCTGGTTCAGAGGAGGAGGGTTCACCACGATGGGATACGCGGCACACCTGGCACTCGCGGACGCCGATCTCAGCGCGGCGGCCTTCAAGCTGTTCCACAAGATGTGCGCGATCCAGAACCGCAAAGACCATGGCCTGGTCATCGTCGAGAACCAGACGAAGTTCGCCGAACAGGTCGGCATGTCCCAGTCCTCGGTGTCTCGTGCCCTCCGCCAGCTCGCTGACCAGGGATTCATCTACGCCGACGGTCGGAACTGGCGTCTGCGCGCCGACTTCGTCTTCAACGGCAACGGCGCAGCCCAGGGCCAGGCCATCCAGAACATTCCGGACGGTACTCCCGACCCGTACGCACCGAAGGGCGCCCAACTGACCGTCATCGACGGCGGCGATGACAGCGACGCGTGAGCGACGGGCCGTGGAGACCGCGTATGCGGTGTCTACCTCGCGCATCCGCCCCTGCCGGGATCAGTCCGGACAGGGGCGCCGCCTTTCCGGACGTCAGCGGGTCTGCTCGATGTGTTCGAAGATGTCCGCGTCCGTCTCCCGCTGCCAGGCCGGCAGGTCGGCCCAGTCGGCGACGTACCCGGGCTTCGGTTCCTCGAAGTGCCGGAACATCTGGGCGGTCCAGCAGATCGCGACGAAGCGACCCTTCTGCTCGCGGGTGAGCCGGGCCGCGTGTCCTCCACTGACCCCGATGAAGTCGCGCACCTGCCCGCACACGGCGGCGGCCGCCTGGCGCTCCCACTCGGGCGTCTCGTCCCACGGCGTGATGTAGCCGGGCTTCGGCTCGCCGGGATAGTGCTTGTTCACACCGGCGATCCACGCCTCGCGGAAGATCCGGCCGTCACTCATGCGCGTGTCCCTCTCGTCATGCGGTACGCGGTAGCGCCGCGATTCGGTGATCCAGGTCCGAGACTCGGCCATCGGCCATGAGCGGGGCAAGACGCCCTCGGAGCCCGTCCAGCTTCCTGTCGATGAATCCAGAGTGCGAGCGGTCGGCCAGACCGAGCACCTGCTCCGCGTAGTGCACGACCTGGTCGATGTCATGCCGGTACGCTCCGAGGACTGCGAGGTCGGTCAGGACGGCGGCGCGGCGGCGAAGTGACAGGGGCTGCGCGAGGGCTGCTGCGAGAGCTTCCTCCGCGAGGTCGGGGCGGTCCAGTTGGAGGTAGCAGGCTCCTCTTTCCTCGGCGAGGCGGGAACCGTCGAAGCGGAGCCAGCCCCCGTTGTGGGAGTGGGCGCTGTCAAGGGCATGCACCTCCTCGGCTTCGTCCAGGGCCCGGTTGCATGCGTCGAGATCACCCACCGCCGCGTACGCCTGCGCCTGGACGGCGGCGACCCAGTGGCGAGTGGAGAGCGCGCCGTCGCCCCGCAGGGCGATCCGGGAAGCTGCCGCGAGCAGAGGCTGGGCGGCGGAGGCGCGGCGCGCGTACAGCTCGACGTACGCGTGGCGGGTCATGGCGCAGGCCCAGAGGTCGTGGTCCCCGCAGGCGTGAGCGGCGTG
This sequence comes from Streptomyces nymphaeiformis, assembly GCF_014203895.1. Lineage (GTDB taxonomy): Bacteria > Actinomycetota > Actinomycetes > Streptomycetales > Streptomycetaceae > Streptomyces > Streptomyces nymphaeiformis. Next base: position 239,793 of record NZ_JACHJY010000012.1, on the reverse strand, counting down.
GGCGGCCAATGTGTAGCACTGGGCGGCGTCGGTGTACCGGTTGGCGTCGAAGAACAGCTCGCCGACGAGTTGGTAGAGGTCGGCCGTCATCCGGCACAGCCGTGCCCGGTCCCCCGGCGTACACGCCTCGGCCAGCCCCTTCGTCATGATGTCGAGCTGTACGCGAACAGCAGGGAAGACGGCCTGTTTGGAGTCCGAGAGCGCATAGATCCGCCACAGGCTGCGGTGCAGGTCGTCCCCCGTCTCCAGGAGTTCGACCGTCGCGCGCCCGCAGGGGGCTTCGTCGGAGTCGGGCAGGGCGACCAGTGCGCCCGTGACGGCGAGCAGGCCCAGGACGTTGCGGCGCTTCATGTCGTCATCATCACCATGGAAGAGGGGCGGGGTGTCGGGAAGCGCAGCGGTCTCCGCCGGCTGTTCTTCGGAGAGGAGGGCTGCCAGCTCGGGGAGGGTCACTCCCAACAGCGTTGCGATCTTGAGTCGTTGGTGCGGCTGTGGGGTGGCACGGCCGCTTTCCCAACGGACCACGGTGGACGCGGCCACCGTGAGCGCTTCTGCGAATTCCTCCTGAGAGTAGCCCCGCGCCACACGCCGTTCAGCAAGGCGCCTACGCCTCAATGACATTGGCATCCCCTCATGGGAGCACCTTTCCCTGCGCGCACGCACCGACGCCTGGAAAACGCCCGGGCATTGCGCGGGGTCTGCTCTGGGAGACGGTAACGGATCGTCGTTCACTGGTCACACGTCGCTCGTGGGGCGAAGAGCCCTTCAGGCGGCTTCTCACAGAGAGGAGCAATTGTGTGACAGCACTCGAACCGCCTCGCTGGAGTCCCGGCACCGGCGGCGGCCGCACCCACACCCCGCAGGAGGTCCGGCCGGGTGCGCCGAGCCGGGCCCTGCGGGTACGAGCGGCCGGTGGCTGGGAGCGGTTCATGCGCCGCTTCGCCGCCGAGCAGCCCGACCAGGAGGACGAGGCGTGAACGCCGTCGACCACGCCGGGTACGAGCGACATGAGCTGCTCGGGCACCGGGTACGGGACATCGCCTCCCGGGGTGAGGGCGAGCTCATGGCGGTCACGCACGAGACGCATGGCGACGGACGTGTGGTCCGCGTCGCTCACATCCGTCCGGCGTCCGGTGTGGTGTGGTCGACGGCCGTTGCCAACATCCAGGCTGTCCGGCCGATCGAGAGCAGCACCGTGCCCTCGCGCCGGCTCCAGCGGCTCGCGGCCGTCCCCCGTGCGGTGGTCATGCAGCCGACGACGCAGTGCCTGCCCATGGACTGCACGTACTGCTACCTGCCCTTGCGGAAGAAGAAGCACCTCATGACGGTGGACGTCGCCAGAGCGGTGGCCGAGCCGGTCAACGTATGGGCGGCCGACGACCCGGCATTCGAAGTGGTCTGGCACGGAGGTGAACCCCTTGCCACGGGACGCGAGCACCTGGCAGCGCTCATGGCGCCCTTCGAGGGCGTGAAGCACTCCATGCAGACGAACGCCGCTCTCGTCGATGACGCCTGGTGCGAGTTCCTGTCGGAGCGCAACGTAGCCGTCGGAGTCAGCATCGACGGCCCCGTAGACATGAACACGCGCCGTGTCACCCTCGCCGGGCACCCCGGATTCCACGTCACGATGCGTGGGGTCGACCGTCTGCGCCGTCATGGCATTCCGTTCTCCGCCATCGCGGTCGTCTCCGACCCCGAACCGGCGGACGCCGCCCGGTTCTACGAGTTCTTCGCCGAACTCGGCGTCACCACTCTCGGCGTGAACGTCGAAGAAGAGGAGGGTGTCAACCTCTCCGCACCCGCGCCCGACATCGTTCGAGCGGCCGAGTTCTGGGCCGCCCTTGCCGATGCCTGGCGGGCCAACCCGGTCGTACGCCTCCGGGAGATCCAGCGCGTACTGAACTTCGCCGGCGCGGTCCTCCAGGGCCAGGTCACGGGGCCCTTCCCGGCCTCCGCCCCGTGGGACCCGCTGCCCACCGTCGCGTACGACGGCGGGCGTGGTCATGCTCTCCCCCGAACTGGCGGGGTTCACCGACGACCGGTTCGGCGACTTCACCACCGGCAACGTGCTCGGCCCCGGTCTCGACGTCCTGGTGGCCGAGGCCGAGGAACGCACCCCCTGGATCACCGAGTTCTGGAAGGGCGTGGACGCCTGCCGCGCCACATGCCCGTACTTCGCCTTCTGTGGCGGAGCCCACCCCGCCAACCGGTACTTCGAGCACGGCGGCCGGATGGACGGGACCAGGACCCGGTACTGCACCACCGCCAAGATCGCCCTGATGGAAGGAGTAACGCGCCATGTCCGCGAACATGCCCGCTGACGCCACCACCCTCGTGATGGACTCGCCCCACGGCTTCCGGTCCCTCCTGGAGGCCGCCGGGACGCAGGCTCTGGCCACCTTCGACAACCGGCCCACCTGGGACAACCCCACCCCGGTGTTCGACAACCGGCCCACGTGGGACGACTGGAGCAAGAAGTCCTAGCCCACGCCGGCACCGGGGCGGTCCCAGCCGACTCTGTGGGGCTGCCCCGGCCCCACGACAGAACGGAGCACCACCATGGCCACCCGCGTCTTCGGGCACGTCACCGTGACGACCCCGGACCTGGACGAACCCGGCTTGTACCTGTCCCACGTCGACACCCTCGACAGCGCGCGTGGCATCGTGCAGGACTTCTCCTTCCGAGACGCGGACCTGCGCTCGCTGGACCTGGCCGACACCCAGCTGATCGCCGGCCGCATCGCGGACGTCCGATCTCAGCGGGTCGAGCTCCAGGCCCTGAATCTGCACGGTGTGGAGATCAGCGGCAGCGATCTCCGGTCGGTCCGCTGGAGCGAGAGCAAGCTGACCCGTGTGGTGGTCCGCGACTGCAAGCTCATGGGCGCCGCACTGGACGGCCTGGTGCTTGACGACGTGCTGTTCGAGGGCTGCAAGTTCGACTACGCGACGTTCGACAGGATGCGCGCCACCGGGCCCGTGGCGTTCACGGGCTGCGTCCTCACCGCGGCCGTGTTCAGCGACTGCGACCTGTCCGACGTGGTGTTCTCCGACTGCACCTTGAGGACCACGGAGTTCGGCGGCGGCCGCTACCGGGACACGGACTTGCGCGGCAACGACCTGTCGACGATCCGGGGCGTTGCGAACCTGGCCAAGGTCCGCATCGACCACACCCAACAAGCCGACCTCGTTCACGCCCTGGTGAGTGAACTCGACATCACGGTCGGGGACGACTGATCCCCAGGAGGGCTCCCGTGCCCCTGTATCTGGCCTTCAACGACTTGGGCGCTCTACGCGCACGCTGTGACGTCGCCGTAGTCCGCACAGCCAAGGACGAGGCGGAGTACGAGGACGGAGCTGTGGTCCCCTCCGGCCGCTGGCAGCCACTGGACGATGAGGCCGGGCGCGCGCTGGCCGCTCCCGAACGAGCGCGCTCCAGCATGCTCGTGGAGATCGTCCGGCCTCCCGTACCCACCGGCCGGGGTCTTGACGACCTGGCGAAGCCCCTGGGCGACGACCGGGCCGAGTACATCGGCCAGGCCCTTGCCGAGCCCGGGATGCGCACCACCACGGACAACTACCGGGACGGACGCCTGATCGGTCTCCACCTCGACAACTGGGACAAGCTCGATTACGGCCGGAGGACCGTGGGCAGGCGACGGCTCGCCCTCAACCTCGGGCCGGGCGACCGGTACGTCGTTCTCGGAGACCTCGACGCCCAGGCCGTCTGCCGGGCGGTCCATCCCGACTCGTACGAGCGGCGGTATCCCCACACCGACGACTACCGCACGTACGCTGCCGTCGGCCACCCCCTTGGGTGCGTCCGGATCCGCCTCGCTCCAGGGGAGGGCTATCTGGCCCCCACCGAGTACCTCCTCCACGACGGCTCGACCGAGGGCCAGGACAAGCCGTCCGCCATGGCCTTCTGGCTCGGACACTGGAGCCGAGGCATCCTGCCTTCGCTCGTCTGACTCTGGCCGAACCGGACTCGACCCGCGCCTACACGCCCGTTCTCGTGATTGGAGACCGCAGTGGCCACTGACCCGATTCTGTGGATCAAGGACGACATCTGCGGCCTCGGCCCGTTCCGGTCCGACCTCGTCGAGACCTACTGGCGGTGGGAACAGGATCCGGCGCTCCTCGTGGGCTACGGGCGCCAGAGTCCCGAGTCCCTGGAGGCCCGTACGGAGGGCATGGCCCACCAGCTCCGTGGCGGGAACATCCGCTTCACCGTCTACGACGTCAGCGGTACCGAGCCCGTCCCCGTTGGGGTCGCGACGCTCCTGCCCGACCACCAGGTACGCACCGCCGAGTACGTCGTGATGCTCGCCCCGGAGGCACGCGGGCGTGGTCTGGGGACGGCGGCCACGCGTCTCGTCCTCGATTACGCGTTCCACGTCGTCAATGTGCGCATGGTCTGGTTGAAGGTGCTGGCGCCCAACGCGGGCGGCGTCAAGGCGTACGAGAAGGCGGGATTCCGGACGGCCGGCACACTGCGCGAGGTGGGCTACTGGCTGGGCCGGGTGTGCGACGAACTGATCATGGACGTTCTCGCCCGCGACTTCATCGGACCCTCCGCCGTCCGCGCCCTGGTCGACCCGGAGCGGGAGTAGTGCTCACCGCTTCCGCAGCGCCTCACCGTCGGCGATGACGGGAGCGCCGAGGGCGCGATCGTCGAGCGCTCCTCCTCCATGCAGGCACGGGCCCAGGCGGTGGCCCCCGTGGCGGGTGACCTCTCCGCCCGGACCGCGTACGCCGAAAGCGAGCGGCACGCTCTGGTGTCCCCGCTCGTCCTGGAGGAGTGGATGCCCGCCTTCCTTGCGCAGTTGGCCGCACCGGGCACTCAGCTCGTCCGCGCGACGAACGGTGACGGCTCACCCTTGCGGTACCTGTTCGATCCGGAGAGGGAGTCGTTCGCCGAGTTCCTCGTCGACGGCGAGAGCTGGACCGTCCGTCAAGGCGGCCCGGTGGCACTGTGGGACGACGTGGAACGTTCTCTCGTCGCCTGGCGGGACGCCGGAGCACCGGAGATCCACTCCGTACGGCTCCGCGTGACACCCGCTTCCCATCAGTGCTGGATCGACCGGGCCCCTTCCCTGCGCTGGGAACACCGGATCACCTGACCCACTACGCTCCGGCCATGGACGACGAACCGCTCGCCGAGTGGGCCGAGCGCCGGGACGCGAGGATCGGGCAGCTGCGGGCTGTCCCCCTCGTGACCGGCGACGGCCCGCGGGCATCGCATCTGAACCCCGATGCACCCCGCGCGATCCAGCGGTGGAACGGACACTTGTGGGAGCCACACGGCTTCGCCGCGAACCTCGCGGAGGCGCGGCGCATCCTGTTTCCCCGGACCGAGGCCCCCTCGGCCCCGGAGACAGCGCCGAAGCTCGGTCCGGGGACCGGCAGACATCGGAAGCCTGAGGCGCCGCGATAGTCCCGACACGGTCTTCGAACCTGCGAGGAGTGGCTGCCTTGGGGGCGCCCTGGTCGAACCGGAACGGGAGTAGTGCTGCTCGGGGGTGGTGCGGTCAGCGCCCGGAGCCTGCGGTGACGGAGTCGATGACGCCCCGTCAGGCCATACCTCTTGGTCTCGACCGTCTCCGGACCGAGTGCCGGCGGACCGTTGCGGAGGTCGGCCTCGGCCGGGGCCCGGGCCCGCCCGGCCTCCCCGTCGGATTCAACGCTGCAGCCAGCTCAGCAGGGTCGTCGCCGTGAACACCGCGCCCGACGCCAGACAGACCGCGCGCGGGGTCAGCCACCCGGGGCCTTCCAGGGGCTGGGACTGCGGGACGGGAGCCAGCAGCGCGTCTGCGAAGGCCTGGGCGGTCGGCGGTCGATCCGCCGGCTCGACGGACATCGCGGCCCGTAGCAGCAGGGCGACGTTCGGTGGAAGCTCCGCTCCGGCGGGGAGCGCCGGCAGCGTCGAGGCGGTCGGCTGGTCGGTCATCAGGGCTGTGGCGCGCCCGCCCGGGCCGAACGGCTTCTGCCCGGTCAGAAGCTCGTAGGCCACGACGGCCAGCGCGTACACATCGGCCCTTCCGTCGAACCCGCCGGTCTGGAAGGCCTGTTCCGGTGCCATGTACGCGGGCGTGCCCGTGGTCACCGTCAGCCCGGACGCGTCGGCCAGTTGCTTCGCGCTGCCCAGATCCGCCACCAGCACCGCGGCGGGCGCGGGGCCGGTGGCGAGCAGCATGTTGGACGGCTTGACGTCGCGGTGCACCACACCCGCCTCGTGCAGGACCTGGACCGCGTAGCCCGCCTCCGCGGCCAGCCGCAGTGCCTCCTGCGGGTCGCACCGGCCGACCCGGTCCTCCAGGGTGCCGCCGCGTACGTAGTCCATGACGAAGTAGGGCCGGTCCTCCTGCACCCCGACGTCGTGCACGCGGACCACCCGCGGGCTGGCGATCCGGCGCAGCAGCCTCGCCTCCGCCAGGAACCGCTCGCGCACATCGGCGTTGGCGGCCCAGTTGTCGGCCAGCACCTTCACCGCGACCTCGGTGTCGAGCTCCGGATCGTAGGCCTTCCAGACCGTCGCGAAGGAGCCGGCTCCGAGCCGGTCCAGGAGGAGGTAACGGCCGAGCTTGCGCATGTGGCAGCATTCTGCCGGAGTCGAGGGGGAGTGGGGAACTCCCGTTCGGCGGGCGGGATGCCAGGCGGGACGAAACGGGGGATCCGGGTGTTCGAGGAAGGCGAGCTGGAACGGCTCGTGGCGGCTGCCCAGGCGGGGGACCCGGGGGCGATGGAGTACCTGCTGGCCAAGCTGCGGCCGATGGTGCTGCGACGCTGCTCGCGCTTCCTGCCCCACCACGCCGACGCGGAGGAGGCCGCGCAGGACGCCCTCCTGTCCATCAGCACGCACCTGGGCGAGTACGGCGGCCACGGCTCCTTCCTGGGCTGGGTGACGGTGATCGCATCGAACGCCGCCCGGTCCACCTACCGCTCGATGCGCCGACGCGCCGAGGACAGCCACGCCGACCTCCCCGAGTCCGTCGACCCGCGCACCACCAGCGTCATCGCCGGGAGCCGGCTCGACCTGATGGAGGCGTTGGCCGCGCTGGAGCAGCAGCACCCCACCCTGGTGGAGTCCTTCGTGCTGCGCGACCTGGGCGACCTGACCTACGTCCAGGTGGCCGAGCAGCTGGACGCCCCGTTGGGCACGGTCAAGGACCGTATCCACCAGGCCCGCCGCTTCATGCGCGAGCGCCTGGTCACCGGTCCGTGAACGGCGGTCCCGCGACGGGCGGCGGCCACGCCGTCGTCCGGCCCCGGTCCGCCGTCGCCGCCCTGGTGGCAGCCGCCGCGCTCGGGCTGGTGACCGGCCGATTCATCCTGCCCTCGCCCCCCGGCGCCGACGCCCACCCGCCGGAGCGGCCGGTTGCCGCGGTCGGCGGGGCATCCCAGGGCGCGTCCGCTCCCGCGACGCCCGGCGTGTCCGCCCCGACGCCCGCGCCCTCGGCCTCCGGCTCCGGTTCACCGACCGGTGCGACCGGGCCGGTGACGAAGGCGAACCTTCTGGAACCCGCGGCGTTCAGCCCGGACGCCGGCATCGGGAAGATCCACGTCACCGACCGGTACGGCGACGGGCATTACGCCAACTCGGCCTGCACCGGGGAGAAGACCCTCACGGAGACCCTGGGCGGGCCCGGTGCCCACTTCCGCGGACTGATGACCAGCCCCCGCACCAACCCGAGCGACCCCACGCTGGCCCTGGACGGCGCCGATCAGGTCGCCCGCGAAGTCGCCGCCGAGGCCCGGAGCCCTTCCCTGGCGCAGAACTTCGCCGAGCGCCTGCTGCTGGAACAGGTGCCCTGCCAGGAGGAAGCGCCAGGGCACTGGGTCTACGGAAGGACCGTGACGCTGCGGCTCGCCCCGGACGTCACCGCGAGCTGGATGGGCGTCTACCAGGGATCCCTCAACACCACCGGCACGGCGCCCGAGGGCGAGGAGCCCTGCGGCGGCATCGCCGTGCTGCGCAGCGGCACCCACTACGGGGTTCTTGAGGTCGACGCCTGCCTGGGGACGGCCGCGATGGACCGCGTCGTCAGGACCGCTCTGTCACAGCTGTGAAACAGCCGGTCAGAGCTCCAACTTTCCCTCCTCCGGCGGCATCTCCCCCGGTTGTACGAGGACGCAGCAGGCGTCCCGACCAGCAGGGGGACCAGATGACCGAGAACCAGACCGTCCAGCAGAAGTCCGTTCGCCACAACCGGGTCGCCGCCGCGGCCTGCTTCGCCGCCGCACTGATCACGGCCACCGTCGTCGGCACCCAGTCGGCCACCGCCGACGGGACCGCGCACCGCACCGCGGCCGTCGCCGCCCGCTCGGCTGCGGTCGCCGCGCCCGGACTCGGCTCCGCCCACCTCGTCCAGAGCGAGGACTACTTCCGGAAGGGCCTGAACCCGGTCGGCGCGACCGTTGCGCTGACCGGACGCCAGGCGCTGTCCGCGTGCTCCGGCGAGGAGACGATGCGCGACCTGACCAAGGGCAACGCCACCGCGTACGCGTCCGTGAACTGGACCTTCGACACCGACGGCATGCTGATCGAGTCGGCTGCGAGCGCCCCCACCGGGACCGCGGCCGCCACCTGGGAGAAGCAGCTCGTCGCGCTCGTTCAGGACTGCCAGGACGAGCCGGCCGGCCACTGGCGCTACGGCGCGGCCCACACCCTGACCACCACCGGCGGCACCGCCCGCTGGTACCCGGCCTACAACGGCGACGGCACCGTCACCGGCGGGGTCGCGGTCCTGCGCAGCGGCACCAGGGTCGCCATCGTCGAGCTCACCGGCCGGCCCGCCTACGTCGAAGGCATCGCCACCGCAGCACTGAACCGCCTCTCCTCCTGAACGGCAGCCCCGCTCCGCCCGCGCCGTCGGGCGGAGCCGGCCCCGAACCTCCCGGCACGGCACGTACTACAGCGCGGTCGTGGCCGGTGACATCCCCGGCCGCAAGCAGGTCGACGTGATCAGGCGGTTCCGTCAGTCGGGTCGACACGCTCTCCCCAGAAGCCACCTCGACCGTCCGCCGGGCCACCGGCTCACCGCTCCCGCAGCGCCTCCAGCTGGTTCAGGAACCAGCGCTGCGGGGGGTGTGCCGTGGCCGTCGCCGCCAGGCGTTTCGTGCGGTCCGTGCGTTCCGACGGGGGCATCGTGAGGGCCCTGTGGAGGGCCTCGGCCGTTTCCGAGACGTCGAAGGGGTTCACGACGAGGGCGTCCTCGTGGAGTTCCTCGTACGCTCCCGCCTCCCGGGAGAGGACCAGCGCGCAGCCCGTCTCCGAGACGACCGGTATCTCCTTCGCGACCAGGTTCATGCCGTCGCGCACCGGGTTCACCAGGGCCACGTCCGCGAGGCGGTACGCCGCGAGGGAGCGGGTGAAGTCGTCCTTCACCGAGACCAGGACCGGCTGCCAGTCCGGCGTGCCGAACTCGGTGTTGATCTCCTCCGCCAGGTCCGTCACCGCCGTCGTGTACGACCTGTACGACTCCAGGTCCTGGCGCGAGGGGTACGCCGAGGCCAGGTGGACGACTCTGTTGCGCCATTCGGGGTGCGTGGTGAGGAGTTCGCGGTAGGCCAGGAGGCCTCGCAGGATGTTCTTCGACAGTTCCGTGCGGTCCACCCGGACGATCGTCTTGCGGTCGCCGATCTCCGTGCGGAGCCGCGCCAGCTTCTCGTCCACCTCCGGGCGGTACGCCAGTGCCCGCAGTTCCTCGCCGTCCACGCCCAGCGGGTACGCCGCGACCGTCGTCCGCCCGAGGTCGCCCGCACCCTCCTCGAACGCTTCTGCCCAGGCCCGGGTGTGGAAGCCCAGCCGGTCCGCGCCCAGCATGCCCCGGAGGAGTTCCTCGCGGATGTCGGTCGGGAGCATGCCGAGGTACGGAGGGGAGGCCCACGGCGTGTGGGTGAAGTGGGCGATGCGCAGGTCCGGGCGGAGCTCGCGGAGCTGCCCTGGCACCAGCGCCAGGTGGTAGTCCTGCACCAGGACCGCCGCCCCCTCCGCCGCCTCCGCCGCCAGCGCCTCCGCGAAGGCGCGGTTGTACGTGCGGTACGACTCCCAGCGGCGGCGGAACCCCGCGTCGAAGACGGGCTCCCGCGGGATGTCGTACAGATGGTGGTGGAGGAACCACAGCACCGAGTTCGCGATGCCGTTGTACGCGTCCGCGTAGACGGACGGATCGATGTCCAGCATCCGTACGCCCTGCTCGGCGACGCCCCGCCGGACCGCCTCCCGGTCGCCCTCGCCGAGCGCCGCGCACACCCAGAGGCCCTCCCTGGCGTCGATGGCGCTCAGGGCCGAGACCAGGCCGCCGCCGCCCCGTCTGGTGTCGAGCGAGCCGTCCTCGCCGAGCGCGTACGAGACCGGGCCCCGGTTGGATGCCACGAGCACAGTAGCCATGTGGCGAACCTAGCCCGTCCCGTAAACGCTCAAACGTACGTATACGAGACGGGCCGATCCGGCCACGCTGGGTCGCCGCCGGGGCGTCACGCCACGCGGCGGTGCGCGTACTCCGTGATCTCGGCCATCGGCGGCCGCTCCTCCGTGTCCACCGCGTACGTCCGCGGCTCGAAGCCCTTCTCGCCCCGTTCGAACTGCGTCAGCCACGGCCGCACCAGATGCCCCCGCGAGAGCCGCAGCTGCGCCGTCCGGTAGATCGCCGCCGCCATCCGGCCCAGGGCCTGCCCGTCCTGGTGCCGGTGCTTGCGCACGCCGACGTCCACCTGCGCGAGCGCGTCCAGGCCCACCGTGTGCAGGGCGTCCACGAGCAGCCCCAGCTCCACTCCGTAACCGACGGGGAAGGGGAGTCGTTCGAGGAGCGAGCGGCGTGCCGCGTACTCGCCGCCCAGCGGCTGTACGAAGCCGGCCAGCTGCGGCCAGTGGAGGTTGAGGAGGGGGCGGGCCACCAGTTCCGTCACGCGGCCGCCCTGGCCAGGGGTGTCCCCGAACGGGCGGTCGTACATCGCCTTCACGAAGTCGACGTCCGGGTCCGTGAGCAGCGGGCCCACGATCCCCGTCACGAAGTCCGCCGAGAAGTCCCGCAGGTCCGCGTCCACGAAGCAGACCACGTCCCCGCTCGTCACCATCAGTGACCGCCAGAGCACCTCGCCCTTGCCGGGGAGCGTCGGTATCCGGGGGAGGATCGCGTCGCGCGCGACCACCCGCGCCCCGGCCGCGGCCGCCACCTCCGCCGTACGGTCCGTGGAGCCCGAGTCGATCACCACCAGCTCGTCGACGAGCGGTACCGCCTCCGTCATCAGCTCGCGGCGGATCACGGCGACGATGTCCCCGACCGTCGCCTCCTCGTTCAGCGCCGGCAGGACGACGCTGACCTTCGTGTTCCGCTTGGCGGCGAGGATCCGCTCCAGCGGCCGGTCCGTCACGGACCAGGACCGCCGGTCCAGCCAGCGTTCCACCTCTTCCAGCACGTGATCTCCATCTCGCGGTTCGGACGGCCGGTCCAAGCGTCCGGGCCTTCGGTTACAGTCTTGAACAACGCGGATGCCCGATGCACGTCGGGGTGCCGCCCGCGTCGGAGCGCAGGAACGAAAGTCCACCGCGCTTCACAATCGAATACCGCTCATCCAGAGGGGCAGAGGGAAACGGCCCGTTGAAGCCCCGGCAACCCTCCAGTCGGTCACTCGCCCACCCGTCTCCCGGCCACCACCCCTAGTGGTGTCCTGACGGACGCAGCTTGTTTGCGCGAGGTCCCCGGCTAGGGAAGGTGCCAAATCCGTCTCATGGCGAAAAATTCGTCATGGGAAAGATGAGGAGAAAGGGCCTCGCCTCCATGGCTGTACAGACCGCTACCCCCGCGACCACCGTCGACCTCGGTCCCGCTTCCGGGCTCTCCTGTCGCGAATGCGGTGAAGTCTTCCCGCTCGGACCGATCTTCGCCTGCGAGCTCTGCTTCGGACCGCTCGAAGTCGCGTACGACCTTCCCACCGGTGACCCCGAGGCGCTGCGCAAGCAGATCGAGGCCGGCCCCGCCAACATCTGGCGCTACGCCCCGCTGCTGCCCGTCCCCGCCGACGTCGCCGAGAAGCCGAACCTGAACCCCGGCTGGACCAAGCTCGTCCAGGCCGACAACCTCGCCCGCGAGATCGGCGTCGCCCCCGGCAAGCTGTTCGTCAAGGACGACTCCGGCAACCCGACCCACTCCTTCAAGGACCGGGTCGTCGCCCAGGCCATCGAGGCCGCCCGCGCCTTCGGCTTCACCACCCTCTCCTGCTCCTCCACCGGCAACCTGGCCGGCGCCGTCGGCGCCGCCGCCGCCCGCGCCGGCTTCCGCTCCTGCGTGTTCATCCCGCACGACCTGGAGCAGGGCAAGGTCGTCATGGCCGGTGTCTACGGCGGTGACCTCGTCGCCATCGAGGGCAACTACGACGACGTCAACCGCTTCTGCTCGGAGCTCATCGGCGACCCGCTCGGCGAGGGCTGGGGCTTCGTGAACGTCAACCTCCGTCCGTACTACGGCGAGGGCTCCAAGACGCTCGCGTACGAGATCTGCGAGCAGCTCGGCTGGGTCATCCCCGACCAGCTCGTCATCCCGATCGCCTCCGGCTCCCAGCTCACGAAGATCGACAAGGGGCTCCAGGAGCTCATCAAGCTGGGCCTCGTCGAGGACAAGCCGTACAAGATCTTCGGCGCCCAGGCCGAGGGCTGCTCCCCGGTCTCCGTCGCCTTCAAGGCCGGCCACGACGTCGTCCGGCCGCAGAAGCCGAACACGATCGCCAAGTCCCTCGCCATCGGCAACCCGGCCGACGGCCCGTACGTCCTCGACATCGCCCGCCGGACCGGCGGCGCCGTGGAGGACGTGAACGACGAGCAGGTCGTCGAGGCCATCAAGATCCTCGCCCGCACCGAGGGCATCTTCGCGGAGACCGCGGGCGGCGTGACCGTCGGCGTCACCAAGAAGCTCGTCGAGGCCGGTCTGATCGACCCGGACCTCACCACCGTCGTCCTCAACACGGGCGACGGACTCAAGACCCTGGACGCGGTGGCCGACACCTCTCAGGCGACCGTCACCATCCGCCCGAGCCTGGACGCGTTCCGCGACGCCGGCCTGGCGCTCTGAGCCGGCCCGCCCGAGCCGGCCCCCTCGGGGCCGGTCCGCTTTCCTGGCCCACTGAAAGGTTACGAAGACATGGCCGTGAACGTCCGCATCCCCACCATCCTCCGCACCTACACGGGCGGTCAGTCCGAGGTCCAGGCCGAGGGCGCGACCCTCGCCGAGGTCATCGCGGACCTGGAGAAGAACCACACGGGCATCGCCGCCCGCGTCCTGGACGACCAGGGCAAGCTGCGCCGCTTCGTCAACGTCTACGTGAACGACGACGACGTGCGCTTCGAGCAGGGCCTGGAGACGGCCACCCCGGCCGGCGCGGGCGTCTCGATCATCCCGGCCGTCGCCGGAGGCTGACCATCGAGCACAGTGCCGGCGGCTGCTGAGGCACAAAGGCCCATCGAGCCTTACCGGTCAGTACGAATTGCCCCTTCCGCGCGATAAGCGGAAGGGGCAATTCTGCATGGTTGAGCGCGGTAGAGTTGGGGAAGTCCCCTCCGCTGCTCATGCCGAACGCATATGAGAATGCGCCCCCGTGCGACAAGAAGCAGCCAAAGTGCGCGCACGTTGTGTACCTTCTGCGCGCTTTGCCGGGCCCGACTTGCCCCGTCATCTTGAGGATTCTCCCCAATTCCCCTTTCCGGGGCGCCCAGAATTCTCGGTCGAATGACCTGTTGCAGAGGGCAGTTGGGCAGATACATTCAGCCGCGGTCGACGCGTTCCGGCGCAGAGGTCTGACCCGGGTCCGCGAAGTGCGGGTCCCGCGCAAGGGCCAGTAATAGGGGAGTTAGGCATGGCTCAGGGCACCGTCAAGTGGTTCAACGCGGAGAAGGGCTACGGCTTCATCGCGGTAGACGGTGGTGCGGATGTTTTCGTCCACTACAGCGCGATCCAGATGGATGGCTACCGCAGCCTCGAAGAAGGCCAGCGGGTCGAGTTCGAGATCTCGCAGGGCCAGAAGGGTCCGCAGGCGGACATGGTCAAGCTCGCCGTCTGAGCGCGGCGCGATCGGCCACCGACGCAACGCCGTCGAGGGGTCCGCATCCCTGAGGGGATGCGGACCCCTCGTGCGTTCCGGGACCGTCCCGACCGTCGCCCTGATCGTCGCCCTGATCCGCCTCCCGAAACGCGAGAGTCGCTTGCACTCTCCTAGGGCGAGTGCTAATCATTGGCGTTAGCACTCGGAAGGTGAGAGTGCTTACGAGGATCGGGCAGACGAGGCCCGCGGCCAGGTGGGGCAAGGAACCACAGGGCACGCAGGCCGTCCGTCGCGGGCGTCGGCGCGGTCCTGGAGCGTTATCCACCCCATGTCCGGGAGGACCACTTCACATGGCCAAGATCATCGCGTTCGACGAGGAGGCCCGGCGCGGTCTCGAGCGCGGCATGAACCAGCTCGCTGACGCCGTCAAGGTCACCCTCGGCCCGAAGGGCCGCAACGTCGTCCTCGAGAAGAAGTGGGGCGCCCCCACGATCACCAACGATGGTGTCTCCATCGCCAAGGAGATCGAGCTCGAGGACCCGTACGAGAAGATCGGCGCCGAGCTGGTCAAGGAAGTCGCCAAGAAGACGGACGACGTCGCCGGCGACGGTACGACCACCGCCACCGTTCTCGCCCAGGCGCTCGTCCGCGAGGGCCTCCGCAACGTCGCCGCGGGTGCCAACCCGATGGCCCTCAAGCGCGGCATCGAGAAGGCCGTCGAGGCCGTCTCCGGCGCCCTGCTGGAGCAGGCGAAGGATGTCGAGACCAAGGAGCAGATCGCTTCCACGGCCTCCATCTCCGCCGCCGACACCCAGATCGGCGAGCTCATCGCCGAGGCGATGGACAAGGTCGGCAAGGAAGGCGTCATCACCGTCGAGGAGTCCCAGACCTTCGGTCTGGAGCTGGAGCTCACCGAGGGCATGCGCTTCGACAAGGGCTACATCTCGGCGTACTTCGCCACCGACATGGAGCGCATGGAGGCGTCGCTCGACGACCCGTACCTCCTGATCGTCAACTCCAAGATCTCCTCCGTGAAGGACCTCCTTCCGCTCCTGGAGAAGGTCATGCAGTCGGGCAAGCCGCTGCTGATCATCGCCGAGGACGTCGAGGGCGAGGCCCTGTCGACCCTGGTCGTCAACAAGATCCGCGGCACCTTCAAGTCCGTCGCCGTCAAGGCCCCGGGCTTCGGCGACCGCCGCAAGGCCATGCTGAACGACATCGCCATCCTCACGGGCGGCACGGTCATCTCCGAGGAGGTCGGCCTCAAGCTCGAGAACGCGGGCCTGGACCTGCTGGGCCGCGCCCGCAAGGTCGTCATCACCAAGGACGAGACCACCATCGTCGACGGTGCCGGTGACAGCGAGCAGGTCGCCGGTCGCGTGAACCAGATCCGCGCCGAGATCGAGAACTCCGACTCGGACTACGACCGCGAGAAGCTCCAGGAGCGCCTCGCGAAGCTGGCCGGCGGCGTGGCCGTCATCAAGGCCGGTGCCGCGACCGAGGTCGAGCTCAAGGAGCGCAAGCACCGCATCGAGGACGCCGTTCGCAACGCGAAGGCGGCCGTCGAGGAGGGCATCGTCGCCGGCGGTGGCGTGGCCCTGCTCCAGGCCTCCAACGTCTTCGAGAAGCTCGAGGCGGACCTCACGGGCGACGAGGCCACCGGTGCCAACATCGTCAAGCTGGCCCTCGAGGCCCCGCTGAAGCAGATCGCCGTCAACGCCGGCCTCGAGGGTGGCGTCGTGGCGGAGAAGGTCCGCAACCTGCCCGTCGGCCACGGCCTGAACGCCGCGACCAACGAGTACGTCGACCTCATCGCCGAGGGCATCATCGACCCGGCGAAGGTCACGCGCTCCGCGCTGCAGAACGCCGCGTCGATCGCCGCGCTGTTCCTCACCACCGAGGCCGTCATCGCCGACAAGCCGGAGAAGGCCGCTGCGCCGGCCGGCGGCGGCATGCCGGGCGGTGACATGGACTTCTGATCCTGAGGGATCGGCAGTTCATCGCTGAAGCAGCTCATCGCTGAACGCGAACGAGGGCGGCACCCCCTGGTGGGGGTGCCGCCCTCGGGCGTTCGGCGGATGCTGGAAGGGCGAAGGCGTACGGAAGGGGTCGTCGTCATGGTCACCCTCCTCACGACACCGGCCGACCGCGAGCTCGTCGTCACCCGCACCTTCGAGGCTCCGCCGGCCCGCGTCTGGGAGGCCTGGACGCGGCCCGAGCACGTACGGGAGTGGTACGGGGCGGCCGGGCTGACCACCTTCGTCGTCGACATCGACCTGCGGGCGGGCGGCGCCTGGCGCTGGGGCCAGACCGGGCCGGACGGCCAGGAGATCGTCTTCTCCGGGACGTACGAGGACGTGGTCCCGGCGGAGCGGCTCGACTACACGGAGGTCTTCGAGCAGATGCCGGACCCCGACCCCGTCCGCGTCACCCTCACCTTCGACGCGACCCCCGACGGCGGCACGGCCCTGACCAGCACCTCCTTCTGGCCGTCGAACGAGATCAGGGACCAGGCGCTGGCGGCGGGCATGGAGGCGGGGGTGCGGGAGCAGTACGACCGGCTGGCGGCGTACCTGGCGGGGATGGGCTGAGCCAGGGGGCGGGGGGTCTTCCGGGGGAAGGGGCGCCGCGCCGTTCTCCCTGGCACCTTCCCTTCGCGTGAATGTACGATTCCGCTGCCGACAGGGGGGGTCCCGCCGGCCCCCGGCCGCGCGGTCCGCTCCGCCCTGCCGTCCGCCGCCTGTCGTGCCGTCCTCCCTCGTCGTACCCGCCTGCACACCCGTACGAGGGGACACGTACTTGTCCGTCCGAAGAGCCGTCGCGCTCGCACTGAGCGCGGCCCTGGGCATCACCGGCCTCACGGCCACCGCACCTTCCGCACCGGCGGCCACCGCGTCCGACGCGCCGTACACGGTGACGATCCCGCCGCTCCCCACCGTCGCCCCGCCGGAGCAGGGCCTGTTCGCCCTGGGCACCGGCATCCAGACATGGCGCAACGACACGGGGACGCTGCGCTGGAAGAGCCTCCAGGACGGGCGGGTCGCCGAATTCCAGAGCTGCACCTGGGGCAAGGACCACAGTGCCGCCTTCGGTGACAAGGTCGCCTGTCTCGGCACCGGCGGCGACAACGTCCTCGCGGCCCTGCACGACTTCACGACCGGCGTCACGGAACTCCGGTACCGCCCCGAGGGCCAGACCCCGCTGCCCGCCTTCGGCCAGGGCCGGGGGCTGAGCTACGGCCCGGGCGCCGACGGCTCCACCTCCCTGTTCCTCCTGGGCATCGGCACCGGCGCTCCCGCCGACCTGGAGGTGGACCTCCCGGGCCAGAGCGGCGAACGGCCCGAGGTCATCGCCTTCGACGGCGCCGGCGCGCTCGTCCGCTACTCGAACGGCAACGGCACGGCCCTCGGCCTGGTCGACTTCGCCACCGGCGCGTTCGTCGACGTGCCCCTCATGCCGAGCGCCCCCGCCTCGCTCAAGGCGTCCCTCAGCGCCGACTGGATCGTCCAGTACGGCGAGAGCGGGACCACCGGGGCCTTCGTCGTCTCCCGCAAGGACGCGGCCGACCAGGGCCGGACCGTGAAGCTGGCGACCGGGGCCGCCGGCGTCTCGCTCGGCGTCGTCGGCGACTGGATCGTCGGGAACTACGCCGACGCCGACAGCTACGGCCGTCCGCGCCCGCTGAAGGCCACGTCCCTCACCGGCGTCCAGCTCGACCTGGGTGTGCTCGCCTCCGTCGAGACCGGGATCGTCACCGGTCCGGACGGCAGTCCGTACGTGGTCGGCGGCACCGACTCCGCCCACTGGGGCGTGCGCCGCGTCTCGCTCGACGCCACGCTCGCCCCGGTCACCGCGCAGGTCCTGGCCACCCCGCCCAAGCCCGTCAAGCGGTCGTACCTGCACCTGGCGAACGGTCGCCTCGCGGTCCAGAACAACGACACGGGGTTCAGCCGTCAGGGATACGACCTGTCCTTCACCGAGCCGCGCACGGCCGCGCCGGCCTGGACGTGCAAGTCGTCCGAACGGCTCTGCCTCGACCTGAAGCCCACCGGTGACGGACGCTGGACCACCGCGCGGGTGGCGGACGGTCCGCCCGCTCCCGGTGGAACGGAAACCTGCTACAGCTGCATCGTCGAGGTCGTCGTGGCCGCACCCGGCACCACCTCGCGCGTCCTCACGCTGACCTACCCCAACAGGCTCAGCGGCGTCGAGACGGTCAGCGCCTCCGGCCGCTACGTGCACTTCCTCGCGGACGAGAAGGGTTTCCGGCGTTCGTACGTCGCCGACATCGAGACCGGCAAGGTCGTCAAGACCGGCAACGGGCGGGCTTCCCTGTGGGGCAACCGGATCTGGACGGCGTCCTGGGACGACGGCACCGTCTCCGCGGTCGACGTGCGGACGGGTGCCACCGTCGAGACGATCGACCTCGGGTCCGGCTGCGTCAACCCCGAGCTCCGGGCCACCGGCAAGTGGATCTCCGCGCTCTGCGGCGACTGGGAATCCGTGGTCGTGTACGACCGCGAGACGAAGGCGAAGATCCCGGTCCACCTCCCGATCACGATGACCGGGGAGGAACTCCACCTCGGAGACGGCTTCCTCGCCTTCAACGACTACGACGGCGGCGGCCTGAAGACGATCGACTTCCGGTCCGGACAGCCCGTCCTCCGCACGATCGGCGCCGTGCCGGACACCCACCCCTACGGCGACGACGGCTGGACCGTCGACCGCTTCGGCGGGCCGCTCGCCTACATCGACACGAAGCAGGCCGTCCGCGTCGTCGGCCTCGGCGGCGCCACCAGCCCCCTGGCCGCCCTCGACTCCGACGCCCCCGCGGCCGTCGGCCTCAAGTCCGCCTCCTGGAAGCCCCGCTGGTGGCTGTCCAAGCCGGCCGGGTCCTGGTCCCTGACGCTCAGGCACAAGGCGACCGGCAAGGTCGTCCGCACCCTGACCGGGGGCGAGGCCCGTGGTCTCGTCGCGCCCTCGTGGGACGGGAAGGACGGGGCCGGGCGGTACGTCGCGAACGGGGCCTACACCTGGGCGCTGACCGTGAAGCCCGCCGACGGACAGGGCGCCGACGTGGCCCTGTCCGGTGCGGTGTCCGTGTCCGGCGGCGCCGCCGTCTGGCGGGACCTCGCCGGGGACGACGGCTTCGGCGACCTGCTGGTGATGGACACGGCCGGGCTCGTGTCGATGTACCGCGGGACCGGTACGGGCGCGGTGTCGGCGCGGATCGCCGGGACGGGGACCACGTTCCCGACGACCTCCGTGTTCGTGCCGACGGGCGACCTCGACGGCGACCGGTGCGCCGACGTCTACGTCCGCGTGGGCGACCAGCTCCGGGCGTACCGGCCCGGCTGCGGGAAGGTCGTCTCGGCCTCCTCGCCGTACACGCCGGTCGGCTCGGGCTGGGGACAGTACGACGTGATCACCTCCCCGGGCGACGCGAACGGCGACGGGTACGCCGACCTGGTCGTGCGCCAGACGACGACCGGTGACGTGTACTTCTACGGCGGCACGGCCGACCACCGGGTCAAGGCCCGCGTGAAGATCGGCGCCAACTGGAAGCTGTACAAGAAGCTCGTCGGCGCCGGTGACCTCAACGGCGACGGCCGTGGCGATCTGCTGGGCGTCGACGCGGCCGGTGTGCTGTGGCGGTACTACGGCACCGCGACCGGCGGCGTCACCGCGCGCGTGCAGGTCGGCGGCGGCTGGGGCGCGTACTCCTCGCTCGTCGGCGTCGGCGACCTGTCGGGTGACGGCCGCGCGGACCTCATCGCCCGCGACACCGCCGGGAAGCTGTGGCGCTACAGCGGCACCGGGACCGGCCTCTACGGGGCCCGGGTGGCCGTCGGCAGCGGGTGGAGCGTCTTCAAGGGGCTGTACTGACCCGCAGGTGATCCGTATCCGATCCCGGGGGCCCGGCCGCGCACGTGCGGCCGGGCCCCCGGGCGTTCGGGCGTTCGGATCGTGAAGTCCGGCTGTGGTGGCGGCTGTTCGGGGGAGACGACCCGGAGGACACCTCCGGCCCCGTGTGATCAGGCCGGCGGCGCCACCAGTCCCTCCTCCTGCCCCGACCGCCGCAGCGACTCCGCGACGAAGCCGTTCTCCTTCAGTTCCTCGATCGTGGCGCGGAGGAAGGCGACCGTCTCGGGGCTGCGGCCGATCGTCGTTCCGACGGCCTGTCGGATCTCCATGAAGCGGCCCTCGATCAGGCGGACTTCGGGGTGCGCGGCGGCGTACGCCGTGAGCGGCTGGCGGATGCCCGCGCCCGCCTCCAGGTCCTGGTCCCGGAACGTGTCGACGCCTTCCTCTCCCCGTACCACGGTCGCGTGCGCGAGGTTCCTCGACAGGAACAGGTCGTACGCGGAGCCCTTCTTGACCCCGATCCGGACGCCCGGCGCGTCCACGTCCTCCACCGTCGTGAGCGCCGAGCCGCGCGGCACCGCGTACACGCCCTCGATGACGACGTACGGCGCGGTGAACGCGACCTCCGTCTCGCGCGCCGGGTCCACGGCGAGGAAGCAGAGGTCGGCGCGGCCGTCCGCCATCGCGTCGAAGGACTTGCGCGCCGCGTCGAAGCAGAGCAGCTCGACGCCGACACCGAGCCGGGCGGCGATCTCGCGCGCCAGGTCCACGGTGACCCCGGCCGGCGCCTCGGGCGTGCCCTGTGCGAGCACCGGGTTTCCGAGGTTGATGGAGGCCCGGAGGACGCCGGTGGGGGCGAGGTCGGTGACGAGGGTGGGGTTCGGTGTCGTGGTCATGGGCGGAGTCTAGGCGGGGGATCTGGGAGGTCGCGGTGCCGTGTGGCAACCGCCCCCGGGCGTCCGGGGGTTGGCCCCACCCACGATCCGCCCGCCTGCCGGATGGGGCCCGATCGCCCCGTCCGCGAGGCTGTGCGCATGACAACGAATCGTGGACGCAAGGCCCTGATGCTCGCTCTCTCCGTCGCCGCCGTCGCCGGGGTCGGACTCGTCGGGGGCGGTGCCGGCCCCGCCGCAGCGGCGGGGCTGGAGTGGGGCGACTGCGACCCCGCCGTGAAGCCGCTGCCCGGGCAGCAGTGCGCCACGCTCTCCGTGCCCCTCGACTACGCCGACCCCGACGGCGAGCAGATCGGGCTCGCCGTCGCCCGGCTGCGCAGCACCCGGCCCGAGGCGCGGCGCGGGACGCTCATGGTGATCCCGGGCGGTCCGGGGAGCTCCGGTGTGCAGCGGCTCGGGCAGAAGGGGGCCGCCCTGTCGAAGGAGATGAACGGCGCGTACGACCTGGTGGCCTTCGATCCGCGCGGGGTCGGCGGCTCGGCGAAGGCCCGGTGCGGCTTCGCCGAGGAGGACCGGCGCCTGGTGACGCTGCGGTCCTGGCCCGCCGCCGACGGCGGCATCGGCGAGAACGTGGCCCGGTCGCGGCGGATGGCCGAGGCCTGTGCCCGGAACGGCGGTGCCATGCTGCGCGGGCTGACCACGGCCCATCAGGTGCGGGACCTCGACCGGCTGCGGCAGGCGCTCGGTGAGCGGAAGCTGTCCGCGTGGAGCGTGTCGTACGGGACGTACGTGGCCGCCGTGTACGCCCAGAAGTTCCCCGGGCGCACCGACCGCTGGGTCCTCGACAGCAGCTCCGACCCCGACCCGAAGCGCGTCGCCCGCGGCTGGCTCGCGGGCATGGCGCGCGGCGCCGAGGACCGTTTCCCCGACTTCGCGGCCTGGGCGTCCGCCCCGGAGCGGGACGAGGACGGTCTGCGTCTCGCCGAGCGGCCCGAGGACGTACGGCCGCTGTTCCTCGACCTCGCCGCCCGGCTCGACCGGGAGCCGCGCGCCTCGACGACTGCCGGCACCCCCCTGACCGGCACGGTGCTGCGGCAGGCGCTCCAGCAGGCCCTGTACTCCGACGCGGCCTTCCCGGCCTTCGCCCGTCTGATGTCCCAGGCCCTCGACCCGGCGGGCGTGCCCGTGCTGCCGCCCGAGCTGGCCGGGCCGATGCCCGACGAGGCGGCGACCGTCAGCGTGGGCGTGATCTGCAACGACGTGGACTGGCCCGCCTCCGTCCCGGCGTACGAGAGGGCCGTCGCCGCCGAGCGGATCCGCTACCCGCTGACGGCGGGCATGCCGGCGAACATCACGCCGTGCGCCTTCTGGAAGGGCGGCGCGGTGGAGAAGCCGACCCGGATCACCGACCGGGGGCCGTCGAACGTCCTCATGATCCAGAACCTGCGCGACCCGTCCACGCCGCACTCCGTCGGGATGAGGATGCGGGAGGCCTTCGGCGACCGGGCGCGCCTCGTCTCGGTCGACAAGGGCGGCCACGGGGTGTACCTCGGCAACGGCAACGCGTGCGGCGACCGGGCCGTGACCCGCTTCCTGACCGAGGGCGTGCGGCCCGCGGAGGACGTCCTCTGCCGGTGACGGTGGTGACGGTGGTGACGGTGGTGACGGCGGTGACGGCGGTGACGGTGGTGACGGCGGTGAGCGTGCTTACGCGTGGAGCGCCGTGCGCAGGTGGCCCTCCGACGCGGTCAGGCGCTGCTCGGCCGTCTTGGCATCGATGTCGGCGAGGATCATCAGGATCGCGGTCTTCACCTCCCCGTCGGCGGCGGCGAGCGCGGTCTCGATCTGCTCGTCCGGCGCGCCGGTGGCCAGGGCGACGATCCGCCGCGAGCGGGCCTGGAGCTTGTCGTTGGAGGCGCGGACGTCGACCATCAGGTTCCCGTACGTCTTGCCGAGCCGGATCATCGTGATCGTCGAGATCATGTTGAGGACCAGCTTCTGCGCCGTGCCCGCCTTCAACCGGGTGGATCCGGTGAGGAGTTCGGGGCCGGTGACGACCTCGATGCCGTGCTCGGCGGCGGCGGCGAGCGCGCTGTCCTCGTTGCAGGAGACGCCGATGGTCAGCGCGCCGAGGGCGCGGGCGTGTTCGACGGCGCCGACGGCGTACGGGGTGCGGCCGGAGGCGGAGACGCCGACGACGGTGTCGTCGGTGGTGAGCCCGAGGGCGTCCAGGTCGGCGGCGGCGAGTTCGCGCGAGTCCTCGGCGCCCTCGACGGCCTTGATCATGGCGGAGGGGCCGCCCGCGATGAGGCCGAGGACCTGCGAGGGGTCGGTGTTGAAGGTGGGCGGGCACTCGCTGGCGTCGAGGACGCCGAGGCGGCCCGCGGTGCCGGCGCCCATGTAGATCAGCCGTCCGCCGCGGGACATCCGCTCGGCGGTGGCGTCGATCGCGGCGGCGATCGCGGGGAGCTGCCGGGCGACGGCCTCGGGGACGGTCCGGTCCTCGCCGTTCATGGTGCGGGCGATGTCCAGGGTGGGGAGCCGGTCGATCTCGGCGAGCTCGGGGCGGAAGGCCTCGGTGGTGAGGGTGGCGAGCTGGGCGCGGAGTTCGGAGTACGAGGTGGGCACGGGTGCTCTTTCGGTACGGCGGCGTCGTCGGCGCCGGTGAACGAGTGAGGCGGGTGCGGGTGCGGGGCTCAGCGGGTTCTGGGGGAGTGGCGGTGGGCGAGGGCTTCGTAGGAGGCGGCAAGGGCCGGGGCCGCCGTCTCGTACGTGCGCTGCGTGACGCAGGTGAACAGGCAGTCGACGACCAGGAGTTGGCTGGTGCGGGACGACATGGCGGCCGGGCGCAGTTCGCTCTCGCGGGCGGTGGAGGTGGTGAGGACGTGGTCGGCGTACTGGGTGACGGGGCCGTCCGGGCGGCCGGTGACGGCGACCGTGGTGGCGCCGTGGTCGAAGGCCACGCGCAGGGGTTCTATGACGTCGCCGGTGGAGCCGGAGTGGGTGATGGCGATGGCGACGTCGCCGGAGCGGAGCTGCACGGCGTTGGTGACGGCGAGGTGCGGGTCGCTGGGGGCGTGGGCGATGAGGCCGATCCGGAGCAGCTTCTGGCCGAGGTCCTGGGCCACGAGGCCGGAGGCGCCGATGCCGTAGATGTCGATGCGGCGGGCGGTGGCGAGGGCGGCGACGGCGGCGCCGAGCTGGACGGTGTCGAGGCCGGCGGCGGTGTCGGCGAGGGTCTGCTGTTCGTCGTAGGCCAGCTTGGCGACGACGTCGGCGATGGGGTCGTCGACGGCGATGTCGGCGGTGACGGCCGGGGCGCGGCCGGACTGCTGCTGGGCGGCCAGGCCGGCGAGGGCGAGGCGCAGGTCGCGGTAGCCGGGGTAGCCGAGGAGCCGGGCGGTGCGGACGACGGTCGCCTCGCTGGTGCCGGTGAGCTCGGCGAGGCCGGTGACCGTGAGGGCGGCGCAGCCGGCCGGGTCTCCGGCGACGGCCTCGGCGACCCGCTGCATGGAGCGGGTCATGGACGGCGCGAGGGTCCGTACCTTGGCCGCGAGCGCGGCGGGGGCGGGGGGCGCGTCGCTGGTGAAACTTTCCTTCACGTCATTGGTCACATGTGAAAGATACTTTCGGGCGGAGGGGGGCGACAAGACCCCGTCGGCCCTCTTCGGCGCCGGATCCGGAGGGGACCTTCGCCCTTTCCCCCGCGCGGGTGACAATGAGTCCATGGACGACATCGACCCCGTGGAACAGGCGCTGCACACCGCCCGCGCGCTGGTGCTGGCCGACCTGGTGGCCCGGGAGGTGGCCGCCGCAGAGGTGGTGTCGATGGTGGAGGACGCGGTGACCCACCGCCGCTGGTGGGTCGAGCAGTGGCCCGAAGGGGTCTCGTACGTCGCCGGGCTCGTCGCCCAGGACGTGCAGGACGCCCTGCTCGAACGGTACGGACGCTGGCCGCTCTGCCCGGTCTGCGCCTCGGGCGACCCGCACGCCCTCGACGTCGAGCCGGAGCTCGGCCCCGACCCGCACTGGGTCTGCGGCAAGCAGGGCGTGGTGGTGGCCCCGGTGGGCGGCCTGACGTGACGGGAGTGACGGCGTGAGCCTCTACATCGACCCGCCGACCTGGCCGGGTCACGGCCGCATGTGGTCGCACCTGGTCAGCGACGTCTCCTTCGAGGAGCTGCACGCCTTCGCCGCGTCGATCGGCGCGCCGCCGCGCGCCTTCGAGCGGGACCACTACGACATCCCGTCGGACCGGTACGCGGACGCGGTGGCGGCGGGCGCGATCGAGGTCGGTTCGAAGGAACTGCTCGGCCACCTCACCCGGGCGGGCCTGCGCCGCCCGAAGGGCCGCCCGGTCGCCTGAGGCGCGTCAGCCCAGCCGGGCCGCGATCGCGCGGGCGCATTCCAGGGATTCTGTGCGGGTCGTGTCGACCTCGACGTCGTACGTCACGCCCTCGTGCACCTTCAGGGCCTGCTGTGCGGCCATTCCGGTGGTCCGGTCCCCGCGGGCGATCTCCCGGCCTTCGGCGACCCTGCTCTCGCACCGGACGCCGACCCACAGCACGGGCAGGTCGCCGAGGGCCTCGCGCCAGCGCTGCTGAGAGGCGGCGCCGCCGAGGAAGACGTCGTCGACGACGATCCTCGCGCCCGCGCGGGCCATCGCCACGAGCCCGCCGGCCCAGGCCGCCTCGAGGGCCCGGAAGCCGGCGCCGACGCTGACGCCGCCGTCGGCGTCGAAGACGATCCCGGCGTCGTCGTCCTGCATCTTCGCGGGAAGCGCGTCGACGAACGAGTCGACGCCGAACGCCAGCCAGGGGTCCGGCAGTACGGATTGGAGGCACCGCACGATGCCGGACTTCCCCGAGCTGGAACCACCGTTGAGGATGATCATCCGTGTCGTCACGGGCGTCACCCTAGGCGGGTCAGCGGACGACGTCGAACACGTTCTTCTGCAGGCCGTTGGCGTAGGCCTCGTGCTCGACGAGCTTCAGCTTCTGCGTGTCCTTGTCGGTGGTGCTGAAGAGGCGCTTGCCCGCGCCGAGCAGGAGCGGGAAGACGAGCAGGTGGTAGCGGTCGATCAGGCCCGCGTCCGACAGGGCCTGGTTCAGGGAGGCGCTGCCGTGGACGATGATCGGGCCGCCCTCGGTCTCCTTCAGGGCGGCGACCTCGTCGAGGGAGCGCAGGATCGTCGTCTCGCCCCAGTTGTCGACGAGGTCGTCCTCGGTGAGGGTCGTGGAGACGACGTACTTCGGCATGGCCTTGTAGTCGGCGAAGTCCTCCATGTCGGGCCACACGGCGCTGAACGCCTCGTAGCTGGTCCGGCCCATGAGCATCGCGGCCGCTTCCTTCTGCTCGCGGCCCTTGATCTCGAACGCCTCGGGGAGGAACTCGACGTCCTTGAAGGTCCACCCGGAGTTCCGGTAGCCGGGCTCGCCGCCCGGGGCCTCCACGACGCCGTCGAGCGAGATGAAGGCGGTGCTGATCAGGGTGCGCATGGTCGGTTCCTCGGCTTCTCGTGTCCCGGTCTGTTCATGAGCTCTGACCGTCGATCATGGAGGAACTCATCGCTCGCGGCGGGATTTTCTTCGAACGGCCTGTCAGCAGGGCGCGTCGGCCTTCTGCTCCTGCTGCCGGGGCGTGCCCGACGTGACCACGCGGGAGGTGGACTTGTGCAGCTTGAGGGCCACCGCCGCCGTCGCCAGGCCCAGGGCGGTCATCGCCGCGCCCGCCCAGGCGGGGGAGGCGTAGCCGAGGCCGGCGTCGATGACGGTGCCGCCGAGCCAGGGGCCGCCGGTGTTGCCGAGGTTGAAGGCGGCGGTGGTGGTGGCGCCCGCGAGGGTGGGGGCGGCGCCGGCGACGTTGAACATGCGGGCGTTGAGGGCCGGGGCGGTGTAGAACGCGGAGACGCCGAGGAGGAAGGCGAGCAGGACCGTGACGACGGGGCTGGACGCGAAGACCGCCAGGGCGATCAGGAAGACGGTCGACGCGGCGATGCCGCTGAGCAGCACCCCGAAGAGGTGGGCGTCGGCGACGCGGCCGCCGATCGTCGTACCGACCAGGGCGCCGATGCCGAAGAGGGCGAGGACGGCCGAGACCCAGCTCTCGTCGAGCCCGGAGACGTCGGTGAGGAGCGGGGCGAGGTAGGAGAAGGCGCAGAAGACGCCGCCCGCCGCGAGCGCGGTGATCGTGATGGAGAGGAGGACCTGCCGGTCGCGGTAGATGGCCAGTTCCCGCTGGAGGCGGGGCCTGGTGGCGGGGAGCGGGATGTGCGGGATGCGGGTGACGACGCCGACGAGCGCGATCGCGGAGGCCGCGCCGACCGCCCAGAACGCCGAGCGCCAGCCGAGGTGTTCGCCGAGGAACGCGCCCGCGGGGACGCCGAGGACGTTGGCGATGGACAGGCCGCCGATCATGACGGCCATCGCCCGGGCGCGGGAGCCGACGGGGACCATCGCGATGGCGACGGCCGCGCCGACGGCCCAGAACCCGGCGCAGGCGAGCGCGCTGACGACGCGGGAGGCGAAGAGGACGGCGTAGTTCGGGGCGAGGGCGCCGGCGATCTGTCCGAGGCCGAAGACGGTGATGAGGGCGACCAGGGTCGTCTTGCGGGGCAGCCGGAGCGTCGCGACGGCGAGCAGCGGCGCGCCGACGACCATGCCGATCGCGAAGGCGGAGATGAGCAGCCCCGCGCGGGGGATGGAGACGCCCATGTCCTCCGCGATGGGCGGCAGGAGCCCGGAGAGCATGAACTCGCTCGTGCCCAGGGCGAAGACGGAGAGGCCGAGGATGTAGACGGCCAGGGGCATACGGGTGGGGGGTATGGAGGGGGAGGGGGTGGTGGCGGATGTCGTGCGCTCGGCTGAGGAAGACGGCATGACATGGGTCAACCTGTGGTTTGTGCCTGTCATTCCGGGGTGACGGGAACGTCTTGGCATGCGGGACGGATCCGCCCCGACCCGGGTTCCTTACGCCGGGTAACAAGATGATCAACAACGCGGTCGGTTTGCCCGCCCCTGGGGTGCCGTGTGACCTTGGTCCAGATTATTTGATCTTCACGGGCGGGGGCGCGGCGTGGCATCGTCGCGACGTAAGCGGCAGTGCCGGTTCATGGGGAGAACCGAGTGCCGGCATGTGTCGTGACCAGGGGGAACACCACCCGGCGGCAAGCCGCTCTCTGTCATGCCCGGATCAGGGCGCTGCCTCACGATCGAGAGATTGCCAGGCAGAAAATGTCCCTGTTCAGAGACGTCGGCAGACGCCGGCGTCGCATGCGGTACGCCCTCACCCGGGCCACCGGCGCGACCGCGCTGGTCACCGCCACGGCCGTCCTCACCGGCCTGGTCCAGGCCTCGCCCGCCGCGGCCGACACCACCCCCGAGACGGACACCGGATACTCCCGCAACAGCATCGGCCAGGACCGGCGGCTCGACCGCTGCCTCGCCGGTGTCGCGCTGCACGTCGGCGGCCCCCTGATGAAGGCCAAGGCCGTCGAGGGCCTCACCGGCACCGAGGAGCAGCTCCGCGAGGCCGTCGGCGACCGCGGCTGGATCGGCTACGGCCCCCTGGGCCAGGCCGCCGACGGCGACAAGGAGGCGCGAGACGCCCAGTTCGCCGCGGAGACGGCCCGCACCACGGCCCTCGACGAGGCCAACAAGCCCTACCGCGAGTCCGCCTGGGCCAGCGACGACATGGAGTGGCACGCGCCGAGCTTCGCCGACGCGATCACCCGGCACGCCGTCGTCGCCCAGACCCAGCTGGCCTGGCGCCTCGGCAAGGACGAGCACAGCAAGGCGAGCCCCGAGGCCGTCGCCCGCGCCAAGGCCGTCACCGAGGAGAACCGCGGCAAGGACTCCTGGCACGACTGGGCCGCCGACGACATGCTGCGGGACAGCGACGTCGCCTGGGACTACTTCGGCGGCACGACGTCCAGCGACATCGCCTCCTACCTGAGGCGCGGCGGCTACGCCGTCGAGGCCCCCGTCAAGGACTCCGCCGCGTACCGCATCGAGGTCGAGGACCTCAAGCAGGCCTGGGCCGCCTGTGACTGGCAGAACCCGGTCGACCCGCGACGCAAGCTCAACGAGCCCGTCATGGACGCGATGGTCGAGTGGGAGCAGGAGTACGCCGGCCAGGCCACCCAGCGCGCCACGATCATCAAGGCCGAGGTCGACGCCTCGGTGGCGGCCCGCACCGCCACCGACCTGATGATCCAGTCCATCGAGCAGGCCTGGTTCGCCGACCAGATCCTGACCTGGCGCAAGTACTGGACGGACAAGCTCGCCCAGGACCCGGACACGATCCTGGAGAAGCCGGACCAGGCGTTCTACGACAAGGCCACGGCCGACCTGGCCCGGACCCGGACCAACGTCGCCACCCTCGTCGCCTCCGCCAAGGCGCAGGCCGCCACGGCCGCGACCGCCGCGGAGAAGGCCTCGACCGCCCAGCAGGAAGCCTGGGGCGTCGCCGACGCGACCCACGTGCCGCGCGGCCGGGGTCTGATGTACGCCCAGCAGTCGGTGCAGGTCGCCCGCGCCTCCTCGGCGGTCGCCGCGGCCGCCGCGAAGGCCGCCGAGACCGCGCTGAACGCCGCCGACGCGACGATCGCCACCAGCGACACGCTGCTCGCCAAGGCGCAGACCGAGTCGCGCGCGATCGACACCGAGTTCCGCCGCGTCGCCGCGCAGGAGGCCGCCGCCCAGGCGAAGGCCGCCGCCGACAGCGCCGAGGCCAACGCCACGGCCGCCGCCGAGAGCGCGAACACCGCCAAGGCCGCCCGTACGACGGCCGAGGACAAGCGCGACAAGGCGAAGGCCGCCGCCGGCACCGCCGCCACCGAGCGCGCCAAGGCCCAGACGGAGCAGGCCACCGCCGTCGCCTCCCGCGCCAAGGCCGCCGCCGAGCGCGCCAAGGCCGCGGCGGCCGAGCAGCGCGCCGCCACCCAGCAGACGACGGCGACCGGCGCCGACACGGCGGCCGGGACCGCGAGCAGCGACGCCAGGGCCAAGCGGACGCTCGCCGACGCCAAGGCCAAGGCCGCGCAGGCCGCCCGCGAGAAGGCCGTCGCCGCCCTCCAGGCCAAGCAGGCCACCGCCGCCCGCGCCGCCGCCCTCGAAGCCGCGGCCACCGCCGCCGAGGGCACCGCGGCCGCCGCCGAGACCCGTACGGCCGCCACCGCCGCCCGTACGGCCGCCACCGAGGCCGCACAGGCCGCCACCGCCGCGCAGACCGCCGCGGACCAGGCCACCGCCGCCGCCGTCACGGCCCGCTCCGCCGCCACCACGGCGGAGGGCGCCGCCGCGCGCGCCCAGGCGAGTGCGAGCGCCGCGTGGTCGGCGTACCGCACCTCCCTCGGCGAGGCGTCCACCGCGCACGCCGCCGCGGCCACCGCGCTCGAGGCGTCGAAGGACGCGGCGATCCGCGCGGACAACGCCGCCACGGCGTCGGAGAACGCCACCGGGCTCGCCAAGAAGGCCGAGCAGGAGGCGATCGCCGCCGGGACCGGGGCCGCCGAGGCCGTGAAGTCCGCCGGGACCGCCGCGGGCCGCGCCTACGCCGCCGGCCAGGCCGCGCTCGCCGCCCGCGACAGCGCCACGGCAGCGGGTACCGCCGCCGGCGACGCCATCTCGTACGGCGCGCCGTACCAGGAGAAGGACAGCGCGGCCGCGTTCGCCGTGCTCGTCGGCCAGTCGGCCAAGACGGTCGCCGAGCAGCAGGCCGCGGCCGCCGAGGCCAAGGCCGCGCAGGCCGAGCAGGCGGCACAGTCCGCCCAGCAGACTGCCGCGCAGGCCACCGGCGACGCGAAGCTCGCCGCCGAGGCCGCTGCCGCGGCCGCCTCGGACTCGGCCCGCGCCGCCGAGGCCGTGACCCGCGCCCAGGCGTCCGCGGCCGAGGCCGCCGACGCGCAGCAGGGCGCGAAGACCGCCTCCGACACCGCCGGCGAACACGCCGTACAGGCCGGGAACGACGCCGCCTCCGCCCGCCTCACCGCGGACGAGGCGAGCGACGCGGCCACCGAGGCCGACCGTGAGGCCACCGACGCCGAGCGGCACGCCGCCGAGGCCAACGGAAGGGCCGGCCGGTCCGCCGACGCGGCCAAGGAGGCCGCGGAGAAGGCGGCCAAGGCCGAGCAGGACGCCAAGGACGCCGAGACCAAGGCCGGCGACGCGGCGGGCGACAGCACCGCCGCCGAGGAGGCCGCGAAGAAGGCCGAGCAGGAACAGCGCGAGAAGAACGAGGCCGCGCACAAGAGCGCGCTCGCCGAGGGCACCACGCCCATCAAGGGCGGCGCCTCCAACTGGCCCGTGCTCGGCGAGCGCGAGGAGCAGATCCTGCTCGACGCCTGCGGCCAGACCTGCGTCGACGACTACCGGCAGGGCCTCGCGGCCGTCTCCGTGAACGTCGTCGAGTGGGCCGACGCCAACGGCGGACGGATCCTCTTCGAGCAGCTCGACGCCGCCAAGGTGAAGACCTGCCTGGCCGGGTCCGACGTCGACGACTGCCTCTGGGCGCTGGTCGACATCCCGTCGTCCGCCGTGATCGTGGGCCGTATCCCCGCGCTCGCCCAGGCGATCGAGAAGGTCTCCGACGGCATGCGGACGATCTTCCGCGACGCCGACGACGCCCTGCGCCGGCTCAACGAACTCACCGCCGTCATCAGCGACGTCCGCTCCACCCCGCGCCTCAACCGGTGCCTCGCGGGTGTCGCCCTGCACGCGGGCGGCGCCAAGACGAAGGCCCTGGCCATGCAGGGTCTGACCGGTGGCAACGCCCAGCTGGAAGCCGTCGTCGGCGAGCGCGGCTGGATCGGCTTCATGCCCCTGGGGCAGGCCAACGACCAGGACCGTGAGGCCGGTTACGCCTACCTGGACGCCTTCGCGGCCCAGAAGGCGATCCTGGAGGACGCCAACAAGCCGTACGCGATGAGCTCGTTCGACGACGGGATCACGCTGCACGCACCGGAGTTCGGCGCCGACGTCATCGCGTTCACCTCCGCCACCCAGGCGAAGCTGGCCGAGCGCATCGGCTGGGACGCGCACACCAACGCGAGCCCCGAGGCGATCGCCAAGGCCCGGCAGATCACCGAGCAGAACCGCGGCCAGGACAGCTGGAACGACTTCGCGGCCGACATCATGCTGCGGGACTCCAACGTCGCCAACACCCGCTTCTTCGGCGGCACCACGTCCTCCGACATCGCCAGGTACCTGCGGTACGGCGGCTTCCCCGCCGGCAAGGTCACCGAGGGCACGCCCGAGTTCCGCGTCGAGGTCGAGAACCTCAAGCAGTCGTGGGCCTCGTGCAACCACGCCGACCCGGTCGACCCGCGCAACGCCCTGAGCGAGGCCGTCTCCCAGGCCTCGGCCGAATGGGAGGCGGAGTACGCCGGTCAGGCCGCGCCGCGCGCCGTCATCATGCAGGCGGAGGCCGACGCCGCCGCCGCGACCCGGTCCGCCACCGCCGCCATGATCGAGGCCATCGGCCAGGCGTGGCGCGCGGACCAGATCCTGCGCTGGCAGAAGTACTGGCACGACCAGCTGGAGGCCGACCCGGACCACATCCTCAAGCCGAAGCAGGCCCTCTTCGACAAGGCGAAGGCCGACCTCGCGAACGCCCGGGGCAAGGTCCAGGCGCTGGTCACCACCGCCAAGGACCAGGCCACCGCCGCCAACGCCGCCGCCGCGCGCGCGGTGACCGGCCAGCAGCAGGCCTGGGCCATCGCGGACGCCGCCGAGGTGCCGCGCGGCCGGGGTCTGATGTACGCCCGGCAGTCCGTGCAGGTCGCCCGTGCCTCGGGCGCGGCCGCGACGGCCGCCTCCAAGGCGACCGAGACGGCCCTGAACGCGGCGAACGCCACCGTGTCGACGTCCGAGGCGCTGCTCGCCCTGGCGAAGACCGAGGCGCACGCCGTCAACACCGAGTTCCGCCGCATCGCCGCCCAGGAGGCCGCCGCCCAGGCGAAGGCCGCCGCGGACAGCGCCGACGCCTACGCGGCCTCGGCCGCGGCGAACGCCGAGACCGCCAAGAAGGCCAAGGAGAAGGCCCTCGCGGAGGAGCAGGACGCCAAGCAGGCGGCGGCCGACGCGCAGGCGCAGCGTGCCGTCGCCGAGCTGGAGCGCGCCAACGCGGCGGCCTACCGGGCCACCGCCGAGCGCGAGCGGGACAAGGCGGCGGGCCACGAGGCCGACGCCGTCGCCCAGGGCCGGATCGCGAGCGACGCCCGCGCCTCGGCCGAGGCGGCGGGATCCACGGCCGCGTCCAAGCGGGCCGTCGCCGAGCAGGCGGAGCGCGACGCGGTCGCCGCCCGCGACAACGCCCTCGAGGCCGAGCAGCGGCGCGACTCGCTGAACGCGAAGGCGGCGGCCCTGGAGGCCAACGCCGCAGCCGACGAGGGTACGGACGCGGCAACCGCCTCCCGTGCCGCCGCGACCGACGCCCGTTCCGCCGCGAACGAGGCGACCACGGCGGCCACCAACGCCCGCGCGGCGGCGAACGCGGCCACGGCCGCGGCGACCAACGCCCGCGAGGCGGCCACCAAGGCGCAGGGCTCCGCGTCCCGCGCCAAGGCGGCGGCCGACAGTGCCTGGGCGTCCTACTGGATCGCGGCCGGTTCCGCCGCCGCGGCCCACGCGGCGGCGGCCGAGGCGATCGACGCCTCGCAGGCGGCCGCGGCCGACGCCAAGGGTGCCAAGGAGCAGTCGGAGAAGGCGTCCGCGGCGGCCAAGGTCGCCAAGACGGAGGCTGCGGCCGCCCGTTCCGAGGCGGCGCAGACCGCGTCCTGGGCGGCGACCACCGCGGGCAAGGCGCTCGCGGCCGTGCAGTCCTCGCTCGCGGCCCGTGACTCCGCGGCCGCGGTGAACAAGCCGGCGAACGAGGCCATCGCGCTCGGCGGCCCGTTCCAGGAGGACGACAGCTCCGCGGCGTTCGCGGTGCTGACCGGACAGCAGTCGCTGACGATCGCGCAGCAGCAGGCCGCGTCCGCCGCCGCGACGGCGAACCAGGCCGAGGAGTTCTCCGCCGAGGCGAAGGCCCTGGCCGCACAGGCCGCGGCCGACATGAAGCTCGCGGCGGAGGCCTCCGCCGCGGCGGCGGCCGACTCGCTGCGCGCCGCCAAGGCGTACCAGCGGGCCCAGTCCTCGGCCGTCCAGGCCGCGAAGGACGCCAAGGACGCCCAGGCGGCCGCCGGCCGTGCCGACGGTTACGCCATGGCGGCCGGCGAGGACGCCCTGAAGGCGTCGTCGGCGGCGTCGGACGCGCAGTCCGACGCGAACGCGGCGGACGCGGCGGCGACCGAGGCGGAGAAGGACGCCGCCAACGCCCGCGCCGTGGCCACCAAGGCCGAGGAGGACGCGGCCAGCGCCCGTGCCACCGCCACCAAGGCGGAGGAGGACGCGACGGCGGCCGAGACGGCCGCGGCGGGTGCCAGGGACGCGGCGGAGGAGGCCCAGGCCGCCGCGGACCGCACGGAGAAGAACGGCAACAGCGAGCAGATCTCGCAGGGCGTCACCACCGGCATCAGCGATGTGTGGGCGGTCCTCGACCACATCGAGTACATCGGCGAGCCGCAGAACGTCAAGAAGGACAACTGCAACCCGATCATCCACATCGGCGACTGCAAGATCACGGCCGACGTCACGTACAAGTCCCACGTCGACGTGTACATGTGCATGGTGCCGTGGGAGCAGTACACGGCCTCGGGCAGCTGCCCGGCAGCCGAGACCGTCTACCTCGGCCCCGAGGTGGCGAAGGCCGAGACGAAGACCCTCAGCATCACGCTGACGATGACCGAGTTCAACTCGGGCATCGATCCGGTCGACATCCTGCTCGGCGACTTCATCGGCTGCGCCAAGCTGCTCACGCCGGGCGTCTCCGGCGGCAGCTGGGGCGACTGCGCCTGGGCGGCCAGCTGGTTCGTCGGCGGCGTGCTCTTCAGGACGGCGAAGGCCGGAGTGATGGCGCTGGACGCCGCCATGAGGACGGGCATCGGCTTCATGGACGCCTACAAGGCGCTCCGCACCATCGGTCTGACCGAGGCCGCCGTCCAGGGCATCATCAGCCGGATCTTCCGGAAGATCGGCGAGGCGTGCGAGGTCGCGGACACCGCGACCTTCAAGCTCGCGTCGTTCTCCATCGCGTCGTCCGACTCCGACGTCGTCAAGAAGTGCACCGAGGTCCTCAAGGACATCGTCAAGGACGGCGATCGCGTCGTCCTCGGGGTCAACCCCCACTCGGACGAGCTGGCCAAGTTCCTCGGCGGCGGCGCGGACACGTTCAACAACAAGGTGTACGGCACCGAACTCCCGGCCAGCATGGGGATGGGGTCTCGCGCCCTGTGGACGGTGGGCGTCGAGCGGGCGGTGGTCAACCCCAACGTGGAGATCTCGGTGTCCCTGGACGGTGTCGAAGGCGCCGCGACCGCCAACGAGGCGCTGAGCAAGCTTCTGGCGCGAGGGGAGACGATCCCGGCCAATGACTGGAGCGCCGTCCAGGCCGGCGGCTACGGAACCGCATGGGAGATGATCAAACTCCGCACGGCCGTCCGTATGGAGTACCGCACCTGGGATTCCATCAAGTGGTACATGAAGGTGCTCGACGAGGAGACCGGCAAGATGGTGCCCAAGCGGGTCTACCCGGATCGCTTCACGTACCCCAACGGAACGCCGGTCGACTGAGGAAGAGAGAGCAGTGACAGATTTCGTCCGGGAAGGGCGGCTCTTCAGAGTCGGCGGGTTCAACCCCTCGCACCGGCAGCTCTTCCTGATCAGCGAGGCCACGCTGGTGGACCAGACCACGACCAGGGTCGAGGTCTGCTTCGGGCATGTGGAGCTGATGTTCCTCAAGCCCCTCTACCCGAACGGGCTCCGCATCCGGCGGGCGACCGCCGCCGAGTTCGGCGTGCTCAGCGAACGGCACGGCATTCCGGCGGCGGACGCCGAGTACACCTGGATCCTGGATCCAGAGGGCGAAAGCTTCGTCGTCAGCGCCCATCCGAGCTGGCGGGAGGCGGAGTACGCCCTGATGGGTGCGCAGAAGTCGTTGTACGAATCGCCCTGGCCGCCGGAGTTCCCGGCGGAATCGGGAAGCGTCAACTGATCGTCGAATGAAAGGGGCCGTCCCCGGTGCATCCGCACCGGGGACGGCCCCTTCCCGTTTCTCCGACGGGCGATATCAGCCCCTCGCGTCCGCGATCTTCTTCAGCTGGGCGTCGACCACCGGCACCGGGATCGCCGCCTGCTTCGGGTCCAGCATGTTCACGCCGTAGAAGGCGGCGACGACCCCGCCGCTGCGGACCACGGTGTACGTCATGGGGACCTTCTGCTTGCCGATGTCGCCGGTGATCCGGTACGCGACGGTCTCGTCGGCGCCGGCGCCGAGCTTCGGTGCCGGGAGGCTCTCGACCTTGCCGTAGGTGAGGCCGAGGGTCTTGAAGCCCTTGGGGCAGGCGGTGACGGCGGCGCGGAGGTCGGTCATGACGCGGGTGGCGTCGGGCTCCGAGTGGGAGGCGAGCCACATGGAGCCGACCGTGGCGTCGGTGGCGGCGGTGGGCTTGAGGGAGCGGTGCGCGACGCCCACGGCGGGGAGGTGGGTGAAGCCGCCGATCAGGCTGGCGAGGGGCTGGCAGGCCTTGTTGTCGGACTTCATGTCCCGGCCGGCCTCGACCTCGGCCTTGGCGATCTTCCTGGCCTCGTATCCGGCGGCCTTTCCGGTGAGGGCGGCCTTTTCGAGCTGCGCGGCGTCGAGGGCGCCGATGCGCTTCGCCTCCGCGGAATTCTTCTCGTCGGCGCTCTGTGCGGTCGCCTTCGGCTTCTTTTCTCCGGATTCCGCGGATTCCCCGCTGCACGCGGACGCCAGAAGCAGGGCCGGTATGACGGCGACGATCGGAAGGGCCCTGTTCAGTCTCATTTTCTTTTGCTTTCCTGGCGTCTCTCGCGGGTCAAGAACAAACGAAAATGATCTTACCGGCGGTGGGGGTCCTTCCTCATTACGTTTTGGCGTCGGCGGGGCCCTTCCGGCCGGTTCGTTCAGTTCTTGCCGGACATGTCCGCCAGTTCCGCGAGTTCCCGTTCCAGGTTCTCCCGGGCCCTCTCCTCCCAGACCGCCGCGCCGTACGGGGTGCGGAAGAGGCGGGGGAGGCCGAGGAGCTGGCGCAGGACGGCGGCGCGGCCCTTGCGGAAGTCCGGTTCGGGGACGAAGGCGTACTCCTCGCGGACCGCCGCCGTATACCCCCGATAGGTATCCGGGTCGGTGGCCAGGATCGCCAGGTCCGCGTCGCAGAGGGTCTCGCCGTTGAGGTCGCCGGCGGCCGGGTCGTGGGTGGTGGTGAGGCGGACCAGGCGGGCCACCTCGCTCACCTCGTGCGGGGTGAGGCCGGCTTCGGTGAGCGCCTTCTCGGCCAGGGTCGCCGAGCGTTCCTCGTTCTCCGAGCGGTCCGGGCGGTAGACGGCGTCGTGGAACCAGGCCGCGAGCCGTACGAGCTCCAGCTCGCCGCCCTCTCCGCCCTGGTCGGCGAGCTCGTCGATGCGGTCGAGGACCGCTCTGAGGTGGGCGACCGTGTGGTAGCGGCGCTGCGGTTCGGCCCAGCGGGACAGCAGGTTCCGGCCGTACGGGGCGGGGTCGGGGCCCTCGCGGCCGGCGCGGGCGGCGAGCAGGGTGGTGTTCCAGCGCTGGAGCAGGGCGGGGTCCTGGTCTGCGGTCATGGGGGCATTCTGCCCGGCCCGGGGCACGGAGGCGGCGCTTCCGACGCGCCGCGGCAGGTGCGGGGAAGCGCTTCCCGCGCGGCGCCGCAGGTGTGAAGGAAACGCTTCCCGCGCGTCGCCGCAGGTGTGAAGGAAACGCTTCCCGCGCGTCGCCGCAGGTGTGAAGGAAACGCTTCCCGCGCGTCGCCGCAGGTCTGGAGCAAGCGCTTCCCGCGCGGCGCCGCAAGCGCGGAGGCAGTGCTTCCCGCGCGCTGCCATGAGTGCGGAGCGGATGCTTCCCGTGCTCCCTCATCTCACTCTTACATACCCCCCATGGGTATGCTACGGTGCTCCGCACAAGTACCCCCTAGGGGTATGCAGCAGCGAGTGAAGGGTCAGGGCAATGTCAACCGTCAATCCCCGGCGCTGGTGGGCACTTGTCGTGCTCGCCGCCGCTCAGTTCATGGTCATCATGGACACCTCGATCATCGGCGTCGCACTCCCCGAGATGCAGAAGGACCTGGGCTTCTCGCAGAGCGAGCTCCAGTGGATCTTCAACGCCTACGTGATCGTCTTCGGCGGCCTGCTGCTCCTCGGCGGACGCCTCTCCGACCTCGTCGGAGCCCGCAAGATCTTCGTCTCCGGCTGGGCCGTCATGATCGCCGGTTCGGTCGTGGCCGCCGCCGCGCAGACCGCCTGGGTCGAGATCGTCGGCCGCGCCGTCCAGGGCGTCGGCGGTGCGCTGATCGCGCCCTCCGCCATGACCCTGCTCATGATGCTCTTCATGCACGACCCGAAGGAGCTCGGCAAGGCGATGGCGCTCTACGGCGCCGCGGCCCCCGCCGGCGGCACCGCGGGCGTGTTCCTCGGTGGTGTCTTCACCGAGTGGGTGAGCTGGCAGTGGGTCTTCATCATCTACATCCCGATCGGCCTCGCGACCCTCGCCGCCACCAAGCTGCTCCCGAACGTCGAGTCCCGCCGCGGCTCCGTCGACATCCTCGGTGCCGTCGCCGTCACCGCCGGTCTCGCGCTCGCCGTCTTCGCCGTCGTCCGTGCCCCCGAGGTCGGCTGGGGCGCCACCGCCACGATCCTCGAACTGGTCGGCGCCGCGGTGCTCCTGATCCTCTTCTTCGTCATCCAGAAGAGCATCCGCGAGCCCCTCATGCCGCTCAGCGTCTGGCGGGTCCCGCGCCTGGGCTCGGCCAACCTGGCCATGACGCTGCTCGGTGCCGCGTGGATCCCGATGTGGTACTTCCTCAACCTGTACCTCCAGCAGGTCCTCGGCTACGGCGCCTTCGAGTCCGGTGCCGCGCTCCTCCCGATGACCGTGCTCCTCATGATCTTCATGACGGCCATCACGGCCCGGCTCATGATGAAGGTCGGCGCCAAGCCGCTCATCGCGGGCGGTCTGCTCGTCCTCGCCGCCGGTCTGGTCTGGCTCGCGGCCGTCGAGCCCACCGGCACCTTCCTCGTCGACGTCCTGCCTGCCTCGCTGGTCGCCGCGCTCGGCATGTCCCTCGCCTACATCCCGACGATGATGAGCGCGATGGCCAACGCCCCGCAGGAGCAGGCGGGTCTCGCCTCCGGCATCGTCAACACCACCTACAACGTCGGCTCCGCGCTCGGCCTGGCCGCGCTCACCGCCGTCGCCATGTCCCAGGGCGCCGACCAGCTCGGCAACCTGCCGAAGCTGACGGAGGGCTTCTCCTCCGCCTTCATCGGCGCCGCGATCATCGCCGCCGTCGGCGGTGTCCTCACCCTCCTCGTCATGAAGAGCGACAAGACGGTCGCGGCCGAGGCCGCCGCCGCCGCTCCGCAGGGCGAGAAGGTCTCCGTCTGATCCCCGCCCCGAAGGGGCCGCCCGATGTCCGACCCCGGACGTCGGGCGGCCCCTTTCCCGTATTCGGATTTCCCGCATTCGGAGAGGATTCCCCGTGGAACTGAACACCCGCGCCGTGCACGTCTTCAACGAGCCTTTCCAGGGTGGCAGTTGGCCGCTCTCCGTGCCCCTCGTCCAGTCCTCCGCCTTCGCCTTCGACTCCGCCGCCGAGCTCGCCGGCGCGATGGCCGACCCCGACGGCAGGTACGTCTACAGCCGCCGCGGCAACCCGACCGTCAGGGCCCTGGAGCAGACCCTCGCGGGGCTCGAGTCGGGGGAGGGGGCCATCGCCTTCGCCTCTGGGATGGGCGCCATCAGCGGCGTCCTCCTCGCCCTGCTCAAGCCCGGCGACCGGGTGGTCGCCCAGCGCTGCCTGTACGGCGGGACGCACGCCGTCCTGACGGACCTCGCCGAGCGGTACGGGATCGAGGTCGTACGGATATCCGGCGACGATCCGGCCGAGTTCGAGGCCGCCGCCGTGCACCCCGCCACCCGGCTCCTCGTCCTGGAGACGATCGCCAACCCCACCGGCCAGGTCCCGGACCTGCCGGGACTGCTCGCCGCCGCCCGCGCCCTCGGGGTGACGAGCATGGTCGACAACTCGCTCGCCTCGCCCGTGCTCTGCCGCCCCCTGGAGCTCGGCGCCGACGTCGTCGTGCACTCCACCACCAAGTACCTCTCCGGGCACTCGGACGTCCTCGGCGGCGCCGCCGTCTTCGCGGACGACGCGCTGCGCCGCCGGGTGTGGCCCCGCACGGTCGAACTCGGCGCCTGCGCCGACCCGTTCGCGGCCTGGCTCACCCTGCGCGGGATCCCCACGCTGCCGCTGCGGATGCGGGAGCACTGCGCCAACGCCGCCGCCCTCGCCGAGCTCCTCGCGTCCCGCCCCGGCGTCACGGCCGTCCACTACCCGTGGCGCCCCGGCCATCCCTCGTACGACACCGCCCGGAAGGTCCTCGCCGGCGGCGGGGGGCTGCTCTCCTTCGAGCTCGCCGGGGGGCGGGAGGCGGGCCGGGCGTTCATCGAGCGCGTACGGCTCGCGAAGCTCGCGCTGTCGCTCGGCGGCGTGGAGACGCTGGTGGCCCATCCGGCGTCCACCTCCCACCGCGAGCTGGACGCGGACGCGCTCGCGGCCGCGGGGATCGCGCCCGGTCTCGTGCGGATGTCGGTCGGGATCGAGGACGTCGAGGACCTGTGGAGCGACATAGAGCAAGCGTTGTGATGAAGGGCCCTTCGGGTCCTTCTTTTGGGTTGACAAAATAAATGACTGATTCGTAGATTGGGTGATGCCAGGAAACGCAGACTCCTAGGTCAAGGGGGGCGCGCGATGCGCTACTTCGAGGACTTCCGGCCCGGCGACGTCCATGAACTGGGCACCGTCACCGTCACGGCGGAGGAGGTGCTGGAGTTCGGCAGGCGCTTCGACCCGCAGCCCTTCCACACGGACCCCGAGCTCGCGAAGGACTCCCCGTTCGGCGGTCTGATCGCCAGCGGGTTCCACACCCAGTCGATGTTCATGCGCCGCTACGTCGACGGACTGCTCGCCTACAGCGCCTGCACGGGCTCGCCCGGCATCGACGAGGTCCGCTACCTGCGGCCCGTCCGCCCGGGTGACGTCCTCACCGCCCGCGTCGAGGTCCTCGGCGCGACCCCGTCGCCGTTCAATCCCGCCACCGGCACCGTCAAGCCGCGGTGCACGCTCGTGGCCGCCGACGGGACGGCCGTGTTCAGCATGATCCTGCACAGCATCTTCCGCCGGCGCCCCGCCGACGCCGAGGCCGGCCATCTGTCGTCGATGCCCGCGGCCGAGGACCCCGTCGCCTGTGTGCGACCGGCCAAGACCTGTGTCCCGGCCATGAGCGCCTGACGAACCGTCCTTCGTCGGGCCCCTGAACACGGCCGTCCGAAACACCTCACCTCAACCGAAGGGAGACCTCCTGTGGAGGCCGTATCCCGCACCGCCCAGTGGACCGCCGCCGCGCGCGCCCTGGAGACCGAGCGCGAGGACCGGCTGTTCGCCGATCCCTACGCGCGCACCGTCGCCGACGAGATCGGCTTCGAACTGCTCGCGCGCTACGACGGCGGCGGCATCGTGCCGTTCCTCGCCATCCGCACCACCTACCTCGACCGGGCCATCGTGAAGGCGGTGGAGGAGCGCGGCATCCGGCAGGTCGTCTTCCTCGCCGCCGGCATGGACACTCGCTTCTTCCGGCTGCCCTGGCCCGACGGCGTGACCGTCTACGAGCTCGACCGCCCGGCGCTCCTGGAGGCCAAGGCCGAGATGCTCAAGGACGAGCCGCTGCCGGCGGGGCGCACCCGGGTCCCGATCCCGGTCGACCTCACGCAGGACTGGACCGGCCCCCTGAAGGAGGCCGGCTGGAAGAGCGAGGAGCCCGTCCTGTGGGTGGTCGAGGGCCTGCTGTTCTTCCTGCCCGAGCAGGCCGTGCGGACCCTCATCTCGCTGCTCGCCTCGCACGCCGCGCCCGGCTCCGTGCTGCTCGGCGACGTCATCTCGAAGTCCGCCCTGGAGAACCCGCTGGCCCGCACCTTCATGAGCGCGCTCAAGGAGGACGGCAACCCGTGGCTCTTCGGCACCGAGGAGCCCGAGGAGCTGCTCGCCGACTGCGGCTGGGCCGTGCGGGAGGTCAAGCAGCCCGGTGAGGACGGTGCCTCCTTCGACCGCTGGCCCTACCCGGTCCCGGCCCGCTCCGTGCCGCGCGTGCCGAGGTCGTTCCTCTTCACCTGTGACGTGCCGGGTGCGACCGGTGTCGACTCGGAGGTGGCCGCATGACCGCCCGCCGGGGGTCCGGGGGTCGTCCCCCGGGTCAGCACAGTACCTGTGACACGCCGACCTTCGAGGAGGAGAAGGCCGCATGAGCGCCCACGACTTCCACCAGCGGGTCATCACCGACGCCGGCGCGGCCGTCCGCGGTCTGACCGTCGCCCTCGGCGAGCGCCTCGGCCTGTACAAGGCCCTCGCCGCGCACGGCCCGATCACCGCCGGCGACCTCGCCGCGAAGACCGGCACGAACGAGCGGTACATCGAGGAGTGGCTGCACGCCCAGCTCTCCGCCGGGTACGTCGAGCGGCATCCCAGCTCCCTCACGTACACGCTCCCCGCCGACCACGTCGAGGTCCTCGCCGACCCGAAGGCCGTCACCTACGCGGCCGGCTTCTTCACCGCCCTCAAGGCGCTGTACGCCACCGAGGACCTGCTCGTCGAGGCGTACAGGACCGGTGACGGCGTCGGCTGGGCCGAGCACGACGCGGCCCTGGACACCGGCATGGGCTCCTTCTTCCAGCCCACGTACGAGCACAAGCTCGTCCCGGACTGGCTGCCCGCCCTGCACCAGGTCACCGACAAGCTGAACGGCGGCGGCACGGTCGCCGACGTCGGCTGCGGCGTCGGCCACACCACCCTCCTCATCGCGAAGGCCTTCCCGAACGCCACGGTCCACGGCTTCGACTACTCGGAGGAGGCCATCTCGATCGCGCGGGAGCTCGCCGAGGAGGCCGGCCTGTCCGACCGGGTCGTCTTCGAGGTCGCCTCCGCCGACGACTACCCGGGCTCCGGCTACGACCTGGTGTGCTTCTTCAACGCCCTGCACGACATGGGCGACCCGGTCGCCGCCGCGCAGCACGTCCGCAAGTCCCTCGACGCGGACGGCACCTGGATGCTCGTCGAGTCCAACGTCTCCCCGCAGGACATCGACACCCAGACCCCCGCCGCCCGCATGTTCATGGCCCTGTCCGCCGTGATGTGCCTGCCGGTCGCCGTCGCCCAGCGCGGCCCGCACGCCCTCGGCAACCACTCCGGCGAGAAGGCCTTCCGGGCCATCGCCGAGGAGGCCGGCTTCACCCGCTGGCGGCGCGCCACCGAGACCCCTGTCAACGCGGTCTATGAGGTCCGTCCTTAACCCCCCTACGTCACAAGGAGCAACCACATGACCGCCATCGCTCCGCTGCCGGTCACCGACCGGTTCATGGAGGTCCTGGAGCGTCTCAGCGAGCGCTCGGTCGAGGACTACTACAACCCGTACCAGACCTTCCAGTGGCCCGAGACACTGGAGGAGAACCGTTTCTGGATGACGCCGGAGCTGCTCACCGTCTACGGCACCGAGCACTACGACGCCCTCGGCGAGGAAACGCTTCAGCGCCTGTCGAAGTGGGAGTCCATCAACTTCTACAGCCTCAACGTGCACGGCATCCGCGAGCTCCTCATCGAGGTCGTCGGCCGCATCCACATGCCGGGCTTCGAGGTCCCCTCGGACTTCTTCCACCACTTCATCGGCGAGGAGAACGAACACATGTGGTTCTTCTCCGAGTTCTGCCGGCGCTACGGCCACAAG
Source organism: Streptomyces nymphaeiformis (assembly GCF_014203895.1). Classification (GTDB taxonomy): domain Bacteria; phylum Actinomycetota; class Actinomycetes; order Streptomycetales; family Streptomycetaceae; genus Streptomyces; species Streptomyces nymphaeiformis. Next base: position 196,100 of record NZ_JACHJY010000012.1, on the reverse strand, counting down.
ATCTACGGCTCCACCGGCATGCGCGCCGACGCCGCCTGGGAGCCCGAGGTCGAGAACTTCCTCGTCTTCACCCGCATCCTCTTCTTCGAGGAGCTCGTCGACCACTACAACTCCCGGATGGCGAAGGACGACTCCCTCTGCCACACCATCCGCGAGGTCAACCGGATCCACCACCAGGACGAGTCCCGGCACATCGCCTTCGGACGCGAGCTGGTCTCCCTCCTGTACCAGCGGATGTGCCAGGCCGTGAGCGCCGAGCGGGTCCGCGAGGTCGAGGCGTACCTCAAGCGGTACGTCGTCTACAGCATCAACTCCCTCTACAACCCGCACGTCTACCGCGACGCCGGCATCGCCGACCCGCTGGCCCTGCGCAACGCGCTGGTCGCCGACGAGTGCCGCCGCCCCCACGAGCGCAAGGCCATCCGCAAGCCGCTCAGCTTCTTCCTGAAGACCGGGATCTTCTCGGACGACACCCTGCCCGTCGTCTGAGCTCCGCCGAGGGACCTCCCAGCCGAGAGGTGCACCGATCATGACCATGACCACCCCCGAGCAGAACGTCGGGGCCACCAGGGGTCTGCCGACCCTCGGTCCGGAGGGGACCCGCCTGCTGCGGCTCCTCGACGAGACCTTCGAGGGCTGGGGAGTGGCCGCGGGCGCCCGCACGATGACCATGCCCCCGCTGCTCCCGGCCGCCGACCTGGCCCGGCTCGACTACTACGACAACTTCCCCCACCAGGCCGTCGTCGCCGCCCCGCTCGACCTGGAGCGCCGCGCGACCACGCCCTTCGACACCGACACCGGCCGCTTTCCGACCGACGCGCTCGAACCCGCCGCGCTCGGACTGCCCTCGGCGTCCTGCTACGCCGTCTACCTCACCCACCAGGGCACCCAGGTCGCCGACGACACCCTCGTCACGATCTGCTCCTGGTGCTTCCGCAAGGAGACCCACTACGAGGGCATGCGGCGCCAGCTCGGCTTCCGCATGCGGGAGATCGTGGCCATCGGCGGGCAGCAGCACGCCGAGACCCACCTCGCGGACTTCACGGCCCGCATCCAGGCCTTCGCCGCCGCCCTCGACCTGCCCCTGCGCAGGGAGGCCGCCTGCGACCCCTTCTTCGACAAGGGGAGCTCCAAGGCGGTGCTCCAGCGGCTCACGCCGGTGAAGTACGAGTTCCTGTACGAGGACCTGGCGATCGCCTCGGTCAACACGCACCGGAACTTCTTCGGCGAGCGCTGCGACATCACGCTCGAGTCCACCGGCGGCCCCGCCTTCACCAGTTGCGTCGCCTTCGGTCTGGAGCGCTGGCTGTCCGCGCTGACCCGCCGGTACGGCAGCTGGGAGGGCGCCACCCAGGCGGTCCTCGACGCGAACGCCCGCATGCGGGCCGATGCGAGCCTCGCGGCCGGGCCGGTGATCTGACGTGCCGGCCCGTCCCGCCGCCCCGCCGGCGGGCGGCCTGGGGTGGGCGAACCTCGGCATGGACATCGTGTCCGTCAACCGTGTCCGCAGACTCCTCTCGCAGTACGGGGAGAAGTTCTTCGAGCGGATGCTCACCCCCGGCGAACTCGCCGACTGCCGCACCTCCTCCGGGCTCGACGTGCTGAGCCTGTGCGGACGCATCGCGGCGAAGGAAGCGGCCTTCAAGACGTTACGCGTCCGGGGCAGGTTCCTGCCCTGGCCGGACATCGTCGTACGCCGTTCCGAGGGCGGCTGGCCGCTGGTGGAGCTGCACGGTCCGGCCGCCGAGATGGCAGCCGAGTCCGGCATCTCCGAGATCACCGTGTCCATCAGCCACGACGTGGACTACGCGGTCGCGGTCGCCGCGCCGATCATCGCCCCCACCCCTTCCGTTTCCGTAACCAGCAGTAGCTAAAAGGAGAAGCATCATGGCCGACGGCCTGCAGACGGTGAAGAACTGGATCCTCGAGCGTCACCCCGAGCGTGACGACATCGCCTCCGATCTCGACCTGATCGAGAACCGGCTCATCGACTCGCTGTCCTTCGTCGAGTTCGTCTTCCTCCTGGAGCAGGAGAGCGGCACCGCCATCCAGATGGAGACCCTGGAGGTCGACTCCATCCGCACCCTCGGCGCCATCGAGCAGCACTTCTTCAAGACCCCGGCGGAGGTCCAGGCATGAGCCGCCGCCTCTTCACCTCGGAGTCCGTGACCGAGGGACACCCCGACAAGATCGCCGACCGGATCAGCGACACCATCCTCGACGCCCTGCTCGCCGAGGACCCGCACTCCCGGGTCGCCGTCGAGACCCTGATCACCACCGGTCAGGTCCACATCGCCGGCGAGGTCACCACCTCCGCGTACGCGCCGATAGCCCAGCTGGTGCGCGACGCCGTCCTCGACATCGGCTACGACTCCTCCGCGAAGGGCTTCGACGGCGCCTCCTGCGGCGTGTCGGTGTCCATCGGCGCCCAGTCCCCGGACATCGCCCAGGGCGTGGACACCGCTCACGAGGCGCGTGTCGAGGGCGCCGAGGACGAGCTCGCCTCCCAGGGCGCCGGCGACCAGGGCCTGATGTTCGGCTACGCCTGCGACGACACGGCCGAGCTGATGCCGCTGCCGATCGCCCTCGCGCACCGCCTGTCCCGGCGGCTCACCGAGGTCCGCAAGGACGGCACCGTGCCGTACCTGCGCCCGGACGGCAAGACGCAGGTCACCATCGAGTACGACGGGGACCGCCCGGTCCGCCTCGACACGGTCGTCGTCTCCTCGCAGCACGCGGCCGACATCTCCGTCGAGGGCCTGCTCACGCCCGACATCCGCGAGTACGTCGTCGAGCACGTCCTCAAGCAGCTCGTCGAGGAGGGCGTCAGCCTGGAGTCCGACGGCTACCGGCTCCTGGTCAACCCGACCGGGCGCTTCGAGGTCGGCGGCCCGATGGGCGACGCCGGACTCACCGGCCGGAAGATCATCATCGACACGTACGGCGGGATGGCCCGGCACGGTGGCGGCGCCTTCTCCGGCAAGGACCCGTCGAAGGTCGACCGCTCGGCGGCCTACGCCATGCGCTGGGTCGCGAAGAACGTCGTCGCGGCCGGCCTGGCCAAGCGCTGCGAGGTGCAGGTCGCGTACGCGATCGGCAAGGCGGAGCCCGTCGGCCTCTTCGTGGAGACCTTCGGCACCGGCACCCTCCCGGACGAGAGGATCCAGGAAGCGGTCAGCGCGGTCTTCGACCTGCGGCCGGCGGCGATCATCCGCGACCTGGACCTCAAGCGGCCGATCTACGCGGCGACCGCGGCGTACGGCCACTTCGGCCGCGAGCTCCCCGACTTCACCTGGGAGCGCACCGACCGCGTGGAGGCCCTGAAGAAGGCAGCGGGGGTCTGAGAAATGCGTATCGCTGTCACGGGATCCATCGCGACCGACCATCTGATGACCTTCCCCGGCTGGTTCAGCGAGCAGCTGCTCGCCGACCGGCTCGACCGGGTCTCCCTGTCGTTCCTCGCCGACAACCTGGAGGTCAGGCGCGGCGGAGTGGCAGCGAACATCGCCTTCGGACTCGGTGTCCTCGGCCTGCGGCCCGCCCTCGTGGGCGCGGTCGGCGCCGACTTCGAGCCGTACCGGGTCTGGCTGAAGGACCACGGTGTGGACACCGACTCGGTGCGCGTCAGCGAGTCGCTCCACACCGCCCGCTTCGTCTGTACCACCGACCGGGCCCAGAACCAGATCGCCACCTTCTACGCCGGGGCGATGGCCGAGGCGCGCGAGATCGACCTCCGCGAGGTCGCCGCGCGCACCGGCCGCCTGGAACTGGTCCTGGTCTCCCCGGACGACCCCGAGGCCATGCTCCGGCACACCCGCGCCTGCCGTGACCTGGGGATCCCCTTCGCCGCCGACCCGTCGCAGCAGCTGGCGCGGCTCGACGGGGAGCAGGTGCGGGAGCTGGTGGACGGGGCCCGGTTCCTGTTCACCAACGAGTACGAGACGGCCCTCCTCCTGGAGAAGTCCGGCTGGCCGGAGGCGGAGGTCCTGCGCCGCGTCGGCACCTGGGTCACCACCCACGGCGAGGCCGGCGTCCGCATCCGCGGCGAGGGCCGCGACCCGCTGGCCGTGCCGGCCGTGGAGGTCCCGGCGGTCGTCGACCCGACCGGCGTCGGCGACGCCTTCCGGGCCGGCTTCCTCGCGGGGACGCTGTGGGGCGTGCCCGAGCGGTGCGCGGCGCAGCTGGGCTGCGCGGTCGCGGCGACCGTCCTCGACTACGTGGGGACGCAGGAGTACCGGCTGCACCGGGACTCCCTCGTGGACCGGATCAGGACGACGTACGGCGTCGGCTGCACGGCGACGCTCGTCACCCATCTGAGGGGACTGACATGAGGCCGTCGCTCAGGGAGGAGTTCACGAAGAGGGTCGTCGTCGCCGACGGAGCCATGGGCACCATGCTCCAGGCCGCCGACCCGTCGATGGACGACTTCCGGCAGCTGGAGGGCTGCAACGAGATCCTCAACCTCACCCGCCCCGACATCGTCGCCTCCGTCCACGACGCCTACTTCTCCGTCGGCGTGGACTGCGTCGAGACCAACACCTTCGGGGCGAACCTCGCCGCGCTCGCCGAGTACGGCATCGAGAACCAGGTGTACGAGCTGTCCGAGGCCGGCGCCCGGATCGCCCGCGCCTCCGCCGACGCCCACACGGCCCTCGACGGCCGCCCCCGCTGGGTCCTCGGCTCCATGGGCCCCGGTACGAAACTGCCGACCCTGGGCCACGTCACGTACGAACCCCTCCGCGAGGCCTTCCAGCAGAACGCGGAGGGCCTGATCCGCGGCGGCGCCGACGCCCTGCTCATCGAGACCTCGCAGGACCTGCTCCAGACGAAGGCGGCCGTCATCGGCGCCCGCCGGGCCCTGGACTGGGTCGGCGTGGACCTGCCGCTCATCGTGCAGGTCACGGTCGAGACCACCGGCACGATGCTGCTCGGCTCGGAGATCGGGGCCGCGCTGACGGCCCTGGAGCCGCTCGGCATCGACATGATCGGCCTGAACTGCGCCACGGGCCCCGTGGAGATGGCCGAGCACCTGCGGCACCTCTCCCGGCACGCCCGCATCCCGATCTCGGTCATGCCGAACGCGGGCCTGCCGGTCCTCACCTCCGACGGCGCCCACTACCCGCTGTCCCCGGCCGAACTGGCCGACGCCCAGGAGCAGTTCGTACGGGAGTACGGGCCCGCCCTGGTCGGCGGCTGCTGCGGGACGACCCCCGCGCACCTGCGGGAGATCGTGGAGCGGGTGCGCGGCGCGGCCGTCCTCGACCGGCAGCCGGCCGTGGAACCGGGCGCGTCCTCCCTGTACAGCCACGTGCCGTTCCGCCAGGACACCTCGTACCTGGCGATCGGCGAGCGGACCAACGCCAACGGCTCGAAGAAGTTCCGCGAGGCCATGCTCGAAGGCCGCTGGGACGACTGCGTCGAGATGGCCCGCGACCAGATCCGCGAGGGCGCGCACATGCTCGACCTGTGCGTCGACTACGTGGGCCGGGACGGTGCCGCGGACATGGCGGAGCTCGCGGGCCGCTTCGCGACCGCCTCCACCCTGCCGATCGTCCTCGACTCCACCGAGGTCGGTGTCCTGCGCGCCGGCCTGGAGAAGCTCGGCGGCCGTGCCGTCATCAACTCGGTCAACTACGAGGACGGCGACGGCCCCGAATCGAGGTTCGCGCAGGTCACGGCGCTCGCCAAGGAGCACGGCGCCGCCCTGATGGCCCTCACGATCGACGAGGAGGGCCAGGCCAGGACGGTCGAGGCGAAGGTCGCGATCGCCGAGCGGCTCATCGAGGACCTCACGGAGAACTGGGGGATCAGGGAGTCCGACATCCTGATCGACACCCTCACCTTCACGATCTGCACGGGCCAGGAGGAGTCGCGGGGCGACGGCATCGCCACCATCGAGGCGATCCGCGAACTGAAGCGCCGCCACCCGGACGTCCAGACGACCCTGGGCCTGTCGAACATCTCCTTCGGCCTCAACCCGGCGGCCAGGATCGTCCTCAACTCGGTCTTCCTCGACGAGTGCGTGAAGGCGGGCCTGGACTCGGCGATCGTCCACGCGTCGAAGATCCTCCCGATCGCCCGTCTGGAGCCGGAGCAGGTCGAGGTCGCCCTCGACCTGATCTACGACCGCAGGCGGGAGGGGTACGACCCGCTCCAGCGCCTCCTGGAGCTCTTCGAGGGCGCCACGGCGAAGTCCCTCAAGGCCGGCAAGGCGGAGGAGCTCCTGGCCCTGCCGCTCGACGAGCGTCTCAAGCGGCGGATCGTCGACGGCGAGAAGAACGGCCTGGAGGCGGACCTCGACGAGGCACTGGGGGAGCGGCCGGCGCTGGAGATCGTCAACGACGTGCTCCTCGACGGCATGAAGACGGTCGGCGAGCTGTTCGGCTCCGGCCAGATGCAGCTGCCGTTCGTGCTCCAGTCCGCCGAGGTCATGAAGACGGCGGTGGCGTACCTGGAGCCGCACATGGAGAAGTCCGACGCGGAGGGCAAGGGCACGATCGTGCTCGCGACCGTCCGCGGGGACGTCCACGACATCGGCAAGAACCTCGTCGACATCATCCTCTCCAACAACGGCTACAACGTCGTCAACATCGGCATCAAGCAGCCGGTGTCGGCGATCCTGGAGGCGGCGGAGCAGCACCGGGCGGACGTCATCGGCATGTCCGGCCTCCTCGTGAAGTCCACGGTCATCATGAAGGAGAACCTGGAGGAGCTGAACGCCCGGGGACTGGCTTCGAAGTACCCGGTGATCCTGGGCGGGGCCGCCCTGACCAGGGCATACGTCGAACAGGACCTCCACGAGCTGTACGAGGGCGAGGTCCGCTACGCCCGGGACGCCTTCGAGGGCCTGCGGCTCATGGACGCACTCATGGGCGTCAAGCGCGGCGTCCCCGGAGCCGTACTGCCGGAATTGAAGCAGCGCCGGGTGCCGAAGCGCACCGAGCCGGTCCTGGAGGTCCGCGAGCCCGAGCCGGCCGGCCGCTCCGACGTCGCCACCGACAACCCCGTACCCGAACCCCCCTTCCTCGGGTCGAAGGTCGTCACCGGCATCCCCCTCGCCGAGTACGCCCCCTGGCTCGACGAGACCGCCCTCTTCAAGGGCCAGTGGGGACTCAAGGACGCCGCGACCATCGAGACGGAGGGCAGGCCGCGCCTGCGGGCCCTGCTCGACCGCATCGAGCGGGAGGACCTGGTCGAGGCGGCCGTCGTCCACGGCTGGTTCCCCTGTGTGTCCAAGGGCGACGACCTGATCGTCCTGGACGAGGACGGAGGCGAGCGGACCCGCTTCTCCTTCCCCCGCCAGCAGCGGGGCCGCCGCCTCTGCCTGGCCGACTTCCACCGCGCCGAGGACTCCGGCGAGGTCGACGTGGTCGCGCTCCAGGTCGTCACCGTCGGATCGAGGATCGGGGAGGAGACGGCCCGGCTCTTCGCCGCCGACGCCTACCGCGACTACCTCGAACTCCACGGCCTGTCCGTGCAGTTGGCGGAAGCGCTGGCCGAGTACTGGCACGCGCGCGTCCGCGCCGACTGGGGCATCGCCGGCGCTTCGGAACCCACCGGCCTCGACGGGATGCTGCGCACCGAGTACCAGGGCTGCCGCTACTCCCTCGGCTACCCGGCCTGCCCCGACCTGGAGGACCGGGCGAAGATCGCCGATCTGCTCCGGCCGGAGCGGATCGGGGTCGTGCTGTCGGAGGAGTACCAGCTGCACCCCGAGCAGTCGACGGACGCGATCGTCGTCCACCACCCGGAGGCGAGCTACTTCAACGCGGGAGGCCGACGCCTGTGAACCCCGAATCCCCCACGTACTCCTTCGAGTTCTTCCCGCCGAAGACCGACAGGGGCGAGCAGACCCTCTGGGACGCGATCCGCCGCGTCGAGGCCCTCCGGCCGGACTTCGTCTCCGTGACGTACGGCGCGGGCGGATCGTCCCGCGACCGGACCATCGACGTCACGAAGCGGATCGTCACCGAGACCACCCTGCGGCCCGTCGCCCATCTGACCGCCGTCGGGCACTCGGTCGCCGAGCTGCGGGCCATCATCGGCGCCTACGCGGACGCCGGCGTCCGGGACGTGCTCGTCCTGCGCGGCGACCCGCCGGGCGACCCGCGCGGCGCGTGGACCCCGCACCCGCAGGGCTTCACGTACGCGAGCGAGCTGGTCGAACTGGTCCGCTCGCTGGGCGAGTTCAGGATCGGCGTGGCGGCGTTCCCGGAGGGGCATCCCCGCTCCTTCGACGCCGGGAGCGACCTCGCGCACTTCGTCGCCAAGTGCCGTGCGGGCGCCGACTACGCCATCACGCAGATGTTCTTCGACCCCGAGGACTACCTGCGGCTGCGGGACCGGGTCGCCGCCGCCGGCTGCGACACCCCGATCATCCCGGAGATCATGCCGGCCACCGACGTACGCCAGATCCGCCGCTTCGCCGAGCTGTCGGACGCGGCCTTCCCCGAGGACCTGGCGCACCGCCTGGAGGCGGCGAAGGACGACCCGGCCGCCGCGTACCGCATCGGCGTCGAGCACGCCACGCAGATGGGACTGCGGCTGCTCGACGAGGGCGCGCCGGGCCTGCACTACATCACGCTCAACAAGTCGACGGCGGCCCTGGAAATCCACCGAACCATCCTCAGCGCAAGGAGAGTCGCAGCTCATGTCTGACGTCACCGACACCGTGTTTTCCGACTACAAGGTCGCCGACATCAGCCTGGCCGAGTTCGGCCGCAAGGAGATCACCCTCGCCGAGCACGAGATGCCCGGTCTGATGGCGATCCGCCGGGAGTACGCGGAGACGCAGCCGCTGGCCGGCGCCCGGATCACCGGCTCGCTGCACATGACGGTGCAGACGGCGGTCCTCATCGAGACCCTGGTCGCGCTCGGCGCCGAGGTCCGCTGGGTGTCCTGCAACATCTACTCGACGCAGGACCACGCGGCCGCCGCGATCGCCGCCGCCGGGATCCCGGTCTTCGCCTGGAAGGGCGAGACGCTGGAGGAGTACTGGTGGTGCACGGAGCAGGCGCTGACCTGGCCGGGCGCCGACGGTCCGAACATGATCCTGGACGACGGCGGCGACGCGACGCTCCTCGTCCACAAGGGGGTGGAGTACCAGAAGACGGGCGCCCTGCCGGAGGCCTCGAACGAGGAGCTCGCGGTCGTCCGCGCCCTCCTGGAGAAGACCGCCCTGGACTGGTCGACGATCGCCGCCGGCATCCGCGGCGTCACGGAGGAGACCACGACGGGCGTCCACCGCCTGTACGAGATGCACCGCGAGGGCGAGCTCCTCTTCCCGGCGATCAACGTGAACGACGCCGTGACGAAGTCGAAGTTCGACAACAAGTACGGCTGCCGGCACTCCCTCGTCGACGGCATCAACCGCGCCACCGACGTCCTCATCGGCGGCAAGACGGCCGTCGTCTGCGGCTACGGCGACGTCGGCAAGGGCTCGGCGGAGTCGCTGCGCGGCCAGGGCGCCCGCGTGATCGTCACCGAGATCGACCCGATCTGCGCGCTCCAGGCGGCCATGGACGGCTACCAGGTCGCCACCCTGGAGGACGTGGTGGAGACGGCCGACATCTTCATCACCACGACCGGCAACAAGGACATCATCATGGCGTCCGACATCGCCCGCATGAAGCACCAGGCGATCGTCGGCAACATCGGCCACTTCGACAACGAGATCGACATGGCGGGTCTCGCGCAGATCCCCGGGATCGTGAAGGACGAGGTCAAGCCGCAGGTCCACACCTGGACGTTCCCCGACGGCAAGGTCGTCATCGTCCTGTCCGAGGGCCGTCTCCTGAACCTCGGCAACGCGACCGGTCACCCGTCCTTCGTGATGTCGAACTCGTTCGCGGACCAGACGCTGGCCCAGATCGAGCTGTTCACGAAGACGGAGCAGTACCCGACCGACGTGTACGTCCTCCCGAAGCACCTGGACGAGAAGGTCGCCCGCCTCCACCTCGACGCGCTGGGCGTCCGCCTGACGACGCTCCGCCCCGAGCAGGCTTCGTACATCGGGGTCCCGGTGGAGGGACCGTACAAGCCCGACCACTACCGCTACTGATGATGTGTACGGAACGTGACCCCTGGCTCCCCGACCGGCTCCTCCGTACGGAACGGGACCTGCTGATGCCGCTCCTCCGGCGCACACCGGAGGAGGCGTACGAGCTCCGCACCGCCTGCCCCGGCTGGACCGCCCGGCAGGTCCTCGCCCACTGCGGGGCGGCGCTCGTCCGGATCGTCGAGGACCGCCTGGAGGAAGGCGTGTTCCTGCCGGAGGCGAACGCCTGCGACGTGGCGGACCGGGAGGACTGGCCGCTCGACCGGATCCTCGACGAACTGGAACGCGGCCTCACGGAGGCGGGCCCGGTCATCGCGGCCCGGGAGGACGGCCGCCTGGACGCGGTCGCCCTCGGCGAGTGGGTCCACGCCGGGGACGTACGGGAGGCCTTCGGCGAGCCCGGCGCGTACTGCGGCGAGGCGCTGGACCTGGCGCTCCCGCTGCTCTCGATGACGAGCCGCCGGCGGGAGACGCCGCGTCTGATCGGAGACCTGGCGGACCGCTCCGGCCGTCGGGTCTCCCTCGGCAACGAGATCGAGGGCAGGCCGGCGGCGCGCTTCATCGGCGACGCGGCGACCCTGATCCGCATCTACGCGGGCCGCCCCCTGGTCCGCACGCGCTACGCCCTCACGGGCGCGACGGAACAAGAACTCCTCATCTACCGCTGACCGGCCGCGCCCGCGCCTGGTGGGCCTGCGCTCCGCCCGTGTGGGCAATCGTCCCGCAGGGCGGGACGGGTGGGCACACGGGACGGCGCCCTCTAGCGGCGCCTCCGCGTTCCGCGCCTGGACCCGTACCGGGTGTGCGCCGCCGCTGGGGTGCGGGTCAGGGCGCATGAGCCTCTGGCGCCGGCAGGGCGCGGGTCCGTTGTGCCCACCCGTTCCGCCCCTGCGGAACGTATGCCCACAACGGGGTGCGGCGAGGGCGCGGCGACGGCGCGGTCACAGACGAAGGGAAGACCATGTCCACGCTCGACCGGCTCCTCCGTACGCACGTCGAGGCCACGCCCGACACCCCCGCCGTGGCCTTCGGCCAGGACACGCGGACCTTCCGCGAGCTCCACGACGACGCCGCCGCCCTCGCCACCCACCTCCACGCGCGAGGCGCCCGCGCAGACGACCGCGTGGGCGTGCTCGTCGAGCCGAGCCTCGACCTGATGACCGGCGTCTGGGGCGTCGTCCTCGCCGGCGCCGCGTACGTGCCCCTCTCCCCGGAGTACCCCGAGGAGCGGCTGCGCTACATGATCGAGGACAGCGGCGCGAGGATCGTCCTGACCCAGGACCGCTTCCGGGACCGCGCCGAGGAGCTCGCCCCGCCCGGCACGACGGTCGTCGTCATCGGGGACGTACCGCAGGAGCGGGAAACGGCCCCGCTCCCGGCCCCCGCCCCCGGCGACCTCGCCTACGTCATCTACACCTCCGGCTCCACCGGCAAGCCCAAGGGCGTCATGGTCGAGCACCGTTCGATCGTGTCGCAGATGCGCTGGATGGCGGCGGAGCACCGTCTCGGCCCGGACGCCGTCGTCCTCCAGAAGACCCCGATGAGCTTCGACGCCGCGCAGTGGGAGATCCTCGCGCCGGCGGTCGGCGCACGCGTCGCCGTCGGCCCGCCCGGCGTCTACCGCGACCCCGACGGCCTGATCGACGCGATCCGCACGCACGGCGCGACGATGCTCCAGGGCGTGCCGACCCTCCTCCAGGCCCTCGTGGACACGGAGCGCCTCGGCACCTGCACCACCCTCGAACGGGTCTACTCGGGCGGCGAGATCCTCTCCAGGAACCTCGCCGCACAGCTCCTCGCCGAGCTCCCGGCCGCCGACCTGATCAACCTCTACGGCCCCACCGAGTGCACGATCAACGCCTCCTCCCACACGGTGGACCGGGCGACGCTCGCGGACGCCCCGGCCGCGATACCCATCGGCAGACCGGCCCACGGCACGACCTTCCACATACGCGACGGCGAGCTGTGCATCGGCGGGATCCAGGTGGCGCGGGGGTACCTGGACCGTCCCGAGCTGACCGCCGAGAAGTTCCTCACCACGGACACCGGCGAGCGCCTCTACCGCACGGGCGACCTGGCGCACTGGAACGAGGACGGCACGGTCCAGTTCGCGGGCCGCGCGGACAACCAGATCAAGTTACGCGGCTTCCGCGTCGAGCTGGACGAGATCGCGCTCGCCATCGAGAACCACGACTGGGTCAAGAACGCGGCGGTCATCGTCAAGGACGAGCCCCGCACCGGCTTCCAGAACCTCGTCGCCTGCGTGGAGCTGTCGCCGAAGGAGGCGGCCCTGATGGACCAGGGCAACCACGGCGCCCACCACCAGTCGAAGGAGTCGAAGCTCCAGGTCAAGGCCCAGCTGTCCAACGCCGGCACCCGCGAGGACGCCGAGCTCGCGGGCTGCCCGGTGGTGCAGCTGCCGGGCGGGACGCCGACGGAGCGGATGCGGCGCACGGTCTTCGCCCGCAAGACGTACCGCTTCTACGAGGGCGGCGAGGTCACCCGCGCCGACGTCCTCGCGGCCCTGTCCCGTCGCCCGGAGGGCATCGGCTCCCGGCGGGTCGGCAGCCTCACCGCCGCCGACCTCGGCGAACTCCTGCGCTGGTTCGGCCAGTTCGGCAGCGACGAGCGGCTCCTCCCGAAGTACGGCTACGCCTCCCCGGGCGCGCTGTACGCGACGCAGCTGTACGTGGAGGCGCGCGGCGTCGCGGGCCTGGACCCGGGCACGTACTACTACCACCCGGTCCGCCACCGCCTGTACCTGACGGAGGCGCTCCCGGACGCCGCCGAACCGTCCCTGCGCCTCGCCTTCCGGGGGAAGCGCGAGGCGATCGAGCCGGTCTACAAGAACAACATCCAGGAGGTCCTGGAGATCGAGACGGGCCACATGGTGGGCCTCTTCGAGGAGGTCCTGCCGGGCTACGGCCTGGACGTCAGGCCGTGCCCCGGGGACGGGCTCTGGGAGGTCGTCCCGTACGACGAGGGGACGCGGAACGACCCCGAGGCGGACGTCTACGTCCAGGCCCACGGCACCCTCGTCCCGGACCTCCCAGAGGCCCAGTACGCCTACGAGGACGGCGAGTTGCGCGCGATCTCGCCCTCCCTCGTCGAGAAGAAGCACGTCATCGCCATCAACCAGGCGGTGTACGAGCGGGCCTCGCTCGGCGTCGCCGTCGTCAGCCGGACGGCGGACGCGGACCGGGCGTACGTCGACCTCGGCCGGGTGCTCCAGCGTCTCCAACTGGGCGGCCACGGACTCGGGTTCATGTCCTCCGGCTACAGCTCCAAGTCCGGCCACCCGCTTCCCGCGGCCCGTCGCCTGGACGAGATCCTGACGGCGGCGGGCCGGGCGACCGGCCCCTCGTACTTCTTCGTCGGCGGCCGGGTCAGCGAGGAGCAGCGGCTGAGCGAGGGGATGTACGAGGACACGGTCCACATGAAGGGCCCGGCGGAGATGATCCGCGACGACCTCGTGCACCACCTGCCGGACTACATGATCCCGAACAGGGTCGTGGTCCTGGACCGGCTGCCGCTGTCGGCGAACGGCAAGGTGGACACGAAGGCGCTCGCCGACCTCGCCGTGGTCAACGCGGGCCTGCACGGCCGCCCGCACGTCCCGCCCCGTACGCGCACGGAGAGCAGGCTCGCGGAGATCTGGGCGGCGGCCCTCAAGTACGAGGAGGTCGAGGCGGTCTCCGTCCTGGACGACTTCTTCGAGTCGGGCGGCAACTCGCTGATCGCGGTCGCGCTGGTCACGCGGATCAACCGCGCGTTCGGGGCCTCGCTCCCGCTCCAGGTGCTCTTCGAGCGGCCGACGATCGAGAAGCTCGCGCACCAGCTGGACGGCGCCGCCGCGACCCCCGCCTCCCGTCTCGTACGGCTGCACGCGGCCGGCGCGCAGTCGCCGGTGTACTGCTGGCCGGGGCTCGGCGGCTACACGATGAACCTGCGGCACCTGGCCGAGGAGGTCGGGATCGACCGGCCGTTCTACGGGGTGCAGGCGCACGGCATCAACCGGGGCGAGGAGCCGTACGCCACGATCCGCGAGATGGCCGCGGCGGACGTGGCGGCGATCCGCCGCCGCCAGCCCACCGGCCCGTACACCCTGTGGGGCTACTCCTTCGGTGCCCGCGTCGCCTTCGAGTCGGCGCACCTCCTGGAGGCGGCGGGGGAGCAGGTGGAGAACCTCTTCCTGATCGCCCCGGGCTCGCCGAAGGTCCGCTCCTCGGAGACGGGCGGGGCGACGTACGACAATCCGGCGTTCGTGACGATCCTGTACTCGGTCTTCGCGGGCGCGATCGACGCGAGCGTGCGGGCGGCGGACCGCCGGAGCTTCGTCGCGTACGTGGCGGAGAACTTCCCGGCCCTCGACCCGGACCTGATCGACCGGATCGTCGCGATCGTCGAGGAGACCTTCGAGTTCACGTACACCTTCCGGGAGTTGACGGAGCGGCAGGTGAAGTGCCCCGTGACCCTCTTCAAGGCGGAGGGCGACGACTACTCCTTCCTGGAGCAGGCCACGGGCTGGTCGAGCCGCCCGCCGGCGGTCGTGGAGCTCGACGCCGACCACTACAGCCTGCTCCGGCAACCCGACCTGACGGAACTCGTCAAGAAGATCCGCTACCGCCTGGGGCTGTAGCACTGTCCCCCGGGGCGGGGGGCTTCGAATGGAGGATGGCCCGGGCCTGTTCGGCGGCCCGGGCCGTGTTCTCCGCGACGAAGTCGAGGAAGCGGGCGACGCTCTCCAGGCGGTGGCCGGCCGGGGTGTCGGAGCCGAAGACGGTGACGCCCTCCCGCGCGGTCTCGACGATCTGGGCGAGGGACCGGGCGGACGCCATCATCGACTGGAACCAGACGTCGTCGTCGACGGTGTAGCGCTCGCGGCGGCGCTCGTCGCGCTCCCGGCGGATGAGGTCCTGGCTGTCCAGGAACGTGACCGCCTTGGAGATGGACGCCGGGCTGACCTGGAGGCGGTCGGCGAGTTCGGACGCGGTGAGGCTGCCCGCGTCGGCGAGGGTCAGGGCGGCCATGACGCGGGCCGTCATCTTCGGCATGCCCGAGGCCATCATGACGGTCGTGAACGTCTCCTCGTACGCGCGCACGGCCTCGGCGTCACGCCCATGTGCCTGCGGGGCGGCGGAGGTTCCGCGGGGCGCGGCCGGCTTGCGGCGGTGGGCGCGCTGCTCGGTGGCGCGGTGGGCGAGGTCGGCGCGGTAGCCGGCGGGGCCGCCGTTGCGCATGACCTCGCGGGTGATGGTCGAGGTCGGACGGTCGAGGCGGCGGGCGATCTCCGCGTACGCCAGCCCGTCGGCGAGCCCGAGGGCGATCTGCTGGCGTTCGGGCTGGGTGAGTCTGCCTCCCGGCATCGCGGTCTCCTTCGTCGTCCGTGGCGCGCGTCGCCCGTGGTGGGCCCAGCATAGCGTTCACTTCCAGTCCATTGCAACGCAATGGATGCGTGACGTTGCATTAGTTCCAGAACCATTGCAATGAAATCTGGTAACTGACCTGCGAAGACACTGTTTTCACGCAATGAAGTGCTTGCCGAACCTTCGAACGCAACGTAGCTTTTCCTTCATCGGAAACGGCGCGGCGAACAAGCGCCCGCCACAGACGAAGGAGCAGCACCATGCAGAAGTTCGACACCACCGCCCCGATCGCCACCGTCCTCGCCGTCCCCGCCGGCCGCATCCGCCTCATCGCCGCCGACCGGGCCGACGCCACCGTCGAGGTCCTGCCCGCCGACCCCTCCAAGAGCCGCGACGTGAAGACGGCCGAGCGCACCGAAGTCGCCTACGCCGACGGCGTCCTGCGCGTCGAGGTCCCGAAGACGAAGAACGGCATCCTCGGGGGCAACGGATCCATCGAGGTCACCGTCCAGCTCCCGGCCGGCTCCCGCGTCGAGGCCGAGGCCGCCGCGACCGAGTTCCGCGGCGTCGGACGGCTCGGCGAGGTCGTCTTCGAGGGCGCGTACGGCCAGATCAAGATCGACGAGGCCGCCGGCCTCCGCCTCAACGCCGCCGACGGCGACGTCGAGGTCGGCCGGCTGACCGGCCCGGCGGAGATCAGCACCGCGCGGGGCGACATCCGCATCGCCGAGGCGACGGGCGGCACGCTCACCCTGACCACCCAGAAGGGCGACATCGCGGTCGGCGCGGCGGCCGGCGTCTCCGCCTCCCTGAACGCGGGCACCGCCTACGGCCGCGTCGACAACTCCCTGCGCAACGACGGCACGTCGGCCCTGAACATCCAGGCGACCACGGCGTACGGCGACATCACGGCCCGAAGCCTCTAACCCACCCACGGCCTTCCAGGAGCCATCACCATGACCACCACGGCGATCGCGGCGAACGGGCTGCGCAAGTCCTACGGCGACAAGACCGTCCTCGACGGCATCGACCTGACCGTCCCCGAGGGCACGATCTTCGCCCTGCTCGGCCCGAACGGCGCGGGCAAGACGACCGCCGTGAAGATCCTCTCCACGCTGATCACGGCGGACGGCGGCCGGGCGCAGGTCGCCGGCCACGACCTCACCGCGCAGGCGCAGTCCGTCCGGGCGGCGATCGGCGTCACCGGCCAGTTCTCCGCGGTCGACGGCCTGATCACGGGAGAGGAGAACATGCTCCTGATGGCGGACCTGAACCACCTGTCGAAGCAGGAGGGCCGCCGGGTCGCCGCCGAACTCCTCGCCCGCTTCGACCTGACGGAGGCCGCGAAGAAGCCGGCCTCCACGTACTCCGGCGGCATGAAGCGCCGCCTGGACATCGCGATGACGCTGGTCGGCAGCCCGAGGATCATCTTCCTCGACGAGCCGACGACGGGCCTGGACCCCCGCTCCCGCCACAACATGTGGCAGATCATCCGCGAACTCGTCGCCGACGGCGTGACGGTCTTCCTGACGACGCAGTACCTGGAGGAGGCCGACCAGCTGGCCGACCGCATCGCGGTCCTCAACAACGGCAAGATCGCGGCGGAGGGAACGGCCGAGGAGCTCAAGCGCATGATCCCGGGCGGGCACATCCGCCTCCGCTTCACCGACCCGGACGCCTACCGCTCGGCCGCCACCACGCTCCACGAAGCGGCCCGCGACGACGAGGCGCTGGCGCTGCAGCTCCCGAGCGACGGCAGCCAGCGCAACCTGCGCACGATCCTCGACCGACTCGACGCGTCGGGAATCGAGGCGGACGAACTGACGGTCCACACCCCGGACCTGGACGACGTCTTCTTCGCCCTGACCGCCACCACCACCGTCCCCGCCCAGCAGAAGGAGTCCGCCCGATGAGCACCCTGTCCCTGGCCGCCCGTGACACGACGACGATGCTGCGGCGCAACCTCCTGCACGCCCGCCGCTACCCCTCCCTCACGCTGAACCTGCTCCTCACCCCGATCATGCTGCTCCTGCTCTTCGTCTACATCTTCGGAGACACGATGAGCGCGGGCATGGGCGGCGGGGACCGCTCCGACTACATCGCGTACCTGGTCCCGGGCCTGTTGCTGATGACGATCGGCTCGACGACGATCGGCACGGCGGTCTCGGTCTCGAACGACATGACCGAGGGCATCATCGCCCGCTTCCGGACCATGGCGATCCACCGCGGCTCGGTCATCACCGGCCACGTCATCGGCAGCGTCCTGCAGTCCGTCATCAGCGTCGTCCTCGTCGGCGCGGTCGGTGTCGCGATCGGCTTCCGCTCGACGGACGCGACGGCACTGGAGTGGCTGGCGGCCTTCGCGCTCCTGGTCCTCTTCGCCACGGCGCTGACCTGGATCGCGGTCGGGATGGGCATGGTGAGCCCGAACGCGGAGGCGGCCAGCAACAACGCGATGCCGCTGATCTTCCTCCCCCTGATCTCCAGCACCTTCGTGCCGGTCGACCAGATGCCCGGCTGGTTCCAGCCGATCGCCGAGTACCAGCCCTTCACCCCGGCCATCGAAACCCTCCGCGGCCTGCTCCTCGGCACCGAGATCGGCCACAACGGCTGGCTGGCCCTGGCCTGGTGCGTGGCCCTGACGGCCCTCGGCTACTTCTGGTCGAAGGCGGTGTTCGACCGAGACGCCAAGTGACCCGCGTGACCCGCACGATGAACGTCCTGGAAGGCCCGTCGCCACCACCCTGCCGGTGGACGCGACGGGCCTTCGGGCTGTCCACCTCGGCGGGCCGTCCGGCGGTCCAAGGGGGAGGGGGAGGCCCTACGGGGTCAGGGGTGTCACGGCGCGGGCGGGGCAGGGGGTTTCGTCGGCGACGGAGTCGAGGCGGGGGTGTCGGACGATCTCGTGCGAGAACCGGCTGAAGGCGCGTCACATCCGGGATCTCAGCACGTCGACCTCGCAGCCCGGTGCGAAGGGGTCGAAGCCGTGCTCGATCAGCCAGCGAACCGCCAGCAGGCTTCGCAACGACCACCACGCGTGGATCACGTCGAGGTCGAGGTCGAGGTCGGTGCCGTAGCCGGCGAGGACGTCGTCGAGGTGCTCCTCGTGTCCGAGCGTGAAGGTGGCGAGGTCGTACAGGGCGTCGCCCTGGCCCGCCTCGGACCAGTCGATGATGCCCGTGACCTCGTCGCCGTCGACGAAGACGTGCGCGATCTGCAGGTCGCCGTGCGTGAACGCCGGAGTCCACGGCCGGAGCGCGGCCTCGGCGACCTGGCGGTTGCGGGTGACCAGATCGGCGGGCAGGAGGCCGTTCGTCACGAGCGACTCGCACTCGGCGTCGAGTTCCGCCGCCAGCGCGACGACGCTCCGCCCGGCCTGGCCCGGCCAGGACGGCAGCGGCGCGTCGTGCAGCTTCCGGATGGCGGCGCCCGCCGCGGCCCACGCCGCCGGCGACCCGGTCGACGGCCCGCCGAGGCGCCCGAGCGTCGTCCCCGGCAGCGCGGCGATCGCGAGCACGGGCGGCTTGCGCCACAGGACCTCCGGGGTCGGGACCGGTGCCAGGGACATCGCCTCGACCTCGACGTCGATGCGCGCCTGATCCGCGTCCACCTTCAGGAACACGTCGCCGACGCGCAGAGTCGCACGCTCGGAATGGGCGACGACGACCTTGACCTCATCCATGGGCGACCAGTATCCCGGGGATGAGCACCGACGTCGCCGGAAATGTGGGTTTCCCGCACCGGGAGCGGAGCGGACTTATTCGATTGCCGAGGCGACTCGCGGTCGTGAGAATCGGCGGTCGTCCAGCCTTTGGGCACCCCGGTTCGAGGAGATCACCATGGCGTACGAGGAGTCCTGGTACGCGGTTCGGTGCGTGTTCCAGTGGGTGGCCTGGGAGGGCGCGCCCTACGAGGAGCGCCTGACGTTGTGGCGGGCCGGCTCGATGGAGCAGGCCATCGCCCGGGCGGAGGGCGAGGCGCGGACCTATGCGACGGAGAACGGTCACCGGTACCTGGAGCTGGCCCAGTGCTACCGCCTGGCGACCGACGGCCGGCCGGACGACGGAGACGAGGTCTTCTCGCTGGTGCGGGACAGCCCCCTCGGCGAAGAGGCCTATCTGGACCAGTACTTCGACACCGGCCACGAGCACCAGGGGACGTGACGATGACCGAGATCAGGCTGCGCCTGTCGGTGCGGGATCTCACCGAGGCGGACCTGCCGGCCTGTGGATGGGCCGGTTCGCCCAAGCACGTGCGTGAGCTCGTCCACCAGATCCGCCGCGCCGAGGCGGGCGAGGTCGACTACCTGGCGGTGTGCACGCCGGCCGGGCTGCCGGTGGCCGTCGGCGGCGTCGACTACACGGTCAGGCCCGGCGCGGGCACGCTGTGGCAGCTCGGCGTCCTCCCGGCCCTGCAGTCCTGCGGGATCGGCACGTTCCTGATCGGCTCCGCCGAGCAGCGGATCGCGGCCCGGGGCCTGACCCGCGCCGAACTCGGCGTGGAGGAGGACAACCCCCGCGCCCGGGCCCTCTACGAACGCCTCGGCTACCGGGCCTTCGGCCGCGAGCCCGACTCCTGGGACGTGGAGACGGAGGACGGCTCCCTCCGGCGGTACGAGACGATGTGCACGCTGATGCGGAAGGACCTGGGCTGACGCGGGCGCCCGCCGGGGCCCCGGCCGCGTGCCCGCCGGGTCATACCGCCGCGAGCCGGTCCACCACCAGTTCCACCCTCTGCTCCATGAACTCCCGCGGCTGCCGGCCCGCGCGGGACAGGGTGGCGAGGCCGTGCAGGGCCGCCCAGAACGTCTCGGTGAACATCTCCGGGTGGACGCCCTCCCCGGCGACCTCGCCGAGGCACTCCAGCAGGGCGGCGAAGGCGTCCTTCAGCGGCGCCGGCGTGTCCTCCTGCGCGTACGCCAGGCCGCCGTCGAGCTGGAACAGGGCGTCGTAGACCGCCGGGTGGGACTCCGCGAAGTCGAGGTAGGCGCGGGCGAGGGCGGTGACCCGGGCGCGCGGGCCGCCCGCAGCGGTGGACGCGGCGGCGGTCGCGGCCCGCAGCGCCGCGGCCATCTCGGTGGCGCCTTCGAGGGCGACGGCGCCGATGATCTCGCGCTTGCCCCGGAAGTGGCTGTAGAGGACGGGCTGGCTGTACTCGATGCGTTCGGCGAGTCGGCGGGTGGTGACCGCGTCCCAGCCCTGCTGCTCGGCGAGTTCGCGGGCCGCCGCGACGATGAGTCGCTCCCGGTCCGCCCGTTCGCGCTGCTTGCGTTCCTGTACCGACATGATTCGATCCTAGCATCGCTAGACAATCGAGCGGCAGTAGGTCTAGCGTTGCCTCATCGGCTAGCAACGCTAGATCGCAGGAATCGCAGGAGGGGTCATCATGCTCAACGCACTGCAGGTGCTCACCACGGTGGTCGTCGGCCTGATGGTGGGGGTCGAGTTCGCCGTCGCCTTCGTCATGAACCGGATCTTCAGTGCACTTCCCGAGGACAGCGACCAGCAGGCCCGCTCCCACGGGGGCCGGATGCTCGGCGCCCTCATGCCGTTCTGGTACATCGGCTCGCTCGTCCTGAGCGCGATCTGGGCCGTCTCCGGATGGCACGACCAGGGCGCGACCCTCGTCGTCATCGCCGCCGGGCTGCTGATCGTGAGTGTGCTCATGTCGGTCCTGCTGCTCGTCCCGATCAACAACCGCGGCAAGACGTGGACTCCCGAGAACCGCCCCGAGGACTGGAAGGAGCAGATGAACCGCTGGGACCGCTACCACTACGCCCGCGTCGCCGTCATCGTCGCCGCCTTCACCCTCCTGGTCACCGCCCTCGTCTGAGCCCGCGGAACCCGCGCGCGGTCCGACCCGGTCCGACGGCTTCCCGACCCGGTCCGACGACTTCCCGGCCCCTGCCGTGCGGCGGGGGCCGTCGCCTTGATCGGCAACCTCAGATCTCCCTCAGGGAATTCACTCCTGCCTTAACCCGCTCAATCCCGCGCGGTAACTTCCCCCCAACGGAGTCGCCCTGACCAGGCGGCTGCTTCCAAGGGGGATGTATGCGTATCGACATGAGGCATGTGATGGCGGCGGCCGCCGTTTCGGCGGTGCTCGTCTCCAGCGGCTGTTCTGCCGGAGGAGGAAGCGCTCCCGCGCAGGCCGGGCCGTCCGGATCGCCGTCGTCACCTGCCGCGACCCGGACCCCGGACGAGTCTCCCGGGGGATCGGTCGAGGCGGCTCCCAGGCTTCCCGACGGGAAGGTGATCGCCTCGGTGGCCGATGTCCACGGGAACAGGGAGATCCCGCTTGAGGGAGGCGCGCGCGGCGGCGCTCTCGACATCATGGTGTCTTGCAAGGGGAAGGGGACCGTCAAGGTTTCCGTCGAGCCTTCGAAGACCGTGTTCGAGACGGAATGCGTGGCCGGTCAGGTCAGCACGAACCTCGACCGGAGCGACCTCGGCCACGACCGCACGCCGGCCTACGTCCAGGTGGAGGCCCCGGCGTCGGTGGGCTGGGCGATGAGCGTCGGGCGGGCGTGACGCGTCGCTCGTTCGGGGGCCGTCGCGGTGCGGGGCGCCCGGCCGGCTGGTCTGCTGGTCGGGACCCCCGTCCCGGACGTACAGGAGCAGGACCATGAACAAGGGCGTCGTCGTCACCGTGGAGATCCCCGGCGGGACCCAGGAGCAGTACGAGCGGACCACCCGGCTGATCCAGGACGCCGAGTGGTTCCCGCCGCCCGGGTTCATCGCGCACGCGTCCGGGCCGGACGGGACCGGCGGGTGGCGGATCACGGACTTCTTCGACAGCGAGGAGAACTTCCTCGCCTTCGTGGAGAAGGCCAAGCCGTTCTTCGAGCAGACGGGCACCCCGCCGATCATGCCGCGCGTGCAGCACGTCGTGAACGTGCTCGTGCGGCCCGAGCCCAAGTAGCCCGGGTACGACAGGGCGAAAACCCTTTGCGGGGCGGGGCGGAGGGCGCCACGCTCTCTGCATGACCAGCCATTCCCCGCGTCCTGTCGCCGATCTGTTCGCCGCCGACGGGCGCCTCAAGGCGATCCCGCGGAAGCCCGCCCGCCGCGAGGCGCTGCTCGCGCACCTCGCCGCGGCCCTCTTCGAGGCGGACCGGACGTACAGCGAACCCCAGGTCAACGACGCCCTGCGGTCCGTGCACGACGACTTTCCGGCCCTGCGCCGGTACCTCGTGACCGGCGGTTTCCTCTCCCGTACGAGGGACGGCGCGGACTACCGCCGACAGCAGCAGCCCGGTTCCCCCGGAGGCGCGATCCCCGCCGTCGCGTGACGGCCGCGGTGGTGGCCGGCCTGCTGGCCGGCTACGGCATCGCGATCCCGGTCGGCGCGGTCGGCGCCTACCTCGTGGCCGTCACGGCCCGTACCGGCTGGCGTACGGGCGCCGGCGCGGCCCTCGGCGTCGCCACGGCCGACGGGGCGTACGCCCTGCTCGCCGTGGCCGGGGGCTCCGCACTCGTTCCCGTGCTCACGCCCGTGATGACCCCGCTGCGGTGGACGTCCGCCGTCGTGCTCGCGGTGCTCGCGGTCCGGGCCGCGTGGACGGCGCTCGCCGCGCACCGCGCGGGAGGGCTCGCCTCCCGGGACGACGGGACCGTCCTCACGCCGGCCCGCGCGTACGGCACCTTCCTGGGGATCACGATCCTCAACCCGATGACGGTGATCTACTTCGCCGCCCTCGTCCTCGCCACGGGCCCCTCCGCCCCCACCACCCCCACCGACCGCGCCGCCTTCGTCCTCGGCGCCCTCGCCGCCTCGGCCAGCTGGCAACTCCTCCTCGCCCTGGGCGGCACACTCCTGGGCCGCACCCTGACGGGCGCCCGGGGCCGCCTGACCACGGCCCTCGCGTCGAGCACGCTGATCGTGATACTCGCGGTGCGGCTCGTCGCCGAGGGCTGACCAGGCTGTGGCACCCCGGAGCCATGGAGCTTCCTTGGACACGAGAGCCTCCAGCCGGCTGGTTGGTGCACGTCGACGCGGAAAGCATCCCGCACTTCGGGCTCAGGCGCGGGCGTACCGGGCCAGGAACAGGTCCACCCCCGAGCCGATCACCCGCGTCAGCTCCTCGTCGTCGATCTCCGCGTCCGGGGAGAACGTGCGGACCAGCTGCGGCACGCCCACCGTCGCCCCGACCAGCTGCTGCACGGCCAGCGTGGGGTCGGGGGTGTCGAGGACCCCCCGTGCGCTCAGCTCGGTGACGGCCTCGATCAGCGGGACGTTGTTCATGTCGTACGTGACCCGGTACCAGAGCTGGCCCAGCTGCGGGAAGCGGTCGATCTCGCCGATCACCAGACGCCGCAGCTTCATGATGTCGGGGCGCAGCAGGATCCGGGCCCAGTCGGTGGCGAGCCCGACGAGCGCGGCCCGCAGGTCCGGGGCGTCGGCGATCGTCGAGTTCGACGGCTCCAGGTCCGCGTACGTCTTCGGCAGGACGCCGCCGATCACGGCCAGGAACAGACGTTCCTTGCTGCCGAAGTGCTTGTAGATCGTCGCCTTCGACACGCCCGAACCGCGTGTGATCGCGTCCATGGAGGCCGCCGAGTACCCCTCCGCGAGGAACTCCGCGAGCGCCGCGTCGATGATCGCCTGGCGCTTGCGCGAGGCCGCGTCCGCCGGGTCCGGGATGATCGGGATGCCGTACTCGTCGATCGCGTCGGCGTCCATGGCGGTGGTCCTTCGGTCGGTGGCTGCTGCGGTTCCCACTATATGAACTGAACGGTTTGGTCTGCAAAGGACGCCAGGGCCGGGCCGGCCGCCACGCCGATCAGGAAGGCGAGGTTGAACAGGCCGATCGCGTTGCCGTGGCGGGCCGCCGGCAGGGTTTCCGTCGCGGCGCCCGACAGCAGCCCCTGACCGCCCGCCGTCACCAGCGCGCTCGTCCCCGAGCCGACCAGCACCGCCACCGGCCACGGCGCGGTCACCGCGAGCGCCAGCGCCACCGCCGAACCGGCCCCGAGCAGTCCCTTCAGCCGGGCCGCGCCCAGCGTCGGCGCCCCGCGCACCAGCTGCCAGGACAGCAGCGCCCCGGCGAGCGCGGCGACCGACGCGACCGCCCCCGTCTCCACCGGACCCCAGCCGGTGAGCGCGGCGACGCGGCGCGGAGCCGCGTACAGGAGGGCGAAGTTGACGGTGGAGAGGGTCAGCATCAGCGCGGCGGCGGCCAGGAAGCGGCTGTTTCGGAGGATGTCGAGGGGGAGGCCGGGGGTGGGGGCGGGTGTGCGGGGGGACTCCTCGTTCGCCAGGGCGAGTGCCGGGCGCAGGGAGAGCAGGCTGAGGAGCGGGAGGACAAGGGCTCCGCGCCAGCCGAGCGCCCCCGCCACCGCCGCCCCTGTGAACAGGCCCGCCGTGCCTCCCACCGCGCTGCCGATCGCGACCAGGCCCGGCGTCCGGCCCGAGCGGTCCCGGCCGGCCAGCTGGAACGCGGCGACGTTCAGGCCCGCCGCGCCTGCCGCCTCCAGGGCCCGGCCCGCGACCGCCAGGGGCAGGTTCGGTGCGAGGAGGACGACCAGTGCGCCGAGGGCCACGAGGGCGGCGGCGGCCTTGACGACTCCGGCGGTGCCGTGGCGGCGGCCGGCGGTGGCCGAGAGGAGGGGGGTTCCCAGGGCCATGCCGAGGCCGAAGGCGGTCATGAGCCAGGCGGTGGCGGCGGGCGTGGCGGACAGCGCGCGTGCGGCCTCGGGGAGCGCGAGGCTGGGCCCGGAGACCCCCATCGAGGCGGGCGCCGCAAGGGCGGCGAGGAGAGGGCCGGTGCGGCCCGCGAACGGGCCTGCGGAACGCCCGTCCACCCACCGCGCGCCCGCGAACCGCCTGTCCGTGAACGGGCCGCTCATACCGGCATCCGCCCCATCGCGCCCCTCCTGAAGTCCCTCTCCGCCTCCCGGAGTTCCGCCACCGTGTTCATCACGAACGGGCCGCTGCGGGCGACCGGTTCGCCGATCGGTTCGCCCGTCAGGATCAGGACCTCGGCGGCGGTGTCCGGGGCCTCGACCGCGAAGCGGTCGCCGTCCTGGGCGAGGACCGCGAGGTGGCCGTCGGGGAGGGCCTCGCCGGCCACCGTGACCTCGCCCCGCATCACGTACACCATCGCGTTGTGCCCCACCGGGGCCGTGAACTCGGCGCTCGTGCCGGCCGCGAGCCGGCCGTGGGCGACGAGTACCGGCGTACGGGTCTCGAAGGGGCCCGTCACGCCGTGGCTGGCCCCGGCGAGGACCGTGATCTCGGCGCCCTCCGGGGTGACCGCCACCGGCAGGTCGCCGGCCTCGGCGTTCTGGCTGCGCGGAGGGGTCCCCTTGAGGTGGGCGGGGAGGTTCAGCCAGATCTGGAGCATGTGCTGCCGGCCGCCCGAGGCGAGGAACTCCGGTGTGGGCAGGGCCTCGTGGACGATCCCGGACCCGGCGGTGAGCCACTGGACGCCACCGGCGCGGACGACGGCGCTGTGGCCGCGCGAGTCGGCGTTCGCGATGTCGCCGTCGAGGACGTACTGGATGGTCTCGAAGCCCCGGTGCGGGTGCGGGGGCGCGCCCTTCGCCTCGCCGGGCGCGAGCTCGACCGGGCCGACCTGGTCGACCATCAGGAAGGGGTCCACGAAGGGGAGTTCCTCCGTGGGGAAGGGGCGGCGGACCGGGAAGCCGGCGCCCTCGTAGGTGTGGAAGGGGCGGGCCGTGCGGGCGACGGTCCGGCCGGCGGGCCGAGGGGCGCTGGGAGTGGTCATGGCTCGACTGAACTACACCATTCAGTTCACTGTCAAGACTGAACCGTTTCGTTGACAGAATGAACCGATCGGTTTAGCTTCCTCGGTAGCGAGTCCGGCACCCGCCGGCTCGCCCGACGAAACGGGGGGTTCCCATGACCGCGTCCACGATCCTCGCCATCTCCGGCTCGCTCCGCGCCAGCTCGCACAACACGCAACTGCTCCGCGCCGCCCAGAAGTTCAACCCCGGCGGCCAGGAGATCGAGATCTACGAGGACCTCCGCGAGATCCCGCCCTACGACCTCGACCTCGACACCCCCGAGAAGCGCCCCGCCGTCGTCGAGGAGCTCCGCCGCCGGGTCGCCGAGGCCGACGGACTCCTCATCGCCACCCCGGAGTTCAACTACTCCATCCCCGGCGTCCTCAAGAACGCGCTCGACTGGCTGTCCACCGACTGGACGAAGACCGAGGGCCTCCCGCTGCACCGCAAGCCCGTCGCGATCCTCGGCGCCGCGCCCACCAACTTCGGCACCGTCCGGGCGCAGCTCGCCCTCCGCCAGGTCTTCGTCTGGACCGACAGCGACGTCGTCGTGAAGCCCGAGGTCCACGTCTTCCGCTCGCACGAGCGCTTCGACGCCGACGGCAACCTCACGGACGAGACCACGATCGGGCTCCTCCAGGGCCTGCTGACCGCCCTCCAGGCCAAGATCGACGCCTCGAAGGCCGCCGCGTGAGCCCCCGTACGGAGGCCGTCACCGCCACCTACCTCGGCACGGCGACCGTCCTCCTCCGCATCGGCGACCTGACCCTCCTCACCGACCCCGCCCTCGACCCGGCCCCCGCCGACTACCCCGGCGCCCGCCCGCTCCACCGCACCGCGGGACCGGCCCTGACCGCCGCCGAACTCCCGCCCCTCGACCTGGTCCTGCTCTCGCACGACCAGCACGCCGACAACCTCGACCTGACCGGCCGTGAGGTCCTGAGCCGGGCGGCCCGAGTCCTCACCACCCCGGAGGCCGCCGAACGCCTCGGCGGCCGGGCGGAGGGCCTCGCGGCGTGGGAGAGCCGGACGATCACCTCCGGGGCGACGACCGTCACCGTCACGGCCACCCCCGCCCGGCACGGCCCGGAGGGCACCGAGCAGGTCACCGGCCCCGTCACGGGCTTCGTCGTCGCGTACGAGGGCGGCACGCTCTACGTCTCCGGCGACACCGTCCGCCACGGCGCCCTGACGGAGATCGGCGACCGCTTCCGTATCGACACGGCCTTCCTCCACCTCGGCGACGCGCACTTCCCGTCCACCGGCGACCGCGCCTTCTCGATGAGCGCGACGGAGGGCGCCGCCCTCGCCCGCACCCTCGGCGCCCGGACGGTGATCCCGCTCCACTACGACTCCTGGGACCACCTCGCCGAGGACCCGGCCCGCGTCACGGAGGCCTTCGCGGCCCCGGACCTGGCGGGACGGCTGCGGTGGCTGCGGCCGGGTGTCACCGAGGACCTCTGACCGCCCCTCAGCGACTCCGCCGCACCCCCGCCGTCACCGCGACGGCTCCCGCGACCGCGAGGACAGCGCCCGCCGCCATGACGCCCCGGCCGGAGCGGTACGAGAGCACCGACCAGCACGACCGCGCCGACAGTAGTGACCCGACGCTCGCCCAGGACCCGACGGACAGCGCCGAGGCGGCGGAGCCGACCGACCCGACGGAGAGGAACGAGCCGACCGAACCGATCGAGAGGGTCGAACCGACGGAACCGATGGACAGGAACGAGTCCCGGGACCAGAGCGAAAGACGCGAAGAGGAGCTCGAAGAGGCGGCCATGGACCGATCGTAGGTGCTCACGCGGCGAACGCCCCGGGACCGAACCGCCCCGCCCGTGTCACTCCGAGCCTGAGACCTGGATCACACGGGATGCCGTGTCACAGGCCGCGCTGCTGTCTCGTCTCGGGGACGTAAGCCCACCGACTCGTACCGAACCGAGGAGACACGACATGGACGCGCGACTCGACTTCTTCGCCAGCCCCACCGCCGGCAAGGCCTTCAAGCACCTCATGGCCGCCGGCCGGACCCTCAAGGACTCCACCCTCCCGGCCGCCGTCCAGGAGCTCGTCTCCCTCCGCGTCAGCCAGATCAACGGCTGCGGCGCCTGCCTCGACATGCACACCAAGGAGGCCCTCGCGGCGGGCGAGAGCCCCGTCCGCCTCGGCCTCGTCGCCGGCTGGCGCGAGGCCACCGTCTACACCGAGGCCGAGCGTGCCGCCCTCGCCCTCGCCGAGCAGGGCACCCGCGTCGCCGACGCGGGCGAAGGCGTCAGCGACGAGGTCTGGGACCGGGCCGCCCAGCACTTCGACCAGGAGCAGCTCACCGCCCTCGTCCTCCTGGTTTCCTTCATGAACGCCGCCACCCGCATGAACATCATCAGCAAGCAGCCGGCCGGCGGCTACGAGGTCGGCGCGTTCCACTGAACGGGGAGTGACATGGGCAAGGTCGAGGAGTTCCAGGAACTGCGGCCACTGCTGTTCTCGATCGCGTACCGGATGCTCGGCAGCGTCAGCGAGGCCGAGGACGCCGTGCAGGAGACGTGGCTGCGGTACGACGCCTCCCCGACCACGCCCACCTCCGCCAAGGCGTACCTCTCCGCCACGGTCACCCGGATCGCCATCGACGTCCTCCGCTCCGCGCGCGTCCGCCGAGAGGAGTACGTCGGACCGTGGTTCCCCGAACCGCTCCTCGACGATCCGTACGAGGACCCCGAGCGCGCGGCCGAGCTCGCCGACTCCGTGTCGATGGCCGCGCTGCTGCTCCTCGAACGCCTCAGCCCCCTCGAACGCTCCGTGTTCGTCCTCCGCGAGGTCTTCGGCTTCGGCTTCGACGAGATCGCCTCCGCCGTCGGCCGTACGGAGCAGGCCTGCCGCCAGTTGTTGGTACGCGCCCGTCGGCACATGCGCGACGGCCGGCCCCGCTTCGAGGCGGACCCCGCCGAAAGCAGGGAGCTGGCCGCCCGCTTCTTCGACGCCCTGAAGGGCGGCGACGTCGACGGCCTGCGGGGCCTCCTCGCCGCCGACGTCCAGATGGTCGGCGACGGCGGCGGGAAGGCCCCGCAGCTGGCCCGCGCGATCACCGGCGCGGACAACGTGGCCAAGCTGCTGGCCGTGGTGTTTCCCCGGATGGCACAGGTCGCCATCACCTTCGAGCCGCACGACGTCAACGGCCAGCCGGGTGCCGTCTTCCGCGACCGCGACGGCAAGGTCCTGCACACGCTGGTCCTCGACATCGCCGAGGGCCGCGTGCAGGCCATCCGCTCCGTCATCAACCCCGACAAGCTCGCCCACCTGGGCCCGGTCGCCGACGCCTGGGCGATCCACGAGGAGGTCCGCGAGGCCCGCCGGGGGTAGCGCCTCAGCCCGCCTTGACGGCCTCGACGAACGGCGCCCAGACGGCGGCGGGGAGGAGGAGGACGGGGCCGTCGGGGCGCTTGGAGTCACGGACGGGGACGAGGCCGGGGACGTCGTCGGCCACTTCGAGGCAGTCGCCGCCGTCCCCGTTGCTGTAGCTGCTCTTGCGCCAGACGGCGGCGGTCAGGTCAAGGGCGTTGCTGGCCATGTCGGTAGTCCTCAGCCGCTTGCTCGATCAGGGCGAGGGACGCCTCCGGCGGCAAGGCGGCGGCCCTCAGCCGATCGTATGCCTTGCGGTACTGCTTCACGAGGGCCGGATCGTCCACTGTCTGGCCGTGGTACGGACCCTCGGTGTACACCAACGGCGCTTCGTCCTCGAACTCCAGGAACTTCAGTGGCAAGGCCGCGAAGGGGCGGGTCGGGCCGTTCCACGGCAGGATCTGCAGAACGACGCGGCCACGCCGTACGAGCTCCGCGATGTGCCCCAGTTGCTCGGCCATCTCCGCCGCCGGAATCACGGGGTTGCGCACGAGGGACTCGTGCAGAACCACCCAGTACTCGGGCTTCTTCGGGTCCTCGAAGAGCTTCGCCCGCTTCAACCGCGACGCGATCTTGGTGTCGATCTCCTCCGGCGTACTCAGCGGGTGCGTCGAACGGATCACCGCTCTCGTGTACGCGGGGGTCTGGAGCAGGCCCGGAATCAGGGCGTTGCACCACTCGTCGATCGTCAGCGCCCGCTGCTCCGCCTCCGCGATCGGCGCGAAGTACGCCGCATGCGCACCCTGCTTCGCCTTCCTCACGTCCTCGCAGCCCCGCGCGAAGAAGCCGTCCGTCCGCAGCACGCGGTCCACGTGCTGGGCCAGGTCCAGCGGCATGCGGCGCTTGCCGCGCTCGATCTCGCTCAGATAGCTGACTCCATAGAAACTGCCCTCCACCAACCCCTCCAGCGTCAGCCCCGCCTCCTCCCTCTTGAAGCGGAGCTCCTTCCCGTAGAACTGCGGGACGCTCGCCGAGCCGTCGATGTCCTTGCGCGCAGCCACCGTTGACCGCCTTTCGCACCTTGCTCCGTGAAGCGGGAAACGCTTCCCACGGTAGGGCGCGGGGCGGCAGCGTGTGAGGGGTTCGTCACCGCACGCAACGAAAGGTGGACGCCCCATGGACGACGACATCACACCGGACGTCGACGCACTCCGTACCGCTCTCGCAGCTCACGGCATCACGCTGCCCTCCCTGGGGGTGGACCTGGTCACCTTCGCAGGGTCCACCATCCGCCCGCCGCTCGTCGCGCTCGGCCACTGCAACGTGGCGACCGCACGCCAGCTGGCCGACGTGCTCCGCAAGGCGGCCGGCGGGTGACGCTTCCGCTCACGGTCGAGCTGCTCGCGCTGCCCAAGGAGGTCGCGGAGGTGCGGCGGATGGTGGAGGGGGACGACGTACGGCTGTGTGTGAGCGAGCTGCTGACGAACGTCATCCGGCACGTGGGGGAGGGGACACCCGTCACCGTGCGGGTCGTCGCCGCGCGGGGCGGGCGGACACGGGTGGCCGTGACCGATCCCGACCCGCGCGTCTGGCCCGTACTGAGGGACGCCACGGACGACGCCGAGTCGGGGCGCGGGCTCGCCCTGCTGGACGCGCTGGCGGCGCGGTGGGGCGTGGACCAGGGGCCGTACGGCAAGACGGTCTGGTGCGAGCTCCGGGCCGGGCGGTCAGGGGCGTGAACTAGCAGGGGCGGGAGCCGGGGCCGCCGAAGCGTGCCCAGATCGGCGTCCAGTCACGGGTGTACAGGACGAGGTTGGTGTCGGCCTGGACCCGCAGCCAGGCTCCCAGATCGCCGCACCCGTTCGTGCCCGTGGCCCACATCGGGTTGCCCGCGCCGTCGTAGATGACGACGTTGCCGTCCCGCTGCATCCACAGCGACGCGTTCGAGCCACGGGTTCCGGTCTGCCACTTCGCCGTGTAGAACGGGGCGCCGTGGAAGTAGAGGACGACATTGCCGTCGCTCTGCATCCACAGCTCGTACCAGCCGCCCGGTTCGGTGTTGACGGCGATGTACGTGTCCGGCGTCAGGCACTCGCCGGGGGCGAGGTAGTCGTGGTACCCCCAGCCCTGCGGGGGTGTGGTGCAGTTGTCATCGGGGAACGCCTGAGCCGTCACCTCGCCCGTGGCCGTCAACGGCCGCGCGAGGAGGCCCTGCGTCTGGGCTTCCCGTAGGGTCGGCAGGCCCTTGAGGGGCGCGGACGGCAGCGTGGGGACCGCGGTGTCCCCCTTCTTGGGCCGGGCGGACTCGTCGGGCCCGGGGTGGGGCGTCCCGGTGGTCGCGTGCGTGGTCGTCTGCGAGGTGTCGGGGGCCGCCTGGGCGATGGCGCCGGTCGCCAGAGGGGCACAGAGTGCGGCGGCAAGGGCGGCGGCGGTCAGTGCGGTTCTTGTGAGGTTCATGCCGCCATGCCACCGTGCGGAGTTCAGGATTTCGTCAACAGGTGATAAGCGGGTGCGCCGGGCACATCGGCTGCCAGGATGCGGGCATGACGCAGATCATCAAGGGGGGAAACCTTCCGCTCAGCGGCGAGCCGATGCGGGTCGCCGTCGTTCGCCGGTCCGGTGGGGCGGAAGCGCCGAAGGTCGACGCGGCCGCGCTGCTCGTCGACGCGGACGGCAGGGCCAGGGGCCGGGGCGACCTGGTCTTCTACAACCAGCCCGAGCATGCGGGGAGCGCCGTACGGCTCCTGGGGGAGGCCCAGGGCGAGGAAGGGGTCGTCGCGGACTGGCTGGAGATCGACCCCGGCCGGATCGAGGACTCCGTGGAGCGGGTCGTGGTCGCGGCGTCCTGCGACGGCGGGACGTTCGGGGAGGTCGAGGACCTGTACGTACGGGCGGTGAGCGCGACCACCGGGGCGCAGCTGGCGCTGTACGCGGTCGAGGACGCGACGACGGAGACCGCGATCCTGCTGGGCGAGTTCTACCGCAGGAACGGGGGGTGGAAGTTCCGGGCGGTGGGGCAGGGGTACGACTCGGGACTGCCGGCCCTCGCGACGGACTTCGGCTTCTCGGCGTCGGAGGATGAGGCGGACGATGAGGTGGAGGGCGAGGACGAGCAGGTACCGGAGGTCGTACCGGAGGCCCCCGTCGCCGCGCCCGCGCCCGCACCCGCGCTCGTCGTCGTCGACAAGGCCGACGCCCCCGTCCCGTACTCCGGCGCGCCGATAGCCGCGCCCCTCCCTCGGCTCAACGCCCTCCCCGCCGAATTCGGGCCGGAATTCCCGTACTTCGAGTACCAGGGGGAGGGGAAGGAGGACGTCGAGACCGGTCTCACCCTCCCCCGTGGCTTCATCGCCGTCGACGTGGTGAAGAAGGGCGCCGGGTACCTGGACATCGTCACGCTGACCATCCGCAAGCGCCGGTGGCGGCAGGTCGTGCGCAGCCGCATGGACGATCTGCGCGGGGTGGGCGTGCTGCACCACGACGGGCAGTCGCCGTTGCGGCTGAGGATCGAGACGCGCGGCCGGTGGATGATCAGGCTCCGCCCGGTGTCGACGCTGCGTGCGTTCGACGGGCCGGTGGAGGGGTACGGGCCGGACGTCCTGGCGTACACCGGTGACGAGACCGGTGTCCGGTTCCGGTTCGAGGGCGACGAGGACAAGAAGGGGTACTTCGGCGTCGCGGCCCACCGGAAGGGCGGGCACTGGGAGTACCGGTTCAGTCGGCGTGACCGGGGTCGCGGGAAGGGCGATCTGCCCCGGGGTCCGCGTCTCCTCGTCGTCGAGGCGGACGGGGCCTGGTCCATGGAGCCCCGCGCGGGAGGCGGCGGGGGTTTCTGGAGCCGGTCCCGGAGCTAGCCCGTCTCATTCGGGTCACCCGGCGATCGGGTGACCCGCGGGGTCCGGAAGGGAGGACCTCGCCCTGGTGGGGTGCGGCTGCGGTTCAGGGCAAACCGGTTGACGGGCTCGGCAGAATTTTCGGCATGGGTACAGACGTGAGCGGCTTTCTCGAATATCGGGCGTCGCAGGACGGGCGGGAGGCGGCCTGGTACGGCGCGCAGGACCTCGCCTCCCTCATCGACGTCCGGGACTATGACGCGTTCGGCTGCCTCTTCGGGGTCCGCAACTACGCCAACTTCCGCCCCGTGGCCGCGGGGCGAGGTCTGCCCGCCGACCTCTCGGCCGCCGTGAGCGCGCGGTTCGCGCAGCTGGACGAGTGGTACGGCGGGGACGGCTTTCACAGCACCACGTGGATCACGTGGGGCGAGGTGAAGGCGGTCGACTGGGACGAGCCCGCGGAGAAGCCCGACGGTCGACTTCACCAGTTCCGCCGGACTCCGGACGGGCTCAGGATGACCGGCAAGGCCTCCTGGAGTTCCGAGTTCGCCGAGGCCGTCGGTCTCGAAATGGGCGAACGCCGGGAGTGGCCCGAAGGGAGCGAGTGGCTCGTCGGGGACACGCTCTACCGATCGGTCACCATCCATCGCAGGGACGCCGTCACCGCGACCGGCGAGTGGCAGGCCGTCTGGAAGGCCATGGAGGCACTCGCGGCGCAGCACGGTGACGACAACGTGCGCCTCGTCGTGTGGTTCGACGACTGAGCGAGGCGCCGCGACCGGGCGTCGCCGGGCGCATCCGCCGGATCGTCTCGATCCCCTAGCCCGCGCACGCCGGGAGGAATTCCAGGCCTTCCGGCGTGCCGAAGCGGAGGACCGCGAGGTAGGCCTCGGGGTAGTCGCAGCCGAAGTCCGTCCACTGGAGCGCGAGGACCGTCCAGACGACGAACGCGGCCAGGAGGAACCAGCGCCAGCCTTTTGACATGTATGCCAGCTACCCGGCCGGTCCACGGAGGAACCGCTTCCGAGCGCGGGGTCTCTGGTGTTGGCTCGCTGGACCAATTCCGGCCGCCGCGCGCATCGCTCCAGCGTCCGCCCGTACTCGCTGGATGCACCACACACCGAACCGTGAAATTGGTCTAGTCCAAGTTTGGTCCAGGCCATTGACGTGGTCATGGTCGCGGGGGTTTCGTCGTATCCCAACAGTCGTGCGCGACAACGGCGTTGGCGCACCCCGCACCCCCCCCCACAGTCATTGGATAGCGATAGCCATGAGACGACGCGTACGTTCGCTCCGCTCGGCCCTCACCGCCGCCGTGACCGCCGTGGCCGCCCTCGGGCTCGGCGCCGTCGCCGTTGCCCCCGCGCAGGCCGCCGCGGAGGCCGCGACCCCGCTCCCCGCCCGGGTCTTCGCCCCGTACTTCGAGTCCTGGACCGGGGAGAGCCCGGCCGCCCTCAGCGCCCAGTCGGGGGCCAAGCACCTGACGATGGCGTTCCTCCAGACCGCGACGAAGGGCTCCTGCACCGCGTACTGGAACGGCGACACCGGCCTGCCGATCGCCCAGTCCTCCTTCGGCGCCGACATCGCGACCATGCGGTCCCGCGGCGGGGACGTCATCCCCTCCTTCGGCGGCTACACGGCCGACACCACCGGCACCGAGATCGCCGACAGCTGCACCGACGTCAACCAGATCGCCGCCGTGTACGAGAAGGTCATCACGACCTACGACGTCACCCGGCTCGACATGGACATCGAGGTCGACTCCCTCGACAACACCGCGGGCATCGACCGCCGCAACAAGGCCATCAAGCTCGTCCAGGACTGGGCCGCCGCCAACGGCCGCCAGATCCAGATCTCGTACACCCTGCCGACGACCACCCACGGCCTCGCCGCCAGCGGCCTCGCGGTGCTCAAGAACGCCGTGACCAACGGCGCCAAGGTCGACGTCGTCAACATGATGACCTTCGACTACTACGACAACGCCGCGCACGACATGGCCGCGGACACCAAGACGGC
Organism: Streptomyces nymphaeiformis; assembly: GCF_014203895.1. GTDB lineage: Bacteria > Actinomycetota > Actinomycetes > Streptomycetales > Streptomycetaceae > Streptomyces > Streptomyces nymphaeiformis. The sequence goes on along the minus strand of NZ_JACHJY010000012.1, from coordinate 160,747 downwards.
CGCCCAGGGCCTCTACGACCAGCTCGCCAAGCTCTACCCGACGAAGACGGCCGCGCAGCTCTGGGGCATGGTCGGCATCATCGAGATGATCGGCGTCGACGACTTCGGCCCGGCCGAGACGTTCACCCTCGCCAACGCCCGCACGGTCTACGACTGGGCCGTCTCCAAGGGCATCAACACCCTCTCGTTCTGGGCGCTCCAGCGCGACAACGGCAGCTGCGCCGGCGGCGCCGCGGCCGACGGCTGCTCGGGCATCGCCCAGAACACCTGGGACTTCTCGCACATCTTCGCCCCCTTCACCAGCGGGACGACCGCCCCGGCCGACGACTTCTCGGTGACGACCTCCCCGGCCGCCGCCACCGTCACCGCGGGCGGCTCCACCTCCGCGACCGTGAACACCGCGGTCACCTCGGGTACGGCGCAGACGGTGAACCTCACGGTCAGCGGCCTGCCCGCCGGCGTCACCGCCACGGTCAGCCCCGCCTCGGTGACGGCCGGCGGCTCCGCGACCCTCACCGTGAACACCACGGCGGCCACGGTCTCCGGCACGTACCAGATCGTCGTCAACGCGGCGAGCCCCTCGGCCGGTCACGCGGCGGTCCTCTCCCTGACCGTCACCGGCGGCGCCACCCAGTGCACGGCGGCCCCGTGGGCCTCCTCGCAGGTGTACACCGGCGGCCAGCAGGTCTCGCACAAGGGCCACACCTGGAAGGCCAAGTGGTGGACCCTGGGCGAGGAGCCCGGCACGACGGGCGAGTGGGGGGTGTGGCAGGACCTCGGCGCCTGCTGACCCGGCTGCTGAACCACCTGCTGAAGCCGGGCGCTGAAGCAGCCCGTACTCGTACCCGTACCGGGGCCCGCCGCGTGAGGCGGGCCCCGGTACGCTGCGATCAGGAGACGCGCTTGAGGGTCCAGGCGTTGTTGTTGAAGCCGGAGTTCGGCCAGGCGACGCAGGAGCTGCTGTAGTAGGAGGCGGTCGCGGTCCAGCCGACGGGGTAGTACGTGGACCCGCAGGCCTGGACGACGGTGCCTATGGGCAGGCCGGTGAGCTGCTTGATCTGCTTGATGTTCGGGTCGAAGTTCTGGGTGCCGCAGCTGGCGCTGTAGCCCCAGCTGACGTCGACGTAGCCGGCCGGGGTGGCGGTGCTCGCGCACGTGGTCGTCACGTCACCGGGGGCCGCCTGGGCGGGCGCGGCGCTGAGGGCGAACATCGCGGCGGCGCCGGCGAGGGCCATGGTGGTGGTGCGGAAGCGGCTCATGGTGGGGCTCCTTGGATCCGAAACGGCCAATGGCATATGGCAGCCCTGTTTCTACGGCCTGTAGGCGAGGCGTAACAGCCTGTTTCGAGTCCGATGGGATCAGGCCACGCCGGTGGTCGGTCCGGACCCGGGCCCTCCCCGGCTAGCCCATCGAGCCGAACCTGTTCCGGTTGCCGTCGTCGGTCGTCTGCTGGTCTCCGGAGATCCGGAGCACCGCATCCGGAAGCGTGCCGTTCAGGTAGTCGCCGAACGCGGTCGTCGCCTTGCCGAGGTTGTCCAGGACGGTGCCGAGCGTCGCGGAGATCGCCGCGCCGAGGTCGCCCGAGCCGGCGCCGACGCCGTTCTGGGCGGCGGCGGGCGTCACGGTGCCGGCGGGGATTCCGTACGCCTCGGTGGCGACCTCCCGGAGGGCGCCGGCGGCCCGTACGTGCTCGGCGTGGTCGACCTCGATGCCCTTGCCCGCGCCCGATCCGCCGCCGGAGGGAAGGGGCCTGCCCCAGGCGTCGCCGCCTCCGGCGCCCGCCACGGCGGCTCCCGCGGCCAGGGCCGGGGCGATCCCGCCCGAGGCGGTCCCGGAGAGCGAGGCGGCGACGTCCGGGAGGCCGGCCACGGCCGGGTCCTGCTGCAGCAGGCTCAGTCGGCTCGCGATGTGCTGGTTGCATTTCGCGACGACCTGGGCCGACACGGTCTTGGCTGCCTGGACGGCCGGCAGGGCGGCGGCTTCGGCCGCCCCGAAGGTGAGGACTGCGGCCGCCTGCGCGGCCAGTACGTCCTGGACGCACTGGGACGCGATCCCGACGATCTGGCTCTTCGTGGCGGCGATGCTGTCGGCGATCTCCCGCGCCACGTCGGTGGTCCTCGTCCCCGCGTCGGCGACGGACTGGACCTTCTGGGTCCGGACCGTGTTCCAGTGCTCCCCGAGCGCGTCCATCGCCTCGCCGCTGCCCGAGGACAGGAGCCGGGTCATGTGCTGGTTCGCGTTCGCAGCGGCGTTCGAGAGCGCTCCGGCGTATCCGCCGAGACTGTCCGCAAGCGAGTGGTACGGCTCCTGCTCGGCCTTCGGCTGTTCGAGCACGTCGGTCATCAGGAACTGGTACAGCTCCGTTGCGTCCATGACGTGAACTCCCCCTTCGTGCAAGCGGATTGACCGCTCGCCCACGTGTGACGCTCACGCTCCCACCCACCCCGTACGGTCACAAGGGGGACGCTCAGTCGATGTGCACGATCTGGAACGCCTCCGCCATCCGCCCCGGCGGCAGGCCGCCGGCCGTGGCGTGTTCGCCGAGCCAGGTGCGCAGGAGGCCCGCCAGGTCGTCGAAGTGGGCCGTCTGGGAGGTGTGGATGCGCAGGGCCTCGACCTTGCGGTCGAAGACGGAGGTGACGTCGACGTACTGGTTCGGGGTCGGGCCGGTCATCAGCCACAGCTCGTGGACGGTCCACGGCTCCAGGCCCTCCTCCTTGAGGAGTTCCGCGTGGGCGAAGGGGTTGCGGGCCTCGGGGTACACCGCGCGCAGGCAGGCGTCCCCGACCGCGCGGTGGTCGGGGTGGAGGTCGGCGACCCGCGCCCAGTTGATCTCGGGGGAGGGGATGATCGCGCGCTGCGGCCGTACTTCGCGGATGACCCGGCACAGGTCGCGGCGCAGCTCCACGGACGCCTCCACGAAGCTGTCGGGGTAGCCGAGGAAGCGCACGTCGGCGACGCCGCTGAGCTTGGCCGAGTGGACCTGTTCGGCGCGGCGCAGGTCCGCCATGGCCTGGCGGGGGAGCGCTTCGTCGTAACCGCCCGCGCCGCCGTCGGTGACGATGCAGTACGTGACGCGGGTGCCGCGCTCGATCCACTGCATGACGGTGCCGCTGACGCAGAACTCGATGTCGTCCGGGTGCGCGGCGACGACCAGCAGGGACTCGGGAGCCGTCCGGTTGAAGTCCTCCATGGGGCCAGCCTGTTGGGGTGGCGGGGGCGTCGCAAGGCCAACTCGTGGCGTGAACAGGACATGGCACTTACGCGCCATTCAAAAACTTGGTAGATTCAAATCATTGGGTAATCCGGGTGATGTGCTTGGAGGGTGACCGGTATGTGCAGGATCCTCGGCTCCTTCGCCGCCGGGGCGGACCGCCCCGAGCCGGCCCAGCTCGCGGCGGTCTCCGCCCGCCAGCGCCACGGCGGCCCCGACGAGCACCAGGTGCTCAGCGGGCCCGGCTGGTCGCTCGGCTGCGACCGGCTCGCCGTGACCGACCCCTGCGGCGGACAGCAGCCCTACCGGCTGCCCCACCTGCCCGGCGTCCTCGCCGTCCTCAACGGCGAGATCTACAACCACGCCGAGCTCCGCCGCACCCTCGCCGCCCGCGGCCACCGCTTCCCCGACCGCTGCGACGGCACCGTGCTCCCCGCGCTCTACGCCGAGTACGGGCCCGCCTTCGCCGAGCACCTCGACGGCATGTTCGCCGTCGCCGTCCTCGACCTGCGGCCCGGATCCGCCCAACTCGTCCTCGCCGTCGACGACATGGGCATGAAGCCGCTCCACCTGCACCACGACCCGTACGACGGCTCCACCCGCTTCGCCTCCGAGATCCCCGCCCTCCTCGCCTTCGAAGGGGTACGGATCTCCCCGCGCGAGGACGCCCTCGACACCGTCCTCGCCACCCGCACCTCCTTCTCCACCCACACCGCGCTCGACGGCGTCGACGTCCTGCCGCCGGGCGCGACCGCGCTCGTACGCCCCGGGTGCGCGCCCGTGGTGCGCAGGAGGGGCCCGTACCGCGCGACCCCCCTCGGTGACACCCAGGACGTCCTGCGCCACGAGGTGCGCCGGCTCGCCCAGGCCGAGGTGCCGGTCTGCGCGGTCACCAGCGGCGGGCTCGACTCCGGGCTCGTCACCGCCCTCGCCGCCGAACACGCCCGCGAGACCGACGCGCCGCCGCTGCACACCTTCCACCTCACCTACCGGGGCCGCTGGCCCGACTCCGAGGCCGCGTACGCCCGTTCCGTCGCCCGCCGGGCCCGGACCGTCCACCACGAGGTCGCCGTCGACCCCGACGAACTCGGCTCCCTCCTCACCCGGACCGTGCGCCACCTCGGCCAGCCCAACGCCGACCCCATCACCCTCTCCACCTACGCCCTCTTCCGCGCCGTCCGCGAGAACGGCTTCACCGTCGCCCTCGCCGGGGACGGCGCCGACGAACTCTTCGGCGGGTACGACCGGATGCGGGCGGCGCTGACGGCGGGACCGGACTGGGCGGCCGCCTACACGGACGCCCTCTCGGCGGCGCCGAGGCTCCTGCGGGAGCACCTCTACACCTCCCACTACCGCGCCTACATCGCCGACCAGGGGTCCGCCGCCGACCGCATCGAGCAGGAGCTGCGCTCGGCGGAGGTCGTCGGCGCGGACCGGCTCACCGCGATGACCGCGTTCGAGACGCGGTGGCGGCTCCCGGCGTACCACCTGCGGCGCCTGGACCACCTCTCCATGGCGTGGGCGGTGGAGGCACGGCTGCCGTTCTGTCAGCCGTCGGTCGTCACGCACGCCCGCTCCCTGCCCACGGCGGCGCGGACGGGGAAGCGGGCGCTGTACGAGGCGGGCGCGGAGCTGCTGCCGGCGGCGGTCCTCCGGCGCCCGAAGCAGCCCTTCACGCTCCCGGTCGCGGCGATGCTGGCCCCCGGCGGCCCTCTGCTCGACCTGGTCCGGGAGATGCTCTCCCCGGCGCGGCTGGTCCTCGGAGGGAAGATCCGCGCGGACCGCGCGGCGAAACTCCTCGCCCGGCACCTGGAACACCCCACGCCGCAGGCGGCCCTGACGCTCTGGTCCCTCGCCGTCCACGAGCTGTGGACGGAGGTCGTCCAGGGGATGCGGATCCCGGTGGGCTGTGCGGCCTGACCCTTCGGGACCTCGTCGTCCCGAACCCGCGCCTGCACCTGGCGGTGCCTCCGCCTCCGCCCGTGTGGGCCCGCGCCCCGCCGTTGTGGGCAATCGTTCCGCTGGGGCGGAACGGGTGGGCACAACGGACGGCGCCCTTGCCGGCGCCAGAGGCTCCCGCGCCCTGACCCGCACCACGTTGTGCGCCGCCGCAGATGGTGCGGGTCCAGGCGCGGAACGCGGAGGCGCCGCTGGGGGCGCCGTCCCGTGTGCCCACCCTCCCCCGAGCTCTCGGCTTCGCTCGGGCAGGGGGGACCCCCTCGCCCTGCGGGACGATTGCCCACACGGGGCGGGGCGCGGGCCCACGACGGGCGGGGCGCGGCCCGCGACGGCGGAACCGCCCGCGACGGCGGTCACCGTCGTCCGTGCCCTCGACGCCCCCGGGCCCACGCTCGTCGTGCGGGTCGACCAAATGCCGCCTGGCGCGCTGGCCGTGGGCGCCGAGCTGATGCGCCTGCTCCAGGCCCTCGACGGGACCCCCCACGCCCGCATCGCCAAGATCGCCCTCTACGACCCCGCCTCCCTCCGCTACCGCTTCGTCCAGGCCCTCCCCGACGGCCGGTTCGACTTCCGGGCGGGGTGCGGGCACTCCCTGCTCGCCTGTGTCGTCGCCGACGGGCGGCAAGGGCCCGTCACCGTGCGGGCCGTGACCACCGGCGACACCGTGCTCTGCGAGCCGTACGGCGGCACGTACACGCTCAGCTTCCTCAGGCCGCCCACCGGCCCCGGCACCCTCCCCACCGGCCGCCCCGTCGACGTCCTCGACGGCGTGCCCGTCTCGTTCGTGCGGTACGGGAACCCGTACGTCTTCGTCGACGAGAGGGACCTGCCGGGGCCGGGCCTTCAGGATCGGCTTCTCGCGCTCCGGGCCGAGGCCGCCCAACTCCTCGGCCACCCGCCGGACTCCGCGCTGCCCAAGATCGCCGCCTTCCGCGACGGCCCCGACGGGCTGGCCGTCCGCGCCCTCACCGTCGGCGGCTGGCACCCCCGCCTCGCGCTCACCGGTGCGGCCGCCCTCGCCGCCGCGGGGGCGATCGACGGGACCGTCGTGCCCGCCGTACGAGGGCCCGTCCGCACCCCCACCGGGACCGTCACCGTCTCCACGGCGCCGGACCGCGTCCGCGTCCACCACAAGCGCGCCGAGGTGCTCGAAACCCTGCGACTGCCGTGGCGTATCCACGCAACGGCGTGAATGCGCACCCCTCTCACCAGGGCCGCAGCCTGATTCCTCTGCCACGCTGAAATGGACCGGCCATCGGTATCCGTGGCGAGATGGGGAGAGCGGACACACATGAAATTCGAGAATCTGCGTGTCGTCGTGACCGGGGCGTCCCGCTATTTCGGTCGCGCGCTCGCCGTCGGATTCGCGCACCTCGGCGCCGAGGTCTACGTGTCGGCGCGGACCGTCGAGGCCGCCGAGCGGACCCGTACCGAGGTCATGGGCTCGGCCCGTGACCGCATCCACGCCTTCGGCTGCGACCTGAGCCGGCCCGCCGAGATCCGGGAGTTCGCGGCCCGGGTCGGCGAACGGACCGACCGGGTCGACCTGTTGGTCAACAACGGCGCGCGCTGGCTCGACGGCATGGACCTGGAGGCGGCCAGCGACGCCGAGATCGTGGAGACGATCGAGTCGACGGCCGGCGGCACCGTCCTCATGGTGAAGCACTTCCTGCCGCTGCTCCGGGGCTCGCTGCGGCCCGACATCGTGAACATGGTCGCCGTCCGCGACGCCGAGGGCGCCTCCGCCGCGACCGCCGGCGTGGCCCACGAGGCCTTCTGGGCGGCGAAGAGCGCCCAGGCGGGCTTCGCCGACATCCTGTCGCGCCGGCTGCGCCCCTCCGGGGTCCGCGTCTTCTCCCTCTTCCCGCCCGATTTCTCGACCTCGGACCCGCGCTTCGCGGAATGGGACGGATCGAATCCGGACGGAATAGCGCCCGACGAGAAACTCACCACGCAGGCGCTTTTCGAATGCATCGTCTACGCCGTCGAGCAGCCCCGCGACTGCTTCATCCGCTCCTTCCACTTCGAGCCCCGCTGATCACCGGGAAACGCCCCGTCAAGGAGGTCCCATGAGCACCCCTGTCTGGATCACCGCGACTCCGCCAGCCACCCACGGCGAACTCCACATCGGCCACCTCGCCGGGCCGTACGTCGCCGCCGACGTCCTCACCCGCTACCTGCGCGCGGAGGGCGAGGCCGTCCGGTTCACCACCGGCACCGCCGACCACGCCAGCTCCGTCGAGGTCCGGGCGCTGCGCCACCACCGCAAGCCGGAGGAGGTCGCGGAGGGCTACCGTGCCGCGATCACCGCCGACTGGCTGCGTTCGGGCGTGGAGTTCGACCACATCGTGCGCCCGCGCCGGGACAAGGGGTACGGGCGCTGGGTGCAGGACCTCTTCGCGAAGCTGTACGCGCAGGGCGTCATCGCCCCCCGGACCCGGCTGCTCCCGTACTGCGAGCCCTGCGACCGCTGGCTGCACGGCGCGCACGCGACCGGGACGTGCCCGCACTGCGGCGCGGCCAGCGACGGCGGGATGTGCCACGAGTGCGCCCGGCCGAACGACGGCGGCGACCTGCTCTCGGCGCGCTGCGCGCTCTGCGACACCCCGGCGGTCGCCCGCCGCTGCCGCAGGCTGTACGTGCCCCTGGAGCCGTTCCGCGACACGCTCGCCGACTACTGGGCGACGGCGGGCCTGCCGCCGCGGCTCGCGGCCCTGTGCGAGTCGCTGGTCGAGGACGGGCTGCCGGACATCGCGGTCGGCCAGCCCGGCGAGTGGGGTCTGCCGGTGCCCGTCGAGGGCTTCCCCGAGCACCGCATCGACGGCTGCTTCGAGGCCGCCGCGATGCACCTCTTCGGCTACGACGTGACGGGCCCGCTGCCGCGCCGCGCGATCCACTTCTGCGGCTTCGGGCACGCCTTCTGCCACGCCGTGCTGCTGCCGGTGCTGCTCCTCGCGCAGGACGTCAAGCTGCCGCAGGACTTCAACGTCAACGAGTCGTACGTGATCGAGGAGGGCGTCCAGGAGGGCAACGTCTGGGCGCTGGACCTGCTCACCGAGTACGGCTCCGACACCCTGCGCCGGCACGTCCTCCAGGCCCGTCCGCTCGGGCGCCGCACGGTCTTCCGGCGGGAGCGGCTCGCCGCCGCCCGGCGCGAGCTGGACGAGAACTGGAACAGCTGGCTGTCCCGGCTCTTCTCGGCCGTACGGGAGGAGTGCGGCGGCCTCGCCCCGCAGGCGCTGCCCGGCGGCACCGGCTGGGAGATCCTGGAGCGGCGGCTGCACCGGGGGGTGGACGACCTGCGCGAGGCGTACGGCCCCGACGCGTTCGACCCGCGCCGCGCGGTCGCGGTCCTGGACGAGATGGTCCGCTCGACGGCCGACTTCGGCCACGTCAACGCCCACGAGCGGTGCCGCCCCAGCACCTCCTGCCGTCATCTCCCGGCCCTCGCCGCCCAGTTGGCGGTGGCGTCGGCGCTCGCGGCCTGGTCGCGTCCGGTGATGCCGGAGGGTGCCGACCGGCTCGCGTCGGCGCTCCGGGTGGAGCCGGGGCGCCCGGTCGACTGGCAGGCCCTGACGGGTCCGCTGCCGGGGACGAGGCTGGCGCCGCCCTCGGGGCCGGTGTTCGGGTTCTGAACCTCGCCACGCCTCCGTACTACTAAGCAACTAAGTACTTTCCTAGGAATGTTCGTTCCCTGCCGCGTGACCGTGCGCGCGAGCGACGCGCAGGGGCACGTGGCCCCCCACCTCCCTCACACAGGAGCCCCACGTGTCCCTGCGCGTCGCCATGCTCAGCGTCCACACCTCCCCGCTCCACCAGCCCGGGACGGGGGACGCCGGCGGCATGAACGTCTACATGGTCGAGCTCTCCCGCGCCCTCGCCGAACAGGGTGCGGAGGTCGACCTGTTCACCCGCTGCCGGGGCGAGGGCGCGCCCCCGCTCGTCGAGCTCGCGCCGGGCGTGCGGGTCCGGCATCTGCACGCCGGGCCGCGCCGGGCGCTGCCCAAGGAGGCCATGCCCGACCTGGTGGTGCCGTTCTCGCTGGCCCTGCTGAAGGAGGAGCGGCGCTACGACCTGGTCCACTCGCACTACTGGCTCTCCGGGCAGGCGGGCCGGATCGCCCAGGTGGGCTGGCGGATACCGCTCGTGCACACCGCCCACACCCTGGCCCGGGTGAAGAACGCCTCGCTCGCCGAGGGCGACACCCCCGAGCCGGAGCTGCGCGTCCGGGGCGAGCACCAGGTGGTGGGCAGCGCGGACCGGCTGATCGCCAACACGGCCGACGAGGCGGAGGCGCTGCGTTCGCTGTACGGGGCGGAGGGGGCGCGGACCGAGGTCGTACGGCCCGGGGTGGACCTGCGGACCTTCCGTCCGGGCGACGGGCGGGCGGCGGCGCGGGCCAGGCTCGGGCTGCCGGCCGGGGCGTTCGTGCCGCTGTACGCGGGCCGCATCCAGCCCCTGAAGGGCCCTGACGTCCTGGTGCGGGCGGTGGCCGAGCTGCTGCGGGAGGCGCCGGAGCTGCGCCGCCGGCTCCTGGTGCCGGTGGTGGGCGGGCACTCGGGCGCCACGGAGCGGGGCTCGGCCTGGCGCCTCGCGGAGGAGCTGGGGGTCACCGACGTGCTGCGGCCCTGCCCTCCCGTACCGCAGGAGAGGCTGGCGGACTGGTACCGGGCGGCGGACGTCCTCGTGGTGCCCTCGCGCAGCGAGTCCTTCGGTCTGGTGGCGGTGGAGGCGCAGGCATGCGGGACGCCGGTGCTCGCGGCGGCGGTGGGCGGGCTGCCGACGGCGGTGTGGGACGGGGTGACGGGGATGCTCGTACGGGGGCACGACCCGGTGGAGTACGCGCGCCGGCTGCGGTGGCTGGCGGAGCACCCGGAGGCCGTGGAGACGATGGGGGCGGCGGCGGTGCGCCATGCGCGCGGGATGAGCTGGCGGGTGTCGGCCGGGCGGACCATCGAGGTGTACCGGGGTGCCCTGGAGCGGGGGATGGGGCAGGGGCGGCGGCACGCCCCTGCCCCGGCGGCCCCTCTCTCCTGGAGGAACGAGAAGGCCGTAGCACAAGTCTAGCATCTCTTTTGGTTCGACCAAAGGTATGGCGAGCTCCGGATGCCTCAATTCCGTTGTTCTGGTGGCGCATTGACGCATCCACGCCATGGCGGGTCCACGCACGAACTATCACTGGATTCGATTCGGGGACCGGGACAGTATGGAGATGTCTTCAGGGAACGCCCGGCGGCACGGGCCCCCGGAAGGCGGAATTCACATTCCAAGTCCTGGAGGAATCATGTCCGTTGCGCAGAACACCGGCATCCGCAAGGCCGCCCGCCAGCTCATCGTCGCGATCGTGGCCTGTACGGCCGTCGCCGCCGGCGCCGCTGTCGCCGTCTCCCCCGACAGCGCCCCGGTCACCCCCCACACCATCGCCGGTGTCGCCGACGACAACGGCTGGCCGGTCCCGCCGGTCAACCCGACCCCCAGCCCCACCAACTGAATCCGTTACCAGGGATATTCGACCGGCAATCCCCCCGGGCAGTCCCCCACCGTGAGGCCCCGCAATCGCTGCCACGATTGTGGGGCCTTCCGCATTTCCCCGGCGCTTCGCGGAAAACGTCAGTCCAGCCAGCCGAGCCGCACCGCACGCGCCCCCGCCTCGAAACGGCTCGTCGCCCCCAGCTCCTGCATCAGCTCCGAGATCATCCGGCTGACCGTCCGCAGCGACACCCCGAGCGTCCGCGCGATCCGCTCGTCCTTCATCCCCGAGGCCAGCATGTGCAGCGCGGCCCGCTGCTGCTCGGAGAGCCCGTCACCGCCCGCCTCCGCCGCCGTCTCGTTCCCGTACGGGGTCGCCGTGTGCCAGCAGTGCTCGTACAGGCTCAGATACGGCCGCACCAGGGCGCTGCCCCGCGCCAGGATCGCGCCCTCGCCCGGCTCCTCCGGCCGGATCGGCACCAGCGCGAACTGCTGGTCGGCGATGATCAGGTTCATCGGCACCACCGGCGCGAGCCGGATCTCCACCCCGAGCTCCGCCCGCTGCCCGAGGAACTTCTCCATCTGCGGGTCCGTGGCCTCCTGCCGCCCGTAGATGGCGCGCACCCGCACCCCGTTCGCGAGCTGCCGCCGGTCGCGGTCGAGCATCAGCTCCGGGTTCTGCCGGCCCGGCGTCCCCGGGTGCAGCGAGGCCGAACTCTCCTGCATCACATCGGTGATGTCCTCGATGGCCTGCTGGATCCTGCGGTAGTCGGTCAGCGCCTCGACGTGCGCCTCCGCCCGGGCCAGCGCCTCCGCCCGCAGGTACGAGCCCGCCAGGACCTCCAGCGTGCTGTACGCCTCGTCCGCCTCGGCCAGGTGCTCCCGCAGCCGCTCCCGCTCCCGCTCCAGGAGCCGGAGCAGCGCGATCTCCGGATCGATCACCGCCACCGTGTCCGACTCGGACCGCCAGCTGCCGTTCTGCACGGCGTCGATGGTGGCGTGCACCTGCCCCGTGGGCACGATGAGGCCCAGGGAGAGCAGTTCGCGACGACATCGCTCGTACTCCTCCGGCGCGAGCCCGAGTTCCCTGCCGACCTCCTCGAAGTCCGAGACGCCCCGGCGGCGCAGCTCCTGGTACACGGCAAGCAGGACGCCGGTCGTGCCGTCCCCGATGCCGTCGCCCGCGGTGACCATGGCGAAGTGACCCCCTCATTCTCCGAGTCGCCCCGCCCTCGCCTGTCACACGGCGCGGCGGGAGTCCGTCCTGCGCTTCCTCCGGCCGGCACGGCCACCACTGGCCGTGCGCGTCCTCCATGACATCCGAACTCCTCGTACTAGGCCACGGGTTCCGGCCCCTCGCCGTCGAGCAGTCCGAGACGGGCCGCCTTGACGCCGGCCTCGAAGCGGCTCGCCGCCCCCAGCTCCTGCATGACCTCGGAGAGCAGCCGGCTCACCGTCCGCAGCGAGACGCCGAGGCTGCGCGCGATCTGCTCGTCCTTGATGCCGGACGCGAGCATGTGCAGGGCCGCCCGCTGCTGGTCGGAGAGGCCGTCGCCGCCGCGCTCCCCGGGCTCCTCGCCGTACCGGGAGGCCGCCTGCCAGCAGTACTCGTACAGCGCGAGGTACGAGCGGACAAGGCCGGGGCCGCGGGCCAGGATGGTCGGCGAGTCCGGGTCGTGCGGGTCCGTCGGCAGCAGGGCGAAGTTCTCGTCGGCGAGGACCATGTTCATCGGGACGACGGGGGAGAGGCGCAGCTCCACGCCGAGCGCCGCCCGGTCCTCCAGGTGCTGGGTCATCTCGGGCACGGTCCCGACCCGGCGGCTGTACATGGCGCGGACCCGCACCCCGCGGGCGGCCCGGGAGCGGTCCCGCTCCAGCTCGGCGGCCATGTCCTCGCGCCGTACGGAGCCGGTGTGCATGACGTGGACGGCGGTCCGCACGGATTCCGTCAGGTCCGACAGCTCGCGCAGCACCCGCTGCGGGTCGGTGACGATCTCGACCTCGACCTCGGAGCGGGGCGCGGCCCCGGCCCGCAGGAACGGTCCGGCGAGGGCTTCGAGGGCGGTGTGCGCGCGGCTGGTCGCGGCGAGGCGGTCCTGGAGCCGGTCGCGCTCCCGGCGCAGCAGCCGCAGCAGGGCGACATCGGGGTCGACGACGGCGTGGGCGCCGGGCTCGGAGGGGTCGGGGAAGGCGGTGAGGCCTAAGGAGACGAGTTCGCAGCGACATCGCTCCCGCTCCTCGGCGGAGAGCTCGAACCGGTCCGCGACCTCGTCGAAGCCGGCCTCGGGGCGGGCGCGTAATGCCTGGTAGACGGCGAGAGCCTGATCGCTCCCCGTCCGGGACACGGCGGCGTTTCTGGACACGGCGCAGCAGACTCCCCTCGGATCCGGTGGACCCTGTTGAATCGCCCCGCTAGACCCTGCCACAAAATCGAACGACACGCACGGAGTTGACCACGGCCCAACTGCCGGGTGCGTACGGCGGTGACTGCGGCTCAGGCGGCGGGGTCGCTCGCCCGGCAGTCGGGGCACAGACCCCTGAAGACGACCTCGGCGTCGTCCACCCGCCACTGCGGCAGCGCGCCGCGGGGCGGCTCGGGCGCGGTCGCGGACACGTTCTCCACGCGGCCGCACCCGGTGCACAGGGCGTGCTGGTGGGGCGGCCCGGAGATCTCGAAGACCGCGGGCAGACCGGGGCGGTCGAACTTGCTGACCAGGCCCGTCTCCTGGAAGTGCCGCAGCATCTCGTACACGGCCTGGCTGGTCAGCGTGCCGAGCCGCTCGCGGGCCGTCGTGGTGATCGCCTCGACGTCCAGATGGCCGCCGGCGGCGAGCACCGTGAGCACCTCCAGGCGCGGGCCCGTGACCCGCAGCCCGACATCGCGCAGGCGCTGGATCACCGCCTCGCGGCCCGTCAGCTCTTCCACGACTGCCATCTTCTCCGCCCGCCACCTGGTCGGCTCAAACTTTTGTGGGCATCGTACCTCTTGCTCGTCAACGTCGGCAGGTCTGTATCGGTCAGTCGTCCGCCCTGCACACGAGGAGCACGGACTCGGTCCTGTCGTCGATGCGGTGCCGCCGGCGGCCCTCGATGTGCAGCCCCGCCGAGTGCAGCTCGGCCGCGAGGCGCTCGGGGTCGACGATCCACTTGTCGGTGGTCAGCACCACCCGCTCCGAGGAGAGCTTGCCGGTCCGCGCCGCGTAGTACGTGATCCGCTCGCTCATCGACGGCAGGTCGAAGACCTGCCGGGCCACCACCCACTCGTCGATCCCGTCGAACCGCGGCACCTGGAAGGCCCAGGTCCGCCGCGGCTCCGCGATCAGGCCCGGCAGCAGGTGCGCGGTGTAGTCGAGGGCGAGGGCCCCGCCCGACTCCAGATGGGCGGCGACCTCGCGCAGCAGCCCCGGCCGGCTGTCCGGCGGGACGGCGGTCACCATGGCGCCCGCGAGCAGCGCGAGCCGGTAGCTGCCTTCGAGCCGCAGCTCGGTCAGGTCGGCGCGGTGGGTGACGACGAGCCCGGCCACCTGCGGGCCGATCCGGCGGGCCCAGCCTTCGAGGCGCTCCAGGGCCGAGGCGTCCCGGTCCACGGCTTCCACGGCGAAGCCGTGCCGGGCGAACGGGACGGTGAGCCGCCCGGCGCCGGAGCCGAGGTCGAGGACGGGTCCGCCGGTGGAGCGGGCGAGGCTGAGGTAGCGGACGATGTCCGCGCTGTGCGGGCCGAGCAGGGCGTCGTGCAGCCAGACCGAGCCCTCGTCGGTGGGGGAGACCGATTCGAGCCCGGGGAGCGTGTCGGCGGTGACCCGGATGCCGGCGCAGGGCGCGGGGTCCTGGTCGAAGCCGTATCGGGACGGCAGGACCGGAGCGAGCGCTGCGGGCACGACGGGCAGGGAAGTGCCGCTCGGTGTGTGCATCGCTCCTCCAGGGGCTCGCTCGGTCCATGCCGTCCGGGCGAGGTACCCGTGCCGCCGGGCCCGCGCCGCTGAACCCATCCTGACCTGGGGAGCGAATCCCGATCCACCGGATCGGGCTGCGTGAACACGCGATGGCGTGGATCTGCCACGCCCCCCATGGGCCTGTGAGCGCCCCGGAGGCGAACCGAGCCTTCACACGAGGGGCCGGCTCCAGCGGGTCGGGGCGAGGGCCGCGAAGCCGAGGTGGGCGTAGAAGGGGAGCGCCGGGTCGGCGGCCGCCGGGAGTTCCACGCGCTGCTCCCGCGCGCCGTAGCCGCGCATCCGCTCGGTCGCGGCGGCGAGCAGGGCCGTACCGACGCCGGCGCGACGCGAGCCGGGCTCCACCGCCAGGGCGTACACCTCTCCCTCACCCGGGACCGGGACGCCGCCCGCGGCCACGCCGACGACCGCGCCCTCCCGGTCCGTGGCGACCAGCCAGCCGAGCCATCCGGGGGCACCCCCCGGAATTTCAATTTCCGCGCGTATGCGGGGGAGTGCGCATTGGGCGGAGATCAGCCGCCGCATCGGGATTTCGTCCAGTATTCCGGCGTAGCTGCTCCGGATGATGTCGGCAAGCAGTCTGGATATCGTGGTCGCGTCGCCGGCCGCTGCCGTACGAACGCCGGCGAGCTGCATTGGTTGTGCACCCTTCGACGTGCCGAGTCCGAGCCCCAACGTACCCACAATAGCGGCGTATTCCGTGGTCTGTGACCGATGCGAAATCTACGAATTCGCTTAGTAAATAGCGGTGTTCGCGGATTACTGGGGGAACGAGCAGCAGGCGATCACCAGCGGCGCCATCGAGAGTCCCCCCGCCGCGATCGTCAACAGCCCGTACAGCACGGGGTGTCCGGCGCTGTGCGGGGTGAGGATGCGCCGCATCCGCAGCGCCGCCGAGGGCCCGCCCGCGCCGAACGCCGACCGCGGCGCCCGCCCCGAGGCCAGCGCGTACAGCGCCGTCGCGAGGGCGTCCCGCGTGCACCGGCGCAACGCCCGGTCGTCCGCGGTCATTTCGAGCAGCAGCGGTACGGCGCTCCCGCCGTGCCGCGCGAGCGGGAGGTGCGGGAAGACGGCCGCGAAGGCCTCCGCCGCCGCGACCAGGAGGTGGTGCCGCCCCGAGATGTGCGCCCGCTCGTGCGCGAGGGCCGCCCCGAGCTGGGCCGGGGTCAGGGTGTCCACCGCGCCCGAGGAGACGACGACCCGGCGCGAGCGGCCCGGCAGGCAGTAGACGGCGGGCCGCTCGTCGTCGAGGACGGTGGCCCGCAGCGTCGCGTCGTACCGCCCGACGAGCCGCAGCACGCCCGCGTGCCGCGTCCGCATCCGCCGGGCCCGGGCGAGCCGGCGCACGAACGCGGCGGTGGGCACCGAGAGGACGAGCAGCGAGAGGGAGAACGCGAACCGCTCGCGCCCGTCGAGGTGCAGGAGCTGGTCGAGCGTGGGCGGCCGGAACGTGAACATCATGTCGCTCAGGCGGTGGCTCGCGGCGCCCGTCAGGACCAGCTGGGCGGGCAGCAGCGCGGCCCCGGCCGCGAAGCCGGCGCCGCACGCGGCCCAGACGCCGAGCGCGAGCCGCGGCACCTGCTGGGGCCAGCGGGCCCGGGCGAGGAGCCAGGGCACGAGGACGCCCGTGACGAGCACGAGCCCGAGCGGGATGAGGAGGTGGTGGTTCACGCGGGACCTCCGGCCGGCGCGTCGGGGTCCGGGACGTGGGGCCCCCGGCCGCGCCCGGCGCCGAACGTCTGCTCGTCCTGGTCGCCCCGCGCCGCGCGCAGGGCCGCGTCCAGGGCGGCCATGTCCTCGTCCGAGATGACCTCGACGAAGCGGAGGAGGGCGGCCGGGCGGTCCTGGCTGTCGCCGAGGGCGTCCCGCATCAGGCCCGCCGTGTACTCCTCGCGGCTGCGGACCGGCTCGTACAGCCAGGCCCGTCCGGACTTCTCGCGGCGGAGCCAGCCCTTGCGGTGCAGGATGTCCGCCACCGTCATCACCGTCGTGTAGGCGACCCGGCGTCCCCGATTGATGTCGTCGACGATCTCGCGGACCGTGGCGGGCCGCTGCCACGCCCACAGCCGGTCCATGATCTCGGCCTCCAGCTCTCCCAGCCGGCGCACGTGCATCCCCTCACCCTCCCCTTGCGGGCGGCTCATCGTACGGGCCGTTCCCCCCGCCCAGGTATACCCCCCAGGGGTACAGTTGCAGGATGTCGACCCTCATGAAGAACCGCCCTTGCGCGAAGGTCTGCGACTCCGGTCTTCCCGGTTCGGTGGAGCTGGTGCTCCTCCGACAGCTGCTCGGCCTCTGTCTCCGACTGAGTCTCACGCTGTCCGCCGACTGCCCTTCACGCAAGGGCGGTTGATGTCCTTCTGACCGTCCGTCCGAGTATCCGTCCGAATATCCGTCCGGATGTCCTCCGCGCGTCCGGACGGATGTCCGTCACGTCCGGATCAGCCGGGCGATGGCCTTCGACGCCTCGCCCACCTTCACCTTCGCCTGGTCCCCGCCCTGGGCGATGGCCTCCGTGACGCAGCAGCTCAGGTGCTCGTCCAGGAGGGCCACCGCGCAGGACTGGAGGGCCGCGTTGATGGCGGAGACCTGGGTGAGGACGTCGATGCAGTAGACGTCCTCGTCCACCATTCGCTGCACCCCCCTGACCTGGCCCTCGATGCGCCTCAGCCGTCTGATGATGTCTTCCTTGTGCTGTCCGTAACCGGCCACGACGGGCTCCTAGGAGATCAGGGATTCAGATCAGGGATTCAGATCCGGGATTCACAGGGCGGGAGGGGCGGGGAGTGTCAGCGGTCGATCGGCTGGAAGCCCCGCAGGCGGAGGCTGTTGCCGACCACGAAGACCGAGGAGAAGGCCATGGCCGCGCCCGCGATCATCGGGTTGAGCAGTCCGGCCGCGGCGAGCGGCAGGGCGGCCACGTTGTAGGCGAAGGCCCAGAAGAGGTTCGAGCGGATGGTGCCGAGCGTCTTGCGGGAGAGCCGGATCGCGTCGGCCGCGGACCGCAGGTCTCCCCGTACGAGGGTCAGGTCGCCGGCCTCGATGGCGGCGTCCGTACCGGTGCCCATCGCCAGACCCAGGTCGGCCTGGGCGAGCGCGGCGGCGTCGTTCACGCCGTCGCCGACCATGGCGACCGAACGGCCCTCGCCCTGAAGGCGCTTGACGACGTCCACCTTGTCCTGCGGCATGACCTCCGCGATGACCTCGTCGATGCCGACCTCGGCGGCGACGGCCTCGGCGACCGCCTTGTTGTCACCGGTGAGCAGGATCGGGGTCAGACCCAGCGCGCGGAGCCGCTTGATGGCCTCGGCGCTGGTCTCCTTGACGGCGTCGGCGACCTCCAGGACCGCGCGGGCCTCCCCGTCCCAGGCGACCGCGATGGCCGTCTTGCCGGCCCTCTCGGCCTCTTCCTTCGCGGACTTGAGCGCGGCGGGCAGGGCCATGGCCCACTCGTCGAGCAGCTTCTCGCGGCCTACCAGGACGGCGTGGCCCTCGACGACGCCCTGGACGCCGAGTCCGGGGATGTTGGCGAAGTCCTCGGGGGTGGGCAGGGTGCCGACCTTGGCGGCGGCGTCGGTGGCGACGGCCTGGGCGATCGGGTGCTCGGAGGAGTGCTCCAGGGCGCCGGCCAGGCGCAGCACGTCGGTCTCGTCGACGCCCTCGGCGGTGTGGACCTTGATGAGGGTCATGCGGCCGGTGGTGACGGTGCCGGTCTTGTCCAGGACGATCGTGTCGACCTTGCGGGTGGTCTCCAGGACCTCGGGCCCCTTGATCAGGATGCCGAGCTGGGCGCCGCGGCCCGTACCGACCATGAGGGCGGTCGGGGTGGCCAGGCCGAGGGCGCACGGGCAGGCGATGATCAGGACGGCGACGGCGGCGGTGAAGGCGGCGGTCAGGCCCTGGCCGGTGCCGAGCCAGAAGCCGAGGGTGCCGAGCGCGAGGGCGATGACGATCGGCACGAAGACGGCCGAGATCTTGTCGGCGAGGCGCTGGGCGGCGGCCTTGCCGTTCTGCGCGTCCTCGACGAGCTTCGCCATGCGGGCGAGCTGGGTGTCGGAGCCGACGCGGGTGGCCTCGACGACCAGGCGGCCGCCGGCGTTCAGGGTGGCGCCGGTGACGGAGTCGCCGACGGAGACCTCGACGGGCACGGACTCGCCGGTCAGCATGGAGGCGTCGACGGCGGACGAGCCCTCGACGACGGTGCCGTCGGTGGCGATCTTCTCGCCCGGGCGGACCAGGAAGCGGTCCCCGACCTGGAGTTCGGCGGTCGGTACGGTGACCTCTCGGCCGTTCTTGAGGACGGTGACTTCCTTCGCGCCGAGCTGCATCAGCGCCTTGAGCGCGGCGCCCGCCTTGCGCTTCGAGCGGGCCTCGAAGTACCGGCCGGCCAGGATGAAGGCGGTGACGCCGGCCGCGGCCTCCAGGTAGATGTTCCCGGCGCCGTCGGTGCGGGCGATCGTGAACTCGAAGGGGTGCGTCATGCCGGGCGTACCGGCGGTGCCGAAGAACAGCGCCCACAGCGACCAGAGGAACGCGGCGATCGTGCCGACCGAGATCAGGGTGTCCATGGTGGCCGCGCCGTGCTTGGCGTTGGTCCAGGCGGCCTTGTGGAACGGCCAGGCGGCGTAGACGACGACCGGGGCGGCGAGCGTGAGGCTCAGCCACTGCCAGTACTCGATCTGCAGCGCCGGGACCATCGCCATCGCGATGACGGGCACGGCGAGCGTCACGGCGGTGATCAGCCGCTGCCGCAGGGGCCGCAGCTCCTCGTCGGCCTTCTCCTCGTCGGTGGGGCCGCCGCCGGCCTCCTCGGCCTTCGGGGGAGTGGGCTCCTGCGCGGTGTAACCGGTGGCCTCGACGGTGGCGATCAGGTCGGCGACGTCGATGTCGGCGTCGAAGGTGACCTTCGCCTTCTCGGTGGCGTAGTTGACGGTGGCCTCGACCCCGTCCATGCGGTTGAGCTTCTTCTCGATGCGGGCCGCGCACGAGGCGCAGGTCATGCCGCCGATGGCGAGCTCGACCTGGGCGGTGCCCGGAGTGGTCGTGGTCATTTCCTGCTCCTCGGTGTAGCGGGGTTCGGGGGCCGGGGCCCGGGCATGGGGGTCCCCCCTGCTCGAGCGAAGCCGAGAGCTTGGGGGAGGTCGGGCCCCGGCGGCCGGGGTGGTGCGGGCGGTCGTCCGCCTGCCGGGCGGACCGTCGGGTACCGGGACGGGGGACGCCGGTGGGGTGTCGGTCTGCCCGGCGGCGGATCAGGCCCGGCCGGTCAGCTCGTAGCCCGCGTCGTCGACGGCCGCGGTGATCGCGGCGTCGTCGGGCTCGCCGCCGGTGGTCACGGTCACCAGGCCGCCGGCGACGTCGACGTCGACGGAGATGACGCCGTCGAGGGCGCTGACGGACTTGGTGATCGCGCTCTTGCAGTGGCCGCAGGTCATGCCGGAGACGGCGTAGACCGTGACGGTGCTGTCGGCGACCGCGACGGCGGTGGCCTCCGTGGTCGAGCAGCTGTTGTCGGGGGTGCAGCAGGAGCCCATGGCTTCCTCCTCGGTCGGTTCCACTCATCGATACCCTCGGGGGGTATCTGGTTGTGGGTTCATGTATACCCCCCGGTGGTATCCGGCGCAAGTGTGGACCGGACTTGACTTGATACCCCCCAGGGGTATGGTGAGGTGCATCGAACGGTTACCCACGCCGCCCCATACGTACGGGAGAGCAGTCATGAACACCGGAGTGAAGATCACTGCGTTTGCCGCCGCGCTCGCCGCGACCTTCGGGACCGCGTACGGGGTCGGCAAGGGGGTCGGCCCCGTCGACGAGCCGAAGAAGGCGGAGCACGCGGGACACGCGGCGCAGGACCCGCAGAAGGCGTCGGGCCACGAAGGCCACGAGGAGGGCGCTCCTTCCTCGGCCGCGGCCCTCCCGGGCGGCCTCCAGATCTCCCAGGACGGCTACACCCTCGCCCTGGAGACGCCCACCCCCACCGCGGGCCGCAGCACCCTGAAGTTCTCCATCAAGGACGCGACCGGCAAGAAGGTCACCGCCTTCACCACCGAGCACGGCAAGGAACTGCACTTCATCGTCGCCTCGCGCGACCTCAACACCTTCCGCCACCTGCACCCGGTGAAGGCCTCGGACGGCACCTGGTCGGTGGACGCGGACCTGCCGACGGCGGGCGGCTACAAGGCCTTCGCGGACTTCAAGCCGGCGGCGCCGGGCGCCAAGGGCGTCACGCTGGGCGCCGACCTCTCGGTCCCGGGGGCGTACGCGCCGAAGCCGCTGCCCGCGGTGGCCCCGACCGCGACGGTCGACGGCTACCAGGTCCGCCTCGGCGGGGTCCTGGACCCGGGCAAGCCGGGCGAGCTGAAGCTCACCGTCACCAAGGGCGGAAAGCCGGTGACGGACCTGGAGCCGTACCTCGGCGCGTACGGACACCTCGTCGCGCTGCGCGACGGCGACCTCGCCTACCTCCACGTCCACCCGAACGAGGGCGGCCCCGGCCCGGACGTCTCCTTCACGGCGGAGGCGCCCAGCGCGGGCACGTACCGCCTCTTCCTGGACTTCCAGCACGAGGGCAAGGTCCGCACGGCGTCGTTCACGGTGAAGGCGGGCGCGACCGGAAAGGCCGCCGCCGAGCCGACCGGCGCCGCGACGCACGATGCGGGAGGCCACGCGCACGGCTAGTCTGGTCATTGGACTAGACCTGTAGCCGTCATTCATGGAGGAATGGGCTCGATGAGCAACCGTGCTGTCCTTGAGGTGATCGCCCTCGACGAGGAAGACGCGGTCGCCGCCCAGACCGGTGGCGCCGACCGGCTCGAACTCGTCACGGACATGGCGGCGGACGGACTCACCCCGTCCACGGCCACCTTCACCGCCATCCGCCGCGCGGTCGACATCCCGCTCCGCGTGATGCTCCGCCTGGCGGACGGTTTCGCGGCCGGCGACGTCGACGCCCTGGTGGGCCGGGCGGAGGAACTCCGCGCGGCGGGCGCGACGGAGTTCGTCCTGGGCTTCCTCACGGCGGACGGCGAACCGGACCTGGTGGCGGTCGAGCGCCTGATCGCCGTCCTGGACGGCTGTGACTGGACCTTCCACCGGGCGATCGACCGGGCGGCCGACCGCGACGGCCTGCGCAAGCGCCTCGCCGACCTGCCGGGCCTCGACACCTACCTGACGGCGGGCGCGGCGACGGGCGTCGACGACGGCCTCCCGACCCTCCGCGCCGAGGCGGCCCGCGCCGGCGAGCCGGGCTACGAGCCGCAGATCCTGGTGGGCGGCGGCCTCCGCCTCGACCACCTCCCGACCCTCCGAGCGGCCGGCCTCGCCGCCTTCCACATCGGCGGCGCGGCCCGCCCGGGCGGCTGGACGGCCCCGGTCTCGGAGGAGGCGGTACGGGTGTGGCGCGAGGCGGTCGACGCGTAGGCGCGGCGGCGCGTCACCGCTTCGGCGGCCGCTCCCGGTTCCGCCAGGCGGATTCCCAGCGGCGGGTCAGTGACGGGTAGACGACCGTGTGGCGGAACGGGGCGATCAGGGCCATGTAGAGGCGGCCGAGGCGGCCGTTGGGCTTCACCAGGACCGCCATGCGCAGTTCGTGGTCGCCCGTGGGCGTCCGTACCCAACCCAGGTGCATGATCCCGTGGACGGTCGAGTTCGCCAGCTCTCCGGCGCTCTCGTCGTGGAGCTGGTAGAGCGGCGTGAACGGACTGCCGTCGGGGGCGGGAGGCGCCGTCGACGTCAGTTCCTCCGGCATGCGCTCGCGCACCGGCCGGACCCGGGTGCCGAGACCCGCCCGAGGCTTGTCCCAGCCGAGCAGGGCGCCCAGCTTCCAGCGCACCGCGAACAGGAACCGGGTGGCCGGGGACTGCCGGGCGAAGCCGCCGTCCGACAGCATCGCGGCGAGCATCACGGGGAAGTCGTCGGGCCCCGCGCCCGGGGTGCGGAAGGACCAGACGTCCAGGGTCGTGAAGTCGGGGGCGTACGCGTGGATCCGCCAGGGCCGACCGGTGTGTTCGGTGACGGGGAGCTTCATGGCCGCTGCCGCCTTTCCACTTCTCTGCGTTCTATACGCTTGCGTATAACGACGAGGCCGACGATGCCAGACCTGATGTACGGAGGCGTATATTCGGGCGGCGAGTGAGGGAGGACACACCGTGGGCGCTCCGCGTACGCCGCGCGAACGATGGGTGGAGGAGGGGCTCCAGGTCCTTGCCGACAGCGGGCCCGACGCCGTTCGCGTCGAGGCCCTCGCCAAGCGCATCGGCGTCACCAAGGGCGGCTTCTACGGGTACTTCGCCGACCGTGACGCCCTCCTCGCCGCCATGCTCGACACCTGGGAGCGCGAGGCCACCGACCAGGTCGTCGACCGCGTCCGGCATGACGCGGACGCGGACGCGGACGGGGGCGGCGACCCGCGCGCCCTCATCACGCTCGCCGGCATGCTCACCTTCTCCGGCGACCGGCTGCGCCCCATCGACCTCGCCGTCCGCGACTGGGCCCGGCGCGACGAGGACGTCGCCGCCCGCCTGCGCCGCGTCGACAACCGGCGCATGGAGCTGCTCCGCGAGATGATCGGCACCTTCTGCCCCGACCCCGCCGAGGTCGAGGCCCGCTCGCTCATCGCCTTCTGCGTGGCCATCGGCCACCACTTCCTCGCCGCCGACCACCCGGGCCGCACCCGCGCCGAGGTCCTCGCCCGGGCGGGTGATCTGATCCTCGACCGGCCGGCGGGGCCGGAATCCCGTGGCCCGAGGGGTGCGTGATCGCTAGCCTCGCGCACATGACCACCCTCGCCATCGGCACCGACCTCGTCGAGCGGTTGATCGCCGCCCAGTTCCCCCACTGGGCGGGGCTTCCCGTACGGGAGGTGGACTCCGCCGGCACCGACAACGCGATGTTCCGGCTCGGGGACGACTACGCCGTACGGCTGCCGAAAGCCGACTGGGCGGCCGGGCAGGCCGAGAAGGAGCAGTGCTGGCTGCCGCACCTCGCGCCGCACCTGCCGCTGCCCGTACCCGTGC
Source organism: Streptomyces nymphaeiformis (assembly GCF_014203895.1). Taxonomy (GTDB): domain Bacteria; phylum Actinomycetota; class Actinomycetes; order Streptomycetales; family Streptomycetaceae; genus Streptomyces; species Streptomyces nymphaeiformis. The sequence goes on along the minus strand of NZ_JACHJY010000012.1, from coordinate 137,141 downwards.
CCGTCGGGCAGGGGGCGCCCGGGGAGGGGTACGGCCAGTCCTGGTCGGTGTTCGCCTGGCTCGACGGCGACGACGCGTACAGCGCACCGATCACCGACCTTCCCCACGCCGCCGTGGAGTTGGGGCGCTTCGTCCGTTCCCTGCGCGCGGTCGACGCGACCGGTGCACCCGCCTCCTCGCGGGGCGGGTCGGTCGCCGACTGGGAGGAGGGCCACATGGTGCCCGCCCTCCGCGAACTCGGGGCCGACGGCACCCTCGACGCCGAGGCCGCCGGCGAGGCCTGGGAATCCGTGCTCCGCCTCCCGGCCTGGCAGGGCGACCCCGCCTGGCTCCACGGCGACCTGCTCCCCGTCAACCTCCTCGCCCGCGACGGCCGTCTGCGCGCGGTCATCGACTTCGGCTGCCTCGGTGCGGGCGACCCGGCCGCCGACCTCACGCCGGCCTGGACCCTGTTCACCCCCGACACCCGCCCCCTCTTCCGCGAGGCCGCCCGGGTCGACGACGCCACCTGGGCGCGCGGCCGCGGCTGGGCCCTGTGCTGGGGCGTGGTGACCGAGCACTACTACCGCGGCAAGAACCCGGTCCTCGCCGACATCGCCCACCGGGCGTGGACCCAGGCGCTCCCCGAATACCCGAACTAGACGGTCGCCACCAGCTCCACCTCGAACCCGTCCTCGTTCTCCAGGTACGCCGCGTAGTGGCCCTCCCCGCCCGCGTACGGGTGGCGGTCGGCGAACAGCAGCCGCCAGCCGTGCGCCGGCGCGTCGGCGGCGAGCCGGTCGACGGCGGACCGGTCGCCCGCGTGGAAGGCGAGGTGATTCAGGCCCGGGCGGAGGCGGTCGTGGCGGCCCGGCACACGGGCCGGGGACTGCTCCACGACCAGGTAGCAGGAGCCGAGCGCCCAGCTGCGGCCGCCCTCCCAGGACTGGAAGGGCGTGTATCCGAGCGCGCCGAGCAGCCAGCCGAGGCTTCGCTCGGCGCGGGGCAGGTCGTCCACCCACAGCTCGACGTGGTGCAGCGCACCCACGGCGGCGGTCACAGCGCGCCCAACTGCTCGGGAACCGGCGCCGAGTGAACGACCGTCAGGCCCGACACCGCACGCGTCAGCGCCACGTACAGCCGCCGCAGGCCCGTGCGTTCGTCCGGTTCGCCGTCGACGACCGCCGCCGGCTCGTCCAGGACCACGTAGTCGTACTCCAGGCCCTTCGCGAGCGAGGCCGGGACCAGCGTGAGCCGGGACTCGGCCGTCGTCTCCTCGCCGGGGGAGAGGTACGCCAGACCCGCCGCCGTCAGCGCCTCCGCGAGCGGCGCGATCCGCGCGTCCGCGGCGATCAGGCCGATCGAGCCCTCGTGGCCCAGCGCCTCCACGCACGCCGCGACGACGTCCTCGTCGAGGGCGTCGCTCGGGCGGACCTCCAGGGAGCCGGGGTTCTCCCGGACCGACTCCACCGCCGCGAGCCCCGGCGACATGTGCGGAAGCAGCCGCGAGGCGTACGCGATGACCTCGCGCGGTACGCGGAAACCGGCGGTCAGCTCCTCCACCAGCGCCTCCGGCTTCCCCAGGTGCGCGAGGGCCTGCGCCCAGCTCTCCGTCGCCCACGGCGTCGTGCCCTGCGCCAGGTCGCCCAGGACCGTCGCCGAGCCGGTCGTGCAGCGGCGGCCCACCGCCCGGTACTGCATGGGGGACAGGTCCTGCGCCTCGTCGAGGACCACGTGGCCGAGCGAGTGCGTCCGCTCGACCAGGTCCTTCGCCTCGTCGATGAGGACGGTGTCGGCCGCCGACCACTTCGCCGTCTTCACGCTCCGCGCCGGCTTCGCCCAGAGCAGCAGCTTCTGCTCGTCCTCGGTGAGCAGCCCCTCGGCGTGCTCGGCGAGGAAGTCGGCGTCGCTCAGCAGCCGCAGGACCAGCTTCGCGGGCTCGACGGGCGGCCAGCACTCCTTCACGACGGCCTTGACCGCCGTGTTGCGCGCGACGGCGTTCTGCACGCGGTCGTCGGGGGCCTCGCCGGCCTCCTCCATGCGGACGAGGACGGCGTGCGCGATGCGCTGCGGGAGGGCCTCGCGGGCGGCGCCGTACCGGATGTCGCGGTCCAGCAACTCCCGTACCATCTGCTCCAGTTCGTACGCCGGGACCCGCCAGCGCCGCGAACCGCGCACCACCATCAGCGACTCCTTCGGCAGCGTCACGTGCGAGCGGACGGCCCGCCGCAGCACCTCCGCCATCCGCGCGTCGCCCTTCACGACCGCCGTCGCCGCCTCGTCCGTGCCCCGCACCTCGACGTGCGCGACGAGGTCGTCGACCGTCGCCTGCTGGACCTCCAGCTCGCCGAGGGCGGGCAGGACCTGCTCGATGTAATGGAGGAAGGAACGGTTCGGCCCGATGACCAGGGTGCCGGTGCGGGCGAGCCGCTCCCGGTGCGCGTACAGCAGGTACGCGACACGGTGCAGGCCGACGGCCGTCTTGCCGGTGCCGGGGCCTCCCTGGACGCACACCGTCCCCGACAGGTCGGAGCGGACGATGCCGTCCTGCTCCGGCTGGATCGTGGCGACGATGTCGCGCATGGGGCCGACGCGGGGCCGCTCGATCTCCGCCTGGAGGAGGCGGCTGGTGTGTTCGAGCTCCTGGGGGTCGGAGAGGTGCTCGTCCTCGTACGCGGTGAGGTCGCCGCCCGTGTAGCCGAAGCGGCGCCGCAGGCCGACGTCCTGCGGGTCCTTCTTCGACGCCTGGTAGTACGGCTGCGAGACCGGCGCACGCCAGTCGATCACCATCGGGTCGCCGTCGGCGTCGTGGACGTGCCGCCGGCCGATGTAGAACCGCTGCCCCTCCTGCGTGGTGTGCAGGTAGTCGAGGCGTCCGAAGAACAGCGGGGTGTCGGCGAGGTCCGCGAGCGCCTTGATCCGGTCCTCGATCTGCCGCCCGAGCACGAGGGAGTTGACCCAGTTCGCGGTGACGTCCTTGATGTCGAGCGCCTCGACGTCCTCGCGCATCGCGCGCAGCGCGGCGCGGGAGGAGGTCAGATGGGCGCGCTCGTGCGCGAGCGGGTCGGATTCGGGCACGGATACGGACACGGTGAAGCCTCCGGGCAGGTGGATACGCGGACACGACGAGGTGGCCGCCGGTTTCCGACCGGGCGGCGGCGCGCTCCACGAGCGGGAGGCGGGGAAGCGGACGAGTCTAACTCCGGGCGGTCGGCCGGGCGAATCCCTTTCCCCTAGGGGGTGGGGTCCATCCGGGGGTGGATCCTGATTCCACCCCCGGGCCGATGTGTTCTGAATGTCCGGATTCCATCATGGAGTCATGAGCGCAACGACCTTCACCCTCGTGACCACCGTCCCCCGCCCCCGAACCCACCTGGGCACGGCCCTCCGAGCGATCCGCGCCTTCGGCGGCGCGGCGGCGTCGGTCGCCCTCCTCGGCGACCACGGGCCGCGGGAGGCAGGCGTGCGGAACCCCCGACCCGAGTACGATCCCGGCCCCGACCGAGTACGGGAGCGCCTGGGCCGGCCGGGCGCGCCCTGATGGGATCGGGGCATGACGACGACGCCGACCCCGCCCGCGACTCCCGTACCGCCGTCGACGCCTGCGACCGACGACTTCGCCCGCACCACCCGGAAGCTGTGCTTCACCGCCCTCGGGGTCGTCGGAGTGGTCCTCCAGCTCATGGACTGAGGACCGTGGGTTACGACTCCATCAGCTCGTCCGCGTCCACGATCCGGTACGCGTAGCCCTGTTCCGCCAGGAAGCGTTGGCGGTGGGCCGCGAAGTCCTGGTCGATCGTGTCGCGGGCGACCACCGAGTAGAAGTGCGCCTGGTGGCCGTCGGCCTTCGGGCGCAGGACCCGGCCGAGGCGCTGGGCCTCCTCCTGGCGGGAGCCGAAGGTGCCGGAGACCTGGATGGCGACCGTCGCCTCCGGCAGGTCGATCGAGAAGTTCGCGACCTTGGACACGACCAGGACGTTGATCTCGCCGTTGCGGAAGGCGTCGAAGAGCCGCTCCCGCTCCTTGTTCGACGTCTCGCCCTTGATGACGGGCGCGTCCAGGTGCTCGCCGAGTTCGTCCAGCTGGTCGATGTACTGCCCGATGACGAGGATCTGCTGCCCGGCGAACTTCTTCACCAGGGCCTCCGTCACCTTCCGCTTCGTCGCCGTCGTCGCGCAGAAGCGGTACTTCTCCTCCGCCTCGGCCGTCGCGTACGCGAGCCGCTCCGAGTCGGTGAGGTTCACGCGGACCTCGACGCAGTCGGCGGGCGCGATGTACCCCTGCGCCTCGATCTCCTTCCACGGCGCGTCGAACCGCTTCGGCCCGATCAGCGAGAAGACGTCCGACTCCCGCCCGTCCTCGCGGACGAGGGTCGCGGTCAGGCCGAGCCGCCGCCGGGCCTGCAGGTCGGCGGTGAACTTGAAGACCGGCGCGGGCAGCAGGTGCACCTCGTCGTAGACGATGAGGCCCCAGTCGCGGGAGTCGAAGAGCTCCAGGTGGGGATAGATCCCCTTCCGCTTGGTCGTGAGCACCTGGTACGTGGCGATGGTGACCGGCCGGATCTCCTTGCGGGTCCCGCTGTACTCGCCGATCTCGTCCTCGGTCAGCGAGGTCCGCTTCACCAGCTCGTGCTTCCACTGGCGCGCGGAGACGGTGTTCGTGACGAGGATCAGCGTCGTCGCCTTCGCCTGGGCCATCGCCCCGGCGCCGACCAGCGTCTTGCCGGCGCCGCAGGGCAGCACGACGACACCGGAACCGCCGTGCCAGAAGCCGTCGACGGCCTGCTTCTGGTACGGGCGCAGCGACCAGCCGTCCTCGGCGAGGTCGATCCGGTGCGCCTCGCCGTCCACGTACCCGGCGAGGTCCTCGGCCGGCCAGCCCAGCTTCAGCAGCGTCTGCTTGATCTGCCCGCGCTCGGAGGGGTGCACGACGACGGTGTCCGGGTCGATCCGCTCCCCGACCAGCGGCTGCACCTTCCGCGACCGCAGGATCTCCTCCAGGACGGGCCGGTCGGTCGTGGTCAGCACGAGCCCGTGCGTGGGGTGCTTGGAGAGCGTCAGCCGGCCGTACCGGGCCATGGTCTCGGCGATGTCGACGAGCAGCGCGTGCGGCACGGGGTAGCGCGAGTACTCGACGAGCGCGTCGACGACCTGCTCGGCGTCGTGTCCGGCGGCCCGCGCGTTCCAGAGCCCCAGCGGCGTCACGCGATAGGTGTGGATGTGCTCCGGCGCCCGCTCCAGCTCCGCGAACGGTGCGATGGCCCGCCGGCACGCCTCCGCGAGCTCGTGGTCGACCTCCAGGAGCAGCGTCTTGTCGCTCTGGACGATGAGTGGCCCATTCACGTGCGATCAGGTCCTTCCCGGGCCGCTCCGGTGACGGCCAATCCTCCAGTCTGCCCGATGCGCGCTAGACCTGGTCGTCCGCCAGTTCCGCGACGCCCGTGATGCGGTGCAGGGGGTACGTGCGGACCTCGTCGGCCGTGTGGTCGTAGCCCGTCACGAAACCGCCCTCGACGCGGACCGGGGCGATGACGCGCTGGCTCGCCGCGCCCTCCGCGTTGACGTAGCCGATCCACACCGCCGAGCCCGTCAGCGCCGCCGCCTGGACCGTCGCCAGGGTCTCGGCGGCGGAGGTGCGGGGGAGGCCGCCCGTCGTCGCCGGGGCCGCCGGTTCCTTCCGTACCGCCGTCGCCGCCCGGTCGCCCGCCCGGATCGCCTTCACCGCCGCGCCGAGGAGCGTGGTGTCCGGGGCCGGCGGGCCGTCGGGGACCGGGACCGGGGCCGTACGGGCAGGGGTGCGGTACGCGTCGGCGCGGGTGACCAGGACGTCGCCCTCGGCGGACTCGGCGGCCGGGGCGTACCCCATCGCCCGCAGCCCGTCGAGCAGCGACGCCGGGTCCGTCTGCGCCGCGAGCACCGTCGGCGCGAGCCGGCGAAGCCCCAGGGCGGCGGACCGCCGGTCGGCGAGGATCTCGCCGAGGACGGTGTCGTCGTCGCAGCGCACGTACGCGGAGGCCGCCCCGATCCGCAGGTGGCCGTGCTTCCGCGCCACGTCGTCGATCAGGTACGCGAGCGGCTGCGGCACCGGCGTCCGGGAGTGCGCCGTCAGGAAGTCGTGCAGGTCGGAGGCCGACCGCCCGGAGTCGAGCGCGCGCCGCACGGAACCGGGCGTGAACCGGTACACCGTCGCGCCACCCTTCGATTCCACGTCCGCCAGGACCGCGAGCGCGTCGGCGAGCGGCCGCCGCAGCGGCCCCGGCGCGACGGCCGTCAGGTCGGCCTGGAGCAGCACGTGGTCGACGGCCTCGGGCAGCAGCGGCGCGAGCAGGGTCGCCGCCCGCCCCGCCGCCACCGACAGCTCGACCCGGCCCCCGTGGTCGGCGGGCGTCGCCGCCTCCGCGAGCGGCAGGTTCAGCAGCGCCCGCGCGGGGCCCGCGAGCGCGCCCCGGCCCGTGAGCCCGAGCAGCTCCGCCTCGGCGAGCGTCCAGCGCGCGAGCCGGGACCGCAGGTCGAGGGAGGCGTCGGAGGCGGGGTCCGTGGAGTCGTCGGGACCGCCGGACGCCGTCTGCGGCGCGCGCGGCGGGGCCGCCTGCGCCGCGCCCCGCAGCGGCCGCTCCCACCGCATCCGGGCGAACAGCGTCCCGGGGTCCGCCGCCGCACCCGGCGGCAGGGTCGCGAGGAGTTCCAGGACCCGGTGGCGGACCTCCGGCGCGGGCGCCCGGTCCAGGTCCGGGCCGAGGGCGGCGAGCGTCCGGCCCTTCGCGTCGGCGCCGCCCACCAGGCCGGCCGTCCGGGTCGCCGTGAGCCAGGGCGCGACGAGCCGCGCCCAGCGCTCGGCGGGCGGCAGGTCGAGCCAGTCGTCGTACGCGGGCGTCGGCGCGTACCGCTCGTCCGCCTCGCCGTCCGAGGCGAGCAGCCCCGCCCCGAAGCACAGCTCCAGCCAGAACGCGGCGAGCTGCTCCGTCACGTCCAGGGTCGCCGCGGTCCGCTTGAGGTCCCGTACGGACATCCCGCCCGCCCGGAGGACCTGCGGGCCGCCCTGGTCCCAGGACTTCAGCAGCTCCTCGACGGTCGCGAGCGCCGCGTGCGCCTGTCCGGCGGCCGCGCTGTCCACGACCTGGGGGCGGTAGTCGCGCGCCGTCCCCACCACCGGCGCCACCGGCTCCGGCACCCGGTGCGCCCGCCCGCCCCGCAGGTGCAGCGCCACCTCGCGCGGCAGCACCATCGTCCGCGCCGACACCGGCAGCAGCAGCCCCCGGTCGCGCAGCCACTGCACCGGCGGCGCCGGATTCGGTGTCACCTCGCCGTACGGCGGACCCCACACCAGCCGGTCCAGGACGGACAGGGCCTCCGGGGACGCCTCGTCGAGCAGCGCGCCCATCCGCGCCCGGTCCGTGAACAGCTCCGTCAGCGCCGCCACCGCCGACACCGGATCGTGCGTCGGCGGCAGACCGGCCGTCGCGATGATCTCCTGCACCCGGCCCGGCGACATGCCCGCCGTCGCCTCCGCGACCGTCGGCCCGAGACCGGTCGGCGAGGGGTGCTGCGGCGACGGCGAGAGCAGCTCCCGCGCGGTCCGTACGAGCCGCAGCCGGTCGTCCTCGCCCCACACCAGCGCCTGCTCGCGCAGCAGCGCCACCGCGCCCGGCAGCGCCGCCTCGATCTCCGGATCGCCCTCGTCGCCGGTGAGCAGCGCGAGGAGCACGGGGTACGGGGCGGGGTCCGGGGCCACGGCCAGCGCCTCCGCGGTCTGGAGCGCGAACCGGTCGAGGCGTTCGAGGGCCCGCACCACCGAACCCCGCGTGCCGGCGCGCGTCGCCAGCTGCGTCAGGTCGTTCGGTACGGGGCTCAGCAGGTCCGGGCGGGCGCGCAGCAGCGCGGCGAGCCCCTCGTCGCCCCGCGCGCGCAACGCCTCCGCGAGCGTGCGCGGCGCCGCGCCGGCGCTGGTTGCCTCGGCCACGTGCGCCTCCCGGTCGAGCTCACCGATCCCCATCCGGACCACGTTAGCCGCTGTCCAGGCGCTAACGTCGGGCCGTACCGGGCGAACCGGCCGTGGAGGGGCATCGTGGGGATCGAGAGCGACCGTCTGGTCTACGACTATCTGAGCCGGGTCGGCGATCTGGCACAGCAGCGGCAACTGCCGGCGAGCGACCGCATGAAGCTCGTCTCCGGCCTGCGGAACGAGATCGACCGCCGACGCACCACGCACGGCGAGGAGAGCGAGGCGGCGGTACGGGGCATCCTCGGGTCCCTGGGCACCCCGGACGAGGTCGTGGACCGCGCGGGCCCTTCGGACGGGCGGTCGGTGCCGGAACCCCGCACGGGGACGGGCCGGACACGCGGCCTCCGCCGCACCCGCGAGACGGGGGCGGACGCCTCCGGAAACCCGCGCGTGGCTCCGGGCGCGTCGGCATCCGCAGGGGAACCGGACCGCGGGGCGCGGGGCTCCGGGACGGCCGCCCCCGGCGCGGCGGGCCGCGAGGGCGCGCGCTCCGGTGCGGCGGGTCCCGGTGCGGCGCGCCCCAACGGGTCGGGCTCCCGTGCGGCGGGTTCCAGCGGGTCGGGCTCCCGTGCGGCGGGTTCCAGCGGGTCGGGCTCCCGTGCGGCGGGTTCCAGCGGGTCGGGCCCCGCCATCCCCGCCCAGGGCGACCGTGGCCGCCCGGACGGCGCGGGTTCCGGCGGCGCCGCGGCCGACCGCGCGGCGGACTGGTGGCGTACGGACACCGAGGACCCCTCCGACGAGGACGGGTTCTTCGGCTTCGTCGGCGGCATCGAGCGCCCCGACCTCTTCACGCCGCCCGCCCCGGAGGAGGACGAGGACGACGCGGCGGAGGAGCCCGCACCGGGGAAGGCCCGGCGCCTGGCCCGTGTCCTCCGCCGCCGCAAGACCGGGGCCCCGGCCGTGGAGGAGGCGCCCGAGGAGGAGGCCGCCCCGGCCCGCGCCCGCCTCGCGAACCCCTTCGTCCTCCTCGCCGCGCTGCTCCTGCTCGGCGGCGCCGTCTTCGGCTCGCTCGTCGCCCTCGCGGCGGGCTGGCTCCTCGCGTACGCCTCCCGCCGGCTGACTCCGGGCGAGGCCAGGACCGCCGTCCTGGTGATCCCCGGCCTCGCCGCCGCGACCGGGATCGTCTGGCTGTGGGGCCGCGTCCAGGGCCGCTGGGGCGAGGCGGTGGCCCCGGGCGGCGAGGCGATGGGCGCGGCGGTCTCCGAGACCTGGCCGTGGGTCCTCCGGGGCGCGGCGATCGCCTCGGCGGCCTTCCTCGTGTGGCGCGCCCGCAGGAGCTGAACCTTCAGGACACCACCGGGGCCGCCCAGGGCGCCCCCGGCACCACCAGGGGTGAGCCCGTCACCGGGTCCGGGACGACGACCGACGTGAGGCCGAAGACGTCGCGTACGAGGTCCGCGGTGACGATGTCCGACGGCGGGCCCTCCGCGACGACCCGGCCCGCCTTCATGGCGACGAGGTGGTCGGCGTACCGGGCGGCCTGGTTCAGGTCGTGGAGGACGAGGACGACGGTCCGGCCGCGCAGGCGGTTGAGGCGGCGGACCAGGTCGAGGACCTCCACCTGGTGGGAGATGTCCAGGTAGGTGGTGGGCTCGTCGAGGAGCAGCAGGTCGGTCTCCTGGGCGAGGGCCATCGCGATCCACACCCGCTGCCGCTGCCCGCCCGAGAGCGCGTCGACGGACCGGTCGGCGAGCGCGGCGACGTCGGTGCGCTCCATGGCGTCGGCGACGGCCCGCTCGTCCTCCTCCGACCACTGCTTCCACCAGGCCTGGTGCGGCTGCCGGCCCCGGGACACCAGGTCGGCGACGGTGATGGCCTCGGGCGCGACGGGCGTCTGGGGCAGCAGGCCGATCGAGCGGGCGATCCGCTTCGTCGGGAGCTTCGCGAGCGACTCCCCGTCGAGGAGGACCGCGCCGCCCGCCGGCTTCAGCAGCCGGCCGAGCGCCCGGAGCGTCGTGGACTTGCCGCAGGCGTTGGGGCCGACGATCACCGTCACCTTGCCGTCGGGGACCGCGAGGTCGAGCTCCTCGACGACGGTCCGGTCCTCGTAGGCGAGCGAGAGCCCACGGGCCTGCAGTCTGCTCACGACTTTCCTCCAACGGCTCGGCTCCGGACGATGAGCCAGATCAGGTACGGGGCGCCGACCGCCGCCGTGAGGACACCCACCGGCAGTTCGACGGGGGAGAGGAGCCGCCGGCCGAGCAGGTCGGCGACGACGACGATCACCGCGCCCGTGAGCGCGGAGCAGAGCAGCGGGATCTGCGCCGTCCGGGTCATGCGGCGGGCGATCTGCGGGGCGAGCAGGGCCACGAAGTCGACCGGTCCGGCGACGCCCGTCGCCACCGACGCGAGGACGACGCCGACGGCGACGAGCCCGAGCCGCACCCCGCCGAGCCGGGCGCCGAGCGCGGTCGCCGTGTCGTCGTCGAGGGAGACGGTCCGCTGGGCGCGGGCCGCCCACAGCACGGCGGGCAGCAGGAGCAGCAGCGTCCACCGGATCGGCGCGGACTCGTCCCAGCCGCGCCCGTTGAGGGAGCCGGTCATCCAGATCTGGGCCTGCTGGGCGACGAGGTAGTCGCCCTTCGTCATGAAGAGCGTGATGAGGGACCGCAGTGCGATCGCGATGCCGATGCCGATGAGCACGAAGCGGGTCGCGTGCAGCCCGCCGCGCCAGGCGAAGGCGTACACGAGGGCGGCGGCGAGGATGCCGCCGGCGATGGAGACGTACGGCAGGACGGTGTACGAGGTGAGGCCGAAGGTCATCGCGGCGACGGTGACCGCCCCGGCGCCCTGGCTGATGCCGATGATGTCGGGGCTGGCGAGCGGGTTGCGGGCGACGGTCTGGATGAGGCCGCCCGCGATGCCGAAGGCGGCGCCGACGGCGAGGGCGACGACGAGCCGCGGCTCGCGCAGCTCCTCGACGACGAACGCGGACGGCGACGACTGCCCGAGGAGGATCCGTACGACCTCGCCGGGCGCGACGAACCGCTCGCCGACGCAGAGGTACGCGACGCAGGCCGCGGCCAGGACGAGGAGGAGGCCTGCGGCGACGAGGGCGGAGCGGCGGTGGACGAGGAACGACGCCCGTCCGGCGCGCAGCAGCCCGTACCCGGCGGGCCGGAGGCCGCTCGTGGATGAGGCCACGCCGGCACCGCCTGCGGCCGTGCGCGTGTGACCGCGGCCGGTACGCCCGTCAGGGAGCGCGCTCACGCCGGCACCGCCTTCCGGCGTACCAGCGTCACCAGGAACGGCACCCCGATCAGCGCCGTCATCACCCCGGCCGGGACCTCGCCCGGCGGGAAGACGATCCGGCCGGCGACGTCGGCGGTGAGCAGCATCACCGGGCCGACGAGCGCGGCCATCGGCAGGACCCAGCGGTGGTCGGAGCCGACGACGGCGCGGGCGATGTGGGGGACGGCGAGGCCGACGAAGGCGACGGGGCCGGCGGCGGCGACGGCCGCGCCGGTGAGGACGGTCGCGCCGAGCCCGCCCACGATCCGTACGGTCGCGACGCGCTGCCCGAGCCCCTTGGCGACGTCCTCGCCGAGCGCGAGCGCGTCGAGCCCGCGCGCCACGGAGAGGACGAGGACCGTGCCGAGCAGCAGGAAGGGCCAGATCTGGCCGACGATCTCGGTGTCGCGCCCGTCGAGGGAGCCGATCTGCCAGAACCGGAACTCGTCGAGCGCCGAGGCCCGGGTGGTGAGGACGCCGGTGGTGACGGAGAGCAGCAGCGCGTTGATCGCGGCCCCGCCGAGCGCCAGTTTCACGGGCGTGGCGCCGCCCCGCCCGCCGGCGGCGATCGCGTAGACGGCGACGGAGGCGAGGGCGGCGCCGGCGAAGGCGAACCACACGTACCCGCTGAGCTCGTGCACGCCGAGGAAGGCGATGGCGAGGACGACGGCGACGGACGAGCCCTGGCTGATGCCGAGGATGCCGGGGTCGGCGATCGGGTTGCGGGTGATGCCCTGGAGGGTGGTGCCGGCGAGCGCGAGGGCGGCGCCGACCATCAGCCCGATGAGGGTCCGGGGGACGCGGAGCTGCCGGACGACCTCGGCGTCGTCGCCGGTCGCGCCGTGCAGCAGGGCGTCGAGGACGGTGGAGGGCGCGATGGGGCGGGCGCCGACGGCGAGGCTGAGGAGGACGGCGAGGAGCAGGGCGACGAGGGCCGCCGAGGTCGCGAGGACGCGTCTGGTGCGGAAAGCGGCTGGCATCGGGACCCATCGGGGAGGTGCAGGTTTGGTTAGGCTCACCTCATTTAATCAGCCACCCCCGTGCGAACACCTGTGCCCCGGGTCCCCCGACAATGGGGCCATGACGACCACACCGCCGCCCACGGACCGGCTCACCGTCGGCTTCGACCTCGACCTGACCCTGCTCGACACCCGCCCCGGCATCAAGGCGGCCTTCGTCGCCTTCTCCGCCGAGGTCGGCGTCCCGATCGACGCCGACCTCGTCGTGAGCCGCCTCGGGCCGCCGCTGGAGCAGGAGATGGCGCACTGGTTCCCGGCGGAGCACGTCACGGAGATGACCGCCCGCTACCGGGCGCTCTACCCCTCGTACGCCATCGAGCCCACCGTCCCCATGCCGGGCGCCCTGGACGCGATCGAGGCCGTGCGCGAGGCGGGCGGCCGCACGATCGTCGTCACCGCGAAGAACGGCGCGCACGCCGGGCTGCACCTCGACCACCTCGGCATGAAGCCCGACGCCGTCGCCGGCGGCCTGTGGGCCGAGGGCAAGGCGGAGGCCCTGCGCGCGCACGGCGCCGGGGTGTACGTCGGCGACCACGTCGGCGACGTCCGGGGCGCCGCCACGGCGGGCGCGTTCTCGGTGGCCGTCGCGACCGGCCCCTGCCCCGCCGAGGAGCTGCGGGCGGCCGGCGCGGACGTGGTCCTGGCGGACCTGACGGACTTCCGTGCCTGGTGGGAGGGCTACCGCGGCTGAGCGGCCGTGGCCGAAGCCTTTCGGGCCTGCCGCCGCTGGGACGCGACCGACCTCAGCAGCCCGGCGGCGGCCACCAGGAACCCGACCCCCATCAGCATCGACACGAGGTACGCGACGGTGGGGAACGGGTCCGTCCCGAGGAACAGCGGGGCCACGGTGACCAGCGTCGCGACCGCGCCGACCGCGAACACGATCACACCGGCCTTGACCAGTCCGTCACCCGGGACACTGCCGTCCACGTCGTCCACCGGCACGGCGGGGGTTTCACTACGCATCCGGCCAGGGTAGTTCCCAGGCCGGAGGAACACATCGGCGACGTCTTGTCACCGGCCTCCTGACCATTAGCCTGGTGCCGGCGGGTCTCTTGACCCGCTGTTTGCCATCCCCATCGACGAGGACGAGGACGAGGACAGACGTGCCTACCGGCAAGGTCAAATGGTTCAACAGCGAGAAGGGCTTCGGCTTTCTCTCCCGCGACGACGGCGGCGACGTCTTCGTGCACTCGTCGGTGCTCCCTGCCGGAGTCGACGCACTGAAGCCGGGACAGCGGGTGGAGTTCGGAGTCGTCGCCGGTCAGCGCGGCGACCAGGCGCTGTCCGTCACGATCCTCGACCCGACCCCGTCCGTCGCCGCGGCGCAGCGCCGTAAGCCCGACGAACTGGCGTCCATCGTGCAGGACCTGACGACGCTCCTGGAGAACATCACGCCGATGCTGGAGCGCGGCCGCTACCCGGAGAAGGCGGCCGGCAAGAAGATCGCCGGCCTGCTGCGCGCGGTCGCCGACCAGCTCGACGTCTAGCCCTTCCGGCCGCCCTCGCACCGCTGCGCGGGCTTCGGGCGGCTGCCGGGCTCCGTCCGGCCTCCCGTTACGGGAACGCCAGCGCGTCCGGGCCGAGGGGCGGTACGAGTCCCTCGGCCGCGGCGCGCGTGAGCAGCCCGCGGACCGCCGCGTAGCCGTGCTCGCCGAGGTCGGCCGTGAACTCGTTGACGTAGAGACCGATGTGCTGGTCGGCCACCTTCGGGTCCATCTCCTGGGCGTGCTCCATGACGTACGGCCGCGAGGCCGCAGGGTCGTCCCAGGCCATCCGTACCGAGGCGCGGGCGGACTCGGCGAGCAGTGCGAGGGTCTCGGCGCCCAGGGAGCGGCGGGCGACGATCGCGCCCAGCGGGATCGGGAGGCCGGTCGTGGTCTCCCAGTGCTCGCCCATGTCGGCGAGGCAGTGCAGCCCGTAGTTCTTGTACGTGAAGCGGGCCTCGTGGATGACGAGCCCCGCGTCGACCTTCCCGTCCCGGACGGCGGGCATGATCTCGTGGAACGGCATCACGACGACCTCGCCGACGCCGCCGGGCACCTTCTCGGCCGCCCACAGCCGGAACAGCAGGTACGCGGTGGAGCGCTCGCTCGGCACGGCGACGGTCTTCCCCCTCAGGTCCACGTCCGCGTCGCGCGTGAGCACGAGCGGGCCGCAGCCCCGGCCGAGGGCGCCGCCGCAGGGCAGCAGGGCGTACTCGTCGAGGATCCACGGCAGGACGGCGTACGAGACCTTCAGGACGTCGTGGGCGTCGGTGCCGCTCTCGGCCCAGCCGTTGGTGACGTCGATGTCGGCGAAGGTCACGTCGAGCCGGGGCGCGCCCGGGACCCGGTCGTGCGCCCAGGCGTCGAACACGAAGGTGTCGTTCGGGCAGGGCGAGTAGGCGATCTTCAGTTTCACGCGTGCGCCTCCACGAAGACGGTACGACTGAGCAGCTCGAAGGTGTGCCGGAGGGCGCCCAGGGCCTCGCCGATGCGCCAGGCGGCGCGGTCGCGGGGGCCGACGGCGTTCGACACGGCCCGGATCTCGACGACGGGCACCCCGTGCGCGGCGGCGGCCTCGGCGACGCCGAAGCCCTCCATCGCCTCGGCGGCGGCCGCCGGGTGGCGCTCCGCGAGCTCGGCGGCGCGACGGGCGGTGCCGGTGACCGTGGACACGGTGAGGACCGGCGCGAGGGCGTGGGGCGGGGCGCCGGCGTCCAGCGCGGCGGTGATCCGCCCGGTCAGCTCCTCGGGCACGAGGTGGACGGAGCGGCCGAAGCCGAGGTCCTCGACGGCGAGGTACCCGTCCGGGGTCTCCGCGCCGAGGTCGGCGGCGACGATCGCCGAGGACACGACGACGGACCCGACCGGCGCCGCGGGCTGGAACCCGCCGGCGATCCCGGCGGAGACGACGAGGCCGTAGCCGCTCCCGGCCAGGGCCTCGCACGCGAGGGCCGTCCCCGTCGCCGCGGCGACGGCCGCGGGGCCGACCCCGCCGACGAGGACGTCGACGTGGCCGTGACGGCGCAGGACGAGACCCCCCGGCAGCGGGCGCGGCTCGGGGGAGCCGAGGCCGGCGGAGACGGAGTCCGCCTCCGCCGCCACGGCCGTCACGATCAGGATCCGGTGGGCCACCGGCGGATCAGGAGTTCGTGTCCTTCTTCAGCTGGAAGTGCCAGATGCCGGTCAGCTTCTTGCCGGTGTTCTCGACGATGGTCACCTGGGTCTTGTCGGTGGCCTCGCCGGACTGGCTGGAGAAGAAGGCGCTGGCCGGGATGGTCCGGTACGTCTTCTTG
This sequence comes from Streptomyces nymphaeiformis, assembly GCF_014203895.1. GTDB lineage: Bacteria > Actinomycetota > Actinomycetes > Streptomycetales > Streptomycetaceae > Streptomyces > Streptomyces nymphaeiformis. The sequence continues at coordinate 121,631 of NZ_JACHJY010000012.1, read as the reverse complement.
TACGGCTCGGGCTCGGCCTGCTGGCCGCCGAGGAAGATCGTCCAGCCGTTGTCCGCGATCTTCGGGTCCACGCCGAAGCGGATCTTGTCGTCCGCGGAGACCGTGATGGACGTCTCGGCCTTCTTGTTGAGGCACTGCTGGATCTGCGACTCCTTGATGGCGTCGCCGTCGTTGTAGCAGGCGGCCTCGGTGTGGACCGATTCGGTCCCGACCGTCAGGGTCGCGAGCGGAGTCGGCTTGTCGCAGGCGGAGAGTACGAGGAGCCCGGCGGAGACGGCCCCGAGGGCGACGGCGGCCCGGCGGCGCGAGCCGGAGAAGAACGCAACGGTCATGAGCCGAAGGCTATCGGGCCGCCGCGTCCGCGCCACGCGGGGGTACGGCGTGCCGCCACGGCGTACCGCTTCGTGCGGAGTGTCCGGGTCCGTCCGGCCCCGGGGAGCCGGGATCAGGCGGAGGTCGGGTGGAGATCAGGCCACCTTCGCCTTGGAGCGGCCCTTGGGGCCCGGGCGGCTGCGGGCGGCCGAGAGGAGCCCGCGGACCGCGAGGAGGGCGCCCACGCCCAGGATCCCGGCGGCGACGGCCATCCCGAGGGTGCCGTTCAGGGGCAGGGCGATGCCGATCCCGCCGCCCACCACCCACGCCATCTGGAGCGCCGTCTCGGAGCGGGCGAACGCCGAGGTCCGCACCAGCTCCGGCACGTCCCGCTGGATCAGCGCGTCCAGGGACAGCTTCGAGAGGGCCTGGGTGAGCCCGGCGACCGCGACGAGGACGGCGACCATGAGGCCGCCGAAGAAGATCGCCGCGCAGACGGCCGTACCGAGCACGACGCTGATCATCGTGGCGATGATCACCTCGGGCCCGTGGCCCCGGTCGCGCAGGAGCGAGCCGGCGGCCGTACCGCAGGCGTTCCCCGTGCCGGCCGCCACGCCCACGATGCCCAGGGAGACGGCGGCGCTCTGCCCGGACAGCGGGTGCTCGCGCAGCAGGAACGCCAGGAAGAAGATCAGGAAGCCCGACAGCATGCGCTGCGCGGCGTTCGCCTGGAGCCCGTGCAGCACCGACGGCCCCACGGTCCGCAGACTCGGCTTCTTCTCGCCGTGGGTCAGCAGGTGCGCCCGCCGCTCGCCCTTCGCGGAGTCCACCTTGTGCGGCATCCGCAGCGCCCAGAACGTGCCGAGCAGGAACAGCGCGCACGCCCCGTACAGCGGCCAGCCCGGCCCGATCAGCTGGAGCCCCGCCCCGATGGGCGCGGCGATGCCGGTGGCGAGCAGCCCGGCGAGGGTGACCCGGGAGTTCGCCTTCACGAGCGAGAAGTTCGGTGGGAGGAGGCGGGGCACGACGGCGCTGCGGACCACCCCGTACGCCTTGGAGGCCACGAGGACGCCGAGCGCGGCGGGATACAGCTCAAGACCCCCCGTCGCCACCGCCCCCGACATCATGATCGCGAGGACGGCGCGGGTCAGCATCGCGCCCGCCATCGCCGCGCGCCGCCCGTGCGGGATCCGGTCCAGGAGCGGACCGATCACGGGGGCCAGGAGCGTGAAGGGGGCCATCGTGACGGCCAGGTAGAGCGCGACGCGGCCGCGGGCCTCGTCGGTCGGCACCGAGAAGAAGACGGTGGAGGCGAGGGCCACGGTGATCATGACGTCGCCCGCGCCGTTCACGGCGTGCAGCTCGATCAGCTTCCCGAGCCCCGACTCGCCCGCGCCGTGCGCGTGCGTCGCCTTCCGGATGCCCTTCGCGGTCCCGGTGAACGGCAGGTGCAGGGCACGCCCGACCTTCCGGCCCGCTCGGCGGAGCGGCCCGGCGGGATCGTGTGATCGTACGGGGGACCGTGCGGCTGCCACTCCGTCATAGTGCCCCACCCGCGCCCCGGACGAACCGGGGCGCGACGGGGGAGCCGGACGAGCGGGCGGCGGGTACGGCTTCACCGCAGGCCACTTCGCACGCCCCGTACGCGCCGTCCCGCGGTCGGTTCGGGCGTGGCGGGCGTCCGCGATACGGGCCACTTGGGACGGGCAGGTGGGCGGAGGCCCGCGAACGGGGTAGCGTGCGTAGCGCGTCACCGGCGGAAGCTCTCGGCCGCGCGCCTCTTCGGCATCCCGCAGAATGGATGGCGTTAGGTGTGCCCGAGACGCGCGAGACAAGTCGGGTGCGGACGTCGATGCGGCCCTCTGGTCCGCTCCGCCCGCCACCCGTGGCTTCGCTCCCGCCCCTCGGCCGACGCACCCGTGAGACGGCGTAGGAGAGAAGCGAGACCTGTGAGTGCTGCGACGACGCGAAGCGGTACCCCGCGTACCCCGCGAGCCACGCGTACCCCCGACCGCCTGTGCGCCGAGGCCGTAGACCTCGCGCGGGAGGCCGCCGAGGAGGCGGCCGCGCCCGGCATCGTCGGCGCCCACGTCGAGGTGGTCGCGGAGGGCGACCGCGTCGTCACGCACTACTTCGAGTCCAAGGAACCCGGCTACCGGGGCTGGCGCTGGGCGGTGACCGTCACCCGCGCCTCCCGCGCCAAGAACGTCACGCTTGACGAAACCGTCCTGCTGCCGGGCGCCGACGCGCTCATGGCCCCGGAGTGGGTGCCGTGGAGCGAGCGGCTGCGGCCCGGGGACATGGGCCCGGGGGACCTGCTCCCCACGGAGCAGGACGACCTGCGCCTGGAGCCCGGCTACTCGGGCGAGGACGCGCCGCCGCCGAACTCCGCCGTCTCGGAGGAGATGGAGGAGCACCTCGACGAGGAGGACGCCGAGCTGACCTCGCGCACCCCCTCGCGGGGAGCGATCGCGGCGGTCGCCGAGGAGCTCGGCATGCGGCGGGCGAGGGTCCTCTCCCGCTACGGCCTGCACATGGCGGCGGACCGGTGGGACGAGGCGTTCGGCGCGAAGACACCGATGGCGCAGGCGGCGCCCGCGTCGTGCGAGTCGTGCGCGTTCCTGGTGCCGCTGGCCGGGTCGCTGAAGCAGGCCTTCGGCATCTGCGCCAACGAGTTCTCGCCGGCGGACGGCCGGGTCGTGTCGCTCGCGTACGGGTGCGGGGGGCACTCGGAGGCGGCGGTCATGCCGAAGCCGCCGCGGCCGGCGGCGCCGGTCCTCGACTCCATGGCGGCGGACGTCTTCCCGCTCCGGCCGGCGAAGGACTCGGGCTCGACGTCGGAGCCGGACGCGGCCTCGGAGGACCTGGGCCACTCGTAGCCCGACCACTCGCGTGGGGCGGTGCCCCCGCCCGGTGTGCCCGCGCCCCGCCCGTGTGGGCAATCGTCCCGCAGGGCGGGACGGGTGGGCACACGGGACGGCGCCCTCTAGCGGCGCCTCCGCGTCCCGCGCCCTGACCCGCACCCCAGCGGCGGCGCACAACGCGGTGCGGGTCCAGGCTCCGAAGCCTCTGGCGCCGGCAAGGGCGCCGTTCCGTTGTGCCCACCCGTTCCGCCCCGGCGGAACGATTGCCCACAACGGGGGCGAGCGCACGCGCCCCCGCGCGCCCCCGGCCCCCACGTGCCCCGGCGCCCCGGGTGGGCTGGCGCACGGTACCTTCGGGCCCCGGCATCATCACCGCCCCGCAGAGTGGAGTCAGACGTGAGCGTCAGCGTCCGGACGACGACCGACGGAACCGATCCCTTCGGCACCGCCCGGCTGCGGAGGGGCGTGCTCGACGCCTGGGGCGCGAGTCCCGCCCGGTTCCGGGAGGACGCCAACGCCGAGGAGGACCTGGCGCTCGGCGGCTACCGCGACCGCCTCGTCGTCGAACTGGCCCAGAACGCCGCCGACGCCGCCCACCGCGCCGCCGTCACCGGCCGCCTCCGCCTGACCCTGCACCCGGCGGACCACGAGGGCCCCGCGGTCCTCGCCGCGGCGAACACCGGCGCCCCGCTGGACGCCGCCGGCGCCGAGTCGCTGTCCACCCTCCGCGCCTCCGCGAAGCGCGAGCAGACGCACGGCGCCGTGGGCCGCTTCGGCGTCGGTTTCGCCGCCGTCCTCGCCGTGTCCGACGAGCCCGCCGTCCTCGGCCGGCACGGCGGCGTCCGCTGGTCCCTCGCCGAGGCCCGCGAACTGGCCGCCGAGGCCGCCCGGTACAGCCCGGGCCTCGGCGACGAACTGCGCCGCCGCGACGGCCACGTACCCCTCCTGCGGCTTCCGCTGCCCGCCGAGGGCACCGCCCCCGACGGCTACGACACCGTCGTCGTCCTCCCGCTCCGCGACACCGCCGCAGAGGACCTCGCCGAGCGCCTCCTCGCCTCCGTCGACGACTCCCTGCTCCTCACCCTTCCGGGTCTCGCCGAGATCGTCGTCGAGACACCCGAAGGAGGGGTACGCACCCTCCGCCGCTCCGAGGACGACGGATACGTCCGCATCGACGACTCGGCGACCGCGAGCGACGGCGCCCACCGCTGGCGGACCGTCACCCACGGCGGCCCGATCGAGCCCGAACTCCTCAAGGACCGCCCGGTCGAGGAGCGTCTGCGCCCGCACTGGTCGGTCACCTGGGCCGTACCCGTGGACACCGAGGGCGCCCCGCGCTACCCCCGTACGACGCCGGTCGTGCACGCCCCCACGCCCACCGACGAGCCGCTCGGCATCCCCGCGCTCCTCATCGCGTCCCTCCCGCTCGACACCGCCCGGCGGCACCCCGCGCCGGGGCCGCTCACCGACTTCCTGGTGCAGCGCGCGGCCGACGCGTACGCCGAACTGCTCGCCGACTGGCAGCCGGTGACGACCGCGACCCTCGACCTCGTGCCCGGCCCGCTCGGCAAGGGCCCGCTCGACGGCGCGCTGCGCGAGGCGATCCTGGACCGGCTGCCGAGGGTCGCGTTCCTGGCGCCCGCCGCGCCGTCCGAGGAGCTGCCGGCGCTCCGTCCGATCGAGGCGGAGGTCGTGGAGGGCGCGGGCGCGGAGACCGTCGAGGTCCTCGCGGAGGTCTTCCCGACCCTCCTCCCGGCGGGCCTGGAGCGCCGCCCCGAGCTCCGCACGCTCGGCATCGGCCGCGTCCCCCTCACCGAGGCCGTCGACCGCCTCGCCGGGGTCGACAGGGCGCCGACGTGGTGGTGGCGGCTCTACGACTCCCTCGTCGGCGTCGACCCGGACCGCCTGACCGGCCTCCCGGTGCCGCTCGCCTCCGACGCGGACGAGGAGCGGATCCGTACGACGATCGGCCCCCGCCAGGTCCTCCTCCCGCAGGACCGCACCCCCGCCGAGCTGACCCGGCTCGGACTGAAGGTGGCGCACCCGGAGGCCGCCCACCCGCTCCTGGAGAAGCTGGGCGCCCTGCCCGCCACGCCCCGCGCGGTCCTGACGACCCCGCAGGTGCGGGCGGCGGTCGCGGCCTCCCTCGACGCGGGCGAGATCTGGGACGAGGACACCGACGCCCTCGACGCGGAGGAGCTGGCCGAGACGGTCCTCGCCCTCGTCCGCGACGCGGAGCTCGACCCGGGCGAGGAGCCGTGGCTCGGCGCGCTCGCCCTCCCCGACGAGGACGGCGAACTCTCCCCGGCGGGCGAACTCGTCCTCCCCGGCTCCCCCTTCGCGGCGGTGATGCGCGAGGACGAACTCGCCTTCGTCGACTCCGAGATCGCGTCCCGCTGGGGCGAGCAGCCCCTCGCCGCGTGCGGCGTCCTGGCGAACTTCGCCCTGGTCCGCGCGACCGACCTGGTCCTCGACCCGGACGAGGTCGAGCCGCGCGAGGGCGACTACCCGGAGCCCGACGACGCGGGCCTCCTCGACGCGGTCGACGTCTGGTGCGAGGACGTCCTGGACCGCCTCCCGGAGGCCCCCGTACCCCCCGTGGCGACGGAGATCGTGGCCGTACGGGACCTGGACCTGGTCGACGACGACTGCTGGCCCATGGCGCTCGCCCTCCTCGCCCAGCCGCCCCTGAGGGACGCCCTGACCCAGCCCGTACGGGTCCTCCTGCCGGACGGCACGACGGAGACCGTCCGCTCGTACACGGCCTGGTGGCTGCGCGACCACCCCGTCCTCGACGGCCGCCGCCCGGCGGGCCTGCGCGCGGAGGGCTCCGACCCGCTGCTCTCCGGCCTGTACGACTCCGCCGACGCGACCGGCTTCGAGGACGAGCAGGTCCTCCGCGCCCTGGGCGTGCGCACCTCCGTCGCCTCCCTCCTCGACGAACCGGGCGGCGCGGCGGAACTCCTGACGCGGCTCGCGGACCCGTCGCGGGAGGTGACGGGCGTCCAACTCCACGCCCTGTACACGGCCCTGGCGGACCTGGACCCCGACCAGGTGACGCTCCCCGACGAACTGCGCGCGGTCGTGGACGGCACCCTCGTCGTCGTCGACGCCGCGGAGGCCCTGGTGGCGGACGCCCCCGACCTGCTCCCGCTGGCCGGCGACCTCCCCCTCCTCCCGGTCTCCCCGACCCGCGCCGCGGACCTGGCCGAGCTCTTCCAGGTCCGGCGGCTGAGCGAGGCCGTCGAGGCCGAGGTGACGACGGTCGGCGAGGAGCACGAGGTCCCGCCGTCGGTCCACGCCCTCCTGGGCCCGTCGACGCCCGCCTCGTACATCGAGCACGAGGAGCTCCACGCGGGCGGAGTGGAACTCGACTGGCGCCGCACCCCGGACGGCGTCGTCCACGCCGCCACCCTGGAGGGCGTGGCGGCGGGTCTGGCCTGGGCGTCCGGCCAGTGGCCCCGCCGCTTCGAGGTGGCGGCGCTCCTGGAGGACCCGTCGAGGACGGCGGAGCTGGCGAGGGACCGCTGGTTCGACTAGACGGCGTGGCGGGCGAAGCGGGCGTACAGCGGCCGCTCCGTCCGGGCGGGCGCGGCCTTCCGCACCGACCGCGCGGCGGGCGGGGCCTCGCAGTGGAGCACGACGTCCGTCCCGCCCTCGCCGTCGCAGTCGTCGACGCCGGCCTGGCCGTCGAGGACGTCGTCGGCGGGGCCGCCGCGCAGGAAGTCGTCGCCGTCGCCGCCGCGCAGGGTGTCCCGGCCGCCGGCGGTGCCGAGCGTCTGGCTCCAGTCCGAGTTGTCGCCGAAGATCCGGTCGTCGCCGCCGCGGCCCTCGATCAGGTCGTCGCCCGCGGTGGCGCCGGTGGGGTCGACGAGGGAGTTGTCGCCGATGAGGATGATCTCGCCCGCGGCGCCGCCGATGATCCGGTCGTTTCCGGAGCCGACCGCGGTGCCGCCGGCCGTGTGGTCGCCGACGGCGCCGAACGCGCCGTCCGGTCCCAGGTCGATGAGGTCGTCGCCGCCGGCCCCGGTCGCGTTGCCGAACCCGGCGAAGCTGTCGCCCGTGACGTCGCCCTGGGTGCCGGCGCCTTCGAGCAGGACGTCGTCCCCGGCACCCGACGCCGAGTAGTAGCCGACGGAGTCCCCGACGATGACGTCCTCGCCGTCGCCGGCGACGATCCGGTCCGGGGCGCCGCCGTCGGCGTGGTCGGCGTAGTCGTCCCCGTAGAGGACGTCGTCGCCGACCCCGCCGACGAGGACGTCGGGGGAGGCGCCGGAGGCGGTGCCCTGCGTCGCCGCGTTGTCCCCGAGCAGGAAGTCGTTCCCGGTCCCGCCGTCGAGGTGGTCCCGGCCGGTGGAGCCGATGACGTCGCCGGTGTACGCGCGCTCGTCGCCGACGATCTCGTCGTTGCCGGCGTCCCCGAAGACCTGGTCGTCGCCGGTGCCGCCCGTGATGCGGTCGTCGCCGTCCCCGCCGTGGACGTAGTCGTTGCCGCCGAGGCCGCAGATCCGGTCGTTGCCGCCCTTGCCGTCGATGACGTCGTTGCCGGGCGTGCCGATGATGACGTCGTCGCCCGGGGTGCCGATGGTGCCGGTGACGGTGGCGGCGGCCTCGAAGCAGGTGGCCGCGGCGGAGGCGGGACCCGCGGCGGTGACGGTGAGCGCGGCGGCGACGAGCGCCGGGGCGCAGAGGAGGGCGACGGCTGGTCTGAGGGTCATGGGGGTCACGGGGTTCCTTCCGGAGGCGGTCGCGTTGCGTGATCTCTCCCCGGGATGAAGGGGTGAATGGATGTACGGAGAGTGATTTCACCCGATGGATCGCCCCGGCGACACGTCGGAAATCTTTGACGCGTCGGAAAATCCCGACGTATGGTGAGGGCCATGCCGACCGACGTCTTCGGCGTGCTGGCCAATCCGGTGCGCCGCAAACTGCTCGAAACGCTGCGGGAGGGCCCTCGCTCCACGGGCGAGCTGGCCGGGATGTTCGCGCTCGGGAGGCCCGCGGTCTCCGAGCACCTCGCGGTGCTCCGTACGGCGGGACTCGTACGCGAGGAGCCCCGCGGACGGCACCGCTTCTACCACCTCGAACCGGCCCGGCTGGCCGAGGTGAGCGAGTGGCTGCATCCGTTCGAGCACTACTGGAAGCAGCGTCTGGACGCGCTGGCCGATCTCCTGGACGAGGAAGCGGAGTCATGACCGAGAACGCCACGAACGCCACGATCACCTGCGAGAAGTTCCTGCCCCACGCACCCGCGGCGGTGTGGAAGGCCCTGACCGACCCCGACCTGCACGCCCGCTGGTGGGCGGCCGGCGACGTCCGGCCCGTCGTCGGACACCGCTTCACCCTCGACATGGGCGACTTCGGGCAGCAGGCGTGCGAGGTGACCGCCGTGGACGACGAACGGCTGCTCGCCTACCGCTTCGCCGAGGGCACGCTCGACACCACCCTCACCTGGACGCTCCACCCGGAGGGCGAGGGCACCCGCCTGGTCCTCACCCACGCCGGCTTCGACCTCGACTCCCCGCTGGGCCGCCAGGCCCACGAGGGCATGGGCCACGGCTGGCCCCACGTCCTGAACCGCCTGGAAACCACCCTGCACGGCTGACCCGCACCCCGCAGGAGCCCTACGCCGGGAACCTCCGGTCCACCCATCGCCACGCCGCCTCCAGCAGGACGCAGCCGCCCGCCGCGATGAGCACCGCCGTCCACGGCATCGTCACGCCCACCAGTTTCAGGGCGAAGAAGTCCTGGAGCCACGGGACGGCGAGGACCAGGAGGAAGGCGGCTCCCATGGCGGCGACCAGGGCGAGGCGCCACCAGGTGTAGGGGCGGGCGATGATCGCGAGGACCCACATCGAGACCAGGAAGAGGGTGAGGGTGGCCGCGCTGGTCTCGGCGCCCAGGGCGTCCGTGCCCGTGTAGTAGTGGCGGGCCAGGAGGTACGTCGTGAAGGTGGCCGCCGCCGCGATGACGCCGCCGGGGATCGCGTACCGCATCACCCGGCGGACGAAGTTCGGCTTCGCGCGTTCCTTGTTGGGGGCCAGCGCGAGGAAGAAGGCCGGGACGCCGATCGTGAGGGTGGAGAGCAGGGTCAGGTGGCGGGGGAGGAAGGGGTACTCCACCTGGGAGACCACCACCAGGACCGCCAGGAGCACCGAGTAGACCGTCTTGGTGAGGAAGAGCGTGGCGACGCGCGTGATGTTGCCGATGACCCGGCGGCCTTCCGCCACCACCGACGGGAGGCTCGCGAAGCTGTTGTTCAGCAGGACGATCTGCGCCACCGCCCTCGTCGCCTCCGAGCCCGAGCCCATCGAGACGCCGATGTCCGCGTCCTTCAGGGCCAGGACGTCGTTCACGCCGTCGCCCGTCATCGCGACCGTGTGGCCGTGGGACTGGAGCGCCGCCACCATGTCCCGCTTCTGCTGCGGGGTGACCCGGCCGAAGACCGCGTTCTCGTCCAGTACCTTCGCCATCTCCTCCCGGTCGGTGGGGAGCTGCCGGGCGTCGATCGTGTTCTCCGCGCCGGGCATGTCCAGCTTTCCCGCCACCGCGCCCACCGCGACCGCGTTGTCGCCGGAGATGACCTTGGTGGCGACCTTCTGGTCGGCGAAGTAGGCGAGGGTGTCGGCGGCGTCGGGGCGGAGGCGTTGTTCCAGGACGACCAGGGCGGTGGGGCGGACGTCGGTGGCGACCTCGGGGTCGTCGAGTTCGTGGGCCGTACGGGCCAGGAGGAGGACCCGCAGGCCCTGTTCGTTGAGGTGGTCGATCTCCGTGAGGGTCGGGTCCTCCGGGGGCAGGAGGACGTCCGGCGCGCCCAGGAGCCACGTCGAGTCCTCGCCGTTCCCCTCGCTGAACGACGCCCCGCTGTACTTGCGGGCCGACGAGAACGGCAGGCTCTCCGTGCACCGCCACTCCACCGTGTCCGGGTAGGCCTCGATGATGGCCTGGAGGGAGGCGTTCGGGCGCGGGTCGGACTCGCCCAGGGCGCCCAGTACTTTGCGGACGTACCCCTCGTCGCTGCCGTCGAGGGGGTGGAGGTCCGTGACGTCCATGCCGCCCTCGGTGAGCGTGCCCGTCTTGTCCAGGCAGACGACGTCGACCCGGGCCAGGCCCTCGATCGCCGGCAGCTCCTGCACGAGGCACTGCCGGCGGCCGAGCCGGATGACGCCGACGGCGAAGGCGACCGAGGTGAGGAGGACGAGGCCCTCGGGGATCATCGGGACGATGCCGCCGACCGTACGGGCGACCGCTTCCTTGAAGTCGTTGTTCTTGACCACGAGCTGGCTGATGACGAGCCCGATCGCGGTCGGGACCATCATCCACGTCACGTACTTGAGGATGGTGGAGATGCCCGTGCGCAGCTCCGAGTGGACCAGCGTGAAGCGGGACGCCTCCTCGGCGAGCTGCGCCGCGTACGCCTCGCGTCCGACCTTCGTGGCGGTGAAGGCGCCGCCGCCGGCGACGACGAACGAGCCGGACATCATCCGGTCGCCGGGTTTCTTCACCACCGGGTCGGCCTCGCCCGTGAGGAGCGACTCGTCGATCTCCAGGCTGTCGGCCTCCGCCACCTCGCCGTCCACGACGACCTTGTCGCCCGGTCCGAGTTCGATGAGGTCGCCGAGGACGATCTCGGAGGTGGAGATCTCGGCGGCCGCGCCGTCCCGCCGGACGGTGGGCTTGGCCTCGCCGATGACGGCGAGCCCGTCGAGGGTCTTCTTGGCGCGGAGCTCCTGGACGATGCCGATGCCGGTGTTGGCGACGATCACGAAGCCGAAGAGGCTGTCCTGGATCGGCGCGACGATCAGCATGATCACCCACAGCACGCCGATGATCGCGTTGAAGCGGGTGAAGACGTTCGCCCGGACGATGTCCGTGGTCGAGCGGGAGCTGCGCAGGGGGACGTCGTTGACCTCCCCGCGCGCGACGCGCTCGGCGACCTGGGCGGCGGTGAGTCCGGCGGGGTGGTGGACGACCGGCGGTCCCGCCGGCCCGGGCCGTGGGCCGGTCTCGCCGCCGTCCGTGTCGATCTTCGCCCGCTGAGTCATGTTCTCGACGGTACGACCGGATCCGGTCGTTCACCTGCCGAGGAGGGGCCGCCTGCCGGAGGGGCTTCCCTCGGGAGGGGCTACGGCTGTGCGTGCTCTTCGCCCGCGGCCTGCGCCGCCGCGTGCCGCTTGATCGCCGCGTCCCGCTTGCGCACGTACCAGATGCCGATCAGGCCGAGCCCCGCTCCGGCCAGGCAGGTCCAGATCCACGAGGTGATGCCCCGGTCGTCGAACCAGCCGTAGAAGGGGAGCTGTACGAGGAAGAGGACGAACCAGAGGATCGTTCCGTCGGTGATGGTGGCGACGACCGGCCCTTCGAGGGGCTCGGGTGCCTCGTGCTTCGGTGTCCACTTCGCCATGGGCTCAGTTTAGGCCGCCCGTTTTTGTGTCTACGCGCGGAGATAGACGCCCGCTCGTTCATGTGTTCATACTGAAACGGTTTGCCTCTGGCGGGTTCCACTCGTATGAACCGCCAAAAAAGGACTTTCTGAACCTCTGAAGAGGAACCCCATGAGCCCGACGGCCACCGCCAAGGCCACGCCCCAGGAGACTCCCCAGGACCAGGGTCCCGTCTCCGGTCTCGACCGCTACTTCAAGATCTCCGAGCGCGGCTCCACCGTCGCCCGCGAGATCCGTGGCGGTTTCGCCACCTTCTTCGCGATGGCCTACATCATCGTGCTGAACCCGATCATCCTCGGCAGCGCCAAGGACATGTACGGGCACCAGCTCGACAGCGGCCAGCTCGTCACCGCCACCGTCCTCACGGCGGCGTTCACGACGCTCCTCATGGGTGTCATCGGCAACGTGCCGATCGCCCTCGCCGCCGGCCTCGGCGTCAACACGGTCGTCGCGCTCCAGCTCGCGCCCAAGATGTCCTGGCCGGACGCCATGGGCATGGTCGTCCTCGCCGGCATCGTCGTGATGCTCCTCGTCGCCACCGGTCTGCGCGAGCGCGTCATGAACGCCGTCCCGGTCGGCCTGCGCAAGGGCATCGCGATCGGCATCGGCCTCTTCATCATGCTGATCGGCCTCGTCGACTCGGGCTTCGTCTCCCGCATCCCCGACGCCGCGCACACCACCGTCCCGCTCCAGCTCGGCGGCGACGGTCACCTCACCGGCTGGCCGGTCCTCGTCTTCATCCTGGGCACGCTCCTCACCCTCGCGCTGATCATCCGCAAGGTGCCGGGCGCGATCCTGATCTCGATCGTCGTCATGACGATCGTGGCCATGGTGATCAACGCGGTCGCGAAGGTCCCGTCCTGGGGCCTCACCACCCCGGAGTGGCCGGGCAACCCGGTCGCCTCGCCCGACTTCGGCCTGGTCGGCAAGGTCAGCCTCTTCGGCGGCTTCGACAAGGTCGGCGTCCTCACCGGCGTCCTGTTCGTCTTCACCGTGCTGCTGTCCTGCTTCTTCGACGCGATGGGCACGATCCTCGGCGTCGGCGACGAGGCCAAGCTGATCGACAAGGACGGCAACTTCCCCGGCATCAACAAGGTCCTCCTCGTCGACGGCCTGGCCGTCGCCTCCGGCGGTGCGACCTCCTCCTCGGCCACCACCTGCTTCGTGGAGTCCACGGCGGGCGTCGGCGAGGGTGCCCGTACGGGTCTCGCCTCGGTCGTGACCGGTGCGCTGTTCTCGGTGGCGCTGTTCCTCACGCCGCTCGCCACGATGGTCCCGTCGCAGGCGGCCACGCCCGCGCTGCTCGCGGTCGGCTTCCTGATCCTGGCCGGTTCGATCAAGGAGATCGACTGGGCCGACTACACCATCGCGGTGCCGGCGTTCCTGGCCATGCTGATGATGCCGTTCACGTACTCGATCACGAACGGCATCGGCATCGGCTTCATCTCGTTCAGCGTGCTGCGTCTGGCGGCCGGCCGGGGCCGTGAGGTCCCGGTGGCCATGTACGTCGTGTCGGCGGTCTTCGTCTTCTACTACGCGATGCCGGCGCTCGGCCTCACGTGATCGTCGGTCGCGGCTCCGCGTGAGCCGTAGAACTTCTCCGTCTCGTCGACGGCGGTCTTGAACCGCTCGTCGAAATCCTCGCGAATGAGCGTCCGGGCCACGTAGTCCTGGACGCTCATTCCTCTTTTCGCGGCGTGACTCCTGAGCCGGTCGAGCAGCTCACCGTCGATGCGCAGGCTGAGCACTGTCGATCCCATGCCGTTCAGGGTCGGGGCAGCCGGGGCCCCTTTGCGTCACTTTCTGGATCCGACTCACTCATTTGGGTGATACATGGATGCCGAAGCGTGACCTGTGGGCACCCGGTTGCCGCCCTCCATGCCCCCCTATGGGCCTTACGGGTGTGATCCGTGCGACGCCGGCGCGCCTCCGTTGGTATTTAGACAGAGTAATGAGTTAGCCTAATGAACATGCCTGACCTGTCCCACGGCACCGCCGACGACGCCGCCGCCGTGAACGAGCTCCGCTCCGCCGTCATGCGACTGGGCCGACGCCTCAAGCACCAGCGCGTCGACGAGTCGCTGAGCCCCACCGAGATGTCGGTGCTCGGCACCCTGTCGCTCTGCGGCTCCGCCACCCCCGGCGAGCTGGCGCGCAAGGAGCACGTCCAGCCGCCGTCGATGACCCGCATCGTCGCGCTGCTCGAAGCCAAGGGACTGGTCCGGCTGGAGCCGCACCCCGACGACCGCCGGCAGAAGGTGGTCAGCCAGACCGAGCAGGCCGAAGCCATGCTCGAGGAGTCCCGCCGCAAGCGGAACGCCTGGCTGGCCTCCCTCGCCGAGGGCCTGGACGAGGACGAGTGGGCCAAGCTGCGCGCGGCCGCCCCGGTCCTGGAGAAGCTCGCCCACCTGTAACCGATGCGCCAAGGAGGCGACGCACTTTGAGTACGGGACCCGGAGCAGACTCCGCACCCGTCCATCAACCCACCCTCGACACCCGCGGGCGGGGAGGAAGATTCTCCGGAAAACTCTTCGGAGACACCTTCTCCTCGCTCAGGATCCGGAACTACCGGCTGTTCTTCACCGGAGCGATCGTCTCCAACACCGGTACGTGGATGGCCCGGATCACCCAGGACTGGCTGGTCCTGAGCCTCACCGGCTCGGCCGCCGCCGTCGGCATCACGACGGCCCTGCAGTTCCTGCCGATGCTGCTCTTCGGGCTGTACGGCGGCGTCATCGCCGACCGCTACCCGAAGCGGCGCCTGCTCCTCGTCAGTCAGGCCGCCCTCGGCCTCTGCGGCCTCGCGCTCGCCGTCCTCACCCTCTCCGGCTCCGTCCAGGTCTGGCACGTCTACCTGATCGCCTTCCTCCTCGGCATGGTGACGGTCGTCGACAACCCGGCCCGGCAGACCTTCGTCTCCGAGATGGTCGGCCCGAAGCAGCTCCGCAACGCCGTCTCGCTGAACTCCGCGAACTTCCAGTCCGCGCGGCTCATCGGCCCCGCCGTCGCCGGTGTCCTCATCGCCGGAGTCGGCAGCGGCTGGGCCTTCCTCCTCAACGGCCTGTCCTTCCTCGCCCCGCTCGCGAGCCTCCTGCTGATGCGGACGAGCGAGCTCCACAAGGTGGAGCGCGCCCCGCGCGGCAAGGGCCAGCTGAGGGAGGGGCTGCGGTACGTCGCCGGGCGGCCGGACCTGATCTGGCCGATCGTCCTCGTCGGCTTCATCGGCACCTTCGGGTTCAACTTCCCGATCTGGCTCACCGCCTTCTCCGGCGACGTCTTTCACGTCGGCGCCGGCGCGTACGGCCTCCTCAACACCCTGATGGCGGCCGGCTCCCTCGTCGGCGCCCTCGCCGCCGCGCGCCGCGGCTCGACCCGGCTGCGGATGCTGGTGATCACGGCGGCCGTCTTCGGCGTCCTGGAGATCGCCGCGGCCCTGTCGCCGGCGTTCTGGCTGTTCGCACTGCTGCTCGTACCGATCGGCCTGCTCGGCCTCACGGTGAACATCACCGCGAACTCGGCCGTCCAGATGGCCACCGACCCCGCCATGCGGGGCCGGGTCATGAGCCTCTACATGATGGTCTTCGCCGGCGGAACGCCGATCGGGGCCCCGCTGCTCGGCTGGGTCACCGACACGTACGGCGCGCGCGTCGGCTTCGTCGCCGGCGGTGCGATCTCGCTCGCCGCGGCGGTCGTCGTGGGCCTGGTCCTGGCCCGGGTCGGCGGCCTCAAGGTCGCGATGCGCTGGCGCCGCGGGCACCCGCAGGTGCGGTTCGTGGCGCGCGAGCGGCTCGCCACCGCGGCGTAGCCCTCGGGCGGGCGGCGGCCCCGGGTGCGGGTACGTGGCCCTCGGGCGGGCGGCGGCCCCGGGTGCGGGTACGTGGCCCTCGGGCGGGCGGCGGCCCCGGGTGCGGGTACGCCGTGTGCCCGGGGCCGGGGCCTCCGCGGGGGAGGTGGTGTCCGGACTGCGTCTCACCGCGCTTCGCGCGAGTTCAAGACGCTCTTACGTCCGGACACCACCTCCCCCGCTCCGGCCCCGTCCCCTCCCGCCGTCGTCGTCAGAACCGCCGCTCCAGGACCTGCCCCGGCCAGTCGCCGACCACGAACTCCTCGGTGCGGGTGAAGCCCTGGCGTTCGTAGTACGCGATCAGGCGGCCCTCGCTGCCGGCGAAGCAGTCCACCCGGAGGAGGGACACCCCCTGCCGCCGGGTCTCCGCCTCGGCGTGGGCGAGGAGTGCCGCTCCCACCCCGTGGCCGTGGAAGCGCGCGTCCGTCGCCAGGAGGCGGACGTACACCTCCGGCTCGGTCGCGGGCTCGATGTACTGGCCGGGGTGCGGGGTCAGCGTCATCGTGCCCGCCGGGACGCCGTCGATCTCGACGATCCACGGGTCGCCCTCGGACATCGTCCGCTCGACCTGCTCCACCGCCTTCGGCCGCCCGGAGAACGACTCCGTGCCCCACTGGGCGGTGATCCCCTTGCCGTTGAGCCACACCACGGCGCTGTCGAGTATCGCGAGTATCGCGGGGAGGTCCTCCGCCCCGCCCTTCCGGATCTTCATCCGGCCGAGGGTAGCCGTACAACCTTCCGGCGGGATGGGGGGTCGTCACAGGCGTATCCATGGGGTTCGGGGAGGGAACACGCCTTGCGTACTGCTTCGTCACGCCGTGTCTCGATGTCGGTGGGGGCCGTCCTGGCGGTGGCCGCCGTGACGCCGTTCGTCGCGCCGGCGGCCACGGCCGCTCCCGCGCAGGCGGCGGTGGCGCCGGCCGCCGCGACCGTCACCGCGCCGGTCCGGGTGCCGTTCCTGGCGTCGGGCGGTGAGTTGATCAACGCCGGGAAGACCGGTTTCCTGTCGGAGGACGCCGACGGCCGGGCCCGTTGGACGCGCTACGCGGACGGGGTGTCCAAGGTCATCGACAAGCGCGCGGGCGATCACGTCCGGGGCGGCGGGCCCGGCTCGGACATCGTCGTGGTCGCGCACGAGGTGAACGAGGCCGGGGCCGAGGTGATCTACACCTCGACCGTGCGGGTGTACGACATGGCGACCGGCGCCGCGCCCGTCACCCTCGACCTGTCGGCGAGCCGGGACACCTTCGGGATGCTCAGCGGCGCCGTGGGGTCGACCCTCCTGGTCAGCGGCGATCAGAAGCTGAAGCTGGTCGACGTGACCGGCGGACGGCCGACCGTCCGCACGGTGGGCGACGGGTACAGGGAGCCCTTCTGGATGCCCGGCACCCTGTCCGGCACGGCGGTCGCGCTGACCTTCAACGAGTACTACCAGTACGACGCGCTCGTGGTCGTCGACGTGGCCGAGGGGCGGGAGACGGGCCGCTACCAGGCGGACCCGGCCACCCGTTGGGTGTCCGCCTCCTTCCTCTCGCCGACCCACGTGGCGTGGATGGAGCGCACCGGCGGCGAGCTGGTGCTCGCCACGGCCGTACGGGGGCAGAAGGAGGTCGTGCGGACCCCGCTCGGTCCCGGCGACTCGCAGGACGTCACCGGCGGACTGCTGGGCGACTGGTTCCTGTGGGGCGCCACCACCGGGAACGCCACCCCGTGGCACGCGTTCTCGGCCCGCTCCCTGAAGGACGGGTCGACGGTCAAGCTCCTCGACCACGCCGAGAGCGCCACCCAGGGCCCCGACGGCACCTTCCTCGTCCTCGGGACCACCGCCGCCCGCGGCGCGGGCGTCTACCGGGTCGCGCTCGGCGCGGACGGGCGGCCGTCGGCCGAGCTGATCGCCGCCACCGGCGAACCGAACGACGGCGCCGCTCCCCTGGCGTACGTCGGGGGAGCGCCGGTCACCGTCGACCTGGACGGCGTCGCCAAGGCCCGTCTGTCCTGGAAGTTCTCCACGACGCGGGCGGACCTCACCGTCGAGCTGAGGCGCAAGGGGTCGTGGGAGGACTCCCGGACGGTCGTGCGGCCCGCGTCCGGCACCGGGGCCCACCCCGACGGAACCCTCGGGTTCGACTGGACCGGCGAGCTGGGGGACTGGGACCCGAAGGCCGCCCCCAACGGCGCGTACGACTGGACGGTCACCGCCCGGCCGTGGAACGGGATGCCGTCGGTCACCACGTCCGGCACCCTCACCGTCACCCGCTCCCCCAAGCCGCACGACTTCGACGACGACGGGGCGCCGGACCTGGTCGCGCGGGACAAGGACGGCTATCTGGAGCAGATCGGCACGCGCTGGGACGACGCCACCGGGCGTCTCGTTCCCCGGCGGTACGGCACCAGCCGGCTGCGCGGCTGGAACGTCTACGACCGGGTGGAGGCCGCCGGTGACCTCGCCGGTTCGAACGCCGCCGACCTGGTCACCCGCGACCGGGACGGGGTCCTCTGGCTCCACCGCGGCACCGGCAGCGACACCCGTGTGGGCTACGAGTCCCGGGTGCGGATCGGCGGCGGGTGGAACACGTACACCCAGTTCACCGGCGGCAGCGATCTGACGGGCGACGGGCGGGCGGACCTGGTCGCCGTCGACAAGGTCGGTGACCTGTACCTGTACAAGTCGACCGGATCGGCGACGGCTCCCTTCGAGCCCCGGAAGAAGATCGGCTTCGGGTGGGGGATCTACAACCAGCTCACCGCCACCGGTCAGATCGGTGGCGGCGCGGCCGGTGACCTGGTGGCCCGCGACAAGGACGGGGTGCTCTGGCTGTACCTCGGCAAGGGCGACGGCACGTTCGCGCCGCGCACGCGGATCGGCGGCGGGTGGAACACGTACGCGGACGTCGTCGGCATCGGTGACGGCAACAAGGACGGCCGTCCCGACGTGTACGCCCGGACGGCGGCGGGTGCCGCGTACTTCTACGCCGGTACGGGTGACTGGAAGGCCCCGTTCAAGCCCCGTACGACGACCGGGGCCGGCACGGGGACGACCTGGGGCGGTGGGGCCGTCCAGCAGGTCTCCTGACCGGACCGACGGCTCCGTCTCCTGTCAGACTTTCCCCATGAGGCTCTTCGCCGCCGTCGTGCCGCCGTCGGAGCAGCTGGACCAGCTGGACGGGGTCGTCGCCCGGCTGCGCCGGCTGCCCGGTGCGGGCGGGATCCGCTGGACCTCGCGGCCCGGCTGGCACCTCACGCTCGCCTTCATGGGGGAGGTCGAGGAGGAGCTGCTGCCCGAGCTGCTGGTGCGGATGGAGCGGGCCGCGCACCGGACGGCGCCGTTCCCGCTGCGGCTGCACGGCGGCGGGCACTTCGGGCGGCGGGCCCTGTGGGCCGGGGTCGCCGGGGATCTGGACACGTTGCGGCTCCTCGCCGAGCGGTCGGACGCCGCCGCGCGCCGGGCCGGGGTCGCGATGGACGAGCACCGGCGCTACCAGGGGCACCTGACCGTCGGCCGGGCGCGGGAGGAGGGTCTTTCCCTTCGCCCGTTCGTGGACGAGCTCGCGTCCTTCGAGGGGCGGCGGTGGCAGGTGACCGAGCTGGCGCTCGTCCGGTCGAACCTGCCGGTGCGCGGGGTGCCGGGGGAGCGGCCCCGGTACGAGACGGTCGGCGCCTGGCCCCTTGAGGGGCGGGAGGGGCTCTCGGGTTAACCTCGACGGGTGGATCCGAAGACTCGAAACATGATCATGGCCGGCGCCCTCGTCCTGATGTTCGCGATCATCGCCGTGGCGTCGGTGGTCGGTCAGTAGCCGCTCGTACCCCCGGCGGCCTCTCGTACGCCCCGTCGGTCACCCGTACGTCCGCGCCTGCCACGCCGTGGGAAAGACCTTGCTTCGAGTGCGCTCGAAGCAGTTGGCTTGGCGGCCATGGAGTACACGCAGCTCGGACGCACCGGACTCAAGGTCAGCCGACTCGTCCTCGGGACGATGAACTTCGGACCGCAGACGGACGAAGCCACCAGTCACGCCATCATGGACACCGCCCTGGACGCGGGGCTCAACTTCTTCGACACCGCGAACGTCTACGGGTGGGCGGAGAACAAGGGGCGGACGGAGTCGATCATCGGCTCCTGGTTCGCCAAGGGCGACGGCCGTCGTGACCGTACGGTCCTCGCCACCAAGGTGTACGGGAACATGGGCCCGGACGGCGAGGCCTGGCCCAACCACGACAAGCTCTCGGCGCTCAACATCCGCAGGGCCGTCGAGGCCAGCCTCAAGCGGCTCGGTACCGACTACATCGACGTCTACCAGTTCCACCACGTCGACCGGGCCACTCCCTTCGAGGAGATCTGGCAGGCCGTCGACGTCCTCATCCAGCAGGGCAAGGTGCTCTACGCCGGGTCCTCCAACTTCCCCGGCTACAAGATCGCCCAGGCCAACGAGGCGGCCGCCCGGCGCGGCTCGGTCGGGCTCGTCAGCGAGCAGTGCCTCTACAACCTCTTCGAGCGGCGCGCCGAGATGGAGGTGATCCCGGCCGCGCAGGAGTACGGCCTCGGGGTCATCCCCTGGTCGCCGCTGCACGGCGGCCTCCTCGGCGGCGTCCTGAAGAAGGAGGCCGAGGGCAAGCGGCGTACGGAGGGGCGCGCGGCGGCCACGCTGGCCGACCCGGCGGCGCGGGCGAAGCTCCAGGCGTACGAGGACCTGCTCGACAAGCACGGCCTCCAGCCCGGCGAGACGGCTCTGGCGTGGCTGCTGACCCGGCCCGGCGTCACCGGTCCGATCGTCGGGCCCCGCACCCCCGAGCAGTTGGCGGGCGCGCTGCGTGCGCTGGAGCTCGAACTGAGCGAGGAGGTCCTCGCCGGGCTCGACGAGGTCTTCCCGGGGCCGGGGCCGTCTCCGGAGGCCTTCGCCTGGTGATCCCTTGGGGACGGCTCAGGGCGTGCCCAGCCAGCTCGTGGCGTCCAGGCGGAACGCCGTCTCCTCGGGGACGACGTTCCGCAGGGCCGCCTCCATGTCCCGGACGCGGTCCGCGCCGAGGGCGGCGATCCATTCCGCCCGCAGGTCGTCGAAGATCGCGGCGGAGCGGGCGAGGGCGTCGTACCCGCGCGGGGTGAGCCGGACGAGTTTGCGGCGGGCGTCGGCGGGGTCGTCGGCGCGCTCGGCGTAGCCGACGGCGAGCAGCCGGTCGACGGTCTTGCCGGCGGCCTGCTTGGAGACGCCGAGGCGCCGCCCGATGTCGCTCGCGGTGGCGCCGTGCACCCCGATGGCCTGCATGGCGAAGCCGTGGGCGGGGCGCATCTCGGGGTGGCCCTCGTCGGCGAGGCGGGCGTGGAGCCGGTCGATGAGGGTGCGGAAGCCGCCGAAGAGGAGCAGGGGGAGTTCGTACCCGGGCGTGTCGCGCACGGGTACCCCCTTGCCCATATCGACAACCTGGTTTACGTTTTCTCCAGCGACATGGTCAACCATGTTGTCCATTCTAGTCTCTCCGGGGGAATCGCCTTGTCCGCACCGCT
This sequence comes from Streptomyces nymphaeiformis, assembly GCF_014203895.1. Taxonomy (GTDB): domain Bacteria; phylum Actinomycetota; class Actinomycetes; order Streptomycetales; family Streptomycetaceae; genus Streptomyces; species Streptomyces nymphaeiformis. Next base: position 100,670 of record NZ_JACHJY010000012.1, on the reverse strand, counting down.
CGACATGTCCGCCCGCACCGCCGCCGCCGTCGCCCTCCTCAAGGGGACCTCCCCGGAGACCCTCGACGGCTTCCTCAGGCTCAGCGCGATGTTCGAGTCCACCACCCTCGACCCGCACTCCCGCGAGACCGTCGTCCTGACCGTCGCCGAGCGCAACCAGTGCCACCTCTGCGTCGACATGCACGAGGCCAAGATGGCCGCCCTCGGGCCCGCCCCCGACGCCGAACGCCTCGTCGCGGTGCGGAAGTTCACGCTCCAGGTCCTCGCCTCCTCCGGCGCGGTCACCGACGAGGACCTCGCCGCCTTCGAGAAGGCCGGCTACACCCGCCGCAACGCCCTGGAGGTCGTCCTCGGCATCGGGGCGTACACGCTGTCGACGTTCGCCAACCGGCTCACACGAGCGGCCTGACCCCGTCCAACCCGCGCACCCCGTAGGGGCCGCCCAGGCCCCACGCCTGGTGCATCGCGTCGGCGAAGGCGGCGGCCAGCTTGTGCTCGCCGCTCGGGCCGGGGTGCGTGCCGTCGTAGGTGTCCGCTTCCAGGTCGTACGACTCCGGGATCGTCGCCAGGAGGAGGGGCGAGGCGGCCGTGTCCAGGTCGGCGACCGCCTTCGCCAGGAGCTCGTTGAAGCGGGCGCACTCGGCGGCGAACGGGGCGTCGTACCCGGCGCGGACGTTGGGGATGACCGGCAGGAGGACGGCCCTCACGTGCGGGTTCGCGGCCCGGGCCGCCGCCACGAACGCCCGGACGTTCTCCTCGGTCTGGTCGCTGTTCGTGTACCAGCCCAGGTCGATCAGGCCGAGGGAGATCAGCAGGACGTCCGCCCCCGTCGCCGTGACGGTCTCGCCGATCAACGGCGCCATGTGCAGCCAGCCCTCGCCCCAGCCGGCCAGGTGCCGGCGGGCGTCGGCGGGGAACGCGGGGTCGGCGTACGCCTCCGACGACGGCGCGTCCGTCGCGGGGTCGTACAGGGCGGAGCGGGGGCCGACGATCGCGTACCCGCCCGGAAGCGTGGCCTCCAGGTGCTCCCACATGCGGTGGCGCCAGGTCCAGTCGCCGGCGCGTCCGATGGTCATGCTGTCGCCGACGAACAGAAAACGCATGGTCACATCATCGCGGACGGTGTCCCGGAGCTGCGACGTGATCCGGGACACCAGCGACTACCGCAGGAAGGCGTCCACCGTCGTCGCGAGCCACTTCGCGTCGTCGTGCCACGGGAAGTGCCCCGCCCCCGCCAGGACCGCGAGCTCGGCCTCCGGGAACAGCTCCGCGTACGCCGTGGCCGTCGGCACCGGCGTGTTCGCGTCGCCCTCCCCGGCCACGACCAGCACCGGACGGCCGAACTCCGCGAACACCGCGCGCGTGGCCGCCGGTTCGAAGGCGCCCTCGCCGGCGTAGGCCCCCGCGGCCTCGCCGTTCCGCTGCCGGTGGCCCTCGGCGTGCCGCTCCCGGGCCGCCTCGTCCCAGGTCCCGTGGAAGAACGGCGCGATCGCCTGGAAGGCCTCCGCCGAACCGCGCCCCGCCGCCAGCTCCCCGAGCGCCGCGTACGCCGGACCGAACCACGGCTCCCGCTCCCGCCACGGCCGCCGCGCCGCCGCGAGCCGCTCCTCGCCGCTCGTGTCGAGCCCGACGGCCGCCGTGCCCGGGGTGAGGAGGACCAGACGGGCCACCCGCTCCGGGTACCGGGCCGTGTACAGCGCGGCCAGGTTGGCGCCCGCCGAGTGCCCGAGGAGGTCGACCGCGTCGAGCCCCAGGTGCACGCGCAGCGCCTCGACGTCCTCGACCTGCCGGTCGCAGCGGTACGAGGCCGGGTCCTCCGGCACCGCGGACTCGCCGGTGCCCCGCAGGTCGAGGCGGATCAGGGTGCGGTGGGCGTCGAGCCCGCCGAGGTCACCCAGATAGGCGGAGTCCTGCATGGGACCGCCGGGCAGACAGACCAGCGGGGCGCCGGAACCGGACGCGTGGTAGGCGAGGAGGGTGCCGTCGGGGGCGGGAAAGGTAGGCATGGGCGCGACCATGACAGCGGCCCAGGGGCAGGTCAAACGGGTTTCCGGCAGCGGGGGGGCTTGCGAGGCCCGTCGGCGGGGCCGGCCCGCGAGGCCCCGCCCGCCCCCGCCCGCCCCCGGCGCTGGTCGGCCGGGTTTCCGTGCCGTCGTGGCACGCTTGATCCATGCGATCTGCTCTGTGCGCCCTCGGCGCGGCCGCCGCCCTCGTGCTGCTCCCGGCCGGCCATGCCCGTGCCGAAGGGCAGGAACCCGACCGGGACTTCACGATCCAGGACCCCCGGATCACCGAGTCCAGCGGCCTCGCCGCGAGCCGCGCCCACCCCGGGATCTACTGGACGCACAACGACCAGGACGCACCCCTGATCTACGGCGTCGACTCCCGTACGGGAAAGACCGTCGCCACCCTCACCATGGCCGGCGTCGGCACCCCCCGTGACATGGAGGGGATCTCCGTCGGCCCGGACGGCGACATCTACGTCGGCGACATCGGCGACAACCTCGACGGCTCCTGGGACCACGTCTGGATCTACCGCTTCCCCGAGCCGGAGACCCTGAAGGACCAGACCGTCAAGGCGAAGCAGTACGTCGTGAAGTACGCCGACGGGGCCCGCAACGCCGAGGCCCTGATGGTCCATCCGAAGACCGGCCGGGTGTACATCGCGAGCAAGAACGAGGACGGCGGCGGCCTGTACGCGGGCCCCGAGCGGCTCTCCCCGTCCGGTACGAACGTCTTCCGGCGCGTCGGGAAGGTCCCCTGGGTGACGGACGGCGCGTTCTCGCCGGACGGCGACCGGCTCGTCCTGCGCGGCTACTTCACGGCCGAGGAGTACGCCTGGAAGGACGGCCGCCTCGGTGACGGCGGCACGGCGATCGGGGCCCCCTTCCAGGGCCAGGCGGAGTCCGTGACGTACACGCCGGACGGCTTGGCCTTCATGTTCGGCTCGGAGGGGAGGAACAGCCGGGTGGTGCGGGTCGATCGGGACGCGGAGCGCCCCTCGGACTCGCCGACCGCGCGGACGCCGGGCGCGCCGAAGGCCCCGGCGGCGCAGAACCAGGGGGACGGCCAGGGGAGCGCCACCACGGGCTTCCTCGTCCTCGCGGGCGCCACGGTCCTCGTGGTCGGCCTGAAGCGGCTGTTCCGCAAGGGGTAGCCGAAGGGACGCCGAAGGGCCCGGAGTCGGTCGTGTCCGACGCCGGGCCCTTCGTACGGCTTCCGGTTACAGCTGGCCGATGACGTAGTCGATGCAGGCCGTGAGGGCCCGCACGTCCGCCGGGTCGATCGCCGGGAACATCGCGATCCGCAGCTGGTTGCGGCCCAGCTTGCGGTACGGCTCGGTGTCCACGATGCCGTTGGCGCGCAGCACCTTGGCGACGGCGGCGGCGTCGACGTCGTCCGAGAAGTCGATCGTGCCGATGACCTGGGAGCGCTTGGCCGCGTCCGTGACGAACGGCGAGGCGTACTTGGACTCCTCGGCCCACGTGTAGAGGGCGTCCGAGGACTCCTTCGTCCGGGCCACGGCCCAGTCCAGACCGCCCTGGCCGTTGATCCACTTCAGCTGCTCGTTGAGCAGGAAGAGGGTCGAGAGCGCCGGGGTGTTGTACGTCTGGTTCTTCAGCGAGTTGTCGATCGCCGTGGGGAGGGAGAAGAACTCGGGGACGTGACGGCCCGAGTCGTGGATCTTCTGCGCGCGCTCCAGGGCGGCCGGGGAGAAGGCCGCGAGCCACAGGCCGCCCTCGGCGGCGAAGGACTTCTGCGGGGCGAAGTAGTAGACGTCCGTCTCGGTGATGTCGACCGGGAGGCCGCCCGCGCCGGAGGTCGCGTCGACCAGGACGAGCGCGCCCTCGTCGGCGCCCGCGACCCGCTTGATCGGGGCGGCGACACCGGTGGAGGTCTCGTTGTGCGTGTACGCGTAGACGTCGGCGCCCGCCTCGGCCACCGGCTCCGGGTGGGTGCCCGGGTCGGAGGAGATCACGGTCGGCTCGGCAAGCCAGGGGGCCAGCTTGGCGGCCTTCGCGAACTTGGAGGAGAACTCGCCGAAGGTGAGGTGCTGCGACTTGTTCTCGATGAGACCGTGGGTCGCGACGTCCCAGAAGGCGGTGGAGCCGCCGTTGCCCAGGATCACCTCGTAGCCCTCGGGCAGCGAGAAGAGGTCGGAGATGCCGGTACGTACCTCGCCGACCAGGTTCTTGACCGGAGCCTGGCGGTGGGACGTGCCGAGGAGGGAGGTGCCGGTGGCGGCCAGGGCGTCCAGCGCCTCCGTACGCACCTTGGAGGGGCCCGCGCCGAAACGGCCGTCGGCGGGCTTGATGTCAGCGGGAATCTGGATCTCAGCCACGAGGCGGAGAGTATCGGGTCGGGGAGGCGCCGGTCGCCGGATGTCCGCCCGATGAGACGAAACGTGGGACATCCTGGCGTTGTGGGAACACACGACGAAGACCCGTCCGGACTCGCCTCCGACCTGCGCGCGGCCGTCGCCGGAGACGTCGATTTCTCCGTCACCGCGAGGGCGCTCGCGACGATGGACGCCTCCAACTACCGCCGTGTACCGGCCGGTACGGTCGCGCCGCGCGACGCCGACGACCTCGCGGCCGTCCTGGAGGTGTGCCGCGCGCACGGCACCACGCCGGTGGTCGCGAGGGGTGCCGGGACCTCGATCGGAGGCCAGGCGACCGGCACCGGCGTCGTGCTCGACCTCACACGGCACATGGGCGGGATCGTCTCCCTGGACCCCTCGTCACGCACCGCCGTCGTCCGGCCGGGCCTCGTCCTGGACCGGTTGCGGGAGGCCGCCCGGCCGTACGGGCTGACCTTCGGCCCCGACCCGTCCACGCACAGTCGCTGCACCCTCGGCGGCATGATCGGCAACAACGCCTGCGGGGCGCACTCGGTCGCGTGGGGCACCACGGCGGACAACGTGCGCTCGCTGGACGTGGTGACGTACCGGGGCGAGAAGTTGACGTTGGGGAGGGGCGGGGAGGGCGCCCCGGCGGGTCTGCTGGATCTCGTCGAGCGGAATTTGGCCCTCCTCCGTACGGGCTACCCGGCCGGGCTCCCGCGCCGGATCTCCGGGTACGCCCTCGACGCGCTGCTCCCCGAGCGGGGCGTCGACGTGGCCCGCTCCTTCTGCGGCAGCGAGGGCACGCTCGGGGTGGTGACGGAGGCGACGGTCGCGCTCGTCCCGCTGCCGGCCGAGCCGGTGCTCGTCGTCCTCGGCTACGCGGACGAGAGCGCGGCGGCGGACGCCGCGGCGGGACTCCTTCCGTACGGGCCGCTGACCGTGGAGGGCATGGCGGCAGACTTGGTGCGGGGTGGCGCGGAGGGGCTGCCGAAGGGCGGGGCGTGGCTGTTCTGCGAGGTCGACGGCGACGACGCGGCCCGTGAGCTGGTCGGGGCGGCGGACGCGGTCGACGCGGCCGTGGTGCGGGAGGCGGCCGGGCAGCGGGCGCTGTGGCGGATCCGGGAGGACGCGGCGGGGACGGCGACCCGGCTGCCGGGGGGCGGGGACGCCTGGCCGGGGTGGGAGGACTGCGCGGTGCCGCCGGCGCGGCTCGGCGCGTACCTCCGTGAATTCCGGTCGCTGCTGGCCGAGTTCGGCCTCCGGGGGATCCCGTACGGGCACTTCGGGGACGGGTGCGTGCACGTGCGGATCGATTTCGACTGGTGGAGCGGGGAGGGCGTACGGGACTTCCGGCGGTTCTCGGAGGCGGTCGCGGACCTCGTGGTCGCCCACGGGGGATCCCTGTCGGGGGAGCACGGCGACGGGCAGGCGCGGGCCGAGCTGCTGCCGAGGATGTACGGGGAGGAACTGGTCGGCCTCTTCGGCGCGGTGAAGGACGTGTGGGACCCGGACGGGGGACTCAACCCGGGGATGCTGGTGCGGCCGCGGCGACTGGACGAGGGGCTGCGGTTCGAGGGGCTGCTGCCGGTGGAGGGGGTGGGGAGGTCCGCCGCCAGGTGCGTGGGTGTGGCCAAGTGCCGGGTGGAGGGCCCGAGTTCGGGGCCGGGGGTGATGTGCCCCTCGTACCGGGCGACGGGGGAGGAGAAGCACTCCACCCGGGGGCGGGCGCGGCTCCTGCACGAGATGGCGCTCGGTGAGGTCATCACGGACGGCTGGCGCTCGGAGGAGGTGCGGGAGGCGCTCGACCTGTGCCTGTCGTGCAAGGGCTGCCGGAGCGACTGCCCGGTGGGCGTCGACATGGCCGCGTACAAGGCGGAGTTCCTCGACCGGCACTACGCGGGCCCGGGGGGTCTGTGGCGTCGGCCCCGCTCGCACTGGACGATGGGCCGCCTGCCGGGATGGCTGGCGCACTTCGGGCGGGGGCTGAACGCGGCGATGCGGCTGCCGTTCGCGGCGCGTCTCGCGGGGGTGACGCCCGAGCGGGCGATGCCGAGGGTCGCGGAACGGTCCTTCGCGTACTGGTTCGCCCAGCGCGCCTCGACCCGGCCGTCGTCGCTCACCCTGTGGCCGGACACGTTCACGAACTTCCTGGCGCCGGAGGTGGGCGAGGCGGCGGTCCGCGTCCTGGAGGACGCGGGCCTGGGGGTGGACCTGCCGCCGGGGCGGGTCTGCTGCGGGCTGACGTACGTGTCGACGGGGCAGCTGGGGGCGGCGCGGAAGGTGATGCGGAGGACGTTGGACGTGATGGGGGAGGGGACGGGCCCGGTGGTCGTCCTGGAGCCCTCCTGCGCGGCGACCCTCCGCACGGACCTGCCGGAGCTGCTGCCGGATGACCCCCGTGCGGCGCGTCTCGCGGGGGCGGTCCGCACCTTCGCGGAGGCCCTGGAGGAGCTGGCCCCCGACTGGACCCCGCCCCGCCTCGACCGCCCGGTCACCGGCCAGACCCACTGCCACCAGCACGCGGTCCTGGGCGACGCGGCGGACCGCCGCCTCCGCGAACGGGCGGGCCTGAGGGGCGACCTGGCGGGCGGCTGCTGCGGCCTGGCGGGCGACTTCGGCTTCGAACCGGGCCACTACGAGGTCTCGGTCGCCATCGCGGAGGACCAGCTCCTGCCGGCGTTGAGGGCTGCCGGGGACGCGGTGGTCCTGGCGGACGGCTTCTCGTGCAGGACCCAGATCGGCGACCTGACGGACTCGCGGGGACGGCACGTGGCGGAGGTGCTGGCGGAGGGGTTGGAGGAGGGGCTGGGCCCGCCGGCGCCCTGACGCGAAGGGGGCGAAGGCTCCGTGCGGAGTCCTCGCCCCGGGGTGGCGGTCAGGCGGATTCGACCGGGAGGCCCGCCTCGACCCAGTCCTGGATGCCCTCGCGGTACTTGCGGACGTTCGTGTAGCCGAGGGCGGCGAGGCGGTCGGCGACCTGTCCGCTGTTGGGGCACGCCGGGTTCGAGCAGTACGTGACGATCGCGGCGTCCAGGTCGGGGAACAGGGCGGGCGCCTGGGCGTCGACGTCGGCCGGGACGAGGGCGAGGGCGCCGGGGAGGTACTGGTCGTAGTACTCGCCGCCGTGGCGGCCGACCACGTCGCGGCGCTCCTGCCGGAGCTGGGCGAGGCGCGCATGCGCGCCGGCCTGCTGCGCCTCGCCCGGTCGTCGGCCCGCTGATCACCGCCTCACGCGTCGGGCACGGGCGTGGCCTGGTGGTAGTACATCCGCCAGCCGGACGCGTCATCCGGCTTCCGCCAGATCGAGCTCCTCCGGGCCCGCCTGCCGTCGAGGACGGTCTCGAACGTCAGGTGCACGACCCCCGGCGCGAGGACGGTGCCGGTCATCCCCGTGGGGACGTACTGCGGGCCCTCGTCGGCCGCACCCTGCATGACCGGCATCGACGAGAGCATCGACTGCCGGTCCCACCTGCGCCCCGAGGCGCCCACCTCCGTGAAATCCGGATCGAGGAGCGCGTCCGACAAGGTCACGGACGACCGCACGGCCGGGCTCAGCAACTGCAACTCCCGCCGGATGACCTCGGCCACGATGTCTTCGCTGTTCATGTCCATCGGAGCATCCTGCCCGAGTCCCTTCGGAGCGAGGGTCGTCGGCGCGTTCCCGGAGTGCGGTACGAGTTCCGGCCCGGCTTAGGGTGCCGGGATGAGTACCCCCGCCCCCGTACCCGTCTCCACCTGCTCCTGCTGCGGCGACGCACTCACCGACGAGCGGCGGATCGACATCCGCTTCGGTCTGCCCGACGCCGTCCTCGGCGTCCCCGAGAGCGCCCGGCGGACGCCCGGGCCGGACGCGCTGCTGAGTGTGGACGGGGTGGGGGCCTTCGTGCGGTGTCTGCTGCCGCTGCGGCTCGGCGGGGACACCGAGCTCGTCCTCGGGGCCTGGCTGGAGGTCGACGAGGAGACCTTCCGGCATGCCGCCGAGGTCTGGTACGACGAGGCCGCCTACCCGGAGCTCGTCGTGCGCGGGCGGCTCGCGAACAAGGTCAAGCCGTGGGGTGCCGAGGTGCTCGGTGCGGAGATGACCGGGCGGATCTCCGACCCCGGGGAGCTTCCGTACCTCGTGGAGGGGCACGGGCCGACGGCCGTACGCCTGCTCGGGGAGGTCTGGGACCGGGACCACGTCCTCGGCCGGTTCCCGGTGCCGCTGCCCGTCGCCGTCCGTACCGACCTCGGCGAAGGATGGTCGGTGGAGCGTACGGCGGGGCTCTCGGCGCGGTACGCCGACGGGACCGACCGGTTCACCGGATCCGATCGGAGCGTGGCCCTGACCTTCTTCCAGGACGATCAGGCCGGCGGTCGCACCGCCGAGGAGTTCCTCGCCGCGCTCCGTGAGGGCGCGCCGGAGGTTCCGGACGCGCAGCAGTACGCCGAAAGCCCGGCGGCGGGCGGCGGCGTACGGCATGCCTTCTGGACCACGCCGGAGGACACCGGGCGCCCGTGGTTCGACCTCACCGGGTACGCGGTGGAGCCGGACGGTTCGGCCGTCGGGCTGTACTGCTCGCACGAGGCGGCGGAGGCGCGCCCCTGGGCCCTGCACGTCTGGCGTTCCCTGCGGAGGGAAGCCGGAGCCGTCACCCCCCGCTGACGATCTCCCGCGCCATCGCCACGAGCGCCTCCGTCGCCGGGTGCGGGAAGGCGTCCCGCCAGGCGAGGAGCACCGGGAGCGGGGGTGCGTCCGGGAGGGGGCGGTAGGTGACGCCCGGGTGGGGGTGGAGGGCGGCCGTGGAGGCGGAGGAGACGCCGATGCCCCGGCCGGCGGCGATCGCCGTGAGCCAGTCGTCGGTGTTGGCGACGGTGAGGGTGGCCGCGGGGCGGGCCGTCGCCGGCCAGAGGGCCAGGGTGGTCGTGCCCGAGACCGTGTTGAGGACGACCGTCTCGGCCGCGAGGTCGTCGAGGGCGATCCGGGGGCGGTCGGCGAGCGGGCTGTCGGCCGGGAGCGCGGCGACCCGCTCCTCGGTGGTGAGTTCCGCCGTGACGAGGCCGGGTGCCTCCACGGTCCCGCGCAGCAGCGCCGCGTCGACCTCGCCGCGGGCGAGGCCGGCGGTGCGGTCGTCGATGCGGAGGAGTTCCAGCGGGGTCTCGGGGTGGGCGCGCTGCCAGCGCCGGAGCAGGGGGGTGGTGTACGGGCCGAAGGCCGACCAGGCGTGTCCGAGGCGCAGGGGGCGGTGGCGCAGGCGCGCCGGGTCGACGGCGGCCTCGAAGGCGGCGAGTGCGGCGGCGGCCCGGTCCTGGAAGGCGCGGCCTTCGGCGGTGAGCGCGAGGTGGTGGGTGGAGCGGTCGACGAGCCGGGCGCCGAGGTGCTGTTCCAGGGCGGCGAGCGTGCGGGAGACGGCGGGCTGGGTGAGGTGGAGCCGGGCTGCCGCCCTGGTGAGGCTGGACTCCTCGGCGATGGCGAGGAAGCAGCGGAGGTGGCGTAGCTCGATGCTCATGCGTCCGGAGCATAACCGCAGCACAATCGGCATTTCCGGCGCCGCGCGGGGGCTCGTAGCGTGGGAGGGGATAGGCGGGATGTCCGGGTGTGGACCCAGCGGGGGGTGCATTATTCTGGACTGGGGGTCCAGTTCATTGAACCAGTGTGGGTGAAGGAGTCGTCGGTGGACAGTCCGGTCAAGGAGGCGGCCCCGGCAGTGGCCGCGGCTCCCGTGGTGGCGCCGAAGGCGGCCGGTCATCGGCTCGGGCCCGTCGCACTCGTCGTCGCCGGCGGGCTCTCCGTGCAGTTCGGCTCGGCCGTCGCCGTCCTGCTCATGCCCCGCGCGGGCGCGCTCGGGGTCGTCACCCTGCGGCTCGTGCTCGCCGCCGCCGTCCTGCTGATCGTCTGCCGGCCCAAGGTCCGCGGCTACGGCCGCGCCGACTGGGGGACGATCGTCGCCTTCGGCACCGCCATGGCCGGCATGAACATCCTCTTCTACCAGGCCGTCGACCGGATCCCGCTGGGCGCCGCCGTGACCCTGGAGGTCCTCGGCCCGCTCGTCCTCTCCGTGGTCGCCTCGCGCCGGCTGGTGAACCTCCTGTGGGCCGGGCTCGCCCTCGGCGGCGTCGTCCTCCTCGGGGGCGGCGGCTTCGACCGCCTGGATCCGGCCGGTGCGGCCTTCGCGCTGGCGGCGGGCGCCATGTGGGCCACGTACATCGTCTTCAGCGCGCGTACGGGCCGCCGTTTCCCGCAGGCGGACGGGCTCGCGCTCGCCATGGCCTTCGGCGCGGTGCTCAGCCTGCCGTTCGGCATCGCGGAGGCGGGCGACAAGCTCCTCGTGCCGTCGACGATCGGCCTGGGCCTCGCCGTCGCGCTGATGTCCTCGGTCCTCCCGTACACCCTCGAACTCCTCGCCCTGCGCCGGCTGCCCGCGCCGACGTTCGCGATCCTGATGAGCCTGGAACCGGCCATCGCGGCGACGGCCGGCTTCCTGGTCCTCGGCCAGGCCCTCTCGCTGACCGACGCGGCCGCGATCGCCCTCGTGATCGCGGCGAGCATGGGCGCGGTCCGCACGCAGTCCCGCCGGGCCCGGGCCGAGTAGAAGCGGCCGGCCGCCTCCTCGTTCAGGCCGAGGCCGCTTCAGGGCGGGGGTGTCAGTGCGTCGAGACCTGGAGGCAGGCCACGTCGTACTGGGACACGGAGTGGGGGTTGACGGAGTTCTGCGGCTGTTCGCCGGCGTAGCGGGTCCCGGCGACGCCGTCGGGGTTGAAGGCGGAACCGGGGGCCGACTGGGACTGACCCGGGCGGACGGGCTGCTCTTCGCAGGACTGGTTGGGCTGTCCGGCGAAGGCGGGGCCCGCGGCGATGCCCGCGGTGCCCGCCGCGAGGGCGACGGAGGCCACCGCGAGAGCCGCACGCTTCAGCGGATGCATGACCACTTCTCCTTCCGCGGAGTGCCTGTCATGGGTACGTGCGCGGGGAGGGGATGGATTGTGCGGGCGACCGCCGTCCGGGCGGGTGCGGGGCGCCGGGCCGGGTGACCTCGGCGCCGCGCGCCTCGACGCGGCTCCGG
>NZ_JACHJY010000012.1:0-89184 GCF_014203895.1 Streptomyces nymphaeiformis | reverse complement strand
GGCCCGGCCCGGCTCCGACCGGGCTCCGGCCCGGCCCGGCTCCGACCGGGCTCCGGCCCGGCCCGGCTCCGACCGGGCTCCGGCCCGGCCCGGCTCCGACCGGGCTCCGGCCCGGCCCGGCTCCAGCCCGGTCCAGCCCGGCCCCGCCTATGATCCGCGCATGATCGCCGACCTGCAGTGCATCGTCCTGGACTGTTCCGCGCCCCGTGAACTCGCCGTGTTCTACCGGGCCGTGCTCGGCGGGGACGTCGATCGGCCCGACCCGCGCTGGTCCCTCGACGAGGCCTGGTCCACGCTGCACACGCCCGGCGGTCTCGTCCTCTGCTTCCAGGGCGTGCCCGATCACCGCCCGCCGACCTGGCCGGACCCGGAGCGCCCCCAGCAGTCCCATCTCGACTTCGGCGTCCCCGACCTGGACGCGGCCGAGGAGCAGGTCCTCGCGGCCGGCGCGAAGCTTCTCGACGCCGGGTCCGGCAGGCGCGGCTGGCGGGTCTACGCGGATCCGGCGGGGCATCCGTTCTGCCTGGTCAGGCACTGAACCGCGGGCCTCGGCCCCTGCTGACCCGATCCTGTTGATCTTTGGCCGCCGGCCTGTTTCCGCCGGCCGCGGGAGAGCCGATCATGGAGGGGTCGCCAGTCGTACGAGGAGGGGGAGCCGGTCATGGCCCTGGAGATGCGTGAACGGTGCGAGCGCTGCGAGGTCGAGGCCCTGGTGCCGGACGGGCCCGCCCGGATCTGTTCGTTCGAGTGCAGCTTCTGCGTCCCGTGCGCCGACGCCATGGACGGCGTCTGCCCCAACTGCGGCGGCGAGCTGGTGGCGCGCCCGCGGCGCGTCCGCGGTTAGGGGGCGGGACGTGCGGAGGGGGAGTCGGGCGCTGACCGCGCTGGTCGTCGCGGTCCTGCTGGGCGGCTGTTCGTCGTCCGACGCCGACGAGGTGAGGGCGTACTGGCAGGACTACTGCGGCAAGTTGGGCACCTGGCAGGAGGCGCGGAACTCCGTGGACGCCTTCCCGAAGAGGCCGGGCCGCCCCGCGGACGGAGGTGCCGGGGCGCTTGCCCCCACCGTGATCTCCGCCGCACAGACGCTCGACGCCAAGGGGCACGACGAGGACAGCGCCCGCGTCCTCGACGACACCGTCGCCGCGGTCACGGGTGCGGACGTGATGGCCGAGGGGCGCGTCGTGTCCTCCTGCGACCGGGCCGGTTTCGAGACCCTCGTGAAGTAGGCGAGACCGGACAGGCGTCGGAGCGCCGGGATCCGCTTCTTCGGGTGTCCCGGCGCTCGCGCAGGTCGGAGGGGGTGCGGCCGACGGGCTCCATCAGTCTCACTGATGATAGTTGATACCTTCGCGAAGGTTTTTATTTCATGGGTCCATGACCGCATCCACCAGCTCCACTCCGGAGCCGGCGACACTGCCGGCTCGTCCCGGGGCCTACCCGGACGGCAGGACCCCCCTCGCTGACGCCGTGCTCGCAGTCGCCCGACGTGACATCGCCACGTTCCACGCGCTGCCGCTCTCGCACGGCCGGTCTATCCGCGACTCCCAGATGCGGGAGACCTACGAGGCGCTCTTCGGCGTCGCGCAGCTCGCGGCCGACGTGTCCTACAGCGGCACGATGCTCGACTCCTTCTTCCGGCCGCGGGGGCCGCTCCGCGAGGCCCAGCGCCTCGCGGCCCGCAGCTTCGGGGCCGACGCCACCTACTTCCTCTCCGCCGGCACGAGCACCGCCAACCGGGTCGCCCTGACCGCGCTGACCCAGCCCGGCTCCCGCGTCCTCGCGGACCGCTCCTGCCACCAGTCGGTGCACTTCGCCCTCAACTCGCTCGGCGTCCAGGTCGCGTACGCCCCGATGCAGCGCTGCTGCGACGGCTGCCCCCGGACGTACGCGGACCTTCCCCGGCTCCTGGAGATGTTCCGCACCGCCGCCGCCGAGGGCCGGCCCTTCGACACCGTCGTCCTCTCCGCCGTCTCCTACGACGGCGTCCGGTACGACCTGCCGACCGTCCTCGCCGAGCTCGCCGCCGTCCACCCCACCGTCTCCGTCCTCGTCGACGAGGCCTGGGGCGCGGCGCACCGCTTCCACCCCCGGCTGCGCCCGCTCACCGCGCTGCACGCCGTCGAGACGCTCCGCGCCGCCGACCCGCGCCTCGCCATGAACGTGGCCGTCACCCACTCCGCGCACAAGTCGATGTCCGCGCTCCGCCAGGGCTCCTACCTGCACCTCATCGGCGACGGAGAGGCCCAGGAGCGCACCGCGCAGGCCCTCTTCCAGCACCACACCACCTCGCCCAGCTGGCCCGTGCTCGCCAGCCTGGACCTGGCCCGGCTCCAGGCCGAGACCGAGGGCGAGTCGCTCCTCGGCCGGTCCCTCGGGCTCGCCCGCACCCTGCGCGTCGAGCTCGCCACGGACCCGCGGCTCTCCGCGTACCGCCCGCTCGGCCCCGACGGCCACCTCACGGACGCCGCGCAGCTCGTCAGCGACGACCCCACCCGGGTCCTCGTCGACATCAGCGCCCTCGGCATCACGGCGGCCGACTTCCGGCGGATGCTCTTCGACGAGTACGCGCTGTACGTGGCCCGGGAGAGCGGGGACGCCGTCCTCTTCCACATCCACATCGGTGTGGACGAGGCGACGCTGCTGCGGCTGCTCGACGCCCTGCGCACCATCCAGCGCACCTACCGGAGCGCCTCCGCGGCCCTGGCCACGGGCACCTCCGAGCACTTCATCATCGCCTACCCGCCCGGCATCCCGATCACGGTGCCCGGCGAGAAGCTCTGCGAGCGGACGCTCAGTCAGATCGACGAGCTGCGCTCCAGCGGCTGCGAGATCTACACGCTGCGGAACCCGACCGTCTCCGCGCGCGAACTCGCCGTCCAGGCCGCCGTCACCGGTTCCGTGCCGGCCACGGCCGACCACCTGACCGTCGACAGCCTCAACACCGAGCAGCTCGCCGGTGCCGCCGCCGCCGTCTCGGCCGCCGGCACCACCGCGGCCACCGTCTCGGCCGCCGCGACCGCCGTCGTCACCAGCTGATCCGCCACCCCCGACTCCGAGGAGAGCACCTCATGATCAAGCTCGCGGACATCCGTAAGCACGCCGCCCGCTGGCCCCAGCGCGTCGCCGTCGTCGACGGCGAGACCCGCATGACCTGGGCGAGCTTCGCCGACAAGGTCAGCCGGGTGGCCTGCGCCGTCCAGGACCTGCTGCCCGACACCCGGCCGGCCCGCGCGGTCTTCCTCGCCGAGAACAGCTGGGAGCTGGTGGTCTCCATGGCCGCCGTCAGCTCTCTCGGCATCCCCTGCGTCGGACTCGACTACAGCGCCGGGCCCGTCGCCACCGCCGCCGCGCTCGACCAGCTGCAGCCGACCGTCGTCATCACCTCGCAGGAGCAGCGGGCCCTCGTCGAGGAGTGCGGCTGGCCGGGCGGCAGAGACATCCTCGACATATTCATCGACAGCGAGCCGGTGGGCCTGCCCGACGGGCAGACCGTCGCGGTCAGCTTCGCCGACCTCCTCGTGTCGGCGCCCGGCGACCCGCAGCCGGTGGAGCAGCCCTTCGAGGCCTTCTCCTTCACCTCCGGCACCAGCGGCGTCCCGAAGATGGTCGTCCGCCGCACCTCCTTCGAGGCCCGCCGCTTCGCCGACCTCGTCGACCAGTACGCCTTCGACGAAGAGGACGTCCACCTCGTCACGGTGCCGCTCTACCACGCCTCCGGGCCGGGCTGGGCGCGCATCTTCCTCACCCTGGGCGGCACGGTCGTCCTCGGCCCGTACGACGACGCCGAGGAGCTCATCCGCATCATCCAGGACGAGGGCGTCTCCACCACCCTGATGGTGCCGCCGGTCCTGGCCCGGGTCGTCGCCCACCCGAACTCCGAGCACCTGCACAAGACCTCACGCCTGCACTTCGTCCTCTCCGGCGGCCGACACCTCAACCGATGGGTCATCAACAACGCCTGGGACCGCCTCGGTCCGGTGCTCCACCTCTACTACGGGACGACCGAGACCGGCGTGAACGTCATGATCGGCCCCGAGGAGCTGCACGTGGCGCCCTGCCGCTCCGGCCGCCCCATGCCCGGCAACACCGTCGTGGTCCTCGACGCCGACAACAAGCCGCTCCCCAAGGGCAGCCGCGGCCGGGTCGCGATAGCCAGCTACCAGCTGATGGACAGCTACGCGACGAGCGAGCCCGACTTCATGACCCTGGACTACGGCGGCCGTACGCAGCGCTTCCTGCTCACCGGCGACAGCGGGCTCGTCGACGAGGCGGGCCGGCTCGAACTCACCGGCCGCAACGACGGCGTGGCGAAGGCGGAGGCGGGCAAGCCGCTCGACGTCAACATCTTCGGCCTCGAAGCCGATCTGATGGACCTGCCCTGCGTCCGCGAGACGGCCGTCCTGCGGACGAAGCTCGACGGCGCGGGCGAGGTGCTCGTCGTGCCCTTCACCCCGGTCGCGCCCGAGCGGCAGGAGAGCGGCTACCGGGCGGTCAGCGCCGCCTGCGCCCGCCGGGTGCCGTGCCTCCCGGCGTACGTGGTGCCCGTCGAGGCCATCCCGTACAGCCCCACCGGCAAGGTCCGGGCCGCCCAGCTCCTGGAGTCGGTCCTGCCGCTGCTCGACATCCGGCCGACGGACGACCGCGAGCTGGAGTCCGCCGGGGTCTGACCCCCGCCCGTACGCACCACAGCCCCCCGCAAGCGTGGCCGGGTCCCGGAGCCCGTACCCCCTCCTCCGGATCCGGGACCCGGCCGCCTCCCCTCCCTGCACTCCCCTCAACTCCCAGCCGCCTCAGGCCCGACAGGAAGAATCATGAACAGTCAGAACACGTACACGCGAGGCGTCCTCCTCTGCCTCCTGGCCACGGTGTCCTGGGGTGCGATGTTCCCCCTCATGGACTCCACCCTCCAGCACATCGACCCCTTCACCTTCACCGTGATGCGGTACACCATCGCCGGTGCGATGTTCCTGGTCTTCCTGCGGATGCGGGAGGGCAAGGCGGGGCTCCGCCTCAAGGGCGAGCGCATCGGTCTGGCCTGGCTGTTCGGCACGGCCGGCTTCGCGGGCTTCCAGTTCCTCGTCTTCTTCGGCCAGGACCTCATCGGTGCGCGGGGCGCGCTCAACGCCTCGATCATGATGGCGACCATGCCCATGATGGGCTTCCTGGTGAACTGGGTGCTGAAGAAGGTCGTTCCGCCGAAGTTCTCGCTCGTCTTCATCGCGATGTCCTTCGTCGGCACCATCCTCGTCGTCTCCGACGGTGACATCGGCTCCCTGATCGCCGACCCGAAGACCGCCGGCGCCGACGCGCTGCTGCTCTTCGCCGCACTGTGCTGGGTCGTCTACACCTCGGGCGCGAGCTACTTCCCGACCTGGTCCCCGATCAAGTACACGGCCATCACCACGGTCCTCGGCCTCGCCAGCGCCACCGTGATCACGGCGATCATCCTGGCCGCCGGTGGCGTCCCGGTCCCGACGGCCGGTGCCGTGGGCTCGATCCTGCCCCAGCTCGCCTACATGAGCGTCATCGCCGGCTTCGTCGGTGTCCTCGGCTGGAACTTCGGCAACCGCTACCTCGGCCCGCTCAACGGCGTCCTCTTCATGGACGTCGTGCCGATCACGGCCTTCGTGATCTCCGCCCTGACGGGTGTCGTCCCGGCCGGCATGCAGATCGTCGGTGCCTCGCTCACGGCGGCGGCGCTGGTCTTCAACAACCTGTACCTGCGCAAGGTCGCCGCCAAGGCCGCCGCGGCCGCTCCGGCCCCGACGCCGGTCGTGGCTTCCGGTTCCGGTTCGGCTTCCGGTACGGGCTCCGCTTCCGCTCAGGCCCCGGTCTCCTCGGGCAGCAGGTCCTGACCGGACCCGACCCGCTGCACGCGTACGGCGTGGCCTCCCACACCTGTGGGAGGCCACGCCGTTCTCCTGCTTCTCACGGCGGGCACGCGGCCGGTCAGCCGCGCAGCCCTTCGACGAGGACGGTCTGCAGTTCCTGGTGCCGCTCGGTGAGGTCCTTGCGCCCGCTGAGGACGTCCGAGATGTGCTGCATGCCGAAGAAGGCGGAGACGAGGACGCGGGCCGCCGCGCGGGGTTCCACTCCCGCCCGCAGTTGCCCCGCGTCCTTCGCCTCGCCGATCAGCCGGCTGAGGTAGTCCTCCCAGCCGACGTACGGCTCGGGGAGCTCGGCGTCGATGAGGGCCCGCTCGATCTGGAGCCGCGCGCCGGCCTGGACGACGATGTCCCGCGCGAACGCCCGGGTGACCGTGTCGAGGACGGCGGTGAGCCGGTCGAACGGCGCCTCGTGGTCGCCCTCGGCGCCGTCGAGGATCTCGGGCCAGCGGGCGTAGTGCTCCTGCACGACCGCGACCGCGAGGGCCTCCTTGTTCGTGTAGTGGAAGTACACCGCGCCCTTGGTCATCTCCGCGCGTTCGGCCACGTCCTGGAGCGTGACGGTGGCGTAGCCGCGCTCGGCGAAGAGCTCGGCGGCCGACTGGAGGATGTGCACCTTCGTGCGCCGGGCCCGCTCCTGCTTCGGTTCGCTGCGGGGCTTCGGGTCGGTGCGGGGCTTCGGGTCGGTGCCGCGTTGCCGGGGATCGGTGGTGCGTTGCTTGGGTTCGCTTCGGGGTGTCGTCGCCATGCCTGTCCGCCTCTCTCGTTCCTACGCCTTGCAATATACATTCTCGAAGGTATATTTCTTGCTGCCGAGGGGCCACCGAGGTCCCTCGTCGCCACGATGATTCACCTTGAGGGGGATAAGGATGTCCATCGGTGTGCTGCAGAACGTGTTACCCGCCGAAGCGCTCACGCCCGTCGAGTCCCTGGAGTCGCTCATCCGGGAGGCCAAGGACGGCCTGAGCTTCGACCGCACGATCTCCCGCCGGTTCGTGCACCGCGCCTCGGTGACGGAGGTCTTCCTCACCGACGCGGCCGTCGCCGGGGCCGACCGCTTCCTGGTCGGTGCGCAACTGCCCCGGAACCACGCGCTGTACCGCCCGGAGGAGACCGGGCAGTGCGACTTCATGCTGCTCGTCGAGACCGTACGCCAGGCCGGCATCTTCCTGAGCCACCGCTACCACGACGTGCCGATCGGCCACCACTTCATCTTCAAGGCGCTGTCGCTGCGCATCAGCGACCCGGCCGCCCTCCGGGTCGGCTGCGGTCCGCTCGCGGTGGTCCTCGACGTGAAGGTCGTGACGCCCGCCGGAGCACGCAACCCGCGCCGCTTCGACGCCCGCTTCGACATGGTGATCGAGGTCGGGGGCCGCGAATGCGCCCGCGCCTCCGCCGGGGTCGTCGTCATCGACGGCGTACGGTACGGGCGGCTGCGCCAGCGAGGCCGGGTCGCCGAGACCGCGGGCGCGGCCGTGGCCATGGACCAGGGGGCTTCCGCGTACGGGACGGGCGTGGGCTCCGCCGACGACCGCGGCGTCCTGCGCCCCGTACCCGCCGCGGAGGAGCGGACCCGGCCGTTCGGCGCCGCGGAATGGCGGTTGCACGTCGACCCCACGCACCCCGGCTACTTCGAGCACCCCTCGGACCACGTGCCCGGGATGCTGCTCCTGGAGGCCTTCCGGCAGGCGGCCCGGCAGACGGCGGGAGGCGCAGCGCTGACCACGCTCGACGCCGACTTCGCCGTCTTCGGCGAGCTGGCCGAGGCCGTGGCCGTCGAGGCCACGCCGACGGAGGACGGACGGGTGCGCCTCTCCGCGACCCAGGGCGGCCGCGTCCTCGCCACCGCGGTGGCCCGCTGCGCGTGACCGTACGGCTCCACCTTCAGAGGAAGAACGGACGAGCGTAGAAAGGCAGAAGGATGGAACTCCAGCACTTACGGGCCTTCCGCGAAGTGGCCCGCGAACTCAGCTTCACCCGCGCGGCCCACAACCTGCACTACTCCCAGCCCGCGGTGACCGCGCAGATCAAGGGCCTGGAAGAGGACATGGGAGCCTCGCTGTTCCAGCGGCGCGGCAACCGTTCCGTGGAACTCACCCCCGCCGGTGCGCGGCTGCGCCCGCTGGCGGAGCAGATCCTCGAACTCGTCGAGACGGCGCAGTACGAGATCGCCGACCCCGCCCCCGCCCCCGTCGCGGCGAACGGCCGCACGGTGGCCGACCGGCGCATGACCCCGCCGGACCGGCGGATGACCCCGCTGGGCCGCGGTACCAGCCGCCTGGGCCAGAGCCGCGCGGCCGGCAGCCGCCTCGGAGACAGAGGGGGAAGAGCATGAGCATCGCCCCCGCCCGGGCCGCGTTCTTCGACGTGGACGAGACCCTCATCACCTGCAAGAGCATGGCCTGCGTCCTCGCCCGCCACTGGGGACGGGGAGAGGTGGCCGCCCGCAGGCTCGCCACCGCCCGCGCCTCGCTCCAGCGCCAGATCGACGAGGGCGTCCCCCGCGAAGAGGTGAACCGTTCCTTCTTCCGCTTCCTCGCCGGCAGCCACCTCGACGACCTCGAGACCAGCGGCCGCGAGTGGTACGAGAAGGCCCGGGCCGGAGGGCTGCTCCACCGCCCCGTGTACGAGGCGCTGCGCCGCCACCGCGACGCCGGCGACCTGATCGTCCTCGTCTCCGGAGCCTTCTCCGCCTGCCTCGACCCGCTGGCCCGGGAGGTCGGAGCCGACCTCGTGGTGTGCACCGTGCCCGAGGTGACCTCGGAGGGCGTCCTCACCGGGGAACTGACCGGCCCGCCGATGATCGGCGAGCCGAAGGCCGAGGCCGCCCGCCGGATCATGACGGCCTTCGGCCTCTCCGCCGGGGACTGCCACGTCTACGCCGACGACGAGAGCGATCTGCCCCTGCTGCGCTCCGTCGGCCATCCGGTCCTCGTGGGCGACGGGCCGATCTCCGCCCCGCCCTCAGAGACGGCCACCTGGTCCTGGCTGCCGGGCCCGGCGCCGGCCGCCCCACGTCCACCGGCCCTGCCCGCCGGGTCCCCGGCCGGCCTCCCGGTGGCCGCGCGCACCCTGGCACCACAGGCGGCTTGAAGCTCCGGACCTGGGCGCGGACCCACCCGCCGCCGCAGCCCGTCACGGAAGCCCCGCCGATCCTCCCCGAACCCCCGCCCGCACGAGAGCCCCGCCGCCACGGCGGCTCCTAGGGCCGGGCGACTTCCCCGAGCCCGACGCTCATGGCGCAGCCGCGGTCCTGGCGGCCCCCACGTGCGCAGCCCCCGCATGGGCGAGTCCGGCTCGTACGACCCCACTTGCGCAAGCCCTGCCTGTGCAGCCCCCACGTGCGCAAGTCACGTTTGTGCGGTCCCCACGTGTGCAAGTCCTGCTTGTGCGGTCCCCACCTGCGCAAGTTCGCCCACGTGCACGTCCCGCTCGCGCAGCCCCACCTGCGCACGTTCCACCCGTCTACGTCCCGCTCGCGCAGCCCCACCTGCGTAAGCCCCACCCGTGCAAGTCCCGTCTGTGCAGCCTCACCTGCACAGAGGTGACGTCCGTACACCCGGACGCGCAGGGGGCACCGCCCGCGCAACCCCCGACTGCGCGGACCCGCCCCCGCCCGGCCTCGCTCAGCCGCCACGGGAGCCCGACAGCGCGGGCTCCAGGATGTCCCAGACCTCGCTCACCAGCTCGGCGGGACCCGTCGTGTCCGTCGCCGTCACCACGGCGGGCGCACCGACGAGAAGGGCCACCACGAGCCGGGCCAGCAGGTCGGCCGGGTGGGTGGTGCGGACGGTGCCCTCTCCCTGGCCCTTGCGGATCAGGCGCTCCACGACTTCGCACAGCGTGCCGAGGGCGCCGGGGACGGCCCCCTCGGCGCGGGCGGCGTCCATGACCAGACGCAGCCCGGCGGCGAAGGGCAGGTCCTCGTGCACCCTGTGGGCGAGGTCGAGGAGCAGTCTCCGCAGGGCGGGCAGTGCCGCGCCGCTCTCCTCCGCCTCGCCGGCGGCGGTGGCGAGGGCGTCGGCCCAGGCCGACTCGAAGGAGCGGGTCAGTTCGCCGCCGAGGTCGGCTTTCGAGGAGAAGTGTCCGTAGAGAGCCCCCTTGGTCAGGCCGGTGCGGGCCGTGATGTCGGCCAGGTTCGTCCCCTCGAATCCGTGCAGGGCGAACTCGGCCGCTGCCGCGCCGAGCACCAGGTCATAGGTCATGCGGGCCCTGTCCTGTTGCCTCACCGGGTGTCCGCCTCCCTTCCGCTGTAGCACCCTCCATGTCTCTCATGACGGGCTCTCAGAAAATACCTTCCGGACCGAATTTTTTGCTACTCGCATCAGCACCACCACTGAACCTCCACTTCCAAGGAGTACGTGCCATGACAGTCGTCGACGCCCCCGCGACCCTCCCCGCCCTCGCCGCCGGGCACCTCCGGGCCGCCGCCGCGCGGCACGCGGAGGAGGCGGAGCGGACCGGGCGGCTCCACCCCGAGGTCGTCGAGGCGATGACCGCCGCCGGCCTCGCCCGGCACTTCGTGCCCCGCCGCTGGGGCGGCAGAGCCGGACGCTTCGCCGAACTGCTCGACACGGTCGCCGACGCCGGCACGGCCTGCGCCTCCGCCGCCTGGTGCGCGGTACTGCTCGCCGCCCACGCCCGCCTCGCCGCGCACCTGCCGGAGGAGGGGCGGCGCGACCTGTGGGGCGACTCGCCCGACGTACGGATCGCGGCGGCGATCGTGCCCCCGGCCGGCCGGCTCGCCCGGGTGCCCGGCGGCTGGACCCTGTCGGGGGAGTGGGCCTTCGCCAGCGGCGTCGAGCACGCCGACTGGGTGCTCCTCGCCTCCCTCGACCACTCGGGGGACGGGGCCCCCGCCTACCGGGTCCTGGCGGTGCCGCGCGAGCAGGTCGGGATCCGGGAGACCTGGGACGCGGTCGGGCTCCGCGCCACCGGCAGCCACAGCGTCACGGTCGACGGGGTGTTCGTGCCGGAGCACCGCACCTTCCTCCGCGAGGCCCTGGCCGGCGTGGCCGATGCCGACGCGGCGCCCTGCCACCGGGTGCCGTACCAGCTGGTCGCCGCGCTCCTCTTCGCCGCACCCGCGCTGGGCGCGGCGCGCGGGGCCCTGGAGGCCTGGACCCTGCTCGTCGGAGGGCGCCGCCTCCCCGACGGCCGGCCGCTCACCGACGACCCGACGGTCCAGCAGACCCTGGCCCGCTGCGCGGCCGAGATCGAGGCGGCCCGCCTGCTCCTGGAGACGGCGGCGGCACGCGCGGACGGGGCGGCCGAGGGTCCGGCCGCCGCCCGCGCCGACGGTCCTGCCGCGGGTCTTTCCGCCGCCGGTGCCGACGGGGTGACTGCCGGCCTGTCCGCCGCCCGCGCCGACGGGGCGACGGCGAGTCCCGCCGCCGCCCGCGCCGACAGGTCGGCTTCCGGCCCGGCCGTGGCCGTCGCGCTCAACCAGCGCGACGCGGCCCTCGCCGTCGACCTCCTCACCGGCGCGGTGGAGCGCCTCATGCGTACCGGCGGCGCCCGTGGGCTCGTCGCGGGCGGCGGCCTGGAGCGGGCCTGGCGCGACATCCACGCGATCGCCGCCCACGCCGCCCTCCAGCCCGCCCCGGCGGCCGCGGCCTACGCGGCGACGGTCTTCCCGCCGGGAGTCTGAGGTCGCCGGGAGTCCGAGCCCGCCGGGAGTCCGAGTCCGCCCAAGGGCTGCCGCGTCGAGGCGGAGGGGGGTCTATACACGCCATGTATAGACCGTGCGTATAGTCAGGGCGCATGGCACCGTCCGCACCCACCCCCCGCGCCCCCCGCCTCCTCAAGGCGGTGATCGTCTCGACGCTCGGCGTCGCCGCGTCGCACCTGATCCTGTCCGACACGCTCAACCTGTCGTTCGCCGGTCAGGCGGCCGCGACGCTCGGCGCCGGGCCCGGATACTCCGCCGACCAGGCGTTCACCACGGCGCTCATCAACACCTTCCTGGTCATGCCGGTGGTCCTGTGGATCGGGATGCTGATCACGGGGGAGCGGCGGGTCGGGCCGATGGTGCTCGTGGGGGAGATCGCCTGGATCACCGCCGTGGGGAACGGCATCGACGTGATCGACGACGCCCCCGGCACCCTCCTCCCCCTCCGCTCCCTGCTCCTCGTCGTCGCCGTCACGGCCCTGGCCTCCCTCGTACGGAGAAAGGCCAGGTCCTAAGCCGCCTGGAGCGCGTCCACCACCACCATGCGGCGGACCCGGCGGGCCGGCAGGACCGAGGCGGCGACGCCCGTGAGGACCGTGGCCGCGAGGATGGCGAGGACCGTCAGGGCCGTGCCGCCCGAGTCGGCCAGCGACTCCAGGGCGGAGACGTGGCCCGCCAGGACGGAGCGGGCGGCCAGCGTCCCGTACACCAGGCCGAGGAGCGTTCCGGCGAGCGCGCCGGTCAGCGCGAGCAGGACCGACTCCAGGGTCAGCATCCGGCGCAGCTGCTCGCCCGCGAGGCCGATCGCGCGGAGCATCCCGAACTCGCGGGTGCGCTCCTCCACCGTCAGCATCAGGGTCGCGGCGACGCCGAGCGCGGCGATCGCGATCGAGAAGCCGAGCAGGACGGTGACCACCAGCATCATCCGGTCGAGCAGGGAGCGGATGAGGTCGGCGTCGGACCCGGTGTCCGCGATCCGGATCTCCGGGTGCGTGGCGAGCGCCCGGTCCACGGCGGCGCGGGCCTCGTCGTGACCGGTGTCGCCGGCGGGGTTGAGCAGGACGGTGGAGACCGTCGCCGCGCCCGGCGCGAGCCGGTCGAGGGTGGCCCCGGTGACGTACACCGTGGCCTCCGGGTAGAGGGAGAGGGGCAGCGCGGCCGCCCCGGACACGGTCGTGAGCCGGGTGCCGGCGACGCTGAGCGCGGGCCGCCCGGTGAGCGCGATCGCCTCGCCGTCCTTCAGCGCGCGGGCCGCGCCGACGCCCTCGGCGTCCGGGTTGAGCCCGGCCGGGTCGGCCGCGGCGACGACCGTCTTCCGTCCGTCGACGGTGAGGGTCGCGGTACGGACCGGGATGACGGTGAGGCCGCGCTCGGCGCGCAGCGCGGCGATCGCGTCGGCGGGCACCCGGGCGGTGTCCGGGTCGAGGGCGAAGACGGCGGGCATGCGGCCGGCGAGCATGCCGTCCAGGCCGCCCTTCGCCGCGCCGATCGCGGTCACGGCGGAGACGGCGACGGTCACGCCGACGAGCATCGCGGAGGAAGCGGCGGCGGTACGGCGGGCGTTGGCCCGCAGTTGCTGCACGGACAGCCTGCCGACCGTCCCGAACGGGCGGCGCAGCGCGAGCCCGAGCAGCCCGACGAGCGGCGGCAGCAGGTACGGGGCGTACCGCAGGACGGCGAAGAACGTGAGGATCGCGCCGAGCGTCACGGCGAGCAGCGAGAGCGGCGACCCGCCGAAGGCCCCGAGCACGAGCAGTCCCGCACCGGCGACGAGCATCAGCACGCTGATCGCCTCGCGGACGGCCCGGCTGCCGGGCTCCGGCAGCTTCGCCGACCCGCTCGCGGCGAGCGCGGCGACCGGCGGCACGGCCGCGGCGGTCCGCGCCGGCTTGCGCACGGCCCACAGGGTGAGCAGCACCCCGAACACCCCGGCGAGGCCGAACGTCCACGGGCCCGGCATGAGGGAGACCTCGATCGGCCCGAGGTCGGCGAAGCCGTCGAGCAGCACCGTGCCGAGCGCGCAGGCCGCCGCGCCCGCCGCGAGTCCGGTGGCGGAGGCGAGCGCGCCGAGCAGGAGGCCCTGGCGGCGGATGATCCGGAGGAGCTGGTCGCGGTCGGTGCCGACGCAGCGCAACAGGGCGAGCTGGCGGGTGCGTTGGGCGAGGACGACGGAGAAGGTGTTCGTGACGACCATGCGGGCGACGGCCATCGCGATGAGGACGAAGGACAGGGCGGCGGTCATGACGACCGCGTGCAGCATGCCGGCGCTCTGGACGGCGTTGCCGACGGCACCGGCGTGCGTGTACGCCGACACCTCGCCGCCCAGCGCCTTCTTCGCCGCCTTCGCCACCGCGAGCGGGTCCGCGCCCGGTGCGACGGCGAGGTCGAGGTGGGTGGACCGTACGCCCGTCGCGTACGTCCGCACCTGCGCGTACGGCACGCCGATCGCGGGCTGCGAGCCGAGCGCCTGCGACGCGGAGGTGTCGAGCAGGCCGGTGAGCCGCACGTCCGCCGTGCCGCCGTCGGCCTTCGTCAGGCGTACGGTCCCGCCGGGTGCCGCGCCGACGCGCTCCGCGCTCTCCCGGTCGAGGACGACCTCACCGGGCCCCTCGGGCCAGCGCCCGGCGTCGAGACGCTGCCAGCGGAGGGCCGGGTCGGCGGCGATCGAGGTGACGAGGGCCCGGTCGTCCAGGGGTCTTCCGGAAGGGGCCAGCACGTTGGCGTGACCGGCGAGCCGCTCCGCCACCGACGTCACCTCGGGCACCCGCCCGGCCCGCGCCGCCGCGCCGGCCGGGAGCGAACCGCCGGTGCCGTCCGGGACGACCTGGACGGCGGCGTCCCCGACGTCGGCGGCGGCGGACTGCTCGTACGACTGCACGAGCGCCCCGGCGCCGCCGACGGAGAGGACGAGGAACGCCACCCCGACGGCGACGGCGGACCCGGTCAGCACGAGCCGGCGCAACTGGGCGCGGAAGTCCTTGAGGGTGAAGGTGAGCAGTGACGGCGACATGACGTCCACGCTAGGAGGGGGTACGGCCCGAACACGGCCCCACGAGGGCGGATTCGGAGTCATACCGAAGAGGTCAGGGCACCGCCCGCGCGTACCTCTCGGGTATGACGGGCGGCGGGGCGCGGTCAGGGCGGCGAAACTAAAGCAAGCACGCTTGATTGTTTCTGGTCGCGCTGGCATGCTCCTCGGCGAAGGCCCGTGACCCGTCCGTCCCCCGAGGGGAGCGCCCCGTGTCCGACCCCGTCGAAGTCCTCGACGACCTGCGCGACGAGAGTGAAGAACTCGACCGTCTCGTCGGAGAGTTGAGCGAGGAGCAGTGGAGGGCCCAGACCCCCGCCCCCGGCTGGACGATCGCCCATCAGATCGCCCACCTCGCCTGGACCGACCGCGCCGCCCTCCTCGCCGCCACCGACGCCGACGCCTTCGCCGCCGAGGCCGAGAAGGCGATCGAAGCCCCCGACCGCTTCGTCGACGAGGGCGCGGAGGAGGGCGCGGAACTGCCCGCCGAGGAGCTCCTCGCCCGCTGGCGCACCGGACGCGAGCAGCTCCAGGAGGCCCTGCGCGCGGTCCCGCCCGGCGTCAGGTTCCCCTGGTACGGGCCCCCGATGAGCGCCCCCGCCATGGCCACCGCCCGGCTCATGGAGACCTGGGCGCACGGCCAGGACGTCGCCGACGCCCTCCGCGTGGTCCGCACGCCCACCGCCCGGCTCCGGCACGTCGCCTGGATCGGCCACCGCGCCCGCGACTACGCCTACCTCGTACGGGGCGTCCCGGCGCCCGTCGAGCCGTTCCGGGTCGAACTCCAGGCGCCCTACGGGTCGTTGTGGACGTACGGACCCGAGGACGCCGCCCAGCGCGTCACCGGACCCGCCCTCGACTTCTGCCTCCTCGTCACCCAGCGCGTCCACCGCGACGACACCGCCCTGATCGCCGAGGGCGAGGACGCCGAGCGCTGGCTCGGCATCGCCCAGGCCTTCGCGGGCCCGGCGGGCGGCGGCCGTACCCCCGAGGGGGCCTGATGGCACTCCGCATCGGCAACGCCTCCGGCTTCTACGGCGACCGCTTCGACGCCGTCCGCGAGATGCTCACCGGCGGTGAACTCGACGTCCTCACCGGCGACTACCTCGCCGAGCTGACCATGCTCATCCTCGGCCGCGACCAGCTGAAGGACCCTGCCGCCGGGTACGCGAAGACCTTTCTGCGCCAGATGGAGGAGGGCCTCGGCCTCGCCCACGAGCGCGGCGTCCGGATCGTCGCCAACGCGGGCGGCCTCCACCCCGCCGGGCTCGCCGACGCCCTGCGCGCCCTCGCCGCGAAGCTCGGCCTGCCGACCCGTGTCGCCCACGTCGAGGGCGACCGGCTGCCGCCGCCCGACGGCGCGCTGACCGCCAACGCCTACCTCGGCGGTGCCGGCATCGCCGCCTGCCTCGCCGCCGGCGCCGACGTCGTCGTCACCGGCCGGGTCACCGACGCCGCCCTCGTCACCGGCCCCGCGCAGTGGCACTTCGGCTGGGGCCCGGAGGCGTACGACGAGCTGGCGGGCGCGGTCGTCGCCGGGCACGTCCTGGAGTGCGGCACCCAGGCCACCGGCGGCAACTACGCCTTCTTCCGGGGCCACGACGTGCGCCGCCCCGGCTTCCCGGTCGCCGAACTCCACGCCGACGGCAGCGCGGTCATCACCAAGCACCCCGGCACCGGCGGCCTCGTCGACACCGGTACGGTCACCGCCCAGCTCCTCTACGAGACGGCCGGCGCCCGCTACCCCGGCCCCGACGTGACCGCCCGCCTCGACACCGTCCGGCTCACCCAGGAGGGCCCCGACAGGGTCAGGATCACGGGCGTACGGGGCGAGGCCCCGCCCCCGACGCTCAAGGTCGGGCTCAGCAGGCTCGGCGGCTTCCGCAACGAGGTCGTCTTCGTCCTCACCGGCCTCGACATCGAGGACAAGGCCGCCCTCCTCCAGGAGCAGATCGCCGACGCCCTGGCCGAGAACCCGCCCGCCGGGGTCCGCTGGGAACTGGCCCGCACCGACCGCCCCGACGCCCCCACCGAGGAGACCGCGAGCGCCCTGCTCCGCCTCGTCGTCCGCGACCGGGACCCGGAGAAGGTCGGCCGCACCGTCACCGGCGCCGCCATCGAACTCGCCCTCGCCAGCTACCCCGGCTTCCACGTCACCGCCCCGCCCGGCAAGGGCGCCCCCTACGGGGTCTTCGAGACCGCGTACGCGCCCGCCGCCGAGGTCCCTCACACGGCGGTGCTCCCCGACGGGACCCGCCGGGAGATCCCCGTGCCCCCGAAGACCCGGGACCTGGAACCCGTACCCGACCCGGAGCTTCCGCCGCCCCTCCCCGAGGGGCCGACCCGGAGCGTGCCCCTCGGCCGGATCGCGGGGGCCCGCAGCGGCGACAAGGGCGGCGACGCGAACGTCGGCGTGTGGGTCCGCACGGACGAGGAGTGGCGCTGGCTCGCCCACGCCCTGACGGTGGAGAAGGTCAGGGAACTCCTTCCGGAGACCGCCGGCCTGGCCGTCGCCCGGCACCTCCTCCCGCACCTCCGCGCCGTGAACTTCACGGTCGCCGGGATCCTCGGCGAGGGCGTCGCCTCCCAGGCCCGCTTCGACCCCCAGGCCAAGGCCCTCGGCGAATGGCTCCGCTCGCGCCACGTAGACGTACCGGAGGAACTGCTGTGACCGTCCTCGCCTCCGCCCTCGACACGGGCGGACCCGACTACGCGGCCCACCGCGCCGCCATGCTCGACAAGCTCGCCGCCCTCGACGCCGAGCACGCCAAGGCCCTCGCGGGCGGCGGCGAGAAGTACACCGCCCGCCACAAGAAGCGCGGCAAGCTGCTCGCCCGCGAGCGGATCGAGCTGCTCGTCGACCCCGACAGCCCCTTCCTGGAGCTGTCGCCGCTCGCCGCCTGGGGCAGCGACTACACCGTGGGGGCCTCCCTGGTGACCGGCATCGGGGTCGTCGAGGGCGTGGAGTGCCTGATCACCGCCAACGACCCGACCGTCCGCGGCGGCGCCTCCAACCCGTGGACGCTGAAGAAGGCCCTGCGGGCCAACGAGATCGCGTACGCCAACCGGCTGCCCGTCATCTCGCTCGTCGAGTCCGGTGGCGCCGACCTGCCCTCCCAGAAGGAGATCTTCATCCCGGGCGGGGCGCTCTTCCGCGACCTCACCCGCCTCTCCGCCGCCGGCATCCCGACGGTCGCCGTCGTCTTCGGCAACTCGACGGCCGGCGGCGCGTACGTCCCCGGCATGTCCGACCACGCCGTGATGATCAGGGAGCGGTCGAAGGTGTTCCTCGGCGGCCCGCCGCTGGTGAAGATGGCGACGGGCGAGGAGAGCGACGACGAGTCCCTCGGCGGCGCCGAGATGCACGCGCGCACGAGCGGTCTCGCCGACCACTACGCCGTCGACGAGGCCGACGCGATCCGCCAGGCCCGCCGGATCGTGGCCCGCCTCAACCACCGCAAGGCCCACCCGGACCCGGCGTTCGCCGAACCCCCCGAGTACGACCCCGAGGAGCTCCTCGGGATCGTCCCCGGGGACCTCAAGACCCCCTTCGACCCGCGCGAGGTGATCGCCCGGATCGTCGACGGCTCGGACTTCGACGAGTTCAAGCCGCTGTACGGGACCTCGCTCACCACGGGCTGGGCCCGGCTGCACGGCTACCCGGTCGGCATCCTCGCCAACGCGCAGGGCGTGCTCTTCTCGGCCGAGTCGCAGAAGGCCGCCCAGTTCATCCAGCTCGCCAACCAGCGCGACATCCCGCTGGTCTTCCTCCACAACACCACCGGCTACATGGTCGGCAGGGAGTACGAGCAGGGCGGCATCATCAAGCACGGCGCCATGATGATCAACGCGGTGTCGAACTCGAAGGTCCCCCACCTCTCCGTCCTCATGGGGGCCTCGTACGGCGCCGGGCACTACGGCATGTGCGGCAGGGCCTACGACCCGCGCTTCCTCTTCGCCTGGCCCAGCGCGAAGTCCGCCGTCATGGGCCCGCAGCAGCTCGCCGGGGTGCTGTCCATCGTGGCGCGCGCTTCGGCGGCGGCGAAGGGGCAGCCGTACGACGACGAGGCCGACGCCGGGCTGCGGGCGCTCGTCGAGGCGCAGATCGAGTCCGAGTCGCTGCCGATGTTCCTCTCCGGCCGGCTCTACGACGACGGGGTCATCGACCCCCGCGACACCCGCACGGTCCTCGGGCTGTGCCTCTCCGCGATCCACACGGCACCGGTCGAGGGCGCGCGCGGCGGCTTCGGCGTCTTCCGAATGTGAGGCACTGATGATTCAGACCGTACTGGTCGCGAACCGGGGCGAGATCGCCTGCCGGGTCTTCCGCACCTGCCGTGACCTGGGCATCTCCACCGTCGCCGTGTACTCCGACGCGGACGCCGGCGCGCTGCACGTCCGGGAGGCCGACGCGGCGGTACGGCTGCCGGGGGCCGCGCCCTCGGAGACGTACCTGCGCGGCGACCTGATCGTGGCGGCGGCGCTCGCGGCGGGCGCGGACGCCGTCCACCCGGGCTACGGCTTCCTCTCGGAGAACGCCGACTTCGCGCGGGCCGTGACCGACGCCGGTCTGGTGTGGATCGGGCCGCCGCCCGAGGCGATCGAGGCGATGGCGTCGAAGACCCGCGCGAAGGAGCTCCTGGGGATCGCGCCCCTGCGCCCGGAGGACGTCACCGAGGCCGATCTGCCCGTCCTGGTGAAGGCGGCGGCGGGCGGCGGCGGCCGTGGCATGCGTGTCGTACGAGAACTCGCCCAGCTCGAACAGGAGTTGGTGGCGGCTTCGGCGGAGGCGGCGAGCGCTTTCGGTGACGGCGAGGTGTTCGTCGAGCCGTACGTGGAGAACGGCCGGCACGTCGAGGTGCAGCTCCTCTGCGACACCCACGGCACCGTCTGGGCGCTCGGCACCCGCGACTGCTCCCTCCAGCGGCGGCACCAGAAGGTCATCGAGGAGGCCCCGGCGCCCGGCCTGCCCGGGCCGCTCCTCGACGAGCTGTACGAGCGGTCGGCGGCCGCCGCGAAGGCCGTCGGGTACGTCGGCGCGGGCACGGTCGAGTTCCTCGTCGCCGACAGGCGGGCGCACTTCCTGGAGATGAACACCCGGCTCCAGGTCGAGCACCCGGTCACCGAGGAGGTGTACGGCGTCGACCTCGTCGCGCTCCAGCTCGCCGTCGCCGAGGGCCGCGCCCTGCCGCCCGAGCCCCCGGCCCCGCAGGGCCACGCGGTCGAGGCCCGGCTCTACGCCGAGGACCCGGCGCGGGGATGGGCCCCGCAGACGGGCGTCCTGCACCGCTTCGAGGTCCCGGGCGGAGTCCGCGTCGACACCGGATACGTCTCGGAGGACCCGATCGGCGTCCACTACGACCCGATGCTCGCGAAGGTGACCGTCCACGCCCCGACCCGGGAGGCGGCCCTCCGCAAGCTCGCCCACACCCTGGAGCGGACCGTGCTGCACGGCCCGGTCACCAACCGGGACCTGCTCGTGGCCTCCCTCCGCCACCCGGAGTACGCGAACGAGGAGGCCCTGGACACGGGCTTCTACGAGCGGAACCTGCCCGCGCTGACCGAGCCGCCCAAGGGAGGGGAGCACGCGGCGGTCGCGGCGGCCCTCGCCTCGGCATCCTCCGGCAGGGGCCGGTTCGGCGGCGGTTGGCGCAACGTCCGCTCGCAGGAGGAGACGCGGACGTACGGCGACCACGAGGTCCGCTACCGGCCGACCCGGGACGGCGGCTACGAGGTCACGTCCCCGGAGGGCGTACGGGTGGTGGAGGCGACGCCGGAGGCCGTACGCCTCGAAGTGGCCGGAGTGGTCCGGAACTTCGAGGTCACCGCGTACGGCGACACCGTCCACTCCGGAGGCCACCGCCTCACCGCCCGCCCCCGCTTCACCGACCCGCGCGAGCAGACCGCCCCCGGCTCCCTGCTCGCCCCCATGCCCGGCACCGTCGTCCGGGTCGCGGACGGCCTCGCCGTCGGCGACCGGGTCACCGCCGGGCAGCCGCTCCTCTGGCTGGAGGCGATGAAGATGGAGCACCGCGTCATCGCCCCCGCCTCCGGCACGCTCACCGCGCTCCACGCCGCCCCCGGCCGCCAGGTCGAGGTCGGCGCCCTGCTCGCCGTCGTACAGACCGAAGCACAGGAGGAAGACCCCGCATGAGCAGCATGATCGAGACCGAAGAGCTCACCGCCCTCCGATCCGCCGTCTCCGCGCTCGGGCACCGCCACGGCCCCGGCTTCGACCGGGCCGAGCTGTGGGCCGAGGCGGGCAAGCTCGGCTACCTGGGCGTGAACCTGCCCGAGGAGTACGGCGGCGGGGGCGGCGGCATGGCCGAGCTGTCGGTCGTCCTGGAGGAGGCGGGCGCGGCCGGTGCGCCGCTGCTCATGATGGTCGTCTCGCCGGCGATCTGCGGCACGGTCATCGCCCGCTTCGGCACGGAGGAGCAGAAGCGGGCGTGGCTGCCGGGTCTGGCGGACGGGTCGAAGACGATGGCGTTCGGCATCACCGAGCCCGACGCGGGCTCGAACTCGCACCGCATCACGACGACGGCGACCCGCACGGAGGAGGGCTGGGTCCTCAGCGGCCGGAAGGTCTTCGTCTCGGGTGTCGACATCGCCGACGCGACGCTGATCGTGGGCCGCACGTCGGACGCGCGCACGGGGAACCTGAAGCCCTGTCTGTTCATCGTCCCGCGTGAGGCGGAGGGCTTCGGCCGCCGCCACATCGAGATGGAACTGGACGCGAACGAGAAGCAGTTCGAGCTGACGCTCGACGACGTCCACCTGCCCTTCGAGGCCCTGGTGGGCGACGAGGACGCGGGTCTGCTCCAGCTCTTCGCGGGCCTCAACCCCGAGCGGATCATGACGGCGGCGTTCGCGATCGGCATGGGCCGGTACGCCCTCGCGCAGGCGGTGAAGTACGCGAAGGAGCGCCAGGTCTGGAAGGCCCCGATCGGCGCCCACCAGGCCATCGCGCACCCGCTCGCGCAGGCGCACATCGAGCTGGAGCTGGCCCGGCTGATGATGGCGAAGGCCGCGCACCTCTACGACGCGGGCGACGACATGGGCGCGGGCGAGGCCGCGAACATGGCGAAGTACGCGGCGGCCGAGGCCTGCGTGAAGGCGGTCGACACCGCCGTCCACACCCTCGGCGGCAACGGCCTCACCAAGGAGTTCGGCCTCGCCCGCCTGATCACTGCCGCCCGGGTGGCCCGGATCGCCCCGGTCAGCCGGGAGATGATCCTGAACTTCGTCTCCCACCAGACCCTGGGGCTGCCCAAGTCGTACTGAGACCGCCGGCGGGCCCGCCCGGGTGGCGGGCCCGCCGGGGCCGGGTCAGCTGAGGTGCATGTACGCCCAGCCGCCGGCGACCTTGACGCGGGTCGCGAACACGGGGCCGCCGGGGAGGCCGGTGGCCTTGTAGCGGTAGACGTCGCCGCCGGGGGTGACGGCGATCAGGTCGGCGCGGCCGTCGCCGTCCATGTCGCCGGGGGCGGCGAGGTGCTCGTACGCGCTCCAGCCGGCGCCGATCAGGGCGCGCGCCGCGAACGGCGCCGTGGCCGATCCGGTGCCGCGGTGGACGTAGAGGCGGTCGCCGTCACGGGAGACCAGGTCGGGGCGGCCGTCGCCGGTGACGTCGCCGGTGGCGACCAGCTGGTCCGCCCGCAGGCCCGTGGCGACCTTCACGCCCGCGCCGACGCGCTGCGGGACGGTGGACTTCAGGCCCGGGTGGAGGAAGAGGTTGCCCCACGCGTCCAGGCCGAGGACGTCGCCCTCGCCGTCGAACGTGACGTCGCCGGGCGAGAGCGTCTCGGCGTAGTTGTAGAAGGCCGCGCTGCTGGAGACCTCGCCGCCGCGGTCGCTCATCAGGCCGGGGTTGTAGGAGGTCAGCACCATGGCCCGGTCGGCCTCGTCCAGGCCGTAGCCGTTGGTCATCCGCTCGTACCAGGAGTTCTCCCCGGCCCCGCCGTACGGCTTGGCCGGGCCGAACTTGCCGTCGGCCCGGGTGCCGTACGTGTACGCCGTGCCGGCCCAGTTCACGGCGAACACGTTGTGCTTGCCGTACGCGGGCACACCGCCCTGGCCGAGGTAGTACGAGAGGTTCTGGCCGCCGCCGCCGAAGTACGTCCGCGCCCCGAACTTCCCGCCGCCGACGGACAGGTACTGGTAGTACGTGCCGCTGTACGTGCGGGCCAGCAGGTCGCCCCTGCCGTCGCCGTTCAGGTCGTCGGCGCCGATGACCTGGTTGTACGTGTTCCAGCCGCCGCCGATCCTGACGCGGGGCTTGAACGGGGCGGTGGCGGAGCCGGTGCCCTTGTAGAAGTAGAGGTCGCCGGCCGGCGTCCGGGCGACGATGTCGGCGATGGCGTCGCCGTCGAGGTCGTTGGTGCCGACGAGCTGGTCGTAGATCTGCCAGCCCCCGCCGACCGCGATCCGCGGTGCGAACGGACCCCGGTAGTCGACGCTGCCCTTCCCCGGGAACACGTAGAGCGTGCCGGACTGGGTGCGGGCCAGCAGGTCCTGTCGGCCGTCCTTGGTGAGGTCGCCGGGGGCGATGACCTTGTTGTAGATCTGCCAGCCGCCGCCCTGCCAGACGAGCCCCTTGTCGGTCTCCGTGGGGCTCACGCCGGCGTGCAGCCGGAGCGTGCCGTCGGAGCGGAGCGTCAGCAGCTCCTGGACGCCGTCGGCGCGCCACACGTCGTCGGCGGGCAGGATCTCCTCGCTGACGGCGCCGTCGAGGTCGTCGGCGCCGATCGTGAACGGCGTGCCGCCCGTCTTCGAGAGGATGATCGTCAGCTTGCCGGTGGCGGCGGACCGGTAGACCCGGTCGCTCCGACCGTCGCCGTCCCGGTCGAACCGGGGCTTGGCGGAGGCCGTGGCACTGACCGCGGCGGGGGCGGCGGCAGCCGTGGGGACCTGGCCGGCGGACACCAGGCCCATGCCGAGCGCGAAGGTCGTGCAGGCCGCCAGCCGGCGCAGGCGGCGCCGGTGGTGCGTGTGGTGCAAAGGGTCCCTCCCGGGACGTGGTGGTGGGCATGCGAGGGCCGGGGCCCTGGAGGCGTCCGGAGACTAAGGGAAGGGAAGGAGGGAAAGGAAGATCCTCCGCGTACAACCTTTGACCGACCGGGGCGTCTGACCGGCCCGGGCGTCTGACCAGCCCCGGTCGTCTGACCGGCCGTCATAATCATGCAAGCATGCTTGATTGTTTCCCGGGGTACTGAGAGGCTCATGGCCAGGTCACCTTCCACCTCCCCAGGAGGCAACGCATGGTGTTCCACAGCGCGTACGAGCCCGTTCCCGCCGTCTCCCTCCCCATCCACGACGCCGTCCTCGGCCGCGCCGCCGGGTACGGGGACACACCGGCCCTCATCGACGGGTCCGGGGAGCTGACGCTCACGTACGGGCAGGTCGACGGGTTCCATCGCCGGGTCGCCGCCGGGCTCGCCGAGGCCGGGGTGCGGAAGGGGGACGTGCTCGCCCTGCACAGCCCCAACACCGTCCTGTTCCCGGTCGCGTTCTACGCCGCCACGCGCGCGGGCGCGTCCGTCACCACCGTGCACCCGCTCGCGACGCCCGAGGAGTTCGCCAAGCAGCTCCGCGACTCCTCCGCGCGCTGGATCGTGACCGTCTCCCCGCTGCTCCCCGCCGCCCGCGCGGCGGCCGAACTCGCGGGCGGGATCGAGGAGATATTCGTCTGCGACACGGCGCCGGAGGGCGAGGGCGTGCGGTCCCTCCAGGAGTTCCTCGGCTCCACCGCGCCCGTCCCCGAGGTCGACATCGACCCGGACGGGGACGTCGCGGCCCTCCCGTACTCCTCGGGCACGACCGGCGTCCCCAAGGGCGTCATGCTCACCCACACGTCCATCGCCACCAACCTCGCGCAACTGGAACCGCTGATCCCCATGGGGCCGGGCGACCGGATCCTCGCCGTGCTGCCGTTCTTCCACATCTACGGGCTCACCGCCCTCATGAACGCGCCCCTCCGCCAGGGCGCCACCGTCGTCGTCCTGCCCCGCTTCGACCTCGACACCTTCCTCGGCGCCATCCAGGAGCACCGCATCAACGGCCTGTACGTGGCCCCGCCGATCGTGCTCGCCCTCGCCAAGCACCCGGCCGTCGCCGACTACGACCTGTCGTCCCTGGAGTACCTCGTCAGCGCCGCCGCCCCGCTCGACGCCGCCCTCGCCGAGGCCTGCTCCGCCCGGCTCGGCCTGCCGCCCGTCCGGCAGGCGTACGGCATGACCGAGCTGTCGCCGGGCACCCACGTCACCCCGCTCGACGTCGCCACGCCCCCGCCCGGCACCGTCGGCCGGCTGCTGCCCTCCACCGAGATGCGGATCCTCTCCCTGGACGATCCGGAGAAGGACGCCGCGCCGGGCGAGGAGGGCGAGATCGCCATCCGCGGACCCCAGGTCATGAAGGGGTACCTCGGCCGGCCCGACGCCACCGCCGCCATGATCGACGCCGACGGCTGGGTGCACACCGGCGACATCGGTCGGGTCGACTCCGACGGCTGGCTGTTCGTCGTCGACCGGGTCAAGGAGCTCATCAAGTACAAGGGCTTCCAGGTCGCCCCCGCCGAGCTCGAAGCGCTCCTCCTCACCCACGAGGGCGTCGCCGACGCCGCCGTCATCGGCGTCACCGACCCGGACGGCACCGAGATCCCCAAGGCCTTCGTCGTCCGCCAGCCCGCCGCGCCCGGCCTCACCGCCGAGGACGTCATGGCCCACGTCGCCGCCCGCGTCTCCCCGTACAAGAAGGTCCGCGCCGTCGAGTTCGTCGACGCCGTCCCCCGGGCCGCCTCCGGAAAGATTCTTCGCAGAGAGCTGAGGGACCGTACGTGAACCTGATCCGCGTCTCCGAGGAGCGGGGCGTCACCACCCTCGCCCTCGACTCCCCGGCCGGCCGCAACGCCCTCTCCGCCCCGCTCGTCACCGAGCTCGCCGACGCGCTCACCGCCGCCGGCAAGGACCCCGCCGTACGGGCGGTCGTCCTCACCCACACCGGCTCCACGTTCAGCGCGGGCGCCGACCTGAAGGCCCCGCCCAGCCCGTACGCCTTCGTGGACCTGCTCCGGCAGATGGTCGAGCTGCCCAAACCGGTCGTCGCCCACGTCACCGCCGGCAGCCACACCCGCGCCGGCGGGCTCGGCCTGCTCGGCGCGGCCGACGTCGTCCTCGCGGGGGAGGGGGCCGACTTCGCGCTCACCGAGGTACGCATCGGGGTCGCGCCCGCCGTCATCTCCCTCACCCTCCTGCCGCGCCTCGAACCGCGCGCGGCCGCCCGGTACTACCTCACGGGCGAGCGGTTCGGCGTCCCCGAGGCCGTCGGCATGGGCCTCGTCACCGCCGGCGACCAGGAACTCCCCGGCATCCTCGACTCCCTCCGCGCCGCCTCCCCGCAGGGCCTGCGCGAGGCGAAACGGCTGGTCACCGCTAGAGTCCTGGAAACCTTCGAACGCGACGCGGAGGACCTGGTGCAGAGGTCGGCCACGCTCTTCGCCTCCGCCGAGGCGCGCGAAGGGATGACGGCCTTCCTCGAACGACGGGACCCCGCATGGCGGCTCTGACCGCGCCCAAGCCGGACCGGCCGGACAAGCCCGACCGGAACCCCAAGCAGGACCGGAGCCGCGCCACCCGGCAGCGGCTCCTGGAGGCCGCCGTGTCCTGCCTGGCCGAACACGGCTGGGCGGGCTCCACGGTCTCCGTCGTCGCCGAACGGGCCGGCGTCTCCCGGGGCGCCGCCCAGCACCACTTCCCCACCCGCGAGGACCTCTTCACGGCCGCCGTCGAGTACGTCGCCGAGGAACGCTCGCAGGCCCTGCGCGCCGTCCCCACGGACGACCGCGAACAGGCCGTCGCCGCCCTCGTCGGCCTCTACACCGGACCCCTCTTCCGGGCCGCGCTCCACCTGTGGGTCGCCGCCTCCGGCGAGGAGCAGC
Organism: Streptomyces nymphaeiformis; assembly: GCF_014203895.1. GTDB lineage: Bacteria > Actinomycetota > Actinomycetes > Streptomycetales > Streptomycetaceae > Streptomyces > Streptomyces nymphaeiformis. Next base: position 62,665 of record NZ_JACHJY010000012.1, on the reverse strand, counting down.
TCCGCGAGCGGGTCACCGAGCTGGAGGCCCGCGTCGGGCGCGAGTCCCACCGCATCGCCGTCGAGGTCCTGGGCGCCGACGAGTCCCGGCCCGGCGTCCGCGAGACCGTCCAGGGCCTCCTGGACATGGCCCGCGGCCTGGGCCTCGCCACCCTCCTGACGGACGACCGCGCCCGCCGGGAACGGGTGGTGTCCCAGTGGGCGCGGCTCGTCAGTGAAGCGCTGAAGGACTAGACGCCCGGGATCTCCCGCGCCCGGAAGGCGTCCCGCACCGCCGCCGCGGCCTGCGTCCCGTACATCTTCTGCGCGGTCGCGACCGTCGTCAGGGCCGCGTCCTTGAAGCTGGTGTCGGGAGCGAAGCCGAACTGCGCGTTCACGATGATCCGGTCGGCCGTGCGGGCGCCGAGCTTGCCCCGGATGTCGAAGAGGGCGCGGGACCAGATCTCGCCGTCCGCGTGGACTTCGCCCACGCGGTCCTTGTAGGTCTTGGTGCCGTCGAGGCGGCGCAGGCAGTGCGGGGCCGCGCTGTAGCCGGTGGAGTCCCAGTCGCCGACGCAGGCGAGGTCGGTCTTCATCGGCCAGCCGTACTTGGCGTCCGCGTTCGAGCCGACCTCCATGCCCAGGTAGTCGCCGAAGGCCTCGCCGATCGCGCCGGCCTCCGGGGAGCTGCCGAAGCCGTGGACCTGGGCCTCGTGCACGGCGTGGCCGTACTCGTGGACGATCACCTCGGCGTCCTCGGCGTCGTCCACGCCGCCCTTGCCGAAGCGGATCTCGTCCTTCTTGTCGGTGAAGAAGGAGTTGTCGGCGCCCCACTGGTTGAGGCGGACCGGCTGGACCCGGTCGTTCGCCCCGGGCAGCTCGGAGCCGAAGCCGAGGCCCTGCAGGTACTCCTGCGCCTCGTTGACCCAGAAGTACGCCATGACCTGCTCGAACCGGTCGTCGGACCGGTCGAGGCCGGCGAGGTCCGAGGTCCTGGCGGGGGCGCCGGTCTCGGAGCGGACGGCGGCCCACTTGCCGGACAGGGCGCCGCTCGCGTCGAGGTTGCGCAGGGCGACGGTGGCGTACGCGGAGGCGGGGACGTCGCTCGCCGCGTCCTTGTGGTCGGCGAGGGTCTGGTCGCCCGAGGACTGGACCGGGTTCACCATGAAGACGCGGGCCTGCGGCGCGGTGGCGGCGGAGGCTCCCGCGGACGGGAGCAGCGCCGCGGTGGCCGTGGCCACGGTGACGGCGGCCGCGGCGGCCAGGCCACGAGAGGTGCGGCGGGTCATGGACATCCTCCTGCGATGGGATGCGGCGACGGGAAGCTTGGCGTGTACCGAACACGCAATGGCGGCGATCTTCGCGCAAGCCCGCCACTTTGAACAGACTTTGAGCCATCACCGCCCGGGACGTGACGGGGACCACAGTGGCCCGCTCCCCACCGCAGTACGCTGACTCCATGCCTCTGCTCGTACGCCGTCGCCACGTGGACTACGTCCGCGTCACGAGCATGGGCTGTCGCCGCTCCGCCTGACCCACCGGGGTACCACTCCACACCCCCTCGGTCCCTCGTACAGAGCCCCAGCCGACCGGCACCCGTGGCCCCCGCCCCACCCTTGGCGGCCGCCGCGGGCACCCGTATACCCCGCGGATGCATACATGACGAACAGCTCGTACTCCTCGCAGCTCCCGATCGTCGACCTCTCGGCCGCCGACCGTGACCCACAGGCACGGAAGCTGCTCCATGCGCAGCTCCACTCGGCCGCCCACGACGTGGGCTTCTTCCAGCTCATCGGGCACGGCGTCTCCGAGGCCGAGACCAAGGCCCTGACCGACGCCATGCACGCCTTCTTCGCGCTGCCCGAGGCCGACCGGCTCGCCCTCGACAACATCAACTCGCCGCACTTCCGCGGCTACACGCGCATCGGCGACGAGCGCACCGCCGGCGCCCGCGACTGGCGCGACCAGCTCGACATCGGCGCCGAGCGCCCCGCGCGCGACCCCGGCCCCTGGGAGCCCCCGTACTGGTGGCTCGAAGGCCCCAACCAGTGGCCCGCCGCCCTCCCCGAGCTCCGCACGGCCGCACTGCACTGGATCGACCGCCTCAGCGGCGTCGCCGAGCGGCTCCTCCACGAGCTGCTCGCCTCCATCGGGGCGCCCACGGACTTCTACGACGACATCTTCGGCCCGCGCGCCCACCCGCACCTCAAGCTGGTGCGCTACCCGGGCAGCAGCGGCGAGGGCGACGACCAGGGCGTCGGCGCGCACAAGGACTACGGCTTCCTCACCCTGCTGCTCCAGGACCAGGTGGGCGGGCTGCAGGTGCAGCGGGAGGACGGGAACTTCCACGACGTGCCGCCGCTGCCGGGCGCGTTCGTCGTCAACCTGGGCGAGCTCCTTGAGGTCGCCACGAACGGCTACCTGATCGCCACGAACCACCGGGTGGTGTCGCCGCCCGGGGCGACGGAACGATTCTCCGTGCCGTTCTTCTACAACCCGCGCCTGGACGCCCGGATCGCCCCGCTCCAGTTCCCCTTCGCGGACCGCGCGCCCGGCGTCACCGCCGACCCGGCGAACCCGCTGTTCGCCGAGTACGGCCGCAACGAGCTGAAGGGCAAGCTCCGCGCCCATCCGCTGACCACGGCCCGCCACCACGCGGACCTGCTGCTCGCCCAGGAACAGCAGGCCCAGCTGGTGTGACGGCCCCCGGCGGATTCGAGGGCTCCAGGGCCTGTCCGGCGGATCGGGGTCGGACAGGCCCTAGCCGGCGATGTCGGCGTAGCCCTCGATCTCGCGCGGGTCCCGCTGGCCGGGGCCCGTGTAGCGGGCCGAGGGGCGCACGAGGCGGCCGGTGCGCTTCTGCTCCAGGATGTGCGCCGACCAGCCGGCCGTACGCGCGCACGTGAACATCGACGTGAACATGTGCGCCGGGACCTCGGCGAAGTCGAGGACGATCGCCGCCCAGAACTCCACGTTCGTCGCCAGGACGCGGTCCGGGCGGCGGTTGTGCAGCTCCTCCAGGGCGGCCTTCTCCAGGGCCTCGGCGACCTCGAAGCGCGGGGCCGCCAGCTCCTTGGCCGTACGGCGGAGCACGCGGGCGCGGGGGTCCTCGGCGCGGTAGACGCGGTGGCCGAAGCCCATGAGGCGCTCGCCCTTGTCGAGGGCCTGCTTCACGTACGCGGTGGCGTCGCCGGTCCGCTCGATCTCCTCGATCATGCCGAGGACGCGGGAGGGCGCGCCGCCGTGCAGCGGCCCGGACATGGCGCCGACGGCACCGGAGAGGGAGGCGGCGACGTCCGCGCCGGTCGACGCGATGACGCGCGCGGTGAACGTGGAGGCGTTCATGCCGTGCTCGGCGGCGGAGGTCCAGTAGGCGTCGACGGCCTTGACGTGCTTCGGGTCGGGCTCGCCGCGCCAGCGGACCATGAAGCGCTCGACGACGGACTCGGCCTTGTCGATCTCGCTCTGCGGGACCATCGGGAGACCCTGGCCGCGCGCGGACTGCGCGACGTACGAGAGGGCCATGACGGCCGCGCGGGCGAGGTCGTCGCGGGCCTGCTCGGCGGAGATGTCGAGGAGCGGCTTGAGGCCCCAGACGGGCGCGAGCATCGCGAGCGCGGACTGCACGTCGACGCGGATGTCGCCGGAGTGCACGGGGATCGGGAAGGGCTCGGCGGCCGGCAGGCCCGGGTTGAAGGCGCCGTCGACGAGCAGGCCCCAGACGTTCCCGAAGGAGACGTGGCCGACGAGGTCCTCGATGTCGACCCCGCGGTAGCGGAGGGCGCCGCCCTCCTTGTCGGGTTCGGCGATCTCCGTCTCGAACGCGACGACTCCCTCGAGCCCGGGTACGAAGTCGGACATCAGGCGGCTCCTCTATCGATGATCGATCAACCGTTCAGGGCGATCGTGGGGAATCAACAGTCATCCAGCCGAAGAGTCTGTACGGTTCCGATGATGCGGGGAAGCGTGACATCCGGCACACTGCGCCGATCCGGCGAGAGAGGATTAGCGCCCGCCGGTGCCGGGCAGACTGGGCCGCTGCGGCAGGATGGCCCCTGTGACCGACGCCCTGGATCCCGCAGACATGCGCGAGCAGTACCGCACCACGGAGCTGACCGTGGCGGACCTCGCCCCCGAACCGGTCGGCCAGTTCGCCCGCTGGTTCAAGGAGACCGCCGAGAACCCGGCGATCCACGAACCCAACGCGATGATCGTGTCCACCGCGACCCCCGACGGCCGCCCGTCCTCCCGGACGGTCCTCCTCAAGCACTACGACGAGGCCGGCTTCGTCTTCTTCACCAACTACGAGTCCCGCAAGGGCCAGGAGCTGGCGGCCAACCCGTACGCCTCGCTGCTCTTCCCCTGGCACCCGCTGGCCCGCCAGGTCATCGTCACCGGTCGCGCGGTCCGCGTCGGGCGCGACGAGACGGTCGCCTACTTCCGCACCCGCCCCCACGGCTCCCAGCTCGGCGCCTGGGCCAGCCCCCAGTCCACGGTGATCCCGTCCCGCGAGGACCTCCTCGCCCGCTATGCCGAACTGGCCGCCCGCTACCCCGACCGCGAGCAGGTCCCGGTCCCCCCGGCCTGGGGCGGCATCCGCGTGATCCCCGAGACGGTCGAGTTCTGGCAGGGCCACGAGAACCGCCTCCATGACCGCCTCCGCTACGTCCACGAGCCGGACGGCACCTGGCGGGTGGAGCGCCTGGCCCCCTGAAGGGGAGGGGGCCGGCCGGCGTTCGGAGGCTTCGAGGGGAAAACGCAGGCGACCCGTGAGTCTTGGCGCCGCCCGCCTAGGTTCGGGCGGACGCCTGCCGACCGGACTGCCGGCGACTCACGGGTCGGGTGACTGCGTTGGGTTTTCGGCAGAAGGCCTGCCGAGGTGCACAGAGTGCGACTGGCAGGCCTTAGCCCGCAGTCACCTCACGAGTCCGAAAAGAAACCATTTTTTCGGATCACCTCCTTTCGCGTGTACCCACACCCTACGAACCGCTCAGGACCGAGACAAGCGATTTAATCCCCCGGTTCTCCAGGCGGCTCAGGCGTCCCGTCGCCGCACCGCCCACCAGCCCGCGAGGAGCGCCGCCGCCGTCCACAGGGCGGTCACCCCGATCCCGGTCCAGGCCCCGAGGGTCCCCAGCGGTTCCTGGAAGAGGATCTGCTGCCCGGCCCGGTCCGGCAGCCAGGTCGCGACGCCCTCGGAGACCCCGCCGATGACGAAGGACACGATGAGGATGAACGGGATCAGGGTGCTCAGCACCGCCACCGCGCTGCGCAGCAGGAACGTCAGCCCCATCGAGAACAGCGTGATCAGCGCGAGGTAGAGCCCGGCGCCGAAGCAGGACCGCAGCGCGCCCGGCTCGCCGATCCCGACGGCGTACTTCCCGAGGAACGCGTTCGCCGTGAAGAACATGACGAAACCGGCCACCACGCCCACGACCAGCGCGCCCGCCCCCACGACCGCCGCCTTCGCCCCGTAGAGCAGGGTTCTGTTCGGCACGGCCGCCAGGGAGTTCCGCAGCGCCCCGTTCAGGTATTCGGACGAGGCGGCGGTAGCACCGAAGGAGATCGCGGCGATCTGCACGAAGTTCATCGGGTAGTAGATCCAGAAGAGCGGATCCATGTCGCCGGTCTCCGCCTCCGGCTGCCCGATGGAGGGGAAGACCGCCAGAGCGATCCCCAGGGCGGCGACGAGGACGGCGAGCAGCGAGCCGAAGCTCGACCGGATCGACCGGATCTTGATCCACTCGGAGCGGAGCACGGCGGGGACGGTGACGGCGGCGGACACGGTCAGACCTCCTGGGGGGAAGGGGTGGACGAGGCGGTACGGGTGGCGGTGAACTCGGCGGCCTCCGCGGTGAGGGCCAGATACGCCTGCTCCAACGAGGCGCGCTCGTCGGCGAGTTCGAAGACGGGGATGCCCTCGCGGGCGGTGACCGCCCCGATCTCCTCGGCGGAGGCGCCCTCCACCACCCACCGGCCGTCGCCGTCGGCGGCGTCCCCGACGGTCCACCCCTTCGCCAGGAGCGTGGCCCGCAGCCGTACCGGATCGCCGGTGCGCACCCGCACCCGTGCGTGGCTGTGGGCGTCGATGAACTCCCGCATCGGCACGTCCGCGAGGAGCCGGCCACGGCCCAGGACCACGAGGTGGTCGGCGAAGGTCGCCGTCTCGTTCATGAGGTGGCTGGAGACCAGGACCGTCCGCCCCTCGGCGGCCAGCCGGCGCAGCAGCCCGCGGATCCAGACGATGCCCTCCGGATCCAGGCCGTTCGCGGGCTCGTCCAGCATCAGCACCCCCGGGTCGCCGAGGAGCGCGGCCGCTATGCCGAGCCGCTGCCGCATGCCCAGCGAGTAGCGGCGGATCCGGCGGCGGGCGGCGGACGTCAGGCCCGTCTCCTCCAGTACCTCGTCGACCCGGCGGTCCGGCAGGCCGTTGCTCGCGGCGAGGAAGCGGAGGTGGTCGCGGCCGGTCCGGGCGGGGTGTGCGGCCTGCGCGTCGAGGAGCGCGCCGACCGTGCGCAGCGGATCGTCCAGCGTCACGTACGGCCGGCCGCCGATGGTGGCGGTGCCCGAGGTCGGCCGGTCGAGACCGAGGACGAGCCGCATGGTGGTCGACTTCCCCGCTCCGTTGGGGCCGAGGAAGCCGGTGACGCGCCCCGGCTCGACCCGGAACGTCAGTCCGTCCACGGCCCGGGCCGGGCGCCTGCCGCCGTACTCCTTGGTGAGGTTCTTGACGTCGATGCTGGTCATGGCTCAAGCCTGGCCGTCGGACGGCCGCGTGCCTTCCCCCGCCCGAGGGGATCGTCTCCCCCGTGCGGGGGAGCCGCACGCGGGCCGCCGTTGGGAGGATGGCGGAATGCTCCTGCGACCCCTGATCCGGGCGGTCACGTACACCCGTTGGCTGCATCTGGTGATCGGCGCCATCGTGCCGCTCGCCGCCGGACTGATCTATCCCGGCCTGAACTCCCCGTCCTTCGGCGACTGGCTGACCGCGGCGGCCCTGCCCATACCGCTGATGGCGGCGCTCGCCCTCGTCCCCTCCGCCCGCCGCGCCGAGGGCCTCCAGGCGCGCCTGATGCTCTTCCCCGGCAAGCACGCCCGCAGGCCGGGCGAGGAGGCGTACGCCGACGACGCGGCCACGGGCATCTCGGCGACCCCGTCGGCCTCGTGGACGGACCGGGGCAGGACGGCCCTGTGGCTGGTGTTCCGGATGGAGGCGGGCCTCGTGGCCTGGCTCGTGTCGGTCTGGCTGCTGCAGTGCACGCTGGTGCTGCTCGACACGTCGATAGACGCACCCGTGCTGCCGTTCCTGACCCCGTCGGGCCCGGGCAAGGCGGCCCTGGCACCCCTCCCGCTCCTGGCCCTCCTCGCGCTGGTCGTCATGGCCGGCCGGCTGGACACGCGGGTCGCCCGCCAGCTCCTCGGCCCGTCGGTCAAGGAGCGCATGACGGCCCTGGAGGAGCGCACGGAGCGCCTCCTCGAACGCAACAGGATCGCCCGCGAACTCCACGACTCCCTGGGCCACGCCCTCACCCTGGCCGTGGTGCAGGCGGGCGCCGCACGGGCGGCCCAGGACCCCGAGTTCACCGACCGGGCACTCGCGGCCATCGAGGAGACCGGCCGGGCGGCCCTGGAGGACCTGGAGCGGGTCCTGCTGCTGCTCCGCGAGACCGGCCGCCCGCGCGGCGCGAGCCCCGGCCTCGACGAGGCCGCCCGCCTCCTGGACTCGGCCCGCTCCTCCGGGGCGCAGGTGGACGCCGAGGTGACGGGCCCCGTGGAGGACCTGCCGGGCCCCGTCTCCCGGGAGGCCTACCGCATGCTCCAGGAGGCCCTGACGAACGCGCTGCGGCACGCCGGCCCGGTCCCGGTCGACGTCCGCGTGACGGCGGACAGATCCCGGCTCCGCCTCCGGGTCACCAACCCCCTTCCGCCCGGCCGTCCGCCCGTGGCCCCCGGCACGGGCAGCGGACTGCGCGGCATCCGCGAACGGGCGGCGCTGCTGGGCGGCGAGGCGAAGACGGGCATGAAGGACGGCACATGGCGGGTGGACGTGACGCTTCCGCTGCGCTGAGGGAACGGCTCTCCCCCTACGCTGGCGGAATGGTGATCAAGGTCCTCCTCGTAGACGACGAACCCCTGGTGCGGGCAGGCCTGCGCGCGGTCCTGGAAGCCCAGCCCGACATCGAGGTGGTGGGGGAGGCGGCGGACGGGGCGGCGGTCGTCCCCCTCGTCCGCAGCCTCCGGCCCGACGTGGTGGCGATGGACGTCCGGATGCCCCTCATGGACGGCATCGAGGCGACGTCGGCGGTCCTCCGCACGGTCGACGCCCCGCCGAAGATCCTCGTCGTGACGACCTTCGAGAACGACGAGTACGTGTACGGAGCCCTCCGCGCCGGTGCCGACGGCTTCCTCCTCAAGCGCGCCCGCCCCGCGGAGATCGTCCACGCGGTCCGCCTGGTGGTGGAAGGGGACTCCCTCCTCTTCCCGGCGGCGGTACGGGAGTTGGCGGCCGCCCACGGGCAGGAGCGGGGCAGCACGGAGGCCCGGGAGACCCTGGCCCGCGCGGGCCTGACGGACCGGGAGGAGGACGTCCTGCGCCTGATGGCCCGGGGCCTGTCCAACGCGGAGATCGCCGCCCGCCTGGTGGTGGGCACGGAGACGGTCAAGTCCCATGTGAGCGCCGTCCTGGCCAAACTGGGCGCCCGGGACCGCACCCAGGCGGTGATCGCCGCCTACGAGTCCGGCTTCGTCTCCCCCGCGTGAGCCCGCACGGCTCGGTGCCGAAAGGCTTCGGTGCCGAAAGGAGCGTTTTCGCAGGGGAAGCGTTTTCGACGAACATGGTGTGCTCTGGGTCACGTTCCAGTTGAATGGTCCGCAGCATGGGGGGTACCTGGATGAGTGCATTCACGGGGGCCACGAGCGACGCCGTGTCCGTCCCGGGGGCGGGGGCCGATCTGTTGGCCGCGCTGCTCGACGGGATGGACGCCGCGCTCTGCGCGTTCGACGCCGACGGGACGGTCACGCACTGGAACCGGGAGGCCGAGCGGATCCTCGGCTGGTCCGCCGCGGAGGCCGTCGGGCGGCGCGGGTTCGAGGGGTGGGCGGCGCGCAGCGCGGACGCCGAGGAGACCCTGGGCCGGCTGATGGGGGCCATGAAGGGCCCCGGCCGCCAGGTCCACGAGTTCGTGCTGCTCCGCAAGGACGGCGGGCGGGTGCTCGTGCGGAGCCAGGCCGCCGGGGTGCGGGGGGCCGACGGCACTCCCGCCGGGGTGTACTGCGCGTTCAGCGAGGTCCACGTACAGCTCGACCTGGAGCGGTCGGTCGCGCTGAGCGAGGCGCTGTTCGACGACGCCTCCTGGGGCGTCGTGCTCGTCGACGCCGACCTGCGCCCGGCCATGGTCAACGCCCACGCGGCCCGCGCCTTCGGCACCGGGCGCACGGCCCTGCTCGGCCGGCCCCTCGGCGACGCCGTCACGCACGGCGCGGAGGAGCTGGAGGCCGCCTTCCAACACGTCCTCGCCGAGGGCACGCCGCCGGCGCCCGCCGAGGTGTGGGTGACGCTGGAGACGGCCTCGGGGGAGCGGCGCCGGTGCTGGCGCAGCGGCTTCCTGCTGCTGTCGTCGCCGATGGCGGAGGAGCCCGTGCCGCTGGGAGTGGCCTGGCTGTTCCAGGACGTCACCGAGGAGCGGCTCGCGGCCCGCGGGGCCGACCGGCTGCGGTTCCGGTGGAGCCAGCTGCACCGGGCGGGCGCGGCGGCCGCGGAGTGCGAGGACCCGGCGGAGGCCGCGACGGTCCTGCTGGACTTCGCCCTGGCCGGGTTCGCCGACCACGCCCTGGTGGACCGGCCGGCGGGGGAGCGGCGCCTCACCCGCGCCCTGGCCACCCCGGCGGGCGGCGCCCCCGGCCCGTCCTCGCCCGTCGTGGGCGGCGGCATCCCGCTGCGGTACGGGCCGCGGCACCCGGCGCTCCAGGCCTGGGACCGGATCGGCACGGTGCGGGCGAGCGCGGGCCGGACCGCCGAGGTGTGGGCGGAGGCCCACCAGTGGCCGGGGGACGCGGCGCACGCCCTGTGCGTGGTCCTGCGCTCCCGGGGCCGGACCCTCGGCGTCCTGACGTTCCTGCGGGCCGCCTGCCGCGCGCCGTTCGAGCGCGAGGACGTGGTGTTCGGGGAGTCGGTGGCGGCCCGGGTGTCGACGTTGATGGACCTCGGGGACCTCGGCGGCAAGGACTAGCCGCCCGTACACCCACTTTTTTGTGGGTACTTGTCGGGGTTCGGCGTCCCGGGAGAACCTGGTGGAGGCCCGGAGGGAGAGGGGAACGACGGGCCTCAGGAGGCGGACCGCGCCTCCGTCAGCCGGTCGAGCCGGCGATGGCCCCAGTCCGACAGCGGGCCGAGCACGTCGGAGAGTTCGCGCCCGAACTCCGTCAGCGAGTAGACGGTCTTCGGCGGCACCACGTCGTGCACCTCGCGGTGCACGAGGCCGTCCGTCTCCATCTCCCGCAGCGCCTGCGTCAGCATCTTCTCGCTGATCCGGGGGATCTTGCGGCGCAGTTCGCCGGGCCGGTGCGGCCCCGACTCCAGCAGCCACAGCAGCCACGTCTTCCACTTGCCGTCGATCACGGCGATCGCGGCGGACACACCGCAGAGGTTCGTGTCCTGGGCCCGGAGGCGTGTCATGCGCGTCCCTCTCCGTCGTCCGTCATCTCTTTCCAACCCACGTATGTGCAAGGGAGTTCCGCCATGTCTTCTTCCCGCGTCACCGTTCTCGGTCTCGGACCCATGGGGCGTGCGCTGGCCGGCGCGTTCCTCGGCGCCGGTGTCCGGACCACCGTGTGGAACCGCACCCCGGGCCGTGAGGGCGACCTCGCCGAGCGGGGCGCGGTCCTGGCGGCGAGCGCCGAGGAGGCGGTCGCCGCGAGCCCGCTCACGGTGATCTGCCTCGTCGACTACGACGCCACCGACGCGGTCCTGCGGCAGCCGGCCGTCACGGACGCGCTCAAGGGCCGGACCGTGGTCAACCTGAGCGCCGACGTCCCGGAGCGGGCCCGCGACACCGGCCGCTGGGCGGCCGAGCACGGTGTCGGCTACCTGGACGGCGCGATCATGACCCCGACGCCGACGATCGGGACGCCCGCCGGGGTGTTCCTGCACAGCGGCCCCGAGCCGCTGTACGGCGAGCACCGGGCGGTGCTCGACGCGCTCGGCGGCACCCACACGCACCTCGGCGAGGACATCGGCCGGGCCGCCGCGTACGACGTGGCGCTGCTCGACATCTTCTGGACGTCGATGACGGGGTACGTGCACGCGCTCGCGCTGGCCCGCGCGGAGGGGATCACGGCGCGGGAGCTGGCGCCGTTCGCCCAGGGCATCGGGGCGATCCTGCCGCCGCTGTTCCAGGAGTGGGCCGAGGACGTGGACGGCGGTTCGTACTCGGGCGAGGGCAGCCGGCTGACCTCGGCCCTGTCGACGCTGGTCCACGTCGTGCACGCGGCCGAGGCGCACGGCGTCGACGCGAGCGTCATGCGCGCGGCGGAGGCGCTGGCGCGCCGGGCGGTGGACCGGGGGCACGGGGCGGACGGCTTCACGCGGGTGACGCAGGTGATGGAACGCGGCTGACCGGCAACGGAGAGGGCCCGAGACTGCCGGGTCCCGGCATGGCCGGACCGGGCGCGGCGGGACGAGGATGGGCCCAGGTTCGGGAAATATGGGGGGCCGTCATGATGACTGCTTGGTTCTTGGGGGCGACCGTGCCGTTCGGCGTCACGGCGATCGGGATGGGCGTGGCGGCGTTCCGTACGGGGTGGATGATCACGCCGGCGCGCCGGAGCGTCCGGCAGCCCCGGGTCTACGGCGTCGGTCTCGCGCTGGCGGGCCTGGGCCTGCTCACCGCGGTGGCCACGTACTTCAGCCTCCCGAGCGATGTCGTGTCGCGTGACCCGTGGCTCGCCTTCGTCGGGAACTTCCTGGAGCTCACCGGTGTCGCCCTCATCGCGTCGAGCCGGCGGAGCCCGCGGCACGGCCGGGCCCCGCACCCCACGGTCTAGGCCCGGTCAGCGCCGGTAGAAGATCCGGTCGCCGTACTCGTCCATCACGCGCCCGTTCCACTCGTGCCCGCCGTCGACGTTGCCGGAGCGCAGCAGCGGCGGCTCGATGCCGAGGCGTACGAGCTCCTCGGCGGCGGCGGCCATCGTGGCCTGCATGAGGGCGCTGGTGACGACGGTGGAGGCGGGCGCGAAGGGCGCTTCGATGCCCTCGTGGGTGAGCTCCGCGTCCCCGACGGCGATCTTCGAGTCGAGGACGATGTCGCAGTGGTCCTTGAGGTACGTCCCCGACACGTGCCGCGACTTCGTCTCCGTGGCGTACGCCACCGACGTGACGCCGATGACGGTGAGGCCGAGCGCGCGGGCGTTCATGGCCATCTCCACGGGCAGGGCGTTGCGCCCGGAGAGGGAGATGATGATCAGGACGTCGCCGGCCTTGGCGGGGGAGCAGTCGAGGACCGCCCCGGCGAGGCCGTCGACGCGCTCCAGGGCGGAGCCGAGGGTGGCGGGCATGACGTCGACGCCGACGACGCCGGGGACGGCGAGCAGGTTCATCAGGGCGAAGCCGCCGGCCCGGTAGACGACGTCCTGGGCGGCGAGCGAGGAGTGTCCGGCGCCGAAGGCGAAGAGCCGGTTGCCGTTCGCGACGGCGGCGGCGATCGCGGCTCCGGCGGCGGCGATCTCGGCGGAGTCCCCGTCGCGCACCTCCTTGAGCAGGCCGATCGCCGCGTCGAAGAACTGTCCGGCCAGCTTGCTCTCGCCCATCGCGGCGGCTCCTTGTCGTCGTGGCTCTCGTCGGCTCGCGTCCCGCGCTCTCGCCGAGGTCGCCGATCACGGTGCGGTCTGGACCATTGCTCTGTCAATACCGCACCACCCCTCCTCACCCGGCGCGGCCCGGTTGTCGGTCCGATGCGCAACAATTGCGGCAGGGCCAGCGCACGACTCATCGAGGGGCACGTATGTCCGGACTGATCGACACAACGGAGATGTACCTCCGCACCATCCTCGAGCTCGAGGAGGAAGGTGTGGTCCCCATGCGTGCCCGGATCGCCGAGCGGCTCGACCAGAGCGGTCCGACCGTGAGCCAGACGGTGGCCCGGATGGAGCGCGACGGCCTGGTGGCCGTGGCGAGTGATCGCCATCTGGAGCTCACGGACGAGGGCCGTCGCCTCGCCACCCGGGTGATGCGCAAGCACCGCCTGGCCGAGTGCCTGCTCGTCGACGTGATCGGCCTGGAGTGGGAGCAGGTCCACGCCGAGGCCTGCCGCTGGGAGCACGTGATGAGCGAGGCCGTGGAGCGGCGGGTCATGGAGCTGCTGCGCCACCCGACGGAGTCGCCGTACGGGAACCCGATCCCGGGCCTGGACGAGCTGGGCGAGAAGGCGGAGGCCGAGGCCTTCCTCGACGACTCGATGGTGTCGCTGGCCGACCTGGACGCGAGCGAGGGCAAGACGGTGATCGTCCGCAGGATCGGCGAGCCGATCCAGACGGACGCCCAGCTGATGTACACGCTGCGGAGGGCGGGCGTGCAGCCCGGCTCGGTGGTGTCGGTGTCGGAGTCGCCGGGCGGTGTCCTGGTCGGCAGCAGCGGCGAGGCCGCGGAGCTGGACGCGGACATCGCGGCGCACGTGTTCGTCGCGAAGCGCTGAGCCCGTCCCGTACGTGAGCGGGGGCGCCCCGCCGGTCTCTCGGAGGCCGGCGGGGCGCCCCCGTTCCGCATCCGGGTCAATGATCCGTCGTGCGCCCCGTTTTACGCCGGAATCGCCACGCACGCGCCCTCGTCGTGCCACGCTGGTACGAGCGGGGCGATGAGCGGGCGCGGGGGTGGGGCCATGAGGGCTACGGACGACAGAGGGCCCCGGCGCCTTCCGGCGCCGGGGCCTGTCCTCCCCTGTGCTGACCTGGAGCCCCGAGCTCTCAAGGTCAGTCCCCTCGGACCGTTTTTCCCCGAGCGGTCCGCCTCCCGCTCAAGATCTCCCCTCGGCAGAGCGCATCAACCCTTGAGCCCTGTCACTCGAACGAGGGGTGTTGTGCGGCAGGAGCGCATTTTCGAATGCGAGTTCGATAGTCTGGCGAGGTTCGACGGAAAAGAGGGGGTGCCGGATCCATGGCGCGACGACTCGACGTCACCGGGGCGGACGGCGTCCGGCTGGCGGCCTGGGAATACACGGCGGAGCCCGGCGGGCCCGGGATCGTCCCGCAGCCCGGCCCGGGCGGCGTGCCGCGTCCCGGCCCCGAGACCGCCAGGCGCCTCGGCCCCGACGCCGTCCCGCGGCTCGGCCCCGACACCGCCGGCCGCCCCGGCGGCCGTCCCGTCCCCCGCCCCGCCCGAGCCCCGCAGGCCCCGCACGCCGCACCAGGGCCTCAGGCCCCGCACGCCCACGCCTCGGCCCCCGGCGTGTTACTCCTCCACGGTCTGATGGGGCACGCGGGCCACTGGGCCCGCGCCGTCCGCCGGCTCACCGGGGGCCACCGGATCGTCGCCCTCGACCAGCGCGGTCACGGCGCGAGCGAGAAGCCCGCCGGCGGGCCCTTCACGCGCGAGGCGTACGTGGCGGACGCGGCGGCCGTCGTCGAGCAGCTCGGCCTCGGCCCGGTCACCCTCGTCGGCCACTCCATGGGCGCCCTGACCGCCTGGCAGCTGGCCGCCGAGCGCCCCGACCTCGTCCGCGCGCTCGTCATCTGCGACATGCGGGCCTCGGCGCTCGGCGCGGCCTCGCAGCGGGCCTGGCAGGACTGGTTCCGCGGCTGGCCGGCGCCCTTCCCGTCCCTGGAGGCCGTCCACCGCTGGTTCGGCGACGAGGACCCGTGGGTGGAGGTGCCGAACCCGGCGCGGGGCGCGTTCTTCGCCGAGGTGATGGCCGAGCACCCGGACGGCTGGCGCCCGGTGTTCGACCCGGAGCAGATGCTGACCTCCCGTGAGACCTGGGTCCACGACGCCCACTGGGACTCCCTCGCCCAGGTCCGCTGCCCCACCCTCGTCGTGCGCGGCCTGGACGGCGAGCTGGGCCGGGCGGAGGCCCAGGAGATGGTCCGGGTCCTGCCCCACGGGGCGTACGCGGAGATCCCCGACGCCGGCCACCTCCTCCACTACACCCACCCGGAGGCCTGGAGTGAGGCGGTGGAGCCCTTCCTGAACGGCGTCCTGACCCCGTGAGGGCCCCGCCGTACGGGAAGCGAACATTCCGGAAACAGGCGGCCCCTCCGGTGACGCCGGAATCCCGGCACGGTACGGTCCCCACACGGCGCGTCGAGCAGTGAGGCTCCGCGCCGTTTGGAGGGAACTCGATGCGCATTTCCATGCTGCGGCGCGTGGCCACGGTGGCCACGACGCTGGGGCTCACCTCGCTCGGCCTCTTCGGCGCGGGCGTGGCGCCGGCGCAGGCCGCTGTCAGCGACTGCCCGTCCGGCTACTTCTGTGCCTGGAAGACCGACAACGGCACCGGCACGATGTACAAGACCAACGTGAACACGGCGACGCTCGGGACCTGGGACAACACGTTCCGCTCGGTCGTCAACCGCACCAACAAGTTCGTCTGCCTGCACGAGGACGCCGACTACGGCACCAACGGCGGCGTCTACTCGATGCCCGCCGACCCCGCGGGCACCGAGTGGGGCGGCCCCGGCACCAACTCGGTCAGCTCGCTGAAGTTCGTCCCCACCGAGCGCGAGTGCGTCCTGCCCGCCTACCCCGAGTGGAACGCCTACACGGCTCCCAAGGCGGCGGGCTTCGGCGACATGAACGCCGACAAGAAGTCCGACGTCGTCGTCCGCGACAAGGCCGGCCGCCTGTGGTTCCTGCCCGGCGACGGTACGGGCAAGCTCGTCGGCAGCGGCGGCTGGAACGCCATGAACGCCCTCACCCGGCACGGCGACTTCTCCGGCGACGGCCGAGAGGACGTCATCGCCCGCGAGGCCTCCACGGGCAAGCTCTGGCTGTACCCGGGCACGGGCACCGGCGCCGTCGGCACGCGGAAGCTGATCGGCTCCGGCGGCTGGAACGGCATGAACCAGATCACCGCCTTCGGCAACCTGACCGGCGACAGCCGCTCGGACCTCCTCGCCGTCGAGAAGTCCACGGGCAAGCTGTGGCTGTACCCGGGCACCAGCACCGGCATCGGCGCGCGCAAGCTCATCGGCAGCGGCGGCTGGAACGCGATGAACGCACTGGTCGGCGCCGGTGACCTGAACGGCGACGGCCGGGCCGACCTGGTCGCCCGCGAGGCCTCCACGGGCAAGCTCTACTTCTACCCGGGCACCAGCACCGGCGGCGTCGGCTCGCGCGTCCTGATCGGCAGCGGCGGCTGGAACGTCATGGCCTCGTTCCTCGCGGTCGGCGACTACAACGCCGACGGCCGCAACGACCTCGCGACGATCACCAACAGCAACTACGTCTCCGCGGAGTGCCGTGGCGTGGGCTGCCTCGTCCTCTACACGGGCAAGGGCACGGGCGCGTTCAACGCGGGCGTCCCGGAGGACGGCAACTGGTGGGGTCTGAACGGCGCGTTCTGATCCGTACCGGATGAGTGTGTGAGGGCCTCCACCCCGACGGGGTGGAGGCCCTCGCTTTTAAATCGGTTGGCGGCCCCGGAAGCCCGCTGCTACCTTCACGGAAGCCGTGCAGCAGACCGAGGAGGTGGTACCCGTGAACGTAACGACATGGGTGCTCCCCTCTGGGGTCACGGTCGGGCGATAGGTCGTCGTCCGGGAGCGCCGTATTCACGCGCATTCCCGAAAGGCACGACCATGCGATTCACTTCCGAGCAGCGCTTCGACGACGACGTCATCGAGCGCGAGTTCACCCTCGACGGCATCCCCGGCGTCCTGTGGACCCCCGCATCCGCGTCCGCGTCCGCGCCGGTCCCGCTGATCCTGATCGGCCTCCCGCCGCTCGGGCTCCAGAAGACGTACGCCCGCGTGGCGGGCCGGGCCCGGTACTACGCCGCGCAGTACGGCTTCGCCTCGGCGACCATCGAGCTCCCCGGCATGGGCGACCGGCCCCGCCTGCCCGAGGTCGAACAGGCCCGCGCCGACATGCGCCGGGTGCTGCAGGCCGGCGAGCCGCTCACCGACGAGATCGTCGACGCGCTCATCCTCCCGCTCGTCGACCAGGCCGTCCCCGAATGGCAGGCCACCATGGACGTGCTCCTGGCCCTGCCCGAGATCGACGGGCCCGTCGGCTACGAGGGCGGCGTGATCTCCATCGGCGTCCGCCTCGCGGTGACCGATCCGCGCATCAAGGCCGCCGGCCTCTTCGCGGGCAGCTTCATCCCCGCCGCCATCGTCGAGGACGCCCGCGAGGTCGGCATCCCGCTCCAAGTCCTCCTGCAGTGGGACGACGAGGGGAACGACCGCCAGGCGTCCCTGGACCTGTTCGACGCGTTCGGCTCCAAGGAGAAGACCCTGCACGCGAACACGGGCGGCCACACGGGCGTCCCGCAGTACGAACTCGACGCGGGGGCGCGGTTCTTCACCCGGCACCTGAAGTAGCGAGTGAGGGCCTCCACCCGGACGGGGTGGAGGCCCTCGCCGTTCACACGGTCGAGACGAAGGCGCCCCAGGCGGCGGGGGAGACCTCGAACGAGGGGAGGGAGGTGTCCTTGGAGTCGCGGACGTGGATGGAGTCGGGGCGGGTGGCGACCTCGACGCAGTTGCCGCCCTGTTCGCTGCTGTAGGAGGACTTGATCCAGTGGAGGTCGGTGCTCATAGCTCTCGTGCCACCTGTTCGATGAGTTTGTAGGACTCTTTCGGGCTCAGGGCTTGTGCGCGCAGGGTTCCGTATCGCGCGAACGCATCCCCGAGCTCGGGTTGTTCGGTCAGAAAGTACCGGCCGCTCAGTCCTTCCACGTAGACGAGCTGGCTGTTCCGCTCGGCTGTCTCCAGCAGGATGAACGGGCCGCTGAGCCCGGCGTGCGTCTCGCAGTCCTCCGGCATGACCTGGATCTCGACGTTGCGCAGTTGGGCGACCTCCAGGATGTGCAGCAGGTTCCTCTTGAGGCAGGGCGTACCCCCGATGGGGCGGGTGAGCACGACCTTCTCCAGGACGAACCTGATCAGGGGAAGCGGCCTGCGGTGGAACACCTCGTGTCGGCCCATCCGCGCCGCGACCATGGCATTCAGCTCGTCGTCCTCCCAGGGCGGGCTGGCGCATCCGAAGACCGCACGCGCGTACTCCGGGGTCTGCAGAAGCCCGGGGATCAGGTGGTTCTCGTACGAGTAGATGCCCGCCGCCTTGGCCTCCTCGTCCAGGTAGTCCTCGAACCAGGCGGCCACCGCACTGGCGGTCACCTCCTTCGCGACAGTCAGAAGTGCACCTTGTGCACCCAGCAACTCGTCGGCGATCTGGACGAAGTTCCCCTTCGCCCGTCGCTCTCCGCGCTCGATCATGGCCACTTGGGACTTGGAATAGCCGGTCTTCCGGCCCAAGGCCTCCTGCGAGATGCCCGCCTGTTCGCGGTAGAAGCGCAGGAGCGCACCGAAGGCCTTCGCGGCCCCCGGGCTCTTCTTCTCTTTGTTCACACCCGACCTCCCGAGTGCACAGTCCCGCACAAGCGGACTGTGTCGCTGGTCACAGGAGATCACGCCCGCCAAGCTGGCCGCATGAATCTGCGCAAGTCGCTTGACAGCGTGCCCGCTTGGGTACCCGCGTCCGGTCACGCCCTCCGTCACGCCGGCATCCACTTCGACGCCGTGCGGATCGGCGGCTTCCTCGGCGAGGACGTGGCGTACCGCCTCATGGCGTTCACGGACTTCCAGGCGGGGCCGATCGTCCGCGAGGCGACGGGGGAGCGGAACCACTACTTCCTGCTGCCCCCGCAGACCGCCGCCACGCACGCGTGGCCCACTCCGGCGCGGGCGCTGAGCCGGAACGGGCGGGGCGAGGCGTTCGTCGGGATTCCGGCGCTGCACGGGGTGACGTGGCCGCTGGACTGGAGGTCCCGGCCGACAATCGAAGATCCGTTCGTGGAGCCGGAGTTGTTGCGTCACACGCTGAACTGTGCGCTACGGTGATCGCATCATCACGCTCCGTGAAACGGAGCGGTCCCCGGCTGGTGCGCCAACACCAGGGAGTCCGGGGACCTTCACCGCCAGTGGAAGCTAGAGGTCCACCAGAAATGCTTCGGCATGTTATCGCTCCCGTTCAGTCCTTCACCAAGGTTTCGAACGGTGTCGTGCGTCATTCGCGTCTGAACAGCGACGCGAAGCTCCTCCTCATCTACATCCAGGGCCTCCCCGAGAGCGCGAGCGGCAAGCCGCTCGGGGAGCACGCCACCGACCTGGGCATGCGGCCCCGGGCGTACCACCGGGCGAAGGAGTGCCTGGTGGCCTGCGGGTTCCTGCACGAGTGGAAGTTCCAGACCCGGCGCGGATATTGGCTCACCGAGCAGCTGCTCTCCAACGTCACCCTTACGCGTGACGAGGCGAACGCGGTCCGGGACGGGATTCCGGCCGAGTCTCCGGATGACGCGGGACCGACCGCCCGAAATCGGGGACCCCGGCGGACCGGAGCCCAACCACCGGTAGACGAAGACGGAGAGAAGAAGACCTCTCCCCACCCACCCACCGAAGAGCCGGCGGCACAGCAGCCGGAGCCGGATGGGGACATGACACCCGAAGCCGCCGAGGCGGAGCGCCTGCTGCTGTCGCTCCGGCACCAGAACCGGGATCTGCTGCTCGGTGTCCGGGAAGCCCGTGGTCTGGCCGAGGCGGCGGCGGAGTGGCTACGTCGCGGGGTGTCCGTCGCGGACCTCAGGCACGCACTGACGGCCCATCTGCCGCGTACCGGCGTCCGTTCGGCGGTCGGGTTCCTGCGCCACCGCCTGACGGAGAAGCTCCCGGTCCCGCTGCTGCCTCCGACGCCTCAGGAGCGCCCGGCCGAAGCCGCCCGGCAGGGCCTGGTCACCTGCGAGGGGTTCGGTGACGAGCACGTGTTCCGGCCGGTCGGTGACGAGACGCACTGCGGCGCCTGCCGCATGGAACTGGCCCGACGGGCCAACGGAACCCAGCTCCGTGAGCCCGCCGCAGGCCCCTCCTGGCGTACGAGGGTCGACCAGGTGAGGGCCGAGGGCCTGATGGCTGCGCCTAGCGGCGGGGCTTGAGGTCCTTGCGGGCTTTGCGCGCGTCGCGCCGGAGGCCGTCGACGGTGTCGGCCACGGAGAGGAGGTCGAGGGCGATTCCCGCACCGCGAGCGATCCACGTGACGGCCCTCACCAGAATCTCGTCCACGGCGGCTTTCCTCCCTCTCACGACAGGCGTTTTCTTCTCAGACTCCGCCGCCGGCTGGAAGGTTGAGCCCCGTCTCCCCGCCAGATCCTGCCCGCGAGCACACGGGTGCGGTGACCGAGGACCTCGGTCAGTTCGGCGATGAAGGCGGGGCGGAGCGGCGGGCCGTTCCAGTGCTCGATGCCGAGGCAGGCGAAGGCGAAGAAATCGTTCTCCCACTCCCAGGCGGGCAGCGGAACGGTACGGCCGCACGCCGGGCAGCGGACCTCGGCGACGCCCGTCGCCCACCAGGCGTCCATGGCCCTGGAGAAGGAGGAACGCCGATCGGGGACGACCGTCGCGCAGTGCGGGCAGATCGGTGAGCCGCCCGTGCCCGGTGAACCGAAGAACACCGTGCGGCCGGTGACGACGGCCAGGCCGTCCGTCCCCAAGGAGCGCGGCTCGTCCGTCACGTGCGACCAGCGCGGCCCCGGCAGGTACCACGTCTTGTCGGGTGCGGAGGGTTCGCGCTCCGGGGTCGCGATCCCCTCGGCGACCAGCCAGACCCCCACCCGCTCCCCGAGCGCCCCGGCCTCCTCGGCCGTCGCCTCCAGATCGGCGATCGTCTGGAAGGTGCTTCCCACGAGGGCCTCCGTCAGTCCTGTCCGTCGTCGAACGCGGTCGACGCCGTCAGCCCCTCGACGAACGTCCGGAAGCCCCCGGCCAGCGGCACCTCGCTCTCGTCCTCGACGTCGAACCAGGTGACCGACGGCTCCCCGTCCGCGCCGCACGTCCGGTAGTCGAGCGCGATCCACGTATGACCGTCACCGGAGAGCAGGACGAGGGGGGACGGCAGTCCCCATTCCTCGATCAGGTAGGCCGAGTCCAGCATCGACAGCCGGTCGTCGTTCTCGCCGATGCCCATCAGGACGTCGAACGGGACGTGGTCGTCGCTCCACGAGGTCGGTACGTCCGTGGGATACGCGTCCCACGCGTCCGCCACGACACCGCCGTCCCGGACCCGCAGGAGTGCGAGGAGAGCCTCCGGCAGGCGCACGCCGAGCCGCTGCTCGGCATCCCGTACGGCGGCGTCGGTCAGCGTCCCGGCCGGGCCCTCGCTCCAGAACGTCGCCTTCACCTCGTCGAACCGGGCGTCGTTCACCGGGTCAGCCGCCAGACCTGGTCCTCGCCGGTCTCCGCCGGGGCCGTGGGCTCGTGGGGGCGGCGGAGGTGGGCGGTGAAGCCGAGGCGGGCGGGTACGGCGCCGCTCGCGTGGTTGGCGACGTCGTGGACGACCTCGACGCCCGTGACGCCCGGCAGGCGGAACGCCTCCTCGACGAGCGCGCGGGCGGCGCGCGTGGCGATGCCCCGGCCGGTGGTGGACGGATGCAGCCAGTAGCCGAGCTCGACGGTGGCGTCGGGGGTGTCGTCGTGCCGGTGCAGCCCGGTGGAGCCGACGATGGCCCCGTCGAGCACGACCGCGTAGCTGTACGCCTCGCCGCTCGCCCACTGCTCCGCCCGCCCGTCCAGGAAGTGCGCGGTCCTTTCGAGGCTGTGCTCGGCGACCCACGGCATCCACGGGCGCAGGTGCTCCAGCGACTCCTCGATGACCTGGAAGAACTCCGGAAGGTCCGCCTCGGCCTCGAACGCGCGCAGGGTGAGCCCGCCGTCGAGCTCGATGCGGGGCGGAGGGGTGTGCTGTGAGAGGTCCATGCGGGGAGGATCGGCCGTACGGGTCCTGCGGAGCAAGGGATTTCGGCCGGACGCCCGTGGATGATCGGACACATGGACATCGACGAGGGTCTCGTACGCGCGCTGCTCCTTGACCAGCACCCCGACCTCGCCGAGCTGCCGGTCCAGCGGGTCCCCGGCGGCTGGGACAACCAGATGTGGCGGCTCGGCGACGAGTTGGCCGTACGGATGCCCCGCAGCGAACGGGGCCCGGAGCTGCTCCGCAAGGAGCACCGCTGGCTGCCGGTCCTCGCGCCGCTGCTCCCGCTGCCCGTACCCGTCCCCGTACGCACCGGGGAGCCGTCCGCGCGCTTCCCCCGGACCTGGACGGTCGCCCGCTGGGTCCCGGGCGAGCCGAGCGACGCCACACCCGTCACGCGCGGCGGCCACGCGGCCGAGGCCCTGGCCGGCTTCCTGCGGGCCCTGCACCGCGAGGCGCCCGAGGACGCCCCCGCCAACCCGGACCGGGGCGTGCCCCTCGCGGACTTCGCGGCGGGGTTCGAGGAGGGGTTCCCGCTCCTCGCCGAGCACGCCGACCCCGGGGCCGTACGGGACATGTGGGAGGACGCCCTCGCGGCTCCCGTCCGGCAGGGCCCGCCGGTGTGGCTGCACGGCGACCTGCACCCGGCGAACGTCGTCGTCGCCGACGGCACCCTCGCCGGAGTCGTGGACTTCGGCGAGGTCTGCGCGGGCGACCCGGCGACGGACCTCTGTGCGGCGTGGCTGCTGCTGCCGGAGGGCGCGGCCCCGCGCTTCTTCGAGGCGTACGCGCGCGTGGACGAGGCCGCGTACGGCAACGGTCACGCGCGCGTGGACGACGCCACCGTCCGCCGGGCCCGGGGCTGGGCCCTGCTCCGCGCGGCCGGGCTCATCGCCATCGGCCGCGCGGGCGACCGGGGCCTCCCGGGCGGGAAGCCGACCTGGGGCCCGGCCGGCCGCGCCGCCCTCGCCCGCGTACTGGCGTGAGCGGGGGCCGGCACCCGGCCGCCCGCGTACGGGCAGGCGTCAGCCCTTGCTGACCGCCGCCAGGATCTCCGGCAGCCGGGCCGCCGTGCGCGGGGCCGCCAGCTTGAGGCCCGCCAGGACGAGCAGCCCGCCGTAGAGCGCGCCCGCCGGGAGGAGGAGCCACAGCAGGGACTGCCGGTCGGAGACGTGGAGGTAGACCGTCGCGGCGATGAGCGGGGAGCACAGCAGCCCGCCCAGGATCATGCCGCCCATGATCGACATCCAGGCGAGCCCGCCCTGCCCCGGTGCGACGTTCTTGTAGCCGCTGTCCTGGGGGATCGAGTACGGGAAGACCGCCGAGGTCACCGCGCCCGTCGCCATCATCGCGCCGAGCAGGCCGAACGCCAGGCCGAGGGCCTCGGGGAACGCCGACCAGTCGCCGAGGACACCGGCGGTCAGCGCGGTGACGACCGTCGTGTACGGCAGCGTGACCGACAGCAGCGCCAGGGCCCGCGCCCGGAGTTCGGCGTACGCGTCGGCCGTCGTCGAGATGGTCTGCGCGACCATCCAGAACGCCGAGGTGTCCTGGCCGAACTGGTTGTACATCTGGATGCCGAGCATGCCGGAGGCGAAGCAGGCGAAGTAGATCGAGCCCGTCCCCTGGAAGGCGTTGAAGAGGGGGACGATCAGACCGACGGCGAGCGAGGTCACCCACGCCGCCTTCGTCTTCGGGTCGCGCCAGATGTACCGCAGGCTGCGCTCCATGACGGCGCCGGTGCGGCCGCCCGGCAGCATCCGGGCGAGCCGCCCCGTACCGCTCTTCTCGTCGGCACCCGCGTCGGCGGCCGCGCCGATCGTGGAGCCGTCCGGCTCGACCATCAGCCGCACCAGGCTCCGCTGCCACCAGTACAGGAGGCCCACGAGGGCCGCCGCCGTGAGCAGCAGCCGGGCCGCCGCCACCGCGTAGTCGCCGCGGCCGGCGGAGTCGACCGCGCCGATCGCGGCGGCCGGCGGCAGCCAGCCGACGACGGCCGTCGCAGGCTCCAGGGCCTCCAGGCCGCCGGCGCGGCCGAGCCGCTGGGCGCCGAAGTTGACGAGCTGCATGCCGACGGCGATGACCAGACCGCTCAGCAGGGCCAGGTCCCGGCCCTTGCGGGAGGTGAGCAGCCGGACGTTCGCGGCGGCCACCGAGCGGGACAGCGCCACGCACGTCACCGCCGCGAGCGGGACGGCGAGGACGGCGACGACGGTGCCTGCCGCGCCGTGCGCGACGGCTACGGAGGCGCCGAGGACCACGACGGAGGTGAGGACGGGGCCGACGCCCACGAGGGAGGCGACGAGCAGCGCCCGGACCAGCGGCCGGGGCTGCAGGGGCAGCATCACGAGCCGCGAGGGGTCGAGGGTCTCGTCCCCGCTCGGGATGAACAGCGGCATCACCGTCCAGGACAGCGAGAGGACCCCGGTGAGGAGCACCGCGACGGTGACGGCGTCCGCGTGCCCCCGCAGGAGGACGAAGCCGAGCACGGCGACGACGGCCAGGAAGGTGCCGAAGACGATCGACGCGAGGTACGCGGCGGTCCGCCCGCCGGACTGCCGCAGCCCGTTCTTCAGGAGCGACAGCTTGAGCCGTACGAAGACGGACGTGAGGGACGGTACGGGGGAGGCGGCGGTCGTGGCGGTCGCGCTCATCGCTGGGCCCCGCTCGTACCCGGACCGCCCTTGCCCGCACCCGGACCGCCCAGCCAGTCCAGCGAGTCCCCGGCCGCCGCGCGGCCGTTCGCGCCGACGAGCTCCAGGAACGCCGCCTGGAGCGAGGGCGCGGAGCCCCGGACCTCGGCCAGCGGGCCCTGGGCCCGGATCCGGCCGGCCGCCATGACGGCGACCCAGTCGCAGAGCGACTCGACGAGCTCCATGACGTGGCTGGAGAAGACGACGGTCGCGCCGGAGGAGGTGTACCGCTCCAGGACGCCGCGGATGGTCTGCGCGGAGACCGGGTCGACGCCCTCGAAGGGCTCGTCGAGGAAGAGGACCTCGGGGTTGTGGAGGAGCGCGGCGGCGAGGCCGATCTTCTTCCGCATGCCGGTCGAGTAGTCGACGACCAGCTTGTTCTGCGAGCCCGCGAGGTCGAGCACGTCGAGGAGCTGCGCCGCCCGCTTGTCGACCTCCGCGCCCGGCAGACCGCGCAGCCGGCCGCTGTAGGCGAGGAGCTCGCGGCCCGAGAGGCGCTCGAAGAGCCGCAGGCCCTCCGGCAGGATGCCGATGCGGGCCTTGACCTGGGCGACCGACTCCGGGTCGGCCCACACGTCGTGCCCGGCGACGAGGATCCGCCCCTGGTCGGGCCGGAGCAGGCCGGTGATCATGGAGAGCGTGGTGGTCTTGCCGGCGCCGTTGGGCCCGACGAGCCCGATGAACTTCCCCGCGGGCAGGACGAGGTCGACCCCGTTCACCGCGATCTGCTGGCCGAAACGCTTCCACAGCCCCTCGACGCGTACGGCGGGCACCGCACCTTCCCCCGGTGCGGTGCCCGCCGTGTCGGACGCTCCGTCGAACGCCCCGTCAAATGCCTGGTCAGGCATGGTCCGTCAACCCTTCGATGGTCCCCGTAATCCTTACGGGGCCACCCTACGGGCGCGACCGTCCGGGCCTCCAGGTCACTGCGTGCGGCTCCTGGCCTCCGCCGCTTCCCGGCCACACGCGTACGCGAGGGCGCTGATCAGTTCCTCCGCGTCCGGCAGCCAGCGGTTCGCCGGGGTGGGGCGCCGCGCCCACTGCACCGCGCCGCAGCCGCCGATCCGGGTGGGCGGGGCCGCCACGTAGTGGCCCTCGCCGCGCGTGGTGAGGTCGATGGAGGCCGGGGTCCAGCCGAGCTTGCGGACGAGGTCCGGGACCTTGTTCGCGGCGCCGGGCAGCACGAAGAAGTACATGCGGCGGTCCGGGGTGCAGGTCACGGGGCCGAGCGTCAGCTCCATGCGCTCCATGCGGGCGAGCGCCAGGAAGCCGGCCGACTCGGACACCTCGATCGCGTCGAAGGTGCGGCCGGTCGGCAGCAGGATCGACGCCTTCGGCGTCTTCGACCACATCCGCCGCGCCCCGACCGCGCTCCCGGTCGCCTGGGTCGACCAGTCGGGCCTGACCGCGTGGGCGCCGGGCACGGCGCACTCGTCCGCGCCGCAGGAGCAGCGCTCCCTGCCTTCGACGGCTTCCAGCCAGGTCCCGGGAAACACGTCCCAGTGCCGCTCTTCCGCGTACCGCACGGCGCTGTCCAGCAGCTGCTCGCCCCGCTGCTTGGGGATCTGTGCGGCTTCCGTGACTCCCATGGTCTCTTCCACGGACAGCACAACTTCCCCCGTCACCTGGGGTTACGGGCGCGGTGGCGGGCGTGTTGACGCATCGATCCTGCACGCGGGGCGCATGGGTGCACTGGCGGGGGCGCGCGGAGGGCCGGGGAGCGGGCGTGGGTACGCAGAGGTGGGGGCGACGGCGGCGGGGGGTTCTCTTCGCGCCGCCGACGTGTCCGGTTTCGCGTGTTCACATCGGCATTGACCGGATATCAACCGGGCAGTGATCCCTTCTCCGGTGATCACCGCACGGCCTCAGGGGGTACTTCATGGCAGCCAGGCCACTCGTTCCGCGTCAGCTCAACGAACGGCTCCAGGCGCTCATCCAGGAGGCGGGCTGCTCCAACGCCGGCCTCGCCCGCAGGGTCAACATGGTCGGCGCGGAGCGCGGCCTCGACCTGCGCTACGACAAGACCTCGGTGGCGCGCTGGCTGCGCGGGCAGCAGCCGCGCGGCCGGGCACCGGGGATCATCGCGGAGGCCCTCGGCCGCAAGCTGGGCCGCACGGTCACGATCGACGAGGTCGGCATGGCCAACGGCCGGAACCTCGCCGCCGGGGTGGGGCTCCAGTTCGCGCCGACCGTGCCCGGGGCGATCGAGCAGGTCTGCGAGCTGTGGCGCAGCGACGTGGGCCGCCGGGACTTCCTGAGCGGCTCGACGGTCGCGGCCTCCGCCCTCGTCGAGCCCAGCCGGGACTGGCTGATCACGGGCCCCGACGCGCACGTGGCCCGGACGGCCGGGGCCCGGGTCGGGGTCGCGGACGTCGCGGCGGTACGGGAGATGACGGCCGCGCTCGTCGACCTCGACCGGCGCTTCGGCAGCGGCCACGTGCGGCCGGTGGTCGTGCACTACCTCAACAGCGTGGTGTCGGGGATGCTGTCGGGCTCGTACCGGGAGGCGATCGGCCGGCAGCTGTTCGCGGCGGTCGCCCGACTCACCGAGCTCGCCGGGTACATGGCGGTGGACACCGGCGAACCGGGCCTCGCACAGCGGTACTACATCCAGGCGCTGCGGCTCGCGCAGGCCGCGGGGGACCGGGGGTACGGCGGCTATGTCCTCGCCGCCTCGATGAGCCACCTCGCCGCGCAGCTCGGCAACCCCCGGGAGATCGCCCAGCTCGCGCGGGCGGCGCAGGAGGGCGCGCGCGGGAAGGTGCCGCCGCGCGCGGAGGCGATGTTCCTCGCGGCGGAGGCGCGCGGGCACGCGCTGATGGGCGACGTGCGCGCCTTCGAGGCGGCGGCGGGCCGTGCCGTACGAGCCCTGGAGCAGGCCGATCCGGAGGCGGGCGACGACCCGGCGTGGATCGCCCACTTCGACGCGGCCTACCTCGCGGACGAGCTGGCGCACTGCTACCGGGACCTGGGGCAGGCCGAGGCGGCGGCGCGGGCGGCGCAGGAGTCGATCGCCGGGCACCCGGAGACGCGGGCGCGGCGCCGCGCGATCGGCCTGGCGCTCCTCGCCTCCGCGCAGGTCCAGCAGCGGGAGGTGGAGCTGGCCTGCCGCACGGGCACGCAGGCGCTCGAACTGCTCGGCACGCTGCGGTCCTCGCGGGGCGCGGAGTACCTGGAGGACCTGCGGGAGCGCCTGGAGCCGTACGCGGGGGAGGCGGTGGTGCGGGAGTTCGGCGCGCGGATGGAGCTGTACGCCGCGTGACCGTGTCAACCGTGTAATGGGTCTCACACGTATGTGCGGAGCCCTGTCGGCACCCGGTAGCGTGAGCCGACGATTCCGTAGGTTGGTCCATCAGTGGGAGTCCCGGTGACGCAGAACGGACAGGGTCCGGAGCATGGCGGCGGTCAGCCGTGGGGCGGCGCCTGGGGTCCCGCCGGTGCACAGCCGGGCGGGCAGCCGCTGCCGCCGGAGGTTCCGGCCGGTGGCGACATGCAGTCCACCCAGTACCTGCCGCCGATACCCCCGCAGCAGGCCCCGCCGCAGCCCGGCTACGGCTACCCGGGCCCGGGTGCCCCGGCCGCCGCCGACCCGCAGGCGACCCAGCACATCCCGCCGGTCCCGGGCGGGATGCCCCCGGCCCAGGGTGGAATGCCTCCGGTCCCGGGTGGGATGCCCCCGGCCGCCCAGCAGGCTCCCCAGCCCGGCTACGGCTACCCCAACCCCGGCGCGCCGGCCGCGCCCGCCGCCCCGCAGCCCGGATACGGCTACCCGCCCCCGGCCGGCGCCTCGGACGCGACCCAGTTCATCGCCCCGGTGCCGCCGCAGCAGGGCGGGGGCTCCGACACCCAGTTCCTCGGCACGGGCCCGCTCGCGCACCAGGGGCCCGGGCAGCCGGCCGGCGCCTCGGACGCGACCCAGTACATCGCCCCCGTACCGGGGCAGATGCCCGGTGAGCGGCAGCCGCCCGCCGACTTCGACAACCTGTTCCGTCCCGAGACGCCGCCGGCGCCCCAGGGCTACCAGCAGCCGGGCCCGGCCGCGTACCGGCAGCAGACCCAGCACCTCCAGCAGCCGCCGCCGCCCCCGCAGCAGCAGTACGGCTACGACGACGCGTACTACGACGACGAGCCCGAGCCGCGCCGCAAGTCGCCGCTCGCGCTGATCGCCGCCGTCGTCGTCGGCTGCGCGGTCGTCGGCCTCGGCGCCGGCGCGCTGCTCAGCGGCGGCGACGAGAACGACTCCAAGAACCCCGGGCAGAACGTGGCGGCGAGCTCCGCCGCGCCCTCCACCGGGGCGACCGAGCCCACCGAGAAGCCGGCGGACCCGGCGGAGCCCCAGGCGAAGGAGCTCAGCACGCTCCTCGCGACCAGCAGCAGCAGCCGCCAGACGGTCATCGACTCGGTGGCGGCCATCGGCCGGTGCAAGGACCTCGACCAGGCGGCGAACGACCTGCGCGGCGCCGCCGAGCAGCGCCGGGGCCTGATCACCAAGCTCCAGTCGCTGAAGGTCGACAAGCTGCCGAACAGCGCGGCGCTGACGGCGGCGCTCACCAAGGCCTGGCAGGCCTCGGCCGCCGCCGACGACCACTACGCGGCCTGGGCCGACCAGATGAAGGGCAAGAAGGCCTGCAAGGGCGGCCACGCCCGCGGGACCAGCCAGAAGGCCGCGGGCGACGCGAAGAGCGGCGAGGCCACCAACGCCAAGAAGACGGCGGCCGGGCTGTGGAACCCGACCGCCGACAAGTACGGCCTCGACAAGCGGAGCTGGACCCAGCTCTGAGCGGGCTTACGGGGCGCTGAGCACGGTCTCGCCGACGTCGACGAAGCCGGGCTTCTGCGCCACGAGCCGCCCTTGGCGGACCACCTGGAACGTCACCTCGTGGTTGACGATCCGGGTGAAGCCGGGGGCGCCGAGCAGGTCCTCGTACTTCCAGCGCAGGCTGGGGGTGAGGCCGCCGGTGTCGATCCGCTCGCCGCGGTCGAGGGCGTGGCTGATCTCCGTGGCCGTGATCTCGTCCTGGTGGAGGTTCTCGACGACCTCCTTGAGGACCGTGTAGGCGATCCAGGTGGTCTGGACGCCGGCGTCGGCCGGGTCGACCCGGTTGTCGGCGAAGGCGAACTCCTGGATGACCTTGCGCATCGGCGCCCAGCTCTTGTCGCCGGCCTCCGGGTACCAGCCGGTGACGTACGCGCCCTCGAAGGGGCTGTGGGGGCCGCCGGTGCGGTCGATGACGGGCTGGTCGACGCTGCCGAGGACCGAGGAGATGCGGACGGTGGCCTTCTGCTTCCGCTCCTCCCGGGGGAGACGGCGGAAGGAGTCGAAGAAGGTCTGGGTGCGCTCGCCGAGGACGGCGGTCACGCAGCCCTTCTCGTCGCCGGCGCGGGTGCGGGCCCGGTCCGCCTGCTCGGTGTACTCGGCGGCGTCCTCCAGGGCCGGGATGTCGACGGCGCCCCGGTGACTGGCCTTGTGCAGGCCGGAGTCGAGGAGCTCGGGGAGCTTGTCCCCCGCGGTGGTGTCGGGGCGGACGAGCGAGACCCTGTCGCAGGAGCCCGCGAGCTGCATGCCGTGCCCGGCGACGAGGGAGGCCACTCCGCCGTTGACGGGGTAGGAGAGCGGGCTGGTGAACTCGTCCTCCGCGATGCCGTAGCCGCCGATGTACGGGATGCCCGCGGCCTCCAGCGGGGCCATGAAGGCGCGGCCGTTCTGGCTGTACGAGCCGACGACGGCGACCGCCTTCTCGCGCACGGCCCGGCGGGCGCAGGCGGCGGCGCCGGCGGTGGTGTTCTGCTCGTTGCAGGTGAGGACGCGCAGTTCGTGCCCGTCGATGCCGCCCTGGGAGTTGACCCAGCGGGCGTAGGTCTGCGCCATGGCGGGCATTCCGGGCATGTTGGTGGCCCGGGTCTGGTCGGGAGCCCAGGTCATCACAGTGACGGGCTCCCTGGAGCCCCCCGTGGCCCCAGGGAGAACGCCGCACCCGGTGAGCAGCGACGCTCCGGTCGCCGCGGTCGTGACGTACGCGAGGAGTGAGGAAAGTCGCCTACCGGTCATGGGCATGCACATTTCCGCCTCACGGGTAACGCGGGAGTGAGCGCGGTTCAACGGTGGGTGACGCGAAGGTGAATTGCGGGGGTGGGCGACCGGGGAGAGGAGGGGGCGAGTCCGCTTACCGGACAAGGGAACGTACGATCGAACGATGTCCAGTGCAGTCCCCGGTTCGGTCTCCGGTTCGGTTAACTCTTCCCGTCGCGGCCGTCGCTCCTCCACCATGGGCGGCATGCCGCTCAACGACATGCCGTGGTGGCGCTGGCGCAGCAACGTGCGCTCGGCGCTGCACATGCTCTCCGACCCCGGATTCCACGAGACGACCTGGCTGACCGGCCAGGAGGGGTACGGCGACGTCACCGACGCCGTCTACCGCCTCGTCGAGGACACCTGGCTCGACAACTGGTCCGCCGAGAAGTACGTCGGCTCGATCTTCCGCGACTCCGGCGAGGCCGCCCTCGTCGACGTCGCCGTCCTGCGGGTGCTGCGCATCATGCACCAGGTCGGACCCGACGCCCCCGTCTCCGCCTACCTCGCCCACCCCGGCTGGCCCGAGGCCGTACGCGCCGCCCGCGACGCCCACGTACGCCTGGCCCAGGCCGACGGCGAGGACCCCGACACACCCCCGCGCTCCCTCGACGTGCTCCGTATCTTGACTTCCTCCCCCTCCTGAAGGAGGGGGAGTCCTGCGGCTTGCGCCGTGGGGTTTTCTGCTTCGTCGTCGGCTGCCCGTCCGGAGTTCTCCGTCGGGGTCTTGCGCCGGCTCCACAGACCGACACCGCCAGCCCGGCGGCCTTGAGGTTCTTCGCCGCGTTCACGTCCCGGTCGTGGGTCGTGCCGCAGCCCTCGCACGTCCAGGTGCGGACGTGCAGCGGGAGGCTCTCGGCGAGCCTGCCGCACTGGGAGCACAGCGTGGAGGAGGGGAAGAAGCGGTCGACGGCGATCACTTCCCGCCCGTACCAGGCGGCCTTGTACTCCAGCATGCCCCGGAACTCCGACCGCGCCGCATCACTGATGGCGCGGGCCAGGCTCCGGTTCCTGACCATGGTGCGGACGCTCAGGTCTTCGATCACGATCGTTTGGTTCTCACGAACGAGTCGAATGGTCAGCTTGTGCAGCCCGTCACGCCGCCTGTCGGCCATGCGGGCGTGGATCCTGGCGACCTTCCGCCGGGCCTTGCGACGGTTGGCGCCGTCACCCGGAGCCTTGCGGGAGAGGATCCGCTGGGCTCTGCCCAGAGCGGCACGGTCACGGCGCTCATGCCGGGGGTTGGCGATCTTCTCCCCGGTGGAGAGGGTCAGCAGGTGGTCCAGGCCGGCATCGACGCCGACGGCCGCGTCCGTGGCGGGGAACGGCTTCACGGACGGGTCCTCGCACAGCAGCGAGACGAACCAGCGCCCCGCCGCGTCCTGCGACACGGTCACCGTCGACGGCACTGCCCCCGTCGGCAAGGGGCGTGACCATACGAGGTCCAGCGCCTCGGACATCTTCGCCAACGTGAGCCGTCCGTCCCGGAACCGGAAGCCGGACGTGGTGTACTCGGCGGACTTCCGGGACCTCTTCCGCGACTTGAACCGCGGGTACTTCGCCCGCTTGCCGAAGAAGTCGGTGAACGCCGCCTGCAGGTGCCGCAGGGCCTGCTGCAACGGCACCGACGAGACCTCGTTGAGGTAGGCCGGCTCCTCGGTCTTCTTCCACGCGGTCAGCATGGCCGAGGTCTGGTTGTAGTCGACCCGCTGCTGCCGTGCCCATGCCTCCGTACGGGCCTCAAGCGCCAGGTTGTAAACCTTTCGCGCACACCCGAACGTGCGCGAGAGCTCAGCGGCCTGCGCGTCAGTCGGATAGAAGCGGTACTTGAACGCCCGCCTCACGCCCGTCGTGGTCACTCTCGCAAAGTAACGCTCTCACAGCTGAACGTGAAATCTGCCGGTGACCCGGTCCTGAGGCGTTCCGCCTGACGGACGGTCGTCTCCCGGGCGGGCGGGGTGTGGCAGGCTGACGGGATGACCGACCAGTACGTCCTCACGCTCTCGTGCCCGGACAAGCAGGGCATCGTGCACGCCGTGTCGAGCTACCTGTTCATCACCGGGTGCAACATCGAGGACAGCCAGCAGTTCGGAGACCGCGACACGGGTCTCTTCTTCATGCGGGTCCACTTCTCGGCCGAGAGCCCGGTGACGGTCGACAAGCTCCGGGCCAGCTTCGCCGCCGTCGGCGACTCCTTCGCCATGGACTGGCAGATAAACCGCGCCGACCAGCCCATGCGGGTCGTGCTCATGGTCTCCAAGTTCGGCCACTGCCTCAACGACCTGCTCTTCCGGTCGCGGATCGGGGCGCTGCCGGTGGAGATCGTCGCGGTCGTCTCCAACCACACGGAGTTCCAGGAGCTGGTGGGCTCGTACGGGATCCCGTTCCGGCACATCCCGGTCACCAAGGAGAACAAGCCCGAGGCGGAGGCGGAGCTCCTGGAGCTCGTGCGGTCCGAGAACGTGGAGCTGGTCGTCCTGGCCCGCTACATGCAGGTCCTGTCGGACGACCTCTGCAAGCAGCTCTCCGGGCGGATCATCAACATCCACCACTCCTTCCTCCCCAGCTTCAAGGGCGCCAAGCCCTACCACCAGGCGCACGCCCGCGGCGTCAAGCTCATCGGCGCGACCGCGCACTACGTGACGGCCGACCTCGACGAGGGCCCGATCATCGAGCAGGAGGTCGAACGCGTCGGCCACGAGGTGACCCCGGACCAGCTGGTGGCGATCGGCCGCGACGTCGAGTGCCAGGCCCTGGCCCGGGCGGTCAAGTGGCACGCGGAACGCCGAATCCTCCTGAACGGCCGCCGCACGGTGGTCTTCGCGTAGCAGCCGCGGACGGCGGCTACAGGCGGCTCAGCGACGCCGTCGCCGCCAGGACGTCGCGGATCGCCTCGCGGTCGCCGTCCTGGCCCGCTGCCGCCTCCTCCGGGGTGATGTGGCCCGCCACCAGCTGGCAGAACTCGACGCCGTCCAGGGCCACCTGGGCCACCGCCCGCTCCGGGGAGCCGAGGGCCGCAGGGGAGTCCAGGGGGATGTACCAGTGGCCGCCGCCCGCGCCCTCGACCTCCAGGTGGAGCGAGCGGCCCGCCGCACCCGCCGCGACGAGTTCCTTCGCGGGGCCCGCGAGGCCCGTGCGGCGGCGGTTCGCGAGGGCCGCGGGGAGCTGCCGGGCCGCGAGGTCGATCATGTCGTGGAGGTGCGGCGCGCTGGGCGGCGCGTACGGGTAGGCCACCGCCGTCGCGATGTCGTCCGCGTGCAGCCAGCACTCGAAGGCCCGCTCCAGGAGGGAGTCCCGGAGGGGCAGGGCGAAGTCCTTGTAGCTCACCGTCAGGTCCGCCACGCCCCGGCCCGCGAACGCGACCGTGCGGATCAGGGTGTGCGACTGGTCGCGCCACGGGTCGCGCAGGGACCGGTTCGGCGGCCGGTCGAGCGCCGCCCAGAACGCCTCCGTCCGCTCCGTCGGCGACAGCTCCGGCACGCCCGCGCCCAGCGGGTCGTCCAGGCCGAGCGCCGAGGACACCAGGCCGTCCACCGCGAGCAGGTGGCCGATGACGGCCGCGACGGTCGCCTTGCGGCGCACCACGCGGTCCTCCTCGTACCACTTGAGCCGTACCGGCGCGTGCCACTCGGACTCGCCGATGTCCCTGAGGAGCGCGTCGAGCCGCGCGGTCTCCGCGTCGTACGGCGTGACCCAGTCGGGCACGGGGATGCGGGCCGGGCGGCGGCCCAGGCAGTTCTCCAGGACCCGGGAGCGCAGCAGCGGGTCGAGGTCCAGGTCCCGGTCCTCGTGGAGGAGCGTGACCGCGTCGCGGAGCCGCAGGGCCTCGTCGGCGCAGGGCGCGCAGCCGGTGAGGTGGATCTCGACGGCCCTGGTCTCGCCGGCGGAGCACGCCGAGAGCGCCCAGGCCCCGAGGAGGGACTTGAGCACGTTGTGAGAGAGGTCCGGTACCTGTACCTCCGGTTCCTCCTCGTCTCTTTCCGGTTCGTCCCCCTGCGCCTCGGCGACCTCCGGCAGCGGCGCCGTCAGGTCGGCGTGGTCGTCCGCCGACCGGCGCGGTCCCGGTATCCACGGGGCGCGTGCGACGTCGTCCGCGTCGCCGTTCGCCCCGGTCACCGCGGTCGTCCGTAGCCGGGCGGCGAGGACCCTTCGAGCGGCCGGGTGTTCGCGGAGGAGAGCAGCTGGAGTCCGAGCCGGAGGCGCCGGCGCGCCTCGTCCTCGGTGACGCCGAGGTCGGCGGCGGTCTGGCGGTAGTCGCGGCGCTGGAAGTACGCCAGTTCGAGCGCCTTGCGCAGCGGCGCGGGCATGGACGTCACGATGTAGTCGGCGCGGGCGGCGACCGTGGCCCGGTGGACCTTCTGCTCCAGCTCCTCGGCGGAGCCGACGCCCGTCTCCGCGTACGCCAGGGCCTCGGCCTGCCGCAGCCGGTGCACGGCCTGCCGCTGGGTCAGCTTGGCGACCCACGAGCGCATGTTGCCCTGCTTCGGGTCGTACGAGTCGGGGTTCTCCCAGATGTAGCCGAAGACCTCGCGGGTGACCTGGTCGGCCGCCGCGTCGTCGTCGAGGACCCGGTGGGCGAGGGAGTGCACCAGGGCGGCGAACCGGTCGTAGAACTCGCCGAGGGCAGCGGCCTCCCCGCGCGCCAGCCGCTGCTGCATCCTGCGGTCCCAGCGCGGTGGTGTGTCCATCGCCATGCGGCCTCCGCCCCTTCAGGTTCTCGTCCACGGTAGTGCGCCGCTCCGACAACGCACGACTGTTTGCCGCAAGTGCGCCCTTGACGCGGATGGCGATGGTAAGGAAAGCGTCATCCCCGGGATCGGGGGTTTCGGAGCCCGCCGGTGGGGCAGGCGGCGACCGTGACGACGATCGAGGTCGACGAGGACGAGTACGGCTCCTGGACGGTTCTCCGTGTCCGGGGGGAACTGGACCTGGTCACCTCCCCCCGGATACGCCGCCGCGTCCACGACGCCGTCGCGGGCGGCCGCCACGACCTGGTGGTCGACCTGTCCGCCGTGCGGTTCTGCGACTCCAGCGGCGTCGGCGTGCTGATCGCCTCCCGCCGTCTGCTGCGCTCCTGCGGCGGCCGGCTGCGCCTGATCCTTCCCGAGGAGGACAGGGACGGTCACGTCGGGCGGGTGCTCTCCGCGCTCGGCGTGCGCCGCCTCTTCGACGTGTACGAGGACGTGCCGGGGGCGGTCGGCGGAGTCACCGGGGTGCCGGGCCGAATCGCTCCCTGAGCTTGTACTTGAGCACCTTGCGCAGGGTCTCGTTGCGGGGGAGCGCGTCCACCACCTCCAGCTGCTCCGGCAGCTTGTGGACGGAAAGACCGGCCTCCCGCAGGAAGGCCGTGACCTGCGGGAGGCCGAGCGGGGCGGCGCCCGGGGGCTGTTCGACGACGGCGCAGACGCGTTCGCCGCGCTCGGCGTCCGGCAGGCCGATGACGGCGGCGTCGCCCACGTCCGGGTGCCGGTGGAGGAGGTCCTCGATCTCCTTGGCCGAGATGTTCTCTCCCTTGCGGATGATGATGTCCTTGATGCGGCCCGTGAGGACGAGATGGCCGCTCGGCGTGAGGTGCCCGACGTCGCCGGTGACGAGGAAGCCGTCCTCGTCGAAGGCGGCGGCCGTCTGCGCCGGGTCGAGGTAGCCCCGGCAGACGGCCTCGCCGCGGAGCCGGACCTCGCCGTCGCCGGTGATCCGTATCTCCATGCCGGCGGGCGGGCGGCCCTCGGTGCCGGCGAGGTTCTCCTCGGTGTCGTCGGGGGCGCCCATCGTGATCATGGGGACCTCGGTCATGCCGTACCCGTGCGTGAGCTGGCAGCCGAGTTCCTTCCGTACCGCGTGGTAGATCTCCGGCGGCTTGGGCGCCCCGCCGCCGGCGAGCAGGCGGAGGGTGGGGATGACGGGCTTCCCGGGCTGTTTGCGCTGCTCGGCGAGGAACATCGAGTAGAAGGCGGTGGAGCCGCCGGCGACGGTCACGCCGTGCCGGTTGTACGCGTCGAGCGCCTCGGGCAGCGCGAACTGCTCGAACATCACGGCCGGGAACCCGTACAGCAGGAGCATCACCGTGTAGTCGGGCCCGGCGATGTGCGCGTACGGGAAGGCCATCGAGCCGACGTCCTCGGCGGTCAGGTGCAGGGCGTGGGCGAGGCAGGCGCCGCCGGCGAGGAGCGAGCGGTCGGTGTGCAGGACGCCCTTGGGGTCGGAGGTGGTGCCGGAGGTCCAGTAGATCCAGCGGACGTCGGTGCCGGAGGCGGGCGGCGGGGGCAGGACGGCCGGGTCGCCGTCCGGAAGGTCCTCGTAGGCCTCGAAGATCCCGCGCGCGCCGAGCCGCCTCGCCATCTCCGCATGGTCGAATCCACGCCAAGTTCCGGGGACCGCGAAGAACTCGGCCCGGGACTCGCGCAGCGCGAAGCCGACCTCCTTGTCGCGGTAGAAGGGGATCACCGGGGACTGCACGGCGCCGATGCGGGCGAGCGCGAAGGAGAGCACGGCGGTCTCGATGCGGGTGGGCAGCTGCCAGGCGACGACGGTGCCGGGCCGCACGCCCATCCCGTGGAGTCCGGCGGCGCAGCGCTCGGCGCGCTCGCGCAGGGCGCCGAAGGTGAGGACGCGGTCGTCCTGGAGGAGGACGGGCCGGTCGGGGGTGAGGGCGGCGCGGCGCTCGACGAGCTCCCAGAGCGTGCGGGACTCGCCCAGGGCGTGTGCGGTCTCGTTCATCCCGTACTCCTCTTGGCTGACGTTCCGTCAGATGTTGCGGTGAGCGTAGAGGTCCGGCGCTTGTCGGTCCAGGGGTGCGGGGCTAGCCTGATCCCGTCAGATCTGACGGGTCATCAGAAACGGGAGAAGGCTCCATGACGGAACTGCCCCGCATCATCAGCGTCGACGACCACGTGATCGAGCCCGCCCACCTCTTCGAGACCTGGCTCCCGAAGAAGTACCGCGACCGCGGGCCCCGCCCCCTCACGGCCGGCATCGGCGAGCTCGCCTACGTCGGCGGCAAGTACCAGATCACGATGGACCCCGAGGGCCCGCCCACCGACTGGTGGATCTACGAGGACCTCAAGTTCCCGTACAAGCGGAACATCGCCGCCGTCGGCTTCGACCGGGACGACATGACCCTGGAGGGGATCACCAGGGAGGAGATGCGGCGCGGCTGCTGGGATCCCGCCGCCCGGCTCGAGGACATGGACCTCAACCACGTAGAGGCCTCCCTCTGCTTCCCCACCTTCCCCCGCTTCTGCGGGCAGACCTTCGCCGAGGCCCACGACAAGGAGGTCGCCCTCGCCTGCGTCCGCGCCTACAACGACTGGATGGTCGAGGAGTGGTGCGGGGACAGCGGGGGGCGGCTGATCCCGCTGTGCATCATCCCGCTGTGGGACATCGACCTCGCCGTCGCCGAGATCCGGCGCAACGCGGCCCGCGGGGTGAAGGCCGTGACCTTCTCCGAGATCCCCACCCACCTCGGGCTCCCCTCGATCCACTCCGGCTACTGGGACCCGTTCTTCGCCGTCTGCCAGGAGACCGGGACGGTGGTGAACATGCACATCGGCTCCAGCAGCCAGATGCCCGCCGCCTCCCCCGACGCCCCGCCCGCCGTCCAGGCCTCGCTGAGCTTCAACAACGCGATGGCCTCGATGATGGACTTCCTCTTCAGCGGGGTCCTCGTGAAGTTCCCCCGGCTGAAGCTGGCGTACAGCGAAGGGCAGATGGGCTGGATCCCGTACGCCCTCGAACGCGCCGACGACGTCTGGGAGGAGCACCGGGCGTGGGGCGGCGTCCGCGACCTGATCCCCGAGCCCCCGTCCACGTACTACTACCGGCAGATCTTCTGCTGCTTCTTCCGCGACAAGCACGGGATCGCCTCGCTGGACGTCGTCGGACGGGACAACGCCACCTTCGAGACCGACTACCCGCACGTCGACTCGACCTTCCCGCACACCAAGGAGGTCGCCCTCGACCACGTCCGGGGCCTCGACGACGAGACGGTCTACAAGCTGATGCGGGGCAACGCCATCCGGATGCTGGGTCTCGGGATCGTCTGATGGACCTCTCCTGCACCGAAGAGGAAGAGGCCTACCGCGCCCGCCTGCGGGAATGGCTCGCCGCCACCCTGCCTGGCCTCCCCGAACGGCCCGACCCGCTCGACTGGCCGGCCCGCCGCGCCTACGACTGCGGCTGGCAGCGGCGCCTCTACGACGCCGGATACGCCGACACCCACTGGGACGCCTCCCCGACCCAGCGCCTCGTCTTCCTGGAGGAGACCGAACGCGCCGGCGCGCCCTACGTCGGCGCCAACTTCGTCGGCCTCCTCCACGCCGGACCCACCATCGCCGCCGAGGGCACCGACGCCCAGCGCGAGCGCTGGCTGCCGCCGGTCCTGCGCGGCGACGAGGTCTGGTGCCAGGGCTTCAGCGAACCCGACGCCGGGTCGGACCTCGCCTCGCTCCGTACGCGCGCGGTACGGGACGGGGACGCGTACGTCGTCACCGGACAGAAGATCTGGACCTCGCACGCCGAGGTCGCCGACTGGTGCGAGCTGTTGGTGCGGACGGACCCGGAGGCCCCCAAGCACCAGGGCATCACCTGGCTCGCCATGCCCATGGACGCGCCCGGCATCACCGTACGGCCGCTGCGCACCCTCGCCGGGTCCACCGAGTTCGCCGAGGTCTTCCTCGACGAGGTGCGGGTGCCGGTGGCCAACCGGGTGGGGGAGGAGAACGACGGCTGGCGCGTCACCATGGTCACGCTCTCCTTCGAACGCGGCACCGCCTTCGTCGGCGAGGTCGTCGCCTGCCGCCGCCTCCTCGGCGAACTCGCCCGCACGGCCCGGAAGAACGGCACCTGGGACGACCCCGTGCTCCGTCGGCGCCTCGGCAGGCTCTCCGCCGAGTTCCAGGCGCTGTGGCGTCTCACGCAGGCCAACGTCAGCGAGGCCCAGGCGACGGGCGGGGTCCCCGGGGCGGGCGGTTCCGTCTTCAAGCTGCACTACTCGCACGCCCGCCAGGAGCTGTACGACGCGGCCGCCGCCGTCCTGGGGCCCGACGCGCTCGACCTCGGCCGCGAGTGGAACCTCGACCGGCTGTCCTCGCTCTCGTACACGATCGCGGCCGGCACCTCCCAGATCCAGCGCAACATCGTCGCCGAGCGCATCCTCGGCCTGCCGAAGGGGCGGTGACCCTCCTCCATGGACTTTCGACTCACGGAGGACCAGCGGGCGTTGCGGCGAGGCGTACGGGAGCTGCTCGGGCGGCTCTTCGACCGGGAGGCGCTGCGGGGGGCCGTCGACGAGCCTTCTCTGGACCGGGGCCTGTGGCGGGAGCTCGGCGACGCCGGGTTCTTCGCGCTGCGGCTCCCGGAGGAGGAGGGGGGCGTGGGGCTCGGGCTGCCGGAGGCGGTGCTCGTCTTCGAGGAGGCGGGGAGGGTGTTGCTGCCGGGGCCGTTGGTCGCGACGCACCTCGCGGCGGGGGCCGTGCCGGGGGCGGCGGACGGGTCTGTCGTGGTGACCTCCGTGGACGAGGACCTGGTCCCTTGGCTGGACGAGGCCGATGTGGTGCTGGGAGACGTTTCCGGAGCCGTCCAGGTGCGGTCGGTCGATCCGCTCACGCCCTTGCATCGCGTGCCCGGCACCGGGGGCGCGACGGGGGCGGCGGAGGCCGCCCTCCTCACCGCCGCCGAGCAAGTGGGCAGCGCGCAGGCCACCCTCGACACGGCCGTCTCCCACGCCCGCGCGCGGAGTCAGTTCGGGCAGGTCATCGGAGGGTTCCAGGCCGTGAAGCACCTCTGTGCCGGGATGCTCGTGCGGACCGAGCTCGCGAGGGCCGCCGTGTGGGCCGCTTCCGTCACCGGGGACGCCGTCGAGGTCGCCGGGGCCAAGCTGCTCGCCGACGACGCCGCCGTCCGGAACGCGCGGGACTGCCTTCAGGTGCACGGCGGGATGGGCTTCACCTGGGAGGCGGACGTGCACCTGCACCTGAAGCGGGCCTGGGTGCGGGCCGAGTTGCGGATGCCCGCCGCGCGGGCGGAGGAGGCGGTGGCGGCGGGGTTGTAGCGCTGGGCGTCCGCCGCGTCACGGAATGTTGATATCGGGTTGTGTCCTTCGGCGGGGCCGTCACGGCCCGGAGTCGGCCTCCCGCTCCGGTACGCTCCGTGGGATGCGAGTGCACGTTGGCCCGGATCGTCCCGGTGTCGCCCCTGCGGCGGCTCCGCGGCCGGGAATGCCCGCCGCTCGCGCCCGGCGTTCGACTACCCGCAGCGTGCGTCGCACAGTATGGACCATGCGTACTCCTTCGCGCTGGAATATGCCCGAAGCGCTTGTTG
Organism: Streptomyces nymphaeiformis; assembly: GCF_014203895.1. Taxonomy (GTDB): domain Bacteria; phylum Actinomycetota; class Actinomycetes; order Streptomycetales; family Streptomycetaceae; genus Streptomyces; species Streptomyces nymphaeiformis. The sequence continues at coordinate 21,655 of NZ_JACHJY010000012.1, read as the reverse complement.
CGGTGACTGTACGTCAACCATGCTGTCCCACAAGGGAATCACGTTCCGTGAAGGTGTGTTGTCCGCCGGTTCGGATGGTGTGAGCTGTGCAGGTGCTTCAGGTTCAGTTGGTGGTCGGGCCGGACCCGGCCGAGGTGGGGCGAGCCCGGAGGTGGGCCCGGTCGCGGATCGCCCGGTCGGGCATAGGGGATGACGAGCCGCTCGCCGAGACGCTGGTGCTGCTCATCTCCGAACTCGTGACCAACGCCGTGGTGCACACGGGCTGCCCGGCCGTCCTGCGGATGCTGTTCGCCGCGGAGGGCGGGGTGCGGGTCGAGGTGGCCGACACGAGCGACCGCCCGCCGCAGCCGCGGCACGCGCAGGGCGACGACACCAACGGGCGCGGCCTGGAGCTGGTGGACGGGCTCGCGGACCGGTGGGGCTGGCAGCCGGAGGGTGCCGGCAAGAGCATCTGGTGCGAGCTGGACCGGGTGTCGTCGGTGCCCGCCGGATCGCCTTCCGGGGTGTCACTGGCGCCCGGACGGGTGCGCTGTTGACGATTCGTTCCGTTTTGCCCACCCTGGGGTGAGCGATTCGTGGCGAGCGAGGGGAGCCGAGGGCCGTGTGTCCTCGGCGTGTGCGGGTCGTGGTCGGGTGGCGGCGGGCCCGCGCCGTGCTCGGGGCGCGTGCGAGCGCGCCGCCGCCCGCGGGGGTGGCCGGGGGTGTCAGAGGACGGCCACCGGGGCCACCGGTGTGCCCGTGCCGCCGACGAAGGGTTCCGGCATCGCGGAGAGCAGGAAGGCGTAGCGCCGTTCTTCTGCACAGGCTGTGGACAGCGCCTCCAGATTCCAGTTCTGCCCCTGGAGCATGCCCATCTCGACCAGGTCGAGGGCGTGTACGGGCAGCCAGAGGTCCTCGATCTCGGGCGGGAAGATCTCGAAGGTGAGCGTGTCGTTGGCGACGGCCGCGACGTCGCGCGCGTGGAACCACTCCGGCGTACGGACCGAGAGGCCCGGTGACGGGAACGCGTACCCGTGCCTGTCCCCGGCGAGGTACGCCTGGATCTGCCCCGTCCGTACGAGGACCACGTCCCCGCTCCGTACGGTCACCCCGCCGAACTCGGCCGCTTCGTCCAGGTCTTCGGGGGTCACGGCGTGGTCGCCCGGCAGCCGGCCCACCCCCTTCGCGGCGGCGACGTCCAGGAGGACCCCGCGCGAGACGAGGTGGCGGGCCGTGTGGATGCCGCTGAACTCGGAGCGGCCGTGCGGGGTGATCGAGGCGGCGGGGCGGCCGTTGTAGATGCGGCCCGAGTGGGAGACGTGCGTCAGGGCGTCCCAGTGGGTGCCGGCCTGGAGGCCGAGGGTCACGGCGTCGTCGCTGGTGGCGACCGTGCCGGGGCCGAAGAGCTCCTGGTTGATCTGGACCATGACGTGGAGCGGGTTCACCCGGCCCGGGATCATGCCGGTCTGCACGCCGTCCTGCTTCAGGTCCACGGCGAGCGGGATGCGGCGGCCGGTGCGGACGGCGGCGACGGCCTCCCGCACGACCTCGTCGGTGACGAGGTTGAGCGTGCCGATCTCGTCGTCCTGGCCCCAACGGCCCCAGTTGTTGACGCGCTTGGCGATCTCGTGGAAGGCGGCGGGGAGAGACATCGGGGCCTCCGGGGTCTTGTTTTCCGGTATCTGACGGACCGTAGAATCCTGACGACGAACGAATCTAACGGACCGTCAGAAAGTGCGGGAAGGGGCCGGGCGTGGGGAACTTCTTGGCTGGCAAGGTCGTCGCCGTGACGGGAGCGGGGCGCGGCATCGGCCGCGCCGTCGCCCTCGCCTGCGCGGCGGAGGGCGCGAAGGTCGTCGTCAACGACTACGGGGTGTCGATCGAGGGCGGCGAGCCGACCTCGGAGGTCGCGGCCTCCGTCGTGAAGGAGATCGAGGCGGCGGGCGGGACCGCGGTCGCCGTCGCGGACGACATCTCCACGATGGCCGGCGGAGCGAGGGTCGTCGAGACCGCGCTCAGCGCGTACGGACGCATCGACGGGGTCGTGTGCGTCGCCGGCATCCTGCGCGAGCGGATGCTCTTCAACATGTCCGAGGAGGAGTGGGACCCGGTCGTCGCCACCCACCTCAAGGGCACCTTCACCGTGTTCAGGGCGGCCTCGGCGGTCATGCGCAAGCAGGGCGCCGGCACGCTCATCGGCTTCACCAGCGGCAACCACCAGGGGTCCGTCGCCCAGGCCAACTACTCGGCGGCGAAGGGCGGGATCATCTCGCTCGTACGCAGCGCGGCCCTCGGCCTCCACAAGTACGGGGTCACCGCGAACGCCGTCGCGCCCGTGGCCCGCACCCGCATGTCCGCGAACGTGCCCATGGAGCTCAAGGAGATCGGCGAGCCGGAGGACGTGGCCGCGCTCGTCGTCTATCTGCTCTCCGACCGCGCCAAGGCGGAGCGGATCACCGGGCAGGTGTACACGATCGCCGGACCCAAGATCGCGGTCTGGGCCCAGCCCCGGGAACTGCGCGCGGGCTACGCCGAGGGCGGCGCCTGGACGCCCGAGCGCATCGCGGACTTCCTGCCGGGGACGGTGGGGACGGACCCGATGCCGATGCTCCAGCAGCTGGAGGAGATGGCCCGCGCGGCGGCCGCCGGCGACCGCCCCAACTCCCGTGAGGAGAACGGATCATGAGAGGCGTCGTCTTCGACGGGAAGCAGGTCCAGGTCGTCGACGACCTGGAGGTGCGGGACCCGGGACCCGGCGAGGTGCTCGTCGCCGTCGCCGCCGCCGGGCTCTGCCACAGCGACCTGTCCGTCATCGACGGGACCATCCCGTTCCCGCCGCCCGTCGTCCTCGGACACGAGGGTGCCGGTGTCGTCGAGGCCGTCGGCCCCGGCGTCGTCCACGTCGCCCCCGGCGACCACGTCGCCCTGTCCACCCTCGCGAACTGCGGCGCCTGCGCCGACTGCGACCGGGGCCGGCCGACCATGTGCCGGAAGGCCATCGGGATGCCGGGACAGCCGTTCTCGCGGACGTCGACCGGGCAGCCGCTCTTCCAGTTCGCGTCGAACTCGTCCTTCGCGGAGCGGACCGTCGTCAAGGCCGTCCAGGCCGTGAAGATCCCGCAGGACATCCCGCTGACCTCCGCCGCCCTCATGGGCTGCGGCGTCCTCACCGGCGTCGGAGCCGTACTGAACCGCGCGAAGGTCGACCGCGGCGACACCGTCGTCGTCATCGGCACCGGCGGCATCGGCCTCAACGTCCTCCAGGGCGCCCGGATCGCGGGCGCGCTGACGATCGTCGCCGTCGACACGAACCCGGAGAAGGAGGCGGTGGCCCGGCAGTTCGGGGCGACGCACTTCCTCGCCTCCACCGACGGCGTACGGGACGTCCTGCCCACCGGCGCCGACCACGTCTTCGAGTGCGTCGGCCACACCGGGCTCGTCAGGACCGCGATCGACCTCCTCGACCGGCACGGCCAGGCGGTCCTGCTCGGCATGACCGCGCCGAAGGCGGAGGCGAGCTTCCTGCCGGCCGCGATGTTCCTGGACAAGTCGATCCTCGGCTGCCGGTACGGCTCCTCACGGCCGCAGAAGGACATCGCCCTGTACGCGGAGCTGTACCGCTCCGGGGCCCTGCTCCTCGACGAACTCGTGACGCGGACCTACCCCGTGGAGGACTTCGCACGGGCCGCCGAGGACGCGGAACGGGGGAAGGTGGCCCGGGGGGTCCTGACGTTCTGACCCTCCGAGTGCGGTGCGGCGGCGGGCTACGGTCGTGTCCATGTCCTACCGCGAGCTCGCCACCCGCCCCGTCCTCGCCTGGTCCGCCGTCATGGTCACCGGCCGGCTGCCCGTCGCCATGGCGCCGCTCGCGCTCGTCTTCCTCGTGCGGGAGCGGCCCGGCGGCTACACGCTCGGGGCGGTCCTCGCCGCCGCGTACGTCCTCGGGGAGATCCTCGCCGCGCCCGTCCTCGGCATGCGGCTGAACGCCGAACGGGCCCGGCCGCAGCTCGTCGCCGGGCTCGCGGTCGGTGCCGTCGGGTTCACCGGGCTCGGGCTCGCGCCCGGCGCCCACCCCGTCGTCCTCGCCGCCCTCGCGCTGCTCGCGGGCACCGGCCCCGCCGCCGTGCCCGGCGCGCTGCGGGCCCTGCTCACCAGCCTCGTCCCGGAGCGGGCCGTGACCCAGGCGATGAGCACGGAGTCGATGCTGACCTTCGCCCTCTGGGCGGCCGCGCCCGCGCTCACCACCGGTCTCGCCCTCGGCGTCGACCCGGCGGTGCCGCTGCTGCTCCAGGGCGTCCTGATGGCGGTGTCGGTGGCCGGGCTGTGGCTGCTGCCGGCCGGCTGGTCGGCCGGGGCGCAGGAGAAGGGGGCGTCGATGCGGCGGGCGCTGCTGCGGGCCTGGCCCGTGTACGTCCTGGGGGCCGCCGGCCTCACCCTCCTCGCGCTCGCCGAGCTGATCCTGCCCGCCCTCCTCGAACAGCGCGGGATCGGCATCGGCTGGGCGGGCCCGCTGCTCGCCGGGTTCTCGATCGGCTCGGCGGTCGGCGCGTTCGTGTACGGCCTCCGGGGCAGCTGGCCCGGCCCGCTGGCCGTCCAGTCCCTCGTCCTGGTCCTCGCGGTCGCCGCGGGCGTCGCGCTGGTCGCCGTACTGCCGTGGACGGCGGCGATCGCGGTCGCCCTGGTGGCCGCCGGGCTGCTCCAGGCCCCCGCGAGCCTCACCCGCAACCTGGCGCTCCGGCAGGTCCTGCCACCGGGCGCGCTCGCCGCGGGGTACTCGGTGATGTACGCGGCGGTGGGCGCGGGTTACGCGGTCAGCGGCACGCTCGCGGGCGGGCTGCTCAAGGTGGTGTCCCCGTCGACGGCGATCCTCTGGGGGGTGGTCCTGACGGTGCTGCTGACGGCGGTGGGCGGGGCGGGGGAGCGGCGCCTGACGAGGGGTGCGGGGCTTCAGGAGGTTCAGGCCGAGGTCGCGGCCGCGGTGGGGAGTGGTGGCTGACGTGGATGTTCGGGCCGGGGTCGTCGCCGCGGTGGGGAGTGGTGGCTGACGGGGATGTTCGGGCCGGGGTCGTCGCCGCGGTGGGGAGCGGTGGCTGACGTGGGCGTTCAGGTCGGGGTCGTCGCCCCCGTGCGGAAGGTGCGGCGGTAGGACGTCGGGGTCACCCCGATCGCGCTCATCAGGTGCACGCGCAGCGACTGGGCCGTGCCGAAGCCGGCGTCCTGGGCGACGCGGTCGACGGGCAGGCCGGTGGACTCCAGGAGGTGCCGGGCGCGTTCGACGCGCTGCTGGGTGAGCCACTGGCCGGGGCTGATGCCGACCTCGTCGCGGAAGCGGCGGGTGAACGTCCGGACGCTCATCGCCTCCTTCTCCGCCAGGTCCCGCAGCTGGATCGGCTCGTGGAGGTGGGCCAGCGCCCAGGCCCGCGCGGTGGTCGTGGTGTGGGTGCCGGTCTCCGGCAGGGGCCGCTCGATGTACTGGGCCTGGCCGCCGTCCCGGTGGGGCGGTACGACGGTCCTGCGGGCGACGTCGTTGGCGACGGCCGTGCCGTGGTCGCGGCGCACGATGTGCAGGCACAGGTCGATCCCGGCGGCGACACCGGCGGAGGTCAGGACGTCGCCGTCGTCGATGAAGAGGACGTCCGCGTCGACCCGCACGCTCGGGAAGAGGCGCTGGAAGTGCTCGGCGGACGCCCAGTGGGTGGTGGCCGGGCGCCCGTCGAGGAAGCCGGCGGCGGCGAGCACGTACCCGCCGGTGCAGATGGAGACCAGCCGCGTGCCGGGCCGGATGTGCGCGAGCGCGGCGGCCAGCTCCTCGGGGAGCCGGCCCTCGTCGTAGACCGGTCCGAGCTCGTACGAGGCGGGCACGACGACCGTGTCGGCGGTGGCGAGGGCCTCCGGGCCGTGCTCGACGTGGATCGAGAAGTCGGCGTCCGTCGGCACGGGCCCGGCCACCGGGGCGCAGGTCACGATCTCGTACAGCGCCCGGCCCGTGGCGTCCTTCGCGCGGCCGAAGATGCGGTGCGGGATGCCCAGCTCGAAGGGGAGGAGACCGGGCAGGGCGAGGACGGCGACGCGGTGCGGCGACGGCACGGGCGGTGCTCCCTCCGTAAATGAGTGGTGGTCCAGACCACATGGCTGGTACGAGTACGTGTCCGTGACGGACAACACGTACAAGTCTGAGGCCCCGGAGCGGATTCCCGCCCCGGTCACCCCTCCCACGCTGTGGAACCGTAACTTCCGGCTCTTCTTCGTCGCCCGGGGCGTCGCCGTCTTCGGCGAGGGCATGGTTCCGGTCGCCTTCGCCGCCGGACTCCTCGGCGCCGGCCACCCCGGCTCCACCGTCGGCTACGCGCTGGGCGGCTGGACCGCGGCCTTCGCGCTCTTCGTGCTCTTCGGCGGCGTCCTCGCCGACCGCTTCACCGCCCGCCGCATGATGATCCTCGCCGACCTCCTGCGCCTGCCGGGCGCAGCCGTCCTCGCCGTGACCTTCACCCTCGGCAGCCCGCCGCTCTGGGCGGTCTACGCCCTCTCCGTGCTCAGCGGCGTCGGCGCCGCCCTCTTCCAGCCGGGCGTCGCGTCCACCATCCCCCGCATCGCCCCCGACGTGCAGCGCGCCAACGCCGTCCTGCGGGTCGTCGAGGCCCTCATGACCATGGCGGGACCGGCCGCCGCGGGCCTGCTGGTCGCCGTCTGGAACGCGGGCGCCGCGTTCGCCGTCAACGGCGTCACGTTCGCGGTGAGCGCCGTCTGCTTCACCCTGATGCGCCTCGCCCCGATCCCCTCCGACACGGCACGGCGCGACTCGCTCGGCGCCGAACTGGCGGGCGGGTGGAGGGAGTTCCGCTCCCGGAGCTGGCTCTGGGGCGTCATCTCCATCTGGACGGTGTACGGGCTGACCGTCGCCGGGCCGATGGTCCCGCTCACGGCGAGCCTCGTCACCGGGGAGCACGGCTCGGCCGCGTACGGCGTGCTGATGGCCGTCAACGGTGCCGGCAGCGCCGTCGGCGGCCTCCTCGCGATCCGGCTGCGCCCGGCGCGTCCGCTGGCGGCGGGCGCGGTGGCGCTCCTCGGCCTCCCGGTGAACCTGACCCTGCTCGGCACGGGCGCGCCGGTCGGGGTCCTCGCCGCCGGGCAGTTCATCGGCGGGGCGGCGTTCGCCTTCTGGCTGGTCATGTGGTCCACCTCGGTCCAGACGCACGTGCCGCAGGAGGCCCTGAACCGGATGCACGCCTACGACGTGGCCGGCTCGCTCCTGATGATGGGCGTCGGCCGCACCCTGTCGGGCCCGGTGGCGGCGGCGGTCGGCACGGAGGAGGTGCTGCTGACGGGGGCGGGGATCGCGGTGCTCGTGGTGACGGCGCTGCTTGTGGTGCGCCCGATCAGGACGCTGCCGCGTTTGTAGGAGTACGTGGCCCGATCCGTTGGAAACCTGTCGTTCGGGCCAATGGCGGGGGAGGGGCCGTCCCCGGAATGCTCGATGGCATGCCCCAGACAACCGAGACCCACGTCCGTACGCCCGAGAAGTCACCCCGCCCCCGCCGGATCCACCGCGCCTGGTTCGTCGCGGCGGTCACCTTCGTCACGATCATCGGCGCCGCGGCCTTCGCCTCCCTGCCGGGCCTGCTGATCGAGCCGCTGCACGAGGAGTTCCACTGGTCGCGGGGGACGATCGGCTTCGCCGTCTCGGTGAACCTCGCGCTGTACGGCCTGACGGCGCCGTTCGCGGCGGCGCTGATGGACCGCTTCGGCATCCGCAAGGTGGTGGCGGTGGCGCTGAGCGTGATCGCGCTGGGCTCCCTGCTCACCGTGTGGATGACGGCGGCCTGGCAGCTGATCCTCTTCTGGGGCGTCCTGGTCGGCCTCGGCAGCGGCTCCATGGCCCTCGCCTTCGCGGCGACGGTCACGAACCGCTGGTTCGTGGCGCGGCGGGGCCTGGTGACGGGCATCCTCACGGCGGCGGGCGCCTCGGGCCAGCTGATCTTCCTGCCGCTGCTGAGCTGGCTGGTGGAGCACCACGGCTGGCGCCCGGCGGCGGTGACGGTGGCCCTCGCGGCCCTGGCCGTCGTCCCGTTCGTCTGGCTGCTGCTTCGCGACCACCCGGCGGACGTCCGGCTCGCCCCGTACGGCGGGGAGTACGCCGAGAAGCCCGCCCCGGTCACGGGCGCCGCGCGCCGCGCGGTCACGGTGCTCCTCAAGGCGGCCCGGACGGGCCCCTTCTGGCTCCTGGCCGGCTCCTTCGCGATCTGCGGCGCGTCCACGAACGGCCTGGTCAAGACCCACTTCGTACCGGCGGCCCACGACCACGGCATGCCGGTCACGGCGGCGGCCGGCCTCCTGGCGGTGATCGGCGTCTTCGACGTCGTGGGCACGATCGCGTCGGGCTGGTTCACGGACCGCTTCGAGGCGAGGCGGCTCCTGGCGGTCTACTACGCCCTGAGAGGCGTCTCGCTCCTCTTCCTCCCGATGCTCCTGGCCCCGTCCGTCCACCCCCCGATGCTGTTCTTCATCGTCTTCTACGGCCTGGACTGGGTGGCGACGGTCCCGCCGACGATCGCCCTGTGCCGTGAGCACTACGGCGAGGACTCGGCGATCGTCTTCGGCTGGGTCCTCGCCTCCCACCAGGTCGGCGCGGCGGTCGTCGCCTTCGCGGGTGGCGTGGCCCGCGACGTCTTCGGCACGTACGACGTCGTCTGGTACGCCTCGGGCGCACTGTGCGCGGCGGCGGCACTGATGGCCCTGGTGATCAGCCGCCCCCGGAGGGGGACGGTGGCGCCGGCGGGAGCATGATGACCCCCAGGGGGTGATCACCGATGAGTGGTCCTGAGGAAGGTCGGGGCTTCGCCCGCATGCTGAGGGTCTCGATCCTCGCGCTGTTCCTGGAGGCGGCGCTGGCGCTGGTCCTGGGCGTGGTGTTCGGCGACGCGGGCCGGCCGGAGCCGGGCGAGGAACGCGTCAGCGCCCTGACCCTGCTGGTGCTCCCCTTCGTACCGCTGCTTGCGCTCCTGCCGGCGGCCGCGGTCTCCGCGCTGATCGTGGTGCCGACGGTCCGGCTGGGCGAAACCCTCGCCCACCGAGCGGGAGGCCACCCCGTCGGCTGGCAACTCCTCCTGTCGGCGGCCCCGGGAGCGCTGCTGCTGCCGGCGGCGGGGTGGTGGGGCTGGTCGGTGGGCTCGGCGTGCATCACGGTGGCGGCCCTCCTGACGCGCCCGGCACGCAAGGGGTACTTCGTGAGGCTGCTGCTGTGGGGGACGGTGGCCGTCCTGAGCGTCCTGCTGCTGGGCGGGGTGGGCGCGTACACGGGCGTGATCGAGAGCTGAACCCCGCCCGGTGGGCGCATGCGACGGACCGCGGGCCAGGGCCTGCCCGGCGGATCGGGGTCGGACGGGCCCTACGCGCTGAAGCGCCCGAAGCGCCCCCGGTGGAAGAGCAGCGGTTCGCCCTCGTGTTCCGCGCCCAGCGCCTCCACCCTCCCCACCACGATCAGGTGGTCGCCCCCCGTGTGGACCGTCGTGATCGTGCAGTCGATCCAGGCGGGCGCGCCGGTCAGGCGGGGTGAGCCGGTGGACGGGGACGGGTCCCAGGGGACCCCGGCGAACTTGTCGGCGCCGGAGACCGCGAACGACCGGCACAGTTCGCCCTGCTCCGCGCCGAGGACGTTCACGCAGAAGGTCCCGGCCGCCGCGATCCGGGGCCAGGTGGTCGACGTCCGGGCGACCATGAAGGCCACGAGGGGCGGGTCGAGGGAGAGCGAGGCGAAGGACTGGCAGGCGAAGCCGGCCGGTCCGTCCGCGTCGAGGGCGGTCACGATGGTGACGCCGCTCGCGAAGTGGCCGAGGACGCGGCGGAATTCGGCCGGGTCGACGGGCGGGCGCTCGTCCTCCCGTACCGCGCGCAGGTCGGGCCGGGGCAGTGGTTCGACGGCCGTCGGCGAACCGGCCGCTCTCAGGTGTCGGACGACGGTGGCCGCCATCCCCGCGTGTCCCATCACACCGTCCATTGAAACTGACGGTACGTCAGATGGGAAGCCCCGGGAGAGGGCGGTCATCGGCCGAGTCGGCGACCGTGAAGCGGGGCGGTGGGCGACGGCGCCGTCGCGGGAGCCGTCGGGACCACCTGACCGGTGGTGTGCGGCGGCGTGGCCGACGGCGCCGTCGGGGGAAGGGGGTCCGGGAGGGCCGCCGGTGCGGCGGGGGCAGGAGAGGAGGCTTTCGGGTCTTCGGGATCTCGTGCGCGAGCTCACGATGGGGCGCATGGCACGTGCAGGGCACGCCCCGGGGCTCCGGTACGACAGCCTCCGCTACCGCCCCTCGTGCCTACCGCCCCTCGTACCGCGCCTCCCTCCGCTCCACGAAGCTCGCCACCCCCTCCTGCGCGTCCCGTGTCGTCATGTTGATCTCCTGCGCCGTCGCCTCCGCCGTGAAGGCCACCGAGCGGTCCACGTCCAGTGATGCGTTGACCAGTTGCTTCGTCAGGGTGAGGGCGCGGGTCGGGCCCTGGGCCAGGCGTTCGGCCCATTCCCTCGCCGTCTTCGACAGCTCCTCCGCGGGGACCACCCGGTTCACCAGGCCCAGGCCGAGCGCCTCCGTCGCCGGCACCGCGTCGCCGAAGAACATCAACTCCTTCGCCCGCTGCGGCCCGATCAGCCGGGGCAGGAGGTACGCCCCGCCCCCGTCCGGCACCAGCCCCCGCCGGACGAACACCTCGATGAAGCGCGCCGAGTCCGCCGCGAGCACCAGGTCGCACGCGAACGCGAGGTGCGCCCCGATCCCCGCCGCCGTGCCGTTCACCGCCGCGATCACCGGCTTCTCGCAGTCCAGCACGGCGGCGATGAAGCGCTGCGCGCCGCCGCGGATCATCCTCGCCACGTCCCCCGCGACACGCTCGGCGGACGACGGCGCGCCCCGCAGGTCCGCGCCCGCGCAGAAGCCGCGCCCGGTGGCGGTCACCACGACACAGCGCACCTCCGGGTCGGCGGAGGCCTCCGCGAGGAGGGCGATGATCCGCTCCCGCTGGTCCCAGGTGACCGCGTTCATCGCCTCGGGGCGGTTGAGGGTGATCCAGGAGACGCCGTTCTCGACGGTGTGCAGCAGATCCGACACAGGGGCTCCTATCGGCAGACCGCCAGCGCGTCCAGGGCCACCGCCCCCTGCCCGCGCGGCAGCACCATCAGCGGGTTGATGTCCAGTTCGGCGAGGTCGCCGTCGAGTTCGAGGGCCATCCGCTGGACGCGGAGCACGACCTCGACGAGCGCGTCGACGTCGGCCGGCGGGGCTCCCCGTACGCCGTCCAGCAGGGCCCTGCCGCGCAGTTCGTCGAGCATCGAGCGGGCCTCGCGCTCCCCGAACGGCGGGACGCGTACGGCCGTGTCGTCGAGGACCTCCACCAGCACCCCGCCGAGGCCCACCGTGACCGTCGGGCCGAAGAGTTCGTCGCGGGTCACGCCCACCACCATCTCGACCCCGCGCCCGACCATCTGGCAGACGAGGACGCCGTCGAGGTCGATGTCCTCGAAGCGGGCGATGTCCGTCAGCTCGCGGTACGCGTCCCTCACCTGGCTCGCCGAGGTCAACCCGACCTTCACCAGGCCCAGTTCCGTCTTGTGGGCGAGCTGCGCGCCCGAGGCCTTCATCACGACCGGGTAGCCGACGAGCCCGGCGGCCCGGACGGCGGCCGCCGCGCTGGTGACGAGCTGCTCGCGCGGCACCCGTATCCCGTACGCCCGCAGCAGCTGCTTCGCCGCGTGCTCGCTGAGCCGCCGGCCGGGCCGCATGAGGGCCTGCGCCTTGCGGAGGGACGGGGAGGGGGTGCGGGGGGCCTCGTCGAAGGGGGAGCGGTAGGCGGCGGTGAAGCGGTGGTGGTCGAGGTAGGCCTTCACGGCCCCGATGCAGTTGGAGAAGGTGCGGAACGTGGCGACGCGCGAGGAGCCGAGGAGGGTCTCGCGGTAGGCCGCCTCCGTGCCGACGGGGGAGCCCCAGACCACGCACACCAGCTTGTCGGTGGCCTCGGCGGCGTCGACGAGGTCCTGGGCGAGCTTGTCGCTCATCGGGGGGAAGGGCCCGGTGATGGGACAGATCAGCACCCCCACCGACGGATCGGCGAGGATCGCGTCGATGATCTTCCGGCCGCGCCAGTCGCCCACCGGGTGGCCGCCGTTGTCGACGGGGTTGGCGACGTTCAGGTACTCCGGGATCCACTGGTGCAGCTCGTCCTGCTTGGCCTGGCCGAGCGTGGGGAGTTCGAGGCCCGCCGCCGTCGCCAGGTCGGCGAAGTGGGCCCCCGTACCGCCGGAGATCGAGTAGACGACGACCCCGTCGGCCAGCGGCCGGCGCGCGCGGGCGAGGAGGGCGGAGGTGTCCTGGAGCTCGTCGAGCCCGTCGACCCGGATCACCCCGTACTGCCGCATGGCCGCGTCGACGACCCGGTCGGCACCGGTCATCTTGCCGGTGTGGGAGGCGGCGGTACGGGCCCCGGTCTCGGTCCTCCCCACCTTCACGGCGACCACGGGCACGCCCTGGCGCGCGGCCCGGTCCGCGGCGAGCAGGAACGAACGGCCGTCCTTCAGCCCCTCCACGTAGCAGGCGATGGCCCCGACCTCGGGCCGCCCGGCGAAGTACGAGAGGAAGTCGGCGGTCTCCAGGTCGGCCTCGTTGCCGGTGGGCGCCCAGTGGGAGAGGCGGACGCCGAGCTCCTGGAGGGTGAAGACGGGCCGCCCCTGGTGGCCGGACTGGGTGATGAGGGCGACGGCGGGGCCTTCGAGGTCGTCGCGGAAGCGCTCGAAGGCGTTGAGGTTGGTGTTGGGGCCGAGGAGGCGGAGCCCGGAGCGGCGTACGGCGGCGGCGAGGCGTTCCTGTGCGGCGGCGCCGGCCTCGCCGGTCTCGGCGAAGCCGGAGGCGAAGGCGACCGCGAACCTCACCTTCGTCTCGGCGAGTTCCTCGATCACGGGCAGCGGGTCGGCGACGAGGAGGACGGCGAGGTCGACGGGTTCGGCGAGCGCGGAGACGGACGGCACGCAGTCGATCCCGAACACGCTCGTACGGGTCGGGTGCACGGGCACGAGCCGGGCGCCGACCCGCTCGGCCCAGGCGAGCAGCTGCCGGGTGATGCCGGTGTTGGGCCGGCCTTCGGCGTCGGAGGCGCCGATCACCGCGACGGACTCGGGCCGGAAGAACCGGTCGAGGTCGGGCACGGGCGCGTGCAGCGGCCGCCCGCTGACGTCGACGTCGCCGGGGGCGGTGGTGACGCCGTGCACGACGACCGGCGGCGCCTCGCCGCAGGCGACCACGCGGGCGCGGAGATCGGTGGTGAAGGTGCCGTGTGTCGATCCAAGCATGTGTGTGTCGCCCGCCCTTCACCCATCCGTATACACCTGACGCTTAGTCAGATTACAGAACTGACGAGCTGTCAGGAATGGGTGTGCGGAGGTCTGTGGTGGATCGGGCCCTCCGGTGGGTGGAGAGGGCGAGGCGGATCGGGCTCTCCGGCGGGCGGCGGCCCGTCGCAGAACCGGTTCTTCAAAGTCGTACAACCCTTCGGTGGGGACGTGTGTCTCACCCCTCGGACGACACGCGTGGGACGTCCGACGACTACTGCAATGGGGGTTCACTTGACCCGCTCCACCCGCAATCGCACCCGGGGCCGCCGCCGCGCCCTCGGTGCCGCCCTGGCCGTTCTCGCCTCCTCGGCCGCGCTCACCGCGGTCACGACGGCGCCCGCCCAGGCCGCCGAGAGCACGCCGAAGCCGCGGGTGGTCTTCACCGAGTACAAGGACGTCGACGGCGTCCGCACCAGCGGCATCGTCACGGTCAACGCCGACGGCAGCGACCGCCGCGTCCTGACGCCCACCGGCCGGGGCCTTCCCCAGGCGGAGATCACCGGCGTCACGTACTCGCCCGACGGTCTGAGCATGGCCTTCATCAGCAACGACGGCTACGCCGACATCTGGGTCGCGGACGCCGACGGCAAGAACGCCCGCCCGGTCCGCATGGACGTCAACGAGGCCGACGGCTGGCTCGACGGCCTCGACTGGACGCCCGACGGCAAGCAGCTCTACCTCAGCTTCCGCGCCAAGCCGGGCCACGACCGCCTGCGCATCATGCGGATCGACCTCGACGGCACCGACCTCGGCTACGTCTTCCCCACCCCCGAGCAGACCTGGGACTCCCAGGTCGACGTGGCCTGGGACGGACGCATCACCTTCCTGCGCGGCAGCACGGTCCACACGTGGGACCCGCGCACGGGCGACGCGCCGAAGCCCGTCACCCAGGGAGTCCACCCGACGTTCTCGCCGGACGGCTCGCGGATCGCCTTCGCGGCCTTCGTCGACGGCTCGCTCGACGTGCGCGCCCGCGTCCTGGACGGCGGGACCGAGTACTCCCTCACCAAGGGCCAGGGCGTCCTGTTCCCCGAGTGGTCCCCCGACGGCTCCCAGATCGCGTACCTCTCCGGCGGTACGAACCAGGCGGCCACCGTCAGCGGTGCCAACGCGCCCGGCACCACCCCCAAGGTGCTCTCGGCCCCCGACACCACCGCCTCCGAGGTCTCCTGGGTCCCGCCGCGCGGCTGGACCCCCCACGGCACCTTCCGCCACGACTACACGGGCGACGGCCGCTCCGACGTCTTCGCCCTGGACGGCGCGGGCACCCTCTGGATCTACAAGGGCACCGGCATGGGCGTCCTCGAACCCCGCACCAAGACCGGCTGGGGCTGGAAGGGCTACCGCATGACCGCCGTCGGCGACCTCAACGCCGACGGCCGGCCCGACGCGGTCGGCCAGGACGCCGACGGCGGCCTCTGGCTGCTCGGAGGGACCGGGTACGGCGACGTCACGAACAAGGTGAGGATCGGCGTCGGCTGGAAGGACCTCAGGCTCACCGGCGTCGGCGACCTGACCGGCGACGGCTTCCCGGACGTCCTCGCCATCGACCCCGCCGGCACCCTCTGGCAGTACGCGGGCGACGGCCGCGGCGGCCTCCGGGCCCGGGAGAAGACCGGCTACGGCTACGCGGGCTACCGCCTCACGGGCGTCGGCCCGCTCACGGCGAACGGCTACCAGAACTACCTCGGACAGGCCCCGAACGGCGACCTCTACCGCTACGAGCGCGGCGGCCGCTACAAGATCGGCTGGGGCTGGAAGAACCTGACCCTGACGGGTGTGGGCGACCTGGGCAACGACGGGATCCCCGACGTCCTCGCCCGCGACACCGCCGGAGTCCTGTGGCGCTACGACGGCGACGGCAAGGGCGGCCTCAAGAGCCGGGTCAAGATCGGCTGGGGCTGGAACGGCCTCAACGCCTTCTGAGGCCTTCTGACACCTTCTGACCCGGCCCACGATCTGATCCCGCACCCCGTCGGGATCAGCCGGCGCCCCGTCCCCTCCCCGTGGGGGCGGGGCGCCGTCACATCGGCTACCGGACGTCGGCTACCGGACGTCAGCTCGCGGACGGCAGATCCCGGCCGCCGCGCCGTGCGATCCGCCGCGCGATCCGCTCCGCGTCCATCGCCAGCTCCCGGAACATCCCGCTGATCGGGTTCGTGAACCCCGTGAAGTACAGCCCGGGGGCCTCGCGCGGGCTCCGTGCCCCGTGCGTCACCGGAAGCCCGCGCCCGTCGAGCACGTCCAGGTGTCCGAGGAGCGGTTCCAGGGCGCGCCGGTAGCCGGTCGCCGCGATCACCGCGTCCGGGGCGATCCGGCTGCCGTCCGCGAGGACCACCTCGCCGTCCTCGAATCCCTCCACGGCGGCGACGACCTCGACCTTCCCCGCGCGTACGGCGTCGATCAGACCGACGTCCTGCACCGGGATCGCGCCCTCCCGCTGCCGCGTGGCGAGGCCCTTGTCGGGCCGGGGCAGCCCGTGCGCCGAGAGGTCCGGCGCGGCGAACCGGGCGAGCAGCGCTCCCATCCGGTCGACCAGGAACACCGGCAGCCGCCGCACCAGGATGCCGGAGCGCTGGGCGGGCCAGCCGAGGGTCGTACGGCGCACGATGTGCGGGACGGTCCGCACCGCGAGCCGCACCCGGGCCGCGCCGCCCCCGGCGAGGTCGGCGGCTATCTCGGCACCGGTGTTGCCGACGCCCACGACGAGGACGTCCTTCCCCTCGTACGGCCCCGGCGCCCGGTACGCGCGCGCGTGCGTGAGCCGCTCGCCGTACTCGTGCAGGCCGGGCCACTCGGGCAGGTGCGGGGTGTGGTTGTAGCCGGTGGCCACCACGACCGCGCGCCCGGTGAGCAGGCGCCCGCCGGTGGCGTGCAGGACCCAGTCCGCGCCGGAGCGCTCGATCCGGTGGACCTCGACCCCGGTGACGACCTCCAGCTCGTGCTTCTCCGCGTACGTCTCCAGGTAGCGGACGACGTCGGCGCGGGCGACCCAGCGGCCGAAGGAGCGGGGCATCTTCAGGCCGGGGAGCGCGGAGAGCCGCCGGGTGGTGTGCAGCCGCAGCCGGTCGTAGTGCGCGCGCCAGGAGGCGCCGACGGCGTCGGACTTCTCCAGGACGACGGCCCGGACGCCCCGCGCGCGCAGCGCGGCGGCGACGGCGAGCCCGCCGGGTCCGCCGCCGATGACGTACACGGGGTGGAGAGGAGGTGCAGGGGGGGTGGTGACCATGAATGCTGAGCGTAATGACGTGTACACGCAGTGGGTCTCGGTCCAAGGGGGATTTCGGTTGCGAAACGGTCACGTGCACCGGGGCCTTGCGGCGGGGCCCCGGTCTGCGCTGAACTGACGTACCGTCAGATTCCCTCGTCGAGAGGACGCGCATGCAGACCGTCTGGCTCACCGGCGCCGAATGGCTCGCCGTCCTCCGCATCGGCCTCGGCCTGTGGTGGCTGGAGAGCTGGCGCCACAAGGACAAGAAGGGCTGGTTCGAGCGCGGCACCGGCATCGCCTGGGCGGCGGACGTGGCCGGCAAGCACAGGTGGGCGGCCGTGAAGAGCGGCTTCGACACCGTCGTCGCCCCGCGCCCCAAGCTCATGGCGTACGTCGTCGTCTACGCCGAACTCGCCCTGGGCCTCGGCCTGATCAGCGGCTTCCTCACCCCGATCGCCCTGGTCGGCGGCCTCCTCCTCAACCTCCTCTACCTCGTCCTGATGATCCACGACTGGGCCGAGCAGGGGCAGAACGCGATGATGGCGCTCGTCTCCGTCGTCGCGCTCTTCGCCGTCTCCTGGCAGACCTGGTCCCTCGACAACGCGATCGGACTCTTCTCGTGACCGCCACGCCCGACATCGACGCCTTCACCCGCCCCTACTGGGACGCCGCCGCCGAAGGACGGCTGCTCCTTCGCCACTGCGCCGCCTGCGACCGCGCCCACCACTACCCGCGCGAGTTCTGCCCGTACTGCTGGAGCGAGGACGTCCGCTGGGAGCCGGCGAGCGGCCGCGCCACCCTCTACACCTGGTCGGTCGTCCACCGGAACGACCTCCCGCCCTTCGGCGACCGCGTCCCGTACGTCGCGGCGGTCGTCGACCTCGCCGAGGGCCCGCGCATGATGACGGAGATCGTGGGCGTGGCGGAGGAGGACCTCAGGATCGGGATGGACGTGCGGGTCGGGTTCCGAAGGGACGGGGACGTGACCGTCCCCGTCTTCGGGCGCCTAGGAGACGGCTGAGACGTTCCGCCAGAGCTGGTTGGTGCTGCCCGGGTCGCAGTCGTACGACATCAGGAACGGCGGGCCGGCGATCATGCACTGCCCGGAGTTCATGTTCTTGAGGGTGAAGCCGGAGGACGTCTTGGATCCGATCTTCCACGACTGGAGACTGGATCCATTGCAGGTGGCGGCGGTGTAGCCGGGGTTGCCGTTCGGCTGGAGGCAGTGGCCGGTCTTCTTGTTGACCAGCCGGAAGGTGCCGTTGGCGCCGGGCGTGTACGTCCACGCGTACGAGATCGTGCCGCTGCTCGGCGCGGAACCGCACTCGGCGGTGTTGGCGAAGACGCCGTACCCCGGATTGCTCTCGGCCACGCACTGACCGTTGGAGACGCTCTCCAGGGAGTACGTCCCCGAGGGCGAGGAACCGCCGGAGGTCGGCCGGGGCGCGGGCTGCGTGGTGGCGGGCGGCGGCGCGGGCTGCTGGGTCGCCGACCCGCCGGAGGACCCGGAACCGGATCCGGAGGCGGACCCCGAGCCCGACCCGGACCCCGACCCCGAGCCGCCGGAGGACGTGGTGCCGCCCGACCCGCCGCCGCCCGTGACGGACCCGCCGCCGGTCGAGCCGCCGATGGCGGCCCCGTCACCGGAACCGCCGCCACCGCCGGAGGTGCCCGCCGGCGGGGCCGCCGACCCGGCCGGCGTCTTGGCGGAGGGCTTCCCCGACGGCTTGGCGGACGGCTTGGCGGAAGGACTCCCCGTCCCGCTCGACGACGGTACGGAAGCGGGCTGCGAGGCCACCGAGGACGGCGACGCCTCCGGGGCCGCGCCCAGCTTGCCGATCTCGTACGGACCGAGGGCGACGGTCAGGGTGGTGCCGGTCGCGACGACGACGGGCACGGCGAACATGACGAACCGGTTCCGCCGCCACCGGGGCGTGCCGGAGCCGGCCTGACCGGTGACGGCCAGGGGATCGGGCGAGGCGGTCGCGGGCTCCGGACGGGCCTGCGGGGTCAGCGAGGCCGTGGCCACGTCCTGCGCCGGATCGGTCCGCTCCAGCTCCGCGAGCTGCTCGGCGGTGGGGGCGCCGGCGGCGAAGACCGCCCGCTCGGAGATCCGCTCGGCGACGGCCGCCGGCCAGACGGCGCCCGCCGCACCCTCCTCGGTGAGGGCGACCAGCTCGTCGGCCGTCGGCCGGTCCGCCGGATCCTTCGCGAGACACTTCCGTACGAGCTCCGCAAGGGCGGGGTCGCCCTCGGTGAGCCGCCCGAAGTCGGGCTCGCCGTGGACGACGCGGTAGAGGAGGTCGGGCCCGGAACCGTCGCCGAACGGGGGCCGCCCGTTCGCGGCGTACAGCAGGAGGCTGCCGAGCGCGAACACATCGGCGGCACCGGTCAGTCGCCGGTCGGCCACGGCCTGCTCGGGGGCCATGTAGGCGGGGGTGCCGATGACCATGCCGGTCTTGGTCAGCCGGCTCTGGTCGGCCGCACGGGCCACGCCGAAGTCGATGAGCGAGAGGCCGCCGCCGGTCAGCATGACGTTGGACGGCTTGAGGTCGCGGTGCACCATGTCCGCGCCGTGCACGACGCGCAGCCCGGCCGCCGCCTCTCGCAGGAGCCGCCACAGGGCGCCGCCCGACAGCGGGCCGCCGTTGAGCCGGATGGCCTCGTTGAGGGTGATGCCGGGGATGAACTCGGTCGCGAACCACGGCGGCTTGGCCGTGCGGTCGCTCGCGAGGAGCTTGGTGTTGGCGCCGGCGGGCAGCCGGGCCAGGTTGTCGAGCTCGTGCCCGAAGTGGCTGAGGAAGTCGGCGTCCTCGGCGAGCACGGGAAGGACCCGCTTCACCGCCGCGAACTTCCCGGGCACGGCACCGAGATAGACCCGCCCCATGCCGCCGGACCCGAGCACGCCGAGCAGCCTGAACGCCCCGATCTGCCGCGGGTCGCCCGACTCGAGGGGCATTGCCCCGCTGCCGCGCAAACTGTCCTGGCCGGACCGGCCTTCCGATTCCCCCTGCATGGGCCACACAGTAGCCGAGCGGGTTTGCAACCTGAATGGAGCTCAAGTTCTCGTTGTGTAACGGTGGTTGGGGGAGCGGGCCGGCTACTGGTCCGGCTTCGTCGGGAGGGCGACCGCCTTCTTCCAGACGGCGAGCTGGGCGTCGTCGACGGGCTTCATCTCGCCTTGGTAGAGCTGTGCGTGACCGTCGTTCGTGGCGTCGGTCCAGGCGTGGGTGGCGAAGATGTACGTGCTTCCGTCCGCCAGCCGGTCGGGGCTGCCCTCGTCCAGTCCATAGGTGACCCGGACCGTCCCGTGCAGGTTCCCCCGCAGGGTGGAGAGGACCTCGACCCGGTAGACATCCTGCGTCCACCCCTTGATGTCACGCTTCTCCTCGAACTCCGTCACGCGACCGGTGAACACGTTCTCGGTGTGGGGCGCCGTCGTCGCGGGGTCGCGCGGGTTGTAGCCGCGCAGGACCGTGCCGGAAGAGACCTGGCCCTCCAGATGCTGATACTCGAACCACCCGCCGAGCACGAGCGCTGCCGCAGCCAGCGCGCCCGCGGCAAGAATCATCGCCTTCTTGTTCATGATCATCCCCACGGTGCGTGATAGGCCTTGACGTCGTTCGATGTCGGGCCGTTGATGTCCTTGCCCTCGATGAGGCCGTAGTCCGCCCACATCACGGAGGGGTACTGGCCGTACCCGTAGTCCTTGTGGCAGAAGCCGAGCGCGTGGCCCAGCTCGTGGGCGGCGACGCGCCTGCGGTGCTCGTTGTTCCCGAAGGGCTTCCCGGCGTCCAGGTGCGCCCGGTTGAGCCACAGGTAGTCCGTGCCGGTGTTCGGGTCCCACTTGCCGTAGGTGTTCGCCCACTGACCAGCGACGTTGCTGGTGTCCCGCCACTCCAGATCTGCGTAGGTCGTCGCCCCGTCGGGCTTGATCTTCACCTGCTTGAGCGTGCCGGCCGTCCAGGCCTTGATCGCGTGCTTGCGCGCGTCGTCGAACTTCGACTCGTCGTCCCAGGCGAGCTCGGTGCCGTCCACGGAGGAGTGGCCGCGGGAGTCGGACTCGCCTCCTTCGCACTTGTGCGGGGTGGCGGAGGCCGGGCGAGCGTGGGCCGGGGGCGGGAGGGCCAGGAGGACGGCGGCAGCGGATGAGGCTGCGAGGGCCAAGGAGTTCGTCCTCATGGTCACCGGACGATAGCGCTCCGTGATGGTCTCGTACGGTCGCGCAACACTTCGCAACCGGGGCGCTCCCCCGCACCTCCCTCGCGCGCCGGTTCGCGCCCCGGGCGGCGGGGCGGGGTGGGGTGTTCGGGGTGATCCGGCTTCGTGGGCTTCTGGTGCGGCCGCCCTCTTTCCGAGTGTGGCGTCCTCCACCGCCGCGTCAAGGGCGCTCCTTCGTCGCGTCGCTGCGCGATGGGCTTCGCCCACCCTTGACCCGGCGCCGGAGCCCGCCTTTTCACACTCGGAGGGCGGCCGGGGGCGGGGCCGCGCTCCCACCCCGGGGGCGGTGCCGGTTCGAGGGCGGCCGCCGGGCCGGTGGGCGGTGGGCGAGGCCGGGCATCGGCCGGGCGGGTACCGGCCGCGCGGCTGGGTGGGTGGGGGCTTGGTTTGTGGCGGGGGTGGGTGGGTCCGGTCCTGTGCGTCGGGCGCGCGGAGTTGAATGGGGCGGTCGGGCGACGCTTAGCGAGTTGCGGCCGTCACGGGGTCGGGCTTCAGGCCCCGCTGGTCGCTGCGAGTGGGTGGTTTCCCGCAGTAACTTGAAGCGAGTGGGTGATGTGCCCCTTTTGGGGCCCTGGTTGGGGGCTGTTACCGGGAGTAGAGCAGAGTTGTTCGCGCCTACCACCCACCGGCAATGACCAGCGGGGCCTGAAGCTCCACCAACGCACTACCGACAGCCGCTAAGCGCCGCCGGACCGCCCCATTCAACGACCGCGCGCCCGACGAGACGGAACCGGTCCCACCCACCCCGGCTACGAACCCAGCCCCCACCCACCCCGCCGCCACGGCCGACACCGAGGCCCGCCGATGCCCGGCCTCGCCACCCCACCAAGCACCTTCCACCCGCCTACGGCGGGAAGGGATTCCGCCGCCCCGGC
>NZ_JACHJY010000011.1 GCF_014203895.1 Streptomyces nymphaeiformis | reverse complement strand
CGCGTTCCCACGGGGCAGTGAATTTGAGGCGAGGCACCCCCATCCTTGCAGGTGGAGGGCCTGTCGCCGCTGGTGCCCGGAACCGGACTCGAACCGGTACGGCCAAAGGCCAGCGAGGTTTAAGCTCGCCGTGTCTGCGTTCCACCATCCGGGCGTCTCCGCGAAGATCCGCGTTGGCACATGAGCCTATCGGGACGTTTTCCCCCGATCAGCGGAACGTCGGCCCGATGTTGTCTTACTTTATTGACGCCTGAGGGTGCGTCAGTGCAGGTGAGGGCCCTTTCACCAAACTGTGACGGGGGTCGCAGGCGCAAAGCCGCACCCCCTGGAATGACGAAAAGTCATCGCACTTCTGTCACGTCGGTGCGACGGCGCCTCTCAGGGGCGCCGTCATACCTCAGGAGGAGTCCGCGGCCTCCCGGTCAGACTCGAGACGGCCCCGGGAACGGGCATGTGGGCGGACGACCGGGGCCATAACGCTCGGGACGATGGAGGGGTTCCCGCATCACCGTCGCAGTGACAGGAGTCCTCCCGTGACCACCACCCCCACCGTGTCCCGCGCCACCGCGGTGGCCGCCCGCGCCACGGACCTCTCGAAGGTCTACGGACAGGGCGAGACCCAGGTGGTCGCCCTCGACCACGTCACCGTCGACTTCCGCCAGGGCGAGTTCACCGCGATCATGGGCCCCTCCGGCTCCGGCAAGTCGACGCTCATGCACTGCGTCGCCGGCCTGGACTCCTTCTCCTCCGGCTCGGTCCGGATCGGCGAGACCGAGCTCTCCACCCTGAAGGACAAGCAGCTCACCCAGCTGCGCCGGGACAAGATCGGCTTCATCTTCCAGGCCTTCAACCTGCTGCCGACGCTGACCGCCCTGGAGAACATCACGCTCCCCATGGACATCGCCGGCCGCAAGGCCGACAAGCAGTGGGTCCAGCAGGTCATCGACATGCTCGGCCTCTCCGGCCGGCTCAGCCACCGCCCCTCCGAGCTCTCCGGCGGCCAGCAGCAGCGCGTGGCCGTGGCCCGCGCCCTCGCCTCCCGCCCCGAGATCATCTTCGGCGACGAGCCGACCGGAAACCTGGACTCCCGCTCGGGCGCCGAGGTCCTCGGCTTCCTGCGCAACTCGGTGCGGGAGCTGGGCCAGACCGTCGTCATGGTCACCCACGACGCGGTCGCCGCCTCCTACGCGGACCGCGTGATCTTCCTCGCGGACGGCCGGATCGTCGACGAGATGCTGCGCCCGACGGCGGACGGCGTCCTCGACCGCATGAAGGCCTTCGACGCCAAGGGCCGTACGAGCTGACGCGGCTCCGCGCCGCTCCCGTCCGCCGCCTCCTCGAACTTCAGGACCCACCCATGTTCCGTACCGCCCTGCGCAACGTCCTCGCGCACAAGGCGAGACTGCTGATGACCGTCCTCGCCGTGATGCTCGGCGTGGCCTTCGTCTCCGGCACCCTCGTCTTCACCGACACCCTCTCCAACGCCTTCCGCAGCCAGTCGGCCAAGAGCTACGACGACGTGGCCGTCGCCGTCGACATGTACCCGAACCCCGAGGAGGCCCGGAAGGCCCCCGGCCTCTCCCGGCAGGACGTCGACAAGGTCGCGAAGCTCGACGGGGTCGTCTCCGTCACGCCCCGCGTCGACGGCTTCGCCGGCGTGCCCGACAAGAACGGCAAGCTGATCGGCAGCGGCTGGTCCAACAAGGGCACCAACTTCGCCCCCGGCAAGGACGGCAAGGACCGCGCGTACACCTTCACCGCGGGTACGGGCCCGGCCGAGGCCGGCCAGATCGCGCTCGACAAGGACACCGCCGACAAGGGCGGCTACAAGGTCGGCGACACCGTCCGCGTCGCCACCAACGGCCCGGTGAAGGAGTACACCCTCTCCGGTGTCTTCACCACCGAGGACGGCGCCGTCAACGCCGGCGGCAGCCTCGTCGTCTTCGACACCGCCGTCGCCCAGAAGCTCTACCTGAAGCCCGGCTACTTCCGGAGCATGACCGTCACCGCCGCCCCGGGCACGGACGACGCCAAGCTCGTCGACGAGGTCCTCAAGGTCGTCCCGAAGGCGGCCACCGCCCAGACCGGGCAGGCCCTCGCCGACCAGCAGGCCAAGGACATCGAAGCCGGCATGGGCGCCCTCAACCAGGTCCTCCTGGGCTTCGCCGGCATCGCGCTCTTCGTCGGCATCTTCCTGATCTCCAACACCTTCACCATGCTGGTCGCCCAGCGCACCAAGGAACTCGCCCTGATGCGCGCGGTCGGCGCCTCGCGCCGGCAGATCACCCGCTCCGTCCTCGCCGAGGCCGGCCTCGTCGGCCTGGTCGCCTCCGCCGTCGGCTACGTCCTCGGCATCGGCCTGGCCGTGGGCCTGCGCTCGGCCATGAGCGCCTTCGACCTGAAGGTCCCGGCCGGCGACCTGGTCCTCGAAGCCACCCCGGCCGTCGCCGCCTTCGGCGTCGGCGTCCTGATCACCATGCTCGCCGCCTGGCTGCCCGGCCGCCGCGCCGCGAAGATCCCGCCGGTCGCCGCCATGAGCAGCGTCCACGCCACCCAGAGCACCAAGTCGCTCGTCGTGCGGAACTCGATCGGCGCCGTGCTCACCGCACTCGGTGTCGTCCTGATCGTGCTCGGCGCCGGCACGGGCGGCGACGACGGCCGCATGTACATCGCGGGCGGCGCCTTCCTCACCCTCATCGGCGTCATCGTCCTGATCCCGATGCTGTCCCGGCCCGTGATCGCCCTGATCCGCCCGCTGTTCGTCGGCGTCTTCGGGGTCTCCGGCAAGCTCGCCGGCCTGAACGCGGTCCGCAACCCGCGCCGCACCGGCGCCACCGCCTCCGCGCTCGCCATCGGCCTGACCCTCGTCACCGGCCTCTCGGTGCTCGGCGCCACGGTCGGCTCGGCCATCGACAAGGCGACCACCGACCAGATCAAGGCCGACTACATGGTCAGCATGGCCAGCGGCACCGGTCTGAGCCAGGAGGCGCTGACCGCCCTGGAGAAGGCCCCCGGCGTCACCGCGGTCTCCCCGCAGCAGGCGGGCGCCTTCGACCTGAAGGGCCAGTTCGCCTCGGTCTCCGGCGTCACGCCCGGCGCGATCGAGAAGGTCCTCAAGCTGGACGTCGTGAACGGTTCGCTGTCCTCCCTCGGCGGGAACACGATCGCCGTCGACGACAAGACCGCCGCGAAGCGCGGCCTGAAGGTCGGCGCCACCGTCCCGGTCGAGTTCATGGACAAGCAGAAGGGCAAGCTGACCGTCGGCGCGGTCTACGAGGCCAACACCTTCGTCTCGCCGGTCCTCGCCGACACCGCGCTGGTCACCGCGCACGAGGAGCAGGCGGAGATCCGTCAGATCTTCGTCTCGACGGACGGCGGCGCGAGCACGGCGCACCAGCAGGCCCTGGCGAAGGCCATGGGCGACAACCCGGCGATCGAGATCATGGACCACAAGGAGATCCGTGACACCTTCGGCGGCCCGATCAACATGCTCCTGAACATCGTCTACGGCCTGCTCGGCATGGCGCTGATCATCGCCGTCCTCGGTGTCGTCAACACCCTCGCGATGTCGGTCTTCGAGCGTCAGCAGGAGATCGGCATGCTGCGGGCGATCGGCCTCGACCGGCGCCGGGTGAAGCGGATGGTCCGTCTGGAGGCCGTGGTCATCTCGGTGTTCGGCGCGGTCGTCGGCATCGGCCTCGGCACCTTCCTCGGCTGGGCGATCGGCGAGACCTTCAAGAGCAGCCTGCCGGGCTACGTCCTGGTCCTGCCCTGGGACCGGATCGGGCTCTTCGTGGTCCTGGCCGCCCTGGTCGGCGTCCTCGCCTCCCTGTGGCCGGCCCGCAGCGCCGCCAAGCTGAACATGCTCAGCGCCATCAAGGCCGAGTAGCCCGACCCGTACGGAGAAGAGGGCCGGCCCCCGCCCGGGGGCCGGCCCTCGGCCGTTCACTCCTGCCAGACGCGCGGCCGCAGCGCCGTGCCGCTCTTCCCCGACACCGGGGTCTTCACGGCGAGGAACTGGTTCACGCCGATCCGGTTGCGCTCGAAGGAGACCGCCGAGGCCGCCATGTAGAGCCGCCAGATCCGGGCCCGGCCGGGCGAGGTGAGCCGGACCGCCCGGTCCCAGTCCGCCTCCAGGTTGGCCACCCAGCGGCGCAGCGTGAGCGCGTAGTGCTCGCGGATCGCCTCCACGTCCCGGACCTCGAAGCCGGCGTCCTCCAGGGTCGCCAGGGTGCGGCCCATGGGGGAGAGTTCGCCGTCGGGGAAGACGTACGCGTCGATGAAGGCGTCGACCTCGTAGGCCTCCTCGTCGGGCTCGGGACGCCGGGAGATCTGGTGGTTCAGGAGCCGCCCGCCGGGCTTGAGGAGGGCGTACAGGTCGTCGGCGTACTCCCGGTACTTCGCGGCGCCGACGTGCTCGGCCATGCCGATCGAGGAGATCGCGTCGTACGGGCCGTCCGAGACGTCCCGGTAGTCCTGGACGCGGATCTCGATCAGGTCGGTGAGGCCCTCGTCGGCGATCCGCTTGCGGGCGTAGGCGGCCTGTTCGCGGGAGAGGGTGATGCCGACGACCCGGGCGCCGTACTCGCGGGCCGCGTGGATGGCCATGGAGCCCCAGCCGCAGCCCACGTCGAGGAGCCGGTCGCCCTCCCTGAGGTTCAGCTTGCGGGCGATGAGGTCCAGCTTGTCGCGCTGGGCGTCCTCGAGGGTGCCGTCCTCCGTCCAGTACGCGCACGAGTAGACCATCGAGGGGCCGAGGACGAGCTCGTAGAAGTCGTTGCCCACGTCGTAGTGGTGACTGATCGCCTGCCGGTCGCGGCGCTTGGTGTGCCGGCTGCCGTGGCGGCCGCGCATCTCCTCGGCCGGCGGCTGCGGCGGCGGCAGCGGCCCGGCGAGCCGCAGCAGGGCACGGGCGGCGGCGCGCACCTTGGGGTCGCGTACGGAGTCGAGCAGGCCCCTGGTCTCCTCGCCGCGCTCCCACAGGAGGCCCGAGAGGCGGTCCAGGAGCTCGTAGAGGTCTCCCTCGACGTCGATCTCACCGGCCACCCAGGCGCGGGCCAGGCCCAGTTCGCCGGGCTTCCAGATCAGTCTCCGCAGGGCCCGGCGGTCGCGGACGATCAGGACGGGGCCGCCGGCGGGGCCGGCTTCGCTGCCGTCCCAGGCTCGCAGACGGACCGGGAGCGGTCCTCCGAGGAGTTCCTCGGCGAGGGTCGTCAGCCGCGACGCGGCGTCGGCCATGGTGCACACCTCCGTGATCTTCTTGCCCCAGAAATGTTCGTCACCAAGGGAACACCGTCGGTAGGCGTTTGCAGTCCCGGCCCGCGCAACAAGTCGGCAAAACACGCGAAGGGCCGTCCGCACCACGGATGGCGGACGGCCCTTTTACGGCCTTGCGTGTACTGCTCTCGTCCTGCTGGTACTGCGGGTGGTGCTTAGGAGGCCTTGGCCTTCTCCTGCGCCGGGGCGGCCGGCGCCGGGGCGGGCTTGGCCGCCTCGTAGAACTCCTCGCGCGGCGTCTCCATGGCGCCGAGCGACACGACCTCGCGCTTGAGGAACATGCCGAGGGTCCAGTCGGCGAAGACGCGGATCTTGCGGTTGAAGGTCGGCATCGCCATGCCGTGGTAGCCACGGTGCATGTACCAGGCGAGACGGCCCTTGAGCTTGATCTTCACCTTGCCCATGACGATCATCGCGACGCCCTTGTGCAGGCCGAGACCAGCCACCGCGCCCTTGTTGGCGTGGCTGTACTCCTTCTGCGGGAAGCCGCGCATGCCGGCCACCACGTTGTCGCCGAGGACCTTGGCCTGGCGCAGGGCGTGCTGGGCGTTCGGCGGGCACCAGGCGTTCGGGTTGCCCGCGCGACGGCCGACCATGTCCGGGACCTGGGCGTTGTCGCCCGCGGCCCACACGTAGTCCATGCCGTTGACCTGGAGCTTCTCGTTGCAGTCCACGTGGCCGCGGGGGCCGAGCGGCAGACCGAAGCGGGCGAGCGCCGGGTTCGGCTTCACACCGGCGGTCCACACGATCGTGTTGGAGTCGACCTCGAGGCCGTTCTTCAGCACGACGTGGCCGTCGACGCAGGAGTCCATGGAGGTCTCGAGGTAGATCTCGATCCCGCGGGACTCCAGGTGCTCCTTGCCGTACTGGCCGAGCTTCGGGCCGACCTCGGGAAGGATCTTGTCCGCGGCGTCGACCAGGACGAAGCGCATGTCCTCGCGCGACACGTTCTGGTAGTACTTCGCGGCGTCGCGGGCCATGTCCTCGACCTCGCCGATCGTCTCGGCGCCGGCGAAGCCACCGCCGACGAAGACGAAGGTCAGCGCCTTGCGGCGGACCTCCTCGTCGGTGGTCGAGTCGGCCTTGTCGAGCTGCTCGAGGACGTGGTTGCGCAGGCCGATGGCCTCCTCGATGCCCTTCATGCCGATGCCCTGCTCGGCGAGGCCGGGGATCGGGAAGGTGCGCGAGACCGCGCCCATCGAGATGACCAGGTAGTCGAACGGCAGCTCGTACGCCTCGCCGACGAGCGGCGCGATCGTGGCGACCTTGCGGTCCTGGTCGATGGTGGTGACCCGGCCGGTGAGCACCTCCGCTCCGCGCACGACGCGTCGCAGCGGGACGACGACGTGACGCGGCGAGATGCTGCCGGCGGCGGCTTCGGGGAGGAAGGGCTGGTAGGTCATGTACGACCGCGGGTCGACGACCGTGACGGTCGCCTCCGCGTAGCGCATCTTCTTGAGGATGCGCCGAGCTGCGTACAGGCCTACGTACCCGCCGCCTACTACGAGGATCCTGGGACGCTCCGTGGTGCTCATGGCATCGAGTATCCACCCCTCATGTGGGGGGTGCTCGTGCGCCCCTTCACAAGGTTCGGGGACACCTCTGCTACACTCCGCCGCCCACGTGATCCACGTCATGGTGCTGCAAAGGAACCGGGGTGCACTGGTGAACGTTGTTCACCCCTACTGAACTGGCCTGGAGAGCCCCTGTTAACGCCGAAGCGGAGCCCCGCTTCACACGATGGAAACATCGAGCGAATCGGCCTCCGCACCTGCGAAAGGGCCCTGAGACCCCCCTCGGAGGGCCTCATGACCTTCCTCGGGCGCCATCAGGGCCCTTTTCCTTGTGAAGAACTTCACGAACTTCTATCGACGAGCTGTCGCCGGAGCGCTCTCACAGGCACCCATAGCCACCCACTATCGACATCATCGACACCTGCCCACCGCCCGCCCCTGGGCGCAACAGGCCCATCCATCCCGCAGCGCCAGACGGTCAGCCATCGTCGGACGACCCCTTCTTCCCCGACCCGACGCCGGCGAGGGCCACCTCCAGCAGATGCACGATCTCGGAGTTGAGAGATCGCCTGTCCGCCTCTGCCTGAGCAGCCAGCCGGACGTGTACGTCATCGGGAAGCCGAAGAGTAATCCGAATCATGACACCACAATAGTGTCACTGCGCTAACGTGACCGGCGTGAAGCTCAGGTACCAGTTCCGGGTGTATCCGAGCGCTTCTCAGCAGCGAGAGTTGGCGAAGGCGTTCGGGTGCGCCCGCGTCGTATGGAACGACGCCGTGCGCATCCGCCAGGATGCCCACCGGCAAGGGCAGCGGGTTCCGTCGATCGCCGAGCCGGCGAAGACGGTGATCACGGAGGCGAAGAAGACGCCGGAGCGCGCATGGCTGGGTGAGGTCTCGGCGGTCGTTCTGCAGTCCTCCTTGCGGGATCTCCAGGCTTCGTACAGCAACTTCTTCGCCTCACGGAAGGGATCCCGCAGGGGCACGAAGATGGGTCCGCCTCGGCTCAAGAGGAAGTCCGGCCGTCAGGCGGTCAGGTTCACGAAGGCTGCCCGCTTCTCCGTCACTGCCGACCGCAGGCTTCGGCTCCCGAAGATCGGCGGCGTAGAAGTCCGCTGGTCCCGTGAGCTTCCGTCCGATCCGTCGTCGGTAACGGTCGTCAGGGATTCTGCCGGGAGGTTCTTCGCCTCGTTCGTGGTCGAGGCTGAGGACAAGACGCTGCCCCGGCTGGACTGGGAGGGGACGGACACCGGGATCGACCTGGGCCTGTCCTGCTACGCGATCCTGCGGGGCCGGAAGATCAAGACACCGAAGTTCTTCCGGCGCGCGGAGCGCAGGCTCAAGCGGGCCCAGCGCGAGCTTTCCCGTGCGCAGAAGGGATCGAACAACCGACGCAAGGCAAAGGTAGCGGTCGCCAAGGTCCACGCCCGCGTCGCCGACCAGCGGCGCGACTTCATCCAGCAGGAAACCACCAGGATCGTCCGTGAGAGCCAAGCGGTCTACTCGGAGGACCTGAACTGAAGGGTATGGCCCGTACCTTCGGCAAGAGCGTGCACGACCGGGACCAGAACGCCGAGTACAACATCCGCGCCGAAGGGCGGCGCATCGTGGCCGAGGGACGACCGGACACGTGAAACGCCTGTGGAGCCCGTGTCAGACCCGGCAAGCCGGGCAGTGGGTGCCGAAGCAGGTACCACCCGAGGGCCGCCGTTCGATTCCGACGGCGGCCCGGCGGGAGTCCTCTCTCTTCGAGAGGAACGACGTCAAGCCACGGATAGGGCGATCCCATCGAGAATGTCGTGCTCGCTGACGACGACCTCGCGGGCCCCGACGCGCTCCACGATCTCCCGGACGACGAGCGCCCCCGCGATGATCACGTCGACCCGCCCGGGGTGGATGACGGGGATCGCGGCCCGCTCGTCGTGGGTGGAGGCGAGCAGCCGGTCGGTCACCTCGGCGACCTGGGCGGCGGAGATCCGCGAGTGGTGGACCTTCTCGGAGTCGTACTCCGGGAGCCCGAGGGCGATCGCCGCGACCGTGGTGACGGAGCCGGCGAGCCCGACGAGGGTCTCGGCCGAGTCGATCGGGACGGTCTCGGCGGCCAGGTCGAGCGCGGTGCGGATGTCGGCACGGATCGCGGCGACCTCCTCGGCGGTCGGCGGGTCGTGGCGGACGTGCCGCTCGGTGAGCCGGACGCAGCCGATGTCGACGGAGCGGGCGGCCTCGACGTGCTTGTTGCCGACCACGAACTCGGTGGAGCCGCCGCCGATGTCGACGACCAGGCGCCGGTCGTCCCCGTGGAGCTCGCCGGTGGCACCGGTGAAGGAGAACTCGGCCTCCTGGTCGCCGGTGATGACCTCGGGCTCGACGCCCAGGATCTCCACGACCCCGTTCACGAAGTCCTGGCGGTTCTCGGCGTCGCGGGAGGCGGAGGTGGCGACGAAGCGGAGCCGCTCGGCGCCCAGCTCCTTGATGACCTCGGCGTACGCGCGGCAGGCGGCGAAGGTCCGCTCCAGGGCCTCGGGGGCGAGCCGTCCGGTCTTGTCGACGCCCTGCCCGAGCCGGACGATCGTCATCCGGCGGTCCAGCTCGATCAGCTCGCCCGTGTCCGGGTGGACGTCGGCGACGAGGAGGCGGATGGAGTTCGTACCGCAGTCGATTCCGGCGACCCGGGTCACTTCTCCTCGCCCTCCTTCTCCGCGCACGGGTTCACGCACGGGCCCTTCGCCCACCATTCCGGCAGCATCGCGAGCGCCTCGTCGCCGAACGGGTTCACGCCCGGCCCGGCGACCAGCGAGTGGCCGACGAGGACGTGCAGGCACTTGACCCGGTCCGGCATGCCGCCGGCGCTCGGGAAGCCCTCCAGGACCTCGATGGCGTCGCGGCGGGCGATGTAGTCCTCGTGCGCGGCCCGGTAGGCGGCGGCGAGCTCCGGGTCGGTGGCGAGCCGGGCCTGCATCTCCTTCATGACCCCGTTGGCCTCCAGGGTGCCGATGGCCGAGGCCGCCCGGGGGCAGGTCAGGTAGTACGTGGTGGGGAACGGCGTGCCGTCGGGGAGCCGGGGCGCGGTCTCGACGACGTCCGGGTTGCCGCACGGGCAGCGGTGCGCGATGGCGCGCAGACCGCGGGGCGGGCGGCCGAGCTGGAGCTCGAAGGCGGCGATGTCCGTGTCGGTGGGCTCGGTGCGTTCGGTCTGCGGAGGGGGCGTTTCCATCTCGGATCCTGGAGTTGTTCAGTGGCGGTCGGCGTTGTCCACGCCGTCCCACAGGTTGTCGTACCAGGGGCGGTCCGCCGCGCCCTGGTCGGCGCGGGGCCGTTGCTCCGCGTCGGGGTCGTTCACGGTGAAGCCGGTCTCGCCGGGCAGCACGTAGTGCAGGTGCTCGCGGGCGAGGCGGCGGACGTAGGCCGGGTCCTGGAGGCGAGCCTTCTCGTCCTTCAGTTCCTCGACCCGCCGGGCGGCCTCGGCGGCCCGACGCTCCTGCTCGGCGATCTCGCCCTGCTGGGAGACGTAGCTCCGCATCGGGTAGGCGAGCGCCACGACGAGGGAGCAGACCACGAGGGCGAGGAAGGCCGCGCGGCCGGTGAGCCGGGAGCGGCGGGCCTGGCGGCGGGTCTGGGAGCGGTAGACACGGGCGGCGGTCTGCTCGCCGAGCAGCCTGATCCGGGTCGCGGTCGAGAACCGGTCCCGGTCCTTCGCGGCCATGTCGTGTCGCCTCCCCTGTTCACGCGTACGTCCCCGCACACGGTACGGGACCGAGTACGGGGACGGACGGAAGCGGCTCTACGGGGTTCAGCCCTTGAAGCGCGGGAAGGCGCTGCGGCCGGCGTAGACGGCGGCGTCGTCGAGGATCTCCTCGATGCGCAGCAGCTGGTTGTACTTGGCGACGCGGTCCGAGCGGGCCGGGGCGCCGGTCTTGATCTGGCCGCAGTTCACGGCGACGGCGAGGTCGGCGATGGTGACGTCCTCGGTCTCGCCGGAGCGGTGGGACATCATGCACTTGAAGCCGTTGCGCTGGGCGAGCTCGACGGCGTCGAGGGTCTCGGTCAGCGAACCGATCTGGTTGACCTTGACCAGGAGGGCGTTGGCGGTGCCCTCCTCGATGCCGCGGGCCAGGCGCTCCGGGTTGGTGACGAAGAGGTCATCGCCGACGATCTGGACCTTGGAGCCC
The DNA here is from genome assembly GCF_014203895.1 of Streptomyces nymphaeiformis. GTDB lineage: Bacteria > Actinomycetota > Actinomycetes > Streptomycetales > Streptomycetaceae > Streptomyces > Streptomyces nymphaeiformis. The sequence continues at coordinate 302,913 of NZ_JACHJY010000011.1, read as the reverse complement.
AGCTTGTCGGTGAGGACCTTCCAGCCGGCCCAGTCGTCCTCGAACAGCGGGTCCTCGATGGAGACCATCGGGTACGCGGAGACGAGCTCCTCGTAGTACTCGGTCATCTCGGCGGCCGAGCGGGACTTGCCCTCGAACTCGTACACGCCGTCCTTGTAGAACTCGGACGCGGCGACGTCGAGCGCGAGCGCGACGTCGGAGCCCGGGGTGTAGCCGGCCTCCTTGATGGCCTCGACGATGAGGTCGAGGGCGGCGCGGTTCGACTCCAGGTTCGGGGCGAAGCCGCCCTCGTCGCCGAGGCCGGTGGAGAGGCCCTTGCGCTTCAGGACGGCCTTGAGGGTGTGGTAGATCTCCGCACCCCAGCGGAGGGCCTCGGAGAAGGACTCCGCGCCGATCGGGGCGATCATGAACTCCTGGATGTCCACGTTGGAGTCGGCGTGCGACCCACCGTTGAGGATGTTCATCATCGGAACGGGCAGCAGGTGCGCGTTCGGGCCGCCGAGGTAGCGGAAGAGCGGGAGGTCGCTGGCCTCGGAGGCGGCGTGCGCGACGGCGAGGGAGACGCCGAGGATGGCGTTGGCGCCGAGCGAGCCCTTGTTCTCGGTCGCGTCCAGGTCGAACATGGCCTGGTCGATCAGGCGCTGCTCGGTGGCGTCGTAGCCGACGAGCTCCGGGCCGATCTGCTCGATGACGGCGAGGACGGCCTTCTCGACACCCTTGCCCAGGTAGCGGTTGGGGTCACCGTCGCGGAGCTCGATGGCCTCGAAGGCACCGGTGGAGGCGCCGGACGGAACGGCAGCACGGCCGGTGCTGCCGTCGTCGAGGCCGACCTCGACCTCGACCGTGGGGTTGCCTCGGGAGTCCAGGATTTCCCGGGCTACGACGACGTCGATGGACGGCACGAGCATCTCCTTTTTGGGATGTGACGCTGGATGTGACGCAAGGTCGGTGCAGGGTCGCTTGGCCTTGCGACAAGAGCCTAACCGGCGCGGGCGCTCCCGCCCGCCGGGCGCCCGCCCCCTGGGACGAAAAAGGACCCAAGGGCATGCATTGGGGGACGAAGGCACCCTTATCTACTGGACAGTAACCACGAAGTCCGCCCGAAGGGAGTGCTCCCCGTCCCGCAAGGGAGTCCCCCTGTACCCCCTATAAGGGGGAACCCCGGTCCGGCGCGCACGGGGGAGAGGCGCGCCGGACCGGGGTGGTCACCGCGGGAGGGTCGTCGGGGCCGCGTGAGCCGCCGGACTCACGCGAACCGTCGGGGTCACTTCAGGTGGAGCTGCTGACCCGGGTAGATGAGGTCGGCGTTCTCGACGACGTCCTTGTTCAGCTCGAAGAGCTTGGCCCAGCCGCCCTTGACGTGGTGCGCCTCGGCGATCTTGCTGAGGGTGTCGCCGGTGACGACCTTGTACTCGCCGTCGCCCTTCTGGACCTTCTTGCCGGTCGGGGTGGTGACGGTCTTCTTGGCGGCCTTCGGGGCCGCGCGGTGCTCGCTGCGGGTGGTCGGCTGCTCGGCGCGACGCTCCGGCTTCGGGGCGGCCTGCTGCTCGGGGACGGCCTGCTGGGGCTCGCTCTGCTGCTGCGGGGCGGACTGCTGCGGGGTCTCGGCGGCGCCGCCGTCGTAGGAGGCACCGGAGAGGCCGACGCCGCAGCTCGGCCACGCGCCCTTGCCCTGGCCCGCGAGGACCTTCTCGGCGACGGCGATCTGCTGGGACTTCGACGCGAGGTCGGCGCGCGGGGCGTAGGCGGTGCCACCGAACGCGGCCCAGGTGGAGTTGGTGAACTGGAGGCCGCCGTAGAAACCGTTGCCGGTGTTGATGGCCCAGTTGCCGCCGGACTCGCACTGGGCGACGGCGTCCCACTCGGAGGCGGTGGCGGCCGAGGCGGTGCCGGCGGTCATCAGCGGGGCGGCGACGGCGATGCCGGTGACGCCGACGAGGGTGACGACCTGGGTGGCCTTGGAGGGACGGCGGTGTTTGCCCTTGGCGGAAAACAGCATGGGGATTCTCCTCACCGACGCCTGTGAGGTGAGCTGTCGGGTTCGGGCCGGAAAGTTGCCCGGCCGCGTGTCCTTGCACGCGGCTTCACCCCAAGCCGATCGTCGGCCGTCTGTCTCAACGGCCGGGACCGGCACTTACCTTGGGTCCCCCACTCCTGCCTTCGGCGCTTGCGCGACGACTGTTCCCATCGGCCGACGGCAGGATTCGGCGTTTCGGTCGACGGGGCCCGCGGTGGCGAGCGGTGACGACCGTAGACACAGACCCACCGGAAGTTCAAAGAGGCTCATTGCGGAAAAATCGCCTCTGCTTGCCCTCCGGTGGGAGGTGTTTGTGCAGGTGAGAGGTGACGGGAGCAAAGTTTGCGGACGCGACACGCCAGTTGGGGCGAAGAGACCCATGTCTCACTTGCCCAGAACCGGACATAAGACCGCGAACTAACCTTCCGCCTGTACCGAACCCGCCGTCAGGTCGAGGCTCTGACCAGGCAGGATGAGGTTCGGATCGACGCCCACCGTCTTCCGGTTGGCGTCGTAGAGCGCGGTCCAGCCTCCGGGGAGTTCGTTCTCCTGCGCAATGCCGGACAGGCTGTCACCCGGCTGCACGGTGTACTCGCCCGAAGTGTCCTGACTGTCCGTTGCGCCCGAATCCTTCGCCGCGTCAGCCACGGGCGTGGAGTCGACCTTTTCGGCGGACTCGTCCGCACCTGCCGCATGCTTGCCTGTTTCGGCCGAAGTGTCCGGCTTACCGGATTCCTCCGGCGCGGCCTCGCCGCGGTGCTTGCCGGTGCCGGGCGCGGCCGACGGCACGTCACCCTTCGGCGCGTCGGACGAATCCGGCGTACCGGGCGTAACGGACGCATCGGGGGTGCCCGGGGTCGCCGGCGTGGCGGGCGCGGCCGGGGTCGTCGTCGACGCGCCCGGTGTGGCGGAGGTCGCAGGGGCGGTCGGCGCGGCCGGGGTCGCGGACGCCTTCCCCTGCTGGGAGGAGGCCGTCGGCGCGTCGCCCGTGGTGCGGTTGGACTCGGGGAGCGGCCCGGTGGGCGTCGTCGGGACGGCGGCCGGGCCGGGGTTCACACCCGTGGCCTTGCCGTCGTTCGTCAGGCCGGCGATCGGCGCGCAGGTGGCCCACTCGGTGCTGCCCTGGGCGAGCGCCTTCTCGGCCACCGCGATCTGCTGGGCACGGCTGGCCAGGTCGGGGCTGGGCGCGTACGCGAGGCCGCCGTGCCGCTCCCAACTGTCCTGGGTGAACTGGAGGCCGCCGTACATGCCGTTGCCGAAGTTGGCGCTCCACTGGCCGCCGGACTCGCACTCGGCGACCCGGTCCCAGGTGGGGGCGTCGGCGGCGGAGGCGGATCCGGTGGCGAGCAGCGGCAGCGCCATGGCGGATCCGGTCACGCCCGCGGCGACGACGAGGGCGGGGGCCTGACGGGGGCGACGGTGTCGTCCGTTCCCGGAACGCATAGGAGCGCCTTTCGCGTGACGGCTGAGACTGCCGGGAAACGTAGCCGCATTCGAACGTCCGTCACAAGTCGATGGCGCCACGATCACGCGAAGATCACATTCCTGACGGATCCTCAGTAGCCAGGACCGGTACGGAAGGGGAGAACTCCACCGGAAGCGTGCGCAAACCACGCATGATGAGCCCGCCGCGCCACCGCAGTTCGGCCGGATCGGCGGCAAGTCGCAGGTCCGGCAGGCGAGTCAGCAGCGTCGCGATCGCCGTCTGCCCTTCGAGGCGGGCGAGCGGCGCGCCCAGGCAGTAGTGGATGCCGTGCCCGTAGCCGAGGTGCTGGTTGTCGCGCCGGGCGAGGTCGAGGGTGTCGGGACCGTCGAAGCGCTCCGGGTCCCGGTCGGCGGCGGCGAGGACCACGAGCACCGGGTCGCCCGCCGGGATCTCCTGCCCGCCGATGGTCAGCGCCCGCGTCGCGTACCGCCAGGTCGCCATCTCCACGGGCCCGTCGTACCGCAGCAGCTCCTCGACGCCGGTCTCCAGGAGCCCGGTCTCCCCGGCGGCGAGCGAGGCCTGGAGCCGCTCGCGCTGCCCGGGGTGGCGGAGGAGCTGGTAGACGCCGTTGCCGATGAGGTTGACGGTCGTCTCGAAGCCGGCGAACAGGAGGATGAAGGCCATGGCGGCGGCCTCGTTCTCGGTGAGGTGCTCACCGTGGTCGGAGGCCTTGATGAGCCCCGAGATGAGGTCGTCCCCCGGGTCCTCTCGCTTTCGGTGGATGAGCTCGGCGAGATAGCCGCGCATCTTCTTCACCGACCGGGCGACCCCGCCGCGCGGCCCGCCGCCGTGCCGGACCATCATCCCGGCCCAGTCCCGGAAGTCGTCCTGGTCCTCCGCCGGCACGCCGAGGAGGTCGCAGATCGCGTAGATCGGCAGCGGGAAGGCGAACTCGTGGATGAGGTCGGCGCTCCCCCGCTCCACGAAGGAGTCGATGAGCCGGTCGGTCAGCTCCTGCACGCGCGGGGTGAACTCGGCGACCCGGCGCGGGGTGAAGGCCTTCGAGACGAGCCGCCGCAGCCGGGTGTGGTCCGGCGGGTCGATGTTGAGCAGATGCGTCATCAGCTCGGCCTTGCGCTCGCCCGGGATGCCCGTCTTCCCCTTCGCGTGCGGGGACTCGTCGTGGTGCGCGGGGTTCTTGGAGAGCCGCTGGTCGGCGAGGGCCTGCCGGGCGTCCGCGTACCGCGTCACGAGCCAGGCCTCGACGCCGCTGGGCAGCGTCGTCCGGTGGACGGGCGCATGCTCCCGCAGCCAGGCGTAGGCGGGGTACGGGTCGCTCGCGAACTCCCAGGTGAAGAGCTCGGGCATGGGGGCGGGGCCGGGGGTCGTACTCACGGCACGACCGTACAGGGCGCCCCCTGCGGCCCATTCAAGGAGAAGATGTGATCAAACGGTGCGGGTTGTGCCCTAGATTCTTGCCAGTGGATCCCCAGCTGCTCAGAAGCACGTTCGCGGTCGTCGAGAGACGGGCCGAGCACGCCGTCACGTTCTTCTACTCGCACCTCTTCTGGAACAACCCCGGGGTGCGCGAGCTCTTTCCCGAGGACATGCTCCCCCAGCGGGACCGGCTCTTCGCGGCGCTCACGCACGTGGTGACGCACCTGGAGGACCCCGGGCTCGCCGGCTACCTCGGCCAGCTGGGCCGCGACCACCGCAAGTTCCTCGCCTCCCCCGCGCTGTACGCGGCCGTCGGGCAGAGCCTGCTCGCCGCGTTCGCGTACGCCGCCGGTGCCGTCTGGACGATCGAGGCGGAGAAGGCCTGGACCGAGGCGTACGGGCACGTCGCCGATCTGATGCTGGCGGGCGCCGACACGGCGGCGAAGGCCGGGGAGCCCGCGTGGTGGGACGCGGACGTCGTCCGGCACGAGCGGTACGGCGACGACCTCGCCGTCCTGACCCTCCGCCCCCGGCAGCCGATGCCGTTCCGCCCCGGCCAGTACGTCAGCGTCAGCTCGCTGCGGGTCCCGCGCGTCTGGCGCACCTACTCCCTCGCCGACGCGCCCCGCCCGGACGGCACGCTGGAGCTGCACGTGAGCCGGATCGCGGGCGGCGCGATGAGCACGGCGCTGGTCGAGGAGACGGGCCCGGGCGAGGTGCTGCGGCTCAGCGCGCCCGGCGGCGGGCTCACCGCGCGGACCCCGCCGGGCGGACTGCGCACCTATATATGCGGGGGCACGGGCTGGGCCCCGGTGCGGGCGCTGCTCGTGGAGGCCGCCGAGGCCGAGCCGGAGCTTGAGGGCCGGCTGTTCGTGGTGGCCCGCGCGAAGGAGTACCTGTACGGGCGCGAGGACGCCGAGCTCCTGAAGGAACACCTCCCCGGCCTCAGCGTCACCTACATCACGGCCGCGCCCCGCCAGCGCAGGGACCAGGCGACGGAGCGGCTGCTCCAGGCGCTGCGGGCGTGCGTCCACTGGGCGGCGCACGATGTGTACCTCGCCGGTCCGCCGGCGTTCGTGGCGGAGGTCGCCGAGGTCCTGGAGGAGCTGGGCACCGACCCGGCGCGGATCCACCACGACGCCCTGCCGTCCGTCGGCCGCTTCAGCACCCGCCCGAACACCGCCGCCGAACGCCTCCTGGGCCCCCCGGCCCCCCTCTGGCACAACCCCGAGGCCCGGGCGCCGCGCGACCGGGCCTAGGCCCTGGCCGTCCAGGCCCTCCCCCGCGCGATCCGGCCTGACCGGAAGACCGGAAGACCGGCCCTAGCCGTCCAGGCCCTCCGCCGCGCGGATCGCGTCCCGGTACGTCCGGGCGGCGGCCCGCAGCGCCGCCTCCGGGTCCACGCCGGCCGCGTCGGCGCGGGCGGCGAGGGCGAGCAGTTCGTAGCCGATGCCCTCGGCCGCCGGGAGCTTCACGTCGAGGCCCGCCGTCCGGACCCGCCCCGCGAGCTTCGCGGCGAGCGCGAGTCCCGGCTGCCCGAGCGGCACCCCGTCCGTGACGGACTCCCGCTGCTTCTCGATCGCCTTGGTGCGCAGCCAGTGCGCGTGGACGTCCTCGGGGGTCTCGGCGGTCGCGTCCCCGAAGACGTGCGGGTGCCGGTGGATCAGCTTCTCGACGAGCGTCCCGGCGACGTCGTCCACGGAGAACGGCTCCTCCGCGTCCTCCTCGGCGATCCGGGCGTGGAAGACGACCTGGAGCAGGACGTCCCCGAGCTCCTCGCGCAGCTCCCGCCGGTCGCCCTCCTCGATCGCCTCGACCAGTTCGTACGCCTCCTCGATGGCGTACTTGGCGAGCCCCTGGTGGGTCTGGCGCGAGGTCCAGGGGCACTCGCGGCGGATGCGGTCCATGATCTGCACGAGGTCGAGGAGGCGGGCGCCGGGCAGGTCGTACGAGCCGGGCAGCAGCTCCAGGTCGGGCATGGACACGCGGCCGGAGCCGGCGAGCCGGGCGAGGCCGTCGGTCAGCGCCCGGTCCCCCTCGCCGGAGGGCAGCAGCAGGACCGTACGGCCTCCGGCGCAGGCCTCGACGAGCTCCTCCGCGGTGGGCCGGAGGTGCTCGACGGCGACGCCGGCCTCCCGCAGGTACGGCAGCTGGGGGTGGTCCTCGTCGGGGCAGAGCACCCGGTCGGCTCCGTGCAGCGCCTGCCAGGCGGGCCAGGACAGCAGTCCGGGCGCCACGCGGTGGCTGGCGGTGAGCAGGACGATGCGGCCGGGGCTCTCAGAAGTCACCCCTCGAACCTACCCCGGGTGGGGGCGCCCGGCGGATCAGGGGCGGAAAGGCCGCGGCGTCTGGTGCATGGGGTCTCCCCAGGCCCGCCAGGGCCGAGGGGACGCATCGCAAGGCGCCGGAGCGTCCTCATAGCGGAGCTATTAGGTCGTTTCGGCAACGCGGCGAGGTGCCGTGCCAGGCGTCGCGGACCCGCCCCTGATCCGCCGGGCGCCCCCCTACGCTCCCGCCGGGACGGCCGCCGGGTCCTGGGTGATCTGGCGGAGCCAGGGGGCCGTGGTGTCGGAGAGGCGGACCTGGGCGTCGTCCCAGCGGCCGTACCGCGGGTTCACGTCGATGCCGAGGTCCTTGGAGGCGGCGGAGAAGACGTCCGTCAGCTTCTTCTGGCCCTCGGCGTTCTCGGTGACGCCCAGCTTCTGGGCGATCTTGTTCATGAGGACGTTGCGGCGGACGAAGTCGTCGATCTGGTCGGGCGCGACGCCCTGCTCCTGGAGGAGGACGGCCTTGAGCTGGTCCTCGCCGCCGCCCTGGCGGACGAAGGAGTCCCGGGTCTGCTGGAGCTCGGCGCGGGTGGCGGTGACGCCGTGGTCCCGGGCGACCTTGTCGACGACCCGGTCGAAGATCATGACGTTGAGCTTGCGGCGGCTGAGGTCGCCGGTCGCCGCGACGAGCTGCGCGGACTGCGGCGAGGCCGCCTGCGCGTCCCGTACGTCCTCGACCTGTGCCTGGAGGCTGGACACCTCGATCCGTTCGCCGCCGACGACGGCCGCCGCCCCTGGGTGGGCGTCGTTGCCGCAGGCGGTGAGCAGCGGGCCCGCGGCGAGGAGGGCGGCGGAGACGGTGAGCGCAGTGCGGCGGTGCAAAGGAGCCTCCCGGGCTGGTCGTGCGTCACGTTGAACGACCTTGCGGTGATCGATGGTAGGGAGTCGCCGGGGCCGGAGCCACTACTTCGGAGCGACTGTTTCCCACAACGACTCACCCGTCACCCGGGTGTCGGCCGGATTCGCACCTCCGCCCGTCTCCTTCAGCAGATAGTGCGGCCGCCGCTTCACCTCGTAGTAGATGCGTCCGACGTACTCGCCGATCAGCCCGGCCATCACCATCTGCACCCCGGCGAGGGCGGTGACGGCGACGAGGAGGGTGACGTAGCCGGGGGTGGTGACGCCGTTGACCAGGGCGTCGCCGACGATCCAGGCCGCGTAGCCGAGGGCGACGACGGTGAGGAGGAGGCCGAGGTGGACGGCGGCCCGCAGGGGCTTGTTGTTGAAGGAGAGGAGTCCGTCGAGGCCGTAGTTGAGGAGCTTGCCGAAGGTCCACTTGGAGCGGCCCTGTTCGCGGACGGCGTTCTCGTAGGAGAACGTCGTGGTGCGGAAGCCGACCCAGGAGAAGAGGCCCTTGGAGAAGCGGTTGTACTCGCCGAGGTCGAGGACCGCGTCGACGGTGCGGCGGGAGAGCAGCCGGAAGTCGCCGACGCCGTCGACGAGCTCGACGTCGACGAGCCTGTTGATCGCCCAGTAGTAGATCCGGGCGGTGAGGGTACGGGTGACCCGGTCGCCCTCGCGGGTGCGGCGGGCGACGACCTGGTCGTACCCCTCGGCGTGCAGGGCGACCATGCGGTGCACGAGCTCCGGCGGGTGCTGGAGGTCGGCGTCCATGATCACGACGGCGTCGCCGGCGGCGTGCCGGAGTCCGGCGAGCATCGCGGCCTCCTTGCCGAAGTTCCGGCTGAAGGAGAGGTAGCGGGCGCGGTCCGGGTCACGCCCGGCGAGCTCCTGGAGGAGCGGGAGGGTCCCGTCCCGGCTTCCGTCGTCCACGTACACGAGCTCGAAGTCCCCGTCGAGACGGGCGAGTTCGGCGGTGACGTGGTCGTGGAAGCGGGCGAGGACGTCCTCCTCGTTGAAGCACGGGACGACGATCGAGAGCAGCACGCGGCCCACGACAACGGAGCCCGGTGTCCCGGCCGGTCCGGGTGGATGACCTTCAGAAGGCCATCGCGTGAACTGGTCCGGCGGACCGGTCCGTCCCGGTCGGTCCGCTGTCATATTCGATCCGTCATGCCGAACGCCACACGCTCCCAGCCGCGCACCGTCCTCCCCGCCGCCCTTCCCGCCGGCATCCGGTCACCGGCTCTCGCACCCGCCCTCGCCTCGCTCCTCGCCGTCCTCGCCGTCTGCGGCGGGGACGCCGTCGCCCGGGTGTTCCCCTTCGGGTCGCGCCACCGGGCCGTGAACGACCTCGCCAACCAGTTCGTGCCGTTCCACGCGCACCTGTGGGACCTGCTGCGGGGCCGGGCGGACGGCGGGCTGCTGCTCGACTGGCAGGCCGGCTGGGGCACGAGCTTCCTGCCCGACTACGGCACCTATCTGTCGAGCCCCTTCGCGCCGCTGGTCGCGCTCTTCCCGCGCGGCGACATCGAGTACGCGGTGTACGGGATCACGGTCCTGAAGACGGCGGTCGCGGCGGCGGCGATGACGTTCCTGCTGCGGCGGACCGGCCCGGCGGGCGTGTGGTGGTGGGCGTCCGTGCTCGGCGCCTCGTACGCGCTGTGCGGCTGGTCGCTCGCGGAGGGCACGTACAACCCGATGTGGCTGGACGGCCTGATCGCCTTCCCGCTGCTCTGCCTGGTGGGCGAGTGGGTACGGGAGGGCCGGCGGCCGCTCCTGGGGGCCCTGGTCGTGGCGGTCTGCTGGCTCGCGAACTTCTACACGGCGTACATGGCGACGCTGGGCGCCGCGCTCGTGCTCCTGGTCCGCCTGGCGCTCACGGACTCGTTCCGGTGGCGGACGCTGCTCCGGGCGGCGGTGACGACCGTGCTCGGGATCGGCCTCGCGGCCCCCGTCCTCGTCCCCGTCTTCCTCGGCTCCCGGCACGCTTACCCGGGCGTGGTCCGGGACTTCGTGCCGGCGACCGGCACGGACTTCCTCGCCCGGCTGCTCCCCGTGACGTACAGCTTCGCGACCCCGGCGGCCTTCGTCGGCACGGCGGTGCCGCTGCTCGCGGGGGCGCTGCTGTTCCGCCGGGACGCGCCGGGCCGGGAGCGGTGGCTGTGGGGCGGTCTGTGCGCGGCGGTGGCGCTGTCGATGCAGTGGGCCCCGACACACCTGCTGTGGCACGTCTTCGCCACCCCGAACGGCAGCCCGTACCGGCAGACGTTCGTCCTGTCCGGCATCCTCGTGCTCGCCGCCTGGACCGGCCTCGCGCACGGCCTCCCGGACCGGCGGTCGCTGCTCGGCGGGACGGCGGTCGTCCTGGCCCTCGCGGCCGGGGCGCTGCCGAGCGCGCTCGTCACCTCCTGGTCGCTGCTCCTCGCGGGCGCGGGCCTGGCGGCGGTGGCGGGGGCGCTGCTCCTCCCGCGCCGGGGCCGGTACGGCCTGCTCGCCGCGCTCCTCGTGTCGGGCAGCCTCCTCGGCCAGGCGGCGGCGACGACGGCGTACGCGGACCGGGAGCGGCTGGTCCGGCTCGACGACTACCCGCCGTGGGGCGCGGAGCACGAGCGGCGGGCGGCGGCGCTCGCGGCGGCCGACGGCTGGCCCGCGTACCGCACGGACTCGGGGCTGCCCCGGGTCGCGGGCAACGATCCGCTGCTCCTGGGCGGCCAGGGCGCCGCGTACTACAGCAGCCACACCCCGGCGGTCCTGACGGAGACCCTGGCCGCGCTGGGCGGCGGCTGGACCTCGCGCGGCCGGAACCTGCTGAGCCTGGACAACCCGGTGACGGACGCGCTGTTCGGGGTGGGCGCGCGGTGGCGGGACGGCGAGGTGGTCCGTACGGACGGGTACCTGCCGCTGGTGACGGTACGGCCTTCCGGCCCGCCCCCGGTCTACGGCACGTCCCCCTTCCGCAACCAGGAACTCCTCCTGGGGGCCGAGGTCTACGAGCCCCCGCACGCGGGCGCGTGCCGCGTCGGTACGGAGGTCTTCCTCTGGGCCCCGGACGCGACGGGCACGGCCCGCCTCGGCGACCGCGAGACCCACCTCCTGGGAGGCCGGCCGAAGCGCCGCGCGGCCCTGACGTCCCTGGGCGTCCAGCGCGTCCCCGGCCTGAAGCCGACCCTCCCGGGCCCCGGCGAACTCGGCTGCCTGGACCACGACCGCCTCCGCGCCGCGGTGACGGCCCTCCGCACCCACGCGGCCACGTCGATCCAGGTCACCTCGGACGGCATCCGCGCCACCCTCCCCCCGGGCACCACGGGCACGGCGGTCGTGGCGACGCCGCGCCTCGCGGGCTGGCGGTGCAACGGCACGACCCCCCTCGCGTACGGCGGCCTCCTCGCCGCCCCGACCCGCAACGGCACCCTCTCGTGCACGTTCCACCCCCCGGGCCTCCGCACAGGCCTGACCGCAGGCGCCCTGGCGGCACTGGGGCTCCTGGGCGTGCTCGTGGTGCGGGTCAGGAACCGGCGAGCGCCTCACTGACGACCGCGCTCACCGCCGCAGCTCCCAGCGGACCTCGCCGTCCTGTTCCTCGTCCGTGGGTGTGAGGCCGGACGCCCGGGCGACGGCGGCTGAGGCCGTGTGGTCGGGGTGGACGTGGGCGACGACCGTGTGGACGCCTCGGTCCACGAGCAGGGCGACGAGGGCTTCGGCCGCCTCTCGGGCCAGGCCCCGGCCCTGCCAGGGCGTTCCGACGATCCAGGCGATCTCGGCGGTACGACCGTCGTCGGTGACCGTCGCCTGGACGGTCCCGGTGAGCCGGGCCTCGGCGCGGAGTCGCAGCACCCAGTTGCACCAGACGACCGCCGGGTCGGGCGACCCGGCGGTCAGCCGCTCGTACCGCGCGCGGAGTTCGGGCGCGGTGAGCGGCGCGCCGCCGATGAAGGTGTGCAGGGTGGAGTCGGCGAGCACCCTGGCCATCTCATCGGCGTGCGCGACGGCGAGCGGCACGAGGTCGAGCCGCCGTGTCCTCACGATGGTGGTCTTCACGCGTCGAAGTCCCAGATCCCTTGGCCGTTGTTCCCGGTCATTGTCGTCCCTCCTCCCGTCGTCGGTCGAACGGCTCCGAGCCTAGGGAGCCGCCGCCCGGCCCGCTGTGCGCCCGGCGCGGGCCTCCTTGACGCTCAGCGCGCGGAACTCGGTGGGGCTGAGCCCGTACGCCTCCCGGAAGGCCCGGCTGAAGACGGCCGGTCCGCTGAACCCCCAGCGCGCGGCGACGGCCTGCACCGGAAGGCCGGGACGGGCGAGGTCGTCGCGGCACCGTTCCAGACGGCGCCGCCGGACGCGGGCCCGGACGGTCTCCCCGTCGCCGTGCGCCTGGAACAGCTGGTGCAGGGTCCGTACGGAGATGTGGTGGGCGGCCGCGACGGCCGCCGGCGTGAGGTCGGGGTCGCCGAGGTGGGCGTCGACGAAGGTGTGGATCCGCTGGAGGAGCGCCCGCGCCCGGGCCTCGACGGGCAACTGCTCCTCGACGTCGAGGTTCTGGGCCAGGCAGGCCGCTGCCAGGTCGACGACGACGGAGCCGAGCCGCGGCAGGTCCTCGGGCGCGCACTGCCCGGCGTGGCCCTCCAGGGACGCGAGGAAGGCGGCGAGGACCGCCCCGAGCCCGTGCCCGCCGGGGATCCGGCTGGCGAGCAGCCGGTCGATCCGCCGGGTGCGCAACGGCAGGACGTCACGCGGGAGTTGCAGCATGGTCAGCTGCACGGGCCCCGAGTCGGTCGGCATGGCCGCGTCGGAGGGCCGCGAGGTGTCCCAGAAGACCAGGTCGCCCGCGCCGACGTTGCAGTCGTTCCGGTGCTGGGACATGAAGGTGGCGCCGCGCCGCATCAGTCCCAGCTGGTACTGCTCCGGGTCGCCGCGCCGGATCAGCGCGGGCGTACGACGGGACCGCAGGGGCGAGAAGGAGAACCGCGCGACGCGCACGGTCTTGAGGTCCAGGACGGCCGCCTCGGCCTGGAAGTCGGCGGGCCGCTCGACGCTGAGCGCGGTGGGCATCACCTCCCGCGAGACCAGGTCGGCGAACCAGTCGAACCGTTCCCGCGCGGGCAACTCCCCTGCCGAGACCACTGACCACATCGCACGCCCCCGATCGATCTTGCCGTCAGTCAGCGGCCAGAATGCAGCGGCGCGAAGGCGTTTGTCGCAGGGTTTCCCGCCCGGCGTGGCGACGCGGAGGGTCCTACGCGTCGCCCAGGAACCCCGGGTCGACCCCGTCCAGTTGCAGGCTCGTCTCCTTCGCGAAGCCGAGCAGCTCCCCCAGCGGCACCACCGCGCGGCTCGTTCCGGCCAGGTCCTGGTGCGCCTCGACGGACCACAGGGGCGGGTAGAGGCTGAGCCCCTCGCCGCCGGTGAGGCTCGGCACCTCGTCCCGCCAGCCGGGCCAGCGCAGCCCCTCGTAGAACTCCTCGACGCCCCCGGCGAGCACCCACGACAGCCAGGCCCCGTAGCCGGCGCCGATCGCGTCCCAGCGCAGCGAGTCGGGCGCGAAGTAGACCATCTCGCCGGGGCTGCCCGGGAGTCCGGTCTCCTCCGCCGTGCCGCCCTGGATCGCGAAGGCCCCGCCGAGCACGTCGTGCGCGACGACGAGCCCGCCGGCGGGCCGCCAGGCGGGGTCGGGCGCGCCGGGGTAGCCGTTGACCCGGGCGAGGCCGGGCAGGCGCCGGTCGTTGTGGGCGGCCGGGCTGCCGTACACCCGCAGCCAGCCGTCGTCGACGAGCGCACCGCCGGTGCGGAAGAGGAACGCGCCCAGGTACGAGCGGACGGTGACCTGCGTCTGGTGGAGCGTGGCCGCCGCCCGCCCGGGGTCGGCGTCGAGGACCTCGACGGGCACCTTCGCCGCCCGCAGCTCCGCTTCGAGCAGCGGCCACGCCGGCTCGTCGACCTCGGTCAGCTCGCTCAGTTCACGCACACGGCCATCGTCGCACGCCGTTCTTCGTTGATCGACGGCCCTCTCGGGGGTATCTTGCATTACATGGTTCCTGGCGAAGCAAGATCAGAGGCGACCGGAAAGGTCGCCAGTCAGCTGCGCAAGGGCGTACTGGAGTACTGCGTCCTGGCCCTGCTGCGCGACGGCCCGCGCTACGGCGTCGAGATCCTCGACGAGCTGGCCGCGGTGAGCGTCATGACCACCAGCCAGGGCACGATCTACCCCCTGCTGTCCCGGCTCCGCCGCGACGGGCTCGTCGACACCGAGCTGCGCGAGTCGGCCACCGGCCCCGCCCGCCGCTACTACACGCTCACCACGCCCGGCAGGACCGCGCTCGCAGAGTTCGCCGAGAGCTGGCCGCGCTTCCGCGACGGCGTCGACCACTTCCTGACCGCACCCCACGGAGGCTCCGCATGACCGGCACCGAACACCCCCTCGTGACCGACTACCTGTCCACGGTCGAGCGGGAGGCGTCCTTCCTGCCCGCGGGGCGCCGCGAAGAACTCCTCGCCGACCTGCGCGAACACCTCGCGGTCGCCGTCGGGGACGAGCAGGACCCGCAGGCCGTCCGCACGGCCCTCGAACGGCTCGGCAGCCCCGCCGCCATCGCGGCCGCCGCCCGCGCGGAGGAGCCGGAGGCCGCGGCGGCGGCGACCACGGCGGTCGCCCCCAAGCCCCCGAATCGCACCCGTCACACCATCACCGCCGTCCTGATCGGCGTCACCGGCTTCGCCGGGATCGCCGGCTCCCTCCCCTCGGCGGCCGCCCTGATCGTGGGCCTCGCCCTGCTCTGGACCTCCGACGCGTGGGACCGGGACACCAAGGTCCTGGCCACCGCCCTCACCGTCGCGACCCCGGTCGTGGTGCTGCTCGGCGCCTTCCTCCTCTCCGGCCGCTTCGGCGTGATGGAGCTGCTCGCGGTCCTGGCCGTGGGCATCGCCCTGCCCGCCACGGCGGCGGTGCGCCTGCTCCGCGCCCTGCCCAAGGCCGCCTGACCAGGAACGGAACAGGGAGGGCCCGCCCCCCTCCCCGACCAAGATCATCCCGGGTGCAGAATGACCCGTATGACCCTGTCGAACACACCGATACCGACCACGATCGACGACGCCCACATGGTCGGCCGCACCCTGGCCTCCGCCTTCGGCGACGACCCGATGATGCGCTGGTTCTTCCCCGACGAGGCGACGCGCGAGGCGGACCTCGACCGCTACTTCACGACCCTCTTCACCCGGCAGTACGGCCTGCACGGCGTCTGCGAGCGGACCGGGTCCGCGGCCGCCTTCTGGGTGTCGCCCGAAGGCGCGGACAAGGCCGTCCCCGACGCGGACACGATCCAGCAGCTCGTGGAGATCCTCGGCGACCGCACCCCGGTCTTCCAACAGGCGGTGATGGCCGCCGCCGAGCACGGCCCGACGGAACCCCACTGGTACCTCGCCCTGATCGGCGCCGACCCCGCCGCCCGGGGCCAGGGCCACGGCTCGGCCCTCCTCCGCTCGGGCCTCGCGAAGGCCGACGCGGCGGGCCTGCCGGTCTACCTGGAGTCCTCCAAGCCGGACAACCTGCCGGTCTACGAGCACTTCGGCTTCGTCGTGCGCGACGAGTTCGCCCTCCCGGGCGGCGGCCCGGTCCTGTGGTCCATGAAGCGGGACCCCCGCGGCTAGGGATGGTCCTGCCACAGGTGGCGCCGGAGCAGCACGTTCGCGTCCGTCACCGCACTGTGGTCGAACCGTTCCCGGGCCTCCCGCCGGTCCCGTACGAGCAGCGCACACGCGACACAGTGCGGTACGGGCTCCGGCGGGCGGCTCAGGTCGGGCACGGGCCCCGGCGCCCCCGCCCCGGCCCTCCCGTTGGCCGCCCGCACGCCGGCGCTCAGCCGCTCGGCGGGCGTCGCCGGGCGCACATCGGCGGGGTCCGCCTGCCACTCGCGCCCGCCGCCGACCGGCCGGAGCATCACGTAGGGCCCGGCGGCCCCCTTGAACTCACCGACCGCACACGCCACTTGGTCGTAGACCCAAGCTCCCGGTTCCATGGATACCGCCTCCTCCACTGGACTACCCTCTGTGATCCCGACGCTACGAGAATGGACCGGGAAACAGGGAACCCGGAGCGGTGGCGGGCCGTACTTCCGCAGGTCGCGCGGGTAGTTCCACATCTTCCACAAGGGAGTGCGCGCGATGCCGGCGAGACGGGTGGTGACGGGCCGCAGCCAAGAACCGCGGAAGCGGTTCGCGGAGGAGCTGAAGTCACTCCGCACCGAACGGGGCCTGAGCCTGCGGAAGCTGGGCGAGGTGGCGGGCTGGGACTGGTCGCTGTTCTCGAAGATGGAGAAGGGCGAGACGCTGGGCGGCCCGGAGGTGGTCCAGGCGCTGGACCAGTACTACGGGACGGGGCGGATGCTGTTGGCGTTGTGGGAGCCGGCGGTGGGGGACCCAACGCAGTTCAAGGAGCGGTACCGGAGGTACATGACGCTGGAGGCGGAGGCGATGAGCCTCTGGTACTACGCGCTGGGGGCCGTGCCGGGCCTCCTCCAGACGCCCGCCTACGCTCGGACCTTCCTGGCGACGAGCGGCATGGACGGCGAGGAACTGACCGCTCAGGTGGAAGCGCGGATAGGCCGCCGCGAGCTCCTGACAGGAGACGACGCACCGCCGTTCCGAGCCATCCTGTCGGAGACGGTGCTCCGCACAGCACTGCCGGATCTCACCGCATGGCGCGAGCAGTTGGAGCACCTGCTGACGATGGGCGAGCGCCGGAACATCACGATCCAGGTCATGCCGCACGCCGCCGGCCCGCACGCGCTGACCACCACTGACGTGATGTTCCTACGACTGACGGACGGACGCCCGGTGGCCTGGGTGGAGACGGGCCACTCAGGTGACCTCGTGGAGGAACCGGCAGCCGTCGAGCGACTGCAACTCCTCTACGATCGGGTCCGTGATCTGGCGCTTTCCCCGGCGGATTCACGGAAGTTCATCATGTGGAATTTGGAGGAAGCATCGTGCGAGCCGTCGGCCTGAGCAGCGTCACGTGGCGCAAGAGCTCCTACAGCAACAACGACGGCGGCAACTGCCTTGAGGTCGCCGACGACTTCCCCCACATCCCCGTCCGCGACTCCAAGAACCCCACCGGCCCCACGCTCGCCTTCGGGGCCGCCGCCTGGTCCTCCTTCGTCGCCGGGGTCAAGGGCGGGCGGATCGGCGCCTGATGGTGCCCGCCGGGCAACGGGGTCGGCATCGCAGGGCGCCGGCGGCGATCACATGGGGCACAAGCAGTGGTTGAGGGCCGCACTCCGCGCTGGGGGTGCGGCCCTCGGTGCGTGTGGTTACGAGGTCCAGCCGCCGTACGGCACGGTGATGAGTTCCATGGCGTGACCCGCCGGGTCCATGAAGTACACGCCACGACCGCCGTCGTTGTGGTTGATCGTGCCGGGCTGCTTCCGCTGGGGGTCGGCGTAGTGCTCGATGCCGCGCTGCCTGATCTGCGCGTACGCCGCGTCGAACTCCTCCTCGGAGACCAAGAAGGCGTAGTGCTGAGGGGTGATGCTGTCCGCGGGGACGGTGGCGAAGTCCAACGTGACGCCGTTGCTCAGGCCGACCGCGATGAACGGACCCCATTCGGCGGTGATCTCAAGGCTGAGCAGGTTCGCGAAGAATTCCGCGGACTCCCGGTTGTCCCGGGCGTGGACGATCGTGTGGTTCAACTCGACTGACAAGGAATGCCTCCGAAGGCATGTCCCGACACCTCCATGCCTCACCCAGCCGGTGACCGACACGCGATGTCGCCGTAGATCTTAGTACTGTCGTCATTCCGTCGTCTACGGAGTGAGCCGACGGCATCCGGCCGGCAAGGGCGTCTACGCCGCGTCGGCGGCGAGCCAGGCTCTCGCCGCCGCCTCCGCGTCCGCGTCCGCCTCGCAGTCAGGGCACCGGCCCGGTTCCCAGGCGCGGAAGGCGACCTCCTCGCAGGTGACGCAGGTCTGGATGGGCGGCGGGCCCTGGGCGGGGGCCACCGTGGGGAGCGGGGGCGGCAGCAGAGTGTTCAGACGGTGGGAGAGCAGGCCCGCCGGGTGCTTGAGGGGGTCCGGGAGGGTGGCCAGCAGGGTGCGGCGGACCGCGTCGGGCGTGGCGCCCCGGGCGAACCAGGCGTCGACGGCCGGGGCCAGATGCCGGATGTCCCGCTCGGAGAGCAGGAAGCGCGCGTCGTGGCGGCGGAGGTCGAGCAGCAGCCCGGCGGCCGGGGTCCGGGGGACGGCAGGGGTCTCGTCCCGTACCGGCCCCGGGTCCCTTTCGGGGTCCGGGTCAGGGTCCGCATCCGGCTCCGGAGGCTCGACCGCACCCGGATTGTTGTACGAGACCGTACGGGTCACGATCCGGCCGCTCGGAAGGCGCTCACGGGTCCGGGACAGGTAGCCGTGGGCCTCCAGCTCGCGGAGGGCGGCGGCGACGCGGATCTCGCCCTCGGGGAAGCGCGCGGCGAGGCACTTGACGCCGATGCGGGAGCCTGCGGGCAGCGACTGGATGTGGGCGGCGAGGCCGATCGCGGTGAGCGAGAGGTGCTCGTGCTGCGTGAGGTGGTTGCCGACGACGGTGTAGCCCGTCGTGTGGGTGACATTGGCGTGGATGACGCCCGCGCCGGAAACGGGCGCGCTAAGGTGCTGGGTACCCATGGGGGAAGCGCTACTTCCTCGATGGCCAGGCCCCCGCCGTGGATTCCGAGTCCCGTCGGGGGCCGAGCATTTTCAGTTCAGGTCGCCGCGAGCATATGCCAGGCAACCGCCCCGAGATCCAGCCCAGTTGGCGAGGTTCGCTCGTGTGGGTGACGCCCCCTCAGGATGACCGCTTAGAGCAGGTGGGGTGGGGTTGGTACTTCCCCCCGGTACTTAAAGGACGTCGGCGCAAGCCGGGTCGCGGGACCGCTCGACGCGGCGCACGGTACGCACCCGACACGCTACGCTCCGCGACATGACCAGTTGGAGTTACACGAACGTCGGCCTCCCCACGGACGCGCTGCAGGTCGAGAGCATCACCGTCACCCCGGACCCGCCGAAGCCCGGCGCCGAGGCGAAGATGGTCATCAAGGGCACCGTCCAGACCGCCATCGAGGACGGCGCCTCCTTCGACCTCACCGTCAAGCTGGGCCTCATCAAGCTGCTGCACAAGCAGTTCGACCTCTTCGAGGAGCTGCGCAACGGCTCGTCCTCCGAGGGGTGGAGCGCGACGCCCGACCCGGCCGGAGGGCCGATCAAGCCCGGTCCCGTGGAGCTGACCTACGTCATGCAGCTCTCACGGGAGATCCCGCAAGGCAGGTTCAAGATCCAATTCCGGGCCTTCACCGCCGACGAAGACGATCTGGCCGCGCTCGACTTCGATTTCGACTTCATGCCGACCGCGTCCTAGGAGCCCAGGCCCCGGTACGCCGAAGCGGCCTCCGCCCGTCGTGGGTGGAGGCCGCTTCGCGTCGTCGGGGCGCTCAGTCGAGGCAGAACTCGTTGCCCTCGATGTCCTGCATGTTGATGCAGGACTCGTTCTCGCCGTCGGCGTACAGCGTCTTCAGGTGGACCGCGCCGAGCTTCACCAGGCGCTCGCACTCGGCCTCAAGCGTGGCCAGGCGCTCGTCACCCACGAGGCCCTTGCCGGCGCGTACGTCGAGGTGGACCCGGTTCTTGACGGCCTTGCCCTCGGGGACGCGCTGGAAGAGCACGCGCGGGCCCTTGCCCGTGGGGTCGGTGCACCCGAAGTAGACGTCCTGCTCCTCGATCGGCGTCGCAAGGCGGTACTCCTCCCAGGTGGCGAACCCCTCCGGGGCCGGCGGCAGGACGTATCCCAGCACCTCGCACCAGAAGGCGGCGAGGCGGATGGGCTCCGCGCAGTCGAACGTGACCTGGAATTCCTTGAT
Source organism: Streptomyces nymphaeiformis (assembly GCF_014203895.1). Lineage (GTDB taxonomy): Bacteria > Actinomycetota > Actinomycetes > Streptomycetales > Streptomycetaceae > Streptomyces > Streptomyces nymphaeiformis. Next base: position 282,994 of record NZ_JACHJY010000011.1, on the reverse strand, counting down.
CGATGCCATCCGGCCACCGTAGCAAGGGGACCCGGCGGCGCTCATTTCCTTTTCAGGTGGTCAGGATCACCAGGCGCCGGGTCGCGCGGGTCATCGCCACGTACCGGTCGACCGCGCCCTCGATGCCCTCGCCGAAGGACTCCGGGTCGACGAGGACGACCAGGTCGAACTCCAGGCCCTTGGAGAGGGACGGGGTGAGCGAGCGGACCCGGGGGCGCTCCGCGAACGCCGGGGCGCCGATGACGCAGGCGACGCCCTCGGCGTTCTCGGTGAGCCAGGTGTCGAGGATCCCGTCCAGGTCGGCGGCCGGGGCGTGGGCGACCGCGATCCCGTTGCTGCGGATGGACGTCGGCACGTTGGCGTCCGGGAGCGCGGCGCGGATGACCGGCTCGGCCTCCGCCATGACCTCTTCCGGCGTGCGGTAGTTGATGCTCAGGGACGTCATCTCGACGCGGTCGAAGCCTGCCCGCTCCAGGCGCTCCCGCCACGACTCGGTGAAGCCGTGCCGGGCCTGGGCGCGGTCGCCGACGATCGTGAAGCTCTTCGACGGGCAGCGGAGCAGCAGCATCTGCCACTCGGCGTCGGTCAGCTCCTGCGCCTCGTCCACCACGATGTGCGCGAACGGGCCGTCCAGCGGCTCCCGTTCTGCGTCCGGCAGGGCGCTCTCGTCGATCAGGCTGTCCTGGAGGTCCTTGCCCCGCAGCATCGTGACCGCGCCCTCGCCGTCGGCGTCGGCCGCGACGATGCTGTCGATGACGCCGGCCATGCGCTCGCGCTCGGCGGCGACGGTGGCCTTGCGCCGCAGCTTGAGCCGGGCCGTGCCCGGGTCGCCGAGCCGCTGCCGGGCCGCGTCCAGGAGCGGCAGGTCGGAGACCGTCCACGCCTGGGCGTCGGCGCGCCGCAGCCGCTTCACCTCGTCGGGGGTCAGCCAGGGCGCGCACAGCCGCAGGTACGCGGGGACCGTCCACAGGTCGCCGACGAGGTCGGCCGCCTCCAGCATCGGCCACGCGCTGTGGAGGGCGCCGGTCAGCTCCCGGTCCTGGCGCAGCGACTTGCGGAACTGGGCCTCCGGGACCTCCTCGCCGTCGTACTTGTCGTAGAGGAGCGAGACGAGGTGCTCCCAGATCTGATCGCGGGCCTCGTTGTGCGGGGTGCCCGGCTCCGCCGCGTCGAAGGCCTCCGCCCAGTCGGCGGCCGTCAGCCGGATGTCCGACCAGTGGGTGGAGACGGTCATGCCCTCGGTGGGCGGCTCCTCGTAGAAGGCCACGGCCTTCTCGATCGCCTTCACCATGTCCGCCGTCGACTTCAGGCGGGCCACCTCCGGGTCGGACTCCGGCCGCGCCTTCGCGCCCTCGGCGACCAGGTCGCGCACGGTGCAGGTCCGTACGCCCTCCTCGCCGAGGCTGGGCAGGACGTCGGCGACGTAGTTCAGGTAGGGCTGGTGCGGGCCGACGAACAGCACGCCGCCCCGGCGGTGTCCGAGGCGCGGGTCGGAGTAGAGCAGGTGCGCGGTGCGGTGCAGGGCGACGACCGTCTTCCCCGTACCGGGGCCGCCGTCGACGACGAGGGCGCCGCGCGAGCCCGCGCGGATGATGGCGTCCTGGTCGGACTGGATCGTGGCGAGCACGTCCCGCATCCGGGGCGAGCGGTTGCCACCCAGGCTCGCGATGAACGCGGACTGGTCGTCGAGCGCGGCATGCCCTTCGAGGCCGTCGGCGGTGAAGACCTCGTCCCAGTAGTCCGTGATCCGGCCGCCGGACCAGCGGTAGCGGCGGCGGCTCGCCAGGCCCATGGGGTTGGCGTGCGTCGCCGCGAAGAACGGTTCGGCCGCCGGGGAGCGCCAGTCGACGAGCAGCCGGCGGCCGGTGCTGTCGGTGAGGCCGAGCCGCCCGATGTACACGGGCTCATCGGCGGCCGTGCCCTCCGCGTCTTCCGTGCCGACCACGCGGCCCAGGCACAGGTCGAGGCCGAAGCGGCGCAGGGTCCGCAGGCGGCCGGAGAGCCGGTGGATCTCCGCGTCCCGGTCCATCGCCTCCCGGCCGACCCCGCCCGGCGCCTTCCGCTCGGCGTCGAGCCGCGCCGACAGTTCGGCGATCGTCTCGTCGAGGCAGCGGGCGATGGCGGCGAAGTGCTCCTCGTCCGCGGCGATGAGCGCCGGAGCGGCCTTGGAAGAGAGGTTGCCGGAGAGGTCGAACACACCGGCAATGAGGGACGTCATGTAGTGAATACCCCGGTTTCGCAGCTTCTGGCTTTCTTCGAGGAGTGATTCTGCGTCACGAGGGGGGCCTTGCCGCAAGGCCCCCCGTCCGCTATACGTTGAGAGTGCGAGAGGTGCGTACTCCCCTCTCCTTCTCTCCCCCTCTCCCCCGTCCCGGGGCGGAAATTTCTCGGACACTCGTCGCAACCTCGGGTGGTGCCGCACGTCTGGTGGGTTGAAGGCGCCCTTCAGCTGATGTTCCAGACCGTGTTTCCGACACTTCCTCGGGAGAACCCCATGACCACCCACGCCAAGCGCGACTACCGCCCCCGTCCCCGACTCCTGGGCGCCGTCGCCGGTGCCGTGCTGCTCCTCGGCGGCGGGTTCGTCGCGCAGGCCGTCGCCGACTCGGGCCCGAAGCCGGCCCCTGTCGCCCCGGATGCCGCGCCCGCCGCACCGAAGGTCGTCACCGCGCCGAAGCCGGTCGCGCCGAAGCCGGTCCCCGCGCCCGCGTCCGCCGCGCCGAAGGTCAGCGCGCCCAAGCCCACGCCCGCGCCGGTTCCCGCGCCCGCCGGTGACGCGCCCCGCGTGATCGCGCCCGGCAAGTAGCAGCACCGGGTGCGTGGGGGGACCCGCCCCCGGGTCCGCCCGCGCACCCTTCCCTCCCCCCTCCCCGACCCCGACGGATCGAGGCCCATGCCGTACGCCCTCCCCCTGACCATGGCGCCGCCCTGGTGGTCCCGGCTGCTCGCGCGGGTGTCCCGTGCGGCCCGGGACACGCGCGTACCGGTGCGGGAACGCCATCTGCGGGCCGTCGGCGCTCCGTACGACGGCGAGCCGGCCCCCACGCTCACCGAGCTCTACCGGGCGCGGCGGCTCGACATGGTGCGGCTCGCGCTCTTCCTGGTGGACGACCTGCCGACCGCCGAGGACGTCGTGCAGGACGCGTTCGCCGCCCTGTGCCGCGCGTACGGCACCTCGCTCGACGGACTCCAGGACCCGGGGGCGTACCTGCACACCGCTGTCGTCAACGCGGCCCGCTCCCTGCTGCGCCGACGCCGTACCGCGCGCGCGTACACCCCGCCCCACCCGGGTTCGGGCGCGCCCGTCGACGAGGGCCTGCTGCTCGCCGAGGAGCACCGGCAGGTGCTCGACGCGCTGGCGGAACTGACGCGCCGGCAGCGCGAGGTGCTGGTGCTGCGCTACTGGTCGGAGCTGACGGAGGCGCAGATCGCGCAGACGCTGGGCCTCTCGCGCGGCACGGTGAAGTCCACCGCGAGCCGCGCCCTCGACGCCCTGGAGAGGCGACTGGAGAAGCGCCTGGACACGGAACCGGAGGCAGGCCGATGACACGCCCCGTGGAGGAGCGGCTGCGCGCCGCCCTCGCCGCGCGCGCCGCCCTCGTGACCTACCGCGACCTGCGCGGCGACGCGCCTCCGCAGGGGCGCGGCTGGGGGACGCACCGGGTCCGCGCGGTCGCGTTCGCGGTGCTCGGGGCGGTCGCCGCCGTGGCCGCCGCATGCCTGCTCGCACTGTTCCCGGACGGTCCCGCGGCCCCGGCCCCGGTGCTGCCCGCCCGTAGCCCGGTGATCACGCCGGCGCCGCCGGTGCACACCCCCGTGCCGCCGCTGCCCACCCCGGCCCCGAGCGGACCGGCCGTCACGGAGCCCCGGCCGGTGGGGTCGCCGTGACGCGGAGAAGGGCCGGAACCCGACGGGTTCCGGCCCTTCTCGGCGGTGCGCGCGACTACTGCTTCGGGTTGACCTCGTCCAGGCAGAGGACGAACTTGTCCGAGCCCAGCTGCTGCGCGAGCGCCGAGTGCTCCTCGCCGCAGGCGTTCAGGTCGAAGGTGTTGTCGACGACCTTGAAGACCTTGAACAGGTCGGCCTTGCCGGAGGAGCAGTCGACGGTGTCGACCTTGGGGTCGTTGTCGGGACCGGTGACGGTCACGCACTCGCCGGCCTCGGCGTGCACGGGGGCGTCGCCCGTGAGGTGCGGGAGGCCGAGCTTCACGGCGAGGCCGACGATGAGGACGACGACGAAGCCGCCGACCTTCTTGAGGAGCGCGCCACCCTTCTTCGCGGGCGCCGGGGCGGCGGGCTGCTGCTCGGGGGTGAAGGGAGCGGGAGGCGTCGTCATGGGGAATCCTTGCGAGGCGCGGACATGATCAGACGCGAACGTTACATGCACCAAAACAGGCAAAAAGGATCATGAAGATCCACTTCCCGATCAGTTGCCGAGTCGTGATCCTCTCGCCACCTCAAGGTCACGGACCGAGCCGGCGCTGATGGTCGAGCGCCCGCCGCAAGTCCACCGGAAGCGGGTGATACGGGCCGTACGCACGCTCCGCGTCGAACAGCAGCCGCTGGAGCTCCTCCTGACCGGCCGTGTGCTCGCCCGTCGCCAGGAGCAGCAGCCCCATCCTCTGCCGGATGTCGAAGGCCCGGGCCGAATCCCGCTCGTAGTACGGCAGGACGGCACGGAACTCCGCGAGCGCGGCGGCCGTCTCCCCCAACTGCTCCAGGCACAGCGCCGCGTCGTAACGGAACTGCAGGAACTGCGGGTCCGCCGGACCCGCCTCCGCGCCGCGCTCCTCCGCGAGCCGGCGCAGCTCCGGCAGCGCGCGCCGGTACTGGCCGTCGTCCATCAGCGTCGACGCGTACTGCTTGCGCAGGATCCGGACGACCGGTGACCCTTCGCCGTGCTCGGCCGCCGCCGCGGGCAGGATGCTGCCGAGCATGTCCACGGCCTGGGTGAGCGAGCCCTCGCCGAGCAGCCGCTTCACCTCCTCGACGGCAGCGGCCACGTCCGGACGCACGGGCGCCGCGCTTCCGTACACCCGGGGGTCGGTACGGGGGTCGGGCTGCGCGCGCGGGGGTGCGACCGGGACCGGCGGGACCGGGACCGGGACCGTCGCGGTCCTCACCGAAGGCCGGTCCGGCCAGGGCGCGTGCGGGCGCAGGAACGGCCGGGTCGGGTCCATCGGCCCCGCCGGGGCGCCGCGCGCGGGGAGCAGCGGCAGCAGCTGCTCGTACACCTCGTGGGCGCCGGACGGCCGCGCCTGCGGGTCCTTGGCGAGCAGCCGCAGGACCAGCGCTTCGAGTGCCTCGGGGACCTCGGGGCGCAGCCGGCGGAGCGGGGCGGGGGGCTCGTACAGATGGCGGTGCAGCACGCCGAGCGCGGTGGATCCGGCGAACGGCACGTTCCCGCTGAGGAGTTCGTGGAGCAGCACGCCGAGCGCGTACAGGTCGGTCGACGGGCCGACGGCGCCGCCCATGGCCTGCTCCGGCGCCATGTACGCCGGGCTGCCGATGGGCGAACCGGTCTGTGTGAGCCGGGTGGTGTCGGTGTCCAGGACGGAGGCGACGCCCAGGTCGAGGACGAGCACCGTGCCGTCCGGGCGGATCATCACGTTCCGCGGCTTGAGGTCGCGGTGCACGATCGGCACCGCGTGCACGGCGGCGAGCACCGCGCACAGCTGCGCGGCGACGCTGACCGCCCACTCCCAGGGGTACGGGTCGTGCTCGGCGAGGTGGTCGGCGAGGTCCGCGCCCTGCACGTACTGCATGACGAGGTAGAGGTCGTCGCCGTCGCTGCCCGCGTCGTGCACGGTCACGAGGCCGGGGTGGTCGACCTGCGCGGTCACCCGGCACTCGCGCACGAAGCGGCGCCGCAGCTCGTCGGCGGCGGTGGCGGGGCCGGTCATGGTGGCCGGCCGCAGCAGCTTCACCGCGACCCGGCGGTCGAGCCGCCCGTCGTACGCCGTCCAGACCTGCCCCATCCCGCCCTGCCCGATGACGGTGGAGAGCTCGTAACGCCCCCCGATGACCCGCCCGTTCACGCGCGACCGTCGTCTTCCCTCTTGTGCCGCAGCAGGTCGCTCAGCTCGTCCAGCTCGGCGCGGACCTGGTCGATGCGGTGCCCGGGAACGGCGGGCGGCTGGGGCGACTGGACGGCCGGGGGCGGGACGACCGGGCGGGCGTACGGGTTGGGGTTACCCGGGCTCGGGACCGTGACGGCGGCACCGGGGTCGTACCCCGGCGGGAGGAACGCGGGAGCCGTGGCGCCGGGCCGGTCCAGGCGACGGATCTCGGTCACCAGGTAGTACGTGATCGAGCCCGCCACCAGGGCGACCATGATGCCGACGGCGACGAAGGACTCCGTGGTCGTGGGCTCCTCGTCGCCGGTGACGCCCGCGTACGTGAAGAGACCCGACGCCACCAGGAACGTCAGACCGAACAGCACCCAGTCCAGCGCCCTGCGGGTGACGATCGCGAGCCGCAGCATCGGCGTCCAGGCCAGGAATCCGCAGCTCAGCAGCGCGAGGAGGGAGAAGAGGACGAGCAGCGCGATCCGGCCACCGGAGGCGGGGCTCTTCGGCGGCTGCGGAACCTGTGGGGCCTGCGGAGGGCCGTACATCCTGCTGCTCCTGCTCGGACGGATCCTCGGGACGGATCGGGGTGCGGAGACGAGCGTATACACCCATGCGGACAACGGTTCCGGGATACCCGGAACCGTTGTCGAAGCGATCAGAAGCGGCGCGGCCTCAGGGGGCGACCGTGCCGTCCGCCAGGCCGTCGTACAGGCCCTGGACCAACTGGTCGCCGAGGCGCGCGGCCAGCCGCAGCGACTCCTCGAACTCGGCGAGCGCCCGGAACCGCTCGCCGAACCGGCGCTGTTCGGCCAGGGGCATGCGCGGCAGCTGGAGGCGGCGCACGTCGAGCCGGGTCGCGGTGGACGCGTAGCTGCTGGCCTGCCGGGTGTTGGCGGTGGCCCGGAGGAAACCGGCCAGGAACCAGGGGTCGAGGGCCGCCGGATCGGGGCGGAGCAGCTGAAGGTTGCGGCCGAGCGCGGCTCCCTCGGCGGAGGCGTCGACGACCCGGACGGCGGTGACGCCGCCGAGGACCGGGACGACGACGTCCCCGGCCGCGAGGAGGACCGGCTCCTCGGGCGGGCCGTCGGGCAGCGTCCCGGAGGGCGGCTGGGCGGCGAGGACGTCGTGGTCGGTGAGGACGGCGACCGGGGTGGCGGCGGGGGTCGTGCCCACGCCGCCCGCGCGCAGGACCAGGGCGCCGGCGCGGGCCAGTTCGCCGACGGTGGTCGTGGGCCGGCCGGCCCCGGCGCCGACGGACGCCGGGTCGGTCAGCGGCGGCGGGGTCAGTTCGCGGGTCCGGTGCAGCGTCTCGGTCAGCCGCTCGCGCACCGCGGCCAGCTGGGCCACGCCCTCGGCGGCGGCCGGCGGCGGGAGACGGCGGGCGGGGGCCAGGTCGACGTCGTCGTCGAGGAGCTCGATGACCGGCACGGAACGGCTCGCGCCCGGGGTCCCGGCGAGGGTCCCGTCCCGGTCGAAGGGCGTCCAGGCGTCCAGGACGGCGGAGTGGACGGCCGGCCAGTCGAGCCGGTCGCGGCCCTCCCGGCCCGGCCCCGCCTGCTCGGAGGCGGCGTCGACGAGGAGGAGTTCGGCCGGGGGGCGCTCGCCCTGGACGGGCTTGCGCAGCACCCAGAGGTGGAGCGGGATGCCGTACGGCGGCGCCGCGCCGGCCGGGAGGGCGACGACCGCGCGCAGGGCGCCCCGGCGGAGCAGATCGGCCCGGATGCGGCGGCCCGAGCGGCGGGAGGCGGCGGCGGGGGGCATGAGCAGGACGGCGGTGCCGCCGGGGCGGAGACGGGCCAGGGCGTGCTGGACCCAGGCGAGTTCGGACTCCGTGCGGGCCGGGAATCCGTACTCCCAGCGCGGGTCGTAGGCCAGCTCGTCGTGGCCCCAGTTCCGCTCGTTGAACGGCGGGTGGCACAGGACGGCGTCCGCCGCCAGCGTCGGGAACGCGTCGGCGCGCAGGCTGTCGCCGGACCGGACGCGGATGTCGGCGTCGGTGGCGAGCGCCAGGCGCAGGGCGGTCAGCGCGGCGAGGTCGTGGTCGGCGTCCTGGCCGCAGACGGCGCCGGGACGCTCGACCGCGCTCAGCAGGCCGCCGGTCCCGGAGGCGGGGTCGAGGACGGTGAGCGGGGCGGCCTCGTGGCCCCGCCTCGGGGTCGCCGCGAGCGCCGCCATGAGGGCGGCGGGGCCGGGCGGGGTGAGCGTGTACTGCCGGGGGTTGGCGTCCAGGTGACGGCCGAGCAGGAACTCGAAGGCCCCTCGGACCCCGGTCTCGGCCGCGAGTTCGGCGGCCCCGCGCAGGAGCGGGACGGAGGCGGCGAGCGCGGGGGCCGTGGGGGTGAGGACGGCCCGCTCGGGGCCGAGCCGCTCGGTGAGCGTCTCCTCCAGGGCGACGGGCAGCACCTCCGCGAGCCGCACGTCGGGGAGCTCGGCGAGCGCGGGCCAGGCCGCGGACCTGTCCCGTACGAGGAGGAGGGCGCAGCCCGCGTGGACGAGGGCGGTGACGGCGCCGGCCGGGTGGCCCGCGACCTGCTGCCAGACGCGCTCCCTGAGCGGGACCTCGGCCAGCTTGCCCTGGGCGCGGAGCCATTCCTCGACGTCCGCGAGGGCGAAGGACGGGCTGGTCTCCGTACCGCCGACGGGCTTGGGGAAGTCGGCGTGACGGCGGCGCCAGTTGCTGACGGCGGCCCGGCCGACCCCGGCGAGCCGCGCGATCCCGGCGGCGGTCACCTCGGCGGCGGGCGTCTCCGCCGCGCCACCCGTCCGCTCCGCACCCGCCTCTGCTGCGTTCTCCGGCACGTGACCCAACTCCCCTGTGGCTCGCCCCTCTGACTGTGACACCAATCCTAACGAGGAACGCCCACTCCACCACTTCACAGTGTGAGTCGATCTGTTTTTCGTGAACCGTGTTGACTCGGTTCACAGGCTCTGCTGTGATTGACCCATCGCACCAGACATCGTCTTCGTCCGGGAGGACACACCCATGTCGTACGACACCCAGGTCCCGCCCGCCGCCCCGCAGGTCATGCGCAACGGCCTCGGCACCGCGGCCCTGATCCTCGGCATCATCGGCACGATCTCGGGCTTCATGCCGTTCCTGTTCTGGCTGGCCGGCATCCTCGGCGTGATCGCGCTGATCCTGGGGCTCGTCGGCAAGGGCCGCGTGAAGCGCGGCGAGGCGAGCAACAAGGGAGTGGCGCTCACCGGCGCGATCCTGGGCCTCGTCTCTCTGATCCTCTCGGTCGTCGGCATCGTCATCGTGGTCACGGCCGTCAGCGACGCGGTCGACCAGATCGACAAGGGGATCAAGGACTCGGCCCCGAAGGACCCGACGAGCAAGGCCCCGGCGGGCGACGCCGGCAAGGCCGACAAGAAGGGCCAGGGCCTGGAGGACGGCGACAGCTCCGTCTACGACGACGACCTCACGGTCACGGTCTCCGACCCGAAGCCGTACTCCCCCGACGAGTACGCGGTGGGCCACACCAAGGGCAACAAGGCCTACCAGGTCACCGTCGTCATCGAGAACAAGGGCAAGGAGAAGTTCGACACCGCCCTCGTCAGCCTGAGCGCCACCGCCGGCAAGAACGGCGTCGCGGCCGAGGAGATCTACGACAACAAGGTCGGCAAGGGCTTCGAGGGCACCATCATGCCCGGCAAGAAGGCCACCATCACCGCCGCCTTCGACGCCCCCAAGGACGCCAAGAACCTGACCGTCGAGGTCAACCCCGGCATCACGTACGACGCCTCGCAGTGGGAGCTGAAGATCGGCTGACCCGGGCCCGACACGCACCACAAGGACCGGGGCCCTTCGGGGCCCCACCCCCGCACCACCCCCTCGGAGAAGCTCCCATGCACGCCAAGCCCCGCACCCGTCGCACCGCCGTCACGGCCGTCCTGTGCGCCGCCTTCGCCCTCGGCGCCGCCTGCGGCCCGGTCGCGGACGACGCGAAGCCGGCCGGGCCCTTCGGGGGGATGACCGGTTCGCAGATCGTCGACAAGGCCTTCGCGGCGACGAGGGCGGCGAAGTCCGTGACCGTGGACGTCGACGAGCAGGGACCTGTCGATCCGCTCAAGGCCTACCTGTCCCTCGACACCCAGGGACGGTGCACCGGCACCCTGACCCTGGGCGTGGACCGCACGGTCGAACTGATCAGGCCGGGCGGCAAGAGCGTGTACATGCGCTTCGACGAGGCCTTCCTGCGCGAGCAGGTCGAGGAGGACGGCCCGGAGACACAGGACGCCATGGTCAAGGACCTCAAGGGCCGCTGGGTGAAGGGCCCCGTCTCCGACCCCGACAACCAGGGCATGCTGGAGCTCTGCGACCTGAAGACCCTCCTCGGCGGGTTCGAGCAGGGCGCGAGCGGGATCGTGAAGGGCGCCGAGACCACCGTCGGCGGGCAGAAGGCGCTGGCCCTGACCGAGCCGGGCGACGGCGGCGAGAGCAGCACCGTCTACGTGGCCACGCAGGGCACCCCGTACGTCCTGAGGATCGTCACGAAGGGCGGCGACGAGCCGGGGACGATCACCTTCTCGAAGTACGGCAAGCCGGTCGAGGCGAAGGTCCCGGCGGCGAAGGACGTCGTCACGACCGGCTGAGCGACAACCCACATACGTGAGAGGGCCGTCACCCGGGGGGGAACGGCCCTCTCACACGTGCGTCGGACGCGTCAGGCGATCCGGTGCCGGACCCACACGTTCGGCTCGACGTACACCGCGTAGCCGCGCGCGGCCTCGCAGTGGACCGGGACCAGGGCGCCCTCGACCTCGACCGGGCCGTCCGTGTCGAAGGGGAGGCCGGTCCACGTCCGCCACTGCTCCAGGGAGCCGGAGACCGTCATCGAGGCCGGGGCCACCGCCTCGATCACGCCGCCCGCGCGGACGTGGACGCGGAGCCACGGGTCGTGCGGCAGGCCGTCGGCCTCGCGCGTGCGGAAGGCGTACTCGTGGATGGAGGCCCGCGCCTCCAGGTGCTTGCCGTTGGGGCGGACCGGGGCGACGAGTTCGGCGTAGCCGAGCCGGCCGGCGTTCGCCCGCATGGCGGCGAGCATCCGGTGCGAGAGGCCCTTGCCGAGGTGGTCGAGGTCGACGGTGATCTCGATCGCGCTGACGGTGTCGGCCTCCCGGCCGTGCCGCAGGTCGGAGAAGGCCCAGTTGAGGACCTCGTCCCAGCCCCGGGCGGGCAGCTCTCGGCGGCCTTCCTCGTCGAGGCGGAAGGGCACGCTGAAGCCGCGGGCGACGACCGCGCCCGTGGCGTCGGTGGCGACGAGGACGTACTCCGGGAACTCCCGGACGATCCGGCCCATGTTGGCCCAGCCGACCGGGTCGTACATCATGAACTCGGGCCACAGGTCCTTCATGGACCACATCGCCCCTTCGAGCTCGGGTCGTTCGGCGAGGGTCGATATGTTCAGGTCCATACGGCCAGGTTAAAGATCGTTCACGGAGTGCCCAACCGTTTTTTCTACGGGAGCTTCTGCTGCGGGCAGGTGCCGAGGACCTTCTTCATCGCGTCCCGCTCCCCCTCCGTCACCCACACCCCGTACTTCTTCTTCACCGCGACCTGCCGGGCCACGTACGCGCAGCGGTAGGCCCGGTTCGGCGGCAGCCAGGTGGCGGCGTCGCCGTCGGACTTGCCGCGGTTGGTCGCCGCGTCGACGGCGAGCAGGTTGAGCGGGTCGTTGGCGAAGCGGCGCCGGGTCTCGCCGTCCCACTTCGACGCCCCCTTCTGCCAGGCGTCGGAGAGCGCGACGACGTGGTCGATGTCGACCTTGGAGCGGCCCCGGACGTAGCGGACGGTGGTGCCGGTGTACGGGTCGTCGGTGAGGGTCCCGGAGGCGACCTTGCAGTGGCCGTCCGTGAAGCGGACGCCGGTCAGGTCCCGCTTGAGTATGTCGTCGCGGGTGCCGCAGCCGTTGCCGTCGACGTCCGCCCAGGCGCGGCCGAACTTCTCCCGCTCGTAACCGGTCTTCGGGGCTCGGCCCTTGACGGTGAGGGTGTCCACGGCGGCGAGCGCGGTGCCGCGCGCGGCGGGCCCGTCGCCCGGGCCGCCGGGCGAGCAGGCCGCGGTGAGGAGTACGGAGACGGCGAGCGTCGAGGCGGCGAGGGTCCTTCGGTACGTCAGCACCCTCGAATCCTAGGCCGGGCGGTTACGTCACCTTCGTACCGATGCTCCCGGAGCGTCCTCAGCTCTTTCCGATGCCGAGGGTGTTCTCGCCGGGCAGCAGGCCGGAGCCGACGATCGTGAGCCAGGGGCCGCCGAGGAGGTCGGCGAGCCGGGCGGTGTCCTCGGCGCCGAGCGCGTCCCAGGGTCCGGCGGCCAGTTCGTCCGTACGCCGTTCCACCTCCGCGCGCAGGGCGCGGCCCGCGTCCGTGGCGAGGCCGGTCGCGTCCACGAGCCCTCGGGCCCTCAGTCGCTCCCGGGCGGCGTTCCAGGCGTCCGCGCTCCAGCCGCGGGTCTCGAAGACGTGCGCGGCCGCGGCGCCGACGGCCGCGAAGGAGACGAGCGACTCGGCCGGGTCGAGGCCTGCGGCGATCAGGGCGGCGATGTGGCCGTCGCCGCGGTGCTCGCGCAGGATCGTCGCCGCCTGCCAGAGGACGAGGTGCGGGGCCTCGGGCCAGGGCAGTTCGGCGTGGGCGGCGGCGAGCGGGCGGCCTTCGAGGCCGGCCGACCCGGCGGCGCGGCGGGCGAGCCCCGCCGCCTCGGCGAGCGCGGGGCCTTCGAGCACCTCGGCGCCGAGGAGGGTCCGGTAGCTCCGGTCGACGGCGCGGAGCCGGGCGGCGAGGACGTCGGCGGGGGTGGCGACCTCCCAGGCGGCGGGGACGTGCCGGGCGACCTTCTCGGGGCTGAAGCCGTAGAAGGCGGAGGCGACCCGGACCGGCCCGACGGGGCCGAGGGCGGCGGCGCGCCAGGCGAAGTAGGAGGGCCAGCGGTCGGCGGTCCCGTAGCCGAGGGCACCGGCCTCGTCGAAGGCCTCGGGGGCGTAGTAGAGCACGGAGTGCAGGGGTTCGAGCAGGTGCCACATCTGGCGTACGCGAGCGGTCTCCACGGTGTCTTCCTTCCATCGGCCCTCGAACTTGACACTGACAAGATTGCGCCCGCCCCGCCGAACTTGTCAATGCCTAGATTGCGGCTAGGCTGCTGCCATGACGAGCCGGAGCACCTACCACCACGGCGACCTGCGGCAGGCCGTCCTCGCCGCCGCACTCGACGTGATCGCCGCCGAGGGCCCCGGGGCGCTGAGCCTGCGCGACCTCGCCCGCCGCGCGGGCGTCTCGCACGCGGCCCCCGCCCACCACTTCAAGGACCGCACGGGCCTGCTCACGGCGATCGCCGCCCAGGGCTACGAGCTCCTCGCCGAAACGCTCGGGGACGCCCCCGAGCTGAGCGAACGCGGAGTGCGCTACGTACGCTTCGCCGTCGCCCACCCCGCGCACTTCCAGGTCATGTTCCAGCCGGAGCTGCTGCGCGCCGACGACCCGGACCTCCTCGCCGCCAAGGAGCACGCCTCCGCCGAACTCCGGGCGGGCGTCGCCGGCCTGCCGGACGTCCCCGACGCCCGTACGGCCGGCATCGCCGCCTGGTCGCTCGCGCACGGCTTCGCGACGCTGCTCCTGACGCAGAACGTGACGGCGGCGATCGGCGACCGGGACCCCGAGGAGTACTTCCGCTCGCTGACCGGACTGGTCTTCACGAACCAACTCCCCTCCCGGGGCGGGGAATAGCCCTCGTCAGCCCGTAATTGACCAAGACATGCGAACCTCGAACACCCTCCGCCGCACCGCCCTCGCCCTCCTCACCACCGGCACCCTCGCCTTAGCCCCCACCGCCCTCGCCGACACCGGCGGCCACGGACCGGCCTGGCGCGGCGCCTGGGCCGCGTCCCCGCAGTCGGCGACCGCGCCGTTCGGCCCCAACTGGTCACTGCGGGGCTTCGACCACCAGACGGTCCGCCAGGTCGTCCGCGTCACCGCCACCGGCACCCGGACCCGCATCGAGCTGACGAACCGCTACGGCACCGGCCCGCTGCGGATCGCCGGCGCGACCGTCGCCCGTACGGCCAAGGGCAGTGCCGTACAGCCGGGTTCGGTGCGCACCCTGCGGTTCGACGGCCGCCCGTCCGTGACGATCCCGGCCGGCGGAACCCTCCTCAGCGACGCCGCACCCCTCCCCGTCAAGGCCTTCGAGAACCTGACCGTCACCCTCTACCTCGCGGACGCGACCGGCCCGGCGACCTTCCACTCCTTCTCCTCGGCCACCAGCTACCGCGCCGAGGGCGACCACCGCGCCGACCTCTCCGGCGACGCGTTCGGGGAGACCAGCACCTCCTGGTACTTCCTCTCCGGCGTCGAGGTCACCGGCGGCCGCGACACCGCCCGCCGCGACGGCATCGTCACCTTCGGGGACTCCATCACCGACGGCGTCGGCTCCACCGCCGACGCCGACAACCGCTACCCGGACGAGCTCGCCGAGCGCCTCGCCGCCTCCGGCCGGTCCCGCGCCGTCCTCAACCACGGCATCGGCGGCAACCAGGTCGTCAACGACACCACCTGGGCGGGCGAGAAGGCCGTCGCCCGGTTCGAGAAGGACGTGCTCACCGAGAAGGGCGTGAGCACGGTCATCCTCCTGGAGGGCCTCAACGACATCGGCGGCAGCGGCCCGGCCTTCCCCGGCGGCCCGACGCCCGAGGTGTCGGTGGACCGGCTGATCGAGGGCCACCGCACCCTCATACGGCAGGCGCACGCCAAGGGCCTGAAGGTCGTCGGCGCCACCCTCACCCCGGTCGGCGGCTCCTTCTACGACACCCCGGAGAACGAGGCCAAGCGGCAGGCCTTCAACGCCTGGGTGCGCACCTCGGGCGCGTACGACTCCGTCGTCGACTTCGACCGCGCCGTCGCCGACCCGTCCGACCCGGGCCGCATCCTCCCCGCGTACGACTCGGGCGACCACCTCCACCCGGACGACGCGGGTTACCAGGCCATGGCCGAGGCCCTGGACCTCGACGCGCTGTAGGAGAGCCGTGGGGCGGCACCTCCGGGGTGCCGCCCCACGACCTCACCCTCCGAGGATCGTCGTCAGGAACTCGCCCGTCCACGCCAGGAGTTCACGGCCCACCACCGGCTTTCCGCCGATCTTGCCGGTCGTCGGGCGCGGCACCAGGATCTGGTGGACGGCCGGCTTGATGACCGTGCGCGGGTGGAGGCGCTTCAGCCTCAGCTCCTGCGACTCGCGCAGCTCCACCGGCGCGAAGCGGATGTTGGAGCCCTGGAGGACGATCTCGCCGACGCCGCACGCGCGCGCGAGCATCCGCAGGCCCGCGACCAGGAGCAGGTTCTCCACCGGCTCGGGCAGCTTGCCGTACCGGTCGGTGAGCTCCTCGCGTACGGCCCTGATGTCCTCCTCCGAGTTCGCGGAGGCGATCGAGCGGTAGGCCTGGAGCCGCAGCCGCTCGCCCGGCGCGTAGTCGTGCGGCATGTGGGCGTCGACCGGGAGCTCGATCTTCACTTCGAGGGGTGCCTCCTCCTCGACGCCGCCCTCCATCTGCGCCCGGTAGTCGGCGACGGCCTCGCCGACCATCCGCACGTACAGGTCGAAGCCGACGCCCGCGATGTGGCCGGACTGCTCGCCGCCGAGCAGGTTGCCCGCGCCGCGGATCTCCAGGTCCTTCATGGCGACGTACATGCCGGCGCCCATCTCGGTGTGCTGGGCGATCGTCGCGAGCCGCTCGTGCGCGGTCTCCGTGAGCGGCTTCTCCGGCGGGTACAGGAAGTACGCGTAGCCCCGCTCGCGGCCACGGCCGACGCGGCCGCGCAGCTGGTGGAGCTGCGACAGGCCGAAGTTGTCGCCGCGCTCGACGATGAGGGTGTTGGCGTTGGAGATGTCGATGCCGGACTCGACGATCGTCGTCGAGACGAGCACGTCGAACTTCTTCTCCCAGAAGTCGACGACGACCTGCTCCAGGGCCTGCTCGGACATCTGGCCGTGCGCCGTGGCGATCCGCGCCTCGGGGACGATCTCGCGGAGCCGGGCGGCGGCGCGGTCGATCGAGTCGACCCGGTTGTGGATGTAGAAGACCTGGCCCTCGCGCAGGAGTTCGCGCCGGATCGCGGCGCCGATCTGCTTCTCCTCGTACGGACCGACGAAGGTGAGGACCGGGTGCCGCTCCTCCGGCGGGGTCGTGATCGTCGACATCTCGCGGATGCCCGTCACCGCCATCTCCAGGGTGCGCGGGATCGGGGTGGCCGACATCGTCAGGACGTCGACGTTCGCCCGGAGCTTCTTCAGCTGCTCCTTGTGCTCGACGCCGAAGCGCTGCTCCTCGTCGACGATGACCAGGCCCAGGTCCTTGAACTTCGTCTCGGAGGAGAAGAGGCGGTGGGTGCCGATGACGACGTCGACCGACCCCTCCCGGAGCCCCTCCATGGTCGCCTTCGACTCGGTGTCCGTCTGGAAGCGGGACAGCGCCCGCACCTTCACCGGGAACTGCGAGTACCGCTCGCTGAACGTGCCGAAGTGCTGCTGCACGAGCAGCGTCGTCGGGACGAGGACCGCGACCTGCTTGCCGTCCTGGACCGCCTTGAAGGCCGCCCGCACCGCGATCTCCGTCTTGCCGTATCCGACGTCGCCGCAGATCAGGCGGTCCATGGGGACGGTCTTCTCCATGTCCTCCTTCACCTCGGCGATCGTCGACAGCTGGTCGGGCGTCTCCGCGTACGGGAAGGCGTCCTCCAGCTCCCGCTGCCAGGGCGTGTCGGGGCCGAAGGCGTGGCCGGGGGCCGCCATGCGGGCGCTGTACAGCTTGATCAGATCGGCCGCGATCTCCTTCACGGCCTTCTTCGCGCGCTGCTTCGTCTTCGTCCAGTCCGCGCCGCCGAGCCGGTGCAGGGTCGGCGCCTCGCCGCCCACGTACTTGGTGACCTGCTCCAGCTGGTCGGTGGGGATGTAGAGGCGGTCGCCGGGCTGGCCGCGCTTCGCGGGGGCGTACTCGACGAGCAGGTACTCGCGGGTCGCGCCCTGCACGGTCCGCTGGACCATCTCGATGTACCGGCCGACGCCGTGCTGCTCGTGCACGATGTAGTCGCCGACCTCCAGGGTCAGCGGGTCGATCGTCTTGCGGCGCTTGGCGGGCATCCGCTGCCCGTCCTTGCCGGCCGCCTTCTGCCCCGACAGGTCGGTCTCCGTCAGCACCGCCAGCTTGAGCGCCGGGTCGACGAAGCCGTAGTCGATGGAGCCGGTCGACACGTGCACGACGGACGGCGCGATCTCGGCGAGGTCGGCGTCGAGGCGGGCGGCGATGCCCTCGCCGCCGAGGACCTCGACCGTACGGGACGCGGGGCCGTGGGCCTCCGTCACGTACACCGTGCGCCAGCCGTCGGCCAGCCAGCCCTTGGTGTCGGCGAGCGCGCGGGCGGTGTCGCCGCGGTACGACTCCGGGGCGTGCATGCCGAGCGTCAGCGTGTCGGCCTCGGGGTCGACGTCCGCCGCGAACGGCGACACCGACCACCAGGCCATGCCGAGCTCGCTCGCCCGGTCCCGTACGTCCGCGATCCCCCACAGCGAGGCCGCGCCGACGTCGATCGGGGCCTCGCCGCCGCCGGCGGTGGCGGCCCAGGAGGCCTGGAGGAACTCCTGGCTGGTGGCGACGAGGTCGGCGGCCCGGGTCCGCACGCGCTCGGGGTCGCAGACGACGGCCATGGCGCCCTTGGGCAGGACGTCGAGCAGGAGCTCCATGTCGTCGACGAGGACGGGCGCGAGGGACTCCATGCCCTCGACGGCGATCCCCTCGGCGATCTTGTTGAGCAGCTCGCCGAGCTCGGGGTGCGCCTCGGCGAGCGCGGCGGCCCGCTCGCGCACCTCGTCGGTCAGGAGCAGCTCCCGGCAGGGCGGCGCCCACAGACCGTGCTCGGCGACCTCCAGGGAGCGCTGGTCGGCGACCTTGAAGTAGCGGATCTCCTCGACGTCGTCGCCCCAGAACTCGATGCGGAGCGGGTGCTCCTCGGTCGGCGGGAAGACGTCCAGGATGCCGCCGCGCACGGCGAACTCGCCGCGCTTCTCGACGAGCTCGACGCGGGAGTACGCGGCGGCCGCGAGCCCCTCGACGATCTCGTTCAGATCGGCGGTCTGGCCGCTCCGCAGGGCTACCGGCTCCAGGTCTCCCAGCCCCTTGACCTGCGGCTGGAGCACGGAGCGGATGGGCGCGACGACGACGGAGACGGGCCCCGCGGCGGGGTCGTCGTCACGGGGGTGGGCGAGCCGGCGCAGTACGGCGAGGCGGCGCCCGACGGTGTCGGACCGGGGCGAGAGCCGCTCGTGCGGCAGGGTCTCCCACGAGGGGTACTCGACGACCGTGTCCGGGTCGAGCAGGGACCGCAGCGCGGCGGCGAGGTCCTCGGCCTCCCGGCCGGTCGCGGTCACCGCGAGCACCGGCCGCCCCGAGTCACGGGCGAGCGCGGCCACGGCGAACGGCCGCGCGGCCGCCGGCCCGACCAGGTCCACGTGCGGCCGGTTCCCGTCGGCGGCGGCCTTCACCGCCTCGGCGAGGGCGGCGTCCTTGACGACGACATCGAGCAGACCGTGCAGGCTCATGGAGCTTTCCATCCCGGGTTCGGACGACGGGGGCGGGCAACGCGAACAGCCCGACACGTCGAACGGGCCGGGCGGTCCCGGGCACGTACGACCCGGTCGCCCCCAGCGTACGACGTGCCACTGTCACCCGCCCGAAGGAAGGGGGCGGCAGGAACCGTGACGGAGCAGGCCGCGGTCGGCTCGCCGCACTACGCTTTAGTCCATACTCCCGGTCCACCCCGCGCCCACCCAGCTGTGAGCCCTCCCCACGGTGAGA
This sequence comes from Streptomyces nymphaeiformis, assembly GCF_014203895.1. GTDB lineage: Bacteria > Actinomycetota > Actinomycetes > Streptomycetales > Streptomycetaceae > Streptomyces > Streptomyces nymphaeiformis. Next base: position 264,084 of record NZ_JACHJY010000011.1, on the reverse strand, counting down.
GGTCGCCATGGAAGCAGCCCGGCAGTACGACGTCCACGAGGCGAAGAGCCACTTCTCCAAGATCCTGGAAACGGTCGCCGCCGGTGAGGAGGTGATCATCAGCAAGTCCGGCGAACCGGTCGCGAAGGTGGTCCCGCCGGCCGGCAAGGTCCACCGGAGCGGCTACGGCTCCCTCAAGGGACTCGTCACCGTCTCCGACGACTTCGACGATCCCCCCGAGGCCTTCGACGGGGCCTTCGGAGTCGACGAGTGAACCCGTAGAACCCGAACGTGAACCCGTAGAACCCGAACGGCCCCGGCGGACCCGGCAGGGTCCACCGGGGCCGCACTCCCCCGTTCCTTCCCGCGCCGCGGCTACTCGCTCGCGATCGCGTTCAGGACGTTCATCCGCCCCGCCCGGAACGCCGGGACCAGCGCCGCGAACAGGCCCACGAAGGCCGAACCGATGAAGACCGTGACGATCGTCGGCCAGGGGATCTCCAGGACCCCGAGGCCCTCGAGCGCCAGGAGCTTCTGGGCGGCGGTGCCCCAGCCCATGCCCAGGCCCAGGCCCAACAGAGCGCCGAAGAGGGCGATGACGACCGACTCCAGGCGGATCATGCGGCGCAGCTGCCGGCGGGAGAGGCCGATGGCCCGCATGAGGCCGATCTCGCGGGTCCGTTCGACCACGGAGAGGGCGAGGGTGTTCACGACGCCCAGGATCGCGACGACGATCGCCAGGGCGAGGAGCCCGTACACGATGTTGAGCAGCTGCCCGACCTGCTTCTGCAGTTCCTCCTTGTAGTCGGCCTGGTTGCTCACCTTGTACTGCGGGTACGGCGCGAGCGCGTCCTTGAGGGCCTGGTAGGCCGGGGTCTCCTGGCCGTCCTTGGCACTGGCCAGGAGGAGCAGGCTGTTCGGCACCCGGTCGGCCGGCAGGTGGCGGGTGACGGTGGGGATGGCGGTGTACATCGCCCCGTTGTCGACCTGGCCGGTGTCCGCGGTGATCGCCGCGACCTTCAGCTTCGCCGTCCCGCCGCCCTTGAAGGCGACGGTCAGGACGTCGCCGACCTTGACGCCGTGCTCGGTGGCGTAGTCGCTGCCGACGGACATCGCGTCCTTGCCGTACGCGTCGGTGAGCGTGCCGGCGGTGACCTCGCGCCGCAGGTCCTTCACGTACGTCGGGTCGGTGGCGGCCAGGTCGGCCGTGGAGACCTTGCCGCGCGGGTCGGTGATCTTCGCGTCGACCCACTTGTACGCCGTGACGTGGTCCAGGCCGGCGGCCTTCGCCACGGCGGCCTGCGCCTGCGGGACGATCGGCTGCCCCGTACCGGACTGGACGATGAAGTCGGCGCCGACGGAGCGGTCGAGTTCCTCGGTGGCCGAGGCGACCATCGAGGAGCCGACGACGGAGAGGCCGGCGACGAGCGCGAGGCCGATCATCAGGGCGGCCGCGGTGGCGCCGGTGCGGCGCGGGTTGCGGAGCGCGTTGCGCTCGGCCATCCGGCCGACCGGGCCGAAGATCCGCAGGACGACGGCGCCGAGGGCGCGGACGACGCCACCCGCGAGGAGCGGGCCGACGACGACGAAGCCGAGGAGGGAGAGGACGACGCCGAGGCCGAGCCAGAGGGACCCGGGTCCGGCCTCCGCGGCGCGGGACGCCGCGACCAGGGCGGCCGCTCCGGCCGCCGTGAGGACGATCCCGAGCACGCCCCGCACCTTGCCGGCCTTGCCGTCGGCGGGGGTGCCCGCGTCGCGGAGGGCCGCCATCGGGGAGACCTTCCCGGCGCGGCGGGCCGGGACGTACGCGGCGAGGACGGTGACGACGACGCCGAGGGCGAGGCCGACGACCGGGGTCGTCCAGGCGACGGTGAGGTCGCGGGTGGAGAGCTCCATGCCCACCGCGGACATCAGCTTCATGAGCCCGACGGCGAGTCCGACGCCCGCGGCGACACCGGCGACGGAGCCGACGAGGCCGAGGAGGAGCGCCTCGACGAGGACGGAACGGTTCACCTGCTTGCGGCTGGAGCCGATGGCCCGCATGAGGCCGATCTCGCGGGTGCGCTGGGCGACCAGCATGGAGAAGGTGTTGACGATGAGGAAGATGCCGACGAGGAAGGCGATCCCGGCGAAGCCGAGCATCGCGTACTTCATCACGTCGAGGAAGCCGGCCATGCTCGCGCGGCCCGCGTCGGCGACCTCGGCGGCGGTCTGCAGCTTGTAGCCGCCGCCGAGCGCGGCGGCGACGTCCGCCTTGAGCGCGTCGTCGGTGACACCGGGCTTCGCGTCGACGGAGATCTGCGTGAACAGGCCCTCCTTTCCGAGGAGTTCGCGCTGCGCGGTGGCCGTGTCGAAGTAGACGAGGGTGGAGCCCGGGTTGGTGACCTTGAAGTCGACGGTGCCGACGATCTTCGCGGTGAGGTCGCCGGTGACGGCGATGGTGCGGAGGGTGTCGCCGATCTTCAGATGGTGCTTCTCCGCGGTGGCGCCGTCGACGACGACCTCGGTGGGGCCGCGCGGTTCGTGGCCGGACGCGATCTCCACCGAACGCAGCACGTTGGGCGTCCAGTTGAAGGCGATCGTCGGGGCGCCGCCGGTCGGGCCGACGTTCTTGTTGCTCGTGTCGACGACGGTGACGCTCGTCGACATGACCGTGCCCTGCGCGCGCTGGACGCCCTCGACCTTCCCGACCTGCGCGACGAGCGAGGCGGGCAGGGACTCGGGGCGGCCGCTCTGCGGGGTCTCGTCGCTGCCGCCCGCGGTCTTCGGGCTGACGGTGACGTCGGACGCGGTCGTCGCGAAGAGCTTGTCGAACGTCGTGTTCATGGTGTCGGTGAAGACGAGCGTCCCACTGACGAAGGCGACGGAGAGCAGGACGGCGACGGCGGAGAGCGCCATCCGGCCCTTGTGCGCGAAGAAGTTGCGCAGCGAGGTCTTGAGGACGGTCATGACGTCCGCCCGCGCGCGTCGAAGTCCTTCATGCGGTCGAGCACGGCGTCGGCGGTGGGCCGCTCCATCTCGTCGACGATCCGCCCGTCGGCGAGGTACAGCACCCGGTCCGCGTACGAGGCGGCGACGGGGTCGTGGGTGACCATGACGATCGTCTGGCCCAGCTCGTCCACGGACGCGCGGAGGAAGCCGAGGACCTCGGCACCGGCCCGCGAGTCGAGGTTTCCGGTCGGCTCGTCGCCGAAGATGATCTCGGGCCGGGCGGCGAGCGCGCGGGCCACCGCGACCCGCTGCTGCTGGCCGCCGGACAGCTGGTTGGGCCGGTGCCCCAGCCGCTCGGAGAGCCCGACGGTGTCGACGACCCGCCGCAGCCAGTCGGCGTCCGGCTTCCGCCCGGCGATGTCCATCGGCAGCGTGATGTTCTCGATCGCGTTCAGGGTGGGCAGCAGGTTGAACGCCTGGAAGATGAAGCCGATCCGGTCCCGGCGCAGCCGGGTGAGCTTCTTGTCCTTGAGGCCGGTGATCTCGGTCTCGTCGAGGAAGATCTGCCCGCTGGTGACGGTGTCGAGCCCGGCGAGGCAGTGCATCAGGGTCGACTTGCCGGAGCCCGAGGGCCCCATGATCGCGGTGAACCGTCCGCGGGCGATGTCCACGTCGACGGAGTCCAGCGCGACGACCCGGGTCTCCCCCGAGCCGTACGCCTTGACGACCTGACGCGCCCGCGCGGCGACGGCCGTCCCCTCTCCAGTACCCCCGTGCCTGGGGATGGTCAGAGCCGAAGTCACGGTTCTCTCCTCGGAGTGCAGTGCGGTGGGTTTGTAGGTCCCAGTTAAGAACCGGCCACCCCTGCTTCTCGTCCTCCGCCGGTACGAACGACCCCTGGCCCGCATGGGGGAGAAACCCCTAGGGGCTTCTCCCCCCAGGGTTCTAGTGAGACCCTGTCCGCGCACATTTAGGTGTACGAAGAAAAGGAAGGGTGCGCGGTGACGGAACCGTCGACGACCCGGGCGGGAGCCGGCCCGGAGCCCGCGCCCGACTCCGCTCACGCCGCCTCCGCCGCCCGCCGCGGCCCCGTCGTCGCGGCCCTGATGCTGGCCATGGGGCTCGCCGCCCTCGACGGCACGATCGTGTCCACCGCCGTCCCGCAGATCGTCGGCGACCTCGGCGGACTCTCCGTCTTCTCCTGGCTCTTCTCCGGCTACCTGCTCGCCGTCACCGTCACCCTGCCCGTGTACGGCAAGCTCAGCGACACCTTCGGCCGCAAGCCCGTCCTCATCGCCGGAACCGTCCTCTTCCTCATCGGCTCCGTGCTCTGCGCCTCGGCCTGGAACATGGCCTCCCTGATCGCCTTCCGCGTCGTCCAGGGCCTCGGCGGCGGCGCGCTCCAGGGCACCGTGCAGACCATCGCCGCCGACCTGTACCCGCTGAAGGAACGCCCGAAGATCCAGGCGAGGCTGTCCTCGGTCTGGGCCGCCTCCTCCATCGCCGGACCGGCCATCGGCGGCCTCCTCGCGGGCTACGCCGACTGGCGCTGGATCTTCCTGATCAACCTGCCGGTCGGCCTGGTCGCCCTCTGGCTGATCGCCCGCCACCTGGTGGAACCGGTCCGTGCGGCGCCCCGCGCGGGCATACGGATCGACTGGGCGGGCGCCCTGGCGATCTTCGCCACCGGAGCCGTACTCGTCACCGCGCTCGTCCAGGGCGGCGTCGCCTGGCCCTGGCTGTCCGCCCCGTCCCTGGGCCTCCTCGGCGGGGCCGCCGTCCTCGCCGCGCTGACCGTCGTCATCGAGCGGCACGCGGCCGAACCGATCATCCCCGGCTGGGTCTGGCGCCGCCGCACGATAGCCGCCGTCAACCTCGCCCTCGGGGCCCTCGGCCTGCTGATGGTCGCCCCGACGGTCTTCCTGCCGACGTACGCCCAGTCCGTCCTGGGCCTCGGCCCGATAGCCGCCGGCTTCGTCCTCTCCTCCTGGACCCTGAGCTGGCCGATCACGGCCGCCCTGTCGAACCGGGTCTACACCCGCATCGGCTTCCGCCTCACGGCGATCCTCGGCATCTCCGGCGCACTCCTGCTGCTGCTCGCCTTCCCGTTCCTGCCGTTCCCGGGCCAGGCGTGGCAACCCGCACTGCTGATGCTGCTCCTGGGCGGCACCCTGGGCCTCTTCCAACTCCCCCTGATCGTGGGCGTGCAGTCGACCGTCCCGTACGAGGAACGCGGCACCACCACCGCCTCCGTCCTCTTCTGCCGCCAGGTCGGCCAGAGCATCGGCGCGGCCCTCTTCGGCGCCATCGCCAACGGCGTCCTCGCCGCCCGCCTCGGCGCCGACACGGACCTCGACCAGCTGGCCCGCTCCCTGACCGCCACCGACGAGACCCGCCGCGCGGTCGACGCGGCGGTGGACTGGGTCTACCTGGGCGCGGCGGGCGCTGCGGCCCTCGCCCTCCTGGCCCTCCTGACCCTGGCCCCACGCCGCTTCCCGGTCCTGCAGGAGGAGAACTAGGGGTGCGCTGAGTACGTGCCCGTCCGGGGATGAGCACGCGCGCCCATGCCCGGGCGGCGCCCCGGACCCGACGATGGGGTCACCTCGTCCGAAGGAGCCGGCCTTGAACCCCGACACGTACGCGACGCTCTACGGCCCCGCGCGGCCGCGCCGTCGCGGGGCCGGCGTCGCCGTGGCGGCGGCTGCACTGTGGACGGTCGCCCTCGTGCTGCTCTGGGATCTGGGGTTCCTGGCCCTGTGGGGGGAGGCGGACAGGGGGCCGACCGACGGGATCCCGCTCCGCTGGGCGCCGATCTGCCTCGCCGTCGCGGCCGTACCGATCGCCCTGCTGTGCACGCCCGCCGTCCGCCGCCTGTCCGTCCCGGCCCGCGCGCTCGTCACCGGGCTCGCCGTCTGCTCGATCGCGGTCGGCCTCGTGGTCCGGGCAGCCTGAGGCGTCGTCCGGCAGAGCCGGCCAGCGGTCAGCCGCCGTGAGGACCCACTCGTCGAGGTCACCGTAGACATGGGCTTCAAGGCCCAGGATCGCGTCTCAGTGGCCTCGCCGAAGCCGAGGCAGAGGACGCGTCTTCCGAACGCACCGGCAGGGCTTCATGGGCGTGGCCTGCTTGACCTGCCAGGACGCCGCTTGCAGAGTCGGAATGCGCACCGCAGCAGCCGCTGCACCCTCTGCCGACCGGTCCCTCGCCCACGGGGGGCGGAGGGCCCTGACATCCAGGAGTGACTGGTCCGATGGTCCTCGACCTGGTGGTGATCGGTACGGCCATTACCCTGGGGCCCTTGCACAACAGCGCCTTCATCCTGTTGCTCTCCTCGCGGCGCGGCGTCCGTCAGGGTCTGGCCTTCCTGTTGTCGTGGCTGGCCAACCTGATCACGGTGATCGCCGTCGTGGTGCTGCTCACCGGCGGTCAGCCCCCGGCCCGTCACAGCGCGCCCTCGACCGCTGCGATCGTCGTGAAACTCGCCATCGGTCTGGCACTGGTGCTGTACGGCGCGTACCGGCGACGGCGTCCGCCCCGCCCGCACGGCCCGCCACGCTGGGCCGCCCGTATCGACAACGCCTCCCCGGTCACGGCGGCCGGTCTGGCATGGCTGCTGCAGCCCTGGGGGCTGGTCGGCGCCGGTGCCGCCACGGCCGTCGACGCGAACCTCTCCACCCTCGCCGACTGGCTCGCGCTGACCGGTTACTGCCTGCTGGCCACGCTCAGCCTCATCGTCATGGAGACGTACGCGGTCTGGGCGCCCACGGCTGCGAACGCCCGCCTGAACGCCCTGCGGAACTGGTTGGGGCAGCACCAAGAGCAGCTGATCGTCACCCTTGCCCTGGTCGCCGGCCTGTGGCTGACGGCCCGGAGCATCTACGAGCTGGTCGTCTGATGCCAGAGGCCCCCGTGGCGATCACCGCAGCCATCCGGCTCTCCCCGACCCATGAACCGTGACCATTCACAGTTCGAGATCCACTTTCGACACATGACCTGGCCGGCCGCGGGCAGGCGAGAAGGGCGCTCACGTCCCGGACGACGGCGGCGACGTGCACCGGGCGGCCGGTGCCGACGGTCAGCAGTCCGCCGTCCCGGGCCGGCGGGCCCGGCCGCGGCTCGGAGGCACAGGCGGCCGACCGGGCCGCACCGCTACCCTCAGCCGACCGTCGGCGACGGTTCCACCGAGGGCGGCTCGGGCGAGTAGCGGGCCCCGCGAGCGTTGAAGTGGGCCAGGTAGTAGGTGATGCCGTCGAGCTGTAGCTCCATGGGCGGGGGATCGGTGACCAGGTGGAAGGGCCGGCGGGGGTGACCGTCCACCCGAGCCTCCATCGTCGGCGTGTTCCAGGACCGCGCCCAGCTCTCGGCCTGTTCGGCGGACCAGAGGAAGTGGGCGCCGAGTTCTTCCTCGCCGGGCTGCAGCTCCATCAGTGCACGGACCAGCGCCGGACTGTAGATGGCGCGGACCCGGAAGTTCGTCAGGAATCGGCGCTCGATCACGATCCGCATGTAACGACGATGGTTGCCTCGATGGCGTCCGGCCACGATGACGCGTTCCCCTCCGTCGCCCCAGGCCGGTGGCGCGATCCACACCTTCGCCCCCGGCGCGAAGTGCCGCAGCCCCTTACGGATCTCCAACCCGCCTTCGCCGTGGCTGGTCTCCTGAGCGACATTGGCCACGAGACATATGCCCAGTGACTCCGGTCCAGTTGCATCCGTCATGGCTGCCATGATCGTCCGGTACGGGCGAAGTGGCCCCACAGTTCTCGGGGGTCGGCTCTTGCAGCTGTCGGGCGGCCAGGGGAATCGCTCCCCGGTCGCCTCGAACACCACAGCGCGGTAGCCACGCGCTGGTGACAACCTCGCCGCCCGTCACGAAGCGACCGCGAGATCGTCATCGCCCGAGTAACCGCACACGCCGGCTGTGCCTATGAACGGGGCGTACACGCCGCGACCCTCGCCCACGAGGACGCCCGACTCCTGGGGTTCCTCGTACTGGCCGGCTGGTACCGACAGCCGGAGGGCCCTGCCGTCCAGCTCGGACGGGCAGGGCCCTCACACGGACAACGACGTGCTGTACCGCTCCGCCGAGACGAGCCCGACGAACCCGGCCCACGCGTCGCGCGAGACGCACAGACCCGGCCGGGCCACGTCCTTCTTCGGCCCGCACCCTCAGCGTCTTCAGACTCCGCCCGAACGCCGCCACCACGCCCTGCCCGGACCTGTCCGCCGCCGCAGGCTCCGGAACCGTGCCCGGCTGCTCTTCCGTCGTCGCGCCCTGCCCCTCGTACCGGCACCGACACCCCACGTACAACACCGCCGCGTCAGTGCGTCACCACTGGTCACGCGACGCCACCAAGAGGAGCTCGGACGGTGGGGGCGGAGTGCGCCCGCACCTGAAGGTGCTTGTCAGAAGGCGGTGTTGTAGGACGTGTCCTGCGTCAGGGACACCGATACGCCGCGCTTGAACGGGGCCGCCCAGTCGCCCGTGCCCGCGTAGAAGGTCTCGTCGCCGTTCGAGGCGATCAGGTCGGCGCGGCCGTCGCCGTCGGCGTCGCCGACGGCGGTGAGCCCGGTGAAGGCTCCCCACCCGGCGCCCACCTTCGTACGGGCGGCGAAGGTGCCGTCGCCCTTGCCGAGGTACAGCCAGAGGACGCCGGCCTTGTCGCGGGCGAGGAGGTCTCCGGCCGGGCCGCCGGCGAGGTCGCCGGTGGCGGTGAGCTGGTTGTAGATGCCCCAGCCGTGGCCGATCTTCCTGCGCGCGGCGAAGGGCGCGGTGGCGCTGCCCGTGCCCTTGTAGAGGTACAGGTCGCCCGCCTTGTCGGTGGCCACCAGGTCCGCCCGGCCGTCGCCGGTCAGGTCGCTGCCGCCCGCAAGCTGGTCGTACGTCTGCCAGCCGGCGCCGATCCTCGTACGGGCCGCGAGCGGCTTCGCCCGGTCGCCCGTGCCCTGGTAGAGCCAGAGGACGCCGTCCTTGTCGCGGGCGACGGCGTCGGGGGCGGTCGTGCCCGCGATGTTCCCGACGGTTTCGAGCCGGTCGTAGGCGCCCCAGCCGCTGCCGACGCGGGAGGCGCCGGTGTCCGTCAGGGAGCCGCCGGGTGCGGTGGGCCGGGTGCCGAAGCGCCACAGCACGCCGCCGGTGTCCCGTACGAGGAGGTCAGCGGTGCCGTCGTCGTCGAAGTCGTGCGGGGCGGCGGGGCGGGTCACGGTGAACCGGCCGGTGGTGACAAGCTCGGGGCCGATGCCGTCGTCCGGGCGGGCGGTGAGCTTCCACTCGTACTCACCGCTGCGGGCGGGGCTCCCCCAGTCGGCGTTCTCCGGGTCCTTGCCGTCCCAGTGCCAGGCGAAGTGGCGCGGGGTCCCGGCGGTGACGCCGTACGGGACCTGCCAGCCGGCGTACACGGTCTTCCCGCTCCGTACGTGGGTCAGGGTCAGCCATACCCGGCTGTCGGCCCGGGACAGGTCCCAGCCGAAGTCGACGCCGCGCGCGACCTGGTCGCCGGTGAGCGTCGTCGGGGTGGTGGAGCCGGTGAGGGTGACGACGGTCGACTGCCCGGTGGACGCGACGAGTTCGACGTCCGGCCGGTCGCCGTCGGCGCGCGGCGAGATCCGGTAGAGGCCCTCGCCCTGCTCGGGGGTGCCACCGCGCACGAGGAGGCTGCCGCCGGGGCCGGCGACGGCGGACGAGTGCGCGGTGAGGAGCTGGATCTTCTCGCCCGTCTCGACGGACTCGGCGGTGAGGGGCCGCGCCTGAAGCCCGGACCCGCCGTTGGGGTTGAAACTGCCGTCGATGTGGACCCGCTGGCCCTGCACGATCCAGCCGCCGACGAGGTGGAGCGGGTCGTACGAGTCACCGCTCGCTTTGATCAGCTTCCGCTCGGAGGTGCCGCGCCGGTGCACACCGAACCACTCCGTGGTCGTGTCGCGCTCCCGCCACACCGCGTACGTGTCGGAGATCGCGTTCTGCCACTGGGGCTCGTGCCCCGCGTCGAGGGCCTGCGAGAACACCGCAGTCGCCGTGGTGAGGTCGACGACCACCTTGGTCCACGGCCGGCCGGCACGCTCCCAGCAGTCGAAGACCACGGCACCGGCGGTGTAGCCGCCTTCGAAGCTCGGGAGGCAGTCCTCGGGCAGTCCGGTGATCGGGCGCTCGGTCAGTTTGCCGTCCTGAAAGGCGAAGAGGCGCGTCTGGTAGGTGTCCTCTCCGGTCTGCACGAGGACGGCGAGGGTGGAACCGAAGACCCCGGCGAGGCTGTATCCGGTGCCGAGCTCGTCGAGGTTCACCACGACGGCGTCGGCCGCCGCCGACGCGGGCGTCGACATGTCGCGGAGCTTCAGGACGCGGCTGTCCGGAAGGGAGGACCTGTCGCCGGTGACGACGAGGTCCGAGCCGCCGGCGGCAGCCGAGGCGCCGGGCAGCACGACCGACGAGCCGTCCGCGTACCAGGTCCAGCGGAACTCCGGCGTGGTGCCGCGCGTCTTCGACAGGAAGCCGCTCGGGCCCGCGCCGACGACGTCCGCGTTGCGCGGGAACGGCACGGTGGTGGCCTGCTGGTCCTCCTGGACGGCCCCCGGTACGGCCGCCATGGCCGGGAGTGTGGTGAGCGTGCCGCCCGTGGCGGCGAGGACGATGGTGACGGCGGCGGCCGCGAGTCGGCGGCCGCGCGTGTGTGCACGGGTCAAGTGTGTTTCCCTCCCCTAGAGATGAGGAGGCTAGCCGTCCCCCGGATCACGCCTCGCGGCCGCCCCTGCCTTCCGGGCGGGCCAGGCGGCCGAGGAGGGCGATCGCGTCGTCGACCGGCACCGGCTGGAAGAAGCGCGCGTCGACCTCCTCGACGGCGGCGATCGCGCGGGGAGCCAGCGCCGCGCCGGCGTCCGTGACGCGCAGGCGTTTCGCGCGGGTGTCGGTCGGGTCGACCTCGCGTGCGACGAGGCCCTTGGTCTCCAGGGTGCGCAGGACCTGGGAGGTCATCTTGACGTCGGTACCGGCCTGGCGGGCGAGGGCCAGTTGGTTGGGGTGTTCGCCCTGGGTGTTGAGCCACCAGGCGCAGGCGAGCAGGACGAACTGCACGTGGGTGAGCCCGAGGGGGGCCAGTGCGGCGGCGATGTCGCGCTGCCAGCGCAGCGTGGCGTGCCAGAGCAGGAATCCGGGGCTCGCGCCGGGGTCGAGGGCCATCAGCGCTGGGCCAGTGCGACGAGGGAGACCATGGTGTCGGGCCAGTCGGCGGTGATCGCCGGGCCGATCTGCGGGCCTGCCTCGTCCGCGCCGGGGCCGGTGATCTCCATGCGGTAGACCACCCGCACCCGGTCCGGGTCGACGCGGTCGATCCGGTGGACGGTGCGCAGCAGAAGGTCGTCGAAGCGGGCCTCGTCGACGAAGAGTTCACCCTCGACGGCTTCGGCGACGCACAGTTCCACCGGGTCGTCTCCGGGCGGCGTCATGGTGATCCGCGCGCCCGTCCCGAACGGTCCGCTGATCTCGGTCTTCTCGATCTCGGCGTTCCAGGTGCCCCAGTTCTCGACGTCGGCCCAGAGCCGCCAGATCGCCTCGGGGGTGGCGGTGGTCTCGATGCCGTGTTCGTACTCCCACATGGCGGGCCTCCTCGACTGGATGATCGACCAGATGATGTGCCCATAGATTATCTCTGCGCAGACTAAATGTCGAGGGGTCACGCGGCTCCGCGCCGCTCCCCTGTCCTGGAGGAGGGGAAGCGGCGCGGAGTGAGAGGCGGGGCGGGGCGGGTCAGAACGCTTCGTCGTAACCGGGCAGCTCGCCGAGTACCTGTCCGTCGCGAGCCTGCTTGAAGGGGGCCCGCCAGTCCCCCGTACCGGCATAGAAGTACGACTGCCACCCGATACGCGCCATGAGGTCCGGCCTGCCGTCCCGGTTGGCATCGCCGACACCGATGAGCTGCGTGTACGGCGTCCAGCCGCCACCGATCCGGACCCTGCTCGCGAAGGTGCCGTCGCCCTTGCCGAGGTAGAGCCAGAGGACGCCGGCCTTGTCCCGGGCGACGAGGTCACCGGCGGGGCCACCGGCGAGGTTCCCGACGGCGGTCAGGTCGTTGTAGACGCCCCAGCCGAAGCCGATCTTCCTGCGGGGCGCGAAGGGCGCGGTGGCGTTCCCCGTGCCCTTGTAGAGGTAGAGGTCGCCCGCCTTGTCGGCGGCGACGAGGTCGGCGCGGCCGTCGCCGGTCAGGTCGCTGCCGCCCGCGAGCTTGTCGTACGTCTGCCAGCCACTGCCGACCTTCACCCGGCCGAGGAAGGGCTTCGCCGCGTCACCGGAACCCTGGTAGAGCCACAGCACCCCGCTCTTGTCGCGGGCGAGGGTGTCGGCCACGGCCGTACCGGCGATGTCGCCGGACGATTCGAGCCGGTCGTAGATGCTCCATCCGCTGCCGACGGGGGACGCGAACCCGACGAGCGAGCCTCTCGACTCGTCGTAGAACGCGGGTGCCACCCACAGCTTTCCGGACGCGTCCCGCGCGAAGAGCTCGGGGTCGACGTTCCCGTCGTAGTCATGTGCCCCCGGGGTGCGGTGGACGATGACACTGCCGGAGGCGCGGACGGCCGGGCCGATGCCGTCGAGGGGCAGCACGGAGATCGTCCAGACGTACTCGCCGCCGGGCGCGGTCCGCTCCGGGACCTCGACGTTCTCACCGTGCCAGGACCAGCCGACCTTCCCCGGCCCCAGGTCCGGGTAGTCGCCTCCCGGCATCCAGATCGTCCTGGCCGACCAGTCGGGCCCGCCCTTCCGGGTGAGGGTGAGGGACACCTTCACGTTCTTGCGCGAGAGACGCCAGGTGAAGTCGATGCCGTCCTTCGCACGATCCAGGTCGATCACCGCCGGTACGTCACTGCCGAGGAGCGTGACGGAGGTCGGCTCCCCCGTGGAGGCGACCAGCTCCGCGGCGGGCGTACCGTCCTCGCCGAGCGTGACGCGGTACAGCCCCTCGCCGTGCTCGGCCGTTCCTCCCCTGACCAGCACGGAGCCGTCGGGCCCCGGAACGAACGAGGACATGTGCTCAAGGAGGACGCGCCCGTCGGAACCGTCCGGCTTCACCGCGATGAGCGCCCGCCGCGGGTCCGTACGGGTGTCCTGTCCCAGGACGTACGGGCGTGCGGCCAGCAGCCAGTCCCCGACCAGGCCGTACCGGGCGAAGCCGTCGAGCGGAAGCCTCTGCGTCTCGGCGGTCCCCCGCTTGCCGACGACGAGCGTCGGCCCCTCCTCCTCGCGCCAGGTCATGCGGGTGGGCGAGAGGGCCCCCTCGACCCTCTGGGTCCCCGTCGTCCCGTACAGGTCGGTGACCGCCGCGGTGCGGACGTCCACGGCCGCGCGGTGGTAGGTGCGCGCCTCGGCCGGGCCGGCCGCCGCGGCGAGGGCGAACGAGTCCGCGGAAACCGCCGTCACCGAGAAGCCCATCGTGCCGACGGGCAGGCCGGTCACCGTGCGCTCGTCGAGGACACCCCCCGTCTTGGTGAGCAGCCGCACCTCCATCGTGCCGTCCGCCTGCTTCACCCCGACCACCAGAGTGGCTCCGACGGCTCCGCGGTAGACGTAGTTCTCGCCCAGTCCGTTCAGGTCGACCTCGACGGGAGCCGCGCCCGTGGCCATGTCGTGGATCTTCACGACACGGAACTTCGTGATGTCGGTGTCATGGTCCCCCGTCACCACGACGTCGGAAGCTCCTCCGCGCAGAGGGCTCAGCGGCAGCACGGTGGAGGTGCCGTCGGCGTAGCGGGTCCAGCGCAGTTCGGGGCCGGGACCGTTGGTCCGGGACAGGAACCCCGTCGCGCCCGCGCTCACGACCTCCGCGTTCAGCGGGAAACGGACCGTGGTGGTCTGCGGCGGCTCGTCGGCGGCCGTCGCCGGGACCAGGACGGGTGCGGCCGTCGCCGGGATCGTGGCCATCGTGCCGCCCGTCGTCGCGAGGGCGGTGATGGCGGCCGCCGCCGCGAGGCGACGGCGGCCGGGCATGCGTACGTGCTTCAAGTCGTTCCCTCCCCTGGAGAGGAGGAGAATAGCGGCCCCCCCTCCCGTCACGTCTCCCTCCGCCTCCGGACCGCCACCACCAGCGGCACCACCGCGAGCAGTTCGCCGACCGCGCCCGTCCACAGGGCCGCCCGCACGCTCGCGTACTGCCCCACGAGCCCGCCCGCCAGGGCGCCGAGCGGCATGGAGCCCCACGCCAGGAAGCGGAAGGTTGCGTTCACGCGGCCGAGGAGCGGGGCGGGGGTGAGGCGCTGACGGAGGGACACCGCACTGATCTTGAAGGTCATGAAGGCGGTCCAGCCAAGCCCCTGGAGCAGGCACGCCACCGCGTACCGCGCGTCCGCGTGGAAGAACGGCACCGCGAACAGCCACAGCACCCCGCTGACCGCCACGGAGGCGATCATCGCGCGGCCTTCGCCGAGCCGGACCGCGACCCGGGTGACGAGGAGGCTGCCGAGGAAGCCGCCGAGCGCCTCCGCCGTGAACACGAGCCCGCACAGGAACGGCGACATGCCCAGGTCCCCCGCGAGCAGCACCAGGAGCATGGAGGCGCCGACCGTGCCGCACGCGTTGGAGATCGTGGCGGCGAGCGTCAGCGCCCGCAGCAGCCGGTCGCGCGCCACGAACCTCAGCCCCTCGGCGATCTCCTCCCGCAGCCCGGCCCCCGCCGCCCGCGCCGGGCGCGGGTCGGGGCGGCGGATCCGGGAGAGGAGCAGCGCGGAGACGAGGTAGCTGACGGCGTCGACGGCGAGCGCCACCGGGGCCGTCACCGCCGCGACGAGCGCGCCGCCCGCGCCGGGACCGCCGGCGGCCGTGACCGTACGGGACGCCTCCAGGGCCACGTTCGCCTCCACCAGCCGGTCCTCGTCGACGAGTTCGGGCAGGTGGCTCTGGTATGCGATGTCGAAGAAGGCCGTGCAGACCGACAACCCGAAGGCCACCCCGTACAGCTGAGGCAGCGTCAGCACGCCGAGCCACGCCGCGACCGGGAGGCTCGCGAGCAGCACGGCCCGGCCCAGATCGCCCACGATCATCACGCGGCGGCGGCGCATCCGGTCCACCCACGCCCCGGCGGGCAGCCCGAGCAGGAGGAAACCGAGGAACTCGCACGTCACCAGGAGTCCCGCCTGGAACGGGGACGCGTGCAGCGGGCCGATCGCCACGAGGGGGAGCGCGAGGACGGTGACGGCGGTGCCGGCCTGGCTGACGGTGTCGCCGATCCACAGCCGGCGGAAGTCCGGCAGCCGGTGGAGCCGGGGAGGACGGGAGGAGGGACGGACGGGAGAGGTGGTGGTCATGTCGGCGAACACCATCACCCCCGGCCGGGGCCGACCATTGTTTTAGTCTGGGCGAAAAGCTCGTGGGCGGGGGTGCCGGTGGGAGAGATGCGGTTCGGGGTCGACGACCTGGCGCAGCTCCGGTTCGCCGTGTCACCCCTGTGGGAGTCCGTCGCCGCGCTGCGGGCCTCCGCCGACCCGGGGCGCCACGCCCTCCATCTCCCCTGGATCAAAACGGCGTTGACCGTCGGCCGGGAGCGCACCGGCCTGCTCCCGCACCTGCCCGACCTTGAAGTGCTCGCTCCTCCGCCGCGCTGCCCGCTCGCCGAGATCGAGGAGGAGCTCGCCCTGTTCGCGGGCCCGCCGGACCTCGCGGAGGCCCTGCTCGGCTGGTGGGCGGCCGGGGTGCGGCCGTACTGGCCCCGGATCAGGGCCGTCCTGGAGGCCGACCTCGCGTACCGCACGCGGCAGCTCACCGAGGACGGCATCCAGGAGGTCTTCGCGCACCTCCACCCCAGCCTGCGCTGGGCGGAGGACCGGCTCACCGGGCCCGGCCTCCCGGCCCGGGGCCCCGCCCTGGACGGCGGCGGGATCACCCTCGCCCCGAGCGCCTTCACGACCCGCTGCGTCCTGCTGCCGGGGCGCCCCTCCGGCCCCCCGCCCTGCCTCGTCTATCCCGCGCGGGCCGTCGGCACCCTGTGGGAGCGGCGCGCCGAGCCGGAGGACGGACTCGCGCGGCTCCTCGGGCGCAGCCGGGCGGGACTCCTGGGGCGTACAAGCACCCCGACCACCACGACCGGGCTCGCCCTGCAGACCGGGCTCAGCGTGGGCGCGGTCTCGCAGCACCTCGCGGTGCTGCGGGACGCGGGCCTGGTGACCTCGCACCGGTACCGGCGCGAGGTGTACTACCGGGCGAGCGAACTCGGCCGGGCGCTGCTGGGACGGACGGCCGCCCAGGGCCTGTCCGACCCTGATCCGCCGAACAAACCCTAGGCCGACGCGCGCGGGACCGTCAGGCAGAACGGGTGTCCCGCCGGGTCGAGGACCACCCGCCACCGGTCCGGACGGGGCTGGACGTCCGGGACGGTCGCACCCCACTCCACCAGGCGGGCCGCGGCCTCGTCGAGGTCGTCGACGTCGAAGTCGAGGTGCAGCTGCTGCGGGACCTCCTGGCCCGGCCAGGACGGGGGACGGTAGCCCTCGACGCGCTGGAAGCCGAGGAACAGGCCGTCCGCCCCGCGCAGTCCCGCGAACTCGTCGTCGGACCGGTCGGCTAGCGGGAGCCCGGTGGCCCGCTGGTAGAAGGCGGCGAGGGCCATGGGGTCGGCGCAGTCGAGCGTGACCGCCGTCAGTTTCATGAGCATGGGGCGGGAGCCTAGTCGGCTTCCCCGGAGCCTTCCCCGCTCTCCAAGTCCCCCTGCTTCCCCTCGGGTTCCGACTTCGGTTCCGACTTCGGTTCCGACTTCGGTTCCGACTTCGGTTCCGGCGCCTTCGGGCGGCCGCCCGTCAGGGCCGCGAGCGAGTTGCGGATGTGCTCCATGGTGGAGTGGATCTCCTCCCGCGCCTCCTCGTGCTCCCGCAGCACCCGCTCCGTCTCGCGCTCGACCCGCTCCGCCTTCATCCTCGCCTCGGCGAGCAGTTCCTCCGCGTGGGCCTCGGCGTCCTCCTGGCCGTGCCGGGCCTGCTCCTCCGTCTCGGCGAGGGCCCGCTGCGTCTCCGCGAGGGACGCCTCCGCCGCCGCGACCAGCTCCTCGTGGCGGGCGTCCAGAGCCGCCGCCTCCGCCTCGGCCGAGCGCTCCGTCTCGTCCCGTACGGTCCGGTGCTCCTCCCGCTGCGCCGCGAGCAGCGCCTGCGTCCGGCGCCCGGTCTCCTCGAAGGTCTCCCGCGCGGCCTCCCTGGCCCCCTCGGCGTCACGGCGGGCGATCGTGCCCATCTCCTCGGCCCGCGCGCGGGCCTCCTCCAGGGTCGCCCGCGCCGCCGCGTCCGCCGCCGCGCGGACGCCCTCCGCGTACGCCGCGGCGGCCTCCGCCGCCTCCCGGGCCGCCGCCTCGGCCGCCTCCGCGAGGGCCTGCGCCTCCGCCTCCGCGGCCCGGACGAGCTTCTCGTCCTCCCGCTCCGCCAGCTCCAGGATCTTCTGCGCACTCTCGCCCAGCACCTCGTACCGGTGCGGAACGAGCTGCTTGACGGCGAGGCGGAGCCCGGCGGCCTCGGTCTCCATCTCCTTCGCGAGGACCGTGAGCCGCGCCGCCCGCTCCCAGGCGGCGTCGCGCTCCCCGGAGAGCCCGGCGACGTAGCGGTCGACCTGCTCGGGGCGGTAACCGCGCCCCCGCCCGACTGTGAAATCCATCCGTGACGCCTCTCCGTGACCCCGACCCATAAAGCCCGACCCGTAAAGAATGAGGCATCAGAACGGACAAAAGGCGCCCAACGTGGCTACACGTCGAGCGCCCTTCGTCACATCGCCTGCAGAAGTGCCTACAGAAGGCCGTCCCACATCTGCTCGAGCAGCACCGACCACCAGTTCTCCGGCGACGACAGCGCCGCCGGGTCCAGCATCGCCAGCTGCGCCTGGAAGTCGACCGTCCAGCGACCCGCCTGCTCCGGGTTCAGACCGAACCGCAGCCGCCACATCCGGCCGAGCAGCGCCATCGACCGCGCGAACTCCGGCAGCCCCGTGTTCACGAACTGCGGCGGCACCGACTGCCCGCCCGGACCGGCCTCCACCGGCACCGCCACGATGTGCGCGGTCCCGTACTGGACACAGATCGCCCGACCGAAGTCCGAACCGAGCACCAGGTACGAGCTCGCGTCCGGCGCCACCGGAACCTGCCGCTGCGCCGCCAGCTCCGCCAGCGTCGGCACCACCGGAACCGCCGGCTGCGCCCAGAAGAACGGACCGAAGTCCGCCGGGAGCCCCGCCCACACCAGCGTGCGCGCGACCAGCTCCGGCACGCCCTGACGGGACACCGCCCGCTGGTCGAACCGGAGGATCCCCGGACCGAACGCCCCCGCCAGCTCCTGCGCGATCCCCTCCGGGGGGATCGGCGGCGCCGGCTGCACCTGCGGCAGCGGCGCCCGCACCGGAGCCGGCCGCGCCGGACCGTCCGCGACCTGGTGCAGCTCGCCCTGATGGGTCAGGAGCTGCCGCATGCCCTGCTGACGGCCCGCGTGATCACGGCCGTACGGGGCGATGCTGGTGATCCGCGCCTGCGGCCACGTCTCCCGGATCATCCGCGCGCAGTAGCCGCCCGGCAGCTCGCAGGACTCCAGCTCCGTGTGGAGTTCGAGCACCTGCTGCGGCGGCACGTTCATCGCGCGCAGCTCGTGCAGGATCTGCCACTCCGGGTGCGGGGTGCCCGGCGCCGAACGCCGGATGATCTGCGCCTCGGAACCGTCGGGCGCCCGGTAGCGCAGCACCGCCTGGTAGCCGGGACCGACCGTCGGCTGACCCGTCGGCTGCGGATAGCCGTACGCCGGAGGCACGGGCGCCCCGGGCACGGGACCGGGAGGCACGGGCCCCGGAGCCATGGGACCAGGAGGCACGGGGCCGGGCGCGGGCGGCGGCGTGTGACCGCCGACCGGCGGCGCCGGAGCGGGCGGAGGCGGCGGGGCCCCCGGACCACCCAGACCACCAGGACCGGGCTGCGCCAGCATCGTCGCGGCGTGCGCGATCCCGCCCGCGGGCGTACCGCCACCGGGCACACCCGGCGGCGGCGGGGGCGGCGGAGGCGCGCCCGGACCGCCCTGGTTCGGATGCGCCAGCATCGTCGCCGCGTGGTGCACCGGCTGCGGCGGCGTCACGGCACCCGGCGCGGGCGGCGGCCCGGGCGGACCCGGCTGCGCCGGCGGCTGGAGCCCCTCCGGCCCGAGCTGCGACACCAACTGCGTGGGGATGTACGCGTTGCCGCCCGACGAGGCACCCGGCACACCCGGAACTCCCGGCGGCGGGGGCGGCGTCGGACCGCGCCCGGCCTTCGGCGGCAGGGAGGCCTTGCTGGTCGCGGCATCCGCGATGTCCCCGGCACCCGGCGCCGAGGGCGCGGGCGGCGGAGGCGGCGGCGCACCCGCACCGGCCTGCGGCACGGGAGCCGGCACGGGCTGCGGCGAAGACTGCGGGGCGGGCGGCGTCGGCGGAGCCGGCGGGACCGCGCCCGGGGCCGGGGCGGCCGGGTCGAGACGGGGGGCGATCGCGGTCGGCGGCAGCGCGCTGCCGCCCTTCATCAGCGCGGTCGGCGCGTCCGCGCCCACCGACAGCGGCGGCGCGTCCTCGTCGTCCGTGCCCGACAGCGGCGGCGCGAAGACGGTCGCGGGCAGCGGCACCGCCCCGTCGGCACCCCCGGAACTCGCGTTCGCGTCCACCCACGGGCTGGACGGCGGGGGTACGGGAGCAGGAGTAGGTACGGGAGCAGGCGTGGGTACGGGCGGAGCCGGGGTCGCCGGAACGCCGTCCATCGCCGTCGGCTCGTACGCGTCGGCCTCCGCAGCCGCAGCCGCGACGGGCTCGGCGGCAGGGACGGGAGCGGTCGGGGCCTCGGAGGCGGAGGACGCCGGGGACGCCACCGAAGCGGCAGAAGAAGGCGAAGAAGAAGCCGAGGACGAAGCCGCACCCGAAGAAGCCGAAGAAACCGAAGAAGCCGAAGAAGAAGCCCCCTCAAAGACGGCGTCCGAGGCCGACGAAGCCACCGAAGCCGAAGGCCCCGACACCCCCGCGCCCACCCCGTCCGACGCGTCGTCCACCGGCGGCGACGCACTCGCGCTCTCCTGCGAGGCGTGCGACTCCTCCCGCGGCAGACCGATCTTGTCCGCCGCGTCCTGGAGCCACTCCGGCGGACTCAGCAGGAACGACGTCTGGTTGAGGTCGATCCGCGCCGCCGGCACCGCCGCCTGCGCGGGAACCTCCTCCGTCGCCCCGTACTCCTCCTCGTACCGCCGGATCACCTCACCCACCGGCAGCCCCGGCCACAGCGTCGCCTCGCCGCTGTCCCGCGCGATCACGAGCCGCTGACGCCCGCCGTCCGACGTCGGACCGCCCTCGCGGTCCTCCGCCCACACCACGAAGCCCAGCTCGAACTCCCGCACCCGCACCTCGCGGTGCTGGTACCCCGGCAGGTCGCCGTTGATCCATTCCTCGGCGCGCTCCTGCGCCTGCGCGAACGTCACCACAGCCAGCTCACTCCCCCACCGGGACCACGGGCACGGCGCGCGCGAAGCCGCCGTCCACCATCAGGTTCGCCACCGTCTCCAGCTCCGGCGGATTGCCCGCCAGACGCCCGAGGAACGCGTCGAAGTCCGCGCCGCAGGGCAGCAGCAGCCGCTCCACCCGCTCGTTCACCGTCCAGCCGGCCGCCGCCGCACCGGAGTCCCGCGCGTCGTCGTACGCGCAGAACCACACCGAACCGACCGCCGCACCCCGCACCTTCAGCGCGATCAGACCGCCCTGGACGAACGCGACGCCCAGATAGTCCTTCGTCAGATGGTCACGCAGACACTTGTTGACGTAGACGAGGTCGTTGACCCCCGCCTCCTCGCGCACCGTGAAGAACGGCTGGTCGACCAGGAGTCCCAGCTCCGCGTCGAGCGCCGCGCCCACCGGAGCGCAGCCGCCCGCCGCCTTCAGGAAGGAGCGGTACGCCCCCGGCAGCCGGTAGCCGAGATCCTCCTCGACGCCCTGGAGCTGCTGCTCCGACACCGACACCAGGCCCTTCGGCAGCCCGAAGTGCACCGGCCGGGTCTCCTGCAGCGGACGCGTACCCCGCTTCGACTGGTCGACGGCGGCCGTCGCCACCCCGCCGTGGTGACGGAGCAGCGCCTTCACCTCGACCGGGACCAGCTCCATCCGCCGCGAACGCGCCACGTGGTGCCACGTCCAGCCGTGAGGGGTCGCCACCGACGGGATCGTGTCCCACAGCTCGTGACCCGTCGCCGCGAGCGCCGCGTTCGCCGACACGTAGTCCGTCAGACGCAGCTCGTCGACACCGAAACCCTCCGGCGGATCGGCGATCTCCGCCGCCGCGCGCGCGTACGGCGAGAAGTCCGGGTGGCCGTGCTCGTCCATCCGCACCCCTCTGGGATGCCGGGACGCACGTACCGGATCCGGGAAATGCACGACCTGCCCGGCGTAGGCCGCGTTCGGTGGCGCGGTGTCCTGCCCGAGCCGACCTGTCGTCATGGCGGTTGCCCCCTGCATGGCGTCGCTGACTGCTTGCTACCGACAGCCGACGGCTGCGGCCGACTGATGCCGCACAGCCTATGCGCTGCCACAAGAGGCCGAACCGGACCCGATCCGTCCGCGACCGAGAGTGACCAACTGTCACGACGCCATGACAGGTGCACCATGATTCCGACACACCGAAGGCGCGTTTCGCCGCCC
The DNA here is from genome assembly GCF_014203895.1 of Streptomyces nymphaeiformis. Classification (GTDB taxonomy): domain Bacteria; phylum Actinomycetota; class Actinomycetes; order Streptomycetales; family Streptomycetaceae; genus Streptomyces; species Streptomyces nymphaeiformis. The sequence goes on along the minus strand of NZ_JACHJY010000011.1, from coordinate 242,539 downwards.
CAGCTTCCCCATATGGCTCCCTATTTGGCAGGCTGTCCAACGCAACTCGGGGGATTGCAGGAGGGGAAGACCAGCACCATGCACGTAGCGACGACACCCACGCAGGGTGACCCACGCCTCAACTGGAGCAGCAGCGCCGAGGCCACCCGCGCGCCCTCACTGCGGCACCGCCGCGACGGAATCCTCCCCACCGTGGGAGCCGCCCTTTCCGTCCGCGGCGAGACCCTCACGTGCACCGCGGGCCGCGGCGACCGGCCGCCCGTCCTGCACGCCCTCGTCCAGGACTTCCTGGACACCCTCACCAGCAGCCAGCGGGAACGCTTCACCGGCCGCTGCCCCGAGGCGATCCTGCTCTCCCGGCACCTCGCCGCCACCGAGAACGGCCGCTCCAAGCGCGCCCAGCGCAAGCCGCTCACCCACAGCGAGGCCCGGCGCTCCCTCAAGCAGGCCAAACTCACCGCCCGGCGCATCCGCGAGGACGGCGACCCGCTCCACGGCAGTTACGCGGCACCCTGCCGCTCCTGTACGGCGATGCTCGCCCACTTCGGAGTCCGCGCCGTCGACCCCACCACGCCTGTCGAGAACGGCTGACCGCACCCCATGCCCGACCACCTCAGCACCACCCGGTTCCCGGTCAACGTCGACGCCGCCCTCCGCGAGGCCGGCTGGCAGCCCGGCCGCTGGGACATCAAGCTCGCCGAAGAGTGGGCCGACACGCTCCGGGCCCACATCTCGCCCGCCGGACACCGGCACAGCGTCTTCCCCGCCGCGGTCGAGGCCTGGGCCGAGTTCGGCGGCCTGCGGATCACCGCGCCCGGCCACGGCCGGCAGATAGCGCCCGCCGCCGTCCGCTTCGACCCGCTCGCGGGCCTCCACCTCTCCCGCACCCTCGCGGACCTCGGCCGCGCCCTCGACACCGAACTCGCCCCCCTCGGCGAGGAGGGCGACCACCAGGCCGTCCTGGCGATGGACGCCGAGGGCCGGGTCTACAGCCTCGACCACGCGGGCGACTGGTACCTGGGCAAGGACATCGACGCGGCCCTGTCGACCCTGATCACAGGAGCCCAGCCGGTCCGCCTGACGGCGGGCTAGGCGGGCGGGGCCGGGGCCACGGACCGGCCCCGGCGAAGCCCTGGCGAGGCCCCGGCGACTCCGCTACGCCCCCGTCGGCAGGACCGCCGAGACCTTGAAGCCGCCCGCGTCCGTCGGGCCCGACACGAACACGCCGCCGAGCCGCAGCACCCGCTCGCGCATGCCGACCAGACCGTTCCCGCCGCTCGGCAGCCCCACATCGGCCACCGCCGCGTCCGAAGGCCCGTTCTCCACCTGCATCGCGACCTCCGCGTCCCGGTGCGCCAGACGCACCACGACCTTCGCGCCCGCCGCGTGCTTGTGGACGTTCGTCAGCGCCTCCTGCACCACCCGGTACGCCGTCCGCTCCACCTCGGGGGCGTACGGACGCACCTCCCCGATCACCAGGAACTCCACCGCCGCCCCCGCGAGCCGCGACTGCTCGCACAAGGCCTCCAGGGCGTCCAGACACGGCCCGTCGTCCGCGGCGGCCTCGGCGGCGGCGGCCGCCGCCCGGCCCACGGCCGCCAGCGGCACCGCGGCGGGCCCGGCCGGAACCGCCTCCTCCCGGAGCACGCCCAGCATCTCCCGCAGCTCCGTCAGGGCCTGCCGGCCCATGTCCCCGACCAGCGCCGCGTTCTTCACGGCCTTCTGCGGATCCTTCAGCGCCACCGCCTGGAGCGCGGCCGCGTGCACCACCATCAACGACACCCGGTGCGCGACCACGTCGTGCATCTCCCGCGCGATCCGCGTCCGCTCCTCCTGCCGGGCCCACTGCGCCCGCTGCTCGGCCCGGTCGGCCAGCAGCGACAGCTCCTGCTCCAGCGAGTCCGCCCTCTCCCGCAGGCTCTCCATGAGCCGGCGCCGCGCCCCTATGTAGAGGCCGAAGAGAACGGGCGGGGCGTTGAGCCCGAGCGTCATGAAGAGGGAGACGCTCGGCACGTACCAGCCGCTGGGATCGATGTCCGGCGGGCCGACGTCGGCCTGGGCGAGGTCCTGCTTCATCCGCACGACGGTCACGACGAAGAGCGCGAGGGTCGACATCCCGGCGAGGACGGCGGTGATCCGCCGGGGCACGTCGGAGGCGGCGAGCGAGTACAGCCCGACGATCCCCATGAGGAAGGCCATCTCGGCGGGCGCGACGGCGATCGACACGAGCACGACGGCGATGGGCCAGCGGCGCCGGAAGAGCAGCACGGAACCGACGAGCAGCCCGAAGACCACGCCCACGGGCACCGGCAGCGAGGCCTTGTCGGCGAACCCGACGCCCTCGACGGCGCACTCCAGCGCGGACACCAGCGCGAGCCCCACGTCGAGCACGGCGCTGCGCCGTCTCCCCCACCACCACCAAGTCCTGACGCGCTCGGCGTCCCGGTCCGCCCCCGTTGTGGTCATACCCACCACCCTACGGGTGGGACCCCACGTCAACCCCGAACACACCAGTCCCTCGAACTGTTGAATCGCCCAGATTTTCGATCCGGACGTCCGGATTCCGGACGACGGTGTTCGTATGACAGCCGCCACCAGCAAGTACGCGGACTTCGAAAACCTGCGCGAGCAGGCCGTCGCCCTCCGCCGCGAGGGCCTCAGCCGACGCCAGATCCGCGACCGCCTCCACGTCGACAACAACGACATCCTCAACCGCCTGCTCGAAGGCGAACCGCCGCCGGAGTGGACGAAGCGCCCGAACGCGAAGGACGACCTCCGCGACCGCGCCCGCGAGCTGCGCCTCCAGGGCTGGACCTACGACCGGATCCAGGTCGAGCTGGGCTGCTCGAAGAGCTCGATCTCCCTGTGGGTAAGAGACCTCCCGAAGCCGGAACGGAAGCGGACCCACGAGGAGGCGTCGGAGATCGCGCGGCGGGGGTGGGAGCCGACGATGCGCCGCCGCGAGGAGAACCGCCGGTCGGTCAAACGCGCGGCGGCCGAGGAGATCGGAGCGATGTCGGAGCGCGAACTCTTCCTGCTGGGCGTGGGCCTGTACTGGGCGGAAGGGACGAAGGACAAGCCGCACGCCCGCCGCGAGCGCGTGACCTTCGTGAACAGCGACCCCGGGATGATCCGCGTCTTCACCGCGTGGCTCGACCTCCTCGGCGTCGAACCCGAGCGACGCAGGTACTACGTGATGATCCACGAGACCGCGGACACAGGCAGCGCCGAGCGGTACTGGGGCGACCTCGTCGGCGTCGCCCCCTCCGAGTTCGGCAAGACGACGGTGAAGCGCCACAACCCGCGAACCAACCGCAAGAACGTGAACGCCGAGTATCACGGCTGTCTCGCGATCCAGATCCTCGGCAGCGCTGATCTGTACCGTCGCATCGAGGGCGCCTGGTACGGCATAGTAGGGGCGGCTACCGCACTCGATCACGAGAATCGGACATAGCGGTAATCCCGGGTCGTCTAAGGGCAAGACGGGAGATTTTGGTTCTCCATATGGGGGTTCGAGTCCTCCCCCGGGAGCTCGCAGGTTCGGGTCCTACCCTCACGGGTCAGGACCCGCACTCATGTCCGCCTTCTTGCCCCCCGGTATCCTTCGTGGGTCCACCACCCAAAGCCGAAGGGCATTCCCGTGAGCGCCAACCGCCCGGCAGCCGTCGTCGTCCTCGCAGCGGGTGAGGGCACCCGCATGAAGTCGAAGACCCCCAAGGTCCTGCACGAGATCGCCGGGCGTTCGCTCGTCGGGCATGTCGTGTCCGCCGCCCGGGAGCTGGAGCCCGAGCACCTCGTCGTGGTCGTCGGGCACGCCCGCGAGCAGGTCAAGGCGCATCTGGACGAGCACTACGCCGGGACCCGGACCGCCGTCCAGGAGGAGCAGAACGGGACCGGGCACGCCGTGCGGATGGCCCTGGAGGAGCTCGGCGCCACCCCCGACGGGACCGTCGTCGTCGTGTGCGGCGACACCCCGCTGCTGTCCGGGGAGACGCTCAAGGCCCTCGCCGGCACGCACGCCGCCGACGGCAACGCCGTGACCGTGCTGACCGCCGAGGTTCCGGACTCCACCGGCTACGGGCGGATCGTGCGGGACGCCGACGGGGCCGTGACCGAGATCGTCGAGCACAAGGACGCCTCCGCGGACCAGCTCGCGATCCGGGAGATCAACTCCGGCGTGTTCGCGTTCGACGGGAAGCTGCTCGCCGAGGCCCTCGGCCAGGTCCGGACGGACAACAGCCAGGGCGAGGAGTACCTCACCGACGTGCTGTCCATCCTCCGCGAGGCCGGTCACCGGGTCGGCGCGTCGCTCGCCGGCGACCACCGCGAGATCCTCGGGATCAACAACCGCGTCCAGCTCGCCGAGGCCCGCGCCCTGCTGAACCAGCGGCTGCTCGAGGCGGCCATGATGGCCGGCGTCACCGTCCAGGACCCCGCCTCCGTCTTCGTGGACGTCACCGTGACGTTCGAGGCCGACGCCGTGATCCTGCCGGGCACGCAGCTGCTCGGCGCCACCCACGTCGCCGAGGACGCCGTGGTCGGGCCGAACACGCGCCTGACGGACGTCACCGTCGGCAAGGGCGCCCGCGTGGACAACACCGTCGCCTTCTCCGCCGTCGTCGGCGAGGGCGCCTCCGTGGGCCCGTTCGCGTACCTCCGTCCGGGGACGAACCTCGGCAAGAAGTCCAAGGCCGGCACGTACGTCGAGATGAAGAACGCGACGATCGGCGAGGGCACGAAGGTCCCGCACCTGTCGTACGTGGGCGACGCGACCATCGGCGAGTACTCGAACATCGGTGCCGCGAGCGTCTTCGTGAACTACGACGGCGAGGCGAAGCACCACACCACGATCGGCTCTCACTGCCGTACGGGTTCGGACAACATGTTTGTGGCTCCCATCACCATCGGGGACGGGGCCTACACCGCCGCGGGGTCCGTGATCACGAAGGACGTGCCGGCCGGTTCGCTCGCCGTGGCCCGGGGCCAGCAGCGGAATATCGAGGGTTGGGTGGCCCGGAAGCGGCCCGGCAGCGCTGCCGCGCAGGCCGCTCAGGCAGCCGCCGAGGAGTCCGCCGGCGAAAGCTGACCGGAAACGGGTACGCCGAACACGGCGTACCGTGATACGTGCACACAAATTCGGCTGGCACGCACATGCGCTCGGAAGACGCGGGGTCGCGGCCAGAGAACACGTCTGAGGAGACAGTGCTGTGACCGGGATCAAGACGACCGGCGAGAAGAAGCTGATGCTCTTCTCCGGCCGCGCCCACCCCGAGCTGGCCGAGGAGGTCGCGCACCAGCTGGGCGTCGGTCTCGTTCCGACCAAGGCGTTCGACTTCGCCAACGGTGAGATCTACGTCCGCTTCCAGGAGTCGGCCCGCGGCGCGGACTGCTTCCTGATCCAGAGCCACACGGCTCCGATCAACAAGTGGATCATGGAGCAGCTGATCATGATCGATGCTCTGAAGCGGGCCTCCGCCCGGAGCATCACCGTGATCATCCCGTCGTACGGCTACGCCCGTCAGGACAAGAAGCACCGCGGCCGCGAGCCGATCTCGGCGCGTCTGGTGGCGGACCTGCTGAAGACCTCGGGTGCCGACCGCATCCTGACCGTGGACCTGCACACGGACCAGATCCAGGGCTTCTTCGACGGTCCGGTGGACCACCTGTCGGCCCTCCCGGTCCTCGCGGACTACGTGGGTGCGAAGGTCGACCGCGACAAGCTGACGATCGTCTCCCCGGACGCCGGCCGCGTGCGCGTCGCCGACCGCTGGTGCGACCGTCTGGACGCCCCGCTGGCGATCGTGCACAAGCGTCGTGACAAGGACGTCGCCAACCAGGTCACCGTGCACGAGGTCGTCGGTGACGTGAAGGGCCGCGTCTGTGTCCTCGTCGACGACATGGTCGACACGGGTGGCACGATCTGCGCCGCCGCCGACGCGCTGTTCGCGCACGGTGCCGAGGACGTCATCGTGACGGCCACGCACGGCATCCTGTCGGGTCCGGCCGCGGACCGCCTGAAGAACTCCAAGGTCAGCGAGTTCGTCTTCACGGACACGCTGCCGGTTCCGGGCGCGCTCGAGCTGGACAAGATCACGGTGCTGTCGATCGCGCCGACGATCGCCCGCGCGGTGCGCGAGGTCTTCGAGGACGGTTCGGTGACGAGCCTCTTCGAGGAGCACTGAGCCTCGCCGAGTAGCTGAGAAGGGCCGTTTCCCCCGGTTGGGGGAAGCGGCCCTTCTTCATGCGCTGGGCGTTCTCAGTGCGTCGACCGCGATCCTCGCCGCCCTCCCGATCGCCGCGTCCGCCGCCGGCAGGGTGACGTCGGTGGAGGCCGCCCGGGTGAAGACGGCGACGGCGTACCGGCCTCCGTCGGGGTATTCGACGACGCCGGCCTCGTGGCGGAGGGTGGGCAGGGAGCCGGTCTTGCCGCTGACGCGGACGTCGTCGAAGGGGAAGCCGGCGGCGAGGCGGTGGGTCCAGGCCTGGAGGCCGAGGAGGGCCCGCAGTTCTTCGCCGTACTCGCCGGGGCAGACCTCGTCGCGCCAGACGGCGGCGAGGAGGGCGGTGATCTCGCGGGGGGTGGAGCGGTTGGTGCGGGTGGGGTCGAGGGCGCGGAGGCGGGTGACGGCGGCGGGGTCGGTGTAGGCGGCGGGGTCGCCGGCGGCGTCCTCGCGCATCGTCTCGTACAGCTCGCGCATGGTGTGGACGGCTCGGGTGTGGGTGAGTCCGAGTTCGGCCATGGTCGTGTTGACGGTGTCGAGGCCGAGGGCGTCCCAGAGGAGGTCGGCGGCGGTGTTGTCGCTGACGGCGACGGCGAGGCTCGCGAGGTCGCGGAGGGAGAGGCGGGCGGCGTCGCGCATGACGGAGAGGCCGGTGGAGCCGGGGGCGCGGCCTTCGGCGGGGATGTCGACGGGGCGGGTGGGGTCGACGAGGCCGAGGTGGGCCCGGCGGTAGAGGGTGGCGACGAGGCAGAGCTTGTGGACGCTGGCGGTCGGTACGGGGGTGTCGGAGCCGACGCCGAGGGCGGCGCCGGTGTCGATGTCGGTGGCGTGGAGCCGGCCGGTGACGCCCGCGTCGGTGAAGGCCGCGGTGATGCGGCGGGCGGCGGGGTGGGGGGTCACAGGGGGAACTCCGATGCGGGGCGGGGGAAGACCATCCTGGCGGACGGTGCGGGGCGCATGTCGGCGTGCTCGCGGAGGATCTCGTGGGCGGTGTCGGCGAAGAGGCGGACGGCGGGTCCGTCCTTGCCGTCGGGCCAGGCGGTGGAGGTGCGCCAGGTGACGGGGTTGCCGCGGAGGGGGCGCCAGACGGTGCCGGCGCCGTCGGGGGTGCGGGGGACGAGGGCGATGGCGTGGCCGGAGAGGACGAGGCCGCGGGTGAAGTCGGGTCCTGCGGCTTCGTGGACGGTGGCGGGGGTGCAGCCGTGGCGGGCGCAGGCGGTGAGGGTCTCGTCGTGGAGGGCGGGGGCTTCGGCGCGGGGGAAGAGGACGAGGTCGCGGCCGGTGAGGGCGGCGGTGGGGAGTTCGGGGGGTGCGGCGAGGGGGTCGTCGGCGGCGAGGAGGGCGCCGAGGGGCTGGTGGAGGGTGGGGCCGAAGGCGAGGCCGGGGGCGGGGCAGGGGTGGCGGACGATGCCGACGTCGAGGGTGCCGGCGGTGAGTTCGGCGGTCTGTTCGGTGGTGGGGAGTTCGCGGAGTTCGAGGTCGGCGCCGGGTGAGCGGGTGCGGAAGGCGGTGAGGAGGGCGCCGACGGCGGGGGCGCCGAGGCCGGGGGGTACGGCGGCGCGGAGGGTGCCGAGGGCGCCGCTGTGGACGCGGGCGACGGTGGCGGTGAGGCGGTCGGCGGCGGTGAGGAGGTGTTCGGTGTCGGCGAGGACGAGGCGTCCTGCGGGGGTGAGGGTGGCGCCGCGGGGTCCGCGGTCGAGGAGGCGGACGCCGAGTTCGCGTTCGAGGCGCTGGATGCGTTGGGAGAGGGAGGGCTGGGCCATGCGCAGGCGGGCGGCGGCGCGGCCGAAGTGCTGTTCCTCGGCGACGGTCCGGAAGTACCGCAGGTGCAGGAGCAGGTCCATGAGCAGCAAGGATAGGTGTTCGCCTATGGCTTCGTTCCTGATATGCGTCTTGGACTGGTCGTACGGGTGTCTGTTTCGCTGCCTGGCATGACGACTCATCGGGGACAGGTACGGGGCCGGGGCCGTCGGCGCAGGTGGCCGGCGGTGGCGGTGGCGGGGGTGCTGGTGGCGGGGGCCGCCGGGTGGGCGGTGGCGTACGGGCCGCTGAAGCCGGGTGCGGAGGGGCCGGTGGTGGCGGATCCGGAGGCCGTGCGGACAGCGAAGGCGTTTCTGGGCAGGTGGGCCGCGGGTGATCTGGCGGCGGCGGGGCGGTTGACGGATGCGCCGGAGAAGGCGGAGCAGACGCTGCGGAACTTCACGGCGGGTCTGGAGATCGCGAAGCCGGTGCTGACGGCGGGTGCGGCCCGGGCGGAGGGTGAGGCGGGGGCGCGGCTCGCGTTCGCGGCGAGGATGCCGGTGGCGGGGCTCGGCACGTGGTCGTACGGCTCGGAGCTGGCGTTGGCGCGTACGGATGCGGGGTGGCGGGTGCGGTGGGAGCTGCCGCTGATCCATCCGCAGTTGAACGACAAGCAGCGGTTCAAGCTGGTGCAGGAGGAGTCGGAGGAGCTGGCGGCGGTCGACCGGGACGGGAAGCCGATCTCGGCGGCGGAGCATCCGTCGCTGGTGTCGGTGCTGGGTCTCGGCGGGGGGACGCCGCGGGGCGAGGTGCAGGTGGTGGACCGGGTCACCGGGGAGGCGAAGGGGACGGCGGTGCGGTTCGGGCCGGATCCGGGGAAGGGCGGGGGTCCGCTGCGGACGACGATCGACGCGCGGACGCAGCGGGCGGCGGAGGAGGCGCTCGCGCGGCACGCCCGGGGGCGGAGTGCGGGTCTGGTGGCGCTGCGGATCGACACCGGTGAGGTGGTCGCGGTGGTGAACGGTCCGTCGGGCGGCTTCAACCGGGCGTTCCAGGGGACGTACGCGCCGGGGTCGACGTGGAAGGTGGTGACGAGTGCGGCGCTGCTGGCGAAGGGGGCGGTGACGCCTCGGTCGCGGGTGGACTGTCCGAAGTACCTGACGGTGGGGAAGCAGTTCCACAACGTGGAGACGTCGGAGATCCCGGACGCCACGTTCCGGCAGGACTTCATCCAGTCGTGCAACACGGCGTTCGTGGCGCTGCGGGGGCGTCTCGCGAACGACGAGATGACGGTGTTCGCGAAGGAGTACTTCGGTCTCGGTCCGGAGTGGAAGACGGGTGTGAGTTCGGTGGACGCGGAGGTGCCGGTGCCGGCGGACGAGCCGGAGAAGGCGGCGTCGCTGTTCGGGCAGGGGCGGCTGCGGACGAATCCGCTGGCGATGGCGTCGGTGACGGCGACGGCGGTGTCGGGGACGTTCCACCAGCCGCTGCTGGTGAAGGGGACGGAGCAGCCGGAGGTGGCGACGAAGCCGCTGCCCGCGGGGGTGGTGGCGGGGCTGCGGTCGCTGATGCGGGACACGGTGACGGACGGTTCGGCGAAGGTGCTGGCGGGGGTGCCGGGTGAGGTGGGGGCGAAGACGGGGACGGCCGAGGTGACGGAGGACGGGAACAACAACGGCTGGCTGGTGGCGTACGACGGGGAGATCGCGGTGGCGTGCGTGGTGGAGGGGGCGGAGAGCGGCTCGGGCTCGGCGGGCCCGGTGCTGCGGGACCTGCTGAACGAGCTGGCGGGCTGACGGGCCGGCCTGGCGGCCGGGGCGGCGGGGCGGAGGCACTGCCCTGCCGGTCCGGCCGGGGGTGGGGCCGGGCGGGCCGGGTGGGTCGGGGTCGGTGGGTTGATCCATTTGGGGTGGTCCGGAGCGGCGGGTAGACTGCCGTAGTTGCTCGGCGAGGGAGGCCGTGCCCGTAAGGGTCACGGCGGTCCGTTATCGACGCGCTCTTCGTAGCAGGCCATCGCCAGTCGTGGCCGGGTGACCACCTTTTTCGTCACCTTCTACGAGGAGTGCACCATGTCCGAGGTCAAGCTCGCCGCTTCCGTCCGCACCGAGTTCGGCAAGGGCGCCGCCCGTGCGATCCGCCGTGACTCGCAGGTCCCCGCGGTCGTCTACGGCCACGGCTCGGAGCCGGCCCACATCACCCTTCCGGCCCACGAGCTCGGTCTCGCGCTCCGTACGCCGAACGTCCTGCTCTCCCTGGACATCGACGGCAAGAACGAGCTGGCGATCCCGAAGGCCGTCCAGCGTGACGCCATCAAGGGCTTCCTGATCCACGTCGACCTGCTCCTCGTCAAGCGCGGCGAGAAGGTCACGGTCGAGATCCCGGTCCAGGCCGAGGGTGAGCTCGCCGCCGGCGGCAACCTGCTGGAGCACGTGCTCGGCACCCTCTCCGTCGAGGCCGAGGCCACCCACCTCCCCGAGGCCGTCACGGTCTCCGTGGAGGGCCTGGAGGCCGGTGCCTCCGTCCTCGCCAAGGACATCACCCTCCCGAAGGGCGCGACCCTGGTGACCGACGCCGACGCCGTCGTCCTGCAGGTCCTGGCCGCCCAGGCCGAGGAGCCGGCCGCCGAGGCCGAGGCCGCCGAGGGCGCCGAGGCCTGAGCCGTAGGCTCTGCCTGACGTGACGGGGTGACGGGCCGTACGGGCCCGTCACCCCGTTTCTCTTGTACGGACGCGCTGTGCACGGATACGAGGAGACCTGACGCACATGACGGACGACGCGAACGCGCCCTGGCTGATCGTCGGCCTCGGCAACCCCGGGCCCGAGTACGCGGCCAACCGGCACAACATCGGTTTCATGGTCGTGGACCTGCTCGCGGACCGGATCCGCGGCTCGTTCAAGCGGGCGCAGAAGGCGCAGGCGCAGGTCGTCGAGGGCCGGATGGGGCCTCCGGGTCCTGAGAACCGGCGGGTGATCCTCGCGAAGCCGATGTCGTACATGAACCTCTCGGGCGGTCCGGTGACGGCGCTGCGCGACTTCTACAAGGTGCCGACGGCGCACGTCGTGGCGGTCCACGACGAGCTGGACATCGACTACGGGGTGCTGCGGCTGAAGCTGGGCGGCGGCGACAACGGGCACAACGGTCTGAAGTCGATGACGAAGGCGATGGGCGCGGACTACCACCGGGTGCGGTGCGGGATCGGGCGTCCGCCGGGCCGGATGCAGGTCGCGGACTTCGTCCTGAAGGACTTCTCGTCGACGGAGCGCAAGGACCTGGACTGGTTCGTGGACCGGGCGGCGGACTCGGTGGAGTGCCTGGTGGCGGAGGGCCTGGAGCGGGCCCAGTCGGCGTACAACTCGTAGGGCCTGGCGCCGGGAACGTACGACTGTACGATCGCGGGTCATGACGCACGTCCGTAACGCCGCCGTGGCCCTGGTCGCCCTGCTCCTCCTCGTCGCGGGTGCGTGGTCCTCGTGGAACTCCGCCCAGCACGTCCTGCTCGCGAAGGGCCGTGAGCACGGGACGCTGGCGGTGACCGACTGCAACGACGAGACGTGCAGTGGGCGTTACACCCCGGAGGATCCGTCGTCGACGCGCCGGACGCTGACGATCGCGCGTTCGGTGGCGGCGGAGAAGGGCGTGACGATCCCGGTGGTGGTGAAGCCGGGCACGGACGAGGGCGTGCGGACGGGCTGGGGCGGCGGGTTGCACGCGTGGCTTCCGCTGGGCGGGGCGCTGCTTCTGGCGGCGCCTCTGGTGGGCGGTGGGTTGCGGCTGCGGCGGACGGCGTGGTCGCTGGCGGGGGTCGGCGGTGCGGTGCTGGTGGCGGCGTTCTTCGCCCTCTGATGCCCCGGTTGCACCCGGTTCCCGGGTCAATCGTTATGGACTGCTGCCTTAAAGGCGACTTAAGGCGATGGATAGGCTGCCCCAGCCACCTCCCACGGCATCCTCATCCCACAGATGGACGACTGCACATGCGACGCTCCTTCATACCCGCAGCCGCTCTTGTCGCGGCCATGGCGGGCTCTTCCCTGGCCCTGGCCCCCGCCGCCTTCGCGTCGGACGGCTCCCACCACTACGCGCTCCACCAGCCGACGCCGATCCTGGCGTCCGAGGCGTCCCACGACGGTGACTGCCCGACGATCCCGGCCGACAAGGACGGGTGGCACTTCGTCATCCCCACGAACGGCGTCAACTTCGTCAAGCTGACGGTGACGTTCGAGCCGGGTGGCGAGCAGGTCATCACCTCCTTCGGTCCGCCGTCCGACAAGCACGCGTACGTGGCCTCCGAGCCGGGCGCGAAGCTGGTGTCGGCCGAGGCCGACGTCGACGGTGTCATCAAGCAGGGCTGGTTCAACCTGTCCCACACCTGCGTGGCCACCTCCACCACCGGCGGCACGACCGGCGAGCAGACCACGGGCGGCTCCACCACCGGTGAGCAGACCACGGGCGGCTCCACCACGGGCGAGCAGACCACGGGCGGCTCCACCACCGGTGAGACGACGACCGGCGAGACCACCACGGGTGAGACCACCACGGGTGAGACCACCACCGGCGGTTCGACCACCGGCGAGACCACCACGGGTGGCTCCACCACCGGTGAGACGACCGCCACGGGCGGCTCCGCCTCCGGCGAGACCTCCGCCACCGGCGGTTCCACGACCGGTGGTTCCGCCACGGGCGAGACCTCCGCCACGGGCGGCTCCGCCACCGGCGGCGAGGTCAAGGACGAGAACGGCAACCTGGCCGAGACCGGCTCCAGCGCCCCCGTCGGCATCATCGCCGCCGTCGCCCTGGCCCTCGCGGCCGCCGGTGCGGTCCTGGTGACCCGCCGTCGCAAGGCCCAGCAGAACTAAGGCCCCGCGTCACCGACGTACGCCGTCATGACGATGCCCCCGTGGAGGTTTCCACGGGGGCATCGTCATGGGGACGGGCAGGACGTCAGCCGGTGTTGCGGAGGCCCGCCGCCACGCCGTTCACCGTGAGGAGCAGGGCCCGGGCGAGCAGCGGGTCCGGGTCCTGGCCGCGCTCGGCGTCCGCGCGCTGGCGGGCGAGGAGCGCGACCTGGAGGTAGGAGATCGGGTCCAGGTAGGCGTCGCGGATGGCGAAGGTCTGCTGGAGGACCGGGTTGGAGTCGAGGAGCTTCTCGCCGCCGGTGACCTTGAGGACCTCGGCGACGGTCAGCGCGTGCTCGGCCTCGATGGTGTCGAAGACGTGCTTGAGGTCGTCGGGGACGAGGGTGTCGACGTAGTGGCGGGCGATCCGCAGGTCCGTCTTGGCCAGCGTCATCTCGACGTTGGAGAGGAAGTTGCGGAAGAAGCCCCAGCGCTCGTGCATCTCGCCGAGGACGGCGTCGAGGCCGGCCTCGCGCAGGGCCTTGAGGCCGGAGCCGACGCCGTACCAGCCGGGGACGATCTGGCGGGACTGGGTCCAGCCGAACACCCACGGGATGGCGCGGAGTCCGTCGAGTCCCGCGCCGGAGTCGGGGCGGCGGGAGGGCCGGGAGCCGAGGTGCAGGTCGGCGAGCTGGTCGACGGGGGTGGCGGCGAAGAAGTACGCGGGGAGGTCGGGGTCCTCGACGAGCCTGCGGTACGCGGTGTGGGCGGCGTCCGAGACGGTGTCCATGGCCGCGTCCCAGCGGGCGAGCGCGTCGTCGGACTGGCGCGGCGCCGTGTGCAGGGCGGAGGCCTGGAGCGTGGCGGCGACCGTCAGTTCCAGGTTCTCCCTGGCCAGGGACGGGATGAGGTACTTGTCGGAGATGACTTCGCCCTGCTCGGTCACCTTGATCTCGCCCTCCAGGGTGCCCCAGGGCTGGGCGAGGATCGCGTCGTGCGAGGGGCCGCCGCCGCGGCCGACGGTGCCGCCGCGGCCGTGGAACAGCCTCAGCCGGACCCCGTAGCGGTGGGCGACGTCCCTCAGCCTGCGCTGGGCGCGGTGGATCTCCCACTGGCTGGTGGTGATGCCGCCGAACTTGGAGGAGTCGGAGTAGCCGAGCATGACCTCCTGGACGTCGCCGCGCAGCGAGACGAGGCGCCGGTAGGAGGGGTCGGCGAGCATGTCGTCGAGGATGACGTCGGCGGCCTTGAGCTCGTCGGTGGTCTCCAGGAGCGGCACGATGCCGATCTTGGCCCAGCCGCCGTGCAGGTCGACGAGGCCGGCCTCGCGGGCGAGGACGGCGGCGGCGAAGACGTCGTCGGCGCCCTGGCACATCGAGATGATGTACGACTCGATGACCTCCGGGCCGAAGCGCTCGAAGGCCTCCTTGATGGTGTGGAAGACGCCGAGGGTCTTCTCGCCGGCGGCGTCCAGCGGGGCCGGGGTCGGGGCGAGCGGGCGGCGGGAGCGGAGCTCCTTGGCGAGCAGCTTCTGCCGGTAGTCGCGGGGCATGTCCGCGTACCGCCAGGACTCCTCGCCGAGGCGGTCGAAGAGCTGGCCGAGGGCGTGGTGGTGGGCCTCGGCGTGCTCGCGGACGTCCATGGTGGCGAGCTGGAGGCCGAAGGCGGAGAGGGTGCGGATGACCCGGTCCATGCGGCCGTCGGCGAAGAGGGCGCCGCGGTGCTCGCGCAGGGAGGTCTGGATCAGGGTGAGGTCGTGGATGAGGTCGGCGGTGCCGAGGTAGTCGCGGCCGTCCTGGTGCGGGGTGCCGTTCGCGAGGCGCTCGCGGGTGTTGACGAGCTTCTGCCGGACGCAGGTGGCCTTGAGGCGGTACGGCTCCTCGGCGTTGAGGCGCTTGTAGCGGGGGCTGATCTCCGGGAGGAGGTCCAGGTCGCGCTGGAGGGAGTCCAGGAGTTCCTGGGTGGCTCCGGTGTAGCGGATGGAGTTGGAGAGCAGTCCGCGCAGGAAGTCGATGAGTTCGAGCGCGTCGGTGATGCCGTGCTCGTGCTGGAGGATGAGGACGTCCCAGGTCACCTGGGGGGTGACGTTGGGGTTGCCGTCGCGGTCGCCGCCGATCCAGGTGCCGAAGGTGAGCGGGCGGGTGCCGGCGGGCAGTTCGACGCCGACGCGCTCGAGTTCGGCGGCGAGGTCCTCCAGGACGTCGCCGACGGCTTCGGCGTGCAGCTCGTCGAGGTAGTAGATGGCGTTGCGGGCCTCGTCGGCGGGCTCGGGGCGGACGACCCGGAGTTCGTCGGTCTGCCAGATGAGGTCGATGTTCTCGGCGAGCCGCAGGTCGGTGCGGCGGCGCTCGACCTGGCTGACCGGGGCCTCCAGGAGCGCGGCGATGCGCCGGAGCTTGTTGAGGACGGAGCGGCGGGCGGCCTCGGTGGGGTGCGCGGTGAAGACGGGGCGCACGTTGAGGTTCTTGACCGTCTCGCGTACGTGCTCGGGGTCGCCGTCCTTGAGCATGTCGACGGTGCGGGCGAGGAGGCCGCCCTCGGCGGCGCGCTTCTCGCGCATCTCGCGGCCGCGGTGGACCTGCTCGGTGACGTTCGCGAGGTGGAAGTAGGTGGAGAAGGCGCGTACGAGCTTGGCGGCCGTCTCGAGTTCGACGCCCCGGAGGAGCTCGGCGGCGGCTTCGCCGTCCTCGCGGGTGAGGCGGCGGACCTTCTCGACGAGGTCGAGGAGTTCGTGGCCCTCCTGGCGCACGAGGGTCTCGCCGAGGAGGTCGCCCAGTCGGCGGATGTCGGCGCGCAGCTCGGTGCTGGCGGTGGGGGTCTGGTCGGCACTGCTCACAGGTGCGGCTCCTTGCAGTGTTTGAGCACGTCTGGAGGGGTTCTGGAGGCTTGCGGACCGCGCTGTCCGACGCCCCCAGGATAGGTGTCCACATGGTGGGCGGCGGGCAGGCCCCTTCTTTGCGCCCTCTTGCCGCGCGCCACGGCGCTGCCATACTTACGACGCCGTAGGTTACGGATGCGTAGCCACGGATCCGTCCTTCGACGCGTTTCCCCTTCCCCTCACCCCCCAGGGACACCCATGACCATGAGCCCCGAGATGACGTCGGCGTCCGAGGCGCCGGACGCCGCCGAGGCGCCGCTGCCCTCCGCCACGCTGGGCGGGGACAGCAAGCGTTCGATCGAGCAGATCACCCTGCTGCTGTTCATCACGGTGCCGTTCCTGGCGCTGCTCGCGGCGGTGCCGCTGGCGTGGGGCTGGGGGGTGAGCTGGCTGGATCTGGGGCTGATGGTCGTCATGTACTACATCGGCTGCCACGGGATCACGATCGGTTTCCACCGGTACTTCACGCACGGTTCCTTCAAGGCGAAGCGGCCGCTGCGGATCGCGCTGGCGATCATGGGGTCGCTCGCGGTGGAGGGTCCGCTGGTGCGGTGGGTGGCCGATCACCGCAAGCACCACAAGTTCTCGGACGCGGAGGGTGACCCGCACTCGCCGTGGCGGTTCGGCGAGACGGTTCCGGCGCTGATGAAGGGCCTGTGGTGGGCGCACATCGGCTGGATGTTCGACGAGGAGCAGACGCCGCAGCACAAGTACGCGCCCGATCTGATCAAGGATCCGGCGATCCGGGCGATCTCGCGCCAGTTCGTGCTGTGGACGGTCGTGTCGCTCGCGATCCCGCCGGTGGTGGGCGGTCTGGTGACGATGTCGTGGTGGGGCGCGTTCACGGCGTTCTTCTGGGGCTCGCTGGTGCGGGTGGCGCTGCTGCACCACGTCACGTGGTCGATCAACTCGATCTGTCACGCGGTGGGCAAGCGTCCGTTCAAGTCGCGTGATCGTTCGGGGAACGTGTGGTGGCTGGCGGTGCTGTCCTGCGGCGAGTCCTGGCACAACCTGCACCACGCGGACCCGACGTCGGCGCGGCACGGGGTGCTGCGCGGGCAGGTCGACTCCAGTGCGCGGCTGATCCGCTGGTTCGAGCAGCTGGGCTGGGCGAGCGATGTGCGCTGGCCGGCGAAGTCCCGCATCGAAGCCCGGCGCCGGACCGCGTCCGCAGACGCGGCATGATGGAAGACGTGGCGATCGAGGGCAGGACCGGCGGTACCGGCAGCAGCGGCGGAGAGCAGAAGCCCCGGCGGGGGCGCCGGGTGCGGATGACGGGCGCGGAGCGCCGGGAGCAGCTGCTCGACATCGGTCGCACGCTCTTCGCGGAGAAGGGCTTCGAGGGCACGTCGGTGGAGGAGATCGCGGCGAAGGCCGGGGTGTCCAAGCCGGTGGTGTACGAGCACTTCGGCGGCAAGGAGGGGCTGTACGCGGTCGTCGTCGACCGGGAGATGCGGCAGCTCCTGGACGGGGTGACGGGGGCGCTGACGGCGGGGCATCCGCGGGAGCTCCTGGAGCAGGCGGCGTTCGCGCTGCTCGACTACATCGAGAACTACACGGACGGGTTCCGGATCCTCGTGCGGGATTCGCCGGTGGCGCAGTCGACGGGCACGTTCGCGTCGCTGATCAGTGACATCGCCACCCAGGTGGAGGACATCCTGGGCCTGGAGTTCAAGGCGCGGGGCTTCGACCCGAAGCTGGCGCCGCTGTACGCGCAGGCGCTGGTGGGCAGTGTGGCGCTGACGGGTCAGTGGTGGCTGGACGTCCGCAAGCCGGAGAAGTCGGAGGTCGCGGCGCATCTGGTGAACCTGGCGTGGCACGGTCTGGACGGTCTGGAGCAGAAGCCGCGGCTGATAGGGCACCGGAAGAACTGACGCCGGCGCCGGGCCCGGCGGGGGGCCGGGAGGCGAGAAACGACCGGACGGTCGGATTCGGCGAGGTAAACATCTGGTAATCGGCGGCGCCGTGAGTAGACTCGTGTTCAACATCCGGGGGGGTGTTCCGACCGTCCTACGAGGTCGTCTCCGCGTGCTTTCCGCCCTGCGCTGACGCCGTTCGACGCCTGTTCGAGCCCCCCTGTTTGGTTCCGTCGAACCTCTGATCCCTGGGGGGGATCTTTTTGTTCTTCATGCGTTCCCAGCGTGCCCGCCGCCTCGCGGGCTGCACCGCCCTCGCCCTCTCTGCGGGCATGCTCCTCGCGGGCCCCGCGTCGGCCGACGCGCCGGCGCCGCACGCGGCCACCGAGAAGCCCGCGCAGTCTCCCGCCGCCCCGTCGCTGCGGACCGTCCCGCAGACGGACGGCGCCCGCGCCGGGCTCGCCGGCGTCACGGCGGAGCGTCCGCCGTCGCGCTCGGACCTGGACGGCGACGGCCGGACCGACCTCATCATGCGCATCAACGGCTCGCTGCGCACGGCGACGACGAACTCCGAGGGCGCCGAGTTCATCCGCAACGACGGTGACACCTCCTTCGTCAAGGACGTCATCCCGCTCGGCGACCAGGACAAGAACGGCAGCGGTCCCGAGATCCTGACGCTCTCGAAGTTCGGCGCGCTGAGCGTGTACGGCGACGCCACCACGTCCTACGGCAGCCTCCGCTGGGTCGGCGCGGGCTGGCAGATCTACAACAAGATCTTCTCGCCCGGCGACCTCAGCGGTGACGGCCGCGCCGACGTGCTGGCCCGTACGCCCGCCGGCGAGCTGTACGTGTACGTCTCCACCGGCACCCCGAACGCCCCGTTCCACGCGCGCAAGCTGGTCGGCAAGGGCTGGTACGCCTACGACCAGCTGATCGGCCTCGGCGACAGCGACGGCGACGGCAAGGGCGACTTCCTCGCCCGTACGCCCTCCGGCGTGCTCTTCTACTACGGGAGCTCCGACAGCCCGTACACGCTGAAGCCGCGCAAGGAGGTCGGCCGGGGCTGGCAGCAGTACAACCAGATCATCGGCATCGACGACGACAACGCGAACGGGATCCCCGACGTCCTCGCGCGCGGCGTCGACGGCACGCTGTACGAGTACTTCGGCACCGGCCGCGGCTACTACACCTCGCGCAAGCAGGTCGGCTCCGTGGGCGCCTGGGACGGCGTGGACCAGTTCTCCGGCGCGGGCAACGTCCCGGCGCACGGCAAGGAGGGCATGGTCGCCCGCACCAAGGGCGGCACGCTCTTCTGGTACGACTCGATGAACAACGGCCGGGTCGCGCCCCGCATCCAGATCAGCGACGACAACGGCTGGTACGGCGCGACGCTGTTCGAGGTCAACTCCCTCGGCCGGAACGCGGTCTCCGACACGCTGGAGATCTTCGACGGTCACCTCTACGGCAACGAGACCGACTTCGGCGGCGGCTGGGGCGCGATCAACCAGATCGCCGGCCCCGGCGACCTGAACGGCGACGGCACCGGCGACTTCGTGGCCCGTGACCGCGACGGCGTCCTGTGGCTCTACCGGAGCAACTACGACGGCAACGCCCTGCACGCCCGCGTCAAGATCGGCGGCGGCTGGAACGCGTACGACCGGATCGTCGGCTCGGGCGACTACAGCGGCGACGGCCTCAACGACCTGATCGCCCGCGCCAAGGACGGCACCCTGTACCTGTACCAGGGCACCGGCCAGGCGGGCTACGCGTTCAAGTCCCGCGTGAAGATCGGCGGCGGCTGGAACGCGTACGCGAAGATCGTGGCGCCCGGTGACATCACGGGTGACGGCAAGGCCGACCTCCTCGCGGTGAACTCGGGCGGCGAGCTGTTCCGCTACTCCGGCACCGGCGACACGGGCTACGTCTTCAAGCCGCGCGCCTCCATCGGCACCGGCTACCAGATCTACAACGGTCTGTACTAAGTCGTACCGCGCACCTCGCAGGACGCCCCGCACCGGTTCCCCGGTGCGGGGCGTTCCCGCGTCCGCCTCCTGCGGGTCGGAGAGCCGTCACGACCGGGAGGTATGCTCCCCCCACACCCGGGGGGTTCGCCCTTCGTACGCGTTTCCTCCGTAGCGAGGCGCCGCGGACCCGTTTCCGGTCCCACGACATTCTGATCCCTGGGGGGGATCTCTTTGCGTTCTGTGCACTTCACGCGTACGCGCCTCGGCGCGTGCACCGCGCTCGTCCTCTCCGCCGGCATGCTCCTCGCGAGCCCCGCGATCGCCGACTCTCCGGCGCCGCGCCCGGCCGTCGAGAAGCCGGCGGCGGACTTCACCCCGCCGTCCCTGACGCGGCCGACGAGCGGCGCGCTCCGTCAGGGCGCGACGGCGGCCTCCGGTGTCGGCGCCTCGCCGCAGCTGTCGGACCTCGACGGCGACGGCTACAGCGACCTGATCTACCGCGGCTGGGACGGCAAGGTCTACACGACCGCCGCCGCGGACGCGTTCACGTCCATCACCACGCCGCCGAAGGACATCATCCCGATCGGCAACCAGGACGGGAACGCCAGCGGCCCCGAGCTCCTGACGCTGTCCTCGCAGGGCGCCCTCCGCCTGTACGCCGACGCGACGCCGACCAGCGCGAGCTACGTCTGGCAGGGCAACGGCTGGAACATCTACAACAAGGTCGTCGCGCCCGGCGACGTCAACGACGACGGCCGCGCGGACCTGGTCGCCCGCGACCTCGACGGCAACCTGTGGCTGTACTACGCCACCGGCGTCCGCACCGCGCCGTTCGCGTCGCGCGTGAAGATCGGCACCGGCTACAACATCTACGACCAGCTCCTCGGCATCGGCGACAACAACGGCGACGGCTGGGCGGACCTGATCGGCCGCGACACCGCCGGGAACCTGTGGTTCTACGCCGGTACGGGCGACAAGGCCAAGCCGTTCGCCACCCGCAGGTCCATCGGCACCGGCTGGGGCGTCTACAACCAGATCCTGCCCGTCGGCGACGACAACGGCGACGGCAACGGCGAGCTGATCGCCCGCGACTCGAAGGGCACGCTCTGGTACTACACCGGCAAGGGCGACGGCACCCTCGCGGCCCGTCAGCAGCTCAGCGACACGGGCGGCTGGACCGGCATCCCGCAGTTCGCCGGGGCGGGCAACAACCCGGTCGCCGGCGAGAAGGAGGACGTCCTCGCGCGGGACACCCGCGGCACGCTGTTCTGGTACCGCGCCTCGACCGGCGGTGGTCTCAACGCCCGCAGCCAGGCGGGTGACGTCGGCGGCTGGAACGGCGCCAACTTCACCCACCTGTCCTCGATGGACGCGGACGCCTCGTCGGACATCGCGGAGATCTACCAGGGCCGCCTCTCCATCGACGGCGTCGACCTCGGCGGCGGCTGGGGCGTCTACAACACGATCGTCGGCGCGGGTGACCTGTCCGGCGACGGCAAGGGCGACCTGCTGGCCCGCGACGCCTCCGGAATCCTCTACCTCTACAAGGGCAACGGCTCCGGCACCGCCCTCGCCGCCCGCGTCAAGGTCGGCACCGGCTGGGGGACGTACAACAAGATCGTCGGCGCCGGTGACTACACGGGCGACGGCCGCACGGACGTCGTGGCCCGCACCTCCGCCGGCGACCTGTACCTGTACGCCGGCACCGGCAACGCCACCACGCCGTTCAAGGCCCGCGTGAAGATCGGCACCGGCTGGAACACGTACTCCAAGATCGTCGCCCCCGGCGACCTCAACGCCGACGGCAAGGGCGACCTCCTCGGCGTCACCTCGGGCGGCGACCTCTACAGCTACCTGAACACCACCCCGGGCAAGTTCGCCGCGCGCGCCAAGATCGGCACCGGCTACGGCATCTACAACAGCATGTCCTGACGATCCGCCAGGGCCCGAAGGCGCCCCGCACCCGGCTCGGGTGCGGGGCGCCTGTTGTTCATCCGTAGATCGCTGGCGTCAGGCGCAAGCGTGAGTAGACTCGTGTTCAACATCCGGGGGGGTGTTCCGACCTTCGAACGAGGTCGTCTCCGCATGCCCACTGGCCTGCGCTGACGCCGTTCGATGCCGTACGAGCCCCCCTGTTTGGTTCTGTCGAACCTCTGATCCCTGGGGGGGATCTCTTGCTGTTCCAGCACTCCAAGCGCGCTCGCCGCGTCGCGGCCTGCACCGCTCTCGCTCTCTCCGCCGGCATGCTCCTCGCGGGCACGGCCTCCGCCGCCGACACCCCGGCGCCGCTTCCGTCCGTCAAGAAGGAGGCGCCCTCCTTCACCCCGCCGAAGCTGACGCTCCCGAAGAAGGGCGCCGCCCGCGCCGGCGTCGCCGCCGCCGGCGAGGCCTCCTCGCTGCCGCTGTCCGACCTGGACGGCGACGGCATCGACGACGTCATCTTCCGGGGCGTGGAGGGCGAGCTCTCGAGCACGGCCACCAGCCTCGACGACGTCTTCGAGCTCTACCGCGAAGACGACGTCGCCAAGGACATCATCCCGATCGGCCAGCAGGGCGGTGACACCACCGAGCCCGAGGTCCTCGTCGTCTCGGAGAACGGCACGCTCAAGCTGTACGCGGACGTCGACCCGACCGGTACGCCGTACGAGCACGTGGTCGGCGGCGGCTGGCAGGTCTACAACAAGGTCACCTCGCCCGGCGACGTGAACGGCGACGGCCGCGCCGACGTGGTCGCCCGCACCAAGGACGGCCAGCTGTACCTGTACCTGGCCACCGGCAACCTGGACGCGCCGTTCGGCGGCCGCGTCCTCATCGGCGGCGGCTGGGGCGCCTACGACCAGCTCGTGGGCCTCGGCGACGGCAACGGCGACGGCAAGGGCGACCTCTACGCCCGCGACACCGCCGGCACCCTGTACTTCTACGCCGGTACGGGCAGCACCACCCAGCCGTTCGCCGCCCGCCAGTCCGTCGGCGGCGGCTGGAACATCTACAACCAGATCCTGCCCGCCGGCGACGGCGACCTCCTCGCCCGGGACAACGCGGGCACCCTGTTCTACTACCCGGCCAACGGCAACGGCACCCTGGCCTCGCGCCAGCAGGCCAGCGACGCGGGCAGCTGGGCGGGCGTCCAGCAGTTCGCGGGCGCCGGCAACAACGCGTACACGGGCAAGGAGGGCATCTTCGCCACCACGCCCGGCGGGGCCTGGTACTGGTACTACAACAGCACCACCGGCAAGCTGGACCCGCGCGAGGAGATCCTCGGCGCCGGCGGTCTGACGGGCGGTCCGGCCCCCCTCCACTTCTCCTCGATGAACGCGGACGGCATGTCCGACACCGGCTTCGTGTTCGAGGGCCACCTGTGGATCGACGGCAACGACCTCGGCGGCGGCTGGGGCGTCTACAACACCCTGGTCGCCCCCGGTGACCTGTCCGGCGACGGCAAGGGCGACCTGCTCGCCCGCGACGCCTCCGGCAACCTCTACCTGTACAAGGGCAACGGCTCCGGCACCGCCCTCGCCGCCCGCGTCAAGGTCGGCACCGGCTGGGGCATCTACAACAAGATCGTCGGCGCCGGTGACTACACGGGCGACGGCCGCACGGACATCGTGGCCCGCACCTCCGCCGGCGACCTGTACCTGTACGCCGGCACCGGCACCGCCACCACGCCGTTCAAGAGCCGTCTGAAGATCGGCACCGGCTGGAACACGTACTCCAAGATCGTCGCCCCCGGCGACCTCAACGCCGACGGCAAGGGCGACCTGCTCGGCATCACCTCGGGCGGCGACCTCTACCGCTACCTGAACACGACCTCGGGCAAGTTCACCGCGCGCGTCAAGCTCGGCGGCGGCTGGGGGATCTACAACTCCGTCCAGTAACGGACCGAGTGCCTCGCGGGCGCCCCGCACCGGACCCCCGGTGCGGGGCGCCCCCGTGTGTCACGAGCCCTTGCGGGCGACGGCGAAGATCCGGCGGAAGGGGAAGACCGTGCCGTGCGGGCCCGGCGGGTAGGCCTCGCGCAGGAGCCGGCGGTACTGGTCGAGGAAGGCGTCGACCGCCTCCCGGTCGTCGCCCAGGGTCGTGAGGACGGGCCGCAGCGCGGTGCCCTTGACCCAGTCCAGGACGGGGTCCTCCCCCTGGAGCAGCTGGCAGTACGTGGTCTCCCAGACGTCCGCCTCGCAGCCGAGGTCGGTGAGGCGGGTGAGGTACTCGTCGGTGTCGAGGATGTGGACGTAGCGGCGGCCCTGGTCGCCGAGGCGGGAGCGCCACTCGGGGGTCTCGCAGAGCTCGCCGAGCAGGGCGTGGCTGGGCGAGGTGAAGTTGCCGGGGACCTGGAAGGCCAGGGTGCCGCCGGGGCGGAGTCCCTCGATCCAGGCGGCGAAGGACTCGGGGTGGTTGGGCACCCACTGGAGGGCCGCGTTGGAGACGATCAGGTCGTACGGCTCGTCGGGGGTCCAGTGGGCGGCGTCGGCGGTCCGGAAGTCGAGCCAGCCGCCGCCCCGGGTGGTTCCCGACCAGTCCTTCTCCGCACGTTCCAGCATCTCCGGCGACAGGTCGAACCCGGTGATGTGGGCGTCGGTCCACCGGTCGGCGAGGAGGACCGTCACATTGCCGGGTCCGCAGCCGAGGTCGGCGATGCGGGCGGGACGCTGCCGGGCGGGCAGCTGGGGTATTCGGGCGAGGAGATCGAGGAACGGGCGGGTGCGGTGGCCGGAGTGTCGGAGGTACTGCTGTGGATCCCAGGTCGGTGCGGCGGTGTCCACGGAATGCATGTTCGAAGCCCCCTTGCTGGCAGGTGTTGCCGAAGCGGAACGGAGTTCCGGCGGGGTCCCTTCCCCATAGTCCAGGGAAATATATCTTGACTCCAAGATACTTGAGATCAAGAAGCTTGAACACAAGAGACTTTATGTCAACAGACCCTTTACACTGATCGTCATGGAGGACGAGGTCGACCGACTGGTCGCAGCATGGCGCCGCGAGCGCCCCGACCTCGACGTGGAACCGCTCGAGGTGCTCAGCCGCGTCTCACGGCTCGCCCGCCACCTCGACCGCGCCCGTCGGCTCGCCTTCTCCGAGCACCAGCTGGAGCCCTGGGAGTTCGACGTCCTCACCTCGCTGCGCCGCGCCGGAGCGCCCTACCAGCTCTCCCCCGGCCAGCTCCTCACCCAGACGCTGGTCACCTCGGGCACCATGACCAACCGCATCGACCGGCTCACCAAGAAGGGCCTCGTCGAGCGGCTCCCCGACCCCAGCGACCGGCGCGGGGTCCTGGTCCGGCTCACCCCCGAGGGCCGCGACCGCGCCGACGAGGCGCTCGCCGGACTCCTCGCCCAGGAGCGCGCCATCCTGGCCCAGCTCTCCCGCGCCCAGCGCGGCGAACTGGCCGCGCTGCTACGCCGGCTGACCGCCCCGTTCGACAACGTCCCCGGGTAGCACCGGCTCCGCGGGACCCACGCCCGCCCGGCGGGCCAGCGCCACCGCCGCGAGCGTCGAGTGCACGCCCAGCTTCCCCAGCACGTTCTGCATGTGCGTACGGACGGTGTGCGGGGACAGGAAGAGGCGCTCGGCGACCGCCTTGCGGCCCAGACCCGCCACCATGCAGCGCAGCACCTCCCGCTCGCGCGGCGTCAGCGACTCCACGAGCCGCTCGCTGTCCGTCCGGTGCCTGCGCGCCTCCGTCAGCTCCCGCAGCACGCCCGTGAGCAGCGCGGGCGGCAGATGCGTCTCGTCCCGCAGCACGCCCCGGACCACCGCGAGCAGCCGCTGGAGCGAGCAGTCCTTCGCGACCCAGCCGGAGGCCCCCGCCTGGAGCGCGAGGGCGGCGCGGCGCGGATCGTCCTTCTCGGCGAGGACGACCGTACGGAGCGCGGGCTGCACCCGTCGTACGCCCGTGACCAGCGAGATCCCGTCGACCGCGCCCTCGGCGTCGTCGGGCACCGCGCGCGCCACGGCCGCGCCGGCGGGTCCCGCGCCCAGCTCGGCGTCGACGAGCAGCACGTCGAACCTGCGGCCCTCCGCCGCGCCGCGCTCCAGGCAGCGCAGGGCCGCCGGGCCGCTGCCGGCGGCGGCGACGTCGACATCGGGCTCCGCCGCGAGGGCGGCGGCCAGCGATTCGGCGAAGATGCGGTGGTCGTCCACCACCAGGACGCGGATGCGTGCCACGGACACTCCCAAGTGTCGAGGAACGGACCGACGCGGGTACGGCGCCGGAGGCGGGGCCGTCGACGGCACGGCCGCCGCCGTGCGTTGACTGCTACCCCGCTTCTGGCGCCGTACCCGACGGGTCTCGCCCCCTGAACAGCACCGGCCCCCACCGGCGCTGCCCCTCAGAGTAGGGGCGGGGCGGCGCGGTGGGGGCCGTTTCGCGGAACTGTCCGAAGTCGTGGGAATGCGAGCGGTGTTCGGGGACGCCGTTCAGACGCGGCGCGCGCCCGCCGACGGCACGGCGGGGAAGATCCCCGGGGGCGCGTATCCGGCCGCGGCGAAGGCCTTCCCCACGGCGGCGGACACCTCCTCCGCCCGCTCCGCCTCCACCAGGACCACGGCGGAGCCGCCGAAGCCGCCGCCGGTCATCCGGGCGCCGAGCGCCCCGGCCGCGTTCGCCGCCTCGACGACGAGGTCGAGCTCCGGGCAGGAGACCCGCAGGTCGTCCCGGAGGGAGGCGTGGCCCTCGGTGAGGACCGGGCCGACCTCCCGGGTGGCGCCGGCGTCGAGGAGGGCGATGGTCCGCTCCACCCGCGCGTTGTCGGTGACGACGTGCCGCACGTACCGCAGAATCGTCTCGTCGCTCAGTCGTGCGAGTGATTCCGGCAGATGCGCGGCGCTGACTTCGCGCAGGGCGCGTACCCCGAGCGCCCGCGCACCCGCTTCACACCCGGCGCGCCGCTCGGCGTACGCGCCGTCCCCGAGCGCGTGCTTCACGCGGGTGTCGACGACGAGCAGCCGCAGCCCCTCCCCCGCGAGGCCGAAGGGGACCTGACGGTACGAGAGGTCCCGGGTGTCCAGATGGAGGGCGTGGCCCTCCTCGGCGCAGGCGGAGGCCATCTGGTCCATGACCCCGCAGGGCACGCCGACGAAGGCGTTCTCGGCGCGCTGGGCGATCCGGGCGAGCTCGGGGCGGGAGAGCCCGAGCCCGAACAGGTCGTTCAGGGCGAGCGCGACGACGACCTCCAGGGCCGCCGAGGAGGAGAGCCCGGCGCCGGTGGGCACGGTCGAGGCGAGGTGGACGTCGGCTCCGGCGACCGGGTGCCCGGCCTCCCGCAGCGCCCAGACGACACCGGCCGGGTAGGCGGCCCAGCCGCCGCCGGAGAGCGGCTCCAGGCCATCGGTAGCCAGCTGGACGATCCCGCCGTCGGTGTCGGCGGAGTGCAGGCGCAGGACGCCGTCGTCGCGGCGGGAGACGGCGGCGACGGTGGTGTGCGGCAGGGCGAGCGGCAGCACGAAGCCGTCGTTGAAGTCGGTGTACTCCCCGATGAGGTTGACCCGCCCGGGGGCGGCCCAGAGGCCGTCGGGCGCGGCGCCGTACAGCGCCTCGAAGTCCGCGGCGAGGCTCATGCGCCCTCCTCCCGGAGGCGGGCGAAGGCCCAGGCGTCGGCGACGACGTCCGCGAGGTCCGGGCGGGACGGCGTCCAGCCGAGCCGCTCGCGGGCGGCCTCGGCGGAGGCGACCAGGACGGCGGGGTCGCCGGGGCGGCGCGGGGCGGTGATCTCCGGGATCGGGTGGCCGGTGACCTTGCGGACGGTCTCGACGACCTCGCGGACGGAGAAGCCGTTGCCGTTGCCGAGGTTGCAGATCAGGTGCTCGCCGGCCGTCATGGCGTCGAGCGCGAGGAGGTGGGCCTCGGCGAGGTCGGCGACGTGGATGTAGTCGCGGACGCAGGTGCCGTCCGGGGTCGGGTAGTCCTCGCCGTACACGGAGATCGCCTCGCGGCGGCCGAGGGCGACCTGGAGGACGAGCGGGATCAGGTGGGACTCGGGCGCGTGGCGTTCGCCGAGCACTCCGTACGCCCCGGCCACGTTGAAGTAGCGCAGCGAGACGGCGGCCAGGCCGTGGGCGGCGCACTCCCCGCCGATCATGTGGTCGACGGCCAGCTTGCTCGCGCCGTACGGGCTGGTGGGCGCGGTCGGCGCGGTCTCGGTGATCGGCACGCTCTCCGGCTCGCCGTAGGTGGCGGCGGTGGACGAGAAGACCAGCCTGCGGACGCCGGCCGACCGCATGGCGGCGAGCAGGGCCATGGTGCCGCCGACGTTGTTCTCCCAGTACTTCTCGGGCCGGGCGACGGACTCGCCGACCTGGGAGAAGGCGGCGAAGTGCAGGACGCCGTCGTACGTGGGGTCCAGCCACCGCCCGGCGTCCTGGATGCGGCCCTCGATGAACTCGGCGCCCTCGGGGACGGCTTCGGCGAAGCCGGTGGAGAGGTCGTCGAGGACGGTGACCCGGTGGCCCCGCTCCAGGAGGTGGGCGGCGACGACGCTGCCCACGTACCCGGCGCCTCCCGTCACCAGATACTTCCGTGTCATGCGCTTGCCACCTCTCGGAGTCGTCGGGCCGCGTCCTCCGGCCGGATGTCGTTCATGAACGCACCCATGCCGGACTCGGTGCCCGCGAGGAACTTCAGCTTGCCAGAGGCCCGTCGGACGGTGAAAAGCTCCAGGTGCAGTCCGAAGTCCTCGCGCCGCTCGTCCGTGAACGGCGCCTGGTGCCAGGCGGCGATGTAGGGCGTCGGCGGCTCGTCCGGGCCGAAGATCCGGTCGAAGCGCCTCAAGAGTTCCAGGTAGACCTGTGCGCACTCTGTGCGCGCGGCGGCGTCGAGGGCGAGCAGGTCGGGCACCCGGCGCTTGGGGTGGAGGTGGACCTCGTACGGCCAGTGGGCGGCGTACGGCACGAAGGCGATCCAGTGCTCGGTCTCCAGGACCACCCGCTCGCCGTCGGCGCGTTCGCGGGCGACGACGTCGTCGAAGAGGTTCCGGCCGGTCGCCGCGCGGTGCTCGTCGGCGCGGCGACGCATGGCGGCCGTGCGGGGCGTGACGTACGGGAAGGCGTAGATCTGGCCGTGCGCGTGGGGCAGCGTGACGCCGATCTCCGCGCCGCGGTTCTCGAAGCAGTAGACCTGTTCGACTCCGGGCAGGGCGGCGAGCGCGGCGGTCCGGTCGGTCCAGGCGTCGAGGACGAGCGCGGCGCGCTCCTCGGTGAGGTCGGCGAAGGAGTCGGTGTGGTCGTCGGTGAAGCAGACGACCTCGCAGCGGCCGACGCCGCCGGAGAGGGAGGGGAAGCGGTTCTCGAAGACCACGACCTCGTAGCTCTCCTCGGGGACCTCGCTCTCGCGGCCGTCCCGGGCGGGGCAGAGCGGGCAGGCGTCGGCCGGCGGGTGGTAGGTGCGGGCCTGCCGGTGCGAGGCGACGGCGACGCGGTCGCCGGTGAGCTCGTCGTACCGGATCTCGGAGCGGGAGACGACGGGGGTGAGGGGGCGCGGGTCGACGGCGGTGCGGACGAGGTCGTCGCGCGTGTCGTAGTAGATCAGCTCGCGCCCGTCGGCGAGCGTGGTGACGGTCTTCTTCACGGGGGTGCCCTCCGGGCAGGACCAACCAAACAGAACCACGCACAAAAAACCACATTCGAACATCACCGTCAATGGCGAAGCCGGCCCCCTCACACGGACGGGGCCGGCCGGACGAGCATCCTCGACCTCAGTGCGGGCCGCGGGGTCCCGGCAGCGCCCGGTCGAGCAGCCCCGTACGCGCGGCGAGCGCCGCCGCCTCCAGGCGCGAACCGACCCCCAGCTTCATCAGGACCCGCTGCACGTGCGTCCGCGCCGTGCTCGGCGCGATCCCCATCCCGGCCGCGATCAGCCGGGTGTCCTCGCCCTCCGCGACCCGCACGAGGACCTCCACCTCCCGCTGCGTGAGCAGCCGCAGGAGGCGCTGCGCCTCGTCGTCCGGCTGCGCCGAGGGGTGCAGCAGCTCCGCGAAGGCCCCCTGGAGCAGCTGCGGCGCCACCGCCGGCTCCCCCGCCCGCGCCTTCACCAGGGCGCGCTCGACGCCCTCGATGCGCTCGTCGTGCCGGACGTACCCCGAGGCCCCGGCCGCGAACGCCGCCGCGATCCCGCGCGGCGACGGCACCGGGCCGAGCACCACGACGGCCACCTGCGGCCGCTCCCGTTTGATCCGTACGACCGGGTCGAAGGTCCCCGGCGCGTCCGGCGCCGCGGTGCCCAGGAGACAGACCTCCGGCGCCCGGCTCACCACCAGCTCCGCGGCCCCCGCCACCGGCGCGGCCGCCGCGAGCACCCGGTGCCCGCGCAGCTTCAGCGCCGAGGCGAGCGCCTCCGCGAGCAGGCGGTGGTCGTCCACCACCACGAGGCGTACGCCCATCCCGGTCATCCCCCCTCCTCCTGACCGGCCGGACGCCCCGGCGGCCTGAAACCGGCAAGCTACACGCTCCCCCGCCCCGGCCGCCGACATGCGCGTGGGCCCCTCCGGATCACCGGAGGGGCCCACGGGGTCGTGCGGGTCGTCAGCGCGCGTCAGTGCCCGACGGACCAGGAGGCGATCAGGTACTCCTTGATGTCGTTGGGCCCGGGGTTCTCCCGCGGCTTGCTGACCATGTTCTCCGAGATGAAGAACCGCCCGTTCTGGTAGAGGAGTTCGGCGCCGTTCAGGCTGAAGCTCGACTCGGGGTTGTTCAGCGACTTGTTCGCCGGGTTCTCCAGGAGGAGCGTCTCCTTCATCGTGCCGCCGTCGACCGAGACGATCCGGCCGCCCTGGTTGTAGGGGGGCTCCTTGTAGGCGATGAGGTTGCCGCCGTCCATCCGCAGCGGGACGAACGTGTACTTGTCGCCGGCGTCGGCCTTCTCCGGCACCGTGCGCCCGGTGGTCAGGTCGAAGCCGATGATCTCGTTCGTCTCGTCGCCGTACTCGCCGGTGCTGCCCTCGTGCTCCTCGGTCGGCAGGTACAGCCGGCCGTTGCCGACGAGCGCCTGCTGGCAGGACTCGACCTCGGTCGGGCGGCAGCGGGCCGCGTACTGCTCCGGGTCCGCCGTGATCTTCGCCTTCAGCTTCCCGGTCTTCTCGTCGATCGAGAAGAAGTCCGTGATGCCGCTGCCGTCACCGGAGCTGTCGCCGATGTCGGTCGCGACGACCAGCGGCTTCGTGGAGACGACCGAGGCGTACTTCACGCCGGGCGGCATCTTGAACTGCGAGAGCGGGGCGCCCGTCGTCGGGTTGAGGTTCTGGATCAGCACGTTCGGGTTGTCGTACTGACCGCACTTGCGGACCGCGACGAGGCCCTCGCCGCCGCCGTACCCCATGTCGTAGCAGTTCTGGTCGTTGGCCTGCGGCTTCCAGCGCGGGTTGCCGTTGGCGAGGTCGAAGGCGGCGCCGCCGTCGGTGCCGCCGGCCGCGACGGTCGTCCCGCTGAGCGTGACCTCGCCGAACCGGGCCTTCGCGTCGCCCGCGGAACCGCCGGTGACGGAGGTCGACCACAGCAGCTTGCCGGTGTTCAGGTCGACGACGCCGACCTCGGTGCACTGCTGGTAGTAGCGCGGCGCGACGCGCTTGGCGGCCTCGAAGAGGATCGGGGCCTTGTTGTCCGCGGTGACGTGCCGCGAAGTGCCGCAGATCTGACCGGTCAGCGGCAGCGTCCACAGGACGTTGCCCTTGTCCAGGTCGTAGGCGACGAGCGAGTTCACGCCCGGCTTCACGAACGCCTTGTCGGTGATGAAGGAACCGGCGACGTCCGTGACGTCCGCGACCTTCGGCTCCCCGACCAGGAAGGACACCTTCGCCTTGGTGTTCGCCGGGACCTTCTCCTTGCCACCGCCGCCGATGCCCTTGCCGCCGGTGTCGCCGCCGGTGGAGCCCTGCGAGGTGCCGCCCGTGCCCTTGGCCTCGTCGCCGCCGTCACCGGAGTTGGCGTACCAGATGCCGATGCCGACGATCAGGACGACGGCGACGACCGCCGCGATGACGATCTGCAGCTGCGCCGACAGCTTCTTGCCGCCGGACACGGCCGGAGCCGCGACGGTCTGCTGCGGGTGGCCGTAGGGCTGCTGCGGCTGGGCCGGGTAGCCGTACGGGGGCTGGCCCGGCTGCTGTGGCTGGGCCGGGTAGCCGTACTGCTGGGGCTGCTGCGGCTGCTGCGGCGCGGTCGGGTAGCCGTACGGCTGCTGCGGCGCCTGCTGAGGGTATCCGTACCCCGGCTCGGGCTGGGGGGCGGCCGGCGGCTGCTGCGGGTATCCGTAACCCGGCTCCGGCTGCTGCGGCGGCGGGGGCGTCGGCGCGCCGAATCCGCCCCTCGGGTCCGGGGGCTGGTTCGGCGGGGGCGGGGGTGGCTGCGTCATCGGTCCGCGTACCTCACTTGCTGAAGGCCATCATCGTCTTGACCTGCATCTCTTCCTTGTCGTTGGACGCCGACACACGCCCGGCCGCCACCACGAAGGTGCCGCTGCCGTAGGCGTAACCCGGGCTGTAGAAGCTCGACTCGATCTCGGAGGTCGAGGCCGGGTGCTGGAGCAGGATCTTCGGCGCGCCACCGGTCGGGGCGAGGGTCGCGACGGCACCGCCCTTGTCGTACGTGGTCTGCATGTACAGCAGGACGTCGGAGCCCTCCATGCGCAGCGGGGTCACCTTCCGCCCCTCGGGCGCCTTGGCACGCCACTTGGCCTTGCCGGTCTTCAGGTCGTAGGCGACGACCTCGTTCGTCTTGCCGTAGTCGGTCTCGGTCGACATGTAGAAGGTGTTCGCGTCGGCCGCGACACCCGTGCAGCCCTGGAGGTTCTTGCCGAAGATGACGAAGCTGCCGCCGCACGAGGGCGCGAACTTGTC
Organism: Streptomyces nymphaeiformis; assembly: GCF_014203895.1. Taxonomy (GTDB): domain Bacteria; phylum Actinomycetota; class Actinomycetes; order Streptomycetales; family Streptomycetaceae; genus Streptomyces; species Streptomyces nymphaeiformis. The sequence goes on along the minus strand of NZ_JACHJY010000011.1, from coordinate 210,229 downwards.
GTTGCCGCCCTGGATCGTGGAGCGGAGCCGGCCGTTGGCGTCGAGCGAGAAGATCGTCCACTTCTTCTGCTCGCGCTGGGTGGCCGAGACGACCAGCGGGTCGACCGAGTAGACCTTGTCGACCTCCCAGTTCGCCTCCAGCTGGAAGGTGAACTTCGGCTTGCCCGTGTTGGGGTCGACCTGGCCGACCGCCTGGATCTTCTTGGTCGTGCTGCCCGACGGGCAGTTCATGGCGGCGATCAGCTTGCTGCCGCCCGCGTACGCGAAGGGCTTGCAGCCGGTGTCGGCGCCCTTGAAGAGCTGGTGGCCGTCGGCGAGCGAGAAGCCGTACGCGCTGCTGGAACCGGCGGCGGTGACCGTGTTGCCGCTGATGGCCAGGGTGTTGTCGTCGAAGGCGAAGAGGCCCGTGGCCTTCGGGACGGCCTTCTTCCAGCCGGCCTTGCCGGTCTTGAGGTCGATCTTCTGCAGGTTGGTGCACTTGGCGCCGTCCTTGGCGCTCTCGGCGTACCCGAAGACCATGGAGCCGTCGGCGGCGGGCTCCGGCGGGACGGCGCACAGCTCGAACGGCACGTCCACGTGCCACTTGCGCGTGCCGTCGCCCAGGGCGAAGCCGTCGATGCCCTTGTACATCGCCTTCACGACGGTGTCGCCGACGATCCACGGGCCGAAGACGTCGGAGCCGTTGCGGGGCAGGTCGACGTCGTTCTTCAGCAGCCAGTCGACCTTCGCCTCGCCGGCCTGACGGCCCGCGTTGAGGTCCTCGTCACCGTCCTTGGCGCCGTCGCCCGAGCCGTCGCCCTGGTCCACCGACTCGGTGGGCTTGGGCCCGCCGGTGGCGGTCGCGGTGGAGGTGGGCTTCGCGACCGGGTCCTTGTCGTCGTCCCCGCCGACGACGGCCCAGGTCGTGACGGCGGCGACCAGGACGGCCGCGGCTGCCACGCCCGCGACGATTCCGGTCCGGCCCTTGAACGGGCCGCCGCCGCCGGGGGCCGGCGGCGGGGTCGGGGCGGGGTAGCCGCCGTAGGGGTTCTGCTGCTGACCGTACGGACCGGGCTGGCCCTGCTGCGGGTAGCCGTAGGGCTGCTGCTGGCCGTACGGACCGGGCTGACCCGGCTGACCGTAGGGACCGGGCTGGCCGGGCTGGCCCGGCTGGCCGTACGGGCCCGGCTGGCCCTGCTGCGGGTAGCCGTAACCGGGCTGCGGCGCCTGTCCGTACGGTCCCGGCGCGGCCGCCGGCGGGGTCTGCGGCGCGGGCGGCGTCTGCGGAGCCTGCGGCGGGACCGGCGGCACGGGCGGCATGCCCTGGCCGGCGCCCTGGTTCGGGTCCTGAGGGGCTCCGAAGCCCCCCGGCGGCTGGTTGCTGGGCGGCTGGGTCATCAGCGGTTCCCCCTTGACGTGAACGGGTTTTCTTTCTACCACTCACGCGATGGCGCAAAAGCGACCGGTCCGCCCCTTGTACCCAAGGGAGGACCGGCCTGTGATGCCCTCGTTATGCGTCGCGGACGCGAACGACGCCTACGCGTCCTCGGCCAGCTCCAGCCATCGCATCTCCAATTCCTCCCGCTCCCCCGCGAGTTCCCGGAGCTCCGCGTCGAGCTTGGCCACCTTCTCGAAATCGGTGGCGTTGTCCGCGATCTGGGTGTGCAGCTTCGCCTCCTTGTCGGAGAGCTTGTCGAGCTGCCGCTCGACCTTCTGCAGCTCCTTCTTGGCGGCGCGGGCGTCGGCGGCGGAGACGCCCGGCTTCTGCTGCGCGGGCGCGGCGGCGGGCGCCGGGACCGACGCCTCGATCATCGTCCGGCGGCGCTCCAGGTACTCGTCGATGCCGCGCGGCAGCATCCGCAGGGTCTTGTCGCCGAGCAGCGCGAACGTCCGGTCGGTGGTGCGCTCGATGAAGAAGCGGTCGTGGGAGATGACCACCATGGAGCCCGGCCAGCCGTCGAGGAGGTCCTCCAGCTGCGTCAGGGTCTCGATGTCGAGGTCGTTGGTGGGCTCGTCGAGGAAGAGGACGTTCGGCTCGTCCATCAGCAGGCGGAGCAGCTGGAGACGGCGGCGCTCACCACCGGACAGGTCGCCGACGGGCGTCCACTGCTTCTCCTTGGAGAAGCCGAACTGCTCGCAGAGCTGTCCGGCCGTCATCTCGCGGCCCTTGCCGAGGTCGACCCGGTCGCGGATCTGCTGCACGGCCTCCAGGACGCGCAGCGTGGCCGGGAGTTCGGTGACGTCCTGCGAGAGGTAGGCGAGGCGGACGGTCTTGCCGACGACGATCCGGCCGGCGGCGGGCTGCTTCTCGCCCTGGCTGACGGCCGCTTCGGCGAGCGCCCGCAGGAGTGAGGTCTTGCCCGCGCCGTTGACGCCGACGAGGCCGATGCGGTCGCCGGGGCCGAGCTGCCAGGTGAGGTGCTTGAGCAGCTCCTTCGGGCCGGCGGTGATGCTCACGTCCTCCAGGTCGAAGACGGTCTTGCCGAGGCGGGCGTTGGCGAACTTCATCAGCTCGCTGGTGTCGCGCGGCGGCGGCACGTCGGCGATCAGCTCGTTCGCGGCCTCGATGCGGTAGCGCGGCTTGGAGGTGCGGGCGGGGGCGCCGCGCCGCAGCCAGGCCAGCTCCTTGCGCATCAGGTTCTGCCGCTTGGCCTCCTCCGTGGCCGCGATCCGCTCGCGCTCGGCGCGGGCGAAGACGTAGTCGGAGTAGCCGCCCTCGTACTCGTGCACGTCACCGCGCTGCACGTCCCACATGCGGGTGCAGACCTGGTCGAGGAACCAGCGGTCGTGGGTGACGCAGACGAGCGCGGAGCGGCGCTCCTGGAGGTGCTTGGCGAGCCAGGCGATGCCCTCGACGTCGAGGTGGTTGGTGGGCTCGTCGAGGACGATCAGGTCCTGGTCCTCGATGAGGAGCTTGGCGAGCGCGATGCGCCGCCGCTCGCCACCGGAGAGCGGGCCGATGACCGTGTCGAGCCCCTTCTCGAAGCCCGGCAGGTCGAGCCCTCCGAAGAGGCCGGTGAGCACGTCGCGGATCTTGGCGCTGCCCGCCCACTCGTGGTCGGCCATGACGCCGATGACCTCGTGCCGGATGGTGGCCTTCGGGTCGAGGGAGTCGTGCTGGGTGAGCACCCCGAGGCGCAGCCCGCCGCTGTGGGTGACGCGGCCGCTGTCGGCCTCCTCCAGCTTGGCGAGCATCCGGATGAGGGTGGTCTTGCCGTCGCCGTTGCGCCCGACGACGCCGATCCGGTCCCCTTCGGAGACGCCGAGCGAGACCCCGTCGAGCAGGGCACGGGTGCCGTACACCTTGCTGACGGCCTCGACATTGACCAGGTTGACGGCCACGTTGACTCCTGTACGGGGGATCGATCGACGTCCTAGGGTACGTCGCGCCACCGCCGGTACACCTCCGGTACACCAGCGGTGTACCATCGTCGTATGGCTGACTCCACCATCAAGGTGCCGGACACCACTCGCGATCATCTCGCCTCGCTGGCCCGTGAGCGGGGCACCACGATAGGAGCGCTCGTCACCGAACTGGCCGCGACCCAGCTCACCGCCGCGCAGGCACGGGAGAAGGTGGCCGAGAGCCGGCGGATCATGCGCGAGCGGATGCACTCCACCCTCACCGACGAGGAGTTCGACGCGACTCCGAACGCGCTGGACAAGGTCTACGAGATCGCCGCCGCGAACGCCCGCAGGGCCCTCGGAGACACGGCGGCGTGATCATCCTCGACACCTCCGCCGTACTGGCTCTCGCTCGCGGCCACCGGAAGCTCCAGCGTGTCGCCGACAACGCGGCCGCTTCGCCGTTCCGCCACCTCCAGGTACCCGCCCTCTGCCTCCTCCAGGCCGAGACCGAGGACGAGGGCGCGGGCGACGCGGCGCTCGCGCTGCCCGGCATCGACGTCGTCCCGCTCGACACGGTCGCTTCCGTGACCGTGGCACGGATGGTGCGCGGCGGTTTCGGCGGACCGGACGTCTGCCACGCGCTCTACACCGCGCTTCCCGCACCTCATCGCCCCACCATGGACCTGATCCTGACGGACCGCGCGGACCTCTACCCGCCGGGGACCGTGACCGTGGACATCGACGACGAGCGCCTCGACGACTGACCCCGGCCGTCGGCGCCCCGCGCTGCCAACCGGTCCCAAGCCCTCGGCCACGCGGGCGACCTCCCGGCCACGGCTGCCGTACTCCCCGGGCGGCCACCCGACAGCCTCTCCTCAGGTCTCTACACCCCCCACGAGGAGAAGCCCATGTCGTCGAGACACCCCCGCCTGGCCGCCGTCGCCCTGGCCACCACCGCCCTCACCCTGCTCGCCGGGGGCCCCGCGTCGGCCGTCGACCCGACGGTGTCCGATCCCCGCGTCATCGCCCACTTCGACTTCGCCAAGGGCCAGACGCCGGAGAACATCGCCCTCGAACCCGACGGCTCCGCGGACATCACCTTCGCCTTCGCCCACGCCGTCGCCCGCGTGAACAAGCAGGGCGTCTGGAAGACCATCGCCGCGCTCCCCGACGTCGCGAACCCGCAGACCCCGAACCTCGGCGCCGCCGTCGCCGCCGGCATCGCCCGCGCCCACGACGGCACCCTCTACGTCGCCTACGCCACCGGCACCGCCGAGACCGGCATCTGGCGGATCGCCCCCGGCGGCGGCACCCCCGAGCAGATCGCCCAGCTCCCGGCCGACGCCTTCCCCAACGGCATCGCCCTCGACGAGCACTGCGACACCCTCTACGCCGCCGACTCGAACCGGGGCGAGGTGTGGAGCATCCCGCTGAACGGCGGAACCCCCACGGTCTGGGCCTCGGGTGCGGCCCTCGCGCCCTCCCCGCAGCTCCCCTTCGGCGCCAACGGCCTCAAGCTCCACGACGGCGCCGTCTGGGTCTCCAACACGGCCCAGGGCACCCTGCTCCGCATCCCGTTCGGCCCGGACCGGACCGCCGGCCCGATCGAGACGAGGGCCATCGGGCTGACCGGCATCGACGACTTCACCTTCACGGGCCACGGCGACACGGTCCTCGCCGCGCTGAACACGGTGAACGAACTGGAACTCGTCCGCGCGGACGGCACCCACAGGACCGTCCTCACGGCGGCGGACGGCCTCGACAACCCGACCTCGGTGGCGGTCCGCGCCAAGACGGTCTACGTGAACAGCGCGGCCTTCTTCGACACCACGAACCCGGACCCGAACCTGCTGCTCGCCCGCATCTCCAGGAACAAGCTCTAAAGAACGACCGCGCCCGGGGCCGGGGACGTCGTCGTCCGTGCCGTGCGGCAGGTGCCCGAGGCGGTGAGGGCGGCGGCGACCGTGGCGGCCGTCTCCGCGTCCTTCACCAGGAACGCCGTCGTCGGGCCCGAGCCGGAGACCAGCGCCGCGAGGGCACCCGCCTCCGTGCCCGCCGCCAGGGTCGCGGCGAGCGACGGGCGCAGGGAGAGCGCCGGGGCCTGGAGGTCGTTGGCGAGGGCGGCGGCGAGGGCGGTGGTGTCGCCGGTCGCCAGGGCCTCCAGGAGGGCCGGGGAGGCGGCCGGCTCCGGGACGTCGACGCCTTCGGCGAGACGGTCGAACTCGCCGTACACCGCCGGGGTCGACAGACCGCCGTCCGCGACGGCGAACACCCAGTGGAACGTGCCGCCGACCGGCAGCTCCGTCAGCTTCTCGCCGCGCCCGGTGCCGAGCGCGGCCCCGCCGACGAGGCTGAACGGCACGTCGGAGCCGAGTTCGGCGCAGATGTCGAGGAGCGTCTCGCGCGGGGTGTCCAGCCCCCAGAGCCTGTCGCAGGCGAGCAGCGCGCCCGCGCCGTCCGCGCTGCCGCCGGCCATGCCGCCCGCGACCGGGATGTCCTTCTTGATGTGCAGGTGCACGTCCGGCGAGATGCCGTGCCGGGCGGCGAGCAGCTCGGCGGCGCGCGCGGCCAGGTTGGTGCGGTCCAGCGGCACCTTGTCGGCGTCCGGGCCCTCGCAGGTGATCGTGAGCTCGGCGGCGGGGGTGGCGGTCACCTCGTCGTACAGGGAGACGGCGAGGAAGACGTTCGCCAGGTCGTGGAAGCCGTCGGGCCGGGCGGCGCCGACGGCGAGCTGCACGTTGACCTTGGCGGGGACGCGTACGGTCACGCTCACTGCTGCTTCGCCTCCGCGATCCGTGCGAACTCCTCGACCGTCAGCGACTCGCCGCGCGCCTGCGGCGAGATCCCGGCCTTCACCAGGGCCTCCTCGGCCGCCGCGGGCGAGCCCGCCCACGTGGCGAGGGCCGCGCGCAGGGTCTTGCGGCGCTGCGCGAAGGCCGCGTCGACGACCGCGAAGACCTCCTGCCGGCTCGCGCTGGTCGGGAGCGGCTCGGTGCGGCGGACGAGGGAGACGAGCCCGGAGTCCACGTTCGGCGCGGGCCAGAAGACGTTGCGGCCGATTGCCCCGGCGCGCTTGACCTCCGCGTACCAGTTGGCCTTGACCGAGGGGACCCCGTACACCTTGTTCCCCGGCTTCGCGGCGAGCCGGTCGGCGACCTCGGCCTGGACCATGACGAGGGTCCGCTCGATGGTCGGGAACCGCTCCAGCATGTGCAGCAGGACGGGCACGGCCACGTTGTACGGCAGGTTCGCGACGAGCGCGGTCGGCGGCGGGCCCGGCAGCTCCTCGACGTGCATCGCGTCGGAGTGGACGAGCACGAAGCGGTCCTTCCTCCCGGGCATCCGGGCGGCGATCGTCGACGGCAGCGCGGCGGCGAGCACGTCGTCGATCTCGACGGCCGTCACGCGGTCGGCGGCCTCCAGGAGGGCCAGGGTGAGGGAGCCGAGTCCGGGACCCACCTCCACGACGACGTCCTCGGGCCGGACCTCGGCCGTGCGGACGATCCGCCGGACGGTGTTGGCGTCGATGACGAAGTTCTGGCCCTTCTGCTTCGTGGGGCGCACGCCGAGGGCGGCGGCCAGCTCACGGATGTCGGCGGGGCCGAGGAGGGCGTCGGGGCTTTCGGGGCCGGTGGTGGTGCTCACCGGTACAGCGTACGGGGCGCCGGTGGGGCCGACCTACGGCTCACCGGTCCGGGCGGCGGGCTACCCGTGGGTGAGCCGGCGCCCGCAGTGGGGCCACGGGCTCGCCCCCCGCTGCACGTACAGCTTCTTCGCGCGGAAGGTCTGCTCGGCGGCGGGCGCGTTCTGGGCGGTGCCGCTGCCGCCGAGGGCGTGCCAGGTGCCGGGGTCGAACTGGTAGAGCCCGCCGTACGTCCCCGAGGGGTCGACCGCGTTCGGGCGGCCGCCGGACTCGCAGGCGGCGAGCGCGCCCCAGTCGAGGCCGTCGGCGCCGGTGACGGAGGCGGGCAGCGGCCGGGTGCCGATCCGCACCTTGCGGCTGACGGGTTCGCGGACGATCTCCTCGCCGGTCCTGCGGGGCCGCTGCTTCACGCCGTTGACCGTGCGCAGGCTGTACGTGACGCGGCGGACGCCCGGGACGCCCTGGCGTTCGACGACCTCGGTGCCGGCGAAGAGCGCGGGGTCGCGGACCTGCTCCACGGCGTACGGGACGGACTCCTCCCGCACCTGCCGGGAGCCGGTGATCCGCAGGACGTTCACGGTCTGGCCGTCGCGGGGGAAGGACCCGGCCGGTACGGAGGTGGTGTCCTGCCCGGAGAGCGTGATCCCGGCCTCGGCGAGGGCCTCGCGGACGGTGGCGGCGTTCGTCCGGACGGTCCGCTCGCGTCCGTCGGCGAGGAAGGTGACGGCCCGCTCGGTGCGGACGTCGAGGGAGAGGCCCTGGCGGGAGATCGCGGCGCCGCGGGAGACCGACAGGTAGGCGCCCTCCGCGCGGACCCCGAGCTGGTGCAGGGCGCCCTCGACGGTCTCGGCGGTGGTCCAGATCCGGTGGCGCCGCCCGTCGACGGTGAGGGAGACCGGCCGCCCGTACCGGACGACGATCTCGTCGCCGCTGGCGAGGGCCTCGGTGGGGCCGGGGGCGACGATGTCGTGCTCGCCGACGGCGACGCCCTCGTCGGCGAGGAGCTCGCGGACGTCGTCGGCGAAGGTGTGGAGGGTGCGCGGGACGCCGTCGACGGTGAGCTCGACGGCCTTGTCGTCGGCGACGAAGGCGCTGGTGCCGCCGGCCAGGAAGGCGACGACGAGGGCCTGCGGGACGAGCTTCCGGAGCCCTTCGGCGGCCCCGGGGCCCGCGGAGGCCTTGCGGCGGCGGGCGGCGCGGCGGTCCCCGGCGCGGGAGCCCTGGCCGGGGACGGTGCCGGGGGCGGGGGCGGGGGCGGGGGCGGTGCCCGGTACGACGAGGGGCGCCGCCATCGTCGGCTGCTCGTGCAGGGGCAGGGTCGCGCCCGCCGCCCGCCGTCCGGCTCGGTGACTGCCCTGGGAAGTGCTCACGAGGCCGGGACCCTAAGCCCCGGCCCCGGTCACGCTCCCGAGCGACCCGACTACATGACGTAACCGTTATGGATCAGTAATCGAAGGCGCGGGCCGTGTTCACGGCGATCGCCCCGGCCAGCTCGTTCTCCCCGATGCCGCGGACCTCCGCCATCGCCCGGACGGTGACCGGGATCAGGTACGGGGCGTTCGGGCGGCCGCGGAAGGGCGCGGGGGTGAGGAAGGGGGCGTCCGTCTCGACGAGGACGAGCTCCAGCGGGGCGATCGCGAGGGCGTCGCGCAGCGGCTGGGCGTTCTTGAAGGTGACGTTGCCGGCGAAGGACATGTAGTAGCCCTTGGCGGCGCAGATCTCGGCCATGGCGGCGTCGCCGGAGTAGCAGTGGAAGACGGTCCGCTCGGGGGCGCCCTCCTCGTCGAGGACGCGCAGCACGTCGGCGTGGGCCTCGCGGTCGTGGATGACGAGCGTCTTGCCGTGGCGCTTGGCGATCTCGATGTGGGCGCGGAAGGAACGCTCCTGCGCGGCGATGCCCTCGGGGCCCGTACGGAAGAAGTCGAGGCCGGTCTCGCCGACGCCGAGGACGTGCGGCAGGGCGGCGAGCCGGTCGATCTCGTTGAGGGCGTCGTCGAGGGCGGAGTCGCCGCCGCCCTGACGGGCGCCCTGCCGGGACCAGCCGTCGGGGTCCCCGAGGACGATCCGCGGAGCCTCGTTCGGGTGCAGCGCCACGGCGGCGTGCACGTTCTCGTGGGCGGCGGCCGTCTCGGCGGCCCACTGCGAGCCCTTCACGTCGCAGCCGACCTGGACGACCGTGGTCACGCCGACGGCGGCGGCCTTGACGAGGGCCTCCTCGACGGTCCCGGACTGCAGGTCCATGTGGGTGTGCGAGTCCGCGACCTCCACGAGGAGGGGTTCGGGCAGCGGCGGCGGGGCGTCCTTGGCACTCATGGTCCCGATCGTACGAGGACCATGAGTGCCGGCGTGTGGACTACTGGTGACGCCGGAACGGGTGCAGGAGGTCCGACAGGTGCCAGTGGTGCGGCACGGGCGGCTCGGACGGCACCGGCGGCTCCTCGGGAACGTCCTCGGTCAGCTCCTGACCGATGGGCCCGGTCGTGGAGATCGGCCTCGTCGCCCGCGCCCCCCGATGGTGCCCCTCGGTCACGGCGATCATGTCGACCACCGACGATATCTGCCCCGCACGCATGATCCGGACGACGTGTCCGCCGCAGTTCATGCAGGTGGGGCTGGAAAGCGGGGACGGAACCCGCTCTCCCCCGGCCTTGTAGACGACGTGTTCCTGGCCGGCGGCGTCGACGTGGTGCTCGATGTCGTACGCCTGCTCCCAGCCGTATCCACAGCGCATGCAGGCGAAGGCGTACGCCTCATGGGCGACGGATATGCCGGTGCCGGTGATCTCGCTCATGCCAGCTCCTCTCCACTGATCAGTGGACGCCTTTTCGGGCCGGAGCGCATCAGCGGGGGACGAACCATGGAAGGCTCTTTGGCGTTCCCTTGCCAAGCGCCCTGGGAACAGTCCCGGCGCCGGGTTCGGCTTTGCCTTTCAGATTAGTCCTTTACCGTTTCCGGGGCCCGACGCGTCCGCATTCTTTGCCGCGACCACCGCATCGAACACCTCCCGCTTGGGAAGTCCCGCCTCCGCCGCGACGGCGGCGATCGCCTCCTTGCGGCGCTCGCCCGCCTCCTCGCGCACCCGCACCCTGCGCACCAGCTCCTCCGCGTCGAGTTCCGCGGGGCCGGTCTCCGGGGCGCCCTCGACGACGACGGTGATCTCGCCCCGTACGCCCTCGGCGGCCCAGGCGGCGAGCTCGGCCAGCGGGCCGCGCTTGACCTCCTCGTACGTCTTGGTCAGCTCGCGGCAGACGGCGGCCCGGCGCTCGGCGCCGAAGACGTCGGCCATCGCGGCGAGGGTGTCGTCGAGGCGGTGCGGGGCCTCGAAGTAGACGAGGGTCCGTCGCTCGTCGGCGACCTCGCGCAGACGGCCCAGGCGCTCGCCGGCCTTCCTCGGCAGGAAGCCCTCGAAGCAGAAGCGGTCCACGGGGAGGCCGGAGAGGGCGAGCGCGGTGAGCACGGCGGACGGGCCGGGGACGGCCGTCACCTTGATGTCCTGCTCGACGGCGGCGGCGACGAGCCGGTAGCCGGGGTCCGACACGGACGGCATGCCCGCGTCGGTCACCAGGAGCACGCGCGCGCCGCCGACCAGCGCCTCGACCAGTTCGGGCGTACGGGCGGACTCGTTGCCCTCGAAGTACGAGACGACCCTGCCCGTGGTGTGGATGCCGAGCGCCCGGGTGAGGCCGCGCAGCCTCCGGGTGTCCTCGGCGGCCACGATGTCCGCGCCCTCCAGTTCGGTGGCGAGCCGGGGCGGCGCGTCCGCGATGTCGCCGATGGGGGTCCCTGCGAGTACCAGCGTTCCTGTCACACGGACCATCCTCCCAGCCCGGACAGGCGACGCGCACAGGCGCAGTCCCTACGATGGCGCGGTGACCAGTACCGCACCCGAGGCCCTGGAGGGCCAGCACCCCGTGGCGGCGCCCGTGGCAGAGTCCTCTTCGTGGCAGCTCAGGCTGCGGCGCTTCGGCTACGCGCCGCCCGCCGGAGACCAGATCGGGCTGCGGGAGCGGCTCGTCCCCCCGTACACCCGGCCCTCCGCGCGGACGTGGTCGCTCCTCGGCATCGGCCCCGGCCCCGCCGAGCGGCTGTGGCGGCTCCTCGCCTGGGGCGGTCCGCTCCTGGTCACGGCGGTCGCGGGCGTGCTGCGGTTCTGGAACCTGGGCAAGCCGCACGCGGTGATATTCGACGAGACGTACTACGCCAAGGACGCCTGGGCCCTGATCAACCAGGGGTACGAGGGGGCCTGGCCGAAGGACATCGACAAGACGATCCTGAAGGACCCGGGGTCGGTCCTGATCCCGACCGACCCGGGCTACGTCGTCCACCCGCCGATGGGCAAATGGGTGATCGGCGTCGGCGAGAAGCTCTTCGGCTTCGAGCCCTTCGGCTGGCGCTTCATGGTGGCGCTGCTCGGCACGCTGTCGGTGCTGATGCTGTGCCGGATCGGCCGCCGCCTCTTCCGCTCGACATTCCTCGGCTGCCTGGCGGGCCTGCTGCTCGCCGTCGACGGACTGCACTTCGTGATGAGCCGCACCGCGCTGCTCGACCAGGTGCTGATGTTCTTCGTGCTCGCCGCCTTCGGCTGCCTGCTCCTCGACCGGGACCGGACGCGGGCGCGGCTCGCGGCGGCCCTCCCCGAGGACGAGGAGGGGGTCCTCCGCCCGGACGCGGACATCGCGGAGACCCTGCGCCTGGGCTGGCGGCCGTGGCGGATCGCGGCCGGCGTGTCCCTGGGCCTGGCGTCGGCGACCAAGTGGAACGGCCTGTACGTGATGGTCGCCTTCGGTCTCCTCACCGTCCTGTGGGACGTCGGCGCCCGCCGCACGGCCGGCGCGGTCCACCCGTACCTCTCGGTGATCAAGAAGGACCTGGTCCCGGCGTTCGCGTCGGTCGTGCCGGTGGCGATCGCGACGTACCTGGCGACCTGGACCGGATGGCTGGTCAGCGACAAGGGCTACTTCCGGCACTGGGCCGAGGAGCACGACAAGGCGGTCGGCGGCGGCACCTGGGGCTGGCTCCCCGACTGGCTGCGCAGCCTCTGGCACTACGAGTCCGAGGTGTACACCTTCCACGTCGGCCTCACCTCGCCGCACACCTACCAGTCGAACCCCTGGTCGTGGATCGTCCTCGGCCGCCCCGTCTCGTACTTCTACGAGTCCCCCGCCCCCGGCACGAACGGCTGCCCGGCGACCGCGACCGAGAAGTGCGCCCAGGAGGTCCTGGCCCTCGGCACCCCGCTCCTGTGGTGGGCCGCCTGCTTCGCGATCCTGTACGTCCTGTGGCGCTGGGCCTTCCGCCGCGACTGGCGCGCGGGCGCGATCGCCTGTGGCATCGCGGCCGGCTGGCTCCCCTGGTTCCTTTACCAGGAACGCACCATCTTCCTTTTCTACGCGGTCGTCTTCGTGCCTTTCCTGTGCCTGGCGGTGGCCATGATGCTGGGCGCGCTCATCGGCCCCCGCGGTTCATCGGAAAGGCGACGCACATTCGGCGCGGTGGCGGCGGGATGCCTCGTCCTGCTCATCGTCTGGAATTTCATCTACTTCTGGCCCCTGTACACCGGCACTCCCATTCCGATGGACCAGTGGCGGAACCGGATCTGGCTCGACACCTGGGTCTAGTACAACCCTTCACGGCGTCAGGAAGTCGAACGGGTGAACAGCATCCGAGGACTTGGAGGACTCCGTGGCACGAGTGCGTGCGGCCGTGGTCGCGGCGGCGTTGGTCGCCGCCCTGGCGCCGGTGACGTTCGGGGGAGCGGCGGCCGTCGCCGCGCCCGCGACGACGGCCGCGGTCGGGACGACCGCCGAGACCGGGACCGTCGTCCAGGAGGGCGGCCGGCTGACCGTTCCGGCGGGTGAGGAAGGGGCGGTGACGCTGCGGTTCACGGCGTCGCTGCCGGCGGGCGTGCGGGGGCCGGTGACCGCGGTCCTGCGCCTGCCCGACGTGCTGGTCGCGAGTGCGGGCGGCTCGCCGGTGAGCGAGAACGTGATCCGTTCGACCTGCAAGGTCAACGGCGTGGCGTACGGGGCGTGTCTGTGGGACATGCCCTTCGTGCGCGCCGGCGAGGAGAAGGACCCGCCGTCCCTCGCCCTTCCGACCGTGACGGCCGCGGGCACCCTCGCCTACGCCGTCACCATGGACGCGGACCGGACCGCGTTGGTGCTGGGCCACCCGGACGCCCGGGTCGAGCTGAAGGACGGCACGGGAGCGGTGGTGGCCGAGGGGACGGTCCTCCTCGACTTCGTCCCCGGGACGCCCCCTCCGAGCCGGCGCGGCGCGCTGCACGCCCGGGACAAGTACGGCGTGCTGTGGCGGTACGAGGGCACCGGCGACGTCACACGGCCGTTCGCGACGCGCAAGCGCGTCGGCGGCGGCTGGAACGCGTACACCGCCGTGACCCCGCTGAGGAGCCCCACGGCGGCGGGAGGCGGCGACCTGGTGGCCCGCGACAAGGCGGGTGTCCTCTGGTACTACGGGGAGACGGGCAACCCCGCCGCCCCGTTCGCGCCGCGCCAGCGGGTCGGCGGCGGCTGGAACGTCTACACCGCCATCGTCGGCGACGGCGAGGGCGGTCTGGTCGCCCGGGACAGGGACGGCGTGCTGTGGGAGTACGTGCGGAACGACTTCGGCTACTACGGCTACAGCTGGCCGTTCGCGCCGCGCCAGCGGGTCGGCGGCGGCTGGAACACGTACAACGCTTTCACCAAGTCGGGCGGGTACGACGGGATTCTGAGCCGTGACAAGGACGGCGTGCTGTGGAAGTACGTACGCCAGGGCTGCTCTCCTTGTGCGCCCTTCGAGCCGAGGCTGCGCGTCGGTGGCGGCTGGAACGTCTACACCGCCTTCGCCGGTACGGCCGAACTCGGACGTGACGAGAATCCCGACCTGGTCGCCCGCGACGCCGCCGGGAAGCTCTGGCTCTACCAGGGCGTGCCCCTGCTCACGCCCGGCTCGCACTGGGGCACCGCGGTTCCCGGCCCCACCCGCAGCCTCGTCGGCGGCGGCTGGAACGCCTACGACCTGATGTTCTGAGACGCGAAAAGGGCCGTGGGCCCCGGGAAGGCGAATTCCCGGTGCCCACGGCCTTTCGTACGGAGGTCTGCGAGAGCGTCAGAAGATGAGGTCGTAGATGTTCCAGCCACCGCCGACGAGCGTACGGCCGTCCGGCACCACGGTGCCGTTCCTGACGACGCCCTCGTACGCGTAGAGCTTGCCGGAGGCGTCCCGGGCGACGACGTCCGGGACGCTGTACGCGCCGAGGTCGGCGGTGCCGGCGATCGCCGTGTACGTGTTCCATCCGCCGCCGACGCGCTGGCGCGGCTGGTACGGCTGCGTGGTGTTCGTCGCCGTGACGGTCTTGGGGGCGTACTTCCACAGCACGCCGGCCGTGTCACGGGCGAGGGCGCCGCCGTCCTGGGGGGTCAGCGCGGAGTAGGTGTTCCAGCCGGCGCCGACCCGGACGCGGGCAGCGAAGGGCTTGGTGACGTCACCGGTCTTCTTGTAGAACCACAGGACTCCGGCCTTGTCACGGGCGACGAGGTCGCCGTCGCGGCCGACGAGGGCGGTGTACTCGTTCCAGCCGCCGCCGACACGCACGCGGGGCGCGAAGGGAGCGGAGGGCTTGCCGGTGCCCTTGTAGTACCAGAGGACACCTGCCTTGTCGCGGGCGACGAGGTCGCCCCGGCCGTCCGCCGTGGCGGTCGTGACCGGGGTGACGGCCGTGTAGGCCCCCCAGCCGCCGCCGACCTTGGTACGGGTCGCGAACGGCTTGCCGGTCTTGCCCGTGCCCTCGTACCGCCACAGCACGCCGTCGTTGTCGCGGGCGTGGAGCGCGGCGCGGCGCCAGGCGTCCGGCGTGCCCTGGACGACGTCGAGTCCGACCTTGCCGTCGGCGACGACCTTGCCGGTCTCGTCCGTGAGGGTGACGGGCGCGTCGAGGGAGCCGATCCAGGCGAGGGTGTCGGGCAGATCGAGCGTCACGGCGTAATGGATCCGCGGCGCGGCCGGCTTCACAGGCAGGTCGAGGACGACGCGCGCCGGGCCGTCCTCGTCGAGGCTCGTGCCCTTCCAGGAGCACGGCACGGCGGCGGCGCCGTCGACCGAGCAGGTGGACTTGATCTGCGCGGCCGTGCGGTAGTCGGTCCACCCGCCGACCGGCCAGTTGGTGATGGGCAGGGTGATGCGGGCCTTCAGCTGCCCCGTCGTGTCGGGCATCAGCGAGGCCGTGATGTCGAGCGTCACGGGCCCCTCGGCCCCGGCGGGCACCGTCAGCCGGCCACCCGGCTGGGTGATGAAGCCGAGGTCCTCGGCCCCGGCCGCCGCGGCGGCCCGGGTCGGTGCGGTGACGGCGAAGGCCTGCGCTCCCCCGAGCGCCACCGGTGCGATACCGGCCACGAGAGCCGTCGCCACCACTACTGCCGAACGCATGCGTGTCATGGAAATCCCCCCGGATTCACGTGAGTTGCAAGAGCGGGAAGAGCCAACCCGCCCTCATGTTCACCTGTAGGACACGCGTGTTCCATGGATGGTTGCACGTGATCCACGGTGGATTTCTGACCGCTGTGACAGATGACGTGGAAGTTGCTCGACACGCGCATGTGACGGCTGCTTGACTCGTCGGTCCACCTGGGGAGGGGAGGCGCAGTCATGCGCAGTGGGGCGAAGATCGCGATCGTCGGGGGCGTGTTCGTCGTCGTGGCGAGCGGCGTCGGGTACGGGGGCTACAACCTCTGGAACGGGATCACGGGCGGCGAGACCTCCGTGGGCGTCAACGCCGGTGACGCGCCGAAGTCGGGGCCCGTCACCCCCGACGAGGTCACGGCCACCGCGAAGGACTTCCTGGCGGCCTGGGCCGCCGGGGAGTCGGACAAGGCGGCCCAGCTGACCGACGACCCGGTCACGGCGGGGCCGGCGGTCGCCGCGTACCGGGAGGGCGCGAGCGTCTCGAAGGCGGTCATCACGCCGGGGACGCCCGCCGGGGCGACGGTGCCCTTCACGGTGAAGGCGACCATCACGTACGGGGGCGTGTCGAAGGACCTGTCGTACGCCTCCGAACTCACCGTGGTGCGCGGACAGACCACCGGCCGGCCGCTCGTGAAGTGGCGGCCGACCGTGATCCACCCGAAGCTCACCGCCGCCGGGTCGCTGCGGACGGGCGAGGCGAAGACGCCCGCCATCAAGGCCGTCGACCGCAACGGGGTCGAGCTGACGGCGGAGAAGTACCCCTCGCTCGGGCCGGTCCTGACCGAACTGCGCAGGCGGTACGGGTCGAAGGCGGGCGGCAGCGCCGGCGTCGAGACCTGGATCGACTCGGGCAGCGAGGGGGTCGCCGACACCCCCCTCCTCGTCCTGTCGAAGGGGAGGCCCGGCACCCTGGAGACCACCATCGACGCGGGCGTCCAGGCGGCGGCCGAGAAGGCGGTCAAGAGCTTCGACTCGGCCTCGGTGGCCGCGATCGAGCCGTCGACGGGGGCGATACGGGCGGTCGCCAACAATCCCGCCAAGGAGTTCAACACCGCGCTCATGGGGCAGCAGGCGCCCGGCTCGACGATGAAGATCGTCACGGCGACGATGATGATGAAGAACGGTCTGGCCATGCCCGGCAGCCGGGTCGAGTGTCCGCCCGACGTCATGTCGAGGGGCCGGACCTTCCACAACCTCAAGGACTTCAGCATCACCGGCGGCACCCTGACCGACGCCTTCCGCCGCTCCTGCAACACCGCCTTCATCAAGGCGATCACCAAGCTCAGCGACAAGGGCGTCGCGGACACCGCCCTCGGCGCGACCGCCCGCGACTCCTTCGGCATCGGCCAGGAGTGGAACATCGGCGTCCAGGCCGCGGACGGCTCCGTGCCCGAGTCCGCGGGCGCCGAGACCCCCGCCTCGTACATCGGCCAGGGCAAGATCACGATGAGTGCCCTGAACGTCGCCTCGCTCTCCGCGACCGCGAAGAACGGCGGCTTCCTCCAGCCGTACCTCGTGGCGCGGGAGCTCGACGACCGTCCCTTCGCCACCGCCGACCGCCTCCCGTCCGAGATCGCCGCCGGCCTGCGCCGGATGATGAACGCCGCGGCGACGAACGGCACCGCGGCCGAGGCGATGGCGGGGGTCCCCTCCCCCAAGGGCGCGAAGACCGGCTCGGCCGAGCTCGACGGCCAGTCCGCCTCCAACAGCTGGTTCACCGGCTACTCCGGCGACCTGGCGGCCGCGGCCGTCGTCCAGGCGGGCGGCCACGGCGGCGACGCGGCGGGCCCGGTGGTGGCGCAGGTCCTGAAGGCGGGGTGAGTCCCCGTAACCGGGTCGCCTGCCCCCTACACGTACCGCTAGCGTGCGGGCCATGACGACGTCACACGCCGATGCCCACCCCCAGTTCGCCGCCGCCCTCCAGGACTTGGGACTCGACGTCGAAATCCGGCGCTTCCCGGACGAGACGCGGACCGCCCGGCAGGCCGCCGAGGCCATCGGCTGCGAGGTCGCCGAGATCGTGAAGTCGCTGATCTTCGCGGCCGACGGGGTGCCGGTCCTCGTCCTGATGGACGGCGCCTCGCGGGTGGACGTCGAGCGGGTGCGGCAGGAGCTGGGCGCGGAGAAGGTGACCCGGGCGGACGCGAAGGCGGTCCGGGAGACGACGGGGTACGCGATCGGGGGCGTGCCGCCGTTCGGGCACCGGACGAGGACGCGGGTCCTCGCCGACCGGGGCATCCTCGACCACACGGTGGTGTGGGCGGCGGCGGGCAATCCGCACACGGTCTTCGCGATGGACCCGAAGACGCTGGTCGCGCATGCCGGCGGCGCGCTGGTGGACGTCCGCGAGCTCTCGGCGTGACGCCGCTCGTCACGCTCGCGGTCCTCGTCGCGGCGGTCACGCACGCCGGCTGGAACGCGATGGCGAAGAGCATCAAGGACCAGCTGCTGTCCTTCACCCTGATCGCCGGCGGCGGAGCACTGATCGGCGCGATCGTGGCCTGCTTCGCGCCGCTGCCGGCGGCGGGGGCGTGGCCGTACCTGATCGCCTCGGCGGTCCTCCACGTCGCCTACTACGTCCTGCTGATGCGCTCGTTCACGCTCGGCGACTTCGGCCAGATGTACCCGATCGCGCGCGGTACGGCCCCGCTGGTCGTGACGGTCCTCGCGGCGGTCTTCGTCCACGAGCTGCCGGACGGCTGGCAGTTGCTCGGGGTGGGGGTGGCGTGCGCGGGCCTGACGGGCCTCGCGCTGTGGGGCATCCGGGGCGGCGGGAGCCGGCCGGACTGGCCGGCGCTGGTCGCGGCGGGCGCGACGGGCCTGTCGATCGCCCTGTACACGGTCGTGGACGGCGTCGGCGTCCGTGCCTCGGGCACGCCGCTGGGCTACATCGGGTGGCTGATGGTCCTGGAGGGCCTGGCGATCCCGGCGTACGCCCTGTGGAAGCGGCGCTCGGCCCTCCTCCCCCAGCTCCGCCCGTACGCGGCCCGCGGCCTCCTCGGCGCGGCCCTGTCGGTCGCGGCGTACGCCCTGGTCCTGTGGGCCCAGACGAAGGCCCCGCTGGCTCCGATCGCCGCGCTGCGCGAGTCGTCGATCATCGTGGGCGCGGCCATCGGCGCGGTCTTCTTCAAGGAGCGCTTCGGCGCCCCGAGGGTCGCGGCGGCGGGCCTGATGGTGGTGGGGATCGGCCTGATGCTGCACGCGGGGTGAGCCTCGCGCGGGGACGCCGGGACGCTCATTCCGCCTCGGGGACCACCTCGGCGAACGAGGTCACGAACGTCGATCGGCTGGGCACGGAGGAACGGCGACGACGTGCTGGCCCTGACCGACGAGGGCCGGACGGCGCACCGGCGGATCTCCGAGCGGGTCGGAACCCTGAGGCTCCGCCTGATGGAGTGCCTGTCGCCGGAGGAGCACACGATCCTGAGGGAACTCCTCCGGCGACTCGCCGCCCTGGCCGTCTGAGCGCCCCGCTCAGCCCGTGGTGCGGGTCACCGGGATCCACAACTGGGCGTCGGAGTGGGCCGGGTCCTCCTGGGACGGGCGGGTGCGGAGGATCTCCGGGCCCGGGCGGTACTCGTACGGGTTGGACGGGATCCACCGGGCCGCCACGTCGCCCCACATCTGCTGCAGGGCCTGCGGGAACGGGCCCGTGTTCTCGAACACCGCCCAGGTGCCGGCCGGGCAGTCCAGGGCGTCGAGGTCCTCGGGGAGCTCGGCGGTGCTCGTCACCACCGCGTGGTAGTAGTCGAGTTCGCTGCCCTCCTCGAAGCCGTCCGAGAGGCGGACCGTCGCCGACACCACGCCCTCCGGGTCCTGGTCCGACAGGCCGGCGATCCGCAGCATCGTCTCCGGCGGGATGCCGCGGATGTGGTCGGCGATGTGCGGGTTGACGCCCTGGTAGATCAGCGGGACGCGGGCCTTCTTGCCGACGACCCGGAATGCTTCCTTCTCCACGATGCGGTACCGCATGGTGCTGTTCCCTTCGACGGTGAGGCGGAAGGAGAGCCGGGGCTGCGAGTTCAGAGCCGCGCCGGTGCGCCTGGCCTCGCCCGGACCGACGCCGTGCACGGCGCGGAACGCCCGGGCGAAGGCCTCGCCCGAGGTGTAGCCGTAGCGGACCGCGATCTCCAGCAGGGTCGGCTCCCCGGCGAGGACTTCGGCCCCCGCGACGGTGAGCCGCCTGCGCCGGACGTACTCCGACAGCGGCATCCCCGCCAGCGACGAGAACAGCCGCCGGAAGTGGTACTCCGACGTGAGCGTGATCCGGGCCAGCTCCGAGACGTCGATGGACTCGTCGAGACGGGTCTCGATGTGCTCCATGGCCTGGTTCAGTCGATCCAGCAACCCCGGCCTCCTTCCCTTTCGCTCACCGACGTTAGGAAGGAGCATGCCTGCCGGACCCGACATTCCCTGCCCGCTCCGGTCGGGTCCGGGCCCTAGTCGGCCAGCACCTCCGCGAAGTGCGTGTTCACCGCGAGCAGGCCGCCGTCCACGCGGAGGGTCGTGCCGGTGATCCAGGAGGCGTCCCGCGAGGCCAGGAAGGCCACCGCCGCCGCCACGTCCTCGGGGGTGCCCACGCGGCCCAGGGGGTAGACGCGCGTGGCCAGGGCCTTGAGTTCCGACTCCTTGCCCGCCCACGCCCTCGTCGCGATCGTGCCCGGGTTGATCTGGTTGACCCGCACCCCGCGCGGCGCCGCGTCCCCCGCCAGGGTGCGGGTGAGGGACGCGAGGCCCGCCTTGGCCGCGCTGTACGCGTGGTTGCCGAAGTCCGCCTCCGCGTTGACCGAGCCGATCGTGACGATCGCCCCGCGCCCGCCGGCCTCCGCGAGGTGCGGCATGGCCGCCCGGGAGCAGCGGACGGCGCCCATGAGCGTGACGTCCAGCTGGCCCGTCCAGTTCGCGTCGGGCTCGTCCTCGAAGCGGTCCCGGTCGGCGGCGACCGGGGCCAGGGCGTTGTTGACCAGGACGTCCAGGCGGCCGAACGCCTCGACCGCGTACGCGACCGCCGCGTCGACCGACGCCTGGTCGCCGACGTCGCAGCGCAGGGCCTCCGCCCCGGGGAGCTCCCCGGCCGTGCGGCGGGCCGCCGCCTCGTCGACGTCCGTGACGAGGACCCGCGCGCCCTCGGCCGTGAGCCGCCTGGCGGTGGCCGCGCCGATGCCGCGCGCCGCGCCGGTGATCAGTACCGCGTATCCCTCGAACCGCCGGGTGAGTTCCATGCGGCGATCACAGCATCCTGCGGCCCGCCCGCACCAGTGCGCGTACTTCGTCACCTTGCCCTCGCGCCATCCGCCGGCGATCGGCTAGGTTCGCAGTTTTCGTCGAGACTTGGGGGGACCCATGGGGCAACTGATCGCCGTCGCGGTCATCACCGTCCTGGCCGTCATCAGCCCCGGCGCGGACTTCGCGATGACCGTCCGGAACAGCTACCTGTACGGGCGGACCGCCGGCGTCCTCGCGGCCGTCGGGATCGCGGCGGGCGTGCTCGTCCACGTCACGTACACCATGCTCGGCGTGGGCCTGCTGGTGTCGCGGACGCCGATGCTGTTCACCGCGATGAAGCTGATCGGCGCCGCGTACCTGGTGTACATCGGGTACAAGACGTTCGTCGCCAAGGCCACCCGGGTCGACGTGGACCAGACGGACGAGACCGGGCTTTCGAAGGCCGGGGCCCTGCGCACCGGGTTCCTGACCAACGCGCTCAACCCGAAGACCATGCTCTTCGTGCTCAGCACCTACACCCAGGTCGTCAGCGCCGACACGCCCCTCGTCCAGCAGGTCGGCTACGGCCTGTTCATGTCGTTCGCGCACCTGGTGTGGTTCGGTCTCGCCGCGGTGTTCTTCTCCCACACCAGCCTGCGGACCCGGCTGTTGCGGAAGCAGGCCGTGCTGAACAAGGTCATCGGGAGCGTGCTCGTCGGGCTCGGGATGGTGCTCGCGCTCACGCCCGCCGTGGCCTGACGGGTCAGCCGGTCACCGACCGCACCGCGCGCACCAGCGCCTGGGCGCGCGGGTCGGCCGTGACCGTCTTGCGCATGCCGTTGGTGACGTACCCGAAGGCGATCCCGGCGTCCGGGTCGGCGAAGCCGAGCGAGCCGCCGCGGCCGGGATGGCCGAAGGAGGACGGGCCGAGGAGCGGGGACGCCGGGCCGTGCAGCATGTGGCCGAGGCCGAAGCGCGTGCCGACGAGCAGCACCCGGTCCGTGCCCGCGGACTCCTCGGTACGGGCCAGGGTGAGGGTCGCCGGGGCGAAGAGCCGCTCGGCGCCGCCGACGGGGCCCAGGGTGGCGGCGTAGAAGCGGGCGAGGGCGCGGGCGGTGGCGACGCCCGCCGAGCCGGGCAGTTCGGCGGCACGGTAGACGGGGTCGTTCTCGTCGGGCCTGGGGTCGATGACCTCGAAGGCGCGCCGGGTGAGGGAGTCCGGGTTCTGGTAGGCCTCGGTGACGGAGCGTTTGGGGCGGAGCTTGAGCTCCCCGCTGCCCGGCGGGGCGGTCTCCTCGACGGGGCCGAGCCGGCCGACGCGGTGGGCCTCGGCGTCGGGCAGGCCGATCCACAGGTCGAGGCCGAGGGGGCCGGTGATCTCGTCGGCGACCCAGCGGCCGATGGTGCGGCCGGTGACGCGGTGGACCAGGCCGGAGAGCAGCCAGCTGAAGGTGTGGGCGTGGTAGCCGTGGGCGGTGCCGGGCTCCCAGACGGGGGCCTGGGCGGCTATCGCGCCCGTCGCCGTCGGGAGGTCGACCGCCTCGGCGAGGGTGAGCGGCCGGTCGAGGACCGGGACGCCCGCCCGGTGCGCGAGGAGCTGCCGTACGGTCACCCGGTCCTTGCCGTGGGCCTTGAAGTCGGGCCAGTACGAGGCGACGGGGGCGTCCAGGTCGAGCAGTCCGCGCTGGTGCAGGAGGAGGGGTACGGCGGCGGCGACGCCCTTGGTGGCCGAGCGGACCACCTGCGCGGTGTCGGCCGTCCACGGGTCCGTGCCGTCGGCGTCGCGGCTTCCCGCCCACAGGTCGACGACCTTCACGCCGTCGCGGTGGACGGCGACGGCCGCGCCGCGCTCGCCCCGCTGCTCGAAGTTGCGCAGGAACGCGTCCCTGACGGGCTCCCAGCCCGCCGCCACCGTGCCCTGGACGTCCACCTGTGCCACCACTTCCTGCTCGTGTTTCCGGCTTCCCATGGTGCAACGTGGACGGCCGGGGTCCGATTCCGGGGTGTCAGGCCACCGACTGCGGTACGAAGCCGAACGGCAGCTCCAGGCGGTGCCGGGCCATCAGCTCCTCGTCGGCGAGGATCCCGCCGGTGGGGCCGTCGGCGGCGATGACGCCCTCGCTGAGGATCACCGAGCGCGGGCAGAGCTCCAGGGCGTACGGCAGGTCGTGGGTGACCATGAGGACGGTGACGTCCAGCGTCCGCAGGATGTCGGCGAGCTCGCGGCGCGAGGCCGGGTCCAGGTTGGAGGACGGCTCGTCGAGGACGAGGATCTCCGGCTCCATGGCGAGGACGGTCGCGACGGCGACCCGGCGGCGCTGCCCGAAGGAGAGGTGGTGCGGGGGCCGGTCGGCGAACCCGGCCATCCCGACCTTCTCCAGGGCGCGCAGGACGACCGCGTCGAGTTCGGCGCCGCGGACGCCCGCCGCCGCCGGGCCGAAGGCCACGTCCTCGCGGACGGTCGGCATGAACAGCTGGTCGTCGGGGTCCTGGAAGACGATGCCGACCTTGCGCCGGATCTCGGCCATGTGCTTCTTGCCGACGGGCATCCCGGCGACGGTGACGGTGCCCGCGCCGCCGGTGAGGATGCCGTTGAGGTGGAGGACGAGGGTGGTCTTGCCGGCGCCGTTGGGGCCGAGGAGCGCGACCCGCTCGCCGCGGCCCACGGTCAGGTCCACGCCGAAGAGGGCCTGGTGGCCGTCGGGGTACGCGTACGCGAGGCCGGAGACCTCGAGAGAAGGTGTCACAGGGTCCATCCCAGGAGGCAGATCAGGAGTGCGGTGAGCGGCAGGGCGGCGGCGTACGTCCACTGGGCGCGGGTGGCGGTCACCTCGTCGATGACCGGCATGGTGCCGGCGTAGCCGCGGCTGACCATGGCGAGGTGGACGCGTTCGCCGCGCTCGTACGAGCGGATGAAGAGGGCGCCGGCGGACTTGGCGAGGACGCCCCAGTGGCGGACGCCCTTCGCCTCGAAGCCGCGCGAGCGGCGGGCGACGGACATGCGGCGCATCTCGTCGGTGATGACGTCGCCGTACCGGATCATGAACGAGGCGATCTGGACCAGCAGGGGCGGCAGCTTGAGCCGCTGGAGGCCGAGGACCAGGGCCCGCAGTTCGGTGGTCGAGGCGAGGAGCACGGAGGCGGCGACGCCGAGGGTGCCCTTGGCGAGGACGTTCCAGGCGCCCCACAGGCCGGGGACGCTCAGCGGCACCCCGAGGACCGTCGTCTGCTCGCCGGGGACCACGAAGGGCATGAGCAGCGCGAACGCGACGAACGGGATCTCGATGAGCAGCCGCTTCAGCAGGAAGCCGGCCGGGATCCGGGCCTTCGCCGCGACGGCCCCGAGGAGGACGGCGTAGAGGGCGAAGGCCCAGACGGCCTCGCGGGGCGTCGAGACGACGACCACGACGAAGCCGAGGACGGCGGCGAGCTTGGTGTGCGGAGGCAGCTCGTGGACCGGCGAGTGCCCCTGCCGGTAGAGCTTGTGGGCGTGCCCCGCTCCCATGTCAGGCCTCCAGGGAGGCGGTCTTGCGGCGGCGGACCACCCAGAAGGCGCCCGAGCCGACGGCGAGGGTCGCGCCGACGCCGATCATCCCGGCGAGACCGCCGGAGAGCCGGGGGGCCTCGACGCCCTTGACGCCGTAGTCGGCGAGCGGGGAGTCCGCGGAGGCGTGCTTCCCGACGTTCTTGTCGATGCCCTGGTCGGCGGCGACCTTCTCCAGGCCGTCGGGGCTGGCGGAGGCGTAGAAGGAGACGAAGCCGGCGAGGACGAGGGCGGTGACGAGGCCGCCGATCCACAGCTTCTTCGGGGAGCCCTTCTCGACGGGGGCCGGGGCCGCGTCGACCAGCTCGCCGTCGACGCGGAGCTTGAGCGGCGCGGTCAGGCCGCGGGCGCCGTACACGAGGTCGGGGCGGACGGCGACGACGGCGCCGACGGTCAGCATGGTGATGACGGCCTCGCCGACGCCGATGAGGACGTGCACGCCGACCATGGCCGTGAGGACCTTGGGGACGGGGACGTCGGTGGTGCCGCCGATCGCGTAGATGAGGGTGAACGCGGTGGCCGCGGCCGGCACGGAGACGAGCGCGGCGACGAACGAGGCCACGGTCACCGAGCGGCGGGTGCGCGGCAGGACGAGGACCAGGCCGCGGAAGAGCGCGTAGGCGACGACGACGGTGACGACGCCCATGACGGTGATGTTCACGCCGAGGGCGGTGAGGCCGCCGTCGGCGAAGAGGATGCCCTGCATGAGCAGGACGACGGCGATGCACAGGACGCCGGTCCAGGGCCCGACGAGGATCGCGGCGAGCGCGCCGCCGAGCAGGTGCCCGCTGGTCCCGGCGGCGACCGGGAAGTT
Organism: Streptomyces nymphaeiformis; assembly: GCF_014203895.1. Taxonomy (GTDB): domain Bacteria; phylum Actinomycetota; class Actinomycetes; order Streptomycetales; family Streptomycetaceae; genus Streptomyces; species Streptomyces nymphaeiformis. The sequence continues at coordinate 185,233 of NZ_JACHJY010000011.1, read as the reverse complement.
CAGCATCTGTACGGCGAAGATGAACGCCGCGACGAGCCCGGCGAGGGGCGCGGTGCGCTCGTCCAGCTCGCGGCGGGCTCCGCGCAGGCCGGCGGCGACGGCGCCGGCGGCGACGACACCGGCGGCGGCCGATACGGGGGCGTTGATGAATCCGTCAGGTACATGCACGTCCGGAATTCTAAGACGCTCCTGCGAATGGGTTGCAAGAGCGCATCACTCACAGAACCCCGGCGCACGAGCGCGCACGACCCCGCGCGCGTGAGCCCGTCCGCGTCTCCCGCCCCGCGCACGTGAGCCCGCCCACACCTCCCGCCCCACAGGCATGCGCCGCGCCCCCACCGGGAAGGAGTGGGACATTGGTAGATAGAGGACAAACGGTGAGGAGTCACCATGGTTGCCGTAGACGATCACGCAGTCGACGACCATGCCAAGGGACGCATCATCAGCGACGCCCCTCTCTCCCGCCCGGTCCCCGTGGCCCTCCGCTACGATCCCGGCCGCTCCCCCGCGACCGTCCGCTTCGTCTTCCCCGACGCCGTCGAGTGGTCCTTCCCGCGCACCGTCCTGGAGACGGGCATGCGCACCCCGACCCGCCGCGGCGACATAGGCGTCTGGCCCTGCGGCCGGGTGCAGACGGTCGTCGAGCTCCACCAGGACGGCGGCGTCACGGTCGTGCAGTTCGACACGACGGCCCTGTCGCGCTTCCTGAAACACACGTACGCCGCCAGTACGTCGTCGATGACGACACACTGACGGCGTCCGTACGGATCGGGCCGAGGGTCAGACCTTCACGAGGTCCGGCCTGGCTGCGTCCGGCTCACCCGTCGACGTGGCGAGGCTCTCGCCCTCCACGTCCACGTTCGGCAGGATCCGGTCGAGCCACTTCGGCAGCCACCAGGCCTTGTGGCCCAGGAGCGCGAGCACGGCCGGGACGATCGCCATGCGGACCACGAAGGCGTCGAAGAGGACGGCGGCGGCCAGGCCGAAGCCGATCATCTTGACCATCTGGTCGTCCATGCCGATGAAGCCGGAGAAGACCGCGATCATGATCACCGCGGCGGCGGTGACGACCCGGGCGCTGTGCCGGAAGCCGGTCACGATCGCCTCGCCGGGCCGCTCGCCGTGCACGTACGCCTCGCGCATCCGGGTCACGAGGAAGACCTCGTAGTCCATGGCGAGACCGAAGACCACGCCCACCATGAAGATCGGCATCATCGACATGATCGGGCCGGTCTGCTCGACCCCGAAGAGGCTGCCGAGCCAGCCCCACTGGAAGACCGCGACGACCGCGCCGAGGGCGGCGACCACCGAGAGCAGGAAGCCGAGGGCCGCCTTCAGCGGCACGAGGACCGAGCGGAAGACCAGGGTCAGGAGCACGAAGGCGAGGCCGACGACGAGCGCCAGGTACGGCACGAGCGCGTCGTTCATCTTCTGCGAGAAGTCGATGTTCATCGCGGTGGCGCCGGTGACGAGGACGTCGTCGCCGGTGGCGTCGCGGATGTCGTGGACCAGGCCCTCGGTGGCGGTCGAGGACGGGCGGTCCTTCGGGATCACCGTGATCATGGCGGCGTCGCCGGCCTTGTTCGGGGTGGCCGGGGTGACCGCGGCCCAGCCGTCGAGGCCCTTGATCGTGGAGACCGTCCGGTCGGCGGTCGCCTTGTCCCCGTCCACGACGACGAGCAGCGGGCCGTTGAAGCCGGGGCCGAAGCCCTCGGACAGCGCGTCGTACGCCCGGCGCTCGGAGGTGGAGGTCGGCTTGACGCCGTCGTCCGGCAGGCCCATCTCCAGCGAGGCGGCGGGCACGGCGATCGCACCGAGGCCGAGGACGCCGACGATCAGCACCATCAGCGGACGGCGGATGACGAAGCGGGCCCAGCGGGTGCCGCCGTTGGGCTTGTCGCTCTTCGCGGGAGCCGTGCCCTTGCGCTGCTTGCGGCCGACGACCTTGTTCCCGGCGAAGCCGAGCAGCGCGGGGATCAGGGTGAGCGCGATCAGTACGGCGATCACGACCGTGCCGGCGGCGGCGAAGCCCATCTTCGTCAGCATCGGGATGTTGACGACGGCCAGGCCGACCAGGGCGATGACGACGGTGAGTCCGGCGAAGACGACGGCGGATCCGGCCGTGCCGACCGCGCGGCCCGCGGCGTCCTCGCGGTCCCGGCCGTCGGCGAGCTCCGCGCGGTAGCGGGAGACGATGAAGAGGGCGTAGTCGATGCCGACGGCGAGGCCGATCATCGACGCGAGCGTGGAGGTGGTGGTGCCGAGGTCCAGGACGTTCGCCAGCGCCGTGATCGACGAGACGCCGATGCCGACGCCGATGACGGCGGTGAGCAGCGGGAGCCCGGCCGCGACGAGCGAGCCGAAGGTGATGACGAGCACGATGCCGGCGAGGACGATGCCGATGGCCTCGCTCGCGCCCTGCTCGGGCATGGTCTGGAGGGCGTCGCCGCCGATCTCGACGGTCAGGCCCTTGCCCTGGGCGTCGTGACCGGCGTCCTTGAGGGCGTCACGGGTCGCGTCGGTCAGCTCCATCCCGTTGACCTTGTAGGAGACCGAGACGTAGGCGGTGGAGCCGTTCTGCGAGACGGCGTGCGCGGTGTACGGGTCGGTGACCTGGACGATCTGGTCCGAGCCGGACTTGAGCGCGGCGACGGTCTCCTCGACGACGGCCTTGTGCGCCGGGTCGGTCATCTTCTCGCCCGCGGGGGCCTTGAAGACGACGCGGGCGGTGGCCCCGTCGGCTCCGGCGCCCGGGAAGCGCTCTTCGAGCAGGTCGAAGGCGCGCTGGGCCTCGGTGCCGGGGATCGAGAAGGAACTGGAGGTGGGCGTGGACGCGGTGGCGGCACCGACGCCGGCGATCGCGAGCAGCGCCACCCAGAGGAGGGCGACGAGCCGGCGGCGCCGGAAGGCGGTGCGGCCCAGCTTGTAGAGGAACGTGGCCACGGGGGCGTACTCCCGGTGTGGGGTGGGACAGGGCATGGGGAGCCGGCCCGACGGCGTGAGCGGTGCGACGTCAGGTGGAGAGGGGTGGTGCGGGGTGGTGCGGGGTCAGAGGCCGAGTGAGGGGAGCACGACGGCGTCGACGTAGGCGCTGAGGAAGGCGCGGTCGACGGTCTGATCGTCGATCAGCGGCCGGGCGATGAACGCACCGATCAGCATGTGCGGGACGAGTTTCAGCGCCGGGTTCCCGGCGTCGACCTCACCCCTGCGGACCGCTCGGTTCAGCACTTCGTCGAGGCCGGTCATCTCGGGTTCGACGAGCAGCTCGCGGAGCGCCCGGTGCAGTTCGGGGTTGGCGTGGACGGCATGGGCGAGGCCCCGCATCAGCGCGGAGTCCTTCTCCATCTGGCAGTCGTCGGTCTGCGCCACCATCTCCTGGAAGTCACCGCGCAGCGAACCGGTGTCGATCTGGGTGAGATCGGCGGGCTTGTTCGCGCGCAGCGCCCTGGCGACCAGCTCCGGCTTGCTCCCCCACTGGCGGTAGAGGGTGGCCTTGCTGGAGTGGGTGCGGGCGGCGACGGCGTCCATGGTGAGGGCGTCGTAGCCGACCTCGCGCAGGAGGTCGAGCACGGCTCCGTACAGCTCGGACTCCCGCTCGGGAGTGAGCCTGCTGCGAGCCATGCGAACCTCCGGACCGAACGAAACGGTTTCGTACAGTACGAAGATACCCCCGCCGTCAGCGAAACGAAACCGTTTCGTACGTGTCCTGGCCCACACGGGCGCCGACACCCCACAGGACGCCCGCATACACGTACGAGTTGCCTCACCCCGTCCGCGCGGAAAGCATGAGGAGGTGAGTGACGACGTCGCGTATCTCCGTTTTCCGCACCTCCACGACGACCTGCTGTGCTTCGCCGCCGAGGACGACCTGTGGATCGCCCCGCTCGTCCCCGAGGGCCACCGCCCCGGCCGGGCCTGGCGCCTCACCGTCGACCGGACGCGGGTCGGCCACCCGCGCTTCTCGCCGGACGGCCGCCACATCGCGTACACGAACTGGCGCAGCCTCGATCCCGAGATCCATCTCGTCCCCATCGACGGCGGCCCCGCCCGGCGGCTGACCTACTGGGGCTCCACCGACACCCGGGTCTGCGGCTGGACGCCCCCCGACAAGGACGGCCGCTCCGACATCCTCGCCGTCTCCTCGCACGGGCAGCCCTTCTCGTACTACTCCTGGGCCTACACCGTCCCCACCGACGGCTCCCCCGGCCTCCGCCTGCCCTGGGGCCCGGTCTCGGACATCGCCGTCACCGGCGACCCCGCGATCTGCGGGACCGGCGGCGAGCGCCGGTCCCTCCTCCTCACCGGGAAGCCGCCGCACGAACCGGCCTCCTGGAAGCGGTACCTCGGCGGCGCCACCGGCCGCCTCTGGCTCCACGGCGAACGGCTCCTTCCCGACATCGGCGGCCACCTCGACGCCCCCATGACCGTCGGCGGCCGGATCGCCTTCCTCTCCGACCACGAGGGCATCGGCAACGTCTACTCCTGCCTGCCCGGCGGCACCGACCTGCGCCGCCACACCGACCACGACGACTTCTACGCCCGGCACGCCTCCAGCGACGGACGCCGGATCGTCTACCAGTGCGCCGGCGACCTGTGGATCGTCGACTCCCTCGCCGCCGAAGCCCGCCCGCGCAAGCTGGAGGTGCGGCTCGGCGGCCAGCGCGTCGGCCGGCGCTCCTACCAGGTGCCGGCCGCCCACCACGTCGACGCGGTCTCCGTCGACGAGACCGGCCGCGCCTCCGCCGTCTCCGTACGCGGCAGCCTCTACTGGCTCACCCACCGCGACGGCCCCGCCCGCACCATCATCGACACCCCCGGCGTCCGCGTCCGGCTCCCCGAGATGCTCGGCAGCAGCGGCCAGGTCGCGTACGTCACCGACGCCGACGGGGAGGACGCCGTCGAAGTCGCCTACCTGCCGCGCGCCAGCGGCGACCGGCCGCCCCGCCGCCTCGCCTCCGGCGACCTCGGCCGGGTCGAGGAGATGGTCGCCGACCCGGACGGCGAGCGGCTCGCGATCGCCTCGCACGACGGCCGGCTCCTCCTCCTCGACGCGACCGAGGAGTCCGGCGGCGAGGAGGCCGACGGTGAGGAGGCCGACGGTGAGGAGGCCGACGGTGAGCCGTCCACCGGCGAGACGTCCACCGGCGAGGTCACCGAACTCATCCGGTCCGTCAACGGGCCCGTCCGCGACCTCGCCTTCTCCCCCGACGGCGACTGGCTGACCTGGTCCCACCCCGGCATCGGCCGCTCCCTGCGCTCCATCAAGATGGCCCGGATCTCGGGCCCCGGCGCCCGCACCGTCGTCGACGTCACCAACGGCCGCTTCGAGGACGAGAACCCGGTCTTCACCCGCGACGGCCGCTACCTCGCCTTCCTCTCCTGGCGCGGCTTCGACCCCGTGTACGACGTCCACACCGGCGACCTGTCGTTCCCGCTCGGCTGCCGCCCCTACCTCGTCCCGCTCTCCTCCGCCACGCCCTCCCCCTTCGCGCTGCTCCCCGACGGGCGCCCGGCGGCCGGCGGCCTCGACCCCGCCGACGACGACACCGAGAGCGCCGACGGCACGGTCACCGTCGAGATCGAGGGACTCCCCGAGCGGGTCACGCCCTTCCCTGTCGCCGCCTCCAAGTACTCGGCGCTGCACCCGGTCAGCGGCGGCGGCCTGGTCTGGCTGCGCTGGCCCATCTCCGGCGCGCTCGGCGAGACCTTCGCCAACCCGGCCGACACCTCGGGCAAGCCCACCCTGGAGCACTTCTCCATCACCAAGGCCCGCAAGAGCGAACTCGCCAAGGACCTCGACTGGTTCGCGGTCAGCGGCGACGGCACCCGGCTCGTCGTCGCCGACGAGGGCGAACTGCGGGCCGTGCCCGCCACCGAGTCCGGGGACGGCGACTCCACCGTCTACCTGGACCTGCGGCGCATCCTGCACGAGATCGACCCCGGCGCCGAATGGCGGCAGGCCTTCGACGAGGCCGGCCGGATCGTCCGCGCCTACTTCTGGGAGCCCGAGATGGGCGGCGTCGACTGGACCGCCGTCCTCGACCAGTACCGGCCCCTCGTCGAACGGGTCGCGTCCCCCGACGAGTTCGCCGACCTGCTCCGCGAGGTCATGGGCGAACTCGGCACCTCGCACGCCTACGTCACCCCCGCCCGCCGCAACGAGGGACCCCCGCACTACCAGCGACCGATGGGCCTGCTCGGCGCCAACCTCGTTCCCCGCGAGGCAGGTTGGACAGTCAAACGCATCCTCCCCGGCGAGTCCTCCGACTCCAAGGCCCGCTCCCCGCTCGCCGGCACCGGCATCCGCGAGGGCGCCGTCCTCACCCATGTCGACGGCCGGCCCGTCGACCCCGTCACCGGCCCCTACCCGCTGCTCTCCGGCACCGGCGGCACCACCGTCGAGCTCACCTTCACCCCCGCCGAGGGCGAGGGCCGCGCCCGCCGCGTCGCCGTCGTCCCCCTCGTCGACGAACGGCCCCTGCGCTACCAGGACTGGGTCGCCAAACGCCGTGCGGTCGTACGGGAGATCAGCGGCGGGCGCTGCGGCTACCTGCACATCCCCGACATGGGCGGCTCCGGCTGGGCCCAGTTCAACCGCGACCTGCGCATGGAGGTCTCCCGGCCGGCCCTCATCGTCGACGTGCGCGGCAACGCCGGCGGCAACATCAGCGAGCTCGTCATAGAGAAACTCACCCGCCGGATCCTGGGCTGGGACCTCACGAGGAACGCCCAGCCCGTGTCGTACGCCTCCAACGCCCCGCGCGGCCCCGTCGTCGCCCTCGCCGACGAGGCCACCTCGTCCGACGGCGACATGATCACCGCCGCGTTCAAGCTGCTCGGCCTCGGCCCGGTCGTCGGGCAGCGCACCTGGGGCGGGGTCGTCGGCATGACAGGCCGCCACCGGCTCGGCGACGGCACCCAGATCACGGTGCCGATGAACGCGGCCTGGTTCCCCGAGTACGGCTGGTCCCTGGAGAACCACGGCGTCGAACCCGACCTCGCGGTCCTCCGCACCCCCCTCGACTGGGCCGAGGGCCGGCACGCCCAGCTCGACGACGCCGTCCACGTCGCCCTCGCCCTCCTGGACGAGACCCCGGCGGCGAGTCCCCCGGGCTACGAGTCCCTCCCGGACCGCTCCCGCCCGAAACTCCCGCCGAGAGCGCCCTAGACGGGCCGGGACGACAGCACACGGGCCGGGCACCCGGCCCGTGCCCCGGCCTCACCCCGGGATCAGCTCGCCGAGGTCCAGCTCGTAGGCGGTGCCCGGTTCGCCGTCGTCGAGGGTCACGCCGCCCACGGCGCCGAAGCCGGCCCGGGCGAGCACCGCGCTCGACGCGGTGTTGCCCAGGGCCACGACGGCGATCAGCCGGCTGAGCCCGTACTCCTCGACGGCCAGCCGGCACACCTCCCGCACCCCTCGGGTGGCGAGCCCCCGCCCGGTCGCCTTCTCGGCGAGCCGGTAGCCGAGCTCGGCGCTGCCCGCGCCGGCGTCCACGTCGACGAGGTTGACCCGTCCCACGATCTCCCCGCCCTCGGCGACGAGCACATGGAAGTGGATCTCGCCCGCCTCCTGCGCCTCGATCAGCTCTTGGTGCCTGTCGTCGAACTCCTCGAAATACGCGTCCCCCCGGTCGGGCACCCGCGCGGCGAAGTACTCCCGGTTCTCCCGCTCGAAGGCGAGCAGCGCGGGCGCGTGGTCGGGTCGGAGTCGCTCAAGTACGGCCATGGCCGCCACGGTACGAAGATCCGCCGCCCGGTGCGTACAACTTTTTCGGTCCCGACCGTTCCGCGCGGACGCGCGAAGGCGCACCCGGAATCCCGGGTGCGCCTCCGTCAAGGACGGGCCGACGTCAGGCGTCGAAGTCCATGTCCATGCGGTCCTGGGCCTCCTGCTGGGCCCGGCGCATCTCCTCCTCGGACCGCTCGCGGCCCTTGGAGGCGCGCTGGGAGGCCTCGTCCTTCGCCCCCTGCATCTTCTTCTTCGTCTGCTGTGCCTTGTTCTGCATCTCGTCCTTGATGCCCATGCGGGTTCACTCCTAGAAGGGTGTGAGGGGAACGGGGCGGGACTCCGCCCCTAGGGCCTCATCAGACTGACACGTCAGGACAACGCACGCATGTCGGTCGATTACGGACGGCTACCGCGGGGAGGAAGCCGGGGAGGAACCCTCCGCCCGCGCCTGCTCGTCCGCCGCGCCGCCCGCGCCCACCAGACCCTTGGAGACCGAGCCCAGACGCGGTTCGAAGCGCCGCATCTCGCGCTGTCCGACCGTGGCGATCAGGCTCGGCAGGTAGCCGCGGACCGACTGCATCCCGCGCAGCCACCACTGCGCGTACACATGGGCGGAGCGCCGCTCGATGCCGGCCACGATCCGGTCGACGGCCGGGCCGAGGGGGTACGTGCGGTTCGACGGCCACGGCAGCCGCTGCCGCAGCTCCTTCATCACGTCGTCCTGGTCCGCGCCCCGCACCATGTCCGTGTCGGTCCACGACAGGTAGCCGACGCCGACCTTCACGCCCTTGTACGCGACCTCGGCGCGCAGGCTGTGCGCGAAGGCCTCGACGCCCGACTTCGACGCGCAGTACGCCGTCATCATCGGCGCGGGCGTGATGGCCGCGAGCGAGGCGATCTGGAGGAAGTACCCCCGGGACTCCATGAGGACCGGCAGGAACGCCCGGCCGGTCACCGCGCCGCCGATCAGGTTGACCTCGATGACCCGCCGCCAGGCGGCCGGGTCGGAGTCGACGAACGGACCGCCCGCCGCGACACCGGCGTTGGCGACGACGATGTCGACCTTCCCGAAGCGCTCCTTCACCTCGGCCGCGACCCGGGCCATCGCCTCGTGGTCGGTGACGTCGGCGTGCCACCAGTCGGCCTCGGTGTGCAGCCGCCCGGCGACCTCCTTGAGCTGCTCCGGCTCCAGGCCGACGAGCGCGATCTTCGCGCCGCGGGCGGAGAGCTTGCGGGCGAGGAGCTCGCCGACCCCGCGGGCCCCGCCGGTGACGACCGCGACCTGTCCTTCCAGGCTCACCCTGCTCATGCCCCTGCCTCCTCGTTCTCCTTCACGCCCAGGTACGTGAGGGTCAGTTCGCGGATCTGCGCGGTGACGGCCTCCGGGGCCTCCACCGGCGTCATGTGGCCCATGCCGGCCAGCTGGACGAGGCCCGTGCAGTGCGGCAGCGCCTCCGCCATCGCACGCGCGTGGACGGACGGCGTGAGCCGGTCGGCGGTGCCGACGAGCACGGCCACCGGCAGCCGGAGCTCCCGCAGGCCCTGTTCGAGGTCGAGGCCGGCCAGGACCTGCGACCAGCCGTACCGGGCGCCGCGCGGGCAGGCGTGCACGATCCGGGCGCAGGCCTCGACCCGCCCGGGCGCGGAACCCGGTCCCATCGTCGCGTACTTCAGGATCTTCTTCGAGACGGCGTTGACCGGGCCGAGCGGCGCCTTCGCGCCGAGGACGGCCTTGGTGAGGCGGGTACGGAGACCGCCGGGCCCGAGCGGTACGACGGTGGCCTCGGAGGTCAGCCGGGAGGGGCCGGTGGAGCAGAGCAGGACGGCGGCGGCGTGCGCCCGGAAGCCGGGCCGGCCGGCGGCCGCCATCATCGTCATGCCGCCCATGGAGTGGCCGGCCAGGACGGCCCGTTCGCCGGGGCCGAGGGTGGCCGCGAGCACCGCCTCCAGGTCGTCGGCGAGCGCCGTCGTGGAGTAGCCGGCGCCGCCGGTCGCGGCGGGCGCGGGGGACCTGCCGTGGCCGCGCTGGTCGTAGGCGATGACCCGGTGGTCGGCGGCGAGGGACCGTATCTGCTCGGCCCAGAAGGCGATCGAGCAGGTCCAGCCGTGGGAGAGGACGACGGCGGGCGCGCCCTCGGGGCCGTACACCTCGACGTGGATCGGGGTGCCGTCGGCGGAGACGGCGGTGAGGGCGCGGGGCGCGGGAAGGCTCTGGAGCGTCACTTGGCGGTCTCCTTCTTCCGGGACGTGCGGGCCGGCTTGGGGGCCGGCTTGGGGGCGCGGATCACCTCGTACTCGGAGAGGTCGACCTGCCGGGTCTCGCGCCGGAACTCGGCCGTGGTGCCCGGCCACAGGGTGGTGTTGCGGCCGCTGGCGTCGAGGTACCAGCTGTTGCAGCCGCCGGCCTTCCACACGGTCCGCTCCATCCGGGCCTGGACCTTGCGGTTCCAGGCGTTGACGGCGGAGGGGCGGACGGCGAGGGCGGCGCGGCCGCCGAGGACGTCGAGCTGGCGGAGGTAGTCGGCCATGTAGTTCAGCTGGGACTCGATCATGAGGATCATGGAGGAGTTCCCGAGGCCGGTGTTCGGCCCGATGATCATCATGAGGTTGGGGAAGCCGCCGGAGGTGGCCCCGCGCAGCACCTGGACGCCGTCCTTCCAGGACTCGGCGAGCGTGTGCCCGTCGGCGCCGACGATCCGCTCGGCGATCGGGATCTCGGTGACGTGGAAGCCCGTGCCGAACACGATCGCGTCGACCTCGGTCTCGGTGCCGTCGGCGGCGACCACGGTCGAGCCGCGGACCTCGCGGAGGCCGGAGGCGACGACGTCGACGTTGGGCCGGGCGAGCGCCGGGTAGTACGCGTTCGACAGCAGGATGCGCTTGCAGCCGATGCGGTACGAGGGCGTCAGCTTGGCCCGCAGCACGGGGTCCTTGATCGACCGCGCGATGTTCGCCTTGGCGAGCTTCTCGACCAGGCCCAGCTCGTTCGGGTGCTTGGTGAAGGCGCCGACCTGGAGCTCGCGGATGCCCCAGAGGACGCCCCGGCGCAGGGTCGCCGTGGCCGGGAGCGCGCGGTGCAGCCAGCGCTCGGCGCCGCTGATGGCGCGGTCCGTGCGGGGCATGACCCACGGGGGCGTCCGCTGGAAGAGCGTGAGCCGCCCGACCTCGCGCTGGATCTCGGGCACGATCTGGATGGCGGAGGCGCCGGTGCCGACCATGGCGACGCGCTTGCCGCGGAGGTCGTAGTCGTGGTCCCACCGCGCGGAGTGGAAGACCTTGCCGGGGAAGTCGGCGAGGCCCGGGATGTCGGGGATCTTCGGGTCGGAGAGCGGCCCGCCGGCGGAGACGAGGACCTCGGCGCTGAAGCCGCCGCCGCTGGTCTCGATCTCCCAGCGCAGCGCCTCGGCGTCCCACGTCGCCTTCAGCACCTCGTGGCCGAGGCGGAGGTGCGGGCGGATCCCGAAGGTGTCGGTGACGTGCTCCAGGTAGGCCCGGATGTGGCGCTGCCCGGAGAAGGTGCGGGGCCAGTCCGGGTTGGGCGCGAAGGAGAAGGAGTAGAGGTGGGAGGGGACGTCGCAGGCGCAGCCGGGGTAGCTGTTGTCGCGCCAGGCGCCGCCCACGGAGTCGGCCCGCTCCAGGACGACGAAGTCGGTGATCCCCTCACGGCGCAGCCGGACGGCGGCCCCGATGCCGCCGAATCCCGACCCGATCACCGCCACCCGTACGTGCTCGTGCTTCGCCATGCCGCCTCCCGTGCGCCCGGCCAAGATTCCGCCAGCAATCACTGGCACAGTGGGGACTGTAGAGCAGCTCCATACCGAGCGGTAGGGGTACGACGGGGGAAAGTTACCGGCGGTACAACTTAGGCTGGCGGGTGTGACAGAAGAGACGGCGAACGGCACCGCGGGCAACGGCGGGCGCGAGCACCGCGAGTACCGCATGGACGAGCTGGCCACCGCCGCCGGGATCACCGTGCGCACCCTGCGGTTCTACCGGGAGCGCGGACTGATCCCGCCGCCCCGCCGCGAGGGCCGGATCGCCTGGTACGACGACAACCACCTGGCCCGGCTGCGCACCATCGCCGCCCTCCTGGAGCGCGGCCACACCCTCAACGGCATCGCCGACCTCACCACCGCCTTCGAGAGCGGCCGCAACGTCCGCGAGGTCCTCGCCCTCCCCGCGCCCTCCGAGGAGGAGCCGGTCCGGCTGACCCCCGGGGAGCTCGCCGACCACTTCGCCGGCGAGGTCACCGCCGAGAACCTCGCCGCCGCGCTCGACCTCGGCTACCTCGTCACCGACGGCGAGGAGATCGTCCACGTCAGCCGCCGACTGCTCGACGTCTCCGCCGCCCTGGTCCGGGAGGGCGTCCCGCTCGCCGAGGTCCTCAAGGCGGGCGCCCGCGTCCGCGAGCACGCCGAGGCCCTCGCCGGGCTCTTCGCCGAACTCCTGGGCGCCTACGCCTCCGAGGGCGACCTGGAGCGGCTGCGCCCGCTCGCCAAGAGCGTGGTGGAGGCCGAGCTGTCGCTGGCCCTCGACCGGCGGCTGCGCCCCGGGGAACCGGCCTCGTGATCGCCTGACGGGTTCCCCGACCACCCGGACCGGCCGTTCCACGGCGCGGTACCGCGCGGTCCGGCGGGGACGCCCTACACGTCGTAGACGGCGGTGACGGGGGCGTGATCGCTCCACCGCTCACCATGGCTGGCGGCCCGCTCGACGTGGGCCTTGACGGCCTTGGCGGCGAGTCCGGGGGTGGCGATCTGGTAGTCGATCCGCCAGCCGCTGTCGTTGTCGAAGGCGCGCCCGCGGTAGGACCACCAGGAGTAGGGGCCCTCCTGCTCGGGGTGGAGCGCGCGCACGACGTCGACGTACCCCCCGTCCTCCCCGTCGAGCACGCGCGAGAGCCACTCCCTCTCCTCGGGCAGGAAGCCGGCGTTCTTCTTGTTGGACTTCCAGTTCTTGAGGTCGGCCTCCTGGTGGGCGATGTTCCAGTCGCCGCAGACCACGACCTCGCGGCCGTCGGCGGCGGCGCGGGTCCTGAGCTCCTTGAGGTAGGGCAGGAACTCGTCCATGAACCGGTACTTCTCGTCCTGGCGCTCGGTGCCGACCTCTCCGGAGGGCAGGTAGAGGCTGGCGACGGTCACGCCGGGCAGGTCGGCCTCGACGTAGCGGCCGCTGGAGTCGAACTCGGCGGACCCGAAGCCGATCCGTACGGCGTCGGGCTCGCGGCGCGTGTAGAGGGAGACTCCGGCGCGGCCCTTGGCGGCGGCGGGGGCGTGGACGGTGAACCAGCCCTCGGGGGTCCGTACGTCCTCGGGCAGCTGCGCCTCCTCGGCGCGGACCTCCTGGAGGCAGACGGCGTCGGCGGAGGTGCCGGCCAGCCACTCGACGAAGCCCTTCTTGGCGGCGGCACGGAGACCATTGACATTCGCGGTCGTGACAGTGAGCATCCCGGGAGAATACAGACACCCAGCTCCGCATAGATGTACGATCCACCGCATGAACATCCAGCCCACGCCTTACGGCCACCCCGACGCCGTCAAACTCAACGACGCGGTCCAGGCGGAGTACGCCGTCCGCTACGGCGACGAGGGCGACGCCACACCGCTGGACGCCGGCATGTTCATCCCGCCCCGCGGCCTCTACCTCCTCGCGTACGACCCCGAGGGCCGGCCGGTCGCCACGGGCGGCTGGCGCACCCAGGACGAGAACGACGAGGGCTACTCGGACGGCGACGCCGAGCTCAAGCGCATGTACGTGATACCCGAGGCCCGCGGCCTGGGCCTGGCCCGGCGCATCCTCGCGGCCCTCGAAGCCGACGCCCGCGCCGCCGGCCGCACCCGCATGGTCCTGGAGACCGGCGTCCGCCAGCCGGAGGCCATCGCCCTCTACACCTCCAGCGGCTACGAGCCCTGCGCCAAGTTCGGCCACTACCGCGACTACCCCACCAGCCGCTGCTTCGCGAAGCCCCTGGTCTGACGCCCCCGCCGATCCGACCAGCAGAAATCCCGCCCGATCTCCCTTCCGATCGGGCGGGATTTCCGTTTCCGTGGCCCAGGCATGAACCGGTCAGGGGCGGAATGTGCCAGGCCTGACTTCTGGTCCGGCTCTTCTCCATCGGCAAGGATCGATGCGTCGAAAGAAAACCTCGATAAGGAGCAATGGAATGACGCAGACCGCCGTTTCCTCGTTCACCGCCCAGCAGGTCGCCGAGGCCGAGAAGGCCGCGCAGACCCTGGAGGCCCTCGTGGCGCGCCTCGGTTCCGACGAGTCGTTCGCCGCGGCCCTGAAGGACAAGCCCCGCAAGACGCTCGCCGACGCCGGCATCGTCATCGAGAAGGAGTCCATGGAGTCGCTCATGCTCGTCGACGCCGAGCGCTTCGACCGCGCGTGCGAGCTTCTCTTCGACCTGGTCGACTCGGACTTCCTCATCACGATGTCCACGCCGTCCTGCGGCTGAATAAGAAATCCCGGCGCGCTGCGGCTCCGTGATTCTCCATAGGAACCGAGCCGCTACTCGCCCCCTCGGCCGGGGCGCAAGAGGCGAATTCTCCGCCGTCCTTGCGCCCCCGGTCTTCTCTCTGGGTGAAGAGGTTTTGTATGTCACGCGTGCTGCTGGTCAACCTGGCCAGTCTTCCCATGGACGGGAATCAGCCCATATTCCCCATCGGTGTCCGGTGCGTCCAGGACGCCCTGGACCGCGCGGGCCACGTGACGCGACTCATGGACTTCGTCGCCGAGCCGGCCGGTCTGACCGACCTCGAGTGGCTCGGTGACGCATGGGACGTCATCGGGTTCACCATCCGGAACATCGACCCCATCGACATCACCTGTAGCACCCATGTCGACGAGTACGTCTCCTTCGCGAAGCGCGTGCGGGCCGAGCTCGACCGGCGGGGGCTCGACCCGGTGCTGGTCGGGGGCGGGCCGGGCTTCAGCCTGTTCGGCGACACGCTCGTCGACAGGCTCGGGCTCGACGTGGGCGTCATCGGCCCGGGCGAGCAGGTCATGCTCGACATCGCGACGGACCCGCGGTCCTTCAAGGGAAGGGGCGGCGTCCTCCAGGGACGGCGGCACTGCGGATTCCTCACCGACACCCTGAGCCACCCGGCCTCGCTCATGGCGGCGTACACGAACGCGCACCAGGCGATGATCGGCGTGGAGACCCGCCGGAAGACCTGCTACCAGACCTGCGGGTACTGCCCGTACGCGTACATCGAGGGAGACAACGCCGGAGACCTCAAGCCGCTGGACGTCCTGGCGGACGAGATCCGCGGAATCCACCGTGCGGGATTCCGGCGCATCTTCTTCACGGACGGCATCTTCAACAGCGAACTGCGGTTCGCGAAGGAAGTCGTCCAGCTCGTCAAGGACCTCGCCCTGGACGGCCTGACCTGGTCGGCGTACTTCACGCCGAAGCCCTTCGACGACGAATTCGGCGAAATGCTCCAGGACAGCGGAGTGGAAGCCGTCGTGGTGTCACCCGACAGCCTCGACGACACCATGATGCGGAACCTGGGCAAGTCCTTCTCGACCCGGCACGTCTCCCGATTCCTGGAGCGCAGCCGAAAGAACGACCTTCCGGTGAAGGTGAACGTCGTGTTCGGCGGCCCGGGCGAGGACAGGGAGTCGGTCCGGAACAGCGCCCGATTCATCAACGAGAACCTCCGCGACGACGAACTCGTGATGCACGTCGGCTATCGGGTCCTGCCCGAGACCAACCTCGCGAAGCAACTCGGCGCGGACGACGACCAATTGCTCTACCCCGTCTTCTATCCCTTCGATCTCGACGTGTTCAACTGGATCATCCAGGACCTGGACTCCCGATTCATCACCCCCCAACTCATGATGAACCTGATGGCCGGCCGTGCGGCCGCGCGCAAGATGGCGAGAACAGAGGCGATGCCCGCGGTCGCGCCCCCGGGAAGGACCTACCTCGCCCTGGCCTCGGTGGGAGGAGGCGGTGGCAGTGGCTGCGGAGACTGATGTCGCGCCCCTCCCGATCCCGCGTACCGGAGGACTGACGGCCCGCCGCCTGCACGACGCAGAGGTCGACGCGGCTCTGCGGCTCTGCCCGTTCGACGACGTCGACGCCGGCGTCATCCGCCGGGAGCTGGCGGCCGGGGCGGACCACTGCTGGATGGGCCTGTTCACCCCGGACGGAACCCTGGCGGCGGTGCACCGGGCCATGCGCTGGCACCGGCACCTGCTGCTGAAGGGCGTCTTCGTCGACGACGGGTTCCGGGGGTCGGGGGCCGCGCTCGGTGCGGCGTTCGCCATCCGGGACTGGGCCCGGGAAGCCGGATACGAGGGTGTCGCCGCCTGGGTGGAGCCGAACAAGCCCGAGGCGCGTCTGGCCGGCAGGCTGCGGCTGCGTCCCGTCGGCCCGCTCCTGCACCGCTACCTCGTCCGGCTGCCGCACGCCTCCGACGCGGAGCGCCCCACCGGGACGCCCCCGCGCACGTCCGGCACGCTCGTCGTTCCGGGCTTCGTTCCGGGCGGGGACGAAGCGGCTCCCATGGTCCGGGAACTGCTCGGTGTCCCGCAGGGGCCCTCGGCCGGCACCCGGCTCGCCTGGGTCCTCGACCGCTCACGACTCGTCCTGAGCGGCAACCCGTGCCGCTCCATGGCCGACCTGGGCGGGTTCCTGGCAGCCGTCGAGGACACCGCGGTGTCCGTCGGCGCGACCGCCGCCGAGGTGGTGGTCGAGGCGGCGGACATCCCGGCCGCGCTGGCCATGGCCGGCCTGGGGGCGCGGCGGCTGAGCCGTTCCCCGGTCGCCCTGGGCCTGGTGTCCTTCGCGGGCGCGGAACCCTCGGGCACGCCGGTCCGCCCGGCGGCGACCGAACCGAGGACGCCGTGATCAGAGCACACGAAGCCCGGCGCGCCTGCCTGGACGAGAGCCCCGGGGCGGCGGCGGAGCTGTTCGGGCGGCAAGGAATCGACCCGCGGGGTCTCGAGCGACTGCTGTTCTCGACCGCCGACGCGGGGGAGGCCGCCCGGTCGGAGACCGTGGAGCTGCTGGACGCCTGGGGGCGGCCGACCGAGGCCGAGCTGTACGTGCCGCCGCGTCGGGACGGGCGCCCCCCGGGCCTGATCGTGGGCCTGCACGGCGTCGGGAGTTCCGGGGCGGCGCTCCGGGACCACCTCCGGCCGCTCGCCGACGCCTGCGGTGCGGTCCTGCTGTGCCCGACCGCGCTTCAACCGTTCGGGTCGAGCAGCAACTTCGACGTGGCCGGGATCTTCGGAAGCCGGTTCAAGGAGGCCCGGTGGACGACGGAGCCGGGCGACTTCCCGGTGCGGGCACTGCGCTGGGCCCGTGAACGCCTGGCCGTGGACGTGAACCGCTGCGCTCTGGTGGGGGCCTCCATGGGGGGCATCGCGACCTGGGGCATGGCGTCACGCCGCTGGGACGGCCTCGCCATGGCCGCGTCCGTCAACGGCGCGCCCTCGATCTGGGAGATGTTCGGGCCCGACAACACGATGCGTGAGCTGCTGCCCAACGTCCTGGGCGTGCCGCTGACGGTGGTGCACGGGGTCCGGGACCAGCAGATCCCCCTCGTCCTCGCCCGTGACGCCGTGACGCATCTGCGGGGCCGGGGCCATCGGGGCATCTCGTTCGTCGAAGTGCCGGACGGAGAACACAAGCTGAGCACGATGGGGATCGAGCCGGGGAACCCGCAGTTCGACGAGATCGTCCGGTGCTTCGGCGCCGCGAGGAGAACGCCGTGGCCCGGACGGGTCCGGCACCGTGCCCGCGAGAGGGCGCACGGCCGGGCCCACTGGGTGGAGATGGACGATCTCCACCCGGGGAGCGCGGCGACCGTGGACGCCCGTGCGGTGGACCGTACGCACCTGGTCGTCCGCGCGTCCGGCTGCTCGCGGCTGCGCCTCCTCCTCAGCGACCGGCTGGTGGATCACGGCCGGGTGCTGGTGACGGTCAACGACAGGTCCCGAGAAATAGATTTCCGTCCGTCCCTGGTCGATGCGATCTCCACGTACGGAGAGGCGGATGCCGACCCCGGCCGCATGGCGCAGATGGTCGTCGACATGACAGTGCCCGAGATTCGTGAGGAAGAAGGTTCGTCTTGCTGAGCCGTGATGAAATGCGCCGTCTGCTGCTGGCACGCGGCCCTGAGCAGGAGCAGCTGTTCGCGGAGAGCCGGCGGGCACGGAACGAGCACTTCGGTGCGGCCGTCGTGCTGCGCGGTGTCATCGAGCTGACCAACGTCTGCCGGGTGAACTGCGACTACTGCCCGATGCGCCGTGACAACGTGCGCGAGAACGACACCTACTTCCTGGCCGCGGACAAGATCGTCGAGCTGGCCGGACTGATCCGGGACAACGGGATCGACGTCATCCTGCTCCAGGGCGGCGAGACGCCGGCGCTGATGCCGCTCCTGGAGGAGGTGATACCGCGGATCCGGGCGCTGTACGACGACCGGGTCGAGATCCTGCTGAACGTCGGCAACCTCAAGCGGGCCCAGTACGAGCGGCTGAAGGCCGCGGGCGCGACGAGCTACATCCTCAAGCACGAGACGAGCGACCCCGCACTCCACCTCAGCCTTCGGCACGAGACCCTGGAGTCGCGCCTGCGGTGCATGCGGGACCTCCAGGAGGTCGGCTTCAAGGTCGGCACGGGGCTGATCTCCAGCCTGCCGGGGCAGTCGCTGGACAGCATCATCGACGACATCGAGCTGGCGGGTGAGCTCGGTGTGGACATGTGCAGCGTGAGCCCCTTCATCCCGGCCCCGAACACGCCGATGAGCATCGCCCCGATCGGGGACAACGAGCTGGCGCTCAACGTCATCGCCCTTCTCCGGCTGCGCTACCCGCAGTTGCTGATCCCGTCGGTCAGCGCGCTGGAGCGGGTCGGCAGCGGCGGTCAGTCCCGCGGCCTGGACGCCGGAGCCAACGTGATGACCGTCAACTTCTCCAGCGCCGCCGACCAGAAGCGCTACCTGATCTACGGGAAGGACCGCTTCGTCGTCACCCTCGATCACGTGCGGGGGCTCGTCCGGTCCTCCGGGCTCGAACTGGGCGGATCGAGGTTCATCGAGCAGCCCCTGACGAGCGGGGTGGCGGCCTGATGAGCGTCTCCGTGTCCGACGCCGCCGTGTCGGACGTGAGCACCGGCCGGTTCCTGCGGTTCTGGACCGCGCAGACCGCGTCGCAGGTCGGCCAGCGCTTCGGGTTGCTGGCCCTGCCCGTGGTCGCGATCGAGACCCTCCACGCCGGGGCGGAGGAGGTCGGATACCTGACCGCCGCGCTCACCGTGTGCTACCTGCTGATCGGCCTGCCGGCCGGTGCGTGGGTCGACCGCTGGTCGAAGCGGACCACCATGATCAGGGCGGCCGTGGTGCGCGCCGTCGTGCTGGCCGCCCTCCCCGTGCTGTGGGCCTTCGACCGGCTCTCGCTGGGGTGGCTGTACGCGGTCGCGGTGATCGTCGGCGTCGCCTCGGTCTTCTTCGACGTCGCGTACCAGTCGTACGTGCCGTTCATCGTCTCCGACAAGGACATCGAACGGGCGAACGCCAGGCTGGAGTCGTCGGCCCAGATCTCCGCGGCCGGCGGACCGGCCGCGGCGGGACTCCTCCTCAAGGCCGTGAGCGCGCCCGTGGTGATCGCCGTCGACGCGGTGGCCTACGTGGTGTGCGCCGGTCTCCTGGCGACGGTCAAGGACTCCGAACCGTCCCGCCGTGAGAAGGCGGGAGAGGAGTCCCGGCTGACCCGGGACATCCTGGCCGGCGTCCGGTTCGTCGTGGGCAACGCGGTACTGCGGCGGCTGCTGGTCTCGGTGGGGGTGTCGAACTTCTTCGCCACCATCGCCATGACGCTGACGCCCCTGCTCGTCCTGAGGACGCTGGGCCTCGGCTCCACGGTCATGGGGGTCGTCCTCGGCGTCGGCACGCTCGGTGGCCTGCTGGCCGCGTTCACCCTCCCGAAGGTCCGTGCCCGGTTCGAGGCGGGCAGGGTCATGGCGGTCGGCCTCCTCCTCGCGGGCGTCTCCATGGCGGCGTTCCCCGTGGCCGGATCCCTGGACGGGTCCGCCTCCGTGGTCCCGGTCGCCCTGCTCGTCCTCGGCCAGTTCGGAATGACCTGGGGTGCGGTGACCTTCAACATCGCGCAGGTGAGCGTGCGTCAGCGGGTCTGCCCCAAGGACATGCTGGCCCGGATGACCGCGTCGATCCGCTTCGTGGTGTGGGGAAGCATGCCCGTGGCGTCGATCCTCGCCGGCTGGCTCGGCTCGCACATCGGCGTCGTGCCCTGCCTGTGGATCGGTGTGGTGGGCGCCTTCCTGACGGCTCTTCCCATCATCGGGATGGACCGGCTGATCCGTTCCACGACGCCGGCCCCCGGTTCCGGTGTCTGAGGCCCGGCGCGAACTGGCCGAAGCCGTCCTCTCGTCCGGAGGACGGATCGGCGAGGCGCTCCCCGAGGCCACCGCGAGCCGCGTCGCGCGGTGCGCCGAGCAGTACCGGAAGGCAGGTGTCACGGACGGCGACCTGCTCGTGTTCTCCGGCCTCGCACCGGAGACGCTCCTGGCGGCCGTGGTCGCGTGCTGGAGCACCGGCGCCGCCGCGTGGGTGACGCCCCGCGCGCCGGAGACGTTCACGGCGCACGGCGCGTCCTTCACCGTCACTCCCGGGTCCGCCGAGGAGATCACGGTGGCACGGATCGCCACCGCGGCCCCGCCGGTCCCCGCCGGTCTCGGTCTGCTGCACGAGACGTCCGGGTCCACCGGCGAGCCCAGACTCGCGAGGCGCAGTGTCGAGAGCCTCCGCGCCGAACACGTCGGCTACCGCGGGGGCATGGGACTGGGCGCCGAGGACACGGTGAGGATCCCGGTACCGGTGGCGCACTCCTTCGGTTCCGGAGTGGCGCTCGCCGCGCTCCTGTCCGGGTGCCGGGTCGACGCCCGTCCGTTCACGACGGCCTCGGCCGTGGCCCGCGACCTGGACGGGGGCGGGAGCGGCAAGCTGGCCATCACCCCGGCCCTGCTGCGGCTCCTGACGAAGACCCGGCGCACGGGTGACTCCCGGCCGCGGGCGGTCCTCGTCGGTGCCGGCACCGTCTCGGACGAGCTGGACGCCGCCTGCGTGGCCCGCTTCGGAGTCCCGATCACCCGCGGGTACGGGTCGAGCGAGACCGGAGGGATGTTCATCGGGTCCCGCGGGCTCGGGCAGCCGATCCCCTCCGTCGGGATCGTCGGCCCGGATCCGGGATCCCGCGGCGAGCTGGTCGTGCGCACGGCGGCCCCCGTCTGGGGTTACGCACACGAGCCCGTACGCGACTCGCCCCTGTGGCGGACCGGGGACGTCGTCGAGCGCGACGCCTCGGGTCAGGTGTGGTTCGTCGGGCGCGAGCCCGGAGCCGTACGCGCCAACGGGAAGTTCGTGGACGTCTCCCCGGTCCGGACCGCCGTCGGCGGGGTGGAGGGCGTGGAGGAGGTCGAGTTCCTGGTCCTCCCCCGGTCCGGCGACGCGGAGTTCGAGGACGTCTACGCGGTGGTGGCCGGACGGCCGCCCTCGCGGGAGACCGTGGAGAACGCGCTGTACGCGAGCGTTCCGCCCGGTTTCGCACCACGGTTGAGGATCTTCGCAGAATTCCCGCGGACCGCCATCGGAAAGCTGGACCGTACTGCGCTCACGGAATGGATCAGGGCGAAATGACCGAACAGCTGCTGTCGGATTCCCGTGACGGGTTGACGGCGGTGATGGACGCGATCGTCTCCGCGGCCGGGAACGCCGGGGTCGACGATGCCGTACTGGCCCGGCTGCGGTGCCTGCACACGGCGGACGAGGACACGCTGCTGAGATCGCCCGCGGAGCTCGGGCTCGACTCCCTGACCTGGCTGGAGGTGCTCACGGTGCTCGAAGAGCGCTTCGACGTCCTCCTGCCCGACGCGGTGGCCGTGTCTCCCGAATCGCGCACGGTCCTCGGTCTGGCACGTGCACTCGCGGACTGTCGGCGCGCAGGGCGCTGAGTCGGACAGAGAGAAAGGACGAGCATTCATGAACATCGTCGCCAGTGGCGCACGGTACCGGGTCATCGACGACTTCCTGCCGCCGGACGAACTCGCCGAGATCCGTTCGGTGATGCAGCACAGGCGTTTCGACGAAGTCGCCAGCGTCATCTATCCGGAGACGGACGGGCGCGCCTTCCGCTCCCGTGGGGCCGTGCTCCGGCAGGACACCGGGACGCCGACGGCCGAGTCGCGGGAACAGGACGCGCAGCCCGCCGCCTTCCGGACGATCCTCGGGGAACTCGGCGCGCATCCGGACATGTTCGGCGCGCCCGGTGAGGACTGGTCCGCGGTCGGCTTCAGCTTCTGGCAGTACCCCGCGGGAAGCCGACTGGGCTGGCACAACGATGTGGCGACCGGCCGGCTGGGGGAGTTCGTCTTCTTCCTCCACGAGGAGTGGAAGGCGTCCTGGTCCGGCGAACTGGTCATCCTGGACGCCGATCCCGACACCGTCGACGTCGACACCACCGGCATGTCCGCGATGGAGGCCGTCGAAGCGAAGGCGAGCCAGGCCTCGCACGCCCTGACGGCCATCGTGCCCAAGCCGAACCGACTGGTCCTCGTCCAGGAAGGCACCATCCACTGCATCAACCGGGTGGACCCGACGGCGGGGACGACCCTGCGGCAGACGATGACCGGCTTCGTCGCCGGCTCCGCTCCCGAGCCCGGAAAGCGGTCCATGGACCGGCTGACGTCCCTGCTCGGTTCCGACCAGGCCCCCTGAGCACTCACGGGTGCCGTCTTCTCTCGCTGGATTGGAAAGAGGAACATGGAAGAACTGTGGATCACCGAAGGCCCCCGGGAGTTCGACCGGTGGCTCGCACAGGGGACGGTCGACCCCGCGCAGGTCGAGCGCATCAGAGAGGGACTGGAGATCACCGCCGAGGGGCGGGTCGCCGAGGTGGGCGGTCTGCAGACACCGGAGATCTACTTCCCCGGTCTCACGGCCCGGCCGTGGTGGAGCCGTGAGGACTTCCCCTGGCTCGACGAGCTGGAGGCCGCCGCTCCCGCGATCCTCGAGGAGCTGCAGGCCCTGGGCGGCAACCTCGACGGCGCCGTGTCGCATCCCACGGGGCTGGCCGAGGACGGCAAGTGGCGTGCGCTGTACCTGTCGTGCATCGGCCGGCCGTACGCCAAGAACGTCTCCGCGTTCCCGAACACGCTGAGGACGCTCTCGGCCATCCACGGAGCCACCGACAGCGGCATGACGTACTTCTCGACCATCATGGGAGGTACGCACATCCGCCCGCACTCCGGCTTCAGCAACGCCCACCTGCGCTGCCACCTCTCCCTGGTGGCGACCGAGGGCTCCCGCATCCGGGTGGCCTCGGAGGCGCGCGCCTGGCAGCAGGGCAAGGCGTTCGTCTTCGACGACTCCTACGACCACGAGGTGTGGAACGAGGGCGAGGAGCGCCGGACGGTGCTGCTCTTCGACTTCTGGCACCCGGATCTCACCCCGCCGGAGATCGAGGCCCTCACGCACATGATGGGCGTCTGGCGGCGCATGTACGCGCGGCACTTCTGGGCGCACCAGATGGACGCCTCGTCCCCCGGCCCGACTTCCCTCGCCGCTTAGGAGAACTGTTTCTGTCATGGCTGTCGACACCTGGTCCGAGACCGAGGACTTCCTCAGTGGCGTGCTGTGCGCGCCCGACCCCGACCTCGCCCGCGCGCTGGACGTCAGCGAGCAGGCGGACCTGCCGATCATCAACGTCTCCGCGCTCCAGGGCAAGCAGATCAGCCTGCTGGCGCGGATGGTCGGCGCCCGGCGGATCCTGGAGGTGGGAAGCCTCGGCGGCTACAGCGCCCTGTGGCTGGCCAAGACGCTGCCTCCGGGCGGCCGCATGGTGACCATCGAGAACAATCCGGTGCACGCCGTGGTCGCCGCGGACAACCTCAAGGCGGCCGGGCTCGACGACCGGGTCGAGGTCCGCGTGGGCAATGCCGCCGAACAGCTGGCCCAGCTCGCGGAGGAGAAGGCCGAGCCCTTCGACTTCTTCTTCATCGACGCCGACCAGCACAACAACGTGACCTACTTCGAGAGCTGCCTGCGCCTGGGCCGCTCCGGCAGCGTCATCGTCATCGACAACGTCGTGCGGGCCGGCGAGGTCCGGGACCTGGAGACGTCGAACGGCGCCGTCCGCGCCACCCAGCGGGTGCTCCAGCTGGTCGGCGGCTCCGACCGGGTCGACGGAGTGGTCTTCCAGACGGTGGGCCGCCGAGGGCACGACGGCATGCTCGTCATCCGGATGAGCTGACAGTCGCACGGGGCCTCCGGGTGCCTCCCGACCGGTTCGTCGGGAGGCGCCCCGTGGGCCCGCGACGACGGGACACGAGGAGTCACGCCGATCAACGGGCGTGACCGATGAGGAGGAAATTGCAGTGACCCGTGATATCCGCACGGTGGACGACGTCCTGCACATGTTGGATCGGCTGTTCACCGCGGAGACGGACCGCTGGACGGACGGATCCTGCGACTGGTGGGACGAGTTCTACGCCAACCGTTCCCGGGACATCCCGTTCTTCGTCGACAAGCCGGACGAGAACCTGGCCTCGTACCTGGAACGCGGCCTCGTCACACCCGGCCGGGCCCTGGACCTGGGCTGCGGGCCGGGGCGCAACGCCGTCTTCCTCGCCTCCCAGGGCTACGAGGTGGACGCGGTCGACCTTTCCCGTACCGCGGTGACCTGGGGCCGGGAGAGGGCCCGGGAAGCCGGCGTGGACGTCCGCTTCCACTGCGGGGACATCTTCACCGTCGACCTGCCGCCCGGCCGCTACGACCTGATCTACGACTCCGGCTGCCTGCACCACCTGCCGCCGCACCGCCGTGTCAGCTACCTGGCCCTGCTGGAACGGGCGCTCGCCCCCGGCGGCCACTTCGGTCTCGCGTGCTTCGCCTCGGGAGCGACGGGTTCGAAACTGCCCGACGAGGAGTTCTACCGCACCCGCAGCCTGGACGGCGGACTGGCCTACACCCTCGACGACCTGCGCGGACTCTTCCCCGACCTCACCGCGGTCGAGCTGCGCGCCATGACGAGGCAGTCGCCCGACTCCCCGCTCTTCGGTGTGTCGCTCCTGAACACCGGACTCTTCCAGCGCCCACTGTGACGGCACCCCGGAACGACGAAGATCCCGCCCGATCTCGCGATCGGACGGGATCCCGTCATTGTCTGTGGACCTGTGGGGATTTGAACCCCAGACCCCCTCGATGCGAACGAGGTGCGCTACCAGACTGCGCCACAGGCCCTTGCGACGTGTGAAACATTAGCATCCCTCCGGCGAAGAACAAAAATCGCTTCCGCCGCAGGTCAGCCGGGGGCCGTCGCGGGCCCCCGGCCGGGGGTCATTCGTTGGCCGCGCGGGGGCGGTCGTCGTCCGCGTACTGGTCGAACAGCGGGGTGCGGCCGTGGTCGCGGCCGCGGCGCGGCGGGGTGGTGCGCTGGCGGGGGGCCGGAGCCGGCGTGGGGGTCGGGTCCGCCGCCGTGGAGGAGCGGGCCGCGCTCCAGGTCTCCGGGTCCGTGATGTCGATGCCGCTCGTGGCGCGCGGGGCGACCGGGGCGGTGACGTACGTGGGGAGCGGCACCGGGACCGGGTCCCAGCTGTCGCCGCGGGCCGGGCCGCGCTCGCGCTGCTGGTCCACCCACTCGGCGTGGTCGGTCTGCTCGACGAGGGCGCGCCGGTCCGCCTCCTGCGGGGAGACCGCCGGGACCACGGGGGCCTGGTCGGCCTCCGGCTCCGGGGTCGGGGCCGGGCGGCGGCTCTCGCGCAGCCGGGCGGCGGCCGCCTCGGCGCGGCGCCGGTCCATGACGTACACGAAGCGCCGGCGCTCCTGGACGCGCAGGTGCACGATGTACGTGCTGAGGAGCAGCGCGGGGACCGCCGGGGCCCACAGGAAGGCGACGCCGCCGACGGCCGCGACGACCGCGCCGAGGGTGAAGGCGGCGAAGAGGAGCGTCGTGGTCCGGCGGCGCCGTGCGAGGACCTTGCCGCGCCGGGCGCGCTCGGCGGCGCCGCCCGCGGCCGGGCGGGCCGGCGCGGGGCCCGGTGCCGGTTCCGGCTCGGGCGCCGGGAGTTCCAGGCGCGCCTCCGTCCTGGCCGCGGGCGCGGAGAAGGCCCGGACGTCGACCGAGCTCAGATGCTCGGTCTCCGCGTCCGGGTCCACGTCGGGCGTCGGTCCCTCCGCCGCAAGGTCCCGCTCCTTGAGCTCCTTGGCGTACCGGCGCTCCATGCCCGCCCGTCCGGAAAGCAGCCGGATGGCGGTGCTGAAGCGTTCCGTCGGACGGGCTTCGTTCAGCTCGTCCTGCCTGCGGAGCCACATCGGCACCAAGTAGGCGGCCCAGGCCCCGACGATGACTGCGTAGATGAGGCCGCTGCTGCTCACGCCTCACACGGTAGAGGGGTTCCGTAACACGCATCGGCCAATTGGCCCGGTGTGTCGCACGATCTGGCTGATATCACTGAACTTTTTTGTGATTGTTCAGATCGATTGACCGCCAACTGGCGATTTAATTCGAACACTTATTTCATTCTTGATTGGTGCCAGCGCCTCAGCAGCCCTTCCGGCACCTCTTCCGCCGTCAGCGCGAACACCAGGTGGTCCCGCCACGCGCCGTCGATGTGGAGGTACCGGGGCCGCAGTCCCTCCTCGCGGAAACCGAGTTTCTCCACCACCCGGCGCGACGGCCCGTTCTCCGGGCGGATGCACACCTCCATGCGGTGCAGCCCGACCACCCGGAAGCAGTGGTCGACGGCGAGCGCGACCGCCGTCGGCATCACCCCGCGCCCGGCCACCTCGCTGTCCACCCAGTACCCCACGTGCCCCGAGCACATCGAACCCCAGGTGATCCCGGCCACCGTCAACTGGCCGACGAGACGCCCCCGGTACTCGATCACGAACGGCAGCATCCGCCCGGCGTTCGCCTCCGACCGCAGATGGCGCACCATCTGACGGAACGTGGGCCGCTGGGCGACCGGCGCGCCCGGAGGCGCCGGCGGAACCGTGGCCTCCCAGGGCCGCAGCCATTCGCGGTTGCGCCGGTTCACCTCGCGCCAGGCCGCCTGGTCGCGCATCTTTATCGGTCGGAGCAGCACCTCGCCGTCGACGAGGACCACCGGCCAGGAGGGGATCACGACGCTCTCGGGTGGTCGCCGCCGCGGATCTGGTCGACGGCGTGGCGGAGCAGCGGCTCCAGGACGGCGAGCCCGTCCTTCACGCCGCCCGGGGACCCCGGCAGGTTCACGATCAGCGTGCCGCCCGCGACCCCGGCCAGACCGCGCGAGAGCGCCGCCGTCGGGACCTTCTCGCGGCCGTACGCGCGGATGGCCTCCGGGATGCCGGGGACCTCCCGCTCCAGGACCCGGCGGGTCGCCTCGGGGGTCTCGTCGGTGGGCGAGATGCCCGTGCCGCCGGTGGTGACGATCACGTCGTACCCGGCGGCGACCCCGGCGCGCAGGGCCGCCTCGACCGGCGCCCCGTCCGGGACGACCTGCGGGCCGTCCACGGCGAACCGCATCCGGGTCAGGCCCTCGGCGACCAGCGGACCGCCCCTGTCCTCGTACACCCCGGCCGAGGCCCGGTTGGAGGCGGTGACGACGAGGGCGCGGTAGGCCTCGGCCGGTGTCTCCCCGGTCTCCCCGGGGGCGGGCTCCGTGTGCTCCTCGTGCGTCCCGGCCACCCGGCCCGCGCGCGTCACGCCTCGGCCCTCGTCCAGTGGCCCGACTTGCCGCCCGTCTTCTCCTCCACCCGCACGTCGGAGATGACCGCGCCCTTGTCGACCGCCTTGACCATGTCGACGACGGTCAGGGCCGCCACCGAGACCGCCGTGAGGGCCTCCATCTCGACGCCCGTGCGGTCCGTGGTCTTCACCGTCGCCAGGATCTCGACCGCGTCGTCCGTGACCGCCAGGTCCAGGGTGACGCCCGAGACGGCCAGCGGGTGGCAGAGCGGGATGAGGTCCGGGGTCTTCTTGGCGCCCATGATCCCGGCGATGCGGGCGGTGGCGAGCGCGTCGCCCTTCGGGACGCCCTCGCCGCGCAGCAGCTCGATCACGCGCGGCGAGACGAGGACCCGCCCGCTGGCGCGCGCGGTGCGGGACGTGACGTCCTTCGCCGATACGTCGACCATGCGGGCCGCGCCCGCCTCGTCGATGTGGGTGAGACCTTGCTGCGTGCTCATGGCCGTGACACTCCCGGTCGCTGTGTGAAGGACGACACCGTACCCCCAGCGTCGCTCCCTCAGCCGAGGAGGACCACTTCCAGCTCGGCGCCCGGCTCCACGCTCTCCGTCTCCTCCGGGACCACGAGCAGGCAGTCCGCGTGCGCGAGGGCCGCGATCAGGTGGGAGCCGGCACCGCCCACGGGTGTGACGGTGCCCGCCTCCGGGTCGTACGTGCCGCGCAGGAACTGGCGGCGGCCGGCCGGCGACGACAGGGCCTTCCCCGCGTCGAGCACCGCCCGCACCCGGGGCCGCTGCAGGTCCTCGACGCCCATCAGCGCGCGGATCGCGGGCCGCACGAACAGCTCGAAGGAGACGTACGACGAGACCGGGTTGCCCGGCAGGGCGAGCAGCGGGATCTGCTCGGCGCCGACCGCGCCGAAGCCCTGCGGCTTGCCCGGCTGCATGGCCAGCTTGCGGAAGTCGACCTGGCCGTCGGCGGTCAGCGCCTCCTTCACCACGTCGTACGCGCCGACGCTCACCCCGCCGGTGGTCACGATCAGGTCGGCCCGGATGAGCTGGTCCTCGATGGTGGCGCGCAGGGACTCGGCGTCGTCGGCGACGGCCCCCACCCGGTACGCCAGGGCGCCGGCGTCCCGCGCGGCGGCGGCGAGCGCGAAGCTGTTGGAGTCGTGGATCTGGCCCTCGCCGAGCGGCTCTCCGGGCTGGACCAGCTCGCTGCCGGTGGACAGGACGACCACGCGGGGGCGGGGGCGGACCTTCACGGTGCCCCGGCCGATCGCGGCGAGCAGGCCGATCTGCGGCGGCCCGAGGACCGTGCCCGCCGCGAGGGCGAGCTCCCCGGCCCGTACGTCGCTGCCCGCCCTGCGGACGTGGGCGCCGGCCTCGGCGGACCGGTGGACCCGGACCTCGCCGGCCGCGCCCTCGGGGGCGGTGCTCGCGGCGGTCATGCCGGTGGCCGCGCCCCCGCCCGTACCGCCGTCGGTCCACTCGACGGGGACGACGGCCTCGGCGCCGGGCGGCAGGGGGGCGCCGGTCATGATCCGGGCGGCCTGGCCGGGGCCGACCTCGGGCAGGCCGCCGGCGCCCGCGGCGACGTCGCCGATGACGGTGAGGACGGCGGGGAACTCCTCGGTGGCGCCGGTGACATCGGCGACCCGGACCGCGTACCCGTCCATGGAGCTGTTGTCGAAGGGGGGCAGCGCGACCGGCACCGTCACGTCCTCGACGAGGACGCAGCCCTGGGCGTCGAGGAGTTGCAGCTCGATCGGTTCGAGCGGGGAGACCGTCGCGAGGATGTCGGCGAGGTGCTCGTCCACCGACCACAGGCCGCGGGCCGGGCCCGCGCAGGGGTCCGGCGCGCCTGCCGCGTGGTCGTGCTCGTGATCGTGTGCCGCGCTGCTGCTCAAGGTGCTACATCTCCTCGCTGACGTATCTCCGGAGCCAGGCCCGGAAGTCCGGTCCCAGATCTTCACGTTCGCACGCGAGTCTGACAATGGCACGCAGATAGTCCCCGCGGTCACCGGTGTCATAGCGGCGGCCCTTGAACACGACACCGTGCACCGGGCCGCCGATCTTCTCGTCCGAGGCGAGTTTCTGCAGGGCGTCGGTCAGCTGGATCTCGCCGCCGCGGCCCGGCTCGGTCTCCCGCAGCGTGTCGAAAACGGCCGGATCCAGCACATAACGGCCGATGATCGCGTAATTGCTCGGCGCCTCGCCCGGGTCCGGCTTCTCGATCAGATCCGTCACCTTCACCACGTCCGAGTCGGCGGTGGGCTCGACCGCCGCGCAGCCGTAGAGGTGGATCTGCGAGGGCTCGACCTCCATGAGGGCGATGACGCTGCCGCCCTCCCGCTCCTGGACCTCCACCATCCGCGAGAGCAGCGGGTCGCGCGGGTCGATCAGGTCGTCGCCGAGGAGGACCGCGAAGGGCTGGTCGCCGACGTGCGGGGCGGCGCAGAGCACGGCGTGCCCGAGGCCGCGCGGGGCGCCCTGGCGGACGTAGTGCATGGTGGCCAGGTCGCTGGACTCCTGGACCTTGGAGAGGCGTGCCGCGTCGCCCTTCCGGCTCAGAGCTTCCTCCAGCTCGTAGTTCCGGTCGAAGTGGTCCTCCAGGGGACGCTTGTTCCGGCCGGTGATCATCAGAACGTCCGAAAGCCCGGCCGCGGCGGCCTCCTCGACGACGTACTGGATCGCCGGCTTGTCGACGACCGGCAGCATCTCCTTCGGCGTCGCCTTGGTCGCCGGGAGGAAGCGGGTACCGAGACCGGCGGCGGGGATGACAGCCTTGCTGATCCGACCGAGCCTGGGGAGCGACTGATTCATGCCGTGCACCTTAGTCGTTCGGAATGAGAAGAAGATGTGGCTTCGGTTAACTTCCTTCACATAAAGACAGTTACGAGAATTTCCTTTCTGCACACGAGGCCGTCATGACACCCGAGATGTCCGAAAAGACCATGCTGCGCAGCCGACTTCTGGCCGCCCGCGCCGCACTGCCCCCCGAATCCCTCGTGGAATCCGCCGAATCCCTCGCCCGGCAGGGCATGGAGCTCTCCGAACTCGCCGAGGCCGCCACCGTCGCCGCCTATGTGTCGGTGGGCCGCGAACCGGGCACGCGCGCGCTGCTCGACGCCCTCCACGCGCGCGGGGTGCGGGTCCTGCTCCCCGTCCTGCTCCCCGACAACGACCTGGACTGGGCGGCGTACGAGGGACCGGAGGCGCTGGCGAAGGCCGGCCGCGGCCTCCTGGAGCCCACCGGGCCCCGGCTCGGCCCCGAGGCCGTGTGCGCCGCCGACACCGTGCTGCTGCCCGGCCTCGCCGTCGACGGACGCGGGATGCGGCTCGGCCGGGGCGGCGGCTCGTACGACCGGGTCCTCGCCCGGCTCGCACGCGCGGGCGTGGATCCGGCCCTGGTGGTGCTCCTCTACGCGGACGAGGTGGTCGCCCGGGTCCCGGAGGAACCGCACGACCACCCCGTGCACGCGGTGGTGACCCCGCGGGGAGTCACCCGCTTCTCGGGCGCCGAGGCGTGAGAAGCGGCTTCCCAGGCCTTACGGCTTGAGGACCAGCGTGTCCTTCACGGCCGCCTCGACCGCCGCCTTGCTGTAGACCCAGTCGTACAGCTCGCCCTTCGCCCAGGTGTCCGTCTGGTCGGTGTAGTTCGAGTGGAAGGCGTGGCCGGAGGCGCCGGTCAGGTTGACCCACCGGGACTTGTCCCAGTCGCCGACGTTGACGACCATCCGCATCGACGGCACCCAGATGACGTCGTAGCCGCCGGCCGCGTTCCAGCCGGTGGCGTCGACGGCCGCCTCGCCGCCGCCCAGGTTCCACGGGCCGCGGTTGAGGAGCTTCTGCACGACGCCGGGGCCGGCGGTGCCGAGGGTCTGGTTCTTCAGGGTCAGCTGGTGCAGCCGGCCCCAGCTCCAGGTGGAGACGTCCTTGCCGAGCTTGGCGGTCAGCTCCCAGCGGGCGTCCTTCATGGCCTGGGCGAGCAGCTGGTCACGGGTCTCGGTGGGAGCGTCGAGCCGGTTGCCCGGGGTGACCCACCACTCGCTCTTCTCCTGCTTGAGCAGCGGGCGGACCACCTCGTACCAGCGGTCGCCGCCGTCCGGCTGCGCCGAGTCGGGGTCGCGCTCGCCGCACTCGCGGACGAGCTTGTTCTGCTCGTCGACCGGTCCGGTGGCCTCGGCCGGGCGGACGTTGATGCAGTCGCCCTCGGCGCGCAGCTCCTTGGGCAGCTTGTTGCCGAAGGCGAGCTTGAGGACGTTGCGCCAGACCGCGTTGAAGTAGGCGGCGGCGGCCGAGTCGGGCTCCTGGGTGTAGTCCCAGCCCTCCAGGAGCTTCTGCGCCTCGCGGACGGACGGGTCGGAGATGTCGATCTTCAGCAGGAGCGGGTTGAGCAGCGTCGCGATCTCGCTGCGGTTGTCCGTCTGCATGGTCCGCATGTCGTCCGGCGAGATCTTGCCGCCGTCCTTGGTCTTCGACTCGATGAGGTCGTTGATCCGCTGGCTGCGCGAGCCGTAGCCCCAGTCCTTGGTGAGCAGGTCGGGGTAGGTCTTCTCGTCGATGACGGCCTGGTTGGCGGTGACGATGTAGCCGCGCTTCGGGTTCTCCTCGTACGGCAGCTTCTCGAAGGGGATGTAGCCCTTCCACTTGTACGAGGAGTCCCAGCCGGGCGCGGGCAGGGTGCCGTCGCCCTTGGTGCGCTGCGGGATCTTGCCCGGGGACTGGTAGCCGATGTTGCCCTCGGTGTCGGCGTAGATCAGGTTCTGGGAGGGGACCTCGAAGTTCTTCGCGGCAGCCCGGAAGGTGGTGAAGTCCTTGGCGCGGTCGAGCGCGAAGATCGCGTCCATCGACTTGCCCGGCTGGAGGGCGGTCCACTGGAGGGAGACGCCGTAGCCGGTGCCGCGGTCGGGGGCGGCGTTGCCGACGGGGGCCTTCTGGCCGACGGTCTCCAGCTCGGAGGAGCGGTCGGAGACGAGCGGGCCGTGCCCGGTGGAGCGGACGGTGATCTTGCGGTCCTCGCCGCCGGCGACCTTGATGGTCTCCTCGCGGCTCGTGAACGGCTTGACCTTGCCGTCGACGAGGTAGCCGTCGGGGCCGATCTTCTCCAGGTAGAGGTCGGTCACGTCGGCGCCGAGGTTGGTGAGACCCCAGGCGATCTTGTCGTTGTGGCCGATGATCACGCCGGGCATGCCGGAGAAGGTGTAGCCGGCGACGTCGTAGCGGCAGGTCGCCGAGACCGAGCGGCAGTGCAGGCCCATCTGGTACCAGAGGGACGGCAGCTGGGGCGCGAGGTGCGGGTCGTTGGCGAGCAGCGGCTTGCCGGAGGTGGTGAGCCGGCCGGAGACGACCCAGGAGTTCGAGCCGATGCCGTTGCCGTTCGGGCCGAGCAGCGCGGGGACGGTGTCGAGGACCTCGGAGAGCGCGCCGAGCTGGGAGGAGACGCCGCCGGAACCGCCCGGGCCGGTGCCCGCGGTGTCGCCGGTGGTCGTCCCGTCGCCCTCGCTCGCGTCGGCCTTCGGGTCGAACGCGCCGGTGGACCCGTCGACCGCGCCCTTGTCGACGATCGGCTGGTGGAGCGCGTACGGGTACTCCGGGTACAGCTGCTTGATCTGCTTCGCGCTCAGCCGGCTCGTCATCAGCGAGCGGTCGATCTCGTCCTGCATGTTGCCGCGCAGGTCCCAGGCCATCGCCTTGAGCCAGGCCACCGAGTCGACCGGGGTCCACGGCTCGATCGTGTAGTCGTCGGTGAGGGCGAGCGCCGCGTACTCGACGGAGACGTCCTTCGGGGCGCGGTCCTTCAGGTAGGCGTTGACGCCCTCCGCGTACGCCTGGAGGTACTTCTTCGTCTCCGGCGACAGGACCTTGTCGTACTCCTCCTGCGCCACCCGGCGCCAGCCGAGGGTGCGCAGGAAGGCGTCGGTGTCGACCTGGCTCTCGCCGAACATCTCGGAGAGCCGGCCGGCGGTCACGTGGCGGCGGACGTCCATCTCGTAGAACCGGTCCTGCGCCTGGACGTAGCCCTGGGCGCGGAAGAGGTCCGCCTCGTCGTCGGCGTAGATCTGCGGGATGCCGTTGGCGTCCCGCTTCACCTCGACGTCCGCGGAGAGCTGGTCGAGACGGATCTCGCCGGTCGTCTGCGGGAACGAGGCCCGGACGGTGCTGACACCCCAGTAGCCGCCGAAGCCGATGCCCGCGACCAAGGCGAGGACCAGGACGAGGAGGAGAAGGCGGGCACGCCGCCCTTTCTTCTTGGCGGTCTTCTTGCCGGGGGGCGCGGTCGTGTTGGAGGGCATCGCTGTCCTTCGAGGGGCAGGGTGATCCTGGGGTACGGGAGCAACCTTAGGCGCAGCGTCCGGACGGCCCGGACTCGGTGTCAGGAAGAGAACCGTACTGGTGAGCGACGAGACGCAAAGAGAGCGTCAAGAAAACGTTAAAGATTAGGTAAGGTAACGAAGTACCGGCCGCTGGAGGAACGATCCAGCCGCACGTGAGGGGAAGGAACGGCCACTGACTGTCCACCAGCTCAACGAACTCCTGCTCGTCAGCTCACTCGTCCTGCTCGTGGCGGTGGCGGCCGTGCGGATCTCCTCCCGGAGCGGGCTCCCCAGCCTGCTGCTCTACCTGGGCATCGGCATCGCCATCGGACAGGACGGCATCGGCAACGTCGCCTTCGACAACGCGGAACTCACGCAGGTCATCGGCTACGCGGCCCTCGTCGTGATCCTCGCCGAGGGCGGCCTCGGCACGAAGTGGAAGGAGATCAAGCCGGCGCTCCCCGCCGCGATCGTCCTCTCCACCGTCGGCGTCGCCGTCAGCGTCGGCATCACCGCCGCCGGCGCCCACTACCTCGTCGGCCTCGACTGGCGCCAGGCACTGATCATCGGCGCCGTCGTCTCCTCCACCGACGCCGCCGCCGTCTTCTCCGTCCTGCGCAAGGTGCCCCTCCCCTCGCGCGTCACCGGCGTCCTGGAGGCCGAGTCCGGCTTCAACGACGCCCCCGTCGTCATCCTCGTCGTCGCCTTCTCCACCGCGGGACCCGTCGAGCACTGGTGGGTCCTCGTCGCCGAGATAGCCCTCGAACTCGCCATCGGCGTCGCCGTCGGCCTCGTCGTCGGCCTCGTCGGCGCCTACGGGCTGCGGCACGTCGCCCTGCCCGCCTCCGGCCTGTACCCGATCGCCGTCATGGCCATCGCCGTCGTCGCGTACGCCGCCGGAGCCATGGCCCACGGCTCCGGCTTCCTCGCCGTCTACCTGGCCTCGATGGTCCTCGGCAACGCCAAGCTGCCCCACGCGCCCGCGAACCGCGGCTTCGCCGAGGGACTCGGCTGGATCGCGCAGATCGGCATGTTCGTCCTGCTCGGCCTGCTCGTCACCCCGCACGAGCTCGTCCACGACTTCTGGCCCGCCGTCGTCATCGGCCTCGTCCTGACGGTGGTCGCGCGGCCCATGGAGGTCCTGATCAGCCTCGTGCCCTTCCGGATCCCCTGGCAGGAGCAGGCCCTGATGTCCTGGGCCGGCCTGCGCGGAGCCGTCCCCATCATCCTCGCCACCATCCCCATGGTGTCGGGGATCGAAGGCAGCGAGCGGATCTTCAACATCGTCTTCGTCCTCGTCGTCGTCTACACCCTCGTCCAGGGCCCGACGCTGCCCTGGCTCGCGAAGGCCCTCAAGCTGGGCGACTCCGCCGAGGCCGCCGACCTCGGCGTCGAGTCCGCCCCGCTGGAACGACTGCGCGGACACCTGCTCTCCGTCGCCATCCCCGAGCGCTCCCGGATGCACGGCGTCGAGGTCGCCGAGCTGCGCCTGCCCGCAGGAGCCGCGGTCACCCTCGTCGTACGGGAGGACAGCAGCTTCGTCCCCGGGCCCGCGACCGTCCTGCGGCACGGCGACGAACTCCTCGTCGTCGCCACCGACCCCGTACGGGACGCCACCGAACGACGGCTCCGGGCCGTCGGCCAGGGCGGCAAGCTCGCCGGCTGGCTCGGCACCGGGGGCGCGACGGCGGCCTCGGCGCCGACGGCCACGGGACGGTTCCACCTGCCGGGCGGCGACGCGCGGAAGCACGTACCGGGCGAGGGCCCGTGGAAGAAAACTTCCGAACAGAAGAAAACTTCCGGTTAATCGCAGGCATTAATTCAGGTACGGGAGCGTTTTCCCAGGCGGGAAGACGCTCTTCCCTGTAGCATGAAGGCACACCAGATCGAACCAACTCTGCCTGACGCAGAGCTGGCGCGACCGTATGGCGGCCGTGGCGCCCCTCCGCAGTGGGGCCGGCCCGGTATCTACCGCAGTAACGCGCATGAGGACAGCTCTCGGCGACACCCGCACCACCGTGCAGGGAGCGCGCTACCAGGCGGCAGAAAGGCAAGGACCGTGGCGTCCACGGTCATCACGGACAAGCGGCCCGGCTATGGCCGGCTGCTGCGCACCCCCGGTGCCCTGTCCTTCCTGCTCCCCGGCTTCGCCGCCCGGCAGCCCTTCGCGATGCTGACCATCGGCATCGTCCTGCTCGTGCAGCACACCACCGGATCCTTCGGCAGCGCCGGCGCGGTCGCCGCCGTCACCGGCGTCTCCATGGCGCTCTTCGCCCCCCAGAGCGGCAAGCTCGCCGACCGCTTCGGCCAGCGCGCCGTCCTGATCCCCGGCGTCCTCGTCCACACCGCGTCCGTCTCCCTGCTCGTGGCCCTCGCCCTGAGCGGCGCCCCGCTCTGGGCGCTGTTCCTGGCCGCCGTGCCCTCCGGCGCCTCGGTGCCGCAGGTCGGCCCGATGGTCCGGGCCCGCTGGGCCGCCAAGCTGGACGGCACCCCGCTGATGCCGACGGCCGCCGCCTTCGAATCCGTCACCGACGAGTTCACCTTCGTCGTCGGCCCCGTCCTCGCGACCGCCCTGTGCACCGGCATCCACCCCGCCGCCGGCCTGATCGCCGAGGCCGCCCTCACCCTCGTCGGCGGCCTGTTCTTCGCCGCACAGCGCGCCACCCAGCCCGCGTACGGCCTGACCGCCGCGACCGGCCACGGCAGCGGCGAGCCGCACCGCTCCGCCCTGTCCATCCCCGGCGTCCGCGTCCTCGTCGTCGCCTTCCTCGGCATCGGCTCCGTCTTCGGCGGCATGCAGGTCTCCCTCACCGCCTTCACCGAGGAGATCGGCAACCCCGGCGCCAACGGCCTCCTGTACGGGATCTTCGCCGCCGGCAACATGCTCGCCGGCATCGCCATGGGCGCCATCGCCTGGAAGACCGGCCCCCGCCGCCGCCTGATCCTGGGCTACGCGGGCCTCACCGTCGCCGCCTCCCTGCTGTGGACCGCGCACTCCATGCTGCTCCTCGGCGCCCTGGGCCTCGTCGTCGGCCTGTGCATCGCCCCCGCCCTGATCACCGGCTACACCATCGTCGAGACCCTCATCCCGGCCTCGGCCCGCACCGAGGCCTTCACCTGGCTCACCGGCGCCGTCGCGCTCGGCCAGGCCGCCGCCGTCACGGTCGCCGGCCGCCTCGCCGACGCCCACGGCGCGAGCACCGGATTCCTGGTGCCGATGGCGGGCACGGCCCTCGCCCTGACCACGCTGCTCGCCCTGCGGTCGCGGCTGCGACCCCGCGAGGCGAGCCGGGTCGCGGCACGTGGTATCGGTCACCGCGTGCCCGTGGCGGTGGACTGAGCCCCGGGAATACGTCACTATGGATCGTCGTTAGCACTCGATGAGTGTGAGTGCCAGGAGGAAGTCAAGTGCCGACCTACCAGTACCAGTGCACCGAGTGCGGCGAAGGCCTCGAGGCGGTGCAGAAGTTCACCGATGACGCCCTGACCGAGTGCCCCAGCTGCCACGGACGCCTCAAGAAGGTGTTCTCGGCCGTCGGCATCGTCTTCAAGGGCTCCGGCTTCTACCGGAACGACAGCCGCGGCTCGTCGTCCAGCAGCTCGCCGGCCTCGTCGAAGTCCTCGACCACGTCGTCGTCGTCTTCCTCGTCCTCTTCGGACGCGAAGCCGGCCGCGTCGACCGCTTCCTCCTCCTCGACGTCCTCGTCGAGCACCGGAAGCTCGGCCGCCTGACCGTACTTCCCCGAGGGCCCCGTCGCCGTGTGCGACGGGGCCCTCGGTGTCTCCCGTACGACCCGCGCCTCCGCGGGTCCTGCGTAGGGTGACCGGCATGGCCAACCATGACGTGTACGCGGACATCGGCGTGATCGGCGGCTCCGGGTTCTACTCGTTCCTGGAGGACGTCACCGAGGTGTCCGTCGACACCCCGTACGGCAGCCCCAGCGACTCCCTGTTCCTCGGCGAGATCGCCGGCCGGCGGGTCGCCTTCCTCCCCCGGCACGGCCGCGGGCACACCGTCCCGCCGCACCGGATCAACTACCGCGCCAACCTCTGGGCACTGCGCTCCGTGGGCGTACGGCAGGTCCTCGGGCCCTGCGCCGTCGGCGGACTGCGCGAGGAGTACGGCCCCGGCACCCTCGTCGTGCCCGACCAGCTCGTCGACCGCACGAAGAGCCGGGCGCAGACCTACTTCGACGGGGAACGGCGGGCCGACGGGGCCGTGCCCAACGTCGTCCACGTGACCTTCGCCGACCCCTACTGCCCGGACGGGCGGCGGATCGCGGTCAAGGCCGCCCGGGGACGGGACTGGGAGCCGGTGGACGGCGGCACGATGGTCGTCGTCGAGGGCCCCCGCTTCTCCACCCGCGCCGAGTCGCGCTGGCACGCCGCCGCCGGCTGGTCCGTCGTCGGCATGACCGGGCACCCCGAGGCCGTCCTCGCCCGCGAACTGGGCCTCTGCTACACCTCGCTCGCCCTCGTCACCGACCTGGACGCGGGCGCCGAGACCGGCGACGGCGTCTCGCACACCGAGGTCCTGCGGGTCTTCGGCGAGAACGTGGGACGGCTGCGGGAGGTGCTCTTCGACGCGGTGGGGGCGCTGCCGGCGACGGTGGACCGGGACTGCCTGTGCACACGGGCGCACGAGGGCTGGGACCTGGGGATCGAGCTGCCGTGAATCACCCGTGAGAGCGGGGAAGTTGTCCACAGGCACGGGGTGATCCTCAGGCCGGAGCGGGACGGCGACGGAGTCGGGAGAGTGGGGGCACATCCCGTTCCCGACAGGACAGGCGGCACTCCCATGACCATGACGACCTCCTCCTCCGTCCCTCCCCCCTGCACGGTCCCGGCGTTCGAGCCGCTACGGGTCGGGGGCGCCCGGCACCGGCTGCGGCGGGCGCTCCGGCGCGGGCGGCTCGTCCCGGCGCTGCTCCTGGCCCTGACGGCGGGTGCGCTCGCCGTCGCGAACACGGGCGTCGCTCCGGCCGCACCGCCACGGCCGGCGCCCGCCCGCGCGCGGCCGCCCGCCCCCGCACCCCTGGTGTCCGCGCCGGTCCGGATCGCCGACGCCGCGACCGTACGACTCCTGCGGCCCGGCGACCGGGTCGACGTCATCGCCGCGCCCGACTCGCCCCCGGGCGGCGGGAGCGAGGCGCGGGTGGTCGCCGCGGGCGCCCGAGTGGCTGACGTGCCACGGCAGGACGAGACCCGGGCGGACGGAGGGGCGCTCGTCGTCCTGTCCGTGCCGCGGTCGACGGCGGCGGTGCTGGCAGGTGCCGGTGTCACGTCCCGACTGGCGGTGACGGTGTGCTGATTCGCACTGACTCGCTGTCAAGTCACCGTCCCGTGTGTACGGATTGGACGCCCTTGCGTCGTTCACGGCCTAATGGCTCCGCACACAGCGGTACACGGGATTTCACAGGCGACGAAAGGCACCTCGGTGGCCGAGAAGAAGGAAAGTTTGCTGGGAGGCTTCAAGGCCTTCCTGATGCGGGGCAACGTGATCGACCTGGCGGTGGCGGTCGTCATCGGTGCCGCCTTCACGAACATCGTGAACTCGGTGGTCAAGGGGATCATCAACCCGATCGTCGGCGCCTTCGGCACCAAGGACCTGGAGAGCTACGCGTCCTGCCTCAGGGGCGCGTGCGTGGTGGTCAACGGGGAGATGCAGGGCATCCAGATCCAGTGGGGTCTGGTCCTCAGCGCGGTGCTGAGCTTCCTGATCACCGCGGCCGTCGTCTACTTCCTCATGGTGCTGCCGATGGCGAAGATCCTCGCCAAGCGCGCCGCGCACGAGAAGGCGAAGGAGGGCGTCGAGGAGGTCCTGGAGGTCAGCGAGCTGGAGGTCCTCAAGGAGATCCGCGACCACCTGGTCGCCCAGCGCGGCCCGCACGTGAACAACACGACGCCGGGCTCCGCGGTCGCCGGCGGTGGGGGCGCGGGGGCGCACTCCACCTCCTGACCGGCGGGACACGCCGGTGTCAGAGGTGGTGCGGCGGCTTCTCGTCGAGGAAGCGCGCGAGGTCGGCGGCGCTGTCGCCGCCGGCCGGAGGCCGCTCGCCCCACCCGCGGTCCGTGTCGTCCGCGGATTGCTGGTCCAGCGGATCGTCGAAGACGAGTACCGGCTTCTTCGGAGTGTTCTCGGGGCTGGACTTCATGCCGGGCTGCTTCGCGTCTCGCGGTCCGTGGGCGGGGGCGGTGCTCATCTCTTCAGACTACGCCTGCCCGCCCGCCCCGTACCCCTCTGATCAGCGGTCTTTCGGGTCGATCACCCAGAGGCCCAGGACCACCAGGAACGACAGGACGAGGAAGCCCGCGCCCCACCAGGCGGTGCCGGTGTTACCGGACATCCACTCGTCCACCACGACGGTCAGCCCCCAGAGCTGGCCGATCACCACCGTGAGCGCCAGCGCCAGCCGCGCCGACAGCTTCGACGACCGCTCCGGCTCCTGCTCGGCCCCCGCACCGGGCCCGGGCCCGGTGTGCCGGATCCGCGGATCGCCGTACCCGCTGGTGGCCCGGATCTGCGGATACCGCCTGTGCACGGGCCGGTTCACATCGGTCACGCGCCCTCACTCCTCTCCGTGGCCCCGCCCTCCAGGCGCGTGCAGAGGGGGCTGCCCTCGCCACGTTGGCGGCAGTAGCCCTCCTGGAGGCTCTCGCCGGAGCGGGCGGTGCCGATGGCCCAGACGCTGCCGTCGACCTGCTCGATCAGGATGACCTTGGGCAGGCCGCGCGGGGGCGGCCCGGCGGTGACCTCGCCCGTGCGGGCGTCGAAGACGCCCTCGTGGCAGGGGCAGTACAGCTCGCCCTCGCTCCCCCGGTCCCTGCGCCACAGGACGGCGCAGGCGAGGTGGGTGCAGACGGCGGAGTAGCCGGCGAGGGTGCCGTCGTCCATGCGGACGGCGATCGCCCGGTCCTCGTCCCCCGGGTAGCGGAAGGCGAGCGACTCGCCGGGTTCGATCCGGTCGGCGATCTTCTTGATCGCGGGGAGGCCGTCGGGGTCGCCGTGCCGCTGCAGGATGCCGGACGCGACGGCGACGCCTCCGACGGCGAGGCCGCCGGAGACGGTGGCGACGATCCGCAGGTAGTCGCGGCGGGTGGTGAGGGAGTCGGCGGCGATCCGGTCGTGGAGCGCTTCCCGGGCCGCGTCGGTGCGAGCGGCGTCGGGCGCGGGCGGCTGGGGGTCGGTGACGCTCAACGTACGTCCCTTCCGTTGATCTCGACGACGGGGAGCCCGCCGGGCACCGGCCACCGGACCTTGTCGGCGGGGACGACCATCGCCACCCCGGTGGAGACGGTCGTGGTGCCGAAGGTGAAGGAGTCGGCGACCTGGACGCCGGGCCGCTCGGCGCGCAGCTCGTCGAGGGTTCCGTAGAAGAGGGCGCCGGTGGGGCAGACGGTGGCGCACATCGGGGCGAGGCCGTAGGCGGTGCGGTCGTAGCAGAGGTTGCACTTCATCTGGAGCTTCGCCTGGAGGTCGATCTTCGGTACGCCGAAGGGGCAGGCGTTGACGCAGTTGGCGCAGCCGATGCAGCGGGTGGTGTCGGCCTGCTGCACGACGCCGTCGGCGGTGACGAGGATCGCGTCGGCGGGGCAGACCTCGGCGCAGGGGGCGACGGGGTCCTCGCAGTGCATGCAGACGGTGGGGAGGGAGGCGACGGAGTGGCCCTCGTCGGGGTAGTCGAGGTGGATCATCGACTTGCCGCGGTGCGAGTCGCATTCGCGGCAGGCGGAGACGCAGGCCTGGCAGCCGATGCAGCGGCCGGGGTCGATGAAGATCGTGCGGCCCATCATGTGCGGGTCAGCTCCTCTCCGCGGTGCCGCGGCCCTGGGGGGAGGTGGGGGGCAGCGGGTCGGTGCGGGAGACCTGGGTCTCCGGGTAGGCCTGGTGTCCGGGGGCGGTGGGCGGGGCGGGGACCTCGTCGACGCGGTCGGCGGCCTCGATGCGGGCGGCGCACACCTTGTACTCCGGGATCTTGGAGCGCGGGTCGAGGGCGTCGATGGTGAGGGCGTTCGCGGCCGTGGGGACGGGCCAGTGGTAGGGCACGAAGACGGTGTCGGGGCGGATGGCCTCGGTGACGAGTGCGGGGAAGACCTCGCTGCCGCGGCGGGTGACGACGCGGACGGGGTCGCCGTTGCGGAAGCCGTGCGAGGGGTGGACCTCGACCCAGGGGCGGGGGGTCTGTTCGACGAGGGCGCCGAGGCGGCGGGTCTGGTTGCCGGAGAGGAAGTGGGCGACGGTGCGGCCGGTGGTGAGCGAGAGGGGGTACTCGTCGCTGTACGGGTCCATGGGCGGGTGCCAGGCGACGGTCTGCAGGTGGATCCTGCCGTCGGGGTGGTAGGTGCGGCCGTCCTCGAAGAGGCGGGGGGTGCCGGGGTGGTCGGTGCTCGGGCAGGGCCAGGCGATGCCGCCGGTCTCCTCCAGGCGTTCGTACGTGATGCCGTAGTAGTCGTTGACGGTTCCGGCGGAGGCGGTGCGGAGCTCCTCGAAGACGGAGCGGGAGTCGGGGAAGGCGAACTTGTCGCCGGCGCCGAGCCGTTTGGCGAGTTCGCAGAGGACCCAGGTGTCGGTGCGGACGCCGGCGGGGGGTTCCTGGGCCTTGTTGTGCTTGACGACGCGGGCCTCGGCGTTGGCCATGACGCCCTCGTCCTCGGCCCAGACGGTGACGGGGAAGACGACGTGGGCGTTGGCGGCGGTCTCGGAGAGGAAGAAGTCGAACTGGGCGTGGAATTCGAGGGTGTCGTAGCCGTCCTTGACGGTGGCGTGGTTCGGGAGGGAGACGAAGGGGTTGTTGCAGATGCCGATGAGGCCGCGGATCTCCTGGCGCTGCATCTGCCAGACCATCTCCATCATGGAGGTGCCGGCGGGTGGGAGTTCTGATTCCTCGATGCCCCAGATCTCGCAGATCTGGCGGCGGTGCTCGGGGTTGGTGATGGAGCGGCCGCCGGGGAGGAGGTCGGACTTCTGGCCGTGTTCGCGGCCGCCCTGGCCGTTGCCCTGGCCGGTGATGGTGCCGTAGCCGGCGCCGGGCCTGCCGATGTTCCCGGTGGCGACGCAGAGGTTGATGATGGTCAGGCAGTTCTCGACGCCCTGGGAGTGGTGTTCGACGCCGCGGGCGTGCCAGGCCATGGCCTTGTCGGCGCCGGCGAACATGCGGGCGACCTGGACGATCTGTTCCTCGGGGACGCCGCAGATCTCGGCGGAGCGGGCGGGCGGGTAGTCGGCGACGGTCTTCCTGACCTCGTCCCAGCCGGTGGTGTGTGCGGCGAGGTAGGCCTCGTCGGTGAGGCCTTCGGCGACGACGACGTGCAGGACGGCGTTGAAGAAGGCCGAGTCGGTGCCGGGCTTGAGGGCGACGTGGACGTCGGCGGTGCGCGCGATCGCGGTCTCGCGGGGGTCGACGACGATGAGGGTGGCGCCCCGGTCGCGGGCTCCCCACAGGTACTGGGTCATGACGGGGAAGCATTCGCCGACGTTGGAGCCGGCGATGAGGAGGCAGTCGGTGAGGAGGATGTCGGAGAAGGGGTTGCCGGCGCGGTCGATGCCGAAGGCGAGTTTGTTGGCTCCGGCGGCGGAGACCATGCAGAGGCGACCGTTGTAGTCGACGTGCCGGGACTTGAGGGCGACGCGGGCGAACTTGCCGACGAGGTAGGTCTTCTCGGAGAAGAGGCTGGCGCCGCCGAGGAGCCCGAAGGCGTCGTTGCCGTGCTGCCCCTGGACGCGGCGGATCTCGGCGACGGTGTGGTCGAGGGCCTCTTCCCAGCTGACCTCGTGGAACTCCTCGTCGCGGTTGCGGCGCATGAGGGGTGCGGTGAGCCGGTCGGGGTGGTTGACCTGCTGGTACGCGTTGATGCCCTTGGGGCAGAGCCGCATGCGGTTGATGTCGTGGTTGCGGGGTTCGACGCCGAAGACCTTGCCGTGGTGGTCGACGCGGAGGTACATGCCGCACTGGACGCCGCAGAAGCAGCAGTGGGTGGGGACGAGGGTCTCGCCGTGCTGGTCGGCGTGCCAGCGGTCGGCGGGGATGCCTCCGGCGTCGCGGAAGTTCCGGGTGCCGGGCGGGGCGAGCGAGGGGTCGAGCGGCAGCGGCCGACCGGGGGTGGTCGCGGGGTCGGTCGCGGTCACTTGAAGCCCTTCTTCACGTGGTCGAGGTAGGCGGCGCCGCGGAGGACGCGTTTGCAGCGGGGGCAGTACTCGGCCCATTCGTCGAAGCCGAGGTCGAGGTCGCGCATGGTGCCGCGCAGGTTCGCCACGTACGGGGCGGTGTCGATGGGCTCGTGGCAACGGCGGCAGACGAGGACCTCGCCCTCGCCCTCGCCCGTACGACGGGAGGTGTACTTGAAGAGCTGCATGCCGACGGCGGCGGGCCGCTGGACGATGTGGAAGAACTTCCCGAAGGGGATGTAGATGAGGGTGAAGACGACGGACACCATGTGGAGGACGGCGAGGAACTGGTAGCCGCCGCCGTGCAGGAAGATCGAGGAGAAGGTCAGCAGCAGCCCGGTGACCGAGATGACGACGAGGGCGATCAGCGGTACCAGGTCGTAGGCGAAGCGCTGGCCGGTGATGGCGCCCCGGTCCTTCATGCGGCGCCAGAGGAAGTAGGCGGCGCCGGCGATGACGAGGACGGCGGCGATGTCGAGGCCGTGGAACATGAGCCAGCCGAGGAAGCCGAGGGCGTCGAAGCCGATGATCTCGAAGCCCCAGATCCGCATCTCGTAACCGGGTCCGGAGCCGGTGGCGGAGGTGAAGGTGAACCAGCCCCAGGTGAGGGGGAAGGTGATCGCCGCGGCGAGCAGACAGCCCCAGAAGAGGAGCTGGTGGGCGGCCCAGCGGGCGTGCGAGCGGGCGCCGAGGAACTTCTGGAAGCCGAGGTAGGTGGCGATCATCCTCGGCAGGGCGGTGGGTGCCCGGCGGAAGTTCGCGGCCGAGAAGAAGGAGCGCCAGCCCTGCCGGAAGAGGCGGCGGGCGCCGGGGGCGGAGATCCAGACCGTGTAGCGGTAGGCGACGCCGAAGGCGAGGAAGACGGTGGCCACGGCGTAGGGCAGGAGGGCCGAGTCGAAGTCGCGGAGCAGACGGCTGCCGAAGACGATCGCGAGGATCAGCAGGACGGAGACGGCGGTGCCGGCGAGGACGGCGCGGCGGCGCACGGCGGCGGGGGCCTGCGGCGAGGGGCCGCCGTCCGCGGTGACGCCGGGC
Organism: Streptomyces nymphaeiformis; assembly: GCF_014203895.1. GTDB lineage: Bacteria > Actinomycetota > Actinomycetes > Streptomycetales > Streptomycetaceae > Streptomyces > Streptomyces nymphaeiformis. The sequence continues at coordinate 140,287 of NZ_JACHJY010000011.1, read as the reverse complement.
GCGGGGCCCGGGGCGGGGGCGGCGCCGGACGGGGGGCTCGGCTCGGCTGTCTGCGGTGGCTCGGTCACGCGGCCACGGTAAGGGCGTATACCCCGTTCAGTCCCGTTTTGGCCACTTTGAGGGTGAAGCGTGGCGGGCGTGCCAGGGGAGCGGGCCCGCCGCCCGCTCTGCTGTGCTGGGGCCATGACACAACCGTTCCTGCCCCTCACCGCCCGCTCCCGCGAGGAGTCCCACCGGGTCGCCACTCCCCTGGAGCTCTTCTTCGACCTGTGTTTCGTCGTGGCCGTCGCCCAGGCGGGCGCCGAGCTCGTGCACGCCGTCGCCGAGGGCCACGCCGGCCAGGGCATCGCCAACTACGCGATGATCTTCTTCGCGATCTGGTGGGCCTGGATGAACTTCTCCTGGTTCGCCTCGGCCTACGACAACGACGACGTCCTCTACCGGATCATCACCCTCCTCCAGATCGCCGGCGTGCTGATCCTCGCCGCCGGCGTCACCCGCGCCTTCGAGGAGCACGACTTCCTCGTCGTCTACATCGGCTACGTGGTGATGCGGCTCGCCATGGCCTCGCAGTGGCTGCGCGCCGCCCACCACGCCACCGCCCCGGCCGAACGGACGATGTGCCGCCGGTACGCGGGCGGGGTCCTCGTCGTCCAGGTCGGCTGGCTCGCGCTGCTCCTCGCGCCCGAGCCGGCCCGCCCGTGGGTGTTCCTGGTCATGGCGCTCGCCGAGATGGCGGTGCCGGTGTACGCGGAGAAGGACGCCCCCAGCAACTGGCACCCGCACCACATCGCCGAGCGGTACGGCCTGTTCACCATCATCGTGCTGGGCGAGACGGTCGCCGCGGCGACGGTCGCCGTGAAGACGGGCATCGCGGAGAACGACGCCCTCGGCGAGGTGCTGCCGATCGCCGCGGGCGGTCTGCTGCTCGTCTTCTCCGCCTGGTGGATCTACTTCGTCGTGCCCGCCCACGACCGGCTGACCTCCAGCCGCCAGGGCTTCCTGTGGGGCTACGGCCACTACGTGATCTTCGCGTCGGCCGCGGCCGTCGGGGCGGGCCTGGAGATCGCCGTCGAGCAGGCCGTGGGCAAGGCCCACCTCTCCACGCTCGCGGCCTCGGCCGCCGTGACGATCCCGTCGGCCGTGTTCCTGCTGTCGGTGTGGCTGCTGCACGCCCGCTACTTCAAGGTCGGCATCGCGCAGCAACTGGTCCTGCCGGTCGCGTCGTTCGCGATCCTGATGTGCTCGTTCGCGGGTCGCTGGGCGGTGCTCGCGGCCGGGATCGTCGCGGCGGTCACGGTCGCGGTCGGGGTGACGCTGACGGCGCGCAACCCGCGTACGCGCGCGACGGCGGAGACGGCCTGACGGGCAGCCGTCCGCCGGGCCACAATCCGCACATGATCTTCCACCTCCTCGGGCCGCTCGCGATGGCGGACGCCACCGGAGCACCGGTCCCCGCCGTCGGCGGCCCCAAGGTCCGCGCACTGCTCGCCCGGCTCCTCCTCGACGCGGGCAGGACCGTCCCGGTGGAGCGGCTCGTCGACGGGCTGTACGGGGACGAGCCCCCGGCCGGCGCGCAGGGGGCGCTCCAGGCCCAGGTGTCCCGGCTGCGCCGGACCCTCCCGCCGGGCGTGACGGTGGAGTTCTCGCCGGCCGGATACCGGCTGGCGGTCGGGGACCCGGCCGCGGACGTGGACGCCCTGCGCTTCGAGGCGCTCGCCGGGGAAGGCGCGAGGGCGGGCGGCGACCCCGCCCGCGCGGCCGGCCTGCTGCGGGAGGCGCTCGGACTCTGGCGGGGCCCGGCGCTCGCCGACGTACGGGACGCACCGTTCGCAGCGGCCCAGGCGGCCCGCCTCGAGGCGCTGCGGCTCGACGTGGTGGAGGAGTGGGCGGCCGCCGAGCTGGCCGTCGGCGGCGACCTGACCGGCCTCGTACGGGAGTTGGAGGAGTCGGTACGGGAGCAGCCGCTGCGGGAGCGGCTGCGGGGGCTGCAGATGCGGGCGCTCGGCGCGACGGGGCGGCAGGCGGAGGCGCTCGCGGTGTACGAGGAGGTACGGGCGGCCCTCGCCGAGGAACTGGGGGCGGATCCGTCACCGGAGCTGTCGGCCGTACACCTGGAGGTACTGCGGGGCGGGCCGGCGACGCGGGACCGTTCCGTCCCCCCTCTGCCGGCACCCCTGACGGACTTCGTGGGCCGCGAACGGGAACGGGAACGGCTGACGGCGCTGCTGGGCGCCGCACGGCTGGTGACCCTGGTGGGACCGGGAGGCGCGGGCAAGACCCGACTGGCGGTGGAGGTGGGGGCGGGCCTGCCGGGGGAGGTGGGGTTCGTGGACCTGGGCGCGGTGGGGGGTACGGGGCCGGGATCCGCTTCCGGTGAGGTCGGGGAGGCGTTCGCGGCGGCGCTCGGGGTGCGGGGGGCGGCGCGGCTCGAGGCGGCCCTGGCCGGGCGGCCGGCGCTGCTGGTCGTGGACAACTGCGAGCACGTCGTCGCGGAGACGGCACTCCTCGTACGGCGGCTGCTCGCCGCCTGCCCGGGGCTGCGGGTGCTGACGACGAGCCGGGAGGCGCTCGGCATCACCGGGGAGTCCCTGCTGCCGCTCGGCGCGCTGGCGCCGGAGGCGGCGGAGGAGCTGTTCGTGCGGCGGGCGGCGGCGGTCCGGCCCGGTTTCACGGGCCACGCGCGCGTGGCGGAGCTCTGCGCGGGCCTCGACGGGCTGCCGCTCGCCGTCGAGCTGGCGGCGGCCCGGCTGCGGACCCTGTCCGTGGAGGAGCTGGCGGACGGTCTCGGGGCGCGGTTCGAGCTGCTCTCGCGCGGGGACCGCACGGCGCCGGAGCGGCACCGCACGCTGCGGGCCGTGGTGGAGTGGAGCTGGTCGCTGCTCGAACCCGGCGAGCGGGAACTGGCCGCGCGGCTCTCGGTGTTCCGGGGCGGGGCGACGGCGGAGGCGGTGGCCCGGGTGTGCGGGGCGGACGCGGACGCGCTGGCGTCGCTGGTGGAGAAGTCGCTGGTGGAGGTACGGGACGACGGCCGGTACCGGATGCTGGAGACGATCCGGGCGTACGCCGCCGAGCGGCTCCCGGAGGGGGACCCGGCGGTCGCCGCGCACCACGCGTACTACCGGGACCTGGCCGTGGCGGCCGACCCCGAACTGCGCGGCCCCCGGCAGCTGGAGTGGCTGGCCCGGCTGGACGCGGAGGACGCGAACCTGCGGGCGGCGCTGCGGCGCGGGACGCCGGAGGACGGGCTGCGGCTGGTGGCGGCGCTCAGTCCGTACTGGTGGCTGCGCGGCCTCCGGGGCCGGGTGGCGGCGCCGGTCGCGGAGCTTCTGGACCGGGTGGAGCCGACGGCGGAACTCGGCGAGGAGTACGCGCTGTGCGTCCTGGCGGCGGGCCTGCGGGAGGGCGAACACCTGGACCGGGCGCGGGGGTTCCTCACCGGGCGTACGGCTCCGCTGCGGCAGCCGTACACGGCCTTCCTCTGGTCGACGTCCATCGGCCCCCTGGAGGGCCTCCGCCTGGGCGACGACGCCTGGTCGCACGCCCTGGGCCTGGTGGGCAACGCCCACCTGGCGTCCTCGGAGGCGCTGTTCCTGGAGGCCCTCACCGAATTCCGGGCGCTGGGCGAACGCTGGGGCACGGCAACGGCCCTGGAGGGCCTCGCGGCGCACTCCCCGGACCCCCTCCCCCTCCTCGCGGAGGCCCTGACCCTCTTCGAGTCCCTGGGCGTCGCCGAGGACATCGTGGACCTCCTCCACCGCCGCGCCGCGGTCCACGAGGCGGCGGGGGACCCGGAGTCGGCCTCGGCGGACCGCACCCGCGCACGGGAGACGGCACGCCGGGCGGGGCTGCCGGGCTGACGGTCCCCGACGGGCCCCCTGCCCGCGGTGTGGGCGCCGTCAGCGGGTGTCAGTCCGTCGTCAGTGGTTCGTCAGCGCGTCGCGCGAGTGTTCCTTCCGTGACCCGGGGAACCGCCCCGGGCCGCAGACCGAGGAGAACGCCATGTCGCAGCCCCGCACCGCCCTCGTCACCGGTTCCTCCCGCGGCATCGGGCGGGCCATCGCCCGTCGGCTCGCCGGCGACGGGATGGTCGTCGCCGTGCACTACGGGCAGGACGCCGCCGCCGCGCAGGAGACCGTGGACCTGATCGTCCGGGACGGCGGGCGGGCGTTCTCCGTCGGGGCCGACCTGGCCACGCCCGACGGCGTGACCGCGCTCGTCGAGGGCGTCCGGGCCGGCCTCGCCGCCCACACCGGCGAGGCGGCACTCGACGTCCTGGTCAACAACGCCGCCGCGACCGCCTCCGGCGGGCACCTCGCGGACGAGACCCCCGAGCAGTTCGACCGCGTCTTCGCGGTCAACGTCCGGGCGCCGTACTTCCTCGTGCAGGGCCTCCTGCCGGTGCTGCGGGACGGCGGCCGGATCATCAACATCGGTTCGGCCGTCACCCGCATCGCGCTCGCCGACGAACTGGCGTACGCGATGACGAAGGGCGCGATGGAGACCTTCACCCGCACCCTCGCCAACGTCGTCGGACCGCGCCGGATCACCGTCAACACGGTCGCCCCCGGGCCGACGCAGACCGGCGAGCTCACCGCCGCCCTCGCCGCGATGCCGCAGCTGGAGGGCATGCTGATCGACGGTCAGGCGCTGCCGTGGGTCGGGCAGCCGGAGGACATCGCCGACCCGGTGGCCTTCCTGGCCTCGGAGGACGGCCGCTGGATCACCGGCACGGTGATCGACGCCTCCGGCGGCACGTACCTCGGTCCGAAGCGCTGAGCCAAGACCCGTGGTAGGCAGGGGACATGACACTGCCCGAGGAGACGACGAACCGGCGGGACGCGATCACCGACGTGAGCGGGCTGCGCGTGGGCCACGCGCGCGTGGCCGGGCCCGGGGCGCTGAGCGGCACCACGGTGGTCCTCGCCCCGGAGGGCGGGGCCGTCGCCGCCGTGGACGTACGGGGCGGCGGCCCCGGCACGCGGGAGACGGACGCCCTGGACCCGCGGAACGTGGTCCAGCGGATCGACGCGGTCGTCCTGACCGGCGGCAGCGCGTACGGCCTGGATTCCGCCGCCGGGGTGATGGCCTGGCTGGCGGAGCGGAACCGCGGCGTGCGCGTGGGCCCCGACCCGTCCCACGTCGTACCGGTGGTGCCCGCCGCGTGCGTCTTCGACCTGGGCCGGGGCGGCGACTTCACCGCCCGCCCGGACGCCTCGACGGGCCGGGCCGCGGCGGAGGCGGCCGCCGCGAGCGGGGACCACGCGCGCGTGGAGACGGGCGCGGTCGGCGCGGGCACCGGGGCCGTGGCCGGCGGGCTGCGCGGCGGGGTGGGGACGGCGAGCACCGTCCTGGAGTCGGGGATCACGGTCGCCGCACTCGTCGTCGTGAACGCGGTCGGCTCGGCCGTCGACCCGACGACCGGCGTCCCCTACGGCAGCTACTTCGAGCCCGGCCGGCCCGCCTTCCCGGCTACCGAGGTCCACGAGGCGGCCCGGCGGCGCCTCGCGGAGGCGCGGAAGGCCGCCGCCCCTCCCCCGATGAACACGACGCTCGCCGTCGTCGCCACGGACGCCGCGCTGACCCGGGCCCAGGCGCAGAAGGTCGCGGGCACGGCGCACGACGGCATCGCGCGCGCGGTGCGCCCGGTGCACCTGATGAACGACGGGGACACGGTCTTCGCGCTCGCCACGGGGGCGCGGGAGCTGCCGGAGGGGCCGGGCCCGCTCGCCCTGAACGAGGTCCTGGCGGCCGGCGCGGACCTCGTGACCCGGGCGATCGTCCGCGCCCTCCTCGCCGCCCCGGGCGGCCTGCGCGGTCCGGGCGGCGACTTCCCCTCGTACCGCGAGCTGTACGGGACGGACGCGGAGGCGTACTCCCGGTAAGCCCAAGGGAGTTGAAGGAAAGGGGCGGGAACTTCCCAAGCGGGCCCTTCGTTTTCCCGAACCCCGGACCAGATGTCAGACCCAGGGACTACGTTAAGCAAGCACCAAGTGACATGCGGCGACGGCCTGGAGACCCTCTTGAACGATCCGCAGGATCCTCACGATCCGTACGAGACGACCGAGACGCACCTTGAGCGACTCCTCGGCCGGGCGCTCAACTCCTTCGACCTGCCCGACTCGATCGTCGAGCGCCTCGGCACGGCGCTCGCCCACTCCAGCGCGCTGCACTCCTCGCACCACAGCGCGTCGCTGCACCGCACGACCCACCGCCACACGTATCTGCTCGCCGACGGCAGCGCGCTCAGCCTCTGGGAGCTCGCGCACAACGCCGGCCGGGACGGCACCGAGCAGTTCGAGCTGTACGCGGAGGAGTCGGAGGCGCGACTCGCCGCCTCCCGCCTCCCGACCGGGCCGCTGCACGGCTGGACGGCGGAGCGCTCCGACGGCCGAGTCCTCGACGAGGACGACGACCTGGAGCTGCTGAGCGCGCTGCTCGCCCGCCCGATACCCGCCCAGCCCCGGATGTACGTGCCGGACAACTCCGCCGACCACGCGCGCCGCGTCCTGCGCCGCGCGGAGAACGCGGACCGGCCGGGCGAGCGGACGGCCCGCCGGCTCCGGCTGGCCTTCGCGCACCACATCACGCAGGCCTTCGGACGCCACTGCCCGGTGGAGGGCGGCCGGGACGCCGGCTTCACCCTCTACGAGCACCAGTTCCTGCTGCTCGACGGCAGCGAGGTCAGCCTCTGGGAGGTCGAGCACACGGCGACGCCGGACGGCCGGCACATGTGCGAGGTGTACGAGGACGAGCACACGGCCCGGGGAGCGATGGAGTCCCGCTCGCGGGTGCGCTGACGGCGCGCCGGCCCACGTGCGCCGGCGGCCCGCCGGGCCGGGCACGGCGAAGGGCCCTGGCCCCGGGGTGAATCCCGGGGCCAGGACCCTTCGCGTTTCCGGCTCTTCCAGCTCTTCCGGAGGCTCAGTGCGTGAGCACCGGCTCCTTGTCGACGTCGACCGTCACGGCCTCGCCCTCGGCGTCACCGCCGCCCTCCAGGTGCTGCTTCGGCTTCGCCGGCAGCGCGAACATCACCAGGAAGATCAGGGCGAGCACGCCCGCCGCCCAACCCAACGAGTTCTGGAAGGCGTTCGTGAACGCCGTCCCCACCTCGGCCGGGGCCTTCGCGAGCCGCTCGTCGTCGATCGTCCCGAAGAAGACCACCGACACCAGGCCGAGGCCGAGCGCGTTGCCCATCTGGCCCGTCGTGTTGATCAGGCCCGAGGCCGAACCGGCGTGCTCCTTCGGCACCTCCGAGAGCACCGCGTCCGTCAGCGGCGCCACGATCAGGCCCATGCCGAGGCCCATGACCACCAGCGGCGGAATCATCTGCCAGGAGTGGATCCCGGTCTCGTACCGGCCCGCGACGAAGAAGTAGAGCAGGATGCCCGCGATCATCGTCAGCGCGCCCGCCTGGAGCACCTTCCGGCCGAAGCGCGGCACCAGCTTCTGCACGGACATGCCCGCGGCCACCGACACCGAGATCGAGAACGGCACCCCGGTCAGGCCCGCCTTCAGCGGGCTCCAGCCGAGCCCGATCTGCATGTACAGCGTCCAGACCAGGAAGAAGATGCCGAGCACGACACCGAAGGTCAGCTGCACCGCGATGCCGGCCGCGAAGCTCTTCACCCTGAACAGCGACAGCTCGATCAGCGGCGAACCGTCCTTCTTCGCCTTGTGCTTCTCGTACGCCACGAGCGCGCCGAAGACGAGCAGGCTGCCGGCCATCATCAGGTGGCCCCACAGCGGCCAGTCCAGCTCACGGCCGCGCGTCAGCGGGTAGACCAGCATCAGCAGCGCGGTCGTCACCAGGAGCACGCCGACCATGTCGAGCTTGAGCGCCTTCGGCGCCTTCGACTCGGTGATGAACTTCCGGCCGAGGATCAGCGCGGCGATGCCGACCGGCAGGTTGATGAGGAAGATCGGGCGCCATTCCAGGTCCGCGATGTTCCACTGGGTGAGCAGCGCGCCGAGCAGCGGGCCCGAGACCGCGCCGAGGCCGATGATCGCGCCGAACATCCCGAAGACCTTGCCGCGCTCGTGCGCCGGGAAGGTGACGTGGATGATCGACAGGACCTGCGGCACCATCATCGCGGCCGCCGCTCCCTGGAGCAGCCGGGAGCCGACCAGCATCTCCTGGTCGGCCGCGAAGCCGCAGAGCGCCGAGGCGAGGGTGAAGCCGGCGGTGCCGAGGAGGAAGAGGCGCTTGCGGCCGTAGATGTCCCCGAGCCGCCCGCCGGTGATCAGGCCGGCGGCGAACGCGAGCGCGTACCCGGCGGTGATCCACTGGATGGCCCCGAACGAGGCGCCGAGGTCCTTCTCGATGCTGGGGATCGCGATGTTGACGATCGTGGCGTCGACCAGGTCCATGAAGGCGGCGGTCATGACGATGGCGAGAGCGATCCAGCGCCGCTTGTCGCCTGCCGTGGCCGCTTCGGTGGCGGCGTCGTGTGAACTCATACGAAGAAGATAGAAGTCATCTAGGTCAGTTCACGTCCTAGATGGGCCGCATCCTTGAAGACATGACGGACACCCCGGCACGACTCCTGAATCTGCTCTCGCTCCTCCAGACCCCGCGCGAGTGGCCCGGAAGCGAGCTCGCCGAACGGCTCTCGGTCTCCCCGCGCACCATCCGCCGTGACATCGACCGGCTCCGCGACCTCGGCTATCCCGTCGAGGCGACGATGGGCGCGGTCGGCGGCTACCGCCTCGTCGCGGGTACGGCGATGCCGCCGCTGCTCCTCGACGACGAGGAGGCCGTCGCGATCGCCGTCGGCCTGCGGGCGGGGGCCGGGCACGCCATCGAGGGCGTCGAGGAGGCGTCCGTACGGGCCCTGGCGAAGCTGGAGCAGGTGCTGCCGTCGCGGCTCCGGCACCGGGTCTCGGTCCTCCAGAACGCGACGATCCCGCTGACCCGGGGCGACGGCGCCACCGTCACCCCCGCGACCCTGACCACGCTCGCGGGCGCGGTGACGGCGCACGAGCGGCTGCGGTTCGGGTACCGGGCGGGGGACGGGTCGGAGACGAAGCGGCTCGTGGAGCCGTACCGGCTGGTGTCGACGGGGCGGCGCTGGTACCTCGTCGCGTACGACCTGGGGCGGGAGGACTGGCGGACGTTCCGGGTGGACCGGGTGAGCGAGCCGTTCGCGACGGGCGCGCGGTTCGCTCCGCGGGAGCTGCCGTCCGGTGATGCGGCGACGTACATGGCCCGCTCCATGTCGCGGGCCCACGGCGAGGTCGACCTCGACGTGTCGTTCGCGGCGCCGGCCGAATTCGTGGTGGCGCGCCTGCCGTCCCACCTGGTCCCGGTGGCGGAGGGCCCGGACCGCTGCCGGCTCCGTGCCCGGGTGACGGACTCGGTGGAATGGCTGGCCCTACGCCTGGCCCTGATGGACATCGCCTTCACGGTCCACGGCCCGGAGCCCCTGATCACGTACATGCGGGACCTGTCGGCGCGCCTGGAGTCGGCGACGAACGGCTGACGCCCGTTGTGGGCATGCGTTCCGCCGGGGCGGAACGGGTGGGCACAACGGAACGGCGCCCTTGCCGGCGCCAGAGGCTTCGTGCCTGAACCCGCACGTGCGGTGCGGCGCGCAAGTGGTGCGGGTCAGGGCACGGAACGCGGAGGCGCCGCTGGGGGCGCCGTCCCGTGTGCCCACCCTCCCCCGAGCTCTCGGCTTCGCTCGGGCAGGGGGGACCCCCTCGCCCTGCGGGACGATTGCCCACACGGCGGTGGGCACCGCCCCGCCGGGCGCCCGCCCGCTCCACATTCGCCGGCCGCCCTAGGCCACCGCGTCGAAGCCCGTGTCGTGCGCCATCTTCTTGAGCTCAAGCAGCGCGTGCTTCTCGATCTGGCGGATCCGCTCGCGCGTCAGCCCGTGCTCCTTGCCGACCTCCGTCAGCGTCCGCTCGCGCCCGTCCTCGATCCCGTACCGCATGCGGATGATCGACGCCGTGCGGTGGTCGAGCTTGTCGATGAGGTCGTCGAGCTCCTCGCTGCGCAGCAGCGTGAGGACGGACTGCTCCGGGGAGACCGCCGAGGTGTCCTCGAGCAGGTCGCCGAACTGGGTTTCGCCCTCGTCGTCGACCGACATGTTGAGGGAGACCGGGTCCCGCGCCCAGTCCAGGACGTCGGTGACGCGCTCGGGCGTCGAGCCCAGCTCCTCCGCGATCTCGGCGGGCTCGGGCTCCCGCCCGTGCTCCCGGTTGAACTCGCGCTGCACGCGCCGGATCCGGCCGAGCTCCTCCACGAGGTGGACGGGGAGGCGGATGGTCCGGGACTGGTCGGCGATGGAGCGGGTGATGGCCTGGCGGATCCACCACGTCGCGTACGTGGAGAACTTGAAGCCCTTCGCGTAGTCGAACTTCTCGACCGCGCGCACCAGGCCCGCGTTCCCCTCCTGGATCAGGTCGAGCAGCGGCAGCCCGCTGCGCGGGTAGCGCCGGGCGACGGCCACCACGAGCCGCAGGTTGGACTTGATGAAGAGGTCCTTGGCCCGCTCGCCCTCGGCGACCAGCGCTTCGAGCTCCTCGCGGGTCGCCCCGCCGGCCTGGCTCTCCACCTCTTCGTCGAGTATCTGCTGGGCGTAGACACCCGCCTCGATCGTCTGGGAGAGCTCGACCTCCTTGGCGGCGTCGAGCAGGGGCGTGCGCGCGATCTCGTCGAGGTACATGCCGACCAGGTCGCGGTCGGCGATCTCCCCGCCCACGGCGCGAACGCTGCTTGCCCGTGCGGCCCCGCTCTGGGCGGAGGTCTGACGACGGGCGACGGCACGGGTTGCCATGCGTGCTCCCTTGCTGAGTAGGTCGCGACACCCTTGCGGGTGCCCTGCATCCGACGGAAACAACGACTGGAATCAGGACAGAATTCCCACCCGGCACATGGATTTTGGCGATCATGCAGTATCCTGCGCGGCCGCCACCCCCGCGGGCACGCCGCGGATACCCACGGAGATGCAGGTCAGACCGGCACGGAGGGTGCAGCGGCGCCCCTTCGCGAAGCCCACGACCACACTGTCGGTGAGACCGCGATCACATGCGGCGCCACCCCTTCAGACGCCTCGGCGCGATCAACGGTTGCCCCGCCGCCCCTCAGCCCTGCGGCCTAGGTCCCCAGCCCGTTCCCCCGCCCCGCTCCCCCGGCCTAGCGTCACCCCATGACCGACACCACCGGCACCCTCGACGAGGCCCTCGAACGGCTCCACACCACGGGTCCCGAGCGCAACGGCTGGCTCACCAACCACGCCCCCATGGCCGTCGAGGCCCTGGTCCGCCACGGCCAGGCCCCCGCCGTGCACCGCTGGCTCGACCACTACGCGCCCAGACTGGAGGAGGCGCCCGCCCCGCACGCCCCGGTCACCGCCGCCGACTGGCGGGAGGCGCTCGGCGACCCGGTCCGGATCACCGACTGGACCCGTTTCTTCTCGCGCGAGCTGGCGGACCGCCCCTGGCGGGAGGTCCTCGCCGAGTGGTGGCCCCGGCTGCTGCCCGGCATCGCGGGCGGGGCGACGCATCCGGTGATCCGCACCGGTCACGCCGTACGGACCCTCCTGAGCTCGGAGGAGACGGCGCCGCGCCGCGCCGAGCTGGCGCACGCCCTCGGTTACTGGGCGGCCCGCCACCAGCCCCTCCCGCCGCTCGCCCCGCTGGCCCCGGCACCCTCCGCGGCGGCCGCGCTGGACGCCGTACCGCCGGTTCCCGAGCAGGACGGCGGGATCCGGGCGCGGCTGGAGCAGCTGACGGCGTTCCCGGTCTGGGGCGAGGCTCCGGATCCCGACGCGGCGAAGGCGCTGCTCACCGAGCTGGTGACGGCGGCGACGCACCGGTACGCGACGCACGGCCACGGCGAGCCGATCATGCTGGTGCACGCGGCGACCGCGCCGAACGCGGTCCTGCGGACCCTGCCCGCGCTCCCGCGCAGGCTGTGGGCGCCGAGCGTGTCCGCGGCCTGGGCCGCGGCGGCCGCGGTGACGGCGGCCTACACGCCGCGCGAGGCCGCCCCGTACGAGAACACGGCCCTCACCGCCGAGGAGGTCTTCGAGCGGGCCGCCGCCCACGGCGACGACCACACGATCAAGTTCACGGACACGGCGCTCGACGTGGGCGACCCGCTCGCGCTGGCCGCCGCCGTCCGCTCGATCGACCTCAATCCGCCGGTGCTCTGAGTCCTAGCCGAACTGGACGGAACGCTTGGCGAGCCCCATCCAGAAGCCGTCGATCACCGACTTCTCCGCGTCGAGGTCGCCGGCCGCGTCCGCCGCGCCCATGGCGACGAAGAGCGGGGCGAAGTGCTCCGTACGGGGGTGGGCGAGGCGCCCGGCGGGCGACTTGTGCTCGAAGTCCAGGAGGGCGTCGACGTCGTGCGCGACGAGCGCCTCGTGTCCCCAGGCGTCGAACTCGGCGGACCAGCCGGGGACGCCGGGGCCGGTGTGGCGGAGGGCGGCGAGGTTGTGGGTGAAGAAGCCGCTGCCGACGATCAGGACGCCCTCGTCGCGCAGCGGGGCGAGCTTGCGGCCGATGTCCATGAGCCGGCGCGGGTCGAGCGTGGGCATGGAGATCTGGAGGACGGGGATGTCCGCGCCGGGGTACATCTCGACGAGCGGTACGTACGCGCCGTGGTCGAGGCCCCGGTCGGGGATGTCCTGCACGGGCGTGCCGGGTCCGTGGAGCAGCTTGCGGACGGCCTCGGCGAGCCGCGGGGCGCCGGGGGCGGCGTACTGGACGCGGTAGTAGTGCTCGGGGAAGCCCCAGAAGTCGTAGACGAGGGGGACGGTCTCGGTGGCGCCGAGCGCGAGCGGGGCCTCCTCCCAGTGGGCGGAGACCATGAGGATCGCCTTGGGCCGCGGCAGACCGGCGGACCAGGCGGCGAGCTGGCCGGGCCAGACGGGGTCGTCGGCGAGCGGCGGGGCGCCGTGGGACAGGTAGAGCGCGGGCATCCGTTCCTGCGTGGCGTCCATGTCGGCCTCCGATCTTGAAACTTCAAGTGTTTGGGTTCAGCGTAAACCTACATAGTTCAACTTTCAAGAATGAGCCTTACGATGGGATTCATGGGAAACATGGGAACCGGGGGAGACATGGCCGAGCCCCGCTGGCTGACCGACGAGGAGCAGCACGTCTGGCGCGCGTACCTGCACGCCACCACGCTCCTGGAGGACCACCTCGACCGCCAGTTGCAGCGCGACGCCGGGATGCCGCACGTCTACTACGGGCTCCTCGTCCAGCTCTCCCAGGCCCCGCGCCGCCGGCTCCGGATGACCGAGCTGGCCCGCAGCGCCAAGATCACCCGGTCCCGCCTCTCGCACGCGGTCGCCCGCCTGGAGAAGAACGGCTGGGTACGGCGCGAGAACTGCCCCTCCGACAAGCGCGGCCAGTTCGCCCAGCTGACGGACGAGGGCATGGAGGTCCTCCGGCGGAACGCCCCGGGCCATGTGACGGCCGTCCGCCAGGCCATGTTCGACCGCCTCTCCCCCGAGCAGGTGACACAGCTCGGCGCGATCATGCGCGTGATGGCCGCGGGCCTCGAACCCCAGGACGCGGACGCGGACCTGCCCTGGCTCCGCTGAGCCACCGCAACCGGAAACGGACCTGCCCCGGCTCCGCTGAGCGGAACCGGGGCAGGCGCTGTCCGAGAACGATCGTCAGTGCGCGATGACCGGCACCTTCACCTCGTCCTCCGCACCCGCGTCCGCGCCGGACCCGGCGACCGGGCCGCCGCCCGGCTTCCCGGTGTTGATGAACACGAAGGCGATCGTGGCGGAGACGACCAGGATGCCGACCGCCCACCAGATGGCCGCCGTGTACCCCTCGACCATGCTCTGGAACTGGAGCAGCTTCTGCGCGGCCGGGGTGGTCGCGCCGGCGACGTGGTCGGCCACGTAGGCGGCGGTCGCCGAGGCGGCGATCGTGTTCAGCAGGGCCGTACCGATGGCGCCGCCGACCTGCTGCGAGGTGTTGACCATCGCGGAGGCCACACCGGCGTCCCGCGGGTCCACGCCGAGCGTCGCCAGCGACATGGCCGGCATGAACGCCGTACCCATGCCCAGGCCGAGCAGCAGCTGCGCGGGCAGGATCAGCCCGGCGTACGAGGTGCCGATCTCCAGCTGGGTCAGCAGCAGCATGCCGACTCCGGCGGTCAGGAAGCCCGGGGCCATCAGGAACCGCGGCGGGACGCGGGTCATCAGACGGGTGCCGATCTGGGTCGAGCCCGTGATCATGCCGACGATCATCGGCAGGAACGCGAAGCCCGTCTTGACCGGCGAGTACCCCTTCACGACCTGGAGGTAGTACGTCAGGAAGAGGAACAGGCCGAACATCGCGATGACGGCGAGACCCAGCGACAGGTAGACGCCGCCGCGGTTGCGGTCGGCCACGACGCGCAGCGGCAGCAGCGGGTGCTTGACCCGCGACTCGGTGAGCGCGAAGGCGAGGAGCAGCACGCCGGAGGCGACGAAGAGGCCGATCGTGCCGGCGTCGCTCCAGCCGGCGGACTCGGCGCGCGTGAAGCCGTAGACGAGCGAGACCAGGCCGAGGGTGGAGAGGATCACGCCGGGGATGTCGAGCGGCGAGCGGTTGCGGCCGCCGGCCGGCTCACGGACGACGAGGTACGCGCCGGTGGCGGCGACGATCGCGAACGGGATGTTGACGAAGAAGGTCCAGCGCCAGTTCAGGTACTCGGTGAGGAAGCCGCCGAGGATCAGGCCCACGGCGCCGCCGCCGCCGGCGATCGCGCCGTAGATGCCGAAGGCCTTCGCGCGCTCCTTGGCGTCGGTGAAGGTCACGGCGAGCAGGGAGAGCGCGGCGGGCGCGAGGAGCGCGCCGAAGGCGCCCTGGAGCGCGCGGGCACCGAGCATCATCGCCTCGCTGGTCGCGGCGCCGCCGAGGGCGGAGGCGGCTGCGAAGCCGATCAGGCCGGTGACGAAGGTCCGCTTGCGGCCCCACAGGTCGGCTATGCGGCCGCCGAAGAGGAGCAGACCGCCGAAGGCGAGGGCGTAGGCGGTGATGACCCACTGCCGGTTGCCGTCCGAGATCCCGAGGTCGTGCTGGGCGGAGGGCAGGGCGATGTTCACGATCGTCGCGTCGAGCACGACCATCAGCTGGGCGAGGGCGATGAAGATGAGGGCTTTCCAGCGGCCGGGGTCGGCCTGGACCGCGGTCGTGTCGGGGATTTTCGGCATGGGGGTAGCCACCTCTTGGCGCGTACTGATGAAAAAGGGACGTAAGTCTTGAGGGAGTGCGGGTTACTCCGAAGAAGGTCGGGTCACGAGGAGCAGGCGTCCCGCCTCAGGTCCTCGAGGGTCGCGGCCTTCCCGGGCAGCTCGGAGCGGGCGGGCGTCTCCAGGCCGTCGAGGAAGAGCTGCAGGTGGCGATGGACGAACTGGTCGAAGGCCCCGCAGCCGGATCCGGGCAGCGGGCGGGTCAGCTGGGAGAGCGCCACCATCAGGTCGCCGACGCCGACGTCGACACGGAGCCGGCCGGCCGCCTGCGCCCGCTCGACGAGGCCCTGGACGACCCCCTCCAGGCGGTCGCGCTCGGCGAGCAGGTCGGGGTGGTCCCGGTCGAAGGCGCCGTCGAGCATCGGACACAGGGCGCCGACGCGCTCGTCGGCGGCACCGTGGGTGAAGCGGCGGAGGGCGGCGAAGGTGTCGTCCTCCTCCTCGGCGGCCCGCTCGGCGACCTCGGTGACCCGGGCCATGAGCGAGAGGACGACCTCGTGGACGAGGTCGGCGCGCTCGGGGAAGTTCCGGTAGAGCGTGGCGTTCCCGACGCCGGCGCGGCGCGCGATCTCGTCGTACGGCACCTGGGAGCCGAACTCGACGAACATCTCGCGGGCCGCCGTCACGATCCGCTCGCGGTTGCGCAGGGCGTCGGCCCGCGGGCGGGGTACGCGGCGGGCGGGCGCGGTGGCGGGGGTGCTGGTCACGCCACGACCTCCTCACAGTCAACGGATCCACGAGCGGCGGACCCACGAAGAACGGATCCACGAAGGACCGGTCCACGAAGAACAGGTCCACGAACGAATCCGGGGAACGATTCCCCACTTGCAGCGACACAGGTGCAAACGGGGACCGAGTCCCCGCTTATTTCCCACCCTCCATGTGACCCGGGTCACAATCTCCCGCCCTCTCCGGGATACCCACGATCGGGCCACCCGGCGCGCGCACCCGGACCCCGCGCCACAGGCTGATCGCACAGCGCTGACCCGCGGAAGGGGTCGCGGCGCCGACCTGCCCCACCGGAGAGGCGACGTATGCAGCACCCCCGCCGACGGATACGCAGACCCGTCGCCCTGGCGGCGACCACGGCACTCTCCCTCGCCCTGCTCGCCTCGGCGAGCAGCACCCTTCCCGGGCCCGCCCCGGCCTCGGCGGGCCCCGTGGCCGCCGCGCCGAGCGGCGCCCAGCTGGGACCGTGCCGCATCGCCACCACGATGGGCGTGCAGATGTCGGAGGGGCTGCCCACGGCCCCCGGATACGTGCGCTCCACGGGCCGCGTCAGGGCCCTCAACCTGATGATCGACTTCCCCGACGCCCCCGGGGACGGCCCGGCGATGGGCCGCTTCCGCGAGTTCTTCCCGCAGACCGCCGACTGGTTCCGCGTCAGCTCGTACGGGCGCCTGCACTACCAGGCCGAGGCGCCGATACCCGACTGGCTGCGGATGCCCCGGCCCTTCTCCTCGTACGGCATCGAGCGCGGCTCACCGTACGAACCGGGCTACCGCTCCCTCGTCGAGGACATCGTGAAGGCCGCCGACGCGCGGGTGGACTTCAGCGCGTACGACCTGGTCAACGTCCTCGTCACGCCGAACGCCGGGCCCTCCGCCCTCGACACCGTGCTGTCCGTGACCTTCTCCGGCAACGACGACGCCCCCTACGCCGACGGCGTGCCGCTCGCCAACACGTCCTTCGTCTACAGCCGCCAGGACGACGGCTCCGGCAGCTTCCCCGAGACCGGCTACCGCGTCCTGCCGCACGAGAACGGCCACGTCTTCGGCCTGCCCGACCTCTACACCTCGGACGGCGGAGGCACCGTCGGGCACTGGGACATCATGTCCGAGGACTGGGGCGCCGACAACGACCTCCTCGGCTGGCACAAGTGGAAGCTGGGCTGGCTCGACAACGACCAGGTCAGCTGCGCCTCCACGCCCGGCACCGGCGACTACAGCCTCACCCCGCTCGCGATCACCGGCGGCCCCAAGCTCGTCTTCGTCCCGCTCTCCGGCACCTCCGGATACGCCGTCGAGGTCCGCAGCAAGGACGGCAACGACGAGGCCGTCTGCAAGCAGGGCGTCCTCGTCTACCGGGTGGAGTCCGACGTGGACACCGGCCACGGCCCGGTGACCGTGGCCGACAGCGACCGCTCCAGCGGCGGCTGCACGCGCCGGGCCAACGTCCACGCGGAGCTGTCGGACGCGCCGTACGCCCCGGGCGAGACGTTCACGGACCGCGCGAACGGGATCCGGATCGAGGTCCTGGAGGAGGACGAGACGGGAACGTACCGGGTGCGGATCACCCGCCGCTGACCTGCTCCCTCAGCTCCCGCTTGAGAACCTTCCCGGTCGGGTTCCGAGGCAGCTCCGCGTCCCGTACGAGGATCCGGGCAGGCACTTTGAACCCGGCGAGCCGCGCCCCGACGTGAGCGCGCAAGGCCTCGGGTCCCACATCCGCGCCGCCCCGCAGCCGCACGACGGCCACGACTTCCTCCCCGAGCAGTGCGTGCGGAACCCCGAACACGGCGGCATCGACGACATCCGGATGCTCGTGCAGCACGCCCTCGACCTCGACGCAGTACACGTTCTCGCCGCCGCGGATCACCATGTCGGTGAGCCGGTCGACGACACTGACCCGCCCGTCCGCGTCGACGCGGGCGAGGTCACCGGTCCTGAACCAGCCGTCCTCGGTGAAGGCGGCGCGGGTGGCGTCAGGATTCCCCCAGTACCCGCGGACAAGACACTGCCCGCGCAGCAACAACTCGCCCACCCCCTCCCCATCGGGCCGCTCGATCCGCACCTCGGTGACGGGCGAGGGCCGCCCGACACTCCCGGGATGCGCGCGGTACTCGGCACCGACGTTCGACAGGACCCCTCCGCAGGTCTCGGTGAGCCCGTACCCGTTCCGGGGCTCGATCCGCTCCCCGTACCCCTCGGTGATCCCCCCGACGATCCCGGGCGGGGCGGCGGCGCCTCCGGTGCTGAGGAGGGTCAGGCAGGCGAGCGGGTCGCGGCGGCTCCGGGCGAGCGCGAGCAGCTGGAGCGCGGTGGTGGGCACCCCGGCGAAGTGGGTGACCCCTTCGTCCCGCATCAGCTCAAGAGCTCTCGCGGCATCCCACTTCCGCATCATCACGAGGGTCCCGCCGGCGGCCATGACGGCGTAGAAGGAGGTGAAGGCGGCGACGTGGAAGAAGGGAAAGGTGGTGAGCGAGACGGGCGCCGCCCCCACTCCCGGCACCTCACCGCGCGCGAGGGCGGCGGCGGCGGCGAAGTACCGCGGGTTCATGGCGGCCCCGACCTGCGCGAGATGCGTGGCGACGGCCCCCTTGGGACGCCCGGTGGTGCCGGAGGTGTAGATGATGGTGGAGTCGGACTCGGGCAGGACGTGGACGTCGGGAGGCCCGAGCAGAGGATCGTCATCGGCGACGTACTCGACGAACCCCTCGCACGCGCCCTCCCCCCGGAAGACGATCCCGGGCACGCCGTTCCGCACGGCCCACTCCCGCACGCGCCCGACCCGCTCGCCGTCGACGAGCAGCACGCCGGGAGAGCAGTCGTCGAGGGCGTACGTGAACTCGTCCTCGGTCCACCAGGCGTTGAGCGGCACGGCGACGAGCCCGGCGAGCTGGGTGGCCCAGAAGGCGACCTGCCACTCGGGCAGGTTCCGCATGGCCACGACGGCCCGGTCCCCCGGCCGCAGCCCGTACTCCCCGACGAGCCGCCGCGCGAGCCCGCAGGCGGCGTCGAAGAACTCCCGGTAGCTCATCCGCACGCCCTCGGCCACGAGGAACGTCCGGTCCCCGTACCCCCAGGTCACCTCGACGAACTCCCGCAACGTCCGCGGCCCGCCGACGTACACCCCGCCCTCGACGGCGAAGGGCGCCCCGGGCGCGCAGAGCCGCTCGACCCCACCAGCCACCACCACAAACCCCTCCTAAGCGCCCGCTCACCCAGCGCGGCGACGCTATGCGGCTCCCCGCCCCGGGTCAACCCGACACGGAGGAACACGACCGCCTGCGCCGTTCGGCGACAACAGGGGCGACCCGCGCAACCCCCATCCGCTAGTCTGTCTGCGGTCCCTCGCCTTCGTAGCTCAGGGGATAGAGCACCGCTCTCCTAAAGCGGGTGTCGCAGGTTCGAATCCTGCCGGGGGCACAAGCCGAAAGGGCACCTACCGATTTTGGTAGGTGCCCTTTCGGCTTGTGCCCCTACCGGACGACGACGTTGTGCGCCGGGATGATCGTGGGCCGTGCGTCGGCGTGGCCGAGGTCGGCCAGGATCGGGCCGAAGGTCTTCGCGTGGGCGGCGAGGGCCTCCTCGCTCTCCCAGACCTCGGTCACGCGGAACCCTCCGTCGACCGGCCCCGCGGCGTGGGAGAGGAGGCCCGGATCCCCCACGTCGGCGAAGCGTGCGAAGCCCTTCCCGCCGGTCACGCGCGCGATGACCTCGTCGTAGAGCTCCTGTCCGGCGCCGGGGAGGTCGAAGGTGACGATGACGGCCATGTGAATGCCCCTCTCTCCAGCCGCCGCACAGCTGCGGCGACGCCCGCGATCCTAGCGTTCGGTAATGGAGTGGATCCACAGAGTGACTATGCGGCCCGTGACGTAGGCCGCCGCCGGTTCTATCCTGGGCTCCTTATCCGGGGGAAAACGGGGGGAACCATGGAGTGGTTCTGGTGGGTGCTCATTCTGTTCTGGAGCGGTGGGTTCGCTTGGGCCGCTGACAACGTGCGGACCGCGTTGCGGCATCGGCACGAGCGGAAGATGGAGGTTCTGGAGGCGGCCAAGCAGGAGCGGCTGGCGCTCGAGGCCTCGCAGCGGACGCCGGAGCCCGTGTGCGGGTGTACGCATCACCTGGCGAAGCACGACAAGCAGGGGCGGTGCCATGAGCGGGTCGAGGTGCCGACCGCCTGGGACGAGAACAAGAAGCCGGTGCGGTACGAGGCCGGTGCCTGCAACTGTCAGCAGTACGTCGGGCCGCAGCCGCTGTCGCAGGTGTTCGCCGACGAGCTGACGGATCTGGCCTGAGGGCCGCGGCTCAGCGGAGTTCCTCCGGGCAGGCCGTGCCACGGGAGAGTTTGTACGGGGCCGCCAGGCGGTAGGTGCCGGGTTTCGGGGCGATCAGTTCCGTCCATTCGTCGCCCTCCGGGTCCGCCTCCGTCTTGAAGAGGCAGCCCTTCTCGTTGGCGAAGACCTTCGGGAGCTCCGTGTCCGAGGCCTCCCGGGCCAGCTTCGAGGCCTCCGTCTCCTTCGGCGGTTCGATCTTGGCGCCGTTCTCGTCCACGAGGGCGAGCCACGGCGAGTACGGGACGCGGATGAGGACCCGGCCGGGCCGGTCGACCCGGATCACGACCTCGTTCTCCTCCGCGCTCTGCACCTGGGCCGGCGGGTCCGCCAGCGGGGTCGGGTTCTCGACCTCGTACAGCCGCCAGTTCTCGTCCGACCAGACCTGGTTCAGGTACGGCAGGCCCTCGCGGACCAGTTCCGCCTCCCGCTCGGCGCCCGAGTCGGGGGCGCCGGTGGGCAGGACGACGTAGTGGACGGCCCAGCGGTCGAGCCAGTCCTGGTAGTTCGCGGCGTTCAGCGTGTCGTCGTAGAAGAGCGGGTTGCGCTCCATGTCCGCCTGCCGGTTCCAGCCGCGCGCCAGGTTGATGTACGGGCTGAGCGCGGAGGACTCGCGGTGGCTGGACGCCGGCACGACCTCGACCCGCGCCTTGCCCGCGTCCCGGACCTGGAGCTGGTTGACGAGCGGCGCGAGCTCGCGCGCCCAGGAGGCGTCCGGGGCGGTGCGGATGACGTCGTCGACGCCCTTGAAGCCGATCCAGAAGTTCAGCCCCGCGACGGCGAGCAGCAGCGCGTACCAGCGGCGTGAGCGCGGCGCCGTGTACGGCAGGGCCGCGAGCAGCACGACGCCCGCGAAGAGCATCGGCAGCCGGGAGATGTTCGAGCCGATCTGGGAGTCGATCAGCCAGGTCAGCAGCGTGCCGATCGAGTAGACCGCTGCCGCCGTGCGGACCGTCCGCCAGGTCTTGGGGACCAGGACGAAGGCCAGGACGCCGAAGAGGAGCGGCAGGACCGTCGAGCCGAAGGCCATCGGCTGCGTGCCCGAGAACGGGAAGAGCCAGGAGGACAGGGCTACGACGGCGACCGGGGCGAGACCCAGGGCGTACGCGCCCGGGCGGCGCTTGTTCAGGAACAGGGCCGCCGCCGCGACCCCCAGGAACAGGCCCGCGACCGGGCTGCACGCCGTCGCCAGGCCCGCCAGCGGGGCCGCGACCGCCGCCTTCGCCCAGCGTTTGCGCCGCCAGCGGTACGGCCAGCAGAAGACCGCGGCGACCGCGCCGAGCGCGAACATCATGCCGAGGCCGAACGTCACCCGGCCCGAGAGCGCGTTGCAGAGGAAGGCGAAGACGGCCGCGATCGAACAGACCATCGGGTTGCGGACCGCCCGCACCCGCACCAGGATCAGCGCCGTCAGGCCGGCCGACAGCGTCCCCGCGACCATCATCGTGCTGCGGACGCCGAGCACCGACATCAGATAGGGCGAGACCACGCTGTACGAGACGGGGTGCATCCCGCCGTACCAGGCCAGGTTGTACGCGGAGTCCGGGTGCCGTCCCACGAACTCCGCCCACGCGTCCTGCGCGGCCAGGTCCCCGCCGCTGTTCGCGAAGAGGAAGAACCACAGGACGTGCATGAGGGCGGCGAGCCCGGTGGCCGCCAGGACCGTGTAGCGGCGCTTGCGGCGCCGGACGGGGCTGGGGGCAGACGGTGCCGGGGCCGGCGCGGGGGCCGGCCGTTGCGTCGGGAGCACTATTCGCGAGAGCGAAGAGGAGCCGGTATCCGTGGGCGGCGCGGCGCCGTCGGCGTCCCTGTCGTCACGAGCGTCACGAGTGTCACGTGCTTCATGGGCTTCACCGTAGACGTCGGGGTCGGAGTCCGCGCGGTCGGCGCGTGTCGGCTCGGCGGTGGTCACTGCGGCCCTTTCCCGTGTTGCCCGTCTCGCTTCTCGCGTAGGTCACGCGTGTCCCGCGTACGTCACCCGTGCTTCTCGTCCCCCCGGAAACGCTAACAGCCGGGCGCCCCGGAGAACCCGGGGCGCCCGGCCGAGCGGGTGGCCTCTCAGCCCAGGCGGGTCAGCTTCTTGTCGAAGCCGGGCTCCACCAGGTCCTTCTGGAGGGCGACCGGGGAGCTGACCTTGCCGGCGCCCGTGCCGATCGACACCTGGCCGACGACGTCGCCCGCCTTCCCGGAGTGCGGGAGGGCCTTTCCGCCGTCCGTGAGCTCCAGCTTCACCTGGAGGCCGGGCCAGCCGACCGCCTTGAGCTCCTTGGTGGCCACGACCGGCGTCCGGCCGCCGAGGCCGTCGTCGACGTAGCCCAGGACCTGGCCCTCCTTGACCACGGCGGCCGAGGTGACGTCCTTCTGCGCCTGCTGGATCAGCTTGAGGCTGTTGTCGATGGCGAGCTGGAGCTTGTCGATGAGGAGCTTGGCGTCCTTCGCCCCCATGACGATGCCGAGGATGCGGCGGTTCTTGCCGTCGACGACGGTGTTCGCCGCCCAGAGCAGGTTGCCGCCGGCCGGGGTGGAGGAACCGGTCTTGATGCCGTTGACACCGTCGTGGAGCAGGATGTTGTTGTTGTTCTCGATCCGGCCGGGGATGCCGTCGACCGTCACGTTCGGCATGTTCACGATCTCTCGGAACACGTCGTACTGCATGACCGCCTTCGCCAGCTTCAGCTGGTCCTGCGGGGTCGACATCGTGCTGTCGAGCAGACCGGACGGGTCCGTGTACGTCGACTGGGTCATCCCCAGGTCCTTCGCCGCGGCGTTCATCTTCTCGACGAACGCGGCCTCCGAACCGGCGTCCCAGCGCGCGAGCAGCCGGGCCACGTTGTTCGCGGAGGGGATCATCAGGAGCTCCAGGAGCTCCTTCTCCGTGTAGGTCTGGCCCTCCTGGACCGGCGCCGTCGACTCCGAATCGTGCTTCGCCTGCTCGGCGGCCTTCTTGTCGATCGTGATCTCGGGACCCTGCTGCTTGCCCTTGATCGGGTGGTCGCGCAGGATCACGTACGCCGTCATCGTCTTCGTCACGGACGCGATCGGAGCCGGCTTCTGCGCTCCGTACATGCCCATGGAACCGACGCCCTCGACCTCGACGGCGCCCTGGCCCTCGCCGGGCCACGGCATCTTCAGCTCGCCGCCCTCGAAGGTGAACGTCGGATCGGCCGACAGGGTCAGCGCGGGCGGGGGCAGCGGGCGGACCATCTGCACGATCGCAAAGACGATCAGGAGGAGCAGGACCAGCGGGGTCCAGATCCGGAGCCGTCTCAGGGTCGTCCGCAGCGCGCTCGGCGGCGGGGGCGGCGTGTTGGTCAGCTCGGCGAGGAGGTCGAGCGGGGGCAGCGGCGGCAGCGGCTGCTGCCGGGTCCGCTCCGGCTCGGAGAGCCCCGATCGCGACCGCGCGGCGGCGGGGGCGGGCGCGGGCGCCTTGACCTCGGGGGCCTTGGGCGCGGCGGTCGGCGCGGAAGCCTTCGGCGCGGCCGCCTCGGGGGCCTTGGTGGCCTCCTGGGCCGCCTTCTCGGCCTTCTCGGCCTTCTGGTCGGCCGGGATGTCGGGGCGCAGTGCGCGGAAGACGCTGGTGCGCTCGCTGTCGGAGTCCCCGGTCAGGGAGGGCGGGAGCTTCAGGGCGGTCGTCGGCTGGTCCACGACCGGCGGACGGACCATCTTGAACATGGTCGTCGGCTGGTCGACCGGCTCGTCGTCCTTGTCCGCGCCCTCGGCCTTGCCCTCGCCTTCACCCTTGCCCTCGTCCTCGGAGGCGGCGGGTGAGGGCGCGTCAGAGGGCTCCTCCTTCGCCTGCTGCTTGCGCGCGGCGAACCAGGCCGCGGAGGACGCCTTGTCCTCTCCGTCCTTTACGTTCTCTACGGGAGCCTTGTCCTCTACGTCCTCGACCGGCTCCTCGTCCGCCTCGTCGCCGGACGCGTCGTCCGTCTCCTCGGGGCCGTCCTCGGGCTCGTCGTCCGGCTCCTCGTCCAGTGGCTCGGCCTCGGAGTCGTCGGCCTCGGTCTCGTCCTCCGGCTCGGCCTCGTCCTCGGACTCGGGCTCCTCGACCGACACCTCGGTCTCCGTCTCCGAAGCCTTGGACTCCGAAACCGCGGACTCCGAAGCCTTGGGCTCCGACTCCTCCGGCTCCCCCTCCGTAGCGACCCACGCCGCCACGGCCGCCTTCAGACGGTCGCCCTCGGCCTCACCCTCGGCCTCACCCTCCGGCTCCGACTCGGGGGCCGTCGTCGGCTCGTCGTCCTCCGGCGTGCGCGGTGCCAGGGTCTTGAACACGGCCGTCGGCTGGTCGACCCGGACCGCCGAGGACGGCGAGGACTCCGACTCACGGAGTACGGAAAGCCTGGGATCCCGGCCGCCGCCGCCCGAGGCCGCCGTCTCCTGCGACGACCCCTGCTGCTCCGCCTTGTCGGGGGACTCGCCCGCCACCGTGCCTCCTCCATGCGTCATACGTACGTCCGAACCGTCTACCAGTGTCCTGTGTGAACCCCTTGGCTCCCGTGCTAGACGAGAACGACATACCTACTGGTTCCCGGATGAACCACCCAGGCACTCTCGACAGATGAATGTGAGAGGGGTCACCCTGTCATTCATCCACGCGGGGAGGCATGGATGGGCAGGAGCCGCAGAACCATTCCGGAAGAGCTTCTGCTGCTCGCTCTGGACCCGACCACGGGTACCACAGCGCAGCCGCAGTCGCTCGACCTCGGTCTGGCCGGAGCACAGCTAGTGGAGCTGGCTCTGGCAGGCCGGATAGCCCCTGACGGGGATCGTATCGCCGTGGTGATGCCACGGCCGACCGGAGATCCGACACTGGACTCCGCGCTGGAGCTGCTGCGCAGGCGCGGCAGCCCGGTTCGGGCCGTCCACTGGATCGGCGGGCCCCGGCTGGGGCTCCGTCAGACGTATCTCTCGCATCTGGAGCGATGCGGCATGGTGCATGCCGTGGAGGGCCAGATGTGCGGGGTGTTGCCGACGACTCGCTACCAGGCGACGGACACGGCGATCAGTCGGGAGATCCGTGCCCGGCTGGACAGTGCGATCCGCACCGGCGTACCGCCGGACCCGCGGACCGCGGCGCTCGCCGCGCTGGCCCACGCGGTCGGTCTCGGCAAGCACCTCTACCCCGGCAACGAAGGACGGTCGTCGCGGTCCCGGCTGCGCGATCTGATCCGGCACGACCCCATGGGCGGACTCGTGGCGCACGCCGTGATGGACGTCCAGAACGGTGCGGCCGCACAGCCGCGCCGGAGCGCCGCGGGCGTCCCGGCGCAGCCTCGCGGCAGCATGGCCCGCGCGGCCGCGCACTGACCGACGCGCGGCCCGCACGAAGCAACCAGTACCACGTACCACCTGGAACCATCCCGGGAGCCGCACAGATGTGCGGAGCGGTCTGGACGGCCGCTCCGCACATGTGCGTTGTCCAGGTTTTCCAGCGCGCACCCGGCCTTTGGTGGCAATCTGCCAAGCGGTAGATACTCACAGCTACGCAGCAGACAGCCGGAGGTGCAGTTTCCGTGGCGTCCAACGTCAACCCCACCGTCAGGCGACGCCGATTGGGCCAGGAGCTGCGCAAGCTCCGCGAGGCGAAGAACATGACGGCCGAGCAGGTCGCCGAGCGCCTTCTCGTCTCCCAGTCCAAGATCAGCCGGCTGGAGAACGGCCGTCGCTCCATCAGCCAGCGTGACGTCCGGGACCTGTGCGGCGTGTACGAGGTCGAGGACGAGCGCATGGTCGACTCCCTCATGCAGATGGCCAAGGACTCGCGCCAGCAGGGCTGGTGGCACGCCTTCGGCGACATCCCGTACAGCGTCTACATCGGTCTGGAGACCGACGCGGAGAGCCTGCGGATGTACGAGTCGCAGATCATCCCCGGACTGCTCCAGACCCCCGCGTACGCGGAGGCCGTGATCTCCGGCGCGATGCCCGAGTCCGCGCCGGCGGACATCGAGAAGCGGGTCACCGTGCGGACCCGCCGTCAGGATCGGATCCGGGACGAGGAGCGGCCGCTGCGGCTGTGGGCGGTCATCGACGAGGGCGCGCTGCACCGGATCGTGGGCAGCCGGCAGCTGATGGTCGACCAGCTGGAGCACCTCATCGAGCAGTCGCACCTGCCGCACGTGACCGTGCAGGTGATCCCGTTCGAGATGGGCGCGCACCCGGGGATCAGCGGGCAGTACTCGATCCTCGAGTTCCCGGACACCTCGGACTCCAGCGTCGTGTACATCGAGGGCGTGACGAGCGATCTGTACCTGGAGAAGGCGCAGGACGTCGGCAAGTACTCCGTCATGTACGAGCACCTCAGGGCGCAGGCGCTGAACGTGGACCAGACGCGGGAGTTCATCTCGAAAATGGCGAAGAAGCACGCCCAGGGCTGATCGCCACAGGGTGGGGCAGGCACCGTACACCCCGTGATCGCTTTCACGGAAGCCCAGTTGGAATATGCCACTCGGACGTGTGAACGCCGGTCCCACCGCCCGGGACCGGCGAGTAGCGTCGATCACGCCATCAAGAACGTTGGCGCGACACACTACTCGACAGAAACCGGAGTGAGCGGCATGGCGATTATTCAGGGCGGAACGGACACCTGGACGAAGTCCTCGTACTCGGGCGGGAACGGGGCCTGCGTCGAGGTGAAGTCCCCCGTCGTGTCCGCGATCGCGGTGCGGGACTCCAAGGCCCCCGAGGGCCCGTCCCTCTCTTTCGGCCCGGGATCGTGGAACGCCTTCGTCGGCGAGGTGAGCAACGGGGCCCTCTGAGCCCCGGTGCGCGCACGCCGTCACCAGCAGTACGTATGAGCCCTCTCGACCGGTCCGCCGTCCTGGCCGAGGGGGCTCGGCCTTTGCCCGGGCCGGGCTACCGCAGCTCGTCCACGTAGCGGTCCGTGCCCGGGACCGTCGGGATGAACGGCGCCACCAGTTCCACCCTCCCCGCGCCGCCACCCAGGGACTCCAGGTCCGCGAAGTGCTCCGTCCAGCACGTGCGGGGGTCCTCCTCCAGGAACCAGAGCAGGGTCAGCCGGGTGTCGACGCCCTCGACCTGCTTCACGTACGTCATGCGGTCGCCGGGCAGCGGGGTCGGGCGGAAGACCGTCACCATCGCCGCCGGTGAGCCGGCGAGGCGGCGGGGCAGCTCCCGGTCGCGCAGCCGGTCGAGCAGGTCCGCCCGGCGCTCCGGGCCGTCCGTGTCGATCACCTGGAGGATCAGGCCCGCGTAGGGGTGGTCGAGGGCGTGGAAGTCGCGCGGGCCGGCCGCCCCGTCGCGGTAGACGGTGGCCTCGTGGTCCTGGAACGCGGTGAAGACGTGGGTACGGGCGTGGTGGACGCGGGCGTCGCGGTTGAGCCGCTTGTTGATGCCGACCGTCCACTTCATGTGGTCGTCGTAGCGGCCCTCGGTGATCCAGTACGTGGAGAGGTAGCAGCCGGCGGTGACCGGCTGGGCGACGGCGGACTTCTCCGGGCCGCGCAGGAGCTGGAGCTCGCGGGTGGCGACCCAGCGGCGGCCGGCGTACATCCAGGGCATGGCCATGGCGCCCGCGTAGTAGTGGTCGTCCTCGTACCAGCGGTTGTACGCGTACTCCTGGCCCGGGTGCGGTTCGACCATGGTGATCAGCGCGTGGCCGGGGCGGACCCCGTACGGGCCGACGGCCGCCAGTTCCGCGTACGTCTCGCTGCGGGTCTCCTCGCTCACTCTCGTACCCCTTCCCTTGACGGTGACGGAGACCTACTCTGACGGACCGTCAGATACTTGGCCAGGGTCGAGGAGGATCCGGATGCTGCTCCAGGGGAAGACGGTCGTCGTGTCGGGGGTCGGCGCCGGGCTCGGCCACCGGATCGCGGAGACGGTGGTACGGGACGGGGGCCACGCGGTGCTCGGCGCCCGCACCGGGGCCAACCTCGCCAAGTCCGCCGCCGAGATCGACCCGACCGGCACGAAGACCGCGTACCGGGTCACCGACATCACCGACGAGGCGCAGTGCGAGGCCCTCGCGGCGCTCGCCGTCGAGCGCTTCGGCGGGATCGACGCGGTCGTCCACGTCGCCGCCTGGGACTCCTACTTCGGGGGCCTGGAGGACGCCGACTTCGGGACCTGGCAGGGGGTCCTCGACGTCAACCTGCTCGGCACGCTGCGGATGACCCGGGCCTGCCTGCCGGCGCTGAAGGAGCACGGAGGCTCCGTGGTCCTGATCGGGACGCAGTCGGCGGTGGCGGCGCCCTCGCAGGTGCGGCAGGCGGCGTACGCGGCCTCGAAGGGGGCGCTGACCTCGGCGATGTACTCGCTCGCGCACGAGCTCGGGCCGCACCGGATCCGGGTCAACACCGTGCTGCCGGGCTGGATGTGGGGGCCGCCGGTCCAGGCGTACGTCCAGTTCGCCGCGCACACCGAGGGGGTGCCGGAGGCCGAGGTCCTCGCCCGGCTCACCGAGCGGATGGCCCTGCCGGAACTGGCGACGGACGGGGACGTGGCGGAGGCGGCGGCCTTCCTGGCCTCGGACCGGGCCCGGGCGATCACGGGGCAGTCGCTGCTGGTCAACGCGGGGGAGCTGATGCGCTGAGGCCGGGCGGAGGGGGAGCACTGATGCGCTGCGGTCGGGCAGAGGGGCAGGCTGATGCGCTGAGCCTGTGCGGTGGGGGGCAGGCTGATGCGCTGAGCCTGCGCGGTGGGGGGCAGGCTGATGCGCTGAGCCTGCGCGGAGGGGGAGCGCCGATGTGCTGAGCCTGTGCGGAGGGGAGCACTGATGCGCTGAGCCCTCTCCCCCGCGCCCCTCTCCCCCGCGGCCCGCGGCCCCGTGGCCCGTCAGCCCCTCGGGTAGCGCGTCAGCCAGCCCGGGGAGGAGTCCGTGGCGCTGTGCAGGGCCGCGCCCTGCGTCATCTCCATCGAGAAGTCGTCCGCGAGTTCCAGGACCGTCGCGCGGCCCTCCAGTTCGGCGAGCCAGGCCGGCGGGAGGGCCGTCTCGCCGTGCAGGGCGCCGAGCAGCGCGCCCGTGAGCGCGCCGGTCACCGCCGAGGGCCCGTCGTGGTTCACCGCGAGCCGCAGCCCGTGCCGTACGTCCTCGCCGACGAGCGCGCAGTAGACGGCCGCAGCGAGCTGCCCCTCGGCCCGGTCCTCGCCGGCCCCCAGGGCCGTCACCCGGTCCGCGTCCGGTGCCCCCTCCCGTACGGCCCCGAGGGCCCGGGCGAGCGCCTTTGTCACCGGCTCGTGCCCGGGGCGCACCGCGAGCTGCTCCAGGGCGCCGGCCACCGCCGCCTCCACGGAGCCGCCGCGCGCCAGGCCGTGGACGGTCACCGCGAACGCTCCCGCCGCGAGGCCGGCCGCCGGGGCGCCGTGCGTCTGCGCGGCGCACTCCACGGCGATCTGGCAGACGAGCTGCGGCTCCCAGCCGACGAGCAGCCCGTAGGGGGCCGAGCGGGCCAGGGCGCCGGAGTCCTCGGCGTCCGGGTTCTTCGGTCTGTCGAGCGTGCCGAGGGTGTCGTCGCCGAGGCCCGTCAGGCAGGCGCGGGGCGGGTTGCGGCGGGCGTAGAGCCACTCCTCGCGGGCGAGCCAGCCGTTGTCCTTGCGGCGCTCGTCGGGGCCCCAGTCGCGCTGGGTGGCGGCCCAGCGGAGATGGGCCCGGTGGACGTCGGTGGGCGGGTGCCAGTGGCCGGTGTCGCGGCGGACCTGGGCGCGGATGAGGCCGTCGACGGTGAACAGGGCCATCTGGGTCGCGGCGGTGACGGCGCCGCGGCGGCCGAACGCGGGCACGGGGTCGGTGAGTCCGTCAGGTCCGTACGCCTCGCGCAGCTCTTCCAGACGTCCGCCGGCTCCGGCGCCCAGGGCGTCACCGAGGGCCCCGCCGAGCAGACAGCCCCGTACACGGGACCGGAAGTCCTGCTGCTCGGCGCGACCCCACACGGCTGCGGCTGTCGTGGCCACGACGTGCCCTCCCCCCGTAGACCGGTCTGCGCAGCACTGTAATGGACCGGATACGCGCGTTCGGGGCCCGGAACGTTATGTGATCGGACGCCCTTCAGGCCACGTTTGACCGCGTTCGACCGCCCGTTGCCGTCAGTTCTCCGGCAGCACCGGGAGGAGTTCCGGAAGGTGGCCGTCCGAGGCCCGGGCCGTGCGCTGTCGTTCCTCCGGGACCTCGCCGTACAGCGTCGTGCGCGGCTTCGCCGGGCGGCCCGCCGCCTCCGCGATGGCCTCCAGGTCGCGGATGGAGCGGTACGAGCCGTAGCTGGAGCCCGCCATGCGGGAGATGGTCTCCTCCATGAGGGTGCCGCCCAGGTCGTTGGCTCCCGAGCGGAGCATCTCCGCCGCGCCCTCCGTGCCGAGCTTCACCCAGCTGGTCTGGATGTTAGGGATGTGCGGGTGGAGGAGGAGCCGGGCCATGGCGATGACGGCGCGGTTGTCGCGGGCGGTCGGGCCGGGGCGGGCGATGCCGGCGAGGTAGACGGGCGCGTTGGTGTGGATGAAGGGGAGGGTCACGAACTCCGTGAACCCACCCGTCTCCTGCTGGATGCGGGAGAGCGTGCGGAAGTGGCCGAGCCAGTGCCGGGGCTGGTCCACGTGCCCGTACATCATCGTGGAGGAGGAGCGGATGCCGAGTTCGTGCGCCGTGGTGATGACCTCGATCCACGTCGCCGTCGGCAGCTTGCCCTTCGTCAGCACCCAGCGGACCTCGTCGTCGAGGATCTCCGCCGCCGTGCCGGGGATCGAGTCGAGCCCCGCCTCCTTCGCCGCCGTCAGCCATTCACGGATCGACAGGCCCGTGCGGGTCGCGCCGTTGACGACCTCCATCGGCGAGAAGGCGTGGACGTGCATCCCCGGGACCCGCTCCTTCACCGCCCTCGCGATGTCGAAGTACGCCGTGCCCGGCAGGTCCGGGTGGATGCCGCCCTGCATGCAGACCTCGACGGCGCCGACGTCCCAGGCCTGCTCGGCGCGGTCCGCGACCTGGTCGAGGGAGAGGGTGTACGCGTCGGCGTCGGTGCGCCGCTGGGCGAAGGCGCAGAAACGGCAGCCGGTGTAGCAGACGTTGGTGAAGTTGATGTTCCGCGTGACGATGTACGTGACGTCGTCGCCGACGACGGACCTGCGGACGTCGTCCGCGATGCGGGTCAGCGCGTCGAGTGCGGGGCCGTCCGCGTGCAGCAGGGCGAGCGCCTGGGCGTCGGTGAGCTTCGTCGGGTCGTCGGCGGCCGTGCGCAACGCCTCGCGCACGTCGGCGTCGACGCGCTCCGGCACCATCCCGGGCGCGGCGGCCTCGCGGAGCGCCTCCCAGTCCCCGTACACGACGTCGAAGTCCTCGCGCCGGTCGGACGTGCGGCCCTCGGTGTCGATGGTCGCGTGCAGGTCCGTACGGCCGGTGGCGGTGAAGGCCTCGTCGGGCTCCTGCCAGGGCAGTCCGCGGACGGGCGCGTCGGGGTTCGCGAGACCGGTCCCGGGGTCGGCGAGGGCGCGCACGTGCGGGAGGAGCCGGGGGTCGAGCCAGGGTTCGCCCCGGGTGACGAACTCGGGGTAGACGCAGAGCCGTTCGCGCAGCTCGAAGCCGGCGGCGCGGGACCGCTCGGCGAGCTCCTCGATCTGCGGCCAGGGGCGCTCGGGGTTGACGTGGTCGATGGTGAGCGGGGAGACGCCGCCCCAGTCGTCGATGCCGGCGGCGATCAGCCGCTCGTACGCGGAGTCGACGAGGTTCGGCGGGGCCTGGAGGCAGGCGGAGGGGCCCATGATGAGCCGGGCGACGGCGACGGTGGCGACGAGGTCGTCGAGCTCGGCGTCCGGCATCCCGCGCATCGCCGTGTCCGGCTTGGCGCGGAAGTTCTGGATGATCAGTTCCTGGATCGAGTGGTAGGCGCGGGCGATCCGGCGCAGCGCGAAGAGGGACTCGGCCCGCTCCTCCAGGGTCTCCCCGATGCCGAGCAGCAGCCCGCTCGTGAACGGCACGGAGGAACGGCCGGCGTCCTCCAACACCCTGAGCCGCACGGCGGGTTCCTTGTCGGGGGACCCGTGGTGGGGGCCGCCGGGCTCGGACCAGAGGCGGGTCGCGGTCGTCTCCAGCATCATGCCCATGGAGGGCGCGACGGGCTTGAGGCGCTGGAAGTCGGTCCAGGACAGGACGCCGGGGTTGAGGTGGGGAAGGAGCCCGGTCTCCTCCAGGATGCGGATCGCCATGGCCCGTACGTACGCGATGGTGTCGTCGTACCCGTGCGCGTCGAGCCACTCGCGGGCCTCGGGCCAGCGGTCCTCCGGCTTGTCGCCGAGGGTGATCAGGGCCTCCTTGCAGCCCATCTCGGCGCCGCGGCGGGCGACGTCGAGGACCTCGTCCGGCGACATGAACATCCCGTGGCCGTCCCGGCGGAGCTTGCCGGGGACGGTGACGAAGGTGCAGTAGTGGCACTTGTCCCGGCAGAGCCGGGTGAGCGGTATGAACACGCTCTTCGAGTACGTGACGACCCCGGGCCGCCCCGCGGCCTCGAGTCCGGCGTCCCGCACGCGCCCCGCGGAGGCGACGAGGTCGTCCAGATCGCTCCCCCGCGCCCGCAACAGCACGGCGGCCTCGGCGACATCGAGCGCGACCCCGTCCCTGGCCCGCTTGAGGGCACGGCGCATGGCGTTCTCGGTGGGTCGTCCTGCCTGGTGATCCGTCATGAACCGAGCATACGAGCGGGCCGGGCTCCGCCGTCCGTTCCGGGCGATCGTCCCGCAGGACGGGACGATCGCCCGCACGGAGGCCTCAGAGGTACCGCGCGTACGCGTCCAGCACGCCCAGGACCTCCGCCTCGTCCCCCGGCGGCAGCTGGAGGACCACCTCCTCGCAGCCCAGTTCCTCGTAGTGGGCCAGCTTGCCCGGGTTCGGGAGGACCGCGTACGGGACCAACTGGAGGGTCTCCGGGGCGCGGCCCGCCTTCTCCCAGGCCTCGCGGAGCACCGGGAGGGACTCCGTCAGGCCGCGGCCGCCGATCGGCATCCACCCGTCCGTCTGCGCCGCGATCTGCGCGAACAGCTTCGGACCCGCCGCCCCGCCCAGGAGGATGCGCGGCGCGCCGCCCGCCGGCTTGGGCCAGACCTCCGAGGCGCGCACCGAGACCCCGGACTCCCCCTCGTACGCCGTCGGTTCGGGCGCCCACAGGGCCCGCATCAGGTCCAGGCGTTCCCGGCCGAGCTCCCGGCGGGTGGACCAGTCGACGCCGTGGTCCGCGGCCTCCTCCCGGTTCCAGCCGAAGCCGACGCCCAGCGTGAACCGGCCCCCGGAGAGGTGGTCGAGCGTGGCGACCTGCTTCGCCAGCACGATCGGGTCGTGCTGGGCGACCAGGGTGATGCCCGTGCCGAGGCCGAGCGTCTCCGTGACCGCCGCGGCCTGCCCCAGGGCCACGAACGGGTCGAGCGTCCGCGCGTACTCCCGGGGCAGCTCCCCGCCCGCCGGATAGGGCGTGTCACGGGAGACGGGGATGTGGGTGTGCTCGGGGAGGTAGAGCCCCGCGAAGCCGCGCTGCTCCAGCTCGCGCGCGAGCCGCACCGGGCTGATGGTCTCGTCGGTCAGGAAGATCGTGGTCGAGATCCGCATAGCCGCACGGTAGGGGGTGCGGCGCGGAATTCCGAGGGGTACGCGGGGCCGGCTCGTCAGGAACGGGCCGGGTCCACCGCCCGCTGCTCCGCCGCCAGGTCCCCGTACCCGCCGTGCTCCCACACCCTCTCCCGGAAGCGCTGGAGCGTGAGCGGGGTCCGGTCCTCGCCGGGGACGCCCTCGAAGTGGACCGTGCCGCAGCGGTGGCAGTACCAGCCGTGCGACCAGAGTTCCTCGGCGCGGTGCCGTCCGCGCGTCAGGCGGGCGAAGGCGGCCTTGCGCCGCCGCAGCTCGACGACGACCAGGACGGTGACGACCAGCGCGAGCGCCGAGACCCAGCCCAGGAACCCCAGGTCCGGGCCGAGACGGGGCGGCGGCCCGAACTGCGCGAAGTCCGGCACGGGCAGGTGTACGTCGTGCGGCTCATGGCTCCCCCTTCTTCCACGGTCGCGCTGTGGGACGGGAGGACGCCGTCGCCCGGTTCCTTCCGGCCCGTTCGAAAACCGCCTGCGGCTTCCCGCACCGCCCCCTACCGTGTCCGGGTGCTGAAGCGAATCGAGGCGTACTACGACGCCGTCCCCCGTTCCTCCGCCCGCGCCGAGGACTTCGGGCCGCTGACCCTCTTCGTGCAGGAGGGGCAGGGCTGGCCGTACTACGCCCGTCCGGCGCTCGGGCACGAGGGCGAGGTGTCCGCCGGGGCCGTGGAGGAGGTGCGGGCCCGGCAGCGGGAGCTGGGCGTGCCCGAGGCCTTCGAGTGGGTCGCCGAGACGACGCCGGGGCTGCGGGCCGCCGTGGAGGCGACCGGACTCACCGTGCACGAGCACCCGCTGATGGTCCTGGAGGGCGCGCCGCTCGCCGTACCGGAGCCCGCGGGCTTCACCGTACGGATGGTGGGCGCCGACGACCCGGCCCTGGAGAGCGCCGTCGCCGCCCCGTACGCCGCCTTCGAGGCGGAGCCGCAGCCCGGCACCACCGCGCGGGTCGCCGACCGGATCACCGCCGGCTGGACCCGGCTCGCGGCGGCCCTCGACGGCTCGGGGAACGCCCTCGCGGCCGGCCAGCACCAGCCCGTCGGGGCCGTCTCCGAGGTCGTCGGCGTCGGCACCGTCCCGGCGGCGCGGCGCAGGGGCCTCGGGCTCGCGGTCACGGCCGCCCTCGTCGCGGACGCCCGCGCCCACGGCACGGAGCTCGTGTTCCTCACGGCCTCGGACGCGGACGTGGCCCGGCTCTACGGGCGGCTCGGCTTCCGCAGCGTCGCGACCGCCCTCATCGCGGAGGCCTGATCGCGGAGGCCTGATCGAGGAGGCCTGATCACAGCCGCTCGATCCCGGGCCCGGAAGAAAATCTCGAAAAACTTCTCCGGCCGTGTCACATCCTCGGCGCGCGCTCCGTCAGTGCAGTGAAAGCGACGCACGAAGCGAACCGAACCGAGGAGCAGTCACCATGGCGCACACGCCCCAGGCCCGCATGACGAACCCCGCCCACCTCCTGGCCGACGCCGCTCCGGCGATCCAGAACCTGGTCAAGGCCACCCGTCAGGGCGGCGTCGACGAGTCGATCCTCGAGCTGGTGCACCTGCGGGCCAGCCAGATCAACAGCTGCGGCTTCTGCGTCGACTACGGCGCCAAGAGCGCCAAGAAGAACGGCGTCAGCGACGAGAAGCTGTTCGCCGTCGCCGCCTGGCGCGAGGCGCCGTACTTCTCCGACGAGGAGCGCGCGGCCCTCGCCCTCGCCGAGGCGGCCACCCGGCTCGCCGACGTCTCGGACGCCGTGCCGGACGAGGTGTGGGACGCGGCCGCCGACCACTTCGACGAGAAGCAGCTCGCCGCGATCGTGCTGATGGTCGCCGTCACCAACCTGTTCAACCGGATCAACGTCACCGTGCGGCAGCCGGCCGGCGTGGGGTTCTGACCATCAGCACGTCCACCGGGTCCTCGGACTCGAGCCCGAACCCCTCCCTCTCGTAGAGACGGCGGGCCGCGCTTCCCTGCAGGACCACGAGCCGGACGGGTACGCCCTCCGCGTCGGCCCGGTCGAGCAGGCCGCGCAGCACCGCCGTCCCGAGGCCCCGGCCCCGGGTCGAGGGGGCCAGGTAGAAGTGCTCCAGCCAGAGCCCTTCGCCGTCCTCGTACGGGCGCACCGTGACGCACCCGGCGAGGGCGCCGTCCACCTCGATCACCGAGGTGTGCTCCGGCGAGAAGCCGTCCCGGAGCCGCTGGCGCACCCGGTGCTCGTCGTAGCGGCCGAGGCGCACCAGGTCCTCGCGCATGGCCTCGGCCCGCAGCTCGGCGATCGGCTCGACGTCCTCCGCGCGGCCGGGCCGCAGCGCCCAGTTCGTTCCCCGATACATGTACGCATCCTAAGGAGTCCTCCATGTCCGTACGCATGCCCAACCCCGCCACCGTCCTGCCCGAGGCCATGCCGGCCATCTTCCAGCTCATCAAGGCGGTCCAGTCCGGCGGCGACGTGCCCGCCACCACCCTGGACCTGGTCCACCTCCGGGCGAGCCAGATCAACGGCTGCGGGTACTGCGTGGTCGGCGGCGCCCTGAAGTCGCAGAAGGAGGGCGAGACGGACGAGCGGCTGCACGCCGTCGCGGCCTGGCGGGAGACCCCGTACTTCACGGAGGCGGAGCGGGCGGCGCTGGCCCTCGCCGAGTACGCGACCCGGCTCGCGGACCGTCCGGACGCCGTGCCGGACGCGGTGTGGGACGAGGCGGCCCGCCACTACGACGAGAAGCAGCTGGCGCAGATCGTGCTGTGGCTCGGGGTCACCAACCTCTTCAACCGGATCAACGCGACGACCCGGCAGCCGGCCGGCGCGACCTGGTAGTCGTAACCGGACCCCCGCCGTCCGCGTTGGTGCGGGCATGAAGAGGATCCTCACCGCAGCCGCCCTGACCGTCTTCGCCGCCGCCGGCGCGGCCGCCGGGACCGCGTCCGCCGACACCGGCGGCATGAACCTTCCGTCGGTCGTCCCGCTCAGCGGCGTCCTGACCCCCAAGGCGAAGCCCGCCGGCACGCCCGACCTGCCGCCCGCCAACGCGGCGGTGGAGCGCCTGCTGCCCGGGCACCACTGACCCGCACGAGACCGCACGACGCACGACGCACGAAGGCGACGGGACCCCCCACGGGCCCGCCGCCTTCGCGTTTCGTGGACGCCTCGGGGGCGTCAGTCGGCGATCACCATCGACGGGGTCTCCTTCGTCAGGACCTCGCCGCGGAAGAACGCGGGGCTCCGGCGCTGCATGACCAGCATGATCACCACGCCGAGGAGCAGCAGCCCGACGCCGATCACGAAGACCGAGCCGACGCCGAAGACCGCGGAGCCGGAGCCGTACGCCGGGTCCCACATGTCGTAGAGGGTCTTGCCGAAGACGGCGGTGAGCATCAGGCCGCCGAGGAGCGGGATCACGCCCTTGAAGGCGAGGTCACGGGCCGAGTCGAAGAGCTCGGCGCGGAAGAACCAGACGCAGGCGAAGGCGGTCAGCGCGTAGTAGAAGCAGATCATCAGGCCGAGCGCGTAGATGGTGTCGACCAGGACGTTCTCGCTGACCAGGGTCATCACGGTGTAGAAGACGCCGGTGGCGACGCCGGCCACGATCGTGGCCTTGCCGGGGACCTTGAAGACGGGGTGGACCCGGGCGAAGGACGGCGGCAGCGCCTCGTAGCTGGACATGGCGAGGACCGTGCGGGCGACCGGGATGAAGGTGGTCTGCAGGCTCGCGGCGGCGGAGGCGAGGACGGCGACGAAGAGCGCGATGCCGAGGACGGGGCCCATGACGGGGCCCGCGAGGGCGGCGAAGACGTTGTCGGAGGTCTCCGGGTTGGCGAGGCCGAGGCCCTTGTCGCCGGAGCCGACGACCATCTGGGCGGCGACGCCGGTGGCCAGGTAGGAGCCGACCAGGACGACCATCGAGATGAGCGCGGCGCGGCCCGGGGTCTTGTCGCTGTCGACGGTCTCCTCGTTGGCCGTGAGGCAGGTGTCCCAGCCCCAGTACATGAAGATCGACAGCGAGAGGCCGGCGGTGAAGGCCGCGAAGGAGCCGACGGAGAAGGGGTTCAGCCAGGACCAGGAGAAGCTCGCCCCGGTCGGGAAGTCGACCGAGCCGGCCTTGGAGAAGGCCATGACGACGAAGACCGCGAGGACGGCCAGCTGGAGGCCGACGAGGGTGTACTGCACGCCCTTGGTGGCGGTCATGCCTCGGTAGCTGATCGCGGTCGCGGCGGCGATCAGGGTGAGGCAGGTGAGGATGTGGACGGCCTTGTTGTCGTCCAGGGCGGCGATCGAGGGGTTGCCGCTGATCTCCCCGGCGAGCAGCCAGAAGTACGAGGTCGCGACGCCGGCCAGGTTGGACAGCACGATGATCGTCGCGATGACGAGGCCCCAGCCGCACATCCAGCCGACCTTGGGGCCGAAGGCCTTCACGGTCCAGGTGAAGGAGGTGCCGCAGTCGGGCATGCGCTTGTTGAGCTCGCGGTACGCGAACGCGACGAGCAGCATCGGCAGGAAGCCCGCGAGGAAGACGGCGGGCATCTGCAGGCCGACCTCGCCGGCGGTGGAGCCGAGCGTGGAGGTCAGGCAGTAGACGGGGGCGACGGTCGAGATGCCGATGACGGCACTGCCGAGCAGGCCCACGGAGTTGCCGCCGAGGCCCTTGGTGCGCACGCCGGAGGCGCCGCCCTGAGCGTCGGCGCCCCTTACCGTGTCTCCGGCCTGGGGCCGTACGTCCACCTGAGTCATGAACTCGACGTTAAATGCTGCGGTTTCCACATCCGGAGGATCGGACTCCGCTCATTTGATCGATCATCGCCTTGCATTGCGCGGGTCGAACCGGACACTCGCCATTGATTGAAAGATCGACCAACCGGACGAGTCGGTCAACCGACAAGTCCGGTGGCGAGTGTCCGATATGCGGGAACCGCAGCCGTGCCCCAAATGTCCGTTTCAAAAATTTCCCGTGAAATTTTCGAGACGCTCCTCACCCCGGCCAGACGACCGCCTGGAGCTCGCTGTACGCGTGCAGCGCGTACGAACCCACGTCCCGTCCGACACCGCTCTTCTTGAAGCCGCCGAACGGCGCCTCCATGTTCCGGCCGATCGTGTTCACGCCCACCCCGCCGGCCCGCAGCCGGGCCGCGACGCGGAACGCGCGGGCCACGTCGCCCGACCACACGTAGTCGATCAGGCCGTAGTCGCTGTCGTTCGCGAGCGCGATCCCCTCCTCCTCGTCGTCGAAGGGGACGACCACGACGACCGGGCCGAAGATCTCCTCGCGCACCACCCGCATCTCGTTGGTGCAGTCGGCGAGCAGCGTCGGGGCCACGTAGAAGCCCTTCGCGAAGTCCGGACGCTCACCGCCCGCGACCACCCGGGCCCCTTCCTTCCTGCCCAGGTCGACGTACGACTCCACCCGGTCGCGGTGGGCCGCCGAGATCACCGGGCCGACGACCGTCCCCTTCTCCGCCGGGTCCCCCACCTTCATGAAGCCCAGGTAGCCGGTCAGCTTCTCGATCAGACGGTCGTGGATCCCGCGCTGGGCGAGGACCCGGGTGGGAGCGGTGCAGATCTGGCCGCTGTAGAAGGCGAAGGTCGTGCCGATCCCCATCACCGCCGAGTCCAGGTCGGCGTCGTCGAAGACGAGCGCGGCGCCCTTCCCGCCCAGCTCCATCAGCTGCCGCTTGAGCGAGCGGCCGCAGACCTCGCCGATCGCCTGCCCGACGGCCGTGGAGCCGGTGAAGGAGACCATGTCGACGTCCGGGGAGTCGACGGCCGCCTCGCCGACCGCCTGCGCGGAGCCGGTGACGACGTTCACCACGCCCGCCGGGACCCCGGCCTCCTCCAGGGCCCGGGTCATCGCGTACACGGAGAGCGGGTCCTGTGGGGCCGGCTTCACCACGACCGTGTTGCCCATCGCGAGCGCCGGGGCGATCTTGCCGGCCGGGTTGGCCCAGGGGTTGTTGTACGAGGTGATGCAGGTGACGACGCCGACCGGGCGCCGTACCGCCACCGCGCCGAACACCCCGGCCTTCCCCATCGGGCCGGCCTCGTTGATCTGCGGGGGCAGCGCCTGCTCGACCGGTTCCATCGCCCCGCGCGCGTACCGGCGGAAACGGGAGGCGCCGACCGCGACCTGCATCCCGCGCGCGGTGCCGGTGGTGGCCCCGGTCTCGGCGCGGGCGAGGAGCGTGTTCGCCTCGGCGTCCCGGGCCATCAGGTCCGCGGCCCGGTCGAGGATCGCCGCCCGCTCCTCCGGCTTCGTGCGGGACCAGCTCGCGAAGGCGTCGCGGGCGGCGGCGGCCGCCTCGTACACCTGCGCCCGGGAGGCCTCGGGCGCGAGCCCGACGACCTCCTCGGAGGCCGGGTCGACGACCTCGTAGTGCCCGCCGTCGGGCTCGACCCACTGCCCGCCGATGAAGAGCTTCTCCGCCTTCACGCTTTGAGTCGTCACTGCGTGCTCACCGTCCTCGTGTCACGGCCCGAGCGCAGGACGCGCCCCGGGATCGCGCCGGTCACCTCGTCGTCCCGTACCGTCTCCACGCCGTTGACCCGCACCGACACGATCCCGACCGCGCGCGAGTCCAGGCGCGGGCTGTCCCCCGGCAGGTCGTGCACGAGGGTCGCCGGGCCCGCGTCGATCCGCTCCGGGTCGAAGAGGACCAGGTCGGCGTGGAAGCCCTCCGCGATCCGGCCGCGCTCCCGGAGCCCGAAGAGCCGGGCCGGGTCGTCGCTCAGCATCTTCACCGCCCGCTCCAGGGGGACCAGCTTCCGGCCGCGCAGGCAGTCGCCGAGGAAGCGGGTCGTGTACGGGGCGCCGCACATCCGGTCCAGGTGCGCGCCCGCGTCCGAGCCGCCGAGCAGGACGTCCTCGTGCTGCCAGGTCTCGGCGCGCAGGGCCCAGGAGGCCGGGTCGTTGTCGCTGGGCATCGGCCACAGGACGGTCCTCAGGTCGTCGTTGGCGCAGATCTCGACGAGGGCCTGGAAGGGGTCCTGGCCGCGCTCGGCGGCGATGTCGCCGACGACGCGGCCGGTGAGGCCCTCGTTCTCCCTGCTGTACGTGTCGCCGATGACGTACCGGCCGAAGTGCGCGAGCCGCCGGAAGACCCCTGCCTCCCTGGAGTCCGCGCGCCGCAGCATCCCGGCCCGCACCTCGGGGTCGCGGAGCTTCGCGATCCGCTCGGGGACGGGCAGGCCGAGGACCTCGCCCCAGCCCGGGATGAGGTTGAGCGCGCAGAAGGTCCCGAGGGACATGTTCATGGGGGTGAGGATCGGCATCGTGAGCGCCACGATCCGGCCGCCGGACTTCCGGGCCCGCTCGGAGGCGGCGAGCTGGCGCGGGACGCGCTCGGGGACGGCGGCGTCGATGGTGAGGACGTTCCAGTTGAGGGGACGGCCCGCGGCGGCGGTCATCTCGACGAACAGGTCGATCTCGTCGTCGGAGAACTGGTCGAGGCAGCCGGCGAGGATCGCCTCGATCTGGGTCCCCTCGTGCTCTCCGACGGCCCGGGAGAGGGCGATCAGCTCGGCGGGGGCGGCGTGCCGGGAGGCGACGGGGGCGCCGTCGCCGTCGGAGTGCGTGGAGGACTGGGTGGTGGAGAGGCCCCAGGCTCCGGCGTCCATGGCCTCCTTGAGGAGAGCCACCATCTGTGCGAGCTGCTCGGGGGTGGGCTGCCCGCCGACGGCGTCGGCGCCCATCACGTACCGGCGCAGGGCGCAGTGGCCGACCATGAAGCCGGCGTTGACGGCGATCCGGCCGTCGAGGGCGTCCAGGTACTCGGCGAAGGAGGACCAGCTCCAGTCCACTCCCTCTTCGAGGGCCTTGAGGGCCATGCCCTCGACCTTCGACATCATGCGGCGCGTGTAGTCGGCGTCCTCGGGGCGGTCGGGGTGCAGCGGCGCGAGGGTGAACCCGCAGTTGCCGCCGGCGACGGTGGTGACGCCGTGGTTCATGGACGGGGTGGCGTACGGGTCCCAGAAGAGCTGGGCGTCGTAGTGGGTGTGCGGGTCGACGAAGCCGGGCGCGAGGACGAGGCCGGTGGCGTCCTCGGTGGTGCGGGCGGTCGCCCCCGGTTCGGGGAGGACGATCCGCCCGTCCCGTATGCCGACGTCGGCGACGCGGGCGGGGGCGCCGGTGCCGTCGACGACGGTGGCGCCCTTGATCAGGTGGTCGAGCATGCCGGTCCCTCTCTGTGGTGCGTGACCGTGGACGTGGGTGTGCCCCGGACCGGGGCCGCCGCGGAACGGCCTCCGGCCGGGGCAGGTACGGGGCGGCGGTCCGGGAAGACACCGCCCCGCGCTTCGTCGTGCGCCCGCCTCAGGACCCCGCCGACTGCCTCATCCGGGTCGTCCGGTGGACCGGGTCCGTGTCGATCTCCGGGATCACGTGCTCCCCGATCAGCTTGATCGAGTTCATCGTGTCCTCGTACGAGATCCCGATCGGGAGGCCGAAGGACAGCTGGTCGGCCCCGGCCTGCTCCCAGCGCTTGCACTGCGCCAGTACCTCGCTCGGGTCGCCGCAGATCATCAGCTCCTCGGCGATGAGGAGTTCGATGATCTCCGCGGAGTACTCGGGCAGCAGCTCGGGCCACTCCGGGATGCCCTCCGGCCGGGGGAACGTGTCGTGGTAGCGGAAGAGGAGGGACTGGAGGTAGTTCAGTCCGCCGCCGACCGCGATCTCGACCGCCTTCTCGTGCGTCTCCGCGCAGATCGCCGTCGACGTCACCATCACGTTGTCGTTGACGAAGTCGCCGACCGCCTTCGCCTCCTTGATCGCGTTCTTGTAGGACTCGACGACCCACTCCATGTCGGAGACCTTCTGGACGCTGAAGCCGAGGACGCCGAGGCCCATCTTCCCGGCCATGGCGTACGAGGACGGGGAGCCGGCCGCGTACCACATGGCGGGGTGGGACTTCCCGTACGGCTTGGGGAGGACCTTGCGGGGCGGGAGCGACCAGTGCTTGCCCTGGAAGCCGGCGTACTCGTCCTGGAGCCACATCTTGGGGAACTCGGCGATGGTCTCCTCCCAGATCTCCTTCGTGTGGTTCATGTCGGTGATGCCCGGCATGAACCCGAGGATCTCGTGGGAGCCCGCCCCGCGACCGGAGCCGAACTCGAAGCGGCCGCCGGAGAGGTGGTCGAGCATGGCGACCTTC
The DNA here is from genome assembly GCF_014203895.1 of Streptomyces nymphaeiformis. Classification (GTDB taxonomy): domain Bacteria; phylum Actinomycetota; class Actinomycetes; order Streptomycetales; family Streptomycetaceae; genus Streptomyces; species Streptomyces nymphaeiformis. The sequence goes on along the minus strand of NZ_JACHJY010000011.1, from coordinate 97,321 downwards.
TCGGCGACCTTGACCGGGTGGTTGACGGGTGCGAGGGGGTTGAAGATGCCCGAGCCGAGGTGGATCCGGTCGGTCGCGTGGGCGAGGTAGCCCAGGTAGACGTCGTTGGCGGAGAGGTGCGAGTACTCCTCCAGGAAGTGGTGCTCGGAGGCCCAGGCGTACTTGAAGCCGGACTTGTCGGCCTGGATGACGTACTCGGTCTCCTCCATGAGCGCCTTGTGCTCGGCCTCGGGATCGGTCTCGGCGCGCTTGCCGACGTATCCCTGTACGAAGATCCCGAATTCCAAGGAAGTTCACCGCCCTCTTTCATGTTTCTGACGATCCGTCAGATTCATCGATGTGCCCGACTCTCGCACCGCCGTGCAGGTGCGTCAATACCTGATGAGGCGTCAGAAAAGGCTGACGCCGGCCAGCCAGCCGCCGTCGATCACGAACGGCTGGCCCGTGATGTACGCCGAGTCCGCCCCGGTCAGGAAGAGCGCCAGGGCCGCCACCTCGTCCGGCCGCCCGATCCGCCCGAGCGGCACGAGCTTGCGGTAGAGCTCGGCCGTGGCGGCCGGGTCCACGCCCTCCGGGTTGCTCATGGGGGTGTCGATCGCGCCCGGGCAGACGGCGTTCACCCGGATCCCCTTCCCGGCCAGCTCAAGGGCGGCGACCCGGGTCAGGCCGAGGACGGCGTGCTTGCTCGCCGCGTAGGCGCCGACCCCGGCCATGCCGGTGAGACCCGTGTACGAGGCGGTGTTGACGATCGTCCCGCCGCCCGCCGCCGCGATCTCGGGCGCGACCGTACGGATGCCCAGGAAGCAGCCGGTCTGGTTCACGGACACGATCGCCTGGAACTCCTCCAGGGGCGTCGAGACCAGCTCGTTGAAGCGGAGGATGCCCGCGTTGTTGACGAGGCCGTCGATCTTCCCGAACCGCTCCTTGGCCGCCGCCACGGCCGCCGCCCAGTCGCCCTCGCTCGTCACGTCCAGACGGACGTACGCCGCCCTGTCCTCCCCCAGCTCCTTGGCCAGCGCCCCGCCCGCGTCGTCGAGGACGTCCCCGAGCACCACCTTCGCGCCCTCGGCGGCGAACAGCCGCGCCTCCTGCTCGCCCTGCCCGCGCGCCGCCCCGGTGACGAGGACGACCCGCCCGTCGAGCTTTCCCATGTCCGCACTCCCTGTTTCCTAGAGGTGGGGGGCGACCTCCGTGCCGAAGGCCGCGATCTGGTCGATGAGTTCGGTACGGCTCCGGGACCGGAACCGCACCTGGATCTGGTGCACGCCCATCTCCCCGTACGCGCGCAGGGAGGCGGCGAGCTCCTCCGGCCGGCCGCTCAGGGTGCGCCGGCCGACCTCCCAGCCGGGCGTGCCGACGTACAGCGCCTCGGTGATCGCGCCGACGGTGACCGGCTCCGCGATCCCGGCCTCCGTACGGAGCCGCAGCAGCCTCTCGATCTGCCCGGGGAGCCTGTCGCGCGGGTCGCCCTGCGGAAGCCAGCCGTCGCCCTTGAGCGCGGCCCGGCGCACGGCGGCCGGCGAGGAGCCGCCCACCCAGAGCGGGACCCGCTCCTGCGCGGGCCGGGGCAGCTGCCCGAGGTCCTTGAAGGCGAACCGCTCCCCCACGTGCTCCGGGTACTCCTCGGGCCCGAGGGCCGCCCGCAGCGCGTCGACGGTCTCGTCGAGCACGGCGCCGCGCCGCTCGAAGTCCACGCCGAGCGCCTCGAACTCCTCCTGGACGTGCCCGGCGCCGACCCCGAGGACCAGGCGGCCGCCGGAGAGGTGGTCGAGCGTCGCGTACGCCTTGGCCGTGACGAGCGGATGGCGCAGGCCGACGACGGCGACGTGCGAGAGGAGCCGGACCCGCTCGGTGGCGGCGGCGAGGTAGGAGAGCGTGGCCACCGGGTCGTACCAGACGGTGCTCATGGGACCGGCGAGCCGGCGCGGGATGGCGACGTGGTCGCAGCTCGCGAGGTAGTCGAAGCCGTGGGCCTCGGCGGCCCGGGCGATGGCGACCAGATCCGCGGGACCAGCGGTCGCCTCCCAGGCCTCGGCGTAGAGGGTGCTCTGCGACTGGACCGGCAGCTGCATGCCGTAGACCACCATGGAAACCCCCTTGTGCCCGGGCACGCGGCCCGCATCTGACGGATCGTCACTTCTACGAGCAGGCCCATGCTCGTACCTGACGATCCATCAGGCAAGGGGTGGGGGCGCGCGGGAGCGATCCGGGCACACGGCACGCCCCCGTCCGGGCGGCGCGGGGCCGCCCGGACGGGGGAACGGTCTTCGTGCTCCGGCGCGTCAGGCGCTGTCCGCCGCGCCGGTCGCCCGCACGTGGCGCACCAGGGCCGAGGCGGCCAGGCAGACGATGCCCACGGCGCTCAGGAGCGCCACCGCCTTCGCCCAGGCGAAGGCGGTGCCGAGGCTGCCGCTCAGGAGGTCGACGGTGCGCACGCCCGCCACGCCGTGGAGCGCGATGACGAAGACGGCGACACCCGCGGCGGCCGCCCAGGCGATCAGGGTGTCCCTGGCCGCGAGCCACACCGCGCACGCCAGGCAGAGCACGGTGACGACCACGGACAGCGCCTGCGCGTCGCCGCCCGAGCGCAGGCCCGAGAGGTCCGTCGGCAGATGGATGAGGCCGCAGGCGAAGAGCGCGAGCGCGGCGGGCCAGCGCAGTACCGACCGCAGCGCGGGCGAGGCGGTGTGACTGCCGGGGCCTGAGGCCAGCGCGGCGTCCAGGGGGGACTTGCGGCCCTTGGGGGCGTTCCGGACGCGCTGGGGGGTGGCGGCGGCGCTGGTGGTGGCGTTGGCGGTGGCGGTGGCGGCCGATGGGGCTTCCCCGCCGATGCGTTCACGGCTCTCGCCCTCGCCGCCCGAGGTGGACTGCCAGTCGCCGCTGTCGGCGCCGAGGATGCCGACGAGCTGGACCACGTCCTCGACCGGACGGCCCACCGCCGCGGCGCGCAGGGTGGTCTCGGCCTGGTGGAGGTCGTAGCCGGAGGCGTTGAGGAGGGCGAGCAGCTGGCGCACTTCGCCCAGGGGGCGGGTGACGGCCGCGGCGCGGAGGGCCACGTCCGCGGGGCTGGAGAGCTCGCCGGTCTCCTGGAGGCGGGCCACCAGCGCGGCGACCTCCTCCACCGGCCGCTCGGTCGCCGCGGTCCGCAGCAGCGTGTGGACCGCTTCTTCACCGGTCTCGTCGTGGGCGGACGCCTCGGCGGCGGGCCGGGACTGCGGGGCGGCGGGGGGCCCGGAGGCGGTCGGGGAGCCGGGCGCGGCCGGGGGCTCGGGCGCGGCCTGCGCCTCCGGATCCGGATCCGCCGGGGGCTTCGAGTCGGCCGGGGACTCCGGGTCGGCCGGGGACTCCGAGTCGGCCGGGGACTCCGAGTCGGCGGCCTGCGGCTCCGGGCCGGCCGGGGACTTGGGGGCGGTCTGCGGGAACGCCACCCCGAGCGGAACCGCCGACACGGCGGGGGACTTCGCCGCGACGGGGTACTTCGTCGGCGCCGGGGGCGAGGAGACAACCAGCTGGCGGGACGGACCCGGGCGGGGCTCTGTGGTCGGTTCTATGTCGGCAGGTTCTATGTCGTCGTCCGCGGAATGAACGTGCGGGAGGGGGTCGGGGGTCATGTCACAGGCTCCGTTCGTGAACGTCCCCTGGGGGACATCCACTGGCTGTCTCGTGATGTGCAAGAAACGCACACTTGACTACTATTTGTGCGCAGTCCACGACACTCCGCCATCAGGGGCCCGTCCCGTTGGGCTGTTCGGGCGACGAACGGCCGGGCCCCTCCGGCGAGGAGCCCGACCGCGGTCACGGGACTACGCCCGCCAGAGCCCCTCCGGCGTCAGCCCCAACAGCTCGATCGCGTTGCCCCGCACGATCCGCTCGACGACGTCCGCCGACAGGTGGCCCATCTGGGCCTCGCCGACCTCCTTCGACTTGGGCCAGGTGGAATCGGAGTGCGGGTAGTCCGTCTCGTACAGGACGTTCCCCGCCCCGATCGCGTCGAGGTTGCGCAGCCCGAAGGCGTCGTCGAAGAAGCAGCCGAAGACATGGCCGGCGAAGAGCTCGGAGGGCGGCCGCGTGACCTTGTCGGCGACGCCGCCCCAGGCGCGGTTCTCCTCCCAGACGACGTCGGCGCGCTCCAGGATGTACGGGATCCAGCCGATCTGCCCCTCCGCGTACATGATCCGCAGGTTCGGGAAGCGCTCGAACTTGCCGCTCATCAGCCAGTCGACCATCGAGAAGCAGCAGTTCGCGAAGGTGATGGTGGAGCCGACGGCCGGCGGCGCGTCGGCGGACGTCGAGGGCATCCGGCTGGAGGAGCCGATGTGCATCGCGATGACCGTGCCGGTCTCGTCGCACGCGCGGAAGAAGGGGTCCCAGTGGTCCGTGTGGACGGAGGGGAGCCCGAGGTGCGGCGGGATCTCGGAGAAGGCGACGGCCCGGACGCCGCGCGCGGCGTTGCGGCGGACCTCGGCGGCGGCGAGCTCGGGGTCCCAGAGCGGGATGAGGGTGAGCGGGATCAGCCGCCCGTGCGCCTCGGGCCCGCACCACTCCTCGACCATCCAGTCGTTGTAGGCGCGGACGCAGAGCAGCCCGAGCTCGCGGTCGCTCGCCTCGGTGAAGGTCTGCCCGCAGAAACGGGGGAAGGTGGGGAAGCAGAGCGCGGACTGGACGTGGTTGACGTCCATGTCGGCGAGCCGGTCCGGGACGGAGTGGGAGCCGGGCCGCATCTGCTCGTAGGTGATGACTTCGAGGCGTATCTCGTCCCGGTCGTAGCCGACGGCGGTGTCGAGCCGGGTGAGGGGCCTGTGCAGATCCTCGTACACCCACCAGTCGCCGATCGGCCCCTCATCCCCCTTTTGTCCCATGACGGGGGCGAACTTTCCTCCGAGGAAGGTCATTTCCTTGAGGGGGGCGCGGACGATCCGGGGTCCGGTGTCGCGGTACCGGGACGGGAGCCGGTCCCGCCAGACGTGCGGGGGCTCCACGGTGTGGTCGTCCACCGAGATGATCTTCGGGAAGGTCTCCATGTCCTTCACGGTAGCGCCGATCTGACGACCCGTCAGCTAGTGGGGCTCAGAACGACCGGGTTGCGGCCTCACAACGGCTTCACAACGCCCGTACAACGGCCGACCCGATGCTGACGGACTCGCTCCGGACAAGGCAGACTGTCCTGGGCGAAACCAGCGGTAAGGGCAGGGGGAGCGATGGACCGTGAGAACGGGCCGCGAGTTCCGGCACGGATCCCGGACGGGAGCGACGCCAAGGCCGCACCCGGCGTGCCTGCACAGCGGAACGGCCGGAGGACGGCAGCTCCCGGCGGTGAACAGCACAAGGCCACGACCGGCGTCGAGACCGGAATCGAGACCGGCACCGAGGAGACGACCCTCGCGGGGCGGCCCTCCGGCGGCGGGTTCCGCTTCGGCGTGCTCGGGCCCGTCCGCGCCTGGCGCGACGGCGAGCCCGTCCCCACCGGCTCCCCGCAGCAGCGCGCCCTGCTCGCCGCGCTGCTCCTGCGCGGCGGCCGCACCGCGACCGCGCACGAGCTGATCGACGCGCTGTGGGGCGAGGACCCCCCCTCCCAGGCGCTCGCCGCGGTCCGTACGTACGCCTCCCGGCTCCGCAAGGCCCTCGACCCGAAGGTCCTGGTCAGCGAGTCCGGCGGCTACGCGCTCCGCACCCCCGCCGACGCGCTCGACGTGACCGCCGCGCAGGAGCTGGCCGCCGAGGCCGAGAAGCTCCGCGCGGCCGGGGACCGGACGGCCGCCCGGGCGCGGCTGGCCGAGGCGCTCGACCTGTGGGACGGCGAGGTGCTCGCCTCCGTGCCCGGCCCGTACGCCGAGACGCAGCGGACCCGCCTGGAGGAGTGGCGGCTCACCCTCCTCGAAACCCGCCTGGACATCGACCTGGAGGTCGGCGCGCACGCGGAGGCGGTCTCCGAACTGACCGCCCTGACCGCCGCCCATCCCCTGCGCGAACGCCTGCGCGAGCTCCTGATGCTGGCGCTCTACCGCAGCGGACGGCAGGCGGAGGCGCTCGCGGTCTACGCGGACACCCGCCGGCTCCTCGCCGACGAGCTGGGCGTCGACCCGACCCCGGAGCTGTCCCGGCTCCAGCAGCGCATCCTCCAGGCCGACGCGGAACTCGCCCGTCCGGTGGAGGAGCCGGCGCCGACGGCGGCGCCGGTCGCCCGCCCGGCCCAGCTCCCGGCGACGGTCCCGGACTTCACGGGCCGGTCGTCCTTCGTACGGGAACTGGGCACGCGTCTCGCCACGGCCGAGGGATCGGTCATGGCGGTCTCGGCGCTCGCGGGCATCGGGGGCGTCGGCAAGACCACGCTCGCCGTGCACGTCGCCCACGAGGCGCGGCCGCACTTCCCGGACGGCCAGCTGTACGTGGACCTCCAGGGCGCGGGCAACCGCGCGGCCGCACCGGAGACGGTCCTCGGCTCGTTCCTCCGGGCCCTGGGCACCCCTGACTCGGCCATCCCGGACTCGCTCGACGACCGGGCGGCGCTGTACCGCTCGACGCTGGACGGCCGCCGGGTCCTGGTACTCCTGGACAACGCGCGGGACGCGGCGCAGATCCGCCCGCTCCTCCCCGGTACGGCGGGCTGCGCGGCCCTGGTCACGAGCCGCATCCGCATGGTCGACCTGGCGGGGGCGCACCTGGTGGACCTGGACGTGATGTCCCCGGAGGAGGCGCTCCAGCTCTTCACCAGGATCGTCGGCGAGGAGCGGGTGCAGTCCGAACGGGACGCCGCCCTGGACGTGGTGGCGGCCTGCGGCTTCCTCCCCCTGGCGATCCGTATCGCGGCGTCCCGCCTGGCGGCGCGCCGGACGTGGACGGTCTCGGTCCTGGCGGCGAAGCTGGCGGACGAGCGGCGCCGCCTGGACGAGCTCCAGGCGGGCGACCTGGCGGTCAAGGCCACCTTCGAACTCGGCTACGGCCAGCTGGAGCCGGCCCAGGCACGCGCCTTCCGCCTCCTGGGCCTGGCGGACGGCCCGGACATCTCGCTGGCGGCAGCGGCGGCGGTCCTGGACCTCCCGCTCTGGGACACGGAGGACCTCCTGGAGGCCCTGGTGGACACGTCCCTGGTGGAATCGGCGGCTCCCGGCCGCTACCGCTACCACGACCTGGTCCGCCTCTACGCGCGTGCGTGCGCGGACCGCGACGAACAGCCCCCGTCGGAGAAGGAGGCGGCGCTCTCCCGCCTCCTGGACTTCTACCTGTCGACGGCGGCCCGCGTGTACGCCATCGAGCGCCCGGGCGACCGCCTGGTGGACCACCTGGAACCCACCTCCTACGAAGGCCTCACCTTCACGGACCGCCACGAGGCCCAGGACTGGCTCTACGCGGAAGCGAACTGCCTCCTGGCCACGGTCCGCCAGTCGGCCGCGACACCGGGCACTCTGCGACGGGGGGTGGACCTGCTGTGGGCGTCGCTGGACTTGGCGGAATCCGGGGCGAACTCCCGCGAGTACGAGGCGGTGGCGACGGTGCTGCGGGAGGCGGCGAAGAACGGATCGGACACCCGCGCAGGTGGCCGCGCGGCGCTGACCCTGGCGTACGTCCAGCATGTGGCGGGCCGCTTCGACGAGGCCGACGGTCACGCCCACGAGGCGATGGATCTCACCTCCTCGACGGGCGATGCCCTTCCCCTGTGCTGGGCGGCCAACGCCCTGGGCATCATGGCTCTCTACCAGGGGCGCAACAATGACGGAGAACGCTTCCTCGCCAAGGCGACCGAAGCGTTCCGCGCCTGCGACGACGCAGCCGGCGAAGCCAGCGCCCTGTGCAACCTCTCCCGGATCCACCTCGCCATGGGACAGACGGACATCGCGGTCGAACTGGCGCAGCGAGGAACCGACATGTACGACGCCATGGGTCATTCCCTCAAGGGCGCCAACGGCCGCTACGCACTCGGGCTCGCGCTGACGCAGGGCGGCCAGCTGGTAGAAGCGGCGACGCGGCTCACCGAAGCACTCGGGGTGTTCCAGGACAGCAGACAACGCCTCTGGGAGGGGATGTCTCTCTTCAGAATCGCCGAGGTGGACATCGCCGCCTGCCGGTACGCCCAAGCCGCATCGAACTCCGAGATGGCTCTGGCCATCCTCTGGGGAGTGGGCGGCGAGTGGCGGCGGGGGCAGGTCCTTGTCGTCCTGGGACGCGCGCTGTCCGGCATAGGGCAGCACGGGCGGGCAAGGGTCTGCTGGCAGGAGGCCCTCGACATCTTCGTGGAGCTGGGAACGCCGGAGGAATCCGAGGTACGGACCCTGCTGATGGAAACTGCTGCGGCCTGACCACTGAGCTGCCCGTTCATCGTTCGTTTATGGCAGTGGGGCAGTCTTCACTCATCGATCCGCCGTGTCGGGGGGCAGACGGGTCGGTGGTACGGCCGTCACACCGTCGCACTAGGGTGAACGGCTCCGAGTGGGCCCTCCGGCTGTCCACGGGGGAACGGCTGGCAGGGCCCACTCGCCCCATCCGAAGTCATTTACGGGAGTTGATCAGAATGGCCGACCTGAACCCGGTAAACACGCCCATTGCCGGCGAAGACATCGTCAGCAAGAACATGCACGCGACGGACGCTCCGGTCACGGACGCGGTGGCCGAGAAGCTCGGCATCAGCGGCAACATGCACGCCACCACGGAGCCCATCGACGGCAGCGCGGGCACGGCCACCACGGACAACATGCACGCCACGTCCGAGCCGGCCAACTAAGCCACTCCCGACGGGGAACGGCCGCGGCGGCGACTTCGGGGGAGCCGCCGGGGCCAACCAGGGAGGTCCGGTCGACGGGGGAGCACACGGGCCCGGGGGACACCCGGCGGAACCAGGGGGGATCCGTCCGGGCAGGGCCCGTGCGCAACGCGATCGGACCACCGCACAACGGAGGGGCCGGGCATCTGCCCGGCCCCTCCGCGCGTTCGGGCGCCGAGCGTCGCCCCGCACGCGACCTGATCGCCGCCGCAGCCGCCCGCCGCACCCGCCCGCCGGAGCCGTGGCCGATGGCCTCCTCCGGCGTGACGCGGACCGGCGGGCTCCGGGCCCCCTACCGCCCCCGCAACTCCCCCTTCACCACCTTCCCGCTCGCGTTCCGCGGCAGCTCCGGTACGAACTCGACCTCTCTCGGGACCTTGTAGTTCGCCATCTCTCGGCGTGACCAGGCGATGACGTCGTCCGCGGTCAGGGTCGAGCCCGGGCGGCGGACCGCGAAGGCCTTGCCGACCTCGCCGAGGCGGGGGTCCGGGACGCCGATGACGGCGACGTCCGCGATGTCGGGGTGGAGACCGAGGAGCTGTTCGATCTCGGCCGGGTAGGCGTTGAAGCCGCCGACGATGAACATGTCCTTGATCCGGTCCGTGATGCGGAGGTTGCCCGAGGAGTCCAGGACTCCCACGTCGCCCGTGTGCAGCCAGCCGTCCGCGTCGATCGCGGCCGCCGTCGCCTCCTCGTCCTCGAAGTAGCCGCGCATGACGTGGAAGCCGCGGACCAGGACCTCGCCGGCGTCCGACAGGCGGACCTCCGTGTCGGGGATCGCGCGGCCCGAGGTGTGCGCGACGACCTCGGCCGGGTCGCCTCGGCGGCACATCGTGACGATGCCGCTCGCCTCGGAGAGGCCGTACGCCGTGAGGACCGTGCCCACGCCCAGTTCCGACCGCAGGCGTTCGACCAGCCTCAGCGGGACCACCGCCGCGCCCGTCACGACCAGGCGGAGGGTGGACAGGTCGTGGGCCGTGCGGGCCGGGTGGTCCAGGAGGGACTGGTGGAGGGTCGGCGGGCCGGGCAGGACCGAGATGCGTTCCGCCGCGATGTTGGCGAGGACCGTGTCCACGTTGAAGACCGGCTGCGGCACCATCACCGCCCCGCGCAGCAGGCACGCGACGATCCCGGCCTTGTAGCCGAAGGTGTGGAAGAAGGGGTTCACGATGAGATAGCGGTCGCCCTCCCGCAGGCCCGCGAGCTCGCTCCACACCTCGTAGCAGCGCAGGGTCTGCTCATGGGTGATGACGGCGCCCTTGGGGCGGCCCGTGGTGCCCGAGGTGTAGATGACGTCGGAGGGGTCCGAGGGGGCGACGGAGTCGGCCCGTGCCCGCACCCGTGCCGGATCCACCCCGTCGCCCTCCGCGAGGAAGGCCTTCCAGGTGGTGTACGCCGGGTCGTCCGGCACCGTGTCGCTGAACACCACCACCCGCCGCAGGTCCGGGAGTCCGGCCTCGGCGCGGCGCAGCGAGGCGACGTACGAGGTGCCGAGGAAGGTGCCGGTGACGAAGAGCAGCCGGGCCCGCGAGCGGGCGAGGACGTCGGCGGCCTCGGCGCCCTTGAAACGGGTGTTCAGCGGGACGAGGACGGCGCCCGCGCTCACCGCGCCGAGCGCGGCGACGATCCAGTCGAGGGTGTTGGGCGCCCAGATCGCGACCCGGTCCCCGAGCCGTACGCCGGCCGCGAGGCACGCGGCCGCCGCCCGTTCCACCCGGGCGCCGAGTTCGGCGTACGAGACGCGGGTGCGGCCCTCGACGACCGCCTCCCCCGGCCCGTACCGCTCGGCCGCCCAGCGCACCAACTCCGGTATCGAGCCGTGCTCCATCCTGACCCCACCTCCCGTAGCTGACTATCCGTCAGATTAGTTGTAGCCTGACGCGCTGTCAGCAGTGCTGCCCCATGAGGAGGTTCGGTGCTCAAGGACGCCACGGCCATCGTCGGGATAGGACAGACACCCTTCGCGAAACAGCTCCCCGAGACCGAGAAGACCCTCGCCTGCCGGGCGATCCTCGCCGCTCTCGACGACGCCGGGATCGACCCGTCCGAGGTCGACGCCTTCGCCTCGTACACGATGGAGGAGACCGACGAGGTCGAGGTGGCGAAGGCCATCGGGGCCGGTGACGTCACCTTCTTCAGCAAGGTGGGGTACGGAGGGGGAGGCTCCTGCGCCACCGTCGGGCACCTCGCCGCCGCCGTCGCCACCGGACAGGCGAGCGTCGGCGTCGCCTGGCGGTCGCGGAAGCGGGGCTCCGGACCCCGGCCCTGGACCAACACCGCCGTCCAGCTGCCCACCCCCGGCCAGTGGACCCGGCCCTTCGGGCTGCTGCGGCCCGCCGACGAGATCGGCATGCTCGCCCGCCGCTACATGCACGAGTACGGCGCCACCCGCGACCACCTCTTCAACGTCGCCCTGGCCTGCCGCAACCGCGCCAACCAGAACCCCGCCGCGATCATGTACGAGCGGCCGCTGACCCGCGAGATGTACATGACCGCCCGCTGGATCAGCGAACCCCTCTGCCTCTTCGACAACTGCCTGGAGACCGACGGGGCGCTCGCCTGCGTGATCGTGAGCGCCGAACGCGCCCGCGACTGCCGGCAGAAGCCCGTCTACGTGCACTCCGCCGCCCAGGGCCTGCCCGCCCAGCACCACGGCATGGTCAACTACTGGAACGACGACCCGCTCTCCGGCCCCGCCTGGACCGCCGCCCGGCACCTGTGGAAGACCGCCGACTTCGGCCCGGCCGACGTCGACGTCGCCCAGATCTACGACGCCTTCACCCCGCTCGTCCCGCTCTCCCTGGAGGGCTACGGCTTCTGCGGCCGGGGCGAAGGCGCCGCCTTCACCGAGGGCGGCGCCCTGGAGATCGGCGGCCGGCTGCCGCTCAACACCGGCGGCGGCGGGCTCTCCGAGGCGTACGTGCACGGCTTCAACCTCATCAACGAGGGCGTGAAGCAGCTCCGCGGCACCTCCACCGCCCAGGTCCCCGACGCGGCCACCTGCCTGGTCACGGCCGGCGAGGGCGTCCCCACATCGGCCATCCTGCTTCGAGCCTGAGGAGTCGAGATGCTCACACCTCTCATCGACGAGGACGGCGCGCCCTTCTGGGAGTACGCCGCCCGGGGCGAACTGCGCGTTCAGGGCTGTACGAACTGCGGTGAGCTCCGCTTCCCGCCCCGGCCCTGCTGCCCGCACTGCCAGTCCTTCGACAGCGAGTGGCGGCTCATGTCCGGACGCGGCCGGATCTGGTCGTACGTCCTCCCCCACCCGCCGCTCCTCCCCGAGTACGCCGCCCAGGCCCCGTACAACGCGGTGCTCGTCGAGCTCGCCGACGCCCCCCGCGTCCGCCTCGTCGGCAACGTCGTCGCCGCCCCGGACGCACCCCTGAACTCGGTCGACCCGGCCCGGCTGCGCATCGGCGCCCCCGTACGGGTCGCCTTCACCGAGGTCGACGGCGTCACCGTCCCCCGCTGGCTCCTGGAGCGCCCGTGAGCATCCGGGTCGAACGCGACAAGGAGACCGGGGTCGCCGTCGTCACCCTCGACCGGCCGGAGAAGCACAACGCGATCACCCTCGCCATGGCCCGCGAACTCGGCGCCGTCTGGCGGGGGTTCCGGTACGAGGACGAGGTCCGGGCGGTCGTCGTCACCGGGGCCGGCGGCCGCGCCTTCTGCACCGGGATCGACCGCTCCGTGGACGTGCCGCAGCCCTCCTCCCCGTACACGATCGACGATCCCCTCCTCGCCCTCGGACCCAAGACGAACGACCTGTGGAAACCGGTCGTCGCCGCCGTCGAGGGCATGGCCTGCGGCGGGGCCTTCTACCTGCTCGGCGAGGCGGAGTTCCTGATCGCGGGCGAGAGCGCCACCTTCTTCGACCCGCACACCACCTACGGGATGGTCTCCGCCTTCGAGACCATCCACCTGGCACGGAAGATGCCGTACGGAGAGCTCGCCCGGATGGCGCTCATGGGCACCGCCGAGCGGATCTCCGCCCGGCGCGCGTACGAGACGGGGCTCGTCAGCGAGGTCACGGAGCCGGGCGGAGCCCTTGAGGCCGCCCGCGAGGCCGCCGCCGTCATCGCCTCGTACCCGACGGAGGCCGTCCAGGGGACGGTACGGGCGCTGTGGTCCGCCGGCGAGGCCGCCCGCGCCCAGGCCCTCGCCCACGCCCCGCACCTGGTGGCACTCGGGAACCTGCCGCCGGAACGGCAGGCGGAGCTGTTCACCCGAAGGAGGCCGGGGGCGAGCGACGGTCACCGGCTCCGATAGCAGATGCGAAGGTCTGTTTTAATGGATCTTCGTTTGATGATTCACCGTCAACAGCGGTGGCGAAGCCCCGCGTTCACGGACGGAACGGGCCGCGCCCTGCCGCTGTGACACGCAACGGGGAGCTGTGATGGGACGACGCATCGCCAAGGCCGGACTCGCGGCCGGAGCCGCACTCGTGCTGGCCGCCTGCGGCGGCGGAAACGACCCGACGACGGGCGCGGGCACGGCCGGCATCGGTGGCGGCGGCAGCGAGGCCGGGAAGGGCGACGGCGACGGCGGCGCGTCCAGGACCGCGTCGCTCGCGCGGCCGGACAGCCTCACGGTGGCCTTCTGCCAGACCATCGAGAGCGGCGACGGAGGCAGGGGCTACCAGGTCATCCTGCGCTCCTTCGCCGCGAAGGACGGCGCCTTCGTCGGCGAGCGCTCCGCCGCCATGCCGCCCAACGCCGAGCCGGCGGCGGGCTGCGAGTCCGACGGGCCCAGCTACCGCGTCGACCTCGCGTTCAACAAGGACCTCACGCTGGTCGCCGGTTCCGTCGACTCGGACCGCGCCGCCGCCTTCGACCTCGCCACGGGCCGCGAGGTCGGCGCGCCCGACCCCGACTCCTTCACGAAGCGCCCGGAGAACCAGGGCATCGCCTTCCACCCGGTGACCGGCCGCCTCTGGTACGACATGCAGACCGAGGACTTCCAGTCCACCGACGGCCTCGCCTCCCGGGACCCCAAGGGCGGCCTGAAGACCGAGGAGCAGACCCCCTTCGAGAAGATCCCCGATCTTCTGGAGAAGGACGGCCCCACGGCGGTCACGGTGCTCGCCCTCGACGACATCCACGCGGTGGCCGTCCCCGGGGGCGGGGTCGTCGCGACGTCCACCACGGACGGCGGCGTCAGCCTGAGCCGGGCGAGCCGCACGAGCAACGGCGTCGGCTCGGGGTCCTACCTGACCGACATCGCCACCGCGGGCCTCGACGAGAACAACAAGGTCTTCTGCGAGCCGGCCTTCTGGCGGAACGCCACCACCCTGGTCTGCGACTTCAAGCAGCTGACGTTCTCCGCCGACTACAAGAGGCTCCTGAAGACCGAGGACCTCGTCCCGGAGAACGACCGGCACAACGGCCAGCCGGTCCTCGCCCCGGACGGCAGGAGCTTCGCGTTCCTCTCCAGGGGCGAGGACGGCCGCACGGGCCTCTTCCGCGGGGACTTCTCCGGCGGCGCGCCGGTGAAGATCACCAGCGTGGACCCGCCGGTCCCGGACGAGGACCACCTCCGCACGACGCTGATCCGCTGGAACTGACGCCGGCACCGGCCCCCGCCGGGGTCACTTCTTCCGTACGTCGTACACCCAGCAGTTCCTGACCGACGAGACGGCCTTCGGGTTCTTCATCGCGACTTCGAAGGTCTTGGTCTCGTAGGCCCCGACCGTGACGGCCGTCGTGACCGAGTCGACCGCGGAACCCGTGGCGCCCTTGAACTCCAGGGTCACCTCGTACGTGCCCTCCAGCGCGTCGTGCGAGGTGATCCTCAGGGTCGACGTGGTGTCGGCCTTCCGGGCCGGCTTGCCCTTGCGCTTCTTCTGGGCGGGCTTCACGCAGTCGACGACCACGACCTCGGTCTTCGCCGACGTGGGGGAAGGGCTGGCGGTGGCCGTGGAGCCGCCCGAGTCGTCCGCGCTGATGTAGTCGTCGTTGCCCTGCTCGTCGCTGGAGCAGCCGCCGCCCGAATCGTCGTCGTCGTGGGAGCCCTTGTGGCTCCGGCTCTTGCCGCTCTTGCTCTTCCCGCTGCCGCCACCGCTGCCGTGGCCGCCCTTGCCGGTGTGGAAACCGGTCAGCGCGAGGACCACCACGGTGAGCGTCGCCGCGAGCTTCAGGCGCGTCCGTACCATCGCCGCCACCCCTCCCTGTGTGTCGTGTCCGCGCCACCCTAGCGGCGGGGCCGTGCCACGTGGCGGGGCCCCCGCACCCGGCGTAGCGTCGGGAACGAGGGCCGGACCGCCGAGGAGGCCGCATCGATGATCCGCAACGTCGCCGGCTCCGTCCTGGCTCTCGCCGGAGCGACGGCCGCCGTCTGGAGCCCCTTCCGTGCCTGGTACGACGGCCGTCACGGGCGCGACTACGCCATCGGTGACCTGTTCACCGGCATCACCGACGTCAAGGCCGACATCGCGGGCTCGATCCTGCTGCCCCTCGCCTTCGCGGCCCTCGTGACCGTCGTCGGCGTCGTGCTCCGCTCCCGCCTGCTCGTCGCCTTCGCCGGGATCGTCGTCCTCGGCTTCACCATCCTGTGGATGGTGCGGGTCGGCGAGGCGGAGGGCAGCCTCACGATCGACGCCGACGGCACGGGGCTCGGCGACGGGCTCGCGTTCGCCTTCGGCGGCGGGGTCCTGCTGCTCATCGGCGCGCTCGTGATGTCGGGCCGGAGCCGCACCCACCGGGTGGACCGGCCGCACCGGCCCCCGCACCCTCCGGAGCCTGCCGGAACGGAGGCGACCGACCGGACGCTCACCTACCCGAGCCCGCCGGAGCCGCCCGTGGAGGACGGCCCCGAACGCTCGCAGGGCCCGGACCGGACCTAGGCCGGCCCCGGCCCCTCGGGCCCCGGGCCGTCAGGTCCGCGCCGCCGCGCCCCGTCCCGTCGCCGTGCCCTTGACCGCGTCGAGCGCGTACACGCAGCGGTCCTTGCTGCACGCGTACACGACTCCGCCCTTCGCCACCGGCGAGCCGGTGATCTCGCCGCCGGTCGCGAGCTTCCAGCGGAGCTGCCCGCCGGTCGCGTCCAGGGTGTACAGGACGTGGTCGGCCGAGCCGAAGTGCACCCGGCCGTCGGCGACGACCGGGGAGCCGACCAGCTCGCCGCCCGCGGCGAACCGCCACCGGGGGGTGCCGGTGACCGCGTCGAGCGTGTAGAGCGCGCTGCCGCTGCCGACGTGCACGTTCCCGTCGGCGACGAGCACCGGCTCGGCGGACTGGCGCGGCTCGGTCGCGATCCGCCAGCGGTCCTGCCCGGTGGTGGCGTCAAGCGCGTACACGGTGCCGAGGTGGTCCGAGAGGTACACCCCGCCGCCCGTGACGGCCGGTCCCGGCGCGAACGCGGGCGGGGAGAGGAACACGGCCGGGGCCTCGAAGTGCCAGCGGACGTGCCCGGCGGCGATGTCGATCGACAGGACCCGGGTCCCGGCGGAGACGTACACGCAGCCGTCCTCGGCCGGGGAGACCCGGACCGGCACGTTGGCGCAGGAGGCGGCGTCGCCGATCGGGTACGACCAGCGCTCCACGCCCGTGCGGGCGTCGAGGGCCTGGAGCCGGGCGTCCCGCCACACGTACACGGTGTCGCCGTGCACGGCGGGCCCCGCCTCCGGGGTCTCGAAGTCGGTCTGCGCGCCGGTGAGCTCCCACAGCTTGGCGCCGTTGGAGGCCTCCCAGGCCTGCACGCCGCCGCCGCGGGTACCGGTGACGACCGTGCCCCGGTCGACCTTCAGCGAGTACACCCAGGCGTCCGTGGGCAGCCGCCAGCGCTCGCTGCCGTCGGCGGCGTCGAGGGCGTACAGGGTGGGTCCGTCGGAGGCGTGGATACGGCCCGAGGCGACGGCCATCGACCAGGCCACGTCCCGGGTCTTGAACTGGCGCCGGCCACTGCCCGTGTCCAGGGCGTGCACCTCGAAGGAGGTCACGTACAGCAGGTCGCCGTCGACGACCGGGGTGCCCCAGACGTCGTTCGACATCCGGAAGCGCCAGGGCCGCCAGTGGCCGGGCTCCGGCGGGGGCTGCGGGGCGGCGGCCGCCTGGCCGTTCCCCTGGGCCGGGACGTGCTGGGACCCGGACCCCGGTGCCGTACCGGGCTCGGCGGCGCCCGGGCCGCCGCCGGGCGGGCGGATCCAGCCGGTCGCGGGGCCCGCGTCGGCGCCCCGGCCGACGGCGATCGCCGCGCGGGTGTCGGCGACCCGGGGGCCGGGGCCGATCGGCACGGTCGCGCCGCCGAGGCGCACGGGACCGCCCGCGCTCTCGGGGTGGCCGGCGTGCCGGCCACCGAGGGGCGCGTGCTCCGGCGCGCGCTCCGGCGTGTGCTCCGGGAAGCGGGGGTCCTGGCGGGGGCCCGGCGGGTCCGCCGGGGGCGGGGGCGGCGTCGGTCCCGGCACCTGACGTCCGCCGCCGCGGCGCCGCTCGATCATGGCGGTGGCGCTCAGCGGCAGCCACGCGGAGGCCGTGCCGCTGTCGTCGCTGCCGGGGCCGAAGAGGTGCGGGGCGAGCTGCGCCTGGAGGTCGGCCGGGGTGGGCCGGCGGCTGACGTCCATCTGCATGCAGGAGTCGATGAGGGGCCGCAGCTCGTCCGGCAGCCCCTCCAGGTCCGGGCCCTCCCGCAGCAGCATGAACACGGTCTCGACGGGGTTGGCGCCGTGGAAGGGCGCGTGCCCGGTGGCGGCGAAGACCAGCATCGAGCCCAGCGAGAAGACGTCGCTGGCGCCGGTGACGCTGCGCGAGTCGCGGGCCTGCTCGGGCGACATGTAGGCGGGGGTGCCGACGGCGACGTTGGTCATGGTCAGGCGCGTGTTGGAGACGCCCGACGCGATGCCGAAGTCGATCACCCGGGGGCCGTCCTCGACGACGAGGACGTTGGAGGGCTTGAGGTCGCGGTGGACCAGGCCCGCGCCGTGGATGGACTGCAGGGCCTCGGCGACGCCCGCGGCGAGCCAGCGGACGGCCTGGGCCGGGAGCGGCCCGCACTCGTTCACTATCTCTTCGAGGGAGGGCGCCGGCACATAGGCGGTGGCCAGCCAGGGCACGGCGGCGCGCGGGTCGGCGTCCACGACGGCGGCCGTGTAGAAGCCGGAGACCGCCCGGGCGGCCTCCACCTCCCGGGTGAAGCGGACCCGGAACAGCTGGTCCTCCGCGAGCTCCGTGCGCACGGTCTTGATCGCCACGCGCCGACCCGAGGCCGAGCGCGCGAGATAGACCAGGCCCATTCCGCCCGCGCCGAGCCGGCCCAGCACCTCGAAGGGCCCGATACGTCTCGGGTCGTGCTGCGTCAGCTGTTCCACTTGCCTGCCACCTCCCCGTACGGGCCATGAGGGTACGGCCCCGTGGCCCCTGATTCTTCCTGTCCGAGGGCCTGGTTGCGAACCCGGGGGCGGATCGGGGTGTCCTACCTCATATCGGTGGCGGATCGGAGGCGACGGATCAGCTTCCGGCGGCGGGTTCCGCGAGGACGGCGAAGCGGGCGCCCTGGTTGTCGTGGAGGACGGCGATGCGGCCGTGCGGGGTGTCGAAGGCCGGGGTGGCGACCCGGCCGCCGAGCCGGACGGTGGTCTCGCAGGCCTCGTCGCAGTCGGCGACGGCGAAGTACACGAGGACGTGGCCGGGCATCTCGGCGGGGAAGTCGTCGCTGATGACGGCCCGTCCGCCGAAGGCGCTGTCGTCGCCGGGGCGTGAGCCGGGCGGGGACCAGACGCGGTAGTCGAAGCCGGCGTCCCTGCCCTCCTCCTCGGCGTCGGCCTGCCGGCCGAGGTAGCCGAAGACCGTGGCGTAGAAGGTGTCGACGGCGTCGGGAAGGCGGGTGTAGACCTCCATCCAGCAGAAGGAGCCCGGCTCGTTCGTGACCTCGAAGCCGTCGGGGTCGCCCTCCTGGCGGATGCCGAAGACCGCGCCGCCGGGGTCGGCGGCCAGCGCGTAGACGCCGAAGGGGCCGACGGGATAGGGCTCCATGACCATCTGCCCGCCGGCGGCCTTGATCCGGGCGGCGAGGGTGCCGGCGTCCTCGGTGGCGAGGTAGAGGGTCCAGGTGGTGGGCATGCGCCCGTCGCGCTTGGGCACGAGCCCGGCGACCCGGCGGCCGTCGAGGAGGGCCTCGTCGCGGTCGGGGTCGAAGGTCCAGCCGAAGAGCTCGCCGTAGAAGCGCTTGCCCGCTTCCAGGTCGGGGAGCTGTGCGTCCACCCAGCAGGGGGTGCCCTCAATGCGTACGGCCATGTCAACACGCTAGGACGGCGGGGGCCGCCCCGCACGCCCCGGCATGGGAACAGAATGCCGATTCACCGGGCCGGATCCCTTGGGGCGCCTGGGTTGTCCACCGAAGTTGTCCACAGACTGTTCATAAGCCGATCCGGGTACCTCCGGGTACGGCGGTCCGGGGACCCCGGGGGCGGGCGTCCCGGATCCGGCGCCGAGGTGGCCGGAACCCGCCCCTCCCCTCCGCCGGGGACACGCGTGCCGACCTCGGAGAACGGGGTGCACCCCATTTGCACTCGGCCGAATCGCGCTCCGAGGCCCCCTCGGTAAGCTGACGGCATGACAGGACAAGTACGCACCGTCGACGGCCGCGTGGCCGGACGACGCGGCCAGGCGACGCGGCAGAAGCTGCTCGACTGCCTCGGTGAGATGCTCAGCTCCTCGCCCTACCGGGACGTCAAGGTCATCGATGTGGCCCGGAAGGCGGGTACTTCACCCGCGACGTTCTATCAGTACTTCCCGGACGTCGAGGGAGCGGTCCTCGAGATCGCGGAGGAAATGGCCAAGGAGGGCGCCGCGCTGACCGAGCTGGTCTCCGGCCGCTCCTGGGTCGGCAAGGCCGGCTGGCAGACCTCGGAGGAACTCGTCGAGGGCTTCCTGGACTTCTGGCGCAAGCACGACGCGATCCTGCGGGTCGTGGACCTCGGTGCCGCCGAGGGCGACAAGCGGTTCTACAAGATCCGCATGAAGATCCTGAACTCGGTCACCAACTCCCTGACGGACGCGGTGAAGGAGCTCCAGGCCAAGGGCAAGGTCGACAAGGACGTCAGCCCCGCCGCGATGGCCGGCTCCCTGGTGGCGATGCTGGCCTCGGTCGCCGGCCACCAGAAGGGCTTCCAGACCTGGGGCGTGAAGCAGGCCGAACTCAAGCCGAACCTCGCGCTGTTGGTGCACCTGGGAATCACCGGCAAGAAGCCGACCAGATAGCGCCACCCTCTCCTTCACCGGTCCTGTCGACGACGCCGGCGGCGGCCCGCTCCCCGGGAAACGGGGGGCGGGACCGCCGTCGGCGTCGCCGTGCCGGGCCCGGGATCCCCCCTACCGGCGGGTGAGCCGGAAGAGCCGGATCTCGCGCTCGATCCGTGCCTGGTACGTGGCGTACGGCGGCCAGAACTCGAGCGCCGCCTTCCAGGCCGCCGCCCGTTCCTCGCCCGCGAGCAGTTCCGCCCGTACGGGTACGTCCTCGCCCCGCCAGTTGACCTCGACGTCCGGATGGGCGAGCAGGTTCGCCGTCCAGGCCGGGTGGCCGGTCCGGCCGAAGTTGGAGCCGACGAGGAGCCAGCGGCCGTCCCCCTCGGGCATGCAGGCGAGCGGGGTGACCCGCGGCCGCCCGCTCTTCGCGCCCCGGGCGGTGAGGATCACGCCGGGCAGCATCCGCGCGCTGAGCAGCACTTTTCCCTTGGTCAGCCGGTGCACGGCCCGGTCCATGGCCGGGATGAGGTGCGGGGCGACCCTGGCGAAGGTCCGGGTCGAGGACACCTTCTGCACGAGCTTCCGTCCGGCGGGCATCTACGCCGCCTCCTCTCCGAAGAGTCCGGTCCGTTCGGCGGCCCGTGCGCGCAGCCGCCGGGCGGGCCCGAAGAGCAGCTCGTCGGAGGCCGCCCGCTTGAAGCAGAGGTCGTCGAGCTGGAGGCACTCGCCGGCGGTGGCGCGCAGCGCCTCCAGGGCGTGGGCGAGGGCGAGCGGTCCGCCGTCGGGCTCGCGGGCCGCGCAGTACGCCAGGGAGCGGGCCACCCCGACCTGGACGTGGAGGTCGGCGAGGCGGTGCCGGGAGCCTTCGCGGGAGCCGGGGCGCCCGGCCGCGCGGTCGAGGGCGGCCGCGGCGGCGCCGACGGCCTCGGCGGCCAGCATGGCGGCGGCGGTGCGGCCGGCGGCGGCGAGGGCGCCGAGGACGTCGGCCGGTTCCTCGCCGAGGAGTTCGGCCCCGGTGTCCCGGAACTGGACGGTCGCCAGGGGCCGGGTGGGGTCGAGGGCGGGCTGCCGGGTCCGTACGAGGCCGGGGGCGTCCGCGGGGACGAGGAAGAGGAGCGTGCGGCTGCGGGCGAAGCCGCCGGTGTGGGCGGCGACGAGGAGCAGTCCGGCGCTGTGTCCGTCGACGACCTGGGCGGCCTCGCCGTAGAGGCGCCAGCCGCCGTCCGCCGCGCGGGCGGCCTGGATGCCGCCGGCCCGGCCGTCGCCCGACCAGTTCCCGTCGGTGTTGTCGCCGGTGAGGCCGAGGGCGTGGGAGAGGCCGCCGGGGACGGCGAGGGCGCAGGTGAGTGCGCCGGTGGCGACGCGCGGGAGGTGGGCGGCGCGCTGGGCGGGGGTGCCGAGGGCGGCGAGCAGCGGGGCGGCGAGGACGGTGGTGGCGAGGAGCGGGGAGGGGGCGAGGGCGCGGCCGGCCTCCTCGCAGACGAGGGCGAGGTCGGCGGGGCCGCGGCCGGCGCCTCCGTACTCCTCGGGGACGGCGAGCCCGGCGAGGCCGAGGGTGCCGGCGAGGTGGGCCCAGAGTGCGGTGTCGTACCGGTCGGGGCCGGCGGAGGCCGCCCGGCTCCCGTCCGGCCCGGCCCACTCGGCGAGCAGCCCCCGCAGGGCGTGCCGGAGCTCCCGCTGCTCCTGGGCGAGTGCGGAGGCGGGTCCGCCGGGGGCGGGCGGGTCCGCCCGGCCGGCCGGCGGGTCCGCGGCCGGCGCGGGCGCGCCGGCGAACGGTGCCGCGGGCGGGGTGGCGCACGGGTCCGCTCGGCCTGCGGCCGGGGCGGCGGGCGGTCGCGCCGCCGTCGCGGCGGGCGGGTCCGCCGGGGGCGGGCCCGCGGGCGGTTCCGCCCTCGGGGCGTCGAGCGCAGCGGAATCGGCGTCCATGGGGCTCCCTCCGTATCTGACGGTCCGTCATGCTAGGGCGGTGCGGGCCCGGTTGCCCAGAGAGGTGCCGGTCCCGATTCAAGGAATCTGATGTACCGTCAGATTCATGCCCACCACCACACGCAGCTCCCGCCGCGTCGCCGTCGTCGGCGTCTCCCTCTCCGACTGCGGCCGGGTCGACGAGGCCACCCCCTACGCCCTGCACGCCCAGGCCGCCCGCCGCGCCCTCGCGGACAGCGGCCTCGACCGCTCGCTGATCGACGGCCTCGCCTCGGCGGGCCTCGGCACGCTCGCCCCGGTCGAGGTCGCCGAGTACCTGGGCCTGCGCCCCCTCTGGGTGGACTCGACCGCCGTCGGCGGCGCCACCTGGGAGGTCATGGCCGCGCACGCCGCCGACGCGATCGCCGCGGGCCGTGCGAACGCGGTCCTGCTCGTGTACGGCTCCACGGCCCGCGCCGACATCCGGGCCCGGCGCCGCACCTCGAACCTCTCGTTCGGCTCGCGCGGCCCGCTCCAGTTCGAGGTGCCGTACGGGCACACCCTGATCGCCAAGTACGCGATGGCCGCCCGCCGTCACATGCACGAGTACGGCACGACCCTGGAGCAGCTCGCGGAGGTGGCCGTGCGGGCGCGGGCGAACGCGGCGCTCAACCCGGAGGCGATGTTCCGCGAGCCGATCACCGTCGACGACGTCCTGGACGGGCCGATGATCGCGGACCCGTTCACCAAGCTGCACTGCTGCATCCGCAGCGACGGCGGCTGCGCGGTGCTGCTCGTGGCCGAGGAGTACGTGAAGGACTGCCGCAAGGCCCCGGTCTGGGTGCTCGGCACGGGCGAGCACGTCTCGCACACCACGATGTCCGAGTGGGAGGACTTCACGGTCTCCCCGGCGGCCGTCAGCGGCCGGCTGGCCTTCGGGCGGGCGGGCGTCCGGCCGGCCGACGTCGAGGTCGCCGAGATCTACGACGCCTTCACCTACATGACCCTGGTGACCCTGGAGGACCTGGGCTTCTGCGCGAAGGGCGAGGGCGGCGCGTTCGTCCAGGAGAAGGACCGGCTGCCGGTGAACACGGACGGCGGCGGCCTCTCGGCCTGCCACCCGGGGATGCGGGGCCTGTTCCTGCTGGTGGAGGCGGTGCGCCAACTGCGCGGCGAGGCGCCGGGGTTGCAGGTGCGGCGCCCGGACGGCTCGCTGCCGGAGCTGGCGGTGGCCTCGGGGACGGGGGGCTGGTTCTGCTCCTCGGGGACGGTGGTGCTCGGTCGCGGCTGACCACCCCCGAAGGATCTATACAAGCGTCATAGACAACCGTGTAGGACATCCGTATAGTCATGTCTGCGGGCAGGGGAACGGCCCGCAGACACCCGACGAGGAGTCCTGCCATGACCAGCACCACGAAGACCGCCAAGACCGTCCTGATCTCCGGCGCCTCGATCGCCGGCCCCGCCCTCGCCCTCTGGCTGCACCGCTACGGCTTCGTCCCGACCGTCGTCGAGCGCGCCCCCGAACTCCGCACCGGCGGCTACAAGGTGGACATCCGCGGCACCGCCATCGAGGTCTGCCGCCGGATGGGCGTCCTCGACGAGATCCGCGCCAACTCCACGGACATGCGCGGCGGTTCGTACGTCGACGACGCCGGCCGCACCATCGGCGAACTGCCCGCCGACATCTTCGGCGGCCGCGTCGAGCAGGACGACGAGATCATGCGCGGCGAGCTCGCCCGCATCCTGTACGACCGGACCCGCGAGGACGTCGAGTACGTCTTCGGCGACTCGATCGCCGCCCTGACGGAGGACCCCGACGGCGTCACCGTCGCCTTCGAGTCCGGCACCGTCCGCCGCTTCGACCTGGTCGTCGGCGCCGACGGCCTCCACTCGAACACCCGGAGGCTCGTCTTCGGCCCGGAGGAGCGGTACAAGCGCCACCTCGACGCGTACATCTCCATCTTCACGGCCCCCAACCACCTGGGCCTGGACCGCTGGGAGACCTACCACGCGCTCCCCGGGAAGCTGACCTGCGTCTACAGCTCCGCCGGCGAGACCGACGCCAAGAACCTCTTCGTCTTCTCCTCCACCCAGGAGCAGCCCGACCACCGCGACACCGCCGCCCAGAAGCGCTTCCTCGCCCGCACCTTCGAGGGCGACGGCTGGGAGATCCCGCGCCTGCTCGGGCACGCCGCCGAGGCCGACGACTTCTACCTCGACTCCATCGCCCTCGTGGAGATGGACCACTGGTCCACCGGCCGGGTCGTGCTGCTCGGCGACGCCGCCCACTGCACCTCCCCCGCCTCCGGCCAGGGCACGGGCCTCGCCCTCACCGGCGCGTACGTCCTGGCGGGCGAGCTCGCCCGGGCGGGCGGCGACCACACCGTCGCCTTCGCCCGCTACGAGGAGCGGATGCGACCCGGCGTGGAGCGCAACCAGCGGATGGCCGAGCGCTTCGTCAAGGAGATGGTCGTCGACCGGAAGTGGAAGATCGCCCTGCGCATGCTCATGGTCCGGACGCTGCCGAAGACCCCCTGGAAGAACCTCATCGCGAAGAAGATCCGCGACGAGATCCAGGCCACGGCGAACGCCGTCGCGATCGAGGACTACGACACCACCGCACGGCCTACGGTGGCGGCATGACCGACTTCCACCGCGCCCTCCACTCGCTCAGGGTCTGGGACACCGAACTCCCCTCCTTCGACCCGGCGAGCGCCCCGCCCGAGCCGCTCCCCCTCTTCCACGACTGGTTCACGGCGGCGGCCGCGGCCGGACAGACCGAGCCGCACACCCTCTCCCTGGCCACCGTGGACGAGGACGGCAGGCCCGACGTCCGCACGGTGATGCTGCACGACGCCGACGACCGCGGCTGGCACTTCGCCTCGCACGCCACCAGCGCCAAGGGCCGCCAGCTCGCCGCCCGCCCCGAGGCCGCCCTCGGCTTCTACTGGCCGGTCCAGGGCCGCCAGGTCCGCGTCCGGGGCCACGTCACCACCGGCACCCCCCAGGAGGCGTACGAGGACCTCCACGCCCGCACCACCGGCGCCCTCGCCTCGGCGCTCGTCGGCCGGCAGAGCGAGGTCCTCGACTCCCCCGAGACCCTCGCCGAGGCGAGCGCCGCCGCCTGGCGCCGGGCCGAGGCCGAACCGGACGCCCCCGCCCCCACCTGGACCCTGTACGTGGTCGAGCCGGCCGAGGTCGAGTTCTTCCAGGGCGACGCCCGCCGCCGCCACGTCCGCCTCCGCTACCGGCGCACCGCGGGCGGCTGGACCCGCGAACTCCTCTGGCCCTGACGGGCGCCGTGCCGATCGGGCCGGAATCGGCCGCAACCCCCGAGCCCCCGCCCGAGTCGTACCGGAGTCCGAAAACAGAAGGGAACTCCATGCGCATCCGGCACAAGCTCCGCGCCGCCTCCCTGGCGGCGGCGCTCCTGGCCTCGGCCCTCACCGTCTCCGCCTCGCCCGTCTCCGCCTCGCCCGCGGGCGCCGACACCACAGGCGCCGGGACCGCAGGCGCGACGGCGGCGGCGGGCGTGACCACCCAGGCCGTCTTCAACAACCCGGTCGGCACCGCGACCGAGCAGCGGGCGATCGTCGACAAGCAGATCGAGCTGATCAGCGGCGCCCCGGCCGGCTCCCGGATCCGGCTCTCGTACTACTACCTCAACGACGCCACGTTCACGAACGCCCTGACCGCCGCCCACGACCGCGGCGTGAACGTCCAGGCGATCTTCGACGTGAAGGCCACCGGGTACGCGCTGTACGACACGCTCGCCGCCGAGCTCGGCACCGACACCTCGAAGCCTTCCTGGGTGACCCACTGCGGCACCGCCCGCGGCTGCATCGGCACCCTGGCCAAGGGCGGCGTCGACGCCATCAACCACAACAAGTTCATCCTCTTCACCGAGACGAACGGCACGCCCCGCGTCGTCATGCAGTCCTCGGCGAACCTCCACACCGGCCGCGACGGCTACCTCGGCTGGAACAACGCCCTGGTCCTGACCGGCAACGACGGCATCTACAACGCCTACAACGGCTACTTCGACGACCTCGCCGCCAAGGTCCCGAACAACAACTACTACGACACCGGCCGCGCCCCGGTGGCCTCCGGCAACGCGAAGATCCACTTCTATCCGCGCGCCGCCACCAGCGACTCGGTGTTCTACGACGACCCGGGAGAGGACACCGTCGCGACCGTCCTCGACCACGTGAACTGCTTCGGCAACTCGGTCGTCGGCACCACCGACAACCACCGCACGCGGATCCGCGTCGCCATGACGATCTTCTCCCGCCCCTACCTCGCGGACAAGCTCGTCCAGCTCGACGCCCAGGGCTGCTACGTCGAGGTCGCCCTCACCCACGACGGCTCCAACGGCCTGGCCAGGACCTCCCTGGAGAAGCTCCTGGCCGCCACGACCAACGCGTACAACGGCGTCATCACCACGTACTACTGCGGCAAGGACTCCACCTGGATCCACGACAAGTACCTGCTGATCGAGGGCAACTACTACGGCGTCCCCGACCGCAAGATCGTGTGGACCGGCAGCCACAACTGGTCCACCAACTCGCTGCGCCAGAGCGACGAGACGATGCTCCAGTTCGAGGACCCCGCGGTCCACGACGCGTACGTCGCCAACTACAACAAGCTGCGGGCCGCGACCACGCACCGGCCCGCCAACGGTGACGCCGTCGACGCCACCTGCTGAGCCACGGAGGCGCACCCGGACACGCCCGTGCACCCCCGGGTGCGCCTCACTCCCGGTACATCTCCTCGATGTCCCGGGCGAAGTCCCGCAGCACCGCCCGCCGTTTGAGCTTCATCGACGGCGTCAGGTGTCCCGAGGTCTCCGAGAACTCGGTGGTCAGGACGCGGAAGGCGCGGATCGACTCGGCGCGCGAGACCAGCCGGTTGGCGTCGTCCACCCCCCGCTGGAGCGCGGCCAGCAGCTCCGGGTCGCGGGCCAGCTCCCACAGCGCCAGCTGGTCCTTGTGCCGCATCCGCCGCCAGTGCGTCAGCCCCTCGTGGTCGAGGGTGATCAGGGCCGTGACGTACGGGCGGTCGTCGCCGAGGACCATGCACTGGGCGACCAGCGGGTGGGCGCGCAGCCAGTCCTCCAGCGGGGCCGGGGCGACGTTCTTGCCGGCCGAGGTGATGAGCAGGTCCTTCTTGCGGCCGGTGATCCGGAGGTAGCCGTCCTCGTCGAGGGAGCCGATGTCCCCGGTGGGGAACCAGCCGTCGTCGGTGTACGGCACGGCCGCGCCGCGCTGCCCGTCCCAGTACCCGGCGAAGACGTGACCGCCCTTGAGCCAGACCTCGCCGTCGCCGGCGATCCGGACCGCCGTGCCCGGCACCGGAAGGCCGACGGTCCCGGTGCGCGGCCGGCGGGGCGGGGTGACCGTCGAGGCGGCCGTGGTCTCGGTCAGGCCGTACCCCTCGAAGACCTCGACGCCGGCGCCCGCGAAGAACTCGGCGAGCGGGGCGCCGAGCGGGGAGCCGCCGCAGATCACGTACTTCACCCGGCCGCCGAGGGCGGTGCGGATCCGCCGGTAGACGAGCGGGTCGTAGAGGGCCCGGGCGGCCCGCAGGGCGAGCGGGGGCGAGGCGGTCCGCCCGTACCGGCGGGCGATCCGGGCGGCGCGGTCGAAGGCGGCGGCCTTCCCGCCGCGTTCGGCGGTGGCGCGGGCCTTGTTGAAGACCTTCTCCAGGACGTACGGGATGGCGAGGAGGAACGTGGGCCGGAAGCCGGCCAGGTCGGTGAGGAGCTCCTCGCCCTCGACGGTGGGGGCGTGCCCGACCCGGACGCGGGCGCGGACGCAGCCGACGGCGACCATCCGGCCGAAGACGTGGGAGAGCGGCAGGAAGAGGAGGGTGGCGGCGGGCTCCTTGCTCTCCGAGACGAAGACGGGGTGGAGGAGCCGGACGGCGTTGTCGACCTCGGCGAAGAAGTTGGCGTGGGTGAGGGCGCAGCCCTTGGGCCGGCCGGTGGTGCCGGAGGTGTAGATGAGGGTGGCGAGCGCCTCGGGCGTGAGCAGTCCGCGCCGCGCGGTCACGGTCTCGTCGGCGACCCGCGCCCCGGCCTGCCGCAACTGTTCGACGGCGCCGGCGTCGAGGACCCAGAGGTGGGCGAGGCCGGGGAGCTGGCGGCGCTCGGCGGAGACGAGCCGGGCCTGCTCGGCGTCCTCGACGACGCAGGCCGCGGCCCCGGAGTCCTGGAGGATCCAGCGGGTCTGGAAGGCGGAGGAGGTGGGGTAGACGGGGACGGTGACGAGCCCGGCGGCCCAGGCGGCGAAGTCGATCAGGGTCCACTCGTAGGTGGTGCGGGCCATGAGCGCGAGCCGGTCGCCGGGGCGCAGGCCGCAGGCGATGAGCCCCTTGGCGACGGAGTGCACCTCGGCGGCGAACCGGCCGGCGCTGACGTCGTACCAGGCCCCGTCGGCGTCCTTCCGCGAGAACAGGACGGCCTCGGGGTCCTGCCGGGCGTTGTCGTACGGCAGGTCGGCGAGCGAGCCGCGGTCGACCCGGGGAACGAGCGCGGGGACGGACACCTCCCGCACCCGCCCGTCCACCACCACCTTCCGCGGCTCGGCGGGCTCGGTCTCGGATGCGGCGGGTACGACGGACACGTGCGGCTCCTCGGTTGGCGCGATGAACTGAGGTCGTGCGTCGGTACGTTGAGCCCTGAGTTGCCCCAACTGCCCGGACTAGCCGGTAACCTTACTGTCCGGTAAGCGCTACCGGGGAGACCAGCGCTCGCTTTTCATGAGGTTTCCGAGCCCGGCCCAGGCGAAGTTCATCAGCGTCGCGGCGGCCTCCTTCGCCGTCACCCCGGGGGTCTCGTTCGCCCAGCTGGCCAAGGACTCGGCGGATCCCACCAGGGCCTGCGCGAGCGCCTCCACGTCCCGCCCGGCGATCACCATCCCGGCGGCCTCGCCGATGAGCCCCGCCACGAAGCCCACGATCTCGTCCCGCATCCGCGCCACCTCGCCGGCGAACGGCTCCCCGTGCGTCCGCGCCTGCCGGCTCAGCACCACCCACGCGTCCGGGTGCTCGGCGGCGTACGTGAAGAAGGCGAGCAGTCCCGCCCAGAGCCGCTCGTCGGGCGGCACCTCGGCTTCCCCGACCTCGGCGGCGACGGCCCCGAGCAGCGCCGCCGCCTCCCGCCGTATGCAGGCGGTGAACAGCTCTTCCTTGGAGCCCAGATACAGATAGACCAACGGCTTCGAGACCCCGGCGAGCTCGGCGATCTCGTCCATGGACGCCGCCTGGTACCCGTGCCGCGCGAAGCACCGCACGGCCGCGTCCACCATCTGCCGCTCCCGCACCACCCGCGGCAACCGCCGCGCCTTCGCCCCACCGGCCATGGCGCCCCACCCCTGCTTCCAAGATCCATTGGATGCCCCGCAGCAGTGTCGCCGATCAGCCGGGCGAGCGCATGTCAGAGGGGTGGGTTGCAGTCAGCCGTGACCGTCATGCCCGTGACGGCGGTGAGCGGAACCTCCACCGCCTCGGTCTGCCCGTCCACGGAGATCCTCAGCCGCCCGCCGTCGGCTGCCAGCAGGGTGCCGCAGACGGTGTCCGGGCCGTACGTCACCCGCAGGTTCCCCGGTGTCGTGCCGGGCGCCCACCAGGTGAGGGCCGTCCCGGCGAACAGGCAGGCCAGCGCGAGGCCGACCGCACGACGGGCGAGTGTCAGCCGGTGCGCCGCCCGGATCGCGGTCGCGACCTCGAAGCCGTCGATCGAGCCGTGCTCACGGTGGATGTCGGCCAGCGTGACCGCCAGCGGCTTCGTCCCGGCCTGCGCGGCCAGGGCGTGCCACAGGCCCGTCACGGCGAGGGCGAGGCCGCCGCCGATCAGGACGGTGACCGCCAGCCGCCACAGCGGCGGAAGCTCCGCCGTCGTGGTCCGCCCCTTGATCACGACCGCGGCGCCGATCAGGGTGACGAAGGCCGCGAGACCGTTGCGCCACGCCTCCGCGCTGGCCCGCACGCTCGGCAGCGACTGCTGCACCATCGCCCGGAACCGTTCGCGTTCCGCCAGGTCGGCCTCGGTGAGCGGCCGCTCCGGCAGGCGGAACCGTCCGGGTTCCGCCGGCGCGGGCTCGGTGGGCGGCCGCTCCGACGGCCGGGGCACCGGGTTCACGCAGCGTCCATCACGATCCGGAAGCTGGCGCCGCAACCGACCGCCCCCGCCGGAGCGTTCTCGTGCGCGCCGCCACAACCGCACGTCACGTCCAGCACGATCGCGGGCGCCCGGTTGCCGCCCTCGCCGCGGCTGGGGCCGGACAGACCGGTGAGCCCGGTGGTCACCTGACGGTCCACCAGGTGGTGGTCACAGCGGGGACACGGGCCCTCGACCACGAAACAGGGCGCGCCGCCCCCCTCGTACGGGGTGACCGTGAGTTCACGCGCCCCGAGCAACTCGAACGCGCGCCTGGTCCACCTGTAGTCGGCGGTCTGCAGGTAGGCGAGGGCGGTTTCTTCGGACATGACATCACAGTAGTGAGCGGCACCCTACGCTGAGACCGATTCGAACCATCCTGTGTGGCAAGGGGTTTGATGTCGGTCGACGAAGAACAGGGCGCGGACCTCTACCGGAACGGTGTGCACGCGTTCGCGAAGCGGCGGTACGGCAAGGCGTTCCACTGGTTCGCCCGCGCGCACACCGCCGGGCACCCGGAAGCGGCCGACTGGGTCTACCGGATGGCCCGTATCGAGGTCGAGCCGGACCAGCCCCCCTCCGTATGGGAGTCGGCGACCCCTCCCGTCATGCTGTACGCGGCCGCGGCCCGCGCGTACGTGGCGTCCACGGCCACAGGCGACGGGGAGCTGATGGACCGGGCGGTCGCGCTCAACCGGGAGGCGGTGCGGTCGGCGTCCGCCGACCACCCCGCCCGGCCCCTGATGCTGGGCTCGCTGCGTGACGTACTGAGGGAGCAGTACGAGCGCTGGGGACGGGACGAGGACCTGACCGAGGCGATCGACACCGCGTACGAGGCGCTGCGCGTCCTGCCGACGGGCCACTACGCGCGGCTGCGGGCCACCCAGGGTGCGCTCGCCCTGGCGAACACGCGGTTCCAGACGACGCAGGACCCGGACCCGCTCCACAGCCTCCTGGACGAGGTCGTCAGACCGGCCCTGGCCCAGCCCGGCGGACCCCCCGAGGACCGGGCGGCACTGGAGTCGAGCCTCTGCTCGTCCCTGCTGAACCTGGCCCGGGACGCGGACGAGGACCGGTACCTGGACGAGGCCGTCCGCTGGGGCCGGGCGGCGGTCGACCGTGCGACGGTCGGCGACGGCCTGTTCCGGAACAACCTGGGAGCCGCGCTGACCCTGAGGGGCAGGCGGCGCGGCTCGGTCGACGATCTGAACGACGCGGTCGAGGTGCTGTTCCCGGCGTTGGAGGACGATGACGGAAAGCACGCCTCCCTGGCCGCGACCTCACTCATGGGTGCGCTGCAGACGCGGGCCGACATGATCGGACGGGCCGCCGACCGGCGGGCCGCCGAGGCGATGCGGCGGATCCTCGGCGACACCCTGCCGGCGGTGCCCGGCGAGTACCCGGAGACCCTGGTCCGAGCCGCGTTCGCCGCCGACCGCGCCGACGGCGTGGACCCGGCCCTCCGCGCCCTGGCCGTCATGCCGGCCACGCATGTCGACCGGCCGCTCCTCCTGGCGCGGCTGGCCCAGGCACTGGGCTCCGTCGGACGGCGCGGCGAGGCCGTGGACGCGGCGAGGGAGGCGGTCGCGCTGGCCGGGAGCGGCCGGCACGCACTCGACGCGAACCGCATGCTCGGCACGCTCCTCCTCGGGGCGGAGGACCACGGGGTCCTCGTCGAGGAGGACGAGGTACTGAAGGTCTTCACGACGGCCGCGGAATGCTGCCCCCCGATGCATCTCGCCCGCGCCGAGGTGATGCTCGGCAAAGCCGTGGGGCTGTTCCGCCGGTTCAGCCGCCACGGACACAAGGCGGACCGCCGGGCCGCGGTGGCGGCGATGCGCGCGGCGGCGGAGGCGAAGGGCTCCCCCGTCCAGGAAAGGCTGTTCGCCGCGCGCGGCTGGGCCGGGGAGGCGCGGGCGTCCGGCGACCTGGACGAGGCCCTGACCGGAGCACGCGCCGCTGTCGCACTGCTCCGCGAGTACGGCTGGGCCGGCCTGGACCGGGCCGACCAGGTGAAGAGCATCCAGGAGAGCAAGGCGATGCCGCGTGACGCGGCGGCCCTGGCCCTCGAGACCGGACAGCCCGAACTGGCCGTGGAACTGCTCGAACAGGGCCGGTCGGTGCTGTGGTCCTCCACCCTGCACCTGCGGACGGACCTCGCCGCGCTCGCCGCCCACGACCGGGACCGCGCGGCCGAGTTGGAGCGGATCCGCACGCGGCTCGCCGGGGACGACCGGCTCGACCAGGAGGAACGCCTGCGACTGGCCCGGCGCTGGCAGCGGCTGGTGTCCGAGGTGCAGCCGCTGCCTGACGGCACCGAGTTCCTCGGCCCGGCCCCGTTCAAGAAGCTGGCACCGGCCGCGGACGCAGGCCCCGTCGTCATCGTCAACATCAGCACGATCCGCTGCGACGCGATCATCGTGCTTCCGGGCGGAGGGATCGAGGTCGTGGAACTGCCCGACGTCGACGTGCCCGGCATCGACGCGATCGCCAACACCTACCTGAGCCACCTCGACGACGCGATGGCGCCCGACGCCAGCTGGGACACCCACGAATGCGCCCGGCACACCGTGCACGACACCCTGGAATGGCTCTGGAACCGCATCGCCCTGCCGGTCCTCGAACGACTGGACTGGCCGACCGAGTCGGCCGACCCGCCCCGCCTGTGGTGGTGCCCCACGGCGTCCCTCTCGATCCTTCCGCTGCACGCGGCGGGCCGCTACCCCCGCATCACGGCCGGCCCGGCCGAGCCCGTCGGCCTGCCGTACGCGGCGGTGTCCTCGTACACCACCACGCTCTCCGCCCTCGTCGACGCCCGGCGCCGCCCGGAACCCACCGATCCCGCTCTCCTGGCGGTCGCCCTCACCGACACCGGACGCGGCCATACCGTCCTGCCCGGGGTCGCGGCGGAGCTCCAGGCCCTCGACCGGATCCTCGGCCGCCCGCGGCTGACGGTCCTGGCCGACGAGGCGGCCACCACGGCGGCCGTGCGACACCGGCTGCCGGAACACGCCTGGGCGCACTTCGCCTGTCACGGCTGGCTCGACATGACGGCACCGGCCGGCGCGGGACTCTGTCTCAGGGACCGCGACCTCAGCCTTCTCGACCTCGCGGATCTGCGGCTCGACCGCGCCGACCTGGCGTTCCTGTCCGCCTGCCACACCCGCCTGGGCGCCGGGGAGCTCCCGGACGAGGCCGTGCACACCGCCGCCGCCCTGCGCATCGCGGGGTTCCGGCACGTGGTGGCGACCCTGTGGTCGATCAACGACGGGGCCGCACCCGAGGTGGCGGCCGCCTTCTACCGTCACCTCTCCGGCCCGGACGGCCCGGCGTCCACCGGCGCCGCCCGTGCCCTCCACCGGGCCGTCGCCGAGCTCCGCGCCAAGGACCCCACCGACCCGACCGTCTGGGTCCCCTTCGTCCACGACGGCCCGTGACCGGGACGCCGGAAACGCGATGTGCCCCGCACCCGTGATCGGGGTGCGGGGCACATCGCGTACGAGCCTGGCGCGGGTCAGGCGGCCAGCACGGTCTCCTTCTCGTCGACCGGGGACGCCGAGGCGTTCTCGTACGCGGTGAGGTCGAGGATCTTCTCGCGGGCCGAGACGATCACCGGGATCAGAGCCTGGCCGGCCACGTTCGTGGCGGTCCGCATCATGTCCAGGATCGGGTCGATCGCCATGAGGAGGCCGACGCCCTCCAGGGGGAGGCCCAGGGTGGAGAGGGTCAGGGTGAGCATGACCGTCGCGCCGGTGAGGCCGGCGGTGGCCGCCGAGCCGATGACCGAGACGAAGGCGATCAGCAGGTAGTCGCCGAGGCCGAGCTGCACGTCGAAGATCTGCGCGATGAAGATCGCGGCCAGGGCCGGGTAGATCGCGGCGCAGCCGTCCATCTTGGTCGTCGCGCCGAACGGGACGGCGAAGGAGGCGTACTCCTTCGGGACGCCGAGGCGCTCGGTGACCTTCTGGGTGACCGGCATGGTGCCGACCGAGGAGCGGGAGACGAAGGCCAGCTGGATGGCCGGCCAGGCGCCCTTGTAGAACTGCAGCGGGTTGACCTTGGCGACCGTGGCGAGCAGCAGCGGGTAGACGCCGAAGAGGACCAGGGCGCAGCCGACGTAGATGTCGGCGGTGAAGGTCGCGTACTTGCCGATCAGGTCCCAGCCGTAGTCGGCGATGGCGAAGCCGATGAGGCCGACGGTGCCGAGCGGGGCGAGGCGGATGACCCACCACAGGGCCTTCTGGAGGAGCTCCAGGACCGACTCGGAGAGGGTGAGGATCGGCTTGGCGCGGTCGCCGAGCTTGAGGGCGGCGATGCCGGCGACGGCGGCCATGAAGACGATCTGGAGGACGTTCAGCTCGGTGAAGGGCGTGATGACGTCCGTCGGGATGATCCCGGTGAGGAAGTCGATCCAGGAGCCCTCGTGCTTGGGGAGCTTGCCGTCCTTCGGCGTGAGGCCGGTGCCGGCGCCCGGGTTGGTGATCAGGCCGATCGCGAGGCCGATGCCGACCGCGATCAGCGAGGTGATCATGAACCAGAGCAGGGTGCGGGTGGCGAGCCGGGCGGCGTTGTTCACCTTCCGCAGGTTGGTGATCGACACCAGGATCGCGAAGAAGACGAGCGGGGCGACGGCCAGCTTGAGCAGCTGGACGAAGATGCCGCCGATCTGGCTCAGGGTCTCCTTCAGCCAGGCGACGTCCTGGCTGCGGGCGATCCAGCCGAGCAGGGCGCCGAGGGCCAGACCGGCGATGATCTGGGCCCAGAAGGGGACCTTGGGTATCCGGGACTTCGTCTCGGGCGTCACGGACGCGGACACGGGCACGCTCCACAGGTGCGTATCGGGAAATACGGGGACGGGGGTGCGGCACACACGCGCTGTTCTCGCGGGCCGCTGATGATGCCGGGTCAGAGCTGACGGCAACAGACCGCGGACGTACAGCGGCACAGATCGACGTGCAGGCGCGCCACGAGCGGGGTGCTCACGGCATGAGAGGGGCGCACTGCAGACTTCATGTCGAACACGTTAACACTTGAACTTTGAGATCCTCAA
This sequence comes from Streptomyces nymphaeiformis, assembly GCF_014203895.1. GTDB lineage: Bacteria > Actinomycetota > Actinomycetes > Streptomycetales > Streptomycetaceae > Streptomyces > Streptomyces nymphaeiformis. The sequence continues at coordinate 62,270 of NZ_JACHJY010000011.1, read as the reverse complement.
AGCCATTCTTTGAGGCGCGAAAACGCCCCTTCGCCTCCGAAACGCAGAACACCCCAGGTCGGAGCCTTGGAAGGCCCTACCCGGGGTGTGACGCTGTGAGGAAGCTTACGCAGCCCTTACACGACGGACGGCGGCTACAGCGCGTCCTCCTGCGAACGGTTCGCCTCCAGCCGGCCCTTGGCGCGGTCGACCCGCGCCACGACCTCGGCGCTCGCCTCGTCCCGCACCTTGCGCAGGAGCACGAAGCTGAGCGGGGCGGAGACGACGATGGAGAGGACGAGGACCCAGAGCAGGTTCGAGTCGCCCAGGCCGCGCGGCAGCACGCCGACGTAGACGAGACCCCACAGGGCGAGGAAGCACCCGGCGAAGATCCCGAGCCGCATCAGCGTGTAGCGGAGCATGTCAGTCCACTCTTCCGTTCCGAAAGATCGCAAAGTTCCCAAGCGGGACGAGCGTCCTCCAGTGAAGCACGCGCCGGCGCCGGACCCGGGACCGGCCCTCTTGAGCACCTCGGAGGTAATAGATAACCTCTCCTCATGACCCTTACCTTCGAGGTGGACCCGGCGGTCGACCGCACCCTGCGCGACGGCGTGCTCTCCCTCTGGGCCGACGTCTCCAACGCGGGCGGCGCCGTCGGCTTCGTACCCCCCGTGACGCCCGACGCGATACGCCCCGCGCTGCTCAAGCACCTCGTCGCGATGACCGAGGGCGGCACCCGCCTCCTCGTCGGCCGCGACGAGGACGGCCAGGTCGCCGCCACCGCCTTCTTCACCTTCAACGGCCACCCGCTGATGAAGCACTGGGTCTGGCTCTACACCGTCATGGTCCACCCCCGGCACCAGGGCCGCGGATACGGCCGCGACCTCATGGCGGCGGTGGAGCACACCGCCCGCACGGCCGAGGGCTTCGAGGAGATCGAGGCGATCCGCCTCACCTGCCGGGGCGGCACGGGCGTCGACGGCTTCTACGCGAAGTCCGGCTACAAGGAGGTCGGCCGCGTCCCCGACGCGATCCGGGTCGCCCCCGGCGACGACCGCGACGACATCGTCATGCTGCTGCCGCTGAAGTGAGCGGGCGAAGACGAGAAGGGCCGGCGGGGATGTCCCCGCCGGCCCTTCTCGTCACATCACGTCAGACCCGCATCGGCTGCGGCGACTCGCGCCGCCCCGCGTCCGGACCCGGGTACTCGCGGATGATCTCGTACCGCGTGTTCCGCTCGACCGGCCGGAAGCCCGCGTCGCGGATCAGTTCGAGCAGGTCGTCACGGCCCAGCTTGTTCGGCGTGCCGTAGTTGTCGGCGTCGTGCGTGATCTTGTACTCGACGACCGAGCCGTCCATGTCGTCGGCACCGTGCTGGAGCGCCAGCTGCGCCGTCTGGACGCCGTGCATGACCCAGAAGACCTTGACGTGCGGCACGTTGTCGAAGAGCAGCCGGGAGACCGCGAAGGTCTTCAGGGCCTCGGCGCCGGTCGCCATCGTGGTGCGGGCCTGGAGCTTGTTGCGGACCTTGCCGTCCTGCATGTCCACGAAGTCGTGCTGGTAGCGCAGCGGGATGAAGACCTGGAAGCCGTTGGTCTCGTCCTGGAGCTCGCGGAGCCGCAGCACGTGGTCGACGCGGTGGCGCGGCTCCTCGATGTGCCCGTAGAGCATGGTCGCCGGGGTCTTGAGACCCTTCTCGTGGGCGAGCCGGTGGATCCGGGACCAGTCCTCCCAGTGGGTGTTGTGGTCCACGATGTGCTGCCGGACCTCCCAGTCGAAGATCTCGGCGCCGCCGCCGGTCAGCGACTCCAGGCCGGCCTCGATGAGCTCGTCGAGGATCTCGCTCGCGCTCAGCCCCGAGATCGTCTCGAAGTGGTGGATCTCGGTGGCCGTGAACGCCTTCAGCGAGACGTTCGGCAGCGCCTTCTTGAGCTCGGAGAGGGAGCGCGGGTAGTAGCGCCAGGGCAGGTTGGGGTGCAGCCCGTTGACGATGTGGAGCTCGGTGAGGTTCTCGTTCTCCATCGCCTTCGCGAGGCGCACGGCCTCCTCGATGCGCATGGTGTACGCGTCCTTCTCGCCCGGCTTGCGCTGGAAGGAGCAGTAGGCGCAGGAGGCGGTGCAGACGTTGGTCATGTTCAGATGCCGGTTGACATTGAAGTGGACCACGTCGCCGTTCTTGCGGGTCCGGACCTCGTGGGCCAGACCGCCGAGCCAGGCGAGGTCGTCGGACTCGTACAGGGCGATGCCGTCCTCACGGCTCAGCCGCTCACCGTCCCGGACCTTCTGCTCCAGCTCACGCTTGAGCCCCGCGTCCATACGGCCGCCTCCCTTTTCTGCCTACGAATCAAGCTCTGCCCAACCGTACTCTCAGCCCTCCTCCGGCAGCTCCCCGACCCGGTTCTCCCACTTGGTGGAGAGCACGATCGTCGTACGGGTGCGGGAGACGCCCTTGGTGCCGGAGAGCCGGCGGATCGTCTTCTCCAGGCCGTCGACGTCGTTGGCGCGCACCTTGAGCATGAAGGAGTCGTCGCCGGCGATGAACCAGCAGTCCTCGATCTCGGCGAGGTCCTTCAGGCGGCGGGCCACGTCCTCGTGGTCGGCGGCGTCGGAGAGGGAGATGCCGATGAGGGCGGTGACGCCGAGGCCGAGCGAGGCGGCGTCGACGGTGGCGCGGTAGCCGGTGATGACGCCGGCGGCCTCCAGCCGGTTGATGCGGTCGGTGACGGAGGGGCCGGAGAGCCCGACGAGCCGGCCGAGCTCGGCGTACGAGGCGCGACCGTTCTCGCGCAGAGCCTGGATGAGCTGCCTGTCCACGGCATCCATAGGAATTCACCTTCCATTGTCCAGCGGTACAGCGAGTTTAGGTATAGAATCTAAGGCATGCAGGGGCGACACCCTGCGAATCTTTCAGTGGATCAAAGACGATCTTTCAGGAGTGGTGATCACCGTGTACACGATCGAGATGGCCTACGCCCGCATGCGTGAGCTGCAGGAGCTGGCCAGCCGCTCGCGTGCCCACCAGCAGTCCGCCGCCTCGAAGCGCGCCGCCAAGAAGCACGCCAAGAAGCGCTAATCCGAACGGGAGCCCCCACCGAGGTCTCCCTCCCAACGGCGGTACAGCTCGTGCGGCACCCCTGCCGCGTCGAGCACCCGCCCGGCGACGAAGTCCACCAGATCCTGGATGTGCGTCGCCCCCGCGTAGAACGCCGGAGAGGCGGGCAGCACCACGGCGCCCGCCTCGTCCAGCGTCACCATGTGCTTGAGCGTCTGTCCGTTCAGCGGGGTCTCCCGCACCGCGACCACCAGCGGACGCCGCTCCTTCAGCGTCACGCTCGCGACCCGCTGCAGCAGGTCCTTCGAGAGCCCGAGTGCCACTCCCGCCACCGATGCGGTCGAGGCCGGCACCACCAGCATCCCCCTGGCCGGGTACGAGCCGGAGGACGGCCCCGCGGCCAGGTCCCCGGCAGCCCAGTACCGCACGTCGTCGAGCCGGTCCGACACGTCGAAGGTGTCCGGCTTCCCGTCCGCGCCCCGCGCCAGCCAGGTCGCCAGGTCCTCGCGCCAGTGCGCGTCCCGGAAGGCGATCCCCGTCTCGTCGAGCAGCGTCAGCCGCGAGGCGCGCGACACGACGAGGTCGACGCCCTCCCCGGCCGCGAGCAGCCCCCTCAGCACGGCGGCGGCGTACGGCGTACCCGACGCCCCGGAAACCCCCACGATCCAGGGGGTGCGCTTGCCGTCGTTCATGCCGCCGAGCCTATCCGTCCTCGCACCGGGACCACGGCCGGGACTACGGGGTGAGCCCGCGGACCAGCAGGTCGAGGAGCGCGCACACGAACAGGCTGATCCCGATGAAGCCGTTCGTCGTGAAGAACGCCCGGTTCAGGCGGGACAGGTCGTTCGGCTTCACGATCGTGTGCTCGTAGCCGAAGGCGGCGACCACGATCACCAGGCCCACCCAGAAGAAGAGACCCGCGTCCGTCGCGAGGGCGTACCAGACGAGGAGCCCCGTGGTGACGACCGCGGAGGCGCGGGCGCCCCACAGTGCCGCCGGGACGCCGAAGCGGGCCGGCACCGACATGACGCCGTGCGCCCGGTCCGCCTGGACGTCCTGGCAGGCGAAGATCAGGTCGAAGCCGCCGATCCAGACGCCCACCGCGAGGCCCAGGATGACCGCGTCCCAGGACCACTCGCCGGTCACCGCGAGCCATGCGCCGATCGGGCCGATGGACTGGGCGAGGCCCAGGATGGCGTGCGGGAAGTTCGTGAACCTCTTCCCGTACGGATAGACGACCATCGGGATGACGGCGAGCGGCGCGAGCGCCAGGCAGAGCGGGTTCAGGAGGGCGGCGGCGCCGAGGAAGACCACGACGGCGATCCCGGCCCCGGTCCACGCCGAGCGCACGGACACCGCCCCGGTCACCAGCTCGCGCCCGGCCGTCCGCGGATTGCGGGCGTCGATCTCGCGGTCGATGATCCGGTTGCAGGCCATGGCGAAGGTCCGCAGGCCGACCATGCAGACGGTGACGAGGAAGAGCGTCCACCAGTGGATGTTCCGGTCGAGCTGGAACATCGCGGTGAGCGAGGCGATGTAGGCGAAGGGCAGCGCGAAGACCGAGTGCTCGATCATCACGAGCCGGAGGAAGGCCTTCGTACGGCCCGGCTGGGCGCCGGGAACGGCCGCGGTCGTCACAGCCCGTACTCCTTCCAGCGGCGGTCCACCAGGGCCGCCGTCGCCGGGTCCGACTCCACCATGTCCGGCCAGCCGCCGTCCCGGGTGTAGCCCTCCTCGGGCAGCTTCTTCGTCGCGTCGATGCCCGCCTTGCCACCCCAGAACTGCTGGTAGGAGGCGTGGTCGAGGTGGTCCACCGGACCCTCGACCACGGTCAGGTCGCGCGCGTAGTCCGTGTTGCCGAGGGCCCGCCAGGACACCTCGTGCAGGTCGTGCACGTCGCAGTCCTTGTCGACCACGATGATCAGCTTGGTCAGCGACATCATGTGCGCGCCCCAGATGGCGTGCATGACCTTCTGCGCGTGCTTCGGGTACTTCTTGTCGATCGAGACGATCGCGCAGTTGTGGAAGCCGCCCGACTCCGGCAGGTGGTAGTCGACGATGTCCGGCACGATGATCTTGAGGAGCGGCAGGAAGAACCGCTCCGTGGCCCGCCCGAGCGGCCCGTCCTCGGTCGGCGGCCGGCCGACGACGATCGACTGGAGCAGCGGACGCCGCCGCATGGTGATGCAGTCGATCTTCAGCGCGGGGAACGGCTCCTGCGGGGTGTAGAAGCCGGTGTGGTCGCCGAAGGGACCCTCCGGCAGCATCTCGCCGGGCTCGAGCCAGCCCTCGATGACGACCTCGGCCTGCGCCGGGACCTGGAGCGGGACGGTCTTGCAGTCGACCATCTCGATCCGCTTGCCCTGCACGAAGCCGGCGAAGAGGTACTCGTCGATGTCGCCGGGCAGCGGGGCCGTCGAGGCGTACGTGACGGCCGGCGGGCAGCCGAAGGCGATGGCGACCGGCAGCCGCTCGCCGCGCTCGGCGGCGACCGCGTAGTGGTTGCGGCTGTCCTTGTGGATCTGCCAGTGCATGCCGATGGTGCGCTTGTCGTGCCGCTGGAGCCGGTAGAGCCCCAGGTTCCGCACGCCGGTCTCGGGGTGCTTGGTGTGGGTGAGGCCCAGGTTGAAGAAGGACCCGCCGTCCTTCGGCCAGGTGAACAGCGCGGGCAGCTCGTCCAGGTCGACGTCGTCCCCGGTGAGGACGACCTCCTGCACGGGGGCGTCCCCGGCCTTCACCTTCTTCGGCGGCACGTGGACCATCGAGCCCAGCTTCCCGAAGGCCTCGCGGACCCCGACGAAGCCGTGCGGCAGCTCCGGCTTGAGGAGCCCGCCGATCTTCTCGCTGATCTCCTCGTACGACTTCAGGCCGAGCGCCTTGAGCAGCCGGCGGTCCGTCCCGAAGACGTTCATCGCGAGCGGCATGGCGGAGCCCTTGACGTTCTCGAAGAGGAGCGCCGGACCTCCCGCCTTGTTCACCCGGTCGACGATCTCCCCGACCTCCAGGTACGGGTCGACTTCGGCCTTGATGCGCTTGAGGTCGCCTTCGCGTTCCAGGGCCCTGAGCAGCGAGCGGAGATCGTCGTAAGCCATAGGGGTCAGTATCGGTCACGGGCTAGGCTTGGGCTGTCACCGGGGCCGTCGGAACCGGCCTCGCCGCTGCTTCCAGGGGGCTGCACCACATGCTCAGGGCGTTGATGTTCATCCTGCCGCTGGCGCTGTTGATCTACGCCTTCATCGACTGCCTGAACACCCCCGAGGACGAGGTCAAGCACCTGCCGAAGGTGGTCTGGGTGATCGTGATCCTCCTCTTCCCCTTCGTCGGGTCCATCGGCTGGCTCGCCGCCGGCAAGCTGCGCCACGCGCCCGCCGGAGGCCGTACGCCCACCCCCTTTTCGACGGGGTACCGCAACCACCGGCACGAGTGGGTGGCGCCCGACGACAACCCGGAGTTCCTGAAGTCCCTCCGCGAGGAGAACGAAAAGGACGAATCCCTCCTCAAGGACTGGGAGGCGGACCTGCGCCGCCGCGAGGAGGAGCTGAAGAAGCGCGAGCAGGGCAAGTCCGGCGAGGACACGGAGACCGAGGGCTGATGGAGCTGCGGCTCCTGGCGACCTTCGAGAAGGTCGCCGACGTCCTCTCCTTCACCCGGGCGGCCACGGAACTCGGATACGCCCAGTCGAGCGTGACGGCCCAGATCAGGTCCCTCGAATCCTCCCTCGGGGTGGACCTCTTCGAGCGCCTCGGCAGCCGCATCCGCCTGACGGAGGCCGGTGAACGGCTCCTCCCGTACGCCCGCCGCATGACGGACCTCGCGGAGGAGGCCCGTACGGCCGTCGCGGCCACGACGGAGCCCTCGGGCCCGATCGCCGTCGGCACCATGGAGTCCCTCACCTCCTACCGGCTGCCGCCGCTCCTGGAGTACTTCCACCACCGCTACCCGAAGGTGCGGCTGACGCTGCGGCCCACGCTCGGCGACGAGACCCGGAAGGCGCTGCGGCAGGGCACGTACGACGTCGGGTTCCTGATGGAGCCGGAGACGGAGCACGAGGGCCTGGAGACGGAGGTCCTGGCCCCGGAGCCGCTGTCCCTGGTGGGAGCCCCGGGCCACCCCCTCTCCGGCCGTACGGACCTGACGACCGCGGACCTGGCGGCGGCGCAGCTCCTGGGCACCGAACCGGGCTGCGCGTACCGCGACCTCTTCGAGGCGGAGCTGCGGGAGTGGGAGCCGCCGTTCATGGAGTTCGGCACGATCGAGGCGACGAAGCGGGGCGTGGCGGCGGGCCTGGGGGTGGCGCTGCTGCCGCGCGTGACGGTCGCGGAGGAACTGGCGGCCGGGGTGCTGGTGGAACTCCCCTGGGAGGCGCCGTTCACGCTCTTCACGCAGCTCGCGTGGCGGCGGGGGAAGCGGCTTCCGGCGCATGTGCGGCTGTTCGTGGAGCAGGCGCGGCGGCTCGTACGAGAGTCACCTTGAGGCTGGCGAGGACGATCAGCGGGACGCCGAGGGCCTGGACGAGCCCGATGTGATGCCCGTACACCGCCCAGTCGACGCCCATGGCGACGGCGGGGTAGGTGAAGGCGAGGACGGCGATCTTGGCGGTGGGCAGCTTGGCGTAGGCGGCGTACATGAGCACGTACATGAGCCCGGTGTGGATGAACCCGAGCCCGACGAGCCAGCCCCACCCGCCGCCGCCGACGCCCCCGAACTCGACGAAGGGCAGCAGCAGCGGCATCCCGACGACGACCTGGACGAGCGCGATCAGATGGGGGCGCACGCCGGTGATCCGCTTGGTGACGAAGGTCGCGAGGGCGTAGAGCACGGCGGCGGCGAGCGCGTACCCGAGCCCGGCCAGGGAGGCGGTGTCGCCGGGCCGCACGCCGGACACGAGGACGAGCCCGAGGAAGGCGAGCACGAGCCACCCGATCTTGGCCCCGGAGATCCGCTCCCGCAGGAAGAGGGCGCCGAGCAGGACGAGGAAGAACGGCTGGGTGTGGTAGACGACGGTGGCCAGCGAGATCGAGGTCGCCCGGTAGGCCTCGAACAGGAACACCCAGTTGAAGACGATGAACACCCCGCCGAGCGCGGCGAGTCCCAGCTTCCTGGGCGTGAACCCGTGGCCGGTGAAGAACCCCCGCAGGAGGCTGTACGCGCCGAGCGCGACGGCCCCGAAGAGGCACCGGAAGAACACCACCTCGAAGGGCGAGGCGCCGGACTCGACGACGAAGACGCCGAGGGTGCCGGAGAGCACCATGGCGAGGGTCAGTTCAAGGGTTCCCCTGGTCTCGTTTCTCATGGGAACGACGCTACGAACGGGGGCCGGGGGCGGTCCACGGGCCAGTGGGGCGTCCTGCCGATGGGGGCGATCGGCGGGTCCGATGGGGCCGGAATACGTCCGGGGGAGGCGGGGTTGGCACCGGATACCCACGACACCGGAGCAGCAGACATGACCCTGGACACCGCACCCGGCCCGGACCGCCCGGACCGCTCGTTCCTCTTCGTGCTCGGCAGCTCCCGCGCCGACGGCAACTCCGAGATCCTGGCCCGCGCGGCGGCCGCACAACTGCCCGCCGACGTCCCACAGCGCTGGGTGGACCTCAATGAACTGGTCCTGCCCGACTTCCAGGACGGCCGGCACGAGGACGCCGGCCGGCGGGCCGGCGAGACCGAGGAACTGCTGCGGCAGGCGACGGTGGGGGCCACGGACATCGTGATCGTCTCGCCCCTGTACTGGTACAGCCTCTCCGCGCAGACCAAGCGCTACCTGGACTACTGGTCGGGCTGGCTGAACGTGCCCGGTTCGGACTTCAAGGAGCGCATGGCGGGCGGCACGCTGTGGGGGGTGACGGCCCTGGCGCACGAGGAGCACGAGGTCGCGGAGGGCCTGGTCACCAGCCTGAACCACTCGGCGGCCTACCTGCGGATGCGCTTCGGCGGCGTCCTGACCGGCACGGGCTCCCGCCCCGGCCGCGTCCGCGCCGACGAACAGGCGATGCTCCGCGCCAAGACCTTCTTCCAGGGCGAGACCCCGCTCGCCCTGTTCCCCTACGAGGAGGAGGCCGGCGCGGTCGCGTGAGGGGCCACGGGACCGGCACCACAGGTCCCGCACCAGAGGGTGTGACGCCCGGGGTCCGGCGGGGAAGGCTCCCCCCATGGATCAGGAACAGGCCCGCCGGTGGCTTCGCACCGCGCTCGACGAGGCCCGCGCCGGGCTCGACGAGGGCGGCATCCCCATCGGGGCCGCCCTCTACGGCGCCGACGGGGCGCTGCTCGGGCGGGGGCGGAACCGGCGCGTGCAGGACGGGGACCCTTCGGCGCATGCCGAGACCGACGCCTTCCGGGCCGCCGGGCGGCAGCGCTCGTACCGGGGGACGACGATGGTCACCACCCTGTCGCCCTGCTGGTACTGCTCCGGCCTCGTGCGGCAGTTCGGGATCTCGCGGGTGGTCGTCGGGGAGGCGGAGACCTTCCACGGCGGACACGACTGGCTCGCCGGGCACGGGGTCGAGGTCGTCGTGCTCGACGACGCCGAATGCGCCGCACTCATGCGGGAGTTCATCGCCGCCCGACCGGCGCTCTGGAACGAGGACATCGGCGATGAGTGAAGCCCGCCTTCCCACCATCGACCTGCGGCGCGACCCCGCCCCGCAGCTCCCCGCCGTCGACCGCGCCCTCCGGGACGCCGGGTTCCTGCTGGTCACCGGGCACGGGGTGGACCCCGGTCTGCGGGCCGCCATCCGCGAGACGGCCCGGGCCTTCTTCCACCTGCCCGCCGCCGTCAAGGAGCCGTACGCCGTGCGGGTCGGCGGGCGGGGGTGGCTCGGGCCGGGTGCGGAGGCCAACGGATACGCGGAGGGGACGGCGACCCCGCCCGACCTGAAGGAGTCGCTCTCCTTCGCGGCGGAGGAGCCGACCGGGGACCCGGCGGTGGACGCCGAGTGGTTCCTGCCGAACACCTGGCCCACCGAGGTGCCCGCGCTGAAGCCGCTCCTCGACACCTACCTGGCGCAGATGAAGGAGCTCTCGGACCGCGTGCTCGACCTGCTCGGCACGGCGCTCGGCGAGGAGCGGGACTTCTTCACCCGGCACACCGGGCACCCCACGTTCGGCTTCAACATCAACTGGTATCCGGGGCTGGAGCGGACCGGCGCACCGGAGCCGGGGCAGTTCCGCATCGGCCCCCACACGGACTTCGGCACGGTCACCGTCCTGGACCGGGAGGCGGGCAAGGGCGGGCTCCAGGTGTTCACCGACGCCGGGGGCTGGCAGGACGCCCCGTACGACCCCGCCGCGTTCACCGTCAACATCGGCGACCTGATGGCCGGTTGGACCGGCGGGCGGTGGCGGTCCGGACGGCACCGCGTGCTGCCGCCGCCGGCCGACGCGCCCGCGGAGGAGCTGATGTCGCTGGTGTACTTCTACGAGTGCACCCCAGGGACCACGATCCACGGCATCGAGTCGCACGGCTATCTGCGGGCCCAGCTCGACGCCATCGCAACGGATTGATATCCCCCGGAAACCGAGTCGAAAAGGCGACCGCTTTACCAACACCCCGTCGATATCCTTGAGTTGACTGTGACGGGGGTGGCAGGGGCGTGGACAGGGAGCTGTACGGCCGCGAGGCGGTCCTGGACGAGGGCGGGCTCGCCGCACGGCTCGTCGGGCTCACCCGGCACGGGACCGCGCGGGTCGCGTACGAGCACGGGGACGACCCGCCGGTGACGGTCTTCACCGGCGGGCGCGGCATGGGGAAGACCGCCCTGCTCAAGGAGGTCCGCAACCGCTACAAGGGCTACACCCCGCTCGCCCTCCTCGACTGCGCCCACATCGAGCCGCCCGCCGACCACGGCCCCGGCTGGACCCCGGTCACGGGCGCCCTGTCCGAGCTGGCCGTGCAGCTGTCGCCGAAGGTCCTCGGCGCCCGGCCCGTGCGGTTCCCCCGGCTGTCGCTCGGCCTGGTCGCGGTCGCCTCGCTCGCCTGGTCCCAGGAGGACGACGAGCGGGCCCGGCGCGACCTCCAGCGCCTCGGGCCGCTCCTCGCGACCGTCGACGCGACCAGGGGCGCCGCCACCAACTGGGTCGGCAAGGTCCTCACCAAGCTCGCCGCCACCTTCGCCGACGCCGCCGCCCCGCTCGCCGGGCTGCTCGCCGAGGCGACCGTGGAGACCGTCCTGGAGGAGGTGTTCGGCCGCCTCCAGCGCTCCTCCGAGAACTGGTACGGCAGCTACCGCAACGCCGGCGGCCGCGGCAAGGCCGGGCTCCAGCAGCTCGCCGTCGACTTCGAGCACGACGGCAGGCGCCGCCGCGAGGCCGAGGCCTTCCTCGTCGGCGCCCTCACCGAGGACCTCCGCCACGCCTACACCGGACTCCAGCGCGGCGCCCGCATCGGCCGGCCCGTGCTCCTCCTCGACAACGCGCACGAACCGCTCGGCCGGCAGCTCGTCGAGCCGATCCTGCGCGCCCGCTCCGCCGAGGGCCGCCGCGACAAGGTCGTCGTCCTCGCCACCTCCCGGGTCCGCGACCACGAAGGCCTGCGGCAGGCCACCCGCACCAAGCTGCCGGAGACCGCGCACCGGGCGCCCTGCCCGCGCGGGACGAGCGTCGGCTCCGGCATCCTCGCCGTCGAGCTGACCCCGCTCTCCCCCGCCCAGACCCGGTCCGCCTTCGACCACCACGATCCGGCGGGCCGCGTCCCCGCAGAACTGGCCCGCGCCGTCCACCGGCTGACCGGCGGCCGCCCCCTCGGCGTGGCCCTCCTCGGCCGGGCCGCCGGGCAGGCCCCCGCCGAGCTGCGGGACGGCCTCACCCCGGGCCGGCTGCTCGACCTGGCGGTGGAGCTGCGTGAGGACGCCCGGCCGGTGCCCGTCGCCCCGACGCTCCTCGCCGAACTCCTGCCGGTGCGCCGCCCGGGGCCGTACGCCGTGCTCGCCGCGACCCACGACGAGGAGTCCGCCCGGATGCTGGCGCACGCCCGGCTCCAGGCCGAGTCCCTGGACGGGGACGTGGCGCTGCGGGTCCGCGACCAGCTGCGCGCCGAGGACTGGGGCGAGGGCCCCGGCCACTTCGTCGCCGACCCGCTGCTGCGCGCGCTGCTCCTGTACCGGCTGCGCTTCGAGGACGGCGACCATCCGCGGTACGCCGCCTGGCACGCCGTCCACGAGACCCTGTACCGGCACTACGGGCCCGGCCCCGGCCCGTACCGCCTCCACCACGGCCTCGCCCTCGGCCACGCGGAGGAGGCCGTGACGCACCTGCGGGAGACCTTCCCCGGGCAGGACGTCCTCGGCTGGCTCGGCCGGCTGCGGTTCATCGCCGCCGCCCCGTACCCCCGCGAGCGGGACCGGCCGGGCCCCGACCCGCGCCGGGCGGTCGCCCTCGGCCAGGAGCCGACCGCCGCGCTGCCCGCCGGCCTCGACCCCGACACCACCGAACTCCATCTGTCCGTACGGCGGCTGCTGCACGCCCTGTGGCTGCTCACCGATCCGCTCGCCCTGCCCGACGACGAGGTCGCCGACCGGCTCGCGCACGAGCTGCGCCGGCTCTCCGGCCGCCATCTGACGGGCAGCGGTTCACTCTGGGACGCGGCAGGCCACTGGCCGCGCGACATCCGTGCCTGGCGGGAGCCGTCGCTGCCGCCGGGCCGTGAGAACGGAGTCTGACGCCATGCCCGACCGTTTCACCGCCCGGCTGCGCCGGCACGTCCGCACCCCCCGCCAGAAGTTCGTCGCCACGGCCGTCACCGCCTCCGTCGTCCTCGGCTTCGGCACTTACGGCTTCACCCGGCTCACCACCCCGGAGAACCGTTCCTGTGCCGAGGGCGTGGCCCGTCCCCTCGACAGCGCCGAATGCATCGGCGTCAACGGCTCCGGCCATGACTTCGGCGAGGCCGACCTCAAGGACGTCGCCGAGAGCATCCGCGCCGAGAACGCCTCCCTCAAGGCCGGCGAGTACGTCACCGTCGCCGTCCTCCTGCCCCTGACCTCCACCGACAGCGGCATGCGGGTCAAGGTCCTGCACGAGGTCCAGGGCGCGTACGCCTACCAGCGGCGGGCCAACCAGGAGTCCAACGGGCAGCGGCCCACGATCCGCCTCGTCCTCGCCAACACCGGCCAGGGCAACGCCCACTGGCGCACCGTCGTCGACCGGCTCGTCGCCATGGCCGACGGCCCCGACCGGCTGCGTGCCGTCTCCGGCATCGCCACCTCCTCCGGGGAGATGCGGGAGGCGGTGGCCGCCCTCACCCACGCCAAGGTCGCCGTCGTCGGCACCACCATCACCGCCGACGACATCGCCAACGGCCCCGGCCGCAAGCCCTTCCCCGGCCTCGCCCGCGTCTCCCCCACCAACAGCGACGAGGCCAGGGCGCTCGCGAACTTCGGCCGCGTCGACGCCGCCAAGGCCCTCCTCGTCCAGGACACCCGCAGCGGCGACCACTACGTCGACACCCTGAAGGCGGCCTTCGCCCAGTCCCTCAAGCAGGCGCCCCTCGAACCGCAGGAGTTCACCTCGGCCCCCGACTCCACCCAGGAGGGCACCACCGCCAACACCTTCGTCAACATCACGCACCTCATCTGCGACACCCGCACCGAGACCGTCTTCTTCGCGGGCCGCCACACCCAGCTGCGCCAGTTCATCAACGCGCTCGGCGACCGCGGCTGCGTCGACCGCGCCTTCACGGTCCTGACCGGCGACGAGGGCTCGTACCTCGGAGCGGACGAGAAGCTCGACCGGAAGGCCCTGAAGAAGAAGGTGACCGTGCGGTACGCGGCCCTCGCCCACCCCGACGCCTGGCAGCCGGCGCCCGGGCGGCAGATCCCCCGCACGGGAGGCTCCCCGCAGGCGTACGCGGACTTCCTGGCGGACATCGCGAAGGCGGCCCCGAAGGACAGGCCGGTGCCGCTCTCGGACGGCCAGGCGATCATCGCGTACGACGCGATGGCGACGGCGGTCCACGCCATCCGCCAGGCCACCCCGGAAGGCGTGGCGTACCCGTCGAAGGAGGACGTCGGTACGCAGTGGCCCCAGGTCAAGGGCTCCCTGCGGGTCCAGGGCGCGAGCGGCTGGATCTGCCTGGACAACTACGGCAACCCGTACAACAAGGCGGTCCCGATCGTGGAACTCGCCCAGGACGGCTCACCGCGCTTCGTCCAGACGGCCTGGCCGGAGGGCAGGCCTCCGACCTCCACCTGCCTGCCGCCGAAGAAGGGGTGAGCCGCCCTACGGCACCCATTTGGGCCAGGGGGCGTCGTCGCGCTCGTACAGCTCCCGCAGGTGCCGCCACCGCTCCGGCGACCAGTCCCGCCAGTCCGTCGGATGACCGGACAGCGCCGCGGCGAGCCGCTCGAAGTGGTCGTGCCACCCGGCGAGACAGTCGAGCCGGTACTCCGGCGTCCCCCGCACCTCGTTCGTGAAACGCAGAACGGTCGATCCGCCGCCCCCGGACCCCGGTTCCAGATGGAACCGCATCCGTCCGTGCGTCGCCGGATCGACCGTGTACTCGGCCACCACGTCGGGATCCCAGGCGGTCACCCGCCCCGAGACCTCCGTCTCACTGTTCAGCCAGCGGAGGGTGACCTTCCCGCCGAGCCGCGGCTCCAGCGGGTCCGCCTCGCACAGCCAGCCCGGCAGGCCCTCGGGCGAGGCGACGGCCGCCCAGACCACCGGCATCGGCTGCGGAAGGTCCACGACGAAATGCAGCAGATGCCGGTCGCCGTCGTGGGTCTCGCTCCTGCCCCGGGGGATCTCGCTCATACCTCCAGCGTCACCCCGGGACAGGTCCCGTGCCAGCTCAGACGCCGGCGTAGGAGTGCTTGCTGCTCACGAAGATGTTGACGCCGTAGTAGTTGAAGAGGAAGCAGGCGAAGGCGATGAGCGCGATGTACGCGGCCTTCCGCCCCTTCCAGCCGGCCGTCGCGCGCGCGTGCAGGTACGCCGCGTAACCGACCCACGTGATGAAGGACCAGACCTCCTTGGCGTCCCAGCCCCAGTAGCGGCCCCACGCGTCGCCGGCCCAGATCGCGCCGGCGATGATCGTGAACGTCCAGAGCGGGAAGACGGCCGCGTTGACCCGGTACGAGAACTTGTCGAGCGAGGCCGCGGAGGGCAGCCGCTCCATGACGGAGCGGGCGAAGGAGCCGGGGTTGCCGCCGGTCGCGAGCTTGTTCTCGTACGAGTCGCGGAAGAGGTACAGCAGGGTCGCGACCGCGCCGATGTAGAAGACCGCGCCGCAGAAGATCGCGGTGGAGACGTGGATCCACAGCCAGTACGAGTCGAGCGCCGGGACCAGCTGGTCGCTGGGGGTCTTCAGCCAGGTGACGGCCATGCCCAGGTCGAGCAGGACGGTCGTGACCAGCGGGAGGCCGATCCAGCGGACGTTCTTCTTCGCGACGAGGAAGCCGAGGTACGCGCCGACCGCCACCGTGGAGAAGGTGGTGGAGAACTCGTACATGTTGCCCCAGGGGGCCCGCTGCACGGAGAGCGCCCGGCTGACCACGCCCGCCGCCTCGATGGCGAAGGCGAGGACGGTCAGCGAGATGGCGATGCGGCCGTACAGGTCGCCCTTGACCGTGCCGCCGGCCGCGCCGGGACCGTCCGGCACGTCACGGGTGCCGGCCGCGGAGCGCGTGACGACCTTCGGCTTGTCGAGGACGGCGGTGCCTCCGGCCTGCTTGACCTTCACGGTCACGCCGGCGGCGGGGGCGGCCTTCGGAGCGGAGGTGAGGGCGGCGGCGGTGCGGCCGACCTTGCTGCGGCTGCCGAACACCCACTCGGCGATGTGGGCGAAGAAGGCCAGGGTGTAGACGGCCATCGAGGAGTAGATGAGCAGGTCGCTCAGCTGCGCCAGGCTCTCGTTGGTCGCGGTGGCGGCGAGGATCACTTGTCGGCCTCTCCAGAAGGGGCAGGGTCTTCTGCGGGTTCTTCCGCGGGTTCCGGTGCGGGGGGCGCGTCCGCGGTGAGCACGACCGCGAGGTCGCCCAGCTCCTCGGGCAGCCTGGCGGACTCGCTGCGGCCGAGGCCGGCCATCTCGACGACGGTCACGCCGTCCTCACCGCGCACGGCACGCACCCAGACGCGGCGCCGCTGGATGAAGAGCGAACCGCTCAGACCGGCGATCGCGGCGATCGCGCCCGCGAGGGCGAGGCCGTTGCCGGGCTGCTGCGAGATCTGGAAGCTCGCCCATTCCTTGACGTCCTTCTCGAAGGTGATCGAGCCGGCGCCGCCGGGCAGCGTCATGGTCTCGCCGGGCAGCATGCGCTGCGCGAGCTTGTTGCCGGAGCCGTCCTTGAACTGGGTCATCTTGGACTTGTCGAGCTGGTACACGTTCTGCGGCAGGCCGGAGTTCACGCGCAGGTCGCCGTGGAAGCCGGTGAGCGCCATGACGGGGAAGTCGAGCGCGGGGAACTGCGAGAACATCGTGCCCTTGCCGGCTCCCGCGAAGGTCGGCACGAAGAAGGCCTGGAAGCCCAGCTGCTCCTTCTTGCCGTTCTTGTCGCGGTAGCCGTCCATGACCTTGATGGCGCCGGTGGACGTGATGTTGTTGTCGATGGGCAGCAGCGGCACCGCGCCGTGGAAGACGGTCTTGCCGCGGCCGTCCTTGACGGTGACGACGGGCGCGTACCCGTGGGCGATCAGGTAGACCTTGGAGCCGCCGACCTCCAGCGGCTGGTTGACCCGGATGACCGCCTTCTTGTCCGGGCCGCCCTGCGACCAGGTGACGGCCGCCTCGAAGGTGCGGGGGGTGCCGCGCTGGGGGCCGTTCTTCTCGTACGTGCCGGTGAAGGAGTCCAGCTTGAAGCTGAACGGCTCCAGGTCGTCGGTGCCGAACAAGGAGCCGGACTTGAAGTCGTCGTACTGGGTGAGCGTGTTGGAGAAGCCGTCGCCCTCGACGATCAGCTTGCCGCCCTCGGACTTGAAGAGCTGGCCGACGGCGAAGGCCACGAGGATGACGATCAGGGCGACGTGGAAGATCAGGTTCCCGGCCTCGCGCAGATAGCCCTTCTCCGCTGCGACCGCGTTCCCGACGGTGTGGGCGCGGAAGCGGCGGCCCTTGAGGACGGTGAGCGCGGCCTCGCGGACCTGCTCGGGCTCGGCCCCGGTGCGCCAGGTGGTGTACGCGGGGAGCCGGTCGAGGCGCCGGGGGGCGCCCGGCGGGCGGCTGCGGAGCTGGCCGACGAACTGCCAGCTGCGCGGCACGATGCAGCCGATGAGGGAGACGAACAGCAGGATGTAGATCGCGGAGAACCACACGGAGCTGTAGACGTCGAAGAACTGGAGCTTCTCGTACAGCGGGGTGAGGGTCTCGTGGGCGGCCTTGAAGGTCTGCACCTTCAGCTCGTCCGCGCTGTTCTGCGGGATGAGGGAGCCGGGGACGGCGCCCAGGGAGAGCATGAAGAGGAGGATCAGCGCGACCCGCATGGAGGTCAGCTGCCGCCAGAACCAGCGGATCCAGCCGATGACCCCGAGGGCGGGGCCGCCGATGGCGGCGTCGGTCTCCTCCTGAGGAGCGGTCGAGAGCCGGGCCCCGGCCGCCTCCTCGGCGGCACGCCCGGTCTCGCTCGTATCGGTCTTGCTCATGGAACTCAGATCCCCACCGTGAAACCGCTGGACCAGCCCTGCATCGTGGCCACCATGCTGTCCCACGCGCCCGTCAGGAGCAGGACACCGGTGACGATCATCATGCCGCCGCCGATCCGCATGACCCACACATAGTGCTTCTTCACCCATCCGAACGCGCCGAGCGCCTTGCGGAAGGCGATGGCGGCGAGCACGAACGGGACGCCGAGGCCGAGGCAGTACGCGAAGGCGAGTATCGCCCCGCGGCCGGCGCTGGCCTGCTCCAGGGCGAGGGCGTTGACCGAGGCGAGCGTCGGACCGATGCACGGGGTCCAGCCGATGCCGAAGAGCGCGCCGAGGAGCGGGGCGCCGATCAGTCCGGCGACGGGCTTCTTGTGGAAGCGGAACTCCCGCTGGGTGAACCAGGGCATCAGGCCCATGAAGAACACGCCCATGAGGATCATGAGCACGCCGAGGATGGTGGTGAGCGTCTCGCGGTACTCCTGGAGCGTCGCCCCGAAGTAGCCGAAGAGCGCGCCGCCGGAGACGAACACGGCGGTGAAGCCGAGGACGAACAGGACGGCACCCGCGGTCATCCGGCCTCGGCGGCTCTCGGCGAGGTCGGTGCCGGTGACGCCGGTCACGTAGCTCAGGTAGCCGGGGACGAGCGGCAGGACGCAGGGGGAGAAGAAGGAGACCAGGCCGCCGAGGACCGCGAGGGGCAGGGCGAGCAGCAGGGCTCCGCTGGTGACCGTCTCGTTCACCGGCTCACTTCTCCTTGAGGAGGGGCTCGATCATCGACCGGAGCTTCTTCTCGTCGAGCGCCATGAGGGAGCGGGCGGCGATCTTGCCCTCCTTGTCGAGGACGACGGTGGAGGGGATGGCCTGCGGGTTGAGCGTGCCCTTGGGGAAGCCGAAGAGGATCAGCTTGCCCTGCGGGTCGTAGAGGCTCGGGTAGGGGATCCCGTAGTCCTCCTCGAAGGCGAGCGCGGGCTGCTGGTTGGGGTCGCGGGTGTTGAGCCCGACGAACTCGACGCCCTTGCCCTCGAAGTCCTTGGAGACCTTCGCGAAGTGCTTGGCCTCGGCGCGGCACGGGGCGCACCAGGAGCCCCAGACGTTGAGGACGACGACGTTGCCCTTGAGGTCGGCGACGTCGAGCCGCTTGCCTTCGAGGGTCTCACCGGCGATCTCGTTGGGGGCCGTGCGCTCGCCCTTGGCGACGGTGGAGATGCCACCGGTGTTGGTCACGAAGTTGGTGTTGCCACCGCCGCCGGACTTGCCGTTGTTCTCGCCACCGCAGGCCGAGAGCACGAGGGCGGCGGCGGACAGCAGCCCGACGGCGGTCAGGGTGCGCCGGGTGCGTCGGGGGGCACGGCTAAGGCTCATGTGAAAAGTTTCGCATGGGCGTTTGGGGGATCTTGGGCACCCCCCTACGTGCCCGTAAAGCCCCTTGTCAAGATCGCCTAAGCGGTGGGTCGGAAGAACTAGGCGGTCGGGGTGGAGGTGGCGGTCGGGTTCACGGTCGGGGCGTCGGGCCGGAGGAATGCGTTCCACCCGCCGGCGGGCTTCTGACCCACCTCCAGAGTGCGCAGTTTCTCCAGGATCTTCGGGTCCTGGACGTCGAGCCAGTCCACGAACTGCTTGAAGGAGACGAGCCGCACGTCCTTCTTTCCGGCCATTCCCTTGAGCGCCTCTTCGACGGCGTCCATGTAGATGCCGCCGTTCCACTGCTCGAAGTGGTTGCCGATGAAGAAGGGCGCGCGATTCGACTCGTACGCGCGCGTGAAGCCGGAAAGGTACGCGTCGGCGGCCTGCCTGCGCCAGCCGGGATAGCGCGAGGGCATGCCCTTGGTCGTGTTCTTCGACTGGTTGGCGAGCATGTTGTAGTCCATGGAGAGGACTTCGAAGGAGTGCCCGGGGAAGGGCACGGCCTGCAGCGGCAGGTCCCAGATGCCCTGGCGCTTGGTCGGCCACGTCTGGCGGCCGCCGGGCGAGCTGGCGTCGTAGCGCCAGCCCAGGCGCTTGGCGGTGGGCAGCAGGTTCTCCTGGCCGAGGAGGCAGGGGGTGCGGCCGCCGACGAGCTCCTTGGAGTAGTCGAAGGGCAGCGGGTCGAGGTCGGTCCAGCCGCTGTTGGTCTTCCACTCGGTGACGAACTTCATGGCCTGGTCGATCTCGCTCTGCCACTGGGCCGGGGTCCAGTTGCCGACGGAGCCGGAGCCGCCGCAGAAGTGCCCGTTGAAGTGGGTGCCGATCTCGTGGCCGTCGAGCCAGGCCTGCCGGACGTGCTTCAGGGTCTCCTTGATGTGCTCGTCGGTGAGGTAGCCGATGTCGGAGGCGCCGACGCGGTTATTCGGCGGGCGGTAGAGGTCCTTCTTCGACTCGGGGAGGAGGTAGATCCCGGAGAGGAAGAAGGTCATCGCCGCGTCGTTGTTCTTGGCGAGTTCGAGGAAGCGCGGGAAGAGGCCGTTGCCGACCTCGCCGGCGCCGTCCCAGGAGAAGATCACGAACTGGGGAGGGGTCTGGCCGGGTTCGAGCGGGACGGGGGCGTCGGGCTGGTGCGGCTGCTTGCCGGTGTCGGCGGTGGAACCGTCGCCGATCGGGCGGGCGTCGTCCTTGGTCGGGGTGGGCGTGCCCGGGTCCGCCGAGACGTCACCCCCCTTACCCGGTCCGGAACGTCCAGACTTGTCCTGATTGTTGGTACTGCATGCCGCGAGACCCATCGCCGCGGCGGCCCCAACGCCCGCCCCGAGGAGCCCCCTTCGACTGATCCCACTGATCCCGCGCATGACATCCCCATTCGCGCTGACGTATGACCTAAACGTCATCCAAACCGACAATGAGTGAGATGCCGGGAGGAACACGGAGGTTCCGGAAAATCGCACAAAAATTTTAGGGCGATCGGATGACATGAACATCATCCGACCGCCCTGAACTGTGGCGCTCGGGGACCCCCCTGTCCAGAGGGGACGAGGGAACCCCGACGGGGATCACGCCCTTCGGCGCGCGGGGCCGGGCCCCTCGGCGCGGGGCCGGGCCCCTCGGCGCGCGGGGCTACGCCCCGAAGGCCTTCGACTTCCCCTTGACCGGCTTCGCACCCGCGAGGAGGTGCGCCGGGACCAGGTCCCGGGCCGGCTCGCTGTACCCGACCGAGACGATCTTGTCGCCGCGGTACGTGAACGAGGTCAGCGAGGCCAGCGTGCACTGCCGGCGCCGCGGGTCGTGCCAGAGCCGCCGCTTCTCCACGAAGCTCCGCACGATCCAGATCGGCAGCTGGTGGCTGACGCAGACCGCCTCGTGCCCCCGCGCCGCGTCCTTCGCCGCGTCGAGCGCGCCCATCATGCGCACGACCTGCTCGACGTACGGCTCGCCCCAGGACGGCTTGAACGGGTTGGTGAGGTGCTTCCAGTTGCCCGGCTTCTTCAGCGCGCCGTCGCCGACGCCGAAGGTCTTGCCCTCGAAGACGTTCGCCGCCTCGATGAGCCGCTCGTCACTGGCCAGATCCAGACCGTGCGTCTTCGCGATCGGCGTCGCCGTCTCCTGCGCCCGCTCCAGCGGGGAGGCCACGACGTACGTGACGTCCCGCTCGGCCAGGTGCTCGGCGACCCGGTCCGCCATCTGACGGCCCAGCTCGGACAGGTGGTAGCCGGCGCGGCGCCCGTACAGCACGCCGTCGGGGTTGTGGACCTCGCCGTGCCGCATCAGGTGGACGACGGTGATGTCCTCGTCGCCGTAGTGCTGGTCGCTCATGCCGTGGCCTCCGCGGCGGCGCGGGCCGCGGCCGGGAGCGCGGCGGCGATGCGCTCGATCGCCCGCTCGTCGTGCGCGGTCGACACGAACCAGGACTCGAACGCGGACGGCGGCAGGTACACGCCGTCGGCCAGCATCGAGTGGAAGAAGGCGTTGAAGCGGAACGCCTCCTGCTTCTTGGCGTCGTCGTAGTTCCGCACCTCGTCCGCGGTGAAGAACACCGAGAACATGTTGGACGCGGTCTGCAGCCGGTGCGCCACGCCCTCCTTGGCCAGCGCGCCCGTGACCAGGCCCTGGATCTCCGCCGAGACGGCGTCGACCTTCTCGTACGCGGCCTCGTCGAGCAGCCGCAGCTGCGCGAGGCCCGCGGCGGTCGCGACCGGGTTGCCCGACAGGGTGCCCGCCTGGTAGACCGGGCCGGCCGGGGCGAGGTGCCCCATGACGTCGGCGCGGCCGCCGAACGCCGCGGCCGGGAAGCCGCCGCCCATGACCTTGCCGAAGGTCATCAGGTCGGGCTTCACGCCGTCGACGCCGTACCAGCCGGCCCGGCTCGTACGGAAACCGGTCATCACCTCGTCGGAGATGTACAGCGCGCCGTTCTCCCGGCACAGGTCCGCGAGGCCCTGGTTGAAGCCGGGCAGCGGCGGAACCACGCCCATGTTGCCGGGCGAGGCCTCGGTGATCACACAGGCGATCTCGCCCGGGTGCGCGGCGAACGCCGCCCGCACCGCGTCCAGGTCGTTGTACGGCAGCACGATCGTGTCGCCGGCCTGAGCGCCGGTCACCCCGGGCGTGTCCGGGAGGCCGAAGGTCGCCAGACCGGAACCGGCCGCGGCGAGCAGCGCGTCCACGTGGCCGTGGTAGCAGCCCGCGAACTTGACGACCTTGGCGCGCCCGGTGAACCCGCGGGCGAGCCGGATCGCGGACATCGTGGCCTCCGTACCGGAGGAGACGAGGCGCACCTGCTCGACCGGCTCGATCCGCGCGACGATCTCCTCGCCGAGCGCGACCTCGCCCTCGCCGGGCGTCCCGAAGGAGGTGCCGCGGGCCACCGCGGCCTGCACGGCGGCGGTCACCTCGGGGTGCGCGTGGCCGAGAATCATCGGCCCCCACGAGCAGACGAGGTCGACGTACTCACGACCGTCCGCGTCGGTGAGGTACGGACCGGTACCGGACACCATGAACCGGGGCGTTCCGCCCACGGCCCGGAAGGCACGCACCGGTGAGTTCACGCCGCCGGGCGTCACGAGGGAAGCGCGGTCGAAAAGCGTCTGTGAGACTGGGGCTTCGTATGAATACGGCACTGTGATCCTGACCTGCGAGAACGACTTCGGGCACGACATCGGGAACGGAGGGACGGCGGTGAGCATCCTGTCTGTTACGCCGAGGCGCTCCCCGTCCGCGTCTGCGAAACTGGGGCGTCATAGGGATGACTCACGGAATCCATGGTGTCAGAGGCCACGGCGTTCTTGCGGACAGGTGTTTCACCGTACGAACGCGGGGGAGGTCACTGACACGATGATCGGGTTGCGCGGCGGGGTCGTGTTGCCGAGAAAAAGCAGTCGGGTGGAGATATGCATCGCGGTGGCGGACCGGGCGAGGGGACGGACGATCTGGGTCCGGAGTCTGCCCGGCGGGGGAGGCACCGGCGCAGGCGCACCGAGGAGCCGACCGCTTCGGAGCGCCGGCCGAACCCGGAGCCCCCTGCGGAATCGGCCCCGACGACCGGGGGCCGGAGCTTGGGGGTGACGTACAAGTACTTCGGCGCGCCCAACAGCGCCACGGCGGCCCAGGTCCCGATCTCGATGCGCCCCGAGGAGCTCGGCGGGGACGAGCTCGGCATGGGCGGCATGTTCACCAAGATCAAGCCCGAGACGATAGCGGCCATGGTCCTCACCGGCATCCAGGGCATGCCCCTGCACAAGGTGCCGCCGCTCGAGCTGGTCGTGCTGCACCCCGACTACGCGGTCGTGAAGCTGCCGATGACCGTCGTCGACCCGCTGCGCGGGATCGGCGAGGAGTCGGTCGGCGCCGCCGCCTTCATCTGGTCGACGGTCCCGGACCGCGGCGGCCCGCGCGACGCCTTCGACGTCTACCAGCTCCTCCACGAGTGGCAGGACTTCTCGGTCCGCCTCCACGAGGCGGGACACCAGCCGTACTGCCTGGTCTGGCCCTGACCTCCTACGGCGAGGGGGTTCCGGCGCGCTCGGCGGCCAGCTCGCGGGCGGAGGCGAGCCGGTAGGGCACGTCGATGACCACGACGTTCTGCACGAACAGCAGACGGGCCTTGAGGCGCAGCGCGATCTGGTTGTGCAGCGGCCGCTCCCACCAGTGCCCGACCACGTACTCGGGGATGACCACCGAGACCACCGACTCCCCCGTCCGCTCGGGCGCGTCCCGGACGTGCCGCAGGACGGGCTGGACGATCGAGCGGTACGGGGAGCTGAGCACCCTCAGCGGTACGTCGATGCCGTGCGCCTCCCAGGTCGCGCGGAGCACCTCCGCCTCCGCCGGGTCCTCGGCGACGGTGACGGCGGTGAGCGAGTCGGGGCGCAGGGTCCTGGCGTACGACAGCGCGCGGAGGCTCGGGGCGTTGACGGAGGCCACGAGGACGAGGATGTGGTTCTCGGCGAGGGTGTGGGGCCGGTCCCCCGGTGCGACGGCGACCTCGGCGGCGACGGTGTCGTAGTGCCGCCGGACGGCCTTCATCCCGGCGTAGAGCAGCGGCATCGCGATGACGACCAGCCAGGCGCCGTGGGTGAACTTGGTGATCAGGACGATGACGAGGACGACCGCCGTCAGGCAGGCGCCGAAGGCATTGATCGCGAGCCGGCGGTGGACGGTGCGGCGGTCGGCGGCCCCGGTTCCGGAGGGGCTGGCGAGTTCTCGCCTCCAGTGCTTGACCATGCCGGCCTGGGAAAGGGTGAAGGAGACGAAGACGCCGATGATGTACAGCTGGATGAGGCGGGTCAGCTGTGCGTCGAAGGCCACGATGAGGGCGATCGCGGCGAGCGCGAGGAGGACGATGCCGTTGGAGTAGACGAGCCGGTCGCCGCGGTGGACGAGCTGGCGGGGCGCGTAGCGGTCCCGGCCGAGGACCGAGGCGAGCATCGGGAAGCCGTTGAAGGCGGTGTTGGCCGCCAGGATCAGGACGCCCGCGGTGACGGCCTGGAGCGCGTAGAAGAGGACGTGCCAGTCGCCGAAGGTGGCCCGGCCGATCTGGGCGAGCGCGGTGGGCATCGGGGTGCCGGGGGCGAGCCCGAGCTCCGTGGGGTCCTCCGCGACGTGGACCTCGTAGACCATGGCGAGCACGGTGATCCCGAAGAACATGGTCGCGGAGAGCGCGCCCATGATCGCGAGCGTCATGGCCGCGTTGCGGCTCTTCGGCTTCGCGAAGGCCGGGACGCCGTTGCTGACGGCCTCGACACCGGTCAGCGCGGTGCAGCCGGAGGCGAAGGCGCGCAGGGCGAGCAGCACGAGCGCGATGCCCGCGTAGGTGGAGACCTCTTCCACGGGCAGGTCGGCGGACTCGGCGCGGATCGTCGTGCCCATCGCCATCCGCACCGCGGCCACGGCGAACATCAGGTAGACGACGGCGATGAAGGCGTACGTGGGGGCGGCGAACCAGCGCCCCGACTCGCGGACCCCGCGCAGGTTCATCCACGCGAGGACCACGACGAAGAACACCGAAAGGGACACGGCGTGCCCGTCGAGCGAGGGGGCCGCGGAGGTGATGGCGGCGACCCCGGAGACGACGGAGACGGCGACGGTCATCACGTAGTCGATGAGCAGCGCGGACGCGGCGGTGAGCGCCGCCCTGCGGCCGAGGTTCTCGGCGGAGACGACATAGGCCCCGCCGCCGCCCGGGTAGGCGTAGCAGGTCTGCCGGTAGGAGGCGACGACGACCACGAGCAGCACGACGATGCCGGCCGCCGCGTACCAGGCCAGATGGAGCACGGCGAGACCGCCGAGGCCGAGGACGAGCAGGATCTCCTCGGTGGCGTAGGCGACGGAGGAGAGCGGGTCGCTGCAGAAGACGGGGAGGGCGATCCGCTTGGGCAGCAGCGTCTCCCCGAGCCGCCCGGTGTCCAACGGACGACCTACGAGCAGGCGTTTCGCCGCACTTCCAGCTCTCATAAGTGCTGAAGTTAGGACGAATGGTATGTAATGCGCGGAAGCCGCGCCCTGAGGGGAGCCCGCACGCCCTGGGGATCCCCGCACGAGGAAGGACGAGACGCGTGAGCGCAGTACGCATGGCCGGCCGGCCCCTGCAGATCGCCGAGGTCGCCGCACGGACCGAACTGTCGCTGCGGACCATCCGGCAGTACGAGGACAGCGGCCTGGTGGTCCCCTCCGCGGCCTCGCCGGGCGGCTTCCCCCTCTACACGGACGCGGACGTGTCCCGGCTGATGGTGGTCCGCCGGATGAAGCCGCTCGGTTTCACCCTCGACGAGACCCGCGAACTCCTCACGGCCGTCGACCGGCTGTCCGACGGCGGACTCGAACCGGACGAGCGGGCGGCACTGACGGCCCGCGTCCGCCGCTACGAGACGGCAGCGGCGGAGCGCGTCGCCGAACTGCGGGCCCAGCTGGCCCGCGCGGAGGAGTTCGCCGACTCCCTCCGCACCAGCCTGGCCTAGGGCCTACGCCGCCAGCGCTTCTCCGAGGACGCGGAAGAAGCGGGCGTACGCGGTGGGGCTGGGCGGGGTCTCGGGGTTCCAGGGAGTGAGGCGGACCCCGGAAGGAAGCTCGTACGGCGGGGTCGCGTTCGCCCGCTCGTCGAAGAGGACGAGGCCGGGCCGGAGCGCGGCGACCCGGTCCCAGTCGCCGGTGAGCCAGTTGGCGCCGGGCCCCGGGCCGGGGTCGAGCAGCCGCACGCCGAGCCCGGCGAGATGCGCCAGCTCGGGCCAGGCCTGCGGCCGGGCGAGGTGCACCTGTTCGGGCCCGGCGCCGGAGAGCGCGAGCACGTCGAGACGGGAGCGGGCGGCGAGGTCCCGGAGGGCGGCCTCGGCGGAGGCGAGGTGCTCCGCGCCGGAGGCGTCTTCGAGGGGTTCGGTGCCGAGGCTCGTGGCCAGCGCGGAGAAGCGGTCGAGGATCGCCGGCAGGGTGAGCTCGTTGCCGACGGAGAGCGCGGCGAGCGGGACCCCGAGCCGCTCGGCGACCGCCTCGTCGAGCGCGTACGGACTCTTGCCGTCATAGGTCACGTCGACGATCACGTCCGGGCGCAGCGCGCGCAGCACCTCCTCGTCCAGGGCTCGGCCGGGCCCGAGGTACGGCACTCCGGCCGCCCCGAGACCGCCCGCCTTGGCCGGATCGAGCGCCGCGCCGTCGTGCCCGGAGCCGTACACGGCGACCGGCGCCACGCCCAGGTCGAGCAGCGCCGCCCCGGCCCGCACGTACGCGACGACGCGCAGCGGCACGCGGGCGGCCCCCAGCTCCGTACCCCTGTCGTCCGTGAATCCCCATCCCTCTGTTCCGGACATGCGGCTGCTCCCTCCCCGGCCGGAATCTCCCTCGTCCGTCACCTTGGAGCGCTTCCCCGGACCGCACAAGAGGGCCTGCCTCCCGGGCCACCCCTGCCGAAACCGCCCCAAGGGGTGTTAACTGAACGGGTCGGGAGGAAGCAGTAGGAACCTGGAGTGCGCCATGTCGTTGCCCGGCCCGTTCCCGGACCCCCGCGTGATCACGCTCTTCGGCCTGCTCGCCGTCTCGACGGTGGCGTGGCTGGCGCTGAACCTGCGCGCCAGGGCGCGCGCCCGCCGCGAGCCGGCGGTCACCCCGCTGGAGCGGATCTGGCACCCGCAGGAATCGGTGCCCCTGACCCCCGAGGAGGAGCACGCGTTCGGCCAGGTCGTCTCCCGGCTCACCCTGGGCCCGGCGGGCCACCTGCACTGACCGGGCCGCGCTCCGCATCTAGCATGCGGACCATGTCCGCCTCCGCTCCCCGACCCCGACGGGACACCCGGGGCATCGTCGACCCCGCCGAGCTGCTCTCCCGGGTCCGCTTCCGCCGCCACGTCCCGGCGCCGGAGCTGCGGCCGTACCTGGAGCACTACTGGCTGATGGACTGGGAGCTGCCGGAGCCGTACGCGAGCCATCTCGTCCCGCACCCGTCGGTGAACGTCGTCTTCCAGAGGTACGGACGGCTGGGCGCCCCGGCGGAGGACGCGAGGGCCTGGGCCGAGGTGTCGGGGGTGGGGCTGGGCCTGTTCACGCAGAAGCTGACGGAGACGGGCCGGGTCTGCGGGGTGCAGTTCCGACCGGGCGGCTTCAGGCCCTTCGCGCCCGCGTGGCCGGTGTCGGAGTGGACGGGCCGGCGGGTGCCGCTGGGAGACGTGTTCCCGGGCGGGGGCGCGAGCCCCCTGGCCGCCGTGCTGTCTCCCGAGGACGACCACGCGCGCGTGGCGGCGCTCGACGCGTTCCTCCTGGCCCACGGACCGGCACCGGACCCGGCCGCGGAGCAGGCCATGGAGCTGGTTGACCTGGTCCGTTCGGACCGGACGGTCCGCACGGTGGCCCGGCTGGCCGCCGCGAGCGGCCTGTCGGCGCGCTCGCTCCAGCGCCTGTTCGCCGGCCACGTCGGGGTCGGCCCGAAGTGGGTGATCCTGCGCTACCGGTTCCACGAGGCCCTGGAGCGCGCGGAGGCGGCGGGGGTCCCCGACTGGGCGGGCCTCGCCGCGGAGCTGGGCTACAGCGACCAGGCCCATCTCGTACGGGACTTCACGGCGACGATCGGGGTGCCGCCCACGGCGTACGCCCGCGCGGTGTCAGTGCCCTGACCTAGCGTACGGACATGGACGACGACACCTCACCCGTACGCCTGGAGCCCTGGTCCGAGGAGGACGCCGGCCTGCTGCGCGCCCTGAACGCGCCGGATCTGATGCACCACCTCGGCGGGCCGGAGACCGAGGAGCAGCTGGTCCGGCGGCACCGGCGGTACGTGGACCTGAGCTCCGACGACACGGGCGCGGGGCGCATGTTCCGGATCGTGCTGCTGCCGGAGCGGGCCGTGGTGGGCAGCATCGGTTTCTGGGCGCAGACCTGGGACGGCGAGCCGGTGTACGAGACGGGATGGGCGGTGCTGCCGGGCTTCCAGGGCCGGGGCCTCGCCACGTCCGCCACGCGCGCGGTGGTGGCCGAGGCGCGGGCGGCGGGGCGGCACCGCCATCTGCACGCGTTCCCGTCCGCGGACAACGCCGCGTCGAACGCGGTGTGCCGCAAGGCCGGGTTCGAGCTGCTCGGCGAGCGGGACTTCGAGTACCCGCCGGGACGCCCGATGCGCTGCAACGACTGGCGGTTCGACCTGGGTTAGCCGGCGTCCGGCGCGGTCAGCGGCCGGACGAAGTGGAAGGCGACGATGTCGAAGCGCTCGCGCAGGTAGAAGCGGTGGGCGCCGGTGCGGTGGGTGCCGGAGTCCAGGTTGAGCTCGTGGCAGCCGGCCGCGCGGGCGTGGTCCTCCAGGTGGGCGATGAGCGCGTGGCCGACGCCGGTGGAGCGGTCGGCGGCGGCGGTGACGAGGTCGTCGACGTAGAGCTGGCGCAGGGAGCTGGTGTTGACGACGATCCGCCAGCCGGCCGCGCCGACGCAGCGGCCGCCGTCCGTGTAGGCGGCGCTGAACCGCAGCCCCTGGGGGTGCCCGCCCTCGTAGACCTCGCGGAAGAGCTCCGGGGTGAGGTGGGGGCGGAGCTCGGAGAGCACGGGCAGGAGGTCGCTCTCCAGCCGGGGATCGCCCGGGGCGAGGTCGATGATCTTCATGTCGGGGACGGTACCCCAGGTTTTTTCAGGGTTGACGGAAAAGACGGAACCTCGGATATTTATCTGCACAGCACAGAGAATGCGCAACGCAGCTACAGCCTTCCAAGGAGCCTCACATGACCGTCCTCGTCACCGGAAGCCGCGGCCGGGTCGCCGCCACCCTGCTCGCCCTGCTCGACGCGGCGGGCATCGAGGCCAGGGCCGGATCGAAGAAACCGGCGGACCTCTCCCCACCCCCGAACGTCGACACCGCGCGGTGCGACCTCACGGATCCGGCCACCTTCGACACCGCGCTGGACGGCGTGGACGCGGTCTTCCTGTACGCGGAGGCGGCGCACGCCGACACGTTCGCGGACCGGGCCCGCGCTGCCGGCGTCGAGCACGTCGTCCTGCTCTCCTCCAGCTCGGTCCTCGCCCCGGACGCAGCCGAGAACCCGATCGCGTCGTCCCACCTGGCGGCCGAGCAAGCCCTGTCGACCGCCGCCGATTCGGGCGCCTTCGAGACCACCCTCCTCCGCCCCGGCGCCTTCGCCACGAACGCCCTGCAGTGGGCGTGGGCACTCAAGGACGGCCACGGACCGGCCCTGCCGTACCCGCACGCGCACGTCGACCCGATCCACGAGCGGGACGTCGCCGAGGCCGCCTTCGCGGTGCTCACCGAGCCCCGGCTGCGAGGCTCCGCGTACCACCTGACGGGCCCCGAGTCGCTGGACTTCACGGAGCAGCTGGCGATCCTGGCGAAGACGACGGGCCGCCCCGCGCCGTACAGAACGGTCACCCCGGAGGAGTGGAAGGAGTCGGTGTCCCCCTTCCTCCCGGCCCCGTTCGCGAACGCCCTGCTCGCCTACTGGTCCTCCCACGACGGCCGCCCGACCCCCCTGACCGGAACGATCGAGACCCTGACGGGCCACCCGCCCCGCACGTTCACGACCTGGACCGAGGACCACGCGGAGGCCTTCCGCGCGTAAGGCACCGCTGCGGGCCCCCGCCCGCCGCCCGTTGCGGGCCCGCACCCCACCGGAACCGAATTCCCTGGCCCCCCGCCGGCCCGCAATGCCATCCTGGCCCCGTGAACGGACCCCAGATCCAGATCAGCTTCGCCCCCGCCCTCCACCTCTTCGTCCCGGCGGAACGCCGCACCGGCCGCACCCCCCTCACCACCGACGGCACCTCGTCGCTCGGCCACGTGGTGGAGTCGCTGGGCGTGCCGCTCACGGAGGCAGGACGACTGCTGGTCGACGGGCACCCGGTGGACGCCTCGCACGTGCCCGGCGCGGGCGAGACCGTCGAGGTGGAGGACGTGGTCCGCCCCCAGCAGGCACCGCCCGGCGCCCCGCTCCGCTTCCTCCTGGACGTGCACCTCGGCACGCTGGCCCGCCGGCTGCGCCTACTGGGCGTGGACGCGGCGTACGAGAGCGAGGACATCGGCGACCCCGCCCTCGCCGCGCTCTCCGCGAGCGAGCGGCGCGTGATGCTGTCGCGGGACCGCGGCCTGCTGCGCCGCCGGGAACTGTGGGCGGGCGCCTACATCTACAGCGACCGCCCGGACGACCAGCTCCGCGACGTGCTGGAGAGGTTCGCGCCGCGGCTCGCGCCGTGGACGCGCTGCACGGCGTGCAACGGGGAGCTGACCGACGCCGACAAGGACACGGTGCGGGAGCGTCTGGAGCAGGGCACGGAGAAGACGTACGACGTGTTCGCCCAGTGCGGTGAGTGCGGCCGGGTCTACTGGCGCGGAGCGCACCACGCCCGCCTGGAGGCGATCGTCTCGGACGCGGTGCGGGAGTTCGGCGGGGCGGCGGCGCACTAAGAGGAAGCACCCCGGGGCGGAGGCCCCGGGTCAGAGGCCCCGGGTCAGCCGAGGTCACCCCCGCGCAGCCGCTCGACCTGCGCGGCACTGACCTCCACGGTGCGCCGCATGTGGGCGATGAGCAGCGCGACCTCGGCGTCGCTGTAGACGTCGAACATCGTGCCCCAGGTGCTGTTGAGCTTGCGCCAGAGCTCGCCGAGCTCCGCCATCCGCTCGGGGACGAGGGCCACCAGGACCCGGCGCCGGTCCTCGGTGTCGCGCTCGCGGGTCACGTAGCCGGCGCGTTCGAGGCGGTCGACGAGGCGGGTCGCGGAGCCGGTGGTGAGCCCGGTCAGCTCGGCGACCCGTCCGGTGGTCACGGGCTCTTCCTCCAGGCTGAGGAGGTTCAGGCACTGCACGTCGGTCGGGTGGAGCCCCAAGTGGTCGGCGACGGCCTGGTTGAACAGGGCGTAGGCGGCCATGTAGCGCCGGGCCTCCCCGTACAGCTCGGTCATGAGCGCCTCGCGCCGGACGGAACTCTTCTGCGTCATGCAGAGATTGTACGAACCAGGCACCGCGACGTCACGCCGGCAGGAGCCACCCCGGCATCAGGCACGACCCCGGCGCCTCAGGGCGCCTCGGCGGCTCAGGGCGCCTCGGCGGCTCAGGGCGCCTCGGCGGTGAGATAGCGCTGCACGGTGGGTGCCAGCCAGGCCACGACCTCCTCGGCGGACATCTCGACGGCCGGCGGCAGCAGCAGCACGTAGCGGACGAGCGCCATGCCGAGGATCTGGGACGCGACGAGCGCCGCACGGCGGGGCGCGTCCGCCGGGTCGGGGCAGACGCCGCGGGTGACCGGGCCGAGCTGCGCGGCGAAGATCTCGTGCACGCGCGCGGCCCCGACCTCGTTGGTGACCCCCACCCGCAGCATCGCGGTGAGGGCCTCGTCGCTCTCCCAGCGGTCCAGGAAGTGGGTGACGAGGGCGACCCCGACGTGCTGCGCGGGCAGGGCGCCCAGCTCGGGCATGCCGATCTCGATGGCGGACGCGGCGGCGAAAAGCCCCTGCTTGCTGCCGTAGTAGCGCATCACCATCGACGGGTCGATCCCGGCGTCGCGGGCGATGGCCCGGATGGTGGCGCGCTCGTATCCGTCGGAGGCGAAGCGCTCGCGGGCGGCCTCCAGGATGGCGGCCCGGGTGGCGTCGGAACGGCGGACGGTCGTCATACCAACAACTGTAGGCCAACAGGTGTTGACACGCCATCCGAGCCGCCCTACCGTTGCCAACGGATGTTGACCAACACCTGTTGACCAACATCCGTTGGCAAACGATCGTGGGCACCCTGGAGGCAGCCATGCGCACCAACAGCACCACGGACACGGACGTACTCGTCATCGGCGCGGGCCCCACCGGCCTCCTGCTCGCCGGCGACCTCGCCGCCGCCGGCATCGACGTCACCCTCGTCGAGCGCCGACCGCACGGCCTGGGCAACATGACCCGCGCCTTCGGCGTCCACGCCCGCACCCTCGAGCAGCTCGACGCCCGCGGCCTCGCGAACGAACTCCTCGCCACCGGCACCACCCTGACCAGCGCACGGCTCTTCGGCCGCCTGGACATGGACATGACCCGACTGCCCACCCGCTTCAACCACCTGCTCGTCACCCCGCAGTACGAGGTCGAGCGCCTCCTGGAGCGCCGCGCGGTCGACGCGGGCGTCACCTTCCGGTACGGGACGGAGCTGCGCGGACTGCGCCAGGACGCCGACGGCGTCACCGCCGAACTCACCGACCCCGACGGCACCCCGCTCACGCTCCGCGCCCGCTACCTGGTCGGCACGGACGGCCACCGCAGCTCGGTCCGCACCGCCCTCGGCCTGCCCTTCCCCGGCCGGTCCGTGATCCGCTCCATCGTCCTCGCCGACGTGCGCCTGACCGACGCGCCCACCGACTCCTTCAGCGTCGCCGGCGCCGGGGACACCTTCGCCTTCATCGCCCCCTTCGGCGACGGCTGGTACCGGGTCATGGGCTGGACCCGCACCCGCCAGGTCGACGACAGCGAGCCCGTCGACCTCGAAGAGGTCCGCGAGATCGCCCGCAAGGCCCTCGGAACGGACCACGGCATGCACGACGCCCGCTGGATCTCCCGCTTCCACAGCGACGAGCGCCAGGCCCCCGCCTACCGCGTCGGCCGCGCCTTCCTCGCCGGAGACGCCGCCCACGTCCACTCCCCCGCCGGCGGCCAGGGCATGAACACCGGCCTCCAGGACGCCGCCAACCTCTCCTGGAAGCTCACCGCCGTGCTCCGCGGCGAGGCGCCCGACCCCGAGGCCCTCCTCGACAGCTACCAGTCCGAGCGCCACCCCGTCGGCACCATGGTGCTCCGCAGCAGCGGCGCGATCGTCCGCCTCGCGATGGCCCACACCCCGCTCACCCGAGCCGCCCGCTCCCTCGCCGTCCGACTCCTGGGCGCGATCCGGCCCGCCTCGGCCCGCGCCGTGGGCATGATCAGCGGCATCGGCATCTCCTACGCCCCCGCGCCCGGCAGCCGCCGCCCCTCGGGCCGCCGCGCACCCGACGCCCACCTGCGCGAAGGCCGGCTCTACGAGCTGCTCCGCCAGGGCGAGTTCGTCCTGATCGCCCCGGAGGGAGCGAACCCGGCCCCGCCGGCCGGCACCCCCGTCACCCCGAAGCACCTCGTACGGGCCACCTGGACGGACCCGGCGAAGAAGGCCGCCGTACTGATCCGCCCCGACGGCTACGTCCACTGGACGAGCAACTGAAAGGAGGCCCGGACCGGCCCGGACTCAGAAGACGTAAGGATCCCCGGTGGCGAGCACGAGAACACGATGGCGGTCGTTCAACCGGTTCCG
Source organism: Streptomyces nymphaeiformis (assembly GCF_014203895.1). Taxonomy (GTDB): domain Bacteria; phylum Actinomycetota; class Actinomycetes; order Streptomycetales; family Streptomycetaceae; genus Streptomyces; species Streptomyces nymphaeiformis. The sequence continues at coordinate 28,530 of NZ_JACHJY010000011.1, read as the reverse complement.
GTCGGCCACCCCGTCCCTCCAGGCCGTCGTGACCTCGACCGTCATCTCGTCCGGGAGGGCCGCGGTCCGCAGGTCGAGCGCCAGCTCGCCGGTGCCCCCAGCGGCCCCGAGCGCGCCCGTCCGGCAGGACACCACCCGGTCGCTGCTCCACAGACAGGCCGGCGGCAGCTCCTCGCCCCCCGCCATCGGCTCGGAGAAGGCGATCCGGACCGTCGCCTGGGGGATGTCGGAAGGCCCGTGGTTCTCACTGACGAGCCAGACGCCGACCCTCCCCTCCCAGAGGGAGACGTGCCCGTGATGGGACAGATCCGCCTCGGGCCCGGCCACCGGCCCCACGGCACCGGCACTCCCGCCCGCACCCACCACCGTCACGGCCGCGAGAACGACCCCTACCAAACCCTTCCAAAATCCACGCATAAGCACAAAATACCGACGACCGATCACATAGTCTGACAACTCATCAGCCCGCGTGTCCCCCGGCATGACACCCTGCCCTCATGCTGATCGCCCGCTCCATCGCCCTGTTCGTCCTCGCCGCCCTCTTCGAGATCGGCGGCGCCTGGCTCGTCTGGCAGGGCGTGCGGGAGCACCGCGGCTGGATCTGGATCGGCGCGGGAGTCATCGCCCTCGGTGTCTACGGCTTCGTCGCCACCCTCCAGCCCGACGCCGAGTTCGGCCGCGTCCTCGCCGCCTACGGCGGGGTGTTCGTCGCCGGCTCCCTCGCCTGGGGCATGGCCGCCGACGGCTACCGCCCCGACCGCTGGGACGTCACCGGCGCCCTCATCTGCCTCGCCGGCATGGCCGTGATCATGTACGCCCCACGAGGCCGCTGACCACGCCCGCCTATCCTGACCAGGCGATCCACCCGCAATCGACCACACGCGCGAGGAGCACGTCATGACTGCCGCCGGCACCCCCATCGCCGTCATCACCGGAGCGAGCAGCGGAATCGGCGCCGCCACCGCCCGACAGCTGGCCGCCGCCGGCTACCGCGTGGTCCTCACCGCCCGCCGCAAGGACCGCATCGAGGCCCTCGCCGCCGAGATCAACGAAGCCGGCCACCAGGCCACGGCCTACGCCCTCGACGTCACCGACCGCGCCGCCGTCGACGAGTTCGCCACCGCCTTCCGCACCCTCGCCGTCCTCGTCAACAACGCCGGCGGCGCCCTCGGCGCCGACCCGGTCGCCACCGGAGACCCCGAGGACTGGCGCCGGATGTACGAGGTCAACGTCCTCGGCACCCTCCACATGACCCAGGCCCTGCTCCCCGCCCTCACCGCGAGCGGCGACGGCACGGTGGTCGTCCTCTCCTCCACCGCCGGCCACTCCACCTACGAGGGCGGCGCGGGCTACGTCGCCGCGAAGAACGGCGCCCGCGTCCTCGCCGAGACCCTCCGCCTGGAGATCGTCGGCACCCCCGTCCGCGTCATCGAGGTCGCCCCCGGCATGGTCAAGACCGACGAGTTCGCCACGACCCGCTTCCGCGGCGACACCGACAAGGCGGCCAAGGTCTACGCGGGCGTCGCCGAGCCCCTCACCGCCGACGACGTCGCCGACACCATCACCTGGGCCTGCACCCGCCCCCCGCACGTCAACATCGACCTCCTGGTGGTCCGCCCCCGAGCCCAGGCCTCCAACACCAAGGTCCACCGCGAGCTGTAGGACCCGGACGCGCGAGAGGGGCCGGTGCACCGCACCGGCCCCTCTCGTCCCTGAAGGGAACCCCTCAGCCCTTCACACAGATGACCTGCTTCAGCTTGGCGACGACCTCCACCAGGTCCCGCTGCTGGTCGATGACCTTCTCGATCGACTTGTAGGCGCCCGGGATCTCGTCGACGACGCCGGAGTCCTTGCGGCACTCCACGCCCCGCGTCTGCTCCTCCAGGTCCCGCGTCGAGAAGCGCCGCTTCGCCGCGCTCCGGCTCATCTTCCGGCCGGCGCCGTGCGAGGCGGAGTTGAACGACGCCGCGTTCCCGAGGCCCTTCACGATGTACGAGCCCGTGCCCATCGAGCCCGGGATGATCCCGAACTCCCCGGAGCCGGCCCGGATCGCGCCCTTCCGCGTGACCAGCAGGTCCATGCCCTCGTACCGCTCCTCCGCCACGTAGTTGTGGTGGCAGGAGATCACCGGGTCGAAGGTCACCCTGGCCTTGCGGAACTCCCTCCGGACGACCTCCTGGTAGAGCGCCATCATGATCGCGCGGTTGTACTTCGCGTACTCCTGCGCCCAGAACAGGTCGTGCCGGTAGTCCGCCATCTGCGGGGTGTCCGCGACGAACACCGCCAGGTCGCGGTCGACGAGGCCCTGGTTGTGCGGCAGCTTCTGCGCCTGGCCGATGTGGTGCTCGGCGAGCTCCTTGCCGATGTTCCGCGACCCGGAATGCAGCATGAGCCACACCGAGCCGGACTCGTCGATGCAGAACTCCACGAAGTGGTTGCCGGATCCGAGCGTCCCCATCTGCAGGGCCGCCCGCTCCCGACGGAACTTCACCGCGTCCGCGACCCCGTCGAACCGCGCCCAGAAGTCCTCCCACCCCGCCGCGGGGAACTGGTACAGCCGCTTCGGGTCCACCTCCTCGCGGTGGAGGCCCCGGCCCACCGGGATCGCCTGCTCGATCTTCGAGCGGAGGCGGGACAGGTCGCCCGGCAGGTCGTTCGCCGTCAGGGACGTCCTGACCGCCGACATGCCGCAGCCGATGTCCACGCCGACCGCCGCCGGACAGACCGCACCCTGCATCGCGATCACCGAGCCGACGGTCGCGCCCTTGCCGTAGTGCACGTCCGGCATCACGGCCAGGCCCTTGATCCACGGCAGCGTCGCCACGTTCTGCAGCTGCTGCATGGCGCCGCCCTCGACCGAGGCGGGGTCGGCCCACATCCTGATCGGTACTTTCGCGCCGGGTACCTCTACGTACGACATACTTCCCCACTTCCCCCGAAAAGCCTGATAACGCAAAAACCGGAGCCAAAGCCCGTACAGGTGACAGCGGACCGGCATCAACGGCTGCGTGTGCGATAGACATTGTGTCCATCGGCCGAGTTCGCGCGGCAAACAGTTTTCGGGAAAGACTTCGGGTGAAGGGAGCCTGGGACCGTGCAGCGAAAGAGGTACGCACCCGGCCGCACCGGGTCCGCGGCTCGCACCGCCGTCGCCCTCGCACTCGGCCTCGGCCTGGGCGCCGGCCTCACCGCGTGCTCCGCCGGGACCCCCGCCGACGACATCGCCGTCGACGCCAAGGCAGGCCAGGCCTCCGCCCCCGTCGCGCCCCCCGGCCGCTACCGCACCCTCTTCGAGCCCTGCGGCGCCGTCCCGCAGGCCACCCTCAAGGACCTGCTCCCGGGCGCGGCCGCGCTGCCCGACGCCGAGCGCGACAAGGCGTACCGGGGCGTCGCGGCGGTCACGTACGACACGGACCGGCGCGTGGGCTGCACGTGGAAGGCCGACACCCCGGACACCTCGCACCGGCTGTCCCTCGACATCGAGCGGGTGGTGTCGTACGACGCGGCGGTCAGCGATGACGACCGGGCGCAGGAGGTGTACGTCCGCAAGCAGCTCGCGGCGGGCATCCCGGTACCGCCCACGGCGCCGCCGAGCCCGACGGCGACGGCGACGGCACCCCCCACGGGCAGCCCGACCACCTCCGCCACCGCCACCGCCGCGACCACGGCTCCGCCGGCCAAGACGCCGACGGGCGGCCCCGCCGACCCGGACGCCACGGAGTCGGCGACCGGTCTGGAGCCGCGCGTCCTCGAGGGTCTCGGGGACATCGCGTTCGTCGACGACGTCCTCAGCACGACGGGCGCGAACAGTCATCAGCGTGCCGTCAGCGTGGTCTTCCGCACATCGAACGTGATCGTGACGATCTCGTACCGGGAGCAGACCACGGGTTCCGCGGAGGACCCGGACAGTGCGGAACTGCAGGAAAAGGCCCGGAATCTGGCCCGGCAGCTGGCCGAGCGGCTGGAGGAGTAGCCGTTCGGCTGCGATCCGTGAGCGGACGGCGACCACGTAACGTGTCGGCGTACCCGTGGCCGTGGCCATGGCCGCGCCCGTGGCTCCGGCCGACGGGTCACCGGCCGACCGTACGACAAGCGACTGAAGGAACCATGCAGCGATCAGCTCCGCGAACGCGTCTCTCCCGCATACTCGCCTGCGCCGCCGTCCCGGTGATGCTCGTCGCCGCGGGGTGCTCCTCCTCGGATTCCGGGGACTCCGGCAAGACGCAGGGGGAGGGGCAGCAGGGTCAGGGCCAGACGTCGGCGTCGGCCTCCGTGACGCCGTCGCCCTCGCAGTCGACGAAGAAGGTCGAGCCGGCGAAGTTCGCGAAGCTCCCGCAGGTCTGCAAGGCGATCTCGGCGAAGACGACGGCGTCGCTGGTGCCGAAGGCGAAGACGAAGGGCGGCACGCCGGCGGCCTCCAGTGACCTGGCCAGCCGTGGCGGCTGCTCGTGGAACGGGCTCGACGACAAGGGCGTGAAGGGCTCTCAGTACCGCTGGCTGGACGTGTCCTTCTACCGCTACGACTCCGACGCGGTGCTCGGCAGCGGTCAGGAGCGCGCCCAGGAGAACCTGGCGAAGGAGCTGGCGAAGGTCCAGGAGACGCCGGGCGCGAAGAAGCTGAAGACCGTCACGGCGAACGGCATCGGGGACGAGGCGAAGACCGTCACGTACCAGCTGCGCAAGACGGACGAGGACTTCCAGTACACGTCGGTCCTGGTGCGGACGGGCAACGTGCTGGTTCTGCTGTCGTACAACGGCGCCGGTTACGCGGGTGCCGAGACGCCGTCGGAGAAGACGATCACGAACGGTGCGGGGACCGCGGTCAAGGAGGCCGTGGCGGCGGTCGCCGCAGCCAACAAGTAGTCACAAACCAGCGCAGAGTGCCACATTCGCGCGGAGCCCGTCCCTCCCCCGAGGGCCGGGCTTCGCTCACATGTGCCACTCTGTGCGCGCCGGATGTCGATTGACGGGAGGGTTCGCGGGTGGCCGCGATGCAGCTGACACGCACACACCGGATACTCATCGGCCTCGTCATCGGCGGTGCGCTGATCATCGCGGGGATCGGTTTCGCGGGTTCGTACGCCGCCGTGCGCGAGCTCGCCCTGCAGAAGGGCTTCGGCACCTTCTCGTACTTCTTCCCGATCGGCATCGACGCGGGCATCTGTGTGCTGCTCGCGCTGGACCTGCTGCTGACCTGGCTGCGGATCCCGTTCCCCCTGCTGCGCCAGACCGCCTGGGTGCTGACGGCCGCGACGATCGCCTTCAACGGCGCGGCGGCCTGGCCGGACCCGCTGGGCGTGGGGATGCACGCGGTGATCCCGGTGCTGTTCGTGGTGTCGGTGGAGGCCGCGCGGCACGCGGTGGGCCGGATCGCGGACATCACGGCCGACAAGCACATGGAGGGCGTCCGGATCACCCGCTGGCTGCTGTCGCCGGTGCCGACGTTCCGGCTGTGGCGGCGGATGAAGCTGTGGGAGCTCCGCTCGTACGAGCAGGTGATCAAGCTGGAGCAGGAGCGGCTGGTCTACCAGGCGCGGCTGCAGGCGCGTTTCGGGCGGGGGTGGCGGCGCAAGGCTCCGGTGGAGGCGCTGATGCCGCTGCGTCTCGCCCGGTACGGGGTGCCGCTGGCGGAGACGGCGCCGGAGGGCCTGGCGGCGGCGGGCATCGAGCCGGTCGTCCTGCCTGCGGATCCGCTGTCGCCGCTGCCGCAGCCGGTCGCACTGGCGGAGTCGCCGCAGCAGGCGGCGCTGCCGGCGCAGGTCCAGGGCCAGGTCCCGGCGCAGGTCCAGGCGCAGGTTCCCGGGCAGGTGCAGGTTCCCGGACAGGAGCAGGCCTCGGTCGGGCCGGTGAATCACGAGAGTCCGTGGTTCGACGCCACGCAGGTCTCCCCGGAGTCGTACGAGGGCACGTACAACCCGCAGATCGTGGAGGGCCTCGAACCCATGCCGGTCCCGGTTCCGCAGGGACCGGAGGACGTGCCGCCGGCGGGTCCGGAGGAGTTCGTGGAGTACCCGGAGTACGTGGAGCAGCCGGAGCAGCGGGTCGACGACTTCGAGGACGTCGTCTACAAGGTCATGGGGTCGTACGTGCTCGAGCACGAGCAGTTCCCGGCCGAGGCCGAGCTGGCACGACTGGTGGCCGAGCAGTACGGCCTTCCGGAGTTCCCGCCGAACGACATCGACCTGCTGCGGCAGGCGGTGCCGAGTGCGCAGGAGCGCGTCCAGCAGGCGAGGGCCGACGTGGACACCCCGTAGGAGAGACGTCGCACGTGAAAGGGCCGCCACCCGGATCCGGGTGGCGGCCCTTTCACGCACTCAGGTCACACACTCACGCACCGAGCAGCTTGCGCACCCGGTCCGCGCCGACCGCGAGCAGCAGCGTGGGCAGGCGGGGGCCCGTCTCACGGCTGACGAGGAGCTTGTAGAGCAGGGCGAAGAAGGCGCGCTGGGCGAGCTTCAGCTCGGGCGTCGGCTTGGCCTCGGGGTCGAGACCGGCCATGACCTTCGGGACGCCGTAGACGAGGGTGGTGAGTCCGTCGAGCGACCAGTGGGTGTCGAGGCCCTCCAGGAGCAGGCGGAGCGACTCGCGGCCCTGGTCGTCGAGGGTGCCGAGGAGCTCGGTGTCGGGCTCCTCGCGGACGATGGTGCGCTGGTCGGCCGGGACCTGGTTGGTGATCCAGTTCTCGGCGCGGTCGAGGCGCGGCCGGACCTCGTCGAGGGAGGTCACCGGGTTCTCGGGGTCGAGTTCGGTGAGGATCCGCAGGGTCTGCTCGTCATGGCCGGCGGTGATGTCCATGACGGAGGCGAGGGTGCGGTACGGGAGCGGGCGCGGGGTGCGCGGCAGCTCGCCGGCGGCCGTGCGGGCGGCGCGGGAGTGGGCGGCGGCGTCGGCGGGCAGGACGGAGCCGTCGGCGACCTTGGCCTCCAGCTTGTCCCACTCGTCGTAGAGCCGCTGGATCTCCTGGTCGAAGGCGATCTTGAAGGACTGGTTGGGCCGCCGGCGGGCGTACAGCCAGCGCAGCAGCTGCGGCTCCATGATCTTCAGGGCGTCCGCCGCGGTGGGCACGCCGCCGCGGGAGGAGGACATCTTGGCCATGCCGCTGATGCCGACGAAGGCGTACATGGGACCGATGGGCTGGACGCCGTCGAAGATGCCGACGATCTGCCCGCCGACCTGGAAGGACGAGCCGGGCGAGGAGTGGTCGACGCCGGAGGGCTCGAAGATGACGCCCTCGTAGGCCCAGCGCATGGGCCAGTCGACCTTCCAGACCAGCTTGCCCCGGTTGAACTCGCTGAGCTTGACGGTCTCGGCGAAGCCGCAGTTCGTGCAGGTGTAGGCGAGCTCGGTGGTGTCGTCGTCGTAGGACGTGACGGTGGTGAGGTCCTTCTCGCACTGACCGCAGTAGGGCTTGTACGGGAAGTAGCCGGAGGCGCCGCCGGAGCCGTCGTCCTCGGCCGCGGCGCCGGAGCCCTCCTCGGCCTCCAGCTCGGCCTCGTCGAGGGGCTTCTGGGACTGCTTCTTCGGGGCCTTCTTCGTCCGGTACTGGTCGAGGATGGCGTCGATGTCGCCGCGGTGCTTCATGGCGTGCAGGATCTGCTCGCGGTAGACGCCGGCCGTGTACTGCTCGGTCTGGCTGATCGGGTCGTACTCGACGCCGAGCTCCGCGAGGGACTCGACCATGGCGGCCTTGAAGTGCTCGGCCCAGTTGGGGTGGGGCGAGCCGGCGGGGGCCGGAACCGAGGTCAGCGGCTTGCCGATGTGCTCGGCCCAGGAGGCGTCGATGCCCTCGATGCCGTTCGGGACCTTGCGGTAGCGGTCGTAGTCGTCCCAGGAGATGAGGTGCCGGACCTCGTACCCGCGGCGGCGGATCTCGTCGGCGACCAGGTGCGGGGTCATGACCTCGCGGAGGTTGCCGAGGTGGATCGGACCGGAGGGGGAGAGTCCGGAGGCGACGACGACCGGTTTGCCAGGCGCACGTCGCTCCGACTCGGCGATGACCTCGTCCGCGAAACGGGAGACCCAGTCGGTCTCGGTGCTGCTCTGAGCCACGGTCGGTACGTCCTTCTTCCTGAGGGGTTCTGCCTGTCAGCCCTACGAGGACCATTCTCCCAGACGGAACGACACTCTCCGAGGTTGTCCACAGGCGGGGAAATCACGTTGCGCCGCCGTGGGACACTTGACAAGCGAATTAGACCTGACGGACTCAACAGGAACGGAAGCTCATGGCCTCGGTCCCTTCCCTCGCTTCGACCGTGCAGCAGCGCCTCGCGGACGGCCTCTCGGCGGCTCTGCCGGACGCCGCGTCCGCCGACCCGCTGCTGCGACGAAGCGACCGGGCCGACTTCCAGGCCAACGGCATCCTGGCGCTCGCCAAGCAGCTCAAGGGCAATCCGCGTGAGCTGGCGACGAAGGTCGTCGAGGCCATCCCGGCCAACGACGTCCTGAAGGAGATCGAGGTCTCGGGCCCCGGCTTCCTGAACATCACGGTGACCGACTCGGCGATCATCGACACCCTCGCGGCCCGTGCGGCGGACGCGCGTCTCGGCGTGCCGTTCAACGAGTCGGCGGGCACGACGGTCATCGACTACGCCCAGCCGAACGTGGCGAAGGAGATGCACGTCGGCCACCTGCGGTCCGCGGTGATCGGCGCGGCGATGGTCGAGATCCTGGAGTTCACCGGCGAGACGGTGGTCCGGCGCCACCACATCGGCGACTGGGGCACCCAGTTCGGCATGCTCATCCAGTTCCTGATCGAGCACCCGCACGAGCTGGACCACTCCTCGGAGTCGGAGGTCTCCGGCGAGGAGGCCATGTCGAACCTGAACCGGCTGTACAAGGCCTCGCGTGCCCTGTTCGACTCGGACGAGGAGTTCAAGACCCGGGCCCGCGCCCGGGTGGTGGACCTCCAGGCGGGCGACGAGGAGACCCTGGCGCTCTGGCAGCGGTTCGTCGACGAGTCGAAGATCTACTTCTACTCGGTCTTCGACAAGCTGGACATGGACATCCGGGACGGCGACGTCGTCGGCGAGTCCGGCTACAACGACATGCTGGTGGAGACCTGCCGCATCCTCGAGGAGTCGGGCGTCGCGGTCCGCTCCGAGGGCGCGCTGTGCGTCTTCTTCGACGACGTGAAGGGCCCGGACGGCAACCCGGTGCCGCTGATCGTGCAGAAGTCCGACGGCGGCTTCGGCTACGCGGCGACGGACCTGTCGGCGATCCGGGACCGGGTGCAGAACCTGAAGGCGACGTCGCTGCTGTACGTGGTGGACGCCCGCCAGTCGCTGCACTTCAAGATGGTCTTCGAGACGGCCCGCCGCGCCGGCTGGCTGAACGACGAGGTGAAGGCCGTCCAGCTGGCCTTCGGCACGGTCCTGGGCAAGGACGGCAAGCCGTTCAAGACCCGTGAGGGCGAGACGGTGCGGCTGGTGGACCTGCTGGACGAGGCGATCGACCGTGCCTCGGCCGTGGTCCGGGAGAAGGCCCAGGACCTCACGGAGGCGGAGATCGCCGAGCGTGGTGCTCAGGTGGGCATCGGCGCGGTGAAGTACGCGGACCTGTCGACGTCGGCGGCCCGCGACTACAAGTTCGACCTGGACCAGATGGTCTCGCTGAACGGCGACACCTCGGTGTACCTGCAGTACGCGTACGCGCGTATCCAGTCGATCCTGCGGAAGGCCGGCGACGCGAAGCCGGTCGCGCACCGGGAGCTGGGCCTGGCCGCCTCGGAGCGGGCCCTCGGTCTGCACCTGGACGGTTTCGGCGAGCTGATCGCGGAGACGGCCGCGGAGTACGCGCCGCACAAGCTGGCGGCGTACCTGTACCAGCTGGCCTCGCACTACACGACGTTCTACTCGGAGTGCCCGGTCCTGAAGGCGGACACCCCGGAGCAGGTCGAGAACCGTCTGTTCCTGTGCGAGCTCACGGCCCGCACGCTGCACCAGGGCATGGCCCTGCTCGGCATCCGGACGCCCGAGCGCCTCTGACACATCCGGAAGCGAAGCCCCCGGTACGGAACGCCGTGCCGGGGGCTTCGTCGTGTCCGCGTCGTCAGCGGATGGCGTGAGAGGTCCGGCCGGACACCTCGTCGATCTCCTTGTGGGCCTTCTGGAGCAGCTGCGAGGCGAGGTCCATGAGGGCGCGTGCGCCGGCGATCTCCTCGCCCACCCGAAGCTGGTCCGGGTCCGAGGGGTGCCGGTTCGCGGTGCCGTGGGCCCGGAACTCGGTGCCGTCGGTGAGCCGGACCATGGCCGCGGCCCGCGTCCGGTCACCTTCCTCCTTGAATTCCATCTCCACATGCCATCCGACAAGCGTGTGCATCATGAGGACCACCTCCACCGAGGACCTGTCGGCTACCACTCCAGGGTGCGCCGCCCGCTGCCGCCCCACCACTCGCCCCGTTGTCAGTGGGGCCGCCTACCTTCTGATCATGGCGATGATCCCGAACCAGCTGCCGAAGCTCGTGTCCGATCCGACGGGCCGCTCCTTCGGCCTCGACCTGCCGCCCGGCGCCCTCCGGGGCCCTGCGGACGACCCGTACCTCTGGTCAGGGCACGGTCCGGCGGGGCCCGCCGCGTGGGGCGCGCTGCGTCCGGCGGCCCGTACGGCGGGGCTGCTGCCGGTGCTGCTGGGCGTCGACCGGAGCCTGGAGGAGTGGGAGCTGGAGCCGGGGCGGATGAGCGACCCGGCCGACCACGAGGCGGACGAGGTTCTGGCCGGGTTCTGGGGGTCTCGCGGGGAGGGCGGCTGGCCGGGGCCGGCTCCGGCGCAGCCGGTCGACACGGACCCCGACCGGGCGGCGGCCACCGTCGCGGAGATGCTGACAGAGCCGGGTTTCTGGCTGGAGGACGCCCGGCCGGCGCTGGTTCCGGCGCGGCGCAGCGCGGACATACCGGCGGTGATCGGCTGGGGCGGGCCGCTGAACCACGAGAACGACGTGGCGCGTCTGTGCGCGGTGCTGCGCTCGTGGGAGGACCGTTTCGGCGCGCGGGTCGTGGCGCTCACCTTCGACCAGCTGGTGGTCTCGGTGGCGGCACCGCCCCGGACCCTGGAGGAGGCCGGGGCGGTGGCGGCGGAGCACTACGCGTTCTGCCCGGACAACATCGACCAGGGCCCGCACGGCGGCTTGCGCTGGTACGCCGAGAAGGCCCTCCTGGACACTCCGGTGTGGACCTTCTGGTGGGACTAGGTCCCGGTCAGCGGCGCCCGGCGGACAGCCACTGCGCGGCCTCGGTCGCCCAGTAGGTGAGGATCATCTGGCCACCGGCGCGGCGGATGCCGGTGAGGGTCTCCAGGATCGCCTTCTCGCGGTCGATCCAGCCCTTCTCGGCGGCGGCCTCGACCATGGAGTACTCCCCGCTGATCTGGTACGCGGCGACGGGGACGTCGACGGAGGCGGCGACCTTGGCGAGCACGTCCAGGTAGGGGCCCGCGGGCTTGACCATGACCATGTCGGCGCCCTCCTCCAGGTCGAGTGCCAGCTCGCGCAGGGACTCGTGGAGGTTGGCGGGGTCCTGCTGGTAGGTCTTGCGGTCGCCCTTGAGGGAGGAGCCGACGGCCTCGCGGAACGGGCCGTAGAAGGCGGAGGAGTACTTCGCGGTGTACGCGAGGATCGACACGTCCTCCTTGCCGATGGTGTCGAGGGCGTCGCGGACGACTCCGACCTGCCCGTCCATCATTCCGGAGGGGCCGACGACGTGGACGCCGGCGTCGGCCTGGACCTGGGCCATCTCGGCGTAACGTTCCAGCGTGGCGTCGTTGTCGACGCGGCCGTCGGCGTCCAGGACGCCGCAGTGGCCGTGGTCGGTGAACTCGTCGAGGCACAGGTCGGACATGATGACGAGCTCGTCGCCGACCTCGGCCTTCACGTCCCGGATGGCGACCTGAAGGATCCCGTCCGGGTCCGTGCCGGCAGTGCCGGCGGCGTCCTTCTTCTCGTCCTCGGGCACGCCGAAGAGCATGATCCCGGAGACCCCGGCCTCCAGCGCCTCCACGGCGGCCTTCCGCAGGGTGTCCCGCGTGTGCTGCACGACCCCGGGCATGGCCTGGATCGGCACGGGCTCGGTGATCCCCTCGCGCACGAACGCGGGAAGGATCAGGTCGGCGGGATGCAGCCGCGTCTCGGCCACCATCCGACGCATGGCAGGTGTCGTCCGCAGCCGCCGCGGCCGCGCCCCGGGAAAGGATCCGTACGAGTTCATAGCCCCGAGGCTACGCCTGCCCCCACCGTGCCTTTACCAACACCTTGTGGGCATACGCCCCGCCCGCACAGCAGCGGGGCGCGGGCCCGTGAACCGGACCCGCGCCCCGAAAGAACCGCTACGCCGCCTACGTCGTCCGACGCCGCCTGGCACCCGGTCGCCGCTCCGAAGGCCGCGTCACCGGATCCCCCGCCTCCAGCGCCGACTCCCGGCGACGGAGCCCGAAGTCGGCCAGCGCCTCCGCGAGCTTGTGGACCGACGGCTCGGGCGAGAGCACGTCGACGCGCAGCCCGTGCTCCTCGGCCGTCTTGGCCGTGGCGGGCCCGATGCAGGCGATGACCGTCACGTTGTGCGGCTTGCCCGCGATGCCGACCAGGTTCCGCACGGTCGACGAGGAGGTGAAGAGCACGGCGTCGAAACCGCCGCCCTTGATCGCCTCCCGCGTGTCCGCCGGCGGCGGCGACGCGCGCACCGTCCGGTAGGCGGTGACGTCGTCGACCTCCCACCCGAGCTCGATGAGGCCGGCGACCAGCGTCTCGGTCGCGATGTCGGCGCGCGGCAGGAAGACGCGGTCGATCGGGTCGAAGACCGGGTCGTAGGGCGGCCAGTCCTCGAGGAGGCCCGCCGCGGACTGCTCGCCCGACGGCACGAGGTCCGGCTTCACACCGAAGTCGACCAGGGCGGCGGCGGTCTGCTCGCCCACCGCCGCGACCTTGATCCCGGCGAAGGCGCGGGCGTCGAGCCCGTACTCCTCGAACTTCTCCCGCACCGCCTTGACCGCGTTGACGGAGGTGAAGGCGATCCACTCGTAGCGGCCGGTGACGAGCCCCTTGACCGCGCGCTCCATCTGCTGGGGCGTGCGCGGCGGCTCGACGGCGATCGTCGGCACCTCGTGCGGCACGGCGCCGTACGAGCGCAGCTGGTCGGAGAGCGACGCGGCCTGCTCCTTGGTGCGCGGCACGAGGACCCGCCAGCCGAAGAGCGGCTTCGACTCGAACCACGACAGCTGGTCCCGCTGCGCCGGGGCGCTGCGCTCGCCGACCACGGCTATGACGGGCCGGTGGCCCTCGGGCGAGGGGAGGACCTTGCCCTGCTTGAAGACCTGGGCGATCGTCCCGAGGGTCGCGTTCCAGGTGCGCTGGCGCGTCGTCGTACCCGCGATCGTGACGGTGAGCGGGGTGTCCGGCTTACGGCCAGCCGCCACCAGCTCACCGGCCGCCGCGGCGACCGAGTCGAGGGACGTGGAGACGACGACGGTCCCGTCCGAGGCACCGACCTCGGCCCAGCACCGCTCGTCGGCGGTCCGCGCGTCGACGAAGCGGACGTCGGTGCCCTGCGCGTCGCGCAGCGGGACACCGGCGTACGCGGGCACGCCGACGGCGGTCGCGACGCCGGGGACGACCTCGAAGGGGATGCCCTCGGCGGCGCAGGCGAGCATCTCGGCTCCGGCGTTCCCGTCGAGGCCGGGGTCGCCGGTCACCGCACGGACGACCCGCCTGCCGCCCCGCGCGGCCTCCATGACAAGATTGGCCGCATCCCTCAACACGGGGACACCGGCGGCTGTTGACGCCTCGTCAACAACCGTCAGCTCAGGCGTGCTCACCCCCGCGCGCGCATGGCCGCGAACGACCTCGAGCACCTCCGGCTCGGCGATCAGGACGTCCGCCCCCGCGAGGGCCTCGACGGCCCTGAGGGTCAGGAGTCCGGGGTCGCCCGGGCCTGCGCCGAGGAACGTGACGTGCCCATGGCCCGCGAAGGCCGGGGACAGGGGGCTGGTGGTCGGGCTGGTGGGGCTCAAAGTGCTCGCTCCCCCATAAGACCGGCCGCACCCTTGGCGAGCATCTCGTCCGCGAGTTCGCGTCCGAGCGCCAGGGCCTCGTCGTGCGAGGTGGGTACGGGTCCGGTGGTGGACAGCTGCACCAGCGTCGAGCCGTCGGTGGTGCCGACGACGCCGCGCAGGCGCATTTCGGTGACAACCTGCCCGTGACCGGGGTCGTCGGCCAGCAGGTCGGCCAGCGCACCCACGGGTGCGGAGCAGCCGGCCTCCAGGGCGGCGAGCAGGGATCGCTCGGCGGTCACGGCGGCCCGCGTGTGCGGGTCGTCGAGCGGCGCGAGCGCGGCGACGAGTTCGGTGTTCGACGCCAGGCATTCGACGGCCAGGGCCCCCTGGCCGGGAGCGGGCAGGACGGTGTCGACGGCCAGCGGCTCGGCGGTCAGGCCGCCGAGGAGCTCGTCGGTCCCGCCGATGCGGTTGAGTCCGGCTGCGGCCAGGACGACCGCGTCGAGCTCGCCCTTGCGGACGTAGCCGACGCGGGTGTCCACGTTGCCGCGGATCGGGACGCAGGTGACGTCCAGGCCGTGGTTGCGTGCGTACGCGTGGAGCTGCGCCATGCGCCGCGGGGAGCCGGTGCCGACGCGCGCGCCCTTGGGCAGCGTGTCCAGCGTGACGCCCTCGCCCGCGATCAGTACGTCGCGCGGGTCCTCGCGCAGCGGGATCGCGGCCAGCACCAGGTCGGGGTGCTGGGCGGTCGGCAGGTCCTTCAGGGAGTGCACGGCGAAGTCCACCTCGCCGGCGAGCAGCGCGTCGCGCAGCGCGGCGACGAAGACGCCGGTGCCGCCGATCTGCGCCAGGTGCTCCCGGGAGGTGTCCCCGTACGTCGTGATCTCCACGAGCTCGACGGGCCGGCCGGTCAGCTGCCGGACGGCGTCGGCCACGTGCCCGGACTGGGCCATGGCGAGCTTGCTGCGCCTGGTCCCGAGCCTCAGTGCCCTCTCGGTCATACTCGCCCTCGGTTCTTGACGTCGGCGTCATTCAGGTCGGCCCGGCTGACAGAAGCCACCGTCTCCGGGTCGAGGTCGAAGAGTGTCCGCAGCGCGTCCGCGTACCCGGCGCCGCCGGGCTCGCTGGCCAGCTGCTTGACCCGCACGGTCGGCGCGTGCAGGAGCTTGTCGACGACGCGGCGCACGGTCTGCGTGATCTCGGCGCGCTGCTTGTCGTCGAGGCCGGGGAGGCGGCCTTCGAGGCGGGCGACCTCGCCGGCGACCACTTCGGCGGCCATGGTGCGCAGGGCGACCACGGTCGGGGTGATGTGGGCGGCGCGCTGGGCCGCGCCGAAGGCGGCGACCTCGTCGGAGACGATGCCGCGGACCTGGTCGACGTCGGAGGCCATGGGGGCGTCGGCGGAGGCCTCGGCGAGCGACTCGATGTCGACGAGCCGGGCACCGGGGATGCGGTGGGCGGCGGCGTCGATGTCGCGGGGCATGGCGAGGTCAAGGAGGAAGAGCGGGTCGCGGCGTCCGCGCGCGGCGTCCTCGACGGCCTCGCCGGTGAGGACGAGTCCGGTGGCGCCGGTGCAGGAGACGACGACGTCGGCACGTGTCAGTTCGTCGCCGACGGCAACCATCTCGACCGCGCGTGCGGCCACGCCCGTTCCCCCGGGCTCGTTCAGGATCTGCGCGAGCCGCTCGGCGCGGGCCAGGGTGCGGTTGGCGATGACGATCTCGGAGACGCCGGAGCGCGCCAGGGTGGCGGCGGCGAGCGAGGACATCGAGCCGGCGCCGATGACGAGGGCCTTCTTGCCCTTGGCCCAGGTCTCGACGTCGGCGTCCTGCGCGAGCTGCTCCAGGCCGAAGGTGACGAGCGACTGCCCGGCCCGGTCGATCCCGGTCTCGCTGTGGGCGCGCTTGCCGACCCTCAGGGCCTGCTGGAACAGGTCGTTGAGGAGCCGTCCCGCGGTGTGGAGGTCCTGGCCGAGGGCGAGGGTGTCCTTGATCTGGCCGAGGATCTGGCCCTCGCCGACGACCATGGAGTCGAGCCCGCAGGCCACCGAGAAGAGGTGGTGGACGGCCCGGTCCTCGTAGTGCACGTAGAGATAAGGAGTGAGCTCGTCCAGGCCGACGCCGCTGTGCTGCGCGAGCAGCGTGGACAGCTCGGCGACACCGGCGTGGAACTTGTCCACGTCGGCGTAGAGCTCGATGCGGTTGCAGGTGGCCAGGACGGTGGCTTCGGCGGCCGGTTCGGCGGCGAGGGTGTCCTGGAGCAGCTTGGCCTGGGTGTCCGCCGACAGCGAGGCCCGCTCCAGGATGGAGACGGGGGCGCTGCGGTGGCTCAGTCCGACGACGAGGAGGCTCATGCCGGCATCACCGCGGGGACGTCCCCGTCGGGTCCCTTGCGACCGGTGGTGCCCGTGGTGCCACGGGGGGCCGGCGCCACGACGGCGGCGGCAGGCTCCGGCTCGGCGAGCGCCTCGGGGCCCTCCTCGGCGCTGCTCTCCTCGCCGGCCTTGCGCTGCTCGTGGAAGGCGAGGATCTGCAGCTCGATGGAGAGGTCGACCTTGCGCACGTCGACGCCGTCGGGCACGGAGAGCACGGTCGGGGCGAAGTTCAGGATGGAGGTGACTCCGGCGGCCACGAGCCGGTCGCAGACCTGCTGGGCGACGCCGGCCGGGGTCGCGATGACGCCGATGGAGACGCCGTCCTCGCTGATGATCTTCTCGAGGTCGTCGCTGTGCTGGACGGGGATCCCGGCGACCGGCTTGCCGGTCATGGCGGGGTCGGCGTCGATGAGCGCGGCGACGCGGAAGCCGCGGGAGGCGAAGCCTCCGTAGCCGGCGAGGGCGGCACCGAGGTTGCCGATGCCGACGATGACGACGGGCCAGTCCTGGGTGAGCCCCAGCTCACGGGAGATCTGGTAGACGAGGTACTCGACGTCGTAGCCGACACCGCGGGTGCCGTACGAGCCGAGGTAGCTGAAGTCCTTGCGCAGCTTCGCGGAGTTGACCCCCGCCGCGGCCGCGAGCTCCTCGGAGGAGACCGTGGGTACGGAGCGCTCCGAGAGCGCGGTGAGTGCGCGGAGATAGAGCGGAAGCCGGGCGACGGTGGCCTCGGGAATTCCTCGGCTACGGGTCGCCGGTCGGTGAGTTCGGCCAGTTGCCACGGTGCTCCTGCGGGATGAGCGGGGCTGCAGGCGGCCGTACGTCACAAGACCGCCCCGTCGAATGCAGGCTATGTCTTTGTGAACGCGTGCACAAAGATGGTGTCCGTTTTGTCCGCCCAAAGTGACCGGGGTCACGCGGCCGGTTCCTATCGTCGCGGAACCGCGGAGTGCGTCAGCGCGTTGAGATCCCGAAGGAGGCAAAGCCGCACACTCTCCTCACGATGCCGCCCCCGAAACCCAACAAAACGTCCATGATGGTAACCGTCTTTCGGTCAGGCACCCAGTTCGCGCCGGAGCCGGCCGGCGTCCACGCGCCAGAAGGTGTGCTGTTCACCGTCGATCAGGACGACGGGAATCTGCTCCCAGTACGCCCGGTGGAGCTCCTCGTCCCGGGTGATGTCCTTCTCCTCCCAGGATGCTCCGGTCTCCGCGCACACGGCCTCGATCACCGCGCGGGCGTCGTCGCAGAGATGGCACCCCGGCTTGCCGATCAGCGTGACGGTCCGCGAGGCGGCGGCCTTCTTCTTCGTACGTCCGAACATGGCGTCCATTCTGGCGCCGGGTAACAGTGGAGTCCCCACTGTTCACACGACGGCATCCTCACAAGTCGGGAAGTACCGAACAGACTGGCTATGCTCAACGACATGGCCGCACTGGGATGGCTCACCCCCCGTAGGCGCTCCGCCACCGCGCGCAGCGTCCTGGCAGGCGAGGCCGCCGCCGAGGCGGCGCGCAAGTCCTCGCTCCAGCTGGAACAGGAGCGCGAGGAGTCCACCACCGCCGAACCCGAGGCCGCGGAGCCCGAGTTCCCGGTCGTCGGCGACGTGCGCGCAGCCGCCTTCTTCGACCTCGACAACACCGTGATGCAGGGCGCCGCGATCTTCCACTTCGGCCGCGGCCTGTACAAGCGGAAGTTCTTCCAGCGCCGTGAACTCGCGCGCTTCGCCTGGGCGCAGGTCTGGTTCCGGCTGGCCGGCGTCGAGGACCCGGCGCACATGCAGGAGGCCCGCGACAGCGCGCTCTCCATCGTCAAGGGCCACCGCGTCTCCGAACTGATGTCGATCGGCGAGGAGATCTACGACGAGTACATGGCCGACCGCATCTGGCCCGGGACCCGCGGCCTCGCCCAGGCGCACCTGGACGCGGGCCAGAAGGTCTGGCTGGTCACGGCCGCCCCGGTCGAGACGGCCACGATCATCGCCCGCCGCCTCGGCCTCACCGGCGCGCTCGGCACGGTCGCGGAGTCGGTGGACGGGGTCTACACGGGCCGGCTGGTCGGCGAGCTGCTGCACGGCCCGGCCAAGGCCGAGGCGGTACGGGCGCTGGCCGCCGCCGAGGGCCTCGATCTGAACCGCTGCGCCGCGTACAGCGACTCGCACAACGACATCCCGATGCTGTCGCTGGTGGGGCATCCGTACGCGATCAACCCGGACACCAAGCTGCGCAAGCACGCGAAGGACCGGGACTGGCGGCTGCGCGACTACCGGACCGGCCGGAAGGCCGCGA
The DNA here is from genome assembly GCF_014203895.1 of Streptomyces nymphaeiformis. Lineage (GTDB taxonomy): Bacteria > Actinomycetota > Actinomycetes > Streptomycetales > Streptomycetaceae > Streptomyces > Streptomyces nymphaeiformis. The sequence goes on along the minus strand of NZ_JACHJY010000011.1, from coordinate 9,891 downwards.
AGGTCGGCATCCCCGCCGCCGCGGGCCTGGGCGCGCTGGCGGGCGGCACGGCCGCCGCGGTCGCCCTGCACCGCCGCCGCCACTGACGCGGGTCCGGCACCGGTTCACGGGAGGGTCCTGCCGATACGTTTCGGCTGCGATCATCTGCGACAACACCGGACCAGCCCCGCTCACCCGTCCGTGGTCGAACAGCACCGCACAGGTCGACTCCCGGGCATTCCCGCCCCCTTACCCCGCAGCGGCCCCGTTCACTCACGCGCCCCGCACTTGAGCACAACGCATCGCCCGCGTAGTCACAGTCGGAAGCAAAGCGATCAACAACCGGTCACGAACCGCACCTTGATGCGACTACAAGCAGTAACAGATACGACGTAACCGGTGATTTAGGCAACTCGGTGTAGCGCTGCCTGTACGAAGCGTTATTCTCCTCAGACGCACAAAGGACCCCTCACGTCGCCACGACGGGTGAACGGTCCCGCACTGCACGTGATGGAAGCTCTGCCTCTGGGAGTCCCGTGTACCCACACGTCGGGGTTGACACCTCGGGCCTGGCTACGCTGCGCGCAACGGTCCTCGACCACTTGCGCGGCTTCGTCCCCACCGCGTACGCCGGCCCTGTCCCCGCCTTCGCCTTCGCCGCACCGGCACCCGTCGGCCCTTGCTACGCCCTGGCCGACGGCGGCGCCGCCGTGAGCAGACGCGGCGCCCGCTCAGGAGCCTCGACCACCGCCCGCCGCCCCACCGCGGACAGCGACAGCGCCCGCATGATGGACCTGGTCGAGCGCGCCCAGGCCGGCGAGGCCGAGGCCTTCGGCCGCCTGTACGACCAGTACAGCGACACGGTCTACCGCTACATCTACTACCGCGTCGGCGGCAAGGCGACGGCGGAGGACCTCACCAGCGAGACCTTCCTGCGCGCCCTGCGCCGGATCTCCACCTTCACCTGGCAGGGCCGCGACTTCGGCGCCTGGCTCGTCACCATCGCCCGGAACCTGGTCGCCGACCACTTCAAGTCCAGCCGCTTCCGCCTGGAAGTCACCACCGGCGAGATGCTCGACGCCAACGAGGTCGAGCGCAGCCCGGAGGACTCCGTCCTGGAGTCCCTGTCGAACGCCGCCCTGCTCGACGCGGTCCGCCGCCTCAACCCCCAGCAGCAGGAGTGCGTGACCCTGCGCTTCCTCCAGGGCCTCTCCGTCGCCGAGACCGCCCGGGTCATGGGCAAGAACGAGGGCGCGATCAAGACCCTCCAGTACCGGGCCGTCCGCACCCTGGCCCGCCTCCTCCCGGACGACGCCCGCTGACCGCTCCGCGCCCCCCACACGCACCCCCCTGCCCCGGCCCGCGCTCCCATGCCCACCCTTCCCCCCACATCCCCACGACCCCCGTCCAACTCACAGTCGGTGACGCCCCGATGACGCACTGGTCCGATCATCTTTCGCGCGTAACCCAAGTGCCGCGCCGCTCGTTGTGCGGGATGCAGGCTCCCTGTGGTCACGCCATGTCCGCAGCCACTCACTCTTTCGTGTGGATGTGCTCAAGGTGTGCAACCTTCCGGACACCCCGGGGAGTCGACCGTCATGACGAGAGGAGGTGCCGCCAGTGATCGCGAACGTATCGGCGCACCGGCGGGCGAACGCCTTCGCCCAGGCCCTGGAGGACCGGGCGTCCGAGGACGCGGCGGCCGAACAGCCCGAGGCCCCGGCGGAGCCGGCCGAACCCGCCGAACAGGGGCGGCTGTTGGCCTTGGCGAACGGCCTCGGCGAGCTGCCGAAGCCACAGCTCGACCCCGAGGTCAAGGTGGTGCAGCGAGCCCAGCTCGTCGCCGCCATGGAAGCGATGCTCATGGAGGGCAGCGCGGCCGGGGGCCCTACGGTGCCGGAGCAGCGGACATCCACCGGCAAGGGGACCCACCGGGCGTCCCCGCTCCGGAAGCTGCGCCCCCGGTCCCGCTGGACCAAGGGCCTCGCCGCCGGCGGCCTCACGGTCGGTGTGGCGGCGGGCGCCTTCGGCGGAGTGGCCGCTGCCAGTTCCGACGCCCTCCCCGGTGACTCGCTCTACGGGCTCAAGCGGGGCATGGAGGACATCAAGCTGGGCATGGCGGACGACGACGCGGACCGCGGCGGCATCTACCTCGACCAGGCCTCCACCCGCCTCAGCGAGGCCCGCCGCCTCATGGAGCGCGGCCGCGCCGGGGAGCTCGACCACGAGTCCCTCGCCGAGATCCGACGGGTCCTGGGCGGAATGAAGCACGACGCCTCCGAGGGCCACAGGCTGCTCCGCGAGGCGTACGAGCGGGACGGCGAGATCGGCCCGATGGCCCGGCTCAACTCCTTCGCGCAGGCCCACCGGAACACCTGGAACGGCCTCCGCGACCGGCTCCCCGTCCAGTTGGCGGACGTCGGCAGCGAGGTGACGGACGTCTTCGACGCCATAGACGAAGACGTCGAGCCGCTCCAGTCGGTGCTCCCCCGCACCCCCGGCAAGGGCGCCATCGACTCCGAGGGACCGCGCAGCAGGCCCGGCACCCCGAAGGACACCCCCGGCGCGGACACCCAGCGTCCGCCGGCCGGCCAGGAGACGTCCCCCTCGGGCAGCCACTCCGCCGCGCCCCGCCCGTCCGGGTCCAGCACCGGAACCACCCCGAGCGCGGGCAGCAGCACCGGCTCGCACGAGGACGACGGCCTCCTCGGCGGCAACACCGGCGGACTGCTCAACCCGTCCCCGACGGGCACACCGACGACACCCGCCCAGGGCCAGCCGACCCCGGACGTGCCGGACGTGACCCTGCCGCCACTCCTGCCGGGCCTCCTTCCGGGCCTCGGCATCGACAGCGAGGACGCTCGCTGACAAGGAGAAGGGGCGCCCCCACGGACGGGGGGCGCCCCTTCTTCATGCCACCAGGCCCCACGGCTCAGAAGAACACCGACCGCCGCTGCACCAACAACTTGTACAGCGTGTGCTGGATCTGTTCCCGCACCTGATCCGTCAGGTTGAACATCAGCATCGGATCCTCCGCCGCCTCCGGCGCGTACGAGTCCGTCGGGATCGGCTCGCCGAACTGGATCGTCCACTTCGTCGGCAGCGGCAGCGCCCCGAGCGGCCCCAGCCAGGGGAAGGTCGGGGTGAGCGGGAAGTACGGGAAACCGAGGACCCGCGCCAGCGTCTTGGCGTTCCCGAGCATCGGGTATATCTCCTCCGCGCCCACGATCGAGCAGGGCACGATCGGCACCCCGGCCCGCAGCGCCGTCGACACGAAGCCGCCCCGCCCGAACCGCTGGAGCTTGTACCGCTCCCCGAACGGCTTCCCGATCCCCTTGAAGCCCTCCGGCATGACGCCGACGATCTCGCCGGCCCGCAGCAGCCGCTCCGCGTCCTCCGCACAGGCCAGCGTGTGCCCCGCCTTGCGGGCCAGCTCGTTGACGACGGGCAGGACGAAGACCAGGTCCGCCGCGAGCAGCCGCAGGTGCCGCCCGGCCGGATGGTGGTCGTGGACGGCGACCTGCATCATCAGCCCGTCCAGCGGCAGCGTCCCGGAGTGGTTGGCGACGATCAGCGCCCCGCCCTCGGCCGGGATGTTCTCGACGCCCTTCACCTCCACCCGGAAGTACTTCTCGTACAGCGGGCGGAGCAGCGACATCAGGACCTGGTCGGTGAGCTCCTCGTCGTAGCCGAACTCGTCGACCTCGTACTCGCCGGTGACGCGCCGCCGCAGGAACGCCAGCCCGCCCGCGAGCCGCCGCTCCCAGCCGCTCCCCCCACCCGCGACGGGCTCCGGCGCCGGCTCGGGCTCCGCAGCCGGAGCGGGCTCCCCGGGGGCCTGCTGAGGCCCCGGCAGGGCCCGCACGGCCGCCGCCTCGCCCTCGGCCCTGGCGGGCCGCCGACGGGCCCGTGAGCGGTCGTCGTCGAACGGAATGACCTTGGCGTCCGCCATCGCAGTCGGGTCTCCTCAGGCGCCGTGGTGAAGGGTGGAAGCGTCAGGGGTGGCGAGGCGCCCGGCGAGCCGGTCCACCGCCCCGGCGAGCAGCTCGGGCGGCAGCAGCCCCGGCCCCCGGCCGCGCGCGAAGTCGGCGAGCGCCTCCGCCGTCGAGTAGCGCGGCGAGAAGCCGAGGACCTCGCGCGTGTGGACCGTCGAGACGACCCGGCCGTGGGTGAGCAGCCGGATCTGCTCGGGCGCGAAGTCGGTGATCCCGACCGTGCGCAGCGCGGTGCCCACCCAGGTGACCGCGGGCAGCAGCACCGGCACCGTAGGCCGCCCGAGCCGCCGCGCGCACTGGGACAGGAGCAGCACCCCGTCCCCGGCCACGTTGAACGTGCCGCTGTTCTGGGTCGCCCTGCGGGGCTCGTGCGCCGCCAGGCGCAGGACGTCGACGACGTCGTCCTCGTGGACGAACTGCAGCCGCGGGTCGTAGCCGAGGACGGTCGGCAGCACCGGCAGCGCGAGGTACTCGGCGAGCGGGGAGTCGACCCGGGGCCCGAGGATGTTCGCGAACCGCAGCACGCACACGGCCACGTCCGGCCTGCGCCGGGCGAAGCCCCGGACGTACCCCTCGACCTCGACGGCGTCCTTCGCGAAGCCGCCGCTCGGCAGGGACTTCGCGGGCGTCGTCTCGGTGAAGACGGCCGGGTCCCGGGGCGCGGAGCCGTAGACGCTCGTACTGGACTTGATGACCAGGCGCCCGATCCGCGGCGACTTCTGGCAGGCGCCGAGGAGCTGCATCGTGCCGATGACGTTGGTCTCCTTGACCGACGTCCGGCCGCCGCCGCCCAGCGCCGTACCGGTGACGTCCAGATGGACCACCGTGTCGACGTCGTGCTCCGCGAGCACCTTGGCGATCTCGGGCCGGCGGATGTCCGCCCGTACGAACTCGGCGGCGCCGAGCTGGTGCGCGGGGTCCACCGCGTCCACGGCGATCACCCGCTCCACTTCCGGGTCCCGCTGGATCCGCCGCACGAAGCGGCCGCCCAGATGCCGCGCGGCACCGGTGACGAGCACGACCTTGCCCAAGATCAGCGCCTTCCGTCCGTCTTCCGTTGGACGCCACCGTAGCGTCTGGAGATTTCCGGGGGATAAAAGCGTGGCCCTCCACCGAAGAACGGTGAAGGGCCACGCCTGACGCAAAACGCTGCGAAGCAGCTGTCGCCTTACTTCTTGTTGCGACGCTGAACGCGCGTGCGCTTGAGCAGCTTGCGGTGCTTCTTCTTCGCCATCCGCTTGCGCCGCTTCTTGATAACAGAGCCCACGACTACCCTCGCTCACTTCTCGGAACATCCCCGCCTCCCGGCGGGGATCGGTGCGGGGCGTCTGGGCCCACACGACCTACGTCGGCCTAGCCTACCGCCCCGAGCACCGCGCAAGTAATCCGAGGGCCGGACTCCGCTCACCGACTGTTCGGCAGCGCGCCCGCTACGCGGTCCCCACCCCCACGAAGGACTCCCTCAGGTACTCGTGAACGGCCTGTTCCGGCACCCGGAAGGACCTCCCCACCCGGATCGCCGGCAGATGACCGCTGTGCACCAAGCGGTACACGGTCATCTTCGACACGCGCATCACCGAGGCGACTTCCGCCACGGTCAGAAACTTGACCTCGTTGAGAGGTCGATCGCCAGCAGCCATGACCCACCTGTACCTTCCGCCGCGACGCCCACCGGCTTCCCCTCCGGTGACTCTTCGTCGCCGAGCGCTCACTCTCCAGACTAGGGGCGGGTGGTACGAGTGGGGAAGAGGAGCTGCCATCGGCCGTTTACCGTGACAGACACGCTCGATTGAGTACATAGCGCGTGAGCGGGAGGTACGAGGCGGAGCACACCCCGTCATCAAGCGGAACGGCCACCGACACCTGCCCCTCCGCCTCCCCGACGAACAGCGCCGGATCATCCGTATCGGCAAGACCGATGGCCTCGATACCCAGCTGACCTGCCCCGCAGACCCATCCGTGGTCCCCCACCACCAGCTCCGGCAGCGGCCCGCCACCGTCGGCCGCACTCTCCAGAGCGGCCCTAACCGGCAGCGGCGAGTGGGAGTGCGCCCCTGGCACGCGCCCGCCGGCGGACGGCCCCGGTTCCCGTACCAACGCGACCCCGCGTACGTAGTCGAGGAGGTACGTACGTACGCCGAACCGGGTCGTTATGTCGACACATCTCCCCTGCGCCGGTGTGAGGACAAGACATCCCGCCGCCGACAAGGCGTCTGCGAGAGCGGCGTAGAAACCGAGCAGACGGTGCGGATGCCCCGTCCCGAGCAGCACCGGCACCCGCCGCGCCGCCGCCGCGCCCAGGCGCGCCGCGAAGGCGTCGAGCCCCCGCACCGTACGCTCCGGATCGATCACGTCCGGCCCCGACCGGTGCGCCGGATCACCCGACACCCCGCACTTGTCGGCCATCAGCCTCAGCAGCCCGGCCTCGTCCCACCCCCACGCAGGGTCGAGCCCGAGCAGCACCCGCGGATCACGCGCGGCGAAGAGCCGATAGCTCCGCAGGTTCTCCTCCCGCGAAGTCGCCACCGTCCCGGCCAACCCCGACGCCAACAGATGCGCCCGCAGCGCCCCGGTACTCCACACCCGTCCGATGCTGCCGGAACACCGCCGCCCGGACGTCCAAACCTCCCGGACACCCCACAGTCGGCGTAACCCCCAGGAGAACGTTCTAGATGCCCCGGGAAGAACGCCTCAGATCGCTAGGCGAGCAGCCCCCGCAGCGGGAACGCCGCCCTCCGCGTCGCGAGCACCGCCTGGTCGAGCCGGTCCGCCGGGTCGTACCCCTCGGCCCAGTCCCGGAAGCCCACCGGCCACCGCCCGTCCGTCATCCGCGCCGGCCCGAGCTGCCGGGTCCGCGCGTACACCTCGTCCCGCCAGGACGCCGGGATCACCGACTCCGGATCCACCGGGGCGTGCGCCGCGATCCCCACCAGATGCGTCCACGACCGCGGTACGACGTCCACCACCGCGTACCCGCCACCGCCCAGGGCCAGCCAGCGCCCCTCCGCGTGCGCGTGCGCCAGCTCGTGACAGGCCTCCTGCACCGCCCGCTGCGCGTCCAGCGACACCGCCAGGTGCGCCAGCGGATCCTCGAAGTGCGTGTCCGCGCCGTGCTGCGTCACGAGCACCTGCGGCCGGAAGTCCGCGAGCAGCTCCGGTACGACCGCGTGGAAGGCCCGCAGCCATCCCGCGTCGCCCGTCCCGGCCGGCAGCGCCACGTTCACGGCCCCGCCCTCACCGGCCCCCGCAGCGCCCGTCTCCTCGGGCCAGCCCGTCTGCGGGAACAGCGTCCGCGGATGCTCGTGCAGCGACACCGTCAGCACCCGCGGGTCCTCCCAGAACGCCGCCTGCACCCCGTCCCCGTGGTGCACGTCCACGTCCACGTACGCGACCCGCTCGGCACCGAGCTCGAGCAGCCGGGCGATGGCGAGCGAGGCGTCGTTGTAGATGCAGAACCCGGAGGCCGAGCCCGGCATCGCGTGGTGCAGCCCGCCCGCGAAGTTCACCGCGTGCCGGGCCTCCCCGCGCCACACGGCCTCCGCGGCGCCCACCGACTGCCCGGCGATCAGCGCGGACACCTCGTGCATCCCGGCGAACGCCGGATCGTCGACCGTGCCGAGCCCGTACGCCTGGTCGGCGTGGCGCGGGTCCGCCGAGGCCGCCCGCACCGCCGCCACGTAGTCCTCGCGGTGCACGAGCCGCAGCGTCGAGTCCCCCGCCGGCTTCGCCGCGACCACGTCCACCGCCCGGTCGAGCCCGTAGGCCCGCACCAGCGACATCGTCAGCGCGAGCCGTACCGGATCCATCGGATGCTCGGACCCGAAGTCGTACTGCGTGACAGCTTCATCCCACATCAACAGTGCGCGGCCGCTCATGCCCGCCACGGTATCGGGCCTCGCGCGAACCGAACGACGTGGCGTACACCACCGTCACCAGGACCAGCACCATCGGCACCAGCATGGCCCCCCGATAGCTCCACGCGTCCCCGAGCGCCCCCACCAGGGGAGACCCGACGAGAAAGCCCACGTAGTTGAAGACGTTGAGCCGGGCGACCGCCGCGTCGCTGGCCCCCGGGAACAACCGCCCCGCCGCGGCGAAGGTCTGCGGCACGATCACGCTCAGCCCGAGCCCGAGCACCGTGAACCCGGCGATCCCCGCCCAGGCGCCCTGAGCCGCCGCGACCGCCGCGAACCCGAGCGCCGCGAGCACCGCGCCGGCCCGGACGACCACGACGGCCCCGAAGCGCCGCACCCCGAAGTCCCCGACGGCCCGCCCGAGCAGCGTCGTCACCATGTACGCGTTGTACGGGACGGTCGCCAGCTCCTCCGAACTGCCGAGCACGTCCTGGAGGTACTTGGCGCTCCAGTTGGAGACCGTCGAGTCCCCGATGTACGCGAAGGTCATCACGAGGCAGAGCGGCAGCAGCACCTTGAAGACGACACCGCTCCCCTTGCCCTCCCCCGCCTCGACCGCGCCGGCCTCCGCGGAACCGGCCACGTACCACCGGCTGCCGACGAACGCGACGGGCAGCAGCACGGCCACCACCGGCAGGTAGGACACGAACAGCGACAGGTGCCAGTGCGCCCCCACCCAGGCCAGCGAGGCCCCCGCGATCCCACCGAGGCTGTACGCGGCGTGGAAGCCGAGCATGATGCTCCGGCCGTACGCCCGCTGGAGGCTGACCCCCAGCATGTTCATGGAGGCGTCGAGCGCGCCGACCGCGAGCCCGAAGAGCCCGAGGGCGACCGCCGCGTGCCAGAGCTGGGACCCGAGGCCGACGGCAAGGAGCGCCAGGAGAACGAAGGGCTGCACCCACCGCAGCACGACCGCGGGCCCCACCCGGGCGACGACCTTCTCGGTCGCCACGCTCGCCACCCCGGCCAGGATCGGCACCGCGGCGAGGAAGGCCGGCAGCAGGCCGTCCGAGATCCCGTACTGGTCCTGGATGGCCGGTATTCGCGTCACGAGCAGGGCGAAGGTGACGCCCTGCACGAAGAAACTGACCGCCAGGGCTCCCCGCCCACGCCGCAACCGCGCATCTGTCATGGCCGCACAGCGTACGGCCGGAACCTACCGCTGGGTAGATGGATCACATCCCCAAAATGGCGGGGAGCTCGTCCATCCTCCGGAAGAAGCCCTTGGCCCCGTCGAGCTTCTCCTCGGCCGTCATCGCGGTGAACCCGTACGCGTCCATCCCGGCCGCGAGGGCCGCCTGGACCCCGGGCCCGCTGTCCTCCACCACCACACACCGCTCGGGGGCGACCCCCATCCTCGCGGCGGCGTGCAGGAACAGATCGGGCCACGGCTTCCCCCGACCCACGTCGTCGGCACTGAAGACGATCTCGTCCCGGAACCAGACGTCGAGCCCGGTCTTCCGATGCCCGACCCGGATCCGCTCATGGCTCCCGGAGGAGGCCACACAGTACGGAACGCCGGCGGCGACAAGCCCCTTGAGCACGTCGGCGGCCCCGTCGACGGCCTCCAACTCGGCCTGGAAGGCAGCGAAGACGCGGGAATGGAACGTGTCGTCGAAGTCGGCGGGCAGCTTCCGCCCACTCCGCTCCTCGACCAGCTCGTGGATGCGGTGCATGGCGGAGCCCATGTAATCCCGTACCGATTCCTCGTACGTGGTGGGATGCCCCAGCTCGCTCAGATAGCCGGCCAGCAGCTTGTTGGAGATCGGCTCGCTGTCCACGAGCACACCGTCATTGTCGAAGATGACCAAGTCATATCGCATGACCACACCCTAGAACTCCAGAACGCAAAAATGCCTCAACCCCCGGACAGAGTCCAGGGGTTGAGGCTAAAAATTGTTCGGCGGCGTCCTACTCTCCCACAGGGTCCCCCCTGCAGTACCATCGGCGCTGAAAGGCTTAGCTTCCGGGTTCGGAATGTAACCGGGCGTTTCCCTAACGCT
>NZ_JACHJY010000010.1 GCF_014203895.1 Streptomyces nymphaeiformis | reverse complement strand
AATCTGGCGTTGATTTTTGGCACGCTGTTGAGTTCTCAAGGTGCGGACGCTTCCTTCGTTCCCGTTTCCGGGCCCTCCGGGCGCTTCCTTCGTTTTCCAGCTTAGCAGATCCGATTTCCGTTTCTGCCACCCGCTGGAGCGGGTTGCTGGGGCAGGAATTCGCTATTCGCGCTTTCCGTTCCCGGCGGGGTTGAACATTACCAGGCTTTCTCGGTCCCCCTGACCACATCCCCTGCGAGCACGCAGAGGTGTAGACCACTGGGGTTAGGATCTGGCTTGATAGGTGCTGCCGACCCGCGACTCAAGGCCGCGTTGGGGTCAGGCAGGAGTACGACAGTACATCCCACCGTCAGTAGAGGCAAATCGTTCAGGTAGTCCCTAGCTCCGCAGAATGGGTACGTCTCGTGCGGAACCGGGACTTCCTATGACATACGCTTCAGAACAGTACGCCGTCCAGGACAGGTAGTGACGGCGTAACACGATCTCCGCCCCTGGGAGGCTTCCCATGACAACCGTGACGTCGCCGCTTGCTGGACGCGCCATCGGTCTCGCCGCAGTTCCCGACCCGGTCTTCTCCGGTGCGATGGTCGGTCCCGGTACCGCCATCGATCCCGTACGTGAGCCTTCGGAGGCCGTCTCCCCGCTCGACGGGGTCATCGTCTCCATGCACCCGCACGCGTTCGTCGTCGTCGACGACGAGGGACACGGTGTGCTGACCCACCTCGGTATCGACACCGTCCAGCTCAACGGCGAAGGCTTCGAGCTGCTCGTCAGCAAGGGTGACCGGGTGACGCGCGGACAGGCCGTCGTCCGGTGGAACCCCGCCTCGGTCGAGGAGGCCGGCAAGTCCCCCATCTGTCCCATCGTGGCCCTCGAGGCCACCGCGGACTCGCTCTCCGGAGTCGTCGAGGACGGCGACGTGAAGGCCGGCGACCAGCTCTTCGGCTGGAGCTGAGCCGGTCCGTCGTCGTGACGACCGCGAGTTCGACATTCAACGCGGCGGCCGGGGCCGCCGCTCAATCGGAGACGGGTGAGATGGAGACAACGCTGCGAGGCGTCGGCGTCAGCCACGGAGTGGCGATCGGCGAGGTCCGGCACATGGGCACGGCGGTTCTGGAGCCGCCGGCCAAGCAGATCCCCGCGGACGAGGCGGAGCGCGAACAGGGGCGCGCCCGTCAGGCCGTGGAGGCTGTGGCCGCGGACCTGATTGCCCGGGGCAATCTGGCCGGCGGTGAGGCCCAGGCGGTGCTGGAGGCCCAGGCGATGATCGCCCAGGACCCGGAGCTCATCGCCGACGTCGACCGCCGGATCGCGGTCGGCAGCACGGCCGAGCGCGGTATCTACGACGCCTTCTCGCACTACCGCGAGCTGCTGGCGGGTGCCGGCGAGTACATGGCGGGCCGGGTCGCGGACCTGGACGACGTGCGGAACCGGATCGTCGCGCGGCTGCTCGGCGTGCCGATGCCGGGCGTGCCGGACAGTGACGAGCCGTACGTGCTGATCGCGCGGGACCTGGCGCCCGCCGACACGGCGCTGCTCGACCCGGCGCTCGTGCTCGGGTTCGTGACGGAGGAGGGTGGGCCGACCAGCCACAGCGCGATCCTCGCGCGGGCGCTGGGTGTGCCGGCGATCGTGGCGCTGCCGGGCGCGGGTGAGCTGGCCGAGGGCACGCTCATCGCGGTCGACGGTTCCACGGGCGAGCTCTTCGTGGACCCGAGCGAGGAGAAGAAGGCGGAGCTGACGAAGGCCGCGGCGGAGCGCAAGGCCGCGCTGGCCACGTCCAGCGGTCCCGGCGCGACCTCCGACGGGCACAAGGTGCCGCTGCTCGCGAACGTCGGCGGTCCTGCGGACGTGCCCGCGGCGGTGGAGGCCGGTGCCGAGGGCGTCGGTCTGTTCCGTACGGAGTTCCTCTTCCTGGACGACAGCAAGAAGGCGCCGTCCGAGGAGAAGCAGGTCGAGGCGTACCGCAAGGTGCTGGAGGCGTTCCCCGAGGGCCGTGTGGTCGTGCGGGTGCTCGACGCGGGCGCCGACAAGCCGCTGGACTTCCTGACGCCGGTGGACGAGCCGAACCCGGCGCTCGGTGTGCGGGGTCTGCGGTCGCTGCTCGACCACCCGGAGGTGCTGCGGACGCAGCTGACCGCGCTGGCGAAGGCGGCCGAGGGGCTGCCGGTGTACCTCGAGGTCATGGCTCCGATGGTGGCCGACCGTACGGACGCGAAGGCGTTCGCCGACGCGTGCCGTGAGGCGGGGCTGCGGGCGAAGTTCGGTGCGATGGTCGAGATTCCCTCGGCCGCGCTGCGGGCGCGTTCGATCCTGCAGGAGGTCGAGTTCCTGTCGCTGGGCACCAACGACCTGGCGCAGTACACGTTCGCGGCCGACCGCCAGGTCGGTGCGGTGTCCCGGCTCCAGGACCCGTGGCAGCCGGCGCTGCTCGACCTGGTGGCGCTGGCCGCCGAGGCGGCCAAGGCCGAGGGCAAGAGCTGCGGTGTCTGTGGCGAGGCCGCTTCGGATCCGCTGCTCGCGTGTGTGCTGACCGGTCTGGGCGTCACCTCTCTCTCCATGGGCGCGGCGTCGATTCCGTATGTGCGGGCGACGCTCGCCAAGTACACGCTGGCGCAGTGCGAGCGGGCCGCGGCCGCGGCGCGTACCGCGGACACGGCGCATGACGCGCGGATGGCCGCGCAGGCGGTGCTGTCCGGGGAGTGACCTCCCGGGATGCTTGACGAAGGGGCTTTCCGTCACGTGGTGACGGGGAGCCCCTTCGTCGTGTGCGGGGTCAGTGGTGGCTGGTCCAGTCGTCGTCGGGGTCGGGGGCGAGGGGGAGGCCGGCGCGGTACTCGACGCCCGGTTCCGGGGAGAGCGGTTCGCCGGTGCGGGCGTCGGTGCAGTAGGCGGCGAAGACCTCGGCCTCGGTGAGGGGGGTCAGGGTGCCGTCGGTGAGGCGCCAGCCGTGGAGCCGATCGGGTGCGCCGGGGGTGGTGGTGCGGAGGACGACTCCGCCGGGTGCCGCGAGGGCGATGCCGGTGGCGAGTACCGCGGTGAACTCCGGTGCCGCGGTTTCGTCGATGGGTGGTGTGGTGCCGTGAGTGTGGAGGACGGCGAGGAGTTGGTCGTCGGCGGCCTGGACGCTGCAGACGAGGTGGTGGGTGCCCGGTCCGGCGGCTTGGAGGAGTCGTAGGAGCAGGCGGCCCGCCCGCGCGTAGGCGGCTTTGCCGATGTCCTTGCCGCAGCGGGCGCAGTCTCCGGCGGTGGCGAGGACGGTGGTGGCGTACTCCCAGGTGGCCTGGCGGACGGCGGTGTCGACGAGTTCGGGGAGGAGGGTGGTGAGGGGCTGCCCGGTGTAGGTGACGCGGGCGCCGGTGATGGCCAGGTGGGCGGTGAAGCGGCTGCGGCTGGCGGGGTGGTCGGGGTCGGTGCCGGTCTCGGCGCACCAGGCCGCGTACTCCTCGGGGTCGAAGAGGGTGACGGTGGTGTGGCCGCCCTGGTTCGCGAGGGTCCTGAGGAGGGCCTCGATCTGTCGCAGGTAGGTGGCGTGGTCGTCGAAGACGAAGGTGCGGTACTGCCGCATGGCGGCGAAGTCCTGCTCGTCGGCGAGGAGTCCGACGGTGCTGGGGACTTCGCGGCGCAGGGCGCGGCGGAGGTGTGCGGTGGTGGTGCCGGTGCGGGTCATGTCTCCCCCTGGTGACGCTCCGATCAGTGCTCACTCACCGTAATCTTCGCCACTGACAGTGACGGCTCGGTGAGGCGTCGGCGGACGAGGCGGTTCTGTGCGGCGGTGGTGGCGACCAGGGCGGCGCCGAGCAGGGGCCAGGCGAGGGGGCCCGCGGAGATGAGGCCGGTCATGAGGAGGGGGCCGGCGAAGCGCTGGGTGGACTGGGCGAGGCCGTGGACTCCGAGGTAGGCGCCCTGGGCGTCGTCGGGGGCGAGGGCGATGGAGAGCTCCCAGGAGGCGATGGTGTGGATCATCTCGGCGAAGGTGAGGGCGACCGCTGCCGTGATCATGGCGGTGATCGCGAGGGTGCGGCCGCCCAGGGCGGAGGCGGCGAGGGCGAGCGTGGCGACCGCGAAGAGGCCGGCCAGGGGGCGGAACAGGCGGCGGGCGGCGTCGGTGGTGGCCCCGAAGCGGGAGAGCGGGACCTGGAAGAGCACGACGAGGGCGCTGTTGACCACCATCAGGAGCGGTGCGAGGCCGACGGGGGCCTCGGTGGCGTGGACGATCCAGAGCGGCAGGGCGACCTGGATGATCGAGTCGTGGAGGTAGAAGACGGCGTCGCCGGTGGTGAACGCGAGGAAGCTGCGGTCGCGCCAGGGGTTGGAGGGCTTGGCGGTGGGGGCCGGGTCGGTGGAGACGGCGGCGACGCGTGAGGTCGCGGGGGCGGGGGGTTCGGCGCAGCGGAGGGTGAGGGCGGCCATCACGAGGTAGGACAGGGCGTCGCCGATGAGCAGGAGCTGGAAGGCGGTGGTGGAGCCGATGGCGAGTGCGGCGGCGGCGCCGAGGCCGCCGAGGGTCCAGCCGAGGTTGCCGGCGGTGCGGTTGATGGCCTGGTAGCGGATGCGGTCGGGGCCGGCGACGCGGGCCGCGTAGAGCTTGGTGAGCACGTTGGTGGCGCGGTCGGGCAGGGCGCCGGCGGCGGAGAAGAGGACGAGGAGCAGGTAGTTGTCGGTGGTGAGGAGGGCGAGGAGGGCGGCGGCGCGCAGGAGTTGGGTGCAGACGATGACGCGGACGAGGGGGAAGCGGTCGGCGAGGCGGCCGCCGAGGGGGGCGCCGGCGATGCCCGCGGCGCCGGAGAGGGCGATGAGGAGGCCGACCTGGCCGAGGCCGAGTCCGGTGACGTAGGTGAAGTAGAGGGCCATGGCCGTGGACCAGAGTCCGGTGCCGCACTTGTCGATGAAGCCGACGAGGAGCATGCGGCGGCCGTCGGTGCCACCGGGGATGCGGTCCTTGAGGGGCTGTCGGGTGGGTGGTGTGGTGCTGCGGCTCATGGGTCCCCCTTGCGAACTTCTTTGTATCGATACATAATTGATTACGTGGCAGCACAATATGCGATCGAAGGGGCGACGGCCAAGGGGATTGCCGCGTCCGTGGAGCGGGGCGTGTCCGAGGGCGGGCTCGCCCCGGGCGACGCCCTGCCGCCGGTGCGGCGGCTCGCCGACGAGTTGGGGGTGAGTCCGGGGACCGTCGCCACGGCTTACAAGGAATTGCGGCAGCGGGGGCTGATCGTCACGCGGGGCCGGGGCGGGACCGTGGTGGCGGACGTGCCGTCGGTGGCCTCCCGGCGTCCGCCGCGCGTGCCCGCCGGCCTGGTGGACCTGGCCGGCGGACATCCGGACCCGGCCTTTCATCCCGTACTGCGACCCCCGGCCTCGGTCGCCCCGGTGTACGGATCCCATCGCGCCGCGCCGCGGCTCGCGCACCTGGAGGCGCTGACCCGGGCGTGGTTCGAGCGGGACGGGGTGCCGGCGGAGCACGTGACCTTCGCGCACGGCGCCCTCGACTGCATCGCGCGGCTGCTTTCCACGGAGCTGCGGCCCGGGGACGCCGTGGCGGTGGAGGATCCGGGATTCCACCATCTGCTCGACCTGGTGCCCGCGTTGGGTCTGCGGATGGTGCCGGTGACGGTGGACGGCGAGGGGCTCGTACCGGAGGCGCTGCGGGCCGCACTGCGGGGCGGGGTGCGCGCGGTGGTGTGCAGTCCGCGGGGCCAGTGTCCGACAGGGGCGTTCTTCACGCGCGCGCGTAGGGACGAACTGGTGGCGGTGCTCCGGGAGTTCCCCGAAGTGCTCGTCGTCGAGGACGATCACAACGCGGAGGTCGGCGGGGCCGCGGCGTACACCCTCGCGGCGGCCGGGCTCGACCGGTGGGCGCAGGTGCGGACCGTGTCCAAGCACCTCGGCATCGACCTGCGCTGGGCCGGGGTCGCGTGCGACGCGGTGACGCTGGCGCGGCACGACGGGCGGATGCTGATGACCTCGGGCTGGGTCAGTCACGTCCTGCAG
The DNA here is from genome assembly GCF_014203895.1 of Streptomyces nymphaeiformis. Classification (GTDB taxonomy): domain Bacteria; phylum Actinomycetota; class Actinomycetes; order Streptomycetales; family Streptomycetaceae; genus Streptomyces; species Streptomyces nymphaeiformis. Next base: position 481,003 of record NZ_JACHJY010000010.1, on the reverse strand, counting down.
GAGACGGTGGCGGGTCTGCTCGCCGACGCGGCCGTGCGGGACCTGGTGGCCGCGGGCGAGGCGGCCTACGCGGAGCGGCGCGCGGCGCTGATCGGCGCGCTCGGCGCGTACCGGATCCGGGCGATGGGGTCGAGCGGCCTGAACGTGTGGGTGCCGGTGCGGGACGAGTCGGCGGTCGTGAACGGGCTGCGGACGCAGGGCTGGTGGGTCGCCGCAGGTGCGCGGTTCCGGATCGCGGCCCCTCCGGCCGTACGGATCACGACGGCGACGCTCGCGCCGGCGGACGCGGTGCGGCTTGCGGCGGACTTCGCCGAGGTCCTGGGGGACGCCCAGGCGACGTACGGCGGTTGACCGCGGCCGGGGCGCGCCCGTGACGTGGGGACGTTCCGGGGAGGGTCGAGGCCCTTCCCGGAGCGTCCGGTCGGTGTGGGGTCAGCGGGTGCGGAAGGCGCCCCGCTGGGTCTGGGTGAGGGTGTTGCCCTGGGTGTCGGTCAGTTCGGCACGAAGCGAGACGGTCTTGCCGGGGCCGGGGGTGCGGAGGCCCGCCTTGCCGTCGACGACCGGGACGCGCGTCCAGGTGGTGCCGCCGTCGGCGGACATCGACACGGTCAGGGACCGGACGCCGGTCCCGGCGGCCGCGCCCTGGACGGTGACCGGCACCTGGAGCAGGGTCCCGGCCGGGGCGGTGCCGTCGAGGGCGAGGTCGGGGGCGAAGCGGACGATGCTCAGCGGCAGGGCCGTGGCGCCGGTGGTGGCGGCCGAGGTGAAGGTCCAGGAGGCGGTGACGCTTCCGGCCGACGCCGTGCCGTCGCCCCGGGTCGCCGAGGCGGTCAGCCGGTACGAGGCCTTTCCGGGGGTGGTGGTGAACTCGGCGCGGCCGGGCTCGCCCTGACGGGTGCCGATCAGGACGCCGTCGCGGTGGAGCGTGGTGGTCGCGGTGCGGAAGCGCGGTGCGCTCGGGGTGTGGCCGTCCCCGTCGGCGAGCAGCGGGATGTCGAGCGCGATCGTCTTGCCGTCGCGGACGCCGGCCGGGCGGGCGCCGGGCGTGGTGTCGAGGGCGGGCCCGAAGACGGCGTTGTCGAAGGTCTGCGTGACGGTCGCGCCCGCGTGGACCGCGATTCCGTTCGCCTCGTACCGGTTGGGCGGGGTCTCGGGCGCGGCCGGGCCCGTGAAGGTGACGTCCCAGCGGCCCCGCTCCGGGGTGACCTTCACGGTCGCGGTGGCGGGGAGCTGGAGGGACTGGGCGAGACCGACGGTGGGGCCGGCGCTGGGCTGGACGGAGACGAACCCGGTGCCGGTCGCGCCCTCGGCGGCCGCTCCCCGGATCTTGACCGTGGCCAGCTTGTCGGCTGCCGGGTGGCGGACGAGGCCGGTCAGGGCGCGGTCGGAGGTGAAGGTGTAGCCGAGCGCGTAGTCGGAGCGCGCCCCGGACCAGTAGGTGTCGAACCACTCCTTGACCGAGCCCGATTCGGCGGCCGGGCCGAGGTGGGCCACGCGCAGGCCCTCGCGGCCCATCATGATGTTCGCCGAGCGGGTGGTGCCCTCGTGGGTGACCTCGACGAAGCCGATGCTGTTCAGGTAGCGGGCGCCGGACTCCGGCGGGCGGACGTCCACCGGGGAGGTCGTCCGGGCGTCGACGGTGACGGTCGTGTCGCCGTTCAGGTCCAGGCGGGGCTGGACGACCCAGTCGGTGCCGGTGGCCGGATCGGGGCCGTACAGCGTGGAGTCGAGCAGGTAGCGCCCCTTGGGCAGGCGGACGGTGACCGTGCCGGACGCGTCGTAGGGAGCGGCCTCCTCCTGGGCGCCGGGGCCCGAGATGCCGGTGACGTGGGTGCTGTAGCCGCCGGTGGCGGCGCCCGCGCGGTCGAGGTGCCGGATCGTCAGGGTGTACGTCTCGGGGGTGCCGGACGCCGCGACGGCGGTCGGGGGCAGGGCGGAGAGGGTCGTGCCCGCGATGACCGCGGTGAGGGCCAGGGAGCGCAGGAGGGTGCGGCGGCCGGGGGTGCGGGGGCCGGTCGGGCCGGCTGCGGCGTTGGTGTCCGTCGTACGGCTGGGTGTCGAGGAATCGTTCATGCCCAGCACTGCTCGCAGCGGGAGAGGCGTTCCCGTGACCTGGGTCACATCGGCCGGGAGGTCGGTGGGGCCGGTGAGGCGTGTGGTCCAGGTCACGGGAACCCCGGCGAACCAGCGCCCAGTGCCAGATGTGGAATCACCTATGAGAGATCGTTTCCGCGCCGGGGACCCCACGGCGCTCGGAGAGGCGTACGACGAGCACGCACGCGTGCTGTACCACTACGCCTACCGGGTGTGCGGGGACCGGGCGGCCGCGGAGGACGTCGTGTCCGCCGCCTTCCTGGAGGCCTGGCGCTGCCGCGGGAAGGTGCACGCCGACGGCGGCAGCCTGCGGCCGTGGCTGCTCGGCATCGCGACCAACATCATGCGCGGCGCGGCCCGCGAGGCGCGCCGGCGGGACGCGGCGCTCGCCAGGATCCCCGAGCGCGGCGTCCTGCCGGACTTCGCCGACGACGTACTCGCCCGGATGACCGACGGCGAGCAGATCCGCGCCGCGCGCGCCGCGCTCGGCAAGCTCAAACGGCGCGAGCGCGAGGTGTTCACGCTCGTGGTGTGGGCGGGTCTGGACTACGCGGCCGCCGGGGAGGCCCTTGGCATCCCGGTCGGCACCGTGCGCTCCCGGCTGTCCCGGGCCCGTGAACGGCTCCGGAAGCTCGCCGAGGCCGAACTGCGCTCGGCCCGGCGCCGGGAGCGGTCCGCCGCTGCCCCGGTCCGTTCGACCGGGCGGGCCGCCCGTGGCGGCGACGCGGGCGGGGCGGCGGGCTCGCCTCCCGCCTCCGACGGTGCACTCCCCCACGCCGGACCTGCCTCCGTGCCGGGAGCGGCACCTGGACCCCTCGCCGTGCCCGAATCCCTCGCCGTGCCCGGCGCCCTCTCCGTCCGCTCGACCGTCCGCCCGGCCTTCGCGCCCCGACCCACCCCGGAGAACCAGGCATGAACGCCTTCACCCCCCGCTCGCCGCACGCCGACGCGGACGAGCTCCTGTGTGCCGAGCTCACCGAGCTGCTGCCCCCGCCTCCGGTGCCCGAGCTGACCGCCGAGCGGAACCAGCACCTCAGGCACGCCGTCCTGCGGACCGCCCTGGCCGCCGGGGAAGGCGCGAGCGCCCGCCCGGTGCGCGCGGTCCGGCCGCGCCAGGGGATCCGGCTCGGCTGGATCGTCGCGCCGATGGCCGCCTGCGCGGTCGTCGCCGGTGTCGTCGTGCTCGCGCCCCAGGACGGAACCACAGGGACCCCGGGCCGTATCTCCGCCGGACCGGCCGCCTCGGCCGAGGCGGTGAAGGTCCTGTCCGGTGCCGCGCTCGCCGCGGCCGCCGCTCCCGCGCCCTCCGTCCGGCCCGGTGAGTACGTCTACGTCAGGAGCCTCGTCGCCCACGCGGGGCGCGACGCGGCCGGCGGTGCCGCCACGCTGCCGCCCGCGCACCGGCGCGAGGTGTGGCTGTCCGTCGACGGCAGCCGACCGGGACTGCTGCGCGAGCCCGGTGCCCCCGACACGGAACTCGGCGCCGAAATGCCCGTGTACGAGGTGGACCACCGAGGGGCCACCCCGCGGAAGACCACCGTGGAGGCGGCGCCACCGTCCGTCACCAACCCGACGCACGCGTACGTGGCGACCCTCCCCACGGATCCGGGAGTCCTGCTGCGCCTGATCCAGGACCAGACGCGCGCGGGCGGGGGCGATGCCGATCAGCGGGCGTTCACCGCGATCGGGACGCTGCTCGCCGAGACCTGGGCTCCGCCGAAGGTCACCGCCGCGCTGTACGAGGCGGCGGCGCGGATCCCCGGGGTGACCGTGCTGCCGTCCGCGAAGGACGCGGCCGGACGCGAGGGCGTCGCCGTGGCCCGTACCTCCCACGGCGAGCAGACCCAGTGGATCTTCGACCGGGCGTCGTCGGCGTTCCTCGGCGAGCGCACCGTCCTCACCGAGACCACCTCGGCGGGCCGGGCGGGGACGGTCCTCGGAGTCTCGGCGGTGCTCGCCAAGGCGGCCGCCCCGGCGCCCGGCGAGCGGCCGAAGGGCTGACCGTCGAAACGAGCGGGGCCCGCCGATCCGGTCGGATCGGCGGGCCCCGCTCGTGCGCTCAGCCCCGGCGGTTGGCCGCGAGGGTCTCGTAGAAGTGGAGGAGGCCGAGGTCGTCGACCGAGCCCGCGTTGACGGCCTTGGCCAGGGGGGTGCCCTGGAGCAGGCGCTTGACCGGGACCTCGATGCGCTTGCCCGTGAGGGTGTGCGGGACGCCCGGGACCTCGATGATCTCGTCGGGGACGTGGCGCGGGGAGAGTTCGCTGCGGATCGTCCGCTTGATGCGGTCGATCAGCTCGTCGTCCAGCGTGGCGCCGTCCACGAGGTGCACGAAGAGCGGCATCCAGTATCCGCCGTCCGGTTCCTCCAGGCCGATGACCAGGGACTCGCGGATCTCGGGGAGGCGTTCGACGGCCTCATAGATATCGGCGCTTCCCATCCGGACGCCCTGGCGGTTCAGGGTGGAGTCGGAGCGGCCGTGGATGACGACCGAGCCGCGGTCCGTGATCGTGATCCAGTCGCCGTGGCGCCAGACACCCGGGAACATCTCGAAGTAGCTGTCGCGGTAGCGGCTGCCGTCGGGGTCGTTCCAGAAGTGGATCGGCATGGACGGCATGGGGTTGGTGACGACCAGCTCGCCGACCTCGCCGATCAGGGGCTTCCCGGAGGGGTCCCAGGACTGGAGGTCGGTGCCGAGGCCCGCGGCCTGGAGCTCGCCGATGTGGACGGGCAGCGTGGGGACGGCACCCGCGAAGCAGGAGCAGACGTCCGTGCCGCCGCTGACGGAGGCGATCCACAGGTTCTCGCGGACCTCGTCGTGGAGCCAGCGGAAGCCGTCGGGGGGCAGCGGGGAGCCGGTGGTGGCGACGCACTTCACGGCCGAGAGGTCGAAGTCCCGGCCGGGGTGGACGTCCGCCTTGGCGCAGGCCATCACGTACGCGGCGGAGGTGCCGTACAGGGTGGCGCGGGTGCGCTCGGCGACGCGCCACTGGGCCGCGGTGTCGGGGTAGCCGGGGCTGCCGTCGTACAGGACGACGGTCGTACCGGTGAGGAGGCCGGAGACGAGGAAGTTCCACATCATCCAGCCGGTGGAGGTGTACCAGAAGAACACGTCCTCGGGGCCGAGGTCGCAGTGCAGGCCCAGCTGCTTGACGTGCTCGACGAGGATGCCGCCCTGCGACTGGACGATCGCCTTCGGCAGGCCGGTCGTGCCGGAGGAGTACAGGACCCACAGCGGGTGCGCGAACGGCACCTGCTCGTAGACCGGCTCGACGTCGGCGGCGACCAGGTCGGACCAGGCGAGGGCGCCCTCGGGGGCCGGGGTGCCGAGGAGCGGGATGTGGACGACGGCGCGGAGGGTCGGGAGCTCGGCACGCAGCTCGGCGACGGTGTCGCGGCGGTCGTGCTCCTTGCCGCCGTAGCGGTAGCCGTCGACGGTGAAGAGGACGACCGGCTCGACCTGCTGGAAGCGGTCGAGGACGCTGCGGGCGCCGAAGTCCGGGGCGCAGGAGGTCCACACGGCGCCCACGGCGGCGGTGGCGAGGAGCGCGACGACGGACTGCGGGACGTTGGGCAGGTAGCCGCTGACGCGGTCGCCGGGGTTCACGCCGAGGGCGCGGAGTTCGGCGGCGAGGGAGCCGACCTGGCGGCGGAGCTCGCCCCAGGTGATCGGCGTGGGCTCATGTGTCTCGTCCACATGAAGCAGGGCCGTGTCATGGGGGCGCTCGTCGGCAGCGCGCAGGGCGTGCTCGGCGTAGTTGAGGGTGGCTCCGGGGAACCACTCGGCGCCGGGCATGGAGCGGTCGCCGAGGACCCGCTCGTACGGGGTGGAGAAGCGGAGGTCGAACCACTCGACGACGGCCTGCCAGAAGGCTTCGAGTTCCTCGACCGACCAGCGGTGGAGCGCCGCGTACCCGCCCTCGGCGGGGGCGCCGTGGTGCTCAGCGGCCCAGGCCTGGAAGCGGGTGACGGCGGCCGTGGCGATGCGTTCCTCGTCCGGCTGCCAGAGCGGCTCGGTCGGCGCTGCTGATGTCATTTGGGGCGGCTCCCTGGCTGTACGCGGGTCTGCGTGTGTCTCGCGCACGTGCTGGGGTGTGCGCGTGACGCGGCTGACAGGACGATGCCATGTGATCGTCGATCGCACCAGGTCTGCCCGCCCATGGTCGGGCAGTTGAACATGTGCTCCCACCACGGGTGAACGGCAGCTGAACGGAACCGGTTCGCGCTCCGGCGGGTGGCAGGGTGAGCTGCATGGACGGTCGGGAACTGGTGCGTTCGATGAAAGTGTTCGGTTCGGTGCAGGGCTTGCGGGCGGTGCGGTCGGCGTGGCGGCGGCGCCGTACGGACGCGTGGGGGCTGCCGCCCCGGGGGGCGGAGCGGGCGAGGGTGCCGGGGCTCGCGGTGGAGGCGGAGGCGGCTCCGGGCGGGGGGACCGTCCGGTTCGCCCGGTCCTCGCTCCGGATCTGTGTGTCGGCGGGCGGCACGGTGTTCTGGGGGTGGGACGGGGCCGGACCGCTCCCCTCGTACGCCCTGGCCGGCGAGGCGCCCGACCCTGATCCTCGTGCCTCCCTCGAACCGGACACCGACGGGGGGTGGCGGATCGTGTCGGAGCGGGTGACGGTGACGGTCTCCCGGCACGGTGCGGTGGAGCTCCGGACCCCGGGCGGGGTGCTGCTCCGCCGTGACCTCCCGCCGCGCTGGTGGGAGCCGGTGGCGGGTGACGGTGCCGGGGCGGTGGCGTCGGGGGGCGGGCGGTGGGTGCAGCGCAGTGAGGTGCCGGCCGACGCGCGGTTCTTCGGGCTCGGCGGGCGGTCGGCGGGGCCGCGCCTGCGGGACGGCTCGTACCGGCTGTGGAACACCGACCCCAAGGGTGGCTTCGGCCCCGGCGACGATCCGCTCTACCTGACCATGCCCGTGCAGTTCGTGGTCTCGGACGCAGGTACGCACCTGGCCTTCCACGACAACACCTGGGACGGCCGGATCACCCTCGCCGAGGGCGAGGAGGGGGCCGGGTCCGGGCACGACCGGCCGGGAACCAGCGAGGTGCGGATGACGGGCGGGCCGCTGCGCTGCTGGGTGGTCGTCGGCACCCCCGCGCGCGTGCTGCACGGCTGGGCGGCGCTGACGGGCGCGCCCGCGCTCCCCCCGTCCTGGGCACTCGGGCCGCAGCACGCGCGCTGGGGCTTCGGCAGCGCACGGGAGGTGCGCCGGGTGGTGGCGGGGTACCGGGAGCGGGGGCTGCCGCTGTCCGCCGTACACCTGGACATCGATCACTACGACGGGCACCGGGTGTTCACGGTCGACCGGGAGCGGTTCCCCGATCTTCCGGGACTCGCGGAGGAGTTGCGGGAGCAGGGCGTGCGCCTGGTGTCGATCGTGGACCCGGCGGTGAAGGCCGAACCCGGCGACCCGGTCTACGACGGCGGGGCGGCGGTGGACGCGTTCGTGAAGGACGCGCGCGGCCAGGAGGTGCGCGGGGTGGTGTGGCCCGGCGAGTGCGCCTACCCGGACTTCACCGATCCCGCGGTACGGGAGTGGTGGGGCGGTCTGTACGAGGAGCGGCTCCGGCAGGGCTTCGCCGGGGTGTGGCACGACATGAACGAGCCGGTGTCCTTCGTCCCCTTCGGCGACCCGACCCTGCCCCGCTCGGCGCGGCACTCCCTGGAGGGGCGGGGCGGCGACCACCGGGAGGCGCACAACGTGTACGGGCTCGCGATGGCCCGGGCCGGCTACGAGGGGCTGCGCCGGCTACGGCCGGACGAACGGCCCTTCCTCTTCTCGCGGTCCGGCTGGGCGGGCATGCAGCGGTACGGGGGCACGTGGTCCGGCGACGTCTCGACGGGCTGGCCGGGGCTGCGGGCCTCGCTCTCGCTCGTCCTGGGCCTGGGGCTGTGCGGGGTGCCCTACTCGGGTCCCGACGTGGGCGGTTTCGACGGCAGCCCGTCGCCGGAGCTGTTCCTGCGCTGGTACCAGCTGGGCGCGTGGCTCCCGCTCTTCCGTACCCACGCGGCGATCGACGCGGGGCGGCGCGAGCCGTGGGAGTTCGGCCCCGAGGTCCTGGAGCACGCGCGCGTCGCGCTGGCCGAACGGGAGCGGATGCGGCCGTACTTCACGACGCTGGCCCGGCTGGCCCGGATGACGGGCGCGCCGTACGTCCGCCCGGTGTGGTGGGGGAATCCCGAGGACCGGGCGCTGCGCGACTGCGAGGACGCGTTCCTGCTCGGCGACGGGCTGCTCGTGGCACCGGTCCTCACCCGGGGTGCGGACCGGCGGGCGGTGCGGCTGCCGCGCGGACGCTGGTACGACACGGCGACGGGGCAGGCGTACGAGGGTCCGGGTCAGGTGCTGCTCGACGCGCCGCTCTCCCGCGTGCCGGTCCTGGCCCGGGCGGGGACCGTGCTCCCCGTGCGCGGCGAGGAGGACGAGCTCGTCCTGGAGGTGTGGGCCCCCGCCGCGGGGCGTACGGGCGGCGGGCTCGTCGTACGGGACACCGGGGACGGCTGGGAACCGGCCACGATCGAGCGGTACCAGTCGCGGCTCGTGGACGGGCACGTGGTGGTGGAGCGGGTCACGGACGACGGGGTGGAGGAGGCGGGGCTGCCGGTGCGGGTGCGGGGGCTGTGAGGGCGTGGATCCACTATCCAGTAGCCGAATATTGGAGATTGGATCCTGATCCTGGAGATCGGATCCTGGAGATTGGATCCACGCTGCTGAATCCCCGGTGCTGGATCCCGGGTGTTGGATCCCCAAGGTTGGATCCCGGTGATTGGATCCCGAGCGCTGGATCCTGGAGGTTGGATCCAGCACCCGGGGCCTGTCACCCGTACGCCCCGTCGAACCACTTCCGTACCGCCTCCGTGTGCAGCGGGAAGGCCAGTTCCTCGGGAGTGTGGAGCAGGTGGTGGCCGCTCGTCTCGTCCGTGGGGGTGGACGGCGGGAGTTGGGCGGCCGGACGGGGCGGGAGGAGGCCGAAGAGGAGGAGGTGGCCGGACGGGGAGCTCATGGCGTCGGCGAGGCGGATCTCCTCGGCCGAGGCGGGGATGCCGGTCTCCTCGCGGAGTTCGCGGGCGACGGCGGCGCGCCAGTCCTCGTCGTGGTCGATGAAGCCGCCGGGCAGCGCGACGCCGCCCAGGGCGGGTTCGATGGTGCGGGTGACGACGACGAGGCCGGTTCCCCGCGTGTCGGTGACGGGGAGGAGGGCGACGGCGACGGGCAGCGGGTTGCGGTAGGCGGTGTGGCCGCAGGCCGGGCAGGTGCGGGGCCAGCCGGCGTCGGCGGGGTGGGCCGCGCCGCAGGAGGAGCAGTGGGAGTCCTTCACGGCCCGACGGTATGCGATCACCCTTTCCCGGCGCTGCCGGAACTGATAGACGGTGCGCATGACTGGACTCGCAACCGCTTTCCGTACCCTCGCCGTCGCGGCCGCGGCCGGACTCCTCGCCGTCACCGGTTCCGTCGTCGCGCCCGCTCCCCCGGCCTCGGCCGCGCCGGAGCCGAAGGCGCCCCGGGAGTTCGTGGCCCTGAGCTCCGTGGACCCCACGATCCTCCAGGAGATGCGCTACACGACCGAGCACAACTTCGTCGGCGAGCCGGTGGACGGCTACCGGCAGCCGCTCTGCATCCTGACCCGCCCCGCCGCCGAGGCGCTGCACCGCGCGCAGGTCCGGCTGCTCGCCCGGGGCTACACGCTGAAGGTGTACGACTGCTACCGGCCGCAGCGGGCCGTGGACCACTTCGTGCGCTGGGCGAAGGACCTGGAGGACGAGCGGATGAAGAAGGAGTTCTATCCGCTCGTCGACAAGTCGAGGCTGTTCGCGGACGGTTACATCGCGGAGAAGTCGGGGCACAGCCGGGGTTCGACGGTCGATCTGACGATCGTGCGGCTGCCGGCGGCGCCCACGCGCGCGTACGTACCGGGTGAGGAGCTGGTGGAGTGCTGGGCGCCGCAGGCGGAGCGCTTCCCGGACAACTCCGTGGACATGGGGACCGGGTACGACTGCTTCGACACGCGCTCGCACACCGAGGACCCGCGGATCCAGGGCGCGCAGCGGGCCAACCGGCAGCTGCTCGGGGGCGCGCTCGCCGAGCAGGGGTTCGTGAACCTGCCCGAGGAGTGGTGGCACTTCACCTTCAAGCCGGAGCCGTTCCCGGCCACGTTCTTCGACTTCCCGGTGGCACGGAGGTCGGTGGCAGGGCATTGAGCCCTTCTCAGCACCGGCCTCCCGTGGCACACTTCTGACGCTTCGTCAGATCACGGGAGGTCCCGATGGCACGGACGCGCAGACCGGTGGTGGCCGGATGGTTCACCGACGACACCGTGCCGGAGGCGGAGTTCCGGTTGCTCGGCACCCGCTGCACGGCCTGCGCGTCGGTCTTCTTCCCGCGCGAGGACGACTGGTGCCGCAACCCCGGCTGTCCGGGCGGCGGGGAGCTGGCGGAGGTCCCGCTCTCGCCGCGCGGCCGGGTCTGGTCGTACACCGACGGGCGGTACCGTCCGCCCGCCCCGTACGTCTCCGATCCGGACGCGCCCTGGGAGCCGTACACCCTCGTCGCCGTCGAGCTCGCGGCCGAGGCGATGGTGGTGCTCGGGCAGGCGGCGCCCGGCGTGTCGACGGCCGACCTCGCCGTCGGGACGGAGGTCGAGGTGGTGCCCGGGGTCCTGAACGAGGACGAGGAGCACGTCTGGACCGCATGGAACTGGCGGCCGGTCGCCCGGGGCGTACGGGAGGAGCGGTCGTGAACGACATCGCCGTGCTCGGGGCCGGGATGCACCCCTGGGGCAAGTGGGGCCGGAGCTTCGTCTCGTACGGGACGGCCGCCGCCCGCGCCGCGCTCGCCGACGCCGGTCTGGAGTGGTCCGACATCGGCTCGGTCGTCGGCGCCGACACCATGCGGTGCGGCTACCCCGGGTACGTGGCGGGGGCGACCTTCGCGCAGGCCCTCGGCTGGCAGGGGGCGCGGGTCACCAGCGTGTACGCCGCCTGCGCCTCGGGCGCCCAGGCCATCGGGACCGCCCGGGCCCAGATCCTGGCGGGGCTCGCCGACGTGGTCCTGGTCGTGGGCGCGGACTCGACGCCGAAGGGGTTCCTGGCCCCGGCCGGCGGCGAGAGGCCCGGCGACCCGGACTGGCTGCGGTTCCGGGTGCTCGGGGCGACCAACCCGGCGTACTTCGCGCTGTACGCGCGCCGCAGGATGGCGCTGTACGGCGACACGGTCGAGGACTTCGCCCAGGTGAAGGTGAAGAACGCGGCGGCCGGCGCGCTCAATCCGCTGGCCCGCTACCGCGCGCGCGTGACCGCCGAGGAGGTCGCGGCCTCGGCCGTCGTCGCCGATCCGCTGCGGCTCCTCGACATCTGCGCGACCTCGGACGGAGGCGCCGCGCTCGTGCTGTCCAGCATGGAGTTCGCGCGGCGGCACGGGCACCCCGACCCGGTCCGGGTCCGGGCGGTGTCCACCGTCTCCCCCACGTACCCCAAGGCGGTGCTCGACCTCCCCGACATCGCGACCGACTCGGCGGCGGCCGTCTCCCCCGCCCCGCTCGGCTTCCGCGCCTCGATCGCCCGCACCGCCTACGAGGAGGCGGGGGTGGGGCCCGAGGACCTGTCCTTGGCCGAGGTGTACGACCTGTCCACCGCGCTCGAGCTGGAGTGGTACGAGGACATCGGGCTCTGCGCGCCGGGCGAGGGCGCGAAGCTGCTGCGGGACGGCGCCACGGCCCTCGGGGGACGCGTACCGGTCAACACCAGCGGCGGCCTGGGCTCCTTCGGGGAGGCGGTGCCCGCGCAGGCGATCGCCCAGGTCTGCGAACTGACCTGGCAGCTGCGCGGCACGGCGGGCGACCGGCAGGTGCCGGGGGCCAGGGTCGGCATCACCGCGAACCAGGGCCTGTTCGGGCACGGTTCGGCGGTGGTGGCGGTGCGGTAGGCACGCCGGGAGGTGCCCCTGGGGCCGGCGCCGAGCCCCCCGCCGTCAGGTCGTGACGGCGGCGGGGCTGCGGTCCGCGAGGACGAGGGCGTGCTGGACGACCGCCACGAGGACGTTCTTCACGGACTCGCGGTCCCGGGCGTCGCACATCAGCAGCTCCACCTCGGGGTCGAGGTCGAGCGCGCCGCGCACGCTCTCCGCCGGGAACCGCTGCGCGCCCTCGAAGCAGTTGACGGCCACCGTGAACGGGATGCCGCGCCGCTCGAAGTAGTCGATGGCGGCGAAGCTGTCCTCCAGGCGGCGGGTGTCCGCGAGGACGATCGCGCCCAGGGCTCCCTGCGCCAGCTCGTCCCACAGGAACCAGAAGCGGTCCTGCCCGGGCGTGCCGAAGAGGTAGAGGACGAGGTCCTCACGGAGGGTGATCCGGCCGAAGTCCATGGCGACCGTGGTGGTCGTCTTGGTCTCGACGCCGTGCAGGTCGTCGACGGGCCGCCCGGCCTCGGTGAGGACCTCCTCGGTCCGCAGGGGCCGGATCTCGCTGACCGCGCCCACCAGCGTCGTCTTGCCGACCCCGAACCCGCCCGCGACGAGGATCTTCAGGGTCACCGGCTCGACGAACGGCTTGGTGCGGCTAGAGCGCCCGAAGGCCATTGATCACCTCGCGAAGGATGCTCACGTCCGGCAGCTCGGCCGGCGGAACGGGGCGGGTCACATGGACGAGTTCGTCCTCGACGAGGTCGCCGACGAGGACCCGGACCACCCCGACGGGGAGGTCGAGTCCGGCGGCGAGCTCGGCGATCGACTGGGGCTGCTCGGAGCAGCGTTCGACGATCTCCACGTGTTCCGGGGAGAGCGTCTGGTCCCGGCCGGGGTCGTCGGCGGCGGGCTCGGGGACGACCACCGCGATCAGGTCGAGCCGGTGGCGGGTGGCGGCGCTCGTCCGTCCGCGGGTCATCGCGTACGGACGGACCACCGGCCCGGCCTCGTCGTCGAACCAGTGGTGGTGGCCGGGAGTCGGGCCCGGCTCCCGCCGGCTGCGCTCGGCTTCGTCACTCATGACGTCCCACTCACCCTCCCGAGGGCAGGCCGGTCCGGGGAGCCGTCGTGAGGTGGGCCCCGACCCGCTTCACCATCAGCGTCATCTCGTAGGCGACCTGGCCGACGTCCGAGTCGGCGTCCGCGAGCACCGCCAGGCAGCTGCCGTCGCCGGCGGCCGTGACGAAGAGGAAGGCGTCCTCCAGCTCGACGACCGTCTGGCGGACCTTGCCCGCCTCGAAGTGGCGGCCGACGCCCTTGGCCAGGCTGTGGAAGCCGGAGGCCACGGCGGCCAGGTGCTCGCCGTCCTCGCGGGTCAGCTCCTGGGAGGCACCGGTGGGAAGCCCGTCGCTGGAGAGCACCAGGGCCTTCCGGATGGACCCGACGCGCTGGACGAGCTCGTCGAGGAGCCAGTTCAGTTCGCCGTTTCCGGAGGTCGTGCTGGGTGCTGCGGCGTTCGGTGCGGTCATCGACCGTCCCCCTCGGGTGTCGTTCCTTGTGCTGTCGGGTCGTCCGGCTCTGTGGTGTCCCGCCGGCCGCGCTGCCAGCCGCGCTGCATGGCGGCCATGCGGGCGCGTACCTCCTCGGCGTCGCGCTCGAAGGAGTCGGGCCCGTCGGACGGAGCCGTGGTGCCCGTACGGGTGTCGGTGCGGCTTCCCGCGCCCCGGCCGGCCTTGGCCTCGGTCTCGCGCAGCTGGGGCGCGAGGCTGGCCTGGCGGACGCGGCGCGGCAGGCCGCCGAACGGGTCCGGGCCCGCCGGCGGTACGGGACCGTCCGGCGGTACGGGGACGAGGACGGGACCGGCGCCCGGCCCCGGCAGGACGCCCCGCGCGTCGCCCTGCGGGAGACCCGGCCGGTCGCCGTGCCTGGTTCCGCGCCGGTCGTCCTGCGGGAAGTCCGTCCGGTGCTCCTGCGGGTGCGCGCGGTCGGGCTGCGGCTGGGAGCGGTCGGCCTGGGCGTGGGCGCGGCCCGGCTGCGGGTGCCCGCGGTCGGGCTGCGCGTGGGCGCCGTCCGGTTCGTCGAGGCGGCGGCCGTGGTCCACGACGAGCGTCGGGGTGCGGCGGCGCGGCAGCTGTACGGGGCCGGGGAGCGTGCCGTCGGCGGGCGCGTCCTGGTCGCCGCGGCCCGCGGTCCGGTCCGGGGCCTGCTCGTGCTGCTCCCCGGCGGGCGCGAGTCCGCTGCGGCGGCGGTCGCGGGGCCGGAAGAGGCCGCCGCGCTCGCTGTCGCTGTCGAGGAGGTCGGCGGACCGGTCGAGGAGGGCGTCGAAGTCCTCGGTGCCGAGCGGTGCCTCCAGCTCCACGGGGCCGTCCAGCGGTCCGGGCGCCTCGGTCACGTCGGGGACCTTGGTGAGGGCCGGCCTGCGGAGGGGCAGGGCTGCGTCGGTGGACGCGTCGTCGGTCCCGCCCGGGCGCTCCAGGGTCTTGCGGTCGAGCCGGAATCCGGCGCCCTGGGTCTCGGGCGCGTCGGTGAGCAGCGCGGCCGGGATGAAGACGACCGCGGTGGTCCCTCCGTACGGGGAGGTCTGGAGCGAGACGCGGACGTTCTGGCGCTGGGCGAGCCGGCTGACGACGAACAGGCCGAGCCGGTCGGTGTCCGAGAGCTCGAACTCGGGGGTCTCGGCGAGCCGGAGGTTGGCGTCGAGCAGGGCGTCGGGGTTCATGCCGAGGCCGCGGTCGTGGATCTCCAGGGTGAAGCCGTTGGCGACGCGCTCGCCGAGGACCTGGACGGCGGTGTGCGGGGGCGAGTACACCGTGGCGTTCTCGAGGAGTTCCGCGATGAGGTGGGTGAGGTCCGCGACGGCGGGGCCGCCCACGCCGAGGCGGGGCAGCCGGCGCACCTCGATCCGCTCGTAGTCCTCGACCTCGGCGACGGCGGCGCGGACCACGTCCATGAGCTGGACGGGCTTGCGCCACTGGCGGGAGGGGGCGGCGCCGGACAGGATGACGAGGCCCTCGGCGTGCCGGCGCATGCGGGTGGTGAGGTGGTCGAGGCGGAAGAGGTCGGCCAGCTCGTCGGTGTCCTCCGTGCGCCGCTCCATGGTGTCGAGGAGGGTCAGCTGACGGTGGAGCAGGACCTGGTTGCGGCGGGCGAGGTTGACGAACACCTCGGAGACGCCGCGGCGGAGTTCCGCCTGCTTGACGGCGGCCTCGACGGCGGCGCGCTGGAGGGTGTTGAGGGCCTGGCCGACCTGGCCGACCTCGTCCTCCCCGTACTTCAGGTGCGGCACCTCGGTGCCGACGTCGACCTGCTCGCCGGCGGCGAGGCGGCGCATGACGCTGGGCAGCCGGACGCCGGAGACCTCCTGGGCCTCCTTCTGCAGGCGGCGCAGGTCGCGGATGAGGCGGCGGCCGATGCGGACGGAGATGACGATCGAGGCGAGCAGGGCGAGGAAGCCGAGGACGCCGGCGATGCCGACCTTGAGGAGGACGCTGTACGCGGCGGGCTTGACGCGTTCCTGGTAGCGGTCGCCGGCGGCGGTGTTCTCGCGGGCGAGGGCGTCGAGGACGGGGCTCGCCTGGTCCTGCCAGCGTGCGGCGGTGATGGCGCGCGGGCTGCCGGTGGGGCCCTCTTCGATGATCGCGTTCTCGGCGGTGCGCAGCGGCTGGGTGTCGGGGCTGCGCCAGTACTTCTCGAAGTGCTCGCGCTCGGCGGAGGGCAGGAGTTCGAGGTTGACCTCGTAGAACTGCTCGCGGTTGGCGACGAGGTCGGAGATCGCGCGGATCTCCTCGGAGGTGACGCGGTCCGCGACGAGCGCGGAGAGGACGAGGGCGTCCTCGCGGGAGAGCAGTTCACGCGCGCGCGTGATGCCGACGAGGGCGCGGCCCTGCTTGTCCATCTCCACGTTCTCGAGGGCGTGGAGGGTGATGAGGAAGCTGTAGCAGGGGTCGACGAGCCGGTTGTAGAACTCGAGGGCCTGCATGCGGCCGATGCCGCGGTTCTCGACGGAGCGGCGCAGCGAGGCGAGGCCGTCGAGCGCGTCGAGGAGGGAGTTGAGCCGCTGGCTGGTGACGGGCCGCATCTCCTCGCGAACGCTGGGGTCGGCGGCGTTGGCGCGGATGCGGGCGATCTGCCGGTCGGTGGCGCGGCGGGTCTCGCGCAGGGAGGCGAGGGCGTCGGAGCCACGGGGGTCGGCGAGGTAGACGAGCGACTGGCGGCGTTCGATCTGGATGACCCGGGCGGTGTCCTCCAGGGGGTAGCCGACCTTGTCGACGATGTAGTGGACGCCGAGGAGCTGGTTGGCCTCGCGGCCCGTCAGGACCGTGGCGAAACCCCACAGTCCGGTGAGGGAGACGAGCGGTACGAGCAGCAACGCCACGATCTTCCTGCGGATGGACTTCCCGCGAAAGCGCATGGCCTCCCCCAGCTCGGCCCCCGTGCGCCACGGGGGTCCTTCACGTTCGTGACGGCCGGCGTCAACACGCGGCGTCAACCTTGGATTTCAACAAACGGCGGCGCGAGCCTACTACTGCATCACGGCCATCCCGAAGGCGTGTCCGAGCGATTTTCAGCCTGTCGAGTGAGTCTTGATCATGAGATGTCCTGGTATTGCTGGAGTTGGGATTGGCCACTGTGGCGTAGGACACCTGATGGTGTGCCATTTCTCCGGCCTGCACGGATGGCTGGAACTGTTCGTTCCGCAGGGACGCGGGCCGCGTTCATCCCCACCCGGACGAAACCTTTTCCCTCTCTCGTGCGTCAATGAGTACGGGGAGGGTTGTGTCCGTGTAAAGGCGCTCAAGACGGGCAGCCAACCCTGAGGTCGTTCAGTGGTGGGGAGTGACGGGACAATGGAACACGAGGCACGGCCGGCGCGGCAGTTGTGGGTGGAGGAGGAGCGGGGCCGACGACGGATGCCCGACCCCGTGCGCAACGCCGCCGTGCGGGCCGTGATGATCACGTCGGTGACGCTCATCCAGGCCGTGGTGGCCTTCTTCAGTACGGTCGCGGGCTCCTGGCTCGGCTTCCCGGTGACCATCACCGCGGTCGCCTCGACGGTCGTGGCCACCTGGAGCGTCCTCGACGTCTGGATCACCCGCCAGGTGTGGCGTCAGCGCAACGGCGTGGTGTCGGAGCCGAGCAGCACGGCCCGTCCGTCGATACGGACGCGACGCGAGGAGAGCCGGGCGGAGACGACGCCGCTGTCCGAAGCAGCCTGAACAACGACGACGGCGAACGGCCCGGCACCCTCGAAAGGGTGCCGGGCCGTTCGCCGTCGTTCAGGCCGGGGCTACGCGTCCTCCGCCGGGGCGCCGTCGTCGGACTGGTGCCGGCGGAACATCCGCGTCGCCGTGATCTCGCCGTGGATCGTCTCCCCCTCCGCGGCGGGCTGCGGAAGTCCGGGGCGCAGGTGCTCCTCCACGCTGATGTACTTCAGTCCGGCCCGCAGGTCCGCGTCGTTGCGCAGCCGGATCACCAGCGGGAACTCGGCGAGCGCGGTCGTGTCGAACAGGCCCGTCGTGTAGAGGAGCTGGACGCCCAGCGCGTCCGACACGGCCCGCTGGAGCTCCAGGAGGTACGTGGCGTTGGCGCGGCCGATCGGGTTGTCGAGGAACAGCGTGCCCGCGTGCCGGTGCTTGTCGCGGCCCCGGTCGTTGGAGCGGAGCGCCGCCATCGTGCAGTACAGGGCGATGGCCGCGGTGAGCAGCTGGCCGCCGGAGAAGACGTCGCCCATCTGACCGACGGGGACCCGTTCGGCGCGCAGCACCGCGTCCGGCTTGAGGATCTCGACCGAGACGCCCTTGGGTTCGAGCGCGGCCTGGACGCCCCTGAGGAGCAGGGACATGCCGTCGCGCCGCAGGTCGGAGTTCTTCTTGACGGCGGCGCGGGTCGCCTCGTCGACGACTTCGCCGAGCCGCTCGGCGAGCGTGGCCTGGTCGGGCTCCTCGAAGCGGATCCGCAGGAACTCCTGGCCCGACCACTCGCCGAGGCCCTCGGGGAGCCGGGAGAGCCGCTGGGCGGAGCGGAGCGTCGCGAGCGAGGACTCCACGAGCCCGCGCAGCCGGTCCACGATCGAGCCCCGGTTGCGCTCCAGCTGCTCCAGCTCGTCGGTGAGGACCCGCAGCCGGGGCGCGAAGGCCTCGGCCCACTTGGCGGCGTGCTCGGGCAGCGCGGAGGCGGGCAGTTCGCGGATCTGCTGACGGGCGGGGGTGCGGACCTGCTCGTAGCGGGTGGAGTTGGCGTGCCGGACGAGGATGTCGCTCGCCTCGCGCACGGAGGCGTCGGCGGCGGACAGTTCGGCGGTGCAGGCGCGCAGGGCGCGGCGTGCCTCGGCGGCCGTCGTACGGGCCTCCTCCAGGGTGCCGGGGTACGGCTCGGTCTCCTCCCGCTCCTCGTCGGCGTGGTCGCGGAGCAGGTCCCGCAGCAGGGCCGCCGTCTCGTCGAAGCCGCCGGCCGCGTCCTCGGCGGCCCGGTGGTCCCGGAGCAGTCCGGCGTGGGCGGACCGCGCCGCCTCCAGGGCGTCGGTGCGGGTGGCGAGTTCGGTGGTGGCGGTACGGAGCAGGCCCTGGGCCCGCTCGGCGTCGGCGGGCACCAGCTCCTCGGGCAGTTCGGTGTGCGCCTCGCCGTCCTCGGGGGCCAGGCGCTCGGCCTCGCCGCGGAGCCGGCCGAGCTTCTCGCTCGCCTCGGAGGCGCGGGTCTCCAGCATCTGGACCAGGGCCTCGGCGCGGGCGGCGGCCGCCTGGCGGGAGGGGCCGTCGGCGCCGTCGGTGGACTCCAGGAGCTGTTCGGCGCGGGTGCGGACCTTGTTGGTGAGGCGGTCGAGCTCGGCGAGGGCGGCGGACTCGTCGCTCTCGGCGCGGGCCTGCTCGGCGCGCAGGTCGGCGCCGACGCCGACCTTCTCGTACACCTGGGAGGCGGCCCGGTACGCCTCGCGGAGGGTGGGGAGCGCGACGCGCGGGGCGTCGGCGTCCTCCTCCGGCAGGTTCTCGGGGGCGCCGGCGATCTCGGCGCGCTCGGCCCGCAGGGCGCGGGCGGTGCGGTGGGCGTCGTCGGCGGCGCGCTGGGCCGCGCGGCGGTCCTCGTCGGCGGCGCGGGCGCGCTCCAGACAGGTCTGTGCGCGGGCCTCGGCCTCGGCGGCGTCGTCGGCGAGTTCGCGGAGCTTGGCCTGCCAGGCGGACCGCTCGCGCAGCCGGAACGCGAGGCCGGCGAGGGCGTCGGCGGCGCGGCGGGCCCGCTGGGCGGCCTCCTGGCGCTCGTCCCGGAGCCGGGCGGCTTCGGCGGCGGCCTCCTCGGCCTCCGTACGGACCGCGCGGGCCTCGTCGAGGGAGGCGGCCGCGGCCTCGGCGGTCTCGCGGGCGGTGGTGGCGACGGACGCGAGCTCTGCGAGCATCCCGAACGGGCAGTCGGCGCGCCAGGCGCCGATCCGGGACGCGAGGGCCCGGTCGCCGGCGAGGCGGCCGGCGAGGGTGCGGATCTCCTCGTCGCGGGCGGTGGCGCGGGCGCGCAGCGCGTGCCGCTCCTCGTCGGCCGCGTGCTCGTCGTGCATGGCCGGGTTCGGCGGTACGAGGAAGACGCCGGTGTCCTCCGACCGCTCCTGCGCCGATACGGGGGCGAGCAGGGCGGCGGCGGTGCCGACGGCGACGGCGGAGCGGGGCAGCAGGGCGGCGCTGCCGAGGACCTCGCGGGCGCGTCCGTACGAGACGGGGTCGGTGATCACGACGCCGTCGACGAGCTCGGGGCGGGCGGCGAGGACCCGGGCGTGGTCGGCGGGGTCCACGGCCTGGGCGAGGTACCGCCAGCCGGGGAGGGCGGGGATGCCGTGCTCGCCGAGGTACTCGACGGTGGCGAGGACGTCGGGGCCGGGCGGCAGCAGGCCGCCGTCGCCGAGGGCGCCGAGGATGCGGGAGTCGTCGGCGGCGGCGGTGCGCAGTTCGAAGAGCCGGCTCTCGGCGGAGGCGACGGCCTGGTCGAGCAGGCCGCGCAGTTCGTCGGCGTACCGGTCGAACTCGGTGACGGTGAGCGGGCCCTGGGCCTCCGCACGCGGACCGGCGTCCTCTTCGGCCTCGGCTTCGGAGGCGGTGGCGGCGCGCTGGCCGGGGAGCGGGGAGCCGGAGGACGGCAGGCTGAGGAGTTCGGCGAGGCGCTCCTCGGAGGCGAGGGACTCGGCGGCGCGGCGCTCCGCGTCGTAGGCGTTCCCGGCGGCCTCGGCGGCGTCCGCGGCGCGGGCGGCGGCGAGTTCGGCGCGGGACTCGGCACCGGCGGCCTCACGTGCGCGTTCGGCCGCGGTGCGGGCGGCCTCGCGGGCGGTGTCCCAGGCGGCGACCGTCGTCTTCTCGGCGTCGCTCGCGGCGAGCGCGGCGCGGGCCGGGTCGGCGTCCGGCGCGGTGTCGTCGAGCCAGCCGGCGCGGACGGCCTCGGCGGTCTCCTGCTCGACCTCGGCGAGCCGCTGGCGCAGGTGGCCGGCCTCGCTGCGGGCCCGCTGGGTCTCGGTGGCGGCGGCGGTGGCGTCCCGGTGGGCGGTCTCGCTCGCGTCCTGGAGGGCGGTGGAACGCTCCTCCTCCTCGGCGGCGTGGCGCTCGCCCTCCTCGGCGGCGGCGGCCAGGGCCCGTACGAGATCGGCGGCGGCCTTGGCCCGGGCGGCCAGGGCGGGCGCGGCGTCGCGCTCGGCCTCGCGGATGGCGGCGGCCACGCGCGCGGAGCGGTCGCCGGCGGCCCGGTGGCGAAGCACCGCCTCGGCTGCCTGCCAGGCGGAGTGCAGGGTGCGGGCGTCGGTGAGTTCGCGGCGCTGGGCTGCGGCTCCCTTCTCGGCGGCGGTCAGCGCCAGGGAGGCGTGCCGGTAGGCGAGTTCGGCGGCGATGAGGGAGCTGCGGCTGCGGGCGGTCTCGGCCTCGGCGACGGCGTGCCCGGCGGAGGTGACCTGCTGGGCGAGTTCGGCGGCGCGGCCGCGCTCCTCGGCGGCGCGGGCGGAGAGCCGGCGGGCGAGGGTGCGGGTGCGGCGCTCGGCTCCGGCGTGGACCTCGCGCGCGTGGGCGCGGGTTCCGGCGGCCTCGACGATCCGGCCGAGGAGGTCGACGGAGCCGGCGGTGAAGTCGCGCTCGGCGGTCAGTTCGGCGCGGCGGCCGAGCTTGTTGCCGAAGCCGCCGACGAGGTCCGCGAGGCCGTCGGTGTCACGGGTGTCGGTGACGGCGCGCAGCAGCAGGTCGGTGAAGTCGGAGTCCTTCTTGACCGCGAAGAGGCCGGCGGCCTCGCCCTCGTCGGCGTTCATCTCGCGCTGGTAGCGGAAGAGTTCGGGGTCGAGGCCGAGGTCGCCGAGGTGCTCGTTCCAGCGGTCGTGGATCTCCTCCCAGACCACCTCCAGGTGCGGGTACGCCTTCCCGGCCTCGGTGAGCGCGTCGCGGAAGCCCTTCATGGTGCGGCGGCGGCCGCGCGCGCCGGAGGCGCCCTCGACGGGCGGGCGGACGGAGGTCGCCTCGGCGACGGGGAGGTTGTCCAGGCTGAGTCCGGGGCCGGGACGGAAGGAGTACCAGGCCTCGGCGAACTTCCGCGGGTCGTTCGAGACCTGGCGGCCACGCCACTCGCTGGCCTTGCCGACGACGACGAGTTCGCCGGTGAGGGTGTGCTGCCACTCCAGGGCCACGTGGCCGCAGTCGTCGGCCAGGAGGAACTTGCGCAGCACGCCGGAACTGGCGCCGCCGAGGGTGTTGCGGTGGCCGGGGAGCATGACCGAGAAGATCAGCTTGAGGAGGACGGACTTGCCGCCGCCGTTCTCCAGGAACAGCACGCCCGCGGGGGCCGGGCGGCGCGGCGGGCCGACCGGCTCCTCCTCGAAGAACTCCGCCTGTGTGGGGGCGGGGTGGGGCACGGGCGCGCCGACTCCGCGCAGGTCCAGGACGGTGTCGGCGTAGCGCGCACCGGCGGGACCGATGGAGTAGAGGCGGACCCGGGACAGCTCGTACATGCGGCGGACTCTCGTACTGGGAGGGGGCGGTGGCGCGGGGCGGTTACGCGTGGAACGGGAGGCCCGCGTCGGCGGCGAGTTCCAGGTCGTCGCCCTCGGGCGGCGGGAGGAGGGTCGCGGAGCCGTCGCTGACGGGGACCACGCCGAGTTCGAGGAGCTCGGCCATGGCGGCGGAGCCGGCCATGTCGCGGACCTGGAGCTGGTAGCGGGCGGTGGTGCGGTAGGAGCCGCCGCCCTCGTCGCCGGTGCGCTGGAGGAAGCCGGAGTCGGTGAGGAACGCGGCGGCCTTGCCGACGATGCCGGTGGTGGATCCGGCGAGGCGGCGGGCGTCCTTGGTGGCTCCGGTGGCGCTGCGGCGCGCGTAGATGCGCCAGGCGGCCTCGAGCCCGGGGGCGTCGGAGGCCGGGTCGGTGTTCTCGCCCTGCTCCTCGGCACGCTGCTCCAGGCGCAGACAGGCCTGGCGCACGAAGGCGTCGACGCCGTTGACCGTGAGCCGGCCGATGTAGGCGTCGTCGGCGAGGTCCTCGGGCCGGGGGAAGGCCATGGCGGCCACCGCGAGGTGGGCGAGGCCGTGCAGGAAGCGGTCGGCGGAGTCGGTGTTGGCGCGGCGTGCGTAGTCGCCCATGCGGACGGCGAAGACGGAGTCCTCGCCGGCGGTGACGGCCATCCCCGCGCGCGGGGAGACCTCCAGGACGACGAGGCCGAGGCCGGTGGCGACGGCGTCGGCGAGGCGCGCGAAGGCGGGGTCCTCGCGGTAGCGGCGCAGGAGCTCGGTGTACTCGGCGTCGCGGGCCGGGAGCAGCTTGGGCTGGAGGCCGAAGGAGACGAGCCGGGCGGCGTCGGCGGCGTCCGCGGGGGTGACGGTGGACGCGGCCGGGGGCTGCGGGGGCTCCTGCTCGCTCCACGCGTCGGTGTACTCGGCGTGGGTTTCGCTCACGGCTGGGGCTCCTCGGTACGGCTCTCGGTCGGTACGGCGCGGGGTACGGGCAGCGGGACGGGGGTGACGGCCGCGGCGCCGGCCGCGGTGGGCCGGTCCACGGGCGCGGGCGGCTCGTCGGTGAGCCGCACGGCCCGCACGGCCGGGAGGTCCCGGCGCCGCGCGGGCGGTGTGCGCACCGGCTCGGGCACGGATACGGTCCCGAACCGCGGCCGGCCGGCGGAGGCGGGCGCGGGCGCCTCGGCGGCGGGCGCGGGCGTCGACTCGGGCTCGGGCTCAGGCTCTGGTACGGGCTCGGACCTGGGCTCGGGTACGAGTACGGGCTCGGCTACGGGCGCGGGCGCGGGCAGCGGCTCGTGCGTAGCTGCGGGCACGGGCAGCGGCTCGTGCGCGGGCGCCGGCTCGGGCGTAGCTGCAGGCCTGGGCGCCGGCTCGGGCGCGGCCTCGGGCGCCTCTTCTCGTACGGACTCGGTGTCCGGCACCGGAGCGGGTGCGGGCCCGGGGTCGGTGGCGGGAGCCTGGGGGACGAGGGTCACGTCGCCTCCGTGCGGTCCGCGGCCATGCCCACGGCGTCGAGCATCGCCGTACCGACGATCAGGTCGGCGCCGCCGAACTCGGGGTCGTCCAACGGGGTGCCGTCGTCGACGGCGAAGAGCAGGCGCTCCTCGCCCTGGCGGTAGGCGGTGCCGACCGGGGGGCTCGCCGCGTGGACGGCGAGGAGGGCGACGAGGTACGGAAGGTCGGGGTCGAGGCGGCGGGCCTCGGCGAGCAGGCCGGAGAGGCGGCGCGGGGCGTCGTGCTCCAGGTCGAGCAGGCGCATGGCGCTCGCGAGCTGCTCCTCGCTGAAGCGGGAGTCGTCGGGGGTGGCGATGAGGTCGGGCTCGGGCATCTCCGCGCCGAGGTGCTCGCGCTCGACGGGCGGGGTGAGGAGCAGGTCGACGAGGTCGCCGAGGCGGACGGAGGCGGGGGTGCGCAGTCCGGTGCCGCGGGCGAAGAAGGCGTCGGTGACGCGGGTGGCCTGCTCCACGGGGAGCGGCAGGACGGGGGCGACCAGCTGCCCGTACAGATCGAGTCCGGTGTACGCGGTGGGGGCGGCGAAGGCCTGCCGGTCCTGCTCGGCGCGGAAGAGCGGCCCGGCCTCCAGGAGACGGGACTGCAGCTGGGTGTGGCGCCGGATGCAGTCCTTGACTATGTCGACCAGCTCGGCGGCACGCCGCTTGTGCTCCGCGGTCTTCGCGTCGGTCGCGGCCTCGGCCTCGTCGCGGGCCTTGCGGATGTTGGTGAGGATCGCGTTCTCGTGGCGGTAGCGGTCGGCCACGTGGTCGAGCGCCTCGGCGATCATGTCGGGGACGGTGTGGAGCCAGTCGACGGCGCGGACGTTGCGCCGGGTGGCCTCCAGGGTCTTGCGGAGGGTCTCGGCGTACTGCACGGTCCGGTAGCGCGCCTGCTCGGCGGCGAGCTGTGCGTCGGCGAGGCGGCCCCGGTTGATGAGGACCTCCAGCTTCACCTCGGCGGCGATCTGGGCGCTGGTGACGTCGGTGTCGAGGGCTCCGACGAGGACGTTGACCGCTTCGTCGGTGGTGCGGAGGTAGACCCCGCCGCCGTAGCCCGGGACCTCTTCGATGAGCTTGAAGTCGTAGTCCCTGCGGACGTAGACCCCGTCGGTGCCGAAGGTGCCGTAGACGGCGCGGAAGCCGCGGTCGACGCTGCCGACGTTGATCAGGTTCTCCAGGACCCAGCGGGCCACGCGCTCGTGCTCGGCGGCGGGGCGGGTGGGCGCCTGGGCGGCGACGCGGGGCAGCAGGCGGGCGACGATCTGCTCGTGGTCGGCGCCGGTGTCGAAGTCCATGTTCAGCGTGATGAGGTCGATCGCGGCGAGGGCCACCTCGGCCATCGCGTAGACCGTGTACTCGCCGGCCAGGTTCGCCTTGCGCGCGTCGAGGTCGTGCAGCGGGGCGGTGCACGCGAGCGCGCGGAGCCGCCGCGCGAGCCCTTCGTCGGCGGCCGGGCCCTGCGCGGGGCGCGGCCCCGCGCTGAGCTGGGGCGGAGCGAGGTCCGTCGAGGCAGGCGAAGTCACGGTGGACAGATTAGGTCCTCACCCTGACAACGGTCGAAACGGCGCAGATGCGCCCGGCGCCCTCGGTGGCCTCGTACGGGCCGTGCCCTCAGCCGGAGGAGCCCGCCGGAGCGTCGACGGCCTGGGCGTAGGCGGCGACCACGCGCGCGCGTGAGTCGTCGAGGTAGCGGGCGAGGAGTCTCTCCGCCGAGGCCCGTTCCCCGGCCCGCAGGGCGTCCAGGATCTCCCGGTTCCTCCGGAGGTAGGGCTCGTGCAGTGCGCGCGGGTCGTCGACGACGTGGAAGGCGAGGCGGAGTTCGGCGAGGACGCCGCGCATCAGTTCGTCGGTACGGGCGCTGCCCGCGAGGGCGACGAGTTCGCGGTGGAAGTGGATGTTGGCCGTGGAGACGCCCGTCCAGTCGTCGGCGCGGGCCGCGGCCTCGCCCTCGGCGACGACGGCGGCGAGGGCGTCGACGGCGAACGGCGGCTGCCCCAGGCCCCGTACGACGGCGCATTCGACGAGCCGCCGGGTGCGGTAGATGTCGTCCACGTCACCCACGTCGAGGACGCGGACGAAGACGCCCCGGTTGAGCTCGTGGACGAGCAGGCGCTCGTGGGTGAGGAGCCGGAAGGCCTCGCGGAGTGTGTTGCGGGACACACCGAGGGCGCCGCCGATGCTCTCCTCGGAGAGCCGGACGCCGGGCGGGAAGAAGCCCTCCGCGATCCGGGTGCGCAGGATGTCCGCGACCCGCTCCGCCGTGCTCGTGCGTCCCAGGAGTACGCGGTCGTCCGTCAGCCCGCCGGTGCCACTCACGTCCACAGCGTCTCACCCCTTCCGTCGTCCGCGGCCGAATCAACCGCGGAAGCGGCCGAGTCAACCGCAGAAACGTTGGGAGCGACAACACGCATCTTGTCGGATCGTTGAACAATCCTCTAGCTTGGCGGGCGCCCTTCAGCGGCTTCGGCACCTTCCGCGGCTTCGGCTCCCTCCCGAGGAGGCACCACATGACCTTGGTCCCGATCGACCTCAACGCCGATCTCGGCGAGGGCTTCGGCCGCTGGACGCTGACCGACGACGAGCGGCTCCTGTCCGTCGTCACCAGCGCCAACGTGGCCTGCGGCTTCCACGCCGGGGACGCGGCCACCATGCGGCGGGTCTGCGAGCTCGCGGCGGCACGCGGGGTACGGATCGGGGCCCAGGTGTCCTACCGCGACCTGGCCGGCTTCGGACGGCGCGCGATGGACGTCCCGGCGGCGGAGCTGGCCGCCGAGGTGGCGTACCAGATCGGCGCCCTGGAGGTCTTCGCCCGGGCCGCCGGCTCGCGCGTCTCGTACGTGAAACCGCACGGGGCGCTCTACAACCGGGTGGTCCGGGACGCCGAGCAGGCGGCGGCCGTCGTCGAGGGCGTGCTGCTCGCGGACCGGACGCTGCCGGTCCTCGGGCTGCCGGGCTCCCGGCTGCACGAGGCCGCCGCGGCGGCCGGACTCCCGGTCGTCGCCGAGTCCTTCGGCGACCGGGCCTACCGGGCGGACGGCTCACTGCTGCCCCGGGGCCAGGAGGGGGCCGTCGTCACCGACCCGGACGAGGTCGTCGAACGGGCGGTGTCCATGGCCCGGTTCGGGGTCGTCACGGCGCACTGCGGGAGCTCCGTCGAGGTGCGGGCCCGCTCGCTCTGCCTGCACGGGGACACCCCGGGCGCGGTGGGCCTGGCCCGGCGGGTCCGGGAGCGGCTCGAAGCCTCCGGCGTGCGCGTGGAGGCCTTCGCATGAGGGTGCTGAGGGTGGGCGACCGGGCCCTCCTGGTGGAACTGGACGACAGCGGGGCGACCGAGGCCCTCCACGCCGAGCTGCTGCGCCGGCGGGCGGCCGGTGCGCTGCCCGCCGTACGGGAGATCGTGCCGGCGGCGCGGACGGTGCTCCTCGACGGCGTGGACGCCCCGGAGCGGCTCGCGGCCGAGCTGGCCGGCTGGGAGCCGGCGCCGCTCCACGCGCGCGTGGGCGAGGCCGTCGAGGTTCCGGTCCGCTACGACGGGCCCGACCTGCCGGAGGTCGCCGCGCTCTGGGGGGTGTCCGTGGAGGCGGCGGTACGGATCCACACGGCGGCCGAGTTCCGGGTCTCCTTCTGCGGGTTCGCGCCCGGGTTCGGCTATCTGACCGGGCTCGGCGAGCGGTACGAGGTGCCGCGCCGGGCCACGCCGCGCACGGCCGTCCCGGCCGGGTCGGTCGCCCTGGCAGGCCCGTACACGGGTGTGTACCCGCGCTCCTCCCCCGGCGGCTGGCAGCTGATCGGCAGCACGGACCTGGTGCTGTGGGACGCCGAGCGGGACCCGGCCGCGCTGCTCGCGCCCGGCACCCGGGTCCGGTTCACGGCGGGGGGCGGGCGATGAGCGACCGGGCCCTCGCCGTGGTCCGGGCCGGGGCGCTGACCACCGTCCAGGACCTGGGGCGCACGGGGTACGCGCACCTCGGCGTGCCCCGCTCGGGCGCCCTCGACCCCGCGGCCGTACGGCTCGTCAACCGGCTCGTCGGCAACCCGGAGGACTCGGCGGTCCTGGAGACCACCGTCAGCGGCTGCGCGCTGCGGCCCCGGTGCGCGGTGACCGTGGCGGTGGGCGGCGCGCCGTGCCCGGTCCGGGTGGACGGCCGTCCCGCCGCCTGGGGGACGACGGTCCGGGTCGGCGCCGGGTCGGTCCTGGAGGTCGGCGCGGCCGTGCGCGGACTGCGGTCGTACGTGGCCGTCGGCGGCGGGATCGCCGTCGCGCCGGTCCTCGGCAGCCGCTCCACCGACCTGCTGTCGGGCCTCGGCCCGGCGCCGCTCGCGGAGGACACGGTGCTGCCGCTGGGCCCGGACACGGGCGTACGGGTCGCGGTGGACGCCCCGCCGTGGCCGGGGCCGCCGGACGAACTCGTCCTGCGGGTCCGGCTCGGCCCCCGCGACGACTGGTTCACCGCCGACGCGCTCCGGGCCCTCTCCACGCGCGCGTACCGGGTGTCGCCGGCGAGCAACCGGATCGGACTGCGGCTGGACGGCCCGCCCTTGGAGCGGGCCGTGGCGGGCGAGCTGCCGAGCGAGGGCATGGTGCTCGGCGCGGTGCAGGTGCCGCCGGACGGGCGCCCGGTGGTGTTCCTCGCGGACCATCCGACGACCGGGGGCTATCCGGTGGTCGCGGTGGTGCGGGAGGCCGACCTGGGCGCGGCGGCGCAGGCGGTCCCGGGGACGCCCGTGCGGTTCGTGCCGGTGCGCTGAGGGGTCACAGGGGCGGCGGGCCGTAGCCCCCGCCGCCGGGGGTCCGCAGGACCAGGACGTCGCCGGGGCCCACCTCCGTGGTGGCGGCGCCTTCGAGGTGCTCGACGGTGCCGTCGGCGCGTTCCACGAGGTTCTCGCCGAGGGCGCCCGGCTCGCCGCCGGCCATCCCGTACGGCGGGACCCGGCGGTGGCCGGTCAGGAGGGCCACCGTCATCGGCTCCAGGAAGCGCAGGCGCCGCTCCACACCGTGGCCTCCGTGCCACCGGCCGCGGCCGCCGCTGTCCTCCCGTACGGCGAAGGCGTCGACCCGGACCGGATGGCGCCACTCCAGGATCTCGGGGTCCGTGAGACGGGAGTTGGTCATGTGGGTCTGGACGGCGTCGGCGCCGTCGAAGCCGTCGCCCGCACCCGAGCCGCTCGCGACGGTCTCGTAGTACTGCACGCGCGCGTTGCCGAAGGTCACGTTGTTCATGGTGCCGGAGCCCTCGGCCTGGACGCCGAGGGCCGCGTAGAGCGCGCCCGTCACGGCCTGGGAGGTCTCGACGTTCCCCGCGACGGTGGCCGCCGGGGGGACGGGGGCGAGCATGGAGCCGGGCGGGACGCGGACCTCCAGGGGCTCCAGGCAGCCGCTGTTGAGCGGGATGTCCTCGTCGACGAGGGTGCGGAAGACGTACAGGACGGCGGCCATGACGACGGCGGTCGGCGCGTTGGCGTTCCCGGGCAGCTGGGCGGAGGTTCCGGTGAAGTCGAGGACGGCGGAGCGCCGTTCGCGGTCGACGCGGACGGCGACCCGGATGACCGCGCCCCCGTCGGTCTCGTAGCGGTACTCGCCGTCGTCCAGGCGCGCGACGATGCGCCGGACGGACTCCTCGGCGTTGGCGCGGACGTGCCGCATGTAGGCCTGGACGACGTCGAGCCCGAACTCCTCGACCGTGCGGCGCAGTTCCTCGATGCCCTTCTCGTTGGCGGCGATCTGGGCGCGCAGGTCGGCGAGGTTGGTGTCCGGGTCGCGGGAGGGGTGGCGGGCGCCGGTGAGCAGGGCGCGGGTCTCGGTCTCGCGCAGGTGTCCGTCGCGGACGAGCAGCCAGTTGTCGAAGAGGACGCCCTCCTCGTCGAGGGTCCGGCTGAAGGCGGGCATGGAGCCGGGGGTGATGCCGCCGATCTCGGCGTGGTGGCCGCGGGAGGCGACCAGGAAGCGGAGCTCCCGCCCCTTGTCGTCGAACACCGGCGTCACGACGGTGACGTCGGGGAGGTGGGTGCCGCCGTGGTACGGGTCGTTGATCGCGTAGACGTCGCCGGGGCGCAGGTCGTCCCCGCGCCGGCGGAGCACCTCCTTGATGGACTCCCCCATGGAGCCGAGGTGGACGGGGATGTGGGGCGCGTTGGCGATCAGGTTGCCCTCGGCGTCGAAGAGGGCGCAGGAGAAGTCGAGGCGTTCCTTGATGTTGACCGACTGGGCGGTGTTCTCCAGGCGGACGCCCATCTGCTCGGCGATGGACATGAAGAGGTTGTTGAAGACCTCCAGGAGGACGGGGTCCACGTCCGTACCGGCGGCCACGCGCGCGGGGCGGGGGACGACGCGGCGCAGCAGGAGGTGGCCTTCGTCGGTCGCGGTGGCCCGCCAGCCGGTGTCGACGACGGTCGTGGCGTCGGCCTCGGCGAGGATCGCGGGCCCGTCGACGCTGTCGCCCGGCCGCAGGTCCTCGCGCCGGTGGAGCGGGGTGTCGTGGGGTGTGCCGGCGCTGTGCATGCGGACGGTGGCCGCGGGGGCGAGGGCGCCGGTCCGTTCGCCGGTGTCCACGAGGACCGGGCCGTGCGGACCGGCGCCGCCGACGGCCTCGACGGTGACGGCCTCGACGACGAGCGGCCGGTCCAGGGTGAAGGCGTACCGCGCGCGGTGGACGTCCGTGAACGCGGCTTTCATCTCGTCGGGCGGTGCGAGGTCGACGGGGAGGCTCGCGTCCGTGCCCGCGTACCGCAGGAGTACGCGCGCGTGCGTGGTGATCGCCGTGTCCGGCAGTCCGTCGGCGCGCAGCTCCTCGCGGGTGCGCTCGGCGAGTTCGGCGCACAGGGCCGTCACGCGCGCGTGGGTGCCGTCGGCGTCGAACTCGGCCTCGACGGACTGCTCCCGCATGGCGGTGGCGTCGGCGAGCCCGATCCCATACGCGGAGAGCACCCCGGCCAGCGGGGGTACGAGGACGGTGTCGACGCCCAGGGCGTCGGCGACGGCGCAGGCGTGCTGGCCGCCGGCGCCGCCGAAGCTGGTGAGGGCGTAGCGGGTGATGTCGTGTCCGCGTTCCACGGAGATCTTCTTGACGGCGTTGGCCATGTTGAGGACGGCGATCTCCAGGAAGCCCGCGGCGACCTCCTCGGGGGTGCGGCCGCCGCCGACCTCCTCGGCGAGGGCCGCGAACCCCTCCCGTACGACCTCGGCGTCGAGGGGGAGGTCCCCGCTCTCGCCGAAGACGGCGGGGAAGTGGTCGGGCTTGACGCGCCCGAGCATGACGTTGGCGTCGGTGACCGTCAGGGGGCCGCCGCGGCGGTAGCAGGCGGGTCCGGGGACGGCGCCGGCCGAGTCGGGACCGACCCGGTAGCGGCGCCCGTCGTAGTGGAGGACGGAGCCGCCGCCCGCCGCGACGGTGTGGATGCTCATCATGGGCGCCCGCATCCGCACCCCGGCGACCTGTGTACCGAGTTCACGCTCGAAGGCGCCCGCGTAGTGCGACACGTCGGTGGAGGTGCCGCCCATGTCGAAGCCGATGACACGGTTGTGCCCCGCCTGCGCCGAGGTGCGGGCCATGCCGACGACTCCGCCCGCCGGTCCCGACAGGACGGCGTCCTTGCCGCGGAAGTGGGCCGCCTCGCGGAGGCCTCCGTTGGACTGCATGAACATGAGGCGGATCCCGGCGAGTTCACGGGCGACCTCGTCGACGTACCGGCGCAGGATCGGCGAGAGGTAGGCGTCGACGACGGTGGTGTCCCCGCGCGGGACCAGTTTGATGAGCGGGCTGACCTCGTGCGAGCAGCTGACCTGGGTGAAGCCGGCGGCGCGGGCCGCCGCCGCGACCCGGGTCTCGTGCTCGGGGTGCCGGTAGCCGTGCAGGAGGACGACGGCGGCGGAGCGGAGGCCGTCGCCGTGCGCCGCGGCGAGTGCCGCGGCGACGGCGGGCTCGTCCAGCGGGTGGACGACGTGTCCGTGGGCGTCGACCCGCTCGGGCACCTCGATCACGCGCGCGTACACCGCCTCGGGAAGCACGATGTGGCGGTCGAAGAGCCGGGGCCGGTTCTGGTAGGCGATGCGGAGGGCGTCGCGGAAGCCCTCGGTGATCAGGAGCACGGTCGGCTCCCCGCGCCGCTCCAGGAGGGCGTTGGTGGCGACGGTGGTGCCCATCTTGACGACGGCGATCCGGTCGGCGGGGACGGGGTCGTCGGGGCCGAGGCCGAGGAGGAGGCGGATGCCGGCGACGGCCGCGTCCTGCCGTCTGGCCGGGTCGTGGGAGAGCACCTTGCGGCTGACGAGCCGGCCGTCGGGCCGTCGCCCGACGACGTCGGTGAAGGTGCCGCCCCGGTCGATCCAGAACTCCCAGCGCCCGCTCATCCCCCCATTGTGGTCGCGAGGGCGGCCGCGAGGGCGTCGTCGGCGCGCGCGTCGAGGGGAGCCGTGCCGGTGCCGTCGGCCCAGTGGCGCAGTTCGGCCCCGGCGAGCAGGAGGAGCTGCGGGAGCAGGTCGCGGCTGCGGCGCAGGACCCAGCCGGTGCCGGCGGTGGCGAGCCAGAGCAGGGCTTCGGTACGGGTCGGCGGCGGCTGGAGGGGCTCCGGCGAGGGCGGTGCGCCGTGCGCGAGTCCCCGGGCCGCGAGGAGCTCGTGGAAGCCGGCGGCGACGGCCCGGTGGCCGCGCTCACCGGGGTGCAGCCGGTCGGCGCTCCACAGGGCCCGGTCCTCGGTCCATTCGGGCTCGGCCAGGTGCAGGTGGACGGCGCCGTACCGGGCGGACAGCGCGTGCACGACCGCGTTGACGGACCGCTGGCGGCGGGCGAGCGGGCGCGCCAGGGGCGGGGGCAGCCCGAGCATCCGGCCGGGGTCCGGCAGACAGGCGGTCAGGAGTATGGCTCCGAGGGCGTCGAGATCGGCGCAGACCCGGCCCAGGCGGCGGGCGAGGAGCGCGATGTCGAAGGTGCGGCGCAGGGTGTCGTTCACCCCGACGACGACGGAGGCGAGGTGCGGGCGGAACGCGAGGGCGCGGGCGGCCTGCCCGTCGGCGACGTCCGCGCTGAGCGCCCCGCTGACGGCGAGGTTCAGGAAGGCCGTCCCCCGCCCCTCGGCGGCGAGCCCCTCCGCGAGCAGCGCCGCCCACCCCCGCCAGGCCCCGCCGACCCGGTCACCGACACCCTCGCTGAACGAGTCCCCGAGGACGACGAACCGAACGGGGTCCTCGGCGGCCCCGCCGCCCCGGGCGGCCGGGACCTCGGGCGGGGCGGGCGCGGGGTCCGGGCCGTCGGAGGCTCCGGGCGCGACGGCCCCGGCACGCGCGCCGGGCGCAGGCCCCGGGGCGTGCGGTTCGGCCTCGGTCGTGACCGTGCCCGCCCCTGCCGTGTCCCGTCTCATCGGCGGGCCTCCTCCGGCACGAGCGGTCGGGGCGTCGGGAGGGCGTCGTGGGCGGCGAGGAAGGCGCCGACGGCGCGGTCCCAGGAGAAGACCTCCGCACGCGCGCGTGCGGCCCGGCGGCGGACGCCCTCCGGGATCGCGAGGAGCCCCTGCACCCCGGTGGCGAAGGAGCTCGGCGTGTCGGCGGCGGACGCGCCCGCCGTACCCACGACCTCGGGCAGCGCGGAGGAGGCGCTGACCACGACGGGGGTCCCGCAGGCGAGGGCCTCCAGGGCGGAGAGGCCGAAGGTCTCCGCCGGCCCCGGGGCCAGGCACACGTCGGCCGCCGCCTGGAGGTCCGCCAGGGCCTCCCGGTCGGCCACGTGCCCGAGGAACCGCACGGGGAGGCGCCGCTCGCGCGCCCGCCGCTCCAGGGCGCCCTTCAGCGGCCCGTCCCCCGCGACCACGAGCGCCGCCGCGACCCCCAGGCCCCGCAGCTCCTCCAGCGCGTCCAGCGCGGTGCCCGGCCGTTTCTCGACCGAGAGGCGCGAGCACAGCAGGAGCAGCACCCGCTCGCCGTTGGCGTACCGGGCCCGCAGCGCCGCGTCGCGGCGGTCGGGCCGGCAGCGCTCCAGGTCCACGCCGAGCGGGGCGCGTACGACGTTGCGCGCCCCGATCCGTACGAACTCGCGCTCCGCCCACTCCGTCGTGCACACGATCCGCGCGAAGGCCCAGGCCGTGCGGCGGTTGAGCCGGTCCGCCGTCCCGGCCGCGAGCGCGGGCGGGACGCCCCAGGTGCGCAGCACCCCGTCCGCGGTCTCGTGGGAGACCATGACCGACGGCACGCGCGCGCGTCGCGCCCACTCCCCCGTCCACCGCAGGGTGGTGCGGTCCGAGACCTCGATCCGGTCGGGGGCGAGTTCGTCGAGGAGCCGGCGGACCCGCCGCTTGTCGGCGAGGACCCGGTAGCCGCCGGTGCCGGGCACGACGGGGCCGGGGAGCGTGACGACCCGGCCCTGCTCGGTGAGGTGGTCGCTCGCGGCGGCGCCGGGCACGACGAGGACGGGCTCGTGACCGGCGGCGAGGTAGCCGCGGCCGAGCTGGTCGAGGGCGGTGCGCAGGCCGCCCGACGTGGGGGTCACGAAGTTCGCGAGCCGGACGATCCGCAGCCCGCTGCCGTCTCCCGTACGGACGCCGCTCATGCCGCCACCGCCGTCCGCTCGCGCAGCACCTCCAGGTAGTGGCCGATCAGCTCGTCGCCGAGCGCCTCCCAGGTGCGGCCCTCGACGGCGGCCTGGCCGGCCCGGCCGTGGGCGGCGCGCGTGTCGGGCGAGGCGGCGAGGTCGGCGACGGCCGCCCGCAGCGCGTCCGGGTCGCCCGGGGGTACGAGGAGTCCGGTGCGGCCGTGGTCGACCAGGTCCAGGGGTCCGCCGGCGGCCGGGGCGACGACGGGGACCCCGCTGGCCATGGCCTCCTGGACGGTCTGGCAGAAGGTCTCGTACGGGCCGGTGTGGGCGAAGACGTCGAGCGAGGCGAAGATCCGGGCGAGCTCGTCGCCGGTGCGGCGGCCCAGGAACCGGGCGCCCGGCAGGGCGGTGCGCAGGGCGGGGGCGCTGGGCCCGTCCCCGACGACCACGACCCGGACGCCGGGGAGCGCGCAGGCTCCGGCGAGGAGGTCCACGCGCTTCTCGGGGGCGAGGCGGCCGACGTAGCCGACGAGGACCTCCCCGTCGGGGGCGAGTTCGCGGCGCAGGGCGGTGTCGCGCGCTCCGGGGTGGAAGCGGACGGTGTCCACTCCGCGTCCCCAGCGCCGGACGCGGCCGATGCCGTGGGCCTCCAGGTCGCGCACGGCGGCCGTGGACGGGGCGAGGGTGCGGTCGGCGGCGCCGTGCACGGCGCGCAGGCGGCGCCAGGCGGCGCCCTCGCCGGTCCCGACGTACGTGCGCGCGTAGCCGGCGAGGTCGGTCTGGTAGACGGCGACGGCGGGTATGCCGAGCCGGGCGGCGGCGGTCATGCCCCGGACGCCGAGGACGAAGGGTCCGGCGAGGTGGACGAGGTCGGCGCGGTGGGCGGCGATGGCCGCGGCGACCCGGCGGCTGGGCAGGGCGACCCGTACCTGCGGATAGCCGGGCAGGGGGAGGGAGGGGACGCGGACGACGGCGCAGGGGGCGTCGGCGTCCGCGGCCTGGTCGGCGACGGCGGGGGCGATGACGAGCGGGGTGTGCCCCCGCCGGACGAGGTGGCGCGCGGTCTGCAGGGCGCAGTGCGCCACACCGTTGATGTCGGGAGGGAAGGATTCGGTGACGATGACGACACGCATACGGGTGTTGTCGTCGCGCTCGGCGTGTACCCGCCGACGTGGATCTGGACGGGGAGGGAACGTCCCATGAGCGTTTCCCCTGGGGGCGGCAGAACGCACCGGCCCCCGGGGCGGGGCCACGGTCGGCGGGGTGTCCGCCGCAGGCCGCGCCGCCCCGGGGGCCGGGTGGCGGGTGGCTCGGGTGCGCGAGGTCGGGCCGGGAGGGGTTGGTCGGACCTGTCGCTGCCCCCTGAGCCGGGGTCAGACCTGGAGGTCCGGCCCTATCCGGTTGCGCACCGCCGTCTGGACCTCGACCTCTTCGGCGGGGTCCGCGGCGAGGCGGCGCAATCGTTCGGCGACGCGCACGTCACCGGTCTCGGCGTGCTGGGCCGCGACCTCGCGGGTGGTCTCCTCGCAGTCCCAGAGGCATTCGACGGCGAAGCCGGTCGCGAAGGTGGGGTCGGTGGCGGCGAGGGCGCGGGCCACGCGGCCGCGCAGCTGGGAGGAGGTCGTCTCGCGGTAGACGTGGCGCAGCACGGGTGCCGCGCAGGTGATGCCGAGGCGTCCGGCGCCGTCGACGAGGAAGGCGAGCTCGGGGGCGTCGGGGCCCTCGGAGCGCACGGTGCCGCGCAGGGCGCCGAGGACGAGCGTGGTGTCCTGGGCGGTGCCTCTGCAGGCGAGGACCTCGGCGGCGGCGGTCCCGAGGGCGTCGGTGCGCCGGACCCACGCGCGGGCGCGGGCGACGGCGTCCTCTCCGCACATCCGCCGGTAGGCGGCGACGGCGGCGTCGGCGACCTCGCGGGAGTCGCCGTCGGCGGCGGCCTCGACGAGGTCGAGGACGGCGGGGTCCCGTGACTCGGCGAGGTGGTGCAGGGCGGCGCCGCGGGCTCCGGTGGCGCCGTGCCGGGCGGCGGCGAGGATCTCGGGCCGGTCCTCGGGTCCGGCGACGGCGGTCAGGCAGCGGGCGGCGGGTCCGTAGAGCAGGGCTCCGCGCTCGTACCCCTCCTGCGCCCAGTCGAGGACGGCCTTGACGCTCCAGCCGGGGCGGGGCCCGGCGGGGCGCATCTGGCGCTGCCAGCGGTCGAAGGAGCCCTGTTCCCGGGCAGCCCTGACCCGGGCGCCGACGGCCTCGCGCGGGTCCTCGGCCCACAGCCGCCAGGGCCGGGGCTCGAAGGCGTCGCGGACGGTGCGCGCCAGCTCGGCCTCGCCCTCCGGGTCGGCCGGGAAGCGGGCCAGTACGGGCAGGGCGAGCGCGCGGAGCCCGGCGTCGTCGTCGCGGAGGGCCAGCTCGTCCAGGGCCCAGGCCCAGTTCGTGCCGGTCGCGGCGTACCGCCTGAGGAGCAGCAGGGCGTCCTGGCGTCCGTAGGAGGCGAGGTGTCCGAGGACGGCGAGCGCGAGCCCGGTCCTGGACTCCTCGGTGTCGAGGTGGTCCTCGGCACCCATGAGGTGCGCCTCGATCTCGTCCAGGCCTCCGTGGAGGTCCAGGTAGAGACGGGCGTAGTAGAGGGAGCGGTTCTCGACCTGCCAGTCGTGGCGGGGGTCGTCGAGAACGCAGCTGTTGAGGGCCGCGAGGGCCTCGGCGCGTGGCGCGGCGAGCGCGTGCAGGGTGCCGTCGCCGCGGCCCCGCTGCAGCAGGCCGAGCAGGGTGCCGCTCGGCGCTATGACTGGATCGAACATGGAAGACGCCTCACATCAAGCTGTCGACACGACCGGGGGATACCGGGGGGAAGCCGGTCGGGCGGTACACCGCCCGTACGCCTAGGCCGTGCGGCAACATTCGGGGCCGCCCGTCGTCGTGATTCGCCTGCCAGTGCCCATGTTCCTCAGCCTCTCGTCGGTGGCCCGTTTTGCCGGGCCCGTCGTCATGATGACCCACCCATTTCGCCACCGCGACCACATTTACGACGCCGCTCCCACCTGGGGTTCAGCCGCCGTTCACCTGGATCCGAAGAGCTCCAGGAGTTCGGTCTTGCCGAACATGCGGGCGGTGTCGAGCGCGGACGGAGTCCCGGCCTCCGGATCTGCGCCGGCGGCGAGGAGCGCGCGGATCACCGCGTCCTCGCCCTTGAAGACGGCGCCGGCGAGCGGGGTCTGACCGCGGTCGTTGGCACGGTCGGCCTCGGCGCCGCGCTCCAGGAGGGCGGTGACCGCGGCGGCGTGGCCGTGGTAGGAGGCGAGCATGACGAGGGTGTCGCCCTTGTCGTTGGTGAGGTTCGCGGGGACGCCCGCGTCGAGGTAGGCGGCGAGGGCGTCGGCGTCACCCGTGCGTGCGAGGTCGAAGACCTTGGACGCCAGCTCGATGACCTCGGGGTCCGGAGTCTCGCTCATCGGGTGGGCCCGCCTCTCTCCTGCGTTGTCGACCGGTGCACGGCAAGCGCGGCCGTACGAGTGAATCGACAGGGTACTGCCCGTCCGGCGACATGACCGCGCCCGACCGAGGCAAAGATCACGTCATTCGATACCGGCGCCCACCCCTAGCGCACGCCGGGTATTTCGCCACCCGGCGCGGCGTCCGGCGTCCGCCGGTCAAGTGAAATCACCCGTTTTTCACTCTAATGCACCTTTAGTCACATAGATACTTGCTGTGAACCTGGAAGGACTCATGGTGACTGTCCCCTCAACCAGGAGAACAACCAATGATCCTGTCCATCTCAGGCGTGGTCCTGCTCGGCATCATCTGCTTCCTGTTCTTCAAGAAGGACGGGATGAAGGCCTCGCACGCCCTCGTCAGCGCGCTGTTCGGCTTCTACCTCGCGGGCACCGCCATCGCCCCGAGCATCACGGCGGGTGGCCAGAGCCTCGCCGGCCTCCTGGGCGGGATCAAGTTCTGACGCCCTCCAGCCCCTTCCACCGATTCAGGAGTACTTCGTGGCCCGGCGACCACTCCCCCGCATTCTGAGCAGCGGCAGCGCACAGATCGCTCGCAGTCGAGAGATCGCGCGCACGGCCGCCGACAGCGCCACCGACGTGCTCCATCCGCTGATCACGGTCTCCCGTGGCCTGCGGAAGCTGGCCGCGACCGCGCGCGCCAAGTGGGCCGCGACCCCGAAGGAGCGGCGTGGTCCCACGCTGCTCCTGGTCGCGGGCTGCGTCCTGGTCGTCGCGCTCATGCCGTACGGGCCGCTGCTCGCGCTCGTGCTGCTCATGGCCGTGGCCGCCTGGATGGGCCGTGAACGCCCGGTCGTGAAGACCGGGCCCGACGACGCGGAGATCGCGCGGCTCAAGGGCCTGTACGAGGCCCTGGTGCCGTACTTCTCCGTTCCGGAGGACCCCGCGCCGCTATTCGCCCACGGCGGCGAGTGGAGCGGCGCGTTCGCGGACTACGCCTTCGACGAGGACGGGCGGCTGACCCGGCTGAGGATCGCGTACCCCCCGTACTTCACCGACGGCGAGCCGGCCGCCCGCGCCCGCGTGGAGCAGCTGCTGCACGCCAAGTCGGGGCGCGGCCGCGAGTACCTCTTCGACTGGGACGAGGAGGGCAACCGGCTCGTCATGAGCGTGCTGCCCGCCCTGCCCACCACCATCGCCGCCCAGCGCTTCGTCACGGTGCCGGGCGAGACCGTCCTCGGGTTCACCGACGCCGACGCCGTGCAGCGGACCGTGCCCGTCGTCTCGGCGGACGGCACGGAGGACGCGCCGGCCGTCGTCTGGCGCACCGGCCCCCGCTCCACCGAGCCGCACCTGCTCGTCATCGGCCAGCCCGGCAGCGGCACCACCTCCCTGCTGCGCTCGATCGCGCTCCAGGCCCTCCCGCACGGCGACGTGGTGATCGTCGAGGGCGGCGGCACCGGCGAGTACGCGTGCCTCACCGGCCGCGCCGGCGTCCTCGCCGTCGAGTGCGGGCTGGGCGGCGCCCTCGCCACCCTGGAGTGGGCGGCGCACGAGACGGAGCGGCGGCTGATCGCCGCCAACCGGGCCGCCCAGGCCGGGCAGCCCGCGCCCGAGGACACCCGCCGCCCGCTGTGGATCCTCCTCGACCGGCCGGGCATCCTCGGCCAGCTCGCCGCCGCCGACGGCCGCCCCGACCCGCAGGACCTGCTCCAGGTGCCGCTGCGGCACGGGCGCGCGGCGCAGGTCACGGTGGTGGTGGCCGAGCAGTTCGACAGCACGGACACGCTGAGCGAGTCGGTACGGACCCACACCAGGGCCCGGATCGTCCTCGGCCCCGCCGCCCCGGAGCAGATCGCGGCCGTCCTCGGCGCCCGGCCGCACACCACGCCGACGCCCGAGGTCCCGGCGGGCCGCGGCTACGCGCGCCTGGGCACCGGCCCGGTCCTGCGGATCCAGGTGCCGGCGACGCCCGACCCGTACGACGACGCGACGAACGAGGCGCAGCGCCAGGCGGTCCTGGACCTGCTCCCGGAGCGCACGGTCACGGCGCCGACGGTGCCCGCGTCCCCGCCCGTGGTCACGGTCAAGGCCCCGGCCGCGGTCACGTCCCAGGACACGGTCACGCTCTCGGCCGCCGCCGTCGAGACGGTCCCCGGCTCGGCCCCCGAACCGGCCCCGGCACCCCGGGCCGAACCGGACTCCGGCGCCCCGTTCCACACCCCGGTCCCCGCGGAGGGCTGAGGACGTACGAAGAGGGCCCCACGCGCGCGCGTGGGGCCCTCTTCGTACGTCCGCGTCACCAGGGGTCACGCCTTGTGCCGCTTATGCCACGAACGACCTCGGCGGTTCCGTCCCCCCGCTGCCGACACCGGACTCGACCAGGCGGGCCGCGGCGGCCAGCCGGACGGCCGCCTCGTCGGCGACCGGGCCGCCGACCGTGAAGGGCAGCCGGACGAAGCCCTCGAAGGCGCCGTCGACACCGAACCGGGGCCCGGAGGGCACGCGGACGCCGACCCGCTCCCCCGCCTCGGCGAGCCGGGAGCCGGACAGACCGCCCGTGCGGACCCAGAGGGTCAGACCGCCGCGCGGCACCGCGAACTCCCAGTCCGGGAGCTCCCGGCGGACGGCGGCGACGAGCGCGTCCCGGTTCTCCCGGGCCTGCTCCCGGCGCAGGCTCACGGCCTCCTCCCAACCGCCCGTCCGCATGAGCCAGTTCACGCCGAGCTGCTCCAGGACCGGGGTGCCGAGGTCGGCGTACGCACGCGCGGCCACCAGGGAGCGGATCACGTCGGGCGCGGCCCGGACCCAGCCGATGCGCATGCCCGCCCAGAAGGCCTTGCTGGCCGAGCCGACCGTGAGGACGGTGGCGCCCGCCGGGTCGAAGGCGCAGACCGGCCGGGGCATCTCCAGGTCCTCGTCCAGGTGCAGCTCGGCCATGGTCTCGTCGACGACGAGAACCGTGCCGGCGGAGCGGGCCGCCTCGACGAGCTGCCGCCGCTGGTCCTCGTCGGCGAGCGCGCCGGTCGGGTTGTGGAAGTCGGCGACGACGTACGCGAGGCGGGGCGCCGCGTCCCGCAGCACCTGCCGCCAGCGGGGCAGGTCCCAGCTGCCGAGGCCCTCCGCCATGGCGACGGGCACGAGCCGGGCGCCGGCCGAGCGCATCAGCTGGAGGATGTTGGCGTACGAGGGCGACTCGACGGCGATCCGCTCGCCGCGCCCCGCGAACAGGTGGCAGATGGCGTCGATGGCACCCATGGCGCCGGTCGTGACCATGATCTGCTCGGGCATCGTGGGGATCCCGCGCGCGGTGTACCGGTCGGCGAGCATCTGCCGCAGCGCGGGCAGCCCGGCCGGGTAGTCCCCGTGCGTGTGGGCGTAGGGCGGCAGCTCCTCCAGGGCGCCCTGGACGCCCCGGGTGAGCCAGGGCTCGGGCGCGGGCAGGGCGGCGCAGCCGAGGTCGATCATCGAGCCGAGGGACTCGGGCGGCAGCGGTTCGAGGCCGCGCGCGGGCAGCGGGTTCCCGGCGGGCACGGCGGTCCAGCTGCCGGCGCCGCGCCGCGACTCCAGGAAGCCTTCGGTGCGCAGCGCCTCGTAGGCCGCGGCGACCGTGGTGCGGCTGACGGTGAGCGCGAGGGCGAGTTCCCGCTCGGCGGGCAGGCGGGCGGCGACCGGGACGCGGCCCTCCAGGACGAGCAGCCGGATGCCGTCGGCCAGGGCGCGGTAGGCGGGCGGCTTGCGGGCGCCGGGGCCGGCGGGCCGGGGCTGCTGCGCCTGGAGCTGCCGGGCGAGCTGGGCCGGTCCCACCGCCGAAGTCCACTGAGCCATGGAAATCAGTCCACCTTCCTCGAATTGGCCATGGTTGACATCCGATCCCCCGCCACAGAGTGTCATGAGCCAGTCCACTACCACCACCTTGGGGGGCAGTTCCTTGTCCATCGCCTCCGGCCTCCGCGGCCGGCACCTCGCCCGTCGGCTCGTCCAGCTGTACGTCGGGCTGACGCTGTACGGGGTCAGCTCGGCGCTGCTGGTGCGCAGCGGGCTCGGCCTGGAGCCCTGGAACGTCCTCCACCAGGGTCTCGCCGAGAAGACCGGGCTGACCATCGGCGTGGTGTCGATCATCGTCGGGGCGATGGTGCTGCTGCTGTGGCTGCCGATCCGGCAGCGGCCGGGGCTCGGCACGGTCTCGAACGTGTTCGTGATCGGTCTGGCGATGGACGGCACCCTGGCGCTCGTCCCGGACGTCCACGGCCTGGCGGGCCAGGTGCCGCTGCTCGTGCTCGGCATCGTCCTCAACGGGGTCGCGACCGGCCTGTACATCGCGGCGCGGTTCGGGCCCGGCCCGCGCGACGGCCTGATGACCGGTCTGCACCGGCTCACCGGCCGGTCGATCCGGCTGGTGCGGACGGCGATCGAGGTCGTGGTGGTCGCCACCGGCTTCCTGCTCGGCGGCTCGGTCGGGGTCGGCACGGTGCTGTACGCGCTGGCGATCGGACCGCTCGCCCAGTTCTTCCTGCGCTGGTTCGCCGTCCCGGAACAGGCTTCCGAGACCACCGCGCCCACCCCGGAACAGGCTTCCGAGACCACCGCGCTCACCCCCGAGCCGCACGTCGGCAGCGTCCCGGTCGCCACCGGGACACCGGAAGGCGCCATACTGCGGCCGTGACTCGCGTACGCCACCCCTATCTCGACCATCCGTCCCCCCTCGCGTTCGCCCATCGCGGCGGCACGGCGAACGGCCTGGAGAACACCGCCGCCGCCTTCCGCCGGGCCGCCGCGGCGGGCTACCGCTACTTCGAGACCGATGTGCACACGACGTCCGACGGGGTGCTCGTCGCGTTCCACGACGAGACCCTCGACCGGGTGACGGACACCTCGGGCCGGATCCGCGACCTGCCCTGGGCGGCGGTCCGGGAGGCCCGGGTCGCCGGGAAGGAGCCCCTGCCGCTCTTCGAGGACCTCCTGGAGGAGTTCCCCGAGGCCCGCTGGAACGTGGACCTGAAGGCCGAGTCGGCCCTGGCCCCGCTGATCGACCTGATCCGCAGGACGGGCGCCTGGGACCGGGTCTGCGTGGGCTCGTTCACCGAGTCCCGGGTGGCACGGGCCCAGCGCCTGGCCGGGCCGAAGCTCGCCACCTCGTTCGGGGTGCGCGGGGTAGTCGGCCTGCGGCTGCGCTCCTGGGGCATCCCGGCTGCGCTGCGGGCCGGAGCCGTGGCGGCGCAGGTCCCGGAGCGCCAGGCCGGGGTCCCGATCGTGGACCGCCGCTTCGTGCGAGAGGCGCACGCGCGCGGACTGCAGGTCCACGTGTGGACCGTGAACGATCCGGCGCGGATGAGCTCTCTCCTCGACCTGGGCGTCGATGGCATCATGACCGATCACCTGGAGACGCTGCGCGGCGTGCTCACCGACCGGGGAGCGTGGGTCTGAGCCGCGTCCCGGCCACGGGAACGAACAAGGGGGGCGTGGCCTTGACCGCAGACACCATCGAGCCGGAGGAGTACGCCTCCGATCCCGCCGAGCGGCGGCGCGAGCAGAGGGGCTGGTACTTCTACGACTTCGCGTGCTCGGTGTACTCGACGAGCGTGCTCACCGTGTTCCTGGGGCCGTATCTGACCTCGGTGGCCCGGGCGGCCGCCGACGCCGACGGCTTCGTGCACCCGCTGGGGATACCGGTGCGGGCCGGCTCGCTCTTCGCGTACGCCGTGTCCGCCTCGATCGTGGTCGCGGTCCTCGTGATGCCGCTGGTCGGCGCGGCGGCGGACCGTACGGGCCGGAAGAAGCCTCTGCTCGCGGCATCGGCGTACCTGGGGGCGGCGGCCACCGCGGGGATGTTCTTCCTGGCGGGCGACCGCTATCTGCTCGGCGCCTTCCTGCTGATCGTGGCGAACGCCTCGCTGTCGGTCTCGATGGTGCTCTACAACGCCTATCTGCCGCAGATCGCCCAGCCCGACGAGCGGGACGCGGTCTCCTCGCGCGGCTGGGCCTTCGGGTACACGTCCGGCGCGCTGGTCCTCGTCCTGAACCTGGTCCTCTACTCGGGACACGACTCCTTCGGCCTCACGGAGGGCGAGGCGGTCCGCATCTGCCTGGCCTCGGCCGGCGTGTGGTGGGGCGCCTTCACCCTCGTCCCGCTGCGACGGCTGCGCGACCGGCAGGTCCGCCCGGAGGGGGCCGAGCGGGCCGGCGAGGGCGCGGTCGGCAGCGGCTGGGGCCAGCTGCGGGCGACCCTGAAGGACATGCGCCGGCATCCGCTGACGCTCTCCTTCCTCCTCGCGTACCTGATCTACAACGACGGCATCCAGACGGTGATCTCGCAGGCCTCGATCTACGGCTCCGAGGAACTGAAGCTCGACCAGACGACGCTGATCACGGCGGTCCTGCTCGTCCAGGTGCTCGCGGTGGCGGGCGCCCTCGGGATGGGGCGACTCGCCCGGACGTACGGTGCCAAGCGGACGATCCTGGCCTCGCTGGCGGTCTGGACGCTGATCCTGGCGGCGGGCTACTTCCTGCCCGCGAACTCGCCGGTGTTCTTCTACTGGCTGGCGGGCGCCATCGGCCTGGTCATGGGCGGCAGCCAGGCGCTGTCGCGCTCACTGTTCTCGCATCTGGTGCCGCGCGGCAAGGAGGCGGAGTACTTCTCGGCGTACGAGATGAGCGACCGCGGGCTCAGCTGGCTGGGTCCGCTGGTGTTCGGTCTCGCGTATCAGCTGACCGGAAGCTACCGGGATGCCATCATCTCCCTGGTGATCTTCTTCGTCGTCGGCTTCACGCTGCTCGCCCGGGTCCCGGTCCGGCGCGCGGTCGAGGCCGCGGGGAACCCCGTACCCGAGCGGATTTAGACGTGGCGGGGAAAGGGCGGTAGTGTACGCGTTTGGCCTGCCAGGCGGACCGTTACTGCGTGCTGCTTTGGTGAAGACACCGGGTCACATCTGCCGCCAGATGTGACAAAACGGGCACTGGTGGGTACAACAAGGGGCGGCACGACGGGCGACGCATGACCCGGAACGGGAATCTTCACCGCCGACCGGACGTTGACCGGATAACGACGACAGCGACACCTGTCCTGTGGGCGACAAGCCCGGGAGGCACGATTCATGAGTGAGCGAGCTCTTCGCGGCACGCGCCTCGTGGTGACG
Source organism: Streptomyces nymphaeiformis (assembly GCF_014203895.1). GTDB lineage: Bacteria > Actinomycetota > Actinomycetes > Streptomycetales > Streptomycetaceae > Streptomyces > Streptomyces nymphaeiformis. Next base: position 436,473 of record NZ_JACHJY010000010.1, on the reverse strand, counting down.
AGCTACGAGACCGACCGCGGCATCGATCTGGCCCCGCGCCAGGCGGTGGAGTACGCATGCGAGAAGGGACATCGTTTTGAGATGCCCTTCTCGGTCGAGGCGGAGATTCCGCCGGAGTGGGAGTGCAAGGTCTGCGGAATCCAGGCACTCCTGGTGGACGGGGACGGACCCGAGGAGAAGAAGGGCAAGCCTGCGCGTACGCACTGGGACATGCTCATGGAGCGGCGCACCCGCGAGGAGCTGGAGGAGGTCCTCGCCGAGAGGCTGGCCGTCCTGCGCTCCGGCGCCATGAACATCGCGGTGCATCCGCGCGACAGCCGCAAGTCCGCCTAGCGGACCGCCGCAGGAGCACGACGCCGCGGGGCCCGGTACACACATCGTGTACCGGGCCCCGCGGCGTTCCCGTGCCCCGGCCCCTCAGGAGAGAGGGCGCCGGGGCACGGGTGTCGGATCAGGGCGTCAGGGGCGGTCGGGGCCCCTCGGGCCGCGGAGGCCCCTGAGGCGCGTCCTGGCGGATGACCTCGCCCTGCACCACCTTGCCGTCCGGCCGGTGGATGCGGGCCTGCTGGAAGGCGTCCTGGAGGCTGCCGGGAGATGCGGCGCTCATCCGGCGCTCGACCGCCTTCTCCGCGTACCGCCCGAGGAAGGAGCGGACCTGCGGGATCAGCAGGAGCAGACCGGCCGCGTCCGAGAGCAGGCCGGGGATCATCAGGAGCAGGCCGCCCAGCATCAGGAAGCCGTTGCGGTCGTCCGCGCCGGCCCGGTCGGCGGGCGAGGGCGCCACGCCCGTCTGCGCGGCCGCCTGGGCCTGCTGGAAGGTCGAGGTGAGGTTGCGGAAGGCACGGCGGCCCGCCCGCTTGACGACGGCGGCACCGAGCACGGCACCGCCGACGAGCAGGGCGAAGACGGTCAGTCCGCCCGCCGCGTTCGCCACCACCGTGAGCAGCCAGATCTCCAGGACCAGCCAGGCGGCGACGCCGAGCGGAAGGTACGTACGCGCGCGTGAGCGCTTGGGGGCGAGGGGAGGCGGTGCGCCGGTCGTCATGCTGCCCAGTGTGCCTGGCGCCCCGCCGGAACGTCGTAAAGAAAGGATCAGTGCGAAGGGTCCGCACGGAGGGCCGGTACGGAGGTCAGGAGGACTTGCGGCCGAGCAGCTTGCCGACCTTCTCCGCCCGCGCCGTCAGGCCCCAGCCGGTGACCCGCCACAGCGCCTCGACGACGATGTTGCGGCTCATCTTCGAGTCGCCGATCTCGCGCTCCACGAAGGTGATCGGGACCTCGACGACGTGGAAGCCGGCGGCGATCGCGCGGCGCGCCAGGTCGACCTGGAAGCAGTAGCCCGCCGAGGCCACGTCCTCCAGGCCCAGGCCCTCCAGGGTCTCCTTGCGGAAGGCCCGGTAGCCGCCGGTGACGTCGCGGATCGGCACGTCGAGCATCACGCGCGAGTAGAGGCTGCCGCCCCGGGAGATGAACTCGCGGGACTTCGGCCAGTTCACGATCCGGCCGCCCGGCACCCAGCGGGAGCCGAGGACCAGGTCCGCGCCCTTGAGGGCGGTGAGCAGCCGCGGGAGCTCCTCGGGCTGGTGGGAGCCGTCGGCGTCCATCTCCACGAGGACGCCGTAGCCGTGCTCGATGCCCCACCGGAAGCCGGCGAGGTAGGCGGCACCGAGCCCCTCCTTGCCCTTGCGGTGCAGGACGTGCACGTGATCGTCCTCGGACGCGATCTCGTCCGCGAACTTGCCCGTGCCGTCGGGGCTGTTGTCGTCCGCGACGAGAACGTGCGCCTCGGGTACGGCCTCCCGCACCCGCGCGACGATCGGCTTGATGTTCTCCGCCTCGTTGTAGGTCGGAATGATCACCAAGGCCTTGCCGAGCGGGCCGTAACGCCTCTGGCCACCGTCGTTCACTACTGCCCCTTCGGATACATACGCAGGCCCCCACCATAGCGAGGTCCCCGACGTGCTCCGGCGCGGCGGGTCGGGTGGTCCGGGTGACAGACCGGACGGAAGGGACCCACGGGACGGATGACGTGCGGTGCGGGGCCCGGAGTCCTTCGGTCCGACCTGGGATCCGCTGGCTGCGGGTCGACCGAGAGCCGTTGTCTACTGAACGTCCGGGCCCCACCCGGGTCGCACCTTCCGCCGGAGAAACCTTCCCTCGCGACCGAGGCGCGGGCGGCGTTCGGCTACGGCGTGGGGGTGCGGTCCGGTCGGACGTCCTGTGGTGGACGCGGTGAACCTACCCGTCCCTGGCGGGCGACTGTCAACACCCGCTTGACCTGCGGAGACTCCCTGAAAGGCCAGGCCGGAGGGGAAGATCCGCAGGTCGGGGACAAGCGTGCGGGGCGGTGATGCGGGGGCGAAATGTCCCGATATCACTCGTTCGGTCGTACGAACACCGTCTGGCCGTACACCACCGTCCGCAGACAGACGGGGAGCTCCACGCCGGGCGACAGATCGGGCAGACCGGGCGTTCCGGAGCGGGGGTCGGTCGACCAGCGGGCGACCCGGTCGTCGGGCGCCTGGACGACGAGCTCCTCGGTGCGCCAGACCGCGTAGTCGGCGGGGGCACCCGGGACCAGCGTCCCCGCGTCGTCCCGGCCGACGGCCCGCCAGCCGCCCCGGGTGTGGGCGGTGAAGGCGGCCCGGGCGGAGATCCGGTGCTCGGGGGTCCGGTGGAAGGCGGCGGCCCGGACGGTGCCCCAGGGGTCGAGCGGGGTGACCGGGCTGTCCGAGCCGAAGGCCAGCGGGACGCCGGCGCGGAGCAGGGCGGCGTACGGGTTGAGGGTGCGGGCCCGCTCGGCGCCGAGCCGGTCGGCGTACATCCCCTCCTCGCCGCCCCAGAGCGCGTCGAAGGCGGGCTGGACGGAGGCGGTGAGCCCCAGTTCGGCGAAGGCGGCGATCGTCTCGGGGGTGAGCATCTCGACGTGCTCGACGCGGTGCCGGGCGGCCCTGATCCGGGCCAGGCCGAGCTTCTCGGCGGCGGCCCTGACGCCCTCGACGACGGCGGTCACGGCGGCGTCCCCGATGGCGTGGAAGCCGGCCTGGAGGCCCGCCTCGGTGCAGGCGACGACGTGCAGGGCGATGGTGGCCGCGTCCAGGTGGGCCGAGCCGCTGTGCCCGGCGTGGTCGGCGTACGGCTCGTGGAGGCAGGCCGTGTGGGAGCCGAGGGAGCCGTCGGCGAACAGGTCGCCGGCCGCGCCGAGGGCACCCAGGGCCCGCGCCCGCTCGACGTCGAGGTCGGCCCAGTAGCCGACGACCCGGGGCCCGGCCTCCTCGCGCGCGAGGTCCAGGAGGCCCGTGAAGTCGTCCTCGGAGGAGATCTGCGGCCCGCCGCACTCGTGCAGGGTTCCGATGCCGAGGGAGGCGGCCCGGATCCGGGCGGCGCGCTGCGCCTCGGTGCGCTGGAGCGGGGACACGGCGGCGAAGGCGGCCGCGCGCACGGCGTGGTGGGCGTCGCCGGTCAGCGGCCGCTGCCCGTCGTGGAAGCCGTCCAGGTCGCGGATGCCGGGCACGAGGTCGAGCAGGGCGGTCGTGACGACGGCCGAGTGGACGTCGATCCGGGTCAGGTAGAGCGGGCGGCCGCCGGTGAGTTCGTCGAGCTCGTCGCGGGTGAGCGGGCGGCGCTCGGGCCAGCGGGAGGCGTCCCAGCCGTGGCCGATGAGGATGCGGTCCTCGGGGCGGGCGGCGGCGTGCGCGCGGATCAGCTCCGCGGCCTCGGCGAGCGAGGCGGCGGAGGACAGGTCGAGGCCGGTGAGGGCGAACCCGGTGGCCGTGGTGTGCACGTGCGCGTCGACGAACGCCGGGGTGACGAGCGCGCCCTCCAGGTCGACGACCTCGTCCACGCCGGACGCGAAGGCGTCGGCGGCACCCTCCGAACCCACCCAGGCGACGTGACCGCGCTCCACCACCATGGCGGTGGCGAAGGGGTCGGCGGGGCTGTGGACTTCTCCACCGCGCAGCAGCACGGTGCGGTGGTCGCCGGAAGACGCAGGAGGCATGGACTCACTCATGGCACCAGGCTAGGACCTGCCGGGACACGGTTTGTCCGGCAGGTCCCCCTTGGCGACCCCGGCGCGTCGGACACGGGACGGGCCACCTCGCCGGATGCGGGACGGCCCGCCTCACCAGATGCGGGACGACCCGCCTCGTCAGATGCGGGGCGGCCTGGCCTCGTACGGCGTGGAGAGGACGACGGTCGTGCGGCTGGAGACCCCGGCCTGGGTGCGGATGCGGGTGAGCAGGTGCTCCAGCTCCAGCGGGGTGGCGACGCGGACCTTGAGGATGTAGTTCTCGTCACCCGCGACGCTGTGGCAGGCCTCGATCTCCGGGATGTCGGCGAGCCGGTCCGGGGTGTCGTCGGGGGCGCTGGGGTCGAAGGGTTTGACCGAGATGAACGCGGTGAGCGGCAGGCCCACGGCCTCCGGGTCGACGACGGCGGCATAGCCGCGGATGACACCGCGCTGCTCCAGGCGGCGGACGCGCTGATGCACCGCCGACGTGGACAGGCCCGTGGCCTTGCCCAGGTCGGTGTAGCTCATGCGCCCGTCCTTGACGAGCAACTCAACGATCTGACGATCCAGCTCCTCCATGCGGTGACCCTAGTGCTCCGCGCGGGCGGGGGCACAGTCGGGGGCGGCGCTTATAGGGCGCTATGGGCGGTCACGGGGCACCTGCGACGGGCATGTGACGAACGCCACAGGTTTGCGCCGGGCCCGGGGTGCCGCCTCACGGTTATGCGGAGTTCCGCATGGGAAGTGCTTGCTGTGGTCGAGGCCGCACAGATCCGGCCGACCCAGCCGAGGGGGAGAATCCCAATGCAGGAGCCTGTTGAATCGGTCGACACGTCCGACGAGCTCGACGCGTACGACACCTTTGAGATGTTCCGGGTGGTCTGCCCGGAGTGCGAGCAGCCCATCGCGCTGCTCGCGGACGAGGACGCGCTGCCGGAGCACGCGCTCTGCCCGACGCCGTGGAACCCCTTCGTCCTGACGGTCTGCCAGGGCACGGGCCTCTCGGCCTCCGAGGCCCGCCCCGCCGACGACGTCCTGGGCGTCCAGGAGCAGGACACCGCACTGCTCCTGACGCTCCCCCAGGGGCTCGACTGGCGCACGCAGCCCTTCTCGCACGTCGGCGGTCCGGGCTCGCGTCCGATCCGGGTGCCGCAGATGCGGCGCGCGGCCTGAGTCCCTCGGCTACCAGTAGGTTCCCCGCACCATCGCCGCGAGCGTGGCGTGGTGCAGGATCAGGGCGTCCGGGTCGCCGGGCACCTCGACCTCTCCGAAGTGGGCCTGGCGGTACGCGATCCTGAGCATCACGATCGCGTGCCGCAGCGCCGCGTAGAGCGTGTGGAACTCCATGTCGCGCGGGGTGTGCCCGGTCAGTTCCGCGTACCGCCGCTCGACCGCGTCGCGCCGCAGGAAGCCGGGGAGCCCGGGCTGGCCGAAGCCGACGGTCAGGTCCTGGAAGAAGCGGTGCAGATAGACCGTCCAGCCGAGGTCGACCTCGCGGGGGACGTACGAGGCCATCTCCCAGTCGAGGACGGCGGCGGGCGTGAATCCGTCGTAGACGATGTTCCCGATGCGCGCGTCGCCCCAGCCGAGGACGGCCGGGCCCTCGTCGGCCGGCCAGTGCTCCTCCAGCCAGGCGAAGGCCGACTCGATGAGCGGCGAGGGCGCGATCCCCTCCACCACCCAGGCGTAATAGGCGCGTTGGGCGTCGACGTGCCGCCGCAGCGGGCTCCCGGTGCCCTCGGGCAGCAGGAACTCGGCCTCCTTCGCGGGGAACTGGTCGTGCAGCCTGGCCAGTACGGAGACGGACTCGGCCTCCAGGAGGTCGCGTTCGGCGTCGGTGGCGGCGTGCAGCCAGTTCCCCTCGTACGTGTAGGGCATGACGTCCGGCGGTACGCGGCCCTCGGCGCGGGCCATCACGAAGAAGGGGGCGCCGAGCGGTTCGGGGTCCTCCTCCAGCCAGAGCACGCGCGGCACCGGGACGTCGGTGTGCTCGCCGACGAGCCGCATGACCCGGTGCTGGCGCGCCATGTCGTAGACGGGGAAGACGGTGTACGCGGCGGGGTCGGCGGCCAGCCGCAGGGCGCAGCCCCGTACGGGTGCGTCCGGATGGTCGACGTCGAAGAGCAGGGTCTCGCTGGACATGCCGTTCGAGCCGGGCGCGGCGAGGCCGGTGACCCGGGCTCCGGGCAGGTGCCGGTCCAGCCAGGCGGCGAGCCGCCGGCCGAGCTCCTCGGGGTCGCGGGTGGTGGTGCGGGGGCGGGGCGCGGTGGCCACATCGGCCTCCTCAGTTGGCTGTCGAGGTGTGGTCGGCGAAGCCGCTGGGGTCGTGGCGGCCGAAGGAGCCGTGCTCGAAGATGCCGTAGCCGGTACGGCCGTCGAGGGTGAAGCGGGCGGCGTGGTCGGTGACGCCGTAGGCGGCCATGGGGTGGGCTGCGGGGTCGGAGAGGTCGTAGACGCGGCGGTCGGTCCAGTCGCGGCCCTGCCAGGTCCCGTGCTGCCAGTCGGTGGCGGGCGGGTAGCCGGCGCCGACGGCGAGCGGTGAGGAGGCGAGGATCTCGACGCCTATCTCCAGGGGTTTTCCGGCCGGGTCCGTCAGGTGGACCGTGGCCCGCTCGGGGTGGCGGGTGCCGGGGCGGTACGCGATCTCGGTGCGGGGCCAGCCGAGTTGGGTGTCGCGGTGGCCGTTCCGCACGAGGAGGGCCTCGTTGAGGGTGCGGTAGCCGTCGGCGTCCTCCTGGGCGATGACCATGAGGAAGCGGTCCTCGAAGCGCATCGGGATCCAGAGCCAGTGGAAGCCCTCGGGGCGGAACTCGGCGGCACGGCCGGGCTCCTCGCCGGGCAGGGGGCGGACTCCCCAGCTGCGGTCGCGGGTGCCGGTCCACTCCCCCGCGGTGACGGTGAACTCCTCGCCGCCGGCCCTGATGGTGCCCGCGCAGTGCCCGGCCTGGACGAAGCGGCGGCCTTCGAGGGTGAGCCTGCCTCCGTGCCGCTGGGTGTGGTGGGGCTCCCAGACGGCGGGGAAGTCGCCGGTCCAGGCGAGGTCGAAGGAGAGCCCGTCGGGGTCGTCGGGGTCGGCCTCGCAGTGCAGGCCGAGGCGCTTGAGGGGTTCGTCGACGGTGATGGTCAGCGGCCCGACGGAGAGGTGCATCCGGTCGTCGCCGAGGGCGTCGGAGGCGCGGACGGCGTGCAGCCGGTCGCCGGTGCGCAGGGTGGCGTAGGCGTCGACGACCCCGGTGTTGGGGTAGACGCCGAGGCCGGCGATGAGCAGGGCGCGGCCGCTGTGGTCGAAGACGTGGAAGATGCACCGGTCGTAGGCGTTCCGATCGCCGCTGACGTGGTGCTTCATCGAGAGCGGTGCCTGGTGCACGGGGTATTCGTCGAGCGAGACGGGCCGGTCGTCGTCCACGGCTGTCCTCCTGAGCGGCGAGTGGGATCTGACGGTACGTCAGATATAGCCCGGGGGGCCAGAGCCGCGCACCGGGTACCGGGCGAACTGCCGCTCGAATCCGCTCGGCGGTGACCCCGGCCGCCGGGGCGCGTTGGTCCCGGTATGACCACGCTGTACACCACTCCCAGCGGTTACGGTCGGCACCGGCAGGCCGAACCGCGCGGTGAAGAATCGGTTCCGCAGTCGCAGGCGCTCCCGGCGGCGACGCCTGCACCGGCCGCCGTGCCGACCCCGGCTCCCGCACCGGTCCCGGCCCCCGCACCGGTCTCGACCCCGGTCCCGGTCCCCGTACCGGCGCAGGGACAGGCACAGGCGCATGGGCAGGTTCAGGCACAGACACAGACACAGACACAGACACGGGCGTACGGACAGGCTCAGCTGCACGGGCCGGCTCAGGCTCAGGCGCAGGTGAAGCCCCCCGCCCCCGCCGACCCGCCCATCTACCGGGACGTGCTCTCCCTCTGGGCCAGCCAGGGCCGCACGCTGCCCGGCCACCGGGACCAGGAGTGGACCCGGCTGGCCGCCGGACCGGTGTGGGCGGACCGCACGGTGCGCGTCAGCGGGACTCTGGTCCGACCAGGTGACGGGCGATGACCACGCGCTGGATCTGATTGGTCCCCTCGACGATCTGGAGCATCTTCGCCTCGCGCAGATACCGCTCCACGGGGAAGTCCGCCGTGTAGCCGTAGCCGCCGAGCACCTGCACCGCGTCCGTCGTGACCTGCATGGCGGCGTCCGTGCAGAAGAGCTTCGCCATGGCCGCGGACCGGCCGAAGGCCCGCCCCTCGTCCCGGAGCCGCGCCGCCTCCAGGTAGAGCGCCCGGCCCGCCTCGATCCGGGTCGCCATGTCGGCGAGCAGGAAGCGGAGCCCCTGGAAGTCGGCGATCGGCCGGCCGAACTGGCGGCGCTCCCTCGCGTACGCCACGGCCTCGTCCAGGGCCGCCTGGGCAAGGCCCACGGCACAGGCGGCGATGCCGAGCCGCCCCGAGTCCAGGGCGTCGAGCGCGATCGCGAAGCCCTGCCCCTCACGACCGAGGCGACGGTCGTCGCCGACGCGCACCCCGTCGAAGTGGAGCTGCGCGGTCGGGGAGCCCTTCATGCCCATCTTCCGCTCGGGAGGGGCGGCGCTCAGTCCGGGCGCGTCCCCCGGCACCAGGAAGGCGGTGACGCCGCGCGCGCCGGGTCCGCCGGTACGGGCCATGACCGTGCAGAAGTCCGCGATCCCACCGTGCGTGATCCAGGCTTTGGTGCCCTCGACCACCCACTCGTCACCCTCCCGGACGGCGCGGGTCCGCAGGGCCGCCGCGTCCGATCCGGCGGAGGGTTCGGAGAGGCAGTACGCGCCGAGGAGCCCGCCGCCCAGCATGGCGGGCAGGTGCGCGGCACGCTGCTCCTCGGTGCCGTAGCCCGCGAGCGCGTGGCAGGAAAGGCTGTGGACGCTCACCCCGAGCCCGACGGTGAGCCGGGCGGCGGCGAGCTCCTCCAGGACCTGGAGGTAGACCTCGTACGGCTGACCGCCGCCGCCGTACTCGGGGTCGTACGGCAGTCCGAGCAGCCCGGAGCGGGAGAGCAGCGCGAACAGCTCGCGGGGGAAGTGGCCGGCGGCCTCCTCCTCGGCGGCGTGCGGGGCGATCTCCCGCCGGGCGATGTCCCGCACCAGGGAGATCAGTTCCCGGGCCTCGTCGGTGGGCAGTCGGCGTTCCACGCCGTCCGCGGTGCTGTCGGCCATGGCCGGACGCTCCTCCCTGCCGGGCGCGGGGCGCGGCGATCGGGGGGAGTATGCCCGTTCCGTACCGGAGGATCACCCGGCCGGGGCGGATCCACACGGTTGCCGGTTCATCGGCGCCACGTCACATGAGGCCGGCCCGGGTGACGAGGACGGCGAGCAGGACGACCAGGGTCCAGCCGAGGACGTGCTCCAGGACCTTGGGACCGTCGTCACGGGGGCCGCCCGTCCGTACGCGGGTGAGGAGGCGGGAATGGGTGGTGGAGGTCATGGCGACCACCTTGCGCCACGGGGGCGGCCCGGGGGTAGAGACGTGGGTCACGTCCGACGGGCCGCGGCGCCGCCCCGGCCGATCCCGGGGACGTCCGGGGCCTTGCGCCAGGCGGGCAACGGGCGGTCGGGAACAGGGGCGGCGGCCCCGGGGTGTGCCGGAGACCACGTCGGCGCCGGATCGGTACCGACCCCCTCCCCGACCGTCAGGACCGACGGTCACGGCCGGGGGGCAGAGGCGGCGTTCGGCCTACAGGGATTCCTCATCGACGGACGACGACCTGGCCGCGGCATCGAGACGGGCCAGTACGCGGTCACGGCCGAGCAGCTCCATGGACTCGAACAGCGGGAGCCCGATCGTCCGGCCGGTCACCGCGACGCGGATCGGCGCCTGGGCCTTGCCGAGCTTGAGGCCGTGCTTCTCGCCGACGGCGAGCAGGACGGCCTTCAGGTCGTCCGCCTTCCAGTCCGCTACGGCGGCCAGCTCGGCACGGGCGTCGGACAGGACATCGCCGGCGCCGGCCTTCATCGCCTTGCTCCACGACGCCTCGTCCCGTACCGGCTCGTCGAGGAACAGGAAGTCCACGTAGCCGGTGATCTCCGACAGCAGGGCCAGCCGGGTCTGGGCCAGCGGCGCCACCGCCTCGAAGACGTCCTTGTCGAACGCCTCCGGGCCCCACGGCGCGTACGGGGCGACGAGCCACGGCGCGCAGGCGTTGGCGAACTGCTCCGGCGAGAGCGCACGGATGTAGTCGCCGTTGAACGCCGTCAGCTTCTTCACGTCGAAGAAGGCGGGCGCGGTGTTGACGTCCTCGATCCGGAAGAGCTGCTCCAGCTCGTCGTGCGGCATGATCTCCCGGTCGTCGCCGGGACCCCACCCGAGGAGCATGAGGTAGTTCACCATCGCCTCGGGCAGGAAGCCCTCGGCGAGATAGTCCTCAAGCGCGACCTTGTCGCGGCGCTTGGACAGCTTCTGCCGCTTCTCGTTCACGATCACCGGCAGGTGCGCCCACACGGGCGGCTCGGCGCCGAGCGCCTCCCACAGCAGCTGCTGCTTGGGCGTGTTCGACAGGTGCTCCTCGCCACGGATGACCTGCGTGATGCCCTCGTCCAGGTCGTCGACGACGTTGGCGATCAGAAAGACCGGTGACCCGTCACCACGGGCGATCACGAAATCCTCGATCGCACCGTTCGGAAACGCCGGCTCCCCGCGGATGAGGTCGACCACCACGGTCTCGCCCTCGTCCGGCGTCCGGAACCGCAGTGCCCGGCCCTCCTCGAAGGTGAGCCCCCGCTCCCGGCAGAACCCGTCGTACCCGAGGTGCTCCGACCCGGTGCGCTCCCTCAGCTGCTCCCGGGTGCAGTCGCAGTAGTACGCACGCCCGGCCGCGAAGAGCTCCAGAGCCGCCTCGCGGTGCCGATCGGCGTTGTGCGACTGGAAATACGGCCCCTCGAAAGCCGGGTCCTCGTCATGAATGCCGATCGCGGAAAGCGCGTTGACGATCCCGTCGATCCACTCCGGCTTGTTCCGCGCCGCGTCGGTGTCCTCGATCCGCAGCACGAAGGTGCCGCCGGACTGTCGGGCCACGGCCCAGTTGTAGAGAGCGGACCGTGCACCACCGACATGGAACATGCCGGTCGGGGACGGGGCGAAACGAACACGAACCGGAGCAGTGGACATACACCCCACGGTACCGACGCCGGACGCCCCTCCGGATCACCCCGCCCCCCGGCGGCATCGTCAATCCAGGCCGAGCGCCTGCAGTGCGTGCCGCTGGTCCGGTGTGGGCCTGGCCGGCCAGTAGACGTAGCAGACGCCGCCCGTACCGCTCCTGACCTTGCCGTTGGCGTCGTAGCGCTTCGTCCGGAGCCAGATGTTCTCCAAATGGGAGGGCGCCACGTACCATACAGCGCCATCCCGCACAAACATGCAGGTCACAGGCTCGGACCGCGTGAGACAAATCGAGCGGGGACGCGCTGGTGCTGACCTGGTGCTGACTTCCGCTGGCGTCCGTTCCGGCCCGTTCGGGTGCGTCGTGCTGGATCGGTGCTGACCTCCGGGTCCCTCTCGGGATCCTGGCCCCGTCGAGCGAGGACGACGAAGAAACCCCGTCTGGTCGCCTGACGGGGTTTCCGCTGCGTCGGGCCCTCGTTCCCGACGCGCACCTTCGGCACGCCCCGCGGCCTTGCGGTCGCACTCGACGGTGCAGGCCAGTGACGCCGCGGTCTTCGCGGCCGCCGCCGCGGCGTCGGTTGTGTAACCGAGGGCCTCCTTGGAGTAGCCGTGGGCGGTGACCGCGTGTCCAGCGGCGTTGGCCGCGTACTGGTAGACGAGCTTCGCGTCGCCGGACGCCTGATCGGCGATGCTCGGGGCGGTCGTGGCCTCTGCCTGCGCGTTCTGGGCGTGGACGTCGGCAACGGCCCTCTGCTGGTCGGCGATCGTCTTGGACGCCTGCCCGGTCAGCGCGACGAGGCTGGCGGCCGAATCGGTGGTGACGTACGGCGAGCCGAGCTGGATCGCGTCGTCGGCGGGCTTGGCGACCTGTACGGCGGCGTTGCCCGCGTCCACGGCGGCCTGGGCGGTGACGTGGGCGAAGCCGACCGCCTTCGCGGCGGCGGCGAGGGCCTTCACGGCCTCCTTGTCGGCCTCGTCCGCCTGGGTCTTGGCGGTCTTGGCCAGCTTCTCCGCCTCATCCGCCAGCCTGACGGCGGTCCGAGCCTCCTCGGCGACGGACTGGGAATCCTTGATGGCATCGGCGGCGGCGCTGGTCGCGGTCTTCAGGGCCGTCGCAGCGCGCCGGTGACGCTGCTGTGGAGCGACAAGGCGTTCAACACCTCGACGGCGGCCCGGGTGGGCAAGACCTTGAGCTGCACGTGGTCGAACACGAACGCCCGCACCGACACCGGGCTGTGCGTCCGCTTCGAGGTCAGGACCGTCTCCTCAGGCGTCGCCTGCCAGTACACCCGCTCGTCGACGGCCGCGTACACGCATAGGCCCCGCCGGGTTCGGCGAGGTGACGGCCGTCGCTGGGGACGGGGCTGCCTGCGGCAGGCGCAGTCGTCGTGCCGGGCATGGCGACTACTCACCTGCGGGCCTGTGACGTCCCCGAAGTCCGTCAGGACCTGCGCCTGTGGGCCGAGGAGAGCGTCGCGGGCGGACGAAGTCCCCCCTGCTGGCCGTCCCAGAGGCCTTCCGCAGCCACACGGGCCCGGCGGCCCACCCCTCGGCCTGCCACTTCGCGGCTGAGAAGCAGGTGGTGCCGCCCGCGCCGGAGGACACCCCGCCGCCGCTCGACATGGCTGAAAGGCCGCCAACTGGTGAGTGGTGAGCGGTGATCCGCATCACATCCCAGGGGCCCACGAGTAATGATTCGCCAAGTTAGTAGCCCTATTTCCGGAATGGCCAGTCCAGTTGCTCGGGATCCGACCTGTCGGATTCTGGGCAATATTTGTGAGCTGCCTGTGAGTCCGGATAGGACTGCCCCGACTGATCAATCCTGTGGGGGCAATAGCGGTGCGTATCACCCGTCCACTCGTCATATCCATGGCGATCACCATGACCGTGCTCGCGGGCACGGAGCAGGCAGCCGCGGCCGTCGGCCGCTGGTCTGCAGCGAGATCCGGCCCAGGCGCCGGCGCAATACCCGAACAGGGCTGGGGGTCAGCCCGCGGGCGCGGGCACAGCGCCTCCGGCGACGCCACGGATGCAGCCGCGTCCGGAGGCCACGGCGGCGCGTTGAAGGCGCCCGGCGAACTCGCGCCCGACTCGGGCACCACGCGGCTGAAGTTGGGCAAGGCGCCCAAGACGCCACTGCCCTCCTACGTCAAGGTCCCGTCGCCTCGCCGGGCCGCTCCCAAGGGCTTCGACCCCAAGGCCAGTACGGAAGTGCCCGGCAAGCGGGCCGCTGATGCGCGTACGTTCGCCAATCCCGACGGCACTTTCACGACCCGCCACTACAACGAGCCGGTCAACTTCCTCGGCTACGACGGCAAGTGGAAGGCGATCGACACCCGGCTGACGCCGTCGTCCCCGCTGGCGCTCACCGAGGAGACCCCGGGATCCGGCTGGCAGCCCCGGTCGACCGAGGGCAAGCTCTACTTCTCCGAGTTCGCGGATGCAGAAACGTTCGTGCGCCTGAGTGCGGGCGTCAGCGGCACCGCCGGGATCGGCTACTCGATCGAGGGCGCGGCCCGCTCGCGGGGCCGGGTGGCCGGCAGTGTGATCACGTATCCGGACGTGCGCCCCTCGACGGACGTGGAACTGATCGCCGGCAGCAACTCCGTCAAGGAGACGCTGATCCTCAAGGACAAGGGCGCGCCGACCGAGTGGCGGTTCCCGCTGGCCCTCAAGGGCCTCACAGCGAAGCTCGACGGCCACGGCGGCGTCGTCTTCAACGACACGGCGGGCCGCCAGCAGGGCTGGATGCCCGCCGGGTGGATGGAGGACTCGAAGAAGGCGCCCAACTCCAACGAGGGCGTCATCTCGTCCGGCGTCACCTACGACCTCGTCCGCGAGGGCTCCCGCCAGGTCCTGGTCGTCAAGCTCGACCAGAAGTGGCTGTCGGCCCCCGAGCGGGTCTTCCCCGTCAAGGTCGACCCGTCCGTGGACGGCATGCAGGCGGCTTCCGGCACCTACGTCGAGTCGCCGTACAGCACGAACTTCTCCAGCGCCCCCGAACTCAAGGTCGGCACGTACGACGGGGGCGGCCACAAGGCGGCCTCGTTCCTGAAGTTCAACGGTCTGGACACCACCCTCAAGAACGCATTCGTCATCAATGCGAACCTGAGCCTCTACAACAGCTGGTCGTACTCGTGCACCGCGCGTCCGGTGACGGTCCACGAGATCACGTCGAACTGGTCCGAGGGCAGTACCAACAGCTACCCCGGTCCCGCCACCGGCGGCGCCCTGGGCTCCAAGTCCTTCGCACATGCGTGGCGCCCGTCGGGCACGAACACCTGGTCCTGCGGGCCCGCGTGGGAGTCGATTCCGCTCGGCGAGTCGGGCCGCAAGCTGGTCGACGACTGGACGCACGGGCGCAAGGCCAACTACGGCCTGGCGGTGAAGGCGGCCACGGACGACTCCAGGACCTGGAAGCAGTTCGGCTCCGACAACTACCCCGACGGCAAGCCCAGCCTCGACGTCACCTGGTCGAAGTACGGGGCTACATACGGCCTGGGCGGCTTCGTCCAGCCCCCGACGGCCACCGCTGACGGCATCTTCAAGGTCACCGTCACCAACCAGGGTCGCGAGACCTGGGGGAAGACCAGCAACTACAAGCTGCGCTACGACCTGTTCGACGCCAACGGCAACAAGGTGGGTGGTGACTACTGGAGCAAGATCCGGTGGACGCCGATGCCCTACGACGTGGGCCCGGGCGGCTCGGCCACCGTCGACGCGCACATCGCCCCGCTGGCGCCCGGCACGTACACGATCCAGTGGACCATGGACGAGTACGGCGTACGGAGCTTCGTCGACGACGGGGTCCCGGGCCCTGCGGTCCGCTTCGACGCGGTCAACGCGCCGCCGTACCTCACCGGCGCGGCCCCGCCCAGCGGCACCGTGGTCGACACCCTCAACCCGACCCTGTGGGCCACGGCCACCGACCGGGACAAGTCCCCGAGCTCGCTGACCTACCAGTTCGAGGTCTGTGAGGTCGAGGGCAAGGACACCAGGAAGAACTGCCGCGGCAACACCCACGCTCCCTCCGAGAGCTGGACGGTGCCCAGCGGCTGGCTCAACTGGGCCAAGACCTACGCCTGGTACGCCTACGCGAACGACGGCAAGGACCAGTCGGCGCGCACCGCGCCATCGATCCTGACCACGCAGGTCCCTCAGCCCGTCATCACCTCCCACCTGGGCGGTGCGGACAGCGGGCGGACGTTCGGCGAGCGGGCCGGCAACTACGCCACCGCCGCCACCGACGCCGCCGTACCGACCGTGGGCCCCGAGCTCGCGGTCACGCGTACGTACAACTCTCAGGATCCGCGCCAGGCGAACGCCTTCGGCGCCGGCTGGGCCACCCGCTGGGACATGCGGGCGGTCGCCGAGCCCGACGGCAGTGTCGTCATCACCCTCGACAGCGGCAGCCAGGTCCGCTTCGGCAAGAACAGCGACGGCACGTACAGCGCCCCGTCCGGCTCGCTCGGCGTGCTGACCGCCGTCACCGGTGGGGGCTGGACCCTGCGCGACGCGAGCGCGGCCCTGTTCACCTTCGACGCGACGGGCCGCCTGACCAAGGTCATGGACGGCCACGGCCGTGAGCAGCTCCTCACGTACACGTCCGGCAAGCTGACCAAGGCCACCGACGCGCTGTCGAAGCGCGCGCTGACGTTCACCTGGAGCGGCGCGCACGTCTCCTCGGTGTCCACCGACGCCGTCGGCCCGTTCGCTCCGGCGCTCAAGTGGTTGTACACGTACACCGGAGACCAGCTGACCAAGGTCTGCCCGCCCGATTCGACCACCGCGTGCTCGACGTACGAGTACACGGCCGGCTCGCAGTACCGGGGCATGGTGCAGGACGCCGACCCGGTCGGCTACTGGCGGCTGAACGAGGCCGAGGGCGAGGCCGCGGTCAGTGAGGCGGTCTCCCGCACCGGCATGAACGCCGGCCATTACCGCGACGTGGCCCTCGGGTCCGCGGGCGTGCTGGGCGCGACCGGCAACAAGGCCGTCTCCTTCAACGGCACCACCTCCTACGTGGAGCTGCCGGAATCCGCGCTGGCCCCCTCGACCGTGCTGTCGGTGGAGCTGTGGTTCAAGACGGACACGCCGAACGGGGTCCTCGTCGGCTTCCAGGACGACCCGCTGGGTCCGACGCACCCCAACGTCTACAACCCCGTGCTCGCCGTCGACTCGGCGGGCAAGCTGCGCGGAGCCTTCGAGAAGGCCAACGGGGGTCTCGTCCCGATCACCTCCACGGCCTCCGTCACCGACAACACCTGGCACCATGCCGCGCTGACCAGCTCCGGCACCGGCCAGACCCTCTACCTCGACGGTCAGGCCATCGGTACCCTCGCGGGTCCCGTCAGCCACTCCACCAAGACGTACACCTACCTCGGCGGCGGCTTCACCGACCAGTCGTGGGACGGCGCCGGCACGTACGGCACGCGCTACTACAAGGGCCTCATGGACGAGGTCGCGGTCTACCACCGGGCCCTCGATGCCGGAGCGATCAAGGCCCGCTTCGACGCCCGTACGGGCGGGTCGAAGCTGACCAGGTCCACCTTGCCGTCCGGCCGGGTGAGCGCGACGGTCGAGTACGACGGTGACACCGGCCGTGCGACGAAGGTGACGGACGAGAACGGCGGCGTCTGGCAGATCTCCGAGCCGCGGTACTCCGCGGGCTCGCAGGCGTACAGCGACGCGGTGCTGGCCTCCTCGCCCGTCAACTACTGGCGCTTCGGCGACAGCAGCGGCGCCGCCGCGGCCGACGAGATATCCGCCGGAGGCAACGGCTCCTACCGTGACGGTGTGGCACTCGGCGGCGTCGGCGCGTTCCTCGACGGCGACGACGGCGCGATCACCCTCGACGGAAGCAAGGGCGCCGTATCGGTTCCCAGCGAATCGATCGCCGGTGCCACCTCCCTGTCCGTGGAGATGTGGTTCCGCACGGACAAGCCGAGCGGGGTCCTGCTCGCGCTGCAGAACACCGAGCTGGGCACCACTCCGCAGATGTGGAACCCGAGTCTGGTCATCGACGCAGAGGGCAAGCTGCGCGGCCACTTCTGGACCGGTCCCTCCGCGGGCTGGCCGGTCATGGGCGGCGTGAAGGTCACCGACAACAAGTGGCACCACACGGTGCTCACCGGCGGCCCCACCGGCCAGTCGCTGTACCTCGACGGCGTGCAGCTGGGCTCGCAGTCCGGCACGGTCAAGCCGGAGACCCTCGGCTACGCCTACCTCGGCGGCGGCTACTCCAGCGAGGCCTGGGACTCGCAGTCTGCGGCGACCCGCTACTTCAGCGGACAGCTCGACGAGACCGCGTTCTATTCCAAGGAGCTGGACGCCCAGACCGTCGCGGACCACTTCAAGGCCCGCACCCGCCTGGTCTCCGGCAACGGCGACCAGTACGAGGGCGTCGTGATGGCGGACGCCCCGGCCGGCTACTGGCAGCTGGACGAGTCGGGTGGCACGACCGTCGTGAACAAGGTCGCCGCGGTCGGCTCCAACGGCACCTACACCAAGGCGACGCCGGGCAAGCCCGGCGCGTTCGGGTCCGGCGACCGCACCTCGGCGGAGTTCACCGGCGCGGGGTGGGCCGAACTTCCGGGCGGACACCTGCCGAACACCGACCTGTCGGTCGAGCTGTGGTTCAAGACCGCCAAGCCCGGCGTGCTCTTCAGTGACCAGGAGAAGCCGCTCCCGGACGCCGTCGGCTACGCGCCCGTCCTGTACGTCGGCTCGGACAACAAGCTGCACGGCCAGTACTTCACCCGCGGCGTCTCCGCGACCAACACCTCACCGAACACGGTCACGGACAACGAGTGGCACCACGCGGTGGTGACGGCGCTGGGCTCCACCCACACGCTGTACCTCGACGGCGCCCAGGTCGCCCAGACCACCACCGTGCCGGTCACGCACGAGACCAATCAGCGCGCGTACATCGGCGCCGGCTACACCGCGTGGTGGCCCGCGTCACCCGGCGACGGCGTGCAGTACTTCACCGGCCAGATCGACGAGGTCGCGGTCTACCCGCGGACCCTCACCGGTGACCAGGTCGCCCGCCACTACGGCGCACGCGCCTACGCCTCGGGTTCCTCACTGTCCTCGACGGTGACGGTGACCGACCCGACGGGCGCGAAGACGTCCAGCACGTTCGACGCGGTCCGCGGCCAGCGCCGTACGGCCTCGACGGACGCGGACGGCGGTGTCACCACGTACGCGTACGACACCGGCGGCTTCCTGCACACGGTCACGGACCCCAATGGTCACGCGACGATCACCGGTCACGACGAGCGCGGCAACACCGTCTCCACGACGACCTGCCGGGACGCCAACTCCTGTTGGACCTCCTTCGCGGAGTACTACGACAACCCCGCGGACAAGCTGGACCCGCGCAACGGCAAGCAGATCGCGGTCCGCGACGGCCGTTCCTCCGGCGCGGCGGACAACCGCTACCGGACGACGACCTCGTACACCGCGCTCGGCCTGACCGACACGGTCACGCTGGCCGACGGCCGTACCGCGACCACCACCTACACCACGGGCACCGAGCCCGCGGTCGGCGGCGGGACCACCCCGGCCGGCCTGGTGGCCACGAAGAAGAGCGCCGGCGGTGCCACGGTCTCGTACGCGTACTTCGCGTCCGGTGACCTGGCGAAGTCGACGGCGCCCTCCGGCCTGGTGACGACGTACACCTACGACGGCATCGGCCGGAAGCTGACCGAGACCCAGGTCTCGGACGGCACCCCGGCGGGTGTCACAACCACCTACGCCTACAACGCCATATCCCGCGTCACCGCGGAGACCGGCCCGGGTGTCAAGAACGAGATCACCGGCGTCACCCACACCGCCCGCATCAGCCGTACCTACGACGCGGACGGGCACCTGCTCACCGAATCCACGGAGGACACCACTGGCGGCGACGCCACCCGCACCACCACCCACCGCTACAACACGCGGGGCCTCAACGACAGCGTGACGGACGCGGCCGGCAACGAGTCGACGTTCTCGCACGATGCCCTGGGCCGCGTGATCAGTGCGACGGACCCCGCGGGCAACGTCGTGACGACCACGTACACCAAGCGCGGTCAGGTCGCCGAGTCGGTGCTGAAGAACTGGACCGGCGACCCGTCCGGCCAGACCCGCGACCTGGTCCTGGAATCGAAGGCCTACGACCCGGCGGGCCGGCTGGCTTCGTCGACGGACGCGATGGGCGCCACGACCACCTTCACCTACTACGACGACGGTCTCCAGGCCACGACGACGGCGAAGCAGATCACCCAGTCCAACGGCTCCAAGAAGGACGTCCTCCTCGGGGCGACGGTCTACGACGGCGCCGGCAACGTGGTCTCGCAGACCGCCGGCGGCAATCGCACGACCGTCAACACGATCGACGCCCTGGGGCGCACCACCCGCTCGGTGTTCGACCCGAACGGACTGAACCGGGTCTCCACCTTCGCCTACGACACCGAGGGCCGGCTCACCGAGCAGACCCAGTCCGTCGACGGCACCGGCAAGACGGTGACCTCGGCCACCGAGTACGACGCGGTGGGCAACCCGAAGAAGCAGACCCTCACCGACGGCACCACGACCCGGGTCTCCTCAGCCACGTTCGACCAGCGCGGTCTCCAGCTCAGCCAGACCAGCCCGCGCGGCATCACCAGCACGGGCCGGTTCGACGAGCTGGGCCGTCTGGTCGAGGCGACCGCGCCGCAGGTGCAGGCCGAGGAGAACGGCGGTGCGGCCGCGGCCGTCACCCCCAAGTCCCTCGTCGGCTACAACACCTTCGGCGAAGCCACCGAGTCGCGTGACACGCGTGGCCTGGTAACCAAGACGGAGACCGACAAGCTGGGCCGCCCCGTCGCGGTCACCCTGCCCGACTACACGCCGCCGGGCGCAACCACGGCCATCACGGCCGTTTCCCGCACGACGTACGACGCCCTGGGCAACACAGCCTCCACCACCGACCCGCTGGGCCGCGCGACGTACTACGTGTACGACCAGATGGGCCGGCTGGTCAGCAAGACCGACCCTGCGGTCGCCGGCGCGCAGGGCCTGACGGCCCCGGGCACGGCCTCCCTCGACGGCACCTCCACCGCCCTGTCCGGCGGCGGCGTCTCCACCTACACCTGGACCCCGACCGGTCTGCCGCTCTCCGCGACCGATCCGACAGGAGCACGCACCGAGTCCACCTACGACGAGCTGGGCCGCAAGCTCACCGCCACCACGGTCGAGCGCAAGCCGACCCTGCAGAACCTCGTCTCCCGCTTCACCTGGGACGACGCGGGCAACCAGGTCTCCTCGACCACACCCGACGGGCGGGTCACCAGCGCCACCTATGACAAGGCCGGCCAGGCCCTGACGGTCACCGACCCGGCCGGCGGCGTCAGCAGCGCCGTCTACGACGGCCTCGGCCGCCAGACCGAGAGCAAGGACGCGACCGGCCGCAAGACCGTCACCGCGTACGACCTCGCGGGCAAGCCGCTCTCCGTGTCCGACTACGGGACCGGCACGACAGCCCTGCGCACGACCACCACCGAGTACGACGCCGACGGCAACGTCACCGCGTCCGTATCGGCCGGCGGCGCACGCCGCACGTACACCTACGACGCGCTCGGGCAGCTCACCAAGCAGGTCGAGCCCGTCAACGCCACGGCCACCGACTCGATCACGACGACCTTCGGCTACGACGCGGCGGGCCACCGCACGCGCCTGACCGACGGCCGCGGCAAGGCCACGTACTACACGTTCAACACGTGGGGCCTGCCCGAGTCCACGATCGAACCGAGCACGACCCTCCACCCGGGTCTGAGCAACCGCACGTGGACAAACGTCTACGACGCGGCAGCCCGGGTCGTCACCGAGCTGCTCCCCGGCAACGTCAAGCGTCAGAAGACGTACGACGACCTGGACCGGCTCACCGCCGAGACCGGCTCCGGCACCGCCGTGGCCACCCGTCCCCGCTCGCTCTCCTACGACCTCGCCGGGCGCCTGACCGGCGTCGGCGGTGACGGAGTCCTCGCGGGCAACACGTACACCTACAACGACCGCGGCCAGCTCCTGGCCACGGACGGTCCGGGCGGCACCTCGTCCTACGCGTACGACGCGGACGGCAGGATGACCTCCCGCACGGACGCGGCGGGCACGACGGCCTTCACCTACGACCTGGCCGGCCGTCTCGACACGACGACCGACCCGCTCACCGGCACCCAGGTGCGCAGCGACTACGACGCGGCCGGGCGACCGACTGCAGACGAGTACGCACGCCCCGCCGCCGGCGGCGGCTGGACGGTCGGATCGAAGCGCTCGTACACCTACGACGCGCTGGGCCGCCTCGCGGACGACAGCGTCAAGAAGACCGGCACGGGCACCGCGGTCCAGGGCACGGCCTACGAGTACGACCTCGACGACCGCCTGGTCAAAAAGACCGCATCGGGCACGGCCGGAGCGGGCGCGGAAACGTACGCCTACGACCTCGCGGGCCGAATGACCTCGGAGACCAGCGGGGGCACCACCACCGCCTTCGAGTGGGACAAGGCAGGCAACCTCACCAAGAAGGGAGACATCACCGGGACGTACGACTCCCGCAACCGGCTCCAGACCTGGGGCACCCAGACCTTCGACTACTCCGCACGCGGCACGGTCAAGGGCATCACGGATACCGCGGGCCCCGCTCGCACGATCAACTCGGACGCATTCGAGCGGACGGTCAACAACGGCACGAGCACCTTCACGTACGACTCGCTCGACCGGGTCATGACCCACAACGGCACCGCCTTCAGCTACGACGGCGGCTCCAACAACCTCGTCAAGGACGGCTCTTCCACCTACAGCCGTACCCCCGGCGGAACGCTGCTCGCCAGCGCGGTGACGGGGACGGCGGGCTCCGCCCGTCTCGCGGTCACGGACCAGCACACGGACGTGGTTGCCAACCTCACCGCGGATGGCACCACGGTCTCCTCGTCCCGCGCGTACGACGCCTTCGGGAACGTGACCGCGTCGGCAGGCGCCAACCCGTCCCTCGGCTACCAGTCGGGCTGGACGGACAGCTCCACCGGCGAGGTCAACATGGCCGCCCGCTGGTACCAGCCCGGCACCGGCGGCTTCACCGGCCGCGACACCTGGCAGCTCGACGCGAGCCAGTCGGGACAGCACGCGAACCGCTACTCCTACGGTTTCGGCGGCCCGCTCAACAGCACGGACCCGAGTGGTCACTGCATCTGGGACGTGTGCGCCGGAGAAGCTCTTCTGGTGGCCGCCGCGATCGGCGCCATCGCCAGCTGGGCCACCTACCAGCAGGTCTCGTCGCACTCGTACAGCTGGGACCTGGATCTGCACTGGGAGCTGCCCTGGTCGTTCAGTACGGCGGCCACCAGCACCACCACGTACAACCCTTCGATCAACTACCCGTACTCGCCGTACCGCACGACCGACTCCAGCCGCGGCAACGGCAATGGCAACGGCAACGTCCGGACCGGTGACGGCCGGGGCCCGTGCATCAACTGCGGCCCGAGGGGCCCACAGGGACCGCGGGGACCGCAGGGACCGAGGGGCAATCCCCGGGTGGACCGCCCGGTCAAGCCGCCGAAGCCGCCCATCCCGCAGAACCCCAACCGGGGCCCGCACCCGATCCCCGCGCCGCGCCACATCCCCAAGATCGACTGGGATCCGGGCAACGACGGCGGCGGCTGGGACCCGAAGAAGGGCTGGGACCTGATCGTCGGCGGGCTGAGCCTGCTGGACATGCTCACGGGCCAGGACAACGGATTCACCCCGGACCAGAGCCCGGACACCCACGGCGCCCCGGGCGCCAACCCGGGCGGCGGCACCGATCAGGACGACCCGCGCGACTGCGTCAGCAGGGGCCAGCAAAGGATTGACTACGGGACGCTGGACAACCTGAACGGTGACCGGCCCTCCGGCATCACGGCCTGCCTTAACGCGGAAAGGCTGAAGGTCAAGGGATACGGCGCCGATAAGGAGATAACGAAGGGGTATTACTGGGCGCGGGATTTCGTCAAGGCCTACGGTTTCAATCCGACGAATGACATCAATTCATGTCATCTCTTCGCCGGCTCTCTGGGTGGGGACGGGCGGAAGCCGGAGAACGTGTCTGCCTGCGCTCGGCCGGCGAACGCCTGGTACTCGAAGGGCAGTGTTCACCGGAACGAAGAGCCCATGTACTACTACGAGCGGATGGTGAAGGAGGAGGCCTCGCAAACCGGGGTGGTCATCGAGTACAAGGTGACCCCCAAGTACGACGGGCCGCGCACCGTCCCTTACGAATACCGGATCAACATCACCAAATGGCACAATGGGGTTCGATCCACGCTGGCCGACAATGCCGTCGTGGAGAACGAGTTCAAGCCCGGAGCTCTCTACAATCTGGGCCGCCAGAGCGTCAACGGCACTCCGGTTCCCACCGGAAACATGAAATAGAGAGGGAAGAGCATGTCGATCGGTGATCTGCTCGCACTGATGCCTCCCCACGCCGGGGCCGGAGCGGACGTCGACTGGGACGCTGCGGAGAGGGCCTGGGGAACGTCGTTTCCCGCGGACTACAAGGCGTTCGTGACGCACTACGGCATCGGGTCCATCGACGCCTTTCTCGGAGTCTTCGAGCCGTCCGTGGACGATTCGGGGCAGCCGGCCGGGCACATGGCGGACGAGACCTCCGTGGCCCAAGAGCTCTGGGAGTTCCTGGCAGGCATCCCTGGCGTCGCTGCCGAACCGGACCGCATTCTGACCTGGGCAACCGACAGTGCTGCGGACCTGCTCTGCTGGCTCCGGACGGACGGAACCCCGGACGAGTGGCCGGTGCTGGTGTACTCGCGTCTCGCCGACGAGTGGCGGCTCTACGACTGCGGGATGGCGGAGTTCCTCCTCCGTGTCTTCCGCGCCGAGTTCCCGGACAGTCCGCTCTCCGGGACCTCGATGTGGGGTGCCGCTTCGCCGCGCTTCCTGACGGACCAGGAGGAGGCGCGGATCACCGCGTCGGGCCAGGACCCATGGGCCTGACACCACTGAAGTAGTTCGAAGCGAAGGCCGTCGGGGTGACCCGGCGGCCTTCGCCGTTCCCGGCGTGAGGTGCGGCAGGGTCGCGCCTCACGTGCCGTCCACCCTTCGGAGGAATCTCCGGGCGCCACGTAGATTCCGCCGCCCACGCGCGGGCCCGCTCAATGCCCCCCCGAAGCGCCGCATAGCAGGGTGTAGTCGACAGCGGGACGTTTTTCTTCCGATCCGTAACGCCAGCGGGGATTTCCGTATCCCGATCTCCTGCGCAAGTCGTGGGACCGCGCTATCAGGCGGCTCGATCTGACTGCGTATAACCCGCCGACTTGCGGCACGAGTGGACCACCGTGGCCCTGACCCACGGAGTGTCCATTCACGAGGTGTCTCGTTGGCCCGGACATCGTTCGATCAAGGTCACGGTGGACCGGTACGGCCACCTCACGCAGGACGGTCAGGAGCGCTGCCGTCAGGTCGTCGAGACGACCGTCGGGCCGCACATGCTCACACCAGGCCGAGCGCCTGCAGTGCGCGGTGCTGACTTGGTGCTGACTTGACCGGCCAGAAGAGGTAGCAGACACCGCCCGTACCGCCTCTGACCTTGCCGTTCGCGTCGTACCGTTTGGTCCTCAACCAGATGTTCTCCCACTCCTGGCGGCGGTAGACGCGGCGGACGGCCTCGTTGGTGGGTGAGGCGGGGTCGTTGGCGATGACGTCGCCGGTCGCCGTGAAGCCGATGACGGTCATCAGGTGGCCCGAGGTGCCGTAGCCGGCGCCGGTCAGTTCCTCCTTGCGGAAGGACTGGGACGTTATGGCCGGGATGCCGGCCCGGATCAGGGATTCGAGTTCCGTGAGCGAGCGCAGGCGGGTGACCGCGGCGTTCATGTCGGGGTAGGTCGCCGCGTAGGCGGCGTTGAAGGGCCAGTTGCCGCAGCCCTGGTACTGGTGGTCGTAGGTGTAGCGGGCCGCGTGGCAGACCTGGGGGTCGGCGAAGGACGGGTTCACCCAGGCGAGCTGCTCGGCCGAGGGGCGGCGGCCCCAGTACTCGACGATCATCTGGGAGGAGGTCGGGCTGCACCAGGCCTCGCCGCCGTTGTCGTACTCGGGGTACTGGCCGACGTGGGTGTTCTGGGAGTAGCGCGGGACCAGCAGTTCGTGGTCGAGTCCCGGCTCGGAGGCCGGGACCGTGAAGCGGTCCGGGATGTCCGAGGCCATGGCGCCGAGCCTCCAGACGGTGGGGGTCAGGGCGCTTCCGGGGGTGCGGTAGAGGGTGAGGCGCAGACGGTACGCGCTCAGGCGCAGGCCGCTCGCCGCGTCGTCGATCGCGAAGGTGTCGGTCCAGACGGTGCTCTTGCCGTCGGTCTGGTCGTCGACCGAGGTCCGCCGGATGTCGCCGTCGCCGGCGGCCCAGCGGCCCATCACGTACCAGGGGGTGGCGGTGCCGTCGGAGTACGTGCCGGACAGTTCGACCTGGAGCCAGGTGCCGGGCGGGGTGGCGGCGTTCCAGGAGGCGATGACCTCGGTGGCCGGTACGGCCGGGGTGTGGACGGGCGAGGTCCAGGTGGCGTACTCCCAGGCCGCGGTGCGGCCGGTGTGCGGGTCGGTGTAGTCGACGCGACCGGCGGGGGTGGCGAGGGTCAGGCCCGGCCGGAGGCCGGCGACTGCCTTCGTACCCGCCGTCGTGCCGCACCTCCAGTCCGTGTAGGAGGACCAGAAGCGGTTGTCGACCAGTCCGGCGGCGGGGACGTGGCCTCGCCCGGCGCCGTCGGCCGGGCAGTCGGAGGCGGCGCAGCCGGGGCCGGCGGCGGTGGCCGGGCCTGCGGCGGCCGTTCCCGCGGCGGCCGCGAGCGCCGCGGCGAGGACGGTTCTGCGCGGGGTGGAGCTGGTCATGGGCGGTGACCCCCAGTCGACGAGAACGGTGGGCGTACGGGAGAGCCGAGGCGTGGGCGTACGGGAGTGCCTTGGTGTGGACGGACAGGCCTCCGCACCGGTGGACGGGCGGGGCCGCGCGGGCCCACTATCCCGGCTCCCCGGGGCCTCCGCCAGCACTTCGCCTCGCGTCGCCGCACCAATATTGGTCTCCACCACTGACGGCGGTACCTCGCTGACCTGCGACGGTCCCCCACTCCCCTACCCTGGGGCCATGAACGACCTCGACCGCGCGGCGCACGCGCTGCTCCGGCTGCCCCCCTCCTGCGGACCGGTCCGGCTGATCGCGGTCGACGGGCACGCGGGCTCCGGCAAGTCCACCCTCGCGGTCCGCCTCTCCGCCGCCCTCGGCGACGCGCCCGTCCTCCGCCTCGACGACCTCGCCACGCACGAGGAGCTCTTCGAGTGGACCGGCCGGCTCCGGGAGCAGGTCCTGGAACCGCTCTCGCGCGGCGAGACCGCCTCCTACCGCACGTACGACTGGCGGCTGCGGCGCTTCGGCGAGGCCCGGGAACTGCCTCCGGCCCCCGTGGTCCTCGTCGAGGGCGTCGGCGCCGGCCGGCGGGTGGTGCGGCCGTTCCTGGCGTGGCTGCTGTGGATGGAGCGCGGCGCCGAGGACTCCTGGGCGCGCGGGCGCCGGCGGGACGGGCCGGAGCAGGCCTCCTTCTGGGAGGGCTGGACCGTGGCGGAGACTCGCCATTTCGCGGAGGACCCCTCCAGACCCTTCGCCGACACCCTGGTACGGGAGCGTCAGGAGGGGTACGACTGGCTTCCCGGGCCGGCCGTGACAGCGGGCACGGACCAGATCCTCACGCACAGTGACGGCCTCCTGTCCGTGAACTGAGGGGGTGGAAGTCCGCTTCCGCAAGTCCCTCAACTTCGCTTGACCGACGGGGCGTACAGGTCTTACGTTCTGAATGTGCGGCTTTTCGGAGCCGCCGCGGACACGAAGCCCCCGGTTGTTCCCCCGTGATCGGGGGCTTCGTTCTGCCCCCGGAAGCCCTTCCCGAGCCTTCCGGGAGCCTTCTCCACGGCCTCGTCCACCCCTGATGCTCACCCAGGGTCACCGCTTCCGGATCATGCGCTTCTCCTTAAGCGCGCACCCCCTGCGCAGGTACGATGCCCCCAGGTGCGGTCAAATCCCGTCCATGCGATGACGGTTGTGGGGGACCCGATGGACATCGGCACGCAGGGGTCGCAGACCCCCGCCGAGCTCGCCTGGCTGCGCGGAGTCGACGCCTACACGATGGGCGCGTATCCGCAGGCGGAGGACGAGTTCCGGACGGCGGTACGGATCGATCCCGGGATGGCGGACGCCTGGCTCGGGCTGCACGCGCTCCGGGTCGACACCACGACCGCGCTGCTGCGCATGTACCGCAACCGCGAGCGCTTCGGCGAGCAGCGGACCCGGTACCGGCGCACCCTGAACTCCTGGTACTGGCTGGGCTGGTGGGTGCAGCCGGTCCTGGAGAGCCCGCGCGACCTGCTGCTCGCGCACGCCTCCCACTGGCTCGACGGCCGCCACGTACCGGAGCTCGACCGGGCCCTCGCGGGCCTCCCACCGGTCGACACCGACCCCCAGGTGCGCTTCCTGCACGCCTGCCGCGCCTACCTCGTCAAGGACTGGGACCAGCTCGTCCGGCACACCGAGACCCTCGTCGACGACCCGCTGCTCGGCATCGAGGCCGGACTGTTCGGCGGCATGGCCCGGGTGCGCCTGGAGATGTACGGCCAGGCCGAGCCGCTCCTCTCGGCCTCGCTGATGCGGTGCCGCAGCGAGCAGCCGCAGCGCAAGGAGCTGCGCTACTGGCTCGCCCGCGCCCACGAGGGCACCGGGCGCAGCGCCGCCGCCCTGCCCCTCTACCGGGCCGTGCACCGGATCGACCCGGCGTTCATGGACACCGCGGCGCGGCTCGCGGCGATCGCCGAGTACGACGGGTTCGAGGGCTACGACGGGGTCGACGACCCGGCCGGGCTCGCGGCGGTCGCGCTCGGCACGCTCGGCGGGGGCCTCGGCCAGGACGCGGTGGACACCGTCCCCGGCGCCGAACCCGACCCCGGCGGACTCGGCGACGGGCTGCGGCTCGCGCCCGAACCGGTGCCGCCGGCCGCCCCCGTCACACCGCCGGAGACCGTACGGCAGAAGGCCCCGCTGCCCGGCCAGCCGGTGCCGCCGCGCTTCCCCGCCGGACCCACCGATCCGGTGCTCCTCGCGGAGGCCCTCGCCGAACTGGAGGGCATGGTCGGGCTCGAACCGGTCAAGCGCCAGGTCAAGGCGCTGTCCGCGCAGCTGGAGATGGCGCGGCTGCGGGCCGGGCAGGGTCTTCCGGTCCAGCCGCCCAAGCGCCACTTCGTCTTCTCCGGCCCCTCGGGCACCGGGAAGACCACGGTCGCCCGGATCCTCGGGCGGGTCTTCTACGCCCTCGGGCTGCTCGGCGGCGACCACCTCGTCGAGGCCCAACGGGCCGACATGGTGGGCGAGTTCCTCGGCCAGACCGCGGTCAAGGCCAACGAGCTGATCGACTCGGCGGTCGGCGGGGTGCTGTTCGTGGACGAGGCGTACGCGCTCTCCAACACCGGCTACAGCAAGGGCGACGCCTACGGCGACGAGGCCCTCCAGGTGCTCCTGAAGCGGGCCGAGGACAACCGCGACCACCTCGTGGTCATCCTGGCCGGCTACCCCGAGGGCATGGACCGGCTGCTCAGCACCAACCCCGGCCTGTCCTCCCGGTTCACCACCCGGGTCGACTTCCCCTCGTACCGCCCGCTGGAACTCACCGCCATCGGCGAGGTCCTCGCGGCGGCGAACGGGGACGGCTGGGACGAGGAGGCGCTCGACGAGCTCCGCTCGATCAGCGGGCACGTCGTCGAGCAGGGCTGGATCGACGAGCTCGGCAACGGCCGCTTCCTCCGCACCCTGTACGAGAAGTCCTGCGCCTACCGGGACCTGCGGCTCTCCGGATACCCGGGGACCCTGAGCCGGGAGGACCTCGCCACCCTCCGGCTCGCCGACCTCATGCAGGCGTACGGCGAGGTCCTGTCGGGCCGCGGTCCGGTCGACCGCGGCCCGCAGCAGGAGCCGCCGGGCTACTAGCGCGCGGCGCCAGGGAGCCCCGGGGGCACCAGCGCGCCGGCTACTAGCGCGTCCGCGAGGGTGCGACCGGCTGGACCCGGTGGGCGGGGTCGCGGACCTCGCCCACCAGCATCTCCAGGACGTCCTCCAGGGCGACCAGGCCCAGGACCCGTCCCTGGCCGTCCGCGACCTGGGCCAGGTGGGTGGCGGCGCGGCGCATCACGGTGAGGGCGTCGTCGAGCGGCAGCTCCGCGCGGAGCGTCGCCATCGGGCGCCACAGCCGCTGCGGCACCGCACGCTCCCGCTCCTCCAGGTCCAGGACGTCCTTCACGTGCACGAAGCCCATGAAGGTCGCCCGGCCCTCGGCGCGGACCGGGAAGCGGGAGTACCCGGTCCGTACGGTCAGCTCCTCGATCTCGCGCGGGGTGACCGACGGCGGGACCGTGACGAGGGAGGAGGGGGCGATCAGGACGTCCGTCACCGGACGGCTGCCCAGTTCGAGGGCGTCCTCCAGGCGCTCCTGCTCGGCCGGGTCGAGCAGACCCGCCTGGCCCGCGTCCTCCACGAGACGGCCGAGCTGGGTGCTGGTGAAGACCGCCTCCACCTCGTCCTTCGGCTCCACCTTGAACGCCCGCAGGACCAGCCGGGCGCAGGCCCCGAGCGCGGCCGTGACCGGCCGGCAGACCCGCTCGAAGCCGACGAGACCGGGGGCGAGCCAGAGGGCGGTGCGCTCGGGGTCGGCCATCGCCAGGTTCTTCGGGACCATCTCGCCGATGACGAGGTGGAGGAAGACGACCGCGGCGAGGGCGATGACGTAGCCCAGCGGATGGATCAGCCCCTCCGGGACGCCGATCGAGTGGAAGACCGGTTCGAGGAGCTGGGCGACGGTCGGCTCGGCGACGGCGCCGAGCGTCAGGGAGCAGACGGTGATGCCGAACTGGGCGGCGGCCATCATCTGCGGCAGGTTCTCCAGGCCGTACAGGACCTGCTTGGCCCTGGCGCCCCCGAGCGGCTCGATCTGGCTGCGCCGGACGGAGACGAGGGCGAACTCTGCGCCGACGAAGAAGCCGTTGGCGAGGACCAGGAGGACGGCGAAGAGGAGTTGCAGGGTGCTCATCGGCCGGCCTCCGCGGGGACGGGCACCGGGTCGGTCATCGGATCGGCCACCGGGGCGGAAACCGCTGCGACCGGGGCGGGACCCGAGGCCGACGCCTCGGCCTCGTCCTGCTCGGGTGCCGTCCGGACGATCCGCACCCGCTCGGCGCGGTAGCGGTCGACCTGGCGGACCGAGAGGCGCCAGCCGGGGAGCTCGGCGCGGTCCCCCGGGGCCGGGATGCGCCCGAGGAGGTCGGCGACGAGCCCGGCGACGGTCTCGTACGGCCCGTCGGGCACGTCGAGGCCTATCCGGCGCAGGGTGTGCACCCGGCAGGAGCCGTCGGCCTCCCAGGCGGGACGACCGTCCTCGGCGGGCGCCGCGGCCAGCTCGGGCCGCCCGTCGGCGGCCGTGTCGTGCTCGTCGCGGACCTCGCCGACGAGCTCCTCCACGATGTCCTCCAGGGTGACGACCCCGGCCGTGCCGCCGTATTCGTCGACGACCACCGCGATCGGCTGCTCCCGTCGCAGACGCTCCAGGAGCGTCTGGGCGGGCAGCGTCTCGGGGACGAGCAGCGGCGGGACCGCGATCCGTCCGACGGGCGTGCGCAGGCGGGCGTGCGGGGCGACGGCGAGCGCGTCCTTGAGGTGGACCATGCCGACGATCTCGTCGATCCGGTCGCGGTAGACCGGGAAGCGCGAGAGGCCGGTGGCCCGGGTGAGGTTGAGGACGTCGGCCGCGGTGGCGTCCCACTGGAGGGCGCTCACCTTCACGCGCGGCGTCATGACCTGCTCGGCAGTGAGACCGCCGAGGCTCAGGGTCCGTACGAAGAGGTCCGCGGTGTCCTGTTCGAGCGCGCCGGCCTCGGCGGAGTGCCGGGCCAGCGAGACGAGCTCGCCCGGGGTGCGGACCGAGTCCAGCTCCTCGGTGGGCTCGACGCCCAGGAGCCGTACCAGCCGGTTGGCGACCCGGTTGAGCAGCGAGATCACCGGCCGGAAGAGGGCCGAGAAGCGGCGCTGCGGGGTGGCGACGAAGCGGGCGACCTGGAGCGGCCGGGAGACCGCCCAGTTCTTCGGGACGAGCTCGCCGACCACCATCTGGACGGCGGAGGCGAGCAGCATGCCGATCACCACCGAGATCCCGGAGACGGCCCCTTCGGGCAGTCCGGTCGCGGTGAGCGGCCCGTGCAGCAGCCCGGCGAGCGCGGGCTCGGCGAGCATGCCGACGACCAGCGAGGTGATCGTGATGCCGAGCTGGGTGCCGGAGAGCTGGAAGGACAGCTCGCGCAGGGCGGTGACGACGGTGCGGGCGCGCCGGTCGCCGGCGGCCGCGGCTCGCTCGGCCTCGGCGCGCTCGACGGTCACGAGACCGAACTCGGCGGCCACGAAGAAGCCGTTGGCGAGGATCAGGAGGAAGGCCGCGAAGAGCAGCAGAAGGGAGACGATCATGCCGCCGCCTCCAGGGAGGGGGCGGCGCAGGTACTACCGGACGATCCGTCCATTGCTGGAGGGAGTCACTCCTCGGGTCGAAGGGTGGTCTCGCGGGCCGCGGCTGCGGCCCTGCACACGCGAGACGGTGGCGCCGCTCGGCGCCACCGTCTCCAGAGTAGTCATGTGAACGCCCCGAGGGGCAGGGGGTCGGCCCCGGATGGGGGACGAACCGGGGTTCAGGCCTGCTCGGCGCCCGTCCCGTGGCTGTCCGCGAGGGCCCGCAGGGCGCGGGCGTCGCGGATCGCCGACTCCTTGGCGATGCCCGGCTGGATGCCGAGCACCGGCAGGCTGGTGCCGTCGCTCAGGTCGAGGAAGACCCAGGGGTCGCCGGGGCGGAGGTTGACCTTGAGGATCTCCGCCCAGGCGAGCCGCCGGGTCCTGGTGATGTTGACGACCGTCACGCCCTCGTCGTCGGCGACGACCTTGGGACGGCTCAGCAGGACGAGGACCCCGGACAGCAGCACGGCGGTGAGGACGAAGCTGGCGCGCTCCCCCGGTCCGAGCCGCTCCAGCATCATCGCGACGCCGGTGATGACCACGAACATCGCGGCGCTCATGGTCAGCAGGACGGCCCGGGTGCGCCCGGGACGGAAGGTGACCGGGAGGGCGGGCGTCGTGGACTGCGACATCGGAGGTTCCTCAGTGCCTGGTGGGACGGTGCGGGCAGGCCGGCCGTCAGAGGCGGCAGGCGTGGATGGCGGTGGTGAGGATGGCGCGGGCGCCGATCTCGTACAGGTCGTCCATGATCCGCTGCGCCTCCTTGGCGGGGACCATCGCGCGGACGGCGACCCAGCCCTCGTTGTGCAGCGGGGAGACGGTCGGCGACTCCAGGCCCGGGGTGAGGGCGACGGCCTGCTCCAGGTGCTCGGCCCGGCAGTCGTAGTCCATCATCACGTACGAGCGGGCGACCAGGACGCCCTGGAGGCGGCGCATGAACTGCTGCACCTGCGGGTGGTCGTCGGAGGCGCCGTGGCGGCGGATGACGACGGCCTCGGAGGTCAGGATCGGCTCGCCGATGACCTCCAGGCCCGCGTTGCGCAGGCTCGTGCCGGTCTCCACGACGTCCGCGATGACCTGGGCGACGCCCAGCTGGATCGCGGTCTCGACCGCGCCGTCCAGGTGGACGACGGAGGCGTCGATGCCCTGGTCGGCGAGGTGCTTGGCGACGATGCCCTCGTAGGAGGTGGCGATCGTCATGCCGCCGAAGTCCTCGGGGCCGTTCGCGGTGCCCGGGCGGGTGGCGTAGCGGAAGGTGGACCGGCCGAAGTTCAGCGGGAGGATCTCCTCGGCGCTGGCTCCGGAGTCCAGGAGCAGGTCACGGCCGGTGATGCCGATGTCCAGCTTCCCCGAGGCGACGTAGATCGCGATGTCCTTCGGCCGCAGGTAGAAGAACTCGACCTCGTTGTCGGGGTCGATGACCACGAGCTCCTTGGACTCCTTGCGCTGGCGGTAGCCGGCCTCATGGAGCATTGCCGACGCAGGTCCGGAGAGGGAACCCTTGTTGGGGACGGCGATGCGCAGCATGGGGTGAGCTTCCTTTGCCTGGGAGTTCGGGGAGGGGGTGACGCGTGTGCTCGGAAAGTCGTGCTCAGAGATTCGTACTCGGAGATTCGTACCCGGAGTCTCGTGCTCAGAGATGGGCGTAGACGTCGTCGAGCGAGATCCCGCGGGCGACCATCATCACCTGGACGTGGTACAGCAGCTGCGAGATCTCCTCGGCGGCCGCTTCCTTGCCCTCGTACTCGGCGGCCATCCAGACCTCGGCGGCCTCCTCGACGACCTTCTTGCCGATGGCATGGACGCCCTTGCCCACCAGTTCCGCGGTGCGGGAGGTGGCCGGGTCGCCGGTCTCTGCCTTGAGCTTGAGCTCGGCGAAGAGCTCTTCGAAGGTTTTGTTCGCCATGATGGTCCTAAGAGTACGGGGTAAGGGTCGCGTCATCAGCGCCAGGGTTCGCTGACCGTGCGCAGCGTGGTGGCGGTGGCGACGGCTGCGGTGACGGCCTCGTGGCCCTTGTCCTCGGAGGATCCCTCCAGGCCGGCCCGGTCGAGCGCCTGCTCCTCGTTGTCGACGGTGAGGACGCCGAATCCGACGGGTACGCCGGTGTCGATCGAGACCTGGGTGAGGCCGTGGGTGACGCCCTGGCACACGTACTCGAAGTGCGGCGTTCCGCCGCGGATGACGACGCCGAGCGCCACGATGGCATCGTAGCCGCGCCCGGCGAGGACCTTGGCCACGACCGGGAGCTCGAAGCTGCCCGGGACGCGGAGCAGCGTCGGCTCGTCGATGCCGAGCTCGCTGAGGGCGCGCAGGGCGCCGTCGACGAGACCGTCCATGATCTTCTCGTGCCACTGCGCCGCGATGACCGCCACCCGGAGGTCGCCGCAGTTCTTCACGCTGAGGACGGGTGCGCCCTTGCCGCTCATGTCTCTCCTAGCCGACTTGCCGATGGATCGATGTACCGATGTCGTACGTACGTGGTTACTGGTTGCCGCAGGTGGAGGCCTGGGAGCCGTCCAGCCAGGGCAGGTCGTGCCCCATCCGGTCCCGCTTGGTGCGCAGGTAGCGGAGGTTGTGCTCGCCGGCCTTGACCGGCATGGGCTCCCGGCCCTCGACGCGCAGGCCGTGCCGGGTGAGGGCGTCGATCTTGTCGGGGTTGTTGGTCATCAGGCGCAGGCTGCGAACGCCGAGGTCGCCGAGGATCTGCGCGCCGGCCGCGTAGTCGCGGGCGTCGGCGGGCAGTCCGAGTTCCAGGTTGGCGTCGAGGGTGTCGCGGCCCTGCTCCTGGAGCTCGTACGCGCGCAGCTTGGACAGCAGGCCGATGCCGCGGCCCTCGTGGCCGCGCAGGTAGACGACGACGCCGCGGCCGGCCTCGGTGATCCGGTCCATGGAGGCGTGCAGCTGGGGGCCGCAGTCGCAGCGCTGCGACTGGAAGATGTCGCCGGTCAGGCACTCGGAGTGGACCCGGACGAGGACGTCCTCGCCGTCGCCGATCTCGCCGTGGACGAGGGCGACGTGCTCGACGCCGTCGACGGTGGAGCGGTAGCCGTACGCGGTGAACTCGCCGTGCGCGGTGGGGAGCTGGACCTCGGCCTCGCGGCGGACGGTCGGCTCGGCGGAGCGGCGGTAGGCGATCAGGTCCTCGATGGAGATGATCGTCAGGCCGTGCTTGCGGGCGAAGGGCACCAGTTCGGGCAGGCGCAGCATCACGCCGTCCTCGCCGGCGATCTCGACGATCGCGCCGGCCGGGCGGAGGCCCGCGAGGCGGGCGAGGTCGACGGCGGCCTCGGTGTGTCCGTTGCGGACGAGGACGCCGCCGGGCTTGGCGCGCAGCGGGAAGATGTGGCCGGGGCGGACGAAGTCGGACGGCTCGTGGCTGCCGGAGGCCAGCATCCGCAGGGTGGTGGCGCGGTCGGCGGCGGAGATGCCGGTGGTGACGCCGTGGGCGGGGGACGCGTCCACGGAGACGGTGAAGGCCGTGCGCATCGACTCGGTGTTGTGCTCGACCATCTGCGGGAGTTCGAGGCGCTGCAGCTCCTCGTCCTCCATGGGGGCGCAGATCAGGCCGCGGCACTCGCTCATCATGAAGGCGACGATCTCGGGCGTGGCCTTCTCGGCGGCGATGACGAGGTCGCCCTCGTTCTCGCGGTCCTCGTCGTCGACGACGACGACGGGGCGGCCGGCGGCGATGTCGCGGATGGCCTGCTCTACGGGGTCGAGGGCGAGGTCGGTGGCGTCCCACATCGGAAGCGCGCTCATGCCGTGACTCCTTCCAGGGCGGGGGTCGTGCGGGTCCGGAGCCACCAGTCGCGCATGCCCCAGATGACGAGGGCGAAGTAGACGACATAGACGAGGCCGGAGAAGGCGAGGCCGCTGTTGAAGGCGAGCGGGACGCCGACGAGGTCGACGAGGAGCCAGGCGAACCAGAACTCGACGAGGCCGCGGGCCTGGGCGATCATCGCGACGAGGGTGCCGACGAAGATGTACGCGTCGGCCCAGGGGCTCCAGGAGAGCGACGGGTAGAGGGTGAAGAGCCCGCCGACGGCGAGGGTGCCGAGGGCCGCGCCGGCGAGGAGCAGTCCGCGCTCCTTCCAGGTGGCGAAGCGGACGGCGATGGAGCCGTCCTGGGCCTGCTGCTTGCCGCGGTTCCACTGCCACCAGCCCCAGGCGGCCACGCCGATGACGAGGAGCTGCTTGCCGACGCCGCCGGAGAGGTGGGCGGTGGCGTAGGCGCCGACGAGGATGACGCCGGAGAGCAGCTGGGCGGGCC
Source organism: Streptomyces nymphaeiformis (assembly GCF_014203895.1). Lineage (GTDB taxonomy): Bacteria > Actinomycetota > Actinomycetes > Streptomycetales > Streptomycetaceae > Streptomyces > Streptomyces nymphaeiformis. The sequence goes on along the minus strand of NZ_JACHJY010000010.1, from coordinate 400,493 downwards.
AGGTGAGGATGGAGCGGCGCCAGCCGAGGGCCAGGGCGATCAGACCGATCGTGTTGCCGATCATGTCGGACCACATGATGTGCTGGCCGAAGACGCTGAACGCCTCGGAGTTGAGCCAGTTCACTTCTCGTTCTCCTTGGCGTCGGTGCCGAGCAGCCGCTCGACGTACTTGGCGATGACGTCCACTTCGAGGTTGACCGGGTCGCCGGACTGCTTGATGCCGAGCGTGGTCAGGTCGAGGGTGGTCGGGATGAGGCTGATGGTGAACCAGTCGTCGGCGACCTCGACGACGGTCAGGCTGACGCCGTCGACCGTGATCGAGCCCTTCTCGACGACGTACCGGGAGAGGTGGGCGGGCAGGCCGACCTTGACGAGTTCCCAGTGCTCGGACGGGGTCCGCTCCAGGATGGTGCCGGTGCCGTCGACGTGGCCCTGGACGATGTGACCGCCGAGGCGGCCGCCGACGGCCATGGGCCGCTCCAGGTTGACGCGGGAGCCGACGGCGAGGGCGCCGAGGCTGGACCGCTTGAGGGTCTCGGCCATGACGTCGGCGGTGAACTCGCCGTCGCCGAACTCGACGACCGTGAGACAGACACCGTTGACGGCGATGGAGTCGCCGTGCTGGGCGCCTTCCGTGACCAGGGGGCCGCGCAGCCGGAAGCGGGAGGCGTCCTCCAGCTGCTCGACGGCGACGACCTCTCCCAGTTCTTCGACGATTCCGGTGAACACGGTCAGGCTCCCTTGAGGGTGGCGGTGATGCGGATGTCGGATCCGATGTGCGCGGTCTCGGTGACGTCGAGCCGCAACGCTTCGGTGAGGGTGGTGATTCCGGCGTCGGCGAGGGCGGCGGGGCCCGCGCCGAGGAGGACCGGGGCGAGGTAGCCGACGACCTGGTCGACGGCGCCCGCGGCGATGAAGGCGCCCGCGAGGGTGGGGCCGCCTTCGAGGAGTACGGAGCGGACACCGCGCGCGTGCAGGGCGTCCAGGAGGGCGGGGACGGCGAGGCCGCGCTCGGCCCTGGGGAGCCGTACGACGTCCGTGAGGGTGGTCTCGGCGTCCTCGGCGATCGCGATCAGGGTGGGGCCGGCGTCGTCGAGGACCCGGGCGCCGGGCTTGACGGCGGTGGCCTCCGTGTCGACGACGACCCGCAGCGGCTGGACGGCGCCGTCGACGCCCCGGACGGCCAGGTGGGGGTCGTCGGCGCGGGCGGTGCCGGAGCCGACGACGACGGCGTCGGCCTCGGCGCGCAGCCGGTGGACGTCGGCGCGGGACTCGGCGGAGCTGATCCAGCGGGAGGTGCCGTCGGCGGCGGCGATCCGGCCGTCGAGGGTGGCGGCGTACTTCCAGCGGACGAAGGGGCGGCCGCGGCGGACGGAGGTGAGCCAGGCGATGTTGCCGGCCTCGGCCTCGTCCTCCAGGAGGCCCTGCTCGACCTCGATCCCGGCGGCGCGGAGCGTGTCGGCACCGCCGGTGGCCTGCGGGTTCGGGTCGGCGACGGCGTACACGACGCGGCTGACGCCGGCCTCGATCAGGGCCTGGGCGCAGGGGCCGGTGCGGCCGGTGTGGTTGCAGGGTTCGAGGGTGACGTACGCGGTGCCGCCGCGGGCCAGGACGCCGGCCGCGCGCAGGGCGTGGACCTCGGCGTGGGGGCCGCCGGCGCGCTGGTGGAAGCCTTCGCCGACCGGGTGGCCGGAGGCGTCGGTGATGACGCAGCCGACGACCGGGTTGGGGCTGGTGGCGCCGAGACCGCGTGCGGCGAGCTCGACGGCGCGTCGCATGGCGGTGATGTCGGCCTGCTGGGCCACCGGGTCCTCCTGCCTCTTCGGGCACGGACTCCGGGGCCTGTCGATGACGACAGAGAGCGGGTACGACGCTGCGCACGGGTGTGCCGGTACGGCCGGAGGTCCACGGGTGCGCCGACGGAACGCGGCCACCAGCGGACGTACGGCCGGCACACCCCTGGTGGGGTCGCCCGCCGCGCACTGCCTCCCATCCGGACTTTCACCGTCGGTCCAGGAATCTCACCTGGTCAACCGGCCGCTGGCTTGCGGACGGGTCGCGGACTATACCGCCGGTTCGGAATTACACCGACCCCGGAGTGCGCTGCTGCTGATACAGGGCCAGTGTGCCACGACCGGCGTGGATCACCAGCCCCGGGCCCTGTGGGCTGACTCACAGATTCCCACACATGGCGCCTTTGGTCCAGACCTATTGACGCACTGGTCTAGTCCTCTTAATCTCCGTGTCACCTCCGAGGTGACGGTCCGTCGGTGTGCGCACTCCACGGGCCCAACACGTACCACCCCCCTGTTCGTTGCGTGTTTTCTTCGACCTCCCCAGGAGGACCGATCGTGCTGTCCCCCACGACCAAGAGAGCCTCGCTGTTCGCGTCCGGCGCGGCCGTCGCCGGGCTGCTGCTCAGCTCGCTCTCCGGCGGCGTCTCGTACGCGGCCGACAACGAGTCCTGTCGCCCCGACGGGCTCTACAAGACCCCGGGCGTCGACGTCCCGTACTGCTCGGTCTACGACACCGAGGGCCGCGAGAAGATGGGCGCGGACCACCAGCGCCGGGTCATCGGCTACTTCACCGGCTGGCGCACCGGCAAGAACGGCCAGCCCGCGTACCTGGCCAAGGACATCCCGTGGGACAAGATCACCCACATCAACTACGCCTTCGGCCACATCGGCGGCGACAACAAGCTCTCCGTGGGCACGGACGGCCCGGACAACGCGGCCACCGGGATGACCTGGCCCGGTGTCGCCGGCGCGGAGATGGACCCCGCGTACCCGTACAAGGGGCACTTCAACCTGCTCAACAAGTTCAAGAAGCAGCACCCGAACGTCAAGACGCTGATCTCGGTCGGCGGCTGGGCGGAGACCGGCGGCTACTTCGCCGACAACGGCGACCGGGTCTCCTCCGGCGGCTTCTACTCGATGGCCACGAACGCCGACGGTTCGGTCAACCAGGCCGGGATCGACACCTTCGCGAACTCGGCCGTCGACTTCATCCGCACGTACGGGTTCAACGGCGTCGACATCGACTACGAGTACCCGACCACGATGAAGGACTCGGGCAACCCGCTCGACTGGCAGATCTCCAACGCGCGCCGCGCCGGACTCGTGCAGGGCTACGCGGCCCTCATGAAGTCCCTGCGCGAGAAGCTGGACACGGCCGGCGCCGCCGACGGCAGGCACTACCTGCTGACCGTCGCCGCCCCGTCCTCCGGCTACCTGCTGCGCGGCATGGAGACGTTCCAGATGCAGAAGTACCTGGACTACGTCAACATCATGTCCTACGACCTGCACGGCGCCTGGAACGAGTACGTCGGCCCCAACGCCTCGCTCTTCGACGACGGCAAGGACGCCGAGCTCGCCGCCGCGAACGTCTACGGCTCCTCGCAGTACGGCTCCATCGGCTACCTCAACACCGACTGGGCGTACCACTACTTCCGCGGCTCCATGCCGGCCGGCCGCATCAACATCGGCCTGCCCTACTACACCCGCGGCTTCAAGAACGTGCAGGGCGGCACCGACGGCCTGTGGGGCAAGGCGGCCACGACCACCTGCCCGGCCGGCGCCGGCCTGACCAAGTGCGGCGACGGCGCCACCGGCATCGACAACCTCTGGCACGACAAGGACACCAACGGTGTCGAGTCGCCCGCCGGCTCCAACCCGATGTGGCACGCCAAGAACCTGGAGAAGGGGATCGTCGGCGACTACGTCACCCAGTACGGCTTCCCCACGAACACCACGCTGACCGGCACCTACGCCCGCAAGTACGACGCGACCCTGGTCGCGCCGTGGCTGTGGAACGCCGACAAGAAGGTCTTCCTCTCCACCGAGGACGAGCAGTCCGTGGGCGCCAAGGCCGACTACGTGGTCGACCGCGGCATCGGCGGCACCATGGTCTGGGAGATGGCCGGCGACTACGCCTGGAACGCCGCCAAGGGCCAGTACGAGATGGGCTCCACGCTCACCTCGCTGATGTACGACAAGTTCAAGGCGGCCACCCCGTACGGCGCGAAGAAGTCGAACAAGGCGCTGCCGACCCAGGCCGTGAAGATCGACACCCAGTTCACCGAGTTCAAGCTGGGCGACTCGAACTACCCGATCACCCCGAAGATCAAGATCACCAACAACACGGCGACGACGCTGCCCGGCGGCACGGAGTTCCAGTTCGACTACGGCACCTCGGCCCCGAACAACGCCTCCGACCAGTCCGGCTTCGGCACGAAGGTCATCAGCAGCGACCACACGGGCTCCAACGTGGGCGGCCTGAAGGGCGACTTCCACCGCGTCTCCCTGAAGCTCCCGGCCTGGCAGACGCTGGCCCCGGGCGCGACGGTCGACCTGGCCTTCAACTACTACCTGCCGGTGTCCACCCCCTCCAACTGGACGGTGAACATCAACGGCACGACGTACGCCCTCGCCGGTGACCTGGCGCGCGGCACGACGGTCGTGGAGCCGGGCACCACCACGCCGCCGACCACGCCCCCGACGACGCCGCCCACCACCCCGCCGACGACTCCCCCGACCACGCCTCCGACGACGCCGCCCACCACGGGCTGCACCGCCCCGGCGTACGCGGCCGGCCAGGTCTACACCGCGGGCACCACGGTCTCCCACAAGGGCCACCAGTGGAAGGCCCAGTGGTGGACGCAGAACGAGGAGCCGGGCACGACCGGCGACTGGGGCGTCTGGAAGGACCTCGGCACCTGCTGACGCACCCCCGCTGAAACCCCCGGCGGCGGACTCTCACGGCCCTTGCCCCCGCCGGGCCCCCTCCGCGCCGCGCCCCCCTGTCCGGGGCGCGGCGCGGTCGCGTTCGCGCTCCCGGGCGGTCAGTCTGGAGAGATGAGCACGATCCTGGTGACCGGCGGCACGGGAACGCTCGGCCGTCCCGTCTGCGAGCGGCTGCGCGCGGACGGCCACGAGGTGCGGGTGCTCAGCCGGCACTCCCCTCCGTACGCCGTCGACCTGCGCAAAGGCGGACCGCTGCTCGACCGGGCGGTCGACGGGGTCGACGCGGTCGTCCACTGCAGCAACATCCTGCGCGGTGACAAGGAGGCCGCCCGCCTCCTCGTCGAGGCCTCGCGGCGGGCCGGGGTGCCGCACCTGCTCTACATCTCGATCGTCGGCGTCGACCGGGTACCGCTCGGCTACTACCGGACCAAGTACGCGGTGGAGCGCATGATCCAGCAGTCCGGTGTCCCGTGGACCCTGCTGCGGGCCACCCAGTTCCACGACCTGATCCTCCAGCTGCTGCAGGGCCTCGCCAAGCCCCCGGTGATGCTCCTGCCGAAGGAGGTCCGGGACCAGCCGCTGGAGGTGACGGAGGCTGCCGCCCGCCTCGCCGAGCTGGCCGCAGGGCCGCCGGCGGGCCGGGTGGAGGACATGGGCGGTCCCGAGATCCGCACCTTCGACGAGCTGGCCCGCGCCTACCTGCGGGCGAGCGGACGCACGCGCCGACTGGTGGAGGTGCCGCTGCCGGGCCGGGTCTACCGGGCGCTGCGACGCGGCGGGCACCTGGCGCCGGACCGCGCGGTGGGCCGGGTGGCGTTCGAGGAGTTCCTCGCGCGGCGGTTCGCCTCCTAGGCCGTCCGGGCCTACGGGAACAGCTCGTCCTGGGCCGCGTCACGGGCGCGGAGCAGGGCGCCGCGGAGGACCGCCGCGTCGCCGAGGGCGGTGGCGCGGACCTCCGTGCGGAGCGGGGAGAGGGCCGCGAGTTCGGTCTCCACGCGGGCGGCGAGGCCGGCGCCGCCCTGGTGGCCGGTCTCCCCGGCGAGGACCACGCAGCCGGGGTCGAGGACGGAGACGACGGCGGCCGCGCCGACGGCGAGGCGGCGGGCGAGGGCGTCGAGGAAGGGCCCGTGCCCGGAGGCGAGCGCGTCGGCCGGGTCGAGGCCGTGGTCGGCGGCGAGGGCCTCGACGGCGGCCGTGCAGGCCAGTTCGTGGAAGCCGCCGTCGCAGCCGGTGGCCGAGGGAAGCCCCGAGGTGCCGGGAACGGGCAGGAAGCCGATCTCCCCCGCGCCGCCGGAGGCTCCCCGGCGCAGGCGCCCGTCGAGGACGACGGCGGCGCCGACGCCCTGGCCGAGCCAGAGCAGGACGAAGTCCTCCCGGTCGCTGGCCGCGCCCTCGCGGAGCTCGGCGACGGCGGCGAGGTTGGTCTCGTTCTCGACGAGGACGTGGGCGGGCAGCCGTTCCTGGAGGACGCCGACGAGCCGGCGGTGCCAGGCGGGCAGCCCCGAGGAGTCGCGCAGCTCGCCCGTGGCGGGGTCGATGAGCCCGGGCGCGCCGACGGCGACGCTGTGCAGCCGGTCGGCGCCGGCCTCCTTCGCGGTGCGCTCCAGGAGGGCGACCGCCTTCTCGACCGCGGGTCCCGTGCCGCTCTCGTCGCCGACGGGGACGGACGCCTCGGCGAGCGTGGTGCCGAGCAGGTCGGCGACGGTCACGGAGACGGAGCGGGTGCGGACGTCGAGGGCGGCGAGGTGGGCGCGGTCGGCGACGATCCCGTACAGCTTGGCGTTGGGGCCGCGGCGCTCGGCTCCGGCCTCGCCGACGACGTGGACGAGCCCGGAGCCCTGGAGCCGCTCGACGAGGTCGGCGACGGTCGGGCGGGAGAGTCCGGTGAGCGTCTTGAGCTGAGCGGCCGTCAACGGGCCTTCGTCCTGGAGCAGTCGCAGGGCGAACCGGTCGTTGATGGCTCGTGCGGTGCTCGGGGATGCGGCCATGCGGCGATCCTCTCAGACGCGCGAGGAGCGGGGCTCCCTCCGCGGTCTATTTATCAGGCAGGGTTCCTGATAGTTTACGCGGCACACACCACGAGCACCTACGAGCACCGGGAGGGCCCATGGCGGCGGAGACCGTCACCAGCACCGAACGCCTCCGGCGCGCGCGCTTCGCCGTCGCCGCCGTCTTCTGCGTCCACGGCGCGGTCACCGGCAGCTTCGCGACCCGGATCCCCTGGATCCAGGAGCACGCGGGCATCGGCGCCGGGCAGCTCGGCCTCGCCCTCGCCTTCCCCGCGCTCGGCGCCTCCCTCGCGATGCCGCTCGCCGGGGCCGTCTCGCACCGCTTCGGCGCCCGCACGGCGCTGCGCGGCCTGCTCGCCCTGTGGACCCTCTCGCTCACCCTGCCCTCGCTCGCCCCGAACATCTGGGGCCTGTGCGGAGCGCTCCTCGTGTACGGGGCGACCGCCGGCATGTCCGACGTGGCGATGAACGCGCTCGGTGTCGAGACCGAGAACCGGCTCGGCAGGTCCATCATGTCGAGCCTGCACGGCATGTGGAGCGTCGGCGCCCTGCTCGGCTCCGCCGCCGGCACGGTCGCCGCCCACCTCGGCGGCGACGCCCGGCTGCACCACCTGATCGCCGCCCTGGTGCTCACCGCGCTCGGCCTGGTCTTCTGCCAGGGCGTGCTCGACGTCCGCAGCACCCCGGAGGAGGAGCCGCCGCCGCGCTTCTCGCTGCCGCCGAGGTCCGCGCTGATCATCGGCGCCATCGGTTTCTGCGGGGTGTTCGCCGAGGGCGCCAGCCTCGACTGGTCGGCGGTCTACCTCCGGGACGAGCTGAGCAGCTCGGCGGGGCTCGCGGCCGCCTCCACGACCGCCTTCGCGCTGACGATGGCGGTGGCGCGGCTCGCCGGCGACCGCGTGGTGGACCGCTTCGGGGCCGTTCGTACGGTACGGGTCGGGGGCGCCGTCGCCACCCTCGGCGGGGTCCTGGTGGTCCTCGCCCCGCACGCCGCCGTCGCGATGGCCGGATTCGGTCTGATCGGACTCGGGATCGCGGTCGTCGTCCCGCTGGCCTTCGCGGCGGCCGGGCGCAGCGGCCCGAACCCGAGCCAGGCCATCGCGGGCGTCGCCACCATCACGTACACCTCGGGCCTCATCGCCCCCTCGGCGATCGGCGGCATCGCCGACGCGACCTCCCTGGTCCTCTCCTTCGGCCTGGTCACGCTGCTCGCCCTGGGGCTCGTCCTCGGCGCGGGCGTGCTGAGGACGAGCGGGCGGGAGACGGCGTCGGGGACGCCGGAGCCGGCGAAGAGCGCAGGGCCCGTGGCGTAGACCGAGCGGCTTCCCGAAATCCCAGGTCCGCGGCCGTGGCGCCTACCATATGGCTGAACTTTTGCGGTCTCGACACGGCCGCCGGAACCGGAGAACGGGAGCAGACCTCATGAACCTCGGCGTGCGCTGGACCTTGCACGGCGACGGGAGAACACCCGCTCCCGGAGCCGTCGTCCGCCCGGACGAGCGGCTCTCCTGGCCCCGTACGGTCGGGCTCGGCGCCCAGCACGTCGTCGCGATGTTCGGGGCGTCGTTCGTCGCCCCGGTCCTCATGGGTCTCGACCCGAACCTGGCGATCATGATGTCCGGTGTCGCCACCGCGATCTTCCTGCTCGCGACCCGCGGCACCGTCCCGTCCTACCTGGGCTGCTCGCTCTCCTTCGTCGGCGTCGCCGCCGCCATCCGGGCCTCGGGCGGCACCAGCGCCACCGTCACCGGTGCGGTGTTCGTCGTCGGCGGGGTGCTGTTCCTGGCCGGTCTCGCCGTGAAGAAGTTCGGCGCGCGGATCATCCACGCGGCGATGCCGCCGATCGTGACCGGCGCGGTCGTCATGCTGATCGGCTTCAACCTGGCGCCGGTCACGGCGTCGACGTACTGGCCCCAGGACCAGTGGACGGCCCTGCTCGTCATGCTGTTCACCGGACTCGCCGTGGTGTGTCTGCGCGGCTTCTGGTCCCGGATCGCGATCTTCCTCGGCCTGATCTTCGGCTACGCCATCTCCTGGATCTTCGACCTCGTGTTCGGCAAGATCCACTCGGTGTCCCCGAGCGGCCAGGTCACCGACCACTGGCGGCTCGACCTCTCCGGCGTCTCCAAGGCCGACTGGATCGGCCTGCCGTCGCTGCACGGCCCGAGCTTCGAGTGGTCCGCGATCCTCGTGGCGCTGCCCGTGGTCATCGCGCTGGTCGCCGAGAACGCCGGTCACGTCAAGGCCGTCGGCGAGATGACCGGCACCTCCCTCGACGACAAGCTCGGCACCGCGATCGCCGCCGACGGCGTCGCGTCCATGCTCTCCACCGGAGTGGGCGGCCCGCCGAACACCACGTACTCCGAGAACATCGGCGTCATGGCCGCCACCCGGGTCTACTCGACCGCCGCCTACTGGGCCGCCGCCGGCTTCGCGCTGCTCTTCGGCCTCTGCCCCAAGTTCGGCGCGGTCGTCGCCGCGATCCCCGGCGGCGTCCTCGGCGGCATCACCGTGATCCTGTACGGCATGATCGGCCTGCTCGGCGCCCAGATCTGGATCAACGCCAAGGTCGACCTGCGCAACCCGCTCAACCTGGTCCCGGCCGCCGCCGGCATCATCATCGGCGTCGGCGGCGTGAAGCTGCACTTCACCGACACCTTCGAGCTGGGCGGCATCGCGCTCGGCACGATCGTCGTCATCACCGGCTACCACGTGCTGCGGGCCTTCGCCCCGGCCCACCTCAAGACCCAGGAACCCCTCCTGGACTCGGGCACCAGCTCGTACGAGACGGACACGGAAGACGTGTCGAAGAACTGAGTGATTCGCCCGTTCTGGGTAAGCCGGGCCCGAGGAGTTCCCCCGTGGGCCCGGCGGCTGGGAGCCTGCCCCCATGACGCAGACCCAGTGGTGCCCGGAACGGATCGGCCAGTTCGTCGCGGTCGACCCCGTGGTGGACCGGATGCGGGCGCTTCGCGCGGCCTGGCATCCGGCCGACGGGGTCGCCGTCTTCAACCGGGTCTACCTGACGGTCACCGAGGAGATCGGCCACGCCCTCGACGCGGGCGCCTTCGCCGACCGGCGGGCCGCCGCGACCCTCGACGTGCGGTTCGCGGAGCGCTATCTCGCGGCGGTCGACGCCGCCGCCACCGGCCGTCCCGCGCCCGCCTGCTGGCGGCCCCTCTTCCACTACCGGCGCCATCCCGGCGTACGGCCGCTGCAGTTCGCGCTCGCCGGGATCAACGCGCACATCGGCCACGACCTGGCGCTCGCGGTGGTCGACGCCTGCCGGATCCTGGAGTGCGCGCCGGCCGACCTGGAGGACGAGTTCGACCGGGTCGGCGACGTCCTCGTCCTCCTGGAGGAGCGCATCCGGGAGGAACTGATGCCGGGCCCGGACCTCCTGGAGGTCGCGGACCCGCTGACGCATCTGCTCGGCTGCTGGAGCCTGGACCGGGCCCGTGACGGGGCCTGGCTCGCCGCCCGCTCGCTGTGGCAGCTGCGGCGGCTGCCCGACCTGGCCGAGGAGTTCACGGAACGCCTCGACCGGTCGGTGGGCCTGGTGGGGCGGATGCTGCTCACGCCCCTGACCAGGCCCTGACCTCTCGGTCCGTACCGGGGATCAGTCCTCCGGCAGCTCGACCGGGGCGATCTCGTCGTACACGTCGCCCGGACCCGGGTTGGTGCCGTCGGTCGCGCCGCCGAAGTGGTGCATGACGCCCCAGACCGCGTTGAGCGCCGTCTGCACCGCGCCCTCGGCCCAGCCGGCCGTCCAGGAGATGTCGTCGCCGGCGAGGAAGATGCCCCGCTTGTCCTCGGGCAGCCGGTCCTGCATGAAGTGCGTGAACAGGCGGCGCTGGTAGCGGTAGTGGCCCGGCAGGTTCGCCTTGAAGGCGCCCATGAAGAAGGGCTCGTTCTCCCAGGAGACCGTCACCGGGTTGCCGATGATGTGCTTCCGGATGTCGACCTTCGGGTAGATCTCGCCGAGCGACTTCAGCATGACCTCCATCCGCTCGTTCGCCGAGAGCGGCAGCCACTTCAGGCTGTCGTCGCACCAGGTGTACGAGAGGCAGATCGTCGCCGGCTTGTCCGGGCCGTCGTCCAGGAGGTACGTGCCGCGGGTCATCCGGTCGGTCAGCGTCATCGACATGACGTCCCGGCCGGTCTCCTCGTCCTTGTCCAGCCAGAACGGCCGGTCGACGGGGACGAACAGCTTCGAGGACTCCATGTAGTGGGTGCGCTCGATCGCCGTCCAGTGGTCGATCGGGAAGAGCGAGTCGTCGCAGGCGATCTTGGACAGCAGCATCCAGGACTGGGCGGTGAAGATCGCCGCCTGGTACGTGCGGATGTCGCCGGAGGCGTCGGTGACCGTGATGCGGTTGCCGGCGGTCCGGTTCAGCCGGGTCACGGCCGGCTTCGGGGTGCCCTCGTGCAGGGAGCTGAGCGAGGTGCCCTGCGCCCAGTGGACGATCTTCTCCGGCTCGCGCTCCCACAGGCGCAGAGGCAGCTGCTGCGAGCCGCCGACGATGCCGCGGTGGTGGTCGTCGGCCTCGGTGTAGACGACGCGGAGGATCTCCAGGATGGAGTTGGGGAAGTCGGTGTCCCAGCCGCCGGTGCCGAAGCCGACCTGGCCGAAGATCTCGCGGTGGCGGAAGGACTTGAAGGCCTCGGACTCGCAGAGGAAGCCGTAGAAGGTCTGGTTGTCGAGCTTCTCGACGAGCTTCGCCCAGATCTCGCGGATGCGCGGGACGTCGCGCTCGCGCATGGCCTGGTTCATGTCGGAGAAGTCGGCGCCCTCGTCGAGGCACTTGTTCCAGGCCTCGGCGACGTCGCGGTAGACCTGCGGCAGGTCGGCGATCGTCTCGGCGTAGTGCGACTCGCCCTTGAGGTCGACGACGGTCGACGGGGTGGCCGGGGCCAGCGGGTTCGGGAAGTCCCTGGTCTCCAGGCCGACGAGGTCGATGTAGTGCTGGAACGCGGTCGAGGAGGGCGGGAAGCGCATGGCGCCCATCTCGGCGGTCAGGCCCTCGGTGCCGGTGCCCTCGAAGCCGACGGTGCGCAGTCGGCCGCCGATCTGGTCGGCCTCGTAGACGACGGGCTTGAGGCCCATCTTCATGAGCTCGTACGCGGCGATGATGCCGGAGAGCCCGCCGCCGATGACGGCGACCTCGGTGCCGTGCTCGGTGGCCGGTATCTGGCCGAGCCCGGCCGGGTGGGCCAGGAAGTCGTCGTAGGCGTACGGGAAGTCCGGACCGAACATGGTGATCGGCGGCTGGCCGTCGCTGTGCGGGACGGCGGTCGTGGGCACCGTGGACGTCATGGGGTACGGACTCCTTGCACGGAAAAAAGGGTGAGGCGGGGAGGTGGGTGGGGCGGCGGCTCAGACGAGGGAGCCGTAGAGGCCCGGGCGCCGGTCGCGGAGGTAGGGGTTCTCCTGGCGGGAGGCCGCGAGGAAGGCCGGGTCGACGTCGCCGATGACGAGCTCCTCGCCGCGTCCGGCACGGGCCCGGGCGGTGCCGTCGGGGCCGGCCAGGGTGGAGAGGCCGACGAACTCGAAGTCGCCCTCGGGGCCGGTCCGGTTGGCGTACGCGAGGTAGAGCTGGTTCTCGAAGGCGCGGACCGGCACCACGGACAGCGGCACGATCTCGGCGGGGTGCATGAGCGCGGTCGGCACGAGGAGGAGGTCCGTACCGGCCAGCGCGTGCGCCCGCACGTTCTCCGGGAACTCGACGTCGTAGCAGATCATCATGCCGACGGTGAGCCCGCCGAGCTCCGCCTGGACGACCGGCTGGTCACCGGGGGTGAACCACTGCGTCTCGAAGCCTCCGAAGAGGTGGGTCTTGCGGTACTGCGCCAGCGGTACGCCGTCGGCGCCGATGAGCTGCGCGGAGTTGTACAGGACGCCGTGCCGCTCGGTGTCCCGCTCCGGGTAGCCGTAGCCGACGGCCAGGCCGTGGCGCACGGCGATGGCCGCGACGGCGCGGGCGGAGGGCCCGTCGGCGGGCTCGGCCAGGCGCGCGATGTCGGCGCCGATGGCGTAGCCGGTCAGGAAGAGCTCGGGGGCGAGCAGGACGCCCGCTCCGGCGGCCGCGGCGCGGGCGGCGGCCTCGTCGAGGATCTTGAGGTTGGCGGCCACGTCACCGAGCTCACCGGAGCTCTGGAGCAGGGCGGTGCGCAGCGCGGGCATCGGCGATCCTCGTGGGTCGGAAGTTGAGGGGGAAGACGTCAAAAACGGTACGGTTTCGCGCTCTCCCGGGACAAGGCGGAGGCGTTGCGGACCGACCGTCGAACCGTTGCGCGATCGGTGGTCGGCGCGTCGATTCGTTGCGTACGGCTCCGACCGGGGGCGTACGGCTCCCCCGCCGCGCGGCGGAGACGAGGACCGTCCTGCGGCCCGACGCCCGGGCGCGGTCCGGGCGGAAGAGTGGTGCTCGTCCGGAAGACCTGCCGGACGACCTGCCGAAAGGGACCGCCATGAAGCGCCGTACGAAGATCGTCGCCGTAGCCGCCGCGATTCTGCTCACCCTGGGGGCCGGGGGTGTCGCCGTCGCCTCGGGGGACGACGTTCCCGCCCCGGCCGCCGTCTCGGAGGCCGCCGCGCTGACCGGCACCGCGAAGCTGTACCGGCCGGCCGGGGACGACATCACGTTCAGCTTCGACGCGCATCTGGCGGAGGCGGACCGGCAGGATCCGATGAAGGCCACCGGAACGTTCCGCTTCAGCCACTACAAGGGCGACTGGGGCGGGTACGCGAAGGTCAAGGTCGACTGCCTCACCACGGGCGGCAAGGTGGCCGTGGTGTCCGGTGTCGTCGTCGAGACCGACGTGAAGGAGTTCAAGAAGGCGCGCGTCGGCGTCACGGTGCACGACGACCCCGCCGGGGACCGGCTCGGCTACACCTGGATGACGGCGGATCCGCAGAAGGACAAGGTGCCGCCGTGCATCAGCGGCGCGCCGTTCGAGAAGGTCAAGGAGGGGACGGGGGACTTCGAGGTCGTGCCCTGGGAGTTCGTCTACCCGACCGAATAGACCGCCCCACGGGGGTGGGCGGGCGAGGGGCGGTGCGGGAACCACGGCCCGCACCGCCCCGGCCGGCACCTCTAGGCAGGCGAGCCGGAGGAGAAGCGCCGCAGGAGCGGCGAGAGCACCAGGACGGACTTGGTGCGCTCCACGAAGGGCTCGCCCGCGATGCGCTCCAGGACGCGCTCGAAGTGGCGCATGTCCGAGGCGAAGACCTGGACGACGGCGTCCGCGTCACCGGTGACGGTCGACGCGGACACCACCTCGGGGTACCGCTCCAGACCTCGCCGGATGTCCTCCGGCGAGGTGTTGTGGCGGCAGTAGATCTCGACGAAGCCCTCGGTCTCCCAGCCGAGCGCCGCCGGGTCCACCCGGACGGTGAAGCCGGTGATGGCACCCTCGGCCCGGAGCCGGTCCACGCGCCGCTTCACGGCGGGCGCGGAGAGTCCGACGAGCGAGCCGATGTCGGCGTAGCTGCGGCGGGCGTCTTCCGCGAGGGCGTGGACGATGCGTTCGTCGAGGTCGTTGAGTCGCACTACGGGTGGATCACTTCTCTGCTGGAGCCTCTGCCAGGGCCGGAGCCGTGGCCAGTCGGGAGCGGCGCATGCCGTACAGGAAGTAGAACACGAGCCCGGCGGCCATCCAGCAACCGAAGACCACCCAGGTGATGGCATCGAGGCTGACCATGTTGTAGATGCAGAAGGCGAAGCCGAGGATCGGGAAGACCGGGCCGAGGGCCACCTTGAAGGTGCGCGGCATGTCCGGGCGGGTGCGGCGGAGCACGATGACCGCGACGTTGACCAGGGCGAAGGCGAAGAGGGTGCCGATGCTGGTGGCGTCGACGAGCTTGCCGAGCGGGATGACCGAGGCGAGGACGCCGCAGAAGAGCGACACGATGACCGTGTTGATGCGCGGGGTGCCGGTCTTGCCGCTGACCTTGCCGAAGACCTTGGGGACCAGGCCGTCGCGGGACATCGCGAAGAGGACGCGGGTCTGGCCGTAGAGCACGGTGAGGACGACGCTGGCGATGGAGATGACCGCGCCGGCGGCGAGCATCGTGCCCCAGAAAGTCTGGCCGGTGACGTCGTTCATGATCGCGGCCAGGGTGGCCTCGGAGCCCTCGAAGGCCTTCCAGCGCCAGGCGCCGACGGCGACGGCCGCGACGAGCACGTACAGCACGGTGACGATGAGCAGCGAGAGCATGATCGCCCGCGGCAGGTCGCGCTTGGGGTTCTTGGCCTCCTCGCCGGCCGTGGAGGCGGCGTCGAAGCCGATGTACGAGAAGAAGAGGGTCGCGCTCGCGGCGCCGACGCCGGTCATGCCGAGCGGCATGAAGTCCTTGTAGTTGCCGGACTTGAAGCCCATGAAGCCGATGGCGCAGAAGATCACGAGGGTGACGATCTTCACCGCGACCATGATCGTGTTGACGACGGCGGACTCGCGGGCACCGCCGAGCAGGAACACCATGGCGAGCATCACGACGATCAGGCCGGGCAGGTTGATGACACCGCCCTCGCCGGGGGCCGACGAGAGCACGTCGGGAATGGTGACGCCGATCGTGCCGTCGAGCAGCTCGTTGAGGTACTCGCCCCACCCGACGGCCACGGCGGCGACGGAGACGCCGTACTCCAGGACCAGACACCAGCCGCAGACCCAGGCGACGAGTTCGCCCATCGTTGCGTACGCGTACGAGTACGAGGAGCCGGCGACCGGTATGGAGCCGGCCAGCTCGGCGTACGAGAGCGCCGAGAACAGCGCCGTGAGGCCGGCGATGACGAAGGCGATCGTGACGGCCGGACCGGCCTTCGGGACGGCGTCTCCGAGGACGACGAAGATGCCGGTGCCGAGCGTGGCACCGATGCTGATCATGGTCAGCTGCCACATCGAGAGCGAGCGGCGGAGACTGCCGCCCTCTCCCTGTCCACCCTCATCGACCAGGCGTTCTACCGGCTTGCGGCGGACGAGCGCGCCGAGAGCGGAGGTCTTCGGGGTGGTCGTGTCGACGACCGGTGGGGCTGCGCCGTGGTCCAGCACTGCGGAGGCTCCTTCATCGCTGCCTGTGGGTACGGAGACGACCGCGGCGGTACGCGGGCATGCCGGAGCAAGACCCACGGGGGACGGGAACCGCCGAGCAGGCGGTCGACGCCACTCCTGGTACGGGGCACGAGCCTAAAGGCAAGAGCTTCGCACTCGTAATGCAGGGTTGTTGCGCAGTGCCGGATGATCATTGCGCGCTTCGGGCACAGACGGGCGAACATTGCGCTCCCCCGCATGAATCGACACATCCGGGTGTGAACCGGCACGTGCACGCGTATGGACTCCTCATGCGGAATGACGCACGCTGCGAGGCCCTGGCGACCGCCTTTGGCGCCCCCCGATCGGAGGCCCCGGTGCACTGGCTCGACCCGGCTCCGTTCCTGCGCGGCACGGCCTGGCTGGACGGCGACCGGCCCGTCCGCGCCGACCCCGACGACCTCGAACGGCTGCCGTGGGACATCGCCGAGCGGGCCGCGCTGCCCATCGGCGTACGGATCGAGTTCAGGGCCGCGCCCGGCACGCGCGCGGTGGAGCTCCGCTACCGGGCGGCCGTCCCCGGGCCCGACGACCCCCTGCGCGCGCTGCGCCACTGCTTCGCCCTCTGGCAGGGGACACGGCTCGTCGGGGAGACGTGCGCTCCTCCGGCGCCGGAGGCCGTCGTGAAGCTCGCCCTCCCCCCGTGCGGCGGCGTCTTCACCGTCCACCTCCCGGAGGGCCAGGCGCCCGTCCCGCTCGCCCTGCGGGCCGTCGGCGGCGGCCTCTCCCCCGCCCCGGTCCGCCCCCGCTGGCTCGTCCACGGCGACTCGATCACCGAGGGCTGGTGGTCGACCCGCCCGGCACACTCCTGGCCCGCCACGGCGGGCCGGCTCCTCGGCCTCGACCCGGTCAACCTGGGGTACGCGGGCGGGGCGCGGGGCGAGCTGCCGCTGGCGGAGCATCTGGCGCGGCTCCGAGGCGATGTGATCACCCTCGCGTTCGGCACGAACTGCTGGTCCCGGGTGCCGGCGACGGCGGACTGGCTCTACGCGACGGTCCGCGCGTTCGTGGGCCTGGTCCGCCGGGGCCACCCGTCCACGCCGCTGTTGATCCTCTCCCCGGTCCTGCGCCCGGAGGCGGAACACACCCGCAACGCACTCGGGGCGACGCTGACGGAGCTCCGACGCGCGATGGAACGCGCGGGCCGCGACCTGGCCTCGGAGGGCGACCCCCACCTCCACGTCCTCCCCGGCGGCCCCCTCCTGGGCCCGGAACACCTGGCGGACGGGCTGCATCCGAACGACGCGGGGCACGCGCGGCTTGCGGGGGCGGTGGCGGACGCGCTGCGGGGGGTGCTGCGGCCGGACGGTTAGGCCCCCGGCGCCCTGGGGCCTGCGCCTCCCCCGGCGCCGCCCACAACGGGCTTGGGCCCCGGGACGAGGTCCCGGGGCCCAAGGCGTACCACAAGCGCGAGCGACTAGCTCCAGCTGGCGTGGAGGGGCTTGCCCTCCGCGTAGCCCGCCGCCGACTGGATCCCGATCACCGACTTCTCCTCGAACTCGGCGAGCGAGCCCGCACCCGCGTACGTGCACGACGACCGCACGCCCGCGATGATCGAGTCGATCAGGTCCTCGACGCCCGGACGCTGCGGGTCGAGGAACATGCGCGAGGTGGAGATGCCCTCCTCGAACAGCGCCTTGCGGGCGCGGTCGTAGGAGGACTCGTCCGAGGTCCGGTTCCGCACGGCGCGGGCCGAGGCCATGCCGAAGGACTCCTTGTACGCACGGCCCTGGGCGTCGTGCTGGAGGTCGCCCGGCGACTCGTAGGTCCCGGCGAACCAGGAGCCGATCATCACGTTGGACGCACCGGCGGCGAGCGCCATGGCGACGTCGCGCGGGTGGCGGACACCGCCGTCGGCCCAGACGTGCTTGCCGTACTTCTTCGCCTCGGCGGCGCATTCGAGGACGGCGGAGAACTGCGGCCGGCCGACGCCGGTCATCATGCGGGTGGTGCACATGGCGCCGGGGCCGACACCGACCTTGATGATGTCCGCGCCCGCCTCGATGAGGTCCTTGACGCCCTCGGCGGCGACGATGTTGCCCGCGACGATCGGGACCTGCGGGTCGAGCGCCCGCACGGTGCGGATCGCGCTGATCATCGACTCCTGGTGGCCGTGCGCGGTGTCGATGACGAGCGTGTCGACGCCCGCGTCGAGGAGCTGCTTGGCCTTGCCGGCCACGTCGCCGTTGATGCCGACGGCGGCGGCGATGCGCAGGCGGCCCTGGGCGTCGACGGCCGGGGAGTACAGCGTCGCGCGCAGCGCGCCCTTGCGGGTGAGGATGCCGACGAGCTTGCCGTCCGCGTCCACGGCGGGGGCGTAGCGGCGGTTGGCGGCGTCGAGGGTGTTGAAGGCCTCGCGCGGGTCGATGTCGGCGTCCAGGAGCAGCAGGTCCTTGGACATGACCTCGGAGAGCTGGGTGAAGCGGTCGACGCCGGAGAGGTCCGCGTCGGTGACGACGCCCACCGGGCGGCGGTTCTCGTCGACGACGACACCGGCCTCGTGGGCGCGCTTCGGCAGCAGCGACAGCGCGTCGGCGACGGTCTGGTGCGGCTCCAGGACGATCGGGGTGTCGAGCACGTGGTGGCGGCTCTTCACCCACGAGATGACGTCGGTGACGACCTCGATCGGGATGTCCTGCGGGATGACGACCAGGCCGCCGCGGCGGGCGACCGTCTCGGCCATCCGGCGGCCGGCGATGGCGGTCATGTTGGCGACGACGAGCGGGATGGTCGTCCCGGTGCCGTCGGGCGAGGAGAGGTCCACGGCCTGGCGGGAACCCACGGCCGAGCGGCTCGGCACCATGAACACATCGTCGTACGTCAGGTCGTAGGGCGGCTTGACGTCATTGAGGAAACGCACGTGCTGACATCCCAGTCGTTCGGATCGGCCCCTAGGCATTTCAGCCAGGGGAAAAAGCACGTAGTTCATTGTCCCACGCCAGTACGAATACCAGTCCAGGCCGAAACATCCGAGGCTTACGGCATGCGGTTCGTCGGATCCTCCTAAAGGTCCTCCGGAAAGCCCTCCCTCGGCTCCCCCAGCGCGAGGAGGACGGAGAGGTGGGTGGGGCGTTCGTCGACCGCCGTGGCGAAGACGTCCTGGGCGATCCCCCACTCGCGCGGGTGCGTCCTCGCATAGGTCTGCCAGCCGGTGACGACGAGGGTGACCGGCTCGGGCAGGTCGGTGAGGCAGTCGGCGAGGGCGTCCCAGTTGCGGCCGAACCAGTCGGGCAGGGCGAGCGCGACGGCGCACCGGTCCATGAGGGCGGCCTTGTCCATGACGCCGGTCAGGTCGAGGACGACGGGGTCGTCAAGCCTCATCCGTGACCACCTCCCGGAAGGTCTCGTAGTGGTCGTCGGTGTAGTACGTCTCGCCGCCGCGCCCGGTGACGATGCGCCGCGCTCCCCGGTCGCGTCCGCCGGGGGTCTTCACGGTGTACTCGTGGTAGTAGCCGCGTTCGCGCCGGGGCAGGACCCGCTCGAAGTTCGAGAAGACCGTGCCGTCCTTGGCGTACGGGAAGGGGCCGCCGCGCGCGATGAGGGCGAGCGTCTCGCGCGCCTCGGGCGGCAGCCGCGACGCCCGTACGGTGGGGAGCCCCGAGGTTCCGGTGGCCGCGGCGGCCGCGGGCGTACGGGTCGGGGTGGCGGTGCCGGTGCCGCCCGCCGAGGAGCACCCGGCCAGGAGGACGGCGAGGACGAGCGCGAGGAGTACGCGCAGGGGCCGGAGCGACATGTCCCGAACATACCGTTACGGATCGGCTCCGGCCCCTGGGCTCACGCGGCCTCGTTCAGTTGCCGTCGGGGTCCTTGCGGTCGAGCGCCGGGTGCGTGCCCGGGCTGGACTCGGTGAGCAGGTAGTCCGCCGCGGCGCGGTCGGTGACCAGGCTGGTGACGAGCCCGGAGCGGAGCACCGCGCCGATCGCCGCCGCCTTGCGCTGGCCGCCGGCGATCGCGACGACCTCGGGGATCCGGCGCAGCCGGTCCGCCTCGACGGTGATGCAGCGCTCGCCCAGGTCGCGGCCGACCCGGCGCCCCTCGGTGTCGAAGAGGTGCGCGGACATCTCGGCGGCGACGCCGAGCGAGGCGTAGTGGGCGCGCTCGGCGTCGGAGAGCATGTCGTGGACGGTCGAGATGCCCGGCTCCCAGGAGCCGATGGAGACGCAGGCGACGGTCACCTTGTCGAAGTACTCGAAGGCCCGCGCGATGCCGGTCTGGCTGCGCAGCGCGGCCGCGGTCGCCGGGTCGGGCAGCAGCATGGGCGCGTAGATGGGGTGGGCCTCGCCGCCGGAGACCTGCGCGGCGCGGCGCACGGCCTCGACGGAGCCGCGCTCGGCGGTCCCGGCGTCGTACACACCGGTGAGCTGGACGACCGTGCAGGGCGGCAGCCGGTCGAGGGCCGCCGCCATGTGGATGGTGGAGCGGCCCCAGGCCAGGCCGAGGACGTCGCCCTCGGTGACGAGCTCGCCGAGCAGGTCGGCCGCGACCTCGCCGAGGTTCTCCGGGTCGGGCGACTCGTCGTCGCCCTCCGCCGGGGACTCGACGACGACGGCGTGGCGGAGCCCGTAGCGGGCGCGGAGCGCGTCGGAGCGCTCGGCGTCCAGCTCGGCCGGTACGCGGATCTCGATCCGCACGAGGTCGCGCTCCAGGGCGGTCTCCAGGACCCGGGCCACCTTGAAGCGGCTCACGCCGAACTCCTCGGCGATCTGGATCTTGGACTTGCCCTCGAGGTAGAAGCGGCGGGCCATGGCCGCCGCCTGCACCAGCTCCGCGGGGCCCATCCGCAGGGCTGACCGTCCCGCCGACATACCCGCCACCGCGATCTCCTCACTGCTGTTCACGTACCGCTGTTCACGTACGGAAGTCACATACCGATGTCGTTCACACTCTGGACTCGCCGTTCATCCTGTCAGATCCGGCGGGCCTTGATCAGTCCTGTCGACGGCCCGACGGACCGCGTTCATCCGCCGGAGGCTCAGTGGCCACACGCCCACGCGGCGGACGCGGTCGCGGCCTCCGCGCGGGCCCGGAGCGAGGCGACGGCCGCGGCCGGATCCGCCGCGCCGTACACCGCGGAACCGGCGACGAAGACGTCGGCCCCGGCCTCGGCGCACCGCTCGATCGTGGACTCGGCGACCCCGCCGTCGACCTGGAGCCACAGCTCCAGACCGTGCTTGGAGATCAGCTCACGGGTGCGGCGGATCTTGGGAAGCATGATGTCGAGGAAGGCCTGGCCGCCGAAGCCGGGCTCGACGGTCATGATGAGCAGCATGTCGAGCTCGGGGAGCAGGTCCTCGTACGGCTCGATGGGCGTGGCCGGCTTGAGGGCCATCGACGCCCTCGCGCCCTTGGCCCGGATCTCCCGCGCGAGCCGGACCGGCGCGGCGGCCGCCTCGACGTGGAAGGTGACCGAGCCGGCGCCCGCCTCCACGTACTGCGGGGCCCAGCGGTCGGGGTCCTCGATCATCAGGTGGCAGTCGAGCGGGGTGTCCGTCGCGCGGGCCAGCGACTCCACGATCGGGACGCCGAGCGTCAGGTTGGGGACGAAGTGGTTGTCCATCACGTCGACGTGCAGCCAGTCGGCACCGCCGACGGCCTTCGCCTCATCGGCGAGCCGGGCGAAGTCCGCGGACAGGATGCTGGGGTTGATCTGCGCCATGTGCCAAGCCTCCCACGTTCTTGGGCACTTCTTTGCCGCTGCGCGGTTTCGGATCCGGTCCAGACCAATTTCGGTACGAAGCGACGAGTCCGGGACCCGCACAGACCGGGTGATTGCGGTCAGGTGATCGAACGGCCGATCGACCGGAGGTCAGGCGGTCCGGCGCAGCAGCGCCAGGTACATGGCGTCCGTGCCGTGCAGATGCGGCCACAGCTGGACGTCAGGACCGTCGCCGAGCTCCGGGACGCCGGGCAGCAGCGGGCGGGCGTCGATCAGCTCGGCGCCGCCGACCTTCTTGAGGACGTCGTCGACGACGACCCTGGTCTCGGCGAGGTGCGGCGAGCAGGTCGCGTACCCCACGACGCCGCCGACGCGGACGGCGCTCAGGGCCTCGGTGAGCAGGGCGCGCTGGAGCGGGGCGAAGCCGTCCAGGTCCTCGGGGCGGCGGCGCCAGCGGGCCTCGGGGCGGCGGCGCAGGGCGCCGAGACCCGAGCAGGGCACGTCCATGAGGACCCGGTCGAAGGAGCCGGGGAGCCACGGCGGGCGGGTGCCGTCGGCGGCGATCACCTGGTACGGGCCGGGGTTGCCGGCGAGGGCGCGCTCGACGAGGCGGGCGCGGTGCGGCTGCTTCTCGGAGGCGAGCAGGAAGGCGCCGCGCTCGGCCGCGAGGGCGCCGAGGAGGGCGGCCTTTCCGCCGGGGCCTGCGCAGCCGTCGAGCCAGCGGGCGTCGGAGCCCTCCACGGGGGCGTTGGCGAGGGCGATCGCGACGAGCTGGCTGCCCTCGTCCTGGACGCCGGCCCGGCCCTCCTTGACCGCCTCGATGGCGCCGGGCTCGCCGCCCTCGGCCATCCGCAGGGCGTACGGCGACCAGCGCCCGGGCTCGGTCTCGGCGCCGGCGGCCAGCTCCTCGGTGCTGATCCGGCCGGGGCGGGCGACGAGGGTGACCTCGGGCCGCTCGTTGTCGGCCTCCAGGAGGCTCTCGATCCCGGCGCGGCCGCCGCCGAGGGAGTCCCACAGCGCCGAGACCACCCAGCGCGGGTGCGAGTGGACGACGGCGAGGTGGTCCTCGGCGTCCTCGTCGTACGGCGGGGCGACCTGCTCCACCCAGGCGTCGAGGTCCTGCTGCGAGATCTTCCGCAGCACGGCGTTCACGAACTTGGCGCGCCCGTCGCCGAGCACGACCCGGGCCAGCTCGACGCTGGCGGAGACGGCGGCGTGGGTGGGGATCCGGGTCCCGAGCAGCTGGTGCGCGCCGAGCGACAGCACGTCGAGCACGGGCGGGTCGACCTCGCGCAGCGGCCGGTCGACACAGGCGGAGATGATCGCGTCGTACGTGCCCTGCCGGCGCAGCGTCCCGTACACGAGCTCGGTCGCGAGCGCCGCGTCCCGCCCGTCGAAGTCCCCCTTCTCCCGGGCCTTCTTGAGGAGCGGCGGCAGCACCAGGTTCGCGTAGGCGTCCCGCTCGTCCACCGCCCTCAGCGCCTCGAAGGCAAGCATCCGCACGGGGTCCTTCTGGGGCCGCCGGTAGGGCTTGTGGGGACGACGACGTGCCTGCTCG
This sequence comes from Streptomyces nymphaeiformis, assembly GCF_014203895.1. GTDB lineage: Bacteria > Actinomycetota > Actinomycetes > Streptomycetales > Streptomycetaceae > Streptomyces > Streptomyces nymphaeiformis. The sequence goes on along the minus strand of NZ_JACHJY010000010.1, from coordinate 377,438 downwards.
CTCAAAGGTGCTCCGCGTGACGAAATGAGGGGTGGAACGCTCCCAGCCTACGTCGCCCGCGGAGCCGCCCGCGCCTACGCCCCGAGCCGCTCACCCGGGGCGATGCGCACGCCCCGCGCCCAGTCCGCGGCCTTCATCGGCTTCTTGCCCTGGGGCTGGACCCAGAGGAGTTCGACGGCGTACGAGCCGGTGCCCGCGTACACGTTGTTCTTGCCGACCACGAGCTCGCCCGGGGCGAGGTCCGTGCGGTCCGGGAGGGGGGTGACCTGGATCAGCTTGAGGCGTTCGCCGCGGAAGACCGTCCAGGCGCCGGGGGCCGGGGTGCAGCCGCGGACCACGCGGTCCACCCGGAGCGCGGGGGCGGCGAAGTCGACGTGGGCGTCCTCGACCTGGATCTTCGGGGCGAGGGTGATGCCCTCGATCGGCTGCGGGACGGCCTGGAGCGTGCCGTCCTCGATGCCGTCCATCGTCGCGGCGAGCAGCCCGGCGCCCGCGAAGGCGAGCCGGGTCAGCAGGTCGCCGCTGGTGTCCGTCGGGCGGACGTCCTCGGTGACGACGCCGTAGACCGGCCCGGAGTCGAGGCCCTCCTCGATGAGGAAGGTGGACGCGCCCGTCACCTGGTCACCGGCCATCAGGGAGTGCTGCACGGGCGCCGCGCCGCGCCACGCGGGCAGCAGCGAGAAGTGCAGGTTGACCCAGCCGTGCGCGGGGATGTCGAGGGCCACCTTGGGCAGCAGCGCGCCGTACGCGACGACCGGGCAGCAGTCCGGCGCGATCTCCCGCAGCCGGGCGAGGAACTCCTCGTCGCGCGGCCTGGCCGGCTTCAGGACCTCGATCCCGGCCTCCTCCGCCCGCTGGGCCACCGGGCTGGCGACGAGCCGCCGGCCGCGCCCCGCCGGGGCGTCCGGCCGGGTGACCACTGCGGCCACCTCGTGCCGCCCGGAGGCGATCAGGGCGTCCAGGGCGGGAACGGCGACCTCGGGGGTGCCTGCGAAGACGAGCTTCATGGGTCGGGACTGCCTGTCTCTCCGGGGGCGTGCGGGCAGCGCACCAGTCTAGGGCCGCTGGGGCGGAGGGGGCGTACGGGGCGGTGAGCGCCCCGCGCATATGCGTGTACGCCCCCGCAGCGTGACCCAAGCCCCGGTGGCGCGTTGGTCAAGAGAGATTGACCGAATCGGGTCGCTGCTCCCCCCCTGCGGCCCGCCCCCTTAAACGCCGGTTCGAGAGGCTTTCACATGGCCGACCACGCAACCCACGACGCCCAAGCCCGGGCAAGTCTGCACCTGCTGGTGCGGGACATCGAGCGGGTCCGGCGGCAGGTGGACGCACTGCGCACGCTCACGGCCCAGCTGGGCAATGTCTACCGCCCTCGCCGCTCCGGCCCGTCGACGGGCTTCGTCGTCTACGGGCGCGCGCCCGCCCCGACCGTACGTCTCGCCCAGGAGCTGCGGGACAGTGTCGAGACCCTGGTGACCGCGGCGGTCGACTTCGACCGCTCGCTCGGGTTCTCCTGGGACGCGGTGGGTTCCGCGCTCGGGGTCACCAAGCAGGCCGTCCACCGCCGCTACGGCGCCCGGCGAGCGCCCCAGCCGGGCGTGGCCGTGGACCAGGACCACGCGGTGGAGCCGGGCGTGGCCCGCACGCTCCCCTCGGTCCCCGCCGCCCGTTCGATGCCGCCGCAGCCCACCTCGGGCAGCGCCACCCTCCGCGAGGACCCGCGCCCGCCGGCCTTCCCGGGCCGACGCAACGGCTGACCCGGTAAGAACGGACCACGGCCGCCCGCCCCCACCGGGGACGGGCGGCCGTGGCGCGTCCGGGGCGCCTTGGGGCGGCCGTGAAGCGGCCGGGCGGCGCCTCCCGGCCGATGCCCGGCGGACAGAGCCGCCCGGCCCGTCAGCCGATGCCGACGGAGAGCGCCGCCCGCCCCCTCAGCCGATGTCCGGCGGGTCCACCCTGATCCGTACCGGTTCCCCGCCTCCGCGCGCCATCCGCGCCGCCCTCGCCTGCTTCAGCGAGGACGCCAGGGCCGCGCCGCTGCCCGGCGGGACCCGGACCAGGGCCCGGTCCCACTGCTCGCCGGGCGGCGGATCGCCGGGTCTGCGGGGGCCGCCGGGGCGGACGACGGGCAGCGGCACGGGGCCGAGGACCTCCGCGTCGGCGGGCAGCCCGGCCGCCGTGAGGAAGCCCTCGACGGCCTCCGGCGGCCCGGTCACGGCGGCCATCCGGGAGACCGGCGGGAAGCCCAGCTCGGCCCGCTCGGCCAGCTCCCGCTGGGCGTGCCCGACCGGGTCCCAGCGGACCAGCGCCTGGACGGGCCGGAGGGTCGGTTCGGCGACCACGACGACGGCGCCGCCCTCGGCCTGGCCGCGGACCAGCGAGGCCGCGTCGATCCAGCGGCGCAGCGCCTCCTCGCCGGCGCGCAGGTCCGGCCGGCCGAGCATGGCCCAGCCGTCGAGGAGCAGCGCGGCCGCGTAGCCGCCCTCGGCGACGGGTTCGGCCCCGGGGGTGGAGACGACGAGCGCGGGGCGCCCGGGCACGCTGTCCAGGACGTGGTCGCGGCCGGAGGTCCGTACGGGCACGGCGGGGAACGCCCGCCCGAGCTCCTCCGCGGTCCGCCGGGCGCCGACCACCTGGGCCCGCAGCCGGGTCGAGCCGCACTCCGCGCAGTGCCAGTCGGGGGCGCCGCGGCCGCACCAGCCGCACCGCAGCTCCTGCTGCTCGGGGGCCTCGAGGGGCCCGGCGCAGTGCCGGCAGCGGGCGGGCGTGCGGCAGCGCTCGCAGGCCAGTCTCGGCACGTACCCCCGGCGGGGGACCTGGACGAGGACCGGCCCGGTCTTGAGGCCCTCCCGTACGGTCTGCCAGGCGAGCGAGGGCAGCCGGGCGGCGCGCGCGGCCTCGTCGCGGGCGAGTTCGCCGTCGCCGACGGTCCGGATCAGGGGCGCGGCCTTGCGGACCTGCTCGCGTCCGGCGCCGAGCGCCTGGGCCCAGCCGGACTCGACGAGCTGGGCGGCCTCGACGGTGCAGCTGGTGGAGCCGAGGAGGAAGGCGCACCGGTCGTGGGCGGCGCGCAGGAGCAGCACTTCGCGCGCGTGGGGCTGCGGGGCGTGCGGCTCGCTGTGGCTGCCGTCGCCGTCGTCCCAGATGACGGCGAGGCCGAGGTCCCGTACGGGGGCGAACATCGCGGCCCGGGTGCCGACGACGGCCCGCACGGCGCCGCGCCGCACGGCGAGCCACTGCGCGTACCGCTTCTCGGGTCCGGCCTCGGCGGTGAGCACCGCGTGTCGGCCCTCCCCCAGGACCTCGGTCAGCGCCGCGTCGACCCGGCCGGCGGCCCGCCCGTCGGGGACGACGACGAGCGCGCCCCGCCCGGAGGCGAGGGTGGCGGCGACGGCACGGGCGATCTCCTGGGCCCAGTACGGCCCCGGCAGCGCGTTCCACACGGCCCGGGGCGCCCCGCCGCGCGCGAGGGAGTCCAGGAACGCCGGCCCGCGCTCGTACCGCGTCCAGCTCCCCGGCTCCGGCGCCCTGGGCGGCGGCAGCGGCGCGGGCGAGGGCCGGCGCTCGGCGCTCGCGTTGCGCGGGGGTACGGCCAGCTGGAGGACGTCGGCGAGACTCCCCGCGTACCGGTCGGCGACCGCCCGGGCGAGGCCGAGCAGCTCGGGTCCGAGCACCGGCTCGGGCGAGACGACGTCGGCGAGCGCGGCCAGCGGTCCCGAGTAGTCGGACTCGGCACGCCGCTCCACGAGGAAGCCGTCGATCAGCCGCCCGCCCTCGCGCCGCCCGCCCCGCACCTGGTGCGCCCCCGCCCCGAACCGCACGCGCACGCGCACGCCGGGCCGGGCGGCCTCGTCGAGCTCCTCGGGGACCGCGTAGTCGAAGAACTGGTCGAGGTGGAGCGCCCCCTTGTTCACGACGACCCGGGCGACGGGCAGTTCCCTGGCCAGCGCGGCCCCCCGCCACGTCCGCGGCTTGGCCCGCGGCACCTTCGCCTTCCGGACGGTCTCCCGGATGAGCGCGAGCTGCTCGGGCTCGTCGGACTTCTCGTTCTCGCTGCTCACAGCCCCATACCTACCAGACGCCACCGACAGCCGGACATGCCCGGAGCCCGGCACCCCCGCTGGGGGTACCGGGCTCCGTGGGTGTCCGGGTGGGACTACAGGCCGGCGGCCTGCTTCAGGGCGTCCACGCGGTCCGTGCGCTCCCAGGTGAAGTCCGGCAGCTCGCGGCCGAAGTGGCCGTAGGCGGCGGTCTGGGAGTAGATCGGGCGGAGCAGGTCGAGGTCGCGGATGATCGCGGCCGGGCGGAGGTCGAAGACCTCGCCGATGGCGTGCTCGATCTTCTCGGTCTCGACGGTGTTGGTGCCGAAGGTCTCGACGAAGAGGCCGACGGGCTCGGCCTTGCCGATCGCGTAGGCGACCTGGACCTCGCAGCGCGAGGCGAGGCCCGCGGCGACGACGTTCTTCGCGACCCAGCGCATGGCGTAGGCGGCGGAGCGGTCGACCTTGGACGGGTCCTTGCCGGAGAAGGCGCCGCCACCGTGGCGGGCCATGCCGCCGTAGGTGTCGATGATGATCTTGCGACCGGTGAGGCCGGCGTCGCCCATCGGGCCGCCGATCTCGAAGCGGCCGGTCGGGTTCACGAGCAGGCGGTAGCCGTCGGTGTCGAGCTTGATGCCGTCCTCGACGAGCTGCTTGAGCACGTGCTCGACGACGAACTCGCGGATGTCGGGCGCGAGCAGCGACTCGAGGTCGATGTCCGAGGCGTGCTGCGAGGAGACGACGACCGTGTCGAGGCGGACGGCCTTGTCGCCGTCGTACTCGATGGTGACCTGGGTCTTGCCGTCGGGACGCAGGTACGGGATGGTCCCGTTCTTGCGGACCTCGGTGAGGCGGCGGGAGAGCCGGTGCGCGATGTGGATCGGCAGCGGCATCAGCTCGGGGGTCTCGTCCGACGCGTAGCCGAACATCAGGCCCTGGTCGCCGGCGCCCTGCTTGTCGAGCTCGTCCTCGTCGCCCTCGACCCGCTTCTCGTACGCGGTGTCCACGCCCTGGGCGATGTCCGGGGACTGGGATCCGATGGACACCGACACGCCGCAGGAGGCGCCGTCGAAGCCCTTCTTCGAGGAGTCGTAACCGATCTCGAGGATCTTGTTCCGGACGAGGGTCGGGATGTCCGCCCACGCCTTGGTGGTCACCTCACCGGCGACGTGCACCAGACCGGTGGTGATCAGCGTCTCGACGGCGACGCGCGAGGTGGGGTCCTCGCGCAGCAGCGCGTCGAGAATGGTGTCGCTGATCTGGTCAGCGATCTTGTCGGGGTGGCCCTCGGTGACGGACTCCGAGGTGAACAGACGACGGGACACAACGCTCCCTGGGGTTGCAGCGGCTGCTGGCTACTCGTGACGCGGACCGGCAGGGGGCTGCGCCCCGCGACGTTCCACGAACAGTCTATCGGTCGTGGTCGGACAATGGACCAGGTGTCTCGCCTGGCGAATGCCGGTGAGACGGCGGAACCGCCTGCCGGCAGGGCAGACCTGCCCAGCCGGGTGGGGCGCAAATCACTCGTCAGGCGGTGTTTCGCGCCTCCCCGGACGGCGGATCGCGCCCCCGGAGGCGGCACCGGTGTCCGCCGCGGAGGCGGACCTGATGCGTCAGGTCGAGGGGCGCAGCCGCGGCAGGACCAGGTCCCAGACCGTCTCGGCGAGCGCTTCCTTCGGCCCGTACGGTACGGGGGTCTCGGCACCGTCCGAGGCGAGGACGACGGCCTCGTTCTCCTCGGAGCCGAAGGTCTTCCGCTCCCCCACCTCGTTGACGACGAGGAGGTCGCAGCCCTTGCGGGCGAGCTTGGCGCGCCCGTTGGCGAGGACGTCGTCGGTCTCGGCGGCGAAGCCCACGACGACCTGGCCGGGCAGGGCGCGGTCGGCGGAGAGCTCGGCGAGGATGTCGGGGTTGCGCACGAGCTCGATGGTCGGCGCGCCGCCGTCGTCCTTCTTCTTGATCTTCCCGGGGGCGTAGACGGCCGGGCGGAAGTCGGCGACGGCTGCGGCCATCACGACCGCGTCGGCGTCGGCGGCGGCCTTGAGGACGGCCTCGCGGAGCTGGACGGCGGTGCCGACGCGGACCACGTCGACTCCGGCGGGGTCGGCGATGCCGGTGTTCGCCTCGACGAGGGTGACGCGGGCGCCGCGGGCGGCGGCCGCCTTCGCGAGGGCGTAGCCCTGCTTCCCGGAGGAGCGGTTGCCGAGGTAGCGGACGGGGTCGAGGGGCTCGCGGGTGCCGCCCGCGCTGACCACGACATGGCGCCCGGCGAGGTCGGGGGTGGTGACGCCGCGGGCGAGACTGTGCCGATTCAAAACGCGGCGGCATACCTCGAAGATCTCGGCCGGGTCCGGAAGCCGGCCCTTGCCGGTGTCGACGCCGGTGAGGCGGCCGACGGCGGGCTCGATGACGACGGCGCCGCGGCGGCGCAGGGTCGCCACGTTCTCCTGGGTCGCCGGGTGCTCCCACATCTCGGTGTGCATGGCGGGGGCGAAGACGACCGGACAGCGCGCGGTGAGCAGCGTGTTGGTGAGCAGGTCGTCGGCGAGGCCGTGGGCCGCCTTGGCGAGCATGTCGGCGGTGGCGGGGGCGACGACGACGAGGTCGGCGCCCTGGCCGATCCGCACGTGCGGGACCTCGTGGACGGACTCCCACACCTCGGTGGAGACGGGGTTGCCGGAGAGCGCGGACCAGGTGGCGGCGCCGACGAAGTGGAGGGCGGAGTCGGTGGGCACGACCCGGACGTCGTGGCCGGACTCGGTGAGCCGGCGCAGCAGCTCGCACGCCTTGTAGGCGGCGATGCCGCCGCTGACGCCCAGGACCACCTTCGGCTTGGTCACGACTGTCACTGCTCCCCTGGTCTTCCGGAGGCTCGGATGCGTACGACTCCATGAGACACCACAGGCCCGGCGGATGTTCCGCCGGGCCTGTGGTGACGAGCGTTACACGCTCAATGCTTACTGCGCGGGGCCCTCGATGGCCTCGGACGTCAGCAGACCCGCGTTGATCTCGCGCAGGGCGATCGAGAGCGGCTTCTCGTGGACGTGGGTGTCGACCAGCGGACCCACGTACTCCAGCAGGCCCTCGCCGAGCTGGGAGTAGTACGCGTTGATCTGACGCGCGCGCTTGGCCGCGTAGATCACGAGGCTGTACTTCGAGTCCGTGGCCTCGAGCAGCTCGTCGATCGGCGGGTTGATGATGCCCTCGGGCGCGGTGATGGAAGAGGACACGCTCTACCTTCCGAAGATGGAAAAAAGATCAGACAACGTGCATCAACGTTAGCAGCTCGCGTGCGACGTCCTCGACGGAGGTGTTGACGAGGGTGGTGTCGAACTCCGACTCGGCGGCCAGCTCGACCTTCGCGGCCTCCAGGCGGCGCGTGATGACCTCGGGCGACTCGGTGCCGCGGCCGGTGAGCCGGCGGACCAGCTCCTCCCAGCTCGGCGGGGCCAGGAAGACCAGCTGGGACTCGGCCATGGAGTCCTTCACCTGACGGGCGCCCTGGAGGTCGATCTCCAGGAGCACGGGCTCGCCGGAGTCGAGCCGCTCCAGGACGGCTCCGCGCGGGGTGCCGTAGCGGTTGCCCGCGAACTCGGCCCACTCCAGGAGCTCACCGTTGGCGATCAGCTTGTCGAACTCGTCGTCCGTGACGAAGAAGTAGTGGACGCCGTGCTTCTCGCCGGGGCGGGGCTTCCGTGTCGTCGCCGACACCGAGAGCCAGACCTCGGGGTGGACCTTGCGCATATGAGCGACGACCGTGCTCTTGCCGACCCCTGAGGGGCCGGAGAGCACGGTCAGCCGCGGACGTACCTCTGCTGCCATGCAGCGATTATTCCAGCTTCACCGGCGTGCCCGGGACGCGTGTCCCGGATCGGCGGCCGGACCGGCCGCCGGTTCAGGCGCCGGTGCTGCCGAACTCGCGCTCCAGGGAAGCGATCTGGTTGGAGCCGAGACCACGGACACGACGGCTCTCGGAGATGCCGAGGCGCTCCATGATCTGCTTGGCACGGACCTTGCCGACGCCGGGCAGGGACTCAAGGAGGGCGGAGACCTTCATCTTGCCGATGACGTCGTTCTCCTGGCCGGTCTTGATGACCTCGTGCAGGGAGGCGCCGGAGTGCTTGAGTCGATTCTTGACCTCGGCCCGCTCCCGGCGAGCCGCGGCGGCCTTTTCGAGCGCGGCTGCGCGCTGTTCAGGGGTAAGGGGCGGAAGAGCCACGCCTACGTCACCTCGGATGTCGATCTGTCGGATACGGACCGGTGAGGAACCTGGACGCCCCACACCAGTGGAGCAACGATCAACGGTGTGGTCGTTGAACGCCTGCTCTGCCCCGGAGACTAGCGGCCGAGGCCGCTCCAGTCAGCGAGAACAGAGGAAAAGTCCTGGTCAGCATCGACCGACCAGGACTTTTCCGGCATACCGCCCCTGTTTTGAGCCAAGATTTCGTCAAGTGGTGAGACAGCTCACCATCCGGCGGCCCTGCCTCTCCGACCTGCGGATTGTCCGGGAGACCCGTCAGCCGGCGACGGCCGCGCGGATCTCGTCCGCGTAGCGGTGCGCGGAGTCCCGCAGGGCGGCCACGTCCGGGCCGTTGCGCAGGACGCCGCGGCTGACGTTCGGGACGACGTTGCGGACCGCGGCGCCGAAGACGGCCGGGAGGTCGGCGGGGGTCGCGCCCTGGGCGCCGATGCCGGGGGCGAGGAGCGGCCCGTTGATGTCCAGGTCGAAGGAGGACAGGTCGCCGAGGGTGGCGCCGACGACCGCGCCGAAGGAGCCCATCGGGGTCTCCCCCGCGTTCTCCTCGGCGAGGTGGGCGAGCATGGTCGCGCCGATGGTGCGGCCGTCCTCGCGGACCGCGCGCTGGACCTCCGCGCCCTCCGGGTTGGAGGTGAGGGCCAGCACGAAGAGGCCGGCGCCGGACTCGCGGGCCAGGTCGACGGCCGGCTTCAGGGCGCCGTAGCCGAGGTACGGGGAGACCGTCAGGGCGTCGGAGAAGAGCGGGGAGTCCTTGCGCAGGAAGGTCTCCGCGTACGCGGCCATGGTGGAGCCGATGTCGCCGCGCTTGGCGTCCATGACGACCAGGCCGCCCGCCGCGCGCAGGTCGGCGGTGGCGCGCTCCAGGACGGCGATGCCGCGCGAGCCGAAGCGCTCGAAGAAGGCGGACTGCGGCTTGAAGACGGCCACGGTCTCGGCGAGGGCCTCGACGACGGTGAAGGTGAAGCGCTCCAGACCGGCGATGTCGTCGGTCAGGCCCCAGGAGTCGAGCAGGGCGGCGTGCGGGTCGATGCCCACGCAGAGCGGACCGCGCTCGTCCATGGCGGTGCGGAGGCGGGTGCCGAAGGAGAGAGTCACGAGGTGGCCTTTCGGTTGTCGGCGCCGACGGCCTCGGCGAGGGTGGCGTACGGGGAGGCCGCGAGGCGCGCGGCGAGGCCCTTGTGGATCGCGCGGGCGTAGAACGGGCCCTCGTAGATGAAGGCGCTGTAGCCCTGGACGAGGGTGGCGCCGGCGAGGATGCGCTGCCAGGCGTCCTCGGCGTTCTCGACGCCGCCGACGCCCACCAGGACCAGCCGGTCGCCCACGCGCGCGTGGAGGCGGCGCAGGACGGCGAGGGAGCGCTCCTTGACGGGCGCGCCGGACAGGCCGCCGGTCTCCTTGATGAGCTCGGGGTCGGACTTCAGGCCGAGGCCCTCGCGCGCGATGGTGGTGTTGGTGGCGATGATGCCGTCGAGGCCGAGCTCCAGGGCGAGGTCGGCGACCGCGTCGACGTCCTCGTCGGCCAGGTCGGGGGCGATCTTGACCAGGAGGGGGACCCGGCGGCCGGTGACCGTGCGGTCGGCGGCCTCGCGGACGGCCGTGAGGAGCGGGCGCAGGGACTCGGTGGCCTGGAGGTTGCGCAGGCCCGGGGTGTTCGGGGAGGAGACGTTGACGACGAGGTAGTCGGCGTGCGCGGCGAGGCGCTCGGTGGACTTCACGTAGTCGGCGGCGGCCTCGGCCTCGGGGACGACCTTGGTCTTGCCGATGTTGACCCCGACGACCGTCTTGAAGACGGGGTTGCGGGTGGCCAGGCGCTCGGCGACGGCGGCGGAGCCCTCGTTGTTGAAGCCCATGCGGTTGATCAGGGCGCGGTCCGGGACGAGCCGGAAGAGGCGCTTCTTGGGGTTGCCGGGCTGGGCCTCGCCGGTGACGGTGCCGATCTCGACGTGGTCGAAGCCGAGCATCGACATGCCGTCGATGGCGACGGCGTTCTTGTCGAAGCCGGCGGCGAGCCCGAAGGGGCCGTGCATCCGGAGGCCGAGGGCCTCGGTGCGCAGCTCCTTGTACCGGGGCGCGAGGACGGCGGCGACGAAGGTGCGCAGGACCGGGATCCGGGCGGCGAGGCGGATCCAGCGGAAGGCCGTGTAGTGGGCCTGCTCGGGGTCCATGCGCTTGAAGACCAGGTTGAAGAAGAACTTGTACATGCTGGTGGCTCCAGGTCATGACGAGGGGGACACCGCGGTCCTGCCGGTGTCCCCCTCCTCGTACGGGCTTGCTAGTCGCGGGCCGCGATCAGGTGCTCCGCGTGCTCCTGGAGCGAGCGGACGCCCACGCCGCCGTGGTTCAGCGCGTCGATGCCCTGGACGGCCGCGGCGAGCGCCTGGACCGTGGTGAGGCAGGGGACGCTGCGCGCCACCGCGGCCGTACGGATCTCGTAGCCGTCGAGGCGGCCGCCGGTGCCGTACGGGGTGTTGACGATCAGGTCGACCTGGCCGTCGTGGATGAGCTGGACGATGGTCTTCTCGCCGTTCGGGCCTTCGCCCTCGCTGAGCTTGCGGACGACCGTGGCGTTGATGCCGTTGCGCTTGAGGACCTCGGCGGTGCCGGAGGTGGCGAGCAGCTCGAAGCCGTGGGCGACGAGCTCGCGGGCCGGGAAGATCATCGAGCGCTTGTCGCGGTTGGCGACCGAGATGAACGCGCGGCCCTTGGTGGGCAGCGGGCCGTAGGCGCCGGCCTGCGACTTGGCGTAGGCCGTGCCGAAGACCGCGTCGATGCCCATGACCTCGCCGGTGGAGCGCATCTCCGGGCCGAGGACGGTGTCGACGCCGCGGCCGTGCACGTCGCGGAAGCGCGACCACGGCATCACGGCCTCCTTGACGGAGATCGGCGCGTCGAGCGGCAGGGTGCCGCCGTCGCCGGTCTTCGGCAGCAGGCCCTCGGCGCGCAGCTCGGCGATGGTGGCGCCCAGCGAGATGCGGGCGGCGGCCTTCGCGAGCGGCACGGCGGTCGCCTTCGAGGTGAAGGGGACCGTCCGGGAGGCGCGCGGGTTGGCCTCCAGGACGTAGAGGATGTCGCCGGCCATGGCGAACTGGATGTTGATCAGGCCGCGGACGCCGACGCCCTTGGCGATGGCCTCGGTGGAGGCGCGCAGGCGCTTGATGTCGAAGCCGCCGAGGGTGATCGGGGGCAGGGCGCAGGCCGAGTCGCCGGAGTGGATGCCGGCTTCCTCGATGTGCTCCATGACGCCGCCGAGGTAGAGCTCGGTGCCGTCGTAGAGCGCGTCGACGTCGATCTCGATGGCGTCGTCGAGGAAGCGGTCGACCAGGACCGGCCGGGTGGGGCTGATCTCGGTGGACTCGGCGATGTACGACTCCAGGCGGGCCTCGTCGTACACGATCTCCATGCCGCGGCCGCCGAGCACGTACGACGGGCGTACGAGGACGGGGTAGCCGATCTCGTCGGCGATGGCCTTGGCGCCGGCGAAGGTGGTCGCGGTGCCGTGCTTCGGCGCGGGGAGACCGGCCTCGGCGAGGACGCGGCCGAAGGCGCCGCGGTCCTCGGCGGCGTGGATGGCCTCCGGGGAGGTGCCGACGACCGGCACGCCGTTGTCCTTGAGCGCCTGGGCGAGGCCCAGCGGGGTCTGGCCGCCGAGCTGGACGACGACACCGGCGACGGGCCCGGCGAGGGTCTCGGCGTGGACGATCTCCAGCACGTCCTCGAGCGTGAGCGGCTCGAAGTACAGGCGGTCGGAGGTGTCGTAGTCCGTCGAGACGGTCTCCGGGTTGCAGTTGACCATCACGGTCTCGTAGCCGGCGTCGCTCAGGGCGAAGGAGGCGTGGACGCAGGAGTAGTCGAACTCGATGCCCTGGCCGATGCGGTTCGGGCCGGAGCCCAGGATGATCACCGCGGGCTTCTCGCGCGGGGCGACCTCGGTCTCCTCGTCGTAGGACGAGTAGAAGTACGGGGTCTTGGCGGCGAACTCGGCGGCGCAGGTGTCGACCGTCTTGTAGACCGGGCGGACGCCGAGGGCGTGCCGGACCTCGCGGACGACGTCCTCGCGCAGGTCCCGGATCTCGGCGATCTGGGCGTCGGAGAAGCCGTGGCGCTTGGCCTCGGCGAGCAGCTCGGGGTCGAGCTTCTCGGCGGCGGCCAGGTCGTCGGCGATCTCCTTGATCAGGAAGAGCTGGTCGACGAACCACGGGTCGATCTTCGTGGCGTCGAAGACCTCCTGCGGGGTGGCGCCGGCGCGGATGGCCTGCATGACCGTGTTGATGCGGCCGTCGGTCGGACGGACCGCCTCGCGGAGGAGTTCGGCCTTGTCGCCGGGCTCTCCGGTGAAGGAGAACTGCGAGCCCTTCTTCTCCAGGGAGCGCAGGGCCTTCTGGAGCGCCTCGGTGAAGTTGCGGCCGATGGCCATGGCCTCGCCGACCGACTTCATCGTGGTGGTGAGGGTGGAGTCGGCCTGCGGGAACTTCTCGAAGGCGAAGCGCGGGGCCTTGACGACGACGTAGTCGAGCGTGGGCTCGAAGGACGCCGGGGTCTTCTCCGTGATGTCGTTCGGGATCTCGTCCAGCGTGTAGCCGACGGCGAGACGGGCCGCGATCTTGGCGATCGGGAAGCCGGTCGCCTTGGAGGCGAGCGCGGAGGAGCGGGAGACGCGCGGGTTCATCTCGATGACGATGATCCGGCCGTCGTCCGGGTTGACCGCGAACTGGATGTTGCAGCCGCCGGTGTCGACGCCGACCTCGCGGATGATCGCGATGCCGATGTCGCGGAGGCGCTGGTACTCGCGGTCGGTGAGCGTCATCGCCGGGGCGACGGTGATCGAGTCACCGGTGTGGACACCCATCGGGTCGAAGTTCTCGATGGAGCAGACGACCACGACGTTGTCGTGCTTGTCGCGCATGAGCTCCAGCTCGTACTCCTTCCAGCCGAGGATGGACTCCTCCAGGAGCACCTCGGTGGTCGGGGAGAGCGTGAGGCCCTGGCCGGCGATGCGGCGCAGCTCTTCCTCGTCGTGGGCGAAGCCGGAGCCGGCGCCGCCCATGGTGAAGGAGGGGCGGACGACGACGGGGTAGCCGCCGAGCTCGTCGACGCCCTTGAGGACGTCGTCCATGGAGTGGCAGATGACGGAGCGGGCGGACTCGCCGTACCCGATCTTGGCCTTGACGGCCTCGACGACGCCCTTGAAGAGGTCGCGGTCCTCGCCCTTGTTGATCGCCTCGACGTTGGCGCCGATGAGCTCGACGCCGTACTTCTCGAGCACGCCCTGCTCGTGCATGGAGATCGCGGTGTTGAGCGCGGTCTGGCCGCCGAGGGTGGGCAGGAGCGCGTCGGGGCGCTCCTTGGCGATGATCTTCTCGACGAACTCGGGGGTGATCGGCTCGACGTACGTGGCGTCGGCGATCTCCGGGTCGGTCATGATCGTGGCCGGGTTGGAGTTGACCAGGATCACCCGCAGGCCCTCGGCCTTGAGGATGCGGCAGGCCTGGGTGCCGGAGTAGTCGAACTCGGCGGCCTGGCCGATGACGATCGGGCCGGAGCCGATGACCAGGACGGACTGGATATCGGTGCGCTTAGGCACGCTCGGCCTCCATCAGAGAAACGAAGCGGTCGAAGAGGTACGCGGCGTCGTGCGGGCCCGCGGCCGCCTCGGGGTGGTACTGGACGGAGAAGGCCGGCTGGTCGAGCAGCTGGAGGCCTTCGACGACCTGGTCGTTCAGGCAGACGTGGGAGACCTCGGCACGCCCGTAGGGGGTGTCGGAGACCTTGTCGAGGGGCGCGTCGACGGCGAAGCCGTGGTTGTGCGCGGTGACCTCGACCTTGCCGGTGGTGCGGTCCTGGACCGGCTGGTTGATGCCCCGGTGGCCGTACTTCAGCTTGTAGGTGCCGAAGCCGAGCGCGCGGCCGAGGATCTGGTTGCCGAAGCAGATGCCGAAGAGCGGCGTCTTGCGCTCCAGGACGGCCTGCATGACGGCGACGGGGCCGTCGGCGGTGGACGGGTCGCCCGGGCCGTTGGAGAAGAACACGCCGTCGGGCTCGACGGCGTAGATGTCCTCGGCGGTGGCGGTGGCGGGGAGGACGTGGACCTCGATGCCGCGCTCGGCCATCCGGTGCGGGGTCATGCCCTTGATGCCGAGGTCGACGGCGGCGACGGTGAACTTCTTCTCGCCGATCGCGGGGACGACGTACGTCTCCTTGGTGGCGACCTCGGCGGAGAGGTCGGCGCCCTTCATCTCGGGCTGCTGGCGGACCTCGGCGAGCATGGTGCCCTCGTCGGGGAGCGCGCTGCCGGAGAAGATGCCGACGCGCATGGCGCCGCTCTCGCGCAGGTGGCGGGTGAGGGCGCGGGTGTCGATGCCCTGGATGCCGACGACGCCCTGGTTGCGCAGCTCCTCGTCGAGGGAGCGCTGCGAGCGCCAGTTGGAGGAGACGCGGGCGGGGTCGCGGACGACGTAGCCGGAGACCCAGATCTGCGCGGACTCGGGGTCCTCGTCGTTGACGCCGGTGTTGCCGACGTGGGGGGCCGTCATGACCACGACCTGCCGGTGGTAGGACGGGTCGGTGAGGGTCTCCTGGTAGCCGGTCATGCCGGTGGAGAACACGGCCTCGCCGAAGGTCTCCCCCACGGCCCCGTAGGCGCGGCCGCGGAAGATGCGGCCGTCCTCCAGGACGAGTACGGCGGGAGTCTTGGCGGCTCCCCTGGTGGAGGTCGTCATCGTGCGATGCCTTCCGTCGTGGTGGATACGGCGTTCATGGAGTTGATGGCCTCGACCCAGGCCGTGTGCTCGGCCGCCCGGTCGGAGCGGAAGCCGGAGTCGAGCTGCTTGCCGCCGTGCTCCCAGGTGACGATCAGGAGCCCGCCCTCGGTGAGGACCTTGCCGGCGATGCCCTTGTCGAGGCGGGCCTCGCGCAGCGCGGCGGCCGGCACGAAGAAGTCGTTCGCCCCGGGGCGGACGACCTCGATGCCGGCGTCGGTGAGCGTGAGCTCGACGCGGCTGCGGGTGCCGAGGCCGTGGGCGACGATCCGGTCGAGCCACTGCCCGGCGGTCGTGGACCCGTGGTAGCGCCCGCTGAGAGTCAGTTTCGCCTCACCGGTGGACTCCGGCGCGGTGGGGAGCTCCGGGAGGTCGGACTGGAGGCTGCCGCGCCACTTCCATCCCTGGCGCATGAGCCAGTACACGAAGACGACGAAGAGCAGCAGTCCTGCGACCCAGCCGAGCCGCCCGGCCCAGTCGGTCACCTCCGCCGACTTCTGCTCGGCTGCCTCTGCGGCGATTGCGATGAGTGGTGTCACGCCAGCTTCCCGTCCACGACCGTTGCCCGGCCCCGCAGGAAGGTGTGGGTGACGCGTCCCGGCAGCTCACGGCCCTCGTAGGGGGTGTTGCGGCTGCGGGAGGCGAAGTCCGCGGGGTCCACGACACCACGGTAAGCCGGATCGACCAGCGTCAGGTTCGCGGGCTCACCTGCCGAGACGGGGCGTCCGTGGCCCTTCGCCCGTCCGATGCGGGCGGGCGCGAAGGACATCCGGTCGGCGACGCCGGCCCAGTCGAGGAGGCCGGTCTCGACCATCGTCTGCTGGACGACGGAGAGGGCGGTCTCCAGGCCGACCATGCCCATGGCGGCCGCGGCCCACTCGCAGTCCTTGTCCTCGTGCGGGTGCGGGGCGTGGTCGGTGGCGACGATGTCGATCGTGCCGTCGGCCAGCGCCTCGCGCAGGGCGAGGACGTCCTTCTCGGTGCGCAGCGGCGGGTTGACCTTGTAGACCGGGTCGTACGAGCGGACCAGCTCGTCCGTGAGGAGGAGGTGGTGCGGGGTGACCTCGGCGGTGACGTCGATGCCGCGGGACTTGGCCCAGCGGACGATCTCGACGGAGCCGGCGGTGGAGAGGTGGCAGATGTGGACGCGGGAGCCGACGTGCTCGGCGAGGAGGACGTCGCGGGCGATGATCGACTCCTCGGCGACGGCGGGCCAGCCGCCCAGGCCGAGCTCGGCGGAGACGACGCCCTCGTTCATCTGGGCGCCCTCGGTGAGGCGGGGCTCCTGGGCGTGCTGGGCGACGACGCCGCCGAAGGCCTTCACGTACTCCAGGGCGCGGCGCATGATCACGGCGTCGTCGACGCACTTGCCGTCGTCGGAGAAGACGGTGACGCCGGCGGCGGAGTCGTGCATGGCGCCGAGCTCGGCGAGCTTCTTGCCCTCGAGGCCGACGGTGACGGCGCCGATGGGCTGGACGTCGCAGTAGCCGTGCTCCCGGCCGAGGCGGTAGACCTGCTCGACGACGCCGGCGGTGTCGGCGACCGGGTGGGTGTTGGCCATGGCGAAGACCGCGGTGTAGCCGCCGGAGGCGGCGGCGCGGGTGCCGGTGAGGACGGTCTCGGAGTCCTCGCGGCCGGGCTCGCGCAGGTGGGTGTGGAGGTCGACCAGGCCGGGCAGCAGGATCTGGCCGTCGGCCTCGACGACGGTGGCGCCCTCGGCGGACAGGCCCGTGCCGACCTCGGCGATGGTCTCGCCGTTGATGAGGACGTCCTGGACGTCGCCGCCGAGGACCTTCGCACCGCGGATAAGGATCTTGCTCATGGTTACTTGTTCTCCTCGGTACGGGCGGGGGTGGCGGAGTCGTTGCCGCCGAGCAGCAGGTAGAGGACGGCCATCCGGATGGAGACGCCGTTGGCGACCTGCTCGACGACCGTGCAGCGGTCGGAGTCGGCGACCTCGGCGGTGATCTCCATGCCGCGGACCATCGGGCCGGGGTGCATGACGATGGCGTGCTCGGGCATCTTCGCCATCCGCTCGCCGTCGAGCCCGTAGCGGCGCGAGTACTCGCGCTCGGTCGGGAAGAAGGCGGCGTTCATCCGCTCGCGCTGCACACGCAGCATCATCACCGCGTCGGACTTCGGCAGCACGCTGTCGAGGTCGTACGAGATGTCGCAGGGCCAGGTCTCGACGCCGACGGGGACCAGGGTGGGCGGGGCCACCAGGGTGACCTCGGCGCCGAGGGTGTGCAGCAGGTCGACGTTCGAGCGGGCGACCCGGCTGTGCAGGACGTCACCCACGAGGGTGATGCGCTTGCCCGCGAGGTCCTGGCCGAGCCCGGCGTCGCGGCCGACGAGGCGGCGGCGCATGGTGAAGGCGTCCAGGAGGGCCTGGGTGGGGTGCTGGTGGGTGCCGTCGCCGGCGTTGATGACGGGGGCGTCGATCCACCCGGAGGTGGCGAGCCGGTACGGCGCGCCGGAGGCGCTGTGCCGGATGACGACCGCGTCGACGCCCATGGCCTCCAGGGTCTGCGCGGTGTCCTTGAGGGACTCGCCCTTGGAGACGCTGGAGCCCTTGGCCGCGAAGTTGATCACGTCGGCGGAGAGGCGCTTCTCGGCGGCCTCGAAGGAGATCCGGGTCCGGGTGGAGTCCTCGAAGAAGAGGTTGCAGACGGTCCGGCCGCGCAGGGTCGGCAGCTTCTTGATGGGCCGGTCGGCCACCCGGGCCATCTCCTCGGCGGTGTCGAGGATCTGGACGGCGTCGTCGCGGGTGAGGTCGGCGGCCGAGATGAGGTGACGCATCATCGGGTTTTCGCTCCGTGGTGGGAGGGTGAGGGCATGCGGGTGCGCAGGGCTGTGCCCCGGGACCCGTCGGGGGTGCCGGTCCGGTTAGGAGGAGGCGGGCTTGCCGCCGAGCAGGACGGTGTCGCGACCGTCTTCCTCGGCGAGCAGGACCTTGACCGTCTCCCGCAGCGACGTGGGGAGGTTCTTGCCGACGTAGTCGGCGCGGATCGGAAGTTCGCGGTGGCCGCGGTCGACGAGGACCGCGAGCTGGACGGCGCGCGGGCGGCCGATGTCGCCGAGGGCGTCGAGGGCGGCGCGGATGGTGCGGCCGGAGAAGAGGACGTCGTCGACGAGGACGACGAGGCGGCCGTCGATGCCGTCACCGGGGATCTCGGTGCGGCCGATGGCGCGGGCGGGCTTCAGCCTCAGGTCGTCCCGGTACATGGTGATGTCGAGGGAACCGACCGGGATCTTGGAGCCGGTGATCGATTCGAGCTTCTCGGCGAGCCGGCGGGCGAGGAAGACGCCGCGGGTGGGGATGCCGAGGAGGACCACGTCGTCGGCGCCCTTGGCGCGCTCGACGATCTCGTGGGCGATGCGGGTCAGGACCCGCGCGATGTCAGGGGCCTCGAGAACGGGCCGCGCTTCGTCGCCGTACTGCTGCTGAGTGTCCATGGAAAACGGACCTCCTTCTCCGCCTCACGGGACGGCTCTTAAAGGACGTCGGATTTGCGCCGTTCACTCTACCAGGGGTGGGAGGCCCGGTCCCGCGCACCCCTGCCGCCCCTCCGGGCGCCGTCCCCCGGGAGGAGGCGGTACGGACCATTCGGCTTGACGGGTAGGTGTAACGCTGCGTAACCTCACAGTGAGTTACCAGCCGCGCGGCGCAGCCGCATGTCGTCACAGCGTCCGGGAGCGTTATGTCCAGCGAATACGCAAAGCAGCTCGGGGCCAAACTCCGTGCCATCCGCACCCAGCAGGGTCTCTCCCTCCACGGGGTGGAGGAGAAGTCCCAGGGCCGCTGGAAGGCGGTCGTGGTCGGCTCGTACGAGCGCGGAGACCGCGCGGTGACCGTGCAGCGTCTTGCCGAGCTGGCCGATTTCTACGGCGTGCCGGTGCAGGAGCTCCTGCCGGGCACGACCCCGGGCGGGGCCGCCGAGCCGCCGCCGAAGCTGGTCCTGGACCTGGAGCGCCTGGCCCACGTCCCGCAGGAGAAGGCGGGCCCGCTCCAGCGCTACGCGGCGACGATCCAGTCGCAGCGCGGCGACTACAACGGCAAGGTGCTGTCGATCCGCCAGGACGACCTGCGCACCCTCGCCGTCATCTACGACCAGTCCCCCTCGGTCCTCACCGAGCAGCTGATCAGCTGGGGCGTCCTGGACGCGGACGCGCGCCGCGCGGTCGCCCACGAGGACAACTGACCCCTTACGAGGGCACAGCAGAAACGTACCGCCGGGCCCGTGGCCGTCATCCGACGACCACGGGCCCGGCTTCTTTCTTCCCCGGACGAGCCGGCGGTACGCGAAGGGGCCCGCAGCACTCGGTGCTGCGGGCCCCTTCGCGTACCGTACGGGACTAGACGTCCGCGTCCCGGCGCAGGCGCGGCTTCAAGTCCTTGAAGCGCCCCAGAAGGCCGTTGACGAAGGCCGGGGACTCGTCCGTGGAGAACTCCTTGGCGAGCTGCACCGACTCGTCGATCGCGACCGCGTCGGGCGTGCCGTCCTCCCAGATCAGCTCGTACGCACCGAGGCGCACGATGTTCCGGTCGGCGACGGGCATCCGGTCGAGGGTCCAGTCCACCGAGTAGGTCTCGATGAGCTCGTCGATCCGCGCCACGTGGGCGGCGTATCCCTCGACCAACTGCATGGTGAAGTCGTTCACCGGCGGCTGACGGTCGTCCGACCGCGCGAGCCGGACCTGGTCCGCGAGAACCTCCTGGACGGAGGCACCGCGCTGGTCCGCCTCGAAGAGGATCTGGAAGGCCCGCTTGCGGGCCTTGCTGCGAGCAGCCACGGTTACTTGTTCACCCGGCCGAGGTAGTCGCTGGTGCGGGTGTCGACCTTGATCTTCTCACCGGTGGTGATGAAGAGCGGGACCTGGATCTCGTGGCCGGTCTCCAGCGTCGCCGGCTTGGTGCCGCCGGTGGAGCGGTCGCCCTGGACGCCCGGGTCGGTGTGCTGGATGGTCAGCTCGACGGCGGCGGGGAGCTCGACGTAGAGCACCTCGCCCTCGTGCTGCGCGACGGAGGCGGTGAAGCCCTCGATGAGGAAATTGGCGGTGTCGCCGACGGCCGCGCGGGAAACGTGCAGCTGGTCGTAGGTCTCCATGTCCATGAAGACGAAGTAGTCGCCGTCCATGTAGGAGAACTGCATGTCGCGGCGGTCGATGGTGGCCGTGTCGACCTTCACGCCCGCGTTGAAGGTCTTGTCGACGACCTTGCCGGACAGCACGTTCTTGAGCTTGGTGCGCACGAAGGCCGGGCCCTTGCCGGGCTTGACGTGCTGGAACTCGACGACGGACCAGAGCTGGCCCCCGTCGAGCTTGAGCACCATGCCGTTCTTGAGGTCGTTCGTGGAAGCCACGGTTGCGGAATCTCCTGGACTGACGTGGGACCGAGGAGGCGTACGCGCCTCACAGCGCGAGCAGCTCCTTGGTCGTGATGGTGAGTAGCTCGGGTCCGCCGTCCGCCTCCTGGCGCACGACGAGCGTGTCATCGATCCGGACCCCGCCCCGGCCCGGGAGGTGGACCCCCGGTTCGACGGTGACCGGCACGCAAGCGTCCAGTTTACCCATGGCCGAAGGTGAGAGCTGCGGGTCCTCGTCGATTTCGAGCCCCACCCCGTGCCCGGTGAGGGGCACGGCGGCCTCCGCGTGCCCCGCGGCGTCCAGGATCTGACGGGCCGCCCGGTCCACGTCGCGGTACTCGGCGCCGGGTGCGAGGGACTCCCGTCCGGCCCGCTGAGCGGCGAAGACGAGCTCGTACAGCTCGATCTGCCAGTCGGCGGGGGTGGTGCCGATGACGAAGGTGCGGCCGATCTCGCACCGGTAGCCGCGGTAGTCGGCGCCGAGGCAGACGGTGAGGAAATCACCCTCCTCGACCCGGCGGTCGGTGGGCCGGTGCCCGCGGCGCCCGGAGTGCGGGCCGGTCCCGACGGAGGTGGGGAAGGCGGCCCCGTCGGCGCCGTGGTCGACGAGCCGCCGCTCCAGCTCCAGGGCGAGGTGGCGCTCGGTCCGCCCGACGAGGATCGACTCCAGGAGCTCGCCGAGGGCCTGGTCGGCGATCTCCGCCGCGATCCGCAGGCAGGCGATCTCGTCCTCGTCCTTGACGATCCTGAGCTGTTCCACGGCGCAGGCGAGGTCGGCGAGGCGCAGTGCGGGGGCGACGGAGCCCATCGCCCGGTGCCGGGCGACCGTCAGGTGGTGCTCCTCGACGGCGAGCGCGTCGGCGCCCGCGCGGCGGGCGAGGTCGACGGCGGCGACCGCCGGATCACCTCCTCCGGCGGGCAGGACCTGCTGCCGGAGCAGCTCGTCGAGTCGTCCGTCGGCCGGCTCGCCGCCGGGCGGGACGGGGCAGAGCAGCACGTCCGACTCCGGTTCCGGCCCGACGAGCAGGACGGAGTCGGGCGGTGAACCACCCGCGAGATAGCGGACGTTGGCGGGGCGGGAGACCAGGGCCGCCGGGCTGCCCGCGGCCGCGCACCGGTCGCGCAGCCGCACACGGCGGTCCGCATACACCTCTGACATGCTCCGAGCGTACGAGCGCCGCGCCGCGACGGCCTGTTCAGGGCGGCCGTCCGGGCGGGGTCACCAGGTGGGCGGGCTCGCGATCGCGCGGGCGAGGACGTCGTCGAGGACGCGCGCGGTGGTCTCCACGTCGTACGTGGAGTTGTCGATGATCGGCAGGCCCGAGCCGTACCAGCCGGCCATCCGGCCGTGGATGGCGGCGACCTCCTCGTCCGACAGGCGCCGGTTGCCGCTGCGCTCGGCGTTGCGCTCCAGGACGATCTCCAGGCCGGGCAGCAGCACGACGGGCAGCAGACCGGGGCCGACGTGCCGCTTCCAGCCACCGAGTCCGACGACGGGCCGGTCCGGGAAGACGGCGTCGTCGACGATGCAGGAGATGCCGTTGGCGAGGAAGTTGCGCGCGGCGAAGCCGCAGGTGCGGCGGGCGAGCCGGTACTGCGCCTCGGAGTGCTCGTTCCAGCCGGACTGCGGGTCGGCGAAGCCGGAGCAGACCCACTCGCGGACGTCGTCGAGGCTGATGTGCGCGGTGGGCACGCGGCGGCGCTGCGCCCAGTGCCGCGCGACGGTCGTCTTGCCCGCGCCCGCGGGGCCGATGAGCAGGACGGCGAGGGTGGCCGCACCGGTCCCGGCGCCGAGCTCCGCGGGCGGCGCGAGCGGCGCGCTCACGGGCGGCAGCGGCACGTGCCCGGTCATGTCCCCGCGCGGCGGCGCGGAGGAGGGGTGCTGCGGGGGTGCGGCGGGGTGCTGGTGCTGGGGTATGCCTCCCGGCGCGCCCCAGCCCGGCCCGGGCCCGGAGGGCGGCGGGGCGTGCGGGGGCCGGGGAGCACCGGCCTGGACCGTCGGGTGCACACCGAGCCGGGGTCCGGACGGCGGCGCGGGGTACGGGGTGCCGGGCGGCAGCGGCGGAGGAACGGGCACCTGCCCGCCGACCTCTCCCCCGCCTGCCGCGGACGTCGGTACGGAACCGGGCGCGGGGCCCGGGCCGGGGCCGGGTGCCCGGCCCGGCTGCTCGGGCGGTGGCAGCGGACCCCCCACTGCGTGCTGCATCCGGTGCCACTCCCACTCGTGCGCCTGCTGGATCCCCGGACAGGTGTGTCCGGGGACGCCGGAACGTTACCGCCCCGGCCCCCCACAGGGGGAACGGCCGGGGACGCCTCCTGGTGCCCTGTCAGTCGGTGAGTTCCTCGGCGAGCGCCCGCAGCGCCAGCCGGTAGGAACCGATCCCGAACCCGGCGACCGTGCCGGTCGCCACGGCCGCGATGACCGAGGTGTGCCGGAACTCCTCACGGGCGTACGGGTTCGAGATGTGCACCTCGATCAGCGGGGCGGTCCGCTGGGCGGCGGCGTCGCGCATTCCGTACGAGTAGTGGGTGAAGGCGCCGGGGTTGATCACCACGGGGACCGAGCGGTCCGCGGCCTCGTGCAGCCAGCGGATCATCTCGCCCTCGTCGTTGGTCTCCCGCACCTCGACGTCGAAGCCGAGCTCCGCGCCGAGGGTCCGGCAGGACTCGACGAGCCCCTTGTAGGAGGTGGCGCCGTAGATGTCGGGCTCGCGGGAGCCGAGGCGGCCCAGGTTCGGGCCGTTCAGCACGAGGACCGGGCGGCCCGGAAGCGCCTCGCTCACGCCGACACCTCCCCGTACGCCGCGATCAGGACGGCCGGGTCGGGGCCCTCCAGGACGGTCGGCTTGCCGAGCCCGTCGAGCACGATGAAGCGCAGCAGGTCGCCGCGGGACTTCTTGTCGACCCGCATGGTCTCCAGGAGCTTGGGCCACTGGTCGCCGCGGTAGGTGAGCGGCAGGCCGACGGACTCCAGGATGGCCCGGTGCCGGTCGGCGGTGGCGTCGTCGAGGCGACCGGCGAGGCGGCCGAGCTCGGCGGCGAAGACCATGCCGACGGAGACGGCGGCACCGTGGCGCCACTTGTACCGCTCGTTCTTCTCGATGG
This sequence comes from Streptomyces nymphaeiformis, assembly GCF_014203895.1. GTDB lineage: Bacteria > Actinomycetota > Actinomycetes > Streptomycetales > Streptomycetaceae > Streptomyces > Streptomyces nymphaeiformis. The sequence goes on along the minus strand of NZ_JACHJY010000010.1, from coordinate 353,917 downwards.
CGTGGGCGAGGGTGTGGCCGTAGTTGAGGATCTCCCGGCGGCCGGACTCCTTGAGGTCGCCGGAGACGACCTCCGCCTTGACCTTGATCGAGCGGACGAGCAGCTCGGCGGTGTGCGGCCCGGCGGGGGTGCGGGCGGCCTGCGGGTCCTCCTCGATGAGGTCGAGGATCACCGGGTCGACGATGAAGCCGGCCTTGATGATCTCCGCGAGACCGCTGACGTAGTCGTGCACGGGCAGCGAGTCGAGCGCCGCGAGGTCGCAGAGGACGCCGGCGGGCGGGTGGAAGGCGCCGACGAGGTTCTTGCCCTCGGCGGTGTTGATGCCCGTCTTGCCGCCGACGGCCGCGTCGACCATGGCCAGGACAGTGGTCGGCACGGCGATCCAGCGCACGCCCCGCAGCCAGGTCGCGGCGACGAAGCCGGCGAGGTCGGTGGTGGCACCGCCTCCGACGCCGACGACGACGTCGCTGCGGGTGAAGCCGGTCTGTCCGAGCGCCTTCCAGCAGTAGGCGGCGACCTCGGCGGTCTTCGCCTCCTCGGCGTTCGGCACCTGGATGGCGACGGCCTCGTAGCCCTGCTCGGCGAGGTCGGCGCGGAGCGCCTCGCCGGTGTCGGCGAGCGCCTCCGGGTGGATCACGGCGACCCGCTTGGCCTGGGTGCCGATCAGCGCGGGGAGCTCGCCGAGGAGCTGCCGGCCGACCAGTACCTCGTACGGATCGGTGCCCGCGGAACCGCCGACCTGGATACGGGTGACCTGGTCCTGGTCCGTCATACGTCCTTCAACTCCAGAGCGTCGAGGACCGCCTGGGCGACCTCTTCGGGGGTGCGGTCGTCCGTGGCGACGACGGCGCGTGCGACTTCTTCGTACAGGTGGCGGCGCGCCTCCATCAGCTCGCGCCACTGGCGGCGCGGGTTGACGGCGAGGAGCGGCCGGGCGGTGTTGAGTCCGACCCGCCGTACGGCCTCGTCGACGTCCATGGAGAGGTACGCGACGGGCAGCCCGGCGAGCAGGGCGCGGGTCCCGGCGTCGAGGATCGCGCCGCCGCCGAGGGCGAGGACGCCCTCGTGCTCGGCGACGGCCGTGGCGACCGCGGCCCGCTCCAGGGCGCGGAAGTGCTCCTCGCCGTCCTCGACGAAGATGTCGGAGATCTCGCGTCCTTCGGCGGCGACGATGTCGGCGTCGGTGTCCCGGTAGGGCGCGCCGAGCCGTTCGGCCAGGAGCGCGCCCACCGTGGACTTGCCGGAGCCCATGGGGCCGACGAGGACGACCAGGGGTCCGGCGGTCACCGGATGTTCAGGTTGTCGAGGTACGACTGGACGTTGCGGCGGGTCTCGGGGACCGAGTCGCCGCCGAACTTCTCGACGACCGCGTCCGCGAGGACGAGCGCGACCATCGCCTCGGCGACGATGCCGGCGGCGGGGACGGCGCAGACGTCGGAGCGCTGGTGGTGGGCGGCAGCGGCCTCGCCGGTGGCGACGTCGATCGTGGCCAGCGCCCGCGGGACGGTCGCGATGGGCTTCATCGCGGCGCGGACGCGCAGCAGCTCACCGGTGGTCAGGCCGCCCTCGGTGCCGCCGGAGCGGCCGGAGGCGCGCTTGATGCCGTCCCCGGTGCGCACGATCTCGTCGTGGGCCTTCGAGCCGGGCACGCGGGCCAGATCGAAACCGTCACCGACCTCGACCCCCTTGATGGCCTGGATGCCCATCAGCGCGGCCGCCAGACGGGCATCGAGACGGCGGTCCCAGTGCACGTGCGAGCCGAGCCCGACGGGCACGCCGTAGGCGAGGACCTCGACCACACCACCCAGGGTGTCGCCGTCCTTGTGGGCCTGGTCGATCTCCGCGACCATCGCCTTCGACGCGTCGGCGTCCAGGCAGCGGACCGGGTCGGCGTCGAGCTTCTCGACGTCGGCGGGGGTCGGGTAGAGGCCGTAGGGAGCCTTGGCGGCCGCGAGCTCGATGACGTGGGAGACGATCTCGATGCCGGCGGCCTCCTTCAGGAAGGAGCGGGCGACGGCGCCGAGCGCGACCCGGGCCGCGGTCTCCCGGGCGGACGCGCGCTCCAGGATCGGCCGGGCCTCGTCGAAGCCGTACTTCTGCATCCCGGCCAGATCCGCGTGGCCGGGCCGCGGCCGGGTCAGGGGCGCGTTGCGACCCGTCTCCTTCAGCTCCGAGGGATCGACCGGATCGGCCGACATCACCTTCTCCCACTTCGGCCACTCGGTGTTGCCCACCATCACCGCGATCGGCGAACCCAGGGACAGCCCGTGCCGGACACCACCGAGGAAGGTGACCTCGTCCCGCTCGAACTTCATCCGGGCACCCCGCCCATAGCCGAGACGTCGCCGCGCGAGGTGGTCCGCCACCAGCTCAGTGGTGACCGGGACACCGGCGGGAAGACCCTCCAGCGTCGCGACCAGCGCGGGTCCGTGGGATTCCCCAGCGGTCAGCCAACGCAACCTGCTCAACGATGCTCCTCATGCTCGCGCCTGGGCACTGCGACGAGCGGCCGGGTGCGCGGCCCGGGCCCGCCAACCCCGATCCTCCCACGTCCGGGGGACGAACCCGCCCTCCGGTCCAGCTATCGGACGCGACTTGATCAGATTCGGACCTACCGAGCCGCCAGCGCCTGCTCCCCCGCCGCCCGCATGGCCGCGAGCGGGGCCTTGGGGACGCCCGTCATCTGCTCGACCTGGAGGACGGCCTGGTGGACGAGGAGGTCGAGGCCGCCGACGACCTTGCCGCCGTGGTCGGACCAGGCGGCGGCGAGCGCCGTCGGCCAGGGGTCGTACAGGACGTCGAAGAGCGTGCCGACGCGGTCGGGGACGGTGGTCGCGAGGGCGTTGGTGGTGCCGGCCGGGGTGGTCGCGATGACCAGCGGCGCCTCGAAGGCCTCCGCCGCGCGCTCCCAGTCGGCCGTACGGACGTCCACGCCGAGCCGCTCGCCCCAGCCGCGCATCTCCTCGGCGCGCGCATCGCTCCGTACGTACGCGGTGACGGGGCCCGCGCAGATCCGGGCGAGGGCGGCGAGCGCGGAGGAGGCGGTGGCGCCGGCGCCGAGGACGGCCGCCGACTCCACCTTCTCGACGCCCCGCTCGCGCAGGGCGGCGATCATGCCGGGGATGTCGGTGTTGTCGCCGACCCGGCGCCCGCCCTCGCGGAAGACGACGGTGTTGACGGCCTCCACGGAGGCGGCCGTGTCGCTGATCTCGTCGAGCAGCGGGATGATCGCCCGCTTGAGCGGCATGGTCAGCGAGAGCCCGGCCCAGCTGCCGTCCAGCTCGCCGACGAAGCCGGGCAGCCCGGCCTCGTCGACCTCGAAGCGGTCGTACGCCCAGTCGTCGAGCCCGAGTTCGGCGTACGCGGCCCGGTGCAGGACCGGGGACAGCGAGTGGGCGATGGGCGATCCCAGAACGGCCGCCCGGCGTGCTGTCGCCATCAGTTCTTCCTCGACTCGTTGAACTTTTCGACGAGCTTCTGGTGCTCGGCGTTGGTCTTCGTGAACTGGGAGGTCTTGCCGTCGATCGAGACGAAGTAGTACCAGCCGTCGTTCGTCGGGTTGACCACACCCTGCATCGCCTCGGCACCGGGGTTGCCGATGGGACCGGGAGGCAGGCCCTTGACGAAGTACGTGTTGTACGGGTTGTCGTACTTCCGCAGCTCTTCGAGGGTGAGGTCGATCTTGCTCTGGTTCTTGATGTAGTTGTACGTCGAGTCGAACTCGAGGCCGCCGTAGGTCTGCGGGTTCGACGGCTTGAGTCGGTTGTAGACGACCTCGGCCATCTTGCGGAAGTCGTCGTGGGACGTGCCCTCCGCCTGGACGAGGCTCGCGATCGTGACGAGCTCCCAGGGGCTGTCGACACCGAGCGTCTTCGCCTTGGCCTCGAGGTCGAACTTCCCGTATTCCTGGTTCGCGCGGCCCACCATCTTGCGCAGGACGTCCTCGGGCTTGTTGCCCTTGGCCACCGGGTAGCTCGCCGGGAAGAGGAAGCCCTCCAGCGGGTCCTTCACGTTCTTGTGGTTCTTCGCCCAGTCCGGGAGACCGAGGGTGTCCGCCTTCGCCTTTGCGATGCCCTGCGTCGTCCCGGGCGCGAGGTCCAGACGCTCGTCGAGCTTCTCGTACACCCACGCGTTCCGCTTGCCCTCGGGGATGATGAGGTTGGCCTGGCTCGCCGGGTTCAGCATCAGCGTGACCGCGCTGTCCGCCGACATCTCCTTCTTCAGCGTGTACGCGCCCGCCTGGATCGAGAGGCCCCGGGGGTTCTTCTGCTGGGCGGAGACGAAGGCGTCGACGCTCTTGACGACGCCGGCCTTCTTGAGGATGTTGCCGATCTCGTAGCCGCCGGCGTCCTTCGGGATCTCGACCTGGACGACCCCACTGCCGCCGCCCGCGTAGTCGGGCGCCGCGCCGAACTGGCCCTGCCAGAACTTGTAGCCGAAGTAGCCGATGCCGCCCACGCCGCCGACCAGGACGGCGGCGACGACCAGGCAGGCCACGCCGTTCTTGCCTTTGCGTTTCTTCGCTTTGCTCCGGCGCTCGCGGTCGTCGTCGCGGGAGCCGCGGCCGCGCCCGCGGCCCGGCTCCTCGTCGTAGTCGTCGTCCTCGTCGTCCTCACCGGTGAAGAAGGGGTGCTTCTCCTCCTCCGGCTCCGGCTCGGGGTGCGTCTCCTCCTCCGGCGCCCAGTCGACGACCGGCTCCGGCGGGTTCTGCCGACGGCCGGGCGGCTGGGGCGGCGGGTAGGCCTCGGGCGTGCCGTAGAGGTCGGGGTTCTGGCCGCCGTACGGATCGGCCGGGGGCGCGCCGTAGGCCATCGCCGCCTGGCCGCTCTCCCAGCTGCCGTCGTACTGCTGCCCGAGGTTCCCGGGCGTGTCGTAACCGCCGCCCGGGTACCCCGTCCCGTACTGCTGCTGGTACTGCTGCTGCTGTTGCTGCTGGTACTGCTCTTGCTGCTGGTACTGAGGATCGACGTACTGCTGCTGAGGCTGCTGCTGGTACTGCTGCTGTCCCTGCTGCGGCTGTCCCTGCTGCTGGTACGGGTCACCCCCGTGCCCCTGGCCGTACGGGTCCGCGTAGCCCTGGCCACCGTGGCCGTACTGGCTCGCCTGCTGCGGCTGCGGGTACTGCTGCTGGCCCTCCCACCCCTGGTCCCCGTAGAGCGGGTCCCCCGGGTGCCACGGTTCGGAGCCAGGGCCCCGGCCATACTCAGTCATCGATCCCCAAACAGCCGCGAGGCTTCCGGACGATCCGCCTCTACGTAGTGCGGCAGCTGTTCGAACACCGCCGCATCGCGCGGAACGTTACCGTATCGCGATCAGATGACCACTTCGACGCCCTCACCGGGCGGATTACCTGATACCCGTTCGGACTCAAGAGCGTTCTGAAGGATGATCACGGCGGCGGCCTGGTCGATGACGGACCGCCCCTTCTTCGCCTTCACGCCCGAGGCCCGCAGACCCTGGGTCGCGGTGACGGTGGTCATCCGCTCGTCGACGAGACGGACCGGGATCGGGGCGATGCCCTTCGCCATCTCGCCGGCGAAGGCGCGGACCTTGGTCGCGGCCGGGCCCTCCCGCCCGCTGAGCGAGCGGGGCAGGCCCACGACGACCTCGATCGGCTCGTACTCCTCGACGATCTGGCGGAGCCGCCGGTGGGCGGCCGGGACGTCACGTCCCGGCACGGTCTCCACCGGCGTCGCGAGGACCCCGTCGGGGTCGCACGAGGCGACCCCGATCCGGGCGTCCCCGACGTCGACCGCGAGACGGCGGCCGCGGCGCATCGTCACGCCGTCTCCACCACGAGACGCTCGACGGCGGCGATGGCCTCGCCGACGGCCTCCGGGTTCTGGCCGCCTCCCTGGGCGACGTCCGGCTTGCCGCCGCCACCGCCGCCGAGGGTCTTGGCGGCCGTGCGGACGAGCTCGCCGGCCTTGAGACCGCGCTCGCGGGCGGCCTCGTTGGTGGCGATGACCGTCAGCGGCTTGCCGCCGACCGTGGTGAACAGGGCCACGACCGCCGGGCGGTCGGACGGGATGCGGCCGCGGACGTCGAGGACCAGCTTGCGCAGGTCGTCGGCGCCGGTGCCGTCCGGGACCTGCCCGGTGACGAGGGCGACGCCGCGGATGTCGCGGGCGGAGTCGACGAGACCGGCGGCGGCCTGGAGGACCTTCTCCGCGCGGAACTTCTCGATCTCCTTCTCGGCGTCCTTCAGCTTGCCGAGCATGGTGGAGATCTTCTCCGGCAGCTCCTCCGGACGGCCCTTGACGAGCTCCTGGAGCTGGGCGACGACCGTGTGCTCACGGGCGAGGAAGTTGTACGCGTCGACGCCGACGAGGGCCTCGATGCGGCGCACGCCGGAACCGATGGACGACTCGCCGAGCAGCTTCACCAGGCCCAGCTGGGCGGTGTTGCCGACGTGCGTGCCGCCGCACAGCTCCTTGGAGAAGTCGCCGATGGTGACGACGCGGACCTGCTCGCCGTACTTCTCGCCGAACTCGGCGATGGCGCCCTGGCGCTTGGCCTCGTTGATCGGCATGACCTCGGCGTGGACCTCCAGCTCGCGCGAGAGGACCTCGTTGATCTTCTGCTCGACGTCGGTGAGGACGGCGCCGGGGACGGCGTTCGGCGAGCCGAAGTCGAAGCGGAAGCGGCCGGGCTGGTTCTCGGAACCGGCCTGGGCGGCCGTCGGGCCGAGGGCGTCACGCAGGGCCTGGTGCGTCAGGTGCGTGGCGGAGTGGGCGCGGGCGATGGCCCGGCGGCGCTTGACGTCGATGGTGGCGTAGGCGGTGGAGCCCACGGTCACCTCGCCGACCTGCACGGAGCCCTTGTGGACCGAGACGCCCGGGACCGGCTGCTGGACGTCGCGGACCTCGATGACGGCACCGCTGTGCAGCTTGATGCGGCCCTGGTCGGCGATCTGACCGCCGCCCTCGGCGTAGAACGGGGTGCGGTCGAGGACGACCTCGACCTCGTCGCCCTCGGAGGCGGCCGGCGAGGGGACGCCGTTCACGAGGAGGCCGACGACCGTGGTCTCGCCCTCGGTGTTGGTGTAGCCCGTGAACTGGGTGGCGCCGTTGGAGTCGGCGATCTCCCGGTACGCGGTCATGTCGGCGTGGCCGGTCTTCTTGGCCTTGGCGTCGGCCTTGGCCCGGTCCCGCTGCTCCTTCATCAGGCGGCGGAAGCCGTCCTCGTCCACGGAGAGGCCCTGCTCGGCGGCCATCTCCAGGGTGAGGTCGATCGGGAAGCCCCAGGTGTCGTGGAGCAGGAAGGCCTTCTCGCCGGCGAGGACCGTGCCGCCGGCGGCCTTGGTCTCGGTGACGGCGGTGTCGAGGATGTTCGTGCCGCCCTTGAGGGCCTTCAGGAAGGCGGCCTCTTCGGCGAGGGCGACGGTCTCGATGCGCTTGCGGTCGGTGACCAGCTCCGGGTACTGCTCGCCCATCGTGTCGATCACGGTGTCGACGAGGTCCTGGACGACCGGGCCGGTGGCGCCGAGCAGGCGCATGTTGCGGACGGCGCGGCGCATGATGCGGCGGAGCACGTAGCCGCGGCCCTCGTTGCCGGGGGTGACGCCGTCGCCGATGAGCATCACGGAGGTGCGCATGTGGTCGGCGACCACGCGGAGCGAGACGTCGCTGTCGTGGGTCTTGCCGTACTGGACGCCGGTGAGCTCGGTGGCCTTGTCGATGACGACCTTGAGGGTGTCCGTCTCGTACATGTTCTGGACGCCCTGGAGGATCATCGCCAGGCGCTCCAGGCCGAGGCCCGTGTCGATGTTCTTCGACGGCAGCTCGCCGAGGATCGGGAAGTCGTCCTTGCCGGAGCCCTCGCCGCGCTCGTACTGCATGAAGACCAGGTTCCAGATCTCCACGTACCGCTCGTCGTTGACGGCCGGGCCGCCCTCGACGCCGAACTCGGGGCCGCGGTCGTAGTTGATCTCGGAGCAGGGGCCGCAGGGGCCGGGGACGCCCATGGACCAGTAGTTGTCCTTCTTGCCGAGGCGCTGGATGCGCTCGGCCGGGACGCCGACGACGTCACGCCAGATGCGCTCGGCCTCGTCGTCCTCCAGGTAGACGGTGATCCAGAGCTTCTCCGGCTCGAGCCCGTAGCCGCCGTGCTCCACCGGGGTGGTCAGCAGCTCCCAGGCGAGCTTGATGGCGCCTTCCTTGAAGTAGTCGCCGAAGGAGAAGTTGCCGCACATCTGGAAGAACGTGCCGTGCCGGGTGGTCTTGCCGACCTCCTCGATGTCCGGCGTGCGCACGCACTTCTGCACGCTGGAGGCGCGCGTGAAGGGCGGCTTGACCTCGCCCAGGAAGTAGGGCTTGAACGGCACCATGCCGGCCGGGACGAGCAGCAGAGTCGGGTCGTCCGCGATGAGCGACGCCGAAGGGACGACGGTGTGCCCGCGCTCCTCGAAGAAGCTCAGCCAGCGGCGGCGGATTTCAGCCGACTCCATCAGTGGTCCTCATTCCGGTTGTACGAACTCGTGGGGATCTTGGAAAACGAAGCGGTGGTCGGGTGCGCGACCGGGCCGAGCGCGGCCCTGCGGCGCGGCTCCGGAAGCTCCCGGCCGTGCTCCACCGGTGCGGCCAGGCCGAGCGCGTCGCCCAGCTCGGCCTCGCGCTGGAGCATGCCCGCCCTCACGTCGAGGGCGAAGTCCTTGAGCCGGTGCCCGGTCTCGACGGCCTTGTTCGCCGCCTGGGCCGCGAGGCTCTCGGGGGTCAGCTGCTTCAGCTTCTGGTTGACCTTGGTGGTGGCCCACACGCCGGCGGCTGCGCCGGCCGTGAACCAGAACGTGCGGCGGAACATCGCGGCTCAGCCCTTCTGCTTCCGGCGTCGCGAGGACGGCACGGTACGGCCGACGATCACAGTACGGCGGTCGGAGGCCATCGGTGCCCCCTCCGCCTCACGGCCCCGGCCGAGCGCCCTGCGGACGCCGTAGCCGAAGGCGGCCACCTTGACGAGCGGGCCGCCGAAGGTGGAGGCGACGGTCGTGGACAGCGCGGAGGCGTTGGAGGTGACCTCCTGGACGTCCGAGGCGATGGCGTCGACCCGGTCGAGCTGGGTCTGCGCCGAGCGCACGGTCGCGGACGCCTCGGCCAGCAGGGGAACGGCCTGCTCGGTCACGTCCGCCACCAGCTTGGTGGTCGCCCTGAGCGTCTGCGCCAGCCTCACCAGTGCCACGGCGAGGAAGGAGACGAGGATCGCCCAGAACACGGCCACCAGGATCCCGGCAACCTCTCCACCGGTCACTGTGCACCGCTCTCTGCTGTCGTTGGGCCTTGTGAAAAGTCGTCCCCCGACCCTATCGCGCCCGGGCTGTCCCGCCGTACCGCATTACCGCCCGTGGAACGGTGGTTACGCGATCTCGATTGTACGGAGCGCGCGCGGGTGGGTACGCTCCGTGTCCCATGCGACGGAGCAATCTCCCGGCGGAGCTGAACCGGTTCGTCGGACGGGCCGCCGAGGAGGCCGCGCTGACGGCGCTCCTCCAGACGTCCCGCCTGGTCACGGTCGTGGGCGTGGGCGGTGTCGGCAAGACACGGCTCGCGCTGCGGGCTGCCGCGGGGGCGCAGAAACGCTACGGCGAAGGGGTCCGGCTGGCCGAGCTCGCGCCGCTGCGCGACCCGGACCTGGTGGCGTACGCCCTGGTGGAGGCGCTCGGGCTGACCGACCACACGCCGAAGGCCCCGCGCGAGGTCCTCGTCGAGCATCTCGCGGAGCGGCGGATGCTGCTGGTGGTGGACGGCTTCGAGCACCTGGTGGAGGCCTGCGCGCCGCTGCTGCGGGAGCTCCTGGCGCACGCGCCGGGCCTCACGGTGCTCGCGGCCGGCCGGCGGCCGCTGCGGGTGGCGGGCGAGTCGGTGTTCCCGCTGGCCCCCATGGACGAGGCGGACGCGATGGCGCTGCTCGCCGAGCGGGCCGCGGAGGCGGGGGCGCCGGTGACCGGGAACCTCCCCGCGGGCCCCGGTGGACCGGACTTCCCGGCCGTCCCGCCGACCGGTCCCGAGGCCGTGCGGGAGCTGTGCCGGCGGCTCGACGGGATCCCGCTCGCCCTCGAACTGGCCGCGGGCCGCCTCCCCCTCCTCACGGTCGAGCAGATGCTGCTCCGCCTCGACGACCGCTTCCGGCTCCTGGCGGACGGCGAGCGCGGGGTGCTCCCCCGCCATCAGACGCTGCGCACCGCGATCGGCTGGAGCCATGAGCTGTGCACCCCGGAGGAGCGGCTGCTCTGGGCGCGGCTCTCGGTCTTCGCCGGCCCCTTCGACCTGGAGGCGGTGGAGTACGTGTGCGGAAGCCGGGAGCTGCCGCCGGAGCGGATCCTCGACCACCTCGGGGGCCTGCTCGCGCAGTCGCTCGTGTCGCGGGAGGACACGCCCGCGGGCCCCGCCTACCGGCTCCTGGACACGGTCGCCGCGTACGGGGCGGAGTGGCTGGCGGCACTCGGCGACACGGAGCGGATGCGGCGTCGGCACCGCGACTGGTACATGGGTCTGGCCACCTGGTGCGAGCTGGAGTGGTTCAGCCCGCGCCAGCCGGAGGTGGCGGCCCGTACGGACGCGGCGCTGCCCAATCTGCGGGCGGCGCTCGACCTGTGCCTCGAACTCCCGGACGACGCGCACCTCGCCCAGCACCTGGCGGGCACGCTCTGGTTCGCCTGGGTGGGCTGCGGACGCCTGTCGGAGGGCCGGCACTGGCTGGAGCGGGCGGTCGCGCTGGAGTCGGGGCACGAGGAGGCGCGGCTCAAGGCGCTGTGGGTGCTCGGCTACGTGGCGGTCCTGCAGGGGGACGGCACGGCGGCGGTGGCGGCCCTCCACGAGTGCGGGGAGCGGGCCCGTTCCTCGCGGAACGCGCTGGCGGAGGCGTACGCGACGCACCGGATGGGCTGTCTCGCGCTGCTCTCGGACGATCTGCCGCGGGCCGAGTCGCTGATCGGGCGGGCCCTCGACTCCTACCGGGAGCTCGGCGAGCTGAACAGCAACGTGCTGATGGGGCAGGTCGAGGTGGCGATGGCGCTGGCCTTCCGGGGCGACCTGGAGGGCGCGGTCGCGATCTGTCGGGAGGTGCGGGAGGTCTGCGAGGAGCGGGGGGAGCTGTGGACCCGGGCCTACGCCCTCTACGTCCTGGCGTTCTCGGCGTGGACCCGGGACGCGTTCGGGGAGGCGCGGGAGCTGCTCACCGAGTGCGTCTCGATCAACCACACCTTCCGTGACCTGGTCGGTCTCGTCCTGGCGATCGAGCTGCTCGCGCTCGTGACGGTCAGCGAGGGGGATCCGGCGGAGGCCGCGGTCCTCCAGGGGGCCGCGGTGCCGGTGTGGGACACGGTGGGCATCCGGCTGTTCGGCTCGGAGGCCTTCGACGGGCCGAGGGCCCTGTGCGAGCAGCGGGCGGCGGAGGCCCTGGGCGCGGAGGCCTTCGGCGTCGCGGTCCAGGAGGGCCGGCGTCTGTCGCTCGACGCGGTCGTGGAGCGCGCGCTCGCCGGGCGCCGGGATCCGGCGGTCGGCGGCCCGAGGGGTTCGACGGCCCCGCGTCCGTTCCGTACGGGCAGGTCGGCGGCGGTCCCGGGAACGCGGAAGCCCGCCGGCTCCCCCACCGGAAAGGGCGGGGAAGCGGCGGGCTGAACACCGCGAGGGTGGTACTGCTCCCGGACTGAGATCAGCGGGCGTAGTACTCGACGACCAGCTGCTCGTCGCAGATGACCGGGATTTCCTTGCGGTTCGGGTCGCGGTCGAGGCGGAAGGCCAGGGCCTTCAGGTTGACCTGCAGGTAGCGCGGGGTCTCGCCGTCGGCGGCGAAGCCACCCTCACGGGCCATCTCGAACAGCGGCTTGGTGCGGCTGCGCTCGCGGACCATGACGACGTCGTCCGGACGGACGCGGAACGACGGCTTGTCGACCTTGCCACCGTTGACCTGGATGTGACCGTGCACGACCATCTGGCGGGCCTGGTAGATGGTGCGGGCGATGCCCGAACGCAGGACCAGGGCGTCGAGGCGACGCTCGAGCTCGACGACCAGCGCCTCGCCCGTCTTGCCCTCGGCCTTCTTGGCGCGGTCGTAGGCGCGCGCCATCTGGCGCTCGCTGATGTCGTACTGGGCGCGCAGACGCTGCTTCTCGAGCAGACGGACCTTGTAGTCCGAGTTCTGCTTGCGGCCACGGCCGTGCTCGCCCGGCGGGTAGGGGCGGGCCTCGAAGTACTTGACGGCCTTCGGGGTCAGCGCGATGCCGAGGGCACGCGACTTCTTGACCTTGGGACGGGACTGGTTCGGCATGAACCAACCTCTCTATCTGTACGAATACGGCTTCACCAGGGTTAGGGGAGGTCGCATCCGCAGCCCGGGAAACCCGTCCGGTCCGTACGAGACGGACGTGGCGGGCAGCCGCTCCCAGGTCTGGGCACATACGTGCAGCACGCGAACGGCCCACCGCCGCTCCCGGGAATCCGGGTGGTGATGGGTGGCCCGCGACACCTTCGAAGGTGCGCGACGCTCCTGGAAACCCCGCCCGAGGGCCGGGTCTCCCGCTGACTGTCCCGTTCTGGTGGTGCCGACCGGAGTCGGGCACGGGACGCAGCAATCCGGACCAGTGTACCGGGTCCGGGAGGTGCGGAGTGTCAGCCCCCCTCGCCCTTCAGCCGCTCGCGCACCCGCTCCACCACGTCCGCGTACCGCGCCTCCGCGCCGTAGCGGGTGGGCTCGTAGTACTGGCGGCCGTGGATCGTGTCCGGGGCGTACTGCTGGGCCGCGATGCCGCCCGGCACGTCGTGCGGGTACACATAGCCCTGGGCGTGGCCGAGCTTGGCCGCGCCCTTGTAGTGGCCGTCGCGCAGATGCGGCGGGACCGAGCCCGCGAGCCCGTTCCGCACGTCGGCGAGGGCGGCGCCGATCGCGGTCGTCGCGGAGTTCGACTTCGGGGCCAGTGCCAGGGCGATGGTGGCGTGGCTCAGGGTGAGGGCCGCCTCGGGGAAGCCGATCATGGCGACGGCCTGGGCGGCGGCGACGGCGATCGGCAGGGCGTTCGGGTCGGCGAGCCCGATGTCCTCGCTCGCGGAGATCATCAGCCGGCGGGCGATGAAGCGCGGGTCCTCCCCCGCCTCGATCATCCGCGCCAGGTAGTGCAGGGCCGCGTCCACGTCCGAGCCGCGGATCGACTTGATGAGCGCGCTCGCCACGTCGTAGTGCTGGTCGCCGTCCCGGTCGTACTTCACGGCCGCGCGGTCGACGGTCTCCTCCACGGTCTGGAGGGTGATCTCCGCTTCGCCCTTGGCGATCGCCGCGCCCGCCGCCGCCTCGAGGGCGGTCAGGGCCCGCCGGGCGTCGCCGCCGGCGACGCGCAGCAGGTGCGCCTCGGCGTCCTCCGGCAGGGTCACGGCCCCGCCGAGCCCCCGCTCACCGGTGAGCGCCCGGGCCATCAGGCCCTTGAGGTCCTCGTCGGTCAGCGGCTCCAGGGTGAGCAGCAGGGAGCGGGAGAGGAGCGGGGAGATCACGGAGAAGTAGGGGTTCTCGGTGGTGGCGGCGATCAGCGTCACCCAGCGGTTCTCGACGGCCGGCAGGAGCGAGTCCTGCTGGGCCTTGGAGAAGCGGTGGATCTCGTCGAGGAAGAGGACGGTCTCCTTGCCGTAGCCGCCGACCGCGCGCCGGGCGCCGTCGATGACGGCCCGGACCTCCTTGACGCCGGCGGTGATCGCGGAGAGCTCGACGAAGCGCTTGTTCGTGGCCTTCGAGACGACGTACGCCAGGGTGGTCTTCCCGATGCCGGGCGGGCCCCAGAGGATCACCGAGGAGGCGCCGGCGGGGCCGCCGTCCCCGTCGCCGACGAGTCGGCGCAGCGGGGATCCGGGCTTGAGCAGGTGCTGCTGGCCCACCACCTCGTCGAGGGTGCGGGGGCGCATCCGGACGGCCAGCGGGCTGCTGGCCGGGTCCTTCTCCTGGCGGTCTTCGGCTGCTGCGGTAAAGAGGTCGGGCTCCACAGTGATGAAGCCTAAGTCAGGGCACTGACAGAGCCGCCCCGGCTCAGCTGGTCCAGAAGTCCCACCAGCGGGTCAGGATCAGCATGCCGATGATCCCGATGTGCAGGACGGGCAGGATCCAGGTGAACTCGTCGAAGAAGGTCTTGAGGCCGCCGGGGGCGGGGATCACGCCGAGGCGCACGTTGTGCGAGGTCACGTACCAGAACATGACGATGGTGGCGACCCAGGCGAGGCAGCACCACAGGCAGAGCGAGTTGATCTCGTACAGCGACTGGTACATCAGCCAGGTGCAGAAGCCCACGCCGAACAGCGTTCCGGCGTTGAGGCCGAGCCAGTACCAGCGGCGGTAACGGGCACCGGCGAGCAGGCCCACGCCGATCGCGATCACCATGGCGTACGTGACGAGGCCGAGCATCGGGTTCGGGAAGCCGAAGACCGAGGCCTGCTCGCTCTTCATGATGTTCCCGCAGGAGACGATCGGGTTGAGGCTGCACCCCGGGGTGAAGTTGGGGTCCTCGAGCAGCTTGAACTTGTCGATGGTGATGACCCAGGCGGCGAGCAGTCCGGCCGCTCCGGTGATCACGAGGAGCCAGGAGAAGGCCCGGCTCGCCCCGATCGTGCCGCCGCCGTCCCGGCCGGACCCGATCTCGTCCACCGCTGCCTTCGCCATGTCACCTGTTCCCTCGCTCGACCGGCCTTGTGGGCACGGTCATTCTGCAACACCGACCTGTCGTCCGGCCGTTCGCCGGAGATAAGGAAGGGCCCGGACCAGGGTGCGGTCCGGGCCCTTCCGTACGTCGGATCAGGCCAGCTTGGCCCGGACCGCCTCGACGAGACCGTCCACGGCGACCGCCTGCTGCTCGCCGGACTCCATGTCCTTGAGCTGGACGACGCCCTCGGCGAGGTCGCGCTCACCGGCGACGACGGTGAGGCGGGCGCCGGAGCGGTTGGCGTCCTTCATCGAGCCCTTGAGGCCCTTGCCGCCGAAGGAGAAGTCGGCGGCGATGCCGGCCCGGCGCAGCTCGGTGACCTTGCCGAACAGCACCCGGCGGGCCTCCTCGCCGATGGCGACGGCGAAGACGCTGGTGGTGGCCGGGATGTCGAGCTCGACGCCCTCCGCCTCCAGGGCGAGGACCGTGCGGTCCACGCCGAGCGCCCAGCCCACCGACGGCAGCGCGGGGCCGCCGATCATCTCGGAGAGGCCGTCGTAGCGGCCGCCGCCGCCGACCGCGGACTGCGAGCCGAGACCGTCGTGGACGAACTCGAACGTGGTCCGCGTGTAGTAGTCCAGGCCGCGGACCAGCTTCGGGTCGTCCTCGAAGACGACGCCCGCCGCGGTGATCAGGGCGCGCACCTCCTCGTGGTACGCCTTGCACGCGTCGCACAGGTAGTCGCGCAGGAGCGGCGCGTCGACCAGCTGCTTCTGGACGTCGGACCGCTTGTCGTCGAGGACGCGCAGCGGGTTGATCTCGGCGCGGCGCAGCGTCTCCTCGTCGAGGTCGAGACCGCGCAGGAAGGTCTGCAGGGCCTCGCGGTAGACGGGGCGGCACTCCTTGTCGCCGAGCGAGTTCAGCAGGATGCGGAAGTTCCGCAGGCCCAGCGAGCGGTACGCCTCGTCGGCCAGGATGATCAGCTCGGCGTCCAGCGCCGGGTCCTCGGCGCCGATCGCTTCGGCGCCGACCTGGGAGAAGTGCCTGTAGCGGCCCTTCTGCGGGCGCTCGTAGCGGTAGTACGAGCCGGAGTACCAGAGCTTGACCGGCAGGTTGCCCTGCTTGTGGAGGCTGGCCTCCAGGGCCGCGCGGAGCACGGAGGCGGTGCCCTCGGGGCGCAGGGCGAGCTTGTCGCCGCCCTTGGTCTCGAAGGCGTACATCTCCTTGCTGACGATGTCGGTGGACTCGCCGACGCCGCGGGCGAAGAGGTTCACGTCCTCGAAGCCGGGGGTCTCGACGTAGCCGTAGCCGGACTTCCGCAGCGGCGCGGAGATCGCCTCGCGGACCGCCAGGTACTTGGCGGAGAAGGGCGGGATCAGGTCGTACGTGCCCTTGGGGGCCTTGAAGGTGCTCACGGAAATCTCGTCACATTCCTCGTCGGGGAGCGTCCGTGCTCCCGAGGCCGGCGGCCACGTCCCGCAGATAGGGGTTCGTGGCGCGCTCCTGGCCGATGGTCGTCTGGGGACCGTGTCCCGACAGGACCACGGTCGAGTTGTCGAGCGGCAGGCACACGCGGGCCAGCGACGCGAGCATCTCGTCCATGTCACCGCCGGGAAGGTCGGTGCGTCCGATGGAGCCGGCGAACAGCAGATCCCCGGAGAAGAACACGGAGGGGATCTCCGTGGTCTCGGGCATCCGGAAGGTCACCGACCCCTTGGTATGACCGGGCGCGTGGGCGACGGAGAAGTCGAGACCGGCGAGCTTCAGCTGGGCGCCGTCGGTGAGCTCGCGCACGTCGTCGGGCTCTCCCACGGTCAGCTCGCCCATGAGGGGCATCCCGATGGAGCGGCCGAGGGCCTTCTCCGGGTCGCTCATCATGTAGCGGTCGGACGGGTGGATCCACGCGGGGACGTCATGGGCGCCGCACACCGGAACGACGGAGGCGACGTGGTCGATGTGTCCATGGGTGAGGACGACGGCGACGGGCTTGAGCCGATGCTTCTTCAGCGTCTCCTCGACACCCTGGGCGGCCTGGTGGCCCGGGTCGATGATCACGCACTCCTCGCCTGCGGCGGGGGCGACCAGGTAGCAGTTGGTCCCCCAGGCCCCGGCGGGGAACCCGGCAATCAGCACGTTCGTCCTTAAGGTCGTCCGGCCCGGTGGCGCGGAAATCACGGAATGCGGCAGATCAGAGCCTACCGGCGGTGCCGGTTCCACAGCCAACCCGTATACGGTACGGGCACATCCGGCCAGGACAGGAACAGACGAGCGACAGGAGCGGACCCGGTGGTCAGCAGCGATCAGCGACGGCGGCAGCTCGCCAGGGAGAAGTACGCGCGGCAGCAGCAGCGGCGGGAGGAGCACCGGCGCAAGGCGAAGCGCCGCAACACCGTCATCGCGGCCTCCCTCGCGGTGGTGCTGGCCGCGGGCGGTGCCGTCTACGCCTCCGTGGCGCTGACGGACGACTCCTCGAAGGCCTCGGACAGCGCGGCGGGCGAGAACCCGACCGGCACCCCGACGCCCACGGAGAGCGAGTCGAAGAGCCCCGAGCCGAAGCTGACCGTCGACAAGACGGCCACGTACGCCATGGCTCTGAAGACGAACGAGGGCGCGATCACGATCACCATGGACGCGGCGAAGACCCCGCACACGGTGAACTCCTTCAAGCACCTCGCCGACAAGAAGTACTTCGACGGGACCAAGTGCCACCGCCTCACGACCCAGGGCATCTACGTGCTCCAGTGCGGCGACCCCAAGGGCGACGGCACCGGCGGCCCCGGCTACACGATCCCCGACGAGAACCTGGGCGCCCTCGGCAAGGCGGGCGCGGACGGCACGGTGACCTTCCCGGCCGGCACCGTCGCCATGGCCAACACCGGGCAGCCGGGCTCGGGCGGCTCGCAGTTCTTCCTCGTCTACAAGGACACCAAGCTGCCGCCGACGTACACCCCCTTCGGGAAGATCGACGCGGCCGGACTCAAGGCGGTCCAGGACGTGGCGAAGGCGGGCGTCGAGGGCGGCGCCGGCGACGGCGCCCCGAAGAAGCCCGTCACCGTCGAGAAGGCGACCGTCACGAAGAAGTGAGCCCGCTCGTCCGCACGCGCGCGTGACCTTTCCTTCCGCACGCGCGCGTGACCGTCGAATCTCGGTCGCGCTGAGTGCGGACAGCCGGGCCGCCGTTCGCCTAGATTGGCGTTGTGCAGCGTGGGCCGTCGGTCGCGCTGCGGAAGGCGGGCGAGGCCCGCCGGGAAACTGTGGACGATGCCCGGGGGGTACGACCCCGCGACGGCATCATGGTGAGGAGGCGCTGTGAGCAGCGACCCGTGGGGCCGTGTCGACGAGACGGGCACCGTGTACGTGCGGACGGCCGATGGTGAGAAGGTCGTCGGATCGTGGCAGGCCGGCACCCCTGAGGAGGCCCTGGCCTACTTCGAGCGCAAGTACGAGGGCTTGGTTGTCGAGATCGGCCTCCTCGAGAAGCGGGTGAGGACCACCGACCTCTCGGCGAAGGACGCCACCGCGGCGATCGAGCACATCCGCCAGCAGGTCGACGAGCACCACGCCGTCGGCGACCTGGCCGCGCTCGCGACCCGTCTGGACAAGCTCGTCGAGACGGTGGACTCGCGCCGTGAGGAGCGCAAGGCCCAGAAGGCCAAGCAGACCGACGAGGCGCGCACCGCCAAGGAGAAGCTCGTCACCGAGGCCGAGGAGCTGGCCCAGAGCGAGCAGTGGCGCTCCGCGGGCGAGCGGCTGCGGGCCCTCGTGGACACCTGGAAGGGCCTCCCCCGGCTCGACCGCAAGTCCGACGACGAGCTGTGGCACCGCTTCTCGCACGCCCGCTCGGCGTTCTCGAAGCGCCGCAAGGCCCACTTCGCTTCGCTCGACGCCCAGCGCGAGGACGCCCGCAAGGCGAAGGAGCGTCTGGTCGCCGAGGCGGAGTCGCTGTCGAACTCCACGGACTGGGGCAACACGGCGGCCCGCTACCGCGAGCTGATGGCGGAGTGGAAGGCGGCCGGCCGTGCCCAGCGCGAGCACGAGGACGACCTGTGGAACCGCTTCCGCGGCGCCCAGGACGTGTTCTTCGCGGCGCGCGGCGAGGTCTTCGCCGAGCGGGACGCGGAGCAGGGCGAGAACCTCAAGCTGAAGGAGGAGCTCGCGACCGAGGCCGAGAAGCTGGTGCCGGTGACGGACCTGAAGGCGGCGCGTGCGGCCTTCCGTTCCCTCAACGAGCGCTGGGAGGCCATCGGCCACGTCCCGCGTGACGCCCGTCCCAAGGTCGAGGG
This sequence comes from Streptomyces nymphaeiformis, assembly GCF_014203895.1. Lineage (GTDB taxonomy): Bacteria > Actinomycetota > Actinomycetes > Streptomycetales > Streptomycetaceae > Streptomyces > Streptomyces nymphaeiformis. The sequence continues at coordinate 335,023 of NZ_JACHJY010000010.1, read as the reverse complement.
CCGGATGCACACGGTGGAGCGGGCGATCCAGGAGGCCGAGGAGGCCGAGTGGCGCCGGACGAACCCGGAGGCACGCGCGCGTGCCGCGGGCCTGACCGGTCAGCTCCAGGACGCCGTGGAGAAGCTGCGCAAGCAGATCGACGCGGCCCGTGCCGCCGGCAACGACGCCAAGGCCGACAAGCTGGCGCGTGAGCTGGAGGGCCGCCAGGCCCTGCTCGACCAGGCCCTGAAGGGCCTGGAGGAGTTCGGCGGCTGACGCCCTGGACCCGGCTGTACGAGGAAGGCCCCCCGGCATCGCGCCGGGGGGCCTTCCTCGTGGCCGCGGTTACGGCCTGCGGGCCGAGGTGACGCGGTAGACGTCGTAGACGCCCTCCACGCCCCGTACGGCCTTCAGGACGTGGCCCAGGTGCTTCGGGTCGCCCATCTCGAAGGTGAAGCGGGAGGTGGCCACCCGGTCGCGGGAGGTCTGGACGGCCGCCGAGAGGATGTTGACGTGCTGGTCCGAGAGGACCCGGGTGACGTCGGAGAGGAGCCGGGAGCGGTCCAGGGCCTCGACCTGGATGGCGACGAGGAAGACCGAGGACTGGGTCGGGGCCCACTCGACCTCCAGGATCCGCTCCGGCTCCCGGGAGAGCGACTCCACGTTGACGCAGTCGCTGCGGTGGACCGAGACGCCGCTGCCCCGGGTGACGAAGCCGATGATCGGGTCGCCGGGCACGGGCGTGCAGCAGCGGGCCAGCTTCACCCAGACGTCCTCGACGCCCTTGACGATGACGCCGGGGTCGGCGCTGGAGCGGCGCTTGGAGCGGCCTCGGGTCGGCGGCGCGGCCTCCTCGATGTCCTCGGTGGCGGCCTCCTCGCCGCCGAGGGCCTGGACCAGCTTCTGCACGATGGACTGGGCCGTGACATGGCCCTCGCCGATCGCCGCGTACAGCGAGGAGATGTCGCTGTAGCGCATCTCGTGGGCGAGGGTGACGAGGGAGTCGCCGGTCAGGATCCGCTGGATCGGCAGGTTCTGCTTGCGCATGGCCCGCGCGATGGCGTCCTTGCCCTGCTCGATGGCCTCGTCGCGGCGCTCCTTGGAGAACCAGGCGCGGATCTTGTTCCGGGCGCGCGGGGACTTGACGAAGCCCAGCCAGTCGCGGGAGGGCCCGGCGCCGGCGGCCTTGGAGGTGAAGACCTCGACCAGGTCGCCGTTGTCGAGGGTCGATTCGAGCGGTACGAGCCGCCCGTTGACCCGCGCCCCTATCGTGCGGTGGCCGACCTCGGTGTGGACGGCGTACGAGAAGTCGACGGGGGTGGCGCCGGCGGGCAGCGCGATGACGTCGCCCTTCGGCGTGAAGACGAAGACCTCGTTGCGGGACAGGTCGAAGCGCAGCGACTCCAGGAACTCGCCCGGGTCCTCGGTCTCCTTCTGCCAGTCGAGGAGCTGGCGCAGCCAGGCCATGTCGTTGAGGTGGTCGTCCTTGCCGGTCTTCTTCGGCACGTCGGTGCGCACCTTGGAGGCGCCGGCGACGGCCTCCTGCTTGTACTTCCAGTGCGCGGCGATGCCGTACTCGGCGCGGCGGTGCATGTCGAAGGTGCGGATCTGCAGCTCGACGGGCTTGCCGTTGGGTCCGATGACCGTCGTGTGCAGCGACTGGTACATGTTGAACTTCGGCATCGCGATGTAGTCCTTGAACCGGCCGGGGACCGGGTTCCATCGCGCGTGGACGGTGCCGAGGGCCGCGTAGCAGTCGCGGACGGTGTCCACGAGGACGCGGATGCCGACCAGGTCGTAGATCTCCGCGAAGTCACGGCCGCGGACGATCATCTTCTGGTAGACGCTGTAGTAGTGCTTGGGGCGGCCGGTGACGGTGGCCTTGATCCGGGCGGCCCGCAGGTCGGCCTGGACCTCGTCGGTCACTATCGCCAGGTACTCGTCGCGCTTGGGGGCGCGCTCGGCGACGAGCCGGACGATCTCGTCGTACATCTTGGGGTAGAGGATCGCGAAGGCGAGGTCCTCCAGCTCCCACTTGATGGTGTTCATGCCCAGGCGGTGGGCCAGGGGCGCGTAGATCTCGAGGGTCTCGCGGGCCTTCTTCTCCTGCTTCTCCCGCTTGAGGTAGCGCATGGTGCGCATGTTGTGCAGGCGGTCGGCGAGCTTGATGACCAGGACGCGCGGGTCCTTGGCCATGGCGACGACCATCTTGCGCACGGTCTCGGCCTGCGCGGCCTCGCCGAACCTGACCTTGTCGAGCTTGGTGACGCCGTCGACGAGGAGCGTGACCTGGTCGCCGAAGTCGCGGCGCAGGTCCTCCAGACCGTACTCGGTGTCCTCGACGGTGTCGTGGAGCAGCCCGGCCATCAGGGTCGCCGGGTCCATGCCGAGCTCGGCGAGGATGGTGGTGACGGCGAGCGGGTGCGTGATGTACGGGTCGCCGCTCTTGCGCTTCTGGCCGCGGTGCCAGCGCTCGGCGACCTGGTAGGCCCGCTCGATCTGGCGGAGCGTCGCCGTCTCGATCTTGGGGTCGTTGGAGCGGACGATCCGCAGCAGCGGTTCGAGGACCGGGTTGTACGGGGAGGAGCGCTGGACGCCGAGGCGGGCGAGCCGGGCGCGGACGCGGTTGGAGGAGCCGCCGGAGCGGGCGGGCGCGGGCCGCTCGGGGGCGGCGGGCGCGGGGGCGGGCGCAGCAGGCGAAGGCCTGGTCTCCGCTGGCTTGTTCTGGGGCGTGCCGGTCCCCGGCGCGGCCTTCTCGGCCTTCGGGTCGGGCTGCGCGGCGGAGAGTGACTGGGCCTCGTCGGGCAAGAGCGCTCCTCTGGGGGTCCCCCCGGACGGAGTCTGGGGGAGGTTCCGGGTCCCCCGGTCAGGCCCGGAAAGGCCATGGTATCGAGCCAAGAGTGGCTGTGCTCACGCGCCCGTGTTTCGGACGGCTCCCGGAGGGGCATCGCCCCGGGCTCCGGGGACGTAGGGGAGAACGCGGAGGGGCGCCCCGGGGATTCCCCGGAGCGCCCCGATCGGGGTGGACCCCGATGTCAGACCGTGATCAGCGCCGTGAGCGGGGCTCCCCCCAGGGCCGGCTCGAGCCGGGCGCGGCCCGGGAGGAAGCCGAGCTCCATGAGGACGGCGACGCCCGCGACCTCGGCGCCCGCGCGGCGGATCAGCTCGATGGAGGCCTCGGCCGTGCCGCCGGTGGCGAGGACGTCGTCGATGACCATGACGCGGTCGCCCGCGGCCAGGTCCTCGGCGTGCACCTCGATCTCGGCGGTGCCGTACTCCAGCTCGTACGCCTGGCGGAGCGTGGCTCCGGGGAGCTTGCCGGCCTTGCGGACCGGGATGAAGCCCAGGCCCGCGCGGACGGCCACCGGGGCGGCCAGGATGAAGCCGCGGGCCTCCAGACCGACGATCTTCGTCGCGCCGTGCGCGGAGCACAGCTCGGCGAGGGAGTCGGTCAGGGCCGTGAACGCGTCCGGGTCCGCGAGCAGCGGCGTGATGTCCTTGAACAGCACGCCCGGCTTCGGGTAGTCGGGGACGTCACGGATGCGGCTGAGCAGGAGTGCGGTGACGTCCTGGGCCTCGGCGGTCATCCTCGGCGCTCCTGGGAGCCGCGACGGCCCGCCCGGGGGCCCACGACGGCGGCCTCGGCGGACAGGTCGTCCGCCGCGTCCAGCGGCTCGCCCTTGGCGGCGGCGCTGGCGCGCTTGGCCAGGATGCGCTTCTTGAGCGCCTTGATCGACGGCTCGCGCTCCTTGAGGTCCGCCACGAGCGGGGTGGCGATGAAGATCGAGGAGTACGCGCCGGCGGCGAGACCCACGAACAGCGACAGCGAGATGTCGTTGAGCATGCCGGCGCCGAGGACGCCGCCACCGATGAAGAGCAGGCCGGCGACCGGCAGCAGCGCGACGACGGTGGTGTTGATCGAACGGACCAGGGTGCCGTTGATCGAGCGGTTGGCCAGCTCGCTGTAGGTGTAGCGGGTCTGCTTGGTGATGTCCTTCGTCTGCTCCTTGAGGGAGTCGAAGACGACGACGGTGTCGTACAGCGAGTAGCCGAGGATCGTCAGCAGACCGATGACCGTACCGACGGTGACCTCGAAGCCGACCAGGGAGTAGATGCCCACCGTGATCGTGAGGTCGTGGATGAGGGCGACGAGTGCCGCGACCGCCATTCTCCACTCGAAGGCGATGGCCAGGTAGATCACCACGAGGATCATGAAGACCCCGAGGCCGGTCCAGGCCTTGGTGGCGATCTGCTCGCCCCAGCTCGGGCCGACGAGCTCGGCCGCGATCTTGTCCTCGGGGACGTTCAGGTCCTTGGCGAGCTCAGCGCGGACCTGGTCGGACTTGGCGGTGTCGAGGCCGCCGACCTGGATGCGGAGCTTGCCGCTGCCGAGCTCCTGGACGATCGCGTCGTGGCCGGAGGCCTCTTCCGCGTAGTCCTTGGCCTGGCTGACGGAGACGTCCGTCTTCGGGGTGGTGAAGACGGCGCCGCCCTGGAACTCGATGCCCATGTTGAGGCCGCGGACGGCCAGGGCGACGATGGCGGTGATGGTGATCAGGATGGACAGGCCATACCAGATCTTGCGGTTGCCGATGAAGTCGTAACCGACCTCACCGCGGTGGAGCCGGGCGCCGAGATCGCCGAGCTTCGACATCTCACGCCTCCTTCGCGTCGACGGGGGCGTGGGCACGGCGGGTGCGGCGCAGCGGCGGCTTCGCGCCGAGTCGCTTCGGGTCCAGACCGGACCACTTGTGGCCGTTGCCGAAGAACTTGGTCCGGGCGAGCAGCGTCATGACCGGCTTGGTGAAGAGGAACACCACGACGATGTCGAGCAGGGTGGTCAGGCCGAGCGTGAACGCGAAGCCCTGGACCTTGCCGACGGTGACGATGAACAGCACGGCCGCGGCCAGGAACGACACGAAGTCGGAGACCAGGATGGTGCGGCGGGCGCGCGGCCAGGCGCGCTCGACGGCCGGGCGGAGCGTGCGGCCCTCGCGGAGCTCGTCGCGGATGCGCTCGAAGTAGACGATGAACGAGTCCGCGGTGATGCCGATGGCGACGATGGCGCCGCAGACGGCCGGCAGGTTCAGCGCGAATCCGATGGCCGGGCCGAGCAGGGCCATGAGCACGTAGGTGAGCAGCGCCGAGACGGCGAGGCTCAGGATGGCGATCAGCGACAGGCCGCGGTAGTAGACGACCAGGTAGATGATGACCAGGGCGAGGCCGATGGCACCGGCGATGAGACCGGCCTGAAGCTGGTCACCGCCGAGCGCGGCGGTGACGGTGTCGACGCTCTGGGTCTGGAACGTCAGCGGCAGGGCGCCGTACGACAGGATGTTGCCGAGGTCCTGCGCGGACTGCTGGTTGAAGTTGCCGGAGATCTCCGCGCTGGCGCTGAGCGTCTGACGGACGGAGGGCGCCGAGACGACGTCGCCGTCCAGGACGATCGCGAACCGGTTCTGCGGGTCGGTCTGCTGCGACAGCTTGCTGGTGATCGCCTGGAACTTCTTCGAACCGGCGTCCGTGAAGTTCATGGTGACGATCCACATGCCGCGCTGCGGGTCGAGGACGCCCTTGGCGTCGTCGACGTCCTTGCCGTTGACCTCGGCCGGACCGAGCAGGTACTTCGACCAGACGCCCGGGCTGTCCTCGCCGCAGGCCACGGTGGGCTCGGTCGCCTTGACGCCCTGGCCGGCGGCGGCGCGCTGCTTGGGGTCGAGGCAGTTCAGGGCGGTGAACTTCTGCTGCAGCGCAGCGGTGGCGGGGTCGGGCTTCGGGGTCGCCTGCGGGGTCCCGGTGGCCTTCGGCTTCGCCGAGGAGCTCGCGGTGGGCGTCGGGCTCGGGGCCTTGAGGGCCTCGGTGAGCGCACGGCCCTGCGTGGAGGCGGTGGCCGTCGGGGTGGCCGACTTCTCACCCGCGGTCGCGCCGGAGGCGGAGGACGACGGCTTCGGCGTGGGCGAGCCGGAGGTACCGGCGCTCGGCGTCGCCGCCGGTGCGCCGCTCGTCACGGCGAGAACGGGCCGGAAGTAGAGCTGGGCGGTGGTGCCGACCTGCTCGCGGGCCTGCTTCTCGTTCGTCCCGCGAGGGATGTTGACGACGATGTTCTCGGCGCCCTGCGTCTGGACCTCGGCCTCGGACACACCCAGACCGTTGACACGGCGCTCGATGATGCCGACCGCCGTGTTCATGTTGGTCTCGTTGACCGCCGACTCCTGGCCGGGTTCGGCCTTCGCCTTGAGCGTGATCGACGTACCGCCGGCGAGGTCGATGCCGAGGCGCGGGGTGGTGTGCCCCGACCAGAACATCCCGCCGGTGAGCGCGACCATGGCGATCAGAATGAGTGCCAGGGCGCGGCCCGGACGGCTCTGTCCCCCCGCCGGCCCTCGGCCCTTCTTCGGTGCTGCCACCTGTCGTATCTCCCTGTCCAACCGCCTCACGCCGGGTATGCGTGAGACGGCCACGAAGTGTGTGTGGGGACCTGCCCCCGCAGACGTGGAACCGTTCCGGGGACCGCGCTCGCCGGTGGGCGTGCGCGCGGTCCCCGGCCGCGACTACTTCGCGTCGGCCTCGCCGTCGGCCTTGCCGTCCTGCTGACCCTCGGCGGCGGCCTCGGCCGCGTCCGACTTCTTCGTCAGGTCGGCCTTCGGCGCGTCCTCGACGGTCTCCGCGTCCTTGTCCTTGGCCTCGGCGGCCTCGGTCAGCGAGGAGGCGTCGTCCGGGACGACGGTGTCGGTGCCCGACGCCTCGTCGTCACCGTGGACGATCCGGTTGTACTCGGAGTCCTCGAGGACCGCGCCGATCGCGTTCTTCGCGTAGACCGCGTGCACGCCCGGGGCGACCTCGAGGAGAACGGTCTCGTCGCCGATCTCCTTGACGGTGGCGTACATCCCCCCGATCGTCCGTACGCCGGTGCCGGGCTGCATCTCGTTGCGCATCTGCGCCGCCGCCTGCTGCTTCTTCTTGGCAGAGCGGGTCATCAGGAACATGGCCCCGATGAGGACGATGAAGGGGAGGAGGGTCACGATGCTCACGGGACGGGTTTCCTTCGCACGGTCGCGGAGAACCCGCGGCCTGATCTTCGGGGGTGGGCGCGCCGACCAGAAAGGGCGGCAACGGCGGAGTCTAGGCGAGTCCGCATCGATGGAACAACGTCCAGCATCGCACCCTGGTTCCGGTCCGGGCGAGTGTCCGCACCGTCACGCCCCGAAGAGCCCCTGTTGTCCCGTTCCCGTGCCGTACCCTGCGGCGCCCGGGCCCGCTGCCTGCGGTGGAACCAGTCCGAGGTGCGTCCATGCCGCCGGAGTGGCGACCCGGCCACGGGGCGTACGGGCCAGCAGTCCTTCGCGTACGAGGAAGGGCTCGGCGACCTCCTCGACGGTCTCGCGCTCCTCCCCGACGGCGACCGCGAGGGTCGAAAGGCCGACGGGTCCGCCGCCGAAGAGCTTGAGCAGGGCCTCCAGGACCGCGCGGTCGAGCCGGTCGAGGCCGCGGCCGTCCACCTCGTACACGCTGAGGGCCGCCTCGGAGATCTCCCTGGTGATCACTCCGTCGGCCCTGACCTGGGCGTAGTCGCGGACCCGGCGCAGCAGGCGGTTGGCGATGCGGGGCGTGCCGCGGGAGCGGCCGGCGATCTCGGCGGCGCCGTCGGGGTCGATCTCGACGTCGAGGAGTCCGGCGGAGCGGTGGATGACGCGCTGGAGCTCGCCCGGGTCGTAGAACTCCATGTGGGCGGTGAAGCCGAAGCGGTCGCGCAGCGGGGGCGGCAGGAGTCCGGCCCGGGTGGTGGCGCCGACCAGGGTGAAGGGCGGGAGTTCGAGCGGGATGGCGGTGGCGCCGGGGCCCTTGCCGACGATGACGTCGACGCGGAAGTCCTCCATCGCCATGTAGAGCATCTCCTCGGCGGGCCGGGACATGCGGTGGATCTCGTCGAGGAAGAGGATCTCGCCCTCCTGGAGGGAGGAGAGGATCGCGGCGAGGTCGCCGGCGTGCTGGATGGCGGGACCCGAGGTGATGCGGATCGGTGCGTTCATCTCGGCGGCGATGATCATCGAGAGGGTGGTCTTGCCGAGGCCGGGGGCCCCGGAGAGCAGCACGTGGTCGGCGGTGGCACCGCGCTGGCGGGCGGCCTTGAGGACCAGGTCGAGCTGCTGGCGGACCTTCTCCTGGCCGACGAACTCGCTGAGGTCCTTGGGGCGCAGGGCCGCCTCGACGGCCTGGTCGTCACCCTCGGCGGAGGACCCGACGATGCGCTCCGCGCCGGTGTCCGTCTCGTCGTCCCAGTTCACGTGGTCTGCCTTCTCGGTGGTGGTGTGTGGTGCGGGGGCGCGGCGGTTCGCCGTCAGCGTGCGCGGTTCAGGGTCTGCAGCGCCGCCCGCAGCAGCTGCGGGACCGGGGCCGAGCCGCCGGCGGCGATCGCGGCCTCGGCCTGCGGGGTGACGGCGCCGACGGCCTCCTCGGCCTCGCGGCTCGCGTAGCCGAGGCCGATGAGGGCGGCCGAGAGCTGCTCGGTCCAGGGGGCGGGGCCGGTGGCGGCGGCGCGCTGGGCACCGACGAGGCCGCTGCTGCCCAGCGGGGCGCCGAGCTTGTCCTTCAGCTCGAGGAGGAGCTTCTGGGCGCCCTTCTTACCGATGCCGGGGACGGCGGTGAGGGCCCTCTCGTCGCCGGTGGAGAAGGCGAGGCGCAGCGCGTCGGGGCTGTGCACCCCGAGCATGGCCTGGGCGAGGCGGGGGCCGACGCCGCTGGCGGTCTGGAGGAGCTCGAAGACCTGACGCTCGTCGTCGTCGGCGAAGCCGTACAGGGTGAGGGAGTCCTCACGGACGACGAGGGAGGTGGCGAGCCGGGCGTGCTCTCCGACGCGCAGGCCGGCGATGGTGGTCGGGGTGCACTGGACGGCCATGCCCACTCCCCCGACCTCGACGACGGCGGTCGTGGGGGCGAGGGCGGCGACGGGGCCGCTGACGAAGGCGATCATGACGTGCGGCCTTTCGTGGCGTGCAGGGCGACGGCCTGCTGCAGACGGTTCTGAGCGGCGACGGCCTGCTGCAGACGGTTCTGGGCGGGGGCCCGCCAGATGTGGCAGATGGCGAGGGCGAGGGCGTCGGCCGCGTCGGCCGGCTTGGGCGGGGCGGAGAGCCGAAGGAGCCGGGTCACCATGGCCCCGACCTGCGCCTTGTCGGCACGACCGCTGCCGGTGACGGCGGCCTTGACCTCGCTGGGGGTGTGCAGGGCGACGGGGATGCCGCGCCGGGACGCACAGAGCATGGCGACGGCGCTGGCCTGGGCCGTGCCCATCACCGTACGCACGTTGTGCTGGCTGAACACCCGCTCCACGGCGACGAGTTCGGGCGAGAAGCGGTCGAGCCACTCCTCTATGCCGCGCTCGATGCCGACCAGGCGCACGCCGATGTCGTCGTCGGCCGCCGTGCGCACGACGCCGACCCCGAGCATGGTCAGGGGCCGTCCGGCGACGCCCTCGACCACGCCGACGCCGCACCGGGTCAGTCCGGGGTCCACTCCGAGTACGCGCACTCCGTCCTCCCTGCTCGCAAGTCTGTTCCTGCAGGCTATCGGCAGGCACTGACAACGCAGCGGGCCGACGGGGTGTGTCCCGTCGGCCCGCTGCTCGTGAAGACCGCGATCAGGCGTCGACCTTCTCCATGACCTCGTCGCTGACGTCGAAGTTGGCGAAGACGTTCTGCACGTCGTCGCTGTCCTCCAGGGCGTCGATCAGCTTGAAGATCTTGCGCGCGCCCTCCTCGTCGAGCTCGACCTGCATGGTCGGGACGAAGCTGGACTCGGCCGAGTCGTAGTCGATGCCGGCCTCCTGGAGGGCGGTACGGACCGCGACCAGGTCGGTGGCCTCGCTGATGATCTCGAAGGACTCACCGAGGTCGTTGACCTCCTCGGCGCCGGCCTCGAGCACCGACTCCAGGACGTCGTCCTCGGACAGCTCGCCCTTGGGGAGCACGATGACGCCCTTGCGGTTGAACAGGTACGAGACCGAGCCCGGGTCGGCCATGGAGCCGCCGTTGCGGGTCATGGCGACGCGCACGTCGGAGGCGGCACGGTTGCGGTTGTCGGTGAGGCACTCGATGAGCACCGCGACACCGTTCGGGCCGTAGCCCTCGTACATGATCGTCTCGTAGTCGGCGCCACCGGCCTCAAGACCCGCACCGCGCTTGAGCGCGGAGTCGATGTTCTTGTTCGGGACGGACTGCTTCTTCGCCTTCTGGACGGCGTCGAACAGCGTCGGGTTGCCGTCCAGGTCGGCGCCACCGGTGCGCGCCGCGACCTCGATGTTCTTGATCAGCTTCGCGAAGAGCTTGCCGCGCTTGGCGTCGATCACGGCCTTCTTGTGCTTCGTCGTAGCCCATTTAGAGTGGCCGGACATCTGCCTGTCTCCTTCGCGTAACCAACTTCTTGAACGAACCCCAGAGATCCTACCGGGATCGGGTCACCGTTCGGCGCGCACCATGTCCACGAACAGCTCGTGGATCCGGTGATCGCCGGTGAGCTCGGGGTGGAAGGAGGTCGCGAGGGCCCGGCCCTGCCGGACGGCGACGATGTGGCCCTCGTGCTCGGCGAGCACCTCGACCTGGGCGCCGACGGACTCGACCCACGGGGCACGGATGAAGACGCCCTCGACGGGGGTGTCTATTCCCGCGACCGTGACGCCGGCCTCGAAGGACTCGTTCTGCCGCCCGAAGGCGTTGCGGCGGACGATCATGTCGATGCCGCCGAAGGTCTCCTGGCCCGAGCGCGGGTCGAGGATCTTGTCGGCGAGCATGATCAGGCCGGCGCAGGTGCCGTACACGGGCATGCCGGCGGCGATGCGCTCGCGCAGCGGCTCCATCAGGCCGAAGAGGGCGGCCAGCTTGGAGATGGTGGTGGACTCGCCACCGGGTATGACCAGGCCGTCGACCTCGGCGAGCTCCTCGGGACGCCGGACCGGCCTGGCCACGGCGTCAGCCGCGGCCAGGGCGATCAGGTGCTCCCGTACGTCGCCCTGGAGGGCCAGGACACCGATTACGGGCGTGCTCATGGGTGCTTACCAGCCCCGGTTCGCGTAGCGCTCGGACTCGGGGAGGGTGTCGCAGTTGATGCCGACCATGGCCTCGCCCAGGTTGCGGGAGGCGTCCGCGATGACCTTCGGGTCGTCGTAGAAGGTGGTGGCCTTCACGATGGCGGCGGCACGCTTGGCCGGGTCGCCCGACTTGAAGATGCCGGAGCCGACGAAGACGCCCTCGGCGCCGAGCTGGCGCATGAGCGCGGCGTCGGCGGGGGTGGCGACGCCACCGGCGGAGAACAGCACGACCGGCAGCTTGCCGAGCTCGGCGACCTCCTTGACGAGCTCGTACGGGGCGCGCAGCTCCTTGGCGGCGGCGAACAGCTCGTTGTTGTCGAAGCCGCGCAGCTTGGCGATCTCGTTCTTGATCTGGCGCAGGTGGCGGACGGCCTCGACGACGTTGCCGGTGCCGGCCTCGCCCTTGGAGCGGATCATGGCCGCGCCCTCGGCGATGCGGCGCAGGGCCTCGCCCAGGTTGGTGGCGCCACAGACGAAGGGGGTCGTGAAGGCCCACTTGTCGGAGTGGTTGATCTCGTCGGCCGGGGTCAGGACCTCGGACTCGTCGATGTAGTCGACGCCGAGGGACTGGAGGACCTGGGCCTCGACGAAGTGGCCGATGCGGGACTTGGCCATGACCGGGATGGAGACCGCGCCGATGATCTCCTCGATCATGTTCGGGTCGGACATGCGGGCCACGCCGCCGTCCTTGCGGATGTCCGCGGGGACCCGCTCCAGGGCCATGACGGCCACGGCGCCGGCGTCCTCGGCGATCTTCGCCTGCTCGGCGTTGACCACGTCCATGATCACGCCGCCCTTGAGCTGCTCGGCCATGCCGCGCTTCACGCGCGCGGTGCCGGTCTCGGGGGACTGGAAGGTGGTGGAAGGCGTGGTGGACACGGATACCTCACTCGTGACAACAGGGGTTGACGACAAGAAGAGGAAACAGTCCACCCTCGGTCCACATCAAGGGCCAATGTGGACCCGGTGGATCGTTTTCCCAGGCTACGAGGGTCAGGCCGGACGATCGGCAAGGGCCACCGGCGGCTCGTCGTCCATTTCGAAGGCCAGCGGGAACGGCGCGTGGCCCGCGAGCCGGAACCAGCGGACCTTGCGGTGGCGGCGCAGGGCGCGGGCGGCCCGGACGGCGTCGTTGTGGAAGCGGCGGGCCATCGGCACCCGGCGGACGGCCGCGGCCAGCTCCCCCGCGGCCTCCTCGCCGCCGGGCGCCTGCCGTACGAGCTCCACCTGCTCGGGCTCTCCGAAGACGGCCCGCAGCGCCTGGCTCAGCTCGCTCTCGGCGACCTCCCGATGGTCCTCCTCCGCCTGCCGGGCGGCGTGCGCGGCCTCGTACAGCACGATCGAGGCGGCCGGGTCGAGGACGCCGGAGGTGGCGAGCTCCTGGGTGACCGAGGCCCGGCGCAGCAGCTGTGCGTCCAGGGCGGCGCGGGCGGCGTCGATGCGCATGTGCAGGCGGTCGAGCCGTCCGGCGGTCCAGCTCAGATAGACGCCGATGAGGATCAGCGCGACGACGGTCCAGATCAGGGTTTCGGTCACGGGCGCACAGGCTACCGGGGCGGCGGCAGCACACCTTCCCAAAGGTCGTGGTCATGGGCGAACAGGACACGTGCGGGACGGCCTGCGGCGAGCTCGCCGAGCCGGTCGAGCCAGGGGAGGTACGGGCTGCCGAACTCGTGGGCGAAGTCGTACGCCTGACCGGCGAGGACCGTGATCCGGTCGCCGTGGTCGACGACGAGCGACTGGTGACCCTCGGTGTGGCCGGGCGTCGGCACGATCAGCAGGCCCGGAGCGATCTCGTGCTCGCCGTCGAGCTCCTCGTAGCGGACGCCGGGCAGGAGCGAGTCGATCGTGTACCCGCCGGCGCGGGCGACGGCGAACTCCTTGCTCTGGACGAGGACGGGGGTGTCGGGGAAGCGCTGGTTGCCGCCGATGTGGTCGAAGTGCAGGTGGCAGTTGACGACGAGGTCGACGTCGTCGGGGCCGACGTCCAGGGGGTGCCGGACGGGCCGGTAATGGGCGTCGGTCTCCGGGGACCCCGTCCCCAGGCCGGTGTCGAACAGCACCCTCACGCCCGCGTGCCGCACGAGATACCCGAGAACGGGCTCCACGCGGGCGTGGGGGCCGTTCCATTCGTGTGCGGGGCGGGTGATGTGCCCGAGGTCGAGCCGCGTGATCGTTTCCATCCGAACACCTTGCCCCGCCCCGTTGTGGGCATGCGTTCCGCCGGGGCGAAGGGGGTCCCCCCTCGCCCTGCGGGACGATTGCCCACACGGGGGTGGACGGGGGCACCGCCCCGGCCCTACAAGCCCAGCCGCGCCCGCAGCCCCAGCGGGCGTTCGTCCGTGTCGACCGACGCCGCCCCGTCCGTCACCGTCTCGTACACCGCCAGGATGTCCGCGCCGACCGTCGACCAGTCGAAGCGGCGTACGTGCGCCGAGCCCCTGGTGCTCAGTTCGGAGCGGCGCGTCGCGTCGCCGAGGAGTGCGATCGCCGCGTCCGCGAGCGCGTCCGCGTCCTCGTTGGCGAAGAGTTCGCCCGCGGCGCCCTGGTCGAGGACCTGCGCGAAGGCGTCCAGGTCGGAGGCGAGGACCGGCGCGCCGGCCGACAGCGCCTCGACGAGGATGATGCCGAAGCTCTCGCCGCCGGTGTTGGGCGCCACGTACACGTCGACGCTGCGCAGCAGCCGCGCCTTGTCCTCGTCGCTGACCATGCCGAGGAACTCCACCCGGGAGCGCATCGCGGCCGGCAGCGAGGCCACGGCCTCCTCCTCGTCGCCGCGCCCGGCGACGAGGAGCCGGGCGCCGGGCCGCTCGGTGAGGATCTTCGGGAGGGCCCGCATGAGGACGGGCAGGCCCTTGCGCGGCTCGTCGATGCGGCCGATGAAGCCGAGTGTCTCGCCCTGCCACTCCTTCTTCGGTTCGGCGCGGGCGAAGAAGTCGACGTCGACGCCGTTCGGGATGACGACGGCGTCGCCGCCGAGGTGCTCCACCAGCGTCCGGCGCGCGTACTCGCTCACCGCGATGCGGGCGCTGATCTTCTCCAGGGCGGGCTGGAGGATCGGGTACGCGGCGATCATGGCCCGCGAGCGGGGGTTCGAGGTGTGGAAGGTGGCCACGATCGGCCCCTGCGCCGCCCAGCAGGTGAGCAGCCCCAGGGAGGGCGAGGCCGGCTCGTGGATGTGGACGACGTCGAAGGTGCCGTCGTGCAGCCAGCGGCGGACCCGCGCGGCGGAGAGGAAGCCGAAGCTGAGCCGGGCCACCGAGCCGTTGTACGACACGGGCACGGCGCGCCCCGCGGAGACGACGTACGGCGGCAGCGGGGTCTCGTCGTCGGCGGGGGCGAGGACGGAGACCTCGTGGCCGAGCCGGATGAGGTGCTCGGCGAGGTCGCGGATGTGGAACTGGACGCCGCCCGGCACGTCCCAGGAGTACGGGCAGACGATCCCGATCTTCACGCGGTCGGCTCCTCCCGCTCTTCCAGGTCCGAGAGCCACAGTCGTTGCAGCATGTGCCAGTCCTCCGGGTGGTCCGCGATGCCCGCGGCGAACGCGTCGGCGAGCGCCTGTGTCATGACGGACGTCTTCTCGGCCCGCGTACCTGACTCGGGCACGTCGACGGGCGGGTGGATCTGGCCCTTCATGACCGCCGAGTCGTCGTACCAGAGGGTCACCGGCAGCAGCAGCGCGCCGGTCTGCTGGGCGAGGATCGCCGGTCCGGCCGGCATCCGCGCGGTGTCCCCGAAGAAGGTGACCTCGGTGCCGGAGGCCGACAGGTCGCGGTCGGCGACCAGGCAGACGAGGCCGCCGGCCCGCAGCCGCCGGGCGAGGGTGCCGAAGGCGGAGCCGCCGGTGTGGGGCAGGACCTCCATGCCGAGGGACTCGCGGTAGGCGACGAACCGGTCGTACAGCGACTCGGGCTTGAGCCGTTCCGCGACCGTCGTGAAGGGCACGCCGACCGAGCGGGTCACCCACACGCCCGCGAGGTCCCAGTTGGCCAGGTGCGGCAGCGCGAGGATGACGCCGCGCCCGGAGGCGAGGCCGTCCTCCAGATAGTGGCGGTCCTTGATGTCGATGGACCGCTCGACCCGCTCCTTGGTCCAGGTCGGCAGCCGGAAGGACTCCATCCAGTACCGCATGTACGAGCGCATGCCGGCCTGCGACAGCTCGGCGAGCCGCTCGGGCGTGGCGTCCGGCACCACGCGCGCGAGGTTGGACTCGAGCCGCAGGACGCTCTTGCCGCGCCGCTTCCAGGCGATGTCCGCGATCCGCCGGCCGAGGCCCGTCGCCACCGACTCCGGCAGCTTCTTCACGGTCGCCCAGCCGGCGCCGTACAGACCGTCGCTCAGCCGTTCCTTGAAGGTGCTCACGAGGCCGCCCCGCCGCCCCCGGCCGTGGCGGCGTCCGCCTCGGCCGACTCCCGGCGCACGGTCACGACCCGCTGGCCCAGGGTGACGGCGCTGCCGACGGCCACGATCCACAGGGCGATCGGCAGGAGCACCTCGACGCCGGGCACGCCGAACTTGTGGAGCCCCGCGAGGCCCGCGGCGACCAGGGAGATCACCAGGCGCTCGGCGCGCTCGACGAGGCCGTTCACGGCGACGGGCAGGCCGATCGATTCGCCCCGGGCCTTGGTGTACGAGACGACCTGGCCGCTGGCCAGGCAGAAGATCGCCACGGCGCACAGGATGTTGTCGTCGCCCGTGCCGGCGTACCAGAGCGCGAAGCCGCCGAAGATCGCGCCGTCGGCGACCCGGTCGAGCGTCGAGTCGAGGAAGGCTCCCCAGCGGCTGGAGATCCCCGCCTGCCGGGCCATGTTGCCGTCGACGAGGTCGGAGAAGACGAACAGGGTGATGACGATCGTGCCCCAGAAGAATTCTCCGCGGGGGAAGAAGACCAGCGCACCGGCCATCACCCCCGCCGTGCCGATGAGCGTGACCGCGTCGGGGCTGACGCCCCGGCGGAGCAGAAACGCGGCGAACGGTGTGAGGACACGCGTGAAAAAGGCACGCGCGTACTTGTTCAGCATGGCCTTCCCGAGGTTCGGTGGGCCGCGCGGCCCCTACGACCACCGGCTCGCCCATCGTATCCACGCGCGTCCCGGCGCACCGGCGGGCACCCGCCCCGTCGCGTCGGCGTCCCTCCGGCGTCCCTCCGACGGTCTCTGTGGGGGGTGCCGCGTGTACGACGTATGGACGCTTCCTGGCGTCGGTGCAAAGCTCGAAGGACCACCGCGGGCACCGCAGGAGCCGTACCGCGACACACCACTCCCCCGCGCCCGCGTCCCGCCGCACCGTGCGAGCAGTCGGGAGGAACACATCATGGGTGACAAGGCGAAGACCCCCACCGGAGCCGCCGGCAGGGCTCCTACGGCCGACCGGCCCTCGGCCGTGCGGAACGTGGTGCTGGTCGGCCACAGCGGATCGGGCAAGACGACCCTCGTCGAGGCCCTGGCGCAGACCGCGGGAGCGGTGAACCGGGCCGGGCGGGTCGAGGACGGCGGCACCGTCTCCGACTACGACGAGATCGAGCACCGCCAGCAGCGTTCCGTACAGCTCTCCCTCGTCCCGGTCGGCTGGGACGGATTCAAGATCAATCTCCTCGACACCCCCGGGTACGCCGACTTCGTCGGGGAGCTGCGGGCCGGTCTGCGCGCGGCGGACGCGGCCCTCTTCGTCGTCTCGGCCGCCCAGGAGGCCGACGCCGTCGCGGGCTCCACCCGCATGATCTGGGAGGAGTGCGCCGCCGTCGGCATGCCCCGCGCCATCGTCGTCACCCACCTCGACACGGCCCGCACCGACTTCACCGAGCTCACCGCCGTCTGCGCCGGGCTCTTCGGCCGGGACGACCCCGACGCCGTCCTCCCCCTCTACCTGCCGGTGCGCGGCTCCGAGGGCGCCGACGGGCACGCGCCCGCGACCGGCCTGGTCGGCCTGCTCTCGGAGCGGATCTTCGACTACTCGTCCGGGGTGCGCCGGGAGAACGAGCCGGACGAGGGGCAGCGGGCGCTCATCGCGGAGGCCCGCGCCCGGCTCATCGAGGGGATCATCGCCGAGAGCGAGGACGAGACCCTGATGGACCGGTATCTCGGCGGCGAGGAGGTCGACGTGAAGACCCTCGTCGACGACCTGGAGAAGGCCGTCGCCCGGGGCACCTTCCATCCGGTGCTCGCGGCCGCCCCCGCCGCCGACGGCGGGACACAGGGGCTCGGCACCCTCGAACTCCTGGAACTGATCACCGGCGGCTTCCCCTCCCCCCTGGAGCACGAGGCGCCCACCGTGACCACTCCCGACGGCCGCTCCCGGCCCCCGCTCGCCTGCGATCCGGAAGGGCCGCTGGTCGCCGAGGTCGTCAAGACGGCCGCCGACCCCTACGTGGGCCGGATCTCCCTGGTCCGGGTCTTCTCCGGCACCCTGCGCCCCGACGAGACCGTGCACGTCTCCGGCCACGGCCTGGACGGGTCCCGCGACGGCCATGAGCTGCACGAGGCGGACGAGCGGGTCGGCGGGCTCACCTCCCCGTTCGGCAGGCAGCAGCGCCCGCTCGCGGAGTGCATCGCCGGGGACCTCGCCTGTGTCGCCCGGCTCGGCCACGCGGAGACCGGCGACACCGTCTCCGCCAAGGACGATCCGCTCCTGATGGAGCCGTGGACGATGCCGGAGCCGCTGCTGCCGCTGGCCGTCCAGGCCCACGGCAAGGCCGACGAGGACCGGCTCTCGCAGGGACTCGCCCGGCTCGTCGCCGAGGACCCGACGCTGCGGCTCGAACAGAACCCGGACACCCGGCAGGTGGTGCTGTGGTGCCTGGGCGAGGCCCATCAGGAGGTCGCCCTGGACCGGCTGCGCGGCCGGTACGGCGTGCAGGTCGACGCCGTGCCGTACAAGGTGGCGCTGCGCGAGACCTTCGGGGACGCCTCCTCGGGCCGGGGCCGGCACGTCAAGCAGTCCGGCGGCCACGGACAGTACGCCATCTGCGAGATCGACGTGGAGCCGCTGCCGCCGGGCAGCGGCATCGAGTTCGTCGACAAGGTGGTCGGCGGGGCCGTCCCGCGGCAGTTCGTCCCGTCCGTCGAGAAGGGCGTACGGGCGCAGGCGGCGCGCGGGCTCTCCACCGGCCATCCGCTGGTCGACATCCGGGTCACGCTGCGGGACGGCAAGGCCCACTCGGTGGACTCCTCCGACGCCGCCTTCCAGACCGCCGGGGCGCTCGCGCTGCGCGAGGCGGCCGCCGACGTGCCCGTCCACCTCCTCGAACCGGTCGCCCAGGTCGAGGTCCTCGTCCCCGACGAGTACGTCGGCCCGGTCATGAGCGACCTGTCGGGGCGGCGCGGCCGGGTCGTCGGCACCGACCAGGCCGGTCCCGGCCGGACCGTGGTCAGGGCCGAGGTTCCGGAGATCGAGATCGGGCGGTACGCGATCGACCTGCGGGCGATCTCGCACGGCACGGGCCGGTTCGACCGCACGTACGCCCGGCACGAGCCGATGCCGCCGCACCTGGCGGAGAAGCTCCGCGAACAGGCCGAAAAGGGCTCCTAGTTGACGGAGTGACAAGGGGCCACGTCCGCCCGGCGGCTGCCGGGCGGACGTCATTCGGCCGACGACATCCACAGGCCGTGACGCATCCGGCCGTACCCGGTTACGCTGTGGTGCCCAGCTCAGAAGGTGTGCGGGGCACGGCAGTTGGGAACAGCCCGCACAGGTACTCGCGCGCGATGGGGGCGGCAGTGGCGATCGACGGTTTCGGACCGGGGGCTCAGATCCCCCTCCAGGGCTCGGGAGGCGGTACGGGCGCGACGAACGCGCTCGCGTCCGCCGCGTACCGGGACAGTCCCCTGAAGACGATCCAGGAAGCCGACAACGACCTCTACAAGACCACGGTCAAGGAGGGGAAGTGGGGGCTGTTCAGCCCCGACCTCGGCGAGGCCTTCTCCCGCGCGGTCCAGGTCCGGATGCTCGGCGGCGCCCGCAAGGCCCTGATCCAGTCCTTCGGGGCCGAGCCGCAGCCGGTCGTCGAGCACTGCCTGGCCGCCACCCACCTGCGCCGGCAGCGCGACATCAAGCTGACCCTGGTCACCTTCTTCTGCGGCGTCCTCTTCCTGCCCGGCCTGCTGCTCTGGCTCGGCGTCATCCAGCTCCGCCGTCTCATCGCCGGCGCCGACAACAAGCGCCACAGCGCCATCGGCACCGGCCTCCTGTGGGTCGCCGGGATCTTCGCGGTGCTCGTCCTGATCAAGCTGCCCTTCGACGGGATCCTGCCGAACTACCTGCGCGCGATGGTCGTCGCCCCGGTCGTCGGCTGGTACCTCGCGGGCCGGATCTGCCTGAGCGCCGCCATCGACCTGCGCGAGCGCTGGTCGGGCCTGCTCGGCGGCGGCGGCGTCGGCCCCCACGTCCCCAAGTCCGTCCCCCAGGACCCGGGCGAGAAGTCGGCGGAGGCGCTCCGGCTCAATCTGGAGAAGCTCTCGGCGGAGCAGCAGTCCAACATCGTCTTCTACGCCGGGGGCAAGGGCGTCCTCGGCCTGGGCCCCCGCTGGGGCAGCTGGTCGCTCGCCGAGAACCTCGTCCCGGTGCCCGGCCGGGAGATGCACGCGTTCCGCGCCTGGGACATCGCCCGCAAGATCCACGACGAGCTGACGCTGCTCGATCGCGGCGCGCTCAAGACCGGCTTCCCCAAGCCGACCGTCAAGCACTGGATCGTCTCCTCGGTCGGCGAGGGCGCGGACGAGGTCAGCCGCCCCGAGAGCGACAACATCGTCCACTACCAGGTCAAGCCGCACGAGATACAGCGCATCTGCAACGAGCAGCAGTTCGACTCGGGCAACCGCTACTACCTCGGCGTCCAGTTCACCCTCTACGACGGCAACCTGGTCCTCACGATGATGGTCACCGTCACCTCGCTCCACGACACCCTGCGGATCGAGGTCACCGGTCACGCGCTCGGTCCCGTCCACGGCCTCTTCACCACGAAGCCGAAGGCGAAGACCAAGGAGGTCTCCAAGACCGTCCGCTTCTGGGAGACCAAGGAGATCCAGCAGCCCCTCCTCGGAACCAACGACATCGTCCGGCTCGCGGTGCGCGCCCCGCTCACCTGGTACCCGCCGGTCCTGGACTTCCTCGGCGGCAAGATGACGCTGCCCGAGCCGTTCGGTCTGCGGCACGTCTGGGCCGGGCCGCCCTGGAAGAACCGCTTCATGGCCGACGACGCCATCCGCATGGCGACGCCGGTGCTCCGCGCCGTCCACGCCGCGACCATAAAGGTGCTCGACGAGCACAACGTGGACACGGAGCGCTTCACCAACCGCTCGCTCGTCCTCAGCGGCGGCGTCCAGGACCCGGGCCCCAAGAAGGCCGACGTCTACGACGCCTGACCCGGGTCTCCCACGGACGCGTCAGCCGGTCAGAGCGTGGCCGGCCAGGCGTCGGCCAGCATCTTCCGGGTGTCGGCGAGCAGCTGCGGCAGCACCTTGGTGTGCCCGACGACCGGCATGAAGTTGGTGTCCCCGCCCCAGCGGGGCACCACGTGCTGGTGCAGGTGCGCGGCGATGCCGGCGCCCGCGACGGCGCCCTGGTTCATGCCGATGTTGAAGCCGTGCGCCCCGGACGCCGCCCGCAGCGCGACCATCGCCCGCTTGGTGAAGGCGGCGAGCTCGACCGTCTCCGCCTCGTCGAGGTCGGTGTAGTCGGCGACGTGCCGGTACGGGACGACCATCAGGTGACCGCCGTTGTACGGGTAGAGGTTGAGCACCGCGTACACACCCTGGCCGCGGGCGATCACCAGACCGTCCTCGTCCGACTTCGACGGAATCACGCAGAACGGACAGCCGTCCTCGGACCCCGGCCCGGTCGGCTTGTTCTCGCCCTGGATGTACGCCATCCGGTGAGGCGTCCACAGGCGCTGGAACGCGTCCTGCGTCCCCACTCCGATCTGCTGCTCCGGCTCAGTCGTCATGCTCAGCAGCATATTGCGTCGCCCGTTCGGAACGTGTC
Source organism: Streptomyces nymphaeiformis (assembly GCF_014203895.1). Classification (GTDB taxonomy): domain Bacteria; phylum Actinomycetota; class Actinomycetes; order Streptomycetales; family Streptomycetaceae; genus Streptomyces; species Streptomyces nymphaeiformis. Next base: position 313,979 of record NZ_JACHJY010000010.1, on the reverse strand, counting down.
GCCGGGGCGGAAGATCCATGCACGGGCCATGCTGATCCGATGAGAGACAGGCCCCCCGTCCAGCCCGCGCAGGAGCGCTGGGACAGCTGGATGGAGACCCCGCTGACGGTGATGGCCCTGGTCTATCTCGCCGCCTACGCGGTGCGGATCCTCGGCCACGACCTGGCGGGCTCCCTGCGCGACCTGTGCCTCGCGCTGACGTACGCGGCCTGGGCGGTCTTCATCGTGGACTATGCCGTACGCGTCAGGCTGAGCGGTCTCGGTCTGCTCCGCTTCGTGCGCCACCACTTCCTCGACACGGTGGTGGTGATCCTGCCGCTGCTGCGCCCGTTGCGGATCGTGAGCGTCTACGACCGGGTGCAGCGCCGCCGCGACCAGCCCCGGCTCACGCTCTACGCCCGGGTCATGGCGTACGCGGGGTTGACGGCGAGCCTGCTCGGCTTCGCGGGAGCACTGACCGTCTACCACTTCGAGTACACCGCCCCGGGCGCGACGATCCGCACCTTCGGGGACTCGGTGTGGTGGGCGTGCGCGACGCTGGCGACGGTGGGGTACGGGGACGTGACCCCGGTGACGCCGATGGGACGCCTCACGGCGGTGGGCATGATGGGGGTCGGCCTGGCCCTGCTCGGCGCGGTGACGGGTTCCTTCTCGTCCTGGCTGATCCAGGCGTTCACCCGGGACGACGAGAAGGAGGACGGGAAGAGGCCCCCGGGGGATTCCCCGGGGGCCTCCTGAAGGCTCAGGCCATCAGACCTGGACGCGGTCCTCGACGACCTTGGCGAGCTTGGCGATCGCCTCGTCGACGGGGATGCCGTTCTCCTGCGAACCGTCGCGGTAGCGGAAGGAGACGGCGCCGGCGGCCATGTCCTCGTCACCCGCGATGATCATGAACGGGACCTTCTGCTTCTGCGCGTTCCGGATCTTCTTCTGCATCCGGTCCGAGGAGGAGTCGACCTCCACCCGCAGGCCCTGCTTCTTCGCCTTCGCGGCGAACTCGTGCAGGTAGTCGACGTGCGCGTCACCGATCGGGATGCCGGTCGCCTGGACCGGGGCCAGCCACGGCGGCATCGCGCCCGCGTAGTGCTCCAGGAGCACGGCGAAGAACCGCTCGATCGAGCCGAACAGCGCGCGGTGGATCATGACCGGGCGCTGCTTGGTGCCGTCCGGCGCGGTGTACTCCAGGTCGAAGCGCTCCGGCAGGTTGAAGTCGAGCTGGACGGTCGACATCTGCCAGGTGCGGCCGATGGCGTCCCGCGCCTGCACCGAGATCTTCGGGCCGTAGAACGCGGCGCCGCCCGGGTCGGGGGTCAGCGGGAGGCCCTGCTTCTCGGCGACCTGCTGGAGGACCGCGGTGGCCTCCTCCCACACCTCGTCGGAGCCGACGAACTTCTCCGGGTCCTTGGTCGACAGCTCCAGGTAGAAGTCGTTCAGACCGTAGTCGCGGAGCAGGTTCAGGACGAAGGTGAGGGTCTTGTCGAGCTCCTCCGCCATCTGCTCGCGGGTGCAGTAGATGTGCGCGTCGTCCTGGGTGAAGCCACGGGCGCGGGTCAGGCCGTGGACGACGCCCGACTTCTCGTACCGGTACACGGTGCCGAACTCGAACAGGCGCAGCGGCAGCTCACGGTAGGAGCGCCCGCGCGCGTCGAAGATCAGGTTGTGCATCGGGCAGTTCATGGGCTTGAGGTAGTAGTCCACGCCCTCGTCGAGCTGCATGGGGGGGTACATGCCCTCGGCGTACCAGTCCAGGTGGCCGGACTTCTCGAACAGCTTGCCCTTGGTGGCGTGCGGCGAGTAGACGAACTCGTAGCCCTCCTCCTCGTGGCGCTTGCGCGAGTAGTCCTCCATGACCCGGCGGATGATGCCGCCCTTGGGGTGGAAGACCGCGAGGCCGGAGCCGATCTCGTCCGGGACGGAGAAGAGGTCGAGCTCGTTGCCCAGCTTGCGGTGGTCGCGCTTCTCGGCCTCGGCGAGGAAGTCGAGGTGCGCCTTCAGCTCGTCCTTCGACGGCCAGGCGGTGCCGTAGATGCGCTGGAGCATCGGGTTCTTCTCGCTGCCGCGCCAGTAGGCGGCCGCGTTGCGCATCAGCTTGAACGCCGGGATGTTCCGGGTGGTGGGCAGGTGCGGACCACGGCAGAGGTCCTTCCAGCACAGCTCGCCGGTCTTGGCGTCGAGGTTGTCGTAGATGGTCAGCTCGCCGCCGCCCACCTCGACGTTCGCGCCGTCGTCGGTCGACGCGGAACCCTTGATGCCGATGAGCTCCAGCTTGTACGGCTCGTCCGCCAGCTCCTCGCGGGCGGCCTCGTCGGTCACCACGCGGCGGGCGAAGCGCTGGCCGCGCTTCTGGATCTCCTGCATCTTCTTCTCGATGACCTTGAGGTCCTCGGGAGTGAAGGGCTTCTCGACGTCGAAGTCGTAGTAGAAGCCGTCCCGGACCGGCGGGCCGATGCCCAGCTTGGCCTCGGGGAAGAGCTCCTGCACGGCCTGGGCCATGACGTGCGCGGTCGAGTGGCGGAGGATGTCGAGACCGTCCGGGGAGGAGATCTCGACGCCCTCGACGACATCGCCGTCGCGGAGCTCGTACGACAGGTCCTTCAGCTCGCCGCCCACGCGGGCGGCGATGACGGTGCGGTCGTCGGCGAACAGGGCGCCGGCGGTGGTGCCCGCGCTCACCGCCCTCTCCTCTGCCTCCGAGGCGGACTGGACGGTCACACGGACATCAGACACGGGTACTCCATACATAAGGGCGCAGGCAGACACGAGGTGCCGGCGCCGGCGACGCGCGGCAGAGACGAGGTGCCGCGTCGTCACCGATCTTACCGAGCGGTCGGCGCCGCCCGCGAAAGGGTTTCCCCGGCACGCGGGCGGCGCGCCCTCACTCCTCTTCGTCCGGCCCGCACGCCTCCTCGAAGAAGTCGAGGTTCTCGTGGAGGGACTTGAGCAGCCGGTCCCGTTCCGTCTCGTCGACCTGGACGGGGACGACCCCGGAGGCGTCGGTCAGGCGACGGAAGCCGCCGCGGCTCTCCAGCCGGCCCACGACCCTGATCGGGAGGCCGACGAGGTGGGCGTGGCCGGCCGTGCGGTACGCCTCCTCGTCGAGGGCGACCCGGACGTGCGGGACCTCCGCGCCGCCGAGCACCCGGAGCCGGACGATCCCCTCGCCGCGCGGCCCGGAGCGGCGCATGCGGACGACGGCGCCGGTGAGCCGGACCGGCACGGAGGGCTCGTCGGTCAGGTAGCGGGCGCTCGCCTCCCGCAGCGCGGGCAGGTCCCCGGGCGAGAACTCGACCGGTTCGGGCCGGGCCGCGCACCCCTCGGGCGCGCCGGCGGCCGGCGCCCACTCCAGGGCGACGCGGGCGCCCTCGGTGCCCCGGACGAGGGCGACGAGCGCCTCCGTGAGCTCGCGGCTGACGCCCGCCTCGACGGCGGCGTCGAAGGCCTCCATGCCGCCGGTGGCCCGCTGGTAGTCGACGGCCTCGCGGGCCGCGTACAGCGCGTGGTAGAGCCGGACGGCGATCGGGCGGCCCGGTTCGACGGGCAGGAAGGCGGTCAGGCCGCGGCCGCCGGGCGCCGCGCCGACGACGACGGTCTCCAGGGAGGCCTGGGCGGCCCTGCGGTGCCGGGCCCCGTGGTAGCCGGCCCGGCCGCGCACGGCGAGGGCGCCGGCGAGGAGGAGCTGGCGGGCGGCGGATCTGAGCTGCTCCTGCACGGTCCAGGGGACGGTGCCGGCCGGGCCCGGGGGCACGTCCCGCCACCAGCGGATCTCGTCGCTGGGCACGGAGAGGCCGGTGAGGACCTCGCGGGCGGAGGGCGTGGCGCTGCGGGCGAGGGCGGTGAGCGCCTCGCCGAGCAGGTCCTCGCAGTCGGGGAAGGCGCGGCTCTCCGGGACGAGGAGGCTCGTGCCGGTGCCGCTGCCGGGCGGGGTCCAGCGGCTGTAGCGGCCGACGGCACCGCCGCGCCGCCGCCAGCCGTGCCGGGCGAGGAGCGCGCCGAGGACCCGCGGGTCGACCCTGCCCGGGTCGGGTGCGCCCTGGGTGTCGGCCCAGGGCCCGATGGGCGGGGCGGGGATGCCGGTCCAGGGTCCCGGGGTCTCGCCGGGCGCCGGATGGGGCCGGTAGGGCGGGGGGACGGGGCCGCGCCCGGCCCCGTCCCCCTCGTCCCCGAACCCGCGTTCGTCGATCGGTCGGTGCATCAAGGTCTCCCTCCCACGCCGACCCGGGTCATGATCTCGCAGAGCGCCCGGTCGTCGAAGATCCGCGTCGTCGGGATGCGCACGGTGGTCCGGCGCCGTCCCGTGACCGGGTGTCCGGCCAGGTTGGTCCAGTAGCAGCAGTGCCGCAGGTCGAGCCGGTCGTGGCTCGCTCTCAGCCAGTCCTCGGGCGACCTCGGGACGAGCATCACGACCAGGATCTTGTGCACGGACACCGGTGTCCGGGCGAGTTTCACCAGGTGGTCGTTGTCGAGGGTGAACGAGAACGTGCTGCCCGGCGGGCGCGGCGGTATCTGATAGGTGCACTTGAGCTGCACCTTGATGGTCACTTCGTCGTCGACGGTGTGCCCGGGAGCGCTGTGGCTCACGTGCCAGTCGATGCCGTTGTCCGGAAAGGGCTGGGACAGCGAGCAGCCGGCCGCGGCGGCGACGGCGTGCAGGTATCCCACCTGAAGGGTCTCCATGCAGGCGGTGGTGGCGAGTGAGCCGCGCGTCGGTGCCACCCGCTGGGGCGGCAGCCCTCCCGACTCGGGCTGGGCGAGCGCCATGTCGTCTTCCTTCCCCGTCCCTTGTGTTGTGACCGGTCCGCGTACGACGCAAACAGTCCGGGTATCACCGTTTCGGGGCAGGGGGTTGGCCATCTGCCGCACGTGTGCAGGGAGTTCGGGGATGTCGATGCACTGGTACGAAGGGCCCCTGGCCGCTTTCGATACGGAGACCACAGGAGTTGACGTCGAGGAGGACCGGATCGTCTCGGCCGCCCTCGTCGTCCAGGACACGGTGGGGGCGCGTCCGCGGGTGACGCGCTGGCTGGTCAACCCCGGCATACCGGTGCCGGAGGGGGCGACGGCCGTCCACGGCCTGACGGACGATCACCTCCAGCGGAACGGCCGCTGGCCGGCGCCGGTGATGGAGGAGCTGGCGCGGGCGCTGGCCGAGCAGTCGGCGGCGGGGCGGCCGCTGGTGGTGATGAACGCGCCGTTCGACCTGACGATCCTGGACCGCGAGCTGCGCCGGCACCGGGCTTCGTCGCTGGGGAACTACACGGCGGCCAGCCCCCTGACGGTGCTCGACCCGCGGGTCCTGGACAAGCACCTGGACCGCTACCGGAAGGGCCGCAGGACGCTGACGGACCTGTGCGCGCACTACGAGGTCGAGCTGGCGGGCGCGCACGACGCCGCGGCGGACGCGACGGCGGCGATGGACGTCGTACGGGCGGTGGCGCGGCGCTTCTCGTCCCGGCTCGAGCGGCTGACACCGGGCGAGCTCCACACGCTCCAGGCGGTGTGGCACGCGGCGCAGGCGCGGGGGCTCCAGGCCTGGTTCACCCGGCAGGGGACGCCGGAGACGGTGGACCCGGCGTGGCCGCTGCGGCCGGAGCTGGGGACGGCGGCGTGATCGGCCCCGGAAACGGCTGAGGCCGGTCCGTCTTTCGACGGACCGGCCTCTCCCGGTGGGCGATACTGGGATCGAACCAGTGACCCCTTCGGTGTGAACGAAGTGCTCTCCCGCTGAGCTAATCGCCCGGGAACGGGTTGAACCATACAGCCCTTCGTGCCGCTGATTCAAACCGCGCGCAGGTGAGCCGCCAGTCCCCGCCGCCCGCCCCGCATCATCAGGGCGTGATTGGCGCGGAAGACGGGCCGTCCGGGGACGGCCAGGGCCCGCAGGAGCCGGGCGCGGACCTCGACCTCCTGCTCGTACAGGACGCGGGTGCCGGCCCCTTCGCCGGTGAGGGTCCAGCGGACCCATCCCTCCAGGTCCCCGCCGAGGCCGATCTCCAGGACGCGGGCGGCCGGGTCGTGGCGCAGGGCCCGGGCGGTGACGACGAGGTCGTACGGGAGGAAGGAGCGGAAGCGGGCGGTCCCGGTGGTCTCGTCGAGGGGGGCGACCTCACGGACCTGGGGCCACCAGCGCGGGTACTCCTCGGCGCGTTCGAGGACCGCGTAGACGGCGTCGGGCGGGGCGGCGAGCCACCAGACACGGCGGAAGCGGTACCGGCACCAGTCCATGCCCCCAGTGTGGACGTACTCAGGTGGGAATCGCGGGAATCTGAGTACCGGGACGCATTCCCGCCGACTGTGGCCGGAGCCACACTCCGGGTATGGACAACTCCCTGCCGCCCGCGGACGAGCTGGTGCTCGTCGACCGCGAGCTGGCGCAACTCGACGCGCGCCGCTCCCAGTTGCTGGCCCGCCGCGCCTGGCTGATCCAGGTGCTGTACCCGCCGGTGGCGGCGGCCCCGCTGCACCCGCGCACGCCGCTCGCGGACTCGACGCCGCGGAGCGCGCAGAACGTGCTGCTCACGCTCGGCGGGACGCTGCTGACGATCGCGGCGGTCGCCTTCACCCTGGTGAGCTGGGGCTCGATGGGGATCGGCGGCCGTGCGGCGGTGCTGGCCGTGGTGACCGGTGCGGCGCTCGCGGCGCCGGTGGCGCTGCTGCGCAAGGGCCTGCTGTCGACGGCCGAGTCGGTGGCGGCGCTCGGGCTGGTCCTGACGGTTCTCGACGCGTACGCGCTGCACCGGGTGGCGCTGCCGGAGACGGACGGCCTGGGGTACACGGCCGTGGCGTCGGCGGTCCTCGCGGGCGCGTGGACGGCGTACGGCTCGGTGCTGTCCCGGCTGCGGATCCCGCGGCCGGTGGCCGTGGTCGCGGCGCAGCTGCCGCTGCCGCTGGGTGTCCTCGCGGCCGGCGGCGGTCCGACGGCCCTCGCGTGGGCGGCGCTCGTGACGGCGGCGGCGGACGCGGCGGTCGTGCTGTGGACCCGTCCGGCGGCGGTCCGGATCACGGCGGGCGCGGCGGCGACGGTCCTGGGCGGCTGGTCCCTCCTGACGGGCGGCTGGCTCTCCCTCGTCTCCCCGTGGAGCGGCGCCGCCCTCCTCCTCACGGGCGCGGCGATCACCCTGTACGCGTCCTGGCGCGCGCCCGCCGTGGCGACGGCGGCCTCGGCGATATCGGGCCTGGCCCTCCTGACGGCGACCGGCGGTCTCCTCCGCGCGGCTCTGCCCACGGACTGGTCGGTCCCGGGCTACGTCCTGTGCGCACTGGCCCTGACGTCGGTGTGGCGCCTGGGCGGCGCGGCGGCGCCGGTATCGGCGGGCGGGGAGCCGGGGACGGGATCCGGGCCTGCGGCCACGGCCGACACCCGGTCCGGCGCGGCCGGCACGGGGTCCGGCGCCGTCGCGTCGGACCGTGGCCGTGGGTGGCTGCCACGCGGGATCCGGCTCGGGCTTGCCGGCGCCGGGGCCGGGGTCGCCGGGCTCGGGGTCGCGTGGGCGCTGCCGCCCGCCGTGGTGGGGCTTCTCGGGCCGGTGGCCCGGACGACGGAGGTCTGGTCCGGCGAGCACGCCGCGAACGCGCTGGGCTCCTACCCGGCGACGGCGACCCTGGTCCTGGTGGCGGCCGTCGCCGCACTCGCGGTCGTCCCCCGCCTCTGGGCCCGGTGCGGGGCGCTCGCCCTCGCCTGGGCGCTGCTCACCGCGCTCCCCGTCTCCCTCGACCTCCCGTACGCGGCGACGCTCGCCCTTCAGCTGCTGACGGCGGCGGCCGCCCTGTGGGTCGCGGTCCGCCCGGGCCCGCTGACGCGCGGCCTTCGCGCCGTCGACGCTTCGGCCGGTCACCCCGGCGCCCGGGCCACGGCGAAGGCCGACGGCGCCCGGGAAGCCGGCCTGGAGGGACCCGCCGCGCCCCAGGGCTTCGGGCCCGCCACCCCCTGGCCCGCGTGGGCGCCCTCGCCCCGGGTGCGGGCGGCGGAGCCCGGGACCGTTCTCGGGTGGACGGCGTACGTCGGTGGGCTCGCGTCCGCCGTGAGTGCGGTCGCCCTCGCGCTGGACGTACGGGCGGCCACCTTCGCCGCGCTCGGTGTGCTCCTCGCGCTCCTCGCAGGCGTCGCGGTGCTCGGCACGGACGCGCGCCGGGTGGTCTCGGCCACCGGTGCGGTGCTCGCGGCGACGGGGCTCGTGTTCGCGGTGGCGGCCGCGGCCGGGTTCGAGGACCGGTGGACGGCGCTCGCGCTGCTGCTCGTCCCGGCGGCGACCGCCGCCATCGGGTCCAGGGCGCCGCGCCCGGTGGCCCTGGCGGTCGAGGTCACGGGCGGGGCCGTGGGGCTGCTCGCCCTGGGGATCGCGGCGTCCCGCCCCGCGTACCTCGCGCTCGCGCTGGCCCTCGGCGGCGTGATCGCGGCGGCGACGGCCGTCCGGCCCGAGCGGCGGCGGTTCGCCTCGTGGACGGCGGCGGTGCTGTTCCTGCTCGCCACGTGGGTGCGGCTCGCGGTCTGGGACGTGACGACCCCGGAGGCGTACACGCTCCCGGTGACCGTGCCCGCGCTGACCGTCGGCTTCCTGCGGCGGCGCCGGGACCCGGGGGCCTCGTCCTGGACGGCGTACGGCCCCGGGCTCGCGGTGACGCTGCTGCCGAGCCTGGCGGCGGCCTGGACGGACCCGGAGTGGGTACGCCCGCTGGCCCTGGGGGTCGCGGCGCTCGCGGTGACGCTGCTCGGCGCCCGCTTCCGGCTCCAGGCGCTCCTGGTGCTCGGCGGTGCGGTGCTCGCCCTGGACGGGCTGCACGAGCTGGCGCCGTACGTGGTGCAGGTGGTGGGCGCGCTGCCGCGCTGGCTGCCGCCGGCCCTCGCGGGTCTGGTGCTGCTCACGGTGGGTGCCACGTACGAGCAGCGGCTGCGGGACGCCCGGAGGCTGCGGGAGCGGCTCGCGCGGATGCGGTGAGACGCCGAAGGCCCGGAGACGGTGTTCCGTCTCCGGGCCTTCGGGCCGGGTGGTGGGCGATACTGGGATCGAACCAGTGACCCCTTCGGTGTGAACGAAGTGCTCTCCCGCTGAGCTAATCGCCCCGGCGCACCGCAAACATTACCGCATGTCAGCGGTGCTTCCGAACCACCGGAAGGTCACTCGTCGATCTTCCAGGGCATGACGAAGCCGAACTTCCAGAAGTAGACGGCGAGCAGCGCGGCGACGATCACCAGACCGATGGTGGTGAGGATGATGTTCCGGCGGCGGACCTTGGGGTCGAGGGCGCGCTGGGCGGCCTCCGTGACCTTGCGCTTGGTCCAGCGGAGCACGAGCTGCGCCCAGACGAACTCGGTCGCCCAGATCGCCATGCCTCCGAAGATGACCAGCCAGCCGGGCCCCGGGAGCGGAAGCATCACCACTCCGGCGCCGACCACGGCGAGTCCCACGATGAAGACACCGACCTGCCAGCTCAGGTGCAGGCCTCGCCGGGACTTGATGAACTCCGGTGCGCGGGATCCCAGTCCGGCTTCCTGGCCGTCCGCGGATTCCCCGGTGCGCTCGTCACTCTCCGCATTCATGCCCCCAACCTACCGGACCGGGAGCCCCCACCGGAATGGCGGTATTACCGCAGGTCACACGCACCCGTTCGAGCTACCTGAACGATCACAAAACCGACAGAGGGGTTTACAACGGCACCGGAGGTGGCATGTCGATTTCGCCGACGTGCGAATCCCCGAGCGCACACTGAGCGAAAGGCCCTGGCGCTTATGAACACCACGGTCAGCTGCGAGCTGCACCTGCGCCTCGTTGTGTCGAGCGAGTCCTCACTGCCTGTACCCGCGGGCCTGCGGTATGACACGGCCGATCCGTATGCCGTGCACGCCACCTTCCACACCGGAGCCGAGGAGACGGTCGAATGGGTGTTCGCCCGCGACCTTCTCGCCGAGGGGCTGCACCGGCCCACCGGCACGGGCGACGTCCGTGTCTGGCCGTCCCGTAGCCACGGTCAGGGAGTCGTCTGCATCGCGTTGAGCTCCCCCGAGGGGGAAGCCCTGCTCGAGGCCCCGGCGAGGGCCCTGGAGTCGTTCCTGAAGAGGACCGACGCCGCCGTGCCACCGGGCACCGAGCACCGGCACTTCGACCTCGATACGGAGCTCTCCCACATCCTGGCCGACAGCTGAGCCAGGCCGAGAGCCGCACGGCGCCGTCCGACTCGGGGAGACGGCGCCGCGCGGACAGTCACATAGGCACGAGATCCGGCGCTCCCACCGCGCAGCCGGCGCGGTGGAGGGCGCCGGTGTCGTTTTCCGGGGCGCGCTAAAGTACCCGCCATTCCGCGGGCACCCGCACGCGGCCGGCAAGGGAGCGAATCGTGCTGATCCCCCACGACACCCGGATCGCCCTCGACACCGTCGTCGATCTGATGAACACCGCGCCCCAGGGCGAGCGCGCCGACGAGCTCGCGGACCTCCCGGAGCTCCACGACTTCCTGCGCGCGCACGAGGTCAGCGGCGTGGGCGACCTCGGCCCCGACGACCTGCGCGCCGTGCGCGAGGTGCGCGAGAAGTTCGCGGCGGTCTTCTCCGCCCCCGAGGCCCGGATCGCGGCCCCCCTGATCAACCAGCTGGTGGCGGGCGCGGGCACCACCCCGCAGCTCACCGACCACGACGGCTACGACTGGCACGTGCACTACTTCGCGCCGGGCGCCTCGGTCGCGGACCACCTCGCGGCCGACTGCGGCATGGCCCTCGCCTTCATCGTCGTGGCGGGCGAGCAGGAGCGGCTGCGGCGCTGCGAGGCCCCGGACTGCGGCCGGGCCTTCGTGGACCTCTCGCGCAACCGCTCGCGCCGGTACTGCGACAGCCGCACCTGCGGCAACCGTCTGCACGTGGCCGCGTACCGGGCGCGCCGCAAGGAGGCCGCGGGCTGACGGGCCCGCCCCGGGCGTCAGAGCACGAAGAGGTCGTGCACCGCGGCCATGAGGAGCAGACAGCCGATCACCCCGAGGAAGATCATCAGCGGTGGCTGGGAGAGCGCGAACAGGCAGCCGCGCGGCTCTTCGGCAGGGGCGTCGGTGGCGGCGGGTACGGGCTCCCGCGAGGTATCCAGCATCTCGGGGGGATGATGGCGCACCCCGCACCCGGCGAATCCCGCAACACGCCCCACCGCGGGGGCCGTTCACCCCTTCCCGTGGATCACGGAACGAGGACGGACACCGGAACCGCCAGAAGTGATCAGATTCCGTGCTTCTTCAGAATCGCCTCGATGTCGCTGAAGTCCTCACCGGCGGGCTGGGCGGCCTTCGGCTTCGACGTCACGGCCCGCGAGGGCGCCGACGCGGCCGGGGCCACGGCTCTCTGCCCGGCTCCCCCGGCGGCCACCTCACGCCCGGCCCGGCGCCGCTCCACGGCCCGGGTGGACATGAAGAGCAGCCAGGCGACGCCGAGCACGCCGAAGCCGGCCCAGGCCACCGGACTGAAGGCCGTGTCGACGAGCCACTCGACCGCGCCCGTCATCACCAGGCCGAGCGGCACCAGGGAGTAGGCCGCGATGCGGGCGGCGGACAGGAACTTCTTCCGGTACGCCGTAATCGCGGCGATGCCCAGGCCCGCCGCGGACACCGCGGAACAGATGGTCTCGGCGAGCATGCGATCCTCCAGGTGCCGGGCGATACGTCCCTTCCATCCTGCACCGCCGGGCCCGCCCGGGGCCATGTCCCGAGCCCCGTCTCAGGGAGATCTCCGGGTCCCCCCGGCCGGGATCTCCTCCCCAGGGACCAGTGAGGGAGACTGCTGCCATGAACGAGTCCACCACCGCACCCGCCTCCCCCGTCGTCCTGGAGGCGTGGTTCGACCTCCAGTGCCCCGACTGCTTCCAGGCCCTCGACGACGTCCGCGCGCTGCGTGACAAGTACGGCGACCGGCTCGACGTACAGCTGCGCCACTTCCCGCTGGCCAAGCACAAGCACGCGTACGCCGCCGCCCAGGCCGCCGAGGAGGCCTTCGAGCAGGGCAAGGGCTGGCCGTACACGGAGGCGCTGCTCGCCAGGACCGCCGAGCTCGGCGAGCGCGGCGAGCCGGTCCTCCTGGAGGTGGCCGCCGGACTCGGCCTGGACGCCGAGGAGTTCGACACCGCCCTGATCGACGGCCGGCACCTGCTGACGGTGGACGCCGACGAGGCCGAGGGCAAGGCGATCAAGGTCACCGGCACCCCGACCTACGTCATCGGCGGCGAGCGCCTCGACGGCGGCCAGAGCCAGGAGGGCCTGCGGGAGCGGATCGAGACGATCGCCGACCGCCTCCTGGGCGCCTAGTCGGGCCCGGTCAGAGCAGCGGCTTGGCGCTGTTGACGAGCACCGTGCGGTAGCCGAGCGACTCGTAGAGCCGGATCGCCGGGGTGTTGCCCGCGAACACGTGCAGTTCGATGAGGCGCTCCCCGGCCTCCAGCGCGTTCTGCTCGGCGAGCAGCATCAGCGCCCGGCCGTAGCCCTTGCCGCGCTCCCCCTCGACGACCTCGACCTCGAAGACGAAGCCCGTCGCCTTCCCGGGCTCGCGCTCGAGACGCCCCACCCACAGATAGCCGACGACCTGCCCGTCGCGCACGCCCACGCTGATGGTGACGCCGGGGGTCGCGAGGCCCTGCGGGAGGAAGCGGCGGTTGCTGTCCTCGGCCTTGGCGAGCGCCTGCTCCTCCGGGACGCCCCGGTCGATCCAGCTCTGCGCGAAGGCGGCCCGGGACTTCGCCGACCACGCGTCGAACTCCTCCTGGGTCGCCGGCCGGTGCTCGAAGCCCTCCGGGAGGCGCGGCGGCTCGGCCGGAAGCTCCTTGAGCATGTTCCGGCTGCGCTCGGTGTACCCGAGCGAGCGGGCCATCCGCAGCGCGGCCTCCGCCTCCGCCGGCACCGAGATCTGCACCTCGCCGCAGCCCCAGCCGCGCAGCACCTCCTCCGAGGCGAGCGCCGCCACCGTGCCCCGGCCCCGGCCCCGGTCGGGCTCGTCGACCAGGAGGCGGTCGATCAGGCCGGAGGCCTCGCCGAAGGCCTGATCGGTGGCGAGGTGGACGGAGCCGACCCGGCGGCTGTTCACGCAGATGTCGAAGGTGCGGGAACGGCCGCCGTCGGCGGACTGCTGAAGCGGCTCGGTCGGCCGCAGGGTGGTGGTCATCATGGGTGTTCTACCCATCCGGCCCCCGCCCGTCATCCGGATTTACGCGAGTCCGGATCTACGCGAGCCGCGGATCCCGGTCCGCGGCCGCCCGCTCGTCGAAGATCCGCATCGCCTTGGCGGTGACGGGGCCGGGCGCGTCCGCGGGCTCACGCCCGTCGACCCGGTGCACGGCCTGGACGTCGCGCAGGGTCGAGGTCAGGAAGATCTCGTCGGCGCTCTCGAGGACCTCGAACGGCAGGTCGGCCTCCTCCGCGCCGGTCCACTCCACGGCCAGGGCCCGGGTGATGCCCGCGAGGCAGCCGGAGGAGACGGGCGGGGTGAGGATCCGGCCGCCGACCACGACGAAGACGTTGGAGCCGGTGCCCTCGCAGAGCTGCCCCACGGTGTTGGCGAAGAGCGCCTCGGAGGCCCCCTCCTCGCGCGCCCTGGCCAGGGCGACGACGTTCTCGGCGTACGAGGTGGTCTTGAGACCGGTGAGGGCGCCGCGCTCGTTGCGCGTCCAGGGGACGGTGATCACGGCGGTGGAGTCGGGGCGGCGGCCGGTCTCGCCGAGGGCGACGACCAGGCTCGTACCCGCGTCGCCGCGCTCCGAGCCGAGCGGGGAGAGACCGCCGGTGTACGTGATGCGGAGCCGGCCGAGCTCCATCGGGTTCGCCTCGATGACGGCCGCGCAGGCGCGGCGAACCTCGTCGAGGTCGGGGTCGGGCAGGCCGAGGCCCCGGGCGGAGCGGGTGAGGCGCTCCAGGTGGAGGGTGAGAGCAAACGTTTCGCCATGCTCCGCCTTGACCGTCTCGAAGATGCCGTCGCCGACGGTCAGTCCGTGGTCCAGTACGGAGACCCGGGCGGTCTCCGCGTCGTGCAGCCCGCCGTTGACCCAGAGTTTCATCGAGAAGTGGCCTTTCCGCTCGCCTCGGAGACGTCCGCGCCCGGGGCGCCTGACTCATAGGCGCCTGACGCTATCGCGACGAGCCGGGCCGCCTTCAGTTCGGTCTCCTCCCACTCGCGCTCCGGGTCGGAGCCCCAGGTGATCCCGGCACCCGTGCCGAAGCGGAGCACGCCCTCGGGGCGGTCGATCCAGAAGGTGCGGATGCCCACGGCCAGCTCACCGGTGCCCGCGTCGGCGTCCACCCAGCCGATGCCTCCGCAGTACGGCCCCCGGGGCGCGGTCTCGAGGGCCTCGATGATCCGCAGCGCGCTGGACTTGGGCGCGCCGGTGACGGAGCCGGGCGGGAAGGTGGCGGCGAGCAGCTCGGGCCAGCCGGCGTCCTCGCGGAGGAGTCCGGTGACCGTGGACACCAGGTGGACGAGGCCGGGGTGCTCCTCGATCGCGCAGAGTTCGGGGACGGCGACGCTGCCGGTCTCGCTGACGCGGCCCAGGTCGTTGCGGACCAGGTCGACGATCATCACGTTCTCCGCGTGGTCCTTGGGCAGGAGGTCGGCGGCGGTGCGGCCGGTGCCCTTGATGGGGCCGGAGGAGATCAGGGCCCCTTCCCTGCGCAGGTACAGCTCGGGGGACGCGGTGGCGATCTCCACGCCGTGGGCGGGCAGGCGAATCGTTCCGGCGTACGGGGCGGGGTTGCCCCGGGCGAGCAGCGCGGTGAGGGCGTCGACGTCGGCACCGGCCGGGTCCGGCAGCGGCGCGGTCAGCACCCGGCAGAGGTTCGCCTGGTAGACCTCGCCGCGCGCGATGTGCTCGCGCACGCGCCGTACGCCCGCGGTGTACGCGGTGCGGTCGAGCGAGGACGTCCAGTCACCGGCGGCGGGTCCGCGCCAGGCGCCCGGGACGGGCGCGGGGACCGGGGCGGGCCGGACGTCCCCGAAGCGCGCGCAGGTGAGGCGCCCTTCGAAGTCCGCGCAGACGGCCCAGAAGCCTGCGGAGTCGAGTGCCTCGGGATCGTGGGTGACGTCCCGGAGGTCGGTCGCGACGAGGCCGCCGAAGCGGGCCAGAGGAGCAAGGTCGTGCACGCATCGAGTCTAGGTCGGGTGGGAGGGAGCACGGGGTCGTGCGGGATGCGGGGTGGGAGGGGGCGGGGCCTGCTGTCGTCCCGGGGGCACGGTGGGTGAACAGCGTTCCAACCCTTCGGGAGGCTCGGCCGGGCGCGGCGAAGGGCCCGCAGGTCAGCACGCTGCGGAAACGCGTTTTTGTACTGGCCCAGGAATCCGCTAGAGTTCAACACGTCGCCGGGACGCGCAAGCGGAACGGAAACGACAAGCGGACGTGGCTCAGTTGGTAGAGCATCACCTTGCCAAGGTGAGGGTCGCGAGTTCGAATCTCGTCGTCCGCTCGATGTGGGGGATCTTCCCGAACCCCCGTATTCACTCCTGGTGGAGTGGCCGAGAGGCGAGGCAACGGCCTGCAAAGCCGTCTACACGGGTTCAAATCCCGTCTCCACCTCCAAGGACGATTAGCTCAGCGGGAGAGCGCTTCCCTGACACGGAAGAGGTCACTGGTTCAATCCCAGTATCGTCCACTGGATCTTCGGATCCTGGATCCCCGGATCCCCCGCGCGATTAGCTCAGCGGGAGAGCGCTTCCCTGACACGGAAGAGGTCACTGGTTCAATCCCAGTATCGCGCACCACATTTCACGCACCCCTCGGGTGCGCCCGCGCGATTAGCTCAGCGGGAGAGCGCTTCCCTGACACGGAAGAGGTCACTGGTTCAATCCCAGTATCGCGCACGCAGTACAGGCACCCCTCGGGTGTACCCGCGCGATTAGCTCAGCGGGAGAGCGCTTCCCTGACACGGAAGAGGTCACTGGTTCAATCCCAGTATCGCGCACCATACGAAGGAGCCCCCGGCCGCAGCTCGCGGCCGGGGGCTTCTTCGTTCCCCGGTCAGGAGGAGAAGAGCATCCGCCCGAAGCCGCCCTTGCGGTAGTGGCCGCCGTGGTGACCACCGTGGTGGCCGCCGTGGTGCGGGGCGCCCCAGGCGGGCGCGGCGGGGGCGGGCTGCGCCGGGTAGGCCGGCGGGGCGGGCGGGGCCTGCTGGACCCACTGGGACTCCAGGCGGGTCAGGGCCTCCAGCTCGCCGTAGTCCAGGAATATGCCCCGGCAACCGCTGCACTGCTCGATCTGGACACCGTTGCGGTTGTACGTGTGCATGGCCGCATGGCACTTGGGACACTGCATGCTCGGCTCAACTCCCTGACATTGCCGTTCGAATGGTGGCTTCACCTTACGTGGACGCCGAAAGTGCCTACCCGGTTCGATGTCCGGCGATGCGGGCACAGGTGTCGATCATCACCTCCTCGACCTCGTCGAGCGGCCGGCTCTCGGCCGTGGACTTCGCGAGGGCCAGCGCGGCGGTCTGGACCGTCAGCGCCCGTGCCGGGACGTCGAGTCGGGCCCATGGATCGCCGTCCACGGCCGGGCCTCCCGCCTCCTGGTACGCGCCGAGGAACCGCGTCCAGATCTCCGGCGGCAGGATGCCGGCGGCGAACCAGGCGGCGGGCCGGGACAGGTCCCAGGCGGGGTCGCCGAGGCCGAGGTCGTCGATGTCGATGAGCCGCCAGGGCCCCGCCACGGCGCCGTGGCGGGGGGCGCGGACCAGCTGGCCCAGGTGGAAGTCGCCGTGGCACAGCAGCCGGCGCGCCGTCGCGGGGGCGTCCGCGACCGTCCGCCAGGCGTCCAGGACGGTGGCGGCCGCCGGGTGGTCCGGGGCCGTGCGGCGCATCCGCTCCACGGCGAGGGCCACCTTCACGGGGGCCCTCATGTCCGGGAGCCGGTCGGCGCAGCCGGGCGGGGGCGGGGTGCGGTGCAGCAGGGCGAGGAGCCGTGCCGCCTCCTCCCACGGTGCTGCGTCGGGGTCCTCCGGGTCGACGGGCGGCCCGTACGGCCAGACCGTGACCGGGCGGCCGTCCGGCACCTCGGTGCCGGGCCGCGGCGCGGGCAGTCGCAGGGGCGGCACGAAGACGCCGGCGACGTCCTGGTGTCCGGCCAGCGCGAGCCGTACGCGATGGGCCTCGGGGTCGGTCCCGGGCGCGTGCGCCTTGGCGACGAGATCCCCGTGCCGTACGACCGTCCCGTCGTCCCGGTCGGCCAGCACGCCGACGACACCGCCGTCGCAGCCGCAGGGCTCGCCCGTCGGATGCGCGGCGGTACGGGCCAGGGCGGCGAGGCGGTGGAGGGGTGAGGTGGAACGCATCGGGGGTGTCGGGGGTGCTGGGGCCACCCGTGGAGCGTACGGGGTGTGCTCGGCCGCGTCGGCCGGATCGCCTTCCGGGAACGCGCGAGGGCCGGTCAGCTCCCCAGCTGACCGGCCCCACGCTGCCGTCCGCCGCACCCCCGTCCCCACGGGGCTGATGGCCGGATGTCCCGACCCGGGCCGCTCTCCCGGGTCCGGGGCGCCTCTCAGCGCCCCAGCATCACGCCCACGGACGACGCCTGTGTGACCACTGCCTCCCAGCCGCCGAAGACGACCACGAGCAGGGCCGCGAGAGGGAGGACCATGGCGGTGGCCACCAGGGGGTGACGGCGGCCGGAGGGCCGGGCGGTCGTCCGCGGTGCCGTGTAAGCCATGGTTCCTCTCCTGTCGTGTCTGCGAGCGGCGGGTGCGTGACCTCGGGGGACGAGTGCTGGCACCCGCCGCTTGACCTCAACAGTAGGGAGCCGGAAGGTCCGGGACGTCATGCCCGCGTACCGACTTCCGGGCCTCCCGGAGGATGACGCCCGCCCGTGCGGCGTACTCCCCTGGGTGGAGACGGGGGTCCGGAACCCGGGGTCTTCCCGGAGGGGCCGGTGCGCAAGAGTGACATCGGTCACTTCCCCGGGTGCCGGGGGTGCGGCCCGGTGCGCCGGCCGGCCGCCGAGGGGCCGGGAGGCGCCCTCCGGGGTGTCCCGCTGTGCTCACGTCCGCACGTCAAGTGGGTTTCCCCGAGGGGAGGTTGGCGACCGATGCCGTGACCGCCGGTCCCCCGGTGTCCCCCTCAGCACTGACAATCGATCCCGGTGCGAGGGCGCGGCCTATGAGCGCCTACGGGCGCCACTACGTAAGCTGTGCCACGTCGAACGGACGAGGGGACGGACATGGCGATGATGCGGCTCCGGCGCGAGGATCCGCGGATCGTCGGGTCGTTCCGGCTCCACCGCAGGCTGGGGGCCGGCGGAATGGGCGTCGTGTACCTGGGGTCCGACCGGCGCGGCCAGCGGGTGGCGCTGAAGGTGATCCGGCCCGACCTCGCCGAGGACCAGGAGTTCCGCTCGCGGTTCGCCCGCGAGGTGTCGGCGGCCCGGCGCATCCGCGGCGGCTGCACCGCACGTCTCGTCGCCGCCGATCTGGAGGCCGACCGCCCCTGGTTCGCCACCCAGTACGTGCCCGGCCCCTCGCTGCACGACCGGGTCGCCGAGGAGGGCGGGCTGCGCGCCGCCGACGTGGCCTCCATCGGGGCGGCGCTCTCGGAGGGCCTCGTCGCCGTCCACGAGGCCGGGGTCGTCCACCGTGACCTCAAGCCCTCGAACATCCTGCTGTCCCCCAAGGGCCCCCGCATCATCGACTTCGGCATCGCCTGGGCCACCGGGGCCAGCACCCTGACCCATGTCGGCACGGCCGTCGGCTCGCCCGGCTTCCTCGCGCCCGAGCAGGTGCGCGGCGCGGCCGTCACCCCCGCCACCGACGTCTTCTCGCTCGGCGCCACCCTCGCGTACGCGTCGATGGCCGACTCCCCCTTCGGGCACGGCAGTTCCGAGGTCATGCTCTACCGGGTCGTGCACGAGGAGCCCCAGCTCCACGGGGTGCCGGACGCCCTCGCGCCGCTGATCCGGGCCTGCCTCGCGAAGGACCCCGAGGACCGGCCCAGCACGCTCCAGCTGTCGATGCGGCTCAAGGAGATCGCGGCGCGCGAGGCCCAGGGGCTGCCGGTCTCCCGGCCGCCGGTGCAGCGCGAGCGCGCCGAGGAGCGGAGCACCGTCCGGCCCACCGAGCGGTACACCGAGCGGGACGTGCCCGGTCGTGGCGCGGAGCGGGGCGGCGAGCGGGGTACGGAGCGGGGGCAGCGTGGGACCGGGGCCGCGTCGCGGCCCTCGGCCGGGCCCCGGACCGGTGGTTCGCGTGGGCCTCAGTCCCGTCCCGGGACCCGGCCCGGCGCCCGTTCCACCTCTACGGGGCGCCGGCCCGCCAATCCCCGGCTGCTGCGGCAGCGGCTCTTCGTCTTCGTGGTCGTGACGCTCATCGTGGCCCTCGGGATCGCCGCCGCCCAGGCCCTTCAGAGCTGAGGCTCAGGCCTCCGGGCGGCCCGTCGCCACCGCGTAGAACGCGACGGCCGCCGCCGCGCCCACGTTCAGCGAGTCGACGCCGTGGGCCATGGGGATGCGGACCCACTCGTCGGCGGCGCGCAGGGCCTGCGTGGACAGGCCGTCGCCCTCCGCTCCGAGCATCAGCGCCACCCGGTCCAGGCGGTGCGGGGCGGCCTCGTCGATCGAGGTCGCCTTCTCCGCCGGGGTGAGGGCGAGGAGCTTGAAGCCCGCCTCCCGTACCGTCTCCAGGCCCCGGGGCCAGCTCTCCAGACGGGCGTACGGGACGGAGAACACCGCCCCCATCGAGACCTTCACCGAGCGCCGGTACAGCGGGTCCGCGCAGTCCGGGGACAGCAGGACCGCGTCCATGCCGAGCGCGGCGGCGCTGCGGAAGATGGCTCCGATGTTGGTGTGGTCGTTGACCGACTCCATGATCACCACGCGGCGGGCGCCGGCGAGGAGTTCACCGGCCTCCGGGAGCGGCTTGCGCTGCATCGAGGCCAGCGCGCCCCGGTGCACGTGATAGCCGGTCACGCGCTCGGCGAGCTCCGGCTGGATCGCGTACACCGGCGCCGGGACCTCGTCGATGACGTCGCGCATGACGTCCACCCACTTGGCGGAGAGCAGCATCGACCGCATCTCGTACCCGGCCTGCCTGGCCCGGCGGATGACCTTCTCGCCCTCCGCGATGAACAGGCCCTCGGCCGGCTCGCGCCTGCGGCGCAGCTCGACGTCGGTCAGGCCGGTGTAGTCGCGCAGGCGCGGGTCGTCGGGGTCGTCGATCGTGATGAGTTCGGCCACGAGGTGATACTGCCTTGTCCGGGGTGTGGTGCCAATGTGTGCGACGGGGTTCCGTTACCCCGGGTTACTTCGTGAGCTTGTCCGGCCCCTCCGCGACCACCGGGCCGATGACGATGACAGCCGGGGGACGCACCTCCTCCGCCTGGACGACGTCGGCGACCGTGGCGAGGGTGGCGTCCACGCGGCGCTGGGTCGCCGTGGTGCCCTCCTGGACGAGGGCGAGGGGGGTGTCGGGGGACTTGCCGTGGGCGATCAGCGCCTCGGCGATCTTGCCGATCTTGTCGACGCCCATGAGGATGACCAGCGTGCCCGTGAGCTTCGCCAGCGACGCCCAGTCGACCAGCGAGCGCGGGTCGTCGGGGGCCACGTGGCCGCTGACCACCGTGAACTCGTGCGCCACCCCGCGGTGCGTCACCGGGATGCCGACCGCGCCCGGGACCGAGATCGAGCTGGAGATGCCCGGGACCACCGTGCACGCGATGCCCTCGGCCGCCAGCGCCTGGGCCTCCTCCATGCCCCGGCCGAAGACGAACGGGTCGCCGCCCTTCAGGCGCACGACGGACTTGCCCTGCTTCGCGTGCTCGATGAGCGCGTTGTTGATGGCCTCCTGGGCCATGAAGCGGCCGTACGGGATCTTCGCCGCGTCGATCACCTCGACGTGCGGCGGCAGTTCGTCCAGGAGGTCGCGGGGGCCCAGCCGGTCCGCGATCACCACGTCCGCCTCCGCGAGCAGCCGGCGGCCGCGGACCGTGATCAGGTCCGGGTCGCCGGGGCCGCCGCCGACCAGGGCCACGAAGGGCGTGCGGTCGCGGTGCGCGGGGGCGGCGAGGGAGCCGTCGCGGAGTCCCTCGACGATCGCGTCGCGTACGGCCGCCGAGCGGCGGGGGTCGTGGCCCGTGAGGACGGCCACCGTGACGCCCGCGTCCCGGCCCGTCGCCGGAGTCCAGGCCGTCGCCGCCTCCGCGTCGTCCGCTCGGACGCACCAGGTCCTGGTTCGCTCGGCCTCTGCCGAGGCTGCCGCGTTGGCGGTCGGGTCCGTCGTTGCCACCAGGGCGTACCAGGCGTCCGCCAGGTCGCCCTCCTCGTACCGGCGCTTGATCCAGGTGATCTCGCCCGTCTCCGCCATCACGTCCACGGACGGGGTCGCGGACGGGGAGATCAGCGTGACGTCGGCGCCCGCGGCGATCAGCGCCGGCAGTCGACGCTGGGCCACCTGGCCGCCGCCGAGGACGACGACGCGGCGTCCCGCGAGGCGCAGCCCCACGGGGTAGGCGGGGTGCTCGGTGTTCTCTGCCATAGGTGAGCGGCTCCTCGGAGAGCGTGCGGTGCGGGCGAGGGTGCCGCTGCTGCGGTGGAGCGGCTCTGCACGGTCACGATAGCGGTGACGTGCGGGTTGCTGGGTGTGACGGATGTCCCCCGGCCGGTGGGCGGGCGCATGGGGGACGCTCCGGAACCGGGTTCGGGACTGCATGATCTACGGCGCCTGCGGGATCCTGAAAGCTTCAGGCCCTTACGCGCCACACATCACGCTTTACGTCCCGAACCCGGTTCCTGCGCGTCCCCCACTCCCGTGGATGGGTCGGGGGACGCGCCGGTGTGCTACTTCTCGGTGACTCCCGCCGAGTCGAACGTGGCCACCTCGTGCATCGCCCGGGCCGCGCTCTGCACCAGGGGAAGCGCCAGAAGCGCGCCCGTGCCTTCGCCGAGGCGGAGGTCCAGGTCGACCAGCGGGCGCAGGCCCAGCTTGTTCAGGGCCGCCACGTGGCCCGGCTCGGCGCTGCGGTGGCCCGCGATGCACGCCGCGAGGGACTCGGGGGCGATGGCGCGGGCGACCAGGGCCGCCGCGCCCGTGGAGACGCCGTCCAGGATGACCGGGGTACGGAGCGAGGCCGCGCCCAGGATCAGGCCCACGAGGGCCGCGTGCTCCAGGCCGCCGACCGCCGACAGGACGCCGATCGGGTCCGCCGGGTCCGGCTTGTGCAGGTCCAGCGCGCGCCGGACCACGTCCACCTTGCGGGCGTGCGTCTCGTCGTTGATGCCCGTGCCCCGGCCCGTGACCTCGGCGGCGTCCACGCCCGTGTAGACCGAGATCAGTGCCGCCGACGCGGTCGTGTTGGCAATGCCCATCTCACCCGTGAGCAGGGCCTTGTTGCCCGCCGCCACGAGGTCTCGGGCCGTTTCGATGCCCACCTCGATCGCGGCCAGCACCTCTTCGCGGGTCATCGCGAGGCCCGTGGTGAAGTCGTCCGTGCCCGGGCGGACCTTGCGGGGGAGGAGACCGGGTGTCGCCGGGAGTTCCGACTTCACGCCCACGTCGATGACGCAGACCTCCGCCCCGACCTGGTTCGCGAAGGCGTTGCAGACCGCTCCCCCGCCCAGGAAGTTGGCCACCATCTGGCCCGTGACCTCCTGCGGCCACGGGGTCACGCCCTGGGCGTGGACACCGTGGTCTCCCGCGAAGATCGCGACCGCCGCCGGCTCCGGGATCGGGGGCGGGCAGACGCGGGACAGGCCCGAGAGCTGTGCGGAGATGATCTCCAGCATGCCCAGCGCCCCGGCGGGCTTGGTCATGCGCTTCTGTCGCTCCCACGCCTCGCCGAGCGCCTTGGCGTCCAGCGGACGGATGTTCGCCACCGTCTCCTGGAGGAGGTCGTGCGGTTCCTCGCCCGGCAGCGCACGGCGGCCGTACGTCTCCTCGTGGACGACCCAGGCCAGCGGACGGCGCTTCGACCAGCCCGCCTGCATCAGCTCGGGCTCCTCCGGGAACTCGTCCACGTAACCCACGCAGAGGTACGCGACCACTTCCAGGTGCTCGGGAAGGCCGAGCGCGCGGACCATCTCGCGCTCGTCGAAGAAGCTGACCCAGCCGACGCCGAGGCCCTCGGCGCGGGCCGCGAGCCAGAGGTTCTCGACGGCGAGCGCCGAGGAGTACGGGGCCATCTGCGGCTGCGTGTAACGGCCGAGCGTGTGGCGGCCGCCCCGGGTGGGGTCGGCGGTCACGACGATGTTCACCGGGGTGTCGAGGATGGCCTCGATCTTCAGTTCCTTGAACTGCTTCGCCCGGGCCTTCGGCAGCGACTTCGCGTACGCCTCGCGCTGACGCTGCGCCAGCTCGTGCATCGTCTGCCGGGTCTCCGCCGAGCGGATGACGACGAAGTCCCAGGGCTGCGAGTGACCGACGCTGGGTGCGGTGTGGGCCGCTTCGAGGACGCGGAGGAGCACCTCGTGAGGGATCGGGTCGCTGCGGAAGCCGTTGCGGATGTCTCGGCGCTCGCGCATCACACGGAGGACGGCCTCGCGCTCGGCGTCGTCGTAGCCGGGGGCCGGGGAGTCGGGGCGCGCCACCTGCTCCAGCTCCGGCTCCGCCTCCTGCTCCAGCTCCTGCTGCTGCTCCTGCTGCTGCTCCTGCTGCTCTTCGGCAGTGGCTTCGGTGGCTTCGGCTTCGGTGGCCGGGGCCTCGGTTGCCGGTGCCTCGATCGCCGGGGCTTCGGCGGTCGGGGCTTCCTCTGCCGGGGCTTCCACTGCCGGCTGGGCCTCGGTGTCGGCCTGCGCCTCGGTCGGTGCGACCTCGACGACCGGTACCGCCTCGGCCGCTACGGGGATCTCCTCGACCACGGCCTCGACCGCTGCGGGCTGCTCGACGGCGGGCTCCGCGAGCGCTTCCGCCACCGGCTCCGCGACGGCCTCCACCGGGGCCTCGGGAGCGGGCTCCTCCTGGACCTCGGCGGCCTGGGCGAGCTCCTCGACGACGGGCTGCTGGGCCTGGACCGGCTCCTCCACGGGCTGCGCCGGCTCGGCCGGGGCCTCGGCGACGGGCTCGGCCGGCTGCGGCTCGGGCTCCTGGGCCGGGACGATCACCTCGGCGGCGGGCTCGGCCTCGCGGGGCGCGGGGACCACGGCCTGGGGCTCGGGGGCCTCCTCCGGGGTCTCCGGGGCGGCGGTCTCCACGACCTCGGCCGGGACCTCCGCCACGGGAGTCACGGGAGCCGCAGGAGCCACGGGCGCCTCGGCCGGGGCGGGCTGCTCCGCGATCGGCGCCTGCTCGGCGAGCGGGGGCACCTCGGCCGCCGGGATCGGGGCCAGGTGCGGGGTCGTCGGGACGGAGCCCTCGACCTGGACGAACTGGGCCGTCTGCGGGACGACCGTTTCTGCGGGTGCCTGCGGCGCGGCCGGCTCCTGCGGCTGCGCGACCCACGGCTCGGCGCCCTGCGGGGCGAGCTGCTGGTCCTGCGCGATCTCGAAGTACTCGGGGCCGGTGGTCGGCGGGCCCGGGTTCCGCACCGGCATCGGGGCGGGGGCCGTGGCCACGACCGGCTCGGGGGCCGGCACGGGCTGCGGGGCCGGCGCGGGCGCGGCGGCCGGGCCGCGGTCGGCGAGGGAGAGCACGACGCCGCCGGTGGCGTCGGGCACCGGCGGGCCCATGTGCAGCGGGCGGCGGGCCGGCTGCGGGGTCGGGGCCGGAGCGGGCGGGGGCACGCGGACGCCGCCGAGGTCGACGGAGCCGGTGTCGCGGCCCGCCGCCTCGTGGGCGCCGGTGTCGAGGATGCCCGGCTCGTAGCCGTGGTCGGTGACCACGGGGACGCCGTGCGCCGGGGTGCCGAGCGGCACGCCCTGCGGCGGGGTCTGGCCCTGCGGGGCCGTCAGCACGTCGGCGAGCGCGACGCCGTCGGGGAGCGGGCCCGTGAGCGGGTCCGGCAGGGGGTCGGTGAGCGGGTCGCCCATCGGGACCTGCGGCGCCGGAACGCCGGCCTGCGGCACCCCCTGCGGCGGAAGGACGGGGGCCGGTACGGCGACCGGCGGCGCGGGCACGACGCCCGGCGGGTGCTCGCTCCAGGCGCCCTGGGCTCCCGGCATCAGCAGGATGTCGTCGTCATCGGCGGTGTGACCGGAGGGGTCCAGGAAGGTGTACGCGTCCGGAGCGGGGATGCCCGGCTGCTCGACCATGCCTGCGTTCTCCGGCAGCCCCTCGCCCGGGACCTGGCCGGTGTCCGTCATGCGTACCCCTCGCCCATCGCTTGTTCTCCTTCAGACCTGCGCCCGTCGACAAGAACGAGCGCGCGCGCCGCGCGGCACGAAGCACGCGCTGACATCCACACATTGTCGCGGCCTTCGGCCATCGTGGCAGGGAGATCTGCCACGGTGCGCTGTGGACTGCGCCACGTCGCGCGGTCCCCCCTTGTCGCGTACCACATCAGCGGCACAAAGCGGCCACCAATTCGGGACATTGACGAACAGACCGTCGAACGTCCCGGTGCGGTACAACAATCGGCCAGCCTACCCTGCCCCGGTGGGGCGGCCTGGTCACGGGGCGCGTTCGATCCTGCGTCCGGACAGCAGGAACACGACCGAACGCTCGCGTTCCGACCAGTCCTCCGGGTCGAGTCCGACGGTCTGCAGGAGGAGGCTCTCGACGGCGTATCCGCCGGCGCCGAGGGCGGCGCCGATCGCCTCGGCCTCGTCGCGGGTGGAGGCGTGGGCGACGATCCGCTCCGGGCGCCGGTCGGTGCAGGCGGTGACGACGGGGACGCCGCCGGCCGCGATCCGTACGACGTCGGGTTCGGGCAGGCTCTCCAGGACGTGCGGGGCGCGGCCCCGGACGGTCTGGAGGGGGACTCCGTGGCGGCGGGCGGCCCGTTCGGCGCGGGCGCAGGCGGCCGGGTCGGCGTCCACGGCGATGACGGCGGCGCCGAAGCGGGCGGCCTCGACGGAGAAGGCGCCGCCCGCGCAGCCGATGTCCCAGACGAGGTCGCCGGTGCGGGGGCCGAGGCGGGCGAGTTGGGCGGCTCGGAGGGCGGGGTCCGTGCCCGCGCCGGTGTGCGCCGGTCCGGTTCCCGGGCCTTCGCCCTCGGAGTCGTACTCCTCGGTGGGAAGCCCCCAGCCGCGGACCGTGCGCGCGGCCGGGTCCTGGCCCATCAGCCAGGGGGCGGTGGGGGTGCCGCCGACGGCGCCGCCGATGACGAGGACGACGTTCGGGTCGCGCCAGGCGTGGTCGGCGGCCTTGTCGGAGGTGAGGACGGACACCTGTTCGCGGTCGGTGCCGAGTTCCTCGCAGACGACGAAGGTGCGGTGGACCCCTTCGAGGAGGAGGGCGAGTTCGGCGGGGCCCGCGCCCGGTGAGGTGAGGACGGCGACCTTGGGGTGGGCGCGGCAGACGTTGACGGCGCGGCGCAGGGTGCGCTGGTGGGCGACGACGATCCGGGCGTCCTCCCAGGGCATGCCGGCCCGTGCGAAGGCGGCGGCGACGGAGGAGACGGCGGGGACGACCTCGACCTCGAGGCCGTGTTCGGGGGCGCGCAGGGTGCGGACGACGCCGAAGAAGCCGGGGTCTCCGTCGGCGAGGACGACGGCGGTGCCGCGGTGTGTCGCGATGCGGCGGGCGGCGAGGTCGACGCTGCCGAGGCGGATGCGTTCGGCGGCGGGGGGCACCTCGGGCAGCGCCAGGTGGTGGGCTGCGCCGGCCACGAGGGTGGCGGCGGAGAGCGCGGCCCTGGCCCCCGCGGTGAGGGGCGAGCCGTCCCAGCCGATCACCGTGACGCGGTCGGCCATCGTCGTCTGTCTCCCTGTGTCGTCGCAGGTCGGGGGCGTGCCGAGCGTACCCCGGGATCGCTTCCCGGGGGCTCAGCTCCAGTCGGTGTACGAGGAGTAGCCGGCCTCGGCCATCTGGTCGGCGACGCCGTCGAGGTCCTCGGGGAGGAGGCCCCAGACGATGAAGTCGGTGCGCAGTTCGGTCCAGCTGCCGTCCTCGGTGCGGGTGCGGGCTATGCAGGCGTTGCGCAGGACGCCTTCGCTGATGCAGCCGATCTTCTGGGCGACCTGCTGGGAGGCGGTGTTGTCGGCGGCGGTGCGCAGTTCCAGGCGCTCGAACTTCTGGTCGCCGAAGAGCCACTGGGCGGTGGCGAGCGCGGCCTCGGAGGCGTAGCCCTCGCCGCGGGCCCAGGGGGCGATGATGTACGACATCTCGGTGGAGCGGACGCGCCAGTCGGTGTTGCTCAGCTGGACGATGCCGACCAGACGCTGGGTCAGGAACTCGGTGACGGCGAGGTCGAGGCCTCGTCCCGCGGCGCGTTCGGTGGGGGCGTACTCGGTGATCCAGCGGTGTGCCGCGGGCTCGGTGTAGGGCTGGGGCACGGCCGTCCAGGCGGCGACCATCTCGTCGTTCATCATCTCGGCGAGGGCGGGGGCGTCCGCCTCCTCGAGCGCGCGCAGCACCAGCCGGTCCGTGTTGATGGAGATGTCCGGAAAGGTGGTAGTCATGCGCAGCTCCATGCCGTGGACCGTCCGAATCGACCGTGAACGCACAGCATGCAGCATGCGACTGCCGGTGCGCATGGCCGGGTCGGGTGTCGGGTGGGGGTGTGGCGAAGGCCCCGCGCACCGGACGGGGTGCGGGGGGCCTTCTCCACAAGGACTGTACGGGGGAACCGGTCTGACGGCCCCTCGGACGCGGGTTCCGCTCGGCGGGCCTTACTGGGCGGCGCCGAAGGCGGGGATGACCGAGCCCTTGTAGGTGTCCTCGATGTACTTCTTCACCTCGGGCGAGTTGAGGAGCTTGGCGAGCTTCTGCACGCGGGCGTCCTTCTCGTTGCCCGCCTTGACGGCGAGGAAGTTGGCGTACGGGTTGCCCTCCGCCTTCTCCAGGACGAGGGCGTCCTTCGCCGGGGAGAGCTTGGCCTCGATGGCGTAGTTGCCGTTGACGACGGCGGCGTCCACGTCGTTCAGGGCGCGGGGCACGGTGGCGGCCTCCAGCTCCTTGAACTCCAGGCCCTTCTTGTCGGTGATGTCGGAGAGCTTGGCGTCGGTGCCGACACCGCCCTTGAGGGTGATGAGGCCGTTCTCGGCGAGGAGGTGGAGCGCGCGGCCCTCGTTGGTGGTGTCGTTCGGGACGGCGATGGTCTGGCCGGCCTTGATGTCCTTCACCGACTTGAGGCTCTTGGAGTAGAGGCCCAGCGGCTCCAGGTGGACGTTCACCACGGGGACGATGTGGGTGTTGTTCTTCTTGTTGAAGTCGTCGAGGTACGGCTTGTGCTGGAAGAAGTTGGCGTCGACCTGGCCGGTCTCGGTGGCGGTGTTCGGCAGGACGTAGTCCGTGAACTCCTTCACCTCCAGCTTCAGGCCGGCCTTCGCGGCCAGGTTGTCCTTGACGAAGTTGAGGATGTCGGCGTGCGGCGTCGGGGACGCGGCGACGACGAGGGGCTTGTCGGCGGCGCCGGCCGCGTCCTTGGAGGAGGACGGGTCCGAGGAGGTGCCGCAGGCGGTGAGGCCGAGGGCCAGGGCGGCGGTGGCGGCGATACCGGCGGTGAGCTTGATGTTCTTACGCACGAAGAGTGCCTCTTTCCGGTGGAGCGGATTCTTTGCCTGGACAACAAGTCCGGGCTGTTCTTCGAGAATCGAAGTCTTGGGGGCCGGGGGCCGTGTCGCGGTGCGGCCCCGGCGGGGTCGTCAGGCGGTGCGGCCCCGGCGGGCGAGGAGTCGGACGACTCCGTCGCCGATGAGCTGGACGACGGTCACGATCAGGACCAGGACGACGACGGTGACCAGCATGAACGTGGTGTCGAAGCGCTGGTATCCGTAGGTGACGGCCTTGGAGCCGAGGCCCTCGCCGCCGACCGCGCCGGCCATCGCGGAGTACCCGATGAGCACGATCACGGTGGTGGTGACGGCCGAGATCAGCGAGGGCAGGGCCTGCGGGAGCAGCACCTTGCGGACGATGGTGGGGATGCCGCCGCCCATGGCCTGGACGGCTTCGACGAGTCCGTGGTCGACCTCGCGGATCGCCGTCTCGACGAGGCGCGCGAAGAAGGGGATGGCGCCGATGGCGAGCGGCACGATCATCGCGGTCGGGCCGATGAAGGTGCCGACGACGAAGGTCGTGAACGGGATCAGGGCGATCAGCAGGATGATGAACGGCAGCGAACGGCCGACGTTCACGATCGCACCGACGACCTTGTTCACGGGCCGGTTCTGCAGCAGTCCGCCCTTGTCCGTGAGGACGAGGAGGATGCCGAGCGGCAGGCCGCCGGCGATGGTGACGACGGTGGCCCACAGGACCATGTAGAGGGTGTCGACGGTGCCCTGTTCGAGCAGGGGCTGCATCTCCGACCAGGTCACTTGGCACCTTCCTTGACCAGCACGTGCGCGATGTCCTGCACGGTGTCCTCGTCCTCCACGAGTTCGACCTGGAGGCCCTGCTCGCGCAGGAAGCCGACCGGGACGACGTTGTCCTCGTACCGTCCGGGCAGTTCGATCCGCATCCGGCCGATCTGCTTCCCGCCGACGGTGTCCATCGCCGCCCCGAGGATCGAGATGTCGATGTTGTACGTGCGGGAGAGCTGGGAGATGACCGGCTGGGTCGCGGCCTCGCCGTGGAACGTGACGTCGACGACGGTGCGGTCGGGGCCCGTGGGGGCGCCGCTGACCGGGAACAGCTCGGCCGCCAGCTGGGAGCCGGGGGTGGCGAGCAGTTCGCCGACGGTGCCGGACTCGACGACGCGGCCGTGCTGCATCAGGGCGGCGGAGTCGCAGATCGTCTTGACGACGTCCATCTCGTGCGTGATGAGCAGGACGGTGAGGCCGAGCTGCCGGTTGAGGTCGCGCAGGAGCTGGAGGATGGAGCGGGTGGTCTCCGGGTCGAGGGCGCTGGTGGCCTCGTCGGAGAGCAGGACCTTGGGGTTGCCGGCGAGGGCGCGGGCGATGCCGACGCGCTGCTTCTGGCCGCCGGAGAGCTGGCCCGGGTAGGACTTCGCCTTGTCGGCGAGGCCGACCAGGTCGAGGAGTTCCAGGGCGCGGCGGGAGCGCTCGGTGCCGGAGACGCCGAGGATCTCCAGGGGGAGCTCGATGTTGTCCTTGACCGTGCGGGAGGACAGCAGGTTGAAGTGCTGGAAGACCATGCCGATGCTGCTGCGCGCCCGGCGCAGGTCCTTCCCGGCGCGGCGGCCCTTTCCGGCGAGCGCGGTGAGGTCGACGCCGTCGACGGTCACGGTGCCGGAGGTGGGGCGCTCCAGGAGGTTGACGCAGCGGATGAGCGAGGACTTGCCGGCGCCGCTCTGGCCGATGACTCCGAACACCTCGCCCTCGCGGACGTGGAGGTCGACGCCGTCCAGAGCCGTGACCTGCCGGCCGCGCGACTCGTAGACCTTGGTCAGGCCCGAAGTGGTGATCACAGGGGTTTCCGTCACTGTCGAGTGCGCGACGCGGGGTCCGTCGGGCACGGGCATTCGTCATTCGGACAGTCAGGCGCACGGGAGGCCGTTCCGGCCGGCTGGTGACCGGGGAACAGTGGTGCGCGGGGCAGGCACGGTCCGGCGCCGGTTGGCGGGCGGATCGGCTCGGCCGTCGGGGTCTCGCTTCGGGGCGCGAGGCTCAGGCGGGGGCCCTCAGATGGCGCACATTCGACACGTACAACGAGCACCGGGCGTCGTGTTCGCCTCGGTCGCAAGGGTGCGGCTGCTCGTCGTGGTCATGTCTGCAAGTAAAACATGCGCAGCTGCGAAGGGAAGCGGGGTGTCCGAATAGCGGACATCGTTGAGACGCCCTGCGGACGCGCCCGGGGCGGGCGTCGGAGCGCCTTTCCTTGCGCGGCCTGGAGGGAACGGCTCCGGGGCCGGTCGCGTCGGGGACGGCTCCCGGGTACGGGATGTGGCCAAGGCCACGCGGTGGGCGGGGTGGAGGGGGACGCGGGCGCCACGTGCTCTCGCAAGCCGGGGGCGAGGGCATCGGGTCATTCGGGCCGTAATACCCTCGGGCGCATGCTTGACGCCCTGACGGTCGCGGTCTCCGTGGCCGCGCTCGCCCTCGCCGCCTGGTGCGGCTTCGCCGCCTTCCGGGACCAGTCGACCAAGGACTGGCACTTCATCGGCATGGCCGTGGTGACCTTCCTGGTCCTGGTCCAGCTGATCGTCGGCATCGTGCAGCTGGCGCGCGGCGAGAAGGCCGAGGAGGGCACGACGATCTTCGTCGCCTATCTGCTCGGCGCGCTGTGCGCGGTGCCCATCGCCGGCTTCATGTCGCTCGCGGAGCGCAGTCGGTGGGGTTCGGCGACGGTGGCGGCCGGCGCGGTCGTCCTGGCCGTGCTCGAAGTGCGTCTCTACGACATCTGGACGGTGGGCTGACCATGACCACGACCGAGACCGAGACCGAGACCCGGGGAAAGACCCGGCTCGTCACCGGCCCGGGCATGCTGCTCGTCTGGCTGTACGGCGTGATGTCCGTCGGCGCGCTGTCCCGCTCGATCTACCAGATCGCGAGCGAGTTCGACCGTGCGCCGCTGGCGTACAGCCTGTCGGCGGTCGCGGCCGT
Source organism: Streptomyces nymphaeiformis (assembly GCF_014203895.1). Taxonomy (GTDB): domain Bacteria; phylum Actinomycetota; class Actinomycetes; order Streptomycetales; family Streptomycetaceae; genus Streptomyces; species Streptomyces nymphaeiformis. The sequence goes on along the minus strand of NZ_JACHJY010000010.1, from coordinate 282,528 downwards.
CGTCTACGTGTTCATCACGTACACGCTGGTGCGCGGCGGGGAGAAGGCCCGCAGGGCGGCGCTGGTGTGCTGCGCCGCCGAGCTCGCGGGCGTGCTGGTCGTGGGGACCTGGACGCTGGTGGAGCCGTCCGCCTTCCCGGACGCCACGGTCTGGTCCGACTTCGGCTACGGCTACGTCTTCATCCCGGTGCTGCTGCCGCTGACCGGCATCTGGTGGCTGCGGAGGTCCAGGACCGCCTAGGCGGCCTTCTCCAGGGTCACCAGGGTGAGCTTCGGGCCGAGCTCGCGGGTGGAGACCTGCGCGTACCCCTTGCTGCGGTAGAGGCGCAGATTGCCCTCGCTGCGGTGGCCGGTGAAGAGCTGGAAGCGCTTGGCGGACGCCGTCGCCTCGGCGGTGTCCGCCGCGAAGTGGCGCTCGATGCCGTCGAGGAGGCGGCCGCCGAGGCCGTGGCGCTGCATGCGCGGGTGGACGATCAGCTTGGCGATCCGTACGGTGCCGTCCTCGTCGAGGCGGGCCCGCACGGAGGCGACGACCTCGTCGCCGAGCCGGGCCACGAGCCCGTACCCCTCGGCCAGTTCGGTGCGCAGGGCGTCGAGCGACTGGGTGAGCGGCTCGATGGACCAGTCCCCGTACAGCTCCGCCTCGCTCTGGTAGCAGAGGTACTGCAGCTTCAGGATGTGCTCCGCGTCCTGCGCGTCCGCCGCTGAGATGGTCACACTCAGGCCCATGTGTGCACGCCTCCCGCTCAACTGTCGATCATCGGTTTACCGCACCCTTCCCCGTCGACCGGGGGCGGGAACCTCTGCAGCCAGCATTCTGCGCAGGCATCCCAGGCAACGGGAACGCATCGGCCCCAGACTGCCCTGTGAGATACCCAACTCTCCTGCGATTTCCCGGTAGGTGGGGTCCTGCGGGTCGAGCATCGCGGTCAGTACCTTCGGGCAGCGGCCGGGTGTCCTGGTGACGGCGGCGCGCAGGGTGCGACGGCCCTCGGCGACCATCAGGGAGTGTTCGGGGGAGCCCTCGGGCACGGCGCCGCCCGGTTCGTGCACGGGTTCGTCGCGGTAGGGGCGTTCGCGGTCGTGGGTCCTGCGGGCGCGGCGCGCCTCCGCGCGGACGGCGCGGCGCAGCCATTCGGCGGGCCGCTCGGGTGCGGTGCCGGTCTCCCGGAGCTGTTCCAGGAGGCGCAGCCAGACGGCCTGTTCGAGGTCGCCCGGGTCGACGCCGGCGGCCGGGGCCTCGGCGTCGGACTCGGCGGAGAGCAGCGGGGCGAGGGCGGCGAGGAGGCCGGGGGCGTGGGCTTCCGCGGCGGGGACGGTCTCGGGGGTGGTCATGACCGGCACGATGCCGGGGTGCCCGGCCGCGGTTGCGGGGCGGGGCGTAAACCACCCGGGAGGGGGTCGTACGAGCCGTACGGCCCCCTCTTCGGATCAACCCCGGTCGGTCGGGTCAGTCCCGGGCGGTGAGGTCCTGGGCCGCGAGCAGGGCGGTGTCCGGGTTGTCGGAGAAGATGCCGTCGATCCCCGTCCCCAGGTACCGCTTGAGGGCGCCGAAGGCGTCGCCGTACGCCGTCGGGTCCGTGCCCTTGCGGAAGTCCACGGGCAGGAAGGTGTTCTCGTTGCGGTGCGTGTACGGGTGGAGGATCAGTCCCTCGGCGTGCGCGTCGCGGACCAGGGTGGTCGGGTCGCCGAGCCGGCCGGTCGCGTCCTTCGGGATGACCAGGTCGAGCGTGGGGCCGATGCCCTTGGCGTACGAGGCGATCCAGCGCAGGCCCTCGGGCGTGACCAGGTCGGCGACCGTACGCGGGTCCCCGGCCTCGACGAAGTCCCAGGGGCGGCTGGTCGCGCCGGAGAGCAGGACGACGCCCGGGGCGTCCACGAGCTTCGCCAGGCGCTGGATGCTGCTGGGCTCGAAGGACTGGAGGAAGACCGGGGAGTTCGCGCGGTGGCGTCCGTACCGGCGCAGGAGCTTCGCGAGCCGCTCCTCCAGACCGAGGCCGAGGGAGCGGAAGTAGCTGGGGTGCTTCGTCTCGACGTGGAGCCAGATCTCGCGGCCCCGGCGGCGGCCCTCCTCCTCGGCCCAGATCAGGACCTCCTCGAAGGTGGGGACGGTCCAGCGGCCGTCGTAGAGGGTGTTCTCCTGGCGGGTGGCGGGGATGCGCTCCTTGGCCCGCAGCGTCTTGAGCTCGGCGAGCGTGAAGTCCTCGGTGAACCAGCCGGTGAGCGCGGTGCCGTCGACGGTCTTGGTGGTCTTCCGGGACGCGAACTCGGGGTGGTCGGCGACGTCGGTGGTGCCGGTGATGTCGTTCTCGTGGCGGCAGACCAGGTGCCCGTCCCGGGTGGGGACGAGGTCCTGCTCGACGACGTCGGCGCCGAGGTCGAGGGCGTGCCGGTAGGAGCCGAGGGTGTGCTCGGGGCGGTAGCCGGCGGCGCCGCGGTGGCCGATGACGAGGGGGACGGGGAGGGAGCGGTAGCCGTGGCCCCGGCCGGGCGTGCGGTCCCTCTCCAGGTCCGCCGCGGCGGCCTGCGCGGTGCCGGTGCCGGCGGCGAGGGCCGTGGAGGCGCCGAGGACGGTGGCGCCCGCCGCTCCGAGAACCGTCCGCCGTGCCGGGGTCCGGCGTTCGCCCTGGGTCATGAGGGATCCTCCTGTGTGAGCCGCGGTGTGATGTCCCGCACCTGTCAACTGTTGCCCCCGACGCTAGGCAGTGGGGCCCTACGGGCGGCAGACCTGTGCGGAACATGGCGGAAACACGCGTCAACACTGTGTATCCACTCGGTGAACCCGATGTGCGCGTGAGGGTGACCCGCGAGTATCGTCGCCAGCCTCAGCCGTCGTCCCGACGGGCCCGACCGACCCGCTTCCCACCGGAGGAACCGTTGTCCCGTCTCGCGATCATCAAGGCAGTGCTCGGGCCGGTCATGCGCCTGATGTTCCGCCCCCGCGTGGAGGGCGTCGAGAACATCCCCGGGACGGGTCCCGTGATCCTCGCGGGCAACCACCTGACCTTCATCGACTCGATGATCATGCCGATCTGCCTGGACCGTCCGGTCCACTTCATCGGCAAGGACGAGTACGTGACGGGCAAGGGCATCAAGGGCCGGGCGATGGCCTGGTTCTTCACCAGCGTCGGCATGATCCCGGTGGACCGGGACGGCGGCCGCGGCGGTGTGGCGGCCCTGATGACGGGCCGCCGCGTCCTGGAGGAGGGCAAGATCTTCTCGATCTACCCGGAGGGCACCCGCTCCCCCGACGGCCGGCTGTACCGGGGCCGTACGGGCATCGCGCGGCTGACGCTGATGACCGGGGCGCCGGTGGTGCCGTTCGCGATGATCGGCACCGACAAGATCCAGCCGGGTGGTGCGGGCTTCCCGCGCCCGGGCCGGGTGACGGTCCGCTTCGGCGAGGCGATGGAGTTCTCGCGGTACGACGGGATGGACCGCGACCGGTACGTCCTGCGGGCGGTGACGGACTCGGTGATGGCCGAGGTGATGCGCCTGTCGGGGCAGGAGTACGTGGACATGTACGCCACGAAGGCGAAGGAAGCGGCGTAGCCGCGGTGCGGCATCGGCGGGGGCGGCGTCCTGGACGGGACGCCGCCCCCGACTGCTCCCCGCCGGTCACTTCTCCAGCCTCTGGCCCCTGAGGAGGAACCAGGCGGCGACGGCCGTCGCCAGGAGGACCGCCGCGCCGACGCCGGACGCGATCCGCAGGCCGTCGACGAAGGCCTCCTGGGCGGAGGCGACCAGGGCGGTCGCCGTCTCGGGGGCGAGGCCGCCGGAGGCCTCCACCGCGCCGCCGAGCGATTCGTGGGCGGCCGACGCGATGTCCGAGGGGACGCCGGCCGGAGTGGTGAAGCTCTGGTAGACGCCGGTCACGATGGAGCCGAGGATGGCGATGCCGAGCGCGGCGCCGAGCTCGTACGCGGTCTCGGAGACGGCCGAGGCGGCTCCGGCCTGTTCCTTCGGGACGCTGGAGAGGATCACGTCGGCGGTCACGGTGAAGGAGAAGCCCGCACCCACGCCGACCACGAGCAGGGCGGCACCGAGCAGCGGGTAGCCGGTGTGCTGGTCGAGCGTCGTCAGGACGGCGAGGGCGAGGCCGACCGCGGCGAGGCCGCCGGCCACCACGGACCGCACGGAGAAGCGGCGGGCCACGACGCCGGCGACCAGACCGGCCGTCACGGCGCCGATCGCGGCCGGGAGTTCGGCGAGTCCGGCCTCCAGGGGCTGCCGGCCCTGGACCAGCTGGAAGAACTGGGACAGGAAGAACACCAGGCCGGAGAGGCCGAGGATGGTCAGCAGGTCGGCGAGGACGGCACCGGAGAAGCCGCGGTGGCGGAAGAGGTGCATGTCCAGGAGCGGCGCGGGCAGGGTCAGCTGCCTGCGGACGAACCAGGTCAGGGCGGCGACACCGATGACGGCGCCGGCGCCGGCGCCGAGGGTCGGGCCGTGGGAGGCCAGTTCCTTGACGGCGTAGACGACTCCGATGACGCCGACGAGGGAGAGGGCGACGCTGGGGAGGTCCCAGGGGCCGGGGTTCGGGTTCTTCGACTCGGGGATCAGCTTGGCGCCGACGAGGACGAGGACGGCCATGACGGGCAGGTTGATGAGGAAGACCGAGCCCCACCAGAAGTGCTCCAGGAGGAACCCGCCGACGACCGGGCCGACGGCGGCGCCGGCCGAGGCCATGGCGCCCCAGATGCCGATGGCGAGGCTGCGCTCGCGCGCGTCGTGGAAGAGGTTGCGGATGAGGGCCAGGGTCGACGGCATCAGGGTCGCGCCGGCGACGCCGAGGAGGGCGCGGGCGACGATCATCATCTCGGGGCTGGTCGCGTAGGCGGTCAGGACCGAGACGGCGCCGAAGGCGGTGGCACCGATCAGCAGGAGCTTCTTGCGGCCGATGCGGTCGCCGAGGCTGCCCATGGAGACGAGGAGTCCGGCGATGACGAAGGAGTAGACGTCGCCGATCCAGAGGAGCTGGGTGCCGGAGGGCTTGAGGTCCTCGGTGAGGAAGGGCGTGGCGAGGCCGAGCACCGTGGCGTCGACCGCCACGAGGAGGACGGCCAGGACGAGGACGGAGAGGGCGAGCCACCGGCCGGGGCGGCGCACGCCCTCGATATGGCTTTCCGTCCTGATGCTGTCGGTGGTCACTTCTCCACGCTCCTGCGCGCTCCGCCGAGCAACAGCTCGACGATCATGTACTGGAAGTCCTTGGCGGCGACCCGGCCGTCCTGCACGGCCCAGGCGCCGGAACCGATGAGCCCGTAGAAGGCCTCGGTGAGCCAGGCGGGGGTCAGGTCGATGCGGAAGACGCCCTGTTCCTGGCCGCGCCGGAAGAGCGCGGAGACGCGGGCGTCGAGGCGGGCCCAGCCCTCGTTCTGCTGGTCGCCCTCGAAGAGCTGGTTCTCGGTGACGAGGAACGACAGCAGGGGGCCGACGGGTTCGACCTCGGCGACGAGCCGTCGCACGGCCTCGTCGGCGGGCCCTTCCTCGGTGCGGGCCCGGTCGTGGGCCGCCTCCAGCTCCTGCAGCCCGAGCTCCTCGAGCGCCCGCACGAGGGCGTCCCGCCCGGCGAAGTGCCGGTGCAGCGTCGCCCGCCCGATCCCGGCGGCCCGGGCGACCTCGTCCATGGTGGCGGTCGCCTTCCGGGTGAGCAGGGCGGCGGCGGCACGGAGCACCTGGGTGCGATCGACTGACATGAGACGACCATACACCCAATGAGACATCAGTGTCTCATTCGATAAATCAACGCCTCACCGGGGCGGGGAACGGAATGCTGTGATCGTGACGAAGCCACTGCTGCTGATCGATGTCGACGGACCGCTGAATCCGTACGCGGCGCAGCGCGAGCGGCGTCCGGCGGGGTACACGACGCACCGGATGCGGCCCGACGGCTGGTTCGGGACGAAGCCGCTGCGGGTGTGGCTCAACCCGGACCACGGGAGCGAGCTGCTCGCGCTGGCGGAGGCGTACGAGCTGGTGTGGGCGACGACCTGGAAGGGCGAGGCGAACGACTGGATCGGACCCCGCCTCGGGCTGCCCGAGCTGCCGTTCGTCGACTGGCCGAAGATGCACGGGGCCGCCCCGCGCGGGACGTTCTGGAAGACCCAGTACGTCCTGGAGTACGCGGCGGGGCGGCCGTTCGCATGGGTGGACGACGACATCACGCCGTACGACCACGAGTACGTGGAGCAGAAACACCTCGCCGCCGCCCTGCTGCTGCGCGTCGATCCCCGGATCGGACTGGTCCGACCGGACTTCGACGCGCTCGCGGAGTGGGCGGCGGCGCTGTGACGGGCCGAGGGCTACTTCTTGGCCTCGGCCCAGGCGTGCTGGATCACCAGGTCCGCCTTGACCTCGACGAGCTGGGTGGCGACCGCCGAGGGGGCGGTGCCGCCGCGGCCGTTGCGGGAGGCGAGGGCGCCGGGGACGTTGAGGACGGTGCGGACCTCGGGGGTGAGGTGCTCGGAGATCTTGGCGAACTGCTCGTCCGTGAGCTCGTCCAGCTCCTTGCCCTCGGACTCGGCGACCTTCACGCACTCGCCGGCCACCTCGTGCGCCACCCGGAACGGGACGCCCTGCTTGACCAGCCACTCGGCGATGTCGGTCGCGAGGGAGAAGCCGGCCGGGGCCAGTTCCTCCATGCGGTCGCGGTTGACCGTGAGGGTGGCCATCATGCCGGTGAAGGCGGGCAGCAGGATCTCCAGCTGGTCGCAGGAGTCGAAGACCGGCTCCTTGTCCTCCTGGAGGTCCCGGTTGTAGGCGAGCGGGAGGGCCTTGAGGGTGGCCATCAGGCCGGAGAGGTTGCCGATGAGGCGGCCCGACTTGCCGCGGGCCAGCTCGGCGATGTCGGGGTTCTTCTTCTGCGGCATGATCGACGAGCCGGTGGAGAAGGCGTCGTGGAGGGTCACGAAGGAGAACTCCTTCGTGTTCCAGATGATGATCTCCTCGGCGATCCGCGAGAGGTTCACGCCGATCATCGCCGTGATGAAGGCGAACTCGGCGACGAAGTCACGCGACGCCGTGCCGTCGATCGAGTTGCCGACCGAGCCCCGCTCGAAGCCGAGGTCCTTCGCCACCGCCTCCGGGTCGAGCCCGAGCGAGGACCCCGCGAGGGCGCCGGAGCCGTACGGGGAGACGGCCGTCCGGGTGTCCCACTGCCGCAGCCGCTCGGCGTCCCGCGAGAGGGACTGGGCGTGGGCGAGCACGTGGTGGGCGAAGAGCACCGGCTGGGCGTGCTGGAGGTGCGTACGACCGGGCATGGCGACGTCCGGGTGGGCCTCGGCGAGGCCGACGAGGGCGTCCTGGAGGTCGGCGACGAGCCCGCCGATGATCCGCGCGTGGTCGCGCAGGTACATGCGGAAGAGGGTGGCGACCTGGTCGTTCCGGGACCGGCCGGCGCGCAGCTTGCCGCCGAGCTCGGCGCCGAGGCGCTCCAGGAGGCCCCGCTCCAGGGCGGTGTGGACGTCCTCGTCGGCGATGGTGCCGACGAAGGAGCCGTCGGCGACGTCCGCCTCCAGCTGGTCGAGCCCGGCGATCATGCGGGTCAGCTCGTCCTCGGTGAGCAGACCGGCCTTGTGCAGCACGCGCGCGTGGGCCCGGGAGCCGGCGATGTCGTACGGCGCGAGACGCCAGTCGAAGTGCACCGAAGCGGAGAGCTTCGCCAGGGCCTCGGCGGGGCCGTCGGCGAACCGTCCGCCCCAGAGCCGGACGTCACCGTTGTTGCTGCTCACTGCTGCTCCTCGATCGAACGTGGGCGGATGACGCAAGGTCGACGTTGATAGGCATAACTATGCGGATGGCCGTATGTTTTGTCAATCGCCGCCCGTGGGCCGGGAAAATCAGGGGCGTCCCCGTACACCCTGTCCCTACGCTCCGCCCATGCACGACACCCACACCGAGGGAGCCACCCGACTGGCCCGGGGGACGCCGCTCACCTCGGCGATCGACACGTCGGACGCCGCCGCCTGGACGGGGCTCGACCTCGCCGTACGCCGGCTCGCCCGCACCCGCCCGTCCGCGCTGCCGGACCACGCGTGGGCGACCGGCCGCCGCTTCCACTGGGCGTGGGACGCGCCGCTGCCCACCTTCACCGTGAAGCGCCGCGAACCCGACGAGACCGGACTCGCCCTCGCGCTGTGCCACCCCGACGGCCGGATACGCGAGGCGGCCCTGCGACGCGCGGCCGGTCTTCCCGCGCCGGACCTCCGGCCGCTGCTGCCCCTCGTCGCCATCCGCTGCGCCGACTGGGCGCCGCCGGTGCGCGAGGTGGCCCGCGACCTGCTGCGGGACGCGCTCCCCGGCGCCGGACCCGACACGATCGCCGTCCTGACGACCATCGTCCTGCGCGTCGCCGTGCGCCGGCACGGGGAGGCCGCCCGGACCCTCCTCGAAGCGGCGCTCCGGGACGGCCCGGCGCCCGTCCTCGACACCGTCCTCGTCCGCGACGACCGGGCGACCCGGCGCCTGGCGCACCGGATCGCGGTCCAGCGGCGGCACTTCTCCCCCCAGCGGTTCGCCGAGGCCGCCGCCACCGACCCCGACGTGGTGATCCAGGACATCTGCGCGGACGGCGCGCTCGCCGGCGTGGGTCCGGAGACCGGCGACGAGGTCCTTCTCCCGCTGCTCCGCTCCCCGCACTCCCGGGTGCGCGCGGCGGGCGTGACGGCGCTGCGCCGGGCCGGGCGCCCCGGGGAGGCCGAGGCGTTCCTCGCGGACCGGTCGGGACTGGTGCGGGCCTGCGCGCGGTACGTGCTGCGGCAGTACGGCGTCGACCCCGCCCCGCTCTACCGTGCCCTGTGCGCGAGCGGGTCGCCGCCTCCGGCCGCGCCCCTCGGGCTCGCCGAGTGCGGTGCGCGCGGGGACGCCGCCCTCCTCTGGGGTCTCACCGACCACCCTCACCCCGGTGTGCGCGCCAGGGCCGTGGCCGGGCTGCGCGTACTCGACGCCACGGACGTGGCCCGCCTGATGCAGCTGCTCGACGACCCCGCGCCCGGAGTCGTACGGGAGGTGACGGCCGCCCTCGTTCCGTACCGCGAGCGGCTGCCGGTGGACGCCCTGCGGGCCCGGCTCGCGACGGAGCATCCCCGGCACGTGCGCGTGGCGGCGTTCCGGCTGCTCCGGGCACATGACGGTCCGGACCTGCGGGAGATCGCCCGGACGCTGGTCGAGGACGCCGAGCCGAGGCTGCGCGCCAACTCCTGGGCGCTGCTGAGGAGCTGACGCCCGGACCGGACGGCAGCCGGGTGAGCGAGAATCAGGCCATGGCGAAAACATATGAACGTATCGACGGACGACTCCGGACCTTCATCGAGGACCAGCCGGTCTTCTTCACCGCGACCGCGCCGCTCGCCGGCGACGGGCACGTCAACCTCTCCCCCAAGGGCCGCAGGGGCACGCTCGTCGTGCTCGACGAACTGACGCTCGCCTATGTCGACTTCGGTGGCAGCGGTGCCGAGACGATCGCGCACCTGCGGGAGCCGGGGAACGGGCGGATCACCCTGATGTGGACCGCGTTCTCCGGCCCGCCGACCGTCGTGCGGGTGCACGGGACCGGGGAGGCCGTGCTGCGGGACGATCCTCGGTGGGGCGAGCTGTACGCGCGGTTCCCGGCCGAGGCCGTCGAGGGCCAGGGCAGCGCGCGGGCGATCGTCCTCGTGCACGCGCGGCGGATCAGCGACGCGTGCGGGTTCGCCGTCCCGCTGATGGAGTACCGGGAGGAGCGGGCACTGCACGCCGAGTACTTCAACCGGAAGACGGACCAGGAGTTCAGCGACTACTGCGAGAGCAAGGACCACATCGCGACCAGCCTCGACGGACTGCCCGGGCTGCCGCTCCCGCTGCCCCCGCTGCCCGCCGAATAGCCCCGTACGACGGGCGGGGACCCGTGTGCCGTCCTAGCGTCGCGGCATGCGCACCCTCATCGCCCTCGGCGCCGCCCTGCTCTCCTGCCTGGGCGCCGCGCCCGCCCCCGCACCGCTGCCCGAGCGGATGGCCGACACCGGCGGGGGTTCCCAGCTGATCACCGCCGAGGCCGCGGAACCGGGCGCCACCACGGGGACGCTGACCTGGTGGGACCGGCAGGACGGGCGGTGGGTCGTCGCGGGGTCCGCGCCCGCACGGTTCGGGGCGAGCGGGCTCGCCGAGGGCGCCTCGCGCCGGCAGGGCACGAACACGACGCCCACCGGGCTCTACCGGCTGCCGTACGCCTTCGGGGTGCGGGCGCGGCCCGCCGGGACCCGCTTCCCGTACGCCCGGGTCACCGAGCGGTCCTGGTGGTGCCAGGACAACGCCTCCCGCGCGTACAACCGCTGGGTCGAGGGGCTGCCCCGGGACTGCCGGGCCGCCGAGTCCGAGCACCTCGCCTCGTACGGCACGCAGTACGCGTACGCGCTCGTCATCGGCTTCAACTACGAGCGTCCGGTGCGCGGGCGCGGGGCCGGGATCTTCCTGCACGTCAACGGGCGTGGTGCGACGGCCGGTTGCGTCTCCGTGCCGGCCGACGCGATGCGCGCGGTCCTCTCCTGGGCGGATCCCGTACGCCGACCGCACATCGCCGTCGGAACGCGGGGCGGTCCGACGGCGATCACGCGCTACTGAGCCCGGAGGCTACTTCTGGGCCAGCTTCAGGAGGTGGTCGGCGAGCGCCTGCCCGCCGGCCGGGTCGCGGCTGATGAGGAGCAGGGTGTCGTCACCCGCGATGGTGCCGAGGATGGCGTGGAGTTCGGCCTGGTCGATGGCCGACGCGAGGAACTGGGCGGCGCCCGGCGGGGTCCGCAGCACCACCAGGTTGGCGGAGGCCTCGGCGGAGATCAGCAGTTCGCCGGAGAGGCGGCGCATGCGCTCCTCCTTGGCGGACTCGCCGAGCGGCGCCTGCGGGGTGCGGAAGCCGCCCTCGCTGGGCACCGCGTAGATCAGCTCGCCGCCCGTGTTGCGGATCTTCACCGCGCCGAGCTCGTCGAGGTCGCGGCTGAGCGTCGCCTGGGTGACGCTCAGTCCGTCGTCCGCGAGGAGCTTGGCGAGCTGGCTCTGCGACCGCACCGGCTGCCGGTTGAGGATGTCGACGATCCTGCGGTGGCGTGCGGTGCGGGTCTGCGGAACGGACGGCCCGCCGTGCTCGTTCTCCTGCGCGTCGGTCATCGTCGTCTCATTCTCCGGTTCGTCCTTGCCCGTTCGCCTCGTCCAGGACCCCGGGCAGCGCCTGGAGGAAGGCGTCCGCCTCGGCGTCGGTGAGGACCAGCGGAGGCATGATCCGTACGACGTCGGGGGCGGGCGCGTTCACCAGGAGGCCCGCGTCCTGGGCCGCCTGCTGCACCTGGGGTGCGAGGGGCCCGGTGAGCACGATACCCAGCAGAAGGCCGGCACCACGGACGTGGGAGACCAGCGGGTGCCCCAGACCCTCGATTCCCTGGCGCAGCCGCTCCCCCACCGACTTCACGTGGTCGAGGGCGGCGTCGGCCGCGAGGGTGTCCAGGACGGCGAGTCCGGCGGCGCAGGCGACCGGGTTGCCGCCGAAGGTCGTGCCGTGGTGGCCGGGCGCGAAGAGCTCCGCGGCCTCGCCGAACGCGACGGTCGCGCCCAGCGGGAGGCCTCCGCCGAGGCCCTTGGCGAGGGTCACGACGTCCGGCTCGACGCCGTCGTGGGCCTGGTGCTCGAACCAGTGGCCGCAGCGGCCGATGCCGGTCTGCACCTCGTCGAGGACGAGCAGGGTGCCGGTGGCGCGGGTGATCTCCCGGGCGGCCTTCAGGTAGCCGGCGGGCGGGACGACGACGCCGTTCTCGCCCTGGATGGGCTCGATGATGACGAAGGCGGTGTCCTCGGTGACCGCGGCCCGCAGCGCCCCCACGTCCCCGTACGGGACGTGGGTGACGTCGCCGGGGAGCGGCAGGAAGGGGGTCTGCTTGCCGGGCTGGCCGGTGAGCGCCAGGGAGCCCATGGTGCGGCCGTGGAAGCCGCCGTCGGTGGCGACCATGTGGGAGCGGCCGGTGAGCCGGCCGATCTTGAACGCGGCCTCGTTGGCCTCGGCGCCCGAGTTGCAGAAGAAGACCTTGCCGGGCCGGCCGAAGAGGCCCAGGAGCCGCTCGGCGAGGGCGACGGGCGGTTCGGCGACGAAGAGGTTGGAGACGTGGCCGAGGGACGCGATCTGCTTCGACACGGCGTCGACGACCGCCGGGTGGGCGTGGCCGAGGGCGTTGACGGCGATGCCGCCGACGAAGTCGAGGTACTCCTTGCCGTCGGCGTCCCAGACCTTGGCGCCCTCGCCGCGGACGAGCGGGAGCCGGGGGGTGCCGTAGTTGTTCATGAGCGAGCCCTGCCACCGCCGGGTCAGCTCGGTGTTGCCGGTCATCAGTCCCCCTGTCCGTCCGGCACGACCATCGTGCCGATGCCCTCGTCGGTGAAGATCTCCAGCAGGATGGAGTGCTGGACGCGGCCGTCGATGACGCGGGCCGTGGTGACCCCGTTGCGTACGGCGTGCAGGCAGCCCTCCATCTTGGGGACCATGCCGCTGGAGAGGTCGGGCAGGAGCTTCTCCAGCTGGGTCGCGGTGAGCCTGCTGATGACCTCGTCGCTGTTCGGCCAGTCCTCGTAGAGGCCCTCGACGTCGGTCAGGACCATCAGGGTCTCGGCACCCAGCGCCGCAGCGAGTGCCGCAGCCGCCGTATCAGCATTGACGTTGTAGACATGTCCGTCGTCCTGGGAGCGGGCGATGGAGGAGATGACCGGGATCCGGCCGTCCTCCAGGAGCGCCTCGATGGCTCCGGTCTCGATGGCGGTGATCTCGCCGACCCGGCCGATGTCGACCCGCTCGCCGTCGATGACCGGCTGGTGCTTGGTGGCGGTGATGGTGCGGGCGTCCTCGCCGGTCATGCCGACGGCGAAGGGGCCGTGCTGGTTGAGCAGTCCGACGAGCTCGCGCTGGACCTGGCCGGCGAGCACCATCCGTACGACGTCCATGGCCTCGGGGGTGGTGACCCGCAGGCCGGCCTTGAACTCGCTGACCAGGCCGGCCTGGTCGAGGGCGCGGTTGATCTGGGGGCCGCCGCCGTGCACCACGACCGGCTTGAGGCCGGCGTGCCGCAGGAAGACGACGTCCTGGGCGAAGGCGGCCTTGAGGTCCTCGTCGATCATGGCGTTGCCGCCGAACTTGATGACGACGGTCTTGCCGTGGTGGCGGGTCAGCCAGGGCAGGGCCTCGATGAGGATCTGCGCCTTCGGGAGGGCGGTGTGCTTCCGCGCGGTGTTGCTCATGACGAGTACGCGCTGTTCTCGTGGACGTAGTCGGCGGTGAGGTCGTTCGCCCAGATGACGGCGGACTCCGTGCCGGCGGCGAGGTCGGCGGTGACGACGACCTCCCGGTAGCGCATGTCGACCAGGTCGCGGTCCTCGCCGACGGAGCCGTTCCTGCAGACCCAGACGCCGTTGATGGCGACGTTCAGCCGGTCGGGCTCGAAGGCGGCCTGTGTGGTGCCGATGGCGGAGAGCACCCGGCCCCAGTTGGGGTCCTCGCCGTGGATGGCGCACTTGAGGAGGTTGTTCCGGGCGATGGAGCGGCCCACCTCGACGGCGTCGTCCTCGCTCGCGGCGTTGATCACCTCGATGCGGATGTCCTTGCTGGCGCCCTCGGCGTCGCCGATGAGCTGGCGGGCGAGGTCGTCGCAGACGGCCCGTACGGCCTCGGCGAACTCGTCCTGCTCCGGGGTGACTCCGGCGGCGCCGGAGGCGAGGAGGAGGACGGTGTCGTTGGTGGACATGCAGCCGTCGGAGTCGACCCGGTCGAAGGTGAGCCGGGTGGCGCTGCGCAGGGCGGCGTCGAGGCCCTTGGCGTCGACGTCGGCGTCGGTGGTGAGGACGACGAGCATGGTGGCGAGGCCCGGGGCGAGCATGCCCGCGCCCTTGGCCATGCCGCCGACGGTCCAGCCGTCCTTGGTGACGACCGCGGTCTTGTGGACCGTGTCGGTGGTCTTGATGGCGATGGCGGCCTTCTCGCCGCCGTGCTCGGAGAGTTCGGCGGCGGCGGTCTCGACGCCGGGGAGCAGCTTGTCCATGGGGAGCAGGACGCCGATGAGGCCGGTGGAGGCGACGGCGACCTCGCCCGCGCCGACCTCCGTGCCCTGCCCGCTCAGGACCTCGGCGACCTTCTCGGCGGTGGCGTGGGTGTCCTGGAAGCCCTTGGGGCCGGTGCAGGCGTTGGCGCCGCCGGAGTTGAGGACGACGGCGGTCAGCTCGCCGTCGGCGAGGACCTGCTGGGACCAGACGACCGGGGCGGCCTTGACGCGGTTGGAGGTGAAGACTCCCGCGGCGGCGCGGCGGGGCCCGGTGTTGACCACGAGGGCCAGGTCCGGGTTGCCGTTCGACTTGATCCCGGCCGCGATGCCCGCGGCCGTGAATCCCTTCGCTGCGGTGACGCTCATGGAGCGACTCCAATCGTGGAGAGTCCGGTGTCCTCGGGCAGCCCGAGGGCGATGTTCATGCTCTGCACCGCGCCGCCGGCGGTGCCCTTGGTGAGGTTGTCGATGGCGCTGATGGCGATGATCCGGTTCGCGTTCGCGTCGTACGCGACCTGCACCTGAACGGCGTTGGAACCGTAGACGGACGACGTCGCCGGCCACTGGCCCTCGGGCAGCAGGTGGACGAAGGGCTCGTCCGCGTAGGCCTTCTCGTACGCGGTGCGTACGGACTCGGCGGTGACGCCGGGCTTCGCGGTGGCCGTGCAGGTGGCGAGGATGCCGCGGGGCATCGGGGCCAGGGTGGGCGTGAAGGAGACGGTGACCCGCTCCCCCGCCGGACCGCTGAGGTTCTGGATCATCTCGGGCGTGTGGCGGTGGCCGCCGCCGACGCCGTACGGGGACATGCTGCCCATGACCTCGCTGCCGAGCAGGTGCGGCTTGAGGGCCTTGCCGGCGCCGGAGGTGCCGGAGGCGGCGACGATCACGGCCTCGGGCTCGGCGAGACCGGCCGCGTACGCCGGGAAGAGGGCGAGCGAGACGGCCGTCGGGTAGCAGCCGGGGACCGCGACGCGCCTGGACCCCTCGAGGGCGGCGCGGGCACCCGGCAGTTCGGGGAGGCCGTAGGGCCAGGTCCCGGCGTGCGGGGAGCCGTAGTACGTCTCCCAGTCGGCCGGGTCCTTGAGGCGGAAGTCGGCGCCCATGTCGACGACGAGCACGTCGGGCCCGAGCTGCTCGGCGACGGCGGCGGACTGGCCGTGCGGCAACGCGAGGAAGACCACGTCGTGTCCGGCGAGCTCCTCGGCGGTGGTGGGCGCGAGGACGCGGTCGGCGAGCGGGAGCAGGTGGGGCTGGAGGGCCCCGAGTCGCTGTCCGGCGTTGGAGTGGCCGGTCAGCGTCCCGATCTCCACGTGGGGGTGGGCGATGAGGAGACGCAGGAGCTCCCCGCCCGCGTATCCGCTCGCACCCGCCACTGCTACTCGTACCGTCATCGAAACCCTCCTCATGGATGGCATGACTATACGTGTCGCCGAACTTTTATGCAACGACTCCGTGATCTACGCGCCGACGGCGCCGGCCTGCACCTCCGGTCTACATCCGTTCGAAATGGGGCGCCCGTCGTGGCGCGGCCCGACGGGATGCCCTACGCGAGCGGGTTCGCGACCCCGCGCCCGGACGTACGCCGCGGCGGGACGCGCGGGGACCGGTGGACGGGGGAACTCGTGGCGGCACACCACGCGGTGGACGGGTCGGCGAGCAATCCGGCGGCTCCGGCCGACGTGCTGATACCGCTCGCCGGCCACGAGGACCCCGCCGTGCGGCTCGCGGTCTCCGCCCGCCCCGAGCCGTCGGAGGAGGAGCGGGCCGCGATCGACTGGACGGTCGGCCCCGAGGACCGGCTCGACACCCTGCGGTGGGTGGGAGACGCACGCGAGGACACGGACCTCCTGCACCGCTGCGCGGCGTCCGCGCACACCTGGCCGCGGCGGAGCGCCGCGGTGTGCCCGAAGCCGCCCGAGGACTGCGTGGAGCTGCCGGCGGGCGACGCGGACTTCGCCGTACGCCTGCTGCTCACCGAGTTCCACCCGACGGCGCCGCCGGAGCTGCTGCTCGACCTGCATCTGCACGGCACCCACAGGGCCGTCGCCTCGCCGACCTCCCGGCCGCAGTTCCCGGCGGCGGGCCTCGCCACGCGGTTCGGGGACGCGTCGGAGCCGGAGGCCCGTCGGCCGGCCCTGCGCGATCCGGGCGCGACACCCGCACTCGTCGAACGACCGAGCCGGGATCCGGCGGTGCGGGTACGGGAGGCGGCCTCGCTCGATCGGCGGCTTCCGGTGGCCCGACTGCTGGAACTGCCGGAGGATCCGGAGGTGGGAGGGGCGGCCGCCTGCAATCCGCTGCTGCCGGTTCCGGAGATGAGGGCGCTCCTGGACCGGGCGGGCGTTCCCGGCCTCTGAGCGGACGAGAGCCGCCTCCGGAAAACCACCCTTTGCATGACCATGCGCAATGATGCATACTCTTCCCATGTCCAAGGTCCTCACCTCCCTGCCCGCCGGCGAGCGCGTCGGCATCGCCTTCTCCGGCGGCCTCGACACGTCCGTCGCCGTCGCATGGATGCGCGACAAGGGCGCCATCCCGTGCACCTACACCGCCGACATCGGCCAGTACGACGAGCCCGACATCGCCTCGGTGCCCGGCCGCGCGAAGACCTACGGTGCCGAGATCGCGCGCCTGGTCGACTGCCGCGCCGCGCTGGTCGAGGAAGGCCTGGCCGCGCTCACCTGCGGCGCTTTCCACATCCGCTCGGGCGGCCGCGCCTACTTCAACACCACCCCGCTCGGCCGCGCCGTCACCGGCACGCTCCTCGTCCGGGCGATGCTCGAGGACAACGTCCAGATCTGGGGCGACGGCTCGACCTTCAAGGGCAACGACATCGAGCGGTTCTACCGCTACGGCCTGCTCGCCAACCCGCACCTGCGGATCTACAAGCCCTGGCTGGACGCGGACTTCGTGACCGAGCTCGGCGGCCGCAAGGAGATGTCGGAGTGGCTGGTCGCCCACGACCTCCCCTACCGGGACAGCACCGAGAAGGCGTACTCCACCGACGCCAACATCTGGGGCGCCACCCACGAGGCGAAGACGCTGGAGCACCTGGACACGGGTGTCGAGACCGTCGACCCGATCATGGGCGTGAAGTTCTGGGACCCGTCGGTCGAGATCGCCACCGAGGACGTCACCATCGGCTTCGAGCAGGGCCGCCCGGTGTCGATCAACGGCAAGGAGTTCCACTCCGCCGTCGACCTGGTCATGGAGGCCAACGCCATCGGCGGCCGCCACGGCATGGGCATGTCCGACCAGATCGAGAACCGGATCATCGAGGCCAAGAGCCGCGGCATCTACGAGGCCCCCGGCATGGCGCTGCTGCACGCCGCGTACGAGCGCCTGGTCAACGCGATCCACAACGAGGACACCCTCGCCCAGTACCACAACGAGGGCCGCCGCCTCGGCCGGCTCATGTACGAGGGCCGGTGGCTGGACCCGCAGGCCCTCATGGTCCGCGAGTCGCTCCAGCGCTGGGTCGGCGCGGCCATCACCGGCGAGGTCACGCTGCGGCTGCGGCGCGGCGAGGACTACTCGATCCTCGACACCACGGGCCCGGCGTTCAGCTACCACCCGGACAAGCTGTCCATGGAGCGCACCGAGGACTCGGCCTTCGGCCCGGTGGACCGGATCGGCCAGCTCACCATGCGGAACCTCGACATCGCCGACTCCCGCGCCAAGCTGGAGCAGTACGCGGGCCTCGGCCTGATCGGCACCGGCAGCCCCACCATCGGTGCCGCCCAGGCGGCCGCGACCGGGCTGATCGGCACCATGCCGCAGCTGCCCGAGGGCGGCGCCGAGGCCATCGCCTCCCGCGGCGAGGTCTCCGAGGACGAGGAGATGCTGGACCGGGCCGCGATGGAGTTCGGCACGGACTGACGCCCCCATGTGAGAGGCCGGTTCGACACTTTCGTGTCGGACCGGCCTTTTCCGTCTGCCCGGCTGCTGTCACATCCCGGCAGGTCCTCGCGTCAACGCGGTGAGGGAACCGAAGAGGAGTGAGGCGCCATGCACGACGACACGTTTCTGACCGCCCTGGCCGGGCGGTTCGACGCCCACGAGGAGCAGCTGCGGGCCGTCGCCCTGCGGATCACGGGGTCGCCGGTCGAGGCCGAGGAGGCGCTCGCGGCGGCACGGGCGGGCCTCGGACGGGACGACGGTGCGACGGTGCGCGCCTGGCTGACGGCGGCCGTGGGGCAGGCGTGCGTACGGGGTCTCCAGGGACGGGGCGCGGAGGAGCGGTGGCGCGGCGGGCCCGAGGGGGCGGGACGGTCCGGGGGGTCGCTCCCGGACGGGGTCGGCTCCTTGTGGCTGGTGTTGCTCGTGATGCTGGAGCGGCTCGGGGACGAGGAGCGGCTCGCCTATGTCCTGCACGATCTGTTCGGGCTGCCCGCGCACGAGACCGCGCGGACCATCGGCTGCTCCCCCGACGCGGCCGCCCGGCTGGCCCGGCGGGCCCGGGAGCGGATCCGGGGCGGCGGGACGGCCTGCACCGAGGGCGAGCGGGGGCGGCAGCGCGCGGTGGTGGACCGGTTCCTGGCGGCCGCACGCGCGCGTGACGCCCGAGCGCTGGTGGCCGTCCTCGACCCGGACGTCGTCGCGTACTCCGAGGGCGGCCCGGTGCACGGGGTCGCCGCGGTCGCCGAGACGGCCGCCGCCTTCGCGCGGTGCGCGGACGTGTCGCGGGCCGCGCTGGTCGACGGGGCGGTCGGTGCGGTCGGGTTCGCCGCCGGCCGGCCGGTGTCGGCGGTCGCGGCCACCCTCCGCCGGGACCGGATCGTCGCCGTGTCCCTGATCCTCGGGGAGGACCGGGTGCGCGCGCTCGACGTGGCCTTCCCCGACATCTGAGGCACGGGGAACCCCGACCTCACGTCAGGGTCAAGTCCGTGACGGGAGGGGGAGATCCCCGAGGGACGCCGCCGCCGGCTCGCTCTAGCCTGGAGGCATGATCATCGATGCGAAGACTCACGTACGGGTCGCCCGCCCTTCGCGGGACCTCGCCGCCGCCGAGCGGTTCTACGTCGACGGGCTCGGCCTCGCAGTCCAGTGGCGGAGCACCGAGCGGGTGCCCAGGAAGCACGACCTGCTCATGGTCGGGCCCCCGGGTGGGGGCTGGCACTTCGAGCTGACCTTCGATCCCGAGCACCCGATGGAACCCACGCCGACCGTCGACGACCTGTTCGTCGTCTACCTCGACGCGCCCGTCGAGGAGGAGCAGGTGGAGCGGCTGCTCGCCGCCGGCGGGACGCGGGTGCCCTCGCACAACCCGTACTGGGACGAGTACGGCGTCACCGTCGCCGACCCCGACGGGTACCGGCTCGTGCTGTGCTCCCGGAGCTGGTCCATATGAACCGGTCCTCCGGTCCGGCCGGCCGGACCGGTCGGCCGGACTAGTCCCTGCGGACCGCGCGCAGGACGACGAACTTCCGGTCGCTCGCGACGAGTTCGCTGTTGCCGAAGATCCGGCGGAGCGTGACGTGATAGCCGAGGTGCCGGTTTCCGATGACCCACAGCTCGCCGCCGGGCCGCAGCGCGCGCCACGCGTCCGCGAACATCCGGCGGGATGTGCGGTCGGTGGTGGCCTGGTGGCTGTGGAACGGCGGGTTGTTGAGGACGAGGTCCACCGAGCCGGGGGCGAGCCCGGTGAGCCCGTCGCCGACGAGGAACTCGGCCTTGCGGTCCGTGCCCACGTGGGCGCGGAAGTTCTCCTCGGCCGAGGCGACCGCCTGGTACGACTCGTCGGTGAAGACCAGTTCGGCCTCGGGTTCGTGGAGGGCGATGGCGAGGCCGACCACGCCGTTGCCGCAGCCCAGGTCGGCGACCCTGGCCCGGCCGAGCCCGCCGGGCAGGTTCGCGAGGAAGAAGCGGGTGCCGATGTCGAGGCGGTCGGCGCAGAAGACCCCGGCGTGGTTGGTGACGGTCAGTCCGGGCAGGCCGGGCGCGGGGGTGTCCGCGGGGAGGTCGTAGCGGTACGGCCACGGGTTCGGCCCGGGGGTGGCGGCCGGGTCGGGGGTGGTGAAGATGAGCCGGGCCTTCTTCACCGCGAGCGAGGTGCGGGTGGGGCCGAGGATCCGCTCGAAGAGCTTGAGCGTGGACGTGTGGATGTCCTTGACCATGCCGGCGCCGACGACCACCGTGCCCTCGTGCACGGCGGGTGCGAGCCGGTGCAGCTGGTCCTCCAGGAGCGCGAGGCTCTTGGGGACCCGGACGAGGAGCACGTCGATCCGCTCGGGCGGCGTGTCCTGGGTGGTGAGCAGCCGCACGGCGTCCGGGGCGGCCCCGGCGCGTGCGAGGTTGGCCCGGGTCGCCTGCTCGCCGAGATACGAGTCGGTGATCTGGACGAGTTCGCGGGGTCCCGCGGCCTGCAGCGCGGTGACGAGGGCTCCCCAGCGGTCGCCGAGGACGGCGACGGTGCCGGAGAGGTCGGTCCCGGTCTCGGCGAGGTGCCCGAGGAGGTACTCGTCGGACGCGTCCCAGGCGCGCAGCTGGTCGCGCGGGTCCTCGGGGAAGCGGGTCAGCGTGAAGGCGCCCCATGACGTGGTCAAACGGTTCATCGTGCTCTCAGGCTAGCCGGTCGGGACCGCCGGCTCCCGCCGCGGCGCCGGGCGGGTGTCCCGGTGTCAGTGCAGGGCGGTGTCCAGGTGGAGGTGCCAGAGACCGGGGCGGCCGGTGAGGGTGACGGTGGAGAGGGGGCGGACGTCCACGTTCCAGTAGGTGGCGGGTGGCGCTTTGAGGGCGTACACGAGGGCGGCCCGTACGACGGAGGGTTCGGCGACGGCGACGATGGAGCCGTCCTCGGCGGGGCGGGTGTCGAGCCAGTTCCCTATGCGGGTGATGAAGGTGAGGAGCGGTTCCCCGCCGTGCGGGGCCGAGCGGGCGTCGGTGAGCCAGGCGTTGACGGCGGCCGGTTCGAGGGCGGCGACCTCGGCGAGGGTCAGGCCGCGCCAGCGGCCCATGTCGCAGTCGCGGAGCGCGGGCTGGGCGAGCGGCGCGTAGCCGAGGGCGGTGCCGGTGGCGCGGCTGCGCGGGGTCGGGGAGCAGTAGCGCAGTTCGGCCGCGCCGAGCGGGATGAGCGCGGGCGCGGCCTGCTGCACCTCGTACCAGCCGGCTTCGTCCAGCGGCCGGTCGTCGTCGAAGCGTTCGGCGAGCAGGGAGGAGCTGCGTGCCGCCGTGACGAGCGTCACCCGAAGACTCATGGCCGCGATCGTGAGGCCGGTGGCGCCGCTGGTCAAGGGGTCATTTGAAGCGACCGGAGGGGGCAGGGCTCACTGCTGCCCGAGAGCCATCCACTTGTCCGGATTCTGCAGTGGCGTGAAACCCACCTTCTCGTACACGCCGTGCGCGTCGGCGGTGGCGAGCATGATGCGGCGCAGTCCGTACGGGGCGAGGTGGTCGCGGACGGCGGTGACGAGCGCGGTGCCGAGGCCGGTGCCGCGGGCCGGGCGGTCGACGTAGACGTCGCAGAGCCAGGCGAAGGTGGCGTAGTCGGTGACGACGCGCGCGTAGGCGCTCATCTCGCCGGTCTCGCGGTGGTAGGCACCGAGGTTCAGGGAGCCCGCGATGGCGCTGTCCTGCTTTTCGCGAGGTCGGCCGAGGGCCCAGTAGGCGTCGGTGGAGAGCCAGTGGTGGACGCGGGCGGCGTCGATCCGGGCGGGGTCGGCTGATATCTCGTACGCCCCGTGCATGAGGGGGGTGCCGGGGGTGTCGGGGATGGCGCTGTCGCTCATGGGCGAAGGCTTCCAGGGGGCCGGCGGGCTTGTCAGGTGAATTTGCCGTGGGCCAGGGACAGGGGGCGTGCCGTGCGGGGTGTCGGCGCGGCACGCCCCGGGGGGTCAGCCGGTGAGCTCGTCCACCGCCGTCCGCAGGCGGCGTACGCCCTCGACGATCTCCGTGGGGCCCGCGACACCCGCGAAACTCAGCCGGATGTGGCCGGCGGGAGGCTCGGCGCAGAAGTAGGGGCGGCCGGGGGCTGCGGTGACCCCGGCGCGCAGGCCGGCGGCGAGGAGGGAGGCCTCGGGGAGGGTGTCGGGGAGGCGCAGCCAGAGCTGGTAGCCGCCGGAGGGGATGTGCGGGAGGGCGAGTTCGGGGAGGTGGTGGGCGAGGGCGCCGGTCATGACCTCGCGGCGGTTCCTGAGCTCCTGGGTGACGGCGCGGAGGTGGCGGGGCCAGGCCGGGGAGCCGACGAGTTCGAGCGCGGCCTCCTGGAGGGGTCGGGGGACGAAGAAGCTGTCGACGACCTGGATGGCGCGCAGCCGTTCCAGGACGGGTCCCCGGGCGGCGAGGGCGCCGACGCGGAGGCTCGCCGAGGTGATCTTGGTGAGCGAGCGGACGTGGACGACGACGCCGTCGGGGTCATCGGCGGCGAGCGGTGCGGGGAGCGGCCCCGCGTCCTCGTGGACGAGGCGGCGGGCGAAGTCGTCCTCGACGACGAAGGCCCCGGCGGCGCGGGCGATGCGGACGACCTCGCGGCCGCGTTCGGGGCGCAGCATGGTCCCGGTCGGGTTCTGGAAGAGCGGCTGGCAGACGAAGACGCGGGCGCCGGTGGCGCGGAAGGCGGCTTCGAGGAGTTCGGGGCGCACTCCGTCGGCGTCGGTCGGCACGGGGACGGGGCGGAGTCCGGCGGCGCGGGCGACGGCCAGCATGCCCGGGTAGGTGGGCGACTCGACGAGGACGGGGGTGCCGGGCGGGGCGAGGGCGCGCAGGGCGGTGCTGATCGCGGACTGGCCGCCGGCGGTGATGAGGACCTCGGCCGCGGTGACGCTGCCGCCGATCTCGCGGGCGAACCATTCGCGCAGTTCGGGCAGGCCGTCGGTGGGGGGCCTGCCCCAGGCGCCGGGGCGGCGGCCGGCCCGGGCGAGGGCGGCGGCGAGGGCGCTCTCGGGCTGGAGGGAGGGGTGGAGGTAGCCGCCGTTGAACTCGATCACGCCGGGCGGGGGCGCGGAGAGGGTGACGAGGACGCCGGAGGCGTCGACGGCCCGGGGGACGAGTTCGGTGGCGCTGTCGGCGCTGAGGGCGACCTCCTGCCAGGAGGTGTCGCCCACGACGGGCGTGGGGGTGCGCGGTTCCGCGCGGAAGGCGCCGGCGCCGGGGCGGGTGACGACGAGCCCTTCGGCGGCGAGCTGTGCGAGGGCCCGGGTGACGGTGACCGGGGAGACGCGGTAGCGCTCGACGAGCGCCCGGCTCGATGGCAGCTTTCCACCAGGTGAGTAGCGGTTCAGTTCCGCCCTCAGGGATTTCGCCAATTCCGCGACACTGCTACGCTCATGCATGAGAACACAGGATAGCGCTACTACTCCGACCACGATAGCGGTCACCGCTACGGGAACCCCCGGGAACGGATCCGCGACAGAGGTCCGCACCGGCGTCGAGCCCCGGACCCGCGGCACCCTGCTCGCCGGGCTCGGCGTGATCTCCTTCTCCCTCACCTTCCCGTCCACCGTCTGGGGCCTGGAGAGCTTCGGCCCCTGGTCGCTGGTGGCCGTGCGCTCCACCCTCGCGGCGCTCATCGCCGGCGCCTTCCTGCTCGCGGGCCGGGTGCCGCTGCCCGAGCGCCGCCACTGGGCGGGCCTCGCCGTGGTCGCCTGCGGTGTCGTCATCGGCTTCCCGCTCCTGACCACGCTGGCCCTGCAGACCTCCACCACCTCGCACGCCGCCGTGGTCGTGGGCCTCCTGCCGCTCACCACCGCGACCCTCGCCGCCCTGCGGACCGGCCGCCGGCCGTCCCGCACCTTCTGGATCGCGGCCGTCTCCGGCGCCGTGGTGGTGCTCGGCTTCACGCTCAAGGAGAGCGGGGGCTCCTTCTCCACGGGCGACCTGTACCTCTTCGGGGCGCTGCTCGTGTGCGCGGCCGGCTACACCGAGGGCGGCCGGCTCGCCGCGCTCATGCCGGGCTGGCAGGTCATCGGCTGGGCCCTGGTCCTCTGCCTTCCGCTGATGGCGGTCGCCTCGGCCGTCACGCTGTCGATCGAACCGGTGCGTCTGACCGCGCACGGTGTCATCGGCCTCGTATGGGTCGCCGCCGGCTCCACCTTCTTCGGTCTGTACGTCTGGTACCGCGGGATGGCCGCGATCGGCATCCCCAAGGCCAGTCAGCTCCAGCTCGCCCAGCCGCTCCTCACCCTCTTCTGGTCGGTCTTCCTGCTCGGCGAGACCCTGCCGCTGGCCGCCCCGGTCGCCGCGGTGGCGGTCCTGGTCTGCATCGCGGTCACCCAGCGGGCGAAGAGCTGACGCGACGAATCCGGGCGGAACGGGTCACAATGGCAGACAGAGGCCCTGCGCAGTACAGGGCAGGACCGGCCCGGTCGCGAGGAGGTCAGCTCGATGCAGGCGAGCGTGGGCGACAAGCTGCTGGTACACGGCCGGACCGTGGGTCACCACGACCGCACGGCCAAGGTCCTTCAGGTACTGGGGGAGAACGGCAATCCCCCGTACCGCGTGAAGTTCGAGGACGACGGTCACGAGGCCCTGGTGTCGCCGGGCCCCGATTCCGTCGTACGCCACCGCCCGGAGGCGGGGACGGGCTGAGTCACCGCCTCGGCGGACGGACCCTGGTCGGGTAGTGGTCGGCCACCACGGTGGTCATCGCCCCGATCGGGTCCGCGGCGACCTCCTTCGCGGAGAAGAAGCAGTGGCCGCCGACCGAGGGGTACTGGGCCGCGAAGTCCAGATGGCGTGAGAGCTCCCGTGGGTCCTGCCAGGCCGCGGGCTGGGCGGGATCGCCCGCCTTGTAGAGCGCCTCGCCGATGTAGAGCCCGACGCCGGTGTCCCGGACCACCGCGTCCCACCAGGGCACCAGCCTGGCGTAGTCGGCCGCCGGCAGCCCGATGTTCCAGTACAACTGGGGGATCACGTAGTCGATCCAGCCCTCCCGGATCCACTTCCGGGTGTCGGCGTGGAGGTCGTCGTACGTCTGGACGCCGGCGCGGGTGTCCGAGCCCTCCGGGTCGGTGGCGATGTTCCGCCAGACCCCGAAGGGGCTGACGCCGAAGGCCGTGCGCTTCCTGATCTCCTTGATCCGCGACGCCGTCTCCGAGACCAGCAGGTCGGTGTTGTTCCGCCGCCAGGACGCCTTGTCGGGGAAGTCCCCGCCGTACCGCGCGTACGCCTCGTCGTCGGCGAAGACCTGCCCGGCCACCGGGTACGGATAGAAGTAGTCGTCCCAGTGCACGGCGTCGATCTCGTAGCGGCGCAGCGCGTCCAGCATCGCGTCCTGGACGAAGCTCCTCACCTCGGGCAGCCCCGGGTTGTAGTAGAGCTTCCCGCCGTAGGGCAGTACCCATTCCGGGTGGATCCGGGCCGGATGGCCGGCGACGAGCCTGCCCGGGTCCGTGTGGTTCGCCACGCGGTACGGGTTGAACCAGGCGTGCAGTTCGAGCCCGCGGGCGTGGGCCTCGTCGACGGCCGTGCCCAGCGGGTCCCAGCCGGGGTCCCGGCCCTGCGTGCCGGTGAGGTACTGCGCCCACGGCTCGTACGGCGAGGGCCAGAGCGCGTCGGCGGTCGGCCGGACCTGGAGGACCACCGTGTTGAGCCGGCGGTCGACGGCCGTGTCCAGGTGGCGGAGGAGTTCGGTGCGCTGCTGCTCGGCGGTCAGCCCGGCGCGGGAGGGCCAGTCGCGGTTGGCGACCGTCGCCAGCCACATCCCGCGGAACTCCCTCCTGCGGTGCGGTTTCCCGCGCGCCTCGGGAGTGGCGTCGGACACAACCGGGCGTGCCGCTCCTGTCGTTCCCGCCACGGCGAGCGCCGCTCCGGTGGCGCCGGCCACGAACCCTCTTCTGCCGAAAGGCCGCACTTGTACCCCTCCTCTGTCGGATACGTCACACGCACCCGGACAGCATGCCCGCCTCAGACGATCGATCATCGGTTAATGAGCGGTAACGTCGTGGGGGTAGAGGCGGGTGCACCCGGAATCACACGGGCACTCCGCCGACGGAGAAGAGCGAAAGGCACGAGGTGACGGACTCCATGGCCGACATTGAGCGCGTCGGAGTGGTGGGCTGCGGCCAGATGGGCGCAGGCATCGCAGAGGTGTGTGCCCGGAGCGGGCTCGACGTGAAGGTCGCCGAGACCACCGGCGAAGCGCTGGAGATCGGCCGCACACGGCTCTACAACTCGCTGGCGAAGGCCGCCGAACGCGGCAAGATCAGCGAGGAGGAGCGGGACGCGACGCTCGCCCGCCTCAGCTTCACCACCGACCTGGGCGAGTTCGCCGACCGCGACCTCGTCATCGAGGCGGTCGTGGAGAACGAGCAGGTCAAGACCGAGATCTTCCAGGTCCTCGACCAGGTGATCACCCGGCCGGACGCCATCCTGGCCTCGAACACCTCCTCCATCCCGCTGGTGAAGCTGGCCGTGGCGACCTCCCGCCCCGACCATGTCATCGGCATCCACTTCTTCAACCCGGCCCCGGTGCAGAAGCTCGTCGAGCTGATCCCGGC
This sequence comes from Streptomyces nymphaeiformis, assembly GCF_014203895.1. Taxonomy (GTDB): domain Bacteria; phylum Actinomycetota; class Actinomycetes; order Streptomycetales; family Streptomycetaceae; genus Streptomyces; species Streptomyces nymphaeiformis. Next base: position 256,049 of record NZ_JACHJY010000010.1, on the reverse strand, counting down.
CCTCACCACCTCCGAGGGCACGATCAGCCGGGCCCAGGCCTTCGCGGAGAAGGTGCTCGGCAAGCACGCGATCCGCGCCCAGGACCGCTCCGGCTTCGTGGTGAACGCGCTGCTCGTGCCGTACCTGCTCTCGGCGATCCGGATGTTCGAGTCGGGCATCGCGAGCCGTGAGGACATCGACAACGGCATGGAGTTCGGCTGCGCCCACCCGATGGGCCCGCTGAAGCTCTCCGACCTGATCGGCCTGGACACGATCGCGTCGATCGCCGACTCGATGTACTCCGAGTTCAAGGAGCCGCTGTACGCCGCTCCCCCGCTGCTCCAGCGCATGGTGGACGCGGGTCGTCTCGGCCGCAAGACGGGCTCGGGCTTCTACCCGTACAACTGACCCGAGGTCCCCACCCAGACCCGGAGTCGGCGTCCGACCCCTGACGCCGTCGCTCCGGCCGGACGGCCCGCATCCCCGCACAGGTACGGGCCGTCCGGCACATTCGCTCCCGCGTCTCAGCCGAGGCGCAGATGGTGGAGCATCAGCAGTCCCGCGGCCATGTTGGCGGCCGGGATCTCGCCCCGGCCGATCATCCCGGGGATCTCCTTCAGCGGGACCCACGCCCGCCGCGAGGACTCGAAGGCGTCCTCGGGCGGTCCCGTGTAGGTGGCCCCCTCCGCCCAGTAGAGGTGGTGGCGGGCGTCGGTGAGGCCGTTCGAGGGTTCGACGGTGAGGAGATGGCGCAGCGGCCCCGGCCGCCAGCCGGTCTCCTCCTCCATCTCGCGGGCGGCGGCGGCCTCGATCTCCTCGCCGTCCTCGACGATGCCGGCGGCCAGTTCCCAGCCCCAGCTGTCGGTGATGAAGCGGTGGCGCCAGAGCATCAGGACTTCGTCGGCCTCGTTGACCGCCGTCGCGACGGCGACCGGGCGGAGCCGGATCAGATAGTGGTCGAGGCGGCGGCCGTCCGGGAGTTCGACGTCCGCGAGGTTCACTCGGAACCAGCGATTCTCATAGACAGCGCGTTCGCTGAGTTTCGTCCACTGCACGTTCTTGCCACCTTCCGATCGGTCGGTGCTTGTTTGGTGGCAATATCGCAGCAGTTGACGGCTCACAGGGGAACGCGCAGCGCCCCTTCGATCAGAGCGGCTGCCTCCCGGGCCTCCCCGCCGCCGCTCGCGAGGAGATCCCCCCGCACCTGCGTCAGCCGGTCCCGCAGCCGCCGCGACTCCATCCCCCGCGCCCGCTCCGTCATCTCCACCGCCGTGCGCGCCGCCCCGTCGACCTCCCCCTGCCGCAGCTCGACGCGGCACAGCATGGCGAGCCGGTGCACCCGGCCCCGGTCGTGCGAGGGCATCCCGACCGCCGCCGCCGCGTGCTCGTGGGCCGCGTCGAGTTCACCCAGACCGAGGAGTGCCTCCGCCACCTGGACGTTGACGAACCCCGGCTGGACGTAGCCGGTCTCGACCGGCTCCTCCCCCGGGCTGATCCGCTCCGCCTCCGCCTCGGCCCGCCGGATGCAGGCCAGCGCGGCCGCCCCGTCGCCCAGGCGCGCGTACGCCTTCGCCTGCATCGCCGTCAGATCGGCGGCGAGCGCCGGGGTGATCTGCCGCCCCGCCGCCCGCAGCGCCGCCTCCGCGAACGCCACGGCCTGCCGGTACTCCCCCGTGAAGAGCGACTGGTTGACGAGGAGCGCGATCACGTACGCGCCGAGCCCCCGGTCCCCGCTCGCCTTCGCGAGCCGCAGCGCCTGGTGGAAGTAGCGCTGGGCGAGACCGTGCGCGTCCGCGTCGTACGCACAGATTCCGGCCACCGCGACGAGCCCGCCGGTGGCCCGGTGCAGCTGCCGCCCCAGCGCGTCGCCGTACGCGCCCCTCAGCAGCGGCGCGGTCTGCGTGTTCAGGAAGCCGGCGATCCGCGCCCGGGTCGCGATGCCCCCGGCCCGGCGGTACATCTGCTCGTAGTGCGACCGGGCCGCGGTCAGGACCGCGATGTCGGCCGCCGAGACCGCCGTCCGGCCCGTACGGGAGACGTCCACGTCCTCCGGCGGGTTCTCCCACTCCCACACCGGCATCACCGCCTGGGTGCCGGTCACGGCCGGGGCCGCCACGATGTGCGGCCGCTGCTGCTCGTCGGAGCGCCACAGCGCCGCCGCCCGCTCGACGAAGCCGGACAGCGGCGAACCGGCGGCCGGCACCGGACTTCCCGGCACCCCGAGGCCGATGTCGTCCAGGGTCACCTGCCGGCGCAGCCGGACGGCGAGCACCTCGCAGATCAGGTCCGGCACCTGGCCGCGCGGCCGCTGGCCCTTCAACCAGCGGGCCACGGCTGTGTGTTCGTACCGCAGGGAAAGCCCCCTGGCCCGGCCCGCCCGGTTCACATGGGCGGCCAGGCCGGCGTTCGAGACGCCCGCTTCGTCGAGCAGGGCGTCGAGCAGGGTGTTGGGCTGCATGGCCGCTCCGGTCGCTCGCATGGCCGCTCCGCTCGCTCGGTGAACTCAGCCTAGCGGTGGCCGAATTCATACGGGTCGAACCGAGCGGAAGCCCCCCGTACCGGTGATTTCGCACGGGGTGTGAACGAAGTACCCGTTCTCCCGGCCCGCGTACTCTGCCACACCCGTCCCGGCCCCGGTTGACTGTGCTTCTCGCCGCAAGGCGAAGACCGGGCCGCCGGCTCCCCCTCGTACAGTGCGGCCGCCCGGTCCGCGTCGCCCGCCCCGCTGATCTGCCCGACACTCCGTGGCGGGACGGGCGACGCCGGTCCCGGTTCCTTCCGCTCAGCAGTGGGAGGAGGGGGCGGGCCGGGGGCGGCGCAGCCCGGGTTCGGCGGGCTGCGCCGGTACCCGGACACGGTCGTTGCGTACGACGAGCAGCGCGATGTCGTCGGCGAGCCGGCCGCCCGTGTGGTGCAGCAGCGCCGCGTGGACCCGGCGGACCAGGGCGGCGGGCGCCTCGCCGGGCACGCCGGCGAGGGCGGCGTCCAGCGCGAAGAACCGGCCCCGGCGGTCCCGGGCCTCCTCCGCTCCGTCGGTGTGCAGGACCAGCGTCTCGCCGGGCAGCAGCCGGGCCGCCGTGTACGGCACGAGCCCGACGGGCAGCGGCAGCACCCCGAGCGGGGGCAGTGGGTCCCCGACCGGGAGCCGCTCCGCCCGCCGGCCGAGGCGGTACGGGCCGGGGTGGCCGCAGTTGAGGACGGCCAGCCGCCCGTCGGAGCGGACCTCCACGAGCAGCAGCGTGACGAACTCCTCCGCCGCCGGGTGTTCGGGCTCCGCACCGGCCCTCGCCGGGTGCTCCTCCCGCCCCCGCTCCCGCAGATGGCGCTCCAGGGCCCGCTCGAGACGCCGCAGCACCCCGGCGAGTTCGGGCTCGTCGTGCGCGGCCTCGCGGAAGCTGCCGAGCACCGCGACCACCGCGCCGAGCGCGGCGAGCCCATGGCCCCGGACGTCCCCGATGACGATCCTCACCCCGTAGGGGGTGGCCACCGCCTCGTACAGGTCGCCGCCGACGGACGCGCCCCGGGAGGCGGACAACTGCCCGGCGGCCAGCGCGAGTCCGTCGAGTCGGGCGGGCAGGGGCCGAAGGAGGACCCGCTGGGTGACTGCCGCGACGGCCCGGACCCGGGCGAGCTCCCGCGCGAGCCCGCGCCGGACGCCCCACACCAGGCCGAGGCCGACACTGACGAAGACGACACTGGTGGCGATCCGCATGGGCAGCCCCGGCTGCCGGGCCAGGGGACAGCCGTACTTCCACGCCAGGGCCACCGCGCCCCACGCGGTGGGAAGAGCGAGCGGGGCCAGCCGGCGGAGCCGGGAGCCATCGGCGAGCAACGACCTGGTACGGATCATGCACGGCCCTTTCCGAGCCCCCGACAGCGCCCGAAGGCCCTGCGGCCCACAGGTCCGCCCCTGTGGCCGCGTCGATTGTGCCGACCGCGCGGTCCGCCGTGGAACGGCCCCCGGCGATCTCACCCGAAGGAGTGAGCGCCCCCGCCGCGCCGCTCTCCGCCAGGGCCGCGCCACGCGCACGGATCGCCGAGCCACGAGCGGGAGTGCGGTTTCCGGGACCCCGAACGGCTTCCCGGCCCCCGAGCGGCTTCCGGGCCCCGGAAACGGCGGAGGGCCGCCCCGGGGATTCCCGGGGCGGCCCTCCTGGTGGTGCTGCGGTGCGTCAGGCGCCGCGCAGGACGGCGCCCGTGCGCTCGGTGGCCAGGGCCACCGCGGCGTCGCGGGCCGCGGAGGCCTCGTCGACGGTCAGGGTGCGGTCCGGGGCGCGGAACTTCAGCGCGTACGCCAGGGACTTGCTGCCCTCGCCGAGCTGGTCGCCGGTGTAGACGTCGAACAGCCGGATGGACTCCAGGAGTTCACCCGCGCCCTCGGTGAGGGCGGCCTCGACGTCGGCGGCCGGGACGCCGGAGGCGACGACCAGGGCGACGTCCTGGGTGGCGACCGGGAAGGAGGAGATCCTGGGGGCCTTCACGGGGCCCTGGTTCGCCTTCTCCAGGAGGTCCAGGTCGATCTCCATCGCGCAGGCGCGGGCCGGGAGGCCGTACGCCTTCACCACGCGCGGGTGGAGCTCGCCGGCGTGGCCGACGAGGACCTTCTCGCCGTCCACCTCGACGTGGAACGCGGCGCAGCGGCCCGGGTGCCAGGGCGCGTGCTGGTCGGCGCTGATGATCAGCTCGACCCCGGCCTCGGCGGCCACGGCCCGGCCGGCCTCGACGGCGTCCGCCCAGTCGGACGGACGGCCCTTGCCCCACCAGCCGGCCTGCTCGCGCGCACCGGCGAGCACGACGGCGGCGCGGCGCGGCTGCGCGGGCAGCGCGGCGTTGACGCGGGCGATCTCCTCGTCGGAGGGACGGCGGTCGACGCCCAGGCGGACGGCGACGCCCGGCTGGCCCTCGGTCGGCCGGAAGACCAGACCGGTCTCGAAGAGCGCCAGGTCGTGGCTGCCGCGGCTGTCGTTGCGGCGGAGCGCGCCGAGCAGACCCGGGAGCAGGGTCGTGCGGAGCGCGGGCTCCTCGTCGGAGAGCGGGTTGACCAGCTTCACGAGGCGGCGACGGTCGTCGTCCGCGTCGAGACCGAGCTGGTCGAGGGCCTGCTCGCCGATGAACGGGTAGTTCAGCGCCTCGACGTAGCCGGCGCCGGCCAGCGCGCGGCCCACCCGGCGGTGGACGCGCTGGCGGTCGGTGAGCCCACGGCCGGCCGGGGGCTTCGGCAGCGTGGAGGGCAGGTTCTCGTAGCCCTCCAGGCGGATGACCTCTTCGGCGAGGTCGTTCGGCACGTAGAGGTCGGGACGCCACGACGGCACGGTGACGACGAGCTCGTCCTGGCCGTAGACGTCGCAGCCGACCTCCTGGAGGCGGCGGACGACGATCTCACGGCCGTAGTCGACGCCCGCGACCCTGTCGGGGTGGTTCGCCGGCATGGTGATCGTGTGCGGCGCGGAGGGGGCGGCGATCTCGGTGACGCCGGCCTCGGCGGTGCCGCCCGCGAGCAGCACGAGCAGGTCGACGCAGCGCTGCGCGGCAGCGGCGGCGGCCTGCGGGTCGACACCGCGCTCGAAGCGCTTGGACGCCTCGGAGCCCAGCTTGTGGCGGCGGGCCGTGCGGGCGATCGAGATCGCGTCGAAGTGCGCGGCCTCGATGACGACCTCGGTGGTGCCGGTGACGATGCCGGTCTCCGGGTCGGTCACCGGGTCGGCGATCTCCGTGTCGGCGCCGCCCATGACGCCCGCGAGGCCGATCGGCCCGCGGTTGTCGGTGATGACCAGGTCCCCGGTGTCGAGGACGCGCTTGACGCCGTCGAGCGTGGTGATCTTCTCGCCGGCGGCGGCGCGGCGGACCCCGATGGGGCCGTCGATCCGGGTGCGGTCGTAGGCGTGCAGCGGCTGGCCGAGCTCGAACATCACGTAGTTGGTGATGTCGACGGCGAGCGAGATCGGGCGCATGCCGGCCTTCTGCAGGCGGCGCTGGAGCCAGATCGGGCTGCGGGCCTCGGGGTCGAGGCCGACGACCGTACGGGCGGTGAAGCGGTCGCAGCCGATCGGGTCGGCGATCTGGACCGGGTAGCCGTACGAGTTCGGCGCGGGCACGTCGAGGAGCGCCGGGTCGCGCAGCGGCAGGCCGTAGGCGGTGGCCGTCTCGCGGGCGACACCGCGCATCGAGAGGCAGTAGCCGCGGTCCGGGGTGACGGCGATGTCGAGGACCTCGTCGAACAGCTCCAGGAGGACCGTGGCGTCCGTGCCGACCTCGTGCTCCGGCGGCAGCACGATGATGCCGTGCGTGCCGTCGTCGCCCATGCCGAGCTCGTCGCCGGAGCAGATCATGCCCCGGGAGACGCGGCCGTACGTCTTGCGCTCGGCGATCCGGAAGTCACCGGGGAGCACGGCGCCGGGCAGCGCCACGACGACCTTGTCGCCCTCGGCGAAGTTCCGGGCGCCGCAGATGATCTCCTGGGGCTCGCCGGTGCCGTTGGCCTGGCCGACGTCGACGGTGCAGAAGCGGATGGGCTTCTTGAACTCCGTCAGCTCCTCGATGGTGAGGACCTTGCCGACCACCAGCGGGCCGGTCAGGCCGGCGCCGAGCTGCTCGACGGTCTCGACCTCGAGGCCTGCCGAAATGAGCTTGGCCTGGACGTCGCGGCCGGTCGCCGTCGCCGGCAGGTCGACGTACTCCCGCAGCCAAGAAAGCGGGACCCGCATCAGATCTCCATCCCGAACGGCCGGGTGAACCGGACGTCACCCTCGACCATGTCTCGCATGTCTTCCACGTTGTGGCGGAACATCAGCATCCGCTCGATGCCGAACCCGAAGGCGAATCCGCTGTACTTCTCGGGGTCCACACCGGCGGCGACGAGCACCTTCGGGTTGACCATTCCGCAGCCGCCGAGCTCGATCCAGCCCTCGCTGCCGCAGGTGCGGCAGGGACGGTCCGGGTTGCCGACGGACTCGCCGCGGCAGACGTAGCAGAGCATGTCCATCTCTGCGGACGGCTCGGTGAAGGGGAAGAAGTTCGGCCGCAGCCGGGTCTTCATGTCCGGGCCGAAGAGCGCCTGGACCATGTGGTCGAGGGTGCCCTTGAGGTCGGCCATGGTCAGGCCCTCGTCGACGGCGAGCAGCTCGATCTGGTGGAAGACCGGGGTGTGCGTGGCGTCGAGCTCGTCGGTGCGGTAGACGCGGCCGGGGCACACCACGTAGACCGGGGGCTCCCGGTCGATGAGGGTGCGGGCCTGGACCGGCGAGGTGTGCGTGCGGAGCACGACACCGGACTCGTCGCCCGTGGTGCCCTCGGGGCCCTGGACGAAGAAGGTGTCCTGCATCTGCCGGGCCGGGTGGTCCGGGACGAAGTTGAGGGCGTCGAAGTTGAACCACTCCGCCTCGACCTCGGGACCCTCGGCGACCTCGTACCCCATGGCGACGAAGACGTCGGAGACCCGCTCCATGAGCGTGGTCAGCGGGTGCCGGGCACCGGCCGGGACGCGGTCGTACGGCAGGGTGACGTCGACGGCCTCCTCGACGAGGACGCGGGCGTCGCGCTCGGCCTCCAGCTCGACCTGGCGGGCGGCCAGGGCCTTGGAGACGGCACCGCGGGCCTGGCCCACGATCTTGCCGGCCGCGGCCTTGGCCTGCGGGGGCAGGGCGCCGATCTCGCGGTTGGCCAGCGCCAGCGGCGAGGTGCCGCCGGTGTGCGCCGTCTTCGCGTGGGCGAGCGCGTCGAGGTCGCCTGCGGCGGCGAAGGCGGCGAGCGCCTCGTCCCGCATGCGCTCGATCTCTTCCGGTTTCAAGGCCTCGACCTCGACCGGGTCGTACGACTTATTGGGTGCCGACATCTCTTCCCGTGCTTCCGTTGGCTGGCTGGGCGGCCCCGCTCGACGTCAAGGGCGCAAACGTGCCAAAGGACGAGTCTAACGGGGCGCGGGGACGCGAATGAGCCCGTGGGCGGGCCGCGCGGCCACTGATCTCGTACGGTCTCGACTGCTGAGACGTCAGAGGAGGTGGGCCGGGGTGCCGACGGGCAGGATAAATCGGAACTCGGCCCCGCCACGGGGACCTCTTCCGACGGTGATGGTGCCGCCGTGGGCCTCGACGACGCCCTTGACGATGTAGAGGCCGAGGCCGGTGCCGCCGCGCTTGCTGCCCCGCCAGAAGCGGGTGAAGACGCGGCCCATCGACGCTTCGGGGATGCCGGGTCCCTCGTCGCTCACGGTGACCTCCGTCCCCTCTTCTCCGTCGTCGCCCAGCGTGGTGGGTGCCACCTCGATGGTGACGGTTCCCTCGCCGTGGCGCACCGCATTTTCCAGGAGGTTGCCGAGGATCTGGTCGATCTTGTCGGGGTCGGCCCAGAGCGCGGGCAGCTGCGGCCTGATCCGTACGAAGAAACGGTCCGGGGACTGGCCGGCGGTGGTGTGCACCTGGATGTGCCGGCCGACGGCGGCGGCGATGTCGACGGGCTGGCGGCGCACTTCGAGGCGGCCGGAGTCGATCCGGGAGATGTCGAGGAGTTCGGCGATGAGCCGCTTGATGCGGCCGGCGTCGGCGTCGACCGTCTCCAGCATCAGCCGCTTCTGCTCGTCGTTGAACCGCTCCCACTTGTCGAGGAGGGTGGCGGTGAACCCCTTCACGGAGGTGAGCGGGGAGCGCAGTTCGTGCGCGACGGTGGCGATGAGCTCGGCGTGGCTGCGCTCGGTGCGGCGGCGCGCCTCGGTGCCGCGCAGGGAGACCACGACGCGGCGGACGGGCCCGGTGGGGTGCTCGCGGACGTACCGGGCGGAGACGAGGACCTCGCGGCCGCCGGGGAGCAGCAGGTTGCGCTCGGGCTGGCCGCGGCGGGTGGAGAGTCCGCCGTACGGATCGGTCAGCGCCCACCAGCGGCGTCCCTTGAGGTCCTCCAGGGGCAGCGCCTCGTCGAGCGGGCGGCCGAGGGCCCGGTCGCCGCGGACGGCGGTGATGCGGACGGCGGCGGCGTTGAAGCAGACCACGCGACCGGTCTCGTCGGCGATGACGAGGCCGTCGGGCAGGTCGTCGGGATCGACCCCGGCGAAGCCGAGGGGCGGTTCCGGGGCGTGCGGCGGGGCGCTCCGTGCCTGTGCGGGACTGTCCGTGCCGACCGTCATCCCCGTACCCCACCCCTCCGTGCAGTGCAGTGGGCCCCCGAGTGCGTCACTCTACTGGGCGGGGACGGCGGAATGGACCCTCAGGCGGAGGTTCGGGGGCGCTGGGCGCGCGCGGAGGCGTACAGGCAGACCGCGGCGGCGGTGGCGAGGTTGAGGCTCTCGGCCTTGCCGTGGATCGGGACGCGGACGACGGCGTCGGCGAGCGCCCGGGTCTCCTCGGGCAGCCCCCAGGCCTCGTTGCCGAAGATCCAGGCGGTGGGCCCGCCCATGGTGCCGGCGTCGAGCTCGTCGTCGAGGTCGTCCTGACCGGCCCCGTCGGCGGCGAGGATCCGTACGCCCGCGCTCTTGAGTCCGGCGACGGCCTGCTCGACGGGGACGCCGACGGCCACCGGCAGGTGGAAGAGGGAGCCGACGGAGGCGCGGACGGACTTGGGGTTGTAGAGGTCGACGGAGGCGTCGGTGAGGACGACGGCGTCGGCGCCGGCCGCGTCGGCGCAGCGCAGCACGGTGCCGGCGTTCCCGGGGTCGCGGACGTGCGCGAGGACGGCGACCAGCTTGGGCCGGGCGGCGATGATGTCCTCGAACGGCGAGTCGAGGAAGCGGCAGACGCCGACGAGGCCCTGCGGGGTGACGGTCTGGGAGACCTCGGCGAGGACGGCGTCGGAGGCGAAGTGGACGCGGGCGCCGGCGGCGCGGGCGGCGTCGACGATCGCGGTGTAGCGCTCGGCGGCCTCGACGGTGGTGAACAGCTCGACGAGGGTGGGCTCGCCGCCGGAGCCGCGGTGTTCGACGGCCTCGCGGACGGCCTGGGGGCCCTCGGCGATGAAGAGGCGGTCCTTGCCCCGGAAGTTGCGCTTGGCGAGCCGCCGGGCGGCGACGACGCGCGGGGAACGCGGGGAGATCAGCTCGGGGGTGACCATGGGGTGCGGCGGTTCTCTCTTCGGGGCCGGGGCTACGGGTTCTCGGGGGCCGACGCACCCGGACCCGCAGGCGCGAGCGCGCTGCGGGTCCGGGCGGAAGTACTGCGGGCCTGGAAGATCAGGCGGCGACCTTCGGGGCGTTGACGTCGGCCGGGAGGGCCTTCTGCGCGACCTCGACCAGCGCGGCGAACGCGTTGATGTCGTTGACGGCCAGCTCGGCGAGGATCTTGCGGTCCACCTCGATGTTGGCGGCCTTCAGACCCTGGATGAGGCGGTTGTACGTCATGCCGTTCTGGCGGGCAGCGGCGTTGATGCGCTGGATCCACAGCTGACGGAAGTCGCCCTTGCGCTTCTTGCGGTCGTTGTAGTTGTAGACCAGCGAGTGGGTGACCTGCTCCTTGGCCTTGCGGTACAGGCGCGAACGCTGACCGCGGTAGCCGGAGGCCGCCTCGAGGATCGCCCGGCGCTTCTTGTGGGCGTTGACTGCCCGCTTGACGCGTGCCACTTTTAACTCCTTGTAGCGGGGTCGTGGTGGTCCTCACACGACCCGAAATACGAATGGTTCCCGGTCTCTGCCGGATGCCCCCGTCGCCGAGGGCGGGAGATCAACTCAGATGCCCAGCATCTTCTTGATCTTGGCGGCGTCACCCGGGGCCATCTCGGCGTTGCCGGTGAGGCGACGCGTCAGCTTGGACGACTTGTGCTCGAGCAGGTGGCGCTTGCCGGCGCGCTCGCGCAGGATCTTGCCCGAGCCGGTGACCTTGAAGCGCTTCTTGGCACCGGAGTGCGTCTTGTTCTTCGGCATCGCGCCGTATCTCCTCGTCAGTGGCGCTCCCGCCCGGTGCGAACACCGGACATCCGGGAGCGTCAGTTCTTCGTTTGGTGGTTCCGGGCGAGGCCCAGGGCTGCCTGGTTGGCAGCCCGTAGGGTCACGCCTCGGGGGTCTCGACCGGAGCCTCGGCCTCGGCGGCCGGGGCCTCGGCGACCGGGGCCTCGGCGACCGGGGCCTCCTCGGAGGCGACGCCCTGGCGCTCGGCCTTGCGTGCGGCCTGGGCCTCACGCGCCTCGGCCATGGCCTCGGTCTTCTTCTTGTGCGGGCCGAGAACCATGATCATGTTCCGGCCGTCCTGCTTCGGGTTGGACTCGATGAAGCCAAGCTCCTCGACGTCCGACGCCAGCCGCTGAAGCAGTCGGAAACCGAGCTCGGGACGGGACTGCTCACGACCACGGAACATGATCGTGATCTTGACCTTGTCGCCCTGCTTCAGGAACCGGACGACGTGACCCTTCTTGGTGTCATAGTCGTGCGGGTCGATCTTCGGCCGGAGCTTCATCTCCTTGATGACCGTGTGCGCCTGGTTCTTGCGCGCCTCACGGGCCTTCATGGCCGACTCGTACTTGAACTTCCCGTAGTCCATGAGCTTGCACACGGGCGGACGGGCGTTCGCCGCCACCTCGACCAGGTCGAGGTCGTACTCCTGTGCGAGCTCCAGGGCCTTGGCAAGCGGAACAATCCCGACCTGCTCGCCGCTGGGTCCGACAAGTCGCACCTCGGGAACGCGAATCCTGTCGTTGATGCGGGGCTCGGCGCTGATGGATCCTCCTCGGTAGCACCACGCGACCGCCTGGCGGACGAACGCGCACTGTCTGTTTCTGACCAACCGAGCCGACACGTGAAAAACGCCCCGGACGGGACACAGGCGGGGCTCCACGAAAATACCGGAGCACCGCCGCGGTCAACCGCGGGGCGCACATCGGGCGGCTCCATCGTCCGTACGGAACGATGGGCGCCACCTGACCGGTGACCCGCCACCCGCGAGGGTGGTCAGGTGGGAGTACGGAGCCTCCACTTGTGGGCCGGACACAGAGGTGTCCAGCCGGTCGTTACACAAGGTTAGCAGGACCCGGCGGTCGGCGCGAACCGTACGTCCGCTTATCGTGTGGGCATGAGCGAGACGCCCCAGAACGAGTCCACGGACACCCCCGACTTCGAGAGCATGACCCGCGACATCGCGGAGGTCCCGGCGGTCGAGGTGATCGTGACCGTCGCCGTCAACCTGATGAGCGCCGCCGCCGTGAAGCTCGGGCTCACCGAGGAGGGCGAGAAGCACAAGGACCTCGACGAGGCCCGGAAGCTGATCCACGCGCTCGCGGGCCTCCTGGACGCCGGCGCGACGGAGGTCTCCTCCTTCCACGCGGCTCCCCTGCGGGACGGCCTGAAGTCCCTCCAGCTCGCCTTCCGCGAGGCCTCCCTGATCCCGGACGAGCCGGGCCAGGGACCGGGCGAGAAGTACACCGGACCGGTGTACGGCTAGGGATTCCTACTTCTTCACGTAGAAGGGCTCGCCCGGAGGCGTGGCCGAGGCCGGCAGGAGTGCCAGGTCGAGGCCCCGCACCAGGCGGGCCCTCAGTGTTTCGTCGGCGGCCAGGGCGCGGGCCACGCGCTGGGCGGCCTCCGCCGGGGCGGCGTCGGCGTCGAGGACCAGGGCGAGGGTGCCGTCGGCGGTGCCGGGACCCAGGTGGGCGCGGAGCACCGCGGGCTCGGCGGCCACGGCGGCGCGCACCGCGTCCCGTACGGCCGGGTCGTCGAGCGGGTCGGTGCTGGAGCGGCCCTCGGCGAGGGCGAGCAGCGCGGAGCCGGTCACCTGGTACGGCACGGGGCCGGCCATGTCGAGGACCAGGGTGTCGGCCTTCTCGTGGACGAGGGCGGCGAGGGCCTGGTGGGTGGGGACGGCGACGGGCCTGGCCTGCGGGTCCCAGAGGGCGAGCGCGGCGATCGAGGTGAAGGCCGGGAGAGCCCGCCGGTCGCCGGCCGTGAGGGTGGGGACGGCCATGTCGCTGGTCTTCTCCTGCTTGAGGCCCGTCTCGGGGTCGATCTCGACCTCGCCGAGGACGGCGACCACGGGGACGAGCAGCCGGGCGCCCTTGAGCGCCTCCAGGACCGGGCCGTGCGCGGTTCTGTCCTCCGCCCAGGCCGCGAGGGCCGCGGCGAGCCGCGGGTCGGCGGTGCCGTCGTCTTCGGAGAAACCGGGGTCAGGGATGTTCTTGAGCGCCACGCACCGAGCCTAACCGCCGGGTCCCGGCCGCCGGCTAGGAGGTCCGGTGGGCGCGGCGGAGCATCACGGCGGTGAGGAGCAGCAGGGCGCCGAGTCCGCCGGCGACGGGGGCGAGCAAGCCGAAGGGACGGCTCTCCTCGGCGGCGGGGAGGGGGCCGGGCCCGAAGTAGCGGCCCTGGTATCCGGAGGCGACGGCCTTGGGGTCGCCGGCCTTGATCCGGCCGCCGGCGGCGATCGCGGCGGCCGGGTCGACCGTCCCGTACCCCTTGGCGTCGCTGCGGCCGCCCTTCGGCCGGTTGCGGGCGGTGTCGATGAGCAGCCGCTTGATCTGGGCCGGGGTGAGGTCGGGGTGGGCGGAGCGGACGAGGGCGACGGCCCCGGAGACGAACGCGGCCGCGGCGCTGGTGCCCCAGCCCTCGTAGTAGCGGCGGTCGGGGTCGGCGATGACGATGTCGTCGCCGGGGGCGCTGACGGTGGCGTACCAGCGCCGGGTGGAGAAGGCGGCGTGGGTGCCGTAGCGGTCGACGGCCGCGGCGGCGATGACGCCGGGGTAGGCGGCGGGGTAGGAGATGTGGTCGCCCTTCTCACCGCCGTTGCCGGCGGAGGCGACGACGGAGACGCCCTTGGCGAGGGCGTACTGGACGGCGGCGTCCTCGCCGGCGTCGGGGTGGGCGGACTTGGAGTCGTCGCCGAGGGAGAGGTTGATGACGTCGGCGCCGTGGTCGGCGGCCCAGCGGATGCCCTCGGCGAGGGCCGTGCCGCGGGTCTTGCGGGCCTTGTCGCGGGCCTTGTCGGTGGACTCCAGGATGACCCGTACGGGCAGGATCCGGACGTCGGGGGCGACGCCGAGGACGCCGTCCTCGCCGCCGGGGCCGTGGCCGTGCCCGGCGATGATGCCGGCCATCGCGGTGCCGTGGCGGGCCCAGGCGCGGTCGCCCTTCGAGGCGCCGAAGCCGACGAGGTCGCGTCCGGCGAGGACCGAACCCGCGAGGTCCGGGTGGTCGGCGTCGACGCCGGTGTCGAGGACGGCGACGGTGATGCCGCGGCCCTTGGTGGTGCGCCAGGCCTCCGTGGTGTGGAGGGCTTCGAGGCCCCACTGGCGGGCCCGGATGGTGTCGGCGTGCGCGGGGGCGGTGGTGGCGGGCAGTACGGAGAACGCGGCGGCGAGCAGGGCGACCGCGCCGCCGCGGGCCCGGCGGCGGTGGGTGGGTCGGATCACCGGGCGTTCTCCTTGGCGGCCGTGGTGGCGGCCGTGCGCAGCAGTCGTACGAGGCGTTCGGTGATGCCCTTGGCCTCGTGGCCGAGGCCGGACTGGGCGGTGGCGTCGGTACGGTTCGCGGTCATGGCGCGGTCGGCGGGGACGGGGCCGCCCTCGACGGTCCGGCCGTCGGCGAAGCCGGAGACGGCGGTGACGACGACGGGGAGGTCGGCGGGGGCGTTCAGCCACCAGGCGGCGCGCTGGGGGGCGCCGAAGCGGGCGGCGACGGTGCCGGGGCCGGCGAGGGCCGGGGGGACGTCCGCACCGAGGCGGGTGGTGAGGTCCTGGCCCAGGGTGCGCTGGGTGGGGGCGTCGGCCCGGGTGAAGACGAGACCGACGGTGATGACGCTGCTGGCGGTGGCGTCGGTGTACGTGGCGCGCAGGACGCGCTCGCAGCCGAGGGGCTCGACGGTGGCGAGGAGGCCCTTGGGAAGGACGGCGGGGGCGCAGGCCGCGTCGGGGGCGACGACGATCCGGGTCCAGGTGCGGTCGGCGCCGCCGGGGCCGGCGCCGGGGCCGGTCAGGGTGCGGGGGAAGAGGGTGTCGACGGGGGCGTCGTGCCAGAGGTCCTTCGCCTCGGTGTACCCGACGGGTTCGACGGGCTTCCCGGGCTCGGCCGCGGCCAGCCACACGCCGGCGAGCGCCCCGCCGATGAGCCCGAACCCGAGCACGGCACAGGCGGCGACGGCGACGGTCCGCCCGACCTGCCGCTCCCGCACGACCCGCAGCCGCGCGGTGACCTCGACGGGCACCTCGGGCGGGAGCGCGCCGGGCCCGCGGTAGAAGGGTGCGGGCACGGTCGCCGCGCCGACGCCCGCACGCCCCGTGGCCGGGTGACCGGCCACGGCGGGACCGGTCGCGGGGCGGACCGGGCCGGGCGTCGGACGGGTAGCGGCGCCCGTCGCGGCGACGGGGGCCGCCGTCGGCCGGGGCGGCATGGCCGGCGGGACGGCCGCCGGGCGGGGTGCGGTGGCCGTCGGCGGGACGGCCGCCGGGCGGGGTGCGGTGGCCGCCGGTGGGACCCTGCGGAGGCGGGTCGTGGTCTCGGTCGCCGGGGGGTCCGGTGGGAGCAGGGCGTCCGTGATGCGGGACGGTGTGGGCTCGCCGGTCATCCCCGTCCCCCGCTCGTGTCGACAATGCCCGTCACTCTACGGGCTGTTCCCCCGCGCACGGGAACCCAGGGGCTACCCACCCGTAAACCGGTCTGGCAAGCTCGGGCCATGACTCCCCGTGCCGCCGACCGGGCCCGTTACGACCGGGCCACCGCTCATCTCGACGCGCCCGTGGCGATCGTCGATCTGGAGGCCTTCGACGCCAACGCGGCGGACCTCGTGCGCCGGGCCGGGGGCAAGCCGATCCGGGTGGCGAGCAAGTCCGTGCGGTGCCGGGCGCTGCTCGAGCGGGTGCTGGCGCGGGACGGGTTCGCCGGGATCATGTCGTTCACGCTCGACGAGTCGTTGTGGCTGGCCCGCGCCGGGTTCGAGGACGTGCTGCTCGCGTATCCGTCGGCGGACCGCTCCGGGTTCGGGGAGCTCACGCGGGATCCGAAGCTCGCCGCCGCCGTGACCGTCATGGTGGACGACGTGGCCCAGCTCGATCTGATCGACGCCGCCCGCGCGGGCGGGACGGAGGAGGTGCGGGTCTGTCTGGAGCTGGACACGGCGCTGCACCTGTTCGGGGGGCGGATTCGGGTCGGGGCCCGGCGTTCCCCGCTGAGGGAGCCCGCCCAGCTCGCCGAGCTCGCTCGGTCCGTGGTGCGGCGGCCCGGTTTCCGGCTGGTCGGGATCATGGCGTACGAGGGGCACGTCGCCGGGGTCGGGGATGCCGTCGCGGGCCGCCCGCTGCGGTCCCGGGCCGTCCGGCTCATGCAGTCCGCCGCCCGCAAGGAGCTCGCGGAGCGCCGTGCGGCCGTCGTGCGGGCCGTCCGGGCGGTGGCGCCGGACCTGGAGTTCGTGAACGGCGGCGGCACCGGCAGCGTGCAGCACACGGCCGCCGAGGACGCGGTGACCGAGATCGCCGCGGGTTCGGGGCTGTTCGTGCCGCGCCTCTTCGACAACTACACGTCCTTCACCGGGCGCCCCGCCGCGCTCTTCGCGCAGCCGGTGGTCCGCCGCCCGGGCGTCGGCGTGGTGACGGTGCTCGGCGGCGGCTACCCGGCTTCGGGCGTCGCGGGCCCGGACCGGCTGCCCGTCCCGTACCTGCCGGAGGGGCTCCGGTACGACTCCCAGGAGGGCCCGGGCGAGGTGCAGACCCCGCTGCTCGGCTCCCCCGCCGACGACCTGCGGATCGGCGACAAGGTCTGGTTCCGGCACGCGAAGGCCGGGGAGCTGTGCGAGCGGTTCGAGAGCCTGCACCTGGTCGAGGGCGATCGCGTGACGGCGACCGTGCCCACGTACCGGGGTGAGGGGATGACCTTCCTCTAGCGTCTAGAAGACGGAGTCGAGCTGGTCCGGGATCACCGTGCCGTCCTCGCGGCGGACCGGGGCCGCCGTGCCGTCGCTCGCCGTGTAGCCGGTCGTGGCGCAGGGGTACGGCGTCGTCTTCCGCTTCTTCGGCTCGATGAACACGGGGTTGACGAGCCAGCGTCCGTCTCCGTTCTCGTAGGCCCGGCACATGAGTTCGTTCTTGTTGCGGTTGAGGACCAGGCGCAGCCCGGTGGCGTCCCGCAGGAAGGAGACGTCGGTGTCGGAGTCGCCGGCGGCGAGGACCTGGCGGCGGGCGGCGGGCTGGACGCGCTCGGCGGCGGGGCCCGGGACGCCGAGGATCTCCTGGTTGATCCAGCAGCGCTTGCCGTCGACGTAGGTGATCATCGTGTCCTCGCCGTCGCGGACGCTGCCGCAGCCCTTGAGGTGACTGGTGAGGCGGCCGTGCTCGGTGGTGTTGCGGATGCCGACCGCGTGGGAGGCGTCGACGCCGGCGCCCTTCGCCCAGACGTCGACGACGGGTTCGGGCGAGGCGGAGACGATCCAGACGTCGAAGCCGCCGTCCTTCAGGGCGCGGATGAGGTCCCGCTGCTGGTCGTAGTAGCGGACCCAGCCGGTGACCTGCGCGCTGCCGACCCGCTGCGTCGCGCCCTGCGGGGCGGCGAGGTTCTCGGCGCGGGCGGCGGCGGCGAAGGAGGCGGCCTGGCGGGTGGTCCAGCCGTGCAGGAGCTGGGCGAGCCAGGCGTACTGGGGCTCCGTGCGGCGGTGGTCGTAGCCGGCGAAGGCCGTCTTTCCGGCGGTCGTGGCGCCGTTCCCGTACACGGAGAGGAGTTCGTCGGCGCAGCCCGTGTCGGTGGCCGTGGGGAGGGTGCGGACGCCGGTGGGGCAGGCCGCGCGGAGGGCGGTCGCGGCCTCGGGGGTGAGGTGGCGGCTGGTGGTGGACCAGTCGCCGTCCTTCGGGGGCCGGATGCGGTCGTTGCGGAGGAGCCAGTAGAAGGTGGCGTCGCCGACGTCGTTCTTGATGACGGTGTTGTCCCAGTCGAAGACCGCGACCGGCTTCCTGCCTCCCTCGGCGCCGCAGTGGTCGGCGAGCAGGGCGTCGATGCGGGCCTTGTTGTCGCCGTACCAGCCGTCGGAGATCTTCAGGGTGGGGCAGGCGGCGGGCCGGGCCTCCGCCTGGGTGCCGGGGAGGAGGCCGGTGGCGGCGAGGGCGAGGGCGGCCGCCGCGGCGCCGGTGCGGAGCTTGTCGTTCATGGGCGTCTCCTGGATGCGATGCCTGGGGGATACGCACGACAGCCGGGCGCCTCGCGACGCCCGGCTGTCGGGTGGGGGGATACGGGGTGGCGGCGGTGAGGCCTAGAGCGGGGTCACGTACGCCCCGGAGATGCCGCCGTCGACGAGGAAGTCGCTGGCGTTGACGAAGGAGGAGTCGTCGCTCGCGAGGAAGGCGACGGCGGCGGCGATCTCCTCGGCCTCGGCGAAGCGGCCGACGGGGATGTGGACGAGGCGGCGCGCGGCCCGCTCGGGGTCCTTGGCGAACAGCTCCTGGAGGAGGGGGGTGTTGACCGGCCCGGGGCAGAGGGCGTTGACGCGGATGCCCTCGCGGGCGAACTGGACGCCCAGCTCGCGGGACATGGCGAGGACGCCGCCCTTGGACGCGGTGTACGAGATCTGGCTGGTCGCGGCGCCCATGATGGCGACGAAGGAGGCGGTGTTGATGATGGAGCCCTTGCCCTGGCGGCGCATGTAGGGCAGGGCGGCCTTGCAGCAGAGGTAGACGGACGTGAGGTTGACGTCCTGGACCCGCTTCCAGGCCTCCAGGCCGGTCTCCAGGATGGAGTCGTCGTCGGGGGGCGAGATGCCGGCGTTGTTGAAGGCGATGTCGACGGAGCCGTACGTGTCGAAGGCGACCTTGAAGAGGTTCTCGACCTCCTCCGGGTCCGTGACGTCGACCTGCACGAAGGTGCCGCCGACCTCCTCCGCGGCCGCCTTGCCGGCGGTCTCGTCGATGTCGCCGCAGACGACGTTGGCGCCTTCGGAGGCGAGGCGGCGGGCGGTGGCGAGGCCGATGCCGCTGCCGGCTCCGGTGATGACGGCGGTACGGCCGACGAGGCGGCGGCAGATGATCTCGTTGCTCACAGTGCGGGGCCCTCCGTGCTGATGAAGACGTTCTTGGTTTCGGTGAAGGCGGTCAGGGCGTCGGGGCCGAGTTCACGGCCGAGGCCGGACTGCTGGTAGCCGCCGAACGGGGTCCAGTAGCGGACGCTGGAGTGGGAGTTGACGGAGAGGTTGCCGGCCCGGACGGCGCGGGAGGCGCGCAGGGCGCGGCCGACGTCACGGGTCCAGAGGGAGCCGGACAGGCCGTACTCGGTGGCGTTGGCGAGGCGGATCGCGTCGGCCTCGTCCTCGAAGGGGAGGACGACGGCGACGGGTCCGAAGATCTCCTCGACGGCGCAGGGGGCGTTCTCGGGGACGCCGGTGAGGACGGTCGGCGGGAACCAGAAGCCGGGGCCCTCGGGCGCCTTGCCCCGGATCCCTTCGAGATCGTCGGTGACGTAGGAGCGGACGCGGTCGAGCTGGGCGCGGGAGATGAGCGGGCCCATCTGGGTGCGCTCGTCGGAGGGGTCGCCGACGACGATCTCCTCGATGGCGGGGGTGAGGAGCTCCAGGAAGCGGTCGTACGCGCTCCGCTGGACGAGGATGCGGGTGCGGGCGCAGCAGTCCTGGCCGCTGTTGTCGAGGAAGGACATCGGCGCCGCGGCGGCGGCCGCCTCCAGGTCCGCGTCGGCGAAGACGATGTTGGGGCTCTTGCCGCCGAGTTCGAGGGTGACCCGCTTCACCTGGTCGGCGCACTTCGCCATGATCGACTTTCCGACCCGGGTGGAGCCGGTGAAGACGATCTTGGCGATGCCGGGGTGCTCGACGAGGGCGTTCCCGGCGACGGGGCCGGTGCCGGGGAGGACCTGGAAGAGGCCTTCGGGCAGGCCCGCCTCCAGGGCGAGTTCGGCGAGGCGGAGCGCGGTGAGCGGGGTGGTCTCGGCCGGCTTGAGGAGGACGGCGTTGCCGGCGGCGAGGGCGGGTGCGGTGGCCCAGGCGGCGATCGGCATCGGGAAGTTCCAGGGGGCGATGACACCGACGACGCCGAGCGGTTCGAGGATCGTGATGTCGAGGCCGCCGGCCACCGGGATCTGGCGGCCGTTGAGGCGCTCCACTCCCCCGGCGGCGAAGTCGAGCAGGTCGCGGACGTTGCCGGCCTCCCAGCGGGCGTTGCCGATGGTGTGGCCGGCCTCGGTGACCTCCAGGCGGGCCAGTTCCTCGACGTGGTCGTCGACGACGGCGGCGAAGCGGCGGAGCAGCCGGGCCCGGTCGGCGGGCGCGGCGGCGGCCCAGCCGCGCTGGGCGGCGGTGGCGCGGGCGACGGCGGCGTCGACGGCAGCGGGGGTGGCGGCGGGGACGGTGGCGACGAGTTCCTCGGTCGCCGGGTTCAGTACCTGGAGCAACGCGTTCCTTTCAGTGACTCGAAGGGGCTCAGTGGCGTTCGAAGGAGCGGCGCAGCTCCCAGTCGGTCACCGCGGCGTCGAAGGCGTCGAGTTCGACGCGGGCCATGTTGCGGTAGTGGGCGACGACCTCGGCGCCGAAGGCGGCCTTGGCGATCTCGCTGGTCTCCCAGAGTTCGGCGGCCTCGCGCAGGGTGGTCGGGACGTGCGCGTACTCGCCGGTGTACGCGTTCCCGGTGCAGGGCGCGGGCAGTTCGAGGCGCTGCTCGATGCCGTACAGGCCGGCGGCGACCAGGCCGGCGACGGCGAGGTGGGGGTTGACGTCGCCGCCGGGGAGGCGGTTCTCGAAGCGGGTGGAGCGGCCGTGGCCGACGACGCGGAGGGCGCAGGTGCGGTTGTCGTGGCCCCAGGCGACGGCGGTGGGCGCGAAGGAGCCGGGCTGGAACCGCTTGTAGGAGTTGATGTTCGGGGCGTAGAGGAGGGAGAAGTCGCGGAGGGCGGCGAGCTGTCCGGCGAGGAAGTGCCGCATGGTCTCGGACATGCCCTGCGGGTCGTCGCCGGCCATGACGTTGCGGCCGTCGGCGTCCTGGAGCGAGAGGTGGATGTGGCAGGAGTTGCCCTCGCGCTCGTTGTACTTCGCCATGAAGGTGAGCGAGTAGCCCTCCTGGGCGGCGATCTCCTTGGCGCCCGTCTTGTAGACGGCGTGCTGGTCGCAGGTGACGAGGGCCTCGTCGTACTTGAAGGCGATCTCGTGCTGGCCGGGGTTGCACTCGCCCTTGGCTGACTCGACGGTGAGTCCGGCGCCGGTCATCTCGTTGCGGATGCGGCGCAGGAGCGGTTCGATGCGTCCGGTACCGAGGACGGAGTAGTCGATGTTGTACTGGTTGGCCGGGGTGAGGCCGCGGTAGTTCGCGTCCCAGGCCTGCTCGTAGCTGTCCTTGAAGACGATGAACTCGAGCTCGGTGCCGACGTGCGCGGTGAGGCCGAGCTCCGCGAGGCGCTCCAGCTGGCGGCGGAGGATCTGGCGGGGCGCGGCGACGACCGGGGTGCCGTCGGCCCAGGCGAGGTCGGCCGTCACCATGGCGGTGGCGTCGTTCCAGGGGAGGCGGCGGAGGGTGGTGAGGTCGGGGTGCATCGCGAAGTCGCCGTAGCCGCGGTCCCAGGAGGACATCTCGTAGCCGTCGACGGTGTTCATCTCGGTGTCGACGGCGAGGAGGTAGTTGCAGCCCTCGGTGCCGTGGCCGAGGACCTCGTCCAGGAAGAACGGTGCGGCGAACCGCTTGCCCTGGAGGCGTCCCTGCATGTCGGGGAAGGCCAGGACGACGGTGTCGATCTCGCCGCTCGCGACGAGGGCGCGCAGCTCCTCGACGGTGAGCGGGGGTGTGCGGTCTGCCACGGGATTGCTCCTCCTTCGGCCTGCCGGGAGCCATAAGGTATTGCGGAAGACCATTGCTTGGGAAGTGCTGGAGAAGGGGAAACGAGAACGTGGCCAGTACGAGTGAATCGGCGGACCGGCTGACGCCCGTGCTGCGGCCGGTGCGGGCGGGCAACGGCTTCGAGGAGGCCCTGGAGCAGATCCTCCAGGTGGTACGGCTCGGGCTGGTGCCCGGCGGGGAGCGGCTGCCCGCCGAGCGGGAGCTCGCCGACCGGATGGGGATCAGCCGGGTGACCCTGCGCGAGGTCCTGAAGGTCCTCCAGGAGCAGGGGCTCGTGGAGAGCCGGCGGGGCAGGTACGGCGGGACGTTCGTGCTGCCCCGGGTCCAGACGGCCGACGAGGACGAGCTGCGCCGCCGGATCGCCACGGTCGACATGGAGGACACCCTGCGCTTCCGTGAGGTCCTGGAAGTGGGGGCTGCCGGGCTCTGCGCGGCCCACGGCCTCGACGCGGCGGGCGCCGAGCGGCTGCGGACGGCCGTCGCGGCGACCCATGACGCCCCGCTGGCCGATTACCGCCGCCAGGACACCCTGCTCCACCTCACGCTCGCGGAGCTCTCCGGCTCGCCGACGCTGACGGCCCAGTACGCCGCCGTGCGCGCGACGGTGAACGACCTCCTGGACTGCATCCCCCTGCTCGTACGCAATCTGGAGCACTCCCAGCACCAGCACACGGCCCTGGTGGAGGCGGTCCTCGACGGGGACGCGGACGCGGCGCGCGAGGTGATGCGGGAGCACTGCGCGGGCACGGCGGCGCTGCTGCGGGGCTTCCTGACGTGAGGGCCGGACGGGGCCCCGACGTGACCCGGGCATGGCTTCCCGCGTAACCCGAAAGTAACGCACGGGGGTTGCGCTCCCCCGTCGGCCACCGCAAAGGTATGGCTCCAATCCATTGGGCCCGTTGCGGGGAGCTGACGCTGCCATGACGCTCGAAGACACCACGCCGTCGAAGGACGACTACCTCGAACGCCGGGCCCTGCGCCGCGGCAGCGCCGGCTGGCTGCTGCTCACGGGCCTCGGCGTGGCCTACGTCGTGTCCGGGGACTACTCCGGCTGGAACATCGGCCTGTCGAAGGGCGGCTTCGGCGGGCTCGCCGTCGCCACCGTCCTGATGGGCGCGATGTACGCCTGTCTGGTCTTCGCGCTCGCCGAGCTGTCCGCCATCCTGCCCACCGCGGGCGGCGGCTACGGCTTCGCCCGCCGTGCGCTCGGCACCTGGGGCGGCTTCCTCACCGGCACCGCGATCCTCATCGAGTACATCCTGGCCCCCGCCGCGATCTCCATCTTCATCGGCGACTACGTGACGTCCCTCGGCCTCTTCGGCCTGGAGTCCGGCTGGCCGGTCTACCTGGCCTGCTTCGCGATCTTCATCGGGATCCACCTGTGGGGCGTGGGCGAGGCGCTGCGTTTCAGCCTGATCGTGACGGCGATCGCGGTCACGGCCCTGGTCGTCTTCGCGCTCGGCGCGTTCACCGACTTCCACGTGGACGGCCTGAACGACATCCCGGTCGACGGCGGGGCCTTCGGCGCGAACTCCTGGCTGCCGTTCGGGCTGCTCGGGATCTGGGCGGCGTTCCCCTTCGGCATGTGGTTCTTCCTCGGCGTCGAGGGCGTGCCGCTGGCCGCCGAGGAGGCGAAGGACCCGGTGCGGTCGATGCCGAGGGCGCTCGCGCTCTCCATGGGGATCCTCGTGCTGCTCGCCGTCATGACCTTCTTCGCCGCCACCGGGGCGCGGGGCGCGGCCGCCGTGCAGGAGGCGGGCAATCCGCTGGTCGTGGCGCTCCAGGGCGACGGGGAGCCGACGGCGCTCAGCCGCTTCGTGAACTACGCGGGCCTCGCGGGCCTCGTCGCCTCCTTCTTCTCCCTCATCTACGCCGGTTCGCGCCAGCTGTTCGCCCTCTCCCGGGCGGGCTACCTGCCCCGGTTCCTCTCCCTGACCAGCCGCCGCAAGTCGCCGTACCTGGGACTCCTCATCCCGGGCGCGATCGGCTTCGCGCTCGCCGCGGGGACCGGGAACGGGGCGCGGATGCTGAACATCGCGGTGTTCGGCGCCACCATCTCGTACGCCCTGATGGCGCTCTCCCACATCGTGCTCCGCCGCCGCGAGCCGGGGCTTCACCGGCCGTACCGCACGCCCGGCGGGATCGTGACCTCGTCGGTGGCCTTCGTCCTGGCCCTCTCGGCACTCGTCGCGACCTTCCTGGTGGACCGGACGGCGGCGTTCATGGCGCTGGGGGTGTACGTGATCGCCCTCGCCTACTTCGCGTTCTACAGTCGGCACCATCTGGTGGCCAGGGCGCCCGAGGAGGAGTTCGCGGCGCTCGCCGCGGCCGAGGCCGAACTCGAACGCGACTGATGTCCCTTCTCTTCCTGGAGGAAGTTCCGTGACCAAGCCGCTCATCGGCGTGACCACCTACCTGGACCAGGCGCGCTGGGGCGTGTGGGACATGCCCGCCGCGCTGCTCCCGGCGCAGTACCCGCGCCTCGTACGGGACGGCGGCGGGCTCCCGGTGATGCTCCCGCCGGGCGGACCCGAGGACGCGGCGGCGGTCCTGGCCCGGCTCGACGGGCTCGTCGTCGCGGGCGGGGCGGACGTCGAGCCCGTACGGTACGGGGCCGAGCCCGACCCCCGGACCGGCCCGCCGGCCCGCGCCCGGGACACCTGGGAGCTGGCCCTGATCGACGCGGCCCTGGCCTCCGGCACCCCGCTGCTCGGCATCTGCCGGGGCATGCAGCTCCTGAACGTGGCCCTCGGCGGGACGCTGATCCAGCACCTGGACGGGCACGTGGAGGCGGTCGGGGTGATCGGCCGGCACGCGGTGAAGCCGGTGCCGGGCACGCGGTACGCCTCGCTGGTGCCCGAGCTCACCGAGGTCCCGACCTACCACCACCAGGCCGTGGACCGGCTCGGCGCGGGGCTCACGCCCTCCGCCCACGCGGAGGACGGCACGGTGGAGGCGGTGGAACTGGCCGCACCGGCCTGGGCGCTCGGAGTCCAGTGGCACCCGGAGATGGGCGAGGACCTGCGCGTGATGCGGGGGCTGGTGGAGGCGGCGTCGGCTCGCTAGAAGGCGAGCGGGAAGGGATCGGGGCGGCCCGGTGGCGCGCCGGGGAGAGGCGCGGGACCGGAAGGGGGTGCGGGGCGGCCGGGGTGGGCACCGGCCGCCCCGCGGCTCAGCGGGCGGCGGCGGTCGCCTCGACCGCGCGGCGCCCCAGCACCACGTACAGCACGCTGGAGACCACCATGCCGACCGGCAGGGAGAGGTCGATGCCGCCGAGGGCGGCGGCGACCGGGCCGGTGTAGAGGGTGTTCACGCAGAGGGCGGCAGCGACCACGCCCGCCACGAGGGAGCCGGCCCCCGCCCAGTTGACGCCGCCGGTGAACCAGAAGGTGCTGCCGGGGGTCTCGTCCGAGAGTGCGACGCCGTCGTACCGGTTGCGGCGCAGCACGACGTCCGTCGCGAAGACGGCCATCAGCGGGCCGATCAGGACGGTGATCATCTGCAGGGCGTTGCTGACGGTGTCGAGGAAGTTGGAGACCAGCAGCCCGTAGAGGGTGAGGCCGACCGCGACGGTGCCGTCGAAGAGGACGCTGACGGTCCGGCGGATGCGCAGGCCGACGGCCTGGAGGGCGAGGCCCGCGCTGTAGGCGGTCAGGGCGTTGATGGAGATCGTGCCCAGGACCAGGGCCAGCAGGAACACCGGGACGAACCAGCCGGGCAGGATCCCCTGGAGCGCGTTCTGAGGGTCGGTCATGTCGACGGCCGTCGCGGCGAACGCGCCGAGCGCGCAGACGACGACGCTCGGGATGAACGAGCCGAGGGCGGTCCAGCCGGCGACGGCCTTCGGGGAGGCCGTGCGGGGCAGGTAGCGGGAGAAGTCGGCGCTCGTGGTGTACGAGAGCGGGCCCGAGGCGACCATCGCCGTGCCCGCGACGAGCACGGCCCACAGGTCCGTGCCGGTCAGCCGCTCGGCGGGGACGTACGAGAAGTCGGCGTGCTTGAAGACCGCCAGCGCGACGACGGTGAAGGCGCCGGCCAGGGCCAGCGTGATCGGCAGGTACAGCTTGATGATCAGGCCGTGCCCGTACACGCTGATGCCGAGGGTGAGCGCGGCGATGACCACGACGACGACGATCTTCACCGGGGTGTCCGCCGTGATGCCGACCTTCTCGACCAGGGCGAAGGCGGCGGTCGCGGCGGCGGCCAGGTTGAGGGCGAAGTAGCAGACGGAGACGAGCCAGCCGCCGATCGCGTTGTTCACGCGGTTGCCGATGACGCCGTACAGGGCGCGGGTGATGACCTCGCTGGGCGCGCCCGCGGCCGGGCCCGGAGTGGCGACCAGGCCGGTGAGCACGCTGAAGAGGTTGCCGACGACGATCACGGCGAGCGACTGCCAGAGGGACAGGCCCATGAGGACCAGGGCTCCGCCGACGACGAGGCTGAGGTAGTTGACGCTGGCGGCTGCCCACACGGCGAACAGTTCGCGGGGGTTGCCGTGGCGCTCCGCGTCGGAGATGTGATCGATGCCGTGGGCTTCGATGCGGCCGGGCCGGTCGTCGGCCGGCGTGGTGGCCTCGGCGCGGGCGGCGCCGGGGTCGGGAATCGTGGAAGCCATGCGGCCCTCCGGATGCGTATGTGCCCACCTGGTTGCTTATTGGTCGCACACTCAATAGCATCGCCGGTATGCCGTCAAGCGTCCAGCGCAAGAGAATTCGGAAAACGCCCGAGGCCCGGAGGGCGGAGATCGTCGAGACCGCGGCCCGCGTCGCCCTCACCGAGGGCCTGGAGTGCGTCACGCTCCGGCGCATCGCCGAGGAGCTCGCCGTACGACCCGGTCTGATCAGCCACTACTTCCCGTCGGCGGAGGATCTGGTCGCCGAGGCGTTCAGCGTCGCCGCCACCGGAGAGCTCGACGCCCTGCTGCCCGCCGACCGCCCGCACGGGTCCCCGACGCAGTACCTCGCGCGCTACTTCGCCCTCTCGGGCGGAGAGGCGTACGACGACATCAGCCGCCTGTGGATCAACGCCCGGCACCTCAGCCGCTACCGGCCCGTGCTCCGCGACCGGGTCGCCGAACAGGAGCTCGCCTCCGACGACCGCCTCTCGGACCTCATCCGCGAGGGCGTCGAACGGGGCGAGTTCCGCACGGACGACCCGCGCGCGGCGGCCATCCAGATCCTGGTGGTCGTCGACGGCCTCGGCGCCCACGCCAACACCGACCGGAGCGACCGACCGGAGGCGGTGACGCGGATGGCGGTGACGACGGCGGAACGGGAACTCGGTCTGCGGTACGGGGCTTTGACGGAGGTACGGCTACCGGCGGAGCTGGTCGCGCCGACCGGACAGGCCGGGCCGACGGATCCGGCCGAGTCGACGGATCCGGCCGATTCGACAGGACCGGCCCAGCTCGCCGAGCCGACTGAACCGACCAACTCGGCCTGACCGACCGGTCCAGCCGCACCGGCGGGACCGACCAGCTAGGCCTAGACGAGCGAGCCGTTCCGGCCGACCGAACCGGCAGTTCCGACCGAACCGGCTGGACCGGCTGGACCGGCTGGACCGGCCTAGCCGAGCGAGCCGGTCCGAGCGAACCGGTCCGACCGAGCGAGCCGGTCCGACCGAGCCGGCTGTTTCGGCCGAACCGGCTGTTTCGGCCGAACCGGCAGTTCCGACCGAACCGGCCGTTTCGGCCGAACCGGCAGTTCCGACCGAACCGGCAGTTTCGGCCGAACCGGCCGCGCCCACCGACCCCACCACCCCTCCCGCCCTTCGCACTTCCCCTGGAGCCACCCGTGCGCACCCGACTCGTCCTGCACTCCGCCCGTCTGCTCGACCCCGGCACGGGGGCGTTCCTGCCGGAGACGGCGCTCGCCGTCTCCGACGACGGCCGGATCTCCGCCCTGGGCGACGACCGCGAGATCCGGGCGCTGGCCGGTCCGGCGAGCACCGTCGTCGACCTCAAGGGGGCCGTCGTCACCCCGGGCTTCGTCGACGGCCACCTGCACCCGGTGACCGGCGCCGAACTCACCCACGGCCTCGACCTGTCGTACTGCGCCGACCTCGACGACGTGCGGGAGGCGCTGGCCCGCGAGGTGCGGAACCTCGACCGCGGCCAGTGGCTGTTCGGCTGGGGCCTGGACCCGAACGTCTTCGGCGACCGGCCCGTCGGCATCGCCCCCTTCGACGCGGTGCTCGACGGGATCCCGGCCTTCCTGCTGCTCTTCGACGCCCACTCGGCCCTGGCCAGCCGCCGGGCCCTCGAACTCGCCGGGGTCGACGGCCCCCGCACCTTCGACCAGGCCTCCGCCGAGGTCGTCTGCGACGCCGACGGGCGCCCGACCGGACTGCTCCAGGAGGACGCGGCCTGCGAGCTGGTCGAGCGGGTGGCCCCCCGGCCCACGCGCGAGGAGAGCCGGGAACGGCTCGCGGAGACGCTGCGGGGCATGGCGGCGGCGGGTCTCACCGGCGGCCACGCCATGGACGCCAACGGGGACAGCCTCGCCCTGTACGGCGAGCTCGACGCGGCCGGCGAGCTGCCGCTGCGGCTCCGGGTCGCGCCCTGGTGCCAGCCGGGCACCGACGCCGACGGCGTGCGCGCGCTGATCGAGCAGCAGGGCTTGGGCGGGGAGTTGTGGCGGGTCGCGGGCGTGAAGCTGTTCATGGACGGGACGATCGACAACGGCACGGCGTGGCTGGAGCGGCCGGACTGCCACGGCGAGTCCACGCACGCGTTCTGGCCGGACCCCGAGGCGTACACCCGGATCATCGGGGAGCTGCACCGGGCGGGTGTGCCGACGGCGACGCACGCGATCGGCGACGCGGCCGTACGGCACGTGCTCGACTCCGTCGAGAAGGCGCGGGCGGGCGGGGACGGCGGCGGTGCGGTACGGCACCGGGTCGAGCACATCGAGACGGTGCCGGACGACACGCTGCGCCGCTTCGCGGAGTTGGGCGTCCTGGCGTCGATGCAGCCGACGCACTGCTGCGACTTCACCCGCGCCGACCACACCGACAACTGGTCGCGGCGCCTCGGCGAGGAGCGCGCCGCGCGCGCATGGCGCTGCCGGGACCTGTCGGAGTCGGGGGCCACGGTCGTCCTCGGCTCGGACTGGCCGATCGCGCCGTTCCCGCCGCTGGGCGTGATGGCCGGGGCCCGGCACCGGCGCCCGAGCCGTGACCTCGGCCAGGCGCCGCACGGCCCGGAGCAGGCGCTGACGCCGCTGGAGGCACTGCGGGGGATCACGACGGCGGCGGCGTACGCGGCGGGCGAGGAGCACGAGGCGGGCCGTCTGGCCATGGGCTACCGCGCCGACCTGACGGCCCTCGCGGCGGACCCCCTGACGACCCCGTCGACGGACCTCCCGGACGTCCCGGTCCGCCTGACGACGGTGTCGGGCCGGGTGACGTTCCGGGCGGCCGATCTCTGACGGGACACCGCCCCGCGCCTACCCCCGCGTCAGCGACAGCAGGTCCCGCGCCGGGCCCGAGGGGCGGTGGCCCGCCGGCCAGACCGCGCGGAGGTCCCGG
The DNA here is from genome assembly GCF_014203895.1 of Streptomyces nymphaeiformis. Taxonomy (GTDB): domain Bacteria; phylum Actinomycetota; class Actinomycetes; order Streptomycetales; family Streptomycetaceae; genus Streptomyces; species Streptomyces nymphaeiformis. Next base: position 226,837 of record NZ_JACHJY010000010.1, on the reverse strand, counting down.
CGGAGGAGGACCCCCTTCACCGGGATGGCGACCAGGCGGCGCGACGCCAGCTCCTCCGTGATCGCGAGCTCGCTCAGGACGGCGGGCCCGGCGCCGCTCACCGCCGCCGCCTTCACCGCGGTCGTGGAGGCGAGTTCGAGGAGCGGCTGCGCGAGCCCCCCGTGCGCGGAGAGCGCCGCGTCGAGGACCTGACGGGTGCCCGAGCCGCGTTCCCGCAGGACCAGCGGGGTCGCGGCGAGCTCCGCCGGGTCGAGCGGGCTGCGGCGCCGGGCCCACGGGTGCGAGGGCGCGGCGACGAGCGCGAGCCGGTCATGGGCGACGACGACCCCGTCGAGGCCGTCCGGCACGGCGAGCCCCTCGACGAAGCCGACGTCCGCCTCGCCGGAGAAGAGGCGTTCGGCGACGGCGGCGGAGTTCCCGGCCTGCAGCGACACCGCGGTGTCGGGGCGCTCCGCGTGCAGCGCGATCAGCCAGCCCGGCAGCAGGTACTCGGCGATCGTCATCGACGCGGCCACCCGCAGCCGCGAGTCCCGCCGCCCGCGCAGCGCCTGCGCGCCCGCGTCGAAGGCCTCCGCGGCCTCCACGATCCGCCGCGCCCAGTCGGTGACGAGCGCGCCCGCGTCGGTGAGCCGGGAGCCGCGCGGCGAACGGTCGAGGAGGGCCACGCCGAGCTGCCGCTCCATCGAGCGGATGCGGCTGCTGGCCGCGGGCTGGGTGATCCCGACCTCGCGGGCCGCCGCGCCGAGGCTGCCGTGCCGGGCGACGGCGAGGAGCAGTTCGAGCGCGCCGAGGTCGGGCACCCGGTGGGAGAGGCCCCGGTGGAGGAGGGGGGTGGGCGTCGCGCCCGGCTCGCTGCTCATAAGGTCAGCTTATGGCCTCATAGCCACAACGTCCCTGGTGGGGGCCGTTCCGGCGCGAAACGATCGACACATGGCAAGCCTCGCACCTTCCGTCCCCGCTCTTCGCGCCACCACCCCCGGCGCCCGGGCGACCCGCTCCGTCCGCCACCTCGGACCCAACTGGTACGCCTCCGTGATGGGCACGGCCATCGTCGCCAACGCCGGCGCCGCCCTCCCCCTCGACGTCCCCGGTCTCCGCACGGCCTGCGCCGCCGTCTGGGCCCTGTCGCTCGCGATGCTGCTCACCCTCCTCGCCGCCCGCGCCACGCACTGGGCCCGCCACCGGGACCAGGCCCGCGCCCATCTGATGGACCCGGCGACGGCGCCGTTCTACGGCTGTCTGTCGATGGCGCTGCTCGCGGTCGGCGGCGGGGCGGTGATCGTGGGCCGCGACTGGATCGGGCTCCCGGCGGCCGTCGCCCTCGACACCGTCCTGTTCACCGCCGGAACGGTGATCGGCCTGGCGGCGGCGGTGGGCATCCCGTACCTCATGGTGGTGCACCACAAGATCGAGGGCGCCTCCCCGGTGTGGCTGCTGCCGGTCGTCGCCCCCATGGTCTCCGCCGCGCTCGGCCCGCTGCTCGTGCCCCATCTGCCCGCCGGACAGGCCCAGCAGACCCTGCTGATCGGCTGCTACGCGCTGTTCGGCGTCAGCCTGCTCGCCACCCTGGTCATGCTGCCGCTGGTCTTCGGACGGCTCGTCACCGGCGGCCCGCTGCCGCTCGCGCTGACCCCGACCCTCTTCCTGGTCCTCGGCCCGCTGGGCCAGTCGACGACCGCCGCGAACAAGTTCGCCGACACGGCCGCGGGCGTGCTGCCCGCCCCGTACGCCCACGGCTTCGCCGCCTTCGCCGTCCTCTACGGGGTGCCCGTGACGGGCTTCGCGCTGCTGTGGCTGGCGCTCGCCGGGGCGATGGTGCTGCGGGCGCGGCGGCGGGGCATGGGCTTCGCGATGACCTTCTGGGCGTTCACCTTCCCGGTCGGCACGTGTGTGACCGGCGCCGAGGGACTGGCCCTGCACACCGGTCTGGACGCCTTCCGATGGCTGGCGATCGGCCTGTACGCGCTCCTCGTGGCGGCCTGGCTGGTGGCCGGTTTCCACACCCTGCGCGGGCTGTTCAGCGGTGCGCTGCTCGCAGCGCCCGGGACAGCACCCGCGGCGCCTCGGCCAGTGACGGCCCGTACCACGTGAGCATGCGCCCGTCGACGAGGGCGGCGGCTGTCCCGGGGAAGGCCTCGGGGCCGTCGTCGCGCGTGAAGCGGTAGGGCTCGTCGGGCAGGACGACGAGGTCGGGGCGCGCGGCGCGGAGCTCGTCGAGCGGGAGCCGGGGATAGCGCTCGGGGTGGTCGTCGTACAGATTCCGCACGCCGAGGCGGGCGAGCAGATCACCCGCGAAGGTGTCACACCCGAGCACCATCCAGGGCCGCCGCCAGATCGGCACGACGGCGGTGACGGGCCCCGGCGGCACGACGCCGGTGACGGGCCCCCGCGGCACGACGCCGGTGACGGGCCCCCGCGGTCCGGCGGAGGCGACCGACCTCAACGACCCCACGGCGCCAGTCGACCCCGGCAGCCCCACGGCGCCGGCCGACCCCGGCAGCCCCACGGCGCCGGTCGCCCCCGGCGGCCCCGCAGCACCGATCGGCCCCACCGGCCCGCCGGAGGCGACCGGTCCCACCGGTTCCACCGCCGCCCAGGCCTCCTCCGCCTCCACCAGCCACCGGGGCCTCGCAGGCGCCCCGCACGCCGCCAGGACCCGTTCCAGTTCCCGGAAGGCCTGGTCGAGGGTGCGGATCTCCGTGACGAGGACGTCGAGTCCCGCCGCCCTCAGCGCGTCGAGGTCGGGGGCGCGGTTCTCCTCCTCGTTGGCGAGGACGAGGTCCGGCCGGAGCGCGGTGATCGCCGCGACGTCGGGGTTCTTCGTGCCGCCGACGCGGGCGACGTCGAGCCCCGCGGGGTGACTGCACCAGTCCGTCGCGCCGACGAGGAGGCCGGGCGCGGTCACGGCGACGGTCTCGGTGAGGGACGGCACGAGGGAGACGACCCTCCGCACGGTCCCCCGGACGGCCGTCATTCCACCTCGGCCTCGACGTGGTCCCCGATGGCGACGACGAGGAGGCGGGTGCCGGGCTCGGTGGCGCGCCAGCGGTGCCGTACCCCGCCGGAGAGGTACAACGTGTCGCCGCGGCCGAGCCGGTGGGCGCGGCCCTCGGCCTCGACCTCGGCGGCGCCGTCGGCCACGTAGAGGAGTTCGTCGTTCCGGTGCTGGAACTCGCGCCCCGCGTCCTGCTCGCCGGTGAACTCCAGGGCGTGCAGCTGGTGGCGGCCGCGGACCAGCGCGCGGACGCCCGGGGGCATGCCCGGGGTGCGCTCCCCGGCCCGTACGACGTCGACCGTGCGGGAGGCCTCGGCGGCGGCGAGGAGTTCGCCGGCGGTGGTCTCCAGGGCCTCGGCGACGAGTTCGAGGGAGCGGCGGCTGGGGCGGGCGCGCTCGTTCTCGACCTGGCTGAGGAAGGGCACGGAGAGGCCACTGCGGGAGGCGACGACGGCCAGGGTCAGCTGGAGCGCTCTGCGGCGCCTCTTGACGGCCGCGCCCACGCGGGGTGCTTCCTTCTCGTCCATGTCGACTCCCTCCCTCTGCTCGTACCGGTCGGTTACCTGAACCTTACGCAGCTTTGGGTCGGGGTTTCGCGTCGTGACGAAAAGGGGTGGTCGCCGAACACGTTCGGCGACCACCCCTTTTCAGCCAGTGAGGAAGAGACGGGTCACTGTGGGGTGAGCTTCTCCGCGAGGCCCGGGTTCCGGTCCAGCCAGGTGCGGACGGCCTGCTGCTCCTTGCCCTTGCCGGTCTCCTGGATGACGGCCTCGAGGTCCGTGAGCTGCTTCTCGGTCAGCGAGAAGTTCTTCAGCCAGGCGCCGACCTCGGGGTTCTCCGCGGCGAATCCCTTGCGGGCGAGGGTGTGGACGCCGTCGCCCTCGCCCCAGGAGCCCTTGGGGTCCTTGAGCTTCTTCAGGTCGTGGGCGGAGTAGGCCCAGTGCGGGGACCAGAGGGTGACGACGACGGGTTCCTTGCGGTCGTACGCCCGCTTCAGCTCGGCCAGCATGCCGGGCGTGGAGCCGTCGACGACCTTGTACTCGCCCTCCAGGCCGTACTCCTTGAGGACCTTGTCCTTGAGGATGCCCATCATTCCGGCGCTGGGCTCGATGCCGACGATGCGGCCCTTGAACTGCCCGGCCTTCCCCTTGAGGTCGGCGAGGGAGTCGACGCCCTTCACGTACGAGGGGACGGAGAGCTCCAGGGAGGTGGGGCCGTACCAGGAGCCGAGGTCCTCCAGCTTGTTCTGGTACTTCTTCCAGTACTGGGCGTGGGTGACGGGGAGCCAGGCGTCGGTCTGGAAGTCGAGCTGCCCGCCCGCGAGGCCGGTGTAGAGGGCGCCGGCCTCCAGCTGCTTGGTCTCGACCTCGTAGCCGCGGCGCTCCAGGAGCTCCTTCCAGAGGTACGTGGAGGCGATGCCCTCGTCCCAGGGGATGTAGCCGATGCTGACCTTCTTGCCGTGGCCGCCGTTCGTACCGGAGGCGGTGGTGGAGGTCGCGCCGCCGGAGCCGCCGAGGAAGCCCATGCCGCCGGCGGCGAGGGCGAGGACGACGACGCCGACGAGGGCGGTGACGGGCTGCGGGCGGTGGGCCCACAGCTTCGCGCCGACCCGCTTCGCGCCGAGCGCGGCGCGGGCCTTGGCGGCGGCGCGGCGCCCCAGCGGGGAGACCTGGCGGCCGAGCGCGCCGGTCATCCGGTCCAGGTACATGGCGAGGACGACGATGGAGACGCCGGCCTCGAAGCCGAGGCCGATGTCGACGTTGCCGATGGCGCGGTAGACGGCGCCGCCGAGCCCGCCGCCGCCGACCATGCCGGCGATGACGACCATGGAGAGGCCGAGCATGATGACCTGGTTGACGCCCGCCATGATGGTCGGCAGGGCGAGCGGCAGCTGCACGCGCAGCAGCGTGTTGCGCGGGGTGGTGCCGAACGCCTCGGCGGCCTCGACGAGTTCGCCGTCGACCTGGCGGATGCCCAGCTCGGTCATGCGCACGCCCGGGGGCAGCGCGAAGACGATGGTGGCGATGATGCCGGGGACCACGCCGACGCCGAAGAAGATGATGCCGGGGATGAGGTAGACCATCGCCGGCATGGTCTGCATGAAGTCGAGGACGGGCCGCAGGACGGCGCTGACGGTCTTCGAGCGGGCCGCCCAGATGCCGAGAGGGACGGCGATCACCAGGGTGACGAGGGTGGAGACGAGGACGAGGGAGAGCGTCGCCATGGCCTCGTCCCACAGCTGGACCGAGTCGACGAGCACGAAGCCCGCGAAGGCCAGGACACCGGCGGCGAGTCCACGCAGCCACCAGGCGACGACGGCGAGGATGCCGGCGAAGAGCAGCGGCTGGGGCGCGGACAGGACGGCGTCGATGCCGTCGTAGAGGCCGGTGACGCCGGTGCTGACGGCGTCGAAGAGCCAGGAGAACTGGGCCTGGAGCCAGTCGACGGAGCTGTCGACCCACTGGCCGAGGGGGAGCCTAGGCATGGGCGGTCACCTCCTGGGACGCCAGTCCGCCCAGCACGGCGAGAAGCTTTTCCTTCCGTACGACTCCGAGGGCGGAGCCGCCGGAGTCCTGGACGACCACCGGGTGCGGGCCCTCGGCGGCGAGGGCGCAGAGGTCGGCGAGGAGGGTGTCGGGGCCGACGGCCGGGGCGTCCGGGGCGACGGGCCCGGTGGGCGCGGTCATGACGGCGGCGGCGGTGAGCACCCGGGAGCGGTCGACGTCCTGGATGAAGGAGGCGACGTAGTCGTCGGCGGGGCGGACGAGGATGTCCTCGGCGGTGCCGAGCTGGACGATCCTGCCGTCGCGCATGACGGCGATCCGGTCGCCGAGGCGCATGGCCTCGTTGAGGTCGTGGGTGATGAAGACGATGGTCTTCTTCAGGCGCTGCTGGAGCACGAGGAGCTGGTCCTGCATGTCGCGGCGGATCAGCGGGTCGAGCGCGCTGAAGGACTCGTCCATCAGGAGCAGGTCGGCGTCGGTGGCGAGGGCGCGGGCGAGGCCGACGCGCTGCTGCATGCCGCCGGAGAGCTCGTCGGGCCAGGACTTCTCCCAGCCGGCGAGACCGCAGAGTTCGAGGGCCTCGGCGGCGCGGGTCTCGCGCTCGGCGCGGGGCACGCCCTGGACCTCCAGGCCGTAGGCGGCGTTCTCCAGGACGTTTCGGTGCGGGAAGAGCGCGAAGTGCTGGAAGACCATGCTGATCTTGGTGGAGCGGACCTCGCGCAGCTCGCGGGGGGAGAGCGCGGTGAGGTCGTTGCCGTCGTAGAGGACGCGCCCCGCGGTGGGTTCCAGCAGGCCGTTGAGCATGCGGAGGAGGGTGGACTTCCCGGAGCCGGACAGGCCCATCACGACGAAGATCTGACCGGGGTCGACGGTGAAGCCGGCGTCGACGACCGCGGCGGTCGTCCCTTCGGCGCGCAGCTCGTCGCGGTCGGCACCGTCGGCGAGCCGGCGGACGGCTTCGTCGGGTCGTCTGCCGAACACCTTGTACAGATGGTCGGCCTGGAGCCTGGACACATACACCTCACGGGTAGCAATGAAGAACGGCCCCACCACCCCCGCGCGGCTGGGCCGTGGAGCGGGCGGGATCGGCCCGCGAGCCCGTCGCGTACGGGATTCCTTTTCGTTGAATTCCGTACCGGGTTCCGCTCCGGGCTCGCGCCTGCCCGGCTTCACAGGCTGCAAACGCAAAGGTGACGGGGGTCACGCGGGCGGGTCCGAGGTGGGGAGCGCGCGACGGCCTGTCGCCCGGAGGGCACTGTCGGTGGGGTGCGGCATGATCGGGGGTGTGACGCGACGCCTGATGCTCCTCGACACCGCCAGCCTCTACTTCCGCGCGTACTTCGGCGTGCCGGACTCCGTCCGGGCGCCGGACGGCACCCCGGTGAACGCCGTGCGCGGGCTGCTCGACTTCATCACCCGGCTCGTCCAGGACCACCGCCCCGACGATCTGGTGGCCTGCTGGGACGAGGACTGGCGGCCGCAGTGGCGGGTCGACCTGATCCCCTCGTACAAGGCGCACCGGGTGGCCGTGGAGACGGAGACGGGCCCCGACGAGGAGGAGGTCCCCGACACCCTGTCCCCGCAGGTGCCGGTGATCGAGGAGGTCCTGGCGGCGCTCGGCATCGCGCGGGTCGGGTCGGCGGGGTTCGAGGCGGACGACGTGATCGGGACGCTGACGGCGCGCGCCGGCGGGCCGGTGGACATCGTCACCGGCGACCGCGACCTGTTCCAGCTGGTGGACGACGCCCGGGGCATCCGCGTGCTCTACCCGCGCAAGGGCGTCGGCGACTGCGACCTGGTGGACGCGGAGCTGATCCGGACGAAGTACGGGGTGCGGCCCGACCAGTACGCCGACTTCGCGGCACTGCGCGGGGACGCCAGCGACGGGCTGCCCGGGGTGAAGGGCATCGGCGAGAAGACGGCCGCGCAGCTGATCACGGAGTACGGGGACCTGGCGGGCGTCCGGGCGGCGGCGGAGGACCGGACGTCGAAGCTGACGCCGGCGAAGCGGCGCGGGATCGTGGAGGCGGCCGCGTACCTGGACGTGGCGCCGACGGTGGTGCGGGTCGCCGCCGACGCGCCGCTCCCGGAGTTCGACCCGGCGCTGCCGGCCGCTCCCCGCGATCCGGCGGCCCTGGAGGCGCTGGTGAAGCGCTGGGGTCTGGGCGGCGCCGTGGGCCGTCTCCTGCCGGTCCTGGAGCGCTGAGCACGCGGGTCTCACCGGCGGCTCTGGGCCCCACTTGCCACGGGATGCTAGCTTAGGCATACCTAAGTACGCAGAGTCAGGAGAGCCCGTCGTGGCAGAGCAGCCGGCCCGCAAGGCACCGAAGGCCACCGAAGCGCGTGTGGTGCACACCGAGCGGATCACCCCGCACATGGTGCGGGTCGTGCTGGGCGGTCCCGGACTCGACGGCTTCGCGGCGGACACGTACACCGACCACTACGTGAAGCTGCTCTTCGCCCCGGAGGGCGTCTCCTACCCGGAGCCGTTCGACATGGAGCGGATCCGGGCGGAGTTCCCCCGGGAGCAGTGGCCGACGACGCGGACGTACACGGTGCGGGCCTGGGACCCGGTCCACCGCGAGCTGACCATCGACTTCGTGGTCCACGGCGACGAGGGCCTGGCGGGCCCGTGGGCGGCGCGCGCCCGGGCGGGCGAGACCGTGCGCTTCCTCGGCCCCGGCGGCGGCTACGCGCCGGACGCCGCGGCGGACTGGCACCTGCTCGCCGGTGACGAGAGCGCGCTGCCGGCGATCGCGGTGGCCTTGGAGCAGCTGCCCGAGGGGGCCAGGGCGCACGTCCTGATCGAGATCGCGGACGCGGCCGAGGAGCAGAAGCTGGCCACGGCGACGGGCATAGACGTCACCTGGCTGCACCGGGGCGACCGCCCGACGGGCGAGGCGCTGGTCGAGGCGGTCACGACCCTGGACTTCCCGGCGGGCGACGTGCACGCCTTCGTCCACGGCGAGGCGGGCTTCGTCAAGGAGCTGCGCCGGCACCTGCGGCTCGACCGGGGCGTGCCCCGGGAGCGCCTGTCGATCTCGGGCTACTGGCGCCTGGGCAAGACGGACGAGGGCTGGCGCGCGATGAAGCGCGAGTGGAACGACCAGGTGGAGCGCGAGCAGGAGAACTGAGACGAGGGGCCCGGGGCGGCGAAAGCCCCGGGCCCCTTCGTCACTCCGCTCCCCCGCCCTGCTCCTGCGGGCCGAAGACCTGGTTCGAGGCGTCCATGTGGGCCAGGCGGCGCAGCGAGGAGAACATCGCGTCGCCGAGGACCGTGCCGACGACCGCGCTCTCGACGAACTCCTCCCGCGCCACGTGCTGCGCCACGTACTCCAGGTCGGCCCGCGCGACCTTCTCCGCCGCGTCCGCGTACGTGTCCAGGACCTCGACGAACCGGCCGTGCCCGAGATCGGCGAGCGCCACGAGGGTCACCGCGAGGGCCTCCGCCGCCGGTCCGGCCGGGTCGGCGTGCCAGCCGCGCGCCGCGATCAGCCCGGCGACCGTCTTCCGCGCCTCCTCGACGCCGTCCCCGGGCTCGCGGTCGTAGCGCGGCACCAAGGGCTTGGTCGCCTCGCCCAGCACGTCGTGCACCGACTCCTCGGGATCGTCGACCGCGACCACCACGCCCCGGATCGCCGCCACCGACAGGCCGCCCACGTCGAGGAGCGCCCGGATCAGGCGGAGCCGCCGCACGTGCGTCTCTCCGTACGAAGCCTGGTTCGGGCTCGTCAGCTCACCGGCGGGCAGCAGCCCTTCCCGTACGTAGAACTTGATCGTCGGCACCGACACCCCGGTCCTGCGGCTCAACTCTCCGATGCGCACAGCGCGTTCACCTTCCAGATTCCTCTCCGGCCTTGCCGACCGACAACTCCATCATAGATAGTGGCGCTATCAGATAGCGGCGAGTGCCACTATCCATAGATCACGGGGGGATCCGTATGTCTTCGTCACCGTCTTCGTCACGCCCGCACACCTCGGTCACGCCACCGGCCCGGCTTCACCGCCCCCTGGTCTGGTTCTCCGCCTCGATGGCCGTCCTCGCCGTCGTCTCCGCCGTCGGCATCGTCGTCGACGACCGGATGCTGGTCGGCGTCCCCATCTGGACCAAGCCGTTCAAGTTCTCGGTCTCGTTCGTCGCCTACGGGCTCTCGCTGGCCTGGATGCTCTCACTGCTCCCCCGCGGCCGGCGGGCCGGCTGGTGGGCCGGGACGGTGCTCACCGTCGCCAGCGTCGTCGAGATGGTGCTGATCACCCTCCAGGTGGTCCGCGGCACCCAGAGCCACTTCAACCAGGCCACCCCCTTCGACACCGCCGTCTTCCAGATCATGGGCGGCACCGTCGCCGTGCTCTGGCTGTGCGCCCTGGTCATCGCGGTGCTCCTGCTCCGCGCCCGGATCCTCGACCGGGCGATGGCCTGGGCGGTCCGACTGTCCTCCCTGATCGCCCTTGCGGGCGCGGCCGTCGGCTTCCTGATGGTCCGTCCGACGCCGGAACAGCTGGCCACCGACAACCCGACGATCGTCGGCGCCCACAGCGTCGGCGTCCCGGACGGCGGCCCGTCGATGCCGATCACCGGCTGGGCGAGCAATGGCGGCGACCTGCGGATCCCGCACTTCTTCGGCATGCACGCGCTCCAGCTGCTCCCGCTGCTGCTGATCGCCCTGGCCGCCCTCGCCACCCGATTCCCGGGCCTGGTCCGCCTGGCCGACGAGCGGGTACGGCTGCGCCTCACGCTCACGGCCTCGGCGGCGTACGCGGCGACCTTCGTCCTGCTGACCTGGCAGGCCCTGCGCGGTCAGGCGCTGTTCGCACCGGACGGCGCGACGCTGGCGGGCGCGGCCGCGATCGTGCTCGTGGGCGGGGCGGCAGCGGCGCTGTCCCTCCGCACCCCCAAGACCACCACCTCCCCCTCCCGCACCGAGAAGGTCACGGCATGACCGGCTTCCTCTTCGAGCTCACGTTCCTCCTCGCGGCGCCGGTCTGGCTGCTGATGATCTTCGCGCCGCGCCGGCGGGTCACAGAACGGCTCGCGGCCTCACCGCTGACCGTCCTGCCGATCCTGGCCCTGTGGGCGGTGTTCGCCGCCCCGGTCCTGCCCGAACTGTGGGCGGCGGTCAGCAGCCCCGACATCGACGTCTTCCGCGACCTCACCGCCCTCGCGAACGGCGCGGGCGCCCTCTGGGCCCAGGTCATCGCCTGGGACCTCCTCCTCGGCCAGTGGATGTACCGCGAGTCCCGCCGGCTCTCGATCTCCCCGCTCCTGATGGCCCCGGTGCTCCTCGTGACCATCCTCCTCTCGCCGATCGGGCTGCCCCTGTTCCTGGCCGTCCGCGCGATCTGGACGTCCAGGAGGAAGCAACAACCGTCGCTCGTACGGGCGTGACGTCCTGGGGGCGGACCACCGGCCACCGCGGGGACGAGGTGGCCGCTCGGTCTACCCTGACCGGATGCCGGACATCGACCGCGCCGTGGGCGCCGTACTGGGTTCCGCCGTCGGGGACGCGCTGGGAGCTCCCTTCGAGTTCGGCCTGCCCGGTGTCTTCCGGGAGCGATTCCCCGACGGCGTCGGGGAGTTGTGCGGGGGCGGGGGCGAGGTGGCCGCTCGGTCTACCCTGACCGGATGCCGGACATCGACCGCGCCGTGGGCGCCGTACTGGGTTCCGCCGTCGGGGACGCGCTGGGAGCTCCCTTCGAGTTCGGCCTGCCCGGTGTCTTCCGGGAGCGATTCCCCGACGGCGTCGGGGAGTTGTGCGGGGGCGGGGGCTGGGATCCGGGCGAGGCGACGGACGACACGCAGATGGCGGTCCTCGTCGGGGAGTCCCTCCTCGAACGGGGCGGCCTCGACCTGCCGGACGTCTTCGCCCGCTTCCAGCGCTGGGCGGCTGCCGCCCCCAAGGACATCGGCCTGCAGACCGAGCAGGTCCTCCTGGGCGGCGACCCCTGGGACGTCGCGGCCGCGCTTCACTTCCAGGTCAACGGGCGCGCCGCCGGGAACGGTTCGCTGATGCGGGCCTCGACCTCGGCCGTCTACTTCGCGACGCGGGGCCGGGACCACACGATGGAGGCCGCCCGGCGCATCGCCGCCCTGACGCATGGCGACGGCGCCGCCTGGGAGGGCACGGCGATCCTCCACGAACTGGTCCGGGTCGCCCTCCTCGGCGAGGACCCGCTCGCCGCAGTGCCCGCCACGCTGGCCGAGGTGACCCCCGCACACCGCGAGCGCTGGGCGACCGCCCTCGCCCCCGACTGGCAGCCGTCCGACGCCACCGAGTTCAACGGGGCGGTCTGGCCCTGTCTCGGCTCGGCGGTCTGGGCGCTGCGCACCACCGGCTCCTTCGAGGAGGCTCTCGCCGCCGCCGTCGACCTCGGCGGCGACACCGACACGGTGGCGGCCGTGACGGGCACCCTCGCGGGCGCGGTGTACGGACCCGACGCCATCCCCACCCGCTGGACGCCCCTCCTCCACGTCCCCCTCCCCGGCTCCGCCGACCGCGTCCTCACCGCCGAGGACCTCCGACACCTGGCCGAATCCCTCGCCACGGCCGGGCGCTGACCGCACGGGGCCGACGGCCCGTCAGACGGTCGTCCCCTTCCGCGCCGTGAGCTGGAAGAGTCGTGCCGTGTGCATGTAGGGAGCACGCGCGGTCGTGGCGAGTTCCAGGCGTTCCAGGTCCGCGTAGTACGCCGGGTCGTACTTGCGGGCGTCGTCGGTGAGGTAGTCGCAGAAGCTGCGGATGCCGTAGTGGCGAACGTCCTGGCAGCCGAGGTTCTCCAGGACCGGGATGATCTCCTCCGCCGTGTGGAGGGCCAGGTCGGAGTCGAACATCTCGTTCCGGAGCCGGTTGCCATCCAGGGCCGCCAGGGCGGCGGCAGGGTCCAGCTCCCGGACGGCGATGTTCAGGGGCGCCGAGTGCCGGTTGATCGCCATCACGGAGAACAAGCCTCCTTCCTTCAGCGGGGCCAGCGCCGTCGCCAGGGTGTCGGGCACGTCGTCCACGTACTGCAGCAGGTTGTGGCACAGCACCACGTCGAAGCCGCCCCCGGTGATCTCCGCCGGCAGTGCGTGCACATCGGCCCTGACACAGGTCACCCGCTCCGTCAGCCCCCTCTCCTCGGCCCGCGCCTCCGCCGCGGCCAGCATGGCCGGCGCGAGGTCGACGACGGTGACGTGGTGACCCTGCGCGGCGAGCCGCATCGCGTCACCGCCGTCGCCGCCCGCGAGGTCGAGGATCCGCAGCGGCCCGCCCCCGGGGCCCTCGTCGAGGTGGCGCATCAGGTTCGCCTCGGCGAGCGTGTAGCGGAGGCGGCCCCAGGGGGCGTCCTGCCATTCCTGCCAGGTGGCCATCGCGGTGTCGAACTTTTCGTGATCTTGAGCCATTCCGCGACGATAACGTCAGCCGCGTCTCACTTCCGCGCCCGGACCGTGGCGAGGACGTCGCGGTCCGGCTGGAGGGTGAGGCTGGGGACCGGGAGGATCTCGTCCGTCGTGAGGTCCAGGTGGTAGCGGCGGGCCAGGACCGCGAGGACGAGGACCGCCTCGACGAGGGCGAAGCGGGTGCCGAGGCAGACCCGGGGGCCGCCGCCGAAGGGGAACCAGGCGTATTCGGGTATCTCCTGGGCCGGTTCGCCCTCCTGGTCGATCCACCGCTCGGGGCGGAAGGCCTCGGCGTCGCCGTACCACCGGGGGTCGCGGTGGGTCGCCCACTGGCTGGACCAGACGCGGGTGCCGGCGGGCACGGGCATGCCGCGGAGGGTGGCGCCCTCCTTCGCCAGGCCGGTGAGCAGCCAGATCGTGGGGTACAGCCGGAGGGTCTCCTTGATGACCGCCTGGGTGTACGTCAGGGACGCGTAGTCGTCGTAGCCGGGCTCGTGGTCGGCGAGGACCCGGTCGAGCTCGTCCGTGAGCGCCTCGCGGACCCGGGGGTTGCGGGAGAGCAGGTACCAGGCCCAGACGAGGGTGGAGCTCGTCGTCTCGTGGCCGCCGATGTAGAGGGTGACGGTCTCGTCCCGTATCTCCTGGTCGGAGAGCGCCGCGCCGGTCTCGTCCCTTGCGGCGAGCAGACGGCTGAGCAGGTCGGGACGCTCGGTCTCGCCGTCCCGGTGCTGGGACACGACGCGGGCGACCTCCGCGTCGATGACGGCGGTGGCACGCTTGATCCGGGCGCGGCCGGGGGTGGGGACCCAGTCGGGCAGGACCGCTCCGATGCCGCTGAACTCGGCCCCGATCTCCTTCTGCGCGATGTCCATGGCCTGCCCGATGGCCTCGGCGTCCGCCGCCGTGTCGACGCCGAAGATGGTGCGGACGGCGACGAGTTGGGTGAGGGCGGCCATCTCCTTCTTGACGTCGACCCGCTGCCCGTCGCTCCACCGGTCGGCGAGGGCGACGGCGCACTCGGCCATCGTCGCCGCGTAGGAGCGGACCTGCTTCGGGCGGACGGAGGGCTGCACGAGGGACCGCTTGCGCCGCCAGTCCGCGCCCTTGGAGACGATGACGCCGTTGCCCAGGAGCGTACGGAAGGCGATGCCCAGGTCGGGCTGGTCGAAGGTGCGCTCGACCTCCGTGAGGAGCTCGCCGACGGCTTCGGGGTCCGCGATGAAGAGCGAGGGCTTGGCGCCGAAGCGCCAGCGGACGAAGTCACCCCGCCCCCGCAGCTCCTCGAAGAACGCGAGGGGGTTCTTCCCGAAGGCGGGCAGGTTCCCGAGGAAGGGCACCCCCCTCGGCCCCTCGACGACAACCGGAGCTTCCGTCGAGGCCTCCTCCCCCGTCGGCCGCCCCTCGTCCCGTGTCCCGGCATGCGAATGACCTGCTTGCGTGGCCATGTACGTCCCCTCCCCAACTGACCTTCCCTGCTTGCGAGTCCATGCAAGCGGAACGGCCCCGCACACGCCACCCCTGTGGACAGCCACCTGTGGACAACCTCTGTCGGCGGTATGCCAAGGGCCCGTGGCGCGCACGCCACGGGCCCCTCGACGACCGCCGGTCCGTCAGCCCACGGAGCTGTAGGCGACGACGCCGCGCAGCAGCGCGTCCACGGCCTTGCGGGCGTTCTTGGCGACCGTGCTGTTCTCCTTGGGGGCCGCCGCGGCGATCTGTCCGAGGACGTCGATCACCTGCTTGCACCAGCGGACGAAGTCGCCCGCGGGCATCTCCGCCTCGCGGAGCACCTCGTCGAGGCTCTTGTCGGAGGCCCACTGGTAGGCGGCCCAGGCGAAGCCGAGGTCGGGCTCGCGCTGCCCGACGCCCTCCGCCTGGTTGATCTTGAACTCCTCTTCGAGGGCGTCGAGCCGGCCCCAGATCCGGACCATCTCGCCGAGCGCCGCCTTGGCGTTGCCCGTGGGCAGCTTGGGTGCGACGGCGTCGTCGGCCTGCCGCGCCTCGAACACCAGGGCCGAGACGCAGGCGGCGAGTTCGGCCGGGGTGAGGCCCTCCCAGACCCGGTCGCGGAGGCATTCGCTCGCGAGCAGGTCGAGTTCGCCGTAGAGCCGGGCGAGCCGCTTGCCGTTGTCGGTGACCTCGTCGCCGCGCAGGTAGTCGAGCTCGGTGAGCAGCGCGACGATCCGGTCGAAGGTGCGGGCGATGGTGTTGGTGCGGCCCTCGATGCGCCGCTCCAGCTGCTGGGTGTCGCGCTGGAGGCGGTGGTAGCGCTCGGCCCAACGGGCGTGGTCCTCGCGCTCGTCGCAGCCGTGGCAGGGGTGCGCGCGGATCTCGGTGCGCAGCCGGGCGATCTCGCGGTCGTCGGCGGCGGCGGCGCGCTGCCGCTGGTGGCGCTCGGGGTTGATGTGCCCGGCCTTGCTCCGCAGGGCGGAGGCGAGGTCGCGGCGGGACTGCGGGGAGCGCGGGTTGAAGGACTTGGGGATCCTCATGCGCTCCAGTGCCTCGACGGGGACCGGGAAGTCGATGGAGGCGAGCCTCTTGACCTGCCGCTCGGCGGTGAGGACGAGGGGGCGCGGTCCGTCGTGGTGCTCGAAGCCACGGTGGCCGTTGGTGCGGCCGGCCGGGATGCCGGGGTCGAGGACCAGGGCGAGGCCCGCGAACTTGCCGGTGGGGACGTGGATGACGTCGCCGGGCTTGAGCTTCTCCAGGGAGCTGGCGGCCTGGGCGCGGCGCTGGGCGGCGCCCTGCCGGGCCAGCTCGGTCTCGCGGTCCTTGAGGTCGCGGCGGAGCCGCGCGTACTCCTCGAAGTCCCCGAGGTGGCAGGTCATGCCCTCGCGGTAGCCCTGGAGCCCCTCCTCGTTCCGCTGGACCTGGCGCGAGATGCCCACGACGGAGCGGTCGGCCTGGAACTGCGCGAAGGAGGTCTCCAGGAGCTCGCGGGAGCGGTGCCGCCCGAACCCTTCGACGAGGTTGACCGCCATGTTGTACGAGGGCTTGAAGCTGGAGCGCAGCGGGTACGTGCGCGTGCCGGCGAGTCCGGCGAGGTGCTCCGGGTCGAGTCCGCGCTGCCAGAGCACGACGGCGTGGCCCTCGACGTCGATGCCGCGGCGGCCGGCACGGCCGGTGAGCTGGGTGTACTCGCCGGGGGTGATGTCCGCGTGCTGCTCGCCGTTCCACTTGACGAGCTTCTCCAGGATGACCGTGCGCGCGGGCATGTTGATGCCGAGGGCGAGGGTCTCGGTGGCGAAGACGGCCTTGACGAGGCCGCGGACGAAGAGCTCCTCGACGACCTCCTTGAAGGTCGGGAGCATGCCGGCGTGGTGGGCGGCGATGCCCCGCTCCAGGGCTTCGAGCCACTCGTAGTAGCCGAGGACGTGGAGGTCCTCGGTGGGGATCGCGGCCGTGCGCGCCTCGACGATCTCGCGGACGCGCAGGCGTGCGTCGTCGTCGTTGAGCCGGAGTCCGGCGTAGAGGCACTGCTGGACGGCGGCCTCGCAGCCGGCGCGGCTGAAGATGAAGGTGATGGCGGGCAGGAGTCCCTCGGCGTCGAGGCGCTCGATGACCTCGGGCCGGCCGGGGGTCCAGATCCGGGAGCGCTGGCGGCGCTCGCGCTCGCGGTCGGCCTCGCGGACCATCTTGCCGCGCCGCCGGTCGCGCGGGTTGTACGTGCGCGTGTTCTCGGTGCGGGCGAGGCGGAGGAGGTCGGGGTTGAGCTCGCGCCGGGACGCGCCGCGGCCGCCGTGGTCGGTCTCCTCCTCGAAGAGGTCGTACATCCGGCGTCCGGCGAGGACGTGCTGCCAGAGGGGTACGGGGCGGCTCTCCGAGACGATGACCTCGGTGTCGCCGCGGACGGTGTCCAGCCAGTCGCCGAACTCCTCGGCGTTGGACACGGTCGCGGAGAGCGAGACGAGGGTGACGGACTCGGGGAGGTGGATGATCACTTCCTCCCAGACGGCGCCGCGGAAGCGGTCGGAGAGGTAGTGGACCTCGTCCATCACGACGTATCCGAGGCCGGAGAGGGCCTGGGAGCCCGCGTACAGCATGTTGCGGAGGACTTCGGTGGTCATGACGACGATCGGGGCGTCGCCGTTCACGCTGTTGTCACCGGTGAGCAGGCCGACCTTGTCGGCGCCGTACCGCTTGACGAGATCGGCGTACTTCTGGTTCGACAGCGCCTTGATGGGGGTCGTGTAGAAGCACTTGCGGCCCTGGGCGAGGGCGAGGTGGACGGCGAACTCGCCGACGATGGTCTTGCCGGAGCCCGTGGGCGCGGCGACGAGCACGCCCTTCCCCGCTTCGAGCGCCTGGCAGGCCTCGATCTGGAAGGGGTCCAGACCGAAGTCGTACAGCTCGCGGAAGGGTGCCAGGGCGGTGCGCTGCTCGGCGTTGCGGGCGCGGGCGGCCGCGTACGCCTGGGCTGGTGTGAGGTCCTCTGTCATCTTGTTGTCGAGCCTACCCGCCACCTGTGACAGTGACGCGATCTTTAACGAGGGGATGCGGAGGGCTCGGTTCCGGGATGCGCCGAGGGCCCCGGGACACGCCGAGGGGCCCCGGACCGGGTCCGGGGCCCCTCGGCGATCGGATGACGCCGTCTACGCGATCAGGTGATGTCGTCGTAGCCGTTGAGCCGCTGCGCGCTCGCGCCGTGCTCGCCGGTGGCCTGCTCGGGCAGGGCACCGGCCGTGACCACGGGCTCGACGGCCCCGACGGCCTCGGGGGTGAGGTCGAGCGAGGAGGCCTCGTCGTCGTCGAGCTCGGCGTCCGGGTTGGCGCGCCGGCGGCGCCGGTCGTTCAGGAGCGCGAAGCCGACCGCACCGAAGTAGAGGATGCTGATGGGCCCGGCCAGGGCCATCATGCCGACGGGGTCGGTGGTCGGGGTGATCACGGCGCCGAAGACGAAGACGCCCATGATCACGCCGCGCCACCAGCGGGCCATGCGACGGCCGCTGAGGACACCCGTCAGGTTGAGCATCACCAGGACGAGCGGGAGCTCGAAGGCGAGGCCGAAGACGAGCACCATGCGCAGGGTGAAGTCGAGGACGTCGCCGAGCGAGAGGATGTTCGCGGAACCCTCGGGCGTGAGGCTGATGAGGACCTTCACGCTGACGGGGAGGATGAGGTACGCGAGGTAGGCGCCGGCCGCGAACAGCGGCACGGCCGCGCCGACGAACGCGTACGTGTACTTCTTCTCGTTCTTGTGCAGTCCGGGCGCGACGAAGGCCCACAGCTGGTAGAGCCAGACGGGGCTGGCGACGACGAGGCCCGCCGTCATGGACAGCTGGATCGTCGTGCTGAAGGGGGCCATCAGCGTGTTGAAGGAGACGATCGCGCAGTTGCCGCCGTTGCTGCTGACGCCCTGTGCGCAGGTGGGCACGGATCTCGTCAGGAACTGCATGAGCTCCTCGCTGTACACGAGGGCCACGATCGTCACCGCTGCGATGGCGAGGAGACCCTTCGCCAGTCGGTTGCGGAGTTCACGCAGGTGCTCCACGAGGGGCATCCGACCCTCGGGATCCTTGACCTGCTTGCGGGCAGACTTGGGCAACCCACGTCCTCATCTCGTGCGGCAGGCCGCCGCACGGTGCGGCGGCCGCGGCGGACCGGGTCAGCGCTTGGTGGTGTCCGAGGGCTCGGTCACGGGACGCGCGCTGGTCACGTCGCCGGGAGCGGCCTGGATGGTGCGCGCGGCGGGCTCCTGCGTGCCGGTCCCGGCGTGCGGCGGGTCGGCGGGGGCGCTCTGCTGGTCGTCCGCCTTCATCGCCTTGGCCTCGCTCTTGAGGATGCGGGCCGACTTGCCCAGCGAGCGCGCCATGTCCGGGAGCTTCTTGGCGCCGAACAGCAGGATGACGACGACGAGGATGAGAATGATCTCGGTGGGGCCGAGCCTACCCATAGCTGTTTACCTTCTTCACCGAGGCGACAGGGAGTGCGTGCCCGGCGGGTCGGACGTGCGTCCGGCCACCGCGCTGCCTGCGATCGTAACCCGCAGGAGTAAACGCGGGGCAATGCCCCTGCATACTCCGGATTGCGTCGCGCCAGCTCTCACCGAAGCCGCTTCGCGCAGCGTACGGCACCTGCTCAGCGGAGCGTCTCGCCGGTTCGGGCGAGGCCGACGGCGGCGCTCTCGAGCTCCTCGGCGGCCGACTGGATCCGCTGTGTGGTGTGGGCCACTTGACGGCCGAGGCGCTGGACCTCCAGGAACACCTTGACGGCGAGGACGCCGAGGACGGCGATGCCGAGGAAGCCGAGTGCGACGGCGAGCATGGGCCAGAACATGTGCTGAGCCTAGACCTTGGGCAGGTGGGGGTCGTTCAGACGGTGGTGTGCAGGCGGAGGGTGCGGACGCCGCCGCCGGTGAGGAGTTCGACGATGCGCTCGCCCGCGGGCTTGCGGACGGAGCTGCCGCACTCGGGGCAGGTGAAGGAGTAGAAGGTGGTGCGACGGCTCGCGCCGATGGCGAGGCGCAGGGCGCTCGCGGAGAGTTCGAAGCGCGAGCGGCAGTCGGGGCAGGCGGCCTTGAAGAGGACCGGGGCCATGGTAGCCGCAAAACCGTGCATCACGGACATCTCCCTCATCTCTCTCGACTCTGGCATCACGTCAGTAACAGCGTCCGCCGGGCGGGGAACGTCACACGCGTGCGTACGCGACGACGTCACACGCCTTCGTACGCCGCGAGCGCCGCCGCGGCGGCCGTCCGCGCGCTGTCGGCCAGCTCCGCCGGCGCGACGATCCGCCCGTCGCTGCCCAGGCGCAGGGCGAGGCGGCGCAGCGAGGCCGGGTCCGGCGTCCGCAGCGTGATCCGCAGTCCGCCGTCCTGCAGCTCCTCGGCCCGGTCGTGCGGGTAGTACTCGGCGACCCAGCGCCCACCGGGCCCCACCTCGACCACGACCTCCGGGTCGCCGGCGGACGGCTGCACCAAGCCCTCGGAGAGGTCCCGCAGCTCCAGCTCCGGCGGCGCCGCGTGCTCGTCGAGGATCCGGATCTCCGCGACCCGGTCGAGCCGGAAGGTGCGGCGCGCCTCGGAGAGCCGGCACCACGCCTCCATGTAGGTGTGGCCGACGGCGAAGAGCCGGATCGGGTCGACCTCGCGCTCGGTGAGCTCGTCGCGCGCGGGCGAGTAGTAGCGCACCCAGAGCCGCCTGCGCTCCGAGATGGCCCGGTCGACCTCGGCGAAGACCCCGCCCTCGGACTCGAAGGTCACGGAGAGCCGGGCGCTGGCCCCGGCGGCCTCGCCGGCCGCCGCCTCCAGCTTGGCGGTGGCGCGCAGGAGGGCGTCCCGGTCGCTCTCTCGGAGCCCCGGCAGGGTGGCGACGGCCCGGGCGGCGACGAGCAGCGCGGTGGCCTCGTCGGCGGCGAGCCGCAGCGGCTCGGCGACGTCGTCGGGGTTGTGCCACCAGATCCGGTCGCCGTCGGTGTCGATGTCGAGGAGGTCGCCGCCCCGGAAGCTGGTGCCGCACATGGGCAGCACGTCCAGGTCGGAGATCAGCTCGTCCTCGGTGATCCCGAAGGCGCGCGCCACGTCGGCGACGTGGGCGCCGGGGCGCTCGCGGAGATAGGTGACGAGGGAGAGCATCCGCCTCGTCTGGTCGATCGCGTTGGCAGCCATGCGGTACGTCTCCCCCTCAGCCCTTGGCCACGGCGCGCAGCCGCTCCACCACATCGGCCCGCAGATCGGCCGGTTCCAGTACGACGACGTCGGGGCCGAACTCGACGAGCCAGGCGTCGAGCCCGTGCCCGTACGGGATCTCCAGCTCGTCCCAGCCGTCGCCGCCCTCGGTCACGGCCTGGGCGCGGGCCCGCAGCGGGTAGCCGCAGCCGGCGCGGAGCCGGATCCGGGCGGAGCGGGTGGCGGTCTCGCCGGCCCAGCTCTCGACGGTCTCGCGGACGGTCACGACGTCGGGGACGGGCGCGGTGAAGGCGCCGGCCCGCGAGCGGACCTTTCCGGTGATGCGGGAGAGCCGGAAGACGCGCTCGGCACCGCGGTCGCGGTCCCAGCCGGCCAGGTACCAGTGGCCGCGCCAGCACTCCAGGGTCCAGGGCTCGACGTGGCGGGTCTCGGGGCGCGCGGCGTTGGCCTTGTGGTAGTCGAAGACGACGGGCCGGCGGTCGCGGCAGGCCAGCATGAGCGGCTCGAAGGCGGCCTCGTGGACCGGGATGCGCGGTTCGAGGGCGCTGGGCTGGGTGTCGTACGAGTCCTCGGCCTCGGGCATGCCGGCGGCGCGGAGCTTCTGGAGCGCGCCGCTGGCGGCTCCGGCGAGGCGGGCCTGCTGCCAGACCTTGGCGGCGAGGCCGAGCGCGGCGGCCTCCTCGGCGTCGAGGGTGATCGGCGGCAGCCGGTTGGAGTCGCGGCGGGCGAGGTATCCGATCTCGCCCTCCAGGTTCTCGACGGTCTCGATGACCAGACCGAGCTCGCGGAGGTCGTCCTTGTCCCGCTCGAACATGCGGTTGAAGGCCTCGTCCCCGCTCGCCTCCATGTAGGCCTCGATGGAGCCGCGGAGCTCCCGCTTGCTCAGCGGGCGGCGCGTCCCGAGCAGGCACAGCGCGAGATTCATCAGCCGCTCGGACTTGGCAATCGCCATCGACGCCCTGCACCCTTCCGCCGGTTCCACTTCTCGGACGTCCGACCGTACCGCCACCGGGGTGTCGGGACCAAAGCCGAGGGCCCCCGCCGCGAACGGCGGGGGCCCTCGGAGGGACCTGGATCAGGTCAGCCCTGCACGGCCACGAGGTCGCAGACGAAGATCAGCGTCTCGCCCGGGGCGATCGCGTTGCCGGCGCCACGGTCGCCGTACGCCAGGTGCGCGGGGATGATCAGCTGGCGGCGGCCGCCGACCTTCATGCCCTGGATGCCCTTGTCCCAGCCGGAGATGACCCGGCCGGCACCGAGCTGGAAGTCGAGCGGGGTGCCGCGGTTCCAGGAGGCGTCGAACTCCTCGCCGGTGGAGAAGGCCACACCCACGTAGTGGACCTTCACGAACTGGCCGGCCTTGGCGACCTCGCCGTCACCCTCCCAGAGGTCCTTGATCTCCAGGTCCTTCGGCGGCTCGCCACCCGGGAAGTCGATCTCGGGCTTCTCGATGCTCACTGCACTGCTCCTCAAACCGATGAACTGCGCGGCGACGAGCCGCGCGAACGGGACAGTCTTACATCTTCGCCAGGATGTCGACGGCGAAGACCAGCGTGGAGTTCTTCGGGATGCCCTGCTTCTCCTCGTTGCCGAAGGCCTCCGACGGCGGGGCGACGATCAGGACGCGGCTGCCGATCTTCTTGCCGACGAGACCGTTCTTGAGGCCCTTCAGCGTCAGCTGCGGGAGCGGGAAGTTCGCGGGCTTGCCCGTGGTGTAGGTCGAGTCGAACACCTTGCCGTCCTTCCACAGGGCGGCGACGTAGTTCACGACGACCGTGTCGGTCGCCTTGACGGCCTCGCCCTTGGACTCCAGCACGTAGTTCGAGACGAGCTTGGTCGGCGGGTCGGTCTTCGGGACCGTCAGCGAGGGCGCCTTGCCGTCGGTGTTCGTACCGACCTTCGGCAGGTCCTTGTCGTCCTGGGCGACCGGGGTGCCCGTGGCGGACTTCGGGATCGTCACGGCCTTCAGGATGTCCACGACGAAGACGAGGGTGGCGTTGGGCTTGATGTCGCCCTGGCCCTGCGCGCCGTAACCGAGCTCCGGCGGGATGCCGACCTCGATGCGGCTGCCGACCTTCTGGCCCTCCAGGGCCTGGTCCCAGCCCTTGATGACCTGGCCGGCGCCCAGCGTGAGGTCGAAGGGCTGACCGCGGTCGAAGCTGTTGTCGAAGGGGGTGGTGGAGTCCCAGGCCTGCCCCAGGTAGTTCACCTGGAGGGCGTCGCCCTTCTTCGTCACCGCGCCCGTGCCCTCGCTGATGACGTTGACCTTCAGTTCCTTGGGCGGGTCGCCCTCGCCCTTGGCGAGGGTCGGCTTCTCCCCGAACTTCTCTCCCGCCGTGATGGCGGGCAGTCCGTTCTTCATCGAGGCGGAATCGGAGCCCCCGTCGCTGCCGCAGGCCGCTGTGGAGAGCAGCAGCAGCGGGACGACGAGAAGGCCGGCAAGTCGGCGCACGTGTTCCTCAGATCTCAGACGGCACAGTAGTTGTGCCGACACTCTAGGCGTTCCTCCTGTCACGTCGAGAGCCCCGCACGTCGAACGCGCGGGGCTCCGGGGACCGATATGACCTGCCTACATTCCGGCGATCAGCTTTTCCACCCGGTCGTCGACGGAACGGAACGGGTCCTTGCACAACACCGTGCGCTGCGCCTGGTCGTTGAGCTTGAGGTGGACCCAGTCGACGGTGAAGTCCCGCCGCTGCTCCTGCGCACGGCGGATGAAGTCGCCGCGCAACCGGGCCCGAGTGGTCTGCGGGGGCACCGACTTGCCCTCGAAGATCTTCAGGTCGTTGCAGATCCGCGCCGCCTGCCCGTTCTTCTGCAGCAGGTAGTACAGCCCCCGGCGACGGTGGATGTCGTGGTAGGCGAGGTCTATCTGCGCGACCCGCGGGTTCGACATGGTCATGTTGTGCTTGGCCCGGTAGCGCTCGATGAGCCGGTGCTTCATGACCCAGTCGATCTCGGTCTCGATCCGGTCGAGCTGCTCGCTCTCGATCGCGTCGAGCGTACGGCCCCACAGCTCCAGGACCTGGGCGACCGTGCCGGAGCGGATGCCCCTGCGGTCGACGAAGTCCACGGCCTTCTCGTAGTACTCGCGCTGGACCTCCAGGGCGGAGGCCTCGCGACCGCTGGCGAGGCGGACCTTGCGCTGGCCGGTGATGTCGTGGCTGACCTCTCGGATGGCCCGGATCGGGTTCTCCAGGGTCAGGTCGCGCATCACCGTGCCCGCCTCGATCATGCGGAGCACGAGGTCGGTGGCGCCGACCTTGAGCAGCATGGTCGTCTCGGACATGTTGGAGTCGCCGACGATGACGTGCAGCCGGCGGTAGCGCTCGGCGTCGGCGTGCGGCTCGTCCCGGGTGTTGATGATGGGCCGCGAGCGGGTGGTGGCGGAGCTGACGCCCTCCCAGATGTGCTCGGCACGCTGGGAGACGCAGTAGACCGCGCCACGCGGGGTCTGGAGGACCTTTCCCGCGCCGCAGATGAGCTGCCGCGTCACGAGGAACGGAATGAGGATGTCCGCGAGCCGGGAGAACTCACCGTGACGGGCGACGAGATAGTTCTCGTGGCAGCCGTAGGAGTTTCCGGCCGAGTCGGTGTTGTTCTTGAAGAGGTAGACGTCGCCCGCGATTCCCTCCTCGTGCAGGCGGCGTTCGGCGTCGACGAGCAGGCCCTCGAGAATGCGCTCGCCGGCCTTGTCGTGGGTGACCAGTTCGGTCACGTTGTCGCATTCCGGTGTGGCGTATTCCGGATGCGAACCCACGTCCAGGTACAGGCGGGCGCCGTTCCGCAGGAAGACATTGCTGCTGCGGCCCCATGACACGACACGGCGGAAGAGGTAGCGCGCCACTTCGTCAGGAGACAGTCGGCGCTGTCCCCTGAACGTGCACGTGACGCCGTACTCGTTCTCCAGCCCGAAAATGCGGCGGTCCATGTCTGAACATTACGCCTGACGGCGTGCGCTGAAACCGGGTTGGACGTTCCCGTTTCGATCATTTTCCGATCAGTGCGTGTTCTTTTCGGCGTGTACGGCGCCGGGGACCACCTCTCCGTCGGCGTGTCGCGCGGCGTCTCCGGGACCGCCGGGCGTGTCGGGAGCGGCCAGGACACGGCCGGTGGCCAGCAGGACGAGCAGCGCGACGAGGCCGCCCGCGCCGGCCACGGCGAACCCGGCCACCGTTCCGGCCAGTTCGACCGCGGGCCCCGCGACGGCGGAGCCGAGGGCCGCGCCGACGCCGAACGTGGTGACGAGCCACGAGAAGGCCTCGGTGACCGTGCCGCGCGGGGCGTGCCGGTCGACCACGATGAAGGCGCAGGCGAGGACGGGGGCCAGGAAGACCCCGGCGAGCGCCGCGAGGCCGGTCATGGCGACGGGGCCGGGGGTCAGCATCAGCGGCAGGTAGCAGAGCGCGAGGAGAGCCACGAGGGCCCGCAGCCGCCGCTCGGGCGCCCCGGTCCACCGCCGGCCGCCGTAGACGACGCCGCCGATCAGGGCACCGAGGCCCAGGGCGGCCATCAGCCAGCCGTACACGGACGGGGTGCCCCGGTCGTCGGCGTAGGCCACGGCGGCGACCGTGATGGAGCCGAGGGCGAGGCCGACGAAGAAGAACGAGCCGAGCAGGGCGAGCAGCCCGGGCGAGCGCAGGGCGCCCAGCCAGTGGGCCTCGCGGGCGGCGGAGCGCCAGGTGCGGGAGGGCTCGGAGAGGACGACGGCGAGGGCGCCGAGGATCCCCAGGGCGTTGATGACGAGGAGGGCGGCGGCGGGCGACCACAGGGCGACCAGGAGCGTCACCAGGAGCGGGCCGACCGTGAACATGACCTCCTGCGCGACGGCGTCGAGCGCGTACGCCCGGTGGACCCGGTCCTCACGGCCCAGGACGCTCGGCCACAGGGCGCGCAGGCCGCCCTCCAGGGGCGGGGTGAAGAGCCCGGCGACCACGACGGCGGCGTAGGCGAGGGCCAGGTTCCCGATGCCGGCGAGGGCGAACAGGGCCATGCCGAGGGCGGAGAGCACGGCGGCGGGCAGCTGGACGCGGGGCTGGCCCTTGAGGTCGACGGCGCGGCCGAGGAGCGGCTGCCCGACGGCGTTGGCGACGCCGTAGGCCGCGATCAGCCCGCCGGCCAGGGTGTAGCTGCCGCCCTGGTCGCGGACGAACAGGGTCATGGCGATGGGTCCGGTGCCGTTGGGCAGGCGCCCGACGAGGGTCCCGGCGAGGAGCCGGGCCGCGTGGGGCGCCCGGAGTATGTCGAGATAGCCGCCGTGCGCGGGGGCCTCGGTGGCCATGTCGTTCTCCCCTCGCCTCGGGCCAGCGCCGAGGTTTTACGTATAACGTCCGGGGTCATACGTACCATGTCGGCGTGAACCGGGTCCAGCCCGCACCCACGACCCCCGACCACCGTCCCATGCGGAGGCTCCCCGTGCAGTCCCACGAACCCCTCGGCGGCGCCCGCCCGACCAGCAGGGACGTGGCCCGGGCCGCGGGCGTCTCCCAGGCCACCGTCTCCCTCGTCCTCGGCGAGAAGTGGCGCGGCCGGGTCTCCGAGCGCACCGCCGAGTCGGTCCGCCACGCCGCCGACGAGCTCGACTACCGGCCCAACCTCGCCGCCCGCAACCTGCGCCTCGGCCGCACCCGTACGGCGCTGCTCGTCGTCCCCGCGCTCACCAACGAGTTCTTCGCCCACGTCTACACCGGCGCCGCCGCCGTCGCGGCACGCCACGGCTTCGGCGTCGTGCTCTACCCCTCGCCCGACGGCGTCGGCCCCACCCGCGACCCCTTCGCCTCGGCCCAGGCCGCCCTGGACGGCGTGATCGCCTCCTCCATGGCCGCCGACGCCCTCAAGGCCTTCCGGGGCACCGGCCTGCCCCTCGTCATGCTCGACAGCGACCCGGCCGACCCCGGCGCCGCCGCCCACGTGAACCTCGACGTCGCCGACGGCATGCGGCGGGTCACCCGGCACCTGCTCGGCCTGGGCCACCGCCGCTTCCTGCACCTGGCGTCCGCCGTCCCGTCCTGGACCTTCGACGTACGGGCCGCCGCCCTCGCCGACGCCCTGCGGGGGACGGAGCTCCGCACCGTGCGCGCGCCGCTGAACGTCGCCGACGCGCGGGAGGCCGCCCACCTGGCCCTCGCCGCCCCCGGCCCGCGCCCCACCGCGGTGATCTGCGACGACGACATCCTCGCCGTCGGCGTCGGCAAGGCCGCGCACCGCCTCGGGCTGCGCGTCCCGGAGGACCTCTCGGTCACGGGCTTCGACGACATGGCCCTGGCCACGGCGGTTGAACCCGAGCTCACCACGGTCCGGCTGCCCGCCGAGGAGTTCGGCAGACGGGGCATGGAGGCGCTCCTCGCCGTCCTCGCGGGCGAACAGGCCCCGCCGGTCACACTGCCCGTGGACCTCGTCCCCCGCGGCTCCACGGGCCCCGCACCGGCCGTCTGACGGGCGCCACGCGGAACGGTCCCCACGGACTGCGCGACCGGCCCGCGCCGAACGGTCCCCACCGGCTGCGCGACCGGCCCGCGCCGAACGGCCTCCGCCAGGCGCCGCGCGGCCCGCGGCGAAGGCCCCACGCGGCCCGCCCTTCGCGAGCCCGGGTACGCCGAAGGGCCCCGGCCCGCGTACGCCGAAGGGGCCCCGGGCCGCTCGCACGCGGACCGGGGCCCCTTCGGGTACCGCCGACTACTCCTCGGGAGCCTCGTCCGAAGGCTCGTCCGTCTTCGCCGCCGCCGCGTTGTCCGCCTCCAGGAGGCGCGACAGCTGACGGCCGACGATCCGCTTGAACTTGCGCTGCTGCGGACGCGTACGGTCCAGGACCGCCACCTCCAGGCGCTCCGCGGGGATCTCCCGCTCGGTGCCGTTGGTGTCCCGCGACAGCGCCTGCACGGCCAGCTTCAGGGCCTCGGCGAGGGACATGCCATCCCGGTGCCGCTGGTCCAGGAAGGAGCTGATCTGCTCCGCGTTCCCGCCGACCGCGACCGAGCCGTGCTCGTCCACGATCGAGCCGTCGTGCGGCAGCCGGTAGATCTGGTCGCCCTCCGGATCCGAGCCGACCTCGGCGACGACGAGCTCCACCTCGTACGGCTTCTCCCCCGCGCTGGAGAAGATCGTGCCCAGGGTCTGGGCGTAGACGTTGGCCAGGCCGCGCGCGGTGACGTCGTCCCGGTCGTAGGTGTAACCCCGCAGGTCGGCGTAGCGCACGCCGCCGATGCGGAGGTTCTCGTACTCGTTGTACTTGCCGGCGGCCGCGAAGCCGATCCGGTCGTAGATCTCGCTGAACTTGTGCAGGGCACGGGACGGGTTCTCACCGACGAAGACGATGCCGTCGGTGTACTGGAGGACGACCAGGCTGCGGCCGCGGGCGATGCCCTTGCGGGCGTACTCGGCCCGGTCGGCCATGGCCTGCTGGGGTGAGACATAGAACGGCGTGGACACCGGCTACCGTCCCTTTCTTCCGGTCTGAAGGGCTTCTACGGGCGACGAGCGGTCAGAGCAGTGCGGCGCGCGGCCCGTCGGGCTGCTCCAGACGCCGCTCGGTGACCGATCGGGCCAGCCCGGAGGACTCCGCCTCGGTGAGCCTGCGGAAGCCCTCGTCGGTGATGACGGTGACGATCGGGAAGATCCGGCGGGCCATGTCGGGACCACCGGTCGCCGAGTCGTCGTCCGCCGCGTCGTACAGCGCCTGCACCACCAGCGTGGTGGCCTGCTCCTCGGTGAGGTCGGCGCGGTACAGCTTCTTCATCGAGCCGCGCGCGAAGATCGAGCCGGAGCCGGTGGCGGCGAAACCGTGCTCCTCGGAGCGGCCGCCGGTCACGTCGTACGAGAAGATCCGGCCCTTCTCCTTGCCCTCGTCCCAGCCCGCGAAGAGCGGGACGACGGCGAGCCCCTGCATGGCCATGCCCAGGTTGCCCCGGATCATGGTGGAGAGGCGGTTCGCCTTGCCCTCCAGGGAGAGCGTCGCGCCCTCCACCTTCTCGAAGTGCTCCAGCTCCAGCTGGAACAGCTTGACCATCTCCACGGCGAGACCGGCGGTGCCGGCGATGCCGACGGCCGAGTACTCGTCGGCCGGGAACACCTTCTCGATGTCCCGCTGCGCGATCATGTTCCCCATGGTCGCCCGCCGGTCACCGGCGAGCACGACCCCGCCGGGGAACGTGGCGGCCACGATGGTCGTGCCGTGCGGGGCCTCGACGATCCCCTCGGGCAGCTTCCGGTTCCCCGGGAGCAGTTCCGGCGAGTGATCGGCCAGGAAGTCCATGAACGAGGACGAGCCCGGCGTCAGGAAGGCCGCCGGCAGACGCCCGGTGCTTCGAGGGTTGGCTTCCACGCGATTCCTTCCGGTGGGACAGTCGGCCGGTCGTGGGAAGCACCGGCTGATCTTGGATGCTGTGCACGGACCTTACCCGTGCCACCGCTTGTCATCCGTCCCCGGACCCACGGCTTTCACCAGGGTTCCGGGGACGGAGGACGACAGGCGCGTGGGGCGGCTACTCGCCGCCCTTCTGAACGAAGGAGCGCACGAAGTCCTCGGCGTTCTCCTCGAGCACGTCGTCGATCTCGTCCAGGACGGAGTCCACGTCGTCGCTCAGCTTCTCCTGGCGTTCCTTGAGGTCGGAGCTCGCCTCGGTGGTGGTCTCCTCGACCTCCTCCGTGGATCGCGTCGCCTTCTGCTGTCCGCCGCCGGTGTCCTTGGTCGCCATATCCCTCACCCCGCTCGAATCGGCCCGCTCGGTTGAGTCCGTACAAGATCAGACCCTATAGGTCGGGTCTGACTTCGGCCCCGCAGTTTCCACAACGCCCGGGCACTGATTCCATGATTCCCAGTGCCCGGGTATTTCAGGCCCGTGCCGGGCGGCTGTTTCAGCCGCCCGAGAGGACCCGCACCAGTTCCTCCGCCGTGCGGCAGCGGTCCAGGAGCGATTTCACATGGGCCTTGGTGCCGCGCAGCGGCTCCAGGGTCGGGACGCGCTGGAGGGAGTCCCGGCCGGGCAGGTCGAAGATCACCGAGTCCCAGGAGGCCGCGGCGACGTCGTCGGCGTACTGCTCCAGGCAGCGGCCCCGGAAATAGGCCCTGGTGTCCTCCGGAGGCGCCGTCTCGGCCCTCTCCACCTCGGTCTCGTCCAGGAGCCGCTTCATCCGCCCGCGGGCCACCAGGCGGTTGTAGAGGCCCTTCTCGGGGCGTACGTCCGCGTACTGGAGGTCCACCAGGTGCAGCCGGGCCGCGTCCCAGTCCAGGCCGTCGCGGCGCCGGTAGCCCTCCATGAGCTCCCGCTTGGCGACCCAGTCCAGCTCGCCGGAGAGGCTCATCGGGTCGGTCTCGAGCCGGCCCAGGGTGTCCTCCCAGCGCGTGAGGACGTCCATGGTCTGCTCGTCCGCGTCCGAGCCGTACCGCTCCTCCACGTACTTCCTGGCCAGCTCGAAGTACTCCATCTGGAGCTGGACCGCGGTGAGCGTCCGGCCGCTGCGCAGCGTGATGAGGTACTGGAGCGTCGGGTCGTGCGAGACGTGGTGCAGGGTCCGGACCGGCTGGTCGACGGCGAGGTCGACGGTGATGAAGCCGTCCTCGATCATCGAGAGGACGAGGGCGGTGGTGCCGAGCTTCAGGTAGGTGGAGATCTCCGAGAGGTTCGCGTCACCGATGATCACGTGCAGGCGGCGGTACTTCTCGGCGTCGGCGTGCGGCTCGTCCCGGGTGTTGATGATGGGCCGCTTGAGGGTGGTCTCCAGGCCCACCTCGACCTCGAAGTAGTCGGCGCGCTGGCTGAGCTGGAAGCCGTTCTCCCGGCCGTCCTGGCCGATGCCGACCCGTCCCGCGCCGGTGACGACCTGGCGGGAGACGAAGAAGGGGGTGAGGTGGCGCACGATGTCCGAGAAGGGGGTCTCCCGCTTCATCAGGTAGTTCTCGTGCGTGCCGTAGGAGGCGCCCTTGTTGTCGGTGTTGTTCTTGTAGAGGTGGATGGGCTGCGCCCCCGGGAGCTGGGCGGCGCGCTCGGCCGCCTCGGCCATGATCCGCTCGCCGGCCTTGTCCCAGAGGACGGCGTCGCGCGGGTTGGTGACCTCGGGCGCGCTGTACTCGGGGTGGGCGTGGTCCACGTAGAGGCGGGCCCCGTTGGTGAGGATCACGTTCGCCAGGCCGATGTCCTCGTCGGTGAGCTGGCTGGAGTCGGCGGCCTCGCGGGCGAGGTCGAAGCCGCGGGCGTCCCGCAGCGGGTTCTCCTCCTCGAAGTCCCAGCGGGCGCGGCGCGCCCGGTGCATCGCCGCCGCGTAGGCGTTGACGATCTGGGACGAGGTGAGCATGGCATTGGCGTTCGGGTGTCCGGGGACGGAGATCCCGTACTCCGTCTCGATGCCCATTACTCGCCGTACGGTCATGCGGCCCTCCTTGCCCGGCGGCGCTCACTGTGCGCGACTCGGCGGTACCGATGAGCCTAGAACGGCTCCGCGCTGGTGGGGAGATCGATTGCGGTATTTCCCTGTGATGCCGGGGGAAATGCTGGATGGAATGCGTCGGCTGCGGATGCCCGGTTTCCGGACATCCGCAGCCGGTGGGCGTTTTACAGGTACTGACCGGTATTGGCCACCGTGTCGATGGAGCGTCCGGTGTCCGCGCCCTGCTTTCCGGTGACGAGCGTGCGGATGAAGACGATCCGCTCGCCCTTCTTTCCGGAGATCCGGGCCCAGTCGTCGGGGTTGGTGGTGTTGGGCAGGTCCTCGTTCTCCTTGAACTCGTCCACGCAAGCCTGGAGGAGGTGGGAGACCCGGATGCCCTTCTGGTTGTGGTCGAGGAAGGCCTTGATGGCCATCTTCTTGGCCCGGTCGACGATGTTCTGGATCATCGCGCCGGAGTTGAAGTCCTTGAAGTACAGGACTTCCTTGTCGCCGTTGGCGTACGTGACTTCGAGGAAGCGGTTCTCCTCGGATTCCGCGTACATCTGCTCGACGACCGACTGGATCATTCCGTGGGCGGCGGCGGCCTTCGAGCCGCTGTGCTCGGAGATGTCGTCCGCGTGGAGCGGCAGGGTCTCCGTGAGGTACTTCGCGAAGATGTCCTTCGCGGCCTCCGCGTCCGGACGCTCGATCTTGATCTTGACGTCGAGCCGGCCGGGCCGCAGGATCGCGGGGTCGATCATGTCCTCGCGGTTGGAGGCGCCGATGACGATGACGTTCTCCAGGCCTTCCACGCCGTCGATCTCGGCGAGCAGCTGCGGGACGATGGTGTTCTCCACGTCCGAGCTGACACCGGAGCCGCGGGTGCGGAAGAGGGATTCCATCTCGTCGAAGAAGACGATGACGGGGGTGCCCTCGCTCGCCTTCTCCCGGGCACGCTGGAAGACGAGGCGGATGTGCCGCTCGGTCTCTCCGACGTACTTGTTGAGGAGCTCGGGGCCCTTGATGTTGAGGAAGTAGGACTTCCCCGCGGGCTGGCCGGTCACCTCGGCGACCTTCTTGGCCAGCGAGTTGGCCACGGCCTTCGCGATCAGCGTCTTGCCGCAGCCGGGCGGGCCGTAGAGCAGGATGCCCTTGGGCGGCCGCAGTTCGTGCTCCTTGAAGAGGTCCGGGTAGAGGTACGGGAGCTCGACCGCGTCGCGGATCAGCTCGATCTGGTTGCCCAGACCGCCGATCTTGTCGTAGTCGACGTCCGGGACCTCTTCCAGAACGAGCTCTTCGACCTCGCTCTTGGGGACCACCTCGTAGACGTAGCCGGACCTGGAGTCGAGCAGCAGGGCGTCGCCGGCGCGGATGGTGACGTCCAGCAGAGGCTCGGCGAGCCTCACCACCCGCTCCTCGTCGGTGTGCCCCACCACCAGGGCGCGCTCGCCGTCCTCGAGGATCTCCTTGAGGGTGACGATGTCCCCGGCGCGCTCGAACTCCATGGCCTCGACCACGTTGAGCGCTTCGTTGAGCATGACTTCCTGGCCGCGCTTGAGCTCTTCGAGCTCGATGCTCGGGCTGACGTTCACCCGGAGCTTGCGGCCCCCGGTGAAGATGTCGCACGTGCCGTCCTCGTTGGCCTGCAGGAAGACACCGAAGCCGGCCGGCGGCTGTGCGAGCCGGTCGACCTCCTCCTTGAGGGCCACGATCTGGTCGCGGGCCTCACGGAGCGTGTTCGCCAGACGTTCGTTCTGCGCGGACACGCCGGCCAGGCTGGTCTGCAGCTCGACGATCCGCTCTTCGAGAATCCTCGTGTGGCGCGGAGAGTCGGCGAGCTTGCGGCGCAGGACGGCGATTTCCTGCTCGAGATAGGCAACCTGACCGGCGGGGTCTTCAGACCCCCGCCCCGGCCGGATGCCGCGGTTGATGTCGTCGTCGTGGGCTGCCACGGTCCTCACCTCCTCCAAGGGGAGCTGGACGCTTCCTGACCCTACCTGCGTGGGTGGTGATTGAAACCCCTAGATCAAAAAGACTCCGGGGTGTGTCCGATCTTCACCCTTGCGCTTCCCCTCTCGCCAGGGGAATACCCACCCTTCACCGCTTGAAAGCGGGCGGTTGTATCGTCGTCTTTGGTCAACACCCGTCAGGGGTGGCCCGACTTATCGCGCGAAGCAGAAACGGCAGGAGATATGACCGTGCAGCACGAGGGCCCGGCGACGGGCGCCGAGGAGGCGCTGGAGGTCTGGATCGACCAGGACCTGTGCACCGGGGACGGGATCTGCGCGCAGTACGCTCCCGAGGTCTTCGAGCTCGACATCGACGGGCTCGCTTATGTGAAGAGCGCCGACGACGAGCTCCTCCAGGACGCGGGGGCCACCACGCCGGTGCCGCTGCCGCTGCTCCAGGACGTGGTGGACTCCGCGAAGGAGTGCCCGGGCGACTGCATCCATGTGCGCCGGGTCTCGGACCGGGTCGAGGTGTACGGCCCCGACGCCGAGTAGCGGACCGGGCGTCCGTCTCAGACGCCGAGCGCGTCCGTCTGGTCGCCGCGGACGAAGGCGCCGCCCTGCCAGCGCCAGCTGACCTGCTCCTTCTCGTCGGGGCAGCAGCTGGGCACGTCGGGGGACGAGTAGCCGAGCAGGGTGGCGCGTACGGCTCCGTCGCGTACGGAGAGCTCCGTGACGTTCCGGTGCTGCCCGGGTGCGACGAGGGTGGCGACCACGCGCGCGGGGGTGCCGCCGCCCTTGCCGCGGGTGAGGACGTAGACGGCGCTCGGCGGGGTGCCGGAGCCGGCTTCGCAGTGCACGACCGCAACGGTCTCGGGGTTCCCGTCGCCGTCGAGGTCTCCGGAGACCCGCTTCGCGACCGTGTGGCGGGCTCCCCCGCATTCCAGGGGGTACTCGGCTCCGGCGGCGTCGGGGGCGGGTGCCGGGCGCGGGGCGGCGGCCGGTGCGGCGCCCGCCGAGGCGGGGCCGGGCTGGAGGAATCCGGCGAGGGCGACGACCGCGGCGGTCGCGGTGGC
The DNA here is from genome assembly GCF_014203895.1 of Streptomyces nymphaeiformis. GTDB lineage: Bacteria > Actinomycetota > Actinomycetes > Streptomycetales > Streptomycetaceae > Streptomyces > Streptomyces nymphaeiformis. The sequence continues at coordinate 192,946 of NZ_JACHJY010000010.1, read as the reverse complement.
GGTGGCCAGCCAGTGGGCCGGCCGGGCGTGGGTGTGGGCGAGGTCCGCGAGGTCCGGGGCGGCGGAGTGCTGCACGCGAGACGTCTCCTGTGGGGTGGTGCGGCGGGGTTTCCGGCATCGTGCCATACGTCACAGGGGGACGGAACAGCTGGGGTGGGGCTGGGTCGGCCGGTCTCCGAAGGCGACGGACCGACGGGGGCCGACGGAGGGCAGGCGCCGCCGTGAACATGAGGACGCCGCCGTCGAGTTCCTCCGCGTGGGCGGGGAACTCGACGGCGGCGCGGTCTGGATGTCGGAACGTCAGCCCTTGTTGGGGCCCTCGTAGTCCTCGCCGTAGGCGCCCTTCGCGGGGCGGCGGCGGCGCATCGGGGGCTCCACCCCGTCCGCGAGGCGACGGGCGGTGACGAGGAAGCCGGTGTGGCCGATCATGCGGTGATCGGGGCGGACGGCGAGGCCCTCGACGTGCCAGTTGCGGATCATGGACTCCCAGGGCTGCGGCTCGGCGTAGCAGCCGAACTCGCGGATGGACTCCACGGTGCGGGCGAGCTGGGTGGTGGTCGCCACGTAGCAGCAGAGGATGCCGCCGGGGACGAGGGCCTTGGAGACGGCCTCCAGGCACTCCCAGGGGGCGAGCATGTCCAGGATGACGCGGTCGACGTCGGTGTCGGACAGGTTGTCCTGGAGGTCGCCGACGGTCAGCTGCCACGCGGGGTGGGGGCCGCCGAAGTAGCGCTCGACGTTGCCCTTCGCGATCTCGGCGAAGTCCTCGCGGCGCTCGTAGGAGTGCAGCATGCCGCTGTCTCCGATGGCGCGCAGGAGGAAGCTGCTCAGCGATCCCGAGCCCACTCCCGCTTCCACGACGCGGGCGCCGGGGAAGATGTCGGCGAAGGCCAGGATCTGCCCCGCGTCCTTGGGGTAGACCACGGCTGCGCCGCGGGGCATGGACAGGACGTAGTCGGGGAGCAGGGGGCGCAGCGCGAGGTAGGCGACGTTTCCGGTGGTACGGACAACGCTGCCCTCGGGGGCGCCGATCAGTTCGTCGTGCGGGAAAGAACCCTTGTGGGTGTGGAAGTTCTTTCCCTCTTCGAGCGTGAACGTGTAGTGACGGCCCTTGGGGTCGGTCAGCTGAACCTGGTCCCCGACCTTGAAGGGCCCGCGTCGGCGGGCGGCACCGGTCGGTTCGGACATGCGACCAGAGTACCGGGGTTACGTGGACGGTCGTGCCATGGCCTGGACGAAGGCCCGTTCGACGTCGGTGGTGGCGAGGACCCCGTAGATCTCGCCGGTGTCCTCGACGACGAGGTACTCGGTGGCGGGGCTGGCGCGGAGGTGGTCGAGGAGGGGCTGCCCGGTGAGTTCGGCGGGGACCCGCATGCCGTCGGTGAGGTCCTGGGCGAGGGTGCTGACGGCGACCCAGGGGCGGCGGTGCTGGGGTACGGCGGCGATGGCGGCCTCGCGGACGATGCCGGTGGGTTCGCCGGCGCCGTCGACGACGACGAGGGCGCGGGCGCCGGCCTCGTTGGCGCGGCGGAGGGCCTCGGAGAGCGGTGTGGCGGGTTCGACGGGGATGGCGCGGCGGGTGAGTGCGCGGGCGCGGAGTTCGGGGAGGTGCTCGCGGAGGCGGGCCATGCGGAGGCTGTTGCCGGCGCCGGTCCAGATGATGGCGGCGAGGATCGCGGCGAGGAGGGCGTCGGTGACGGTCTCGAAGCCGCCGATGTCCTCGGTGGAGTTGCCGAGGAGGCCGGTGCGGGTGAGCAGGGGCAGGCCGACGAGGACGAGGACGGCGAGGGCGCGGCCGACCCAGGCGGCGGCGACGGTGCCGCTCATGGGCTTGCCGGTGATCTTCCAGACGACGGCGCGGAGCATGCGGCCGCCGTCGAGGGGGAGGCCGGGGAGCAGGTTGAAGATCGCGACGATCAGGTTGGAGATCATCAGGCCGCCGAGGAGGACCCCGGGGACGGTGCCGGGCTCGACGGCGTACAGGGAGAGGTAGAACACGCCGGCGAGGACGAGGGAGAGGAGGGGGCCGACGAAGGCGAGGACGAATTCGCGGCCGGGGGTCTCGGTCTCCTTCTCGATCTCGGAGACGCCGCCGAAGAACTGGAGCTGGATGCGGCGCACCGGGAGTTTGAAGCGGAGCGCGGCGATGGTGTGGGCCAGCTCGTGGACGAGCACGGAGGCGTAGAAGGCGACGGCGAAGAAGAGGGAGACCAGGTACCGGGCTGCGCCGAGCTCGGGCAGGACACGCTCGATCTGGTCGCCGAAGACCCAGGTGATGAGGGCGGCGACGACGAACCAGCTGGGGGCGACGTAGACGGGCACGCCGAAGGGCCGTCCCATGAGGATCCCGCCGCCGGGCTCCTCGGTCCGCTGCGGCTTGGGCTCGTCCTGGTTCACGGGTTCCTTTCGTCGCGTGGGGTGACCCGCGTCGGATGTGTCACGGTTCGATCATGCAGTGCGACGGGGTCCCAGGTCGATGGTATTCCGCTCGCTGTCGGTGGCGGGTCGTAGGGTCTTCGTCATGAGTACGAGCGAGCAGGTGCCGGCGGAGCCCCGGGCGCCCATGTCGTTGTCGCCCTCGCGGGCGAGCGATTTCATGCAGTGTCCGCTGCTGTACCGGTTCCGGGTGATCGACCGGCTGCCGGAGAAGCCGAGCGCGGCGGCGACGCGGGGCACGCTGGTGCACGCGGTGCTTGAGCGGCTCTTCGACGATCCGGCGGCGGAGCGGACGGCGCCGCGGGCGAGGTCGATGGTGCCGGGGCAGTGGGAGCGGCTCCTGGAGGCGAAGCCGGAGCTGGCCGAGCTGTTCGCGGAGGATCCGGGCGGGGAGCGTCTGGCGGGCTGGCTGGGCGAGGCGGAGCAGCTGGTCGAGCGGTGGTTCACGCTCGAGGACCCGACGCGGCTGGAGCCGGCCGAGCGCGAGCTGTTCGTGGAGACGGAGCTGGAGTCGGGGCTGCGGCTGCGCGGGGTGATCGACCGGGTCGACGTGGCGCCCTCGGGCGAGGTGCGGATCGTCGACTACAAGACGGGGAAGGCGCCGCGGCCGGAGTACCGGGACGGCGCGCTGTTCCAGATGACCTTCTACGCGCTGGTGGTGTGGCGGCTGAAGCGGGTGATCCCGCGGCGGCTGCAGCTGGTGTACCTGGGCAGCGGGGAGGTGCTGACGTACGACCCGGTGGAGGCGGATCTGCTGCGGGTGGAGCGGAAGCTGCTGGCGCTGTGGGACGCGATCCGGCTGGCCACGGAGTCGGGCGACTGGCGGCCGCGGCCGACGAAGCTGTGCGGCTGGTGCGACCATCAGGCGGTCTGTCCCGAGTTCGGGGGTACTCCCCCGGTCTATCCCCTGAAGATCGTTTCCGCGCGCCCGCCGGAGTCGGGTGAATCCGGGCAGGGCAGAATGGACCCGGCCCAGCCGTCTTCCTGAGCCCAGCCCGCGTGAAAGGGCCGGGCCCAGCCCCGTGAAGGAGCCCTTGTGACGATCCGCGTCCTGTTGGTCGACGATCAGCCGCTGCTGCGGACCGGCTTCCGGATGATTCTGGAGGCGGAGCAGGACATCGCGGTGGTGGGTGAGGCCGGCGACGGTCTGCAGGCGCAGGAGCAGGTGCGCGCGCTGCAGCCGGACGTGGTGCTGATGGACATCCGGATGCCGCGGATGGACGGGGTGGAGGCGACCCGGCAGATCACCGGCCCGGGGCGGGACGGTCCGGCGAAGGTACTGGTCCTGACGACCTTCGACCTGGACGAGTACGTGGTGGAGGCGCTGCGGGCGGGGGCGAGCGGCTTCCTGCTGAAGGACGCTCCGGCGAACGAGCTGGTGCAGGCGATCCGTGTGGTGGCGGCGGGCGAGGCGATGCTGGCCCCGTCGATCACGCGCCGGCTGCTCGACAAGTACTCGGCGCATCTGCCGACGGGCGAGGAGCAGGTGCCGGACACGCTGAACACCTTGACCGACCGCGAGGTGGAGGTGCTGAAGCTGGTGGCGCGGGGCCTGTCGAACGCGGAGATCGCGGCGGACCTGTTCGTCAGCGAGACGACGGTGAAGACGCACGTGGGCCATGTGCTGACGAAGCTGGGTCTGCGGGACCGGGTGCAGGCCGCGGTGTACGCGTACGAGAGCGGTCTGGTGCGGCCGGGGGCCGGCGGCCAGTAGCGATCGGCCGTGGGTGCGGCGAGGGCCCGGTGCGCGTGGTGCGTACCGGGCCCTCGTGCGTGGGGACGGGGGTGTCAGCCCTTGCGGATCTCCCAGAAGCGGAAGACGGTCGAGGCGTCGAGGGTCCATTCGAGGCCGGTGACGTCCTCGCGGGCGACGGCGTACTGCTTGCCCTGCCACAGCGGCAGCACCGGGAGCTCCTCGGCGACGAGGTCCTGGAGGCGTCCGTACTCGTCGGCGGTGCCGGCGCGGTCGGCGACGGCGGCGGTCTCGGGGAGGAGGGTGCCGGTGATGGTGCGGTTCTCGTAGTGGTTGCCGAGGACGTTGCCCTCACCGAAGAAGGGGCTGGTGAAGTTGTCGGCGTCGGGGTAGTCGGGGACCCAGCCCTTGACGTAGACGCCGTACTTGCCGGCGGCGATGTCCTTCTCGTACTGGTCGAAGGCGACGGACTTCACGTCGGCGTCGAAGAGGCCGCTCGCGTTGAGCTGTTCGGCGATGGCCTTGAGCTCCTGGTCGGTGGCCGGGCCGTAGCGGCTGGGCGTGGACCAGAGGGTGAGCTTCACCTTGTCGGTGATGCCGGCGGAGCGGAGGGCCTTCTTCGCCTTGGCCGTGTCGGGGGTGCCGTAGGCGTCGTAGAAGGCGGTGTTGTGTCCGGCGATGCCGGCCGGGACGATCGAGTAGAGCGGGGTGGCCGTCGACTTGTAGACGTTCTCGACGAGGGCCTCGCGGTCGACGAGGTGGGCGATGGCCTTGCGGACGCCGAGCTTGCCGACGACCGGGTCCTTCATGTTGAAGACCAGGTGCTGGACCTCGGCGCTGCTGCCGGTGACGACCTCGATGCCCTTGTCGGCCGTGGTGGCGGAGTTCTCCAGGGCGGAGATGTCGTCGGCGGAGAGGCCTCGGTAGGCGACGTCGATGTCGCCGTCGGTGAAGGCCTTGGCGAGGGCGGCGCGGTCGCCGCGGTACAGCTTGAGGGTGACGGCGCCGTTCTTGGGCTTGGCGTTGCCCTTGTAGCCGGGGTTGGCGGAGAACGTGGCCTCGGACTCGCCGAAGGAGTCCAGCTTGTACGGGCCGGAGCCGGTGGCCTTGCCGTCGGTGCGCAGCGCGTCGGCGGGGTAGTCGTGGTGGTCGACGATGGAGCCGGCGCCGGAGGCGATCTTGCTGGGGAAGGTGGCGTCCGGGACCTTGAGGCGGAAGACGACGGTCTTCTCGTCGGGGGTCTCGATGCTCTGGATGGTGGAGAGCAGCGGCGCCGGGCCCGAGGGGTCGGCGATCTTGAGGGCCCGCTCGAAGGAGTACTTGACGTCCTCCGAGGTGAGCTTGTTGCCGTTGGAGAAGGTGAGGCCGTCGCGCAGGGTGCAGGTGTAGACCTTGCTGCCCGCGGAGAACTCGCACTTGTCGGCGGCCTCGGGCTCGGGCTCGGAGCCGCCCTTGGGGAAGGCGAGGAGGGACTGGAAGACGTTGTTGAACAGCAGCCAGGAGCCGGGGTCGTAGCCGGCCGCCGGGTCGGTGGCGAGGATCTCGTCGGACATGCCGACGCGTATCCCGTCTCCGGAGCCTCCGGAGCCGCTTCCCTGCTCGGTGCCGCAGCCGCTGAGGAGGGCGGCGGACAGGCCCGCGGCGAGCGGGGCCGTCAGCCACTTGTTTCGTGCCTTCACAGAACTTGCCTCTTGATCTCTTGTCAGGCCGGCCGCGCAGGGGCGCGCGGCCGGGACAACGAAGGGGTCAGGCGGTGCCGCGGCCCAGTTCCCACAGCAGCAGGTCGGAGGAGGTGTTGAGGGCGTACTCGACTCCGTTGAGGTCGTCGCGGGCGGCGACGTACTGCTTGCCCTGCCACAGGGGCAGGACGGGGACGTCCTTGGCGACGATCTTCTGGATCTGCGCGTAGACGGGGCTTGCGGCGTTGCGGTCGGCCTGGCGGCGCGAGCGCGGGATGAGCTTCTCGCGAACGGTCTTGTTCACGTAGGGGGTGTTGAGGAAGTTGTCGCTGTCGAGGAACGGCGCGATGTAGTTGTCGGGGTCCGGGTAGTCCGGGAACCAGCCGAGGCCGTAGACGGCGTAGTCGCCGCGCTTCTGGGCCGTGCGGAAGGTGGACCACTCGGCACCCTGGATCTTGACGTCGAAGAGCTCGCTGGCGACGAGCTGCTTCTTGAGCGCCTCGAACTCCTGGGCGGTCTCGGCGCCGTAGTGGTCGGTGGTGTAGTTGAGGGTCACCTTGACCGGGGTCTTGACGCCCGCGTCCTTGAGGAGCTTGGCGGCGCGGACGGGGTCGGGCTCGCCGTACTCGTCGAAGAAGGGGGTGGCGTGGCCGGTGATGCTGGAGGGGATCAGCGAGTACAGCGGCTCCGCGGTGGGGCCGTAGACGAGGTTGACGAGGGCGCCCCGGTCGACGACGGAGGCCATGGCCTGGCGCACGGCCTTCTGCTCGACGGAGGGGGCGTCGGTGTTGAAGCCGAGGTACCGGATCTCCAGGCCGGGGACCTCGGTGACGCGGATGTTGTCCTTGGGCGTCTCGGTGAGGTCCTTGATCTGCTTCTGCGACAGGGAGCGGGCCATCATGTCGATGTCGTCGCGCTCCAGGGCGGCGCCCATGGTGCCGGCGTCGGCGTAGGGGCGCAGTTCGACCTTGTCGTTGCGCAGGGTGATGTCGCCCTTGTAGGCGGGGTTCTTGGTGAAGACGAAGCGGGTGGCCTTGTCGCCCTCGCGCTCGACCTTCATGGTGTACGGGCCCGAGCCGTCGACGTCGAAGCCGTCGCGGAGCTTGTCGGCGGCGTACTTGTCCTTGCTGAGGATGCCGGCGACAGGGGTGGAGAGCTTGTACGGGAAGGTCGCGTCGGGGGTCTTGAGGTGGAAGACGACGCCGTCGGTGCCCTGGGTCTCGACGGTGTCGATGTTCGCGAGGAGGGCGGCGGTGCCGTTGTCCGACTTGATCTTCAGGACGCGGTCGATGGAGTACTTGACGTCCTCGGCCGTGATGGGGGTGCCGTCGGCGAAGGTGAGGCCCTCGCGGAGCGTGCAGCGGTAGCTCTCGCTGGCCTTGTCGGAGAAGCCGCAGGTCTTGGCGGCCTCGGGGACGGGCTCGCCGCCGCCGCGGGGCACGTGCAGCAGGGTCTGCACGGTCTGGCGGAGGATGTTCCAGGCGCCGGTGTCGTAGGCGTAGGCCGGGTCGAGCGGAGCGGGTGCGTCCCCGGTGGCGATGAACTGGTCCGTGGTGCCGACGACGATCGATCGGCTCTCCTCGCTGCCGCCGCAGCCGGCGAGCAGGGGGACGAGCAGTCCGGCCACGGCCGGCAGCACCAGGGTCTTGCGGTTCATCAGGGACGATCTCCTCATCCGGCACTGGGGTACAGCGGTCAGTGGAACTCCGCCGCCTGCCGCCCGGTCGGGGCGGGAGCGATCGGGCCGGGTGTTGCGATCGGTCCTGTGTTCACGGCGACTTGGGTGTGCGCCGGTGCACGCGGTTATGCGGCGAAGTACTCGCGAAAGATTAATGGGCGGAGCCGGTATCCCTTGACCGGGGCCGCACGGGGGCGTAATCGAAGAGTGATCATGAATGCGCCGGACTCGATAACCATGCGCCGGACGTTGCGGACGACGGTTAACCAATCAGGACACAGGGGGCGTCGAAACATCCGCTTTTGAGACAGGGGACGAGAACGGGCCACCCGCCGTCCGGCACTCTGGGTGACCAAGGTCACTCAGGTGCTTTTCGGTGAATGGCCCGCTCTCTTCGGCCGGACTTCAGCCGGATCGCTTTCCTCAGATAAAGCTCAAATTCCCGTGATCAAGGTACGCAGGAACGGTACGTCGACCTCTTCCAGGGAGCGCACGACGACCCGGCCCGGGGAGGGCGCGATCGGGGCGACGGAGGGCACCGCGACGACCCGGCAGCCGGCCGCCTCGGCGGCCGCCACACCGGTCGCGGTGTCCTCGATGACGGCGCAGAGCACGGGGTCGGCGCCCACGCCCCGGGCGGCCGTCAGGTACGGCTCGGGGTGCGGCTTGGTGCGCTCGACCTCGTCGCCGGCGACCGTGAGGGCGAAGCGGTCGCGGCCGAGCGAGCCGAGGACCCGGTCGATGATCCGCCGGTGCGAGGCGGAGACCAGGGCGGTGGGGATGGAGTGCCGGGCCAGCTCGGCGAGCAGTCGCTCGGCGCCCGGCATGAGGGGCACGCCCCGGTCGATGCGCTGCTCGAACTTCTCGTTGAGCAGGACGGTGAGCTCTTCGAGGGTGATGTCGGCGCCGGTGGACTCGATGAGGTAGCCCGCGCTGCGGGTCATCGGGCCGCCGACGACGATGTCCCGCCAGGCCTCGTCCAGCCGGTGCCCGAGGTCCGCGAAGACCTCGACCTCGGCGTCCCACCAGAACCCCTCCGTGTCGACGAGGGTCCCGTCCATGTCGAGGAAGACCGCCTGCAGGGCGGAGCTGCCGTTCGTACGGAACAGGGACGCGGGGACCGTACTGGTCATCCGGCACACCTCCATGGAGGGACGAGAAGGCCGGTCATCCTCCCCGGTACGGGGAGGATGACCGGCCTGCACTGGACCGACAAGTGTACGTCGCGATCAACGGGAAAGCGCGTATTTACCCTGCGGCGTCACCGCGCGGTCACCGTGCGTTGAAGTACTTCGCCTCGGGGTGGTGGATGACGATGGCGTCGGTGGACTGCTCGGGGTGGAGCTGGAACTCCTCGGAGAGGTGGACGCCGATCCGCTCCGGCCGGAGCAGCTCGGCGATCTTCGCCCGGTCCTCCAGGTCGGGACAGGCGCCGTAGCCCAGCGAGAAGCGGGCACCGCGGTACTTGAGGTCGAACATGTCCTCGACGTTCTCGGGGTCCTCCCCGCCGAAGCCGAGCTCCGCGCGGACGCGGGCGTGCCAGTACTCGGCGAGGGCCTCGGCGAGCTGGACGGAGAGGCCGTGCAGCTCCAGGTAGTCGCGGTACGAGTCGGACTCGAAGAGCTTGGCCGTGGCCTCGCCGATCTTCGAGCCGACGGTGACGACCTGGAGGCCGACGACGTCGGTCTCGCCGGACTCCTCCGGGCGGAAGAAGTCCGCGAGGCACAGGCGGCGGCCGCGGCGCTGGCGCGGGAAGGTGAACCGGGTCCGCTCGTTGCCCGCCTCGTCCAGGATGATCAGGTCGTCGCCCTTGGAGACGCAGGGGAAGTAGCCGTGGACGACGGCCGCCTCCAGGAGGTTCTCGGTGTGGAGGCGCTCCAGCCAGCCGCGCAGCCGGGGCCGGCCCTCGGTCTCGACCAGTTCCTCGTACGCCGGTCCGTCGCCGGCCCGGTTCTGCTTGAGGCCCCACTGGCCCTTGAAGAGCGCACCCTCGTCGAGCCAGGAGGCGTACTCCTTGAGCGGGATGCCCTTGACGACGCGGGTGCCCCAGAACGGCGGGGTGGGCACGGGGTTGTCGGTGGCCACGTCGGAGCGGCCGCCGGGCTCCGGCTCCTCGACCTGGAGGGCCGCGGTGGCGCTCTTGGCGACGCGGCGCTGCTTCAGCTCGGGGAGCACGGCTCCGGGGACGCCGCGCTTGACGCCGATGAGCGCGTCCATGAGGCGCAGGCCCTCGAAGGCGTCCCGGGCGTAGCGGACCTCGCCCTGGTAGATCTCGTGGAGGTCCTGCTCGACGTACGCGCGGGTGAGGGCGGCTCCGCCGAGGATCACGGGGTACTTGGCGGCCAGCTCGCGCTGGTTCAGCTCCTCCAGGTTCTCCTTCATGATCACGGTGGACTTCACGAGGAGGCCGGACATGCCGATGACGTCGGCGTTGTGCTCCTCGGCGGCTTCCAGGATCGCGGAGACCGGCTGCTTGATGCCGATGTTGACGACGTTGTAGCCGTTGTTGGAGAGGATGATGTCGACGAGGTTCTTGCCGATGTCGTGGACGTCGCCGCGGACGGTGGCGAGCACGATCGTGCCCTTGCCCTCGGCGTCGGACTTCTCCATGTGCGGTTCGAGGTGGGCGACGGCCGTCTTCATGACCTCGGCCGACTGGAGCACGAACGGCAGCTGCATCTGGCCGGAGCCGAACAGCTCGCCGACCGTCTTCATGCCGTCGAGGAGGGTGTCGTTGACGATGTCCAGGGCGGGCCGCTGGACGAGGGCCTCGTCGAGGTCGGCCTCCAGGCCGTTCTTCTCGCCGTCGACGATCCGCCGCTTGAGGCGCTCGTCCAGGGGCAGGGCGAGGAGCTCCTCGGTCTTGCCGGCCTTGAGCGACTTGGCGGTGGCGCCCTCGAAGAGGGCCATCAGCTTCTGCAGCGGGTCGTAGCCCTCGGCGCGCCGGTCGTAGATCAGGTCGAGGGCGGTGGTGACCTGCTCCTCGTCGAAGCGGGCGATGGGCAGGATCTTCGAGGCGTGGACGATCGCCGAGTCCAGGCCCGCCTTGACGCACTCGTCGAGGAAGACCGAGTTGAGCAGGATGCGGGCGGCCGGGTTGAGGCCGAAGGAGATGTTCGACAGGCCCAGGGTGGTCTGGACGTCCGGGTGGCGGCGCTTCAGTTCGCGGATCGCCTCGATGGTGGCGATGCCGTCCTTGCGCGACTCCTCCTGGCCGGTGCAGATGGTGAAGGTCAGGGTGTCGATGAGGATGTCGGACTCGTGGATGCCCCAGTTGCCGGTGAGGTCCTCGATGAGGCGCTCGGCGACGGCGACCTTGTGCTCGGGGGTACGGGCCTGGCCCTCCTCGTCGATGGTGAGGGCGATGAGGGCGGCGCCGTGCTCCTGGGCCAGACGGGTGACCTTCGCGAAGCGGGACTCGGGGCCGTCGCCGTCCTCGTAGTTGACCGAGTTGATGACGGCACGGCCGCCGAGCTTCTCCAGGCCGGCGCGCAGGACGTCCACCTCGGTGGAGTCGAGGACGATCGGCAGGGTGGAGGCGGTGGCGAAGCGGCCCGCGAGCTCCTCCATGTCGGCGACGCCGTCGCGGCCCACGTAGTCGACGCACAGGTCGAGCATGTGCGCGCCCTCGCGGATCTGGTCGCGGGCCATCTCGACGCAGTCGTCCCAGCGGCCTTCGAGCATGGCCTCGCGGAACTTCTTCGAGCCGTTGGCGTTGGTCCGCTCGCCGATCGCCAGGTACGAGGTGTCCTGGCGGAACGGCACCGTCTGGTAGAGGGAGGCGGCGCCCGGCTCGGGGCGGGGGGAGCGCTCGGGCGGGGTGATGCCCTGGACGCGCTCGACGACCTGGCGCAGGTGCTCGGGCGTGGAGCCGCAGCAGCCGCCGACCAGGGACAGGCCGTAGTCGCGGACGAAGTTCTCCTGCGCGTCGGCCATCTCGGTGGCCGTGAGCGGGAAGTACGCGCCGTCCTTGGTGAGCACGGGCAGGCCGGCGTTCGGCATGCACATGAGGGGCGTACGGGAGTGGCGGGCGAGGTAGCGCAGGTGCTCGCTCATCTCGGCGGGGCCGGTCGAGCAGTTCAGGCCGATCAGGTCGATGCCGAGGGGCTCCAGGGCGGTCAGGGCCGCGCCGATCTCGGAGCCGAGCAGCATGACGCCGGTGGTCTCGAAGGCGAGCGAGCAGATCAGGGGCACGTCCACGCCCAGGGCGTCCATCGCGCGGCGCGCGCCGATGAGGCTGGACTTGGTCTGCAGCAGGTCCTGGGTCGTCTCGACGATCAGGGCGTCGGCGCCGCCGGCCAGCAGGCCCTCGGCGTTCTGCTGGTAGCCGTCGCGCAGCACGTCGTACGAGATGTGGCCGAGGGAGGGCAGCTTGGTGCCGGGGCCGATCGAGCCGAGCACCCAGCGCTGGCGGCCGTCCTTCGCGCCGAACTCGTCGGCGACCTCGCGGGCGATCCGGGCGCCCGCCTCGGAGAGCTCGTGGATCCGGTCCGCGATCTCGTACTCGCCGGCGGCCGAGTGGTTGGAGCCGAACGTGTTCGTCTCGACGCAGTCGACGCCGACCTCGAAGTACGCCTCGTGCACCGAACGGACGATGTCGGGCCGGGTGACGTTCAGGATCTCGTTGCATCCTTCGAGGTTCTGGAAGTCCTCGAGGGTGGGGTCCTGGGCCTGGAGCATGGTGCCCATGGCTCCGTCGGCGACGACGACTCGGCTGGCGAGTGCCTCACGGAGGGCGGCGGCGCGGGTCCGGCTGTCAGCGGAAGGGGTCGGCAACGAGGCCATGGATGAGCTCCCTGGGATGCGACGGCTGTCGGCTTTGCACTCTCGGGGGGAGGGTGCACGGGGCCAGCGTAACCGCGCTTGAGCCGGGGTGGACAAGGCGTCCCACGGGCCGGACGGCATCCTGTGTGCGGGGACTCCCGGTCCTGCCCCTCCTTGACCGACACTGTGTGGTGTGACGCGAGGTCGGCATCGACCGATAGTGTTCAGCATTGTCGAACAGTGTGAGAAGGGTGAGGGGCCGGGCGATGGCGAAGAACATCCAGTCGCTTGAACGAGCGGCGGCCATGCTGCGACTGCTCGCGGGTGGCGAGCGCCGGCTCGGTCTGTCCGACATCGCGTCCTCGCTCGGGCTCGCCAAGGGAACGGCCCACGGCATCCTGCGCACCCTCCAGGCGGAGGGCTTCGTGGAGCAGGACGCGGCCTCGGGCCGCTACCAGCTGGGCGCGGAGCTGCTGCGGCTCGGCAACAGCTATCTGGACGTGCACGAGCTGCGGGCGCGCGCCCTGGTCTGGACGGACGACCTGGCCCGGTCCAGCGGCGAGAGCGTGCACCTGGGGGTGCTGCACCAGCGGGGCGTGCTGATCGTGCACCACGTCTTCCGGCCGGACGACAGCCGCCAGGTCCTGGAGGTGGGGGCCATGCAGCCGCTGCACTCCACGGCGCTCGGCAAGGTCCTCTCGGCGTACGACCCGGTGGCGCACAGCGAGGTCCTGGAGGTCGAGCGGGAGGCGTTCACGCCCCGGACGACCACGGAGCTGGGCGATTTCGAGTCGCTGCTCGACATGACGCGGGCCCGGGGCTGGGCGGCGGACGTGGAGGAGACCTGGGAGGGCGTGGCCTCGGTGGCGGCGCCGATCCACGACCGGCGGCGGATGCCGGTGGGCGCGGTGGCGGTCACGGGCGCCGTGGAGCGGGTCTGCCCGGGCGGGGAGCTGCGCCCGGAGCTGGTGGCGGCGGTGCGGGACTGCGCCCGCGCGGTCTCCCGGGACCTGGGGGCCGGCCGCTTCTGAGAGCCCGCACGGGCGCACCCCCGCCTTCCGTACGAGCGCACCCTTGCCTTACGTACGGCCGCACCCCTGCCCTCCCGTACGAGCGCGGCCCCGCCTTCCGCACGAGCGCGGCCCCGACCCGCCCGCACGAGCGCGGCCCCGACCCGCCCGTGCGAGCGCGGCCCGGCCACCCTCCGTACGACCGCGTGCGGCAGCCCGTACAGCAGAACCGAACCCGCCGGTAACGATCGCGTTATCGGCGGGTTTTTCACTTCCCAGACCCTTGACGCGCTGTTAACCCCGGGGCAAAACTTCCGTTCATCGGTCGGCATTGTCGAACACCTACCGGCAATCGCGCTAAGGTGTCACAGTGCCAAGGGCCGGCAACGCCCTCACACGAGGGCGCGGACCACCGGAGGGACCCGGGGTTCGCCTTCCCCTGGACGAAGGACAAAGGAGTCGCGGGTGCCCAGCTCCGACATCTTCCTCGGCGAGACCATCGGTACCGCCGTACTCATTCTGCTCGGCGGCGGTGTGTGCGCCGCCGTCACGCTCAAGAACTCCAAGGCCCGCAACGCGGGCTGGCTCGCGATCGCCTTCGGGTGGGGCTTCGCCGTCATGACGGCGGTCTACATGACCGCTTCCCTCTCGGGCGCCCATCTGAACCCCGCCGTCACGATCGCCATCGCGATCAAGGACGGGGACTGGAGCAACGTCCCGGTCTACATCGCCGGCCAGATGCTCGGCGCGATGATCGGCGCGGCGCTGGTCTGGGTGGCCTACTACGGCCAGTTCCAGGCGCACCTCACGGACCCGGAGACCGTCGGCGAGAAGCCGATCGAGGGACCCGGCCCGGTGCTCGGCGTCTTCTCCACGGGCCCCGAGATCCGTAACACCTGGCAGAACCTGGCCACCGAGATCATCGGCACCGTCGTGCTGGTCCTGGCCGTGCTCACCCAGGGCCTGAACGACAGCGGCAAGGGCCTCGGCGTCCTCGGCGCCCTGATCACCGCTTTCGTCGTGGTCTCCATCGGCCTCTCGCTCGGCGGCCCGACCGGTTACGCCATCAACCCGGCCCGTGACCTCGGCCCGCGCATCGTGCACGCCCTGCTCCCGCTGCCGAACAAGGGCGGCTCCGACTGGAGCTACTCCTGGATCCCGGTCGCCGGTCCGCTGATCGGTGGCGCCCTCGCGGCGGGTATCTACAACATCGCGTTCGCCTGAGCCGTCCTTCTTCCAGACTTCCCTTGGAGCACACCGTGACCGACGCACACACCTCCGGCCCCTTCATCGCGGCCATCGACCAGGGCACCACCTCCTCGCGCTGCATCGTCTTCGACAAGGACGGCCGGATCGTCTCGGTCGACCAGAAGGAGCACGAGCAGATCTTCCCGAAGCCGGGCTGGGTCGAGCACGACGCCGCCGAGATCTGGGCCAACGTCCAGGAGGTCGTCGCCGGCGCCCTGGAGAAGGGCAACATCACCGCCGCGGACGTCAAGGCCATCGGCATCACCAACCAGCGCGAGACCACGCTGCTCTGGGACAAGAACACCGGTGAGCCCGTCCACAACGCCCTCGTCTGGCAGGACACCCGCACCGACGCCCTCTGCAAGGAGCTCGGCCGCAACGTCGGCCAGGACCGCTTCCGCCGCGAGACCGGCCTGCCCCTCGCGAGCTACTTCTCCGGCCCGAAGGTCCGCTGGCTGCTCGACAACGTCGAGGGCCTGCGCGAGCGCGCCGAGCGCGGCGACATCCTCTTCGGCACCATGGACTCCTGGGTCATCTGGAACCTCACGGGCGGCGTCGACGGCGGCCACCACGTCACCGACGTCACCAACGCCTCCCGCACCATGCTGATGAACCTCCACACCATGACCTGGGACGAGAAGATCCTGCAGTCCATGGAGATCCCGGCCGCCGTGCTGCCGGAGATCCGCTCCTCCGCCGAGGTGTACGGCACGGTCAAGGGCGGCATCCTCGACGGCGTCCCGGTCGCCTCCGCGCTCGGCGACCAGCAGGCCGCCCTGTTCGGCCAGACGTGTTTCGCCGAGGGCGAGGCCAAGTCCACGTACGGCACCGGCACCTTCATGCTGATGAACACCGGCGACAAGATCATCAACTCCTACAGCGGCCTGCTGACCACGGTCGGCTACCAGATCGGCGACGCGAAGCCGGTCTACGCCCTGGAGGGCTCGATCGCCGTCACCGGTTCCCTGGTGCAGTGGATGCGCGACCAGATGGGCCTGATCAAGTCCGCCGCCGAGATCGAGACCCTCGCGTCCTCGGTCGAGGACAACGGCGGCGCCTACTTCGTGCCGGCCTTCTCCGGCCTGTTCGCCCCGTACTGGCGCTCCGACGCCCGCGGCGTCATCGCCGGCCTCACCCGGTACGTCACCAAGGCGCACATCGCCCGCGCCGTCCTGGAGGCCACCGCCTGGCAGACCCGCGAGATCACCGACGCCATGACGAAGGACTCCGGCGTCGAGCTGACCGCGCTCAAGGTCGACGGCGGCATGACCTCCAACAACCTGCTGATGCAGACCCTCTCGGACTTCCTGGACGCGCCCGTCGTGCGTCCGATGGTCGCCGAGACCACCTGCCTCGGCGCCGCCTACGCCGCCGGTCTGGCCGTCGGCTTCTGGCCGGACACCGACGCGCTGCGCGCCAACTGGCGCCGGGCGGCGGAATGGACCCCTCGCATGGACGCCGACAAGCGTGACCGCGAGTACAAGAGCTGGCTCAAGGCCGTCGAACGCTCCATGGGCTGGCTCGATGATTCGACCGAGGAGTAATACGAGATGACCACCCTGCAGAGCGTCCCTGCCCTCGGGACGCACCCGGCTGCCGGTTCCCTGCCGAGCCGCGCCGAGACCCGGGAACAGCTTTCCAAGGCGACGTACGACCTCCTGGTGATCGGCGGCGGCATCCTGGGCATCTCCACCGCCTGGCACGCCGCGCAGTCGGGCCTGCGGGTGGCCCTGGTGGACGCCGGCGACTTCGCCGGCGCCACCTCCTCCGCCTCCTCCAAGCTCCTCCACGGCGGCCTGCGCTACCTGCAGACCGGCGCGGTGAAGCTGGTGGCGGAGAACCACTTCGAGCGGCGTGCGGTCTCCCGCCAGGTGGCACCGCACCTCGCCAACCCGCTCACCTTCTACCTGCCCGTCTACAAGGGCGGCCCGCACGGCGCGGCCAAGCTCGGCGCCGGCGTCTTCGCCTACAGCGCCCTCTCGGCCTTCGGCGACGGCGTCGGGCACCTGCTCTCCCCCGCCAAGGCCGCCCAGGACGTGCCGGAGCTGCGCACCGACAACCTGAAGGCCGTCGCCGTCTACGGCGACGACCAGATGAACGACGCCCGGATGGCGCTCATGACCGTCCGCGCCGCCGTCGACGCCGGCGCCACCGTCCTCAACCACGCCGAGGTCACCGGGCTCCGCTTCACCCGCGGCCGGGTCACCGGCGCGGAGCTGAAGGACCGCACCACCGGCGACGAGTTCGGCGTCGACGCCCGTCTCGTGCTGAACGCGACCGGCCCGTGGGTCGACCACCTGCGCAAGATGGAGGACCCGAACGCGGCCCCCTCCATCCGCCTCTCCAAGGGCGCGCACCTGGTCCTCAAGCGGACCTCCCCGTGGAAGGCCGCGCTGGCCACCCCGATCGACAAGTACCGCATCACCTTCGCCCTCCCCTGGGAGGACATGCTGCTCCTCGGCACCACCGACGAGGAGTACGAGGGCGACCCCGGCCAGGTCGAGGTCACCGAGAAGGACACCGCCCAGATCCTGGACGAGGCCGCCTTCTCCATCCGCGACCAGCAGCTCTCCCGCGACCTGATCACGTACTCCTTCGCCGGTCTGCGGGTGCTCCCGGGCGGTCCCGGCGACACGTCCAAGGCCAAGCGCGAGACGGTCGTCACCGAGGGTCGCGGCGGCATGCTGTCGGTGGCCGGCGGCAAGTGGACGACCTTCCGCCACATCGGCCGCACGGTCATGAAGAAGCTGGAGCAGCTCCCCGGCCGCCCGCTCGGCGAGGACTACGAGCCGGTGTCGGCGCTGCCGAAGCGGCTGCCGCTGCCCGGCATAGCCAACCCGAACGCGGTCGCCCACCGGCTGCTCGTCGACGGCCCGGCGCCCGGTCCCCGGATGGCCGCCGACACCGCCAAGCACCTGGCCACGCACTACGGCTCGCTCTCCTTCGACATCGCCCGCATGGCGAACGAGGACCCGGAGCTCGCCCGCCGGATCCACCCGGACGCGCCGGAGATCTGGGCGCAGGTCGCCTACGCCCGCGACCACGAGTGGGCCGAGACGGCGGACGACGTGCTGCGCCGCCGTACGACCCTGACCATCCGCGGTCTCGCGACGGACGAGATCCGCGCCGGCGTCGAGTCGATGCTGCGGAAGTAACTCCCGCGTGCGCAGGGGCGGTTCCTCTTCGAGGGGCCGCCCCTGACGCGTGCCATGCGCCGTCCACACGGCCGCAACACTCGGCGCGCAGAGTGGGGTGCATGAAGTTTCAGGTGCTCTCGATCGTCCACCACTCCCCGCACCCGATCACCGGCGAACTGCTGTCCGCCGCCGACCGGTTGGAGCAGGTCGTCACCCTCGGCGAGACCGCCGAACGCCTCGGCTTCGACGCGTACGCGGTCGGCGAGCGGCACGCGGGCGCGTTCCTCTCCTCCTCCCCGACCGTGCTGCTGGCCGCGCTGGCCGCCCGCACCCGCCGGATCAGGCTGCTCACCGGTGTCACCGTCGTCGCGATCCTCGACCCCGTCCGGGTCGCCGAGGACTACGCGACGCTCGACCAGCTCTCCCGGGGCCGGCTCGAACTCGTCGTCGGCAAGGGCGCGGAGGCCGGCCACTTCGACCTCTTCGGCCTGGACGAGGAGCGGCAGTGGGACCTCCAGAAGGAGAAGTACGAGCTCCTTCGCCGGCTCTGGACGGAGGAGGGCGTCGACTGGGAGGGAGAGTTCCGGCCGCCGCTGAAGAACGTGACCACGGTCCCCCGGCCGTACGCCGGTCCGCCCCGGATCTGGCACGGCTCGGCCACCAGCCTCCGCTCCCCCGAGCTCGCGGCCAAGCACGGCGATCCGCTCTTCACCGCCAACGCGATCCAGCCGCGCGAGGCGTACACGCGACTCATCGCCCACTACCGCGAGAAGTTCGAGGAGTACGGGCACGATCCGGCCCACGCGCGCGTGGCGGCCGGTTCCGGGGGGCTGCTCATCGCCGACACCCCCGAGCAGGCGATCGCCCGGTACAAGGAGCTGTACGAGGCGAAGGTGCGGCAGAGCTTCAGGCCGGACCTGGAGGGCAAGGCCGGGTACAACACCCCGTTCCGCACGATCGAGGACGCCGTCGCGGACGGCCCCCAGCTGATCGGCTCGCCGCAGCAGATCATCGACAAGATCCTCGGCTGGCACGCGCACTACGGGCACGACCTGCAGTCCGTCACGGTCGACGCCTTCGGCCAGTCGACGGCCGAGCAGCAGGAGACCCTCCAGCGCTTCGCCGAGGAGATCGCGCCGGTGGTGCGGAGGGAGGCGCCGAGCACCCTGTGGGAGGAGTGACTCCGCCGTGTGCGGAGGCGAGTTCCTGGGTAGTCGATCAAGGCCGCACGGGTTTTCGGGGACGTCCCGGGACTGCGGGCGGCCCGCCGGAAAGCCGTAAGGTGGGGCCGTACGACAGGAACTTCGAATAAGGAGGCGCTGGGTGATCGAGCTCGAGGGGGTACCCGAGCTGATCGACCCGGTCATGGTGGCCGCGTTCGAGGGCTGGAACGACGCCGGCGACGCCGCCTCCACCGCGGTCGCCCACCTGGACCGGGAATGGAAGGGCGAGGTCTTCGCGGCGCTCGACGCCGAGGACTACTACGACTTCCAGGTCAACCGGCCCACCGTCTTCCTGGACAACGGCGTCCGGAAGATCACCTGGCCGACGACCCGGCTCTCCGTGGTCCGGGTCGGCGGCGAGAAGCCCCGCGACCTGGTGCTCGTGCGCGGGATCGAGCCGTCGATGCGCTGGCGCTCCTTCTGCAACGAGCTGCTGGGCTTCGCGCACGAGCTGGGCGTGGAGATGGTGGTGATCCTGGGCGCGCTGCTCGGGGACACCCCGCACACCCGTCCGGTCCCGGTCAGCGGAGTGACCTCCGATCCCGACCTGGCGCGGACGATGGACCTGGAGGAGACCCGGTACGAGGGCCCGACGGGCATCGTGGGCATCCTCCAGGAGGCGTGCACGCACGCGGGCGTGCCGGCGGTGAGCCTGTGGGCGGCGGTGCCGCACTACGTGTCGCAGCCGCCGAACCCGAAGGCGACCCTGGCGCTGCTCAACCGCCTGGAGGACCTGATCGGGCTGCGCATCCCGCTGGGCGAGCTGCCGGAGGACGCGCGGGCCTGGCAGCTGGGCGTGGACCAGCTGGCCGCCGAGGACAGCGAGGTCGCCGAGTACGTGCAGACCCTGGAGGAGGCGCGGGACACGGCGGAGCTGCCGGAGGCCTCGGGCGAGGCGATCGCCCGCGAGTTCGAGCGCTATCTGCGGCGGCGCGAGCCGGGCACGGGCCCGGGGGTCGCGACCGAGGGCGGCGAGTTCCTGCGGGACCCCGGGAGCGGCCGGACGCGGCCGCCGAAGCCGGAGCAGCCGGGCCCGGAGTCGGTGCCGGGGGCGGACGCCGGGACGGATGCCGGGACGGACGCCGGGACGGATGCCGGGACGGATGCCGGAACGGACGCCGACGAAGGTCCTTCCGAGGAATCCGGCGAAGGGCCCGACGGCGAGACCGGAGAGTAGACGGACGGAACGGGAGGGGTGCCCGAGGGCGCCCCTCCCGTTCGTGCGTCAGGCGCAGCCGAAGCGGGCCGCCGCCCAGTCGCCGTGGTCGCCGCTCTTCGACCCGTTGGTGTCCGTGATCTTCAGCCGGACGTGCTTGGCGCCGGTCACGTCGACGTTCACGGGCAGGGTCGCGGAGGCCCCGGTGAGCCGGGGCGAGGTCCACAGGACCCGGCCGTCGGCCTCGACGGAGAAGGCCACGTCCCCGTAGCCGTTGATCTCGTCGTCGATGCCGACGTCGGCGGTGAAGGTGGTGCAGCGGCCGCCGAGGTAGACCTCGATGTCGGAGTCGGCGTGGGCGCCGATGCCCTTCGCGTAGGTCTGCCCGGCCAGGGTGAGGGCGTGGCCGTCGCCGGCGGCGGACTCGCCGTTGGAGCGGTCGCGTTCGGCCGGTCCCCAGCCGTTGGTCGCGCGCAGCCAGGCGAGGTCGCTCGCCCAGGCGTCGGCCGTCGGTGCCGGGGGCATCGCGCCGACCGCGAACCGCTGGACGGCCGTGCGGTCGGTGCCCGCGGCGCGGTGGCGGGCGGTCGCGGTGAGGGTGGCCTCGCCGGGCTTCGCGTCCGCCGCCGGGGTGACGGCGACCTCGACCCGGCGGGTGGTGCCGGCCGGGACGCGGGCGATCGGGGCGGCCGGGGTGACCTGCCAGCCCGCCGGGGCGTCCAGGGAGACCCGTACGTCGGTGGCGTCCCGGGTGCCCGCGGTGACGTCCACGGCGACGGTGCCGGGCGTGCCGGCGCCGAGCTCCTGCCCGGTGGGGGCGGCGAGGACGGCGGAGGCGCCGGGGACGGCCCCGCCGACGGCGCTGGTCCCGGTCAGCCGCAGCTCGAAGGCGCGGTCGGTGGACAGGGCGGCGGTCTTGACCCGGACCACTCCCCCGCGCTCGTCGCGGTCGTACCACCAGCCCTGTGCGGCGGCGTCGAAGGCGGCGCGGGAGGTGAGGGCGGGCAGCGGGCGCCCGTCGAGCTTCACCGCGTCGGGGGCGTCGCCGGTGTGGACGGTGAAGGCGTACGGCCGGGCGGCGGGCTTGCCGGTGTACGAGCCGGTACTGGCGCCGACGCGGACGGTGACGTCGCCGCGGCCGGCCTCCGGCGCGCCGACGTCGGCGCGCTGGGTGGCGTACCTCCCGGTGCGGTGCTCGCGGGTGACGCCGTCGTCCTCGTACAGCTCGAAGGAGGAGCTGCCCTTCGGGTAGACGTCCCAGGCGATCGGGTCGCCGGGGGCGCGGTCCTGGTAGGAGCGGACGGAGCCGGGCCACATGGGGACGGCCGCCCCGGCCCGTACGAAGAGGGGCAGGGTGTCGAGCGGGGCGCTGTAGTGGTCGAGGGTGACGGGGCCTTCGTGGACGCGCCCGTTCCAGTAGTCGATCCAGGTGCCCTTCGGCAGGTAGATGCCGTCGCGCTCCACCGCGTCCCGGTAGACGGGTGCGACGAGGAAGTCCTCGCCGCTGAGGAACTCGTACTTCGCGGCCTCGGTCGCGGCCTTCGGGTCGTCCGGGTACTCCAGGGCGAGCGGCCGGGCGAGGCCGACGCCGGTCTTCGTGGCCCGGTACGCGTGGCTGTAGATGTACGGGAGCAGGGCCTCGTGGAGCTTGAGCGAGGCGCGGTTGATCGTGGTGTACGGCTCTCCGTACCGGAAGGGCTGCTTGTCGTTGGCGGCCCAGCCGTCCATGGTCATGGTGACGGGCAGGAACGTCTTCCACTGGAGGTCGCGGGTGTACGTCTTGGCGCTGCCGCCGAAGATGCCGTCGACGTCACCGGTGGTGTAGGCGAGTCCGGACATGGACGCGCCCGCGTAGGTGGGGATCTGCCAGCGGATGTACTCCCAGCTGCCGGACTGGTCGCCGGACCACTGCACGCCGCAGCGCTGGGCGCCGGACCAGCTCTCGGGGGCCCAGGTGAAGCCGCGGGCGTCGCTGTTGGCCTCGATGCCGGCGTGGGCGTCCTTGCAGCCGTCGAGGGCGAACTTGTAGCCGGAGCCGACCCAGGCGACGTCGAGCTTGGCGACCCGCTGGCCGGCCTTGACCTGGTCGGCGAGCTTGTCGATGCCGTCCTCGGTCCACAGGCCGAGCTTCATGTCCCGCTCGCCGAGGCCCGCGGTGGTCTCGGCGAGGTTCTCGTAGCCGCAGCCGTAGCCGTCGTTGACGAGCATCCAGCCGTTGGGCATGTCGTTCGCGACGTAGCCGTCGGCGACCTTCAGGGCGTCGAGGGTGTGGCGCTCGCCCCGGTTGGCGTTGTGCAGGTAGCAGTCGGAGTCGCCGATCTCCAGGCCGTACACGGGCGGCATGAAGGGCTTGCCGGTGAGCCGGGTGTACTGGCCGATGACGTCCTTGACGGCGTCCTTCCCGTCACCGGTGAAGTAGTAGGCGTCGAAGCGCTGTTCGCGGGCGGTGGTGGTGACGGGCTCGCCGAACACGTACGTGTTGGGGGCGTAGGTGTTGCGGTAGACGCCGTAGCCGGCGGAGGAGAGGTAGAAGGGGACGGAGTTGGGGTGGCCGCCGTCGTTCCAGTTGTAGTCGACGCCGACCTCGACGGTCTTGCCGCGGTGGGAGGTGTTGCCGCGGCCGTTCTGCATGCCGGCGCCGTAGAACTGCTCGTCGGCGCCGCGGGCGAGGGTCTGGACGGTGCGGTCCTGGTTCCAGGTGAGGCCCTGGGTCTCGGTCCAGAGCGGGGTGCCGTCGGCGCGTACGGCCGAGAAGCGCAGGGGCGACTTGGTGGCGCGCAGGGTCACCTCGGCGGTGGCGAGCTCGTACCGGTCGCCGAGGTCGCGCCAGTGGGTGGCCGGGGGCGGGCCCTGGGGCAGCGTGATGTCGCTGCCGGTGGGGTCGGTGAACTTCCCGTCGGGGGCGAGTTCGATGCGGAAGGTGTCGGCGGTGACGAAGGAGACGCGGGCCTCCGTGTGGCCGGCGGTCAGCCGGTAGACGGCCCCGTCGGCGGCGAAGCCAGTGACCTCGCCGACGGTGGTGTCGGACGGCGCGGCCGTGGCGGTGGCACCGGGTCCCGCGAGGGTGGCGACGAACCCGAGGAGTGCACCGACGGCTGCTGCTCTCATGCGCATTGATGATTGCATGGGGCTTCTTTAGCGCAGATTCGAGCATGGGGACAGGACAAAAAGGAACCGCCCCCGGACTTCGTCAGGAAGTCCAAGGGCGGTTGCACAAAAGGAAGTTGCTCCCCGGAGGGTGCTACAGGGCGACACCCAGGAGGGCGTCGACGGCGCGCGAGACGAGACCGGGGGCGGACTCGTCCGTGCCGCCCTCGGCCGTCTGGAGCACCGCCCAGCGGTCGACCGCGGCCAGCGCGGTGGGCGTGTCCAGGTCGTCGGAGAGGGCCTCGCGGAGCTCCTCGACGAGCGCGTCGGCGGACGGGCCGTCGGGGCGCGAGACGGCGGCGCGCCAGCGGCCGAGCCGCTCCACGGCCGTCTCCAGGACCTGGTCGGTCCACTCCCAGTCGTCGCGGTAGCGGTGCGAGAGCAGCGCGAGCCGGATCGCGGCCGGGTCGACGCCGTCGCGGCGGAGCCGGGAGACGAAGACCAGGTTGCCCTTGGACTTCGACATCTTCTCGCCGTGCAGGGCGACCATGCCGGCGTGGACGTACGCCTTGGCCATGGGGAACTCGCCCGTGAGGGCCTGGGCGTGGGAGGCGCCCATCTCGTGGTGCGGGAAGATCAGGTCGGAGCCGCCGCCCTGCACGTCGAAGCCCATGCCGAGGTGGTCCAGGGCGATGGCGACGCACTCGATGTGCCAGCCGGGGCGGCCGGCGCCCAGGCTGCCGCCGTCCCAGCTCGGCTCGCCCTCGCGGGCGGCCATCCAGAGCATCGGGTCGAGCGGGTTCTTCTTGCCCGGGCGGTCCGGGTCGCCGCCGCGCTCGGCGGAGAGGTGGCGCATCAGCTCGGTGTCGTAGTTCGACACCTGGCCGAAGTGCGGGTCGGCCTCGACGGAGAAGTAGATGTCGCCGTCCAGCTCGTAGGCGGCGCCGGAGTCCCGGAGGCGCTCGACGAGCGGGATGATGCCGGGTATGGCCTCGACCGCACCGATGTAGTGCTGCGGGGGCAGCATCCGCAGGGCGGTCATGTCCTCGCGGAACAGGGCGGTCTCGCGCTCGGCGAGGCCGACCCAGTCGATGCCGTCGCGGATCGCGCGCTCCAGGAGCGGGTCGTCCACGTCCGTCACGTTCTGGACGTAGTGCACCTGCCGCTTGGTGTCGAGCCACACGCGCTGAACGAGGTCGAACGCGTTGTAGGTCGCCGCGTGACCCATGTGGGTCGCGTCGTACGGCGTGATGCCGCAGACGTAGATACGGGCGACGGGGCCGGGGGCGAGGGTCACTCGTCCACCGGTCGCGGTGTCGTGGATCCGGAGGTCGCGGCCCTTGCCGGGAAGGGCGGGGACCTCAGAAGCGGGCCAGGCATGCATGACCCGAGCGTAACCGGACAGGTGTTCCGGATACGAACCGGATCCGGGATCTTGACCGATTAGGCGCTCTTGCGGGTCGGAGGCTCGCGTGCGTACCCCCCAGGGGTTCACACCCCTCGGCGAGGTGTGGCCGAAAACCTTCGGTCACGGGCGCGACCGGCACCGTCCCTGGTGGGGCCGGGGGCGGGCCGGGACGGTCCGCGGTGTGACCGAGGCCTCAGACCGGCGGCCAGGGGATCGCGGGCCACCGGCCCGAGGGTTCCGGGTGGCGGCCGGTGGCGCGGAGGGCCTTCACGCGGGCGCGTACGGCCTCGACCTCGGCTTCCGTCAGGAGTTCCGCCAGTCGGGTGGCGAGCGGCCCTCCCGGGGCCAGGGAGCGGCCGAGCCCGTCGAGCACGCCGGCCGCCTCCGCGGGCAGTTCCTCGCCCGCCCAGCCCCACAGCAGGGTGCGCAGCTTGTCGTCGACGTGGAACGTCACCCCGTGGTCGATGCCGTACAGCCGCCCGCCCGGGGCCGGCAGCAGATGGCCGCCCTTGCGGTCGCCGTTGTTGATGACGGCGTCCAGGACGGCGAGCCGGCGCAGCTCCGGGGTGTCCGCGTGGACGAGGAGCGCGGTGCGCTCCTCGTCGATCTGCGCGGGCCCCACGGCCTTCCAGCCCTCGCCCGCCTCCTCGTCCTCGGTGAGCGCCAGGAGCTGCGCCCCGGGGTCGGCCTCGATCCACAGCTGGACCATGCCCTCCCCGTACGGACCGTCGCGGAGCACGGTCGGCGGGACCAGGCCCCAGCCGGTGGCCTCGGAGATCTCGTACGCGGCGACCTCGCGCTGGGCCAGGGTGCCGTCGGGGAAGTCCCACAGGGGCTGCTCCCCCGCGACCGGCTTGTACACGCAGGCGGCTTCCCGGCCCTCATGGGCGACGGAGCAGTACAGCACGGCGTTCGACGCCTCGCGGATCTGGCCGCGCACGGTCAGCTCACCGCGCGCGAGCAGCTCCGTGTCGCGCGGGCTCTCGGGGCTGCTCATGCTCCGCGGCGGTATCCGTTCTGGCGCGGGCAGACGTGCCCCTCGGGGTCGAGCGGCAGGCTGCACAGCGGGCACGGCGGCCGGCCGGCGTTGACGACGTCCAGGGCCCGCTTGGCGAAGGCCCGGGCCTGGGCGCCGCTGAGGCGGACCCGGAGCATCGGCGGGCCGTTCTCCTCGTCCTGGAGCAGCCGCTCCTCCGCCTCCGCGAGGTCCTCCTCGGAATCCGCGTCGAGCTCGACGAGCGCCTGCGCCTCGACGATCATGCGCTGCTCCTCGCCGTCCCAGGCGAGGGCCATGGTGCCGACCCTGAACTCCTCCTCGACGGGCACGTCGAGGGGGGCGGTGTCCGCGATCTCCGCGGGGGCGACGGCGGGCACGGGCGCGTTGCCCCCGGTGCGGCGGACGACCTCGTCGAGGAGTTCGTCCATGCGCTCGGCGAGGGCCGCCACCTGCGTCTTCTCCAGGGCGACGCTGGTGACCCGGCCGCCGGCGGACGCCTGGAGGAAGAAGGTACGGCGGCCAGGCAGCCCGACCGTGCCGGCCACGAAACGCTCCGGTGGGTCGTAGAGGAACACCTGACGGGACACGTTCCCGGCTCCCTTGAGTCTCGACAGTCGTACTACAGCGGCGCGTCCACCCTACTGCGCAAAGGGATCACGGTGCGCCCGCACCACCACCCACCTCCGCGGCCCCGCTGCCGCCGGGGTGCTCCCGGGGCGCGAAGCCGGCGAAGTCCCCGGTGTCGCCGAGGCGGAGGAGGAAGGGACGCAGGCGCGTGTAGCGGATCGCGGTGACCGAGCAGGGGTCGACGTGGATGCGCTGGAAGAGGTCGAGGTGGAGCCCGAGGGCGTCGGCGACGATCGCCTTCACGATGTCCCCGTGGGAGCACATGACGTACGTGGCGTCCTCGCCGTGCTCGGACTCGATCCGGGCGTTCCAGTCGCGGACGGCCTCGACGGCGCGGTTCTGCATGGCGCGCATGGACTCGCCGCCGGGGAAGGCGGCGGCGGAGGCGTGCGCCTGGACGATCTCCATCAGCGGCTCGTCGTTGAGCTCCGCCAGCTTGCGGCCCGACCAGTCGCCGTAGTCGCACTCGCTGATCCGGTCCTCGACGTGCAGCGGGAGGCCGGGGCGGGCGTCGAGGAGCGGGCGCAGGGTCTCGCGGCAGCGCTGGAGCGGGCTGGTGACGGCCGCGGCGAGCGGCACGTCCGCGAGGCGCCCGGGCAGCGCGGCGGCCTGCGCGGCCCCCCGCTCGTCGAGCGCGATCCCGGGCGTGCGCCCGGCGAGGACCCCGGAGGTGTTGGCGGTGGAACGTCCGTGCCGGACGAGGATCAACGTGGCCATGCGGGCCAGCCTAGGCGGTGCGGGTACGGAGGGTGCGGGCGTGCGGGACGCCCGGGGTCGGCCGCACGCGTGTGCGCCGTGCGCACGGGACCCGGGCACCCCACGCGGATGCGTGCCGGTGTCCATCGGGCCGGGTGCCCCACGCGCGCGTGGCCGTGTCCACCCGGGCCGGGTTCCCCGGGCGCGTGCGTGGTGGGGGTGTGTCGGGGCAGAATGCGCCGCGTGATCGTGGACTCTGCCATCTACCGGGACGGGCGCCGTACGGACGGGCCCGCCGACCTCTCCGATGCCCTGGCGGAGGCGCGGGCGACGGGGGACGCGTTCCTGTGGGTGGGGCTGCACGAGCCCTCGGAGGCGGAGTTCGACCATGTCGCCTCGGAGTTCGCGCTGCACCCGCTGGCCGTCGAGGACGCCTTGAAGGCCCATCAGCGGCCCAAGCTGGAGGTCTACGACGACTCGCTCTTCGTGGTGCTCAAGCCGGTCGTGTACGAGCCGGAGAGCGACCGGGTGTCCACGGGCGAGCTCATGGTGTTCATGGGCGACTCGTTCGCCGTGACCGTCCGGCACGGCGAGGGCGCGCCGCTCGCGGAGGTCCGCCGGCGCCTGGAGGCCGACCCGGAGGTCCTGAAGCACGGGCCGACGTCGGTCCTGTACGCGGTGAGCGACGCCATCGTGGACCACTACCTCGACGTGGCGGCCGAGCTCCAGGTCGACCTGGAGGAGCTGGAGGCGGACGTCTTCGCGCCCACCGGCGGCAATCCGTCCAACACCGCCGAGCGGATCTACACGGCGAAGCGGCAGGTCCTGGAGTTCCGGCGGGCGGGCGGCCCGCTGGCCGGGCCGATGGCCCGGCTGACGTCCGGGTCCCTCCCGTTCGTCAGCGAGCGCTCGCAGCCGTTCTTCCGTGACGTCAACGACCATCTGCTGCGCTCCAACGAGCAGGTGGAGGGCCTCGACCGGCTCCTGTCCGACATGCTGTCGGCGCACCTCGCGCAGATGGGCGTCCGGCAGAACGACGACATGCGGAAGATCTCGGCCTGGGCGGCCATGGCCGCGGTCCCCACGATGGTCGCGGGGATCTACGGGATGAACTTCGAGCACATGCCGGAGCTGCGCTGGGTGGG
The DNA here is from genome assembly GCF_014203895.1 of Streptomyces nymphaeiformis. Taxonomy (GTDB): domain Bacteria; phylum Actinomycetota; class Actinomycetes; order Streptomycetales; family Streptomycetaceae; genus Streptomyces; species Streptomyces nymphaeiformis. The sequence continues at coordinate 164,962 of NZ_JACHJY010000010.1, read as the reverse complement.
CTCGTACCCGGCGGTGATCGTCCTGATGGCGGGCATCGTCGTCACGCTGTACAGGGTGTTCAAGCGGCGCGGCTGGCTGTGAGTCAGAACGCGGGCGCGGGCGCCGCGGGGCCGCCGAGGGCGTCCAGCCGCTCGGGCATCCGCAGGTCGACCATCCTGTGCCAGCCGGCGGCCCGCTCGTACGCGTACACGGCGTGGATCCCGGCGGCGAGGGCGGCCGCCTTGGGCTTCGGCCACTTCAGGATGCGGCCCATGTGGCGCATCACGGCGAGGCTGACGTCGCGGTAGACCCGGATCTCGGCGAGGGCCGACTCGCGCAGGGTCCGCTGGATGAGCCGGCCGTGGCCCTGGCGGGCGAGCCGGAGCAGTTCCTCGTGGCAGTAGGCGAGGTGGTTGTCCTCGTCGTTGCAGATCATCCGGATGGCCTTGCCGAGCTCCGGGTGGTCGCCGAAGTACTTCACGAGCAGCTGCATCTGTTCCGCGGCGCGCTCCTCCGTGACCCGGCTGTGGGCGAGGTAGACGACCACGTCCTCCTCGGTCAGCGGCCGGTCGGCGCGGAGCTTCTCGTGTGCGAGGCCGATGCCGCGCTGTTCGAGCAGCATCGTGTAGTCGGTGTCGGGCGGCACGGGGACGGGTTCGAGGCCGCGCTTCTTCATCAACGCGTTGAAGATCCGGCCGTGCTTGTCCTCGTCGGCGCCGTGCCGGGTGATCTTGGGCGCGAGGGCGCGCATGCCGGGCGCGACGAGGGCCGCGATCCGGGCGTTCTCCCAGCCGCCCTGGGACTCGCCGCTCGCGGCGATGGAGCAGAAGAGCCGGAAGGACTCGTCGTCGTCGATGATTTCCTGGAACAGGCCCTTGGCCGTGAGCATCGCCGCCACCTCCGTGCGGACGCCCGTACTCCGGTACGTCCGGGAAGAACGAGTCAAGTCGGGTCCCGGGCGGCGGGCAACAGGAGGACGTGGAGGCTCGGCCGAAAGAGTGAGGCCCCCGGGCGTAACCGGGGGGCCCGGCGGCGCGTTGTGCTGCATGACGGCCGTGGCGGGGAAGACCCCCGAGCCCCCACCACGGCCGCAGAGCTTTCCTTAGGCGAGGCCCGCGTGCTCCATCGCCTCGACGCCCGCCCGCAGGGCCGCGAGGCGCTCGTCCAGGGTGAAGCCGGCCGGGGCGAGGGTGAGGGTGGTGACCCCGGCCTCCGCGTAGGCCGTCATCCGCTCGGCGATCCGCTCGACGGAGCCGAGCAGCGTCGTCTGGTCGATCAGGGAGTGGGGCACGGCGGCGGCGGCCCCGGTCTTGTCGCCCGCCAGGTACTTGTCCTGGATCTCGGCGGCCTCCTTCTCGTACCCCATGCGCTGCGCGAGCTGGTTGTAGAAGTTCTGCTTCCGGCTGCCCATGCCGCCGACGTACAGCGCGGTGTACGGGCGGAACACGTCGGCGAGCGCGGTCACGTCGTCGCCGAGGGCGAGCGGCAGGGTCGGGCAGACGTCGAAGCCGTCCATCGTCAGGCCGGCCTTCTCGCGGCCCGCGCGCAGGTGCCGGAGCGCGGTCTCCTCCAGGTGCTCGGCGGAGGGGAAGATCAGCAGGGCGCCGTCGGCGATCTCGCCGGTCTGCTCCAGGTTCTTCGGCCCGATCGCGGCGATGTACAGCGGGATGTGCTCGCGCTGCGGGTGGACCGTGAGCTTGATGGGCTTGCCGGGGCCGCCGGGGAGCGGCAGGGTCCAGTGCTCGCCGTCGTAGCTGAGCCGCTCGCGGGTCATGGCCTTGCGGACGATCTCTACGTACTCGCGGGTCCGGGCGAGCGGCTTGTCGAACTTCACGCCGTACCAGCCCTCGGAGACCTGCGGTCCGGAGACGCCGAGGCCGAGGCGGAAGCGGCCGCCGGTGAGCGAGTCCAGGGTGGCCGCCGTCATCGCCGTCATGGCGGGCTGGCGGGCCGGGATCTGCATGATCGCGGAGCCGACGTCGATCCGCTCCGTCTTCGCCGCCACCCAGGCGAGGACGGTGGGGGCGTCGGAGCCGTAGGCCTCGGCGGCCCAGCAGACGTCGTAGCCGAGGCGGTCCGCCTCCTGGGCGACGGCGAGGTTGTCGCCGTCCATGCCGGCGCCCCAGTAGCCGAGGTTGATGCCGAGCCGCATTCCACGCACCCCTTACCCATCGGTAACGTCTCTGTGGGCGGGACTCTAGCGCGCGTACGAGCCATCCGTCAGGACGCGGTTGTCCACAGGCTCTCTCCGCGTGGTGCCCTGGCCAGTACTCTCGCGCCCATGGAGCAGAGGCATCTCGGACGTACCGGCCTGCGCGTGTCGCGCATCGGACTCGGCACCCTCACGTGGGGCCGGGACACCGACGAGCACGACGCCGCCGAGCAGTTGAAGGCGTTCTGGGACGCGGGCGGCACGCTCGTGGACACCGCCGACGTGTACGGCGGGGGCGAGGCGGAGTATCTGCTCGGGCGGCTGATGGAGCGCCTGGTGTCCCGGCAGGACCTCGTCCTGTCCACCAAGGCCGGCAGCGTCCCGGACCCGGACCGGCGCACGGACGGCTCGCGCGGGCACCTGCTCGCCGCGCTCGACGCCTCCCTCGCCCGCCTGGGCACCGACCACGTGGACCTGTGGCAACTGCACGCCTTCGACCCGTACACGCCTCTGGAGGAGTCGCTCCAGGCGCTCGACATCGCCGTACGCAGCGGGCGGGCGCGGTACGCGGGCGTGGCGAACTTCTGCGGCTGGCAGCTCGCCAAGGCGGGCACCTGGCAGCTCGGCGGCGACCGGACCCGGCTCGCGGGCGCCCAGCTCGAGTACTCGCTGCTCCAGCGGGGCATCGAGCGCGAGGTGCTGCCGGCCGCGATGGACCTCGGCATAGGCCTGCTGCCCTCCTCCCCGCTGGGGCGCGGGGTCCTGACGGGGAAGTACCGCAGCGGCACGCCGACGGACTCGCGGGGCGCCTCGGAGACGATGGCGCCCTTCGTGGAGCCGTACCTGGACGAGGCCGCGAGCCGGATCGTGGACGCGGTGACGACGGCGGCGGACGGACTGGCGACGACCCCGCTGCACGTCGCGCTCGCGTGGGTGCGCGACCGCCCCGGAGTGACGGCCCCGATCGTCGGCGCGCGCACGGCGCGCCAGCTCACGGCCGCGTTGTCAGTGGAGGCGCTTAGTCTTCCTGACGAGATCTGTCGGGCGCTGGACGATGTGTCGGCGCCCGTGCACCGCTATCCGGATCACGACTGGAGCACCTTGTGACCGAGCCTTCCGGGGAGACCGCGCCCGAGGCCGTGGCCCCTGCCGAGGACCTGGGGGAGGCCCCCGGGGCCCCGGCCTCCGACGACCGGCCGGGTGAGGCCGAGGAGCCGGGTACGGGCAAGGGCCCGGACGCCCATGAGCAGTCGGGGGCGGCCGAGGAGCCGGGTACGGGCAAGGGCCCGGACGCCCATGAGCAGTCGGGGGCGGCCGAGGGGGCCGGCGCCGGCGACGAGGCCGGCGCCGCCGAGGAAGCCCGCTCCACCGAGGAAGCCCGCGCCGTCGATGAGCCGGGCTCCGGCGACGAGTCCGGCAGCAGCGACGAGCCCGGCTCCGGCGAAGAGTCCGGTTCCGCCGAGCAGACCGCTACCGGCGGCGAGGCCGGTTCCGCCGACGAGGCCGGTACGGAGGCCGGGGGCGTCGAGGGGGACGCGGCCGAGTTGAGTGACGCCCAGGCCGAGCTTGCCGCTCAGCGGGAGTTGCGGGCCAGGATCGAGGCCCGGAAGGCCGAGAAGAGCGGACCGGTGGCCGGCGGCACCAAGCTGAGCGGCACCGCGGCCGATCTCCTCGCCGCCGTCCGGGCCGTCGAGGGCGGCACCGCCTCGGGCAGCACCTTCTACGAGGCACCCGAGCCCGCCCCCCGCCGCCCCGCCGCCGAGACGGCCCCGCCGATGACCGTGCGGCCCCCCGCACCGGAGCGGCCGGCGGCCCCGGCGCCCGGCGCCACGGCCGCCGTCCGCGAGGTCCTCGCCCAGGGCGGCGCCCCCGAGGCGCTGGCCGGCCAGGTCGCCGCCGCGCTCGGCGAGGGCGCGGCCGCGGCGCTGCGCGAGGACCCGTGGCAGCTGCTCGCGGTGTCCGGGGTCCGCCCGGAGCAGGCCGACGGTTTCGCGCGCGCCCTGCTCGGCCCCGCGTGCGGCCCCGGCGACCCGCGCCGCGCCGTCGCCCTGACGGCGTGGCTCCTCGAACGGGCCGCCCTCCAGGGGCACACGGCCCTGGAGATCCAGGCCGTGCGCGCCGGGCTCGCCGGACACGCCGTGCCCGATCCGGAGCAGGCCGTCGAGACGGCGGTCTCCGAGGGCGCGGTCCTCGTCTTCCAGGAGGAGGAGACGGCCGAGGAGTCCGAGGAGGAGAGCTCCGAGGAACAGGAACAGGAGCAGGAGCCCGCCGCGCCCGTGCTGATCGGGCTCGACCGGTACGCGCTCGCCGAGGAGAGCCTCGCGGACGGTCTCGCCCGCCTCGTGAGGACCGCGAAGGCCGACGCCTGGGAGGGCAGCGAGCTCGAGCGCGCCGCTGGGGCGCACGGGCTCGTCCTCCACACCGGCGGTGAGGCCTCCCGCACCGAGCCGGTGGCGCTCGCCGCCGCGGCCCGGGAGCGCGGGCTGCGCACCCTGGTGGCCGTCCACGCGGACGGCGGGCGACGCGCCGCCGGGGCCGAGGCCGTGACGGTCGCCGCGCTGCTGTCCGGCGCGGCCGGTCCCGGCCGGGACGAGGACGGCGCCTTCGCCCTCGACCTGCTCGTGGTCCTCGACGCGCCGCAGCTGGACGTGGAGACCGGCGCGATGCTCGTGGAGTCGCTGCCGGACGGCTGCCGGCTGGTGCTGAGCGGCGACCCGGAGGTGCTCGGCGCGCCGGGCGCCGGCCGGGTCTTCGCGGACGTGCTCGCGGCCCGGGTGTGCCCCCGGGTCGCCTCCCGCGTCCCCGACCCGGGACCGCTCGGCGAGCTGGTGTCGGGCATCGGCGTCGGCGAGCTGAACCAGGTCGAGGCCCCCGGCAAGGAGATCGTGATCGTCCCGGTGCGGGACGCGGGCGAGGCCGTGCACCGTACGGTCCAGCTGGTGGCCGACTCGGTGCCCCGGGCGATCGGGGTGCCGTCCGAGCAGACGCAGGTCGTCACGGTCGGCCACGGCGGCTCCGCCGGTACGCGCGCGCTGAACGCCGCCCTGAAGCAGCGGCTCAACCCCGGACCGGGCCGCTTCGGGGGCTACGACCCCGGTGACCGGGTGGCGTACGCGCCCGCGCCGGGGCGCACGGTGACGGGGACGGTCCTGGGGGCCGACGCCGAGGGCCTGCGGCTGCGGTGCGGGGACGAGGAGGTCCTCGTACCGAAGGAGCGGGTGGAGTCGGTGCTGCGGCACGGCTGGGCGCTCACCGCGCACCAGGCGGCCGGGACGCGCTGGCCCGCGGTGGTCGTGGTGCTGCCCGGGGACGCCGCGGGCGGCCTGAGCCGGCCGTGGGTGTACACGGCCTTCGGCCGGGCGGAGCGCCATCTGTCGGTCGTGCACGGTGTGGACCAGGCGCTGGCCCGTGCGGTGGCCGAGGGCGTGGTCCCGGAGCGCACGACGCGCCTGCGGCCACTCCTGGAGGGCCTGCTGGCCGCCGACGAGGAGTAGGGCGCACCGGGACGACGGCGGAGGGCCGGGACACCGCACGCGGTGTCCCGGCCCTCCGCCGTCCGGAAAGGCGTCCGGAAACGCGTCCGGTCGAGGTGTCCCGGATCGGCGTCCGGAAGCCCGTCCCGTCACGCCCCCGGAGGCACGTCCGGTCAGGCGTCCTGCCACGCGCCCCCAGGCCGCCCGTCAGACGTCCGCGCCGCGGGCTCCCGCGTCCACGGGCTCCTCCTCGTCCTCCTCGTCGAAGACGGAGCTGACGTCGAAGCGGCAGACGATCCGCTCCGGGTCGGCGTGGTCGAAGGGGGCGGCCAGCCACTCCCCCGGTTCCGGGAGCTCCTCGGCGGCGGTGACCCAGAGCGTGGAGTCCCCCTCCTCCAGGCCGAACTCCTTGTGCCGGGAGGCGATCTCGTCCGGTTCGTACTCGCCGAACAGCACGCCGAGCGCGGCGAGCGGCGAGGCCCCGGCCTTGGCGACCGCACGGGTGTCCGCGTCGTCGTCGAGCTCGGCGACCCGGCGGGCCTGGGCGAGCAGCCGTTGCGGCTCGGCCACCGCGTAGTCGCGGCGGATCAGGAGGCTGAGGGCGTGAGGTTCGTCAGGTCCGGCGTACGGCGGCAGGTTGCCGTCGGCCCCCGGGATCTCGAAGGGGGTGACTTCGTCGTAGCGGTCGTAGAGGAGTTCGTCGTACGCCTCGGCCGCCGAGGCGAGGGCGTTGAAGGCCTCGAACACGGCCGTGTCGTCGTCTCCCGTGCGGCGTTCGACCGCCGCGAGGTGACGGTCCAGTGCGGTCTTGACCGCCTCGGCGGCGGCACGTACCTCGGCAGCGGTCGGCTGCGCAGCATCAGACATGGGACAGACGCTATCCGTACCGGGCCCGTGCCCGCACAATAGATGCGATGCCGGAATACGAATTTGTCGACGTGTACGTGCCGCGCGGTGTCTCCCGCAAGGAGGCGACGCGGCTCCTGACCGACCATGCCGAGTACGGACACTGGGAGTTGGACCGCCTGAGCCTGCACCGGGACGGCAGCCGCAGAGTGCGGCTGAAGCGGCGGATCATCCGCCAGATCCGGGCGACCTGGTAGCGAGGACCGGAGCATCGATAATCGAGAAGGGGCCCCGCGGTGTGCGGGGCCCCTGTGCGTGGTGCGTGAGCGCGGTGGCTCAGGCGGCGCTGCGGGCGCGGCGGTAGATCAGCGAGCCGGCGAGCAGCATCCCGGCGCCGGCGGGGACGATCACGCCGAGCGGACCGGAGCCGGTCTCGGCGAGCTCCTCGACGGCCCGCGGCGGAGTGACGACCTGGGTACCGGGAGTGTTGTGCCCGCCTTCGTTCCCCGGAGTGCCCGGAGTACCGGGAGTCCCAGGCGTACCCGGGTGGCCGGGGGTGCCAGGCGTACCGGGGGTGCCCGGAGTACCCGGGGTCCCCGGAGTGCCAGGTGTCCCCGGAGTACCGGGGGTGCCGGGGGTCCCAGGAGTGCCGGGCGTACCGGGGGTGCCGGGGGTCCCAGGAGTGCCGGGCGTACCAGGGGTCCCCGGAGTCTCCTCCCCGTACCCCGTGTCCCCGCCGTTCGCGCAGTCGTTGCCCATGACCGCGTTGCCCAGGCCGACGCCCGTGACGTTGTTGCCGCACACGTTCACCGGGGCGTCGATCGGCACCTCGACGGTGTTGCCGGAGCCCACGCCGGGAGAGTTGCCCGTGTGGCCGCCGGCGGAGGAGCCTCCGCTCGCCCCGGAGGAGTTGGCGCACGTGTTGCCGAAGGACGGATTGAGCAGCCCGATGACGTTGACGGTGTTTCCGCAGGCGTTCACCGGTGCGTGCACCGGGACCTGGACGGAATTCCCGGACGCGACGCCCGGGGAATTCATGGCCGTACCGTACGCGCCGGAATCGGCGTGCGCATATCCGCCGCCGACGGCGGCGAAAACGCCTCCGGCGGCCGCGACGGTGATGAGGCCCTTGCGCGTGACCTGTCGCATAGCTTGTTCCCTGCCTGCTCGGCTTCGAAAGAGTGCCACCGGGCGGACGGCCCGGGGCGGAAATGGCCACCGGCCCCGGAGTGCATGGCACGCACTCCGGGGCCGGACCGGCTCACACCCTCACGGGGCGAGGCACAACGTCAGGCGTTGACGCAGGTGTTGCCGAAGGCGGGGTTCAGCAGGCCGATCACGGAGACCGTGTTGCCGCACACGTTCACGGGGACGTGAACCGGCACCTGGACGACGTTGCCCGAGAGCACGCCGGGGGAACCGATGGCGGCACCCTGGGCACCCGCGTCGGCAGCGGCCATGCCCGCGCCCGCGAGAACGAGACCGCCGGTGGCAGCCGCAGCGGCGACGACCTTCTTGATCATTATTCCTCCTAGTTGGCAATGCGGTCCCAGCCGCGGACCGCATCACCTGTAACGAGGGGGAATGATGGGGGCTACGAGCCCCCGAGTGCATTCACTCTTTCCGGTCACATACAAACGGGCGGACGAATCCGAGGGGTTCCTCAGCAGGCGTCGATGAACCGGTCCAGGACGCGGACGCCGAACTTCAGGCCGTCCACCGGGACCCGCTCGTCCACGCCGTGGAACATGCCGGCGAAGTCGAGCTCCGGCGGCAGCTGGAGCGGGGCGAAGCCGAAGCAGCGGATGCCGAGGTCGTCGAAGGACTTGGCGTCGGTGCCGCCGGACAGCATGTACGGCACGGCGCGGGCGATCGGGTCCTCGGCGCGCAGCGCCAGCTGCATGGCGTCGACCAGGGCGCCGTCGAAGCTGGTCTCCAGGGCCTTGTCGCCGTGCACGTCCTCGCGCTTCACGCGGGGCCCGAGGATCCGGTCGAGGTCGGCCAGGAACTCCTGCTCGTAGCCGGGCAGGAAGCGGCCGTCGACGTGGGCCGTGGCCTGGCCGGGGATGACGTTCACCTTGTAGCCGGCGCCGAGCATCGTCGGGGCGGCCGAGTTGCGCAGGGTGGCGCCGACCATCTTGGCGATGCCGCCGAGCTTGGCGAGGGTGCCGTCCATGTCCTCGGGGTCGAGCGGGGTGCCGAGCGCGTCCGAGAGCTCGTCGAGGAAGCTCCGCACGGTCTTGGTGACCCTGACCGGCCACTGGTGGCGGCCGAGGCGGCCCACGGCCTCGCAGAGCTCCGTGATGGCGTTGTCGTCGTTGGTCATGGAGCCGTGGCCGGCCGTGCCCTCGACGGTCAGCCGCATCCAGTGCATGCCCTTCTGGGCCGTCTCGACCAGGTAGAGCCGCAGGTTCTCGTTGACGGTGAAGGAGAAGCCGCCGACCTCGCCGATCGCCTCCGTGACCCCGTCGAAGAGGTCGCGGTGCTTGTCGACCAGGTGCCGGGCGCCGTAGGTGCCGCCGGCCTCCTCGTCGGCGAGGAAGGCGAGGACGATGTCGCGCGGGGGCTTGCGGCCGCTGCGCAGCCGGTCGCGGACGACCGCGAGGGTCATCGCGTCCATGTCCTTCATGTCGACGGCGCCGCGGCCCCAGACGCAGCCGTCGGCGATCTCGCCGGAGAAGGGGTGGTGGGTCCAGTCCTCGGCGTTGGCCGGGACGACGTCGGTGTGGCCGTGGATGAGCAGGGCCGGACGCGACGGGTCCTCGCCCTCGATCCGGGCGACGGTGGAGGCCCGCCCCTTGTGCGACTCGATGATCTTCGGCTCGAGACCGACCTCCGCGAGCTTCTCGGCGACGTACTCGGCCGCCGCCCGCTCTCCCGGGCCGGAGTGGTCGCCGTAGTTGCTGGTGTCGATGCGGATGAGGTCGCGACAGAGGTCGACCACCTCATTCTCGCCGCTGACGCTCCGGGCCGTGTTCGACTCGCTCACGCTGCTTCCTCCCACTACGTGCCCCACGTGATTGCTTGGTGGTCGCCCCCATCCTCCCGCGTGGCCCCCTCGGCGCCCAAGGCCGCCGGTCCCCCGACATGCGGCTGTCACATGACAGGGGCCGAACAGGGGTGGTGATCGACCACTCCGAATGTTTGCTATGGTTTTCCTCGTCGGAAGGGCACAACAGCCCGGAAGACGAGATCACCTGTCCGGGTGGCGGAATGGCAGACGCGCTAGCTTGAGGTGCTAGTGCCCTTTATCGGGCGTGGGGGTTCAAGTCCCCCCTCGGACACCAGCGAAAGGCCCCACGTCATGTGGGGCCTTTCTCGTCATGTCACGACCTCGTTATGTCACGGCGGTTACGGCGGTAGGACGCGTGGGACGCAGAAGGAAGACGCCGGAGGCGCCGCTCCCCCAGCGGGCGGGGATCGACCCGGTGCGGGTGCGGCTGCCCGAGGACCCCGAGGGGGCCTGGGAGACCGTCGGGGACCATCTCGTCGAGCGGTACGCGGGGGCCGTGGGGGCCGAGCGGGTGCGGGCGATGCTGCGCGAGGGGCGGTTCGTGGGGGCCGACGGCCGGGCCGCCGGGGCCGACGAGCCGTACGCCGCGGGGCGGTACCTCTGGTTCCACCGGGACTTTCCCGCCGAGACGCCGGTGCCCTTCGAGATCGGGATCGTGCACCGGGACGAGCGGATCGTGGTGGTGGACAAGCCGCACTTCCTCGCGACGATGCCCCGCGGGCGGCACGTCACGGAGACCGCGCTCGCCCGGCTCCGGCGTGACCTGGGGCTTGCGCGCCTCCAGCCCGCGCACCGGCTCGACCGGCTGACGGCGGGGCTCGTGCTGTTCGTCGTACGGCCGGAGGACCGGGGGGCGTACCAGACGCTGTTCCGGGACCGGGTGGTGCGCAAGGAGTACGAGGCGGTGGCGCCGTACGACCCGGCGGTCGCGCTGCCGGTGACCGTGCGGAGCAGGATCGAGAAGGAGCGCGGGGTGATGGCCGCCCGGGAGGTGCCGGGCGAGCCGAACGCCGAGAGCCGGATCGAGCTCCTCGGGCACGCGGGAGGGCTCGGGCGGTACCGGCTCGTGCCCGTGACCGGGCGGACCCATCAGCTGCGGGTGCACATGAACGGCCTGGGGCTGCCGATCCTCGACGATCCGGTCTATCCGGTGGTCCGCGAGGACGGGCCGGAGGACTTCACGCGTCCGCTGCGACTGCTCGCGCGGACGCTGGAGTTCACCGACCCGTTCACGGGTGACGAGGTGCGGTTCGAGAGCCGGCTGGCTCTCAGTGACCGCGCTTGATCCATTCCTCCAGGTGCGGGGCCTCGGCCCCGATCGTGGTGGTGTCGCCGTGGCCGGTGCGGACGACCGTCTCCGGCGGCAGGGTGAGGAGCTTCTCGCGGATCGAGCCGACGATCGTCGGGAAGTCCGAGTAGGACCGGCCGGTCGCGCCGGGGCCGCCCTGGAAGAGGGTGTCGCCGGAGAAGACCGTGCCGAGCTCGGGGGCGTACAGACAGACCGCTCCCGGGGCGTGGCCCGGGGTGTGGAGGACCGTGAGGTCCGTGCCGGCGATGGTGAGGACCTGGCCGTCGGCCAGCTCGCCGTCCGGGCTGTGGTCGGGGTGGGTGAGCTTCCACAGCGGCTGGTCGGCCGGGTGGAGCAGGATCCGGGCGCCGGTGGCGGCCGCGAGGGCCGGGGCGGCGTCGATGTGGTCGTCGTGGGCGTGGGTGCAGACGATGGCGCGCAGGGCGCGACCGTCGAGCGCGGCGAGGATCGCGTCGGCGTCGTGGGCGGCGTCGATGACGATGGCCTCGGTGTCGTCGCCGACGATCCAGACGTTGTTGTCGACGTCCCAGGTGCCGCCGTCGAGGCTGAAGGTGCCCGAGGTGACGAGGTGGTCGATCCGGGCGGCCATCAGAGGACCACCACCGAGCGCAGGACGTCGCCCTCGTGCATGCGGGCGAAGGCCTTCTCGACGTCGCCGAGGCCAATGGTCTCGGTGACGAAGGCGGCGAGGTCGATGCGGCCCTGCTGGTGCAGGTCGATGAGCATCGGGAAGTCGCGGGACGGCAGGCAGTCGCCGTACCAGGAGGACTTGAGCGAGCCGCCGCGGCCGAAGACGTCGAGGAGCGGGAGTTCGAGCTTCATCTCGGGGCTGGGGACGCCGACGAGGACGACGGTGCCGGCGAGGTCGCGGGCGTAGAAGGCCTGCTCGTACGTCTCCGGGCGGCCGACGGCCTCGATGACGACGTCGGCACCGAAGCCTCCGGTGAGCTCGCGGATCGCCTCGACGGCGTCGGCGGTGCGGGAGTTGACCGTGTGGGTGGCGCCCATCTCGCGGGCCTTGTCCAGCTTCCGGTCGTCGATGTCGACGGCGATGATCTTCGCGGCTCCGGCGAGGCGGGAGCCGACGACGGCCGCGTCGCCGACGCCGCCGCAGCCGATGACGGCGACGGTGTCGCCGCGGCCGACGTTCCCGGTGTTGATCGCGGCGCCGATGCCGGCCATCACGCCGCAGCCGAGGAGGCCCGCGACCTCGGGGGCGACGGAGGGGTCGACCTTGGTGCACTGGCCGGCGGCGACGAGGGTCTTCTCGGCGAAGGCGCCGATGCCGAGGGCCGGGGAGAGCTCCGTGCCGTCGAGCAGGGTCATCTTCTGCTTCGCGTTGTGGGTGGCGAAGCAGTACCAGGGGCGGCCCCGGGTGCAGGCGCGGCAGGTGCCGCAGACGGCGCGCCAGTTGAGGATCACGAAGTCGCCGGGGGTGACGTCGGTGACGCCCTCGCCGACGGACTCGACGATTCCTGCGGCCTCGTGGCCGAGCAGGAAGGGGAACTCGTCGTTGATCGCGCCCTGTTTGTAGTGGAGATCGGTGTGGCAGACTCCGCAGGCCTGGATCTTGACGACGGCCTCGCCGGGGCCGGGGTCGGGGATCACGATGGTCTCGACGCGTACCGGTTCGTTCCTGCCGGGGGCGATGACCCCCTGGACGTGCTGCGGCATCGCGAACTTCCCTTCCCTTCAAGCGGATCTTGTAAGGCTCTTGCGTACCACTATCTCCTGACAAAAGGCGAGACCCCCGCAGGCCGTGCCTGTGGGGGTCCCGCCGTCTCCCGTGGGGGAGGCTCAGTCCTGTGCCGCGGAGGTGGCGCGGACGCGGCGGCGGACCAGGAACCAGCCGCCGGTGAGCGCGGCCGCGATGAGCGGCAGGCAGTTCACGGTGGTGCGGCTGATGCCGCCGTCCATCCACATCAGGACGAGGACGGCCGCGAGGAAGACCAGGGTCACGATCTGGGTGTACGGGGCCCAGGGCAGCTGGTAGCCGGGGCGGGTGAGCTTGCCCTGCCTGGCGCTGCGCACGAAGAGCAGCGAGCAGATCATGATCATGGCCCAGGTGCCGATGATGCCGATGGAGGCGAAGTTGAGGACCAGCTCGAAGGCCTCGCCGGGCATGACGTAGTTGAGGAAGACGCCGGCGACGCCGAAGCCCGCGGTGAGCAGGATGCCGCCGTAGGGGACGCCGCCCTTGTTCATGACGCCGGTGAACTTGGGCGCGGAGCCGGAGAGCGACATGGAGCGCAGGATGCGGCCGGTGGAGTAGAGGCCCGAGTTGAGGCTGGAGAGGGCGGCGGTGAGGACGACGAGGTTCATCACGCCGGCGGCGCCGGGGATGCCCAGCTTGTCGAAGACGGTGACGAAGGGGCTCTGGTCGCCGGAGTACGCGGTGTACGGGAGGATCAGCGCGAGCAGGACCACGGAGCCGACGTAGAACAGGCCCACGCGCCACATGATCGAGTTGATCGCCTTCGGCATGATCTTCTCGGGGTTCTCGGTCTCGCCGGCGGCGACGCCGCAGAGCTCGACGGAGGCGTAGGCGAAGACGACGCCCTGGATGAGCAGCAGCATCGGCATCATGCCGTTGGGGAAGATGCCGCCGTTGTCGGTGATGTTGGCGAGGCCCGGGGTGTGGCCGCCGACGTCGTGCGAGGTGACGACGAGGAAGATGCCGACGAGCATGAAGGCGACGAGGGCGGCGACCTTGATGATCGCGAACCAGAACTCCATCTCGCCGAAGTACTTCACAGAGATGAGGTTGGCGGTGAGGACGACCGCGAGGGCGATCAGGGCGAGGACCCACTGCGGGATGTCGCTGAACATGGCCCAGAAGTGGGCGTAGGTGGCGGCCGCGGTGATGTCGGCGACGGCGGTGGTCGACCAGTTGAGGAAGTACAGCCAGCCGGCCGTGTAGGCGCCCTTCTCGCCCATGAACTCACGGGCGTAGGAGACGAAGGCGCCGGAGGAGGGGCGGTAGAGCACCAGCTCGCCGAGGGCGCGCACCACGAAGAAGGCGAAGACGCCGCAGACGGCGTACGCGATGAAGAGGGACGGGCCCGCCTGGGACATCCGGCCGCCGGCGCCGAGGAAGAGACCGGTGCCGATGGCGCCGCCGATGGCGATCATGTTGATGTGCCGGGACTTGAGGTCCTTGCGGTATCCGGCGTCGCCTGCGTCGACGTGGGGGGAGGCGGCCGGGTTCGCCGGAGCGGCGGACAGCGGCTCGGCCGCGGTGACGCGGTCAGTCATGGAGTTGTTCGCCTTCGTGAGGGTGAGTGGTGCGGTACCCGGCCGTACCTGAACGGGGGGTGTCCCCGGCACGGCCAGCGCACATACTCACGGCAACAGCGCCTGACTGACTGTGACGCACATCACTGAACGCCCATATTTGAGCTAGTTCAGAGCTTTACGGGCGAGTAACTGCCGATGTGCTACGGGGCGAGGACGTCCAGCTCCTGGAGGGCGCCGACCGCGATCTGGCGGGTGAGCTCCTCGGCGCGGGCCGCGTCCCGCTCCCGTACGGCCTCGGCGACCTGGACGTGGAGGGTGACGGCGGCCGGGTCGGGGTCCTCGAACATCACGTGGTGGTGGGTGCGGCCGGCGAGGACCTCGGCGACGACGTCGCCGAGGCGGGCGAACATCTCGTTCCCGGAGGCGACGAGGACGACCCGGTGGAAGGCGATGTCGTGGACGAGGTACTCCTCCAGGCGCCGGCCGCGCGAGGTGGCGACCATGCCGAGGGCCTGCTCGGTCAGTTCGCGGCACTGCTCGGGGGTGGCGTTCAGCGCGGCGAGCCCCGCGGCGACGGGCTCGACGGCCGAGCGCAGCACGGTGAGCGAGCGGAGCTGGCGGGGGCGGTCGGCGCCGGCCAGCCGCCAGCGGATGACCTGGGGGTCGTACACGTTCCAGCTGGCCGTGGGGAGCACGGTCACGCCGACGCGGCGGCGGGACTCGACGAGGTGCATGGACTCCAGGACCCGGACGACCTCGCGGACGACGGTCCGGGAGACGTCGAAGCGCTGGGCGAGCTCGTCGGTGCGCAGCACGGTGCCCGGCGGGTACTCCCCGGCGGTGATCGCGAGGCCCAGGGTGGCCAGGACGTGTGAGTGGAGCCCCTGGGCCGGTGTCGTCATGACGGCCAGCCTATGCGCGCGGGCGCGCGTGATCACATCCGGGAATTAAAAGTACGACTTTTGAGTCACAGTCTCTTGAATAAGTCGTACCCAATGGGTTTCATGAGCGCGACGGATTCACCGAATCGATGTCGAAGAAGACAGCGAGGCACCCCCATGAGCACCACCCCCCTCACCGCTCCCCCGGTCGTCGTCGTGATGGGCGTCGCCGGGACCGGCAAGACCACCGTCGGTCCGCTGGTCGCGGAGGCGCTGGGCCTGCCGTACGCCGAGGGCGACGACTTCCACCCGGCGGCCAACGTCGCCAAGATGTCGGCCGGCGTCCCGCTGGACGACGCGGACCGGGGGCCGTGGCTCGACGCCATCGGGGAGTGGGCGCACGGCCGGGCCGGGCTCGGCGGGGTCGTGAGCAGCTCCGCGCTCAAGCGGGTCTACCGGGACCGGCTGCGTGCCGCCGCGCCCGGGGTCGTCTTCCTGCATCTGACCGGTGACCGGGAGCTCATCGAGGAGCGGATGGCCGCACGCAAGGGCCACTTCATGCCCACGGCGCTCCTCGACTCCCAGTTCGCCACCCTGCAGCCGCTGCAGGAGGACGAGGCCGGCGTCGCCGTCGACGTCTCCGGCACCCCGGAGGAGATCACCGCCCGCGCCGTCGCCGCCCTGCGCGGCCTGGCCGGCTGACCCCTCCCCCGTCCCCCGATTCCTGCCCGTACGAAGGACACCACCGTGACCAGTCTCAGCGTCGAGATCCTGGCAGCGGACGCCGCCGAACCGATCACCTCGGCAGGCAACGCCCAGCTCGGGATCGCCGTGCTCGCCGGCATCGCCGTCATCGTCCTGCTCATCACCAAGTTCAAGCTGCACGCGTTCCTCGCGCTGACCATCGGGTCGCTGGCGCTCGGCGCGTTCGCGGGTGCCCCGCTCGCGGACACCATCAAGTCGTTCAGCACCGGTCTCGGCAACACCGTCGCCGGCGTGGGCGTGCTCATCGCGCTCGGCGCGATCCTCGGCAAGCTGCTCGCCGACTCCGGCGGCGCCGACCAGATCGTGGACACGATCCTGGCGAAGACCGGCAAGAAGGGCATGCCCTGGGCGATGGTCCTCATCGCCTCCGTGATCGGCCTGCCGCTCTTCTTCGAGGTCGGCATCGTGCTGCTGATCCCGGTGGTCCTCATGGTCGCCAAGCGCGGCAACTACTCGCTGATGCGGATCGGCATCCCGGCCCTGGCCGGCCTGTCCGTGATGCACGGCCTGATCCCGCCGCACCCCGGCCCGCTCGTCGCGATCGACGCGGTCGGCGCCAACCTGGGCGTGACCCTCGCGCTCGGCCTGGTCGTCGCCATCCCGACCGTGATCATCGCCGGTCCGGTCTTCTCCAAGTACGCCGCCCGCTGGGTGGACATCCAGGCCCCGGAGAAGATGATCCCGGCGCGCCCCTCCGCGGACCTGGAGAAGCGCCCCGGCTTCGGCATCACCGTCGCGACCATCCTGCTGCCCGTCGTCCTGATGCTGGTCAAGGCGCTCGTCGACATCGTGGTCGACGACCCCGAGAACGGCGTGCAGAAGGTCACCGACGTCATCGGCTCGCCGCTGATCGCCCTGCTCGCGGCCGTCATAGTCGCCATGTTCACGATGGGCCGCGCGGCCGGCTTCACCAAGGAGCAGCTGTCCTCCACCGTCGACAGGTCGCTCGCCCCGATCGCGGGCATCCTGCTGATCGTCGGCGCGGGCGGCGGCTTCAAGCAGACCCTGATCGACATCGGCGTCGGCCAGATGATCCTCGACTTCTCGAAGAGCTGGTCGATCCCGGCCCTGCTGCTCGCCTGGCTGATCGCGGTCGCGATCCGGCTCGCGACCGGCTCGGCCACGGTGGCGACGATCTCGGCGGCCGGCCTGGTGGCCCCGCTCGCCGAGGGCATGTCGACCGGTGAGGTCTCGCTGCTCGTCCTCGCGATCGGTGCCGGTTCGCTCTTCTTCAGCCACGTCAACGACGCCGGCTTCTGGCTGGTGAAGGAGTACTTCGGCATGAACGTCGGCCAGACGGTCAAGACCTGGTCGGTGATGGAGACGATCATCTCGGTCGTCGGCATCGTGTTCGTCCTGCTGCTGTCACTGGTGTTGTAGGCGACCGGGCGTACGCGGGAGCCCCGGAAGTCCTTCTGGACGTCCGGGGCTCCCGTGCGTACGCGTTCAGCCCCGCAGCAGCGACAGGACCTTCACGCCGAACTCCAGGGCCTCGCCCGGCTCGTCCACGCACTGCTGGAGGTCGACGAAGCAGCCTTCGGCGCCCGTGTCCCGTACCCCCGCGAGGACGGCGGCGACGGAGTCCGCCGTGGCGCCCGGGGCCGGGTTGTGGCGGATCTCGCGGCGCAGCGCGCCGGGGTCCCGGCCGGCCTCCTCGGCGGCACGCCGGGCCTCGTCCCACAGGTGCCCGGCCATGGCGGGCGGCAGGACGGTGCCGACCCAGCCGGCGGCCCGGCGACCGACCCGGCGCAGCGCGGCGGGGCTGAAGCCGCCCAGGTAGACGGGCGGGCCGCCCGGCTGGACGGGGCGCAGACCGACGTACGAGGCGGGGATGGTCCAGTGCGGGCCCTCGTGGCCGAACCGCTCCTCGGTCCAGATGCCGTGGAGGACGTCGAGGAGTTCGTCGAGGAGGGCGCCGCGGCGGCGGAAGTCGGCGCCGACGGCGGTGTACTCGTCGCGGAGCCAGCCGATCCCGAGTCCGGCGTCGAGGCGGCCGCCGCTCACCTGGTCGAGCGAGGTCAGCGAGCGCGCGAGGAGGACCGGCGGGTACCAGGGGCCGTTGAGGGTGCTCGTGCCGAGCCGGGCGCGGCCGGTCGCCGTGGCGGCGACTGTGAGGACGGTGAGCGGGTCGAGGAAGGTCTTGTACTGGTGGGGGTACGGGTTCTCGGGCGTGTGTCCCGGATAGAGGTCGCCGGGGTCGACCGGGGTGAGGGCGCGGTCGCCGACCCAGAGCGAGTCGAACCCGGCCTCCTCGGCGTCCCGCGCGAAGGCGGCGATGAGGTCGGCGCGGGCGTGGGTGCCGTACTGCGGCAGGGCGATGCCTATGTCCATGGCCTCATCCTGGGCAGGGGGGCGGCCCACGACACGAAGGGCCTGGTGTGTGACCCGCACCACAGGGAGGCTGCGGCTCAGCCCACCGCCTTCGCCGCCGCCCGGCCCGCCGCGCGGCCCGAGAAGATGCAGCCGCCGAGGAAGGTGCCTTCGAGGGAGCGGTAGCCGTGGACCCCGCCGCCGCCGAAGCCCGCCGCCTCGCCCGCCGCGTACACGCCGTCCAGGGGCTCGCCGCCCTCCGTGAGGACGCGGGAGTCGAGGTCGGTCTCCAGGCCGCCGAGGGACTTGCGGGTGAGGATGTTGAGGCGTACGGCGATCAGCGGGCCCGCCTTCGGGTCGAGGAGGCGGTGCGGCGCCGCCGTACGGATCAGCTTGTCGCCCAGGTACTTGCGGGCTCCCCGGATCGCCGTGACCTGGAGGTCCTTGGTGAAGGGGTTGGCGATCTCGCGGTCGCGGGCGGTGATCTCGCGGCGCAGGGCGGCCTCGTCGATGAGCGGCTCGTCGGTGAGGGCGTTCATGCCGCGGACGAGGGCGGAGAGGTCGTTCTCGACGACGAAGTCGACGCCGTGGTCCATGAACGCCCGGACGGGTGCCGGTACGTCGGCGCGGGCGCGGCCGAGGACGTCGCGGACGGACTTGCCGGTGAGGTCGGGGTTCTGCTCGGAGCCGGAGAGCGCGAACTCCTTGCCGATGATGCGCTTGTCGAGGACGAACCAGGTGTGGTCGTGGCCGGTCCGCATGATGTGTTCGAGGGTGCCGAGGGTGTCGAAGCCGGGGAAGAGCGGGACGGGCAGCCGCTTGCCGGTGGCGTCGAGCCAGAGGGAGGACGGTCCGGGCAGGATGCGGATGCCGTGCCGGGCCCAGATGGGGTTCCAGTTCTCGATGCCCTCGGTGTAGTGCCACATCCGGTCGCGGTTGATGTGGTGGGCGCCGGCCTTCTCGGCGACGCCGAGCATCAGTCCGTCGACGTGGGCGGGGACGCCGGAGAGCAGCTTGGCGGGCGGGGTGCCGAGGCGGGCGGGCCACTGCGCGCGGACCAGGTCGTGGTTGCCGCCGATGCCGCCGGAGGTGACGATCACGGCCTGGGCGCGCAGCTCGAAGGTGCCGGTGACCTCGCGGCCGCTGGCGGTGCCGCGGGCGGCGGCGGAGGGTTCCAGGATCTCGCCGGAGACGGTGTCGACGGTTCCTGCCGTGCGGCCGAGGCCAGTGACGCGGTGGCGGAAGCGGAGGTCGACGAGGCCGCGGGCGGCTCCTTCGCGGACCCTGCGCTCGAAGGGGGCGACGAGGCCGGGTCCGGTGCCCCAGGTGATGTGGAAGCGGGGTACGGAGTTGCCGTGGCCGTTCGCGTCGTAGCCGCCGCGCTCGGCCCAGCCGACGACGGGGAAGAAGCGCACCCCGCGCGCGTGGAGCCAGGCGCGCTTCTCGCCGGCGGCGAAGTCGACGTACGCCTCGGCCCACTTCCTCGGCCAGTGGTCCTCGTCGCGGTCGAAGCCGGCGGTGCCGTACCAGTCCTGGAGGGCCAGGGCGTGGCTGTCCTTGACGCGCATCCTGCGCTGTTCGGGCGAGTCGACGAGGAACAGGCCGCCGAAGGACCAGTGGGCCTGACCGCCGAGGGACTGCTCCGGCTCCTGGTCGAGGAGGATCACGGAGCGGCCGGCGTCGACCAGCTCGGCGGTGGCGACGAGGCCGGCGAGGCCCGCCCCGATCACGATCACATCAGCGTCGTAGGACATGGACCGCATCTTGGATACACGAATGTATCGAGTCAACCGTCCGAGCCCTTCCTCGACCTTTCCGTTTTCTAATGTCGAGCATTAATATGTGGGTATGGCAAGGACGTCAGGGCCCGAGACCCGGGAGAAACTGATCCGCGCGGCGGAGGAGCTCTTCGCCGCACAGGGTGTCGACGGCGCACAGCTGCGGGACATCGTGGCGCTGGCCGGACAGGCCAACCCCTCCGCCGTGCAGTACCACTTCGGTTCGCGCGCCGGACTGCTCGACGCGGTCATGGCCGGCCGCCAGACCCGTACGGAACAGGTGCTCGCTCCTCTTCTGGCCGGCGCGGGCGACGACCTCCGGCAGCTGGTCGCCGCGCTCGTCACCGCCGAGGCCACCGAGCTGGGCACCGACCGGGGCCGCCGCTGCCTGCGGATCTCCGCGCAGCTCAGCCACGAGAGCGGCGTCCGCACCCGCACCCCGCACCCCACGCTCGCCGGCACCTCCTACTGGAGCCTGATCGAGCGGATCGCCGACCGCCTGGCCGCCGGCGGGCTCCCCGAGCCGCTGCTCCTGGAGCGCCTCGACCTGGCGCTGACCGTGGTGGGCGCGGCGATGGCGGACCGGGCCCGGCAGTACCTCGACGGCACCGAGCCCCTCACCGGCGAGCCGCTCTTCCTCGCCGACCTCGTCGAGACCACCACCGCGCTTCTCCGGGCCGCACAGCCCCGGAGCGTCTGAACCCCGCTGAAAGGGACCTCACATGAACGACCTCACCGGCAAGACCGTGCTCATCACCGGCGGCGCCCGCGGCCTGGGCGCCGAGGCCGCCGAGCTGGCCGTCGCCGCCGGCGCGAACGTCGTGATCACCGACGTCCTCGACGAGGACGGCAAGGCCACCGCCGAGGCGCTCGGCGAGCGGGCCCGGTTCCTGCACCACGACGTGACCTCCGAG
Organism: Streptomyces nymphaeiformis; assembly: GCF_014203895.1. Lineage (GTDB taxonomy): Bacteria > Actinomycetota > Actinomycetes > Streptomycetales > Streptomycetaceae > Streptomyces > Streptomyces nymphaeiformis. Next base: position 144,304 of record NZ_JACHJY010000010.1, on the reverse strand, counting down.
GAGGAGTGGGCGGCGGCCGTCGCCTTCGCGGTGGCGGAGTTCGGCGGGCTGCACGGTCTGGTGAACAACGCCGGCATCTCCACCGGCGCGTTCCTGGAGACCGAGTCCGTCGAGCACTTCCGCAAGGTCCTCGACATCAACCTGACCGGCGTCTTCATCGGCATGAAGGCCGCGATCCCGGCGATGAAGGAGGCCGGCGGCGGCTCGATCGTCAACATCTCCTCGGCCGCCGGCCTGATGGGCCTGGCCCTGACCGCCGGGTACGGCGCCTCCAAGTGGGGCGTGCGCGGCCTGACGAAGATCGGCGCGGTGGAGCTCGGCACGGCGAAGATCCGCGTCAACTCCGTCCACCCCGGCATGACCTACACCCCGATGACGGCCTCCGTCGGCATCGAGCGCGGCGAGGGCAAGTACCCGAACACGCCGATGGGCCGGGTCGGCGAGGCCGACGAGATCGCGGGCGCGGTCGTCTTCCTGCTCTCGGACGCCGCCTCCTACGTGACGGGCGCGGAGCTCGCCGTGGACGGCGGCTGGACGACCGGTCCGACGGTCAAGTACGTCATGGGCCAGTGATTTCATGGGTGCATGAGCGCCTCCGAAGAGATCCTCGACGTCGTCGACGAGAACGACCGGGTGGTCGGGCGGGCCCCACGCGGTGAGGTGTACGCGCGGGGCCTGATCCACCGCTGCGTCTTCATCCGGGTCCGGAACGCCGAGGGCCGGGTCTTCGTCCACCGCAGGACGCCGACGAAGCTGGTCTTCCCCTCGATGTACGACATGTTCGTCGGCGGCGTCGTCGGCGCGGGCGAGTCCTACGACGAGGCGGCCCTGCGGGAGGCCGAGGAGGAGCTCGGGGTCTCCGGGCTGCCCCGCCCCGAGCCGGTGACGCGCTTCCTGTACGACTCCGGTGGCGTGGCCGGGAAGTGGTGGTCGGCGGTCTACGAGGTCCGCTGCGAACTGCCGGTCAGCCCCCAGGTGGAGGAGGTCGCCTGGCACGGCTTCCTCACGGACGAGGAACTGGAACGGCGGCTGCCGGGGACGGCGGACGCCTGGGAGTGGGTACCGGACGGGCTCGCGGCGTACGAGCTGCTGCGGGCGGAGGGCCACACGGCGGGCTGACTTCCGGCGTCGGGCGGGGCGATCTTCCGGCCGTTAGGGTGCACGGGTGAGCGATTTCGTGCAGAGTCTGCGGCTGTGGTTCGCGCCGCAGCGGATCCGGGACGAGGGCGACACCCCCGACTACCGCTTCTCCCTCGCCAACGAGCGGACCTTCCTCGCCTGGCTCCGGACCGCGCTCGCCCTGATCGGCGGCGGTTTCGCCGTCGACCAGTTCCTGCCGGACCTGCGCTGGGGCGTCCGCGTCGGGCTCGCGCTCGCGCTGCTCGTCGCCGGTGTGCTGTGCGCCCTGCGGGCGGTGAACCACTGGGTGCGCTGCGAGCGGGCGATGCGGCGCAACGAGGACCTGCCGGTGTCCCGCTTCCCTGCGGTGCTCAGCCTCGCGGTGGCCGTCGTGGCGCTCGCCATGGTGGTGCTCGTCGTCTTCGGCTGGGCCGGGAAGTGAGCCCGGCCGACGAGGCACGGGATCCGGGGCTCCAGCCGGAGCGGACCCGGCTCGCGTGGCGGCGTACGACCCTGTCGTGCACGGTCGTCGCGGTGCTCGCGATGAAGGCGACGGTCAGCGACGAGGTCACGGCCAAGGAGGTGACCGGGTGGGCGCTCTCCTCCCTGGTGTGGATCGCCTTCCTGGCCGTGGCCCACCGCCGGATCCGTTCCCTCGGGCCGGCCCGGCCGCTCCCGCTCTCCCACCGGGGCGCGCTGCTCGCGGTGGTGTGCACGATCGCGCTCGCGGTCTTCGGCGCGGCGGTGATCTGGTGACCCCTCAGGGCACGGTCACGACGACCTTGCCGTTCAGCCCGCCCGCCGCGTTGGCGCGCTGGGCGTCGGCCGCCCGCTCCAGCGGGAACGTCCTGGCCACCCGTACGGTGAGGACGCCCGCGTCGGCCAGGTCGGCGAGGGCCGCGAGGTCGGCGGCGTCGGGGCGGACCCAGAAGTAGCGGCCGCCGAGGGCGAGGACCTCCCCGTCGGCGATGGACGCCAGGCGGCCCCCCGGGGCGAGGAGCCGGGCGGAGAGTTCGAGGAACGGGCCCCCGATGGTGTCGAGGACGGCGTCCACGCCCTGCGGGGCGAGGGCGCGGACCTGCTCGGCGAACGTCCCCTCGTCGTAGCGGACGGGTTCGGCGCCGAGCTCCGCGACCCGCTCCAGGCCCGCGTCCCTGGCCGCGCCGAGGACCCGGCAGCCGAGGTGCCGGGCGATCTGCACGGCCATCGAGCCGACCCCGCCGGCCGCCGCGTGCACGAGGACGGTGTCCCCGGGGCGCACCGCGAGGGCCTGTGCCTGGAGCACCTGGTACGCGGTGAGGCCGGCGAGCGGGAGGGCCGCGGCCTCCTCGAATCCGAGGCTGCGGGGCTTGCGGGCGAGGGTGCGGACGGGCGCGGAGACGTACTCGGCGAAGGTGCCGTGCGCGAGGACGTCCTCGCGGACGTACCCCATGACCTCGTCCCCGGCGTCGTACTCGGGGACGGAGACGCCGGTCCGGACGACGACGCCGGAGACGTCCCAGCCGGGCACGACGGGGAACACGACGTCGAGCATGCCGTCGAGATAGCCGGCCTGCGCCTTCCAGTCGACGGGGTTGACGGCGGCCGCCCGCACCCTGACCAGGACCTCGTCGGGGCCGACCTTGGGGTCGGGCAGCTCGCCGTACTCCAGGACCTCGGGGCCGCCGTACCGGTTGTAGCTGATCGCCTTCATACCTCGACCCTCCGGGTGTCCGGGCCGGCCCGCAAGCCGGGGCGCGTCAGCCGCCGAGCGCCGCCGGCGGCGGGAGCATGGCGCGCGGGTCACGGCCCGAGGTCCACAGGCCGATGAGGAAGGCGGTGGTCGCCTCCAGGAGGTCCGCGTGGGCCAGCGGGCCGGCGACGAAGGGGGCGCAGCCCAGGTCGGCGGCGAGCGTCGAGACGAGGGCGAGGGCCTCCTCGTCGTCCCCGCAGAGGGGGACGGCGACCGGGCCGTCGGCGAAGACGGGCGGGGTGCGGCTCCACACCGCCGGCGTCACGTGGTTGAAGGCCTTCACGACCCGGGCGCCCGTCGCGGCCGCGAGGGTGCGGGCGGCGCCGGGGCCCTCGCCGGTGGTGAGGACGGGGCCGGGGCCGACCGCGTTGGTGCAGTCGATCAGGATCCGCCCGCCGAACGAGTCGACGGGCCCCACCGAGCCGAGGGCCGGCAGGACGGCGTCGTACGGCAGGGCCGGCAGGGTCGCGTCGCCGAAGCGGGCGGCCTCGGCGAGGGTGCCCGGGCGGGCCCCCGTGCTCGCCGCGAGCGCGGCGGTCCGTTCCGGGTCGCGGCCGCCGACGAGCACCTCGTGGCCCGCCCGGACCCATCCTCCGCCGAGCGCCCGCGCCATCGCGCCCGTACCCAGTATTCCCACCCGCATGGGGCGTCCTCCCTCACGTACCGTTGTGCGTGCTGTCATCAACGACCGTAGGCGGGGGGCGACTTACCAATTGGTTCCCGACAGGGCTCCCGACCGGGTCCTCGCGGACTGCCGGGCGCGGCTCGGCTTCGACCTGCTGGCCAACACCTGGAACGGCGTCGTCCTCTACGCGCTCGCGGACGGGCCGCGCCGGCCCGGCGAGCTGCGGACGGCGATCGGCGGGATCAGCGCGAAGGTCCTGACGGAGACCCTGCGACGTCTCGAGGGGTACGCGCTGGTGGAACGCCGGGCGTACGAGGAGGCGCCGCCCCGGGTCGAGTACGGGCTGACCGCGCTCGGGCGTTCGCTGCTCGGGCCGATCGAGGCGCTGGGGCGGTGGTCGGCGGAGTACGGGGAGGAGTTCGCGGCGGCGCAGGGGTGGGACGAGGGGTAGTCGGCTCCGGCCTGCGCGTCCCGGCCGTTTCCGCCGTTCCCGGAGGGGTCCGTTCCGACTTCCCTGGGCCCGGGGCCGACTGGCACTCTTCCCCTGTCCAGTCGGGCTCTCATCCGGGGGAATCCCTTGTCTGCCACCGATCCCTATGTCGTCACGCTCGCGCCTCACGTGCACGCCTTCGTCCAGCCCGACGGCGGCTGGTGCCTGAACAACGCCGGGTTCATCGGCGACGTCGACGAGACGCTGCTCGTCGACACCGCCGCCACCGAGCGGCGCGCGCTGCTGCTGCGCGACGCGGTGCTCGCCGAGGGGCTGCCGCTGCCGCGCACCATCGTCTCCACCCACCACCACGGCGACCACACCTACGGCAACGGGGTGTTCCGCCCCGAGGCGCGGATCGTGGGCCACGAGAACTGCCGGTCCGAGCAGCTCGCGGCCGGGCACCAGCTCCATCTGCTGTGGCCGCAGACCGACTTCGGCCGGGTCGACATCCTGCCGCCGTCCGTGACGTACAGCGAGCGGCTCACGCTGTACGTCGGCGCGATCGAGGTGCGGCTGCTCCACCCGGGCGCCGCGCACACGACCGGCGACTCGATCGTCCACCTCCCCGAGCAGGGGGTCGTGTTCACCGGCGACCTCGTCTTCCACGGCGGGACGCCGTTCCTGCCGATGGGCTCCCTCGCCGGGTCGCTGCGCGCGCTCGACCTGCTGCGGTCCCTCGACGCGCCGACGGTCGTGCCCGGGCACGGGCGGGTGACCGATCCCTCGGTGTACGACACCACGGAGCGGTACCTGCTGTGGGTGCGGGAACTCGCCGTCGAGGGGTACGCGAAGGGGGCGAGCCCGCTGGAGACGGCGCAGCGCGCGGAGCTCGGCGAGTTCGCCGCGTGGCGGGAGAGCGAGCGGCTCGTGGCGAACCTGCACCGGGCGTACGCGGAACTGGAGGGCCTGCCGGAGGGGTCGCCGCTGGATCCCGTGACGGTGTTCTCGGACATGGCGACGATGAACGGCGGGGTCCCGGTGGCCTGCCACGCGTAGTCCCGTCGCGGGCGGCGCTTCCGTGCCCCACGCGGGCCGGGGGCACCGCCCACAGGGGCGCGGGCTCTGGACTACATACCGACTGGTCGGTCACAATGGTCGTCGCCGAAGACGATCCGGAGGTACCCCCACGTGAGTTCCGCCCCGCCCCCAGGACTCGACCCCGAGCAGCTGCGCCGGTACCTCGACCGTGAGCGGCCCGGGCTGCTCTCCGGTCCCCTCGACGCCCGGCTGATCGAGGGCGGCCGGTCGAACCTGACGTACGTCGTGAGCGACGGCACCGGCCGGTGGGTGGTCCGCCGGCCCCCGCTCGGCCACGTCCTCGCCACCGCGCACGACATGCGGCGCGAGCACCGCGTCATCAGCGCCCTGCACGCGACGGACGTGCCCGTCCCCGGGACGGTCCTGTTCTGCGAGGACGAGTCGGTGCTCGGCGCGCCGTTCTACGTGATGGACTTCGTCGACGGGACGCCGTACCGCTCGGCCCGTGAGCTCGCCCCGCTGGGCCCCGAGCGCACCCGCGCCACCGTCCTCGGCCTGGTCGACACCCTCGTCGACCTGCACGCCGTCGACCCGGAGGCGGTGGGGCTCGGCGACTTCGGGCGCCCCGAGGGCTTCCTCGACCGGCAGCTGCGCCGCTGGGGGAAGCAGCTCGACGCCTCGCGCGGCCGCGAGCTGCCGGGCATCGAGGAGCTGCACGCGGCCCTCGGGCGTGCGCTGCCCGCCTCTCCCCCGCCCACCGTGATCCACGGCGACTACCGGCTCGACAACGTCCTCGCCGGCGAGGACGGCCGGATCCGGGCCGTCCTCGACTGGGAGATGTCGACCCTCGGCGACCCGCTCACCGACCTCGGCCTCCTCGTCATGTACAGCACGCCGCTCGACCTGCCGGACTCCCCCATCTCCACGACCGCCACCGCCCCCGGGCATCCGAGCACCGCCGAGCTGGTCGAGCGCTACGCGGCCCGCTCCGGCCGCGACACCTCGGGACTCGCCTGGTACACGGCCTTCGCGTGGTTCAAGCTCGCGGTGATCCTGGAGGGCATCCACTACCGGTGGACCCTCGGGCAGACCGTCGGGGCCGGCTTCGACCGGATCGGCGAGCTCGTCCCCGTCTTCATCGAGCACGGCCTGACCACCCTTCAGGAGGGCTGAACCGCCATGGACTTCTCCTACGACGCGCGCACCGAGGACCTGCGCGCGAAGCTCCTCGCCTTCATGGACGAGCACGTCTACCCGGCCGAGGCCGTCGCCGAGGAGCAGCGCGCCCGGCTCGCCTCCCCCTGGGACACCCCGGCGGTCGTGGAGGAGCTGAAGGCCGAGGCCAAGCGGCAGGGCCTCTGGAACCTCTTCCTTCCGGACGCGGAGTACGGCGCCGGGCTGACCAACCTCCAGTACGCGCCGCTCGCCGAGATCACCGGCCGCAGCCCGCACCTCGCCCCCACCGCCCTCAACTGCGCCGCCCCGGACACCGGGAACATGGAGCTGCTCGCCCAGTTCGGCGACGAGGCGCAGAAGAAGCAGTGGCTGGAGCCGCTGCTCGCCGGCGAGATCCGCTCGGCCTTCGCGATGACCGAGCCCGAGGTCGCCTCCTCCGACGCGACGAACATCGAGACCCGGATCCGGCGGGACGGGGACTCGTACGTCGTCGACGGCCGCAAGTGGTACATCTCCGGGGCGATGAACCCCGACTGCCGGATCTTCATCGTCATGGGCAAGACCGACCCCGACGGGCCCGACCCGCGCCGCCAGCAGTCGATGATCCTCGTGCCGCGCGACACCCCGGGCGTCGAGGTCCGGCGGGCGATGCAGGTGTACGGGTACGAGGACCACTCCCACGGCGGCCACGCCGAGGTGGTCTTCGATGGGGTCCGGGTCCCGGCCGCGAACGTCGTCGGCGAGGAGGGCGGCGGCTTCGCCATCGCGCAGGCCCGGCTCGGCCCCGGCCGCATCCACCACTGCATGCGGCTCATCGGCATGGCGGAGCGGGCGGTCGAGCTGATGTGCCGGCGCGCCGTCTCCCGTACCGCCTTCGGCAAGCCGCTCGCCCAGCAGGGCGTCGTGCAGAACTGGATCGCCGACGCCCGGGTGACCATCGAGCAGCTGCGGCTCCTCGTCCTGAAGACGGCCTGGCTCATGGACACCGTCGGCAACCGGGGCGCGCACACCGAGATCCAGGCCATCAAGATCGCGACCCCGCGCGCGGTCGTCGACATCATCGACAAGGCCGTGCAGGCGCACGGGGCGGGCGGCGTCTCGCAGGACTTCCCGCTGGCCGAACTGTGGGCGGCGGCGCGGACGCTGAAGCTGGCGGACGGCCCGGACGAGGTGCACCAGCGGTCGCTGGCGCGCCGGGAGCTGAAGCAGTACCTGTAGCCGCCGGACGGGCCCTACGGGCGCAGGGCCCGCAGCAGGAGGTCGGCGAGGTGGTCGGCGACCTGCTGCGGGGTCAGCGGGCCGTCCGGGCGGTACCAGGTGGACAGGTGGTGCACGGAGCCGAAGTGGTAGTCCACGACGAGGTCGGCGGGCGTGGCGGAGGAGAAGACGCCCGCCCGCTGGCCCTCCTCGATCAGGGCGCGGAAGCGCTCGTGGTAGCGGCGCCGCTCGGACCGCACCTGCTTGTGCTTCTCGGGGCTCAGGTGGTGCATGGAGCGGAAGAAGATGGAGGCGTCGTCGAGGTTCTCGATGGTGGTGACGACGACGTCGGCGGCGGCGTCGCGCAGCCGGTCCTCGACGGGCGCGTCGGCGTCCGCGAACGCGTCGAGCCGCTCCTGCTGGAGCCGCAGCACCCGGGAGTAGACCTCCTGGAGGAGGTCCTCCTTGGAGCCGAAGTAGTGGTAGAGCGCGCCCTTGGTGACCCCGGCGGCCTCGACGATCTCCTGGACGGAGGTCCGGTCGTAGCCCCGCTCGGCGAAGAGCCGGGTGGCGGCGGCGAGGAGCCTCTGGGGGACGGGGACGCCGCTCCCTTCCGTCGTCCTGGCCATGCTCCGCCGCCTTCCTCGATGATCGTTTTCGGTCACGGGAACGCGATCCCGCCGCTAGATCTTCCCATCCGCCGGCGCTACGGCCGACCGGCGCCCGTCTCCCAGGTCCGCTGGACGTGGTTCATGGTGCCGAGCCAGCGCTCGGGGTCGGTGGCGCGGTTGCGGTAGTAGCCGGCGACCTCGGGGTGGGGCAGGACGAGGAAGCGGTCGGCGGCGATGGCGTCGAGGAGGGCGTCGGCGACGTCCTCGGGCTCGATGGCGGTGGGGGCGAGGACGAGCTCGCCGGCGGATCCGGCGGCGGTGAGCATGTCCGTACGGACGCCCTGGGGGCAGATGGCGTGGACCTTGAGGCCGCGGTGGCGGTAGGTGAGGGAGAGCCATTCGGCGAAGGCGTACGCGCCGTGCTTGGAGACGCTGTACGGCGCCGCGCCGATCATGGTGAGCAGTCCGGCGGCGGAGACGGTGGAGACGAAGCGGCCGCTGCCGCGCTCCAGCCACTCCGGGAGGAGGGCGCGGGCGGCGCGGACGTGGGCCATGACGTTGACGTCCCAGGCGGCGGCCCAGACGTCCTCGTCGGCGAAGGCGTCGCCGGGCGAGGAGAGTCCGGCGTTGGCGCACCATACGTCGACGGTGCCGCCGAGGGCCTCGCGGGCCTCGTCGACGACGGCGGAGGCGTCGCCCGGGACGGCGAGGGCGCCGATCTCCTCGGCGACGGCCTTGGTCCGCTCGGGGTCGAGGTCGTTGACGACGACGCGGGCGCCCTCGGCGGCGAAGCGGCGGGCGAGGGCGGCGCCGATGCCGCCGCCCGCTCCGGTGACGACGACTCCGGCGCCCTGGAGCCCGTCGGCGCCGGCGCTCCGGGGTTCGTTCCTGTCCGCGGTCATGGACCCACCTCTCGGCTGTGACGACCCGCTGTCGGGACCGGGACAGACTAACCGGTCGGTATGGAGGGGCGGAAGACCCGTTCCGCACGCCTCGTTCCCCGGGGCGGTCAGGAGCGCTAGCGTGCGTGCCCATGTCACTCCCGTCACACCGAGGAGGTCCCGCATGAGCCTGTCGCGACGGAGTCTGCTGGCCGCCGGAGGCGCCCTCGGGGCGGTCGCGGCCGCGTCCACGGCCCCCGCCTCCGCCGCACCCGGTCACGGCCGGGTGCGGACCGGCTTCGAGCGGCTCGCGGCCGACGGGTACGCGCTCCTCGCGGGCGACCGCGTCGGCGTCGTCACCAACCCCACCGGCGTCACCCCGGACGCCCGCCACCTCGTGGACGTGATGCACGCGGACGACCGGGTGGACCTGGTCGCCGTCTTCGGCCCCGAGCACGGCTTCCGGGGCACCGCCCAGGCGGGCGGCTCCGAGGGGCGGTACGACGATCCGGCGACCGGACTGCCCGTCTACGACACGTACCTGAAGAGCGGGCAGCCGCTGGCGGACGTCTTCACCGCCTCCGGCGTGGACACGGTCGTCTTCGACATCCAGGACGTCGGCGCGCGCTTCTACACGTACATCTGGACGCTGTACGACTGCATGGCGGCCGCCGCCCTCGCCGGGAAGCGGTTCGTGGTCCTCGACCGGCCGAACCCGGTGACCGGGCGGGCGGCGCTCGGCCCCGTCCTGGACCGGGCGTTCGCCACCTTCGTCGGCCGGGAGCCGATCGCGCAGGCGCACGGCATGACGGTGGCCGAGCTGGCCGGGCTGTTCAACGGCGCGTTCCTGACCGAGCCCGTCGCCCTGGAGACCGTACGGATGACGGGGTGGCGGCGGACGGAGTTCTTCGACGCCACCGGGCTGCCGTGGGTGCCGCCCAGCCCGAACATGCCGACGCCGGACACCGCGCTCGTCTACGCGGGCACGTGCCTCTTCGAGGGCACGAACCTCTCCGAGGGACGCGGCACCACCCGGCCGTTCGAACTCCTCGGCGCCGAGGGGATCGACCGGAGGTGGGCCGAGGCCGCGAACGCCCTCGGACTGCCCGGGGTCCGCTTCCGCGAGGCGTACTTCGCCCCGACCTTCTCCAAGTTCCAGGGGAAGACCGTCGGCGGGGTGCAGCTGCACGTCGACGACCGGGAGTCCTTCGACCCGGTACGGACGGGCATCGGGCTCCTGGTCACCGCCAGGAGCTCCTGGTCCGGCTTCGCCTGGCGGGCGGACAACTGGATCGACAAGCTGACCGGCTCGACCCGGGTACGGACCCTGATCGACGCGGGCGCGGGCGTGGACGAGGTCGTCGGGGCGTGGGAGACGGACCTGGCGGCGTTCCGGGCGGTGCGGGAGGAGTACCTGCTGTACCGGTGAGGGTGGGGTTGGCCCCCGGCCCGTACGGGTGCCGGCGGGATGTCCCCCGGGACGTCCCGCCGACCAGGCTGGGCCCATGAACCTCTCGTTACGACGCCGTCCGTCCCGGCTGCCCCTCGTCGGGCTCCTCCTCGCCGCCTGCCTGGGCGCCCTCGCGCCCGCGGCCCGTGCCGCCGGGGTCCCGGCCGGCCCCGACCCCGCGCGGGAACTCGCCCGCTCCGCCCGGCCCCTGACCGATCTGCGTCCGCTCGACCGGATGATCGGCTCGGCCAAGATCGTCGGCCTCGGCGAGGCCACCCACAGCTCGGCCGAGTTCTTCACCGCCAAGCACCGGATCTTCGAACACCTCGTGGAGTCCCGGGGCTTCACCACCTTCGCCCTGGAGGCCCCCTGGTCCACCGGGCTCCTCGTCGACGACTGGGTCCGCACCGGCCGCGGCGACATCAAGGCGATCATGCGGGACGAGTTCCAGGAGTCGTACCGCCTCTGGAACACCGAGGAGTACCTCGACCTGTTCCGATGGATGCGGGAGTACAACCGGCTTCACCCCGATCGCCCGGTGCACTTCATGGGGAACGACCTCGGGTACGCGGGACCGAACCTCTTCGACACCGTCACCTCGTACGTCGCCCGCGTCCACCCGGACCTCCTGCCCCGCTTCCGGGAGCTGTACCGCGACTCCCGGCCCACCGGCGAGGTGGAGGCCTGGATGAAGGGCTACATGGAGAAGCCGCGCGCCGAGCGGCGGCGGATGGCCGACGAGGTGAACCGCGCCCTCGCCCTCCTGGAACGGCGGGGCCCCGGCGAGGGCCCCGGGGCGCGGGAGGCGCAGGCGTGGGCGGTGCAGCACGCGCGCGCGATCGCCCAGGTCGGCACCGAGTACGCCCATGACCTGACGACTCCCGAGGGCGTCGCCGCGGCGATGCTCTACCGCGACCGGACCATGGCCGAGAACACCGTGTGGTGGCAGCGGCGGACCGGCGACCGGATGGTGCTCTCCGCGCACAACGGGCACGTCGGCTACGAGACGCCGAAGCCCGACCAGTACCCGCGGCTCCAGGGCGCCTTCCTGCGGGACCTCCTCGGCAGGGACTACCTGAGCGTCGGCGCCTCCTTCGGCCGGGGCTCCTTCAACGCGCACGACACCGGAGCCCCCGGCGAGCCGATCCGGACCTTCACCGTCGCCCCGCTCGGACCCGACAGCAGCGCCGCCACCCTGGACCGGGTCGCGTCCGGCCCCTTCTGGCTGGACATGCGGCACACGACTCCGGCGGCGCGCGACTGGCTGGGCGCGGCCCGGCCGGTCCGGCACATCGGGACGGTGTTCCCCTGGCCGGGCGACACGGTGCCGATGCGGCTCTCCACCGCGTACGACCTCCTGATCCACTTCCCCCGGATCTCGGCGGCGCGGCTGCGCTGACCCGCCGTCGCACGTCTGGACGGGGCCGTGCGCGGGCATGCTGGCCGAGGAGCCGCCGCCCGCGCACGGGGCGCACTCGGCGCTGCGGCCCCCTCGACGTGGAGGGACGGGTCTGGCCGTGACCGGGATGAGTGTGGAGCCGTACCGGGAGATCACCTTCGACAAGGACGGCGACGGGCCGCCGGGCCAGGCCTCCGCGCTGGCCGCGCTGGCGCGCCAGGGGGTGGGCGACCTGGTGCTGTTCGCGCACGGATGGAACAACTCCCCGTCCGGCGCCACCCGCCTCTGCTCCGACTTCTTCGCCCCCTTCCCCGGGCTGCTCGCGCCGGGGACCGAGATGGGGTACGCGGGGGTGATCTGGCCCTCGATGATGTTCACGGACGAACCGGTGCCCGACTTCCGGGCGCTCGTGACGGTCCTCCCGGAGAAGGAGCCGGTCATCGGGCGGCTCACGGAACTCCTCGACGCGGCGCCGGCGGAGGAGGCGGCGTTCGCGGAGTTCGGGGCGCTGGTGCGGGAGCTGACGGACGTGGACGCCGAGTCCGTGGCGGTACGGGAGCCGGTGCCGGAGTTCCTGGTGGGGGACCCGGTGCAGGTGTGCGCCCTGTTCACGGGGGCCCTCGAGGACTCACATGAGGAGGCCTTCTTCGGCGAAGGGCTGAAGAAGTACTGGAAGGGCGCCAAGGAGGTGCTGCGGCAGGCCACGTACTACGTGATGAAGAAGCGGGCCGGGCAGGTCGGCGAGCACGGGCTCGGGCCGCTGCTCGGGGAGGTCGCCCGGAGCGCCCCCGGGCTCCGTGTCCACCTCGTGGGGCACAGCATGGGCGCCCGGCTCGTCGCGTACGCGCTGCGGGGGCTGCCCGCGGGGGCCCGGCCGGTCGCGTCCGTGACGCTCCTCCAGGGCGCCTTCTCGCACTACGCGTTCGCGGCGCGGCTGCCGCACGACCCGGGCCGCCCCGGTTCGCTGCGGGATCTCCAGAACCGGGTCCGGGGGCCGGTCGTCGCCTGCTACTCGCGGCACGACAGGGCGCTCGGGGTGGTGTACCCGCTGGCGTCCCGGCTCGCGAACGACTCCGAGTCGCTGCTCGGCACGGATGACCCGCGCTGGGGCGCGATCGGACACGACGGCGTGCAGGCGGTGCCGGGGACGGTGGGCCTGAGCATCGCCGAGGCCCTGCGCGCGGGGGTTCCGGGTGCCGGATGCGTGAGCGTGGACGCGGCCGAGGTGGTCCTCTCGCACAGCGACATCTGCCGTCCCGAGCTGGCGGAGGTGGTGGTCTCGGCGTCCCGCACCGGCCGGTGATGGCTGCCATCGGAATTTCGATGGAACACGGCGGGGCTCCCGTTCGTCCCTCTGATAGCGCGGAAGGACCAGCGGCGGAGGTGGCGAGGGATGGCCGGTTTCCGGAGTCTCGCGAGACAGGTGCGCGATCCGGGGTGCGACACGGCACTGCGCAGGTACTCACTGCGCAAGTGCCTGGAGAGGTTCGCGCCCTACGGGCACCGCGCGACCTGGGACCATCTGTGCCGCAGACACAGATTCGGTCCCGAGGACCGGGAGCTCGACCCGCAGCGGCTCGTGGCCGCGCTCGACGAGCTGGAGGAGGCGCGGGCGGTGTGGCTCGCGTACGAGGAGCGGTTCGCCGCGCGGCGGCGGCGCGAGAAGCACGAGGGGCTGCGCGGGCTCGGCGCGCTCGACGACTGGCACCGGCGCGTCTGGGGCGGCAACGGCGTGGTCCGCTGCGGGGACCCGGCGGTCCACCCCTCGGACCCGCTGCCGGAGGTGCTGCGGCGGCTGATCACCGCGCTTGAGCGGGGGCCGGGCGAGGAGTGCCCGGTGTGCGGGGGGCCGCGGATCGAATGGGCGGGGCTCGGCCCGGCGTGCGGCGACTGCGGGGTGGGTGTCCCCCGGGCGGTCCTGACGACGGGGGCACTGACCCGGGCCCGCCGCCCCCTGGCCCCGGCGGCGTAACCCGGCTCGCGGACCGCGCCCCGCCGCCCGTTGCGGCCGGGGCCCGCGCGGGCGCCGGTCAGTCCGCCGGCGGGCGGCGGACCGGGAGGAGGCGGGAGCCCGCCATCTGCTCGCCGAAGCGGTCGTCGGGGTTGGACAGGACGCAGGTCTCCAGGGAGAGGCACCCGCAGCCGATGCAGTCCGTCAGATGGTCGCGGAGCCGCCCGAGCTGCTTGATGCGCTCGTCGAGTTCGGTGCGCCACGCCCCCGACAGCCGCGCCCAGTCCTCGTTCGTGGGCGTGCGTTCCTCAGGGAGCTGGGCCAGTGCCTCCCGGATGGTGGCGAGGGGGATGCCGACCCGCTGCGCGGCCCGGACGAAGGCGACGCGGCGGAGCGTGTCGCGGCCGTAGCGGCGCTGGTTCCCGCTGGTGCGGCGGCTGGTGATGAGCCCCTTCGTCTCGTAGAAGTGCAGGGCGGAGACGGCGGCCCCGCTGCGGGCGGAGAGCTGGCCGACGGTGAGTTCGTGGATCTTCTCTGGAATCTGCGGCACCCGCAGAACCCTACTGGTGCGCCGGCGGCGGCCGTTGACAGCGGCCCGCCGACCCCACATGCTGAGCAAGCGCTTAGATACCGACCGGTATGTCGTACGAGAAGGGACGAGGACACATGGCCGAGCCGAGGATCTTCACCTCCGCCGAGGAGCTGCGCGCGGGGGTGGGCGAGCAGCTGGGGCACAGCGACTGGCTGGAGATCGACCAGAAGCGGATCGACCTCTTCGCCGAGGCGACCGGGGACCACCAGTGGATCCACGTGGACCCGGAGCGCGCCGCCACGGGCCCGTTCGGTTCGACGATCGCGCACGGCTATCTGACGCTGTCGCTGCTGCCGTTGTTCGTCCCGCAGGTGCTGCGGGTGGAGGGCATGAAGATGGGCCTCAACTACGGGACGGAGAAGGTGCGTTTCCCCGCCCCGGTCCCGGTCGGTTCGCGGTTGCGCGCCACCGCCGTCCTGACGAAGGTCGAGGAGGCGGGCGGCGGCGTGCAGGTGACTGCCGCGGTGACCGTGGAGCGCGAGGGCTCCGAGAAGCCGGTCTGCGTGGCCGAGTCGGTCTCGCGCTACTACTTCTGAACGCCGACCATGCGGAGGACGAGGCCGGCGTAGAGCACGCCGACCTCGTCGGCGGTGCGGCGGCCCTGGGTGTTGAACCAGCGCGAGACGTCGATGCAGAGGGAGAGCACGGCGACCGCGGTGCCGGACACGTCGAGCACGTCGAACTCGCCCGCCGCCGCGCCCTCTTCGAGGATCCGGCGCACGGTCGCGTCGGACTCGCGGCGCAGCTGCACGATCTCGGCGCGGTGCTCGGGGCCGAGCGCGTCGAGCTCGTACTGGACGACGCGCGCGGTCGTGTGGCGCTCGGCGTGCCAGCGGACGAAGGAGCGCACGGCGTCGGCGAGCCGCTCAGCGGCGGTGCCCTCGCGGTCGGCCGCGGCCTTGAGGATCTCCAGGGCCCGGTCGTGGCCGATGCGGCTGATCCGGTGGAGCAGCTCTTCCTTGGTCTTGTAGTGGATGTAGAGCGCGGCGGGGCTCATCCCGGCGCGGCCGGCGATGTCCCGGGTGGTGGTGGCGTGGTAGCCGCGCTCGGCGAACGCCTCGACGGCGGCCACGAGCAGCCGCCGGGCCGCCTCGGGCGTGACCTCGCCCCAGGGCATGTCCTCGGTCCCGGGCGTCTCCTCCGCCGCGCTCATCCCACACTCCCTCTCGGTCCCCGTCAGGACGAACACCATACAACGAGGGTGAGCAAGCGCTTAGAGCTTCTGGAAGGGGTCGTGCTCGGCGAGGAGCTTCTCCAGGCGGGCCTGGTCGACCCGGCTGACGATCTGGCCGGCCTCCTGGCGGTCGCGGACGACCTTGGCGAGGGTGAAGGCCGAGGTCGTGAGATAGAGGACCGAGATCGCCAGGAAGGCCCGGACCCAGGCGCTGGCGTCGAGCTGGAAGATGCCGATGCCCACGGCCGCGATCGCGATCCCGAAGGAGATGACGGCCTGCATGTAGTACGCGGCGGTGTTCTGCTGCTTGACCGGTGTGTCGCTCATGCCGCCAAGGATCGGACGGATGTGGCGGGCGCCACATCCGTCCGCGTACTCAGCGGGGTACTCAGAAGGCCGAGACCCCCGTCAGCGCCCGGCCGATGATGAGCTTCTGGATCTGGCTGGTGCCCTCGTACAGGGTCATGACGCGGGCGTCGCGCACCAGCTTCCCGACCGGGTACTCGTCGATGTAGCCGTAGCCGCCGAAGACCTGGAGGGCGTTGTTCGCAGCGCGGACGGCGGCCTCGGAGGCGTACAGCTTGGCCTTGGAGGCGGCGGTGGCGAAGTCCTGGCCGCGGTCGATCAGGTCGGCGACCCGCCAGGTCAGCAGCCGGGCGGCGTCCACGTCGACGGCGATGTCGCTGAGGAGCTCCTGGACCAGCTGGTAGGAGGCGATGGACTGCCCGAACTGCTCGCGCTCCCCCGCGTACCGCAGGGCCGCGTCGAGGGCGGCCTGGGCGATGCCGACGCAGCCGGCGGCGACCGACATGCGGCCCTTGGCGAGGGCGGACATGGCGACGGCGAAGCCCTTGCCCTCGGGGCCGAGCAGGGCGTCCGCGGGGACGCGGACGTCCTCCAGGACCAGTTCGGCGGTGGCCTGGCCGCGCAGGCCGAGCTTGCCGTGGACGGGGCGGCGGGTGAGGCCGGGGGTGTCGGCGGGGACGAGGAAGGCGGAGACGCCCTTGTGGCCGGGGGTGTCGTTCGTCCGGGCGAAGAGCAGGACGACGTCGGCCCAGGTGCCGTTGGTGATGAACATCTTGCTGCCGTTGACGACGTACGCGTCTCCGTCGCGGACGGCGCGGGTGGCCAGGTTCCCGGCGTCGGAGCCGGTGCCGGGCTCGGTGAGGCCGAAGCAGCCGAGCGCCTCGCCGGCCGCGAGCCGGGGCAGCCACTCGCGCTTCTGCGCCTCGCTGCCCCAGGAGGCGATGGTCTTGGCGACCAGGCCGAGGGAGACGGAGACGATGCCGCGCACGGAGGAGTCGCCGCGGCCCAGCTCCTCGGTGACGAGGCAGTACGCGAGGTGGTCGCCGCCCGAGCCGCCGTACTCCTCGGGGATCGCGAGTCCGAGGAAGCCGACGGCGCCGAGCTTCTTCACGATGCCCCGGTCCACCTCCTCGGCACGGTCCCACGCGGCAGCGTGCGGGGCGACCTCGCGCGCGACGAAGTCCTCGGCGAGCCGCCGTACGGCCTCCTGCTCCTCGCTCAGTTCCAGATTCATGCGGTGCCACCCCACTCGACCATTTAATTACCACTGCTAGTTTTTGTTGTGCGGGCCTACTATGTGCGCCATGGCCCGACCGCGCAAGCCCCTGCTCAGCCGAGAACGCATCGTCGAGACGGCGGGCGCGCTCGTGGACGCGGAGGGCCTCGCGGCGCTCTCCACCCGGCGCCTCGCCGCCGAGCTCGGGGTGAGCGGGCCCTCGCTCTACAACCACTTCCGCACCAAGGACGAGATCCTCGACGCGGTCGCGGACGCCGTGAGCGCGAAGATCGACCTGTCGATGTTCACGGAGGGCGACGCCCGGGACTGGCGGACGGCGCTCCACGACTGGGCCGTCTCCTACCGCGCCGCCCTCGCCGACCACCCGCACATCGTCCCGGTCCTCGCCCAGGGCCCCGGCCGCCGCCCGGCGGGCCTCAAGGTCGCCGACGCGGTCTTCGGCGGGATGGTCCGCGCGGGCTGGCCCCCCGCCCAGGCCACCTCCATCGGCGCGCTGATGCGGTACTTCATCACCGGCTCCGCCCTCGGCTCCTTCGCCCGCGGCTTCGTCGACGACGAGACGGCCTACGACCCGGCCGACTACCCGCACCTCGGCCAGGCCCACCTCCTCGCGGAACACCGCCAGAAGGTCGACGAGGGCGCCTTCGAGACGGGCCTGCGGGCACTGCTCGACGGCCTGCGCCTCCAGTACGAGGCACTCCCGGCCCACCCCCGGACCCCTCACGTTTCGGCCGCCGCCGAAGCGTGAGTGCGGCAGGCTTGCCCCATGGCAGCCAGTGATCTCGCCGCACTCGCGGCGCTCTTCGCGGACGAGAGCCGCGCCGCGTTCCTGCTCGCCCTGCTCGACGGGCGGGCCTGGACCGCCGGGGAGCTCGCCCGGCACGCCGGGGTGGCGCCGTCCACCGCCAGCGAGCACCTCGGGAAACTGGTCACGGGCGGGGTGCTCGCGGAGGAACGGCAGGGCCGGCACCGGTACGTACGCCTCGCCGACCCCGGCATCGCGCACCTCGTCGAGGACCTGGCCGCCCGGTCCGAGCCCGAGGTGCCCGCGCCGCCGCGCTCGCTGCGGGCCGCGAGCGCCGGGCGGGCGATGGCACGCGGCCGGACCTGCTACGACCACCTCGCCGGACGGCTCGGCATCGCGATCACCGACGCCATGACGGACCGCGGGCTGCTGCGCCAGGACACCGGGTTCGCGCTCACGGACCGGGGCCTGGCCTGGTTCGACGAGCAGGGCATCGCCCTCGTACGGAAGGGGCGGCGGCCCGTCGCCCGCGGCTGCCTCGACTGGACCGAGCGCCGCCCGCACCTCGCGGGACTCGCGGGCGCCGCACTGTGCCGGCACGCGCTCGACGCGGGGTGGTGCGTACGGATCGGGTCGGAGCGGGCGGTGAAGGTGACCCCGAAGGGCGAGACGACCCTGCGGGACGTCCTCGGCGTCCCGGCGGCGGCGCTGCGCTGAGCGGGCCGCACCGCCCCGCCCGATATTGCGGTGAGCGCCGAACCGTTCGCGGCCTACCGTCGGGGGATGCAGAAGCAATCCTCCCGGCTCGCGCTCGGCGCCGCCGGTGTCACCGTCGTCCTCTGGGCCTCCGCCTTCGTCTCGATCCGCAGCGCCGGGGCGGCCTACTCCCCCGGCGCACTCGCGCTCGGCCGGCTGCTCGCCGGGTCGCTGGTGCTCGGGGCCGTGCTGCTCGCACGACGGGAAGGGCTGCCGCCGCGAGCCGCCTGGCCGGGGATCGTGACCTCGGGGCTGCTCTGGTTCGGGGTGTACATGGTGGTCCTGAACTGGGGCGAGCAGGAGGTCGACGCGGGCACGGCGGCGATGGTCGTGAACATCGGCCCGATCCTGATCGCCCTGCTCGGCGCGCGGTTCCTCAAGGAGTCGCTGCCGCCCCGGCTGCTCGCCGGCATGGCGGTCTCCTTCGCGGGTGCGGTGACCGTCGGCCTGTCGATGTCCGGCGGCGGCTCGGGCGGCCACGCCTCCGTGCTCGGGGTGGCCCTCTGCCTGCTCGCGGCGATGGCGTACGCGGGCGGGGTCGTGGCCCAGAAGCCGGCGCTCGCGCACGGCAGCGCGCTCCAGGTGACGGCCTTCGGGTGTCTGGTGGGCGCGGCGGCCTGCCTGCCGTTCGCCGGGCAGCTGGTCGAGGAGGTGGGCCGGGCCCCGCTGTCGGCGACCCTGAACATGGTCTACCTGGGGGTGTTCCCGACCGCTCTCGCGTTCACGACCTGGGCGTACGCCCTCGCCCGTACGACCGCGGGCCGGATGGGCGCGACGACGTACGCCGTGCCCGCCCTCGTGGTGGTCCTCGCCTGGGTGTTCCTGGGTGAGCTGCCGGGTCTGCTGACGCTCGCCGGGGGTGCGCTGTGCCTCGCGGGCGTGGCCGTATCCCGCTCCCGGGCGCGGGCCGCCGCGACCGCCGGAACGGCCGAATCCACCTGACAGGTCATACCTCCGGTTCCGGTCAGTTCGCGGGCGGCCCGTGCGGGGCGGGCGCCCGCGACCTGGGAGGAAGACGGGTGTCAAGCCCCAGTTCCGGCCGCCCGGACGGAACACCGCGTTTCACCGCCCCCCGGCCGGATAGTTTCGAGACGGTCACAGGCGCGGGCCGGAACACAACCCTCCGGCCCTTCTCGCAAGTCCACGGGGGAGCTCATGGCGATTCAGCAGCGGGCGGAGCGGACGAGACAGTCGATCCTGTCGTCGGCCGCGCAGGTGTTCGACAGGGTGGGCTACGAGCGGGCGTCGCTCGCCAGGATCGCCGGCGAGGCCCGGCTGACGACCGGCGCCCTCGTCTTCCACTTCGCGACCAAGGCGGAGCTGGCGACCGCGGTGCGCTGCCGGGCCCGCGCGGTCACGCGGGTCACGGTCGAGTCGGCCTGCCTGTCCACGGAGGGCGTGGGCGGCACCGCGATCGACAAATTAGTGATCACCACCCACGCCCTGATCCGGCTCTTCGAGACCGATCCCGTCGCGCGGGCGGGCGAACGGCTCTCCCGCGAGCTGCAGCCGACCGGCCCCGGCCCCGGGCACGAGTGCCCCTGGCGGCGCGAGGTGTGCCGGCTCGCGCGGTACGCGGTGGCGGAGAACGCCCTGCGGCCGGGCGTGGACGCGACGGCGGTGGCGGCGCTGATCGGCTATGTGATCACCGGGGTGGAGCTGGAGATGCGCCGTCCGAGCGCGCCGTCCGACGGGCCCTGGCCGACGGAGAGCGGCGCCCTGCACGATCCGGCCGAGGAACGGCTCGGCCGCATCTGGGAGTTGATCCTGCCGGGGCTCGTCCACCCGGCGGCCCCGGCGCCGTCGAAGGCGCCTTCGGAGGGCAGGTCAGCGACCGCCTCCTGACTCGAGGAGCCGGCGGGCGAAGACCGCCAGCGAACCTCCGATGCGCTCGGCCGAGAGGCCGAGCTGGTGCCGCTGGAACTGGAAGAGCTCGGGTGACAGCGGACTGAGC
Organism: Streptomyces nymphaeiformis; assembly: GCF_014203895.1. Lineage (GTDB taxonomy): Bacteria > Actinomycetota > Actinomycetes > Streptomycetales > Streptomycetaceae > Streptomyces > Streptomyces nymphaeiformis. Next base: position 123,928 of record NZ_JACHJY010000010.1, on the reverse strand, counting down.
GCGATGTCGATCAGCGGGTCCGGGTCCTCGACCCCGTGGTCGACCAGCAGGGTCCGGACGTGGACGCGCCAGAATCCGTACGCGCCCGTCCGGAACCGCGCCGGGCCGGTCTCCGCCCCGAGCGCCAGCGGCAGATGCCGTTCGAGCAGATCGAGCATCGCCAGGTAGAACGCCGCGAGCCGCTCCCCGGCGGGTGCGCCGGGTCCGAGCGGCGGCGGTCCGTAGATGAGCTGCCCCTGCAGCCGGCGCTCGTGCTCGTCGAGCAGCGCCACGGCGACCGAGGACGGGTCGGGGAAGCTCCGGTAGAGCGTGGCGCGGCCGACGCCCGCGGCCTTGGCGATCTCCCCCATGGTGACCGACCGCGGGTCCTGTTCGGCGAAGAGCTGCTCGGCCGCGGAAAGGATCTGGGCGCGATTGCGCTCCGCGTCGGCGCGCCTGCGCGGGGCGACCGGCTGGTCGTCCGCGGACTGAAGATCACCGAGGAGTCCGCCGACCCGGTGCACGGAGGCGGCTCCACGACCTCGCTGCTCGTCGTCGCTCATGGATCGACCTTACTTCCCCTGAAGCTAAGTGGACACCTTGTCCGTTTGCCATGTTGCGTGGCATGCTAAACGGACTCAGTGTCCACTTATCCGCTCGCCATCCCGCCCCAGGGAGATCCAGATGCACACCGCGCTCCTCGCCGCGGCCCTGCTGGTCGGCTGCCTCCTGGCCGTCCAGGCCTCGGTGAACCTCCAGCTCAACGCGGCCGTCGGCACCCCGTACGGTGCCTCCACCATCCAGCTCGGCGTGGCCACCACGCTGCTCGTCGTGCTCGCGGTGGCCGCCGGCGCGCTCGGCGCGCTCGGCAAACTGCCCGACGTGGAGTGGTGGCAGCTGCTCGGCGGACTCGCCAGCCCGCTCTACATCACCAGCGGCATCCTGCTGTTCCCACGGCTCGGCGCCCTCGCCGCCGTCGGACTCTTCGTCACCGGCCAGATGTTCGCCTCGCTCGCCCTCGACCTCTTCGGCCTCCTCGGCCTGAAGCAGAAGGACCTGAGCGTCGGCATCGTCCTCGGCGCCCTCGCCGTCCTCGCGGGCATCGTCGTGATCATCCGGGGCATGAAGGCCGCCGCCCCTCCCGGCGCCCCCAAGATGTCGAGCGCCGGCCGCGTCGGCTGGCTCGTCCTCGGCATCGTGGCCGGCGGCGTGCTGCCGGTGCAGGGCGCGGTCAACGCCCAGCTGCGCGCCCAGCTGAAGCAGCCCATCACGGTCGCCGTGATCAGCTTCGCCGTCGCGACCTTCACCATCGCCGTCGTCCTGCTCGTGCTGTACGCGACCCGGAAGACCCCGAAGCCCAAGATCGCCCCGCTGAAGAAGATGCCCTGGTGGGGCTGGCTCGGTGGCGCCTGCGCCGCCGCGTACGTCACCGGCACCTTCCTGCTCATCCCGACCATCGGCGCGGCCGTGACCATCGCCCTCACCGTGACGGGACAGCAGCTGACCTCCGCGCTGATCGACCACAAGGGCCTGTTCAAGCTCCCGCAGCGGTCCCTGACCAAGCCGCGCGCCCTGGGCCTCGCCCTGCTGATCGCCGGCTCCCTGACCATCCAGCTCGTCTGACCGAGGCCGGCGTCTCCCCCGGGTCCCCGCCCGGGGGCCCCCGGCCCGCTCGGTGCGTCACGAAAGGTTTGCCATGGATACGACCTACTCCGCCGGGCCGGACATCCACGTCCTCCCCTCGGCCCTGCCCATCCCCGGCCTCGGCGACCAGCCGGTGAACGCCTTCCTCGTACGGTCCGGACAGCCGCTCCTCGTGGACACCGGCATGCCCGTCGACCGGGAGGGCTTCCTGGACTCCCTCTGGAAGCTGATCGACCCGGCCGATCTGCGCTGGGTCGTCGTCACCCACGACGACCGCGACCACACCGGCGCGCTCCGCGCGATCCTCGACGCCGCGCCGAACGCGAAGGTGCTCGCCAACGCGATATCACTGACGCGAATATCCGAAGAGTTCAGCATTCCGCAGGAACGGGTAGTAACCGCGAACCCGGGAAGTCGCGTGAAAGTCGGCGATCGTGAGCTGAGTTTTCACCGGCCGCCCACCTTCGATTCACCCGGAACGCTCGCCGTGTTCGACCACTCCGATGGAACGCTCTACAGCTCCGACAGCTTCGGCACCGTCGTCGAAGAAATTCAGCAGGACTTCACCGACCTTTCCGAGGAGGAATTCTTCCACGGCTTCGAGGTCCTGAACCGTGCCATTGCCCCGTGGACCGCGCTGGTCGACGAGGCGAAGTTCCTGAAGCCCGTGCACGACCTTGCCGCGCTGCGCCCCGCGCGGCTGCTCAGCGCCCACGGACCGACCGTCGAGGAGAGCGCCGTGCCCCGGCTCTTCGACGCGATGGCCCGCATCCCGTCCCTGCCCGCCTGGCTGCCCGGCGCCGACCTCGACCTCGAGGCCGCGCTGGACGCCCACGAGTCCACCGCCGGCTGAGCACCGCTCCGCCCGCACCTGAACCGAGGAGAACCATGTCCGACCCGACCACCGCCGATCTGACCCCGCCGCGCGGAGTCGTCACCGTCTTCTCCGACATCTGGTGTTCCTTCGCGCACATCGCCATCCACCGGCTGCACGCCACCCGGGCCCGCCTCGGCCTGGAGGAGCAGGTCTCCTTCGACCTGCGCGCCTTCCCGCTGGAACTGCTGAACGACGCCCCGAGCCCGCGCCCGGGCACGGACAGCGAGGTCGCCCGGATGGCCAGCCTGGAGCCGGCCGCCGGCTGGCAGCTGTGGCAGGCCAAGGACTGGCTGTACCCCTCGACGACGCTGCCCGCCCTGGAGGCGGTGCTCGCCGCCAAGGAGCAGAGCCTGAACGCCTCGGAGCAGCTCGACCTCGGGCTTCGCCGGGCCTTCTGGGCCGAGTCGCGGTGCATCAGCCACCGCAAGGTGATCCTGGACGTGGCCGCGGAGACGGGCGCCGTCGACGTCGACGCCCTCACCGAAGCGCTGGACGACGGGCGGGCCCGCCGGGCCCTCTCCGACCAGGCCGCGCTGTCCAAGAGCGACCGCGTGAACTGCAGCCCCCACCTGTTCCTGCCCGACGGCTCCGACCACGCCAACCCCGGCATCGACGTGGGCTGGGAGGGCGCGTACGGCATCGGCTGGCCGGTGATCGCCTCCGACGACCCGAAGGTGTACGAGGACATCCTGCTGCGGGCCGCCACGGAATAACCGTATAAGCCGCCGCCGGCGGCCACATAATGGGAACGACGGTCAGGCATTCCTTTTTCGAGGAATGCCTGGCCGTCGTTCCCTTTTTTCTTCCGCAGAACATCGCGGTGATTATTAATTGCGTGACCCGGCCGTTATTCGCAAGGCCGCTCGAAGCTCCTACAGTCGTTTACGCCGCCGGAATTCCGGACGAGTTTCGTATCGACAGCGGGAGTTCTTCATGTCGTTGACCGACAAGGCAGACGTCAGCACCTTCGTCGACCTCACCCAGCACGAGATCGAGGCGCTGAAGACCCGGTTCAACCTGGCCGACGCCCACACGCACCAGCGTCAGTCCGCCTCGCAGGAGCAGATCGTCTCGCGGCTCCCCGAGCTCTGGCACGAGTCCGAGTCGAAGCAGCAGGCCCACTTCGAGCGCCTGTTCGTCGACGCCTTCTTCCGCCTGCACCAGCAGCCCACCGCCCGGGCGATGGACCGCACCCTCCTTTCCTACTCCGCCAGCGTCTCCACGATGGTCGCCGGCATGTTCCTCAAGCAGCGCGGGATGTCCGTGCAGCTGGTGGAGCCCTGCTTCGACAACCTGGTCGACCTGCTGCGCAACATGCAGGTGCCGCTGGGACCGGTCGACGAGTCCGTGCTGCACGACAAGGACTCCATCTACGAGCGCCTGGTCGAGGCCGTCCACGCGGACGCGATCTACCTGGTCGACCCGAACAACCCGACCGGTTTCACCCTGCTCGCCGAGAAGCTGGAGGGCTTCCGCGAGGTCGTCCGCTACTGCGTGGACCACGACAAGGTCCTGGTGATGGACTTCTGCTTCGCCTCCTTCGCGCTGTGCGACGAGGGCATCGGCCGCGTCGACATCTACAAGCTGCTCGAGGAGTCCGGCGTCACCTACATGGTCATGGAGGACACCGGCAAGACCTGGCCGATCCAGGACGCCAAGTGCGCCATGATCACCGCCAGCCGGGACATCCAGGAGGAGGTCTACAACCTCCACACCAGCGTCCTGCTGAACGTCTCGCCGTTCGTCCTCAACATGGTCACGCAGTACATCGAGGACTCCATCGAGGACGGCTTCGCCTCGGTCCGCGACATCATCAAGACCAACGGCGACGCCGCCCGCGCCGCCCTCGACGGCACGATCCTGGAGTTCCAGGAGCCGGTCGTCGGCACCAGCGTCGCCTGGTTCCGGATCAAGCCGGAGCACCTGACCGCCACCCAGCTCCAGGCCGTCCTCTTCGACGAGGAGGTGTACGTCCTGCCGGGCACCTTCTTCTACTGGAACGCCAAGGAGAAGGGCGAGCGCTTCGTCCGCCTGGCCCTGGCCCGCGAGCCCGAGGTGTTCGCCGGCGCGATGGAGCGGATGCGGAAGGTGCTCGAGCGCTATGCGGCCTGACGCCCCCGACGCGACTGACCACGCCCCCACGGTGTTCATCGACGCCACGCTCTTCATGGGCATGCACAGCACGGACGACGCCGTCCGGACCGGCGCGAAGGCCTTCTTCGCCGGCCGGCTGGCCGCCGGGGACGCCGGCCGGGTCGTCATGAACTGGGAGCAGGTCGGCCGCTGCGACGACCTCGTGTGGGGCTACGAGCGGAAGATCCAGGACGAGTACTACCCGTTCATGGACGTCCTCCACACCGACCTGGCCATCGACCGCGTCCCGTACGACGAGGACGACCTGCGGCAGGCCTTCACCACCCCCGCGCTCGAAGGCCTGCCCACGCACGAGCGCCTGCTGCTCGCCCAGGTCATCGGCCGGGGCGGGGAGCTGCACACGGCGAGCCCCCGGCTGCTCCGCACGACCGGCCTGCCCGTCGTGCCGGTCGGCGCCACCGCGGAGCCCTCGTTCCCCGCGTACCTGGAGGACCTCTACCGGCGCTCGCTGGTGCTGACGGTCGACTCCGACACCCTCTGAAGACCTTTTCCGAAGGGCACCCCACTCATGCCTGACACCTACTCCGGTACGGTCGTCCCCCTGATCACGCCCCTCGACGAGCACGGCACCGTCGACGAGCAGAGCGTCGTCCGGCTCCTGGACCACATCCGCGCCGAGGTCACCGGCCTCATGCCGGCCCTGACCTCCGGCGAGGGCTGGAAGCTCGACGCCCGGCAGTGGCAGGACGTCGTCACGTACACGGTCAAGCACGCGGCCGGCCTCCCCGTGCTCGCCGGCATCCAGCTGCCCGACACCGCCTCGGTGATCGACCGGGCCCGCACGGCCGCCGAGATCGGCGCCGACGCCGTCGTCGTCACCACGCCGTTCGGCGCGGACGTGACGCAGGACCAGATCGTCGAGCACTACCAGGCGATCCGCGCGGCCCTCGACATTCCGATCTTCCTCTACAACGAGGAGGCGCTGTCGGGCAATCGCATCGAGTTCGAGACCCTGATCCGGATCTGCAAGGAGATCCCCGGGATCGTCGGCATCAAGGAGTCGAGCGGCGACGCCGCCTTCACCCGCAGGATGGCCGAGGCCGGCACCGGCATCCCGGTCTTCGAGGGCTGGGAGAACCTCCTCGTCGACGCCCGCGGCATCCAGGGCTTCATCGGCCCGCTGGCCAACCTGGAGCCCGCCCTGTGCAACGCGATGCTGGTCGACCCGACCCCGGACCGCCAGGCCGAGATCAACACGGTCTGCGAGAAGTACGGCGTCTTCAAGGACGACTGGTACCGCTGGGTCAAGAAGGAGCTGCACACCCGCGGTGTGATCAGCTCCCCCACCACGCACGAGGAGGCGAAGGCGGCATGAGCACCACCCCCGCCTCGCCCGTCCCGGTGGCCGCGCGCTCCTTCGCGACCCCGCCCGTGACGGCCCACCGCGAACTCCACTCCCTCTACCGGCGGGTGCCCAACCTCGGCGACTACGGCTCGATGGCGTCGATCGAGGAGCGCTGGATCCTGCCGAAGGCGCGGGCCTACGAGGACTCCGCCCCCGCGTTCGGCTCGGCCGGCGAACTGCTCCAGGCGCTCAAGGAGTTCCTCGCCGAGGAGGAGGCCGCGCTCCCGGAGAGCGCGACCTTCCTCGCCGAACACGCGACGCTCGACCAGTTCAAGGTGATCGTCCGGCAGTTCGCGCTCGACGGGCTCACCGAGTCCGAGTCGCTGCTGCCGGTCGTCCCCCGGCTGCCGTACCGCTCGGCGATGGCGGTCTTCCGGGTCCTCATCGACGAACTCGGCTGCGGCAACGAGGAGAAGGCGCACTCCCAGCTCTACCGGGACCTGCTCACCGAGTTCGACATGAGCCTGGAGCTCGACGACTACCTCGACGAGACGACCCCGGAGTGCTACGCGTACGTCAACATGTTCCACTGGCTGGCGAGCCGCGCGTCGTCCCCGCAGTACTTCCTCGGGGCGTACGCCTACTTCGAGACCAGCGTCCTGTACGCCTTCCAGAGCTTCGCCCGAGCGGCGCGGCGCCTCGGGATCGTCCACGACGCCTACTACACCGAGCACCTGTACATCGACTCGTACCACTCCAACCACATGCGTACGGCGATCCGCGCGCTCGACGAGCCGGACTTCGCGAAGATCTGGGCGGGCGTCCGGCTGGCCTCCGACATCGTCGGCGAGGCCCAGGAAGCGGCGATCGCGCTGGCGCGGGAGACGGTCGCATGACGGCCGTGCCCGCCGGGCGGCGGGGCTCCGGCGAGCCCGTCGTCCGTCAGGTGACCGAGGACCTGGTCCTGGTCGAGGTCGGCGGCCGCAAGGTCCTCGCGGCCGCCGTCTGCCCCCACCGCGGGGGCCGGCTCAAGTACGGCAGGGTCGACGGGGACAGGCTGCGGATCACCTGCCCCCTGCACCACACGACCTTCGACCTGACCAGCGGCGAGCGCACCTCGGGGGCGGCCTGCGCCGCCCTCCGGGTGGTCGACGTGCTGCCCGGCCAGGACCGTCCCGAGGACCTCGCCGGGGGCGCCTCATGACCACCACACCGACCGGGGCGGCGTCCAGCGTGACGCCGCCCCGTGCGGCGGTCGACCACGACGGCATCGCGCCGGTGCCCGAGGAGGAACGCACCTCGACCCCGGGCGACTTCGGCTGGATCTGGCCCTCCGCGCAGTTCTCCTTCGGCACGGTGGTGCTCGGCGCGCTGCCCGTCGTCTTCGGTCTCGGCTGGTGGACGTCGGCGAGCGCGATCGCCGTGGGCGTCGCCGTCGGGACGGCGCTGCTCGCGCCGCTCGCCCGGTTCGGCGTCCGCACCGGCACCAACGATCCGGTGTCGAGCGGGGCGCACTTCGGGGTGCGGGGCAGGGTCGTCGGCAACATCATCACGGTGGTGACGGCGCTCGGCTTCTTCGCCATCGCGGTGTGGACGGGCGGCACGGCCGTCATGGTCGCCGGGCACCGGCTGTTCTCCACGCCGACGGGTCCGGGCGCGCTGACCGTCGCGATGTTCGTGACCGCGGCGGCGGTCGCGCTGGTCGCCGTGCGCGGCCACGAGACCCTGGTCCGCACGTACCGGATCACCGCGGTCACCGGCGGGGCGATCCTGCTCGGCACGGCCCTCGTGCTCGCGCCGAAGTTCGACCCGGGGTACGCCGGCGGGCCCCTGGCACTCGACAGCACCCTGCACACCTGGCTGCTCGCGGCGACCGCGTCCGCGACCGTGCCTCTGTCGTACGCCACCTTCCAGGGCGACTACACCCGCTACATGCCGGCCGCCACCCCCACCGGCCGGGTGGTGCGGGCCAGCGGGATCTCCATGTTCCTCAGCAGTCTCGCGGCGCTGCTCACCGGCGCGTACGTGACGACCCTCTTCCCCGTGCCCGACGAGCCGTGGCTGCAGGGCCTCACGGACGCGGTGCCGGGCTGGTTCGCGGTGGCCGTGGTGCTCTTCGGCTTCGCGGGCACCCTGCCGCAGGCCGGACTGTGCCTGTACGCGGCCGGCCTCTCCGCCAACTCGGTGTTCTGGCGCTCCTCGCGGGCCGCCGTGACCACGGTGGTCGCGCTGCTCGCGGCGGCCGTGCTGTACCTCGGGGCGGTGGTGTACGACGCCATGGACGCCATGTCGGCGTTCGTGACGCTGCTCCTCACCGTCGTGGCCCCCTGGGCGGCCGTGCTCTCCGTCGGGTACGTGCTCCACCGGGGCCGGTACGACGCCGAGGCGCTGCGGGCGTTCACCACGGGCGGCGGCGGGCGGTACTGGTACACCGGCGGGGTCAACCCGCGAGCGGCCGCGGCCTTCGCGGTCGGCGCCTTCGTGGGCGTCCTCTGGGTCAACAACCCCTTGTACACCGGGCCGTTGACCGGCCTCACGGGCGGCGTGGACCTGAGCCTGCCGGCCTCCTTCCTGGTCGCCGCCGTGCTGTACGGGGTGCTGTGCCGGGTGTGGCCGGAGCCGTTGCTTCCGCCGACACGAGCTTCGAGGTGATGCGATGTCCGACGCCATGTCGACGGTCCGGCTGACGGTCCGCTCGGTCACCGAGGAGGCGGACGGCGTACGGGGCCTGCTCCTGGCGGATCCCACGGGCGCCGACCTCGCGCCCTGGGAGCCCGGCGCGCACCTGGAGGTGACGCTGCCGTCCGGGGCGGTCCGGCACTACTCGCTCTGCGGCGATCCGGCCGACCGGAGCGTCTACCGGCTCGGGGTGCTGCGGGAGCCGGCCGGCCGGGGCGGCTCCGAGGAGATCCACACCTCGGTCGGGGAGGGCACGGTCCTCGGCGTCCGCGGCCCCGTCAACCGCTTCCCGCTGGTGCCCGCCGAGCGGTACCTGTTCGTGGCGGGCGGCATCGGCATCACCCCGCTGCTCCCGATGGTCCGCTCCCTGCCCCCGGGCTCGTGGTCCCTGCTGTACGGCGGCCGGAGCCTCGCCTCCATGGCGTACCGCGCGGAGCTCTCCGCACTCCCCGGGGTCACGCTGGTCCCGCAGGACACGGAGGGGCTGCCCGATCTGGACGCCGTCCTGGCCGAGCAGCCCGCCGGAACGGCCGTGTACTGCTGCGGCCCGGAGGGGCTGCTGCGGGCGGTCGAGGACCGGTGGACGGGACCGCTGCACGTGGAGCGGTTCGGTGCGGCTCCGGTGGAGCGGGCCTCCGGCGAGGGCGGGTTCGAGGTCGAGCTGCGGCGGACCGGGCGGACCCTGCGCGTGGAGCCCGGACGGACCCTTCTCGACACCGTGCGCGAGGTGGTGCCGGGTGTGGCGTACTCCTGTGAGGAGGGCTGGTGCGGCACCTGCGAGACGAAGGTGCTCGCCGGGACGCCCGAGCACCACGACACCGTCCTCGGCGAGGACGAGAAGGCCTCGGGGACGACGATGATGATCTGCGTGGGGCGCTCGCGGGGCGAGCGTCTCGTGCTCGATCTGTGACGGACGGACCCGCACCGGCCCGGGGCCGGTGCGGGTCCTCGCCACGGTCAGAAGACGACGAGGGCGCGGCCGCCCTTGCCCGCGAGCATGTTCTCGAAGGCGCCGGGGATGCCGTCCAGGGTGATCCGCTCGGTGACGAGGGCGCCGAGGTCGAGGCGGCCGGCCCGGATGTGCTCGGCGAGCACCGGCAGGTCCACGGCCGGGTTCGAGTTGCCGTAGACGCAGCCGGCCAGCGTGCGGCCCCAGTGGAAGATCTCCAGGGCGTTGAAGGTGACCTGCTGGTCCTTGCCGCCGATGCCGACGACCGTGGTGCGGCCGCCGCGGCGGGTGGAGTCCCAGGCGGTGCGGATGGTGACGGCGCGGCCGACGCACTCGACGGCCACGTCGACGCCCTGGCCGCCGGTCAGCTTCCGGATGTCCTTGGCGGTGGTCTCCGAGGCGACGACGTACTCGGTGGCCCCGGCGGCCCGGGCCAGTGCCTCCTTCTCGGGCGAGACGTCGACGGCGACGATCGTCGACGCCCCGGCGATCCGGGCGGCCTGGAGAGTCGCCAGGCCGACGCCTCCGACGCCGAAGACGGCGACGGTCTCGTTCTCCCGGACCCGGGCCGAGTGGTGGACCGCGCCCCAGCCGGTGAGGACGGCGCAGCCGAGGAGGGCGGCGTCGGTGAGCGGGACGCCGTCGGGGACGGGCAGGACGCAGTTCGCCGCGACGACCGTCTCCTCCGCGAAGGCGGCGACGTTGAGGCCGGGGTGGAGGTCCCTGCCGTCCTCGGTGCGGGCGTGGATGTTCGCGGCGCCGGTCAGGGCGTTCGCGCAGAGCCAGACCTCGCCGAGCGAGCAGGGGTGGCAGCTGCCGCAGGACGGCGCCCAGTTGAGGACGACGCCGTCGCCGGGGGCGACGTGGGTGACGCCCTCGCCGACGGAGACGACGGTGCCCGCGCCCTCGTGGCCGAGGACGGCCGGGACGGGCACGCGCATCGTGCCGTTGGACAGGGACAGGTCGGAGTGGCAGACCCCGGCGGCGGCGAGCCTGACCCGGACCTGACCGGGTCCGGGCTCGGGGAGTTCGATGCCGGTGATCTCCAGCGGAGAGCCGATGGCGGGCAGGACGGCGGCGCGGATCACGCTGTTCGCTCCTTCTGCGCTCAGAACTGCAGGGACTTGGTCTGGAGGTACTCGGCGAGGCCGTGCGCGCCGAGCTCCCGGCCGACGCCGGACTGCTTGTACCCGCCGAAGGGGGCCAGCGGGTTGAAGCGGCCGCCGTTGATGTCGACCTGGCCGGTGTCCATGCGGCGGGCGAAGGCGACGGCCGCCCCGGGCTCGCCCCAGACGGCACCGGCGAGGCCGTAGACGGTGCCGTTGGCGATCGCGAGGGCCTCGTCCTCGTCCTCGTACCGCAGGAGCGACACGACGGGGCCGAAGATCTCCTCCTGCGCGATGGTCATCTCGGGGGTGACGTCGGCGAAGACGGTCGGGGAGACGTAGTAGCCGGTCTCGCGCGGGGCCTCGGGGCCGCCGGCGACGAGCCGGGCGCCCTCCTCGATCCCCTTCTCGATGTAGCCGCGGACGCGCTGCTGCTGCTTGGCGTTGACGAGGGGGCCGACGCGCTCGCCGGGGACGTACTTGGCGACGGCCTCGGCGGCGAGCGCCACCGCCTCCTCGTACCGGTCGGCGGGGATCAGCATCCGGGTCCAGGCGCTGCACGTCTGGCCGGAGTTGGACATGACGTTGGCGATGCCGACGGCGACGGCCTTGGCGAGGTCCGCGCTCGGCAGGATCACGTTGGCGGACTTGCCGCCGAGTTCCAGCGCGACCCGCTTGACGGCGCCGCCGGCGAGGGCGCCGATCCTCTTTCCCACGGCGGTGGAGCCGGTGAAGGAGACGAGGTCCACGTCCGGGTGCTCGGCGAGCGCCTGCCCGGCGACCGGGCCGAGACCGGTGACCAGGTTGAAGACGCCGGCCGGGAGGCCCGCCTCGTGGACGGCCTCGGCGAAGAGCTGGGCGGTGAGCGGGGTGTCCTCGGCGGGCTTGAGGACCGTGGTGCAGCCGGCGGCGAGGGCCGGGGCGACCTTGGCGACGATCTGGTGGAGCGGGTAGTTCCAGGGGGTGATCGCGGCGACGACGCCGACCGGCTCGGCGTAGACGGTGGAGTTGCCGACCTCCTCCTCGAAGGGGTGGGTGGCGGCGAGCTCGGCATAGCTGCCGGCGACGGCGATCGGCAGTCCGGCGTGGACGGCGGCGGCGAGCTGCGGCGGGGCGCCGAGCTCGGCGGTGACGGTGGCGGCGATCTCCTCCGCGCGGGCGGCGAGCGCGTCACGGAGGGCGGCGATACGGGCTCCGCGCTCGGCGGGCGGGGTGGCCGCCCAGCCGGGGAGCGCGGCGCGGGCGGCACGTACGGCGGCGTCGACGTCCTCGGCGGTGCCGGCGGGGACGTGGGCGATGACCTGCTCGTCGGCGGGGTTGACGACCGGGATGGTGTCCGTGGAGGAGGCGGGGCGCCACTCCCCGCCGATGTACATCGCGTCGTGGGCCTTCATCCGCTGTCTCCTCAGCTTGCCGGTGCGTCGTCCGAGTGGGCGGGACCCAAACTAGCGCTGTTAGTTTTCAGACGCCAGGGCCGGCGGGAGTGCCCAGGGTCTCACCCCTGTGTGGGCAGTCGTTCCGCTGGGGCGAGGGGGGTCCCCCCTGCTCGAACGAAGCCGAGAGCTTGGGGCCCCCGCCCCAGCGGAACGACTGCCACAACGGGCGACGGGCGCGGAACGCATGCCCACAACGGGCGGGGCGGAAGCGCGGGCCCCGTCAGTAATTCCCCAGTAACGCCCCGGTCCTAGCGTCCCCGACCGAGCCCGCCCCACCGCAGCCGGACCCTCCCCCGAGGTCCGTCCGACGGCGGGGCGCCGGCTTCCCCCCGTACCAGCGATGGAGGAGCCACCCACATGCACCCGCCCCGCTCACCGCTCCGGTCACCCCTCCGGCGCGGCACCACCGTCTGGGCCGCGGCCGCCGCCACCGCCGCGGCCCTGCTCGCGGCGCCCGCCGCGACGGCGGAACCCGCCCCGCACGCCACCGTCGACCCCGGCGTCACCGCTGCCGTCGACACCGGCGGCGAGGCCACGTTCTTCGTGGTCCTCGCCGACCGCGCCGACCTCTCCCGGGCCCGCGCCCAGCGCGGCCACGAGAAGAAGGCCCGGGCCGCCTTCGACGAGCTGCGCACCGAGGCCGCCCGCAGCCAGGCCTCCCTCACCCGCTTCCTCGACGCGGCCAAGGTCGGCTACGAGTCGTACTGGATCGCCAACGCCGTCAAGGTCACCGGCGGCAAGGCCCTCGTGGAGCGGCTCGCCGCCCGCCCCGACGTGGCGGCGCTGCGCCAGGAGCGGCACTACGCCCTCGACGCCGTCGAGCAGAACAGCGGCACGGCCGCCGAGGACGCGGCGACCCCCGAGTGGGGCGTCAAGGACATCAAGGCCGACCAGGTCTGGTCGCAGTACGACGACCGCGGCGAGGGCATCGTCGTCGCCAACGTCGACTCGGGCGTGCAGTTCGACCACCCGGCCCTGAAGGGCAACTACCGGGGCAACCTCGGCGACGGCACCTTCAGCCACGACTACAACTGGTACGACCCGACCGGCCAGTGCGCCGGCGGCACCCCCTGCGACAACAACGGCCACGGCACCCACACCATGGGCACCATCGCCGGCGCGGGCGGCATCGGCGTCGCCCCCGGCGCCAAGTGGATCGCCGCCAAGGGCTGCGAGGCCCGCAGCTGCTCCGACTCCGCACTCCTCAGGTCGGGCCAGTGGATCCTCGCGCCGACCGACCGGAACGGCCAGAACCCGCGCCCCGACCTCGCCCCCGACATCGTCAACAACTCCTGGGGCGGCGGGAACACCACCTTCTACCAGGACATCATCACGTCCTGGAACGCCGCCGGGATCTTCGAGGCCTTCGCCGCCGGCAACTCCGGCAACGGCGTCAGCTGCTCCACCACCGAGGCCCCCGGCGCCCAGGCCCCGGCCTACGGCGTCGGCGCCTACGACGCCGACGGGAAGATCGCCGACTTCTCCGGCTTCGGCCCCTCCCTCGTCGACGGCTCGACGAAGCCGAACATCTCGGCCCCGGGCGTGAACGTCCGCTCCTCCTGGCCCGGCGGCCTCTACCGCGCGATCTCCGGTACGTCGATGGCGACCCCGCACGTCGCCGGCGCCGTCGCCCTGCTCTGGTCCTCGGCGCCCTCCCTCATCGGCGACATCGACGCCACCCGGGCCGCCCTGAACGCCTCGGCCCGTGACGTCGACGACACCCACTGCGGCGGCACCGCGGCCGCCAACAACGTGTGGGGCGAGGGCAAGCTGGACGTCCTCGCCGCCGTGGACCGCGCCCCGCACAGCGCGGCCACCGTCACCGGCAGGGTCACCGACCGGGCCACCGACGCCCCGCTCGCCGGGGTCACCGTCACCGCGACCGCCACCCCCGGCGGGTCCCGGCGCTCGGTGACCAGCGACGCCTCCGGCTCCTACCGGCTGACGCTCGCCGCCGGCACGTACACCCTCACCGCGGGCGGCTACGGCTACCGGGACCTCACCGAGAACGGCCTCACCGTCACCACCGGCCAGGCCCTCGGCCACGACCTCGCCCTGGACGCCGTGCCCGCGCACGCCGTCACCGGCACCGTCCTCGACGTCACCGGAAAACCCCTGAAGGGCGCGACCGTCCGCTTCACGGACGCGCCGCTCGCCCCGGCCGTCACCAACGCCTCCGGCGCCTTCCGCTTCCCGGCCGTCGCCGAGGGCTCCTTCACCCTCACGGCGACCCCGGCCGCGCCCGTCCTGTGCAACGGCGACTACCGGGCCGCCCTCGCCGTGGACGGCGACGAGAACGTGACGGCCGCGCTGCCCGCCCGTACCGACGCGTCCGGCAACGGCTGCCTGCCCGCCGCGTACTCATGGACCGCCGCGACGACGAAGCTCGCGCTCTCCGGCGACGAGAACGCGAAGACGATCGCCCTGCCCTTCCCCGTCTCCTTCTACGGCGTCACGTACGACCGGGCGAGCGTCACCACCAACGGCCTGGTGAACTTCCTCGCCCCGCGCCTCGGCGACTACGCCAACACCCCGCTGCCCTCCCCGGGTCAGCCCAACGGCGTCCTCGCCGCGTACTGGGACGACCTGGTCCTCGACTCCAAGTCGGCGGTCAGGACGGGGACCAGTGGGACCGCCGGGCAGCGCAGGTTCGCGATCGTCTGGGAGAACGCGGCCTTCGCCGCCGACACCACCGAGCGCGTCACCTTCGAGGCCGTCTTCGAGGAGGCGACCGGCGCGGTCGTCCTCCAGTACCAGTCGATCGGCACCGACCCCCTGGAGGCCGGCGGCAGCGCGACCGTCGGCATCGAGAACCAGGCGGGGACGGACGCCCTGCAGTACTCCTTCGACGAACCGGTCCTGAAGGACCGTTCGGCCCTCCGCATCTTCCCCAAGGCGGCGTGATGACCCACCGTTCCCGGCGCGGCGTACGCCTCGCCTCCGCCCTCGTCGCGGCCGGCCTCGCGCTCACCGCGCTCCCCGCGGCCGCCGCCCACGCGACCGGCGAACCCGTCGCCGCAGACGGCGCCCGCATCCTCACCGACGCGCAGGCCGACGCCCTGGAGCGGCGCGCCGAGGCGCCGGAGCCGCTCGCGGTCACGCCGCAGAACGACACCGCACCCCTCCTCACGGCTGCTGCCGGAGAGACCGCCGGTACGACCGCCGGCGTGGCCCTCACCCAGGCCTCCGTCCTGGAGACCTACCGGGGCCAGGCCGACACCGCGCAGCTCGACGGCGGGCACGGCGACTTCCTCGCCGTGCACAGCCTCGGTACCGTCACCCGGCTCTCCGAGGACGGTCGCACGGTCTGGAAGCGGGACAACGCCTCGCTCTACGCGGACTGGCAGGTCAGGAACATCCGGCCGTGGCAGACCGAGCCGTACCCCGCGCGGATCACCACCGGCTTCCACGCGAACAGCCCGTTCGCGGACAGCTCCGACCGGGGCTGGGCCCAGGGCGATCTGACGGGCGACGGCGTCGCGGACGTCGTCTTCACCGCCGACGTCGGCACCAGCCCGTACCGCCCCTTCACCTCGCCCGGTTCGCCGCTCTCCACGGGCACCTTCGTCACCGTCCTCGACGGCGCCACGGGCCGGACGCTGTGGTCGAAGCTCTTCGCCGACGCCCAGCAGGTCACGCTCGTCGGCGGCACGCTGCTCGTCGGCGACCAGCCCTCGACCAACCTCAACTCCGCGAAGGACGCGACCGCGTCGCTCCGGGCGTTCCGCTTCTCGTACGACGGCACGCGGCTCTCCCCGTCGGCGACCTGGACGTACGAGACGGGGCAGCGCGACGGCCGGTGGGGCTCCACGCTCCCCCTCGCGGACGGACGCGTCGCCGTCTCCTGGTACGTGAAGAAGACCGCGACGGCCCCGGCCGCGGGCCACACCCTCGTCCTCGACCCGGCGGACGGCTCGGTCGTCTGGCGGACGGACGACACGCTGTACTCCCGCCGGCTCGCCTACGACCCGGCCCGCCGGCGGCTGGTCGCCCTGGAGCAGGCGGACCACCGGGACGGCGTACGGTACGAACTCGCCGCCTACGACCCGGCCGACGGCACCCGCACCACCCTCGACACCCGGGTCAACGCGCTCGGGACCGGGCTGCGGATCGGCCAGCTGCGCGGGGACGGGGCGCCGGAGTACGCGATCAGCGAGTCGACGCTCGACGAGTACCTGTACGTCAACACCGCGACCGTCCGCGCCCTCGACGGCGGCGACGCGGCCGAGCTGTGGTCCCACACCGTGAAGCGCGGCGCGGACGACGGCAAGGACGGCGACTCCGCGCTGGGACTGCGGATCGCCGACGGCAAGGTCCTCGCCTCCTACTTCACCACCGAGGGCAAGGAGACCGCCGCCAACCCGGGCGGCACCCGCTTCGGCACCCTGACCGCGTTCAACGGCCCGGACGGAAGGGTGCGCTGGCAGCACAAGGGCGCGGACGCCTCCCCGATCTACGCCCAGCCGTACCGCGAGGGCGACGAGTGGCGGGTCCGCACCGTCGACAACGAGCAGAACATCCGCTCGTACGTCCTCGGCAGCGGCCGGCAGACCTCCGTCACCCCGCTCCAGGCGAACCTGAGCACCGGCCTCGCGGCCGATGTGAACGGCGACGGACGCAAGGACGTGATCGTCGGCGGCCAGTCCCAGGGCCTGTGGGCCTACGACGGGCCGTCGCTCGCCGCCGGGAAGCCCCGGCTGCTGTGGCAGACCACCCTCCCGGGCTCCGTGCAGGGCGACATCCGGATCGGCGACACCGACGGCGACGGCCGGCGCGACGACCTGGTCGTCGCGGCCGACTCGGCGGCGGTGGTCGTCGACTCCGCCACCGGCCGGGTCCGCCGGACCATCGACGGCAAGGGGCGGTTCGTCCGCTCCGTGACGGTCGGGGACCTCGACGGGGACGGCGACGACGAGGTCCTCGTGCCGACCGACGCGGTGCGCGCCTACGGCGGCGACGGGCACCCGCTCTGGGAGTACGCGCCGGCGCCCGGCCTGGTCTTCTCCGACCTCGCCGTCGCCGAGGGCAAGGTCCTCGGCTCGTACCAGACGCGCGGGGTCAGCGACGGGACCGCCGCCGTCGGCGGGACGGCGCTGGACGCCCGTACGGGCAAGGTCCTCTGGTCGGCGGACCCGACGTGGACGGGCGACCCGGACACCAAGGTCTACGCGGCTCAGCTCTACCACGGGGTGTACGCCTCGCCCGGCATCCCGTACGCCGACGGGCACGCGGTCGTGTACTCCTGGATCGTCCGGGAGGGCGGCTTCTGGCTCACCTACTTCGAGTTCCGCGACGTCCGCACCGGGCAGGTCGTGCACACGGCGACCGGCGGCGGGGCCTGGACGCTCGGCAACTGGTTCACCGGCGACGAGGGCCTCGTCCTCGCCGGCACGGCCTCGCTGCACACGTACGCCGAGGAGGGGCAGGAGTACTCGGTCTTCACGCTGCCGACCCTGCACCGGGCGGAGTTCGGCACGGGCCCGGGCGGGCGGCGGCTGGTCGTCGGCGGCACCGAGGGCGCGGTGTACGTGTGGGACCCGGCGGTGCTCACGGGCGGCCAGAACTACCCGAACCACCTGACGAAGCTGGGCGGTTACGCGACGCAGAACCTGGTCGTCGCGGACCTCGACGGCGACGGGGTCGACGAGGTCGTCGGCCTGGGCAAGGACGACACGGGCTTCGACCGGACGATCGAACTGTCCGGCGGCCGCTACCTGCTCCTGGACGACCAGCTGCACGGCATGGTGACGGGCCGTCTGACCGCCGGGTAGCAGGCTGCCGGGCAACCGACCGTCGGGGGACGGAACTCCCCCTGAGGCCCCCGTCCGGACCACCGGGCGGGGGCCTCGGGATTTCTCTGGACCGCACCATTCCGGTGCACGGGCCACCCATTACAGTGGGCGCCCTCATGAGCGCAGACATACCAGCGGGCGCACCTCCGGTGCTGCGGGTGCATCTCCTCGGCGGGTTCCGGGTGGACCGGGACGGCGGGCCGCCGCTCTCCGAGCGGTGGCCGCGCCCGAGCGCCCGGACGCTGGTGAAGCTGCTCGCGGTCTCCCCCGGACACAGTCTCCACCGTGAGCAGGCGCTGGAGATCTGCTGGCCGGACGCGGATCCGCAGGCCGCGCTGGGCAGTCTGCGGGTGGCGCTCCACGCGGCCCGCCGGGCGATCGAACCCGAGCTGGCACCCCGGGCGGCTTCCTCCTATCTGACGGGCGAGGGCGCGCTGCTGCGCCTCGATCCGCGGACGGTACGGATCGACGCCGACGAGGCCGAGGCCCTCGCGGAGGCGGCGCTCGCCCACGGCGGGCGCGCCGGACTCGCCGCCGCCGTGGAGGCGTTCACGGGCGACCTGCTGCCCGAGGACCGCTACGCGCCCTGGGCGGAGCCCCGCCGTGAGCGGCTGACCGCCCTGCGGGAACGCACCCTGGTCGCGCTGGCCGCCGCCCATCTGGCGGCCGACTGCCCCGAGGAGGCGGTGGCCGCGGCCGAGCAGGTCCTGGCGGCGGCCCCGGCCGAGGAGGAGGCGCACCGGCTCCTGATCGAGGCGTACGTCCGGCAGGGGCTGCGCCGTCGGGCGGTCGCCCAGTACCACCTGTGCCGGGAGGCGCTGGACGAGGAGTTCGGCGTACGGCCCGGCCCGGAGACCGAGCGCCTGCACCGGGCGGCGCTCGCCACTCCCCCACCGGCCTCCCGGTCGATGGGCCCCACGCTGCCGGCCGTGGTGCGCCGGCCGCCCGGCGCTCCGCTGCGCGGCCGGGACGGACTGCTCGCCCGGCTGCTCGCCGCCGGCTCCCCACCCGTCCTTCTGCTCACCGGGGAGGCCGGGCTCGGCAAGACCCGGCTGGCCGGGGAGGCGGCCCGGCGGGCGGCCGCCGAGGGCACGGCCGTGCTGTGGGGCGCGGGCCACGACGCGGAGGGGCACACGCCGTACGGCCCGTTCGCCGAGGCGCTGGACGGCTGGCTGGCCGGCCGCTCGACCGGGGAGCGGGCCAGGACGGGGGCGGAGTATCCCGAACTGGCGGCGCTCCTGCCGTCCTTGGGGCGGGTGCCCGCCAGGAGTGGGCGCAGTCCCGAGGAGGAGCGGGACCGGCTGTTCCGGGCGACGGCCGGGCTGCTCGGAGAACTGGCGGCGGAGCGGCCCGTGATGGTGGTGCTGGACGACCTCCACGCGGGGGACGCGGGCTCGTTCCAGCTCCTCGGCCATCTTGCCCGGCGGGCGCGGGAGGGGGGAAGGGCTTGGCGATTTCTCGCCACTGTCCGCCCGGAGGAACTTCCCGCCGCCGATCCGCGCCGCCAGGTCCTCGACCTGCTGATCCGTCAGTCGCTGGCGGTCGCGGTCGAGCTGCCGCGGCTCTCCCGCGAGGCCTGTCTGGCGCTGACGGCCGACGCGCTGGGCGCCGGGAGCGCCGTCCCCGAGCGGGTGTGGGAGCTGTCCCTCGGAAATCCGCTGTTCGCCCTCGAACTGGCCCGCGCCGTACGGGACGGGGAGGGCCGGGCCGGCGCTCCGGAGGGCGTGCGCCAGCTGGTGGCCGAGCGTCTCGGCCGGCTCGGCCCTGCGGCCCGCCGGGTGGTCGACGCGGTCGCGGTCGCCGGTCAGGACGCGGCCCTCACCGAGGTCCTGGACGTGGCCCGGCACGGCGGCCATCCGCGGCTGTCGGCCGCCGAGGCCACGGAGGCCGTGGAGGCGGCCGTCGCCGCCTCGGTGGTGGAGGAGCGGCAGGTGGTGTCCGAGGGCCGGCCGGTGGCCGGCCTCGCCTTCCGCCATCCGCTGGTCAGGCTCACCTGCTACGAGGGCCTGTCGGCGGCCCGGCGCCGGCTGCTGCACTCGGCGTACGCGGAGGCGGTGCTCCGCCGCCGCCCCGAGGCCGTGGACGCCCTGGCCGCGCACCTGACCCGGGCCGACGACCCGCGTGCCACCGGCTATCTGCGGCAGGCCGCCGAGCGGGCGGCGGCGCTCTACGCGAACGACACCGCCGACCGCTACTACGCCGAACTCACCGACCGGCTCGACGCCCTGGCCGCCGACTCGGCGCGGGCCCGGATCGACCGCAGCGCGGTGCTGCGCCGTCTCGGCCGCTTCGAGGAGGCTGCGCGGCTGCTCGGCGAGGCGTGGGAGGAGCTGGGCCGGCGCGGGGACGAGGACGGCCGTGTCCTGGCTGCGGCGCGGCTCGCGGAGCTCACTCCGAAGACGCGCGGCACGGAGGACGGTTTCCGGCTGCTCGACGCCTGCCCGCCCGGTCCGGACACCCCGGCGGCGGTGGCGAGCGCCCACCATCTGTCCCGCGCGGTGCTGTGCTTCGTGGCGGGCCGGTACGAGGAGGGCGTCGTCGCCGCGCGGGCCGCCGAGGAGGCGGCGCAGGCGGTGTCGGGACCGGAGCGGCGCGGGCTGCTCGCCAGGGCGCTGGCCTCGCAGGCGACCTCGCTGGGCCTCGCGGGCCGGTTCGGGCAGGCGGGGCCGGTCGCGTACCGGGCGCTTCCGCACGCGGAGGCGTACGGCGATCCCCAACTCCTCGCCTCGGTGCTGTCCGTGCTGCGCGAGACGGCCCGGCGGGCGGGGCGGCTGCGGGAGGCGATCGACACGGGCCGCCGTGCGCTGGCGCTCGCGGAGCGCTCGGGCGATCCGACGGCGACGGTGTTCGAGCGGGCGAACCTCGCGGAGCTCCACCTGCTGGTGGAGGAGGTGGCCGAGGCCCGCGAGCTCGCCGAGACGGCGGTGCGGGACGCCGATGCGCACGCCGGGTGGTGCGCGCCGTACGCGCTGGTGGCGCTCGCCCGGGTACGGATGCGGGCGGCCGAGCCGGGCGGCGGCGAACTGCTCGATCCGGCCGAACGGACGGCCCTGGCCCAGGGCGACCACCAGGCCTTGTACGAGGTGCGCTCGGCGCGGGCCGAGCTCGCCGTACGGGAGGGCAGGCCCGAGGAGGCGCTGCGGCTCCTCGCGGACTGCCGGGAGACCGGCGTCGCGCATCTGACGGCCTGGGCGCTCCTCGCCTGCGGGCGCGCCGGGGAGGCCGCCGGGACGGCGGGGGACGAGGTGGAGCGCGCGGAGCGGGCCGGTGAGCGCCTCGCGGAGACGGAGGCCCGTACGGTCCACGCCGCCGCGCTGGCCGCACTCGGCCGGGAGCGCGAGGCGGCGGCCGGATTCGACAGCGCGGCGGATCTGGCGGAGACGCTGCCGTACCCGGCGGGCGCCCGGCGGGTGGCGTGGGCGCGCGGGGTGAGCGGGCCGGACGGCCACGCGGCACGCACCGGGCCCCTGATGGACTGAACGGGGCTTCTCCGGACCGGGGGTCGGCTCCGGGGGGCGGCCGAAACCTCATGGCTCCGAACCCCGGGGACGCCGCACGCCCCGGTCGGCGGAGCGGCTGGGTCCGTCGGGCGGGGCGTGGGTTCGTGTGCGGGTTCGGCGGGCCGGGCCGTGGGGCCCGGGAGCCGGCGGTCAGATCTTCTGGGCGATCTCGGTGAGGTGGGCGAAGACCACGATGTTCGCCTCGTAGCCCTTGCCCCGGTCGAAGGCTCCGCCGCAGGTGAGCAACCGCAGCTCGGGCCGCCCGGTGTCTCCGTACACCTCCTTGTCGGGGAAGTCGTTCTTGGCGTACGTCTCGACGCGGTCGACCGTGAAGACGGCGACCTTGCCGTCGGCTCGGGCGACCCGGACGGTGTTGCCCTGGCTGAGCGAGTTGAGGTTGAGGAAGACGGCGGGCCCGGTGCGGGTGTCGCGGTGGCCGACGACGACGGCGGTGCCGCGTTCGCCGGGGGTGGGCCCCTTGGCGTACCAGCCGACGACGCGGGGGTCGTCGACGGGCGGTGTGCCGAGCCGTCCGGTGGCGTCGAGGCCGAGCTCGATCACGGGGGCCTCGATGGTGATGGCCGGGACGGCGACGGTGACGGGACGCGACCGGGCCATCGGTGCGGGGGCGGGCGCGGGCCGCGGCGCGGGCGTGGCCTTGGGCACGGACCGGGGCTTCGCCCTGTGGGCCAGGGCGGCGGGCGCTCCGGCCGCCGGACCGACCCGGCCGTGGGCGGCCGGGGCGGCGGCGAGCGGCGGGTCGGCCGGTTCCCCGTCACCGGCCCACCAGATGCCTCCGGTCACCATGGCCGTGGTCACCGCCACGGTCCTGGCGAGCCGGAGCAGGCGCCGCTGCCTGCGCGTGAAGCGGGACCTACGCGGCGCCATTGTCGCGGCGGCGCGAGCGGCGGATCAGGACGAGTCCGGCCGTGCCGGCGAGGCCGGCGGCGACGGCCGCCCCGACGCCGAAGGCGGAGGAGTCCTCGGCGGCGAGCTGCGCGCTGCCGCCGCCGCCCGCGCCGACCGGGCCGTGGGGCTTGTGCCCGTGGCCGCCGCCGTTGCCTCCGTTGCCGTTCCCGCCGTTCCCGTTCCCGCCGTTGCCGTTCCCGCCGTTGCCGTTTCCTCCGTTCCCGTTGCCTCCGTTGCCGTTCCCGCCGTTGCCGTTGTCGCAGTTCACCCGGAAGACCTTGGACTTCGCGGCGCCGTTCTGCCCCACCCAGGTCCATTCGACCTTGTACATGCCGCTCGCCAGGCCGGTGATGTCGTCCGTGTGCCCGTCACCGTTGCTGTCGATGGCGATGCTGCCGTTCTTCAGCGACGGATCCTGGTTGCCCGGCAGGCCCGGCTGCTCGTAGATGTTCCACTGGATGCTCTGCAGACCGTCGAAGTTGAAGGCGGCGAAGCGGAAGACGCATCCGACCTGGGGCTCGTTGGCCTGGCTGCTGTCGGGGGTGCCCTGCCGGTGCACCTTGACGTCGCCGTTGTCACCGGGCGCGGCGAAGGCCGCCGGGGCACCCCCGAGGGTGACGGCGCTGAGCGCCATGGTGGCGAGCGCCGCGCGGAGCAGGGCGCGGGTGGGGGGTGTCGTCATGACGGAGGTCCTCCAGTCGTGAATTCATCGGATACTTACTGCGATAATCCGACTATCTGTCACAACAGGGACACGGAGGGTGGCGACCCGGCGCGCCACCCTCCGACTTCCACTCGTCCGGCTCACTCCCCCGCACCACGGGTGACGGGGGCCCGGGCCGGCCGGGTCAGATGATCCCGAAGAGGATCCCGGCCGCCAGCACGACCAGCGAGGTCAGGGCGGCCCACTTCACCGTGAACCTGGTGTGGTCGCCGAACTCCACCTTCGCCATGCCGACGAGGACGTACACGGCGGGCACCAGCGGGCTCGACATGTGCAGGGCCTGGCCGACCAGCGAGGCGCGGGCGATCTCCAGGGGCGACACACCGTGCGCGGCACCCGCCTCCGCGAGGACCGGCAGCACGCCGAAGTAGAAGCCGTCGTTCGACATGAAGTACGTGAGCGGGAGGCTCAGCACGCCGGTCACCAGGGCCATGTGCGGGCCCATGCCGGCGGGGATCGCACCGACGAGCCAGTCGGCCATGTGCTTGACCATGCCCGTACCGGTGAGGACACCGGTGAAGACGGCGGCGGCGAAGACCATGCCGGCGACGTTGAGGACGTTGTCCGCGTGGGCGGCGAGGCGCGCCTTCTGGTCGTCCATCTTCGGGTAGTTGACGGTGAGCGCGAGGGCGGCACCGAGGAGGAACAGCACCGGGATCGGCAGCAGTTCGAGGATCATCGCGGCGAGCAGCGCCACCGTGAGGCCGGCGTTGAACCAGTACAGCTTGGGGCGGAGCGTCGCACGCTTCGGGTCGAGACCCTGGAAGCCGTCGCCCTCACCGGCGCCCGTACCGGCCTGCGCGCCGGACGCGTCGCCGCCGGCGCCGACGGCCTTCCCGCCCTTGCCCTCGCCCTTGCCCTTGCCCTTGCCGCCCGCCGCGACCAGTACGGTCTCGGTCTCGGGGACCAGCGCCTCGTCGAGGGTCAGGTAGCCGATGCGCTTGCGCTCACGGCGCCCGAGCACGTACGCCAGGACGAAGACGAAGAGCAGGCCCACGCCGAGCGCGGGGATCATCGGCACGAAGATGTCGGCGGCGTCGAGCTTGAGCGCGGTCGCGGCGCGGGCGGTGGGACCGCCCCACGGCAGGGTGTTCATGACGCCGTTGGCCGTGGCGGCGACACCCGTCATGACCACCAGGCTCATCTTGAGCCGCTTGTACAGCGGATACATCGCCGAGACGGTGATCATGAAGGTGGTGGAACCGTCGCCGTCCAGGGAGACGATCGCGGCGAGCACCGCCGTACCCACGACCACGCGCACGGGGTCGGCCTTGCAGAAGCGCAGGATGCCCCGGACGATCGGGTCGAAGAGGCCGACGTCGATCATGACGCCGAAGTAGACGATCGCGAACATCAGCATCGCGGCCGTCGGCGCCAGCTTGCCGACTCCTTCGATGACGTAGTCGCCGAGCTGGGCCCCCTGCCCGACCGCGACGCAGAACAGCGCGGGAATCAGCACGAGCGCCGCGATCGGCGACATTTTTTTCAGCATGATCAGGACCAGGAAGGTCGCGATCATGGCGAAGCCGAGGACGGTCAGCATGGAGGACACCTCACGTTCACCCTTGAACCCCGCCGAGCGGCGGTCCGGATGACGGTAGGTGCCCCCTTCTGCCGTTAACAAGATGTTGACGCGTGAGCAATACGAGCAAAACCCCAGGTCACGGCGGGGGTGCTTGCGCAACCGACCTGGAGGCGACCTACAGGGGTGACACCTCCACGGGGAAGCCGTTCAGGACGGCGGTCCCGGAGAGGGGGTCGATCCGGGAGCCGTCGAGCAGCTGGTTGACGTTGACGCCGGGGCGCGCGGACGCGACGGCGAGCCGGGTGCCCGGCCGGTCGTGACCCCAGCCGTGCGGGAGGCTGACGACGCCCGGCCGCACGCTATCGGTGACCTCCACCGGCACCTCCAGCTCGCCGCCCTCCCCCTTCACGCGGGCGATCCCGCCGTCGGCCAGCCGGAGCCGCTCCGCGTCCCGGGGGTGCACCTGGAGGGTGCAGCGGTTCGAACCTCCGCCCAGGGTCGGCGTGTTGTGCAGCCAGCTGTTGTTCGAGCGCAGGTGCCTGCGCCCGACGAGCTGGAGGGTTCCCGGCTCCGGTACGGCGTCGAGGGCGGCCCGGAGCCGGGGCAGGTCGGCGGCGAGGGGCTCCGGGAACAGCTCGATCCGTCCGCTGCGGGTCTTGAGGAGCGCGGGCAGGCGCGGCTTCAGCGGCCCGAGGTCGATGCCGTGCGGGTGCGCCTTCAGCTCGTCGAGGGTGAGGCCGTACGGGCCGAGCCGCAGCATCAGGTCGAGCCGCCGCTCGGCTCCGCCGGCCCCGGAGAGCCCGGCGGCGAACTCCTTGGGGTCCGCGCCGTACGCAGGCGAGTGCTCCTGCGTCACGGCCTTGGCGAGGGTGGTGTCGATGGCGAGGTCGTCGACGGCGGACGGCGGGGCGCCGTGCATCCCGGTCACGGCGAGGATCAGCCGGGCGTGGATCTCGCACTCGTCCATGCGGTCCGCCTCGAGGGGGACGGCCGCCGGCGTGTAGCGGGCCTGGTCGCGGACGGCGAAGGAGTTGAAGGCGAAGTCGAAGTGGGCGCTCCGGGAGGGCGGCGGCGGGGGCAGCAGGACGTCGGCGTGGCGGGTGGTCTCGTTGAGGTACGGGTCGACGGCGACCATCAGGTCGAGGGAGTCCAGGGCCGCGTCGAGGCGGTCCCCGTCGGGCGCGGAGAGGACGGGGTTCGCGGCGACGGTGATCACCGCGCGGATGCGCCCCTCCCCCGGCGTCTCGATCTCCTCGGCGAGGGCGACGAGCGGCAACTCGCCCTTGACCTCGGGGTGGTGCGAGACCCTGCTGTGCCGGCGGCCGAGGGCGAAGCCCCTGCCCGGTCCTGCGGGGCGCGGGGCGGGCGTGGTCGCGGAGAGCGGGAAGAGCGCGCCGCCGGGCCGGTCGAGGTTGCCGGTGAGGACGTTGAGGACGTCGACGAGCCAGTTGGCGAGGCTGCCGTACTCCACGGTGGAGCTGCCCATCCGCCCGTAGACGGCGGCGGTGGGCGCGGCGGCGAGCTCCCGGGCGAGGGCGCGGATGGTGTCCGCGTCCACGTCGCAGGCGGGTGCGACGGCCTCGGGGCTGAACTCCCGCACCGCGGCCCGTACCTCCTCGACGCCCTCCACGTGGGCGGCGAGCGGGCCGAGGTCGGTGAGCTCCTCGTCGAAGAGGGTGTGGACGAGGGCGGCGAGGAGCAGCGCGTCGGCGCCGGGGCGGATCGCGACGTGCCGGTCGGCGAGGCGGGCGGTGCGGGTGCGCCGGGGGTCGACGACGGTGAGGGTCCCGCCGCGCCGGCGCAGCGCCTTCAGCCTGCCGGGGAAGTCGGGGGCGGTGCACAGGCTGCCGTTGGAGTCCAGCGGGTTGGCTCCGAGGATCAGCAGGTGGTCGGTGCGGTCCAGGTCGGGCACGGGGACGGCGAAGGGATCCCCGAAGAGCAGGCCGCTGGAGACGTGCTTGGGCATCTGGTCGAGCGTGGAGGCCGTGAACAGGTTCCGGGTGCGCAACGCGGCTATCAGCAGGGGCGGGTAGAGGGCGCCGGCGATTGTGTGCGCATTGGGGTTGCCCAGGACGATACCCACGGAGTCCGGGCCGTACTCCTCGATGAGCGGCCGGATTCGGGCGGCGATCGTGTCGAACGCCTCGGTCCAGGTGGCCTCCTGGAGCCTGCCGTCCTTGCGGACCATCGGGGCGCGGAGCCGGTCGGGGTCGGCGTCGATGGAGGGGAAGGAGGCCCCCTTGGGGCAGATGAACCCCTTGCTGAAGACGTCTTCGCGGTCGCCGCGCGCCCCGGTGACGCGGCTCCCGTCGAGCGTCAGGGCGAGACCGCAGGTCGCTTCGCAGAGGGGGCAGATGCGCAGGGCGGTGGACATGGCGTCTCCCTGGGTGCGTCGGGTGACGCCGAGCCTACCGACCGGTAGGCACGGGCGGGAGGGGTCGCGCGGGGCTACGAGAGCGAGGGCGCCAGGTACGCGTGGAGCAGACACCGCGTCTCGGCGACGAGCGCCGGGTCCCCCGCAGGGTCCACGCGGAAGGCCAGCCGGACGAGGGCGTCGGCGGTCTCGACGCCGACGAGCACCTTCCGGTGCAGCTCCTCGTCCGCGGCGCGGCCCAGGTGGGTGGCGAGGAGCGCGCAGATCCGTTCGGCGACGAGCCGGTTGGGGTCCTCGGCGGCGGCTTCGGCCGTGCCGTCCGCCGCGGCCTCTCCGGGTGCGGCGGCGGGCAGCCCGAAGTCGACGAGCGCGAACCCGGGCACGGTCCGCTTCATCTCGATGAACTCGTCGAGGACGCCGTCGATGGCACCGAGCGCGTCGAGGATCGGAGCCCCGGCGAGCCGCTCCGAGACCCGCTCGGCGTACCGGTCGAGGTTCCGGTGGGCGAGGGCGGCGACCATCGCCCGTTTGTTGCCGAAGAAGCGGTAGACGGAGCCGATGGGGACGCCCGCACGGGCGGCGACGGCGCGGGTGCTCAGCTGTTCGTACCCGGTCTCGTCGAGGAGTACGGCGCAGGCGTCGAGGATCCGGGCCAGCCGCTCGGCGCTGCGCTGCTGCACGGGGGCGCGGCGGAGCGCCGGCTGGGTTCGGGGGCGGGTCTGGGGCACGGGGTCCATGATGCCGCTCCGGTCGGGATGAGGCGATCGGTCGGTGGGGTGGGCGGGGCGCTCCGGCGGTCAGGCGATCAGCAGGCCGATGCCGCCGAGGGTGTACGCGATCATCAGCGCGAACAGCGGGAGTTGGCCGGCGACGGCCCGGGCGGGCGGGAAGAGGCGCACGGACCGGTCGTGCGCGGCGACGACACCGAGGACGTGACCGGTGACGATCGCGACGACCTGGAGGGTGGCGAGGCCCCCGGGACCCAGTGGTGGAGCGGGCGAGGGGGCGTTGTCAGTGCCCCCTGCCAAGATGACGGTACGTGGTCCTTCGGTCACGAGAAGTGAGAAGTAGTGGGCCACGAGATAGCCGAGGGCGATGGGCAGGAGCGAGTGGGCGAAGGAGGTGAGCGGAGTGGTGAGTGCGGGGTTCATCAGGCGCAGGGCGCCGGCGCAGAGGCCGTAGCAGGAGGCGGCGAGGGCGACGGCGGCGAGGAGGCCGAGCGTGGCGGTGGGGACGGGGCCGAGGGAGGAGGTCTGGAGGGTGGTGATCCAGCGGGGGTTGTCGGAGAGGCCGTCGTAGGCGGTGGAGCCGAGGAGGACGCAGACGGTGGCGACGAGTCCGGGGGTGTGCGGGGTGGAGTCGAGGCCGTGGAAGGGGGAGCGCAGGACCAGTCGGCCGTCGGCGCGGCGGCCGAGGGGGGAGAGCCGGGCGAGAAGGGAGGAGTACGCCTCGAAGGGGTCGGCGTGGGCGAACCACCGGTCGCCGTACCGGGCGGCGCCCAGGAGTTGGACGGCGATGTGGACGGCGAGGGCGGTCAGGAGGGTGGTGGTGGAGGTGTTGTCGGGGGCGACGAGCTCCAGCCAGGTGAAGAGGAGGAGTCCGGCGGCGGCGGGGCGGATGCCGAGCGCGGCAGGCAGGGGGCGTGGGTTCCGGGGCGGGCGGAGGGCGTGGAGGGCACGCAGGGGGTTGAGGAGGCGCCAGACGGGGCCGAGGAGGAGGGAGGCGGGGACGAGTCCGACCCAGAGGAGGACGTAGAGGGCGCCGGGCGCCGGGTTGCGGTCCGGGTCGTCGGGGCCGAGGAGGAGGTGGAACAGGAAGAGGACGGCGGCGGCGACGCCGAGGAGCCGGAGGGCGGTTCGGGTGGCGGGGGCGTCGGCGAGCCGCTGGAGGGCGGCGGGGAGCGGGCGGCCGGAGAGGTCGCCGCGGAAGCGGGAGGAGGACCAGAGCAGGCCGAGGGCGAGGAAGGAGACGAGGAGGGCGGTGAAGGCGCCGGCGTACGCGTAGAAGGGAGAGAGGGGAAGGTCGCGCTGGGAGCCCACGCCGTGGGCGAGCGGGAGCCAGAGGGGTTCGGCGTGGGCGGGGGCCGCGGCGTGGGCGGGGGCGACGGCCGTCATCGGACGACGAGTTGGGTCAGCACGAGTCCGGACTCGTGCGTCTCGACCTCGAAGAGACCGGTGCGGTCGACGGTGAGGGTGAGCGTCGCTGGGGTGCCGGGAGAGAGGGGGAGTTCACGGTCGTAGCCGTGCACATGGACGGTGTCGGCGCGATCGCCGGTGATACGGAGGGTGAGGCGCTCGCCTTTCTTCAACTCGATGCGGGAGGGAGGTGGTTGGACGGTCGTTCCGGTGATGGCGAGGGTGACGGTCCGGCCCGGGTCGGTGGGCGCGGTGCTCGGCGGGGCGGAGGCGGACGCGGCCGGGGCGGAGGAGGGGGCCGCGGTGGCGGGGGTGGCGCCGAGGCGGACGGTGGCCTGGACGGGGGCGCCGGCGACGGCCCAGACGGTGTGGTCGTCCGCGTGGAGCCGGACGGTCAGGGTGTGGGCGCCCGGGGGCACGTAGCCCCAGGGGCCGTACAGGCGGGCGGTCTCCCGGCCGTCGACGAGGAGGCGGGCGTGGCCCCGGCCCGGGAGGGCCGCGCCGCCGGTGCTCTCCGGGGTGAAGCGGAACCTCTCCACCGTGAGGTGGACGTTCCAGCCGCCCTCGGAGTCGGGGCGGGCCTCGACCCTGACGGTGGGCGCGTCCGCCGCGGGGAGTTCACGGAGCCGGTGCCCGTCCTCGTCCCGGGCCGCGAGCAGGGTGCCGCTGCTGCCGGTGGCCTCCTGGTGGCTGGTGCCGGGCTTGTGATGGGTGGTGGCCCGGCCGCCGCAGCCCACGAGGAGCAGGGCGGCGGCGACGAGGGCGACGAGGGGGCGTACGGCTCCGACCGGGCGGAGGGCGGCGCGCGCGGATGCCGTGGCAGCGCGCGCGGGTGCTGCCACGGGCACGGGCACGAGTGCGGGTGCGGGTCCGGGCACGAGTGCGGGTGCGGGTCCGGGCACGGGTCCGGGCACGGGTCCGGGCACGGGTCCGGCGGCACCCGAGGGCCCCTCGGCTCGCCGGGCCCTCATGCCGTCGCCTCTTCCGGGTGGGCGGCCGGAGGCTCCGTCGGGGGTTCGGCCGGGGGCTCTGTCGGGCGCGGGGTGCGCGTGCCCGCGGCGGTCACTGCCCACAGGACCCAGACGATGCCGAGCAGGAGGCGGAGCCAGGCGGGGCTGACGGGGATGCCGGGGAGCATGAGGACCGCCTTGTCGAAGGCGTCGAGGAGGGTGAGGGCGCCGAGGGCCACCGTGGTCCAGGCGAAGACGGGGCGGGTGGGGCGCAGGGCGAGGCCGGTGAGGGTCCACCAGGCACCCATGAGGAGCAGCGCGACGGAGGGGAGGACGGTCGGGGTGAGGGCGAGGGTCGAGCCGGCGACGTCGAGGGCGAGGCCCGCGAGGCCGAGGAGGGCGGCCGCGCCGGCGAGCCGGTTGCCGCGGAGGCGCCGCCACCAGAGGGCGCCGCCGACGAGGGCGAGGACGAGGGCGCCGGCGAGGGCGAGCTGGGTCTCGACGCGCTGGAGGCCCCGGGCGCCGTACCAGTCGCAGCCTGCCGGGAGACGGCGCGCCTGGACGTTGTAGTCGGCGCAGACGAGGAGCTGGGCGAGTTTGACGGGTTCGCCGACGAGCCGGTCGGTGGAGCCGGAGACGTCGCCGCGGCGGGTCCCGCAGGCGGGCAAGGAGCCGGGGGTGGTGGGGCCGGCGTCGGACTGCCAGCAGTTGCCGCCGCCCTGGCCGTCCCACCAGACGTCGGTGCGGTTGGGGCGGGCGTGGCCGGCCTTGTCGACGCCGAGGTGGTTGCCGGCGTAGCGGTTGTGGTGGGAGGTGTCGGTCTGCTTGCCCCAGGCGGACTCGCCGCGGATGAAGGCGGGGACGGCGCTGAGGAAGAAGGCGGCGCGCTGGTGGCCGTAGACCCAGTTGTTCTCGTAGAGGTTCCAGTTGCCGCCGGCGGTGATGATGCCGGTGCCGGGCGGCATGGAGATCTGGGGGCAGACGACGCCCTGTTCGTAGCCGCGGTCGACGGGCGGCTTGGCGCAGGTGCCGTCGGCGACGTTGGGGTAGTAGTTCTGGTTGTTGTCGTGGATCAGGTTGCGTTCGAAGCGGGCGTGGTTCTGCGGGAGTCCGGGGTGGCCGGGGAAGGCGGAGTCCATGGAGGCGCCGCCCATGTTGTGGTCGAACTCGTTGTCGTGGACCCAGACCGAGTCTCCGGCGGTGCCGGAGTAGCCGACCATGTTGTGGTGGCTGCGGCAGCCGGTGATCTCGATGGAGTAGCGGGGGACGTCGTAGCCGTAACCGTCGTTGATGTTCGAGGCCGAGCCGGGGTAGATGCCGGAGTCGCCGTTCCCGTAGGACTCGCAGTTCTTGTAGAGGCCGTGGTCGGAGGCGAAGGTCAGGAAGCCGTACTCGTCGTTCCAGCGGGTGAGGACGTCGTCGATGACGAAGCCGTCGGCGGCGAGCACGTACAGGGAGTTGAAGGTGGTGCGCTGGGCGGTGAAGTTGCGGAAGTAGACGCCGTCGGAGCCGTCGGCGCGGATGGCGTTGAGTTTCTGGTACTTGGCGTCGATGACGACGTCGAGGCGGGAGGCGCCGGTGCCTTCGATCTGGAGGTTCTTCTTGCCGAGGATCGCGACGAGGTTCTGGTTGTGCGGGCACTGCCGCTGCTGGGCGTAGCTGAGGATCTGGTAGCCGAGTGCGGACTTGCGGGCCTTGAGCCCGGCGCAGGCGCCGGTGGGCGGCGGCAGGGAGGGCTCCTCCTCGTAGAGGCCGGGGAGGACCGCGATGGTGAGGCCGGGCCGGTCGACGGCGTCGACGGCCTGCTGGAGGTGGCGGTGGCCGGTGCGGGTGCAGCGTTCGAAGAGGGCGAGGTTGCGGGCCTTGAGGGCGGCCGGGAAGCCGGAGATCCGGCGTTCGAAGTCGGCGCGGTCGGTCTTGCAGACGAGGAGGTCGGGTTCGCCGGTGCGGAGTTCCGGCACGCTGCCGGTTCCGTCGGGGAGGGTGACGGGCCGCTCCTCGTGGGCCTGGGCGAGGGGAGCGGTGAACAGGGCCGCGGCGAGCGCCACGAGCACGACCGAGAGCACGGAGACGAATCTTCGGGTCCACGAGGTCCACGACATGCGCGAGAGAGTAGAGCACTGTTCATCTTTTTTGACCCCCTCGCGCACCCCCTGTGCACGTACCGATCCGAGCGCGGACCGTCGGTGCCCCGTTGACGTAGGGCGCGCGGAATCCTACGGTCATCCATAGGATTCCCTTGCGGGCTCAGGACAGGAGCGGTCGATGACCACGGAGCAGGCCAGGAAGACGGCCGAGGCGCTCACCTACAGCACCGGTTTCGGCAACGAGCACAGCTCGGAGGCGGTCCCCGGCGCACTGCCGGACGGCCGTAACTCGCCGCAGCGCGCACCCCTCGGCCTCTACGCCGAGCAGCTCAGCGGCAGCGCCTTCACGGAGCCGCGGTCCCACAACCGCCGCTCCTGGCTCTACCGGATCCGCCCCTCGGCAGCGCACCCGCCGTTCACCCGGATCGACAACGACACCCTCGCCGGGGCCCCCTTCACCGAGACCGTGCCCGACCCCAACCGGCTGCGCTGGAACCCGCTGCCGGAGCCGGCGCCGGGCACCGACTGGCTGGCCGGCCTGTGGACCCTCGGCGGCAACGGCGACGTGACGCAGCGCACCGGCATGGCCGTGCACCTCTACCACGCCAACGCCTCCATGGAGCGGGTCTTCGGCGACGCCGACGGCGAGCTGCTGATCGTCCCGGAGCGCGGCGGCCTCCTCCTCCGCACCGAGCTGGGCCTGCTCGCCGCGTACCCGGGCGAGGTGGCGCTGATCCCGCGCGGTGTCCGCTTCCGTGTCGAGCTGCTCGACGAGACGGCCCGCGGTTACGTGTGCGAGAACTACGGCGCGCCGTTCCAGCTGCCGGACCTCGGCCCGATCGGCGCCAACGGTCTGGCCAACGCCCGTGACTTCCGCGCCCCGGTCGCCGCCTACGAGGACGTCGAGGGCCCGGTCGAGGTGGTCAACAAGTACTGCGGCAACCTCTGGTCGGCGACGTACGGCCACTCGCCGCTCGACGTCGTCGCCTGGCACGGCAACCACACCCCGTACGTCTACGACCTGCGCCGCTTCAACGTCATCGGGACGATCTCCTACGACCACCCCGACCCGTCGATCTTCACGGTCCTCACCTCGCCCTCCGACACCCCGGGGCTCGCGGGCGTCGACTTCGTGGTCTTCGCCCCGCGCTGGCTGGTCGGCGAGGACACCTTCCGCCCGCCGTACTTCCACCGGAACGTGATGAGCGAGTACATGGGCCTCATCGAGGGCGCGTACGACGCGAAGGCGGAAGGTTTCGTGCCGGGCGGCGGCTCGCTGCACAACATGATGTCCGCGCACGGCCCCGACCGGGAGACCTTCGACAGGGCCAGCGCCGCCGAGCTGAAGCCGCAGAAGATCGACGACGGCCTTGCCTTCATGTTCGAGACCCGCTGGCCGGTGACCACGACCCCGCAGGCCGCGGCCGCCGACCACCTGCAGAAGGGATACGACGACGTATGGCAGGGTCTTGAGCGCCACTTCCGGCCGTAATGTCGCGGCCGTAAGCCCGTAGCCTTCGTACGGAGAACCCGTGACCGCCTTCGCTCCCGACTCGCTGGTCCTGAACCGCAAGCTGCCGCTCTGGTATCAGGTCTCGCAGTCGCTGCGCGCCTCGATACTGGGCCGCACGCCCGACGCCTCGCTGCGGCTGCCCACCGAGGAGCAGCTCGCCGCCCACTACGGCGTGAGCGTGCTGACCATGCGCCAGGCCCTCAAGGAACTGGAGGAGGAGGGCCTGATCAGCCGGCACCGGCGGCGCGGGACCTTCATCGAGCCGGGCGCCCGGCGGTCCACCCCGCGCCGGCTGCTCGGCTCGATCGACGCGATCGTGGCCCAGCAGTCGGGCGAGCGGACGACGGTCCTCGGGCACTCCACGGAGCCGGTGCCCGGGGAGCTCGCGGAGTTCTTCCCCGACGTGCCGGAGGTCGTGGCGTACCGGCGGCTGCGCAGCGACGGGGAGAGCGGCGAGCCGACGAACTGGGCGGAGAACGCGGTGCGGCCCGAGCTCGCCGAGGCGATCGACCCGGCGGATCTGGAGCGCTGGCCGATGACGAAGGTGCTGCGGGACGTCGTCGGGGTGCGCATCAGCCGCATCACGGACACGGTCGAGGCCCGCCTCGCGGACCCGGAGACGGCGGGCCTCCTCCAGGTCCCGCTGCTCTCCCCGATCCTCCACTACACGGGCGTGACCTACGACGAGGACGGCCGCGTCGTCGACGTGGCCCGCATCCGCTACCGCGGCGACCGCTTCTCCTTCACGGTCACGGTGGAAGCGCACTGAGGCCTCGGGGCCTGCTGTTGCCGGTGCCGGGCAACGGCGGCGCCGGTACGTCGCCCGGGCCGTCCCCTTCACGCGGGCGCCCGCCTGACGAGAGGCTGACGGCGGGGGATGACCGAATGCGACACGTACCGTTATTCCGTTGGATCGCGACGGCGGGCTTCGCGCTCTTCGCCTGTTCGGTGTGGCTGTACGCCACCGAACCGGACCTACCCGCGGCACGCCAGATCGACCTGGCGGTGATCGACGAGAAGGCCGACGGCACCTGTCGGGTCCGGTGGAGCGACCCGTATCAGAAGAAGACGCGGGAGGGTCCGTACCACTGCGATCCCGGCCGGGCCTCCTCCCTCAAGGCGCCGGATTATCCGGACAGCCGCGGCTACGGCTGGGAGACCGCCTTCATGTTCACCGAGGGGCCCGACCGGGGCGACCTGGAGGACCCCGAAGCCGACAGGCACTCCGCGGAGGACACCCTGCTGCTCCTGGGGGTGCTGCTCATCCTGACCGGGCTGGTCGGCGGGAACCTCCGTGCCCTCCCCCGGGTCCTCGGCGTGGAGGCGCGACTCGTGCGCCGCGCGATCAGGCTGGCCGAGGCCGCCGGGTGGGTGTCCGAGGACTACGTGCGGGCGGTGGACGCGGTGCGGGACGCCGAGCGGAGGGGGGAGCTCGGCGCGGCGCCCGACCCCGGACCGGTCCGCGCCCTGTGGGTGCTGCGGGAGGCCGGACCGCAGGCGTACGAGGCGGCGGCGACCGCCCGGGACCTCGCGGAACGGCTGCACCCGCTGCTGGAGGAGGCCGCCCCCGCCGCCGGGCTGCGCAACAGGCTCCAGGCCGGACCGGCGGCCCGCGCCGACGCCGAGGCCGCGGTCGCCGAACTGCGCCGACTGCTGGCCGACGCCGAACGGCAGGGCCTGCGGGAGCGGTTCGCGCAGACCTCGGTCGACCTGCTCCGGGGGCAGGACGCCGACCGGGCCGCCCTCGCGGCCGGGGCGGACTTCGAGCGGGATCCCGAGGCGTACCGCCGGCTCTTGGAGGACCTCGCACCGCTCGAACCGGCGGCTCGGCCGGAACCCCGGCCCCGCCGCCGCCGGCGCCGCCGCTGACGGGTCCGCCGGACGCGGCCGACGCTGGCCCCGTACGGACCGCCGTCGTTAGCATGCGGGGCGTGACGGAAGACGTACGTCTCGACGAGTTGCCGCTTCTCGACGAGCTGATGCCGTGGTCCGTGGCCCCGCTGCGGTTCGGGCGGTCGTGGATCGTCGCCCCCGACGTCCGGACGCTGCGGGCCCGGTGGGGCCGGCTGGTGGCTGCCGAGGGGGCCGAGCGGGAGGCACTGTTCCGGCCGAGCCGGGCACGGACGCCGGCGAGCGCGGTGGGCGCGCTGCCGGGGCAGCGGACCGGCACCACGCGTTTCGCGCGCGAGTCGGGACCGTGTCCGGACCCGGTGCGGGTGGCGTCCGGGCCGTTCGACGAGCAGTGGCTGCTGCCGGACCACCGGCTGATCGACACCGCCCGCCCGGAGCTGTGGCGGGTCGCCGGGGAGCCGCAGCTGTTCGCCGTCGAGCAGGGGTACGTGCCGGGGGCGGCGGGTCCCGCGCTCCTGGTGACGGCGGCGCTGCCGGAGGGCCGTTCCCCGGCGGGCCGTCCGGGCCGCATCCGGCCGCTGTTCCGGCGCCCCGGGGGCCGGGAGCCCAATCTCGCGCCCGGTCTCCTGGACTTCCTCGGCAGGCGCTACGGACGCCGGGTCGACGCCCACGACTGGCTCGCGTGGGCGGTGGCGGCGGCCCTCCCCTCCCCCGCCGGGTGCCGTGTCCCGCTCCCGGAGGATCCGGAGGTGTGGGCGGCGGGCGTGGCGCTCGGCCGGGAGCTCGCCGACGTGCAGCTGCGCGGCGCCCTGAGCGGGACGAGGCCCCGGCTGCCGGGCGGGCGCCGGCCCTATGTGCGGGCGGCGGTCCCGGCACGGCCGACGACGATGGCGTACGACTCCGAGGGCGAGGTGCTCGATGTCGGCGGGGGCCTGATCTCCCCCGTGCCGGCGGAGGCCTGGGAGTACCGGGTCGGCGGGGTGCGGGTCCTGGAGCAGTGGTTCGCGCACCGGACGGCACCGGCGGAGCCCGGCTCCCTGGAGGCGATCGGGCCGTCCGCGTGGCCGCAGGAGTGGACCTCGGAGCTGCTCGACCTGGTCACGGTGCTCGCGCTGCTCGGGGCGCGGGAGCCGGAGCGGGCGGCGCCGGCTGCCGGCGGCATCGGCCGGACGGACCTCGAGGCGGCCGGAGTCCTTCCCGTGCCGCCCGCGTCCCGCCGCCCCGCCTCCGTACTGGACCATCAGGAGGAGGGCCCGGGGGGCCAGTTCATGCTTCTGTGAACGGCTCTCCGGAGAGCGGCTGCCCCTTGGCCCCGGGGTCGAACGAGTCGAGCAGCCGGGCGATGATCAGCGCGAAGATCTCCTCCGGGTCGGCGGGCGCGGCGGGGGCCTCGGCGAGCAGGCCGGCGAGGTGCGGGTAGCGGCCGCTCGCCACCTGCCCCATGAGGTAGGCACCGCGCACCGCCTGCTCCTCCTCCTCGGACCAGGGCAGCCCGCGGGCCCGCTCGGCCATGGCCTGCTCGTTGGCGACGGTCGCCATGACCGTGCCGTTGACCATGGCGATCAGCTGCATCTTGAGCCCGGGGGGCGCGTCCAGGGGGACGAGGCAGCCGAGGCACCACTCCAGGAACCGCAGGGCGTTGGGGCTGTAGCCGTACGCGGTGGTCATCACCCGGGCGAGCCAGGGGTGGCGGTACATGATCGCGCGGGTCTGGTACGCGATGCCGGTCATGTCGGCGCGCCAGTCGCCACTGGGCTCCTCGGGGAGCTCGTACTCGCCGCTGACCGCGTCGACCATCAGCTCGTACAGGTCCTCCTTGCGGGGGACGTAGTTGTAGAGCGACATCGTGCCGCAGCCGAGTTCGGCGGCGACGCGGCGCATGGAGAGCGCGTCGATGCCGTCCGCGTCGGCGATGCGGACGGCCGCGTCCACGATGTCCCGCCGGCTGTACGCCGGTTTCGGGCCGCGCCCCGTGCGCTCGGGCCGCGCCCAGATCACTTCCGGTACGGCCGCTCGGCCCGCCATGGATCATCACCTCGCTCACCATCGTAGTTACGTACGCCGTACGTAATGGGGTATGGTCACGCCATGACTACTACGTACGCTGTACTTAGTGAGGGCCTGCGGAAGCGTTACGGCGACGTCCACGCCCTGCGCGGCCTCGACCTCGCCGTCCCCGAGGGCACGGTCTGCGGCGTCCTCGGCCCCAACGGCGCCGGCAAGACCACCGCCGTCCGCGTCCTCACCACCCTGGTCGCACCCGACGGCGGCAGCGCGCGGGTCGCGGGCCACGACGTGGTGCGCGACCCCGCGGGGGTACGGAAGCGGATCGCGGTCACCGGGCAGTACGCCTCGGTCGACGGCGACCTCACCGGCGCCGAGAACCTGCGGCTCTTCGCCCGCCTCCTGCGCGCCCCGCGCTCCCGCGCCGACGAGCTCCTGGAGCGCTTCGGCCTGACCGCGGCGGCCGGACGGCCCGCCCGCACCTACTCCGGCGGCATGCGCCGCCGCCTCGACCTGGCCGCGAGCCTGCTCGTGCCGCCGCGGGTGCTCTTCCTCGACGAGCCCACGACCGGACTCGACCCGCACAGCCGGAACGGGATCTGGGACGCCGTACGGGAGCTGGCCGGGCAGGGCACGACCGTGCTGCTGACCACCCAGTACCTGGAGGAGGCCGACCAGCTCGCCGACGACATCGTGCTGATCGACGAGGGACGGGCCGCACAGCGCGGCACCCCGGCCGAACTGAAGGCGCTGGTCGGCAGCTACGCCGAGGTCGTCGTCGCCGACCCGTCCTCCCTCGAAGCGGCCGCGTGCGTCCTCGACCAGCTGACCGGTTCGGCGCCCGTCCTGGACGCCGAGCGGCGCACGGCCGGCGCGGTGACCACGGACACCACGCTCACCCTCCCCCGGATCGTCCGGGAGATCGACGCCGCCGGGGTCCACATCGTCGACGCCTCCCTGCGCCCGCCCACCCTCGACGAGGTGTTCCTGCGCCTCACCGACCGGAAGGAGCTCGTCGCGTGAGCGCCCTCGTGCACGACGGGACCGCCGTCCTCGGCCGCCACCTCCAGCGGATCAGGCACGCGCCCGCGATCACGGTCATGACCCAGACGATGCCGATCGTCTTCCTGCTCTTCTTCGGGTACGTCTTCGGCAGCGCGCTCGCCGCCCCCGGGGCCGAGTACCGGGCCTTCCTGGTGCCCGGCATGCTCGTCGCGACGGCGGCGGGCGGCCTGATGACGGGCATGTTCCAGGCCGCGCAGGACTCGCACCGGGGCGTCATGGACCGCTTCCGCACCATGCCGGTGAGCCGCGCCGCCGTCCCCCTCGGCCAAGCCCTCGCCGACCTGCTCGCGAGCGCCGTCGGCACGGTCCCGCTGATCCTGGTCGGCCTCGCCATGGGCTGGCGGATCGACGGCACGCTCCCCGAGGCCCTGGGCGCCTTCGGCCTGCTGCTCCTCTTCCGCTTCGCGACGACCTGGGTCGGCATCCTGCTCGGCCTGGCCTCGAAGAGCGAGGAGGCGGCCGGACAGCTGGGCAGCGCGACCTTCATGCTGCCGCTGCTCTCCAACGCGTACATCCCCACCGACGGCATGCCCGGCTGGCTGCGGACGATCGCCGAGTGGAACCCCATCTCGGCGGTCACCACGGCGGTGCGGGACCTCTTCGGCAACGCTCCGATCCCCACGGACGCGGCCTGGCCGGTGGCCCATCCGGTCGCGGGCGCGCTGCTCTGGTCCCTCGGCCTCGTCGCCGTCTTCGCGCCGCTCGCGGTGCGGAGGTACGCACGGGGGTGACGAAGCCCGCGGCGGCCAGGGTGACGAAGCCCGTGGCGACCGGCAGCGGCCCGGGTGACGAAGGCCCTGGTGACAACGGGCGGCCCGGCACGGTAGGCAGGGCGGTCATGAGCACTCAGCCACTCCCCCTCGCCGGGGTCACGGTCGTCGCCGTCGAGCAGGCCGTCGCCGCGCCCTTCGCCACCCGTCAGCTCGCCGACCTCGGCGCCCGCGTGGTCAAGATCGAGCGTCCCGACGGCGGCGACTTCGCCCGGGGGTACGACACCGCCGCCCAGGGGCTCGCCTCCCACTTCGTGTGGTGCAACCGCGGCAAGGAGTCGGTGGCGGTCGACCTCAAGGACCCCCGGGGCCTGGCGCTCGTCCGGCGGATGGTGGCGGGCGCCGACGTCTTCGTGCAGAACCTCGCGCAGGGCGCGGCGGCCCGCCTCGGCCTCGACGCGGCCACCCTGTGCGCGGCGCACCCGCGGCTGATCGCGGTGGACGTCTCGGGGTACGGCGCGGAGGGACCGTACGCGCACAAGCGGGCGTACGACATGCTCGTCCAGTGCGAGGCCGGCCTGGTGTCGGTCACCGGCACGCCCGAGCGGCCGGTCAAGTCCGGGATCCCGGCCGCCGACATCGCGGCCGGGATGTACGCGTTCTCCGGGGTCCTCGCGGCCCTCGTCCGGCGCGGCACGACCGGCCGGGGCGGTCCGGTGGAGGTCTCCCTGCTCGACTCGCTGGCCGAGTGGATGGGGCATCCGCTGCACCACGGGATGCACGGGGGCACGGCCCCGGCGCGCACGGGGCTCGCGCACGCGGTGATCGCCCCGTACGACGCCTATCCGACCGCGGACGGCGGCCTCGTCCTGCTCTCCGTGCAGAACGACCGGGAGTGGCGGCGGCTCGCCGAGCAGGTCCTCGGTCGGCCCGAGCTGGCCGGGGACCCGGAGTTCGCGACGAACACCGCGCGGGTGACGGGGCGCGCGGCGACGGACGCGGTGGTCGCGGCGGCGCTCGCCCCGCTGACGGCGGCGGAGGCGCTGGCCCGGCTCGACGCGGCGGGCGTCGCCTGCGCCCGGCTCAACTCGGTCGCGGAGCTCGCGGATCACCCGCAGCTGACGGCCCGTGACCGGTGGCGGGAGGTGGAGTCCCCGGTGGGACCGCTGCGCGCGCTGCTGCCGCCGATCGTCTTCCCGGACGCGCCGGAGCCCCGGATGGACCGCATCCCGTCCCTCGGCCAGGACACGGACGAGGTGCTCACGGAGCTCGGGGTGCCGGAGGCGGAGCTGAAGGAGCTGCGGGGCGCGGGGGTGATCGCCTGACACCGCCTGCCGGGGAGCGGGGCGGGCGCTCCGGGTACGGGGAAGGTCCCGGGCACGTGAGCGGTCCCAGGTGCAGGAGAGTCCCCGGGCACGACGAAGCGCCGGACGGGCGGGGACACGTCCGGCGGGGTCGTGGTCGGGGTCGTACGGGCGGCGGCGGTGCCGTCCGGGCTAGTGGCGCGTGCCGAAGAGCGAGCGGCGCAGGCGGCGGAGCGGGGCGAAGAGCGAGACCCGCGCGCTGCGGCTGCGGTGGCTGTGCACCGGCACCTCGCGCGTACGCGTCGTCAGTTCCCGCATGAGCAGCGTCGCCTCGGCCACCTCGCGCTGGGGCACGGCGGGGCCGCCGAGCACCGCGAGATGGCGGTCGAGTCGCGAACTGGTCGCGCTGCTCCCGCAGGTGATGGCAGGCACTCGCGGCCTGCTGCGCATTGCTATCTGTTCCATGTCACTCCCCACCCGTACAAGGGCACCCGGCCCGGGCAGGTTAACCCTATCGCTCCATCGTGACACCCGTGTATCCCACCGGCGGGATTCACCGCACTCGTACGGGGGTTGACGGTGACTGTCCGAATCCATCTGATTCCAGGGCGAGTTGGACAGCACTCGAACACCTGCCGAACCATCACGAACCATCCTGCACTCCGGACC
This sequence comes from Streptomyces nymphaeiformis, assembly GCF_014203895.1. GTDB lineage: Bacteria > Actinomycetota > Actinomycetes > Streptomycetales > Streptomycetaceae > Streptomyces > Streptomyces nymphaeiformis. The sequence continues at coordinate 82,707 of NZ_JACHJY010000010.1, read as the reverse complement.
GCCGTCCACGGACACGAGGACGGGTGTGATCTCCACCACCAAGATCGTCGCGAGCCCGCGCACCGCGCGACCGGAGCCTTGGAGACGCCCCTCGGCTACCGTGGATCCATGACGGTGATCGCGGGTCGTTACCGGCTGCTCGACGTTCTCGCCGAGGGGGCGACGGGCACCGTCTGGCGCGCCCTGGACGAGACGGACCGCCACGAGGTGGCGCTCAAGGAGTTCCGCGCCCCCGCCGGGCTGCCGGCGGACGAGGTCCCCCTGCTGTACGCGCGGCGGGAGCGCGAGGCGCGGGCCGCCGCGCGGATCTCCCACCCCTCTGTCGTACGGGTCCTCGGCGTGGCCACGGAGGACGGCCGGCCGTGGGTCGTCATGGAGCTGGTCCGCGGCCTCACCCTCGCCGAGACGGTCGACGCGGACGGTCCGCTGCCCTCGCGCGAGGCCGCGCGCGTCGGCGCCGAGGTCCTCGCGGGCCTGCGGGCCGCCCGGGAGGCGGGCGTGCCGCACCGGGGCGTACGGCCCGAGCAGGTGCTGCTGGCGAACGACGGGCGGGTCGTCGTCACCGGCTTCGGTGGCGCTCCCGACGACCCCACGGGCCCGGAGGCGGATCTGCGCGCCCTCGGGACGCTCCTGGGGACGGTGACGGACGGCCGGCCCGGGCCGCTGGGCGCGCTGATCGACCGGTTGGCGGACGAGGGCCTCACCGTGACGGCAGATCAGGCCGAGCGCGAGCTGAGCCGGCTGGCCGCGGGCGGCACGCCGAGGACGGAGGCGGCGCCGGCGGCCTCGACGCCTCCCCGGACCAACCGCGGCGACGACGACAGCGAGGCACGGGCCGGGACCTCGTCGGCACAGCAGCCGGCGCGGCCGCCACGGGCGGCACCCCGCCGTCTGCCCGTCCTGGTGGCCGGGATCGTCGGGGCGCTGCTGATCGCGGGTGCGCTGACCTATCAGGCGGTACGGGACGACGGGCCGGGCACCGGGCCCGGGCCGGGCGGCGTCACGAGCACCGCTCCGTCCGAGCCCGGCAAGGGGACGGCTACAGAGCCCCGTTGAAGGAGGGCAGGTAGCCGCCGGACTGACCCGCGGCGGTCGGGTGGTACGACTCGCCGATGTTGAGCCAGTTGACGCTGTGCAGCCAGGACGAGCTCGAACAGATCTCGTGGCCCGTGAAGGCGGGGACGACGCTCGCGAAGGTGAAGCCGTGGTCGGCCGCACGCTTGGCGACGGCCGCGTTGAGGTAGTCGGAGGCGCCATTGATGGCGCTGCGCTCGTTCTCGCTCAGCCCGGCGATGCAGCTGCCGCTCAGCTGGTAGAAGCGCGGGTAGCCGAGGACGACCACGTGGGCGGCGGGCGCCTTGCTCCGGATGGCGTTGTAGACGGAGTCGAGGTTGCCGGGGAGCGTGGAGTCCACATAGGCCTTGGCTTGATTCACGCGGTTGATGCACGTGGCCTCGGACTGGAGCACACAGGTCGTCATGACGTCGGCGAAACCGGCGTCATTTCCCCCGATCGTGACGGAGACCAGGTCGGTGGCGGCCGAGAGGGGCCCGAGCTGATTCGCGGTCACATCACCCGTTCGGGCGCCCGAGCAGGCGGTGAAGGCGAACGAGGAGGGGGCGTTCGCGTTCTTCCACAGGACCGGATACGCCTTCGTGGAGCGCTTGCAGTCGCCGCTGGCGCTGTCGTAACTCCCTGAGCCGACACCGGAGGAGTACGAGTCCCCCAGGGCCACGTAGTCGAGCGCGGCGGTTTCGGCGGCCTGGGCCGCGCCCGCCCCGGTGAGGGCGAGGACGGCGCCGAGGAGGAGCGAGGACGAAAGGGCGGCAAAACGGGTCAGTCTCATGGAACCTCCCTGTAGCAGGATCTCTGCGCTACCAGGTAGTAGCATCGGATCGACCGGACCGGAAGTGTTCATGTCAAAAGTGGGGACAGGAGTGATGCGAGCCTCCGTCAGGAACCGTCGAGATCCGGCCACTTCAGGAAGCGGATCCTCCGCTCCCTCCGACCGCAAAACCCGGTGCGCGGCCCGTGCGGTTGTCCGATCATGGGCGCATGTCTGACACCCCGTCCGTACCGCCCGCCACGCTGCCCGTCATCGTCAACCTCGACGACAGCGACTCGCCGGGCGACGTCCTGGACGCGCTGTTCCTCGACCGCTTCGCGACCGGCCAGCAGCCGCACGCGCACAGCACCACCCTGGACCGGGCGAAGCCCGACGCGACGCTGCTCCCGGAAGGGGCGCGGGTGCTGCGGGCCGCGAAGGACGACGACCGCAGCTCGGTGCTCGCCGAGGGCGAGGGCTGGACGATCCTCTCCTCCCGCTGGAACCGGCGCGCGGACGTGACCGTCACCGCGACCGACCCGGAGCTGGCGAAGCGGATCCTCGCCGAGGCCACGGACGGGGCGAAGGACGAGCCGGAGCCCGAGCCCGACGACGTGACGATGGGCTTCTGGTACGTGGCCCCGCAGCGCGGTCCGCGTCGCATGACCCGGGCGATCAGCGCCGGGACCTGGGAGGAGGTCCGGCCCAACTACTCCGCCCCGGTGGCCGATGCGATGGACCGCCTGATGAAGGTCACCCCGGAGGACGTCACGGGTCGGCTCCTGCTGCTGCACGGCCCGCCGGGCACCGGAAAGACCTCGGCGCTGCGGACGCTGGCCCGGGCGTGGCAGGACTGGTGCCAGGTGGACTGCGTGCTCGACCCGGAGCGGCTCTTCAACGACATCGGCTATCTGATGGACATCGCCATCGGCGAGGACGACGGCACGTCGAAGGAGCGCTGGCGGCTGCTGCTCCTGGAGGACTGCGACGAGCTGATCCGGGGCGGCGCGAAGCACACGGCGGGGCAGGCCCTGTCACGGCTGCTCAACCTCACGGACGGGCTGCTCGGCCAGGGGCGCAACGTCCTGGTCGGCGTCACCACCAACGAGGACCTGGAGCGGCTGCATCCGGCCGTGGTGCGGCCGGGCCGCTGCCTGGCCCGCATCGAGGTCGGGCCGCTGAGCCGGGCCGAGTCGGTGGAGTGGCTCGGCCGCGAGGAGGACGTGCCGCGCGAGGGCGCGACGCTGGCGGAGCTGTTCGCGCTGCGCCGCGGCACGCCCTCGGCGGACCTCCCGGAGCCCCGCACGGCGGGAGCGGGGCTGTACCTGTAGCGGGTACGGACGCGTGGGCCTCGTACCCCGGCCCGTACGGACGCGTCGGCTTCACGCACCGGCCCGTACGAACCCGCCGGCCGTCGTACGTACCGACCCCGCCGGCCGTCGTACGTACCGACCCCCGCCGGCCGTCGTACGTACCGACCCGTCAGTCGTCGTACGCCGCCCGCAAGGCCTCGTTCAGCGCCGCTTCCGCGGCCTCGCGGGTGAGTCCCAGGCGGCGGGCCTCCTCGGCGTACTGGGCGGCGGCGGTGGCGGCCCGGCGGGTCGCCGCGTCGCCGGCGGCGGCGACGAAGGTGCCGTGCCGCCCGCGCGTCTCGATGACCCCGTCCGCCTCCAGGGCCTTGTACGCCTTGGCGACCGTATTCGCGGCGAGGCCGAGCTGCTCCGCGAGCCCCCGTACCGTCGGCAGCTTGTATCCGACCGGCAGTCTGCCCGACCGGGCCCGCTCCGAGATCTGGGCACGCAGTTGTTCGTAAGGAGCGGTGGTGGATCCGTGGTCCACGGCGATGGTGAGTGTCACCCCGCCGATTCTGCCCCCACCCCACCGGAAAATGGGAGGCGGTGGTGCGTCCCGCGCCCGTAGCGTGCCACCACATGACTGTGATCGTCCGTGATGTACGGCCCCCGGACGCCGAGGGCTTCGCCCGGGTCCGCCGGGCGGTGCTCCCCTTCATGCTCGCGACCGCCGAGCAGGTCGCGTACGACTGGGCGCACGCCCATCCCGACAGCCACGCCCGCCCGCTGGTCGCCGTGAGCGGTGACGGCACGATCATCGGGACGGCGCAGCTGAGGATCGCCCATGACGCCCCGGAGCCCGGAATCGGCTCCGTCAACGTGTACGTGGACCCCGCGCACCTGGGGCGGGGCGCCGGGACGCTGCTGCTTCGCGCCGCCGAGGAGCACCTGGAGGAGCGGGGCGCGCGGACGCTGTACAGCTGGGTCCTGGACACGCCGGAGGACCGGGCCTGGGCCGGGCGGCGGGGCTACTCCCCCAGCCGCTCCGCCCACTTCCTGCGGCTCGACCTGGCACGGGCCGCGCTGCCGCCGCTCCAGGACCCGCCGACCGGTGTCGAGCTGCGTACGGCCGAGGACTTCGCGGCCGATCCCCGGCCGCTGTTCGAACTCGACGCGGTGACGACGGCGGACGAGCCGGGGGACGTCGGCGCGGAGCTGGACGACTACGCGCACTGGCGGGAGACCACCTGGGAGCACCCGCACCTCGACCGGGCGCTGACGACGGTCGTGGTGGTGGACGGGGTGCCGGCGGCGTTCAGCGCGGCGCAGACGGACGGTCTGGGGCGGTACTGCTCCGGGATGACCGGCACCGCGCCGGCGTACCGGGGCCGGGGGCTCGCGAAGCTGGCCAAGACCGCCTCGCTGCACCGGGCGAGGGCCGCGGGCTGCGTGGAGGCGTTCACGAGCAACGACGCCGGCAACGGACCGATGCTGGCGATCAACACATGGTTCGGTTACGAGATCGGCGCGACGGAGGTACGGCATGTCCGGACGATCGGTTGAGATCACCCTGACGAAGGCGGGACGGACGAAGATCCGCTACCCGGCAGAGGTGCTGACGGAGGAGGACGCCCGGCTGTCGGTGCGGGCCCCGTGGGCGGCCGAGGGGGTGCGGGACTTCGGTTTCGTGCGCTTCGAGCCCGGTGACGTGTTCGTGGAGCACTACTGGCGCGACCGCTGGTTCACGGTCAAGGAGGTGTGGTCGGCCGACGGCGCCCTGAAGGGCTGGTACTGCGACATCACGCGGCCGGCCGTGATCGACGGGTCCGGGGTGGTGGTCGAGGACCTGGACCTGGACCTGTGGGTGTCGGCGGACGGCAGCGAGGTGCTGCGGCTCGACGAGGACGAGTTCGCGGCGAGCGGCCTCGCCGCCTCCGACCCGGAGGCGGCGGCCCGCGCCGTGGTGGCCCTCGACGAGCTGGAACTGCTCGGCCGGGAGGGCCTGATCGATCTGCTGGCCTAGCGCAGTTCGACGTCCGCCTGCTCCCTGGTGAGGAAGCCCGGCAGCGGCAGGCCCGACGGGCCGGCCGTGAGCTGTACGAGGGAGGCTTCGACGTGGGCGGCGCCCGGCTGGTAGGCGGGCTCCTTCACGACGGCGCTGTTGCTCCAGGTGTGGATGTGTCCGTCGCAGACGGCGCGGGTGCCGCCGATGCCGGTGGAGCGGGTCCCCTGCTTGAGGGTGGAGCTGACGAAGACGGGCCCTTCGCCGTCGTCGAGGCAGCGGTACGTGCCGGAGACGGTGACCGTGCTGTCGGCGGCGACGGTGCCGTACTCGTCGATGGTGAGGCCGTCGGCCCCTCCCGCGTGGGCGAGGGGGGCGACGGCGGCGGTGAGCAGGGCTGCTGCGGCGAGGACGAGTCGGACGCGCATGGACGGGGTCCCTTCGGGGGTGGGGGGAAGGTGCTGCCCGCCAGGGATACCGGATCCGGCCGCCGACTGACCGAATCTCACCCCATCGGGGGCGCGTTGGACACGGGGGCACTCATACCGTCGTACGGTCGGTGCGCCGTGCCGCCTTCCTCACGAGCGGCCAGGCGAGCAGCACCAGGACGACCGCGTAGACGGTGACCGAGAACGGGGTGTTCACCAGGCCCGTCAGGGAGCCGTCGCTGATCTGGAGGGCACGGCGCAGCTGCTGCTCGGCGGCCGGGCCGAGGATGACGCCGATGACGGCCGGCAGCACCGGGAGGCCGTAGCGCCGCATCCCGAGGCCGATCAGGCCGATGACGAGCAGCACGACCAGGTCGAGCGCCTCGCCGCCCACCGCGTACGCGCCGACGGCGGCGAAGAAGAGGATGCCGGCGTACAGGTACGGGCGCGGGATGCGCAGCAGCTTGGCCCAGACGGGGGCGAGCGGCAGGTTGAGCGCGAGCAGCAGCACCATGCCGACGAACAGCGAGGCGATGAGGCCCCACACCAGCTCGGGTTCCCGCTCGAAGAGGAGCGGGCCCGGCTGGATGCCGTACTGCTGGAACGCGGCCAGCATGACCGCGGCGACGGCGGTCGTGGGCAGGCCGAGGGTCAGCATGGAGACGAGCGTGCCGGCGGCCGAGGCCGAGGCGGCGGACTCGGGTCCGGCCACGCCCTCGATGGCGCCCTTGCCGAACTGCTCCTTGTGCTTCGAGAGCCGCTTCTCCGTGACGTACGAGAGGAAGGTCGGGATCTCCGCGCCGCCGGCCGGGATCGCGCCGAACGGGAAGCCGATGGCGGGGCCGCGCAGCCAGGACTTCCAGGTGCGCTTCACGTCGTCCCTGCCGAGCCAGGGGCGGCCGACCGGGATGGCCTCCCCCGGCGCCCGGCGCAGGTGCGCGGCGACCCAGAGGGCCTCGCCGATCGCGAAGAGGCCGACCGCGACGATGACGACGTCGATGCCGTCGGCGAGCTGGAGCGAGCCGAAGGTGAGGCGCTGCTGCCCGGTCATCTGGTCGAGGCCGACGAGGCCGATGGTGAGGCCGATGAGCAGGGAGGCGAGGCCGCGGATGCGGGAGGAGCCGAGGACGGAGGTCACCGCGATGAAGGCGAGGACCATGAGGGCGAGGTAGTCGGGGGCGCCGATGTCGACGGCGAGCGCGGCGACGGTCGGGGCGAGGACGACGAGCAGGGTCGTGCCGATCATGCCGCCGGCGAAGTGACCGATCGCGGCGGCCGCGAGGGCCTGGGCGCCGCGCCCGGACTTGGCCATCGGGTTGCCCTCGATGGCGGCGACGACGGCGGCGCTCTCGCCGGGGGTGTTGAGGAGGATCGAGGTGGTGGAGCCGCCGAACATGGCGCCGTAGTAGATGCCGGCGAACATGATGAACGCGCCGGTCGGTTCGAGCCCGTAGGTCACCGGGAGCAGCAGGGCGACGGCCATGGCGGGGCCGATGCCGGGCAGGACGCCGATGGCGGTGCCGAGGAGGACGCCGATGGCGGCCCACAGCAGGTTGATCGGGGTGAGGGCGGTCCCGAAGCCGTCGATGAGGGAGGTCAGGGAATCCACGGGTCAGATCACTCCCATCAGCGGGCCGCCGGGCAGCGGGACGCCGAGCAGCTGGTCGAAGACGGCGTAGGTGAGGAGCGAGAGGACGGCCGCGATCAGCGGGTCGCGGTGGAGGTGCCGGCTGCCGAGGGCGTAGGCCGCGCCCCAGAAGAGGAGGGCTCCGGCGATCGGGAACCCGAGGGGGCCGATGAGGACGGCGAAGGCGAGGAACACGCCCGCGAGGAGCAGGACGGTGCGCCAGTCGGCGGGCTCGGCCAGGTCGACGTCCTCGCCGCCCTCGGCCTCGCCCCGGCCGCCGCGCAGCACGTCGACGGTGAGGAGGACGGCGACGACGAGGAGGCCGCAGCCGACGACGAGGGGGACGGTCCCCGGTCCGACCGGGCCGCGTCCGGCGACGTCGGCGTCGAGGGTGAGGGCGTCGGTGAGGACGAGGACGCCGAGGAGGAACAGGAGGGCGCCGACGCCGAGTTCGGACCGTCCGCGCAGCACGCTCTTCACGGTGGTCACAGTCCCAGCTCCTTGAGGACGGAGCCGACCCGCCGGTCCTGCTCGGTGAGGAAGGTGCCGAACTCCGCGCCGGGCAGGAAGGCGTCGTTCCAGCCGTGGGTCTTCAGCGACTCGCGCCACTGCGGGGAGCCGTGCAGCCCGGTCACGAGGGTGACGAGCTTGTCGCGCTCGGCGTCGGAGAGGCCGGGCGGGGCGACGATGCCGCGCCAGTTGGTGAACTCGGTGTCGAGCCCGGCCTCGCGGAGCGTGGGGGCGTCGAGGCCGGGGACCCGCTTCGGTCCGGTGACGGCGAGGAGGCGCAGCTCCCCCGCCTTGATCTGGTCGAGGTACTCGCCGACGCCGGAGACGCCGAAGCCGACCTTGTTCCCGAGGATGGAGGCGAGGAGTTCGCCGCCGCCGTCGAAGGGCACGTAGTTGACGTCCTTCGGCGCGATCCCGGCGGCCTGCGCCATCAGCATCGGGGCGAGGTGGTCGGGGCCGCCGGGCGAGGAGCCGCCGCCGACGGGCAGCTTGCCGGGGTCCTTCCTCCAGGCCGCGAGGAGGTCCTGGATGGTCTTGTACGGGGAGTCCTTGCCGACCACGACGATGTCCTGCTCCTCGGTGAGCCGGGCGATCGGGGTGGTGTCGGCGAGGGTCCTGGGCGTCTTGTTGGTGTGGACGGCGCCGACGACGCCGAGGCCCATGGACATGGCGAGGCGGCCGTTGCCGCGCTCGCCGACGAGCCGGGTGAGGCCGACGGTGCCGCCCGCGCCGGGCAGGTTGAAGACCTCGACGTCGCCGGTGAGACCGGCTTCCTCGGCGTTCTTCGCGGCGGTGCGGGCGGTGATGTCGTAGCCGCCGCCGGGGGTGTTGGGGACCATGAAGCGCAGGCCGGGTATCGCGGTGCCGGTGTCGGAGCCGGTGCCCGGGCCGAGCAGCGGCGGACCGACGAGCACCAGGAGAGCCGCCCCGAGGAGGGCGAAGGGGGTGCGCAACCGCACGTGTGCCGCCTCTCGTTGACAGGAGAAGGGATGTGAGCCGGCCCACATGTTGCTCCGGCGTTAAGAAGCTGTCTCTCTTCCGCAATCAACGGACGTTGTGGTCGTTGTGGTCGGGACCTAGCGTGGGTCGGCGTGACGAAGGTGCTGGTCGTGGACGACGACTTCATGGTCGCCAAGCTGCACTGCCGCTATGTGTCGGCGGTGGCGGGCTTCACCGTGGCGGGGGTCGCGCACAACGGCGCCGAGGCGCTCCGCCAGGCCGAACTGCTCCGTCCCGACCTGGTCCTCCTGGACGTCTTCCTGCCCGACATGGACGGCGTCCGGGTGCTGCGGGAGCTGCGCGCGGCCGGCCTGGGCATGGACGCGCTCTTCATCACGGCGGCACGGGACGTGGGCACGATCCGCTCCGCGCTGCGCGCCGGGGCCCTGCACTACCTGATCAAACCGTTCACGCCGGCGGCGCTGCACGACCAACTACGGCACGTGGCCTCCCTCCGCCACCGCCTCGACGAGCTGGACGAGGCCCGCCAGGAGGACGTCGACCAGATCTTCGGCACCCGCCCCCGCGGCTCCCGCGAACTCCCGAAGGGCCTGGCGGCCCACACGGCCGACCTGGTCGACTCCGTCCTGCGCGCCCACCCGGAGGGCCTGTCGGCCACGGAATGCGCCGAAGCCGGCTCCCTCTCCCGCGTGAGCGCCCGCCGCTACCTGGAGTACTTCGCCCAGACGGGCCGCGCGGAGGTCACCTTGCGCTACGGCGGGACGGGACGCCCGGAGCGGCGGTACCGGCGGATCGGGTAGCCGTTCCTGAGGCGCCTCTTACCTGCGCCTTAACGCGGCCCTAAAGGCCGCGATCCGCACTTCTTCCGGGGCTAGTTTGCTCGGCAACCCCCCACATCACCCTCGTGAAGGAGTTGTCCCCCCATGACCTCTCGCCGTACGGCAGCGGGTGCCGTCACCGTCGCTCTGGTTCTGTCCGGTCTCGCCGTCGCGCCCGGTGCCTACGCGCACGGCTCGATGACCGACCCCGTGAGTCGGGTCTCGGCCTGTTATGCGGAGGGGCCCGAGGCGCCGCGGTCGGCGGCCTGCAAGGCGGCTGTGGCGGCCAGTGGGGCGCAGGCGTTCTACGACTGGAACGCGGTGAACATCGGCGACGCGGCCGGGCGGCACCGGCAGTTGATCCCGGACGGCAGGCTGTGCAGCGCGGGCAACGAGAAGTACCGGGGGCTCGATCTGGCGCGGGCCGACTGGCCGGCGAGCCCGATGAAGTCCGGTGCGCACACGTTCCGTTACCGGGGGACCGCTCCGCACAAGGGCTCGTTCGCGCTGTACGTGACGAAGGACGGGTACGACCCGACGAAGCCGCTGAAGTGGTCGGACCTGGAGGACCGGCCGTTCGTGACGGTGACCGATCCGGGGATGCAGGACGGTTCCTACGTGTTCCAGGGGACCGTGCCGAAGAAGTCCGGCCGTCATCTCATCTACTCGATCTGGCAGCGCTCCGACTCCCCCGAGGCGTTCTACACGTGCTCCGACGTGGTGTTCGGGGGGAATGACGGCGGGACCGCCCCGGCGGCGACCGCTCCCGCCCCGACCGCCTCCGCGCCCACCGAAGAGCAGATCGAGGACGGCGCGGACCGGTCCACGGTCGGGCACGGGGCGCACGGGACGCACGGGGCGACGCCCACCGCACCCGCGCCCGTATCCGGTACGCCGGAGTCCAACGCGCCCGCCCCCGCCGCCGGTTCCGGTGTGGAGTTGGCGGAGACCGGTGGCGGCGCCACCACCCCGTATCTCGCAGGTGGTGGCGCCGCCGTTCTCGCGCTCGGTGCGGCCGTGCTCTTCGGGGCGGGCCGGCGGCGGGCCCGGGGCTAGCCGACCACGGAGAGGCAGGTGGTCGGGGTCGCGTGGGCCGGGTCGAGGGCGTTGGCCACCTCGTGGAACGTGACCCGGTCCACCGTGCCGATCGCCACGTGCTCGGAGAGGTCGAGCGCGCACTTGTCCTGGATGAGGACGTTGGTGACGTTCGGGCCGGTCAGGAACTGGGAGCGGTACGGGGTGACGACCTCGTCGTACTGGCTGGCGATGACGTGGTAGCGGACCCCCGGCACCGTGTCGCCGCCCTCGTTGAGCTTGGTGATGAAGTCCGAGCCGGCGATCTGGTCGGCGAGGCCGGGGGTCTTGGAGCTGATGACGTCCTCTGCTCCGGGGAAGTACGGCAGGAGCTTGGTGAGGCCGGACAGGGTGGTGCCGTGGTTGTCGGGCGCGATGCCGACGAGCGTGTTCACCTTCGCGGCGCCGCCGAGGAACTTGAGGTACCAGCGGGGCATCATGCCGCCCTGCGAGTGTCCGACGAGGTCGGCCTCGGGGGCGCCGGTGGCGGCGAGGACCCGGTCGACGTAGGTGTCGAGCTGTCCGGCGGACGCGGCGATGGGTCCGAGCCCGTTGAAGAGGGGCACGCCCGGCAGCTGGCCGTAGTCGAGCGAGAAGACGCAGTAGCCCCGGTTGACCAGGTAGGGCGCGAGGGCCAGCCAGTTGTCGACGGCGTTCCCGAAGGTGCCGTGGACGAGGACGACGGGCCGCGGGTGGGCGGCGGACGGCTTGCAGTCGAAGTCGTTCCAGCCACGGCTGGGGGCGGTGTCGGCCTGGGCGGCGGCGGTGGGGGCGAGGGTGGCGGCGGCGGCGAGCGCGAGCACGGACAGTGCTCTGACGGCGCGCTTCCAGGGCTGACGGGACTGGCGGCGGGGATTCCGGGGCAGCATCGGGCGATCTCCTTGCGGCTCAAGGGGAAGGTGGGGGTGCTGTGCCCTGCGGTCCGGACCACAAGTGGGGATGCTCTCCAGCCAAGCTACGTACGGGTAGCTTCGGTGGGAAGTTACGCGTCGGTAAAAAGTGCCGTGCCGTCACGACGGCACGATCAGGCCGCCGGTGAGCCCGGCGGCACCGTCTCCGGTCCGCGCTTCACCCGGGCCCTGGTGCGGCTCGAGGTGGTGCGGTCGGCGTAGCGGACGGTGCCGCAGAGGGTGTCGCGGTCGGTCGGGGCGGGCGCGTCCGTGCCCCGTCCACCAGCCGGCGGTCAGCCATTCGGGCGCCTCCCGCCTGCGGGAGCACCCCCCGCCCCGGAGCGTGGGGGCATGAGCTTCGTCGATGAACTGAAAAGCGCCGTCACCCCACGAGCCGCCCTGCTCGTCGTCGGCGTCTTCGCCCTCCAGCTCCTGTTCATCACCTCGTACGTCGGGGCCTTGCACAATCCGAAACCCACGGACGTCCCCTTCGGCGTGGTCGCCCCCCAGCAGCAGGTCGCCACCGCCGTGACGGACCGGCTGGAGAAGCTGCCCGGCGACCCCTTCGACCCGCGCGTGGTCGCGACCGAGGCCGAGGCCCGGGACCAGATGCTGAACCGGGAGATCGACGGGGCCCTGATCGTCGACCCGCGCGGACGCACCGACACCCTGCTCGTCGCCTCGGGCGGCGGAAAGGTGCTCTCCGCGACCCTGGAGGCGATGATCACGAGGCTGGAGGCCGCCAACCAGCGCCTCGTGCGGACCGTCGACGTGGCCCCGTCCTCCTCCCAGGACTTCAACGGCCTCTCCGCCTTCTACCTGGTCATCGGCTGGTGCGTCGGCGGCTACATCTGCGCAGCGATCCTGGCGATCAGCGCGGGCGCCCGGCCCGCGAACCGGGAGCGCGCGGTCATCCGTCTCGGAGCCCTGGCGCTCTACGCGGCCCTCGGAGGTCTCGGCGGCGCGATCATCGTCGGTCCGATCCTCGGCGCCCTGCCCGGCAGCGTCGCGGCCCTGTGGGGCCTGGGCACCCTGGTGGTCTTCGCCGTCGGCGCCGCCACCCTCGCCCTCCAGTCCGTCTTCGGGATCGTCGGCATCGGCCTGGCGATCCTGCTCATCGTGATCGCCGGCAACCCGAGCGCGGGCGGCGCCTTCCCGCTGCCGATGCTGCCGCCGTTCTGGCGGGCGATCGGCCCGTACCTGCCGCCGGGCGCGGGCACCTGGGCGGCGCGCTCGATCGCGTACTTCAAGGGCAACGACATGACCGCCTCGATGGTGGTCCTGTCGGTCTGGGCGATGGTCGGCGCGGGCGTCACCCTGGTGATGTCCTCGGTGAAGTGGGAGCGGACGGCGAAGCGGATCCCCCCGGAGGTACCGGAGCGTCCGTAGGGCGCGCAGAAGGCCCCCCGCGCCGCGACGGGGGGCCTTCTGCGTGCCTGGGGGGCCGGGGATCAGTACACGTTGACCCCGTACGCGCTCAGCGCCTCGGTCACGGGCTGGAAGAAGGTCGTCCCGCCCGAGGAGCAGTTGCCGCTGCCGCCCGAGGTGAGGCCGATCGCCCGGCTGCCCGAGTAGAGCGGGCCGCCGGAGTCGCCGGGCTCGGCGCAGACGTTGGTCTGGATCATGCCGTAGACGATGTCGCCGCCGCCGTAGTTCACGGTGGCGTTCAGGCCGGTCACCGTGCCGCTGTGGATGCCGGTGGTGGAGCCGCGGCGGGTGACGGACATGCCGACGGTGGCGTTGGCGGCGCTGGTGATGTCGACGCTGCCGACCGTGCCGGACTTGGTGACCGAGGTGTTGGTGTAGCGCACGATGCCGTAGTCGTTGGTCGGGAAGCTCGACCCGGCGGTGGAGCCGAGCACGGTGCTGTGGGTGGAGTTCGACCACCAGGTGCCCGCGCCGTCGGTGCAGTGGCCGGCGGTGAGGAAGTAGTAGTTCCCCGCGCTGTCCTTGACGTTGAAGCCGAGCGAGCAGCGCCAGCTGCTCGCGTAGATGGCGTCCCCGCCGGAGATCAGCTTGTTGAACGTGCCGGGGGTGCGCTCGATGCGCAGGGCTCCGGCGTTGACCCCGGCCCGGTGCTTGATCTTCGCGATCTCGGCCTGGGAGACGGTGGAGTCGGCGGTGACGACGACCCTGCCGGTGGCGGTGTCGACGCGCCAGGCGGTGCCGGCGACGTCGGCGGCGAGGACGGCGTCGCCCGCCTCGGTGAGCTGGGTGGCGCTGAACGTCTGCGCGGAGTCGGCGTTCGCGGTGGGGACGCCGAGCGCCGCGGCGGCGGCGACGAGACCGGCGGTGAGGGCGAGCAGCCGGAACTTCTTCGTGGGGGTGGTCACTTCTTGTTCCTCCTGTGGGGGGGGATCAGTGGGTGTCCGTACGGGGATCAGAAGAGGCTGACGTTGTACTTGGCGAGCGCCTCCGGCACCGGCTGGAAGAAGGTGGTGCCGCCGGTGGAGCAGTTGCCGCTGCCGCCGGAGGTGAGGCCGAGCGCCTTGGTGCCGTCGTACATCGCGCCGCCGGAGTCGCCGGGCTCGGCGCAGACGTTGGTCTGGATCAGGCCCTTCACCGTGCCGCCGCTGGAGTAGTGGACGGTGGCGTTGAGGCCGGTGACCGTGCCGCTGCGGGTGCCGGTGGTGGATCCGGAGCGCTTGACGGACTCGCCCACGTAGGCGTCGGCCGCGGTGAAGCCGCCGGTGTGGGCGAGCGAGGTGTTGTCGTAGCGGACGAGGGCGTAGTCGTTGCCCGGGAAGCTGGAGCCGACGGTGGCGCCGATGAGGGTCGACTGCGCCGAGTTGGTGTACCAGGTGTTGGCGACGTTGCCGCAGTGGCCGGCGGTCAGGAAGTAGTACGTGGAGCCGCTGCGCACGTTGAAGCCGAGCGAACAGCGGTAGCCGCCGCCGTAGATGGCGTCACCGGCGGCGAGCAGGGGCTTGAAGGTGCCGGGGGTGCGCTGGACGCGGAGGGCCGCGGCGTCGGCGCCGGCCGCTCTCCGGATCTTGGCGAGGCCGGCGTCGGTGACGGTGGAGTCGGCGGTGACGACGACCCGGCCCGACGCCTGGTCGACGTACCAGGCGGTGCCGCCGACCCCGGCGGCCTCGACGGCGGCGTCGGCGCGGGCGAGCTGGGCGGCTCCGGCGGGACCGGGCGCGGGGGCGGCCTGGGCGCCGGGGAGTCCGAGGGCGGTCGCGGCGGCGAGACCGGCGGTGACGGCGAGCAGGCGGGTGCGGGTTTTCCTCACTGTGCTCCTCCTTCTCGGAAAAAGCGGAGGGCCCGTGGGTGTCGGGCCCGCGAGGCGCCATCAGGTGACGTGTCCCTGACATGCACCGCCAGTGATAGTGGCCCTCCCGGAGCGGACGCACAAGACCGCAGCACGGACGGGCGCCCCCGGCCGTCCTGGCCGGGGGCGCCCGTCATCCGCAGCTCTACGGGAAAAGGCCCGCTCAGGCCGGGTTCAGTCGCCGCTCCCCCGCCGCCACCGCGGTGTCGAGCGTGTTCCCGGGCGGCGGGAAGGGGCAGATGAAGTGGTCCGCGAAGGCGCACGGCGGCAGCAGGGCGCGGTTGAAGTCGACCGTCACCGAGCCGTCCGCGGCCGGTGCCTCGGGCCGCAGGAAACGGAAGCGGTAGCTGTCCCGCCCGCTGGTGGCGTCCGCGAAGACCGCCCACAGGGAGCCGTCGTCCTCGACGGCCACCTGGAGGACGTGCTCCCCTCCGTGCAGCTCGAAGACCAGCTCCCCGGCGAGGCCGAGACCGCGCTCCCGGCCGTCGGCGTTCTCCACCCGTACGCTGCGCGTCTCCCCGTACGGACGGAACGCACCGGGCACCACCCAGCGCTCGTCGTACGGGGTGGCCTCGATGCCCCGGAAGGCGCTGCGCGCCTCCGAGCCGGGGTCGAAGTCCCGTACGGCCCAGAGCCCTTCGCGCCGCAGCACCACGAGCCGCCGGCCCGCCGACTCGACCCGGGACTCGTGGATCGGGGCGTGGTCGGCGGTGAGCCGGACCGTGCCCGCGAAGGGCTTGCCGTCGACGGTGATCCCGTCCTCGGCGGCGGCCGTCAGGAGGACCTCGTCGCCGGCCTCCCGCCACTCACCGGGAATGGCCGGAATACGACCGTCGGGGAAGTCCGCGAGCCAGTGGGTGCCCGTGAGGGAGAGCGGGCCGTACGAGGAGGCGACCGCGGCCTCGCGCTGCTCGTGCCAGTGCTGCCAGTCCTGCTGTGGATCCGTGCTCATGGTGTGCCACCTTTCCATACGGGATCGGGAAGGCCGAGGTGCGAGCGCAGCGTCGTGCCCGTGTACTCCGTACGGAAGGCCCCACGCTCCTGGAGCAGCGGAACGACCTGGTCGACGAAGTCGTCGAGGCCGCCCGGGGTGAGGTGCGGGACGAGGATGAAGCCGTCGGCGGCGTCCGTGGCGACGAACTCCTCCAGGGCCGCCGCGACCGTCGCCGGGGAGCCCACGAAGGACTGCCGGCCCGTGGACTCGATGACCGTCTGACGGATCGAAAGCCCCTTCGCCTCGGACAGCGCCCGCCACTTCCTCGCCACGGCGACGGGGTCGGCGACCCGCACCCGGCCCTGGACGAGCGTCGAGTCCGGGTCGGGGTCGATGTCCGGAAGCGGCCCGTCGGGGTCGTAGCCGGACAGGTCGCGCCCCCAGACCTGTTCGAGCGCGAGGATCGCGTTCTGCGGGGAGACCTGCTGCCGCCGGATCCCGGCCGCCCGCTCCTGCGCGTCGGCGTCGCTGTCGCCGAGGACGTACGTCACCCCCGGCATGATCTTCAGGTCATCGGGCTCCCTCCCGTACCGGGCGAGCCGCCCCTTGACGTCGGCGTAGAACTCCCGGCCGGCCTCCAGGGTCGAGTGCCGGGTGAAGACCACATCGGCGGCCGAGGCCGCGAACTCCCGTCCCTCGGCGGAGTCCCCGGCCTGGATGACGACCGGCTGCCCCTGCGGGGAACGCGGCACGGGGAACGAGCCCTCGATCCGGAACTGAGGCCCGCTGTGAGCGAAGGTGCCCGGCGCCCCGCCCGGGGGCCGGGAATCCCACAACTCCCTGACCGCACCGACGAACTCGGCGGCCCGCGCATACCGGTCGGCGCGGTCCAGATAGCCGCCGCGCCGGAAGTTCTCACCGGTGAAGGCGTCGGACGAGGTGACCACGTTCCAGGCGGCCCGGCCCGCGCTGAGGTGGTCGAGCGAGGCGAGCCGCCGGGCCAGTTCGTACGGCTCGTTGAAGGTGGCGTTCACCGTGGCGGCGAGGCCGAGCCGGTCGGTGACGGCCGCGAGCGCGTTCAGGACGGTGATCGACTCGGGCCGTCCGACGACGTCCAGGTCGTGGATGCGCCCCGCGTGCTCGCGCAGCCGCAGCCCCTCGGCGAGGAAGAAGAAGTCGAAGAGCCCGCGCTCGGCGGTCCTGGCCAGATGCTCGAAGGAGGAGAAGTCGATCTGCGAGCCGGAGCGCGGATCGGCCCACACGGTCGTCGAGTTGACGCCGGGGAAGTGCGCGGCGAGATGGATCTGCTTCCGGCTCATGCGGAGGCCACCGCCTTCGCGTACTGACTGACCGGCCGGGCGAGCCCCAGGTGATCGCGGAGGGTGGTCCCCTCGTAGTCCGTACGGAACAGCCCGCGCTCCCTGAGCCGGGCCACGGTCTCCGAGGTGAACCGCTCCAGATCCCGCTCCCCCGCAGCCGGCACGAGATGAAAGCCGTCGACCGCCCCGCCCCCGTGCCAACCGGCGATCAACTCGGCCAGCGCCCCGGCCCCGCCCTCGTAGGCATCGAGATCGACGGTCGACGAGAGCAGGACGCGCAGCTGCCCGGGGTCCCGGCCGTGGGCGCGGGCCCCCCGGTGCAGTTCGGCGCGCAGCGCGGCGGCCTCCTCGGCGGAGGCAGCGCTGATCAGGGCCACGTCGGCGTGGTGGGCCGCGGTGTCGCGGGCGGCCGGGCGGGTGGCGTCGACGACGGTCACCGGGTTGCCCTGCGGGGGCCGGGGCACGATGGAGGGCCCCTTGACCGAGAACGTCGCGCCCTGGAAGTCGACGTGGTGCAGCTTGCGGCGGTCGACGAACCGCCCGGTCGCCACGTCCCGTATCTCGGCGTCGTCCTCCCAGCTGTCCCACAGCTTCCGGGAGACCTCGGCGACCTCGCCGGCCTCCTGCCAGAGCTCGGCGGTGGGCGGCGCGGGGCGGCGGCCGACGAGCCGGGCCTCGGCGCCGGAAGGGGAGACCGCGATCCGCCAGCCCGCGCGGCCCCGGCTCACCCAGTCGAGGGTGGCGACGGCGGCCTGGACGTGGAACGGCTCGGTGTGGGTGGTGGTGACGGTCGGCACGAGGCCGACGGAACGGGTCTCGGGGGCGATCCGGGCGAGGACGGCGAGCGCGTCGAGGCCGGGCCCGGCGAAGGTGTCGTCGTGGGTGAGGAAGTCGAGCGCGGCGGCCTCGGCGGTCCGGGCGAGCGCGAGCGTACGACGGGCGGCGTCGGGCCCGGCGCCCGAGGCGACCTCGGCGGCGAGATGAAGCGGTCGGTGACTGGTCATGCGGGTCTCTCTCGGTACGGGGGAACGGGCCCGGAAGACGACAACGGCGGGAGGGGCCGGGGCGGGGAGGCCCCGGCCCCGGCCCCGGCGGACCCGACCCGGGGGTCAGTTCTCGGTACGGGGCAGGCCGGGCGGGTTGATCTCCGACTTCTGCACGGCCTCGTTGCTCAGCCCCCACCGCTTGAGGACCTGCGCGTAGGTGCCGTTCTCGATGACGTGGTCGATCGCGGCCGCGTACGCGGCGACGAGGCCGCTGTCCTTCTTCGTGGTGGCCGCGATCTTGCCCTGGAGTCCCGCGCCCGCCCCGGAGAACTTGCCGACGGACTCGGTCTGTCCGGCGGAGGCCACGTGGTAGGCGACGGTGGGGTTGGGTCCGAGGTAGCCGTCGATCCGACCGGACTGGAGCGCGAGGTAGTAGTCGGTCGTGTTGTCGTAGTACTTGATGTCGACGCCCTTGCGGCCGGCCTTCTCGTTCTGCCGGGACCAGTCGACGAGGATCTTCTCCTGGTTGGTGCCGCTGCCGACGGCGATCCGCTTGCCCGACACGTCCTCGGGGCCCTTCACCGTCCAGCCGGACCCCTTCTTCGCCTCGAAGGCGAGGTCGTCGAGCCGGTAGGTGGCGAAGTCGTACTTGTCCTTGCGCTCCTCGGTGACGGTGACGTTGGAGAAGACGCCGTCGTACTTGCCGCTGTCGAGGCCGACGAAGAGGTTCTCCCAGGAGACCGCGTCGAACTCGGGCTTCAGACCGAGGGTGTCGGCGACGAGGGTGGCGAGGTCGAGCTCGACGCCGATCAGCGTCGTGTCGTCGGTGGCGCGGAAGGCGAGCGGCGGGTTGCTCTTGGCGGAGACGCCGAGGATCAGGGTGCCTCTCTTGCGGACGGCCTCGGGCAGCTTGCCGGCGATCGCGTCGACCTTGGCGGTGTGGACGCGGTTCTGGTTCGGGCCGACGTTGATGCCGGTGTTCTTCTGCCCCTCGGGCTTGATCTCGCCGACGGCGGCGTCGCCCGAGCCGCAGGCGGTGAGGAGCCCGAGGGCGGTGAGCGAGGCGAGGGCGGTGAGGAGGGTGCGACGGGTCTGCATGGCGGTGACTCCTGTTGTACGAGTTGTACGAGGGAAAGAAAGGGTCAGAGGACCTTGGAGAGAAAGGCACGGGTCCGCTCGTGCCGCGGGTTGTCGAGCACCTCGGCCGGCGGGCCCTGCTCGACGATCCGGCCCTCGTCCATGAAGACCACGGTGTCGGCGACCTCGCGGGCGAAGCCGATCTCGTGGGTGACGACGATCATGGTGGTGCCGGAGGCGGCCAGGTCCTTGATGACGTCGAGGACCTCGCCGACGAGTTCGGGGTCGAGCGCGGAGGTCGGCTCGTCGAAGAGGAGCAGGCTCGGTTCGAGGGCGAGCGCGCGGGCGATGGCGACGCGCTGCTGCTGCCCGCCGGAGAGCTGCTTGGGGTAGGCCTCGGCCTTGTCGGCGAGTCCGACGCGTTCGAGCAGCGCGCGGGCCGTGGCCTCGGCGTCCTTGCGGGGGCGCTTCAGGGCCGAGACGGGCGCCTCGACGATGTTCTCCAGGACGGTGAGGTGCGGGAAGAGGTGGAAGTTCTGGAAGACGAAGCCGATCCGGGTGCGCTGCTTGAGGATCTCGCGCTCGCGCAGCTCGTACAGCTTGTTCCCGGAGCGGCGGTAGCCGACGAGGACGCCGTCGACGCCGACCGTGCCGCTGTCGACCTTCTCCAGGTGGTTGATGGTCCGCAGCAGGGTGGACTTGCCGGAGCCCGAGGGGCCGAGGACGACGGTGACCTCGCCGGCCCGGACGTCGAGGTCGATGCCGCGCAGGACGTGGAGGGCGCCGAAGCGCTTGTGGACGGAACGGATCTCGACCTTGGCGGTGGCATCGGCGGAAGCGGTGACGGAGCTCATCGGGTGCTCCCCTTCGCGTAGTGGCGTTCGACGTAGTGCTGGACGACGGAGAGCGCGGTGGTGAGCAGGACGTACCAGGCGGTGGCGACCATCAGGAGCGGGACGACGCGTCCGTTGCGCCCGTAGACGACCTGGACCTGGTAGAAGAGTTCGCCGATCGCCATGACGGAGACGATCGAGGTGCCCTTGAAGAGCGAGATGATCTCGTTGGCGGCGTTGGGCAGGATCGAGCGCATCGCCTGCGGCAGCACGATCCGCCGCACCTGCCGGAGCCTGGGGATGCCGAGGGAGGCGGCGGCCTCCGACTGGCCCTCGTCCACGGCGAGGACGCCGCCCCGGACGATCTCCGCCGCGTAGGCCGCCTGGTGCAGGGCGAGCCCGAGGACGGCGGCGCCCATCTCGCCGACGAGGCCCATGGTGTCGAAGGAGAGGAAGCTCGGCCCGAACGGGATGCCGATGCTCAGTTCCTTGTAGAGGTAGGCCAGGTTGAACCAGAAGAGCAGCTGGACGATGAGCGGGATGGAGCGGAAGGCCCAGATGTAGCCGAAGGCGACCGACCGCAGGAACGGGCTGGCCGACAGCCGCATGAAGGCGAGCACGATGCCGATCGCGAAGCCGAGCGCGGTGCCGTAGAAGGTGAGCTGGAGGGTGACCCAGACGGCCCGCAGGATCGTCTCGGTGGTGAAGAAGGCGGCGAAGACGTCCCATTCCCAGCCGGGGTTGGTGACGAGGCCGTGGGCGAACTGGACGAGCAGGACGGCGGTGACGGCGACGGCCGCCCAGCGCCAGGGGTGGCGCACCGGCACGACGACGAGTTCGCCGGAGGCCGGCGGCGTGGCGACGGGTTCCTTCGTGACGGGCGGATCGCTGGTGAGAGACATGGCGGTTCCTCGGAGACGGGTCGGGCAGCGGGTTTCAGGCGCTCAGCGGGGCGGGGCGCCGACACTCCCGGTCCCGCAGGAGGGCCAGGGCGGCCCGCGCGGTGGCGTCGTTCTGCCGGAATCCGGCCCCGCCGGTACGGGGGCGGGTGAAGCCCGCCCCGGTGCGGGCGGTGGTGTGCGGGCCGAGGGCGAAGCGGCGCGGGTGCGGGTGCCCGTCGTGGTCCAGGAGGCGCCCGTCGCCGGGGTCGACGACGAGGAGGCCGCCGGGGGTGACCCTGGCCCCCTCCTCGTACAGGGCGCGGAGCAGCGGGCTGGCGGTGTGCTCCGGGGTGGGTTCGGGGATGCGGGCCTCGACGAGGGCGCGGGCCTCGGTCCACTCCCCCGGCAGGGCGGCGGACGCGGCCCGGAAGAGTCCGCGTTCCTCGTCGGTCTCGACGGTGACCTGCGGGCCGAGGAAGCGGACGACGCCGGCGCGGGAGAGCGCGAGGAGCTGCCGGAGCCGGGGTCCGGGCGGCCCGGAGGCGAGGTAGCTGAAGAAGCCGTGCCACCAGCCGTCGGGGTCGACGCGCCGGCCGAGGCGCAGGAGCTGGCCGTAGACGGAGAGCAGGCCGGCGAAGACGGCGGCGTCGGGGCTGTGGGCGGGGTCGTGGCGGCGGGTCAGGTCGTCGGTGACGTAGCCGCGCAGGCCGTGCTGGAGAGCGTCCGCGGAGTCGTAGCGGATGCCGTCCAGGGGGTGGTCGAGGGCGTCGAGGTCGAGCCGGTCGGCGGGGTCGGGGACGGCGGCGGCGACGACCGCGGCGAGTTCGGCCCCGCGCGGCGGTGCCTCCTCGTAGGCCTTCTCGAAGTCGCTCCAGTCGAGCGAGGTCCGCTCGGGGTGGGTGGAGAAGAGCCGGTGGTAGTGGGCCCAGCCGAGTTCCTTGTCGATGAGCGGCCAGACGTCGCGCCGGAAGTCGAGCGGCCCGGCGCGCCGGAGCAGGGCGTCGGTCTGGTCGGGGCCGAAGAAGCGGGGCAGCGGGGGCCGTTCGCCGTCGAGGACGTAGCCGATCTTCGAGTGGTACGGGACGCCCCGGCGCGATCCGACGTGCAGCACCGGTTCCTTGCCGGAGGGGACGTAGACGAGCTCGTCGCCCTCGCCCTCGTACCGTCCGCCGCGGCCCTCGGTGAGCAGCACCATCAGGTCGACGAAGGCGAGGCCGAAGCCGCGGACGAGGACGGGTTCGCCGGCGGGAAGGGCGGAGAGGTCGGCGTCTGCGGTGAAGTCGGGCGGGAGGTGGACGAGCCCGTGGCGGTCGGCGAAGCCGGCGAGCCGCCGCTGCTCCGGGTCGGGTTCGGCGCCGACGTGGCCGACGGTGAGGACGACGAGGTCGGCGAGGAGGGGAGCGGAGACGCCCTCCAGCCGGACCCGCTGACGTCCCTCGCGGGGCCCGCTGACCCGCAGGGCGGTGGTGCGGTGCTCGTGGACGGTGACGGAGGCGGGCAGGGCGTCGCGGGCCCGCTCGTACACCCAGCGGAGATAGGCGCCCTGCTGGGGGCGGGTGGGGAAGGTGCGCCCTTCGATGCCGGCCCATTCGGCGAGGGTGGGGCCGGGGCGGACGGGTCCTTCGAGGTCGACGGTCTCGTCGGTGAACATCGTGACGTCCTCGGCCTGGGAGTTCATCCAGAGCAGCGGGGACTGTTCGGTGCGCCAGATCCGGCCGGGGCCCGGCGGGTGCGGGTCGACGAGGTGGACGTCGAGGGGCTCGTCGCCGTACAGCTCGGGCAGGTTGGCGGCGAGCCGTTCGAGGAAGCCGGTCCCCCGCGGCCCGGCGCCCACGATGACGATCGAGGGGCGCGGGCTCATCGCGCACCGGCCGTTCCACGGGCGTAGTGCCGCTCGACGTAGTACTGGCCGATGCCGAGGACCGAGGTGACGGCGACGTACCAGAGCGTGGCGACGAGCAGCAGCGGGATGATCTCGTACGTGCGGTGGTAGACGAGCTGGGTCGAGTAGAGCAGGTCCTGGACGGCGATGACGGAGACGATGGAGGTGCCCTTGAGGGTGCCGATCAGCATGTTCCCGGCGGGCGGGACGATCGCGCGCATGGCCTGCGGCAGCACGATCCGGGTGAGCCGGCGCCGGCGGCCGAGGCCGAGTGACTGGGCGGCCTCGATCTGGCCCCGGTCGACGGAGAGGATGCCGCCGCGGACGACCTCGGCGGCGTAGGCGGCCTCGTGCAGGGTGAGGCCGATGACGGCGACGGCGACCGGGCCGAGGAGGTTGACCGTGTTCACGCCGAGGATCTGCGGGTAGAGCACGCCGATGTTGAACCAGAAGAGCAGCTGGACCAGGATCGGGGTGGACCTGAAGAACCAGACGTAGCCCCAACTCACCCAGCGGAGAACGGGGTTGGCGGAGAGTCTGAGGACGGCGAGCAGGGTGCCGAGGACGAAGCCGAGGGCCGTGACGAGGACGGTCAGCCACAGGGTGAGGCCGAGGCCGCGCAGGACGGACGCGGAGGTGAAGTACTCGGCGACGACGTCCCACTGGAAGGCCTTGTTGCGGACGACCGAGACGAGCGCGAGCGCGAGCAGGGCGAGGACGGCGGCGGCCGCGGTCCACTGGCCGGTGCGGCGGGCGGGGACGACGCGCGGGGGCGGTTCGGCCGGCGGGGCCGTGGAAGGGCTTTTGACGAGGGTCGCGGACATGCGAGGGCTCCGTGGATGCCAGAGGGCGGATCGAACACGGGATGCGCCTTCACACGCACTGAGCCGCGGATCCGGGCCCCTCAGCCCGATCCGCCCTTCGAGGCTATGCGGTCAACACGGCCTGCTGTCAAGGGTGTCCGCACTGTGAGCCGTACGTCTCATCGCGGTTGACGCGGGACCGGATGCCTGTTCAACTGTGGCCATGCATCCGCAGCAGCTGGTCACGCGCTCCCACATCGACTTCGGTCGCGTGTGGTCCTCTTCCTGTTGAGCCGACCCTCTGCTTCTCCCCGCCCGCGTGCCGTTTTCCGCGGCGTCTTCACACCCTGCTGCCGTGGCGCCTCCACACCCGGGCCCCGCGTGAGCGCCTGAGCCCTCCCCTCCCCTCGCGCACTTCTCCTTTCCTTCGCCCTCCTTCTTCCTGAAGGACCGTCATGACCTTCGCGTTGTCCGTGCACCGGACCACGACCACCGATCCCCTGGCCCGCCCGCTCCTCGACGAGCTGGCGTACGAGTACACGACCCGGTACGGCTCCGCGCACGATCTGAGCCGCTACCCGGCGGCGGAGTTCGCCCCTCCGCACGGCGCCTTCCTGCTCCTCCTGGAGCAGGGCCGGCCCGTCGCGGGCGGCGCGTACCGCCGCTACGACGACGACACCGCCGAGCTCAAGAGGATCTGGACGCACTCGGCACACCGCAGGCGCGGTCTCGCCCGCCGGGTCCTCACCGTGCTCGAACGGGAGGCCGCCGCCCGCGGCTACTCCCGCATCTATCTGACGACGGGGCCGCGCCAGCCCGAGGCCAAGGGCCTCTACCTGGCGAGCGGCTACCGCCCGCTCTTCGACGTGTCCGCCGATCCCGAGTCGATCGGCCCGCTGCCGTTCGAGAAGTTCCTGGAGAACCCGAAGCCATGAGTACGCGCACGAGTTCCGGCACCGCACGCACCACCCTCGTCTTCGCCCTGATCACCGCGGCCGCGCTCGGCCTCACCGCCTGCTCGGGCGGCGAGCCCGCGACCGCCCCGGCCGGGGCCGCGGGAGCACGGGGCGCCGCGAAGGGCGCGCTCCCGACCGAGGACGTGGTCGCCGCGGTGAAGAAGAACGAGGCGGCGGTGAAGCTGCTCCCCGCCGATGTGCGGCAGCGCGGAAGCCTGACGCTCGCCTCCTCGGTGGCGACGCCGCCCAGCTCGGCCTACCTGCCGGACGGCAGGACCGTCGTCGGGGTGGACGCCGACTTCTCGGCCGCCGTGGCGAAGGCCCTCGGCCTGGAGCTGAAGCGCGAGGTGGTCGGCTTCGAGGCGATCCTGCCGGCGCTCGACAGCGGCAAGTACGACGTCGGCACCGGGAACTTCGGCGTGACCGAGGAGCGGCGCAAGACCATCGACTTCGTGACGTACGTCAACGACGGGCAGGGCTTCGCCGCCCGGGCGGACAGCACCCTGAAGGCGGTCACCGACCTCACCCAGCTGTGCGGCCTGAAGGTGGCCGTGAACGCCGGCACGACCTTCGAGCGGACCCTGGAGAAGAACAAGGACCGGTGCGCGCAGGCCGGGAAGCCGGCGTACGAGGTGAACGTCTACAGCGAGGCCGGGGCGATCTGGATGTCGCTCCAGCAGGGCCGCAGCGACGTCGTGATGAACACGATCAACGGCGTGCGGTACGCGGTGACGCAGCAGAAGAACGTGAAGTTCCTCAACGAGTACCGGCGGCTCGACGTCGGCTTCGCCTTCAAGAAGGGCACCCCGCTCGCGCCGGCCTTCCAGGCGGCGGTGAACGGTCTGAAGGCCGACGGGACGTACGACCGGATCCTGAAGAAGTGGGGGGTGACCGGCTCGGGCATCGAGCGGTCGCGGATCTCCCCGCCGGAGATCCCGGCGCCGAAGAAGTAGCGGCGGCACGCGGGACCCCGACGGCGCGTCAGCAGTCGCAGCCGCAGTCGCAGTCCCCGCAGCAGCAATCCCCTTCGCAGCAGGAGGAGCAGTTGCTGCAGCAGTCACAGCAGTCGCAGCAGTCTCCGGGGTCGCACTGCTGGCAGAGCCCCTCGCGCCGCTGGCGGCTCCAGGGGTCCTCGAAGGTCCCGCAGCACATCTGGCAGGTGCAGGCCATGCCGACCCAGAGGGCACAGCCGGCCATCAGTCCGCGCCGGTTCGGCGGCTCGGGCGGGAGCGGCCCGCCGGGGCCGCCCGGGCCTCCCGGGCCGGGGGCGTAGGGCCCGCCCGGGCCGCCGGGTCCTCCGGGGGCGTACGGGTTGCCGGGCACCGGCCCGTTCGGGGTGGCGTACGGGTTCCCCGGCACCGGGCCGTGCGCCGCCCCCGGCGCGCCGTGCGAGCAGCTGGTCGTGCCGAAGGCGCGGTCGACGGAGGTGCGCAGCTCGTGGGCGAGGAGGACGTGGGCGAGCTTGCCGTCGGCGAACTCGGCGTCCTTCAGGGCGAGGCGGATGCCGTGGAGGGCGTCGTCGGCGAGCCGGCGGGCCTCCTCGCGGGAGGTGCCGGTGGCGGTGAGCGGGTTCCACGCGCCGCTCGCGGCGTCGGCGGCCTGGTCCTCGACGGCGTCGAGCAGGTGGGCGAGGCGGCCGAAGAGGCGGCCGGCCTCGGCGAGCGGTTCCGCGTTCCCCGGCCGTCCCGCGAGGACGGCGGTGTGCGCGAAGGCGGCGGCGGTCGCGGTCTCGGTCGGCTCGGTGACGGTGAGCAGGGGGGTGCCGGGTCCGGCGAGGGCCTCGATGCCGGTCTGGCGGTCGACGGCGTCGACGAGGACGGCGGTGTCGAAGCCGAGGTCCCGCCCGGTCCTTGCGCCCGCCCGGTCCCAGGAGCGGGCGACGCGGCGGGCCGCGGCGGCGACGGGCCGACGGGCCAACAGGCCGTCCCGGTCGGCGACGTGGTCCCGTACCTTCGCCGAGGCGAGGACGAGCGAGACGGCGGCGGCGAGCCTGGCGCCCTCGCCGCGGGCGACGGGGGCGGTCTTCATGGCGCGCAGGGCGCAGGGGCCCGCGGTGCGGCGGCCCGCCTCGGTCACGCCGGTCTGAGCCTCCGTCAGGACGGAGACGATGAGGCCGTCGTAGTTGGTGACGACCCGGGCGAACTGCCCGTGGTCGGCGCGGAGCGCCAGGCAGAGGCCGCAGAGGTGGGCCATCCACTCGGTCTTGAGCCCGTCGGTGAGGCGATGGGTGCAGGGTCTGACGATGCCGAACAAGGACTCCCCCGTGAGTCGTGGGCGGTGGCGGGCGGAGGTCCGCCGGGCGGCCCCGCGGCATCGTAGCGAGTGGGGCCGTTCACCCGTACGCGCCCATCGTCACCCTTGTGGCCCGACTTTCATATTTTCAGCTGCATGGCCCTCCGTCAGGCCCCGCATACCGCAAGTTTCCTGACGAATCGCCAGGAAACGGCCCTCACGTTCTGCACCAGTACCGTCACGAATCCTCTGCGCGGCGCCTATCCACTTGGCGCGCGATCCGCATCATGGACGACGATAGGCATTGCGGAACCACAAGTGACCGCGCTGAAAGGAGGCGTCCATGGGATCGGTGCGCAAGGCGAGTGCCTGGCTGGGACTCGTCGAGGACAACGACGAGCGTTACTACGACGACGAGTACGCCGACGGTGCCGAGGGCGGCGACGCCTGGGTGACGGACCCCCGGGTCCGGGTGGCCACGGACACCGCCGAGGAGCGGGGCCGCCGGATCGCCACCGTCTCCCCGGACGGCTTCCGGGACGCCCGGGGCATCGGCGAGCTCTTCCGGGCCGGGGTTCCGGTGATCGTGAACCTGACCGCGATGGAGCCGAACGACGCCAAGCGCGTCGTCGACTTCGCCGCCGGTCTCGCCTTCGGCCTGCGCGGCTCGATCGAGCGCGTGGCGACGCGGGTCTTCCTGCTGACCCCCGCCGACACCCAGATCGTCACCGGCGAGACGGGCCGGCGTCAGCAGGACGGTTTCTTCAACCAGAGCTGAGCGGGTCCGCCGGCCCGGCCGGGCACCTCCCGACGCGGTCGGGTCAGTGCGCCGGACGCCCCGAGCCGGCGGGCTCGATCGCTTCCCGGGTCGCGGGCACCCGCGGCTCGACGCCCTCCGGACAACCGGACGGCTCCGAGGCACCGGCCCGCTCCGAGACACCGGCCCGCTCCGAGGAGACCGGCTGCTCCGAGATGCCGGGCGTCCCCGAGGAACCGGGCTGCCCCGAGACACCAGGCTGCTCCGGCGACCCCGACCGCTCCGAAAGACCGGGCGCCCCCGAGGCACCGGCCCACTCCGCCGACCCGGCCCGCTCCGAGGGACCGGGCACCCCCGAGGCACCGGTCCGCTCCGACGGATCGGCGGATGCCGCTTCCGGCGCCCCCGCCGCCCCGAGTACGGCTCCGGCCCCGGCCGGCTCCGCGGTACGGTCCAGGCCCTCCGCGGCCATCCGCGCCCCCTCGGCCTCCCTGGCGTCGAAGGCCTCTTCCGGGTCCACCGGGCATTCCATGATCCGCGGCAGCCGCTGTGCCATCAGCGCGCCGACGAGCAGCAGGCCGGCGCTCACGAAGAGCGTGACGTGCAGGCCGTTCACGAAGGAGTGCCGCGCGGCCTGGTGCAGGGCCTCGCCGGCCGCGCCGCCGAGCTGATCGGCGACCTTGTACGCCTCGCCGAGCGAGTTCGCGGCGGCCCTGCTCGCCTCCGCGGGCACCCCGGGCACCGAGGCGAGCCCGGGGGCGTACGCCGCGTTCATCACACTGCCGAGCAGCGCGATGCCCATGCCCGCGCCGAGCTGGTACGAGGTCTCGCCGATCGCCGCCGCGCCGCCCGCGCTCCCCTGCGGCGCCTCGCTGAGCATCGACTCGTACGCCGAGAAGAGCGTGGTCTGCAGGCCGAAGCCGAGCAGCACGAAGCCCACCGTGAGCAGCGCCGGCCGATCGTGCTGCCCCATGAACGTGAGCAGCAGCACCGCGGCGGCGGTGAGCAGGAAGCCCCAGCCGACCATCCGGCGCGGCCCGATCCTGCGCAGGGTGTACGAGCCGGTGGCGCCGGCGGCCATGGCGGCGAAGGTCAGCGGGAGGAGCCGGAGCCCGGTCTCCAGGGGGCTGAGGCCGAGGACCAGCTGGAGGTACTGGATGGCGATGAGCTCCAGGCCGACCAGGGCCAGCATGCCGATGACGATGCAGCCGACCGAGGTGGTGAAGGCCGCCCGGGAGAAGAGCCGCAGGTCGATCAGCGGGTGCGGGCGCCGCTTCTGCCTCCGCACGAAGAGGACGAGGAGCGTGGCGCCGAGCAGCAGCGGCCCGGCGGTCTCCAGGGTGAGCAGCGGGTCGCCGGCCCCGGCGCGCTTGACGCCGAGGACGCAGCCGAGCACTCCGGCCGCGGCCATGAGCGCGCCGAGCACGTCCCAGGGGCCGTCGGCGGCGCCCCGGGACTCGGGGAGGAGCCGTCGGCCGAGCGGGAGGATCAGCGCCATCAGCGGGATGTTGATGAGGAAGACGGAGCCCCACCAGTAGTTCTCGACGAGGAAGCCGCCGAGCACCGGCCCGGTGGCGGCCCCGATCGCGGCGGTGGCCGTCCAGATGCCGATGGCGGTGGCGCGCTCCCTCCGGTCCGGGAAGACCGTCCGGAGGATGGAGAGCGTGGCGGGCATGATCATCGCGCCGCCGACGCCGAGGAGCGCGCGGGCCCCGATGAGGACGGAGGGCTCGGTGGCGAGCGCGGCGACCGCGGAGGCGATGCCGAAGAGCGCGTAGCCGAGGAGGAGCACTCTGCGTCTGCCGACCCGGTCGCCGAGGGTGCCGAAGAGGATCAGCAGCGACGCGCAGACCAGGGGGTAGGCGTCGACGATCCAGAGCAGCGCGGTGGAGCTGGGGCGCAGGTCCTCGGTCAGCGAGGGGACGGCGACGTGAAGGATGGTCGCGTCGAGGGCGACCAGGAGAAGACTGACGCAGAGGACGACGAGGACGACCCAGCGGTTGGTGCCGCCGCCGACGGGGGAACGCGGTCGCCCTTGGGCCGTGTTCGTCCGCGACATGTACGTACCTCCCAGTGAAGCTCTCGCGCTCGGTGGGCTGTGACCAGGGCTTATGCCCCGGGGGCGGCCCGGCATCGACGGGCGAGTGAGCCGTCAGCGTACGCGAGTTCAAGGCCCGAGCGCGTGGTGCAGCTCTCACCTCGGCGGGGCTGGTGGTGTGGCGTACGCCACTCGGCGGGGGGCCGCGCGTCGCATGGAATTCCGCACGGACGTCTGTTTGAGGAAATTCCCGCGCGTTCAAACAAGCTTCCGGAATCGCACCGTCCGGCATTAGTGCCGAAGGTCATCTGATTTCCCGACCGGCGCCCGGAATGGACCGGTCACTGAGACCTACTCCACATCACATGGTCATCACGAAGGGAGCGGAACGACCGGGTCTGCTTCTCACTCCCTGTAACGTCGATTGGGTGCGTACCGACATCTTTGCCCGGCTGGACCGGGAGCCGGAACCGCCGAAGATAGAGGTCCCGCGGATGACCCGCACGCGTCTCGCCCTCTTCGGCGGGACGTCGGCGTTCTATCTCGCCATCGTCGTGGCCGTCCTGCTGTCGACGGGGCTGGTGACCCTCGACTGGAAGATCATGCTCTTCCGGCCGTACCAGCAGTGGCCCGAGATCCACGGTTTCCTCGACTACTACGTCGTCCTCGGCCAGCGCGGCCCGACGGCCGTCATGGTGGCCGCCTGGCTGGGCTGGCGCTCCTGGCGCCAGCACACCCTGCGACCCCTGCTGTGCCTCGGCGCCGCGCTTCTGCTGCTCAACGTCTCGGTGGGTGCGGTCAAGATCGGGCTCGGCCGCCTCGGGCCCCACTACGCGACCCAGATCGGCTCCCCGGAGCTCTTCGGGGGCGGCGACATATTCCCCTCGGGGCACACCGCCAACGCGGTCGTGACCTGGGGCATCCTCGCCTACCTGGCGACCACCCCGAGAGCCCGGCGCTATCTGTCGGCCCTCTCCGCGGTGGTCGCCCTCGGTGTCGGCCTCACCACCGTCTACCTGGGCACGCACTGGCTGAGCGACGTCCTGCTCGGCTGGGCCGCCGGGCTGCTCGTCCTGCTCGCGCTGCCCTGGTGCGAGCCGGTCCTGGCCGTCTCCGAGGCCCGGATCCTCGCCGCGCGCGACCGGGTCAGGGAGCGGCTGCGGGACCGTCGCCGGCTCGTGCCCTCGCTGCCCGTGGCCTCGGGGGGCCCGCGCCCGGTCCGCGAGCCCGTACGGGAGCCCGTGGGGGTGGCCGGCGGACGGCGCGCCCCGGCGACCCGCGGCTGACACGCAGCGCAGAAGGGCCCCGGCCGTACCGGCCGGGGCCCTTTCGCGTGCGGTCCGGTTCCTCAGCCGAGCCAGCAGCGGGTGACGGTGCCGTCCTCGACCTCGAAGTTGATGCGCCCGGACAGGTACTCCATGGTGATGATCGAGCCGGGCGGCAGGCACCGGACGACGCTCCAGCCACGGGTCCTGGCGAGCTGCTCGGCCCCCTCGGCGGCCAGGCCCACATAGGACTCGGGAGCGTCGCGGGGCGGTTCGGGAGTGCGCGAAGTGGGTGACATGAACCTCACGTTAGTCCCTCCGCGGTCACGCTTGTGTCACAAGTTCTCGACATATGTTTGACCTGTCCCACCGTCAGTCGCGGGCCCCGTTTCCGGCCGTTTCTCCAGTAATTGGGAAGACCTCCCATCCGTTCACACGAAGTCCGCAGAAGCGCCGCGAAGGCCCGTTCAATTCCCTTCTTCCGGCACCCCGTCCCGAATTGCGTCGGCGACGCGCACGCGAGCCACGCACTCTTCCCTTACAGAATGCTTACGCTGTCCGAACGCCCGGAGACGCGGAGCCGGGACGACGGCGAGGCGGAGGCAGGATGAGCAACGGGACAGCGACCGCGGCCGCCGAATCGGCCCGGCAACGGCACGGCCGCATCCTGATCGACTGGCTCACCACCACCGACCACAAGAAGATCGGCCATCTCTATCTGGCCACCTCGTTCGTCTTCTTCCTGATCGCCGGGCTCCTGGCGATGCTGATGCGGGCCGAGCTGGCCCGCCCCGGACTCCAGCTGATCACGAACCAGGAGTTCAACCAGGCCTTCACCCTGCACGGCACGATCATGCTGCTGCTCTTCGCCACACCGACCTTCGCCGGCTTCGCGAACGAGCTCGTGCCGCTGCAGATCGGCTCCCCCGACGTCGCCTTCCCGCGACTGAACATGTTCTCGTACTGGCTGTTCCTCTTCGGCGGCCTGATGGTCCTCGGCTCGTTCTTCACCCCGACCGGGCCACCGGCCTTCGGCTGGACCGCCTACGCCCCGCTGAACAGCCTGGAACGGATGCCGGGCGTCGGCGCCGACCTGTGGATCATGGGACTCGCGCTCTCCGGCTTCGGCACGATCCTGACCTCGGTCAACTTCCTCGCCACCGTCATCGGGATGCGGGCGCCGGGCATGACCATGTTCCGGATGCCGATCTTCACCTGGAACGTCCTCTTCACCGCGGTCCTGGTGATCGTCGCCTTCCCCGTCTTCGCGGCGGCGCTGCTCGTCCTGGAGGCCGACCGGCGCCTCGGCGCCGTGGTCTTCCAGCCCCAGAACGGCGGGGCACTGCTCTGGCAGCACCTCTTCTGGTTCTTCGGCCACCCCGAGGTCTACATCATCGCGCTGCCGTTCTTCGGGATCATCAGCGAGATCATCCCCGTCTTCGCCCGCAAGCCGATCTTCGGTTACGCGACGCTGATCGCCGCCACCATGGCGATCACCGGGCTCTCCGTGGTCGTCTGGGCCCACCACATGTTCGTCACCGGCGCGGTGCTGCTGCCGTTCTTCTCGATGCTCTCGTTCCTCATCGCCGTGCCCACCGGGGTGAAGTTCTTCAACTGGACCGGGACGATGCTGCACGGCTCGCTGTCCTTCGAGACCCCGATGCTCTGGTCCGTCGGCTTCCTGGTGTCCTTCCTCTTCGGCGGGCTCACCGGCGTCATCCTCGCCTCGCCGCCGATGGACTTCCAGGTCACCGACTCGTACTTCGTCGTCGCCCACTTCCACTACACGGTCTTCGGCACCGTCGTCTTCGCGACCTTCGCGGGCTTCTACTTCTGGTGGCCCAAGTTCACCGGCCGCATGCTCGACGAACGGCTCGGGAAGATCCACTTCTGGACCCTCTTCATCGGCTTCCACATGACGTTCCTCGTCCAGCACTGGCTCGGCGCGGAGGGCATGCCCCGCCGGTACGCCGACTACCTGGAGGCCGACGGCTTCACCGCGCTCAACACGGTGTCCACCATCGGGGCCTTCCTGCTCGGCATGTCCACGCTGCCGTTCCTCTACAACGTGTGGCGGACGTGGCGGTACGGGGAGAAGGTCGAGGTCGACGACCCCTGGGGATTCGGGCGCTCCCTCGAATGGGCGACGTCGTGCCCGCCGCCGCGTCACAACTTCGAGCGGGTTCCGCGGATCCGGTCGGAGGCGCCGGCGTTCGACCTCCACCACCCGGAGTTCGCGGCGTACGAACGATCCCGCCTCACGACGCCCCCCGACGCCCCCTGACACCGCCGCCCCTCGTTGTGGGCAGTCGTTCCGCTGGGGCGAGGGGGGTCCCCCTCGCCCTGCGGGACGATTGCCCACACGGGGGGGGCACCGTCCGTCAGCGGAAGCGTCGCACCAACCGCCCCGCCCTCGCCTTCTCCGTGTACACCGCGTCCACCACCCGTCCCACAGCCCGATGCGCCCGCGCCCGTCCCGGCGCGTGCGTGCGGCGGCTCGCGCCCTGGGTGACGAGGTCCGTCCAGAGGGCCTCGTGGCGTGCCGCGACCCGTGCGGGGTCGAAGCGTTCCGAGGCGGTGAGGGCCGCGCGTCCCGCCTTGGCGCGGAGTTCCTCGGACTCGACGTACGCCCGCAGCGCGGCCGCGACCGCGGCCACGTCGTCGACCGGTACGAGCCGCCCGTCGACCCCGTCCTCGATGATCTCCCGCGGCCCGTGGGGGCAGTCGGTGGAGACCACCGGCAGCCCGCAGCGCATCGCCTCGACGATGGTCATGCCGAAGGACTCGCGCTGCGAGGTGACCGCGGCGATCGAGCCCTTGACCCATTCGGGTTCCATCGAGCCGACCGTCCCCATGAGGAAGACCTGCTCGTCGAGCCCGAGGGCCTTGATCTGCCGGGCGAGCGGGGCCTTGAGGTCCTGGACGGCGTCGCCGGAGCCGTAGATCCGCAGCTTCCAGTCGGGGTGGTCGGCGGCCACGGACGCGAAGGCGTCGATCAGCACGTCGTACCGCTTGACGTGGGTGAGCCGGCCCGCCGCCACGACCGTCCTCGCCGCGGGATCGGCGGGCCCGACGGCGGGCGCGGGCACGCTGTTGGGCACGGCCTCGACGCGCACGCCGGGCAGGCGGAGCTTCCGGTAGGCGCGGGCGTCGGCCTCGGTGACCGTGGTGACGGCGTCGAGCAGTGCGTACTCGTGGCCGATGTCCCGGCGCAGCCGGTAGCTGTGGCCGGTCAGTATCAGGTGTTCCTGGCCGACGAGGACGGGACCGCGCCGGGCCTGCCGGGCGAGGTGCACGTTGAGCCCGGGGCGGGTGGCGACGAGGACGTCCGCCTCCACGCCGCGCAGGTACTCCCCGATCCGCGCGTCGGTGAGCGCGCTGTACTGCTTCCAGCGGCCGTCGCCGCGCGGGAAGACCTCGGCGGGACGGTGGAAGTCGGGGTGGTCGCCGTCGTATCCGGGGCTGTCCTTGCGCAGGTCGACGAGGTGGCGCAGGGTCACCCCCGCCGGCAGGCCGAGCCACGGGCGGTCACGGTGGCGGAACACCGAGACGATCTCGACCTCGTGGCGTTCCGCCAGTTCCTCGGCGAGCGTGAAGGTGGTCCGGATCGTGCCGCCGTAGTGGTAGCCGTTGTGGAGCAGAAAGGAGATACGCATCTACTGCCGGTTCCCCCCGGTCAGTTCGGTCAGTCGGTCGGTGCCCGACTGTACTGCCGGTGCGGGGGTCCCGTTCACGGCCGGTAGCCGAGCTGGGGGACGGTCGCGCAGTTCCGCGTCATCTCGCCCTGGCTGACCCAGCCCCGTCCGTCCTGCCAACGGGCCACGGACAGACAGGTGTTCCGGGTGGCGGGCGGCCGTGCCAGGTGCTCGAAGCGCACGGGGAGCAGCAGTCCGCTCGCGGTGTACGGCTCGGGACGGTTCATGAAGTCCTCGACGCAGCCGCGGGTGAGCGCGCCCCGGGCGAGACAGGAGCGGGCGGCGTCGGTGAACCACATGGCCGCCGCCCATCCTTCGAGCTGCCACTGCGACAGGGGCCGGTCGCCCATGGCCGTGCGGAACGCGCGGACCGCCGGCTGCCCGGTGTCCTCGTAGTTGCGGCTGGAGCCGGTCACCCACAGCGAGGCCCGGCAGCCGGGGGCCCGGGCGTAGTCGCGGGGGACGGCCGAGGACCAGTTCTGCACGTTGGTGACCTTGGCGGCGACGCGGACCCCGAGCGACTGCATCGCCTCGCACAGGCGGACGTTGCCGTGGGTGTCCATGGCGTCGAAGAGGACGTCGGCGTGCTCGGCCCGCAGGTCGGCGGCGACGGCGCGGAAGTTGGGGAGGGCGAAGTCGACCTGTTCCTCGACGACGCGGTAGCCCTCGGCACGCAGTCCACGGGTGATCAGCCGGGCGTACGCGGCGGAGGCGGCCTGGTTGTAGGAGACGACGGCGGCGGTCCGCGCGCCCAGCTTCTCGCGGAAGTAGCGGTAGACCTCGGTCCCGCCGTACAACGTGCCGTCCCAGCCGGGTGCGCGGCCGGTGCGCGGGGCGGAGCTGCCGTAGACGCCGTAGAGGTGCGGGTAGGTGTCGTAGGCGGGGGTGAGGGGCTGGCCGCCGATGTCGGGGACGCCGGCGCGGGCGACGAGGGGCGCGCCGGCGTAGTTCAGGGCGGTGGTGGCGACGAGGGCGAAGACGCCTCGCTCGTCGATCAGATGGTGCACGCACGCGTTGTTGCCGACGCCGCTGCCTCCGTCGTCGCAGGTCTCGACCTCGACGCGGCGTCCGTCGAGGCCGCCGCGCGCGTTGAGGGCGTCGAAATAGGCGCGGGCTCCGTCGCGCGGGCCGGTGAAGGTCTGTCCGCCGACGGGGCTGGTGGTGCTGGTGATGATCCCGACGCGGAGCGGCTCACCGCCGGAGGGGGTGACGGTGGGCCGCGTCTCGAAGGCGCGCTCGGGGAGCCGGCTGCCGCATCCCGCGACGAGGGTGAGCAGCACGGCCAGGAGCAGCGCCGCGACCGCCTCAGCAGCCCGGAACGGTGACACCGCTCAGCTCGACCAGGCCGCACAGGGTCTTCACGGAGACCTTCCAGGTGTTGTCCTGCAGGACGGAGGTGCCCTGGGAGCCGGTCAGGGCGGGGGCCCCGCCGACCAGCAGGTCGTAGGTGACGTTGGCGCCGGTGGCCGAGGTGAACTCGATTCCGGTGACCTTCGCGGAGGTCATGGCCGCGTTCTTGTCGCCGGCGAACGCGCCGAGCACCGGCCGCATCTGCTCGCCGTTCTCCAGGAGCTTCACCTTCTCGGCGACGGGGGTCTTCGGGTCGAAGAACGCCGTCCAGTTCCTGGTGATCTGGGCTTTGGCCGCGGCCGGGTCGGTGGGCCGGTCGGCCGTCGGCGGGGAGGACGGGGAGGCCGGGGAGGACGAGGTCGTGCCGCCGCTCTTCCCGCCGCCGTTGTCCGAGCAGGCCGCGACGGCGGGTGCCAGGGCGAGGACGGCGACGGCCCCGAGGACCGCGAGACGGGAGCGTCCACCGCGTCGTACGTCGACCATCTGGCTCACCACCGGGTGTCCCGCCAGTCCGGAGCGGCTGGTGTTTCCAGGGTGGGACGGATCGGGGCATAGTGCAAGGAAGAGACGAGGGAGGCCCGCGTGCCGACATCCCGGATCCTGCTCTGGAGCGGTCTGGCGGCGGCCGCCGGGGGCGCGGTGCTCTGCGCGCTCGGCTGGTACGGGATCTCCGGCGAGCGCTTCGCGGAGCGCCAGCTGCCCTATCTGGCCTCGTGCACGGTGCCGGGGGCCGCGCTCCTCGTGGCGGGCGCGGTGCTCGTCGGTGCGGCGGCGCTGCTTCCCGTACGCCCTCCGCGGCCACGCTCCCCGACACCGGAGGAGCCCCCGCCACCCTCCTCGGACGGCCCCCTCCTGCGGGTCCCCGGCGGGACCCTCGCGCACCGCCCCGACTGCCCGCTGGTGGCGGGCAGGGCGGAGGCCGTGGAGGTGGGGGACGCCGAGCTCGCCCCCTGCCCGGTGTGTGAGCCGTGGACTCCCTGACGTACGAGTTGACGCTGGCCGGCCTCGCGGTCGGCAGCGCCGCCGCGCTCACCGGCATCGGCCTGGTCGTCACCTACCGGGCGACCGGGGTCCTGAACCTGGCGCACGGGGCCGTCGCCATGATCTGCGCGTACGTGCTCCGCCAGCTGGTGGTCGTCTGGGGCTGGCCGCTGCCCCTGGGCGCCCTGGTCACGCTCCTGCTCGTCGCCCCCGCCCTCGGCCTGGTGCTCGACCGGGGTGTCTTCCGCCCGCTCGCGCTGCGCGGTTCGAACCCGGCGCAGACCCTGGTCGCGACGATCGGCGTCTTCGTCCTCCTGGTGGGCGGGGCGGTGCTGCTGTGGGGCCCGGGCGCCCGGGACGACGCGCCCGTGGTCCTCGGCGACGACCCGTGGGCGCAGCTCGCGGCCGTGCTGGCGCTCGCCTGCCTGGTGGGGGCGGTGACCCGGTGGACGCGGTTCGGCCGGGAGCTGCGTGCGGTCGTGGACAACCGCCCGCTCGCCGTCCTGGCGGGGATCGACGCGGACCGGGTCGCGGCGGCGGGCTGGGCGTTCGGCTCGTTCACGGCCGGGCTCACGGGCGTGCTGCTCGCTCCGTACGTGCGGCTCGACCCGTACGGGATGCCGCTGCTCGTCGTCGAGGTGATCGCGGTCGCGGTGATCGCCCGGATGCGGTCGCTGCCGGTGGCCGTCGGGGCGGCGCTCGCCATCGGGGTCGCCCAGGCGCAGCTGACCCGGCTGCACCCGGAGGGCTGGGCGGGCCCCCTGATCCAGGCCGTCGGGGCGAACCTGTTCGTGGTGGCGCTCCTGGTGGCGGCGCTGGTCCTGCCGGGCGTGGGCGGCAAGGGCCGCGACGCCCTTCCCCCGCCGACGCGCGCCCCGCGTGTCCCGCCCGCCCTGTGGCTGGTGGTCGGCGTCCTGCTCCTCCTCCCCCTGGGCCTGGCGGGCTCCGACCTGCACACGGCGGTCCAGGTCCCCGCGCTGGCCGTGATCCTCCTGTCGCTGGTCGTGGTGGCGGGCAGGGGCGGCCAGATCGCCCTGGGACAGGCGGCGTACGCGGGCCTGGGCGCCTTGTTCACGGCACTCCTGGCAGCAGCGGGAGTCCCCACCCTCCTCTCCCTGGCTCTCTCGGTGCCGATGGTGGCGGTGGCGGGCCTGGTGACGGCACGGCCGGCGATCCGGCGGCACGGCCTGGCCCTCGCCCTGGCGACCCTCGCCGTGGGGGTGGCGGTGAGCCGCTTCGTCCTCACCCAGCCGTACGCGACGGCCGACCTGTCCCTCGGCCGCCCGGGGGGCTTCTCCGACGACCGCGCGTTCTACGCCCTGGAGCTGGTCGTCCTGGCCGGCTGCCTCGCCCTGGTGGCGGCCCTCCGGCGAGGCCGCACGGGTCGCGCGCTGGCCGCCCTGCGCGACCACGAACCGGGCGCCGAGGCGGCGGGTGTCCCCGTCCCCCGCCTCAAGCTCCTCGCCTTCGTCCTGGGCGCGGCCCTGGCGGCCCTGGGCGGCGGCCTCCTGGGCATGGGCCTGCGCGCCTTCGACCCCGACCAGTACGACCCGGTACGGGGCCTGCTCTGGTTCGCCGCGGTCCTGGTCCTGGGCGCGGACAGCCTCCTCACCCCGTTGGCGGCGGCGGCCCTCCTGACCACCCTGGACGCGGGCCCCCAAGCAGGCACGGCAGCGGCCCTGATAGGCCTCCTGGCCACCCTGACGGGCCGCCTCCCGCCCCTCCTGACGCTCCTGCCGGATCAGAGACGGCCCGAGGCCCCGGTCCCACCCCCCACGACGGTCCCGGCCGAGGCCCACGGCACCCCCGCCGCTCCGGCCGAGGCCCACGGCACCCCCGCCGCTCCGGCCGAGATCCACGGCACCCCCGCCGCTCCGGCCGAGATCCACGGCGCCCCCGCCGCTCCGGCCGAGGCCCACGGCATCCCCGCCGCTCCGGCCGAGATCCACGGAGCAGGCCCGGCCGAAGGCCGGCCGGCCGCCCCTGCCCGGGCGCCCGCCGCGGTCCCGGCCGAAGGCCGGACACACCCCCACGGCCCGCCGGCCGCCGACGGCGGGCAACCGTCCACGGGAAGACCCGCACCTCTGCCGACCACCCGCACGGGCGGTGCGGGTGGGAGCCACGGTCCGGCCGAAGGCCGGACGCACCCCCGCGGCGGGGCGGCCGCAGACGAAGCCAAGCCCCGCACAACGGAACCCGCGCCCCGGACGAGCCGCCGCGCCGGCCTCCGCGCAGTGGACCTCACCCTCACCTACCCCGGAGGGGTCACCGCCCTCTCCCACGTCACCCTCGACCTCGCCCCCGCCCGCGTCACCGCCCTCGTCGGTCCCAACGGCGCCGGCAAGAGCACCCTCTTCGACTGTCTCGCCGGGACCCTCCGGCCCCGCCGCGGTCAGGGCCGGATCACGCTCGACGGCGCCGACATCACGGGGCGGTCCGCCCACGCCCGGGCCCGCCTGGGCATCGCGCGGACCTTCCAGCAGCTCGCCGTGTTCCCGTCGCTCACCGTCGAGGAGAACGTCCGCCTCGGTGAGGAGCGGCGCAGGGTCCGCGGAGACCCGGCCGCCGCGGAGCGGAGCCTGCGGCTGCTCGGGCTCGCCGGGCCCGTACGGCACCGGGCGGCGGCGGACCTGCCCACCGGCACGTTGCGCCGGGTCGAGCTGGCCCGCGCGCTGGCCGGGCGGCCGCACACGCTGCTCCTGGACGAGCCGGCGGCCGGACTCGACGCCGGCGAGACGGAAGCGCTGGCCCGGATCCTGTCGGCGCTCGCGGCGGACGGCCTGACCGTCCTCGTCGTCGAGCACGACCCGGACCTGGTCGCGGGGATCGCGGACACGGTGCACACCATGGAGGGGGGCCGGATCCTGTCGTGACCGTCGAGATCGCCCTGCGCGCGGCCCGGGTCCGCTACGGCCCCCTGGAGGCCCTGCACGGTCTGGACCTGCCCGTGCCGGCGGGGACGGTGACGGTTCTCCTGGGCCGCAACGGCGCGGGCCGTACGACCGCCCTGCGGGCCCTGGCCGGGACGGTGGGCCTCTCGGCGGGCCGGGTGGAGTGGCGCGGGGCGGACGTGACCCGTCTCCCGGCGCACGTACGGGCGCGCCGGGGGCTGTGCTTCGTACCGGATCTGAGGGCCGTGTACGCGGGCCTCACCGTCGCCGAGAACCTCGCCCTCGCGGAGAGCCGGGCCCGGAGCGACGCCACCGCCCCGTACCCGGAACTCGTCCCCCTCCTGTCCCGCACGGCGGGGACGCTGTCCGGCGGGGAGCGCCGGATGCTGGCGCTGTCCCGCGCGTTCCTGGCACCACGCGCGCGCGTGGTGCTCGTCGACGAGCCGTCGCTCGGCATGGCCCCGCCGGTCGCGGTCCGTACGTACCGGATGCTCGTGGAGCTCGCCGTGGACGGCGGGGCGGCCGTGGTCCTGGCCGAGCAGCGCGTACCGGACGGGCTGCCGCCCGGCTCGGTCGTGCACGAGCTGCGGCGCGGCTCCCGGGCGTCGAGCGGGGAGCCGGCCGAGTACCGCTGACCCCTAGCCGATCCGCAGCATGGTGCCGACGACGATCCGGTTCGGGTCGGGCCCGATGAGGCTGCGGTTCGCCGCGTACAGCGCCGTCCAGCCGCCCTTGATCCCGAAGCGGCGGGCGATCGAGGCGAGCGTGTCGCCGGCCTGGACGGTGTGGACGCGCCCGTACAGGCCGTACCGCTTGGAGCAGACGGGCCAGGCCCCCCATCCCTGGGTGCGCAGCACCTCCTCCGCGACGGTGATCTGCTGCTGCCGGGTCGCCAGGTCGGCGCGCCGGGCGTACGCGAGGCCGCCGTGCTCGACCCAGGTGGGGTGCCAGAACTGGAGTCCGCCGTAGAAGCCGTTGCCGGTGTTGAGGTGCCAGCGTCCGGTGCTCTCGCAGTCGGCGACGCACCCCCACGGCCACTGGTCCCGCGCGCAGGCGTACGCGGGCACGGAGGCGGCCTCCCGGAGCGCGTCCGACACGCCCAGGAGCGCGGCGGAGGCCTCCCGCGCCGCGTCCGGCACGTCCCGCACCCCGGCGACGAGCTCCTCGACGGTCCCGGGCACGTCCCGGGCCTGCGCGGGCGCCGGGGCCAGGGTCAGGGTCAGGAGCACGGCCGCGGACGCCGCCACGAGGGAACCGGCCGTCCACAATCGGATCTTCGACATCGGGGAAGGCTAGGCAGCGCCCCGGCACCCCCGGCCCGTGCCGCGCGGAACAGTGTTCACACCCCACCCGGTCGGAGGCACGGCCCCGGACCTCCCCGTACGTCCACGGAGGCCCCCGGCCGCACGAGCCGCTGGCAAGTTGCCCCTCTTCCGCGCGTGACCCCGGCCGAGTCTGGCCCGTTGAACTCGGCATGAGACGCCCGGGAACGGCCCGGCGTCCCCCCGTACCGAGTCCAGGGAGCCCCCGTGCCGCGCATGCTCGACGTCAGCGAGGACGTACGCGCCGAGATCGGCGACGAAGAAGCCGCCCGGCTGCTCGCCGGCGACAACGCCCCGGGCAGCTACGACTGCACCTCCTGCCGCACGCCGGGCGACTCCGAGCAGGAGCGCACCTCCACGGTGCTGTTCGTCGGCGAGGAGACCGCGGTCCTCGCGTTCGCCCACGCCAGCTGCATCCCGTCGCAGGTGGTCCGGGTCTCCGAGGACCAGCTCCAGGGCGCCGTCGCCTCCATCACCGCCGCAGACGCCGCCGACGCGCTCACGGCCGCCCACCCCGAGCAGGCCGTGCTCGGCGTCACCAGCGGGCTCGTCCTGATCGACGGCGAGCTGCACCCGGCGCTGGTCGTGGAGCCCACCGCGCCGGTGGCCCGTCCGGGGTCGGACGGCCTCGTCGACGAGTTCCTGCCGCTCCTGGCCGAGCAGGGCTTCCAGCAGGTCATGGACCTGGGCGAGAAGCCGGCGGTGCTGCCGGGCTGGTCGGTCCTGGTCGCGATGGGTCAGCTGCACTCCGTGCTCCAGCCGGGTCAGGGCGGTGCCGGTCAGGCCGCCTGGTGGCAGGCGCACCAGCCGCTCCAGGTCACCGAGGGCTGGCGCGCGGCGGCCAACAAGTCGCACACGGTCCTGGTCTTCGCCGCCCCGGTGGGCTCGATCGGCCAGCAGCCGCGCGAGGACCTGCTGCGCGACGCCCTGGAGAAGGCCGCCGCGAACGGCCGCCTGGTGGCCGCCGCCATGCCGCTGGCCGGGACCTGATGGAGGACGGCCGGCCCGGCATAGGGCGGGCGAGGCTCCCCGGGTCGGAGGCGGGACCGGGGTATCCGACCGTGCCGCGACCCCGGGGCGCTCCCCTTTCGGAGAGCCGCCCGCATCCGACGGGCGGCGGTGTCGTTGGCACCTATGTGCACCCATACGACCCCTTCACCCAGCCGTATCCGAGCCCGATCCCCGCGATGCGCCCCGCGCGGGACGTCACGGCGGGCCCTTCGCCCACGCCGATCTACGACGCCCTGTACTCGGAGTACCGCAGGTCGTTCCGTACGTTGCCGGGCGACCGCAGCGGCGAGGAGGAGCTGGGCTTCCGGGCCTTCGGCACGGTCCTGAGCACGGGCGTCCACCGGCAGATGCACCGGCACGCGGCGCCGCACCCGACGGTGTGGACGGGACAGCAGCAGCACCCCACGCAGCCGGCGCTGCCACCGGGGCCCCGCAGAGGTCTCTAGGACGTACGGCTGAGGGCCGGGGCTCGACATCGAGCCCCGGCCCTCAGCCGTACGTCACTTCCCCGCCGTCACTTCTTGCGGCCGCGCTTCTCGCGCACCCGGACCGAGATGTGGATCGGGGTGCCCTCGAAGCCGAACTCCTCGCGCAGCCGGCGCTCGATGAAGCGGCGGTAGCCGGCCTCCAGGAAGCCGGAGGCGAAGAGCACGAAGCGCGGCGGCTTGGTGCCGGCCTGCGTGCCGAAGAGGATGCGGGGCTGCTTGCCGCCGCGGACCGGGTGCGGGTGGGAGGCGACGATCTCACCCAGGAAGGCGTTGAGCCGACCGGTGGGGACGCGGGTCTCCCAGCCGGCGAGGGCGGTCTCGATGGCCGGGACCAGCTTCTCCATGTGGCGGCCGGTCAGGGCGGAGACGTTGACGCGGGGCGCCCAGGCGACCTGCTGCATCTCGGTCTCGATCTCGCGCTCGAGGTAGTAGCGGCGCTCCTCGTCGAGCTCGTCCCACTTGTTGTAGGCGATGACGATGGCGCGGCCCGACTCGACCGCCATCGTGATGATGCGCTGGTCCTGGACCGAGATGTTGTCGGTGGTGTCGATGAGGATGACGGCCACCTCCGCCTTCTCGATGGCGGCGGCGGTCCGCAGGGAGGCGTAGTAGTCCGCGCCCGCCTGGAGGTGGACCTTCTTGCGGATGCCGGCGGTGTCGACGAACTTCCACGTCACGCCGCCGAGCTCGATGAGCTCGTCGACCGGGTCGCGGGTGGTGCCGGCCAGCTCGTTGACGACGACCCGGTCCTCGCCCGCCACCTTGTTGAGCAGGGAGGACTTGCCGACGTTCGGGCGGCCGATGAGGGCGATGCGGCGCGGGCCGCCGACCGCGTTGCCGAAGCGCTGCTCGGGGGCCTCGGGCAGCTTCTTCAGGACCTCGTCGAGGAGGTCGCCGGTGCCGCGGCCGTGCAGCGAGGAGACGGGGAACGGCTCGCCGAGGCCCAGGGACCACAGCATGGCCGCGTCGGCCTCGCCGGACTGGCCGTCGACCTTGTTCGCGGCGAGGACGACCGGCTTCCCGGCGCGGCGGAGGAGCTTGACGACGGCCTCGTCGGTGTCGGTGGCGCCCACGGTGGCGTCCACGACGAAGAGGCAGGCGTCGGCGGCCTCGATGGCGTACTCGGCCTGGGCGGCGACGGAGGCGTCGATGCCGAGGACGTCCTGCTCCCAGCCGCCGGTGTCGACGACCTTGAAGCGGCGGCCGGCCCACTCGGCCTCGTAGGTGACGCGGTCGCGGGTGACGCCCGGCTTGTCCTCGACGACGGCCTCGCGGCGGCCGATGATGCGGTTCACCAGGGTCGACTTGCCGACGTTCGGGCGGCCGACGACGGCGAGGACGGGGAGCGGGCCGTGGCCGGCCTCCTCGATCGCGCCCTCGACGTCCTCGACGTCGAAGCCCTCTTCCGCGGCGAGCTCCATGAACTCCGCGTACTCGGCGTCGCCAAGTGCCCCGTGGTCGTGCTGGTCGTTCATGAAGTCCGTTCCTTGATCATTCGTGGTCGGTGGTCCCGGACGGCCGGAGCCGTGGGGGCCACTACTGAGAGTGTCGCTCAGCGCCCGGTGAGGCGCCTGGCGTTTTCCAGGTGGGCGGTGAGTTGACCCTGGATCCGTACGGTGGCCTCGTCGAGGGCCTTGCGGGTGCGGCGGCCGGAACCGTCGCCCGCCTCGAAGGCGTCGCCGAAGACGACGTCGACGCGGCCGCGCAGCGGAGGCAGTGCCTTGACCAACCGTCCGCGGCGCTCGGTGCTTCCCAGGACGGCGACCGGGACGATCGGCGCGCCGCTGCGGACGGCGAAGTACGCCAGGCCCGCGCG
Organism: Streptomyces nymphaeiformis; assembly: GCF_014203895.1. Classification (GTDB taxonomy): domain Bacteria; phylum Actinomycetota; class Actinomycetes; order Streptomycetales; family Streptomycetaceae; genus Streptomyces; species Streptomyces nymphaeiformis. The sequence goes on along the minus strand of NZ_JACHJY010000010.1, from coordinate 38,490 downwards.
GAGCGAGGCGAAGTCGCCGTCACCGCGGGTGCCCTCGGGGAAGATCCCGAGGACGCCGCCCTGCTCCAGGATGCCCAGGGCGTTGCCTATCGCGTTGCGGTCGGTGCTCTCCCGGTCCACCTTGACCTGCCCGATGCCCTCCAGGAAGCTGCCGAGCGGTCCGACGAACGCCTCCTTCTTGATGAGGAAGTGCACGGGACGCGGGGCGGTGCCCATGAGCATGGGGCCGTCGATGTTGTGCGCGTGGTTGACGGCGAGGATGACGGGGCCGGAGGCCGGCACCCGCCAGGCGCCGAGGACGCGCGGCTTCCAGAAGCCGTACATCAGCCCGATGCCGATGCGGCGGCCGACGGCGGCGCCCTTCTCGGAGGGCAGGGTCACTTGGCGGCCGTCCGCTTCTCGTCCACCAGGGTGACGACGCACTCGATGACCTGGTCCAGGGTCAGCTCGGTGGTGTCGACCTCGACGGCGTCGTCGGCCTTGGCGAGCGGGGAGGTCTTGCGGCTGGAGTCGGCCGCGTCCCGCTTGATCAGGGCTTCCTTCGTGGCGTGCACGTCGACGCCCTTGAGCTCGCCGGAGCGGCGGGCGGCGCGGGCCTCGGGCGAGGCGGTGAGGAAGATCTTCAGGTCGGCGTCGGGCAGGACGGTGGTGCCGATGTCCCGGCCCTCGACGACGATGCCGTTCTCGGCGCCCTTGGCGATGGACCGCTGGAGCTCCGTGATCAGGCTCCGCACCTCGGGGACGGCGCTGACGGCGCTGACCTTGGAGGTGACCTCCTCGGTCCGGATGGGACCGGAGGCGTCGGCGCCGTCGACGGTGATCGTCGGCCGGGCCGGGTCGGTGCCGGAGACGATGACCGGCTTGGACGCCGCGTTGGCGACGGCCTCGGCGTCGGTGACGTCCACACCGTTGCTGATCATCCACCAGGTGATCGCCCGGTACTGGGCGCCGGTGTCCAGGTAGCTCAGCCCCAGCTTGGCGGCGACCGCCTTCGAGGTGCTGGACTTGCCCGTGCCGGAGGGCCCGTCGATGGCGACGATCACGGATTCCACGGTGGGAACACCTTCCTGGGGGTGAGCGGTAGGCCCGGCGGTGTGCGGGGACCCCCACAAGGTTACCGAGTCCCCGACCCCCGTTCGGCCCAGCCCGTACGGGCACACCTGCGGGGCGCCGCCACGACTGCGGGCGGCGCCCGTGGGCGTCAGCTCGTGCGCAGGGACCAGCCGCGTTCCTGGAGGGCCGTGCCCAGGGCCCCCGCCGCCGACGGCTCGACCATCAGCTGGACCAGACCCGCCTGCTGGCCCGTCGCGTGTTCGATGCGGACGTCCTCGATGTTGACGCCCGCCCGGCCCGCGTCGGCGAAGATGCGGGCGAGCTCGCCCGGCTGGTCGCTGATGAGGACGGCGACGGTCTCATAGGCCGTGGGGGCTGCACCGTGCTTGCCGGGGACGCGCGCGCGACCCGCGTTGCCGCGCCGCAGGACGTCCTCGACGCCCGTGGCGCCGTCGCGGCGCTCGTCCTCGGAGGCGGACTGCAGGGCCCGCAGCGCGCGGACCGTCTCGTCGAGGTCCGCGGCGACGCCGGAGAGGACGTCCGCGACCGGCCCGGGGTTGGCGGACAGGATCTCGACCCACATGCGCGGGTCGGACGCCGCGATCCGGGTGACGTCGCGGATGCCCTGCCCGCAGAGGCGTACGGCGGACTCCTCGGCCTCCTCCAGGCGCGCGGCGACCATCGAGGACACCAGCTGCGGGGTGTGGGAGACGAGGGCGACGGCCCGGTCGTGGGCGTCGGCGTCCATGACGACGGGGACGGCCCGGCAGAGGGCGACGAGCTCCAGGGCGAGGTTGAGGACCTCGGTGTCGGTGTCCCGGGTCGGGGTGAGGACCCAGGGCCGGCCCTCGAAGAGGTCGGCGGTGGCGGCGAGCGGCCCGGAGCGCTCCTTGCCGGACATGGGGTGGCTGCCGATGTACGCGGTGAGGTCGAGGCCGAGGGCCTCCAGCTCCCGCTTCGGTCCGCCCTTGACGCTCGCCACGTCGAGGTAGCCGCGGGCCACGCCGGCCTTCATGGCCTCGGCGAGGGTGGTGGCGACGTGCGCCGGGGGTACGGCGACGATCGCGAGGTCCACGGGGCCCTCGGGCGCCTCGTCGGTGCCCGCGCCGAGCGCGGCGGCCGTGCGGGCCCGGGCCGGGTCGTGGTCGCGCAGGTGGACGGTGACGCCGCGGCCCGCGAGGGTGAGGGCGGCGGAGGTGCCGATCAGGCCGGTTCCGATGACGAGCGCTGTTCTCACTGGGCGATGTCCTTGCGCAGGGCGGCCGCGGCACCGAGGTAGACGTGCGCGATCGACGACTTGGGCAGTTCGGTCTCGACGTGGGCGAGGAGCCGGACGACCCTCGGCATCGCGCCCTCGATGTCGAGTTCCTGTGCGCAGAGCAGGGGTACGTCAGCCATGCCGATCCCGAGGTGCCGGGCCGCGGCGGCGGGGAAGTCGCTGTGCAGATCGGGCGTGGCCGTGAACCAGATGCTGATGAGGTCGTCGGCGGTGAGCCCGTTGCGTTCCAGGACGGCGGTGAGCAGTTCCTCGACCTGCTCGCGCATGTGCCCGGCCTCGTCCCGTTCCAGCTGGACGGCTCCTCGGACCGCTCGTACCGCCACGTCGTGCTCCTTCGCCTGCGTCAGTGCTCCGTTCAGCCTAGTCAGCGGCGGGGCCGGCGCGCGGCGCCGCCCGCCCTCCGAGACGGACGGGGCGGAAATGTTCCGCCACTCGGGGGGAGGCGGCGGGCGGGACGGCCGTGCGAGGGAGCCGGGCACCGGGTGCGGGCGTGTTGCGGGACCCGGCGGCTGGTGCGCGGCCAGGCTGGCGGCATGACCTCGCACACCGCCCCGCGCCGTACCGTCCTGTTCGCCGCGGCGGCTCTGACGACGGGCTGCGGCTCGGACCACGGGGGTGGGGGCGGTACGCGCACGAGCGCGCCGGCCGTCACCGAAGCGCCCCCGACGGCCACGGCCGCGCCGAGCGGCGGCGCGCCCCTGGCCAGGACCTCCCAGATCCCGGTCGGCGGCGGCCTGGTCTTCCCGAAGGAGAAGGTGGTCGTGACCCAGCCCTCGGCGGGCAGGTTCAAGGCGTTCTCCGCGATCTGCACCCATCAGGGCTGCACGGTGAACAAGGTCGCGGACGGCACGATCGACTGCCCCTGCCACGGTTCCAAGTACCGCATCGCCGACGGGTCGGTGGCGGCGGGACCGGCGCCCCGGGCGCTGCCGGCCGAGCAGATCATTGTCTCGGGAGAAACGATCACCCTCGCGTAATCTGCCCCGCATGACTCCGGACGAGCTGGTGCGCGAGCACACGATCTACTCCTGCGTGATGGGCTCGCGTGCCTTCGGTCTGGCGACCGAGGACAGCGACACGGACGTGCGGGGCGTGTACCTGGCCCCGACGCCCCTCTTCTGGCACTTCGACAAGCCCCCGGCGCACGTGGAGGGTCCGGCCGAGGAGCAGTTCAGCTGGGAGCTGGAACGCTTCTGCGAGCTCGCCCTGCGCAACAACCCGAACGTCCTGGAGTGCCTCCACTCCCCCGTGGTCGAGCACGTCGACGACTGGGGCCGCGAGCTCCTCTCGCTGCGCGGCGCGTTCCTGTCCCGCCGGGCGCACCAGACCTTCGTCCGGTACGCGGCGGGCCAGCGCCGCAAGCTCGACGCGGACGTCCGCCAGTACGGCGGGCCGCGCTGGAAGCACGCCATGCACCTGCTGCGTCTCCTGACCAGCTGCCGCGACCTGCTGCGCACGGGCGAGCTCCGCATCGACGTCGGCGAGGACCGGGACCGCCTCCTCGCGGTCAAGCGCGGCGAGGTGACGTGGCCCGAGGTCGAGTCGTGGATGGACCGCCTCCAGGAGGAGGCCGACCGGGCCCACGACACGACCCCGCTCCCCGCCGCCCCGGACGAGCCCCGCATCCAGGACTTCCTGATCCGCGCCCGTCGCGCCTCGGCCCTGAGCGAGTTCTAGGGCCTACACGTCCCAGAGCGCGCCGAAGGTCAGCAGGTCGCTGCGGTACTCGACGCTCTCGGCCCACTCCTTCGGCCAGGCGTCCGCGCCGAGGTGGGCTCCGGCGAAGGCGCCCGCGAGGGCGGCGATCGAGTCGGAGTCGCCGCGCGTGCAGGCGGCGCGGCGCAGGGCGGTGAGCGGCTCGTCGGGGAAGAGCAGGAAGCAGAGGAGCCCGGTCGCGAGGGCCTCCTCGGCGATCCAGCCGTCGCCGGTGTACTCGCAGGGGTCGAGCTCCGGGTCGGCCGTGCGCTGGACGGCGTCCAGGCGCTCAAGCACCGCCAGGCACTCGTCCCAGCCGCGCTGGACGAAGTGGAGCGCGCTGGGGTCCTGGGAGCGGGTCCACAGGTCGCCGAGCCAGTGCTCGTGGTAGCGGGAGCGGTTGTCGAGCGCGTACGAGCGCAGCTGTCCGACGAGCCCGGCCGGGTCCACGCCCTGCGCGAGCAGGTACACGGCACGGGCGGTGAGGTCGGAGGCGGCGAGCGCGGTGGGGTGACCGTGCGTCAGGCCCGACTGGAGCTGCGCGGCCCCGGCCCGCTGCTCCTCGCTCAGCCCGGGGACGAGCCCGATGGGCGCGACGCGCATGTTGGCGCCGCAGCCCTTGGAGTGGATCTGGCTGGCGTCCTGCCAGGGCCGGTCGCTGTCGAGGAGCCTGCAGGCGCTGAGGCAGGTGTTGCCGGGGGCGCGGTTGTTCTCCGGGGAGTGGTACCAGTCGACGAACTCCTCGCGGACGGGCCTCGCGAGCCGCAGCGGGGCGAGCACCCCCCGGTCCATCGCCGTGCGGATGCCGCGGGCGAAGGCGAGGGTCATCTGGGTGTCGTCGGTGACGTACGCCTTGCCGTTCCTGATGGGCAGCGCCATCTCACGCCAGGGGCCGACCTTGGCGAGGATCGACGGCACGTCGTTGAACTCGGTCGGGAATCCCAGCGCGTCCCCGAGCGCGAGCCCGATCAGTGAGCCGGTCGCGGCCTGCTTGGTGGCGGGGCGGGTGAGGTTCATGCGGGGCGTCCTTCCGGTCGCAGGAGGGGCGGGTGGAGGGTGGTGGCCTCGCCCGCCCGGTAGAGAGCGGCCGGTTTCCCCCGTCCGCCGGTGAGGCGCGGCGGTCCTTCCACGGCCTGGACGAAGCCGGGTGTGGTGAGGACCTTGCGCCGGAAGTTGGGGCGGTCGAGTTCGACGCCCCAGACCGTCTCGTAGACCTGCCGCAGCTCGCCGAGGGTGAACTCGGGCGGGCAGAAGGCGGTGGCGAGGCAGGTGTACTCGAGCTTGGCGCCGACCCGTTCGTGGGCGTCGGCGAGGATCCGGTCGTGGTCGAAGGCGAGCCGGCCGTGCGTCCCGTACGGCATCCAGCGGGCCTGGGCCGCGTCGCCGCCGCCGCGTGGTTCGGGCGGGTCGGGGACGAGCGCGGTGAAGGCGACGGAGACGACCCGCATCCTCGGGTCGCGGTCCGGTTCGGTGTAGGTGCGGAGCTGTTCGAGGTGGAGGCCGGCGACGGTGGCCTCGGAGAGTCCGGTCTCCTCGGCGAGTTCGCGGCGGGCGGCCGTCTCGGCGGACTCGTGGGGCAGTACGAACCCGCCGGGCAGGGCCCAGGCTCCCGCGTACGGCTCCTGGCCGCGCTCGACGAGCAGGACGTGGAGGCGTTCCTCGCGGACGGTGAGGACGGCGAGGTCGACGGTGACGGCGAACGGCTCGAAGGCGTGCGGGTCGTAGCCCTCGGGGGCCCGGTGGGCGGTCATCGGGGTTCCTCCGTGAGGTGCGGGCCCTCGGCGAGCAGTGCGTCGACGGCGGCGACGGCGGTCGCGAGCCGCTCCTCGTGGGGGCCGGTGAGGACGGCCGTGCGGCGGCCGGTGTGGGCGAGCTGGGCGAGGAGGCGCGCGGTCATCCAGGGCCGCAGGTGCTCCCCGCCGCGCGGTCCGTCGTCCGCGGCGGGGACGCCCCGGTGGTCGGTGAGCAGCCAGAGGTGCTGGCGGCCGAGGGCGGCGATCTCGCCGGTGGCGCGGCTGGTGGTGCCCAGGTACCGCTCGTGCCGGATGGTGGCGGCGAAGGCGTCGGTGTCGCAGAAGAGGACGGGCGAGCCGTCGCGGGCGGCCTCCTCCTCCAGTTCGGCCTGGTGCTGGGCGATGACGGGGAAGTCGGCGGAGCGGAGCTCGGCGGGCTCGAGTGCGCGGTACGCGCGCGCGTGATCCGGGACGTAACGCGTGCGGGCCCAGACGCCGCCGCGCCGCCGGTAGTGGTCGGCGAGGGCGAGGGCCAGGGTGGTGGCCCCGGTGGACTCGGCGCCGAGGACGACGACGCGCCGGGTGAGCGCGGCCCGGACGGGCGGCTCCAGGAAGTCCCAGAAGGCGGCGGGGTCCTCGCGGACGGCGGTGTCGGAAAGGGGCGGCACCCGGTCGACGTGGACGGTCTCGGCGCCGAGGCGGCGGCCGAGTTCGTCCCCGTACGGCTCCGAGGTGAAGACGGCGTCGACCTGTTCGGGGCCGGTGTACTCCTCGCCGCCGACCACGAGGACGTCCGGGTGGATCTCGCGCATCCAGTCGACCCGGTCCTCCAGCGGGAGGGGCTCCGTCGAGGAGCCGCGGACCAGCACGGTGAGGCGTTCACAGCGGTCGCGTGCGGTGCGGACGAGGTGGTGGTGGCCGGCGTGCGGCGGGTGGAACCTGCCGGGGACGAGCCCGTGGCCGTAGCGCTTCATGCGGTGCCCCCCGCCGTGGACGACCCCGTCCCTCCGGCGCGCGTCGTGCGGCGCACCGGGAGGACGTCGAGACCTGATCCACCCCCGTGGGTCCAGGTCCACCGGCTGTACACGGCGGGGCTCACCTCCGATCTCTCTTTAAGAGTCACCTTGACTATAAAGCGGTCGGGTGGTCGGCCACAAGGCCCGGACGCGACGAAGCCCGTGACCGCCGGGCGGTCACGGGCTTCGTCGTACGGCAGGGGCCTTACATGCCGACTTCCTTCATCAGCATGCCGACCTCGGTGTTGGTCAGGCGGCGCAGCCAGCCCGACTTCTGGTCGCCCAGGGCAATCGGGCCGAAGGCGGTGCGGACCAGCTTCTCGACCGGGAAGCCCGCCTCGGCGAGCATCCGGCGCACGATGTGCTTGCGGCCCTCGTGCAAGGTGACCTCGACGAGGTAGTTCTTGCCGGTCTGCTCGACGACGCGGAAGTGGTCGGCGCGGGCGTACCCGTCCTCCAGCTGGATGCCGTCCTTGAGGCGCCGGCCGACCTCGCGGGGCAGCGGGCCGGTGATGGCGGCCAGGTAGGTCTTCTTCACGCCGTACTTCGGGTGCGTGAGGCGGTGGGCCAGCTCGCCGTGGTTGGTGAGCAGGATGATGCCCTCGGTCTCCGTGTCGAGCCGGCCGACGTGGAAGAGCCGGGTCTCGCGGTTGGTGACGTAGTCGCCGAGGCACTGGCGGCCGTCCGGGTCCTCCATGGTGGAGACGACGCCGGACGGCTTGTTCAGCGCGAAGAACAGGTACGACTGGGTGGCGACGGTCAGGCCGTCCACCTTGATCTCGTCCTTCTCCGGGTCGACGCGCATGCCCTGCTCGAGGACGATCTCGCCGTTGACCTCGACGCGGGCCTGCTCGATGAGCTCCTCGCAGGCGCGCCGCGAGCCCATGCCGGCGCGGGCGAGGACCTTCTGCAGCCGCTCGCCCTCCTGCTCGGCGCCGGGGAAGGTCTTGGGGAGCTTGATCTCGGGCTTGCCGGCGTACCGCTCCCGGTTGCGCTCCTCCGTGCGGGCGTCGTACTCGCGCGAGCGGGCGGGCGCCGTACGGCCGCCGCCGCGCTGCGGGGACTGCCGGGGGCCGCCCTTGGCGCCGCCGCGCGCGGCGTCGCCACGCCCGCGCTTGGGGGCGTCCGAGGGGCTGTAGCGCTCGTCGTAGGTGCGCTCCTCCGGGCGCGCGTTGCGCGAGCCGGCGCCGGTCGGCCGGCCGGCGCCCTGACCCGGACGTCCGCCGCCCTGGCCGGGACGTCCGCCGCCCTGGCCCGGGCGTCCGCCGCCCTGGCCCGGGCGTCCGCCCTGGCCCTGCCGGTCGTCGCGGCCGTTGCCGGCGCCGCGGTAGTTCCCGCGCCCGCCGCCACCGCCGCTGTTGCCGCGGCCGCCGCCGCTGCCGCCGCGGCCGCCGCTGTTGCCACCACGGCTCCCGCCGTTGTTTCCGCTGCTGTTCCTGCCGCTGCTGCTTCGCATCAAAGTTCCGTCTTGTCGTCTACGTCTGCGTCCGGGTCGAACGACGGGACGCCTTCCAGGGAGTCCGGCTCGACCGCCTCGGCCTCGGGGAGGAAGGGGGCGAGCTCGGGGAGTTCGTCCAGGCCGCGCAGGCCCATCCGCTCCAGGAAGTAGTTCGTCGTCCTGTACAGGATCGCACCTGTTTCGGGTTCCGTGCCCGCCTCCTCCACGAGACCCCTCTGGAGGAGGGTCCGCATCACGCCGTCGCAGTTGACTCCGCGGACGGCGGAGACCCGGGATCGGCTGACGGGCTGGCGGTACGCGACGACCGCGAGGGTCTCCAGGGCGGCCTGGGTGAGCCGGGCCTGCTGGCCCTCCAGGACGAAGGCCTCGACGGCCGGGGCGAAGGCGGCGCGGGTGTAGTAGCGCCAGCCGCCGGCCACCCGGCGCAGCTCGAAGCCGCGGCCCTGGGCGGTGTACTCGTCGGCCAGCTCGTGCAGGGCGTCGGCGACCTCGCTCGGGGTCCGCTCCAGGACCTTGGCGAGGTGGGCCTCGGTGGCGGGCTCGTCGACGACCATGAGGACGGCTTCGAGGGCGGGCTTGAGGTCGCTCACGCGAGGGCCTCCTGGTCGAATTCGTCGGTCACGGCCGCGGACGGGTCGCTCTCGCCGCCGGTCCAGGAGACCGTGAGGTCCCCGAGCGCGGTCTCCTGGTCGAGGGCGACGGCCTTCTCCCGGTAGAGCTCCAGGAGGGCGAGGAAGCGGGCCACGACGGTGAGGGTGTCGCCGGCGTCCTCGATCAGCTCCCGGAAGACGGCCGACCCCCGCTCGCGGAGCAGCGCGACGACCACCGCGGCCTGGTCCCGGACGCTGACGAGCGGGGCGTGGATGTGGTCCACGTACACCTGGGGCTCGGCCTTGGGCTGCATGGCCTTGGCGGCGAGCCTGGCGAAGCCCTCGGCGCCGATGGAGATGACGACCTCGGGGAGCAGCTCGGCGTGGTGCGGTTCGAGTCCGACGGTACGGGGGTGGCGGTGGCCCTCGGCCTCCCAGCGCTCCTCGAAGATCTCCGCGATGCGTTTGTACGCGCGGTACTGGAGGAGGCGGGCGAAGAGCAGGTCCCGGGCCTCCAGGAGGGCGAGGTCCGCCTCGTCCTCCACCTCGGCGGCGGGGAGCAGCCGGGCGGCCTTCAGGTCGAGCAGGGTGGCGGCGACGACGAGGAACTCGGTGGTCTGGTCGAGGTCCCCGTCGGGCCCGAGGGCCTTCAGGTGCGCCATGAACTCGTCGGTGACCTGGGAGAGGGCGACCTCGGTGACGTCGAGCTTGTGCTTGGTGATCAGCTGGAGGAGCAGATCGAAGGGCCCCTCGAAGTTGGCCAGCCGCACGGTGAACCGGCCGTCCCCGCCATCGGCCGCCTCGGGGGCGTCGGCCACCTCCAGGACCTCGGCCGCCTTGGGGGCCTCCGGGACCGCGGGCGCCTCCGGGACCGCGGGCGCCTCCAGGGCCTCGGGAGCCTCAGAGGCCTCGGGGACCTCGGTGGCCCGGGCCTCGGACGGCTCCGGGGCCTGAGGCTCCTCCTGGAGGGCCTCCGGGGCCTCGGGCGCTTCCCCGGCCGGCGCGGCCGGCGTCGCCGGATCCGCCGTCTCGCCCGGGCCGCGGCCCAGGGGGCGGCGGCCCGGCGGGCGGGACGTTTCGTCAGAGGCGTGGTGCATGGGGGTCCAGGGGGAACGAGGAGAACGGCAGCCGCAGGCTACCGTCAGCGGCCGCGCAGGCGGCGGACGAGGATGCTCGCGTCGCCGCGGGACTCCAGGTCCGCCAGGACGACCGCGACGGCCTCCCGGACGATCCGCCCCCGGTCGACGGCGAGACCGTGCTCACCGCGCAGCACGAGCCGGGCGTGCTCCAGGTCCATCAGCTCCTCGGCGGAGACGTAGACCGTGATCTTCTCGTCGTGGCGCTCGCGGCCGCTGGGCCGCCGGTTCGCGGTGCGTCCGCCGCGTCGCCGGGCCGCCGCCTGGGCGGGCACCGGGGCGCCGGGCGCGGCCTTGGAGGCCGGTCCCTCGGGCTCGGCCGTCCGGGCCCGCGGCTCCGCGGCCTCGGAGTCCGCCGCGGCGTGCTCCGCGGAGCCCTCGGCCGCCGTGTCGCTCTCGGCGGCCGGTGCCGGGACCGCCCGGCGGGGTGCGGACGCCTGGAGCGCCGTCCCCCCGGTCGTACGGAAGAGTTCGTCGGCTCCGGGCAGACTCACTCGGCGTGACACCGGGCGAGCACCTCCCTGGCGAGCTGACGGTAGGCGGCGGCGCCCACGGAGTTGGAGGCGTACGTGGTGATGGGCTCGCCGGCGACCGTGGTCTCCGGGAAGCGCACGGTCCGCCCGATGACCGTGTGGTACACGTGGTCGTCGAAGGCCTCGACGACGCGCGCGAGGACCTCACGGCTGTGCACCGTCCGGGAGTCGTACATCGTGGCGAGGATGCCGTCGAGCTCCAGCTCGGGGTTGAGCCGCTCCTGGACCTTCTCGATGGTCTCGGTGAGCAGCGCGACTCCGCGCAGCGCGAAGAACTCGCACTCCAGCGGCACGATGACCTTGTGAGCGGCCGTCAGGGCGTTCACGGTCAGCAGGCCGAGGGAGGGCTGACAGTCGATCACGATGTAGTCGTAGTCGTTCATCAGCGGCTTCAGGGCGCGCTGGAGCGTGGACTCGCGCGCGACCTCGCTGACCAGCTGGACTTCGGCGGCCGAGAGGTCGATGTTGCTCGGCAGCAGGTCCATGTTGGGCACGGCGGTCTTGAGGAGCACCTCGTCCGCCGACATGCCCCGCTCCATGAGCAGGTTGTAGACGGTGAGGTCGAGCTCCATCGGGTTCACGCCGAGGCCGACCGACAGGGCTCCCTGCGGGTCGAAGTCGACGAGCAGCACCCGTCGTCCGTACTCGGCGAGCGCGGCGCCCAGGTTGATGGTCGACGTGGTCTTGCCGACGCCGCCCTTCTGGTTGCACATCGCGATGATCTTCGCGGGTCCGTGGTCGGTCAGCGGACCCGGGATCGGGAAGTACGGCAGGGGCCGTCCGGTGGGGCCGATCCGCTCGCGGCGCTGACGGGCAGCGTCGGGTGCGAGGGTGGCCGCGTACTCCGGGTCGGGCTCGTACTCGGCGTCGGGGTCGTAGAAGTGCCCCTCGGGCACCTCGTCGTAGGCGGCGAAGTGGGTGGACTCTCGGCCCATCTCGTTGCCGGCCGTGGCGTTCACGTGTAGGCCGTCCATCGTCTTCATCGTGTGGGCACTCGTCATGGGCTGGTGCGTCGCGAAGGTCCGCACCGCGACGGAGCCGATCGGGGCACCTGGCGCACCGCTCCCGGGAGTAAATGTCGACTCATTCACAAGTCGTCTTACCTCCTTGGATGTGACCAGGAACATTTATCGATAGGTCAGCGTGGCACCATGCCGACGGTTGGCGACTCTATGGCGTGTCACCGGTCCGCAGCAACACAATCCGCCGGACCCGGCCCGATGTGTCGGCAACCGAACACGTCCCTGTCAAGGGTGCGCAGGCATGCATCCACACGTTTCAGGGGTGTGCGAAACGGTTAAAGGGTTACGTTCGAGGCGAGTTGCCCGAACGTTTCGGCGGGCCCGCAGACACGGCCGGCCGGACCTTGTCGAACAAGGTCCGGCCGGGTGCGTGATATTGACGGCACGCGTTGACGGGGACGGCGTCAACGGGCCCTCGGGGCTCAGGCCAGGAGGCTGGCGAGCTCGACGTGCTCGAGGCCGTGCGCCTCGGCGACCTCCTTGTAAACCACCTTGCCGTCATGGGTGTTGAGGCCCAGGGCGAGGGCCGCGTCGCGGCGCAGCGCCTCGACCCAGCCGTTGTTCGCCAGCGACACGATGTAGGGCAGCGTGGCGTTGGTGAGGGCGTAGGTGGAGGTGTTCGGGACGGCGCCCGGCATGTTCGCCACGCAGTAGAAGATCGAGTTGTGGACCTGGAAGGTCGGCTCGGCGTGGGTGGTCGGGTGCGAGTCCTCGAAGCAGCCGCCCTGGTCGATCGCAATGTCGACAAGGACACTTCCGGGCTTCATCTTGGCGACGAGCTCGTTGGTGACCAGCTTCGGGGCCTTGGCGCCGGGGATGAGGACGGCACCGACGACGAGGTCGGCCTCGATGACGGCCTTCTCCAGCTCGAAGGCGTTGGAGACGATCGTCTTGACCTTCGTGCCGAAGATCTTGTCGGCCTCGCGGAGCTTGTTGATGTCGCGGTCGAGCAGGGTCACGTGGAAGCCCAGGCCGATGGCGATCTGCACGGCGTTCCAGCCGGAGACGCCGCCGCCGATGACGACGCACTCGCCGGCGTGGGTGCCGGGGACGCCGCCGGGGAGGACGCCGCGGCCGCCGGCCGAGCGCATCAGGTGGTAGGCGCCGACCTGCGGGGCCAGGCGGCCCGCGACCTCGGACATCGGGGCGAGCAGCGGGAGCGCGCGGTTGGCGGTCTCGACGGTCTCGTACGCGATGGCGGTGGTGCCGGACTCCAGGAGGGCGTCCGTGCACTCCTTGGAGGCGGCGAGGTGCAGGTAGGTGAAGAGGGTCTGGTCCTTGCGGAGGCGGTGGTACTCCTCCGCGATGGGCTCCTTGACCTTGAGCAGCAGGTCGGCCGTGGCCCAGACCTCGTCGGCGGTGGCGAGGATCTCGGCGCCGGCGGCGACGTACTCCTCGTCCGTGATCGAGGAGCCGACACCGGCGTTCTGCTCGACGAAGACCTGGTGGCCGTTGCGGACGAGCTCGTGGACACCGGCGGGGGTGATGGCCACGCGGAACTCGTTGTTCTTGACCTCGCGGGGGATGCCGACCTTCATCGTCGATCACGGTCCTTGAATCGGGGGGATAACTGGGGCAATGCGATACATACCCGGATGCGCTGCGGCGCACCGGGGCAGACCACGTCCGAACGCGGCTCACCCAGTCTAATGAAGGAGTTCCCCCTGTCTAGCCTTTCAAAGTACTAATCTTTGATCGACCCACTGCGGATTTCGTAGGTTTCCGATTCCGTTTCCAGCAGTCTCTCGGCCGCCGACCGGTGCAGCCCGGCGGCCGCGGGGTCCCCGAGCCGGTCGAGGGTGTCGGCGAGACGCAGCTGGAGCGCGGCCTGGAGCCGGGTGTCCTGGGCGCGGCGGGCCCACTCCACCGCCTCCTCGCAGGTCCGCAGGCACTCCTCGGGCCGTCCGGCGTACTCCTGGACCCGGGCCGCCTCGCTCAACGCCCGCGCGTGGCCCGGGAGATCGGAGAGCCTCCGGTAGCCGGCCGCGGCGGCGCGCCAGCTCCGCAGGGCCTCCCCGTACCGCCCCGCATAGGTCTGCACGGCCCCCAGGCGGGCGTACAGCCGGGCCTGGTCGGCGCGCTCGTCCCGGGCGAGGCGCTGGGCGAGCGCCCGCCCGTACCAGTCCCCGGCCCGCTGCCAGTCCCCCAGCTCCTGATACGAGCCACCTACGGATTCCATTGCGCGACCGGTCGCATACGGGTCATTTGCTTTGCGCCCGGCATCCAAAGCCGACCGATATCGCAGCAGGGCGTCCTTCGTCCTGCCGGTCCTCGCATCCAGATCGGCCAGGTTGAGCAGGGCTGCGGCCCGCTCGCGGTGCAGCCCGCGCCGCTCGGCCACGTCCAGGACCAGCCGGTGCAGGCCGTACAGCTCGGGGGCGGCGGCCTCGGCACCCCGGTGCGCGGCGAGCGCCCGGACGAGCGAGGCGACGAGCCGGCGGGCCAGCGTGTCGATCTCCCCGTCGGCGACGGCGAGCCGGGCGGAGGCGAGGAGTACGGCCTGCCGGGAGTCCAGCCAGGCCGCGGCCGCCGCCACGCTCGGGAAACGCAGGGCGCGCGGCAGGCCGGCCAGTTTCCGGCGGGCGGGCGAGCCCTCGGGTTCGGTGACCGCACGGCAGGACTGGAGGAGCCGGACGGTCCGCTCCAGCATCCGGGCCCGGGCGAGCTGCACCTCGGCGGGCCGGTCGTGCTCCTCCAGCTGAGCACGAAGGAGGGGGACGAGGTGCGCGCGCACCTCGTACTGTCCGTCCTCGCCGCCCGAGACCAGCCCCAGGGCGGCGAAGTCGGCGAGGGTCGTCGCGGCCGCCGAGACCGAGCAGCCGGCCAGGGCGGAGGCGGTGTGGGCGTCGGCCCGGCCCAGCGGGGCGAGGGCGAGGAATCGCAGTATCCGGGCGGCGGTGGCGGGCAGCGCCTCGTGCGCGAGCAGGAAGGCCCGGGTGAGGGGATCGCCGCTCAGCCCGCGCAGCCGCTTGGCGAGGTCGGCGACGGAGGCCTTCGGCTGTACGGACAGCCAGCCGCCGGCGAGGACGACCGCGGCGGGCAGTCCCCCGCACTCCTCGACGAGGGTCTCGGCGGCCTGCGGGTCGACGGTGATGCGGACGGAACCGGTGAAGGAGGTCAGCAGCTCGATGGCCGACTTGGGGTCGAGCCCGCCGAGGGTGCAGGGCCGCACGTCGGGGATGCCGGTGAGCGGCCCACGGGCGACCCCGACGACCAGGGCGTCGGGATTGTCGGGGATCAACGGATCGGCCTGCTCGGCGTCGACGGCGTCGTCGAGGACGAGGACGGCGCGACGGCCGGCGAGGGCGCCCCGGACCAGCTCCGTCAGCTCGTCCTCCCCCGCCCCCGGGGGTTCGGCGACCCCCAGCGCGGCGAGGAGTTCCTGCGCGACCCGGGCGGTGGGGACGGGGTCGCCGCCGGGCTCGGTGAGCCGGGCGCGGAAGACCCCGTCGGGGTAGCGGTCGGCGAGCCCGGCGGCCAGCTCCTCGGCGAGGGCCGTCCGTCCGGAGCCGGGCTTGCCGGCGATGAGCAGGACCCGGGCGCGGGGCGCCTTGCGGCCGGTGAGGGTGTCGAGGCCGGTCCTCTCGATGTCGGCGCGCAGGGCCTTCAACTCCCGCTGCCGACCGAAGAACCGCCGGCTGCCGGCCGCCGCCACAGCCTGATCCGTCACGGGCCACGCTCCCGTCCACCTGTGCACGAGCCGATCCCGCGGGGGGGCTCCGCACGGGCGATTCCGAGCGTAGTTCAGCCCAGGAGGCACTCCCGGCGGAGCACGACGAAGGTTTCCCCCGATCGGATCAGCAGATCGTCACACCATGCGGGGCACGGCCCGGGGTCCTAGCCCTCGAAGGGCCTTGCCGGCCACGGGGCGTCCGCCGGGCGGAGGGTCTCCAGGCCGCCCTCGGCCGCCCGCGCCGCCGCCAGCGAAAGCACCCCCACCACCAGGCAGTTGTTGTGCAGCTCGCCCGCGAGGACGCCGCGCACGAGCTCGCCCACCGGCACCCGCGCGAGCTCCATGTCCGCCTCCTCCTCGGAGACCTCGAACCGCTCGCCCTCCGCCTCCGCGAGGCCCCGCGCCAGGAAGATCCGTACGGCCTCGTCGCAGCCGCCGGGCGTGGTGTAGACGTCCGTCAGGACCCGCCAGTCCTCCGCCTTGATGTGCGCCTCCTCGTACAGCTCGCGCTGGGCGGCGTGCAGCGGGTTCTCGCCGGGCACGTCGAGGAGTCCGGCGGGGATCTCCCAGAGCTTCTGCCGCACGGGGTGCCGGTACTGACGGAGGACGACCACGCGGTCCTCCTCGTCGAGGGCGAGGACGGCGACCGAGCCGGGGTGGACCTGGTAGTCACGGCGGTGGACCGAGCCGTCGGGCATGACCACGTCGTCCGTGCGGACACTCGTCTTGTTGCCCTTGAAGGGGGTGGCGGTGGCGACGACCTGCCACTCCTCGGGGGTGTCCTGCACGCGCATCAGCAGTAGTCCTCTCGTACGAAAACCGGGGTACGGGTCCCGGAAAGGGACTCGTACCCCGGCAACGTTAACGCCAGAGGACTACTTGCCCGTCTTGCGCTCCACGGCCGCCTTCACCAGGCCCGCGAAGAGCGGGTGCGGGCGGGTCGGGCGGGACTTGAGCTCCGGGTGCGCCTGCGTGGCGACCAGGTAGGGGTGGACGTCCTTCGGGTACTCGACGAACTCGACGAGCTTGTTGTCCGGGGACGTGCCGGAGAAGACCAGGCCGGCCTTCTTCTCCAGCTCCGCGCGGTACGCGTTGTTCACCTCGTAGCGGTGACGGTGGCGCTCCTCGACGTACGGCTCTTCGCCGTAGGTCTCGCGGACGACCGAGCCCTCGGCGAGCTTCGCCGGGTAGAGGCCCAGGCGCATCGTTCCGCCCAGGTCGCCCGCGCCCTCGACGTACGCCAGCTGCTCCTCCATCGTGGAGACGACGGGGTGCGCGGTGGCCGGGTCGAACTCGGTGGAGTTGGCCTCGGGGATGTCGGCCAGGTTCCGGGCGGCCTCGATCACGATGCACTGCAGGCCGAGGCAGATGCCGAGCAGCGGCACCTTGTTCTCGCGGGCGTACTGGATCGCCCCGACCTTGCCGGACACGCCGCGGTCGCCGAAGCCGCCGGGGATGAGGATGCCGTCGACGTCGCCGAGGTGCTTCGCGGCGCCCGCCGGGGTCTTGCAGTCGTCGGAGGTGACCCACTTGACCTTGACCCGGGCGCGGTTGGCGAAACCGCCGGCGCGCATGGCCTCGGTGACCGACAGGTAGGCGTCGGGCAGGTCGATGTACTTGCCGACGAGCGCGACGGTGACCTCGTGCTCCGGGTTGTGGACGCGGTCCAGGAGGTCCTCC
The DNA here is from genome assembly GCF_014203895.1 of Streptomyces nymphaeiformis. Taxonomy (GTDB): domain Bacteria; phylum Actinomycetota; class Actinomycetes; order Streptomycetales; family Streptomycetaceae; genus Streptomyces; species Streptomyces nymphaeiformis. Next base: position 21,621 of record NZ_JACHJY010000010.1, on the reverse strand, counting down.
CAGACGGTCCAGTCCACGTCGCGGAAGGGCAGGTCGAGCTTGCGGACGACGTAGGCGTCCAGGCCCTCGGTGTGCAGCACCTTCGGGATGTCGTAGATCGACGGGGCGTCGATGGCGGCGACGACCGCGGCCTCGTCGACGTCGCACATCAGCGAGATCTTGCGCTTGATGGCGGTCGGGACCTCGCGGTCGGCGCGCAGCACGATCGCGTCGGGCTGGATGCCGATGTTGCGCAGGGCGGCGACGGAGTGCTGGGTCGGCTTGGTCTTCAGCTCGCCGGAGGGGCCGATGTAGGGCAGCAGCGAGATGTGCACGACGAAGACGTTGTCGCGGCCGACCTCGTGGCGGACCTGACGGACGGTCTCCAGGAAGGGCAGCGACTCGATGTCGCCGACCGTGCCGCCGACCTCGGTGATGACGACGTCGACGTCGTCGGTCGCCATGCGGCGGATGCGGCCCTTGATCTCGTTGGTGATGTGCGGGATGACCTGCACGGTGTCGCCGAGGTACTCGCCGCGCCGCTCCTTGGCGATGACCTGCGAGTAGACCTGGCCGGTGGTGACGTTGGCCGAGCCGTCGAGGTCGACGTCGAGGAAGCGCTCGTAGTGGCCGATGTCCAGGTCGGTCTCGGCGCCGTCGTTGGTGACGAACACCTCACCGTGCTGGAAGGGGTTCATCGTGCCCGGGTCGACGTTCAGGTACGGGTCGAGCTTCTGCATCGTGACCCGCAGCCCGCGGGCCTTGAGGAGCGCACCCAGGCTGGAGGCGGTGAGGCCCTTGCCGAGGGAGGAGGCGACACCCCCGGTGACGAAGATGTGCTTGGTCGTCGTGGTGTTGGGCGGCATCGCCAAGAGGGGGCTCCCGTGGTCGCGTTCTGGAGGTGCGTACCGGCGTCCCCTCCGGAAGAATCGGGGGGTGCCGTCGCTGCGGTTTCGGTGTCCTCGGCTGTCGCCGTTTCCCACCGGTCCACGGGGTACCAGGGTATCAGCGACATCGGGAGACCGCTTCCGGCCACACGCGGCAGTCGGGTGTTCACGGACGGCGACGGGGCCGTCGGGGAGGGGGAAGCCGCAGCTCACCCGGGTGGAGCAGCGCGTCCGCCCGTGTGCTCACTCCGGGCAGGGGGCCGCGACGTATTCTGCTCGGACATCGCCCGCCCGGTCGGTCGGCGCATCCCGCACACTGGCCTGGTCGACCCTTCGCGCACATCACGCACATCACGCACATCCGTAGCAAGCGCCCCGCGGGGCGGACGTGGCCGTACGACTGGAGTGAAGCACGTGGCCGGGCGTATCGAGGATTACGCACTCATCGGAGACATGCAGACGGCCGCCCTGGTCTGCCGGGACGGCAGTGTGGACTGGCTGTGTCTCCCCCGCTTCGACTCGCACGCGATCTTCGCCGGGTTGCTCGGCACCGAGGAGCACGGGTTCTGGCGGGTGGGCCCGGCGGGGCCGGCGGACGCCGAGCCGGCCCCCGCCGACCGGCGCCGCTACCGCGGCGACTCGCTGATCCTGGAGTCCGAGTGGGACACCCCGCGCGGCACGGTCCGGGTGACCGACTTCATGCCGCCGCGCGACGGCGCGCCGCAGCTGATCCGGATCGTCGAGGGCGTCTCGGGCCGGGTGCGGATGCGTTCCTCGCTGCGGATGCGGTTCAGCTACGGCCGGATCGTGCCCTGGGTGCACAAGGTCGGGGAGCGCACGGTCGCGGTCGCCGGCCCCGACTCGGTGTGGATCGACACCGAGGCGGAGACCCACGGCAAGGACCTGACGACGTACTCCGACTTCACCGTGACGCCCGGCGAGCGGATCACGTTCACGCTCTCCTGGCAGCCCTCGCACAAGGAGCCGCCCGCGCTGCCGGACCCGGAGGGCTCGCTCGAGGCGACGGCCGACTTCTGGCGCGAGTGGGTCGAGCACTGCACGTACCACGGCCCCTACCGGGAGGCCGTGGTCCGCTCGCTGATCACCCTGAAGGCGCTGACGTACGCGCCGACCGGCGGGATCGTCGCCGCGCCGACGACCTCGCTGCCGGAGGAGATCGGCGGCGTCCGGAACTGGGACTACCGCTACACCTGGCTGCGGGACGCGGCGATCACCCTGTCCTCGCTGCTCCGCACCGGCTACCGCGAGGAGGCCCGCGCCTGGCGCGACTGGCTGCTGCGCGCGGTGGCGGGCGACCCGGAGAACCTGCAGATCATGTACGGCATCGCGGGCGAGCGGGAGCTCGGCGAGGCCGAGCTCGACTGGCTCCCGGGGTACGAGAACTCCGGCCCGGTCCGGGTCGGCAACGGCGCGGCGAACCAGCTCCAGCTGGACGTCTACGGCGAGGTCGCGGAGGCCCTGCACCTCGGACACATGACGGGCCTCTCCCGCAACGACTACGCCTCCCTGCTCCAGATCAAGCTGATCAACTACCTGGAGACGCACTGGGACCAGCCCGACGAGGGCATCTGGGAGGTCCGCGGCCCGCGCCGCCACTTCGTCCACTCGAAGGTGATGGCCTGGGTGGCCGTCGACCGCACGATCAAGCTGATCGAGTCCGGGGACGCCGACGGCCCGCTGGAGCGCTGGCAGGCACTGCGCGACGACATCCACCGGGACGTCTGCGAGAAGGGCTACGACAAGGAGCGGAACACGTTCACGCAGTCGTACGGCTCCCAGGAGCTGGACGCCTCGCTGCTGCTGATCCCCCAGATGGGCTTCCTGCCGCCGGACGACAAGCGGGTCATCGGCACGATCGAGGCGATCCAGCGCGAGCTGTCCACGGAGGACGGCTTCGTCCTGCGCTACCCGACGGCCGGAGAAGAGGCCGGGGTGGACGGCCTGGAGGGCGACGAGGGCGCGTTCCTCGCCTGCTCCTTCTGGCTGGCGGACGACCTGGCGATGATCGGCCGCGTCGACGAGGCGCGCACGCTCTTCGAGAAGCTCCTCGCGCTCCGCAACGACCTCGGGCTGCTCGCCGAGGAGTGGGACCCGCGGCTCCAGCGGCAGGTGGGGAACTTCCCGCAGGCCTTCAGCCACGTCCCGCTGATCGACACGGCGCTGCGGCTGACGGCGAGCGGGGCGTACGGCGGCTGAGGGGCGCCCGTGGGGGCCCCGACCTACGATGAAAGGGTCCTTGTCCCCCCTCGCGAAAGGGGGGCTCCCATGGCTCCCCACATCTCCGAAAGCGCCCTGGCCGGGCTCGTCGACGACCTGGCCGGTGAGGTGATCATCCCCGGCGGTCCGGGTTACGACGAGGCGCGTGCCCTGCACAACGGCATGATCGACCGGCGCCCGTCGGTGATCGCGCAGTGCGCCACCCAGGCCGACGTGTCGAACGCGATCCTGTTCGGCCGCGAGGCCGACCTGCCGATCGCGGTGCGCGGCGGCGGGCACAGCGTCGCCGGGACCTCCATGATCGACGGCGCGCTGGTCGTCGACCTCCGCAGGATGCACGGCGTCGTCGTGGACCCGGAGGACATGACGGTACGGATCGAGGGCGGGGCGACCATGGCCCATCTGGACCACGCCTGCCAGCCGTTCCACGTGGCGACCACCGGCGGGCGGGTGTCCACCACCGGCGTCGGCGGCTTCACGCTGGGCGGCGGATCGGGCTGGCTGGAGCGGAAGTTCGGCCTGGCCAGCGACAACCTGCTCGGCGTCGACCTGATCACCGCCGAGGGCAAGCACGTCCACACGGACGCGGAGGAGAACCCGGAGCTGTTCTGGGCGCTGCACGGCGGCGGCGGAAACTTCGGCGTGGCGACCGCGCTGACGATGCGGCTGCACCCGCTGCCCCGGATGAGCCTCGTCATGCTGCTGTTCCTGCCGGAGAACGCGCCCGAGGTGGTGCGCACGTTCCGCGGCCTCGGGCTGACCGCGCCCGACGAGATGGGTGGCGGCGCCATCTACATGCCGGCGCCCCCGGAGCCGTTCATACCCGAGGATCTGGTCGGCAAGCTGGTGTGCGGGGCGGTGTTCACGTACGCCGGGCCGGTCGACGAGGTGCGCGAGTTCGCGGCGCCGCTGTTCGCGCTGAAGCCCGCGGTGGAGATCGTCACGGACATCCCGTACGTGAACCTGCAGTCGATGATGGACGACCCGCCGGGGCTGCGGAACTACTGGTCGGCCGAGTACCTGCGGGAGTTCGACGACGAGGCCGTGGACGTCTTCTGCGCCCGCGGCGCGGGGATCCCGGCGGGCACGGCCACCCAGCACGTGCTGTTCCTGATGGGCGGGGCCGTCGCCGCCGGGCCCTCCCAGTACCCGCAGCCGTGGCGCACCGCGCCGTGGGCGGTGCACCCGTTCGCGACCTGGGAGGACCCGGCGTACGACGAGCAGGCGAAGCAGTGGGTGCACGACGTGCGGGCCGATGTGCGGCCGTGGGCGCTCGACGCGACGTATCTGAACTTCGTCGGCGACGAGGGCGAGCAGCGGATCGTCTCCTCCTTCGGGGAGAGGAACTACCGCCGGCTCTCCGCCGTGAAGGCCCAGTACGACCCCGACAACGTGTTCCGCTTCAACCAGAACATCGTGCCGGCCGGCTGACCGGGCTCATCGCAGCGCGGTGATCACCTCCCGGGCGGCGCGCTCGCCCTCGGTCGCCCCGCCTTCCATGAAGCCCTGGAAGTCGTACGAACAGTGCTCGCCGCCGATGTGGACGTTGCCCTGGGCGACGCCCTCGTACCCGGCGTACCGGTGGAGGTAGCCGACGGGCCAGTAGGAGTACGCGCCCAGGGAGTACGGGTTCTTGTGCCAGGCGGAGAGCTGGGCGCGGCCGGTGTACGCCCGGGAGGTGCCGGGGAAGAAGGCGTCGATGCCGGCCAGGTAACGGGTGGCCAGGTTCCGTACGTACGGGTCGGACTCGGTGGAGAACGGCCCGGCCGGGTTCAGGTTCCGGGCCAGGCTGCCGCCGCCGTACTGGAGGAGGATGCCGCCGGTGCCGCCCTGGACCTTGGTGGTGTCCCAGGTCTGCTGGACCTCGGTGTCGGTGAAGCAGTCGCCGGCGGAGACCCCGGGCCAGGGGCCGGTGCCGCGCCAGGGGCGGGTGCCGAACTGCATGTTGAGCTTGGTGCAGTAGCCCATGCGCGCGTCCCTCAGCAGGTTCCGCATGAGCGGGTCGAACCCGGCCTGGGAGAGGTCGAGTTGCTGGAGGATCGGCAGCGGGACGCACAGGATCGTGTGGTCGGCGGTGACGGTCCTGGTGGCGCCCGCCTCGGTGAAGGTGAGCGTCTGGGTGCCGTCGGCGTTCGCCCGTACGGCGGTCAGCGACCAGCCCGTGCGCAGGGTGCCGGGGGCGAGCGCCCCGGCGACGGCGTTCGGGAGCAGGTCGTTGCCGCCGACGACGTGGTAGCGCTCGTTGGAGAGGCCCCAGATGTTGAAGTTGCCGGGATTGGTCTGGTAGCCCATGAGCAGGACGAGGGCGAGCGCGGACTGGTCCGTGGTGTCGGCGCCGTACTCGACGTTGTAGGCGACGTCCATGAACCTGCCGAGCGGTGAGGAGTGCCCGCCGGGGACGCGGCTCTCGATCCAGTCGTACAGCGACATGTCGTCGAGGGCGGTGCCGGTGGGGGTGGTCTGGTTCCACTTCACCTCGCCCGCGTCGAGCAGATCGCGGTGGAGGGCCTGGTAGACGGCGTTGAAGTCCGCGTCGGCCTGGGCACGCGGGTAGTAGGCGCCGTCGAACCAGAGGACCTCCTCGGCCCCGTTGGGCCCGCCGCCGAGGAAGTCCTCGGTGGCGAGGTTGAAGCGGCGGCAGAGTTCCAGGATCTTCTTGTGGCTGGTGTCGATCAGCTCGCCGCCGATCTCGGAGGTCTGGCCGTACGCCCAGTGGTCCCGCTGGGTGTACATGCGGCCGCCGACCCTGGACGGGTTCGCCTCGTAGAGCACCGGGCTCAGGCCGGCGTCCTGGAGGGTGAGGGCGGCCGTGAGGCCGGAGATCCCGGCACCGACGACGGCGACCCGGGCGGTGCTCTTCACCGGCGGGGTCGGGGTGGCCGCCGCGGCGGGGACGGCCGGGCCGACGCCGACGGCGATGCCGGCGGCAGCGGCGTACTTGAGGAGGGACCGGCGCCCGAGGGCGTCGGCTCTCAGACCGCGCAGCTCGTCGACGGGGAGGCGCAGCCGTCGGGCGGCGGCGTGCTCGGCGGCGAGGTTCTTCAGGAGGTGCATCGGGTTGGTGCGTGCCATGGGGCGCTCCTGGAGGGGGACGGGATCAGCTCTGGGGTACGGGGACGGTCTCCGTGCGGGTGTCGTCGGGGCGTTCGGCGGCGTCCTCCAGGACGATCCGGCCGATGATCTCGTAGCGTTCGGGCCGCTTGGCCTTGAGGTGGAAGCCGAGGCCGAGGCCGCCGAAGAAGACGGCGCCGACGATCCAGGGGATCGCCTTGAAGAAGAGGGAGTCGGCGGCGAGACCGGCCGCGGTCTCCATGTTCATGACCAGCAGGACGACGACGGCGATCATGCCGATGCCGCCGAGGAGCGGGGCCGTGAGGGTCCTGAACCAGTGCCGGTCCTCGGGGTGGTTCTTGCGGAAGTAGCCGATGACGGCGAAGGAGCAGAGGGTCTGCACGATGAGGATCGCCATCGTGCCGAGGATCGCGAGCAGCGTGTAGAGGTGGATGTACGGGTCCTCGCCGGCGAGCCAGAAGGCGGCGACGAGGGCGACGGCGATCGCGCTCTGCACGTACGAGGCGATGTACGGCGAGCCGTGCCGGGCGTGCGTCCGGCCGAGCGCCGGGTGGAGGAAGCCCTCCCGGCCGATGGCGTACAGATAGCGCGAGGCGCACTGGTGGAAGGCCATGCCGCAGGCGAAGGAACCGGTGAGCAGCAGCCACTGGAAGGCGTCGACGGCCCAGGCGCCGATGAAGGTCTGGGTGGGCGCGAAGAACAGGTCGAGGGGGCTCGCGGACGAGGACAGCTTCACGGACCCGGCGAGCCCGTTCCCGGCGATCGTCATCCACGACACGTAGATGTAGAAGAGGCCGACGCCGACGACGGAGATCAGGGTGGCGCGCGGGATGACCCGCTTGGGGTCGCGGGACTCCTCGCCGTACATCGCGGTCGACTCGAAGCCGACCCACGACCAGAAGGCGAAGAAGAGGCCGAGCCCGGCGGAGGTGCCGGTGAAGGCGTTCTTGGGGTTGACCGGCTCGACCGGGATGCCGTCGGGGCCGCCGCCGGCGATCAGGACGGCGGTGGCGACCGCGAAGAGGACGGCGATCTCCGCGACCAGCATCACCCCGAGCGCCTTGGCGGTGAGGTTGATGTCGAAGTACGACAGGACGGCGGTGACGGCCAGCATGACCGCCGCGTAGAGCACCCACGGCAGGTCGACGCCGAGCTGGTCGGCGACCGTGGTCTTGGCGAAGTAGGAGAAGACGCCGACGATCGAGGCCTCGAAGACGATGTACGCGAGGACGGCGAGCATGCCGGAGGCCATGCCGGCGATGCGGCCGAGGCCGTGCGAGATGTAGCCGTAGAAGGCGCCGGCGGCCGTGATCCGCTTGGCCATGGCGACGTAGCCGACCGAGAAGACGGTCAGGACGAGCGTCGCGAAGAGGTATCCGGCGGGTGCGCCGGTGCCGTTGCCGAAGCCGACGGCGATGGGGAGGTTTCCGGTCATCGCCGTGATCGGGGCGGCGGTGGCGACGGCCATGAAGACGACGCCGACGAGTCCGACCGAGTTCGCCTTGAGCCGGTGGACCTCGGGGGTGGTGTTCCCTGTCGCGGGATTCCCTGGGATGGGGTTCTCTGCCATGGCCCGAGAGGATCCTCGCGGGTGACGTAGGCCACAATCGACATGCGGTCGCGCAATTCCCGCCACGGGACGACGAGTTGTCGCCCCGGTGTACGAAGTGTCCGGTCCCGTGACCGTGGGGTGATGTCGCGGAAACACGGACGCGGGTAGCGTCCGGCTCCATGGACAATCAGGGCGGGATCACCGTGCAGCGGGCCCTCGAGCTCCCCGGACTGCGCGGCGGGCTCCCGGAGGTCGTGGCCGGCGCGGACCGGCTGCACCGCACGGTGCGCTGGGTGCACGCGGGCGAGGTGCCGAACATCGCGTCGCTGCTCAAGGGCGGCGAACTGCTCCTCACGACGGGCCTCGGCCTGGGCACCCGCCCGGCCGAGCAGCGGGCCTTCGTCCGCCGGCTCGCCGACCGGGGCATCGCCGCGCTCGTCGTCGAGCTGGGCCCGCGCTTCGCCCGCCTCCCGGCGACGATAGTGGAGACCGCGCGGGCGGCCGGCCTGCCGCTCGTGCAGCTCCACCGCGAGGTCCCCTTCGTCGCCGTGACGGAGGAGATCCACACCGAGATCGTCAACGGCCACTACGCCCTCCAGCGGCAGGCCGAGGAGGTCCACCGGCAGTGCACGGAGGCGCTGCTCGGCGGCGGCGGGGTCCCGCAGGTGCTGCGCATCCTCTCCGACTTCGCCGCGAACCCGGTCTTCCTGGAGACCGCCGACGGACAGCTGCTGTACGCGGCCGGCACCGAGTCCGCGCCCGCCGACCCGCTCCAGGTGTGGGACGGGCTGCGCGGCCAGCGGGCGGCCCGCGAGTCCGGCCCGCCCACCGGCACGGTCCTCGTCGACGTGCCCGGCGGCGGCCCCGGCACGGGCTCGGTGCGCGCCCGCCTCGTCCTGCTGGCGGTCTCCGGCGCCCTCTCCCCCGTCCACCGGATGGCGGCCGAGCGGGCGGCGGGACTCCTCGCGGTCGTCCTCATGCAGGCCCGCCAGGAGGAGGAGCTGGCCGCGCGCGGCCGGGGCGACTTCCTGACGGACCTCGCGGAGGGCCGCATCTCGGCGGAGGACGCCCCGGCGCAGGCCCGCGTCCTCGGCTTCAAGCCGGGCGAGGGCCCCCTGCTCCCCGTGGTCATGCGCCTGGCCCCGGAACTGTCCCCCTCGGGCAACTGGGCCCTGCTGGCCCGCGCGGTCCTGGAGGAACTGTCCTCGGTGGGCGTCCCGGCCCTCCTGGGAGTCCGCCCGGTGGAAGGCCGAGTGCCCCTGCTCCTGGGCCTCCGCTCGGAAACGGAACGGACGGCGGTCGCGGACCGGGTCGCGGCGGCGCTGCGCGCGGGCGTGGAACGGGCCGGCCTGGAACGCGCCGGGGTGCACGCGCCGGTCGTCGTGGTCGGCGTCGCGGGCGGCTGGGCGGCGGCCTCGGCGGGCCTGCGGCACGCGGCGGAGACGGCGACGGCGGCGCAGGGCCTGTCGGACCTGCCCTGGTACGACGCGCGCCGCCTCGACATCGACCTGCTGCTCTGGCGGCTGCGCGACCACCCGGACCTGGCGGCCTTCGTGGACCGCGCGATCGGCCCGCTGCGGGACCACGACAAGGCGTCCCGCCCGCCGCTGCTCCCGACCCTGGAGACGTACCTGGCGCACGCGGGGCGCAAGGCGGAGACGGCGCGCGAGCTCCACCTCAACCGCCAGACGCTCTACAACCGCCTGGCCCGCATCTCCGAACTCCTCGGCACGGACCTGGACGACCCCCAGACGGTCCTGGCCCTCTCCTTGGCCCTGAGGGCCCGCCGGCACACGCCCTGACCCCGTGTGTGGGTGGTCGTCCCCCAGAGCGGGAGGACCACCCACGACGAAGGGCTACCGCCCCGTCAACTCGTCGTACACCGCCAGCACGTGCGCGATCGTCTCGTCCTCCGTGGGCCAGGACCCCGCCTGCACCCGCCCCGCCGCCGCCAGGTCCATCCGGCGGTCCACGTCGGACAGCAGCCCCCGCACCGCCCCCGCGAGGGCCCCCGCGTCCCCGTACGGCACCAGCTCCGCCGCGTTCCCGACGAGTTCCGGTACGCCGCCGACGGCCGTCGCGACGAGCGGCACCCCGAGCCGGAGCGCCTCCTGGGCGAGCAGGGAGCGGGCCTCCCACCGTGACGGCAGGACGGCGACGTCGGCGGCGGCGAGCAGCTCGGCGACGTCGTCCCGGCGCCCGATGAGCCGCACGGCGAGCCCCTCCTCGAAGATCCGCCGTTGCAGGAAGGCCCGTTCGCGCCCTTCCCCGGCGATGACGAGCAGCGGCTGCGGGTCGAGCTCCCGCCACTCCCGCGCCGCGTCGAGCAGCGTCCGGTACCCCCGCCCGCGTTCGAGCGCGCCGACGGCCATGAGCAGGGGCCGGTCGACGGCGCCGAGTTCGGCGCGGGCCTTGCCGTCGTGGAGGCAGACGGGCCCGCGCGCGGCGGGCACGGTGACGGGGGCGAGGCGCGCGTCCCGGGCCCCGCGCCGCCGGGCCCGGTCGACGAGTTCGGAGGAGGTGCCGAGGACGACGGTCGCGGCCCGCGCGGCCTTGCGTTCGAGGAGCCGCAGCACCCCGCCCCGCGCCCCGTCGACGTGGTTGCGGCTGTGCCAGGTGGTCACGAGCGGGGCCCGGCCGCCGCCGGCGAGCGCGAGCGCGGCCCGTACGGAGGCCTGGAGGCCGTGCGCGTGGACCACGTCCGCGCCGATGCAGGCGTTGCGGAGCGCGGTGACGGTCGCGGGGTCGCCGAGGCGCGGCAGGGGCACGAAGTGCGCGCCGGCGCCCAGGTAGTCGTATGCGCGGTCGAGTTCGGCCGGGGCGCACACGGTCACCCGCACGCCCCTCTCCACCAGCCCCGAGGCAAGTGATCGGACGTGTGCGCTGCTGCCCGCGCCGCCGCCGCCCAGCACTTGGACCGTACGGAGCTGTGTCACGCGCCCAAGGATGCCAGTCCGTGCCCTCGACCGTACGCACGTTCCGGCACCGAAGTGGCGTCGTTCCGGTGTGCGGAAGGCGTACGGGCCGGGCACGCACACCACGGGTTCACCCACACGGGTGAGCGCACGAATTCCGGGCCCGCTCCCCCCACACAGCTTTCACGCCGTCAGGCGGAAGCCGCCCGCTCTCCCCACACCGCCGCCGCGACCAACCCGGCCGCGTGCGCGGCGAGTCCGAGCCGCCCGTTGGAGCCCGCGACGGCGCTCCCGACGGCGGCACCGAGCGCATGCGCGCCCATGTCGCCGAGCATGGTCACATCGCCGAGGTCGTCTCCGAGGACCGCCGCCGCGGCCCCCATCGGAGCGGCGGCGAGGGACCCCCGGAGGAGCCCCGGCGCGGAGAGCCCGAGCACGAGGAGGCCCGCGCGCCCCGGCCGTACGTCCACGAGGTTCACCAGGTGGGCGGTACCGGCGATGACGACGCCGGCGAGGACCTTGTCGACGGGCTTCTCCTTGAGGAGGGCCCCGGCGGCGAGCGAGGCGGCGCCGATCCCGAACAGCTTCACCGCCCCACTGGTCACCTCACCGCCCCGGAGCGCCGCCAGATGCGCCCGGAACCCCCGACGGTGGTCACCGCGCAGATCGTCGTGGCGCCCGCACACGGCCGCCGCGGCGACGGCCAGGGCGGCGGCGGGTGCCGTGGGCAGGACGGCGACGGCCGAGCCGAAGGCGGCGGCCGGTCCGGACTGGAGACGGACCGGCCGGCCGGCTTGGTTGGTCCGCTCCCAGCCGCCCGGGTTCCCCGGCGGCCGCCGCAGCAGCTGCCCGTACGCGAGCCGGGTCGCCCCGAAGGCGGCCGCGAACGTCCCGATCCGCCCGAGGGCCCCCGAGGCGACGCTCACGCGTCCGCCCGAGCCGTGGCGAGGAGCTCCTCCGCGTGGGCCCTGGCCGTCTCGGAGTCCTCCTGGCCCGCGAGCATCCGGGACAGCTCCCGGACCCGCTCCTCGCCCTCCAGGACGGTGACGCCGGAGCGGGTCACGGAGCCGTCGTTGGTCTTCTCGACGAGCAGCTGCCGGTCGGCGAAGGCCGCGACCTGCGGGAGGTGGGTGACGACCACGACCTGCGCGGACTTGGCGAGCTTGGCGAGCCGGCGGCCGATCTCGACGGCCGCCTTGCCGCCGACGCCCGCGTCGACCTCGTCGAAGAGGTACGTCGGCACCGGGTCGACCCCGGCGAAGACGACCTCCACGGCGAGCATCACCCGGGACAGCTCACCGCCGGACGCGCCCTTGGCGATGGGCCGGGGCGGGGCGCCGGGGTGCGGGGCGAGCAGCAGCTCGACCTCGTCGGCCCCGGACGGGCCGTAGGCGACCCGCCGGCCGCCGACCTCGACGCCCTCGGGGTCCTCGGTCTGGGCGATGGCGAAGGACACGCGCGCGTGGGGCATGGCGAGCGAGGCGAGTTCGGCGGTGACCGCGGCGGCGAACCGGGCGGCCGTCTCCGTACGCGCGTCGGTGAGCCGCTGCGCGAGCACGGACAGCTCGTCGCGCAGCCGGTCCCGCTCGGCGGTGAGCTCCTCGATCCGGTCGTCGTCGCCGTCGAGCTCGCCGAGCCGCCCCGCGCTCTCCTCCGCCCAGGCGAGGACGGCGCCGATGTCCTCGCCGTACTTCCTGGTCAACTGGGTGAGCAGGGCCCGCCGTTCCTCGACGGCGGCGAGCCGCAGCGGATCGGCGTCCAGGTCGTCGGCGTATCCGGCCAACTCCTGCGCCACGTCCGACAGCAGGATGGAGATCTCGCCCATCCGGTCGGCGAGCCCGGCGAGCGCCGGGTCGTGCGACCGCACGGCCTCCAGGGCCCGGCCCGCGCCCGCGACCAGGGTGGTCGCGTCGACGGCCTCGGGGTCCTCGGGGTTGCCCGCGAGCGCACCGTGCGCGAGCGCGGCGGCGGAGGCGAGGGCCTCGGCGTGCCCGAGCCGCTCGGCCTCGGCGGCCAGTTCGACGTCCTCGCCCGCGCGCGGCTCGACGGCCTCGATCTCGCCGAGCCCGAAGCGCAGCAGATCGGCCTCCTGGGCGCGTTCCCTGGCCCGGGTGGTGATCTCGTCCAGTTCGGCGGTGACGGCGCGCAGCCGCCGGTACGCCTCGCCGTAGGCGGCGAGCGGCACGGACACGGCCTCGCCGGCGTACCGGTCGAGGGCGCCGCGCTGCCGGGCGGGCTTCAGCAGGCCCTGCTGGTCGGTCTGGCCGTGGACGGCGACGAGCTCGTCGGCGAGCTCGGCGAGCAGCCCGACGGGCACGGAACGCCCGCCGAGGTGGGCGCGCGAGCGTCCCTCGGCGGAGACGGTGCGGCTGACGAGGAGCACGCCCTCGTCGAGCTCGGCCCCGGCCTCCTCGGCGCGTACGGCGACGGGCGCGCTCGCGGGCACGCTGATCCGCCCCTCGACGACGGCCGAGGCCGCGCCGATCCGCACCAGGGCCGGGTCGGCCCGTCCGCCCAGCAGCAGCCCCAGGCTGGTCACGACCATGGTCTTGCCCGCACCGGTCTCACCGGTCACCGCGGTGAAGCCGGGTGACAGCTCGACCACCGCGTCGTCGATGACCCCGAGCGACCGTATCCGCATCTCCTCCAGCACGCCCCAGACCATACGAGGTTTCCCGGGTCGGATGCGACATCACCCCCGGGCGTAACCCTCGGGAGCACCAGTCGTTACGGGGCGGGTCAGCGCGGTGCGCCCCGCCATCCCGAGACCGGCAGGGCGAACTTGGCGACGAGCCGGTCCGTGAAGGAGGCGTGGTGCAGCCGGGCGAGCCGGACCGGCACGGCGCCCCGCCGCACCTCGACGCGCGCGCCCGCGGGGAGCTCCACGGTCCGCCGCCCGTCGCACCACAGCACGCCGTGCGGGGTGTGCGGCTCGACCTCGACGGTGAGCACCGACCGGGGGGTGGTGATCAGCGGCTTCGCGAAGAGGGCGTGGGCCCCGATCGGGACCATGAGCAGCGCCTCGACCTCGGGCCAGACGACCGGGCCGCCCGCCGAGAAGGCGTAGGCGGTGGAGCCGGTGGGTGTCGCGCAGATCACCCCGTCGCAGCCGAAGCCGGTCACCGGGCGCCCGTCGATCGCGAGGACGACCTCCAGCATCCGCTCCGGCGAGACCTTCTGCACGGCGGCCTCGTTCAGCGCCCAGTCGCGGTGCAGGACGTCGCCGTTCTCGTACACGGTGACGTCGAGGGTCATGCGCTCCTCGACCTCGTACGCCTTGGTGACGACCCGGTCGACGACCTTGTCGAGGTCGTCGCGCTCGGCCTCCGCGAGGAAGCCGACGCGCCCCAGGTTGACGCCGAGCATGGGCACGCCGGAGGCGCGGGAGAACTCCGCGCCGCGCAGCAGGGTGCCGTCGCCGCCGAGGACGACGAGGAGTTCACAGCCGTCGAGCGCGTCGGAGCACGCCTCCGGCACCTTCTCTACGGACGGCGGCAGCGGCAGGTCCGCGGCCTCGGCCTCCAGGACGCGGACGCCGATGCCGCAGCGCAGCAGCCCCAGGACGACCAGTTCGGCGCTGCGCACGGCGGCCGGGCGGCCGGTGTGCGCGAGCAGGAAGACGGTGCGTGTTGTTCCCGATGGTGCTGCTGCAGTTGAGCTCAACGAGGTCCCTCCGCCACGGCGCGGTCGACGTCAGCCGGATCCAGCGCGGGCGCGCCTGCCCGCAGCCACAGAAAGTACTCGACGTTGCCGGAGGGGCCGGGCAGTGGGCTGGCGGTGACGCCGAGGACGCCGAGGCCGAGCTCGCCGGCCTGCCGGGCCACGTTCTTCACGGCGTCCGCGCGGAGTTCGGCGGAGCGTACGACTCCGCCGGTGCCGAGCCGCTCCTTGCCCACCTCGAACTGCGGCTTGACCATCAGGACGAGGTCGGCGCCGGGCGCCGTGCAGGCCGCGAGGGCGGGCAGGACGAGCCCGAGCGGGATGAAGGACAGGTCGCCGACGACGAGGTCGACGGGGACGCCGTCGATGGCGTCGAGCGTCAACTCGCGTACGTTCGTGCGGTCCTTCACGGTGACGCGCTCGTCGCTCTGCAGCGACCAGGCGAGCTGTCCGTAGCCGACGTCGACGGCGACGACGTGAGCGGCGCCCGCGCGCAGCAGGACGTCCGTGAAGCCGCCGGTGGAGGCCCCGGCGTCCAGGGCTCGCCGGCCCTCGACCTGGAGGCCCTGGGGCACGAAGGCGGCGAAGGCCCCGGCGAGCTTGTGGCCGCCGCGCGAGACGTAGTCGGGGTCGGCGTCGTCCTGGGCGACGACGATGGCCGCGGCGGTCTCGACCTGGGTGGCGGGCTTGGTGGCGACGGTCTTGCCGACGGTCACCCGGCCCGCGGCGATCAGCTGGCTGGCGTGCTCGCGCGAGCGCGCGAGCTTGCGCCGTACCAGCTCGGCGTCCAGACGGCGGCGTGCCGGTCCTGCCACGTTCGGTTCAGCTCCTGTTGTCGTACGGACGGGGGGCGGGGTGCGCGTCGAGCGAGGTCAGCTCGGCGCGCAGTCCACGGTGTACATCCTCGTACACCGCCAGGTGTCCGTCCGCCGGGAGGTGGTCGAGTTCGGCGAGGCGCGCGAGGCCGGCGTCGACGGCGGGATGGCCGGTGGTCTCCACGGCGACACCGAGCGGCGCGGGTCCCGCGGGGTCGTCCGTCGCGGCCGGGGCCTGCTCCTGCGGGGCTTCGGGGGTGGCGTCGCTCATGCCCCGACGCTACCGCGAAGCCCTGGGGTACCGTCGACGGCGATGGCGACGATCACGGAGTGCCGCGGCGCACTGGACAGACTTTCGGACAATCTCGCGCGGGCGGACGAGGGCGTGCGCGGCGCGGCCGCGCTCGACCGCAGCCTGAGCTGCCACATCACGGACCTGGACACGACGTTCACGGGCCGCCTCGCGGACGGCCGGATCCGGGTCGACTCGGCGGTGGACGGCCCGCCGCCGGCCAAGGCGCAGATCCGGCTCGCGATGACCGGCGACGACCTGGTGGCGATGGTGGACGGCGAGCTGAACTTCGCGAAGGCCTGGGCCGCGGGCCGGGTCAGACTGGAGGCCGGCTTCCGCGACCTCCTCAGACTGCGGTCACTGCTGTAGCGCGACGACCCTGAGGGCACTTCTGCGACGCGGGCTCCCGCGCTTGTGCCCGCACGATCACTGCGGTGACCCGGGCTCCCGCGTTCGTGCCCGCACGGTCACTTCTGCAGCGCGGGCTCCTGCGCCTGCGCCCCCGCGGTCGCCCGGACGCGCGCCTTCCGACCGGCCGGCACGACCAGCGGCGTCCCCGTCTCGGGGTCCTCGATGACCTGGCAGCGCAGCCCGAAGACCCGCTCGACGAGTTCGGCGGTCACCACCTCCGCCGGCGCTCCCTCCGCGACGACCTCGCCGTCGCGGACGGCGATGAGGTGGGTGGCGTACCGGGCGGCGTGGTTGAGGTCGTGGAGGACGGCGACGAGCGTCCGCCCCTGCGTCTCGTGCAGCTCGGCGCACAGGTCGAGGACGTCGATCTGGTGCTGGATGTCGAGGTACGTGGTGGGCTCGTCGAGCAGCAGCAGCGGCGTCTGCTGGGCGAGCGCCATGGCGATCCACACGCGCTGCCGCTGACCGCCCGAGAGCTCGTCCACGTACCGGTCGGCCAGCTCGGCGACGCCCGTCGCCGCCATGGACTCCCGCGTGATGCGCTCGTCCTCCGGGGACCACTGGCGCAGCAGCCCCTGGTGCGGGTAGCGGCCGCGCGCGACGAGGTCGGCGACGGTGATGCCGTCGGGGGCCACGGAGGTCTGGGGCAGCAGCCCGAGGGTCTTCGCGACCTTCTTCGCGGGCATCGCGTGGATCGACTGCCCGTCGAGCAGGACGCGACCCTCGCTGGGCTTCAGCATCCGGGAGAGGGCCCGCAGGAGGGTGGACTTGCCACAGGCGTTGGGCCCGACGATGACGGTGAACGAGTGGTCGGGGATCGCGACGGACAGATCGCGGGCGATGACCCGCTGCTCGTACGCCAGGGTGACCGATTCCGCGCTCAGGCGCTGCTGCCGACCGTCCATACCCGCACTCCCGGTGTCTCGTCCGTGGTCGGTTCAGGCGGTGACGACCACGATCACGCGAAGTTAGGTTAGCCTACCCAACCCCGTCGATCGGTCACGCCCCGAGCTGCGCGAGCACCTTCCCCGCGTCCGGCACGCCACCGCCCGCCCGGTCCGCCTCCGACCAAGCCGCCCCGCACAGCGCGCGCACCGCGTCCAGCACGTCCGCGCCCTCGCCCGGCGTGCCGTCGAGGACGAGCTCACCGCCGCTCACGGACGCCCGCCACCCCCCGCACACGTAGCCCCCGCCCCCGCCCGCGACCACCTCGGGCTGCCCCACGAGCAGCCCCCGCAGATCGGCCGCCACATACGTGGGCCGGTGCTCGGGCACGGCCGCGAGCAGCTGCGCCACGTCCGTCACCCCGGTCAGCACGAGCAGCGAGTCCACTCCGCCGTTGAACGCGCCCTCGATGTCCGTGTCCAGCCGGTCCCCCACCACCAGCGGCCGCCGCGCTCCCGTCCGCAGCACCGTCTCCCGGTGCATCGGCGGCTGCGGCTTCCCCGCGACCTTCGGCTCGTACCGGCCCCCGGTGGCGATCCGCACGACCTCCACCGCCGCCCCGTTGCCCGGCCCGATCCCCCGCGCCCCGGGGATCGTCAGGTCGGTGTTGGAGGCGTACCAGGGCACCCCCCGCTCCACCGCGTAGGCCGCCTCCGCGAACCGCCCCCACCCCATCTCGGGCCCGCCGTACCCCTGCACGACCGCCGCCGGGTCGTAGTCCGCCGACTCCACCGGTACGAGCCCCCGCTCGCGCAGCGCCACCCGCAGCCCCTCGCCGCCGATGACGAGCACCCGGGACCCCGCCGGCACCTCGTCCGCGATCATCCGGGCCACCGCCTGCGCCGAGGTGACCACGTCCCCGGCCTCCGCCGGCACGCCGAGGTCCGTCAGGTGCTCCGCCACCTCACCGGGCGTCCGCAGCGCGTTGTTGGTGACGTACGCCAGATGCATCCCGCCGGCCCGGGCGACCCCGAGCGCCTCCACGGCGTGCGGAACGGCCTCCCCTCCCGCGTACACGACACCGTCCAGGTCCAGGAGCGCCGTGTCGTACGCCTCGCACAGCGCGACCGCGCTGCCGCCCGGGTGCGCCCTGCCGCCGTCCCGCTGTCCCTGGCCGTTCCGCACCGTCACCGCACACTCCTCAGATCACCGGGTGAATTCCCCCACTCTCCCGATCATCGCTCATGCCCGCCCACATACGATGACAGGATGAACACATCAGGTCACGCGGCCGACGACGTCCGCGACGACACCACGGGCCTGCACCTGACCCCGTTCCGCGGGCTCCGGTACGTCCCCGAGCGGGTCGGCAGCCTCGCCGCCGTGATGTCCCCTCCCTACGACGTCGTCGTACGACCTGACGGACTGCTCCATCTGGAGTCCGCCGATCCGCACAACATCGTGCGGCTGATCCTCCCCCAGGCGATCACCGCCGGCACCCGCCACCGCAAGGCCGCCGTCACCCTCGACCGCTGGCTCGCGGACGGCGTCCTCGCTCCGGACCCGGAACCCGCGCTCTACGTGTACGAGCAGAGCGGCGACGGCATCCTCCAGCGCGGCGTCATCGGCGCCCTGGAGCTCTCCACCCCGGCGGAGGGCGTCGTCCTCCCCCACGAGGACGTCATGCCGCACGTCGTCGAGGACCGCGCCGCCCTGATGCGGACCACGGCAGCCAACCTGGAGCCCCTGCTCCTCACGTACGTCGGGGCGGAGGAGGGCGGCGCCGCAGCGGTCATCGAGAGCACCGTCCGGCGCGAGCCCCTGTTCTCCACCACCACGGAGGACGGCTTCCAGCACCGCCTCTGGGCGGTCACCGAACCCGCCGAACTCGCCGTGATCGCCGGCGAACTGGCCCACCACCAGGCCCTCATCGCCGACGGCCACCACCGCTGGGCGACATACCTGCGCCTCCGCGAGGAGCACGCGGCCCCCGGCCCCTGGAACTACGGTCTGGTCCTCCTCATCGACACCGCCCGCTACCCCCTGCGGGTCCGCTCGATCCACCGCCTCCTCAACCGCCTGCCGGTCGCCGACGCCCTCGCGGCCCTCGGAGACACGTTCCGGGTGCGCAGGATCGACCGGCCGCTCCCCGTGGCCCTGGAGGCCCTGGAGGCCGCCGCGGCCGAGGGCAACGCCTTCCTCCTCGCGGGCGACGGCACCTTCCACCTCCTCGACCGCCCGGACCCGGCCCTCCTCGACCGCACGATCCGCACGGACCGCCCCCAGGCCTGGCGGACCCTGGACGCGACGGTCCTGCACTCCACCCTCCTGGAGCACGTCTGGCACATCCCGGACGCCCCCGAGGACATCGCCTACATCCACGACACGGAGGCCGCGGTCGCCCAGGCGGAACGCCGCGGCGGTACGGCGGTCCTCATGCATCCGGTACGGGAGGAGGTCGTCCGCGACCTCGCCCGCCAGGGCGTCACGATGCCCCGCAAGTCCACCTCGTTCGGCCCGAAGCCGGCGACGGGCCTGGTCCTGCGAAGCCTGGCGCTGGACTGAGCACACCGAGACGCAGAAACGCAGAAGGGCGGCACCCACCGGGTGCCGCCCTTCTCGCTACGCCAGGGGATCAGCCCTTGTCGCCGTCCCGCTCGTCCTCGTCGTCCTCGTCGTCGATGTCGTCGACCTCGACGACACCCGACTCCTCGGACTCCTCGGACTCGTTCTCCACGTCGTCGTCGGACTCGTCGAACGCGTCGACGAACTCGACCCCGTCCATCTCGGCGAGCCGGTCGGACGCGTCCGTGGCGCCGTCCTTGTCGGCCTCCAGGGCCTTGGCGAACCACTCGCGGGCCTCGCGCTCACGGCCGGCGGCGAGCAGCGCGTCGGCGTACGCGTACCGCAGGCGCGCGGTCCACGGGTGCACGGCGCTGGAAGCGAGCTCGGGGCTCTGCAGCGTCACGATGGCCGCGTCGAGCTGACCCAGGTCGCGGCGGGCGCCTGCGGCGACGAGCCGCATCTCGACCTGCCCGGCCTTGTCCAGCTTCTGCACCTCGGGCTCACCGGCCATGGCGAGGGCACGCTCGGGCCGGCCGAGGCCGCGCTCGCAGTCGGCCATGACGGGCCACAGCTCGACACCGCCGCTCATCCGGCGCGCGGCACGGAACTCGGCCAGCGCCTCGGAGTACTTCTGCGTCGCGTACGCGGCGAAGCCGGCGGCCTCGCGGACGGCCGCGACACGGGAAGCGAGCCGCAGGGCGACGCGCGAGTACCCGTACGCCTTCTCCGGGTCCTCGTCGATCAGCTGGGCGACCATGACCAGGTTGCGCGAGACGTCCTCGGCGAGCCCCTTGGGCAGGCTCATGAGCTCCTGACGCACATCCGGGTCGATCTCCTCACCGGTGACCTCCGGCGGGATCGGCAGACGCTTGATGGGCGCGCGGTCGCCACGGTCCCGGTCGTCACGACGCCCGAAACCGCCCCGGTCGTCCCGGCCGCGGAACCCACCGCGGTCGCCGCCCCGGTCGCCACGGTCGTCGCGGCGGAAGCCACCGCGGTCGCCGCCCCGGTCGCCACGGTCGTCGCGGCGGAAGCCACCGCCACGGCTGTCGCCACCACGGTCGTCACGCCGGAAGCCACCGCCACCACGGCTGTCGTCCCGGCGGAACGACGAGGGACGCTCGTCACGGCGGTCGTCACGGCGGAAGCCGCCACCGCGGTTGTCGCCGCCACGGTCGTCACGCGAGGGGTACGAGGGCCGGTCGTCCCGACGGAACGACGACGGACGCTCATCACGGCGGTCGTCACGGCGGAAACCACCGCCACGGTTGTCACCGCCACGGTTGTCGCCGCCACGGTCGTCACGGCGGAAGCCACCGCCACGGTTGTCGCCACCACGGTCGTCACGGCGGAAGCCACCGCCACGGTTGTCGCCACCACGGTCGTCACGGCGGAAGCCACCGCCACTGCGGTTGTCGTCACGCTGCCCGTAGGAGGGACGCTCGTCCCGACGGAACGACGGACGCTCGTCACGCCGGTCGTCGCGACGGAAGCCGCCACCACGGCTGTCACCACCACGGTCGTCACGCTGCCCGTAGGAGGGACGGTCGTCCCGACGGAACGACGGACGCTCGTCACGCCGGTCGTCGCGACGGAAGCCGCCACCGCGGTTGTCACCGCCACGGTTGTCGCCGCCACGGTCGTCACGGCGGAAGCCACCGCCACTGCGGTTGTCGTCACGCTGCCCGTAGGAGGGACGCTCGTCCCGACGGAACGACGGACGCTCATCACGCCGGTCGTCCCGGCGGAAGCCGCCACCGCCACCGCGGTTGTCACCGCCACGGTCATCGCGACGGAAGCCGCCACCGCCACGGTTGTCGCCACCACGGTCATCGCGACGGAAGCCACCGCCGCGGTTGTCCCCGCGGTCGTCACGGCGGAAGCCGCCACCGCGGTTGTCGCCACCGCGGTCATCACGGCGGAAACCGCCACCGCCACGGTTGTCGCCACCGCGGTCATCGCGACGGAAACCGCCACCGCCACGGTTGTCCCCGCCACGGCTGTCGCCGCCACGGTTGTCATCCCGGCGCGGTCCACGGAAGCCGCCCCGGTCGCCACCGGCACCGTCCCTGCGACGCGGCTCGCGCTCCGGACGGTCGTCGGGAGAGTTGGTGGACATCGTCGTGACTCCTGTCTTCGGGTACTGCAGTCATTCTCGCGCAGCCGGCACTCAGCCGCGCATCGGAAAAGTCAAGCAAAAAACAAAAGGACCTCTGGTCCCAGCGTGAACGCTGGGACCAGAGGTCCTGAAGAATTGTTCGGCGGTGTCCTACTCTCCCACAGGGTCCCCCCTGCAGTACCATCGGCGCTGAAAGGCTTAGCTTCCGGGTTCGGAATGTAACCGGGCGTT
>NZ_JACHJY010000009.1 GCF_014203895.1 Streptomyces nymphaeiformis | reverse complement strand
ATGTGGAAGCCCCGTAAGGGGTGGAGCTGACCGGTACTAATAGGCCGAGGGCTTGTCCTCAGTTGCTCGCGTCCACTGTGTTAGTTCTGAAGCAATGAACTCCCTTGCCGGTTGAGTTCAACTTCATAGAGTTTCGGTGGTCATAGCGTTAGGGAAACGCCCGGTTACATTCCGAACCCGGAAGCTAAGCCTTTCAGCGCCGATGGTACTGCAGGGGGGACCCTGTGGGAGAGTAGGACGCCGCCGAACACCTGCCCTTTTAGCTCAGTCGGTAGAGCGTCTCCATGGTAAGGAGAAGGTCAACGGTTCGATTCCGTTAAAGGGCTCCGAAAAAGAAAAGGCCCCCGCCACTAGGCGGGGGCCTTTTCGTGTTTCCAGGACACTTGTCGGAAAGGACCGGCGCCTCCCCCTCCGGGGAGGCGCCGGCCTTCGTCAGCTGGGGTCCGGCTCGCGGAGGCGCATCGCCAGGATGGCCATGTCGTCGGAGGCCGGGGCCTGGGCGAAGCGTTCGACCGCGCGGAGGATTCGGGAGGCGACCGCGCCGGCCGTCAGGCCCGTACACGTCCTGAGGACCTCGGCGAGGCCGTCGTCGCCCAGCATGCGGGTGCCCTCACGGCGTTCCGTCACGCCGTCCGTGACGCACAGGAGCACGTCTCCCGGGTCGAGCGTGATCGTCTGCTCGTACAGCTCCAGGTCCTCCATGACGCCCAGGAGCGGCTGGGGTTCGGCCGCGGGCTCGACCGTGCCGTCCGGGCGGAGGCGCAGCGGCAGGGGGTGGCCGGCGCAGACGACCTTGAGGATCGCCGAGCCGTCGTCCTGCGGGCGCATCTCGCCGTAGAGGAGGGTCAGGAACCGGCTGCGGGCGCCCTCGTCGAGGATCGCCGCGTTCAGCCGCTCCAGGACGGCGGGGCCGCCGAAGCCCTCGCGGGCCAGGAGGCGCAGGGCGTGGCGGGCCAGGCCGGTGACGGCGGCCGCCTCCGGGCCCGTACCGCAGACGTCGCCGATGGCGAATCCGTACGCGCCGTCCCGGATCGGGAAGAGGTCGTAGAAGTCGCCTCCGACCTCGTTGCCCTCGCCGGCCGCGCGGTAGATCACGTCGACCTCGACGCCCGGGATGGTGGGCAGGCCGGGCGGGAGGAGGCTGCGCTGGAGGGACTGGCTGATCGCCACGCGCTCCGAGTACAGGCGGGCGTTGTCCAGGGCCAGGGCGGCCCGGCGCGAGAGGTCCTCGGCGAGCTCCAGGATCTCCTGGCGGAAGTGGTCCTCCGAGGGCCGACCGAGGGTCAGCATGCCGATGACCCGGTTGCGGGCGACCAGTGGCAGGACGACCGTCTCGCCGGCGACCGCGCTCGCGGTGGCCAGGGTGGTGTCGATGCCGGAGGACAGCGGGCTCGCGGGGTGGTCGAGGGCGCGGACCGAGGCGGTCAGCGCGGCGCGGTGCGCGGCCTCGCCCGGGGCGGACCAGACGCGGGCGCCGGGGGTCGGCACCGGGTCGGGCGGGGCGATGGAGGAGAGCAGGGCCTTGAGGCCGTCGATGCGGTCCTCGTCCTCGTGGAGCACGTACGAGAGGTACGGGTCGGAGGCCTGGTCGGCGATCGTGTAGACCGCGCACCAGGTGGCGAGGGTGGGGACCGTCATCTGGGCCATGAGGGCCAGGGTCTGGTCGCGGTCGAGGGTGCCGGCCAGGAGGTCGGAGGCCTCGACGAGGAAGCTGAGGGAGCCGCGGCGCAGGCGCTCCAGCTCGCCGAGGCGGGCCGACTCGACGGCCAGGGCGATGCGGTCGGCGGCGAACTGGAGGCGCAGGGCCTCCTCGTTGGAGTAGCGGTTCGCGGATTCGGCGGCCACGCCGAGGGAGCCGGTGAGGCGGCCCTCGACCTTCAGGGGGACCGTCACCACCGAGCGCATGCCGGTGCCTTCGAGGAGGGGGACGGCGCCGGGGACGGCTGCCAGGTCCTCGTGGACGGCGGGCATGCGGGCGGAGCCGTAACGGCTGGCGCCGGTCTCGACGGGGACGCGGGCGAAGCGCTGGCGGGCGGCCGGGAGTCCGGTGGTGGCCCGGACCTCGAGTTCCGTCTCGTCGTCGGTGGCGAGGAGGAGGAAGGCGGCGTCGCCGTCGAGCATGTCGCGGGCGCGCTCGACCGTGCGCTGGAGGAGTCCGTCGAGGTCGTCGGGGGCGGGGGAGCCGATGAAGACCTCGAAGGGGTCGGCGGCGGCGCGGCTCTCGGCGCCCGGTTCGACGGCGGGGCGCTGCGGGGTCTGGAGGACGGCGCGCTCGTGCTCCCGTACGAGGAGGCAGACGGTGGAGGGTTCGCCCTGGGCGTCGCGGACGCGGAGGTGCGAGGCGTACACGGGGATGACGCGGCCGTCGGCGCAGCGGATGCCGTAGCTGCCCTCCCAGCGGGAGAGGCGGAGGGCCTCGGCGAGGCCGGTGCCGATGCCGGGGGTGTGGGGCCAGGCGGCGAGGTCGCCGAGGGGTTTGCCGATGACCAGCTCGGCGTCGTACCCGAAGAGCTCCTCGGCGTCCTCGTTCCAGGCGGTGATCGTGCCGCCGCGGTCGATCTGGGCGACGGCGACGCGGACGCGGCTCTCGGCGACCGGGAGGAGGGCGTCGGGGAGGACGGGGCCCGCGGAGCGGGTGCCGACGGGGCGCTGGGGGAGGTCCAGGTGGAACCAGACGTGCTTGCGGGTGGGGGAGTAGTCGACGCCCCAGCGGTGGGCGAGGGCCGCGCAGAGGAGGAGGCCGCGGCCGTTCTCGCGGTCCGGGTTGCCGAGGGTGCGGCCGCTCTGGACGGGGATCTCGCGCTCGGGGTAGCGGTCGGCGACCTCGACGCGGATGCTGTCGTCGGAGCGGAGGCAGAGGACTTCGGCGGAGGTGCCGGCGTGGATGACGGCGTTGGTGACGAGCTCGCTGGTGAGGACGACGGCGTCGTCGACGAGTTCGGGGTGTCCCCAGCCCTGGAGGGTGTCCCGGACGAACGCGCGGGCGGCCGCGACGGACCGCCCGACGGGCTCGAAGGTGGCAGTCGCCCGCGCGGTGATCACGGCTCTCCTCGTACGCGTCTCGACGCCCGGCTCTGCCATGCTCGGTCTGTCCCTCCCGCTGCCCGGTGGTCGTGCGCACGCCACGCCGCCCCCGCCGGGCGGACCGGGGCGGTTGGACAGCCGGATGCCAGGTTACTTACCTTCGCTGTCCGAGCGGATGCCGGTCACCGTTGATTCCGTCCCTCGGGGTAGGGACGCTGTGCGAAGCTGCCGAACTGTTATCGCCTGGTTCGGTCACGGTGAAACACTGGGCAGGCTGACGGCGAGAGCCGGAGCGGTACGGTCGACCCCTTTCGGGAGGGACACGGTGGAGTCTGGCACGGCGGCGCGACGCGGCGGAGGCAGTGGCACGCGCGCGAGGGGCGGACGTTCCCGTGGGGGGACGGTCCAGGTGGACGCGGCGGCGCTGGAGCGGTTGCTGGCCGCGCTGGTGTCGATGCGGGACGGGAACTTCCGCAGGCGTCTCACGGTGTCCGGTGACGGGGTCATGGCGGAGATCACCGCCGTGTTCAACGAGGTCGCCGACCGGCAGATGCACGTGACCGGGGAGCTGTCGCGGGTCCGGCGGGTGGTCGGTCGCGAGGGCAAGCTGTCCGAGCGGCTGGAGGCGGGGGCCAGCGAGGGGGCGTGGGCGGCGGCGATCGAGGCCGCGAACGCGCTGGTCGACGATCTGGCCCGGCCGGTGTCCGAGGTGGGGCGGGTCCTGTCGGCGGTGGCCGAGGGCGATCTGGACCAGCGGATGGACCTGCGTTCGGAGAGTGCGGACGGGACCGTGCGGCCGCTGCGCGGGGAGTTCCTGAAGGTCGCCCGTACCGCCAACAACCTCGTCGACCAGCTGTCGGTGTTCGCGTCCGAGGTGACCCGGGTCGCCGTCGAGGTGGGTACGGACGGCAAGCTGGGCGGGCAGGCGCAGGTGCGCGGGGTGTCCGGTTCGTGGAAGGACCTCACGGACTCGGTCAACACCATGGCGAACCGGCTGACGGCGCAGGTGCGGGACATCGCGCTCGTGACGACGGCGGTCGCGGACGGCGATCTGTCGCAGAAGGTCACGGCGAACGTGGCCGGCGAGATGCTGGAGCTGAAGAACACCGTCAACCGGATGGTGGACCAGCTGTCGTCGTTCTCCTCCGAGGTGACCCGTGTCGCGCGCGAGGTGGGTACGGAGGGTGAGCTCGGCGGTCAGGCCGAGGTGGCCGGGGTCGCCGGTGTGTGGAAGGACCTGACCGATTCCGTCAACACGATGGCGGGCAATCTCACCAATCAGGTGAGAGGCATCGCCGAGGTGACGACGGCGGTCGCGAACGGCGACCTGTCGCAGAAGGTACGGGTCTCCGCGCGCGGTGAGATCGCGCAACTCGCCGACACCATCAACCAGATGACGGAGACGCTGCGGACGTTCGCCGACGAGGTGACCCGGGTGTCGGGCGAGGTCGGCGCGCAGGGTCTGCTCGGCGGTCAGGCGCAGGTGCCGGGTGCGGCGGGCACGTGGAAGGACCTCACGGACTCCGTCAACACGGTCTTCCGGAACATCACCACGCAGGTGCGGGACATCGCGCAGGTGACGACGGCGGTCGCCAACGGTGACCTGTCGCAGAAGGTCACGGTGGACGTGGCCGGCGAGATGCTGGAGCTGAAGAACACCGTCAACACGATGGTGGACCAGCTCTCCGCCTTCGGTTCCGAGGTGACCCGGGTGGCCCGGGAGGTCGGCGTCGAGGGTCTGCTCGGCGGTCAGGCCGAGGTGCCGGGTGCGGCGGGCACGTGGAAGGACCTCACCGACTCGGTGAACACGGCCTTCCGCAACCTGACCGGTCAGGTGCGGGACATCGCGCAGGTGACGACGGCGGTCGCCAACGGCGACCTGTCGCAGAAGGTCACGGTGGACGTGGCCGGCGAGATGCTGGAGCTGAAGAACACCGTCAACACGATGGTGTCGCAGCTGTCGTCCTTCGCGGACCAGGTGACCCGGATGGCACGGGACGTGGGCACCGAGGGCCGGCTCGGCGGTCAGGCGCGGGTGGACGGCGTGTCCGGGCGCTGGCGCGAGCTCACGGACTCCGTGAACTTCATGGCCGGCAACCTGACCTCGCAGGTGCGGCAGATCGCGCAGGTGACGACGGCCGTGGCGCGGGGTGACCTGTCGCAGAAGATCGACGTGGACGCGCGCGGCGAGATCCTGGAGCTGAAGAACACCATCAACACGATGGTCGACCAGCTCTCCGCCTTCGCGGACCAGGTGACCCGGGTGGCCCGCGAGGTGGGCACGGACGGGCGGCTCGGCGGTCAGGCGCAGGTGCCGGGCGTGGCCGGTGTGTGGCGTGATCTGACGGACTCGGTGAACGGCATGGCCGGCAACCTCACCACCCAGGTCCGCAACATCGCGCAGGTCGCGACCGCGGTGGCGCGGGGTGACCTGTCGCAGAAGATCGACGTGGACGCGCGCGGCGAGATCCTGGAGCTGAAGAACACCCTCAACACGATGGTGGACCAGCTCTCGAACTTCGCGGAGCAGGTGACCCGGGTGGCCCGCGAGGTGGGCACCGAGGGCATCCTGGGCGGTCAGGCCGAGGTGCAGGGGGTCTCCGGCACCTGGAAGGACCTCACCCAGTCGGTGAACTTCATGGCGAACAACCTCACCATCCAGGTGCGGAACATCGCCGAGGTCACCACGGCGGTCGCCATGGGCGACCTGTCGAAGAAGATCACGGTCGACGCCAAGGGCGAGATCCTGGAGCTGGTGACGACCGTCAACACGATGGTCGACCAGCTGTCGAACTTCGCCGACGAGGTCACGCGCGTGGCCCGCGAGGTGGGTACGGAGGGCATCCTCGGCGGCCAGGCACGCGTGCGCGGTGTCACCGGTACGTGGAAGGACCTCAGCGACAACGTCAACCTGATGGCCAACAACCTGACCAGCCAGGTGCGGAACATCTCCCGGGTCTCCGCGGCCGTCGCCAACGGCGACCTGACGAAGAAGGTCACCGTCGAGGCGCGCGGCGAGGTCGCCGAACTCGCCGACACCGTCAACACGATGGTGACGACGCTGTCCTCGTTCGCCGACGAGGTGACCCGAGTGGCCCGTGAGGTGGGCACGGACGGCATCCTCGGCGGCCAGGCGCGGGTGCCCGGGGTGTCGGGGACCTGGCGGGACCTGACGGACTCGGTGAACGGCATGGCCGACAACCTCACCGGCCAGGTGCGCCAGATCGCCGCCGTCACCACCGCCATCGCCAAGGGCGACCTCACCAAGAAGATCGACATCGACGCGCGCGGTGAGATCCAGGAGCTGAAGAGCACCATCAACACGATGGTCGACCAGCTGTCGAACTTCGCCGAGGAGGTCACCCGCGTCGCCCGCGAGGTGGGTACGGACGGCCAGCTGGGCGGTCAGGCCCGGGTCCGCGACGTGGACGGCACCTGGCGGGACCTGACGGAGTCCGTGAACGAGATGGCCGGGAACCTGACCCGGCAGGTGCGGGCGATCGCGGCCGTCGCCACGGCGGTGACCCGCGGCGACCTCAACCTCAAGATCGACGGTGTCGACGCGGCGGGCGAGATCCAGGCCCTCCAGGAGAACATCAACACCATGATCGCCAACCTGCGCGACACCACCCTCGCCAACGAGGAGCAGGACTGGCTCAAGGGCAACCTGGCCCGCATCTCCGGCCTCATGCAGGGCCGGCGGGACCTGGACGACGTGGCCTCGCTCATCATGAGCGAGCTGACCCCGGTCGTCTCGGCCCAGCACGGCGCCTTCTTCGTGGCCATGCCGACGGGTTCCGCGCACAGCGACGCCGAACTCGTGGGCGAGGGCGACGGCTCGTACGAGCTGCGGATGCGCGGGAGTTACGGATACTCCGCCGGGTCCATGCCGACCTCGTTCCGGCCCGGGGAGACCCTCATCGGGACGGCGGCGGAGGAGAAGCGGACCATCCAGGTCAACGTGCCGCCGGGCTATCTGAAGATCTCGTCGGGACTCGGCGAGGCCGCGCCCGCGCATGTGATCGTGCTGCCGGTCCTCTTCGAGGGCAAGGTCCTCGGCGTGATCGAGCTGGCGTCCTTCCAGCCGTTCACGCAGATCCAGCGGGACTTCCTCAACCAGCTCGCCGAGCTCATCGCGACGACGGTCAACACCATCAGCGTCAACACCAAGACCGAGGTGCTGCTCCAGCAGTCGCAGGAGCTCACCGAGCAGCTCAAGGAGCGGTCGGCCGAGCTGGAACACCGGCAGAAGGAACTCCAGGGCTCCAACCTGGAGCTGGAGGAGAAGGCCGAACTGCTCGCCCGGCAGAACCGCGACATCGAGGTGAAGAACACCGAGATCGAGGAGGCCCGGCAGGTCCTGGAGGAGCGCGCGGAACAGCTCGCCGTCTCCATGCGGTACAAGTCGGAGTTCCTCGCCAACATGTCGCACGAGCTGCGCACCCCGCTCAACTCGCTGCTGATCCTGGCCAAGTTGCTCGCCGACAACGCCGAGACCAACCTGACGCCGAAGCAGGTCGAGTTCGCCGAGACCATCCACGGCGCGGGCTCGGACCTGCTCCAGCTGATCAACGACATCCTCGACCTGTCGAAGGTCGAGGCGGGCAAGATGGACGTCTCGCCGACCCGCATCGCGCTCGTCCAGCTCGTCGACTACGTGGAGGCGACGTTCCGCCCGCTCACGGCGGAGAAGGGGCTCGACTTCTCGGTGCGGGTCTCGCCCGAGCTGCCCGCCACGCTCCACACCGACGAGCAGCGGCTGCTCCAGGTCCTGCGCAACCTGCTGTCCAACGCGGTGAAGTTCACCGACACGGGCGCGGTGGAGCTGGTGATCCGGCCGGCCGGCGCGGACGTGCCGCAGTCGATCCGCGAGCAGCTCCTGGAGGCCGGTTCGCTGCGCGACCCGGAGGCCGACCTGATCGCCTTCTCGGTCACCGACACCGGGATCGGGATCGCGGCGAGCAAGATGCGGGTCATCTTCGAGGCGTTCAAGCAGGCCGACGGCACGACCAGCCGGAAGTACGGCGGTACGGGTCTGGGGCTCTCGATCAGCCGGGAGATCGCGCGGCTGCTCGGCGGCGAGATCTTCGCCGCGAGCGAGCCCGGCCGCGGTTCGACGTTCACGCTCTACCTGCCGCTGAGCCCGACGGAGCTGCCGTCGAGCGGATACGGGCAGGGCGCGCAGGACGCCGAGGACCCGCAGCAGGGGGCCGAGGAGGGGACGGCCGGGGCCGTCCACCCGTTCCCGCACTTCCCGCCGCCGCCCGTACGGACGGAGGCGCGGTCCGGGGCCGGGGCGCTGTTCCGGCACCGGCGGAAGGCCGCGGCGGAGGCGACCGGGGGGCGGGGCACGGTCCCCGGGCAGTTCGGTCAGCCGGAGGCGGGCCGGGAGGAGGCGGAGGCCGAGCCGCGCCGCACCTTCAACTTCTCCGGTGAGAAGGTGCTCATCGTCGACGACGACATCCGCAACGTCTTCGCGCTCACCAGCGTCCTGGAGCAGCACGGGCTCGCGGTGCTCTACGCCGAGAACGGGCGGGAGGGCATCGAGGTCCTGGAGCAGCACGACGACGTGACGGTCGTGCTGATGGACATCATGATGCCGGAGATGGACGGGTACGCGACGACGACCGCGATCCGGCGCATGCCGCAGTTCGCGGGGCTGCCGATCATCGCGCTGACGGCGAAGGCGATGAAGGGCGACCGGGAGAAGGCGATCGAGTCCGGTGCCTCGGACTACGTGACGAAGCCGGTCGACCCCGATCACCTGCTGACCGTCATGGAGCAGTGGATGCGGGGGGAGTGATTCCGGGGCCCCGTCGGGGCGGAGCTCCGTGCTCCGCCCCCGCACGCCGACGGACTGTCGCCGTGGGCGTGTGAGAGGGCGGTATACGGGGAACCTTCTGGTCTCCCACCGCGTTTCTCGTCTGTGCACAGTGACATCGCGGTGACAGGGTGTGGCGACGGGCGGGGTGCGGCTACGATGACCGGCACAAGGACGGACGGCGCTAGGGAGTCGTCTTCTGGGGCGGCGCCCGGTGCTTCCCCCGGTTCGGGGGACCGGGGAGAGCCGTTGCCGGGACGAGGAGGACGGGGCATGGTGCAGAAGGCCAAGATCCTCCTGGTCGATGACCGGCCGGAGAATCTGCTGGCGCTGGAGGCCATTCTCTCCGCGCTCGATCAGACGCTGGTGCGGGCATCGTCCGGGGAGGAAGCGCTCAAGGCGCTGTTGACGGACGACTTCGCGGTCATCCTGCTCGACGTCCAGATGCCGGGCATGGACGGTTTCGAGACCGCAGCCCACATCAAGCGGCGCGAGCGGACCCGGGACATCCCGATCATCTTCCTCACCGCCATCAACCACGGCCCCCACCACACCTTCCGGGGGTACGCGGCCGGGGCGGTCGACTACATCTCCAAGCCCTTCGACCCGTGGGTGCTGCGCGCCAAGGTCTCCGTCTTCGTCGAGCTCTACATGAAGAACTGCAAGCTGCGCGAGCAGGCCGCCCTGCTGCGGCTGCAGTTGGAGGGCGGCGGCGAGGGCGGTCACGGCAAGGAGTCCGCCGGACTGCTCGCCGAGCTCTCCGCCCGGCTCGCGGCCGTCGAGGAGCAGGCCGAGGCCCTGTCGAAGCAGCTCGACGACGACTCCGCCGACGCGGCGGCCGTCGCCACCGCCGCGCACCTGGAGCGCAAGCTCACCGGGCTGCGCAGGGCGCTCGACGCCCTCGAACCGGGTACGGGTGCCGCGCCGACCCTGCCCGCCCAGAGCTGACGCACCGTCACCGTGCGTCCGCCGTGGTGGGAATCGCCGTGATGCGGCGTCAGCATCGCGCCACGGCGGGAACGACACGAACGGGTGAGGCGGACAGGCGCTCCCCACACCCCTGTCCACACCGGTAACCTCGGCACCATGGCTTCACGTACGTCCGGCAAGGGTTCCCAGGGCACGGCGGGCACCGCAAAACCGCGCGCCGGCCGGACGACGGGCGCCGCGAAGAAAGCGGCGCCCGCGAAAGCCCCTGCCAAGCCGCCCGCGAAGAAGGCGCCGGCCAAGAAGGCCGCACCCGCCAAGCGCGCGCCCGCGCGGAAGACCGCCGCGAAGAAGGCCCCGCCCCGCCCCGCGCCGTCCCCGACCGGGGGCGTCTACCGGCTCGCGCGCGGCGCCTGGCTCGGCCTCGCCCACGGCATCGGGGCGATGTTCCGGGGGATAGGGCGCGGCGCCAAGGGTCTCGACCCCGCCCACCGCAAGGACGGGCTCGCGCTGCTCCTCCTCGGCCTCGCGCTGATCGTCGCCGCCGGCACCTGGTCCAATCTGCGCGGCCCGGTCGGCGACCTCGTCGAGATGCTCGTGACCGGATCCTTCGGCCGGCTCGACCTGCTCGTCCCGCTGCTGCTCGGCGGGATCGGCATCCGGCTCATCCTCTACCCGGAGAAGCCCGAGGCCAACGGCCGGATCAGCATCGGCCTCTCCGCGCTCGTCGTCGGCATCCTCGGCCAGGTGCACATCGCCTGCGGTTCCCCGGGTCGCGGCGACGGCAGCGCGGCCATGCAGGACGCCGGCGGACTCATCGGCTGGGCCGCGTCCCAGCCCCTCGTCTTCATGATGGGCGAGGTCCTCGCCGTCCCGATGCTGGTGCTGCTCACCGTCTTCGGGCTGCTCGTGGTCACCGCCACCCCGGTCAACGCGATCCCGCAGCGGCTGCGGCTGCTCGGCGCGAAGCTGGGCATCGTCGAGCTCCCGGACGACCCGGCGGAGGCCGAGGAGTACGGGGGGCACCCGGGCCACGAGCGGTACGACGAGGAGTGGCGGGACGCGGGACCGCGACCCGCGCGGCCGGTCCGGCGCCGCTCGGCCGGGCCCTCGGAGCCGTACGACGTGGACCGGGCCGAGGCGGAGACGCCGGAGCGGCGCGGCCGCTCGTCCCGGCGCGGCTCCGGGCGGGTCGACCTCGACTCCGGCCTGGACCCGGTGGACGTCGCCGCGGCGGCCGCCGCCGCGCTCGACGGCGCCGTGCTGAACGGCATGCCGCCCTCGCCGATCGTCGCCGACCTGACCAAGGACGTCACCGCCGAGCGGAACGCGGCCCTGGCCGCCTCCGAAGCCGCCGCCTCGGCTTCCGAGGCCGTCGAGAAGGCCGCGCCCGTGCCGCCGGCCCGCGGGGGAGGCCGCCCCGGCGGGGCCGTACCCGATCTGACGAAGCCGGCTCCCGAGCCGACCGACCTGCCGCCCCGGGCCGAGCAGCTCCAGCTCGCGGGCGACATCACGTACTCCCTGCCCTCGCTCGACCACCTGGAGCGGGGCGGACCCGGCAAGACCCGCAGCGCGGTCAACGACGCCGTCGCGGCGGCGCTGACGAACGTCTTCACCGAGTTCAAGGTGGACGCCGACGTCACGGGCTTCACCCGCGGCCCGACGGTCACGCGGTACGAGGTCGAGCTCGGCCCCGCCGTGAAGGTCGAGAAGATCACGGCACTGGCCAAGAACATCGCCTACGCCGTGGCCTCGCCCGACGTACGGATCATCTCGCCGATCCCCGGCAAGTCCGCGGTCGGCATCGAGATCCCGAACAGCGACCGCGAGATGGTCAACCTCGGCGACGTGCTGCGGCTCGCGGACGGCGACGACGACCACCCGATGCTGGTCGCGCTCGGCAAGGACGTCGAGGGCGGCTACGTGATGGCCAACCTCGCGAAGATGCCGCACATCCTGGTCGCCGGTGCCACCGGCTCGGGAAAGTCCTCGTGCATCAACTGCCTCATCACCTCGGTGATGATAAGAGCGACCCCCGAGGACGTCCGGATGGTGCTCGTCGACCCCAAGCGGGTCGAGCTCACCGCCTACGAGGGCATCCCGCACCTGATCACCCCGATCATCACCAACCCCAAGAAGGCCGCCGAGGCCCTCCAGTGGGTGGTGCGCGAGATGGACCTGCGCTACGACGACCTGGCCGCCTTCGGCTACCGGCACATCGACGACTTCAACCAGGCCATCCGGGACGGCAAGATCAAACTGCCCGAGGGCAGCGAGCGGGAGCTCAACCCGTACCCGTACCTCCTGGTGATCGTCGACGAGCTCGCCGACCTGATGATGGTCGCCCCGCGCGACGTCGAGGACTCGATCGTCCGCATCACCCAGTTGGCCCGCGCCGCCGGCATCCACCTCGTGCTCGCCACCCAGCGGCCGTCCGTGGACGTCGTGACCGGCCTGATCAAGGCGAACGTGCCCTCGCGGCTCGCCTTCGCCACCTCCTCGCTCGCCGACAGCCGCGTCATCCTCGACCAGCCCGGCGCCGAGAAGCTCATCGGCAAGGGCGACGGGCTCTTCCTGCCGATGGGCGCGAACAAGCCCATCCGCATGCAGGGCGCGTTCGTCACCGAGGCCGAGGTCGCGGCCGTCGTGCAGCACTGCAAGGACCAGATGACGCCCGTCTTCCGGGACGACGTCACCGTCGGCAGCAAGCAGAAGAAGGAGATCGACGAGGACATCGGCGACGACCTCGACCTGCTGTGCCAGGCCGCCGAACTGGTCGTCTCCACCCAGTTCGGCTCCACCTCGATGCTCCAGCGCAAGCTCCGCGTGGGCTTCGCGAAGGCCGGCCGGCTGATGGACCTGATGGAGTCGCGGAACATCGTCGGACCGAGCGAGGGGTCGAAGGCGCGGGACGTGCTCGTGAAGCCGGACGAGCTGGACGGGGTCCTGGCCGTGATCCGGGGGGAGTCGGGGGAGTAGCGACGGGCAGTCCGGGTACGCGGTCAGGACCGGGTCGGGTGCCCGACCGGGACGGGCCGGGTTCCCGGTTCGAGACCGGGCCGAGACTCACTCGTAAGGGAACGGTGGGCAACCGTTTCCCCTGGCCGTACGTCAAGTTGAGGAAGGGACAGAAGGATGTCCCAGCCTCATGGCCTACAAACAGCACCCGCCCGGTTGCCCCACCCTTTCGTACCACCCATAGACTGAACGTCCAGCAGGTGGCTACACGCTCGAAAGGCGCTCTCGTGTCCATCGGCAACTCCCCCGAAGACGACCGGACCTTCCCGGCAGACGACCGGGACTCGATCGGTCGCGCTCTCCAGCAGGCCCGAATCGCCGCCGGTCTCACCGTCGAAGAGGTCAGTGCCTCCACCCGTGTCCGGATTCCGATCGTGCACGCGATCGAGGAGGACGACTTCTCGCGCTGCGGCGGCGACGTCTACGCCCGCGGCCACATCCGTACCCTCGCGCGCGCCGTCGGCCTCGATCCGGCTGCGCTGATCGAGCAGTACGACGCCGAGCACGGTGGCCGTCCCGCGCCCACCCCGGCCGCCCCGCTCTTCGAGGCGGAACGCATCCGCCCCGAGCCGCGCCGGCCCAACTGGACCGCCGCGATGGTCGCGGCCATCGTCGCCGTCGTCGGTTTCGTCGGCTTCACGATGTTCAACGGGAACGACGCCCCGAACGGGACCACCGTGGCCGACGGCGGCCCGGCACCCGCCCCGGAGAAGGCGACGTCCGCGGCCAAGCCGAAGCCGGCCAAGCCCGCCGCGCCCAAGCCCACCGAGAGCGCGATCGCCGCGGTCCCGCAGGACAAGGTCACGGTCAAGCTCTCCGCGATCGACGACAAGAGCTGGATCTCGGCCAAGGCCCACGACGGCAAGCTGCTCTTCGACGGGCTCCTCCTCAAGGGCGAGTCCAAGACCTTCCAGGACGACGAGCGCGTGGACCTGGTCCTCGGCAACGCCGGCGCGATCGAGCTCTACGTGAACGGCAAGAAGCTCGCCGACAAGTTCGAATCCGGCCAGGTCGAGCGGCTCAGCTACACCAAGGGCGACCCCGAGGCCGGCTGAGGCCCGCCGCCCGGCCCGTGATGTGACCTCTGTCGCGCAGGTGAACCCTGCGCGACGGGGGAACGGCCGGGACGAAGTAGTCTTGAGTCCATGCCCGAACGCCGTACCGTCGCCCTTGTCACTCTTGGCTGCGCCCGTAACGAGGTGGACTCGGAGGAGCTCGCAGGCCGCTTGGCAGCGGACGGCTGGGAGCTCGTCGAGAACGCCGAGGACGCGGACGTAGCCGTCGTCAACACCTGTGGATTCGTCGAGGCCGCCAAGAAGGACTCCGTCGACGCCCTCCTCGAAGCCAATGATCTGAAGGACCACGGCAAGACCCAGGCCGTCGTCGCCGTCGGCTGCATGGCCGAGCGCTACGGCAAGGAGCTCGCCGAGGCCCTCCCGGAGGCCGACGGCGTCCTCGGCTTCGACGACTACGCCGACATCTCCAACCGCCTCCAGACCATCCTCAGCGGTGGCAGTGTCGAGGCCCACACCCCGCGTGACCGGCGCAAGCTGCTGCCGCTGTCGCCCGTGGAGCGCCAGGAGGCCGCCGCGGCCGTGGCCCTGCCGGGACACGGCGACACCGCCGAGGCCCCCGCCGACCTCCCCGAGGGGATCGCGCCGGCCTCCGGCCCCCGCGCCCCCCTGCGCCGCCGTCTGGACACCAGCCCCGTCGCCTCCGTGAAGCTGGCCTCCGGCTGCGACCGCCGCTGCTCCTTCTGCGCCATCCCCTCCTTCCGCGGCTCCTTCGTCTCCCGCCGTCCCTCGGACGTGCTGAACGAGACGCGCTGGCTCGCCGAGCAGGGCGTGAAGGAGATCATGCTGGTCTCCGAGAACAACACCTCGTACGGCAAGGACCTCGGCGACATCCGGCTCCTGGAGGGCCTGCTGCCCGAGCTGGCCTCCGTGGACGGCATCGAGCGCGTCCGGGTCAGCTACCTGCAGCCCGCCGAGATGCGCCCCGGCCTGATCGACGTCCTCACGTCGACCGAGAAGGTCGTGCCCTACTTCGACCTGTCCTTCCAGCACAGCGCCCCGGACGTGCTGCGGGCCATGCGCCGCTTCGGCGACACCGACCGCTTCCTGGAGCTCCTGGAGACCATCCGATCCAAGGCGCCCACGGCCGGTGCCCGGTCCAACTTCATCGTCGGCTTCCCCGGCGAGACCGAGGCGGACTTCGCCGAGCTGGAACGCTTCATCACCCACGCGCGCCTCGACGCCATCGGCGTCTTCGGCTACTCCGACGAGGACGGCACCGAGGCCGCCACGTACGAGCACAAGCTCGACCAGGAGGTCGTCGACGAGCGGCTCGCCCACCTCTCCCGGCTCGCCGAGGAGCTCACCGCGCAGCGCGCGGAGGAGCGCCTCGGAGAGACCCTGGAAGTACTCGTCGAGTCCTTCGACGAGGAGGACGGCTGGATCGGCCGCGCCGCCCACCAGGCGCCCGAGACCGACGGACAAGTGGTCCTCACCACGTCCGACGGTACGAGCCCCGACCTGACCGTGGGCCGTATGGTCAGTGCGAAGGTCGTCGGCACGGAGGGCGTCGACCTGGTGGCCGAGTGTCTTTTCGAGGAGGCGGGCAGATGACCGGAGTCCCGGCATCCGCGACGGGCGGGACCGGAAGGCCGGCGCCCCGCGGCAAGCTGGGCGCGGCGGCCGTCAACCAGGCCAGCCTGTGGAACATCGCCAACATCCTCACCATGATCCGGCTCGTGCTCGTGCCGGGCTTCGTGATCCTGCTGTTCCAGGACGGCGGGCACGATCCGGCGTGGCGGGCCTGGGCCTGGGCGGCGTTCGCGGTGGCCATGATCACGGACGTCTTCGACGGGCACCTCGCCCGGTCGTACAACCTGGTCACCGACTTCGGGAAGATCGCCGACCCGATCGCCGACAAGGCGATCATGGCCGCCGGACTCGTCTCGCTGTCCCTGCTCGGGGACCTGCCCTGGTGGGTGACGGGGGTCATCCTGGCCCGCGAGCTCGGCATCACCCTGATGCGGTTCTGGGTCATCCGGCACGGGGTCATCCCCGCCAGCCGCGGCGGCAAGATGAAGACGCTCGCCCAGGGCACCGCCGTGGGCATGTACGTCCTGATGCTCACCGGGGGGCTGGCCACCCTCCGCTTCTGGGTGATGGCGGTGGCCGTCGTGCTGACGGTCGTCACCGGTCTGGACTACGTACGCCAGGCGATCGTCCTGCGGCGCAAGGGGCTCGCGGCGGAGCGGGCCGCGCGGTCGGAGACGGCGACCCGATGACCGAGGCCGCCCGGGTGCTGGCGCTGCTCGCGGAGCGTGATCAGACGCTGGCCGCCGCGGAGTCCCTCACGGGCGGTCTGGTGGCCGCCGAGATCACCGGAACACCCGGTTCCTCGGTGTCCTTCCTCGGGTCGGTCACCGCCTACGCGACGGCCCTCAAGCAGGAGCTCCTGGGCGTCGACGCGGCCCTGCTCGCGGAGCGCGGAGCGGTCGATCCCGAGGTCGCGCTGCAGATGGCGGCGGGTGTACGGGACCGGCTCGGCGCCGACTGGGGCATCTCGACGACCGGGGTCGCGGGCCCCTCGGAACAGGACGGGCAGCCCGTCGGCACCGTCTACGTGGCGGTCGCGGGACCGGCCGCGACGAGCGCCCGCGCCGGGAAAGTGGTGTCGTTGAGGTTGAACGGCGACCGGGGGGAAATCCGTAGAGAGAGCGTACGGAGCGTGCTGGAACTGCTCCATGAGGAACTCTCGGGAAATGCGCGGGCACAGGATACGGAACACAACGGGGGGGATTGATGTTTGCAGCCCTGAGTGAACACGACATCGCTCCCCGCACGGCCGCAGCGCGAGGCGGTACGGTGGGGCGTGAAGGATGCGGCTACGCGGTCCGAGGAGGGAGCCACCGATGATCCTGCTCCGTCGCCTGCTGGGTGACGTGCTGCGTCGGCAGCGCCAGCGCCAGGGCCGTACTCTGCGCGAAGTCTCCTCGTCGGCCCGAGTCTCGCTCGGCTATCTCTCCGAGGTGGAGCGGGGGCAGAAGGAGGCTTCCTCCGAGCTGCTCTCCGCGATCTGCGACGCGCTGGACGTACGGATGTCCGAGCTCATGCGCGAAGTGAGCGACGAGCTGTCGCTGGCCGAACTGGCCGAGTCGGCAGCGGCGAGCGAACCGGTGCCGACGCCGGTACGCCCGATGCTCAATTCGGTGTCGGTGACGTCGGTGGCCGGTGTGCCCACCGGGCGGGTGACCATCAAGGCCCCCGCCGAAGCGGTGGACGTCGTCGCTGCCTGAACCGAAGTGGGGCGAAGCCCCGGTCGGTGCCCTGTTCGCGGGGCGCTGACCGGGGCTTTCCTCGTTTCCGGGGGCTTCGGCCGGCTCCTCTGCTCTTCTCTGAGATGCCGGGTTCCGGGGTGGCGTGCCATGGTGGGAGGGACGTCCGACTGGGCCGTGTGCGCCGGTGCTGCCACCGGTGCGCCCTCCCGCAGGGTGATCCTGCCGGTCTAGCGTCGACCGCAGGAGGCGGCCATGGTACGGCGACGGGTTCCGCTGGTGACGCTCGCGCTGTTGGCGTGCGGCCTCGCGGCCGGGGGGCTCTGGTGGTGGGCGGTGCTGCGCCTGCTGCTCGTCCCGGGCGAGACCGGGCCGGTCGAGGGGGCGGTGGCCGCGGGCGGCTGGGGGCTGAGCCTGCTGCCGGTGCACGTGGCGGCGTCGTCGGGGCGGCGGACGCCCTGTGGAGCGGCGGCCTCTTCGGTCACCTGGGCGCGACGGTCGGTGGCCCGGGGCGTCACCAGGGCATCGCGACACCGCCGTTGGGGCGGAGGATCTGGCCGGTCGTGAACGCGGAGGCGTCGGAGGCGAGATGCAGGACCGCGTGCGCGATGTCCTCGGCCTCGCCGACCCGCCCCAGCGGAGAGTGACGGACCATCGCGGCCTCGGCCTGCAGTTGGGCGGCCGGCTCGTGGCGGTCCGTCATCGGGGTGCGGATCCAGCCCGGGGCGACCGCGTTGACCCGGATGCCGTGCGGGCCCGCCTCCGTCGCCAGGGTCTTCGTCAACTGGACGACGGCCGCCTTCGTGACGCTGTAGCAGAGCAGGCCCGGGCTCGCGGTGTCCATCGCACCCGAGGCCATCGTCACGATCGAGCCGGGGACGCCGGAGGCGATCATCGAACGGGCCGCCTCCTGGCACGCGTACAGCACGCCCTTGAAGTTGACGGCGAGGACGCGGTCGAGGTCCTCGTCCCGGGTGTCCAGGACGCTGCTCGTGTGCATGATCCCGGCGATGGCGGCCATGACGTGGAGGGGGCCGGCGGCGCGGACGGCTGCCGCGAGGGCGGGCCGGTCGGTGACGTCCAGGGGGTGGGTGTGCGCGGTGCCGCCCTGCCGGGCGATCAGCGCCGCGGTCTCCTGGAGGCCCTTCTCGTCGCGGTCGGCGCAGTGGACGGCGGCGCCGGCCCGCGCGAGGAGGATCGCGGTGGCGCGGCCGATGCCGCTCGCGGCGCCCGTGACGAACGCGGTGCGGCCGGTCAGGTCGTATGCCGGGAGAGTGGTCGTCGTCGACGTCATGTCCGGACCGTACGACTTGATCTGACGGACCGTCAATTGTTCGTGGCGGCTTCGTCGGAGCTTCCGTCGGGGCCCCGCTGGCAGCCGGGGCACCAGTACGTGACGCGGTCGCCGAGCTCCGCCTTGCGGATCGGGGTGCCGCAGCGGAGGCAGGGCCGGCCCTCGCGGCCGTAGACGTGGAGCGGGGTGCCCGGGCGGCGCGTGGTCGTGGTGCGCCGGTCCGGACGGTCCTTGTTCGCGTCGAGCAGGCGATGGGCCGTGGCGACCAGGCGGGCCGGGACGTCCGGGGCGAGCTCACCGACCGGGAGCCAGGGGGTGACGGCGGCGAGGAAGGCCAGCTCCGACTTGTACACGTTGCCGATGCCGGCGAGGTTGCGCTGGTCGAGGAGGGCCTCGCCGAGCGGGCGCGCCCGGTCTTCGACGAGCCGCCGCACGGCCTCCTCCGGATCCCAGTCCGGGCCGAGCAGGTCCGGGCCCAGGTGGCCGACGGCACGGGACTCCTCGGCGGTACGGATCAGCTCCAGGACGGGCAGGCGGTAGCCGTACGCCGTGAACGCGGCGTTCCCGAGGATCGCCCGGATCTGGTGCTCCGGGCCGCCGCGCGGGCGCTCCCCGGTGGCGTACACCCGCCAGGCGCCGTCCATCCGCAGATGCGAGTGGAGGGTGAGCCCGCCCTCGATCCGCGCGAGCAGGTGCTTGCCGCGCGGGGTGACGTCGAGGACCGTCCGCCCGGTGAGATCGGCGGTCGCGAACCGGGGCACGCGGAGGTCCGCGCGGGTCAGAACCTGACCGGCGAGCGCGGTGTGCAGGCGCCGGGCCGCCTGCCAGACGGTGTCTCCTTCGGGCACGGGTCCATTGTGGGGCCCGCGGGATCAGGGGCGGAGGCGGAGGCCTCTGGGGGTGGCGAGGAAGCCGGCCGATTCCAGGGGGCGGGACAGGGGGGACGTCAGGGACGTCGCACCGTTGATGCGTTCCACCGTCACCGTGCCCAGCGTGCCCGCCCTCGCCGCCTCCGCCAGCGCCTCCGCCGCCGCCCGCAGGGACGGGTCCTCCGGGTCCGTCGACCAGGAGAGGAGCGTCTTGCCGCCGCGCTCCATGTAGAGCGCCAGCTCGCCGTCGACCAGGACCACCATCGAGCCCGCCTTGCGGCCCGGCTTGTGCCCGGCGCCCGTCGGCGGCTCGGGCCAGGGGAGGGCCGCGCCGTAGGCGTTCGCCGGGTCGGCCGCCGCCAGGACCAGGGCCCGGGGGCCCGCCGCCGCCTCCGCGCCGCGGTCGCGGGCCGTCGCGGCCGCCCGCAGCCGGTCCACCGCCCCGTCCATCGCGAACTGGGCCGCGCCGAGCCCCTCCACGACGTAGCCGCGCCGGGCCTGCCCGCTGTCCTCGAAGGCGGCCAGGA
This sequence comes from Streptomyces nymphaeiformis, assembly GCF_014203895.1. Lineage (GTDB taxonomy): Bacteria > Actinomycetota > Actinomycetes > Streptomycetales > Streptomycetaceae > Streptomyces > Streptomyces nymphaeiformis. The sequence goes on along the minus strand of NZ_JACHJY010000009.1, from coordinate 519,096 downwards.
TCCGGTACGTGGCCGAGAAACCGCCCTCCACGCCCTCGGCGGCCACCGCGCCCCGGGTGACCACGCCGTGCCGGTCCAGGAGCGTGCGGGCCAGGGCGTGCGCCCGGTGCGTCGGCTCCGGTTCGACCGGCGGCAGCGTCGACCAGCGGCCCGAGACCGTCGGTGGGCCCGTGCGGGACGCCGGGCGGGCCGCGGCGGTCAGCGTGCCGTACCGGCCGCGCGGGATCGTGCGCCGCGCGCGGTGCGCCGTGGAGCCCGCCGTGCGGCCCGAACCGAGGAGCGCGCGCAGCGGGGCCAGGGTGTCGTTGGTGAGTCGGCCCGACCACGCCAGGTCCCAGAGGGCGTCGGCGAGCTGCGGATCGGTGGCGTCCGGGTGGGTGGTGGCCCGGATCTGGTCGGCGATCTGCCGGAAGAACAGGCCGTATCCGCCGGAGAGGGCGGTGAGCACCGACTCGTGGAGGGCCGACAGCTCCAGGGGGTGTGCGGGCGGGAGGAGCAGGGGGGCCGCGTCCGCGAGGTAGAGGGAGACCCAGCCGTCCTTGCCCGGGAGCGAGCCCGCGCCCGCCCACACGACCTCGCCGGTCGTCGTCAGTTCGTCGAGCAGCGCCGGGGAGTAGTCCCGGACCCGGGACGGCAGGATCAGCTTCTCCAGGGCCGAGGCCGGCACCGGCGCGCCCTGGAGCTGCTCGATCGCGCGCGCGAGGCCGTCGATGCCGCGCAGGCTGTTGCTCCCCAGGTGCTGCCACTGCGGCAGGAACGTGGCGAGGGCCGCCGGCGGCACCGGCTCCAGCTCGTGCCGCAGGGCCGCCAGGGAGCGGCGCCGCAGCCGCCGCAGGACCGTCGCGTCGCACCACTCCTGGCCGATGCCGGAGGGGTGGAACTCGCCCTGGACGACCCTGCCCGAGGCGGCGAGACGCTGGAGCGCGCCGTCGGTGACGGCCGCGCCGAGGCCGAAGCGGTCGGCGGCCTGCGAGGAGGTGAACGGGCCGTGCGTGCGCGCGTGGCGCGCGAGCAGGTCGCCCAGCGGGTCCTTGACCGGCTCGGTGAACGCCTCGGGCACGCCGACCGGCAGGGCCGTGCCCAGGGCGTCCCGGAGCCGGCCCGCGTCCTCGATCGCGGCCCAGTGGTCCCGGCCGCCGATCCGCACCCTGATCGCGCGGCGGGCCGCCTCGAGCTCGGGCGCCCACCCGGCCTCGGCGCCCCGCTCGGCCAGCTCCTCGTCCGTCAGCGGGCCCAGGACCCGCAGCAGGTCGGCGACGCCCTCCACGTCCTTGATGCGGCGGTCCTCCGTCAGCCACTGGAGCTCCCGCTCCAGCTCCGCCAGGACCTCGGGGTCGAGCAGCTCCCGCAGCTCCGCCTGGCCGAGGAGCTCCGCGAGCAGCCGGGAGTCCAGGGAGAGCGCGGCCGCCCGCCGCTCGGCGAGCGGAGAGTCGCCCTCGTACAGGAACTGCGCCACGTACCCGAAGAGGAGCGAGCGGGCGAAGGGGGAGGGCTCCGGGGTGGTGACCTCGACGAGGCGGACGCGGCGGGACTCGATGTCCCCCATCAGCTCTTCGAGGCCCGGGAGGTCGAAGACGTCCTGGAGGCACTCGCGGACGGCCTCCAGGACGATCGGGAACGAGCCGAACTCGCTCGCCACCTGGAGGAGCTGGGCCGCGCGCTGCCGCTGCTGCCAGAGCGGGGTGCGCTTGCCGGGGTTGCGCTTGGGCAGCAGCAGGGCGCGGGCGGCGCACTCGCGGAAGCGGGAGGCGAACAGCGCGGAGCCGCCCACCTGGTCGGTGACGACCTGCCCGATCTCACCCCGGTCGAAGAGGGCGTCGGCCGCGCCGACGGGTGCCTTGTCCGGGTCGTACGTCGTGTCCAGGTGCCGGCCCGGGTCGACCGGCTCGTGGTCCAGGAGGTCCAGGCCCATGTCCAGGCCCATCAGGTCGGCGTCCGGCAGGCGCAGCACGATGCCGTCGTCCGCGTGCATCACCTGCGCGTCCATGCCGTACCGCTCGGCGAGCCGCGCGCCGAGCGCCAGCGCCCACGGGGCGTGCACCTGCGCCCCGAACGGCGAGTGGATGACGACCCGCCAGTCCCCGAGCTCGTCGCGGAAGCGCTCGACCAGGATCGTCCGGTCGTCCGGCACGTGCCCGCAGGCCTCGCGCTGCTCCTTCAGGTACGCCAGGACGTTCTCCGCGGCCCAGCCGTCCAGGCCCGCGGCGAGCAGCCGCAGGCGCGCGTCCTCGTCCCCGAGGGCGCCGACCTCGCGGAGGAACGCGCCCACCGCCCGCCCCAGTTCGAGCGGACGGCCCAGCTGGTCGCCCTTCCAGAACGGCAGCCGGCCCGGCACGCCGGGCGCGGGGGAGACGAGCACCCGGTCGCGGGTGATGTCCTCGATCCGCCAGGAGGTCGTGCCGAGCGTGAAGACGTCGCCGACCCGCGACTCGTACACCATCTCCTCGTCGAGCTCGCCGACCCGGCCCCCGCCCTTCTTCGGGTCCGAGCCCGCCAGGAAGACGCCGAACAGGCCGCGGTCGGGGATCGTGCCGCCCGAGGTGACCGCGAGCCGCTGCGCACCCGGCCGTCCCGTGACCGTCCCGGCCACCCGGTCCCACACCACGCGTGGGCGCAGCTCGGCGAAGGCGTCCGAGGGGTAGCGGCCGGCCAGCATGTCCAGCACCCCGGTGAACGCCGACTCCGGCAGCGACGAGAACGGGGCCGCGCGGCGCACCACCGCGAGGAGGTCGTCCACCTGCCAGGTGTCGAGCGCGACCATCGCGACCAGCTGCTGCGCGAGGACGTCCAGGGGATTGGCGGGGATCCGCATGGACTCGATCGCGCCGGAACGCATCCGCTCGGTGACCACGGCCGCCTGCACCAGGTCGCCCCGGTACTTGGGGAAGACCACGCCCGTCGACACGGCGCCGACCTGGTGCCCGGCCCGGCCCACCCGCTGGAGCCCGGAGGCGACCGAGGGCGGCGACTCGACCTGCACCACCAGGTCGACCGCGCCCATGTCGATGCCCAGCTCCAGGCTGGAGGTCGCCACCACGGCGGGCAGCCGGCCCGCCTTCAGGTCCTCCTCCACCTGGGCCCGCTGCTCCTTCGACACCGAGCCGTGGTGGGCCCGCGCGAGCAGCGGGGGGGCGCCCTGCGCCGCCCCCGACTGCGCCATGACCTGCGCCGGGGGAGCCCCCTCGGGCAGCGGCTCGCCGGTCGCCCGCTCGTACGCGATCTCGTTGAGCCGGTTGCACAGGCGCTCCGCGAGCCGGCGGGAGTTGGCGAAGACGATCGTGGAGCGATGGGACTGGACGAGATCGGCGATCCGCTCCTCGACGTGCGGCCAGATCGACGGCTTGTCCCCGCCGTCCTTCCCCTCGGACGCCGGGGAGCCGCCCAACTCGCCCATGTCCTCGACGGGGACGACGACGGACAGGTCGAACTCCTTGCCCGACGGCGGCTGCACGATCTCCACCGCGCGCCCTGGGGAGAGATAGCGCGCCACCTCGTCGACCGGCCGGACCGTGGCCGACAGACCGATCCGGCGCGCCGGACGGGGCAGCAGCTCGTCGAGCCGCTCCAGGGAGAGCGCCAGGTGCGCGCCGCGCTTCGTGCCCGCGACCGCGTGGACCTCGTCCAGGATGACCGTCTCCACGCCCGTCAGGGCCTCGCGCGTGGCGGACGTCAGCATCAGGAACAGGGACTCTGGCGTGGTGATCAGGATGTCCGGCGGCCGGGTCGCGAGCGCCCGGCGCTCGGCCGCGGGGGTGTCTCCGGACCGGATCCCCACCCGGACGTCCGGCTCGGGCAGGCCGAGGCGCACCGACTCCTGGCGGATGCCGGTCAGCGGCGAGCGCAGGTTCCGCTCGACGTCGACGGCGAGGGCCTTCAGCGGCGACACGTACAGCACACGGCAGCGCTTCCTCGCCTCGGCGGGCGGCGGGGCGGACGCGAGCCGGTCCAGGGAGGCCAGGAACGCTGCCAGCGTCTTGCCCGAGCCCGTCGGCGCGACGACCAGCACGTCGGAACCCGCGCCGATGGCCTTCCAGGCGCCCTCCTGCGCCGCCGTGGGCGCGGCGAAGGCCCCGGTGAACCAACCACGGGTCGCGGGGGAGAACTCGTCGAGCGCGGACCTGACCATGCCCCCCATCGTGCACCCGACCACTGACAACCGTCCGGACCTGGGCGGATCCCGATCGTCGCGGGGCGCAGGCGGGGCGCAGAATGGGGGGATGGCCAGGGGTACGGAGCGGGGCGGCGCGAGCGGGGAGCGGGCACGGTACTGGCAGTACGCCGAGCTGCCCGGGGTCGACCTGCTGCACGCCCACTACATCCACAAGGCCTTCGCCCGGCACACCCACGAGACCTTCGTCTTCGCCGCGATCACCGAGGGCGTCGAGGCCTTCCACTCCCGCGACGAGCTCGTCCACGCCGGGCCCGGACAGATCGCCCTCGTCAACCCGGACACCCCGCACACCGGGCACGCGGGCGTGCCCGAGGGCTGGACCTACCGGACGATCTACCCCGACGCGGAGATCGTCCGGTCGATCGCCGCCGACACCCTCGCGCTGCGCGGCGAGGCCGGCTTCACCACGCCCGTCGTCGACGACCCGTACGCCGCGCAGCTCGTCGTCGGCGTCCACCGGGCCGCGGAGGAGGGCAACGCGCTCGCCGCCGACAGCCTGCTGCGCCTGGTCACCGCCCGGCTCCTGCGCAGCCACGGCGGGCTCGTCACCCCGCTCCCGCCCCGCTCGGCGGGCGCCCGGAACGCGGCACGCGCGCGGGAGGTCCTGCAGGCCGGGATGGTCGGGCCGCCGACCCTGGAGCGGCTCGCCTCCGACCTCGGCACCAGCCCGTTCGCCCTGCTCCGCGCCTTCCGCGAGGCGTACGGGATGCCGCCGCACACCTGGCTCACCGACGCGCGCGTACGCCGGGCCCGGCAGCTCCTCGACGCGGGGACACCCCCGGCGGAGGCGGCCGTCGCCGTCGGCTTCACCGACCAGTCGCACCTCAGCCGCCACTTCACCCGCAGCGTGGGGGTGCCGCCCGGGGCGTACCAACGCGCGCGGGGGTCGGGACGGGGGACCCCGCGGGGAGGCACGCGCGCGTAGGGGCGGCGGGGGCCGATGAGGTGAGGGCGGGTGCCGCAAGAACGTACAAGACCCCGGCCCCACCCGCCCCGTACCGTCCTTGACGTGGCAGAACAGACAGCTCCTCCCGTCATGCGCGACGGCTCCCCGGGCAAGCCCGACGCGGCCGTCGTCCGCGACGCGCTCGGGGTCGGCATCGCCGTCGGGCTCTCCGGGTTCGCCTTCGGCGTGACCTCGGCGGGCTCCGGCCTCAGCGTCCTCCAGACCTGCGTCCTCAGCCTGCTCGTCTTCACCGGCGCGTCGCAGTTCGCCCTGGTCGGCGCCCTCGCGGCGGGCGGCAACCCCTTCACGGCCGCCGCAGGCGCCTTCTTCCTGGGCACCCGCAACGCCTTCTACGGACTGCGGCTCTCCCAGCTCCTCGCCCTGCCGAAGGCCGTCAGGCCCTTCGCCGCGCACTGGGTGATCGACGAGACCACGGCCGTCTCGCTCGCCCAGCCGTCCCGCCGGGCCGCCCGGATCGGCTTCACCGTCACCGGCATCACCCTGTACGTCCTGTGGAACGTGACCACGCTCCTCGGGGCGCTCGGTGCCGAGGCGATCGGCGACACGGCGGCCTGGGGGCTCGACGCCGCCGGACCCGCCGTCTTCCTGGCCCTGCTCGCCCCCATGCTGAAGTCCGCCACCGAGCGTGCCACCGCCGGGATCGCCGTCCTGCTCGGCCTCGGGCTGCTGCCCGTCCTGCCCGCCGGCGTCCCGGTGCTCGCCGCCGCCCTCGCCGCGCCCGCCGTGCTCTGGGCGCAGGGCCGGCGCAGGGCCTCCACCGGACGAGAGAAGGACTCCCGATGAACGTCTGGATCGCGATCGCCCTCACCGCCGCCGGGTGCTACCTCGTGAAGCTGGCCGGCCTGCTCGTGCCCGCCGGAGCCCTGGAGCGCCCGCTCGTCCAGCGGCTCGCCGCCCTGCTCCCCGTCGCGCTGCTCGCCGCGCTCACGGCCCAGCAGACCTTCAGCGCGGGCGGCGAACTCGTCCTGGACGCCCGGGCCGCCGGGCTCGCCGCGGCCGCCGTCGCGCTCGTCCTGCGCGCCCCGTTCCTGGTCGTCGTGGGCGCCGCAGTCGTCGTCACGGCGGGAGTGCGGGCCCTGGGCTGGTGACCGCCCCTGCGGGGCCGGGCGCACCACACCGGCCCCGTGGCAGCCCCGTACAGGCCCTCCTGGCCCGTCAGCCGATCGCGCGGCCGTGGGCCCGGAGGGTGCGCAGTGCCTCGATGGTGGCGATCGGGCGCGCCTCCAGAACCGAGCCGGGCGCCCAGGAGTCCCGGCGGACCGGCCAGCCGCCGTCCTCCTGCTGGTCGGCTCCGAGCCGGTCGAGCGAGCGGGCCATCTCCGCGTCCGTGAACCAGCGCGCGGCCAGCGAGTCCGGCACGCGCGCGTAGTCGTGCGGGTACGGGAGCTCGCCGGGCGCGTACCCGTCCGCGATCCGGTCCTCCTCCGGTCGGCCGGGGTCCAGGACGGCCAGCCGCTGCTCACGGACGAGCCGTCCGAGCCGGTCGGCCGCCGCCTCCGCGCGCGGGCGGTCGGGGGCCCCGTCGAGGAAGGCGACGGCCGCCTCGATCTCGTACGGCCGGGGCTTGTCGAGCGACTCCACGGCCGCCCAGCAGAACTCGGTGGCCCGGAACAGCCACGCGTGCCACACCTGGTTGCGGTGCAGCACTCCGACCACCGGCCCGGTCGACAGCAGCGCGCTCGGCGGGGAGTCCACGACCCGGAGGAAGGGCGCCGAGGGGTAGCCGTGCTGGGACGGGTGGATCGCGGGGAGGGCCCCGTCGTGCGTCGACACCTCCGTGAGGTACCGGCAGATCCGCTCCACGCGCAGCCCGCCGCAGCGGCCGATGGAGTCCAGGACGCGCAGCCCGTGCGCGGTGTGCAGCGGCTGGCTCACCGGGCCGCGCAGATCCGGTTCGAGCGCGTGTCCGTAGCCGCCGTCCTCGTTGAGGTACGCCATGAGGGCCGTCTCGACCTGGTCCGGGCCACCGCGCAGGAAGTGGTAGGCGAACCGGCGCTGTTCGAGGACGCGGGCCGTCAGCCAGATGAAACGCTCGGCGCGCGCCAGGGGAGTCGAGGGCGGGGAGGAGAGGGGATTTTCGGCCATGCTCCGACCGTAGGGCGGAAAAGCGCGGTGACAAGGCCTGCGGAGCGGGCTGCACTCTTGGGAGCGGGATACTGGGGTCATGCGGTTGACGATTTTCTGGGAACGGATGGCCGACCACTTCGGCGGGTCCTACGCCGAGTCGTTCGCGAGCGACCACGTGATGGCGGAGCTCGGCGGCCGGACGGTACGAGAGGCGCTGGACGCCGGCTGGGAGGCGAAGGACGTGTGGCGTGCCGTCTGCGCGGCCGCCGACGTACCGGCCGACAAGAGGTGACCGCGGGCCGAACCGCGGGGTGACTGGCGGGGATGTGCGGGGTCCCGGGGGGAATGTCCGTGCGGTGCGCGAGACTGGCGGGGTGGCCCCGACTGACGACACCGACAAGACCGAGCCGAATGACGTGCCCGACGTGCCCGAAGTGACCGCTTCCGCCGACCCGGCCCCGGCCCCCGATCCGACGGCTTCCCCGGACTCGAATCCGGCCCCGGCTCCGGCCGTCGGCGTCGCGGCGGGAGCCGGGGGGAGAGTCGCGGTGCCCGCGCCTGCGGCTCCGGACCAGGCGACGGCCCCCGCGGCCGCCGCTCCCGGGTCCGTCGCCGGGTCCGCGCGGATGCCGCGCTGGCTGCCCCGCGCGCTCGTGCTCGCCCTCGCGCTCTACGCGGTCTTCCTGCTGGGCAACTGGGCCTTCCACCAGCTCGTCGGCCTCCTCGTCAACATCCTGCTGGCCTTCTTCCTCGCCCTGGCCATCGAGCCGGCGGTCGGACGCATGGCGGCCCGGGGGATGCGCCGAGGCCTCGCCACGTTCCTCGTCTTCTTCGCCGTCGCGGTCTTCGGCATCGGCTTCATGGTCCTCCTCGGCTCGATGCTGGCCGGCCAGATCGTGGACATGGTCGAGAACTTCCCGAAGTACCTCGACTCGCTGATCAACTGGATCAACGAGAACTTCCACACGGACCTCTCGCGCGTGGAGGTCCAGGACAGCGTGCTGAGCTCCGACTGGCTGCAGAAGTACGTGCAGAACAGCGCGTCCGGCGTCCTCGACGTCTCCGCCACCGTCCTCGGCGGGCTCTTCCGGCTGCTCACGATCTTCCTGTTCTCGTTCTACTTCGCGGCCGACGGGCCCCGGCTGCGGCGCGCGCTCTGCTCCGTCCTGCCGCCGGCCCGGCAGACCGAGGTCCTGCGGGCGTGGGAGATCGCGGTCGACAAGACCGGCGGCTACCTCTACTCGCGCGGCCTGATGGCCCTCGTCTCGGGCATCGCGCACTTCGTGCTCTTCGAGATCCTGGGCGTGCCGTACGCCCCGGCGCTCGCCGTGTGGGTCGGCCTGGTCTCGCAGTTCATCCCGACGATCGGCACCTATCTCGCCGGCGCCCTGCCGATGCTGATCGCCTTCACGGTCAACCCCTGGTACGCGCTGTGGGTGCTCGGCTTCGTCGTGATCTACCAGCAGTTCGAGAACTACATGCTGCAGCCGAAGCTCACCTCGAAGACCGTCGACATCCACCCGGCGGTGGCCTTCGGCTCGGTCATCGCGGGGACGGCGCTGCTCGGGGCCGTCGGCGCGCTGATCGCCATCCCGGCCGTCGCCACCCTCCAGGCCTTCCTGGGGGCGTACGTGAAGCGGTACGACGTGACGGACGACCCGCGCGTCCACGGCCACCGGAGGTACGGCGAGGCGGTCGTGGCGCGGCTGCAGAAGGCCCTGCAACACAAGAAGTAGGTCCGTCGGGAGGGGCGGTGGAGCGGTGATCGAGACCGATCTGGAGCTGGACGGCGGGCGCAGGCTGCACGTGTACGACACGGGAGCCGAGGGGCTCGAAGGGATCCGTCCGCGCCTCACCGTCCTCTGGCAGCACGGCACGCCGAACATCGGCGCGCCCCCGGGGCCCCTGCTCCGGGACTCCGCCCGGCTGGGGATCCGCTGGGTGTCGTACGACCGGCCCGGGTACGGCGGATCCACTCCCCGCCCCGGCCGGGACGTCGCCTCGGCGGCCGGCGACGCCGGAGCCGTCGCCGACGCCCTGGGGGTCGGCCGGTTCGCCGTCATGGGGCATTCCGGCGGCGGCCCGCACGCGCTCGCCTGCGGCGCCCTCCTGCCGGAACGGGTGCTCGCCGTGGTCTCGGTGGCGGGCCTCGCCCCGTTCGGCGCGGAAGGGCTCGACTGGTTCGCGGGCATGACGCCGTCCGGCGCCGCGGGCCTGCGCGCCGCCGCCGGAGGGCGGGCGGTGAAGGAGGCGTACGAGGCGGACGCCGCGTACGACCCGGAGATGTTCACCCCCGCCGACCACGCGGCGCTCGCCGGCGAGTGGTCCTGGTTCGACGAGGTCGTCGGTCCGGCCGTGGCGGACGGTCCGGGCGGGCTGATCGACGACGACCTCGCGTACGCCGCCCCGTGGGGGTGTGATCCCGCCCGCGTCGTCGCGCCGGTCCTCCTGCTGCACGGCGACGAGGACCGGATCGTGCCGAGCGCGCACGGCCGGTGGCTGGCCGACCGCTGCCCCGGCGCGGAGCTCCGGCTCGCCCCGGCCGACGGGCACGTCTCCGTCCTCGGGGGCGCCCCGGCGGCCCTGGAGTGGCTCGTGGACCGGGTCGGCTGAGGGGCAGGCCGACCGGGCCGGCGGCGGGGTGCGCGGCGGTTGCGGGGGCTCCTCCGGAGACCGCGTGGCGCGCTTGACACTAAAATCGAACATCCATTCTCATGGAAGCCCGACCCTTGGAATCACGGGCTTGTCGCCGAGTTGTCCACAGGTCGGAGGGGACGTCGGGGCCCATTGTCAGTGGCAGGGGTTAGCGTCTTTCACATGAAGCGATCGACTCAAGCAAACCGGGTGGAACCCATGGCAGGAACCGACCGCGAGAAGGCGCTCGACGCCGCCCTCGCACAGATTGAACGCCAATTCGGCAAGGGCGCCGTGATGCGCATGGGCGACCGTACCCAGGAGCCGATCGAGGTGATCTCCACCGGCTCGACCGCCCTCGACGTCGCCCTCGGTGTCGGCGGCCTGCCGCGCGGCCGTGTCGTGGAGATCTACGGACCGGAGTCCTCCGGTAAGACGACCCTGACCCTGCACGCCGTGGCCAACGCCCAGAAGGCCGGCGGCCAGGTCGCCTTCGTGGACGCCGAGCACGCCCTCGACCCCGAGTACGCCAAGAAGCTCGGCGTCGACATCGACAACCTCATCCTGTCCCAGCCGGACAACGGCGAGCAGGCCCTCGAGATCGTCGACATGCTGGTCCGCTCCGGCGCCCTCGACCTGATCGTCATCGACTCCGTCGCCGCGCTCGTCCCGCGTGCGGAGATCGAGGGCGAGATGGGCGACTCGCACGTGGGTCTCCAGGCCCGCCTGATGAGCCAGGCCCTCCGGAAGATCACCAGCGCGCTCAACCAGTCCAAGACCACCGCGATCTTCATCAACCAGCTCCGCGAGAAGATCGGTGTGATGTTCGGCTCGCCGGAGACCACGACCGGTGGCCGCGCCCTCAAGTTCTACGCCTCGGTGCGCCTCGACATCCGCCGCATCGAGACCCTCAAGGACGGCACGGAGGCGGTCGGCAACCGCACCCGCGTCAAGGTCGTCAAGAACAAGGTCGCGCCGCCCTTCAAGCAGGCCGAGTTCGACATCCTCTACGGCCAGGGCATCAGCCGCGAGGGCGGCCTGATCGACATGGGCGTGGAGCACGGCTTCGTGCGCAAGGCCGGCGCCTGGTACACGTACGAGGGCGACCAGCTCGGCCAGGGCAAGGAGAACGCCCGTAACTTCCTGAAGGACAACCCCGACCTCGCCGACGAGATCGAGAAGAAGATCAAGGAGAAGCTGGGCGTCGGCGTCCGGCCCGAGATGCCGGCCGAGCCGGGTGCGGACGCGGCGGGCGCCGCCGACGCGGCCGGTGCGGACGACGCCGCGAAGAGCGTCCCGGCTCCCGCGAGCAAGACCGCGAAGGCGACCAAGGCCACCGCGGTCAAGAGCTGAACCGGTGACCGGGCGCACCGAATGGCCGGGTGACGGCTCCGACTCGTCGAGGGCCGAGAAGGAGCCGTCACCCCAGGATCCGGCCGAGCGGGCGCGTGCGATCTGCCTGCGCCTGCTCACCGGAAGCCCCCGCACGCGCAAGCAGCTCGCCGACGCGCTGCGCAAGCGGGAGATCCCCGACGAGGTGGCGGAGGAGGTCCTCGCCCGCTTCGAGGACGTCGGTCTCATCGACGACGCCGCCTTCGCCGGGGCCTGGGTGGAGTCCCGCCACCACGGCCGGGGCCTCGCCCGCCGGGCACTCGCCCGGGAGCTGCGCACCAAGGGCGTCGAGCCGACGCTCATCCAGGAGGCGGTGGAGCAGCTCGACTCCGAGCGGGAGGAGGCCACGGCGCGCGAGCTCGTGGACCGCAAGCTGCGCGCCACCCGTGGCCTCGACCGCGACCGTCGCCTGAGACGGCTCGCGGGGATGCTCGCCCGCAAGGGGTACCCCGAGGGCATGGCCCTCCGCGTCGTCCGCCAGGCCCTGGAGGCCGAGGGCGAGGACACGGACGGCCTGGACGAGCCCTTCTGAGACGAGTCCTTCTGCCGCGGGGGGACAGAAGGACTCGTCCGGTGGGGAGGCCCGGGGGACGGAGGGGGCCCGGGCCCGGGGCAGTGCGGGCCCCTCTCGGGAGTCAGGCGCTGGTGGGTGGGAGGAGGACCGGGAGGCCGGCCGACTTCCAGGCCTGGAAGCCGCCGATGACGTCCGTCGCGCGGTGGAGGCCCAGGCGGCGCAGGGACTCGGCCGCCAGGGAGGAGGCGTAGCCCTCGTTGCAGAAGACCACCACCCGCAGGTCGTGGCTGACGGCCTCCGGGGCGCGGTGGCTGCCCTGCGGGTCGAGCCGCCACTCCAGTTCGTTGCGCTCCACGACCAGCGCGCCCGGGATCAGGCCGTCCCGCTCGCGCAGGGCCGCGTAGCGCGTGTCCACCAGGAGCGCGTCACCCGCCTCGTACGCCTCGTACGCGGCCCGGGGTTCGATCCGGTCGAGGCCCGACCTGACCCGCTCCAGGAGCTCGTCGATGCCCACGTGCTCTTCGCTCACTGCCACTCCTCCGGACGCTCGACCTGCTCCAGACGGAGCACCGCACCCGTCCGGCTGAACCGCCGGATCAGCGGGAGCGGCGGATGGTAGGCGTGCACCGACACCGCGTGGGTGTCCGCGGACTCGTTGAGCACCTCGTGCACGTGGTGCCGTCCGAAGGCCCGGCCGGTGCCTTCCGACAGGCGCCGGGAGCGGTCGAGGCCGTCGGCCAGTTCCAGGGTCTTCCAGCCGCTCGCCGGCAGGCGGACCGCGAGCGCGTTCTCGGTCAGGGTGCCACGCGCGGTCGCGAAGGCGCCCAGCGACTCGGCGTGGTCGTGCCAGCCGGTGCCGGTACCGGGCGGCCAGCCGATGAGCCAGGCCTCGCTGCCGCCGGGGCCGTCGAGCCGTACCCAGGTACGGCCTTCGGGGTCGAGGGGCAGGGAGTCGACGAGTTCCCGGTCGGCCGCCGTACGGCGCACGAAGTCGAGGAGTTCGGCCGACGTCGGGGCGGAGGCGGGAGACAGGGGGGTGGGGGTGGTGACGTGTTGGGGCACGGTGACCGTCCTGAGATCGCGAAAGAGCGCGCGACGGCACACACGACGCACGGACGTGCGTCAGCGGCGGGGCGCGCGGGGGCAGGGCGAGATCAGCAGGACGGGCGACACACGCAGCCCGCATAGCGGAGGAGGTCCATATGGACCCTCCGCCACAGGCGCACATCGGTGTCGGTCACGCTCCGGAGTACACCATGCGCGCCTGCGCGAATCAATGCATGTCCGCCGTGCGGTCGCTCCCCACCGGCACCTCTTCGGCGGGTTCCGGGTCCGTGGCCTCGCCGCCACGGGCCGCGTCCGCCGCCGCGTACAGCTCCTCAGGGCGGACCCCGGAGAAGGCGGCGACGAGGTGCCCGTCGGGCCGTACGAGCAGGACGGCGTGGGCCGGAGCCCCCGGGTAGGCCTCCGTCACCAGGACCTCGGCCTTCACCGGGAGCGCGTCGACCGCCTCTTCGAGCCGGGGCATCACCCCCGCGGTGCGCCAGTGGCGCCGGTCCCACACGCCGGTGCCGGGGGCGACCAGGAGGACCAGGAGGCGGCCCTGGCCGAGGCGGTCCCGGAGCCGTACGGTCGTGCCGTCGGGGGCGGTCACACGGACGTCCTCGACGGGGGCGCCCGCCGGGGTGCCGACGGGCGTCTGCCCCTCGGTGTACTCGGGCGCGAGCGGGGAGTGGGGGTACGCCGGGGGCGCGCCGAGCGGGCCGCGCCCCACGTGGCCGTCGGTCAGCAGGGCGTCGTGGCCGCGGCCGGCCCCGGGGAGGTACGTCCGCAGGCCCCCGCCGCCGCGCAGCACCGGCAGCGACTGGTCCGCGGCGCGCAGCCGGGTCGCGACGGCCGTCCGCCGCTCGCTCTGGTAGCTGTCGAGCAGCCGGTCCGAGCCGCCGTGGTGCCAGGTGTGGGCGAGCTTCCAGGCGAGGTTGTCCACGTCCCGCAGCCCCTCGTCGAGGCCCTGGGTGCCGACCGCGCCGAGCAGGTGCGCCGCGTCCCCGGCGAGGAGGACCCGGTCGACCCGCCAGCGGCGGGCGAGCCGGTGGTGCAGGGTGTGGACGCCGGTGTCGATGAGTTCGTACGGGGGTGTCACGCCCTCGCACCAGCCGGCCAGGGTCTCGCGGATGCGGGCGACCAGCGCGTCCGGGGTGACGAGGTCGCCGCGGGGCGGCAGCAGCCAGTCGATCCGCCACACCCCGTCGGGCAGCGGACGCGCGGTGATCTCCTCGGCGGCGCCGCGCCACGGTGGCTGACGGTGCAACAGGGCCTCGCCGGGCCAGGGGAGTTCGGTGCGCAGCGCGGCGACGGCGTGCCGCTCCACCGCCGTGCGGCCGGGGAAACGGATCCCGAGCAGCTTGCGCACGGTCGAGCGGGCGCCGTCGCAGCCGACGAGATGGCTGCCGCGCCACCAGGTGCCCTCCGGGCCGCGGGTGTGGGCGACGACGCCGTCCTTGTCCTGCTCGATGGTGTCGAGCCGGGACTCGGTGACGAGCCGGATCAGCTTCTGCCGGGAGATGGCGTCGCGCAGTCCGCGGGCCAGGGCGTGCTGGGGGATGTGCAGCGGGGCGGCCGGGGCGGCGGGCGCGTCGGGGTCCTCGGACCACTCCTCCGTGCCGCCGAGCCCCAGGTCGAGGGTGAGCCGGCGCACCTCCTGGCGGCGGCGCATCCCGCGCCAGCCGATCCAGCGGACGCCCTCGTCACGGAGGGTCGTGCAGCCGAGCCGCTCGACCATCGCGGCCATGTCGGCGCGCAGGACGACGCTCCGCGCCGGGCGGGGCTCCTCCTTGCCGGTGCCCTCGTCGAGGACGACGCTGGGCACGCCCTGCGCGGCGAGCGCGAGGGAGAGCGCGAGGCCGACCGGCCCCGCGCCCACGATGATCACCGGGTCCACGGCGCGGCTCCTGAAGGCCGGACGGTCATGGGGGCAGCACAGCTGAGTGTGGCACGAGCCCGGTGGTTGATCACAGACCGTATGCAACCCACTGAGGGTGCCCGCGTCAAGCGACGGGGTGGGCGCGGTGCGGTTGACCTGGGATCAGTACCGCTCCGGCCCACCCCTGGTGGCTCACGGACCTCTTGGCCGTCAGGCGCCGCTGACGGCTTCCGACTTCACGTCGGTGGCTCCCGCCTGGGCGGGGAGGGTCACCGAGGGGGACTTCCTGCCACGCCGCAGCCGCTTCTCGAGACGGCTCGCGAGGGTGGTGAGGAGGAAGTTGAGGACGATGTAGAGGAGCGCGATGACCACGAGCGTGGCGATGGTGTTCGCGCCGTAGTTGGCCGTGATCTGCCGGTTCTGGCTGAGCAGCTCCCCGAAGCCGAGCAGGGCGCCGCCGAGCGCGGTGTCCTTCACGATGACGACGAGCTGGCTGACCAGGGCCGGGAGCATGACGGTCACGGCCTGCGGCAGCAGGACGTACAGCATGGTCTGGCCCTTGCGCATGCCGAGCGCGACGGCCGCGTCGCCCTGGCCCCGGGGCAGGGTGAGCACGCCGGCCCGGACGACCTCGGCGATGACGGAGGCGTTGTAGAGCACCAGGCCGGTGACGACCGCGTACAGCGGGCGGAAGTCGGAGCTGACGGTCGTGAACTCGCGGTACAGGGCGCTCGCGAACATCATCAGGAGCAGCACCGGGATGGCGCGGAAGAACTCCACGAGCGCGCCGACGGGCACGCGTACCCAGCGGTGGTCGGAGAGCCGGCCGATGCCGAGGGCCGCGCCGAGCGGCAGCGCGATGACGATGGACAGCGCCGCGGCCTTGAGGGTCTCGGTGAGGCCGGGCAGCAGGTACGTCGTCCAGACCTGGGAGTCGGTGACGAACGGACTCCACTTGTCCGCGTCCAGCTGGTGCTTGGCGTTCAGGGCGTCGAGCACCCACCAGCCCACCAGGGCGAGGACCGCGAGGAAGACGATCGTGTAGACGACGTTGCGCCGCTTCGCGCGCGGGCCGGGGGTGTCGTACAGGACGGAGCTCATCGCTTCACCGCCAGTCGCTTGGCCGCCCAGCCGAGGACCAGGCCGGTGGGGAGGGTGAGGACGATGAAGCCGAAGGCGAAGATCGCGAAGACGGTGAAGAGGGCGTCGGTCTCGTTCTCCAGCATCGTCTTCATCAGGAGCGAGGTCTCTGCGGCGCCGATCGCGGCCGCCACCGTGGTGTTCTTGGTGAGGGCGATCAGGACGTTCGCGAGGGGGGTCACCGAGGCGCGGAAGGCCTGCGGGAGGATCACGAGCCGGAGGACCTGGGTGAAGCTCAGGCCCAGCGCGCGGGCGGCCTCGGCCTGGCCCGGCGGCACGGTGTTGATGCCCGAGCGCAGCGCCTCGCAGACGAAGGTGCCGGTGTAGGCGACGAGTCCGAGGACGGCGAGGCGGAAGCCGATGTTCTCGAAGGTCTCCGCGCCGAGCGTGACGCCCAGGGTCTGGTTGAGGCCCAGCAGGCAGGCGACGAGGACCACCGTCAGCGGAGTGTTCCGGACGATGTTGACGTACGCGGTGGCGAAGCCCCGCATCAGCGGGACCGGGCTGACCCGCATGGCGACCAGGGCGGTGCCCCAGACCAGTGAGCCGATCGCCGAGTAGAGGGCGAGCTGAGCCGTCACCCAGAAGGCGCCGAGCAGGTCGTACTGCCCGGAATCAAGAAAGTCGAACACGATGCCCCGCGCTCTCCCCTGGTGGTCGGTCGGTGTGGAGGCCGCCGCGTGGGCGGCGGCCGGTGCCGGTGCGACGGCCGCCCGAGTGCGGGGCGGCCGTCACGGCAGAGGCGGGTGGGTTACTTCTGGATCGCCGGCGCGGCCTCGTACTTGTAGCCGGAGGGGCCGAAGTTCGCCTTGACGAGCTTCTCCCAGGTGCCGTCGGAGACCATCTTCTCCAGCGCCTTGTTGATCTTGCCGCGCAGCTCGTCGTCGCCCTTCTTCAGGCCGATGCCGTAGTTCTCGTCGCTCATCTTCAGGCCGACGAGCTTGAACTTGCCCTGGAGCTCCTTCTGCGAGGCGTAGCCCGCGAGGATGGAGGCGTCCGTGGTGAGGGCGTCGACGGCCTTGTTCTCCAGGCCGGTGAGGCACTCGGAGTAGCCGCCGAGCTGCTGGAGGTCGGCCTTCGGGGCGAGCTTCTCCTTGACGTTCTGCGCGGAGGTCGAGCCGGTGACCGAGCAGAGCTTCTTGGAGTTGAGGTCCTCGACCTTGGTGATCGAGTTGTCGTCGGCGCGGACGAGGAGGTCCTGGTGGGTCAGGAAGTACGGACCCGCGAAGTCGACCTCCTTCTTGCGCTTGTCGTTGATCGAGTAGCTGGCGACGACGAACTTCACGTCACCGTTCTTGATCAGGTTCTCGCGCTCGGCGCTCGGCGCCTGCTTCCAGTCGATCTTGTCCTCGGAGTAACCGAGCTCCTTCGCCACGTACTTGGCGACGTCCACGTCGAAACCGGCGTACTTGCCGTCCGGGGTCTTCAGGCCCAGGCCCGGCTGGTCGAACTTGATGCCGATGGTGATCTTGTCGCCGTTGCTGCCGGAGTCGGAGCCGCTGCCGCAGGCGGTGGCGGTGAGGGCGAGGACGACGACGGCCGCGGCGGCGGCGGTGCTGCGAAGCTTCATGGAGGAAAGTTCCCTTGAGTAGGCGTGAGTGGGGAAGACTAGGTCGTCAACTCGCTCAGTGGTGAAGGATTTTGGACAGGAAGTCCTTGGCCCGGTCACTGCGCGGGTTGCTGAAGAACTCCTCGGGTGTCGCCTGCTCGACGATCTTTCCGTCGGCCATGAAGACGACGCGGTTGGCGGCGGAGCGCGCGAAGCCCATCTCGTGGGTCACGACCACCATCGTCATGCCGTCCCGGGCCAGCTGCTGCATGACCTCCAGGACCTCGTTGATCATCTCCGGGTCCAGGGCCGAGGTCGGCTCGTCGAAGAGCATGACCTTCGGGTCCATGGCCAGCGCGCGGGCGATCGCCACGCGCTGCTGCTGGCCGCCGGAGAGCTGAGCGGGGTACTTGTCCGCCTGGGTGCCGACGCCGACCCGGTCGAGCAGGGCCCGGGCCTTGGTCTCGGCGGCCTTCTTCTCCGTCTTGCGGACCTTGATCTGGCCCAGCATCACGTTCTCGAGCACCGTCTTGTGCGCGAAGAGGTTGAACGACTGGAAGACCATGCCGACGTCGGAACGCAGCCTTGCCAGCTCCCGGCCCTCCTGCGGCAGCGGCTTGCCGTCGATGGTGATGGTGCCGGAGTCGATGCTCTCCAGCCGGTTGATCGTGCGGCACAGCGTCGACTTGCCGGACCCGGAGGGCCCGATGACGACCACGACCTCGCCGCGGGTGATCGTCAGATCGATGTCCTGGAGGACATGCAGCGCGCCGAAGTGCTTGTTCACGTCGGACAGTACGACCAGGTCGTCCGCGGCACGCGGGGTGGCCTCGGGACTCTTGGACACTGACTCTCCGCTCATCGGCCTCTTGCTCCGTCCTCCTCGGTTGGGGAGGACACTAGAGACCCGATGTGACGACCGTCATCACATCTGAGCGGAAATTGAGGATAACGATACGGCCGCAACCGGACACAGAGTGTGAAGGTGACGGCCGGGCCGTACCGGGTCCATAACGGAAACGCCGACGTAACAGGGGGACACTTGACTGTGACACCCATGTTCGGTGTTCATGCCCTGGTGGCACCTGGTACACAGAGAGCCGCCATCGACAGACCACGAAAGATCACGAAGCAATCTTCACGGAGGAGGTACGCATGCGACTGCTGCTCGTCGAGGACGACGACCACGTCGCCGCCGCTCTCTCCGCGATCCTCGCGAAGCACGGCTTCACGGTCAACCACGCGCGCAACGGCGAGGAGGCCCTCCAGGCCGTCCTGCCCACCGCGCAGGGCGAGCGTCCCTCGTACGGGGTGATCCTGCTCGACCTCGGACTGCCCGACCAGGACGGCTACCAGGTCTGCGGCCGCATCCGGAAGCTCACCACCACTCCGGTGATCATGGTGACCGCGCGCGGTGACGTGCGCTCCCGGATCCACGGGCTCAACCTCGGCGCCGACGACTACGTCGTCAAGCCCTACGACCCCGGCGAGCTCCTCGCCCGCATCCACGCCGTCAGCCGGCGCCGCGCCGGAACCGAGGAGACCGGCGGCACCCAGGGCACCGCCGACGGGACCGTTCTGCGGCTCGGCGCCGTCACCATCGAGCTGCCCACCCGACGGGTCAGCGTCGACGGCGAGAGCGTCCCGCTCACCCGCAAGGAGTTCGACCTGCTCGCCCTCCTCGCCCAGCGGCCCGGCGTCGTCTTCCGCCGCGAGCAGATCATCAGCGAGGTCTGGCACACCAGTTGGGAGGGGACCGGCCGCACCCTGGAGGTGCACGTCGCCTCCCTGCGCTCCAAGCTGCGCATGCCCGCCCTGATCGAGACCGTACGGGGCGTCGGCTACCGCCTCGTCGCCCCCGCGGCGTAAAACCCGGACGGCTCCGACGTGCGCACCCGACTCCTCCCGCTGCTCATCGTGCTGATGGCCGGCGTGCTGCTCGCCCTCGGCTTCCCGCTGGCCGCCAGCCTCGCCGCGTCCGAGCAGCAGCGGGTCGTCGTCGACCGGCTCGACGACGCCGCGCGCTTCGCCGCCCTCGCCCAGTTCGTCGGCGAGAGCAGCCCCGGCACCGACGAGCGGCGCGCCACGCTCAGCGGCGAACTCGCCAGCTACCACGACGTGTACGGCATCCGCGCCGGGATCTTCTACCGCGACAACCGCGCCATGGCCGCCGCCCCCGAGGACTGGGTCGTCCCGGACGCCGGGGAGGGCAGGCGCGCCTTCAACGAGGCACTGCTCGGCCGCCGCAGCCACGACCCGCCGCAGGTCTGGCCCTGGCAGGGCGACGCCCGGCTCACCATCGCCTCGCCCGTCGTCCGCGACGGGGACGTCGTCGCCGTCGTCGTCACCGACTCGCCCACCGGACAGCTCCGCTCCCGCATCCTGCGCGGCTGGCTGCTGATCTTCGCGGGCGAGGCCGCCGCGATGCTGCTCGCCGTCGGCGCCGCCTTCCGCCTCACCGGCTGGGTCCTCCGGCCGGTCCGCGTCCTCGACGCCGTCACCCACGACATCGCCACCGGCCGGATGAACTCCCGCGTCGCCGCCACCGGCGGACCGCCCGAACTGCGGCGCCTCGCCCACTCGTTCAACGAGATGGCCGACAACGTCGAGGACGCCCTCGAACAGCAGCGGGCCTTCGTCGCCGACGCCTCCCACCAGCTGCGCAACCCGCTCGCCGCGCTGCTCCTGCGGATCGAGCTGCTCGCCCTGGAGCTCCCCGAGGGCAACGAGGAGATCGCCTCCGTACGGACCGAGGGCAAGCGCCTCGCCCAGGTCCTCGACGACCTCCTCGACCTGGCGCTCGCCGAGCACGCGGCCGCCGAGCTGCGGCTCACCGACGTCGGCGCGCTCACCGACGAGCGGGTCGCGTCCTGGCGCCCGGTCGCCGAGGACAAGGGCGTCACGCTGACCGGGGAGTGCGGGGCGGTCACCGCCTGGGCCGACCCGGTGGCGCTCTCCAGCGCCCTCGACGCGGTGATCGACAACGCGCTGAAGTTCACCCCCGCCGGGGAGGAGGTCACGGTCACCGTCGTCCCGGACCGGTCGACCGTCGCCGTCGTCGTCGCCGACCACGGGCCGGGCCTCACCGAGGAGGAGCTCGGCCGCGTCGGCGACCGCTTCTGGCGCTCCGGCCGCCACCAGAACGTCAAGGGCTCCGGCCTCGGCCTCTCCATCGCGCGCGTCCTGCTCACGGCGGGCGGCGGAGGCGTGACCTTCGCCCCGAACGAGCCGCACGGGCTCCGGGTGACGGTGACGGTCCCGCGGCAGGCGCCCGCCGAGCGCTAGGGCTTCACGGCCCGGTGACAGCGGTGGGCGCCGAGCGTCAGGGCTTCACCGACTGGTAGTAGCGGCGGGCGCCGTCGTGGAGTTTCAGGGGCTCCGTGTAGACGGCGGTGCGCAGGTCCACCAGCTGGGCCGGGTGGACCTGGCGTCCGATCCCGTCGCGGCTCCTGATCACCGTACGGGTGAAGCCCTCGACCAGGTCGTCGTCGGCGTCCACCGTGGTGACCAGGAGGTTCGCCACCGCCAGGGTCTCGATCGGCCGGCCCTCCTGCGCCTTGCCGTACGCGTCCGCCGGGATCACCGCCGACCGGTAGTAGCGGGTCGAGTCGCCGACGTCGTGCAGCCGGTCGACCAGCTTCTCGTCCAGCGGGATCAGCCGGATCCGGAAGTGCCCGGACAGCGCCTGCACCGCCTCGGTCGGCAGTCCGCCCGACCAGAAGAAGGCGTCGAGCTCGTCCCGCTCAAGCAGCCCCGGCATCGTGTCGATGCCCGCCGCGACCGACCGCACGTCCAGGTCCGGGGTCAGGCCCGCCGCCGCGAGCACTCGGTCGGCGATCAGCCGCACGCCGGACCCGGCCTGGCCGACCCCGACCCGGAGCCCGCGCAGGTCCTGGACCTTCCGCACCGGAGAGCCGCTGGGCACGACGAGCTGTACGTAGTCGTCGTAGAGCCGTGCGCAGCCGCGCAGCCGCTCGAAGCCGGCCCTGCGCTCGCGCTGGTACTGGGCCACGGCGTCGGCCGTCGCGACCGTGAAGTCGGCCTCGCCCGTGGCGACCCGGGCCAGGTTCTGCTGGGAGCCCTCGCTGTCCTTGAGCGTTATCGACACCTTGGGCAGGTCCTGCGCCAGGGCGTTCTTGAGGAGCGCTCCGTACTTCTGGTAGACGCCGGTGGGGACCCCCGTACTGAACGTGACCGAGCCGCTCGGGGCGGGGGAACCGAACGGGACCAGCCACCACACCAGCACCCCGCACAGCGCGAGCAGCGCGGCCGAGACCGCCAGGACACGGCGGCGGGCGGCACGGGAGAGCGAGGCGAACATGCGGCGATCCTGCCAGGTCGCCGGCGCGTCTGGCCAGGGACGGCGGTGCCGGAGGCCGGCGCCGGAGGCCCGTGCGGGTGCCGCACGGGCCTCCGGACCCGTCAGTAGGCGAAGGCGGACTTGCCCGTCATCGTCGTGGCGACCTGGGTGATGCCGCTGCCGGGCGGCAGCGCCACGGTGGTGCCGGTGGGGTTGGTGGTCGAGCCGTCGCCGAGCTGCGCGGCCGCGTTGGCGCCCCAGCCGATCACCGAACCGTCGTCGAGCGCGGCCACCGTGAAGTCGGCGCCGCCCGCGATGCTCTGGACGCCCTTGATCGAGTCCAGGACGACCGGGGTGGTGCGGTTGGCGTTCGTGCCGTCGCCGAGCTGCTTGTCGGTGTTCTTGCCCCAGCCGGCCAGGCTGCCGTCGTCGAGGACGGCGAAGCCGGACGCGGAGGTGGCGAAGATCTTCGCCACGGCGTCGAGGTAGGCGACGTCCACCGGCTTGTTGCTGTCGGTGGTCGAGTCGTTGCCGAGCTGGCCCTCGGCGCCCTTGCCCCAGGCCTTCACGATGCCGTCGGCGGTGAGCGCGAGGACGTGGTCGCAACCCACGGCGATCGACTCGACGTCGACGAGGTCCGGGACCTTCTGCGGGGTCTCGCGGGTGGTGTTGTTGCCGGTGCCGAGGCGTCCGTTGTCGCCCTTGCCCCAGGTCCAGACCGTGCCGTCCTGCCG
The DNA here is from genome assembly GCF_014203895.1 of Streptomyces nymphaeiformis. Classification (GTDB taxonomy): domain Bacteria; phylum Actinomycetota; class Actinomycetes; order Streptomycetales; family Streptomycetaceae; genus Streptomyces; species Streptomyces nymphaeiformis. The sequence continues at coordinate 496,705 of NZ_JACHJY010000009.1, read as the reverse complement.
GAGCGCCACGCTGAAGTCGCACCCGGCGGCGACGTCCTTCACCTTGTCGAGGCTCTGCACGGGGATCGGGGCCTTGTACGGGTTGGTGGTGTCCTGACCGGTGCCCAGCTGCTTCGAGGCGTTGCTGCCCCAGGCGAGGACCCGGCCGCCCTTGACGGCGAGGACGTGGTTGGCGCCCGCGGAGACCTCGCTCACGCCGGAGAGCCCGGCGACGGTCGCGGGGAAGGACTGGGCGGTGAGGGTGCCGTTGCCGAGCTGGCCGGTGGCGTTGGAGCCCCAGCTCTTGACGGTGCCGTCCTTGAGGAGGGCGACGGCGAAGGGGTTGGCGGTGGTGCCGGTGCCGCCTCCGCCGCCGGACAGCTCGCGGACGTCGTCACGGGTGATGCCGATGACGGCGGCGGGGGTCTGCTGGGCGAGGACGCTGCCGTTGCCGAGCTGCCCCTGGGCGTTCTCGCCCCAGGCGCGGACCCAGGGGTCGGTGCCGGCGGCGTGGGCCGTCAGGCAGGGGGCGGCGAGGGCGGTGGCCGCCGTCAGGGCGGTGAGCAGGGTGATGCGTGCGGGGAGTTTCATGGGGACCTTTCGAGGTCAGTAGGCGTAGCTGGACCTGCCGACGGTGGAGGCCGCGACGCGGGTCGCGCCGCTGCCCGGGGGCAGGGCGACGACGGGGGTGACGGAGTTCGTGGTGGAGGCGTCGCCGAGCTGGCCGGTGTCGTTCTCCCCCCAGCCGAGGACGGAGCCGTCGGCGAGGACGGCGACGGTGTGGCTGTAGCCCCCGGCCAGGCCGAGGACGTCGGTCAGGGCGGGGACGGGGACGGGGGTGGTGCGGGAGACCGTGCTGCCGTCCCCCAGCTGGCCTCGGCCGTTCCAGCCCCAGGCGCGTACGGCTCCGTCGTCGAGGACGGCGAAGCTGTGGTAGGCGCAGGCGAAGATCCGGGCGACGTCGTCGAGGTGCTGGACGTCGACGGGGACGGAGCTGGGTGCGGTGCTGTCGTTCCCCAGCTGCCCGTTGGTGTTGTAGCCCCAGGCCTTCACCGTTCCGTCCGCCGTGCGGGCGAGCGAATGGTTGCAGCCGGCGGCGACCTCCACCACGTCCGTGAGTCCGGGGACCCGCTGAGGGGTGTTCCGGTTGTCGTTGGAACCGAGGCCGAGCTGGCCGGAATTGTTCTGCCCCCAGGTCCAGACCGTGCCGTCCTCGCGGAGGGCGACGGCGTGGTAGCAGCCGGCGGCGATGTCGGCGACCCGGTTCAGACTCTGGACGGCGACAGGCCGGTTGGTGCCCGTCGTCGAGCCGTCGCCGAGCTGCCCGTAGGCGTTGTCGCCCCAGGCGAGGACCCGGCCGCCGCGGACGGCGTAGCCGAAGTGGTAGCCGGCGGCCACCTGGGACACCCCGGAGAGTCCGGCGACGGCGGCCGGGAAGAACCGGTCCGTCGTGGTGCCGTCGCCGAGCTGGCCTTTGGAGTTGCCGCCCCAGGCCTGGACCGTGCCGTCGTTCATGAGGGCGACGGCGAAGGCGCTGCTGTCGGTCCAGCCGCCTCCCGCCAGCTCGCGGACGCCGGCTCGGGCCAGGCCCTGGACGTCGGCCGGGGTCTGCTGGACGAGGGTGGTGCCGTTGCCGAGCTGACCGGCGCCGTTCGCGCCCCAGGCCCGTACCCAGGGATCACGGGGTTCGGCGTGGGCGGGGACGGCGGTGAGGGCGGCCAGGGCGAGGGTCGCGACGACAGCGCGTACGTGTGCGTACGTCATGCCGGTCACCGGCCTCAGTACGCGTATGTCGTGTTGCCGCCCAGGGAGACGGCCACGTCCTTGATCGCCGAGCCCTCGTTGAGGATCTTCACCGACTCGAAGCGGGAGACCGTCGTGCCGTTGCCGAGCTGGCCCTCGCCGTTGTGGCCCCAGGCGAAGACGTCGTCCGCGGTGACGGCGACGCCGTGCCGGGCGCCCGCCGCGAGGTGCTGGACGCCCTCCAGGCGCGGGATCTCGACGGGGGCGGTGCGGTTGGTGCGGGAGATGTTGTCGCCGAAGGCCTCGTCGCCCTCCAGGAGCTGGCCGTACTGGTTGTTGCCCCAGCCGTAGACGTGGCTGTCGCTCGTCTTGGCGTAGTTGTGCCAGGCGCCCGCCTCGATGTCGGAGACGCCCTCCAGCCAGTCGACGTCCACCGGGGTGGTGGAGGACTTGGTGGAGGAGTTGCCGAGTTGGCCGTAGAGGTTGTAGCCCCAGGACTTCACCGTGTCGTCGGCGGTCAGCGCGAGGGCGTGGTAGCAGCCGGCGTCGATCTCGACGATGTTCTCCAGGCCCTGCACCTGCCGGGGCACGGAGCTCGTGGCGCGGTTGCCGGTGCCGAGCTGGCCGTGGATGCCGCGGCCCCAGGCGTACACCTTGCCGTTCTCCAGGAGGGCGAGGCTGAAGTCGCAGCCGGCCGAGATCTGCTTGACCTTCGGCATGCCCTGGACGCGGTCGGGGACCGTACGGCTGTCACCGGTGCGGTTGTTGCCGAGCTGGCCGTAGGCGTTGTCGCCCCAGGAGTAGACCTGGCCGTTGGTGTCGAGGGCCAGGGCGTGCTTCCCGCCGGCCGCGATGTCCTTGATGTTGGTCAGGCGCGGGACGGTGGTGGGCACGGTCTGGTTGGTGTTGCCGCCGTTGCCGAGCTGGCCGGAGGAGTTGTGGCCCCAGGACTTGACCGTCTTGTCGGTCCGGGCGAGGACGAACGAGTCGGCCGAGGACGTGCCGCCGGCCGACATCTGGTCGACGTCGCCGCGGAAGAGGCTGGTGACCGAGGTCGGGCTCAGGCTGTCGGCCAGGGTGCCGTTGCCGAGCTGGCCGGTGCGGCCGGCACCCCAGCTCAGGACGGTCGGATTGCCCTCGTTGGCGCTTGCAGCGGCCGGGGCGAGCGCCGGGACGGCGGCGAGCGCGGCGGCCGTGAGGACGGCGGCGGCGAACGGTAGGCCGCGGGAGGGGGTACGCAGGGGACTGCGGCGTGTACGGGACATGGCTCTGCTCTCCTTCGATGGGGACATACGGGAGCGCTGCGCCCGGTCGGCCGGCGGCTCCGCGGGGGAGGGCGGAGGCGCGCGCGGGACGGGCGCGGGTCATGCGGACAGGCCGTGCCGGTGCCTTGGGCATGGGGTGCCCAAGGCCTGGTGCGGCGGCCGGGACGGGCCGCCGGGCACAAGATCAGACTGTCCGAGAACGATCACCGCGGCGAGCCGGAGGCGATGAAACACCCGTCTGACGGACGCCCGTTCGGGGACGCGCCGAAGGGGGGCGCGTTCACCCTCCGGCCGCGTGTCGGCGGGGTCTTCGCGGCCGGCTCCGGTGGGCGGCCGAACGGAGGCGGCCGGGGGAGTGAGGCCCCCCGCCGCGTACGGTCGCCCGCCCTCACGCCCATGCCCGGGAATCCCTGCGAAAGGGTGGACCGGCGGCTCTACGGACGGCCCGCGAACGTCCCCGGTCCGGCTCCTCGCGACGGCCCCGAATGCGCTCCGCCGAAGTGGTGAGCGGGCCCGTCGGCGCGCGCCGCGCCGTGTGTCCTGCCGGGCCGCCGGGGCCCCTGCGGTTAGCGTCGAGTCACGCTCGGTGATCTTGAGGGCAGTCCCCTGTCCGCCCCTGGCGTCCCCTTCCGAGCTCGTCAACTCACCCCTGTCCCAAGGGAGTTCCATGTCCCACGTGAAGCCGCGCCGCCTGCTCGGCGCCGTCCTGCTCGCCGCCGCCCTGGCCCTGCCCATGACCTCGGTCGCCCACGCCGAGGAGTGCAAGCCCGACGACCAGGCCTGCCTGGACAAGGAGGCCAACGCCAAGGAGGCCAAGAAGATCGAGGAACAGCAGAAGAAGACCCAGGAGGCGGCCGGCAAGGCCGACAAGGACATCAAGGACGTCGGCAAGAAGATCGACGAGTGCCCGCCCGGCTCCGATTCCTGCATGGGCAAGCTGACCTCTGGCCAGGGCGCCGCCGAGGAGAAGGGCGTCAAGGACATGACCGAGACCATCTCCACGTTCGAGCCCGAGCCCACCGACAACGCGCAGTCAGCCGTGACCTCCACCTGCGCGGACTTCCCCGGCTCCCTGCCGCAGGGCTCCGGCGACCCGGGGCAGTCCCCCTTCCCGGTCGACCAGCTCTGCTCCCTGCTCGGCTCCTGACGTCGCCCGCCATCCACCCCCACGTCCCGAAGGGTTCCTCCGCCATGTCTCCGCGCAGTCCCCGCGCCGTCCTGCCCGCGCTCGTCCTCGGCCTCGCCGCGCCGCTCGCCCTGCTCGCCCCGCCCGCCGCCGCCGACGACGCGGGGCCGGGCGAGACCCCCGTCCCCCGCGCCCTCACCGCCGACGGGCGCCCGGCCAAGGTCGGCGACGTGCTGAGGTACTGCGGCTCCCAGCGCTCCGCCTGCACGTTCAAGATCGACCCGAAGCTGGGCCGTGAGTACGTCACCTCCGTGAAGTCGCTCGGCAACGCGGTGGTCAACTGCACCCAGAGCGACATGGCCGTCGAGCGGACGGTCAACCTGAGGATCAGCAGCACCGACAACATCGGCGGCGAGATCTCGGGGAAGATCGCCGCCGAGGGCACGGTCTCCGCCTCCGGCGAGGTCACCACGAACCTCACCAACGACATCACCAGCGAGAACAAGACCCCCAACCTCAAGGACGGTCCGACCTCGACGAACGGCACCAAGACCGGCGTCGCCGCGGGCGGCAAGGTGGCCGGCTCGCTGAGCGCCAAACTCGCCTTCGAGGCCGCGTTCAAGGCCACGTATTCCCGGTCCTGGACCGTGGAGAACACCGAGACGACCGTCTACAAGTCCACCGTCAACGCGCACGACATGCTCGTCTTCGGCGCGAGCATCTCCATGCGGCGCGTGGTCGGCAGCCTCGTCGGCAAGAACGGGCAGCGGATCCTCAACATCGCGGTGGACAGCCCCTCGTCGGTCTCCAGCAGCATGTTCGTCGCCCAGACGTACGCCGCCCCCGCCGGCCTCTGCAACGGCACGCGGCCCACCGGCCCCACCGCCCCCACCCCGGCCCCCGGCCCCGGCCCCGCCCCTGCCCCCGCTCCGCCGTCCGCCGCCGAAGTGCCCGCCGCGCGGGCCGTGCCCCCGGGCGCCGAGCCGAAGAGCGTCGTCGAACTGCCCGCCGACGCTTCCTGATCCGGGAGGAGAACCACCATGAACCGCACCACGCTCTCCGCCCTCGTCGTCCTCGGGGCCGCCGGACTCCTGCTGCCCGCGCCTCCCGTGTCGGCCGCCCCCGCCGAGCAGGACGTCGCCGTCCTCAACGGCGACTTCGCCGAGCCCGTGATGAAGGGCGACGGCCCCACCACCGTCGGCATCGACTTCTGGACCGGCCTCAACCAGCGCTACTCGCCCACCGCTTCGGGCCGCACCGACGCCTCCCACGGCGTCGCCCTCCAGAAGGACGGCAACACCCTCCGCCAGCGGCTCCGCGGGGTCCGCGCCGGGGCCAAGGTCACCGTGACCTACGAGGACAGCCCCGCCGTCTCCAAGGAGTGCACCGGTCCACAGGTCGCCGACGGCCAGCCGTACGCGGTGGACGGCTCCGGCGGCCCCGTCCAGGAGGTCACCACCGCCGGCGACCCCGACCGGGTCAAGGGCACTCCCGGCAAGGGCCGTTGGACCGGACGCGCCTACGTCTTCACGGCTGGCGAGAACGAGCCGATGCTCACCTTCACCTCACGCGTCACCGACTCCAAGACCCATGTGACCTGCACGCCGATGATCGCCCGCATCCGCGCCGTCGAGGTGCCGCCGCCCGTCGACATGACCGTCGACAAGACGAACCTCGGCACCTCGGAGGCGTACAAGGGCAACGAACGGGAGAGCAGCCTGCACAACGCGGCCGCCGCCTGCAACGGCGAGAACGCCTGCACCTTCCGGCCGGACGCCCGGACCTCCTTCCGCTACTACGACGAGGCGCGGGTCGTCGGCGAGGCCTTCGTCAACTGCACCCGGAACACCCTGGAGCACAGCCGGCTCCTCTCGTACGCCGAGCGCAGCCACGACAGCATCTCCCAGACGTACGCCGAGGCCGGCCTCGCGCTCCCCGAGGTGGCCCGGCTGCCCACCACCGGCGTACGGGAGGAGGACGAGAAGCGGATCAAGGAGCGGCCGATGGCCACCCAGTTCGCCCTCGCCTACGAGCAGGGCTGGCAGCGGCCCTGGCAGTGGTTCAGCAGCGACCAGCGGACGGTGGTGGAGCGGATCCAGCCCGGTGAGGTCAGCTGGGTCGAGATGCAGCCGAGCCGCGAGCGGGTCGAGGGCTGGTTCGTCAGCAAGAAGGACGACTACCGGCTGCACGCCGTCATCGACGGACCCTCGCGTGCCGTGCCCGACCGGCTGCTCCAGCGCACCGGTCCCATGTCCGAGGCCGAGAAGCAGCGCTGCGGAGCCGCCCGGCCGATGACCACGACCCCCGTGGGGGCGACCGCTCCCGCGAGCTCCAGCGACAAGGGCCTCCTCAAGGCGCCGGCGCCGACCGCCCCGGGCGTCCGCGCCTCGGCCCGGAGCCTGCCGCTGACGTAGTCACGGGCCCGCCACGGCGGTCAGGCGGCGCACCACCTCGTCCCGGCCCAGGGCGTGCGCCACGGCGACGAGGTCCGGGCTGCGGGTGGCGCCCGTCAGCGCGACCCGGACCACGTTCGCGACCTGCCTCGGCGGTCCCGCCCAGCGGTCCGGGTCCCGGCGCCAGGAGGCCGTGTCCGGGGCGAAGCCGTGGCGCCCGGCGATCTCCCCGAGCCTCGTGAACCACTCGTCGGGAGAGACGGTGGCGAACTCGGCTGCGACAGCCCGCACTCGGTCTGAAGGCAGGCCGCCGTAGCGGTCGTCCCCGGGCTCCGGCGCCGGGCCGAACAGGTCCGCGAAGAAGAAGCCGTACCGGTCGCGGAAGCACGACCAGCGCTCCAGGTCCTTGCGGGCCGGCGCGCCCTCCGGTCGTCCCGTCGCCACGGCCGCCAGGGCGAGGTCCTCGTGGCGGGCGAGCACGGAGCCGAGCTCCGGGTCGTACTCCTCCGCCCAGGCGAGCAGCTGCCCGTACAGCTCGCCCGGGGAGAGCGAGGCGATGAACTCGCGGCTCAGCGAGTGCAGTTTGGGCAGGTCGAGCAGTGGCCCCGAGGGGCGCATGCCGTCGAGCCGGACGTCGGCGGCGAGCGCCTCCGCGGTGGGGACGTCCATGAGCCGGATGTTGGCCAGGCCCCGCAGATAGTGCTGGACCGCGGCGGGCGGATAGCCGGCGGACAGGTAGTAGCCGACGGACGCCTCGGGGTCCTTGCGCTTGCTGAGCTTGCGGCGCGAGGGCCCCTCCGCCTTCATCAGCGGGGCGAGGTGCGCGTACGAAGGCGGCTCGAAGCCGAGCGCCGCGTGCAGCTGCAGATGGACCGGGGTCGAGGAGAGCCACTCCTCGCCGCGTACGACGAGGGTCACCCGCATCAGGTGGTCGTCCACGACGTGCGCGAAGTGGTAGGTGGGGAGGGGCAGTTCCTCCTCGGAGGACTTGAGGAGGACGATGTCGTTGCCGTTGTCCTGCATGGTGACGGAGGCCCGGATGCGGTCCGTGAACCGGACCCGGCCGGGGAACTCGTACGGGCAGCGGAACCGCACCACGTACGGCTCGCCGGCCGCGAGCCGCCGCGCCGCCTCCTCCGGCGCGAGCGTCCGGCACGGCGCCCAGCGCCCGTAGTAGCCCAGCGGCGAACGCCCCGCGCGCTGCTCCTCCGCGCTCCGGGCGAGCAGCTCCCGCCCGCAGAAGCAGGGGTACGCGCGGTCGCGGCGAAGGAGGTCCCGCACATGGCTGAGGTACACCTCCCGGCGCTCCGACTGGAGGTACGGCCCCCACGCCCCGTCCCCGGCGACACCGCCCTCGTCCGGGGCGAGCCCGAAGGCCCCGAGCAGCCGCGAGAACTCCTCGGCGGCGCCCGCCACCTGCCGGGACCGGTCGGTGTCCTCGACGCGCAGCACGTGCACCCCGCCCGACTGGCGGGCGAGCGCCCGGGCGACGGCCGCCGTGTAGAGGCCGCCGATGTGCAGGTGTCCGGTGGGGCTCGGGGCGAAGCGCGTGACCTCGGCGCCGTCCGGCAGGGCGCGCGGACCGAACCGCCGCTCCCAGTCGGCCGGTTCCGGGAGGTCTGGCGGGAACATCGCGTTGATGACGGACAGATCGAGCACGGTGGACTCCCTCCTGGGGTTCCTGGAGAGATCCACGGTAGGTCGATGACCGGCCGATTCGAGAGGAGCGACGGTCGGAGGCTGCGGAACTCCGAACCCTCCTCGGCGTTGTGGGCTGCGACGGGCAGGTCCGGTCAGTAGCGTCCCGAGGACCGTATCCACGCAGCGAACGTCAGGGGGTGTGATGGGCGGCACGCGCGCGGTGGGCCTGCTCGCGCTCGGCTCCTTCGCCATGGGGACCGACGCCTACGCGATGGCAGGACTGCTCCCGGACATGGGCGCCGACCTGGACGTCTCCGTCTCCCTCGCGGGACAGTCCGTCACCGCCTTCACCCTCTGCTACGCCCTCGCCGCCCCGCTCCTCTCGGCCGTCCTCGCCCGCTGGGGCACCCGCACGGTCCTCGTCACCGCACTCGTCGTCTTCGTCCTCGCCAACGCCGGGACGGCGCTCGCCGGTTCGTACGCCGCGCTGCTCGGCACCCGGGCCCTCGCCGGCGCCGGAGCGGGCCTCTTCACCCCGGCGGCGGCCACCGCGGCCGTCGCGCTCGTCCCGCCCGAGCGGCGCGGGCGCGCCCTCGGCCTGGTCCTCGGCGGGATGAGCGCGGGCACCGTGCTCGGCGTGCCGCTCGGGCTGCTCGTCGCGGAAGGCTCCGGCTGGCGGGCGGCCCTGTGGCTGGTCACCGGGCTCGGTCTGGCCGCGCTGCTGGGCGTCGCGACGGCGCTGCCGCCGGTACGGGGAGCCGCGGCGCCCTCGCTGCGGGCCCGGATCGGCGCCCTCGCCCGGCCCCGGGTCGCCGTGGTCGTCGCCGTCACCTTCACCCAGACCGTGGCGAGCCTCGGGCTCTACACCTACCTCCAGCCGGTGCTGCACCGCGTCGCCGGCATCGGCAGCGCCGTGCCGTACCTCTGGGTCTGGGGCATCGGCGGGGTCTGCGGCAGCTTCCTCGCCGGGACCCTCGTCGACCGGACGGGGCGGCCCGCCCGCCTCGCCGTCGTCCTCCTCGGCACCCTCGGCGGCGCCCTGGCGCTGCTGCCGTGGACCGGCGCCGTACCCGGGCTCGTCCTGCTGCCGCTGCTCGTCTGGGGCGCGGTCGGCTGGGCCTTCGTCGTGCCGCAGCAGCACCGGCTGCTCGACGGCGAGGCCTCCGGGGCCGCCGCCGTCGGCCTCAACAGCTCCGCCACCTACCTCGGCGGCGCCGTCGGCTCCGCGCTCGGCGGCCTCGCCCTCGCCCACGGGCTCGACGCCGGCCGGCTCCCGCTCCTCGCCGCCGCGGTCGCGCTCACGGGAGTCCTCCTCCACCTCGCGGTGGCCCGGCGCCTCACCGGGCCACCGCTTCGGAACAACGCCCAAGGGGCCGGCGCCGTGACCGCGGCCCCCGAAAGGAACGCCTCATGAAGTTCGGCGTCAATCTGCCCAACTACGGGCCCGAAGCCACTCCCGACGCCCTCGCCGACTGGGCGCTGCGGGTCGAGGCGATGGGCTACCACTACGCCATGGTCTCCGACCACGTCGCGCTCACCCCGGACGTCCAGCACCTCTTCCCCGCCCCGTTCTACGACCCCTTCGCGACCCTCGCCTGGCTCGCCGGGGTCACCAGGACGGTCGGGCTCGGCACCACGGTGACGATCCTCCCGTACCGGCATCCCGTGCACACCGCCCGCGTCGCCGCCAACATCGACCGGTTCAGCAACGGCCGTCTCGTGTTCGGCGCGGCGGCCGGCTGGGCCGCCCGGGAGTTCGCCGTCCTCGACGTCCCGTACCGCAGGCGCGGGGCGATCAGCGACGAGTACCTCGCCGCGATCAAGGCCTGCTGGGCCGACGAGGTCGCCTCCTTCGACGGCGCCCACGTCTCCTTCCGCGAGGTCCACACCGGGCCGCTGCCCGTGCAGCGCCCGGGACCGCCCGTCTGGGTCGGCGGCCACAGCTACGGAGCGCTGCGCCGCGCCGTCCGCCTCGGCGACGCCTGGCACCCCACCTCCGTCTCCGGCGACTGGCTCCTCGGCGTGGGCCTGCCGACCCTCCGGCAGGTCGCCGAGGAGCAGGAACGGCCCGTGCCCGCCCTCTGTCCCCGGATCAAACTGCGGGTCACGTCCCGGCCCCTGGGCCCCGGCCGGCTGCTCGGCGAGGGCACCCTGGCGCAGATCGCCGACGACCTCGGACTCCTCCAGGACCTCGGGGCGGACGCCGTCGTCCTCGACCCCACCTACCCGGGCGACCGGCGGGAGGCGGGCCGCACCGCGCGGGACCTCGACGTCCTGGAGACACTGGTCAAGGAGGTCATCGACGTGGACGCCGGCTGCGTACGATGACGAGACGCTGACGAAGGGCGGGGGAGGGGTGCGGGACATGACCGATCCGGACCTGCGGAAGCTGCGCGTGCTCAGGGAGCTCAGCGAGCGCGGCACCGTCAGCGCGGCCGCCCAGGCCCTCCACCTCACCCCGCAGGCCGTCTCGCAGCAGATCAGCGCCCTGGGACGGGAGTTGGGCGTCCCGCTCACCGAACCGTCCGGGCGCCGACTGCGTCTCACCGGCGCCGCGCGGATCGTCCTCCGGCACGCCGACGCCGTGTTCACCCAGATCGAGCAGATGCGAGCCGAACTCGCCGCGCACGGCAGCGGCGAGAGCGGCGAGGTCGCGGTGGCCGGTTTCTCCACCACCCTCTCGGCGCTGATCCTGCCCGCCGTGGCCCGGCTCCGGGAGAGCCGGCCGCTGCTGCGGACCTCGCTGGCCGAGGTCGACCCGCCGGAGAGCTTCTCCCTGCTGCACCGGGGGGAGACGGACGTCGTCATCTCCGCGGACACCGCGGGGACGGCCGGCGAGGACCCGCGCTTCCACCGGGTCGCGCTCTGTGACGACCCCTTCGACATCGCCCTGCCGGAGGGCCACCGGCTCCTCGACAGCCCCCGGCTGCTCCTCGCCGACCTCGCCGAGGAGACCTGGATCTTCGCGACGACCGGCATGTGCCACGACATCGGCGTCGCCGCCTGTACGGCCGCCGGGTTCACCCCGCAGGCCTCCCACGCCATCGGCGACTGGGACGCGACGCTCGCGGCGGTGCGGCTCGGCCTCGGGGTCGCGCTCGTCCCGCGGATGGCCAAGCCGGCGCCCCGGCCCGAGGTGACGATCCGCGCGTTCAGCGAGCAGGCCCCGTCCCGCACGGTCTTCGCGGCCGTACGGGAGGGCAGCCAGGCCTCCCCGGAGATCGCCGCCGTCCTGGACGCGCTCCGCACGGTCGCCAGGGCGGCCGTCGCCGCCTGACCAGGCGGAACGCAATACGTCACGGCTCGTGGAAGGTACCGTCCACGAGCCGTTGCTGGACCCGCCCGTCCGCCGCTGCGAGGCTCGGTCCCGTACCGCGGACCACTTCGCGCGTCCCCTTCTTCTCCCCTTGCCTTCCCCTGGAGCAGGAACACCCATGTCCAAAGCCACGTACGCGCGGCTGGCCGCGCTGAGCCTCATCTGGGGCTCCGTCTTCCTGTGGATCAAGATCGCCGGATACGGCTTCTCGCCCGTCCAGATGGTGCTCATCCGGCTCGCCCTCGGCGCCGTCGTCATCCTCGCCATCGGCTACGCGAAGGGGCTCCGGTTGCCCAAGGACCCCGCCACCTGGGGGCACCTGACGGTCGCCGCGCTCCTCGGCAACGCCGTCCCCTGGACCCTCTACGCCGAGGGCGAGATCGCCGGGTCCAGCAGCGTCGCCGCCGTCGTCAACGGCAGCGCGCCCATCTGGACCCTCGCGGCCGCGCTGCTCCTCGGCCAGGAGAAGCGGGTCTCCGCCTTCAAGGCCGGCGGCGTGCTGCTCGGCCTCGGAGGCACCGCGCTCATCGCCTCCCCCTGGAACGCCGCCTCGGCGGGCACCGGTTGGAGCATCCTCTGCTTCGTCCTCGGCTCGATCAGCTTCGGCGCCAGCTTCGCGTACATGGGCAGGTTCCTCGTGGGCAGGGGCATTCCGCCGCTGATGCTGGCGGGCGGGCAGCTCAGCGCCGCGACCGTGCTCCTCCTCGCCGCCTTCCCGTTCCTCGGCCTCCAGTCCGTGACCTGGCGCGCCGACTCGGTGATCTCCGTCCTCGTCCTCGGCGTGGTCTGCACCGGCTTCGCCGCGCTGCTCAACTTCGAGCTGATCATCAAGGACGGGCCCACGGTCGCTTCCACCGTCACCTACCTGATGACCGCGGTGGCCGTCGTCCTCGGCGCCGTCGTGCTGCGCGAGCCGCTCGGCTGGACCGTGTGGCTGGGCGCCGTGGCGGTGCTCGTCGCCACCGGTCTGCTGCGCCGCAAGCCCCGCCCGGCGGCCGAACCGGCTCCCGAGGCCGTCCCCGTACCGGCGCCGGCAGCGGCCGATTAGCCGGACCTGACGCATTCAGCAGGACCCAGAAATGCCGGGCCGTCAGCCGCAACATCGTGTTCATTAATGGAGCGGGTGCCGGATGGTAGCGTCACAAGTGGAAACACCCGGCCTTTTATGGGGGAGTCGCACGTGGCTTTTGTGGTCGAACTCGTTTTCCGTGGCAATGAGACGGACCGGTTGAGTTTCGGAGAGGCTCACCGGGCCTACTGGAAAAGAATGGCCGCGCGCGGCATCCTGCTCGGCGGCGGGCCCTGGCGTGACGGCACCGGGGAGTTCCTGGTCTGCGAGGCCCCCGACCGCCGCACGCTCTTACGGGTGCTCTACGCCGACCCGTACGCACAGGCACAGGTCATCGGCGAGCTGCGGGTCCGGGAATGGAACGCCGTCATGGGGCACGTCGTGCTCGCCGGCCTCGAACGGTCCACCGGAGGCGCCGGGACCCACGAGCGAATACGCGGGGGCGCGCCGGCACCCGTCGCGCCGCTCGCCCCGCCGGCACCCGCCGCGCCGAGCGCCCGCGAGGAGCTGACCGCCCACGAGCGGCGCATCGCCACGATGATGCTCGACGGTCTGACGAACAAGCAGATCGCCGAGTCCTTCACGGTCTCCACCCGGGCCGTGGAGCTGCACATCACCCGGATCTACCGGAAGCTCGACATCCGCCGGCGCGCCCAACTGGCCGCTGCCATCGACCGGTTCGAAGCCGCGCTGGCCTGCTGATCAGACCGTTCCACCCCCGTGATGCAAGGGAGTCGTCATGCCGCTCGTCGAGATAACCGTCCCCGAGGGCACCCTGTCCGAGGCAGCCGCGGAGGTCCTGCAGCAGCAGGTCGCCGACTCCGTGCTGACGGCCATGGAGCTGCCCCGCACCGAGTTCTTCGCCGCCGCCACCTGGGTGTACGTCCGCGAGGCCGCCAAGGGGCTCGCCACCACCGGCGCCGGCCGGCCCCCGGGCGTCCTGGTCGTCGTCACGCCCCTGGAGGGCTTCCTCGCGCCCGAACGCAACGAGGCGCTGGCGGCCGAGGTGACCCGGCACGTGCACGCGGCGACCGGGCCGGACACCGTCGTCTGGCTCGTCGTGAACGAGATACCGGAGGGGAACTGGGCCGTGAACGGCGGACTGACCCGCCGCGCGAAGATCGACGAACTCGTCGCCGAGGCGAACCGCGCGAGCTGAATTCCGTATTCCATTCGGAAAGGGCGCCGCACCGTATTCACGGTGCGGCGTCATTTCCGTTTCCCGGTCCCTCGGGAAGGGGTGCGGATTCCCGTATCGATGTGCGAGTCGCCCGGGCCGTACGGTGATCTCAATGGCACCGACGGTTGGGAGAGACTCGTTCATGGCTCTGCAATCGGCTCCGCGACTCGGTGTGGTGGTTCCGTCCGGAAACGCCGCAGCCGAACCCGAGATCGGCAGCCTCGTCAGCCCCGCATTCAATGTGCACACCTCACGATTCCCGGTGCTTCCCGGAAAAGACCTGCGCGGTCGTCTGGAGAAGTACAACGACGTGCTCCCCGAAGTGCTGGGGAATTTCGGCGGACTGCGTCTCGACGCGGTCGTCGTCTCCTGCACCGGTTCGCACTACCTCCTCACGCCCGAAGGCGACCGCGCGCTCTGCGCGGAACTCTCCGAGCGCGCCGGAGCGCCCGTACGGTCCGCGGCCCTGGCCATCCTCGACACCGCGCGGGCGGTGGGCGCCGAGCGGCTCGTCCTCGTCTCGCCGTACGAGCCCTGGCTCACCGAACTCTCCCAGGCGTACTGGGAGTCGGCCGGCCTCGCGGTCGACCGGGTCGTCAAGATCCGGGCCGGCGCGCGGTTCTCCCCGTACGACGTGACCACCGACGAGCTCGTCGCCCAGGTCCGGGAGGCCGAACTCCCCGAGGACGCCACGCTGTTGTTCACCGGCACCGGCATGTTCACCTTCGACGCCCTCGCCGAGCTCGGCCGGGACGGCGGGCGCACCCTGCTCACCTCCAACCTGGCGAGCGCCTGGTGGGCCCGCGACGCCCTCGGCCTCCCGGCGGACGGCCCCGACGCCCACCCGCTGCTGCGCCGGCTGGCCGAGCGGTCAGCGGCCGCGACCGTGTCGTGAGCGGCTCCTCAGCGGCCCACGGACCTGCGTCCCACGCCCCCGTCGCCGTCGTCGGCGCCGGTCCCGTGGGTCTGACCGCCGCGCTCGTCCTCGCCCGGGCCGGAGTCCCGGTGACCGTCCTGGAGTCCAGGAGCGAGCTGGCCACCGAGTCCCGTGCCTCCACCTTCCACCCCGCGACCCTCGACCTCCTCGACGAACTCGGCGTGGCGGCCGCCCTGCGCCGCCAGGGCCGCACCGTCGACCGCGTCCAGTGGCGCGACCTGGACGGCGCCGTGCACGCCGAGCTGGACTACGCCCTGCTCGCCGGGCACACCCGCCACCCGTACCGGCTCCACGTCGAACAGGCCCGGCTCACCCCGCTCCTGCTCGACGCGCTGACCACGACCGGGATCGCCGACGTGCGGTTCGGGGCCACCGTCACCGGCGCCGAGCAGACCGGCGCCGGGGTGCGGCTGCGGACCGAGGACGCGGCGGGACGACCCACCCACACCCACCACCCGTACGTCCTGGCCGCCGACGGCAGCCGCAGCCGGCTCCGCGAGCTCGCCGGACTGCCCGGCACGGCACAGGAGTACCCGGACTACGCGCTCCGCGTGGTCACCGACGCCCCGCTCGACGCGCTGGTCCCCGGGCTCGCCGCGCTGACGTACGTCCGCGACCCGCGGGGCTCGGTCAGCGCGCTCGGGATGCCCGACCACTGGCGGCTCATCTTCCGGATCCCGCGCGGGACGCCCCGCGACGAGGTGCTCGCGCCGGACGCCGTGCGCGCCCGGGTCGACCGGGCCCTGCCGGGCGGCGCCGGACGGGCCGTGCGCGTCACGGACGCGCACACCTACCGGCTCGCGCGGTTCCTGCTGCCCCGCTACAGGGACGGCCGGATCCTGTTCGCCGGGGACGCGGCCCACCTCACCTCCACCGCCGGCGGCCTGAACATGAACTGCGGCCTGCACGACGCCGTGGAGACCGGCCGGGCCCTCGCCGCCGTGCTGACCGACGGCACCGGCGACGAGACCCCGCTCGACGCGGCGCTCGCACACCGCCGCTCCATCGTCGAGACGGCGGTCCTCCCCCGCAGCGAGGCCCGCACCGCCGGGCTGGACAGCCCCGCCGAACTCCGCGCCCGGATCGCCGACCTGCGGCGCACCGCCGCCGATCCCCGCGCGGCCACCGACTACCTGCTCAAGGCCTCACTTCTCGACGTCGCACCACGACCCCGGAAAGGCGAGACACATGCGGATCTGGTTTCACAAGCACACCGTTGAGGGACGTCTGCCGCTGCTCGACCAGTGGTACCGCGAGCACCTCGACGCGATCGCCGCACCCGGCACCACCGTCGACATCAAGACCCTGCCGGCCGACACGTACCCCGACCGCACCCCCTTCGGGCTCGTCGGCCACCACTCCGCCCAGGTGCTGTTCAGCCGGCACTTCTCCGAGTCCGCGCTCGTCGCGGAGCGGGAGGGCTACGACGCCTGGGTGATCGCCGCCGGCCAGGACCCCGGCCTGCGCGACGCCCGCCACCTCGCCTCCATCCCCACCCTCGGATACGGCGAGACGGCCTTCTTCCTCTCGGCGCTCACCGGCCAGCGCTTCGGCGTCCTCGGCTTCATGCCGCCCCTGGAGGAGCCCATCAGGGCCAACATCCGCCAGTACCGCCTGGAGTCCTCGCTCAGTTCGTACGAGGTCGTGCCCGGCGGCTGGGACTCCGTGCACCGCTCCCTGGAAGGCGACTTCGACGAGTTCGTCGAGGTGTACTCGGCGGCCGCCGAGCGCGCCGCCCGGGCCGGAGCCGAGGTCATCATCCCCGCCGAGGGCATCCCCAACGAGATCCTCTGGCACCTCGGCATCCACGAACTCCACGGCCTGCCCGTGATCGACCCCGCCGGACTCGCCGTGAAGCTCGCGGAGACCCTCGTCCAGCTCGGCGAGCTGAAGCTCTTCCAGCGCAGCGAGCACGGCTACTGGTTCAGCCGCCCCGACGAGCCCGTCTCCAAGCACCTGGAGCAGGTCTTCCTCGGCTCGGCCCTCTAGGAGATGCCGTGTCCGACCCCCTGTACGCGAGCCCGCACGCCCCCACGCCCTCGAAGGAGTCACGCCCATGACGTACGACGCCTACGGCCGCAACACCGCGGCCACCGACCCCGCCGCCCCCTACTACCGCCCGCGCCGGCTCCGCCGCACCCCCGCGCTGCGCCGCTTCGCCGCCGAGACCCGCGTCGGCCCCGCCAACCTCGTCCAGCCCCTCTTCCTCCGCGAGGGCCTCACCGAAGCGCGTGAGATCCCCTCCATGCCGGGCGTCTTCCAGCACACCCGCGACACCCTCCGCAAGGCGGCCGCCGAGGCCGTCGCCAACGGGGTCGGCGGACTCATCCTCTTCGGCATCCCCGAGCACAAGGACCCCACCGGCACCGGCGCCGTCGACCCGGACGGCATCCTCCAGGTCGCCCTGCGCGACGTCGTCGCCGAGGTCGGCGACTCCACCGTGGTCATCGGCGACATCAACCTCGACGAGTACACCGACCACGGCCACACCGGCGTCCTCGACGCCGCCGGCGACGTCGACAACGACGCCAGCATCGAGCTGTACGCCCGGGCCGCCGTCGTCCAGGCCGACGCCGGCGCCCAGATCGTCGCCCCCAGCGGCATGATGGACGGCCAGGTCCGCCGCATCCGCGAAGCCCTCGACCAGGCGGGACACCAGTCCGTCGCCATCCTCGGCTACTCCGCCAAGTACGCCTCGCACTTCTACGGCCCCTTCCGCGACGCCGTCGAGTCCACCCTGCGCGGCGACCGCAAGGGCTACCAGCAGTACCCCGGCAACATCCGCGAATCGCTCCTGGAGGTCTCGCTCGACGTCGCCGAAGGAGCCGACCTGGTGATGGTCAAGCCCGCCCTCGCCTACCTCGACATCGTCCGGCTCATCGCCGACCACGTGCAGGTCCCCGTCTCCGCCTACCAGGTCTCCGGCGAGTACTCCATGGTCGAGGCGGCCGCCGCCAAGGGCTGGATCGACCGCGACCAGGTCGTCCGGGAGAGCCTCGCCTCCATCCACCGCGCCGGCGCCACCCAGATCATCACCTACTGGGCCTCCGAGTTCGCCCAGAGCCTGGACCGGTGACCCGGTGACCTCGTCCGCCACCATGCTGGTCCTCGGCATCAGCCACGCCAGCGCCCCGCTCGACCTCCTGGAGAGACTCGCCGGCACCGACCGGCCCGCCGAGGACCTCGTCTCCGACGTGACCTCCGTCGACGGCATCGACGCCGCCGTCGTCGTCTCCACCTGCAACCGCCTGGAGATCTACGCCGAGACCCGGGGCGGCACCTCCGACCCGGGCGAACTCGACGGCCTCGGCGAGCTGTTCGCCCAGCACACCGGCGTCGACCACGAGGAGCTCGCCCCGCACCTCTACAGCCACCACTCCGACGGAGCCGTACGCCACCTCTTCGCCGTCGCCTCCGGACTCGAATCGGTCGTGGTCGGCGAGGACCAGATCCTCGGCCAGGTGAAACTGGGCCTCGAACGGTCCCAGCGGCTCGACCGGACCGGCCGCGTCCTCGCCAAAGCCGTCCAGACCGCCCTCAGGGTCGGCAAGCGGGCCCGCAACGAGACCGGGCTCAACGAGGCCGGCCGCTCGCTCGCCACCGCCGGGCTCGGCTTCTTCGAGCGCCGCGTCGGCTCCCTGCACGGCAAGACCGCCCTCGTCATCGGCGCCGGAGCGTTCGCCGGAGTCGTCGTCGCCGCCCTGCGCCGCTCCGGCCTCGACCGGGTCCACGTCGCCAACCGCACCCCGGAGAAGGCCCAGCGGCTCGCCGAGACCACCGGGGGAGCGGGCTACGACCTGGCCGACCTGCCCCGGCTGCTCACCGAGGTCGACGTCGTCGTCGGCGCCACCGCCGCCACCGGACACCTCGTCACCGCCCGGGACGTCGAGGAGGCGCTCGCCGCCCGGGACGGCCGCGAGCTGTTCCTGCTCGACCTGTCACTGCCGCACAACATCGCCCCCACGGCGGCGGAACTTCCCGGCGTCACCTTCGTCGACCTGCGGCGGATCGCGGAGGAGGGCCAGGAGGACGAGATCTCCGCCGCCAGCGTCCAGGCCGCCCACGAGCTGATCGACGCCGAGGTCGAGCAGTTCCGCACGGGCCTCCGGCTCGCCGGCGCCAAGCCCGTCCTCACCGCCCTGCGCACCGCCGCCGCCGAGGCCGCCGAGGCCGAACTCGACCGGCTCGCCCGCCGCCTCGAAGGACTCGACGGCGCCGCGCGGCAGGAGATCGGCCGCAGCGTGCGCCGGATCGTCGACAAGGCGCTGCACCAGCCCACGGTCCTGGTGCGCGAGCTGGCGGCCGACCCGGACGGCGCCCGGCACATCGCCGCCTTCACCCGCCTGTTCGCCGCCGCGGAGTCCACCGACGGCAGCGACACCGACACCACGAACGAGAAGAAGATCGAGGCCATCGCATGAGTGACATCTCGGCCCTCTGGGAAGCCGAATCCATCGCCGTCATCGGGGCCAGCGAGCGCCCCGGCGCTTTGGGCCGCAAGCCGCTCGACTACCTCCTCCGGTACGGCTACAAGGGCCGCATCCTGCCGGTCAACCCGCGCTCCCCGGAGATCCTCGGCGTCCCCGCCTACCCCAGCGTCAAGGACGCCCCCGGCCCCGTCGACCTGGCCCTGATCATGGTCTCCGCCGAGCGGGTCCCCGGCGCCGTCGACGACTGCGTGGCCGCCGGCGTCAAGCTCGCCGTCATCGCCTCCTCCGGCTTCGCCGAGACCGGCGAGGAGGGCGCCCGCCTCCAGGCGGAGGTCGTCGCCAAGGCCCGCGCGGGCGGCCTGCGGATCATCGGCCCCAACTGCATCGGCGCCGTCGGCTACGAGAACCGGGTCCTCGCCACCTTCAGCCCGCTCTTCGGCGCCGAGTCCGTGCCCTTCGAGCCCGGCACCCTCGCCTTCGTCAGCCAGAGCGGCGCCCTCGGCTTCGGCGCCGCCAGCCTCGCCCTGGAGCGGGGCCTGCGTCCCGGCTGGGTCGTCAGCACCGGCAACGACGCCGACGTCACCGCCCTCGAAGTCCTCCGCGAACTGTCCGCCGTCCCCGAGGTCACCGGCCTCCTCGGCTACCTGGAGGACACCCCCGACATCGGGACCCTCCGCGAACTGGCCGGCTCCGGCAAGCCCGTCGCCCTCCTCAAGTCCGGCCGTACGGAGGCGGGCGGCCGCGCCGCCGCCTCGCACACCGGCGCCCTCGCCACCGACGACCGGGTCCTGGACGCCGCCCTGCGCGGTCTCGGCATCGTCCGCGTCGAGGACATCGACGAACTCCTCGACGTCGCCCGGGTCTTCGAGTCCGAGCGGCGCCCCGCCGGCAACCGCGTCGCCGTCGTCACCACCTCCGGCGGCTCCGGCATCCTCGCCGCCGACGCCGTCGAGGCCCACGGCCTGGAGCTCAGCGCCCTGGAGCCGCGGAGCAAGGAGGCGCTCGCCGAGATCGTCCCCGCGTTCGGGGCCATCGACAACCCGGTCGACATCACGGCCACCGTCCTCAGCGACCCGTCCCTGTTCGACCGCTCCCTCGACGTCCTGATCGCCGACGAGACCGTCGACATCATCGTCGCCGCCTTCTGCGTGATGGCCGGACCCGACGTCGAGAAGGCCGTCAACGCCCTCTCCCGCGCCGCCGTGAAGGGCGGAAAGCCGATCCTCGTCGCCCGCACCGGAGCCGACTTCCTCGCCCCCGACGCCCCCCGCGACCTGCGCGAGGCCGGCCTCCCCGAGTACCCGACCCCGGCCCGCGCCCTGCGCGCCGCCGCCGCCCTCTGGGAGGTCAGCCGCCCCCGTACGCTCCCGGACGCCCCGCGCCCCGGGACGGTCGCGGGACCCGGTGCCGAAGCGACCGAGCCCGAGCTGAAGCGGCTCCTCGCCGACGCGGGGATCCCCGTGCCGAAGGGCCGGATCGCGGCGGACGCCGAGGACGCGGCACGGGCCGTGACCGAGGTCGGCGGTACGGCGGTGCTGAAGGCCGTGGTGCCCGGACTGCTCCACAAGACGGAGGCCGGAGGCGTCGAGATCGGCGTCACCGCGGACACCGCTCCCGAGGCGTACGGCCGGCTCGCCGCGCTCGGCGGCCAGGTCCTCGTCGAGGAACTCGTCGAGGACGGCGTCGAGTTGATCGTCGGCGTCCACACCACCGACCTGGGCCCGGTGCTCACCGCCGGTCTCGGCGGGATCTTCACCGAGGTCCTCGACGACGTCGGCCACCGGCTCCTGCCGCTGGCCCCGGGCGAGGGCGCCGAGCTCCTCGCCGGGCTGCGCGGCGCGAAGGTGCTCGCCGGCACCCGGGGCCGGGCCGCCGCAGACGTCGAAGCGGCCGCCGCGCTCCTCCACGAGGTCGGCGACCTGGTCCAGGACTGGCCCGCCGGTTTCGCCCTCGACCTCAACCCGGTGCGGGTGCTCACGAAGGGCGCGGTCGTCCTGGACGCGGCGCTGAGCTTCGACACCTCCGAGGAGACGGCCCGATGAGCGGTACGGAGAACAGCAAGGCCCTCTTCGAGCGCGCCCGCGAGGTCACCCCCGGCGGCGTCAACTCGCCGGTCCGCGCCTTCGGCGCCGTCGGCGGCACCCCCCGCTTCATCGCCTCCGCCGAAGGCCCGTACCTCACCGACAGCGACGGCAACGAGTACGTCGACCTCATCTGCTCCTGGGGCCCGATGATCCTCGGCCACCGCCACCCGGCCGTCGTCGAGGCCGTCACCCGGGCCCTGGAGCGGGGCACCTCCTTCGGCGCCCCGTCCACCGGAGAGGTCGAACTCGCCGAGGAGATCGTCGACCGGGTCGCCCCGGTCGAGCAGGTGCGCCTGGTCAGCTCCGGCACCGAGGCCACGATGTCGGCGATCCGCCTCGCCCGCGGCTTCACGGGCCGGAGCAAGATCGTGAAGTTCGCCGGCTGCTACCACGGCCACGTGGACGCCCTCCTCGCCTCCGCCGGCTCGGGCCTCGCGACCTTCGCGCTGCCCGACACCCCGGGGGTCACCGGCGCCCAGGCGAGCGACACGATCGTCCTGCCGTACAACGACCTGGCGGCCGTCGAGAAGGCCTTCGCCGAGATCGGCGACGAGATCGCCGCCGTCATCACCGAGGCGGCCCCCGGCAACATGGGCGCCGTCCCCCCGCTGCCCGGCTTCAACGGCGGTCTCAAGGAGATCACCGCCCGCCACGGCGCGCTGTTCATCTCCGACGAGGTCATGACCGGCTTCCGGGCCAGCCGCTCCGGCTGGTACGGCCGCGACGGCGTCGCCCCCGACCTGCTGACCTTCGGCAAGGTCATGGGCGGCGGCTTCCCGGCGGCGGCCTTCGGCGGACGCGCGGACGTCATGGCCCACCTCGCCCCGGCGGGACCCGTCTACCAGGCGGGCACCCTCTCCGGGAACCCGGTCGCCACCGCCGCGGGCCTCGCCACCCTGCGGCACAGCACCCCCGAGGTGTACGAGCGGCTCGACCAGGTCTCGGCCACCATCGGCGCCGAGGTCTCCGCCGCCCTCGCCAAGGAGGGCGTGGCGCACCGGCTGCAGTACTCCGGCACCATGTTCTCCGTCTTCTTCGGGGAGGACGAGGTGGTGGACTTCGACGGGGTCCGCGCCACCGAGTCGTACCGCTACACGCCGTTCTTCCACGAGCTGCTGCGGCAGGGCGTCTATCTGCCGCCCTCGCCCTTCGAGGCCTGGTTCATCTCCGCCTCGCACGACGACCGGGCCGTGAGCCGGGTGGTCGAGGCGCTGCCGGCAGCGGCGGCGGCAGCGGCGTCGGCGAAACGCTGAGGACCCGACGCACAGGAGTCGTACAGGAGTCGTACGTGAAGAGCCCCCGTGGACCACGGGGGCTCTTCCGCCTGCCAGGAGACCTACTCGGCGGGATCTACCCGGCGAGATCGATCCGCACCTCGACGTTCCCCCGTATCGCCTTCGAGTACGGGCAGCGCCCGTGGGCGGCGTCCGCGAGCCGCCGCGCCTCGGCGGCGTCGAGGCCGGGCAGGCCGACGGTGAGGACCACCGACAGGTGGAAGCCGCCCTCCTCCTTGTGCAGCGCCACCTCGGCGGTGACGGTGTCGTCCGCGAGCGCGGTCCTGGACTCGCGCGCGGAGACCCGCAGCGCGCTGTGGAAGCAGGCGGCGTAGCCGGCGGCGAAGAGCTGCTCGGGGTTGGTCGCGGTGCCGGAGCCGCCGACGGCCTTGGGGCTCGACAGCGGCAGGTCGAGGAGCCCGTCGGAGGAGTGCACGGCGCCGTTGCGCCCGTCTCCGGTGGAGGTGACCTCGGCGGTGTAGACGACGGTCATGCGGCATTCCTTTCGCAAGCGGAGAAAAGGGAATCGCCTCAGTCTCGGGCGCTGCGGAATTCCCGGCGCTACGGATCTCCGCAGTCCTTTCCATAAGGGCGCGCAATAGCGTGGAGACATCACAAGCCCATGAATTCAAGGGAGTTGGCCATGGCAGGACCGCTGAGCGGAGTGCGCGTACTGGAATTCGCGGGTTCGGCGCCCACCGCGTTCGTCGGCACCGTCCTGTCCGGTCTCGGCGCCGACGTCGTACGGGTGGACAGGGCGCCCGCCGGCCCGCCCGCGCCCGACGCGGAGCGCCCGGCGGAGAACCCGCTGTCCCGGGGCCGCCGTTCGGTCGCCCTCGACCTGAAGAGCCCCGAGGGGATCGAGCAGGCGCTCCTCCTCGCCGAGCACGCCGACCTCCTCGTCGAGGGCTTCCGCCCCGGCGTCGCCGACCGCCTCGGCATCGGCCCCGAGGCGGCCCTCGCCCGCAACCCCCGCCTGGTGTACGGGCGGCTCAGCGGCTGGGGCGGCGAGGGCGAGTGGGCCGGGCGCGCCGCCCACGACCTCGCGGTGCTCGCCCTGACCGGCGCCCTGGACACCGACCCGGAGAGCGGGGCGCCGGTGCCGCCGCCCACCGCGTACCTCTCCAGCTTCGCCGGCGGCGCCAACGCCCATGTGCACGGGCTGCTCGCCGCCCTCCACGAGCGGGAGCGCTCGGGCCGGGGCCAGGTCGTGGACACCGCCCTCGCCGACGGCGCCGCCCTGATCGCCACCCTGATCCACCAGTGGCGCGCGGTCCCCGGCAACCACACCGTCACCGACGCCCCGCACTACTCCCTCTACGCGGCCGCCGACGGCCGGCACCTCGCCGTCGCCGCCATCGAACCCCGGCTCTACCGGAACCTCCTGGAGCAGCTGGGCCTGACGGACGACGGCAGCCTCCCCGACCGCGCCGATCCGGCCGCCTGGCCCGAGCTGCGCGCCCTGATCGCGGCCCGTTTCGCGACCCGGGACCGCGAGCACTGGGTGAAGCTCTTCGACGCCGTGGACGCCGGAGTGGCCCCGGTGCTGACCGCCACCGAGGCGGCCGAGCACCACCAACTGGCGGCGCGCGGCTCCTTCGTGGAGGTCGGCGGCGCCCTCCAGCCGGCCCCCGCCTCCCGCTTCGACCGCACCCCGGCGGACGCTCCGGGCCGCGCCCCGCTCCCGGGCGAGCACACCGACGAGGTGCTGAGCGAGTGGGCTCAGGCCTCCAGGTAGCGCAGCACGGCCAGGATCCGCCGGCTGTAGCCGTCGGTCCGGTGGAGCTCCAGCTTGTCGAAGACGGCGTTGAGGTACTTCTCCACCGCGCTCAGCGAGAGGTGCAGCTGCCGGGCGATGGCCGCGTTCGTGTAGCCCTGGGCCAGTACCTCCAGGACCTCCCGCTCGCGCGGGGTGAGCCGGGCCAGCGGATCGGCGTGGGTGCTGCGGACGACCAGCTGGTGCACGACCTGCGGGTCGATCGCCGCCCCGCCCGCGTGGATCCGGTCCAGCGCGTCGAGGAACTCCTCGACCTGGGCCACCCGGTCCTTGAGGAGGTAGCCGACGCGTTCGGCGCCGGCCGCGAGGAGCCGGGCCGCGTAGCTGCGTTCGACGTACTGGGAGAGCACCAGGACCCCCGTCTCCGGCAGCCGCTCGCGGATCTCCACGGCGGCCCGCAGCCCCTCGTCCGTATGGGTGGGCGGCATCCGGATGTCGGCGACGACGACGTCCGGGCGCCGCGCCTCCACCTCGGCGACGAGCGTCTCCGCGTCGCCGAGGGCCGCGAGCACCTCATGGCCCTCCTCGACGAGCAGCCGTACCAGGCCCTCCCGCAGCAGGGTCGAGTCCTCGGCCAGGATCACGCGCACGGCAGCTCCGCGACAAGAGTGGTGGGTCCCCCGAGGGGGCTGTCGACATGCAGGGTCCCGTCGAGCGCGGCGACCCGGCTGCGCAGGCCGGTGAGACCGCTGCCCGCCGGGTCCGCGCCGCCCCGGCCGTCGTCCTCGACCCGCACGGTGAGCAGCGGGCCGGTCCGCGTCACGGCCACGGAGACGGTGGAGGCGGAGGAATGCTTGGCGGCGTTGGTGACGGCCTCCGACACCACGAAGTACGCGGCGGACTCCACCGGCCGGGGGAGCGGCGCGTCGCCCGCGTCGAAGCGGACGCGCAACGGGATCGCGCAGCGCTCGGCCACCCCGCCGAGCGCCTCTTCGAGGCCCAGGCTGTCGAGGGCCGCCGGATACACCCGCCAGGCCACGTCCCGCAGTTCGGCCAGGACGTCCTGGGCCTCCCGGTGCGCCTGCCACAGCAGGGCGTCCGCCTGCTCCGGGTCGCGCTCCCGGCCCCGGCGCGCCCGGCCGAGCAGCATCGCCAGGGCCACGAGCCGCTGCTGGACGCCGTCGTGGAGGTCCCGCTCGATGCGCCGGCGCTCGGTGTCGACGGCCTGGACGACGGCGGCCCGGCTGAGGGCGAGTTCGTCGATGCGGCGCCGCAGCAGCTCCTCCTCGGAGGGGCCGAAGCACGCGCGCGCGAGGCGGGCGTCGAGCGCGGCCAGCGCGTACAGGCCCTGGACGTCGAGGTAGAGCAGGACGCCGCCGAGCAGCAGCTGACCGGGGAGTTCGGGCCAGCCGAGCGAGCCCCGGACCAGGCCCCGGACGAGCAGGACGGCCAGGACCTCGCCGAAGACGAGGAGCCCGAGAACGATCCCGGTCACCAGACCGGCCCCCACGCGGGCGGCGAGGTAGCGGAGGATCCGCCGGTCGGGGACCTCGTACGCACCGGGGAACCGGTCGCCGAAGAAGACCGCGCGGCGCCTCCGCTCCAGGGCGGCGAGCCGCCGGGCCCCGGCCATCAGGAGCGGCCGCGCGCGGGGCCAGGGTCCGAGGGCGGCTCCGGCGACGAGCAGGAAGACCGCGCCGGGGAGGGCGCTCAGGCAGCCGAGCACCACGCCGACGAGCCGCATGCCCGCGGACCTGGCCCCCGTACCGTCCCCTTCGCCCCCTCGCACGGTCCCGGAGCCTAGTACGGGGGTCCGTGCCCCGCTCACGAGGTACGGCGGTGCTTGGTACGCCCGCGCCCCCGGAGCCGTACGGCGAGGAACGCGGCCAGAGCCACGAGGACCAGCACGAGCACGGCCTTGGACAGCACGCCCACGTACCCCTCGACGAGGTCCCAGCGGTCCCCGAGCCAGTAGCCGGCCATCACCAGCACGCTGTTCCAGACCAGGCTGCCCAGGGTCGTCAGCGCGAGGAAGACGGGCAGCGGCATCCGCTCGACGCCCGCCGGGACGGAGATGAGACTGCGGAAGATCGGCACCATCCGGCCCAGGAACACCGCCTTGGTGCCGTGCCGGGCGAACCACCGCTCGGTGCGCTCCAGATCGGAGACCTTCACCAGCGGCAGCCGGGCCCAGAGCGCGTGCATCCGCCGCCGCCCGAAGAGCGCGCCGATCCAGTAGAGGGCGACCGCCCCGGTCACCGAGCCCAGCGTCGTCCAGAACAGTGCCGAGACCAGGCTGATCACCCCCTGCCCGGCGGCGAAGCCGGTCAGCGGCAGGATCACCTCGCTGGGCAGCGGCGGGAAGAGGTTCTCCAGCGCGATGGCGAGCCCCGCGCCGGGCCCGCCCATCGTGTCGACGAGCCCGGCGGCCCACCCGGCGAATCCGCCGGCGGGCTCCCCGGCCAGGGCCAGGGGGAGGGGCGGATGAGGGACGAGCGCGCTGAGGGGCATGGTGGGTCTCCAGGACGACGAGCGACTTCCCGAGGCCCGCGCCCCGGCATGCCCTCACGCTAGAAATCCCTGCTCACCGCCGGTACGAGGCTTCCCACCCGGCCCCCCTGCGGAAAACCGCAGGGGGCGGGGCCGTCGAGGGTCAGGCGCCCGGCCGGAACGGGCCGTCGAGGGCCGCCCACTGGAGCAGCATCACGGTCTTCGCATCGGCGATCCTGCCGTCGCGAACCATGGCGAGCGCCTCCGCGAAGGGGAGTTCCACGGTGGTGATGTCCTCGCCCTCGGCGGCGACGCCGTGTGCGCTGCCGGGGGAGCGGGCCGGGTCGTAGGGGGCGGCGAAGAAGTGCAGCCGCTCGGTGACCGAGCCGGGGCTCATGTAGACCTCGAAGACCCGCTCGGGGACACCGATGGAGTACCCGGTCTCCTCCTCGGCCTCGCGGCGGATCGCCTCCTCCGGGCTCTCGCCGTCCAGGAGCCCGGCGGCGGTTTCGAGCAGCATGCCGTCGGGGTGCCCGTTGACGTAGGCGGGAAGGCGGAACTGGCGGACCAGCAGCACGGTGCGGCGGTCGGTGTTGTGGAGCAGGACGGTCGCCCCGTCCCCGCGGTCGTAGGTCTCGCGCTGCTCACGGCTCCAGTGCCCGTCACCGTGCCGGTAGTCGAAGGTGGTCTTCCGCAGGACGTACCAGTCGCAGGACAGCACCTCGACGTCATGGATCCGCACCCCCGGGTTGCCGGTCAGGTCGCGGCCGTGCCGGTCGAGGCCGGTGCGGCCGCGGCGGTCGGGGGTGTCGATGCCGGCCGTCATCGGGCGGCCGGGACGGCGGCGATGTCCGTGTACACGGCCGCGCCCTGTCCGAGGGCCCTGGCGACCATCCGGTCCGCGCCCTCGGAGGGGCCGCCGATCCGCAGCACCGCGTCGCAGCGGGACAGCAGCCGCTCGGCCACGGGGTGGAAGATCTCGTCGAAGAGGGGGTCGCCGGGACCGGCGCTGCCGGCGGTCTCCACGAGCGGGAGGGCGAGGGCTTCGCCCGTGACGGGCAGGTGCCCGGCACGGAAGAGCACGAGCGCCGCCTCGTTCATCGCCCGCACGTTGGCGGCGAGCCTGTGGGGGTCGTCGCCGGTGCCGGACCGGTAGGGCCCGGCGACGAGGATCATCAGGGGGCGGGGTTCAGGGGTCACGACCGCATCACTCCTTGAGCAGGGGTACGGGTGGGGGCGTAGGTGTAGGCGCGGGCGCGAGGCGCCAGGGTTCAGGCGAGCACCGTCTCGACGCCCGCGTCGCGCAGGGCGTCCAGGGTCTCGGGGCCACGGGGGTGCGTGGCGGCGTCCTCGGCGGCCCGGTCGGTGACGAACTGGTGCACCGCGTCGAGGGGGGCGACCCGGCTGAACGCGCGCACGCCCAGCTTGGTCGCGTCCGCGACGGCGACCGTACGGGCGGCCCGGGCGAGTCCGGACTGCTTGACGGCCGCGTCGTCGAGGGAGAACTCCGACCATCCGTGCCCGGCGTGCACACCGCCGATGGACATCACGAAGCAGTCGAAGGCCAGGTCTCCGAGGGTGCGCAGCGCGAGCGGTCCGACGAGGGAGCGCTCGCCGGGACGCGAGCGGCCGCCCACGACGAGGAGGTCGATCCCGGGCCGGTCGGCCAGGACTGCCGCCGCCTGGAGGCTCAGCACGGCCACCGTCAGCGGGCCGCGCCCGGCCAGATGCTCGGCGACGTGCACGGTCGTGGTCCCCGCGTCGAGGAGCACGCGCGAACCGGGCTCCACGAGCGCGGCCACGGCCGCGCCGAGCCGGTCCTTGGTCGCGGCCTGCCAGGGCTCCCGTGCGGTGAACCCGGCCTGCTCCGCACGCACGCGCGTGGCGACGGCGCCACCGTGCACCCTGCGCACCAGACCCTGACGCTCCAGCGCGTCGAGGTCCCTGCGCACGGTCATCTCCGAGACACCCAGGCGAAGGGAGAGCTCCGACACGGAGACCCGGTCGGAGCCCTGCACCAGCCGCAGGGTCAGGTCCAGACGATTGGCGACACCCATGGCACTTTTCTACCACGCAGATGTGCGAATGAACATCATGATGTGCGAACCGTGGGTGCGGGGCGCAGGGTGCGGGGCGCGGAGTCCACGTGCCGCCCGGCGGCCCGAGGGGCGGGGGTGTCCCGCTCCGCCCCGCGCTCACGTCCCGTCGAAGAGCAGCCCCAGCGCCACCTCGCGGTAGTGGCGGATGTGGCGGAGGGAGCAGTCGGCCGCCGCGTCGGCGTCGCCCGCGGCGATCGCCTCGTACAGCATGCGGTGCTCCGCCCAGAGGGAGCCGGGGTCGTCGATCTGCTGGAAGAGCCAGCGGAGGCGTCCCTCCAGGGACTCCAGGGTGGTGGCGAGCATGTCGTTGCCCGCGAGTTCCACGATGTGGTGGTGGAAGGCGGCGTTGGCGCGGGAGACGCGCTCCGGACGCCCGGACAGCGTCACCTTGCGCGCTTCCTCCAACAGGGCGCGGAGCTCTTCGAGTTGGGCCTCCGTGCGGCGTTCGGCGGCCCTGCGGGCGGCCAGCACCTCCAGGGCCTCGCGCAGGTCGAAGAGGTTCTCCACGTCCTGCCCGGAGAGTTCGCGGACGACGATCCGGCGCGGTGAGAGGGCCTGCAGGAAGCCCTCGCCGAGCAGGATGCGGATGGCCTCGCGCACCGGGACGCGGGAGACCCCGAACTCCTCGGCCACGTCGCGCTCGACGAGCCGGTCCCCCGGCCGCAGCCGTCCGTCGATGATGCGGTCCCGCAGCCCCTCGCAGACCTGGTCGCGGAGCCAGCCGCCGCCGCTGGAGATGGTCGCGGCGCCCTCGGTCTCGGTCATGTGCCCTCCCCGTATCGATGCGGTCACGGTATACCAAACGCTTGACGGCCTCTCGGCTCACTGCTTTGGTATACCGAAACGCGGCTCGGGGCCCCGCCGCGCTCGACGTCTCACCCTGTGCGATCTGTGAATCGAGGGTTTGTCCGTGAGTACCACACCGCTCGGCAAGACCGTCCCCGCCGCGACCGCCCCCGCCCCCGCCGGCGGCCGTCCCAGCCGGGTCCGCTGGAAGATGTTCGTCCTGCTCCTCGGCGTCGTCGCGCTCAACTACATCGACCGCGGCTCCGTCTCCGTCGCCCTGCCCCTGATCACCGACGACCTGGGCCTCTCCAAGGAGACCACCGGCTTCGTCCTCAGCGCCTTCTTCTGGACGTACGCGCTGATGCAGATCCCCGGCGGCTGGCTCGCCGACCGCTTCGGCCCCCGCAGGATGGTCTCCGGCGCCTGCATCGGCTGGGGCGTGGCCCAGGCCGCGACCGCCGCCGCCACCGGCGCGGGATCCCTGCTCGGCTACCGCCTCCTCCTCGGCGCCGTCGAAGCCCCCGTCATGCCCGCCGGCGGCAAGCTCAACGCCCAGTGGCTGCCCGCGAAGGAACGCGGCCGGGGCGCGGTGCTGCTCGACGGCGGCGCCCCGCTCGGCGCCGCGCTCGGCGGCATCCTCATCTCCGCGCTCATCGCCTGGACCGGCAGCTGGCGGACCAGCTTCGTCATCGCCGGCGTGCTGACCGTCGTCATCGGCCTGTGCGCCGCCTGGTACGTCCGCGACACCCCGCGCGAGCACCCCGGCGTGAACGACGCCGAGGCCTCGTACATCGAGAGCGCGCACGCCGCCGAGGACGCGGCCGGCCCGGCCGACGAGCGCACCGGCCTACGCCCGTACCTCAGGCACCGCTCGTTCTGGGCGATGTGCCTGGGCTGGATGGGCTTCAACGGCGTCTTCTACGGCCTGCTCACCTGGGGCCCGCTCTACCTCTCCGAGACCAAGGGCTTCGACATCAAGACCATCGGCTGGTCGACCCTGGTCATCTTCGGCTCCGGCTTCGTCGGCGAGCTCACCGGCGGCTGGATCTCCGACCGCCGCAAGGCCGCCGGGGCGGGCGCCAACGCCGTGATGCGCACCATGATGGGCGTCGCGGGCGCGGCCGTCGTCGCGGGACTGCTCGGCGTGGTCCTCGTACCGGACCCGACGACCGCCGTCGTCCTCCTCTCCGCCGTCATGTTCTTCCTGCGCTGGGCGGGCCTCTACTGGTCGCTGCCCTCCACCCTGGCCGGCCGGTCCAACGCCGGCGTCGTCGGCGGCGCGATGAACCTCGCCGGCAACATCGCCGGAATCGTCACCCCCATCGCCGTCGGCTACATCGTCGGCGGCACCGGCTCGTACACCTGGGCGCTGCTCTACTTCGTCGGCGCGGGTGTCCTCTTCACCGTCTCGTCCCTCGTCATCGACTACAGCAGGAGGCTCGCCGTCCGATGATCCGTATCGGCATGCTCACCCCGTCCTCCAACACCTGTCTGGAGCCGGTCACCTACCGCCTCCTCGACGGGGCCCGGGACCTCGCGAGCGCCCACTTCGCGCGCGTCCCCGTCACCCGGATCGCCCTCGACGGCGGCTCCGACGCCCAGTTCGCCGCCGAACCGATGCTCGCGGCCGCCCGGCAGCTCGCCGACGCCCGCGTCGACGTCATCGCCTGGAACGGCACCTCCGGCTCCTGGCTCGGCGTCGACCACGACCGGCAGCTGGCCGCCGCGATCACCGCGGAGACCGGCGTCCCGGCCACCACCTCCACGCTCGCGCTGCTCGACGCCTGCGCCGCGTACGGCGTGACCCGGCTCGGCCTGGCCGTCCCCTACACCAGTGACGTCGCCGAGCGGATCGTCACCACGTACGCCGCCGAGGGCCTGGACTGCGCGCTCGCCGAGCCGTTCGGGGTCTCCGACAACGAGGCGTTCGCCCGCATCCCCGAGACCGACGTGGCCCGGCAGATCGAACAGGCCGCCGCGGACGCCCACGCCGTCGCGGTCGTGTGCACCAACGTGTACGGCGCGGGTGCCGCCGCCGGACTGGAGACCACACTTGGTATACCGGTCTTCGACAGCGTGACCGCCACGCTGTGGAAGGCGCTCGACCTGGCGGGCGCACACCCCGCCCTCGACGGCCACGGCGACCTGCTGCGCTCCGGAAGCCTGCGCGCCGGCTTCCAGCGGGTGCTCACCGAGCTGCGCACGGCCATCGGCGCCGACCGCACCACCCTGCGGCTCGACCTGCCCGGGCACGGCCTGCACGTGGACCTCACCGCAGGCGAGGCACTCGGCCCCGGCGTCCGCTCCATCCGTCGCGACGCGGGCCTCGACCAGCGCCGGCTCAACACCGTCGAGTGGCTGGAGCGGCACCGGATCCCGCTCGTCCAGCCCCACTTCCGGGACGACCCGAGGCCGCCACAGGCCCTGATCGACGTCTACGGCGTCCGCGCGCAACTGCTCGCGCCGGTCGTCCGCGACACCGACATGACCGGCTGGATCTCCGCCCACAGCCTCGCGGAGCGCGAGTGGAGCGCCACCGGCCGGGCCGCCATGGCCGCCGCGATCGCCGATGTGCACCACCTGCTCGACACGTACGGAAAGGCCCACGCCGCATGACCACGAAGGACATCAAGATCGCCCTGGGCGTCGACGTCGACGCCGTCGCCGGCTGGCTCGGCAGCTACGGCGGCGAGGACTCCCCGAACGACATCCAGCGGGGCGTCTTCGCGGGCGAGATCGGCACCCCGCGCCTGCTCAAGCTCTTCGAGCGGTACGGGATCCGGACCAGCTGGTTCATCCCCGGCCACTCCATCGAGACCTTCCCCGAGCAGACCCGCATGGTCGTGGAGGCGGGCCACGAGGTCGGCGCGCACGGCTACTCGCACGAGAACCCGATCGCGATGAGCCCCCGGCAGGAGGAGGACGTCCTCGCCCGCTCCGTCGAGTTGATCGAGGAGTACACCGGCCGCCGCCCGCGCGGCTACGTGGCGCCCTGGTGGGAGATGTCCCCGCACACGGCGGCCCTCCTCCACAAGTACGGCTTCTCCTACGACCACAGCCAGAACTACCGCGACTTCACCCCGTTCTACGCCCGCGTCGGCGACAGCTGGACGAAGATCGACTACGCGAAGGACGCCAAGGACTGGATGAAGCCGCTGGTCCACGGCCACGAGGTCGACCTCGTGGAGTTCTGCGGCAACTGGTACGTCGACGACCTGCCGCCCATGATGTTCAACAAGCACGCCCACAACAGCCACGGCTACGTCAGCCCCCGCGCCCTGGAGCAGGACTGGCGCGACCAGTTCGACTGGGTGTACCGCGAGCTCGACTACGCGGTCGTCCCGGTGACCCTCCACCCCGACGTGAGCGGCCGCCCGCAGGTCCTCCTCATGCTGGAACGCTTCATCGAGTACGTGTCGGGGCACGCCGGCGTCACCTTCTGCACCCTGGAGGACGCCGCCGACGACTTCCGCCGCCGCTTCCCCTTCGAAGGCGGGGCCCGCCCGGCGGACATGCGCTGAGGCGACGCCCGCAGATCAGCAGCCGATCACCTGACGTCGTCGCTCAGGCCCAGCACGCGCGGGTCGTGCCCGGGGAAATCCCCGGGCATGCCGCCCACCTCGACGGTGCGCCCGTAGACGCCCGCCAGGAACGCCACGGCACCGACCGGGAACTCCGACCAGTCGCCGTTGTCCCCGCGCACGACCACCGGCCACGCGTCCGGGTCGGCGGCCGGGCTCGTCCTCCAGTAGAACGCGTCCCCGGAACCGGACGACGCCCAGGCGATCAGACCGCCCGGCCGCGGGAAGGGGAGGTAGTCCCCGGTGTCGCCCATCTCGAACAGATCCTGGAGGACCTCGTCGTTCCCGGCCTCGGACGCCCACAGCGCCTCGGCGCCGGGCCGGGGAACCGACACCGTCAGGAAACCGTCGACGACCAGCACCGGATACGCCTCCGCCAGGGAACGGAAGTCCGAGGGCAGCGCCGTCCCGAGGCCCGCCTCCAGGGCGACCCAGTCCACGCCGCGCCCACCGGGCACGCGCCACGGAGTCATCGACGGGAGTACGGCCTCCAGCTCTTCCACGCTCACCATGCCGTCCGCCCCTCCGCGCCGTCGCCCGATCACGACGTCGCCGAACAGTACTGCTCCGGAACGCGGTCGCCCGATCTGATCCCCGCTTGCGCATGCCGAGCCCCCTCGCGATCGGCGACCGTCACGTCCGGAGCGCCACCGCCACCGGAGCCTTCGGCCGCGCGACCCGCGCCGGGGGACGGGGGCGGCAGCACCCGGGCCGTCGCCCCTCCGGAAGCACCTACCCTTGAGCCATGACCCTCAGCAGCGACCGGAGCCCGGCAGTGAACGTTCAAGGAACCAAGACCTACGAGATCCGCACCTACGGGTGCCAGATGAACGTCCACGACTCCGAGCGGCTCTCCGGTCTGCTGGAAGAGGCGGGTTACGTCCGGGCCCCCAAGGGCGCGGACGGCGACGCCGACGTCGTCGTCTTCAACACCTGCGCGGTCCGCGAGAACGCCGACAACAAGCTGTACGGCAACCTCGGCCGCCTCGCCCCGATGAAGACCACGCGCCCCGGCATGCAGATCGCCGTCGGCGGCTGTCTCGCCCAGAAGGACCGCGACACCATCGTCAAGAAGGCCCCCTGGGTCGACGTGGTGTTCGGCACGCACAACATCGGCAAGCTGCCGGTCCTCCTGGAGCGCGCCCGCGTCCAGGAGGAGGCGCAGATCGAGATCGCCGAGTCCCTGGAGGCCTTCCCCTCCACGCTGCCGACCCGCCGCGAGTCCGCGTACGCCGCCTGGGTGTCGATCTCCGTCGGCTGCAACAACACCTGCACGTTCTGTATCGTGCCCGCCCTGCGCGGCAAGGAGGAGGACCGCCGGCCCGGCGACATCCTCGCCGAGATCGAGGCCCTCGTCGCCGAGGGCGTCTCCGAGATCACCCTGCTCGGCCAGAACGTCAACGCGTACGGCTCCGACCTGGGCGACCGCGAGGCCTTCAGCAAGCTGCTGCGCGCCTGCGGGCAGATCGAGGGCCTGGAGCGCGTCCGCTTCACCTCCCCGCACCCCCGCGACTTCACGGACGACGTCATCGCGGCCATGGCCGAGACGCCGAACGTCATGCCGCAGCTGCACATGCCGCTCCAGTCCGGCTCGGACTCGATCCTCAAGGCCATGCGCCGCTCGTACCGGCAGGAGCGTTTCCTCGGCATCCTCGAGAAGGTCCGCGCGTCCATCCCGCACGCGGCCATCTCCACCGACATCATCGTGGGCTTCCCCGGCGAGACCGAGGAGGACTTCGAGCAGACGATGCACACCGTCCGCGAGGCCCGCTTCGCGAACGCGTTCACCTTCCAGTACTCCAAGCGCCCCGGAACCCCGGCGGCGACCATGGAGGGCCAGATCCCGAAGGAGGTCGTGCAGGCGCGCTACGAGCGCCTGGTCGCCCTCCAGGAGGAGATCTCCTGGGAGGAGAACAAGAAGCAGGTCGGCCGCACCCTGGAGGTCATGGTCGCGGAGGGCGAGGGCCGCAAGGACGGCGAGACCCACCGGCTCTCCGGCCGCGCCCCCGACAACCGGCTCGTCCACTTCACGAAGCCGGACGAGGACGTCCGTCCCGGCGACGTGGTGACCGTCGAGATCACGTACGCGGCGCCGCACCACCTCCTCGCCGAGGGCCCGACCACGGCCGTCCGCCGGACGCGGGCGGGCGACGCGTGGGAGAAGCGCACGACCGCCGCCCCGAAGCCGGCGGGCGTCATGCTGGGCCTCCCGCAGATCGGCGCCCCGGCCCCGCTCCCGCCCATGGACACCCCGGCCTGCGGCACCCACTGACCCGCACGCCCCGGGGCCCCGCTTCGTGCGGGCCCGTGCCCGCTGCCGTGTGGGCGATCGTCCCGCCCCAGCGGAACGATCGCCCACGACGAGAGGGCGCCGCGCCGGCGCAGTAGGCTGCGGATCATGCTTGTCGCCGCAGCCGTCTGCCCCAGCCCCCCGCTCCTCGTCCCCGAGGTCGCGACCGGTGCCGCACCCGAGCTGGACGCCGCGCGGGCGGCCTGTGCGGACGCCGTCGGGCTGCTCGCCGCCTCCCGCCCGGACCGGCTGTACGTCGTCGGGCCCGCCGAAGAGGGCGGTGTGTACCCGGCCGGTTCGGTGGGCTCCTTCGCCGGTTTCGGCGTCGACCTCTCCGTACAGCTGGGGGAGGGGCCACGCCCCGCCGGCCGCCCCCTCCCCACGCCCCTCGCCGTCGCCGCCTGGCTCCTCGCCCGAGCCGCCTGGGCCGACGCGCCGATCGAGGGCCGGGCCGTCGACGCGGCGGCGACGCCCGACGTCTGCGCGGGGATCGGCCGCGAGCTGGCGGGTTCCGCCGAGCGCGTCGCCCTCCTGGTGATGGGCGACGGCAGCGCCTGCCGGACCGTGAAGGCCCCCGGCTACCTGGACGAGCGTGCCGCCGGTTTCGACGCGGAGGCGGCCCGCGCCCTGGGGACGGCCGACACGACCGCGCTGCTCGCGCTGGACGCCGGGCTCGCGGCCGAGCTGAAGGCGGCGGGCCGCGCCCCCTGGCAGGTCCTCGCGGGCGCCGCCGAGGGCGCGGGGCTCGACGGCCGGCTGCTCTTCGAGGACGCCCCGTACGGCGTGGGGTACTTCGTCGCTGCCTGGTCGTAAGAGACAGGAACGACGAACGGCGGACGGCCGCGGAGCGCGAAGCTCCGCGGCCGTCCGCCGTGCGGAGGGACTGTCGGGTGACGTCGGTCGTCAGGCGGCCGGCGGCGGCGTGGCGCCACCGCTCCCGGGCGTGCCGTCGTCCTTGTGACCGATCCGGTCGATGGCGTCCTTCGCCTTGCCCGTACCGGACTGGATCTTGTCGCTGTACTTGCCCTTGGTCTTCTCGTCGACGAACTTTCCGGCCTTGTCCAGGCCGTGGTCGATCTTCTCGCCGTGCTGCTGCGCGAGGTCGGCGACCTTGTCCTTGGCCGGGGCGAGCTTGGCCTTCAGCGAATCCAGGAGACCCATGGGGCACCTTCCCTCCGCGGACCTCGGGGGTCCGTGTTCCGTGTCGTGCGTTCCGTGTGCTGCCCCCAGGACCCCGGGGGCCTACCTGCGGGCGCCGTCGCCCGCCTCGTTGTCGGCGGCGGCCTCGACCGACTGCTGCTTCGGGATCTCCACGGCCGCCTCGACGACCACCTCGACGTCCCCGGCACGGTCCGCGCCGTCCCCGGCACCGTCCGCCTCGTCCTCGGCCGGAGCCGTCAGGGCCTCGGCGGCGACGTCCGCCCCGGCGTCGGTCCCGGTCTCCTCCGGGGAGGTCTCCTGCTTCTTACGGCGAAACATTGCAAAAAAGCCCATATCCACTCCATAGCGTACTCGGACGGGAGCGGCTCCGAGCTGATCGACAGTCGGAACCTCGCAACGGGCAACGAAGCCGGGGGAGGCCCGTCACGTAGCTCGTTCGGGGGCCGGTCCCGAGGTTTGCGAGACTGGGACGGTGAGAAGCGCAGCTCCCGCCCCGCGGGTCATCGCCGTCGTCGGCCCCACGGCAGCCGGAAAGTCCGATCTGGGTGTATTCCTGGCCCAGCAGCTCGGCGGCGAGGTCGTCAACGCCGACTCGATGCAGCTCTACCGGGGGATGGACATCGGGACCGCCAAGCTGACGCCCGAGGAGCGCGGCGGCATCCCGCACCACCTCCTCGACATCTGGGACGTGACGGAGGCCGCCAGCGTCGCCGAGTACCAGCGGCTCGCGCGCGCCGAGATCGACCGTCTCCTCGCCGCCGGCCGCACCCCGGTCCTCGTCGGCGGTTCCGGGCTCTACGTACGGGGGGCCGTCGACGCCCTGGAGTTCCCCGGCACCGACCCCGCCGTCCGGGCCCGCCTGGAGGCCGAGCTGGAGGAGCGCGGCTCCGGCGTCCTGCACGCCCGACTCGCCGACGCCGACCCGGAGGCGGCCCGCGCGATCCTGCCCAGCAACGGCCGCCGCATCGTCCGGGCCCTCGAGGTGATCGAGATCACCGGCAAGCCCTTCACCGCCAACCTCCCGGGCCCCGACTCCGTCTACGACACCGTCCAGATCGGCGTCGACGTGGCCCGCCCCGAGCTCGACGAGCGGATCGCCACGCGCGTGGACCGGATGTGGGAGGCCGGTCTCGTCGACGAGGTACGCGACCTGGAGGCGCGGGGGCTGCGCGAGGGACGCACGGCGGCCCGCGCCCTCGGCTACCAGCAGGTCCTCGCGGCGCTCGCGGGGGAGTGCACCGAGGACGAGGCGCGCGCGGAGACCGTGCGGGCCACCAAGCGCTTCGCGCGCCGCCAGGACTCGTGGTTCCGCCGGGACCCGCGGGTGCACTGGCTCAGCGGAGCCGCCGATCACCGCGGGGAACTCCCGCGGGAGGCGCTGTCGTTGGTCGAACGAGCGGTTACAGCCTGATCACGTGATGGCATCGGGACGCACTGCCCGTCATTTCGGCGGTCATGAGCGTGCCATCATCGAGCATCGATCGACCAAGTGAAGTCCGAGTGGGGAGGGCGCGTGGCGATGGAGGCCGGCCCTCGCGACAGAGAACAGCACGAGGCGGCCCTGGGTGACCCGACGGCGGATCCGTCGGTCGACACGCCGGGCCACCCGACGGACGACGCACCCGTCGCGGCCCCGGGGCTGACCCCGGACGGTCCCGACGACGCCGTGGGCACGGCCGTCGAGGTCGACACCGACGAGGTCGAGGTCGAGCTGCGCCCCCAGCGCCGGCTGCGGATCTGGCAGCTCGCCCCGATCGTGGGCCTGGCCGCCGTCGGCTCGCTGATGTTCGCCTTCCCGCTCGCGTTCGGCTCGGGGGACGGCGGCGCCGTCGTCGCCATGCTCGGACTGCTGATCAGCTCCTGCGCGGCGGGCTGGGGCATGATGGCCGCCCGCAAGGTCGGCTACACCTGGCCGGGACTCCCGCAGCGCGGCTCGGGCGAACGCCCCGACTGGCGCGTCCTCGCCCTGTACCTGACGACGATCGCGGCCCTGGTGGCCCTGGCCGTCTGGCGCGTGGCGCGCCTGCGCTGAACCGCGGGACCCGCACGGGCGCATGCGCGCCCTGCCTGCAGGCGCCTCCGCCCGTACGTGCCTTCGCCCGTACGGAGCCCCTCGCCCCGTACGAAGCCCGGCCCGGTCCCGGGCGGGCGTGGGCCGGGAGCGGAGGGGGCCGGGGGCGCCCGGTCCGGCGGGGCCCGGGCCGTGGACAGGTGGGTCGGGTGTCGGGGGTGGCACGTACAGTTGATCGTGTGACCAGCACGCAGACCTCGCCGCTCCCCTTCCTCAAGGGCCACGGCACCGAGAACGACTTCGTGATCGTCCCCGACGCGGAGAACGCCGTCGACCTGCCGCCCGCCGTCGTCGCGCGGCTCTGCGACCGGCGGGCCGGCATCGGGGGCGACGGGCTGCTGCACGTCGTGCGCAGCGCCGCCCACCCCGACGCCCGCCACCTGGCCGACGAGGCCGAGTGGTTCATGGACTACCGCAACGCCGACGGCTCGGTCGCCGAGATGTGCGGGAACGGCGTCCGGGTCTTCGCCCGCTACCTGGAGCACGCGGGGCACGTCACCGCGGGCGAGGTCGCGGTCGCCACCCGGGGCGGCGTCAAGTACGTCCACCTCGACAAGGACGGCTCCGTCACCGTCGCCATGGGCCGCGCCGTGCTCCCCGAGGACGGCGTCACCGTCACCGTCGACGGCCGCAGCTGGCCCGCCCGCAACGTGAACATGGGCAACCCGCACGCGGTCGCCTTCGTCGAGGACCTCGCCCACGCCGGGACCCTGTACGACGAGCCGCCGTACGAGCCGGCCGCCGTGTACCCGGACGGCGTGAACATCGAGTTCGTCGTCGACCGCGGCCCCCGCCACGTCGCCATGCGCGTCCACGAGCGCGGCGCGTCCGAGACCCGCTCCTGCGGCACCGGCGCCTGCGCCGTCGCCGTCGCCACCGCCCGCCGGGACGGCGTCGACCCCGCCGAGAGCGGCACCCCCGTCACGTACACCGTCGACGTGCTCGGCGGCACCCTGGTCATCACCGAGCACCCCGACGGCCGGATCGACATGACGGGACCCGCGGTCATCGTCGCCGAGGGCACCGTCGACCCGGAGTGGCTCCAGCCGGCTTCGTGATCGCCCGCGAGGGAATCGAAACTGTCAACGACTCGTTTATCGCTCGAATGGGTGATCCGATTCACGCTGAGCGAGAGCGTGACTGCGCCACGTGGTGGGGTCGGTAGCATCAAGCACCGGCCCCCCGGGCACATCTGGCCCGCCCACCGCCGGTCCATGTTGCCGGAGGTGCCCCATGAGCGCAGAGGCCACCAACCCCGAGGCCGCCCCCACCGACGTGACCGTCCGCAGACGCGGACGCGCCCGGATCGACCTGCGCCGCCTCGGCCGCGCCGCCCTGCTGAACGCCACCGCGGGACCGGCACCCCGTGACCGCCTGCCCGACGCCATCAGCCATGTGGCGGAGGCGCACCGCGCCCACCATCCCGAGGCCGACCTGACGGTGCTCGGCCGGGCGTACGTCCTCGCCGAGTCCTCGCACCGCGGCCAGTTCCGCAAGAGCGGCGAGCCCTACATCACCCATCCGCTCGCCGTCACCCTCATCCTCGCCGAACTCGGCGCGGAGACCACCACCCTGACCGCCTCCCTCCTCCACGACACCGTCGAGGACACCGAGGTGACGCTCGACCAGGTGCGCCGCGAGTTCGGCGACGAGGTCGCCTACCTCGTCGACGGCGTCACCAAGGTCGAGAAGATCGACTACGGCGCCGCGGCCGAGCCCGAGACCTTCCGCAAGATGCTCGTCGCCACCGGCAGCGACGTCCGGGTCATGTCGATCAAGCTCGCCGACCGCCTCCACAACATGCGCACCCTCGGCGTGATGCGCCCCGAGAAACAGGCCAGGATCGCCAAGGTCACCCGTGACGTCCTCATCCCGCTCGCCGAGCGCCTCGGAGTCCAGGCCCTCAAGACCGAGCTGGAAGACCTCGTCTTCGCGATCCTCCACCCCGAGGAGTGCGAGACCACCCGCGCGCTCATCGCCGACAACCCCGGCGCCGACGACGCGCTCGGCGCCGTCGCCGAACAGGTCACCGCCGTCCTGCGCGAAGCCGGCATCGGCGCGGAAGTCCTCGTCCGGCCCCGGCACTTCGTCTCCGTCCACCGGGCCCGCCTCAAGCGCGGCGAGCTGCGCGGCTGCGACTTCGGCCGGCTCCTCGTCCTCGTCGCCGAGGACGCCGACTGCTACGCGGTCCTCGGCGAGCTCCACACCTGCTTCACCCCGGTGATCTCCGAGTTCAAGGACTTCATCGCCGCCCCCAAGTTCAACCTCTACCAGTCCCTGCACACCGCGATCGCCGCCCCCGACGGCGCCGTCGCCGAGGTCCTCATCCGGACCCACCGGATGCACAAGGTCGCCGAGGCCGGAGTCGTCGCCCTCGGCAACCCCCACGTCGGCCAGGAGTCGGACACCGCAGGCTCGCAGGCCGACGACGGCGAGCGCGTCGACCCCACCCGCCCCGGCTGGCTCTCCCGCCTCCTCGACTGGCAGCAGTCCGCCCCCGACCCCGACACCTTCTGGACCTCGCTCCGCGCCGACCTCGCCGAGGACGACGAGATCACCGTCTTCCGCGCCGACGGCAGCGCCCCCGGCACGATCAGCCTCCCCGCCGGCGCCAGCTGCGTCGACGCCGCGTACGCCCAGCACGGCGAGGCCGCCCACACCTGCCTCGGCGCCCGCGTCAACGGCCGCCTCGCCCCGCTCAGCACCGTCCTCGGCGACGGCGACACCGTCCAGCTGCTGCTCGCCCAGGACGCCGTGTCCGGGCCGTCCCCGGAGTGGCTCGACCACGCCCGCACCCCCGCCGCCCGGATCGCGATCACCGGCTGGCTCCGCGCTCACCCCGAGAGCGCCGCGCCGCCCGCCCCCACCGACCCGCGCCCCCAGGTCAGCGTCCCCGCCGACCGCCGCTCCGGCGCCGAGCTCCACGCCGACCTGGACGGCGAGCAGCCCGCGGCCGTCCGCCCCGCGGGCTGCTGCACCCCCGTACCGCCCGACGAGATCACCGGCTTCCGCGTCCGCGGCGGATCGGTCACCGTCCACCGCGCCCGCTGCTCGGCCGTCGACGCCATGCGCGGCCTCGGCCGCGAACCCGTCACCGTCCGCTGGGGCGACACCCCGCAGGGCAGGGTCACCCTCGTCGCCGAGTCCTTCGGACGGCCCGGACTGCTCGCCGACCTCACCGAGGCCATCGCCACCTTCGGCGCCGCCGTCGTCTCGGCGAACGTCGAGCCGCCCAGCGAGCAGCGGGTCCGCCACACGTACACCCTCCACCTCCCCGACGTGACCGGCCTCGCCGCGCTCATGCGCGCCATGCGGGACGTGCCGGGGGTGTACGACGTCAGCCGCGCCCACCCGTCGCGGGGCGTGAGCTGAGCACGCCCCTCCTCCGGACGCCCGCCGTTCCCGCGGCCTGAGCGGAGGACCCCCCTTCCCCGGATGCCCGCCGTTCCCGCGTCCTGAGCCGGCGACCGGCCCCGGGTGTCCCCCTTCGGGTGGCCGGTGCGCGCGCCGCCCCCGCGCACGGCGGCCGCACTGGTAGCCGTAGGGCCATTCCTCCGGAAAGGCCCTGGCCCATGCCGCTC
Organism: Streptomyces nymphaeiformis; assembly: GCF_014203895.1. Lineage (GTDB taxonomy): Bacteria > Actinomycetota > Actinomycetes > Streptomycetales > Streptomycetaceae > Streptomyces > Streptomyces nymphaeiformis. The sequence goes on along the minus strand of NZ_JACHJY010000009.1, from coordinate 454,492 downwards.
GTCCGAACGCCCCTGCCCCGCGCGCGGTGGCTCCGCTCCGCCGTCCTGGTCGCCGCCTCGGCCGGGCTCGTCGCCGCCGCGCTGCCCGCCCCCGCGCCGCTCGGCATCGGGGACCCGCTCTTCCCCCACCTCGGCAACCCCGGTTACGACGTCCTCGCGTACACGCTCGACCTCACCTATCCCGGGGCCAACACCAAGCCCCTCGCCGCCGTCACCCGCATCGACGCGCGCGCCACCGAGGAGCTGGAGCGGCTCAACCTCGACTTCACCCACGGCACGGTCTCCGCCGTCACCGTCGACGGCCTGCCCGCCCGGTACGAGAGCAGCGGCGAGGACCTGGTCGTCACCCCCGTCGTGCCGATCGACGCGGGCGAGGAGGTCGAGATCACCGTCACCCACACCAGCGACCCCACCGGTCCCGCCGCCACCGGCGGCTGGGTCCGCACCGGCGACGGCCTCGCCATGGCCAACCAGGCCGACGCCGCCCACCGGGTCTTCCCCTCCAACGACCACCCGTCCGACAAGGCCTGGTTCACCTTCCGGATCACCGCCCCCAGCGAGCTCACCGTCGTCGCCAACGGCCTCCCCGAGGGCCGCGTCGACCACGGCGCCACCACCACCTGGACGTACCGCAGCCGGCACCCCATGGCCACCGAGCTCGCCCAGGTCTCCATCGGCCGCTCCACCGTCGTCCACCGCGAGGGCCCCCACGGGCTGCCCGTACGGGACGTCGTCGCCACCGCCGACCGGCAGCTCATGGAGCCCTGGCTGCGCCGCACCCCCGGCCACCTGGAGTGGATGGAGCGGCAGGTCGGCCCGTACCCCTTCGAGACGTACGGCGTGCTCATCGCCGACGCGGACACCGGCTTCGAGCTGGAGACCCAGACCCTCTCGCTCTTCGAACGCGGCATCTTCACCGAGCCCGCCTACCCCGAGTGGTACGTCGACTCCGTCATGGTCCACGAGCTGGCCCACCAGTGGTTCGGCGACAGCGTCTCGCCCCGCACCTGGTCCGACCTGTGGCTCAACGAGGGACACGCCAGCTGGTACGAGGCGCTGTACGCCGAGGAGACCGCCGGCAAGTCGCTGGAGCGCCGCATGAAGGCCGCGTACGCCGCCTCCGACGGGTGGCGGGCCGACGGCGGCCCCCCGGCCGCCCCGGAACCCCCGACGCCCGACCACAAGATCAGCCTCTTCCGGCCCGTCGTGTACGACGGCAGCGCCCTCGTCCTCTACGCGCTCCGCCAGGAGATCGGCACCGAGCCCTTCAGGACCCTGGAGCGCCGCTGGGTCGCCGAGCACCGGGACGGGACCGCCACCACCGCCGACTTCGTCGCACTCGCCGGCGAGGTTGCCGGACGCGACCTCACCGCCTTCCTCCACGGCTGGCTGTACGAGGCGAAGACCCCGGCGATGCCCGGGCACCCGGACTGGCGCAGCCGCCCCGCCGGGGCACCGAAGACCGCGGCGAAACCCGGGTGAGGGACGCGCCGAAACCCGGGTGACGTGCCGTGTGGGGCCGTGACACCATCTTCAGGTCGGCGACGCGGCCGCGGACGGGAATCTTCCGGCATCCGCAGGCGTTGTGACCGGCACAGACACATATCTCCTCATCGACGTTAGGACCCAATGACCTCCTCTTCTTCCCCTTCCCAGGACGAGCAGAGCTTCGCGGAGACGAGCCGTACCGAGAGCCTTCGGGCCGATGCCCTGATGGAAGAGGACGTCGCCTGGAGCCACGAGATCGACGGAGAGCGGGACGGCGACCAGTTCGACCGCTCCGAGCGTGCGGCGCTGCGCCGTGTCGCGGGCCTCTCCACCGAGCTCGAGGACGTCACCGAGGTCGAGTACCGCCAGCTGCGCCTGGAGCGCGTCGTGCTGGTCGGTGTCTGGACCTCCGGGACGGTGCAGGACGCGGAGAACTCCCTCGCGGAGCTCGCCGCCCTCGCCGAGACGGCCGGCGCCCTCGTGCTCGACGGCGTGATCCAGCGCCGCGACAAGCCGGACCCGGCCACCTTCATCGGCTCGGGCAAGGCGCGCGAGCTGCGCGACATCGTGCTCGAGACCGGTGCCGACACCGTCGTCTGCGACGGTGAGCTCAGCCCCGGCCAGCTCATCGCCCTCGAAGACGTCGTCAAGGTGAAGGTGGTCGACCGGACCGCCCTCATCCTCGACATCTTCGCCCAGCACGCCAAGTCCCGAGAGGGCAAGGCGCAGGTCGCACTCGCGCAGATGCAGTACATGCTGCCGCGACTGCGCGGCTGGGGTCAGTCGCTCTCCCGTCAGATGGGTGGCGGCGGTGGCGGCGGCATGGCCACCCGTGGCCCCGGTGAGACCAAGATCGAGACCGACCGGCGCCGCATCCGCGAGAAGATGGCGAAGATGCGCCGGGAGATCGCGGAGATGAAGACCGGCCGCGACATCAAGCGGCAGGAGCGCCGTCGCAACAAGGTGCCGTCGGTCGCCATCGCCGGATACACCAACGCCGGCAAGTCCTCCCTGCTCAACCGCCTCACCGGCGCGGGCGTCCTCGTGGAGAACGCGCTGTTCGCCACCCTCGACCCGACGGTCCGCCGGGCCGAGACGCCCACCGGCCGGATCTACACCCTGGCCGACACCGTCGGCTTCGTCCGGCACCTGCCGCACCACCTGGTCGAGGCGTTCCGCTCCACCATGGAGGAGGTCGGCGAGTCCGACCTCATCCTGCACGTGGTGGACGGCTCGCACCCCGCCCCGGAGGAGCAGCTGGCCGCCGTGCGCGAGGTCTTCCGCGACGTCGGCGCGGTGAACGTGCCGGAGATCGTCGTCGTCAACAAGGCCGACGCGGCCGACCCGCTGGTCCTCCAGCGCCTGCTGCGGATGGAGAAGCACTCCATCGTGGTCTCGGCCCGCTCGGGCCAGGGCATCGACGAGCTGCTCGCGCTCATCGACCGTGAGCTGCCGCGCCCGGAGGTCGAGCTGGAGGTCCTCGTGCCGTACACGCAGGGCGGTCTCGTCTCGCGGGTGCACGCCGAGGGCGAGGTGGACTCCGAGGAGCACACCCCGGAGGGCACCCTGCTCAAGGCCCGGGTGCACGAGGAACTGGCGGCGCTGCTCGCGCCGTACGTCCCGGCCGCGCACTGACGAACGGCGAAGGCGCCGGGCTCCCCCCTCTCGGGAGGAGCCCGGCGCCTTCTGCTGTCCACCGCTCTGCTGTCCACCGCTCTCGGCGGGTCAGCCCGCGGCTCGGGGTGTCAGCCCGCGAACTTCTTGCTGACCATCTCGTGCACGGCCTGGGCGCCACGGCCGAGCTGCGGGCCGGCGAGCCAGCCGTTGCTGCCGGCCGGGCCGATCGAGGTGTTCGACACGAGCGCCGTCTTGCCGTTGGGCAGGACACGGAACCAGCCGCCGCCCGAGGAGCCGCCGGTCATCGTGCACCCGATGCGGTACATCGTCGGCGTGGCCGGAGCCGTGGTGAGGCGCGTCGGCCGGTCGAGGCACTTGTGCATGATCATGCCGTTGTACGGCGGCGCCGCCGGGTAGCCCCAGGCGCCCATCGTCCCGGCCTGCGCGGCCGACGGCGCGGAGAAGTCGACCGGCAGGGCGACGCCGACGGTCTCCTCCAGGGACTTCCCGCCGCGCTCCGGCTGCACGTGCAGCACGGCGTAGTCGTACGGCCAGGCCTGGTTGGTGCCGCCCGCGTTGATCCACTCGCCCGAGGTCACGGCCCAGTCGGCCCAGAACTGGCCGTACGGGTAGACCTCCTGCGGCTGCGCGTTCTCCAGCGCGGCGGGGGACTTGCCCAGGTCGTTGAAGGCCGGGACGAAGGCGATGTTGCGGTACCAGCCGCCCTTCTGGCCGGCGTGCACGCAGTGGCCGGCCGTCCAGACCAGGTTCGACTTCCCGGGGTGGCGCGGGTCCTTCACGATGGTGCCGGAGCAGACCATCGAGCCCTCGGGCGAGTCGAAGAAGATCTTGCCGACCGGGGCCGCGTTGCGGTGGTACGGCGTCTTCTCGCGCTGGGCCTGGACGGGGCGGGGCGTCGGGTCGGTGCCGCCGGTGCCCGCCTGCGCGGTGATCGTCTGGTCCGGGCTCTTCGCCGACTGCATGCGCGCCGGGTCCCAGAGGCCGTCGATCACCGGGTTGACGAAGTCCTCGGCCTCACGGAGCCAGGTGTCCTTGTCCCAGTTCTTCCACTCGCCGTTCTTCCACTTGTCCAGGTCGACGCCGTGCTTCTTCAGCTTGTCGGCGAGGTCCTTGGTGAGGTCGGCGCCGCCCTTGCCGGCGTCGGCGGAGCTGCTCGCCCCGGCGGCCGGCGTGCCGTCGGCCGGGGTCTCGGTGGGGCCGCAGGCCGTGGCGGTCAGCGCGAGCGCGGTGACCATGCCGAGGACGGCGGGTATGAGTCGTACAGAACGCATGAAGGTGATCCCCGTTGGTGTTGCCCGGTGTTCCCATGGGCACGCGCCGGCATGAAGGAGTGCCGCCAGGGACGCGTGTTGCCATGGACGTGTCATGAGTGGTGCACAGTATGCCGGTCGGGCCGGACATGGGGGGAGGCGGGACCCCCGAGGGCCCCGCCTCCGTGCTCAATGCCCCTACTGGCCTGCGTACTTCTTGCTGACCTCGTCGTAGACGGCCTTGGCCTCCGGACCGAGGCGCGGACCCGCGAGCCAGCCCGCCGTCGACGGGCCGATCGAGGTGTTCGACACCAGCGCCGGCTTGCCGTCGTGGCCCTGGGCGACCCAGCCGCCGCCGGACGAACCACCGGTCATCGTGCAGCCGATCCGGTACATCGTCGGCTGCTCGGCCTTCAGGGACAGCCGGCCCGGCTTGTCCGTGCACTGGAACATCTTCTGGCCGTCGAACGGCGGCGCCGCCGGGAAACCGGTCGCCGTCAGGCTCGCGATCTTCGGCACGGCGGGGGCGTTGAACTCCACCGGGAGCGCCGAACCGACCGTCTCCTCCAGGGACTTGCCCGAGGAGCCCTTCTCCGGGGTCACCTTGATGACCGCGAAGTCGTAGGGAGCACCGGCACCGCCGGTGGACGCGCCCTCGGCGATCCACTGGTCGGAGGTCTTGACCCAGTCGGCCCACCACACGCCGTACGGGGCGATCTGCTCCCGCGTGGCCTTCTCCAGGTCCGAGGTCGCCATCGCCGAGTCGTTGTACGACGGGACGAAGGCGATGTTGCGGTACCAGCCGCCCTGCTTGCCCTTGTGCACGCAGTGGCCGGCCGTCCAGACCAGGTTGGACTTGCCCGGGTGCGCCGGGTCCTTCACGACCGTGGCCGAGCAGACCATCGAGCCCTCGGGGCTGTCGAAGAAGACCTTGCCGGACTCGGGGGCGTTGTCGTGGTACTTCGCCGCCACGGCCTTCGCCTTCACCGGGGCCGGAGTCGGGTCGGTGACACCCTTGTCGCCCGAGATGTCCTCCTCCTCGACCGGCTTGTCGGGGCGCTCGGCCTCGCGCATCCGGTCCGGGTCCCAGAGGTCCTCGATGATCGGGTTGACGAAGTCCTTGGCCTCACGCAACCACTTGTCGCGGTCCCAGTTCTTCCAGTCGCCGTTCCGCCACTTGTCGAGATCGATCCCGTGTTCCTTCAGGCGGTTCTTCAGGTCCTCCGGAATCTTGATCTTGCCCGGGTCCAGGCTCGCGGGCGCGGAGGGCGTACCCCCCGCGTTCTCCTCGCTCGGACCGCAGGCCGTGACGGTGAGCGTCAGCGCCGCGACGGCGGAAGCCGCCATCAGCAGCGGACGAATCGATCGCATTCGTGATCCCCCTGGGACTACGTCAACTTGTGGAACGTGTGCAGCTCATGCATGCGCGAACAGCGGCCGGGCCCTCGCGGACACGACCGACGGCCCCCACTATGCCGGTGCCGGAGGGGACGGTACGCGCCCCGTCGGCGGTTCCGTGCATGGTTCAGCCGTTGCCGTGCCGTGATCCGGGACACGCCAAGTTCCTGCCTTTCGGCCCGTGATCCCCGGCAGTTCCCGTCGTTGGTACGTACGGGGGACACAACGGTGGCGTTCAGGGCGGCCCTTGCGACGGCTCCACGACGCCCCGATGTGCAACGCAACTGTTACAGCGGGAGGACACGAGCCGTGGCCGTGACCGAATCAGCTCCGGCCGCACCACCGGCCACGCACACCCAGACCCGGCCGACGGACCAGGGGGCGGAGCAAGCGACGGGCCAGGGGACAGGGCAGGAGAGAGGCCAGGGGGGCGAGCACGAAGGCATCCTGCGTCGCCAGTCCCAGCGCGAGTCCGCCGCGCGCACCTACGCCCGCTCCCTGCCGATCGTCCCCGTACGGGCCCGGGGGCTGACCATCGAGGGCGCCGACGGCCGCCGCTACCTCGACTGCCTGTCCGGCGCGGGGACCCTCGCCCTCGGCCACAACCACCCCGTGGTCCTGGAAGCCATCAGGAAGGTCCTCGACTCGGGAGCCCCCCTCCACGTCCTCGACCTCGCCACCCCCCTCAAGGACGCCTTCACCTCCGAACTGTTCGCCACCCTCCCCGGCGCGCTCGCCGACGACGCCCGCATCCAGTTCTGCGGACCGGCGGGCACGGACGCCGTAGAGGCGGCCCTCAAGCTCGTCCGGACGGCCACCGGCCGGAGCGGACTCCTCGCCTTCACCGGCGCCTACCACGGCATGACGGCCGGAGCCCTCGACGCCTCCGGAGGCGCGGCCGACGTCCGCGTCACCCGGCTGCCCTACCCGCAGCGGTACCGCTGCCCCTTCGGTGCCGGCGGCGAGCGCGGCGCCGAACTCTCGGCCCGCTGGACCGAGAACCTCCTCGACGACCCCAAGAGCGGCGTCACCACACCCGCCGGAATGATCCTCGAAGCCGTCCAGGGCGAGGGCGGGGTCATCCCCGCCCCCGACGACTGGATGCGCCGGATGCGCCGGATCACCGCCGACCGGTCCATCCCCCTGGTCGTCGACGAGGTCCAGACCGGCGTCGGCCGCACCGGCGCCTTCTGGGCCGTCGAGCACAGCGGCGTCGTGCCCGACGTGATGGTCCTCTCCAAAGCCATCGGCGGCTCCCTCCCGCTCGCGGTCATCGTCTACCGGTCGGAACTCGACGTCTGGGAACCCGGAGCCCACGCCGGCACCTTCCGCGGCAACCAACTCGCCATGGCCGCCGGCACCGCCACCCTCGCCTACGTCCGCGAGAACAAGCTCGCCGAACGGGCCGGCACCCTCGGCGCCCGTATCCTCGGCCGGCTCCAGGGACTCGCCGCCGCCCACCCCTGCGTCGGCGACGTCCGCGGCCGGGGCCTGATGATCGGCGTCGAACTCGTCGACCCCGACGCGGCCGGACCGGACGACTCCGTCCCGCCCCCCGCCCCCGCCCTGGCCCTGGCCGTCCAACAGGAGTGCCTCGCCCGCGGCCTCATCGTCGAACTCGGCGGCCGCCACTCCGCGGTGGTCCGGCTCCTGCCCCCGCTCACCCTCACCGACGAGCAGGCCACCGCAGTCCTGGACCGCTTCGCCGACGCCCTGGCCGCGGCCGAACGGGCCCACACCCCCCACCTGCCCGCCTCCCGCCGGGCCACGGCCCCCCGGAACGCCTCCGGCCCGTCCCTCTGACCCCGGACCGCCCCGGCCCCCACCCCCAAGGAAGCCCCCGTGAACCCCACCCCCACCTCCCCGACCCCCACCACCGACCGCCCCCACACCATCCCCCTCCCCGAATCCCCGCTCGACACGGAGGTCCTCAACGCGGAGGCCCTCAACAGGGAGGCCCTCAACAGGGAGGGCTTCCACGCGGATCCCCTCCTGCTGGAGCCCCTCCACCCGGAGCCCCTCCACCCGGCGCCCCTCCACCCGGCGCCCCTCCGTGCCGCGGCCCTTCGCGCCGAGGTCCTCCACCCCGAGGTCGTTCATCCCGAGGCCCTCCACCCCGAGGCCCCTCCCTCCGAGGAGCCGACCGTCCCGCGCCAGCACACCGGGCCGTTCGAGCCGCGGTCCCCGCGCCCGGCCGCCACCCCCGACCCCCTGGACGACCCCGACCCCCAGCGCGCCGCCGACGCCGCCGCCGTCGAGAACCTCCTCCGCTGCTGGGTCCGGGAGAAGAACCTGCCCGCCCCCGGATCCGCCCCCCTGCGCATCCCCCTCGACGCCAGCGGCACCGCCCTCCTCGTCCCCGTCCGCTACTGGTCGCCCACCGGCTGGCACCGCTTCGGCGCGCCCCTCCTCGAAGGGCTCCCGGCCTCGGCGCCGGCCGCCGACGCCGTCACGGTGGCCGCCCTGCTCAGCCGGGAGACCGGCCGCTCCGAAGGCGCCGATCTCGTCGGCCGCGTCGCCGACTCCGCCCGCCGCACCGCCGACTTCCTGGCCGAGCGCCGCCGCCGGCCCGAGCCCCACCCGGACGCCGACCTCTTCCTCGCCGCCGAACAGTCCCTGCTGCTCGGCCACCCGCTCCACCCCACCCCCAAGAGCCGCGAAGGACTCTCCGAGGCCGAGGGCCGGCTCTACTCACCCGAACTCCACGGCTCGTTCCCCCTCCACTGGATCGCGGTCGACCGCGCCCTCCTCGCCTCCGACTCCGCCTGGACCGAACAGGGCCGGCCCGTCAGCGCCGAACAACTCGCCTCCGGTCTCGCCGAAGGCCTCACCCTCCCCACCGGAACCGCACCACTGCCCCTGCACCCCTGGCAGGCCCGCGAACTCCTGCACCGCTCCGACGTCCGCGCTCTCCTCGACGCGGGCCTCCTCCACGACCTCGGCCTCCACGGCAGCCCCTGGCACCCCACCTCCTCCGTCCGCACCGTGCACCGCCCGGGCGCCCGGGCCATGCTCAAGCTCTCCCTCGGCCTGCGCATCACCAACTCCCGCCGCGAGAACCTCCGCAAGGAACTCCACCGCGGCGTCGAGGTCCACCGGCTGCTCCGCACCGGCCTCGTCGACGAGTGGCAGGCCGCCCACCCGAGCTTCGACATCGTCCGCGACCCCGCCTGGCTCGCCGTGGACGCCCCGGACGGCACCTCCGTCCCCGGCCTCGACGTCATGATCCGCCACAACCCCTTCGGTCACGGCGACGACGCCGTCTGCATCGCCTCCCTCACCGCTCCCCGCCCGTGGCCCGGAGCCACCACGATGCGCTCCCGGCTCGCCGACGTCATCGGACGGCTCTCCGCCCGCACCGGCCGCCCCACGGCCGCCGTCGCCGCCGAGTGGTTCCTCCGCTACCTCGACCAGGTCGTCCGCCCCGTCCTCTGGCTCGACGGCCACGCCGGCATCGCCCTGGAGGCCCACCAGCAGAACACCCTGGTGCTCCTGGATCCGGACGGCTGGCCGGTCGGCGGCCGGTACCGCGACAACCAGGGCTACTACTTCCGCGAGTCCCACCGCGGCGAGCTGGAGAGCCGCCTCCCCGGCATCGGCGCCGACAGCGACACGTTCGTCTCCGACCAGGTCACCGACGAGCGCTTCGCCTACTACCTCGGCATCAACAACGTCCTCGGTCTGATCGGCGCCTTCGGCGCCCAGCACCTCGCCGACGAACGCGTCCTGCTCGCCGCCTTCCGCAGCTTCCTCACCTCCGCCACCGGCCTCGGCTCACCCCTTCCCCACCGGCTCCTGGAAGCCGCGACCCTGCGCAGCAAGGCCAACCTCCTCACCCGTCTGCACGGCCTGGACGAGCTCGTCGGGCCCGTCGACACCCAGTCCGTCTACGTCACCGTCACCAACCCCCTCCGTACCTGAACCCGCCGGCGCCGTCCCACGCCCGCCCGACCACATCCCACCGCCGAGAGGAGAGCGACACCGTGTCACCCACCCGCCCACCGGCCGATCCGCCCGGGGACGACACCCTGGACCTGAGGGTCGACGACCTCGTCGCCCTCCTCGACGGCGATCTCCTCGACTCCGTCGCCGCCTGGGGACCCGCCGAGACCCCCGTGGGCTCCTTCCAGCTCGTACCCGTGCGACTCGAACGGGATCTGCCGCTGCTCGCCCGGTGGATGAACGCCCCCGCCGTCGCCGCCTTCTGGGAGCTCGCCGGCCCCGACACCGTCACCGCCGAGCACGTCCGCGCCCAACTCGAGGGCGACGGCCGCAGTGTCCCCTGCCTCGGCGTCCTCGACGGCACGCCCATGAGCTACTTCGAGATCTACCGCGCCGATCTCGACCCGCTCGCCCGGTACTACCCGGCGCGTCCCCACGACACGGGTATCCACCTGCTGATCGGAGGCGTCACGGACCGGGGCCGGGGCGTCGGCACCACGCTGCTGCGCGCCGTCGCCGATCTGGTGCTGGACCACCGTCCCCGCTGTACCCGCGTCGTTGCCGAACCCGACATCCTCAACACCCCCTCCGTCTCCGCGTTCCTCAGTGGCGGCTTCCGCTACGCGGCGGAAGCCGACCTCCCCGACAAAAGAGCCGCGCTCATGATCCGAGACCGGGCTCTTCGTCACGTTCTGTGATCACCCCTGCCTTGTAAACGCCGCTCCACCCACAGCGGTTCCCACTCCGAGGAGTCCTCGTGTCGACGTCCCCTGCACCTCACGACTCCGCACGACCCGCCCCCGCCGCCCCGGCTCCCGTCACCGAAGCCGATGCGGCTCCCGTGCTGCTCGCACCCCCCGAGCTGAACGCCACGGCCTGGGCGCGGGCGTCCTCCCGGCTCCTCGCCAAGGCCCTCTCCGAGTTCGCCTACGAGGAGATCGTCGAACCCGTCCCCACGGACGACGGCGAGTCCGACCGGTACGCACTGCGCCTCGACGACGGCACCACGCTCACCTTCCGTGCCCGCCGCGGCGCCTACGGCAGCTGGCACATCACCGCCGGCTCGATCACCCACGAGGGCCGGCCCCTCACCGACCCCTTCGACTTCCTGGTCCGCGCCCGCCGCCTCCTCCGGCTCGACGGCGCCACCCTCGGCCACCTGATCCGCGAGCTCTCCGCCACCCTGGCCGCCGACGTCCGCCTCGATCACACCGCACTCACCGCCGACCGGCTGGCCGACCTCTCCTACGCGGAACTGGAAGGCCACCAGACCGGCCACCCCTGGCTGGTCCTCAACAAGGGCCGCATCGGCTTCTCCGCCACCGACGCCGCCCGCTGGACCCCCGAGGCGCGCCGCCCGACCCGGCTGCCGTGGATCGCCGTCAGCAACCGCATCGCCGCCTACCGGGGCGTGGCCGGCCTGGAGACCCCCGACCGCCTCTACGCCCGAGAGCTCGACCCCGAGGTCCACGCAGCCTTCCGCGCCGCGCTGACCGCCCGAGGCCACGAGCCCGACGACTACTTCCTGCTGCCCGTCCATCCCTGGCAGTGGGACGAGGTCCTGCTCCCGCTCTACGCCCCGGCCGTCGCCGCCGGGACCGTCGTCCCGCTTCCAGCCGACGACGATCTTCGCCTGCCGCAGCAGTCCGTCCGTACCTTCCTCAACACCAGCCGCCCCGACCGGCACACCGTCAAGCTGCCGCTGTCGGTGCTCAACACCCTGGTCTGGCGCGGACTGCCCACCGAGCGGACCCTCGCCGCGCCCGCCGTGACCGCCTGGGTCCACGGCCTGCGCGACGCCGACCCGTTCCTCCGGGACGAGTGCCGGGTGGTCCTCCTCGGCGAGGTCGCCTCCGTCACGGTCGAGCACCCCCTGTACGACCGGCTGCCCGAAGTCCCGTACCAGTACAAGGAACTGCTCGGCGCGATCTGGCGCGAACCGCTGAGGCTGCCCCCGGGCGAGCGGGCCCGTACCCTCGCCTCCCTCCTCCACACCGACCCGGAAGGCCGGGCGTTCGTCGCCGAGCTCGTCGAGCGCTCCGGGCTTGCCCCCGCTGTCTGGCTCCAGCACCTCTTCACCGCTCTGCTCCCCCCGCTGCTGCATTTCCTCTACCGGTACGGCACGGTCTTCTCGCCCCACGGCGAGAACGCGATCGTCGTGTACGACGGCGACGACGTCCCGGTCCGGCTGGCGATCAAGGACTTCGTCGACGATGTGAACATCAGTGCCCACCCGCTTCCCGAACACGCCACCCTTGCGGATGACGTCCGTGACGTCCTGTTGACGGAGGCGCCCGGATTCCTGATCCAGTTCATCCACTCGGGGCTCTTCGTCGGCGTCTTCCGCTACCTGGCACCGCTCTGCGAGGACCAACTCGGGGTGTCCGAGGAGGATTTCTGGGGCCTCGTCCGGGCGGAGATCCTGCGGCACCAGTCACGCTTCCCGGAGCTGAAGGAACGGTTCGAGCTCTTCGACCTCCTGACCCCGCGCATCGAGCGGCTCTGCCTCAACCGCAACCGTCTGCACCTGGACGGCTACCGGGACCGGCCCGAGCGCCCGCACGCGGCCGTCCACGGGACCGTCCGCAATCCGCTCGCGTGACCCGGCTGTCAGTCCCGCCCCGTAGGGTGGGAGCGCTATGACGAAGCCATCCCTCCCCGACCTCCTCCACGCCGCCGTCTCAGCCGTCGGCGGCACGGAGCGGCCCGGCCAGGTCACCATGGCCGAGGCCGTGGCCGAGGCCATCGACGACAACTCCCACCTCCTCGTCCAGGCCGGCACCGGCACGGGCAAGTCGCTCGGCTACCTCGTGCCGGCGCTGGCCCAGGGCGAGCGGGTGGTGGTGGCCACGGCCACCCTGGCGCTCCAGCGCCAGCTCGTCGAGCGCGACCTTCCCCGGACGGTCGAGGCGCTGCACCCGCAGCTGCGCCGCCGCCCGCAGTTCGCCATGCTCAAGGGCCGGTCGAACTACCTCTGTCTGCACCGGCTCCACGAAGGGGTCCCGCAGGACGAGGAAGAGGGCCTCTTCGATCCGTTCGAGGCGGCCGCTCCGTCGAGCAAGCTGGGCCAGGACCTGCTGCGGCTGCGGGACTGGTCGGACGAGACGGAGACCGGGGACCGGGACGACCTGACGCCGGGCGTCTCCGACAAGGCCTGGGCGCAGGTCTCGGTCTCCTCCCGCGAGTGCCTCGGCGCGAGCAAGTGCGCGTACGGGCCGGAGTGCTTCGCCGAGGCGGCACGCGAGCGCGCCAAGCTCGCGGACGTCGTCGTCACCAACCACGCACTGCTCGCCATCGACGCCATCGAGGGCGCCCCGGTGCTCCCGCAGCACGAGGTGCTGATCGTCGACGAGGCCCATGAGCTGGTCTCCCGGGTCACGGGTGTCGCCACCGGCGAGCTCACCCCGGGCCAGGTCAACCGTGCCGTGCGCCGGGCCGCCAAGCTCGTCGACGAGAAGACGGCCGACCAGCTGCAGACCGCGGCGGAGGGCTTCGAGCGGGTCATGGAGCTGGCACTGCCGGGCCGCCTGGAGGAGATCCCGGAGGACCTGGCGTACGCCTTGATGGCGCTGCGGGACGCGGCCCGCGCCGTGATCACGGCCCTGGGCAACACCCGGGACCGGTCCGTGCAGGACGAGGACGCGGTGCGCAAGCAGGCCATGGCCTCCGTGGAGACCGTGCACGGTGTTGCGGAGCGGATCACCCACGGTTCCGAGTACGACGTCGTCTGGTACGAGCGCCACGACCGGTTCGGGGCCTCGCTGCGGGTCGCGCCGCTGACCGTCTCGGGCCTGCTCAGGGAGAAGCTCTTCACGGAGCGGTCCGTGGTGCTCGCCTCGGCCACGCTCAAGCTGGGTGGCGACTTCAACGGCGTCGGCGCGTCGCTCGGACTGGCCCCCGAGGGCACCGAGGGCGACGACCTGCCCGTCTGGAAGGGCATCGACGTCGGCTCCCCGTTCGACTATCCGAAGCAGGGCATCCTGTACGTCGCCAAGCACCTCTCGAAGCCCGCGCGTGACGGGCAGCGGGGCGACATGCTCGACGAGCTCACCGAACTGATGCAGGCCGCCGGCGGGCGGACCCTCGGTCTCTTCTCCTCCATGCGCGCCGCGCAGCAGGCGGCGGAGGAGCTGCGGAGCCGGGTCCCGGAGCTGCCGATCCTGCTCCAGGGCGAGGACACCCTGGGCGAGCTGATCAAGAACTTCGCGGCCGACCCGAAGACCTGTCTCTTCGGCACGCTCTCGCTCTGGCAGGGCGTGGACGTCCCGGGGCCGAGCTGTCAGCTGGTCGTGATGGACAAGATCCCGTTCCCGCGGCCGGACGACCCGCTGATGAGCGCCCGGCAGAAGGCCGTCGAGGAGGCCGGGGGGAACGGTTTCATGGCGGTCGCGGCGACCCATGCGGCCCTGCTGATGGCCCAGGGCGCCGGCCGGCTGGTGCGGGCGACCGGCGACCGGGGTGTCGTGGCGGTCCTGGATCCCCGGCTGGCCACTGCGCGCTACGGCAGCTATCTGAAGGCCTCGCTGCCCGATTTCTGGTACACCACGGACCGCAACCAGGTCCGGAAGTCCCTCGCGGCCATCGACGCCGCCTCGAAGGCGGCCGACTAGTGGGTCGGGACACGGCAGGGCCCCGAGACCGGCGCAGTGGGTCCCGGGGCCCGGTCAGAGCCGGCGGGGAGCATCACACCCGCCGCAGCACCGCCACGACCTTGCCGAGGATGGTGGCCTCGTCGCCGGGGATGGGCTGGTACGCCGCGTTGTGCGGGAGCAGCCAGACGTGGCCGTCCTCGCGCTTGAAGCGCTTGACGGTGGCCTCGCCGTCGAGCATCGCGGCGACGATGTCGCCGTTCTCCGCGACGGGCTGACGGCGGACGGTGACCCAGTCGCCGTCACAGATGGCGGCCTCGATCATCGAGTCGCCGACGACCTTCAGGACGAACAGCTCGCCGTCGCCGACCAGCTGCCGGGGGAGGGGGAAGACGTCCTCGACGGACTCCTCGGCCAGGATCGGGCCACCGGCCGCGATGCGGCCGACCAGCGGCACGTAGGACGCGGCCGGCTTGCCGGTGGTGTCCGTCGGCTGGGTGCTCGGCTGGTCGGAGCCGCGGACCTCGTAGGCGCGGGGCCGGTGCGGGTCGCGGCGGAGGAAGCCCTTGCGCTCCAGCGCCATGAGCTGGTGCGCCACCGAGGAGGTGCTGGAGAGGCCGACCGCCTGCCCGATCTCGCGCATCGACGGCGGGTAGCCGCGCCGCTGGACCGAGTCGCGGATGACTTCGATGACCCTGCGCTGCCGGTCGGTGAGTCCGGAGCTGTCGGCGCGGATGCCTGGAGGTCGTCCGGGGAGGGCGCGGGCGGGTCGCCCGGGCTCCTCGCCGTTCATGCTTGCGTCAGTCATGGCGTGCACCGGCTCGAGTCGGCCCTGGGAGCGGTCCTGGGCGGTGATGGTGGCACTGTCTGCGGTGGTGGTCACGTCGTCGGCCCCTCTCGAATGGTCTCCCTCGCTGGCACAACGGTAGTGGCTTTCGAAAGGTTGCGCCAAACACACGTTCGAGTGAAAATTCGCAGATTGCCTTACGCGCGTATGTGCGGGGGTGTATGAGCGGGTTCACGTCGCCGCCCCAAATCGGTCGTTACGGTAGCCTTCGCCGCTGGGGCGCGAGTGATCGGCGCACCGCTCAGTGTCGCATCCGGAGGGCCGGATCCCAGGGAGTGCCCGGGCCGCGACACGCGGAGGGGGCGGAAATGCCCCTAACCCAAGATCTAGTGGTTGGATGGCATCCGCCACCCAGGGGTAGTGGTCCCCGGTCTGCCGGGGGTGCTCGCATCGCCTATGCTGGTGGTCGCTTCGCGGGGCCTTGACAGGCCGGGCGAGGTGAGTCAGTCGTGCCGCGAGGAGGGTTGGAACCAATGCACTGCCCCTTCTGCAGGCACCCCGACAGCCGTGTCGTCGACAGTCGCACCACCGACGACGGGACGTCGATCCGACGTCGTCGCCAGTGCCCCGACTGCTCCCGTCGTTTCACGACGGTGGAGACGTGCTCGCTCATGGTGGTGAAGCGCTCCGGTGTCACCGAGCCCTTCAGTCGTACCAAGGTCATTTCTGGCGTGCGCAAGGCGTGCCAGGGGCGACCGGTCACCGAGGACGCCCTCGCCAAGCTCGGCCAGCGGGTCGAGGAGGCGGTGCGCGCCACCGGAAGCGCCGAGCTGACCACCCATGACGTGGGCCTGGCCATCCTCGGCCCCCTGCAGGAGCTCGACCTCGTCGCCTACCTGCGCTTCGCGTCCGTGTACAAGGCTTTCGACAGCCTCGAAGACTTCGAGGCCGCCATCGCGGAACTCCGCGTGCGGCCTCCCGCTGAGAACAGCGGGACCGGTGCGACCCCTGAGGTCCCCGTTCCCGCCACCGCCGCCGACTAGACCGGCGGTCCGGGCCTTCCACGGCCCGGCGACCGGCCGCCGTGCGGCCCGGCAGACGTGCCCCGGGTGACCTCTGTGGTCCCTGTGGCAGCAGTACAGAACGACGTACAGAAGACGGTGCCCTGGGACTATCTGGGTGCCAAAGTGTGTTTTGCCCGTATATGGGAGGCGGCATGACAGAGACGGCGAGCGGCCCGGCACGTGGTTCCCGCACCAAGGGAGCCAAGTCGGCGAGCAAGGGCCTGCGTATCGAGCGCATCCACACCACCCCCGGCGTGCATCCGTACGACGAGGTGGCGTGGGAGCCCCGTGACGTCGTCATGACCAACTGGCGCGACGGCTCGATCAACTTCGAGCAGCGCGGCGTCGAGTTCCCCGACTTCTGGTCGGTGAACGCGGTCAACATCGTCACCAGCAAGTACTTCCGCGGTGCCGTCGGCACTCCGCAGCGCGAGACCGGTCTCAAGCAGCTCATCGACCGGATCGTGAAGACGTACACGAAGGCCGGCGAGGAGTACGGCTACTTCGCCTCGCCCGCCGACGCCGAGATCTTCGAGCACGAGCTGGCCTACGCCCTCCTGCACCAGATCTTCAGCTTCAACTCGCCGGTCTGGTTCAACGTCGGCACGCCGCAGCCCCAGCAGGTCTCCGCCTGCTTCATCCTGTCCGTCGACGACTCCATGGAGTCCATCCTCGACTGGTACAAGGAAGAGGGCATGATCTTCAAGGGCGGCTCCGGCGCCGGCCTGAACCTCTCCCGCATCCGCTCCTCCAAGGAGCTCCTCTCCTCCGGCGGCAACGCCTCCGGCCCCGTCTCCTTCATGCGCGGCGCCGACGCCTCCGCCGGCACGATCAAGTCGGGCGGCGCCACCCGTCGCGCGGCCAAGATGGTCATCCTCGACGTCGACCACCCCGACATCGAGGACTTCATCGAGACCAAGGTCAAGGAGGAGGAGAAGATCCGCGCCCTCCGCGACGCGGGCTTCGACATGGACCTGGGCGGCGACGACATCACGTCCGTCCAGTACCAGAACGCCAACAACTCCGTCCGCGTGAACGACACGTTCATGAAGGCCGTCGAGTCCGGCGGCAAGTTCGGCCTCACCTCGCGCATGACCGGCGAGGTCATCGAGGAGGTCGACGCCAAGGCGCTCTTCCGCAAGATGGCCGAGGCCGCGTGGGCCTGCGCCGACCCGGGCATCCAGTACGACGACACGATCAACCACTGGCACACCTGCCCCGAGTCCGGCCGCATCAACGGCTCGAACCCGTGCAGCGAGTACATGCACCTGGACAACACGTCCTGCAACCTCGCCTCGCTGAACCTGATGAAGTTCCTCAAGGACGACGGCAAGGGCAACCAGTCCTTCGACGTCGAGCGCTTCGCCAAGGTCGTCGAGCTCGTCATCACCGCGATGGACATCTCCATCTGCTTCGCCGACTTCCCCACCCAGAAGATCGGCGAGAACACCCGCGCCTACCGCCAGCTCGGCATCGGCTACGCCAACCTCGGCGCCCTGCTGATGGCGACCGGCCACGCGTACGACTCCGACGGCGGCCGCGCCCTCGCCGGTGCCATCACCTCCCTGATGACCGGCACCTCGTACAAGCGCTCCGCCGAACTCGCAGCGGTCGTCGGCGCGTACGACGGCTACGCCCTCAACGCCGAGCCGCACCAGCGCGTCATGCAGCAGCACGCCGACGAGAACACCAAGGCCGTCCGCATGGACGACCTGGACTCGCCGATCTGGGCCGCCGCCACGGAGGCCTGGCAGGACGTGATCCGCCTCGGCGCCAAGAACGGCTTCCGCAACGCCCAGGCCTCGGTCATCGCCCCCACCGGCACCATCGGTCTCGCGATGTCCTGCGACACCACCGGCCTCGAGCCCGACCTCGCCCTGGTCAAGTTCAAGAAGCTCGTCGGCGGCGGCTCGATGCAGATCGTCAACGGCACCGTCCCGCAGGCCCTGCGCCGCCTGGGCTACCAGGAGGAGCAGATCGAGGCGATCGTCGCCCACATCGCCGAGCACGGCAATGTGATCGACGCCCCCGGCCTGAAGACCGAGCACTACGAGGTCTTCGACTGCGCCATGGGCGAGCGCTCCATCTCCGCGATGGGCCACGTCCGCATGATGGCCGCCATCCAGCCGTGGATCTCGGGCGCCCTCTCCAAGACCGTCAACCTGCCGGAGACGGCCACGGTCGAGGACGTCGAGGAGGTCTACTTCGAGGCCTGGAAGATGGGCGTCAAGGCGCTCGCGATCTACCGCGACAACTGCAAGGTCGGCCAGCCGCTCTCCGCCAAGAAGAAGGAGGACGAGAAGGCCGAGGTCACCGCGAAGTCCGAGGCGACGATCCGCGAGGCCGTCGAGAAGGTCGTCGAGTACCGCCCGGTCCGCAAGCGTCTGCCCAAGGGCCGTCCGGGGATCACCACCTCCTTCACCGTCGGCGGCGCCGAGGGCTACATGACCGCCAACTCCTACCCGGACGACGGTCTCGGTGAGGTCTTCCTGAAGATGTCCAAGCAGGGCTCCACCCTCGCCGGCATGATGGACGCCTTCTCCATCGCCGTCTCGGTCGGTCTGCAGTACGGCGTCCCGCTCGAGACCTACGTCTCGAAGTTCACCAACATGCGCTTCGAGCCGGCCGGCATGACCGACGACCCGGACGTGCGGATGGCGCAGTCGATCGTCGACTACATCTTCCGCCGCCTGGCGCTGGACTTCCTGCCCTTCGAGACCCGCTCCGCCCTCGGCATCCACTCGGCCGAGGAGCGCCAGCGCCACCTGGACACCGGCTCGTACGAGCAGGTGGAGGACGAGGACGTCGACGTCGAGGCCCTGGCCCAGTCCGCGCCTCGCGCCCAGGAGCCGAAGGCCGTCGCCGCCCCGGCCCCGAAGGCCGAGGTCCCGGCTCCGAAGCAGGCCCACACCTCCGCGGAGCTCGTCGAGATGCAGCTCGGCATCAGCGCCGACGCCCCGCTCTGCTTCTCCTGCGGTACGAAGATGCAGCGGGCCGGCTCCTGCTACATCTGCGAGGGCTGCGGCTCGACCAGCGGCTGCAGCTGACCCCGCCCCGGTGCGCTGAGGGGCGGAAGCCGCTGAGCGCACCGGATCGCCCGTGAGGGGGCGCCGACCACCGGTCGGCGCCCCTTTTCACATGAGGGGCGTCAGGACACCGTGGAGCCCAGGAGCGTGCCGAAGGTCTGCGGGTCGGCGTCGAAGCCGCGGCTGATCGAGCGGTACGACCAGCCGTCCGCCCCGTCACGGGTGAACTCCACGACCGTCGCCGCACGGGCCCCGGGGACGTCCGCGAAGTCATGGGTCAGCAGGTCGGTGTAGCCCTCGCGGACCCGTATGCCCGTGTTCGCTATGTCGCCGAAGGTCAGCCGCCCGCCGCCCTGCTGTATGGCCACGCCCACCACCACCCGCGCGTACCGCGCGTCGAGGCGGTTCAGCTCCACGGTCATGGCCTCGTCGTAGCCGAATCCCTGCCCCGTACGGCTGTCGCGGTGGAGCGTGATCGTGCCGTCCGGGGAGCGGCTGCCGAAGTGCACCAGATGGACCGGCGCACCGTGCGGATCGCCCGCGGCGAAGACCCCGGCGACCAGATCGAGGTCGTGCGCCGACGCGCCGGCCGGGGCGGGGTCCCACTTGAGCGTGACCTCGACGCGTCCCACCCCTTTGTTGAGTCCGCTCATGGTGCTTCCCCTCTCCGCGCACGCCCCCGCGCACGCCCTCGCCTCGTACCGTCGTCCCTTCAAAAGCCCGTGGTCGTGGGCCTCTTGCTCATGGTGTCATGTGCCTACGACAGAGGAACCGACGCTGAGGGGGAGAGCGGTTTGTGGAGTGGTGACGAGCTGGATCTCGACGCATATCTGGCTCGAATCGGATACGACATCGCGCGGGACGGGGAACTCGCGCCCGATCTGCGGACCTTGACGTCCCTTCATCGGGCGCACGCCTCGACCATTCCCTTCGAGAACCTCGACGTCGCCCTCGGGCGGCCGATCCCCCTGGACCTGAAGAGCCTGCAGGCCAAGCTCGTCGAGCGGCGCCGGGGAGGCTACTGCTACGAGCAGAACTCCCTCCTGGCGGCGGCCCTCGAACAGATCGGCTTCCACGTGGAGGGCCGCGGCGCGCGCAACCGCTCGCGGGGCACGACAAGGCCGCCGGTCACCCACGCGCTCCTCGCCGTGACGGTCGAGGGCGAACAGTGGCTCGCCGACGTCGGGTTCGGCTGGCAGGGGCCGCTGGAGCCCGTGCCGCTCCGGGACGGCGCGCGCGTCGAGCAGGACGGCTGGACGTTCGGCGTCGCCGTCGAGGACGACGGCACCCGTGTGCTGCGCTCGCTGCGGTCGACGGGCTGGATGGACGTGTACGCGTTCTCGCCGCAGGCGTACCAGCCCGGAGACTTCACCGTCCTCAACCACTACAGCTCCAGCCATCCGGAGTCACGTTTCCTGGGCCAGGTCGTCGCCCAGCGGCCGGGCGCGGACGTGCGGAGATCGCTGCTGCGCGGGACGCTCTCGCTCGTCCGCCCGGACGGATCCGTCGAAGAAAGGATCCTGACGGCCGACGAGTTGGCCGCCGCCCTGGAGACCGAGTTCGGCATCGAACTGGACGCCGAGGAGCGCGCGGGTCTGGAGCCACTGCACCCGGCGGGAGCCTGACGGGGTCTGCCGGGGTGCCCTCCGGCCCCGTACGATGGCGCGGTGCTGGTCAAGTGGATTCGCTGCACCGTCGTGGACCGTCGAGGGTTCGAGCGGGGACAGCGGAAATGGGCGGGGCTGCTCGGTGAGCCGGGATTCCGGGGACAGGGCGGCGGGTGGAGCCGGGGTCGCCCGGACGTCGCCCACATCTTCGCGTTCTGGGAGAGCCGCGCCTTCTACGACTCTTTCATGGCGAGGTCGCACGATCGTCTGGCGGCCTCCCAGGTCGGCACGTTCAAGGACGCCCAGGTCAAGCTCTTCGACCACCGCTTCGACGTGAAGACGGGCTTCGAGCCGCGGTTCGCCGACGCCGACGTGGCGCGGGTGGCGCACTGCCGGGTCCACGAGGACCGTGCCGAGCACTTCGCGCTCATGCAGGAGAAGGTGTGGAACCCGGCGATGGCCGGGTCTCCCGGCATGCTGCGGGGCCTGTTCGGCGAGGCGCCCGGCAGCGAGTTCCTGGTGCTCTCGATGTGGCAGTCCGCCGCCGAGCACGGAAAGTACCGGGTCGAGCGCGTGGAACGGCTGGGGCTGCGGGCCCGTACCGCGGCCGACGTGGCGGCGCTGAACGGGGACGTGGTGCAGCTCGAACCGTCCTGGACGGTCTGACCCCCCACCCCCTGCTCCCTCGGATGGACTCCGGGACCGGCCTCGGCTGCGCCCGCCGGAGAGCGGCGATCTAGGGTCGGGGGTATGGCACGACCGCGGCGCATCGTTCTCGTACGGCACGGAGAGTCCGAGGGCAATGTCGATGACACGGTGTACGAACGCGAGCCCGACCATGCCCTGAGACTGACCGAGACCGGGTGGCGGCAGGCGGCGGAGACGGGGGAGCGGCTGCGGGAACTCTTCGGGGACGAACCGGTCAGCGTCTACGTCTCGCCGTACCGCCGCACCCATGAGACCCTCCGTGCCTTCAGGCTCCCCGCGGAGCAGGTCCGGGTACGGGAGGAGCCCAGGCTGCGGGAGCAGGACTGGGGCAACTGGCAGGAACGGGAGGACGTCCGTCTGCAGAAGGCCTACCGGGACGCGTACGGGCACTTCTTCTACCGCTTCGCCCAGGGTGAGTCCGGTGCCGACGTCTACGACCGCGTCGGCGCCTTCCTGGAGAGCCTGTACCGCAGCTTCGAGGCGCCCGACCACCCTCCCAACGTCCTGCTCGTCACCCACGGGCTGACCATGCGGCTGTTCTGCATGCGCTGGTTCCACTGGACGGTCGCGGACTTCGAGTCGCTGTCGAATCCCGGCAATGCCGAGACCCGCACCCTCCTGCTCGGAAACGACGGCCGCTACCGCCTGGACAGGCCGTTCGAACGCTGGCGTACCCCGGAACCGTACGGCCCTACCGGATAGAGTGGTAGACCGATGACCGCTGACTCCTCACCCGACCGGCGCTTCGAACGCGCCCTGGCCAGCCTGCGCGGGCTGTCCGTGGGAGACGCCCTGGGCTCCCAGTTCTTCGTACCCTCGAACTATCCCCTGCTGAAGCGGCGCGAGCTGCCCGCCGGCCCCTGGCAGTGGACCGACGACACCGAGATGGCCTGCTCCGTCCTGGCCGTCCTCGCCCACCACGACCGGATCGACCAGGACGCCCTGGCCCTCTCCTTCGCCCAGCACCACGACTTCGACCGGGGCTACGGTCCGGCCGTCAACCGGATGCTCCGGCTCATCCGCGAGGGTGGCGACTGGCGGGAACTCGCCGCCGCGCTCTTCAAGGGGCAGGGCTCCTGGGGCAACGGCGCCGCGATGCGGATCGCCCCGCTGGGAGCCTGGTACGCCGACGACCCCGAGCAGGCGACCCACCAGGCCGAGATCTCCTCGTACACGACCCACCAGCACCGGGAGGCCGTGGTCGGCGCCATGGCCGTCGCCGCCGCCGCGGCGATCGCCGCCGACCCCGCCGGACCGCCGACACCCGAGTCGCTGCTCGACGGGGTGATCGCCCTGGTGCCGCGCAGCGCGGTCGGGGCGGGTCTGCGCAGGGCCCGCGACATGCTCGACTACGGCGACGCGAACACCGTCGCCGCGGTCCTCGGCAGCGGCCGCCGGACGAGCGCCCACGACACGGTCCCCTTCGCGCTCTGGTCCGCCGCGCGCGGGCTCGGCGACTTCGAGCGGGTGTTCTGGACGACCGCGCAGGTGGGCGGAGACGTCGACACGACCTGCGCCATCGCCGGCGGAGTGGTCGCCTCCACCGCGGCCGGCGCGCCGCCGGAGGACTGGCTGCGGCAGACCGAGGAACTTCCGGGCTGGGTCCCGGACGGGAGGGCCTGACGCGGGGTGATGTCTGTACGGGGGGCGCCATACGGCACGGGTCCGAGCGGAACCTGAACCTGCCGGTGCGGCGTCCCCCCCGGACCCCGACGTGTCCCCTGAGCCCCACGCGGGACTCAGGGGACGCCGACGTCCGGATCAGGCCATCGGCCCCGCGGCCTCCGCCCGGCCGCTCAGCGCCTCCAGGTCGCTCCTGCGGACCCGGATCACCAGGGCGGCCGTCACCAGTGCGATCAGCACCATGCCGACGGCGGCCGTGAAGGCCGAGGAGATGCCGGCGGTCAGCACCTCGTGGCCCCAGGGCGCGGGCAGTTCCTTCGCCTTCAACGCCTCGGCCTTCTGTTCGGGCGTCGCGTGCGCGAGGAAGTCCGGCAGCTGCTTCTCGCTCTCCTTCCGGCCGGCCGTGCCGAAGACGGTGACCAGGATGGAGAGGCCGAGCGAGCCGCCGACCTGCTGGGTCGCGTTGAGCAGACCCGAGGCGGCGCCGGCCTCGTGCTCGGCCACTCCGGAGACGGCCGTGAGCGTGAGCGTCACGAAGTTGAGGCCCATGCCGCAGCCGAACACGACCATCGGGCCGAGTACCCCGCCCAGGTAACTGCTGTCCGACGAGATGAACGTCAGCCAGGCGAGCCCCGCGCCGGTGAGCGACGCGCCGGTCACCATGAACGGCTTGGGACCGAGGACCGGCAGCATCCGCTGGGCGAACCCGGCCCCGACGCCGATCGCGACGGTCACGGGGAGGAAGGCGAGGCCGGACTTCACCGGGCTGTAGCCCAGGACGTTCTGCACCCACAGCACGATGAAGAAGAACATGCCGAACATGGCGGCCGACAGGCTGAGCATGATGACGTACGTGCCCGAGCGGTTGCGGTCCGCGAACATCCGCAGTGGCGTGATCGGTTCCTTGGCCCGCGACTCCACCACGGCGAACGCCACGAGCAGAACCACCGCGGTGACGAACGAGCCGATGGTCAGCTCGTCCTTCCAGCCCTCCTTGGACGCGCGGATGAACCCGTAGACCAGCGCCGCCATCCCCAGCGTCGACGTCGCGGCGCCCGCGAGGTCGAACCAGCCCGGGTGGCGCTCCGACTCCGCGATGTAGCGCGGGGTGAGGAAGGCGATCAGCAGGCCGATCGGCACGTTGACGAAGAAGACCCAGCGCCAGTCGAGCCACTGGGTGAGCGCTCCGCCGGCGAGCAGGCCGATGGCGCCGCCGCCGGCCGAGACCGCCGCGAACACACCGAACGCCCGGTTCCGCTCCGGTCCTTCGGGGAACGTCGTGGTGATCAGGGCGAGTGAGGTCGGCGAGGCGATCGCGCCGCCCACGCCCTGCAGGGCGCGCGCCGCGAGCAGCTGCCACGGCTCCTGGGCGAAGCCGCCGAGCAGCGAGGCGAACGTGAAGAGCAGGATGCCGGCCATGAACACCCGGCGGCGGCCCAGGATGTCTCCGGCGCGTCCGCCGAGGAGCAACAAGCCGCCGAAGGTGAGGGTGTAGGCGCTGAGCACCCACGACAGGTCGGTGGTCGAGAAGGAGAGCGCGTCCTGGATGTGCGGCAGTGCGATGTTCA
Source organism: Streptomyces nymphaeiformis (assembly GCF_014203895.1). GTDB lineage: Bacteria > Actinomycetota > Actinomycetes > Streptomycetales > Streptomycetaceae > Streptomyces > Streptomyces nymphaeiformis. The sequence continues at coordinate 429,804 of NZ_JACHJY010000009.1, read as the reverse complement.
CGATGGTGGCGTCGAGGACGACCATCAGCTGGCAGGCGGCGATGACGGTCAAGGCGATGCCCGGCCGACCTTCGGCGCGAGCTGGCTCGTCCTTGACCTGTGTGTCCACCGGAGAAGTTGTCACTATGGATCCCCCCACGGAAAATTAGTGAACGCACCCGTTCACTGTTCACCACGGTAGTGAGTCCCCCTCAGTGAACGCAACCGTTCACTGAGAACTGCCGACGAATCGAATCGCGTCAACGGAGAGATCCTGATGGTTACTTCGCGCTCCACGGCCGCCGCCCGGCCGGAGGGGGCGGCGCTGCGACGCCGCGGACCCGTGCTCGAGCGGGCGATCCTGGAGGCCGCGCTCGACCAGCTGAGCAGCGTCGGCTGGAGCGGTCTCACGATGGAGGGTGTCGCGGTCGGCGCACAGACGGGCAAAGCCGCGGTGTACCGGCGATGGTCCTCCAAGGAAGACCTCGTCGCGGACGCGCTCCAGGCCGGACTGCCTGCGATCGACGAGGCTCCCGACACCGGTCGCGTGCGTCAGGATCTGTACGAGCTGTGCTGCCGGGTCCGGGACGTGATGTACTCCAAGCCCGGCTTCGCCCTGCGCGCCGTGCTTCACGAATGCGACACCGAAGCCGCCGAGCGCTTCCACGGGCTGATCGAGACGGGCGTGACCCAGCCCTCGAAGCGCCTCTTCCGGGACGTGCTGCGCCGCGGAATCTCGCGTGGAGAGGTGCGGAACGATGCGATCGACGACCTCGTCCTCGACGTCATCCCCGCCATGATGATGTACCGCTCCAAAGTGTGCGGAAGCGAATGGCCGGACAGTGAGATCGCCGACCTGGTCGACCGGATCATGGTGCCTCTGGTGCGTGCCTGAGCCGGACCGGGCGCTTTTCGGGTGCGGTGGCGGCTGCTCCCCGGGGCGAGGCGCCGGCGGCTTTCGGGGGCCGGGTGGCGGTGGGCTCCGGGGCCTGCTGGAGACCGGATCCCGGGCCTGGTGGAGCGGGCCTTCGGGCGCCCACGGGTAATCCGGGTATCGCAGGTGACGTCAGGCGGCGTAACCTGTCTGGCGCCATGCCGTACGAACCTCCCACCCACACTGTCGAGCGGTCGCTCCGAGCCACCACCGGCGCCAAGATCGTCGCCGGGGTCGACGAGGTCGGACGCGGAGCGTGGGCCGGCCCCGTCACGGTGTGCGCGGCCGTCACCGGCCTGCGCCGGCCCCCCGAGGGGCTCACCGACTCGAAGCTGCTCACCCCCAAGCGCCGGAACGCGCTGGCCGCGGAGCTCGAAGGCTGGGTCACCGCGTACGCGCTCGGCGACGCCTCCCCGCAGGAGATCGACGACCTCGGGATGACCGCGGCGCTGCGACTCGCGGCCGTCCGCGCCCTCGAAGGCCTTCCCGTACGGCCCGACGCGGTGATCCTCGACGGCAAGCACGACTACCTCGGCAGCCCCTGGCGCGTCCGTACGGTGATCAAGGGCGACCAGTCCTGCGTCGCCGTCGCGGCTGCCTCCGTCATCGCGAAGGTCCGGCGCGACGCCCTCATGACGGAGCTGGAGGCCGAGGGTGACCAGTACGCCGCGTACGCCTTCGGTGCCAACGCGGGCTACCCTTCGCCGGTCCACAAGGCGGCACTCGAAGAGCTGGGGCCCACCCCGTACCACCGTCTCTCCTGGTCGTACCTGGACGCGCTGCCCCAGTGGCGCCACCTCAAAAAGGTCCGCCTCTCCGCCGAGGCGGCCGCGCTGGAAAGCGGGGGCCAACTCGGCTTCGACTTCTGAACTTCCGGTCACGGAGCCCTGTCCAAGGGGCGTCCACGCGGCCGGGGTGCACATGTGTGCCCACCCGCCGGTGCTCCGCGCAGCGGCGTTTGATAGACATCCATTCATGCCTCTCATCCCCGAGGAGCCTCAGATTCACGAGAGCGCCCAGGGTCCCCGCGCCACCGCGGCCGCCGGCCGCCCCGCGTCGACCCCCCGTCCCGTACCCGGCCCGCGTTCAGCGGCCTCCCCGCGTCCCGGACGCCCCGTCCCCGGTCCGGCCAAGCCCGCCGCGCCGGCCCCGCACCCCGGTGCCGGGCAGTCTCCGGCCGAGCGCCCGGAGAATCGTTCCGACCAGCGATCCACCCCGCAGCTCCAGCTGATCCCGGCTCCGGTCGACGGCGCGCTCGACGCCGCCGAGGAGGCCCTGGACCTGCTCCTGGAGAGCGGACGCGCCCCCGGCGAGATCCTGGTGCTCACCACCGGCGACCCGCACCCGTGGGCGGCTCACGAGCTGTCCTTCGGTGAGGCCGCCTACTGGGCCCAACAGGACACCCGCGAGGACGTGTTCTTCGCCGATGCCTCCGCGGAGCAGGCTGCCGGCCGCCCCGTGGTGATCGTCGCCGTCAACGGCGGAGCCGAGGAGACGGCCGTTCGGGCCCTTCCGTCGGCGATGGCCCGCGCGGGCGCGCTGCTCGTCGTCTGCGGTGACCCGCAGCGCATCACGGCGCTCCTCGGAGTCGGCGCAGGCGTCTGACCGACCGAGCTCCTCCGCCGGCCCCCACCGGGGCCGGCGGGGGCCCGGCGCCGCGTGATCGGCGCCCTGAGGCTCGGTGCCGCTTGGCCTGATCTGCGCCCGGCGGCCCGGCGTCGCATGGCGTGATCGATGCCCTGAAGCTCCGGTGTCGCCTGGGGTGACCTGTGCCCAGCGGCCCGGCGGCCCGGCGCGGTTTGGCGTGATCGACGCGCCGTGGCCTTGTGCCGCCTGGTGGATCAGCGTGCGGCTCCCCGGCATCGTCCGGTGCGGTCAGCGTGCGGCGGCTGGGCGTGGTCCGGCGTGATCAGCGTGCGGCGGCCCGGCGCAAGGGTTCGGTCGCGCCGCTCGCCGTCCTCGGCGTGAGCAGGCCGAGCTCGGACGGCCCGTCACCCAACGGCAGGGGCAGCGAGTCGGAGCTCGGACGACGGCCTCCCCGGCCCTCACCGAGCACCTGCCAGCCCGCTCCGGTCAGCGTGATGTACGCGCCGCAGCGGAGCCCGTGCAGCGTGCAGGCGTCCCGGAGCCCCCACATCCAGGCCCCGTCCTCCTCCGTCCAGCGCTCGTCGCCGTCGCGGCAGTACAGCAGGACCGCCGTCCGCACGGGCGCGCGTCTGCGGAGGTCGTGCGGGATGACCCGCCGCAGATGTGCGAGCAGCGCGTTGCGGAACTCCCAGCCGTCCGCCGCGACGGGGCGACGGACGAACGAGGCACTCGCGGTGAGCCGCTCCTCGTGGTCCAGGACGGCGAGTACCGCCGTCCTGGGCGTGGGCGCGTGGCGCGAGTGGAGGCCGCTGACGACCTCACGCGGGTTGCCCAGCAAGGGGATTCCCGCCGCGGCCCACTCGGAGGGTGCGAGTATCCGGGCGAGGCGGCTGGCGGACTCGGACGACGATCTGAGCGAGGCGGCTGTGGGCGGAGCGAATCCGAGGGTCACGGTCCTCCCTTCGGATACGCGCCCGCTCGGCGGCGGGCAAGGTCGGGTGAGGGCGCACCACGGCACAGTCCTTCCGGACCGCTGACGGGCCGTGCGGGGCGGTTTCCCAATTCTTGCTGGCCCGTGCGCGGGCGGCAACGAGCAATTGAGTCTGCTGACGGGAATGGGCCGGTATGCCACTCATATCCCTGCCCAGTTGCCCATTGTTCACTCCCCGTTTCCCCTCCTGTTTCACCCCTGGACGGCGAGCACCAGCGGAAACACGCCTTCCGCTCCCGCCCGTCGCAGCAGCCGCGCCGCCACCGCCAACGTCCAGCCGGTGTCGGAGAGATCGTCCACGAGCAGAATCGGCCCGCCCGCGCCGGCCAGCCGCTCGCCCAGCTCCGGAGGGACCGTCAGCGTCCGCTGGAGACCCACGACCCGCTGGGCGCTGTTGGTCCGCGAGAGACGGAGGTCCTCCGCCTCCGGCGCGTACTCCACCATGCCGAGGAACGGCATCCTGCCGATCTCGGCGATCCGCTGCCCGAGCGAACCCACCAGACGCGGCTTGCGGTGGGAGGCGACCGTGACCACGCCGGCGGGCCGGGCCGGAGCGTCCGGCGCCCCGGAGGCCCAACCGCCGGGCCCCTTGGCCCAGTCCGCCAGCACATGCACCACCGCCTGCACGACATCGTCCGGAACGGGCCCGTCCGGCGTTGCGTCGGCAAGCAGCGGACGCAGTCGGTTGCCCCAGCCGATGTCCGAGAGTCGCCCCAGGGCCCGGCCGGCGAACGACTGCTCCCCGAGCGGAATGCGGCCCTTCAGGTCGACCCCGACCGCGGCGAGCCCGGTGGGCCACATCTTCCGCGGCTCGACCTCCACGCCGGGCCGCCCCAGCTCGCCCTTGGCCGCGTCCAGCGCCGCGTCGGACACCTTCGGGTCGAACCGGGACCCCGCGCAGTTGTCGCAGCGACCGCACGGAGAGGCCTCCTCGTCGTCCAACTGACGCCGCAGGAACTCCATCCGGCACCCGGTCGTCGCCGCGTAGTCGCGCATCGCCTGCTGCTCGGCCGCCCGCTGGCGCGCCACCCAGGCGTACCGCTCGGTGTCGTACACCCAGGGCTGCCCGGTGCTCTCCCAGCCGCCCTTCACCCGGTGCACCGCGCCGTCCACGTCCAGGACCTTGAGCATGGTCTCCAGCCGCGTCCTGCGCAGCTCGACCAGCGGTTCGAGGGCGGGCAGGGACAAGGGCCGGCCCGCCTGCGCGAGCACGTCGATCGTGCGGCGCACCTGCTCCTCGGGAGGAAAGGCCACCGAGGCGAAGTAGCGCCAGATGGCCTCGTCCTCCTGACCGGGCAACAGCAGCACCTCCGCGTGCTCCACCCCTCGCCCGGCCCGGCCGACCTGCTGGTAGTACGCGATGGGGGAGGACGGCGACCCGAGGTGCACCACGAAGCCCAGGTCCGGCTTGTCGAAGCCCATGCCGAGGGCCGAGGTCGCCACGAGCGCCTTGACCCGGTTGGCCTGGAGGTCGTCCTCCGCCTGCTGCCGGTCGGCGTTCTCCGTGCGCCCGGTGTAGGAGGACACCGTGTGCCCGCACTGGCGCAGATAGGCGGTGACCTCGTCGGCCGCGGCGACCGTCAGCGTGTAGATGATGCCGGAGCCGGGCAGCTCGCCGAGGTGGTCGGCGAGCCAGGCCAGCCGGTGCGCGGCGTCCGGAAGTCTGACCACACCCAGACTCAGGCTCTCCCGGTCGAGGGGCCCGCGCAGGACCAGGGCGTCCGTGCCCGCGCCCGTGCCGAGCTGCTCGGCGACGTCCGCCGTCACCCGAGCGTTCGCCGTCGCCGTGGTGGCCAGCACCGGAACACCGGAGGGCAGGTCCGCCAGCATGGTCCGCAGCCGCCGGTAGTCCGGCCGGAAGTCGTGGCCCCAGTCCGAGATGCAGTGCGCCTCGTCGACCACGAGCAGTCCGGTGGCCGCGGCCAGCCGGGGCAGCACCTGGTCGCGGAAGTCGGGATTGTTGAGCCGTTCCGGACTCACCAGGAGCACGTCCACCTCGCCGGCTGCCACCTCCTCCTGGACGGTCTCCCACTCCTCGGTGTTCGACGAGTTGATCGTCCGCGCGCGGATGCCCGCACGGGCCGCCGCCTCCACCTGGTTGCGCATCAGCGCGAGCAGGGGGGAGACGATCACGGTGGGACCGCTGCCGCGCTCGCGGAGCAGCGAGGTCGCCACGAAGTACACGGCCGACTTGCCCCAGCCCGTCCGCTGCACCACCAGGGCCCGGCGCCGGTCGGCGACCAGGGCCTCGATGGCCCGCCACTGGTCCTCGCGCAGTCTGGCCCTGCCCGTCGGGTCGGAGACGAGACGGGCGAGCACGGCGTCGGCGGCGGCTCGGAGGGCGGCGCGGTCTTCCAGCGGAGCTGCTTGGGTCATGCCCCCATGCAACCCGATGCCTCGGACATCGCGCGAACCGGACGCCGAACCTGTGGACAACTCGGATGCCGCGTTCCAGGAGTTATCCACAGGGGTTTCGGATTTCGGGAGATCACGAGACCGTCCTGACCATGAACGCGAATCACCACGAATCCAGTGGACCTTCCCGTACCCAGCAGATCACCCTGCGCGGCCCGGCGGAGCTGGCCGACGCCCTGCCCTTCGTGCTGGGCTTCCATCCCACCGACTCCGTCGTCCTGGTCGCCCTTCACGGCGAGCACGGCCGCTTCGGGGGCCGGGTCAGGCTCGGGATCCCCCGCTCGCCCCGGGAGTGGGCGTCCACGGCCGATCACCTGGCCGAGTGCCTCGTCGAGGGAGGCTCCCGGACCGGCGCGCGGCCGGACGGCATCGTCGTCTTCCTGTGCCAGGACCCCGCGCCCGGCGAGACGGGCCGCAGGGTCATGGAGCGACTGCGGCCCTTCGCCCAGCGCCTGAGGACCGCCTGCGGCGCGCTCGACATCCCCGTCTACGAGGCACTCTGCATCACCGACGGGCTCTACTTCTCGTACTGCTGCCCGGACCAGCGCTGCTGCCCGCCCGACGGGACCCCGCTCGCGCTCAGCGGCACTTCGGTGATGGCGGCGGCCGCGACGTACGCCGGAGTGCAGGTACGGGGCTCCCTGCGGGACATGGAGGCCCGGCTGAAGCCGCGCGGGGGACCCGGGGACGAGGAGCAGCGGGCCGCTCTCGACGCGTCCGCCGCCTCGCTCGTCCCCCGGATCCTCGAAGGCGCCGAAGGGCAGGGACGGGAGGAGGTGCGCGAAGCCACGCTGCGTCTCGCCCGCGAGATCCTCCGCCGATTCGTGAACCCGAAGCCCCCGAACAGCCCGAAGATCCCGAACGGTCCGGGGAGCCAGGCCGGTGCGGCGGGTGCGCTGAGCACGGCACGCCCGGTGCGGCCGGTCGTGCCGGCCCGGTTCGCCGGCGCCACGACCGCGGCAGCGGAAGACGCGGCCGACGACGCACTGATCACGGCCGACGAGGCGGCGGCTCTGGTCCTCGGCCTCCAGGACCGGGTCACCCGGGACCGCGCTGCGGAGTGGATGGAGGGCTGGGAGGGGACCGCCGCCCTGCGGCTCTGGCGCGTCCTGGCCCGGCGCTGTGTCACGCCCTACCAGGAGCACGCCGCCGCGCCCCTCACCCTCGCGGGCTGGACGGCCTGGTCCACGGGCGACGAGCCCACCGCCCGGGTCGCCCTCGGGCTGGCACTCGACGCCGACCCCGAGTACGTCTTCGCCCGTCTGCTGCACCAGGCCTGCAACGAGGGGCTCGACCCCGAGTCGCTCCGCTCCTGCCTGAGGAGCGAGCGGGACGACCGGGCCGCCGCGGAGCAGGAGACTCCGTCGCCCTCCAAGAGGACCCGGATGAGGGCCACGCGCAGGCCGGGCACCCCGCTGACCCTCAGGAAGCCGGGTCGGCAGACCGGTGGGAGCGAGCGCCGGGCGGCGGCCGGAGTCCGCCCCGGCGGGCCCGCGAGCGGGAGGCCGGGGAGCGGGATTCCACGGCACGGCGGGCAGCGCGGCTCCAGGAGTGACCGATGACGACCGTGACCCGGCCGCCCGCATGCGCGTTCACCTCTCTGGCGGAGTCGCACGAGCCGTCCCGCCGACACCCCGCCGGCCGCCCGGTTCGCACAGAGAGCACCCCGTACCCGCCATGGCTCCCAGCCCCGTACCGGCCCCCGGTCACCCCACCGGCCAGTCGTTCGGACACGCCTCCGGACACACGTCCGGCGCCGGCATCGCCTTCCCGCGCGCGGCCCGTCCCGCGGAACTCCCCGCGGTGCACGGTGCGCTCCTCTGCGTGGCTCTGCCCGCCCTCGCCGTCTGCGCCGAGCACGGCCAGCTCACCGGCGAAGGAGCCGAGGGGGTGTACGACGCGGGGCGACGGCTTCTGTCCCGCTGCGTCCTGCGGGTCGCAGGGCAGGAACCCGTCCCGCTCCAGGGACGCATGGAGGCCTCGGACCGGGCGGCGTTCCTCGGCGCCCTACGGGTCCCCGGCGACGCCGGGCCCGACCCCGCCCTCACCGTCGAACGCACGCGGAGCGCCGACGGAGCCGAGCGGATCACCCTGCGCAGCGCGGCGGCCCGGCCCCTCCGGCTCCCCGTGGAAGTCGCTCTGGGCACGGATCTCGCGGACCTGGGCACGGTGGCGTCCGGGAGAACCGGCCCCGAACTCGCCGCGACCGTCCACGGCACCGGACTGCGGTGGACCGGCGGCGACGGCCGGTCCGTCGCCGTCACGGCGGACCCGCCGCCCACGGACTCCCTGGCGGCGGCGGGAGTGCTGCGCTGGGAAGCCGAGCTGGCGCCCCGAGGCACGTTCACGATCCGGCTGCGCCTACGAGGGGAGTCCGCCGCCCGACCCGCCGCCTCCACCGGTGTGGGCTCCGGACGGCCCGGCGGCCACCTCCTCGCCGAGGTCCGCGCCGAGGGCGACGACCCGAGGCCGGGAGAACTGCTCCGCACATCCGTCGAGGACCTGCGGTCCCTGCTCCAGCGCGACCCGGCTCACCCCGCGGACGTGTACCTCGCCGCCGGCGTCCCCTGGCGCTGCGGACCGGTCACCTCCGAGGCGCTCTGGGCGGCCCGCATGGCCCTGCCCCTCGGCACCCGGCTCGCCGCCACCACCCTGCGCGCCCTCGGACGCACCCAACTCTCCGGCGGCGGAGCGGAGGCCGGCCGCCTCCAGGGAGCCCTCAGGGACGCGGGCCCGCACCTGCCGCCCCGCTGCACGGGCATCGAGGCCACCCTCGCCTTCCCGGCCGTGCTCGCCGAGGCCCGCCGCTGGGGGCTCCCGGCCACCGACCTGGAGGAGCTGCTCCCCGTGGCGGAGCGCTGCCTCGACTGGCTCCGGCGTACGACCGGTCGCGGCGGGTTCGTGCCGGACCCGGGCCCCGCCGGGCCTTGGCGGGCCGAGACCCAGGCACACGCCCACCGCGCCGCGCTGCTCGGTGCCGACCTCCTCGACGGCTGCGGGAGGCCAGGGGGAGACGCCCTGCGCGACCTGGCGCGGACGCTGCGCGAGCGGTTCCGGCGTGAGTTCTGGCTCGACGATCCGGCGGGCGGCCGCCCTGCCGTCGCCCGCACATCCGACGGGCGGACCTGGCCCCATCTGGGAGGTTGGGCCGCGCACCTGCTCGACACCGGGCTGCTCGGCGGCGGGCGGTACGCACCGGGCCTCCTGGACAGGACGGAGACGGAACAGGTGGCCAGGCTGCTCGGTACCCCGGCGCTCGACTCCGGCTGGGGATTGCGGAGTCTCGGGACGAAGGAGCCGGGCCACAACCCCTTCGGTCACCGGGCCGGAGCGGTCCGGGTGCACGAGACGGCGGTCGCCGTGACGGGCCTCGCCGCCGCCGGTCACGAGAAGGAGGCAGCCTCCCTCCTTCGAGGGCTGCTCGACGCCGCGGAGGCCTTCACCCATCGGCTCCCGGAGATGTACGCCGGGGAGCAGCGGACGGCGGGTGGGCGCCCGGTGCCGCACCCTGCGGCGTGCCGGCCGGCGGCCGTCGCGGCCGCCGGGGCGATTCAGGCGCTTCTCGCCCTCGTGGGCGTCAGGCCCGATGTGCCGGGCAGGTCCGTCTCGGTGCACCCGGTGGCCTCGGCCCCGCTCGGCGCGATCAGTCTGTCGGGGCTCGTGGTCGCCGGCGAGCCCTTCGCGGCGCGGGTGAGCAGGCTGGGTCTCGGTATGGTCGAGGAGGCCGCCGAGGGCCTTCAACTGGGGGTGTGACGGGATGCCGGGCACAGAGACGCGGGAAGCCTCGCGGCGCGGTGAGGAAGTCGCGGTCGATGCTTCCGCGGGGCGTGTTTATCGTCAGGAAGACGACTATGATCGCGGCATGCCTCCCTACGACCCGTCGGCCTTTCCTCCCTTCGCCGTGACCGTCGATCTGGTCGTGCTCACCGTGCGGCGCCACGCACTCTGCACCCTGGTCGTACGGCGAGGAGAGTCGCCGTACCAGGGGCGTTGGGCGCTTCCCGGCGGTTTCGTACGGGCGGAGGAGGACCTCGGGGCCGCGGCGGCCCGCGAGCTGGTCGAGGAGACCGGCCTCTGTGCGTACGACCCGGCCTCCCCGCCGCCCGTACCGAGCAACGGCGCGCACCTGGAGCAACTGGCGACGTACGGGGCGCCCGACCGCGACCCGCGCATGCGGGTGGTGAGCGTCGCGCACCTGGCGCTCGCGCCGGACCTTCCCGCGCCGCGCGCCGGCGGCGACGCGAACAGCGCCCGCTGGGCCCCGGTCGAGGAGATCCTCGGCAAGGACGAGGCCGCCGTGGCCGCCGCGGCCGAGGACGGAGGGCCGGAGGCGCTCGCGTTCGACCACGCCCGGATCCTCGCGGACGGGGTGGAGCGCGCCCGCTCCAAGATCGAGTACTCCTCCCTGGCCACGGCCTTCTGCCCGCCGGAGTTCACGGTCGGAGAGCTGCGGCGCGTCTACGAGGCGGTCTGGGGCGTGTCCCTCGACCCGCGCAACTTCCACCGCAAGGTGACCGGCACGCCCGGCTTCCTGGTCCCGGCCGGCGGCACCACGACCCGTCAGGGAGGGCGTCCCGCACAGCTCTTCCGGGCAGGTGGGGCCACTCTTCTCAACCCGCCGATGCTGCGCCCCGAGGTCTGAGAGCCGTGCGCATCCGGCACTCTTGGGCGCCAAACCTGCGTGGAAAGTCCGAAATGTAGCGTTATCTTGCTGCGGTAGCGCCGCCCTGCCGCGGAGCGGTGTCACCTACCGCGAGAGAAGCGATGCTCCAGGCAATCGGACTGACCAGCACTCCCCGCCGCGATCGCCCGCCCGCCGTGGACGATCTGTCCTTCGAGGCCCGGCCGGGCACCGTGACCGCCCTCCTCGGCCCTCGGGGATCCGGCAAGACCACGGCCCTCCGGCTCATGCTCGAACTGGAGCCGGGCCGTGGGATCACCTACTTCCGCGGCCGTCCGCTGCATCGCATCGCCCACCCCCCTCGCGAGGTCGGCGTGCTCCTCGGTGACGTCCCCGGACATCCCTCCCGCACCCTCCGGGGACAGTTGCGGATGCTCTGCGCCGCCAACGGTCTTCCCGCCGCGCGAGCCGATGAGCTGGTGCGGACCGTGGGCCTCGCCGGTCTCGAGCGCCGACGGATCGGCACCCTGCCGATCGGCGCCGACCGCCGACTCGGACTCGCCGCGGCACTGTTGGGCACCCCGCACACCCTGCTGCTCGACGAGCCGGCCGCCGGTCTCTCCGTACCCGAGAGCGCGTGGCTCCACGAGGTGCTGCGCGCGCATGCCGCGGAGGGGGGAACCGTGCTGTACACCACGGAGGACCCCAAGGACGCGGCCGGGAACGCCGACCGTGTCGTCACCCTCGACGGCGGACGGCTCGTCGCCGACCAGGACGCCGTCGAGTTCGCCCGGACCCGTCTGCGCCCCCGGGTCGTCGTCCGGACCCCGCACGCCGCGCGGCTGGCCGCGGTCGTCACGCAGGAGGCCCGAGCCGCCCGACGCCCCGTAGAGGTGGTGGCAGAGGACGGGAACCGTCTGTCCGTCTACGGCACCGACTGCGCGGCCGTCGGCGACACCGCCTTCCGGCACGGCGTGCCGATCCACCGGCTCGCCGACGAGAGGGGAGGAGACGGTGGCACCTCGCAGGCGCGGCGTACCCGGGAAGGCGAGGACGCAGGGAAAACCGAAACCCCTGCCGTCTCGTCCCCCGGTGCCGGGGGCGCGACGAAGGAAGGTCGGCGAAGGCGGCGGGGTGCCGGACGGAGGCCCATGCGCTCCCCCCTGCGCCCACTGCGGTACGAGCTTCACCGTCTCCTGGGCGTGCCCTCCACCCCGCTCGTCGTGGCTGCCGTGCTGCTCGTCTCCGTGACGCTCGCCCTGCTCCTCGGCCGCGGCGGTCGAGCCGAGCTGCCGGCCGTGTTCACCGGCTGGCCCGCGCTGTCCCCCCTGCCGCCCGCGGCTCTGGGCGCCGGGCTGCTCGGAGCCTTCTCCTTCGGCGAGGAGTACCGCTATCCCGCGCTCACCACGGGACGCGGAGCCGTGCCCCGCAGGCCGGGCCTGCTGCTCGCGAAGCTCGCCGTGGCGGCCGTCGTCGCCCTTGCGCTCGGGGCGCTCGTCGTGGCGGCCGACCTGACGGCCCTGCGATTCGTCTACGGCGGCGAGTTGGTCCCCGTGCCGAAGAACTGGCCCACTCTCTCGGCGAGTTGGCTTGGCCTGGTCGTGGGCTGCGCGTGGGCCGGGGTGCTCGGTGCCGGGGTGTTCCGGGCCGCCGCGGCCGGCGTGGCGGCGGTGCTCGCGGTGCCGGTCGCCTTCGTTCCGCTGATGCAGAAGGTGCTGTCGGGGCCGTCGGTGCGCTCGGCGGCCGGACTCCCGGCGCGACTGCGCGAGTTCGCCGGTCCGCAGTGGTCGCCGGCCTTGGACCGTTGGCTGGCGGGGGCGCTGCGAGTGGTCGCCCAGCCTGCGGGGGTGGCGCTCTCGCTGACGTTGACGGGCTTGCTCTGCGCCTACGTGTTCACCGGCCTTCGTCGCAAGGCTCGTTGGTGATCACTTGCCGACTCAAAGATTCCGGTTCCCCGCCAACTCCCTTAAAGTCCGCCTTAAATGTCCGATTGATCGTCAATTGTGTAGGGGGTGCCGATCACCCTTTCGTGTGCTTTTCACCAAAGACCTCAAGGGTCACGGAGGCAACGCCGACAAAGGATGCGTGAGTACCCTTGCGCACACCATGATGACCGCCGCCCGCCCCGTCGACTCCGGCCTCGGCGCCCCGGGCGATCTCGACCGCTACCCCTACGCGGAGGCGCCCGCCGCCGGCCGTGTGGCCCCGCCCGCCTGGGAGGGGGTGGACACCGACCTCGGCCGCGTCGGCCGCCGGACCGCCGGCAACCGGGGCCGCGGACTGCACGGGCAGCTCGTCCAGCAGCTCGGCCAGATGATCGTCTCCGGCGACCTGGGGGCCGACCGCCCGCTCGTCCCCGAGGAGATCGGCCAGCGGTTCGAGGTCTCGCGCACGGTCGTGCGCGAGTCGCTGCGCGTGCTCGAGGCGAAGGGGCTCGTGAGCGCCCGCCCGAACGTCGGCACGCGGGTCAGGCCCGTCAGTGACTGGAACCTCCTCGACCCCGACATCATCGAATGGCGAGCCTTCGGTCCCCAGCGTGACGACCAGCGCCGCGAGCTGAACGAGCTGCGGTGGACGATCGAGCCCCTGGCCGCCCGCCTCGCCGCCGGGCACGGTCGCGAGGACGTGCAGCAGCGCCTCGCCGACATGGTCGAGATCATGGGGCACGCGTTCGCCCAGGGAGACGGCATCACCTTCTCCCGGGCCGACACGGAGTTCCACTCCCTTCTCATCCAGCTGGCCGGAAACCGGATGCTGGAGCACCTGTCCGGCATCGTCGCCTCCGCGCTCCAGGTCTCCGGCGGCCCCGCCACCGGCTGCGACCGGCCGAGCGAGGCCTGCCTGGCGCATCACGCCCGGATCGTGGACGCGCTCGCCACCGGGGACGCCCATGGAGCCGAGAGCGCCATGCGGCAGCTGCTCACGGTCCACCCCGAGGGGGAGCGCGTCGTCCCCGCCCCTCGCGAACACTGACCCCCGGGCCGTGGCCGGGAGTACGCAGGCGCACGCACGGCGTGCCGCCGGGTCCGAGCACCACCCGGGGGCCCGGCAGGGCCTCCCCGGGCGGCGCCCGGGTTCCGGCGGCGCGAATGTGCCATGATCGACCGCTCTGGGCGTTTCGTCGCAAATGAGGTGTGACTCGGGCCACGAAGATTGGGCGTAACACTCCTCCGAGCCGTGCGATGACCTAAGAGGTGACAGCCGAGGAAGGAATACAGCAGCCGATGGAGGCGCTGTGCAGTTCCCCGGTCCAGCCCGCGCCGTCGACACATTCCCCGTCGACGGTCGTCGGCTCCAGCCCGATCCAGGGTGGGGCCGGAAGCCGTTTTCCATCGTTCCGAGAGGTTGTTCGTGTCGGCCAGCACATCCCGTACGCTCCCGCCGGAGATCGCCGAGTCCGAGTCTGTGATGGCGCTCATCGAGCGGGGAAAGGCTGATGGGCAGATCGCCGGCGATGACGTGCGTCGGGCCTTCGAAGCTGACCAGATTCCGCCAACCCAGTGGAAGAATGTTCTGCGCAGCCTCAATCAGATCCTCGAGGAAGAGGGTGTGACGCTGATGGTCAGTGCAGCGGAGTCGCCGAAGCGCGCCCGCAAGAGCGTCGCAGCGAAGAGCCCGGCCAAGCGCACCGCCACCAAGACCGTCACCGCCAGGACGACCGTGACGAAGACCACCGTCTCGGCTTCCACGGCCTCGTCGGCCGAGGGCACCGACCCGGCCGACGAGGCCGGATCGCCCGCGAAGAAGGCGGCCGCGAAGAAGACCGTCGCCAAGAAGGCGGTGGCCAAGAAGACCGTCGCCAAGAAGACGGCGGCCAAGAAGACCGCGTCCAAGAAGGACGCCGACGAGCTCGTCGAGGGCGAGGAGCTCCTCGAGGACGTCGCGCCCGGCAAGGGTGAGGACGAGGAGACCGAGGGCGAGAGCAAGGGCTTCGTCCTGTCCGACGAGGACGAGGACGACGCTCCGGCGCAGCAGGTCGCCGTCGCCGGTGCCACCGCCGACCCGGTCAAGGACTACCTCAAGCAGATCGGCAAGGTCCCGCTGCTCAACGCCGAGCAGGAGGTCGAGCTCGCCAAGCGCATCGAGGCCGGTCTGTTCGCCGAGGACAAGCTGGCGAACTCCGACAAGCTCGCCCCGAAGCTCAAGCGCGAGCTGGAGATCATCGCCGAGGACGGCCGCCGGGCCAAGAACCACCTCCTGGAGGCCAACCTCCGTCTGGTGGTCTCGCTGGCCAAGCGCTACACCGGCCGCGGCATGCTCTTCCTGGACCTGATCCAGGAAGGCAACCTGGGTCTGATCCGCGCCGTCGAGAAGTTCGACTACACCAAGGGCTACAAGTTCTCCACGTACGCCACCTGGTGGATCCGTCAGGCGATCACCCGCGCCATGGCCGACCAGGCCCGCACCATCCGTATCCCGGTGCACATGGTCGAGGTCATCAACAAGCTCGCGCGCGTGCAGCGCCAGATGCTCCAGGACCTGGGCCGCGAGCCCACCCCGGAGGAGCTGGCCAAGGAGCTCGACATGACCCCGGAGAAGGTCATCGAGGTTCAGAAGTACGGCCGTGAGCCGATCTCCCTCCACACCCCGCTGGGTGAGGACGGAGACAGCGAGTTCGGTGACCTCATCGAGGACTCCGAGGCGGTCGTGCCGGCCGACGCGGTCAGCTTCACGCTCCTCCAGGAGCAGCTGCACTCCGTCCTCGACACGCTCTCCGAGCGTGAGGCGGGCGTCGTCTCCATGCGCTTCGGCCTCACCGACGGCCAGCCGAAGACGCTGGACGAGATCGGCAAGGTCTACGGCGTGACGCGAGAGCGGATCCGCCAGATCGAGTCGAAGACGATGTCGAAGCTCCGCCACCCGTCGCGCTCGCAGGTCCTGCGCGACTACCTCGACTGATCCGTACGAGGTACGCACCGGCACACGGAAGGGCCCGGTTCCCCGAGAGGGGGAGCCGGGCCCTCCGGCTTTGCGCGGGTGCGGGGTCCGGGAGCGTGCTGGACGCTGGGTGAACCGACATCACCCGAGAGTCAGGAGGCTCCATGCGTGGTTCCCTCACCCGAGCATTGACGGGTGCTCTGGGCCTGATCGCCGCGGCGGCGGGGCAGCTCGTCACCGCCGGTTCCGTGGCCGCCGACAGCGTCGTGGTGGGCGGGCGGGCGACTCAGATCACGGACGCGCCGTGGGCCGTGGCGCTGTCCAGCCGTGACCGGTTCGGGGGTACGCGCGCGGGGCAGTTCTGCGGGGGTGTGGTCGTCGCGCCGACCAAGGTGCTCACGGCGGCCCACTGCCTGGGCCGTGAGGTGCTCGGCGGGGAGCCCTGGGAGGTGCGCGACTTCGTGGTGATCGCGGGCCGCGCGGCGCTGCGGGGGCAGGAGGGGCAGGAGGTGCGGATCTCCGACACCTGGATCAACCCCGACTACGACCCGACGACCAACTCGGGCGACCTGGCCGTGCTGACGCTGGTGAGCGCGCTGCCGCAGTCGTACGTGATCGGCGTCGCGCGGTCCGGGGACGCGGCGTACGCGCCGGGGACGGAGGCTGACGTCTACGGCTGGGGTGACACGACCGGCAACGGGACCTACGCCTCCGCGCTGCGGACGGCGCGCGTCCAGGTGCTGCCGGACACGGCGTGCGAGCGGGCGTACCCGGGCGGTTTCGGCGTCCGCTACCAGAGCGGGACGATGCTGTGCGCGGGGGACCCGCAGGGCGGGAAGGACGCGTGCCAGGGCGACAGCGGCGGCCCGCTGGTGGCCCGGGGGCTCCTCGTCGGTCTGGTGTCCTGGGGCAGCGGCTGCGGGCAGGCGGAGAACCCGGGCGTCTACACGCGCGTCTCCGCGGTGCTTCCCGCACGCTTCTGAGACGCCGTCGGATACGAGAACGGGCGGTCACCCGCGCGAGCGTGCGAGTGACCGCCCGTCGTCCGGTCAGCGACCGGCCCTGGGCTCGTCGTGGATGGCGTCAGGCGTGGTCCTCGCCCATCGTGCGGGCCGGCACGTCCGTCAGCCGGTCCGTCTCATCCTGTATCTCAACGGCGATCTTCTTGAGTTCCGGCTCGAACTTACGTCCGTGGTGGGCGCAGAAGAGCAAGTCACCTCCGCTGGTCAGAACGACGCGCAGGTATGCCTGGGCGCCGCAGCGGTCGCAACGGTCAGCGGCCGTCAGGGGGCTCGCGGGGGTCAGAACAGTAGTCACGTCGCCTCTTCTCTAGCTCGACGAGCTGTCGTACCAGGGTCAACATCCAACCAGGCCGAAAACGTTCCCGCTCGTGGCTTTCCCTTGAAACTTCTTCCCAAGGTGGCTGTCTGCTGCCGGTTGGCGGCGAATGAGCCGTATTGCGTCGCTCTACGGATTTCGCGTTGCTTGTGTCGGTTAGCCCTCCCGGCGTGGTTGCCGGTTGTTCATGAGGACGTGCCCGGAGCCTAAATGGTTCATGCCTGGAAGGGAACGTGATGTTCACGTCACCCCATCGAGGGATCGAACATCCATACGACCCTGGACTAGCATGAGGAATCGGGGTGGGTGGCGTTACAACGGCTCTACCAGGCATCGGTACCCTCTGTGCGGTGACCGACGCAGGGCCTTACCCCACCGGGCCAGATTTCAAATTCAGCGAGGAGCGAACCGCGTGACCGCCGAGACGTCCGTGCCGTCCAGTGCGCTGCTGACCGCAGACCGTGACGGTTCCAACTACACCGCGCGGCACCTGCTCGTACTCGAAGGGCTCGAAGCGGTCCGCAAGCGCCCCGGCATGTACATCGGGTCCACCGACAGCCGCGGCCTGATGCACTGCATCTGGGAGATCATCGACAACTCGGTCGACGAGGCCCTCGGCGGCTTCTGCGATCACATCGAGGTCATCCTCCACGACGACGGTTCGGTCGAGGTCCAGGACAACGGCCGGGGCATCCCGGTCGACGTCGAGCCGAAGACCGGCCTCTCCGGCGTCGAGGTCGTCATGACCAAGCTGCACGCCGGCGGAAAGTTCGGCGGAGGGTCGTACGCGGCCTCGGGCGGTCTGCACGGCGTCGGCGCCTCCGTGGTGAACGCCCTGTCGGCCCGCCTCGACGTCGAGGTCGACCGGAACAGCGCGACCCACTCGATCTCCTTCCGCCGCGGCGTCCCCGGCATCTTCACCGAGCAGGGCCCCGACAGCCCCTTCGACCCGGCCAACGGCCTCATCAAGGGCAAGCGCGTCCCCAAGACCCGCACCGGCACGCGCATCCGCTACTGGGCGGACCGGCAGATCTTCCTCAAGGACGCCAAGCTCTCCCTGGAGACGCTCCACCAGCGCGCCCGGCAGACCGCCTTCCTCGTCCCGGGCCTCACCATCGTCGTCCGCGACGAGCGGGATCTGGCCGGCGTCGGCAAGAGCGAGGAGACCTTCCGCTTCGACGGAGGCATCAGCGAGTTCTGCGAGTACCTCGCACAGGACAAGGCCGTCTGCGACATCCAGCGCCTCACCGGGCAGGGCACCTTCAAGGAGACCGTCCCGGTCCTCGACGAGCGCGGCCACATGACCCCGACCGAGGTCACCCGCGAGCTCGCCGTCGACGTCGCCCTGCGCTGGGGCACCGGCTACGACTCCACGGTCAAGTCCTTCGTCAACATCATCGCCACGCCCAAGGGCGGCACCCACGTCTCCGGCTTCGAGCAGGCCATCACCAAGACGGTCAACGAGGTGCTGCGCTCGGCCAAGATGCTGCGCGTCGCCGAGGACGACATCGTCAAGGACGACGCCCTGGAGGGGCTCACGGCCGTCGTGACGGTCCGCCTCGCCGAGCCGCAGTTCGAGGGACAGACCAAGGAGATCCTCGGCACCTCCGCCGCCCGCCGCATCGTGGCGAACGTGGTGGCCAAGGAGCTCAAGACCTTCCTCACCTCCACCAAGCGGGACGCCAAGGCGCAGGCGCGTGCCGTGCTCGAGAAGGCCGTCGCCGCGGCGCGGACCCGGATCGCGGCCCGCCAGCACAAGGAGGCCCAGCGCAGGAAGACCGCGCTCGAGTCCTCCTCGCTGCCGGCCAAGCTCGCCGACTGCCGCAGCGACGACGTGGAGCGCAGCGAGCTCTTCATCGTCGAGGGTGACTCGGCTCTCGGTACGGCCAAGCTCGCCCGGAACAGTGAGTTCCAGGCGCTGCTGCCGATCCGCGGCAAGATCCTCAACGTCCAGAAGTCGTCCGTCTCGGACATGCTGAAGAACGCCGAGTGCGGCGCGATCATCCAGGTCATAGGAGCGGGCTCGGGCCGCACCTTCGACATCGACGCCGCGCGCTACGGGAAGATCGTCCTTCTCGTCGACGCCGATGTCGACGGCGCCCACATCCGCTGCCTGCTGCTGACGCTCTTCCAGCGGTACATGCGGCCCATGGTCGAGGCCGGCCGGGTCTTCGCCGCGGTGCCGCCGCTGCACCGGATCGAGCTCGTCCAGCCCAAGAAGGGCCAGGACAAGTACGTCTACACGTACTCGGACAACGAGCTGCGGCAGACCCTCCTGGAGTTCCAGCGCAAGGGGGTCCGCTACAAGGACGCCATCCAGCGCTACAAGGGTCTGGGCGAGATGGACGCCGACCAGCTCGCGGAGACCACGATGGATCCGCGTCACCGCACCCTGCGCCGGATCAACATCGGCGACCTGGACGCGGCGGAGCAGGTCTTCGACCTCCTCATGGGCAACGACGTGGCGCCCCGCAAGGAGTTCATCACCGGCTCGGCGGCGACCCTCGACCGTTCGCGCATCGACGCCTGAGGAACTCCACCCGTGGGTGGAGCCATACGCTCCACCCACGGGCCGATCACACGATCGACTACTCTCCGTAGCATTGAACCGTCGGAGGGGGACGATGGCGATGACGGGCGAGAAGCGCGATCGAGGATTCGCGGGCGCGGGCACACGTACGAGTTCGGGCGCAGGCGCAGGCGCGAGGGTGAGGGAGTCGGCGGAGGCGAGTGGCGGTACGGCGCTCGGTGCCTCGTGGCGCTCCTGGCCCTCGCGGGAGGCACTCACCCGGGTCGGTTTCCCACGGGGTCGGATCGTCCTCGACTACACCATGATCGTGGGCCTGAGCGTCTTCGTGGTGACCGGCTGCTACACCTCGGGCGCGTTCGACGGCTGGTGGGCGCCGCTGCCTCCGCTGGGATTCGGGCTCTGCGCGGCGGCGGCGCTGCGGTACCACCACACGACCCTCGACCGTCGCCTCGCGGCCTCGTTGGGGCTGCTCGCGGTGATCACGCTCTGCGGTCTGGGAGCCTACGCGGCGGGCGCCCCGAAACCCGCGACGGTGCTCTGGTTCGTCGTCGCGGTCATGGCGATGGAGAGACTGCCGCTCTCGATCGGGCTGGCCACCGTGGCGGTGCTGGCGGCCGGGTTCGCGGAGGCCGACGAGACGGGGGTCATCGGGGCCGGTGTCACCACGGCGGCCGCGCTGCTCGCCGGCTACTCGCTCAGGCTGGACGCGGAGGCGCGGGGAGCCGGGTTCCAACTGCTCGCCCAGGAGCGCCTCGCCCGAGAAGCGGAGGCGGCCTCGGCGGCGCTCGCCGAGCGGGCCAGGATCGCCCGGGAGATACATGACGTGCTCGCCCACAGCCTCTCCGCCCAGATGGTGCGCCTGGAGGTCGCGCGGCTCCAGATCGAGGCCGGGGCTGACCGTGCGGAGATCCTGAAACTGGTGACCTCGGCAAGATCCATGGCCAAAGAGGGGCTCACCGAGACCCGCCACGCGCTCTCGGCCCTGCGCGGGGACATGGTGCCGGTCGAGGACTATCTGCGGGAACTGGCGAGGGAGGACCGCGCCGAGGTCGATGTCACCGGCGAGCGCCGGGACCTGCCCGCCGAGGCCGCGCAGGCCGTCCGTCGGGTCGCGCAGGAGGCCCTCGCCAATGTCCGCAAGCACGCCCAGGGGGCCAGGACCAGGATCCGGTTCGTCTACGGGACGGACGCGGTCTCACTGGAGATACGTGACTCCGGCCCGCCTCCCGCGGTCGACGGCGCGCGGCTGGGGGAGGAGCTGGGGTCCTCCGGCTCCGGGTACGGGCTGCTCGGCATGAGAGAGCGGGCCGAACTGCTCGGCGGCAGCCTGGAGGCGGGGCCCGAGGGGACCGGGTTCACGGTGCGGCTGCGGGTGCCGGTATGAGCGCCGCGGACGGCGACCGTGTCGCGCGCGTCCTCGTCGCCGACGACCAGGCCGTCGTGCGGGAGGGGATCGTGATGCTGCTGGGCCTGCTTCCCGGGATCGAGGTCGTCGGGTCGGCCCGGGACGGGGAGGAGGCGGTCGCGCTCACCGCCGAGCTAGGTCCCGATGTCGTCCTGATGGACCTGCGGATGCCGCGCTGCGACGGCGTCGAGGCCACCCGCCGGATTCGCGACCGGCATCCCGGGACGGAGGTCGTCGTACTCACCACGTACGCCGACGACGACTCGCTGTTCCCGGCGCTGCAGGCCGGGGCGCGCGGTTACCTCACCAAGGACGCCGGTGGGGAGGAGATCGAGCGGGCCGTGCGGGACGTGATCGACGGGCGGGCCGGACTGTCCCCCGCCGTGCAGCGACGGCTCCTTGAGAGGCTGATCGACCGGGATGGCCGGGCCGGCCGGGCTGAGAGGGACGGCGGAGACGGCGGGGATGGCTGGGGCGACCGCGACGACCGCGATGGCTGGGGCGATCCGAACACTCGGGGCGAGCCGTCGGTGGCGGGAGGGGGCCTGGGGGCGAGGTCCGGGGCCTCGGGCGGGTCGTCCGGGCCGGGCGTCGACGGGCTGACCGAGCGGGAGACGGAGGTGCTCGTGCTGGTCGCGGACGGGCTGTCCAACCCGGAGATCGCCGGGCGGCTGAGGATCTCCACGGCAACGGTCAAAACTCACATCAACAACCTCTTCGCCAAGACCGGGGTGCGCGACCGTGTGCAGGCGGTGCGGTACGCATATCAGCACGGTCTGGTCAGGGCGCCTGGGAGAAGAGTCACCTGATGGGGTGAAGAGAGGGAGGAGAAGAGTCCGGGATCTTCCCGCTCTGTCCATCCTTGGGCATACGCGGCCGAAACGGTTCGCTGACAAGGAGAGTTGGTCGGTGGAGCAGGTGGACAGGCAAGAGGGGCGCGACGCCACGGCGATGGCGGTCGACGACCCCTGGTACGAGGCGACGGCTTCCGGTTGGAGCGGAGAGACGGCGACCGGGGCATCCGGCGACGGCCGCCTCGACGCGGTGCCGCGGCAGCGGGTCCACAGCGCGGCGGAGATCTATCTGGAGGTCCAGCGGAGCCCCGCCTTCCAGGAAGTCCGCCGCCGCTACCGTCGGTTCGTCTTCCCGGCCACCCTGGCGTTCCTCCTCTGGTACCTCGCCTACGTGGTCGCGGCGACCGCGGCACCCGGGCTGATGGCGCGGCCGGTGGCCGGAGCGGTGAACGTGGCGATGATCGCGGGACTCGGGCAGTTCCTCACCACCTTCCTACTGACCTGGGCGTACGCGCGGCACGCGCGGCTGCGCAGGGACCGGGCCGCGCTGGAACTGCGGTGGGACACGCAGGAGATGACCCGGGGGATGGTGCAGCCGTGACCGGAAGCCACCAGACGCTGGCGCTCGTGCTGTTCAGCGTCTTCGTCGCCGTGACCCTGGCGATCACCACCTGGGTGAGCCGCCACCGCCACGGTTCGGCGGAGGAGTTCTACGCCGGAGGGCGACTGTTCTCGCCCCTGGAGAACGGCTTCGCCATCGCCGGGGACTACATGTCCGCGGCCTCCTTCCTCGGCATCTCCGGGCTGATCGCGCTCTACGGCTACGACGGCATGCTGTACTCCGTCGGCTTCCTCGTCGCCTGGCTGGTCGTGCTGCTGCTGGTCGCCGAACTGGTGCGCAACTGCGGCCGGTTCACGCTGGCCGACGTCGTCGCGGCGCGGATGGCGGAGCGGCCGGTGCGGATCGCCGCGGGAACGTCCTCGGTGGCCGTCTCCGTGCTGTACCTCGTGGCGCAGATGGTGGGTGCCGGGAGCCTGGTGGCGCTGCTGCTCGGCGGTTCCAGCGAGGCGGCGCGCTCGTGGACGGTGATCGGCGTGGGCGCGCTGATGGTGATCTACGTGTCGCTCGGCGGGATGCGGGCCACCACCTGGATCCAGATCGTCAAGGCGGTCCTGCTCATGGCGGGCACGATCGCGCTCACCGTCCTCGTCCTGCTCCGGTTCCACGGCGACGTGAACAGCCTGCTCTCCACCGCGGCCGAGCGCAGCGGGCACGGCCCGGGCTTCCTCGCGCCCGGGCTGCGGTACGGCGGCGACTGGACGGCCCGCCTCGACTTCATCAGCCTCGGCCTCGCCCTCGTGCTGGGCACGGCCGGACTGCCGCACATCCTGTCGCGCTTCTACACCGTGCCGACCGCCCGTGCCGCCCGCCGCTCCGTCGTCTGGTCCATCGGGCTCATCGGCAGCTTCTACCTGATGACCATCGTGCTCGGTTTCGGCGCGGCCGCGCTGATCGGCCCCGACGAGGTCCGTGCGTCCAACGCCTCAGGGAACACGGCCGTACCGCTGCTCGCCCTCGATCTCGGCGGCGGCGCGGGCTCGACCGGTGGCACGGTGCTGTTCGCGGTCGTCGCCGCCGTCGCCTTCGCGACCATCCTCGCCGTCGTCGCCGGGATCACGCTGGCCTCCTCGGCCTCCGTCGCCCACGACCTGTACACCTCGCTGCGCCGCCCGCACGCGAAGCAGTACAGCGAGGTGGCCGTGGCCAGGGTCGCCGCGGCCGGGATCGGCGCCGCCGCCATCGGCCTCGGCCTGCTCGCCCGCGACCTCAACGTGGCCTTCCTCGTCGGGCTGGCCTTCGCGGTCGCGGCCTCCGCCAATCTGCCGGTGCTGCTCTACTCGCTGTTCTGGCGGAAGTTCACCACCCGGGGCGCGGTCTGGTCGGTGTACGGCGGCCTGATCCCCGCGGTGCTGCTCGTCCTGGTCTCCCCGGTCGTCTCGGGCAGCCCGGAGTCGTTGTTCCCGGGCGTCGACTTCCACCTCTTCCCGCTGCAGAACCCGGGGGCGGTCTCCATCCCGCTCGGCTTCCTGGCCGGATGGATCGGCACCGTCACCTCGCCCGAGCCGCCCGACGAGGCCCGGCACGCAGAGACCGAGGTGCGCTCCCTGACGGGCGCGGGCGCGGTCTGACCGTCCCGTCGCTGGGCCACCCGTCCGGGCCCGGGCGTCAGCCGCCGGTCGGTGAGCTCGCCCAGGCGTACCGGTGCTCGGGGCGGCCGGTCTCCCCGTACCGGAGGGAGAGGCGCACCCGCCCGGTGCGTTCCAGGAGCTTGAGGTAGCGCTGGGCGGTCTGGCGGCTGACGCCGGCCCGCTCGGCGATCTCCTGGGCGGACAGCGGTCCGCCGGCCGCGAGCAGTACCTGCCGGACCACCTCGGCGGTGGTGGGGGAGTGGCCCTTGGGGAGGTCGGGGGTGACGGCGCCCGCCGACAGGACCCCGAAGATCCGGTCCACCTCGGCCTGCTCCGCCTCGCCGCCGCTCTCCAGGGTGCGGCGGAGCGTGGCGTACGCCTCCAGCTTGGCGCGGAGCCCGGCGAAGTTGAACGGCTTGACCAGGTACTGGAGCGCGCCGTGCCGCATCGCCGACTGCACGGTGGCCACGTCACGGGCCGCCGTCACCATGATCACGTCGCACTGATGGCCACGGGCGCGGAGCTCCCGTACGGCCGCGAGTCCGTTCTCGTCGGGCAGGTAGTGGTCCAGGAGGATCAGGTCGACCGGCTGTCCGTCCAGAGCGGCGAGTGCCTCGGCGGTCGAGTGGGCGGTGGCGACCACCCGGAAGCCGGGCACTTTGGCGACATAGGCGGCGTTGATCCGCGCGACCAGCACGTCGTCGTCCACCACGAGCACGTCGATCATCGCGACGCCTCCTCAGAGCGGTCCGAAGAGCGGTCCGAAGCCGGTTCCGGCCCGGTGGGCCCCGGCTCGGTGGGCCCCGGCTCGGTCAGGGCGTCCGGGAGGACGACCGTGAACACCGCGCCGCCCTCGGGACCGTCGGCCACCTCGGCGGTGCCGCCCCGGCGCTCGGCGAGCCGGCGCACCAGGGCGAGGCCGAGCCCGCGCTTCCCGTGGGACGGCAGCTCCTTCGTCGTCCAGCCTTCGGTGAAGATCAGCTCTCGACGGTCCTCGGGGACGCCCGGGCCACTGTCCGTGACCCGCAGCACCACCGTACGGCCGTCGGCGAGGAAGGAGACCTCGACGCGGGCGCCGGGGGTGCCGGCGACGGCGTCCAGGGCGTTGTCGACCAGATTGCCGACGACGGTGACCAGTTCGCGCGGGTCGACGAGTCGGTCCGGCAGCAGGGAGTCGGGTGCGAGCCGCAGCGAGACGCCCCGCTCGGCGGCGACGGTCGCCTTCCCGACCAGAAGCGCGGCGAGGAGCGGATCGTGGACCTTCTCCGTGACCTGCTCGGCGGTGGCCCGGTGCACGCCGACGACCTCCGTGACGAACTCGACCGCCTCCTCGTGCATCTCCAGCTCCAGGAGGCCGAGGAGGGTGTGCAACCGGTTGGCGTGCTCGTGGTCCTGGGCGCGGAGCGCGTCGATCAGGCCGCGGGTGGAGTCGAGCTCGCGTCCGAGGCGTTCCAGTTCGGTGCGGTCGCGGAGGGTCGCCACGGCGCCGCCGTCGTGCGTGGGCATCCGGTTGGCGATCAGGACCCGGTGCCCCCGGACGGTGAGCAGGTCCTCGCCGGTGACCCGGCCCGCGAGGACGTCGGCGGTACGGCCCCCGCCGAGGACCTCGTCGAGCGGCCGGCCCGCCGCCTCGGGGCCGAGGCCGAGGAGCCGCTGTGCCTCGTCGTTCATGAGACGGACGGAGCCGTTGCGGTCGAGGGCCACGACGCCCTCGCGGATGCCGTGCAGCATGGCCTCGCGTTCGGCGAGCAGCGCGGAGATGTCGGAGAAGGCCAGGTCGTGGGTCTGGCGCTGGAGCCGCCGGGAGATCAGATAGGCGGCGAGCGCCCCGGCCGCGAGCGCGCCGCCCGCGTAGGCCAGCAGGCCGGGGATGGCGGCGAGGAGCCGGTCGCGGACGCTGTCGTACTCGATGCCGACGGAGACCGCGCCGACGATCCGCTCGTCGGCGTCCCGCAGCGGCACCTTGCCGCGCGCCGAGCGGCCCAGGGTGCCGCTGTCGATCTCCATCACCTCGTGCCCGGCGAGGACGGCGCTCGGGTCGGTGGAGACGAGCCTGCCGATCTGCGCGGGGTCGGTGTGCGACCAGCGCACCCCGCGCGTGTCCATGACCACGACGTACTCGGCGCCCGTGGAGGTCCTGATCCGCTCCGCCTCCGTCTGGACCGGGCCCCGCGCGGACGGCCGGCTGCCGGTGAGGTCCGCGGCGAGCCGGGGCGACGCGGTGGTCCCGGCGATGGCGAGGGCCCGCCGCATGGCCTGGTCGTCGAGCTGGGCGCTCAGCGGGGCGAGGAACAGGCCGGTGGCGAGGACGGTCACACCGGTCGCGATGGCCAGCTGCATCAGCAGGACCTGCGAGAACACCCGCTGCGGCCACCCGAACCGCCGACGGCGCGCGCGGGCGCGCGGCGGGCTGGTCTGTGCGGGGCTCATGCCGGAAACCGTAAGCGGCCGCGCCCCGGGACCGGAAATGGTGACGGAACGGGCGCCTATTCTGGGGGCTGCCCACGGCGCCCACGGCCGTGGGACCGAAGGAACCGGAGGCACGTCCCTTGACCACGCAGCAGATCCCCGTCGTCGTCCTGGCCGGGTTTCTCGGGGCCGGGAAGACCACGCTCCTCAACCATCTGCTGCGCAGCGCCCGGGGCACCCGCATCGGAGTCATGGTCAACGACTTCGGTGACATCGGCATCGACGCGATGACCGTCGCCGGCCAGGTCGGGTCCACCGTCTCCCTCGGCAACGGCTGCCTGTGCTGCGCCGTCGACGCCGGCGAGCTCGACGAGTACCTGGAGGTCCTCACCCGGCCCGAGTCCCGGCTCGACGTGATCGTGATCGAGGCGAGCGGGCTCGCGGAGCCGGAGGAGCTGGTCCGCATGGTGCTCGCCAGCGAGAACGAGCGGGTCGTGTACGGGGGACTCGTCCAGGTCGTCGACGCGGCCGAGTTCGAGGCCACCTGGCAGCGGCACCCCGGGACCGACCGGCACCTCGCCCTCGCCGACCTCGTCGTCGTCAACAAGGCGGACCGGGTGGCGGAGGACGAGCTGCGGAGCGTACGGAAGACGGTGGCCGCGCTCGCCGGGCGCGCCGCCGTGGTCGAGGCCTCCCACGGGCGCGTCGATCCGGAGCTGCTCTTCGACCGGGTCGCACCGGAGGGCGAGATCGAGGGCCAGATGTCGATCGAGGACATCCTGTACGGCTCCGAGGACGACGACCACGCCCATCCGCACGCGGCCTACGAGAGCCTCTCGGTGACGTCCTCGACGCCGCTGCACCCGCGCCGCCTGATGGCCTTCCTCGACTCGCGCCCCGAGGGCCTCTACCGGATCAAGGGCTTCGTCGACCTCGGCCCCGCCGACCCGGCCAACCGCTACGCCGTACACGCCGTCGGCCGTTTCCTGCGCTTCTACCCCGAACCCTGGCCCGCCGGCGAGGAACGCCTCACCCAACTCGTCCTGATCGGCTCCGGCACCGACGCGTCCGCCCTGCGCAAGGAACTCGCCGCCTGCGAACTGAACGGCCCGCAGGACACCCCCGACGAACACAGCATGTGGGGCGTCCTGCGGTACGTGCAGCGGACGGAAGAGGAGCCTGACGAGTCCTAGCTCGCCGGGCCCGCCACCACGTCGATCGGCTTCGGGAGGGGGGTGCCCGAGCCGTCGCGGCGGGGGTCCGGGGTGGGGAGGTCGACCGGGGTGCCGTTCTTCTGGGCGGCGTGGGCCGGGGTGGGGCCCGCCCAGGCCAGGGTCAGGACGTCCTCGCCCTTCAGGAAGCGCTGGCAGCGGACGCCGCCGGTCGCGCGGCCCTTGCGCGGGTACTGGTCGAAGGGGGTCAGCTTCGCCGACGTGCCCGCCGAGGAGTCCAGGGTGCCGGTGGAGCCCGCCACGGTGAAGACGACGGCGTCCGACGCCGGGTCGACGGCCGTGAACGAGATGACCTCGGCGCCCGCGGTGAGCTTGATGCCCGCCATGCCGCCCGCCGGGCGGCCCTGGGGCCGCACCTGCGAGGCCTGGTAGCGCAGCAGCTGGGCGTCGGAGGTGATGAAGACGAGGTCCTCCTCGCCCGTCTGCAGCTCCGTCGCGCCGACGATCCGGTCACCGTCCTTGAGGGTGATGACCTCCAGCTCTTCCTTGTTCGCCGGGTAGTCCGGCACGACGCGCTTCACGACGCCCTGCAGCGTGCCGAGGGCGAGGCCCGGCGAGGACTCCTCGAGGGTGGTCAGGCAGACCACCGTCTCGTCCGCCTCCAGGGAGAGGAACTCGGAGAGCGGCGCGCCGCCCGCGAGGTTCGGGGCGGTCGCGGTGTCCGGGAGCTGCGGAAGGTCGATCACCGCGATCCGCAGCAGCCGGCCGGCCGAGGTCACCGCGCCGACGTCACCGCGCTGGGTGGCGGCGACCGTCGAGACGATCGCGTCGTGCTTGGCGCGCTTGCCGTCCGTCACGGGCGGGAGGTGCTCGGTCACCGTGCGGGCCAGCAGGCCCGTCGAGGAGAGCAGCACCCGGCACGGGTCGTCCGCGACCTCGAGGGACACGGCGGCTACGGGCGCGCCCGCCGATTCCAGGAGGACCGTCCGCCGGTCCGTGGCGAACTTCTTGGCGACGGCGGCCAGCTCCGCCGAGACCAGCTTGCGCAGCTCCGCGTCGGAGTCGAGGATCCCGGTCAGCTCGTCGATCTCGCCGTTGAGGCGGTCGCGCTCGCTCTCCAGTTCAAGGCGGTCGAACTTGGTGAGGCGGCGCAGCGGGGTGTCCAGGATGTACTGCGTCTGGATCTCGCTCAGGGAGAAGCGCTCCATCAGGCGCTCCTTGGCCTGGGCGGAGTTCTCGCTCTCGCGGATGAGCCGGATGACCTCGTCGATGTCGAGGAGCGCGACGAGGAGGCCCTCGACCAGGTGGAGCCGGTCGCGCTTCTTGGTGCGGCGGAACTCGGAGCGGCGCCTGACCACCTCGAAGCGGTGGTCGAGGTAGACCTCGAGGAGCTCCTTGAGGCCGAGGGTGAGCGGCTGTCCGTCGACCAGCGCCACGTTGTTGATGCCGAAGGACTCCTCCATCGGCGTCAGCTTGTAGAGCTGCTCCAGGACCGCCTCGGGCACGAAGCCGTTCTTGATCTCGATGACCAGGCGGAGGCCGTGGCTGCGGTCGGTGAGGTCCTTGACGTCCGCGATGCCCTGGAGCTTCTTGGAGCCGACCAGGTCCTTGATCTTGGAGACGACCTTCTCGGGGCCGACCGTGAAGGGCAGCTCGGTCACGACGATGCCCTTGCGGCGCGCCGTGACGGTCTCCACGGTCGCGGTGGCGCGGATCTTGAAGGAGCCGCGGCCCGACGCGTACGCGTCCTTGATGCCGGAGAGGCCGACGATCCGGCCGCCGGTCGGCAGGTCGGGGCCGGGCACGAAGCGCATCAGCGCCTCGAGGTCGGCGTTGGGGTAGCGGATCAGGTGGCGGGCGGCCGCGACGACCTCGCCCAGGTTGTGCGGGGGCATGTTCGTCGCCATGCCGACCGCGATTCCGGACGCGCCGTTGACCAGCAGGTTCGGGTAGGCCGCGGGGAGCGCGACCGGCTCCTGCTCCTGGCCGTCGTAGTTCGGCGCGAAGTCGACCGTGTCCTCGTCGATGGACTCGGTCATGAGCAGCGCGGCCGGGGCCATCCGCGACTCGGTGTACCGCATGGCGGCCGGCGGGTCGTCGTTGCCCAGGGAGCCGAAGTTGCCGTGGCCGTCGACGAGGGGGAGGCGCATGGAGAAGGACTGGGCCATGCGGACCATCGCGTCGTAGATCGACGCGTCGCCGTGCGGGTGGAGCTTGCCCATCACCTCGCCGACGACACGGGCGCACTTGACGAAGCCGCGGTCGGGACGGAGTCCCATCTCGCCCATCTGGTAGACGATGCGCCGCTGGACGGGCTTCATGCCGTCGCGGGCGTCGGGGAGGGCGCGCGAGTAGATCACCGAGTACGCGTACTCGAGGAAGGAGCCCTGCATCTCGTCGACGACGTCGATGTCGAGGATTCGCTCCTCGAACGCGTCGTCCGGCGGCGGTGTCTTCGTGCTGCGGCGGGCCATCGCGGCTGCGGCTCCTTCACCAACAAGGTTGATCTGACGCGGACCATTGTGGACCGTGCCACCGACAACGCCGACCGCGACCCGGAAGAGGGACATCACGAAGGTCCGGGAACTTCGCCAGGTGTCGGCGCGCTTGCATACAGTGGCAGGACTTTTTCACATCGCGATCGAAGGGACGTACATGCCCATGGGTCACACGGCCACGGCCGAGGCCGGCTCCGGCGGCCTGACAGCGACCGAGCACCGGTTGGCGAACGGCCTGCGCGTGGTGCTCTCCGAGGACCACCTGACCCCGGTCGCCGCGGTCTGCCTCTGGTACGACGTCGGCTCGCGCCACGAGGTCAAGGGCCGCACGGGCCTCGCCCACCTCTTCGAGCACCTGATGTTCCAGGGCTCGAAGCAGGTGCACGGCAACGGCCACTTCGAGCTGGTGCAGGGCGCCGGCGGTTCGCTCAACGGCACGACGAGCTTCGAGCGCACCAACTACTTCGAGACCATGCCCGCGCACCAGCTGGAGCTCGCGCTCTGGCTGGAGGCCGACCGCATGGGCTCGCTGCTCGCCGCCCTGGACGACGAGTCCATGGAGAACCAGCGCGACGTCGTCAAGAACGAGCGCCGCCAGCGCTACGACAACGTGCCGTACGGCACGGCCTTCGAGCGGCTGACCGCCCTCGCCTACCCGGAGGGCCACCCGTACCACCACACGCCGATCGGTTCCATGGCCGACCTGGACGCGGCCACCCTGGAGGACGCGCGGAACTTCTTCCGCACGTACTACGCCCCGAACAACGCGGTGCTGTCGGTCGTCGGCGACATCGACCCGGTGCAGACGCTCGCCTGGGTCGAGAAGTACTTCGGCTCCATCCCCGCCCACGACGGCAAGCCCGAGCCGCGCTCCGGCGAGCTGCCCGAGGTCATCGGCGAGCAGCTGCGCGAGGTCGTCGAGGAGGAGGTCCCGGCCCGTGCGCTGATGGCCGCCTACCGCCTGCCGCACGACGGCACGCGCGCGTGCGACGCCGCCGACCTGGCCCTGACGGTCCTGGGCGGCGGGGAGTCCTCCCGTCTGCACAACCGTCTGGTCCGCCGTGACCGTACGGCCGTCGCCGCCGGCTTCGGCCTGCTGCGGCTCGCCGGGGCGCCCTCGCTGGGCTGGCTCGACGTCAAGACCTCCGGAGGCGTCGAGGTCCCGCAGATCGAGGCCGCCGTCGACGAGGAGCTCGCCCGGTTCGCCGCCGAGGGCCCCACGCCCGAGGAGATGGAGCGCGCGCAGGCCCAGTTGGAGCGCGAGTGGCTGGACCGGCTCGGCACGGTCGCGGGCCGCGCCGACGAACTGTGCCGGTTCGCCGTGCTGTTCGGCGACCCGCAGCTCGCCCTGACCGCCGTCGACCGCGTCCTGGACATCACCGCCGACGAGGTGCGCGAGGCCGCCGCGGCCAAGCTGCGCCCCGACAACCGCGCGGTGCTCGTCTACGAGCCCCTGGCGACCGAGCAGAGCGACAACGCCGACGGCGATGACGAAGAGGGAGCGGACCAGTGACCGACGCCGCCGTGTCTTTGACGAGCATGGACTTCCACCCGCAGCCCCAGCCGGGCGCCGCGAAGCCGTGGGCCTTCCCGGCCCCGGACCGCGGCACGCTGGACAACGGGCTGACCGTGCTCACCAGCCACCGCCCCGGCCAGCAGGTCGTCGCCGTGGAGATCTTCCTGCCGGCCCCGCTGGACGCCGAGCCCGCCGGTCTCGACGGTGTCGCGACCATCATGGCCCGCGCGCTCTCCGAGGGCACCGACCAGCACAGCGCCGAGGAGTTCGCGGCCGAGCTGGAGCGCTGCGGCGCCACGCTCGACGCGCACGCCGACCACCCGGGCGTACGGGTCTCCCTCGAGGTCCCGGTCTCCCGGCTGCCCAAGGCGCTCGGGCTGCTCTCCGAGGCCCTCATCGCCCCGGCGTTCCTGGACACCGAGATCGAGCGCCTGGTGCGCAACCGTCTCGACGAGATCCCGCACGAGACGGCCAACCCGGGGCGCCGCGCCGCCAAGCAGCTCTCCAAGGAGCTGTTCCCGGCCGAGTCCCGGATGTCCCGGCCGCGCCAGGGCACCGAGGAGACCGTCGCCGCGATCGACGCCGCCGCCGTCCGCGCCTTCTTCGAGGCGTACGTCCGGCCCGGCACGGCCACCGCCGTGGTCGTCGGCGACCTGACGGGCGTCGACCTGGAGAAGGTCCTCGCCGAGACGCTGGGCGCCTGGACCGGTGAGCCGGCCGAGCCGCTCCCGATGCCGCCGATCACCGCCGACGACACCGGACGGGTCGTCATCGTGGACCGCCCCGGCGCCGTTCAGACGCAGCTGCTGATCGGCCGGGTCGGCCCCGACCGGCACGACGGCGTCTGGCCGGCCCAGGTCCTCGGCACGTACTGCCTGGGCGGCACCCTGACCTCGCGTCTGGACCGGGTCCTGCGCGAGGAGAAGGGCTACACGTACGGCGTGCGGGCCTTCGGCCAGGTGCTCCGCTCGGACGCCGAGGGCAACGGCGCGTCGATGCTCGCCATCAGCGGCTCCGTCGACACCCCCAACACGGGCCCGGCGCTCGACGACCTGTGGAAGGTGCTGCGCACCCTCGCCGCCGAGGGCCTCACGGACGCCGAGCGGGAGACGGCCGTGCAGAACCTGGTGGGGGTGGCGCCCCTCAAGTACGAGACGGCGGCCTCCGTCGCCGGGACGCTCGCCGACCAGGTGGAGCAGCACCTCCCGGACGACTTCCAGGCCCAGTTGTACGCGCGGCTGGCCGAGACCGGCACCGTCGAGGCGACGGCCGCCGTGGTCAGCGCCTTCCCGGTGGACCGGCTCGTCACCGTGCTCGTCGGCGACGCTTCGCAGATCGCGGAGCCGGTGCGTGCGCTCGGCATCGGTGAAGTGACCGTCGTGACGGGCTGATTCCGGCCCCGAGACGCCAACGAGAGGACCCCGACGGCATAGTTCGTCGGGGTCCTCCGCTTTGTCCGTATTGCGGTCAAGATGATCGTTTGCCCTGTGGCATGTCTTACAAAAGGCGTGTCCGGTTGGTGATTGAAAGACGATCCGCATAGCGTCGGTGCGGCTGTTCGTCAGTGCACGTGCCGCAACCGCGGCATCGGACAGTCATCGCCGAGTCCCCGTCAGGCGCGAGCCTGGGGAGCCGGGGACCCACATCGTCCCTGGGGTGAATCGGGCGCCTTCGTCTCGTGCGGAGGGGCTCGTAGGAGACCTTCCTGCTCCGAACCCGTCAGCTAACCCGGTAGGCGAGAAGGAAGGAAAGGACCAGCCTCTACATGGCGTTCACCCGTGCCACCGGGAAGCATCGTGGTCCGAGCCGGATGGCGCGCCGCAGCGTGGGCATCGCCGGCGTCGCGACGCTCGCCACCACCGGCGTCATCGGAACCCTCGCCTCCCCGGCACTCGCCGCCGACACGGACGACCGCTCCGTCGAGGACACCGGCCTCACCCAGGTGATCACCGAGGACTCCCTCGTCGACCCGATCAACGCCCAGGCCACCGCCCAGGAGCAGGAGGCCGTCGAGGCCATCGCCGAGGCGAAGGCCAAGGCCGAGGCGAAGCGCAAGGCAGAGGCCCGCGCCAAGGAGATCCGGCTGGAGCGCGAGCGCGCCGCCCGCGAGGCCGAGCGCCGCCGCCTCGCCTCCTTCCAGGCCCCCGTCGCCGGCTCGTACGTCTCCACCGGCTACAAGACCGGCGGCTCGCTCTGGTCCTCCGGCCACCACTCCGGCATCGACTTCCACGCCGCCTACGGCACCCGGGTCGGCTCCGTCGGCTCCGGCACCGTCGTCGAGGCCGGCTGGGGCGGCGCGTACGGCAACAACATCGTGATCCGGATGAACGACGGCACGTACACCCAGTACGGGCACCTCTCCTCCATCGGGGTCTACGTCGGCCAGACCGTCGAGCCGGGCCAGCAGATAGGCGTCTCCGGCTCCTCCGGCAACTCGACCGGCCCGCACCTCCACTTCGAGGCGCGCACCAGCCCCGAGTACGGCTCGGACATCAACCCGATCACGTACCTCCGCGCCCGCGGCGTGAACGTCTGACCCGCACCGCGTCTCAAAAGCCCCGGCTCGTACGGAGCCGGGGCTTTTCGCTGTCCAAAAGACTTCCATGGATTACGTCGGGGCATCGGAAATTCCGGCGGGCTGCAATAGAGTCGACGATCGGCGCAGAACAGGCGCCGCTGGAATTGTCTCGCGCGCACCAAGGCGGAGGTCGGACATGCGCATTCCCGCGCACTCGGTATGCACGGCGATCCGGGACGACATCGTCTCCGGCGTGTACGAGCGGGGCGGTCGGCTGACCGAGGAGCAGCTCGCCCGCCGGTACGGGGTCTCCCGGGTCCCGGTCCGCGAGGCGCTGCGCACCCTGGAGTCCGAGGGCTTCGTCGTCACCCGCCGCCACGCGGGCGCCCACGTCGCCGAGCCGACCGAGCAGGAGGCCGCCGATCTGCTCGACATGCGGGCGCTGCTCGAACCGCTGGGGGCCGCACGGGCCGCGCAGCGGCGCACCGACGCCCACCTCAAAGTGCTGCGCGGCCTGGTCAGGCTGGGGCAGGAGCGGGCCAGGCGCGATCAGGGCGAGGATCTGCGCTCGCTCGGCGGCTGGTTCCACGAGACGCTCGCGCAGGCCTCCGGGAGCCCCGCTCTGACGGCGCTGCTCATTCAGCTGAGGCAGAAGATCGCCTGGACGTACGTCGTGGAGCAGCCCGCCCAGCCGGTCGAGGCCTGGGCCGAGCACGGCGCGATCGTGGACGCCGTGGCGCGCGGGGACGCCGAGCGGGCGCGGGCGCTGACCGCGCTCCACGCGGAACGCTCGCTGCCGCTGCACCGGCTCAAAAGTCCGGAGCGGGGCCGTGTGAGGGTTTCGCAACATGCCGTCAACACGGCGAGCGCTCGGAATTAACAGCCGCACCGTATACAAAGAACAGGAATTCGGTGCGCGCTTTGTGCTGCCCGAAAAAAGGTCCTGATAATGCGCGTGGCCGTGTCCGCCGGAATTCCGGCGGACACGGCCACGCGTCGTGCGGGGGACCGGGCTCAGACGGTCTCGGGCAGCTCGTCCAGGCCCTCGGCGACCAGCTTCGCCAGGCGGTCGAGCGCGGCCTCGGCGCCGTCGGCCTCCGAAGCGAGAACGATCTCCTCGCCGCCCTGCGCGCCCAGGCCGAGCACCGCGAGCATGGAGGCGGCGTTCACGGGGGTGCCGTCGGACTTGGCGATCGTCACCGGCACGCCGGAAGCCGTGGCGGCACGGACGAAGATGGACGCGGGGCGGGCGTGCAGGCCCTCGGCCCAGCCGACGTTGACGCGGCGCTCAGCCATGGTGTTGCCCTTCAAGTCTCAAGCGGGTTGTCTAGACCAGTCTCTCACGGGTTGCGCGGTGCTCACGCCGACCTTCGGCCCGGACCGGACCGCCCTTCGGCCCTCCCTACCTTGCAACACCTTGCGGCCCGCACACCTGCCACGCGACCGGTGCCGCAGTCGTGTCGCGGCCGTAGGCTGACCCCATGCAGAGCGCGTCGGAGCAGTCGGAAGCGGCGAGAACACCGGCCCCACCCGCCCCGGCGGAGCACGCCTATCCCGACCACTGGGAGGCGGACGTGGTGCTCCGCGACGGCGGCACCGCGCGGATCAGGCCCATCACGGCCGACGACGCCGACCGGCTCGTCAGCTTCTACGAGCAGGTCTCGGACGAGTCGAAGTACTACCGCTTCTTCGCCCCCTACCCGCGCCTGTCCGCCAAGGACGTCCACCGCTTCACCCACCACGACTTCGTGGACAGGGTCGGGCTGGCGGCGACCGTCGGCGGCGAGTTCATCGCCACCGTCCGCTACGACCGCATCAACGCCCAGGGGCTGCCCGCCTCCGCCCCGGCCGACGAGGCCGAGGTCGCCTTCCTCGTCCAGGACGCGCACCAGGGCAGGGGCGTCGCCTCAGCCCTCCTCGAACACATCGCCGCGGTCGCGCGCGAGCGGGACATCCGGCGCTTCGCCGCCGAGGTGCTCCCCGCCAACACCAAGATGATCAAGGTCTTCACCGACGCGGGCTACACCCAGAAGCGCAGCTTCGAGGACGGCTCCGTCCGTCTCCACCTCGACCTCGAACCGACCGA
This sequence comes from Streptomyces nymphaeiformis, assembly GCF_014203895.1. GTDB lineage: Bacteria > Actinomycetota > Actinomycetes > Streptomycetales > Streptomycetaceae > Streptomyces > Streptomyces nymphaeiformis. The sequence goes on along the minus strand of NZ_JACHJY010000009.1, from coordinate 393,943 downwards.
CCGCTCCCTCGCCGTCCAGCGGGCCCGCGAGCAGCGCGCCGAGGCCCGGTCCGTGCAGCGCCTCCTCACCCCCGGCTCCGTCGCCGTCGTCGGCGCCGGGCGCGCACCCGGCGGCGTCGGCCGGACCGTGCTCCGCAACCTCCTCGGGGCCGGCTTCACGGGACGGGTGTACGCGGTGAACGCCGCGCTCACCGGAGAGACCGAGCTCGACGGCGTCCCCGCCCACCCCTCGGTCGGCGCCATCGGCGAACCCGTGGACCTGGCCGTCGTCGCCGTCCCCGCCGAACGGGTCCCCGAGGCCGTCGCCGACTGCGGCGAACACGGGGTGCGCGGCCTCGTCGTGCTCTCCGCCGGATACGCCGAGAGCGGGGCCGCCGGCCGCGAGCGCCAGCGCGCGCTCGTACGGCAGGCCCGCTCGTACGGCATGCGGATCATCGGCCCCAACGCCTTCGGGATCATCAACACCGCCGACGACGTCCGGCTCAACGCCTCCCTCGCGCCGCAGATGCCGGCCGCCGGGCGGATCGGGCTCTTCACCCAGTCCGGCGCCATCGGGATCGCCCTGCTCGCCGGGCTCCACCGGCGCGGCGCGGGGCTCTCCTCCTTCATCTCGGCCGGCAACCGCGCCGACGTCTCCGGCAACGACTTCCTCCAGCACTGGTACGACGACCCCGGCACCGACGTCGTCCTCCTCTACCTGGAGTCGATCGGCAACCCGCGGAAGTTCACCCGGCTCGCCCGCCGCACCGCCGCCGTCAAGCCCGTCGTCGTCGTCAAGGGCGCCCGGCACAGCGGCAGCGCCCCGCCCGGCCACCGGGTGCCGGTCACCCGCATCCCGCACGCCACGGTCTCCGCCCTGCTCCGCCAGGCCGGGGTGATCCGCGTCGACACCGTCACCGAACTCGTCGACGCCGGGTTGCTCCTCGCCGCCCAGCCGCTGCCCGCAGGCCCCCGGGTCGCGATCCTCGGCAACTCGGAGTCGCTCGGGCTCCTCACGTACGACGCCTGCCTGACCGAGGGGCTGCGCCCGCTGCGGCCCCTCGACCTCACGACGGCGGCGGTCCCGGCGGACTTCCGGGACGCGCTGGCGGCGGCGCTCGCCGACGAGACCTCCGACGCGGTCGTCGTCAACGCGATCCCCTGGGTCGGCGAGGACGGGGCCACCGAGTTCGGCGACGGCGAGGTGCTCGCGGCCTCCCTCCGCGAGGCCGTCGCCTCCGCCCCCGCGCCGACCAAGCCGGTCGTCGTCGTCCACGTCGAGATGGGCGGCCTCGCGGAGGCCCTGGCGGTCGCCACGAGCACCCGGCCGGCGGCGGCCGGACGCGGCGCCGTGACCACGGAGAACCGTGCGGCCGGTGCGGCGGCGCCGGCGGGAGCGGGGACGACCGGATCCGCCCCCGGCCCCTCCGCCGCGGCCCCGGGCACCGCCGCCCCCGCGCAGTCCGGCACCCCCGCCCAGGCCACCATCCCCGCCTATCCCGCCGCCGAGCGGGCCGTACGGGCCCTGGCCGAGGCCGTCCGGTACGGGCAGTGGCGGCGGCAGGCCGCCGAGCCGGGGCGGGTGCCCGAGTACGAGGACATCGACGAGGCCGGCGCCGCCGCGCTCATCGAAGGGGTCCTCGGCGGCGACGGCGTGGACGACCGCGGTGTGACCCTCGACACCGAGGAGGCCGGGGCGCTGCTCGCCCGGTACGGGATCGCCGTCCGGCCGACCCTCCCCGCGCCCACGCCCGACGCCGCCGTCGCGGCCGCCGCCCGGCTCGGCTACCCCGTCGCGCTCAAGACGACCGCGCCCCACCTCCGCCACCGCCCCGACCTCGGGGGCGTCCGGCTCGACCTCGCCACCGAGGAGCAGCTGCGCACGGCGTACGCCGAGCTGACCGAGGTCCTCGGCAAACCGGAGGAGCTCCAGCCCGTCGTCCAGGCGATGGTGCCCCGGGGCGTCGACACCGTCGTCCGCTCCGCGATCGACCCGGCCGTCGGCGCCGTCCTCTCCTTCGGCCTCGCGGGCGCGCCCTCCGAACTGCTCGGGGACACGGCCCACCGGCTGGTCCCGGCCACCGACCGGGACGCCGCCGAACTCGTCCGCTCCCTGCGCACCGCCCCGCTGCTCTTCGGCTGGCGCGGCTCCGCGCCCGTCGACACCCCGGCCCTGGAGGAGCTGCTCCTGCGGGTCTCCCGGCTCGTCGACGACCACCCCGAGGTGGTCGCGGTCTCCCTGGAGCCGGTGGTCGTGGCCCCCCGCGGACTCTCCGTCCTCGGCGCGACCGTCCGACTGGCCCCGCCCGCACCCCGCACCGACCTCGGCCCGCGGAGCCTGCCGCGGTACTGAGACCGGCGGAGCCTTCCGCGTTCCTGAGACCAGCGGAGCCTCCCGCGTCACCGACACCGGCGGGGCTCCCGCGTCGCAGAGACCCGCGGGGCTCCCGCGTCACCGAGGCCCTCGGGAACCGCCGCGTCACCGAGGCCCGCGGAGCCGCCGCGTCGCGGACGGGCCTGAGGGGCCCCCTCCGCCCCGTAGGATGGAGCTCATGGCAAAGAGCGGTACGACGACCCAGGGGCTGCGCGCGGCGATCGAGCGCAGCGGCTACTACCCGGCCCTCGTGGCCGAGGCGGTGGAGGCCGCCGTCGGCGGCGAGGCCATCACGTCGTACGTGGTGCACCAGGAGACCACCTTCGACGCGAACGAGGTCCGGCGCCACGTCACCGTCCTCGTCCTGACGCCGCACCGTTTCATCGTCAGCCACACCGACGAGCAGGGCGCCGACACGAGCTCCCCGTCGCCGTACGCCACGACCTCCACCGAGTCCGTGAAGCTCGACCGGATCTCGTCGGTCGTCGTCAGCCGCGTCGTCGCCAACCCCGAGTCGTACACGCCGGGCACGCTGCCCCGCGAGGTGGTCCTCACCATCGGCTGGGGCGCCGTCTCCCGCATCGACCTGGAGCCCGCCGCCTGCGGCGACCCCAACTGCGACGCCGACCACGGCTACACCGGCAACGCCACCGCCGACGACCTCAGCCTGCGCGTGAGCGACGCCGGTGACGGCCCGGACACCGTCCGGCAGACCCTCGCGTTCGCCCAGGCCCTCTCCGAAGCCATCGCGGCGACCGCCGCGCCCACCCGCTGATGGTGCAGCCGACCGCCGTGACCCACGGCTGGCCCGACGACCCGGTCCCGCTCGCGCCGGAGACCGCGCCGGTGCCCGAGTACACCTCCGGCTCGCTCGGCGACCTGCTGCCGACGCTCGTGGCCGGCCAGGACGTGCCCGGCTTCGAGGCGCGGATCGCGGAGCTGGCCCCGGCCGACCGGAACTGCGTCTTCCTGATCGACGGGCTCGGCTGGGAGCAGATCAAGGCGCACCCGGACGAGGCCCCGTACCTGACCTCGCTCCTCGGCACCTCGCGCGGCGGCACGGGCCGCCCGGTCACCGCCGGCTTCCCCGCCACCACCGCGACCTCGCTCGCCTCCGTCGGCACCGGCCTCCACCCCGGGACGCACGGACTGCCCGGCTACACCGTGCGCAACCCCGAGACCGGCGAGCTGATGAACCAGCTGCGCTGGAAGCCGTGGACCGCGCCGCACGTCTGGCAGCCGTACCCCACCGTCTTCCAGCACGCGCACGAGGCCGGGATCCACACCGCCCAGGTGTCCTCCCCGATCTTCGAGCAGACCCCGCTCACCAAGGTCGCGCTCAGTGGCGGAACGTTTCACGGGCGGCTCTCCGGCGAGGAGCGCATGGACTTCGCCGCCGAGCAGCTCGCCGCCGGCGATCGCTCGCTGGTCTACACGTACTACAGCGAACTCGACGGCGCCGGCCACCGCTTCGGCATCGATTCCGACGCCTGGCGCGGCCAGCTGATGTTCGTCGACCGGCTCGTCCAGCGGCTCGCCGAGCAGCTGCCGCCCCGCTCGGCCCTGTACGTCACGGCCGACCACGGCATGGTCGACATCCCCTTCGACGAGCAGCACCGCATCGACTTCGACGAGGACTGGGAGCTGCGCGCGGGCGTCGCCCTCCTCGGCGGCGAGGGCCGCGCCCGTCACGTCTACGCCGTGCCCGGCGCCGAGGCGGACGTCCTCACCTGCTGGCGCGAGGTCGTCGGGGAGCAGTTCTGGGTGGCGAGCCGGGACGAGGCCATCGACCTCGGCTGGTTCGGCGCCGAGGTCGACGAGCGGGTGTACGGCCGGATCGGCGACGTCATCGCCGCGGCCCACGACGACGTGGCGATCACCGCCTCCGTCAACGAGCCCAACGAGTCCGCGATGGTCGGCATGCACGGGTCCATGACCCCCGCGGAGCAGCTCGTCCCGCTGCTCGAAGTCCGTTCCTGATCCCCGATTCCGCCCACGCCCCGAAAGGTCCCTGTCCCGTCATGCCCGAGCTGGTCTTCTTCTCCGGAACCATGGACTGCGGGAAGAGCACCCTGGCGCTCCAGATCGCCCACAACCGCGACGCGCGGGGGCTTCAGGGCGTGATCTTCACCCGTGACGACCGCGCGGGCGAGGGAAAGCTGTCCTCCCGGCTCGGCCTCGTGACGGACGCGGTCGAGGCACCGCGGGACATGGACCTGTACGCGTACCTCGTCAGCCAGCTCTCGCAGGGCGGCAAGGCCGACTACGTGATCGTGGACGAGGCCCAGTTCCTCGCCCCCGAGCAGATCGACCAGCTCGCCCGCATCGTCGACGACCTCGGCCTGGACGTCTTCGCCTTCGGGATCACGACGGACTTCCGCACGAAGCTGTTCCCGGGCTCGCAGCGGCTGATCGAGCTGGCGGACCGCATCGAGCAGCTCCAGGTCGAGGCCCTGTGCTGGTGCGGCGCCCGTGCCACGCACAACGCCCGTACGGTGGGCGGCGAGATGGTCGTCGAGGGCGAGCAGGTCGTCGTCGGCGATGTGAACCGCCCGGCCGAGGAGATCGGCTACCAGGTCCTCTGCCGCCGCCACCACCGCCGCCGCGTGACCTCGGCCGCGGCCCACGCGGGCGCCCTGTCCCCGGACGTCCTGCCGGTCGGCAACGCCTGACGTCTCAGTCCGACGGCCCGATGTCCGACGGCCCGATGTCCGACGGCCCGATGTCCGACGGCCCGATGGCCGGCGGTCGCAGGGCGCGCGTCAGGTCGTCGAGTGCCGTCCCGGTGACCGGAGCCGTTCCCGTCAGGGTGCCGACCAGGACCTGGGCCAGGACGGTCGCGGTGCCGAGGCGGTCGTCCTCGCGCTCGTCGCCGGTGACCGTCCCGATGACGGCGTCCCGTACCGCCGGCGAGACGGCGGGGTCCCCGAACAGTTCGGGGAAGGACAGCGCCATCATGCACACGCCCACGTTGGCGGAGAGGATCGACTGGCCGGCCAACTCCGGGGCCATGAGCAGGCGTCCGGCGTCGCGGCAGCGCTCCACGGCCTTCAGGAGGATCGCCTGGGCCTCCTTGATGGCCTGCGGCTTGGCGTCGCCCGTCGGCGTGAACATCAGGCGGTAGAGGTACGGGTTGCGCAGCGCGAACGCGACGTGGCTGTCCCAGGCCGTGCGCAGGTCCGCCACCGGGTCCTCGGTGAGCGGGTTCCGACGCTTCTCCGCGAGGAAGCGCTCGAAGCCGATGTCGGCGACCGCCGTGAGCAGCCCCTGCTTGTCGCCGAACTGGCGGTAGATCTCCGGCGCGCCGACCTTCGCCCGGTCGCAGATGGCCCGGGTGGAGATGGCCAGCGCGTCCTTGGTGGCGAGGAGTTCCCCGGTGGCTTCCAGGATGCGCTCTCGTGCCGTCGACATGGGTCCCACGATAACAGCGCTAACACGGCGGATCTGGGCAATCCCGGATGGGCGATAGCGTCGTTAACGAACTGTGTTAGCGTCTATAACGTCAGTTGCGCCCGACCGAGAGGAACCGCCATGACCGCGTCCACCACCCTGCGCGATGTGATCGGCCTGCCCCAGGAGCTGCCGCGCCTTGGCGACTCGGCCCTGATCCTGATCGACTTCCAGAACACCTACCGCACCGGTGTCATGCGGCTCCCCGGGGCCGAGGAGGCCGTCGCCGCCGGTGCCCGGCTGCTCGCCGCCGCCCGCGCCGCGGGTGCCCCGGTCGTCCACGTCGTCAACGACGGAGGTGAGGGCACCCCGTACGACATCCGGGCCGAGATCGGCTCCATCAGCGACGAAGTCGCCCCGGTCGAGGGGGAGAAGGTCGTCGTCAAGCAGTTCCCCGACGCCTTCCACGCCACGGACCTGGAGGAGACCCTCAAGGAGCTCGGCGTGGGCGGCGACCTGGTCATCGCCGGCTTCATGACGCACATGTGCGTCCTCTTCACCGCCCAGGGCGCCTTCAACCTCGGCTACCGCCCCACCGTGGTCGCCGAGGCCACCGCCACCCGCCCCCTGGAGGCGCCGGACGGCACCGTCCTGTCCCCGGAGGCCCTCCAGGCCGCGAGCCTCACGACGGTCCGGGACCTCTTCGGCACGGTGGCCCGCACGGTCGACGAGCTCGTCGGCTGACGCCACCGGCGCCGCCGGCACCCGGAGTTCACCAGGGGTGTGCCTGAAGAGCGCCTGCTGATCGGTTGCGGGTCGCCCGCCTCGGCGGTAATGGCGGACGGCCCGTGACGACCCCTCCGGGTCTCCCCGTGCCGTGTGCCCCCTGGAGGACGTGTGCCACCCGCCGCCGAGGCCGTGTACGCCGAGGACGAGACCGTACGCGAGGAGGCGGAGCGGCACCGCGGCGACGAGCCGCGGCGCTCCGCCCTCCGGGCCCCGGCCGCCGCCGCCCTGCTCACCGCCGTGCTGCTCTGCCTCGCCACCCGGCTCTCCCGCACGTACCCCTTCGGGCCGGTGACCCGGAACATCGTCGACCTCGGCCAGCAGTACCTGCCGTACCACGCCTACTGGCGGGCCTTCCTGCTCGGCGAGACGCACGGCGACGCCTTCCTCAACTGGAACTCCGGCTTCGGATCCAACTTCCTCGGCGACATCGGCACGTACCTGAGCAGCCCCTTCGACCTGCTCGTCGTGCTCTTCCCGGCGGACCGCGTCGAACTCGCGCTGTACGTCGTCACCGCCGCCAAGATCAGCGCCGCGGCGGCCGCGATGGCACTCCTCCTCCTGCGGCTGCGCCCCGGCCCGTGGCCGGTCGCCGCCGTGCTCGGCACCGCGTACGCCCTCTCCGGCTGGACCCTCAACTACGGCGCCACCGTCCCGATGTGGCTCGACGGCCTCGTCGCCTTCCCCCTGCTCTGCCTGGTCGGCGAATGGGCCCGCACCGCCCGCCGTCCCGTCCTCGGCCCGCTCGTCGTCGCCCTGGCCTGGATCTCCAACTTCTACACCGCGTACATGGCGACCCTCGGCGCGGCCGTCTTCCTCCTCGTCCGCCTGCTCACCGCCGAGGAGACCGCAAGCGCCCGGCAGCGCCTCGCCGGGGCGCTGCGCGCCGCCCGGAGCGTCCTCATCGGCATCGGGCTCGCCGCACCGCTCGTCGTGGTCGTCTTCCTCGCCACGAAGGTCGCCGACCCCACCCCCGAGACGGTCTTCGCGCCGGCACCCTGGACGGACGTCCTCGCCCGGTTCCTGCCCGCCACCGCGAGCGTCGCCAGCCCCGCCCTCTTCATCGGCACGCCCGCCCTCGCGCTGGCCCTCACCCTGCCCTTCAACCGGGCCGTCGCCCCGCGCGTCCGGGCCGGTTGGACGGCCGCGATCGTCCTGGTGACGCTCTCCCTGCAGTGGGAGCCCACACACCTGCTGTGGCACGCGGGCGCCTCGCCCAACGGCATCCCGTACCGTCAGACCTTCGTCCTGTGCGGCCTGCTGCTCATCGCCGCCTGGTTCTCCGCTGCCCGCGGCGTGCCCCGGCCGGCCGCGCTCCTCGCGGGCGTGACGCTGCTCGGGGTCCTGGCGTGGGCGGCCCGGGGGAGCGTCGACATCGACCGGTGGACCTTCCCCGCCTTCGGCACCGCCGCCCTCCTGGCGGGCGCCGCCGTCCTTCTCGCGCCGGCCGGCGCCCGCCGGGGGCACGCGCGCGTGCAGCCGGATCGGGTGCCACGCGCGCGCGTACTCCCCGTCCTGGCCGTGGTCCTGCTCGCCGCCGCACAGGCCGGCGAGGTGGCCGTCACCGGAATGCGGATCGAGGAGCAGCAGCGGAGCAAGGTCTCCTGGTCGCCCCGGGTCGGCCCCTGGCAGGAGGCCGCCGCCGACGAGGTCGCCCGCGCGGACGCCTGGCCCCGCCACCGCACGGACCCCGGCGAAGTCCCCGGCGGCAATGACGTGCTGCTCGTCGGAGGCCAGGGCGCCGACTACTACAGCAGTCTCACCGCCGACGTGACCTCCCGGACCCTGGCCTCCCTCGGCTTCGGCTACTACGCCAAGGGCAGGCACCCCGTCAGCCTGGACAACCCGGTCGCGGACGCCCTCTTCTCCATCGGCACCCGGCTGCGCTCGAAGCCCACGGAGCCGGTACGACAGGACGCGCCGCCCCGCGCCACGGTCACCGTCACCACCACCCCCGTCCCGCCGCTGGTCACGGTCCGCCCGCCGGGGCGGCCGGCCACACATCCCGGGGACTCGGCCTTCGCCCGGCAGGAACGCCTGCTCGGCGCCGACGTGTACGAGCTGCCTGCCCCACGCCGTACCGGACGCAGCCTCACCGCCCGCTGCCCCGCGGGCTCCCAGGTCTGGTTCTGGGCGCCCGAGTACCGGGGCGAGGCGGCCCTGGCGGGGGAGCGGCCCGTGGGCTTCGACGGCAAGCCGCCCTCCGTCCGCGCCCCCCTGCAGGCCCTCGGCACCGTCCCCGACTCCGGTGCGGTACGGATCGACCTGGCGCCCGAGGGCAAGCTGCGGCTGCCCCGTGAACCGGTCGGCTGCCTCGTCGCCGCCCGGCTCGACTCCGCCGTACGCCGGCTCACCGCCACCGGCGCCACGCGCGTGCGTGCCAGCGGACACACCGTCACCGCCGAACTGCCGCCCGGCAGCAAGGGCGTCGCGGTCCTCGCCGCGCCCCGCATCTCCGGCTGGCGCTGCGCCGCGGGCGACGCGGACGCCCGCCCCGCGCGCGCGTACGAGGGCCTCGTCGCCGTCCCCCTCGACGGGCGCGCGAGCTCGGTCAGCTGCTCCTTCCGGCCACCGGGGATGAAGCTCGGCGGCGCGGCCGGCGCGGCGGCGCTCCTGGCGCTCGCCGTGACGGGACTGCTGCATCGCCGACGGGTCCGGCGGTGACGGGGTTTCCGCCGGGGACGACAAGAGTTCACCCGGAGTGCACGCGTGGATCGTTCACCCGGAGAAGTCGGCCGTTACTGTGCCCGCCGTAACGGCGTTAAATTGTTCGATTCAGTGTGGGGATCCCGAGTGCCGAAACTGTCCGTCGTCGTACCGTTCCACAATGTCGGTCCCTATGCGCCCGACACCCTGCGCAGCCTCGCGAACAACGCGGATCCGGAATTCGAGTTCCTGCTGATCGACGACTGCTCGACGGACGACACCCCGGAGATCCTCGACCGCTGGCGCGACCGCCTGCCGAACGCCACCGTCATCCGGCACGAGACGAACAAGGGCGTCGCCCAGGCCCGGAACACCGGAATCGACGCCGCGCGCGGCGACTACCTCACGTTCCTCGACGGCGACGACTGGTACGCGCCCGGCCACCTGAGCGCCGCCGTGGCCGGAATCTCCCGCCTGGACTGCGATTTCGCCCGGACCGACCACGTCCTGTCGGAAGGCCGGAAACGGCAGATCCGCTATGCCCCGGCCAAGCGGCGCGACGCCGTGATGGACCCCAGGGACGGAATCTCGCCGGCCAGCATGGTGACGATGGTCGACTATCCGTTCGTGCCTTTCGGCATTTACAGCGGGCGTCTTTTCGAGAACGGGGAATCCCGTTTCGAGACCTCCCTCAGAACGGCCGAGGACCGCCTCTGGATCTGGCGGCTGCACCTCAAGGCGCGCACGTTCGCGGCGCTCTCCCTGCACGGCGTCTTCTACCGGCGGGGCGTCACCACCTCGCTCACCCAGATCACCGACAACCGGCAGCTGGACTTCATCCCCTCGTACGACCTCCTGCTCGACGACGTCTCCCGGGACCCCGAGGCCGACCGTTTCCTCCCGAAGGCGGTCCGCACCTACTGCGCGATGATCGCCTTCCACATGGGGAAGGCCGACGCGTACGAACCGGCCGTCGCCGCGCGCCTCCGCGCCGACGTCCGCGACGCGCTGCACCGCATGCCGCAGCAGGTCCTCGACGAGACCCTCGCCACCATGGACACCCCGCGCAGCACCCTCCTCCGGAGCCTGCGCGACACCGGAAGGACCGCCTGACCCATGGCCCCCGAAGCCACCCACGACCTGCCGGTCCAGATCTTCCAGGTGTCCACCCTGTACGGCGCGGCCACCCTCGCCGCCGCGCTCGACGCAGGACAGTTCGGCCCCCGCGACTCCGCCCGCAGGCTCCTGCTGATCTCGCACAACGCCGAGATCCCGGAGACCGCGCTCCGCCTGGAGACCATGACCGGGTACGAGCGGATCGCCGCCCGCTTCGACGGCACCCTCGACTGGAACGAGACGATCCACCCGTACCACCCCGCCGCCTGGGCCCCCCGCCCCGAGGAGGCCCCGCTCTGGCAGCGCGTCCTGCGCACCGCCTGGGACCTCGGCACCGGACCGGTCGAGCTGATCGTCGAATCCATCCAGGTCAACCCGGCCAAGGCGCTCGCCGGCTGCTTCCCCGAGAGCACCGTCCACGTCTACGCCGACGGTCTGATGAGCTACGGCCCGACCCGCTCCGACCTCGCGCAGTCCATCGCCTGCCGCGTCCGCCGCGTGCTCCACCTCGACCTGGTCCCGGGCCTGCGCCCGCTCCTGCTCAGCGAGTACGGGATCGAGCCCGAACTCGTCCCCGACACCGCCTTCCGCGCCGTCCTCGCCGAGATCGCCGAGGACGCGGCCGACGACCCGGACATCGCGCGGGCGGCCGCCGCCGAGCCGACGGCCCTGCTCCTCGGCCAGTACCTCGCCGCCCTCTCCCTGCTCACCGCCGAGGAGGAAGAGGAACTGCACGTACGGATGCTCCGCGGCGCCGCCGCGGCCGGACACCGCTCGGTGGTCTTCAAGCCGCACCCGACCGCCCCCGCCCGCTACTCCCAGGCCCTGGACGAGGAGGCCGAGCGGAGCGGCGTACGGCTCACGGTCCTCGCCGGTCCGCTGCTCGCCGAGACCTTCTACGAGCGCTGCCGGCCCGAGCTCGTCGTCGGCTGCTTCTCCACGGCGATGCTCACCGCCGCCGTCTACTACGACGTCCCCATCGCGCGCGTGGGCACGGCCGAGGTCCTCGAACGGCTCACCCCCTTCGAGAACAGCAACCGCATCCCGCTCACCCTCGTCGACCACCTCGTCGCGGACCTGGAGGGCGGAGAGGAGCCCGCCGTCCCGGGAGCGGCCCCGGCCTCGCTCACGCCCCTGGTCAGGGCCGTCGGCTACTGCATGCGACCCAAGGCGCACCCCGGGCTCCGCCAGGAGGCCGCCGCCTTCCTGGCGCAGCACCACGCCGACCCCGGCACCGCACACCACTTCACCGTCGAACGGCTGACCGAGCTCGGCCTCCCGGGCGGAGGACCCGCCCCGGACCGGACCGGCACGTCCCGGCTGCGTCGCAGCCTGGTCCGGAGCCGGCGCGGCTGAACCGGAGACGGCGCCGAACCGCGCGGCTGAGCCGGTGCGGGGCTCGGTGTGCGGGCTCGCTGCGCGGGCTCAGCGCGCGGCGGACCTGACCAGCGTGAAGACCGCGCCCTCCGGGTCCGCCACCACGGCGAGCCGTCCCGCCTGGCCCTCGCGCGGCGCGCGCAGCACATGACCGCCGAGCTCCTGGACGAGCCGCGCGGCCTCGTCCGTGTCGGCGACCTCGAAGTACGTCATCCAGTGCGGGCCCCGGTCCCGGGGGAGCGCGTTGCCGACGCCGTGCAGCGAGGCCACCGGCTCCCCGGCCACGTGCAGCGTCGCGTAGTCGTGCTCGGCGGAGACGACCGGCTCCACCTCGTAGCCGAAGACCATCCGGTAGAACTTGCCGGTCGCGGACGCCTCGTACGTGAGGAGCTCGTTCCACACCGGCGTCCCGGGCGGTCCCGCCGCCGCCGTGCCGTGGTGGGCCTCCGCCTGCCAGACGCCGAAGACCGCGCCGGTCGGGTCGGAGCAGATGGCGAGACGGCCCGCCTCGCCCGCGTCCAGCGGGCCGACGGCGACGGTGCCGCCGCAGCCGCGGATGGTCTCGGCGGTCTCGTCGGCGTCGTCGGTGGCCAGGTAGGGGGTCCAGGCGATGCGCAGGTGCCGGTCGGGCGGCAGCTGGCCGATGCCCGCCACCTCCCTGCCGTCGAGCAGCGCGCGCACGTACGGGCCGAGCTGCTGCGGACCGGGGATGAACTCCCAACCGAAGAGCGTGCGGTAGAACTCCTGCGTGGCGTCAATCCCGTGCACCATCAGGCTCACCCAGCAGGGTGTGCCCGGAGGGCGCGGAGTCGCCTCGGTCATCGTCGTACTCTCCTCGGACCGTCGTCGTGGCCGTGCTCCCGTCCGATGGTGACACCGACGCCGCGGCGGCGCGCCCCCGCCGCACCGATCGTGGCGTGATCCTGTCGGAGGTCGCCGGGTCCGTCCCGCGCGGCCGTGCGGCTGCGCGAGGATGGCTCCCATGAAGCCCATCATCTCCGCAAGCGAACTGCAGAGCGAGTCGGCCGGGGCCCGGCCGCCGGTCCTCCTTGACGTCCGCTGGACGCTCGGCGGCCCGCCCGGGCGGCCCGCCTACGAGGCCGGCCACCTCCCCGGCGCGGTCTACGTCGACCTGGACGCGGAACTCGCGGGCCCGCCCGGGAGCGGCGGCCGCCACCCGCTGCCCGACCCCGAGGCCTTCGGGGCCGTGATGCGCCGGGCGGGCGTCTCGGCGGACCGGCCGGTCGTCGTCTACGACGGGGGCCTCGGCTGGGGCGCGGCCCGCGCCTGGTGGCTGCTGCGCTGGGCGGGCCACCCGGACGTGCGGGTCCTGGACGGGGGCCTCGCGGCCTGGACGGGGGAGCTCACGGAGAAGGTCCCCGCGCCGGAGCCGGGCGACTTCCGGCCGGAGCCCGGCGCCCTGGGGCTGCTCGACGCCGACGGGGCCGCCGCGTTCCCGGACGCGGGTCTGCTCCTGGACGCGCGGGCGGCGGAGCGCTACCGGGGCGACGTGGAGCCGATCGACCGGGTCGGCGGGCACATCCCGGGCGCGGTCTCGGCCCCGACGACGGAGAACGTCGACGCCGAGGGCCTCTTCCTGGCCGCCGACGTCCTGCGGGACCGCTTCACCGCGCTCGGCGCGGCCGAGGGGACCCCGGTGGCCGTCTACTGCGGCTCGGGCGTCTCGGGCGCCCACGAGGTGCTGGCCCTGGAGATCGCGGGCATCCCCGCGGGCCTCTACGCCGGCTCCTGGTCGGAGTGGTCCTCGGACCCCGCCCGCCCGGTCGCCACGGGCCCGGACCCGCGGTAGCGGCATACGAGCAGGGCCCGCGCCGTCACCTGGCGCGGGCCCTGCTCGTACGCCCACTGCACACGTACGCGCGCGCGTGAAGCGGCCGGTCCCGCCATGCCCCTGCACGCGCGTAGAGCAGTCAGGCCTGCCACGCCCCCGGACGGGGGCCGGGCGCGTACCGCCGTCAGTCCTGCTTCTTCCTGCGGGTGCCGAAGACGATCTCGTCCCAGCTCGGTACGGCCGCGCGGCGGCCCGGGCGGACGCCGTCCGCCTCGGCCTGGCGGTCCGTGGCGCCGTGCAGACGGTCGCGGTGGCCCGAGACCGCGCGCGGCATCAGGACGTCGGCGTAGGCCGAACCCGCGCCCGCCGAGGCGGCCGGGGCCGGGGGCTCCTCCGCCTCCGTCTCCTCCGAGGGCTCGGTGTCCGGCTGCTCCGGCACGACCATGTCGCCGCGGAAGCTCGGCACGGCCTCCAGGAGGCTCGTCAGCGAGTCCCGCTCCTCCTCCGGCTCGACGGGCGAGGGCGCCCGCTCCAGCTGCCGGTCGGAACGGTCGATCTGGCGGTCCAGGGCACGGTCGAGCGGCCTGTCCCGGGGCAGCCGGGCGATGCGCGGCACGAACGGGAAGCTCGGCTCCGGCGCGGCGGCGATCGTGTCGTCCGTCTCGCCGATCAGGGCACGGGCCTCGTCGTCCACGGCCTGGACGAGCCGGCGCGGCGGGTCGTACGTCCAGCTGGCCGTGTGGACCTCGCCCGCGACGCGGTAGACGAGCAGCACCTCCCAGGTGCCGTCGTCCCGACGCCAGGAGTCCCACTGCACGGTGTCCTTCTCGGCGCCGCGCAGCAGCAGCCGCTCCTGCACCGCCTCGCCGAGCTGCGGGCCGCTGTTCTCGCCGGGCCTGCGCACCGGGGTCTTGCGGGCCCGCTCGGCCATGAAGGCGCGCTCCGCGAGCACGGGGCCCTCGAAGCGGCGCACGCGGTCGACGGGGATGCCGGCGAGCTGGGCGACCTCCTCCGCGGAGGCACCGGCCCTTATGCGCGCCTGGATGTCACGGGGGCGGAGGTGGCTCTCGACCTCGATCTCGATCTGGCCGAGGCGCGCGCGGTCGTTGCGCACGGCGGCACGCAGCCGCTCGTCGATCGGAAGCGTGTACTCCGTGCTGTCAGCAGCCTTCAGCACCAGTCGTGTGCCGTCGTTGGAGACGGCCACGACACGCAGTTCGGGCATGGGGACCTCCCGGGTGGTGCCTGCCGACGTCACGTGCGTCGCTGCTTCCGCTAGTCGAGTGTGGCCTGCCCGGGTGCAGCCTGCCACTACCTTGCCGAGTTGCCCGGCGTGTCGGGCATGGACCCTGGAGCGCCGTTATGACACGGTTACCTGTTTCACTACTCGGAGTGACTGGCGGTCACTCTGTGCAGTCGGTTCCCGTGCGATGCCGAGGCGCCGCCGGTTCGAGCGCCGTGTCCGGCCCCCTCCCCTTGATCCAGGGCACCCGTGAGGGCGTCCGGACCCAGGGTTCGTCAATGTACTCCATTCGGGCCACCTGGGTGGACCGGCGCGCCGCTCAACTTCTCGGGCGGTACGGGAGTTGAGTGTCCGCGATCTTCCCCCGTACGTGTCGCTCTTCACAGAAACAGCAGAAACGGAACTATTCGCTTCGCCGGTTTGTCCCTTCTGGGTGCAAGGCGAACGGATGAGCCACCAGGGGTCGGAGATGCGTCACAGGCCGGAAACCGACGGGGACGAGCCGGAGGAGGGGAAGAAGGGCAGCGGCAGGAGGATCGATCTGAGCGTGGCTCAGGTCTCGGGCAGTGCCCTGGCCGCGGTCGTCGCCGCCAAGCTCGCCTCGACCCTCGGCGTGTACGGCACGATCCTGGGCGCCGGTGTGATCAGTGTCATCGCGACCTGCGGCGGACCGCTCTTCCAACAGCTCTTCAAGCGCACCGGCGAACAGGTCCGCGACGTGACCGCGGCGGCCAAGCCGAAGGCGCGTCAGGTCCCGGCCCCGGCCGGTCCGCGGGACGACCGCACCCTCATGCTGGGCGCGCTCCCGGCCCCGGCGCCGTCCGACGAGGAGTTCGGCGAGGCGACCACCCACGGGACCCGCGTCCGGGGCTGGAAGCGCCCGGCGATCGCCGCCGCCCTGGTCTTCGGCGTCACCATGGGCGGCATCACCGCGTACGAACTGGTCTCCGGGGAGGACTTCAGCGGCAAGCAGGGGACCACCACCTTCGGCTCCGTCGTCCGCGGCGGCGGGAGCACCGGCCACGACGCGCCCGAGCGGGATCGCGGGCCCACCCCCGCGCCGTCGGGGTCCGCGGACGGCACCGGCCAGCGGCAGGACGGCGCCGGCACCCCCACGACGGGTGCCACGTCGACCCCGGGCGGCCAGGAGACCGGGACCGGGACGCCGTCGGCCGACCCCACCCCGTCCGGCTCCGCCGGCGAGGGGACGACGCCCCCGCCGACGCCGACCGGCCCGACGACGGAACCGACCGCGCCGACCCAGGAGCCGACCACCGGCACGGGACAGCCCGAAGCGCCGACGGCCCCGGCGACGGCCGGAGCCGACGCCGGGACCGGCACGGGAGCCGAGTGACCGTCAGTCGCCCAGGACGCGGCGCAGGTAGTCGTTGGCGAACAGACGGTCCGGGTCCAGCCGGTCGCGCAGGGCCGTGAACTCGGCGAAGCGCGGGTAGGCCTCGGAGAAGTAGGCGGCGTCGCGGGTGTGGACCTTGCCCCAGTGCGGGCGGCCCCCGTGCGCCGTCATGATGCGCTCCACCGCGGTGAAGTACGCCTGGTGGGGCGTGCCCTTGTAGAGGTGGACGGCGATGTACGCGGTCTCCCGCCCCGAGGCCGTGGACAGCGCGATGTCGTCCGCCGGGGCCGTGCGCACCTCCACCGGGAAGCTCACCTTGAGCGGAGAGCGCTCGATCATCGCCTTGAGCTCGCGCAGCGCGGCGACCGCGGCCTCACGCGGAAGCGCGTACTCCATCTCCAGGAAGCGGACCCGGCGCGGCGAGGTGAAGACCTTGTACGGGATGTCGGTGTACGTACGGGCCGACAGGGCCCGGCTGGAGACCTTGGCGATCGACGGGATGACCGGCGGCACCGCGCGGCCCAATGAGCAGGCGACCTGGAAGATCCCGTTGGAGAGGAGCTCGTCCTCGATCCAGCCGCTGATCCGCCCGGGGGGAGCGGCGGGGCCCGCGCTGCGGTTGTTGCGCTTGGTGTTGCAGTTGTCCGTGTGGGGGAACCAGTAGAACTCGAAGTGCTCGTTCTCCGCGTGCAGCGCGTCGAACTCCGAGGTGACCTGGTCGAAGCTCATCGGCTCCTCGCGCGCGGTGAGCAGGAAGACCGGCTCCACCGCGAAGGTGATGGCCGTGACCACGCCGAGGGCGCCGAGCCCGATCCTGGCGGCCGCGAACACCTCCGGATTCTCCTTCTCCGAGCAGGTGAGCAGCTCGCCCGAGGCCGTCACCAGCTCCAGCTCGCGGATCTGCGCGGCTATGGACGCCGACTCGCGGCCCGTGCCGTGGGTGCCCGTGGAGGTCGCGCCGGCGACGGTCTGCTCCATGATGTCGCCCATGTTCGTGAGCGACAGGCCCTCCCGGGCCAGCGCCACGTTGAGCCGCTTCAGGGGCGTGCCCGACTCGACCGTCACGGTCATCGCCTCGCGGTCGATCCGCCGGATCCCGGTCAGCAGGCCCGGCCGGATCAGCACGCCGTCGGTGGCCGCGATCGAGGTGAACGAGTGGCCGGTGCCGACCGTCTTCACCCGCAGCCCGTCCTCGGCCGCGCGGCGCACCGCCTCGGCGAGCTCCTCGGCCGAGGCCGGGCTCACCTCGCGCACCGGGCGGGAGGTGACGTTCCCCGCCCAGTTACGCCACGGGCTGCCCGCCGCCCCGGCGCTCCCCGACCCCGCTGCTGTCGTCCCGCTCACGCTGCCCCTCCCGGTTCGGCGCCGGCCTGCGCAGCCGGCGGTGTCCGAGGAGACCCACCGCGACCGCGAGCGCGCCCGAGACGACGGGCACCACGTACCCCGCCTTCGCCCCCGACGCGTCGACCACCCAGCCGGCGGCCGAGGAGCCGAGCGCCACGCCGATCGCGAGGCCGGTACCCGTCCAGGTCATGCCCTCGGTCAGCTTGGTGCGCGGTACGTGCGCTTCGACGAGGGCCATCGTGGTCACCATCGTCGGTGCGATGGACAGGCCCGCGACAAAGAGCGCCACGGCCAGCAACGGCAGGTTCCCGGCCAGTAGGAGGGGGATCATACTCACGGCCATCGCGCAGATTCCCAGGAGCCACCTGCGGGACGCCTCGCCCTTGAGGTGGAGCAGTCCGAAGACGGCGCCGGCCAGTCCCGAGCCCAGCGCGTAGACGGCCAGGACGAGGCTGGCGGCGGCCTTCTGGCCCCGCTCCTCGGCGAAGGCCACGGTCACCACGTCCACCGAGCCGAAGATCGCGCCGGTGGCGACGAAGGCCAGCGTGAGCACCTGGAGGCCGCGGGAGCGGAGCGCGGAGGTGCCCCGGGCGGTGCCCTCCGCGGGGTGGGGGACCGGCTCCGTGGCGCGCTGCGAGGTCAGCCAGAAGACGCCGACGGCCAGGAACCCCCCGGCGAACAGCGGCCCGGCCTCGGGGAACCAGGCGGTCGACAGGCCGATCGAGAGGATCGGCCCGAAGATGAAGCACACCTCGTCGACGATCGACTCCCAGGAGTACGCCGTGTGCAGGCGCCGCTCCTCGCCCCGGTAGATCTCCGCCCAGCGGGCCCTGGTCATCGCGCCGAGGCTCGGCACGCAGCCGATCACGGCGGTGAAGACGAACAGGGTCCAGTCCGGGGCCTTCTGCTGCACGCACAGGAGCAGGCCGGCGGCAGCGGCGAGCGAGACCAGCGTGACCGGGCGGAGCACCTTGCGCTGCCCGTGCCGGTCGACGAGGCGCGAGACCAGGGGGCCGAGGACCGCGGCGGACATCGCGAGCGTCGCGGAGAGCGCGCCGGCGAGGCCGTACCGGCCGGTGACCTGCGAAATCATGGTCACGATCCCGATGCCCATCATGGACAGCGGCATGCGACCGAGGAACCCCGCGACGGAGAACGAGGCGGTTCCGGGCGCCGCGAAGATCGCGCGGTAGGGACTGGGCAAGAGAGGTCCTTGGTCAACACGTGTAATTAATAGCTAAAGCCTACGGTGTTGAAGTCGATCGGTCATCCCTGTTTTTTCGGAGGAACTTCGGAAGAACGTCGGAAGAACACCCTCGGTCGGGCCGCGCCCGTGGCCGTCAGGGGCGGGTGGGAGGATCGGTGCCATGTCCGAGAAGCACGATCCCGCCCCGTACGACGCCCTGCTGCTGCTCTCCTTCGGCGGCCCCGAGGGCCCGGACGACGTGGTCCCGTTCCTGGAGAACGTGACACGCGGCCGCGGCATCCCGAAGGAACGGCTCAAGGAAGTGGGCCGGCACTACTTCCTCTTCGGCGGCGTCTCCCCGATCAACGGCCAGAACCGCGCGCTGCTCGACGCGCTGCGGACGGACTTCGAGCAGGCCGGGCTCGGTCTGCCGGTCTACTGGGGAAACCGGAACTGGGCGCCGTACCTCACCGACACCCTCCGCGAGATGATCACCGACGGGCGGCGCCACATCGCCGTCCTCACCACCAGCGCGTACGCCTCCTACTCCGGCTGCCGCCAGTACCGCGAGAACCTCGCCGACGCGCTCGCCACCCTGGAGGCGGAAGGGCTCCCGCTGCCCCGGGTCGACAAGCTCCGGCACTACTTCAACCACCCCGGCTTCGTCGAGCCCATGATCGAGGGCGTCCTCGCCTCGCTCGCCGAGCTCGACCCGGCCGTGCGGGACGGCGCCCACCTCGCCTTCACCACCCACTCCATCCCCGACTCCGCCGCCGACACCTCGGGACCGGTCACCGAGCACGGCGAGGGCGGCGCCTACGTGCGCCAGCACCTCGACGTGGCGCGGCTCATCGCCGACGCGGTCCGCGAGGAGACCGGGATCGACCACCCCTGGAAGCTCGTCTACCAGTCCCGCAGCGGCGCCCCCCACGTCCCGTGGCTCGAGCCCGACATCTGCGACCACCTGGAGGAGCTCCACGGCGCCGGCGCGCCCGCCGCCGTCATGGTCCCCATCGGCTTCGTCTCCGACCACATGGAGGTCCTCTACGACCTCGACACGGAGGCCACCGCCAAGGCCGCCGAGCTCGGCCTGCCCGTCCGGCGCTCGGCCACCGTCGGCGCCGACCCGCGCTTCGCCGCCGCCGTGCGCGAGCTCGTCCTGGAGCGGGCGGCGCACGAGCGGGGGAGCAGGGCCGAGCGGTGCGCCCTGGGCGCGCTCGGGGCCTCCCACGACCTGTGCCCGATCGGCTGCTGCCCGGCCAGGGCCGAGCGGCCCGCGGCGGCCGGTGCCGACAGCCCGTACGCGTAAGGAGTCAGCGTGACCGACCCTCTGCTCACCGAACTGCACGACCTCGCCCTGGAGGCCGCCCGGCGGGCCGGAGCGCTGCTGCGCGACGGCCGGCCGGACGACCTGGCCGTGGCGAAGACCAAGTCGAGCCCCATCGACGTCGTCACCGAGATGGACATCGCCGCCGAGAAGCTGATCACCGGCTTCCTCTCCGAGCACCGCCCGCACGACGGCTTCCTCGGCGAGGAGGGCGCGTCGAGCCCCGGGACGAGCGGGGTCCGCTGGGTGATCGACCCGCTCGACGGCACGGTGAACTACCTGTACGGCCTCCCCACCTGGGCGGTCTCGATCGCCGCCGAGCGGGACGGCGAGACCGTCGTCGGCGTCGTCGAGGCCCCGATGCGCGGCGAGACGTACCGGGCCGTCCTCGGCGGCGGCGCGTACGAGGGGGAGCGGCGCCTCGCCGTCCGCCCCTCGCCCGCGCTCGACCAGGCCCTCCTGGGCACCGGCTTCGGGTACGTCCAGGCCCGCCGCGCCCACCAGGCCGACGTGGCCCAGCGGGTCATCCCGCGCGTCCGCGACATCCGCCGCGGAGGCTCGGCCGCCATCGACCTCTGCGACGTCGCGGCCGGTCGCCTCGACGCGTACTACGAGCGCGGCCTCAACCCCTGGGACCTCGCGGCGGGCGCGCTCATCGCCCGCGAGGCGGGCGGCCTCACGGGCGGCCGCCCCGGGGAGCCGGAGTCCGGCGAACTGGTGCTCGCGGCCTCCCCGGGCCTCTTCGCGCCCCTCCAGGAGCTCCTGGAGGAGCTGGGGGCCTGGCACGACTAGCGCCTGCCGGGCGGACGCACGAGGGCCCCGGTGCCGGGACGGCACCGGGGCCCACGCGTACGTGCTCGAGGTCGGACAGGGTCCGGGTGAGACGGGTCAGACGCCCGGCGCGGCCACCTCCACGCCGTGCTCGGCGGCCAGCCGGTGCAGGTCGTCAAGCTCCGCCTGCTCCACCTCCGCCAGGTAGTCGTCGCCCGTCTCACGGGCCCGCGTGAGGTCCGTCTGCGTGGTCCTGATGCGGTGCAGCAGTCCTGCGGTGAAAGCGTCCATCGTGCGCCCCCTCCTCGTGGGTCCGGTGGCACGGGGGTGTGCCGAGGGTGGGTGGATCACGCACTGCGAACTCTGGGGGACAGAGAGCGGTAGGTGGCGCGCCACATACAGGGCGTGATCACGGGGTGTGCAGTCGTCCTCCCCAGCCCGTTCCTCAGAGAAACCTCAACTGGCCCGAGAATCCGGTGAATTCTTCGTTCCGGCGCACGCGCCCCGCCGCGCGCCCCCTCCCGCCGGAGGCCCCGCACCGCCGTCTTACAGCCGGTTTACGCGCGTACGGGGCAGGATGGACACGCACAGTCAGTGCTCAGTTTTCAGCCGGTCCCACCCCGGACAGCGGCTCAACGGGAAGGATTAACGACGTGCGCGTACTCGTCGTCGAGGACGAGCAGCTGCTCGCCGATGCGGTGGCCACCGGACTGCGCCGGGAGGCCATGGCCGTCGACGTCGTGTACGACGGCGCCGCGGCCCTGGAGCGCGTCGGGGTCAACGACTACGACGTCGTCGTCCTCGACCGCGACCTCCCGCTCGTCCACGGCGACGACGTCTGCCGCAAGATCGTCGAGCTCGGCATGCCCACCCGCGTCCTGATGCTCACCGCCTCCGGCGACGTCAGCGACCGCGTCGAGGGCCTGGAGCTCGGGGCGGACGACTACCTCCCCAAGCCCTTCGCCTTCACCGAGCTCACCGCGCGCGTGCGCGCCCTCGGCCGCCGCACCACCGTCCCGCTCCCGCCCGTCCTGGAGCGCGCCGGCATCAAGCTCGACCCCAACCGCCGCGAGGTCTTCCGCGAGGGCCGCGAGGTCCAGCTCGCACCGAAGGAGTTCGCCGTCCTGGAGGTCCTCATGCGCAGCGAGGGCGCCGTCGTCTCGGCCGAGCAGCTCCTGGAGAAGGCCTGGGACGAGAACACCGATCCGTTCACCAACGTCGTGCGCGTCACCGTCATGACCCTGCGGCGCAAGCTCGGCGAGCCGCCGGTCATCGTCACCGTCCCCGGCTCCGGGTATCGGATCTGACCCGATGGCCACGACCCCCGCGCCCCACCCCCAGGCGCCCCCGAAACCCACCTGGGACCCCCGCGACCCCGTCCGGCCGCTGCTGCGCCCGACCATCCGGATACGGCTCACGCTGCTGTACGGCGGGATGTTCCTGATCGCCGGCATCCTGCTGCTGTCGATCATCTACCTGTTCACCGCCCAGGCCCTCAGCGACAGCACCAGCCAGCTGCCCTTCAAGGTCGTCAACGGCACGGTCCAGCCCACCACCTCCTGGTGCCGGCTGCCCGAGTCGCCCACCGGCGACCAGCTCAACGACGCGGTCACGCTGTGCCTCCGGCACCAGAGCGACATCGCCCTGGAAGACCTCCTGCGCCGGTCCCTCTTCGCCCTGCTCGGCCTGAGCATCATCGCCTTCGCCTTCGGCTACGCCATGGCGGGACGGGTGCTCTCCCCGCTCGGCCGGATCACCCGGACCGCCCGCCAGGTGGCCAGTTCGGACCTGTCCCGGCGGATCGAGCTGGACGGCCCGGACGACGAGCTCAAGGAGCTCGCCGACACCTTCGACGAGATGCTGGACCGCCTGGAGCGGGCCTTCACGGCCCAGCAGCGGTTCGTCGCGAACGCCTCGCACGAGCTGCGGACCCCGCTCGCGATCAACCGCACCCTCCTGGAGGTCCACCTCTCGGACCCCGGGGCGCCGGTGGAGCTCCATCAGCTCGGCAAGACCCTGCTCGCCACCAACGAGCGCAGCGAACAGCTCGTCGAGGGCCTGCTGCTGCTCGCGCGGAGCGACAACCAGATCATCGAGCGCAAACCCGTCGACCTGGCCGAGGTCGCCGAGCGGGGCGTCGACCAGGTGCACGCCGAGGCCGACGCCAAGGGCGTGGAGATCCGCGGCGAGCGCGAGCCCGCCGTCGTCCAGGGCAACGGCGTCCTGCTCGAACGGATCGTCCTGAACCTGCTCCAGAACGCCGTGCGGTACAACGTGCCGGAGGGCGGCTGGGTGGAGGTCACCACCGAGGCCAAGGACGGCCAGGCGGTCCTGGTCGTCTCGAACACGGGACCGGTGGTCCCCGCGTACGAGATCGACAACCTCTTCGAGCCGTTCAGAAGGCTCCGGCAGGAGCGGACCGGCAGCGACAAGGGGGTCGGTCTCGGCCTGTCGATCGCGCGGTCCGTGGCCCGCGCCCACGGCGGCCGTATCATCGCGGAGCCGCGCGAGGGCGGCGGACTCGTGATGCGCGTCACTCTGCCGATCTGACACACTGCACGAGCCGACCGGTTCCGTTCGCTTTGCGCGGAATTCCGGGGCCCCGATTCTGAGACGCTCATGTGTGATCGATCACAGGAGAGGGTGTCCGGCCCTCCACTCTCCGTGACCGAGAAATCCCTCGGAAAACCAGGAAAAGTCCGGGTTTCCGGGGCCCGGAATGACGGGAAGTACACGGGGTGGCGCCCGTGAGGGTCGCCCGGAGGACCGTGTACGGTCCGGTTCGCCACCCGAAGCCGATCACTCGCGAGAGTGCCCGACGGGTGTCGATTGAGTAACAGACCTTGATGTGAGGCAAAATCTCCGCCTCAGGTCGGGCACAAGTCCGACCTCTCACGCGTTACGTGCGCTGGAGACACCGCAACCACCCAGAGGGGGAGAGCGACATGGCAACGGATTACGACACCCCACGCAAGACCGACGACGACGTCGACTCGGACAGCCTTGAGGAACTGAAGGCCCGCCGGAACGACAAGTCGACCTCGACCGTCGACGTCGACGAGTTCGAGGCCGCCGAAGGCCTGGAGCTTCCCGGCGCCGACCTCTCGAACGAGGAGCTGGCCGTCCGGGTCCTGCCCAAGCAGGCCGACGAGTTCACCTGCATGAGCTGCTTCCTCGTGCACCACCGCAGCCAGCTGGCCCGGGAGAAGAACGGCCAGCCGATCTGCCGCGACTGCGACTGAGACCGCTCGGCCGTGGCAGGCGACACACCGTCCCGGAAGCGGCGTCTGCGGCTCCCCAGGAGCTCGGAGACGCACAAGGGCGGCTCAGGCCCGGCAGAGGGCGCCCTGGAGGCACCTGAAGCCGAGCCCACCGCCTCGCTGCCCTCCCTCGGCGCACGTGACGACGAGCGAGGCCTCCCGGCCTCGCTCGAAGCAGTCATCGAGATCGCCGAGACGGATCCGGCGCGCCTGCCGGTCCGGCAGGAAGCGACCGAAGCCCCGGCCGCATCGTGGCAGGGCGGACGCTTCGGCGCCGTCAGGCGGCTGGCCAACCCCGCGCGGGCCCAGCTCGACCGGATCAGGATCGACTCCGACCGGATCGACGCCGTCCGGCGCGGCGTCACACAGGGCGTCCGGCAGGGCGTGAGGCGCAGCGGGGACGGCGCCAAGGCCGGCCTCGGCTACCTGGCCGACCGGCTGATCGACCTCGCCCCGCGGATCCCCGTCCGCGACCTGGCGACCCTGCGCAGACAGTTCCCCGGGCTCGGCCCCGAGGAGATCGCCGACAAACTCGTCGCAGGCGCGGCGAACGCGAGTTCGACCGTGGGTGCGGGCGTCGGCGCCGCCGCCATGCTCCCCGTGGCCCCGGCCATGCCCGCCGAGCTGGCGGCCGAGATCACCGGCGTCGCCGCCGTGGAGATCAAGCTCATCGCCGAGCTGCACGAGGTCTACGGGCTGCGGCCCCCCGGCCGGCTCACCCAGCGCTCGATGGCCTATCTGACCTCGTGGACCGAGGAGCGGGGCATCGAGCCCACCAAGCCCACCACGGTCAACGCCGCACTCGGCGGTCAGCTCAAGCGCGAACTGCGCCAGCAGATCATGAAACGCATGATGCGGAACCTGCCGAACCTCATGCCCTTCATGGTGGGCGCCGCCGTCGGCGCCGTCATGAACCGCCGCGACACCAAGAAACTCGCCGCGCACATCCGCAAGGACCTGCGCCGCCGCCAGATCCCCTGGGACGCACTCCCGGAGCTGCCACCGCTGGAGCAGCCCGAGAACCCGAAGGAACTGGGCTTCTGACGCCGGAGGGCGCGCCGGATGGGGCGCGCTCCGAACGAGCCTGCTCGGGTCAGGCCCGCTCGGGTCAGGCGCGCTCCGCCTCCAGGGCCGCGACCAGCGCCTCCGGCTCGCGGCTGGACAGGTACACGTACGGCGTCGGGTCCGCCGGGTCCGTCACCTCGACCCGTACCGCCTTCGGCACGTAGCTGCGCATCAGCATGAACGCGCGCGGGTCCGCCTTGTACGTCCGCCAGGCGCGCGCCTCCTCCGCGTCGAGCGTCTCGGCCGCCCCGAGCGCCTCCACCGGGATCCGCGCGTCGCCCGCCACCAGCGAACCGGAAACCACCCGGATCCGGGCGGAGCCGTACGAGGAGACCGCCACACCTGCGACCACCGCCGCCACGATCAGGCCGCCCAGCATCGGGACCGTGCCCAGCGGGAACATGATCAGGCCGCCGGACAGACCGAGCAGACCGACGATCACCCACCACGAGCGGGGCGCCGTCAGCCGCTCGTCGAAGCGCGGCGCGGCGGAGGGAGCGGGGGAGGAGGCCGGGGACGGTGCGGAAGGCTGCATGCGTCCAAGCTTGGCACGGCGCGACCTGCGCCCATCCGCGCGGGTAAGGTCTGCGGCTGTGACTGCAACATCTGCCGCCCTCACCCCGCCGGCCGACGCCATACCGCCGGTACGCCACCCCGACGCGCCGGCCCCCGGCGAGCTGCTCGGTGCGCACTACGAGTACTGCTTCGGGTGCGGCGGCGGGCAGCCCCACGGCCTCCACCTGGAAGCGCGCGCGGGCGAGGGCGTGACCGTCACCGCCGAGTTCACGGTGACCTCCGACCACCAGGGCGCCCCCGGCCTCGCGCACGGCGGCGTGCTCGCCACCGCGCTCGACGAGACCCTCGGCTCCCTGAACTGGCTGCTGCGGGTCATCGCCGTGACCGGACGCCTGGAGACCGACTTCGCCCGGCCCGTCCCGGTCGGCACCGTGCTCCACCTGGAGGCCGCCGTCACCGCCGTGCACGGCCGCAAGATCTACTCGACCGCGGTCGGACGGATCGGCGGGCCCGAGGGCCCCGTCGCCGTCCGCGCCGACGCCCTCTTCATCGAGGTCAAGGTCGACCACTTCATCGACAACGGCCGCCAGGAGGAGATCCAGGCCGCCATGTCCGACCCCGACCAGGTCCGGCGCGCCCGCGCCTTCGAGGTGAACCCCTGATGCGCAACCCCGTCGACGTACTGATCCGGCGAGTGGACCCGGAGGTGCCGATCCCGGCCTACGGGCATCCCGGCGACGCCGGGGCCGACCTCGTGACCACCGAGGCGGTCGTCCTCGCCCCCGGCGAGCGCGCCGTGCTGCCCACCGGGGTCTCCATCGCCCTGCCGGACGGGTACGCGGCCTTCGTGCACCCGCGCTCCGGTCTCGCCGCCCGATGCGGAGTGGCGCTCGTGAATGCCCCGGGGACGGTGGATGCCGGGTACCGTGGAGAGATCAAGGTGATCGTGGTCAATCTCGACCCGCGCGAGGACGTGCGGTTCGAACGATTCGATCGGATTGCCCAACTTGTCGTCCAGCAGGTCGAGAAGGTCCGCTTCCACGAGGTGGCGGAGCTTCCCGGGTCGGCGCGGGCCGAGGGGGGCTTCGGGTCCACCGGCGGTCATGCCGCCGTGGACGGCACAACGGGTGGGAATCGATACGCTTCGGTCGTATCCGACCGGGAAGGACAGTGACGTGTTCGGACGTCGCAAGAAGAGCGGTGCCGCCGAGGACGCGGCGAGCGAGGCCGAGCAGGTCGTCGACGCGGTGGAGGACGAGGACGCGGCCGCGCCGCGCCGCGTGAACCTTCCGCCGGCGCCCCGGCCCGACGGGCCCTGGGACATCTCCGAGGTCGCCAAGCCCGACGAGGGCCGCGTGGACCTCGGCGGGATCTTCGTGCCCGGAGTCGAGGGCATGGAACTGCGGGTGGAGGTGGCGGGCGACGCGATCGTCGCGGCCACCGTCGTCCTGCGTGACAGCGCCGTACAGCTGCAGGCCTTCGCCGCGCCCAAGAACGAGGGCATCTGGGGCGAGGTCCGCGACGAGATCGCCACGGGCATCGTCCAGCAGGGCGGCGCCATCGACGAGGTCGAGGGCCCGCTCGGCTGGGAGCTGCGGGCGCAGGTCCCGGTGCAGCTGCCGGACGGCAACCGCGGCGTGCAGCTGGTCCGCTTCGTGGGCGTCGACGGACCCCGCTGGTTCCTGCGCGGAGTGATCTCCGGGCAGGGCGCGGTCCAGCCCGAGGCCGCCGGCCTCCTGGAGCAGATCGTCCGGGACACCGTGGTCGTCCGCGGCGACGGCCCGATGGCCCCGCGCGACCCGATCGTCCTCAAGCTGCCGAACGACGCGCAGATGGTGCCGGACGGCGTGCAGCAGGAGGAGCAGGAGAACTCCCGCTTCTCCGGCGGCATGGGCCAGCTCCAGCGCGGCCCGGAGATCTCCGAGATCCGCTGATCCCCACGCAACACCGGTGGGCCGCTTCCCGTACCTCTCGTACGGGAAGCGGCCCACCGGCCGTTTTCCCCAGGCCCGCGGTCCGGCAAGGAGGCCGCGGGCCGTTTTCCACAGGTCCTGGCCCCGGCTCTGGTCCTCGGGCACGGCCGCGGACCATACTGGCGGCGCAGATGATCGAGGAGGGGGAGTACGGGATGAGTGAGAGCAGCACCAGGTCCGCCACGGCCGTCGTCGAGGACCCGGCCGGACCGCCGATGGTCCGTGTGGAGGGCCTGCGCCGCTCGTACGGCACGGGCGAGGCCGCCGTCCACGCCCTGCGCGGCGTCTCCTTCGAGATCCCGCGCGGCGAGCTCGTCGCGCTCAAGGGCCGCTCGGGCTCCGGCAAGACGACCCTGCTCAATCTCGTGGGCGGCCTCGACACCGCCGACGGCGGCCGGATCGTCATCGACGGCACCGACCTCTCCACGCTCGGCGAGAGCGGGCTCCTGGAGCTGCGCCGCGACCGGATCGGCTTCATCTTCCAGTCCTTCGGCCTGCTCCCGATCCTCTCCGCCGCCGAGAACGTGGGCGTGCCCCTGCGGCTGCGCAAGACGGACCCCAAGGAGCGCGAGGAGCGGGTCGCCCTGATGCTCGGGCTCGTGGGCCTCGCCGACCACGCGAACCAGCGGCCGGGCGAGCTCTCCGGCGGCCAGCAGCAGCGCGTCGCCATCGCCCGCGCCCTCGCCAACAAGCCGGCGCTGCTCATAGCCGACGAGCCCACGGGCCAGCTGGACGCGGAGACCGGCCTCGCCGTCATGCAGCTGCTGCGCGCGGTGGTCCGCAGCGAGGGCTGCACGGCCCTGGTCGCCACCCACGACCCCCAGCTGCTCGGCCTCGCGGACCGGGTCCTGGAGCTGAGCGACGGCGAGATCATCGAGCACTGACGCGCGGGGGGCGCGTCGGCGGCGGAGCAGGTCGCGGGGCACATCAGGATCACGTCAATACCGGCCCCGGCCTCTCCCCGTGCGCGGAATGTCCGATTGGCTGGAGATATGGTCGAGCCATGGGACGCGGCAAGCTTCGGATCTACCTCGGCGCGGCGCCGGGCGTCGGCAAGACCTACGCCATGTTGTCCGAGGCCCACCGCCGGGTGGAGCGCGGCACGGACTGCGTGGTGGCCTTCGTGGAGCACCACGACCGCCCGCGCACCGAGGTCATGCTGCACGGCCTGGAGACGGTCCCGCGCCGCACCCTGGAGCACCGGGGCGCGACCTTCACCGAGATGGACGTCGACGCCGTCCTCGCCCGCCGTCCCGCCGTCGCGCTGGTCGACGAGCTCGCCCACACGAACGTGCCGGGCTCCCGCAACCCCAAGCGGTGGCAGGACGTCGCCGAGCTCCTCGCGGCCGGCATCGACGTCGTGTCCACCGTGAACATCCAGCACCTGGAGTCCCTCGGAGACGTCGTCGAGGCGATCACCGGGGTGCGCCAGCGGGAGACCGTCCCCGACGAGGTGGTGCGCCGGGCGGACCAGATCGAGCTGGTCGACATGTCCCCGGAGGCGCTGCGGCGCCGGATGGCCCACGGCAACATCTACAAGCCGGACAGGATCGACGCGTCCCTGTCGAACTACTTCCGCCCGGGCAACCTCACGGCCCTGCGCGAGCTGGCGCTGCTCTGGACCGCCGACCGGGTCGACGAGTACCTCCGGCAGTACCGGGGCGAGCACGGCATCCGCTCGACCTGGCAGGCCCGGGAGCGGATCGTCGTCGGCCTGACCGGCGGCCCCGAGGGCCGCACCCTCATACGGCGCGCCACCCGGCTCGCGGAGAAGGGCGCCGGCGGCGAGGTCCTCGCCGTCTACATCGCCCGCAGCGACGGGCTCACCGCCGCCTCCCCGAAGGAGCTGGCGGTCCAGCGGACCCTCGTCGAGGACCTCGGCGGAACGTTCCACCACGTCATCGGCGACGACATCCCCTCCGCGCTCCTGGAATTCGCCCGCGGGGTCAACGCCACCCAGATCGTCCTCGGCTCCAGCCGCCGCAGGACCTGGCAGTACGTGCTCGGCCCCGGCGTCGGCCAGACCGTGGCCCGCGACTCGGGACCCGACCTCGACGTCCACATCGTCACCCACGGCGAGGTCGCCAAGGGCCGGGGCCTGCCGGTCGCGCGCGGAGCCCGCCTCGGCCGCTCCCGGATCCTCGGCGGCTGGCTCGTCGGCGTCGCCGGCCCGGTCTGCCTGGCCCTGCTGCTCACGCACGTCGACGCCGATCTCGGCCTCGCCAACGACATGCTGCTCTTCCTCGCCCTGACGGTCGGCGCGGCCCTCCTCGGCGGCTTCCTCCCCGCGCTCGCCTCGGCGGCCGTCGGCTCCTTCCTCCTCAACTGGTTCTTCACCCCGCCCCTCCACCGGCTGACCATCGCCGACCCCCTGAACATCGTCGCCATCGCCGTCTTCTTCGGCGTCGCGATGGCGGTGGCCTCCGTGGTCGACCTCGCCGCCCGGCGCACCCATCAGGCCGCCCGGCTGCGCGCCGAGGCGGAGGTGCTCTCCTACCTCGCCGGCAGCGTGCTGCGCGGCGAGACGAGCCTGGACGCCCTCCTGGAACGGGTCCGCGAGACCTTCTCGATGGAGTCCGTGGCCCTTCTGGAGCGCGCGGACGAGATCGAGCCGTGGACCAGGGCGGCCAGCGTCGGCCCCCACCCGGCGGCCCGGCCGGAGGACGCCGACGTGGACATGCCGGTCGGTGACCACCTGGCGCTCGCCCTGAGCGGCCGGGTGCTGCCCGCCGAGGACCGGCGGGTGCTCGGCGCGTTCGCGGCGCAGGCCGCGGTCGTCCTCGACCGGCAGCGGCTCGTCGACGAGGCGGAGGAGGCCAGGAAGCAGGCCGAGGGCAACAAGATCCGCACGTCCCTGCTCGCCGCCGTCAGCCACGACCTGCGGACCCCGCTCGCGAGCATCAAGGCGTCCGTCTCCTCGCTCCGCTCCGACGACGTCGACTGGTCCGAACAGGACCGGGCCGAGCTCCTGGAGGGCATCGAGGCCGGCGCCGACCGCCTGGACCACCTCGTGGGCAACCTCCTGGACATGTCCCGCCTCCAGACCGGCACCGTCACCCCCCTGATCCGTGCGGTCGACCTCGACGAGGTCGTCCCCATGGCCCTCGGGGGAGTGCCGGACGGCAGCGCCGAGCTCGACATCCCCGAGACCCTGCCCATGGTCGAGGTCGACAAGGGCCTCCTGGAGCGGGCCGTCGCCAACATCGTGGAGAACGCCGTGAAGTACAGCCCCGGGGGCGTGCCCGTCGCCGTCGCCGCCAGCGCCCTGGGCGCGCGGGTCGAGTTGCGGGTCACCGACCGCGGCCCCGGCGTCCCCGACGAGGCCAAGGAGGGCATCTTCGAGCCCTTCCAGCGCTTCGGCGACGCCCCGCGCGGCGCCGGCGTCGGCCTGGGCCTCGCGGTCGCCCGCGGCTTCGTGGAGGCCATGGGCGGGACGCTCGGAGCCGAGGACACCCCCGGCGGCGGCCTCACGATGGTCCTCACCCTGCGCGCCGCGCCGGGCGGCCCCCAGGCCCCGCCCGCCGACCTCCCGGCCCACGCCGTGACCTGACCGCCGGGCCCGTACCCGCGCCCGTGAGCACAGCCGCACCCACCTCCGTACCCACCGATACGACGAAGAAGGCAGGCCCCCTCCATGACCCGGGTCCTCGTGGTCGACGACGAGCCGCAGATCGTCCGCGCCCTGGTGATCAACCTGAAGGCGCGGAAGTACGAGGTCGACGCCGCGCCCGACGGCGCCACCGCCCTCCGGCTCGCCGCCGAACGCCATCCCGACGTCGTCGTCCTCGACCTCGGACTGCCCGACATGGACGGCGTCGAGGTCATCAAGGGCCTGCGCGGCTGGACGAGGGTGCCGATCCTGGTCCTGTCCGCCCGGCAGACCTCCGACGAGAAGGTCGAGGCGCTCGACGCGGGCGCCGACGACTACGTCACCAAGCCCTTCGGCATGGACGAGCTGCTCGCCCGGCTGCGCGCCGCCGTGCGCCGCGCCGAGCCCGTCGGCGGCGCCGAGGACGGGGTCGTCGTGGTCGAGACCGAGGACTTCACCGTCGACCTGGCCGCGAAGAAGGTGCACCGCGACGGGCGCGACGTCCGGCTCACCCCCACCGAGTGGCACCTCCTGGAGGTCCTCGTCCGCAACAGCGGCCGTTTGGTCAGCCAGAAGCAGCTGCTCCAGGAGGTCTGGGGACCCTCGTACGGCACGGAGACCAACTACCTCCGGGTCTACATGGCGCAGCTCCGCCGCAAGCTGGAGACCGACCCCTCCCACCCGCGCCACTTCGTCACCGAACCGGGCATGGGGTACCGCTTCGAACGCTGAAACGGGGGCCGTACGGACGGGTGGTCCGGGGCCGCCGCCGGCGTCGGCGGCGGCCGGTACGCTTTCTGTATGAGTGCTGCACCGCGTACAGAGAAGCCGGCCGGACGGTTCCGCCGGATGCTCGACCGGCTCTCCTCCTCGCCGGAGGACCTGGAGTCGGAGGAGCTCCAGGAGGACGCCGAGGCCTCGGGGTGCACGCGTATCTCCGACTGCTCCGACCGACAGATAGTCAAGGTGACTGGTACCTTGCGCACGGTCACGCTGCGTCCCCGGGCCGGTGTGCCCGCGCTGGAGGCCGAACTCTTCGACGGCACGGCACCGCTCGACGTCGTGTGGCTCGGTCGGCGCTCCATCGTGGGCATCGAACCGGGCCGCAAGCTGATCGCCTCCGGCCGGATCTCCATGAGCCACGGCCGGCGGGTCCTCTTCAACCCCAAATACGAGCTCCGACCGCTCGGACAGGAGTAGCCGGTGACGTCCCTCGACAAGCCGACCGCGGACCGGTCGACCCCGGACCAGGACGCCCAGGCGGACAAGGCCGTGACCGAGGCCGCGCTCTTCGAGGCCTTCGGCGGTCTGCGGGGCATGATCGAGACGGTCCTGCCCGGCCTGCTGTTCGTCACGATCTTCACGATCAACAAGGACCTGCACGTCTCGGCGATCGCCGCGCTCGCGGTCTCGCTGGTCCTGGTGGCCGTCCGGCTGATCCGGCGGGACACCGTCAAGCACGCCTTCAGCGGCGTCTTCGGCGTCGCCTTCGGCGTGGTCTTCGCGATGATGACGGGCAACGCCAAGGACTTCTACCTGCCGGGCATGCTCTACACGCTCGGCCTCGCCCTCGCGTACATCATCACCGCGCTCGCCGGAGTGCCCCTGATCGGCCTGATCCTCGGCCCGGTCTTCAAGGAGAACCTCTCCTGGCGCACCCGCAACCCGGGCCGCAAGAAGGCGTACACCAAGGCCAGCTGGGCCTGGGGCCTGATCCTGCTCGGCAAGTGCGCGATCCTCTTCCCGATGTACTGGTGGGCCGACACCACCAAGTTCGGCTGGGTCCTCGTCGCCCTGAAGATCCCGCCGTTCCTGCTCGCGGTCTACCTCACCTGGGTGTTCCTCGCGAAGGCCCCGGCGCCGATCGACGTCTTCGCCGAGATGGAGGCCGAGGAGCGCGCCGAGAAGGAGCGCAAGGCGGCCGCGGCCGCGCAGCGCCACCCGGAGGCCTGAGCCGGCGCACGGGGAAGCCCCCGAAGCCCGGGACGGTACGCGGAAGGGCCCGGACCTGACGAACAGGTCCGGGCCCTTCCCCGTACTCGTACGCGCTCCGGAGCGGTACTCGTACGCACTCCGGAGCGTCAGGCCTCCGTGCCGCTGCCCTCGCGGCGGACCTGCAGGAGGTCCTCCAGCTGCTCCTCGCGGGCCTGCGCGGCCACGAACAGCAGCTCGTCGCCGGCCTCCAGGGTCTCCTCGGCGCTCGGCGTCAGCACCCGCGAACCGCGGATGATCGTCACCAGCGAGGTGTCCTGCGGCCAGGCCACGTCCCCGACGGCCGTGCCGGCGACCGCCGACTCCGGCGGAAGCGTCAGCTCGACCAGGTTCGCGTCGCCGTGGCTGAAGCGCAGCAGCCGGACCAGGTCGCCGACGCTCACCGCCTCCTCGACCAGGGCCGACATCAGGCGCGGCGTCGAGACGGCCACGTCCACGCCCCAGGCCTCGTTGAACAGCCACTCGTTCTTCGGGTTGTTCACCCGGGCGACCACACGCGGCACGCCGTACTCGGTCTTGGCGAGCAGCGAGACGACCAGGTTCACCTTGTCGTCACCGGTCGCCGCGATGACCACGTTGCAGCGCTGCAGCGCCGCCTCGTCCAGCGAGGTGATCTCGCAGGCGTCGGCGAGCAGCCACTCCGCCTGCGGCACCCGCTCCACCGAGATGGCGGTCGGCGCCTTGTCGACGAGCAGGACCTCGTGGCCGTTCTCCAGGAGCTCGCCCGCGATGGACCGGCCCACCGCACCCGCGCCCGCAATAGCGACACGCATCAGTGACCGCCCTCCTCGGGACCCTCGGCGAAGGCCGCCTCGACCTTCGCGATCTCGTCCGTACGCATCATCACGTGCACCAGGTCGCCTTCCTGGAGCACCGTCTGCGAGGTCGGCAGAATCGCTTCGCCCAGTCGGGTGAGGAAGGCGACGCGGACGCCGGTCTCCTCCTGGAGCCGGCTCACCTTGTGGCCGATCCACGCAGGGGAGGTGTGCACCTCGGCGAGCTGCACGCCACCGCTCGGGTCGCGCCACAGCGGCTCCGCGCCCGAGGGCAGCAGCCGGCGGAGCATCTGGTCGGCGGTCCAGCGGACCGTCGCGACCGTCGGGATCCCGAGGCGCTGGTACACCTCGGCGCGACGCGGGTCGTAGATCCGCGCCGCCACGTTCTCGATGCCGAACATCTCGCGCGCGACCCGCGCCGCGATGATGTTGGAGTTGTCGCCGCTGCTCACCGCGGCGAAGGCACCGGCCTCCTCGATCCCGGCCTCACGCAGCGTGTCCTGGTCGAAGCCCACGCCCGTGACCCGCCGGCCGCCGAAGCCCGAGCCCAGGCGGCGGAAAGCCGTCGGGTCCTGGTCCACGACCGCGACGGTGTGCCCCTGCTGTTCGAGGGTCTGCGCGAGAGCGGCTCCCACTCGCCCGCAGCCCATGATGACGATGTGCACGTCCCCGCTACCCCGCACTCCTGATCGCCTTGCTGACCTGCGAATACACCCTGCTCACAACTTTCCTCGCCCGATCGGCCCGGGCCGTGGCGGACGACGCCCTGACGGGTCGCCCGGTCCGAGCTTAAGCGGCAACGCTGGCGAGGACCGCACCGGAGGTGGTACTCAGGGAGATTCGGTGCGGATCGGGGGTGCCGGTGCGCGTGGCTCTTTTCGAACGCTTACGATCCTCTCCGTGTCCAAACTGACCGACGTGCCCAAACGGATCCTGATCGGGCGGGCCCTGCGCAGCGACAAGCTGGGAGAGACCCTTCTCCCGAAGCGGATCGCCCTCCCCGTCTTCGCCTCCGACCCGCTGTCCTCGGTGGCGTACGCGCCCGGCGAGGTGCTGCTCGTCCTCTCCGTCGCCGGCCTGTCGGCCTACCACTTCAGCCCGTGGATCGCGCTCGCGGTCGTCGTCCTGATGTTCACGGTGGTCGCGTCGTACCGGCAGAACGTGCACGCGTACCCGAGCGGCGGCGGCGACTACGAGGTCGCCACCACCAACCTCGGGCCGAAGGCCGGACTCACCGTCGCGAGCGCGCTGCTCGTCGACTACGTCCTGACCGTCGCCGTGTCGATCGCCTCGGGCATCGAGAACCTCGGTTCGGCGATCCCCTTCGTCGTCGAGCACAAGGTGGCCTGCGCGGTCGGCGTCATCGTGCTGCTCACCCTGATGAACCTGCGCGGGGTGAAGGAGTCGGGCAGCCTCTTCGCGATCCCGACGTACGTCTTCGTCGCCGGTGTCTTCATCATGATCATCTGGGGCGCGTACAAGGGCATCGTCCTCGACGAGACCATGAAGGCCCCCACCGCCGATTTCACGATCAAGGCCGAGCACCAGGGCCTGGCCGGCTTCGCGCTGGTCTTCCTGCTGCTGCGGGCGTTCTCCTCCGGCTGTGCCGCCCTCACCGGCGTCGAGGCCATCTCCAACGGCGTCCCCGCCTTCCGCAAGCCGAAGTCGAAGAACGCCGCCACCACGCTCGCGCTCATGGGCGGCCTGGCCGTCACCATGTTCTGCGGCATCATCTTCCTGGCCATGGCCACCGACGTCCGGATGGCCGAGAACCCGGGCGAGGACCTGCTGCACAACGGCGTCCCGCTCGGCGCGGGCTACGTCCAGGACCCGGTGATCTCCCAGGTCGCGGCCGCCGTCTTCGGCGACGGAACGTTCTTCTTCGTCGTCCTCGCCGCCGCCACCGCGCTCGTCCTCTTCCTGGCCGCCAACACCGCGTACAACGGCTTCCCGCTCCTCGGCTCGATCCTCGCCCAGGACCGGTACCTCCCGCGCCAGCTGCACACCCGCGGCGACCGCCTCGCCTTCTCCAACGGCATCGTGCTCCTCGCCGGCGCCGCAGCCCTCCTCGTCTGGGTCTACGGAGCCGACTCCACCCGGCTGATCCAGCTCTACATCGTCGGCGTGTTCGTCTCCTTCACGCTCAGCCAGATCGGCATGGTCCGGCACTGGAACCGGCACCTGGCGGCGGAGCGCGACACGGCCAAGCGCCGCCACATGATCCGCTCCCGCGCGATCAACGCCTTCGGTGCCTTCTTCACCGGCCTCGTCCTCGTCGTCGTCCTCGCCACCAAGTTCACGCACGGCGCCTGGGTCGCCCTGCTCGGCATGGTGATCTTCTACGGGACGATGACCGCGATCCGCAGGCACTACGACTCCGTGGCCGACGAGATCGCCGCCGCGGAGGAACGCCCCGACGAGTACGTGCGCCCCTCCCGGGTCCGCTCGCTCGTCCTCGTCTCCAAGCTCCACAAGCCGACCCTGCGCGCCCTGGCCTACGCCAAGCTGCTGCACGCCAACGAGGTGGAAGCGCTCACGGTGAACGTCGACCCCGCGGAGACCAAGGCGCTCAAGGAGGAGTGGGAGCGGCGCGGCATCAACGTGCCGCTCAAGATCCTCGACTCGCCCTACCGCGAGATCACCCGGCCGGTCATCGAGTACGTGAAGAACATACGCCGCGAGAGCCCGCGCGACGCCGTCTCCGTCTACATCCCCGAGTACGTCGTCGGCCACTGGTACGAGCACCTGCTGCACAACCAGAGCGCCCTGCGCCTCAAGGGCCGCCTGCTCTTCACCCCCGGCGTGATGGTCACCTCCGTCCCGTACCAGCTCCAGTCCTCCGAGGCCGCGAAGAAGCGGGCCAGGAAGCGCCAGGAGTGGAACGCGCCGGGCTCCGTCCGCCGCGGACCGGTGGAGAAGCGCCAGAAGGAACCGGCCGCAAAGAACAACTGAGAAACAGCAACTAGACTGGTGGGCTGCCGTCGGACTCGGGTCCGGAACGGCAGCCCGCTCTCTATCTCCCCCATCTCCCCCTCTCCCTGGAGTCCCCGCTCATGCAGAACACCCCTGTTACGTCGCTGGTCGGGGCGGAGTACGAGGTAGAGGTCGGTCCGGTCGCCCACGGCGGCCACTGCATCGCCCGTACGGAAGCCGGCCGGGTCCTCTTCGTCCGCCACGCCCTGCCCGGCGAGCGCGTCCGGGTCCGGGTCACCGAGGGCGAGGAGACCTCCCGCTTCCTGCGCGCCGACGCGATCGAGATCCTCGACGCCTCCAAGGACCGCGTCGAGGCCCCCTGCCCCTTCGCGGGCCCCGGAAAGTGCGGCGGTTGCGACTGGCAGCACGCCAAGCCGGGCGCCCAGCGCCGCCTCAAGGGCGAGGTCATCGCGGAACAGCTCCTGCGCCTGGCCGGGCTCACCCCGGAGGAGGCCGGCTGGGACGGCACCGTCATGCCGGCCGAGGGCGACAAGCTCCCCTCGGGCGAGGTCCCGCAGTGGCGCACCCGCGTCCAGTACGCCGTCGACGCCGAGGGCCACGCCGGCTTGCGCAAGCACCGGTCCCACGAGGTCGAGATCATCGACCACTGCATGATCGCCGCCGAGGGCGTCTCGGAGCTGGGCATCGAGAAGCGCGACTGGCCCGGCATGGCCTCCGTCGAGGCCATCGCCGCCTCGGGCTCGAACGACCGCCAGGTCATCCTCACCCCCCGCCCCGGCGCCCGCCTCCCCCTGGTGGAGCTGGACAAGCCGGTCTCGGTCATGCGCGTCGACGAGAAGGACGGCGGAGTCCACCGCGTCCACGGCCGCGCCTTCGTCCGTGAGCGCGCCGACGACCGCACCTACCGCGTCGGCAGCGGCGGCTTCTGGCAGGTCCACCCCAAGGCCGCGCAGACCCTGATGCTCGCCGTCATGCAGGGCCTCACCCCCCGCAAGGGCGAGACGGCCCTCGACCTCTACTGCGGCGTCGGCCTCTTCGCGGGCGCCCTCGCCGACCGCGTCGGCGACCAGGGCGCGGTCCTCGGCATCGAGTCCGGCAAGCGCGCGGTCGAGGACGCCCGCCACAACCTGGCCGGCTTCCCGCGCGTCCGCATCGAACAGGGCAAGGTCGAGTCGGTCCTCCCGCGCACCGGCATCACCGAGGTCGACCTCATCGTCCTGGACCCCCCGCGCGCCGGCGCCGGCAAGCAGACCGTCCACCACCTCGCCGGCCTCGGCGCCCGCCGCATCGCCTACGTGGCCTGCGACCCGGCCGCCCTGGCCCGAGACCTCGCCTACTTCGCGGACCGCGGCTACCGGGTGCGGACGCTGCGGGCGTTCGACCTGTTCCCGATGACGCACCACGTGGAGTGCGTGGCGATCCTGGAGCCGGTGAAGAAGGAAGCCTGACCTGCGGTTTCGCGGGTGCGCGGTCTGTGCGGTGTGGGCGTTGCGGGCGATGTCTCGACGCTGAGATGACGCTCGCGACGCTCATTTGACGCTCGTTCTGATGGAGCGTCAAGCTCGGGGGTCGGCCAGGCCCGACGAGCACCGTGCACTGCCCTACCCTCCGGTGGAGCGAGTCAGGCCCCTTCCACGACCGAGAGGTGGTGGCGGAGTTCGTCGGCCACTCGTGCCATGTCGCCGTCGGCGGGGAGGCGCCAGTCGGTCTCGATGCCCCGTTCCACGGTCGGCTCGCTGCTGAAGCGGACGAGGTCGGGGGCGGGCAGGTAGGCGTCGCGCAGCCAGAGAAGGAAAGACGCCGCCTCGCTGGCCGTGGTGTCGTCGTGGACTTCGTGCTCACGATCGGGATCTCCATCGCTGCCGCCGCCAGCGCCGTCATCGCACTCTTCCCGGGCCTCGTGCCCTTCCGGATCCCGCTTGCGTTGCTCCTGCTGCTCGTGGTGGCGGGACTGACCTGGTTCGGACACGTCGGCAGACTGCTGTTCGCCGTCATGACGGTGGCCTTCGTCCTCGTGTGCGTCTCCGTGCTCGTGCGCGGATTCGCCGCCCCGCACTCGGTCTGTACGGCGTCCGCCGCCACCGACCCGGGCAGGTCCGCCGCACTCGCGGTCGCCCTCGCGTTCCCTGTGGCGACGGCCCTGGCCACCGGAGTCGAAGCCCCGTCCACGGCCATCGCCCAGCTCGGCCGGCTCGACGACACCCACCGCCGGCGCTTCGGGCGCGGCACACTCGCCCTGCTGTCGGTCGTGGTCGGCGGGCTCACCCTGGCCCTGACGGCTCTCGCGGTACGCCTGCACATCGGCATCCCGGGCGAGGACTCCACGCAGATCGCGGACATCGCGGTCGCCGCGGCCGGATCCGGGTGGCTCTACGGCGCGTTCCAGCTCACCAGCTCCTTGCTGCTTCTCGCCGCCGCCGGCTCCTCCTTCCAGGCGGGGCCGGGGCTGCTCAAGGCTCTCGCCGGCTCGGCCGAGCGGCCCGGGATGATCCCCGTGGTACCGGGCGGGGCGATGACCCTCCTCGCCGTACCCCATGCCCCGAACAGCCGACCACTGGTCCATACCGTTTCGGTCACGTGCCCGCTCGGGGTCGGCCGTTCCCTCACGAAGTCGGCGTCCAGCGGGTCCGGCGCCCGCTCGGCCGCCCCGGTCGGGGACCATGGTCGACCCTGGCCGGCTCGCGGAGCCGCCCGGGCGCCTCGGCGACCCGTCCCGCGGGACGGGCGGAGAGGTCGCCGGACCGGATGTCGGGAGCCGATGTTGCAGTGAGGTCACGCCCCCACGGATGCCTTGACCGTGTAACGAGGCGGTTGCATACTCACTGCGCGGCAGTTAATCGATTAAACACAGAAGAAGCGAGTGGTGGTTCGTCATGGCTCGGGTGCGGATGTCGGACGTCGCGGTCGCCGCGGGAGTCTCGACCGCCACGGTGTCGATGGTGCTGAGCGGTGCCGGCAGCGACCGCATCTCGCCGCAGACGCAGGCGCGCGTCCGGGAGGCCGCCGCGGCGATCGGGTACGCGCCCAACTCCGTGGCCCGCAGCCTGCGGACCCAGCGGACGCGCATGATCGGGCTGGTCTCGGACACGATCGCCACCACGCCGTTCGCCGGCCGCATGCTGGCCGGCGCCAACGACGTCGCCAGGGACCACGGCAACCTCGTGGTCCTGGTCAACACGGACGACGACGCGGCGCAGGAGAGGCAGGCGATCCAGGCGCTGACCGGTCAGCGCGTCGACGCGATGATCTACGCCCGGATGTGGCACCGGGTGGTGGACGCGCCGGCGGGCCTCCCGGCGGACACGGTGTTCCTCGACTGCCGGCCCGCCCAGGGCGGCTGGCCGGCCGTGGTACCGGACGACCGGCGGGGCGGCGTCGTGGCGACGCGCGAGCTGGTGGCCGCCGGCCACCGGCGGATCGCCTACGTCGACGCGCCGCGGGACGACGAGGTCGTGGCCTCGCGGCTGCGGCACGAGGGCTACCTGGAAGTGCTCGCCGAGGCGGGCATCACCCCGGACCCCGCCCTGCACGTGCGTGGCATCACCGATGCCGGCGGCGGTCGGGCGGCCACCGAGGAACTGTTCGCGCTGCCCGCGGAGCGGCGTCCGACCGCGATCTTCTGCTTCAACGACCGCATGGCGATGGGGGCCTACACCGCCGCGTACCGCCGCGGCCTGAGGATCCCGGACGACCTGTCGATCGTCGGCTACGACGACCAGCAGCTGATCGCCGCGGAGATCGACCCGCCGCTCACCACGGTCGCACTGCCCCACTACGAGATGGGCCGGTGGGCGATGGAGGTCGCCCTCGGCGTGCGGGAGTCCGACCGGGACGCCCCGCTTCTCATGGACTGCCCGATGATCCGTCGGGACTCCGTGGGCCCGCCGCCGACCCCGGCCGGAAACTGAGACCGGCGGCGGACTCACCGACAACACATGGCAGTTGACGCTGCCATTCATGCGGAGTTCGACCTGGCAGTCGAACTCCGGGAAAGGGACCACCTGTGCGCAATCCCCTTGCGATCGTAGCAGCGGCGAGCCTCCTCGGGACGGTGGCACTGACCGGCTGCGCCAAGGCCAAGCACGACGGCACGTCCTCCGGGGGCGGCCCGACGCAGATCACCATGTGGACGCACTCCGCGGGCAACCCCGGGGAGCTGGCCGTCTACAAGAAGATCATCGGCGATTTCAACGCCTCGCAGAAGAAGTACCAGGTCGTCCAGCAGAACTTCCCGCAGGGCTCGTACAACGACGCGATCACCGCGGCCGCCGCCGCCCGCAACCTGCCCTGTCTCCTCGACATGGACGGCCCGATCATGCCCAACTGGGCCTGGGCCGGCTACCTTCGGCCGCTCGACCTGCCGACCTCACTGACCGACTCGCTGCTGCCCACCGCGGTCGGCCGCTACAAGGGCAAGGTGTACTCCGCGGGCTACTGGGACGCCGCGCTGTCGATCTTCGCCCGCAAATCGGTGCTCGACAAGGCCGGAATCCGGATTCCCACCGTCGACAAGCCGTGGACCCTGGATGAGTTCGACGCCGCGGTCGGCAAGCTGAAGGGCTCCGGATACAAGACCCCGCTCGACCTCGGCGCGGCCGACAAGGGCGAGTGGTGGCCGTACGCGTACTCGCCGATGCTGCAGAGCTCGGGCGGCGACCTGATCGACCGCGGTGCGATGAAGTCCGCCGACGGCGCGCTCAACGGTCCGGACTCGGTGAAGTTCTTCTCCTGGTTCCAGAAGGCGTTCAAGAACGGCTGGGCGAACAGCGACGGTCCCATCGGCAACCAGCGGTTCATCGACGACAAGGTCGCGCTGAGCTACACCGGCGTGTGGAACGCCAAGGACGCGCTGGACAAGGTCGGTTCGGACCTGCTGATCCTTCCGCCCGTCGACTTCGGCAAGGGACCCAAGATCGGCGGCGGGTCCTGGCAGTGGGGCATCTCCAGCGGCTGCGGCGACGAGCAGGCCGAAGGCGCCCGTGCGTACCTGAAGTTCAGCTTCCAGGACAAGTACCTCACGGCCTTCGCCGACAGCCAGGTGGTCATCCCGGCGACCGACGGTGCCGCCGCCGCCTCGAAGTACTTCGGCGCGAACGGCTCGCTGCGCCAGTTCGCCGTCCTGTCACGGAAGTTCGCTCTGGCCCGGCCGGCCACTCCCGGATACCCGCTGATCTCGACCACGTTCGAGAAGGCCGCCAAGGACATCATGAACGGCGCCGACGTCACGTCGACCCTGGACACCGCCGTGAAGGCGATCGACACCGACATCAAGTCGAACAACGGCTACGGCAACTGACGCGGCGGCAAGCGGAGGAGGGGCGGCGGCCCGCCTCCTCTCCTCCGGAAAGGCGTGACACCATGACGGCGACCTTCCGTCTCGAAACCCCAGCCGGCCCCGACGACGGCACCCCGTCGCCCGCGGCGGAGCGCGACACCCTGGACGCGGCCCGGCCCCGGCCACGCGGGCGCCGCCCGCGCGCCGCACGCCGCGGCGAGGCCCGCGCGGGCCTCGCGATGGCGACCCCCGCGATCGTCCTGTTGCTCGGCTTCCTGATCGTGCCGGTACTGCTCGGCTTCGCGCTCTCCTTCACCAACGCCCGGCTGATCTCACCGGAACCCCTGCGGTTCGTAGGCTTCGACAACTTCGTCCGCGCGTTCACCATCGACCCGACCTTCTTCCGTTCGGCGCTCAACACCTTCGCCTTCGCGGCGGTGGTCGTGCCCGTGCAGGCCGGCTTCGGGCTGCTGCTGGCCCTGCTGGTCAACCAGAAGATCCGCGGCGTGACCGCGTTCCGGGTGATCTTCTTCATCCCGGTCGTGACCTCGATCGTCGTGGTCTCGATCCTCTGGAAGTTCATGTACCAGCCGGAAGGGCTGATCAACTCCTTCATCGACTCGATCACCTTCGGCGCCTGGCAGGGCACGGCCTGGCTCAACGATCCGGACACCGCGTTGCCCGCGATCATCGTGCTGTCCATCTGGCAGGCCGTCGGCTTCCACATGCTGATCTGGCTGTCCGGACTGCAGACCATCCCGGAGGAGCTCTACGAGGCGGCCCGGATGGACGGCGCCGGCACCTGGCGCCAGTTCAAGGACGTCACCTGGCCTTGCCTGCGGCCGACCAGGATCTTCGTCCTGATCACCATCACCATCGCGGCGCTCGGCCTGTTCGTGCAGATCGACGTGATGACCCAGGGCGGCCCGGTCGACTCCACGTCGACGCTCGTGTACCACGCCGTGCTCACGGGCTACCGCCAGCAGCAGATCGGCTACGGCTCAGCGCTGTCCCTGATCTTCTTCGTGATCGTGCTCGTCATCGCGCTGATCCAGCGCCACCTCACCCGTGACAAGGACTGACCCATGGCCCAGACACCGCGTACCCGCCGTACGCGCCCCGAGGCGAGCGAGCGCCGGTTCCGCAGCCGCCGGCGCGTCTGGTCCTATCTGGTCCTGGTCGGCCTGGCCGTGTTCTTTCTCTTCCCGCTGGTCTTCATGTTCGTGGCCAGCCTCAAGCCGGACAGCCAGATCCTCTCCGACCTCGGCGGCTGGCGGGCGTTCCTGCCGGTCGGCGAGGTGGGCCTGGACAACTACAGTGCGGTCTTCGACCGGGTGCCGGTCGGGCAGTTCCTGTTCAACTCTCTGCTGGTCACCGTGCTGATCGTCGTCCTCGGCCTGGTCGTCAACTCGATGGCAGGCTTCGCCCTCTCCCGGCTGCGCTGGCGCGGCCGCGGGCTCGTGCTCAGCGTCGTCATCGCCACACTGATCGTCCCGTTCGAGACGTACGCCGTCCCGCTCGTCTACTGGGTCGCCCACCTGCCCACCCTGCTCGTACAGGACGGCACGGTGGTGTACGACATCGGCTGGCTCAACAGCTACGAGGTGCAGATCATCCCGTTCGTCGCGAACGCGTTCTCCATCTTCCTGTTCAGCCAGTACTTCTCGACCATCCCCACCTCGCTGGACGAGGCCGCCCGTATCGACGGCGCGAGCTGGTTCACCATCTACCGGAAGATCGTGGTCCCGCTGTCCGGGCCGGCCTTCGCCACGGTGGCGATCCTGACCTTCCTCCCGGCCTGGAACCAGTACCTGTGGCCGACGATGGTGGTCCAGGACGAGAAGCTGCGGCCCGTCATGGTCGGCATGCAGTACTTCTTCCAGGACAACCCCGCCTGGGGCGAGATCATGGCGTACACCTCGATGATCACCCTGCCGGTGCTCGTGGTCTTCCTCGCCTTCCAGCGCGCCTTCGTCAGCAGCGTCGCCGCCAGCGGCGTCAAGGGCTGACCCCGCCGGGCCCGGCCCCGCCGCGCAGCCGCGGGTCCGCGGTCGGCACGTCGTCGGAGGCCCGGCACTTCCTCCGGCGGCCCCGCATCCGACGTCATTTCATCCCTCACCCGCCGCGCCGCGCGCGGCCGGGTTCCTCACGCCTGCCTCGAAAGGCCCCGCATGTTCACGCTGCCCGACTCCTGGGTCTGGGACTTCTGGTTCGCCGACGACGGGGAGCAGTACCACCTGTTCTTCCTGTACGCCTCCCGCGCCCTGCACGACCCCGACGCCCGGCACTACCGCGCCTCCATCGGCCACGCCGTCTCCACCGACCTGGAGCACTGGACCCGCGTCCCCGACGCCCTGGTCCGCGCCGACCCCCCCGCCTTCGACGACCTCGCCACCTGGACCGGCTCGGTCGTCCGCCACCCCGACGGCACGTGGTTCCTGTTCTACACGGGCTCCACCCGCGCCACCGACGGCAAGAACATCCAGCGCATCGGCTACGCGA
The DNA here is from genome assembly GCF_014203895.1 of Streptomyces nymphaeiformis. Classification (GTDB taxonomy): domain Bacteria; phylum Actinomycetota; class Actinomycetes; order Streptomycetales; family Streptomycetaceae; genus Streptomyces; species Streptomyces nymphaeiformis. The sequence continues at coordinate 349,376 of NZ_JACHJY010000009.1, read as the reverse complement.
CCTCCGCCGACCTGATCACCTGGCACAAGGCCGGAGACAACCCGGTGCTCGGCGCCGGCGGCACCTGGTACGAGACCCTCACCGACGGCCAGTGGCACGACGAGGCCTTCCGCGACCCCTGGGTCTTCGCCGACCCCGGCGGCGACGGCTGGCACATGCTGATCACCGCACGGGCCCCCCACGGCGCGGCCTTCGAGCGCGGCGTCGTCGGCCACGCGGTCTCCGCGGACCTGCGCCACTGGGAGCTGCGACCGCCGCTCTCCGCCCCCTCCTCGCACGGCTTCGGACAGCTGGAGGTGACGCAGACCGAGATCGTCGACGGTCGGCCCGTACTCGTCTTCTCCTGCCTGGCGGAGCACGCCTCCGAGAGCCGCCGCGCCACCGGCACCCGCGGCGGCATCTGGGCGGCCCCCGCCGACAGCCTGCTCGGTCCCTTCGACATCGACACCGCCGAGCAGGTCACCGACGACCGCTTCTACAGCGGCAAGCTCCTCCGCCGGCGCAGCGACGACCGGTGGGTGCTGATGGGCTTCCACCACACCGGCCCCGACGGCGGTTTCGCCGGCGGTGTCAGCGATCCCATGCCGGTCCGCTGGGACGGCCGCCGCCTGTCGGTGGAGGCCCCGCACGCCGTCCTGGACGCCGAGTCCTCCCCCAAGCTCTCGGCTTCGCTTGAGCAGGGGGGACCCTCATCTGCACCCGTGGCCCTCTGACCACCCGCGCTCACCCCGTACGCCCCTCCCCCCAGAAGTTCAGGAGTCGCGCATGACCTCCCGCTCTTCGCACCACGGGGCCGACGCCGCCGGGACGCCGCGCCGGCCCCGCCCGGCCCGGCTCGGCCTCGCCGTCCTCCTCGGCCTCACCCTGACCTCGCTCGGCATCGCCGCCCCCGGCCCGGCCGCACCACCCGCGGCCCGGGCCGCCGACGCCGGCGACTCGTACCGCGCCGTCTACCACTTCACCGTGCCCGACCACTGGAAGAACGACCCTCAGCGGCCGATCTTCGTCAACGGCGCGTTCCAGTACTACTACCTCTACAACGCCGACTACGGAGAGTCCGTCGGCACCGCGTGGCGGCTGGCCACCACCACCGACAACGTCGCCTTCCACGACCAGGGCGTCGCCGCGCCGAAGAAGACCAACGCCAACTACGACCTCTGGTCCGGCTCCGCTGTCGTCGACACCGGGAACACCGCTGGATTCGGGGCGGGGGCGATCGTCATCATGGTCACGCAGATGGACCACCCCACCCCCGCCGAGATCGCCGACGCCTCGGGCCCGCAGGCCCAGTTCCTCTGGTACTCCACGGACGGTGGCCGCAACTTCCGCCCGTACGGCGACACTCCCGTGCTGCCCAACGCAGGCCGCAAGGACTTCCGCGACCCCAAGCTCGTCTGGGACGCCCCGCGGCAACGCTGGGTCGCGCTCATCGCCGAAGGCGACCGCGTCGGCTTCTACACCTCACCGGACCTGAAGAACTGGACCCCGGCCTCCGAGTACGTCAACACCACCCTCGGCACCCTCGAATGCCCGGATCTCTTCCAGATCAGGGCCGACGACGGCACCACCCACTGGGTGATGGGCGTCAGCGCCAACGGCTACCTCACCGGTGACCCCAATACGTACGCCTATTGGACCGGCAGCTTCGACGGCACCGTCTTCACACCCGACACCACGGCGCCCCAATGGCTCGACCGTGGCTTCGACTGGTACGGCGGCGTCACCTGGGACGACCCGGCCGCTCCGCTCGACCGCCGCTTCGGCGTCGGCTGGATGAACAACTGGTCCTACGCGCACTCCGCCCCCACCTGGACGTCCGACGGTTTCAACGGCACCGACTCGATCACCCGCGAGATCACGCTCAAACGCTACGCCGACGGCTACGCCCTGGCTTCCCGGCCGGCGGCCGCTCTCGCCCAGCACGCCACCGACGTCAAGAACCTCGGCACCGTCCAGGTCGACGGGGTGACACCGCTCGGCCACCGCGGCACCGCGTACCGGCTCGACGCGGACGTCAGCTGGAGCACCCTCGACAACCTGGGCGTGCGACTGCGGGTGTCCGCCGACGGCACCCGTCACACCGACGCCGGCATCTACCGCGACCACAGTTACCTGAACCGGCGCGACGGCGGGAACCCCGACCCGTCCGGAGCGCACGCGGAGAGCCACGCACCGTACGACCCGGCGAAGAAGCAGGCGCATCTGACGATCCTGGTCGATCGCACCTCCGTCGAGTACTTCGTCGACGACGGCCGCCAGGTTCACTCCAGCCAGGTCTTCGCCGACCCCGCCGACGACGGCCTGGGGCTCTTCACCAGCGGCGGCAGCGCGACGTTCTCCGACATCACCATCACCGAGTACGAGAACCTCGCCCAGCGCCCCGCCAAGGTCCTCGCGGACTTCGAGGGCGGCACGTACGGAGAGGCCTGGACCGCTACCGGCGGCTTCGCCGGCACCGGGCCGACGCAGGCGCAGCCACCGGGTTCCGTCGGCACCGCCGTACTGGACACCTTCACGGGCGGCGGGGACCCGGCCACGGGCACCATCACCTCGCCCGCCTTCACCATCGACCGCCGCAGCCTCCACCTGCTCCTCGCCGGCGGCGACCATCCGCTCGGCCTGCCGGGCGCCACGAGCGTCAACCTGCTCGTCGACGGACAGCCCGTACGCACGGCCACCGGCGACGACACGGGCGAGCTGAAGCCCGTCTCCTGGGGCCTCGACGACCTTCAGGGCCGGAGCGCGCAGCTGCAGATCCTCGACGATGCCACCGGTAGCTGGGGACACCTGATCGTCGACCAGGTCACCTTGACCGACTGACGGCCGGGCCGGGCCGGCGCGCCGGGCACGCGGGAGCGCGTCGCCGACGTCGTCCGCGCTCCCGGCCGACCGGCCGACCCGCCCCCCGGCGGCAGCCCGGCCAACGGCTCCTACGGCCTGGCCAGGCTCGGCCTGCGGACCGCGCTCCTCACCCCGCTCGGCCGGGACCTGATGGGCGAACTGATCCGGACCCACCTGACCGGCGCGGGCGGGGCGGTCCTGACGGACGACAGCGAACCGCCCACCCCCACGGCGCTCGTCACCCTCGACGAACAGGGCCAGGCCCACTGCGAGTTCGCCATCACCTGGAGCCTCCGGCGAGCGTCGCCGCCGCGCGCCGGCCACGTCCACCTCGGCTCCCTCGCGTCGGTCATGGTCCCGGGAGCGGCCCATGCGCGCCAACTGCTGCGGGATCTTCGCGCCTCGGGGACAACCGTCTCGTAGGACCCCGACATCCGCGCCGTGCTGTTCGGCGAACAGACTGCCGGATCGCAGCCGTGGAGGAATGCGTGACGCTCAGCTATGCGGTCAAGGCCGGCCACGAGGATCTGGAATGGCTGTACCCGGGAGTTCCGGCCGGCGAGAGCGCGGCCCGTCGGCTCGCACCGGGTCCGGACGTCGTGATCGTCACCTGCGGCCGCGAGGGGGCGTTCACGCTCACCCGCGACGGCGAGTTCCGTGCCGCGGCGATACCGAGCGAGGTCGTCGACACCGTGGGTGCCGGGGACTCGTTCACGGCCGCCGTACTTGCGTCACCGGCCGGCCATGCCCCGGACGCCCGAGCGGTTTTGCGCTCCGCGCTGAGGGCGGCGACGGCCGCCGCGGCGATCACCGTCTCCCGCGTCGGCGCCAAGCCCCCCACGGCGACCGAGCTCGTCGAGAGCCTGTCTGGAGCAGAGGCAGAGGCAGAGGCAGAGGCGGGAGCAAGCGCGTAGCGCAACCGGGCGGGCTCCCTGTTCATCGAGCGCTCCTGGCGCAGCCCCAGCTCGTCCCGCTTCTGGTCGCTCGCGGTTGTTCCTGCGTTCGTGCTGCTCGTAGCCGTCCCCCATCACCGCCGGAACGGTCTCCGTCGACCGCGACCGCGACCGCGACCGCGACCGCGACCGGGCCTGCCCGGCGGTGCGTCCGGTGCGTTCGCCGGTGGCGGTGGGCGTCGGCCGGTGCGGTACTCGACCAGCACCTCCCGGCGTACGAGGTGGACGAGGACGCCGCAGGCCACACCCCACCACAGGCCGTTGAAGGTTCCGACGACCACGGCCAGGGCGGCCGGGACGATGACGGCGGCCGTCGCGACCGCGCCCGCGGGGACGCCTTGGTGGGCGGCGGCCCCGCCTTTGGCCGCGAGATAGGCGTAGACGCGCGGGAGGCGACCACGGCCGGCGCGGTGGCCGCGGCTCGAACAGGGCCCCGGCGTCGGCGAAGTGGGTCCGGCCGGCGATGTCGTGCAGCGGTCGGTGGTCGCTGACGTCGGCGCCGTCGAGGAAGTGCGCCTGGCCCGGACCACGGTGTGGGAGGCGGGTCAGCCGGGAGGGGACGGGGACGGTTTCGAGGACGGCAAGGCGCCAGGCGGGGATGTCGACGGACGGGGAAGCCGAAGGCGTCGTGCGGGGGCCGGCCTTCTTCCACCCTTGCCCGGGGCACTGCAGTGGGCCGCTCGGGCCGGGCAATGCGACTTCCGCACGGCCGACTTCACGGCTCAGCGCCAGGAGTGGTCGGAGCGCTGTGCGGAGGAGTTGCGGAAGCCGTCGGCGAGGAACGCGGCGTACGCACGCGAGGTGCGCCGCCGGTTCATCGGTCGAGCGGGCTCAGGAAGGTGAGCACGGACTCCTTCTCCTCGATCAACGGCTGGAGCGCGGCGTTGAACGGTGGGCCATAGGGTGCTGCCAAGTGGGCCCGGAAGGCGGCTTCGTCCGTGTACACCTCGAAGATGCAGTAGGCCAGGGGAGCGGCTTCCTTGGTGTACACCTCGAACGCCAGGTTCCCGGGCTCTTCACGGACACGAACGGCGTAGTCTTCGACCAGCTCGGCGACGTGTTCCGCGCTTCCGGGGAGCACGGTGAACTCGGCCAGCAGTGTTTTCCTCATGTCTGCCTCCTGTCTCTCGCCGGCCACACCGGCATGGCGGAACGGCGCGGAGGCGATACCGGAGCGGTCCGCCTCCACACCGTCAACGGGTTCGCACAGGTGGTTCAGTCGCGACACGCGTGTGGTCAGTCGCGGTACGACCGCACCTGCCGGACCTTGGCGCTGTCCAGACGGGCGGAGCCGCCTTCGGCGAAGACCTGGATGCCATCGCTGTCCGGGCTCGGGAAGATCTGGTCCGTGATCACGGCCTCTCCGCCGCCGCCGAACACCTCGACCGACGACCAGTCGACCAGGATGCGGAGCTCGACCTTGCCGTTCCGGGCCGTCAGCGGCGCGCGCTGCACGCCGGGGAAGTCACTGTGGAAGTCCACCGCTCCCGACCGGGTCCGGTCGACGTACAGCTCCTGTGTCTCGGTGTCGTAGCCGATGACCGTCTTCTGCCCCTCGCCCGTGCGGACCGTGAAACCGAACCGCTCGGCGTCACCCGGGGAGAACGTGGCCCGGATGTCGAGTGCCTTGCCGTCGGCACGACCCCCTGCCAGTGGCGCGGAGCCTTCCGCGATCTTCACGTCGCGCACACCGACCGCGGTTCCGGCGTACAGCGACTCCACCGTGGACACAGGCTGCTGGGTGAGCCGGAGCCGGCCGTTCACGGTGCGCAGCGCCATCTCGCGCGGGATGCTCTGCGCGCTGCGCCAGGGGGATGTCGGAATGTCGTTACCGTACTGCCAGTTGTTCATCCAGCCGATCATGCGTCGCTTGCCGTCCGGGGTGTCCTCCCAGGAGACGGCCGCGTAGTAGTCCTTGCCGTGGTCGACCCAGGAGGCCCGCCGGACGCTCGGGATCGCCGGCTGGTCGGCGGCGACGAAGTGGTCGGCCAGGATGTGGCCCCAGCCGCCCCGGTTCACGTCGACGATCTGGATGACGGCTTGCTTGCCCTGGTGGGCGCGCAGGTCGAAGGACGCCCAGTCCAGGCTGCCGCCGTTCCCGCCGGTCTCGCTCTGGACGATCTCGCCGTCGATGAGGAGATCGACCGCCGTCTCGGTCGAGCGGGGGCGCGCCGGGGTGTCGGACTGCATGACCTGGTCGAGCAGGATGTGCCCCCAGCCGCCGGTGCTCTGGTCGACGACCTCGATGTGCGCGGTCCTGCCGGCGAGGTCGTCGACGTCCCAGGAGGCCCAGTTGAGCTCTTCCGTGTCGGAGCCGGTGGCGCTGCGCAGGGTCTTGCCGTCGACGACGAGCCGGACGGCGGTGGGTGCGTCGGAACCGGAGGGGTGATTGCCGCCGCCGATGAGGAAGTTGATGTGCTTCGCGGTGATGGTGAACTCGGGCGAAGTGAGGGTGCCCGTGGTCGCGTCGCCGTCGAGGAAGCTGTTCACCAGGCCGTCGCCGTCGTGGCCGGTCACCGTGGACTGCCCGGGGAGCGTGCCGTGTGCGGGGCCGTTGCCGAAGGCGGTGCCCGTGGCGGTCCAGGAGCCGTAGCCGTTCTGCTCGAAGTCGGCGAGAACCTCTCCCGCGGGCGCGGGAGAGTCGCCCATCGCGGAGCCGGGGATGTGCGGGTGACGGCCGCCGGCCACCTTGAAGTTGAGATAGGCGCTGTCGATGGTGAAGGGCGGTGAGGTGAGGGTGCCGGTCTCGACGTCGCCGCCCCGGAAACTGTCGACGAACCCCCGGCCCTCGACCCCGCTCGTGCCCGACGTGCCGGGCGCGGGCGCGGGGACCGGTCCGTCGCCGAAGGCGGTGCCGGTCGTCTGCCAGGTGCCGTAGTCGTCCCCCTCGAAGTCCTGCACCACCACTCCGGGCGGGGGCGTGTAGGAGCCGTCGTCGTCGGCGGTGAACCGCTTGCCGTCGAAGTCGCCCACGAAGTACTGGGCGGCCGAACCACCGGCGATGCCGCCGGGGTTGATGTTGACGACGAGTACCCACTTGATGCGCTTGGGGTCGCCGTCGACGGGCAGCGGGAACAGGTCCGGGCACTCCCAGACGCCGCCCACCGCGTTCTGCGGGCCGAAGTCGCTCAGATACGTCCAGCTCTTGAGGTCCTTGGAGGAGTAGAACCGGACTTTGTGCTCGGCGGACAGCGACACCGTCATCAGCCAGGTCCTGGTGGGTGCGTACCACTGGACCTTGGGGTCGCGGAACTCCTTCGACCCGATGTCGAGCACGGGGTTCCCGGCGTACTTGGTCCAGGTGCGGCCGCGGTCGGTGCTGTACGCCAGGGACTGCGCCTGCTTGCCGTCGTCCTTGAAGTGGCTGGTGTAGACGGCCACCATCGCGGGGTTCTCCTTGGTCCCGAACCCCGTGGTGTTCTCGTGGTCGACGACGGCGCTGCCGGAGAAGACCATCTCCTCGTCGTCGTGCGGGATGGCGAGGGGGAGTTCCTGCCAGTGCACCAGATCCTTGCTGACGGCGTGGCCCCAGGACATGTTGCCCCAGGTGTTGCCGCTCGGGTTGTACTGGTAGAAGAGGTGGTACTCGCCCTGGAACCAGACCAGTCCGTTGGGGTCGTTCATCCAGTTCTTCGCGGGGCTGAAGTGGAACTGGGGGCGGTACGTCTCCGCGTACGGCCGGCTGACCTCCGCCGCCGCCTGGGGGGTCACGGCGGTGACGGTCAGCGCGCAGGTCGCGGCCGCGGCGGCGACGAGGCGCAGCGGGACACGACGGCGTGCGGGGGCTCGGCTCATGGTTTCTCCTGCACTGGGGGGCGGCGGCGTCGTGTCCGCGTCCGCTGCGGCGGTACGGCGCCGGGGGATTCGCAGTGCCGGGCGGTGGGGGCGACCCGGAAACGGATTGTCATCGATGACATGTGACAGCGATGACATCCGTTGGGGGGTGATGATGTGCGTGGTCCGGGCGGCGCGTCAATGCCCTGGGCCGAGTTCGATCGGTCCGTGCGTTCAGCGGACGGTGCGTCCGGCCGCGGGTGCCGGCAGCCGCAACTGGCCGGCCCACGGAGGGTTCGGCCCGACGACGCCGCAGGTCAGCGCCGCCACCTGGGAGGCGAAAGCGCAGGCGTCGAAGACGTCGTCGACCCGCAGATCCGTCAGGCGCCCACCGAGGAGACCCTTGGCGCCGAAATGGTGCAGGAGCCCGGCGGTGAAGGAGTCGCCGGCGCCGACGGTGTCGACCACGTCGGTCAGGGGTGCCGGTACGACGACCCGCTCGCCGTCCAGCGAGGCGACCGCGCCGCGTTCCCCGCGGGTGATCACCACGAGCGGGACGCCCGCCGCATGCCAGGCGTCGCAGGCTCGCTCGATTGTGTACTCGGGTAGCAGCAGTTCCAGGTCGTCCTCGCTCAACCGGAGGATGTCCGCGAGCGCGCACCAGCGCGGCAGGCGTTCGCGGTAGACCTCAAGACCCACGAGCAGCGGCCGGACGTTCGGGTCGACGGAGATCGTGGCCGTGGCGGAGGCGCGCGCGAGGAACTCCTCCACGACCGTGTCGCCCGGTTCCCGCACCAGGGCCAGGGAGCCCGAGTGCAGGCAGGCAGTGGAGGCGAGGTCCGTCGTGGCGAGTTCGTCCGCCGTCCACTGCCAGTCCGCGGTGCCCTGGGCGTGGAAGGAGTACGCCGCCCGGCCCTGGGCGTCGAGTTCGGCGATGGCCAGCGTGCTGGGCTCGGGTGCGTGGATGGCGGCCGTGAGATCGACACCCGAGGCCTCCATGTGACTGCGGAACAGGCGGCCGAAGACATCGTCGGACAGTCGTGCCAGGAGGCGGGCGGGTGTGCCCAGGCGGGCGAGCGCCACGGCTGTGTTCGCCGGACCACCGCCCGGCAGGACCCGCAGGGCGAGCTCGCCCTGCGTGGGTGCGGGGACGGTGAAGGCGTCCGCGACGCATTCTCCGAGGACGGTGACCAGAGGCAGGCGCATGACTCGTTCTCTCCAGGTGGGCAGCGCGAGAAGGCTGCGATCGCAAGGGGCTTTGAGGAATCTCACGGAGAGCGCTGCTCTCGATGTGAGGCGGTGCGGGCGGCGTTGCCGATTTGTGACGGCGCCAAGGCATTGACGTTTCCGGGTGACGGAGTTCATCATCCTCCGCAAGCAGTGTCAACGATGACATAGGTCAACGATGACACCGCCGCCAGTGCGCTCGACAGCAGCAGTCCCCTCGCGCCGCGGCCCTTCGATCCGCGCGGCCGCTCCGCCCTCGTCCAGCAGGAGATCAGTCATGCTTCGCAGAAACCGCACCATCCGCGCATCCATCGGATTCACCGCTCTCGCCGCCGTCTCGGCGCTGACACTGACGGCCTGCGGCTCCGGTGCGCAGGGAGGCTCCGGCGGCGGTGGAACCAAGGTCGGGCTGATCACCAAGACGGACACGAACCCGTTCTTCGTGAAGATGAAGGAGGGCGCCGAGCAGGCCGCGAAGGACAACGGCGTCGAACTCGTCAGCGCGGCCGGGAAGTTCGACGGCGACAATGCGGGCCAGGTCACCGCCATCGAGAACATGGTCAACTCCGGTGTGAAGGGCATCCTCATCACGCCCAACGACTCCAAGGCCATCGTCCCCGCCCTCCAGAAGGCACGCGCCAAGGGCGTCCTGGTCATCGCGCTCGACAGCCCGACCGAGCCGCAGGACGCCACCGACGCCCTGTTCGCCACCGACAACGTCAAGGCGGGCGAGCTCATCGGCCGGTACGCCAAGGCCGCCATGGCCGGCAAGGCGGCGAAGATCGCCACCCTGGACCTCGCTCCCGGCGTCGCGGTGGGTGTGCAGCGCCACCAGGGCTTCCTCAACGGCTTCGGCGTCGCGGAGGGCGCCCCGTCGATCGTGTGCATGCAGGACACCGGCGGTGACCAGGCCAAGGGCCAGGCGGCGATGGAGAACTGCCTCCAGAAGTCCCCGGACATCAACGTCGTCTACACGATCAACGAGCCGGCGGCGCTGGGCGCCTACACCGCGCTCAAGGCGAAGGGCCTGGAGAAGAAGGTCCTGGTCGTCTCCGTCGACGGCGGCTGTACCGGTACGAAGGCCGTCAAGGAAGGCAAGATCGCGGCGACCTCGCAGCAGTACCCGCTCGAGATGGCGTCCCAGGGCGTCAAGGCGGTCGCCGACTTCGCCAAGGGCGGCAAGAAGGCCTCCGGCTACACGGACACCGGCGTCACACTCATCACCGACGCGGCCGAGCCGGGTGTCGACGCCAAGGACACGGCGTACGGCCTGGAGAAGTGCTGGGGCTGATGCGCGGTGACAGGGCGCGCCGCGGAAGTCCTCTTCTGACCGGCCGCCTCGCGGCCGAACCTTCCGAACCCGACCTCGCTGTCCCTGGGGTCGGACCGCGCGCCCTTCCGAGGATCACCCTTGCGGCACTCTCCGGCGAACGCCTCCTGCGGCGAGAGCCCTCTGGCACGTCACCCCTGACGAACCCCGCTCCGCCGACCATCGACCACCGCCAAGGACCACCATGACTGCCACACCCCTGCCTTACGACCAGCTGAAAGGGCCGACCACGGTCCGACGACTGCTCGCCACACCGACCACGGGCCCACTCGTCGCCCTGCTGCTGGCCTGCGCCTTCTTCTCCCTGACGACCGAGCAGTTCCTCTCCGGCGGGAACTTCTCGCTGATCGTCCAGCAGGTCATGGTCGTGGGCACGCTGGCCATCGGTCAGACCCTGATCATCCTCACCGCCGGCATCGACCTCTCCTGCGGTGCCGTCATGGCGTTCGGCAGCATCGTCATCGCCAAGACGGCTGCCGAGGGCGGCCTGCCGCCACTCGCCGCGATCACTCTCGGCCTGGTCGTCAGTGCGGTCTTCGGCCTGGTCAACGGCCTGCTGGTGCAGCTGATCCCACTCCCGCCGTTCATCGTCACCCTCGGCATGCTGAACGTGGCGTTCGCCCTCACCCACATCTACTCGGCCGAGCAGACGATCACCAGCCTCCCGGCGCAATTGACCGCCCTCGGCGAGACGTTCCCGCTCGGCAACACCGACATCACCTACGGCTCGCTCGTGACGATCGCCCTGTTCCTGCTCTTCGCCTACGCGCTGAGCGGCACGTCCTGGGGTCGGCACGTGTACGCGCTCGGCAACAGTCCCGAGGCCGCCCGCCTCAACGGCATCCGCACCTCCCGGCTGACGATCGGCCTGTACACCCTGGCCGGAGTCGTCTACGGGATCGCCGCACTGCTCCTGATCTCCCGCACCGGCGTCGGCGACCCGCAGGCCGGCCAGACCGACAACCTGGACAGCATCACCGCCGTCGTCCTCGGCGGCACCAGCCTCTTCGGCGGGCGCGGCTCCGTCCTCGGCACCTTCATCGGCGTCCTCATCGTCGGTGTGTTCCGCAACGGTCTCCAGCTGATGGGCGTCGCCTCCATCTACCAGACCCTGATCACCGGCGTGCTGGTGATCCTGGCCGTGACCGTCGACCAGATCTCCCGGAGGAAGGCACGATGACCACTGCCGATGTCACGCCAGTGCTCCAGGCCCGCGGCCTGGTCAAGCGGTACGGTCATGTCACCGCCATCGACGGCGCCGACTTCGATCTGCTGCCCGGTGAGGTCCTCGCCGTCATCGGCGACAACGGCGCCGGAAAGACGAGCCTGATCAAAGCCCTCACCGGTGCGATCACCCCCGACGAGGGCGAGATCCGGCTGAACGGCGACCCCATCCGGTTCACCGGGCCGCAGAGCGCCCGGCAGCACGGCATCGAGACCGTCTACCAGGACCTGGCCGTCGCTGCCTCCATGGACATCGCCTCCAACATGTTCCTCGGCCGCGAACTGCGCCGGCCGGGCTTCCTCGGCAGCGCGCTGCGCATGCTCGACAAGAAGCGCATGCGCCAGGAGGCGGCGGCCCACATGGCCGACCTCAAGATCGGACTGCGGTCGCTGACGCAGCCGGTGGAGACACTGTCCGGCGGTCAGCGCCAGGCCGTGGCGGTCGCGCGGTCCGTCGCCTGGGCCAAGAGCGTCGTCGTGATGGACGAGCCCACCGCCGCGCTGGGGGTCAAGGAGTCGGGGCAGGTCCTCGACCTCATCCGCCGAGTCCGCGACAAGGGCATGCCCGTGGTCCTGATCAGCCACAACATGCCGCACGTCTTCGAGATCGCCGACCGCATCCACATCCACCGGCTCGGCCGCCGCGAGGCGCTGATCAAGCCGTCCGACCATTCCATGGCGGAGGTCGTCGCCATCATGACGGGGGCGCTCAGGGTGAGCGACGATGGAGGTACCGTCGTTGCCGACGCGGATGCCGCCGAGGCGGCAGGCGTGTCCGCCCACTGAGTAGCCGCAGGGGCGACGCCTCGCAGACCACAGGGTCGCCGCACAGGCAGAACAGCGGGACCGGCCCCGGGCAGGGCCGGTCCCGACGAACGCACAGGAACGGTGGAACATGGCCGCGAACCGCCGCCCCACACTGGCCGATGTCGCCAGGGAAGTGGGCGTCAGCGCCAAGACGGTGTCCCGGGTGCTCAACGAGGACGGGCCGAGTTCCCCCCAGACTCGCGAGCGCGTGCTCGCCGCGGTCGCCAAGCTCGGCTTCCAGCCGAACCTGATGGCCCGCAATATCCGTGTCGGGGGCCCCGACACCACCGTCGGCCTGGTCGTACCCGACCTCGGCAACCCCTTCTTCGGCACCGTCGCCAGCGGCATAGAGGACGTCGTGCGCAGCCGTGGGCTCACCCTTCTTATGGGCTCGTCGGCCGAAGACCCGGACCGAGAGCGGGCGTTGATCCAAACCTTCCTCGCCCGGCGTGTCAGCATGCTGATGGTCGTCCCCGCGTTCGGAGCCGATCACAGCCATCTCAAGGCACCGCGCGCGGCCGGTCTGCCGGTGGTGTTCCTCGACCGGCCGGGAGTCGGACTGTCCGCCGACTGCGTGGTCAGCTCCAACCAGACCGGCGTCCACGAGGGGGTCTCCCACCTCATCGCCCGCGGCCACCGCCGAATCGGTTTCATCGGAGACCTTCCCGCCAAGCTCTACACCCGGCGCGAACGGCTCGCCGGCTACCGCTCGGCGCTCGCCGAGGCCGGCCTGTCCTACGACCGGACCCTGGTGACCGGCGCCCACAGCCAGGAAGCGGCCGCCGCCGCGACCACCGCACTGCTTGACCTGCCGCACCCCCCCACCGCCCTGTTCGCGGCGAACAACATCATGGCCCTCGGGGTCATCGCCCGACTCACCCGTGCGGGACGCAAGGACATCGCCCTGGTCACCTTCGACGACCTCCCGCTCGCCGATGTCCTCGAACCGGCCCTGACCGTCGTGGCCCAGGACCCGGCGGCCGTCGGCGAGGCGGCGGCCAGGACCGCCCTCGCCCGCCTGGACGGCGACCGCACCCGCGCCCGGACCATCATGGTCCCCACCCGTCTGGTGGTCCGCGGCTCCAGCGAACTGCTTCCGTATCCCGCCGAGCAGGCACCGGCCGGGAGCTGAGCAGCACGACCGTGGCGCGCCCGGGCTCGGGGCCCTGCCCTTGGCGAGGGAGAGGGAGCCCGAGGAGACCGGCCAGGCGACGCGGTCCGCGGTGGCCGGCACGCTGTGCGACGGAGTCGTGCCGGAGCTGACCCGGATGGGCCAGGACGGCGTCCTTTGGATAACGCCATCCCTACCCACCTGGCCGCGCGAGCACAGGTCGCGGTACGCCGGTGCCCGGCGCCGGCTCTTCGGATCGACCGCGCACAGCAGTGTGGCGACGGACTGGGCGAGGGAGCGGGTGACGGGTTCGACCCGTAGCCGGGACAGGGTCCACTTCAGCGCGGTGTCGTTGATCCGGAGGTGGATCACCTCGACGAGGATCGCGGCCGAGGATCAAGGCGCCGCTCACGCGGCCGTCCCGGCGTCGGAGGATGAGCTGCCGGTGCCGGGACGGTCGCCGGGAGGGAAGTCGGGTTCGCCGTCAGCCTGACACGGGTATGGCATTTCGAATGCCATACGGCGAGATTCTCGGCAACGCGGACCCTCGGATGCCCTTCGGGACGTGCGTCCGACGTCGCGCGAAGCGCCCAGAGTGCACGTAATACACATCGATCCTGAGCCCGTTTTGCGTCTCGCGCGCTGCTGACCTGCGGTTTCGCGGGTGGGCTTGATGTGCGGTGTGGGCGTTACGGGCGATATCTTGACGCTGAGATGACGCTCTTTCTGGTGGGCCGTCAGGCGATTTCGCGTGCCATTCAGCACCAGGTCGGGTGCGACGGACGGGTGGTTCGTGAGCGTGCACGGGCCGCCTGAGCGTGAGGGGTACATGGCGCAGCCGACTGGGCTCGCCGGAGACAGACGAGAAAGAGCGGCAAGGGACTGGCAAGGCCGCTGCCACTCCAGCCATGTCGACGTGGACGACCGCTCAGAGCTTCCGCGCCGGCGTGTCTCATGAGGTGGTGGCCGATTTCCCCCTCGCACTCGAAGTGTGCGGGTGACTCACCGCCTGCTTCGACGGACCCGAGACAGTTCTCGCTGCGGCCCGCGCCCAGGGCTGGATTCGGGATATCGACCGCCCCCGCACTGCGGTTCTCGATCCCTGCCTCGTGGCCGGCATCTCGCTTGAGGACGTGTCGGTGCTTGTCCATGACTGCGGCCCGCGGACCGGGTTGCTCGCCCGGCAGGTGTGGGCTGAACCCGTACTCGGCGATCCGTACATGTGGTGCGCCAGCTTCAGCGCGAGCGTGCCCCTCATGCGGCACACGGGAACGAAGGCGCGTGCATGGCGACTACGAGCCAGGGGACGGTGTGAGCCCCGGCTCGATCGTCGAGCGGAGGTAGATCCGGGTCGTGCCCGGCGTGTACTCGTGAGAGAACACCTTCACGCAGTAGGCGAGGTGCTCGGCGTCGGGCGAATCCACGTTGTCGGGGCAGAAGCCTCCCATGTGACGACCAGATTCATCGACCCCGAACCCGCGCCTTCGGGACCGGCCGAGTTGAGCCGAGTTCCCGCCGACTGTCGGTCCCGCGACGCGGACACGATCGTGGCCCAGTCGTCATCGAACCCCATGACTTACCCCCGCTCGACGTCAATGGCTTGCCGAAAGCCCCATGCGACGAGTGACGTTGACGTCGTTGCACATGTTATGGCCAGCTCATCGAGGCGAAGCAGGTTCGGGACCCGGACTGTACGAGCAAGAGCTTCCGCACACTCGACCGAGTCGAGGACCTCTAAGGGCCGGCCGCAGGCAAGCAGCTCAAACCGCCCAACGCGCGCCACACTGTTTCGGGGGCGACCGGTGGTGAGGTGAAAGAGAGCAGCAGCGTCATCCTGCGAGGCCATCAGAGCGCTGTTGCCCGGGACACAGCCGGCATCGCCAGCGGTAAGGCGACCTACGTCAAGGACCCGACCGCTACGAGGTGAACGGGCGGACCCACGGTGTCGAAGACTCAGGAAGGGTCTATCCCGACTCCGGTCCGGGCATCGTGAAGCTCGGCAGAAACGAGTACGCAGCCCTGCAGCAGGTAGCCAAGGCGAAGGGGGGCATCAGCGCCGCACCGCAGCTGACCAGGAACCCGCGTTTCACCAACGACCCAGGCACCGTCGAGAAAGCCCTGGCCATCTACAACGGGACGTATCCGTGACGTACAACCTCCTTACCGTCGGCGCCGTCAGCCCCGAGACCATGGGCGTCGCACTTGCCGGAAGCCTTGGTATCGCGGGCGGTGATGTGGAGGTGGCCGATCCTGACGGCGACCCCGACCTCCGGAACTGGGATGCGCCCGTCTCGTGCGAACACCGCGCGGTCCACGGTGACATCGCGTGGTCGCTGGACATTTATGTCCAGGACGAAGCGGCTGATCAGCCGCTCGAGTCCGAGATTGCCGCGGCTTTTGCGAAGGCGGCCACGACGACGGTCCTGTACCCCGCAGCCGAAGCACTTCCGAGCGCCTATTGGGCAGTGACGCCGGACGGCCTTCTCACCCGCGCCCGGCTCGAACTCTCCGACGACGAACCCCCTCTCTACGAGGTCACCGCCGTCGAGGCGCCGGTGCCGCAGTTGCCCCGGGCGATCGTGACGAGGTTTGCCGAGATCGTGCGGGAACAGAAGCCGGACACTCCTGTGGCCGAAGCCTTTGCGACATCGGTGGAGCAGGTGCGGGAAGCAGCCTCGGGCCTGGCGCGGCTTGCCTGGGACGCCGACACGGGCAGCCCCGTCTGGTCCGCCAAGGGCAACCTGGTCGTATGGGAGCGAGCCGTCAGGCAGCTGGAATCCGGGTGGGCGCCATCGGGGTGGTATCCGGCCGACCTCTATCGAGAACGGTTGGAAGCCCGCGACGAGCTCGCCGGCATCGGTGTCCGACTGCCTCGCGAGGTCACCGAGCTGCTTGACGAAGCTCTGGAGGAACTGGACAGCCGGTTTGCCGCGGCAACGGCTGAAGACCCCTCGGGAAGCCTTCGCAGGGAGCTGACCGGGGCGACTGAACAGACCTCGGTCGGCTGGTGGTGGCATCGCCGCCCAGATCCCACACCGTGGGAACAGGACTGACTTCGTGCAGACCGATCTGGTCCTGCCTTTACGGCACCGGGCCTGCCGCCACGGAGTGGGGAGCGGTCAGCCTCCATCGCCTGGCTGGAGGCTGCCTTCGGGCGGAAGCCTGACGGAACAACCATGGACCGCTCGCCAACGCCCCGGTCTGCAGATGGTCAAGAAGACAGGGCTTACAGGCCGTCACGAAAGTCCATGCGTCACGTTCGGGTGGGTCCGGGCAGGAGTTTCCTGCCGTGGAGCAGCTCTCCCGAGCGCCCCAGCACCTGGTCGGCGGTGGTGCCGCAGGTCGCCCAGCACAGGATGCCGGTCGCCTCCAGGGGGCCGGTACGGAGAGCTTGGCGCAGTCGGGCCACCAGCGTCTCGGCGGGCGCCTTGTCCAGGTCCGGAACGAGGGCGACGAACTCGTCTCCTCGGATCCGGGCGAGGACCGCGGGCTCCCGGTCTCCCCCGCCACTCCGCTCGCGGTCCAGCTCGTTCCGGAGCCGGCCGGCGATTTCCACGAGCGCGGCGTCCCCGGCAGCCCGGCCGTGGCGCGCGTTGTACGGCTTGAACCCGTCGACGCCAAAGTGCAGCACGGCGAGCGTGGGATCCGGGCCGATCGGCAGGCCTCGGTGCCGGTGGGGCGCGTACGGTTCGAGGCCGTACGGATCGTTCGCCCCGGGGGCCGCGTCCGGTGTGTCGCACAACGCGCGGGCCAGGCGGATCCGTAGCTCCGACTCCGTGTAAAGGCCGGTGAGTTCGTCGAGGGTCGCCCGGCGCTCCAGCTCGGACTCGCGCTGTTTCCGCTCACCCATGTCAACGACGTGGGTGAGGAGGAACCGGGGCCCGTCGGCGGTGTCGGCGACGACGGAGTTGGACACCGAGACCCAGACGTACGAGCCGTCGCGGCGGCCGAGCCGCAGCTCGCCGCTGCCGCCCTCGGCGGAGGTACGGAGCAGGACGTCGACGTCCTCCGGGTGGACGAGGTCGCTGAACGAGTAGCGGCGCAGGGTGGACTGGGGCCGGCCGAGCAGTCGACACAGGGCGTCGTTGGCACGCAGCAGCCGCCCGTGGCTGTCGCCGCCCATCTCGGCGATGGCCATGCCGGCCGGCGCGTACTCGAAGGCCTGCCGGAACGACTCCTCGCTGGCGCGCAGGGCCGTCTGCTCGCGGTCCAGCCGCACCAGCGCCCGCTGCATGTTCGCCCGCAGACGCGCCATGCTGATGGCGATGGCGGAGTGGAAGGCGTACGTGCGCAGCGCCTCGCGAGCCTGGGCGCCCGGGCGGCGGCCGTCCTTCGGACGGTCGACGGAGATCACGCCGACCAGCTCGCCGTGCGGCGCGTACATGGGTGCGAAGAGCCGGTCGTCGGGGTGCCACCCGTCGTCGTGCTCGGGCGGGGGGCCTTCGGTGTGCCACTGCGGTACGTCGTCGTCGTTGAGCACCCAGCCTTCCGTGTGCGGGATGAAGCGCAGCCCCGACCAGTCCTCGCCCATGTGCAGCCGGCGGTCCCAGGAGGCGCGGGAGCCGACCCGTCCGGTGATCAGCGCCTCGGCGGCGGGGTTGCCCGCCAGGGCGGCGACGATGAGGTCTCCGTCGGGGCGGACGAGGTTGACGCAGGCCAGCTCGTAACCGAATCCGGAGACGGCAGCGTCGGCGATGGCCTGGAGCGTGTCGGCCAGGCTGCGGGCCGTGTAGATCTCGGCGATGGCCTGGTCGGTCCGCAGGGGCTCCGGCGCCTGGGGCGGGCCGGTGACGAGTGTCGGCTCGGGCGGCGGGGTGTAGGCGGCGTTGCGGATGAAGGGCGCCTGCCCGAGCTGGTTGCGGCACAGCCGCTGCGGCTCCGGGCGGTCGCGGGTGACCAGTCGCGTACGGAGCCGGGTGAAGAGCGTGTCGAGGTCCAGGTACTCGGGCCCGCCCGGCATGCCCTCCTGCATCAGCGTGACCAGCTCACCGGTGAAGGCGGTGAGCGGCTCGCCCGGCGGGGAGAGCGCCACGGCCGTCTCCGCGGATGCCGCGAGGAGGTAGGTGCCGTCCACCTCCAGCGCGGCGGCGGCCGACTGGACCCCGAAGGCCCGCGCGCTGTAGCAGCAGTCCAGGACGACGATCCGGCGCATGGCCGGGCTCTTCTCGACCGGCCAGCGGATCCACTCGTAGGGCGTGGCGGTGTCGTGGACCGACTTGGGATCGCTCGTCTCGGTGGCCAGGTGGAGTTTCCCGGTACGGGGATCGAGCAGGCCGTGACCCGCGTAGTAGACGAGCAGGGTGTCCGTGGCCGCGTCGACGGCCTCCTGGACCGCCCGCGACACGTCACGGGGGATGGAGGGGTTCGCGACCACGGTGACGTGACCGGGCGGCAGTTTCCACAGGTCCGTGAAGAGGTCGCGGAGCAGGGCCAGATTGCCCGCCACGGCCGACAGGCCGTCCAGGGAGGTGAACTCGCTCGCCCCGATCAGCAGGACCCGGGTCCCGTCCGGGTCGGGCAACGCGGTCAAGCCGCCGAACCCCCCGGACCCTCGCCGTCGTTCAGGAGCGAGCGCATCAGTTTCTCCGCCTCCTCCTGGCTGTGCCCGCTGATCTCGACGCGGGTGCCGTCGGGCCGCTGCACGACGAGTGTCGGCGACGGCGTGCGGGTGGATCGCCAGGAGGCGACGGCGGCGGCGAGCGAGGCGGCGCCGAGGCCGCTGCTGAGGACGAGGGAGAGGATGTCGATCCCGTCGCCTTGCTGCCCGGGCACGGGCGCAAGTGAGCTTCCCAACTCGCCGCGGACATGCCGCCGTACCACCCGGTCGTCCTCCAACCAGGCTCCGAGGGACTGCAGTTCCGCCTCGACGGCGGCTGAATCGCCGGCCGCGCGCACGGTGATGATCGTCATACGGTCAGCTTAGGGCTCGCGGAGAATCAACATCAGGCCCGCTCCGCTTGATTAGGGTGGCAAGGGGCTTCGTCGTAGGGGGAGGTGCGTCGCGGGTGCGGGGTGTCGTGTCGCCTGTGGTGCTGCGGTCTTGGCTTGCGGGGATCGCCGGTTTCGGTGCGGTGGTTCTCTTCGGGCTCGGGGTTCTCTTTGCCGGGGACAGTCGGGCCAGTGTGGTGGACCTGCGGGTGTGGGCCGTGGTCAACGGGGCGGCGCCGCCGTGGTCGTACGTCGCTCAGGTCATGGACTTCCTGGGCGAGCCCGTCGGAGCGCCCCTGCTCGTCGGGGCCGCCGTGCTGGGCTGCCTGCTCCTGCGGCGGCCCCGTGCCGCGGTGTTCGTCGTGCTCGGGGTCGGGACGGCCGTCGGGGTGGCCAAGGTGCTCAAGTCCCTTGTGGGGCGCACCATTCACGGTGACAACCTGTCGTTCCCCAGTGGGCACACCGCTTTCTTCACGGCGTTCGCCCTGGTGGTGGCGTTGCTCGTCGCCGGGGGGCTCCGGGTCGGCAGGACCGTGGGGGTGTCGCTCGTGATGGTGTCGACCCTCTTCGCCGCCGCCTTCATGGGCTGGGCGCAGGTCGTGCTCGGTGCGCACTACCCGACCGACGTCGTCGGCGGCTGGTGCACCGCGGTGGCGGTGGTACCGGCGGTCGCCTGGGGCGTCGATCGGGTGGCTGACGGCCGGCGGTGACCCTATGCCCGGCGGCGGAACACCGGCTTCACCGGTCTGCCCGCCAGCCAGGCGGTGGGGTCCCCGGCGTCCAGGGCCTTCCGGTACACCGCGCACGCCTCGGACACCGCCTCGACCGTGCGGTCGATGTCCTCCTCGGTCAGTGCGCTGCTCACCACGAACGACGGGGCCAGCACCCCGCCCGCGAGCAGCCGGTGCAGGAACAGGGTGCGGTACTCCTGTGACGGCTGCCCGTTCTCGTCGAGCGTGGCGAAGACCAGGTTGCTCGGCCTGCCCCGTACGACCACGTGGTCCCCTACGCCCGTCGCCGCTGCCGCCGCACGGACGCCTGCCGCCAAGCGCTCGCCCAGGGCGTGCAGTTGGGCCGTGATGCCTTCCTCCGTGTACGTGGCCTGGACCGCCATCGCCGCCGCCAGGGAGTGCGTCTCCGCGCCGTGTGTGGTGGAGAGGAGGAAGACGCGGTCGTCCGAGTGGCGCAGGCCTCCTCGTTCCATCAGGTCGCGGCGGCCCGCCAGTGCCGAGACCGCGAAGCCGTTGCCCAGCGCCTTGCCGAACGTCGAGAGGTCCGGGACCACGCCGTACAGGCCCTGCGCGCCCGCCTCGGACCAGCGGAAGCCGGTGATCATCTCGTCGAAGATCAGGACGCAGCCGTGTCTGTCCGCCAGTTCACGGAGGCCCGCCAGGTAGCCCTGCGGCGGTTCCGTCTGGGTGGCCGGTTCCAGGATCAGACAGGCTATGTCGTCCCCGTGCCGGGCGAGCAGCTCCTCCGTGGCCTTCAGGTCTCCGTACGGGAACTTCAGCGTCAGGTCCGTGGGCGGGATTCCCGCCGCCATCGGTGTCGTGCCGATGAACCAGTCGTCCACGGAGAAGAAGGGGTGGTCCGCGCAGAGCGCCACCCTTGCGCGGCCCGTGACCGCGCGCGCCAGGCGCACCGCCGCCGTCGTGGCGTCCGAGCCGTTCTTCGCGAACTTCACCATCTCCGCGGTCGGCACGGTGGCCAGGAAGCGTTCCGCCGCCTCGACCTCCAGGACCGACGGGCGGACGAAGTTGCTGCCGCGGTCCAGTTCCCGCCGCGCCGCCTCCACCACGCGCGGGTGGGCGTGGCCGAGGCTGACCGACCGCAGGCCGGAGCCGTACTCGATGTAGCGGTTGCCGTCGACGTCCCACACATGGGCGCCCCGGCCGTGGCTGATGACCGGGGCCAGGTGCTCGGGGTACTGGTCGTCGCCCTTGGCGTAGGTGTGCGCGCCCCCGGGGATCAGGGTGTGCAGGCGCTCGTTCGCCTCCCGTGACCTGGGGAGTTCGAACTGTTCGGTGTTCACGCCGACCTCACTTCTCTTGGTGCTTCAGGACCTCGGCGAGGCTCGGTGCCTCCCGGTCCCGCTGGGACATCGACGTGACCGGCAGAGGCCAGGGGATGGCGAGTTCCGGGTCGTCGAAGACGATCGTCACGTCCTCGGTGGGGTCGTGCGGGCGGTCTATCCGGTACGAGGTGTCCGCGGTCTCCGTCAGCGCCTGGAAGCCGTGCGCGCACCCCGCCGGGATGTACAGGGTCGTCTGCGTCTCGTCGGAGAGGTGGAAGGTGGCCACGTTGCGGTACGTGGGGGAGTCCGGGCGCAGGTCCACCACGACGTCGAAGATGCGTCCGTACGAGCAGCGCACCAGCTTCGCCTCGCCCTCGCCGGAGCGCAGGTGCAGGCCGCGCAGGACCCCGCGGACCGAGCGGGACAGGCTGTCCTGGACGAAGGCGTACGGGTCGAGGCCCACCGAGCGGACCACGTCCACGTCGAAGGTGCGGCTGAAGAAGCCGCGCTCGTCGGCGTACGGCGTCGGCTCGAACAGGTACGCGCCGGCGATCTCCGGGACTTCGGTCGCTTTCATGTGGCCTTCCGGTGTGCGGGGAACAGGGTCGTCGTCAAGGTGGTGAGATGGGCCGTCAGTTGCTCTGCCGCTGCCTTGTTCCGGTCATTCAGGGTCTGGCGCAGTTCGGGCGATCGCTTCTCCAGGGAGCGGAACTGGTCCAGCAGGCGGTCCGCGTCCAGTTCGCGTGCCGGGTGGCAGTACTCGCCGAGGCCCATCCCGGCCATGAGCGCGTCGCTCTTCGCCGCGTAGGTGACCGCGAGCACCGGGGTTCCCGTCTTCAGCGCGCAGATCAGGTTGTGGTAGCGGATCGCCACCACACTGTCCGCGGCCGCCATCTCCTTCATCAGGTCGGCCAGCGAGGACGTCTCGGCCGCGGTGAGCAGCGGCGAGTCCACCGCGTCGAGGATCGACGCGACCACCGGCCCGTCGACCTCGTCGCCCGTGAGCAGCCGCACCTGCCTGCCGTCCTCGACCAGCGCGCGGACGAAGCGGGTCGTCCCGTCCAGATAGCGCCGATGGATCTCCTCCGCCCGGGCCCGGTCGTCGTTGCCCCCGTGGAAGGCCATGACGCCGACGCAGACCAGACCCGGGGCCGCGCTCGGCTCCGGCGTCGGCAGGGCGAACGCGAGGTCCGGGTGGACCTCGTCGCGCGCCGTGTCCACGCCCATCGCCCGCATGGCGTCACGGGACTGGGCGTCCCGGTACGAGCGGTACGCGGCGAGCCGTGCCGACCAGCGCACCAGGGCCCGGGTCGGCCGGTTGCGGATCGTCGCGGCGCCGACACCGACCAGCGCGACCGGGGTGCCGACCAGACGGCCGGAGGCGCAGAGCAGGAACAGCGCGTACGGGAAGCCCCACGGCCGCAGCGGCAGCGTGGCCTCCAGGACGCCCATGCCCGGGACGATCACCACGTCGTGCCTCCGCACCCAGGCGGCCGTGCGGAAGACGTCGACGAGCTTGCCCAGGCCCTTGCCCGCGACCGCGCCCGCACGCGAGGCCGTCCGGTACTCCCCGCGGTACCAGTGCAGTCGCGTCGCGGGGATCCCGAACCGGGCCGTCACCGCCTCGGGCCCGCCGCAGAGCGCGTCGACGACCGCCTCCGGGTGCTCCGCGCGGAGGTGGCCGAGGACGGCTTCGAGCGATCCGTCGTTGCCCAGGTTCCCGGAGCCGAGCAGGCCGAAGACCCCGACCCGTACCGGCGTCACGACCGCCGTCCTTCACGCCCCGCCACCAGCGCGTCGACCGAGACGGCGAGCAGGGCAGGGTCGACCGGCGCCCGGTCCTCGACCCGCTCGCCCGCGCCGCCCGGACGGGCCCGGCTGGACGCCCACTCGGCCAGGTGGCGGTAGCAGGCGCGCCGGTCGGCGGCGGACAGCGGCGCCCGCCGGATCGCCGAGACGAAGCCCCAGACGTACTCGGCGAGCAGCCGGGGCGTCGGGTGCAGCCGGCCCGCCCGGCGCGGGTCCAGGTTGACGCACCGGGAGCGCTTGGAGGGGTTGGCCCGCTCGGCGCGGGTGGGGTGGTCGCGTCGGAAGTACAGCAGCTCCGGCACCTGGTGGAAGGCTCCGTGCAGGCCGATCTCGGAGACGAACGTGCGGTCCGCGTGGTGGTAGCTGTCGAGCGGCTTCACCCGGCGCAGCACATCGGCCCGGATCACCCCGTAGAAGTCGTCGCCGCCCGGCTCGAACAGCATGCTGCGGAACCGCACCGGCGCCTTCGGGGAGCCGGTGGCGAGCTTGTACTCGTACGGGACCTTCACCTGGCCGTCCTCGTCGACGACCGCCTGGTCGGCGTGGGCGAGGATCACGTCCGGCCGCTCGTCGAGCGCCTCCACGCAGCGCTTGAGGAGGTCCCGGGCGTACAGGTCGTCGTGCGAGGCCCACTTGAACAGTTCGGTG
Organism: Streptomyces nymphaeiformis; assembly: GCF_014203895.1. Classification (GTDB taxonomy): domain Bacteria; phylum Actinomycetota; class Actinomycetes; order Streptomycetales; family Streptomycetaceae; genus Streptomyces; species Streptomyces nymphaeiformis. Next base: position 325,710 of record NZ_JACHJY010000009.1, on the reverse strand, counting down.
CGGCACTCGGCGAACACACGGTTGTGGTTCGGCGTGGCGCCGACGTTCCGGGGCAGCCGGATGTACCGGATGCGCCCGTCCTTCTCCGCGTACGCGCGGCAGATGTCCTGGGTCCCGTCGGTCGAGGCGTTGTCGGAGATGACCAGCTCGAAGTCCCCGTAGGTCTGGCCGAGGAGGGCGTCGAGCGATTCGGCGAGGTACTCCTCGCCGTTGTACACGGGCAGGCCGATGGTCAGCCTGGGTCGGGCGGTCATGAGGTCCTCACTTCGGGGATCGAGTTCACGTGGTGCTCGCGCCGGCCGGCGCGCAGGTGCAGCCACCACACGGCCGAGCTGCCGACGGTCGCGGCGGCGACGCCCCAGGCCGAGCCGACCGTGCCGGCCACGGCCGCGCCGCCGAGCCCGCCGCCGGCGTAGCAGACGGAGGCGAAGAGCTGGGCGCGCAGGCTGCGCCGGGCCGCGCCGAGCGCGCGCAGCCCGGCCGCCGCGCCGGTGCCGAGGCCGGCGCCCGCGACACTGAGCGTGGCCGGCACGATGAGCTCCGAGGCGGAGTGCCAGACGCCGCCGAGCACGAGCTCGCCGAGCCCGTCCGGTACGAGGAGCAGCGCCGCGCCCCAGAGCAGCGCGGCGACGGCCTGCCCGCCGCCGAGCAGCAGACAGAACCGGCCGAGCCGGTCCGGGGCCCGCCGCAGCACCCGCGCCGCCTCGGCGACGGTGACGAGGGACAGGCCCATGAGCAGGGCGAGGAACGGGCCCTGCAGGAGCTCCGCGCCCCGGACCGCGCCCACCGCGCCGACACCGGCGATCGCGCCGAGTCCGTACGCCCGCAGCTGGCCCGCGCCGCTGAGGCTGCTGTTCTCGACGAGGTACCGGTAGCCGAGGTCGCGCTGCTCGCGGAGCCACCCGCGGGCCTGCGCGAGGCGGGGCCGGATGCCGGACTGGAGGGAGCCGTAGCCCGCGGCGACCGCCGCGGACCCGCCCCAGGCGAGCACGAAGGCGGCCACGCTGCCCATGCGCGCCGCCACGACCATCGCGGGGACGAGCGCGACGCCCCACACGAGGTCGTTGAGGAACGCCTTCTTCCCGGCGCCGGCCGCGAAGAACGCGAACCGCCAGGCGTCCTGCAGCAGCAGTCCCGGCAGGACGACGCCCAGGCAGGCGAACGCGGGGCCCACGCTGCCGCCGAGCGCGAGCCCGACGAGGAGGCACACCGCGCCGACGGCGGCACCGAGGCCGAGCGCGGCGCCCGACGACCGGGCCACCGCCGCGCGCCAGGACGCCTCGGGCACGGCGCTGAACCGCACCACCAGCGGGTCGGTGGCAAGCCCGCGGGAGGCACCGAGCACCACCCCGTACGTCACCCAGGCCAGGCTGAACACGCCGAACGCGGTCGGCCCCAGCGAGCGCGCCACGTAGACACCCACCGCGAAGTTGCTCATGCTGGAGGCCGCCTGGTCGGCAAGGCCCCAGGACAGGCGGCCGACGACGGCCCGCCGGGCGGACCCGGCCGGTGCCGTCGTCTTCTCCTCCTCGGTGGTCACCGGCGTCATGCCTCGATCAGCCCGGCGCCCCGCAGGGCGTCGGCCGCGGCGGCGACGGTGTCGAACGGCAGCCCGGACCGCTCGGCGACGTCGAGCAGACCGTGCTCGCCGTCGGAGAGGTTGAGCACCCACAGCATCGCCATCTGGGCCTGCTTGGTGTCGCTGCGCCCGCCGAGCGCGTCGTACAGACCGCGCCGGCCGAGCTGCGGCTCGCCGTACGGGCTGAGGTTGACGTACCGCCGATTGCGGTCGAGGAGGGCGAACGCCTCGCGGCAGACGGCGAGCGTGTCCGCCATCGCCTCCGGGGAGACGAAGTCCAGGTCGTCCGCCGACGTGTGGTACTCCGGATAGCCGGCGTACGGGGTCCGGGTGAGCGAGCCCACGCCGAGGTCGAACCCGGGGGAGCAGAACTGCCGCTCGTCGTAGCCGTACGGAGTGAACTCGGTGATCCGGTGCGGGCGTTCGGAGGTCTCCAGGACGTGCCGCAGCACCCGGTCGATCTCCGCGTCCCCGCGCCTGCTCCGCTTGTACGTCAGCGAGCCCGGGTCGCCCGCGCAGGCCAGGACGAGCCCGTGCTTGACCCGGTCCACCCGCTCCCTGTTGCGGGCCAGCCAGGTGATCGCCCCGATCGTGCCGGGCGCGAACAGGAAGCGGTACGTGTAGTACGGCGTCCGCTCCGCGAGCTCCCGGGCCAGGAACGTCGCCACCGCGATGCCGGCCAGGTTGTCGTTGGCCAGCGACGGGTGGCAGACGTGGCAGGAGACGATCACCTCGTCCTCGACCTGCCCGGGGACCACGTGCTCGGCGTAGGTGAGGTGGCCGTCGGCGAGCGTGGAGTCCACGCGCACCTCGTAGTCGCCCTCCGGCAGCGCGTCCAGGGTCTCCTGGGCCAGGCAGAACCCCCACTCCGGCTTGTAGTAGCTGGTGCGGTACGGCACCCAGGACGGGTGCTCCGGCAGGGTGTGCAGGTGGGGGCGCAGCTCGGACAGCGGCATGGTCGCCGACACCGGCACGCTGTAGCCGAGCACGTGCAGGCTGGACGCGGCGAAGTCGACGACCCGCCTGCCGGTGGCGTCGGCGACGTACGCGTCCCGGACGTTCCACTCCTGCGGCACCGTCCAGTCGAGCACCTGCGTCCCGGTCGGCACCTCGTGCACCTGGAGCGGGATGTACTCGCCGACGATGTCCAGGGTGGCGCGCACGCCGTCGCCGGTGATGCTCCGGCAGAGCGGGTACATCCGCTCCACCAGCTTGTGCATGTCCTCGCCGGTCGCGGTGACCGGCTGTGCCTCGGTCATCGGCGCCACCGCAGGGTGTCGTCGACCGTGCCGTTCTCGGACGCCGCGCGGAGCACGGCGAGGCGGGTGAAGCGCTGCTCGAAGGCCTCCTTGGTCAGCCCGTGCTTCCGGTAGGCGTCGGCGAGTTCGAGCGCGCCCTGCTTCACCGTCCACGCGCAGTCGAAGCCGGGGATCGCGCCGCGGAAGCGCGAGAAGTCCACCCGGTACGAGCGGGGGTCGGCGCCGTTCTCGCCGGTGATCCGCACCTTGGCGCCCTCGACCGCCTCCGCGACCTGCTCGGCGATCTCGGCGACCGTGACGTTGTTGACCTCGCTGCCGATGTTGAACGCCCGGTCGTGCACCGCATCCCGGGGCGCGTCGAGCGCGGCCGTGAAGGCACGGGCGATGTCGGCGGCGTGCACCAGCGGGCGCCACGGGGTGCCGTCGGAGAGCACGAGGACCTCGCCGGACAGGAGCGCATGGCCCACCAGGTTGTTGAGGACGATGTCGGCGCGCAGCCGCGGCGAGTAGCCGAAGGCGGTGGCGTTGCGCATGTACACCGGGCTGAAGTCGCCGTCGGCCAGCTCGTGCAGGTCGTCCTCCACCCGCACCTTGGACTCCGCGTACGGCGTCACCGGGCGCAGCGGCGCGTCCTCGGCCACCAGGTCGTCACCACCCGCGGCGCCGTACACCGAGCACGTCGACGCGTACAGGAAGCGCCGCACCCCTGCTTCGCGGGCCAGCCGGGCGAGGCGTACGGACGCGTGGTGGTTGATGTCGTAGGTGAGCTCCGGTGCCAGCGAGCCCAGCGGGTCGTTGGACAGCGCGGCCAGGTGGATCACGGCGTCCACCCCGGCCACGTGCTCGGCCGTGACGTCGCGCAGGTCCACGCGGGGCCCCTGCGGGTCCGCGGGCTGCGGGCCGAGGACGCAGTCGGCGAACAGACCGGCGTCGAGGCCGACGACTTCGTGTCCGGCGGCCGTGAGGACCGGGGCCATCACGGTGCCCAGGTAGCCCTGGTGTCCGGTCAGCAGTACGCGCAAGGTTCATTCCCCCAGGTCGAGAGTGAGTTTGGTGACGGCGAACGCCTCGGCGTAACGCGTCTGGCTTTCGATGCCCCGGATCCGGGCCAGGCCGAGGAAGGCCTCCCGGTCGTACCAGGGGCGGTGCCGCTGCGAGGGGTAGTGCTCCTGCAGCAGCCGCACCTTCTGTTCGGCGACCTCCGGCGACAGCGGCTGGTACGCCACCGGCCGGCCGAGGTCGGCGTCCCACTTGACGATCTCGTAGCCGAGCACGAGGTGGTCGCGGAACGCGGTGGGGATCAGCTGCGCCAGGCCGCGGTGGTCCTGGTGCGCGTCCTCGGTCCGCGGGGCCAGGACCAGGTCAGGCTCGGTCCGCCCGCGCAGCTCCTCGACGGCGGACTTGGCCTCCTCCCAGTGCGCGGGCATCCGGCCGTCCGGCAGCTTGAGCACGGTGAGGCGCAGGTCGGCGCCCGGGCAGAAGGCGGCGAGCGCGGCCTGTTCCTCCTGCTCGCGCTCGGTGCCGCCGCCGGAGAGCACCAGCGCGTCGACGCGGATGCCCGGCCGCGCGAGGCACAGCGTCAGGAGCGTGCCGCCGGCGCCGATGGCGATGTCGTCGCAGTGCGCGCCGACCGCGACGATCCGGTCCGGGCGCCCGGCCTTGAGCTTGATCACGCGCCCACCCCGGCGTCGTCCCGCTCCCACACGGCCCACGGCCGGTCGCCCCGCGCGTAGGCCTCGTCGAGCGCGGCCCGCTCCTTCACGGTGTCGGTCGGCTTCCAGAAGCCGCGGTGCTGGTGCGCCACCAGGCGGCCCTCCTTGGCCAGGCCCGCGCATCCGTCGGCGACCAGGTCGCCGTTCTCGGGTATGTGGTCGAAGACCTCCTGGCGGAGCACGAAGTAGCCGCCGTTCTCCCACAGCGGCAGATCGCTCACCGCGGTGATGCCCCCGACCAGGTTGTCCTCGCCGAGCTCCACGCAGTGGAACGAGGACTGCGGCGGCACCACCATCATCGACGCGCCGGCGTCCCGCTGGGAGAACCGGTCGATCATCTCGTCGAGCGGCGCGTCGGTGAGCACGTCGGCGTAGTTGGCGAGGAACATCTCGTCGCCGTCCAGGTGGTGCCGGACCCGGCGCAGCCGCTCGCCGATCGGCGACTCGATGCCGGTCTGCGCGAACGTGATCGTCCAGTCGGATATGTCGGTGGACAGCAGCTCGGTCCGCCCGCCGCGCAGGACGAAGTCGTTGGACGTCGTCTCCTCGTAGTGGAGGAAGAAGTCCTTGATGTGGTGGGCCCCGTAGCCGAGGCACAGGATGAACTCCGTGTGCCCGAAGTGCGCGTAGTAGCGCATGACGTGCCAGATCAGCGGCCTCGGGCCGACCATCGCCATCGGCTTGGGCACGTCGTCGGAGGTCCCGTTGCGCATCCGCATCCCGTAACCGCCGCAGAACAGTACGACCTTCATCGCTCCACCTCGACCATGCTCAGTTCCGGGATGGGGAAGACAAGGCGGCCGCCCCACTCGTGCACGAAGGACAGCTGCTCGACCAGCTCGGCCCGCAGGTTCCACGGGAGGACGAGGACGTAGTCCGGCCGGTCCTCGGCGATCCGCTCGGGCGGCAGGATCGGGATGCGGGTGCCCGGGGTGAACCTGCCGTGCTTGTACGGGTTCCGGTCGACCGTGTACGCGAGGAGGTCGGGCCGGATGCCGCAGTGGTTGAGCAGGGTGTTGCCCTTGCCGGGGGCGCCGTAGCCGACGACCGTCTCACCGCGGTCGGCCGCCTCGATGAGGAACCGCAGCAGGTCCCGCCGCACCTTCGCCACCCGGTCGGAGAACTCGGTGTACCCGGACAGCTCCTGGAGCCCGGCCGCCTTCTCCCGGTCGAGGACCTCGGCCACACGACCGCTCGGCTCCCCGGCCACCGCCGCAGGCCGGGCCCACAGCCGGATGGAGCCGCCGTGCGTCGGCAGCAGCTCGACGTCCACCAGCGTGAGTCCGCCGCTCGCGAGCGCGCGGATCGCGGACGCGACCGTGTAGTACTGGAAGTGCTCGTGGTAGATCGTGTCGTACTGGTTCTCCTCGATCAGGGTCAGCAGGTGCTGCACCTCGATGGAGACCCAGCCGTCGTCCGCGACGAGGGCCCGCAGCCCCTGGGTGAAGCCGACGACGTCGGGGATGTGCGCGTACACGTTGTTGGCCACGACCAGGTCCGCCGGGCCGTGCTCCGCGCGGACGGCCGCGCCGGTGTCCGGGCTCAGGAACTCCGTGACCGTGGGCACGCCCGCCTCCCGCGCGGCGGCGCCGACGTTCACCGAGGGCTCGACGCCGAGGCAGCGGATCCCGCGGTCCACCACGTGCTTCAGCAGATAGCCGTCGTTGCTCGCGACCTCGACCACGAACGAGTCGCCGCCGAGGCCGAGCCGCTCCACGGCGTCCGTGACGAACGTCCGCGCGTGCTCCACCCAGGACGTCGAGTACGAGGAGAAGTACGCGTACTCCTTGAACGTCTCCTCCGGCGTGATCAGCGGCGGGATCTGCGCCAGCCAGCAGTCGGTGCAGACCCGCAGGTGCAGCGGGTACGCGGGCTCCGGCCGGTCCAGCTGGTCCGCGGCGAGAAAGCTCTCGCACGGTGGCGTCGCCCCCAGATCGACGACGCTCGCCAGCGTCGCCGAGCCGCAGAGTCGGCATCGTGTCATTTACTGCCCCCCATTGATTCCGTCCGACCCGCGATCGCGGTGCGGTACTCCTCCACCAGACGCTCCAGCCCGACGGACGGGCTGAAGAGCCGCTCGTAACGGCGCCGGGCCGCACGGCCCATCTCCCGGTTCCGGTCCGGCCCGTCCGTGACCCGCCGCAGGCAGGCGGCGAGCGAGGCGGCCTCGCCCGGCCGGTGCAGCAGCCCCGTCACCCCCTCGTCGACGAGTTCGACGAAGCCGCCGTGACCGGCGGCGACCGCCGGGACCCCGGCCGCCATCGCCTCGGCGACCACCAGGCCGAACGTCTCCCTCGCCACCGAGGGGGCCACCACGGCGACCGACCGCGCGACGGCCTCCCGGCACTGGGCCGGGTCGTACAGGCCGGCGTACCGCACGTCGTCCCGGCCCGCCGCCCAGGCCGTCACCTCCGGCTCCATCGGCCCCGCGCCCGCGAGCACCAGCGGCACGCCCACACCGCCGTCCGCCGCCAGCGCGTCCCACGCGGCCATGAGCAGCCGCACGCCCTTGGGCTCGGCCAGCCGGCCCAGGAAGAGCACGTGCTCGCCCGTGCCCGTGCGGACGGTGCCCGGATCCGGCACGAAGTTGTGCTTCACCGCGAGGCGTTCGGCCGGCATGCCCGAACTCACCAGGAGGTCGCGCTGCGCCGAGGAGATGCAGAGGAACCGCTCCACGCCCGACCACCACCGCCGCCGGTTGACCGCCAGGCTGACCGCGAGCGGCACCGTCGCGAGCCGCGAGTTCCGGTAGCAGCCGTGCCGGACGGCGGGCAGCGACGTCGCCGACCCGACGCACTCGGTGCACGGCCGGCCGTCCCGGTGCAGCGTGCCGGGCGGGCAGACCTGGGTGTAGTTGTGCAGCGTGGCGACGACGGGCACGCCCGCGTCGGCGCACGCGGTGATGACCGCGGGGGAGAGCAGCGGGAAGACGTTGTGGACGTGCACCACGTCCGGCCGGTCGGCGCGCAGCCTCGCCGCCAGCTCCGTACGGACCGCGGGGTTCCACGGCACGAGGAGCGGCACCGCGGCCTTGCCGAGGAGGGAACGGCCGGCGATGTCGTCACTGCGCCGCTCGAACAGCTCGACCCGGTGGCCGGCCGCGCGCAGCAGCCCCACCTCCTCGTCGACGACCCTGTTCTCCCCGCTCGGCTGCGCCGACGAGTAGCGGTTGTGCACGACCAGTACACGCATGCTCAGATCACCTCCGGGCCCATCGCGGGACACGTATGCGGGAAATGTCGGACCTCTGTCGGGGAAGCTCGGGCGTCGGGAGGGGCTCGGCCGGGGCGGGCGCCGCGAGCAGCGAGGCGGCCAGGGCCAGGTGCAGCAGATACGCCGAGGCGTCGCCGAGACCGACCTCGGTGTACGAGGAGATCGCGCAGTAGCTGATCAGGAAGATCGCGCAGGCCCTCGACAGCGACGGCGGCCGCAGCAGCGCGATGCCGCCGAGCGCGAGGAGGAACGCCGCCACGATGGCGACGCCGAGCAGCCCCTGCTCGTTGTAGACGGCCAGCCAGCTGTTGTCGATCGGCAGCCCGTCCCACGACTTGTCGCCCAGGCCCAGGCCGAAGACCGTCTCCCCGGTCGTCCGGGGCGCCGACAGGAGGGAGTCCCAGACCTTGGCCCGGCCGGTGAGGTTGGAGAAGTTCTCCTGGCTCTGCCCGCGCAGGAACCAGGTCCGCAGCGCGGAGCCGAACACCACCGCGCCCACCGAGGCGCACAGCACCGTCCAGCCGAAGAACCTGCGCGCCGCGGCGCTGGTCAGGAAGAGGGAGCCGATCGCCAGGACCAGACCGATGATCATGCCGAGCGTCGCCGTCCGGGTGTGGGTCATCGCGAGCAGCACGAACGACGGCACGATGACCACCGCCGCCCCGGTCAGCGTGGTCCGGCGGCCGAGCAGGAGCAGCACGGAGAGCCCGATGACCACCGCGGAGTACTGCCCGATCTGCGGCGGCGTCAGCGGCCACAACGCGCCCACGAGACGCCCGCCGTAGTACTCGGGCATGGCCGTGCCCGGTGAGACGACCAGGCCGGCGGCCACCAGGACGAGCACCGCGAAGTACATCCGGATGTGGTACCGGACGAACCTCAGGCTGCCGTCCCACCAGCGGCTGAGCAGCCACAGCGTGCCGACGAACAGCGCGAGGCGCGCGCAGCGGAACAGCGCGCCGGCCCCGACGTCCACGCTGGAGATCAGGCTCGGTACGAGCAGCAGGGTCAGCAGGAACACGAAGGCGCTGGGCCGGATCCGCAGCCGGAGGTTGGCGGTGAGCGCCAGCGTGAACGCGCCGACCAGCGCTCCCATGGTGACCATCTGGATGAGGGAGCGGGGGATCGTGACGACGGTCTTCGCCCCGGCGGAGCCGAGCACGTTGAGGGCGAGGAGCGCCCAGGCCGCCCCGACCGACTTCGGCGCCTCGTCCGCGTGCCTCTCGACGGTACGCATCTCAACCACCGTCCTGCGTACGGAAGGTGCTGCCCGCGTCCTGCCCGTACGGCGTGCCCTGCCACTGCCCGGAGCCGAGCGTCCGGCCCGCGTCGTGGGCGACGAACGTCCACGGCCCGACGTACACGTTGTCGTGCCAGCGGTTGTCCTGCCGGAGGGTGATCGCCTGCGCCACCCGGTCGCCCTTGTACGGCGACCAGTCCGGAGAGGTGCCCTCGTTCGAGAGCACCGCCATGCGGTCGCACAGGACCGTGCAGCCGAGGACGGACTTGTCGAGGACGAAGCGGTTGCCGTGGATGTCCACCCGCTGGGTCTTCCACCGGCAGTCCGCGTAGAGCGGCGCGGTCGCGATCCCCGGCTGCGCGCAGCGCTTGGTGCCCTTCACCAGCAGGGTGCAGTAGCCGGTCGAGGTGTTGGCCGGGCTGTTGCAGAACCGGTCGGCGTTCTCCCACAGGGTGATCCCGGACCAGTTGTCCTCAAGGACGTTCCCGTAGATCTCGATCCTGTCGGTGCGGGCGGGGATCCGCGGCTCGCCGCCCGCCTCCGACACGTAGACGGTCGCGTACGGGAAGTCGTCGCCGTCCTTGGCGGCCGCGCGGCCCTCGACCCAGTTGTTCCGCCGGATCGTGTTGTTCCGGACGACCGCGTTGTAGCTGGTCTCGTACATCAGCGCGGCACCGTCGTTGGCTTCGAGGACGTTGTCCTCGAAGAGGAAGTCGTTGTTGTTGTTGTCCGCCCACAGCCCGGTTCCACGGTTGTCGTGCACCCAGTTGCCGCGGATGTCGGCGCCGTCGACCGCCCAGAACTTGATGCCTCCCGTGCAGCCGCAGCCCGGCTGCTTCCGCTCCCAGTCGTCGGTGTTGTTGCCGGTGATCTCGTTGCCCTCGACGACCAGGCCCTTGATGGAGTCACCGGTCTTGTACGCGTTCATGCCGTACTGGCCGTTGCCGCGCAGGCAGCTGGCGCGGACCCGCTGACGGGCACCGGCCATCAGCCCGGCGCCGGAGTTGTGCTGGATCGTCGCGTGCTCGATCACCCACCCGTCGGCCATGTCGTGGTTGACCACGCCCTCGTCCTGCGGCGCGGTGAAACCCTGCACGGTCAGGTACCGGATCGTGACGTCGCGGGCGGTGCCGCCGAACGCGTAGTGGTTGGTCCGCGCGCCGTCGAGCACCGCGCCCGGCGCCCCGAGGTACGCGTTCCCCTCCTTGGGGAGGACCTGGTCGTACTCGCCCGGGTCCAGCCTGTGCCGGCCCGGCCGCAGCCAGAACGTGGTGTGCGGCGGACTGTCCTCGGTCTTCGCCGCCAGGTCCCCGACGACCCCGGGGTCGACCGTCACCGCGCCCGCCGGAGCCTTCGCAGGACCGGCCGCGGGCTCGGCGCACACCCGGGCCACGGCCGCGGACGCGGACGGAGCGGCGGTGGCCCCCGGCCGTGCGTCCGGCGTCGACCCCGCGTCCGGCGTGCCGCTCTCGCAGCCGGTCGCCACGAGCAGCGCCAGCAGTGCCGCCGGCACCGCCCGGTGCCGCCACGTGATCCCCAAGGTCCTCCTCCCTAGCCGTGGAACCCGAGTACGGTCACGAACTCCGCGCCGTCGGCGACGCCCGTGCCGACCAGCGTGGTGGCCGGCTCCTTGCGCCCGAAGCCCGCGGAGTACCAGCCCAGCGGAGGGTTGCTCTCGCCGCGGTGCGCCCGCCAGGACAGCTGCGCGGGCAGGTCGAGCACCGCGGAGCGGTCCTCCCCGTCCACGCTCCAGCTGAGCACCGCCCGGCTCCCGACCAGCTCGGCGGCGACCGTCGGGCCGAGGTGGAACGCCAGCTCCACGGCCGCGCGCGGGCCGCCCCGCACCTCGTCGACCACCCGGAGCTCCCGGCTCGCGGCCGTCAGCTCCACCCGTCGGCGGTGCGTCGAGGGCTGGTAGCCGTCGTGCTCGGCGCACCAGCGGGACACCTCCGGGTTGGAGGTGTCCGCGACCAGGACGCGGCTCCCGGCGTGCCGGGTCCACAGGAACGGGCCGCCGGAGACGGACTGGTCACGGCCGTCGAGCCGCAGGGTGTTGTGGCCGAGGGTCGACCGGAAGTACTGACGCCACTCGGGCTGCCCGTGGTAGCAGTACGTCCCCGGGTCGGCGAGCACGTCGACCCCGTCGTGCCGGACCTCCACGGACAACGCGTCCGCGTGCCCGTGCGCGGCGATGGACAGGAACCCGTGCGGACCGCCGTCGCAGCGGACCCAGACCTCTCCCGGACCCCTCAGGATCGTCATGCCGGCGTCGGGGAAGTGGACCGGCCGGCTCGCCGGGCGGGTCCACGTCCTGACGCCGGGCCCGATCAGCGCGGCGAGCAGCGGGGTGCGCACATCGGTGCCGGTCACCTCCGGCCACCACGCCAGCCGGCCGAACACGGCGTCGCCGGTGGCGAGGAGCGAGCCCCAGCGGTCGGTGCCCGAGCCGTCCACGACCAGACCGTGCCCGTCGTCCGCGTCACCCTGGCGCGGCGGCCGCAGCCGGCCGTCCACGACGGCCGCGAGCGCGTCGGTCATCCGCAGCAGCACGAGCCGGACCGTCGCGGGCACCGGCACGCCCGCGGCGTCCGCCTCGGCCAGCGCGGCCAGGCCGAGTTCGAGGACGAGGCCGTGGTACTCGGAGGCCAGCTCGCGGTTCAGGCCCGACAGGAAGGTGTTGCCGCGAAGGTGCCGGTCGAGGGAGCGCAGCGCGTCGTCCCGCCAGCGCGCCGAGGAGGGGAACCAGTCGAACGCGCAGGCCGCGGCGAACTGCCCGGCGGCCTCGGCGATGACGTGGTTGTTCGCCGACGACCCCCGGCTGGGGAAGGCGGCCAGCCAGCGCTGGTGGTGCCAGATCTGCCGGAGCGCCACCGGGTTCTCCTCGAACAGCGCGGCCGCGCCCGGCCAGCCGTCGAGCAGCCGGCGCACCCACACCCAGGAGAGCAGCCGGATCCCCAGCTCGATGCCGCTGGTCCAGTGCACCCCGCGCAGCGGCGGGTTGCCCGCCCACCACGACCGCAGGTGACGGGCCACGCGCTCCGCGTACCGCTCGTCCCCGGTGACCGCGTAGGCGGCGGCGAGCACGGTGAGGTACTGGTGCCGGGACAGCTCCCAGATCTGCTTGACGTCCCCGACGGTCTCCTCGTCCCGGTACGGCACGTCGAAGGCGTACCCCGACGGGGCGCGGCGCCCGGTCTTCGGGTCGAACCACCAGTCCGGGTCGGCCAGGTCGTCCCGCTCCACCCCGAAGTACTCGGCGTACCCGGCCATCAGCCGGTCCGCCTCGGCGACGAGACGCTTCGCGGCGTCCGGAGCCACCGCGTCGAGCGTCCCGGCGGGGAGCACGGCGGTGAACCGGGCGCCGGTCACGTCCGGGCAGTCCGGGCGCGCCGACCGCCACCGCCGTCTGCGCACCGCGTCGACCGCCCGGCCGCCCACCTCGCCGGGTCCCATGGCGGACAGCCGGCGCAGGTACCAGCCCGGACTCCCCGACTTCACGGTCATCGCCGCTTCTCCAGCGTCACCGGCGCGCCGCCCGCCAGGCCGGCCGGCACGGCGAGGGTGGCCGCCGTGGTGGCGACGAGCGACTCCAGCGGCACCGGCATCGGACCGCCGGTCCGCACGGCCCGGACGAACGCGGCCAGCTCGGCGTTCTGGCCCTTGTCGCGGGCCTTGGGCAGCCGCGAACTGACCCACCGCTTCTGTCCGTAGACCGACGCCCGGACGAAGTCGTCGAGCCGCAGCACCTTGCCGTCGGCGACCAGGTCGAGGGTCTCCTTGGGGTAGCCGGAGGCGCCGGTGGTGACGTAGCTGATGGTGGCGGTGGAACCGTCCGGGTAGCGCAGCACGACCTGGAGGTCCTCGTTGCCGGGGGTGGCCACCGCGTACACCGACACCGGGTCGGCGTCGAGCAGCCAGCTCGCCGTGTCGATGAAGTGCCCGCCCTCGCCGGCGAACCGCGAGCCCTCGCTGCCCTGCCGGAGGTACCAGCTGCCGTGCTCCAGACGCCCGGCGTTGACCAGGTAGCGGAGGTTCGCGGGACCGGTCCGGGCACCGAACCGCTTCTTCGCCTCCTGGAGCAGCGGCGCGAACCGGCGGTTGAAGCCCACCTGCAGCCGGTCGTTGCCGGACTCCTCCACCGTCGCGAGCACACCGGCCAGCTCGTCCTCGCTGAGCGCCAGCGGCTTCTCCACGAACACGGCCTTGCCGGCGAGCAGCGCCTTCCGGGTCAGCTCGGCGTGCGAGCTGTGCCGGGTGACCACGAACACCGCGTCGACGGACTTGTCGCCGAGGACGGCGTCGAGATCGGTGGTCGCCCGCGCGAAGCCGAACTTCCGCTGCGCGTTGGCCGCGGACAGGGCCGTCGTGGTGACGACCGTGGACAGCTCGACGCCCTCGCGCTCGGCCAGGTGCGGCAGCAGCATCGACGTGGCGTAGTTGCCCGCGCCGACGAACGCGATCCGTACCGGCGATCCGGCGGGCCGGGCCTTCGCCGGCTTCACGTGCACCGCGGGCACGGCCACCGCCGGCGCCTCCGCCGCACCGGCCTCCTCCGCCTGTTCGGGGTACCGGAACAGCACGGCAACGGCCTTCAGTTCGCCGTCCTTCAGCGACCGGTACGTCTCGACGGCGTCGTCGAAGTCGGCGACGTGGGAGACCAGGGGCTCCACGTCGACGCCGCCCCGGGCCATGAGGTCGAGGAAGCAGGCCAGGTTCCGGCGCTCGGTCCAGCGGACGTAGCCGATCGGGTAGTCCCGGCCCTCCAGCTCGTACTCCGGGTCGTAGCGCCCCGGGCCGTAACTGCGGGAGAACCGGACGTCGAGCTCCTTCTCGTAGTACGCGTTCCACGGCAGGTCCAGACGGCACTTGCCGATGTCGACGACCCGGCCCCGGTCCCGGCACAGCCGGGCGGCCAGCTCGACGGGCTGGTTGCTGCCGCCACCGGCCGCCAGGTACACCTGGTCCACGCCGTGCCCGTCGGTGAGCTCGGCGACGGCGGCCTCCACCGCCGACGACCCGGGATCGGCGCAGGCGTCGGCGCCCAGCCGCTCGGCGAGCTCGCAGCGCGCCGGGTCGGGGTCGGCGCCGACGACGCGGACGCCCGAGGCGGCGAGGAGCTGCACCACCAGCTGCCCGATCAGCCCGAGGCCGATGACGAGCGCCACCTCGCCGAGCCGCGACTCGCCCTGGCGGACGCCCTGGAGCGCGATGGACCCGACGGTGCCGAAGGCCGCGTGCCGCGGCGCGAGGCCGTCCGGCACCGGGGTGTACAGGTTCTTCGGCACCCAGTTCAGCTCGGCGTGCAGGGCGTGCTCGTTGCCCGCGCAGGCCACGAGGTCGCCGACCTTCACGTCGTCGACGCCGGCGCCGACCTGCTCGACCACCCCGCACAGCGAGTAGCCCAGCGGCGTGTACGAGTCCAGCTTGCCCATCACCTTGCGGTAGGTCGCGGGCACCCCGTTGGTCGCCACGCTCTGCACGACCTTGGCCACCTGGTCCGGGCGCGAGCGGGCCTTGCCCAGCATCGACATGCCGGCCTCGGACACCTTCATGAGCTCCGTACCGGTGGATATCAGCGAGTAGGCGGTCCGGACGAGGACACCGCCCGGCTTGCACCCCGGCACCGGCACGTCGAGCACGGCCAGTTCGCCGCTCTTGTAGTTCTGTACGACCTGTTTCACCGAAGTCCTCTTGTTCTCTACGCAGTCAAGGAAGCGGTCTGGCCGGACCCGGAGGTCGCGCCGCGGTACCAGTACTCGAGGGTCAGCACGTGCCACAGATGCTTGGAGTGGTCCCGGTGCCCGGCCGCGTCCTCGGCGGCGAGCCGCGCCAGGGCGTCGCGGCGCAGGAACCCGGAGCGGACGAGCTCGCCGTCGTGGATCACCTCGCGCACCAGCGGGGCCAGGTCCCGGCTCATCCAGGCGCGCAGCGGGGCGCTGAACAGGCCCTTGGGCCGGTAGACGATCTCCCGCGGCAGGACCGAGGCCGCCGCCTCCTTGAGGACGGCCTTCCCCTGCCGTCCCACGATCTTGCGGTCGCCGGGCACGGTGAACGCCGCCTTGACCACCTCGACGTCCACGTACGGCACCCGCACCTCCGTCGACGCGGCCATGCTCGACCGGTCCGTGTAGGCGAGGTTCAGGCCCGGCAGGAACATCCGGGAGTCGCCCAGGCACATGCGGTTGACGAAGTCGTCGAGCTCGTTGTCCTCGTACACGTCGGCGTGCTCGGTCAGCACGTCGTCGACCGTGCCGGCCAGGTCCGGATCGATCAGGTCGAGCAGCTCGTCCCGGTCGTACATGGTGTAGCTCCGCCGGAACGCGGTCTCCTCCGGCAGATCGGCGAAGGACAGGAACCGCTTCGCGAACCGCACCGACCGGTACCCGCGTCGGGCCGAGGCGACCGGCAGCCGGTCCACGGCCGCGGACACCCCGCGCCGCAGGGGCCTCGGGACGCGCTGGTAGCGCAAAGCGATCAGGTTGGCCAGGTGCTTGCGGTACCCGGCGAACAGCTCGTCGGCCCCCATCCCCGACAGCATCACCTTCACCCCCGCCTCCCGGGCGGCCGAGCAGATCAGGAAGGTGTTGATCGCGGCGGGATCGCCGATCGGCTCGTCCAGGTGGTACGTCATCCGCGGCAGCAGGTCCAGCACGTCCGGAGCGATCTCGATCTCGCGCAGGTCGACGCCGAACCGCTCGGCCACCTGCCGGGCGTAGCGCAGATCGTCCGGCATCGCCTCGAACTTGGCGTCCTCGGCGCGGAACCCGATCGTGTAGGCCGAGATCCCCGGCTGCTCACGGGCCGCGAGCGCGGTCAGATAACTGGAGTCGAGCCCGCCCGACAGGAAGGTCGCCACGGGCACGTCGGCCAGCAGATGGCGCCGGGTCGACTCCTCGACGATCGCGGCGAGATCCGGCAGCTCGCCGGCCAGGGCCCGCTCCCTGCCCTCGGCGGCGACGTCCTTCAGGTGCCAGAACCGGCCGCGCTCCACCCGTCCGTCGGGCCGGCACCGCAGCCAGCTCCCCGGCGGCAGCTTCTCCGCCTCGCGGAACGCGCACCGCGAGTCCGGCACCCAGTAGTAGAGCAGCGAGGCCACCAGGGCCGCGTGGTCCACCTCGAGGGAACCGCCGGTCACGGCGGCGAGCGCCTTGAGCTCGGAGGCGAACACCAGACCCTCGCCGCGCCGCAGCAGGAACAGCGGCTTGATGCCCAACTGGTCGCGGACCAGCACCAGTTCACCGGTGCGCTCGTCGAAGATCCCGAACGCGAACATGCCGCGCAGCCGGGGCAGACAGTCCGTGCCCCAGCGCCGCCACGCCTCCAGGACCACCTCGGTGTCCGACGTACCGCGGAAGCGCACACCGGCCGCCGCCAGCTCGGCCCGCAGCTCGGGCGCGTTGTACAGCTCGCCGTTGTACGTCAGGACGAGGCCGTCCGACACCATCGGCTGGGCGCCGGTCTCGGACAGGTCGACGATGGACAACCGGCGGTGCCCCAGGTGCACTTCGCCGTCACCGACGGGATGGCCGTACCGGCCGGACCCGTCCGGACCACGATGGGCGAGGGTGTCGGTGAGCCGGTCGGTCACTTCCTTCCCGTCAGGCCAGCGGTACGTGCCTGCGATGCCACACATGTGCTACCGAGCCTCCTGGTCGTTCTCCGGGACCGTCGCCCACGCGGGCAGCCGCTCCCTCTGCCGCCTGCCCGCGCCGTTCGGCCGGGCCGGCCCCTCGTTCTGGCCGCGCGGCGCGGCCGACGGCCCCCCGTCCCACAGCGTGCCGTCGGTCCGGTCACGCGGATCGGGGTCGATCAGCACCACACCGAGCACGAGGATCCGCTGGTCGGCGAGCTGCCGCGCCACGGTGTGCAGCCAGGCGGCGCTCTCGTGACCCGCCCGCACGACGAGCACGGTCCGCGTGCCGAGGTACGGCAGGTCGGTCCACGCCGCGCCGGGCGCCACCGAGCCGACGCCGATCCGGCGCTCCTGGTGCGCCACGGTCGCGGCGCGCTCAAGGCCGACCACGGTCGGGTCCCCGGGCCGCGGGCGGCGGTCGGCGAGCTCCGGTCCCGGCAGGCCGTCGACGACGACCACCGGTCCCTCCTCGCCCAGCACCCAGGCGAGGTCGAGGGCGATCACGCTCGCACCGCGCGCACAGCCCAGTTCGAGGAGGGACATCGGCTCCGCGGAGCCGCGCGCGGTGCGGGCCAGGGACGCGGTGAGCCGCGTCCGGGCCGCCCGGGCCCGGCGGCGCCGCCACCGGCTGCCCGGCCGACCGGGCAGCTCCGCGATCACCGAGACGCCGAGGTGCGCCGCGATCTCCCGGCGCAGCACGGGACGGTCCGCCACCACCGTGCCGACGGCCGCCACCGCGAGACCCAGGGCCAGCCCGAGGACGAGCCCGATCCCGGCGTCCTTGGCGAGGGTCTTGAGCAGGGACCGCTCGACCGGGCGCGGGTCGTCCACGATCTGCGTGCCGGCGATCAGCCGGGGCGTGCCGATGCGGGCCTGCTCGGCGCGCTGGCTGAAGTCGGAGATCCGCGAGGTGAGTTCGGCCCGGCGGGAGAACAGCGACTCCGTGTTCGCGGAGGCCTTCGGCGCGCTCGTAGGCGACTCGTCCCCGATCTCCTTGTTGACCTGGGCGAGTTCGTCCTTCAGCCGGTCCCGCTGGTCGAGCAGCGCCTTCGCGTCGGCGTTCGCCGCCTGCTGTATCCGCCGCACGTGGTCCGCGACGAACGCGTCGGCCAGCGCCTTGACGCGGGTCACCGCCTCCGCCTCGCTGTCACCCCTCGCGTTGATCTGCAGCAGGTTGTTGGTGAGGCCGAGACCCTCGTACTCCTTCATGAAGTCCTCGGGCTTCTCCGGTGACTTGAGGGCCTTCAGGGCGTCACCGGCGATCCGCGTGGTCTGCAGCAGCGCGACGTCGGTGCGGATCAGCGTCCCGGGGTCGTTCGGCTGGTCCTCCTGCCGGGCGACGAGCACCTTCGTCATCGCGGTCGGCGGCGCCGGCAGCAGGACCGCCACCGCCGCGCCGAGGACCATCCCGAGCAGCGCGAGCGACCCCCAGAGCCGGCGGCGTCTGCGTACCGCCACCACCAGGGAGTGCAGATCGAGCAGCGGAGCGGCGGCCGGGGACTCCGCGGTCGCACGTGTCGTCACGCCGTACCTCCCGTCGCGTCGGCGCCCACGGCGACCGTCGGCTTCGCGGCCTCCCGGGGCCGGCCGGCGGACCGCTTCGTACGGGTGCGGACCGTGCCGGCGAGGACGACGCCGACGACCTCGTGCCCGGCGTCCGCGCACGCCTCGGCGATCCCGGCGAGCTCGGCGGCCGTCCACTGGCCCGCGCTGAGCACGACGAGGGCGCCGGACGCGTCGTCGCGGTCCGGCACCATCGGCTCGGACACCGACACGTCCACCGTCCGCAGCGCGGGGTCGCTCCCGGCCTCGGTGACGAGCTCCCCGGCGGCCCGGCGGGCGATCGGGTCGCCGTCCGGGACCACGACGAGCAGCCCCCCGGGGCCCGGCAGCCGGTCCCGGAGACGGGCGCACACCCGCCGGTAGCGGATCTGCCGGCCGGCCTCGTCGCCCGAGCGCGGGGGCGGGACGTCCCACCGGACGTCGATGCCGAGGAGCCGGCGGAACCAGGTCCGCGGGCCGCGGCCCTCCGGCCGGTGCGCGTGCCGCTCACCGGGCACGTCGACGGTGCCCAGGAGCGCCACGCCGAGCGCCCCGGCGATCTCCCCCTCGGTGCGCAGCCGGCGGCTCATCCGCGCGGCGGTGAGATGCCCGATGACCGTGACCAGGAAGAACAGCAGCGCCCCTGCGGCGATGAGCTGCGGCCGCGTCGGCGGGGCTTCGCCGGTGGGCCGGGCCGCCGGGCCCATGACGACCATGTGGGCCTTGCTCGACGTGGGGTCGGCCTGGCCCAGCTTCTCGATGGCCGACTGCAGCGAGGTGCGCAGCCCTTCGAGCTCGGTACGGGTCTGCACGCTCTCCACGCTCCGCCCCGTACCGGACGCGTCGGCCAGTTCCGTGATGCGGCGGCTGGTCTGCACGACCGTCTGCCGCAGGGTCTCCAGACGCGCGGCCGCCTCGGGGTCGGCGTTGTCGCCCACGATCCGCGCGGCGAAGGCGACGAACTGCGCCGCCACCTGGTCGGAGAGCTGCTGTGCGCGCTCGGGCGTGTCGGCGGTGCCCGAGATCGCGATGATGTTCCCCTCGGTGGCCTTGGCGGTCACCCGGTCCTTCAGCTCGGTGGTGCCGATCCCGCTCCAGTGGAGCGCGGACGCCACGCGGTCGATCACCACCGAGCTGGTGGCGACCTCCGCCTGGGTCCGCAGCTCGCGCTCCTCCCAGGCGCCCGGCAGCAGGACGGACGCCGACGTCGTGTAGCGCGGCGGGATCAGCAGCGAGGTGCCGTACCCGACGAGCGCGCCCACGAGGACGACGACGGTGAGCAGCCGCCGTCGCCGACGGAGGATCCGCCCGATCGTGACCAGGCGTATGGTGTCATCGCTCAACGGAGCGGCCTCGTCCCTTCCCGGTCCGTGTCGTCCCGGTCCGTGTCGTGTGCCTCGTTGTCGTCCGCCTCCGTGTCGTCCGCCTCCGTGTCGTCCGTCGACGCCGGAGCGTGCGGACGGCAGGCGGCGGCGTAGGCGGCGAGCAGCGCGCGCTGGGAGTTGGGCCAGGACAGCGGCCCGCCGATCCGCTCCTGGCCGATCTTGCCCATGAGCTCCCGCTTCTCCGGATCGTCGAGGAGCCGCGCGACCAGCCGGGCGAACTCGGCCTCGTCGTTGGCCGGTGCGTAGACGGCGGCGTCACCGGCGGAGACCCGCGCCTCCCGCAGGTCGAAGGAGACGATCGGCCGGCCCATGACCATGTACTCCAGGACCTTGTTCATGGTCGACACGTCGTTGAGCGGATTGTGCGGGTCGGGGGAGAGGCACACGTCGGCGGTGGACAGGTAGCGCACGAGGTCGGCGTCCGGGATCCGCCCGGTGAACTCCACCTGCTCCGAAAGACCCAGCTCCCGGGACAGCTCCACCATCGCGTCGAAGGTGTCGCCGCCGCCGACGAACACCGCGTGCCAGTCGCTCCGTCCGACCTCGTCGCGCAGCCTCGCGAGGGCGCGCAGGGCGTAGTCGACGCCGTCCTGCGGGCCCATCACGCCGAGGTAGCACAGCAGATGGGGCTTGCCGCGCTTCAACTCCGGCTCGGGCGGCACGGGATGGAACCGGTCGACGTCCGGGGCGCTGCGCACCACGAACACGTCCGAGGGCCGCCGGCCACCACGGCGCACCGCGACGTCCTTGTAGCTCTCGTTCGTGGCCAGCACGACGTCCGCGGCCCGGTACGTCATCCGCTCGAGCGCGCACACGCCGCGGTAGAGCAGGTCCTTGCCGCGGTCGAACCGGGACAGGTACAGCTCGGGCACCAGGTCGTGCTGGTCGAAGACGAACCGCGTGCCGCGCCGCTTCAGCCAGAGCGCGGGCAGGAACAGCAGGTCCGGCGGGTTGCAGGCGTGGACCACGTGGACCGGGCCGACCTTCCGGGCCAGCCGGAAGGTGTGCCACAGCGCCGATCCGTACTCCTTGAGGTATCCGGCCGGTCCTCCGGTGGCCGCGCGCAGCGGGTAGCGGTGGATCCGCACCCCGTCGATCTCCACCTCCCGCTCCGTGTCCCGCTTGCTTCCCTGCGGGCAGATGACGTCCACCGTCCAGCCCGCGTCGCGCAGCGTCGTGCACTCCTGCCACACCCGCCGGTCGAACGGCACCGACAGGTTCTCGACCAGGATCAGCGCGCGCCGAACCCGCTTCCCGCCGCCGGACTTCGTGCCACCGGACGTCGTGCCGACGGACTTCGTGTCACCAAGCAAGACCCATGTACCCCGGTTCGGCCCGCCGCGCGTCCGCGTCGGGAAGGTGGATGAGATCGACGATCACCGGGCCGTCACCGTGGGGGAGCGCCGAGAGCACGGCCGGATCCCGGGTGCCGACCAGGCAGACCTCGGCGTGTTCGAGCACCTCGTCGACGGAGTCCGTGAGCAGCTGCGCGAGGTGCGGCAGCCGGGACTCGATGTACTCGCGGTTCGCGCCGAGCAGCCGGGAGAGGTGCACGTTGGCGTCGTAGATCCGCAGCTCGTACCCCTTGCCGTAGAGCCGCTCGGCCAGTTCGACGAGCGGGCTCTCGCGGAGGTCGTCGGTGCCGGGCTTGAAGGAGAGCCCGAACAGGCCGACCCGGCGCTTGCCGGTGCGCTCGACCAGCTCCACCGCCCGCTGGAGGTGGTCGGCGTTGGAGGGCAGTACGTGGGACAGGATCGGCACCGAGACGTCGGCCCGCTGTGCCGCGTGGACCAGGCTGCGCAGGTCCTTGGGCAGGCAGGAGCCGCCGAAGGCGAAGCCGGGCCGCAGATAGGCGGGGCTGATGTTCAGCTTGCGGTCGGCCAGGAACACGTCGATCACCTGGTGCGAGTCGACCCCGAGCGCCTGGCACACGGCGCCCAGCTCGTTCGCGAAGCCGATCTTGAGGCCGTGGAAGGCGTTGTCCGCGTACTTGATGGCCTCGGCCACCGGCACGGGCACCCGGAACACCTCGCCGGGCAGGCCCTCGTACAGCGCCGCCACCACATCGCCGCTCGCCGCGTCGAGTTCGCCGACGACGGTCTTGGGCGGGTCGAAGAAGTCCCGCACGCTCGTGCCCTCGCGCAGGAACTCCGGGTTGACCGCCACCCCGACGTCCACGCCGGCCGTGCCGCCGACGTTCTTCTCCAGGATGGGCACGAGCAGGTTCAGGCAGGTGCCCGGGAGCATGGTGCTGCGGAACACGACGGTGTGCCGTCCGCCCCGCTCGGCGAGCGCGGCGCCGATCTCCTCGGTGACCCGCTCCAAGTACGTCGTGCACAGGCTGCCGTTGGGCTCCGAGGGCGTGCCCACGCAGATCAGCGACACCTCGCTGTCCGCGATCGCCTCGCGGACGTCGCCGGTGGCGCGCAGCGCCCCCGACTTCACGACCTCGGCGACGAGTTCGCCGATCCCCTCCTCGACCACCGGGGCCTTGCCGTCGTTGACCAGGTCGACCTTCACCGGGTTCACGTCCACCCCGATGACCTCGTGACCCATGCTGGCCAGGCACGCGGCCGACACGCAGCCCACGTAGCCGAGTCCGAACACGCTGATTCTCATGACCCGTTCCTCCCCCCAGTCAGGCCCTTCCGGCCTGTGGTCCGCGTGCAGGCCGGACGGCTTCCCCCGCGCATCAGTACGCCCCCTGCCCGTAGAGCACCGCGCGCAGCGTCTTCCACAAGATCACCGTGTCCAGGGCGAGCGACCAGTCCTCCACGTACCGCAGGTCGAGGCGGACCGCCTCCTCCCACGGCAGGTCGCTGCGGCCGCTGATCTGCCACAGACCGGTGAGTCCGGGCTTGACGAGCAGGCGCCGCCGGATGTCCGGGCCGTACGCGGCGGACTCCTCCGGTAACGGCGGCCGCGGGCCGACGAGCGACATCGAGCCGGTGAGCACGTTGAAGAGCTGCGGGAGCTCGTCGATCGAGTACCGGCGCAGCACCGTCCCCACCCGGGTCACCCGCGGGTCCCGGCGGAGCTTGAACAGCGGTCCCGCGCCTTCGTTGCGGTCGGCGAGCGCGGCGCGCGCCGCGCCGTCGGCCCCGGTGACCATCGTGCGGTACTTGAGGATGGTGAACTCGCGGCCGTCCTTGCCGACCCGGCGCTGGCGGTAGAACGCCCCGCCCCGGCTGTCCAGCATGACGAGCAGCGCGACGAGCACCATCAGCGGCGCGAACAGGACCAGCAGGGTCGCCGCGCCCAGCCGGTCGACGACGCCCTTGATCGCCCGGCGGCCGCCGGTGAAGGTCGGCATGCTGACCCGGAGCAGTGGGATGCCGAGCACCGCGTCGACGTGCAGCCGCGGGCCGGCCACCTCCATCAGGACGGGCGCCACGACCATCTCGGCGTCGCTGCCCTCGAGGTTCCAGGCGAGCCGCCGCAGGCGGTCCGGCGACCAGTGCGCGTCCGGGGTGACCGCGACGACCCGGTAGCCGTCGTGGCGGACGTGCTTGGCGACGTCCGACAGCTGCCCGACGACGGGAACCCCGTCGAGCAGGTCGCCGTCGAGCCCGCGTCCGTCCGTCGTGCAGACCGCCTCCACCCGCCAGCCGATGTGCGGGAACTTGCGGGTCCGGGTGATCAGGTCGCGCACGGTCGCGGGGCTTCCGGCCGCGAGCACCGGGCGCAGGCAGCGCCCTTCCTTCCGCTCCCGGTGCAGCCAGAGCCGCAGCAGGTACCGCGCGGTCATGGTGACCAGCGCGATCGCGGGGATCGCGACGAAGATCCAGAGCTTGATGTTCCGCGAGGTGAGGGCTATCCCGCCGAGCGCCAGGACGACGACCACCGTGAACAGGGAGCGTCCGAGTCGGCGGAACTCCTCGGCGCCCTGGCCGAGCACGGCCGGGGCCCACGAGCGGTTGACCGCGAGCGCGCCCAGCACGAGCAGCTGGGTGCCGAACGCGAGAATGCCCCACTTCTCATGCCAGTTGGCCGCGTCCCGCGCCCCGAAGAAGTCGCCTATCGCCGTCACCACGAAGGCGGTGGACACGGCGTCGCTGATGATCACGGTACGGCGGTAGCGCTGTTCCCACTCGAGCGCGGGCCGGCTTATCGCCCCGTCCGTCAGACGCTCGTGCGCCGACGGAAAAGGGCTGACTACTCCCCCTTGCCGCACAGAACCCCCCAGGTCCCAGTGGTTCGACGTGTTCGCCCAACACTCCCCCAGGAGCCCGCGCCCTCCCCGGCGGCAGACATCCCGGCCCTACTCAGAGCTGTGCAAACGGGAACCGGTCCGCGCCCCGGGTGCTCCCCGCACCCGCGGCCCTCCCGGGCCCCGGAACTGATCGTCCCCATGGCTGGTGGCGGGGACGTGACTACTGGCTTTCCATGGCGCCGGACCTGTGGTGGATGAGTGGTCGCCTCGTGTCCGATCACCTGAAGCACGGTCAATCTAGAGCATCGAGGACCGGTATGAAGAGGGAATGTGTGAAATTTGTGCCCGAGGTTCGAGGCTGGCCGGATCCGCCGATCGGTGACCGGTTATGGGCGCCTTGATGCCGCTGTGTTCTCTCGTAACTCGCCGCCACTCCAGGGGCGTTTGCGACGGCTGTGACCAGGGTCACGTGCGCGCCCCGTGATGTTTCCCGGGGCGGATCCGCTGGGTCACCCGGTGGCTTCCGCCACTCCTACGGGGAAGGTGGTCATCAGTGGACTGCGAGAGCCTGACGTTGCGCGCGGACGGCATGGGGCGGCGTGCGGAGGAGTTCGTCGAGAGGGCGACCGCGAGGGCGCGGCTGCCGCTGGACTACTCCGTCGGCAGCCTGCGCGTCGTCGACCGGGTCGTCGACGGGCTGCGGCGGGGCGGCGCCGGACGGGAGGAGGTGGCCGGGACGCTGCTCGGCCTCGGGGCCTATGTGGGGGAGGTGCTGGTGCGGGAGGCCGGGGGCGCCTGGGTGGACCTGCCGGACGCGCACATGCTGCGGTCCGTCTTCGGGTACCCCGTCGCGGTGCGGATGCCGGACGGCCGGGTGTGGAACCCGCTCGGCCGGACCGTGAACCGCTTCGAGATCGGCACGAAGGAGTCCCTGTACCTGTACTTCCTCACCCTGCACGGCCGCCGGTCGGCCGGTCCGCGCCGCCTCCTGACCCCTCACCCCGACAGAGTGTCGGGAAAGGCCTGTTGACCGTCTGACAGGATGGACGTCCTCCGGTTGTTCCGTGGGGACCGGGGTTCGTGGGTGTACGGGTTGTGAAGAGGGTCGGGTGGGCGAGGGAACGGGGCACGCGCCCGCCAGGGCACACGACCCCGAACACGACGAACCGTCCGGCCCCGAGCACGACGAACCGTCCGGTTCCGAGCCTGCGGCTCTCCCCGGTCCCGAGCGCGAAGACCCGTCCGGCCCCGAGTGGGACGTCCGCCTCGCCGAGGCCGTCGAGCGGGCCCGGCGCGGGGACGAGGGGGCGTTCGCGGAGGCGTACCGGATCGTGCATCCCGGACTGCTGGGCTATCTGCGCGGGATCGTCGGCGAGGACGCCGAGGACGTCGCCTCCGACGCGTGGCTGGAGATCGCCCGGGACCTCGGCCGCTTCCGCGGCGACGGCGCGGGCTTCCGGGGCTGGACCGCGACCATCGCCCGCCACCGGGCCCTCGACCACCTGCGGCGCGTGCGGGCGCGCCCCCGCCCCAGCCGGTTCGAACAGGACATGCTGGAGCTGCCGGCCGCCGGTGACGCGGCGGGCGAGGCGCTGGACGCGCTGTCGACGGAGACGGCACTCGCCCTCATCGCGGGTCTCCCGCGCGACCAGGCCGAGGCCGTGCTGCTCCGGGTCGTCGTCGGGCTCGACGGCCCTTCGGCCGCCCGAGTGCTGGGCAAGCGTCCCGGTGCGGTACGGTCCGCCGCACATAGGGGATTGAGGCGACTTGCGAAACAACTCAAGGGGAGAGGGAGGTGACGGATGCCTGACGAGATGCGCGACGGAGAGCTGGGGGAGCTGATGAGAGCCGCTCTGCGCGAGGAGAGCGTCGCCGGAGGGGAGAAGGGCGCTCTCGCCGCCTTCCGGGAGGCCCGTGACGCGGGGCTGCACACCTCACGACCCACCCGTGACCGCGACGACTGGACACCGGCCGAGGAGCGGCGGCGTCCCCGGCGTTCACTGAAGACGGCCGTGGCCGCGCTGGTCGCGAGCGTGACCCTCGGCGGCGTGGCCGTCGCCACCGGCGACCTTCCCGAGCCCTTCCTCGGCACCACCGCCCCGACCTCCGAACCGAGCCCCGCCACCCACTCGGCGCCGGGTACCGACCCCGCTCCTGCTTCCGCTTCCGCTTCCGCGGAGCGCGGTGCGACAGCGGGTGCGACCCGGACCCCGCCGCCCGGCACGACCGCTCCGCTGCGTCCGGAGAAGGATCCGCCGGAGCTCCCCGGCAGGAGCCGTGAGGCCCTCTGCGACGCCTTCGAGAAGACGGAGGGGGAGGCGAAGGGAAACGGGAACGGGAACGGTAAGGCGAAGACGAAGGCCGGAGCACCCCCGTCCACCGCGCGGCAGCGGCTCGTCGCGGCCGCCGGCGGCGAGGAGTTCGTGGCCGAGTACTGCGGGCACGAACTCCGCCCCGCCCGTGACCCGTCCGCCGCGCCCCGCCCGAACGACGGCACGGGCCGCGCCGGCTCCTGGGCCGGCCCCGGCAGGGGCGACGCGCACGCGCGCGCCGACAGGCCCTAGAGGTCGAACTCGTGCGGCGGCAGGTCGAGCGTGAAGCACGCCTCCCGCACCACGGCCTGCTCCGTCTTGTCGAAGTCGCCGTCCGCGCCGCCGATGACGATGCCGATCTGGACGACGGCCCGGGCCTCGGCCGGCTTCTTCTTCGCCTTGGCGATCTCCTGGAGCACGCTGACCTTGCCGAAGTCGAAGTCGGCGGTCAGCTTGTCCAGGTTGGCGTCGAACCGGCGCTGGAGGTCGGTCGCGTCGAAGTTCTGCAGGACCTCGTTGGTCGAGATCAGCTGGGCGACCCGGCGGCGCTCGGCGGGGTCGATCGTCCCGTCGGCGGCGGCGACCAGCGCGCACATGGCCATGCTCGCGTCGCGGAACGCGCCGCTCTTCAGGTCGTTCTTCTTCGCCACCAGCTGGGTCTGCATCGTCGATGCGGATTCCTTGATGCGGTCCCACAGAGCCATGGTCGAGTACTCCAGACGTCGATTGTTTCTACGGACTTGTAGAACGTAGCAGTGGAGCCCGAGGTTCCCGGGACGTGGGAAACGGCGTGCCGGTCACCCGCCGGACATCTGCGGCGAGGCCCACAGCGCCACCGTCGACGCGGTGAGGGCGGCGGGGAGGGCGAAGGTCGCCTCGGGCAGGCGGAACGGGCGGGCGACGGCGCCGGCGAGGGTCACGACCAGAGTGAGCACGGAGACGGATGGAGCGAGGGCGAGCATGTGTTCGGTCATCCGGGTCGGCCGGGGCGGATCATGAAGGGGGGGGTGCCCCACCCCGCCTGACCGGTCGTCAGAACTGGGTCCGTACCGAACCCTTGTGGACCCCGCCTCCATCAATAAAATGTCACACACCACAGTAGGGAGTCCTTCATGGTCCACGAGCAAGCCCCCGTGCACCGCGCCCGCCCCTGGCACGGGATCATGGTCGCCACCGCCCTCCCCTTCCGCGCGGACGGCGCCGTCGACCACGACGCCTACGCGCGGCACGTGGCCCGGCTGATCGCCGACGGCTGCGACGGCGTCGTCCCCAACGGCTCCCTCGGCGAGTACCAGACCCTCACCGACCAGGAACGCGCCCAGGTCGTCCGTACCGCCGTCGAAGCCGCCGGGGACGGGGCCAGGGTCATGCCGGGCGTCTCCGCGTACGGCAGCGCCGAGGCCCGCCGCTGGGCCGAACAGGCCGCCGACGCCGGCTGCGGCTCGGTCCTCCTCCTGCCGCCCAACGCCTACCGGGCCGACGAGCGGTCCGTACGCGCCCACTACGCCGAGGTCGCCGCGGTCGGCCTGCCCGTCGTCGCCTACAACAACCCGTACGACACCAAGGTCGACCTCGCCCCCGCCCTCCTCGCCCGCCTCCACGCCGACGGCGGCATCGTCGCCGTCAAGGAGTTCAGCGGCGACGTCCGCCGCGCCTACGAGCTCGCCGAACTCGCCCCCGGCCTCGACCTGCTCGTCGGCGCCGACGACGTCCTCCTCGAACTCGCGCTCGCCGGCGCCGTCGGCTGGATCGCCGGCTTCCCCAACGCCCTCCCGCGCGCCTGCGCCACCCTCTACCGCGCCGCCGTCGCGGGCGACCTCGCCGTCGCGCTGCCGCTCTACCGCGCGCTGCACCCGCTCTTCCGCTGGGACTCCAGAACCGAGTTCGTCCAGGCCATCAAGCTCTCCATGGACCTCGCCGGCCACACCGGGGGCACCACCCGGCCGCCCCGCCTCCCGCTGACGCCCGAACAGGAGGCCGTCGTGCGCGCCGCCACGGAGAAGGCCCTCGCCGAGGGCCACGCGTAGAGCCCGTCATCCACCCACCAGAAGGGACCCCATGCGCACCCGCCACGTCTACCACGCGGTGGACTCCCACACCGAGGGCATGCCCACCCGCGTCATCACCGGCGGCTTCGGGATCATCCCCGGCGCCACCATGGCCGAGCGGCGGCTCCACTTCGCCGAACACCTCGACCACGTCCGCACCCTCCTCATGTACGAACCGCGCGGCCACGCGGCGATGAGCGGCGCGATCCTCCAGCCGCCCACCCGCCCCGACGCCGACTACGGCGTCCTCTACATCGAGGTCTCCGGCCTGCTCCCGATGTGCGGACACGGCACCATCGGCGTCGCCACCGTCCTCGTCGAGACGGGCATGGTGCCGGTCGTCGAACCGGTCACCACCGTCCGGCTCGACACCCCCGCCGGGCTCGTCAGCGTCGACGTCCGCGTCGAGGACGGCCGCGCCCGCTCCGTAACCCTCACCAACGTGCCCGCCTTCTCCGTCGGCCTCGACCTCAAGACGGACGTGCCCGGATACGGCACCGTCACCTACGACCTCGCGTACGGAGGCAACTTCTACGCCTTCGTGGACCTCGACTCCCTGGGCCTGCCCTTCGACCGCGCCCACAAGCAGGAGCTGCTCGCCGCCGGGCTCGCGGTCATGGACGCCGTCAACGCCGGACCCGACCGCCCCGTCCACCCCGAGAACCCGGCCTTCGCCGGCGTCAAGCACGTCTACCTGACCGCACCCGGCTCCGACGCGACCCGCTCGCGCCACGCCATGGCCATCCACCCCGGCTGGTTCGACCGCTCCCCGTGCGGCACCGGCACCAGCGCCCGCATGGCCCAGCTGCACGCGCGCGGACTGCTCGCCCCGCACACCGACTTCGTCAACGAGTCCTTCATCGGCACCGAGTTCACCGGCCGGATCGTCGACGAGACGACCGTCGGCGGGCTGCCCGCCGTCGTCCCGACCGTCACCGGACGCGCCTGGATCACCGGCACCGCCCAGTACTTCCTCGACCCCGACGACCCGTTCCCCGCCGGATTCCTGCTCTGACCGCCCGCAGGACCGTCCGCCGGGGAAACGTGACATTGTACGATGCTCCCCCGTGACATCTCGGAGGACGCACGATGGGTGACCTGAAACAGTACGGCCTCGTCAGAGCCCAGGAACGGCTCCGCGACCAGGTCGGCCACGCCCTTCGCGCCGCCCTGATCGCCGGGGAGCTCCGCCCGGGCCAGGTCTACTCGGCCCCCGGCCTCGCCGGCGACCTCGGCGTCTCCGCCACCCCGGTCCGCGAGGCCATGCTCGACCTGGCCCGGGAGGGCCTGGTCGAGCCCGTCCGCAACAAGGGCTTCCGCATCACCGAGGTCAGCGAGCGGGACCTCGACCAGTACACCGAGCTCCGGACCCTCATCGAGGTCCCCACCATCGGCCGGGTCACCCGCAGGGCCACCCGGGAGCAGCTGGAGGAGCTGCGCCCGGTCGCCGAGGAGATCGTCTCGCGCGCCCGCGAGCACGACCTCATCGGCTACCTGGAGGCCGACCGCCGCTTCCACCTGGCCCTCCTCGCCCTCTCCGGGAACGAGCGGCTCGTCGAGACCGTCGGAGACCTGCGCAAGCGCTCCCGGCTCTACGGCCTCACCGGCCTCGACGAGGCCGGCAAGCTCGTCTCCTCCGCCGAGGAACACCTCGAACTCCTCGACCTGATGATCGCCGGGGACGCACCCGGCGCCGAGGCCTGCATGCAGCGCCACCTCGGCCACGTC
The DNA here is from genome assembly GCF_014203895.1 of Streptomyces nymphaeiformis. Lineage (GTDB taxonomy): Bacteria > Actinomycetota > Actinomycetes > Streptomycetales > Streptomycetaceae > Streptomyces > Streptomyces nymphaeiformis. The sequence continues at coordinate 295,906 of NZ_JACHJY010000009.1, read as the reverse complement.
CGCTCCCTGTGGGCGGACGCGGACGACTCCTCGGACTGACCGGCGGGGCCCGCTACGCACCCTCCGGCGGGACGATCTCCCGCTTGAGCACCTTCCCCGTCGGGCCCTTCGGCAGCGCGTCCGTCAGCCAGATCCGGCGCGGGTACTTGTACGGGGCGAGCCGCTCCCGCACGTGCGCGCGCAGCTCGGCGGGGGAGACCCGGCCGCCGGGCCGCAGGACGACCGCGGCCGCGACCTCCTGCCCGTGCACCGGATGCGGGACGCCGAGCACGGCGGCCTCCGCCACGCACGGGTGCAGGTGGAGGACCTCCTCCACCTCCCTCGGATACACGTTGAACCCGCCGCGGATCACGACGTCCTTGACGCGGTCGACGACCCGGAAGTCGCCGGACGCGTCCCGGGTGCCCAGGTCGCCGGTGTGCAGCCAGCCGTCCCGTACCGTCTCGGCCGTGGCCTCCGGGCGGCGCCAGTACCCCTTCATCACGTTGTGGCCCCGGATGACGAGCTCGCCGACCTCACCGTCCGGGACCTCCTTGCCGTCCCGGTCCACCACCCGCATCTCCACCCCCGGGACGGGGATGCCGATGGTGCCCGGGGAGCGCGGCCGGTCGATCCGGTTCACACAGGCCAGCGGCGACGACTCCGACAGCCCGTACCCCTCCAGGACCGCGCAGCCGAAGGCGGACTCGAAACCGGTCAGCACCGCCACCGGCAGGGGCGAGCCGCCGCACAGACAGACCCGCAGCGACGACACGTCGTGCAGCGCGCGGTCCGGGTGCCGCAACAGCAGCCCGTACATGGTGGGGACACCGAGGAAGACCGTGACCCGGTCCCGGGCGACGAGCGCGAGCGCACCCGCCGGGTCGAAGCGGGCCATGAGGGTCAGACAGGCACCCACGGCCACCGCACAGTTCAGCCCCATCACCTGCCCGAACGAGTGGAAGAGCGGCAGCCCGCCGAAGACCACGTCCGAGGGACCCAGCTCCAGGACCCGCACGCCTTCGTCGACATTGCGCCGGATGTTGCGGTGGGTCAGCTCGGCGCCCTTCGGCGCCCCCGTCGTGCCGGAGGTGTAGAGCACGACCGCCGTGTCCTCGGGGGTACGGGAAACGGGCTCCACGCGCGCGTGCTCCGCCAACAGCGTGCTGAAACCAGCCGGTTCGACCACGAGGTGCGGGGTGCCCGCGAGCCGGGCCCCCTCGGCGGCCTCCCCGCCGTCCCCGTGCCACGAGAGCATCAGCGCGGCCTCGGCGTCCGCCAGACAGTGACGGACCTCGCCCGCGCGAAGCAGCGGGTTGAGCGGGACGACGATCGCCCCCGCGCGCAGGATGCCGTAGTAGAGCACCGCGAACAGCGTGCTGTTCGGCAGCATGAGGGCCACCCGGTCACCCGGCCCCACCCCGCGCGCGTGGAGCAGCGCGGCGGCCCGCCCGGCCAGGTCGTCGAGCCCGCCGTACGTCAGCGTCTCGGCGCCGAGCCGCAACGCGCTCCGGTCGGGGTGCGCGCCCGCGCTCCGGGCGAGCAGCGCGGGAACGGTGCCGTCGTCGACGCTCATCAGAGGTACTCCTTCGCTCACGCCCGGGCCTCCGACCGGGTGTCGGTGCCCTGCCACTCGCCGGCGTCGCACGTCGCCGGGAACTCCGCCCACGCGGCGATCCGCTCCACCAGGCCCGCGTTGTGTCGGATCCAGCGGAAGTGGTCGAGCCGCCGGCCGCCGGCGTCCGACGACCGGTAGCTCCAGCGCTCGACCCGCGCCGACGGGAGCTTCGCGCACAGGTGGTCCACGGCCCGCGGCGGCGCGAGCGCGTCACCCTCCACGTCGACGGCGAGCACGGGCAGGTCGACGCTCCGCAGCGCCTCCTCGTAGTCCGCGGCCGCGCCCCTGGCCCCGTACCGCCCGGTCCGCATCTGCCGGGCCCAGTCCCGCATCACGCCCACCGACTCCCGCCCGCCGAAGCCGAACCGGTGCCCCGGCCAGTACCCGAGCAGCTCCGCACCGGCCACGCACAGCAGGCTCCGTACGAGCCACCGCGCACCCGGCCGGGGATCCGCCCCCGTACCGAGCGCGCGCCACCACGCCGAACCGCTCGCGACCAGGACGACCCCCGCGAGACGCGGCCGCAGCAGACCGCAGTGCACCAGCCCGAGCTGGCCGCCGAGACTGTGCCCCAGAAGCAGCCTCGGCGCCTCAGGGAAGGCCCGCTCGACGGCGTCCAGGACCGCGCCGAAGTCGTGCTCGACGAGCTCGCGGTAGCCGAAGCGGACCCCGCGCACCGGAACCGGGGTGCTCTCGCCGTGGCCCCGCAGGTCCGTCGTCACCACGGTCGCGCCCCGCCGGTGCAGCGCCCGTACCAGCGGCGTGTAGTGGCGGGCGGCGGTGCCCATCGCCGGGAGGACGACCACGACCGGGGCGGTCGGCTCGGGGCGCGCGTGGACACGGACCACGAGCCCGGCGCCGTCCGGGGCGGTCAGCTCGGCCAGTACGGGGAAGGGAGACGTCCTCATCGGCTCTCCGCGTCCGCGGGACGCCAGCCGATCACGCCCGCCCCCCACGTGACGCCCGCGCCGAACGCCGCCACCCCCAGCAGGCCCGTCGGACCGAGACGCCCCTCCTGCCAGGCCTGGTGGAGGGCGATCGGGATGGAGGCGGAGGAGGTGTTGGCGACCCGGTCGACGTTGAGGTACAGCCGCTCCTGCGGGACACCGAGCTCCTTGCCCACCGCCCGTACGATCCGCGCGTTGGCCTGGTGGGCGACGAACAGGTCGACGTCGTCGGCGGTCAGCTCCCGCCGCGCGAGCACGTCCCGGGCCGCCTCGCTCATCCGCTCCACCGCCTGGACGAAGATCTCGGGACCGTCCATCCGCAGCTTCCGGTCGTACCGGTCGGCGTAGAGCAGCGGGATCAGATCCCCGTCCGAACCGAGCCGGAAGGCGGGCTCGACGGAGGGGCCCGGGTCCACGTCCGCCACGACCACCGCCCCCGCGCCGTCGCCCAGCAGCACCGCCGTCGACCGGTCCTCGTGATCGGTGATCCGGGTCAGCGCCTCGGCCCCGCAGACCAGGACGGTGCCCGCCCGGCCCGACTCGATCAGGGCCACCGCGTGGTCCAGGGCGTACACGAACCCGGCGCAGGCCGCGTGCAGATCGAACGCGGCGGCCCGGTCCGCCCCCAGCCGGGCGGCCACCTCCACGGCGAGGCCCGGGGTCGTCCGGTCGGGCGTCGTGGTCGCCACGACGACGTGCCCCACCTCGCGCGCGGCGCGCCCCGACTGGGCGAGCGCCGTCCGGGCCGCCGCCAGGGCGAGGTCGGCGAGGTGCCCGTCCTCCGGCAGGAAGTGCCGCTGCCGGATGCCGGTCCGCTTGACGATCCACTCGTCGGAGGACCCGATGGCGGCGAAGTGGCTGTTGGGCACGGCCCGTTCGGGCAGCGCGGAGCCGACACCGACGATCGCCGCGGTCATGAGCGGTCCTCCTTCACGAGTGGTCCTCTTTCACGAGCGGTCGTTCTTCGCGAGCGGTCTGACTTCACGGGCGGTCGTTCTTCGCGAGCGGTCTGACTTCACGGGCGGTCCACTGGTACGAGGGGTCCTCAGCGGTCCTCTTTCACGAGCGGTCCTCCTTGCCCGCGCGGGGCGGCGCGCCGATCCCCGGGGGCTCGCCGACGGCGCCGACCCCCATCCGGACCGCGTGCATCCCGCCGTCCGCGTGCACGATCTCCCCGGTGACCGTGGCCGCCAGGTCCGACAGCAGGAACAGGACGGGGCCGACGAGCCGCGCCGGATCGGCGCGGCTCCAGCCGAGCGGCGCCTCCTGCTCCCAGCGGTCGGCGATCCGGTCGAAGGTGCTGACGGCCCGCCCGGCCACGGTCTCCACCGGGCCGGCGGCGACGAGGTTGACGCGGATGCCGGAGTGCCCGAGATACAGCGCGAGGTAGCGGCAGACCGCCCCGAGCGTGGCCTTGCCGACGCCCATCCAGTCGTACCCCGGCCACGCCCCGGACGAGTCGAAGTCGAGCCCGACGACACTGCCCCGGGCCCCGCCCGCGCCCCCGCCCTCGCGCAGCAGCGGCGCGAGCGCCGTGGTCAGCGAGTGCAGCGAGAACGCCGCCGTGCGCAGCGCGAGCGTCGCGCTCTCCACGGGCGTGGTGAGGAAGTTGCCGCTGAGCGCGGACTGCGGGGCGGCGGCGATCGCGTGCAGGACGCCGTCCACCGCGCCCCAGCGTCGCTCCAGCTCCTTCGTCAGCGCGTCGAGGTCCTCGGGCCGCGTCACGTCCAGCTCCAGGACGTCGGCCGGGTACGGCAGGCCGGACGCCGCCGCCTCCGTGATCCGCCGGGTCCGCCCGAAACCCGTCAACAGGACCTCCGCGCCCGCCTCCTGGAGCGCCCGCGCGGTGTGCCAGGCGATCGAGTCGTCGTTGAGGACCCCGGTGACCAGATAGCGGCGCCCGGAGAAGCCGAGCAGGTCGGGAACGCCGTGGGGATCGCGGGACGCGCGCATCAGGACCGCCCTTCCACGGCCAGGACCAGGGCCGCGTTGTGTCCGCCGAAGCCGAACGAGGTGGAGAGCCCGAACAACCCGCCTGCACCCGCCGGCGCGGTGAGCTTCCTCGCCGTACGCACGAGGTCGAGCGGGCCGAGCGCCGGATCGGGACGGCGCAGCCCCGCCGTCGGCGGCGCCACGCCGTGCCGCAGCGCCTGGAGGGTGACGATGGCCTCGACCGCGCCCGCCGCACCGAAGAGGTGCCCGAGCGCGCCCTTCCCGGAGGAGAGCGGCAGCTCCGCGAGGACCCCGGCCCCGAGGGCGCCCCGCAGGGCCTCGCACTCCAGACGGTCGTTGAGCGCGGTGCCGGTCCCGTGGGCGTTCACGTACGCCAGCTCCCCGGGCGCCACCGACGCCTCCCGCAGCGCGAGCGACACCGCCCGGCCCGCCGGCCCGCCGCTCGGGTCGGGCGCGGTCACGTGATGCGCGTCGGAGGTCGCCGCGTACCCCCGTACGACTCCGAGGACCTCGGCCCCGCGCCGGGCGGCGCCCGTGGCCGTCTCCAGGACGAGGATCCCGGCGCCCTCGCCGATCACGAAGCCGTCGCGGTCCCGGTCGAAGGGACGGGAGGAACCGCTCGGGGAGAGCGCGCCGGCGTTCGCGAAGGCGGCCGCCACCAGGTCGGACGAGGAGGCCTCGGCGCCACCGACCACGACGGCGTCGGCCGCGCCCGAGGCGAGCAGCCGCATCCCCGTACCGACGGCCTGGGCGCCGCTGCTGCACGCGGACGCGACACACAGGCTCTCGCCGTGGAGACCGTGCCGCATGGAGAGGTGGGCGGCGGCCGCGTTCGCCATCATCTGCGGGATCATCAACGGCGACACGAACCCCGCGCCGTCCCTCTCGTACACCTCCCGCTGCGCCTCGAAGGAGGCCGTGCCGCCGAGCCCGCACCCGATGACACAGGCGACCCGCTCGGGCTGCCAGGGCGACGGCGTGCCGTCCCGCTTCCCGGCCTGCGTCAGGGCCTCCTCGGCCGCCACAAGGGCCAGCTGGGTGAACCGATCGGTGCGGCGCACCACGTTCCGCGGCAGGTGATCGGCGGCCGTGAAGTCCGCGTGCCGGACGGCCGGATGGGAACCCGCCACCGCCACGTCCCCGGCGACGGCGCGCTCGTGGAGCACGCCGGCGCCGACGCCGAACGGGGTGACCGCGCCGAAACCGGTGACGACGACCTCCCGGCCCCGGCGCGGATCACTCAACTCCGGCCTTCTCGTAGCACAGTTCGAGGATCTGACCGACGGTGTCGATGCCGTCGAAGTCCTTCGTGCGGACCGGGACGCCGAGGTCCCGCTTGACGGACTGCGCGAGCTCGACCATGTCGAGCGAGTCGATCTCCAGATCGTCGAGCGCTGCCCCGGGCACGACGTCGGAGGCGTCGACGCCCAGCTCGACGAGGGCGTCGGTGATGAACTGCTCGATGGAGGCGCGGTCCAGCGTCGTGGACGCCGCGGATGTCGCTGATGTCTCGGACATGACTCTCCCGTGAAGTAAGGGGCCGGGGCTGCGATCAGGGGGTGATGAGCTTCGAGGAGTGGTACGGGGACCAGTGCCACTGCCGCCAGTAGCTCTCCGCGATGTCCACCCACTCCTCCAGGCGCGCGGCGCTGTCCAGGAAGCGGGAGGCGCTCACCACCAGCCAGCTGTAGACGGCCTGGCTGTCGCGGCAGCCGCCGCAGTCCCCGGACGTGCAGCAGAACTGCAGCGACTCGTAGTCGGCGCCCCAGGCCGCGAAGCCCGGGATCACCGGGTTCCCGTTGGCCACCCGCTCCTCGTGGTCGGGGTGGTCGACGCTGAGGCTCGGGCACACGTCGTACCCGAAGCGCGCCCCCCAGTGCGAGGTGCCGGTGATGAGGCTGCGGATGAAGTACGGGTGGCTGACCACGGCCTCCGGATAGGCCTCCTTGACCCGCAGGGCCTCCTCGAGGACGCGGCGCTCGTTCTCGATCTGGATCGGGTTGTCGGAGCCGTGCTCGCTGTAGAAGTTGAAGGTGACGATGTTGCCGTTCTCGGCGATCCGGCGCACGGTCGGTTCGAGGTACGGCAGCCCCGCCTCGGAGAGCGCGAAGATGAACAGGACCCGCGGATCGTCCTTGTAGTGCGACAGCGCCGTGTCGAACAGGCCGGTGAACTTGGAGCCGTTGACCCGGATGGCCCGCAGGTCGTCGTCGAGCGGCCCGCCCCCGAAGATGCTGACGGCGACGGCGATGTGCTCGAAGCCCTGCACGGGCATCGGACGCAGGCCGTTCGTCGAGATCGTGATGTACGGCAGCTCCTCGACGAAGGCCTCCACCCGGCGCAGCACCAGGGTCGGCTCACCGCCGATGAGGGTGGCCTGGTTGACCCCCTCGTCCCGCAGCCGGCGGGCGAAGGCACGGATCCGGTCGACGTCCGAGAGCTCGCGCACGGCGGTGTCGAAGCCGCCCTCGAAGTACCAGCAGCCCTTGCAGCGGATGTTGCAGGTGTTGGTGAGGTGCACCTCGCACGAGCGGACCTCCCGGCCGAGACGGCGCAGCCGGTGCAGACGCTCGGCGAGATCGGGACGTTCGGCCAGGAGGGCGGCGGTGCGCTCCTTCGCCTCGCGGCGGCCGAGCGGGCGCGGGGTGATGGTCAGGGGGGTGGCCATGGGGTGCGGACTCCTCGATCGGACGGCTGCTCGGTCACACGGGCGCGCTGCCTGGCCCTCCGGGGGCGTCTCGGGGCTGCTCGGGGCGGCTCCGGGCTCGTCGGGCCTGCTCGGTCTGCTCGGTCTGCTCGGTCTGCTTGGTCTGCTTGGTCTGCTCGGGATTGTTCGGGCGGCTCGGGCCTGCCGGTGTCTGCCCGGGCGGCTCGGGCCGCTCGGGCTCGCCGGTGCCTGCTCGATCCGCCCAGGCCTGCCGGTGCCCGTCCGGGCCGCTCGGGCCCGCCGGTGCCTGCTCGGACCACTCGGGCCGCTCGGGCCCGCTCGGTCTACTCCGGTACCTTCAGGCCAAGGCCCTCGATGCGCGGGGTGACCTTCGCCCGCCAGATGTCCCGCGCCTCCCCGTTGGTGGTCTGCCGCAGACCGAAGCGGACCGCGAGCTTCGACCGCTCCGAACGCGCGCTCCCGAAGATCCGGTTGAATCCCGGCCACAATCGGTCGAGCCCCTGCTGGAGTTCCTCGCGGCCCTCCTCGGTGCGGGCGAGATTCCGGCAGACACGCGCACCGTGCGCGATGTGCACCTTCTCGTCGAGAATGATCGTGCGCACCGCCTCGGCCCACGGCTTGTAACTGCTCTGCGCGAATTCGGAGATCATCACCATCGCGGTCTCCTCACCGATGTACGAGAAGATTCCGCGCTCGGCCCACGTGGTGCACGTGTGGAACTCGTGGCCGGCGAAGAGATCACGGTCGGCGAGCCGCTGCTGCTCCATGTATCCGGTGTCCACGCCGATGTCGGCCAGGATCCTTTTGCCGATCTTGTAGTGGTCGTACTCCTCGACGGCACGCTCGGCGCACACCTGCCGCTCCTCGGCGTTCGGCGCGAGCGGAAGAAACACCTGGATGTAGTCGTCGGCGCCGGACAGTTCGCCCTCTGTGTTGACGATCATTCCCCGGACTGCGATCTCCCGGTAGTCCTCGGGCATGGCGAGGAATTCCTCGGGAGTGCGGACGACGACTGCCTCGTCGACGGGAACGGAAGATGACATGGTGATCCACTCGCCTCGCTCGTTCGACTTCGACCCGAAAGACCGCTGACATCGCGGTGGTGGAGCGGTCGAACGCTATCCACGGCACCGCCGTCCATCAATGAGACCGAGGACCGGAATGGCCGGTTTCCCCGAGTCGTCCACGACGCGTGGAGAACCGGATCGAGAACCGGTCGCGGCGCGTCGGACAGGAGAGAAGAAGATCACTCCGCCCGCCCTCTCCCGAGTCGACCAGCGGGAAAGGCGAGGGGAGGGAAATCCTCCGAATTCACCGCCCGCGGCTGGATTCCCACGGCCCGCAGAGCGGCCGAATCATGGCCGAATCAGGTACGGAGCACGCGGGCGGCAGGCCGGCGACACGCCCGGAATTCGCCCTGCGTGAGGGGTCTGAAGAGTGTCAACTCGGCCACGCCGGGCGGGAATCGAACGACCTGGACACCGTCTTGAATCTCTATATGCTGGCGCCATGCTTTCTGCCGCCTCCGCGCCCGCGAACGCCACCTCCACCACCCCCTCCGTGCCCGCGCCGGCCACCGCCTCACGGCTGGCCAACGTCGGCTCGTCGCCGGTACGGGAGATCCTGGCGCTCACGGCACGGCCCGAAGTGATCTCGTTCGCCGGAGGCCTGCCCGCCCCCGAGCTGTTCGACATCGCCGGCATCCGCGCGGCGTACGACCGGGTCCTCGCGGAGAGCCCGCAGACCGCCCTCCAGTACTCGACGACCGAGGGCGACCCCGACCTGCGCACCGCCGTCGCCGCCCGGCTCACCGCGCGCGAACTGCCCACGGACGCCGACGACCTGCTCGTCACCACCGGCTCGCAGCAGGCCCTCACGCTCCTCACCACCGCCCTCGTCGAACCCGGCAGCGTCGTCCTCGTCGAGGACCCCTGCTACCTCGCCGCCCTGCAGACCTTCGGCTTCGCGGGCGCGCGCGTCGTCCCCGTGCCCACCGACGACCAGGGCATCATCCCGGAGGCCCTGGAGGAGATCGCGGCCCGCGAGAAGGCGACCCTCCTCTACATCGTCCCCACCTTCCAGAACCCCACGGGCCGGACCCTCCCCGCCGAGCGCCGCCACGCCGTCGCCGAGGCCGCCGCGCGGCACGGCTTCTGGATCGTCGAGGACGACCCGTACGGCGAACTGCGCTACGACGGCGAGCGCGTCCCCGCCATCGCCGCCGACCCCGCCGCGGCCGACCGCACCGTCCTGCTCGGCTCCTTCTCCAAGGTGATGGCCCCCGGCCTCCGCCTCGGCTACCTGCGCGCCCCCGCCGGCCTCCGCCGCGCCTGCGTGATCGCCAAGCAGGCCGCCGACCTGCACACCTCGACCATCGACCAGGCCGCCGCCGCGCGCTATCTCCGCGACAGCGACCTCGACGCACACGTCGCGGTGATGCGCGCCGCCTACCAGGAGCGCAGGGACGCCATGCTCGACGGCCTGCCGGGCGCCCTGCCCGAGGGCAGCCGGTGGAACAGGCCGGAGGGCGGCATGTTCATCTGGGTCACCCTCCCCGCGGGCCACGACGCCACGGCCCTCCTGAAGACGGCCGTCGGCCACGAGGTGGCCTACGTGCCGGGAGCCCCGTTCTTCTGCGGCGAACCCGACCCGGGCGCGATGCGGCTGTCGTTCACGACGCACTCGGCCGACGAGATCAGGGAAGGCCTCCGCCGCCTGGCGAAGAGCTTCGCCTGATGAGGGACACGGGGAGCCCGATACGCGAGACGCAGGCCCCGGACCCGGCGACAGCGCCCGCTGCCCGCCCGCTGTCGCCGGACGAGCTCAACGCGCTCGTCCAGCGGCAGTTCCCCGACTACGCGGCCTGCCGGGTCACCGACGCGAGCGGGACGTACCTCCTCATGGAGGCGGACGGCGCCCGCCTCCGCACCCGCCCCGGCGGCACGATCTCCGGTCCCGAACAGGCCGGGCTCGTCGACCTCGCCGCGTTCCTCCTCATCAACGCCCGGCTCGGACGCCCCACCCCGATGGCGCTCACCACCTCGCTCCAGATCAGCTACCTCAACCGCCCCCGCCCCGGACTGCTCCGGACGCACGCGCGCATGGCCAAGTTCGGCCGCCGCCTCTGCGTGGTCCTCGCCGAACTCAGGGACGAGGCGGGCGATCTGGCGGCCTCCGCCACCGTCACGTACTCCGTCCCGCCCGCCGGCGCAGGTCAGGGCACCGGCTGACCAGGAGCCGCGCGCGGACCGCCCCCGGGCCATCACCTCGTGTCGTTGTTGGGCCGAACGGGTGAGGAGCGGGAGGATGGACCCATGAGTAGGTACGAGAGGTACGACGTCACCGACGAACAGTGGGAGGGCCTCGCCCAGGTCCTGCCCCTGCGCGGCCGTGACGAATGGCCGTCCAGGGTCGACCACCGCACGATCCCCGAGCAGTACGAAACCGCCGAGCAGCGCCGCATGGTCGTGCTCCGCGTGCAGGTCTTCGCCGACGCCCGTGAGGTCGCCGAGTACCTCATCGCCCAGATCCCGGTGCTCCTCGATCTGACGAGCGCCGACACCGAGGTCGCCAAGCGGATCCTCGACTTCAGCAGCGGCGTCGTCTTCGGCCTCGGCAGCGGGATGCACCGCGTCGACCGGAACGTCTTCCTGCTGGCCCCGGCCGGTACGGAGGTCGAGGGCGCGGAGGGTGAGGGCGAGGACGACGTCGTGGGCGGCAGGACCGCCGGCGTCCCTCGATCGTAGGAAGGTCATCTCGCCGTAACGGTTCGTCAGGGAATGATCTGCGTACGGTCCGGGCATGGACCTCACCGGCGGCCCCACGCTCGCCCGCACGTCAGACGCCCCTTCCTCCGACGTCGTTCCTTCCTCAGTTCACCCTTCCTCGATTCACCCTTCCCCGGTTCAGTCGCCCTCGGCTCACCCTGCCTCGACCGAAGGCGCCGCGACCGGGCTCGCCTCGGTCGGAGCTCCCCTGACCGGGCCTTCCTCGGTCGGGCCTTCCTCGGACGGGCCTTCCTCGGGATCGGACGGTGAAGCCTCGGCCGGCCCTGCCTCGGCCGGGCCTTCCCCAGTGGGTTCTTCCTCCGTCGCGCCCGCTTCCGCCGCCCGCTTCGCCGGACCCCGGGTCTCCGGGCCCCGCGTCTCCGAGCCCAGGGTCTCCGGGCCGGGCGAGTCCAGGCCCGTCGCGACCGCGCCCCGCGCCTCCGTCCCCGAGGCGCGGGGCCCGGTCGAGGCGGAGGGACGGGGCGGACCGGGGCGGCGGGGCGGACCGCTCACCGCCCGGCCCGCCGTCACCGAACTGCGGCTGTCCGCGTTCGCCGGCCACCGTTCCGCCGTGCACCCGCTCGGACCCGTCACCCTCTTCGCCGGGCCGAGCGGCAGCGGCAAGTCCACCACCCTGCGGGCGTACGAGGCGCTCGCCAGGCTCGGCGCGGGCGACCCGCTCGACGAGGTGTTCCCCGACGCCGCCGACTGCGTCCCCGAACGCGCCCGGCCCGACGCCCAGGGCAGGCGCGGCTTCCGGATCGGATGCACGGTCGACGGACCCGAGGGCCCCGTCCACCTGGACCTCGCCGTGCAGGCCGAGCCCAGGCTCCGCATCGTCGGCGAGCGGCTCACCGGCCGGGGCCGCACCCTGCTCGCCACCGCGCTCCGCGACCCCGGCCGCAGCACCGTCCAGGCCGCCTGGCACACGGCGGGCACCACCCCCGTCACCCGCGCCCCGCTCCCCGACGACCTGCTGGGCACGGCCCTGCTGCCGCTGCGCGTCGCGGGCAAGACCCAGGGGCAGCTGGAGGTCCTGGCCGCCGCCGAGCAGGTCGTCATCGGCCTGCGGTCCGCCTTCGCCTGCGACCCCCGGCCCGAGCGGATGCGGGCCCCCGTGCCGCCGGGCGAGGGGCGGCTGCGGCGCGGCTGCGGGAACCTCGCCGAGGTCCTGCACCGCACCCACACGGACTGCCCGCGCCGCCACCACCGTCTCGCCACCGTCGCGGGAGCGGGCTGCGTGGGACCGGTCACCGGAGTCGGCGTACAGGAACTCCCGGAAGGCACCGTACGCGCCGTCCTCGAACGCGGCGGCCGGCCCGCGACCCCGCTCGGCCGCCTCGGCGACGGCGAACTCCGCTACCTGGCCCTCGCGCTCACCCTGCTCACCGGCCCCGGAGTCCTGGAGATGGACCGGATCGCCGAGGTGCCGGACGCCATGCAGAGCCTGACGCTGCTCGCCGACGACCTCGACCGGGGGCTCGACGGACGCCAGGTGGGCGAACTGCTGCGGCTCGCGACGGGCATCGCCGCCGACGGGCACATCCGGGTGGCGGGCACGGTCGGGGAGCGTGCGGCGGGGGAGGCGCGCCGGACGCCCGGGGTGACGGTGGTAGACCTGAGCGGGTGACGGACGACAACGACGTGGCAGGGCTCCAGCGCAGGCTGGCCGAGTTCGCGGCGGCCCGCGACTGGCAGCCCTACCACACACCCAAGAACCTGGCGGCGGCCCTCAGCGTGGAGGCCGCCGAACTCCTTGAGATCTTCCAGTGGTTGACGCCGGAGCAGGCGGAACGGGTGATGGACGACCCGGAGTCGGCGCACCGGGTCGCCGACGAGGTGGCGGACGTGCTCGCCTACCTCCTCCAGTTCTGCCAGGTGCTCGGCGTCGATCCGCTGGCGGCGCTCGCGGCCAAGATCGACCGGAACGAGGTCCGGTTTCCCGTCCGGAGGCGGGGCGGAGGGCGTGAGGAGGGGCTCACGGACGCCGATACGGACGAAGATCGTCACTCTTCGGAGTGATCGACTTGCCCCCGTCAGGCTTCCTGTCCACAGATTTCCGAATTCCTCTGGTGTTGGGGCTCAGTCGGCCTCACTCTGGGTAGTGGACTGAGTGGGCAGTAAGTCGTACGAACGGGGGCGGCGTTGATGGAAGCGGAGCGACTCATCGCGCTGGGCCGACAGGCGCTGGCGGAGAGCGGGACGGCACAGGACATCGTGGCGGAGGCCTGGCAGGCGCAGGCGCTCGCCCAGGCGATAGGGCGTCACCTCGCGCTCTGCGGACCGCAGGAGCTGCGCGGCGAGGCGCGGGGGCTGAGCGAGATCGGGGAGTACCCGGCCTGGGGCTCCGGCGGCCCGCGCGCGGGCCGGCTGACCGAAGTCGCGGACCCGTGCGGGTCGTTGACCGCGCTCGGGGAGCTGCTGGGGGAGGTCGGGATCGCGCTGGTGGGGGTGGCCTGCGCCACCGACGAGGAGGGGCTCTACTGGCAGTGCATCGAGGCGATCGACGCCGCCGACGAGTCGAGCGACCGGGTGCGCGGGATGCTGCGACGCCTCGCCGTGCGCGACGGGGACCGCGCCCGCCCACCCGACCCCGCCCGGGGCCGAGCGGGCCCGAGCGGCCGGGACCCGTCGTGGTAGCGGGGTCGCCGGCTCCCGTGATGCGGCTCGGGTCAGGGCTCGGGGTCCGGAGAGGGGGCCAGGCGGTCGGACGTGGACTGGAGGTCGGCGTCCAGCTGGGAGAGGTCGGCGGAGAGCGCCGCCATCAGCTCCTCCATCTGCTGGAGCAGGCCCTTCGGAGCCTCGGCGCCCTTCTGCTCGGGCACGGACTGCGACGCGGGCTGTTCGGGCACGGCCCGCTCCGGTGCGGCTTCCTGGGACATGGCGGCCTCCTCGGCCCGGGGCCCGCCGCCGAGGGCGGGACCGTGAGGGAGACGCACCGGCAGCGGCCGCCGGCACGCGGGCCGGGCGGTCCGGCTCCGCCCGAGCCAACGACGGGTGCCCGGCCCCGGTCACTGGCCAGGGCGGACGCGCCCCGCCACGGGTCGGATATTCACCCGCCCGAGCCGGTGCGGACGGGGAGCTGACGGAGAGGTTGACACGCACCCGACGGTGCAGGATGGAGGTATGGACCTTCGCATCTTCACCGAACCCCAGCAGGGGGCCGACTACGAGACGCTCCTCGCGGTGGCCCGGGCCACCGAGGAGCTCGGATTCGACGCCTTCTTCCGCTCCGACCACTATCTGAGCATGGGGTCGGGCGACGGGTTGCCGGGGCCGACGGACGCCTGGATCACCCTGGCCGGCCTGGCCCGGGAGACGAAGCGGATCCGGCTCGGCACGCTGATGACGGCCGGCACCTTCCGGCTCCCCGGGGTCCTGGCCATCCAGGTCGCCCAGGTGGACCGGATGTCCGGCGGACGGGTCGAACTGGGCCTGGGCGCGGGCTGGTTCGAGGAGGAGCACAAGGCCTACGGAATTCCGTTCCCGAAGGAGAGGTTCGGCCGGCTGGAGGAGCAGCTGGCGATCGTCACCGGCCTGTGGGAGACGGAGGTCGGCAAGACCTTCAGCCACCACGGGAAGTACTACCAGCTCACCGACTCGCCCGCGCTTCCGAAGCCGGCCCAGTCCAGGGTCCCGGTGCTGATCGGCGGGCACGGCGCGAGCCGTACGCCGCGGCTGGCCGCGCGGTACGCGGACGAGTTCAACATCCCGTTCGCGTCCGCAGAGGACAGTGAGCGGCAGTTCGGCCGGGTCCGGGCCGCCGCCGAGGCGGCGGGACGGGCGGCGGACGACCTGGTGTACTCGAACGCGCTGGTCGTCTGCGTCGGCAAGAGCGACGCCGAGGTGGCCCGCCGGGCGGCAGCCATCGGCCGGGAGGTGGACGAGCTGAAGGCGAACGGGCTCGCGGGCTCGCCCGCCGAGGTCGTCGACAAGATCGGGCGGTACGAGGCGATCGGCTCCTCCCGGGTCTACCTCCAGGTCCTGGACCTGGAGGACCTGGACCACCTGGAGCTGATCTCCGCCCGGGTCCAGTCGCAGCTGGGATGAGCGGGGCGCACCGATGAGACCGGTCCGTACGTTCGCCGAAGCCCTCGGGGCGGGGGTGCTCGTCCTCGACGGCGGGCTGTCCAACCAGCTGGAGGCGCAGGGCTGCGACCTCTCCGACGCGCTCTGGTCCGCGCGGCTCCTCGCCGACGGGCCCGAGCAGATCGAGGCGGCCCACAGGGCGTACGTACGGGCCGGTGCGCGGGTGCTGATCACCTCCAGCTACCAGGCGACGTTCGAGGGCTTCGCCCGGCGCGGCACGGGCCGGGCGGAAGCCGCGCGGCTGCTCGTCCGCAGCGTGGAGCTGGCCCGGAGGGCAGGAGAAGGGGCCACGGGGGAAGGGGCCACGGGGGGAGGGGAGGGGGCGGGGGCGGGGGCCCCGGGGGAGGTGTGGGTTGCCGCGTCCGTCGGGCCGTACGGGGCGATGCTCGCCGACGGCAGCGAGTACCGGGGGCGGTACGGGCTCTCGGTGGGTGCGCTCGAGCGGTTCCACCGGCCCCGGATCGAGGTGCTCGCCGGGGCGGCGCCGGACGTCCTCGCCCTGGAGACGGTTCCGGACGTGGTGGAGGCCGAGGCGTTGCTGCGGGCGGTCGAGGGGTGCGGGGTGCCGGTGTGGCTCTCGTACACGGTCGGGGGCGGGCGGACGCGGGCCGGGCAGGACCTGGCGGAGGCCTTCGCGGTCGCCGCGGGGAACGACCAGGTGGTGGCGGTCGGGGTGAACTGCTGCGACCCGGCCGAGGCGGGGGACGCCGTGGAGCTCGCCGTGGCCGTGACCGGGAAGCCGGCCGTCGTCTACCCCAACAGCGGGGAGCGCTGGGACGCCGGGGCGCGGGACTGGCGCGGGGACACGGCCTTCGACCCGGCCCGGGCCGTCGCCTGGACCGGGGCGGGGGCCCGGCTCGTCGGCGGCTGCTGCCGCGTCGGACCGACGACGATCGCCGCGCTCGCCGATGCCCTGGCGGGGGAGGGCACGGACACCGGCTGAGGTCGCGCCCCGAGGCCCGGCCCCGCGGAAAATGCCTGGTGGGGAGGGGAGGGGCGACCCATACTCGAAGGTGTGTTCCTGACGATCAGTACCTACGGCAACCCGGAGCGCCCCGCGACCGATCTCGGATTTCTGCTGCACAAGCATCCCGAGCGGGCGCAGGTGTTCTCGACTTCGCATGGCACGGCGCACGTCCTCTATCCCGAGGCGAGTGCCGAGCGGTGCACGGCGGCACTCCTCCTGGAGGTGGACCCCGTGGCGCTGGTGCGCCGCGGCAAGGGCAAGGGCCGGGGCGGCGCCCCGGACTCGGCGCTCGCGCAGTACGTCAACGACCGGCCCTACGCGGCGTCCTCGCTGCTCGCCGTCGCGCTCGCCAAGGTCTTCAAGACCGCGCTGCACGGCGAGTGCAAGGCGATGCCCGAGCGGGCCGCCGCGCCGCTGCCGCTGCGCGTCGAGGTGCCCGCGCTTCCCGCCCGGGGCGGTGCGGAGCTGGTGCGGGCGCTGTTCGGGCCGCTCGGCTGGGACACGGTGGAGGCCGAACCGGTGGCGCTGGACGCGGAGTTCCCCGAGTGGGGCGACTCGCGGTACGTGCGTCTGGTCCTGGAGGGCGAGCTGCGGCTCGCGGACGCCCTCAACCACCTGTACGTCCTGCTGCCGGTCCTCGACGACGCCAAGCACTACTGGGTCGCGCCCGACGAGGTCGACAAGCTGCTGCGCGCCGGTGACGGCTGGCTGGCCGCCCACCCCGAGCGGAAGCTGATCACCGCCCGCTACCTCTCGCGCCGCTGGGGCCTGGCCCGTGAGGCGACGGAGCGGCTCGAACTGGTCCGGCTCGCCGAGGCCGACGGCCTGGACGTCGAGGACGTCGACAACGCCGTCGACGAGACGACCGACACGGAGGAGCGTCCGGTGCCGCTCGCCGAGCAGCGGCGCCAGGAGATCCTTGCCGCGCTGACCGGAGCCGGGGCGGCGCGCGTGCTCGATCTCGGCTGCGGGCAGGGGCAGTTGGTGCAGGCCCTGCTCAAGGACCCGCGCTTCACCGAGATCGTCGGTGTGGACGTGTCCGCGCGTGCCCTGAGCGTCGCCGCGCGCCGGCTGCGCCTCGACCGGATGGGCGAGCGGCAGGCCGCGCGGGTGAAGCTGACGCAGGGTTCCCTCGCGTACACCGACAAGCGGCTCGCCGGTTACGACGCGGCCGTGCTCAGCGAGGTGATCGAGCACCTGGACCTGCCGAGGCTGCCGGCCCTGGAGTACGCGGTGTTCGGCTCGGCCCGGCCCCGTACGGTCGTCGTGACCACGCCGAACGTCGAGTACAACGTGCGCTGGGAGTCGCTGCCGGCCGGGCACGTCCGGCACGGCGACCACCGCTTCGAGTGGACCCGCGAGGAGTTCCGGGCCTGGGCGGAGGGGGTCGCCGGGCAGTTCGGGTACGGGGTCGAGTTCGCCCCCGTGGGACCGGACGACCCGGAGGTCGGCCCGCCGACGCAGATGGCCGTCTTCACCCGTACGAGTACCGACGGCAGCACCGAATCCCGTACCGGGAGCCGTACCGAATCCCGTACCGAATCCCGTACCGACGAGGCCTTGAAGGAGGTCACGGCATGACCCGCACCCTGCCCGTCACCGATCTCTCCCTCGTGGTGCTCGTCGGTGCCACCGGTTCCGGCAAGTCCACCTTCGCCCGGCGTCACTTCAAGCCGACCGAGATCGTCTCCTCCGACTTCTGCCGCGGGCTCGTCGCCGACGACGAGAACGACCAGTCCGCGAGCAGGGACGCCTTCGACGTCCTGCACTACATCGCGGGCAAGCGTCTGGCGGCGGGGCGGCTGACCGTCGTCGACGCCACCAACGTGCAGCAGGAGGCCCGGCGTCAGCTGGTCCGGCTGGCCAGGGAGCACGACGTGCTGCCGATCGCGATCGTCCTCGACCTGCCCGAGGAGGTGTGCCGCACGCGGAACGCCGCCCGGCCCGACCGCGCGGACATGCCGGCGCACGTCATCCAGCGGCACCGGCGGGAGCTGCGGCGTTCGCTGCGCGGTCTGGAGCGCGAGGGCTTCCGCAAGGTGCACGTGCTGCGTTCGGTGGAGGAGGTCGAGGGGGCCGAGGTCGTTCTGGAGCGGCGCTTCAACGATCTGCGGCACCTCACCGGCCCGTTCGACATCATCGGCGACATCCACGGCTGCCGTTCCGAGCTGGAGACCCTGCTCGCGAAGCTCGGTTACGTCGACGGACACCACCCCGAGGGGCGGACGGCCGTCTTCGTGGGCGACCTCGTCGACCGGGGCCCCGACTCGCCGGGCGTGCTGCGCCGGGTCATGGCGATGGTCGCCGCGGGCGACGCCCTGTGCGTCCCCGGCAACCACGAGAACAAGCTCGGCCGGTGGCTCAAGGGCCGGAAGGTGCAGGAGACGCACGGACTGGCCGAGACCATCGAGCAGTTGGGGCGGGAGAGCGAGGAGTTCCGCGCGGAGGTGGCGGCGTTCATCGAGGGGCTCGTCTCCCACTACGTCCTCGACGGCGGGAACCTCGTCGTGTGCCACGCCGGTCTGCCGGAGAAGTACCACGGCCGGACGTCCGGGCGGGTTCGTTCGCACGCGCTGTACGGGGACACCACGGGCGAGACCGACGAGTTCGGGCTGCCGGTGCGTTACCCGTGGGCGGAGGAGTACCGGGGGCGGGCCACCGTCGTGTACGGGCACACTCCCGTGCCCACCACGTCGTGGATCAACAACACCCTCTGCCTCGACACCGGCGCCGTCTTCGGCGGGAAGATGACCGCGCTGCGCTGGCCGGAGCGCGAGCTCGTCGACGTACCGGCCGAGAAGGTCTGGTACGAGCCGGCGCGGCCGCTCGTCACCGAGGCGCCCGGCGGGCACCAGGGGCGGCCCCTGGACCTGGCCGATGTGCACGGGCGGCGGACGGTGGAGACCCGTCACCTCGGGAACGTCGCCGTGCGCGAGGAGAACGCCGCGGCGGCCCTGGAGGTCATGAGCCGGTTCGCGGTCGACCCGCGGCTGCTCGCGTACCTGCCGCCGACGATGGCGCCGACCGCCACCTCGAAGGAGGAGGGCTACCTGGAGCACCCGGCCGAGGCCTTCGCCCAGTACCGGGCGGACGGCGTCGAGCGGGTCGTGTGCGAGGAGAAGCACATGGGCTCGCGGGCGGTGGCCCTGGTCTGCCGCGACGATGACGCGGCGCGCGAGCGCTTCGGCGTCGCGGGGGTGACCGGTGCGCTGCACACGCGTACGGGGCGGCCCTTCTTCGACGACGTCGCCGTCACCGAGGAGGTCCTGGGGCGGCTGCGGACGGCGATCGGCGCGGCGGGGTTGTGGGACGAGCTCGACACCGACTGGCTGCTGCTCGACGGGGAGCTGATGCCGTGGTCGCTCAAGTCCGCGGGGCTGCTGCGCGCGCAGTACGCGGCGGTCGGCGCGGCCTCCGGTGCGGTCCTGCCCGGGGCGATCGACGCCCTGGAGCGGGCGGTGGGGCGCGGGGTCGAGGGCGTCGACGGGCTGCTCGCCCGGCAGCGGGAGCGGGCCGTGGACGCGACGGCCTTCACCGAGGCGTACCGCAGGTACTGCTGGCCGACCGAGGGTCTTGAGGGCGTGCGGTTCGCGCCGTTCCAGCTGCTCGCGGCGCGTGGGCGCTCGCTCGCGGCGGTGCCGCACGACGAGCAGCTTGCCTGGCTCGACCGGCTCGTCGAGCACGACCCGACCGGGCTGCTCCAGGTCACCCGCCGGCTCGTCGTCGACACCGGCGACGAGGCCTCGGTCCGCGCGGGCACCGACTGGTGGCTGGAGCTGACCGGGGCGGGTGGCGAGGGCATGGTCGTCAAGCCGCTGGCGGCGCTGGTGCGGGACGGGAACGGCCGCCTCGGGCAGCCGGGTGTGAAGGTGCGCGGCCGGGAGTACCTGCGGATCATCTACGGTCCCGAGTACACCCGACCGGAGAACCTGGAGCGGCTGCGGCAGCGGTTCCTCGGCCACAAGCGGTCGCTGGCGCTGCGCGAGTACGCCCTCGGCCTGGAGGCCCTCGACCGCCTCGCCGCGGGTGAACCGCTCTGGCGCGTCCACGAGGCCGTCTTCGCGGTCCTCGCCCTGGAGTCGGAACCGGTCGACCCGAGGCTCTGACCCGAGCCGGGGACGGGGTACCGCCCCCGGCTGCCGCGGACCTTGCGGCCCCCGCGGCGCGGCCCGGGGCTCCGGCCCGGGGCTCCGGCCCGGCGGACCGTGCCCGCCCCGGTGGCGGTCACGCCGAAGCATGGATTCCGGTGGGTGTTCGCGAAGCCTTCACCAAGGCTTCGCGAACACCCACCGGGCGGTTCCGCGGGGGGCGCAGGGGGGCCGGGGGCGGCGCTCCCCTGCGCCCCCCGTGCTCGTTGACGCGTTTCTTCCGCACCCTCTAGCGTTCTTCACCCCATGACGTGACGCAACGTCAACAACGTGGCGCAGGACGCCACATGAGGTGGGAACACACACGCGAACACGCCGGTCGGCCACCGGCGGACGGTCTTCCCCGGAGGGCCCGCGGACGGTACGGGGGTGAGCGGCGATGAGTCTCTTCGGTCAGGACCGCTCCTTCCTCCACGCCCTCCCCGCGGCCGACCGGCGGTCGCTGCTCGCCGAGGGCGCCCGGCGCGTCTACGAACCCGGGGAGGTGATGATCCGCGAACGCGACACCACCGCCTACGTCCTCGCCCTCCTCTCCGGCTGGTCCGTCGTCTCCGTCGGCACCGAGCGCGGATCGCGGCTCATCCTCGCCCTGCGCGGCGCCGGCGAGGTCGTCGGCGACCTCGCCGCCGTCGACCGCGGCCCGCGCAGCGCCAGCGTCACCGCCCTCGGCACCGTCGAGGCCGTGGCCATCTCCGGCGACCGCTTCCGCCGCTTCCTCGCCGCCCGCCCGCACGCGACCGCGCTGATCATGCGCCAGCTCGCCACCCGGCTGCGCAGCGCCGACGTCGAACGCCGCGCGCTCGCCTCCGAGACCGTCCTCCAGCGCCTCGCCGCCCGCCTCCTCGAACTCGCCGAGCGCGCCGGACGACGCGCCGACGGCGGGACCGTACTCGAACTCCCGCTGCCCCAGCACGACCTGGCGGCGGCCATCGGAGCCACCCGCGAAGCGGTGGCCAAGGCACTGCGCCTGCTCCGCGAGCAGGACGTCGTCCGCACCGCGCACCGCACCGTCGTCGTCCTCGACATGCCGGTCCTGGTGCTCCTCGCGCAGGGGCGCGCACGCCCCGGCGGAAACCCGGCGGACGAATCTCCGCCGGGTGTGTAAACGGCTACATCGCCGGTCGCGGCACGCGGCCAGTCTGGACACGCGCACCATCACGGCACCACACACAGGGAGTCCGAGAGTGAGCAGTGCGGAAGTGAACGGGGTAGCGGGCGGGATCCACCGGTTCGTCGTCTTCGGCGACATCTGCGGTTCCGGGACCCTGGACATCGCCGGGAAGGAACTGCACCGGGCCGCCATGTACGCCGCCTTCGACGAGGCGTACGGCTCCGTCGGCGTCGAACCCGGCACCTTCCACCAGGAGGACCGGGGGGACGGCATCCTCGCCGCCCTGCGCCCCGACGTGCCGCCGACGCTCATGGTCGGACGCTGGATCGACACCCTGTACGAGAGCCTCCGCGCCCACAACACGGGCCGGAGCCGCCGCCTCCGGCTGCGGATCGGGATGAACGCGGGGCTCGTCGCCCAGGACCGGCACGGGCTCGTCGGGCGGGCCGTGGACCTCGCGGCCCGGCTCTGCGACAGCGCCCCCGCCAAGCAGATCATGGCGGAGAGCCCCGAGGTCGACCTCCTCGTCGTCGTCTCCGACTGGCTGTACGGGAACGTGGTCGCCGAGGGCGGGCGGTACGTCGAGCCCGCCCACTACCGGCCGGCCCGCATCCGGTCCAAGGAGACCGACGAGACCGCGTGGTTCCACGTACCGCGCAGGACCGTCCCGCCGCTGCCCGGCGGCGAGGAGGGTGCACGGACCGGCGTTGGGCCGTCGCGGGGGGACGGCCCAACGCCCCGGACCGGGGGAGGGGACCGTACGTACCACGTCGGGGGAGACCTCCTCGACGTCCACGGCAACACCTTCCACGGCGACTTCACCGGCATCCGCAAGAGCACGGGCGCGGGCACGGCCGCGGCCGCGGCCGCGGGGGCGGGTGAACCGGAGTGAGCGACCAGGACGACGAGGCGGCGACGGGGAGCGACACCCCGGACTCCGGCCACGACCGGGACCACCGGGACGGCCGGGGGGACGGCGGCGGCCGGGGCGACCGGGCGGATCCGCACGACCGCGGCGGCGACCGGGGCAAGGACCGCGGCGATCGCGGGGATAGGGGGGATAGGGGGCGCGGTGACCGCAGCGACCGCGACCGCGACGGCGACCGCGGCGACGGCTCCGGCGAAGCCCCGCGCGAGCCGGACGTCTTCGCGGCCGCCGACCGCGGTCCCCTCGCCGGCGGCGACACCGGCGGCGCCGCCACCGCCCGCCGCGCGCTGCGCACCTGGGCGAGCACGGCCGGCGACCGCCACACCAGCGTCCAGGGCGACGGGACGTTCTTCGAGGGCAACCAGTTCTTCTCCGTGTACGGCTTCGGCGACGCCTCGCGCTTCGTCCGGGGACCCGTACCGCCCGAGACGCTCGCCCACCTCGCCCAGGTGTACTGCGAGATCGCCGGCTACCAGCGGATGAAGGAGCGGCTCCGCGAGAACCGGGTCCTCGTCCTGTGCGGAGAGCCCGGCAGCGGCCGCAAGGCCACCGCGCTCGCCCTCCTCGACGAGGTCACCGGCGGCAAGGTCTTCCGCCTCGACCCCCGCCACGGCGTCGACGAGATCACCGGCGAGGCCCTCCAGGAGGGCGGCGGCCACCTCATGGAGCTGCTCACGGAGGACGGCCGGACCGAGGGCGAAGCACCGCGCGAGGGCGCCGTCACCGCCCGGCGCCCCGCCGCCCGCCTCTCCGAACTGCACCTGGACCGCTTCGGGGAACTGCTGCGCAGCCGTGACGCGTACGGCATCGTCCTCGTCGAGAGCGGCGAGCCGGCCGACCGGCTGATGCGCGGACGGTACGGGACGTACTGCGCGCCGCCGCCCGCCGACGAGGTCCTCCGGAGGCATCTGCGGGAACGGCTGCGGGGCGAGCCGGCCGAGGCCCTCGGTGCCGCGCGGGCGCTCGCCGCGCGGCCCGACGTCGTCCGGGCGCTCGGCCTGGAGGAGCTGCGGCCCCGCGAGGCCGCCCGGCTCGCCGAACACCTCGCCCGGCACTGGCGTGGTGAGATGACGGACGATCAACTCCTCGCCGAGTGCGCCGGGTTCGTGACGGCACAGGCCCGCGAGTGGTTCGCGGGCGCCGACCGTCCCGGGGTGCTCCCCGAGGCGCTCCCCGCCCTGAACGCCGGGGCGTTCCGGATCGCCGTCGCCGTGTTCGACGGTTCCGCCTACAGCCTCGCCGCCGAGGCCGCCGAGCTCCTCGCCTGGGAACTCGCCGTCACCCTCGACCCCGGACAGGCCCCCGGACGGCGCCTGTTCGGCGCGCACGCCGAGCACCGGCCGACGCGGGCGCGGGCCGTCCTGGAGGACGGCGAACTGGACCTCGGCCCGGCGAAGGTGCCGGTACGGGCCGTGCGCTTCCGGGGCGAGGCCCTCGCCGCCGCCGTCCTCGGGGAGGTCTGGCACGGCTACCACAACGTCCGCGGGCCGGTGGCGCGCTGGCTGCGCGCCCTCTGCGACGACCCGCGCGCCGAGGTGTGGGTGCGGGCCTCCGTCGCGGCGGGCGTGCTCTGCTCCTGGGACTGGATCCACGGCTTCCGCGAGCTGATCGTCCCCCTCGCCGTGACGGACGCCCCCGTGACCCGCCTCGCGGCCGCGACCGCGCTCGCCGAGTCCGCGCGCGACCCCCGGATCAGGCCGGCCGTCGCCTCCGTGCTGAAGGACTGGGCGGTCTCCGAGGACTCCACGCTCGTCGCGACCGCCCTCCTCGCCCACGGTTTCGTCCTGGCCGCCGGGGACGTGCCCGGCTCCCTCGACGCACTCGCCCGGGTCGTCAGGACGTGCGAGCCCGCCGACGGCGACGTGCTCGTGCCGGCCTCCTTCAGCACGGCCCGGCTGCTCGCCGCCGGAGAACCGGAGCCCGTCCTCCGGAGGCTCCGCCAGTGGCTGGAGGACGGCCGGCTCAACCTCGCCAACCTGGTCCACCTCACCGCCATCCGCACGCTGAGCACCCGGACCACCCACCTGTGGGCGCTGCGCGACGTGCCCGAACTCGACGAGCACGCGGCCCGCCCGCTCCTCGTCGCCCTGCTCGCGACCAGGCCCGGGCTCGCGCCGGAACTCGCGTGGCTGCTGCGGCACACCCTCGCCACGGCCCGCTCCGGAGGGGCCGCCCTCGAAGCCCTCGGCGGCCTGCTCCGGCGCGCCGCGAAGGACCCCGAGGCGCTCGGACGCGTCTGCGCCTTCCTGCCCCGCCTCGCGGTGGACCGCCGCGACCGGGACCGGCTCAGGGGACTGCTGAACGAACTCGTCCGGGACCGTGACCGGCCCCTGGACAGGAGCGCGGCGCGCCGGATGTGGGACGCCGTGACGGAAGGAGCGAACCGATGACCGGGCCCGAGCAGAACAGGAACGCGCGGCCGGACGAGCGGGCCCGCTGGGACGACCGGGACCACGACGACCGGCAGCGGTACGAGGCACGCGACGGCCGGGAGCGGCAACGGTACGAGGGACAGGGCCGGCAGCGGTACGAAGAGCAGCGCGACCGCCGGCCGTACGAAGGCCAGAACGGCGGGCAGCACTCCGGCGGCCGAGACGGGGACGAGGACCCGGACCTCGACCTCGACCGCGCGCGGGACGAGGAGGAGCAGCCGCGGGACCCGGGGCGGCGGCGCCCGGCCGCCGACGGCCGGTCCGCGGCCTCCGGGCGGCCGCGCGGCCCCCTCATCGGCGAGTACGCGCCCCCGTACCGCCGCCGGAGCGGCCGGGTCGCGGCCGTGCTGCTCTACCGCAACGGCGGCCACCGGGTGGTCTGGCCGGACCGCGTAGAGGACGTCGACAAGCCCATGTTCGGCTCCCCGTACACCGTCTTCGAGGTGCGGCTCGGCCGCAACGTCACCGAGTTCCGGCTCCAGCTGCCGGCCGCCGGCGACGGCGTCTTCTTCGAGGCCGTCGCGAAGGTCCAGTGGGCGGTGACCGACCCGCACCTCGTCGTCCAGGAGCAGGTCGAGGACGTCGCCGAGCTGCTCCACGACGAACTGCTCGACGGGCTGCGCAGGCTCTCCCGGCGCTTCCGGATCACCGAGGCGCAGCGCGCCGACGAGGCCGTGCGCGAGGAACTCGCCGCCGGGCGGCTCAGCTTCGGCCGGGACATCGGGCTGCGGACCCGGGTCCTCGTCTTCATCGACCTCGACGACTCCGTCAAGGCCGAGGTCTCCCGGCGCGACCGGGTCGGCGTCACCATGGAGGCCGACGAGCGGGTCGCCGAGGCCGAGCGGCGCAGGGAGGCGGCCGACCGCGCGCTCGTCGCCGAGCGCGCCCGCGAGATGGAGGCCCTCTTCCGGCGCGGCGACCTGGCGCAGATCGCCCACCACATGGCGATGAACCCCGACAAGCAGTGGGAGATCCGCACCCAGCTCCAGCGGGAGCGGCGCGAGGGCCAGGACGACTACCTGCGGGTCTTCAACCGGCTCCTGGACACCGGTGTCCTGGAACGGCACGACATCGGCGAGCAGATGTACCAGGTCCTCATGTACCTGCGGTCCCAGACCGGCACCGTCCTCGGCGGCATCACCGACCGGGTCCTCAACCCCTCCGGAGACCCCTCGGGAGACCGCCCGGGAGACCGCCCGGGCGACCCCTCGCGGGGCCGGCGCGCCCTGGAGGAGGCCTCCCCGGAGCCGAGCGCCCCGGACTGGGACGACGACCCCCGGGACGCCCGGCGCGGGCGCGGCGACGAGGAGCACGGCCCGGCCCCGCGCGACCCCCGGGTCTACGAGCCGACCCGCGTCGAGTCGCGCTCCGAACGGGAGAGGGAACGCGAACGGGAGCGCGAGAGGGACCGGGACCGGGGGCGGTCGCGGGGCCGCCGGGACGAGGGCTTCGACGACGGCCGCGACCGCTACGAGCCCGACGCGTACGAGCGGAACGACCGGTACGACCGCGACGACCCGTACGACCGCGAGCGCGGCGACCGGCCGCGCCGGACCTCCCGGCCCGCCCGGCCCAGCTCCGACTTCGACGACTGGGACGACGAATGAGCACGCCGAACCAGGCCCCCGTGCCGGTACCCCTGCCCGTGCCCGCCCCCGTACCGCCCGCGGAGATGCGGTACATGGCCGAGCGGCTCCTCTCCACCGTCCGCGAGGACATCGGCCGGGCCGACACCAAGGCCGCGATCCTGCTCTCCGGCGCCCTCGCCTTCCTCGCGGTCGTGTTCTCCGGCGACCGCGCCCCGCTGCCCACCACCGGCACGGGGCTCGCGTTCCTCCTCGCGGCGGGCGCGCTGTGGACGGCCGGGGTCCTGATGCTCGTCTCGGTGGTGCTGCCGCGCACCCGGATCGGCGCGGACCGCACGTTCCTGCGCGAGCTGACGGCCGGTCCGTCCGCGGCCGCGCTGCGGGAACAGCTCGGCGCGTCCGGCGCGGACGCCACCGACTGGCTCCTCGAACAGGCCGGCGTGCACGGGCTCGTGCTCGCGGCGAAGTACCGGTGGCTGCGCCTGGGCGTGTCCGCGCTCGCGCTCGGCGCCCTCCTGGCCCTCTTCAGCGAACTGTGGTGAGAGAGAAGATGCACTGGACCAACAAGGGGAGCGCCCTGCTCCTCGCCGGGGTGCTCCTCGCGCTCCCCGGCCCGCTCACGGCACCCGCGGCCGCCACCGGTGCCGCGGGCGTGACGCGTACGGCCGCCGATCCCGCCGAAGGCCCCGATCCGCTCGACTTCGCCGTCGTCGTCGACCAGTCGGCGAGCCTGGCCGAGAAGGACCTCGCGCGCGAGACGGAGGCGGCCGCGCTGCTCAGCCAGGGCGAGATATCGGAGCGCTCCCGGGCCACGATCATCGGCTTCGGCAGCTCCGAGAAGGCCGGCCAGTCGCCCGTGCGCGAGGTCTGCCCGCTGACCGTCGCCGACGCGGCCGGCCGCGAGCGGCTCAGCGCGTGCGTCCAGCAGCTCGGCCGCCGCGACGCCGCCCGCATGGGCCCCGGCACCGACTTCCCGGCCGCCGTCCGGCAGGCCGTCACCCGCCTCACCGAGGCCGGCGGGGCGAAGACCCCGGCCGTGCCCAAGGTGATCTTCCTGCTCACCGACGGCAAGCTGGACGTCGCCGACAGCCCCGAGTACGGCACCGACCGGGACACCCGCCAGTCCAACGGGGCGCGGCGGCTCACCGAGGAGCTCGCCCGCGCCCGGGCGGCCGGCGTCCAGATCTGGCCGCTCGGCTTCGGCAGCGAGATCGACCGCTCCGCGCTCACCGCGATGGCCGAGGGCGGCTACCGGGGCGCCTGCTCCGACATCCCCGGCTCCGTCCCCCGCATGCGGGTCGTCGGCACCTCCGCCGAGATCGACAAGGCGCTCCAGGAGACCTTCGCCGCCGCCCGCTGCGCCCGGATCGCGCAGGGCACCGTCGGGAAGCCGCCGGCCGACCTGACGGTGACCATCCCGCCCATCGCCACCGACGGCTCCCTCACCGTCGCCAAGCACGACCCGAAGGTGCGGGTCACCTACTACGACCCGGCGGGCCGCAAGGTGCCCGTGCGGGGCGAGTTCGACGGCTCGACCTTCGAGGTGAGCGGCCAGGACGGGCCGGTCGAGGCGCTGCGCGTGAAGGACCCGCTGCCCGGCCGCTGGCGCGTGCACATCGAGGCGCCGGAGGGCCACCGCGACCGGGAGGTCGCCGTCCGCGCCATCTGGCAGGGCCGCCTCCGCTCCGACGTCACCCTCGACCCGGCGTCCCCGCGCGCGGGCGAGAAGGTCACCGTGCAGGTGCGGATGCAGACCCGGCGCGGGGTCGTCATCACCGATCCGCGGCAGCTGGCCGATCTCACGGCCTCCGCCGAGGTCGCCGGCGCGGGCTTCGAGCCCTTCACCTTCCGGCTCGCCGACGACGGGCGGGCGCCCGACCGCAAGGCCGGGGACGTCCGCTTCACCGGCACGTTCACCCTGCCCGCCGGTGCCACCGGCGACCTGGAGCTCGTCACGCGCATGGCGGCGCCCGGCATCACCTCCGACCGGCGCCCGGTGCACGCCCGGCGCGGCGCGGACGTGCCGGTGCTGACCGCGGGGCTCGTCGTCGACCGCGCCACCGTGCACCCGGGCGACACCGTCCACGGCACCCTCGACCTCACCAACAACGACTCCGCCCCG
This sequence comes from Streptomyces nymphaeiformis, assembly GCF_014203895.1. GTDB lineage: Bacteria > Actinomycetota > Actinomycetes > Streptomycetales > Streptomycetaceae > Streptomyces > Streptomyces nymphaeiformis. The sequence continues at coordinate 267,591 of NZ_JACHJY010000009.1, read as the reverse complement.
CACACCCTGCGGCTCGCCCTCCAGGACCAGGCGCCCGGCGCCGAGCTGACCGTCGCCCCGACGTCCGTCACGGCGGCCGCGGGCAAGAGCACCCGCATCCCCTTCACGGTGACCGTCGCCGACGGTACGGCCCTGGGCGAACTCGGCGGGCAGGTCGCGGTCGTGGACACCGGCGACGGCGACACCGTCCTCGACACGGCCTTCCTCGACGTCCTCGTGGTGGCGCCGCCCACCTGGTGGGACCGCTGGTGGAAGGCCGTCACCGGCGGCGCCGTCGCCCTCCTGGTCCTCGCCACCCTCGTCGGGATCCGGATCCTCGCCGGGATCCGCCGTCGCGACCTCACCGGGACCACCCTCGAACTGCGCGACGACGGCCGCTCCCTGTACGCGCTGACCATCCGCAGGGGACAGAGCGAGGGCGGCACCTTCGCCTTCACCGTCGACGAGCCGTACGGGGGGCCGCCCACGCTCCGCAGCGTCCGCGGCACGGCCGCCTCCACCGCCCACGTGCTGCGCCGCACCAGCTCCGGCGAGCTGCTGCTGCGCCCCCGGGGTGGCCGCCAGGTGCCGGTCAGGGCCGGTGAGCCGATCGGCCTGGGCGAGCACGAACTCGTCGTACGGGGCGGGCGCGTGTCCCCTCCGCGGAGGAGCCGTCCCCCAAGGAGGCCCGACCCCGGCACCGGACGCGGCGGCGGCACCGGTCCCGGCACGGACCCCGGCACCGGCACCGGCACCGGTCCCGGCACCGGTCCTGGCTCCGGCCCCGGCACCGGTTCCCCCTCCGGGGCGGGCGGGTCCGGCGGGTCCGACACCTACGACGTCAACTTCTGAACGGGCACCGAGGAGAGACGACATGAAGATCTACCAGCCCATGCTCTTCGTCGGACTCGGCGGCACCGGCGGAAAGATCGGCAGCGAGCTCGAACGACAGCTCCGCAGGGAACTCTGCGGACCCGACGGCACCGACCTCGTCGACGGCGGCCGCCGGCTGCCCTTCCAGCTGCCCGACTGCCTCCAGTTCGTCTACGCCGACTTCAGCGAGGGCGAACTGCTCGGCTACCCCCAGTTCCGGGCCAGGGGCGCCGAGGGCGCCGCCTTCGGCCGGACCTCCCGCATGGTCCGCGACCTGCTGCCCACCGACTTCGACTCCTCGCCCGAGGTGACCCGCATGCTGCGGGTCTCCGTCCACGAGGAGACCCGGCTCTGGCTGCCTCCGCAGGCCCGCCAGCCGCGCGTCGCCCCCCTCAACAGCGGCGCCGGCCAGCTGCCGACCGTCGGACGCGCCGCACTCTTCGCGACCATGCGCTCCGGCCTGGGCCCCGTCCTGCAGCAGCTCCGCGCGGCGATCGGCGCCATCGGACAGGCGGCGGGCGACCTCAAGCGGGTCGGCGGCGGCCGCATCCGGGGCTGCGACGTCTTCGTCGCCTTCTCCGTCGCCGGCGGCACCGGCGCCGGCATCTTCTACGACTTCATCCACCTCATCGGGCACGAGTTCCGCAACGCCAACGTGCCCGGCGTCAAGATCTACCCCCTCGTCGTCATGCCCTCCGCCTTCCCGCCGGAGGCGGGCGGCGGCCGCGAGGCCGAACTCAACGCCGCCCGCGCCCTCGTGGACCTCTCCCGGCTCGTCGACGACCAGAACGTGCCCAACGCCCTCGACACCGTCGGCGACGTCGAGGAGCGCGGCCGGCTCAGCGTCACCTACCCCAACCACGGGGTCGTCGCCCTGCGCCCCGCCACCATGCAGACCGCCTTCCTCTTCTCCAAGCCGGCCGTCATCGGCGCCGAGGACCTCCGCCGCTCCATCACCGCCATGGTGATGTCGCTGATCGGCACCGAACTCGACAACGGTTCGGTGACCCGCGCGGAGGACGACTACCAGTCCTTCGCCGCCAGCTTCATCAACAGGAGCGTCGAACGCGCCACCCCGGCCCGTACCGGCATCGGCTACCGGGGCATGTCCACCAGCCTCGCCGCCTCCCTCACCGTCCCCGTCGACGACCTCGCCGAGATCGTCGCCGCCCGCCTCCTCGCCCAGGCCGTCCGCGGCATGTCCGAACGCGCCCGGCGGCCCGCCCGCGACGGACAGGACCTCGTCCGCGACCTCTTCACCCGCTCCGGCATCGGACGCCTCTGGAGCCGCGAGGCCCCCGACGTCCCGCTGCCCGAGCAACTCCCGCGCGGCAGCCGGGACATCACCCAGGAACTCCGGCAGCGGCTCAACGACATGGAGGACTCCCTCCAGCGCCTCGACGTCCACCTCTCCCGCGAGATCCCGCGCCTCACCGAGGACTTCAGGCCGGGCGGGGGCACCCGCGAACTCCTCGGCCTCATCGGCCCGTTCCAGCTCGAAACCGTCCTCGCCGGACTCCCCGGCCACCCCGACCGGGTGGCCAGGGAGGGCTTCACCGGCATGCTCGACAACCGGCGCAACGACCCCGAACGGCCCCCGAACGTCCAGACCGCCGCCCCCAACATCCCCCACATCAAACGAAGCGTCGGCGGAGTCGTACCCGCCCGCTGGACCGACCCCGACGTCCAGGACACCCTCGCCGCCCAGCAGGCCTGGTACCAGTGGCGGGCCCGCGTCCTCTGGCACCGCGGCTGGCAGGCCGGAGAGAGCCAGTGGCGGCCCTCCCTCAACCGCGTCACCGCCGAGGTCGCCGAACTCACCAAGGTGCTCCGCGCACACGAACAGGACGAGTCCAAGTCCTTCGCCGACCGCCGCCGCGAGCTCTACCGCGACGACCGCGCGGGCATCGCCTATCTGCTGCCCCCGCAGAACACCCTGCGCGCCTTCTACGACGACGTCGTCGACCGCCTCGCCCAGAGCATGGGCCTCCCCGAGACCACCGACGCGGCGACCCTCCTCGACCGGCTCGTCGGGCCCGACGACTGGCGGCGCGCCCTCGACGCGGTCCTGCGCCCCGGGGCGGCCGTGAAGGAGATCAAGCAGGTCGTCGAGCGGCGGGTCAAGCGCCTGTTCGGCGAGGCCAACGAGGACGTCTTCGCCCGCCCCCTGCTGCCCTCCATGGAACTGCTGCTCCGCGCCGCCGCGGGCGACGAGACCGCCGAGGCGAAGGTCGACCCGCGCTGGCTCGACCAGTTCCGCTCCCGGCTCGCCGGACTCATCCCCGTCGGCTTCGTCCCCGACGGCAGCGGCCCGCTGAAGATCCTCATCGTGCACCCGGCCAGCGAGTCGGACGGCCGCGCCTCCGACTTCCTCGGGCAGGAACTCAACCTGCCCGCCCGGGTGGTCCCCGAATGCCGGGCCGTCGACACCGACTCCATCACCGTCGTCTTCTTCCGCAGCGGCATGAACCTCACCGACATCTCCGAGGTCCGCGGCGTCCTCAGCCTCTGGTCCGAGGCCCGCGACGCCGGCGGCGAGGACGACTTCCTGCACTGGCGCCAGCGGCTCGGCTACCAGGACGACTGGCTCGTCTCCACCGAGGAGGACCGGCAGCGCATCCTCCACCGGCTGCTCTGCGCCATGTGGAACGGCCACATCGCCGCCGTGGGTCCGGCCGACTCGCCCCACCTCGTCCGGATCAGCCTCCAGGACGGCGAGTCCGCGACCATGTCGCTGCGCCTGGAGGGCTTCGACGGCTCGCTGTCCAGCTGGACGGGGCTGCTGCGCGCGTACGAACGCTGGGCGCTGCTCGACGAGGGGCAGATCATCGAGCAGTTCTGCGAACGCCTCATGCGCGCCCTGCCCAAGGGCCTCGCCCAGGTACCGGCGCCCCCGTCGCCGCTCTTCAGCCACTTCGTCGAGCAGGTCGCCCCGCGCCAGCTCCGCCTGATCGACCGGATCGCCGCCGAGTACGGCCCGGCGGACAGCGAGTGGCTGGCCCCGCTCCGCCACTTCTGGGAGGTCACCTACCCGGGCGCCCTCGCCATGCGCTTCCCGAGCGCGGCCCGCGCGACCCGGGCGAACCTCCGCGCCCTGTACGAACGGCACGCACCGCGCCAGGGGCAGGGCCAGGGCCACGGGCAGGGGAAGACGCCCGGCCGTCCGCAGGACCGGCGTCCCGGCCCCGTCCCGAGGGCCCGGCAGGAACCGGGGCCCCGGATCCGGCCCCGGTACGAAGACGGTGACGGGTACGGGTACGGCGCCCGGTACGAGGACGAGGCCCCGCGCGACCCGCGTTCCGCGTACCCCCACCGCACGCCGCCCTCCCCGGCCCCGTCCGCCTACGAAGGGGACTGGGAGCTGGAGCCCGAGCCGGACCTCGGGCCCGAGGAGGAAGAGCAGTACGACGGGGAGTACGAGGACGAGTACGAGGCGGACCACGGCGCCGACTTCCGGTCCGCCGACGACGGGCCGTACCGCCGCGACCGTTCCGCCGACGACGAGCCGTACCGCCGCGACCGGGGCGGTGAGGAGGAGTGAGCCCGCGAGTCCAGCCCGTCCTGCCCGAGCGGCCGATGCCGGGCCACGCCGTCTGCATCGACCTGCGGACGCCGACGGCCGGGGCGTACGACTCCGAGGCCGCCGTCCGTGCGGCCCTGGACGTCCCGCAGCCCGGCGGCGAGCGGCGGTTCCTCGTCGTCGACGAGGCCGACCGGCTCGTCGCCCACCAACTGCTGTACGAGCGTCTCTCCTCGTACGGCCCCGCGCACATCGTGTGCCTGGCGGTCGGCGCCCGGGGAGAGCGGACCCTCAACCGCTCCCTCACCCTCCGCCCGCCCGCCGCCGGCGTCCTGTGGGTCTTCGACTCCACGGAGGACGGCGTCCCGGGCGAGGCCGTGCTGCGCCCGCTCGTCGACGTCCTGTCCACACCGGAGGTCTTCGACGCCGTCCTGCGCGCGCTCGGCGAGGTGGTGCACGGCGTCGCCGTGCCCGCCGTGCGGGTCCTGGAGCACGACCTGACCGACGAGGCCCGGGCACGTGCCTGGCGGCAGGCGGTGGAGGGCCTGGCAGGGCCCGACGTCCCGGCCGGGAACGTCTCCGCCGAGCAGGTGCCGGCCGCGCTCGCGCTGCTCCTCGACGAGGGCGTGCCGCGCTCCCTGTCCGGGCACGCGTGGCTGCCGCTCCAGGGCCGGGCGGGCGCCAGGCTCGCCGCCTGCGACGCGGCCGTCGGGGAGGCCGTCGACGGCTACCACCGGGTCCGGGGCCCGGCCGGCCTGCTCACCGGGGCGGGCCGGGGCGTCGACCTGCCGGGGGACGTCGAGCGGGTGGCGGCGGAGCTGGACCGGTTCCGCACCGCCGTCGCGGACGCGTTCGGCGCGGCCGGCGGCACCCGGCTCACCGCCGAGCACCGGGGCGTGCTGCGCGAGCGGGGGATCGAACTCCCGGAGCTGCCACGGGAGATCTCGCGGGCCGGGATCGTCCCGGCGCTGCGCGACCTCACCCACGACCTGATCGGCAAGGGGCTGCCGCTGCGGTCCGTCGCGGCGCGCCTTTCCGCCCTCTCCGCGCGCACCGCGCCCGTGGGCAGCGCGGCCCGGCTCGCCCGGCTCGACGCGATCTGCGGCCCCGAGCGGCTGCGGCGCCTCGGCGCCTCGTACCCCTTCACCGCGGGCGGTTCGCGGCCCGTCGCCTTCGCCGTGACCGGGCTCCTGGCGCTGCTCGCCGGGGTATGGCCGGTGCTCGGCTGGGTCCTCGGTCCGGCCGTCGGCGTCCTCGCCGCCGGGCTCGCCCACCTGATGCTGCGGCGCCGGCCCAACCGCTCGCCCGACGGGCGGATCGACGGCGGCGGCGCCACGGGAGCCGCGCCGCGGCTCTTCGGCGGGCTGCTCGGCGGTCTCGTCGGGGCGGGCCTCGGCCAGTTCCTGGGCCTGCCCGTCTGGGCGGGGGCCGTGGCGGCGACCGTGGCCGTGGCGGCCGTCGTGCTGCTCGCGCTGCGGGACTGGACCCGGGCCGTGGACGACTGGTGGGCGCGCGCGGACCCGGAGGAGGCCTGGCGGATCCTGCGGGAGATCCAGGACCTCGTGGTCACGACCGCCGTGCACGACTGGCTCTTCGCCGAGGTGCGGCACCACTGCTCGGCCGGGGCGGGAGCCGTCGCCGGACTGCTCAGGGGCCTCGCGGAGACCGCCGACACGCACGGACAGCCGCGCCCGGCGCGCGAGGACGAGCGGCGAGAGGACGAACCGTCCCCGCCCCGGGAGACCGGTGCGGCGTCCTGGAGCTGGGAGGACTGGAGCGACGACGCGGACGACTGGGGGGAGTCGGCGGAGGCCTGGGGCGACGGGGCGGAGGACGACCTCTGGTCCGAAGGACCGCCCCCGGCGGCCGAGCCGGCCGCTCCTCCGCACGCCTCTCCCTCCGGCTCCTTCGACCGAGACCCCGGGGTCCCCGCCGAAGGGCCGCTGTCCGGCCCCGCGCCCGGCTGGCTGGAACGGCGGTACGGGGACGGGGGCCCCGCGCTCGTCGACACCCTCGTCGGCGACCTCGTCGCCGGGACCGTCCTGATCCTCGACCGCTGCTGGGCGGGCATCGAGCGCGACCCGGGCGCCCTCGCGCGGGCCGGCCACGAGCAGCTGCTCGCGGAGCTCCTGGACGAGACCCGGCTCCGCCTGGAGCGGGACGTGGCCGCCTCGCCGCCGCCGCGGTACGAGGGCCTCCGCGACCCCGACGCGCTCACCTCCCTCGCGGCGTTCACCGACCGCTCCGACCGGCCCGACGCGGCCCGGCTCACCGGGGTCGCCGCCGACGCGGTGGCCCGGCTGCTCCTGGCGGAGGACGACCCCGGCCGTACGGCCGTGCTGTGCGGCCCCGAGCACCTGCGGCTGCTCTCCCACGATCCGCTGTCCGCCCGCCAGGTCCGCTTCGTGCCCGAGGCGATGCGGCGCGGCGCCGCCGGGGACGACATCTGGCGGGGCACCGCCGAGGACGTGGTGTGGACCGGCGCGGGCCGGCACGCCGGAATCCTCCGCCTCGTACCGCTGCGCGCGGGCGTCGTGCACACCGTCCGCGCCGAGGAGGCGGGAGAACCGTGACCGACCCGAACCACCCGAACCATCCGAGCGACCCGAGCGACCCGAACCGTCGGGATGACGCGGACCACCCGGCGTACCAGAACCGTCCGAGCGACCCGAGTCGTCCGACGGGCCAGGGGTACCCGGACCAGTCCTTCGGGCCGGACCAGCCGCCCGGCCCGGACCCCGTGGGCGACCCGAACCATTCGGGCGACCCGAACCAGCCGCTCGGCCCGGAGCACCCCGACCACCTGAGCGAGCCGACCACGCCGACCCATCCGTACTACCAGGAGCTGGAGTTCCTCACCCCCTGGGAGGTGCCGGCGCGTTTCGCCGTGCGCTACGGCGAGGACCACCGGCCGCCAGGCCGTCCCGGCGTCCTCGCGCGCCGGGCGACCCTCGGCGCGGGCGCGCACGTCCTCCAGTACCGCCTGGCGCCGTCCGCACAGGGCGACCCGCAGGCGTACGCCCTCCTGGAACGGGAGGTGGAGGCCGCCGTCGCCCTCGAACGGCGCTACGGCGGCGCGAAGTTCGGCGCGGTCTTCGCCAGGATCGTCGGCTTCGACCTGACCGCCCCCGAGCCCTTCGTGCTGTACCGGCCGCCGGCCGGCCGGCCGCTGTCCGACTGGGCCGGGCGCCTCGGCGCCGAGGACCAGGAGCGCATCACCGGCCAACTCGCCATGGCCGTACGGCTCCTGGCCGAGTCCGGCCTCGTGCACCGGGCCATCGCGCCCGACACCGTACGGTGGGACGGCTCCCGGATCCGGCTCTGCGAACCGTACGCGGCGCAGCGCGCCGGGGAGGCCCGCGAGCCCTTCGGCGGCGCCCCCTGGGCCTCGCCCGAGCAGCGCGCGGGCCACGGCGCCGCCGACCCGCGCGACGACCTGTGGTCCGTCGCCGAACTCGCCTACTACCTGCTCGCCGGCCGCCCCGACCGGGGCGAGGGACCTCCGGCCGACCTCGCCGACTACCGGCGGCTCGCCGCCCTCGGACAGAGCGGGTTCTTCGCCGCGCGCGCGGCGGACCGGCCCCGGCCGGCCGAGCTGCTGCGGCTCCTGCACGTCCCCGACCCCCTCGCCTCCGGCAGCGGGGCGGTCGACCCGCACCACCGGTGGCGTGCCGAGTACGACCGGCAGATCGCCAGGAAACGCGCGGCCACGGGCGGCGCCCCGCTCCCCGTGGAAGCGGAGGAACCGCCCCCGCCGCCACCGCGGCCGGGGCGCCCCACCCTCCGGGACCGGATCTTCGGCGGCGGCGAGTCCTCCCGCCCCACGGCCCCCGCCGTACCGCCCGAACCGGCCGCGCCCCCGCCGTCGCGCAGCCGCATGTGCCCGCACTGCCTGCTCCCCGTCGAGTACGACGAGCGGCTGCTCGTCACCATCGACGCCAAGGGCAACCGGATCCCGCTCGACCTCAGCGCCGAACGCCGCCCCGGCCACGTCGCGGACGCCCTGCGCAAGGCCTACCACCTGTGCCCGCACACCGTGGACGGCGACGAGGAGCACGAACTCCCCGTCCCCTACCTCACCAACGGCGAACCGCTCTCCGTCGCCCTGGTCGGCAGCTCCTCCGTCGGCAAGACCCACCTCCTCGCCGCCATGCTCGGCGAGGTCGAACTCGGCGGCCTGGAACCGTACGGACTCAAATGCCGGCCCCTCAACCCCGAAGCGCACCGCACGTTCGTGCGCGAGCGGGTCCAGAGGCTCAAGGAGGGGCAGCAGCTCGGCCGGACCGGACAGCAGACCTTCGCGCGCTTCGCCGACGGCCTGCTCGTCTCGGCGGGCGGCGCGCCGCCCCGCCCCGTCGTCTTCTTCGACCTCGCGGGCGAGGACCTCGCCCAGGACGGGGAGGTCGGCCGCTTCCTCATGGGGGTCGACGCCTTCATCTTCGTCCTGGACCCGCTGCGCGCCCTCCGGCTGCCCGGCCTCGACCCGGTACGCGAACAGAGCGGGCTGCGGCGGCGCGACCTCGGCGACGAGGCCTTCACCACCGTCCTCAACCGCATCCCCCGGCAGCGCGGCGGCCTCGTCGCCGCGCCCGCCGCGCTCGCCGTCAACAAGAGCGACCTCGTCCGCTTCGAACCGGCCGTCTACCGCTGGCTCGGCCGGGCCCTGCCCGGCCGCCACGACCCCGAGGCGCTCCGGGCGGAGAGCCGGGACGCGTACGCGTTCCTCGCCCAACACGCCAGTGCCGCCTGGCTCAAGCCCTTCGACGACTGCGCCGACTGCACCCTGCACTTCGTCGCCGCGACCGGCGGGCAGGCGCGCGGCGACCGATTCCCGCACGGGGCCCGGCCGCGCCGGGTCCTCGCGCCGCTGCTGTCGCTCTTCGCCCACTGCGGGCTGCTGCCCGGGGCGGAACCTATGGAGGGGATCGTCCGATGACGCGGACGGAGAACGAACTCGACCAGATCGTCTTCCGCTGGGACAGCGAGAACCTCACCGGCAACACCGGCTTCGGGCCGGTCGCCTGGTCCGGGGCCCGCGACGAGACCGAGACCCTCTTCCAGGTCTCCGGCCCCGTCCTGCGGGCCGCCGGGGAGGAGACCCGGCCGGCCCTGATCCGGCTGCGGCGGCGCGACTACGTGATGCTGGTGCGGCGCGTGCCCTTCATGGACGCCGACGGCCGTACGTCCGTGCTCTGCCACGCCCTCGTCGGCGCGCCCGCCCTCCTCGGTCCCGCGGTCTGCCTCGGGCTGCACCGCTGGGACTGGGACGGTGCCACCGCCGCGAACGCGACCCGGGCGCGGGGGCGGCTGCCGGTGGTCCCGGCGGAGGCCGTCGTCCCCGCGGCGAGCCGCCGTGGCCTCGTGGAGCTCGACCGGCTGCTTCCGTACGCCTCCGACGAACTCGTCGGCGCGGTGGCGGAGTTCCTTCGTCACCCCGACGAGCTGTTCACCGTCCTCGACGAACGGGGCGACACCGCCTGCCCCGTGCTGTGGGGGCTGCACAGCATGCTCGGGGCGCTCACCAAACGCCCCTGGACCTTCGCCACCCACGACACGCTCGAACTGCCGTCGCTCCGCTTCGCGTTCGTCGGCCGCTGGTCCGGCGCGGCGAGCCGCAACACGGAACGACGCCGCGTCGACCCGCGCGAGCGGTGCGGCGACCGGGCGGAGGAGGTCGCGGCCCGCCTCGTCCGCCACCACCTGTGGGAACTCGAGGAGAAGGGCCGCGACCGCGTGGTCGGCAGAGCCCTCCGCACCGCCGCCACCACCTACGGCGGCCCCCTCCTGGACGCGGCCACCCGAGCGGCCGACCACCTGGACGCAACGGACTCCCGCACGTCGGGGCCGCGGCGGAGGGGGCAGCCGGGGCCGGAGACGGGGAACCGGCGGGCGCCGGGCGGTGGGGACCAGGGGGCGCGGGGCCCCTGGGGCCAGGACACCGGCTCCCAGGGAGCCCCTGGCCCCCGTGACGAGGCCGACCGGCGCACGCCAGACCCGTGGGGCGAGGCCGCCGGGCCCACACCGGGGCCTCGCAACCGCCCGGCCCCGGGGCCTCGGAACCGGCCCGCGCCGGGTGCCCGGGGCCAGGGCGCGCCCGGCTCTTGGGACGAGGGCGCTCCGGAGGCCCGGCATCCGGTCTCACCGGAGTCCCGGGGCCAGGGCGCGCCCGGCTCTTGGGACGAGGGCGCTCCGGAGGCCCGGCATCCGATCTCACCGGAGTCCCGGGACCAGGGTGTCGCCGGCTCCCGGGGCGAGAGTGCCTCCGGCCCTTGGGACCGGGCCACACTGGACCCCCGTGGCGGGGGTGCGGGGGACGCCGGGCGCGAGGGCGGCCAGGGCCGCCGGGATCAGGCGGGCTCGGATCGTCGGGACCCGGGGACTCCGGAGCCTCGGGATCAGGGGGCTCCGAGCCCTTGGGACGAGGGCTCGTCGGGCCCCTGGGGGCCGAGCCCCTCGGACCCTCGGGACCGGCCCTCTGCCGGTCCTCGGGACCGGACCGTGCCGGACCCTCGGGAGCAGGACAGTCCCAGCCCCCGGCACTCCGGCACCTCTGACCCCCGGCAGCAGGGCGCCTCGGATTCCCGGCACTCCGGCACCTCGGGCTCCCGGCACTCCGGCACCTCTGACCCCTGGCAACAGGGCACCTCGGATTCCCGGCACTCCGGCACCTCGGATTCCCGGCACTCCGGCACCTCTGACCCCCGGCACTCCGGCACCTCTGACCCCCGGCACCCCGGCACCTCTGACTCCCGGCAGCAGGGCGCCTCGGATTCCCGGCACTCCGGCACCTCTGACCCCTGGCAACAGGGCACCCCGGACTCCCGGCACCCCGGCATCTCTGCCCCCCGTCACCCCAGCACCCCGGAGCCCCAGCGCCCCGAGCCGTCCGGTGACGTGCGCCCCGACCCGGTCCGTTCTCCGTACCCGGACTCCCCGGGGCCGTGGACCGATGCCTCCGGAGCGGCGGGTCCGGATCCGGACCCGGCCGTCCGGCCCGACCGGGCCGGTCCGGCGGAGCCGCCGCCTCGGCCGGGCCGGCATCCGGAGCTCGCCGAGCCGCGTGGGGCGTCGTCCTGGTCCTCCGGCCGCTCGGACGGAAACGCAGCCGAGCGGCCGTCCGACCAGAGCCGACCCGCACCCGCCTCCGCCCCCGAGCCCCCGCCGCCGCCCGTGACTCCCCCCGCTCCCGTACCCGACGTCCCGCCCGCCGAGCAGGCCCACGGCGGTGCCCTCGCCCACCCCCGTCCCGATCTGCCCCGTGTCGGGCCGCAGTGGACCAGGCCCGGTAAAGGGGTGCGGCGGCGGAAGCAGGGGCGGGAGGTCGAGACCTCGCTCGTGCACAAGCTGCCGACCGCGCGGAGCGTGGAGGAGGCCCGGGAGCTCGTCGTCCGGGCCGGGAGCCGCGAGCTGCTCGCCGCGTTGCGCCGGCCGCAGGCGTACGCCGTCGTCACCGAACTGGTCCGGGAGATCGCCCGGCGCCTGCCGTCCTGGGGCCATCCGATGCGCCGGGAGCTCTGCGAGGTGGCCATCGCCCGGGAGCTGTGGGCCGTCCCGCCGTCGAACGCCCGCGACGACCCCTCCGAGCCCCCCGAGGAGCAGCGCGCGGCGAACGCCGCCGAGCTGCACCGCTGGGCCGTCCGCCCGCTGCTCGCCGGCGGCGACGCCCCGGTCGGCACGGTCGCGGAGCTGCTCGCGCGGCTCCGTACCAGCCCGGCGCCGTCCGCCCGCGAGGCGTTCTGGCTGATCGTCGACGGCGAGAGCCCCGGCCTCCCGGACGCCGTCTGGCTGACGCTCCTGAAGGAGGCGTACGGCCTGCCCCGCACCGCGCCCCGCCCGAGCCCTCCACCGGAACCGGAGCGGCCGGACGACCTCGGCAACGGCTACACCCAACGCTTCCTGCGCCGGGCCGCGCTCCTGATCGGCGGCCTGGTGGTCGCGATCGTCCTGATCGTCCTGGCCAAGTGAGGCGGGTGACCCACGTCGAAAGGCGGGCCGGGCGAGCCCGGCTCCGTCAGGATGGGCGCATGGGATTCCATGTCGATTCCGAGACCGGGCGCCTGCGCCGCGTCATCCTGCACCGGCCCGATCTGGAGCTGAAGCGGCTCACCCCGTCCAACAAGGACGCCCTCCTCTTCGACGACGTGCTGTGGGTGCGCCGGGCCCGGCAGGAGCACGACGGCTTCGCGGACGTGCTGCGTGACCGGGGGGTGGAGGTGCACCTCTTCGGGGACCTGCTGCGCGAGGCCCTGGAGGTGCCGACGGCCCGCGCGCTGGTCCTGGAGCGGGTCTTCCACGAGAAGGAGTACGGGCCGCTCGCCGCCGACCACCTGCGCGCGGCCTTCGACTCGCTGGACTCCGCCGCGCTCGTCGAGGCACTGGTCGGCGGGATGACGAAGCGGGAGTTCCTGGCGGCGCACCGGGAGCCGACGTCGGTCCGCTTTCACGCCATGGACCTGGACGACTTCCTCCTCGGTCCGCTGCCGAACCACATCTTCACCCGGGACACCTCGGCCTGGATCTACGACGGCGTGTCCATCAACGCCATGCGCTGGCCGGCCCGGCAGCGCGAGACGATGCACTTCGAGGCGATCTACAAGCACCACCCGCTGTTCACGGGCCCGGAGGCGGGTTCCTTCCACCACTGGTCGGAGGGGCAGTCGGACTATCCGTCGACGATCGAGGGCGGCGACGTCCTCGTCATCGGCAACGGCGCCGTGCTGATCGGGATGAGCGAGCGGACCACGCCGCAGGCGGTGGAGATGCTGGCGCGGAGGATGTTCGCGTCCGGTTCGGCGCGCACGATCGTCGCGCTCGACATGCCGAAGCGGCGGGCGTTCATGCACCTGGACACGGTGATGACGATGGTCGACCAGGACACGTTCACACAGTACGCGGGTCTCGGCATGCTCCGCTCGTACACGATCGAGCCGGGCGACGCGGGACAGCCGCTGCGGGTCACCGACCATCCGCCGGAGCAGATGCACAGCGCCATCGCGGCGGCGCTCGGGCTCCAGGACATCCGGGTGCTCACGGCGACCCAGGACGTGCACGCGGCGGAGCGCGAGCAGTGGGACGACGGGTGCAACGTGCTGGCCGTGGAGCCGGGGGTGGTCGTCGCGTACGAGCGGAACGTCACGACGAACACGCACCTGCGCAAGCAGGGCATCGAGGTGATCGAGATCCCCGGCAGCGAGCTGGGCCGGGGGAGGGGCGGTCCGCGCTGCATGAGCTGTCCGGTGGAGCGGGACGCCGCCTGAGCGGCGGGGCGGGGGAGGGGGCTGTATAGAAATGTTGAAGTGCGTATACACTTCCAGGAGTCCCGACCGCCGTCCTCCCGACCCGTACCCACAGGAGCGCGTCCCATGGCCACAGACCTCATCGGCCGCCACTTCCTCAAGGAGCTGGACTTCACCGCCGAGGAGTTCCGCGGCCTGATCGCGCTCGCCGCCGAGCTCAAGGCCGCCAAGAAGGCGGGCACCGAGGTGCAGCGGCTGCGCGGCAGGAACATCGCCCTGATCTTCGAGAAGACCTCGACCCGCACCCGCTGCGCCTTCGAGGTCGCCGCCGCCGACCAGGGCGCCTCCACCACCTACCTCGACCCCTCGGGCTCCCAGATCGGCCACAAGGAGTCGGTCAAGGACACCGCCCGCGTCCTCGGCCGGATGTTCGACGGCATCGAGTACCGGGGCGACAGCCAGGCCGCGGTCGAGGAGCTCGCCGCCTTCGCGGGCGTGCCCGTCTTCAACGGCCTCACCGACGACTGGCACCCCACCCAGATGCTGGCCGACGTGCTCACCATGACCGAGCACGTGGACAAGCCGATCGACGGGATCGCCTTCGCGTACCTCGGCGACGCCCGCTTCAACATGGGCAACTCCTACCTCGTCACCGGCGCCCTGCTCGGCATGGACGTCCGGATCGTCGCCCCCGAGGCGTACTGGCCGGCCGAGGAGGTCGTCGCCGCGGCCCGCAAGCTCGGGGAGGCCAGCGGCGCCACGATCACGCTCACCGAGGACGTGCCGCAGGGCGTGGCCGGAGCGGACTTCGTCGTCACCGACGTCTGGGTGTCCATGGGCGAGCCCAAGGAGGTCTGGGACGAGCGGATCGCCGCGCTGTCCCCGTACTCCGTGACGATGGACGTGCTGCGCGCCACCGGCAACCCGGACGTCAAGTTCCTGCACTGCCTGCCCGCCTTCCACGACCTGGGCACGGCCGTCGGCCGTGACATCCACGCCCGGCACGGCCTGACCGAGCTGGAGGTCTCGGACGAGGTCTTCGAGTCGGCGCACTCGGTGGTCTTCGACGAGGCCGAGAACCGGATGCACACGATCAAGGCGGTCCTGGTCGCGACGCTGGGCGCGTAGACCGCACGGGCCCACGGCTTCCCCCGGCCCCCGCGCAGGCCCCACGGCCCCCGCGGGGGCCGTCTCGTCCCGTCAGCCCGCCCGCCGGCGCCGCTGTTCCGGTATCCCGGGCAGCGTGAACCAGACCGCCTTGCCCTGCGCCGTCGGGCGGTGGCCGCAGTCGCTGCTCAGTGCCCGGATCAGGAAGAGGCCGCGGCCGTTCTCCTGCCAGGGGTCGACCCCGGTCTCCAGATCGGGGCAGACGAGCTCGTCGGGGCGGGCGGGCTGGGAGTCGTGGACCTCGATCTGGCAGCCGCCGGGCGCCGAGAGCAGCTCGACGACCAGCTCGATGGGGCCGGCGCCGGCGGTGTGCTCGACGGCGTTGGCGACGAGCTCGGCGGTGAGGAGCTCCGCCGTGTCGCGGTCGGGGCGGCCCCCGGCCCCGGGGGCGGGGTCGGTGAGCGCGTTGCGGACCAGGGCGCGGGCGATCGGCACGGCGGCGGTGGTGTGGGGCAGGCGGACGCGCCACGCGGTGGCGGGTCCGGTGGTGGCTTCGGGCATGTGCGGCAGGCTCCCTTCACCGAGGAGTGGGCGCTTCACCGGGAGGTGGGGCGGGACGAGTGGGCGGGTGGGGGCGGGGTGGGGAAACCCGAGACGTCCTGGTTTCAACCTTACGAGGTGCAAAATCCGTTTCCCAGGGCACCCCCACCCCCGCGACAGGGACTTCGGTCACTGATCGTCCGGGACCTCGGGAGGTCCGGATTCACGCCGTCCTTATCGGCCTTATCGCGTACTCGTGACGACAGTCACAGTAGGGTGATACCCTCCCTGCGGAGGAAGGAGGCCCCTCGGATGAGCCCCTTTACCGGCTCCACGCCCCGCACGGCCCACTGGCAGCACCTGCGCCTCGACATCGACCAGGGCGTCGCCACCGTCACCCTCGCCCGCCCCGCGAAACTCAATGCGCTCACCTTCGGCGCCTACGCCGACCTGCGCGACCTCCTCGCCGAGCTCTCCCGCGAGCGCGCCGTCCGCGCCCTCGTCCTCGGCGGCGAAGGCCGCGGCTTCTGCTCGGGCGGCGACGTCGACGAGATCATCGGCGCCACCCTCGCCCTCGACACCGCCCGGCTCCTCGACTTCAACCGGATGACCGGCCAGGTCGTCCGCGCGATCCGCGAATGCCCCTTCCCCGTCGTCGCCGCGCTCCACGGCGTCGCCGCCGGCGCCGGGGCCGTCCTCGCCCTCGCCGCCGACTTCCGGATCGCCGACCCCACCACCCGCTTCTCGTTCCTCTTCACCCGGGTCGGGCTCTCCGGCGGCGACATGGGCGCCGCCTATCTGCTGCCCCGGGTCGTCGGACTCGGCCACGCCACCCGCCTGCTCATGCTGGGCGAGCCCGTCCACGCGGCCGAGGCCGAGCGCATCGGCCTCCTCAGCGAGCTCACCGAGGAGGGCGCGGCGGGGGAGCGGGCGGCCGCCCTCGCCCGCCGCCTCGCGGACGGTCCGGCCCTCGCCCTCGCCCAGACGAAGGCGCTGCTCACCGCCGAGCTCGACATGCCGCTCGCGGCGGCCGTCGAAATGGACGCGGCGACGCAGGCGCTGCTGATGAACGGCGAGGACTACGCCGAGTTCCACGCGGCCTTCACCGAGAAACGCCCCCCGAAGTGGCGGGGGTGCTGACGGTGCCGGGGCAGGACCAGGGAGCCCCCGCAGACCCGGCCCAGGCCCCCGGACGCGCGGCCGCCCCGGACCTCAAGCCTGGAGGCGCCCCCGCCCCGGGCCCCAGGCCCGGACGCGTCTCCGCCCCGGACCTCAAGCCTGGAGGCGCCCCCGCCCCGGGCCCCAAGCCCGAGGACGCCGCTGCCCCTGCCCCTGCCCCTGCCCCTGCCCCTGCCCCTGATCCCGGCTCCGATTCCGGCCCCGGCCCCCGCCCCGCCCGGATCGCCGTCGTAGGCGGTGGTCCCGGCGGTCTCTACGCCGCCGCGCTCCTCAAGCGCCAGGACCCCGCCCGCGAGATCACCGTCTGGGAGCGGAACGCGCCCTCCGACACCTTCGGGTTCGGCGTCGTCCTCTCCGACGAGACCCTCGGCGGGATCCGGGACGCCGACCCCGTCGTGTACGAGGCGCTGCGCCGCGAGCTCGTCCGCTGGGACGACATCGACGTCGTCCACCGGGGCCACCGCACCACCTCCACCGGCCACGGCTTCGCCGCCCTCGGCCGCCGCCGGCTCCTGGAGCTCCTGCACGCCCGCTGCGCCGACCTCGGCGTACGGCTCCGGTTCCGCACCGAGGCCCCGCCCGCCGCCGTCCTCGCCGGCGGCCACGACCTGGTGATCGCCGCCGACGGCGTCCACAGCCACACCCGCGAGACCCACGCCGCGCACTTCCGCCCCCGGATCACCACCCACCGCTGCCGCTACATCTGGCTCGCCGCCGACTTCCCCTTCGAGGCCTTCCGCTTCGAGATCGCCGAGACCGAGTACGGCGTGATGCAGCTCCACGCCTACCCGTACTCCACCGACTCCTCCACGGTCATCGTCGAGATGCGCGAGGAGGTCTGGCGGGCCGCCGGCTTCCACGAGCTCGACGAGGCCGAGTCCACCGCCCGCTGCGCCAAGATCTTCGCCGAGGCGCTCGGCGGCCGGGAGCTCCGCGCGAACAACTCCACCTGGACCGCCTTCCGTACCGTCGCCAACGCCCGCTGGTCGCACGGCAACACCGTGCTCATCGGCGACGCCGCCCACACCGCGCACTTCTCCATCGGCTCCGGCACCAAACTGGCCGTCGAGGACGCCGTCGCCCTCGCCGCCGCCGTCGCCGCCCACCCGGACCTCGACGAGGCCCTCACCGCGTACGAGACGGAGCGCCGTCCCGTCGTCGAGTCCACCCAGCGCGCGGCCGGCGCCAGCCTGCGCTGGTTCGAGGAGCTCGCCGGGCACGTCGACCGGCCGCCCCGCCGCTTCGCCTTCGACCTGCTCACCCGCAGCCGCCGCGTCACCCACGCCAACCTGCGCCTGCGCGACCCGGCGTTCACCGCCGCCGTCGAGGCGGACTTCGGCTGCCCGCCCGGCACCCCGCCGATGTTCACCCCGTTCCGGCTGCGCGGACTGACCCTCCGCAACAGGGTCGTCGTCTCACCCATGGACCTGTACGTCGCCGAGGACGGCGTCCCCGGCGACTTCCACCTCGTCCACCTCGGCTCCAGGGCCCTCGGCGGCGCCGGACTCGTCATGACCGAGATGGTCTGCGTGAGCCCCGAGGGCCGCATCACCCCGGGCTGCGCCGGCCTCTGGACGGACGGGCAGGCCGAGGCCTGGTCCCGCATAGCCGACTTCGTCCATACGCAGTCGCCCGGCACCGCGCTCGGCGTCCAGCTCGGCCACTCCGGCCGCAAGGGCTCCACCCGCCGCATGTGGGAGGGCATCGACCAGCCCCTCCCCGACGGGAACTGGCCCCTCGTCGCCGCCTCGCCCCTCCCGTACCGGGCGGGCGTCAACCAGACCCCGGCCGCCCTCGACCGCGCCGGACTGACCGCCGTACGCGAGCAGTTCACCGCCGCCGCCCACCGCGCCGCCCGCAGCGGCTTCGACCTGCTCGAACTGCACTGCGCCCACGGCTACCTCCTCTCCTCCTTCCTCTCCCCGCTCACCAACCACCGCACCGACGCCTACGGCGGCGACCTCACCGCCCGGCTGCGCTACCCCCTGGAGGTCTTCGACGCGGTACGGGAGGCCTGGCCGGCCGACCGGCCCATGACCGTCCGCATCTCCGCCACCGACTGGGCCGAGGGCGGCACGACCGCCGCCGATGCCGTCGCGATCGCCCGCGCCTTCGCGGACTACGGCGCCGACGCCATCGACGTCTCCACCGGCCAGGTCGTCCCCGAGGAGGAGCCCGCCTTCGGCCGCTCGTACCAGACGCCCTACGCCGACCGCATCCGCAACGAGCTCGGCGTCCCGGTGATCGCGGTCGGCGCGATCTCCTCCTGGGACGACGTCAACTCCCTGCTCCTCGCGGGCCGCGCCGACCTCTGCGCCCTCGCCCGACCCCACCTCTACGACCCGCACTGGACCCTGCACGCGGCGGCCGAGCAGGAGTACCAGGGCCCGGCCGCCCCCTGGCCCGCCCCGTACCGCGCGGGCAGCCGCCGCCCGCCGACCGGCCGCCGGGACTGACGGCGCTGGACGCTCGCGCATGCGGGTGCGACGCGAGGCCATGGTCCGCGCACCGCCCCCGCCCTTGAATGAGGGCATGACGGAAAACAGGGGCGGGAAGGGTGCCGGGGCGGTCCTCGGCGCGGCGACGGTGGCGACCGGACTGGTCGCGGGGGTGTGGTTCGCGTACGTCTGCTCGGTGATGCCGGCGCTGGCGCGCAGCGACGACCGGGTCTACGTGGAGGTGATGCGGAACATCAACGACGTGATCCAGAACCCGGTGTTCTTCACCCCGTTCTTCGGGGTGCCGGTCCTCACGGCGGTCGCGGCCTGGCAGCACCGCGCCGGCCGGGCCCGGATCTGGACGCTCGCCGGGTTCGTCCTCGGCCTGGCGGTCCTGGTCGTCACCTCGGCGGCGAACGTCCCGCTCAACGACGCCCTCGCGGCGACGAAGGACCCCGCCGCCGCCCGCGCCGCCTTCGAGACCCCGTGGGTGGCGTGGAACCTGGTCCGCGCGGTCCTCGGCACGGCCGGGCTCGCCTGCCTGCTGCGTGCCCTGGCCGTACGGAAGTAGCTACTCCCCCGAGAGGAACGGGCCGACGTACTCCGCGCCCCGGTCCCGCAGCAGTTCGTGCAGGGCCGTGAAGACCTCCGCCGAGCGGCGGCCCGGCCAGTCGTCCGGCAGGAGCTCCGCCGGGAGCACCGGGTCCGCGTACGGCAGCCGGCGCCAGGAGTCCAGGGCGAGGAGGTAGTCCCGGTAGGCGTCCTCGGCATCCGCCGGGGCCGACCGCCAGGCCCGCAGGACCGGCTCGTGGGCCGCCAGGAACTCCTCGTGGAGCCCGGCGATTGCCGGCAGGTCCCACCAGCGGGCCACCGCCTCGGCGGTCGCCGCGTACCCCAGGTGGTCGCCGCGGAAGAGGTCCACGTACGGGGAGAGCTCCAGGCGCTCCAGGGCGTTCCGGGTCTCCTCGTAGAGCCGGGCGGGCGCGATCCAAACGCCCGGGGCGGCCGAGCCGAAGCCGAGGCGGGCGAGCCGGGAGCGCAGCAGGTGCCGCTTGTGCCGCTCGGCCTCGGGCACGGAGAAGACGGCGAGGACCCAGCCCTCGGACAGCTTCGGCTCCGTACGGGCGTAGATCCGGCGGTCGCCGTCGTCCAGGAGCCGCCGGGCGTCCTCCGAGAGGGCGTACCCGGCGGCACCGCCCGCCGTCCGGCCGGGCAGCAGCAGCCCGCGCCGCTTCAGCCGCGACACCGAGGAACGCACCGAGGGCGCGTCGACGCCGAGCACGCCGAGCAGCCTGATGAGCGCCGCCACCGGCACCGGCGACTCGTCGGGCGCACGGCCGTAGGCGCCGTAGAAGGAGACGATCAGGGATCGGGGGGTGTGCTGCTCGGCCACGTGATCACTCTAAAGCCCTTCGGTCACGCCGGGTTCCGGAGCAGGAAGCGCTGGAGCTTGCCCGTCGCCGTGCGCGGCAGCGCGTCGAGGAAGACGATCTCCCGGGGAGATTTGTACGGGGCGATGCGGGCGCGGACGAAGGCCCGCAGGGCGGCGGCGGTCCCGGCGTCGCGCGGCACCCCGTCCCGTACCACCGTGTAGGCCACGACGACCTGGCCGCGCAGCTCGTCCGGGCGGCCCACCACGGCCGTCTCCACGACGTCGGGGTGGTCGAGGAGCACCTCCTCGACCTGGGGTCCGGCGATGTTGTAGCCGGCGGAGATGATCATGTCGTCGGCCCGTGAGACGTAGCGGAACCAGCCGTCGGGTTCGCGGACGTACGTGTCGCCCGTGACGTTCCAGCCGTTCCGTACGTACTCCGCCTGGCGGGGGTCGGCCAGATAGCGGCAGCCCACCGGGCCGCGCACCGCGAGCAGGCCCTCCTCGCCGTCCGGGACGGCGTTGCCGTCGCGGTCGACGATCCTGGCCTGCCAGCCGGGCACCGGGCGGCCGGTCCTGCCGGGGCGTATGTCGCCGTCGGCGGCGGAGATGAAGATGTGCAGCAGCTCCGTCGCCCCGATGCCGTTGATCAGGCGGAGTCCGGTCCGCGCGTACCAGGCCGTCCAGGTCGCCTCCGGCAGGTTCTCGCCGGCCGAGACGCAGCGGCGCAGCGAGGAGACCTCCGGAGCGGTGCCCAGGGTCAGCTCGTCGAGCATCACCCGGTAGGCCGTGGGGGCGGTGAAGAGCACCGACACGCGGTGCCGCTCGATCGCCGCGAGGAGCTGCTTGGGTCCGGCCTGTTCGAGGAGGACCGCGCTCGCCCCGGCCCGCAGGGGGAAGACGACGAGCCCGCCGAGGCCGAAGGTGAAGGCGAGCGGCGGCGAACCGGCGAAGACGTCGTCGGGCAGCGGGCGCAGGACGTGCGCGGAGAAGGTGTCGGCGACGGCCAGGACGTCCCGGTGGAAGTGGACGCAGCCCTTGGGCCGCCCGGTCGTGCCGGAGGTGAAGGCGATCAGGGCCACGTCGTCGGCGGCGGTCGCCACCGCCTCGTACGGCTCCGAGTGCCGTTCGGCGAGGGTCAGCAGGTCGTCCGGGCCGTCCCCGCCGAAGGGGGTGACCCGGAGCCCGGGTATCCGGGCCGCGAGCAGCTCGTCGAGCACGCGGTCGTCGCAGAGCGCGTGGGTGCACTGGGCCGCTTCGGCCATCACGGCCAGTTCGGGGGCGCGCTGCTGGGCCAGGACGGTGACGGCGACCCCGCCGGCCTTCATCACGGCGAGCCAGCAGGCGGCGAGCCAGGGGGTGGTGGGGCCGCGCAGGAGGACCCGGTTGCCGGGCAGCACCCGCAGGTCGGTGGTGAGGACGTGCGCGATGCGGTTCACCCGTTCGCGGAGCTCCCCGTAGCTCCAGACCCCGCCCTCGCCGTCGAGGAACGCGGGACGGTCGGCGCCGAACCGCTCCACCGTGCGGTCGAGGAGCTCCGTGCCGCAGTTGAGCCGGTCGGGGTAGAGGAGCTCGGGAAGGTCGAAGACGAGCCGGGGCCAGTGGCCGGGCGGGGGCAGCCGGTCCCGGGCGAACGTGTCGAGGTGGGCCGTAGGTGTCAGCTCCATGAGTCCGTCCCCCTGTCGTGGTGGGGTCGTCCATCGCTCCACGAGCGTATCGTGTTGGTGACGACAGTCAACGGTTCGCGACAGAGGTGCCGCGAGGCGCGGGGACGAAAGCGCCGGACGCCGCCCGGAGCAGGGCGTCGAACGGCGCTCGGCCCAGGGCGTCGGGCGACGCCGGGGTCAGGGCGCCGGACGCCGCCCGGAGCGGGGCGTCGGACGGCGTCGGGACGAAGGCACCGGAGGGCGCCCGGAGCAGGGCGTCGAAGGGAGTCGGGACGAAGGCACCGGAGGGCGCCTGGGCGAAGGCGCGGGAAGGAGTCGGGACCGGGCCCCCGGAGGGAGCCCGGAGGAGAGCGCCGGGCGGCGTCAGGACCACGGCGCCGGACGGTGCACGGACGACGGCGCCGCACGGCGCCGCCACACGGGCGCCGGAGGGCGTCAGGGAGGGCCCACATGCCCGCATTCTCGCTCGATCCGGCACAGACCACCTGGTGTGCGGAGCTCAGCGCGCTCGCCGCCGAACGCCTGAAGCCCCTCGCCGACCAGGGCGAACCCGGCCGGGTGAACCGCCCCCTCGTCGCCGCCCTCGGCGAGCTCGGCCTGCTCGCCCGCCTCTTCGAGGCCGGCGCCCTCGAACTCTGCCTCCTGCGCGAATCCCTCGCCCGGACCTGCACCGAGGCCGAGACCGCCCTCGCCCTCCAGGGCCTCGGCACCCACCCCGTCGCCGCCTTCGGCACGCCCGCCCAGCGCGCCCGCTGGCTCCCCGAGGCCACCGCAGGACGCGCCGTCGCCGCCTTCGCCCTCTCGGAGCCGGACGCCGGCTCCGACGCCGCCGCCCTCGCCCTCGACGCCGTCCCCGACGGGCGCGGCGGCTGGCGGCTGCACGGCGAGAAACGCTGGATCTCCAACGCCCCCGAGGCCGACTTCGCCACCGTCTTCGCCCGCACCACCCGGGGTGCGGGGGCCCGCGGTGTCACCGCCTTCCTCGTCCCCGCCGACCGCCCGGGCCTCGGCGGCGAGCCGCTCGACATGCTCGCCCCGCACGCCCTCGGCACCCTCACCTTCGACGGCGTCCCCGTCGGCCCCGAGGACCTCCTCGGCGCACCGGACAAGGGCTTCCGCGTCGCCATGAACACCCTCAACCTCTTCCGCCCCAGCGTCGGCGCCTTCGCCGTCGGGATGGCGCAGGCCGCCCTCGACGCGGCCCTCGCCCACACCGCCGCCCGCCCCGCCTTCGGGGGCGTCCTCGCCGACCTCCAGGCCGTCTCGCACCGCGTCGCCGAGATGGCCACCCGCACCGAGGCCGCCCGCCTCCTCGTGTACGCGGCGGCCGTCGCGTACGACGAGGGCGACCCGGACGTCCCCCGGCGCTCGGCCATGGCCAAGCTCCTCGCCACCGAGACCGCCCAGTACGTCGTCGACGCCGCCGTCCAGCTGCACGGCGCCCTCGCCCTCCAGCGCGGCCACCTCCTGGAGCACCTCTACCGGGAGGTCCGCGCGCCCCGGATCTACGAGGGCGCGACGGAGGTGCAGCGCACGATCATCGCGAAGGAGCTGTACGCGAAGGTGCCGACCGCGACGTCCATCGAGGAGCCGAAGACCGAGGAGCCGACCCCATGAGCCTGCACCGCCACAACCCCGCCGAACTCTCCCCGCCCACCGGCTTCTCGCACGCCGTCACCGCCACCGGCACCCGGCTCGTCTTCCTCGCCGGACAGACCGCGCTCGACACCGAGGGCAAGGTCGTGGGGGAGGACCTCACCGAGCAGTTCGCCACCGCCCTCGGCAATCTGCTCACCGCCCTGCGGCACGCCGGCGGCACCCCCGCCGACCTCGCCCGCGTCACCGTCTACACCACGGACGTCCCCGGCTACCGCGAGCAGGCACACGAACTGGGCCGCATCTGGCGCCGGTTGGCGGGCCGTGACTACCCGGCGATGGCCGTCATCGGAGTCGTACGCCTCTGGGACGAGCAGGCCCTGGTGGAACTCGACGGCTTCGCGGTCCTGGAGGAACCCGCGCACGCTTGATCAACTGGTCGACCGCCCGGGCCGGGCTTAGTGTCGAAAGGTGGACTGACCGGCCCACGGCTCACTCACCAGGCGAGGCCCGAGGCGCCCAATGAGTACACCCAAGCCGACGACACCGGCACAGACCGTCGCCCCGAAGAAGGGCGGTGACGGCAAGGGCATCGCCCTGTTCGTGATCGCCTCCTGTCAGCTGATGGTCGTCCTCGACATCACGATCGTGAACATCGCGCTCCCGCACATCCAGAGCGCGCTGGACTTCTCCACGACCAGCCTGTCCTGGGTCGTCAACGCCTACACCCTCACCTTCGGCGGCCTGCTGCTCCTCGGCGGGCGCACCGGCGACATCCTGGGCCGACGGCGCGTGTTCATGGCCGGCGTGCTGCTCTTCGGACTCGCCTCCCTGCTCTGCGGACTCGCGCAGAGCGAGTGGCAACTCCTCGCGGCCCGTTCGCTCCAGGGCGTCGGCGGCGCGATCGCCTCGCCGACCTCGCTCTCCCTCATCACCACCACGTTCGACGAAGGCCCGGAACGCAACCGGGCCTTCGGCGTCTTCGCCGGCGTCTCGGCCGGCGGCGGCGCGATCGGCCTGGTGGCCGGAGGCATGCTCGTCCAGTGGCTCGACTGGCGCTGGATCTTCTTCGTGAACGTGCCGATCGCCATCGTGATCGCGGTCCTCACCCCGCGTCACGTCAAGGAGTCCGAGCGGCACCCCGGCCACTTCGACCTCGCCGGCGCGGTGACGGCGACGCTCGGCATGGTGGCGCTGGTGTACGGATTCATCCGGGCCGCGCAGGAGGGCTGGTCCGATCCCTACACGATCGGCTCGTTCGTGGCCGCGATCATCCTCCTGGCCACGTTCATCCTGATCGAGCGGCGCTCCCAGCAGCCCATCACACCGCTGCACATGTTCGCCGACCGCAACCGCTCGGGCACCTACGTCATCATGCTCTGCCTGGCGGCGGCCATCTTCGGGATGTTCTTCTTCCTCACCCTGTTCGTGCAGCAGGTGCTGGGATTCAGCCCGTTGACGACGGGTCTCGCGTTCCTGCCGGTGAGCGCGATCATCGCGGTCGGAGCGGGCTTCACGTCCAACCTGCTGCCCAGGTTCGGTCCGAAACCCTTCATGGTGACGGGCTCGCTGCTCACCGCGGTCGGCCTGTCCTGGCTGACGCTCACCGACGTGGACTCCACCTATCTCGGCAGCATCCTGGGACCGATCCTCATCTTCGGCCTCGGCATGGGCCTGATGTTCGTCTCGCTGACCATCATGGCGCTGTCGAACGTCCCGCAGCAGGAGTCCGGCGCCGCTTCCGGCCTGCTCAACGCCATGCAGCAGGTGGGCGGTTCGCTCGGCCTCTCGATCCTGGTGACCGTCTTCGGCACGGCCAGCCGCAACGAGGCGGACACGCAGGTCCCCGCCTTCCTCTCGCAGGCCGGCCCGCTGGAGAAGGCCCAGTTCGCCAAGACGGGCCAGCTCCCGCCCCCCTGGGGCGACCAGGTCCTGGCCTCCGGCGTCTCCGCGGGATTCGTGACGGCGGCGATCTTCGCCGTCGTCGGGGCCCTGGTCGCCCTGTTCGTGATCCAGGTCCGCGAGTCCGACCTCGAACGCCTCAAGGGCGGCGGCGTGATGCCCGGGGCCGGCTGAGCCTCCTGCCTACGTGTCGCAGGCGATCCCGTCGCGGTCGCGGTCGAGCCCGGAGCGGTAGCCGGGCTCGCCGCGCCGGAGGGGCGCGGCCCCGGCCGCCCGGGCCGCGTCGCAGTCGGCGAAGTAGACGCCGCCCCCGCCGGAACCCGGCGTGCGCTCGGGAGCGGTCGTCGCCGGCTCGGGATGCAACGGGGCGTACGGCCGCTCGGGACAGGCGGCACCGGGCGGAGCGACCTTCAGATAGACGGTCGCGTACTGCGGATTCTCGATCTCCCCGCCCGGAGCGGGGTCCTGGAAGCAGACCTTCCACGGGCCGTCGTCGCCGGGCAGCGCCACATCGGAGTACGCGCTCTCCACGTCGACCTTCTTGACCCCGACGGGCTTCAGCAGCTCACCGGCCCGAGCGAGGGTCACTCCGGTGACGGAGGGCATCGCGGGCCAGGGGATCTTCTCCCCGTCGGCGGCGGGGCAAGGCGCCCCGTCCCGCACCACACCGAGATCCAGCACGGGCCGGCCACCGTCCCGCTGCCCCGCCGAGGTCTGGAAGCACACGGCCCACTCACCCGCGTCCCACTGCCGGGCGTCCTGCTCGGAGGCATCGTGCGACACGACGGAGTACCCGGCGGCGGAGGCGACCTCCTGCGCCTCCTTGAGCCCCTTCCCGACGAGCGCGGGAGGCCCGGCGGGCGAGGGCGTGGCGGAGGCGGAGGCACTGACGGAAGCCGCGGGCGGCCGGGCATCGCCCCGCCCCGCCTTCCCCTCCTCCGGCGGATCCCCCCTGAGGAAGGGCAGCGCGAACCACACGGCCGCGAGCACACTGGCGAGGATCTTCCGCTTCCGGTCCCAGGGACTCAGCCACGCGAGCCCGATCCCGACGGGCGGCAGCACGACCAGCGCGACGACGACGAGCCCCGGATGCTGCCACCACCGCCGATCGGCTCCTCGGGGCGGCGACGGAGGCGGCGGCGGTGCATACGCGTACGAGTCCACGCCGGGATCGTAGACAGAACCCCCGCGCCGGGCGCGGGGGTTCGCGGGCCTCTTCCGGATTCCTCCGGACCGGGGCCCTGCTCGGGTCCTAGATGTCCCGGAAAAGACTCGATGGCGCTGCGACCTGCACTGATTGATTGCAAAGGGCTGCTGAGCTGGGCAGATGCCCTTTCCTATCTTTCAGATTAGTGCCAGCTGATGCGATCGGAAGTCCCAGGAAAGTCCCAGAGGAGCCCCATGTCCAGGTGATGCAGCCTTGCTTGTCTTGCGAGGGGGGCACGACCGGTGCTGAAGTGGAGGGGAAGGGGAGACGACCGTGGTTCGGATCGTCCCCTCTAGAAGCAGAAGGGTTCCGTCAACTGCCATGGCACAGATGTCGGGCGTGCTGTCGGTGTCGTGGTCGACGTTGGGGGTTCCGGTGATGAAGGGCATCTGGGGCTGCCGACCATCCGGCGGTGCCGTAGACGGTGTCCTCACCGGTCAGAGAGTCGGCCGCGGTGGCGAGTGAGGCGAGGTCGATGTCGCTGCGAAGGCCCACAGCGGCTCGCGTTCACCCGCTTCATCGCGCTAGCAGGTCAGCGCCTGAGGATAGGTGGATTCCGGTCGTACCCACACCATCAGGCGACGACAGGACTCATCAAAGGCCTACAAACCGCCCTCTGAAACATTCGCGGGGTGTCTTCGAGGTGAGCCCCAGAGCGGTCGTGACTCGCTCTGGGCGTGAAGTCCCTTAGAAGATGTGGCCATACGTGTTCCAGCCGCCGCCGATCCTGGTCCGCGTGGCGAACGGCGCGGCCGCGTTGCCGGTGCCCGGGTACAGCCACAGGACCCCGGCCCTGTCGCGGGCCACCGCGTCCGCCCTGCCGTCGTCGGTGAGGTCCCCGGCGACGACGAGCTGGTCGTACACACCCCAGCCGCCACCGACCCGCACCCGCGCGGCATACGGAGCCGTGCCGCTGCCCGTACCCCGGTACAGCCACAACACCCCGGCCTTGTCCCGCGCCAGCAGATCGGCCCGCCCGTCACCGGTCACATCGGCGCCACCGGCGAGCTGGTCGTACACACCCCAGCCACCGCCGACCCGCACCCGCGTCTTGAACCGCGCCCCGGTGAAGTTGCCGGTGCCCTCGTACAGCCACAGCACCCCGGCCTTGTCCCGCGCGAGCAGGTCCACGTACCCGTCCCGGTCGAGGTCCCCGGCACCGGCGATCCGGTCGTAGACGCCCCAGCCACCGCCGACCTGGACGCGGGGCGCGAAGGGGCCGTTGTAGTCGTCCTGGCGGTCGTAGTACCAGAGGGTGCCGGAAGCGTCGCGGGCGACGAGGTCGCCGTGTCCCCGGGTGGCGGCCGACGGCTTGACGTAGCCGTAGTGGACGGGGAACTCCGTCAGTGGGGAGAGTTCTGTGAGCGTGTTGTACGTCTGCCAGCCGGTACCGACCTGATCTCGGGACGCGAGCACCGAGGCCGCCTTGCCGGTGCCGTGGTACTGGAACAGGGTTCCGGTGGTGTCGCGGGCCAGGAGGCCGTGGCGGGGAAGGACGGGCTTGCCCAGCGCGGTGAAGGGGGCGCTTGTCTGGCGGACGTCGGAGTACTGGGTGCGGAAGTCGTAGATGTCGTACCTGGTGAGGGCCTCGAGTTTCGCCATGTACGTGCCTGCGAGCGTGGTGAGTTCGTAGCCGATGGTGTGGTCGCCGGGCTCGAGGCGGCAGTCGAAGTTCACCGAAGAGCTCAGGAGCGTGGTGGAGGGCTGGGTGCAGGTGGCTCCGGCCTCTGTGGTGAGCCCGCCGATGTGGATGTCGCCCGGCTGGCGCCAGAGGTACCCGTCGGCCGGTCGGAACCGGAGGGTCAGGTTTCCGGCGTCGTTGGCGTGGACCCGGAGCTGCTGGCGCACCGTTCCGCCGGAGGGGACGTCAGGCAGGTCGAAGGCCATGGTGTTCAGGGCGGCGGACGCGGCGGTCTTGACGACCACCTTCGCGCTGCCGTGGGTGGCGTCGGCCGGTGTCGCGCCGGCGGTGCGGGCGGTCTCGATGCCGGCTGCCAGGTCGCCGCCCACGGGAACATAGGCGAAGCCCCAGTGGACCGCGGTGTCCGGCGTGTCCTTGGGTACGACGAAGCCGGGGCGCAGGCCGGAGGGTCCGCACACGTACACGGCGACGAGACCGGCGACCTCCGTGCAGTCGTTGGCCTGCGTGGTGAATCCCTTCGGGACTCCCGCTCCGTCACCGGCCGGTCCGGTCAGCGGCTTGGTGGAGAAGGCGATCACGGTCTTGCCGCCGGGGGTGCCGGACTCCACCTGAGGCGAGAGGCGGGGCGCGGTACCGGGAGCCGCGACCTGGTCGTGCGCGGACAGTCTCAGGACGTTGTCCTCGGCTATGGCTGTGCCGGAGTTTGCGAGTGTCGCCACGGTGAGGAGACCGGTGGCGGCGCTGAAGGCTGCTATACGGCGTGCTGCTTGGTTCATGGATCCTTCTGTGTGTGGTGATGTGAGGAAGAGGATTCTTGCAGCGCAAGACCCCTGTGCCGACAGCTGGAATGACGGGCCGGCCACAGAGGCAGGGCGAGCCGTCCCCTTCGGGAGCGGCCCGCCTTGACAGGGCTGCTGGTTGATCAGCAGTCGGCTAGAAGATGCCGGTGATGACGGTGGCCCAGCCGGCGGTGCCGGCAAGGCGAGGTGTTCCGTGCCACGTGGAACCGCCGGGGTAGGTGAGCAGGCAGCCGGTCGGGCAGAGCCTGCTGGTCAAGTTGCCCGACCCGTCGATGTACTCGACGGGAGTGTCGGGGTCGGCGGGTGTTGTGGCCCAGATGTCGCCCTGCTCTTGGCCGACAGTGGGTGTGAACTGCTTGAATTTGTATAGCGTGCCCGGTGAGTCTGGGCCGGCGTCAGGTTCCTTGTACAGGAACTCGGCATCATTGACGGTTCCCTGGATGTTGCCCGGTGAGGTGAGGTAGGGGCGCTGGGTCCAGCCGCCGCTGCCGTATTCCTTCCTGTCCGCGAAGGGGAAGGAGAGAGTGCAGCCGGGGCAGGTGCCGGTGAGCTTGCCCGGGTAGAGCCACAGCTTGCCGGTGGCGGGCTCGCGGCCGACGAGGTCGCCGACACCGTCGCCGTTGATGTCATCTACGGCAAGGTTGGTGAAGTCTCTCCACCCACCGGTGCCGAGAGTGGTCGGCTCTGCGCTGAAGGGCCCGGTCTGGTCCTGAGAGCCATCGGCGGCGGCTTTGCCGCTGTAGAGCAGGAGCTCGGCGTTGACGCAGTTCGTGCGCTTGTCGGAGTCGTCCCAGAGGCATTCGACGGTGATGAGGTCGTTTCCGGGCTTGCCGTCGATGTTGCCGGGCAGCACGATCTGGCGCAGGCCGAGCCAGTCATCTTGAGTCGAGTGGGCGATCTCCTGGCGGGCGTAGACCCAGGGGGAGCCCATTCCGTTGCCCGGGTACACAAAGAGGTGGTACCTGTACTTGCCGTCATCATCCTTCAGGAGGAGACGGACGACAAAGTCCTCGTAGCCGTCTGGGCCCTCGTTGGAATTGATGAGGCTCTGGAGGTCACCGCCGTGGGCGATGAGCGATCCGCTCCAGCCGCCGGTGCCGACGATCTTTCCTGCCGCCGGGGTTCCGAGGGTTCCGTTGCCCGCGTAGAGGGACAGTTTGCCGTCGGTGTCGGTGGCGACGAAGTCGGCGTATCCGTCTCCGTTGAGGTCTCCACGGCGGTCGTGGGGGTAGGCGCCCAGCGTGGTGGGGTTGATGCCGGGCTCGTAGACCATCTCGGACTTGGTGGTGGAGAGCTGCTTCTCCTCGTAACCACCGTCGACAGGGGAGTGGTTGTCGGCGGCGTCGTAAGCCACGGCGTAGAGGGTGCTGTACGGGTAGGTCGCGGGGGTGAAGGTGATGGTGGCGGTGTTGTTCGCGTCCGTGCCGGCGTTCACCCACGTACCGTTGGAGCAACGCCCGTTGTCGACCGAGACGTAGTGGTCGGACCAGCAGTAGCCGACCACGTCGGCTGTGGGGTGGGTGAGGCGGAGCGTGACCGGCTTGCGGGCCGGGTACAGGTCCCTGGGCCGAGTGCTGCCGTCGAGGTTCTTGGTAGTGCCGTCTTCGTCGGCGGCACTGCCGTCGGTGTTGAGGACGGCTACCGGGATCTTGGGGAAGTAAGAATCGACCGTGAAGGAACAAGTAGCGGTCGGGGCGCTGTCAGGACCTTCGCCGTCGACCGCGTACACACTCCACGTGTACGTGCCGTTGACAAGGTTCTTGGAGGGCATGGTCGCAGACGCCTGCTTGCCACTCGTCACCCATTGATAGTTCACGTTCGGCGAGAAGGAGATCACCGTACCGTTGGAGTTCTTGACGACGAAGACGGCCTTGACCTGGCCGCCGTCGCGGTCGGTGACCTTGGCGGTGAGGGCGATGCCACTGTTGCCGATGGCAGTGCCACAGGGCACGGGCTTGTTGCCGTCACCCGAGGGAACCCAGGAGCCCTCGTATGCGGCCGAGGCGTCCACGGTGGGCTTGAAGTTGTAGTCGACCTCGAGGACCGGGTTGTTGCGGAAACGCTTGAAGCTGTTCACGTCACCGAGGTAGCTGTCCGGGACACGCAGCCCGAAGGCGAGGGGGTCCCAGCTGTTGTTGGCCGCCTGCTGCACGTAGGTGGTCAGCGCGGCACTGCTGAAGTCGTGGCCGAGGTCGCCGGGGCAGTAGGTGTCGTTGCCGCCGGCGAAGGAGCCGGAGTCCAGCTTGCTGCCCCAGTAGCTTCCCTGGGAGTTCCAGGTCGGGGTGGTGGTGATGTCCTTTGCGGACCACAGCTCCGTCGGCCCGGCGACGCTAGGGGTGCAGGACCACGTGTGGGTCTCGATGACAGCGAACCTGGCGCCGGTGATGGTGGCGCCCTGCAGGCCGTTGGTGTCCATGGCAAAGAACGAGCGGGTGTCGCCGGTCCCGTTGAAGCCGACCCGCGGCTCATCGGCGGGCGTGGAGGAGTTCCAGCCGGTGCCGTTGGGGTAGGCGGCGCTCGGCGTCGCCGAGTACACCACCGCCCACTTCTCACGGGACCCACCGCTGAAGCGCGGATCGATGATCAGCGGGAACTGGTCCGCCGTGGCGAGAAGGCCAGGGTCCGGAGCCAGCGTGAGAGTGTTGCCACTCACGTCCGCGGAGACAGGGGCGCTGCTGGGGGTCTCGGACTCCGAAGCCTCGGCAGAAGCCATCATCGCCGACATCCCAGCCGCGGCTGGCTGCTGCTCCTCGGGTGCAGCCGCCGGCTGCTCCCACATCTTGGGCGCCGGTGCACTGAAGACGGTCTCGCCGGCTTCATCCTTGGCCAGGAGCTTGTGGTCGGCGGTCTCGGTGAGGGTGACTCCGTCAGTCTGGAGGCCGAGTTCGATGCTGCGCAGGGCTGGATTGGCTGCGGCTTCGGGGGTGTTGACGACCAAGTGCTGGGCGAAGCCGTCGACTTCGGCCATGAGCTTCAGATCCACGCCGGGAAGCACGGAGCGGTACGTCACGGTGTCGCCGTTGATGACCGGCTCGGGCAGAGGGCCTGGCCAGGACAGGGCGAGCTTCTTGCCGTGCTTGACCATCGTGGCCAGCGGCTGGGAGCCGCCGCCTGAGAAGGCGATGGAGAAGGCCGGGGCAGTCGGTGCGATCGATCCGTCGGACTTCTTGATGAGCTTCGTATCGGTCTGACGCCAATGGCCATCGAACCGTGTCCACTTCGGAGTGGCGTAGGAGCGGCGGGTAGTGCTGCCGTCGGGGTTGGCGAAGAACTCGGCCGTCTCCTCGCGACGGTCGATGATCTCCACACGCTGACCCGTCCGAGCGGCCGTAGCGAAGGCCGTCTTCTCGAACTCGGCTTCCGGCGCCGTGGTCTCGCCCGCAGTTTCACCCGCGGTGTTCACGGTCGTGGAGGTCTCGGGCAGGGCCACGGCCGCCGAGACGGGCCACGCCATCGAGGCGGCTATTGCCAGAGCGATTGACCTGCGGCCGCGTCTGGATCTGGTGGTGCTCATGTTCTGTGATGCCTTTCCGGAGGGCACGGCTCTCTTTGCGGGCAAGAAAGCAAATCCTGTCTCTCCTGGCGCCGGACTCTATCCCGCGCGCAGACGCCACAGTGCACCGGGCGCCTCTTTCGCCTGACTCGAAGCAAGTTTCTTGTGTGAAGAGAACGCCACAAGCGGAATCAATGCGTCCGGATCTCGCCTGCCTGGAAATAAGCGCCTTTTGTCCCTTGATGGAACACAAAAGGCCTGGTTAGACGGTTGGTCACGCTTGCAGGGGGTCGTCGGGGGGTTGGGCGGCGGCGGCCGCTTATTCGGAATCTGGCTTCGCATTTGTGCTTGCCAAGTGTGCATACTGCGGTGTTGGATGCGAGAGATCATCGAACTTTCATGTTCTCTATCGGGGTGGGTATTTCAATGTTGTTCCGCCATGGCTTTGCCATGCCTATTTATGGGCGCCTGGAAAGGCGAGCGGCGAGGCAAGCGAGAACCGGGATTGCGGGAGTTCTTTCTGCAGCCCTGAGTGTTTCCCTGCTTTCCGCACCTGCATGGGCTGTACAGGCCGAAGCTCCAAGGCCTCCGGCTGTGCCGAAGACCAAGTCCGTCAACGGCACCGACTACATCCCCACAGGGCTGAAGAGAAGACCCAAAGCGGACCCGCCCTGGCAAGCACCACCAGTCACCTGGCCCGCTGCCGCCACGCAACAGCTCACCGTTGATGCCGGCGTACAGAACCGCGTCACGGTCGGGGGAGTGCCGGTCCGCCTCGGCCGCGCTGCCTCGCACGCGAAGAAGACCAGCGCCGGCTCCGACCGGCTGGAGCTCGCGGTCAAGGACCGCGCCACCGCCCAGAAGGCGGGCGTCGACGGCCTGCTGATGTCGCTGCGCGACACCGATTCGGCAAGCGCCTCTTCGAACCGGCTCGACGTCGAGATCGACTACACGGCTATCCGTGGCGCGTACGCGGCGGGATGGTCCTCCCGTCTGCGTCTCGTGACGCTCCCGGCGTGCGCTCTGACGACGCCCGAGAAGCCGGAGTGCCGCAAGCAGACACCGCTGGCTACCGAGAACGACACCAAGAACCACACCCTGAGCGCCACGCTGACGACGGCGGGTTCCGCAACCCCTCAGGTGCCTGCGACCGGCGCAGCGGCCAAGACGTCGGCCACGCTGTCCTCGCTCGCGATGAGCACCTCAGGTGCCACGGTCCTGGCCGCCACTGCTGGCGCCAGCGGCAGTGAGGGCTCCTTCAAGGCGACCTCACTTAGCGCCTCCGGCTCTTGGTCGGCCGAGGGGAACTCGGGTGGCTTCGGCTGGAGTGTGCCGATCGACGTCCCCACCGCACCGGGCGGCCTCGTCCCGAAGATCGCCCTGTCCTACAACTCCTCCGCGATCGACGGACGCACTGCATCGACGAACAACCAGCCATCCTGGATCGGTGAGGGTTGGGAGTACTCGCCCGGCTTCATCGAGCGCCGCTACGCCTCCTGCGAGAACGACAAGCAGGGCGGCAACAACACCGCCAACACCGGTGACCTGTGCTGGAAGTCGGAGAACGCCACCCTCTCCCTCAACGGCTCTTCCAACGAGCTTGTCTGGGACGCTGCCAAGAGCACCTGGAAGCTTGAAGGTGACGACGGCTCCCGCATCGAACGCGTCTACGACAGCGAGCCGAACAACTCGGGTGACGAAGACTCCGAGTACTGGAAGGTGACCACCACCGACGGGACCCAGTACTGGTTCGGCAAGAACCGCCTCCCGGGCTGGGCTACGGGAGAAACCGAAACCAACTCCGTCTTCACCGTCCCCGTCTACGGCAACCACACGGGCGAACAGGGCCACGCAGACGACTACGCCTCCTCCGCCGAGCAGCAGGGCTGGCGCTGGAGCCTCGACTACGTCGTCGACCCGCACGGCAACGCCATGGCCCTCTACTACACCAAGGAACAGGGCTACTACGCGCAGAACAGCAAGATCGACGACCCCAAGTCCTACACTCGCGGCGGCTACCTCAACCGCATCGACTACGGCCTGCGCGCCGGTGCCGTCTACACCACCACCAACCCCGCCGGCCGCGTCACCTTCACCACCGGCAACCGCTGCACCGCGACGGACTGCACCTTCGACAAGGCGCATGCCACCAGCTGGCCTGACACGCCTGTCGACCTGAACTGCACCTCCGGAACCGAATGCCTGCAAGGCGCTCCGTCGTTCTGGTCCAAGCAGCGCCTGACGAGCATCAACACCTACTCCCTCGTAGGCTCCACCCTGCAGCCGGTCGACATGTGGGCGCTGACCCAGTCCTTTCCTGCCACGGGCGACACCTCCACGCCGTCGCTGTGGCTGGACTCCGTACAGCGCACGGCCAAGGCCGGAGCCCTCGCCGACATCACCCTCAACCCCACCGTCTTCGACGGTGAGCTGATGGCCAACCGGGTCGACGCCGCCGAAGGCCGCCCCGCCCTGAACCGCAAGCGCATCACCAGCATCACCAACGAGACCGGCGGCCAGACCCTGGTCACCTACCACCCCACCGACTGCACCCCGACGACCCTTCCTACAGAGGACAACAACAGCAAGCGTTGCTACCCGTCCTGGTGGACCCCCGACGGCTACGTCGACCCGGTCAAGGACTGGTTCCACAAGTACCTCGTCTGGACAGTCACCGAGACCGACACCACAGGCGGCAGCGGCTCAGAGTCGAAGACCACCAGCTACAACTACGCAAACGGCCCGTACTGGCGACGCGACACCAGCGAGTTCACCCTCGACAAGCACCGGTCCTGGAACGTTTACCGCGGCTACGGCACCGTCCGCACCTACACCGGCACCACGAACCGGGTGAAGACCGAGAACACCTACTACCTCGGCATGGCCGGCGACACCCTTGCCAACGGCACCCCCCGTACCGTCGCCACCATCAACGGCATCACCGACCGCGAGGACTTTGTCGGCCGCGTCGCCTCCAGCGCGACCTACGACAAGAACGGCACCGACGGCAAGATCGTCATCAAGACCACCTACACCCCGTGGGAGTCTGCCGCCACCGCCACCCAGACGGTCAAGGGCATCACCGACCCCGACAAGCCGAACGACCCCGCCCCGACACTCCAGCCCAAAACCGCGTACCTGGCAGGCACCGCAACAGAGAAGGCCAGCGCCCTCCTCGACAACGGCACCTGGCGCACCCTCACCACCAACCGCACCTTCGACTCAACCTACGGACTCCTCCTGAAGGAGTCCGATGACGGAGCCGGTACGGTCGAAGCCCGCTGCACCTACATCAACTACGTCACCCCGGACACGAGCGACTGGCTCATCGCGTACCCCAGCGAGGTCGTCAGCACCGACAACACAAACTGCCTCTCCCGACCCAATGAGACCACCGGCCAGGCTCGCACCTACTACGACAATCAGGCCCTGGGAGCAGCGCCCGAGCTAGGCAAGGCCAACCCCACCCGGACAGAGCAGCTTTCCGAATACAAGCCTGACCTCACTCCCGTCTGGGACACCGTTGTCCAGGCCAGCCACGACCAGTACGGACGTGTTGTCACCCTCAAGGGCCAGGACGGGCAGCCCGTCACGACGACCTACGCCCCGGCCACAGGTGCACAGCCGACGACCATCTCGGTAACCAACGTCAAGAACCACACCACCAGCACGACCTTTGACGGTATGCGTGGCCTCACCCTGACGGCCAAAGATGCCAACAACCGTACGTCCAGCAGCGAGTACGACGCCCTCGGCCGGCTGACCAAGGGCTGGAGCACGGGCCGCGCCACTACTGAGCAGCCCAACGCCACCATCACCTACAACCTCTCCAACAGCATCCCTTCGACGGTCACCACGAAGAAGCTCTACGAGAACGGCACCTGGGGCACCAGCACCACCTTCTACGACTCGCTCCTTCGCGCCCGCCAGACCCAGACCGACGCCATCGGCACCACCGGCCGAGTCGTCAGCGAGACCTTCTACGACAACCACGGCCGCGCCTACCTCACCAACGCGCCCTTCTACAACAGCGCCGCGGTCTCGAACACGATGCTGGTTGTCACGCCCAACCAGATCCCGCAGGCCCTGCGCAACGAGTACGACGGCCGTGGCCGCATCATCGAGAGCGTTCAGCTCTCCCTGAACGTGGAGAAGTGGCGCACCAGCACCACCTACGGTGACTACTGGACGGCCAGCGTCCCGCCCGCCGGCGGCACTGCCACCCTCACGCTCGCCGATGTCCGTGGCCGTACGGTCGAGGAGCGCCAGTACAAGGACCGCAACCCGCTCATCGGCGCCGCTGCGACTCAGTACGAGAAGACGACCCGCAGCTACGACAAGGCGGGTCTGCTCGCTGCCGTCACGGACACGTCCAAGCGAAACTCCTGGACCTACACCTACGACCTGCGCGGCCGCCCGACGGGCACAACCGACCCAGACAAGGGCGCCAGCAGCACCCACTACAACACCGACGGCCGCGTCGACACGGTGTCCGACTCGCGTGGCACTCTCGCCACCACTTACGACGAACTCGGTCGCAAGACCAGCCTGCGCACCGGGTCGGTCACCGGCACCAAGCTCGCCGAGTGGACCTACGACATGGCCGGCGGTCTCGGGCTGCCCGCCACTTCCACCCGCTACGACTCGTCCATCACCGCCAATGCCGCATACAAGACCGCGGTCAAGGGCTACGACAGCACCGGCCAGCCCACCGGCACCACCGTGACTATCCCGTCAGTGACCGGCGAGGAACTGCTCGCCGGAACCTACACAGTCGCCACCACGGCCACCCCGGTCAGCGGCCTGCCGGAAACCGCCGCCTACAGCACCACCAACACCAACGCCACCACGCATCTGCCTGCCGAGACCGTCACCAACCATTTCGGCTCGCAGGACATGCTCGGCATTGTCGATGGCACCCTCAGCCAGGTCTACCTCCGCGGCGCCGGCTACACCCCCTTCGGAGAGCTCGCCCAGGCCCAGCTCGGCAACCTCGGCAGGCTCGTCACCCAGACGAACACCTACGAGGAGTCCACCCGGCGCCTCATTACTTCCAAGGTTGACCGCGAGGCGACCGGCCCCGCCACCCCATCCAGCATCACCTACAGCTACGACCCGGTCGGCAACATCACGTCCATCCGTGATGCCCAGGACGACGGCGCCTCCCTCGACCAGCAGTGCTTCACCTATGACTGGGCCCGCCGCATCACCGAGGCCTGGACCACAGGCGACGCCTGCGCCACCAAGCCCGTCAACGGCACCGGCATCCCGAACCTGGGCACCGTCGAGCCCTACTGGACCAGCTGGACCTTCACCGACACCGGCCAGCGCGCTACAGAGACCCTCCACAAGGCCGGAGCCATCACGGCCGATACCACTCGCACCTACGCCTACCCCACCACCGCTGGTGCCGCTCAGGCTCACGGCGTCCGCACCGTCACCGCCACCGGCGGCGTAACCGGTACGGACACTTACACCTACGACACCACCGGCAACCTCATCAAGAAGGCTCCGGCCAACGCCGGACCGGTCCAGGACCTGACCTGGAACGAAGAGGGCAAGCTCGCCACCTCCACGATCTCGGGCAAGACGACGTCGTTCCTCTACGACGCCGAAGGCACCCGGATCATCAAGCGCGACCCGACCACCACCACGCTCTATCTGCCCGGCGGCCAGGAACTCGCCCTCACTCGAAAGGTCGGCACCACCCCGGCAGTCATCGCCGGCGGCACCCGCTACTACACCGTGCCCGGCGGCTCCGCCATCCGCACCAGCAACGACGGCAAGGTCCGCCTCCTCGTCGCTGACCACCACAACACCAACACCCTCTCCTTCAGCGCCACCACCCTCACCTTCAACCGCCGCAGAACTCTCCCCTACGGCGGACAGAGGGGAGCGGCACCGGCCTTCTGGCCCGGCCAGAAGGGGTTCGTCGATGGCGACATCGACTCCACCACCGGCTTCACCCACATCGGCGCCCGCGACTACGACACGAGCCTCGGCCAATTCATCAGCGCCGACCCGCTTTTCGAAATCGACAAGCCTCAAACCCTCAACGGCTACAGCTACACCGTGCAGAACCCCATCACCTTCTCCGACCCCACCGGACTCGGAATCGACGACGGCACGGGCCACACCGAACGGCCCGGCAAGAAGAAGGGCGAAGGAACCGGAGTGCCTCGCGGCACTAACGCCGGTACGAATAGCAGCGACTCTGAGGGGTCGGGCGGCAGTGACGCCGGCCAGCTCGGGGACTCAGGAATCTACCTTCCCGTCGAAGACGACGAAGAAGCTCCTGATGGATTCTTCGCGACGTTTAACGCGGAGCTCCCCAAGCGGACTGCCCAGTGGAAGAAGGAAACCGGGGACGACAAACTCCCACGTGACCAGATAGCCGCCCTGGGAATGGAAGTCTGCTCCGACCTCGGCACCTGCACCGATGCGCAGATGGCTTACCTGTACGACGTCTACGTGACTCCCATCCTGAAGGAAGCGCCAGAGTGGGCAATGGGAGGAGGGCGCGGCGTAGCGGCTGGCCCTGGGCTTCGCAGAGTTATCGAGTCAATCAAGTCGCGTAAGGGAATTTCCTCCGCAGCAGGTTGCCCCCCTAACAGCTTCACGCCTGACACTCTCGTTCTGATGGCAGACGGGACAACAAAGAGGATCGAAGACGTACGGAAGGGGGATCGAGTTCTAGCTACTGACCCCGAAACCGGTGAGACGCGATTTGAAGAAGTCACGGCAGAGATCAAGGGGCACGGCACCAAGAAGATGGTGAAGGTCACCATCGACATCGATGGTGATAGCGGCACAGCTACAGCATCCGTCACGGCGACCGACGGACACCCCTTCTGGGTTCCGGAGCTCGGTGAATGGATCGAAGCTACCGATCTCCAGGAAGGCAGCTGGCTCCAGGTAGCGCGAGAAGGAAGCTACGTCCAGGTAGAATCCATCAAGCGTTGGACTGCAACCGAAGCGACGGTGTACAACCTCACCGTCGAAAGCCTCCACACGTACTATGTGCTGGCGGGACAGACTCCGGTTCTTGTTCACAACAGTACTTGTCCTACGGGTGCTGCGAATGGAGAGAAGCTTCGTAGGCAGCTCGCGGAGGAGGCTGGTCAACTTCCGGGTATTCGCTCGGCAGATGACATCTTCGATACTCCGTCTACCCTCAGGGGTGGCGTAACGCCCGATCAGGTCAAGCCGTTCTTTGAGGGTAAGCCAGGATGGCGTCAAGAAGGCTTGGGGCGCGGCAAGAACGCTGGAGGTGGATGGGTGATTCGCGAATACACGGATCGAGGAAACCCGACCGGGCGGATGCTCAGGTGGAATCCTGGCGGTGGCCATCATGGCGATGGCGCCTACTGGAGAGTCGTGGGCCCTGAGGGAGATCTGGGAGGGATCATTCGATGACCGGGGAGCGAAAGCTGGCCGACTTTCGGCGGTGGACTCTCGCCGTGTTGGACCTGCTCAGCGCAGAACCCGACCGTCAAGCTGCATATTTGCAGGCGTCAGGAGTGGGGGTGGATGAGATCTTGCTTCAGTTCGACGACGTGCTGCATGTAGCTCGCGCCAGAGTGGGCGATCGTTCGCTGAGTCATGAGGAATATCTCCTGCTTCAGTCGGTCAATGGGCACGCGGATGCAGTGAGTGCGGGGCCTGAGTCGATTTGGACTGATCTCGCGCTCGAAGAAGCGGTCGAATGGCGAGAGCTTCGGGCTGCGGCGAGAGTGGCGAAGGCGACTCTTGAGAGGTCTTGGAGTCAAGATTTCGATAACTCGCCGAAATCTCTCGATGGGTGATTCGTGGTGAATCTGCTTCGAATTCGCCAGTGTGAGCAAGAGGCGTTTCGGTAGTTCGCTGAAATAGACAACAAGTGCCCCCGCTGATTCACAGCAGTGGGGGCACTTGAGTCGTTTGACGGCAACGGTGACGGCAACGTCAGCGGACGACGGCTGCGGCGGATGGGGCGTCAGGGTCGTCACCGGTCGGGCTGAGGGCTGCGCCGAGGGTGTCGATGGCCTGGCGCTGAAGGCGGAGTCGGACGTGGGCGTGGACGCCAGCGGCGACGCTGATGTGGGCGTGGCCGAGGAGTTCCTTGATGACGACGAGGTCGTCGCCCTGTTCCAGGAGCAGGGTGGCGGTCGAGTGGCGGAGGTCGTGGAAGCGGATCGTCCGGAGCCTGGCCTTGTGGAGGAGGCGGCGGAAGCGACGGGTGAGGTTGGTGGGGTCGAGCGGCCTGCCCCTCGGGGTGATGAAGACGAGCCCTTGTCCGTCCAGCCCGTTCCGGCCACCTGGCGCTCTTCCTGCTGCCGTCCCTGGTGGATCTTGAGGGAGTTGATGCACTCGGTGGGCAGAGCAATGCGGCGTTCGGAGGCGAGCGTCTTGGTGTTCAGTACGGTCAGGCCCTGGGTGCGGGTGCGCTGGAGGGAGCGGTGGATGGTGGCGGTGCCGCTGTCGAGGTCGAGGTCTTCCCAGTGGAGGCCGAGGAGTTCGCCCTTGCGGAGTCCGGTGCGCAGGGCGAGTTCGTGCAGCGCGTGCAGCCGGTCACCGCTCGCCGCCTGGAGGAGCTGCCGCGCCTCGGCCACTGTATGTGGCTGGAAGCGTCTCGGGCGGGGCGCGGCGGTCTTGAACGTTCCGGGCTACGTTGCGCGGCAGCTCATCCTCGCGGATGGCCTGCTCCGGGGCGGACTTGAGGACCGAGTGGACGTACGTCACGGTCAGCGGCGACAGCATTTTGCCGCAGCACTGGCCGATGGTGCAGCAGGAACGCCGGGCCGCGTCTCGTTCCTGGGTGCAGCACTGGTAGCTGGTGCGGAACCCATCGAGGAAGGCGCGTACGTCGCGTGCGGTGAGCCGCGCGAGCTTCTTCTTGCCGAGCCCGGGGATGAGGTGGAGGCGGATGCAGGCGGCGTAGCGGGTGTGGATAGGTGGTGAAGCGGGCCCCCAGGAGGGGGCGTGGGCGTTGGACAGGACCGCGCCCGCGTAGTCGTATGAACGCCAGGGCGTCTATCCTCGTTGGCCGTGCCCATCTGGGATTCGAGCCGCCTTGCCAAGCGCATAGGCTGGTTTGTCTGTAGGGCGCGGGGACCGGCCTACGCAAGGGACGCCTCGTGACCGCGCTCGCCAACATCCCCGACCAGCTCCTCCCGCTCGCCGTCCCCATCGCGGAGCTGACGCCCTACTACCGCAACCCCCGCACCGGCGACCTCCCGGCCATCACCGAGTCCCTGACCGTGAACGGCCAGTACCGCGCCGTCGTCGTCAACAAGGGAACGCACACCGGCCGCCCCAACGAGATCCTGGCAGGCAACCACACCGTCGCCGCCGCCCAGCAGCTCGGCTGGGAGCAGATCGCCGCCACCTGGGTCGACGTCGACGACCAGGCCGCCGCGCGCATCGTCGTGGTCGACAACCGCACCAACGACCTCGCCGGCTACGACACCGCCCTGCTCGCCGAAGTCCTCTCCGAGATCCCCGACCTCGGCGGAACCGGCTACGACCGCGAGAGCGTCGACCGACTCCTCGACGACACCTCCCTGCCCGAGACCCTGGAGCTCACCTCCGACGGAGCGGGCACCGGCGCGGCCG
This sequence comes from Streptomyces nymphaeiformis, assembly GCF_014203895.1. GTDB lineage: Bacteria > Actinomycetota > Actinomycetes > Streptomycetales > Streptomycetaceae > Streptomyces > Streptomyces nymphaeiformis. The sequence goes on along the minus strand of NZ_JACHJY010000009.1, from coordinate 225,446 downwards.
CCACCGTCGACTACCTCCAGTGGGGCTACCTCCAGTGGCAGTCCAAGCGCGTCCGGATCACCGCCGAGGAGGTCGAGGCCCTGGACGCCATCTACACGAAGTTCGTCGACGACACGAACAGCGACATGGGCTTCGGCTGGCACGTCCTGCAGCAGGCCCACCAGGAGGGCGCGGCATGAGCAAGGTGCCCACCACGACGTTCCACGAGTCGTACCCGCTCGACCAGCTCCGCCCCGCCGACTACAACCCGCGCCGCCTCAGCGAGACCGCGTTCATCCGCCTCCAGGCGTCCCTGCGTCGGCACGGCGTCGTCAAGCCGGTCATCCTCAACGCCGACGGGACCCTGGTCGCGGGCCACCAGAGAACGAAGGGCCTCAAGGCGATCGGGCTGACGCACACGCCCGCGGTCATGCTCGGCAGCAAGGTGAGGTTGCAGGACGAGATCCAGTTCAACCTCCTCCACAACCGTGTCGAGACCGAGGCCAGCGTCGTCTACGCCGACCCCGGCGAGCTCGGTGCCTGGTCCTGGATCCCCTGGCAGTCCATCCGCGTCGCCGAACGCAAGAACCTCAGCTTCATCAACGCGATCGGACACATGGCCGCCGGCCACGGCCCCTGGGACAGCGTCGTCATGGACGACCAGGGCCGCATCGTCCTCAACGCCGAGTACGCCGTCGTCGCGTCCATCAACCGCTTCGACCTCCTCGCCTGGACCGTGCCCTCCTCCGAGGCCGCTCAGCTGCACGCCGACCTCACCGGCGAGTACGGCGTCTACGACTGGACCGCCATCGAGGACAAGGCACCCGTCTGGAACCAGCACATCGTCCAGCCCAAGCGACTCCGGCAGTTCTCCTCCAAGGCCAAGGCCGGCAAGCTCGCCTACGGCTCGGAGACCTGGGACCAGCTCGTCACCCCATTCCTCAAGCCCAGCCACCATGTCATGGGCTTCGGCGCTGGGCGCGGGGACTACACCAAGCACCTGCGCGCCATCGGCTTCAATATCTCTTCCGGGTGCTCTTGCTGCTGCGCAGGCCGGTGGTGATGAGGTGATAGGTGCCGTGGCAGCAGAGCCTGGCGCAGGAGGGGCAGTGGGCGGTGCGGCGTTGCCATAGCGGACCAGGAGGCGCCTGGTTGGCGGCTCTTTGGATGCGACGTCATTCCGGACCAAGCGAAAGGTGGCGGCAGCTCCACGCCCCCATCGGGCGGGTCGTGCAACCCGTCCAGAGACTCCGGATCGGAGCCAGCGCTCTACCGGTGCAGCACGAGGCCCTTGGCGCCGCACCCGAGAGGTTCCTCGACTGGGGTGCGGGGTACTGGAGGCATAGCTCCATTACTGCGGCCGGAGCACGGCGCGAGTCGGTGGCTGCGTTGGGCCGGCATCTTGCAGCGACGCGCTGTGCAGACTGCTTGGCGCGGCCGACGGAAACCGGAAGCCATCCGGCAGCGGCGCAAAATCCCAGAGAAGTCCCACAGACACCACCACACCCCTCCCGGGTCCACGTTTATGCAGGTCAGGAGGGGTGTGAGAGATGTCTGTCCAGGGACTGTCAGATGTCCCGGAAGATCTCGATCTGCGCGCCGATCGAGTTCAGGCGCTCCGCCAGGTCCTCGTACCCCCGGTTGATGACGTAGACGTTCCGGAGGACCGACGTGCCCTCCGCCGCCATCATCGCGAGGAGGACGACGACCGCCGGGCGCAGGGCCGGGGGGCACATCATCTCGGCGGCGCGCCAGCGGGTGGGGCCTTCGACCAGGACGCGGTGGGGGTCCAGGAGCTGGAGGCGGCCGCCGAGGCGGTTGAGGTCGGTGAGGTAGATGGCGCGGTTGTCGTAGACCCAGTCGTGGATGAGGGTCTTGCCCTGGGCCGTCGCGGCGATCGCCGCGAAGAAGGGGACGTTGTCGATGTTCAGGCCCGGGAACGGCATCGGGTGGATCTTGTCGATCGGCGCTTCCAGCTTGGAGGGGCGGACCGTGAGGTCGACGAGGCGGGTGCGGCCGTTGTCCGCCGCGTACTCCGCGGAGCGGTCGTGGTCGAGGCCCATCTCCTCCAGGACCGCGAGCTCGATCTCCATGAACTCGATCGGGACCCGGCGGATCGTCAGTTCCGATTCCGTGACGACCGCCGCGGCCAGGAGGCTCATCGCCTCGACCGGGTCCTCCGAGGGGGAGTAGTCGACGTCCACGTCGATCTGGGGGATGCCGTGGACCGTCAGGGTGGTCGTGCCGATGCCGTCCACCCGTACGCCCAGCGCCTCCAGGAAGAAGCAGAGGTCCTGGACCATGTAGTTGGAGGAGGCGTTGCGGATGACGGTCACGCCGTCGTGGCGGGCGGCCGCGAGGAGGGCGTTCTCCGTCACGGTGTCGCCGCGCTCGGTCAGGACGATCGGGCGGTCGGGGGAGACCGAGCGCTCGACCTGGGCGTGGTAGATGCCCTCGGTGGCCGTGACCTCCAGGCCGAAGCGGCGCAGCGCGATCATGTGCGGCTCGATCGTGCGCGTACCGAGGTCGCAGCCGCCGGCGTACGGCAGCTTGAAGCGGTCCATGCGGTGCAGCAGCGGGCCGAGGAACATGATGATCGAGCGGGTGCGGATCGCGGCCTCGGAGTCGATGGACTCCATGTCGAGCTCGGCCGGCGGGACGATCTCCAGGTCCACGCCGTCGTTGATCCAGCGGGTGCGGACGCCGACGGAGTTGAGGACCTCCAGGAGCCGGAAGACCTCCTCGATGCGGGCGACGCGGCGCAGGACGGTGCGGCCCTTGTTGAGGAGGGAGGCGCAGAGCAGCGCGACACAGGCGTTCTTGCTCGTCTTGACGTCGATGGCGCCGGAGAGGCGCCGGCGGCCGACGACCCGGAGGTGCATCGGGCCGGCGTAGCCGAGGGAGACGATCTCGCTGTCGAGGGCTTCGCCGATACGGGCGATCATCTCAAGGCTGATGTTCTGGTTGCCGCGCTCGATCCGGTTGACGGCGCTCTGGCTCGTGGCCAGCGCTTCGGCGAGCTGCGTCTGCGTCCAGCCACGGTGCTGCCGGGCGTCACGGATGAGCTTGCCGATGCGTACGAGGTAGTCGTCTGCCATGGCGTCAACTTATCTCAGATATGAGATGCGACCTGTCATCGGGGTGGGCTATCGGGGTGAAGCGCCGTGCGCGGTCGGGTGACTTGGCTGGTAGAGCGGGAGTTCGGTGCCGCTCGGCAGCCGCACCGCGGCGAGCAGGCCCCAGGTCTGTTCGGTGATGGCCCGTGAGATCTCCGCGCCCCGGTCCTCCAGGGTTGTCAGGGTTTGGGTGAGGTCGTCACACATGAGGTAGACCTCGTGCTTGGGCTCGTCGGTGGTGGGGTGCACCGCGATCTCGGCGGGCGGCAGCTTGAAGATGAGCCAGCCGCCCCCGGCGTCCACGTGCTCGAAGCCGACGACGTCCTTGAGGAAGGCCCGGTCGGCTTCCGCGTCCCGGGTGTAGAGAATCACGTGCGCGCCGCTGAACATGATCCGATCGTCGGCCGGGGGGTCGGCTGCGGCAATCGGGCGGCGTCCGTACGGGGTGCGGTCGGCCGTGGTTAGGATCTGCCGCCATGTACACGGGTGGGGATCACATGCGGGACGCGGCCGCGCGGGACGCCGCCGTCGCCTTCGTCTACACGCCGACCGAGGCCGACTACCGGTCGGCCGTGCGGCGCTATTCGTTCGGGACGCCGTCCGGACTCGCGGGCGTGCTCGTCCCGGTGGCCGTAGGTCTCCTGATCGCGTATTTCTATGCGTGGCGCAAGGGCTTCTCGCCCGCCACGTCGGCCGTGGTGGGTGCCTGCGTGCTGGTCGCCTCGGGCGTGATCCTCCCTCGGATCCTGGCGCGCGTCGCGCGCGAGCAGTACTCCGGGACGGCGGATTACGGAACCTGTACGACCGTCGTCGGCGCCGAGGGGATGACCACCACCGGTGGCGGTCTGACCAGCACCATCGACTGGCAGGCGTTCCCCCGGTGCGTCGAGACCGACGAGCTGTTCGTCTTCATGCCCAGGCGTATGCGCATCTACTTCGTCCTGCCCAAGCGCGGCGCCGCGGACCCCGCCGACGTGGACCGTGTGCGCGCCGTCCTGGCGGCGGCGAACGTCCACCGGCTTCGGGGCATGCCAGGCATGACCGCGAGGCGGTGATGTACTAGAGTTATCTCGACATCGAGATATCTGCCGAGGCGCACCGCTGCCGCCACCCTGGTAAGGGATACCTAACTTAGCCTTACCTTAGCGGATCGACGACGCGTACGTGGCGGCAGGATGTGGTGGAACGCGCACATATATGAAGGAGACTGTCGTGTCGGCGAACAGCTTCGACGCCCGCAGCACGCTGCGCGTGGGCGACGAGTCGTACGAGATCTTCAAGCTGGACAAGGTCGAGGGCTCCGCGCGCCTCCCTTACAGCCTGAAGGTCCTCCTGGAGAACCTGCTCCGCACCGAGGACGGCGCGAACATCACCGCCGACCACATCCGGGCCCTCGGCAACTGGGACTCGCAGGCCCAGCCGAGCCAGGAGATCCAGTTCACGCCGGCGCGCGTGATCATGCAGGACTTCACCGGTGTCCCCTGTGTCGTCGACCTCGCCACCATGCGCGAGGCCGTCGCGGCGCTCGGCGGCGACCCGGCGAAGATCAACCCGCTCTCCCCGGCCGAGATGGTCATCGACCACTCCGTCATCGCCGACAAGTTCGGCACCAACTCCGCCTTCGCCGAGAACGTCGAGCTGGAGTACGGCCGCAACAAGGAGCGCTACCAGTTCCTGCGCTGGGGCCAGACCGCGTTCGACGACTTCAAGGTCGTCCCGCCGGGCACCGGCATCGTCCACCAGGTGAACATCGAGCACCTGGCCCGTACGGTCATGGTCCGCAACGGCCAGGCGTACCCCGACACCCTCGTCGGCACCGACTCGCACACCACCATGGTCAACGGCCTCGGTGTGCTCGGCTGGGGCGTCGGCGGCATCGAGGCCGAGGCCGCCATGCTCGGCCAGCCGGTCTCCATGCTCATCCCGCGCGTCGTCGGCTTCAAGCTGACCGGCGAGCTCCCCACCGGCACCACCGCCACCGACCTGGTGCTGACCATCACCGAGATGCTGCGCAAGCACGGTGTCGTCGGCAAGTTCGTCGAGTTCTACGGTGAGGGCGTCGCCGCCACCTCCCTCGCGAACCGCGCCACCATCGGCAACATGTCGCCGGAGTTCGGCTCCACCGCCGCGGTCTTCCCGATCGACGGCGAGACCCTGAACTACCTCAAGCTCACCGGCCGCTCCGAGCAGCAGGTCGCGCTCGTCGAGGCGTACGCCAAGGAGCAGGGCCTCTGGCTCGACCCGACCGCCGAGCCCGACTTCTCCGAGAAGCTGGAGCTCGACCTCTCCACGGTCGTCCCGTCCATCGCCGGCCCGAAGCGCCCGCAGGACCGCATCGTCCTCGCGAACGCCGCCGAGCAGTTCAAGAGCGACGTCCTCAACTACGTCACCACCGCCGACGAGGCCGAGCTGGAGTCCTTCCCGGCCTCCGACGCCCCGGCCAACCACCCGAACGGTGGCGCCCCGTCGAACCCGGTCCAGGTGACCGCCCCCGACGGCACCACCTACACGATCGACCACGGCGCCGTCACCGTCGCCGCGATCACCTCCTGCACCAACACGTCGAACCCGTACGTGATGGTCGCCGCCGCGCTCGTCGCGAAGAAGGCCGTCGAGAAGGGCCTGACCCGCAAGCCGTGGGTCAAGACCACCCTCGCCCCGGGCTCGAAGGTCGTCACCGACTACTTCGACAAGGCGGGCCTCACCCCGTACCTCGACAAGGTCGGCTTCAACCTCGTCGGCTACGGCTGCACCACCTGCATCGGCAACTCCGGCCCGCTGCCGGAGGAGGTCTCCAAGGCCGTCAACGAGCACGACCTGGCCGTGACCTCGGTGCTCTCGGGCAACCGCAACTTCGAGGGTCGCATCAACCCCGACGTCAAGATGAACTACCTGGCCTCCCCGCCGCTGGTCGTCGCGTACGCCATCGCGGGCTCCATGAAGGTGGACATCACCAAGGACGCCCTCGGCGTCGACCAGGACGGCAAGCCCGTCTACCTGGCCGACATCTGGCCTTCGGAGGCCGAGGTCAACGACGTCGTCGCCAACGCCATCGGCGAGGACATGTTCTCCAAGTCCTACCAGGACGTCTTCGCGGGCGACGCCCAGTGGCAGGCGCTGTCCATCCCGACCGGCAACACCTTCGAGTGGGACGCCGAGTCCACCTACGTCCGGAAGCCCCCGTACTTCGAGGGCATGACGATGGAGACCACCCCGGTCACCGACATCACGGGCGCCCGCGTGCTCGCGAAGCTCGGCGACTCGGTCACCACCGACCACATCTCCCCGGCCGGCGCCATCAAGGCCGACACCCCGGCCGGCAAGTACCTCACCGAGCACGGTGTGGAGCGTCGTGACTTCAACTCCTACGGCTCGCGCCGAGGCAACCACGAGGTCATGATCCGCGGCACCTTCGCCAACATCCGCCTGCGCAACCAGATCGCGCCGGGCACCGAGGGCGGCTACACCCGCGACTTCACCCAGGCCGACGCGCCGGTGTCGTTCATCTACGACGCCTCGCAGAACTACCAGGCCGCCGGCACCCCGCTGGTCATCCTGGGCGGCAAGGAGTACGGCTCCGGCTCGTCCCGCGACTGGGCCGCCAAGGGCACCGCGCTCCTCGGCGTCAAGGCCGTCATCACCGAGTCGTACGAGCGCATCCACCGCTCGAACCTCATCGGCATGGGCGTCCTCCCGCTCCAGTTCCCGGCCGGCCAGTCGGCCGACTCGCTCGGCCTGACCGGCGAGGAGACCTTCTCCATCACCGGCATCACCGAGCTGAACGAGGGCACGACCCCGAGCACGGTCAAGGTCACCACCGACACGGGCGTCGAGTTCGACGCGGTCGTCCGCATCGACACCCCCGGTGAGGCGGACTACTACCGCAACGGCGGCATCATGCAGTACGTCCTCCGCAACCTGATCCGCGGCTGACGCCACAGGATCCGGTAGACGGAAAGGGCCCCGCTCCTCGGAAGAGGAGCGGGGCCCTTGCGTTGGGGCGGGAGCCCGATCAGAACAGCTCGCGGAAGCTGTTCCAGCCGGACGTGCCGATCTTCACGCGGGCGCTGAGCGGCGTCGAGGCGTTGCCCGTGCCCTTGTACAGCCAGAGCTCGCCGGCGCTGTTGCGGGCGACGATGTCGGCCTTGCCGTCGAAGTTCAGGTCACCGGAGGAGGCCAGCAGGTTGTACGTGTTCCAGCCGGCGCCGATGCGGGTGCGGGCGGTGAAGGGCGCCTTGTAGTTGCCCGTGCCCTTGTACAGCCACAGCACGCCCGAGCCGTCGCGGGCGACGAGGTCGGGACGGCCGTCGCCGGTGAGGTCGCCCTTGCCGGCGATCTGGTTGTAGGCGTTCCAGCCGCCGCCGACCTTGTAGCGCGTGGTCAGCGCGCCGTTGCCGTAGCCGAGGTAGTGCCACAGCACGCCGGAGGTGTCGCGCGCGAGGATGTCGTCGGCCGCGCCGCCGCCCGTGTTGGAGGCGGAGACGATCTTGTTGTAGATGTTCCAGCCGCCGCCGAGGTCGCGGGGGGCGCCGGTGTCGACGAAGTTCAGGCGGCCGTTGCGGATGGCGTACCAGCCGTCGGAGTGGCCGTCGCCGTCCAGGTCGGCCTGGGCGAACTTGCTGTGGTAGTTCCAGCCCGTGCCGGAGTTGTCCGCGAGGCGCTGGAGGGCGCCGCCACCGACCGGCTCGTAGGCCCAGACGGTGCCGGCGCTGTTGACGCCGAGGAGGTAGTTGACCGGCGCCGAGACGGCGGTGGTGGTGGCCGCGAAGGCGCTCGCGTTCGAGGTCCGAGCGATGCCGGAGGAGACGGGCTGCGGCGCCTCGGCGGCGACCGCCGCCGTCGTGGTGCCGACCAGGGCGGCCGTTATCGCCGCGACCGTGACACGGGACAGGATGCCCGTGCGGTTCAGGCCAGAAGAGTTGGCCACGTGTACTCCAGATCCGTATGGAATAAGGCAGGTCCCGCCACGCGCCCCCTGCGGGAGGCAAGGGGTGGGCGGGGTCTCTATGATCCCGGATCCTTCTCATCGAATCTTCACCCGGCAACGGGTTTGTGACACAACTGTTTCGATGTTCGATCATTTGTCCTTTTCGTCACTTCCCTCCCTCGCGCGCGGACGTGCGTGGGAGTGAATCGCCGCCCCATGCCGTGACTCTGACGTCATGTCAAGGGTGTTGTGCGGCGAATGGTTGGACGAAACGCCGCAGATCCAGCGTGCTTATCCCGGAGGTCTCAACTCGGGAAAGATGGTCGTGCAAACCTGGTTTCGATCTTGCTCCCGCGAAGGGAAGTGGACTATACCTGTCGGCGTCCAGCCAGTCGGAGCAATCCGGCGACGGCCCGACGCGTGCACGACCCGGCTGCAAATGACCGCGGTGGCGGGGCCCTTCGCCTGTGGCGAGTGAGTACGGGCGACCGGTACACCGCCTGAGTCCTGAATGAAGGCGAGGACTTGAGCATGGGATCCACCTCCGCACACAACGGTGAGGGCCTCGGCCGTCGCGATCTGATCAAGCGTTCCGCCGCTATCGGTCTGATCTCCGTACCGACCATGGGCTTCCTGTCCGCCTGCGCGAGCAGCGGTGACGGTGGCAACGAGAAGGTCGAGAAGGGTACGAAGTCCGACAAGAACCCGCTCGGGGTGAATGCGTCGGCCCCGCTCGATTTCGTTCTCTTCGACGGCGGATTCGGACAGCAGTACGCCAAGGACGCGATCAAGGTCTACGAGACGAATTACCCCAAGGCGAGCGTCAAGTTCACGCCGACCCAGAAGATCACCACCACGCTGCAGCCGCGCTTCAACGGCGGCACCCCGCCGGACCTCATCGACAACTCGGGCGCCGAGCAGATGGACATGGGCGTCCTCGTCGGCCAGAAGCAGCTGGCGGACCTCACCCCGCTGCTCGACGCGCCGTCCATCGACGACCCGAGCAAGAAGGTCCGCGACACCCTGCGGCCCGGCATCGTCGAGATGGGCCAGTTCGACGGCGACCCGGTGTGGATCATGTACTACGCCTACACGGTCTACGGCGTCTGGTACTCGCAGAAGCTGCTCGACTCCCTCGACGCGAAGTACCCCGAGACCTGGGACGAGATGCTGGCCGTCTGCGAGAAGGCCAAGAAGAAGGGCATCGCCGGCTGGACGTACGCCGGCAAGTACCCGTACTACGTCCCCTTCTCGCTCTACCCGATGATCGGCAAGGTCGGCGGCCGCGAGGTCCTCGACGCGATCGACAACCTGGAGCCGAAGGCCTGGGAGCACCCCGCCGTCAAGACCTGTTTCGAGGCGTACTACGAGCTGGTCAAGAAGGGCTACATCCTCAAGGGCACCCCCGGCCTCGACCACATCCAGTCGCAGACCGCCTGGACCGAGGGCAAGGCGCTGTTCATCCCGAACGGCTCCTGGGTCGAGAACGAGGCCGCGAAGACCATGCCGGCCGACTTCGACCTGGCCGTCTCCGCCCCGACCGGCATCGACTCCTCCGACAAGATGCCCTTCGGCACCATCTGGGCCTCCGGCGGCGAGCCCTTCATCGTCCCGGCGAAGGCGAAGAACCTGGAGGGCGGCCTGGAGCAGCTGCGCATCATGCTCAGCGAGGCCTCCTCCAAGAACTTCACCCAGTCCGTGAAGTCGCTGACCGCCTTCAACGGCGGCACCGACGGCATCGAGCTGACCCCGGGCCTCAAGTCCGGCGTCGCCGCCCTGGAGAAGGCCGGCCAGAACGTGGTCAACCCGCGCCTCCAGGACTGGTACGTCGCCCTCCAGAAGGAGAAGATCGGTGTCGCCGGCCTCGGCGAGATGATGGCCGGCCGTGCGACGCCGGCCGAGACGATCAAGAAGATCCAGAAGTACGCCGACGAGGCGGCCAAGGACTCCTCGATCAAGCACTACAAGCACCAGTGAGCAGTGCCGGGGCCCCTTCCCGCCGACCGGGAGCGGGCCCCGGCCCCATGGCGCGCGGCAGCAGCGGCGCGTGGCACCAGCGGCGCGCGTCTCCGCGGGAAGATCGGGGTCGGTAGGAATGCAACACGGCAAGTACCGTTTCATCGTGGGGTTCCTGGCGGCCCCCCTCGCGCTCTACGTGCTGTTCGTCATCTGGCCGTTCATCCAGTCCATCTACTACTCGTTCACGGACTGGACCGGGCTGAGTCCCGAATTCGGGATGGTCGGATTCGACAACTACAGCAGAATGCTGGACGACGAGGTCTTCTGGAAATCGCTCCAGCACAGTCTGACCTTCGCGGTGGTGCTGCCGCTGGTGACCGTGGGACTCGCACTTTTCTTCGCCTTCATGCTCAATGTCGGCGGTCGGCGCCGCAGGGGCGCGGCGATCGCGGGTGTGCGCGGTTCCTCGTTCTACAAGATCGTCTATTTCTTCCCGCAGGTGCTGTCGATCGCGATCGTCGCGCTGCTCTTCCAGTTCGCGTACAACCCGAACAGCGGAGCCATCAATTCCGTATTGAAGGGCGTCGGTCTCGGCTCCATCCAGCCGGACTGGCTCGGTGATCCGGACCTCGCCCTCATCTGCGTGATGGTCGTCCTCGTCTGGTCCACCGTCGGATTCTTCGTCGTCCTCTTCTCGGCCGGCATGGCGTCCATTCCGAGGGACTTCTACGAGGCGGCCCTGCTCGACGGCGCGAACCGCTTCACCACCTTCTTCAGGATCACGATGCCGCTGCTCTGGGACACCGTGCAGTCCGGCTGGATCTACATGGGCATCCTCGCGCTCGGCGCGGAATCCTTCGCCGTCGTCCAGATCATGACCGTCGGCCCCAACGGCGGCGGACCCGACTTCTCCACCGTCGTCCTTCCGCTGTACGTGTACCAGAAGGCGTTCCGGGACGGTCAGGCCGCCTACGCAACGACCATCGGTGTCGCGCTCCTCGTCGTCACGCTGGCCTTCGCGGCCGTCGTGATGAAGGTGGGCCGGCGCGAGCGGCTGGAGTTCTGATGAAGACGACCGACACTGCCACCACCGGCGTCGGGACCCCCGGCTCCCCGGCCGGTCCCGGCCCCGCGGTCACCAAGATCGCGCCGCCCGCCGCGCGCAGGACCGCCAAGGCCGAGGGCGCGGCCCTCAACGTCTTCTCGCACGGCGTCCTGATCATCTGGGCGATCATGGTCGTCATGCCGCTGCTCTGGGCGGTCATGACCTCCTTCAAGACCGACAAGGCGATCTTCACCTCGCCGTGGTCGCTGCCCGACAAGCTGCACTTCGAGAACTGGTCGCGCGCCTGGACCGAGGCGCACATGAGCGACTACTTCCTGAACACCCTCCTGGTGGTCGGCGGCTCGCTCGTCGGCACGCTGCTCCTCGGCTCGATGGCGGCCTACGTCCTGGCCCGCTTCGACTTCCCGGGCAACCGCTTCATCTACTTCCTCTTCATCGGCGGGATGAGCTTCCCGATCATCCTGGCGCTCGTGCCGCTCTTCTACGTCATGCAGAACATGGCCCTGCTCAACACGCAGCACGGCCTGATCCTGGTCTACATCGCGTACTCGCTGCCGTTCACCGTCTTCTTCCTCACGGCCTTCTTCCGCACCCTGCCGACCTCGGTGGCGGAGGCGGCCTTCGTGGACGGCGCCTCGCACACCCGGACCTTCTTCCAGGTGATGCTGCCGATGGCCAGGCCCGGCCTCATCAGCGTCGGCATCTTCAACTTCCTCGGCCAGTGGAACCAGTACCTGCTGCCCACGGTGCTCAACACCGACCCGGAGAAGAAGGTGCTCTCGCAGGGCCTCGTCCAGCTGGCCGTCAGCCAGGGCTACAAGGGTGACTGGTCCGGCCTCTTCGCCGGCCTCGTGATGGCGATGCTCCCGGTCCTCGCCGCGTACATCGTCTTCCAGCGGCAGGTGGTCGCGGGCCTCACCGCGGGCGCCGTGAAGTAGCCCCGCGACCCTTCCTCCGGAGCCCCCGGCGCACCCGCGCCGGGGGCTCCGCGCGTCGTGTGACACTCGCCGCCGGACACTCAAGGTCTTGACGGGAACCAAGCCGAAAGCGTCCCCTTAGAGTTCACATGTTGGAGAAAACGGTGGGAGTGAGAGAGTCGATGGAGACTCCGGGGTCGCAGACGTCTCTGCACAGGGCCAATCTCGAACGGGTCGTCCGGGCGGTGCGCATGGCCGGCTCGCTCACCCAGGCGGAGATCGCCCGGGCGACGGGCCTCTCCGCCGCCACGGTCTCCAACATCGTCCGGGAGCTGAAGGACGGCGGCACCGTCGAGGTCACGCCCACCTCCGCGGGGGGCCGCAGGGCCCGCAGCGTCTCCCTCTCCGGCGACGCCGGCATCGTGATCGGCGTGGACTTCGGCCACACCCACCTCCGGGTCGCCGTCGGCAACCTCGCCCACCAGGTGCTCGCCGAGGAGGCCGAGCCGCTCGACGTGGACGCCTCCGCCGCCGAGGGCTTCGACCGCGCGGAACAGCTGGTCAAGCGGCTGATCCGGTCCACCGGCATCGGCTACGACAAGGTGATCGGCGTCGGCCTCGGCGTGCCCGGACCGATCGACGTCTCCTCCGGGACCCTCGGCTCGACCTCGATCCTGCCGGGCTGGAGCGGCATCAACCCCGCCGACGAGCTCTCCGGCCGGCTCGGCGTCCCCGTGCACGTCGACAACGACGCCAACCTCGGCGCGCTCGGCGAGCTCGTCTGGGGCAGCGGCCGGGGCGTCAAGGACCTGGCCTACATCAAGGTGGCCAGCGGCGTCGGCGCCGGACTCGTCATCGACGGGCGGGTCTACCGGGGTCCCGGCGGCACCGCCGGGGAGATCGGGCACATCACCCTGGACGAGTCGGGACCGGTCTGCCGCTGCGGCAACCGCGGCTGCCTGGAGACCTTCACCGCCGCGCGGTACGTCCTGCCGCTGCTCCAGCCGAGCCACGGCCCCGATCTGACGATGGAACGGGTCGTCCAGCTGGCCCGGGAGGGCGACCCCGGCTGCCGCCGGGTGATCGCCGACGTCGGACGGCACATCGGCAGCGGCATCGCCAACCTCTGCAACCTCCTCAACCCCAGCCGGGTGGTGCTCGGCGGCACCCTCGCCGAGGCCGGTGAGCTGGTCCTCGCGCCCATCAGGGACTCCGTCTCGCGGTACGCGATCCCCAGTGCCGCCCGGCAGCTCTCGCTGGCCCCGGGGGCCCTCGGCGGGCGCGCGGAGGTGCTCGGCGCCCTCGCCCTCGTACTGAGCGAAATGGGCGATTCAACCCTTTTGGAGAGTGCGCTGCCCTCCGCGGCGCCGACCTCTCGCCTTGCCTTCACTTAGAGAACGAACACCACCGTTGTCATCTCGTTAAGAATTTACTTCTTGACGGCAACGTTGCGGCCGAGTTGACTTCGTGGCACCTCGGCCGCACCGTCGCGGCCTCGTCAGGGAGGCAACCCCACATGAACGCAGTGACGCGTCGTGCCGTCATAGCCACGGCCGCGGTCTCGATGGCCCTCTCGCTCGCCGCCTGCGGCCAGGCCGGTGGCGGCGACAGCGCTGACAAGGGCAGCTCGACCAAGATCGGCCTGCTCCTGCCGGAGAACAAGACCTCGCGCTACGAGGCCCTGGACAAGCCCCAGTTCGAGAAGGCCGTCAAGGCCGCCTGCTCCGACTGCGAGATCGTCTACAACAACGCCGTCTCCGACGTCGTGAAGCAGAAGCAGCAGTTCGACCAGCTCATCGCCGACGGCGTCAAGGTCATCGCGCTCGACCCGGTCGACGCCGCCAAGGCCGAGGGCTGGGTCAAGGACGCCAAGGCCAAGGGCGTCAAGGTCGTCGCGTACGACCGCGCCGTCCCGGGTGCCGACGCCTACGTCAGCCACGACAACAACAAGGTCGGCGAGCTCCAGGGCCAGGCCCTGCTGACCGCGCTCGGCGCGAAGGCCGCCACCGCCAACGTCGTGATGATCAACGGCGACGAGAAGGACCCGAACGCCGCCCTGTTCAAGAAGGGCGCCCACACCGCGCTCGACGGCAAGGTCGGCAAGATCGCCTACGAGGCCTCCGGCGAGTGGGACCCGAAGGTCGCGGGCGAGAAGATGTCCGCCGCGATCTCCTCGGTCGGCAAGGACAAGATCGGCGCCGTCTACTCGGCCAACGACGGCATGGCCGGCGGCATCATCACCTCCCTCGAGAACGCCGGCGTCAAGGGCATCCCGGTGGGCGGCCAGGACGCCGAGGTCGCGGGCATCCAGCGCATCATCGCCGGCACCCAGACCTTCACCATCTACAAGTCGCCGCTCCAGCTGGCCCCCGAGGCCGCCAAGTTCGCGGTGAACCTGCTCAAGGGCAAGGACCTCGGCGCCCAGGGCGCGACCGACGGCGTCCCCTCCACGCTCTTCGCCCCGGTCGTGGTCGACAAGACCAACATCCAGACCACGGTCGTCAAGGACGGCATCTACAAGGCCGCCGACCTCTGCACGGCGGACCTCGCCGCCAAGTGCGCCGCGCTGGGCATCAAGTAACACCGCCCGAACCCGCCGGGCCCGTAGCGGCCCGGCGGCACGGATCCGGCCCCAGCGCCCCCGAAGCGGGCGCCGCCGCCCCGAGTACAGAGGGTGAAGACCCCCGGTAACAAGGCGGCGTACGACGCCCGGATCCGTCCCCAGAGCCCGTCCGGCCCCCGGCCGACCCAGACCCCGCTGTCGGTCCGGGGGCCGGACGAGCCCAGCCCCCCTCGAAACTTCGGCGCCGCACGACGGCGCGACATGCCGTCGCCCCCTCGGGCGGCGAAGGAGTTGGTTCACGTGTCCCAGACGCCCGTGCTGGCGTTGCGCGGGATCTTCAAGCGATTCGGAGCGGTCCAGGTCCTCTCCGGTGTCGATCTCGAAGTCCACGCAGGAGAGGTCGTCGCACTCGTCGGCGACAACGGAGCGGGAAAGTCCACGCTGGTCAAGACGATCGCCGGCGTGCACCCCATCGACGAGGGCGTCATCGAGTGGGAGGGCGAGCAGGTCGAGATCCAGCGCCCGCACGACTCCCAGAACCTCGGTGTCGCGACCGTCTACCAGGACCTCGCGCTCTGCGACAACCTCGACGTCGTCGCCAACCTGTTCCTCGGCCGCGAGATCAAGAAGGGCGGCGTCCTCGACGAGGTCGCCATGGAGAAGCGGGCCAAGGACCTGCTCTCCACGCTCTCCATCCGCATCCCCAGCGTCCGCATCCCCGTCGCCGCCCTCTCCGGCGGTCAGCGGCAGGTCGTCGCCATCGCCCGCGCCCTGGTCGGCAACCCCAAGATCGTGATCCTGGACGAGCCCACCGCCGCGCTCGGCGTCGAGCAGACCGCGCAGGTCCTCGACCTGGTCGAGCGGCTGCGCGAGCAGGGCCTCGGCGTCATCCTCATCAGCCACAACATGGCCGACGTGAAGGCCGTCGCCGACACCGTGGCCGTGCTCCGCCTGGGCCGCAACAACGGCACCTTCCCGGTGGCCACCACCACGCACGAAGAGATCATCGCCGCGATCACCGGTGCCACGGACAACGCCGTGACCCGCCGTCAGGCCCGCAACGCGGAGGTAGCGAAGTGAGCACGACCCCCAGCACCTCCGAGGACACCGTGCCCGAGCCCCGTACGGGCGAGGAGGCGCCGGCCGCCGCCGCGGTCCCCGCCGTCGACCCCCGCCTCCTCGTCCGCGAGCAGGGCTTCAAGGGCTACGTCGACGAGTTCAAGCGCAAGATCCGCTCGGGCGAGATCGGCTCGCTGCCCGTCGTCGTCGGCCTGATCGTCATCGGCATCGTCTTCCAGGCCCTCACCGGCAACTTCATCACCTCGTACAACCTCGACCAGATCACGCTGTACGCGGTCGGCCCCGGCATCATGGCCGTCGGCATCGTCTTCGTCCTGCTGCTCGGCGAGATCGACCTCGCCGTCGGCTCCGTGGCGGGTCTGGCCGGCTCGGTCTGGGGCGTGCTCGGCACCGACATGCCCGACGGCCTCGCCATCCTCCTCGGCATCCTGTCCGGCACCCTGATCGGCGCCTTCCACGGCATGGTCTTCGCCAAGATCGGCGTGCCCGCCTTCGTCGTCACCCTCGCCGGCTTCCTCGGCTGGGCCGGTCTGCAGACCTGGGTGATGGGCGACCGGTCGACCATCCCCACCCCGATCGGCAGCTTCGTCGAGGACCTCACCAAGTACTACTTCTCCGACGTCGCCGCCGCCTACGGCCTCGCCGTGGCCGTCATCGCCGGCTTCTACCTCGCCCAGCTGCGCGACTCCCGCCGCCGCAAGGCCGCCGAGCTGCCGCACCGCCCGCAGAGCGAGATCATCCTGCGCACCGCCGTCCTCGCGGTTCTGGTCCTCGTCGCCGCGTACGGCTTCAACCAGGAGAAGGGCCTGCCGCTCTCCCTGGTGATCTTCCTGGTGATCCTGCTCGCCACCGACTTCGTCCTGCGCCGCACCACGTACGGCCGCCAGGTCTTCGCGGTCGGCGGCGGCATCGAGGCCGCCCGCCGCGCCGGCATCAACGTGGACTGGATCCGGATCTCGGTCTTCATGATCTCCGGCACGATGGGCGCCGTCGGCGGCCTCTTCCTCGCCTCCGCGACCGGCGGCGCCGACCGCTCCCTCGGCGGCGGCAACCAGCTGATGATGTGCATCGCCGCCGCGGTCATCGGCGGCACGTCCCTGTTCGGCGGACGCGGCAAGGTCTGGTCGGCGCTCCTGGGCATCCTGGTCATCCAGTCGATCGTCCAGGGCCTCAACCAGATGAACCTGTCCTCGAACGCGATCCAGTACATGATCACCGGAGCGGTCCTGCTGATCGCCGTGATCATCGACTCGGTCTCCCGCCGCACGCAGAAGACCGCCGGACGCGCGTAACAACCGTCACATCAGCCCGGCACCGGGAAACCGGTGCCGGGCTGCGGCGCGTCCGGAGCAGTACGCCCGACCAGCACGCGCGCGCGTACAGAGCCGTACAGATCAGCGGCTTGTCGGCCGTGCGGGTGACGCCTCACCCCATGGCCCGATGCCCACGATCCAAGACGGAACATTAGACTCGACAAATCGGCAAGCTCGACCAGCTCAAAGCAAGGAGGAACGGGTGGCTCTGCTGACCCGTATCAGGGGACCGCGAGATCTGGACCGGCTCTCCCCGGAGCAGCTGGACCAGCTGGCCGACGAGATCAGGACGTTCCTCGTGGACGCCGTCTCCAAGACCGGCGGGCACCTCGGCCCCAACCTCGGTGTGGTCGAGCTGACCATCGCCCTGCACCGGGTGTTCGACTCCCCGAAGGACAAGGTCCTCTGGGACACCGGCCACCAGAGCTACGTCCACAAGCTCCTCACCGGGCGCCAGGACTTCTCGAAGCTCAAGATGAAGGGCGGCCTGTCCGGCTACCCCTCGCAGGCCGAGTCCGAGCACGACGTCATCGAGAACTCGCACGCCTCCACCGTCCTCGGCTGGGCCGACGGCCTGGCCAAGGCGAACGAGGTCCTGAAGAAGGACGACCACGTCGTCGCGGTCATCGGCGACGGCGCCCTGACCGGCGGCATGGCCTGGGAGGCGCTGAACAACATCGCCGCCGCCAAGGACCGCCCGCTCGTCATCGTCGTCAACGACAACGAGCGCTCGTACGCGCCCACCATCGGCGGCCTCGCCAACCACCTGGCCACCCTGCGCACCACCGACGGCTACGAGCGCTTCCTCGCCCGAGGCAAGGACATCCTGGAGCGCACCCCGGTCGTCGGGAAGCCGCTCTACGAGACCCTGCACGGCGCCAAGAAGGGCCTCAAGGACTTCATCGCCCCGCAGGGCATGTTCGAGGACCTCGGCCTGAAGTACGTCGGCCCCATCGACGGCCACGACATCGAGGCCCTGGAGTCCGCGCTCACGCGCGCCAAGCGCTTCGGCGGCCCGGTCATCGTCCACTGCCTCACCGAGAAGGGCCGCGGCTACCAGCCCGCCCTCCAGGACGAGGCGGACCGCTTCCACGCCGTCGGCAAGATCCACCCCGACACCGGCCTGCCCATCGCCTCCTCGGGCGCCGACTGGACCTCGGTCTTCGGCGAGGAGATGGTGGCGCTCGGCAAGGAGCGCGAGGACATCGTCGCCATCACGGCGGCCATGCTCCAGCCCGTCGGTCTCGACAAGTTCGCCAAGGCCTTCCCCGAGCGGGTCTTCGACGTCGGCATCGCCGAGCAGCACGGCGCGGTCTCCGCGGCCGGCCTCGCCACCGGAGGCCTCCACCCCGTCTTCGCGGTCTACGCGACCTTCCTCAACCGCGCCTTCGACCAGGTCCTGATGGACGTGGCCCTGCACAAGTGCGGCGTCACCTTCGTCCTCGACCGGGCCGGCGTCACCGGAACGGACGGCGCCTCGCACAACGGCATGTGGGACATGTCGATCCTCCAGGTCGTGCCCGGCCTGCGGCTCGCCGCCCCGCGCGACGCCGACCAGGTCCGCGCCCAGCTGCGCGAGGCCGTCGAGGTCACCGACGCCCCCACCGTGGTCCGCTTCTCCAAGGGCGCGGTCGGCCCGGCGGTCCCGGCCCTGCGCCGGGTCGGCGGCATGGACGTGCTCCGCGAGGCCGGCAGCGACAGGCCGGACGTCCTCCTGGTCTCCGTGGGCGCCCTGGCGCCCATGTGCCTGGAGATCGCCGACCTCCTGGACCGGCAGGGCATCTCCACCACGGTCGTCGACCCCCGCTGGGTCAAGCCCGTCGACGAGGCCCTCGCCCCGCTCGCCGAGCAGCACCGGGTCGTCGTCACCGTCGAGGACAACAGCCGCGTCGGCGGCGTCGGCTCCGCCGTCTCCCAGGCGCTGCGCGACGCCGGTGTGGACGTGCCGCTGCGTGACTTCGGCATCCCGCCGCGCTTCCTCGACCACGCCTCCCGCGGCGAGGTCCTGGCCGAGATCGGGCTGACCGCCCCGGACATCGCGCGCCAGGTCACCGGCCTGGTCTCGCGGCTCGACGGACGGTTCGAGAGCAGCGCCAAGGCCGTGGAGCCCGCGCGCGACTGACGGACCGCCGTCACCCGACGTCACCTTTGGGCCGGTTGGCTCACTCTTCGGAGTGCCGACCGGCCCTTTCGCGTGCATTCTGGCCAAAAGGCGGGCAGCCCATGGGGGATGCAGCAGGGAGGTGGACGTGAGTACGGACCAGCAGCCACGCGCCAATACCGGAATGTTCCGGACAAAATCGGTCGAGCAGTCGATCCGCGACACGGAGGAGCCGGAGCACGCGCTCAAGAAGTCCCTGTCGGCCTGGGACCTGACGGTGTTCGGCGTCGGCGTCATCATCGGCACCGGCATCTTCGTCCTCACCGGCAAGGTGGCCAAGGAGAACGCGGGCCCGGCCACCGCCCTCGCCTTCGTCGCCGCGGGCATCGTCTGCGCCCTCGCCGCCCTGTGCTACGCCGAGTTCGCCTCGACGGTGCCGGTGGCCGGATCGGCGTACACCTTCGCGTACGCGTCGATCGGCGAGCTGCCCGCCTGGATCATCGGCTGGGACCTCGTCCTGGAGTTCGCCCTCGGCACGGCGGTGGTCGCCGTCGGCTGGTCCGGGTACGTCAGATCCCTGATGGACAACATCGGCTGGCACCTGCCGGCCTCGCTCGAAGGCCCGGACGTCTCGGGCGGCACCTTCGACATCCTGGCGTTCCTCCTCGTCCTCGTGCTGACCGTGGTCCTCGTCCTCGGCATGAAGCTCTCCGCGCGGATCACCGCCGTCGTCGTCGCGATCAAGGTGACCGTGGTGATGATCGTGATCATCGCCGGTCTGTTCTTCATCGTCGGCGACAACTACAAGCCCTTCATCCCGCCGGCGGTCAGCCCGCCCGGCGGCACCTCGGGGTGGACCTCCCCGATGGTCCAGCTGATCTTCGGCTACGAGCCGACGAACTTCGGCGTCATGGGCATCTTCACCGCCGCCTCCGTCGTCTTCTTCGCCTTCATCGGCTTCGACGTGGTGGCCACCGCCGCCGAGGAGACCAAGCTGCCGCAGCGGGACATGCCCCGGGGCATCCTCGGCTCGCTCCTCATCTGCACCGTGCTGTACGTGGCGGTCGCCCTCGTCGTCACCGGCATGGAGAAGTACACCAACCTGTCCACCAGCGCCCCGCTCGCCGACGCCTTCAAGGCCGCCGGACACCCCTGGTACGCGGGCGTGATCAGCTTCGGCGCCGCCGTCGGCCTCACCACGGTCTGTCTGATCCTGCTGCTCGGCCAGACCCGGGTCTTCTTCGCGATGAGCCGCGACGGCCTGCTGCCGCGCTTCTTCTCCATCACGCACCCGAAGTTCAGGACCCCGTACCGGCCGACCATCCTGCTCGGTGTGATCATCGCCGTCGTCGCCGGCTTCACCAGCATCAACGAGCTCGCGACCCTGGTGAACATCGGCACCCTGTTCGCCTTCGTCATGGTCGCCATCGGCGTCATCATCCTCCGCCGCACCCGCCCCGACCTGCACCGGGCCTTCCGCACCCCGTGGGTGCCGGTCCTCCCGATCCTCTCCGTCGCCGCCTCGCTCTGGCTCATGCTCAACCTGCCGGGCGAGACCTGGTTCCGGTTCGCCGTCTGGATGGTGATCGGCTTCTTCGTGTACTTCCTGTACGGGCGTCGTCACAGCCGGCTCGGACAGGTGGGACGGGACGCCCGGTACTGATCCCCGGGGGTCGGAGACCGTCCGGGAGGGCGACTAAAGTCGGTTCGTACCCGAACTCCTCCCGACGACCGGAGTGCTGGATCCCCCCATGGCGAATCGATCCCAGGCCACCGACGACCGTTCCCACGGCCCCGCCGCCCCCGTGCTCCAGGGCGGCTGGCTGACCAGAGGGGAGGAGGGCCGGTTCAGCGCCTACCTGCCCCGGGACGGCGAGGTGGTGCGCTGGACCGAGGAGCCCGGCGGCGCCTGGAGCGGCCCCGTCTCCCTCGGCGGCGACGGACTGACCTCCTTCCTCGCCATCGGCCAGGGCGCCGACCGCTACGTCCACCTCGTCGGACTGCGGCCCACGGGCGGCGACGAGGGGCACGTCGAGCTGGTGCACGCCGTCCAGTTCCAGACGGGCCGCCCCGCGGCCCCCTGGCGGTCCCTGGGGCACTCCAACGGCAAGGGACCCTGGATGGGCAACCCCGCGGTCGCCGTGGACGCCCAGGGCCGCGTCTACGCCTTCGTACGGAACGGGGGCGGCGGCATCAGCTGCCGCGCCCAGAAGGACGCGGGCGGCTGGCACCCCTGGTGGGACCTGAAGGGTTCGAGGACCGACCCCTCGCCGGTCGCCGTCACCAACGGCGCGGGCATGGTCGAGCTGTACACCTCGCACGCCACCGGCCTCGCCCGCTACGTGCAGCGCGAGGCGGGGGCGAAGCCGGTCCGCGAGGAGATCCTGCCCGCCTCCGTGGCCATGGGCACCCTCGCGGCCGTGACCGGTCCCTCCGGGCACGTGACGCTCTTCTACCTCGACCAGGAGGGCCAGGTCACCGCCTGGTCGCCGGAGCGCTCCCTGGAGCCGACGCCGCTGGGCAAGGCGGCCGGCACCGGCCGACCGTCCGTCACCCGCTGCCTCATCGACGGCTTCGACTGCACGGTCCTCGCCCAGCAGTCCGAGGACGGCCGGCTCGCCCTCGCCGCCTACCCCAGCGAGCAGGAGTCGGCAGGCCTGAACTGGTCGGAGACGGGGGAGCGGCACGGCAGCCTGAACGCCGTCCTCACCCGCGGTCTCGACGGCGGCCTGGTCGCGATGACGGCGGCCGACGGGCGCACGCCGGTCACCACCCGTCAGAAGGTGGGCGCCGAAGGGCTGCTGCTCGAAGGCTGGCGCTCCATAGGCTGAGCCCGGCCCGGCACACAAGGCCCCGCCGCGGACGCGAAAGGCCTCGCCCCGTACACGAAGAGGCCCCGGCACCTGGGAAGGTGCCGGGGCCTTTCGCATGAGGCGTTACGCCGGGACGCTCGCCACGCCCTGGGCGAGGAAACGCTTGCCGTTGACGCGCTCGGAGACGCCCTCACGGTCCAGGTACGGCGTGATGCCGCCCAGGTGGAAGGGCCAGCCCGCACCGGTGATCAGGCAGAGGTCGATGTCCTGCGCCTCGGCGACGACACCCTCCTCCAGCATCAGGCCGATCTCCTGCGCCACCGCGTCCAGGACGCGGTCGCGGGCCTGCTCCTCGGTCAGGACGACGTCGCCCTGCTTCAGGAGCGCGGCGACCTCGGGGTCGAGCTCCGGCTTGAAGCCGTTCTCCGCGTTGTAGACGTAGAAGCCGCGCTTGCCGGCCTCGACGACGGCCTTCAGGTTGGGGGAGACCGTGAAGCGCTCGGGGAAGGAGCGGTTCAGGGTCTCGGAGACGTGCAGACCGATGGCCGGGCCGACGAGCTCCAGGAGGACCAGCGGCGACATCGGCAGGCCGAGCGGCTCGACCGCCTTCTCCGCCACGGCCACCGGGGTGCCCTCGTCGATGATGTTCTGGATCTCGCCCATGAAGCGGGTGAGGATGCGGTTCACGACGAACGCCGGGGCGTCCTTGGTGAGGACCGCGGTCTTCTTCAGCTTCTTGGCGACGCCGAACGCGGTGGCCAGGGAGGCGTCGTCCGTCTTCTCGCCGCGGACGATCTCCAGGAGCGGGAGGATCGCGACCGGGTTGAAGAAGTGGAAGCCGACCACGCGCTCCGGGTGCTGGAGCTTGGAGGCCATCTCCGAGACGGACAGCGAGGAGGTGTTGGTGGCGAGGATCGCGTGCGCCGGGGCGACCGCCTCGACCTCCGCGAACACCTTCTGCTTGACGGACATCTCCTCGAACACGGCCTCGATGATGAAGTCCGCGTCCGCGAAGCCCTCGGCCTTGTCGAGGACACCGGAGACCAGGCCCTTGAGACGGTTGGCCTTGTCCTGGTTGATGCGGCCCTTGCCGAGCAGCTTCTCGATCTCGCCGTGGACGTAGCCCACGCCCTTGTCGACGCGCTCCTGGTCGATGTCGGTCAGGACGACCGGCACCTCGAGGCGGCGCAGGAAGAGCAGGGCCAGCTGGGAGGCCATCAGACCGGCGCCGACGACGCCGACCTTGGTGATCGGGCGGGCCAGCGACTTGTCCGGGGCGCCGGCGGGGCGCTTGCCGCGCTTCTGCACCAGGTTGAAGGCGTAGATGCCGGAGCGCAGCTCGCCGCCCATGATCAGGTCGGCGAGGGCCTGGTCCTCGGCGTCGAAGCCCTTCTGCAGGTCGCCGTCCTTGGCGGCCTCGATGATGTCGAGGGCGCGGTAGGCGGCGGGGGCGGCGCCGTGCACCTTGGAGTCGGCGACGAGACGGCCCTTGGCGACGGCCTGGTCCCAGGCCTCGCCGCGGTCGATCTCGGGGCGGTCCACGGAGACGTCGCCCTTGAGGACGGACGCGGTCCAGAGGAGGGACTGCTCCAGGAAGTCGGCGCCCTCGAAGAGGGCGTCGGCGATGCCGAGCTCGAAGACCTGCTTGCCCTTGAGCTGGCGGTTCTGGTTGAGGCTGTTCTCGATGATGACCGAGACGGCCTTCTCGGCGCCGATCAGGTTCGGCAGGATCGCGCAGCCGCCCCAGCCCGGGACGAGACCGAGGAAGACCTCGGGCAGCGAGAAGGCCGGGAGGGCCTTCGACACGGTGCGGTAGGTGCAGTGCAGACCGACCTCGACGCCGCCGCCCATGGCCGCGCCGTTGTAGTACGCGAAGGTCGGCACGGCGAGCGCGGACAGACGCTTGAAGACGTCGTGGCCGCCCTTGCCGATGGCGAGCGCCTCGTCGTGCTTCTTCAGCAGCTCGACGCCCTTGAGGTCGGCGCCGACGGCGAAGATGAACGGCTTGCCGGTGATGCCGACGCCGACGATCTCACCGTTCGCGGCCTCGGCCTCGACCTGGTCGATCGCCGTGTTCAGGTTGGCGAGGGACTGCGGGCCGAAGGTGGTCGGCTTGGTGTGGTCGAAGCCGTTGTCCAGCGTGATCAGCGCGAACCGGCCCGCACCCGCGGGGAGTTCGAAGTGCCGTACGTGGGCCGAGGTGACGACCTCGTCCGGGAAGAGCTCGGCGGCGCCCTTCAGAAGCTCGGCGGTGGTGCTCACTTGCCCTCCCAGTGGGGGTTCTCCCAGATGACCGTCGCGCCCATGCCGAAGCCGACGCACATGGTGTTGAGGCCGTAGCGGACCTGCGGGTTCTCCTCGAACTGGCGGGCCAGCTGCGTCATCAGACGGACGCCGGAGGAGGCGAGCGGGTGGCCGTAGGCGATGGCGCCGCCGTACTGGTTGACGCGCGCGTCGTCGTCGGCGATGCCGTAGTGCTCCAGGAACGCGAGGACCTGGACCGCGAAGGCCTCGTTGATCTCGAAGAGGCCGATGTCCTCGATGGACAGGCCGGCCTGGGCGAGGGCCTTCTCGGTGGCCGGGATCGGGCCGTAGCCCATGACCTCCGGCTCGACGCCGGCGAAGGCGTACGAGACGAGGCGCATCTTGACCGGGAGGTTGTTCTCGCGGGCGAAGTCCTCGGAGGCGATGATCGAGGCGGTGGCGCCGTCGTTCAGGCCGGCCGCGTTGCCCGCGGTGACGTTGCCGTGGACGCGGAACGGCGTCTTCAGGTTCGCCAGCGACTCCAGCGTGGTGCCCGGGCGCATCGGCTCGTCGGCGGTGACCAGGCCCCAGCCGGTCTCGCCGGTGGAGGCGTCGGTGCGGCGGACCGAGATCGGCACCAGGTCCTGCTGGATCTTGCCGTCGGCGTACGCCTTGGCGGCCTTCTCCTGCGAGCGCACGGCGTACTCGTCGGCGCGCTGCTTGGTGATGCTCGGGTAGCGGTCGTGCAGGTTCTCGGCGGTCATGCCCATGAAGAGGGCGGACTCGTCGACCAGCTTCTCGCTGACGAACCGCGGGTTCGGGTCGACGCCCTCGCCCATGGGGTGGCGGCCCATGTGCTCGACGCCACCGGCGATGACGGCGTCGTACGCGCCGAAGGCGATCGAACCGGCCGTCGTCGTCACGGCGGTCAGCGCGCCGGCGCACATGCGGTCGATGGAGTAGCCCGGGACCGACTGCGGCAGGCCGGCGAGGATGCCCGCCGTGCGGCCGAGGGTCAGGCCCTGGTCGCCGATCTGCGTGGTCGCGGCGATGGCGACCTCGTCGATCTTCGCCGGGTCGAGGGCCGGGTTGCGGCGCAGCAGCTCCCGGATGGCCTTCACGACGAGGTCGTCGGCGCGGGTCTCGTGGTAGATGCCCTTCGGGCCCGCCTTGCCGAACGGGGTGCGGACGCCGTCGACGAAGACGACGTCCCTGACGGTACGAGGCACGATGGCTCTCCTCCAGGGTGCGGGATGGCACTGCTGCTGCGGCCCACGGCTAAGCGTGCGCTTGCTCCCCCCATGCTACTTGCGGGTAACCAGGCTGCCCACCCCCTGAGGGCCAAGCGGCGAAGGTCACATCCCACACCACCGCGCGCGCCCCCTCCGCGCGCCCCTCCGTTGGGACGGACCCGCAACCCGATGGGCCCAGGGCGGCGGCCCTGCCGTGGCGGCCGCTCCCCGCCAGGAACACGCTGGCCGGGCCGGGGCCGCGCGGCCCCGGACCCCCGCACGGAACGGATTCCCATGGCGAAGGTCATCACCACCGATCACTGGGTCTGGCACACGTCCACGGTCCCCGCGAACAAGGACGAGGAGGTCGAGCTCTTCGTACGGGAGCGCAACGGCACGCCCCCCGGACAGAAGCGCAGGCCGGTCCTCATGCTCCACGGCCGGAGCATCCCGGTGCTCCCGGGCTTCGACCTCCGGTACAAGACGTACAGCTGGGCCGGGGTGCTGGCGCAGGCCGGCTACGACGTCTTCATGATGGACCTCCAGGGCTCCGGCCTCTCGGCGCGACCCGAGATGGACGACCCCCGCAACGTCAACCCCGCCCAGCAGAACCTGCTGACGCCGAGGCCACCGGGATTCGTCCCGGGTCCGCCGCACTACCCGTACCAGCTGAACAACTCGTACAGCGACTGGGACGAGCTGCACACCGTCGTGGAGTTCATCCGCAAGCTGTGCGAGGTGGAGAAGATCGCGTTCATCGGCTGGTCCGCCGCCGCGTTCTGGATGGGACCCTACGCGGTCAAGAACCCCGACAAGGTCGAGAGCCTGTTCCTGCTGGCGCCGATCTTCCCGCCCAAGGGCACCTCGAACCCGCCGGCCACGCTGCCGCAGCCGGGCTTCCCGACCTTCCTCAGCACGAAGAAGGGGCTGCGCGACGGCTGGGCGGGCGAACTGCACTGCGACGGCCAGCGTGAGGACGGCATCGTCGACGTGGTCTGGGACGCGATGCAGAAGAGCGATCCGGTCGGCAGCGTCTGGGGGGACTACGACGGGCTCAACCGGTACAGGAACTTCGTCCGGTGGGGATGGAACGAGACCACCGCGGCGCAGGGCGGGGTGCTCGGCGGCAGCGTGCCCGTACTGCTCGTGTACGGGGAGTACGACAAGCAGGCGAACACGAAACCTCCCAGCCCCAACCCGGAACTCAACTTCTCGGTCCCCGCGCTGTACGACTCCGTCGCGGGCGCCCACAAGCTGATGGTCAAGCTGGCCTGCGCCGGGCATTCCGTGCCGTGGGAGAAGCAGCACGGGAACGTGCACGAGCTCTCGAAGCACTGGCTCAAGCAGCTCAAGGTCGACGGCAAGACCCACGGCGTCTTCGACATGGACGTCGACGGCAACCTCAGCCCGGCCCCGTAGGACCCGTCCCCGGACACGGCGGAGCCCCCGGCGCACGAAGAGGCGCCGGGGGCTCCGCCGACGGGGTCACGCCTTCGCCGTCAGCGCCTTCACGAGGAGCGGGGTCACCAGGTCGACCTGCCACGGGCGGGCGCCGTAGCCGCTCAGCGCGGCCGCGACCGCGTCCGGGGTGCCCGGGGCCGGCGGCTCCCAGCAGACCCGGCGCACGGTGTCCGGAGTGATCAGGTTCTCCTGGGGGAGGTGCAGCTCCTCCGCGCGCGCCGAGACCGCCGTGCGGGCCGCCGCGAGGCGGGCCGCGGCGACCGGGTCCTTGTCCGCCCAGGCGCGCGGCGGGGGCGGGCCCGCGACCTGCTGGCCCGGCTGGGGAAGCTCGCTCTCCGGGAGGGCCCTGGCGCGGTCCACCGCGGCCTGCCACTGCTCCAGCTGGCGGCGGCCCATGCGGTTGCCGAAACCGGGCAGCGCGGTGAGCGCGCCCACGTTCAGGGGGACCGCGAGCGCCGCCTCCACGATCGCCGCGTCGCTCAGCACCTTGCCGGGGGAGACGTCGCGCCGCTGGGCGACCTTGTCACGGGCCGTCCACAGCTCCCGTACGACCGCCATCTGACGGCGGCGGCGCACCTTGTGCATGCCGGAGGTGCGGCGCCACGGGTCCTTGCGCGGCGGGGCCGGCGGGGCCGCGGCGATCGCGTCGAACTCCTGGTGGGCCCACTCCAGCTTGCCCTGTCGGTCGAGCTCCTTCTCCAGCGCGTCGCGCAGGTCGACGAGGAGCTCCACGTCGAGCGCCGCGTACCGCAGCCACGGATCGGGCAGCGGGCGGGTCGACCAGTCCACCGCGGAGTGGCCCTTCTCCAGGGCGTAGCCGAGGACGGACTCGACCATCGCGCCGAGGCCGACCCGCGGGAAGCCCGCGAGGCGACCGGCCAGCTCGGTGTCGAAGAGCGAGGTGGGGAACATGCCTATGTCGCGCAGGCACGGGAGGTCCTGGGTCGCGGCGTGCAGGATCCACTCGGTCCCGGTGAGCGCCTCGCCGAGCCCCGACAGGTCGGGACAGCCGACGGGGTCGATGAGCGCGGAGCCCGCGCCCTCGCGGCGGAGCTGGACGAGATAGGCGCGCTGGCCGTAGCGGTAGCCGGAGGCGCGCTCGGCGTCCACGGCCACGGGACCGCTTCCGGCGGCGAACGCGGCGATCACCGTGGCGAGGGCCTCGTCGGTCTCGACGACGGGGGGGATCCCCTCGCGGGGCTCCAGCAACGGGATCGGAAGCCCATTCGCAGGGACATCGTCGTCCGGGGGGCCGCCCCCGGTGGTGCGCAGTGCTGTGTCTGCTGCGGTCTCTTGGGCGTCGGTCACGTGTCAAGGGTATCGGTCGACGGCAAGCGCCTGCCGACGGAACGTTCCGTCGGCAGGCGCGGGCCCGTGTCCACCGGCCGTCAGTGGATGATCCCCGTCCGCAGGGCGACCGCGACCATGCCGGCGCGGTCCCCGGTGCCCAGCTTGCGGGCGATGCGGGCGAGGTGGCTCTTGACGGTGAGGGCGGAGAGCCCCATGGAGACGCCGATCGCCTTGTTCGACTGGCCCTCCGCGACGAGCCGCAGCACTTCGACCTCACGGCCGGAGAGCTCGCGGTAGCCGCCCGGGTGGCTCGGGGCACCCGGGGGGCGGCGGTGGCCGAGGCGGGCCGCCGCGGCGCCGATGGGGGCGGCGCCGGGGCGGGTCGGGTGACCGATGTTGGTCCGGGTGCCGGTGACGACGTAGCCCTTCACGCCGCCCGCCAGGGCGTTGCGTACGGCGCCGATGTCGTCGGCGGCCGAGAGGGCGAGGCCGTTGGGCCAGCCCGCGGCGCGGGTCTCGGACAGCAGGGTCAGGCCGCTGCCGTCGGGCAGGTGGACGTCGGCAACGCAGATGTCGCGCGGGTTGCCGACGCGGGGACGGGCCTCCGCGATGGACGACGCCTCGATCACGTCGCGCACTCCGAGGGCCCACAGGTGGCGGGTGACGGTGGAGCGGACGCGGGGGTCGGCCACGACGACCATGGCCGTCGGCTTGTTCGGGCGGTAGGCGACCAGGCTTGCGGGCTGCTCGAGGAGAACGGACACCAGGCCTCCTGGGGGGAAGGGTGCGGGACGGAGCCGGCTCGGGGAAGAAGCCGGGGGCGAACCCGTGCTGTGAAGGGGTCACTGACTCCTTCGGCAGCTGGGCCGCCCGCCTTTAGGGAAAGATCACGATTTGGTGAGTAACAATTAGGGCAATTCGGACGCGTGATCGATCATCCTACGAGCGGCCCCCGCCCCGTCACCCCCACGAGGGACGCGAACGAGCCCCGCTCACGGGCCCCCCGCGGGCCTCGCCGAGCCCGTTCCTCAGGCCCCCTGCGGCCCCCGGCGCTGGGGCAGTGAGACGACTCCCGCGCCCGTCACCGTGCCCGCCCCCGGATCCGCCGGCGCGGGCGGCAGCCCCGCGATCTGGCAGAGCAGGTCGCACCAGGCCGCCAGGTGCGCCCCCGTGTCCGGCACCCCGCCCAGGCCCTCGCGCGGGGTCCAGGACGCCCGGATCTCGATCTGCGTCGCCGGCCTGCGGTCCGCGAGACCGCCGAAGTAGTGCGAGCCCGCCATCGTCACGGTCCCGCTCGCCTCCCCGTACGCGAGGCCCCGCGCCTCCATCGCCCCGGTCAGCCAGGACCAGCACACCTCGGGCAGCAGCGGGTCCGCCGCCATCTCCGGTTCCAGCTCCGCCCGGATCAGGGTCACCAGGCGGAACGTGCCCTTCCAGGCCTCGTGCCCGTCCGGGTCGTGCAGCAGGACGAGCCGCCCGTCGGCCAGGTCCTCCTCGTCCTCGACGACGGCCGCCTCCACCGCGTACGCGTACGGGGCGAGCCGCTGCGGCGGCCTGGTCGGGTCGATCTCGATCTCGGACCGCGGCCTCGCCGACCGCAAGGCCTCCACCGCCCGCCGGAACGCGGGCGGAACCCGGTTAGCCTCCGTACTGTCCGCCGTCTCGTCCTTCCCTCGGTCGCCGTCGGAATGATCGGAAAAATGTCCCTGAGCCGCAGCCATGCGGGGAAGAGTAGGCGGAACGGGGCCTCCGTGCAGGGAGGACACCCGGCCCGGACGAGCGGCTTCCCGCCACATGCGAAGATTCTGGGCGTGAGTGCCATGGACAGCCCGCAGGGCCAGCAGAAGAAGCAGCAGTCGCGGACGTACGACTCCGCGTTTCTCAAGGCGTGCCGGCGCGAGCCGGTGCCCCACACCCCCGTCTGGTTCATGCGACAGGCCGGGCGCTCCCTCCCCGAGTACCTGAAGGTCCGCGAGGGCATCCCGATGCTCGAGTCGTGCATGCGGCCCGAGCTCGTCACCGAGATCACGCTCCAGCCGGTGCGCCGCCACAAGGTCGACGCCGCGATCTACTTCAGCGACATCGTCGTCCCGCTCAAGGCCATCGGCATCGACCTCGACATCAAGCCCGGCGTCGGTCCGGTCGTCGCCGACCCGATCCGCACCCGCGCCGACCTGGCCCGGCTGCGCGACCTCACCCCCGAGGACGTCCACTACGTCACCGAGGCCATCGGCATGCTCACCGCCGAGCTGGGCGACACCCCGCTCATCGGCTTCGCCGGCGCGCCCTTCACCCTCGCGAGCTACCTCGTCGAGGGCGGCCCGTCGCGCAGCCACGAGCACACCAAGGCGCTCATGTACGGCGACCCGCAGCTCTGGGCGGACCTGCTCGACCGCCTCGCCGAGATCACCTCGACCTTCCTCAAGGTCCAGATCGAGGCCGGCGCCTCCGCCGTGCAGCTCTTCGACTCCTGGGTCGGCGCCCTCGCCCCGGCCGACTACCGCCGCTCGGTGATGCCGGCCTCCACCAAGGTCTTCGACGCGGTCGCCGGCTACGGCGTCCCGCGCATCCACTTCGGCGTGGGTACGGGCGAGCTGCTCGGCCTCATGGGCGAGGCCGGCGCGGACGTCGTCGGCGTCGACTGGCGCGTTCCGCTCGACGAGGCCGCCCGCCGCGTCGGCCCCGGCAAGGCCCTCCAGGGCAACCTGGACCCGGCCGTGCTGTTCGCCTCGACCGAGGTCGTGGAGGCGAAGACCGACGAGGTCCTGGCCGCCGCCGAGGGCCTGGAGGGGCACGTCTTCAACCTGGGCCACGGCGTCATGCCGGCGATGGACCCCGACGCCCTGACCCGCCTCGTCGAGTACGTGCACACGCGGACGGCCCGCTGACCGGTGCCCGCACGCCCCTGTGCGCCGCCGGACATCCGGCGGCGCACAGGGGTGACGTCATGCGCCGCTCAGGTCACTCCGCCGCCCGAACGGCCGCCACCGCCTTGCGCGCCGCGACCAGCACCGGGTCCCACACCGGCGAGAACGGCGGCGCGTAGCCCAGGTCCAGGGCCGTCATCCCCTCCACCGTCATCCCCGCCGTGAGCGCCACCGCCGCGATGTCCACCCGCTTCGCCGCGCCCTCCCGGCCCACGATCTGCACTCCGAGCAGCCGGCCCGTGCGCCGCTCGGCCAGCATCTTCACCGTCATCGGCGCGGCCCCCGGGTAGTAGCCCGCCCGGCTCGTCGACTCGACCGTCACCGTCACGAACCGCAGGCCCACCTCCCGGGCGTCCCGCTCCCGCAGGCCCGTCCGCGCGATCTCCAGGTCGCACACCTTCGACACGGCCGTGCCCACCACGCCCGGGAAGGTCGCGTAGCCGCCGCCCGCGTTCGCGCCGATGACCTGGCCGTGCTTGTTCGCGTGCGTGCCGAGCGGCACGTGCCGCTGCCGGCCCGAGACCAGGTCCAGGACCTCCACGCAGTCACCGCCGGCCCAGATGTTCTCGTGGCCCCGGACCCGCATCGCCAGATCGGTGAGGAGCCCCCCGTACTCCCCGAGCGGCAGCCCCGCCGCCCGCGCGAGCGAGGTCTCCGGCACCACGCCCGTGCCGAGCACCACCACGTCCGCCGGGTACTCGTCGGCGTCCGTCGCCACCGCCCGCACCCGGCCGTCCGGGCCGGTGAGGATCTTCGTCACCGGCGCCGAGACGACCGTCCTGATCCCGAGACCGTCCATCGCCCGGTGCACGAGCCGCCCCATGTCCGGATCGAGGGTCGCCATCGGCTGCTCGCCCCGTGTCAGCACGGTCACCTCGTAGCCCCGGTTCAGCAGGGCCTCGGCCATCTCCACCCCGATGTACCCGGCGCCGACGACGACCGCCCGCCGCCCCGGCGTACCGGACAGCGAGTCGAGCAGCGCCTGGCCGTCGTCGAGGGTCTGCACCCCGTGCACCCCGGGCGCGTCGATCCCCGGCAGCGGCGGGCGCAGCGGCCGGGCGCCGGTCGCGATCACCAGCTTGTCGAAGCCCGTCCACGCCTCCGTGCCGGTCTCCAGGTCCCGTGCGCGGACCCGCTGCCCCGGGACGTCGATCTCCGTCACCTCGGTCCGCGTCCGCAGATCGATGTCACGGGCCCGGTGCTCCTCGGGGGAGCGCGCGATCAGCTCCCCGCGCTCGGCCACGTCACCGCCGACCCAGTACGGGATGCCGCAGGCCGAGTACGAGGAGAAGTGCCCGCGCTCGAAGGCGACGATCTCCAGCTCCCCGGGGCCCTTGAGCCTGCGCGCCTGCGACGCGGCGGACATGCCCGCCGCGTCGCCGCCGATGACCACCAGTCGTTCGCTCATGAGACTCATGATGGGACGTCAGGGGGACGCCAGGGGACCTCAGGGGTACGGGGCTACTTCTCGGGGGTCTCCCGGGGGTGAGGCGTCGTCGGCGCCCCGGCCGCGTTCCGCGGGGTGCCCGGCAGGACGGGGCCGGGCGCGGGGGCCGCCGCCCTGGTGCGGGTCGCCAGACGCGGGCGGACCAGACGGCGCCACAGGACGAAGCCGACCAGCGCCACCGCGAGCCACGGAGCGAGCGCGCTCAGGACGACCCCGATCCAGGCCGCCGCGCCCACCAGCGCGTTCCAGCCGCCGCTCAGGGCCTCCCCGAAGCCGGGACGGCCCTCCTCCGGCTTCTCCTCCACCGGCTTCTCCTTCTCGGAGAGCCGGAGGGTGATCGTCGCCATCGTCGTCCGGTCCTTCAGCGAGGCCTGCTGGGCGAGGAGCGCCTCCAGGTCCGCCTGGCGGCGGCTCAGCTCGCTCTCCAGGCTCACGACGTCGGACAGCTTCTCCGCCCGGTCCATGAGCGCCCGCACCCGGGCCACGCTCGCCCGCTGGGTGGCGATCCGGCTCTCCACGTCCACGACCTGGTCGGTGACGTCCTTGGCGTCCGCCTTGCGGTCGAGCAGCTTCCCGGCGCCCGAGAGCTCGCCGAGGACGGAGTCGTACCGCTCCTGCGGCACCCGCAGCACGATCTGCGAGGCCAGGTGCGTGTCGTCGACCCGCTCGGTCGACTCGTTCTCCACGTGCCCGCCCGCGTCCGCCGCCACCCGGCGGGCCGTGGCCAGGGCCTTCGCCGCGTCCTTCACCTCGACGGAGAGCGAGGCCGTCCGGATGACGTGCTGCCGGACCTGCGCCTTCGACGCGGGCTTCCCGGCGGCCCCCGCGCTGCCGTCCGCGGCCGATCCGTCCGCGGCGCCCCCGCCCTCGGCCGCCCCGTCGGCGGGCTTCGCCGCCGCCATGCCCTGCTTGCCGTCGGAGGCCGTGTCCGTGGCGCCCGCGCCGCAGCCGGTCAGGACCAGTGAGGCCGTCAACAGGACCGCGGCCGTCGTTCTCGTTCTCGTTCTCGCTGTCCGCACGAGGATCCCCCCAGGTGGTGGTGAGTGATGCCCTTTGGATGAGTGATGTCCTTTGGACGTACGAGCCCCGGGCACGGGTTGCCCTCCGGCGGTAGCGATGCGGTCACGGTCCGGCCTCGGAACGGGAGCGCGCGGGCGATTTGAGAGAGTGGTGCCATGAACGCGGACATCACGGGACACCACGCCGGGCCTCATGTCGTCGTCGCCGGAGGCGGGATCGCCGGACTCGCGGCCGCCCACCGGCTGGCCCTCGCCGGCCACCGGGTGACCCTCCTCGAAGCCGACGGCCGGCTCGGCGGCAAGCTCCTCGCCGGGGAGATCGCGGGCGCGCCCGTCGACCTCGGCGCCGAGTCCCTGCTCGCCCGCCGCCCCGAGGCCGTCGCCCTCGCCCGCGCCGTCGGCCTCGGCGACCGGCTCCAGGCCCCCGCGACGACCACCGCGTCCGTCTGGTCCCGGGGCGAACTCGTCCCCATGCCCAAGGGCCACGTCATGGGTGTCCCCGGCGACCCCGCCGCCGTCGGGGGCCTGCTCTCCGCGGAGGGCGTGCGCCGCATCGGCGGCGACCTGGAGCTGCCGCCCACCGAGATCGGCGAGGACATCGCCATCGGCGCGTACGTCGCCGCGCGCATGGGCCACGAGGTCGTGGACCGGCTCGTCGAACCCCTCCTCGGCGGGGTGTACGCCGGCGACGCCCACCGCATCTCGATGAAGGCCGCCGTCCCCGCCCTCTTCGAGGCGGCCCGCGTCCACCCCACGCTCACCGCCGCCGTCCACGCCGTCCAGCGGGCCGGCGCCGCCACCCCCGCCGACGCGGCGGGCGCCGCCACCGGCCTCGGCGGCTCCGTCTTCCTCGGCATCGACGGCGGCATCGGCACCCTCCCCGGCGCGGTCGCCGACGCGGTCCGCGCCGCCGGCGGCGAGATCCTCACCGGCACCCCCGTGACCGCGCTCATCCGCACCGGCGCCACCGGCTGGCAGGTCGTGACCCGCGACCGGACCTTCGACGCCGACGCCGTGGTCCTCGCCACCCCCGCCGGCATCGCCGCCGGCCTCCTCGACGGCCACGCCCCGGACGCCGCCGCCGAGCTCGACGCGATCGACTACGCCTCCATGGCCCTGGTCACCCTCGCCTTCCGCCGCGCCGACGTGCCCGCCCTGGAAGGCTCCGGGTTCCTGGTCCCGCCCGTCGACGGCCACACCGTCAAGGCCTCCACGTTCTCCGCCCAGAAGTGGCAGTGGGTCGCCGACGGCGCCCCCGACCTGTTCGTGCTGCGGACCTCCGTCGGCCGCCACGGCGAGGAGGAGCAGGTCCACCGCGAGGACTCCGACCTCGTCGACGCCTCCCTCAAGGACCTCGCCGCCGCCACCGGCCTCTCCGCCCGCCCCGTCGCGAGCACGGTCACCCGCTGGATCGGCGGCCTGCCCCAGTACCCGGTCGGCCACCTCGCCCGCGTCGCCCGCGTCCGCGCGGCCGTCGCCGCCCTCCCCGGACTGCGCCTCGCGGGCGCCGCGTACGACGGCGTCGGCATCCCCGCCTGCATCGCGTCGGCCCACCGCGCGGCCGACGAGATCATCGCCACGTCGAAAAGGACCGACCCCGGTGCGGGGCACTCCCTGTGACGGGCGAGAATAGGCGTATGAGTGCGCCCGAAAAGATCCCGAACGCCGGTAAGAAGGCGAAGGACCTCAACGAGGTCATCCGCTACACCCTGTGGTCTGTGTTCAAGCTGCGCGACGTTCTGCCCGAGGACCGCGCCGGCTACGCCGACGAGGTCCAGGAGCTGTTCGACCAGCTCGCCGCCAAGGACATCACGATCCGCGGCACGTACGACCTGTCCGGTCTGCGCGCCGACGCCGACGTCATGATCTGGTGGCACGCCGAGACGAGCGACGAGCTCCAGGAGGCGTACAGCCTCTTCCGCCGCACCAAGCTGGGCCGCGCCCTGGAGCCGGTCTGGTCGAACATGGCGCTGCACCGCCCCGCCGAGTTCAACAAGTCGCACATCCCGGCCTTCCTGGCCGACGAGAACCCGCGCGACTACGTCTCGGTGTACCCCTTCGTGCGCTCCTACGACTGGTACCTGCTGCCGGACGAGGACCGCCGCCGCATGCTCGCCGACCACGGCAAGATGGCCCGCGGCTACCCCGACGTCCGCGCCAACACGGTCGCCTCCTTCTCCCTCGGCGACTACGAGTGGATCCTCGCCTTCGAGGCCGACGAGCTGCACCGCATCGTCGACCTCATGCGCCACCTGCGCGCCTCCGAGGCCCGGATGCACGTCCGCGAAGAGGTCCCGTTCTACACCGGCCGCCGCAAGAGCGTCGCCGACCTGGTGGCGGGCCTGGCCTGACGGCCGTACGAAACCTGGTGGCGCGCCCGGCTCCCGGCCGGGCGCGCCACCCCTTGACCCGGAAGATCAGACGGCGGGCGGCACCATTGCCCGCCGCTCCAGCGACACCGGGTCCGGCTCCGGGTGCGGCGCGCGTCACGCGCGCCGCACCGGCGTCATTTCCGGGACCTTTTTCTTCGAGGCGGCTCTCGGGCCCGTTCTCAGCCCCGCAGGGCCGCGCGGAGCTCCGGCTCCAGGACGGCGGGACCCCGCGTCGCGAGGGCGGTCAGCGGATCGGCCGACGAAAGACCGGACAGCAGCCGCTGCCCGGCCGGTGAGGCCCAGCGGGTGTACGGGTACACCTCGGCCCGCCCGATCAGCAGGCAGAGCCCCGACCCCACCAGCGGCAGCGCGAAGGCGGCGACGACCAGGCCCCGCTCCTCCGTCGGCACGAGCAGCGCCGCGACCGCCCCCAGCACCAGCGTCAGCAGGAACCCCGCCCGTACCGCCCGCACCCCGGCCGCGACCTCCCGGCGGCCCTCCTCGGACACGGCGAGCCCCCGCTCCACGAGTCCCTCCGCGAGGAGACGTACGGACTCGGCGGCGGCGACCACCGGACGCACGGCGGGAACCGGCGACTGCCCGCCCGGCCCGATCGCACCGAGCACCGCACGCTCCAGCTCGTCCCCGCCGGAGGCGTCCACGACCGTCGCCCAGCCGGTGTGGGCGAGCAGCAGCCGCCGCGCCCGGTGCATCGACACCAGGGTCAGATCCGTCACCCGCAGCGGCCCGCCGGCCAGGTAGGCCGCCTCGCACACGGTGAGCTCATCCGTACCGCCCGGCGTGGCGTGCGGGCCGGCGGCGAGCGAGGCACGGCAGACCCGCACACAGCCGACGCCGGCCACGACGTACGCCACGAGGAGGAGCGGAACCCAGACCATGTCCCGGTTCTACGGGACGACCGGCAGGCCCGCCACCCGAATGGCCGCTCAGCTGCTGGAGCTGGAACACGAGCTCGAACTCGAACTCGAACACGAGCTGGAACTGGAACACGAGCTGGAGCTTCCGCAGCTCGACCCGCCACCGGAGCAGGAGCCGGAGGAACAGGACCCGGAGGAACAGGAACTTCCACCCGAGCAGGAACTCCCGCCGCCTCCTCCGTCTCCGCAGGAGCTGCTGCCCGCACACCACTCGGTCGCCACGCCGAGGGCGACGGCGTCCGAGGACGAGAAGTGCGACGGCGAAGGCCGCCGCCCGCCGCGCCCGTTGCGGCGGGGCGGCCCGTAGAACCGGGCGGCGGCGACGAGCTGCTCCCGGAGCACCGGGTCCGGCACGGCCCGCAGCCCGTGCAGGGCCACGAGGAGGCCGGCGTCGGCGAGATGGCCGTGCTCCCTCCCGTACGCGAAGACCGCACGCCGGCCCGCCGAGGTGACCTGCTTCGCGGTGATCGAGGCGCAGACGATCGCGGTGATCCCCGCCGCGAACAGCACCGGCAGCACCTTGACGACGAACGGGAGCCGGAAGTCCGGGTCGGCGGCGAAGTCGACCACCGTGAGGACGATCGACACCGGGAAGAGTGCGAACGCGGTCAGCCCGAGGACGCCGCACCAGCGGCTCGTGGTCCGCCGCGTCGCCGGCTCGACCACCAGCCCGCGCGCCGCGAGACCGTTGCCGATCTCCTGGACCGCCGGGTGCCGCATCACGCCGAGCCGCAGGTGGTGCAGGGCCCCGTGCGGGGCGGCCGCGAGCTCCTGGAGGACGGCGCGCTCCACCGGGTCGTACCCGGTGGGGCGGACGACCGCGACGATGCCGGGCCCGCCGATCGCGATCCTGCCGTCCGCCTGGAGGGCGGCGAGCGCGGTGTCCACGACCCTGGCCGGGCCGCCGTTGAGGAAGGCGACCTCGTACCGGTCGTGGACGGGCCCGCCGGGGCCGCTGCGCGTCCGGACGACCCGGGCGATGACGAGGGCGATGGCGGCGGCGCCCACGAGGTAGACGAGAACGACGAGAAGGTTCACGGGGTCATCTCCGTACGAGGGCGTGGCGGGCGGCCCGGACGAGCCGGGTGGCACGGCCCGGCGGGCGGCTGCCGGAACGGTCCTGCCACCACTCGGTGAGCTGCCGCCGTTCCGCCGGGTCCTCCGGGCGCCCCGCGAGCAGCAGGTGCTCGGCGAAGTCGAGCGCGTCACGGCGGTAGCCGCCGGTCATGGGACGGGACCTGGCGTACGCGAGGAACGCGGGCCGGAAGTCCTTCCCGAGGATCTCCGGCAGCTCCGGCGCGACCTTCGCGACGACCCCGGCCCGCTTGGCCGCGAGGGCACGGCTCTGGACCCCGACCCGACGGGTGTCGAAGCCCTCGGGGACGGGGGTGCCGGCGACGAGGGCGGAGAGGAGGGAGGCCTGGGTGACGGCCAGACGCTGGCGGGCGGCTTCCGCCGGTGCGGGGTCCTCGACGGGTGCCGCGACCGGCATCGGGCCGCCCGAGGCCCTCGCACCGGCGCCGATCAACAGGGACGGCCGTCGGGGTGCGGGTATCCGGGGACGGGCGCCGTGCGCGTGGGCTGTGCCCACCGGTTCCGCCCTTGCGGAACGTGTGCCCACAGCGGTGATCGCCTCCAGTTCCGCCGCCAGTTCCTCGGCCGGCGGGAAGTCGTCGTCCCGCTCCAGCAGCACCCCTGGCGGGGACACGCGTGAGGCCAGGTCGCCGAGGATGTCCAGTACCGCCCCCGGCACGGGATGCGCATGGGTGTCGTGCCAGACGCCGTCGCGTTCGACGCCGCCCGCCACGTGCACGTACGCGATGGCCTCGACCGGCAGTTCGGACAGGGCCTCGGCCGGGTCCTCGCCCCGGTTGACGTGGTTGGTGTGCAGGTTGGCGACGTCGACGAGGAGCCGTACCCCCGTACGCTCCACCAGCTCCGCCAGGAACTGCCCCTCCGTCATCTCCTCGTCCGGCCAGGCGATCAGGGCCGCGATGTTCTCCAGGGCGAGCGGCACGGGCAGCGCGTCCTGCGCGATGCGCACGTTCTCGCAGAGCACGTCGAGCGCGTCCCGCGTCCGGGGCACCGGCAGCAGGTGCCCCGCTTCGAGCAGCGGGGTCGCGGTGAGCGGCCCCCCGGCCCGTACGAACGCGATGTGCTCCGTGACCAGCGGCGCCCCCAGGGCCACCGCCTTCTCGCCGAGCGCCGCGAGCCGCGCCGGGTCCGGCCGGTCCGCGCCGCCGAGCCCGAGCGAGACGCCGTGCGGCACGACCGTCACGCCGCGCTCGCGCAGCCGGGTCAGCGAGTCGGGCAGGTGGTCCGCGCAGATGTTCTCCGCGACGACCTCCACCCAGTCGACTCCGGACAGCGCCTCCACCGCCTCCGCGATCTCGGGACGCCAGCCGATGCCGATGCCGAGTTCCGTCATGTCCCCCTCCTTCGGTCCTCAGTCCCTCACCTGATGGCCCGGGAGGCGCCGGCCGAACCCCACGAGGCCGAGGTTCAGAGCTTCATTTGAGCTTCGGCCGACGTGACCGCCCCCGCCCCGGGGACGGTCACCGGCTGTCGGCCACCCAGACGTGCAGGGCGTCGCCGGACTCGGACGCCGTCGCCCAGGCGCCGTTCCCGAGTGCGGTCGGCTGGCCGGAGGGCGGGGACGGGTAGGCGATCTGCCGGAGTCCGTGCGTCCCCGTGGTGTCGAGCAGCCAGTGCCGGACCTCACCCCACTCGTCGTCGCACTCCACGGTCGAGACGACGAGGGTCGTCTCGTCCACGAAGCCGCCGGCCCAGTCCCAGCAGGCGAGCGCCTCGTCCTCGTCGTCCTCATCGGCCGAGGGGGCGTCAGGATGCCGCGGGAGCACCGACTCCGCGTCCCACTCCAGCCCCTCCAGGAGGAGGCCGCGGAAGTCGCGGACGGAGAGCGCGTCCTGGTCGTGGGAGACCGTCATGAGCCGCTCGCCCGAGGGGCTCACGCTCATCAGGCAGAGATCGCCCTCCACGTACGTGACGTCCAGCCGCTCTCCGTCCCAGCTGCCCAGGCGCAGCGGCGCGCCGTCCTGACCCTCGCCGATGCCGAGGCCCATCCGGCGGGGGTCGGTCGGGTGCGGGAGGTGCTCGCTGCCGGCCGCCGCGGCCTCGGCGTTCCCGCGGGCGAGCACACGACCGCTGACGGCGTCGATCACCAGCCACTCGTCGACCGTGTCCGGGCTCAGCTCGCCCTCGGGCAACGGGCCGCGCACATGGGCCCAGACGAGCGCTCCGTCCGCCGAGAAACCGACCGAGCCCCCGTCCGGGTAGCGGTGGCCCCGGTCCTCCGCGTACTCCTCGTACGACGCGTGCATCTCCCGGCACGCGCCGTGCCAGCAGCCGTGCCGGACCTCCCAGCGCGTCGCACCCGACGGCTCCACGGCGCGCACCGCGTGCACCCCGGCGAAGACGGCCAGGCTCGTGTCCGGCGCCACCTCCCACGTCCCGCGGTCGCGCGGCCACGGCGCGGGGAAACGGACCTCCGCCGCCGGGAGCGCGGCGAAGGCGTCGTCCAGGGGCTGCGCCGCGATCTCCTCGTCGCTCCGCTGGACGAGTGTCCGGCGCCCCGGCAGGCCCGCGAGTTCCGGTGGACCGGCCTGGGGCGAGGACATGAGGGCGGGGAGCGTGGCGTGGAGCCGGGCGCGAACGGACATGCGGATCTCCTTGAGGTGCAGGACCCGGCGCACGCTACGGCACGCGTCCGACAACCGGCCGCGCGGTCGGACGTCAGGCGCGCGGTCGGACGTCAGGCCCGAGGGAAGCGCAGGTGCGACGCGAAACGGTCGCTGCCCTCGGACACCACCGTGCACGAGCCGGGGGCGATCTCCGTGAAGCCCGCGTCGCGGACGACGGGGAGGCCGCTCGTCGTCAGGCGCGGCCAGTCCTCGGCCGCCGCCGTCCGGACCGCGAGCGGGAAGCCCGCCTCGTGCCAGGCCTTCCGGTCGGCCTCCGGCATCGCCCACCACAGGAGTTGAGCCCCGTGTCCGGCCTGGGCCATCGCCTTGCCGGCCGACATGTCGAGCTCCGGGTTGAGCCAGAGGACCGCCGCCCCCTCCGGTACGGGACCGGGCTCGGCCGGGTCGTCGAGGTCGGTGCCCGAGACCTGGAGCTTGGCGAGGTCCTTGGGCCAGCCGTCGAGCGGGACCGGCGGAAAGACCCGTACCTCCGCCTCCGTGCCGTCGACCGTGATCCCCGGCAGCGTGCCCGCGCGGCGCCACTCCGCGCCGCGCGCCCGGCGCACCACCTTGCGGATCCGGGCGTCCTGCCAGTCGGTGACGGCCTGCGCCCACTCGCCGTCGCCGAGGGAGCGGTCGTCGGTCAGGATCTCCAGGACGGCCCGCGCCGCGGTCTCCAGGGCGTCGGTACGGCTCGGGGGCGCGTCGCGCTCGATCCTGACGACCAGGGGGAGGACGAACTGGGGCTTCTCATCGCGGAGATCGGTCTCGTTGCTGCTCACCCGGCAAGTCTGCCATCGCGGCGAGGCCTGATTCTTGTGGGAATCATCGCTTCCGGGACAGGATGCCCCTCATGAAGAGTGATCTTTTTGCAGGCGAGCACCTCGCCGAGGCGGCGACGTTTCCGGGGATGACCCTCCAGAACGCCAAGTCGGTCAAGTACACCGTGAACGGGGAGATGCACGCCCGCCAGGGTTCGATGATCGCTTTCCGCGGCGACCTCC
Source organism: Streptomyces nymphaeiformis (assembly GCF_014203895.1). Classification (GTDB taxonomy): domain Bacteria; phylum Actinomycetota; class Actinomycetes; order Streptomycetales; family Streptomycetaceae; genus Streptomyces; species Streptomyces nymphaeiformis. The sequence goes on along the minus strand of NZ_JACHJY010000009.1, from coordinate 183,977 downwards.
AGTTCGAGCGCAAGGGCCAGGGGATCGGCGGCATGCTCAAGCGCGCCGTCACCGGCGAGGGCCTGGCGCTGATGGCCGTACGCGGCCAGGGCGAGGCCTGGTTCGCGCACGAGGCGCAGAACTGCTTCATCGTCGAGATCGAGCAGGGCGAGGCCTTCACCGTCAACGGCCGCAACGTGCTCTGCTTCGACTCCACCCTCCACTACGACATCAGGACCGTGAAGGGCGCCGGCATGACCGGCGGCGGCCTCTTCAACTCCGTCTTCTCCGGCTACGGCAAGATCGCCCTGATGTGCGAGGGCAACCCGATCGTCATCCCCGTCACCCCGCAGGCCCCGGTGTACGTCGACACCGACGCCGTCGTCGGCTGGAGCGAGCAGCTCCACACCTCCCTGCACCGCTCGCAGTCCCTCGGCTCGATGATCCGCGGCGGCTCGGGCGAGGCGGTGCAGCTCAAGCTGGAGGGCCAGGGCTTCGTCGTCGTCCGGCCGAGCGAGCTCACCCCGCAGAAGAACGCCGCGCATTGAGGCTGGAGCACGTCGGGCGGCGGCACGGCCTGCGCGGGCCGTGGGTGTTGCGGGGGGTCTCGCTCGACCTCCCGTCCGCCGCCCTCGTCCGGGTCGTCGGCACCAACGGCACCGGCAAGTCCACGCTCCTCCGGCTCCTCGCCGGCATCGACGCGCCCACCGAGGGCCGCGTCACCGGCCGCCCCGCCCGCACGGCGTACGTTCCCGAGCGCTTCCCGGTCGCCCTCCCCTTCACGGCCCTCGACTACCTGGTCCACCTCGGACGCGTCCAGGGCCTCGGCCGGGCGGCTGCCCGGGCCCGCGCGGGGGAGTGGCTGGAGCGCTTCGGGGCCGCCGGGCACGCCGGGACCGGGCTCGCGGAGCTCTCCAAGGGCACCAGCCAGAAGGTCGCCGTCGCCCAGGCGCTCCTCGCCGACCCGGCCCTCCTCGTCCTCGACGAGGCCTGGACGGGCCTCGACGCCGGCGCCCGCGCCGAACTGGACACCGCCGTCCGCGAACGCCTCGCGACGGGCGCGACGGTCGTCTTCGTCGACCACGACCCGCGCCGCCTGGAGGGGGAGTCGGCGGTGGTGTACGGGGTGGAGGCGGGCGGGGTGCGGGAGACGGAGCCTGAGGCGCCTGGGCGCGGCCCCGGGCCGGGGCTCGGGTCGGCGGCGGCCGGTCGTCCGGAGGCGGCGGCCGGTGTTCCGGCGGGCGGGCCCGAGTCCGTGGCGGCGGGCGTGGGGCTTCGGGAAGCCCGGCCCGGGCCCGGGGCGCGGGAGGCCGGTCTCTTGAGGGGCAGGACCGGGCCCGGGTCCGACGTGCGTCTGCCGGGGGCCGCTCCCGGCGCCCCCGGGGCCCGCGTCCGTATCGTCGTCTCCGGGGGACCGTCGCTCCCCGGGCGGCTGCCCGGCGGTCCGGCGGTCGCGGTCGGCGACGGCGGCACCACCGTCCTCACCGTGGACGCGGCCCACTCCGACGCCCTCCTCGGCACGCTGCTCGCCGCGTCCTGGCACATCCACCACCTCGGTACCGAAGGCGTACGGGTATGACGGCGCTGCTGCGCTACCAGTCGGGTCTGCTGCTCCGCTCCCAGCGCTGGCTGGCGCCGCTGCTGCTGTACGCGGCCTTCATCGGCGTCGGCGTCCAGGCGGGCGAACCGGTGCTCGGCGCACTCGGGTTCAGCGCGGCCGCGCTGCTCCCGGTGGCCGCCTGGTCGGTGCGGATCTGCCTCACGCAGGAGCCGCCCGCCGCCCGGAGCGTGGTCGCGGCGGCCGCCGGCCGGGGCCGTGCGCATCTCGCGGCGCTGGTCACCGGGGCCGCGTGGCCGGTCCTCGTCGGTACGGTCGCGGTCCTCGCGGTGACGGCGATCGGCGACCGGCGCGGGGTCGGCGGGCTCGCCGCCGCCTCCGCCGGGCTGCTCGCGGCGCCGGCCTGCGCGTTGACGGGGGCGGTCGTCGGCGCGCTGAGCTCCCGCCCGTTCCTGAAGGCCCCCGGCTGGTCGCTCACCGCGCTCGTCCTGGGCTCCCTCCTCGCGCTCGTGACGACGGGTTCCCCGGCGAAGTACGCCATGACCGCCCTGGTCACCGGGGCCCGCACGGCGACCGCCGACCCGCCGTGGCTCGCCTGCGGCGGAGCGCTGCTCCTCGCGGCGGCGACGGCGGCGCTCGCGTGCCGGGCCACGGCGCGCCTGGAGTGAGGCGCGTGCCGGGTCAGCGGCGCATGAGCTCCGAGACCTTCACGAAGCGGTAGCCGCGGGCCCGGAGCTCGGGGACGATCCGGCGGATCGCCCGCTCGGTCACGGGGGCGGCGCTGCGGGTGCAGTGCATGACGACGAGCGAGCCGGGCTTCACGCCGTCGAGGACCTGGTCGGCGACGGCGTCGGGGTCCTTGGCGAAGGCGTCGCCGCTGACGACGTCCCACTGGACGGCGGTGACCCCGGCGGGCGCGAGGGCGCGCAGGGCGGCGTCGTCGTAGCAGCCGCCGGGGAAGCGGAAGTACGGGACGACGTTGACGGCCCCGGCGTCCCGGAAGGCGTCGAAGGCGCGCTGCACGTCGGACGCCTGGTCGGGCCCGGCGACGGTCGGCAGGCCGTAGCAGGGGGTCGCGAAGGCGTAGTGGCTGTAGGAGTGGTTGGCGATCTCGAAGCGCGGGTCGCCGCCGATGGACTTGGCCTGGTCGGGGTACTCCTCCGCCCAGCGGCCGGTCATGAACACGGTCGCGTCCACCTTGAGCCGGCGCAGGGTCGCGATGAGCTCGGGGTTGTCGAAGTGCTCGCCGCGCGCGGCCCGGGGGCCCTGATCGGCCGTCATGTCGGCGTCGAAGGTGAGCGCGACGACCTTCTCGGCGCTCTTCGCGCGGTGCGTGTAGACGGGGGTGAGGCCGTTCGGGCCGGGCGCCATGGTGGGCGGGGCGGCGGGGACGCGCGCGGGCTTCGCGCCGGGGGCGGCCGCGCTCGCCTTGGGAGAGGGACTCGCGACGACGGCCGCCTTCGCCTTCGGCTTGGGCGCGGGCGCGTCGGCCGCGCCGGTGCCGCAGCCGGCGAGGGCGGCCCCCAGCAGACCGAGCGCCGCCATTCTTCGTACAGAAGTGTTCACGATCGGAAGTTATCCGATCAAAGTGATGATCAGATGACGACTCGGCGTTCACCCGCCGGATCGGCCTACGAGGCGAGCAGCCGCGCCCGGCACGCCTCCACGTCGAAGTCACCCGGCGGGTACTTCGGATCCAGCGCCTCCAGGTGTTCGAGGAGCAGCTTGCTGATCGCCCAGTTGCGGTACCACTTGCGGTCCGCCGGGACCAGGTACCACGGCGCCTCGTCCGTCGAGCAGCGTTCGAGGGCCAGTTCGTAGGCGTGCTGGTACGCCGGCCACAGGGCCCGCTCCTCGATGTCGCCCGGGTTGAACTTCCAGTGCTTGTCGGGGTTGTCCAGGCGTTCGAGGAGACGGGCGCGCTGTTCCTCGTAGGAGAGGTGGAGGAAGACCTTGACCACGGTCACCCCGTCGTCGGCGAGCGTCTTCTCGAAGCGGTTGATCTGGCCGTAGCGGCGGCCGAGGAGACGCCGGGGGACCAGTTCCCGGACCCGGGCGACGAGGACGTCCTCGTAGTGCGAGCGGTCGAAGATGCCGATCTCGCCCGGCTGGGGGAGCGCCCGCATGATCCGCCACAGGAAGGGATGGTTCCGCTCCTCCTGTGTCGGCGCCTTGAAGGCGTGGATGCGGCAGCCGGACGGGTTGAAGAGGCCGATGACGTGCTTGACCGTGCCGCCCTTGCCGCTGGTGTCCATGCCCTGGAGCACGAGGAGCAGCCGCCGGCGGTCACCGGCGGTGCTGGCCGCGTACAGGCGCTCCTGGAGCGCGGCGAGGCGCGGCCCCAGGGCGGCGGTGGCGGCGAGCCCCGCCGCCTTGTCGGCGGGGCCGGCCGGGATCGCCCTCGCGTCGTACCCGGCGAGGTCGATCCGCTCGCCCTCGGGGACGCGCAGGACGTCGCGCAGGACGGGTTCCGGAGCCTTCCGCTTCTTCCCGCTCTTCTTCGCCATCCGCCGTCCCTTCCGTCGCGCCGTTCGACCTCTCCCGATCGATCCTGCGACGGATCCCGCGCGCCCGCTAGCTCAGCACCACGGGCCCGTCACCGCGAACGTCGTGCCGGGCGTGTAGCAGTTGACGTACATCGTCGAGCCGTCCGGCGAGAAGGTGACGCCCGCGAACTCGCCCCACTCCGGGGCCTCCGGGGTGCCGATGTTCTGGGCTCCCCGCGCGACCGCGTACACCTCGCCGTCCGCGCTCAGCCCGAAGACGTGCTGCGCCCCGTCGCCGTCCTCGCAGACCATCAGGCCTCCGGTCGGCGCGAGGCAGATGTTGTCGGGGGACTCGCCGGGGAGCTGGACGTCGGTGTCCGGGCCGAAGACCACCACCAGGGTCAGCCTGCGCCTGTGCGGTTCGTACTTCCACACCTGGCCGAAGTGCGTCGCCGCCGAGCCGTCCTTCGCCCGGGCGAAGGAGGACACGAAGTAGACGGCCCGCCCGCCCCAGTAGCAGCCCTCCAGCTTCTGGGCGTGGGTGATGCCCCGGGGGCCGAAGTCCTGGTGCCGGATCGGGGTCGCGGTCGCCAGGGGGTCCGGTACGGGGACCCATTCGATGCCCTCGAAGCGGGTGCCGGTCTCCTGGACCACGGACAGGTCGGGTACGCCGGGCACCCGCATGGCCTCCAGGGTGCCGCCCGCGCGCAGCGAGCCCGTGCCGCCCAGCGGCCTCTCCGGGAGGAAGCGGTAGAAGAGGCCGAAGGGCCGTTCGAAGGCGTCCTCCGTCTCGTAGACGATGCCGTTCGAAGGGTCGACGGCGATCGCCTCGTGCTGGAAGCGGCCCATCGCGGTGAGCGGGACGGCTCCCGTGCGGTGCGGGTCGGCGCCGTCGACCTCGAAGATGAAGCCGTGGTCCTTGGTGTAGCCGTTGGTGCCGGCCCGGTCCTCGGTCTCCTCGCAGGTCAGCCAGGTGTTCCAGGGCGTGGGCCCGCCGGCGCAGTTGACGGCCGTGCCGGCGATGGCGACCCGTTCGCCGAGGACGTTGTTCCGGCCGTCGAGTTCGAGGACCGTACAGCCGCCCTTGCCGGCCGGGTCGTACGTGAGCCCGGGGACGGTGGGGACGGCGATCTTGCCGGTGACCCGGTTCTCGTGGTTGCGGACGAGGTGCACCCGGCCGCGGCGGCCGGCGAAGGCGCCCATGCCGTCGTGGTTGCCGGGGACGAGGCCCTCGCCGGAGCGGAGCGGGTCGCCCTGCCGGGAGAGGACCCGGTAGCGGAAGCCGGCCGGGAGGTCGAGGAGACCGTCCGGGTCGGGTACGAGGGGGCCGTAGCCGGCCGTGCGGGGCGCGGCGCTCGCGCTGCCGGCGAAGAGTTCGGAGAGAGCGCCCGTGAAGGCGATGCCGGCGACGGACGCGCCGGTGCGGGAGAGGATCTGACGTCGCGTTGCGGACATGAGGCAACCCACTTTTCCTGTTTGGGGGTCCCCCCAGGCCGCAGGGCCTAGGGGGAGGACAGGTGTGTGTGATGTGACGTGTGACCCGCATGTGTGTATCACGCACCCTCGTGGCGCGTGAACCATGCGGGCCACAACTGCCTCGTGTGGCGCCCGTTCTGACCTGGTGTCAGGCCAGTTCGGCGGTGAGCGTGATCGTCGTGCCCGTGAGCGCCTGGCTGACCGGGCAGTTCTTCTTGGCGTCCTCGGCCAGCGCCTGGAACTCGTCCGCGTCCAGGCCCGAGACCGTGCCGCGCACGGTCAGGTGGATGCCGGTGATGCCCTCGCCCGGCTGGAAGGTGACGTCGGCCTTCGTCTCCAGGCGCTCGGGCGCGTGGCCCGCCTTCGCCAGGCCGTTCGAGAAGGCCATCGAGAAGCAGGAGGAGTGCGCCGCGGCGATGAGCTCCTCGGGGCTCGTCTTCCCGTTGGGCTCCTCCGACCGGGCCGGCCAGGAGACGTCGTACGAGCCGAGACCGGAGGAGTCGAGGGTGACGACGCCGGAGCCCTTGAGGAGGTCGCCCTGCCAGATGGTGTGGGCGTGACGCACGGTGGCCATGTGAATCCCTTTCGATCGGGTACGGCCCCCAAGCTACTGCGCCACGAGCCCCTTCGCGTCGCGGGCGAGCGCGGTGAGCCGGGAGATCGCCCGGAAGTACTTCTTGCGGTAGCCGCCGTTCAGCATCTCGTCGCTGAAGAGCTTGTCGAAGGGGAGACCGGAGGCGAGCACGGGTATCTCGCGGTCGTAGAGCCGGTCGGCGAGGACGACGAGCCGCAGTGCCGTGGACTGGTCCGGGACCGGCTGGACGTCGGTGAGGCAGACGGCGCTGAGGTCGTCGGTGAGGGCGCCGTACCGGCTCGGGTGAACCCTGGCCAGGTGTTCGAGCAGGTGCGGGAAGTCGTCGAGGGAGGCGCCGGGCGTCGCGTACGCGGTCTGGGTGACGACCTGGTCGGAGTACGGGGACGGGGCCTCGGGCAGACCGCGGTGGCGGTAGTCCTCGCCGTCGATCCGCAGCGGCCGGAAGTGGGCGGAGAGGCCCTGGATCTCGCGGAGGAAGTCGGCGGCGGCGAAGCGGCCCTCGCCGAGCTTGCCCGGCAGCGTGTTCGAGGTGGCGGCGAGGGCGACGCCCGACTCGACGAGCTTGCCGAGGAGGCTGGAGACGAGGACGGTGTCGCCCGGGTCGTCGAGCTCGAACTCGTCGATGCAGAGGAGGCGGTGTCCGCTCAGGGTCTGCACCGTCTGCTGGAAGCCGAGCGCGCCGACCAGGTTGGTCAGCTCGACGAACGTGCCGAACGCCTTCAGTGCGGGCTCCGCGGGGGTCGCGTGCCACAGCGAGGCGAGCAGGTGGGTCTTGCCGACGCCGTACCCGCCGTCCAGGTAGACCCCGCGCGGGCCGCTGGGGGCGGCGGGCTTCTTCGCGAACCAGCGGCGCTTCCCGGCGCCGGTGGCGTGCGCCCCGCCGAGGCCCTCGGCGAAGGTGCTCAGCGTCTTGACGGCGTCCGTCTGGCTCGGCTGGTTCGGGTCGGGGAGGTACGTGTCGAAGCGGACGGAGTCGAAGCGCGGCGGCGGCACCATCTCCGCGACGAGGCGGTCGGCGGGGACGTGGGGCTCTCGGGAGCAGAGCGAGAGCGGGGCCGCTTCCTGGGAAGCCGCTTCGGTGAGGGCACGGGTCGACACAGTTCCCCACTGTAAGCGCCGTGTCAGACTTCGATCATGCGCCAGCTCTTCCCTGTGACGGACATGACAGCCTTCAGCGCCGCCTCCGACCGGGAGTGGTCGCTCGACGCCCTCGCCGACGCCTACGCGTATCCGGAAGGGGATGCTCCGTGGCTGCGGGCCAACATGGTCTCCTCGCTCGACGGCGCCGGTCAGCACGAGGGGCGCTCCCAGCCGCTCTCCTCCGAGACCGACATGCGGATCTTCGGCATCCTGCGCGGGCTCGCCGACGTGGTCGTGGTGGGTGCGGAGACGGTACGTCTGGAGGGCTACCGCCCGGCCCGCGCCCGCGAGGCCTTCGCGGACCGCCGCGCCGCCGCCGGCCAGGGTCCGGCGCCCGTGCTCGCCGTCGTCAGCGCCTCCCTGAACCTCGACTTCTCGCTGCCGCTCTTCACCGAGCCGCTGGTGCCGACCCTGATCCTCACGGGGGCCGCCGCGCCCGCCGAGCGGGTCGCGGTCGCCCGGGAGGCGGGCGCCGAGGTGCTGATCGCGGGCGACGGTGCCGGGGTGGACCCCGCCCGCGCGGTCGCGGTGCTCGCGGCGCGCGGGCTGCGCCGCCAGCTGACCGAGGGCGGGCCCCGGCTGCTCGGTCAGTTCGTGGCGGCGGGCGTCCTCGACGAGCTGTGCCTGACGATCTCGCCGACGATGACGGCGGGTGACGCCCAGCGCATCGCCGGAGGCCCCGCGGTGGCCGTCCCGACACGCTTCCAGGTGGCTTCTCTGCTGGAGCAGGACGGCTTCCTCTTCACCCGCTACCGTCGGATCTGACAATCGGCGGAATTTGCCGTTCCGCTTAGCGTCCGCTGGGCACACTTACTGTCGCAGACCCCGTGCGGGCACGGGGAAGGATGGTTTCCGCAGAAGGGCTCCTGAGGTGTTCACAAGCGTTCTGATGATCGAGAAGCCCCTCACGTCCGTCGACGTGGAATTCGTCACCACCCTGCACGGCGACGAGGGCATGTCCTTCATCGTTCTCATGCAGCCGCGTGGTGACCAGGCCGATGTACTGCTGCGTGCCATCGACGACGTCGCCATGGGCGAACTGAAGGATGCCGCCCACGAGGGCGGCGAACCGGAGGGCAAGGAGGCCAGGGTTCCCGCCGAGAAGGCCCTGGAGGTCTCGCTCCAGGCCCTGAGGAAGGCCGGCTGCGAGGCGGTCGGCCAGGTCGTCGAGGACCACCCGCTCGACAAGATGAAGGCGGTGGTCGACGAGTCGGAGGCGGACGAGGTGATCGTCCTCACCGCCCCGCACTACGTGGAGGAGTTCTTCCACCGCGACTGGGCCTCCCGGGCCCGCCACAAGGTCGGCGTCCCCGTCCTGAAGCTCTTCGCCCACAGCGAGTAGCGGGAAGGCCGGTCCGCGTCCGCGCCCCGTGCAGGGGGCGCGGACACGGACCCGTCGACCGCCGGGCCCCGGACGGAGCCACTAGGCTGGAGGCTTCCAGAACCATCACCCCGGGGAGAGATCCGCATGGCACCCGCCATTCCCGCCGCCATGGAACGGCCGCACTTCATCGGCATCGGCGGTGCCGGAATGTCGGGCATCGCGAAGATCCTCGCCCAGCGCGGTGCCAAGGTCGCCGGCAGCGACGCCAAGGACTCCGCGACCGCCGAGTCGCTGCGCGCCCTCGGCGCCACCGTGCACATCGGCCACGCCGCCGAGCACCTCGCCGACGACGCCTCCGCCGTCGTCGTCTCCAGCGCCATCCGCGCCGACAACCCCGAGCTGGCCCGCGCCGCCGAGCTCGGCATCCCCGTCGTCCACCGCTCCGACGCGCTCGCCTCCCTCATGGACGGCCTGCGCGCGATCGCCGTCGCCGGTACGCACGGCAAGACGACCACCACCTCCATGCTGGCCGTCGCCCTCACCGAGCTCGGCCTCGACCCCTCGTACGCGATCGGCGGCGACCTGCACGGTCCCGGCACGAACGCCCGGCACGGCGCCGGCGAGGTCTTCGTCGCCGAGGCCGACGAGAGCGACCGCAGCTTCCAGAAGTACGACCCCGAGGTCGCGATCGTCCTCAACGTCGAGCTGGACCACCACGCGAACTACGCCTCCATGGACGAGATCTACGAGTCCTTCGAGGCCTTCACCGCGAAGATCCGCCCCGGCGGCACCCTGGTCGTCGGCGAGCACGCGGGCGCCCGCGAGCTGGCCCGCCGCGTCGCGGACCGCGAGGGCCTCTCCGTGATCACCGTCGGCGAGTCCGAGGACTCCGACGCCCGCATCCTGAAGATCGTCCCGAACGGCATGAAGAGCGAGGTGACGGTCCTCCTCGACGGCGTCGAGCACACCTTCACCGTCTCCGTCCCCGGCCGCCACTACGCGCACAACGCCGCCGCGGCCCTCGCCGCCGGCGCCCGCGTCGGCATCGACCCGGCCGAGCTCGCCCAGGCCCTCACCGCCTACACCGGCGTCGGCCGCCGCCTCCAGCTCAAGGGCGAGGCCAAGGGCGTGCAGGTCATCGACTCGTACGCGCACCACCCCACCGAGATGACCGCCGACCTGGAGGCCATGCGCGGCGCCGCCGGGGCCTCCCGCCTCCTCGTCGTCTTCCAGCCGCACCTCTTCTCCCGCACCCAGGAGCTGGGCAAGGAGATGGGCGACGCGCTGGCCCTCGCCGACGCGTCCGTCGTCCTCGACATCTACCCGGCCCGCGAGGACCCGATCCCGGGCGTCACCAGCGAGCTGATCATCACGGCGGCCCGCGCCGCCGGCGCCGACGTCACGCCCGTCCAGGACAAGACCGCCGTCCCGGACGTGATCGCGGGAATGGCCGCCCCCGGCGACCTCGTTCTCACGATGGGCGCGGGCGACGTCACGGACCTGGGTCCGCAGATCCTCGCCCGCCTGTCGAACTGAGGGAGTGGACGAACGATGGCGTACGAGGTCGAGAAGCCGGACGAGGAGTGGCAGGCGCAGCTGACCCCGTCGGAGTACCAGGTGCTCCGGCTGGCCGGCACGGAGCCCGCGTTCCGCGGTGAGTACACCGACACGAAGACGAAGGGCGTCTACTCCTGCCGCGCCTGCGGGGCGGAGCTCTTCACGTCGAACGAGAAGTTCGAGTCGCACTGCGGGTGGCCGTCCTTCTACGACCCGAAGGACAGCGAGGCCGTCGAGCTCGTCGCGGACACCTCGCACGGCATGATCCGCACCGAGGTCCGCTGCGCCCGCTGCGGCTCCCACCTGGGCCACGTCTTCGAGGGCGAGGGCTACCCGACCCCGACGGACCAGCGGTACTGCATCAACTCGATCTCGCTGCGGCTTGAGCCCGAGGAGAGCTGAACCCGGACGGTTCGTCAGCCGCCCCCCGTGGCAGGACTGTTGCGCATGGCGACAGCCGACGCGGGGGGCGTCGTCGTCTCCGGTGCGGCGGCCTCGGTCCTTCACGGTCGGCCGGGAACCTCCTGGGCCTGCGGGCGGGTCTTCGGCTGGGCGCGGAAGGAGAACGCCTCCATCAGGGGGCGGTGCTTGGTCTTCTGGACGGCGGCGATGGCCCAGTCGCCGCCGGCCGTGCGGACCAGGGTGTACGTGGCGAGCTTGCCGAGGCGGCGGGGGCGGCGCGCGGCCTTGTGGACCTCGCCGCGCGTGACGGCGATCGCGGTGCCGGGGGCGGGGAAGCGCAGGTCGACGATGTCGACGACGAGCTTCGTGTCCTTGAGGAAGCTGTCGAAGAGGGCCTGGTGGGCGCTGCCGATCTCGGTGGCGCCGCGGTAGACGGTGCCGACGAAGGTGACGTCGGTGGCGTCCTCGGTGAAGTGCGCCCCGTAGCCGGCGCCGTCGCCGCGGCCCCAGGCTTCGGCGCTGGAGCGGAGGAGCGCGCGGATCGCGACGGTGTCGGTCTCGGTGCCGGCGGCGGTGGTGCTGGCGTGGGTGTGCATGGTGGTGCCCCCTTCCGTGGTACCTTCCGCAAGGAAGTAGCTTCTCAAGAGAAGTTTCTTCCTTCGTGAGTTCTCTTCCTTTAGGAAGAGATTAGGGAGTGAGGAGTCCCGGTGTCAACGTCCGCGATGCCGTCGTCCGCGATGCCGTCCGACGCGAGCGCGATCTACCGCCGCTATCTGAGCGCCGTCCTGCTGCACGGCCACGCCGGCGCGCGCGCCGTCGGGCTCGGCGCCACCGACCTGTACGCGCTCAACATCCTCGACCTGACCGGGCCCATGACCCCCGGCGAGCTCGGCGAGCGAACCGGCCTGACCACCGGGCCCACCACCCGGCTCGTCGACCGCCTGGAGAAGGCCGGCTACGTCCGCCGCGCCGCCGACCCCCACGACCGGCGCAAGGTCATCGTCGAGCCCCTCGACCGGCCCGCCGGTCTCGACGGGGCCCTCGACCCGGCCCGCCGCCGGATCGGCGAGATCCTCGGCGGCTACACCCCCGAGCAGCTGTCCGTCCTCTTCGACTACTTCACCCGCGCCGCCGAGGCCTACCGCGAGGCGGCCGAAGAGCTCTGACCCGCGGCCGGAACCTCGCTAGTTGTGGTGTCTCAGGACGTTGGTTCCACGGCGTCCTCGAAGGTGAGCTGCTGCGGGATCGTGTCGAGAGGCTTCGGTGGCTGGTCGAACACGATGCGGTAGTCGCTGCCGGAGGTCCGGCTGATGGGTGGCCGACCTCCGAGTGCGGAGTGCGGGCGCTCGTGGTTGTAGTAGTTGAGGAAGTCCGCGAGCGCGGCCCTGCGTTCCTGCTCGGAGGTGTAGTCGCGCACGTAGGCCCACTCGCGGGCCGGCGTCCCGTTGAACCTCTCCACCTTCCCGTTCGTCCGCGGCGTGTACGGCCTGGTGCGCTTGTGCTCCGTTCCCGTCACGAACAGGGCGGCGGCCCGGGCGCGGGAGCGGTAGCAGGAGCCGTTGTCGGTGAGGACACGGCGGATCGGCGTGATGTCGTGGGCGGCGAAGAACGCGACGGAGCGATGCCAGAACGCGGCTGCGGTCACGGCCTTCTCGTCGTCCAGGGCCTCGGTGTAGGCGAGCCGGGAGTGGTCGTCGATCGCCGTGTGCAGGTACGTGTAGCCGACCTTCCCGGTGCCGGGACCGGTGCGCTTGGAGGCCCGTGCGGCTTCGGTGCCACGGTGATGCCGTGCAGCCTCTTCAGTTCGGCGGCGAGCCGGGCGGGCCCGTACTTGGTCTGGCGCCGCAGCGCCTCTACCAGATCGGCGATGTCCTCGCTCGTGCGGTTGGGGCTGGCGATGGGCCGGGAGGAACGATCCATCAGGCCGTCCTCGCCGTGGGCGAGCCAGCGGGTGTACCACTTGGCCAGGGCAGCGGCGGGAGATTCCTGCTTCCGCAGCGACGTGTGCGATCGGCCGTCCGGCATCGACCCGCAGGCACAACCGCAGACGTCCTTCGGGGGGTCAGCGATGCGTTCCGATGTCCTCTGCTGGTGGCGCTCCTGGACTCGGCGGCCGCGTTCACCGGGAGCCCCGGGACCTCGGGGCTCCCGCGTGAGCGGCTGTGCGTGGCGTCAGCGTGCGAACTTTTCGATGGCCTCCGGAGTGACGGGGGTGAAGAAGTTGACGAGGTTGCCGTCGGGGTCGCGGAACAACAGCGACCGGTTGCCCCAGGGCATCGTGGTGGGCTCGTTGACGAAGTCGGTGACGAAGCCGGTCAGGTTCTGGTGAACGCGGTCCACGTCGTCGACGAGGAACTCGGTGATCACGCTGTGGTTGTCCGCCGGACGGGCAGAGCCCGGGGAGAACAGCGGGACGGTGCGGGTGCTGGCGATCGCGAGGGTTGCGCCCGCGGTCTTGAGTTCGGCGAAGTCCTCGGTGGCCCGTATCGCCTGCATCCCTGTAGCTCGCTCGTAGAACTCGACGAGGCGTGCGACGTCGCTGGTGATGATGCGGATCGAGACGAAGTCCATGGGAATCTCCTTGGCCGTGCTGGAGGCGTGTACGTCGCAGGCTAGGAGAAATAGTGGACAGAATCGGTCCTGTATTCGCGTTAGGCTGCGAACATGCCACGACCCACCGGCCGCGTGCTGACACTCCTGGAGCTGCTGCAGTCAGGCGGCACCCGGACTGTGGCCGAGCTCGCCGACCGTCTCGGCGTCGAAGGGCGCACCGTGCGGCGGTATGTGTACCAGCTGATCGACCTGGACGTGCCCGTGGAGTCGGTGCGCGGCCGCTACGGCGGATACCGGCTGGCTCCCGGGTACCGCTTGCCTCCGCTCATGCTCAGCGATGACGAGGCGCTGGCCGTGCTGCTCGGCCTGGTCGCCGACCGCCGGGCAAGGCTGACGACGACGGAGCGCACGGCAAACGAGACGGCGTCAGCGAAGATCCGGCGGGTGCTGCCCAAGCACATCGCCCGCCGGCTCGACACACTCCTGGAATCCCTCGCCTTCACGGATCAGCCCGGCGAGTTCGACACCCCAGACGCCGGAGTCCTGCTCACCATCGCCGATGCGGTGCACCACCACCGACCGGTCTCGATCCGCTACACCGACCGCGACGGACGGCGCAGCGAACGCACACTGCACGCGTACGGGATCGTCGCCCATGCGGGCCGGTGGTACGTCACGGGCAAGGACGCCCAGATCGACGAGGACCGAACCCTCCGGCTCGACCGCATCGCAGACGCGCGGACCCTGCCCGGCTCATTCGAAACGCCCGTGGGTCTCGGTCCTGCACAGCGCGTGTTGTCAGGATTCGCCACGGCCGAGTACCGGCATCATGTGATCTTGCGGATCCACGGGACAGTTGAGCAGATCCGCGCCCATCTCCCCGCCGGCGTCGCGAGCCTGGAGGAGCACGAGCCCGCGGCCGGCCAGGACCCTGCGGCCGAGCACTGGCTGCGTGTCGAGCTACGGGCGCAGCAGCTCGACTGGTTGCCTCGGATACTCGCCTCACTCGACCGGCCGTTCGTCATCGAGCGCCCCGATGAACTACGCGACCTCGTCATCGCGCTCGCCGATCGCCTCACGTCCTGCACCCGCCAAGCCTGACGGCGAGGAACCAATGTCATGAGACAGCACAGCTAATGGACGGAGAACCCGCCGTCCACGAACAGCGACTGGCCCGTCACGTACGCCGACGAGGTGCTCGCCAGGAAGACGGCCGCGCCCGCGAAGTCCTCGGCCAGGCCGTTGCGGCCGACCATCGTGCGGGCCGCCAGGGCGGCGACCTTCTCCGGGTCGGAGGAGAGGCGCTGGTTGAGCGGGGTCATCACGAAGCCGGGGACCAGGGTGTTCGCGGTGACGCCGTACGGGGACCAGGCCTCGGCCTGCGAGCGGGCCAGCGACTCCAGGGCGCCCTTGGACACCCCGTACGCCCCGCTCTGCACGAACGCGCGGTGCGCCTGCTGCGAGGTGATGTGGATGATCCGGCCGAAGCCCCGCTCGGCCATCCCGGGCCCGAAGCGCCGGCCGAGCAGGAACGGCGCCTCCAGGTTCACGGTCATCGTCGTGTCCCACACCTCGTCGTCCAAGTCGCCGAACGGCGGACGCAGGTTGATGCCGGCCGAGTTCACCAGGACGTCCGGCTCCCCGAACACGGCCGCCGCGGCCTCCGCCCCCGCCTTGATGCCCTCCCGCGTGCTCAGGTCCGCGCTCACCCAGGCCGCCCGGCAGCCGTCGGCCGTCAGCTCGTCGACGGTCGCGACGAGCTCGGCCTCCTTGCGCGCCAGGACCACCACACGCGCCCCCGCCCGGGCCAGCGCCCCGGCGATGACCTTGCCGATACCGGAACTTCCGCCGGTGACCAGGGCGTTGCGCCCTTCGAGCGAGAACAGTCCGGAGAGGTAGCCGGCGGGGGTGCTCATGGAGGTCGCTCCTTGTGTCGTACGGTGCCGGCCGCACGTGTGCGGTGAGCGGCCGGTCCCCGCATCCTGGCACACGGGCCTCGGCGTCACCGCGCCTTGAAGACGAACCTCTCGACCTCGCTGCGGTCCAGGTTCCAGAATGTGACCGAGGGGTTCTGGCCCACGTTCACGAACTGGACCTCGTCGGAGAACTCGACGTCGATCGGCGAACCGTCCTCGCTGTTGCTCGGGTCCGCGTACGCGATGCCGAACGACTTGTAGCCGCCCGAGGTCTTCTCGCCTCCCAGGAACAGCTTCACGCCCGCGTACGCCTTCTGCTTCGGTCCGATCGTGGCGATCGCCTTCGCCGGGGACTCCATCGGCGTGAGCGGGCTGTCGGTGTTCTGGCCGAAGGTGATGAAGGGGTAGTTGTAGAGGGTGCACGGCTTGTCCGTGACGTTCGTGGCCGTGATCAGGAGGTGCTGGCCCGAGTCGTGCGCCCAGTACGACGTGCCGATCGAGACGTCATGGTCGCCGCAGGCCGGGGCCTTGCCCGAGCTGGTGGCGGTCGCGCTCGCGGACGGGCGCGCGGAGGTGGTCGCGCTGGGCTGCGGGGCTTCGGTGCTCGGGCTGGGGCTCGGGGCGGTGCTCGGCTGGGCCGAGTCGGTCGCGCTCGCGGTACCGGACGGGGCCGGGCTCGCCGCCCCGTCCTCCGTGGCGCTCGGCCCGCACGCCGTGGACGAGAGGAACGCGGCGACGGCCGCTGCTCCCAGGGCGTACGTCTTCCAACTCGTGCGGGCAGCGCGCATGGTGATCCCCCGTGTCCTTCGTATGGCTCGACGAGCAGATTCTGCACCGGCGCGGCTGCCGTATTCCGGTGCAGGACTGCTCGTTACGAACCACGGACATGGAGGTGATGCTTCCTCAGCCCAGCTGGTCGAGGAACTCTGCCCAGGTGCCGGGGGAGAGGGTCAGCTGGGGGCCGGTGGGGTTCTTGGAGTCGCGGACGTGGACGGTGGTGGGGGCGGTGGCCACCTCGACGCAGTTGCCGCCGTCACCGGTGCTGTAGCTGCTCTTGAACCAGGCCAGTTCAGTCGTGCTCATAGTGCTCCTCGGATCTCCCGCAACAGGCCCACGGTCGCCTCTACGGACAGAGCCTGTGTCCGCATCCTGGCATATCGCTGCTGGAGGATGCTGACCTCTTTGGGGTCGGAGATGAGCTGGCCCGTGCCCTGGCCTTCGCTGTACGCGTACCAGGTGTTCTCCTCGGTCTCCAGCAGACACAAAGGGCCGTCGAGCCCCGCGTGGTGCCCGCGCGACTGCGGCATGATCTGGATGTCGATGTTGCGTCGTTCGCCGAGTCCGATGATGTGGTCGATCTGCTCGCGCATGACCTCCGGAGTGGCCACCTGGCGGCGCAGCGCGTGCTCCTCCATGATGAAGCTGAAGATCGTCTCCGGGAGCTCCGTGAGGATGTGCGTCCGCTCCATGCGGGCCACCAGGTTCGACTCGATCTTGTCATCGCTCATCGCCGGGAGCTGTTTCTCGAAGAGCGTCCGGGCGTATGCGGTCGTCTGGAGCAGGCCCGGTACGAGTCGGTTCTCGAAGGTGTACAGCGTCACCGCCTGCGGCTCCAGCTCCGCCCACCCCGCGAACCATTTCGCAAGCCCCGCCCTCCGCGTCAGATGCTTCGCCGCCGCCTTGATGACGCCGAACGCCTCCAGCACCTCCTCCGCCCGGTCCACGAACTCCTTCGACGGCAGTCGTCTTCCCTGTTCGATCGAGGCGATCATCGGCACCGAGTACCCCACCAGCGGGGCGAACTGTTCCTGCGTCAGGCCCGCCCGCTTGCGGAAGACCTTGACCACTTCCCCGAAAGCCCTCAGGCTCTCCGACGTCTCCGGTTCGCTGCCCTTCGGGACCTCGTCCGTCACCCCGCCACCTCCCGTACCGATGTGCTCGCGCTGAACGCATCAAGGTTCACCGATAGTTACCGGTACAGTCCAGAGAGTGAACCCGTACGCTGCGCAGCGTACGAGTTTCTGAGCTGGTAACTCGCCTCGGGCGACGCCACATTGTCCCCATGACCTCCCCCGTGACCCGCGAACCCGCCGTCACCGTACGTGTGTTCACCCAGCGTTTCAGCTCGACCCCGCGCGGCGCCCGTCTCGCCCGCCGGCTGGCTCTCCATCAGCTGGACCGTTGGCGGCTTCCGTACGGCTCCGAGACCTCCGACGCCGTCGGGCTGCTCGTCGCCGAGCTCGCCGCCAACGCCGTGACGCACGGCCGGGTGCCCGGGCGCGACTTCGAGCTGACGCTCTCGTACGCACCCGGGCTGCGGCTCCGGGTCGACGTCTCCGACACCCGGGGCGAGCGGCGTCCGGCGCCCGTCGCCCCGGGGCCCCTCGACGAGGGCGGGCGCGGCCTGCTCCTCGTGGAGGCGCTGGCCTCGCGGTGGGCGGTGCTCGACCGCGTACCGGTCGGGAAGACCGTACGGGCCGAACTGGACCTCGCCCCGTGACTCAAGTGAGTACGGGTACTCAGGTGTTGTCCGACGAGCTTCCCCATGCTGGGGGGCGAACGCCGGACCGCATCAGAGGGGACGCCCATGGACCACGCCGTACAGCTGCGCACCGCCACGTCCGATGATCACGACTGGATCCACGAGCTGCGGCACCGGGTGTACGCGGAGGAGCTGGGCCAGCATCCGGTGCATCCGTCCGGGCGGTTGAGCGACGGTCTTGACGGCGACAACGTGTATCTCGTGGCCGCGCGCGGGGAGACGCGGATCGGTTTCGTCAGCCTCACCCCGCCGTGGGTCGGCCGCTACTCGCTGGACAAGTACCTGACGCGCGAGGAGCTGCCGGTCCTGTCGGAAGAGGCGCCGTTCGAGATCCGCGTCCTGACCGTCGAGGAGCGCTGGCGGTCCACGGCGGCGGCGCCGCTCCTCATGTACGCGGCGCTGCGCTGGGTCGCGGCGCGGGGCGGCCGCCGGGTGGTGGCGATGGGACGCACGGACCTCCTCGACATGTACCTCGCCGCCGGGTTGCGGCCGGTGGGGCGGACGGTCCGCTCGGGCGCGGTCTCGTTCGAGGTGCTGAGCGGTTCCGTGGCCGAGCTGACGAGGACGGTCCGCGAGCGTCACGGCCGGACCCTGGAGCGGCTGCGGGCGGGCCTCGACTGGCGGTTGGACGTGGAGTTCGCGCCGCGCGCGGACGGCTGCGAGCACGGCGGCGCCTTCTTCTCCGCGATCGGTACGGACTTCCGGACGCTGGCCCGCCGTCACGAGGTGGTCGCGGCCGATGTCCTCGACGCCTGGTTCCCTCCGTCTCCGAAGGTGCGCGGGGTGCTGTCGGAGGATCCGGGGTGGGCGGCACGGACCTCGCCGCCCACGGGTGCGGAAGGGCTGCTCGCGGAGATCGCCGGGGTCCGTGGGCTGCCGGTGGAGTCGCTGGTCGTCGGGGCGGGTTCGTCCGATCTGATCTTCCGGGCGTTCGGCCGGTGGCTGACGCCGGGGAGCCGGGTGCTGCTCCTCGACCCGAGCTACGGCGAGTACGCCCATGTCACCGAGCGGGTGATCGGCTGCCGGGTGGACCGGCTCCGGCTGAGCCGGGAGGACGGCTGGCTGCTCGATCCGGCCCGGCTCGCCGCCGCGACCGGGGACGGGCGGTACGACCTCGTGGTGGTGGTCAACCCGAACAATCCGACCGGCCGCCACGCTCCCGCGGAGGCTCTGCGCGCGGTGATCGAGGCCTCTCCCGCGCGGACGCGGTGGTGGATCGACGAGGCGTACCTGGGCTATGTCGATCCCGCGGAGTCGCTGGCCGGGCTGGCTTCGGTCGATCCCCGGGTCGTGGTGTGCACATCGCTTTCGAAGATGTACGCGCTGTCGGGCATGCGGGCCGCGTATCTGGTGGCCGACCCGGACACGGCCGGGGAGCTGCGCCGCTGGACGCCGCCGTGGCCCGTGAGCCTGCCGGCCCAGCTGGCCGCCGTGACGGCGCTGCGCGACCCCGGGTACTACGCGGAACGCCGGGCGCGCACCGGGGTGCTGCGCCGGGAGCTCGCCACCGGACTCTCGGAGCTCGACGGGTTCTCCTCCGTCGACGAGGGAGTGGCGAACTTCCTCACCGTGACCCTGCCGCCGGGTGGACCGAGCGCGGCCGAGCTGGTGCGTGAGTGCCGGCGCCACGACGTCTACCTGCGGGACCTGTCGCCGATGTCCCCGGCGTACGAGGGAAGGACCGTCCGCGTCGCCGTGCGCGA
The DNA here is from genome assembly GCF_014203895.1 of Streptomyces nymphaeiformis. Lineage (GTDB taxonomy): Bacteria > Actinomycetota > Actinomycetes > Streptomycetales > Streptomycetaceae > Streptomyces > Streptomyces nymphaeiformis. Next base: position 164,746 of record NZ_JACHJY010000009.1, on the reverse strand, counting down.
CACGGCGGAGAACGCGCGGATCGTGGCGGCATGCCGGAGCGCCCTGGACGCGCTGCGCGCGTCGGCCGCGATGACGTCGGGCGTGCCGGGCGACCGGGTCTCCCGGTGACGACGGTCCCCGCTCTCGTGCCGTACCTCGGCGGGGCACTGGCCGTCGGCGGGGTCGCGGTGGCGGCGACCCGGCGGCGTGAGCTGATGGTCCGCTGGTGCGTGTGGGCGCTCGGCGTCCCCGTGGTCACGGGCGCGTTCTGGCTCGGGCCGCCGGGGATCGCGGTGCTCGCAGCCGTGGTCGGGGTGGTCGCGGTGGCGGAGTACGGCGGACTGCTGCGGATGGGCCCGGTCGACCGGGCGGTGCTCGGCGCGGCGGTCGTCGGGCTCGTCCTGACCGCGTGGCTGGCCCCCGGGGAGGTGCTGCGGGCCGCGGCGGCCGGGGCGCTCGCGATCGCCGGGGTGCCCCTGCTGTCGGGCGACGCCGAACACGGGCTCCGCCGCCTGGGGGCGGGCCTGCTCGGGCTCGTGTGGCTGGGCGCCCTGGCGGGTCTCGTCCCGTCGGGTGCGGTGGGCCTCGTCCTGTTCGTGGCCGTGTCGATCGCCGACATCGTCGCGTACGGGGCCGGCCGCCGTCTCGGCGGCCCCCGGCTCTCCGCGCTGTCACCCGCCAAACGGTGGAGCGGCACGCTGGCCGGGGCGGCGGCCGGTCTCCTGGCGCTCGCCGCGCTGTCGTCCCTGACGTGGCAGACGGCGGTGGCCGTGGCGGTCGGCGGGCCGCTCGGGGACCTCCTGGAGTCGATGGTCAAGCGGGGCGCCCGGGTGAAGGACGCCGGTCGTTGGCTTGCCGGCTCCGGTGGTCTGCTCGACCGGATCGACTCCCTCCTCGTCGCCCTGGCGGTGCTGCTGGTGCTGGGCTGAGCGGTCACGTGCCGTGTTCGGCCCGCGCCCGCGCAGGGCGGCGCGGGCCGAACGGCGTTCTTCGAGCGGCCTTACGGGGCCGTGGCGTACCCGGCAGGCCGGGTGGTGAAGGTGCCCCGGCCCTGGGTGCGGCCGCGGAGGCGGGACGCGTAGCCGAAGAGTTCGGCCAGCGGGACCGTCGCCGAGACCACCGCCGTGGTGGAGCGGGTCGTCTGGTCCGTGACCCGGCCCCGGCGGGCCGCGAGGTCGCCGAGGACCGAGCCGACCGACTCGGCGGGGACGGTGACCGTCACCTCGGCCACCGGTTCGAGCAGGGTCATCACGCTCGCGCGGAGCGCCTCGCGCAGGGCGAAGCGGCCCGCCGTGCGGAACGCCATCTCCGAGGAGTCCTTCGGGTGCGTGGCGCCGTCCGTGAGCGTGACCCGGACGCCCGTCACCGGGTGGCCGCCGAGGGGACCCTCGACGAGGGCGTCCCGGCAGCCGGCCTCGACCGCGCGGACGTACTCCTGCGGGACGCGGCCGCCCGTGACGGTCGAACGGAACTCGAACTCCTCCTCGCCGTCCGTCGGTTCGACGGTGATGACGACGTGGGCGAACTGGCCCGCCCCGCCGTCCTGTTTGACGTGGCGGTGGAGTAGATCCGTGACGCCCTTCGTCACCGTCTCCCGGTACGCGACCTGCGGACGGCCGACCGTGACTTCAAGGCCACGGTCGCGCCGCAGCTTCTCCACCGCGACCTCCAGGTGCAGTTCGCCGAGACCCGACAGGACGGTCTGGCCCGTCTCCGGGTCGGACCGCACCACGAGCGACGGGTCCTCCTCCGTCATCCGGGCGAGGGCCGTCGCGAGCCGCCCCGTGTCCGTGCTGCGGCGCGCCTCGACCGCGACCGAGACCACCGGGTCGGCGGTCGTCGGCGGTTCGAGGACGACCGGTGCGTCCGGCGCGCACAGCGTCGCACCGGCGCGGGCGGACTTCGGCCCGACGACGGCGACGATGTCGCCGGCGCGCGCCTCGTCCACCTCGGTCGCCCGGTCGGCCTGGACGCGCAGGATGCGGGCGATCCGCTCCGTACGGCCTGTGGTGGCGTCGAGCACGGTGTCCCCCTTCCCGATCGTGCCCGCGTAGACGCGGAGGTAGGGTTTAACCTTCGTCCGTGAGGGCCTTCTCACGTCCATGGGACGGGAGAAAGTGCAGGTCGCATGCCATGTGGACGCACCCACATGCGCTGGTGCGTGAGACATCTGTGAGATGCCCGCTGCGGTCACTCGCGTACAGGTGACAGCCTGTGAGTGAAGGGGCCGCACACGGCGCCAGTACGCACCGAAGCCGGAACCGCGCACCTTGGGGGTGAAAAATGCGGCTCCGGCTTCGGCGTGTTGTCCAACGAATGCGTCGCGCACTGAGCACGGGGTGGGGTTCACTCGTTGGTGTGGTTACCCGTCACGGGCTGACGGGTAACCGGAGGGGTCGCCCCCTGCTCGCACGCGGGGACAGGCGAGTCGGAGGCGACCCCGATCGGCCACCCGAGACCTGAACCCGGACGCCGAACTCTCTCCCTCTTCAGTTACTCAGTCTGCGGGCTTCCCGCTGGCCGAAGCCTGGATATATCTAGCCAGCACGGTACCTCTTACTGTGCGACGTCACTCCATGATCGTCGCCAGGGGTCCCATGTCAGCCGACGCGCGCTACCGCCGTATCGCCGCTGACATCCGCACCCGCATTGAGGCCGGCGAGTGGCGGCCGGGGGAGTGGCTCCCCTCCCGTAACGCCATGGCTGCCGAGTACGACGTCCACCCTCAGACCATGCGGCTCGCCCACGCCCTCCTCCGTCGGACTGGAATCCTCGAAGGCGAGAAGCGGCGGGGCGTGTATGTGGCGCACCCTCCTGCTATGCGCACCCTCACGGACGCCGACGCGGACTGGCCACACTCCTCCGAGACGACCGACACCCGGCCGCGCCGCGCCAGCTCCGATCTTGCCGAACGCCTCGACGTACCGGTCGGGACCCTGCTGCAGCACGAGGTCGTCGAGCGCTTGGACCCGGGCGGCCGGTCGGCCATGCTCGTGTCCTCCTGGTGGCGCGGGCGCCGTCAGCCTCATGCGAGCTACGTCGTGGAGTTGGGCGTCGCGCCGCTCGATGAGACACAGGCGAACGCCCTGGGGATGCTTGTCGACGCCCTGGCCTACCGCATGGTCCGCACTCGGCTGGACCGGAATGGGCGCCCCACAGAGACTGCTGATTTGATCCTCCCGATGGACAGGTGGTTAGTCCGCCTGGGCGGCATGACACGGCACGCCAGCGGGGGCGCCCAGTAGTACAGGGCCTGACGCACATTACGCAGCATGCCTCATTCGGCATATGCCTGGGAACGGGTGTGCGAGTGAAAGTTGCACGTTCCGTTCGCACCCCGCGCGTTTCGGTTACGTTCCGCCACGCTTTGGAGTGCGCTCGAACAGCGTGGCGGAACGCACGTCCGTCGGACACCCGCTTTGTCAGACCCGGGGCCTAGCCTTGAATGCATGTCCGATCGCCACAGAGAGACCCCGAGCCCTGCCGCCCTGAACGACGCCATCCGCACCTTGTGGGCCCGCGCCGGAGAGCAGCGGCGCCCGCTGACTGCGGACGAGCAGCGGATCTATCAGGTACTCGTGGCGGCCTGGGACGAGGCGATGCAGGCCCAGCAGGAGCTCGCGGCGTAGGATCCGGGCCGTGGCGATCGAACTCTCTGACGAACTGATCAAGCTGGAAGAAGCCGCCTGGGCCGAGATCCAGGCCGGCGCGCTGACCGTGGACACGGCCGCCGCCGTGCAGGCCGCGATCACCGAGCACGCGCAGGCGGCCGGCGAGGACCGGTTCAAGCTCGAAGCCGCACTGAAAAAGCACGTGCGACACCCCGACGCCTGACACGACGAAGCCGCCCCCTCCTGCGCCGCTAAGGCGCAGGAGGGGGCGTTGTCGGCTCTCAGGATGAGGCCCTAGTTCACACGTCGTGGTGGATGAACTCGCGGGCCCGCTCAGGGACTGGCGGTGCGGTAGGCGGCTCGAGGCCAGCGGAGCGAATCCAGGTAGTGAGGCCGCGAACCCGGTCGATGAGGTAGGTGATCGCGACGCCAGCGCCTTCGAGGCGCTGCTCCTGCACGTCGGCCGCGGCCTCCAGTTCATCAAGCCGGCCAGCTTGCCGCATGATCTCCTTCTCCATCCGGTCCGTGACGACAGTGAAGTCGTCCCGCCGATGGTCTCGCCTGGTCCTCCGCGCCGCCCGCCCGGACCATGCAGCCGCAGCCGCGGAGGCCACCCCCACCACGCCACTGGACACTGCGGTCCACATCTCGACGCTCATGGGCTCACTCCAGTTTCTTGGGGCGCGGGGGCTCTCTCCACCCGGCCACCACGATCACCGGCACTGCGGCTACCGCCCAGATCAGCGCCGTCACCCACCCCCTTGCGTTGTCACCGAGAGGCCACCACGACACGACGTAGGAGAGCATCCACGGAACGACGATGGCCAGCAGGGCGGGGAAGCCGATCCAGTCCCGCCCTTCCGGCAGCACAGACGACGCCACAGCCAGCAGACCGGACACGATCCAGCAGCAGGCCCAGGCGTCGAGAGGCATCACGTTGAGCAGGAGCCGGATGCCGCGAGTGTCCGGCAGAGGCTCGACGAGCTGCCCGAATCCGTAGAGCGCCCACAGCGCGCCGAAGCTGGCGAGGAACGCGCCGCGGCGGCCGAGGATCCGGGACAGCCGTCGGGCTACGCGGCGCGGCACCTACACCCCTCGGGGCTGCGGCCGGCTCGTGACGAGACTGTCCTGCGCCTTGCCCGAGACGCCGGTCGGCTTCCACAGGCCGAAGTGGGCGAGGATGCCGGTGGCGAAGGACACGAGGGCGAGGACGGCAGCAGTACCGGCATGCCAGCCGGGCCCCGGGGCGGCGAGCTCCACCAGGAAGCCGTTGAGGGTGCTCAGCGCGAGCAGCAGTACGGCCTTGACGCCGGCGTGGGTGACGCGGGTCGTGACCAGCCCGACGAGTACGGGCAGGACGACGGAGATGAGCAGGCCGAGCCAGTAGGCGCGGTCGAGGTCGACGGTCATGGGGGCTCCGATCAGTCGGTGAGGCGGGCGGCAAGCTTGTCGGCGACGAGCTCGGCGATCCGGTCTGCGAGGGTGGGGCTGGCCGCGACCTGGGTGGCGATGGCGGCCAGCTGCTCGGCGGTGAGCGACGGCGCCTTGAGGGCGTCGATCTTGGTGCTGAGCGCGGCGACGGACTTCACCGCGGCCGTCGCCGACGACGTGGCCGAGTTGAGCAGCGCCCAGGCGTCGGTCGTGCCGGTGCCCTTGTACTGCCAGCCGCTGTACGGGACCTGTGCCTTGTAGATCGCGGCGAGCTGGTTGGCCTGTGTGGCGTCCAAGTCAGGAGCCTCCTCGGTAGCGAACCCGGGCCACGAGCCCGGATCCTGGTGGTCGTTCTCGGGGACATGTGCGTGGGCGTACCAGCCGGCCTGGGTCTCCCAGACCGCCTCATCGCGGCGCGAGGTGAAGTCCACCGGGCGGCCCATCGGCCACCGGTCCGGGACGCCCCAGGAGCGGATCCACGCAAGCAGCTCCGGCCACCCCTTGCAGGGGGTGTCGGCGAGGCGGGCGTAGACCTTGCCGTCGACGCGGCAGTAGGGGAAGAAGAGCGCTTCGACCTGGAGGACGACGGCCCCGGCCCGGTTAGTGCGCGTGCCGCCAGCCGTGTCGGCGAGCGACTTGGACCGCGAATTCGCGGGCACGAACTGAGTGGCCCTGCCCGTGAACGGATCCCACAGAATGTGCGGGGCGGCAGCCATCCCGGACGCATTGCGGCCGAAGTAGTTCTGAAGCGTCTCGTAGGAGACGAGGTCCGCCGGGCTGCTCGCCGTAGCGTTGCGGTCCCACGTGATGTGAGCCACTGCCTTGGCGGGCCCACCGTCGGTCGGTGCATGGTCACCGACATCCAGCCGGGTTGCCCCTGGCATCCACAAGTCGGGCACAGAGGCCTCCAGATATGACGAAAGCCCCGGCCGGCGGCGCGGGGCGAACAGGGTGGAGTAGGGGTCAGGCGACGGGCGGGTCTTCAGACTCTGGCGGAGGGGCGGTGTCCTCGGGGGGTGTCTCGCCGGTCGGCGGGGGCGCGTCGACCGGTGTGGCCACGGGCAGCAGCGGCGTATCGGGCAGCGGCTCCACGGGTGGCCAGTCGGGTGGGGTGGACATGAGTCCTCCGGTCAGATCTGGTAGGCGGAGTAGAGGGTGGCGCGTAGGGCGCCGGTGCCAGCGGTACGACGGCCCTGGACGGTGATGTCGATCTGCTGCATGTGGTCGTAGTCGTCAAGGGCGTAGGGGCCGAGCGTGAAGTAGGCGACGGAGAACGCGACGGAGCCGGTAGCGCGGACGGTGCCGCCTACGGCCAGCTCGATCGTGCCGGTGGCGCCGCTGGTGTCCATCGACGCCTGCATGACCAGGACGATGTTCGGGAGCTGCTTGTAAAAGCGCCCCTGCCACAGCCTCGTCGTCGTGGTGCCGGAGGCCCGCGGCCAGTAGTCCCAGCTGCCCTCGTAGGCGGGGCCGAGGGGGACGGGCAGGTAGGGGCGGGCCAGGCCCAATCCGGAGCCGGCGTCCTCGGCCATGATGACGTTTCCGGTGCGGTCGTACAGCCTCCAGCTCTGCGCCTCGGAGCCGGACGGCGGGTAGGCGTAGCAGGCCAAAGCCAGGCCGCCGTCCTCGCGGCGCAGCTGGATCGCCTGCTGGGGTGAGCCGTCGCCGTGGTTGTACTGCGCATCGGTAAGTGTGCCGATGTCAACCATGCGGACACGGTTCGGGGTGTCCATCGCGAGGCGCCCGCCGCCCGTGACCCGCAGTCCGCCGGCGCCGACGGCGGCGCTCTCCAGGCGGCGTGCCGCGCGCAGCTCACGCACCTGCCGCTTGAGGTCGGCGATGTCCCGGGCCATCTGCTGCGGTCCGCCGGGCAGTTGGTCGCCGGGTGTGGGCATGGTCAGTCCTCCTCGATCAGGACGGGGGCGATCCGGTCGGCCGCCGCGTCCAGCTCCCACGACCAGGCGCGGGCGACGATCTCGGTCCCTTCCGGGTGGCGGGGCGAGGAGCCGACAGCCACACGGATGCTGTCGCCGATCCCCCAGTCCCGTCCGAGCCGGGGAGCCTGGGAGGCGACCGCTTCGATCGCCCACACCCGGGCGCCGGTTTTCATCAGGGCGAGCGCCTTGACGGCGTGGGCGGTGAGCTGGGCGGGGTCGGTCAGGCCCGAGGCGGGTGTGTAGCGGTGCACGTAGCGGGGCCATCCGGCCGCTTCGAGGTCGGTGGCGACCTGGCTGCCGCTGGACAGTCGGGCGGTGCCTTCGCCTTCGCCGCGCGCGACGACGGCGGTGGCGCCCTTGCCGCTCTCGTAGGACTCGCTGAGCATGTAGGTGCTGATGCAGCCGGGGAAGTCGAACACTGCTTCCGGGTCGGTGATCTGAACACCGATGGCCGGCCGCACCCGGACAGGCAGGACGAACCCACTGTGAGCGGCATCCGACCAGGCCACATCCACGGTCCATTCCGGGCCTCCCTCTTGGCCCATGACTTCCTGGAGAGCGGACAGAACGGTCCTGTCGTCCCCGTCCAGGGCCATGTAGTCCATCAGGACGCCGGTAGCCGGGGCGTCCATGATGAACGGCGGGCCCTGGGAGAGTGGGGCGGCCATGAGTGCGGTGAGGACGGCGGCTTGGTCCTGCTGGAGCTGGGTTACGTCGCCGGTGTAGCGGCGGTCGAGGTACGCCTCGGGGGTGGTGACACCCAGCGTCGCGGTCCAGGACGATCCGGCGTCCCGGGTGAGGACCATGCCCGCCCACACGGGCTGGTCGGTGAGACGGTCGACGCCGACGAGCAGGCTGCGGCCGGGGTCGGTCGCGGCAATCCAGTCCTGTCCCGCCCCGGCGATGCCGAGGTCGAAGGACGTGCTGGTGGCCGCGCCCAGGCGTTTGGTGAGCGGCCCGGACGGCTTGAGGGAACGCAGGTCCTCGATGATCTGACCGGTGCGCAAGTCACAGCCGAACCAGTCCAGCTCCACCGGCGCGGAGAACGTCGCGGTGCTCATGCCAACGGATACCGGATGCCCCGGAGAGAGAACCAAGTCGTCTCCGAGGTGCCGGCGGCATGAGCGACCAGGCTGACGGTGCCGTCCGGGAGAAAGTCGATCTTGCAGGAGTGGACGACCGAGGGTTCACCGGAGGCGATGCCCACGCTGTTGCGAGCGATGACGAAGGAGGCGCGGCCCGCGGGCCGGAAGCTGGCAGCCAGGGCGGTCGAGAGGATGTTGACGACCTGAGAACCGGCGGTGCGCTGGGCGCCGCCGTCCCACTCCATGTAGTCAGTGCCCCGGTCGGTGTACTTGCGGTACCTGATCGGGCCGTTGCCGTTGCCGTTGCTGGTCAGATCTCCCGTGGTGTAGTTCGCCGCCAGGGTCGGCGTGGTCCAGCCGACGCTCTCCACCTTCGCCATCGTCTCCCAGGAGCTGCCGTTCCAGCGGCGGAGGTTGGTCTGGTCGTCGTAGAACTGGCCGAGGTAGGGCGAGGACGGGGCGCTCGTCTGGAGCGGGAGGATACCGCCGGGGGCGACGGTGTAGGGGCGGACGGCGGTCGATACGGTGGGCGAGCCGCCGCCGGAGGCGGGCACGCTGATCGTGGCCAGCGGCATGTAGATCTGGGTGCCGGCGGGCACCGGGGCCGCGGGCGTGGAGGACGCCGTCCCGGCCAGATAGACGACGTCTGCCTGATTGAGGCCGGAGGCGTCCACGCTGTTGCACCACACCCGCAGATACACCAGGTCGATGCGCGGGAGGGTGGCGTGGGCGGCGGTGAGGGTCAGGGTGCTGCTGGAGGTCATCGGCGCCCGGAAGACACCTTCGCCGGGGTAGTAGACCACGGCGATGCCGGAGCTGACGGTGATGGTGCTGCCGGACAGCGTGACGTTCAGGCCGCCGGTGCCGGGGACAACTCCGGAGCGGGCGCTGAGCGCCGCTCCGGAATGCATGGTGAGGACCGAGTCACTGCGGCGCAGGAAGTACCCGGTCATCGAGACGGTGTCGATCCAGGTGGGGTTGACCGCTACCACTGCGGTGCTCCTTTCACATCCATGCTGAGCGCCAGCGCGCGGTGAGTTTCGCCCCGCTGCTGTAGGCGGCTGCGGCGAATTGGAACGACACCAGCGCCCCTGCCGGGATGACCGGCCACCCGGTGGGCGTGGACAAGAACCGTCGCCGGGACACGTCGCCGTTGAGGATCACGCTGTGCGCGTCGGTGTCGATGACCAACTGCTCGCCGTCGCCGAGGTACTGGGAGTAGACGAGGGATCGGACCGTGCCGTCGGGCATCTGGGCGAAGACCTTGGGAAGGTTCACGGGCCCGTCGATGATAAGGACCGGCCTGGTCTCGAACGTGCCCGTATTGGGGGCGTCGATGACGCCGGACACGCTCGTCGAGACGATCGTGACCGGTGGCGTGACGGGCGGCTCCAGGCCGCCGGTGGTGATCGGAAGCATGGTCTCGTCGCTCTGCAGCACGGTCGAGTACCGGCGTGGATCGGGGGCGGTGACCATCAGGGAGTACGAGGCGAGCCGGTCGGTCACGTACTGCAGGACCAACTTCCCCGACCGGCGCACCACCGCCTGCTTCGGTGTGCTCTCGTACACCACCAGCAGGGTGTCGGTCAGGGCGACCGCGGACCGCAGGCGTTCCATCGCGTCCTCGAGGGACGCCTGGTCCGCGGCCTCGATGACGCCGGCCGCGGTGATGGGCCGCTCGCCGAGGTAGACCGGAGAGGGCCAGGCGCCGTGGTCGGCCTCGCGCTGCTGCATGTCGGTGCGGACCTCGGGCGAGTCCCAGCCCTGAAGCTCCTGAAGGCGCCAGGCGACGCCCGCCGAGTCCACGCCGCCGAGCGGGACCGGGCCGATGTCCGCCCGCAGCCCGCCCAGGTCCTGCCCCGCGACATAGCTCACGCGCCCTCCTCCTTCCTGTGTCAGCCGATCAGCGACATGTGCCGGGCGACGTCCATCGCCTGCTCGGCCGTGGACTGCTTCGCCCCGTGCAGGTGCACCTCGTAGTGCCGGGTGACCGTGGTACCCACTCCCCCGGCGGCCTGAGCGGTGCCGCGGTAGCGGGCGGCGGGGGTCAACTGGTAGCCCATGCGGGCCGCCGTCCTGGCCAGCAGCGCCCGCGAGCGCGCCGACCCGTCGTGCGGAATCCACGACTCGGGGACCCCAGCCTCGCCGCCCAGGACGAGCGAAGGCCGGGTGAGGATGCCACCGCGGGCCATCGCGACCACCCCGCCCTGCCCCGCCCACTGCTTCAGGAACACGCTCTTGTACGCCTCGGGCAGGGCGTTGATCTGGCCCATCATGCGCGGCACCAGCTTCTTGATGACGGCCATGTCCAGGCCGGCGTTGACCAGGTCGGCATAGCCCTTGCCAGGGGCGGAGCGCAGCGTGGACAGCAGGACCAGGGAGTTCGCCAGGTCCTCACCGGTCAGCGTGTTCTGGGCCTGGCCGACGGCCTTGTTCGCCGCGGCCGCCGCCGTCTTGTTCCCGGCGGCCTCGTGCGCGAGGGTCATCGCGGTGGCGTCGCCCTGCGCTGCGAGGGCCTGCGCCAGGTCCCCGAACCCCTGCGCCGCGAGCTTCTGCAGGTCGGCGGCGAACTGCTGGCTCTCCTTCGTGGCGCCGCCGAGCTGGTTGGTGAAGTCCGCCAGGGTCGCCTTGGCCAGGTCGCCCGTCTTCTTCAGCTTGTCCGCGATGTCCTTGAACTGCTTGTCGCTGGCGGTAGCGAGGGCGTTGACCAGGTCCTGGCCCTCGGTGCCCATCGCTTCGAGCATGGCCTGGAGCTCTCGCCCGCCACGCTTCCCGATCCAGGCGAGGTTCTTGCGCCACCGCTCGGTCACGGCAAGCGACTCGTCCAGTTGCGTCGCGTAGGCCGCGAGGTTGAACGTTGCCGGCGCCTTCGAGCCGGCCTTCAGACCGAGTTCCTTGGTCCCCGCGTCGACATCCTTGCGCTCCTTCTTCACCCGCGCATCGGCCGAGCTCTTGGTGGAGCGCGCCTTGGTGACACGGTCCTCGGCGTCCTGCAGCTGCTTCTTGGTGTGCTTCTTGTCCTTGCGGACCTTCTTCAGGTTCTCTTCGGCGGCCTTCAGGTCCGCCGCGGCCTTGGCCTGGTCGGCCAGGGCCTTGGTGAGCTCCTCCCACTGCTTCTTGAGGTTCTCAATCTCCCAGTCGTAGCGGGCCTTGGCGTCTGTGGGGCCGCCGAGGACCGGCCGGCCGGTCGGCGTGTAGCTGAAGGACCCGCCCAGCAGACCTCCGGACGCGTACCGGCCGGCGTTGAGCCGGTCGAACATTCCGATCCCGTACTTGCGCACGGACGCGGCCTTGATGACGTACTCGCCGCGGGACAGCCACGTGGGGACACTGTCCGACGTTTCCGTGCCCGGTCCGTACACCGCGCCGCCCCACGGCATCCACTGCACGTCGCCGCCGCTGGCGTACCCGCGGATGAGTCCACCATCGGCCTCGCGGTTGGCCCGGCCGCCCGAAGGCGGGTAAGGGCTGCCGGTCGTGCGGTAGTGGGTGGTGATGTCGATAACCCTGCCGTCGAGGACGTCGACCCGCGTCTGCAAGGCGTTGAGCGCCGAGATCGCCGCACCGGTCGGCGCGCTGATCTTGACCTGGCCGCCAGGGAGACGCTCCACCTTGTAGCCAAGGGCCTGCAGCTCGGCGATCGCCGCACCGGTCGGTGCCTTGATCGTGAGTGTCTTGCCCTGCGGCAGCGCCGCCAAGCGTGCGTACAGCGCCTGCAGTTCGGCCGTAGCGTTCGTGGCGCCCGGTGCGGACACTGTGGTGGACGCATCGGACGGCAGCTTGGCGTAGGCACCGATCAGCTTGTCGATCGCCTCTGCGGAGAAGCCTGCCTGGTCCATCTGCCGCCGAAGCAACGCGATGTCCTGCTCCAGCACTGCGTTGCCTGCCTCGATGGTGCCTTGCTGCTCGGCCACCGCCTCCGCGTGACTCATGGCCGCCTGCGCCGCGTCGAGGAACGCCGACTTGACCTTGCGGCCCTTCTCGCTGGCGATGTCGAGGCTGAACCCGTTCTCCTTGGCGGCGTCGGTGAGTTCACTGAGAGCCGACCGGAAAGAGATCTCCTTCTCCGCCACCGAGATCGCGACGCCGTTGAGGGTCTTCAGGGCGTCGGTGAGCTTCTCTGCCTGGCTGCGTGTGTCTGCCATCTGATCGGCGGTCATGCCGGTGGCGTCAGCGAGATCCTTCTGTGAGCCGACAGACAGCTTGTTCTGCGTGTCCAGTGCGGTCAGGGCGTCCGAGTACTGCGGGAGCAGCGTGCGCAGCTTGGCCGTGCTCGTCCCCTGCTTCTCCGCCTCGGCTGCCATCTGAGCAAAGGCCGCCGCGGCCTCCTTCGTGGCGCCGCCCTGCACGAGACCTGCGAGCGCCTCGTCGAGCGCCTTGACCTTGTCGCGGGCGGCGATCAGGTCACCGAAGCCGTCCGGACCGAAGGGGTCCAGTTCGGAGAAGAAGTCGCTGATGCGGTCGAGGGCGCCGGGGTGCGCGATGCGCGCCACGGCCTCGCCGAAGCCGTCGAGGTTGTCCCCGAACGCCTTCGTCAGCTCACCTGCCGCTTTGCCTTTCTGCGCCAGATCGACCAGAGCGTTCGACAGGCGCGTCGCGTTCGGCGGGGCCTCGCGCAGCCCTTCCGTGAGCTTGTTGACGCCGTAGCTGACCGCGGCAATGCCCATCACAACCAGGCTCAGCCGGCCCAGTGCGAGCATCGCCGTCCGCACGCGCGCCGCTGTCACGCCGAGCGCGACCAGCTCGGTGCGGACCGCCATGATGCGAGGCAGCATCAACAGGAGGCTCGACCCGACCAGGCCGAGGACGCCGAGCAGGCCCGCCATCACGGTCAAAGACTTCTGGGCGCTCGGGGACAGCTGGGAGTACCAGCCGACCACCGCGTTCAGCGCCTGCGCCATCTCGCGCAGGACCGCGTTCGCGCCCGATCCGGACTGGATGAGGGCGGTCTCCAAGCTGCCCTTCAGGCGCTCGAGGTCACCCGCCAGGTTGTCGGTCATCGTGGCTGCGACGCGGGTGGCGTACCCGGTGTCGTTGACCGCTCCGACCCACTGGTCGACCCCCTGGGAACCCGCCTCGTAGAGGATCGTCGCAGCTCGCACGGCATCCGAGCCGAAGATCGTCGCCATCGCGGCGTTCCGGGCCTCAGGCGTGAGCTTGGAGAAGGACTGGGCCATGTTGCCCGCGAGCGCCGTCAGGCCAATGAACTCACCCTGGGCGTCGTAGGCCTTGAAGCCGATCTGCTCCATCATGGCAGCGGCTTCCGCGGACTGCGGGACGAGTCGCTGCAGCATGACCTTCAGCGACGTACCGGCATCCGAGCCAGTCAGGGCGTTCTGCGCAAAGAGAGACAGCGTTCCCACTGTCTGCTCCAGCGTCAGCCCGGTCTGCGACGACAGAAGCGCCGCCTGCCGGAACGCCATCCCCATGTGGTGCACGTTCGTGGCGCTCTTGCCAGCGCCCGCCGAGATGACATCGGCGATGTGGCCGACATCCTGGCCACGCAGCTTGAACGCATTCATGGCCTGCGCAGAGATGATGGCGGACTCGCCGAGCTCCAACTGGCCGGATGCCGCCAGGTCGAGAGCGCCGCGGAGCGCTCCTCCGATGATGTCGGCTGTCGAGATGCCGGCGCGGGCAAGCTCGGCCTCGGCGTTCGCGGCCTCGGTCGCGGAGAACACGGTGGCCTGCCCGGCCTCGAGAGCTGCGTCCGACAGCGACTTCATGTCGTCGGCCGAGCCGTTCGTGACGGCCCGCACCTCGGACATCGCCTTGTCGAAGCGGGCTGCCGCAGCCGCCGCCAGCGCGAAAACGGCCGCCAGGCCCAGTGACGCGTTCCGCGTGGCCTTCAGGCTCTTCTCGGACGTGTTGGCGACGTTCATCATGCTGGTGCCGACGGTGTGCGCGGCAAAGCGGGCGCCGCCACTCAGCGCCATCCATGCAGACGCCCATCGAGACGACGTCGTTGCCGCAGCCGCGCTGGAAGCCGTCCCGGCACTCCGGACGGCCGCAGCGGCCTGCACCGACGCAGAGGTCGCCCGGTTCATGGCCAGCGCGCTCGCGGCCCCCAGGCCGGCCATCTGTGCAGCAGTCGCCCCAGAGCTCGCGTTCAGGGCGGCAGCAAACTGGACAGCGCCTGTCTGCGTCAGCGCCGACATCCGGGCCAGAGCCGCGGATGTCGAGTTGATCGCCTGTGTAGATGCGGCGGCCGCGGACGTCATGCTGGTGCGCATGGCCGAGCCGGCGCTGATCGCACTGGCCCCCACCCGGTTCAGGGCGGCCGCGCCCTCCGCGCCGAGACCGGCTGCCTGCGCCCGGGTCGAGGCGAAGCTGGCGTTCAGCGACGTTGCGGCGCGCGCGCCCTGAGTCTGGGCCATGCGCGCCATCTGCTGAAATGCCGCTGACGACGAGTTCGCGGCTTGCCGAGACGCGGCAGTGGCGGACCGGCTCATCTGGTTCATGGCACCCGCGCTGCGGGACGCCATCTGGTTCATCTGCGCCGAGGTACGGGCCGTGGCCCGGTTCACTGCGGCGGCGGCCCGGCCAGCCTGGGTCGTCGCCGTGTTGCCCATGCGCTGAAACGCGCGGCTGCTGTTGTTGGCCGCAGCCTGAGACGACGTCGCGATCTGCCGGGCCGACACCTGCGTCTGGGAGGCAGCCGTCCGCATCGCGGAGACATACGGGCCGACATTGCCCGTCAGGACAACGCGCACGGTACGGTCAGCCACGGGCTACCCCCTCTTTACGACAGAGACGTGCAAGCCGTGAGCGTTGCCGCCGGACTCCTGATAGGCATGCAGCGCCTTCGCCCCGGTCGAGCAGGGGTGGCAGCGGATCAGCTCGGCCTGGTAGGCGAATTCGTTGTCCTGATGCGACGCCTCGGACCACGGCTGGCCGCAGTCCGGGCAGGAATCGCGCTCGACCTGGGCCAGCGCCAGAGCCCAAGCCCGGTCCTCGTCGAGCCACAGCGGTTCGCCTGGGGCGACAGCGCGTCCCATGAAGACGGAGCGCGGCACGCCCCAGGCGCGGGCCGTCTCTACTTCCCGGCGGTGAGGGCTTCCAGGATCCCGGAGGCGCTCAGCGAGAAAGGGATGCCGGGGGCCTCCCGGTTCACGTCGAAAGCGCACTGGAACAGCTGCTCCCGCTGACCCTCGTTGAGGATCTCGAACAGCTCGCTGACCTGCTCGGGCAGCATTTCCGGGTCCACAGCGCTGGCTGCGATCAGAGCCTTCGGGAAGGTGTCCGGATCCCAGGCATGCCCCTGCTCCTTGCCGGGATGCTCGGCAAGGAGATCGGACCAGCCCTTGTCGCCGAGCGACTGGAAGCGGAACTCGGTGTAGGACTTGCGGACCTTGTCGCGGGCCGCAGCCACCTTCTTCGCCAGCGCCACACGAGGATCCGTGGCGGCCAGGCTGTCCGGAGACCAGGCGTCGCCGGCCTCGGAAAGCTGCCGCTCCAGCTCCTCCAGCTCCGCGACCAGGTCGCCGGCAAGGCACAGGTGAACGGACTTCTGGCGGCGCTTGGCCTTCTTGAGGATCTCGGAGATGTCGGGCATCAGGCCACCGTCGCCGCGGTCGCCGGAGCCGACGTCACCTTCATGGGCGAGACGAACTTCATGACCTCGTTCGCCGCCGGGGAGACGTTCTGCGGCTCGCCGCAGGTGATCGGGTAGATCTCAGCCTTCTGGCCGGCCGCCCACGCGGTCGCGTAGGCGACACCGCGGCGCACCGCCATGAACCCGCTGACGCCGTACTTCAGCGTCGTGTACGGCAGGTCCTCAGGGCCAGTGTCCCCGCGCTTGAAGGTCACCTCGACGTCGAATCCCACGCGGCCGACGGTCTTGGTGTCGAACGTCGAGGCGAGCGAGCTGGTGTCCACGTCCGCGGTGCTCGGGTCGAGCTTCAGCCCGTCCGGGGTGATGCGCTGCGTGTAGTCCGAGCCGGCGTTCAGCTCGGCGACGGTCGGGGCGTTGATGTTGGAGATGGACGGGACCCAGTAGACCCGGGTCTTGCCATCGTTGATCAGGTCAGCCATGGGGCGGCCCTCCTCAGGGCATGAAAAAAGCCCCAAACGGGGCCGGGCAAGGGGTGGTGGGGCAGGATCAGATGACGAGGTTCGCGACGGTCACGTTCGTCGTGGCCGAGTAGGTCACGGCGCACGTGCCGTCCGCGGCGCCGGCGAAGAGGTCGCTGGTGATCGGTCCGATCATCTTGTCGCCGGTGGTCGCGGGGACGGTGACCACGACGTCGGCGGCCAGCTGGCCGCGGACCCTGGCGGTCGAGGTCAGCGTGACGGTCATGGACGAGCCGGCGGTGTTCTTCACGTGCAGGAAGCTGCGCTCGCCGCATGTCACCGTGGTGGAGGCGACGGCGGCTGAGTAGGACGGGGTGAGGCCGCTCAAAGCGACGGCCTGCTGGGCGAGCAGAGGCATGACGATCTCCTAGGACGTGGACTGCAGGGTGTACTGGACAGGCAGGAAGAACACGGGCGGGGAGACGTCGTCATCGCGCTGCACTGGAGGCCCGCCCAACTCCTCCGGCCGCCACGCCGTCCGCCCCGCCACCGTCAGCGGCGCATGCAAGGCCATGCGGGCCCGCTGAGCAGCCCAGCGGGCCTTCTCCGCCGTCGGCGCCACGCAGGTCAGCTGGAAGCCGAGCCGGAAGTCCGTGCGGACATCCGCCAAGGACTCGCGCACTGACTGGCCCGGGTCGGCGTACAGCACCACGTAGATGCCGTTCGCAGGGATCGATGCGGTGGGCGGGGCGACGCCGTCCCCGACGACCAGGCCCCCTGCCGTGAGTGCTGCTATCACGGCGTCGAGGTGCGGCTTGATGTCCGGGGCGGCCACTAGGCGGGCCCCAGACGCTGGACCAGGGCAGCCACGTGGGCCTCGAAAGCGGGGGCCTCGGCGAGCAGCGCCCGGCCGCCATCGTTGTGGGGCGGGTTGTTGCTGGATCCGAACTCGAGAAGGTTGCCGAGAGGGCCCTGCACCTTTCCCTTGTCCGGGCCGATCTCGGCCGTCGCGCCGCCTGGGATGGGTGTTACGTCGTAGCCGATGCTGTACGGGTAGCGGCGCGCGTGACGGCCGGCCGTCACGATCGCGTTGGCCCGCCAGGCGTTCTTCACGTTGAGCGCGCCACGGGTCACGATCGCCGCCATCTGCGGTTCCGCCTCCGCAAGGTTCTCCTGCAGCACTGCCGCGAGCTGTACGAGTTCGCGGACGTCGATGTCGCTCATGACCTGTCCTCCGCAGAAATCCGCCACGCCGTGGCTGTGGAACTGAACTCCACGCCAGTCACCCACAGACGCAGGCCGACCATGCGGGCGTTCGGGGACGCCGTCACCTCGATGAGGTCACCGACAGCCGGCCGCTCACTCGTCTCGGTAGCCCAGGGCAAGGACACCGCGTACTCGCGCAGGGTGACGTTGGCCTCGCCCGCCTCGATCTCCTCGCCGCGGGAGCGCGCGACGGGCTTCACGCGTGCCGAGCCCGTATAGAGCGCCAGTGGAGTAGCAGAGCCGTCCGTACCGGTGTCCCAGTCGAAAGCCGGGACGCCTGGCCGGTACAGCGTGACTGTCTCCCGCTGCAGCCCCGCGGCGGCGGCCCGGCCCGCGGCGAGAGCGGCTTCGAGGGCGCTCACGACGGCACGACCGAGAACGCGGCCCGCCGGTACGGGCGGAGATCTTCCTTGTGGGACCGGCTGAGCCGGGCGCCGCCGATCGTCTCCGAGGCGAAAACCTGTCGGTAGTCGTCGATCGCGACCTCGCGCAGGTTCCCCGGGTTCGACAGGTTCATCGTGGCCAGATCCAGGACCACATCGACGATGTCGTCCGGGACCTCCTCATACCCGTGCGAGTAGGTGACCCGCACCTTCGGCGCCCACACACCCTGGGGCCGGTTCCACGGCCAGCCCATCAGGCGGGTCGGCGCCTGCCACGGGAAACCGCGGGTCAGCTCGTTGCCGAGGCGGGAGTAGTCCCGGCCCTCGATCGCCGTCCACTCGATGCCGCTGAAGTCGGCGACCTCGACGACCGTGAGCGGGTTACCGCCGTCGACGACAAGCGGGTACTGCGGCAGCCTCAGTACCCGCTCACCGCCCGGGAGTTCGACGGTCTCGCTGGCCACGAACGTGATGTCCTGGCGGGTGTACTTCCTCACCCGGGCCGAGGCCCGCCGCAAAGCCATGTCGATGGCGGCATCCGTACCTGTGGCGCCAGCGGCGACGAGATCGGCCGCCGTGGCAAGAGGGGGCAGAGTCACGACGGCCTCCCCTCACTCCTCGCCGCCGCCGGCGAGCCGCTCCAGCTGCTTGACCAGGGTCGAGCGCGGCTTGTCCTTGGCGTTCTCGGCAGCAAGGGCTTCCTCGGCACGGTCGGGGTCATCACCGACCCAGCTGAGGATGTCCGCGGCCGTCGCGTCGATGTCGAGCTCGTCGTCAGCCGGGGCTTCCAGCTCCTCCTCCGCCGGATCCTCCGGCTCGGCGGGATCGTCGGCAGCGGGGCGCCATGCCTTGGCGGCCGCGTCCAGCGGCTCGACGGCGGAGCCGGTCTCCAGGAGATGCAGGGCGAGCCCGCCCTTGACCTCCTCGTCGGCGGCCAGCGCGACGATGCCGTAGTTGTAGTAGGTGGAGCCCGTCTCGAGCACCTTCACACGCATGGGATCTCCTTGATGCGGGCCGGGGCGGAGCAGTCCGCCCCGGCGGCCGCTTCGGTCAGGCGTGCTCGAGGACCACGGCGCGCTTGAACAGGGCAGCGTCCGAGTTCGCGAGCGAGTCGGACGGGACGCCGTAGTCGCCGACCCACGACCACGAGGTCGACAGGATCTGCTGCAGGCGGTCCTGCGGCGGGCGGACGATGCGCGCGACCTGGACGCCGGGCGCGGCCTCGACCATCGCGATGTCCGGGACGTCCTCCACGCCGGTGCCCGCGAGCAGGTCACCGATGCCCTCGAACGGGGCGGCGACCAGGGCCCCGGCGCCGAGGACAATCGGCCGGTGCACGGTGACCGTGCCGGTCGAGCCGCCGGCGATGGTGGGGCACTCGTTGTTGCGGACCCAGTCGATGCCGCCGAACCGGCCGATGGACAGGTCGGTGTAGATCGGGGAGTCAACGCGGCCCTGCAGTGCCTGCTTGAAGTCGCTGTCGGAGAAGAGCTGGGCCTCGGTGTCCGGGTCGATGTGAGCGACGTAGTAGCCGTTCACCGTCGGGACGTTCATCTTGCGCAGGCGGGTGACCGCGGAGCGGAACATGGCGAAGGTCGCCACGTTCGCGCCGGTCAGGTCGAAGGCGGTGTCGCCGGTCGGCCGCACGGTGGTCGGCGCGTTGGCGGCGACGACGTAGTCGCCCGCGGTGTCTGCGCGGGCCGTGCCGAGGGTCAGGGTGTTGGTGCCGGTGTTGACGCCGGTCACGGTGTTGGCGACGCCCTCGATGGTGACGTTCAGCGGGGTCGATGCGGACACCGCGGTCGGGACGCCGTTGACGAGGACGTGGGTGAACCCGGCGACCGAGTTGACGATCATCGAGGTGTCCGAGGCAGCGGTCGTGGTGCCCCACGTCCGGCCACCCGCGTAGGCGGCGTACAGCTTGTTCCGGGCGATCTGGTTGAGCGACTGGCCCGCGTTGATGCCGAGGGTCTGCACGTCCGCGAGGAACTTGCTCGCCAGCGCCATCGAGCTGGTGAGCATGTTCGTGTCGATCGCCTGGCCGTACTGGTCCATCGTCACGGACCACTGCTCGACGCCGTAGGTCGCAGCCGACGTATCCGAGCCGGTGATCGCTGTGGTGGCCGGCGCCAGCAGGCCCTTGCGGGTGAAGGTCTTGGTGTCACCGAGACCGCCCTGCCAGGGCTCGGCGTCCGCGATGGCCGGGAAGATGAACTCCGGGCGCAGCGCCTCCTGGAACACGCGGTCCAGAAGGCCGTTCTGCATCATCGCGCGGATCGCGGCGGGGACGGTCGACCGCACGTCGTGACGGCCGAGCTTGAACCACGGCCGGGCCGCAGTCAGTGCGTTCATTGTCTACTCCTGTGTGATCTCGACGGACACGAGGTCCGGGTGGTGCCGCGCGACCTCCTCGAGGCCGAGCAGCGCGGTTTGGGTGATGGCCGACACAGCGGCGCAGACCCGCCCGTCTTCCGCGTGCTCCTCGTGACCGTCCACCTCGATCGAGGTGCGGCCGTCGCCCAGTCGGGCACGGACGTGGATCACGCGCGAAGCCGGAATCCGGGTACGGCCTTGGAGAGCTCCGCTTCGAGATCGGCGCGAGACGCCGTGCGGAAGTCGGTCGCAGGCGCCTCAGGGCGCGCCCCCTGACCCGGGTCGGGCTTGGGGGCGGGCGGCCTCGGCACCTCCGGAGCCGGACGCCGCAGGTGCGGCTTCCGCTCCAGCAGGGCCTCGAGGTCCGCCGTGATGCTCTCGGTGTCGATCTCGCCGTCGTCGTTGGCGTAGGACTTCAGGTCGAGGAACGCGGCCGCGTCCTCGGGATCGGCGAACGCTGCAGCCGCGGCCTTCACCTCTGCGAGGACAGCACGCTTGGTGGCCTTCGCCGCCTGCTCCGCCAGCCTCTGAGCCTTGTCGGTAGCCTTGTCGAGCTCGGTCTTGTCGCGATCCTCGAACTCGGCCACCTTGCGCGCGAGATCGTCGGCACGCTTCTTCTCCGCAGCGGCAGCCCGGCGGGCCTCCGCCTTCTCGGCCTTCATGCGGTCGAGGGCCTGCTTGCCCTTGTCACCGAGCTGGTCGGCGCCTTCCGGGTCCGGATCGGCCGGATCGGGTGCCGGGTCCGCCTCAGGGGCGGGCGTCGGCGGGTCGGCCGGCTCCGGCTCGTCGTGGCGGGTCAGCCGGAACCAGTCCGCGCCATGGGCGGCGGACAGCCGGCGCTGTCGGGTGTTCTGCATGGACACTCCCGTTGCGGGATGAAGGCCGGCGCGTTGCGCGTCCGGCCGGTGGATGAGCTTCAGCCGATGTAGCCGAAGCGCCGCAGCATCCGGATGGCCTCATCGCGGTTGCCGGCGGACAGCTCGTAGATCTCCTCGGGCAGGAGACGGGGCGTGCGGAGGCGGAAGCCTCGACCGGACGCCGGGACACGGCCGCGGGCAATGGCCTGGGCTCGCTCGGATCGGTAGAAGGCGCCCCGCCGCGTCGTGCCCTCACGGGTCGCGGCGACCCGCCGGCCGTAGGCGGTCGTGGTGTACATCCCGCGGCGGGCGTTCACCACGCTGCTGATGCTGGCCCCATCGCGGATGGCCTGGGCGCCCGCAATCGTGAAGATCCGGTTCTGTTCGGCCGTCGACAGGCTCCGAAAGTACGCCGCCGAGTCGAAGGCCCCAGGGTGATGCCGTCCACGCTTAATCAGCCGGGCAGGCATGTGCACACAGTCACAGCGCGGGTGGCGCTGAAATCCGGCGTTCCAACCGAACTCCTTGCCGGCGAGAATGAGGCAGCGAGCGCACGCCGGGGGGTTGACCACCCGGATGTACCCGTTGATCGTCCTGCTGGCCGTGATGGATACGCCCGTCGCCTGCCGGCCCGCATCCGCAACCTCCGAGGCCGCCATCTTCAGCAGCTGCGTCAGGCCACGGAGCATCGCCTCCGTCTCGTCGAGCCCCGCGCCGATCGCCTCCTTGGTGGTGATGACCGGTAGATAGAGCAGCGAATCCAGCGGACGTCCGTCTGCGGCACGGCCGGAGAACCCCGACACCAGCACTCGGCCGGCGGGAGCCACCCGGCCATCGTCGGCAGCGGCTACAGCGGCCACGTACTCGTCAGAGCCGCTCGCCGCAGCGGCCTGCCCCAGCGCCACCGCCCGCACGACCTCCGGGCCCACCAGGGACTCCCAGGAGCCGGTCAGGTCCCGACGATCCAGCTCACGCCACAGGGCCTGCACGCGGTCGGCCGTCCGCCGCTGCTGGCGGGCCTGCGCCACGTAGTACGTCTGCGCCAGTTCTGCGGCGCTCATCCGGGACTCGGTGGGCGTGGCCATCAGTCGAGGGCCATCTCATCCGGCTCGGCCGCCGGTTCCGGTGAAGCCTTCGGCCCGATGTCCAGGGCCGCGAGGTCGCCAGCGAGGACGCGAGTCATGGCATCCTGGGCCGCCTCGTGGTCCTGTTCTTCCATACGGTTGATCTGGGCTTGCGTGTAGCCCATGTCCTCGCGGGTCTGCCGCAGTGGAACGATCTTCGCTGTGTAGAGCTTCGTCGCGGCGTCCGCTTTCTGGGCCACGGTCGGAGTGGACGCGTCCCGCCAGATCGTCTCCAGCGCGCGGGCCTCGTCCGACCACTCGCCGTCTCGGATACGCAAAGCAAGGCGCATCACCTGCTCCCAAGCCCCGCCCCAGGCGCGTTGCTTGCGCTCGGCTCGCTTCACCAAGCGGGACTCGGAAGAACGGATCGCGTCCGCCGACGCCGGGTTCTCGGTGGAGTACCCAAGGAAGTGCGGCGGCAGGCCGGCCAGCGAGGCGACGAGGCGAGCCAGTTGGTTGATGGTGTCGTGGAAGTTGGACAGCGAGGCCTCGTCGAACTGGATGACGTCGGCGCCGTCTTCCTTTCTGTTCTTCTCGGTTGCCCACATTCGGCCGATGATCCGGCTGAACGCGGACACCCGACGGCCCTGCTCGTCCTGGAAGTCCTCCTCGCCGAAACCGAAGGCCACCCGGCGCGGGGTCGCGTGGTACTCGGCGCTAACCATCATGTCGGTGGCGATCTTGCAGGCGGCATCCGACAGCGGGATCACCGACTTGAACTCGGACACCCCACCCTGCTTCTTGAGGCGCCCCCGGTTCACCAACGGAACAACGGGAACCTCGCCCAGTTTGTGGTCATCCCGAGGGAAACTCTCGTCCTCCACCCACTGGCCTGCATCGTTCTTCATGTACCAGACCGTGATGTTCGGCATGTACAGGGTGGCGTGGTCGACCTTCTTGCCCCCCTCACCGTCCTCGCACCAGCGCTTCACTGCCGCCGCAACCTTGCGGGTCCGCGGGTCGCGCTCGGCGTGCATGTCGAGCGCGGACTCCACGGTGATCAGAGGAATCGCCGCATCCTCGCCAGCGCCCGTGACCACGTAGGCCCGCTTCATCACCAGCGAATCGAGGTGGCCCTGCTGAGACTGCTCGTCGAGGTTGTTGGCCTGCCAGATACGCCAGAGCCCCTCGTCGGCGTGCGCCTCAGCGGGGAATCGAAAGCCCTCAACGTCGAGCCTTTCCTCGATGCTGTCGGCAACCAACTGCGGCCAGTTCACCACAACCTGCCGCACACGGTCATCGAGCTCAGCAAGGAGCTCAGGGGCCATGTACGACAGAGGCTGTTCGCCCTCGTAGTACGAGTCCAGGAGCTTCAGCTCCCTTACCTCCCGATCGTGGCAGCGGATCAGGTGCTCCAGCCACTCCAGCTCGCTGCGCGCCATGCCCACCTCACCCTCATCGCATGATCAGCATCTTGGATTTCCTCTTGGGCTTGGCCTGGCCTGCGGCAACGGCGTCCGTGGCCGCCTCGTGAGCGAGGACTGAGCAGACGAGAAGGTCGATCTTCTGGTGAACGGCAGCCTTGCGGAGCACGTACCGGTTCATCGGCCGGGCCGCCTTGCGGGCGTTCCGGACGTGCGTGGATGTGGTCTCGCAGCCGTCATGACGGAACCCTGTCTTGGCTTTCACCACGTCGGTCAGCAACTGCTCGCACGCCGCGTGCATCTGTACCGGGCGGGTCGTGTGCCACTCCGTAACCCGCTTCTCGCCGAACGCTGCCTGCCAGGCAGCGACCTCCGAGGTCCAATACGGCGGGTCGCAGTAGGCGCGCATGACCTCGTAGCGGTCGAACATCTCTCGCATCGCCGCATCGACCTCCAGCCGCGGCACCTGGCCCTCCCACTCGGCCGGGTTCCAGACCGTCGGCCGGCGGTCCGGTCCGTACACCGGGGTGAACTGGTAGCCGTCCAAGGTCTCGGCCCGGATGCCAGTCCAGTCGTCCACGTCGGAGCCGTCGAAGCCCAGGACGATCCGGGTGCCGTCCGGGATCTCACGGGGCTCATTGCGGGCGTCCCACTGGTCCTGCTGCATCCAGGCGCCCATGCCGGCCACAATTCGGTTCCCGTAGAACCGCTCCGCCTCCGCAGGCTCCTTCTCCAGCAACTCCGCCGCCTCACCCTCGATGGAATCGAGGTTGATGTGGGAGCTGCCGGCGTACACGAAGGCATGGATCCGGCGCCGCTCGGCCTTGTTCAGGTACGACAGCCCCTTCGGGGGCGTCCGGTGGTAGCGGTAGATGTCGGTCTGCTTCGACTCGGCGGTCTTCTGTGCCACGGAGTCCTCGGACGGATCCCAGCAGTTCGTCGTCTCCAGCGAGCGGCCCTGCATGCCACCGAGGCCGCGGCGCTGGGTGGTGGCGACCTTGGTCATTTTGTTGCCCTCGGTCCAGATGCCTGTCTCGTCCTGCGGCACGAACGTGACAGGGTTGCCGAGGCGAGACTGCGCCGACGAAGTCACTACGTCGATGCGGCCGTCGTTCGGGAGTCGGATGAACTGCTCGCCCACTTTCATCCGTTCGGCGAGGAACCCGTCACGGATCATCGCCTGCAGGGGCCGGTAGATGTTGTCCGTCTGGTCCTCGGACGTCGCCGTGATCTGGATCAGGGGCTGGTTCCACGGTCGCCCCATCGGCTCGCCAGGCTCATACTCGTACACCCAGCCACAGCCGCAGCCATCGTCCCGGCAGTCGTACACCTCACCGCCCCGGGCCCACCCGGCGAACAGGACGGGCCCGATCGCCTCCGCGGCCACCAGCCCGGCACTCCACGGGCCCTTCCCGCTCTTCTGCGGAGCGACGACCTGGGCTCGGCGGTAGTAGAACGCCGTTGCCAGCTCGCCAACCTGGGCACCCTCACGCACCCGGTAGAACTGGGCCGTACACCGCAGTTGCCAGTCGTACATCTGAAACGGCTTCGGGCTCCCGTCCACACCACCCACCGACCGGATCCGGCAGTGCTGAGCGATCCAGTCCGGGACGATGAACAGGGTCGGGAAGTCCATGGCCCACGTACCGTCGTCAGCCGCTACCACCAGACACCGCCCTCAGACGGGCCCGCGCCGAGTTCGGCGCCGCCACCGCAGTAGCCGCGGGACGGGCCACCGCAGCCT
Source organism: Streptomyces nymphaeiformis (assembly GCF_014203895.1). Lineage (GTDB taxonomy): Bacteria > Actinomycetota > Actinomycetes > Streptomycetales > Streptomycetaceae > Streptomyces > Streptomyces nymphaeiformis. The sequence goes on along the minus strand of NZ_JACHJY010000009.1, from coordinate 139,578 downwards.
CCTGGTCGATCCGCCACCGGTTCGACCGCATCCCTGGCGTCGTCAGCCCAAGACTGTCGGCCAGCTGCCGGACCAGGGTCGACAGGACGACCGGCGACTTCGGCTCCTCGGCCTCCACGAGCCGACGCACGTACAGCGCGACTTCGAGGCCCTGGTCGTACCGCTCCCACATCAGCGCCTGCGGCTTCCGCCACAGGCCCTCCCACAACTCCGACTCCCGGGCGCTCTGCTCCGTCAGCGGCCAGTCGGGCGTTGCGCCCTGGCGGCCCTCGGCGGGCAGGATCGCCCACTCGCCTGCATCACGCTCGCGGCGTAGGGCGGTGGGGTCGGGGGCGGGTCCAGATCGGGAGCGTGCTCCACCCTTCGGCATAGTGATCACCTCTGACTGGCCGCGTTGCGCGGCGGGGTGCCGTCACCTTGCGTGACAGCGGGCATGATCGTTCCCGGAGCTCTGAACCTGACAAACCGGACGGCGACCTCCCCGGCGGTCCGTCAGTGGTGGCCCTGGGCCTTCCCTCCCCAGGTGGGTGCCGAGCCGGTGGTCACCCACCGTCACGCTGGTTGGAGCGCCAGGTGGCTGTAGCGGTGATCCGCCGGGTCCCAGCTCGTGGCGACAGCCGGCAAGCCACGGCGGTGCCGATCGTCGGCCCACTCCGTCAGCAGGAGGTCCCTCTTGTCGCTGTTGCATGCCGAGCAGGCGGGCAGGATGTTGCTGAGGGCGTTGCTGCCGCCTCGGCTCAGGGGGACGACGTGGTCGGGCTCCGGCTGCTCGTCGATGCGCAAGCGTCGATGGCAGTAGGAGCAACGGCGATCGAACCGCAGGAACAGGCCGATGACCTCTTCCCACGTGTAGCAGCCGCCCGCGTTGGACTGGCGAGCTCGGCGACGTGCTCGCTTGTGGCGGCGCTTGCAGTTCTTGCCGCAGTAGCGCTGCTGGGGCATGACAGAGGCGTACTCCCAACCGCACCACTGACAGCTCCGGAGCCCCAACGGTGACGGCCGCGCTATCCGCTCGCGCAGCAGCATGGCCATGTGGCCATCAGGGATACGGCTGGAGCGAGAAGGGTGCGACGCGGGTACATCGCACAGGTACACGCCGCCCGCCCTGTCGATGTCTCTACACAGGTACGAGCAGTAGAGCCTGGCGTAACGCAGGCCGCGGCCCTTGCCCTTCTGGCAGGGGACGCCACAGAGTGCGCAAGGTACTGACTCGGTTCGATGTCGGTTCGGCTGCCGCTGGTTGTAGTGAGTGGAGCAGAGCCCACGTGCTCGGTGCGGTCTACCGCAACCGTCCGCCGTGCAGGTCTTGGCCTTGGTTTCCATAGCGCCTCCGGGTATGGCGAAGCCCCCGACACCCGGAGAGGGTCGGGGGCTTCTGCTCGCCGTGATCAGCGGCGAGTGCCTGGGGTCAGCCGGGGTTGATTCCACCTGGCTGATGCAGTGCGGTCTCCTTCGAATGGCACGGCTGGCACAGCCCACGCCCGTGCCGCGGGTCGTTGGGGTCGAGGCCCTGCTCGACCAGCTCGCGCCGGCTGAGCGGGTGGTGGTCGGCGTGGACCGAGGGAGCCGTGCCACACAGCACGCACGTCCGGTCCCTGGCCAACACGCCGGGCCTGAAGGTCTGCTCGTGCCCGCGCCCGTAGCCTCGCTGCCTGGCCGTGCCGCGCTTGGCCTCAGCCTGCTGCCTGTGGTCCGGGCAGCGGCCGCCCTGGTCGGTGTACTCGGGGCAGCCGGGTGTCGAGCACACGCGCCATCCTGCTCGTCTGGCCACGGCGGTCACCTCCTCCGGCGTAGCGTGTCGTCCTCAACGAGCAAGGGGGCAGAGATGGTCGAGCAGCAGAAGCCGGACTGGCCAAGGGGGTTGGCCGCTGTCGGCCTGGCCCTGCTGGTCATCGGTGCGATCGCCCGCTTCGCCGTGGTGCCGATGGTCATCGGTGGTCTCATCCTGCTGTGCGTGGGCGTCGCCACCTCGGGCCGAGGCAAGCCGGACGGGCCGGCTGGTCCCACGCCTGAGCGCGACCCGGACCGGCCCTGGCGCCGCAAGTCGGACTGAGCTGGGCTCAGTCAACGTGGAAGCGCTGACTGGCCACGACCGGCTTCTCCGGCGGTGCGGTGATCTCGACCCAAGCGCGGTAGGCGCCTGGCCCGAGTTCTACGGCGCCGCCTGGGCCGACGAGGAGCGTGGCGTGCGGGACGCCGCCGACGGTCCGCCACTCTGCGACGTGCCAGTCGCCAGCCTCGGGCCGCTCTCCGTCGGGCAGGACAGCAACGCGGACGCTGTAGGCCGTGGGGTCGCTGGCGGAGGTGATGGGGGTGAGGAGCTCTTCGAGGCTGCTGCGGTCCACCGGTCCCCCTCTACGTCCGTGGCGTGCCTGCGGTCCATGCGGGTGCCCGCGTCCGCCCGACTGTCCACCGCGTGTGGGGCGTTCCGGCGGTGACGGTGTCGATGCCGGAGCCGCCTGCTGTGGCGAGTGGCCGTGCAGTGCTGGTCTCGACGGCGACGCCGAGGATGGCTGTCTTGGCGCCCGCCAGGGGCTGTGCTGTCTCGCTGGAGCTGGCCGCCGCGAGGCTCTGGCTCCTGGAGGCGGTGAGGGCCTGCGCGGTCTCGGTCGCGGTGGCGGTCAGCAGGGCCGCCACCTTGGCGCCGGTCAGGGCTTGTGCGGCGTCAGCCTCCAGCGTGCCGGCGAGCGAGGCCGTCTTGCTGCCGGCGAGCGACTGGGCGTTGTCGGCTTCCGTCGCGGCGGTGAGGGCCACGCCGGCGGTCACGTCCGCGGCGGCGAAGTCGTCGAAGCGGATGGCGGCGGACGACGTGGAGCGGAGTCCGACGCTGGTGCCGGACGCGACCGCCGTGTCGGTGACGGAGACGCGCTGGACCCCGTTGACGAAGCCCTTAATCGTCGAGCCGACGGTCTGGATCTTCGCGACGTCCCCGGGCGCTGCGGCTGCCGCGTAGCTGCCGATGGCCGTGAACGTTGAGCTGACGACACTGAACAGGGTCCACTCGCTGCCGTCGTTGCGCCACAGGTAGCCGTTGCTGATGCCCGAGTTACCCCGGCACCAGACGCCATGGCTCGCTGCTGTGGTCGCGGTGATCGTGACTTGCGCCGAGTGGTCGTTGCTGTCCATCGCGCCAGCCGCGCGCAGGATGATCGTGCCGCCCGTGGAGCCCGGTGACAGCTGGTTGGAGACGATCGACCAGTCCCCAGACACCTCGACCCAGCCGGCGCCCAGGTCGGTGTTGTCGGCGCGGTTGAAGTCGTCAGCGAAGCTGGCCACGGCGACCTCCCGCCCCCGTCGGTAAGCCGGCCGTCACGCGGTGGAGGTCGCGCGGTAGAAGTCGGCGACGCTCAGGGTGAATGAGTTGCCGTCGGGCGTGAGCGACACGTCGTGCTTCGTCAGCGGCACCAGGTCCGCGTCGGTGCCGCCTGTCGTGTCGGGGTCGTAGCAGATGACGACGGCGCCGACCGCGTTCCCGCTCGCCGCAGTCCAGGTGACGTCCGCGCAGTCGACGGCCACCCGGTCGCTAGTGTCGTCGACGGTCACCGTGACGCCGGAGAGGGTCTTGCGGCCCATCGTCGTCTGCTCGTTGGACGCGCCGGCGAGAAGGGCGGCCAGGTCGTCGTAGTCGCGCATGGTCGCGTCGGAGACGAGCCCAGCGGCTTCCAGCAGTACGGCGACGAGAGCGTCGCTGGCGGCCGGGAGGGCGGCCAGCGAGGCCACGCGCCCCAATGCCTGGTTGAAGACAATGTTTCCCACCGTCGGCTCCTCTCGGACGACACCGCTAAGCGGTCTGTGCTGTACGGCGTGGTCGGTAACTGGAGGCCGCGTCTTGGATCTCGGGGAGGGCGTACATCGTCTTGTACTCGTGGCCTTGCCCGGAGTACTTGCGAGGGTCGCCCTTGAAGCGGCTGACCTTCCCGCGAGACGCCCACTTGCGTATGACGGTCTCAGGTACCCCGGTGGCGGCGGAGGCTTCGTGGGCGTAGACGAGGTCGTCGGGGTACAGCTCGGCCGGGTCCATGGTGCCCCCCTGACATGCAGAAAGCCCCCGGCGGATGCTGGGGGCTCTAAGTAGCTGCGGACACAGTGGTATCCGGATGGGGGCAGTGTGACATATGGCTGCTCGGCCTGACAACTACTGATCTGCTACGCGTCTCACTGCTGTCGCGTGAGGGCGGCGATGCACCGCCCACAGAGGTCTCCGATCTCCTCGCTGGGCCCGATGTAGAGGTGGCTGCCGCAGTAGTAGCCGCCGCAGCCGTTCTCGTCGCCGCCGGGGGTCTGGCCGCAGAGATGGGCGAGGCCGCGGTCGATGTCGGCATCGCAGCCGGGCTCTTCACAGGTGGCGTCGATGCCGTACCCGGCTTCGATAGTCTCGCCGTTGCGCTGGATCGTGTAGCTGGCGTATCCCATGGTCTTCTCCTTCGTTTGGGTGGGTCTTACCCGTTTGATGTATGGGTGGCTTCGCGAATGAGGTGGAGCACTTCGCCTTCCGTCCGTTCGGGCCGGTCGTTCCAGCAGTGGTAGGGGTCGTCGATGCCGCGGCTCCTGAGCACGTTCTGCATGGCCTTCCCGGCGGCGATGGCGGTGTTCTCGTCTCCGTACCCGAGCCGGTACAGCACGGCTTGTGCCCCGAGGATGCAGCGGGCTCCTCCGCGGGATCGGAGTCCGCCGCGGTGGTGCCCGTACTGCTGGAGGACGAGCGCGGTCAGTTCGAGGTGCTGCTCGACGGTGATGGCGCGTCCGGCGCCGTGGAGTCGGCGGGCGGGGGTGAGGGCGAGGGCCCAGTCGGGGATGATGCGCCACCAGCGCGCGGGGGCGGTAAGGGCGGGCGTCGTGTCGCCCGGGGCTTCGGCGGGCGCCTGGAGGGCTTCGGCGACGAGCTGGGCGGTGGTCTTGGTGACGAGCGGGTGGGCGGTCTTGGGGGCCTGGTCGGCGAGGTAGGCCTCGATGTCGGCGATGAGGCTGGCCGCGTCGACTGTCAGCTCGGCGGGGCGGGTGGCGGTGGACGCGGCCATGGCGGGGCTCCTTCGGTGGGGTCTGTGGTGGAGGTCAGTGGATGTCGTAGATCACGCCGTTGCTGTTGACGATCAGCACGGTCTTGCACTTGGTGCAGCGGTACGTCTGCTGGTCGGTGGTCTTCGGGATCGTGCGCATCTCGGTCTCGCAGCAGTCCGGGGCGATCTCTACGTCCAGCTCGATCCAGTCGCCGATGTTGAGTTCGTAGCCGCCGTTGATCGTCGGGGTGCTCATTGGGTGCCTCCTTGTCGGTGTGGGGTTAGTGCTTCTTGCACTTGCCGCGGCTGCAGTTGGTGCAGCTCTCGTCGATCTGGCTTCGGATGGGGGCGATGACCGTGTTGGCGATGGCGTCGCCGACGCGTCCGCCGGTCTTCCCGCCGACCTTCTTGCCGGCCGTGTGGAGTGCGGCGGCGGCGTTGTCGAGCTTCTGGGCGGTCTTGCGTCCGAACATGTCGGGTCCCTTTCTGTCGCTCGGGGCTGTCCCGGCTCCCCTCACCGCCCGTGCGTGTCGGGCGGATCGGGCAGCGGGCAGTCCGTCAGCGACCGGCGAGGGCCCACCTGCGGGACATGCCTTCGGAGGCGTCGCGGATGTGGCGCTCGGTGGCCTTCCGGGCGGCGCGCTGTGCGGAGGCGGAGAGCGCGATCTCGTCCTCGGGGCCGCCGCGGAGCGGGAGGTCGGGGCGCTGGGTGTGGATCTCTCGTTCCTTGGCGAGGAGCGAGGTGACGGCCTCGTAGCCGTGGTGGGTCGGGGACTGGGCGAGGATGTCGCCGATGAGGGTGGATCGCTTGGTGGTGACGATCCACTCGCTGTAGGTGCGTCCGGGGCCGGCGTCGATGCCGGGGTGGCGGGGGTCGGTGATGGGGGCGTGCTCGTTGATGACGAAGAGGCTCATGCCGGGCTTGATGTCGCGGAGGAGGGCCTTCTTGCCGCCCCAGGTGGCCTTGTAGGTGTGCTTCATGTCGGGGTCCTTTCGGTGCTGGGTGGCTGGGTGTGGATGGCGCCGTAGATGGCGAGGAGTTGGTGGAGGCTGATGCGTGCGTCGCTGCCGGCGGGGGCGAGGAGCGGGGCGTTGCGAAGGGCTCCGGTGTCGCCGGTGACGGTGAACTCGTGGTCTCGGCCGTCGTGGTGGATGTAGAGGCTCATGCCGGGCTGGAGGGCTGCAGTGAGGGCCGCGGAGTCGGCTCGGGTGCTGCGGTAGGTGGGCTTGAGGTCGTCCGTCGAGGGCTCCTCTCCACGGGGATGAATGGGTTGATTTCGGGTGCTCAGCTGCATGGGGATGCCACAAAGGCGCAGGTCAGGGGTGCTCAGCGGTCTGCTCAGGGCCTGCTCGGAGCCGCCTGTCCGCTCAGGCCGAGCAGCCTCTGAGCGGGACTTTGAGCGGCTCTGACCTGGGGTTATGTGGCCGTGAGCAGGGCCGAGCAGGGGATGATCAGGGCATTACGGGCGGCGGAGAGCGGTCAACGTCTGCAGCTTGAAGCCGCGCGGGTTCTTCTCTTCGCCGATCGGGCCGAGGGTGACCGGGATGCCGGCCCCCGCCTCCTTCATCAGCTCCTTGAACCGGTCGGGCGTCAGATCCGGGTACCAGCGGTCGCGCAGGGCCTCGACGAGCGGCTCCGTCTTCATTCGGTCAACCTTCGCGTCGGTCAGCACGTCGATCACTCGGGCGATGAGGATCTCGCCCGGGTCGGGGCTTCCTGCTCGCCCAGGCCGGCCGTTGCGCTCAGGTCCGCCAGCGGCCGACGACAGGCCGGTCGCGGCGATCAGGTGCTGCTCGATCGGGTCATCCCACTGTCCGGCCAGGCGCCCGGCGTCCTCACGGAGCTTGGCCGCGTACCGCATCAGCAGCGTGACTTCCCCGCGCTCGTCCTCGTCGAGGTCGAAGGAGCGGGCGAGGTCGGTGCCGCCAGCGAACGGGTTGTTCAGCCAGCCGAGGCCGGGCCGCGGCGGGTCGAACTTCGAGGCGTCCGGGCCGCCGGAACCGGCGAGGCCGGAGCCGAGGATCGTGTTGGACTGGGTGCCGCTGTCGACCTTCATGGCCCACTTGGTGCCGCAGTTCATTGACAGGCGGGTGGGGATGACGTCGACCTGCGGCAGCTGAGTGGTGAGAACGAGCAGGATCCCGGCGCCGGTCGCCACGGCCGCGAGCTTCATCAGCTTCTCCAGCAGCTGGTCACGGTCGTCATGGCTGCCGGGGCTGGTGTAGGTGGCGACCTCGTCGATGACGACCAGCTCAATGCCGCCGAGCCGCAGGATGGTGTCCTCGGTCATCTTCGACTTGCCGAGCTCGCCGAGGATCCGGTTGCGGCGGTCCATGTCGACGGTCAGCGCTTCGGTGAGGGCGAGGAGCCGGGCCGGGTCGGGCTTGAAGTAGGTGGCGGCGACTCCGGCGCGGCCGAGGGCGTCGAACTCGCCGTTCTCCTTGCCGGCGACGATCCGCAGGTTGATGCGGGGGTCCATGGCGGCGCCGACGAGGAGGTTGGCCATGCCGACGCCCTTGCCGGAGCGGGTGGTGCCGCCGATGAGGGTGTGCTGGTTACGGATGAGGAGGCGGACGGTGTTGCCGCGCTTGCCCCAGCCGACGGGTACCCCGTCGTTCCAGGCGTCGATCGGGCCGGGGGCCTGGACGAGCGGGGAGGGCCGGGTGGTCTCGAACGGGTCGGTATCGGACAGCCAGATGTGGGCCTGGTTGGCGTGGGTGCCCTTGCTGACGTCGACCATCGGCACGTCGCGCTTCAGTGCGCCGGCGAGGGCTTCGGTCTTGCTCTTGAGGGCGGTGACGGTGTCGTCGAGGTCGACGGTGATGGTGAGGGTCTGGTCGGGCTGCCGGGTGAGCGGCTGGATGATCTCGCCTTCGAAGCCGAGCTTCTTCAGGGCGGCGAGGACCTTCTCGTCGCCTGCGGTCGGGGGGACGCCGGCCCCGGGGTGCATGGCTGCGGAACCGGGCGCCAGGGGGTTCTGCTGTCCCGAGACGGCGGGCCGGCCGTGCCAGGCGCCGAGGCCGAGGGCGGCGAGCGCGAGGGGGATGTCGAGGAGGGGCGCGCCGAGGGTGGTGATGGTGGCACCAGTGCCGGCGAGGGCGGCCCACCCTCCGGCCTTGGCGCTGTAGATGAGGCGGTGGCGGCGATAGTCGGCGCGGCGAGTCTCGACGAGAGCGTGGGCCTTGGCTTCGGCGGCGGCGTCGCCCGCGGCGGCCTTACGGGCGGCCTTGGCCGTGGCGATCATCTGCGGGTAGTCGTCGCGGTAGCCGGCGAACAGGCTCCGGGCGAGGCGCCAGTAGCCGCGGGCGACCCAGGGGGCGTACATACGGTTGGCGCGCACGTGGTCCTGCGCGGCGGTCAGCCACGCGGGCCGGGTAGCGACGGTGGTGCCCTGGTGCTCGACGACCGTGCCCTCGACGGGGGCCGGGGCGTTGTCCTTGACGACGGTGAGGATGGGTCGGTTGGTGTCCTGCGGGGTGTGGGCTGCGGTGGTCATGGTCGTGGTCCTCAGCTCTGCTCGGACTGGACGGTGTCTCGGAGGCGGATCGCGTACTCGGTGCGGCAGCCGACGGCCTCGCGAATCTTGCGGACGCTGAGACGGTCAGTGCCGCCGAGGGCTTCGGCGAGCTTCTCGACCTGCTCGATGTGGGCAGCTTCGAGAGGCTTCACGGCCTCTTCTGCGGGCTGCTGGCGAACCGGCCGCTTCCCTTTACCCCCAAGGGCTCCGGGCGTCTTGGACGGCCCCTGGGGGCCCTTCCCGGTAACGGCGCCAGCGGGGCCGTCGTCGCCTCCCGTTCGGGTCGGGAACAGGTCGGCGAGGAAGAGGTCGACGGCGACGCGCTCGGGGGTCATCTCAGCGGCCGTCATCACGTCGGCCAGAGCCCGCTCGGCGCCAAGCCGTCGGTCGAGGACGTCGGCGGTGACGCCGAGCGGGCCGCCCTGGACGTCACGCCACGCGTCGGCGAGCGCTGCGGACCGGGAGATGATGCCGGGCAGGGACAGGAGGGTCAGCAGTCGGTCGTGAACCTCCGGGTACTCGACCGCGAGCCGGGCCTCCTTCCACGCCTCGTCACGGTCGAGTGCACCAGCCGGGACGGACGCGAGGATCCGCAGGTACGCCTCGAACTGCTTCGGGAACATCGTCTTGCGGTCGGCGTCCTGCCGGCGCTCCCGCTGCTGCTTCCCCTTCGCCGCCGCGGCCTCGGCTCGGGCCTTGGCCTTGTCGGCGGCACGCTGCGCGGCGTCCCTGTTGTCGCCGGCGGTCCGGGCCTCGATGATCTCGCGGACCTCAACGAGGACCGGGCCGACGATCGAAGTGGCCGCGAGGGCGAGGCCAGCGATCGGGCCGAACAGCTCAGCGCCCTTGGAGCCGTTGATGAGCCCGGCGAACCCGGCGAGTACCGCGGTGAGGATCCAGAACGGCCAGCGGGCGAAGCCCTTCCGCACGGCCCACTGGGTGCCCTTGACCGCGGTGAAGGCGAGGAGCTCCAGGAAGAACGGCACCGGTAGCAGGTAGAGGGCCGGCTCGTCGGGGCCATCCTCGGCGCGGAGCCCCAGGAAGTACATGACCAGGGACGGAAGGGAGGCGAGAAGCCCGAGGACGAAGATGACGGTGACGAGCCGCTTGAAGACGACGCCCTTGTCGAGGGCGGCTTCGCGGCGGCGCTCGTCGCGCTCGGCCTGGTCATCGGCTGCGTCGTCCTCGACGGCGGTGAGCTGCTTGCGAAGCCGGGCCTGCTTGACCTGCTCGGCGAGCTGCTCGGTCGCGGTCTTAGCCGCGCCGGCGCCGAGGTCCTGCTTGGCAGCTTCGGCCTGAGCTGCGAGGAGGGCCGCTTCAGCGCGGGTCTTCGTGGCGTCGGCCTCGCGCTCCTCCCAGGAGCGGTAGCTGCTGCTCACGGCAATCAGTCCTTTCGGGGGTTAGGCGGGGGTGCGCTGCGGCGGGATGGTGGTGGTCTGGGTTGGAGTGCGGGTCCGCTGGGTGTCGAGGAAGCCGTCGAAGGTGACAGCAGCCCCGGCGAGGACGACGAGAGCGAGGCGGGTGAGGAACGGGACCTGAAGCCCGACGAGCCACGCCAGGCCGGTGAAGATCAGGAAGACGCGGGCGCGGGTGAGACCGATCAGCCAGCCGAGGCTCACCGGACCGCCCCCATCAGCGCGGTCCACAGCCGGTCATCACGGCCCCAGACCGGGTCGTAGGCGATCAGATGGACGCTGTGGGCGCGGAGGTCGCGGAACGCGCGGCGGCCGATGCCGTCCCATTCGCGGGCGAGCTGGTTGCGCGGGTACTTGGTCGTGATCCCGGCAACCGGCTGGCCGTCTCGGTCGGCGAACGGGACCGGCACCGCAGGCTTCCGGCTGGCGCGGATCACGCTCAGCCCGTTGGTGTCGGCAGCCCGCAGGATCTTCGGCAGGAGCGGGCCCCGGTCGTCGATGTAGCCCTCGACGTAGGCCTTCTGTCGCCAGTGGGCGCCGTCGTATCCGGGGCCTTCCTCGCCGGGCTGGCTGTCGACGGTGACGAACCCGGCCCGGTTCAGGACGGCCAGCGTCGTGATGAGCCGGCTGGTCTCGGTGTCGGGTCGGCTGTCGAAGTAGCCGGGCCGGGCAGGGATCCGACCCTCCAGCCAGTCGGCCATCGTCCGGCCGAGGTCGGCGATCGACTGGGCGTCACGCCACACGCTGCCCATCAGGACCACACCCACGGCTCGTTGGCACGAGCGGCGCGCTCGGCGGACTCTCCGATCCGGCGGGCGATCCGGTCCCAGCCGTCGGGCAGCTTGCCGGCGACCTTCAGGAGCGCCTTGCCGTGCTTGGCGGCCTGCGCGGCGTCGATCTCCATGTAGCCGTCGCGGCTCGGGGCGAACAGGGGGCGCAGCGTCATCCATCCGAAGGTGCTAGCGGCGCGCTTCACCTCGACGCCGAGCTGCTCGATCTGGAGGTAGGACAGCGTCGACTCGGTGCCGTTGTGGGAGATGCGGTAGCCCATGACGGGCTCCTTTCGGGTCAGTGGAAGTTGCGGAGCTGGCGGGCGAAGCGTTCGAGGCGGGCGGCTTCGCGCTCACGGCCGGCGATCTGCCGGTTCAGACGCTTCGCCTCGGCCCGACTCAGCTGATGGACGCCGTAGTTGTTGTGGAGCCCCGCGATGACCAGGTCACGGACGCCGGGGCGGCGGAACTGGGCAGCGTGGACCAACTCGTGGATGAGGGTCCGGTCGATCTCGCGGGTGGTGCGACAGGACTCGACGTCGATCAGGAGGACCGAACCGCGGCTGGAGACGGTGGTGAATCCCCAGGCGTCGTAGCCATCGCTCAGTAGTGGCTTGTGAGTGACACCGATGGCCTGCTGCTCAGCCACTATGACGGCCTCGGCGAAGTGCCGCCGGTTCGTGACACGGATCTCTACGTGGCCGGTGCCCTCGTTGAGTTCCCTGATCACGATGCCGGAGCAGTTGTCGGCGACGGCCTCGACTCGGGCGAAGCCGGGCTGATGCCTGGCGTCGAGCTTGTAGGAGGTGATCTGCATCAGGTGTCCTCTCGGACGTCGCGGGCGATGAGGGCGGTGGCGTCGAGCAGGGCGTCGACCTGCGCCTGGTCGTCGGCCCCGTGGCGCTTGGCGGCGACGATCGCCACGGCTTCAGCGGCGGCGGCGATGGCCTGGTCGGCGGTGACCATCAGGCTGCGGCGGTGCGGCGGAGGGCGTCGAGCTCGTCGCGGAGCTGCGGCCCGTCGGGGGTGGACTCGTCGATCCGCTCGGCCAAGTGCTCGGCGGCGAACATGCCGAGCCGGTCACCGGCGCGCTGGGCGGCCAGGAAGTCGGTGACGACGCTGGCGCGCAGGCCGGCCTCGATCTCGGCGAGCTCCTGCTCGGACGGGCCATCGGACGGGATCAGGACGAGAGCGGACATGACTGGGCTCCTTCGGGATGTGCGGGATGGTCGGGTGGAGCGCCCCGGGCCGGATCCGATCCGGCAGCGTCATGCCGGGTCCGGGGCTGGACGGGTCAGTCGGCGAGGCGGCGGATCTCGACCTCGAGGTCGCGGGGGTCGTTCTCGGCGACGGCGAGACGCCGGTTGAGGTCGTCCTCGCTGTGCACGGTGATCTCGTCGGTCGGCGCCTTGGTGATCGGGTTGACCGGCTGGCCGCTGCGGCTGGTGGCACGGAACGCCCACTTGGGCATGGCGAATCTCCTCGTGGCAGAGGTGCGGGAAGGGTGGGGTGGAGCGCCGGGGCCGGTCAGCAGGGGGATGGACTGCCGGCCCCGGCAGTAGAGGGGCGGACCTACAGGCCCAGCAGGTGGTACGGGAACGGGTCCCGGGCGTGCTCGACGCGGTAGGCGCGAATCCAGCACCAGCGGAAGCGGAACTCGGCGACACCGAGCTGCATCAAAGCGACCGCACGATGGTGACCATCCGAGACGCGCACGTCGTGGTAGCGGTCATCGACACCGAGAAGAATCGGCTCCAGCAGCCCATCAGCCGGGATCGACACCTTCAGACCGTCCAAGACCTTGCGGTCCTTGTCGCGACGCTCGAACCGGTCGGCCGCATGCTTCCACTTGCGGTACTCCGACGGCCGGATCTGCTGGTCGTTCAGGAGCCGGGTCGGCAGCGTGCCGGTGTAGAGGGCCATCACCGGCCACCGTTCTCAGCAGCGAGGCGGGCGGCCTCCGCATCAGCGGCGGCCTGCTGTGCGGCCTCCATACGGCGGGCGGTCTCCTCAGCGAGGACCCGGTCGGCGATCTCCTGCGCCCAGTCCACGGCGATCACCGGGCCCGGTCCGCGTCGAGGGCGTCGAGCAGGCTGGCGAGCACGTGGGCGAGACCGTAGGCGGCGCGGATCATCTCGTCGCCGTCGTGCAGGTTCGCCGACCCCTTCTCGGCGAGGGTCTCGCGGGCCCTCTCGATCGCCTGATCGAGAGGCGGGATGTACCCGAGGCCGTCGCGGTCGGGGTCGAACAGCGGGGAGAAGGAGCCGGCCATCAGGCGGCCCTCCGCTGCGTGCCGGGGGCGGTGCGGACGTGCGAGGCGGCGGCGTGCGCGGCCTTGTCGGCCTCCGACATCTCGACCACGAACGGGCCGCGGCCGACCTTCTTGCCGACAGCGATCCGGCGACGCTGCGAGACAACGGTCGCGGCCTCGACCGCGGGGGCGCTCACTTCGTGCCGCCGTAGGTACGGACGTCCAGCGACGGCGGGACCGGGCGCATCGGGGCGCCAACCAGCTTGCCGACCAGGATCCGGGCGACCGTGTCACGCTCGAAGGCCGAGCGGCCGGTCGGCATGCACAGCAGCGCGGTGCCGGTACGGGGCTTCACGACCTGACCGAAGAACGACTCGTCGGTCACCGATGTGTCGACGATCTCGGCGTTGACCTCGGCCAGCAGCTTCGACAGCGGGGCCGAGAGCAGGCGGTCGACGGTGAGGGTGTTCGCGGAGGCTTCGCCGTCCGCGCCATTACGCATGGCAAGATGGGCCATGACCACTCCTTGGTTGCATCAAGGTTTCGGTCGGCTGCCCCGAGATACCCGGTGTGTGGAAGCCCGGGTTCGGGGCAGTTTTGCGTTCTGCCATCAGAGGCCGGTGGAAGGCGTCCCCTGGTGGACGTCCACCACAGTGCCACAGCACTGGACTGGTGGCAATCCACCATGCGAAGATTTCGCCATGCCTCGTGGAGTCCACAAGAAACAGACCCGCACTTACCGCCCTGAGCCTGAGCTGTTTGACCAGGCACTTAAGGCGGCAAAGGCGGTGGACTCCAACCTCAATGCGCACATCTGTGCGTTCCTTCGATGGCTCACGCACGAGACGGACGAGCTTCCACGACGGCCGGATCCCGAGGTTCTCCGGCGGTTGCAGCAGTCCGACTCGTAGTCGACCTCGCCTTTCGCGGTTGGCGAGGCGGGGCCTTCCCGCCTTCGCCGCTAGGACATCGCGAGGCGCCACCGTGACGGCAGGTTGAATGCCGTTCACTCACACCGCACTCACACTCACAGGGGGACGCCATGGCGGACCAGGCGTTAGCGGACGAGTTCGTCGCCGAGTTAAAGCGCTGGCGCGACGTGCGCGGCCTGTCCCAGAAGGCGCTCGCGCAACTGGTCGGGTACACACCCTCGTACATCTCGAAGGTGGAGTCCGGTCACCAACGGCCGTCGCGCGAGTTCGCCGAACAGGCGGACCATCACCTGCGGGCCGGCGGTGCGATCCGGCGGGCCTTCGTGGCGCTGGCCGTGAAGCCGCGGACCGAGGCCCCGCGCCCGGCTCCAGCTCCCGAGCCGCCGACGAGCCTGGTTGTCGAGCATGAGGACACGTCGCTGTACTACGACGGCCGCGTGTACCGGGCGACGCAGCGGCGACTGCTGGTGAACGGCGGCACGGAGCCGATCACCAGCTACCTGATCCGCATCTCGGTGGACCGCTACCCGGGCGACCCGGAGCGGTCGAACGCGCACTACCGCGAGAACCCGCTGACCTGGGAGGAGATCCAGCTCAGCGCGAGCGTCGACGGCGAGCCGATCGGCTGGCGCGTCCAGCATGACCGGGACGCGTTCAAGGAGCTCTGGCTCCTCTTCGAGAACGAGGACGGCCGTTACCCGCTCTACCCCGGCGAGTCAGCATGGCTGGAGTACAGCTACACGGTCGGCCAGGAGAAGTGGGGCCAGTGGTTCCAACGAGCCGTCCGCCTGCCGACCAAGCGGCTGAGCGTGTCGCTCGACTTCCCGGCCGAGCTGGAGCCCGCTGTGTGGGGCACCGAGACGACGATGACCGCGACGGGCAACCCCTTCCGCAATCCCGTGCGTTCGGCCACAGAGGGCGGGCGGCGCGTGTTCTCCTGGAGTACGGAGGAACCACCTCTTCACGCCCGTTTCCGCTTGGAGTGGAAGTTCCGGGCCAAAGCGATCAAGGAGACTCACCTGAGCACTGCTGACACGGCCAGTGGCCGCATGCGGGAGATCGGCATCGTCCAGGAGGGCGACCCGATCCTGACAACCCCTGCCCGCCTGTTCTCCCTGCCCGACGAAGCGGAGGACGCGCGCCGCGTGGTCGCCGAACTGAACTCCGCCGCCGACCGGGCGGCCGGAGTCCACGACTTCGGCAAGGGCATGGGCATCGCCGCCCCGCAGATCGGCATCAACCGTGCCGCCGCGATCATCCGCACGCCGGAGGGTGAAGCGATCACCCTGTTCAACCCTCGGATCATCGAGGAGGCCGGCGGCTTCGACGAGCAGTACGAAGGCTGCCTCAGCTTCTTCGACGTCCGCGGTATGGTCCCGCGCCCGATGTCGATCAGCGTCGAGCACACCGACATCGACGGCCAGCAGCGGATCACCATCTTCGAACGCGGGCACGCCCGGCTCGTCGCCCACGAGGTCGACCACCTGCACGGCCAGCTCTACCGGTCCAAGATGCGGCCCGGCGTCGAGCCGATCCCGGTCTCCGAGTACCGGGGCACAGGCAAGACGTGGCAGTACGGGCAGGCGCAGCCGTGACCAATCTGGAGCCGACGGAGTTCGTCTACGTCATGGGGAGTCCGGGGACCCGGACGGTGAAGATCGGTCGCAGCGTTGATCCGAAGCGCCGGTTGGCGCAGATCCAGACGATGAGCCCTGTCCCCCTTGAGCTCCTCGCAGTGCATATCGGCGACCATGAAGTCGAGACCTACCTGCACCGCCGCTTCGCTCTTCTGCGTACCCATGGCGAGTGGTTCACCTTCGAGGTCGACCCGCTAAGCGCGGTTGCCGAGGCGATCCAGGCGCACGCCGAGGAGAAGAGAGCGATGGAGGCTACGCCGAGCATGGCGGAACTTCGGCTGGACTTCCTTCAGCGAGTAGGCCAAGCATCGGCGGAGTTCCTTCAGGCTCGACATGACCTGGAGCGACTCATCCGCGAGGCGCGCGATGCGGGAGTCCCCCTGACTGCAATCGCCAAGCACACCGGCTTCAGCAGGGAGTGGGTTCGGAAGATCGCCGACGGTAAGTCGTTCAAGGCGTCCGCCTAACCCCCTCCCTCGCCCGCCACTCCTCCCCGGGGTGGCGGGCGTCGCCACGCCACCCCGCCGTTGTCAGTCCCTCATGCCACCCTGTCGGCATTCCCGCTGGCAGAGGAGTGTGCTGTGCAGAATTTCAAGGTCACCTGGGTCCAGGCCGGCGAGCCGAAGCGCTCGACCGTCGCCTATGACCGGCCGTCGGCGGATGACCGGGCGGCGCGTCTGGGGCAGGAGGCCGGCGTGACCGACGTGCAGGTGATTGAGGTGAAGCCTGGCGAGTAGCCGGCGGTCACAAGCGAGCGCCCGCCTCTCGGGGATGAAGGCGTGTGCTCGGTGGTTCCGTAAGCACGTTCCCCGTCACGGGGATCGTGTGACGGGGAACGTGTCGGGCTGCGGATATTGATGACCCTCCGCGCAGCATCGGGGTGGCACGGGCAGTGATCCCGGGATGACTGCCTCGGCTCCTGACTTCACCTTAAGTGAAGGGATACGGCCTGAGGGTGAATGAACGCGCCCTCCACCCGATCGGGTGGAGGGCGCGCCGTGGTGCTGGCGGTGTTCAGCCGATGTAGTTGATCTGTAGGACGGTCACGGTTCTGAGGGTCTCGCCGATGAGGAGTACCGCGAATGCCGCGTCGGTGATGAGCATCCGAATGACGCCGTCGTCTTCGCCGTAGGGCTGGGTGGCGGCGATGGGGTCGCTGCATGCTGCCGCGAGGGCGAGTGTCAGCGCCTCGCTGGGGACGGCTGGCATCGCTTCGTGTACGGCTTCGGCTGCCGGGTCGTACTTGAGGCGGTACTGCAAGACGGTGGTCCTTGATTTCCGGGCACCACGGGGGTGCGGCGAAACCACTGGACGGCGGGACAGTGATCCTTCGCGACACAGCGTAGCGGGTTGCTGACTGTAGGAAGAACGGATCGGGGTTAGGCGGCGCCGCTGGCCCTGTTTCGTTCGGCGGTTGCCTGGATTCTGTCTGTGGCATCGACCCATGGACCTGGAAGTTCTTCGCCGCGGGCGTCGTGGACGGCGAGTTTGCGGCCTCGTTCGACGGCGGCGACGGTGTCCTTGGCGATGCGTTCCCACTTGGCGAAGACGGTGAGGAGTTCGTGGGCGGGGGCGCGGTTGATCTGGCCTAGGAAGGTCTGGGTGAGTGCGGGGTTTCCGAGAGCATCGCAGATCCGTTCGATCGTCCACGGTTCGCTGCTCATCCTGGCCCTCCGCTGGAATCACCAATCGTGTTTCCACCGTAGCGCAGAACGTTAGCCCTCTAACGGTCCGGGGCGACGATCCGCCCTAACGGTGCGGGTTAGCTATCCGGGTTAGCAGTTACCGGTTAGTGGTGGCGGCCAGTGGTTGGGCGTGCCTGCAGGCGGTGGCGCGCGTTGTCTGGGTGTGGAGTCCTTCGAGCCTGTAACCGCCGACTACCCGTCCGCCCCGCGTCTGCCGCTGCTGACGTTGGCCGAGGCCCGCGAGGCGGTCCGGCACCTGTTCCTCCTCGAGCAGCTGGACCTCTCCCCGCGGGGTGCGGCAGCCGGCCAGCTCGCATCGGAGCTGGCCCGGCGGCTGCCTGCCGACTAGGTCACCGGATCCACGCGATCGCCCGGCAGGAGATGGCGTCGGCTTCTCTGTCGATGGACGCCGCGCCGTCGCGGAGGTCGCAGTCTGGGTGGTCGGCTAGGTCGCGGTGGGTTTCGGCGATGGCCCGGAGGAGGGCGACGACGTTGTCTGCGGAGATGTAGGCGCGCCCGTCGTCGGCTGTGACCATCGGGATGAGGTTACCGACATGCTCGCCGGGGGTCTCGTTGCTGCTCACGCTGCGGCCCGCCTCTCCGCGAGCGGCAGCCGCAGGATCTCGCTGTGCCCGTACTCGGCGCCGCATCGGGGGCAGGTCTCGCCGCGGGTGTCGAGGGTGATGCGCAGTGTCTGCTGACAGGGGCAGGTGACGGCAATGCGGCGTGGCGGGGTCTCGCCGCCGACGATGCGACTGAGGGTGCGCCAGATGGAGGCGACCTCGTCGGCGAACTCCTCGATGGCGGAGTGCTTGGCGACGGCCTGGGAGAGGTTGAAGCGGAGAGTGCGGCAGGCGTGGGTGACGCGTGCTGTCGAGGTGCCGCGCTCGCCGATCTCTGCGTAGCCGTCCTCGGCCCAGTCCCGGACCCAGGTCTCCAGCGGGGCGAGGACGGGGCCGGCGGCAGTGCGGAGGTTGAGTACGTCGATGCGGCAGGGGGCGGGGGCGGCTTTGCTGCCGGAGACGGCCGGGCCGCCGCCTGTTGCGCCGCGCTCGAGGTGGTCGTCGAGCCGCTCGAACAGGCCGGGGATGGCGCCGAGATGGATGGCGATGCGGTCTTCGCACAGGGTGCACGCGTACCTGCCGAGTTCGTGGTCGCGGAGTTCGCGGCGGCAGCAGGTGCAGGTGTCGAGGTCGTTCACGGCGGCTCTCCGTTCGGGCGGTGCGGTGGGTCGGGTCAGGCGATGTCGAGGACGAGGGCGGACAACCGGTTGGCGGCCGCCTCGGCGTACTGCTCGTTAGCTTCGATTCCGATCCCGCGCCGTCCGGTGAGGCGGGCGGCGTCGAGGGTGCTGCCGGAGCCGGCGAATGGGTCGAGGACGAGTCCGCCGGGCGGGCAGGCGTATTCGATGAGCGGGATGAGGACCTCGATGGGCTTCTCTGTGGGGTGGCGCTTCTGGTGGCGGACTGCGCCCGCCTTGATGACGGAGCGGGCGAGCCGGGTGCCGTTGTCGGCGTAGGTGTGGGCGCCGATGGTTCCGGTGTGGGGGGTGCGGGAGCCGCGAGCGCGCGCCGACTTGTCGGGTCCGCTGTAGGCGGTGCGTGGGGTGTCGTGGTGGATGTCGGCCCAGTTGCCGCGGTACCAGTGGGTGGCGATCTCGTGGACTCGACGGAACCGGTCGGTTGCGAAGCCGGAGCCGTTGGCCTTTTCCCAGATGACGTCCTGGGAGAGCTTCCAGCCTGCCGCGGCGAGCTCGGCGCCGTGTTCGAGGAACATGCGCATGGATCCGAAGCACCACATGGAGTTGCTGGCTGCGGCTACGGGGGCTGGCCAGTCGGTCGGCCACTGGTCCCATGCCAGCGCTGTTTCTCCGTAGGGCGGATCAGTGATTACGCAGTCGGCTTGCAGGTTGAGGCCGGGAAGGATGGCGCGGCTGTCGCCGAGGTAGAGGGTGACGTGTTCATCGGCGTAGTACGGCTCGGGCATTTCGGTTCCTTTCGGGCGTCGTTGGTGGATCGCAAGGACCAGGCGCCTCGCTGGCGCTCTAGGCGTCCGGCGTCTCAGAGTGCGCGGGAGGCCTGTGAGGCGCTTAGGCGGGCGCTCAGGCCCCTTCTCGGGCGTGTTCTACGTCAGGGCCTGGAGGTGGCTTGGGTATTGGCGCCCCGCTCGCTGCGGCGATGGCCCACACGGGCAGGTGGGTGACGCCTCGCCGTTCACTGCCGGCGACCAGTCGCTGAACTGCTTTGAGGCCGTCGATTGCTCGGCCCTTGGGTTGGTCGGCGTAGGCGGCGAGGCGGCCCTCGAGCGAGGCCTTGCTGTCGGCCAGGGCGGCCTTGCTGGCGGACAGTTCGGCGATGCCCGTTCGGAGTCGGCTGGCTTCGGTGGCGGTGAGTGGCCCGCGTTCGGCTCGGTCGGCAAGGTTGAGCAGCTGCTCGGTTGTGACGCGGCTGGTCATCACAAGCTCCTGATGACGTCGACGACGGTGCGGATGGGTATGTCGCGCCGGCTGCAGGATCGGCTGTAGTCGGCGGGGACTTCGCCCGCCCAGTAGGTGCTGCTGACTTTGGCGTCGGCTTCCTGTTCCCAGCCGTCGTGCCAGAGCGGCTCCTGAATCGTGGTCACGGTGGCTCCTGTGGTGCGGGGCGCCCCGGTGGTGGGGCGCCCGTGTCTGGGGGTTGTGCGGGGGTCTGCCGGTCAGCGGGCGAGGACGCAGGGGCGCTGGTAGGTGTGGCCTTCGCTGCATTGGGTGGGGCATTCGGCGTGGAGTCCTCGGCGGAGGTGGCTGACGAGGATGCGCAGGCGGCGGATGGTCACGTCTGGTCCTTGGGGTTGGTGTGGGCGTCGAGGGCGGCGAGGGCGTAGCCGAGCTGCTCTCGGATGCCGCCGCGGGCCTCGTCGGTGATGGCCTGCACGCGGTCCCGGAAGGCTTCGAGGGCGGCCTCGGCCCGCTCGGCGTGACGGTGGGAGTCGGCCAGCAGGAGAACGGCGCGTTCGGCCTTCACGGCGCGGGTCTGGAGCCGGTCGATGCCGTCGCGGAGCCGGGCGGCTTCGGCGCCGGTGAGGGGGCCGCGTTCGGCACGGTCGGCGAGGTTGCGGAGGGGGTCCGTCGTCGGCTGAGTCACAGGTACTCCTCTCCGGGGTCGAGGGTGTCGACGGGCCGCTGGTCGGGCTGGTCGTCGGCGTGGGTGTAGGGGTGGCGGGGCGTGGCCGGCTCGCTGCCGGGCGCGGGCTGGGTCATCGGGTCTCGTCCTCCTCGACGGTCAGGCGGCGGCGCTTGCAGGGGCAGACGAGGTCACGCTCGGGTACGCCGTGCTCGACGGTGAACCAGCAGCGGCCGTCGGCGTCGTGGTACTGGTCCTGGTGCTCGCAGGAGGTGCAGCGGACGATGACGCGGTCGACGGCCGGCTGGGTGTCGGACAACCCGGCGGCGGGGGCGGACTCGGTCTCGGTGCAGCCGCAGACGGCGGCAACGCCCTGGCTCCGCGAGCGGATGACGCAGGCGCCCTGCTGGTGGTTCGTCCACAGGTGCTTGCAGGAGGGGCATCGCGGCTCGGACTCGAAGCGGCGTCGGGCGGCCCGTGCGAGTTCGGCCGCGTGGGCCCGGTCCTCGTCGGTCCAGTCGCCGCTGCCTCGGACGAGGACAGTAGCGCCGTCGACGTCGATGGGGTGGCAGGTGTCCGGCTGTTGTCCGCTGGCCTGACGGGCGGCGTCCCGGACCGTGGCGGCGAGCTGGGCGTAGAGGGCACCGACGCGCTCGTCGTCGATTCTGGCGGCGCTCATGGCCTTGACGAGGTACTGCGAGGCGTCGGCCAGGTCAGGCGCGCACCGGTGGCAGAAGCCGTGTCGTGCGCAGTGCCGGGTGCTGCTGCAGGCGGTGGGCTGGTCGGTCATGTGCTGCTCCTGGTGTTGGGGCCGGGCCGCCACGGGGACGACCCGGCAGCGGCAGGTCAGATGCGGTCGCGGTCGATGACGCCCTGGAGCCAGGCGGCGTCCTCGGTGGACACGTGAGCCCCGTTCGTCGGCTGCACGAGGAGATGGACGGGCCGGCCGCCTCCGTCGCGGTCGGGGCCGACGCGGACGCCCCAGGTGCAGCGGTCGGGGCTGCCGTGGCCATCGATGCAGTGCAGGCACGGGAGGTCGTTCTCGATCTCGGTGGATTCGAAGTCGAGCCAGACGATCACGGTGTTGCCGTCATGGCAGGACCGGCGGGTGATCCCGGCGATCCCGGTCGGCCAGAAGGCGTCGGAGTTGTCCTCGCCGATCCAGTGGACGGTCGCGGTGCCGTCGGGCCACAGGACGCCGTCGGCTACGCGGCCGGTCCCGGATGCTCCGGTGACGTCGGTGTTGCGCTGGAGGTAGAAGCGGCGGGGCACGGACGGGTGGTCGTGGGTCATGCGGGGTCTCCCTGTGCGGGGGCGGAGCGTGTCGGGATGCTGGCGACGCACGCGCGCAGCTCGTCGAGCGTCAGGTGTTCCTCGACGGTGGTGGTGCACTGGATGTCGACCTCGGCGATGTCTGGTTGCGTGAGCAGCCAGGAGGCGTCGCGGTAGGTGCGTTGGGCGTTGCTGGAGAAGCGGCCCCAGACGGTCCATCCGGGTCTGTCGTGGTAGCGGATGTGGATGCGGAAGCGGAAGCTGGTGGTGGTCTCACGACTTGCTTCGGTCATTGAGACTCGTCCTCCTCGACGGTCCACGTGGTCGTCTCCCGCACGAGGCGGCGCTTGACGGGGGTGTTGTCGTCGGCCCAGCGCGGCGAGCTGATCTGTACCTGCCGAAGGCGTTCCACGGCGCGGTCGCGGTCGTGGAAGGCGGCGCCGGGCGCCCACTCCTGGGCAACCGGGTCGTACAGGGAGACGCGCCACTGCACGCGTGGCGGCTGGGCTTCGTCGTTGGCCGGCTGGGTGTCGGACAACCCGGCAGCGAACTTTGGGGAGGCTTTGGGGATGGCGTGGCTGTCGAGGGTGCCCTCAAAGGCGGCGGTGGCTTCCTCGGGGGTGGGGCCGTGGCGTCCGTCGGCGATCCAGGGCGCGGCGTCCATGTCCGGCTGTTGTCCGCTGGCCTGACGGGCGGCATCCCGGTTGCGGCGGGTCTCGCTCACGGCAGGCAGGAAGATCTCCTCGGCCACCCGCAGAATCCCGAGGAACAGGCGGGTGGAGGCGAAGTGCTCGGGGTCGGCCTTGAGGTCGTCGAGGAGGTCGGACACCTCGTTCTCGTGGATCTCGACGTGGATGCGGCGCTGGCCCTCGATGCGGTTCATGTAGATGCGGTCCATGGGGTGCTGCTCCTGGTGTTGGGGCCGGGCCGCCACGGGGACGACCCGGCAGCGGCTGGGGTCAGACGGCGGAGGTGGGGGCGGCCTCGGGCTCATAGGCCCAGCCGAAGGTCCCGTCGAGGTGAGCGCCGAGGTGGCCGGGCTCCAGCTCGCACGCGAAGGCGTCGTACTCGGCTCCGCAGTACTCGTCGTCGACGTCGCCCTCGGTAACGAGGTGCGCGCTGTCGTGGCCGGCGGGCTTGATGCAGCCCGAGCCGCGCGCCTGAGTGACGCCGTAGGTGCACACGCCGGTGGCGTAGGTGCCGGTGGTCTGCTGCTTGGCCATGGTCTGGCTCCTGTCGTGGGTAGTGTCGGGTCGGGCTGCCCTGCTTGGTTGCGACATGCAGGGCGGCCTGCGGCGTGTCAGGCGGCGGTTTCGTCGTCGGCGGCCCACAGGCCGTCGTGGTCGTGCTCCTCGACCGGCAGGCCGGGCGGGCAACCGGGGCAGTAGTCCCGGCCCTCCCAGTCCGACCAACCGTCCGCGGCGGCCTTCTCGTGGTGGCCGGCAGCCTGCACGGCGGAGGTGGTGCGCTGGATGTGGACCGTGAGCGTGTAGGCCATGCAGGTGTCGCAGTCGCAGATGGTCTGCGTGCTGGTGTCGCTGGTACGGCGCACGGGGGTCTCCTTCGGCAGGTTCGGGCGGTCAGGCGGTGGCGCGCTTGCGGAGCAGGTAGGCCTGCTCGTCCTCGGCGGTCGGCGCCTCGATGCCCAGGGCGTGCAGCACGGCGGCAAGAACGGTGCCCGGGTCGGCGTCGGGCTGACCGGTGGCGCCTTCGATGGCGTGCCACGCGCGGTCGTGCTCCTCGACGGTGAGGGTGCGGGCGGGCTGTTCGGTCATGGCGTGTCCTTCTGGGTGTGTGGTGGCGGGACGGGTCAGGCGGGGGTGGCGCGGCATTCGTCGCAGGGCTGCGGGGTGGGGCCGGTGGCGGCGGTGCCGCAGGGCCAGGCGCCGGGGCGGGCGATGTGGTAGCAGGGGGCCTCGGGCTCAGCGGTCCGCTGCCGGGGCGCCTTGGGCGTGATGCCGGCGGCGGCGAGGAGGAGGGCTTTGATGTCGCCCTGCCTCTGGGCTTCAACGATGTCCTCGTCGCTGGGCTCGAAGATCATCAGGTTGCCGCCATGTCCACGAAGCGGGCGTAGTGGCCCTGGAACGCGGCCGTGATCGTCGCCGTCGGGCCGCCGCGGTGCTTGCCGACGATGAAGTCGGCCTCCCCGGATCGGGGCGAGTCCTTCTCGTAGGCGTCCTCGCGGTGGAGCAGGATCACGATGTCGGCGTCCTGCTCGATCGAACCGGACTCACGCAGGTCGGACACCATCGGCTTCTTGTCGGTGCGCTGTTCGGGGCCACGGTTCAGCTGGGCCAGGACCACGACGGTGATGCCGAACTCCTTGGCGAGGAGCTTCAGCTGCCGGGACAGTTCGGAGACGGCCACCTGCCGGTTCTCGGCCTTCGGCGCCTGCATGAGCTGCAGGTAGTCGACGATGACGAGCCGCAGCCCTGCCGTGCGGACGAGGTGCCGGACGCGGGCCCGCAGGATCGGCATGGTCAGGAATGCGTTGTCGTTGATGAACAGCGGTGCCGCCTGGATTGCCGGCCCCCGCTTCGCCAACCGCTGGACCGCGGCAGTGTCGTCGCCGACGATGCCCAGCTTGATGTGGTGCAGGGCGACCCGGGCCTCGGCCGAGACGATCGAGTTGCCGATCTCATCGCGGCCCATCTCCAGCGACTCAAAGAGGGTCGGGATGCCGTTGCGCACGGCGGCAGCGCGGGCCAGGCCGAGCCCGAGGGTGGTCTTGCCCATGGCGGGCCGGGCGCCGATGACGACCATCTGCCCGGCGGCCCAGCCCCCGGTGAAGAGACTGTCGAGGTCCATGAACCCGGTGGAGATCCGGTCGTCTGCGGTGGGCGGGGTGACGGCCCGGGTGAGTACGCCTTCGAGGACGTCGCCGACCTGGATGGTCTCTTCGTCGGTGCCTTGGCGGATGACGCCGTCGAGTTCGAGCTGGGCGGCGGCGATGTCGGTGTCGGGGTCGAAGGCAGCGGAGCGGGCCAGGTTGATCGCAGCATGGCCGTGGGCGACGAGCCGGGCGGCGATGGCCTTCTTGGTGACGCGGTCGGCGGCCCAGGAGGCGGAGGCGGGTGTGGCCTCGATGTACAGCTGGGCCAGCTCGTCCTTCGTCGCCGGCACGGTGGGCATGCGGCCGTCGGCCCGGAACGCCTGGAGCTGCCGTTCGACGGCCTCCCAACGGATGCTGCCGGGCTGCAGGCTGGCGCGGATCTCCTCGACGGCGAACCAGATCCAGCGGTAGCGGTCGGTGGTGATGTCCGCGGGGTCGAAGCCCTGGACCGCCAGGTCGTCGACGAGGTCGGTGCGGGCCATGACGGCGGCCGCGAGGATGCGTTCGGCTTCGACGTCGGCGATGTAGTCGCCGGCGGGCAGCTGGTCGTCGAGAGGGGCTTCCCACATGTCGTCGCTCATGCGGCGTCACCGGCCCGACGGTCGGCGCCTTCGAGGAGGAGCACGCCGCCGCGGAACATCTCGCGCAGCCGGGACTGGACGCGGTCGCCGACGATGTTGGCGGTGGCGCCGGGAAGCACGTCGCAGGTGATGAGGCAGGGCCGACGGTTGATGTACCGCTCGTCGAAGATCTCGTAGAGGCGTTCCTGGGTCCAGCCGGTCGGGGAGACGCGGGCGGCGGCAAGGTCGTCGATGTACAGCAGGTCGGCCTCCTGGAGTTGGCGGGTGAGGGTGCGCACGTCCCAGTCGTGGTTGTCGGGACGGAGCGCGTCGAAGAGGGCGGTGGACCGCCAGGTCTCGATGCGGGGCTTGCGGCCGGTGCGGGTGATGTGAGTGCCGAGCCATTGGCGGGTGGCCTGCCAGGCGGTGTGCGTCTTGCCGATGCCGATGGCGCCGGTGAGGAACAGGCAGACGGGGGCGGTGTCGGCCTGGGTGGCCCATTCGGCAGCCCGCGGATGGATGGCGACGTCCCGGCGGTAGATGACCGGGGTCGCCTGGAGGAAGGCGGAGACGGCGGCTTCGCGGCGCTCGGTGCGGACCGAGTCGCGGTCGTCGTCGTCAGAAATTGAGGGCACGCTGCTTCTCCTCTTCGGTCATGTGGTTCATGTCTCGGGGAGCGGTTGGAGCGCCGACTGCGCGGAGGTGGGTCCGGGTCTGGCGTTCGCTGGCCCACTTGGCCGAGCGGCGGATCCACTTCTGCCATTCGGCGGGCCAGTTGCTACGGCGCCGGCCTTCGGCACGGTGGTGGTCAACGAATTGAGCGGTCTCGTAGTCGATGTCGAGGGCGGGCCCGAAAGTGTCGAGGGCCCAGCGGCGCATCGAGTCGGTGAGGGCGAATCCGTCGTCGTCGATGGGGGCGAGGCCGTCAGGCCGTGGGGCCTCAGCCAAGGCGACGGAAGGGATCGAATCGTTGGCCAACCCACCCCCCTCCTCTTCTGGGGCTGGGGTAGGGGTAGGGGCAGGGGCAGGGGAATGCGCGCGTGACGCGCCCGCGCGCCCGCGCGTAGAGGCTTTCGGACCCCCCTCGGCATCCCCCTCTTGAGGGGTATCGGAGGGGGTTGCCGAAGGGGTTGCGGAGGGGGTTACGGAACCCCTTCCGGAAGGGTCGGGTGTGAGGTCTCCGAAAGCCTTCCGGAGGGCCTGGATGTGGGTGGCGATCTGGGCCCGGATGGAGGGCCCGTCTTCGCCGCGGTACTTCGTCGGCTCGCTGCTGAGCTCGTCGAGCGGGATGCGGTCCATCTCATCGAGCAGGGCCCGCTGCAGGTGCTTGGAAGAGATCTCCAGTGCGCCGGACACCATGGCGCCCATGACCTTCGGCATCCGCCAGACGCCGTCGTTGCGGACGAAGGAGCGGATGAGGAGCTCCTCGGTGTCCTCGTCCATGACGATGAACCGGGCTCCTTCGAGGGTCTGGAGGAGCTTCTCCAGCTCGGCAGAGGTCAGGCCGCGGGCCTTGCGGGACCAGCGGCGCAGGGTCAGGTCGAGGAGGCCGGCGTGGTTCAGGTTGGGCTGTGAGATGAGGAACAGGTAGAGGCGCTGTTCCCGCTCGCCAAGTGCGAGGAAGTCGGCGTCCTCCCAGATGCTGGTGAGGATCCGGCCGTGGCCACGTGCCATGGGAGGTCTGCTTCCTGGTGAAGGGGGTGGTGGTCTAGGCGGCGGCCGCGAAGGCGGGCTCGGCGTGCCTGTCGATCTGCTCGCCGGTGATGGCTTCGACGAGGGCGCAGACGAGGATCTCGGCGGCGTTCGGGGTGACGGCGTTGCCGTACTGGCGGACCTTGTCGCGCTTGTTGCCGAGGACGATGTAGTCGTCGCCGAAGCTCATGGCGCGGCCGATCTCGTGGGGTTCGAGCATCCTGAAGAGGACGTCGTCGACCTGGACGTCGCCCCTGACGAGGGCATACCGGTCCCGGGTCGTGAGTGCGCCGATCGGTTCGTTGACCGTGCGCGGGGCCCCGTTGCCGTAGTAGGGGACGAGCATGTGCTCCCACGTGAGGAGCGACTGGTGGCCAGCCGTGGTCATGGTCCGGAACGGTTCGGTCGGGGTGGTGCAGTGCTCTCCGCCGTCGCCCTTGCTGCCGTTGTTCCGCATCACCATGGCTGCCGGGGCGACTAGCCCGTGGTGGTTGCCGGAGGCGGTCACGGTGGCCAGGGATTCGGACACCGATCGGGCGACAGAGCCGCCGCCGCGGAGCTCGGCGATGAACGGGAGCCAGGCGAGCCCGGTCTCGTTCCGCGTCGTCATGGCGCGCAGCGGCGTATGCGCGGAGGCCGCGTTCTTCCCGTCCCGGCCTTCGACGGGGACCATCAGCGGCGGCACCATCAGGGCGTCGTTCTCCCGTGTGGTGCGCGCTGGCATCGGCTCCGCCACGGAGACGGCCGCGTCACGCCACGTCCCCCCGGCAGGGACCATCATCGGCACCGGGCGGGCGAACTTCTTCAGGCCGGCCTCGATGCGGGCGATCGTCTTGTCGGCGAGGGGCTTGGCTCGGTCGCCGATCCGCTGGCCGGGGATGGACCAGTCGATCGCGGCCGCAGCCGGGAGAGCGTCGGGCTCGACGATCTGGTTGCGGCAGGACGTGTTTGGGCAGCGGTAGACGTACTGCTGCCGGTAGCGGCCCATGTCGCGCTTCGGGTCCTTGAACACCTGCATGGCCTGCACGTGCCGGTCGCAGCCCGAGCACCAGGCACGGGGCCGCAGCCACTTGGCCCAGTCGGGGGTGCGGCCGAGGGACTCGTGCCAGTAGCCGACGTACAGCCGGTCGCGGGACTGCGGCGCCCGGTGCACGGACCGCGGGTCGGCGTGCATGCTGTTGAGGGCGATGATCCGGGTGCGGTAGCCGAGCTTGTGGATCTCGCCGATCCACCGGTCCCACTGGTCCCAAGCTCGGACGTCGGTGACGTTCTCGACGATGCCGGCCTTCACCAGGCCCCCGCGCTCCTGTACGCCACGGAGGTACAGCGGCACCTCTTCCATGAGGGCTCGGGACTCTTCCTCGGCGGAAGGCTCGTCGTCCTCGTCGGTGGCGGCGAGCAGGTCGAGGAGGCTTCCCTGCATGGCGCCGACGAAGTCTCGCTTCTTGCCCTTGGCGACGGACCAGTTGGTGCATTCCGGGGAGGCCCAGAAGATGTCGCAGACGGGCCAGTCCCAGACGGGCGCCTTGCGGATGTCGCCCTGGTAGTGGCTGGTGGTCGGGAAGTTCGCGGCGTGCGACTCGATGGCAAGCCGCCAGTGGTTGGCTGCCCGCTCGACGCGGACGCCGGGGACGGCGTGGACGCCCTGGCTGGAGCCGCCGGCTCCGCAGAACCAGTCCATGACGGAGAGTGCGTCGTTGTCGTGGCGAGGCATCAGGCGGCCTTTCCCATGTCGCGGATGAGGTCGTGGACGTAGGCGCGGGCCATGCCGAGGCGGTCCGCGATCTCGTGCTCGGGCACGTTGAACGAAGCAAGGTGGGCGATCTCGCGTCGGCGGTAGGCGCCGAGCTCGTCGCGGTGCTCTTCGGGGGTGCACTGCGGGTCGTCAATGTCGCGCCACGCGTCGGGCCCCCACCAGCCGGCGGCCCGTGCCATTCCCCGGGTCACCGGCGACTGGCCCACCTGGTGGCGCCGCCGTTCGTAGACGGCGGCGATCCGGGCCGCGAAGTCCTTGCTGGTGACCCGCCTGATCTGGGAACACATGTGCCGGGCGGTGGCGTAGCTGATCTGGGCTTCCTCGGCGACGACGTAGAGAGGGTGGCCGAGAACCGCCAGAGCCTGCAGCCTGCGCATGGAACCGACGTTGCTCGTCCAGTAGCCGGGCCTCGCTGCGTCGAACTCCGGATCGAAGGCGAGAATGGTCTTGGCGTTCTCGGGCGAGCAGGTCTTGTACCTGCCAGCAGCGAGGCCGCCGATGGTGCCGACCTTGATGCCGGTGCAGGAGGCGATGTCGATCTGCGTCCAGCCCCCTTCCTCGATGAGGTGGCGGAGGTGGCTGGCTACGTCAGTGGCATCGATGCGGCTGGGGCCTTCGCGGTGGCGGCGGAGGTCGGACTGCTTGCAGTACCGCTTGTTGGCCTCGACGCACTCGTTTCGTCGGCAGCCGCGGAGGTAGCAGCGGCGTTCTCCGTGCCGGGGCGGGGTCTTGCTGGTCACTGTCCTGTCTCCTTCCGGTCGGGTGTGCGTGCGGGGAGTTGCCAGATGGCCTGGCAGACGCGTCGGTTGTGGGCGTCGCGCCATCGGCGGAGGTCGTCGAGGATGCGGATGGCGGCGAGCTCCCGCATGCAGGTGCGGTACTGGCGGTCGCGGAAGCTCATGCCGCGGCTCGTCGGGCTGCGGCGGTGCCCTTCCAGGTGCGGACGCCGGAGTGGTTCACGGTGGGCCGGTCGCTGCACGCCCAGCCGGCGGTCCGGATGTAGCCCTCGTCCTTCAGGAGCGTCATGAGTCGGCCCCAGTGATGGGCGGAGTCCGGCGGCTCGGGCAGCTTGTGCTCGTCGGCGATCTCGAAGCAGGTGAACGTTCTGCCGGTCGCAGCGGCGTCTATGTACTTGGGCCAGACCTGAGCGAGCCACGTCTCGTAGTCCTCGGCACGCTGGCGGCGGGCGGACTGCTCGGGGACGGTGCCGTCGAGCGCGGGCTGAATAGGCGTCGTCATGCCTCTACCTGTAAGCCCGCGGTGCGACACGTTTGGTTTCACGGAAGGTTTCACGATCTTGCTCACGGCGTCCTCTCCCTGCTGGCCTGCGGATTAGGAGTTCTTGCGGCGCACGGCCTACTCGACGAGTTCGCCGTCGATGGGCTCGTCGTCGGCCGGGTCGTAGTCGTCGAGGACGGACACGGTCGGCATCTGCGGGCTGGCCGCCTCGTTGGCGACCTCGGCCTGGGCGCGGAGCTGCTCGCGCATGTACTCGGCGCTGGTCGGCACCCACTTGGCGAGCTGGCGCACCGCGGACTTGAGCCACATGGATTCCTCGTTCGTGTTCCACGGGCTGTACTGCGAGTTCCTGGAGTCCGACTTGGCCTTGAGTTCCATGACCCGCGTCCGGTTCAGGACGACGACCTTGGAGGTGGCGCCGTCCTTCATGACGGCGTAGGCGTACACGCCGACGAGGGGGCCGCGGTCGGTGCCGAACCAGTCGATCTCGTGGACCGGACGCTCATCGCGGCCGGGCACGTAGTGGAAGGTGTCGTTGGCGCGGACTACTTCGACGATGACGGACGATGCGGCGCCCGCCCGGTAGATGAGTTCGACGATCCCCTGGTAGCCGACGATGCCCTTGATGATCTCGGCGTGGCCGTGGGCCTTGCTCTTGCGGGCGGTGAGGTAGAACTGCTCGGTTCCGGGCTCCAGTCCGAGACGGGCCGCGGTCTTGAGTTCCCGGAGGAAGACGCCAATGTCGTTCTGGGCCGCCTTCATCAGGTCTTCGTTGCCGCGGATCGCGCCGACGGCCAGACGGATCCACTGGTCGGCGTTGATGTGGGAGGGGACGAGGGCGGCGTACTCGCTTCGGTACGCCTCGATCTGGGCGGCCGGCCCGTTGTCGCGCTTCTCGATCGCGTTGCCGATCTGGCTCATGCGTGGGTGCTCCTGTACGGCTGGAGTGCGAGGGTGGTGCCGTCCGGATTGACCGTGCGGTAGGCGATGCGGCGCTCCCCGCAGACGGCCCGGTAGCCGTTGCCGATCAGGTCGAGGACTTCGCCGCGGACCTGGATGAACTCGGTGTCGACGGTGCGCCGCTGATCGCCGATGACCTCGTAGCGGGCGGCGAGGTCGAGGGGGATCTCGACGTCGATGTCGTCGCGGCCGGTGGGCTGGACGCGGATGGTCTGGTAGGTGGCGTCGGCGCCGTCGATGGGGGGCCGGTTGCCCTGTCGGACGTCGTCGAGGAACCGCCAAGCCGCTTCGCGGAGGATCCTGGCGTCGTCGATGTCGTACTCGACGGTGTACTCGCGGTAGTCGTGGCCGGAGACGAGTAGCGCGACGTGAGTGGTGCGGTAGCCGGTGACGTCCATCTGCCACTGGACCTGGCAGCGGTAGTAGACGGGGATCTCGTCGCTGCCGGCCGGACCCCAGCCTTCGCCGAACGGGCTGGTCTTGACCTCGACGAGGCAGTTGTCACCGATGCGGTCGGGGGTGGCGCGCTGCCAGTCGCGGTCGCAGTGCCGCCACGTGCCGGTCTCGTGGAGGTCCATGCCGTGCTCGTCGGCGAACTTCTTGGCAACGGCGTCCTCGAGGCGGTTGCCCCATTCGACGGCCGGGTTCGGCTGGAACGGCGGGGTGGGCAGGCCGGCCTTCTTGTGCCAGAGGCTGAAGCGGGACTGCCACGGGGAGAGGCCGACGACCGCGGCGATCTCGGTGGCGGTGATGCACAGCCCGGCGCGAGCCTGCTCCCACTCGGGGGTTCCAGGGGCGTACTGCCCGAGGAGGACCCCGGTTGGCGGCTGGGTGGTGATCACGCGGCCACCTCGCCGCTGGTCGCAATGGCCGTGAGGTTGGCGACGCCCTTGGGGTCGTACTGGATCGCGGCGACTGCGGCCCCGTACTCGGGGAAGGCCTCGGACAGGCGGAAGAAGTGCTGCTCGTCGGCGATGGCGAAGGCGCACAGGAGGTGCGTCGTGAAGCTGCCGGCCTGGTAGCCGCCCCGCCCGAAGTGGAAGAGGACGTGGTTCGCGACGTCCGGGGTGATGGCGTGGTCCATGAAGGGCTCCTGAGGGTGTGAGGAACCAGGGCCCGCCCCGAGAACGGGGGAGGGGCGGGCCCTGGCTGGCGCGGAGCCGGGGGGAGGCTCGACGCGCCGGTCTATGGGTGGGTCAGACCTTCGCCGTCTCGGGCTTCACGGCGGTCCACTGCTCGGCCTGCTCGTCGTAGACGACGTGCGGGTTGTCGTCGACGCGGAAGCCGATGCCAGCGTTCTTGGCCACGTTCAGCCCCATCGCGAGACGCTCGGCCCACTCCGGCGCCCGCTTCTGCCGCAGGGCAGTCACGGCCTCCGTGTGCTCGTTCTGCCACTGCTGCGGGTCGAAGCCGGCGGACTCGGCCGCGTCCCATGCCCACTCGCCGATCTCTCCGGAGTCGAGCTGCTCGGCGACGTCCGCAACGGTCTGCCGGGCGAGCCGCGGGTCAGCCTGGTTCAGGGCATCGAGGTAGCGGTAGGCGATCCAGGCCGCGCACCCGATCCGGATGTTCGCATCCCACAGGTCGCGGTCGGCGTGGTAGTCGGCGGCGTGCAGGTCGTCGGTCGAGTTGAGTACCTCCTGCAGCAGCCCCCCGCCGGCCTCCCGGACGGTCTTGGGTGCCTCATAGGCGGGCGGTTCGGCCTCGGGCATGGACGTCTCCATGTCGATGCCCTTGCCGCCGGCGGCGAGTGTCCACTGCCACAGGTCGCGGGCCTTGTCGAACGTCTCGACGCTGATGGGGCCGAGGCCGGAGAAGCGGGCGGGCATCACGGCTCCGATGAAGTCTTCCGCGATCAGCAGTGCCGCCGCCTCGTCGGTCGTCACGCGGAGACGGAAGTAGCCCTCGGCGCTGCCGAACTTGGCGAGCTTGGTGCTGTCGAAGGCGGGGAACGGCGTCTCGTCGGCCGCGTGCTCGGTGAGGGTGCGGAGGATGCCGCGCCAGTCCGGGAACTCCAGGCCGCGGTCGACGGCGATGCTGAACGACGCCTGGGTGGAGTCGAAGGCGACAGCGTCCTTGCGGGGTTCGATCGCGATGTCGACGGCGCCCTTGTGGCCGCGGATCCACTCGCGGAGGGCGGTCAGGCTGGTGCCGGGGATGGTGCAGGCCCACGGCTCCTGGGCGGTGTCGCCGTGGTTGAGCTGGTAGCGGGCGGCGGCGAGCGTGTACCGGTCGGATGCGACGGTGTAAAGGTAGCGGCCATCGGCGTCGAGGCGGATGCCGTGCAGTGGCTTGATGGTCTCGTCGCCGATGTGGGCGATGGTCTTGTCGATGAGGAGGCCGAGCTGGTGGGCGTTGATGGTGATGCTCACGGTGCTCCTTCTGGGATGCTTGGGGTGCGCCCCGTCGACTTCGCCTCGACGGGGCGTCCTGCTGGGGTTGTGCGCCGGGCCGGCGGGTCGGTTCACCGCTGGGCCCGGCGGGTTCATGCGGCGGCGCGGGGGCCGGTGATGGGGAGGAGCATCTGCGCCTGGTAGCTGGCCGAGACTTCGGGCAGGCCGTGCCGCTTGATGAGGTGGTCGGTCATGTCCTCAGCCGCAGCAGCCTTGGACACGCAGGTGACGTGGTGCTCGCAGCGGGGCGCCGGGCAGCGCAGGTAGCCGGTCACGCGGCGGCCTGCTTCCGGTGCTCGCAGGTGGCCATGAGGCACGGCTTGGCCTGCTCGTCCCACTGCCCGCGGGTGACGAGCCGAATCGTCCAGCCGTTCTTCAGCTCCCGGTCGCGGTCGCGCTGCCGCGGGGTGAAGTCCTTGTGGGCGTCGGCCGCGGTCATGGCGGTGTCGCCGTGGCTGCTGCTGAACACGCAGCCGGTGCGGTCGGCGCGGATCCAGAAGCACTGGGAAAGCGGGATGACGGTGTCGTCTATCTGAACCATGAGCTTCACGAGGCGGGCTCCTTCGAGAGGTGGCGGCCGAGCAGGGCCAGGGCGGCGAACGCGCCGCCAGCCGCAGCGAGCTGGATCCAGGCGTGGGTCACGGCGTCTCCCGTCCGAGGACCCGGCGGGTCCAGTCGTCGAGGGATTCGGTGTGCCCGTCGCGGATCGACGCCGCGTAGTCCGGGTCGGGGGCGGTGAGGCCGAGGGAGCGGAGCAGCATCCCGCCCGCCGTGTCACGGACCGGGGCGGGTGCCGCGTCCAGGTCGCACAGGAGAGCGGACACGATCGCCGTCTGCGGGGTCACGAGGCCACCTGCTCGCCCGGGTGGGTCTGGTTACGGACGGGCTTCCACGGGGGCTTGCCGCTACCGGGGCACGGCTCGGACCAGTTGCGTCCGCTCCACCGGTGCTCGCCCATCACGCCGTCCTTGGTCATGGCCCGGTCCTTCGTGCAGTGCTCGCACCAGCCGCGGGGGCGGGCGGGTTCCGGAACGGCGGGGTAGACGATGCGGTAGGTGGGGTGGTCCCAGCGGATGCGCTTCTCGCCGTCGACCCGGAAGGCGAGGTACGGGCCGCGGGTGCCGACGATCGTGGCGGGCTTGCCGTCGTACTCGATGCGCATGCGGTGGCGGGCAGGCACGTCGTAGTAGCGGCGGATCCACTCCATGGAGCTGGTCACGACGTCACCACCTCGACCGGGAAGGGCGGAGTCGGGTTCTTGGCGAACGCCCGCCGGTAGCGGTAGCGCGGGTTGGGCGTTTTCACCTCGGTCCACTCGATCGGCCCGTGGCAACGCCGGTACGGGCTGTGGTACCAGGCAGGGTGCATGGCGAGTGCCCCGCAGTCCGGGCAAGCGATCTTCGGGCCGATCGGCGCTCCGGTCAGGGCGCTCCGGTCGTAGTGGTCGGGGCGGAGAACGTCGATCGACCCGTCGATGGCCTGCTCTCGGCTGAAGTCGGGGAAGTCGCAGCCGTCCTCGTACTGCTCGAGTGCGGCGTCCTGGCTCTCGGCCGAGACCTTGACCATGTAGACGGAGGTGACCTCGAACTTCACGTAGTAGTCGCGCTCTTCGAGCCCCCACCGTCGGTGCTGCGGCACCTGGCTCTCGATGAAGTCGAGGATGTCCTCAGCCTCACCCCTCGGCTCCGGACGGGCGTACCGCTGGCCGCGGGCATCCTCGTGGGCGCCGGGGTGGCCGAGATCGCGGACGCAGTCGTAGATGCTGATGGTCTCGCCGTCCTGGAACAGCTCCTGGGCGCACTTCATCGCGTGCCTCCAGGGGCCCAGCCGGGGTAGTCGGCGTCGGTGGAGCAGAGTTCGGGATGGAGCAGCATGTAGATCGCATCGCCGTCGGCGACGACCTCCTGCTCGTTACCGAGGGCGGCGTGGCGGGCCTGTGAGGCACGCAGTACTGCGATCTGCTCCTCAAGAAGCGCCGTCGGCACGTCCAGGCGCTCGATCGGGTTGATGGTCATCACGCCTCCCCCCTCTGCTGCGGGACGGTCGGGTCTTCGAAGGCCCGGTCGGCGGCGATCTGTCGCATGACGGCGACAACCTGGTCAGCGCGGAGCCACTCGGCGCCCAGCTGGCGGGCCCGGCGCTCGACCCGGTCGGCGGTGGCCTCGAGGACCTCGGCACCGAATGAGTCGGCGGCCTGCTTCGCAGCCTCGAAGTGGGAGGCGCCTCCGCTACGGAGCATCCTCAGCAGCTCGTCGCGGGCGCTCATGCCGCACCTCGCACGATGAGCCGCGGGTCGTACTGGGCGAGGGTCTTGTTCGCGCGGGCCAGGTCGGCGAGCGCGTACTCGCGGGCCTCGCGGTACTGGGGTGCCCGGCACAGGGTGACGTTGTAGGCGAGGTTGATCGCCTCGGCCTCGGCGGCCAGCACGTGCTCGGGGATCTGCCGGCCGATCAGCGTGGCGACGGCGTCCGGGATCGGGACGGGCACCAACTGGTGGTGCATGGGGGATACTCGGGACACGGGGTCCTCTTCTCTCTCGCAGGTGATTGCGGTGGAGGGGTGGATCTCGAAGGGCCGGCCGTCGCGGTGTAGGAGCCCGGCGGCGGCCCGCATAGCCGACTAGGCGGCGAGGGCCTGACAGGCGGCGACCGGCCTCGGCGAGGAGGACCGCTTGGCGGCACGCCTCTTCATGCGGGGCCGGCCGGTGCGGGTGTTCGGCGCGTTGATGTGGCGCTCGAAGATCTCGGCGAGCTGGCTCTCGCTGAACCGCAGCTGTCCGTTGATCCGGGCGTGCGGGAACGGGTCGTGCTCGCGGTTGACGCCGTCGCGGAGGAACCGCACTCCGCCTTCCGGCTTCGTCTCGTCCGCCAGCTTGAGGAGCCAGGCTGCTTCCTTGACGGTGTAGACAGGCTCCAGCGTCTTCGGCGTGGTCCGGCGGGTGGTCATGTCACCTCTTCTTTCGTCGTGGGTTCTCGCTGCAGCAGGCGGGTGTCGTCCGCCTCTATGCCGAGGGTTCGGCGGAGCCGGGCGTAGGTGCCCGGCCTCATGCGGGTGCGGTAGCCGGTTTCGAGGTGGTTGAGGTACGGCCGGCTTATGCCGGCGGCCTCGGCCGCTTCGTCCGTTCCCAGACCTGCGTGCATGCGGGCCTTGCGGATTTCCGCCCCGTTCACCTCGTAGGTGGGAGGGGGTTGTTCCATGGCTAGAAGCTAGCTGGAGATAGCGGGTGTTGTCTAGCGGGAGTTAGCGGGACTTTGCGTCTTGTGCTCCCGTGGGCAGAGAGAGATCTTGCTCAATCCCGGTCACGCTCGGTCGCGCGTGTGTTACTTCTAGCCGCTCTTCGCCCTGCTCCTGGCTGCTCCTAGCTGGTCCTGCCAAGATGGACTCATGGCAGCCCTCGACCTTCACCGCCTCGCGGAGTACGTGAGACTCCGCCGCACCCAGCTCCACCTGGGCGTGGAACCTGCGGCACGAGCCGCCGGCATCAGTAAGGACACCTGGAAACGCGTCGAGAACGCACTGACGGTGCGCGACACCAAGTACGCGGAGATCGAGCGAGTCCTCCAGTGGGCACCCGGAGGCTGCATGGCAGTCGCCCGCGGGGGAGAGCCGCTCCTCAGTGCGCCGTCCGACGCCGACCCGGACGTGCGCCTCACCGAGATCCCGTCAAGCGAACTAGAGCGGGCCGTGGGGGACGCGGTTCGCAGCGCCGTCGTCGCCACCCGAGGTGACCTGACCGGCGACGACATCCTCAAGCTCAACGCCAAAGTCATGGAGGAGCTGCGCCAGCGCGGCATCCTCAAGGATTGAAACTCGGCCAATCGGAGTACAACCTTTTTGAGTCACCGCGTTTCATTGAAAGTCGTCCTAGATTCTTAGCTCGTACTGGCCACAGTTAGCTGCATCCGTGGCAGAGTCGAAGGACCTTGGGGGTTCCCCGCAGCACCCGGAAGGGGGGAACTCGGTATGCGCAGGAGTCTGCTCGTCGCCGATCTTGACCCGACGTTCGAAGGCTGGGTCGGCGTAGCCGATGGGAAGATGATCTGTGTAGCGCCGCCCGGCGTCTTCCAAGACGTCGACCGGCAGCGGAGCATGCGCGCTGTCGTCAGGCGCAGTGGTGGGGACTGTGCGACGTGCAAAGGCTGCAAGTTGGGCCGTGGCGCGTAACAGTCAGACGTTGCGGCATCCGGCGACGGGGACATCGCCGGGTCGCCGCGGCCATAGATGAAAGGGCGCCCCGATCTCTCGGGACGCCCTTGTTTACTGCTCAGGCCGCCTGTTGCGTCTCTTCGCTGCCCAGACTGGGGGCGCCGGAAAGGAGACGCACGAGATCGGCCGTGATGACGACGTGGCGGGTGCCGAGCGGAATCGTCTTCACGGGGGAGTCGCCGCGCTTGATCCGCTCGTGCAGGTGGCTCTTGCTGCAGCCGATGGCGCTGGCGGCCTTCGGGACGCTGACCGTGGCGGGCCACTTGCGAATGTCCGCGAGTGTCGGCTGCGGAGAGCTTTTGCGTGATCTTGATCTCGTGGTGTCCGGGGTGCTCGCGCGCTCTGTGCTCACGGCTTCTCCTGTCGGATCTTCGGTGCCGCTGTCGTCCGTCCGTGCTGACAAGATGCTAGCCGCTATTATAGCGGAAGCTAGCGGCGGTGTGCCGCTAGGTCTGAGCATGGAGGATTCGTGAGCCGAATCGAGTTCGGACGGACCGGAAGGGCGGTCGCGGCCAATGTGCGGCGGCTTCGAGGCGAGAGGGGTCTCAGTCTCAGAGGCCTTGCTGAGGCCCTGGAGCGGCACGGCCGCCACCTTGGAGAGGATGCCCTCGGCAAGATCGAGAGGGGTGCCAGAGCTGGCGTCTGCAGCGGCGTCAGGCGTGTCGACGTGGATGACCTCGCGGCCCTCGCGGCCGTGCTGGAAGTCATGCCTGCGGAGCTTCTGCGCTCCCAGGAAGAAGACCGTGGGGCGGCCTACGGCGGCTCGGTGAAGAGGGTGCGAAGCGATGGCTGAACCCAAGCGAATCGTCTTGCGTGATGGCACGGTGCGCTACCGAGTCGTGGTCGACGCCGGCCACGACGAGAACGGCAAGCGCATCCAGCTCACCATCACGCGAGACACGAAGACCGAGGTCAAGAACGAACGAGACCGCATTCTTCATCAGCGAACCGCTGGAACGTTCATCGCCCCCAGTAAGATCACGCTGGGGGAGTGGCTGGACCAATGGCTCGAGTACAAGCGGCGCGACGTCGAAGAGACGACGATCGTGAACTACCAGACTGCCTTGGTCCACTTCCGCGCCAAGCTCGGCCGGATCCGCCTGCAGGAGCTGACCGAGGATCACATCCAGGACTGCGTCGACGAGACCATCGCGACGGGGCGCAGGAAGGGCGGCCAGGTGGGAACGAGGCTGTCGGCGACGTCCGTTGAGGGGCAACTTACGCGCCTGAAGAGCGCCCTGGATCGCGCCGTCATCCGCAAGCTGATCCCGGTGAATCCCGCAAAGTTCGTTCGCGTGTCCCTGGCGGACAGGAAGACCGACAAGCGGGAGCGAACCCGGGTCAAGCCGTGGACCGTGGTTGAGGTGCAGACGTTCGTGCGCGGCATTGCCGAAGACCGGCTGTTCGCCCCGCTGCTGCTGTCGCTGATGGGTCTGCGGCCGGCCGAGGTGTGCGGCCAGCGCTGGACCGACATCGACCTTGAGAACGGGATCCTGTCCATCACGACGACCCGGACCATGGTGTCGAACAGCAAGGTCATCGAGAAGGACACCAAGACCTCGTCCGGCGAACGCTCCCTGCCGCTGCCGCGGGCCCCGTGGGAGATGCTTCTGGCTTTCCGGGAGCGGCAGGACGCTGAGAGGCTGGCTGCGGGCGAGGCGTACACCGACAGCGGATACGTCGTCGTGGACGAGCTGGGCGTTCCGCTGAACACCAGGCTCCTGCGGGAGCACGCCTACAAGCAGATGGAGAAGGTGGGTCTGCGGAGGGTGAGGCTGTACGACGCCCGACACGCGGTACTGAAGGCCCTGGCTCTGGCCGGGGTTCCCGATGTCATCCTCGCCGCCTGGGCCGGGCACACGAACGCGTCCTTCACTAAGCGTAAGTACGTGTCGATCGAGGCCGAGGATATGAGGGGCGCAGCCGAGGCTCTGGACGTGTTTCACGGCGGAGACCGCAAAGCTCTCATGTGAGAAATTGTGAGAGATGCAGCGCATGAGGCCCTTTTACGTGGCGCTGAGCTGCAAGGATTCATCTCGCGCATACTCGGAGGTAGGTCATCCGGCCGGTGGCGCTCGCGTTCACCTTGAACGCGAGCGCGGTGAACGGCGCCTCCGGGTCCGCCGGGACCTCGCCGCGCACCGGCGGCATGTCCGACGGGGCCGGGAGGTACGCGACGACGGCGTCGAGCAGCGGCTCGATGCCCCGGTTGCGGTACGCCGAGCCGCACAGCACGACGACGGCCTCGCCGGAGAGGGTGAGGTCGCGCAGGGCGCCCGTGAGGGTCCCGGCGGAGAGCGCCCCCTCCGCGCAGAACTCCTCCAGGGCTCCCGGGTGCAGCTCCGCCACCGTCTCCTCAAGGACTCGCCTGCGGCGCCGCGCCTCGGCCCCGAGCTCGTCGGGGACCGGCAGGTCGGCGAAGGCGTCGGCGCCGTCGGCCCACACGTACGCCCGCATCCTGACCAGGTCCACGACTCCCGTGAAGCCGTCCTCGCGCCCGATGGGGAGCTGGACGGGGAGCGGGACGGTGCCCAGGCGCGTACGGATCGACTCGACGGCGCCGTCGAGCTCCGCGCCCGCGCGGTCCAGCTTGTTGACGAACGCGAGGCGCGGGACGCCGTGCCGGTCGGCCTGGCGCCACACCGACTCGCTCTGCGGCTCGACGCCCGCGACGGCGTCGAAGACGGCGACGGCGCCGTCGAGGACGCGCAGCGAGCGCTCGACCTCGTCGGAGAAGTCGACGTGACCGGGCGTGTCGATCAGGTTGATCCGGTGGTCCGCCCAGTCGCAGCTGACGGCCGCGGCGAAGATCGTGATGCCCCGGTCCCGCTCCTGCGGGTCGAAGTCCGTGACGGTCGTGCCGTCGTGGACCTCGCCGCGTTTGTGGGTGGCGCCGGTCAGGTACAGGAACCGCTCGGTGACGGTGGTCTTGCCGGCGTCGACGTGGGCGAGGATGCCGAGGTTGCGGATACGCATGGTGGTGCCTTTCGCTGCTGCGTCTCGTGAAGAACGGGGCAGCGCGATTCCCGGACGGATCCCTACGGGATCGTGGTCACGTCACGGGTCGGCGATGGCGGGCGCGCAGCCGCCATCGGCCGGAGCGAGAGGCGAGGATCACGTCGAAGCGGCGCGTACGCACGGTCGGCTCTCCTCGGTGGACACTCTCGCGGCACGGCACACCGGTCGGTGCGCCGTGCCGCGAGTGTAGGGAGCGCCGCCGCGCGGGCGACACCGAATTATTCGGCGGGCTGCAGAAGGTCCCAGCGGTTGCCGTAGAGGTCCTCGAAGACGGCGACCGACCCGTACGGCTCGTGACGCGGCTCCTCCAGGAACTTCACCCCGGCGGCCGTCATGCGCTCGTGGTCGCCGGCGAAGTCCTCGGTGTGGAGGAAGAAGCCGACCCGGCCGCCCGTCTGGTTGCCGACGGAGGCCTCCTGCTCCTCGTTCTTCGCGCGTGCAAGGAGCAGCCCGGCGTTGCCGAGGCCGCCGACACCGGCCGCGCCGCGCGGCCGGACGACGACCCAGCGGCTTCCGTCGCCGCGGTCGGTGTCCTCGACCAGCTCGAAGCCGACGGCGTCGGTGTAGAAGGCGATGGCCTCGTCGTAATCACGGACGACGAGGGTGACGAGTGCGATGGACGGCATTTCCTCAACGTAATACGCGGAGGGGGAGGAACCTACCCGCGTCGACCCGCGTCGTGGCGGGGGGTGACCCTTGCGGAAGGGAGGGTCGGAACGAGGGTGGGGGGAGGGTCGGGGGGAGGGACGACGGAAGCGGTCGGCCCCTGCGGGGGACGACGGAAGAGGTCGCCCCTACGGGTTCTCGGGCGTGCGCGCCCACGCCGCCCTGCGGCGGGTCTCGTTCTCCTGGGCCATACGACGCAGCAGGGCCAGGACCGGTTCCAGGAGGAGGACGACGACGGCGGCGTGCTCGGCGAGCTTGAGCCGGTCCTCGGCGTCGTCGAGCTCCTCGAGCCGGTCGACGTCCAGCTTCGCGGCGGCCGCCGCCAGTTCGGCGTACGGCAGGAGGTCCCCGGTGCCGTACTCGACGCCGAGGCGGCTGAGGTCCATGAGGCTCGCGGCGAGGGCGCGGCGGTGCGGGGAGTCGGGGGAGACGTCCCAGCCCATGGCGCGTACGAGCTCGTCGACCCGGGGCGCCTGCTCGTCCACCGCGTCCGTCTCGGCGGCGTCGACGGGGGTCGGCAGCGCGTAGTGCACGACGCCGAGCGTGGCGAGCGGGTCGAGCGGCTCGTCGATCGCCGTGAGGACGTCACGGGTGGCGGCGATGGACAGGCCGCCGCGGGCGGTCAGGGCGCGGATCAGGCGCAGGCGCTGGACGTGCTCGTCGCCGTACAGGGTCAGCGTCGCCCCGAGCGGGCGGCCGGGCGGCAGCAGGCCTTCCCGCAGGTAGTACTTGATCGTTCCGACCGGCGTTCCGGACAGACGGCTCAGGTCAGAGATCTTCATGCGCACTCTCGCTCGACGCTCTTCGGGTGTGATCAGTCTCCCAGGCCCGCGAATGGACAGCTCTTCTAGATAGTGCCACTCTCTAGCTAGAGAGTGAAGGTTTCTAGTGTTGTCGCTGAGCAGCGACGACGCCCCATCGAAGCGGGAGCCCCCTGTGATGCCCGAACCCACCCACCTGCTGCGCGTGAGCGCCCGCGGGCTGCTGCGCCGGCGCGGCGTGTGGCTGCCCTCGGCGGTGATCCTCGGTCTGCTGTCGTTCGTCCTGTCGCTGCTCTACCTGGGTGCCAACGACGACCCGGTCGGCTCGACGAAGGACCTGCCCATCGCCCTGGTCAACACGGACCGGGGCGTCCAGGTGGCCGGGAAGCGGATCGATCTGGGCGCGCGGATCACCGCGCAGATCACGGGCGCGGCCGACCTGAAGGAGAAGGTCGACTGGCAGCAGGTCGACCGCCGCACCGCCGACGACCTCCTCGCCCGCGGCAAGGTGTTCGGCGCCCTCGTCATCCCCGACGACTTCTCCGCCTCCGTCGCCGCCCTCGCCGGGCCCGCGCAGCACACCCCGCACCAGCCCACCATGACGGTCCTCACCAACCCGGCCGCAGGAAGCTTCGGCTCCTCGATGGCCACCGAGATCAACCGCAAGGTCGTCGAGACGACCTCGGCGGAGGTCGGCGAGCAGCTGGGGCAGGCCGCCGCCGCACACCGGCCGGCTGCGGGCGCCGCCGCGCAGCTGACGGTCGCCGACCCGGTGAAGGCGGTTATCCAGGAGGGCCACCCCCTCGGGCAGCACAGCGGCCTCGGCCTCAGCGCCTTCTTCTACGCGCTCGTCCTCGTCCTCGGCGGCATGCTCGGCGCCAACGTCATCCACATGCAGGTGGACACCGATCTCGGCTACGCCGCCAGCGACAAGGGCCCGTTCCGCATCGTCAAGCCCGTCCAGCACGCCACCCGGGTGCACCACTTCCTGGTCTGCTCGGCGCTCATGGTCGTCCTGTCGATGCTGACCTCCGCGCTCGCCCTGGCGGCGGCCGTCGGCGTCATCGGCATCGACGCCTCGAACCTGACCCTGCTGTGGCTCTTCGGCACCTGCGCCACGGCCGCCATGGGCATCACCGCGCTGGCCCTGCTCGCCGTCTTCGGCACCCCGGGCCCGCTCGTCTCCATGCTGGTCCTGATCGGTCTGGCCGTCCCGTCGGCCGGCGCCACCATCCCGATCCAGGCGCTGCCGGACTTCTACCGCTTCCTGGCCACGTTCGAACCGTTCCGGCAGGTCGTCGACGGCGTCCGGTCCATCCTCTACTTCGACGCCCGGACCGACGCCGGGCTCGGCCACGCCTGGACGATGGTCGGCATCGGCTTCGCCGCCTCGCTCGCCCTCGGCCTCG
This sequence comes from Streptomyces nymphaeiformis, assembly GCF_014203895.1. Taxonomy (GTDB): domain Bacteria; phylum Actinomycetota; class Actinomycetes; order Streptomycetales; family Streptomycetaceae; genus Streptomyces; species Streptomyces nymphaeiformis. The sequence continues at coordinate 96,507 of NZ_JACHJY010000009.1, read as the reverse complement.
CCCTCACCCGCCTGTACGACCGCCGGGGCCTGCACCGCTCGACGCCCCACCTGGCACAGCCGGTCCCCGTCGGCTGAGCGGGCCGGATCCGCGGCGCCGGTGCGAGAATGCCCCGCATGGACGCGCAGGAGTTCGACCGGCTCGACGCACGCGCGCGGGCGCTCGCCGTGCCCGGGCGGCGGCGGATCCTCGGGCTCGCCGGGGCGCCCGGGGCCGGGAAGTCGACGCTCGCCGAGCGGCTCGTCGCCCGGCTCGACGGGCTCGCCGTCCTCGTCCCGATGGACGGGTTCCACCTGGCGCAGGCCGAGCTGGAGCGGCTCGGGCGGGCCGGCAGGAAAGGCGCGCCGGACACCTTCGACGCCGCCGGGTACACCGCGCTCCTCGCCCGGCTGCGCGCCCCCGTCCCCGGCGTCACCGTCTACGCACCCGCCTTCGACCGCTCCCTGGAGGAGCCCGTCGCCGGGGCGATACCCGTCGCGCCCGAGGTTCCCCTCGTCGTCACCGAGGGGAACTACCTGCTGCACGACGAGGGCGCCTGGGCCGGGGTCCTGCCCCTCCTCGACGAGGCCTGGTACCTCGACCTGGACGCCCGCCGCCGCGTCCCCCGGCTCGTCGAGCGGCACGTCCGCTTCGGCAAGGACCGGGCGCACGCCGAGCGCTGGGTCCAGGACTCCGACGAACCCAACGCCCGCCTGATCGCCCACGGCCGCGACCGCGCCCACCTCGTCGTGCCGATGGCGTGACCCGGCCTGATCCGAAAGACCGGCCTACGCGGCCTGCGGCGACACGACGCGCGACGCGTGCTCCGTCGCCGCCACCGCCAGCGCCCGGACGATCGGGTGCGGGCGGGTGCCGTCGCCCGCCAGTTCCGGCTGGAAGAGGGTCGCCAGGAAGAAGGGGTGCGAGGGGAGTTCGGCGATGCGGATGCCGCCCTCCTCGTCCGCGCCCGAGAAGCGCAGGCCGTGGGCCCGCAGGGTGTCCAGGTGGCGGCTGTCGGCGCCGTAGTTGCAGTGGTAGCGCTCCGTCGTCCGCTCCGCGCCGAGCGCCTTCTCGGCGAGCGTGCCCGGGGTGACCCGTACGACGCCCTCGTGGCCCACCAGCGAGCAGGCCAGCGGTGCGATCAGCAGGTCGCCCGGGTCGGCCTCCGGGTCGTTCTCGGCGTGCGCCGCCCGCTCCAGGCCGCAGACGTCCCGCGCGTACTCGATCAGGGCGTGCTGGAAGCCGGCGCAGGTGCCGAGGAAGGGGATGCCGTCCTCGCGGGCCGTACGGATCGCCGCGAGCGCCCCCGCCTCGCTCGCGTACGGGCTGCCCGGCAGCACCCACACCGCGTCGAAGCCCTCCACCGCGCCCGGGGCCTCCGCGTCGGCCGTCGGGATCCAGTACGCGTCGAGCGCGAGGCCGTCCCGCTCGGCGAGGGCGTCCAGGAGGACCGGGACGCGGACGTGCGAGCGGACGTGCGGGGAGCGGTCGCCGACCAGGGCGATCCGGGGGGTGTGCGTGTGTGTGTTCATGGCCCTCATGCTCGGCCGCACCCCTCGTTCACGTCCAACGATGATTCATGGACTCGCCATCACGGACGCTTATGTCGCTCCCGTTAGGGTGGCCGCATGACGAACGATCACGACTGGGAGACCCGCGTCGCCGCCCTCTGGGCGCGCCTCGACGACCTGGAGCCCGCCGACTTCCGCGACCGGGTCGCCGCCCTCGCCGCCGAACGCTCCGACGACGCGGCCGCCGTCTTCGAGCTGGGCGCCGCCCACGACTCCACCGGCATGCCCGAGGAAGCCGTCGTCCACTACCAGCGGGCCCTCGACCTCGGCCTGACCGGACTGCGCCGCCGCCGCGCCGTCATCCAGCTCGCCAGCAGCCTGCGCAACCTCGGCCGCCCCGACCGCAGCGTCGAACTCCTCACCGCCGAACGGGAGATCCCCGCCGACCGGCTCGACGCCGACGAGCAGGCGCTCTCCGGCGCCGTCGACGCCTTCCTCGCCCTCGCCCTCGCCGACACCGGCCGCGACCGCGAGGCCGCCTCCCTCGCCCTCGGCGCCCTCGCACCCCTGCTGCCCCGCTACAACCGCTCCCTCGCGCACTACGCCAAGGACCTGCTGAAGACCCCATTCGGATCCTGATCCGTGGACCCGCACCTCCTCCGCACGTACGTCACCGTCGTCCGTCTCGCCTCCTTCTCCGAGGCCGCGCGCGACCTCGGCTACACCCAGTCCGCCGTCTCCCAGCACATCGCCGCCCTGGAGTCCGACCTCGGGCTCCCCCTGCTCACCCGGCGGCCCGTCGCCCCCACCCCGGCCGGGGAGCGGCTCCTGGAACACGCCGGGGCGCTGCTGCTCCGTCTCGACGCGGCCCGCGCCGACCTCGAACGGTTCACCGCCGCGCCCCGCACGACCCTGGACGTCGCCGCCTCCCCGCTCGCCCTCACCGCCCGTACCGTCGCCGCCCTGCCCGCCACCGGCGTCACCCTGCACGCCCTGCCCCGCGAGCGGGTGCCCGTCGCCGTCGCCACCGGCGAGGCCGACGCCGGGCTCGTCGACGGCATCGCCGCCCCCAGCGACCCGCTGCGGCTCCCCGACGTCGCCCCGCTCTCCGCGACCGCCGTCGCCGAGGAACCGCTCGCCGTCGTCCTGCCCGACCACCACCCCCTCGCTGGACGTCCCGGGCTCCGCCTCGACGACCTCGTCGACGCCCGCTGGCTGGACGCCCCCGCCGCCGGCGTTCCCCTCGACCGGCTCCGGGCCGTCCACGGCGGGCCCGCCGGGCGCGGCTTCCGCCCCGGCCTGCGCTACGACGGCACCGACACCCGCACCCTCGCCGTCCTGGCCGCCGCCGGGCGCGGTCTGGCCCTGCTGCCGCTGTCCGCCGCGCAGGGCGTCCCGGGCGCCACGGCCGTCTCCCTCGTCGCGCCCCGGCTCGTGCACCGCACCGAACTCCTCGTCCCGGCCGGCGCGCACCCCGAAGCCACGGGCCCGGTGGCCGAGTTCGCCGGACGGCTCAAGCGCTGACATCCGCAGTCGCTACCCTGGGCGCAACGGCGACGGAAGGCGGACGGGCGTGGGGTGGCTGCGACGAGGACCCAGGCGGGACGGCGACGACGCACCGAGGGACCCCGAGTTCGCGTACTTCTCCCAGCGCGAGGCCGCGGTCTTCCGCGGCCGCGTCCGCGAGACCTTCGCCGAACTCGGCCTGGAGGTCACCGTCTACGCCGGCCACGTCGTCGACGACAAGGGCCGCCGCTTCGGCCTCGGCAACCTCGCCGCCGTCTGCCACCAGGACCCGCGCGGCACCCGCGTCTGGCCCGGCATGATCCAGCGCCACGTCGGCCTCGTCGTCCGCGCCATGGACGGACCCTCCGCGCTCGACACCCTGCCGCCCGAGCAGATCCGCGCCCAGCTCTACCCCCGGGTCGTCAGCGGCGACGGCATCGACGCCGGCGCCTTCGGCTACGCCAGGACCGTCGCCCCCGGCCTCTACGAGGTCCTCGCCCTCGACCTGCCGGAGAGCGTCATGATGCTCACCGACGAGGCCCTCGAACGGCTCGGGGACCACGCGCAGCTGCGCGACCGGGCCCTGCGCAACCTGCGGGGACTGCCCGTCGAGGAGCACGAGACCGTCCGCGACGCCGACGGCATGTGCTTCGAGATCATCCTCGGCGACTCCTTCTACACCGCGAGCCGCGTCCTCGACCTCGACGGCGTCGTCCGGCGCGTCACCGGCCTCCCGCTCGGCGAGCACGGCGCGCTCGTCGCCCTGCCCTTCCGGCACCAGCTCGCCTTCCACCCCATCCGGGACACCTCGATCATCCCGGCCCTCGGCGCGATGGCCTCCTTCGCCGCCGCCGGGTACGAGGACGTGCCGGGCGCCATCAGCCCGTACGTCTTCTGGTGGCGGGACGGCACGCTCACCCAGCTCAGCGAGCACGACGAGGAGCGCGGCGACCTGCGGATCGTCGTCGGCGACGACTTCCAGGAACTCCTGGAGCGGCTCATCGCCCAGGGCCCCGACCGCCGCTGACCCCGGCCCGGTCCGGGCCGCCCCCGAGCCGCCCCCCATCCGGTCGCGTCCCGCGCCCCCGCCCGGCAGGATGCTGTACGACGACGATGTCGAACAGCCGAGGAGAAGCCCCATGCCGCGCACGGAAGCCCCCGAAGACGTCGTGCCCTTCACCGCGGACGACTACCGGGCCCGGATGACCCGGGCCGCCGAGTCCGCCGCAGAGGCCGGACTCGCGGGCGTGCTCGTCGCCCCCGGACCCGACCTGGTCTACCTCACCGGCTACCAGCCGACCGCGATCACCGAGCGGCTCACCGTCCTCGTCCTCGCCGCCGGGCAGGAACCGGTGCTCGTCGTCCCGACCCTGGAGGCGCCCGACGCCGAGAAGGCCACCGGCGCCGCCGCGCTCACCCTGCGCGACTGGACCGACGGCAAGGACCCGTACGCCGTCACCGCCCCGCTCCTCGACGTCGACGGCCGCTTCGGCGTCAGCGACAACGCCTGGGCCATGCACCTCCTCGGCCTCCAGGCGGCCCTGCCCGGCACCTCGTACGTCTCCCTCACCGAGGCCCTGCCGATGCTCCGCGGCGTCAAGGACGCCCACGAGCTGGCCCGGATCGCGGCCGCCGGGGCCGCCGCCGACCAGGCGTACGGCGAGATCCTCAAGGTCCGCTTCGCCGGCCGCAAGGAGACCGACGTCGCCGCCGACCTCGCCCGGCTCCTCATGGAGTTCGGCCACTCCCAGGTCGACTTCACCGTCGTCGGATCGGGACCCAACGGCGCCAACCCGCACCACGAGGCCGGCGACCGGACCATCGAGCGCGGCGACATGGTCGTCCTCGACTTCGGAGGCCTCAAGCACGGCTACGGCTCCGACACCACCCGCACCGTCCACGTCGGCGAGCCCACCGACGAGGAGCAGCGCGTCCACGACCTCGTCCGCGAGGCCCAACAGGCCGGCTTCGAGGCCGTACGCCCCGGGGTCGCCTGCCAGGAGGTCGACCGGGCGGCCCGCAAGGTCATCACGGACGCCGGCTACGGCGAGTACTTCATCCACCGCACCGGCCACGGCATCGGCGTCACCACCCACGAGCCGCCGTACATGATCGAGGGCGAGGAGCTCCCCGTCGTCCCCGGCATGTGCTTCTCCATCGAGCCCGGCGTCTACCTCCCGGGCCGCTTCGGCGTCCGCATCGAGGACATCGTCACGGCGACGGAGGACGGGGCGGGACGCCGCTTCAACAACACCCCGCACGAGATGGCGATCGTGGAGTAACGCCGGATCAGCCGTCCGTGAGGACGATCGCCGACTCGCCGGGGAGGCGGAGGACGCCGTCCGCCGCCGGGGACTCGACCGGGTCCCAGGCGGCCAGGACGCGGTCGCGGCCGTTGGAGCCGAGCGGGATCACCGCCGGCTCCTTGCCCAGGTTCACCGCCACCCGCAGGACGCCGCGCCGGAAGGCCAGCCAGCGGGCCTCCTCGTCGAAGGCCGCCTTCACCCCCGCCAGGTCCGGGTCCGTCAGGTCGGGCAGCGTGCGGCGCAGGGCGATGAGCTGGCGGTGCCAGGCGAGGAGCCGCTTGTGCGGGTCCCGCTCGCGCTCGGTCCGGTCGAGGACCGAGCGGTCGCGGGTGGCCGGCTCCTGCGGGTCGGGGACCTCGTCCTCGGACCAGCCGTGCGCGGCGAACTCCCGCTTGCGGCCCCGCCGTACGGCCTCCGCGAGCTCCGGGTCGGTGTGGTCGGTGAAGTACATCCAGGGCGTGCTCGCGCCCCACTCCTCGCCCATGAACAGCATCGGGACCGCGGGGCCGGTGAGGACGAGCGTCGCCGCGCAGGCGAGCAGACCGGGGGAGAGGGAGGCGGAGAGGCGGTCGCCGAGCGCCCGGTTGCCGATCTGGTCGTGCGTCTGCGCGTACCCCAGGAAGCGGTGGGCGGGGGTGCGCTCCCGGTCCACCGGCCGCCCGTGGTGGCGGCCGCGGAAGCCGGAGTACGTGCCGTCGTGGAAGAAGACCCGGGTGAGGGTCTTGGCGAGCGCCGCCATCGGGGCGCGCGCGAAGTCGGCGTAGTAGCCCTGCGACTCGCCCGTCAGGGCGGTGTGCAGGGCGTGGTGGAAGTCGTCGTTCCACTGGGCGTGCACACCGAGGCCGCCGAGCGTGCGCGGGGTGGTCGTGCGCGGGTCGGCGAGGTCGGACTCGGCGATCAGGAAGTGCTGGCGGCCCTGCTCCTTCGCCAACTCATCCACGGCGGCGGAGAGTTCCTCCAGGAAGGTCAGGGCCCGCGTGTCGGCGAGGGCGTGCACGGCGTCGAGCCGCAGCCCGTCGATCCGGTAGTCCCGCAACCAGGCGAGCGCGCTCCCCAGGAAGTACGCCCGGACCTCGTCCGAACCCGGCGCGTCCAGGTTCACCGCCGCGCCCCACGGCGTGTGGTGGGTGTCCGTGAAGTACGGCCCGAAGGACGGGAGATGGTTCCCGGACGGGCCCAGGTGGTTGTGCACCACGTCGAGGACGACGCCCATGCCGAGGCCGTGCGCCGTGTCCGTGAACCGCTTCAGCGCCTCGGGACCGCCGTACGGCTCGTGGACCGCCCACGGCGCCACCCCGTCGTACCCCCAGCCCCGCACCCCGGGGAACGGGCACAGCGGCATCAGCTCCACATGGGTGATGCCGAGGCCCGCGAGCTCCCCGAGCCGCGCGGCCGCCGCGTCGAGCGTGCCCTCCGGGGTGAAGGTGCCGACGTGCAGCTCGTACAGGACGGCGCCGCGCAGCCGCAGCCGAGGCGACTCGTGGGCCCAGGCGTACGCCGAGTGGTCGACGACCGCGCTCAGGCCGTCGGGCCCGTCGGGCTGCCGGCGGGAGCGCGGGTCGGGCAGCACGGGCCCGCCGTCGAGCGAGAAGCCGTACCGGTCGCCGTCCCCGGCGGGCACCACGCCGGACCACCAGCCGTCCCGCTCGGCGTCCCGGTCCAGGGGATGGTCGGAGCCGTTCAGCTCCAGCGTCACCCGGTCACGGGCGCTCGGCGCCCACACCTCGAAGAGCACGGGGATCCCCTCGTCGACGGTCAACCAACGGCTACCGCGACCATCCTGGCAGTCAGGACCCCGACTCGCCCGGCGCGTCCCACACGTAGTTGATCGCATGCTCGAATGCGACGTACCCCGCGCGGGCGAACGACGCCGCCATCGGCACGTTCCCCAGGTCCGTCGCCGCCCGGATCCGGGGCACCTCGGCGGCGGCCAGGATCCGGGTCCCCTCCGCCAGGACGTCGTCGACGTACCCGTGCCCGCGATGGGCGGGCAGCACACCGATGTACGCGATCGTGTGGTGGTAGTTGTTCCGCGCGGGCACGACGAAGCCGACCGGCTCGCCGCTCCCCGGCAGCTCGGCGATCCGCCACCACTCGCGCGGCGAGGAGTAGTTCGCCAGCTCCTCGTCGAAGTGCAGCTCGGCCGCCTCGCGCGCCGACAGGCCCGAGGCCAGATCGGACTGGCCGTGCGCGTCGAGCGTGCCCTCCAGCACCGGCGTCATCAGCGCGAGGAGGTCCTCGCGGTCCTGCACCGGGCGGAACTCCAGACGGCCCTTCGGCTCCGGTACGGGGGTGCCGGGGCGCCACTCCAGGCGCAGCCGCTCCACCAGCGGGCGGGCGCCCGTGCGCTCCAGGACCGAGAACAGGGACTCCAGGACGGAGCGGGTCTCCGGGACCTCGCGCCAGTCCGCCGGGATGAACCGCCCGAACTCGGGGCGGGACGCGCCCGCCGGGATCACCGCGGCCGTCGCCGTCTCCAGGAGCCGCAGGCCGACCTCGGCGCGCTCCTCGGCGGACAGCTCGGGGGCGAGGTCGAAGAAGTCGAGCGCCTGCGGGTCGACGCCCGCCGTGTGCGTCCACCAGGACAGCCGGCCGAGGAGCCGGTCGCCGTCGAGCGCCACCCACATCCATGCGGGGAGGCGGCGGCCGGTGGCGAGGTCGTCGGCGAGTTCGTGGTCGAGCGAGTACGTGAGGCGGAGGAAGAGGTCGAGTTCCTCCGGCCCGGCGAGCGGGCGGACGACGAGGTCGGTGGTGGACGGTGCGGAAGACGTGGTCACGTCGTGGTTCCCCCGGGGGATCATGTGGTGGGCGAGCCCGCAGACCGTAACAGCGGTGTCGCCGTATCGGTACGGAATTTCCAGGTCAGCGGCCCTTCTGGACACGTCGGGGCCGACCGACGGACAATCAGTTGCGTGACGACCCCTTTCGAGCTTCCCGCGAACTCCCCTCGGCTGACCGACGCCGAGCGGGACCGCGCGCTGGGGCTGCTCCGTGAGGGTGCCGCCCAGGGCCGTCTCTCGCACGACACCTTCCTCTTCCGGATGGAGCGCGCGCTCCAGGCCCGCCGGCCCGACGAACTCGCCCTGCTCACCGCCGACCTGCGGAGCGAGGGCACCTGGACCCGGCGGGTGGTCGGCGCGGTCGAGCGGATGTCCGCGTTCACGGCGCGGATCGGGCGGGCCTGGAGCGCGGAGCGGCTGCCGAAGCTGCTGCTGCCGCTGCCCGGCCCGCATCCGCTGCGGATCGGGCGCGACCCGGTCAACGGGCTGCGGCTCAGCCACGAGACGGCCTCCCGGCTGCACGCCGAACTCTCGCTCCAGGGCGGGTTGTGGGTGCTGCGGGACCTCGGCTCGACCAACGGCACCACGGTCAACGGGCGGCGGGTCACGGGCGCCGTGGTGGTGCGGGCGGGGGACGTCGTCGGCTTCGGCCAGATGTCGTTCCGGCTGTCGCACGACTGAGCCCGGCCTTCACCCGTTCGGCGGTATGCGGCGGGCGGTGCGGCCCGCGCGGTGATGGGCTGGGCAGCACGCGCGCCACGATCTCCGGCCGCGCCACCCACCCGCCGATCGACAGGGGGCGAGATGAGCGACGCGCCGAACCACGAGCCGGACCGGGGCATACGGAGCGCAGGGCCGAACCACGAGCCGGATCGGGGCGTGCGGAGCGCAGGGCCGGAGGCCGAGTCGGACCGGGGCGTGCGGAGTGCAGGGCCGGAGGGCGAGCCGGGAGGGGGCGTGCGGAGTGCACGGCCGATCCATGAGCCGGGTCCGGACGTACGGAGCACCGGGCCGGAGGAGTCCGGGGATCCCTGGACCCGTCTGCCGTCCATGGCTCCGGCCGCGCCGTCGGACCCCGCTTCCAGTCCTGGTCGTGTACGGCCCCTGGCCGGTGCGGTCGCCGCCGGGACCGTCCCGCCGAGCGGGCGGACCGTCGCGCCCAGCCCCCTCGACCCCGGCGCCACGCTGAACCCGCACGGGATCCACCGGACCCTGCGCGAGGAGTTCCCGCTCACGTACGACCCGCTGCTGCGCGCCTGGGTCCTCAGCCGGTACGCGGACGTGGCCACCGCGCTCACCGACGGGCGCTTCACGCACGGGCACCGGCCCGGCGACCCGCCGTGCGCGCGGGCCCACGTCGACGTCGACGCCGAGGCCCTGCGCGCGGTCACCGAGCGAACGGCCTACGTCCTGGCCCGCCGGATCGCCGAGAGGCCCCAGGCCGACCTGGTCGCCGACTTCTGCCACTGGCTGCCCGCCGGCACCGTCGCCGCGGCCGTCGGCGTGCCCTACCGCGACATGATGCGGCTCGTCCGCGGCCGGGCGGCGGGCGCGCTCGCGGGGGAGTGCGGCGGCCAGATCGCCGTACGGGAGAAGGCGCTCGCCTCCTTCCTCGGGAACGTCCTGTCCGACCCCGACCTGGTCGCCGCCCTCCGCGACGCGCCCGCGGGTCTCGTCGCCCGCGCCTGGACCGAGTCGCTGCGCCGGGACCCGCCCGTGCAGATCGCGGTGCGCCGCACCAGCGCCGAGGTGCCGGTGAGCGGCGGTGTCGTCCCTGCGGGCGCGTCCGTCGCCCTGCTCGTCGGCTCGGCGGGCCGCGACCCGGAGCGCTTCCGCGAGCCGGACCGTTTCGATCCCTTTCGCAACGACCCGGGTCAGCTCACCTACGGTCCCGGCTTCTGCCCGGCCGTCCTCCTCGCCGGTCTCGAGGCGGAGTACGCCCTGCGCGCGCTGTTCACCGCGATGCCCCGACTGCGGCTCGCCGACGGCTTCCGCCCCACGTCCACGGGCCTCATCACCCGCGCTCCCCGCAGTCTCATCGTCCGGCCGGGCGGCTGAGCGACCCCGTCTCCGCTGTTAGGGTGACGTGCGCCCGTCAACCGGACGCTCGAACTGCCACTTTCCACGGGGATTTACATATGAACATGCGTCATGTCCGCGCCATCGCCGTCTTCGGCATCGCGGTCGTCGCCCTGACCGGTGCCCGCGGCTCGCACGGCGGCAGCTGCGGCGGCGGCCACAGCTCCGGCAGCCACAGCAGCGGCAGCAACCACGGCGACGACCATGACGGCACCTCGGGCGGCAGCTCCACCGGTTCCGTCTCCGGCAGCACCGGCAGCGCCGACAAGGCCATCCGCGACATCACCATCGACGCGTGCAAGTACGACCCGGCGAAGAAGAACCTCGTCGCCAAGGTCACCATCAAGAACGACAACCTTCTCGACTACGACTACGACGTCACGATGAAGTTCAACGGCGAGACGGGCTCCGGCGTCGTCCCGGCCACCGTGCGGACGACCGCCATCGCCGTCGCGGCGGGCGCCTCCGAGAGCGTCGACATGACCACCCCGTACCCGGGGACCGGTGACGCCTCCGAGTACACCGAGTGCTGGGTCACGAAGGCGTCCCGCTCCTGACCTCGGACGCCGCTGCGGCCGGGCTCGTACGGCCCGGCCGCAGCACCGAGGCGAGCAGCAGGGCGCCGGGGAGGACTCCGGCGACGGCCCGGATCGCGGCGACCGGGGCGTCGAGCCCCGCGAGGACCAGGCCCGCCGTGCCGCAGGTCGCGATCGACGCTCCCAGCACATGGAGCGCGGGCCTGCGCCAGGCGACCGCGAGGCCGGAGAAGTGCACGCCGACGACGAAGGCGATCCAGCCCACGGACGCCTGCGGGGCGTGCAGCACCTGGGCGATCACCAGGAGGCCGGCCGCGAGCCCGGCGACCTCGGCCGCCACCACGTACCAGTAGCGCCGGCCGAAGCGGGTGCCGGAGGGCGTGCCGGCCCGTGGGGCCGCCGCCCGGCCGCGCCGCCCGAGGACGGCCACCCAGAGGAACGCGGCGAGGGACAGCAGGCGCAGCGGCACGGCGACCGCCGTCGGCAGGGTGGCTGCGTTGGCCTGGATGAACACGAGTCCGAACGCGGCGCCGATGATCCGGCCGGTCTGATCTTTCGTCATGATCATCAGCTTGTCATGGCCGTGGCATCAACACCCCCTCCGGTTCACTCCACCCGGGCGAGCAGCGCCACCGGCCGCTCCGCGAACAGCTCCGCCAGCTTCACCTCCGTCGCCGGTCCGCCCGTGAACTCCCGTACGCCGTCGAGCGCGTCGGCCCAGCGCCCCTCCGGCAGCACCAGCTCCGTGTCCTGCCAGCCGCCCGCCTGCGCGAGCCGCAGCGAGAGCCGGGTCACCGCCGTGACCACCCGGCCGGAGCGGGCGAAGGCCAGACAGTGCGCGGCCGCCGGGCCCTCCGCCGGCAGCGGGACGTACGTGCCGGCCGCCCCGAAGGCCTCCGGGTGCGCCCGCCGCAGCCGCAGCGCCGCCCGGACGAGCGCGGTCCGCTCGTCCTCCGGGCCGACCGCGAACGGCGCCCGGTTGTCCGGGTCGACGAGCGCCCGGTACTCCCGCTCCGTGTTCTGGTACAGCTCCGGCACCCCCGGCATCGTCAGCTGCGCGAGCGCGGCGCCCAGCGCGTGCGCCCGGATGTGCGGCTCCAGGGCGAAGGCCGCCTCCGAGGCCGCCCGGAGCGGGATCCGGCCGGGCCCGGCCGCCGCGAACTCCGCCACCGCCCGCTCGTACGCGGCGTCCGGCTCGGTCCAGCTGGTCCGCAGCCCCGCCTCCCGCACGGACTTGAGGATCGCGGGCACCAGCCGGTCCGGGTCCGGGGTGCCGAAGCCGAAGGCCGTCTGCCAGGCCGTCCACGCCACGTGCGCGTCGGGCGCGGGCACCCCGGCGACCTCCGCGAGGAGGTCCGCCCACACCTCCGGGCACTGCGAGAGCACCGCGATCGCCGCCCGGACGTCCGCGCTGCGCTTGGTGTCGTGCGTGGAGAGCACGGTGCCGGTGTCCGGCCAGTCCCGGGCGATCCGCAGGCAGTACGCGTGGAACTCGTCCACCGGCACCGCGGGGCGTCCGGCGTCGCCGCCGACCTCGTTCGCCGAGAGCAGCGGCGCGTACCGGTAGAAGGCGGTGTCCTCCACGGACTTGGCCCGCAGCGCGGACGAGGTCTGCGCGAACCGCGCCCGGAACGCCCGGTGTTCGGGCCCGTCGCCGCGCGCCCCGAGCGCCAGGTCCCGTACGAGGTCGACCGCCGCCGCCTCCTCCGGCACCGCGAACGCGGCCTTCGCGCCGCGCGCCGCCTCCGGGGTCAGCACCTCCTCGCCGCCGGTCCGGTAGGGGCGGTAGACGGGGACCCGCACGAGCAGCTCCCGGATCGCGGTGCGCAGCGCCCAGGGGGCGTGGTCCCGCAGCGCGGGGTCGGCGGCGCAGATCCGGCCGGCGATCCGGGTCAGCGCGGCCGTCTCGGCGGCCAGGTCATGGCCGACCACCTCGTACGCGGCGCGGCGCGCGGTCGCCTCCCAGTGCCCGCCGCGGTCCGCGGCCTTCCCGACGGACTCCCGGTAGAGGTCGGCGAGTTCGTCGGCACCCACCGGGTCGGTGAAGACGCCGTCGAGCTGCCGGAGCGCGTCGTACCCGGTGGTGCCCGCCACCGGCCAGCCGGCCGGCAGCGTCTCCCGGCCCGTGAGGATCTTCTCGACGACCGTCCAGCAGCGCCCGCCGGTCGCCGCCGCCAGGTCCTCCAGATAGCCCTGCGGGTCGGCGAGCCCGTCCGGATGGTCGATGCGCAGCCCCTCGACCACCCCGTCCGCGACCAGCTCCACGATCTTCGCGTGGCTCGCCGCGAACACCTCGGGGTCCTCCACCCGCACCCCGATCAGGTCCGAGATCGTGAAGAAGCGGCGGTAGTCCAGCTCGGTGCGGGCCAGCCGCCACCAGCCGAGCCGGTACCACTGGGCGTCGAGCAGCTCGTCGAGCGGCAGCCCCTCGGTGCCCGCGCGGAGCGGGAACTCCTGGCCGTCCAGGTGCAGGGACCCGCCGGAGACCCGGAACCGGTCCCGCACCTCCGGGAGCCGCGCGGGCAGCACGGGGAGCAGCACCCGGCCGTCCCCGGCCCGCCAGTCGATGTCGAACCAGCGGGCGTACGGCGAGTCCGGGCCCTCGCGGAGCACGGCGCGCAGCGCGTGGTTGTGGCGCGGGGAGGCTGCCATGTGGTTGGGCACCAGGTCCACGACGAGCCCGAGGCCGTGCGCCCGCGCGGTGGCCGCCAGGGCCCGCAGCCCCTCCTCGCCGCCCAGCTCGCCCCGTACGGACCGGTGGTCGGTGACGTCGTAGCCGTGGGCCGAGCCGGGCACCGCCTCCAGGACGGGGGAGAGGTGCAGGTGCGAGACCCCGAGACCGGCCAGGTACGGCACGGCGCGCTCGGCGGCCGCGAACGGGAACTCCGGCTGGAGCTGCAGCCGGTAGGTCGAGGTGGGTGGAATGGGCGTCATGCGAACGTACGTACCCCGTCGGAGGGCTTCTGTGTCATCGCCCCATGCACCCGTTCGAGTGCATCGCGTTACGTTCGCGTGATGCTTCGGATGTATCGCGACACGCTGTCCCTGCTCGGACCGGCCCTGCCGGTCGTCTCCTTCCTCGGCCGGCTGCCCACCGCCATGTGCCAGCTCGGCAGCCTGCTCCTGGTCGCCGAGACGAGCGGCTCGCTCGCCACCGCGGGCCTCACGGGCGGCGCGCTCGCCGCCGGACAGACCGTCGCCGGACCCCTCATCGGCCGGCTCGCCGACCGGCACGGCCAGCGCGGGATCGTCCTCGCGGCCTCCCTCGCCAACGCGGTCGCCGTCACCGCCCTGGTCCTCGCCGCCCTCGCCGACGCGCCCACCGGCGCGCTCGTGGCGCTCGGCGCGCTCGCCGGGGCCACCGTCCCGCAGGTCGGACCGCTCGCCCGGACCCGCTCCGTGGCCCTCGCCCGCCGCTCCGGCGCGGACGACCGGACCGTCGGCGCGGTGCTCTCCTTCGAGGGCACCCTCGACGAGGTCTCCTTCGTCCTCGGCCCGGCCCTCGTCGGCCTCGCCGCGGCCTTCGCCCACCCGGCCGCGGCACTCGTCCTGGCAGCGCTCCTGCTCGCCGTCTGCGGGACGGCCTTCGCGCTCCACCCGACGGCCCGCGCCCTCGCGCCCGTCGTGACCACCCGTACGAGTGCCGCCGAACGGACGCGGCTGCCCGGATCCGCGTACGCCCTGCGCGGCACGATGGTCCTCCAGGGAGCCATGTTCGGCGCCTCGCAGGCCGGGATCACCGCCCTCACCGAGCAGCTGGGCGCGCCCGCCCAGGCCGGGCTCGTGTACGCGGCGATGGGCGTCATGAGCGCCGCCGTCGGCCTCTCCATGGCCGCCGTGCCGGCCCGCATCGGGCTCACGACCCGCTGGCGCGCCGCCACCGCCGGACTCGTCGTCCTCTCCGCGCCGCTGCTCCTGGTCGACTCCCTGGGCGCGCTGTACGCGGTCGTCGTCGTGCTCGGCGCCGCCTACGCCCCGCACCTGATCACCGTCTTCGGACTCACCGAGCGGACCGTGCCGGCCGCCCGGCTCGCCGAGTCGATGGCCTTCCTCACCAGCGGGATCGTCGGCGGCCAGGCCCTCGCCCTCGCCGTCTCGGGCCGGCTCGCCGAGGGCCACGGCGCCCCCGCCGCCTTCGCGGTGGCGGTGGGAGCGGCCGTGGCCTGCGCGGTGCTGTCCTGGACGGTCAGGGTCGCGTCTCCCGTACGGGAGGAACTCACGCCGGCGGCCTGACCCCGTACGGGAAGAACTCAGGCAGGCCTCCGCAGCACCGTCAGGCTGAGCGGTGCGAGCGTCACCCGCTCGCCGGCCTCGATCTCCGGGCCCTCCTGCGGTGGCATGCCCTCCGGGTCCGAGGTGTCCACCACCATCCGCCAGCAGCGCCCGTGGCTGTCCGGGACCGCGAACTCCAGGTTCTTCGACGAGGCGTTGAACATCAGCAGGAAGGAGTCGTCGGCGATCCGCTCGCCCTGGGTGCCCGGCTCCGAGATGGCGTTGCCGTTGAGGAAGACGGTCAGCGCCTGGGCGTGCGCCGCCTGCCAGTCGCGGGAGGTCATCTCCTCGCCCTCGGGCGTGAACCAGGCGATGTCCGTCAGTTCGTCGTGCGTGCCCTCCACCGGCCTGCCGTGGAAGAAGCGGCGGCGCCGGAAGACCGGGTGGTCACGGCGAAGCCGGACCATCGCGCGCGTGAACCGCAGGAGCGTCGCCTCCGTCTCGCTGTCCTCCTTCGGCCAGCGCACCCAGGAGACCTCGTTGTCCTGGCAGTACGCGTTGTTGTTGCCGCCCTGCGTCCGCCCGAACTCGTCGCCGTGGCTGAGCATCGGCACGCCCTGCGAGAGCATCAGCGTGGCGAGGAAGTTGCGCATCTGGCGGGCGCGCAGCTCGGCGATCCCGACGTCCTCGGTCTCGCCCTCCGCCCCGCAGTTCCAGGAGCGGTTGTAGCCCTCGCCGTCCCGGTTGCCCTCGCCGTTCGCCTCGTTGTGCTTGTCGTTGTACGAGACGAGGTCGCGCAGGGTGAAACCGTCGTGGCAGGTCACGAAGTTGACCGAGGCGAGCGGGCGCCGGCCGTCGTCCTGGTACAGGTCGGAGGAGCCGGTCAGCCGGGAGGCGAACTCGGCGAGCGTGCGCGGCTCGCCCCGCCACAGGTCCCGCACGCAGTCCCGGTACTTGCCGTTCCACTCGGTCCACAGCGGCGGGAAGTTCCCCACCTGGTAGCCGCCCTCGCCCACGTCCCACGGCTCGGCGATCAGCTTCACCTGGCTGACCACCGGGTCCTGCTGGACCAGGTCGAAGAACGAGGACAGCCGGTCCACCTCGTGGAACTGGCGGGCCAGGGTGGCCGCCAGGTCGAAGCGGAAACCGTCCACGTGCATCTCGGTCACCCAGTACCGCAGGCTGTCCATGATCAGCTGGAGCACGTGCGGGGAGCGCATGAGCAGCGAGTTCCCGGTGCCGGTGGTGTCCGTGTAGTACCGGCGGTCGTTCGACAGCCGGTAGTACGAGGGGTTGTCCAGGCCCCGGAAGGAGAGCGTCGGGCCCAGGTGGTTGCCCTCGGCGGTGTGGTTGTAGACCACGTCGAGGATGACCTCGATGCCCGCCTGGTGCAGCGCCCGGACCGCCGACTTGAACTCCAGGACCTGCTGGCCCCGGTCGCCCCAGGAGGCGTAGGCGTTGTGCGGGGCGAAGAAGCCGATCGTGTTGTAGCCCCAGTAGTTGGAGAGACCCGCGTCCACGAGCCGGTGGTCGTTCACGAACTGGTGAACGGGCATCAGTTCGAGGGCCGTGACGCCCAGTTCCTTCAGATGGCCGATGACCGAGGGGTGCGCGAGCCCCGCGTACGTCCCGCGCAGCTCCTCCGGAAGGTCCGGGTGCAGCATCGTCAGGCCCTTCACATGGGCCTCGTAGATCACCGTGTGGTGGTACTCGGTGCGCGGGCGCCGGTCGTCGCCCCAGTCGAAGTACGGATTGACCACGACCGAGGTCATCGTGTGCGGGCCCGAGTCGAGGTCGTTGCGCGCGTCCGGCCGCCCGAACGGGTAGCCGTACACCGCCTCGCCCCACTTCACCTGCCCCGACACCGCGCGCGCGTACGGGTCGAGCAGCAGCTTCGCCGCGTTGCAGCGCAGGCCGCGCTCCGGCGCGTACGGGCCGTGCACCCGGAACCCGTACCGCTGACCGGGCATCACGCCCGGCAGATAGGCGTGCCGCACGAACGCGTCGGTCTCGCGCAGCTCCACCGCCGTCTCCGAACCGTCGTCGTGCAGCAGACACAGCTCGATCCTGTGGGCGGCCTCCGAGAAGACCGCGAAGTTGGTGCCCGCTCCGTCGTAGGTGGCGCCCAGGGGGTACGCCTGTCCCGGCCAGACCTGCATGGATATGACTCTTCCTCTTCTGTCCGGGTTTCATCCTTGTTCTTCGGCCAGATCCTGCCCGAAAGAGGCGCAACCTCCTAGGACTTCACCCCGTCCTACCGGGTGACCGCAGGACCAAGAGGGGGATAGAGGGGGAAGTGTGTACGAAATAGCACGCCGCCACCTGGGGAAGGTGGTGGCCGGAGCGGCCATGGCGGTGACGGGAACCGCCGTCGCGGTCGCGATCACCCTGCCAGGTTCGGCAGGGGCGAGCGACACGCCGGGGGGCCGCGGCACGGCTGCGGCGGGTGCGTCCGCGGGTGCCTCCGCAGGGGCCGGAGCGGACGGTACGGACGGAGGGGCCGGGGGGCAGGGGCGGGCCGGCTCCGCGCCGCCGCCCGCCACCGTGGTCCCGCCGCCGGCCGAGGGGAAGAAGGGCGTCGGCAGCGATCCGCTCACCGACGACGAGCTCTCCCGCGCCGAGGCGCTGGCGCTGACCCCGCCCGCCGCCTCCGCCCAGCAGGACGTCACGGGCGGCCGGGGTCCGCAGCGCCTCGGCACCGTGCTCGCCGACCCGGTGCCGGGCGACGCGTCCCGCCGCGCCGAGGTCCGGCTCTACGACTACGCGCGCGACGAGCTCGTCACCAAGACCGTCAACCTCGACACCGGCAAGGTCGAGAAGTCCGGGGCGCAGCGCGGGGTCCAGCCCTCCGCCCACCCCGAGGAGCTGCGCGAGGCCGTGGAGCTGATCCTCGCGAGCCCGCTCGGCAAGGGCGTCAAGGAGGACTACAAGGACGCCACCGGCAAGGAGCTGACCTCCAGTAAGCAGCTGTGGTTCAACGGCGACGTCTACCGCACCTACCGCGAGGCCAACGTGCCCGCGCAGCTCGCCCGTTGCGGGGAGCACCGGTGCGTCCGGCTCGTCACCAAGGTCCTCAACGGGGCCTGGATCGACACCCGGAACCTGATCGTCGACCTCTCCGCGAGGACCGTCACCCGCGTCGGCTGACCACCGGCCCGGCCACTCCACAGCCTCACGACACGTACGAGGGAGTACGTCCCCATGTCCACCACGCGCAACCAGAACCGGCGCACCCGCAAGCGGGGCGCCGTCCTGACCGCAGCCGCCCTGCTCGGCACCGCCACGGCCGCCGCCGGACCCGCGACCGGCGCCGTCGCCGTCCCGAACCCGCCGCCCCCGACGGCGGGCGCGAGGCCCGCCGCCGCGACGCCCGACTGCTCGGCCGCGTACCGCATCACGCAGAAGCTCGACGGCGGCACCACCTGGCGCATGTGCTGGCGCTACGACACCGACGCCGGGCTCACGCTCGACCGGGTCACCTACCAGCCGCCCGGCGCCGCCGCGCCCATCCGCGTCCTCAACAGCGCCCGGCTCGCCCAGATCCACGTGCCGTACGACGACGGCGGCGCCGAGTACGACGACCTCACCGGCGCCGGTTTCGGCTGGGGCCTGCAGAACCTCAAGCCGGCCGAGTGCCCCGGCGGCACCCTCACCACGATCAAGGTGGCCGAGGTCGGCGACGTCAAGGGCCTGTGCACCACCACGCGGGCGCGCGGGCACGCGTACCGCATGGCCAGCGACAACGGCTCCAAGGTCTGGGCGGCGCAGGCCAAGGACCTGCTCGTCTACACCGTCAACAAGGTCGGCTGGTACGAGTACATCACCGAGTGGCGCTTCACCGCCGACGGCACCATCGGCGCCAACGTCGGGGCCACCGGCAGCCTCTCGCCCGTCGACTACAACGCCACCGACGGACGCGGCTGGCCCCTCGGCAAGGGCGCCCGCGGCTATGCCACCAGCCACGCCCACAACGTCTTCTGGAAGCTCGACTTCGGCCTCGACGGCTCCACCAAGGGCCGGATCGAGCAGTTCGACTCCACCGTCACCGCGGCCCCGGCCTCCGGCGGCGGACCCAAGGTGAAGACGACGCGCACGACCGTCACCAAGGAACTCGCGGGCGACGCGAAGAACATGCGCTGGTGGCGGGTGGTCAGCGATACCGGCAAGAACGCCGACGGCCACGCCCGCTCGTACGAGATCGTGCCCGGCCACACCGACACCCACGCCGGCCGGCCCTTCACCAAGCACGACGTCTACTTCACCCAGGCGCGCGCCTGCGAGAAGTTCGCCAGCAACAACACCGGCGACTGCGCGGCGGGCGCCGGTGACAGCGTCGACAAGTGGGTCAACGGCGAGACCCTGACCAACCCGTCCGTGTGGGTCAACATCGGGTTCCACCACATCGCCCGGGACGAGGACCAGCAGCCGATGCCGGTCCACTGGCAGGGCTTCCAGCTCGTGCCCAGGGACGTAACCGCTATGAATCCGCTCACTCCGGCCGATCTCGCCTCCCAGAACGGGCAGCCGGATCTGGGGAGTTGAGGAAGCAGCCTGACGATCCTGCTGCACCGCCTCCCGCTCGCGGAGTACCCTTCCTTGATCGTTGTCACATGGTCATCCTGTCCGCCGGAACGGGTGTCCGGGAGCAGAAGGCGGTGCGCGGGTGAGCTCGGGAGGTCTGGAGCTGCCCCCAGGTGACGCGGGTCACGAGGGGGGCCCGGCCGACCCCGCAGAGGCGCCGCCCGGTGCGGCCGCGCCGCCGGGCGCGGCCGTCCCTCCGGGCGTGGTCCTGCCGCCGGGGACGGTCGTGCCGCCCGGCACGGTCACCGTCGGACGGCCGGTGGAGATCGGGGCGGAGCTCGACTGGGGCGCCGAGGCCTGGAGCGAGGTCCGCACCCGGGCCCAGCGCGCCGGCCGCGCCTACATCTGGCTGAACCTCGTCGAACAGCGGCTGCGGGCCGTGGTCGCCGCCGTCCTGCGGCCCGTGTACGAACCGGTGCACGGCGAGGAGTGGGTGGTGGCCGCGGCCGGACCGGCCGGCCAGGAGTGGGTCCAGCGGGCGGTCGCCGTCCGCGAGGTCTCCCGGCGCAAGGGCTACCTCCTCGACCCGGCCGACGACAACGTGCTGAGCTTCCTCACGCTGCCGCAGCTGCGGGAGCTGATGGTGCAGCACTGGCCGTGCTTCGAGCCCTACTTCGACGACCGGCGCGAGGTCGAACTCGCCCTCGACGAGCTGGAGGTCACGCGGAACGTGGTCTCCCGCAACCGGGCCCTCTCGCTGACCGTCCTCGCCCAGTCCGAGCGGGCCTCCGCCCGGATCCTGGAGATCCTCGGCAGCGGCGCCGCGGTGCCGTCCGCCGACCGGCTGCCCGTGGACGCGGTCGAGGACCTCGTCGGCGACCGGTACGCGGACGTCGTCTCCGTCCATCCCGACCGCGTCCGGCTCCAGCGACAGCTGCCCGCCGAGGACCTCTTCGGCGGGGCGCGGCGTCTCGACGCCACCGGCATAGGCCTGAACCTGCTCGTGCAGAACTTCTCCGGCCGCCGCATGGTCCGCCTCGCCGAGTCCGGCTGCCGGACCCGGCTCCTCTTCCTCAACCCCGCGAGCAGCGCCGTCAAGCGCCGCGAGCGCGAACTCGGCCTGAAGAAGGGCGAGCTCAGCCGCTCGGTCGAGATGAACATCCTGCACATGCGCCGGGTCCGCTCGAAGCTGCGCGACCCGGGGGCCTTCCAGATCCACGTCTTCGACGAGACCCCCCGCTTCACCGCCTACCTGGTGGACGGCGACGGACCGGACGGGGTCGGCGTCGTCCAGTCCTATCTGCGCCGGGCCCGGGGCATGGAGGCCCCGGTCCTCGTCCTGCGCGGCGGCGGCCGGAACGTCGTCCGGCACGGGCAGTCCGCCCGTGACGGAGATCACGGACTTTTCGAGACATATCGGGAGGAATTCGAGTCGGTCTGGCTCGACTCCCGGCCCGTCTCCTGACCTCTCGCCCGGGGCGGCGGGGGGCGTTGTCAGTGGTGCGTGCGAGGGTGTTCAGCACCACGGGGGAGATCACGTAAGGAGGACCCGATGGCTTGGCACGCGGAACCGCTGGTCGGCTTCGACCTGGAGACGACCGGCACCGATCCGCTGGAGGCCCGGATCGTCACGGCCTCGATCGTCGGCTACCACGGCGGCCGGGTGTCCCGGCAGCGCGACTGGCTCGCCGACCCGGGCATCCGCATCCCGGAGCAGGCCTCCGCGATCCACGGCATCAGCACCGAGCGCGCGGCCGCCGAGGGCCGGCCGGTGCGGGAGGTCGCCGACGAGATCGCCGAGACCCTGACCGGCTACTGGAAGCAGGGCGTGCCCGTCGTCGCGTACAACGCCTCCTTCGACCTCACGCTCCTCGCCGCCGAGCTGCGCCGCCACGGGCTGCCCTCCCTGGAGGAGCGGCTCGGTGGGGCGGCGATCGGACCGGTCGTCGACCCGTACACCATCGACCGGGCCGTCGACCGCTACCGGCGCGGCAAGCGCACCCTGGAGGCGGTCTGCGGGGAGTACGGCGTGGTCCTGGAGGCCGCCCACCAGGCCGCGGCCGACGCGCTCGCCGCCGTCCGGGTCGCCGTCGCGATAGCCGAGCGGCACCCGCAGGTCGCCGCCCTCGACCCGGCCGCGCTGCACGAGCGCCAGATCGGCTGGTACCGCGCCTGGGCCGAGGACTTCCAGGCCTTCCTGCGCCGCAAGGGCGACGCGGAGGCGGTCGTCGACTCCACGTGGCCCTTGCGCGAGACGGTCGCGGCGGCGGTCTGACCCGCCCGGGTGCATCGGCCGTATCAGCCCAGCGGCAGCTTCAGGTGGGCCGCCTCGCCGTCGACGGACGTGAGCGTGGTCGTGCCGCTGTCGGCCCCGGCGTCGGTGAGGGCGTCGGAGTAGAGCTGGTCCTTGCTGTTCACCACGAGCATGAGGCGGTGGCCCGCGGCCACGTCGTAGCCCGCTGCCTGGAGCTTCCAGGTGGCCGTGTGCTCCTCGCCGGGCGTCAGGTCAGTCAGCGTGAGGGGCTCGTGGGTGATGATGCGCGCCGTGTCGTCGGCGCTGACGTCGAAGAGGTAGGCCACGAGCGTCGCCGAGGCGGCGCTGCTGCGGACTCCGAGCGTGAGCTCGGGAACGCCCCGGATGCGGCGGGCGGTCCCGTTCGTGCCGGCGTCGAGCGGGGCGCTGGTCCAGACGGCGAGGTGCCGGCGGTCGAACGTGTCCGTGGGGTAGGTCTTCGGGGTGCCCTGCCACTCGGCCTGGCCGGTTTCGATGAGGGCGTCGACCGCGGTGGCGTCCGTGAGCCGGCCTGCGGTGAACTCCCGCTTCCAGCCGGTCTCCACCTCCCCGGCGAGGCCGCCGTCACGGCTGTCGGAGCCGACGGCGGTCAGATACCAGGACTCGGTGGAGGTGGTGACCTCCGCCCAGGAGGACTTGGGCTCGCGGACGGCGGGCTCGGTGATGACGGTCTTCCCGGTCTCCGGGTCGGTCCGCGTCTTGTACGTGAACATGATCTGGCTGTTGACCGCAGGCCACTCGGGCACGCCGTTGGCGGCGCCGAGCACATGGTGGTCGAGCCAGGCGAAGGCCTCCTCGACGGGGAGGTTCGGCCCGCTGAACGGGATGGTGAGCCCGGCGCCCTCCGGAGCGGCGTGGTCGCCGATCCACAGGTTCAGATGCTTGGGCACGGTCAGCCGCTCGAAGTGCTCGACGACCTGGTTGACCGGGAACAGCGTCTCGTGCCAGGTGTTGGAGAAGAAGGTGGGGACGTTCCGGGCGTTGGTTTCGGCGAGGTAATGGGCCGGCGCGCGCTCCGTGGCCCAGTCCACCACCTCCTTCATGTTCGTTCCGGCCTCGAAGTCCTCCAGGAGCTTCAGGGTGGGGGCGTCGAACTTCCGCTCCTTGGGGCCGCCGGTGAGATTGACCAGGGCTTCCACGGCCTTCAGGTGCCGGGTGCCGTTGTCGTAGAGGCTGGTGGCGAGGTTGCCCCAGGTGCTCAGGGCCACGACCGCGTCGACGCGGGCGGCCGGGTCGTGCGCCGCGACGAGCTGGCTGATGCCGGACCCGTACGACTCACCGAGGAACGCGATCTTGCTCGGGTTGAAGTGCCGCTGCGCGTAGTCGATGACGGTGGAGCCGTCGCGCCAGTCGTTCGGGCCGGCGACGTCGATCGTGCCGCCGGAGGTGAAGAACGCGTCGACGTAACCGCCGCCCGGCAGGGGGAACGTCTGCCCGATGCCGCGCGGGGTGTACGCGAGGACGTGATAGCCGCGCACGGCCAGCTGGAGGTACGTGTACACGAAGAGCGCCCAGCCGAGCGGCGTCCAGCCCGCCGGCACGATCACCACCGGGCGGGGCTCGTCGCCGTTGAGCTTGATCGTGAACGCCGAAAGGCGCACCCCGTCGTCCGCCGTGATCGTGAGGCGGTCGAGGGTAGCCCTGGCCTTCACCTGCTCCGTCAGCTGCTGGAGCTCGGGCGGGAGCAAGGTGCTCTCGGCCGAGCCGTCCAGCGTGGCGAGCAGGGCCTCGGCCAGATGGACGGTGGCCGGGTCGAGCTCGGTGGCGGAGGCGTAGACGCCCTGGTCGGCGATCCGGGCCACCTCGGCGGCGGTGACCGCGGTGATCTCGTTGTCGTCCTGAGGGTTGCTCACGAAGCGGTCCTCTTCACTGTGGCCGACCAGCCGGTCGGCGCCGGGTACCGGGACGTCCCCGCCGGTTCCCGGCCCTCCCGGCCCGCGCGGCGGAGACGGTCGGCATCGTTCCAGCCCAGAAGGAGCGGAAGCGTGGAAAATGGACACCGCCCCCGGTCCCGTCGGACCGCGCCGGACTCACTCTCCAGGAGCGTTTGAACGCGCCCTCCGCCGAGCCCCGCCCATGGAAACGATCACCATCCGTCGACCGCCGACGGAACCGGTCAGCCGGGATCAGGGGCGATCGACCGGAACCGGCCCGTCAGGAGTTCTCCTTGAGGAAGGACAGCAGCAGCTCGTTGACCTTCTCCGGCTGGTCCAGCTGGAGCCAGTGGCCGGCGTCCTCGACGCGCTCGTAGCGCCAGGGGCCGTTCACGAACTCGGCCGTCCCGGACATCGACCGCTCGGTGAGGAACCGGTCGCCGGTCGACCACACGCCCATCACCGGCACGGACTCCGGCAGCGGCACCGCCGGCGCCTCGGGGCCGAACTGGACCTCCGCCGGGATGCCGGCGCGGTAGACGTTCAGCGCGGCCGTCAGCGCGCCAGGCGCCCGCAGCCCCTCGATCACGGCCTCCGCGTCCGGGTGCTCGCCCAGCATGTCCCGCATCCCCGCGAAGTCGTCCCGCGCCAGCCAGTCCTCGGCGAGCCCGGCCAGCTGGAACAGCAGCATGTACCAGGAGCGCTGCTTCTGCTCCCAGCCCGCAGCCCGGATCGACGCCAGATGCCCCACGGACAGGATGCTCAGGCTCCGCACCCGGTCGGGGAAGAACTGGGTCAGGCCCTGGGCGATGCCCGAACCCCAGTCGTGGCCCACCAGGTGGACCCGGTCCAGTTCCAGCCGGGCGAGCAGCTCGACCAGGTCGCCGACGTGCTTGCCCGGGTGGTACGCCTCCACGCCGCCCTCCGGACGCTCCGAGGCGCCGAAGCCCCGCAGGGTCGGGGCCACGGTCGTGAAGCCGGCCGCGTTCAGCGCCGCGACCTGGTGCCGCCACAGGTGGTGGCTGTCGGGGAAGCCGTGCACGAGCAGCACGGCCGGTCCCTCCCCGCTCACCTCGACGTCGAGGGTCACCTCGGACAGTTCGACACGCATCTCAACACCCCGTTCGTTACCGGCCGGTTCGACGGGAACATGATGTCAGAACGGGTACCAGCGCACCTCGGGGTCGCCGTCCCGCAGCGAGGCCACCCGCCGCTCGAACTCGGCGAGCGCCTTCGGGTTCGACGGTGCGTGCTGCGCCACCCACGCGCAGCTCGCGGTCTCCCGTGCCCCGCGCAGCACCGCGCACCCCTCCCACTCCCGGACGTCCCAGCCGTACGCCTCGGTGAAGGCCTCGTACGCCGCCGGGTCCAGGCCGTACCGGTCCCGGGAGAGCGCGAGGACCACCAGGTCGTGCTCGCGCAGGTCCGAGGAGAAGGTCTCCAGGTCCACCAGGACCGGGCCCTCGGGGCCGACGTGGACGTTCCGGGGGAGGGCGTCACCGTGGATGGGTCCCGGGGCCAGGTGCGGGGTGAGCGAGGCCGCCGCCGGGGCGAAGGAGTCGCGCCGTTCCCGCAGGAACGCCGCGTCCGCCGGGTCGATCGCGTCCCCCGCGAGCCGCAGCCACCGCTCGACCCCGCCGAGCAGCTCACGCCGGGGGAGCGCGAACCCCGCCGGCTCCGGCAGCGCGTGCACGGCCCGGAGCAGCGGGGCCAGATCGCGGGGCTCCGTCGCCCGTACCGCGTCCGGCAGCCGGTGCCACAGGGTGACCGGATGCCCGTCCACGAGCCGCGGCTTCTCCTCGGCGGCCCGGACCGCCGGGACACCGGCCGATTCCAGCCAGGCCGCCAGCGCGAGCTCCCGCTCGGCCCGCGCGAACAGCTCCGCGTCCCGGCCGACCTTCACCACCAGATCGCCCACCGCGAAGACCGCGTTCTCGCCGAGCGCGAGCAGCCGCGCCTCCGCGACCGGCAGCTCCGCCCCGGCCAGGATCTCCCGTGCCCGCGCCTCGTCCATCGACCTCTCCCTCACCTGTGTGTTTGCGCCAAAGTCTCGCATCCGCGCAGCTCACCGCGCCGGTCGCCTTGACGGGCCGACGGGCCGTCAGCACCATGACGGGGTTCCCACGACGGCGTCACCAGACAACAGACGGGGGTCCGATCGTGAGCTCCGTGACCGCGACGAAGCGGCCCGGCAGGGCGCGCGCACCGCGCGCCGCCGCCCCCGGGGCACGACCGCGCGGCCCCGATCCCGGCGCCTGGTTCCTGGTGCTCCCGGCCCTCCTGCCGATCCTCGTCCTCAGCGTGGGCCCGCTCCTCTACGGCATCGCGCTCGCCTTCACCGACGCCCAGTCCGGCCGCGTCCAGGCCACCCGCTGGGTGGGCGCCCTCAACTTCCAGGACCTGCTGCACGACACCCTCTTCTGGGAGTCCTTCCGCATCGGCCTGGTCTGGGCCGCCGGGGTCACCGTCCCGCAGTTCCTGCTCGCCCTCGGCCTGGCCCTGCTGCTGAACCAGGACCTCCGCCTTCGCTGGCTTGCCCGGGCCCTCGCCATCGTCCCCTGGGCGATGCCCGAGGTCGTCGTCGGCATCATGTGGCGGCTCGTCTACAACCCCGACGCCGGCATCCTCAACGAGACCCTCCGGAACCTGGGCCTCGGCGAGGGCCGCGACTGGCTCTCCGGGCTCGCCACCGCCCTGCCCGCCGTCATCGTCGTCGGCGTCTGGGCCGGCATGCCGCAGACCACCGTCGCCCTGCTCGCCGGACTCCAGAACACCCCGCGCGAACTCCACGAGGCCGCCGCCCTCGACGGCGCCGGCGCCTGGCGCCGCTTCCGCACCGTCACCTGGCCCGCGCTCCGGCCCGTGGCCCTCGCCATCACCGCCCTCAACCTCATCTGGAACTTCAACTCCTTCGCCCTGGTCTACGTCCTGACCAACGGCGGACCGGGCGGCCGCACCCGGCTCCCCATGCTCTTCGCCTACGAAGAGGCCTTCCGCTACGGGCAGTTCGGCTACGCCGCCGCCATGGGCTGCGTGATGGTCGCCGCCGTCTCCGTGCTCATCGCCCTCTCCCTCGTACGCCGTCTGAAAGGGGACCAGGACCGGTGAGCGCCCTCCGGACGAGCGGGCCCGCGCGCGCGGGGCAGTACCTGGCCCTCCTCGCGTACCTGGTCTTCCTCGCCTTCCCCTTCCTCTGGCTGCTCTCCACGGCCTTCAAGCCCGCCCCCGAGCTGGCCTCGCTGCACCCCACCTGGATCCCGGAGGACCCCACCCTCGACAACTTCCGGCAGGCCTTCGACGAGCAGCCGCTGCTCAGGGCCGCCGCGAACAGCCTGCTCGCCGCCGTCTGCGCCGCCGTGATCGCGGTGGCCGTCGCCACCCCGCTCGCCTATGTGACGGCCCGCCACCGGGGCCGGCTCGCCGGGGCCGCCACCGGCTGGGTGGTGATCAGCCAGGCCTTCCCCTTCGTCCTCGTGATCATCCCGCTCTTCCTCGTCCTCAAGAACCTGCACCTGATCAACAGCGTCGCCGGCCTCGTCCTGGTGTACGTGGTCTGGTCGCTGCCCTTCGCCCTCTGGATGCTCATGGGGTACGTACGGGCCGTCCCGGCCGAGCTGGAGGAGGCCGCGGCCGTCGACGGCGCCGGCCGGATCCGTACCCTCGTCTCGGTCACCGCCCCGCTGCTCGGCCCGGGCATCGTCGCCACCGCCCTCTTCGCCTTCGTCACCGCCTGGAACGAGTTCTTCTTCGCGCTCGTCCTGCTCAAGACCCCCGAGAAGCAGACCCTGCCGGTCGTCCTCACCCACTTCCTCGGCGCCGAGGGCGTCGCCGACCTCGGCCCGCTCGCGGCCGCGGCCTTCCTCGCGACCCTGCCGTCCCTCCTCGTCTTCGCCCTCCTCCAGAAACGGATCGCGGGCGGCATGCTCGCCGGGGCGGTGAAGTCATGAGACGGCTCCTCGGCCTCGTCGCCTCCCTCGCCCTGCTCCTCACCGGCTGCGCCGCCGGCGACGACGGTCCCGACGACGGTGTCGTACGGCTCCGATTCCAGTCCCTGGCCTGGCAGAAGGAGTCCGTCGACGCCAACCGGCAACTGGTGGACGAGTGGAACGCCGGCCACCCCGACGTCCAGGTCGACTACGTCCAGGGCAGCTGGGACTCCGTCCACGACCAGCTCCTCACCTCCTTCGAGGGCGGCGAGGCGCCCGACATCATCCACGACGCCTCCGACGACCTGGCCGACTTCGCCTACGGTGGCCACCTCGCCGACCTCCGCCCGCTGCTGCCCGAGCGGCTGCGCGCCGACATCCCCGCCCGCAGCTGGGAGACCACCACCTTCGGCGAGGGCGTCTACGGCGTGCCCTTCCTCCAGGAACCGCGCGTCCTCATCGCCAACCGGAAGATCCTGGAGTCCTCCGGAGTCCGCGTCCCCACCCCGGAGAAGCCCTGGAGCTGGAGCGAGTTCCGGCAGATCGCCCAGGACCTCACCCGCACCATGGGCCCCGGCCGGTACGCGGTCGCCTGGCCCCTCAGGGAACCCGTCTCCGTCAGCCTCAACCTCGGCGTCTCCGCGGGCGGGCGGCTCTTCCACCGGGACCCCGACGGCCGGGTCACAGTCGACTTCACCGAGGCCGACGGCATCGTCCCCGGCACCGTCCACGACCAGGTCGCCACCGACCGGACCGCCCCGCGCACCACGCTCGGCAGCGGCGGCTCCGACACCCTCCCCGGCTTCTTCGCCGGCAAGTACGCCATGGTCCCCCTCGGCTTCGCCTACCGTCAGCAGATCGCCCAGCAGGCACCCGAGGGCTTCGAGTGGACCGTGCTGCCCGCGCCCGCCGGCGACGAGGGGCTCGCCCAGGGCGTCTCCCCGCAGACCCTGTCGATCGCCGAGGGCAGCCCCCACAAGAAGGAGGCCGCGCGGTTCCTCGACTTCTTCCTGCGCCCGGCGAACATGGTGCGGCTCGCCCGCGGCGACTGGATGCTGCCCACCGGCACGGCCGCGCTCGCCGACCCCTCCCTGCACACCGCGCGCGACGGCTGGGCGACCGGGGCGGCGGTGGCGCGGCACCTGCGGCCCGCGCCCGCGCAGTCCGTGCGCGGCTATCCCGAGTGGAAGGACAAGGTGGCGACCCCGGCCTTCCAGGAGTACTACAGCGGCGCCATCGACCGGGCCGAGCTGCGCAGACGCCTGGTCGAGGACGGCAACCGGGTCCTCGCCCGCTATCAGCGCAGATGACGGATTCGTCATTACGAAACCTTGTTGAATAAGTCACAGATGGGTGAAGGGTCTTCTCCGCGCCCCCGCCATCGGACAGTGTTCGAACCGGCCATCGTGCCGCCCCCCACGAGGCGCGGTGGCCATACATTGAGGTCCATGACGAAGACGTACGCGGCCCTGCTCCGCGGTATCAACGTGAGCGGCCGCCGCAAGGTCCCCATGGCGGAGCTCCGGAGCCTCCTCGAAGGGCTCGGGCACACGGACGTCCGCACCTACCTCCAGAGCGGCAACGCCGTCTTCACCACCGATTCCGGCGCGGGAGAGGAGGAGTTGCGGGCCGCGCTCGAAGACGCCGTCGAGGAACGCTTCGGCTTCCGCGTCGACTGCCTCGTCCGCGACGGCGACTACCTCGCCGCCGTCGCCGCCGACTGCCCCTTCCCGGCCGCCGAACTCCAGGGCAAGCAGCTCCACGCCATCTACTACTCCGGTCCCGCCGACCCCGAGCGCTTCGCCTCCCTCGACCGCGAGGCCTTCCTGCCCGAGGACTTCGCCCTCGGCGACCGCGTGCTCTACCTCTACACCCCCGAGGGCCTCGGGAAGTCCAAGCTGGGCGACGCGGTCTCCCGCCCGTCCGTCGTGAAGGGGCTGGTCGCCACCGGCCGGAACTGGAACACCGTGGTCAAACTCGTCGAGATGACACACGAGGACTGACCCCTGATTGGCCCAGGGGAACAACCGGGAAATGGCCCGTGGCACCGGGCCATCTGCCGACTAGATTCATGGTCATGACGAACAACGAGACCAAGCCCCGTCCGACCGTCGACTTCTACTTCGACCCCGCCTGCCCCTTCGCGTGGATCACCTCCCGCTGGATGCTGGAAGTCGAGAACCACCGGGACATCGACCTCCGCTTCAAGGTCATGAGCCTGTACTTCCACAACGAGGGCAACACCCTTCCCGACTGGTACCGCGAGCTCGTCGACGCCTCCATCGGCCCCGTCCGCGTTGCCGCCGCCGCCGCCGAACAGCACGGCGAGGAGATCCTGCGCCCGCTCTACACCGCGTACGGCACCCGCATCCACGAGAAGAAGCAGAAGGACTTCGACGCCGTCATCGCCGAATCGCTCAACGAGCTCGGGCTCGCCCCCGAACTCGCGGCCGCCGCGCACGACCCGTCGTACGACGAGCTGGTCCGCCGCAGCCACGACGCGGGCAAGGAGTCCGAGGGGGAGGGGTACGTCGGCACCCCGACGATCCACGTCGACGGCACCGTCTGGTTCGGCCCGGTCCTGCGCGCCATCCCGCGCGGCGAGGACGCCGCCGAACTCTTCGACAGCTTCCGCGTCCTGGCCAACCACCCGGACCTCTTCGAGCTCAAGCGCACCCGCACGGGCGGCCTGGACTTCAGCTAGACCGTACGGCGTATGGGCAGGTCAGGACGCCGAAGCCCCGTACTCCAGGCAGCCGTCACGGGTTGATCCGACCGGTCGGATCTTCCGGTGGGTCGCGCCCGAACGCTCCGGGCGACGGCCGGGCCGAGGTTATGCATATGTCTCCGGACCATCCGAGTCCGGACGACCATCCCTGTGCACCGACCTCAGGAGCCGCACCATGCGTCCCGTCAGAGCAGCCTGCCTCGGCACGGCCACCGCGCTCGCCGCCCTCCTCGCCTGCGCCCCCGTCACCTCCGCCGCGACCGGGGCCGGTTCCGCCCAGGCCAAGGGCAGGGCCCCTGTCCTCACCCTCACCGCCGAGCTCGCGCAGCGGACCCCCTTCCCCGTGAACCCCGGCGGCCCCGCCGCGCAGGGCGATCGGGTCGTCGTCCGGTCGATCCTCAAAGACGAGGGCGGCAACGTGGTCGGCGAGAGCGGCGGCACCTGCGTCCTCACCCGGGCGGCGGTGGAGGGCGACCCCGGTGGAGCGGAGGAGTGCATCGTGACCTACGCCCTCCCGGACGGCCAGATCACCGCGCAGGGGATGTACTTCGGCACCCTCAACCCGGGCCCGCCCCCTTCGTTCGACAACGCGATCACCGGCGGCACCGGGAGGTACGCCAAGGCCCGCGGCACGGTCCACTCCGACACGACCATTGTGGACGGCAAGGTCGTGAGGCACCTCACGTTCACCTTCGCCTGACCGACCCCGGTCGCCGCCCGGCGACCGGGTGTCGCGAAAGTTCAAGACGGAGCGGCCGGGCGGCCCGTAGCGTCGGGAGCATGAACGAGATGCACACCCACCTCACCGCCTGCGCCGCCGAGGCGCGCCGCGTCGCCCGCGCCGTCACCGTCGAGCAGCTCGGGGAACCCTCCGTCTGCACCGACTGGACCGTCCGCGAACTCGCCAACCACCTGGTCCTCTACTCCGCGCACGGCCTCGAACACCGGGCCCTGCGCACCCAGCTCCCCGAGGAGACCGTCCAGCGGGACTTCGCCGGAGAGGACGGCTGGGCCGAGGCGTACGCGGCCCAGCTCGACCGGGCCCTGGCCGCGTGGGAGCGGCCGGAGGCCTGGGAGGGGGAGATCGACATGGTCGGCAGCGCCATGCCGGCCCCCGAGATCGCCGCCATGCTCGTCGAGGAACTCGCCCTGCACGGCTGGGACCTGGCCCGCTCCACCGGACAGGACTTCACCCTGCCGGAGGAGACGGCCGTCTTCCTGCTCGGCGTGGTCGAGCGGTACGCGGAGATGTACCGCCAGTACGAGGGCTTCGCCGCGGTCGTCGACGTCCCCGACGACGCACCGGCCCTCGACCGCGCCCTGGCGATCAGCGGCCGGAACCCGAAGGCCTAAGCCGTCCTGGCGACCGCGCCGTCCACCGCGTGGGCCCCGTCGTACCGCTCCAGGAGCAGGCGGGCCAGTTCGGGGGAGGGGCCGAGGACGTCCGCCAGGACGTCGGCCCCGGCAGCGCCCGCCGCGATGCGGTCCGGGAGGCGGCCCGGGGCTATCACGTACGGGGCGACCGCCACCCGCCGGACGCCCGGCTCCGAGCGCAGGGCCCGGACGGCGTCCTCCGTACGCGGGAGAGATGCGGAGGCGAACGCGGGCCGCACGGAGCACCAACCGGTGCGCCGCAGCTCCCGCGCCGTTTCTGCGATCACCGCGATCGCCTCCGGGTCCGTGGAGCCCGCCGAGGCCAGGACGACCCCGGTCGCGCTCTTGTCGGCGGGCGTGAGGCCCGCCTCGTACAGCCGCCGCTCCACCGCCGCGATCAGCAGCGGCGACGGGCCGAGGACCTCCGCCTGGCGGATGCCCAGGGACGGAGGGGCCTGGCGCAGTACGGCGGGGATGTCGGCCTTCGCGTGGAAGGCCCGGGTCAGGAGGAGCGGCAGGGCCACGACCTCCCGTACCCCGTCGGCGGCCAGGCGGTCCAGGACCCCCGGCACCGACGGCAGGTTGAAGTCCAGGAACGCCGTCTCCACGCGCAGCCCCGGCCGCAGCGCACCGGCCCGGCGCACGAGCGCCTGGACGGTCGCCGCGTGCCGCGGGTCGCGGCTGCCGTGGGCGATCACGAGGAGGACGGGGCGGTTCACGGTCCGGTTCAGCCCCTCGCGAGCAGGCCGCGGCGGCGCAGGACCGCGCGCTCCAGCGGGCTGAAGATGAGCAGGTCGATGGCGATGCCGACGAGCAGGATCAGGATGATCGCCAGGAAGATCCCGGCCATGTCGATGTTGTTGCGGCCGTTCTCCAGGAGCTGGCCGAGGCCGAGGCCCAGGTCCGGCGAGGAGGCGATGATCTCCGCGGCCATCAGCGAGCGCCAGGAGAACGCCCAGCCCTGCTTGAGGCCGGCCAGGTAGCCGGGGAGCGCGGCCGGCATCACGATGTACCAGGCGCCCTTGACGCCCGTCGCGCCGAGCGTCTGCCCGGCCCGCAGGAACAGCGGCGGGACCTGGTCGACGCCGGCGACGAGGCCGTTGGCGATCGACGGGACCGCGCCGAGCAGGATCACCGCGTACATCATGCTGTCGTTGAGGCCGAGCCACAGGACGGCCGGCGCCACCCAGGCCACCGAGGGCAGCGACTGGAGGCCCGCGAGGATCGGGCCGATCGCCGCGCGCACGAACTTCACGCGGGAGACGAGCAGGCCCAGCGGGGTGCCGATCGCGAGCGCCAGGACGAAGCCGTACAGGGCCCGGGACACGCTGGTCCACAGGACGCTGAACAGCGTCCCCTCCCGCCACATCACGGTCAGGCTGTCCCACACGGCGGACGGCGCCGGAAGCTTGTACTCGTCGGTGACCTTGAAGGACACCAGGAGCTGCCACACCACCAGGACGAGCACGACGGCGACGACCGGCGGGAGCACCTTCTTGACCAGCACCTCGCCGACCGGGGTCCGCCGGATCTGCACGCTGTCGAGGGCGTCCAGACCGGCTTCGAGCCCGGCGAGGTCGTCGGTCTTCTGCTCCTTCAGGGTGGTTTCAGTGCTGGCCATGGCGGCGGATCTCCCCACGCAGGTGCTCGGTGATCTCGAGGGACAGCTCCGCGACGGCGGAGTCCTCGATGCGGCGCGGCTGAGGGATGTCGATGGTCCACTCGTGCGCGATCCGGCCGGGCCGGGACGAGAGGAGGACGACGCGCTCGGCCAGCCGCACGGCCTCGCGCACGTTGTGCGTGACGAAGAGCACCGACAGCTTCGTCTCCCGCCAGATCCGGGTCAGCTCGTCGTGCAGCACGTCCCGGGTGATGGCGTCGAGCGCGGCGAACGGCTCGTCCATCAGGAGCAGGTCGCTGTCCTGGGCGAGCGCGCGGGCCAGCGCGACGCGCTGCCGCATGCCGCCGGACAGCTCGTGGACCCGCTTGTCGTACGAGCCGCCGAGCCGGACGAGGGTGAGCAGCCGCTCGGCCTCGTCGCGGCGCTCGGCCTTGGGCACCCCGCGCAGCCGCAGGGCCAGTTCGATGTTCTTGCCCGCGGTGAGCCACGGGAAGAGGGCGTGCTCCTGGAACATCAGGGCCGGCCGGCCGCCGGGGGTCTCGATGGACCCCGCGGACGGCCGGTCGAGCCCGGCGACCAGGTTGAGCAGCGTGGACTTTCCGCAGCCCGAGGCGCCCAGGAGGGTGACGAACTCGCCGGGGGCGACATCGAGCGAGATGTCGTCGAGGACGAGCTGCCCGCCGGCGGGTCCGCCGAAGGACTTGGAGACATGCTCGATGCGGGCGGCATGGGTCACCGCCGCACGGTCCTCGGCCTTGGCGAGCGTCGCGGTCGTGGCCATGGTCGTCACCTCCTGGGGATCAGCTGCGGGCTGTTACTTCGCGCCGAGACCGGCGTCGGAGACCTCGGGCTGACCCGCGGCCTTCAGGACCTTGTTGAGCGGCTTCAGGTCGTAGATGCCGGACAGTTCGGGCTTCTCCAGGAGACCGGCCTTCACCGCGTGGTCGGCCTGGGCCTGCAGGGTGGCCGCCAGCGGGTCGTTGGTGAACTGGATGGACGGCCACGCGGCGTCGATCACCTTCGCGCCCAGTGCCTTGCCCGAGAGCTCCTTCAGCTTGGCGTTGGCCGAGGCCTTCGCCTTGTCCTGGTTGGCGTTGATCCACTCGTTGGTCTTCACCGAGCCGCGCAGGAACGCCTCGACGACGTCCGGGTGCTCCTTGAGGAACTTCTGCGACACGATGATGTTCGTGATGACGAACTTCTTGTCGGGCCACAGGTCGGACTCGTCGAGCAGCACCTTCGCCCCGTCGGCGACCAGCTTGGACGCCGTCGGCTCGGGCACCCAGGCGCCGTCGATGGCACCGGAGGCGTAGGCGTTCGGGGTGACCTTGTTGTCCGTGCGGACCACGGAGACGTCGCCCTTGCCGCTCTGGGCGTCGACCTTCCAGCCCTTCTCGGAGATCCAGTTGAGGAAGGCCACGTCCTGCGTGTTGCCGAGCTGCGGGGTGGCGATCCTCTTGCCCTTGAGATCGTCCGCGGTCTTGATCTTCGCCGGGTTCACCACGAGCTTCACGCCACCGGAGGCGGCGCCGCCGACGATGCGGAGGTTGGTGCCCTTGGTCTTGACGAAGCCGTTGATGGACGGCGAGGGGCCGATGAAGCCGATGTCGATCGAGCCGGCGTTCAGCGCCTCGATCTCGGACGGACCCGCGTTGAAGGTGGTGGGCACCAGCTTGGTGCCGCCCAGCTCCTTCTGGAGGATGCCCTCCTGGTCGCCGACCAGCGCGGTGGCGTGCGTGAGGTTGGGGAAGTACCCGAGCCGTACGGTGTCGGCGGAGAGCTTCTCGCCCTCGGCGGCCACCTTCTTCGTCGAGTCGTCGTTCTTGGCCTCGGAGCCGTAGCCGCAGGAGGCGAGGACACCGATCAGCAGCGGCAGAGCGGCGGCGGCGGCCAGGCCGCGGCGCAGGGTGGTACGGGTGGTGGCAGGCACGGGTGGTGTTCCCCTCGATTCAACTTCTCAGCGAAGTCTGCGTTTATGTCGTTCGGGGTGGAGCGGGTGGAGCAGGTGGAGCCGTGTCGCACCGCTGGCGCGGCGCATCGAGGTCAGCGCGCACATCGCGCCACACCTCCCCGGCCCGCGCCGAGGGCACCGGAGCCCACCCGGCCGCCCTCCTTCGCGAAGGTGGCCCAGAAGTCCTGACCGGTCATCAGAAGTCCCACCCTTCTTCCTCGTCCACCGCGGCGACGGCCTTCGACGTGGCGAAGGACTCGCCCGCCATGCCGGCCGCGAGCGTGGTGCCGTCCGCGGGGTCGATCAGCAGGAACGAACCCGTACGGCGGGAGTCGGCGTACGCGTCGAGCGCGAGCGGCTCGGCGGTGCGGACCACGACCCGGCCGATGTCGTTGGCGACCAGCTGCCCGGGGTTCGGGTGCTGGGAGAGGTCGTCGAGGGTCAGCCGCGAGGGGATGTCCTTGACGATCGCCTTGACCGTGCGCGTGGTGTGCTTGAGCAGGACCCGCTGGCCGACGGCGAGCGGCTGGTCCGCCACGTGGCAGACCGTCGCCTCGACGTCCTGGCTGGTGGCCGGGGCGTCGGCGCTCGGCGCGAGCAGGTCGCCGCGCGAGATGTCGATGTCGTCGGCGAGCCGGATCGTCACCGACTGCGGCGCCCAGGCGATGTCCACGGACTCGCCGAGCGCGTCGATCGCGGCGATCTTCGACTTCTTCCCCGACGGCAGGACGGTGATCTCCTCGCCGACCCGGAAGGCTCCGGCCGCGATCTGACCGGCGTAGCCCCGGTAGTCGGGGTGCTCCGCGGTCTGCGGACGGATCACGTACTGCACCGGGAAGCGGGCGTGGCAGGCCGTCAGGTCGTGGCTGACCGGGACGGTCTCCAGGTGCTCCAGGACGGTCGGGCCGCCGTACCAGTCCATGTTCGCGGACGGCTCCACGACGTTGTCGCCGGCGAGCGCCGAGATCGGGATCGCGGTGATCTCCGGGACGCCGAGCTCGGAGGCGTACGTCGTGAACTCCTCGGCGATCGCGGCGAAGACGGACTCCTGGTAGTCGACCAGGTCCATCTTGTTCACGGCGAGGACCACGTGCGGGACGCGGAGCAGCGCGGCGACGGCGGCGTGCCGGCGGGTCTGCTCGACGACGCCGTTGCGGGCGTCGACCAGGACCACGGCCAGCTCGGCGGTGGAGGCGCCGGTGACCATGTTCCGGGTGTACTGCACGTGCCCGGGGGTGTCGGCGAGGATGAACCGGCGGCGGGGCGTCGCGAAGTAGCGGTACGCCACGTCGATCGTGATGCCCTGCTCGCGCTCGGCCCGCAGACCGTCGGTGAGGAGCGCCAGGTCGGGCGCCTCCTGGCCACGGGAGCGCGAGGCGTGCTCCACGGCCTCCAGCTGGTCGGCGAGGACCGACTTGGAGTCGTGGAGCAGCCGGCCCACCAGGGTGGACTTGCCGTCGTCGACGGAGCCGGCGGTGGCGAAACGCAGCAGGGTGGTGGCCGCCAGCTGGTCGGACAGCTGCTCGGTGGACGTGCTCATTAGAAGTACCCTTCGCGCTTGCGGTCTTCCATCGCGGCCTCGGACAGCTTGTCGTCGGCCCGGGTGGCACCCCGCTCGGTGAGGCGGGAGGCGGCGATCTCGGCGATGACGGCGTCCAGCGTGGTGGCGTCGGAGTCGACGGCACCGGTGCAGGACATGTCGCCGACGGTGCGGTAGCGGATCAGCCGCTTCTCGACCGTCTCCGTCTCCTTCGGGCCGCCCCACTCGCCGGCCGTGAGCCACATGCCGTTGCGGGCGAACACCTCGCGCTCGTGGGCGAAGTAGATCTCGGGGAGCTCGATCTTCTCCCGCTGGATGTACTGCCAGACGTCCAGCTCGGTCCAGTTGGAGAGCGGGAAGACCCGGACGTGCTCGCCGGGGGCGTGCCGGCCGTTGTAGAGCTGCCACAGCTCGGGGCGCTGGCGGCGCGGGTCCCACTGCGAGAACTCGTCCCGCAGGGAGAACACCCGCTCCTTGGCGCGGGCCTTCTCCTCGTCGCGGCGGCCGCCGCCGAAGACGGCGTCGAAGCGGTGCTGCTGGATCGCCTCGGTCAGCGGGACGGTCTGCAGCGGGTTGCGGGTGCCGTCGGGGCGCTCGCGGAGCTTGCCGGCGTCGATGTACTCCTGCACGGAGGCCACGTGCAGCCGCAGCCCGTGCTGGGCGACGACCCGGTCGCGGTACACGATGACCTCGGGGAAGTTGTGCCCCGTGTCGACGTGGAGCAGCGTGAAGGGGACCGGCGCCGGGGCGAAGGCCTTCAGCGCCAGGTGCAGCATGACGATGGAGTCCTTGCCGCCGGAGAAGAGGATCACCGGCCGCTCGAACTCGCCCGCCACCTCACGGAAGATGTGGACGGCCTCGGACTCCAGGGAGTCGAGGTGCGACAGCGCGAACGGACTGTCCGTGGTGTCGTGAGTATGAGCAACGGTGGTCACAGCAGACCCCTCTCGGTGAGCAGCGCGTGGAGCTGCGCCGCGGACTCCTGCACGGTCTGGTTCTGGGACTCGATCCGCAGATCGGGGTTCTCGGGCGCCTCGTACGGGTCGTCGACGCCGGTGAGGCCGCTGATCTCGCCCGCGGCCTGCTTGGCGTAGAGGCCCTTCACGTCGCGGACGGAGCAGACCTCGACGGGGGTCGCCACGTGGACCTCGACGAAGGCGGTGCCCTCGGCCTGGTGACGCTTGCGGACCGCCTCGCGGCTGTCGTTGTACGGGGCGATGACCGGGACCAGGACCTTCACGCCGTGCGAGGCGAGCAGCTCGGCGACGAAGCCGATCCGCTGCACGTTCGTGTGGCGGTCCTCGCGGCTGAAGCCGAGGCCCGCGGAGAGGAACTCGCGGATCTCGTCGCCGTCGAGGATCTCGACGCGGTGGCCCTCGTCGCGGAGGCGGCCGGCCAGCTCGTACGCGATGGTGGTCTTTCCGGCGCTCGGCAGGCCGGTGAGCCAGATGGTGGCACCGGTCACGTGGTTCTCCTGGGAGGTGTGGGAGGTCTGAGGGGTGGGGGTCATCAGCCGTGCAGCCCGCATTCGGTCTTG
Source organism: Streptomyces nymphaeiformis (assembly GCF_014203895.1). Classification (GTDB taxonomy): domain Bacteria; phylum Actinomycetota; class Actinomycetes; order Streptomycetales; family Streptomycetaceae; genus Streptomyces; species Streptomyces nymphaeiformis. Next base: position 58,233 of record NZ_JACHJY010000009.1, on the reverse strand, counting down.
GCGCGGCCCGCCCAGCGTCCGGCGCGGGCGTCCTCGCCCTCCAGGACGCGGCGGGTGCAGGGGGCGCAGCCGACGGAGGCGTACCCGTCCATGAGGAGCGGGTTGGTGAGGACACCGTGCTCCGTGACGTACGCGTCGACGTCGTCCTGCGTCCAGCGGGCGATGGGGGAGACCTTCACCTTCTGCCGCTTCTCGTCCCAGCCGACGACCGGGGTGTTCGCCCGGGTCGGGGACTCGTCGCGGCGCAGGCCGGTGGCCCACGCGCCGTACGCGGTGAGGCCCTCCTCCAGCGGCTTGACCTTGCGCAGCGCGCAGCACAGGTCGGGGTCGCGGTCGTGGAGCTTCGGACCGTACTCGGCGTCCTGCTCGGCCACGGTCTGACGCGGGGTCAGGGTGATGACGTTGACGTCCATGACGGCGTCCACGGCGTCCCGGGTGCCGATGGTCTCCTCGAAGTGGTAGCCCGTGTCGAGGAAGACGACGTCCACACCGGGCTTCACGCGCGAGGCGAGGTGGGCGACGACGGCGTCCTCCATGGAGGAGGTCACGCAGAAGCGGTCGCCGAAGGTGTCCACGGCCCAGCGGAGGATCTCCAGGGCGGAGGCGTCCTCCAGATCACGGCCGGCCTGCTCGGCGAGTGCCTTGAGGTCGGCCGCGGTCGCGTCCTTCACCTGATCGTCCGTCATGTGTCTTCCCTCCCGGTGGAGTTGCCCGGAGTCGCCGGGGCGAGGAGCCCCAGGAACTTCAGCTGGAAGGCTCGACTGCACGCGGCGCACTCCCATGCGCCGTGACCCTGCTCGTTGGGCCGCAGGTCCTCGTCCCCGCAGTAGGGGCAGAAGAAGGGGGCCGCACGCTCGCTCACGGTGCCTCCTTGTTCGCTTCTCCGCCTACGCGGCGCAGAGGTGCGGGCTTCGTCGTCGGCAGCAGCCCGGCGGCCGCGTATGCGTCGCTCACGACAGCGCCTCCTCGGAGGCGCGGGCCGCCCAGGTCGCGAAGCGCTCGCCGGTCTCGCGCTCCGCCTGGAAGCGCGTGAGGACCCGCTCCACGTAGTCCGGGAGCTCGGCCGCCGTGACCTTGAGGCCGCGGACCTTGCGGCCGAAGCCGGCCTCGAGACCGAGCGCGCCGCCCAGGTGCACCTGGTAGCCCTCGACGCGGTTGCCCTCGTCGTCCAGGACCAGCTGGCCCTTGAGGCCGATGTCCGCGACCTGGATGCGGGCGCAGGCGTTCGGGCAGCCGTTGATGTTGATCGTCAGCGGCTCGTCGAACTCCGGGAGGCGGCGCTCCAGTTCGTCGATGAGCGAGGAGCCGCGGCCCTTCGTCTCGACGATCGCGAGCTTGCAGAACTCGATGCCGGTGCAGGCCATCGTGCCGCGCCGGAACGGGGTCGGGTTCACGCGCAGGTCGAGCGACTCCAGGGCGGCGACCGCCGAGTCGACCTGGTCCTGCTCGATGTCGAGCAGCAGCATCTTCTGGTCCGCCGTGGTCCGCACCCGGCCGGAGCCGTGCCGCTCGGCCAGGTCGGCGATCTTGGTCAGGGTGGCGCCGTCGACCCGGCCCACGCGCGGGGCGAAGCCGATGTAGAAGCGGCCGTCCTGCTGCTCGTGCACGCCCATGTGGTCGCGCCACTGGCCGGCGGGCTGCTCCGGGGCGGGGCCGTCCGTCAGCTTCCGCTTGAGGTACTCGTCCTCCAGGACCTGGCGGAACTTCTCCGGGCCCCAGTCGGCGACGAGGAACTTCAGGCGGGCGCGGTTGCGCAGCCGGCGGTAGCCGTAGTCGCGGAAGATCGAGATGACGCCCTCGTAGACGTCGGGGACCTCGTCGAGGGAGACCCAGGTGCCGAGGCGGACGCCGAGCTTGGGGTTGGTGGACAGACCGCCGCCGACCCACACGTCGAAGCCGGGGCCGTGCTCCGGGTGCTCCACGCCGACGAAGGCGATGTCGTTGATCTCGTGCGCCACGTCGAGCAGCGGCGAGCCGGAGACCGCGGACTTGAACTTGCGGGGCAGGTTGGAGAAGTCCTTGTTGCCGACGATGCGGCGCTGGATCTCGTCGATGGCGGGGGTGCCGTCGATGATCTCGTCGGCGGCGATGCCGGCCACGGGGGAGCCGAGGATGACGCGCGGGGTGTCACCGCAGGCCTCGGTGGTCGACAGGCCGACCGCCTCCAGGCGGTTCCAGATCTCGGGGACGTCCTCGATGCGGATCCAGTGGTACTGGACGTTCTGGCGGTCCGTGATGTCGGCCGTGCCGCGGGCGAACTCCTCGGAGATCTCGCCGATGACCCGGAGCTGCTCGGTGGTCAGCCGGCCGCCGTCGATGCGGACCCGGAGCATGAAGTACTCGTCGTCCAGCTCCTCCGGCTCCAGCACGCCCGTCTTGGTGCCGTCCAGACCCTGCTTGCGCTGGGTGTAGAGGCCCCACCAGCGCATGCGTCCGCGCAGGTCGTTGGGGTCGATGGAGTCGAAGCCGCGCTTCGAGTAGACCGTCTCAATACGTGTCCGCACATTGAGACCGTCGTCATCCTTCTTGAACTGCTCATTGCCGTTCAGGGGGGTGAAGTGCCCCACCGCCCACTGACCCTCGCCACGGTGGCGCCCGGCCTTGCGGCGGGCGGCGGCGGGAGTGGGGTTTTCCGGGGTGGCGGCCATGGCGTTTTGTCCTTCGGGACTGCGAGAGGGCGGCTCTGACCTGCACACTCGCGCTCAGGTCAGAGGGTGGCGCGTCAGTGCGCAGCAGGGTGGGGCAGAGTCGGGCTATCAGGAGATCGCGGCGGTGCTGGTTCTCTCAGCGCGCCGAACAGATGGCGCTGGACATGCGGCCGAGGTCGACGTGCCGCCGACTCACCAAGGCAATTCCAGTTCCAGACATGACGGAAGCGTGTCACGGGACTTTGGACCCAGTCCAGCATCGTCCACTATGCGGACGTAGTCGTCTCGTACGTCGAGACAGTGTGCTCCAGGTCACGCGAAAGGGGCCCTGTTCAGGGCCCCTTTGGCGATGCGTGTGGATCAGGAGTACGGATCAGGGCGTACGGCTCAGGCGTACGCGCCCGGCCAGGGACCCGGGGTCTCCGACTCCTCGGCCTCCTCCACCTTGGTGTCGAACAGCCGGAAGCCGCGCCGCTCGTAGTTGGCCATGGCGTGCGGCCCGTCGAGCGAGCAGGTGTGCAGCCAGACGCGCTTCGTGGGCTCGCGGTCCGGCCAGCGCTCGGCCAGGTCCCAGGCGCGCGCCGCCCCGTAGGAGAGGAGGTGGCCGCCGATCCGGCGCCCCCGGAAGGCCGGGATCAGGCCGAAGTAGACGATCTCCACCACACCGTCGTCCTGCGGGTCGAGCTCCACGTACCCGGCCGGCGTCCCCTTGTCGTACGCCACCCAGATCTCGGCGCCCGGCTTCTCCACGATCTCCTGCCACTGCTTGTACGTCAGCGACAGCCGGTCGGACCAGCGGATGTCGCCGCCGACCGCCGTGTAGAGGAAGCGGCTGAACTCCGCCGAGGGCACCTCGGCGCGCCGGATCACCACGTCGTCGCCCTCCGGCGGGGCGGCGGGCCGGAGGTCGGACGGCGAGGTCTGTTCGAGGGACCAGGTGGTGAGAGTGATGCTCATGGGCTCATCGCATCATGCGGAGCGCCGGATTCCCACCCTGTTCGGTGCGGGCGGACAAGACGTCCGGCATACGGACACCCCTGGACGCCGTGCGTTCCCCGGCCGCGCATGACCTCCGAGGTAATCGACCGCCGCGTCCCACCCCCGGCAGGGTGATCACACCGGGACGGCAACGGCCTCCCGGCGATCGGGCGAGAGGGCACGAACATGGGCAAGGGCCGGCGTGGTCTGGTGGGCATCGCGATGGCGACCGCGGTCGTGGCGGCGACGGTGACCGTGACGACGGCGCAGGCGCAGCCGCGCGGGGTCACGGACGCCGTCCGGAGCGACTGCCCGACGGTGCGGGCGAAGGTCGACCGACTGGAGGGACGGATCACCCCCAACGCCTGCGCGTTCATGCAGCGGCAGATCACCTTCGGGGAGCTCCCGACCGGGACGCCGCCCGCGTACGGCGACCTCGGTCACCCCCGGGTCCGGGCCTACCTCGACATCTTCGACCCGGAGGCCACCCTCTGGGAGGCCGGCGGCGAGCCGCAGCGCGGGCGCACCGCGATCGGCACCTCCATCACCGGCTCCCTCGCCCTCGCGCCGAGCCTCGCCTACCGGGGCACGGACGTCGTCGCCGACGGAAGCACCGTGATGTTCGGGCAGTGGAACGAGGTCACCCTCAAGGGCCGCACCATCGCCTATCCGCAGATCGCGCGGAACGTCCTCGGCGACGAGGGCCGCACCCTCCAGGCCCGCCGCTACTACGACCGGGCCGTTCTCTTCCAGGACACCCTGCCCGGGGACGCCCCCGCCCCCCTCTTCGCGGGCATCGCCGACAGCGGCGAGCCCGGCGCCGGAACCCCCGGGGTCCTCGGCGGCGAGGAGGTCCCGGACCGCCTCGCCGCCTGGAACGCGGAGGACGTCGACGCCCTGCTCGCCCGCACCGCCGGAGCGCGCCTCTCCGGCCCGGGGCTCGACACCCCGCTCACCACCGAGGCCGGCAAGCGGGCCTGTCTGGAGCGGCTCTTCGCCACCGCCGACCTCCACCTCAAGGCCGGCCAGGTCGCCGAGGGCACGACCACGACCTACGTCGAGTGGTACGGCACCGCCTCCGGTGACATGGGCACCGGCATCCCCTTCGGGATCGTCGAGCGCTTCGGCCCGGCGGGGGAGTGGGAGCTGTACTTCGACACGCTCCCGCTCGTCGCCGACGCCGACACGATCCGCACCCTCTTCCGGAAGCTCGCCTCCTAGGGCGTCCGAACGGTCCCGGCGGTGCGGCCGGCCCGGACGGCGGGGGCGGTGGAGTGCGGCAGGAGGTCCGCGGGGCGCTCCGGGCGCAGGACCTCCACCGCGACCTCCTCCCGGAAGCGGTACGGACGGTGCGCCAGGACCCCCGCCAGGTTCCGCCGCACCCGGGACATCTCCGCCCGCACGGTCACCGTCCTCGTACGGTCGCCGAAGACGTCGTCCGCGAGCTCCGCCGCCGTCCGGCCGTCGCGGTGCAGCGCCAGTACATAGAGGAGCTCGGCGTGCCGGGGGCTGAGCTCCTGCTGCCAGCTGCCCGCCGCCCCGGACACGGCGACCGTCCAGCGGCGCGGCCGGCTCAGGTCCAGGACCACCCGGCTCGCCGCCGCCTCGGAGCCCGGCTCCTCGGGCCGGGACTCCTCCTCCACGCGCAGCAGCCAGCCGCCCGGCAGCGGCTCCACCGCGCACACCCCGAGCGAGGGCAGCCAGACCCGGCCGACCCGGAACGACTTCGGCAGCGGGATCCGGTCCACCGGCGCGAGCCCGGTCACCGCCGCCGTCCAGCCGTGGTCGTCCACCGCGACGGCCCGGCCGCCCACCCGGCACAGGATCGGCGCCGCCACCGCCCGCAGCCGCTCGATCGACCGGCGGTGCCGCTCCCGCATCTCGGCCTCGGCGAGCTGCGCGACCGAACCGACCAGGGCCAGCATCGCCGGATGGAAGCTGGACGCGGGACCGGACACGTCCAGGATCCCGAGCAGCCGCTGGTCGCGCGGATCGTGCACGGGTGCCGCGGCGCAGGTCCAGTTGTGCAGCGTGTGCACATAGTGCTCGGCGGAGTGCACCTGCACCGCACGGCCCAGGGCGAGGGCCGTGCCCACCGCGTTCGTCCCGGTGGCGTGCTCGCTCCAGGCCGCGCCCTCCTCCAGACAGATGCCGTTCGCCTGCCGCAGGACGGCGAGGTTCCCCTGGCGCCACAGCACCCGGCCGTGCTCGTCGGTGACCACCATGATCTGCAGGGAGGCGTCGGCGATGCCGGCGATGCCGCCGCTCAGCGTCTGCATCACCTCGGAGAGGAGCGTGGTCCTGCGCCGCTCCTCCAGCTCGTCCCGCTGGAGCAGCACGGTGCTGGTGCTCTGGTCGGGGTCGAGGCCGAGCCGGGCCATCCGCTGCCAGGACGCGTCGATCACCGGGCGGGGCGCGATCGGGGGCGTGCGGCCCGCGAGGGTCTCCTCGCGCACCCGGTGCAGCAGCCGGCTGGCCTGGGCGGCGTCCATGGCGGCGAGCCGCTTCATGTCGAGCTGCGTGTTCTTCATCGGTCTCTCCCAGCCACCCGGGTGCTGTATCGGTTCTGCACGGGGCAGATGTCCGGAGTGTCGGTGCCCATCGTGCCGTCCGGGACCGCCGGGCGAGGCCCGGTTCGGGTAATCCTGCAACCCTTTGCAACTCTGGCGAACGACCGGCCTCCTGCGTGAGGGTGGTGCGAGCGGCGGGTGGTGCCGTGTCGGCGCAGCACCACCCCCGCTTTTCCGCGCGTACCGACCTGACCGACACCCCGTCAGGTCCACCCCTGGTACGCGCGGCACACTCCCGTACGACCCCTCACACCTCGGCGCGCGCCCGCTCCACCACCGCCCGCAGGTCCAGCGTGTGCGGGAGCGTCCCGAACGCCGCGCCGCCGTCCCCGCCGAGCCGCGCCGCGCAGAACGCGTCCGCCACCTCCGGCGGAGCCCACCGCACGAGCAGCGCCCCCTGGAGCACGAGCGCGAGCCGTTCCGTGAGCCGCCGGGCCCGCGCCTCGATCCCCTCCAGGTCCGCCAGTTCGACGAGCAGCCCCCGGATCGCCCGGTCGAGCCGGTGGTCGGCGCCCCGCGCGGCCCCCACCTCCCGCAGCAGCGCGTCCAGGGCGGCGGGCTCGGTCCGCAGCGCCCGCACCACGTCGAGCGCCTGCACGTTCCCCGAGCCCTCCCAGAGGGAGTTGAGCGGCGACTCCCGCAGCAGCCGGGGCATCCCCGACTCCTCCACGTACCCGTTGCCGCCGAGGCATTCGAGGGCCTCCGCGACGAGGGGCGTGCACCGCTTGGTCACCCAGTACTTGGCCGCGGGAACCGCAATGCGCAGCAACGCCAGCTCCTCCGGGGTTCCGGCGTCGTAGGCCGCCGCGAGACGCATGCCGAGGACCGTCGCCGCCTCGGACTCGATGGCGAGGTCGGCGAGTACGTTCCGCATCAGCGGCTTGTCGACGAGCAGCCCGCCGAAGGCCGAGCGGTACGAGGCGTGGTGCACGGCCTGCGCCACCGCCTGCCGCATCAGCGCCGCCGAGCCGAGGACGCAGTCGAGCCGGGTCGCCGCGACCATGCCCATGATCGTCCGGATCCCGCGCCCCTCCTCGCCGACCCGGTGCGCCCAGGTCGTCCCGTCGAACTCCACCTCGGCGGAGGCGTTCGACCGGTTGCCCAGCTTGTCCTTGAGGCGCTGGAGGGCGAACGCGTTGCGCGAGCCGTCCGCGAGCACCCGGGGCACCAGGAAGCAGGTCAGCCCCGCCGGGGCCTGCGCGAGCACCAGGAACGCGTCCGACATCGGCGCCGAACAGAACCACTTGTGCCCCGTCAGGACGTACTCGCCGTCGGCCGCGAGCGGCCGGGCCTCCGTCATGTTCGCCCGGACGTCGCTGCCGCCCTGCTTCTCCGTCATCGCCATCCCGAGCAGCACGCCCGGCTTCTCCGCGACCGGACGCAGCTCCCGCTCGTACACGTGCGAGAGCGCCGCCGGCTCCCAGACCGCCGCGAGCTCCGGCTCGGCGCGCAGCGCGGGCACCGCGGCGTGCGTCATCGACACCGGGCAGCCGTGCCCGGCCTCCGCCTGCGACGCCACCAGGAACCCGGCGGCCCGCCGCACATGACCACCCGGACGGCCCCACGCGTCCGTGAGCCCGGCCGACACCGACCGCCCCAGGAGCCGGTGCCAGGCCGGATGGAACTCCACCTCGTCGATCCGCCGCCCGTACCGGTCATGGGTCCGCAGCCGCGGCGGATCGTCGTTCGCCTGCTCCCCCCACTCCCGCACCTGCGTCGAACCGGTCGCCCGGCCGAGCAGGCCCAGCTCCTCGCGGACCTCCGCGAGGAGCTCCGGCGCGAGGTGCCTCTCGACCGCCTCCGCCAGTGCCAGGTCGCTCGTGAAGACGTCGTATCCCGCCAGGGGCGGAGCCTGGTTGGTCACGGTGTGGGTGCTCGCTGCCATGCCGATACGGTAAGCAGGTGCAGGCAGCAAGAGAAACACCCGAACGGCCCGAGCGGCGGCCCTGGAGCAGGCTCCACCGCGCGCGCGTCCTCTACCGCAACGTCTCGAAGCGGAAGATGGCCTGGCTGCTCCTCAAGGACACCGTCAACTCGTGCATCGAGTACCGGATCCTCGGCCTCGCCGCCGAGGCCGCGTTCTTCACCCTGCTGTCCCTGCCACCGCTCCTCCTCGGCCTGATCGCCGTCCTCGGCTACGCCGACGACTGGACCAACACCGACACCGTCGCCAGCATCCGGGAGAACATCCTCCACGCGGCCGGCACGGTCCTCTCCGACCGGGGCGTCCACCAGATCGCCGAACCCCTCCTCGACGACATCACCCAGGGCAAACGGCCCGAGCTGATCTCCCTCGGCTTCGCCATCGCCCTCTGGTCCGGCTCGCGCGCGGTGAACGTCTTCATCGACACCATCACGGTCATGTACGGACTCGACGGGCGCCGCGGCATCGTCAAGACCCGGCTCCTCGCCCTGCTCCTCTACATCGTGGCGCTGCTCATCGGAGCCGTCGTCCTGCCCCTGGCCGTCGTCGGACCCGACCGGGTCGTCGAACTCGTCCCCTGGGGCACCGAGGTCGTCTCCGTCCTCTACTGGCCGGCCGTCATCCTGCTCTCCATCGCCTTCCTCACCACGCTGTACCACGTCTCCGTGCCCGTCAGATCGCCCTGGATCGAGGACATCCCCGGCGCCCTCGTCGCGCTCGGCATGTGGGTCCTCGGCAGCTTCCTGCTGCGCCTCTACCTGACCAGCCAGGTCGAGGGCCCGACGATCTACGGCTCGCTCGCCGCGCCCATCGCCGTCCTCCTCTGGATCGGCGTCTCGGCCTTCGCGGTCCTCGTCGGCGCCGCCGTGAACGCGGCCATCGACCGCGTCTGGCCCTCCGTCGCCACCGCCGCCGCCCGCGAGGCCAACGAACGGGCCCGCGCCGTCCAGGCCGCCGAACTCGTCGCCCGGGTGCGGGCCGAGGCGGAGGACGTCGACGAGGACGACCCGGACATGCCGTCCGAGTTCCCCGAGCGCTGGTCCAAGTTCCTCCCCCCGGACGACGTGAAGTCCCGCCTCCACTCGGGCTGGGAGAAGGACTGACCCGCCTTCCCGGCCCCAGGGCGCCGTCCGCCCCCGATCCGCCGGACAGGCCCTAGGCTCGAAGGATGTACGAGGAGCGCCCCGCCCTGCTCGACGGGGCCGTGCTGTGGACCCGGACCGCCACCGGGCCCACGGCGGAGCGGCCCGTCCTGCCCGACGGCTGCATGGACCTGATCTGGGCCGACGGCAGCCTCCTCGTCGCCGGACCCGACACGCGCGCGTACGTTCCGGGAGAGTTCGCCGCGCGGTACGCGGGCATCCGCTTCGCCCCCGGCGACGCCCCCGGTCTCCTCGGCGTCCCCGCCCATGAACTCCGCGACCGGCGGGTCGCCCTCGGCGCGCTGTGGGGCGAGGCGGCCGCACGCCGGCTCGGCGAGCGGATCACCCAGGCCCCCGACCCGGCCGCGGCCCTGGAGGAGCTCGTCCTGCGCCGGGCCGCCGAGACCCCGGGACCCGACCCGCTGCTCCGTGCCGTCGCGGCGCGCCTCGCGGCGGGCCGGCCGGTCGCCGAGACGGCCGAGGCGGTCGGGCTCGGCGCCCGGCAGCTGCACCGGCGCTCCCTGGACGCCTTCGGCTACGGCCCGAAGACCCTCGCCCGCGTCCTGCGCCTCCAGCGGGCGCTCGCCCTGGTGCGGGCCGGGGTGCCGTACGCCGAGGCCGCGCTGCGCGCCGGCTGCGCCGACCAGGCCCACCTGGCCCGGGAGACCCGGGCGCTCGCGGGGACGACCCTGAGCGCCTACACGGCCTCGGTGTCGGCGAAGAGCGAGACCCCGCTGCCGTCCGGGTCGAGGACCACGGCGTAGCGCTGCCCCCACACGGCGTCCCAGGGCTTCAGGTGCCCCCGGTACCCGGCGGCGACCAGCTCCTCGTACACCGCGTCCACGTCCGCGGACTCGGCGCACCGGAAGGCGAGCTCGACCCGGTTGCCACCCGCCGGGCGGGTCCAGCCGGGATCGAAGGAACGGACGACGTCCTCCGTGTCCCAGGCGATCCGCAGCCCGCCGGGCAGCGCCGCCTCCACGTGCGGGGCGGACTCGGCCCCGGCCGGGATGTCCAGGCCGAGGCGCCGGTAGAAGGCGAGCGAGGCGGCCATGTCCGAGACGACGAGGCCGACGAGGTCGAAGCGAGGGGTGATGCGAGGAGTGATTCCGGGTGCTGTGTCCATGGCGGCACCGTAGGCACGGCGCCCGCGGCCGGTCTTGTACGAATCGGACGCGCACCTGACTCGACCCGACCTGGCCCGACCCGACCCGCCCGACCCGGCCCGTCGTGGCCGGAAAAAACCCGTGGCGCCCGCCGGACCGCTCCGGCTACGGTGGATCCCGTACAAGATCGCGAAAGACACAGGAGGTGTGACCGATGGCTGTCGTCGTCACGAAGGGCTTCGCCCACACGCGGATGTTCATCCACACCACCTCCGCGGCCACCGGCTGACCTCACTTCTTCCGTCGTTCCGTGCCGGGGCCGCCCCTGTGAAGGGTCCCCCTTGTCTTTCCCGCTTTCCTCCCCGTCCTCTTCCTCCTCGCTGCTCGACGCCCACGGCTGGGACTCCGGCTGGGCCGCCGACTTCGCGCCCCACGCCGCCCAGGGACTGATCCCGGGGCGCGTCGTCCGCGTCGACCGCGGTCAGTGCGACGTCGCCACCGCCGAGGGGGTCATCCGCGCCGACACGGCGTTCGTGACCCCGCACGACCCGCTGCGGGTCGTCTGCACCGGCGACTGGGCCGCCGTCGACCCCGAGGGCGCCGACCCGCGCTACGTGCGCGCGTGCCTGCCACGCCGTACGGCCTTCGCGCGCTCCACCTCCTCCAAGCGGTCCGAGGGGCAGATCCTCGCCGCCAACGTCGACCACGCCGTCATCACGGTCTCGCTCGCCGTCGAGCTCGACCTCGGCCGGATCGAACGCTTCCTCGCCCTGGCCTGGGAGTCCGGCGCCCAGCCGACCGTCGTCCTCAGCAAGGCCGACCTCGTGCCCGACCCGGTCGGGCTCTCGTACCTCGTCGAGGACGTGGAGACGGTCGCACCCGGCGTGCAGGTGCTGCCCGTCAGCTCCGCCACCGGAGAGGGCGTCGACGTGCTCGCCGCCACGATCGCGGGCGGCACGACCGTGCTGCTCGGCGTCTCCGGCGCCGGCAAGTCGACCCTCGCCAACACGCTCGTCGGCGAGGACGTGATGGACGTCCGGGCCGCCCGCGACGTCGACGGCAAGGGCCGCCACACGACGACCACCCGCAACCTCTTCGTCCTGCCCGGCGGGGGAGTCCTCATCGACACCCCCGGACTGCGCGGCGTCGGACTCTGGGACGCCGAGACGGGCGTCGGCCAGGTCTTCTCGGAGATCGAGGAGCTGGCCGGGGACTGCCGCTTCCACGACTGCGCCCACGAGTCCGAGCCCGGCTGCGCGGTGACGGCGGCGATCGAGGACGGCTCGCTGCCCGTGCGCCGCCTGGAGAGCTACCGCAAGCTCATCCGCGAGAACCGGCGGATCGTGGCCAAGACCGACGCCCGGGTGCGCTCCGAGATGCTCAAGGAGTGGAAGCGCATGGGCGCGGGCGGCAAGGCCCAGATGGAGTTCAAGCGCCAGGGCCGGCTCGGCTAGGGCCGGTCCGCCCGCCCCGACCGCGGTGTCCGAAAACCGCGAGCCGGGGCGGGGCGCCTCCCGCACACTGGGAGCCATGAGGGACGACGACACCCGCTACGAGGCGGTCAGCAGCAGGGACGCGCGGTTCGACGGAGAGTTCTTCTTCGCCGTCCGGACCACCGGGATCTACTGCCGCCCCAGCTGCCCCGCCGTCACCCCCAAGCGGCAGAACGTCTCCTTCTACCCGACGGCCGCCGCCGCCCAGGGCCACGGCTTCCGCGCCTGCCGCCGCTGCCGGCCCGACGCCGTGCCCGGCTCCGCCGAGTGGAACGTCCGGGCCGACGTCGTCGGACGCGCCATGCGCATGATCGGCGACGGCGTCGTCGACCGCGAGGGCGTGCCCGGCCTCGCCGGGCGGCTCGGCTACAGCACCCGGCAGGTCCAGCGCCAGCTCACCGCCGAGCTGGGCGCCGGGCCCGTCGCGCTCGCCCGCGCCCAGCGGGCGCACACCGCACGCCTGCTGCTCCAGACCACGGGTCTGCCCGTCACCGAGATCGCCTTCGCGGCCGGATTCGCCAGCGTCCGCCAGTTCAACGAGACCATCCGTGCCGTGTACGCGCGCACCCCCACGGCCCTGCGCGCCGAGGCGGGCAGCGGGGCGGGGGCCCGAACCGCGCTCGCCGCCGGAGTGCCGCTGCGGCTCGCCCACCGGGGACCGTACGCGGCCGGCGAGGTCTTCGACCTGCTCGCCGCCGAGGCCGTGCCCCGGATCGAGGAGGTCGTCGGCGCCCCCGGCGCCCGCACCTACCGGCGCACGCTCCGCCTCCCGTACGGCACCGGCGTCGTCTCCGTCGACGAGCGCTCCGGCGGCCGCTGGCTCGAGGCCCGGATCCACCTCACCGAGCTGCGCGACCTGACCACCGCCGTGCACCGGCTGCGCCGGCTCTTCGACCTCGACGCCGATCCGTACGCGGTCGCCGAGCGGCTCGGGGCGGCCCCCGGGCTCGCCGCCGAGGTGGCCGCGAGGCCGGGCGTGCGCTCCCCGGGCACGGCCGAGCCCGAGGAGTTCGCGCTGCGGACGGTCCTCGGCGCCGAGGAGTCGGCGCGGATCGTCGAGCTCAGCGGCACCCCGCTGGACACCGCCTGCGGAAGCCTCACCCACGTCTTCCCCGAACCCGCCACCCTGACGGACCACCCCGTCGCCGGGCCGCTGGCCCGCGCCCTCGCCGACGGAGCCGTACGCCTCGACCCCGGGGCCGACCGCGACGAGGCCGAGCGCGCCCTGCTCGCCGTCCCCGGCGTGACCCCCGAGGCCGCGGCGCTCATCCGGATGCGGGCCCTCGGCGACCCCGACGTGGCCCCGGAGGGCGCCCCGGAGGCGGAGGTGTGGCGGCCCTGGGGCTCCTACGCGGCGCGCTACCTGGGTTCGGCTCCTCGGACGGGCTAGGCCTCCAGGCCCCAGCTGTGGATCCGCCGCGGATGGATCCGGATGACCTCCTCGCTGAAATGCGGGCCCAGGCCGTGCGGGCCCACGAGGAGTTCCGCCTCGCCGCGGATCTCGACGCCCCGCACCCGCCAGGGGCGGACGCTCGCGAGGTCGTCGACGACCAGCGCCACCTTCGGGTTCTGCTGCAGGTTGCGCCACTTCTTCGTCGCGCCCATGCGGAGCCCGCCCACCAGGACGGTGCCGTCCTCCTGCGGGAAGAAGCCCACCGGATTGGCCTGCGGCTGCCCGGACGGGTCCACGGTCGCCATCCGGGCGAGCTTCCGGCCCTCCGTGAGGTAGGCGCGCTCGGCCTCGCTGAAGCCTTCGAAATCCCTCATGAGTCCAGGATCGCGCGGCCCGGCCCCCGGCGGACCGGCCCCGGACCCGGGCTCAGCCCCAGAGCACCGCCCCCGCCCAGGCGCCCACGATCAGCAGGCAGGCGAAGAGCTCGACGAGCACGCTCGTGCCCGCCGCCCGCATCACCGTGCGGGTCGCCGCCCTGGCCTGGCCGTGGCCGCCGAGGCGGAGTCGCTCCGAGAGGTAGATCCCCCCGACGAAGCCGGGGATCGCGCCGACCACCGGGATCAGGACGAAGCCCAGGACGGCGCCCACCCCCGCGTACGCCACCATGCGCCGGGTGATGCCGACGCCCCGGAAGCGGCGCGGCGGCAGCTGCCAGACGATCACCTGGGTGAGGAGCAGCAGCCCGGTCGAGGCGGCGAGCAGGATCCAGGCCAGGTCCGTGCGCTCGTGCAGCGACCACCAGAGCATCGCGGCCCACACCAGCCACGTCCCCGGCACGCCGGGCGTCAGCACCCCGAACAGGCCGAGCAGCATCACCGTCGCGATCATCAGGAGCTGCCACACACCCACGCTGCCCAGGGTGCAGTACGGCGCGGGTTCTCGCAGGTCGCGGCGGGCGGACGGGGTACGGGGCGGGGGTCAGTCCGCCAGGGGCAGGGCGGCGACCACGAGGTTCCGTTCCTTGCGGCTGATCAGCGGGAAGACGAGCTTCAGGGCGAACTCGGTCTTCGGCGAGGAGAGGACGATCGAGGAGTTCAGGATCCGCTCCCTGATCGCCGAGCGGAACAGGCCGGCGCGCGGGATCGTCATGGTGTGCGCGACCGGCTTCGCGAACACCGGATCCGCCCGGAAGACGAAGAGCCGGCGGTCGGTCATCGCCAGGTACATCGGGACCGGCGTCGGTATCGCGGTCATCGAGCCACCGCTGAGGACGGCCGACGCCACGCCGAAGGCCGCGGTCCGGCCGACGGAGACCGTGCTCAGGCCGACGACGCACGTCACCTCCATCCGCTCCCCGGGCTCCAGCATCGGGGTCACGGTGGCCAGCAGGGCGCGACGGCGTCGTCCGTTCATGGGGGCTGAGCTCCAGAGGATCAAGGGTGCAAGCGGAACAGGCCGCTCACCTTCCCATACGCCCCGGAGTCAGCCGCGGGCCACCCACCCCTTCTCGTACGCGTGCCAGCCCAGCTGCAGACGGGTCGTCACCCCGGTCAGCTCCATCAGCCCCTTCACCCGCCGCTGCACCGTCCGCAGCCCCAGGTCCAGCTGCTTGGCCACGCTCGCGTCCGTCATCCCGGCGAGCAGCAGCGACAGGATCTCCAGGTCCATCACGTCCGGGCCCGGCGCCTCGTCCTCGGTGATCTGCGCGCCCGCCCCGAGCCGCAGCGGCAGCGCCTCCCGCCACACCGACTCGAAGAGGCCCATCAGGGACTCCAGGAGCCCGCTCGCGTGCACGACGAGCGCCGCGGGCTCGGCGCCGCGGCCGGTCAGCGGGACCATGGCCAGGGACCGGTCGGCGACGACCAGCTTCGTGGGGACCCGGTCGGCGATCCGGATCTTCTCCTCGCGGCTGAGCGCCGCGGACAGTTCGAGCAGTCCCGTCGGGAGGCTGAGCACCTCGCGCTCGATCACCACCCGGTAGCGGACCCCGCGCCCGGCCGCCTGCTCCTCGGCGTCGTTCTCCAGTCCGGAGACCGCGATCGGCTTGCCCGTCACCAGGGCGCAGACCTCCTCCTGCGCGCCCAGCTGGAGCTGGAGGAAGCGGTGGGTCACCGCGCTCGCGCCGGTCACCACCTCCACCAGGTCGTGCACGGCGGCCTCCGCCGCCTCCGCCCGGTACTCCTCGGCGAGCAGCTTGGCCGCCAGCTCGGCCTGCTCCAGCTCGTGCCGCTGCTGGGTGAGGAGCGCGCCGAGCGCGACCCCGGGCGGCGCCGCGACCCAGCGGCCGGTGCGGGCCGAGGACTGGGCGGCGAGCCCCTGCGACTCCAGGCGGCGCAGCGCCCGCTCGGTGTCCTGCTCGGGCAGGGCGAGCCGGTGCGCGAGATCGGTGACCTCGGCCGCGCCCAGCGCGACCAGGGCGCGGTACGCGGACTCCTGGCGTTCGTCGAGTCCTATCGCTCCCAGCATGACTGCCCCACCCCTCGCCGTACCTCCGGCGGGCGCCCCGGATCTTCCGGGGACGTTCGCCGGAGGCTTTCGTTCCGTTGGTGACCTGGCGGGAAACGGCCACGGCGTATTCCCGCCTCTCCCATCATCCCTGTACCGCCCTCACCTCTGCCAATGTGGCGCCACCGCAGCACCAACAGCCTCCGGCGAGGGGTGACTTATGCCCTTTTTCCGGATTCAGATGGGGAGAGCGATGCGTCCGTTTTCGCGTACGGCCCTGGGAGCGGCGACCGCCGTCGTCCTGGCTGTCACCGCGGTCGCGCCGTCCATGGCCGAAGAGCCGCAGGACGACACGACCGCCGAGCGACCGCTGGTCGGCAGCGAGGCCTCGGCCCGCGCCGGCCACGGCACGAAGAGCGCCACGGTGACCCTGGTCACCGGCGACCGCGTCCTGGTCACCCGGGACGCCGAGGGGAACCCGGCGGCCACGGCCCTGCCCGGCGAGGACGGGACCGTCCCGCTGGTCCAGACCCGCCGCTCCGGCCAGGACCTCTACGTCTACCCCGAGGGCGCCACCGCCGCGCTCGCCGCCGGACGCGTCGACGAGGAACTCTTCAACGTCACCGGCCTGATCCGCCAGGGCTACGACGACTCCGCCACCACCACGCTGCCCCTCATCGCCGTCTACGGCTCCGACGTCGCCCGCTCCGTCCCCGCCGCCCCGCGCGGCGCGAAGCGCGGGCAGGTCCTCAAGGCCGTCGACGGCGTCGCCCTCAAGGCGGAGAAGAAGCAGGCCGCCACCTTCTGGTCGGAGGTCAGCGCCCCGGCCGCCCGCTCCGCCTCCTCCGGCCTGAAGAAGCTCTGGCTCGACCGCAAGGTCTCGGCCACCCTGGAGCGGTCGACGAAGCAGATCCACGCCCCCGAGGCCTGGGCCGCCGGCTACGACGGCAAGGGCACCAAGGTCGCCGTCCTCGACACCGGCGCCGACGCCGAGCACCCCGACCTCAAGGGCCGCATCGTCGCCTCGGAGAACTTCACCGACTCCGACACCACCGGCGACCACCAGGGCCACGGCACCCACACCATCTCCACCGTCGGCGGCTCCGGCGCCGCGAGCGACGGGAAGAAGAAGGGTGTCGCTCCCGGCGCGGACCTCCTCAACGGCAAGGTCCTCAACGACTCCGGCTCCGGCGCCGCCTCCTGGATCATCGCCGGCATGGAGTGGGCCGTCGCGCAGGGCGCCGACGTCGTCTCCATGAGCCTCGGCAGCTCCGTCCCCACCGACTGCACCGACCCGATGAGCGCCGCGGCCGAGGAACTCGCCCGGAACAAGGGCACGTTGTTCGTCATCGCCGCCGGAAACTCGGGCCCGTCGCACAACACGGTCTCCTCGCCCGGCTGCGCGCCCAGCGTGCTCACCGTCGGCGCCACCGACCGCGACGACTCCACCGCCTGGTTCTCCAGCCGCGGCCCGACGATCGTGAACCACACCCTCAAGCCCGAGATAGCCGCGCCCGGCGTCGGCATCTCCGCCGCCGCGGCCGGCGGCCGGGGCGTGTACGCCTACCAGTCCATGTCCGGTACGTCGATGGCCACCCCGCACGTCGCGGGCGCCGCCGCCATCGTCAAGCAGCGCCACCCCGACTGGACCGCCCAGCAGATCAAGTCCGCGCTCGTCGCCTCCGCCGACAGCTCCGTCCCCGGCGACGTCCGCGAGGTCGGCGGCGGCCGCCTCGACGTCAAGGCCGCCATCGACCAGACGGTCCTGAGCACCCCCGCCGTCCAGGGCGGCACCTTCAGCTGGCCGCAGGACAAGACCGACCGCACCACGGTCTCCGTGCCGTACACCAACACCTCCGACGCGCCCGTCACCCTCGACCTCGCCGTCGAGAAGGTCACCGGCAACGACGGCTCCGCCGTCAAGTCCCCGGTCGCCCGCCTCGGCGAGCGCACCGTCACCGTCCCCGCAGGCGCCACCGTCCGGGTCCCGCTCGCCCTCGACCCCGACGCCCGCCTGGAGCGCGCCCAGTACGGCGACGTCACCGGCCGCGTCGTCGCCACCGGCCAGGGCGGCATCCACGTCTCCACCCCGTTCTCGCTGTACGTGGAGCCCGAGACCGTCACCCTGCGCGTCAAGCTGATCGACCGTCAGGGCAAGCCCGCCTCCGGCGCCTCCTCCCTCGACGTCATCGGCACCGACACCGCCGGCGGCGAGCGCCGCTTCAACGAAGGGGCCGCCGACCAGGTCTACCGCCTGCGCCCCGGCAGCTACTTCCTCTCCTCCTTCGTCACCACGCCCGACGCGGGCGAGGGCGCCACGCTGAACGACTCGCTCAGCTACCTCGGCCGCCCGCAGGTCGAACTGAAGAAGGACACCACGGTCGTCCTCGACGCCCGCAAGGCCCACCGGCTGTCCGTGAAGGCCGACCAGACCACCGAACTCCGCGGCGCCACCCTCGCGTTCGCCCGCTCCTGGGACGACTTCTGGCTGCACGCCGGAACCGCCTCCGGCCCGCGCACCATCCGCGGCTACTACGCCTCGGTCGAAGACACCGCCGACGAGGGCGACTTCGAGTTCGGCAGCTACTGGCGCGCCGCCGCCCCGCAGATCACCTCGCTGCGCACCGGCGACGGCCTGACCCTCCACCCCCTCACCGGCTCCCTCGGCTCCGACAACCTCGACGGCACCGGCTCCGCCGGCCTCGTCGACGCCGGTACGGGCACGCCCGCCGAGCTCAAGGCCGCCGGGGCCCAGGGCCGCATCGCCCTCGTCCGCCTCCCGGACGACTCCACCGCCGTGAGCACCCTCGCCCGGAACGCCAAGACCGCCGGCGCCGTCGCCGTCGTCACGTACCGCTCGGCCCCCGGCCGCTGGTACCCGGCGGGCGGCTTCTCCGGCAACGGTCTGCCCGTCCTCTCGGTCCCGTCCACGGAGGCGACCGCGCTCCTCGGCAAGCTGGCGGCCGGCGAGGTCACCCTCGCCTGGAACGCCACCGCGAAGAGCCCGTACCTCTACAACCTCGCCTTCCCCGAGACGGGCGCCATCCGCGACGACCGGGCCTACCGGGTCCACGACGCCCAGCTCGGCCGGACGGACTCCACCTACGGCTCGGCCGGCATCGCCACCGACTTCGTCGACTTCCCGGCCGCCCGCCGCCCCGACGGCGTCCGCGTCGGCTTCGGCTCCCTGGAGGCGGTCCCCGCGCCCGGCACCCGCACCGAGTACTACTCGGCCGGGGAGACGGTGTGGGAGCCGATGACCGGGAGCAGCTTCCCCTTCGGCGAGATCATGGTCGGCACCCCGCACGCGTTCACGCCCGGCGAGCGGCGCACCGAGAACTGGTACGACGGCGTCCTCGCCCCCACCGCCCCGCGTGACGACGCAGGGAAGCCGGTCCTCGTCGCCGAGCGGCAAGGCAACCTGATCGGCTTCGCCAACGCCATGTGGGGCGACAGGAGCCACTACGCCGTGGCTGGTTCCTTCGGCGACATCGGCAACATCAGCCTCAGCCGTGACGGTGAGGTCCTCGGCAGCAGCGGCTGGCCGTTCGGCGTCTTCGAGGTACCGGCCGAAGCCGGGACGTACACGCTCGAACAGAACACCATGAAGATCGGCAGCCGGGTCTGGGCGCGCTCCACCTCCGTCAACTCGGTGTGGAAATTCACCTCCAAGCCCGATGAGAGCGTCTATTCTCAGGGCATCCCGATTCTCTTCCCCCGGTACGACCTTCCGGAGGACGGACTCAAGACCCTCGCCGCGACCGACGGCCAGCACATCGGCCTCACCGCGACGGGTCACGCGGGCTACACCCCCGCGGCGCTCACCTCGGCGAAGCTCTCGTACTCCTACGACGGGGGTACGACCTGGACCGAAGCGCGGGTCTCCCAGCAGGGCGACGGCTGGACCGCGACCGTGAACCACGCGGGCGCGACCGGCAAGCAGGTCACCCTGAAGACCGAACTGACGGACGCCAACGGCAACTCCGTCACCCAGACCGTGGTCCGCGCTTACGACGTGCGCTGATCACGCCGGTCCGCCGGGCGTCCTTCCCGTGGGGGGTGGGGTCGCCCGGCGGACCACCCATTTGCAGCAACGGTTTTCCTGGTGTCCCGTTTTCACAGGCCGTGAGCGGTGGACAATAAGGGCATGACTCAGCAGGGGGACAACTGGTGGGACAAGCTCTACGACGAGTCGGCGCCGGACACGGCCCCGACGGTCTCGGGTGACACGCTCGACGACCACTTCGCCACGACACCACGCGCACCGCGCCAGGGCGATCCGCCGCCCCCGCCCCCGGACCTGCCGTCCGCACCACCGCCCCCGTCGACGGTACCGCCACCCCAGAGCCCGCCTCCGGCGCCGCGACCGACACCGCCCGAGCCCCCGGCGCCGCCGCAGGCTGCCACGCCGCCTGCCGCCGCGCCGAGCGCGCCACCGGTGGCCTCGGCGCCGCCCGTGCCGCCTGCGGCCTCGGCGCCGCCCGTGCCGCCTGCGGCCTCGGCGCCGCCCGTGCCGCCTGCGGCCTCGGCGCTGCCCGTGCCGCCTGCGGCCCCCACGCCTCCGGCAGCCCCGGCGCCACCCGTGGCCCCCGTGCCGCCTGTCGCTTCCGCGCCGAGCGCGCCGTCCGCGCCGCCCGTGGTCCCTGCGGCCACCACGCGGCCTGAGCCACCGGCGCCCCCTACGCCGCCCGCAGCCTCCGCGCCGCCCGCGCCGTCCGTAGTGCCCGCGCCGCCCGCGTCTCCGGCTCCCGCGCCCCCGACGCCGCCCGCGCCCCCCGCCGCCCGGTCGGCGCCGGCCGGGGCCGCGCCCTGGGAGGCGCCTGTGGGGGCCGGGCCGCGGACCTTTGCGGCCCCGCCCCCGGCGGCTCCGCCGGCCCCCGTCGAGACGCCCACCGTTCACGTGCCCTCGCCCGAGGAGCCGGCTCCCGACCCCGACCTCACCGTCCAGGTACCCGTGCCCGTGCCACGGCCTCGGACCGGGTTCGTCGGGAGTCGGCCGCCCACCTACGAGGCCGAGCCCACCGCGTTGCCCGTCGCGCGGCCCGGGGAGCTCGGGGAGCTCGTCGCCGACACCGTGCTCGACGGGGCCCGGTACGGGACCTGCACGCTGCGGGCCGCCTCCGTACGGGGTGACTCCGCCCGCTACCGGGGCGAGCCCCGCCGCGACGCCCTGCTCACCGCCCGGTTCGGGCACGACGACACCGCGCTCGTCCTCGTCGCCGTCGCCGCCGGTTCCCGCGCCGCCGAGGACGCCCATCTCGCCGCCGCCGACGCCTGCCACTGGATCGCCGAGGCCGTCGGCCGCAGCCACGCCCGGCTCTCCGAGGACATCAGGTCCGGCCGCCGCGGCGACCTCAAGTCCGGACTGCACCGGCTCACCGACCGGACGTACGGCAAGCTGCGGGCCCGCGCCGCCGAGCGCGGCGTCGCACCCGACGAGTACAGCGCGACCCTCCGCTGCCTCCTGGTCCCCGCCGACCCCGAGTGCCGCACCCGGGTCTTCTTCGGCATCGGCGGCGGAGGACTCTTCCGGCTCCGCGACGGCTCCTGGCAGGACCTCGAACCGCTCCTGCCCGAACCGGCCGCCGTCACCGGCGCCCCCGTCGTCGGCTTCGGTTCACCACCCGCCGAGGAGGACCGGCTCACCATGGACCTCGGCATCACCACCGCGCCACCGCTCGTCGAGGACCCCGTGCCGCCGCCCGCCGAGCCGTTCCGGTTCCGCGCCTCCGTGGCCCGCGCCGGCGACACCCTGCTCCTCGCCTCGCCCGGCCTCGCCGACCCGATGCGCGGCGAACCGGCCCTCGCCCACGAGCTCGCCGCCCGCTGGGCCGACGCCGAGCCGCCCGGCCTCGCCGCCTTCCTCGCCGACACCCAGCTGAGGGTGACAGGTTACGCCGACGACCGTACGGGGGTGGCCGTCTGGGAGGCGTAACCCTCCGGGCCGTGTGTTGATGGAGCCATGGCCAAACAGAACGTTGCGGAGCAGTTCGTCGACATCCTCGTCCGCGCGGGCGTCCGGCGCCTGTACGGAGTGGTCGGCGACAGCCTGAACCCGGTGGTCGACGCGATCCGCCGTACCCCGGCGATCGACTGGATCCAGGTGCGGCACGAGGAGACCGCCGCGTTCGCCGCGGGCGCCGAGGCCCAGGTCACCGGCGCCCTCGCCGCCTGCGCCGGCTCCTGCGGGCCCGGCAACCTCCACCTCATCAACGGCCTGTACGACGCCCACCGTTCCATGGCCCCGGTCCTCGCGCTCGCCTCGCACATCCCGTCCAGCGAGATCGGGCTCTCCTACTTCCAGGAGACCCACCCCGACCAGCTGTTCCGCGAGTGCAGCCACTACAGCGAGCTCATCTCCAACCCGAAGCAGATGCCCCGGCTGCTGAACACGGCGATCCAGCACGCCGTCGGCCGCGGCGGCGTCAGCGTCGTCTCGCTGCCCGGCGACATCGCCTCCCAGCCCGCCCCGGAGAAGACCGCGGAGACCGCGCTCGTCACCACCCGGCCCACCGTCCGCCCGGGGGACGCCGAGATCGACGCCCTCGTGCGGATGATCGACGCCGCCGACCGGGTGACGCTCTTCTGCGGCAGCGGCACGGCGGGGGCGCACGCCGAGGTGATGCAGTTCGCCGAGCGGATCAAGTCGCCGGTCGGCCACGCCCTGCGCGGCAAGGAATGGATCCAGTACGACAATCCGTACGACGTCGGGATGAGCGGTCTGCTCGGATACGGCGCCGCCTACGAGGCCACCCACGAGTGCGACCTGCTGATCCTGCTCGGCACCGACTTCCCGTACAACGCCTTCCTGCCCGACGACGTCACGATCGTGCAGGTGGACGTCCGGCCCGAGCACCTCGGCCGCCGCTCCCGGCTCGACCTGGCCGTCTGGGGGGACGTCCGCGAGACCCTGCGCTGTGTGATCCCCCGGGTCCGCGCCAAGACCGACCGCCGCTTCCTCGACAAGATGCTGAAGAAGCACGCCGACGCGCTGGAGGGCGTCGTCAAGGCCTACACCCGCAAGGTCGAGAAGCACGTCCCGATCCACCCCGAGTACGTCGCCGCCGTCATCGACGACCTCGCCGACGACGATGCGGTCTTCACGGTCGACACCGGTATGTGCAACGTCTGGGCGGCCCGCTACCTCTCGCCCAACGGGCGGCGGCGGATCATCGGCTCGTTCAGCCACGGCTCCATGGCCAACGCCCTGCCGCAGGCGATCGGCGCCCAGTTCACGGACCGGAACCGCCAGGTCGTCTCGCTCTCCGGCGACGGCGGCTTCTCGATGCTGATGGGCGACTTCCTGACCCTCGTCCAGTACGACCTGCCGGTGAAGGTCGTCCTCTTCGACAACTCCTCCCTCGGCATGGTCGAGCTGGAGATGCTGGTCGCCGGGCTCCCCTCGTACGGCACGACGAACAAGAACCCGGACTTCGCCGCCATCGCCCGCGCCGCCGGGGCCTACGGCGTCCGCGTCGAGAAGCCCAGACAGCTCGCCGGCGCGCTCAAGGACGCCTTCAAGCACAAGGGCCCGGCCCTGGTCGACGTCGTCACCGATCCGAACGCGCTCTCCATCCCGCCGAAGATCAGCGCCGAGATGGTGACGGGGTTCGCGCTCTCCGCCAGCAAGATCGTCCTGGACGGCGGAGTCGGTCGCATGCTCCAGATGGCCCGCTCCAACCTCCGCAACGTGCCGAGGCCCTGACGGGGGAGTGTCCGGAAAGTCCCGCCTCATGAATGCGGACGGTGATGCGGGGCATGCATCCCCGTGAGCCTGTTCGACGCGACCGTGGGTGGGGGATATGGCCGGGGAGGCACGACAGCCGACTCAACTGCTCAGAAAGGTGGGATGCGCCGATCTCACCGCGGTGCCGGAGGTGCGACATGCCCTGCGTGAACTGCTGCGGAAGTGGGGCGGACCGGGCGCCTCCGACGTGGCCGAGCTGCTCACCAGCGAACTGGTGACCAATGCCCTGGTCCACACCGAGCACGGGGCCGTCGTGACCGCCACGGTCGTCCCCGAGCAGTTGAGGGTCGAGGTCCGCGACTTCGTTCCGGGGCTGAAGCAGCCGGACGTACCGCCCGCCGACGACGGTACGCACGGCCGGGGACTCGTCCTCGTCCAGGCACTCGCCGACTCCTGGGGGGTCGAGGACCACGCACTGGGCAAGGTGGTGTGGTTCGAACTGAACGGCGGGGCCGCCTGAGAGGCGGCCCCGCCGGTTTCCGTCCTTTTCCCGTGCTCAGCCGAACTGCTGCTCCAGATCCTTGAGCTTGCGCTCCAGGGAGTCGAGGCGGGGCAGCGCCTGGGTGTCGTCCTCGGCGGTGAGGTCCACCGTCCGGGACTCGCCGGGGCGGGGCTCATCGCCCCTGACGGCTTGCAGGGAGGGCCGGGGTCGAAGCGGCAGCTGTCCGGGGTCCGCTATGGCGGGCTCCGCGACGGCGGCCTGCACGGCACCCGACGCGGAGCCCGAACCGCCGCCCGCACCCGAGCCGGCACCCGCGCCGGCCGAGGTGCCGAGCGCCGCCATCTCGACCTGGCGTCCGCCGCCGCGGCCGAGCCCGAAGGCGCGGTGCTGGCGGTTGATCGCCTTGAGTCTCGCCCGGTCCAGCTTGACCTGGTCGCGCCGCCGGAGCCGGTTCTCCTCCTTCTCCCGCCGGTCCTCGCGCACCTCGTCGACCGCCTCGTCCAGGGTGCGTACGCCCTCCAGGAGCATCAGCGACCAGGCCGCGAAGGTCTCCCGGGGCGCCCTCAGCCACCGCACGATGCGGATCTGCGGCAGCGGACGGGGCACCAGGCCCTGCTCGCGCAGCGCCGCCCGGCGGGTCTGCTTCAGCGCCCGGTCGAAGAGGACCGCCGCCGAGAGGGACATGCCGGCGAAGAAGTGCGGAGCGCCGTCGTGGCCCATGCCGCGCGGTGCGTGCACCCAGTTGAACCAGGCCGCCGCGCCCGCGAACAGCCAGACCAGCAGGCGCGAGCCGAGGGCCGCGTCGCCGTGGCTGGCCTCGCGGACCGCGAGCACCGAGCAGAACATGGCGGCGCCGTCGAGGCCGAAGGGGACGAGGTACTCCCAGCCCCCGGCGAGGTTGAGGTTCTGCCGGCCGAAGCCCACCAGGCCGTGGAAGGAGAGCGCCGCCGCGACGGCCGCGCAGAGGAACAGCAGCCCGTACGAGGCGAATCCGTAGACCGCCTCCTTGCGTCTGCGGCGCTCCTCGCTCCGTTCCCAGGAGTCGTCGGCCGCGGCCTGGTCACCGGCGCGCTTCCCGCGCGCGAGCACCGCCACCGCCGTCAGGACCCCGGCCACCATCACGCCGCCCGGAAGCAGCCAGTCCAGCGATATGTCGGTCAGTCTCATGCGGTGTCCCTTGCATCGCAGTAGGGCGTTTGGCGGCCCATACTGGCCGACCCCGTGGGGTGCTCAAGGCGTTTCGGGGCAAGAGCACGCCATCGGGGTCGCAAGGCATGCGAATAGGTGCGATCTGGCCGAACATCCGTGCAGGGAAAGGGAATTGAGTTCGATTGGCATCACTCGAAAGGGTGGCGTAAGTGCGGTCGCGGCCCGGGGGTCTCAGACGGTCGCGGTCAGCCGGCGGATGCGCTCGGCGTCGCAGGTGCGCGGGCAGGTGAGGCAGGTGTCCTCGGGACGCAGCGTGTAGAAGAAGCAGCAGCTGGCCCGGTCGCGGGTGGCGGCCGGGGCGCCGTCCGCCCCCTCGGTGCCGGCGAGCTCGCGGAAGCCCGCGCCGCCGGTGTACGGCTTGTAGGCCTTGGGGGTGCCCGGCAGGAGGAGTTCGAGCTCGGTCATCGCCCGCCGCTCCTCGCCGAGCAGGGTCGCGACGTACCAGAGGCCCTCGACGATCTCGTCCGTGGCCATCCCCCACAGGGCGCGGCGGCCGCGCCGCATCCGGGGGCCGAAGCCGTCGAGGACGGCCTCGAAGTGCTCGGCGAGCGAGGCGCGGACCTCGGCCCGCAGTGCCTCCTCGCCGTCGACGACCCGGGCGCCGGGCAGGGCGGCGGCGGGGTCGCCCGGCAGGCAGGCGAACTCCTCGACCCGGACCGCCATGCGGCCCCGCACCCGCTGGAAGGCCACGTTCCGGACGGGCAGCCGGGGCACCCGGCGGTCCAGGAACCAGGGGACGGTGACGAGGAGGCACGCGGGCCAGGCGTACCGGTGCAGCCCGAAGCTCGCGACGACGTCGGGGCGGGCCCGGGTGCCGTGGTCCCGCAGCACCTGTGCGTCGTCCCAGGCGAGGAAGGCGTCGAGGGCGGGGCCGCCGGCCGCGAGCTCGTCCGCGCCGACCCAGCCCGCGCCGCGCGGCATCCGCTCGCCCCGGGCGGGCTCCTCCGTCCGCAGGCCGGGGAAGGCCTCGGCGAGCCGGGCGTAGGAAGCCGCGACGGGGGAGGCCAGGGGCGTGGGCAACAGGGCGGGGACGGTCATGCACACCACCGAATCGCGAGCACTGGAAGGTTAGCCTTACCTTACCCGATTCGAGTGGGCTCTCACTTCCGGGGAGCCCCTCCCACCTGCGGAGGCGGCCCGTATGCCCCGGATGTCGGTCCGTTCGCCTATGGTGCACAGAGGACCCGGGCGACGCGAGCCGGGCCCGGCACGAGGCCGCAGGAGGACCCGGGTGGAGCAGGGCGCAGCGCGCGAGCGGGCGACGGAGAGGCCGTCGCCCCCCTTCGGCGACGCCGCACGCGCGGAGACCGTACTCGCGGACGCCGCACGCGCGGAGACCGTACGGGCCCCGTCCATACGTCCGGAGCCGCCGCACCCCGAATCCCTGCGGGTCCCCGAGCAGGCGCGCGGTGCCGAGTACGTCCGGGGCGAGCACACCCACGGCGAACCGGCGCCCCTCGGCCCCCGCACCGTGCGCCGGCACTCCGTCCGCGGCCAGATCCTCGAAGCGCTCCGCACCGCCCTCGTCGGCGGCGAACTCCGGCCCGGCGAGGTGTACTCCGCGCCCGCGCTCGCCGAGCGCTTCGGCGTCTCCGCCACCCCCGTCCGCGAGGCCATGCAGCGCCTCGCCGTCGAGGGGGCCGTCGAGGTCGTGCCGAACCGCGGCTTCCGCGTCACCGAGCGCACCCCCCGCGAGCTCGCCGAGCTCGCCGAGGTCCGCGCGCTCATCGAGGTCCCCGTCATGCTGCGGCTCGCCCGCACGGTCCCGGCCGCCCGCTGGGCCGAGCTCCGGCCGCTCGCCGAGGCCACCGCCACGGCCGCCGCCCGGGGCGACCGCGCGCACTACGCCGAGACCGACCGGGCCTTCCACCGGGCCGTCCTCTCCCTCGCCGGGAACGAGCAGCTGCTCGCCGTCGCCGACGACCTCCACCGCCGCTCCCAGTGGCCCCTGATCAGCGCCCCCGTCCTCCGCCACGGCGTCCTCGTCGCCGACGCCGCCGAGCACACCGCCCTGCTCGACGCCCTGATCGCCCAGGACCTGCCCGTGGTCCAGACCCTGGTGCAGGAGCACTTCATGGGATCGGACTGCTGAGCACCCGGCACCGGGCGCGAGAACACTTCACCGGAACGGAGTCTTGATCGCCCCGGACGACTAAGGTCGAAGACGTCAGCCGTCCGTAGTGCGTCACCCGTGAGGTGTCCGATGCCGACCGTGAGTCCGTCCCCGGCATGGGACGGTACGCAAGCCGAGGCCGCCGCGCTGCTCGGCTGGCTCACCGATCCCGAGGCGCCCCGGATGTGCCTCGTCACCGGCGCCCCCGGCAGCGGGAAGACGGCGCTGCTCGGCTGGCTCGCCGCGTACGGACCCCGGTCCGGCCGCTCCCGCCGCCGCACCGCCCGGGTGCTCGTCCCGCTCGCCGGACAGAGCGCGCTCGGCGCCGCCTGGACCATCGCCGACCGCCTCGGCGTCGTGGCCCGGACGCCCGACGACCTCGTCCACGCCCTCGCCACGAGCGAGTCGCGGCCCGCCGGCCGGGCCGTCCTCCTCCTCACCGACCTCCACGCCGCCGCCGAGCCCGCCGCGCTGACCCGGCTCGTCGCCGAGCTCGCCGGAGTCGGCCGGATCCGGCTCGTCGTCGAGGCCCGGAGCGGCACCCCGGCCCCCGCCGCCCTGCGCGCCGAGCGCCGGGTCACCGTCCTCGACCTCGACGGCGCACCCGACACCGCCGACGGTGCCCGGCCGGAGCCGGCCCCGCCGCTGCCGGACCTCTCCGACCCGGCGGCCGTCTGCGCGGCCGACCCGCTGCTCGTCACCACGGCGTACGTCACCGGCGCGGCCCTCGCCGGGGTGCCGGGCACCCTCGACGGCCCCGAACCGTCCGCCCGGCCCGGCGGGGGCGGCGTCGACGAGCACGGCGGACTCCGCACCGCCTGGATGCGCGCCGGACAGTCGCTCTGCCGCGAACAGGCCCCGGAAGAAAGGTCGTTGGTGCTCCTGGCCGCGCTCGGCGACGGCGCCGACCCCCGGCTCCGCCCCGCGCTCGCCACGCTCGCGGAGGGCGCGCCCTGGCGGGTCCGGTGGGCCCGCCACCGCGGCGACCTGAACCCGCCCTGGCCCGGCCCGGTCACCGTGCTCGGCGCGGCGGGCGGCCCGCTGGAGGGCACCCTCCTCGTCGGCGACCCCACCGGCACCGTGCGGCTGCTCCACGAGGCCGACGCGAGCCCCGCCGGCCGCCTCGCGCACACCGTCCCGGGCCGGATCACCGCGCTCGCGCCCGCGCCGGACGGCACGGTGCTGCTCCTGGACGACCGGGGCCGGCTGCACGCCGTACGGGGAACGGCGCCCCGGCCCCCGTACCTGGAGCGGCTCACCGAGGCGGTCTCGGCGACCCTGGCCCGCCACCCGGGCACGGCGCTCGCGGCGATCGCCGGTTCGGTGGTGGTGGGGGACCGGCTGGGCTCCGTCCACGCCTTCGGCCTGACGGGTCTTCACCAGTCCGCCTCGCACAGCGGCCGGGTCACGGCCGTGGCCGCGGTCGAGTCCGAGACCCCCTTCGTCTGCTCGGGCGGCGCGGACGGGAGCGTCCGGCTCTGGACCCCCGGCCGCGACGCGCGCCCCGAGCCCCTCGCCGAACGCCCCTCGCCGGTCGTCTCCCTGCACGCGACCGAGACCCCGTACGGGCCGCTGGTCGCCGCGGCCTGGGCCGACGGCCTGGTCGAGCTCCACCGCCCGGAGGGCGGACCGACGCTCTCCTTCCGACCGGGCCCCCCGGTCCGCGCGGTCGCGGTCACCGCCGCCGGCTCGCTCCTCGTGGGCACCGACGACAGCCTGGTGTGCCTGGTGCCCCGGCAGTGAACGGGTACGGGACGTCAGAAGCCGCCCCGCACCCGCCACTTCAGGTGGCCGCCCGGGGTGTCAGCTGGGCCGACAGCCAGGTCGGCACGCCGCCGAGCAACTGGAAGAGACGTCGTGCCTCGGCGCGCAGACGCCCCGCCTCCGGCTCGGTCTCCGTGTTCGCCAGGGCCGTGAGCGCCGGGGCCGTGCCGACCAGATAGCCCAGCTCCTCGCGGATCCGCAGCGACTCCGCGAAACCGTGCCGCGCCTCCGCCAACTCCCCCTCGCGCAGCGCGAGTCCGGCGAGGTGCCGCCAGGTGAAGGAGAGCAGGAGCGAGTCGCCCTGGGCGGTCGCCCCCGCGTGCGCCCTGCGGTACGCGGCGCGGGCCGCCTGCGGGGAGTCGCCGAGGTTCTGGGCGATGAGCCCGCGCCGGAAGTCCAGGAGGGGACGGCCGCCGGCGGAGGGGCCGATCAGCGCCGCCGCCCGGCCGAGCGCCATCCGTGCCTCGTCGGCCCGGTCGCGCACCCCCAACAGGGTGGAGGCGTAGGCGAGATAGCC
Source organism: Streptomyces nymphaeiformis (assembly GCF_014203895.1). Lineage (GTDB taxonomy): Bacteria > Actinomycetota > Actinomycetes > Streptomycetales > Streptomycetaceae > Streptomyces > Streptomyces nymphaeiformis. Next base: position 28,742 of record NZ_JACHJY010000009.1, on the reverse strand, counting down.
GCGTTCGCAGGCCGCGGCCCCGCGTTCCTCGTCGGTGCCGGCCACCGCCTCGGCCGCCCGCAGCGCCTCCTCGGCATCGGCCCAGCCCTTCTCGGTGTAGAGGCAGCGCTCGATGAGCAGCGCGGCCCGTTCGAGTGCGGCCGCCGGTTCGGTCGCGTGCGGCGCGAGCAGCGCGGCCGCGTCCGTCCAGCAACCTCGGGAGCGGAGCCGCCATATGGCGGTCTCCACGGGTGTCTCCTTGCCGTAGGCGAGGGACGGATCTTCGCCACCCCTTGATTCGGAACCAGACATGGCGGTATCCGCCACATTGCCCTCCCCGAGCGCGCCATCGAGCTGTTGAGTAGGACGGCATCTCAGCACGGAAGGGAGTACCCGGCCAAGGGGTCGGGTGAAAAATTTCACAAGACTCCGAAGGGGGTGCGGACCCCCGCCGCGGCCCGTTCCCGTCGGGCGCCGGAGGGCCTGTCGGCCAGTGATCACGCCGGTGATCAGGCGCGGGCCGGGTCCGCGGGACCCTGCGCCGAGGGCCCGCCGCGGCCCCGTTCCCCACTCCTTCGGACTCGCCCGAAGGAGTGAAACACCGGGACCCCGACGGGCCCTCGCGCATCCGCTCGGGTTCCCCCGAACGGGTCAGCTCATCCGCAGCGCCAGGAAGAAGTCGAGCTTGTCCTCCAGGCGGGAGAGGTCGCGGCCGGTGAGCTGCTCGATCCGGCCCACCCGGTAGCGCAGCGTGTTCACGTGCAGGTGGAGACGGGTCGCACAGCGGGTCCAGGAGCCGTCGCAGTCCAGGAAGGCCTCCAGGGTCGGGATGAGCTCCGCCCGGTGGCGTCGGTCGTAGTCCCGCAGCGGGTCGAGCAGCCGGGCCGTGAAGGCGCGCCGCACGTCGTCCGGGACGAACGGCAGCAGCAGCACGTGCGAGGCCAGCTCGTGGTGCCCGGCGGCGCAGACCCGGCCCGGACGGGCGGCGGCCACCCGGCGGGCGTGCCGGGCCTCCTCCAGGGCCCCGCGCAGGCCCTCCGCCGAGTGCACGGCCGCGCTGACGCCCAGCGTGAGGCGCCCGTCGCCGTCGAGACCCGCGGACAGCGGAGCCCGTACGGAGGCGAGCAGCGCGTCCGCGTGGAGGCCGAGGGCGGGGGCCGGGCCCTCGTCCTCGCTCTCCGGCAGCGGGCCCGCGGCCAGCGGGACCAGGGCGATCGCCTCGTCGCCGCTGTGCGCGACCGCGATCCGGTCAGCCGACTCGGCGCCGACGGTCGCCGGGTCGACGAGGATCTCCTCCAGGAGCGCCTGCGCGACCGGACCCGTCTCTACGGGGGCCTGGCCCGCCTCCTGGTCCCACTCCACGCGGGCGACGACGACCTGCCAGTGCGGGGCCGTGCCGAGCCCGGGCAGCAGCACCGGGGCGGCGACCCGCAGCCGGGCCGCGATCTCGGCGGGCGCGGCGCCCGTCTGCACCAGCTCCAGGACCTCCTGGGCGAGCCTGCGCCGTACCGTACGGGCCGCGTCACGCCGGTCCCGCTCGACGGCGATCAGCTGGGTGACGCCCTGGAGCAGGTCGAGCCGGGCGGCGGGCCAGTCCCCGGCGTCCGCCTCGACGGCGAGCAGCCAGTCCGACAGGACCGTCTCGCGCACGTCACGGGAGGCCGGTGCGGCGCCCCGGCCGGTGTTGCGGATCGGGAAGAGCGAGTACGTGGTTCCGGCGACGCCCAGCCGGTGCGGGCCGCGCCGGCCGGTCCGGGTGGCGGCCAGGTGCTCACCGGCCAGGGTGGCGGCGAGCGCGGCCTCCAGGGGCTCGCCGGCGCCCGCGATCTGGCGGCCGGTGGGGGAGAGGACCCAGGCCCGCAGGTCCAGGTCGGAGCCGAGGAGGTCGAGGACGACCTCGGGGCCGCCGCCGGCCGGACCGGAGGTCATCAGGCGCCTGTGGCGATCGACGACGGCCGCCAGGTCGCCGGCCCGCTCGCCGGAGACCTGTCGAACAACGTGTTCGGTGATCGTCGCGAACGCAACGGATTCGTTCACTGCGAAGAGCGGCAGCCGATGGCGCAAACACGCCTCTACGAGATCGTCGGGGATGTCGCCGAGCTCGGCCTCACCCGCGGCGAGGGCCGCCACCCCGGCCGAGGCGAGGATCCGGACGAAGGGCTCGGCGTCGGCCGGCTCCGTCCGCCAGGCCAGGCCGGTCAGCACCAGCTCGCCGCCGGACAGGTAGCGGCTGGGGTCCTTGAGGTCCGTCGTCATCACGCCTCGGACGGTCCGGTCCAGCTCGTCCTCGCCGCCGAGCAGGCGCAGCCCGAGCGCGTCGTTCTCCAGCAGTGCGCGCAGCCGCATCGTGTCGCCGCCGTTCCTTCGTTCGGTGATGGTGGGTGTCGCGTTGTCGACGGTGGGGTGGTGCCACCGTTTCCAGGGGAAAACAGCGAGGTTTCTGTTCCCCGCCGTTCGTTCGAATCTACAAGACGACGACGGGCACCAGCCAACTCCTTCATGTTTTCGGTGACTGCACCTGGGCGATCGTGGCTTGTGTACTAGGCCACACACCGCGTGAACAGCACATGAACACGATGTCGAGGGCCGGCCGTCCCCCCGGACCCACTAGCTCGACCCCCGATCACCAGAATCACTAGAAGAGAGCCACCATGGACTTCCTTCGCCCCGCCAGCTGGGAGGAGGCGCTCGCCGCCAAGGCCGAGCACCCCACGGCCGTGCCCATCGCCGGTGGTACCGACGTCATGGTCGAGATCAACTTCGACCACCGGCGCCCCGAGTACCTCCTGGACCTGAACCGCATCGAGCTGCTGCGCGAGTGGGAGGTCGGCGAGGCGAACGTACGCCTCGGCGCCTCCGTCCCGTACACGCAGATCATGGAGAACCTGCGCACGGAGCTCCCGGGTCTGGCCCTGGCCTCGCACACGGTCGCCTCCCCGCAGATCCGCAACCGCGGCGGCGTCGGCGGCAACCTCGGCACCGCGTCGCCCGCCGGTGACGCCCACCCGGCCCTGCTCGCCGCGGGCGCCGAGGTCGAGGTCGAGTCGGTGCGCGGCAACCGCTTCATCCCGATCGACGAGTTCTACACGGGCGTGAAGCGCAACGCGCTCCAGCCCGACGAGCTCATCAAGACCGTCCACATCAAGAAGGCGGACGGCCCCCAGCAGTACTCCAAGGTCGGCACCCGCAACGCGATGGTCATCGCCGTGTGCGCCTTCGGCCTGGCCCTGCACCCGGAGACCCGGACCGTGCGCACCGGCATCGGCTCCGCCGCGCCGACCCCGATCCGCGCCAAGGAGGCCGAGGCCTTCCTGAACGCGGCTCTCGAGGAGGGCGGCTTCTGGGACAACGGCAAGATCATCACCCCGTCGATCGCGAAGCAGTTCGCCGACCTCTGCTCGGCCGCCGCCAACCCGATCGACGACGTCCGAGGCACCGCCAAGTACCGGCGCCACGCCGTCGGCATCATGGCTCGCCGCCAGCTCGGCTGGACGTGGGAGCAGTACCGCGGCGCGGGCCGCACGCTTGAGGGAGCTGCATAACCATGCGCGTCAATTTCACGGTCAACGGTCGTCCGCAGGAAGCCGACGACGTCTGGGAGGGCGAGTCCCTCCTCTACGTTCTGCGTGAGCGCCTGGGTCTGCCCGGCTCCAAGAACGCGTGCGAGCAGGGCGAGTGCGGTTCCTGCACCGTCCGTCTCGACGGCGTGCCGGTCTGTTCGTGCCTGGTCGCCGCCGGTCAGGTCGAGGGCCGCGAGGTCGTCACCGTCGAGGGCCTGGCGGAGTTCGCCAAGGAGCGCGAGGCGCACAGCGGTTGCGCCTCCGGCGCCTGCGGCACCTCGATCGACGAGGCCAAGCGGTGGGAGGCGAAGCCGGCTCAGGACTCGCAGACCGGCGAGGGTGTCGAACTCTCCCCGATCCAGCAGGCGTTCATCGACGCCGGCGCCGTCCAGTGCGGCTTCTGCACCCCCGGTCTGCTCGTCGCGGCCGACGAGATGCTGGAGCGCAACCCGTCCCCGACGGACGCGGACATCCGCGAGGCGCTCTCCGGCAACCTCTGCCGCTGCACCGGTTACGAGAAGATCCTCGACGCGGTCCGCCTCGCGGCCGCCCGTCAGGGAGAGGCGGTCTGACCATGGCTGGCACCACCACCGGCATCCCCCGGGACGTCACCCAGAACCACACCAAGGGCGGCGTCGGCGAGTCCACGCTCCGCCCCGACGGCACCCTCAAGGTCACCGGAGAGTTCGCCTACTCCTCGGACATGTGGCACGAGGAGATGCTCTGGGGCCAGGTCCTGCGCTCCACCGTCGCGCACGCCGAGATCGTGTCGATCGACACCTCCGAGGCCCTCAAGGTGTCGGGCGTCTACGCCGTCCTGACCCACGAGGACCTGCCGGCCGCGAAGAACTACGGCATGGAGTTCCAGGACACCCCGGTCCTCGCCTACGGCAAGGTCCGTCACCACGGTGAGCCGGTCGCCCTCGTGGCCGCCGACCACCCGGAGACCGCCCGCCGCGCCGCCGCGAAGATCAAGGTCGAGTACCGGGAGCTCCCGGTCATCACCGACGAGGCGTCGGCCACGGCCCCGGACGCGATCCTCGTCCACGAGAACCGCACCGACCACGCCTTCGCCCACGTCACGCACCCGAACATCGTGCACCGCCAGCCGATCATCCGGGGCAACGCGGCCGAGGCCGCCAAGCGCGCCGACGTCATCGTCAAGGGCGAGTACACCTTCGGCATGCAGGACCAGGCCTTCCTCGGCCCCGAGTCCGGCCTCGCCGTACCGGCCGAGGACGGCGGCGTCGACCTGTACGTCGCCACCCAGTGGCTGCACTCGGACCTCAAGCAGATCGCCCCCTGCCTCGGCCTGCCCGAGGAGAAGGTCCGCATGACCATGGCGGGCATCGGCGGCGCGTTCGGCGGCCGCGAGGACATCTCGATGCAGATCCTCGCCTCCGTGCTCGCCCTGCGCACCAACAAGCCGGTCAAGATGGTCTACAACCGGTACGAGTCCTTCTTCGGGCACGTCCACCGGCACCCGGCGAAGCTCTACTACGAGCACGGCGCCACCCAGGACGGCAAGCTCACGCACGTGAAGTGCAAGATCGTGCTCGACGGCGGCGCGTACGCCTCCTCCACGGTCTCGGTCGTCGGCAACGCCTCCTCCCTCTCGATCGGCCCCTACGTCGTCGACGACGTGGAGATCGAGGCGATCGGCCTCTACACCAACAACCCGCCCTGCGGCGCCATGCGCGGCTTCGGCGCGGTCCAGGCCTGCTTCGCCTACGAGGCGCAGATGGACAAGCTCGCGGCCGAGCTGGGCATGGACCCGGTCGAGCTGCGCCAGCTCAACGCCATGGAGCAGGGCACGATCATGCCGACCGGCCAGGTCGTGGACTCGCCGGCCCCGGTCGCCGAGCTCCTCCGCCGGGTCAAGGCCCGCCCGCTGCCGCCGGAGCGCCAGTGGGAGACCGCCGGCGAGAGCGCGGACGTCCGCGCGCTGCCGGGCGGCCTGTCCAACACCTCGCACGGCGAGGGCGTCGTACGGGGCGTCGGCTACGCGGTCGGCATCAAGAACGTCGGCTTCTCCGAGGGCTTCGACGACTACTCGACCGCCAAGATCCGCATCGAGGTCATCAACGGCGAGGCCGTCGCCACGGTCCACACCGCCGCGGCGGAGGTCGGCCAGGGCGGCGTCACCATCCACGCGCAGATCGCCCGCACCGAGCTCGGCGTCCAGCAGGTCACGATCCACCCCGCCGACACCCAGGTGGGCTCGGCCGGTTCGACCTCCGCGGGCCGCCAGACGTACATGACCGGCGGCGCCATCAAGAACTCCTGCGAGATCGTCCGCGAGAAGGTCCTGGAGATCGGCCGGCGCAAGTTCGGCTCGTACCACCCGGCCTGGGCCAACGCCGAACTCCTCCTGGAGGGCGGCAAGGTCGTCACCGACGGCGGCGAGGCCCTCGCGACCATCGCGGACGTCCTGGAGGACCAGGTCGTGGAGGTCGAGGAGGAGTTCCGGCACCGTCCGACCCAGGCCTTCGACATCGTCACCGGCCAGGGCAACGGCCACGTCCAGTACGCCTTCGCCGCGCACCGCGCGGTGGTGGAGGTGGACACCGAGCTCGGCCTCGTGAAGGTGATCGAGCTGGCCTGCGCCCAGGACGTCGGCAAGGCGGTCAACCCGCTCTCCGTGATCGGCCAGATCCAGGGTGGCACCACCCAGGGCCTGGGCGTCGCGGTGATGGAGGAGATCATCGTCGACCCGAAGACCGCGAAGGTGCGCAACCCCTCCTTCACGGACTACCTGATCCCGACGATCCTCGACACGCCGACCATCCCGGTCGACTACCTCGAACTGGCCGACCCCAACGCGCCGTACGGCGTCCGGGGCATCGGCGAGGCCCCGACCCTGTCGTCCACCCCGGCCGTCCTCGCGGCGATCCGGGCGGCGACGGGCCTGGAGCTCAACAAGACGCCGGTCCGCCCCGAGGCGCTCACCGGCACCCTGTAGGACTCTCCGGGCGGTGTGTGCCTCCCAGGAACGTCACACTTCCCCGCCCGCACCGCCCGGAGCAGCAGTACCCCCGCAGTGCCCCCGCAGTGCCCCGTTCGTCTCGGGCCGTCCCCCGGGTCGTGCAGCCAACAGCAGTTCCCAAATCCCGCTGATACGAGCCTCCCTCGTGCGGGTGCCCCTTTGAACCTTGGGAGTAGGCCCCATGACCCAGTCGTCTGTGGAGCCCAAGACCGCCTCTGAGGACGCGGGCTCCGGCTCCAACGTCCCCGCCGGCCGTTCTTGGCTCGACCGGTACTTTCACATCTCGGAGAGAGGATCCACCGTCGCGACGGAGATCCGCGGCGGCGTCACCACCTTCATGGCGATGGCGTACATTCTCCTGCTCAACCCGATCCTCCTCGGAGGCCCGGACGTCGACAAGCACGTCCTGGCCACCTCCGCCGTCATCACGGCGACCGCCTTCGCGGCGGCGGTGACCACCCTGCTGATGGGCTTCGTCGGCAAGGTCCCGCTCGTCCTCGCGGCCGGTCTCAGCGTCTCCGGTGTGCTCGCGACCCAGGTCGTGCCCCAGATGACGTGGCCGCAGGCCATGGGCATGTGCGTCGTCTACGGTCTGGTGATCTGCCTCCTGGTGGTCACCGGTCTCCGCGAGATGATCATGAACGCGATCCCGCTGCCGCTCAAGCACGGCATCACCATCGGCATCGGCCTCTTCATCGCGCTGATCGGCTTCAACAAGGCCGGCTTCGTGGGCGCCGGCCCGCAGTTCGGCCCGCCCATCACCCTCGGCGCCGGCGGCGAACTCGTCGGCTGGCCGGTCCTGATCTTCGCGGTCACCCTGCTCGCGATCTTCGCCCTCCAGGCCCGCAAGGTTCCGGGCGCGATCCTCATCGGCATCGTCGCCGGCACCATCGTCTCCCTGATCGTCAACGCGGTCGCGGACATCCCGGCCAAGGGTCCGGGCTCCTGGGCCAACGGCGCTCCGGAGCTCAAGGGCAGCGCGGTCTCCAGCCCGGACTTCTCGCTCTTCGGCGACGTCTCCTTCGGCGGCTGGGGCGACGTCGGCTTCATCACCGTCGGCGTCATCGTCTTCACCCTGGTCCTCGCCGGCTTCTTCGACGCCATGGCCACCATCATCGGCGTCGGCACCGAGGCCAACCTCGCCGACGACAAGGGCCGGATGCCCGGCCTCTCCAAGGCGCTGTTCATCGACGGCGCGGGCGGCGCGATCGGCGGCGTCTCCGGCGCCTCCGGCCAGACCGTGTTCGTGGAGTCCGCCACCGGCGTCGGCGAAGGAGCCCGCACCGGCTTCTCCTCGGTGATCACCGGCCTGTTCTTCGCGGCCGCCATCTTCTTCACCCCGATCACCCAGATCGTGCCCCGCGAGGTCGGTTCCGCCGCCCTGGTCGTCATCGGGGCGATGATGATGATGAACGCGAAGCACGTGAACTGGGGCGACAGCTCCGTCGCGATCCCGGTCTTCCTGACCGTCGTCCTGATGCCGTTCACCTACAGCATCACCCCGGGCGTCGCGGCCGGCGTCATCGCCTACACCGTCATCAAGGTGGCGCAGGGCAAGGCGCGCGAGGTCGGTGCGTTCATGTGGGCCCTGACCGCGATCTTCATCGTGTTCTTCGCCCTCCACCCGATCGAGGGGTGGCTGGGCGTCAGCTGACGCCCGACCCGCCCTCCGTACACACCCAAGGAGACCGACATGCTGGACATCGCCGAAGAGCTGCACCGGTGGGTCGAGCAGGGACGCACCTTCGCCGTCGCCACCGTGGTCGCGGTCGGCGGCAGCGCGCCCCGGCAGCCGGGAGCCGCCCTCGCCGTCGACAGCGACGGCACGGCGATCGGATCGGTCTCCGGCGGGTGTGTGGAGGGCGCGGTCTACGACCTGTGCGTCCAGGCCCTCGAGGACGGGAAGACCGTCGTCGAGCGCTTCGGCTACAGCGACGAGGACGCCTTCGCGGTCGGTCTGACCTGCGGCGGCATCATCGACATCCTCGTCACCCCGGTCCGCGGCGGGGTCTTCCCCGCCGCGCTGGCCGCCGCCGTCTCGGGGGAGGCGGCGGCCCTGGCCCGCATCGTGGACGGACCGGAGGACCTGTTGGGGCAGGCCCTCCTCGTCCGTCCCGACGGCTCGTACGAGGGGAAGCTCGGCGGCCACCCCGAGCTGGACCGCACCGCGGCCGCCGAGGCCCGGGCCATGCTCGACGCGGGCCGCACCGGCACCGTGGAGATCGGCGAGGACGGCAGCCGCTGCGGACAGCCGCTGACCCTCATCGTCGAGTCCTCCGTCCCCGCCCCCCGCATGATCGTCTTCGGCGCCATCGACTTCGCCGCCGCCCTCGTCCGGGTCGGCAAGTTCCTCGGCTACCACGTCACCGTCTGCGACGCGCGGCCCGTCTTCGCGACGCCGGCCCGCTTCCCCGAGGCCGACGAGATCGTCGTCGACTGGCCCCACCGCTACCTGGAGTCGACCGAGGTCGACGGCCGGACCGTCCTCTGCGTCCTCACGCACGACGCCAAGTTCGACGTGCCCCTCCTCCAGGCAGCCCTGAAGCTTCCCGTCGCCTACATCGGCGCGATGGGCTCCCGCCGCACCCACGAGGACCGCAACGAGCGGCTCCGCGGCGTCGGCGTCACCGAACTCGAACTCGCCCGCCTGCGCTCCCCGATAGGCCTCGACCTCGGCGCGCGCACGCCCGAGGAGACCGCCCTGTCGATCGGCGCCGAGATCGTCGCCAACCGCCGCGGCGGCAGCGGCGTCTCCCTCACGGGCGCCCACACCCCGATCCACCACGAAGGACCCCGCGAGCCGGACGGACGCATAGGGTCCGTCGCGTAGTCGCAGCACCCTCGCGCGCCCCGGAGCAGGACGAACCTGCCCCGGGGCGCGTTTCGTTGCACCCCGCTCCTCTCTCGACACTTAATGCAAGCCAAAAGAAAAGTGGGTCCCATGACTTGACCCGGATCCGGGCAGCCGTGAGCATCTGTTGCGGAGTGCGCGCTCCCCATCCCCAAACCCCCCTCGTACATGAGGAGTTCGAGCCATGTCCGCACCCGGCACCCGTCTCGCGCCACCCCCACGCCCGGGCCCCCGCGCCACCGCCGCCGCCCTCGTCACCGTGCTCCTTGCCGGTCTGCTCGCGCTCGTCGCCGCGCCCCCCGCCGCGGCCGCCCCCGTCCTGCTCTCGCAGGGCAGGCCCGCCACCGCCTCCAGTCAGGAGAACGGCGGCACCCCCGCGAGCGCCGCCGTCGACGGCGACCCGGGGACCCGCTGGTCGAGCGCCTTCGCCGATCCGCAGTGGATCCAGGTCGACCTGGGCGCCCCGGCCGCGCTCAGCAGGGTCGACCTGCGCTGGGAGACCGCCTACGGCAAGGCGTACCGCATCGAGCTCTCCGGCAACGGCACCGATTGGACGACCGCCTACAGCACCGCGAACGGCCCCGGCGGCAACGAGTCGCTGCCCGTCACCGGCACCGCCCGCTACGTCCGCGTGTACGGCACCACCCGGGCCACCGGCTGGGGCTACTCCCTCTGGGAGTTCCAGGTGTACGGCACCGCCGACGGCGGCCCGGCCCTGCCCGGAGGCGGCGACCTCGGGCCGAACGTGCACGTCTTCGACCCGTCCACGCCCGGCATCCAGGCCAAGCTCGACGAGGTCTTCGCCCAGCAGGAGTCGGCCCAGTTCGGCAGCGGCCGCCACGCCTTCCTCTTCAAGCCCGGCACCTACAACGGCCTCAACGCCCAGATCGGCTTCTACACCCAGATCGCCGGCCTCGGACTGCGCCCCGACGACACCACGATCAACGGCGACGTCACCGTCGACGCGGGCTGGTTCAACGGCAACGCCACCCAGAACTTCTGGCGCGGCGCCGAGGGGCTCGCCCTCAACCCCGTGAACGGCACCGACCGCTGGGCCGTCGCCCAGGCCTCCTCCTTCCGCCGCATGCACGTCAAGGGCGGGCTCAACCTCGCCCCCAACGGCTACGGCTGGGCCAGCGGCGGCTACATCGCCGACTCGAAGATCGACGGCCAGATCGGCAACTACTCGCAGCAGCAGTGGTACACCCGTGACAGCACGATCGGCGGCTGGTCCAACTCCGTCTGGAACCAGGTCTTCTCCGGCACCGAGGGCGCACCCGCGCAGGCCTTCCCCGAGCCGAAGTACACCACCCTCGACACCACCCCGATCTCCCGCGAGAAGCCGTACCTGATCTGGGAGGACAACCAGTACAAGGTCTTCGCCCCGGCCAAGCGGACCGACGCCCGCGGCACCACCTGGGCGAACGGCACCCCGCAGGGCGAGAGGATCCCGCTCGGCCGGTTCTACGTCGTCAGGCCGGGCACCACCGCCGCCACCATCAACCAGGCGCTCGACCAGGGCCTGCACCTGCTGTTCACGCCCGGCGTCTACCACGTCGACCGGACGATCACCGTGAACCGCGCGGGCACGATCGTCCTCGGCCTCGGCCTGGCCACGATCGTCCCGGACAACGGTGTCACCGCGATGCGCGTCGCCGACGTCGACGGCGTCCGCCTCGCCGGCTTCCTCGTCGACGCCGGAACCGTCAACTCGCCCACCCTCCTCGAGGTCGGGCCGCAGAACGCCTCCGCCGACCACTCCGCCGACCCCACCACCGTCCAGGACGTGTACTTCCGCGTCGGCGGCGCGGGCGCCGGAAAGGCGACCACCGCCATGGTGGTCAACAGCGACGACACGATCGTCGACCACACCTGGGTCTGGCGCGCCGACCACGGGGAGGGAGTCGGCTGGGAGACCAACCGCGCCGACTACGGCGTCCGCGTGTACGGCGACGACGTCCTCGCCACCGGACTCTTCGTCGAGCACTTCAACAAGTACGACGTCGAGTGGTTCGGCGAGCGCGGCCGCACGATCTTCTTCCAGAACGAGAAGGCGTACGACGCCCCGAACCAGGCCGCCGTCCAGGACGGCCCCTACAAGGGCTACGCCGCCTACCGCGTCGACGACTCCGTGAGCACCCACGAGGGTTGGGGGCTCGGCAGCTACTGCTACTACAACGTGGACCCGACGATCCGTCAGGACCACGGTTTCCGGGCCCCGGTGAAGCCCGGCGTCAGGTTCCACGACCTGCTCGTGGTCTCGCTCGGCGGCAAGGGCCAGTACGAGCACGTGATCAACGGCATCGGCGCCCCGACCTCGGGCACCGACACCGTGCCGTCCACGGTGGTCTCGTACCCCTGATCCCCGCGGGGCGGGGCGGAGGGCGGCGCGCGCTCAGTGCGCCGCCCTCTCCCGTACGGTCGACGCCCACGCCGGCTGCTCCTCGGCCGGCTCCGCCTCGGCCCGCCGGCCGCCCCGGGCGAAGAAGTCCGCGAGCGGCAGGATCGCCGCGCCGACCGTCACCGCGTCCGGGCCCAGGGTCCCCATGGCGATGCCGACCCGTGCCGCCGGGTACGTCAGGGCGTACTCGGCGGCGTACCCCTTCACCGTCTCCAGGAACCGGGCGCCGAGCTGGAGGCCCGCCCAGCCGCCGACGAGGATGCGCTCGGGCTGGAAGAGGTTGATCAGGTCGCCGAAGCCGGCGCCCAGGTACTCGGCGGTCTCCTCCAGGACCGCGACCGCCGTCGCGTCGGGCTCCGTGTCCGCGTCGGCCGGGTAGGCGGCCGCCAGCATCGAGGTGAGGGCCGTCTCCTCGTCCGCGCCCGCCGGGGGCCGCCCGCCCGCCTCGCGCCAGCGTTCGAGCAGGGCCTCGGCGCCCGCGTACGCCTCCAGGCAGCCCCGGGCGCCGCAGCGGCAGCGGCGCCCCCGGACCCGTACCGTCAGATGACCCCATTCGAGCGCCCGGCCGGGCCCCATCGGGTCGGTGACCACGCAGGCGCCGACGCCCGAGCCGAAGAGGACGACCACGGCGCTGCGCGCGCCCCGGCCGGCGCCGAACCACATCTCGGCCTGGCCGAGGGTCTTGGCGCCGTTGTCGATCCAGTACGGCACCGAGGCCGGCAGGTCCACGCTCTCGCGGAGCAGCCGCTCCAGCGGGACCGCGTCCCAGCCGATGGTCTGGCCGTGCACGACCGCGCCCTCCTCGGCCGTACGGGCGACGATGCCGGGGACGCCGACGCCGACGCCGAGCAGTCGCTCGGCGGGGACGCCCGCGGTCCTGAGCACCTCCGCGATGCCCGCCCGCACGTGCTCGACGACGACCCCGACCTCGTACCGCTCATGGGGGTTCGGCCGGTCGACCGCCAAGGGGCGCTCGGTGCGGGCGAGTTCGGTGAGGGTGAGGTCGAAGAGCTCGATCCGGACGCGGGTCTCGCCGACGTCCACGCCGATCATGCAGCCGCTGCCGGGCGTGATCCGCAGCAGCGTACGGGGGCGACCGCCGGCCGAGTCGACGCTGCCCGCCTCCTCCACGAGGCCCTCCGCCACGAGCTCCGCGACCACGTTGCTGACGGAGCCGGAGCTCAGTCCGGTGGCGGGGCCGAGGGAGAAGCGGCTCATGGGTCCGTCGAAGTACAGGCGCTGGAGGACGGCGGTGCGGTTCTCGCGTCGCAGGTCACGCACGGTGCGGCCGTTCCGCATGGTCACTTGGGCCCCCAGGTGAAGTAGTCGTGACCGCAAGATACCGCTGCCGGGACCCTTGACGCGACCTTCTCTTGAGGTTTAACTCACGTCCTGAAATAAGCCGGGGAGGGGCCGTCCGAGCCTTCACCTCCTGAACGCGGGACGCACCCACGGACCCCGCCCTCCCCAGCTCCCCGTCACTCCCCGAAAGGGCCATGAGGAGCCATGCGCACAATCAGAGCCGCGGCCGCCAGTGCCGTCACCCTCTCCCTCGTCCTCACCGCCGCAGCCTGCGGAGGCGGCTCCTCGGCCGACGGCTCCGGCTCCGGCGGCGGCAAGACCCTCACCTACTGGGCCTCCAACCAGGGCGCGAGCCTGGAGGTCGACAAGAAGGTCCTCCAGCCCGAACTCGACCGGTTCGAGAAGGAGACCGGCATCAAGGTCAAGCTGGAGGTCATCCCCTGGTCCGACCTGCTCAACCGGATCCTCACCGCCGCCACCTCCGGCCAGGGCCCCGACGTCCTCAACATCGGCAACACCTGGAGCGCCTCCCTGCAGTCCACCGGCGCCCTGCTGCCCTGGGACGCCAAGAACTTCGAGGCCATCGGCGGCAAGGACCGCTTCGTCGACTCCGCGCTCGGCTCCACCGGCGCCACCGGCCAGGACCCGGCCGCCGTCCCGCTCTACTCCATGGCCTACGCGCTCTACTACAACAAGAAGATGTTCAAGGACGCCGGCATAGCCAAGCCGCCGGCCACCTGGGACGAGCTGATCGCCGACGGCAAGAAGCTCAGCAAGGACGGCAGGTCCGCCATCGGCGTCGAGGGCGGCAGCCTCGCCAACAACATCCACCAGGTCTTCGTCATGGGCAAGCAGCACGGCGCCGACTTCTTCACCCCCGACGGCAAGGCCGACTTCACCTCCGACGGCGCCGTCGCCGCCGTCAAGCAGTACGTCGACCTCATGGCCGCCCACAAGATCGTCGCCCCCGGCAACGCCGAGTACGCCCAGAACCAGTCCCTCGCCGACTTCGCCAAGGACCGCACCGCCATGGTCCTCTGGCAGACCCCCGGCACCACCTTCCAGGCCCAGGGCATGAACCCCGACGCCTGGGGCGTCGCCCCCGCGCCCGTCCCCTCCGGCGCCCCCGGACAGGGCAGGCAGATCAACTCCATGGTCGCCGGCATCAACCTCGCCGTCTTCAAGAACACCGGGAACAAGGACGGCGCCCTCAAGTTCGTGAAGTTCATGACCGGCGACCAGGAGCAGAAGACGCTCAACAGCGCCTACGGCTCCATCCCCCCGGTCAAGGCCGCCCAGCAGGACCCCGCCTTCGACACCCCCACCGTCACGGTCCTCAAGCAGACCCTCGCCACCAGCGCCGCCGCCCTGCCGCAGGTCCCCGAGGAGTCCCAGTTCGAGACCGTCGTCGGCACCGCCGTCAAGGAGCTCTTCGCCGACGCCGCCGCCGGACGCCCCGTCACCACCGAGTCCGTACGGGCCAAGCTCGACAAGGCCCAGCAGCAGATGCCCAAGAAGTGAGCCCGGACGCCACCATGACCACCACCGCCATCGAGAAGCCCCACGGGCGGACCGGGCAGCGGCACACCCCCGGGGCGGCCCCGCGCAGGCGCCGCCCCGGGCGGCTCCGGGCCCGCGGACTGCCCTATCTGCTGCTCCTCCCGGCCCTCCTCCTCGAACTCCTCGTGCACCTCCTGCCGATGCTCATCGGCATCGTCATGAGCTTCAAGGAGCTCACCCAGTTCTTCATCCGCGACTGGACGGCCGCCCCCTGGACCGGACTCGGCAACTACGCCGTCTCGGTCGACTTCGACGCCCCCGTCGGCGAGGCGCTCCTGAAGTCGTTCCTCACGACCTGCCTCTTCACCGTCTGCTCCGTCGGCCTGTGCTGGCTCCTCGGCGCCTCGGCCGCCGTCTTCATGCAGGAGACCTTCCGAGGCCGCGGCTTCCTGCGCGCGCTCTTCCTCGTCCCGTACGCCCTGCCGGTCTACGCGGCCGTCATCACCTGGGCGTTCATGTTCCAGCGGGACAACGGCCTGGTGAACCACGTCCTCCACGACCAGCTCGGCATCGGCGACAGCCCCGCCTTCTGGCTCATCGGCGACAACGCCTTCGTCACCCTGCTCGTCGTCTCCGTCTGGAAGGGCTGGCCCTTCGCCTTCCTCGTCCTGATGGCCGGACTCCAGAACGTCCCGAGGGAGATCTACGAGGCCGCCGCCCTCGACGGCGCCGGCATGTGGAAGCAGATCCGCCACATCA
Organism: Streptomyces nymphaeiformis; assembly: GCF_014203895.1. Classification (GTDB taxonomy): domain Bacteria; phylum Actinomycetota; class Actinomycetes; order Streptomycetales; family Streptomycetaceae; genus Streptomyces; species Streptomyces nymphaeiformis. The sequence goes on along the minus strand of NZ_JACHJY010000009.1, from coordinate 13,404 downwards.
CCCTGCCGTCCCTGCAGCCCGTCAACCAGGTCCTCGTGCTCATGCTGTTCCTGTGGACGTTCAACGACTTCAACACCCCCTTCGTGCTCTTCGGCAAGGCCGCCCCCGAGGCCGCCGACCTGATCTCCCTGCACATCTACCAGTCCTCGTTCCAGACCTGGAACTTCGGCACGGGCTCGGCGATGTCGGTGCTGCTCCTGCTGTTCCTGCTCGTCGTCACGGGCGCCTACCTGCTGCTCACGACCCGGGGAAGGAGGACCGGCGATGCCTCGTGACCACCGGCCCCGCTCGCCCATGGCCGCCCCCCGCTCCTTCCTCTGGAGCCGCCGGATCTTCCTCACCCTCCTCACCGGCTTCGTCCTGCTGCCGGTGTACGTGATGGTCTCCAGCTCCCTCAAACCCCTCGCGGACGTCTCGGGGAAGTTCCAGTGGATCCCCTCCGGGCTCACCCTCCGCCCGTACGTGGACATCTGGCGGACCGTCCCGCTCGCCGACTACTTCGTGAACTCCCTGGTCGTCGCGGGCACGGCCACCGCCTGCTCCCTCGTCGTCGCGGTCTTCGCCGCCTACGCCGTCAGCCGCCACGCCTTCCGCGGCAAGCGCGTCTTCACCGTGACGGTGCTCTCCACCCAGATGTTCCCCGGCATCCTCTTCCTGCTGCCGCTCTTCCTCCTGTACGTCAACATCGGCAACGCCACCGGCATCGCGCTCTTCGGCTCGCGCGGGGGTCTGATCCTCACCTATCTGACCTTCTCGCTGCCGTTCTCCATCTGGATGCTCATCGGCTACTTCGACGCCGTCCCCCGCGACCTCGACGAGGCCGCCGAGGTCGACGGCTGCGGCCCGCTCGGCGCCCTCTTCCGGGTCGTCGTCCCCGCCGCGATCCCCGGCATCGTCGCCGTCGGCGTCTACGCCTTCATGACCGCCTGGGGCGAGGTCCTCTTCGCCTCCGTCATGACCACCGACACCACCCGCACCCTCGCCGTCGGCCTCCAGGGCTACGCCACCCAGAACGACGTCTACTGGAACCAGGTGATGGCCGCCTCCCTCGTGGTGAGCGTCCCCGTCGTCGCCGGGTTCCTGCTCCTCCAGCGCTACCTCGTCACCGGCCTCACCGCGGGCGCGGTCAAGTGACGACCCCCCGGCCCGAAAGGACTTCCGTGTCTGCACCGCTCGACCTCGCCGCCTTCCCCCCGTCCTTCGCCTGGGGCACCGCCACCTCCGCGTACCAGATCGAGGGCGCCGTCGCCGAGGACGGCCGCGCCCCCTCCATCTGGGACACCTTCTCCCGCGTCCCCGGCGCGATCGACAACGGCGACCACGGCGACACCGCCTGCGACCACTACCACCGCTGGCCCGAGGACATCGCCCTCATGAAGGGTCTCGGCACCGACGCGTACCGGCTCTCCGTCGCCTGGCCCCGCGTCGTCCCCGGCGGCGACGGGCCCGTCAACAAGGCCGGGCTGGACTTCTACGACCGGCTCGTCGACGGCCTCCTCGACGCCGGGATCACCCCCTCCGTCACCCTCTACCACTGGGACCTGCCGCAGGCCCTCCAGGACCGGGGCGGCTGGACCGTCCGCGACACCGCCGAACACCTCTCCGCGTACGCCGGCGTCGTCGCCGAGCGCCTCGGCGACCGCGTCACCCAGTGGGCCACCCTCAACGAACCCCTCTGCTCCGCCTGGATCGGCCACCTGGAGGGCCGGATGGCGCCGGGCCTCACCGACCTCACGGCCGCCGTCCGCGCCTCGTACCACCTGCTCCTCGGCCACGGCCTCGCCACCGCCGCCGTCCGCGCCGCCGTACCCGGCGCCCAGGTCGGCCTCGTCACCAACCACTCCACCGTCGCCCCCGCGAGCAGCCGCCCCGAGGACGTCGCGGCCGCCGCCCGCATGGACGGCCACACCAACCGCTGGTGGCTCGACCCGGTCCACGGCCGCGGCTTCCCCGCCGACATGCGCGAGCTGTACGGCGTCGAACTCCCGGAACTTCCCGGGGACCTGGAGCTGATCGCGGCCCCGCTCGACTGGCACGGCCTCAACTACTACTTCCCCGTCACCGTCGCCGACGACCCGGCCGGCCCCGTCCCGTACGCCCGCGAAGTCCGCCTCCCCGACGTGCCCCGCACCGGCATGGACTGGCAGATCGACGCGGGCGGCCTGGAGGCCTTCCTGCTGCGGCTCACCGAGGACTACGGCGTGCGCAGGCTGTACGTCACCGAGAACGGCTCGGCCTTCCCCGACACCGCGGGACCCGGCGGCGAGGTCCACGACCCCGAGCGCACCCGCTACCTGGAGGAGCACCTCGCCGCCTGCGCCCGCGCCCTGCGCAAGGGCGCCCCGCTCGCGGGGTACTACGCCTGGTCCCTGCTCGACAACTTCGAGTGGGCCTACGGCTACGACAAGCGCTTCGGGCTCGTCCACGTCGACTACGCGACCCAGCGCCGCACCGTGAAGACGAGCGGCCGGCGGTACGCGGAGCTGGTCGCCGCCCACCGCGCGCTGCACACCGCCCGGTAGCGCCCGGAGGCGGGCGCGGGGGACCGGTCCGCGCGTCCGGTCTCCCGGCCGTCCCCGCCCGCCCCGGCAGCCCACGCCCGGCCCCGTCCCTCCAGGGACGGCGCCGGGCGTGTGTGGTGTGCGGGGTCTCTCAGGCCTTCCGCAGGCCGCTGAGCAGCAGCTCCGCCAGCTGTTCGTACGCCTCGGCGTCGGCGAGACCCGTCGCCGCGGCCACCTGGCGCCGCTGGATGCGGACCATCACCGAGGAGATGACGTCGGCCGCGAAGGTCACGTGCACCTCGCGGAACACGCCCGCCCGCACGCCCTCCTCGATGAGCTGCTGGACCCGGCCCGCCGCCGCCCGCGTGTTCCGCTCGTACACCTCGGCCGCCGGCTCGAAGGCCGCCACGTCGTCGAAGAACGCCGGCGAGACGGGCGCCAGCTCCGCCGACACCGCCCGCAGATAGGCCGCGAGCCGCTCGGCGGGGTCCGACGCCGCCGCGAGGACCGCCTCGACCCGGGCCGTGGCCCGCCGGAAGAAGTGCACGACCGCCGCCCGGACCAGCTGCTCCTTGCTGCCGGCCAGGCCGTACAGGGTCCGCTTCGAGCAGCGCAGCCGCGCGGCGAGGTCGTCGAGCGTCAGCCGGGCGAAGCCCTCCCCGACGAGGAGGGCGACGAGCTCCTCGAACAGGGCGGAGCGGCGCGCCGCTCCGCGGCCCGTCAGCTTGGGGGCGTCGGCGGAGGTCTCGATCACCCCGCCAGTATTCCAGGCCGACGTTCCGGGGGGTTACGGCGGCACCCTTCTGCGCTACTCTCAGCGGTACTGCAGTACCTTTCCCAGTACCACTTTGCGCGCCGCTGGAGTCGCCATGGATGTCGACCGCCTGCTTCCCACCCCCGAGGCAGCGGACCTCATCGCCCTCACCCGGGAGATCGCCGACAAGGAGCTCTCTCCTCGGGTGGACGAGCACGAGGCCGCCGAGACCTATCCCGAAGGGCTCTTCGCCACCCTCGGCGAGGCCGGGCTCCTCGGCCTCCCGTACCCGGAGGAGTTCGGCGGTGGAGGCCAGCCCTACGAGGTGTACCTCCAGGTCCTGGAGGAGCTCGCCGCGCGCTGGGCCGCCGTCGCCGTCGCCACCAGCGTCCACACGCTCGCCAGCCACCCCCTCCACACCTTCGGCACCGCCGAGCAGAAGGAGCGCTGGCTGCCCGCGATCCTCGAGGGCCGGACCATCGGCGGCTACAGCCTCTCCGAGCCGCAGGCCGGCTCCGACGCCGCCGCCCTCACCTGCAAGGCCGAGCGCCAGGACGACGGCAGCGGGTACCGGATCACCGGCACCAAGGCCTGGATCACCCACGGCGGCAAGGCCGACTTCTACGCCCTCTTCGCCCGCACCGCCCCCGGCGGCCACGGCATCTCCTGCTTCCTCGCCCCCGGCGCCACCGAGGGCCTGAGCTTCGGCGTCCCCGAGCGCAAGATGGGCCTCCAGGCGGTCCCGACGACCGCCGCGTACTGGGACGGCGCCCTCATAGAGGAGGACCGCCGCATCGGCGACGAGGGCCAGGGCCTCCAGATCGCCTTCAGCGCCCTCGACAGCGGGCGCCTCGGCATCGCCGCCTGCGCCACCGGGCTCGCCCAGGCCGCGCTCGACGCCGCCGTGGCGTACGCCAACGAGCGCACCACCTTCGGCCGCCGGATCATCGACCACCAGGGCCTCGGCTTCCTCCTCGCTGACATGGCCGCCGCGGTCGACGCGGCCCGCGCCACCTACCTGGACGCGGCCCGCCGCCGCGACCTCGGCCGGCCCTTCAGCCGCCAGGCCAGCGCGGCGAAGCTCATCGCCACGGACACGGCCATGAAGGTCACGACGGACGCCGTCCAGGTCTTCGGCGGCTACGGCTACACCCGCGACTTCCCGGTCGAGCGCTACATGCGCGAGGCGAAGATCATGCAGATCTTCGAGGGGACGAACCAGATCCAGCGGCTGGTCATCAGCCGGGGGCTCGCCCGCGCGTAGCGGCTGCCGCCGCGAGGACGGCGGTCGCCGTCAGGGCGGCCTGGAGCGACCAGGCCGCCGGCGGACCGGCGGCCGCGGCGCCGAGCGCGAAGCCGGTGATCTTGAGGCTGGCGCCGGTTCAGGGCGAGGGCGGGCGCCGCGGCCCGGACCGGCGCCCCGACCCGTACGAGCGCGTCGGGGGAGAGGGCGAGCGGGAACCGCGCGAGCAGGGCGTTCGCCACGAAGGCGGAGACCGCCGCGCAGGAGAGCAGCACCGCCCCGCGCCCGGCCCCGCCGAACACCCGCTCGCCGAGGAGCGGGACGCAGGCGGTCAGCATGCCCTGGGCGACACAGGAGACGACCGGGGCCCGGGTGGCCCGGGCAAGCCTCCGAGCCCGCCGGGAGCGGCAGTCAGGCGGCTCCGTGGAGGGCCCTGGGTGAGCCCGCCTGCCGGAGGAGCGCGGCGATCTCCGTCAGGCCGTGGCGTTCGGCGTGGTGGAGGGCCGTGCGGCCGTACGGGTCGGGGAGTCCGGGGTCGGCGCCCGCAGCGAGGAGCAGGGCCACGACCTTCCGGTGCGCGGCGCCGCCGTCGCCGAGGATCACGGCCTCCAGGAGTGCGGTCCAGCCGAGCCGGTTGACGTGGTCGACGTCGATCGCGGTCTCGTCGAGCACGGCCCGGACGTAGGGCACGTGGCCGCGTTCCGCGGCGGGGATGAGTGCGGTGCCGCCGTACCGGTCGGTCAGCCTCAGGTCGGGGCCCGCCGGGAGCAGGGCCCGCATCATGGCGACGCTGCCGGTGACGCCGGTGACCAGCCACGGGCTGTCGGACCGGTCGTCCTGGGCGTTCGGGTCGGCGCCCGCGGCGAGCAACGCCCGCGCGGCGGGGACGTGGTCGCGCAGCGCGGCCCGCAGCAGCGGGGTGCGGCGGTGCCGGTCCCGGACGTCGACGCGGGCGCCCGCGTCGAGGGCCGCGCGGACGGCGACGGCGTCACCGTGCGCGGCGGCCGCCAGAAGGGTGTGATCGAGCGCGTTCATGGCGGGTTTCCTCGTACGCGGGCGCCTGCCCTGGGGCCTACTTGCCGAGCGTGGCGACGCCGGCCTGCGCGAACTTCTCGTCCAGGTCGCCGGAGGGGGCGCCGGCGACGCCGATGCCCGCGATCGGGGCGCCCTTGGCGGTGACGGGGGCGCCACCGGCGAGGAAGAGGGTGCCGGGGATGTCCTTCAGGGTCGGCGCGTTCGTCAGGCGCTTGGCCAGCTCGGAGGTCGGGGCGTTCCAGGAGACGGCGGTGTACGCCTTCTTCACGGCCGACTCGTAGGACTGCGGGCCGGCGCCGTCGCCGCGCAGGGTGACGACGGTGTCGCCGTTGCGGTCCACGACCGCGACGGACACGCGCTGGTTCTCCTTCTCCGCGGCGTCGAGGGTCGCCTGCGCCGCCTTCGTCGCGGCCTCGATCGTCAGGTGGGTGGAGCGCGTCGTGTTCTTGTTCTTGGCGTCGACCTTGGCGGCGGCCGGCGCGGCCGCCGTCTCCTCGCCGGTGGCGCTCGCGGAGTAGGCCCCGAAGCCGCCGAGGGCGAGGGCGGCGACGATCGCGCCACCGGTCACGACACGGGTGCGCGAGCCGGCCTTCTTCACGTGCTTCATGGGATCTGCTCCAAGTGGACTCGGGGAACCGCGGGGGCCGTCGGGAAGCCGCGGCCCGCTCTGCTCCTCATCCTGGTGCCGTACCCTGCCGCCGGCCGTCGGCGTCCCGGCTGCACCCGGCGCCCGCATCGGTGGACCCCGGGGTCATCCGATCGGTTGACCCGGGACTTCCTCTCCCCACCGCGCGGCCAGCTCGGCGAAGGCCCCGGCCGCCGCACTGCGGTAGCCGGCCGCACGCCGCAGGAGGGCGACGGAGCGGGACGGCAGCGCGGGGGAGAGCGGCACCGGGCTCAGCCAGGGGTGGTCCAGGGTGACGGCTTCGGGCAGGACGGTCGCAAGCGCGGTGCGCCGGACGATCTCGGTGAGCGCGGTCATCGAGTTGGCCTCCACCGCGATCGCCGGCCGGACGCGGTGCTCGGAGACGTACGTGTCGATGTGCAGCCTGGTGGCGAAGTCCCGGCTCAGCAAGGCGAGCTGATGGTCGTTCAGCTCTCCGGCCCGCACCGGTTCCGTCCGGCCCGCGAAGGGGTGGTCGGGGCCCACGACGAGGCCGAGGGCCTCGGTGAACAGCTCCGTGGCCTCGACGCCCGGGAGGTGCTCGCCGTGGAAGGCGATGCCGAGGTCGAGCCGGTCGGCGAGGAGGTCGGCCTCGATGCGCTCCTGGGGCAGCTCCCGCACGTCCACGGTGATCCCCGGATGCCGGGTGTGGAAGCCGGCGACCAGGGGGCCGGTGAGGTACGTGGTGAAGGTGGGGGTGACCGCGAGCCGGAGGTGGCCCCGGGACAGGTCGTGCACGTCGAGCACCGCCCGCTCGCCCGCCGCCAGGTCCCGCAGCGCGCGCCGGGCGTAGCGCGCGTAGGCCTCCCCGGCGTCCGTGAGGCGCACGGTGCGGCCGGTGCGGTCCAGGAGCTGCGCCCCGAGCGCCTTCTCCAGCTGCTTGATCTGCTGGGACAGCGTCGGCTGGGAGATGTGGAGCTCCTCGGCGGCGCGGGTGAAGTTCGCGTGCTCGGCGACGGCGAGCAGATAGCGGAGATGGCGGAGTTCCGGCTGCATGCGGTCGACTATAGATCGCATCTATGGCAGACATCGATGGCAGGTCTTGGACACTATGACCGCCGGTCGTGCACGGTGAGGACATGCCTCACTTCGCCGAGGGAATCGCCCGCTTCCAGCGGGAGGTCTTCCCTGCCAAGGCCGGCCTCTTCGCCCGCCTGGCCTCAGACCACCGGCCCGGCACGCTGTTCATCGGCTGCTCGGACGCCCGGGTCGTACCGGAACTGATCACCCAGACGGATCCGGGCGAGCTCTTCGTGATCCGCACCGCCGGCAACCTCGTCCCCGCCCACACCCCGGGCGGCGACGGAGTCACCGCCGCCGTGGAGTACGCCGTCACCGTCCTCGGCGTGCGGGACGTCGTCGTCTGCGGGCACTCCGCCTGCGGCGCGATGACCGCGCTCGCCGAGGGCCACGACCTGAGCGCCGCGCCCGCCGTCGCCGCCTGGCTGCGGCACGCCGACGCCTCCCTCGCCCGCGCCGCCGCCGGCGGCACGGGCGCCGGGACCGTCGACGTGGCCGCCCTGGTCCGCGAGAACGTCGCCGCGCAGCTGGCGAACCTGGCCACCCACCCCTCGGTGGCCCGCGCCCTGGCGGCGGGCGAGGTACGGCTGCACGGCTGGGTCTTCGACATCGCCGACGGCACCGTCGAGGAACTCCCCGCCGCCGCGAGCCCCGCGCTCGCCGCCTGACCCCGTCAATCCCTCAAGCAAGCCCCTCAAACAAGTCCCTCAAGCAAGTCCCTCAAGCAAGCCGCTCAAGCAAGCCCCTCCAGAAAGAAGGACGTACCCCTCATGGTGCACTCCCAGTTCGACCCCACCGCCCGCCGCGCCCTCGCGATCGCCGCCGTCGACGCCAAGACCCGCAAGGACCTGAGCTGGCAGCAGATCGCGGACGCCTCCGGCCTCTCCGTGGCCTTCACCACCGCCGCCGTCCTCGGCCAGCACGCCCTGCCGGCGGACTCCGCCCGGGCCGTCGCCGAGCTCCTCGGCCTCGACGAGGACGCGGTCCGTCTGCTCCGGACGATCCCCACCCGCGGTTCCCTCGACGGCGCCGCCCCCACCGACCCGACCATCTACCGTTTCTACGAGATGCTCCAGGTCTACGGCACCACGCTCAAGGAGCTCGTGCACGAGCAGTTCGGCGACGGCATCATCTCCGCGATCAACTTCAAGCTGGACGTGAAGAAGGTCGCCGACCCCGAGGGCGGCGAGCGCGCCGTCATCACCCTGGACGGCAAGTACCTGCCGACCAAGCCGTTCTGACGGAAGGTCAGACCTCCTCTGCGGCCCGGCCCTCCTCGGCGCCGAGGAGGGCCAGGGAATCGGCCCACAGGGCGTCCAGGCGGCCCGGGTCGTCGTACAGCTTGGCGAAGAGGACCCGGCCCTCCAGCTGGGCGACCAGCGCCCGCGCCGCCGCACCCGTGTCGGCGACCGTCACCTCACCGCGCGCGCGGGCCTCGGCGACGGTCCGCGCCACCAGCTCGACCTGCTCGTCGAAGATCTCCCGAAGCCGCTCGCGGACGCTCTCCGTCGTGGTGCTCAGCTCCAGGGCCAGGTTCCCGAGGAGGCAGCCCGTGACGGCGCCGCAGTCCTCCCGCCCGGCCCGCAACCCGGCCTCCGTGACCTCGTACAGGCGCCGCAGCCGCCGGAGCGGCGGCACGTCCTCGCCGAGCGCGCGCGTCCACTCGGCGCGCTGTCCGGCCCAGTGCTCCTCGACGACGGCGACGGCGAGCTCCTCCTTCGACGCGAAGAAGTAGTAGAAGCTGCCCTTCGGCACCCCCGCCGCCGCGCAGATCCCGGCCACGCCCAGGGCGGAGTAGCCGCGCGACAGCATCAGCGTCCTCGCGGCGGTCAGGATGCGCTCCCGCGCGTCACTCGTTCGCCCCATGGCGAGAGTGTACGACCGGTCGACTACTTCCTCCCCGGCCCTCGCTCGGCCTCCCCTTCCAGGGGTGCGGCCTGCGGTTCTATGGTGGGCGGCGCAGATCGCGCGGACCGCGCGGTCCTGACGCGGGCACGCGCCCGATCCGGCGGCCAACCCGGCGGCAGGGTCGCACCCGCACGACACGAACGAGGAGTTCCATGGACATCGCCGGCTCCGCCGCTCTCGTCACCGGCGCCGCTTCCGGCCTCGGCGCCGCCACCGCCGCCGCGCTCGCCGCCCGTGGCGCCACCGTCTACGGCCTGGACCTGGACAAGGCCGTGGCCGCCGCAGGGCCGCTGCCCGAGGGCGTCCGGCTGCTCGCCGCGGACGTCACCGACGAGGACCAGGTCCGCGAGGCGCTCGCCGCGATCGACGCCGACGGTGCCGAGCTGCGGCTCGCGGTCAACTGCGCGGGCATCGCCCCCTCCGCCCGCATCCTGGGCCGCAAGGGGCCGCACGACCTCGACCTGTTCCGTGCGGTGCTCAACGTCAACCTGCTCGGCACCTTCAACGTGATGCGGCTCGCCGCCGAGGCCATCGCCCGCCACGACGCCGACGAGCACGGGCAGCGGGGCCTCGTCGTCAACACCGCCTCCATCGCCGCCTTCGAGGGCCAGGTCGGGCAGATCGCGTACGCCGCCTCCAAGGCGGGCGTCGCCGGCATGACCGTCACCGCCGCGCGCGACCTCGCGCAGTTCGGCATCCGGGTCGTCACCATCGCCCCCGGCATCGTCGACACCCCGATGATGGCCGGCTTCGGCGAGGACGTCCGGGCCGGTCTCGCCGCCAGCGTCACCTTCCCGCAGCGCCTCGCGCGCCCGGAGGAGTACGCCCGGCTCGTGACGATGATCGCCGAGCACGACTACCTCAACGGCGAGACGATCCGCATGGACGGCGCCCTCCGGATGAGCGCCCGCTGAGCCTCCGTACCCCCACTACAGCACTCGGTGCCGGATTCTTCCGGCACCGAGTGCTCTAAGGGCCCGTCCGGGTGTTAGGTTCGGGCCATGGGAACAGCGTCGTCGAACACCACGAAGCCCGCGATGCGGGACTCCCTCATCGCCGCGGCCTTCCAGCTCTTCCTGGAGCGGGGCTACGAGCAGACCACCGTCGACGACATCGTCACCCTCGCGGGCGTCGGCCGGCGGTCCTTCTTCCGGTACTTCCCGTCGAAGGAGGACGTGGTCTTCCCCGACCACGAGCAGTGCCTCGCCGACATGACCCGCTTCCTCGCCGCGAGCGCCGACTCCGACGACCCGGTCGTCCGCGTCTGCGACGCCGCCCGGCTCGTCATGCGGATGTACGCCGAGAACCCCACCTTCTCCGTGCAGCGCTACCGGCTCACCCGCGAGGTGGCCGGTCTCCGCACGTACGAGCTCTCGGTGGTCTGGCGGTACGAGAAGACCCTCGGCGACTACCTGCGCACCCGCTGGGCCGACCGCAGGGACGGCACCCTGCGTGCCAACGTCGTCGCGGCGGCCGTGGTCGCCGCCCACAACCACGCCCTGCGGCACTGGCTGCGCTCGGGCGGCGAGGGCGACGCGCTGGCGGAGGTCGACGGGGCCCTGGAGTTCGTGCGGTCCACCTGGACCGCCGGCGGCCAGGCGACGGAGGCCCCGGCCGAGGAGACCGAGGACGTGGTCGTCGTGATCACCAAGCGGTCCACCCCCATGTGGCGCGTGGTGCGCGAGGTGGAGTCGAGCCTCGGTGAGGGCTGAGAGGACCGCTCCGGACATCTCCATGGACCTTAGGGATCTCAGTATCTCTAATTGAGGGAACTCAGGTCTTTATTTGATGGCACTCAGTGCCATATCTTGTCTCCATGCACGGTCGAGCCGCCGAGTGCAAGGAGAAGGCATCGTGTTCCACACGGGTATGAGGAGCGGGACCGCCGTCCAGGCCGACGAGTCGGCCCCCGATTCCGAGCTGTACTTCCAGCGCTGCCGCTGGTGCCACACCACCACCTTCCAGCGCCTGCTCTGTCCGACCTGCGGGTCGACCGAACTCGCGCCCGAACTCAGCGGCGGCGAGGGCGTGATATCCGTACGGCGCGGGGTCGCCGCGGCCGACGCCGACCTCTGGCCGGTCCACATGGCGGAGGGCTTCGTCGTCCGCTGCCGGGTCGACGGACCGCTGCACGCGGTGCGTCCCGGGGTCCGGGTGAAGCTCTCCGGCAACGGGTCCTCCGGGCGCAGGCCGGTCGTCCGGCTCTGCGAGGAGGTCCCGTTCGACGGCTGGTACTGAACGGGCACGACGAGAAGGGGCGGGTGGCACAGAGTGCCACCCGCCCCTTCTCGTCGTGCCGCGTTCTCGCCGTTCCACGGGATCAGCGGGCGGGGCGGGTGGCGCTGTCCGCCACCCGCCCCTTCCTGCTCCGTCCGAGGATCAGCGCGCGCCGATCTCGTCCGTCAGCTGCGGCAGCACCTCGAAGAGGTCGCCGACCACGCCGTAGTCGACCAGGTCGAAGATCGGGGCCTCGGGGTCCTTGTTGACCGCGACGATCGTCTTCGAGGTCTGCATGCCGGCCCGGTGCTGGATGGCGCCGGAGATGCCCGCAGCCACGTACAGCTGCGGCGAGACCTGCTTGCCGGTCTGGCCGACCTGGTTGGAGTGCGGGTACCAGCCGGCGTCCACGGCGGCGCGGGAGGCGCCGACGGCCGCGCCGAGCGAGTCGGCCAGCTTCTCGACGACCGCGAAGCCCTCGGCCGCACCGACGCCGCGGCCGCCGGAGACCACGATCGCGGACTCGGTCAGCTCGGGGCGGCCGGTGGAGACGCGCGGGGTGCGCGAGACGACCTTGGCGGCGTTGCCGGTGAAGGCGACGGTGACGTTCTCGACGGCGCCGGCGGCCGGAGCGGCCTCCGGGGCGGCGGAGTTCGGCTTGACGGTGATGACCGGGACGCCGTGCGAGACCGTGGACTTCACCTGGTACGAGGCGGCGAAGACGGACTGCGTGGCGACGGGGCCCTCGTCACCGGCCTCCAGCTCCACGGCGTCGGTGATCAGACCGGAGCCGAGCCGGAGCGCGACGCGGGCCGCGATCTCCTTGCCCTCGCCGGAGGAGGTGACCAGGACGGCGGCCGCCCCCTTCTCCTGGGCGAGCTGGGTGAGCGCGTCGACCTTCGGGACGACGAGCTGCTCGGTGAACTCGGCGCCGTCCGCGACGTACACGGTGGCGGCGCCGTACTCGCCGGCCGTGGCGGCGATCGAGGCCGCGGCCTCTCCGGCGCCGAGGACGACCGCCGAGGGCTCGCCGATGCGGCGGGCCAGGGTCAGCAGTTCGAGGGCCGGCTTGCGGACCGCACCGTCGGCGTGGTCCACGAGAACCAGGATCTCAGCCATGATTCCTTGCTCCTGAGGTGGGGTGACGGTGGATCAGATGAACTTCTGGGAGGCGAGGAAGGCGGCGAGCTGCTTGCCGCCGTCGCCCTCGTCCGTGACGATCGTGCCCTGCGTACGGGCCGGGCGGGCGGCCACGGCGTCGACCAGGGTCCAGGAACCGGCGAGGCCGACCTCGTCGGCGTCGATCCCCAGGTCGTCCAGGTCCAGCTCCTCGACCGGCTTCTTCTTGGCGGCCATGATCCCCTTGAAGGAGGGGTAACGGGCCTCGCCGGACTGGTCGGTGACCGAGACGACGGCCGGCAGCGGGGCCTCCAGGAGCTCGGTCGCGGCGTCGCCGTCGCGGCGGCCCTTCACGAGACCGTCCTCGACGGAGAGCTCCGAGAGCAGGGTGACCTGCGGGAGGCTCAGGCGCTCGGCGAGCAGCGCGGGCAGGACGCCCATCGTGCCGTCGGTCGAGGCCATGCCGCAGACGACCAGGTCGAAGCCGGTCTTCTCCAGGGCCTTGGCGAGGATCGCGGAGGTGGCGATCACGTCGGAGCCGTGGATGTCGTCGTCGTTGACGTGGACGGCCTTGTCGGCGCCCATCGACAGTGCCTTGCGCAGCGCGTCCTTGGCGTCGTCCGGGCCGACCGTCACGACGGTCACCTCGGCGTCGTCGGACTCCTCGGAGATGCGCAGGGCCTGCTCGACCGCGTACTCGTCGAGCTCCGAGAGCAGCCCGTCGACGGCCTCGCGGTCGGTCGTCAGGTCGTCGGCGAAACCGCGGTCGCCGGTCGCGTCGGGGACGTACTTCACACAGACAGCGATCTTCAGGGTCACGGCCTGTCTCCTTTCGAGAGGCTGGTGGTTACGGGAGGTTGCGGGCCATGACGATGCGCTGGACCTGGTTGGTGCCCTCGTAGATCTGGGTGATCTTGGCGTCGCGCATCATGCGCTCGACCGG
>NZ_JACHJY010000008.1 GCF_014203895.1 Streptomyces nymphaeiformis | reverse complement strand
GGCGGCGCCGCCCGACAGCGCGCCGTCTTCCACCGGCACGGCCGGTTCAGCGAGGTGGTCGACGCACTGGCCGACGCCACCACGAAAGGCTGATCCCATGGGCTCCGCCGTGTCCCTCCGCCGGTTCCCCTCCCCCGAAGAGCGCCCGGCCGCCCTCCGCGTCTGCCGGCTCCCCGGCGTGTACGCGCCCCAGGCGGACACCCGGCTCCTGGTCGCCCAGGTGCGACACGAGGCGCTGTGGCCCGGCGTGCGCTCGCTCGACCTGTGCACGGGCACCGGCATCGTCGCCGTCGCCGCCGCCCTGCGGGGCGCGCGGGCCACCGCCGTCGACGTCTCGCGCGCCGCGGTCGCCGCCTCCCGGCTCAACGCGCTGCTGCACGGCTGCCGGATCCGGGTGCTGCGCGGCGACCTGGACGGACCCGTGGGACGTGAACGCTTCGACCTCGTCACGGTGAACCCGCCGTACGTGCCGAGCCAGGACGCGCGGGCGCCCTCGCGCGGGGCACGCCGGAGCTGGGACGCCGGACGCGACGGCCGACTCCTCCTCGACCGGATCTGTGTGCGGGCGCCGGGCCTCCTCACGCCTTCCGGGGTGCTCCTGCTCGTCCAGTCCTCGCTCTCCGGGGTCGCGGCCACGCTCGACGCACTCGGGCGGGGCGGGCTGCGGACCCGTGTCGTCGAGCGGCGCACCGAGCCGTTCGGTCCCGTGATGTCGGCCCGGGCGGAATGGTTCGCGGCCCTGGGCCTGATCGCTCCGGGGGCGTGGACGGAGGAGCTCGTCGTGATCCGCGCGTGCCGGTCGTGATTCGAAGCCGGCGAGCCGGGCAGTCGCGCAGTCGCGCAGTACCGACGCGGCCCCAGCCGATGGGTGGTGTGGATGATGTCTGTTTCCCGGAACGAGAGCGCCCCGGGGGTGGGGGTCCCGGAGGGCGGCGGACCGGATGGACCGGGGAGCGTGCGATCCCGGACGTCCCCACCCCGGATCCGGCCGCTCCCCGAGGGTCCGCTGCTCGTGGAGGGGCCCGCGGAGATCGTCATGCCGGACGGTTCGGTGATCCTCTGCGAGCGGCCCGTGATGGCGCTCTGCACGTGCCGTCGGACCCTGCGGGCCCCGTTCTGCGACACGAGCCACCGCCGGCGGCTCCGGGGCGGCGACAAGCAGGCGAAGACGGCGTCCCGGGGTGCCTCGCGCGTGCCGCGGGGCCCGGCCGAGGAGGCGGAGACGTCATGACGCTGCTCTCGCCGGCCGTCGACGCCCGACCCGAGGCGCCCGAGGCCCGCGGCGAGGTCTCCCGCAAGGTCCTGAACCGGTTGCGCGGCGGCGGTTCCGGCCGGCTGCCCCTGGCGGCCGACATCGCGCGCTGCGCCCCGTACGGGGAGGATCTCCAGCTCGCCCTCCACCTCTGCTACGAGCTCCACCACCGGGGCTTCGCGGGCGTCCCCGACAACCTGGAGTGGGACCCCGGTCTGCTCGGGGTCCGGGCCCTGATGGAGCACCGCTTCGAGAGCGCGCTGCGCCACGACTGCCGCCACTGCCCGGAGGTCGAGGAAGCGCTGGCCGCCCTGCTCGTGGAGCCGGTCGACGGGACGGGCGTGTCCCGTTTCCTGATGTCCTCGGGCGAGCTGTGGCACCTGCGCGAGTACGTGGCGCTGCGCTCCGTGCACCAGCTGCGGGAGGCCGATCCGCAGCTGTGGGTGATCCCCCGGCTGCGCGGGCGCGCCAAGGCGGCGATGGTGGCCGTCGAGTACGACGAGTACGGCTCCGGGCGGGCGGAGCGGATGCACTCCCGGCTCTACGCCGAGCTCATGGCCGACCTGGGGCTCGACCCCTCGTACGGCCGCCATGTGGACATGGCCGGCGCCGAGGTCCTCGCGGCCTCGAACGTCATGTCGCTGTTCGGTATGCACAGGAGGCTGCGCGGGGCCCTCGTGGGGCACTTCGCCGTCCTGGAGACGACCTCGCCGCCCGCCGCCTCCCGCATCGCCACGGCGATGCGCAGGGCCGGCGCGGGACCGGCCGCGCAGCGGTACTTCGAGGAGCACGTGGAGGCCGATGCCGTCCACGAGCAGCTGGTGCGTCGTGAGGTCGTGGGCGGTCTCCTGGAGGACGAGCCGGACCTCGCTCCGGACGTCGCCTTCGGCATCGCCGCCGCCTGCTTCCTGGAGGACCGGATCGGCGGCCGTGTGCTGGACGCCTGGTCACGGGGCGAGAGCGCCCTGCGCTCCCCCTTGCCGCCGCCGTCCGGGAACGAGCCGTGAGGACTCGCCCGACCGTCGGGGACGTGCTGTTCGAGGGGCTGCGGGCCTGGCGGGTGGGCCGTGCCTGCGGCCGTCCGGACCTGGTTCGGCCGTCCGGACCTGGACGGCCCGCGCCGCCCCGGGCCGGGCGGTGCGGTACGCCGACGAGACGAGTGGACCGGTCCGCACCTGGTGGCGGCAGTCCGGGAAATCCGCGGCCCCGCCCGCCCGTTCGGCCGGGCCTCGTCGGCCTCGCGGGGCCCCTGGGCTCCGTACCGCCCCGGCGGGGGATGCGGTCGCCCCTCGGTCCCGCGGCGTCAGGTCCGCGCCGTCCGGACGCGCAGCACGCGGGCCGTGACCAGCGCCGCCGCCACGGCAGCCGACAGCAGGGCGCGGTGCCGCGCCGCCACCGTGTACGGCGACCGGCCGGCGGCCTCGGAACCGAACGAACCGTGGGCGCCGTGGTCCCGGCCGTGAGGACCGTCGAGCGGCTCCCACAGATTGTGCGGGGCCACGGGCCACGCACGCTCGTCGGTCTGCTGGGCCGCGTATCCGGTGCGGTCGAGGAGGGCGGGGGCGAGCCGGTGCGCGAGAACCGTCCCGGCCGTCGAGGCCCCCACCCGGTACTCTCCGCGGCGGGGATGGCGGGCGGCGTACACCACGGCGCGGGCCGCCACCTCCGGCTGGTAGACGGGCGCCACGGGGCGCGGGCGACGGGGGAGCCGTGACAGGACCCACGAGAACTGCGGGGTGTTGAGGGCGGGAAGCTGGACGACGGTGACGGCCACGCCGCTGCGCTCGTGCCGGAGTTCCATCCGGACGGCGGCGGTGAAGCCGTTGATCGCGTGCTTGGCGCCGCGGTAGGCCGCCTGGAGCGGCACGGAGGCCTCGCCGAGCGCGGAGCCGACCTGGACGACGGCCCCGGAGTCGCGCGGGCGCATGCGCCGGAGCGCGGCACGCGTGCCGTGGACGCAGCCGAGGTACGTGACCGCGGTGACCCGCGCGTACTCGTCGGCCGTCACGTCCGGGAAGCGGGCGAAGACCGAGGTGAAGGCGGCGTTCACCCAGACGTCGATGGGGCCGAGAGCCCTCTCGACGCGTCCCGCCGCTTCCTCCACCTGGGTGGGCAGGGCCATGTCCACCGGTACCACGAGGGCCCGTCCGCCGGCCCGCTCGACCTCGGCCGCCGCAGCGTCCAGCCCGCGGCGGCCGCGGGCGAGCAGCGCGACGCTCGCGCCCTGTTCGCCGAAGGCGCGGGCGACCGCGCGGCCCACGCCGGCGCTCGCGCCGGTGACGACGACGGTCCGGCCGGACCTCTGCGGCCGCACGCGCCGGCGCTCGTGGATGACGAGCAGGCCTTCCGCGAAGGTCCCGAGCGCGAGGCCCGCACGCCGGGGGCGAGAAGCGTGTGGGGCGTACCGCGCACGCCTGGTGGGTGTCATCGGAGTCCTCTCGTCGGGGAGAGCCGCAAGGCGCCTGCCCCCTCCGGCGGCGGGCAACCATGGCGCCAGGGGCGCCGTCGGCCGTTTCGACCTCCTCTCGGTGGACGGCCGGCATCGTTCCGGTCGCGGTGGCGGCTGCGGCTTCCCTCGGCCGCCGAGACCGTGCTCGCGCGCGATCGGGTGAAGGTGCGTGTGCGGGCGGCACAGCGTCGCGGCACCCGACGGTCCGCGGGGGCAGGGTGAGGACATGTCGACACCTCTGCGTGCGACCGGTGTGCTGCTGGTCGCGGCCTTCCTGTGCGGCTGCGGCGCGTCGGCGGCCCGTGAGGACGGCGCCTCCGCCGCCGGCCGGCGGTTCGCCGCGGCACTGGCGGCCGGGGACTACCGCGCGGGCTGCGAGCTGCTCGCTCCCGCGACGCGCGACGAGGTCGAGGAGGACGCCAAGGGCCCCTGCGGCCCGGCCCTGCGTGACCTCGACCTGCCGCCGGCCGGCCCGGCACGCGGCGTCGACGTGTACGGGCGGGGCGCGTTGCTGCGGATGGCGGGCGACACGCTGTTCCTGTCGCAGTTCGACAGCGGCTGGCTGGTCACCGCGGCGGGCTGCGTCCCGCAGGCGCAGGACGAACCGTACCGCTGCTCGTTGAAGGGAGGGTGACGGAATGAGGTCCGTGTTCATCGGCGTCGTCCTGACGGTCCTGGGCGGCCTCGCCTACTTCACGGCGATCGGGGCGATGCACCGGTGACGGGCGGAAACGGCCCGGACCGCGCGGAACGCCTCGGTTTCTGGCGTTCCAACAGCCTGACCCTCGTCTTCGGCGGGGCCTTCCTGGTGGTGCTCGCCGCCCAGGCCGTCGCCGGGCGGGCCGAGTTCAACGAGCAGATGGCCGTCGCGGGGCTCCAGCAGATCGGGTTCGGCGCCTACCTGACGTCCTCGGACTTCGCCGTCGACGTCACCGAGAACTGGCAGTCGGAGTTCCTGCAGTTCTTCCTCTACGTGTTCGGTACCGTCCACCTCTTGCAGCGCGGCTCGCCGGAGTCGAAGCCCCTCGACCGGACGGGTACCGAGAGCGACCGCGAGCAGCGGACGGGGGAACACGCGGGCTCCGACTCGCCCCGATGGGCTGGTACCCAGGACTGGCGCCAGGCCGTCTACTCCCGCTCACTGGGCCTGGCGATGGCACTGTTCTTCTTCCTGTCGTGGTTCGCCCAGTCCGTCGCCGGCGTCTCCGCGTACAACGCCGAACGACTGCTCCAGTTCCAGGCACCGATCGACTGGAGCGCCTACCTCGCGTCCTCCGACTTCTGGAACCGCTCGCTGCAGAACTGGCAGTCCGAACTCCTCGCCGTGTCCGCGATGGCCATCCTCTCCGTCTATCTGCGGCAGCGCGGCTCCCCCGAGTCCAAACCGGTGGGCTCCCCGCACTCCGCGACCGGTGTGGAGGGCTGAGCCGGAGGAAAGGGGGCAGTCGCCCGGGCAGACCCTCGGCGCCGTCCCGGCGGCCGGACGGCCGCGCCCGACAGCCCGCTCGGGGTACCGAGTGCGGACTCGTGACGGCACGGGACGGAGAACAGATCGATCTGGCCTTCGCCCTGGCGAGCCGCCCCGCGAGGGATGCGGCTTTTCTTTCCAGGGCCGATTCCCTGGCGGCCGACAGCAGCAGAGCTCAGCTCCTCGTACGGCGGCAACTGCGCTGCCTCAGAGGCCGACTTGAGTCTCTCCGAAACTTGATGAAGCCACCTAACATAAACTATACGCCGACCATTACACGAAATCACCTTCGGGAATTCTTGATCCTCCATTCCTTCTGTTCAGGAGGCATAGTGGGTGCATGGGAGAAAAGTCCGACCAGGGATCCGGCTGGACGTTCCTGACGAATCACGCCCGTGTGCTGCTGGCAATCGCCCGCGACCCCGGCGTGCGGCTTCGCGACGTGGCGGCCGCCTGCGGACTGACGGAGCGCACGGTCCAGGCGATCGTCTCGGACCTCGAGGACGCCGGGTACCTCACACGCAGCCGGGCCGAGGACGCGCGCCGGAACCGCTACACGATCGCTTCCGACTCCCCCTTCCGCCACCCTGCCGAAGCCGGCTACGAGATCGCCGGCCTCCTGAGGCTCTTCACCGACCCCCAGGGAAAGACAGATCACTCAGCTCGTCAGCGTGTGCAGAACTGAGAACCCTCGTCAGGGACAGGCGGACGGCCAGGAACTGCCGTACTCCGCCCGGGAACACGGCGACGTCGCGGCCACCGGGTCGCGATGCCGTCTCACGACGCGGTGGCCGGATCCCGGCGGGGGCGGCCCGTCGAGCGCAGGCGGTGGGCTCCGGCGGGAAGGGGATCCGCCGGAGCCCTGGCGCCTCCGCGCCCTGCGTCGCTTCTCGTACGGCTCTGCGCTAGGAAGCGCGCCGCTTCATCGCCTCACCGGCCTTGCCGGCCGCCTCGTGGACCTTCTCCATGGCCTCGCGGGCCGTGCCCTTCGCCTTGTCGGCCTTGCCCTCCGCCTCCATCATCCGGTCGCCCGTCGACTTCCCCGCGGCCTCCTTGATCCTGCCCTTGCTCTTCTCCGTCCTGCTCTTGCGCATGGGTCGAGCTCCTTTCTCCCGTCATGCCGACTTCCCGCCGTCGTCGAGGGCGTCGACGATCGCCGCGGCGAAGGCGTCGAGGTCTCCCGGCCTGCGGGAGGTGATGAGAGGGTGGACCGCCGATCGGTCGACCACGACCTCCCGGTCCAGCCAGGTCCCGCCCGCGTTCTCCAGGTCGGGACGGAGGGAGGGGTACGAGGTCAGTTCACGGTCCCGGGCCAGCCCGCTGTCCACGAGGAGCCACGGTCCGTGGCAGATCGCGGCCACCGGCTTGCCGGCCTCGGCGAAGGCGGAGACGAGGCGCCGCGCTTCGGCGTCGGCGCGCAGCCGGTCGGCGTTGAGGGTGCCGCCCGGCACGACCACGGCGTCGAACCCGTCCGCCGTCGCTTCCGCCAAGGTCGTGTCCGGCTGGACGACGGCTCCGGGCCTCCGGTCGCCGACGAGGGTCCGGACGGACTCGTCCTTCTGCGCGGCGACGGTGACGCGGGCGCCGTTCTCGCGGAGAGCGGCCACCGGCTTCTGCAGCTCGTCCTGTTCGGTCCCGTAGTTCGTCGTGAGGACGAGAACGCTCTTTCCTTCGAGCCTTCCGTCGAGCTTTCCGTCGGACGACACGATGCGCCTCCTCTCCGGCGCCGCTTCCCCCACCACTGGTGCGCCTCACCCGCCAGCACCGTCTGAAACATCCCATATCGCCCGCATGTTCTCAGGGGGAGGGGGCAAGCGCGCTGGTACCGAGTTCCCGCGCCGCGACCGTCGGCCGGGCCCCGCAGGCGGCGGAGGTGCAGCCATGATTCCCCTACTTCTCGTACTGCTCGTGATTCTCGTACTGTTCGGCGCGGGTTTCGCCGTCGAGGTGCTCTGGTACATCGCCATCGCGGTCCTCGTGCTGTGGCTGCTCGGCTTCGTGATGCGCAGCGGCAGCGGCCGCTGGTACCGCTGGTGAGCGGGGCCACGATCCCGAGATCGCACGACCGCCGCCCCGGGCTCGCCGGGGCGGCGGCGCGTGCGGCCGGGCCGGGGCCCGGCTCCTCACTCGCCCGCCCGTGACTCCGCCGCCCGGCGCTTGGCCCAGCGGACGACCAGGAGCAGCATCGCGACCAGAGTCAGTACCCACGCGGCGGCGAACGCCCAGATGAACGCCGGAGACCCGGTCCCGACGGCGAGGACGAGCAGGGCGAGCGTCATGACGCCGAGCGCCACGACGCCGAGGGAACGAAGACGCCGACGGGCCCGGGCGAGGGAGGGCGCATGGAGGCCGGGGACCCGTCGCATCGTGCGCAGGCTGCGCGCGAGCGACACGTCCCGGTTCAGCTGCTCCTCGATCTCCGCCAGAACGCGCCGTTCGCGCGCCGAGAGCCGGGCCTCGTCCATCACGGACACCTCCTCCCGATCCCTGCGCGCCGACAGGGGGGCCTCATGTCCTTACGGCTTCCCTCTCGACTCGTGTCAAACCATCACAAGGCGGGCATCCTTTCCTCAGGACGCTCGACCGACGGACCACCGCCGCCGCTTCCCGGCGCCGACGCAGGCCCATCGCCCCCGTCGAAGGAGCACACATGTCCACGGCCGGAGAACGCTCCGACACCACGCTGACCGACGCCGGCCCCGGCCCGGGGCCGGACACCAGGGAGGCCCAGGCCCGCCGGACAGCGCTCCACGGGCTGCCCGAGCCGGTCCGCCCCAGCGCCGTCTCCACGGACGAGGCCCGGACCCTGTCCGTCGCGTTGTTCACCCGGCTCCGGGCCCTGGAGGAGGGGACCCCGGAGTACGCCTACGTACGCAACACGCTGATCGAGCTCAATCTCAGCCTCGTCAAGTTCGCCGCCCGGAGGTTCCGCAACCGCGCCGAGCCCGTCGAGGACATCGTCCAGGTCGGCACGATCGGCCTGATCAAGGCCATCGACCGGTTCGACCCCGACCGGGCCGTCGACTTCTCCGCCTTCGCCCTGCCGACGATCGTCGGCGAGATGAAGCGGTTCTTCCGGGACACCAGCTGGGCCGTACGGGTCCCCCGCCGGCTCCAGGAGCTCCGTATCGACCTCGCGAAGGCCGCCGACGCCCTGGAGCAGGACCTCGGCCGCCGCCCCAGCAGGGCGGAACTGGCCGCGGATCTGCATCTCACGGAGGAAGAGGTCTCCGAGGGCCAGCTCGCGGCCCACGGCTACGCGGCCCGGTCCCTGGACATCCCCGCCGGCGACGACGACGCCGTCCTCGGCTCGGCCGCCCGCCACCTGGCCAGCTCGGAACCCTCGTACGAGCTGATCGAATCGCTCACGGCGCTGCGGCCGCTGCTCGCCCGGCTCGACCACCGCGACCGGCGCATCCTGGAACTCCGCTTCGGCGAGGAACTCACCCAGGCGGAGATAGGCAACCGCGTCGGCCTCTCCCAGATGCACGTCTCGCGGCTGCTCACCCGCATCCTCGGCGAACTCAGGAACGGCCTCCTCCAGGACGATGCGGCAAGTGCCTGACGATCCGGAGACGGATCGAACGCGCTTCGGATGTCAGAAACGGGCGAAACGGGGCAGGAGTCATGTAGGTGTTCCGGACCGCCGCACAGGGGCCCGGCCACGGAACCGGGCGCGAGAGGCGTCCGGCGTCAGAGGCTCTCGGAGTCGTACGCGAGGAGGCAGGTGAACCCCATGGAGGCTGCCGGCCGGACGGAAGAGGCGAGGACTTCGCGGGCAGACCGTCTCCTGGTGGTGAACCGGCACGGCGGACGTCCCGGGACCGTCGTCCTCGCGCTCGACGGCGAGCTCGAGCACGACACGGTGGCCCCCCTGCGGGACGCCCTGAAGGAGAACGCGGCAGCCGTGCGCGTCGTCGTCGACTGCACGGGGCTGCGGTTCTGCGACTCGACCGGTCTGAACGTGCTCCTGCGGACGCGGCTGCGGATGCTCGCCCGAGGGGGTCACGTGGATCTGGCCGGGCTGCGACCGCCGGTGCGCCGCATCTTCGAGATCACCGGGGCCCTGCAGGTCTTCCGGGTGTACGCGGACACCGACGCAGCGCTCGCGGACGCCGACGCCGACGCCGACGCCTGAGACTGATCCCGGGAAGCCCCCCACCGCGCGGTCCGGCGGGCCGGGCGGGGGGCAGCAGCACCGTATGACCGGCCCACGCGCGTCCCCTCCCGGGCACGAGCCGTATCTCCTCGGACGCCTGGGGCTGCGTCCCCGGGTCCGCGGGAAGGCCGTGTGGTTCGAGGTGCGGACAACGGCCCGCCTCGACGCACCGGGCCCGGCCTAGAGTGGAAGGGGATGCGGGACCTCCGTGCACCCTGAGCCCGGGCCCGTCTCACTCGCCCTGTGCGAGGTCGTCCATGACAGAGCACGGCCCCACCCCGGACCCGACGGTGCCGCAGACCGAACTCGACGAGGACGGCCTGCGGCGGCTGCTCGCCGGGCTGACCGCCGTACGAGAGGGCGATCTGTCCGTCCGGCTGCCCGACACCGGCGGCGGCATCCTCGGCGAGATCGCCGCCGTCTACAACGACATGGTCGGCCACCTCTCCCTGGTCACCTCCGAGGTCACCCGGGTCGCCGACGAGGTCGGCGCACAGGGACTGCTCGGCGGCCGGATCCGCCAACCCCGCTCCCGCGGGGTCTGACGCGAGCTGACCTCCGGCGTCAACACCATGGCCGACAACCTCACCAACCAGGTCCGCTCCATCACCCAGGTCGCCACCGCCGTCGCCGGCGGCGACCTCACCCGCAAGACCAGAGTCGACGCACGCGGCGAGATCCCGGAACTTAAAGAGACCATCAACACCATGGTCGACCGGCTGTCCTCCTTCGCCGCCGAGGTCACCCGGGTCGCCCGCGAGGTCGGCACCGAAGGCAAACTCGGCGGCCAGGCCGAGGTCGAAGGCCTCTCCGGCACCTGGAAACGACTCACCGAGAACGTCAACGAACTCGCCGGCAACCTCACCCGGCAGGTCCGCGCCATCGCCGAGGTCAAAGACCTGCGCGACAACATCAACTCGATGGTCGAGTCGCTGCGCGCCACCACCCGCGCCAACCAGGAACAGGACTGGCTGCAGACCACACTCGCCTGGATCACCGGCCTGCTGCAGGGCACCCGCAGCCTGCCCGAGATCGCCGAACTCATCATGACCGAGATACCGCCGCTGGTCGGCGCCCAGTACGGCGCCTTCTTCCTCGCCACGGACGGCGAGCACGGCACCGAACTCGTCATGACCGCCTCCTACGGCTCCCCCCGCACACCCCACCGCGCCGCTTCCGCCCCGGCCAGTCCCTCGTCGGGCAGGCCGCCCACGACCGGCGCACCCTCGTGGTCGAACGCCTCCCCCACGGATACGCCACGATCGCCTCCGGCGTCGGCTCCGGTGACCCCGGCATGCTGATCATCCTGCCGATCGTGGTCGAGGAACAGGTCCTCGGCGCCGTCGAGTTCGCCTCCCTCCAGCCCTTCACCCTGCTCCGCAGGGAGTTCCTCGACCGGTTCGTCGTCAGCGCCGGAGCCGTCCTCAGCTCGCTGGCCGCCAACCTGCGCACCGACGAACTCCTCGGCCAGTCCCGCCAGCTCGCCGACGAGCTCCGCTCCCGAACCCGGGAACTACAGGCCGGGCAGCAGGAACTCCACCGTTCCAACGCCGAGCTGAAGGAGAAGGCCGCCCTCCTGGCCGAGCGGAACAAGGACATCGGAGCGAAGAACCTGGTCATCGAACAGGCCCGGCAGGAGCTGGAGGCCCGCGCCCAGCAACTGTCCCGCACCTCGGATGTACAAGTCCGAGTTCCTCGCCAACATGAGCCACGAACTGCGCACCCCGCTCAACAGCCTGCTCATCCTCGCCCGGCTGCTCAGCCAGAACGCCGAGGGAAACCTGACACAGAAGCAGATCGACTACGCCGAGGTCATCCACTCCGCCGGCTCCGACCTCCTCCAGCTGATCAACGACATCCTCGACCTGTCGAAGGTCGAGGCCGGCAAGATGGACATCCGGCACGAACCCCTCCCGCTCAGCCAGCTCCTGGAGTACCTGAAGACGACCTTCGGCCCCATCGCCGACGAACGACACCTCGACTTCACCGTCACCCTCGCCGACCACGTGCCCGAGACGCTCGTCGACGACGAGGCGCGCATCCGCCAGATCCTGCGCAACCTGCTCTCCAACGCCCTGAAGTTCACCGACCAGGGCCGGGTGACGCTGACCGTCGAGTACGCCTCCCCCGCCGAGACCCCACCGGCCCTGGCCGGGGCCGGGCACGTCCTGGCCTTCCGGGTCACCGACACCGGCGTCGGCATCCCCGCCGAACAACTCCGCAACGTCTTCGAGGCCTTCCAGCAGGGCGACGGCACCACCGCCCGCCGCTACGGAGGCACCGGCCTGGGCCTGTCGATCAGCCGGGAGGTCGCCGGCCTCCTCGGCGGCACCCTCCAGGCACAGAGCGCCCCCGGCCGCGGCAGCACCTTCACCCTCTACCTGCCGGTGCCCCGGTCGGCGAAGGACGCCGCCTCCCCGGACCCCGCCGACGCCGCCGTTCCGGACCCCGGCGCCTCCTCCGCCGACCGCCCGGACGGCTCCGGCTCCCCGGACGGCCTCGCGGGCCGGACCGTGCTCGTGGTGGACGACGACGCCCGCAACGTCTTCGCCCTCACCGTGGTCCTCCAAGGCAACGGGCTCCGGGTCCTCACGGCCGACGGCGGCCGGGCCGGCCTGGACCTGCTCGCCGCCCACGACGAGATCGCACTGGTGCTGATGGACGTCATGATGGCCGGGATGGACGGCCACTCGACCATCAAGGCCATCAGGCGGCTGCCGGGCCGCGCAGACCTGCCCGTCATCGTGGTCACCGCGAAGGCGATGCCGGGCGACCGCGCCCAGGCCCTGAAGGCGGGCGCCGACGACTACGTGGCGAAACCGGTCGACGAGGAGGAGCTGACGGCCAAGATCCTCAGCTGGCTCTCCGGTTGAGCGGTTCAGCCCTCCGGCCGGCCCCTGACCCGTACGGCGACGATGCTGGTGTCGTCGTCGGTGTCGCCGGCCACCGTGCCCAGCAGCGAGTCGACGAGCGTGTCCGGCGCGTGGCCCGCGAGCCGCTCCGCGTCGGCGGCCAGCCGCGCGACGCCCTCGTCGAGGCCGGCGTGGCGGCGCTCGATCAGCCCGTCCGTGTAGAGCAGCAGGGTGTCCCCCGGGCGCAGCCCGATCCGCTGCTCCCGGTAGCCGTACTCGGGGACCGCGCCGAGCAGGAGGTCCTGGGGCGGTTCGAGCAGCCGCGCCGCGCCGTCCCTGAGCAGCACCATCGGCAGGTGTCCGGCGCTCGTCCAGAGCAGACCGCGGTCATCGGGGTCGTACAGGGCGCAGACGGCGGTCGCGGTGATGCCGCCTCCGGTGCGGAGGGTCACCTCGTTGAGCCGTTCCATCAGCTGCCGGGGCGAGTGGCCGGTGAAGGCGAGCGCCCGCTGGGCGTTGCGGAGCACCACCATGCCGGTGACGGCGTCGATGCCGTGCCCCGCGATGTCGCCGACGGCCACGAGGATCCTGCCGCTGGGCAGCGCGAGCACGTCGTACCAGTCGCCGCCGACCCGGTACTCCTTCGCCGCCGGCCGGTACCGGGCGGCCACCACCAGGTTCCCGGGCATCTCCTGGAGCCCGGGTCCCTCGGGCACGATGGCCTGCTGGAGCTGGAGGGCCAGCTGGTGGCGCAGCTCCGCCTGGTCGTGCAGGGCGGTGAGGTGGTCGAAGGTGGCGGTGAGCGCGGCCTCGGTCCTGCGGCTGTCCGAGACGTCCTGGTAGACCCCGGCGAGGCCGGTGACGGTCCCCTCGGCGATCAGCGGTCGGCGGCCACGCGCACGTGGCGGACGGTCCCCTCGGAGAGCACGATCCCCAGGACCGTCTGCCCGCCCGTCTGGCGTTCGGTCACGGTCGTCACGAGGTCGGCGAGGGCGTCGCGGTCGTCCGGGCGCACCCGGTCGCGCAGCTCCGCGAGCGGGACCGGCGGTTCGTCGCGCGCCATGCCGAAGATGCCGTACGCCTCGGGTGACCACAGCGTCCCGCCGCCGGTCAGGCTGTCCTGGAAGGGGGCGACGCTCTGCAGCCGGGCGACCGCCCGGGCCGAGGCGAGGCCGGTGGCGCCGACCGTGTGCCACAGCACGACGGCGTGGCTTCCGCCGGCCGGGAGCACGCGCACGTCGAGGAGCGGCGGCGGGTCCCCGGGTCCGGGGGACGCCGGAAGCCGGGCGGCCCGCTGGGCGCGGGCGGTGCCGGCGGCGCGGCGCGCCATGCGCGCCAGGTCGGCGTGGACGAGGGGAAGGCGCGGGCCAGGGAGGCGTCGCTCCCGGAGGAGGTGCCTCCGAGCGCGCCGGCCCCTTCGTCGTTGAGGTGCTCCACGACGGGTTGTCCGGACGTGCCGGGCACGGAGAGCAGCATCGCGGGCTGCGCGAGGGAGTCGAGTACGTCGACGAGGACGGGGAAGGCGGCCGGTGGCGAACCGGCGGTGTCGAGGACCGTGCCCGCCACTTCCATGAGGCCGGTGAGGGCCCGGCGTGCCGTGGTGTCCAGGGGTGTGGGGCCCGGCCAGCCGACGAGGGCGACGCCGACGGTCCGGTCGCGGCGGCGCAGCGGGAGCAGGGCGCGGGCGGTGGGGCCCGGGAGCATCTCGTCGGGGGGTGACCCGTCCTCCAGCCAGACGGGTGTGCCGGCGAGGACGGTGCGGAACGTCTCGGGGGCGGCGGGTGGGATCCACTGCCAGGCGGCGGCCTCGGCGGCTCCCGCGCCCGCGCAGCCGACGAGCCGCAGGCAGTCGCGGTCGACGCGCCGCCACAGCCAGAGACTGTCCGCGCCGAGCGGGGCGAGTCCCTCGTCCAGGAGGGTCCTGGCCGCCTCGCCGACCGTGTCGGCGGCCTCCGCCGCGGCGGCCGTGCGGCGGGCCCGGCGGGCCTCGCCGGGGTGCGCGGGGGCCGCGCGGCCGGGCTGAGGTCCTTCGCTCTCCGAGGGGACGGTGACGGCGGGGCCGCTGCCGTCGGCGGCCCCGTTCACGATGTCCGCGGCGAGGTCCTCCGCGGACAGGCCGGTCGCCTGCGCGAGGGCGGAGAGGTACTCGGCCGCTTCGGAGGGTGGCAGCCGCAGCTGTGCGGCGAGCACTCCGGCGGCGAGGTCGAGGAGGTGGCGGCGGGCGGACCGGTCGCGCAGCCAGCGGTTCTCGGCGGCGAGTTCGTGGAAGCCCCGGGCGCCGCGGGCGACGGCTGCGGGCCCGGCGGAGTCCTCCGAACCTGCCACGGCGACGACCGCGGGCCCGGCGGAGTCTTCGGAACCTGGCACGTCGACCTCCGTCCCGCCTCGCGCGGACGTCCGGAGCCCGTGTGCGGACACGCTCCGGATTTCACTCGTACGCGCACGCGTGCGGCCGCTCGTGGCCGGCGGGCCGGGCGGATCGGGCACATCGCTCCCGTCAGCCGGGCGGCTCCTCCGGGGCGGGGTGCTCGGGATGGACGGTGCCCTCCCGCGCCCGGCCCCGGGGGCCCGTGCCGGCCTCGTCGGTGTCGGGCGGGCTCGCCTCGCCGGCTTCTTCGGGGAGGGGGACGGACAGCGGGTCCTCCACCGTGGCCTGCTGGTCCGCGGGATCCCGGGGCACCGGCTCGTCCGGATGTCGTGGCTTCCGCGGCTCGCTCATCCTGGTCACCTTCCTTCGCTCCGGGGCTCTCCCTCGCGGGTGAGGGGCATGAGCCCGATGCACTCGGCGTCGATGCGGTCGGCGACCTCCGTCAGCGCGCCGACCAGCGCCTCGACCGTCTCCGGTTCGAGGCCCGAGTCGTACGCCTCGGCCGATTCGCGCCAGTGCTCGGCGAGGTGCCGCAGGAGGAGGGTCACCTCGTCGGCGGGGAGCAGGAGGGGGCCGCCGGGGACGTGGACGAGGGACATCGACGCGTTCATGGGAACCGGCCTCCGGGGTGCGGGACGGGCGTCACGGCATCGTGTCCGCGGAGTCCACGGCTTCCGTGGTGTCCGCGCGGACGATGACGACGGGGCAGGACGCGTGCACGGCGCGCTGCTGGCTGACCGAGCCCAGGAGCAGGCTCGCGAAGCCGCCCCGGCCGCGGCTGCCGACGACGAGCAGGTCGGCGCCGGCCGACGCCTCGATCAGCACCTCGGCGGGGTCGCCCCGCAGGACGTGCTGTTCGACGGGCGGCACCTCGCCTCTCGGGGGGAGCACGGAGCCGAGTTCCTCGGACACCGCCTTCGTGGCCTGTTCCGCGTCGAACGCGGCGTCCACGGGCGGCGCGGACCATCCCGTCGCCCCGGGCACGTCGTGGACGCCCACGACGTCCAGGGAGGCGCCGGTCTCCCGCGCCTGCCGGACCGCCCACCGCAGCGCCGCGTACGAGGCGGGTGAGCCGTCGACGCCCACGACCACGTGGGATCTGCCGTCGCTGAAGTCCATGACGTGCCCCTTCGCTGACGTGCTCGACCGGGCCCGGGGGGACGGGACGCAGGTCCCGCCCCCTCTACCCGACCCCTTACCCGGTGCCCCGCCCCGTACGCGTGGATGTGGACGCGTGAGGGCCGGACGCGCGGGTAGACGCGGGCCGAAGGCGGGGGCCGGCAGAGGAGGTCGCGGTGGACACCGCCGAGGGGATCGCCCGGCTGCTGCGCGCGTACGGACGGACGTACGCCGAGGAGGCGGGGATCACCCTGCGGGACGAGCCCGCCCCGCTGTACCGGCTCCTCGTCCTCACCGTCCTGTGCTCGGTCCGGATCAGGGCCGGCATCGCCACGGACGCCGCGCGCGAGCTGTTCGCCGCCGGGCTGCGGACCCCCCGCGCCATGGCGGACTCCTCCTGGCGGGCCCGTGTGGACGCGCTCGGGCGGGCGCACTACGTCCGGTACGACGAGAGCACGGCGACCGCCCTGGGTGACGGCGCGGCGCTGGTCCTCGACCGCTACCGCGGCGATCTGCGGCGGCTCCGCGCGCGGGCCTCCGGGGAGCCGGAGAAGCTGCGCGGGCTGCTCCAGGAGGTGCCCAGGATCGGCCCGGTGGGCGCGGGCGTCTTCTGCCGCGAGGCGCAGGCCGTCTGGCCGGAGCTGCGCCCGTACTTCGACGAACGCGCGCTGGCGGAGGCCGCCGCTCTCGCCCTCCCCCACACCCCGGCGGGCCTCGCCCGTCACGTCCCCCCGAAGGACCTGGCCCGCCTGGCGGCCGCCCTCGTGCGCGCCGGCCTGTCCGGGAAGGAGGACGCGGCGGAGGTCCTGCGTGCCGCGTGAGGCCGCGCGGTACGGAAGGAGCCGTCAGGATGGACCTGTGCGAACGGAACCGGCCGGAAGGAACCGGTGGGGAACGGAGCCGGCCGGCGGGGACCGGTTGCGAACGGCACCGGCCGGCAGGGACCGGTTGCGAACGGACCGATCGGAAAGGACCCGGTCATGACCGCACCACCCCTCACCCCCACCACGCTCGGCCCCCACAGCGACCTGGCCCAGGTCCACGAGCTCGCCCAGCAGCTCCGGGTGGACTCGGTGCGGGCCAGTACGGCCGCGGGCTCCGGGCACCCGACCTCCAGTCTGTCGGCGGCCGATCTGATGGCGGTCCTGATGACCCGCCACCTCCGCTACGACTGGGCGGCGCCCGACAACCCGGCCGGTGACCACCTGGTCTTCTCCAAGGGGCACGCGTCGCCCCTGCTGTACGCGATGTTCAAGGCCGCCGGGGCGATCGGCGACGACGAGCTGATGTCGACGTACCGCCGCTTCGGTCACCGGCTCCAGGGCCATCCGACGCCCGAGCTGCCCTGGGTGGACGTGGCCACCGGCTCCCTCGGCCAGGGCATCGGCTACGCCGTCGGGATCGCCCTCGCGCTGCGGCACCTGGAGCGGCGGTCCGCCCGGGTGTGGGTGCTGTGCGGGGACGGCG
Source organism: Streptomyces nymphaeiformis (assembly GCF_014203895.1). Classification (GTDB taxonomy): domain Bacteria; phylum Actinomycetota; class Actinomycetes; order Streptomycetales; family Streptomycetaceae; genus Streptomyces; species Streptomyces nymphaeiformis. The sequence goes on along the minus strand of NZ_JACHJY010000008.1, from coordinate 534,145 downwards.
AGACGGCCGAGGGCTCCGTGTGGGAGGCCCTCGACAAGGCCGGGCACCACCGGCTCGGCAACCTCACCGTCCTGCTCGACGTGAACCGCCTCGGCCAGAGCGGGCCCACCGCGCTGGAATGGGACACCGACACGTACGCCCGCCGCGTGGAGGCCTTCGGGTGCCGGGCGCTCATGGTCGACGGCCATGACCTCGCGGCGATCGACCGGGCCCTGGCCGCGGCCGCCGGCAGCCGGTCGCCGACCGTCGTGGTCGCCAGGACCGTGAAGGGCCGTGGCGTGGCGGAGGTCGCCGACAAGGACGGCTGGCACGGCAAGGCGCTGCCCGAGGACCTGGCCGCCCGTGCGGTCGCCGAACTTGGCGGGGTGCGCGATCTGCGGGTGCGCGGTCCGCTGCCGCCCGCCCGTCCGCCCGCGCGGCCCTCCGCCCGGCACGACGAGCCGGTCGAGCTGCCCCGGTACGAGGTCGGCGAGGCCGTGGCCACCCGGGTCGCGTTCGGTGCCGCCCTGGCCGCGCTCGGTGCCCGGCCGGACGTCGTCGTCCTCGACGCCGAGGTCGGCAACTCGACCCACGCCGAGGAGTTCGCGAAGGCCCACCCGGAACGGTACTTCCAGACGTACATCGCCGAGCAGCAGATGATCGCGGACGCGGTCGGCATGGCCGTGCGCGGCTTCCACCCGTACGCCGCGACCTTCGCCGCCTTCCTCACCCGCGCGCACGACTTCATCCGGATGGCCGCCGTCTCGCGGATCTCGATGGCGCTGTGCGGGTCGCACTGCGGGGTCGAGATCGGCGCGGACGGCCCGTCGCAGATGGGTCTCGAGGACCTCGCCATGATGCGCGCCGTCCTCGGCTCCACCGTGCTGTACCCGAGCGACGCGACCTCCGCGGCCGCACTGACCGCGGCCGTGGCCGACCGGGACGGGATCTCCTACCTGCGCGCCACCCGCGGCGCCTACCCGGTCCTGTACGACGGTGACGAGACGTTCCCCGTCGGCGGGTCGAAGACCCTGCGCCAGAGCCCGGACGACCGGGTCACGCTCGTCGGCGCCGGCGTCACGCTGCACGAGTGCCTGGCGGCCGCGGACGAGCTGGCCGCCGAGGGGGTACGGGCCCGGGTCGTCGACCTGTACTCGGTCAAGCCCGTCGACGGGGGCGCCCTCGCGCGCGCGGCCCGGGAGACCGGCGCCGTCCTGGTCGTCGAGGACCACCATCCCGAGGGCGGGCTCGGCGAGGCCGTCCTGTCGGCGCTCACGGCGGACGCCGGGCGGCCCGCCTTCCCCCGTCTCAGCTTCGGCCATCTCGCCGTCACGGAACTGCCCGGGTCCGGCACCACGGATGAGCTGCTCGACGCGTGCGGCATCTCCCGTACGCACATCGCCCGGGCGGCCCGGGCCCTGATCGCGCGATAGGAACCGCATCGGGCTTCGATGGGAAAGTCCCTCCTTCCGATCATTTCCGTCGGTTGGCCGGGCTCTGCGTGTTATCGCCGCCGCGCGGTCCGCCGTACGCGACCATGACGGACGCCGAAACCGTCACAGATGAGCGGAAGAAGGACCCACGTGCCCGGCAGCGACAGCGAGAACCCGGCGATCGCCTCCCCCACCCCCACCGAGACCCGGCCCAAGACCAACGCGGACTGGTGGCCGAACCAGCTGGACCTCCAGGTCCTCCATCAGAACTCGCCCCTGTCCGATCCGATGGGCGAGGACTTCGACTACGCGAAGGAGTTCGCGGGCCTCGACGTCGAGGCGCTGAAGCGGGACGTCATCGCGCTGATGACGGACTCCCAGGAGTGGTGGCCCGCCGACTACGGCCACTACGGGCCGCTCTTCATCCGGATGAGCTGGCACGCCGCGGGGACGTACCGCATCGCGGACGGCCGGGGCGGCGGCGGCCGCGGCGCCCAGCGCTTCGCCCCGCTGAACAGCTGGCCGGACAACGCGAGCCTGGACAAGGCGCGCCGGCTGCTCTGGCCGGTCAAGCAGAAGTACGGGCGGAAGATCTCCTGGGCCGACCTGTTGGTCTTCGCCGGCAACTGCGCCATGGATTCCATGGGGTTCAAGACCTTCGGGTTCGGCTTCGGGCGCCCGGACGTGTGGGAGCCCGAGGAGATCTACTGGGGCCCCGAGGACACCTGGCTCGGGGACGAGCGCTACAGCGGCGACCGTCAGCTCACCGGTCCCTTCGGGGCCGTGCAGATGGGCCTGATCTACGTCAACCCGGAGGGCCCCAACGGCAACCCGGATCCGCTCGCCGCCGCCGTGGACATCCGGGAGACGTTCGCGCGCATGGCGATGAACGACGAGGAGACGGTCGCGCTCATCGTCGGCGGCCACACGTTCGGCAAGTGTCACGGCGCGGTCGACCCGGAGTACGTCGGCCCGGAGCCCGAGGCCGCCCCGATGGAGCAGCAGGCCCTCGGCTGGCGGAACTCGTACGGCACGGGCAAGGGCGTCGACACGATCACCAGCGGGCTCGAAGGGGCGTGGACCAACGAGCCGACGAAGTGGGACAACGGCTACCTGGACAACCTGTTCCGGTACGAGTGGGAGCTGACGACCAGCCCGGCCGGCGCCCAGCAGTGGACCCCCAAGGACCCGGCGGCGAAGGACACCGTGCCCGACGCGCACGACCCGTCGAAGCGGCACGCCCCGATGATGCTGACGACGGACCTCTCGCTGCGGCTCGACCCGGTGTACGCGCCGATCGCGAAGCGCTTCCACGAGCACCCGGAGGAGCTCGCGGTGGCGTTCGCCAAGGCCTGGTACAAGCTGCTGCACCGTGACATGGGCCCGCTCTCGCGCTACCTCGGCCCGTGGATCCCCGAGCCGCAGCTCTGGCAGGACCCGGTCCCCGCGGTCGACCACCCGCTGGTCGGCGAGGCGGACGTCGCCGCCCTCAAGGCGAGGATCCTCGACTCGGGGCTCTCCGTCTCCGAGCTGGTCACCACCGCCTGGGCGTCGGCCGCGAGCTTCCGCGGCACGGACAAGCGCGGCGGTGCCAACGGTGCGCGGATCCGGCTCGCGCCGCAGAAGGACTGGGAGGTCAACGACCTGCCCGAGGTGGCCCGGACGGTCGAGACCCTCGACGGGATCCGCGCGGACTTCACGGGCTCGGCCGGGGCGCGGATCTCGCTCGCGGACCTCATCGTGCTCGGCGGGTGCGCGGCCGTGGAGCGGGCCGCGAAGAACGCCGGGTACGACGTCACGGTCCCGTTCGCGCCGGGGCGCACCGACGCCTCGCAGGAACAGACCGACGTGGAGTCGTTCGCGGTGCTCGAACCCCGGGCGGACGGCTTCCGCAACTACCTCCGGGCGGGCGAGAAGCTGTCGCCGGAGACCCTTCTCCTCGACCGCGCCAGCCTGCTGACCCTGACCGCCCCCGAGATGACGGTCCTGGTCGGCGGCATGCGGGTGCTCGGCACCGGATTCCGGCAGTCGTCGCACGGGGCCTTCACCGACCGGCCGGAGTCGCTGACGAACGACTTCTTCGTCGGGCTGCTCGACATGGGCACGGAGTGGAAGGCCTCGGCGGCCGACGAGAACGTCTTCGAGGGCCGTGACCGCGCCACGGGCCAGGTGCGGTGGACCGCCACGCCGGTCGACCTCGTCTTCGGTTCGCACTCCCAGCTGCGGTCCCTCGCGGAGGTGTACGCGTCGGCGGACGCGGGAGAGAAGTTCGCGCGCGACTTCGTGGCGGCATGGGACAAGGTGATGAACCTCGACCGGTTCGACCTGCGCTGAACCCGACCCTCCCGGCCGGCCCATCGGGCCGGCCGGGAGGGGCTGCCGTGCCTGGTGGTGTGGACACCAGGTGCGGTACGCACTGCCTCGGGCGGCCCGGCGCTGCCACTGTCGTCGTCATGCACCGGCACACCACTCTGATCACCGGCGTCACCCAGGGCATGGGGCACGCGCTCGCGCTCGACCTGGCGCCCCGCGGCGGCACCCTCCTCCTGCACGGCAGGAACGCCTCGCGCCTCGAGGCCGTGGCCGCCGAGGCCCGGGCCGCGGGGCCCGGCACCACCGTCCGTACGTACCTCGCCGACCTCTCCGACCTGGACCAGGTCCGCGCGATGGCCGCTCGGATCCGGGCGGCGGAGCCGCACCTCGACGGGCTGATCCACAACGCGGTGGCCGGGGGCGGCGCGCAGCCGCTCACCCGGGAGCTCAGCGGTCAGGGCCATGAACTCCGCTTCGCGGTCAACCACTTGGCCCCGTACGCACTCACCCGGGCCCTGCTGCCGCTGCTCACCGCCTCGGCTCCGGCGCGGGTCGTGAACGTCGCCTCGATGGGGCAGGAGGCCGTCGACCTCGACGACGTGATGCTGGAGCGGGACTACGAGGGCCTGCGCGCGTACTGCCGGAGCAAGCTGGCCATGATCATGGCGACCTTCGAGCTGGCCGGCGAACTGGAGGGCACCGGGGTCACGGTGAACGCCCTGCACCCGGCCCACCTGATGGACACGCCCGGCGTCCGCGCCTACGGCCTCACGCCGGTCATCACCACGGAGGAGGGCGTGCGTCCGACCGTACGCCTGCTCCTGGACCCGGACCTGGCCGGCGTCACCGGCCGTTACTTCGACCGGTTCACCGACGCGCGGGCGCACGAGCAGGCGTACGACACCGAGGCGCGCGAGCGCCTGATGAGGATGACGCACGAGCTGATCGGGTAGGGCGGGTCGCTCCCCCGGCCCCTCTGGTCACTCCCCCGGACCGCGCGCCTCGCCGCGCGGGGCACCGCAGCACACAATCACTCTGAGTGATGCGCGCATCACGACACGAGTCCCGCCGGTGAGGAAGAGAGCCATGATCGACAAGCCCGCCATCGTCCTGGTCCACGGTTTCTGGGGTGGCGCCGCCCACTGGGCGAACGTCATCGTCGAGCTGAACAAGCGCGGGTACGACCGGATCCACGCCGTCGAGAACCCGCTCACCTCGCTCGCCGACGACGCCGAACGCACCCGCAAGATGATCAACCAGGTCGCCGGGCCGGTCGTCCTGGTCGGCCACTCGTACGGCGGCGCGGTCATCACCGAGGCGGGCAGCCTGCCGAACGTCACCGCGCTCGTCTACATCGCCGCCTTCGCGCCGGACACGGGCGAGAGCCCGGGCCGGATCAGCGAGCAGATGCCGCCGGCGGGATTCGACAGCATCGTCCCGGACTCCGACGGATACCTGTGGATCAAGAAGGAGGACTTCCACCAGACCTTCTGCCAGGACCTCGGTGCAGACGAGGCCCTGGTCATGGCGGTCACCCAGAAGGCGCCGGTCGCCTCCACCTTCGGCGACACGGTCACCGCGCCCGCGTGGCGCGCCAAGCCGAGCTGGTACCAGGTGTCCACCCAGGACCACGCGATCCACCCGGACAACCAGCGGCGCATGGCGCAGCGCATGAACCCCCGCAAGGTCGTCGAACTCGACGCCAGCCACGCGTCCCTGGCCTCCCGGCCCGAGGACGTCGTGAACCTGATCGAGGACGCGGTGAACGCGACGACGGGCTGACGCGCTCCCCTGCCGGTGCCGCCACCACGTTCCCGCGGCGGCGCCGGCCGCGCGGGCACTGGCCGGGCGAGCACCGGCCGCGCGGGCCTGACGGGTGATGTTCGTGCGGGTCGGCCGCGCCTCGGGCGTCGCGCGGCGCCCCACCGGCCAATACTCCGGCCATGAGACCACCCCGCTCCACGTCCGGACCGCCCCGGTCCGCTCGACGGTCGCGCCGCGCCGCCGTCACCGCCGTCGCCGCGCTCCTCGCCCTCGCCGCCCCGGCCGCGGCGGCCGGCGCCCCGACGAACGACACCCGCCACGGCCGGCCCTGCGTCGCCTCCGGGCCGCCCGAGCACGGCCCGGCGCGCGAGGTCCTGCGGATCGCCGAGCGGGCCAAGGCGGAGATGGACCTCAAGTCCGTGATCCTGAGGGTCACCGTCGACGGCCGCGAGCTCGTCACCACCGCGCTCGGCGAGTCGATGACGGGCGTACCGGCCACGCCCGCCATGCACTTCCGCAACGGCAACATCGCCATCAGCTACATGGGTACGGCGCTGCTGCGGCTCGTCGACCAGGGCAGGGTGCGTCTCGACGACCCCGTCGCCCGCTGGCTGCCCGGCCTCGAGGACGGCGACCGGATCACCCTGCGGATGCTGGCGGCCTCCACCACCGGCCTCGTCGACTACGTGCGCCTGCCCGAGTTCCAGCAGGCCGTCCTGGCGGATCCGTTCCGCCGGTGGACGGCCGACGAGCTCGTACGGCTGTCGACGGGCAAGGACCGCTGGTACGAGCCGGGCACCAACTGGAGCTACTCGCACGCCAACTTCGTGCTCCTCGGCGCCGCCCTGGAGAAGATCACCGGCACACGGCTCGACGTCCTGCTCCGGCGTCAGGTCCTCGGCCCGCTCGGGCTGCGCGAGACGAGCAACGGCTTCACGCCCGACATTCCCACGCCCGTCCTGCACGCCTTCGCGTCCGACCGGGGCAGGTACGAGGAGTCGACCTTCTGGAACCCCTCGTGGACCACGGCTCCGGGCGCGGTGGAGACCACCGACATCTGCGACCTGGCGAGCTCGGCCGTCGGCATCGGCTCGGGCCGACTGCTCTCGCCCGCGTCGTACGAGGAGCTGCTGGACCCGGGGACGGTCGGCCTGGGCCACGCCACCCGCACGTGTCCGGCGACGGTCTGCCTCGCGCAGACGGAGGCCACCCACTACGGCCTGGGGCTGCTCGTCCTGGGCGACTGGGTGTCCCAGCACCCGTTGTTCTTCGGGTACTCGGCGTCCCAGGACTACCTGCCGTCCGAGCGCCTCGCCATCGCGGTGTCGACCACGAACGGGCCGAACGCCGCGGCGGGTCACTCGGCCCACACGATCGCCCAGCGCATCGCGGCCGCCCTGGCTCCGGACCACCCCATCCCCGACTTCGGCTGAGGACCGACGGCCGTCAGCCGGCGACCGGCGACCGGCGACCGGCTCAGACCGTCGCCGAGTCGCCGTCCGGCGCGTGCTCGGCGGCCTCGGCGGCGGTGTAGGAGGAGGCGAAGGTGAAGGCGCGCGGGGACGGTCCGTGCGCCCGCAGGTCCTCGAGCCGTTCGACGGCCTCGGCGACGGTGGGGACGTGTCCGGCGGGCACCCACCAGAGCACCAGATGCGCCTCGACGTGCCGGTGGAACCAGTCACGCCGCTGCCGCATGACCTCCAGGTGCCCACTGCGGTAGGCGAAGTCCCACAGGGCCTCCTGGGTCTCCCACACGGACAGGTTGACGATGACGTCGTCGCCCAGCGGGCGCAGGCCGGTGGCGTCGGCCCCGCCGTCCTCCACGAGCCGCCACACGAAGCCGGGCGCTCCGTCGGCGGCGGCGTTGACCGGGTCGAGCGCCTCGACGAACGGCGCCACGCGCGGGTCGTCGAGGGGGTGACGGAGCCGTGCGACGTTGAGCTGGGCGAGGTGGACGGGGCGCGTGGGTGCGGTCATGGCCTCATCCCAGCACGCGCCGGTTTTCTATGTCAATCATCGTTGTTTTTAGAAATCAGACCGAAGCCTCCACCGCCTCGACCACCACACAGCACTCCCCCGGCCGGGCGTCCATACGGGCGCGCACGGGACCCTCCGTACCGAGCAGCCCTTCCAGCAGCGCGAGGTTCATGCCGCAGACGAGCGGCGGAAAGCTTTCGGCGACGGCGTGGAAGGGGCAGTTGCGCATCCGGACGGCACCCGCGGCCTCCCCCTCGACGTCCTCCCGGTACGGCTCGTAGCCGCGGGCCGCGAGCGTCTCCACGGCCTCGTCGAGGCCGCCGCACGGACCCGCCGGGCCGCGCAGGGCCTCACCCCGGCGGCGGGCCGCCGCGCAGAGCCCGGCGTCGAGCCCGGCCTGCTCGGCGGCCTCGGCGAGCAGCTCGGCGGCGGTGCGGTAGTCGCGGGCGGGCAGCGACACCGAGCGCTCGCCCCGCGCCCGCACGTACACCTTGGCGGGACGGCCCGCCCCGGGCCCCGAGCGCCCCGACAGCCGGCGGCTGCCGCTCTCGAGGAGCCCGGCCCCGGTCAGCTTGTCCAGATGGTGCGCGGCGAGCGTGCGCGCCACCCCGGCCGCCTCGGCGGCCTCGTTCCGCCCGACCTCGCGGCCCTGCGCCACCACGTACTCGTACAGGCGGCGCCGTACAGGATCCTGCAGCACCGCGATCGCGTCGATGTCCTCCACGGGACCATTCTAGGAACAACGCAGGTTAGTGATAGAACCGTGTGATGACGGAAGCGACGAAGCCGGAGCCGGACGCGCGGCCGCGGGTACGCAGGCAGCCGCAGCAGGCGCGCAGCCGGGCGCGGGCCGAGGCCGTCCTCGTGGCGGCCGACCGGATCCTGTCCCAGGAGGGGTACGAGGCGCTGACGATGCGGCGGATCGCCGAGGAGGCGGGCGTGCCGGTCGGCAGCATCTACCAGTTCCACCCCGACAAGAGCGCCGTCGTGGACGCGCTCGGCCGGCGGTACCTGGAGGGCTTCGAGACCGCGATCGACGGGCTCGTCGAGCGGGCCGTCGCGGGTGAACTGACCGACCTGGTGGGGACGATGGTCGACGTCTACACCGAGCTGTTCCGGTCGCAGCCGGGCGGGATGGCGCTGTGGGCCGGGCGGCACCTCAGTCCCGAGCTCGCCCGGGCGGACGAGGCGAGCAACGCGCTCATCGCCGACGGCCTGCGGCGGATCATCGAGCACCTGACCGGCGGTACCGGCGGCGAGCGGGCGCAGCGGGCGACGCGGATGGTGGTGTGGGCGGCCAACGCCGTGCTGCACGAGGTGTTCAAGGGCGGCGGCGAGCCGGACCTGGAGACCGTGGACGAGCTCAAGCGGATGCTGCACTGCTACTGGGAGGACCTGCGCGGCCGGCTGACGGGCGGCTGACGGCCGGGCGGGGGGTGGATCCGGCCCGTCCCGGCCATAGAACGTGAACGTGTGTTCATGTTACGTTGCGGCCCACCTCGGACGGCAGGCCGGCAGTCGGCGCGCCGCAGTGAAGGCAGGTGCCCGTGACCACCAGTCCCACCGATCCCACCGGACTCCCCCGACTCCCGCAGCTCCCGGCCGACTTCGTCTGGGGCGCCTCGACCGCCGCGTACCAGATCGAGGGCGCGGCCGACGAGGACGGAAAGGGGCCGTCGATCTGGGACACCTTCGTGCGGCGTCCCGGAGCCGTCCGCGACGGCCACACCGGCGACGCGGCCTGCGACCACTACCACCGGTTCGACGAGGACGTCGCACTGATGCGGCGGCTCGGGCTGGACGCGTACCGCTTCTCGATCTCCTGGCCGCGCGTCCTGCCGACCGGGGCGGGCAAGGTCGAGCCGCGCGGCCTGGACTTCTACGACCGGCTGGTCGACGCGCTGCTCGCCGCCGGGATCGAGCCCACGCCGACCCTCTTCCACTGGGACCTGCCGCAGGCCCTGGAGGACGAGGGCGGGTGGCTGAACCGCGCGACCGCGTACCGGTTCGCGGAGTACGCGGCGGTGACGGCCGAGCGGCTCGGCGACCGGGTCAAGCGGTGGATCACCCTGAACGAGCCCTTCGTGCACATGTCCTTCGGGTACGGCTTCGGCGTCCACGCCCCGGGCCGGGCCCTGCTCCTCGACGCCCTGCCGGTCGCGCACCACCAGCTGCTCGGCCACGGCCTCGCGACGGAGGCGCTGCGGGCCGCCGTCCCGGACGGTCAGGTCCTGATCGCCAACAACTGCACGCCCGTGCGCCTGCGCGCGGACGCCCGTCCCGACGTCGACGCGGTGGCGGCATCGGCGTACGACGTCCTGCACAACAGACTCTTCAACGACCCGGTCCTCCTGGGGAGTTACCCCGACCTCTCGGCCTACGGCACGACCGATCCGAGCTGGGGAGGCGTGGTGCGCGACGGCGATCTCGCCACGATCGCCGCGCCGCTCGACGGGCTCGGGATCAACTACTACAACCCGACCTGGGTGACCGCCCCCGCCGATCCCGCCGCGGGCCTGCCCTTCGACCTGGCGGAGCCTCAGGAGGCCTACCGGCGCACGGCGTTCGACTGGCCGGTCGTCCCCGACGGGCTCACGGAGCTCCTCACCGACCTCAAGTCCCGCTACGGCGACGCGCTTCCGCCCGTGTGGATCACCGAGAACGGCTGCTCGCAGCCGGCCGGTACGGACGACCGGGAGCGCATCGACTACCTCGCCGGACACCTCGCGGCCGTCGCGGACGCGGTGGCCCGAGGGGTGGACGTGCGCGGCTACTTCACCTGGTCGCTGCTCGACAACTTCGAGTGGGCCGAGGGGTACCACCAGCGCTTCGGCCTGGTCGAGGTCGACTTCGCCACCGGGCGCCGCACGCCCCGGGCGAGCTTCGCGTGGTACCGGGACCTGATCGCCTCGCAGCGGGCGCGAACGTCCTCATGACCCCGGCCCGCACGCAGGGCGCGGCGGACGGGGCCGGCGAGGCCGCCGTCCTCGCCGAGCCCACCGTCCCGGTCACGGCCGGGTGGACGGCGAGCCTCTCGCTGGCCACCCTGGCCGTCTTCATGGCCTTCATGACGCCCATCCAGATCCTGCTGCCGCTCCAGCTGGAGCACATCGACCCGCAGGACAAGAACACCGCCCTGTCGCTGGTCACCGGCCTCGGCGCGCTGGTCGCGGTCCTCGCCAACCCGCTCGCCGGCGCGTGGTCGGACCGGACCACGAGCCGCTTCGGCCGGCGCCGGCCCTGGATCCTCGGCGGCGCGCTCGCCGGGGCGGCGGGCCTCGCCTTCACCGCCTCCCAGCACACCGTGTGGGGCGTCGCCGTCGGATGGTGCCTCGCGCAGGCCGGCCTCAACGCGATGCTGGCCGGTGTCACCACCCCGATCGCCGACCGCGTGCCGCTCGGACAGCGCGCCCAGGTCTCCGGCTGGACGGGCCTCACGCAGTCCATCGGCCTGGTCCTCGGCGCGCTGATCACGACGCTCCTCGTCACCGGCGTCGGGTCGGGCTACGTCACGCTCGCCGTGCTCACCGTCGTCCTCGCCCTCCCCTTCGTCCTGCGACAGACCGAGCCCGCGCTGCCCGAGGCCCTGCGTCCCGCCTTCGACGGCCGCGCGTTCGCCCGCTCGTTCTGGCTGAGCCCCCGGCAGCACCCCGACTTCGGCTGGGCGTGGCTCACCCGGTTCCTGATCAACCTCGGGAACGCGCTCGGCACGCTCTACCTGTTCTACTTCCTCGCCGACGCCGTCCACTACGACGACCCCGGCACCGGCGTCCTGATCCTGACCGTGGTCTACACCCTCTGCGCCGCGCTCACGGCCGTCCCCGTGGGTGTCCTGTCCGACCGCGCGGGGCGCCGCAAGGGCTTCGTCGTCCTCTGTTCGGTCGTCATGGCCGCCGCCGCGCTGCTGCTCGCCCTGCTCCACACCTGGCCGTCCGCGCTCGCCGCCGCGGCCGTCCTCGGCGCGGGGTACGGCATCTACCTCGCCGTCGACCAGGCCCTGGTCACCCAGGTCCTGCCCGAGGCGGCCGACCGCGCCAAGGACCTGGGCGTCATCAACATCGCCAACTCCGGCCCCCAGGTCCTCGCGCCCGCCCTCGCCTCGCCGGTCATCGCCCACCTCGGCGGCTACACCGGCCTGTACGCGACGGCGGCCCTGGCCATCCTCCTCGGAGGCGTCCTCGTCCGCCGCGTCCGAGGCGTGGCGTGACGTCGTCGCCGCGGGGAAGGGTCTCCGGCATGACGGTCCGACACACACCCCGGGAGCGGCTCTCGTTGGAGAGGCGCACCATCGAGGTCATCCCCGACGCCGAGCGACACGGCACGCCGCGCAGCCAGTTCACACTGTGGTTCGGCGCCAACATGCAGATCACCGCGATCGTGGACGGCGCGCTGTCCGTCGTCTTCGGCGCCGACGCGCTGTGGGCGATACCCGCGCTGCTGATCGGCAACGTGCTCGGCGGCATCGTGATGGCGCTGCACTCCGCGCAGGGCCCACGGCTCGGCGTACCGCAGATGATCTCCAGCCGCGCGCAGTTCGGCGTCCACGGCGCGGTCCTGCCGCTGCTCCTCGTGATCCTCATGTACCTCGGCTTCGCCGCGACCGGCAGCGTGCTCGCCGGCCAGGCGATGTCCGAGCTGCTGCACATCGACGACGCCCGGATCGGCATCCTCGTCTTCGGGGTGCTGACCGCCGTGGTCGCCGTCACCGGCTACCGGCTCATCCACGCCGCCGGCCGGGTCGCCACCGTCGCCGGAGTACTGGGCCTCGGCTACCTCCTCGTGCGGGTGTTCACCCAGTACGACGTCGGCGCGCACGTCGGGAACAAGGGCTTCGAGACGGCGACGTTCCTGCTCGCCGTCGGGCTCGGCGCGGGCTGGCAGCTGACCTTCGGCCCGTACGTCGCCGACTACTCGCGTTATCTGCCACGCGACACCAGCACGCGCGCCACGTTCTGGTCCACGTTCGCCGGTTCCGTGATCGGCTCCCAGTGGGCCATGACCCTCGGGGCGCTCACCGCGGCCGTCGCGGGCAAGGCCTTCCTCACCGACCAGGTGGGCTTCCTCGGCGACCTGGCCGGCCCCGCGGCCCTCGCCTTCCTCGTCTACCTCGTGATCGTGGTCGGCAAGCTGACCGTCAACTGCCTCAACGCGTACGGCGGTTTCATGTCGATCCTGACGACCGTCACCGCCTTCGACGGCCGCTCGCGCATCTCGACCACGGCCCGCGCCGCCTACATCGTCGGCTTCACCACCGTGTCGGTCGGCATCGCGCTCGCCGCCAGCGCCGACTTCCTGAACAACTTCAAGAACTTCGTGCTCCTGATCCTGATGGTGTTCACCCCGTGGAGCGCGATCAACCTGGTCGACTACTACCTGGTCTCCCGCGAGCGCGTCGACGTCCCCGCCCTGTACGACCCCGCCGGCCGCTACGGGCGCTGGAACGTGACCGCGCTGACCTGTTACGTCGTGGGCGTCGCCGTCCAGATCCCGTTCCTGGCCACGAAGCTGTACACCGGCGCGATCACGAAGAAGCTCGACGGCGCCGACATCTCGTGGATCGTCGGCCTCGCGGTCACCGCGGCCCTGTACTGGATATGGGTGCGGCGCACCGCCGACCCGCCCGCCGAGACGGTCCGTCCGGTCGCCGACACCGACGACGGCGACCGGTCCGCCGCACCCGTCGCCTGACCCGTGCTCACCCCACCGGATCGGCCTCCTCGGGCTGCGGGTGCCGGGCGAACCAGCGGGCGATGGGCTCCGCGGTCACCCCGTGCAGGAGGACGCTGAGCAGGACGGTCGCGGCCGTCACGTTGACGACGAGGTCCGCGTCGTCGCCCTTGAGCTGGGCGAAGGCGAGGACCGAGAAGACGATCGACGTGACGCCGCGCGGGCCGAGCCAGCCGATCGCGATGCGCTCGGGGCGGCTGAACGCCGTCCCGGAGAGCGAGGCGATCACGGGCACGAAGCGGGCCACGACGAGGACGAGCACCGCGTAGGCGAAGTACTGGGGGACGTGGCCGCCGACGAACGCCTGGGTCGTCACCGCCCCGAAGGCGTACCAGGCGGCCAGGGCCAGGAGATGGCTGACGTCGTTCACCAGGTCGAGGGAGTCCTCGCTGAGTTCGGACGCGACGTGCGCGTACCAGAGGCCGGCGACGAACGCCGCGACGAAGCCGTTGCCGTCGACGAGGACGGAGGCCGAGTAGGCCATGAAGGGCAGGGCGAGCCCGGCCAGGCGCAGGCTCGCGGGCTCGGCCCAGCCGGACCTCAGCGCCCCCCGCACCGCCTTGGAGGCGAGGAACCCGAGGACCGAGCCGACGATCGCCGCGTACACCGCGCCCTTGAGGGCGTTCGAGACGAGGTGTCCGAAGGTGTCGCCCTCGGAGACGACATGGGCGAGGCAGAACACGAAGAGCGGCGAGATGAGCCCGTCGTTGAAGCCGCCCTCGATGTTGAGCGCCGCACGCACCCGCAGGGGCAGCCGCTCGTCGCGCAGGAGCATCAGGACGGGGGCGAGGTCCATGGGCATGACGACGAGGGCGACGACGGCGAGCAGCCACCAGCCCGTGCCGGGGAAGACGAGGGCGCCCAACAGCGTGGCGAGGACGAGGGAACCCGGCAGGGCGAGCGCGAGCAGCCGCACCTGGCCCACGGGCTCGCGCAGCCGCGCGTACTCGTGGGCCTCGGTGGCGTCCGTGAACAGCATGACCGCGAGGACGATCTCGAAGGCCCGCTGGAAGGTGTGGGGGTCCGTGTCGAGGGGAACGACCGGGTCGTCGCCGCCGCTGAGCAGGATTCCGGCCGCGGCGAAGGTGATCGGGGCGGTGATGCTCCACCGCGACAACCGGTGCGAGACGAGGACCCACAGGAACAGCAGGGCCAGCAGGACGAAGAGTGCGATCACGGTGCCATATCATGACAGACGAGACCATTCACCGCGCCGGCGCGACGGGCGACAGGGGGTAGTCGTCGACCGTCACGGAGTCGTGGTGGCGTGCGCTCTTCGTGGTGAGGCGGAGAAGGGCGCGGCTGGGGCCCGCGGGCAGGGCGGAGATCAGTCGGGCGCCCTGGGCCAGTCCTCGTACGCCGAGACGGGACGTGGGGATGAGGGTCTTCGCGGCGCTCAGCGCGGCCGCGCGGCTGCCTCGCACGTGCTCCGCCATCGCGCGCTCGTACGCGGGGAACGCGCGTTGATGGTCGCCACCCGCCCGCACGAGCTCCCCCGCGAGGACGTACGCGCCGACGACGGACAGGCTGGTGCTGCCGCCGACGGCGGGACCGGGGCTGTAGCCGGCGTCGCCGACGAGCGTCACCCTCCCCCGCGACCACGTGTCCATGCGCACCTGGGTGATCGAGTCGAAGTAGAACGCCGGGGTGCGGTCGAGTTCGTCCAGCCAGCGGTCCACGTCGGCGTGCATGCCCGCGAAAGCGCCGCGCAGCAGCTCCTTCTGCCGGGGCACGTCGCGGTGGTCGCAGTCGAGCTCGCGCTCGCTCCGGAACAGGAACAGCGCCCGCGCGTCGCCGAGGTGACGCGCGCCGTACATGCCGACGGTGCGGCCGACGCCGACGTGCATGAGGAGTTCGCCGTCGAGGCCCGGGGCGTTCGGCAGGGTCAGCACCCCGAAGTAGGCCCCGATGAAGGCGTGGTGGCGCGACTCCTCGCCGAAGACGAGGCGGCGCACGGTGGAGTGCAGGCCGTCCGCGCCGACGACCAGGTCGAAGCGGCGCGGGGAGGCCTGTGCGAACCGCACCTCGCCGTCGGGCGAGATCGCGGTGACCGAGTCGCCGAAGACGTACTCGACGTCGTCGCGTGTGGCGTCGTGGTAGATCTCGCTCAGGTCGTCGCGCATGATCTCGACGTGCCGGTCGGAGGCGGCGCCGAAGATCCTGGAGAGGTCCGCCCTGACGGGACGGCGCGAGCCCTCCGGATGGACGGTCATCCGGGTCGTGCCGGTGGCCCGCTCCTCGATGCGCGGGAGCACGCCCATCTTCTCGGAGACGTTCATCGCGGGCCGGAAGAGGTCGACCGCGTGACCGCCGGTCCTGCGCAGGGCCGGTGCGCACTCGACGACGGTGACGGAGAAGCCGTGCCGGGTGAGCCAGTAGGCCAGCACCGGTCCGGCGACGCCGGCACCGGAGACGAGGATCCGCATGGGACCCCTCCTTTCGTTCAGTCCACCCGTACGGCGTGGAGCGCGGTGAAGGCCAGCAGCGGGGTGGCGGTGCGCTGCGGGTCCTCGAGCAGGGGCGAGTGCCCGAGGCCGGGCAGCAACTCGACCTCCGCGCCGGGAACGGCGCGGTAGTCGGCGGCGGACGAGGACCTCCATCGGCGGTCGTCCTCGCCGAAGAGCACGAGGAGCGGCTTGCCCAGGGCCGCCAGCCGGTCCGGCAGCGCCCGCCGCTCCAGATAGGAGCGGGTGGCCAGCATCGTCGCGGTGAACGTGTGGAGGGTCATCTCGCGTACGTCGTCCAGGAGTTCGCCCGGGATCCGGTACCCCGCGCGGCTGACCGCGGTGCTCGCGAAGTGGCGGAGCTGCTCGTCGCTCGGCGGCCACTGCAGGGAGCCGGTCGCGGCGGACTCCGGTGCGATGAAGGCGTCGAGGCCGGGGCCGCTGTTGACGAGCGCGAGCGCGGTCACCAGGTCGGGCCGGTGCTCCGCGAGGGCCGTGGCGACGACGCCGCCGCTGGAATGGCCGACGACCGCGGCACGCTCGACGCCGAGCCGCTCCAGCGCCGCTCCGACCCGGCTCGCCTGGTCCGGGACGGCGTAGCCGCGGTCGTCCGGTTTGGCCGATCTCCCGTGGCCGAGCAGGTCGATCCGGATGACACGGTGAGAGCCGGTCAGCAGGGGGACCATCGGGTCCCACGAGCGCGTCGAGGACGCGGAACCGTGGAGGAGCAGGAGCGCGGGTGCGTCGCGGGGGCCGTCCTGGCACACGTGGATGCCGCCGTCGTCCAGCGGCAGAAGCGAACTCTCGGTGGTTTCGGCGCCGTTGTCCACCCACGGACCGCCGTCGGAAGCTGTCATGTGCCGATCGTCCGCGCCGGCACGCTCCGGCGTATTGGACGAATGTTCCCCCCGGCCGGCTCGCGGAGCATCATGGAACGATGCAGACGTTCGCGCACGGTGCCGCCACCTGGGGCGTCGAGTGCCCGCGGCGGCCCAGCCCGGTGGCCGGTGTCACCATGGCCGGGTTCCGCGTCCCCGACCTGGACGCGCTCCGGATCGTCCCGCACCCGGCCGTGACGCTGCTCCTGGAGTTCGGCGACGGGACACCCGTCCTCGACTGCGCGACGGGGCAGCAGCAGCGGGGAAGTCTCGTCGCCGGGCCGGGGCTCGGCACCGGTGGCGCGGTCCGGGCGCGGGGAGTGGACGTCGAGTGCGTGCAGGTGCGGCTGTCCCCGGTGATCGCCCGCGCGGTACTGGGCACCTCTCCCGCCGACCTCGACGGAGCCGTCGTGCCGCTGGACGACCTGTGGGGCCGGGAGGCGTCACGCATCCGCGAACGACTCGCGGACGTCGCCTCGTGGCAGGAGCGCTTCGCGCTGACGGACCTGCTGCTCGCCCGCCGGTACGAGGCGGGGCCGCCGGTGGACCCGGAGGTGGCCTGGGCCTGGCACCGGATGGTCGCCGGCCACGGCCTGGCCCGGATCGACGGACTCGCGGACGAGGTCGGGTGGAGCCGGAAGCGGCTGTGGTCGCGGTTCCGCTCGCAACTCGGCCTGCCGCCCAAGCGCGCCGCGAAACTCGTCCGCTTCGATCACGCCGCTCATCGCCTGGTCGCGGGCGAAGGCGCGGCCCGCGTCGCGGCCGACACCGGCTACGCCGACCAGTCCCACCTGCACCGGGACGTCCGGGCACTGACCGGGGCGACCCCCGCGACCGTGGCCGGCGAGCCGTTCCTCGCCGTCGACGACATGGCATGGCCCACCCGCGGAAAAGCCGCCGCGCCCCAGCCTCATTATTCGTAATACTTTCACATGTGAATACAAGGGTGTCGCGGTGAATGCGTCACGGTGAAGACGTCACGGCGAAGGCATCGCAGCGGAAAGACCGGAAAACGACGACGCCGACAGGTTTCCCGACTGCTTCCCTCTCTCCTTGATCACTCGTGATCCGCTGGGCGTGCACACCGACCGATCCATGGTCCTCTTCGCCCACTGCGAGGGACAGATGCACTGGTCAGGCATGCGTTAAAGCCAAAACAGGGGGCGTTCCCCTTTCATTGCTTTCTCCCTCTCCCGTGTCGCCTATTTTCTTAAGGGCGCGTCCGGGTCCGCTTTCCGGCCCGGAATTCCCTGCGCCTCGACACAGGAAGGTCCACAAATGAGTCCGCACGAGGTTGACCAGCTGCTCGACCGCAAGCTCGACGTGTGCTTCGGACACGGCGACCAGAACGGCGACGGTGTCCTCGAAAGTGCCGACGCCCTGGCCCTGGCGGCCCGGATCGTGGCGTACATCGGCGAGCCGTTCGGCTCCGACAAGGCGCAGGATCTCTTCAAGGCGTTCGGGCTGTTCTGGCAGCACGTCAGCGCCGCCACCGACCTGAACAAGGACGGCCAGGTCACTCCGGAGGAGTGGCGGACGGGGCTGCGTCGCGCCTTCGCCGAGGACGAGGCGGGCTTCACCGCGGGCTTCCGGCCGCTGGCCGAGGCGCTGTGGGCGATCTGCGACCAGGACGACGACGGCAGCGTGGACGCCCCGGAGTTCGCCAACTTCCAGAAGGCGTTCGGCACCTCCGAGGAGAACAGCCGCATCGCCTTCTCGAAGCTCGACCGCGACGGCGACGGAAGCCTCTCCGTCGACGAGCTGCTGGTCGCCTGGAAGGAGTACTACACCAGCCCTGACCCGGACGCCCCGGGCAACTGGCTGTTCGGTGACATCTGGCAGAAGGAGATCTGGGACGGCACGCGCGTCAGCCTCTGACGCCCCCCGTTCGATCACTGGCCGGTCGCACCACCCTCGGTGCGGCCGGCCAGTCCGCCGCATGCCCCGAGCCGCCCGCACGGGGCACCGAAACAGGCCGTCCACACCACCGAGGAGAGTCCCGCCGCATGCCCAGTACCCCGGCAAGCCCCGAACGTGAACCCATCGCGGTGATCGGCATCGCTTGCCGCCTTCCGGGCGGCATCGACTCCCCGGAGCAGTTGTGGGAGCGGCTGTCGAACGGTGAACCCGTCGTGGGGGACCTGCCCGCCGACCGGTGGGCCGAGGCGGTCGCCCGGGGCGGCGCCGCCGCCCGACGCGTCCTGGCCGACACGCCCTCCCGCGGCGCGTACCGGGACGACATAGCCGGCTTCGACGCGGGCTTCTTCGGCATCCCGGCCGACGAGGCCGCGATGATGGACCCGCAGCACCGCATGGCCCTGGAGGTGGCCTGGGAGGCGCTGGAGCACGCGGGGGTCCCGGCCCGCGGCCTGGCGGGGTCGGACACCGGCGTCTACGTGGGGATCGGGGCCGACGACTACGGCCGCCGGGTGCTCGAAGACCTGCCCGGCATCCAGGCGTGGAGCGGGATCGGCGCGTCGCCGTGCGGCGCGGCCAACCGCATCTCGCACGCACTGGACCTGCGCGGCCCGAGTGCCGTCATCGACACCGCCTGCTCCTCCTCCCTCGTGGCCGTGCACACCGCCTGCCAGGCGCTGCGCGCCCGCGAGTGCCGGATCGCGCTGGCCGGAGGCGTGATGCTGATGGCCGGCCCCGGCCTCGCCGTCACCCTGGCCCGGGCCGGAGCGACCTCCCCCGACGGTCGCAGCAAGCCCTTCGACGCGGCGGCGGACGGGTACGGGCGCGGTGAGGGATGCGTCGTCGCCGTACTCAAGACGCTCTCCGACGCCCGCCGCGACGGCGACCGCGTGCTCGCCGTGATCCGCGGCAGCGCCGTCGGCCAGGACGGCCGTACTCCCGGCATCATGGCTCCGAGCGCCCGCGCTCAGGAGGCGGTTCTGCGGGCCGCGTGCCGCGCGGCCGGGATCGCGCCCGGCGACCTCGACTACGTCGAGGCGCACGGCACCGGCACCCGCGCGGGCGACCCGGTGGAGGCCGCAGCGCTGGCCGCGGCCTACGGCGTGGTGCGCGAGGCCGGCGATCCACTCCTCATCGGGTCGGTGAAGGGACTCATCGGCCACCTGGAGGCGGCCTCCGGCGCCGCCGGCCTGCTCACCTGCGTCCTGGCCCTGGGCCACGGGCGACTGCCCGCGACGCCCGGCGTCACCGGCCCGAGCCCGGCGATTCCGTGGGCCGACGCGGGGCTGCGTCTGGTCACCGAGGAACGCCCCTGGCCGGCCCGAGGCCCCCGGCGACTGGCCGGCGTGTCCAGCTACGGCTACGGCGGCACCCTCGCCCACCTGATCCTGGAGCAGCCTCCCGCCCCGTCCGGTCGGGCGGCCGACCGGCCCGCCCGCGGCCTGTTCCCGCTCTCCGGCGCATCGGCGGGCCACCTGCGCGCCAACGCCGAACGGCTCGCCGGACACGCGGCCGCCCACCCGGAACTCGCCCTGGCGGATGTCGGCCGTACGCTCGCCGTGCACCGCTCGCCCCTCGCGCACCGGGCCGCCGTGACCGCCGACACCTTCGACGAACTGTCCGTCGCCCTGCGCGACCTGGCCCGCGAGGACGAGCAGGAGCTGCCGGCGGCCCGACCGCTCGGCGACGCGGTCTGGGTCTTCTCCGGGCACGGCGCGCAATGGCCCGGCATGGGACGGACCCTGCTCGCGGAAGAGCCCGCCTTCGCCGCCGTACTTGACCGGCTCGACGACGTCTTCCGTACCGAGGCCGGGTTCTCACCGCGCGAGGCACTCGATGCGGCCGACCTCGGCGACACGGGGCGCGTTCAGGCCCTCACGGTCGCGGTGCAGCTCGGCCTCGCGGCCGTGTGGCGCTCCTACGGGTTCCGGCCGGCGGCGGTGATCGGACACTCCGTCGGCGAGATCGCCGCCGCGGCCGTCGCGGGAGTGCTGGACGAGGCGGACGCCGCCCGGCTGGCGTGCCGGCGCGCCGCCCTGGTGCGGCGGGCCGCGGGAGACGGCGCCATGGCCCTCGTACCCCTGTCCTTCCAGGACGCCGAGCGGCGCCTCGCGACCGAGGGGGTGACGGACGTGTGGGCGGCGATCGACGCCTCGCCCACCAGTTGCGTGCTGTCGGGCCGGGCGGACGCGCTGGCCCGACTGACCGCCGCCTGGGCCGGGCAGGGGACGTCCACCCGGCCGGTGGCCAGCGACACGGCCTTCCACACCCCCCTGCTCGACCCGCTGACCGCGCCGCTCGAAACCGCCTGCGCGGACCTGACCATCCGTCCGCCGCGGCTGCCGCTGTACACCACCGCGCTCGCGCGACCGCGCGACGACGCTCCCCGCGACGGCGCCTACTGGGCCACCAACCTGCGCGCCCCCGTGCGACTGCGGGCCGCCGTGGAGGCGGCGTGGCAGGACGGGCACCACGCCTTCGTCGAGGTGTCCACCCACCCGGTGGTCGCGCACTCGGTCGCCGAGACCCTGTCGGGCGCGCACACCCCGGGTCGCCCGGGTCCGGTCGTCGCGCACACCCTGCGCCGCGACAGCCGCGAGCGGGCCGCGCTCCTCGCCAACGCGGCGGCGCTGTACGGCGCGGGCGTCGAGCTCGACTGGACGGCGCACCACGGGGAAGGCGGCCTCATCGACCTGCCGGCCACCGCCTGGCAGCAGACGCGGCACTGGGCGGCACCCTCCGAGACGGGCGGCTCGTCCGGTGCCGGCCACGACCCGGCCGGTCACACCCTGCTCGGCGAGCACACCACCGGGCCCGGGCCCGACCCGCTGCACCTGTGGCAGACCCGTCTGGACATGGCGGGCCGCCCCTACCCGGGCGACCATCCCGTGGCGGGGACCGAGGTGGTGCCGGCCGCCGTCCTGGTGCACACCCTCGCGCGCGCCGCCGCACTGGCCGGCGGAGGCGCGGAGTCGGGCTGTCTGACCCGGGTCCGTCTCGCCGTCCCGGTCGCCGCGGGAGTCCCCCGTGACGTCCAGGTCGTGCTGCGGTCCGACGCCCTGCGGCTGTCCTCGCGCCTCGCCGCACGAGAGACACGGGAGCCACGGGAGCCACGGGAGCCACGCGGGAACGGTGCCGAGACCGGCGCCTGGCTCACCCACACCACCGCCCTCACCACCCCGTGCGCCCATGACGCGCTGCCGCCGCTCACCGGCCCCGGCCCCGAGGCGGTCCTGGAGGATCCGTCCCTGGTGACCGACCGGCTCGCGGAGCTGGACGTGCCCTCCATGGGGTTCGTCTGGACGGTCAAGGAACTGGTGCGCACGGAGGAATCGGCGTACGCCGTCGTCACCGCGCCGACCGGACGACCCCGCACCTGGGCCGCGCTCCTGGACGCGGCCTTCTCCACCGCCTCGGTGTGTCTGCCCGGTGCGCCGCGTCTGCGGATGCCGGCCGCGCTGACGACGCTGTGCCTGGCGGACTCCGGCGAGGCGCCCGAGGAGGCCGTGCTCGTGATCCGGCTGCGGTCCGGCACGGACGACACCGTGGACCTCGACCTCGTGGGCCCCGAAGGGCGGACCCGCATCCGCATGCGCGGGCTGCGCTACGCCTCCCCGGCGCCCGACCCCGCCACGACCGGCGGCACCGTGTTCGCCACCGCCCGCCGCCCCCTGCCGCCCCAGCCGGACGCCCGGCCCCCGCGGCGCGTCGTGGTGATCGGGTCCGAACCCGGCTTCGCCCGGGCCCTGGGCGCCGAGCACCTGCACGGTCCCGACGGACTGCGCACCGCACCCGGCGACGTGGTCCTGGTCGCCCCGCCGCACGGCGACGGCGGCCTCGGCCCCGACCGGGCCGCCCTTGAGCACGTCCGTCTCCTGGCACGCACCGCCACGGTGCTCGCCGCGAACAGCGCCCCGGCGGCCCTGTGGGTCGTGACCCGCGGGGCGGGGACGGCCGACGACGTACGCGCGGTGGCGCAGGGTGCCCTGTGGGGCCTGGGCCGCGCGCTGGCCGGCGAACTCCCCCACCTGTACCGCGGAGTGATCGACCTTCCCGCCACGCCCGGACCGGACGATCTGGCGGCGCTCACCGGGCTGCTGGGCCGGACCGGCACCGAGGACGTCGTCTCCGTCGAGGCGGGCGCCGCCTGGGCCGGCCGCCTGGTGCCGGCCCCGCCCGTCCAGGACGGCGGGCCGCGGTGCCGTCCGGACGCGACCTACCTCGTCACCGGCGGCCTCGGCGCGCTCGGCCTGCGCACCGCCGCCTGGCTCGCGGGGCGCGGCGCACGCCGACTGGTCCTCCTCGGCCGTACGGGACTGCCTCCGCGCCGGGACTGGGACGGTCTGCCGCCGGGAGCGGAGGCCGAACGCGTCGCCGCAGTGCGGTCGTTGGAGCGCGCGGGCGTCACGGTACGGGTGGTGGCCGCCGATGTGTGCGACGGGGAGGCCCTGCGCCGGGCCCTGGACCCCGACGCGCTCGGACTGCCACCGGTCCGCGGGGTCGTGCACGCGGCGGGCGTCACCGCCGGCGGCTTCCTGCCGGACGCCGACGCGCCCGTGTGGGAGCACGTGCTGCGCGCCAAGACGAGCGGCGCACTCGCCCTGCACGGCCTCTTCCCGCCGGGCAGCGTGGACTTCTTCGTCCTGTACTCGTCCGCCGGCCAACTGCTGCACCTGCCGGGCCAGGGCCCGTACGCCGCGGCCAACGCCTTCCTCGACGGGCTCGCCCGGCACCGCCGGGCCGGCGGGCACCGCGACACGCTGGCGCTGGCGTGGACGAGTTGGCGCGGGCTCGGCATGGCCGCCGAGGCCGACACCGTGACCGCCGAGCTACGGGCCCGGGGCACGGACGCCCTCGACGCCGAGGAGGCACTGGAGGCGTGGGGCGGCGCCGATGCCGGCCGGCACGGCGAGCTGGCCGTGTTCCGCCTGACCGATCCGGGCCCCGGTGAGGACCCGAACCCGCTGATGGCGCCCCCGCTCCTGCGCGAGCTGCGGGCACGGACCGCACACACGGCGGGCCCTGCCCGTGAAGCCGCCCCCGACCCGGTGTGGCGGAAGCTGCCCGCCCAGCGCCGGTACGACGTCCTGCTCCAGGAAGTCCGCGGTGCGGCCGCCCGCGTCCTGGGCAGCGAGCCCGCCGGCATCGCCGCCCACCACGCCCTGTCCGATCTGGGCCTGGACTCCCT
Source organism: Streptomyces nymphaeiformis (assembly GCF_014203895.1). Classification (GTDB taxonomy): domain Bacteria; phylum Actinomycetota; class Actinomycetes; order Streptomycetales; family Streptomycetaceae; genus Streptomyces; species Streptomyces nymphaeiformis. The sequence goes on along the minus strand of NZ_JACHJY010000008.1, from coordinate 510,525 downwards.
GCGCACCGTCGCCTTCCGCACCGACCTCGAACGCCGTCTCGCGGTCCCGTTGCCGCCCACGCTGCTGTGGAGCCGCCCCGCCGCCGCCGACATCGCGACGTACCTGACGGAACTCGCGGAACCGGCGGAGCAGACCGAGCCGACCGCCACGACCCCGCTCGCGTGAAGGAGTGATCCACCGATGACCACCACCCCCGTACGCCCCCCGTCTCCTCGCCGGCCCGACCACGACGTGCGACGGTTCGCCGACGATCCGCTGCGCTGGTTCGGCGGTGACCGCGCGTCCATGCACCGGCTGCCGGCACCCGACCTGGCCGCGCTCCAACTCGCCGCGCTGCGCATGCGCTTCACCGAACTCGTGGACCGGCTGCCGGTGGTCGGCGCGCTCGCCCGGGAGCAGAACCTGGACGGCATCGGTGCGCTCGACGACGCGGCCCAGCTCCTCCTGCCCCACACCGTCTACAAGTCCTACCCCCCGTCGCTGCTGTCCCAGGGCCGGTTCGACCAGCTCACCCGCTGGATCTCCCAGCTCACCACCGTCGACCTCAGCGGCCTCGACACCTCCGGCTGCGACAGCGTCGACGCCTGGCTGACCCTGATCGACGACCACACCCGGCTGCGCCTGGCCCATTCCTCGGGCACCTCGGGCACCATGTCCTTCGTGCCGCACACGGCGGAGCAGTACGGCCTGCTGTACGAGATCGTGCGGCACGACACCGTGCCGGCGGGCACCCCGGCGGACGAACCGGTGCACGTCGTCTGGCCCTCGTACCGCAGCGGGCGCAGCGGCATCGCCCGGCACGCCACGGCGATGTTCGAGCAGCTCTCCCGCCACAGCCCCGACCACTTCCACACCCTCGACCCCGGCCACCTCAGCGCCGACCTGATGCTGCTCGCCGCCCGGGTCAAGGCGGCCGGCGGGCGCCCGGGTCAGGTGGAGATCCCCGCGGCCCTGCGGGAGCAGCGCGACCGCTACCTGGCCGGCCGCCGTTCGGCGCCCGAGGCCATGCGCCGCTTCACCGCCGACCTCGCCGAACGGCTGCGGGGCGAACGCGTCGTGTCGCTCAGCCTGTGGGAGACCTATCACGAGTGGGCCCGCGCGGGCCTGGACCAGGGGCTCGACGGCGTCTTCGCCCCCGATTCCGTCCTGATGCCCGGCGGGGGCACCAAGGGCTCGGTGCTGCCGGACGACTGGGCGGCCCAGGTGGCCAGGTTCGCCGGCGTGCCGTCCGTACGGCTGGTGTACGCCATGGTGGAACTGATCATGCTGAGCCTGGTCTGCCCGGCGGGCGCCTACCACGTCGAACCGTGGATCGTCCCCTACGTGCTCGACCCGGACACCGGCCGGCCCCTCCCCCGGCAGGGCACCGTGCGCGGCAGGGCGGCCTTCTTCGACCTCACGGCGGACGTGTACTGGGGCGGTTTCGTCACCGGCGACCGGGTCGCGGTCTCCTACGACCCCTGTTCCTGCGGGCGCACCACACCGCGGGTGGAGCCCGGCATCTCCCGGTTCGAGGACGACGACAAGATCACGTGCGCGGCCACTCCGGAGGCGCTGGACGACGCCCTCGAGTACCTCGCCGACGCCGCCCTGTGACCCTGTCGACCCCGAGGAATCACCCCATGACCGCGCCCACGCTTCCGCCCGACACCGCCGCCGGTTCCCTGACCGTGCCGGCCTACGTGCGGGGCACCACCGTCACCGACCGGCTCGTCCCCTTCGGAGGCCGTCCCGGTCGCCCCGCCTTCCACGCCCCCGACCCGGCCGCCCTCCTGCCCCGACTGCCGCTGCGTGACCCGAGCGCCCTGTCGGAGCTGCACGCTCTGCGCACCGCCGAGATCATCGACCTGCTCGCCGCGCTCGGCCCCCTCCTGACGCTGGAGGCCAACCCGTTGCTCCGCGAGGCGCTCCGCACCGCGGCCGCCTGGTCCGACATGACCGAGCCGGTCCTGCGCGCCGCGTACGAGGGCCTGCCGGAGCTGTTCACCCGCGAGGCACTGCACGACGTGGCGGAGCACACCGTCGGCACGCGGTTCCTCGACGGCTGGGTCCCCGTGCCCGGTCGCGACGGACGCGGCGCCGCGGTCCGCGCCGTCGGGGCGCGGACGGTGCACGTCATCGCGGGCAACCACCCGATGATCGCCGCGCTCACCGTCATCCGGAACGCGCTCACCCGCTCCGACGCGATCGTCAAGACGCCGTCCAACGACCCGCTCACGGCGGTCGCGATCGCCCGCACGCTGGCCGACGCGGCCCCGGACCACCCGCTGACCCGGCATCTGGCGGTGGCCTATTGGAAGGGCGGTGACGAGACGGTCGAGCAGGCGCTCTACCAGCCCCGCAACCTGGACAAGATCATCGCCTGGGGCGGCATGGCCGCGATGCGGCACATCACCCGCTACATCCGTCCCGGTCTCGAGGTCGTCGCCCTCGACCCCAAGGCCAGCGGCACGGTGATCGGCCCGGAGGGCTTCACCGACGCCGCCGCCATGGCCCACAGCGCGAGGCTGGCCGCCGCCGACGTCGGCGAGCTGAACCAACTGGCCTGCTTCAACGCCCGCGTCGTGCACGTGGTGACCGGAACCGACGCGGCGGGGCTGCGGCGGGCCGAGGAGTGGGCGGAACTGCTGCACGCCGAGATCCAGGCACTGCCCGCCCACCGCAGCACTCCGGCCCGGCACTTCGACCCCGCCCTGCGCGAACATCTGCGTGCCCTCCGTGCCACCGGCGGCGACTGGTACCGGGTGATCGGCGGCAGGGCCGACGAAGGGGCCGTGGTCCTCTCCCGTACTCCGGACCCCGTCTCCTTCCACACCGCGCTGTCCGGACGCGTCGCCAACGTGATCCCGGTGGACGACGCCGAGCAGGCGCTCTCCGGGATGGACGCCTCCACGCAGACCCTCGGGGTCTACCCGGACGCCCTCAAGAAGCGGTTGCGCGACCTGGCGCCCTTCCACGGTGTACAACGCCTGGTGCCTCTCGGCCGGGCGACCGACTACCGCCCCGACCTTCCGCAGGACGCGACCGAACCGCTGCGGCGCATGGTCCGCTGGATCACCGACGAGTCCCACGACCCCACCACGGCGTCCGGAGGGCGACGATGACACAGACCGCACCGGCCACCCACGCCTCCTCCTCTTCCTCCGTCCCCGGCCCGGGCTGCCCCCATCTGGCCCGCCTCACCGCCGACTTCGACGCCCACGACCCGCATCTGACCCCCGACCTCGCCGTGGACGTGCACCGGGCGATCCGCACCGCCACACCGGTCGCCTACTCGCATGCGCACGGCGGCACCTGGATCGTCTCCCGCTACCAGGACGTACGGGCCGCGCTGGCCGACCACGAGACCTTCAGCTCCGCCTCCGGCGTCTTCTTCCCCCGCGCCGCCGGCACGCCCCGCTTCGCGCCGCTGGAGTACGACCCGCCCGAGCAGAACCGATTCCGTGCCGCGATGAAGCCGCCGTTCCTGCTGTCCCGCGTCCGCGAGCTGCACGGTGCGCTGGCGGACCTGATCCGCGCGCACGTCACCCCGATCGCCGAACGCGGCCACGGCGACCTGGTCGCCGAACTGGCCGTGCCGCTGCCGCTGGCCGTGGTGGGACTCGCCGTCGGCTTCACCGAGCACGCCCAGCACAGCATCCGGGAGCTCACGAGCAACACCTGGGCGCGCATGCCCAAGGACGACGGACCCGGAGGCTTCTGGCCGGCGTTCGCCGCGCTGTTCGACGGCGAGATCCGCCGGGCCCGGGAACAGCCCGGCGACGACTACCTCAGCACCCTCGTGCGCCTGCCGTTCGACGGGCGGCCCGCCACGCGCGAGGAGCTGCACGTGATGCTCGTCGCGTACGCCATCGCCGGCCACGAGACCTCGATGAACACCCTGGCCCACCTGCTGTGGCAGCTCGGCCGGCAGCCCGAACTCCAGTCGGCGCTCAGACGGGATCCCGGCCTGGTCCCGGCCGCCGTGGAGGAGGCGCTACGGCTGTGGACGCCCGTCGACCACGGCACCCGCGTCACCACCCGGCCGGTCGTCGTGAGCGGCACCGAGATCCCGGCCGGCGCCAGGGTGGTGCTGCTGACCGGTGCGGCCAACCGCGACCCGGAGGTCTTCCCCGACCCGGACGCCTTCCGCCTCGACCGCGGCATCAACCGGCATCTCACCTTCGGCCACGGCATCCACTTCTGCTTGGGAGCCCACCTCGCCCGGGCGGAGTTCGCCCAGGTGCTGCACGAACTCCTCCGGCACCCGGAGTTCACCCTCACCGAGAACCCGACCCGCTACTTCGAGAACGGCCGGCACATCTGCCTCGACCGGCTGCCCGTACGCTTCGCCTCGCGCACCTAAAGGGTGCTTCAGGTCCGCACGGCGCGTGCCCTGCGGAATTCGGCGCGCGCGAGCAGCGAGAACGTGATCGTGGCGACGAGGGCGACCCCGACGACGACCGCTTCCAGGGCTCCGCTGTGCTGGTCGGGGTCGACTCCGAAGACCCCCTCGATCCAGGCCGGCCAGATCAGGGTCAGGAGGAACAACAGTCCGCTGAGGGAGGCCGCGATCGCTTCGATCCGGCCCCGCAGGCGTACGTTGCGCATCATCGTGCTCACCTTCACCATCGGAGACCGTCAGACCGAAGAGAGGTCGATCCGGAACATGCCGCGGCCGTGGGTCACACAGACCAGGGTCTCGTCCATCCAGAACAGGTCGTCGACCGAGCAGTTGGCCGGGCCCTCGTTCGTCGGCGACCAGGTCGTCCCCTCGTCCTCGCTCGCGAACAGGCCGACCTCGGTGCCGCAGTACAGGAACTCATGGCGCCGCGGATGCACGGCGAGCGCCCGTACGGGGGCGGCGGGCAGCGTCGGGGAGAGATCCGTCCACTCCGCTCCGCCGTCGTTCGTCACCCACAGGTTGCCGGCCTCGAACCCGCCGAAGGCGACGTAGGCGCTCTTCACGTCCGCCGGGTGGGCGGTGATGCGCGTGCAGTACCGCTGGGGCCGCAGCGGACTCGGGCCGATCACTCCGACGCGCTCCCAGGTCGGGGTCGTCGCCGTGCCGTTGGTGGTGTGGAAGAGCATGCCGTTGCGGTGGCCCACCCAGACGATGTCGGAGTCGGTCGGGGCGACGGCGAGCGCGCTGATGGGCGAGCCCGCGCTGGGCTTGACCGACGTCCAGCTGGGGCCCGAGGTCGGCGTGTTCGCTGCCTTCGCGTTGTTCGTCCGCCACAGCGAGAGGCCGCCGGCGAGGAGCCGCTGCGGGTTGCCCGGATCCATGACGAACGGTGCGATGAAGAGTGCCCGCTGGTTCTTGGCGTCGGGGATCCGGAACGGCACCGGTTTCCAGTCCCAGCCGGGGATCGCGGGGTTCCAGAACTGGCCGCTGATGTACCGGTCCGGATCGTCGGTGGCGCCGCCGTCGTCGTTCCGGTGGATGTTCAGGAAGACGTACTCGCCGTAGAGGACGTCGGGGTCGGTCGGGTCGCAGGCGCACCAGCCGCCGTCACCGCCCTGGAACTCCGCCCAGCCCTCGGTCCCCGCCGCGGGGTCGAAGACGAGCGTGCCGTTGTCCTGTGCGCCACCGATGATCTTTCCGCTGACCGTGTTGCCGGATCCTCCGAAGAACTGCGTGACGCCGTAGTTGTTGTCCAGTTCGGTCCAGCCGTCGACGAACGGCGCCTTCGGCTCCGTCCCCACCACGGCGAGGTCCGCGGCCTTGAACACGCCGCCGTCGTTGCCGAAGAACACCGTCCTGTTGTGCGTCCCGTCGTAGGAGGGGTGCGAGACGATGGCGTGGTGGTCGGCGTGCGCCGAGGCCGGGTCCCACCAGGTGCTGATCTCGGCGAGGTGGTCGCCGCCGTCCGTGCTGCGCCACAGATCGACGCCACCGGTGACCAGCAGGTCCGCGTCCGTCGGGTCCCCGGCCCAGATCGCGTTGCTGTACCAGCCCTGGTCGCCCAGGTAGTCGGCCACGTGACCGGTCGGGTCCAGGGTCTTTCGGCTCTGATAGGTCCTGCCGCCGTCGGTGGAACGGAAGATGCGGCCGGTCTGCGCCTGCACCGAGGCGTACACGATCGTCGGGTCCTTCACCGCGTAGGCGAGTTCGACCCGGCCCGACCACGGGCCGTGCGTCGCGGCCTGCCAGGTGAGCCCGCCGTCGGCGCTGAACCAGGCCTCACCCGCGTCGAGTGAGCCGGCGACCGCCCGCTCGTCGTCGCTCGGATCGAACACGACCTGCCCGGGCGGGAAGTCCAGGACCCGGGTCCACGTCGCCCGCGCCGGATCGGAGCTGCGGAACAGTCCGGTGTCGGTGGCCGCGAGGACCACCGCACCCGATGCGGAGACCGCGATCCGGTTCACGGCGCGGAAGTCCTCGGTCTGCGTGGCCGGCAGGAGTGTCCACGTGGTCGCGTCCGTGGTGCGGAAGACGCCGCTGCCGCGGAGGGCGTCGACGTTCGAGAAGCCCTCGCCGGTGCCCACGTAGATCGTCGACGGGTCCGAGGGGTCCATCGCCATGCACGCGCAGGCGAGGTTGCCGAGGAAGTCGTCCACGGGCGCCCACTTCGCGCCGCCGTTGCGGGTGATCCACACGCCGCCGCCGGCGCTCGCGGCCCACATCTTGTTCGGGTGGTCCGGGTCGACCACGATCGCTCGGGTGCGACCGCCGATGTTCCCGGGACCGAGCCACTCCCAGCGGGTGAGGGCCATCCCCGCCGTCGGCGCCGGCCTGTCCGCGCGGGCGCCGCGGAGATGACCGGTCGGGACGCCGGCCGTCTCAGGAGCCGGGGCGGTGCTCCGCGTCAGGGAGCGCATCCGGGCCCGTGCCGCCCCCTGGGCGTGCGGCGGCACCGTACCGTCGTCGCCGCGTTCCTGTTCGAGGCGGAACAGTACGCGTGCATGGGGCAGGTCGGGGTAGTCGAGGCGGCGCAGTGCCCGTCGCACCGCCGTGACGGGCAGGCCGTCGAGTGTCTCGTTCGTGGCCCCCCGGCTCCTCCGGAGCAGTTGCACCTGCTCGACGCTGATGTCCTTGGCTTGAGCGAGTTGTTCGTCCGAGATGGTCATGATGCGCCGCCTCTGGTGTGAGGGGATCCATGCTCGGCATGGCTACGGTCGGAGTTTGCGGGGACGGCTCTCGGCCGTCTCGTCGAGCACCACCTCCCAGACGGCCGAAGCGGTACGGGCGTCCACCGCCCGCAGGACGACGGCGTTTTCGCCGGCGGATCCGGGGCGCACGGTCAGCTCCATCCTGAGGTCTCCGACCTGCCCGTATTCCAGGACGTCGGCGGCGAGCGGCGGGGGTCGTGGCGGGACCTCCGCCTCCGACTCCGCCTCGGTCGCCGTCCAGGCCTGCGGCTCCGTCGACGGACTCGCCACGCCGATCCGCAGGGCACCGTGCGCCGTGCGGGGCTGACTCCCCGCCACGTCGGGACCCGGTGGCGCCCCGCCCCGGTACAAGGCCCGGGCGGTCCACCGGAGCACGACCGGATCCTGGTCCCCTTCCGCGTCCACGCTGAACTCGGGCGAGTCGTGCAGCGTCGGGCGAGCCCACGCCGGCAGGGCGACGGGGGGCGACGTCCAGCGTTCGGTTCCCTCGTCCATGCCGAGCAGCTCGACATGGACGAGGGAACCGACGCGCAGAGCCACCACGGTCCCGGCCACCAGCGCGCAGGGCCGCAGGTCGCGTCCCTGACGCCACAGCACCGCGCCGGTCTCCAGATCCAGCGCGATGAGTGTGCCCTGGCGGTCGCGTACCACGGCCCGCCCGGCGGACGCGTCGGCCACGCCGCGTGGAATCCTGGGCATCCGGCCCCCGATCACCGACTCTCGGTGCGGTGGGACAGTTCCACCAGCCACACCCCGGCAACGAGCCGGAGCTCAATCACCATTGTCCCCAACTGCCTTACGAGCAGCAACCGCGGGAGCACCGGTCCGCACGCCGTCCAGTGCGGGCACCGCTGTCGGCGGCGTGCCCCTCGGCGCCGACGAGGACGGCAGCACACGGGGCCATGTCGATCACGGCGGGCGCAGGCAGGACCGCACGGGCCCGTCCGAGGCACACACGCACTCCCCGCAGGCCGCCGACCGCCACCGCGCGGCCCACGAGGCCCGGCACGGAGACCCCCGTCCTTCCGGCGCGCACGGTCGGTCACACCGTCGACCGGGCCAGGCCGGGCCAGGGTCCGGGCCCGAGTGGGAGTCGGCGGCGCCCGGCCACGCATCACGGCTGCATGGCGGAACCCGAACCAGAACCCGATCCGGCGAACCGGGTGCGGCACGGCCGGGCGTCCACCACCTCGGGAGTGGTCCGGCCACGGCGGGCGGCGAGTCCTACCGAGCGCGCCCCAGCCGCTCCCGCAGGCCCGGCAGGAACCGCCGGATCTGCGGGTCCTCGACGTCGTCGTACGCCGTGCGATGGAAGTCGACGGCTTCCGGTGTCAGCTCCCAGCCCTTCGTCTCCGCCGCGCGGGGAAGCTTGGTGCCGAGAAGGAACTCCTCGTCCCGGGTCCAGTAGTGGTGGACGCGCATGCCGCCGCGCCCGGGGGCCGGGTCGGCCGGAACGCCGCGTACGGTGCATCGTCGGACTCGATCCGCTCCGCCGGGTTGTTCGATCGCGCCGACGGCGCCGACCTCGTCGCCATACTGGCGGCGCACGACCTCGAGCACCGGGATGCCCAGTCGGTCCTGGAGGCGGTGGGGGCGGCCCGGGTGGCGCCCGTGCCCGGTGAGGGGCCCGAGTGGACGCGGGGCGGCCGGTCGCCGAGCCCGTCGCCACCGGTACGGCTCTGATCTGGGAGAGCGGAGACCGGGTCGACGACGACGAACTGTTCGCCTTCCTCGCCTACACGGGGCGGCTCGAACCGCTGGGCCGTGCCGCCCATCCCGTACCGCCGGAGCTGCTGCCGGCGGTCGACGCCGAGGCCGCCCGGGCCGCCTTCCGGTCCGCCGTGCGCCGCTGGGGGTGGCTGAGCACGGAGGAGGCCCGGGTCACGCTCACGGACCTCGGCATCGACCTGTCGACCCTCAACCGCCGTGCCGAGGCGGAGTCCGTGGCCGATGCCGGACTGACGGCGTGGGCCAGGGTCGATCGCGAGGGGTTCCGGCGATCGGTGCGCGCCGGGCTGTTCCTGCACGACGCCTCGCTCAAGCGGGAGGTGATGCGGTGCGGTGCGCTGCGCCTGTTCGCCGAGCAGGATCCCGGCCCGGCGGGAGCCGAGGAACTCGCCGAGGCGTGGCAGGTGCTCTGCAAGGCGAACCTGGCCGTCGACCGGGAGGCCCTGCGGCAGCGGTGGCACAGTGGGGTCACGGCGACCGCGTCGCGCAGGACGCCTTCGCCGAAGGGCTCGCGCGGGCCCGGCGCAACGTCCGGGCACTGGCCGCGACGATGGCGGGCGGGGCCCCGCCCGTCGCCCGCCCCGTACCGCACCCCGCCCTGGGGCTGCGCAGCCGGCCGAAGCCTCCGGGGGAGCCACGCTTCTGCACCTCTCCGAGGCAGGCGCGCGACCACGCGGAGCGGCTGGCGAAGACCATCGGGATCACCCGGATCGGGATGGTCGGCGAGCTCGGGGACATCGGCGGCGTCCAGATCGCGCAGGCCGCCCGGCCCGACGGCCGCTGGTCCAGCACGTACGGAAGCGGCAAGGGGCTCACCGAGGACGGCCCGTACGTCGGCAGCGTCATGGAGGAGTTGGAGAAGTGGACGCAGGAACGCTGGGTGCCGCGCGCCGACGACCTCGTCGAGGGCAGCTACCGCGAGCTGGGCGACGACGCCGTCGACCCGGCGGGACTGGCCTTGCCGTACGACAGCGGTTACACCCCCGAGCTGCCGCTGACCTGGATGCGCTGTCCGGACCTCCTCACCGGCCGGACGGTCCTCGTCCCGCTCGACCTGCTGCGGCTCGAACGCGGCCGGGGCGACAACTGCTTCAGTCCGCGCGGGGCACGGAAGGTCATCGCGACCAACGGTCTGGGGTCGGGATTCTCCCTCGAGGAGGCGTTGCTGCACGGGCTGTGCGAGTACCTGGAGCGCCATGCCCAGCGCCTCGCGGAGGTCGTCCTGATGAACCCGGCGGTACGGGGGCGCCGCCGTTCCGGTTCGTGGACCCCGACACCGCTCCGGGCCGGGCGCGCGAGGCGGCGGAGCGGCTGCGCCGGGCCGGGCACGTGGTCCGGGTCCTCGACATCACGTCGGAGGTCGAGGTCCCCACGTTCATGGTGACGGTGTGGCGCGGCCTGGACCGTGCCGAGGGGTACGGCACCCATCCCGATCCCGGGACGGCGGTCGAGATGGCCCTGCTGGAGGCCGCCCAGTCGATCGCCTGCTCGGTGGCGGGAGGCCGCGAGGACCTCACGATCAGGGCCCGCAGCCTCGGTCGGCACGAACGGCCGCGTCCCATCGCGCACGAGGACGCCTGGTTCTGGCTCGACCCGGACGTCATCACGGCCCCGCTCCCGCGAGGGCACACCGGTGACGACGTGCTCGACGACCTGCGGTGGACCCTGCGGCGGGTCGCCGACGCCGGTGTCGCCCACGTTCCCGTGCTCGACCTTTCCCGCCCGGAGACCGCGCCCGGCCACGTCGTGCGGGTGATCGTCCCCGGCCTGGAGAGCAACAATCCGTTTGCGACCGGAGAGCGCGCCCGGCTGACGCTCCTGCGCGACCTGCTGCCCCGCTGGTCCTGAAATCCGACCGGGGAACGCCATGACGACGACAGAACTCGACCTGCCACGGGCCGACTCGGCGGTCCGCGCCATCGGCGAGCGCGGTTGCCTGCTGGTGGAGAACCTGCTGCCGGGCCGGCCGTCGACCGGATGCGGGATTCCCTCGAACGGCTGCTGTACGCGGAGAAGCAGCGCAATCTGCACCCCGGCGGACACCAGCGGGTCCTGCATCTGCTGGCGATGGATCCCGTGTTCCTCGACGCCCTGGTCCATCCCTTCGTCCTCGCCGTGTGGCGGCGCTACCTCGGCGAGGACCTGATCTGCTCGACGTTCAGCGCGAACACGCTCTGGCCCGGCTCCGTCGAGCAGTACTGGCACGCCGACCACCCCTACTGGACGCTGCCCCCGCCGTGGCCCGCCGTCCCGCTCGCCGGGCAGTGCATCTGGTTCCTGGACGACTTCACCGTGGAGAACGGCGCCACCGCCGGCATCCCCGGTTCGCACCGGGCGAACCGGCTGCCGGACATGGGGGAGTCGTGGTGCGACGAGGGCGAGATCCTCACCGGTCCCCGCGGGAGCGTGATCTTCGCCGACGGCGCCTGGTGGCACACGTCCCGCCCCAACCGCTCCACGGAGTCGAGGTCCGCCCTGCTCATCACCTACACCCACACCTTCTGCGTGCCGCAGGAGGACATGCGCGCGCAACTGGCCGCCCTCGCCGACCCGTCCGACCTCGTGGTCGAGCTGCTCGGGGGCAAGCAGTACCAGTCCCGCCGCGACTTCCCGTACTGACCGCCCGACGCCGGACTCACGAGGCCCTCACCACACAGGACACGGTCCGCGGACAGGGGCCCCAGGAATGGTCAAGGGGCCGTTTCAGATTGCTCTGGAACGGCCCCTTGACGCTCCCTCACAGAAGAGGCCATCGCGGGCCGGCGCTCCGGAAACGGGGCATGCGCCGCTGACCAGGCGCGTGCACCCCGGCAGCCCTCCCGGTCACGGCACTAGATCTCGCAGCCGACGCTGACGCTGACGCTGCCGTCCGGCCCGACCGTGACATCGATGCTGACGCCGATCTCGGTGGCCGTAGGCACGATGCTGACGGGTGTTCCCTCGGCCAGTCCCTGACTCAGGAGCGCCCTCCACCGAAATTCCTCGGCGGGGTCGGACGTGGCGGCCGCCAGTTGGTCGTGCTGCTTGTCGCTCAACGTGAAGTACTCGTCTCCGAACGCCATGACGCCGCGAGTCTGGATGATCTCGATCGCCTTGCGGCGCTCGTTCTCGTCCCCCTTCAGCCGGTTGATCAGCTCGTCGAAGGTCATCGGATTCAGGGCAGGCTTGGTGTAAGTAACCACGATGTCTCCTCGAAGCCCCCAGAGATTGGTTGTGCGCGCAACGACGCAGGTCCGCTGCAAGTGCGGAGCAGGTGCGGGGAACATGGCCTTCAGGAGGCGAAACCCCTCGCAATACCCCCTATTTACCGTACCCACAACTCACCCTCGCCGCATGGCGGAAGCAGCAGCTCCCACCCCCACCCCATTCCCACGCGGCTGACCCTCCGGGCCGGAACGCCGAGCCGATCCCAGCTGGGTGACGTACCGTGGAAGGCATCTGATGGGTGCCGTGTTGATGCCGAAGGACACGCCCCGAGGAAACGGCAGATGCCCTCGTCGGTACCCGCCGCCCGGCTCCGACCGATCGGCACATCCGACTCCGAGAGCCCGGATCGCCGGGAGTCCGTGGGTGCTTCGCCGATTTCTCACACCTTCCTCATGGGCCCGTCCGCGAGGGGGCTGCGGCCCCAGGGCCACCTTGAAGACCAGGGAGCCCCCGGCATCGTCCATCACATGCGCACCGCCCTGGGGGCCGAGACCCATGCGTTCGCCCCTCACCGCACGATCGCATGGATGTCAGACGGGTAGCCGGCCACGGGCAGTGCGGGCTTGTCGCGAAAATTCCTGAATCATCCATCGAAGGCGGGTGGGACTCATGGCAGGGGATGGATTCTCCTTCTTCATGCATCCACAAGAGCAGACCAATTGGTGCTGGGCCGCCACAGCAATGAGCGTGTCACATTTCTATGACGCAGCCAGCCCGTGGATACAGTGCATTCTGGCAGACGACGAATTCGGGTCGACAGACTGTTGCGCGGACGGCTCCACCCCTGCCTGCAACAGGCCTTGGTACCTCTTTTCGGCCCTGAAGCGGGTTGGCCATAACGGTCAGGTCGAGGAAGGAGTCGCATCCGCACTAGAATTCGAAATCGCCGCGAGGCGGCCGGTGGTGACAAAAATCGTCTGGAGTGGCGGAGGGTCACACTTCCCGTTGATAAGCGGGTATGCCGATATCGTCGTCAGCTTGAATCCATTCACCCTGGAAAGATACCTCTACATTCAGGATCCGTGGTACGGCCAGTCCTTCATCCCCTACAACACCTTCCGCATGAGCTATCAAGGGGTAGGGAAATGGACTGTCACGTTCTATACCACGTGACAAGGCGACTCGGACTTGTCCGCGAACCCTCGACCACCGCGCAGGAAGTGTCCAGGGTGCGCGATCGGTAAATTCGACGCCCATGTCGCCGGCGATTCTCACCGCATGAGCATCGGGCGCCGAACCACACTCCTTCAGGCAAGGTGGGGTAATGGCTATTCACTACGCGTCGCCGCCGGAGAACTCACGGCAGATGGCACTGGCAGGCCTCCAGCATTTGGCGAAGTTCGCCCCGGAGGCGCGAGCTGTGCACCTGATGGCGTTGCAGGCGGATAATCTGGAACTTTCGGCGCCGCACTCGGTACACCTCGTCCGGCTCGAAGACCTCGCTGCGCGCCGACCACTCGGCGACTCCGCCGTCACCGGCTGGCGATACCTGGCACACAGGGGTTCGCGCGTGCTGGCCAGCAGTGAAGTCTCTGCCGACACTGACGGGCGGGCGATCGGGCTGGAGCAGGTCAACGTGGGACCATACGTGGAGTCGACCGCGCAGGCACTCGTGGACCTCTCCGAGAACGAAGAGATCCAGGCCGGTGATTACGAACTCCGCATTCTGAAGATTCCGGCGCTTTGCGCGGTCGCCTTGTGGCTGTCCCCGCCCGACGGTGAAAGAAACCTCTTCGTCCCGCTGGCACCGACACCCGACTACCTGGAAGCCGGCCGCATCTATCCCGAGGACGAGGTGTTGGACGCATGTGAGGGCCCGGCGCGACTCCGCCTCCAGTTCGACGATTCGCGAGACGAGCCGTATTGACCCAGGTGGCGAGATGGCGGCGCGGATCCTCACTGAGCCAGTCACCGAGCGCCTGCCCCTCCGGGCGTGTGGCGGTGCGGAAGACGAGTCGCGCGCCGTCCGGCCCGGAGTGCCCGAGGTGGTCGTGGTCCGCCCGCACACGTGTGACGAGGCCCGCGTCCCGGTGGGCGCAGGCGGGAGCGGTCGCGGCTTCGACGATCGAGCAGCCCGTGGCTGGTGACGGGTCGGGGTCGCCGTGCTTGTAGACGTACGACTTCCCCAGGTCGTGAGCGAAGTCCTCGCGGATCAGACCCTGTTCCGGGTCGAGAGCGACGAAGTCCCGTGGCTCGACGTGGTTCTGTGCGTCGCCGGCCTTCGCGATGCTTCGTGCGAGCCCGTCCGGAGCGCCCTCGACACATATGACGCGCAGCATGACACGGGCCTGCGCGGTGGCGTCGTCGCTTCCCCCATACGGGTCGCGCAGCACCGGCCCTGCCTGAATTCACCAGGAGGGCCGGTGGGTCGGGCGCCCCGGGGAAAGCCGGTCCCGGGGGTTCCGTCAGAACGCGAAGACCGCGCTGTCCGCCGTGCGGGCCCGCAGTTCGCACGGGTTGCCGTAGGTCGCCGACCAGGTGACGCGCCGGCCCTGCCAGACGCCGTCACCGGTGAGCGTGACCGGGTTCCACTCGCGCGTACAGGGGCGGCCTTCCCGTAAGCCCGTCAGGTTCGTGAAGTCGCCACCCGCGGAGTCCAGTTCCCTGCAGGCCGCTTCCGGCGCGGGGTGGCTGCCGGACGGGACGGGGGCACAGGTCAGGGTGACCGCGCGGACGACGGTGTCGGTCGCCGGGTGCGTGCCCTCACCGAGGGTGAGCACGAGCGCCGACGGCGCGTAGAGGCTCGTGGGCGCCGCCTCGGCGGTGCCGGTGCCGGTGAAGGCGGTTCCGACGAGCGCGAGGCCGGTCGCGGTGGCGAACGCGGTGGCGCCGAGGGTACGGAAGTAACGCACGGAGGTGTCCCTTCGTGGGGTGAGCGGGAGGGTGCGAGCCGATCGGCTGCGCACCGGAGTCTTGTCGATGCGGAGGGTGATCGCACATGTGGTCGTACCTTTCCGGCCGCGCCCCCTACCGACTGGTCGTTCGGCCAGTTGGGAGGCGATGTTCCGGTACTCCGCCCCGCCTCCCGGGCGCGGACGCCGCGAGCAGTCCAAGCTCGAACGATCCGCTGACCTGCGCCGTCACGGAAATGGTTCGGGATTTGACCTCCCGCGCCCGCTCCTGATCGTCCGGAACCCAAGGCCCCGGCACGGTCCAGCCGGGCCCCGGGCAGGCCCTCGCCCTGGCCCCGCCCGGGGGTCCGGCGAAGCCCCGCCCTTACCGACCTCCGTCAGAATCTCCGGCAGCCGGCCGCGACCGGGCCGCTCTCCACCAGTGCCTCGCCACCCTCTCCAGCGCCCTCTGCGACGCCGTCCGCCGGCACCGCGTCCCCCGTACCACCCGCCGCCGGCGTTGCGGCGAACCAGCCCCGGTCCGGGCGTGCGGCCGCACTGCGGCCACCACGACCGCAGACGCTCGAAAGGCCGTCCTCTCACGGAGGAGAGAACGGCCTCCGGCCTGCGTTTCCGCACGGTCGGGACGACAGGATCCGAACCTGCGCCCCCTTGACCCCCATCAGGCGATCAGGCCGCCACGCCCCACCAGCAGTGCCACATCCATACCGGCGACGAGGATCGAGGCGATGAACGGCAGTCGGACACAGCGACCGCCGAGGAGCGCACTCACCAGCGCCGTCAGTGCGGCCACCACCAAGGCGGCCCACGAGGCGACGCCGGGCACCCCCGGCCCGCCGAGGACGAGCACCGCGGACGCCACGACCAGCGGGGCCGGCAGCAGCAGCCGGGTCCACGTCGGGCCGAGGCGCTGCGGCCACCCGCGTACTCCCGCTCTGAGGTCGCACTCGATGTCCGGCAGCACGTTTCCCAGATGCGCGCCCACGCCCAGCAACGCACCGGCCGTGACGACCCACCAGGCCGGCGCGGCCCTC
Source organism: Streptomyces nymphaeiformis (assembly GCF_014203895.1). Taxonomy (GTDB): domain Bacteria; phylum Actinomycetota; class Actinomycetes; order Streptomycetales; family Streptomycetaceae; genus Streptomyces; species Streptomyces nymphaeiformis. Next base: position 494,611 of record NZ_JACHJY010000008.1, on the reverse strand, counting down.
CCCGGCAGGCTCAGCACCACGAAGGCGGGAAGCGCCGCGAACCCCGCGGCGTACGGCAGCCAGGACAGCCGCGTCGCCTTCAGCACCAGGTTGTACGCCCACGCGCCGCCGACGCCCACCAGGTGGACGCTCCCGGCGAACAGACCACCGGACAGGGACAGCGGGACGCACGCCACCAAAGCCATGAGCGCGGCGGCCCTCACGGCCCCGGCGGTGACAGCGCCGGACACGACCGGCTTGTCGTGCCGATCGGCTGCCCGGTCGCGCCGGGCGTCGACCGCGTCGTTGCACCACCCCACCGACAGCTGGCCCGCCAACACCGCCACGCCGACCAGCACAGAGCCCCTCGCGCTGTGCCCCGCCGACACCGCGAGCGCCGTCATCAGCAGGGTGACGGCGGCCGTCGGCCCCGGGTGACAGGCCCTCGCAAGGCCGACGAGAAGGCCCCCCTTGGGCCGTACGGCCCCGGCGGTGACCCGATTCGTGGCGTCCACGCGCCGATCGTAGGCGCCCAACGAGCGATGACGTGGTACGACCACGGGGCGCGGGGCACATATGGATGCACATCGTCCGCACCAGGCAGTCACCAGGGAGTCCGATGACCCGGATTGCAGCAGTCCACGGAGTCCTGGCACCGCACCGGCACGCCCAGCAGGAGATCACCGACATGGTGGCCGGTCAGTGCCTGGACGCCGGCGGCGACCGGCGTGCTCTCGACCGCCTCCACCGCGGCACGCGGGTCCGCTGGCGCCATACGGCGCTGCCCCTCGACCGGTACGGCGAGTTGAAGGACTTCGGCGCGGTCAACGACGCCTTCCTCACCCATGCCCTGGAGCTCGGCGCCGAAGCCGTCTCCGGGGCGCTCGACGCGGCCGGCCTGTCCGCCCGGGACGTCGATCTGCTGCTGTTCACCTCCGTGACCGGCATCGCCGTGCCGTCGGTGGACGCCCGGCTCGTCGGACGGCTCGGGATGCGGCCGGACGTGAGACGGCTTCCCCTCTTCGGCCTCGGCTGCGTCGCCGGCGCGGCCGGCGTCGCCCGGCTCCACGACTACCTCCAGGGGTGGCCGGAGCACATCGCCGTGCTCCTCTCCGTCGAACTCTGCTCACTGACCTTTCAGCGGGACGACGCGTCCCCCGCCAACCTGATCGCGACCGCGCTCTTCGGGGACGGGGCCGCCGCGGCCGTCGCCTGCGGCACCCGAAGGCACACGGCGGCGGGGGCCGGTCCAACGGTGGTGGCGAGCCGCAGCCGACTCTATCCGGACACCGAACGCCTGCTGGGCTGGGACGTCACCGCATCGGGCTTCCGCGTCGTGCTGGATCCCGCCCTTCCCGAGGTGGTGCGCAAGAACCTCGGGGACGACGTCGATGCCTTCCTGTCCGATCACGGCCTCACGCGCAAGGACGTGACGGCCTGGGTCAGCCACCCGGGCGGGCCCAAGGTCCTCGACGCGGTCGCGGAGGCGCTCGACCTGCCGGACGACGCCCTCGACGTCAGCAGGCGTTCGCTCGCGGAGGTCGGCAACCTGTCCTCGGCGTCCGTGCTCCACGTCCTGCGCGACACGCTCGCGGAAGGCGGTCGGCCGCCCGCCGGAACCCCCGGCCTGCTGCTCGCCATGGGCCCGGGCTTCTGCACCGAACTCGTCCTGTTGCGCTGGTAGGAAGCAGGAAGGGAGAGACGAGGAGAGATGACCTGGTACGCCCTTCTGGTACTCGCGACCGGCGCCGAGCGCGTCGCCGAACTCGTGGTCGCCCGGCGGCACTCGCGCTGGAGCCTGGCGCGCGGCGCGGTCGAACACGGACGGCGGCACTACCCGGTGATGGTGGTGCTGCACACGGGCCTCCTCCTCGGCTGCCTGGCCGAGGTGGCGACGTTGCGGCCGCCGTTCCGCCCCGGCCTCGGCTGGACCATGCTGGCCGTAGTGGTCGCGGCCCAGGCCCTGCGCTGGTGGTGCGTGCGGACACTGGGGCCGCGCTGGAACACCCGGGTCCTCGTCGTGCCCGGTCTGCCTCTGGTCGCCGGCGGCCCGTACCGATGGCTGCGCCACCCGAACTACGTGGCGGTGGTGGCCGAAGGAGCGGCGCTGCCGCTGGTCCACGGGGCATGGCTGACCGCCGTTCTGTTCACGCTGCTCAACGCCGCGCTGCTCACCGTGCGCATCCGCTGCGAGGACGCGGCGCTCGCCCCGGCCTCCTCGGTGCCGCCCGGGACCGCCGCGGACGCCACGCGCCCGGCGCGGACCTCCGTACCCGGCGGACTCGCGTGATCGACCTCCTCGTCGCGGGCGGCGGGCCCGCCGGGCTGGCCACCGCGATCCATGCCGCGCTGACCGGTATGGAGGCCGTGGTGATCGAGCCCCGGCCCGGCCCGGTGGACAAGGCGTGCGGCGAGGGGATCATGCCCCGCGGCGTTCGGCACCTGCGCACCCTGGGCGTCGAACCGGCCGGCCACGAGCTGGGCGGCATCCGGTACGTCGACGGCGCCCACCGGGCGCAGGCTGCCTTCCGCGACGGCTCCGGCCTCGGCGTACGCCGCACCGTCCTGAGCGCCGCGCTGTACCGGCGGGCCTTCGAGCTCGGCGTCCGGATCGTGCCCGGCAAGGTCGGGGAAGTGCACCAGGGGCCGGAGTCGGTGACCGCCGCGGGGCTACGGGCCCGGTGGCTCGTCGCGGCGGACGGCCTGCACTCGCCCCTCCGCCGGGCGCTCGGCCTGGACCTGGCCGCCCCCGGCCCCCGGCGCTACGGCCTGCGGCGCCACTACCGCATGGCCCCGTGGTCCGACTTCGTCGAAGTGCACTGGTCCAGGCAGGGCGAGGCTTACGTGACCCCGGTCGCCGACGACCTCGTCGGCGTGGCCGTGCTGAGCACCGCCCGGCACCCCTACGCCACTTGTCTGGACCGGTTCCCCGAGCTGGCCGCGCGCCTGCACGAGGACGCGGCCGCGAACGCGGTCCGCGGTGCCGGACCGCTCAGACAGCGGGTGCGCGGCAGAGTCGCCGGCCGTGTCCTGCTCGTCGGTGACGCGGCCGGCTACGTCGACGCGCTCACCGGCGAAGGCATCGCCCTCGCGTTGGCGTCGGCCGAAGCGGCGGTACGGTGCCTGCGGGCGGGGCGGCCCCAGGAGTACGAGCGGGCATGGCGGCGCCTGTCGCGGCGGCAGCGGCTGCTCACCAGGGCACTGCTCCGGGCCGGCTCCCGGCCGGAGACCTCCCGCCTGATCGTGCCGGTGGCCGCCCGCATGCCGGGCGTGTTCGCGGCGGCCGTGCACGCGTTGCGGTGATCGTGCACGCGCGGCGGTGGTCGTGCACGCTCGCCCGGCGGGCCGGACGCCCACGGCCCGGGCGACGTCGCCGCGCCCGGCGGATACTGGTCGCATGGACGTGTCCGTGCCCTGGTTCGACCTCCGGGAACGACTCGGCCGCACGCTGTTCGCCCGTGTCGCGGGCCCGGAGGGCCCGGACAACCGCGCCCGCATCCACGGCACGCCGGGGCCCCGATGGTTCGGACCCGACAGCGCGATCCGTGCGGTGCACGGCGACGCCTCGATGTTCGTCGGCGGGCTCAGGGCCCTGCTGCTCCAGTCCCTCCATCCGCTGGCCATGGCCGCCGTCGCGGCCCATTCCGGCTTCCGCGGGGACCCGTGGGGGCGCCTCCACCGCACCAGCACGTTCCTCGCCGTGACGACGTACGGAACGGCGGACGATGCGCAGCAGGCCGTCGACGGGGTGCGCGCGGTGCACGAGCGCGTGCGCGGAGTGACCCCCTCCGGAGCGGCGTACCACGCCTCCGATCCGCATCTGCTCGGCTGGGTGCACGTCGCGGAGGTGGACAGTTTCCTGATCGCCCATCAGCGCTATGGCGCCCACCCGCTGGATCCCGCGGGCTATGACGCGTACGTCGCCGACACCGCCCGCGTGGCGGCCGCCCTGGGCGTGACCGACCCTCCGCGCGACCGCGCCGAGCTGGCCGAGCGGCTGGCCTCGTACCGGCCCGAGCTGTACGCGACGCGGGAGGCCCGCGAGGCCGCGCGCTTCCTCCTGCGCCACCCGCCCCTTCCCCGGATCGCCCGGGCCCCGTACGCGATCCTGGCTGCGAACGCGGTGTCGACCCTTCCGCGCTGGGCATGCGAGTCACTCGGTCTGCCGTACCCGCCGGCGGTGGAACGCACGGTCGTACGGATGGCCGGCCACGCCCTGGTGGGAACGATTCGATGGGCCCTTGGTTCGCCGGCACGCACGCGGGACGAGGAAGGACGGATCTCACGGTCTGCGTGAAATCAAGGCCCTCCCTTGCCACAACGGGCCCGCTGGGCCGTCTCGGCGCGTGGGCCGGGGCCGACCGGGGAAAGCGGGAAACCAGTGGCCGATCGGCCTTCCGTGGACGTGGACGTCGCCGTTCTGCTGGATGCGCTGCCACCGCTCAGGCAGCGCGAGGAGATCAGGCGCGCCCTGCTGTCCGGGGCCACCCCCGACGAGGTCAACGACCTGAACCTGACGGGCACCGCACCCGCCGGGGCCTTCACCGAGACGACCCGTCAGGTGCTCGACCTCGACGGCACGAGTGCGGAGCACCCCCAGCGGTTCAGCCCCGACAACCTTGTCTGCACGGTCCTCGGTCCGCCCGCACGGGCGGACCGAGCCTCGACTACCGGGGCCTCGGCCTCGACGGCACGTCCTTCCCGGCCACGGGCACCGACCTGCTCCAGGACAGCCGGCAGCGCGACCTCACCGTCAACACGCTGCTCTACGACCCCGTGCAGAACCTGGTCGTCGACCCGCTGGACAAGGCGCTCGACGACCTCGCCGCCGCCGACGGCAAGCGCCGTCTCGTCCCCGTGAACGCCTCGGCCGATCCACTGGTGCGCGCCGAAGTGCTCCTGCGCGGCGTGAAGTTCCGGATGCGCTGGGACGGACCGGACCTGGACGACGGGCCCCTGCGCGCATGGGCCCTGGCTCTGCCCCACGATCTGCTCGACCGGCTCGACCGGCGCGGCGAGGAGGCGTGGCACCGCCTGGCGGGGCTCTGGGCCCAATGTGTCCCCGACCCCATGTCCCCCGCGCTGGGGGAGGCGGTCCGCCGACTCGGAACCGTCGCCGCACAACTCCACGCACGATGCGAACGGGTCGGCAGATGACGGACCCGCGCCCCGAAGGGAGCGTCCTGCCCCCCGCACCGACCCCTCAGCGACTGGATCGCCCGCGTCCTGCCGGGCGCGCCGGGGCAGCCTCCCGCACTCGACCGCATCAACGACGGTGACGAACGCACCGACGCCCGCGCGTTGCCGCGGTTCCGCACACAGCCCTGGACGCGGACCAGCGCGGTCGTCGAGCGGGCCGGCGAGCTCCGCCGCGCCCTGGCACTGCGGGCGCCCGACGGGCAGGTGGTCGTCGAACTCGACGACCACGGCGCGCCCGTGCCCGTCTCGGAGCCGGGCACCGAGGTGGTCGCCCGTCTGGAGGAGCGGTGGGCCGACCCCCCGGCCCATCCGGAGATCGTCACCGGCCTTCGTTCCGAGAGCCTCGCGCTGCGCTACTTCCTCCTCCACCGGCTCACCACGAAACCCTCCCGCCACCAGGCCTCTTCCACTGTCTTCCCTGGGAGCGCGTCGACGCCGCGGCCCTCTCGGCCACCGCCCGACTGCATGCCGAAACCGGCTCCTCGCCCTCCTTGCCGATCCCGCCACCGGACGGAGAGCTGGGCCACTGGTTCACCCCGGCCGCTTCATCGCTGGCAGGCCCCCTTCAAGTTCTCGAAGCCGGCCTCCGCACCGAGCGGCCCGGCCCCTGGTTCGGCAGGGAGGCCGCGCACCTGCTGAGCGGCCTCCGCGCCGCGGAACCCGCGCGTCTGCCCGCCCCGACCCGGCACGCCCTGGCGGAGCTCGCCGACGCACTCGGCGAGGCGGACCGGGCGCCGCACCACTCCGCGCGGTTGGCTTCCGAACGGCTGACCGGGCTGCGACGCATCGAACCGATCGCCCTGACAAGGCGCCTGGACTCGGACTTCGTCCTCCGGGCGTCCTCGGGGGAACGGCGCCCCGGCCGCACCGAGTTCCTCGAGCAGTGGCCGGTCGCCGTGGGCCTCACCGTGACCGGCGGCGGACTGCTGGAGATCGAGATGGAGATCGAGGACCACCCCGTCCCGCCCTCCCGACGCCTCACCGACGGCGCGCTCTGCCATCCGGTGACCGTACGGCCGGGCACGGACACGGACACCGCCGGCTCCGGCCCGGGCATGCGGTACTGGATGGTCCTCGACACCTCCGAGGGCACACTGCACGGCTTCGTGGCGGTGCCCGCGCCGGACGCCACCTTCGAGGTCGATCTCGACGCACCGCCCGTGCCCCTGCGCTTCCTGGACCGGGTCTCCCGGGAGGAACTGGAGGCCTCGCTCCCCGCCAACGAACGTGTCACGCTGTCCCAGTGGCACCGGTTGATCGACGACCTGCCCCCGCACCACCCGGCCCACGCCGCCCTGACCACGGTCAACGCACCCCAGCGACCTGCCAGGGCCGCGGCGTCGGCCAACGCCTTCCTGGAGATCCAGACCGCCGCCCGCCAGCACCGCGAGATCGACCTCGACCACTGGGCCTCGGAAGAGGCCCGCCAAGCCCTGACCGCCTTGACCGCCCGGCGCGACGAACAGAACGCCAAGGCCGAGGTCCCCGGCCGCCGCGCCTACCGCAAGGCACAGGCGAACCTGCGGGCGGGGACGCAGACGTACGCGGTCGACGGGGATGCCTGAGGGGCATGCCACCGCATCGACTACACCCGGCGCTCGCTGTGGCGCACTTGACCGGTCGAGGTGCGCTTCAGCGCGGTCAAGTACGCCGGTCCCCCACCGGTCCCCGACAACTGATCAGGGGCCGTTTCAGATTGCTCTGAAACGGCCCCTGATCTGCGACTCTTTCGAGTCGGGACGACAGGATTTGAACCTGCGACCCCTTGACCCCCAGAAGCTGACGCCCAGTCCTGTCCGTCCGTCCAGTCCACAGGGTCAGGCAAACGTCCAGGTCAGAGCGGTCTGTCCCTGTGCGCGTGACGGAGTGCGTGATAAATCGGTGACACGCCAGCTCGCCTGTCTGATGTGCCCCACAGGGCGCTTGAGCCTCTAGGAAGCCAGGCACGCCCGTCGATCGATTCCTTGATCGTTTGGGCGCCCAGCGCGCGCCTAGGGGATCTACATGACCCGTCGAGGGGTATGCCCCGGATGACCACATGGGCCACCCGGGGCAGTGCGGCTCTGGTCGTACTGCGTCCCGCCGGGCGGGGCACCAGCGCCTATCCCGTGCACTCCAGTCCGGCACGGGCTGGCAGCAAGCTTAGTAGGCATCGGCTTCAGCTGGGGTCCATCACGAGCCACCGCACTCCGTCCGAAATATACGTTCTTTCATTATGTCTTCGAGAAGAGGACCGTCGCACACCCCAGCTTGTCGTGGGTAGTGTCGGATTCACAGGTAGCGCCATCCTTGTCCTCATGGTCCGGGAAAGCGCGGACTGTCAGTCGCGTAGCGTCGCTTCTTTCGATTACAAACTCGACTGACTGCTCGATATCCCCATGGTCGTCGGCATGCAGGACACTTCGGTAGAGCACGCCACCATTTAGTGTCTTTACAGCATCGAACGCCTCAGCTTCGACGATGAGCATTTTGCCGCCCTGGACTCCGTCGGCATGGACCGTGAAGCTAACTTTCTTTGGCGACCCAGGCACGACTGACAGATTCGTCACGTTGGGTCGTCCATTTCCAGTGGCCACCCGCGCCACGGCGGCGATGGCCAAAAACAACGCCAACATATAGACAATGGTGCCACTGCCGAGCAGCCACGCTTGCTTTCGATTCCCGCGCCTGTCATTACCTTGAAAGAGGGACCAGATGCCAAGAGCTACTGCGACAGCACCAAGGATGGCAATGCCAAAATAGAGCCATGGATCATTGTTGACCGCCGCCAGAAGTGAATCTTGAGAAATCCCGACAGCCGTGGCCACACCAGCAATAGCCACAAACGTTCCAGTCAACGTTGTCGTGACCTTACCGAGCCGCTCGTCCACTTTCTCATTCCGCATGTCCGGCATTCCTAGCCTCCCCATTTCACCTTACTGATCCCATAGAAGATCAGAGTAATAAGCCACAAAAACCCGAGCACACCTGCCGCTCCGTAGCGCCAATATTTATTGAGCCTCGTACTCAGAGTCGAGGCTTCTCGGACCAGCAGCAGGGCGGCCGCAATAGCCGAAGGAACGAGAATTACGGCAACATCGGTTCCAGAAAGGGAGTGACTTCTTCCACTCTCGAACCAGTTGAAAACGAAGATCAAGAAACTGATAAGGGCGGTACCGATCATAAACAGCACCGTCCACATCCCAACCGCAGCAGCAGGGGTCTGACGGAGTGGGAGTTCGAGCCACAGACGATTTGGGCGGTCAGCCTTTGAGTCATAGAATGCGACGATTTCTGGAGTCACTTCTGCCGCATCCGCCAATGCGTCAATTTCCCCGTATCTCTCATCCAGAACCCTCCAGCCGTCCGAGACGAACTCGACATTGGAGTCTGTGATTCGGCAGGTTACGTGGTTGGAGGAAGCGTCTCCATAGTTAATGAGCTGATGCGCTTTCTTTCGCCCTACGTCACTCAGCCACTTCCGGCTTCCTTCGCCAAAAGGTTCTTCCAGTCTCACCGCTCGCTTCTCGGAGGTCCTGATCATGAAAGGCCGCTCCAGTGGGACTACACACTCCACTAGGGCATCCCAGTGCCGGCCGTAGTCGGCATAAGTGGCAACAAATCTGCGATCCTCTGACACGGGATGCTCAGAGGAAAGGCGAAGAGAATTGCGGAGTTTCTCCAGCGTAGCGAGTATGACTGCGAGACTGTGGACGCCTCCAGCATCAAGGAACGGGAGAGCTAGCAAGGGGTTTTCGGACGGACTGTCGACATCCTGAGGTGCAAACTGCCGCACCAGTTCCCCTACAGATCGAGCAACGCACACCAAATCGTGGACATCACCCACTTCGAGAGGGTCTTTCCCGACAAGGGTTCCCAATCCCGTAGCATTTAGGTATGCAACTACTGGCTCGCGTTCCGAATCCAGGTCTTGGCGCAGTTGCTGCCACACGCCAGGGGCAAATGAACAAACCCTGCGCAGGAGGTCGTTCACGTCGGGTGCGAGTTCTTCACCGTGATGCGTGAGCATTAGGTGATTCAAATATTCGGCCTGAAAGTAACCGTGAGCTTCACGTGGCAGCAAATACGCTGGCTTTTCATCCACGGTTACCGCAAAGTCGAGCAGTGGCCCCTTAGGGAAGGTACCGATAGGTAGATACAACCGAGCATGTGTATGACCTCTCTTGATATACGGCCGAAGCATCCCAGCCAAATCCGCTGCTTGAACGGATCGACGCCTGTCTTCAAACAGTGCACTGGTTAGGTCAATCCGTTCAACTGCCCGCTGCCGCCATTGGCGAGGGTTCCCAAGGAGATCAAAAACGGCCCTATCTCGATTGGTTCCCGTCGCGAGATTTACTTCGGTTTGATCCCTTGAATCACCATTGGACACGGGCACGCTCATATCGGGCAACACCTTTCAGGGGTTCGCATGTCAGCCTATTCGACGCATCACTTCCCCGGCGGATGACAGTGGCGTCACATTTTCACCCACATGCCCACAGCGACCACTCACTTGGATTAATCCCTCCTCGTACGGTTTCGCAAATCTACCTATTGCACAAGCTGTCACTTGGTGTTACTATAGCCGTAACTATGAGCAAAGAGAGGAGGCTTTGCGAAAACCCGGAGTGTACGCAAGCACTGAAGGCGAAAATGAGCGAGCGTAGCAACGATCAGACTGCCGAGAGCGAGAGTCCCGATCTCCGACCAGTATGGCAAGCGCCTTTGTGGAATACTCCCAGCAAGGAACCTGTCAGAGAACCGTCGTTGACCACGAACGTCTGGCATATGAAGCTACCTAGCGCTGCGAAGACCCCTAAGGGGATTTTCAACTACCTTGCCGGCGCGAAGCATATCCGCTGAGTTTCGGTGGATGTAATCTGCCTTACATCTTCTCCCGTCCCTGCTCGATATAATCCGTTCTCATATGACAGAACGAGCAGGACAGAGATTTGACGGGGAAGCCGTCGCCAAGGCGTTAGGGACGAAGCCTCAAGAGGTGACCGATCCTGCCTACGGCGCCGGCCAGCACTTTCAGGTACAGACGGAGACCAACTATCTGAGCCTCGATACCTTCCCCGACAGCGGCGTCTCCCGCATCACGACCAAAGGCGCACGGATCGAGCTGTTCGGAGGGACGCTTCCTACCGTTGAGGACGAGGGCATCGTCTTCATGCAGAAGGACCAGGACCACGAGCACTCGACCGTTGCTCTGCATCCTGATGGCGCGCTGACACTGGGGTACCAGGTCGACACTGGTCCAGTCTCCGTCTCGGGGCTCCCCGATGACGTCGAGGACACCGCGCAGATCATCACCAACCACGAGGCTGTCCAAGCGCCAGCTGAGGAACCCGCAGAGTCCGAGGCCGCTCCGGTCGTAGTCGCCGGCCCCAAGCCTCCGGAGAAGGTTGCCGGCCAGGAGCGCATGGTGGGCGCCTTCCCTGACGAGCGTCCGATGATCCAGCCTGTTGCTGCGGTAGCGCCCGACACCACGAACAACGGTGATCTCCAGTCGGCGCCCAGGGTCCGAGGGTCCGCGCAGGCCGTCGGCGCACCCCAGGACGAGCACCCACTTGATCGAGCTGCCCGTATCAGAGCACAAGATCAGGCACGCAGAGAGCCCGCGGCCGATGACGCCGAGGCCAAGGAAGCTGATGGCCAGCGCGTAAAGCTCGTTGGTCGACTCGGCCGTAACCCCACCTTTCGAACGACCGCTTCAGGAAAGCTCGTTGGCAAGTTCCCCCTCGCCGTTCATCTGGAAAACGGCGAGACCCAGTGGCACGACATCCTCGCCTTTGGCGACCGAGCAGCAACGCTCCAGAAGCGAGCTGAGGCTGACGAGTTGGTCAAGGGTCGCGAGGTCGAGGTCGTGGGCTACGTCCACGAGCGGGAGTACAAAGCACGAAACGGTGAGACGAAGGTGGCGCGGGAGATCAACTCAGTTGCCGTGAAACGCCGCTGAGAGTGCACATCTTCAACGAGTTACGCCTATGAGAGAACACGAGGACCCCACACCAAATCCCGATGACGACAAGGAGCAAGACTCCCAGCGCGAGGAAGCCATCAGAGCCCTTGAAGCGGAGTTTGAGGAGCGCTTGCGCAATCGCGCAAACACCAACGATCTCGACTCAGTACGACGGGCGGGGGCCTTTTCTATTGACGAAGTCAGGACCTTCGCGCGCGAGAGAGGATTCCGCGATGAACAGATTGATGATCATCTTGATGACTTCATGGAAGTGTTGAACTCTTCTCCACAGGTACTCGTGCGCGGCGTGAGGCGACTCCGCGGCGAGGCGGGAACCGGTAGGCAGGGCGATACCTTTGACACTTGACTTTCACATGTCCGATATGAGATATAGAAAGATGTATGTCAGAAGGGGGAGAAGTACCAAGACCAACACCAGGTGCCGAGCAGGCTATTTCTAACGTTCGTGCAGAGCTAGCTCAAAGTGCGAATCCTCCTGAGGAGCCTAGTTTCTCGCCTGCTCCGGAGGGCAATCAGCCTCTGCGGGCGCACGAGGACTTAACACAGGAAGCCGAATCACACCGCGATCGATTCGAACGCATGTTGGCTCTTTCTGTCGACGGACAGCGTCAGGAGATTCGTACGAATGAAGATGGGTCCAAGACCGTCGTACGGTTCATAGAGAAGCCGCTTTACGATCAGGATGATCGTCGTCAGCTATTGAAGCTCCGCGAAGCGGCAGCCCTGGCTGGCGTCAAAGAGGCATTTGCACCTTTAGTTATTCCCGGAACCACGGGCGATCCGGTTGTTCACCTTGGCTATGAGGAGACCATCTCCAGGGATTCCCTCCCAGGACGCCTTCAAGATCCACCTTACGCGCATCCCGACCATGACGGAACGCGCGATACCCCACTGTAGTCGATCTATCGCTTTCCGTGTCCTATGTTGCGAAGTCACGAGAGGGGTCTAAGGTGGCAGGTATCCTCTTCTACTAGAGATAGTGGCACGAATAGAAGACAGAACATGACGGTTTTCGGCGAGGTCGGTTATGAATGACGTCGCGATCAATCGTGCCTGGTGCGAAAAGCATCCCGACTTTCTCCTTCGGTATCTTGACACGCTCCCTCAACCGAAGGTGTGGCCGGCGGTACATGAGTACGGTCGGCAAACCATGACCGCCGAGGAGAAGAAGTCGCTCCCGGGGACGATGAGTCTAATGACGGTGGCCACTCTCTACCTCCAGCACCGTCAGAAGACTGAGAAGGCAGGTACGTTCCATCTCAAGCCGCCGCTTCCTGACGAAGAGGTGCCGCCGTATCTTCGCGAACGTATCCCATGCATTAACGGTTGTGAGCGCACCTTCCGAATTGATACGTCCTTGAGGCGCGCGAAAGATGGGGTGGCTCCGGACGTTAGTCTAATAACAGAGTATGCCCCCGATGGCACGGGCACTTACCATGATTCCGCCCGGGTGAAGTGTCGTGTTTGCGATCTTGTTTATCGAGCACCGGCCTATACAGTCCAGAACCTGCGTGAACGGCTTCGAAACGGCGAGATTAAAGACAGCTTCTATGCAAAATGGTTGCGGGTGTTCGAGGCCGAGCAGGCCGAAGAGGACGCCGTTGCCAGGGTGACAACCATTGAGATTATCCTCGGGCAGAACCTCACAACCGACCAGCCGGTGACTGTGACCGCTGAGGAGATGTGCTCAGGCACCTACGTCCTTGGTACGCAGGGTGCCGGTAAGTCATCGCTCCTGGAGCAGGTCACTTACCAACGTATGGAGCAGTCAGATAGCATCATTGTGCTCGATCCACACGGTCAGCTTGTCGACAACATCATTGCTCGGATGCCCCAGGAACGTATTGAGGACACATACCTCCTGGATCTGACCGATACGCGCCTCTTCCCTTTCTGTCTCAATGTTTTCTATTGTGCTGACTGCACTGATGAGACCGAGCGAGCACGCACCCGTGGGCGGGTCCTCCGGGTGTTCCGTCGCATCTGGCCAGAAATTGAGTCAGGCCAGTACGCCGAGAAAATCCTTCGGTACGTTACAAACACCCTGATTTACAATCCGGACTGCACGCTAGCTGACGTTCCTGACTGGTTCCGGCACCCAAGAGCTATCAGCGCGGCGCTGCGCAACGTCGGAGATGCCCAGACTCGGGCCTTCTGGGAACACGATCTTCCCTCTTTGTCATCTCGCGAACGGTCGATACAGACCGAGCCGTTTCTCAACCGGCTGGGCCGGCTTCTCGCAGATGACTTGTTGCGTCGCCTGCTGTGTAAGCCTGGGCCGCCATTGGATGTGAAGTCCATCATTCGCGGGCGCCGGATTCTCCTAGTCAAGCTCCCCGTTGATAGTGACACCGCTGGCGAGGCTGCGAGCCTTGTCGGTGTCGCACTCTTCTCGCTTATCTACGCCGCTACCTTCGACGAGCAAAATAGAGACTGGCGAGACACCTACACCCTGATTGTGGACGAATTTCAGAATTTCGTTACAAACGAGTTCGTCAAGCTCTTTGTCGGTGGTAGAAAGTACGGCGCTAAGCTTGTGTTGGCCCATCAGTACACCAATCAACTCGACCAGCCGGGACTGGACGTCAACCGGCGCGGTGTCCTTACCGCTCGAAACGTGGTGGCCTTCCACACAACACCGTATGACGCCAGCGAGGTTGCTCCGCTTTTTGCTCAGCTGGACCAGCAGACAGACAACCTCGTAGCTGACGTTGTCGCCTCCTTGGAGCGTCACCCCAACGAGGCGGTAAAGCAGTTCGGCCTTCGTACCGCTAGCCCGTTGGTAAACGGCAGCAGGCTACAGCTTCATCGGTCATCTGCGACGGAAGAGGAGCCGTACACGATAGTCAACGGAAGGAAAATGTACTACAGCTCACATAGTGCGCGCCAGGTATATGACACCACTCAGTATCCGCAGCTCGATTTCGGATTCGGGACAGTGCCTTTTGACCCAGAGGATGCGAGACAAGTACGTCAGCAACTCAACAGTTTGCTCTATGAAGCCCAAAAGACAGGCCGAATAAATCCCTCCCACGAGAGTCGCTTCATTGAGGGAATGGCGACTCTCTCCCATAGGGAAGACTCGCACCTCCGTTCCGATGAGAAGACCCGGATGGAGGCCGATCTACGAGTTGTGATTGATGCCCTTATTAATGAACCACTCATTGAGCGCCTGTCGATAACCGGTGGCGGGGAGATTTTGACACAGCTTCCGGCGCTGCCCTCCCGGACGGCATTCGTCAAGGCCGGAGAGCGCACATACCAAATGGAAACGTACCCTCTGCCTCCCGAGGTAGACGGATCTACTGCGCGCAAACGCGTCGTCAGCCTTCTTGAGCGCACACGCTGGAAGTACTGCTCGACTCGCGAGGAGGTGGATGAGCGGATTGCATCGAGCCCATGCCGGCACTCGGGCGCAGGCGGACAGATGCAGCCACCCTCAGGACAATCACCGAAGTACGAAGTTAAACCACCATCTCCCGTGCCACCACAACCGCCGATACGCCGGAGGTCCCCGAGCCGATAAAGCGTCTTTCATACGGGAGTCTTACGGCCAGGACCAGAAGTTCTCACGCGCGTTTGGCAAAGTGACTCAATGAATGACTCACTGCCTATCCCCCGCGTCACGTCCGCCAGCCCGCTTCGTATCGGCGCTGCGGACGGCGAGATTCTGTGCTCCATCAACCGTTTCCAGTACATGACCGCCGCCCAGGTCGGCCGGCTGCTGTATCCAGATCAGCATGATGACAACCGGTACGTTCAGCGGCGTCTTCGTCGGTTGGCCGAGGCCGGATACGTTCTCAGACTCCGCGAGCTGCCAACGCCCCGCGTGGGCTCAGCCCCCCACGTCTTCACGCTGGCCGACAAGGGCCGGCGCTTCGTTTCCGGCCGCGGCAAGGCGCTCGCCAGCGCCTACTATCGCCCGTCTGAAGAGCGAGCCAAAGCTGAGGACAACCCCTTCATGGAGCACACCCTTGCTGCCATCGACGTGTTGGTTGCCGCCGAACGCTTGTGCCGCGAGTTCAACGTCTCGATGCCCCGGCTCGTTACTGAGCGCCAGCTGAAGCGAAGTCCCGTTCGTGTGCAGCCCGCAGGCCGGCCCGATGCGCCGCGGACGACCGTCATCCCGGACGCATGGTTTGAGCTCTGTGTAGGAGGCGAGTCCGTGTACATCGCCTTGGAGCTTGATCGAGGCACCGAGCAGCAGAAGCACTGGCGACGTAAAGTCGCAGCCCTCACGGCCTGGGCCGAGGGTCCGTACCGCCAGGTCTTCGAGGCCGATAACCTCACCGTGGCCGTTGCGGTGCCCGCCAAGGCTCGTCGGGAGCAACTCTCCGACTGGACGATCCGGGAGCTTGAGGCGATCGGGAGGACAGAGCTCGCCGACATCTTCCTTTTCACCAGCGTCTCCCCCGTGACGACCGACCCCTTCGAGCTGTTCTTCGGTCCCTGTTGGTACCCGGCTGGCGCAGATCGCCCCGTGAGCCTGCTCGATTCCCTGCCTGAAGCACCCGCAGGCGAAACGGTTCCCCTCGTTCGTCCTGAGCCGGTACCTCAGGAGCCGAAGCAGCCATCGAGTCCGCCCACCGTCACTTGGGCGCTCATGGACGAAGACAAGGAGGTGGAGTGGGAGCCTGAATGATCTTCTTCCCTGCTCGTTCACAGCCGCGCATCCCGCTTGGCACCTACCGGAGCTGGCTCTTCCCTCGAACGCTTTGCCTACCGCTTGAGGCCACCCGCACTCACATGCACGTCTTGGGCAAGACCGGCTCCGGCAAGAGCTACTTCCTTGCCTCGCTCTTCCTCTCCCTCTATCTGGCTGGCCAACCAGTTACCCTCATCGACCCCCATGGCGACCTGGCGCAGCTGGTGCTTGCTCACCTTGTGGCCCAGGGGCAGCTTCAAACACCAGACCAGCGGGAGCGGCTGCTCTACCTCGACATACCCGCAGCAGCCGCAGAGCAGCGGTACCTACCCTTCAATTTCCTTGCCCAGCCATACGACGACCACGCGATGGCCGAGCACGTCACGGAGGCCGCACGACGTGCCTGGCCGGAACTGGCGCACGGCGCCCCGACCTTCGAGAACATCCTCAAGCACTCAGTGGTGGCCCTGCGGCAGGCAGGACTCCCGCTCACGCGTCTCTCAGATCTGCTCACCGACACGGCCTTTCGTAACCAGATCCTCCTGACGCGTGTCCACGACCCGCAAGTCATCCGCTTTTTCCGGCTGCGCATGGACATGTGGGGACGAGACGCGCCCTTGATGAAGGAGTCCACCCTCAACCGGGCGGATCTCCTGACCCTCTCCCCCATCCTTCGTCACGCCCTTGGACATCAGGACAACGTCCTGGACTTCCGCCGGCTCATCGACTCGGGTACGTCGCTGATCGTCAACCTGTCCGTTGCCTCCCCAGACACGCGCCGGCTCTTTGGGTGTCTCCTCACTGTGGGCATGGAGACCGCAGCGCTGAGCCGCGCCAACCTTCGCGCAGCAGGCCGACGGCTCCGCACGCCCCACGTCCTCATGATCGACGAGTTCTCACAGTTCATGGCGCAAAGCGAGGAGAGCCTCACGCGCATGCTGTCTGAGACTCGCAAGTACAAGCTGTTCTGCGTCATGGCACACCAGAACTGGAGCCAGGCCTCAGACCGCCTCAAGGGAGCCTTGCAAAACGTCGGCATCGAGGCCATCTTCAAGGCAGGCCGCCCCGATGCGGAGTACTCGGCCCGGCTCTTCGGGACAGTCAACACCGAGGCCGTCAAGCACGTTGTAGCTGACGAGGCAGCGGAGAAACGGACGCACCCGACGTTCTACCCGCTCCCCGAGCAGTGGGAGCACACCACCCAGGAGATACAGCAGCTCGACGTCGGGGAAGCCTTCATCCGTCTTCCAGACGATCGCCTTCAGCGCGTTCACACCCCGCGTCTTCCTGACCTCCCGGCTACATCTCACGGCCTGGACGAGATCGAGCGCTACTACCTCGATCGGTACTTCGAGCAGCCGCAATCGGAGAGCACGGTTACGACGAGGCCCAGCATCGCCGGACTCTCCAACGTGAACATCCGCCGCCGGTCGGAGGGCTCAAAGTTGCGGCCACGTACAGGCCTCATCTATGCACAATCCGGACATAAGCGAAGAATCTGAAGTGACACCCGAGCCCTTGTGACCCCTTAGCATCTCGTACCGCCCGCCCTAGATAGGCTCCCCTGGTGAACCACAGCACCGCATTCGCACTCAGCGACCTTCCCTCGATCCCAGACACCGCCGTTGAGCATGGCGAGGTCTACACGAGGGACTGGGTTGTTGAGATGATCCTCGATCTTGTGGGATACACGCCGGACAGGGAACTGTCTTCGCTAGTGATAAGCGACCCCGCCTGTGGATCGGGGGCCTTCCTCCTCGGCATCGTTCGGCGCCTGAGTGCTGCCTGCAGGAAGCATGGGACTGATCTCCCCACCAAGGGGATCCGGGCGCTTGATCTCCTCAGCCGCAATGTGCAGGCTAGCCGCCTAGTCGTTGCCGACCTGTTGGTCAACGAAGGGTGGGATCGGGCCCACATCGAACCCCTGGTCGAGGGATGGATCCAGCAAGGTGACTACCTGCTTAGCGAGCCCCAGCCTGCTGATTTTGTCGTTGGTAACCCTCCCTACATCCGGCTTGAGGACGTTCCCGACGCTCGGATGAAGCTGTACCGGCAGAACCACGCCACGATGGTAGGTCGGTCAGACATTTATGTCGGCTTCTACGAGAGGGCACTCGGCTGCCTGACGCCCAACGGAGCACTCGGCTTCATCTGTGCTGATCGCTGGATGCGCAACCAATACGGACGCGAGCTGCGCCGTTTGGTCGGAGACCAGTTCAGCGTCGAGTTCGTCGCCATCATGCACGACGTCGACGCGTTCGAGGAGGTCGTTGCGGCGTACCCAGCCATTACGGTCATCCGGAAGCGTTCACAGAGCTCCGTCGTGGTTGCTCAGACCACCAAGTACTTTGATGCGACCCAGGCACGCGAACTCGTAGCGTGGATGGGCACTGACAGCCACGACCAGACCACCCAGGGTTATGATGCCGCCAGGCTGCCGGCCTGGTTCTCAGGAGGAGACTCATGGCCCGCAGGTAGCCCCGCGCGCCTTGAGATGCTCGAAGATCTCAATGAACGCTTCCCGCCCCTCGAAGACACCGGCGCCCGTGTCGGGATTGGGCTGGCCAGCGGTGCGGATGCCGTCTTCCTGACAGCGGACCCTGACCAGGTCGAGCACAGCCGAGCCCTGCCGATGAGCATGGTGCGGGACGCCCGCACTGGGACACTCAAGTGGGACGGCACGTACCTGGTGAATCCGTGGGAGGACGACGGCAAGCTTGTCGATCTCGACAGGTACCCAAGGCTTAAGGCCTACTTCGAGCACCACCGGGAAGCGCTGGCAGGCAGGTACGTCGCCAGAAAGAACCCTGCCCAGTGGTACAAGACCATCGACAAGGTCGATAGCTCGCTTACTGCCAAGCCGAAGCTACTTCTGCCAGACATGAAGCTCACGATCCACCCTGTCCTAGATGAAGGCGGGCATTATCCCCACCACAACCTGTACTACGTCGTGGCTGACGACTGGGACATGAGAGTCCTCGGCGGGTTGCTCCTCTCACGTGTCGCACAGGCCTTCGTGGAGGCGTATGCCGTGAGGATGCGAGGCGGCACGCTACGTTTTCAGGCGCAGTACCTCCGACGCATCCGAGTACCGCGGCCTGAGTCGATCAGTGAGGCAGACGCACAAGCGCTCATTCGGGCCTTTGACCGTCGTGACACCGAAGCGGCAACCACGGCGGCATTGCGGGTCTACGGACTCGATCACCTGCCTTCTTGAGTAGCAGCCTGTGGCGGAAGGACCTCAAGAACAGCAGGCCTTCCGCCACATGGAGCCTGGTCCTACAGCCCAGACTCTCGCTTGATGTGCTCGTTGAGCGACTCGATGAACCTGGAGAAGGTCAGTTCGTCGTCCGGTTGCGTGATGGGACGCTCCACGTCCTTTGGGGCCAGGACGAAGCACGCCGCGTCGTACAGCTGGTCCTCAAGGAGACGCTTACACAGGAGTCGGTAGCGCTCTGCGTACGAGGGGCGCCCTTCGAATGCCGGACTCGCCTTGAAGGCCGGCTTAAAGTCCCTACTCGCCGGTTTGGTGGCTCCTTCAGCATCTTCCAACACGAAGACATACCCCAACCAGGGGCGGGCCGGGCCCATGAGACCCTTCTCGATAGCACGGCGTGTATCAACCGCACTCCCGATCGCTTCTTCGGTCCGATTGTTGAAGTTGTTTCCGAACGAGCCCGATTGAGACTTGAACTCGATGGCTGCCACAAGCTGACCGCCGACCTTCACCACCAAGTCCCACTGCTTCGTGGGCCGGTAGTAGCCGGGCAACTCCGCCTTCTTGCCCAAGTAGATAGAGCTCTGCGGGTAGTTCAAGACCTCAGTGAAGTGCCTGACCATCAGCAACGTTAGTGCGTCAAGATGGGCGCCACCCGTGACGGAACCTCGTGTACCGGCATCCTCCCTGCCTTCGGCGATCTGCTTAGCGGCCTGCTCCGCCCGCTTCTCCCAGAATGTACGTACCGCGGACTCGAAGCCATCGTTCGTCAAGGAACAGAACCCTCCCCGTCACCCTTGCCCAACCCCGCCAACTCGCCAGCTCCACAGCGGCGTGGCCGGAGTGGGACCTCATCTGATCAGACAAGACCCATGGTAGGACACGAGGCTGACATTTGGTCAGCAACCGTGGATTCTAGGTGAGCCCGAGAGGAGACTGGGAAGGGTGTAAGCCTGAATCCAGAGGATCACTTCAACTTTGGCTAGCAGCAGTTCGGTTGAGGAAGCAGGACGACCTGACGCGGAGTCCTCGGCGCGCCTCGTGAGCAGCTCGACGTCGGCGAAGCTTCTGCCCAGCGCGCCTCACGGCCTGGACGAGGTCGAGCGCTACTACCTCGATCGGTACTTCGAACCGTCGCCTCCCATCGCGACCACAGCCGTACCCACCGCGCAGGCTCCTGTCGTCATTCGCCGAAGGCCCCAGCACCCAGAATCGACAGCTCTCCCCCACTGCCAGAACCGTTTCCTCGAACCCTCGCCGCAAAAGCAGACGTTGACTTTTCGGTGCCCGATTTGCTATAAGCAAGATATATGTTACAAACGTCTTTGCATATCGAACATTCCGAACGGCTTCGGCGCGAGTTGCACGCCCCTGTCTCGACTCGTCACAAACCACGGGAAGCCGCCGGTGATGCGATGCTGCGGTTGGCAAAGCTAGGTGAAGACCTGAAGGTTACGGGCCCTGCCGATCTATCGTCTCGCATCGACGACTACCTGTATGGAGAAGAGTAGATCGCAAACCATCATTGCTGATACCAGCGGACTTGTATCTCTTTTCCATCCCCTGGACAGTAATCACGCACTAGCCGTCAAGGCCGCCGAACAGCTGCAGGACAGCGATGCCACAATGTTGGTACCGATCGCGGTCTATCTGGAGTTACTCAACATCCTCGGTCGGATAATGGGACACGAGATAGCAGCGCGGGTAGCCGAGGAGCTTTCAGACCACTTCGTGATCCTCAACAACATCAGCTCCGCTTCTCTACTGGCTTCATTGAAGATCTTCTCTGACGTCCCCTCCGGGGTTAGTCATACGGACTGCTTGGTCATGGCCTCTTGTGATGAGTACGGCACGAGCGACATCTTCGGGTTCGATAAAGCGTTTGTCCGCCTTGGTTACCGCATCATCACCTAGTCATCAGATTTGGTGTGAACTATCTCTTCTCTTCCTCCCTTAATTGACGGCCTCTTGCGGCTTCCCCTCTCGGGTCAAGGGACGGTGGAGGTACGGAGCCGGCGTGCGTAGCCCTTGACGCGCAGGGAAGCCTCGGCATCATGACGTCATAAGGAGGGGAAGACCTGTAGCCGGAGGCCTCACGAGAGTGCCATGTCGCAGAAGAAATGTCTGGCGACGGGGTTTTGAGGCTGTGGGAGTTGATATCACCTATCGCTCGTCCCGTAGTGTCTCTACTCAGCCTTGATAGGACACCGAAAAGAGGGATCGTGAGAGTGTCAGGTGGCGAGTAGGGACTAGTCCCATAACTGGCCCTGAGGCTTTACCCACCTGCCTCGCGTCGGGGCCCTAAGCAGGAAGACCTCATCGGGCACTGAGGACAGCTGTGATGCTGCCCGATTTCACAAGTGTGCGGTCTCCCTGCTCCCAACACGATGCAGGCCACCGGCCAAACCCTCAGGGCAGCCAGCTGGCGTTGCGAGGAGCCAGGGCCCAACCCGGGGGACGTCCGCTCACGAAATCGACGGAAGGTCGGTTCGGGGTCCCCTTCCCGAGCCACGCCCTGGCAGGCTTTAGCCCTTGGTTCCCTTGCTGAATTCCACGAACACAGCCCAGGTAGCCGGCCGGAGCTTCATCCTGCCGCGGTCCTTGGCCTTCGAGTCTCGGACTTGGACCATCGCAGGATCGTTGTCTGCGACCTCAACGCAGTTTTCCGTCCCGGTGTAGGAGCTCGTACGCCAATTCGGCTTGTCAGTCATGCTTTCCCTCCTAGTGCTCAAAGTGTGCGTGAGCGGCCCGTATGAGTGCCCTGGCCGGCTCTCCGTATACGGCTGATTGCTTCAACAGGGCGAACGCCTTCGTGTAGAGATCGATTTCCCGAGGCTGGGTTACTGACATCTCCGCGGAGAACGTCTCCACCAGCACGAGCTTGTCGTCAAACATCGAGAACGAGTGCCCCAGCCAGACCCTGGTTGATGCGGCCTTGGGCACGATGCCCAGGCTCACCCGTGCCAGACCCATCAGCGCCGTCAGACGGTCGAGCTGGGACCGCATTACCGCCTTTCCCCCGACATTGGAGTACAGGGCCTGCTCGCCGAGCAGCACGTTGTAGACCCGATTCCCCTCGTAGAGGTACCGCTGTCGCTCCAGTCTCCTCGCGACCGCGGCCTCAGAGTCGTTGGGGAACTCGTAGAAGCTGACGGCCTGATCGAACACGGCCGCGGCATAGTCGGCGGTCTGGAACGTGCCCCAGATCATGTTGGGCTGCCAGATCCGGAAGACCCTGGTCCTGTCATAGACGGGCAGGGCCTTCTTCTGTCGGGCCTCGGCTCCGGTCTTGAGCTGCCGCCGCCAGTCCAGCCATAGCTCGTCGATGTGTCGAACCGTGGCGACCAGGTCTGGGACGTGCTCTTGCTGGCCGGTCTTCTCGCACCAGTCCTTGATGTCCTGCTCGCTGGCGTTCTGCTTTCCGTGCTCAAGCCGAGAGATCTTCGACTCTGGCCAGCCGAGTGCGTAGGCCAGCGCCCGGCCGCTCGTGAATCCCGCGTCTTTCCGGAACGCACGCAGCCGGGCACCCAGTGCCTCGCGTACCTCTTGTGCTTGATTGCTCACCGGTCTGTCAGGGCTTGTACTCGCTATGCGGGGTGGCAGCGCTCCAGAGGGAGTCCCGGATGGAGACGCACTGCGCCACGGTCGACGAGTCGTCGATCAGTTCTGATCCCAGGACTCGCCCGTTCTTGTCGAAGTGGCCGACGGCAAGGATCTTGTCGTCGAAGAGCCACCAGTCGTTGCCCCCAACCGGAAGGGTGTGGCGAGGCAATGTGGCTCTGGAGATCCAGCGGATTTGCTCGCCGGCCCCCACGTTGATCGGAGTGGTGGCGTACTCCCACTGAATGTAGGGACTATGCGGCTCGGTCACGACGCGTACTCGACGTACGGTCCTTCCCTTACTCGTCACCCGCCTCACCATGGCAAGCCACGGTTCCATGTAGGAGTTGTCCACCTGCTCGCCACGGAGCCAGCTCGCGTACGGGCCGTCCTCGTCAGGGACCGAGTAGTCGTCCCTCAGCTCCAGATGGAAGGCATCCCTCTTGAAGCTCTCAAAGAGCCGGTTGCGCTCGGCGCTGGAGATCAGCTCCACGCGGTTCCTCCAGTAGGGCGGTGATCGCGGCCTTGGGTACCTCGACCACAGTCTCGTAGTCCGGGATCTCCATCTGGGCCAGGGCCTCGGCGTCGGTGACTTCCCTCCCCTGGACGATGAACGTACCGCCAGGCGTGAGGATCATGATCGGGTCCTCCAGGCGCCGGATCTCCCCGGCCGGCAGGCCGTCCTTCGTCAGGTGCTCGAACAGCTCCGTCGGCACCTCCACGGCCGTATCTCCCTCAGGGATGTCCAGCTGCGTGAGGAGGTCGTTCGCGAAGATTTTCCACCCTTGCACGAGGTACGAGTCCCGGTCGGTTGCGTAGAGCGTGGGGCAGTCCCCGATGTTGGAGTTCTTACCAAGGAACCGTAGCTTCATGGTCGTTCTCCTGTCTGCTGCCTTGCGTCAGTTTGCGCGACACACCGATAGTCGACCCGGCGTTCGGGCCCGTCAAACGACTTGCTGCAAACTCACGCAATCTTCTTGGAGGTTGCTCAGACGTCGCTCTACGTTCCTCTCGAACCCAAGCGGCGGCAGAGACGAATGACTAGGGGTCACCCATGACGGCGACGACCAGCAGAACTCCCATCGAGACGGCGCAGACCATCGCGAGGAACGCTGTCCCCGAGGTGCGCGAGGCCCTGGCTCTCATGTGCATCCCGGCGGCGGTCGATACCGGCGAGGTCATCGACGGTCACGGCACGGTCTGCTTCATCATGCGCTCCGGGGATGCCTACGAGTTCGCCCGTTGGGCGCGAACCCACGCCACGGAGGACGAGCACGCCCTCCACAACGCCACGAAGCAGGCGCGCTGATGTCTCAGCAGGCGGAAAGGCCGCCCCGCGGACCGCTCGGGACGCAGGGCTATGTGGTCAGCCCCGGCCAGATCAAGATCGGCGACATGGTCGGCTTCGACGGCGTGTTCTTCGAGATCACCGACATGGCAGGTGGGACGGCTCATAAGGCCCTTCACTTCCGGGACCGGGAGCCCATCACTGTCAGCGGCCCCCTGCTGGTCTTCCGCAAGATCGAGTACACCCCGGTTCTCGGCGAGATGGTCTACAGCCGCCCCAGCGCGTAACCCAAAGACACCGGCCCGGCAACGCAGCCCCCCCGTACTGCCTGCCGGGTCGGGCAAAGTCCCGTCCCCGGTGATGTCCGGCAAGACCGGCCGAGGGCGGGTCATCACGGCAAGCCGGCCCGGAGACCGATTCTCCGAACGTCTGACGCACGAAGGAGTTTCACTTCATGGCTCAGAACCTCTACGCGGTCCCGATCGAGGGGGCCACGTTCCAGAACTTCTGCGGCGGGAACCTCGGCGGCGAGCACGAGTCCTGCATCGATCTGGCGGCCATCCCCGGTGTCACGGACGGATACGTCCTCCGTGACACCAAGCCCGAGGGCGCCGGCCATGAGCTGCGCGCCACGACCGCCGAGATGGACGACCTCGTCCTCGGCTACGCCAAGATGAGGGGCCTCTCCCTCAGCTAGCCGCGGTTCGAGTCTCCGTAAAGGGGCCACCCCATCCGAACTGGGGTGGCCCCCCACCTCAGATTGTAGGAAGGGCACTCTTTGAGCTGGCACGGTCATTGGCATGGGTACGGATGGACAGGTACTCCCGTCAACTACGCGCGGGAGGGCAACCGCCGGCCTCCGTACCCGGTCCCCCCTCCGCCTGAGGCCAAGGAGGAGGAGAAGGTTCGGTACCGGGATGCTGCGAATGAGTTCCTGACCTCCAACCTGCCACCCCTGATGACTGGCCACTGGCTTCTTAAGCGCAACCAGAGCGCGGCGGACTGCACCTGGACCAACGCGGATGTTGCCCTGGCATGGCTGACGAAGCGCTACCAGGAGAGCCCGCCGTTCGAGCGCGAGGACGGCAAGGTGGCCTACTGCGCCCTGGATCAGAAGTTGGAGTACGCCGCGGACGTGCTCCCTCGCGGCGTCGATGTGAGCTGGGTGCACTACACCCGATCACAGAGCATGGTGTCGCTCTCCGTTGTGTGTTGCCCGAACCACTTCCACCCGGACATCCCCTGCCCGCTCCCTCCCTCCTGAGCCGAAGGACGAGCTATGTCACTGCGCCTGTTATTGCCCGAGGACGGTGTAGCCGAACTGATGCGCTCGTGGCCCGACGAACCGCGTGTGTTCGAGCGCGGCAAGGCGGCGCTTGATGAGACGGTCACCGCGGAGACCATCCGGGGCTATGTGTACAGGGGGTGTGTCCCGGCCGACGAGATCGCGGTCGTCAAAGCCCCCTCCCCCTCGCTGAGTCAGAAGGCATACACGACGGATGGCCGGACGGACCGCGCGAAGCTCGCCCGGCTTTACGAGGGTGGGTACACCATCCGTCTTGGCAACCTTCAGCGAGTCATCCCGGCCCTGGCTCAGGTCTCCCAGGACGTTCAGGCGGAGACGGGCTACTCGAACTACGTCCACGCGTTCCTGACTCCTCCGGGAAACCAGGGGCTCCGGCACCACTGGGATCAGCAGATGGCCGTGATCGTCCAGATCGCCGGCACGAAGCGGTGGCAGCTCTGGCGCCCTCCTGTCGAGGCCCCCATGCGGGAGTACAACGAGAGCTGGCGGGTCTGGCAGGAGGACTTCATCCCGAGGTGGGAGGAGTCTGGTCCGGACGTGCAGGTGGATCTGAAGGCCGGGCAGTCTCTCCTGCTTCCTCGCGGGTGGGTCCACAACCCGCACGTCCTGGACTCTGACGAGCACAGCATTCACCTGACGTTCGCAATCCGCGAGCGCACTCCCCTGTGGCTGGCCGAGAAGCTCGTGGCCAGCGCGATCGACAATCCTGACTTCCGCCGCATCCTGCGCCCCGGCCAGTTGGGCGGGGACGGGCTCGACCAGCAGCTCGTCCAGGCGCGTGACGCACTGATCCAGCATCTTCAAGGTCTCGACCTGTCGGATGTGGCGGCGGGCGTGCGTAAGGCGGCACTGACGGAGCTGGAGTACTCCACCTGACCTCAGTGAGTGCGTCAGAACGTGGCCGGCTGTGACCCGACGGAAATAGCTACGGCCACACCACCCATCGGGCCATTGCTCGCGCTCGCCAAGTGCTGGGCTCCGATAGGGCGTTCCATTTATTGCATATTGACATGTTCATACCAGATTGTTTATTCTGGTATGAACTAAGAAATGCATCGAAACAACCCGCTTGGGATTTCGATGGATTTAACTTACCTATGGTTATCTCAATCGCATCCCAGAAAGGAGGTGTCGGAAAGACATCATCTACCATCTCGCTAGCTGCGGGGCTTGCCCGCAAAGGCAAGCGGGTTCTTCTCATCGATATTGACTCGCAGGCCAACAGCAGCAAGGTACTCCTGCAAAACTACCCACAGATATCCAAGCAGCAGACGGTTTTTGCGACCATCTTAGAACGCAGCCCGCTTCCAAGTCATGAAACCAGTGTCCCCAACCTCTCTATCGTCCCCTCGCACATCCTCCTTTCCAATACCGACGTTGAGCTTACGACCGCGATAGATCACCGGGAGGAGCGGCTCAAGAAGGAGCTTGATGCCGTTAAGGCCAACTATGACTATGTGTTCATTGACTGCCCCCCTACCCTGTCTTGGCTGACGATCAACGCCTTCACGGCTTCCGACAAAGTCATCGTCGTTGTTTCCCCTGGGTACTTCGAGCTTGATTCCATTGTCCAGATCAGCAGGACAATCAAAGAGGTCAAGGAGTACTTCAACGCTCGGCTTGAGCTTGCCGGGTTCCTCTTCACGATGAGCGACCCAACCGTAAACAGCAAGACGTCACTCCAGATCTTGCGCCAGACCTATACCGGATCAGTCTTCAACACGGTCATACCTCGTAACACCGACTTGCGGGATGCTCACTTCAACAAGCGGGACATATTCTCCTTCAATGCCAAGTCCACGGCCGCCCTTGCTTACAACAAGTTGATCGGCGAGCTGTTTCAAGTATGAGCAAAAAGTTGGACACTGACATCATCACGAACGAGCTTGAGGGTTCGGCGTTTTTCCCTAAGAAGCCGCAGCAGTTTGCGTCTTCTCTACCAGCCTCGTCTGTTCTAACGATCAAAGCGACCGCCCGACCGGGAGACGAACCGGCCGAGCGACGACCCGACCGCCCGACCGGGAAGCGCGTGCTGATTCGACGGGGATTTGAGTACGGTCAGGATCAGTTGACTACCTTGAAGAAGATATCCCTTCAGCAGCAGCTAGAGGGGGGCGACGGCAGTATGAGCGCAATGGTTCGAGAAGCGCTCGATGACTACTTCAAGAAGCGCAACCTCTAGGCAATTTCCACCAAAGTATTGGTCCCTCCGACCGCCCGACCGGGCGACGAGCCGGCCGAGCGGTCATCCGGCCGACTGACCGTACGGGACTATACAAGGCATTCTTCGATCTGCTTACATCAAATAGCAGACCAGGCAGCCGCCGTCTCCCCCGTTTTGGGGTTTGCGATTAAAGACGGACTAGCCTGCCGTGATCGAGTGACCGAGTAACCGAAGCAACGAGATCAATCCACCAAGTAGTGGATCGATCTAGGACGCTGGATATCACCAGCTAATCCGAGTTACCTCATCGACGTCCGCTGACGCGTATGGGCTTTTTTGAAAAGCGACGCGTCAGCGTCGATAGGGAAGCGAAGGGCAACGAGAGAACGAAGAGAACGGGGAATGGGGTAGCCACCAAGGGGGACCTTAGGGGGTTTCTTCGTCGTACCCAAAAACGGCATCGAGGCTAGCTTCGTGAACACGATCCTTGATCGATTCGTGTGTTCGAGCAGTTTTTGTACCCGGTTGGAGAGGCCGGGTGTCGTACCGTCTCAGGCCGGTACACCAACCGGTACACCAAAGAACGGTCAGTTGGAGCGTCCTACGGACGGTTGTAGCTGGAAGGAAGGGCCCCCTGACCAGCGGGTTCGGGGGATGGCAAGACGGGGGGAGTCAGCCGCACCTCGAAGGTTCCCCACAGCTCCCTGCGGTCGGTGGCGCGGCTGACTCCCCCCGTCCTCTCCACCTGCGCGCAAGAAGCAACCAGCCCTTCGGGGCGCACTGGTTCCGAGTCCACCCCCCAAGGGGGGCCACAGTGGCCACCCGACGGCATTCCTTCCAGACCTTCCTTCCGTCGGGGTGGCAATTGGCCGCTCACGCGGTGAACGGATCGCGTTGCGATCTTAAGAGCGACGGCGTCGCCGTAATGGAGCGCGGCTCGTTGTTGAGCAGGGGACTGGTGTGGCACGAGCCGGCCGCTGGGGGTTGCGGTTGTACTTATGCGTCTGCCTCCTCGCGCCTTCTGAAGATGTCACAGGCTGACGGTGCCGCGTGCAAGGCGGCCGTTGGCCCCGCTGCGGCGGCTCCGCTTTGCTTTGGCCTTGACGCGTCAGCGCACCCTGTGTGCGGTAAGGGCGTCGCGAGGAAGCGGCGGAAAGGAGGTGAGTGGTATGGAGTACACGATCATTCGGGTGTACCGAGTTGTGGCCGGTTCTCAGGCTGAGGCAACCGATCGGCTCATGGAGGCTTTTGAGAACGGTGTCCAGCGTGACTATCTCGCAGCGGACATCGTGAAACCTCACGATGAACCCAAGGTTTCGGCGATTCATCGACCCGTGTCTTGGTGGGCCTTGGCCCGGCGACAGCTTCTCGGTCGCTGAGTGGCCTGACGTGGCTGCGTCCGGTATCCACGGCTCGGATTCTTTGGCGGAATGTCCGATTTCGAATTCCTCGCGTCAAGCGTATATTTATATCATGGCGGAGGTAGTCCTGTCCCTAGCCAGAACCTCCTCCCCGCAGCGAGCCATCGAGGAGGGTTCGTATGCCCCACAGTCTCCATGAAATCCGCTCGTGGGCAGCCACTTGTGACGTTGCCAAGGCTGCCGAGGCGCTGGGTATTTCAAAGTCTCACCTGTACGAGTTGATCAAGCGGGAGCAAGTCCCTTTTCGGGTTGTCGCCTTTGGCAACCGCTACCGGGTCATTACCGCATCGCTCATCCGTTATCTGGAAGCCACTTGAGCAGGAGGGGATAGGGGATAGCCGGTGGGGGGCTTAGTTATAAGAAGGTGTTTGTGATGGGCGATCCGATCACGAAGATCACGCTCAAAAACGGAACGACCCGATACCGGTTCGTCACCGACGGCCCGAGACAAGCCAACGGCAAAAGGCGACAGATTCGCAAAACCTACGACACGAAGAAGCAGGCTCGGGACGAGCTCGCCCGCATTCGGCATCAGTCCACCACCGGCACGTTTGTGATACCAAGCAAAATCACGGTTGACGAGTTGCTTAATCTGTGGCTCAAGAGCGCTACCCGAGGGGTGGAGGAAGCGACCGCCTCAAACTACGACAATGCGATCCGCCCTGCACGGTTGTTTCTTGGAGACAAGCGGCTTCAGCTACTCACCGAGGAGGACGTCGAAGAATTTGTTGACTGGATGCTGACTCGCGGGCGCCAACGCGGCGGAAAGCCGGGGAGTGGTCTTGGCCTTCGATCAGTGCGACTCACCCTTGGCCGGCTGCGCTCGGCACTTACCCTTGCGGTTCGTCGTGGCTGGGTCGCCCGCAATGTTGCTGAGCACGTCCGCGTCTCCCGTGACGCGGTGCGAAAAGCAACCCAGGCAGATGCGAAACGTCGGCCGTGGGACGAGACGGAGGTCAAGGCCTTTATCGAGGCCACCAAGAGCGATCGTCTGTTTGGCGTGATGCTTCTGACCCTTATTGCCGAGCGTCCCGCCGAAGTGTGTGGAACCCGCTGGGAAGAGGACGTCGATCTCACCGGGGCTGGCACTATCGCGGTGGGGAATACCCGCACCATCGTCTACGACCGGAGCCTGCCGAAGGGGTCGCGCAACAAGGTCGTTGAGAAGGACCCCAAGACCCGAAACGGCAGGAGGGTGCTGCCGCTGCCCAAGCCGCTGCAAGCAGCGCTCCTCACCTTCCACGACCGCCAGGTCGCGGAGAGGCTTGCTGCGGGGGAAGCGTATGAGGGCACCGGCTACGTCGTCGTTGACGAGCTGGGTCGACCGTTCAAGACGGACAAGCTCCGCCGCGAGGCCCACCGGCTGATGGCCCAGGCCGGCGTCCGCAAGGTGCGTCTCTACGACGCCCGCCACGCGTGTCTCTCATGGATGGCCAACAACGGCGTTCCCGACACGGTCGTCTCCGCGTGGGCGGGACACAGCGACTTGTCCTTCACCAAGCGGGTCTACGTCCACCCCGACCCGCAGAGCCTCAAGGCCGGTTCGGACAAGCTCGGGGAGCTGCTCGCCAGCTGAGAAAGATCCACTGCGTCTGTGACGAAATGTGACACGGCCGCCCCAGAGAACGAACAAGAGCCCTGCCTCACCGAAGTGAGACAGGGCTCTGATCTGCGACTACGAGGCGAACCTCTAGTCGGGACGACAGGATTTGAACCTGCGACCCCTTGACCCCCAGTCAAGTGCGCTACCAAGCTGCGCCACGTCCCGGTGCTCGTCTCCGCGGGGTTTGTCCCGCGTCGCCGTGCAGGGAAAACATTACCTCACTCCGGAGGGTGGTGAGGACACACGGGCTGTCACACCTCCGAGGTCAGGGGGTCGACGCCGCAGGTGGCGGCCAGGGCGGCGGCTTCGGCGAGGGCGGTCGCGTCGCCGGTGGCGTGGGCGAGGTCGAGGCGGGCGCGGGCTTCCTCGTAGCGGGACGGCGACGCAGCGAGGTGCTCGACCGCCTGCTCCAGGAGGCGGCGGGACTCGGCGGGGTCGTCCGCGAAGAGGGCCAGGCAGCGGAAGGCCTCGCCGAGGGCGGTGTGCGTGCCGAGGCGCTCCGCGTGGCCGTGGGCCTCGCGGGCGATCCGGGCCCCGCGCTCCGGGTCGGTGGGCGCGAGGGCGCGGGCGAGGTCGAGCGGCCAGGGGGCCCACACGATGTGGTGGCGGCCCCGGACGGTCAGGGCCTCGGCCGCGCCTTCCAGGGTGGAGACCGCTTCCTCGGTACGGCCTTCGGCGAGCAGCAGCCGGCCGAGGACGCTGGGGCCGTCGGGCAGCACGATCGCGCCCGGCCAGGGCGGGCCGAAGGAGTACCGGTCGGCGACGGTCCGCGCCTCGGCCGTACGGCCCCGGGCGACGAGGGTGTCGACGAGGAGGCAGGCGGTGTCCCAGTGGACGGGGAGGCCGTCGCCGACGCGGTCGGCGAGCCGGAGTCCCTCCTCCAGGTGGTGCTGGGCGAGCGGCAGGTTGCCGCGCCGGCGGTGGACCAGGCCCAGGAGGGCGCGGGCGAAGGCGAGGTGGGCGCCGCTCCAGCCGGAGATCTCGAAGGCGCGCACGGCCTCGGTGAAGAGGGCCTCGGCCCGGTCGGGACGGTCGGCGAAGGCGTACGCGATGCCGGTCAGGGACGGGATCTCGAAGCCCCACTCCTGGTCGGTCCAGCTGAGGCCCCGGGCCGGTGCGCCGTCGACGAGGGCGAGGTCGCAGAGCCGTACGACCTCGGCGGCGGGTTCGCCGCGCATCATCGCGTCGAAGCCGCGGACGGTGATGAGGGCCCGCTCGGAGTTGTCGGCCCCCGTGAAACCGGCGGTGAGCTCGGCGAGGCGGCGGGAGCGGTCCGGTCCGTCCGCCTCGGCCGCCTGGAACCCCTCGTACATGAAGTGCGCGCCCTGGAGGCGTCGTCGGCCGGTGCCGGGCGGCGTCCGGGCGTGTTCGACGGCGGCGGCCCTGGCGGCCTCCTGGAGCTGGTTGTTGTGGGCGAGGGCCTGGGTGAGCCGGAAGGTCGCGTCGATGCGCAGGTCGTCGTCGAGGCCGGGCAGGTCGAGCGCGGAGCGCAGGTGGCCGACGGTGGCGGCGGGCGCGGTGAGCAGGGAGGAGCAGCCGAGTTCGTACAGGACCCTGGCGTACGTGTCGGGGCCGGGCGGCTCGATGAGGGCCCGCTCCAGGCAGCGGCGGGCCGCGTCGGGGGCTCCGACGGCGAGGTGTTCGACGGCGGCGGCCCGCAGCCCGCTCACGACGTCCTGGTCGTCGTCGGGGTGCACTTCGAGGAGGTGGCGGGAGACGGCGGCCGGGCCGCTGCCCGCCTGGGTGAGCGCCCAGGCCGCGCGCCCGTGCATGGCGGTCCGCATCGCCGCGGGCACCGAGCCGTACACGGCCGTCGCGATGAGCGGATGCGTGAACTCCAGCGGCGGGACGGGCACGAGGGCCAGTCCGTTCCGGCCGTTCGTCGGGGCCGTCACGATCCTGGCGGCGCGGAGGAGTTCGGTGTCCTCGGCGACCTGCTTCTCGCTCATGCCGGTGAGGGCCGCGAGGAGCTCGGGCGTGCTGTCGGTGCCGAGGACGGCGGTCGCCCAGGCGAGGCGGGTCGGGCCGCTGCCGAGTTCTTCCAGGCGGGCGACGAGGCCGCCGCCGCGGCTCCCGGCGCCGAGGTCGCGGAGCTGGCCCGCGGAGCCCGCGACGGGTTCGAGCATCCGGTCGCGGGCCTTGGCGAGCAACTCGACCGTCTCGTACGGATTGCCGGAGGTCACCGTCCACAGCTCGCGGCAGAACGGCTCGTCCGCGTGCCCGCCGAGCACGTCCCGGGCGAGCTCGGCGGTGGCTCCGGAGGTGAGGGCGTTGAGGCCGAGGGTGAGGACGGCGCGGTCCGCGAGCGCGGCGAGCGTCGCGGGCGCGCCGGGCCCCTGCGGCTCCCTTACGAACGGGCGGTGGGCGAGGACGACGAGGACGGGCAGCCGGTGGTCGCGCCGGGTCCGGGTGAAGGTGTCGAGCCAGGCCAGGGACTCGGCGTCGGACCAGTGGACGTCGTCCACGAGCAGCACCGGGGGCCGGTCCCGCAGCCGGTCCGCGAGGCGGTCGAGGAGCCGGGCGAGGCCGAGCAGCACGCCCTGCGGGTCGGCGGGCGCGTCCGAGGACGGCGGGGCGATCCCCAGGGCCGGGGCCAGGAGGTCGAAGTGGTCGCCGAAGAGCTTCCGCACCTCGTCGGCGCCGAAGCCGTCCAGGGCGGGCTGGAGCAGCTGGCGGGTGAGGTGGAAGGGCACGGAGGTGAGCGTCTCGCCGCCGCGGGCGGTCAGGACGGTGCAGCGGTCCCGGGCGGTGCGGTGTATCTCGGCGAGCAGCGCGGTCTTCCCTATGCCCGGTTCGCCCCGGTAGACGAGTATCCCGCCGCGCCCGGGGCCGCCCGCCGTGGCTCCGGCGACGAGTTCGTCGACGGCGTGGGCGGCCGCGGCGAGCTCCGGGCCGCGTTCGAGCAGACCGCCCCGATC
Source organism: Streptomyces nymphaeiformis (assembly GCF_014203895.1). Classification (GTDB taxonomy): domain Bacteria; phylum Actinomycetota; class Actinomycetes; order Streptomycetales; family Streptomycetaceae; genus Streptomyces; species Streptomyces nymphaeiformis. Next base: position 461,303 of record NZ_JACHJY010000008.1, on the reverse strand, counting down.
CGCGTCGGAGGCATCCGGCGCGAACGGCGTTGCGGGCGGCGACTGTTCGGGATCCGTCGGCACCGGTGACTCACTCCCCACACACGAACTGTTGGTCATGACGCTACCGGTCTCACCACCCGCGCGGACCGGAACAGCGCCGGACCGACGAGCCTAGCGCCCGTGATCGTCCGGGGGGCGACAATGGACGGGTGAACCGGACAACGGGTGACGATGGCGGGCACGGCGAGGGCGGCGGCAGGGACCGCGACGAGGCCGGGCGCGCCCGCAGCGCCCGCCCGCGCGACGGGCTCGGCCGTCCGCTGCCGTACGGGGCGGAGGGCGTGCCCCGGCAGCCCGAGGGGGTCGTCCGCGGGCCCGACGAGACCCTGCGCGAGGCGCAGCGGCTGCTCGACGCGGGGATGCCCTTCCATGCGCACGAGGTCTTCGAGGACGCCTGGAAGTCCGGCCCGGAGGCGGAGCGGGACCTGTGGCAGGGACTCGCCCAGCTCGCCGTCGGCCTGACGCACGCGGCCCGCGGCAACACGGCGGGCGGCGCCCGGCTGCTGCGGCGGGGCGCCGACCGCCTGGAGGGCGCGACGCCCGGACCTGACGGCGCGTACGGGATCGATGTCGGCGGACTCGTGGCGTGGGCGAGGAAGTTGGCCGGGAGGATCGAGGGGACCGAAGGGGCCGAGGGGGCCGAGGGGGCCGAAGGGGCCGACGGGGCCGACGCCGGGGGCCGGGTGGTGGACGCCGCGGCCGAGGCGCCCCGGCTGTGCCCGCGCCCCGCCTAGGACGCGTTCAGTTCGCGTTGCAGGACGGACGTATGGCTGACCGACGGGTCCTTCGCGGCCGTCAGGAGGGTGACGGTCCGCTCGGCGGCGAGGTCCCGGAGACGGTCGAGCGCGACGGCGGCCTCCGGGGCGTCCAGCTCGGCCTCGTAACGGCGGCAGAACTCCTCGTACTCGCCCTCGGGGCCGTGGTACCAGCGGCGGAGTTCGGTGGACGGGGTGAGCGCCTTGGGCCACTCGTCCACGTGGGCGTCCGTCTTCTTGAGGCCGCGCGGCCAGAGCCGGTCGACGAGGACGCGTACGCCGTCGTCGGGTGACGGGTCGTCGTAGACGCGGCGGACGCGGACGGCGGGGGTGCTTGCGGCGGCCATGGCTCCAGGGTGCAGGACGGAGTCGGGCCCGCCTTCCCCGACGCGCCCGGGGCTCAGCCCTCGACGCGCAGCGCGGGGAGGAGGACGGCGTCGACGAAGGTGCGCATGGTCGAGGCGTCCGCGAAGCGCTCCTCGAAGAGCCGCTCGATGCGGAGCATGCCCATGAAGCAGGGCGCGACGAATCCGATCGCCGGGTTGTCGGCGTCGAGCTCGCCGCGCTCGACCGCCCGCGCCAGGACGGCGTCGAGAGCCGCGACCTCGGGGGCGATGACGGTCTCGCGGAGGGCGGCGCGCAGGTCGGGGTGCTGGATGAAGGCCTGGGCGACGGCCTCCATCAGCTCGGCGTCCCGCTCGCGGTGGGAGGCGGCGATGCGGGCGGCCTCGCGCAGGTCGCCGGCGAGGGTGCCGGTGTCGATGCCGGCGAAGACGACGCAGCGGCGCTGGGCGAGGGCAGCGGTCACGAGCTGGGGTTTGGTGCCCCACTGCCGGTAGAGGGTGGCCTTCCCGCACTTGGTGCGGGCGGCGACGCCCTCCATGGTCACCGAGTCGTATCCGCCCTCGCGGAGAAGGCGGAGCACGGCGTCGTAGAGCTCCGTCTCGCGCTCCGGCGTGATCTTGCTGCGACGGGCTGCGGCGGTCGCGGCCTCTGTGGACATCGATCCTCCCGGACACCTCTGTCTCTGCACATACGAGAGTAGGGGGTGCACAATCGAGACGCAAACGTATCGAGACGCTTGCGTCTCGATGAATTCGGATCTAGGCTCACTCCGTTTGTTGCCGATTTGACGGATTAGAGGGCCGCGCGATGGCTGTCGGGATACGCGGGATACGAGTGCCACGTCCTGCAGGACCGGGGATGCCTCCTACCCCCGGCCCCGCCGGGCACGACGGGGCCGGGGAGGACGCGGGAGCCGCTTCCGCTTCCGATCCCGAACCGGAGTCGGAGCCGGAGCTTCAACCGGGACCGGCGTCCGCGCGGACGTCCGCGCCGGCATCCGCACCCGAGCCCCCGGCCGCGCCCGCGGCCGCCCGGCCGCCCCTCCTGCGCGAGCTCACGCTCGTCACCGCGCTCTTCCTCGTCTACAAGTTCGGCCGGCTCTTCGCCAACGGCCACGAGACCCGCGCCTTCCGGAACGCCGACCGCGTCTGGGACGCCGAGCGGGCACTCCACCTGCCGGGCGAGGGAACGATCCAGCAGCTGCTCCTGCACGGCGAACCGCTGATCCGGGCGGCGAACACGTACTACGCGGCCGTGCACTTCCCGGCCACCCTCGCCTTCCTCGCCTGGCTGTACTGGCGCCGCCCCGCGCACTACCTGTGGTCGCGCCGGGTGCTGGCCCTCCTCACCGGCGCCGCACTCGCACTGCACCTCCTGATGCCGCTCGCCCCGCCCCGGATGCTCGCGGCCTCCGGGCTCGTCGACACGGCCCGCGTCTACGGCCCCTCCGTCTACGGGGCGGTGCCGGAGACCGACTCGATGGCGAACCAGTTCGCGGCCATGCCGTCGCTGCACTTCGGCTGGGCCCTGATGGTCGCGATCGGCCTGATCGCCGCCACCCGGTCCCGCTGGCGGGTGCTCTGGCTGCTGCACCCGCTGCTGACCCTGCTCGTCATCGTCGGCACCGCCAACCACTACTGGTTCGACGCGCTCGCCGCCGCCGTCCTCCTCGGCCTCGCGCTGCTCGTCGTCCGCGCCCCCGGCCACCGGACGGCACCCCCACCCGTATCCCGCCCGCTCGGTGCGGCGCCCCTCCCGGTCGGAGCCCTGCGATGAACCCCGCCGCCGGCACCGCGCTCGCGGTGCTCCTCTCCCTCGTCTCCGCCGCCGGGTACGCGCTCGCCGCCGTCGCCCAGTCCCGGCTCGCCGCCGCCTCCCCCGCCGCCCCCGACGGGCGCGGCGCGCTGCGCGCCCTGCTCGCGCGCGGGCAGTGGTGGTGGGCGGTCGGCCTCAACGCCGCCGGAGCCCTCGCCCACGTGGCCGCCCTCCACTACGGGCCGCTGACGCTGGTCCAGCCGCTCGGCGCGCTGACGCTCGTCGCGGCGCTGCCGCTCGGTGCGTACTGCGCGCGGCGCCGGGTGACCCGTACCGAATGGCGCGGGGCCCTGTGGACCCTGGGCGGACTCGTCGGACTCGTCGCCGTGACCGGGCCGACGGCCCCCGGCGAGGCGCTCAGCCTGCGCGAGTCCCTGATCGTCGCCGCGTCCACCGCGTTCCTGATCGCCGCACTGGCCTCCGGGCGGCTGCGCGGGTCCGGCGGCCCCGCCGCGCGCGGGCTCGGGCACGCCACGGCCTCCGGGATCGCCTCGGGCGTCGCCTCGGCGCTCACCCAGACGCTGACGGCCGCGCTCGCGCTGGACCTGCCCGGCACCGAGCCGACCTGGTGGCAGACCGCGCTCCTCGCGGTGCTGATATCCGCCTTCGCGAGCGGTGGCCTGCTGCTGTCCCAGGCCGCCTACCGGGGCGGGCTCGCGGCGCCGCTGGCCGTCGTCAACCTCTCCAACCCGGCGGCCGCCGCGGTCATCGGCGTGGCCCTGCTGGGCGAGACCTTCCGCGCGGGCGCGTGGGGCTGGCTGGTCGCGGCCGGCGCCTCGCTGGTCGCGGCGCGGGGCGTGGTGCTGCTGACGAAGGGCGGGCCGGCGGCGGAGCCCGTACCGGCGACGGTGACCGCCGCTTCGGGCTCGGCGCCGGCCTCACCGGTCGGGGAGGCGCTCCTCTCGGCCGTACCGGTCAGGGAGGCCCCCCTCTCGGCCGTACCGGTCGGGGAGGCGCTCCTCTCGGCCGTACCGGCACCGCCCGCCGCCCCGGAGGCGCGGCCCGCACCCCGCACGACCGGCCTCGGCTCACCGGAGAGCGATCCGGTGCCGGCGCCGGTCGCGGGGTGAGGGCGGCGGCCGCGTCGATCACGACTCTTTATTCGTCATCTTGACGACAATGATTCGAGCCCCCTATCGTCAACATGACGACAAGGGGGCATTTCCATGGCTGACATCACCCGGCGGCTCGGCTGGCGCCATCTCCGTTCCGCGCCCACCGCCCACATCCGCCACCAGCGCCGCGGACGGCTCGTCCACGACGGCGCGGGGCTGAGCTTCTGGTTCCGGCCGCTCACCGCCGCCCTCTCCGAGGTTCCGGTCAACGACCGCGAACTCGCGATGGCCTTCCACGCCCGCACGGCGGACTTCCAGGACGTCAGCGTGCAGTCGACCGTCACGTACCGGATCGGCGACCCCGGCGCGGCGGCCACCCGCCTCGACTTCTCCATCGACCCCGACACGGGCGCGTGGCGCGGCACCCCGCTCGAACAGCTCGCCACCCTCCTCACCGAGACCGCCCAGCAGCACGCCCTCCACGTCCTCGCCCGCACCACGCTCGCCGCCGCGCTCGTCGACGGCGTGGCGGCCGTACGCGACCGCATCGCGGCCGGACTCGCCGCCGAGCCGCGCCTCCCGGACACCGGCATCGAGGTCGTCGCCGTGCGCGTGGTCGCGATCCGCCCCGAGCCCGAGGTCGAGCGGGCCCTGCGCACGCCCGCGCGCGAGCAGATCCAGCAGGAGGCCGACCGGGCCACGTACGAGCGGCGCGCGGTCGCCGTCGAACGGGAACGGGCCATCGCCGAGAACGAGCTCGCCAGCAAGATCGAGCTCGCCCGCCAGGAGGAGCGGCTCGTCGAACAGCGCGGCACCAACGCGCGGCGCGAGGCCGAGGAGAACGCGGCCGCCGACGCGGTACGGGCCGAGGCCGAGGCCGTACGGAAGGTACGGCTGGCCCAGGCGGAGGCGGAGGCCGCGCGGGAGGTCGGCGAGGCGCGCGCCGGAGCGCAGTCCGCGTGGCTGCGCGCCCACGCGGAGGCCGACCCCGCGACCCTGCACGCCCTGGCCGTGAACCGGGCGGCGGAGAACCTGCCGCGCATCGAGCACCTGACGCTCTCCCCGGACGTCCTGACCGGTCTGCTCGCCAGGCTCGGCGGCGGCGAGGGCGGGGCGCGGCCGTGAGCCTCGCGCCGCGCGCGGTGCTCGTGCACCGGACCACGGAGTACGAGGAGCTGCTCGCCCGGCACGGGACGCACGGGCAGGCCGCGTTCTTCCTCGCCGCGCGCGGGCGCTCCGTCGACGCGGTGCGCGAGCGGCACGAACACAACCGGGCGGCGCTCGCCGAGGTGGCGGGCGCGGTGCCGCTGACGTGGCGCCAGACGCGCGTGGAGCGCGCCGACCTGGACCGGTTCCTGTTCGGGCCCGAGGACGTCGTCGTCGTGGTCGGACAGGACGGGCTGGTCGCCAACGCGGCGAAGTACCTCACCGGGCAGCCCGTCATCGGCATCGACGCCGACCCCGGGCGCAACCCGGGCGTCCTCGTCCGGCACCGGCCGGACCGGGCGCGGCGGCTGCTGCCGTACGCGGCGGGGGCCGGTGCGGCCGTCGACGAGCTGACGATGGTCGAGGCGGTCACGGACGACGCACAGCGGCTCCTCGCGCTGAACGAGATCTACGTCGGCCCGGCGGGGCACCAGACCGCCCGCTACACGCTCGGGCTCGACGGCACGGACGTCCCGGCCGAGCCCCAGGCCTCGTCGGGCGTCCTGGTCGGCACGGGGACGGGCGCGACGGGCTGGCTCCGGTCCCTGTGGGAGCAGCGCTCCAGCACGCTCGCCCTGCCGGCGCCGGCGGACGCGCGGCTCGCCTGGTTCGTCCGCGAGGCCTGGCCGTCACCGACGACCGGCACGACGCTCGTCGAGGGCCTCCTGGGGGCGGGGCGGGGCCTGCGCCTCACCGTCGAGTCGGACCGCCTGGTCGCCTTCGGCGACGGCGTCGAATCGGACGCCCTGGAACTGACGTGGGGCCAGACGATCCACCTGACGGTGGCGACGTCCCGCCTGCGCCTCGTCCACTGAACGACGCCCCGGTTGCGGGCCCGCCCCGGCCAAGTCGCCGCGCGGCCGGAATCCGTCGGTCGTGGTGCGGCGTGGCGTTATGCTCGGCGCGCTTTGCCCGGGTTGGTTCCGACGCTCGGGCATCCGCCCGCTCCCGGCCGTCGAAGGACACCCCATGAGTTCGCTCTCCGTCTCGTCCGCCACCCCGCAGGAGTGGGCGCTCGTGCGGTCCTGGGCCGCCGAGGAGGGGTGGAACCCCGGGCTCTCCGACGTCCCGGCCTTCTTCGCCCAGGACCCCGCCGGTTTCTTCCTCGGCCGCGTCGCCGGGGAGCCGGTCTCCGCCATCTCGGTCGTCAACTACGACGACTCCTACGCCTTCCTCGGCTTCTACCTCGTCCGTCCCGAACTCCGCGGCCTCGGCCACGGACTGGCCACCTGGCGGGCCGCCCTCGCCCACGCCGGCGGCCGGGCCGTCGGGCTCGACGGGGTGCCGGCGCAGCAGGACAACTACCGTCGCTCCGGCTTCACCACGGCCTACCGCACCGCCCGGTACGCGGGCGAGGTCCCGGCCCCCGACCGCCCGGTGGCCGGCGTGGTGGCCGCCGACCGGGTCGATCCGGCCGCGCTCGCCGCGTACGACAGCGCCTGCCACCACGCCGACCGGCCCCGGTTCCTGGGCACCTGGCTGTCCACTCCCGGCCATCGGGCGCTGGCCCGTGTGGTCGACGGACATTTGACCGGATACGGGCTGGTTCGTCCCTGCGAGGACGAGGCGCGTGTGGGGCCGCTGTTCGCGGACACCCCGGCGGACGCGGCCGCCCTCCTCGACGGGCTCGCCGCCGAGGCGCGGGAGTTCGGCGCGGCCCGGATCGCGGTCGACATGCCGGAGGCGAACCCGGCGGCGGCCCGGCTGGCCCAGGAGCGGGGTCTGGAGCCGACGTTCGAGACGGCCCGGATGTACACGGGCCCGGTCCGCCCGGTGGCCCGGGGCCGCGTCTACGGCGTCACGACCCTCGAACTCGGCTGACCCCGCCGCACCACCCCGAGACCCGAGACCACGTCTACAGGGTCACCACCGTCGAACTCGGCCGACCCGCCACACCACCCCGAGACCCGAGACCGCACCCTCGGGGTCACCGCCCTCCACCTCGGCCGACCCCGCCACACCACCCCGAAGCCCGGCACCGCGTCCTCGGGGTCGCCGCCCTTCAACTCGGCCGCTCCCGCCGCTCCCCGGACCACCCTCCCCGCAACCCCCACCACCCCCCGAGGGGTGACAAGGGTTTTCCCCGTATCGGGTTCACCCCCCCGTTCCCTACTGTCCTCCACACCGGCAGATATCATCCCCCGACCGCACCATGACAGGTGCATGCGGAGGGTGCCATCCGCCGCTGACGGCCTTGACCCGGGCCGTCGCGCCGGTGGCGGCGCACGGGCCCCCCACGCCCAGGGAACGGCGGACGCGACCCCACTTCGCCCCGTGCGTCCCGCGCCGCCGCCACTGCTCCGCAGTTACGTCGTACTCGAAAGGGCCACACCTTGAACGGTTCCAGGCGGAGAGTCATATCCGTGGTCGCGAGCGCCGCGATCCTCGGTGCCGCTGCCATGACTTCCGGGGCGTTCGCCGCAACCCCGGTCGCTGCCACCCCGAAGCCGGTTCCGGCTTCGCAGACGATGCGGGCCCTTCCCAAGGCCCCCGTCGAGAAGGTGATCGTCACCTACAAGAGCCGGACCGCCGAGGCCGGTTCCAACACCGCCGCGAAGAGCGACGCGGCCGAGAAGGCCGCGCAGACGGGCGAGAAGCTCTCCTTCGAGCGCCGCCTCGCCGGCGGTGGCGCCCTGGTGAACCTGGGCGGCAAGGCGACCAAGCAGGACGTGACCGAGGTCATGAACGCGTTCCGCGCCGACCCGTCCGTCGCCTCGGTCGAGCCCGACATCCGCGCCTACGCGATGGCGGTCGCCCCGGACGACACCGACTACGCCAAGCAGTGGGACCTCTTCGAGCCCACCGGTGGCATGAACGTTCCTGCCGCCTGGGACAAGGCGACCGGCTCCGGCGTCACCGTCGCCGTCATCGACACCGGCTACGCCGCCCACTCGGACCTGGCGTCCAACGTCGTCTCCGGCTACGACTTCATCTCCACCGCCGCCGACGCCCGCGACGGCAACGGCCGCGACGCGGACGCGAAGGACGAGGGCGACTGGAACGCCACCGACGGGGAGTGCGGCACCGGCTCCACGGCCTCCAACTCCTCCTGGCACGGCACCCACGTGGCCGGCACCATCGCCGCCGTCACGAACAACACCAAGGGCATCGCGGGCATCGCGTACAACGCGAAGATCCAGCCCGTGCGCGTGCTCGGCAAGTGCGGCGGCTCGTCCTCCGACATCGCCGACGCCATCACCTGGGCCTCCGGCGGCACCGTGCCGGGCGTCCCGGCCAACCCGACCCCGGCCAAGGTCATCAACATGAGCCTGGGCGGCGCGAGCGCCACCTGCCCGAGCGTCTACCAGACCGCGATCAACGGCGCCGTCTCGCGCGGCACCACCGTCGTCGTCGCCGCGGGCAACAGCAACGCCAACGCCTCCGGCTTCACCCCGGCGAACTGCACCGGCGTCATCACGGTGGCGTCGACCAACCGCGCCGGCGCCCGGTCGTACTACTCCAACTACGGCACGATCGTGGACGTGGCCGCCCCCGGTGGCGAGACCCGCAACGCCACCGACACGCCCGGCACCGTCACCACCCCCGAAAACGCGATCTACTCGACGCTGAACTCGGGCCTGACGACCCAGTCGACCGAGACGTACAAGCCCTACCAGGGCACCTCGATGGCCGCGCCGCACATCGCCGGTCTCGCCGCCCTCCTGAAGTCGGCCAAGAGCACGCTCACCCCGGCCGACATCGAGTCGACGATCAAGGCCAACGCCCGCCCGCTGCCCGGCACCTGCACCGGCGGCTGCGGCACCGGCATCGCCGACGCCGCGAAGTCCGTGAACGCGGTCCTCAACACCACCCCGCCGTCCGGCACCGTCTTCACCAACGCGACGGACGTGGCGATCCCCGACAACACCACCGTGTCGTCCTCGATCGCCGTCACCGGCCTCACCGGCAACGCGCCCGCCACCCTCAAGGTCGCGGTGGACATCAAGCACACCTGGCGCGGAGACCTGGTCGTCGACCTGGTCGCCCCCGACGGCACGGTGCGCAACCTGAAGGCCTCGTCCTCCTCGGACAGCGCCGACAACGTCCTGGCCACCTACACGGTCGACGCGTCGAGCGAGGTCGCCAACGGCACCTGGAAGCTCCAGGTCCGCGATGTGGCCTCGGGTGACACCGGCTACATCGACTCTTGGAGCCTCACCTTCTGACGCTCCGCCCGCACCACCTCTGAACCACCCCCCACAACAGCATCATTGCTGGTCAGCGACGCGCCCGTGGTCTACACCACTGGCGCGTTCTGGCGTTGTGGGAGCACCGTGGGAGCGCGCCCGCACCGGGCCCCCTGTCCGTATGCCGGACACAAGGCCTGGACTGTGCCCGTGGGCTCCGTATCCTCTGCGCACGGGGTTCATGGGCCGGGCCCCGAGGGGCCGGAGGTGGTGGACAGTGACGACAGCTCCGCAGAGCCCTGCCCCGGTGGGCCGGGGGGAGCTCCTCACCCGACTGGAACGCGCCCTCCACGCCCGTGGCCGCGCGCTGCTGACCGGGCCCGCGGGCGTCGGCAAGACCGAGGTCGCGCTCGCCGAGGCGGCCCGCGCGGAGGCGCGCGGCGAGACCGTGCTGTGGCTCGCGACCCTGCCGTCCGACCGCGAGATACCGGGGGCGGCCGCCGCCGCGCTCGTGGCCTCCGTGGCGGCGACGGTCACCTGGCCGGGGCTCGGCACGAGCCGTCCCGAACCGCCCGCCCGCACCGTCCCCGCCGCCGAGGCGCATGCGGCCGGAACCGACCCGACCACCGAGCCGTACGGGGCCGCAGCCCCCGGCGCGCTCACCTCCGGGATCCTCACCGCGGGCGTGCTCGACTCCGGGATCTTCTCCTCCGGCGTCTTCGACCAGCTGCCGGGCCCCCAGCGCACGGCCGTCGCCATGCTCTGCCGCGAGGCGCCGATCGACGCCGGCGGCTGGGACCCGATCGCGCTGCGCCTCGGCATCGCCCGGATCCTGCGCGCCCTGACCTGCCGCGGCCCGGTGCTGCTCGTCGTCGACGGGGTGCAGCACATCGACGCGGACAGCGCGGACCTGCTGCGGTTCGCCCTCCATCTGGCCCCGCCCTCGCTGCGGGTGGTGGCGGTGGAGACCCCGGAGCCGTACGCGGAGGCCCACGAGCCGTACCGCGAGGGCCACCGTGCCGAGGACCCGCACGCCGCGCACCTGTGGGTGCCCTCCGAGGCGGACGTGCTGCGCGTCCCGCCGCTGCACGCCGACGAGATCGCCGAACTCCTCATCCACCACCGACTGCCCTCCCGGATGGCCGGCCGCATCCACCGCGCCAGCGGCGGCAATCCGCGGCTCGCGCTCGCGGTGGGCCGCTCCCTCGCCGACGCGCGGACCCCCGTGCACCACGCCGAGGCGCTGACGCTGTCCGGGCGCGCCCGCGACCTCGCCCGCCAGCTCCTGGGCGCCGCGCCGCCCGCCGTACGCGAGACGCTGCTGCTCGCCGCACTCGCGCTGCGCCCCTCGGCCACGCTGGTCCGCCGCGCCGGGCGGCCCACCGCGGAGGCTGACCTCGCCGCCGCCGAGCGGGCCGATCTGGTGTCGCTGTCCGAGGACGGCTCGGTGACCTTCACCGCCGGGCTGCTGCCCTCGACCCTTGTGCACGACGCCTGCTGGGCCGAGCGGAGCGCCGGGCACGCCGCGCTCGCGGAGGTCGTGGACGACCCCGTCGAGGCCGTACGGCACCGGGCCCTCGCGACCGAGCGGCCGGACGAGGAGCTGGCCGCCGAGGTCGCGGCCGCCGCGGACCTGGCCCGGCGGCGCGGGAACAGCGCGCTCGCCGCCGAACTCGCCCTGCTCGCCGCCGAGTCGACGCCCGGCCGGCACGGGACGCGGCGGATCGCGCGGCTCGTCGACGCCGCCGAGGAGGCCGCCCGCGCCGCCCGCGCCGACCTCGCGATGCGGGCCGCCACCGATCTGCTCGCCCGCGACGCGGTGCCGTCCGACCGGGTCAGGGCGCGACTCGCCGTGCTCGACACGGCCGGCCAGGGGCTCACCGGCCTCGACGAGATGTACGTCCACGCCATGGAGGACTCCGAGGGGGACACCGCCCTGCGGGCCGCCGTGCAGCTGCGACTGGCCGTCAAGTACGTGCTCGCGGACGGCGATCCGGAGCGCTCGCGGACGGCGGCGGTCGAGTCGGCCGCGCTGGCCGCCTCGATGGGCGATCCCCGGCTCGCGGCGCAGGCGCTGACCGTGCAGGCGCGGATGGAGCGGGCCCTCGGCTCGCCGGACGCCGAGGCCGTGCTCGCGCAGGCGCGCGGGCTCGAGCTGGCCGAGCGTCCGCTCGGCATCCGCAACGCCGCCCAGATCCTGACGATCCGTCACGCCCTGTTCGACGACCGGCTCACGGACGCGCGCGACGAGCTGAACGCGCTGCTTCCGCTGGTCCAGCGGCGCGGCTCGGTGGAGGACACGATCGAGCTGTTCTCCACGCTGGCCGCGATCGAGTCCCGCCGGGGCGCCTGCGCGGCCGCGCTGTCGCACGCGGGGCAGTCCCTCGCGCTCACCCTGGAGGCGGGCCTCTCCCCCGGCCCCGCCTGGTACACGCTCGCGCTCGCGGAGACGGCCGGCGGCAGCTTCGCGCGCGCCGCGAGCTACGCCCGCCGCAGTGTGCAGGCCTCGGAGGAGGAGGGCGACCGCGTCTTCCTCTCCCGCAGCCGGTACGCGCTCGGTCGGGTCCAGCTGATCACCGGTGACATCGCCACCGCCCTGGAGACCCTGCGGCGGGTCCAGGCCGACGAGCGCGCCCAGTCGACGGTGGACCCCTCGATGCTGCGCTGGCACGAGGAGCTGGCCGAGGCTCTGCTCGCCCAGGACGCGGGCGACGAGGCCCTGGCGCTCCTGGCGGAGGTCAGGCCGGTGGCGGAGCGCCTGGGCCGGTCCACGGTCCTGCTCGGCTGCGACCGGGCGTACGCCCTGTGCCTGGCGGCGGAGGGGCGGACCGACGAGGCGGCCGAGCTGCTCACCCGTACGGCCGAGAGCTTCGGCCGGGCCGGGCTGCCCCTTGAGCGGGGGCGGGCACTGATCGCCCTGGCCCGGGTCGAGCGCCGCCGCCGGCGCCGGTCGGCGGCGCAGACCGCCCTGCACGAGGCGGCGTCGGTGTTCGAGCGGGCCGGGGCGGCCCCGTGGCTGGCCCTGGCGAGCGAGACACCGGCGGGCGAGGGCGCGGGACCCGGTGCCGGGGTCGAGGAGTCGGTGCCCGCCCTCTCCTCCCTGACGGAGGCGGAACTGCGCCTGGCCCGTCTGGTGGGCCAGGGCGCGAGCAACCAGGAGGCGGCGGCGAAGCTGTACCTGAGCGTGAAGACGGTCGAGGCCCGCCTGACCCGCATCTACCAGAAACTCGACGTCCGCTCCCGCGCCCAACTGGCCACGGCCCTGCGCCCCTGACGTGTGACGGTACGCCGCCCCCGGCAGCCGTCCCGCCCGGCACCCGCACGACCGCCCCCTCCGGCCGGGTCCGGACACCCCGCACCCCCCGAGGCCCAGCACACGACAGGCCCGCGCCGAAGCGCCCGGAGGGGCGGGGTCCCGGCCGACCGGACCCCGCCCCTCCGGGGCAACGCACACCATCAGGCCGTGGGCGTGCCGAACCACTCCCGCAGGACGCCGGCCAGGTTCTCCTGGTCCTCGCCCACCCAGACGACGTGGCCGTCCGGCCTCAGCAGTACGGCGGGGGCGTCCAGTTCCTCACTGACGTCGACGACGTGGTCGACGCGGTCCGCCCAGCCCTCCGCCGAGAGCCGGCCCGTCTGGTCCAGCAGCAGACCGCGGCCGCCGTGCGTCAGCTCGTACAGCCGTCCCCGCTTCAGCGTCAGGTCCCGCAGCCGCCGGCCGAGGAGTTCGTGGCCCTCGCCGAGGTCGTAGCGGACGTCGACGGCGGTGATCAGGCCGGTCACGTACCGGTTGACCTCCTCGAACTCCATCAGCTCCGAGAGGAGCTTGCGCAGCGCCGTCGCCCCGGGGTCGGTGCCGAGCAGCGTCATCTGCGCGCGGGTGTTCTCCACCACGCGGGCCCCGACCGGGTGCCTTTCGGACTCGTACGTGTCGAGCAGCCCCTCGGGCGCCCAGCCGGCGACCGCGGCGGCCAGCTTCCAGCCGAGGTTGAACGCGTCCTGGATGCCGAGGTTGAGGCCCTGGCCGCCGGTCGGCGGGTGGACGTGGGCCGCGTCGCCGGCCAGGAACACCCGGCCGACCCGGTAGTGCTCGGCCTGCCGGGTGGCGTCGCCGAAGCGGGACAGCCAGCGCGGCGAGTGGACGCCGAAGTCGGTGCCGGCGAAGGCCCGCAGCCGGGTCTTGAAGTCGTCGAGGGTCGGCGCGACCGTGCGGTCCTCGGCCACCCCGTCGGCGGGCACGATGACGCGGTACGTGCCGTCCCCGAGGGCCTTGAGGCCGAACCGCAGCTGGGTCTTCTGGACCTCCGCGACGGCGGCGGCGATCGTCTCCTCGTCGGCGGTCGCCTCCATGTCGCCGAGGAGCGTCTCGACGGTGGCGGGCTCGCCGGGGAAGGCCACGCCGAGCAGCTTGCGGACCGTGCTGCGGCCGCCGTCGCACGCCGCGAGGTAGCGCGAGCGCAGCTCGGTGCCGTCCGCGAGGGTGACGGTCACGCCGTCCTCGTCCTGTGCGACGCCGACCACTTCGGTGCCGCGCCGGATCTCCGTGCCGAGTTCGAGGGCGCGCTCGTTCAGCAGCCGCTCGGTGACCGGCTGCGGGGTGGCGAGGCCGTACGGGTGGGCCGTGTCGAGCCGCTCGGGCCACGGCTTCATCACGCCGCCGTAGAGGCCGCCGACCGAGAACCTCTCGCTGACCGCGGTGAACCGCTCCAGGAGGCCCCGCTGGTCCATCATCTCGACGCTGCGGGCGTGCAGGCCCTGCCCCCGGGACTCCTTCGTCGGCTCGGCGAGCCTCTCCAGGACGACCACGCGCACGTCGTGCAGCCGCAGTTCGCTCGCGAGCATCAGGCCGGTCGGTCCGCCGCCGACCACGATCACGTCAAACATTCAGTACGCCCCGTTTCCGCAGTTCCTTGCTTCGAGCGGAGATTCTGCGTCAGGAAGGGGGCCTTGCCGCAAGGCCCCCTGTGCGCTATACCTTGAGAGTGGCAAGGAGAGGTCTTCCCTCCTTGCCTCTGTTGTTTTCGGGCCTCGGTCCGCTCAGACGGTGAACGGCCGCTGGTTCAGGAAGTCCGGCGACGGCGTGCCGGTCACGTAGAGGTTCGGGCTCTGGCTCGGGGGCAGCCGGTGCTGGATGTGCCGGTGGAAGGTGCGGTAGTCGCCCCGGAACGAGCCCTCGTCCCACACCTGGAGCAGGGCCCCGGTGAAGGCGCCGTTGACGTCGCCGTCGGAGGCGACCTGGTTGTCCTGGCAGGCCGAGACGAGCAGCGCGTCGTGTCCCCTCCCGTCGGCGGGGGCGTCCTTCGCCAGGGTCCGCTGGAGCTCTTCGAGATAGGGCCGGTCGCGCTCGTAGAGCTGCCGCTGCCGCGGCTCCGGCATGTAGCGGCCCGTGCTCTCGTCCGGGCCTCCGCCGGGGAGTTCGATGCTGCTGCCGCTGTGGCAGCAGTCGAGGAGGGCGACGATCCGTACGTCGTCGGCGAAGGCGCGGAAGGCCTGCGCCACCTCGTCGTCGAGGAACTGGCGGTCGTAGAGGACGAGGGTCTCGTCGAGTGCGTCGGGTTCGTCGTCGGAGCCGGTGACGTCGGGGACCTGGCCGCCGTGGCCCGAGTAGGTGAAGAGCAGGATGTCGCCCGCGACCAGCCGGGCGGCGGCCTCGTGGAGCACGGAGGTGATGTTGGCGGTCGTGCCGTCCGGGGTGAGCAGGGTGGTGGCTTCGAAGCCCGCGGTCCTGGCCAGCCGCGCCATGTCGTGGGCGTCGTTCTCGCAGGCGTTCAGGGTGCCGTCCCAGCCCTCGTACCGGGCGGGGTCGACCTGGTTCAGTCCGACGTGCAGGGAGAGTCCGGTGGCCATGGGGTGCCTCCTGGTGCGGAAGGGAGGGATGCCGGGGCGGGGGACGGCCGGGGGCCCGGGATGCCGGGCGGCCGGTCTCCCGGGGACGCCGGGGCGGCTGATCGAGTGGCCTGCGGTCCCGTGCCGAGCGCGACCCCCTCCACGCGGTACTTACATCGTATGAATCCTTCCGATCCCCCGCTCTCCTCCGATCCCCCGCTCTCCTCCGGCCCTCCGTCCCCTCCCGCCTCGCCCGGTGCCCGCCGTGCCGCCCTCGCCGGCCGGACCGGCTACGACGAGACCTTCCTCGGCCCCGTCGTGCCGCTGGCACTCCCGGTCCGGAACACGGTCGAGACGGTGATCCTGCCGTACACCCACTTCACCGTGGTCTTCCGGCCCGACCGGCGGCTCGCGGCGTCGACCGCGGTCTGCATCGAGGGGGGTCAGCTCCTGGAGGACGTGCCCCGGGAGGACGTCTGGGAGTTCGATCCCCGGCTGCCGGAGGAGCAGCAGGCCGGCGAGGAGATCTACCGGAACAACAGCCTCGACCGGGGCCATCTGGTCCGCCGGCTCGACCCGGTCTGGGGCGCCCCGGCCGTGGCCTCCCTGGCCAATACGGACACCTTCCACTTCACCAACGCCGCGCCCCAGGCCGACGTCTTCAACCAGGGCAGGGAGCTCTGGCAGGGCCTGGAGAACTATCTGCTCGACCACGCCGCCGAGTACGACCGGAAGCTCGCGGTCCTCACGGGCCCGGTGCTCCAGGACTCCGATCCGCCCTACCGGGGGCTCCAGGTGCCGATGCGGTTCTGGAAGGTGGCCGCGTTCATCCAGGACGGGGCGCTCGCCGCCGCCGCGTACGTCCTCGACCAGAGCCCCGACCTGAGTCGGGACGCGGAGCGGGCCCTCGCCGGGGCGACGGCCGGTGCGCCGCCGCCGCTGGGCCCGTTCCGGACGTACCAGGTGCCGGTCTCGGACGTCGCGGAGATCACGGAACTGGAGTTCGGTCCGCTGCCGGACGTGGACGTGATGCCGGTGTTCCGTGCTCCGGAGGAGCGCTGGCGGCGCCTGGAGTCGTACGCGGACATGGTGCTGCACCCGTGACCCCGGCGGGCCCCGGGGCAGCGATTGCGACCGTTCCCGGCCGGTGAAACGATGAGAGGGATCAGCCAGTTCGTCTGGCCTCGACCGGTCACGTCCGGTCACGACTGATCTCGTCAGGTCCGGCGCCGGAGCGACCGGCGCTGCGCGCAGAGCGCCGGGCAGGTGCGGTATGCCGCTCACCGAGACGGAGTGGGGGCTCGTCGCCAGCTGGGTGCGGGACCACCTCCTCGACACCCCCGAGCCACGCGGTCGGCTACTGCGCGCGGGCCTTCCGGCCGACTTCGTCGAGGACCTGCCGCTCACCCCGGACCCCGACCGGAACGCCCTGCTCGTGGTCGCCGCGGCCCGCCGGGACATCGCCCACCAGCGCCGGCTGCTCTCCGTGCTCGCCGGTCTCGACGCGCTGGCCGCCATCGACGACCCGCACGGCTTCGAGCAGGGCGCGGAGGCCCGGAACCTGCTGACCCGGCTGCGGGAGGACGAGCGGCTGCGCCGTTCGCCCGGGGACCCGTTCCTCAGCACGCTCCTGAAGCACGGCACGGAGGTGTTCCTGGACCGGAGCGAGCTGCGCGAGAAGCTCCGGGGCTTCCTGGCCGACCCGGAGCAGACGGTCCTCGTGGTCGACGGGCCGCCGGACAGCGGCCGCTCCTACACGTACGAGCTGATCCGCCACCTCGGCCAGCACTGCGACTTCCGGCCGGTCCGGGTCACGCTCTCCCGGACGTCGACGGCGGCGCGGCTGATGGATCGGCTCTCGGCCTTCGTGGCCGGTCCCGAGGAGGACCGGCTTCCGTTGAACCCGACACGGTTGAACGATCCACTGCCCTGTTTCGAGGACGTGGCGCACCGGATCGTCGCCCGGGCGACCGCCGCCGAGGAGCGCTTCTGGCTGGTCCTCGACGACTGCGACCGGCTCGACCCGCACTCGGACGTGTGGGACTGCATCGGCGTCCTGGCGCGGGCGATCTACGAGCACACCCCGGTCCGCGCCGACACCGTGCCGCGCCTGGTCCTGCTCGGCTACGCGACGACGATGCGGCAGCTCCCGTACGAGATCCGCAAGAACGAGTGCCGCGACACGACCCGCCTCGCCGACGAGGGCGATCTCCGCGTGTTCTTCCGGGAGTTCTTCGCCGACACCGTCCCCGCCGGACAGGAGGCGACCGTCGGAGAGCTGACGGAGACGGCCGTGGCCGAGGTGCTCCGGGCCGTCGAGTCCCCGTCGAACGGCGACAGTCACATGCGACGCCTGTGCACGGCCGTGGAGGACGTCGTACGGCTCCACCGGGCGCTGCCGCCGACGTCTCCGCCGCCGGGCGAGGCCGGTCACGTGCTGCGCGACGCGCTGCGCACCAGCCTCGCCGCCCCCGCCGCCGCGCTGCCCGATCTGCGCCGCTCCTACCGCGAGGCCGCCTGCCTGCTCCGGGAGTTCGACCCCGCGGGGCTGCGGCTCCCCGGCGAGGAGCAGGCCACCGGGCGGGCCGTCCTGGAGCTCGTCGACGACTGCACGGCCCTGCCGGCGCCCGGGGCCACGGTGTGGGTGCTCAAGCCCGAGGTACGGGACGCGGCCCTGGCGGGCCTCGCGGGCCCCGGTGCCGCGCGTGACGCCCTACGGGCCAACATCGGCCTGCGGCCCGAGGGCCCCGGACCGGAACGCACCGCGCTCGCCCTGCTCACGGGCGCGGGTCTGCCGCCGCCGGAGGCCGGCCGGGACGAGGTCGAGGTGCTCTCCGACTCCCTCCAGGCCACGCTCTGGCTGAGCCGGGTGCCGGGAGTGACCGGGCTGCCCGAGGTCGACGAGGTGCAGCACCGCCTGGAGCAGGCCCGGCTGCTCCAGCCGATGCGCCGGCTCGTCCGGGGCACCTTCCACGGCCGCACCGCCGAGCTCGACGCCCTGCACGCGTACCTGGCGCTGCCCGAGGAGCCGGCGGAGCCGCCCGTCCTGATCCACGGCGTCGGCGGCATCGGCAAGAGCACCCTGCTCGCCAAGTTCCTCATCGACGCGCTCGCCGCCGCGGGACCCGGCGCGTTCCCCTTCGCCCACATCGACTTCGCGCGCCCCACGCTCTCCGTCCACGAACCCGCCACCGTGATCGCGGAGACGGCCCGGCAGCTCGGCGTCCACCACCCGTCCCACCGCGCCGCGTTCGAGGAGCTCGCCGACGAGTGCGAGCGGACGGCGGCGCTCCAGCGCGCCGAACGCAACGAGCTCGACGAGCTCTCCCAGCTGGCCGGCACCCGGGCGACGCTCGGCCGCGACTACTCCTCCGACTTCCACGCCCGGGCCAGCGCCCGCGAGCAGGAGCTCGCCCACCGGGCCGCGTCCCTGGTCGCCGAGGCCGTCCGTCCCGCGCCCGGCGAGCAGCGCCCGCCGCTGCTCGTGGTCGTCGACTCCTTCGAGGAGGCGCAGTACCGGGGCTCCCCCGTCATGGCCCGCATGTGGGCCGTCTGGACGGCCCTGCGGGCGGCCTACTCGCGACTGCGGTTCGTCGTCTGCGGGCGCGCGCCGATCGACCATCCGGCCAGGGTCCTGACCCCGCGCACGATGGAGCTGACCGAGCTGGACCACGAGGCCTCCGTGGACCTGCTGTTGTCCTCCGGGGTGGCCGACGAGCAGCTCGCCGAGGACCTCGTCGACCGGATCGGCGGCCATCCGCTGAGCCTCAAGCTGGCGGCCCGGACGGCGGTCGCCATCGGCGCCGACTCCCCCTCGCTCGGCGAGCTGCTGCGCGGACTGCCCTCCCGGCGCCGCTACTTCGACCGTCAGGTCGACCAGATGCTGATCCAGGGCACGCTGTACGACCGACTGCTCAACCACATCGCGGAGGACGACGTCCGGGCCCTCGTGCAGGCGGGTCTCGCCCTCCGCTTCATCACCCCCGACCTGATCCGGGAGGTCCTCGCCGGGCCGGCGGGGCTCGTCGTCGACAGTGCCGGGGAGGCCCGGCGGCTCTACGGTCTGCTCACCTCCCGGGCCGACCTGATGGAGTCGGCGGGACCGGAGGCCATCCGGCACCGCGACGATCTGCGGGCCATCATGCTGCGCCTCTCGGACAGTGCGCGGACCGATCTGATGCGGGCCGTGGACCGGCGGGCCGTCGCGTACTACGCGGCCCGCGAGGGGCCGCGGGACCGCGCCGAGGAGATCTACCACCGGCTCCGGCTCGGCGAGAACCCCCGTACGGTGGAGGCCCGTTGGGAGCCGGGCGTCGCCCCCTACCTGGGCGGCTCGGCGCACCGGGAGATGTCGCACCGCTCGGCGGCGTTCCTCCTCGGCAGGATCGGCGGCCACGTGCCCGACCAGATCATGACCGAGGCCGACCAGGAGGACTGGGAGCTGATCGCGGCCCGCGAGGTCGAGGACCTGCTCACCCAGGGGTACGTGGAGGCAGCGGGCCAGCGGCTCTCGGAGCGGCGGCCGTGGACGCCGTGCAGCAGGCTGCACGCGCTGCTCGCCGAGACCCTCGCCCGCTCCGGGCGGACCGCGGAGGCCCGCGAGGGTGCCCAGCGGGCCGTGGACCGGGCGGAGGAGGCGGGCTGCGCGGAGACGCAGCTCGAACTGCTCCAGCTGTCGGCGCGGCTCGCCCAGGACTCCGGCGCGTTCGCGGAGGCGGACCGTGACCTCCAGGAGGCGGAGGAGATCGCCTCGGGGCTCGGCCTGCGCCACGAGTCGCTGGGGGTGCTCGTCGCCCGGTCGCGTCTCGCGGCGCTCGCGGACGTCGACGCCGCCCCGGCGGAGGAACGCCTTGCCCGGACGCTGCGGGGGATGCCGGACGCGGACCTGGCCCGGCAGCCCTCGCTGGCCCGTACGGCGGCGGCCGCGGCGTACCGGGCGGACCCCCGGCTCCTGGAGCACACGCTGCGGCTCGTGGGACTTCCGGTGGACGAGGAGACGGTGGTCACCGAGCTGGCCCGCTGGATCGACGCCGCCCTCACGGACCAGCCGGGCCTGCGCGTGCCGCTGACCCGCATCCTGGAGTCCGCCGCCGGATCGGAGGGCTCCCCGGGCGGGGACCGCCCGGACCTGGAGCGGATCGAGCGGGACCTGCGGGAGGCGCGGCGGCGCGGCACCCTCGACAGCGTCGCCCGGCAGGCGCTCACGCTCCGGGACGGCAGCGGGGACCTGCTGCTCGGGGTGGCCTCCGCGATGGACGCGGGCCCGGCCCCGCGCGGCGCCGGCACTCCCCCGCCGCCTCCGCCCGGAGAGGACCTCCGTGACGGGTACGGCGCGGAGCCGGGGCCCGGTGCGCCTCCACCGGCAGCGGCCGACGAGGGGGACGGCGCGGAGCGGAGACTCCGGCTCCACGTCCGGCGGGGACGCACCGGTGCGCGGCCCCGCCGAGGAGGCACCGGCCGGTGGACCCGTTCCCGGCCGGGAGGGACCGGCCTGTGGACCCGACCGCCGCCGACCGCCGCCGGGGCGGCGCTCCGGAAGGTGCCGTTCCTGCCGCAGCCGGAGCTGGTCCGGGTGCGCAACGCCGCCATGGAGGCGGGGCTCGCCGACCGGAGCCTGCGCCAGGCGCTGCTCAAGGGCATCCCCGGCTACTTCACGGCCGAGCTCGAACCCCTCGACGACCCCCTGGAGCAGACGCACGCCGACCTGGACGCGATGAACCAGGTCGAGCGCCTCCTCGACGGTCTGGTGCCGCTGGAGATCTGGCTGCACAACGCGCTCGAGCAGACCCACGAGCCGGGCCCGCGCGCCGTCCTCCAGGGCGCCCTGGACACCGTGGCCCGGGCGATCACGGGCGAGGCGGAGCTTCCGGCGGAGATGATGCCCGGGGAGATGAAGGAGGAGATCGTCCTCCAGGACGACACCGTGCCGTACGAGTTCCTGCACGGCGGCATCCGGGCCGGCGCCTCCGTGGCGCTGCTGCGGATCCCGCCGTACGAGTCGGGGGAGCCGCTCCTGCCGGCGTACCCGCACGGAGGCACCGGCTGGATGATCGCCCCCGGGCTGCTGATCACCAACCACCACGTGGTGATGGCCCGTTCGTGGGAGGCGGGCGTCCGGCCGTACGTGAGCGACACGGACCTGCGGCTCCAGGCGCTGATGTCCCGATCCCGCTTCGACTTCGTCGAGAACGCGGCGGCCGCGCCGGAGGCGACGGCGGGTGAGCTCGCGGCCTGGGACGCGACGCTCGACTACGCCATCGTGCGGCTCTCCGCCGACCAGGAGGAGCGGCCGACGCTCCGGATCTCCACCAGGCCGCTGCTCGTCCGCGAGCGGCAGCGCGTCCCGGTCAACATCATCCAGCACCCGGGCGGACTGCCGAAGCGGGTCGCCCTCCGCAACAACCTGGTCTACCGGGCGGACGAGCACGACATCCTGTACTTCACCGACACCCGGGGCGGTTCCTCCGGCTCCCCGGTCTGCCTCGACGACTGGACGGTCGTGGGGCTGCACCGGGGGACGCGGAAGGTGGACGAGGTCGAGTTCCAGGGCGCCCGGACGCGGTTCGTGAACGTGGGCACCCAGATGAGCGGCATCCTGGCCCATCTCCGGGAGTTCCGGCCCGAGTTGTACGCGGAGATCATGGCGTCCCAGTCCGGGCGGCCGGCCCGGGGGGAACCGAACGCGAAGCCGAGGTGAGCGACCATGCCGAACGGACCACGGAGCGTGTCGCCGGTGGCGACCGGCGCCGAGCGGATCTTCGACGATCTGCGGGAGGTCGCCGCGCGGGTGCGCGCGGAACTGGAGGCGGAGATCGCCGAGTCGGCGCTCGAACTGCCCGCCGACGCGGCACCGGCCGCCGAGATCTCCCGCTTCGCCCGTGACGAGCGGGCCCGCGTCCTGGAGGCCGGGGTCAGCGGCCTGGAGAAGCTGGCCGCGCACCGCGAGGACGAGCTCGACGGGGACGAGACCTTCGGCGTGGAGGCGATCGTCCTCCTGGAGGGCCGGCCCGCCATCCTGGTGCAGCGCCAGGACTTCGCCCCGCAGCACGACGAGTGGGCGGTCCTGGAGCCGCAGCGGCCCGCGATCCGCGAGTCGCTCCTGCGGGTCGGCCGGGTCGAGGTCACCGGGCACCCCAGCCTCGACTGGATCGGCACGGCGTTCCTGGTGGGCCCGCGCACCGTGATGACGAACCGTCACGTGGCGGCGGAGTTCAGCCGCTTCGAGGACGAACGCTGGGCTCTGGAGTTCGGGATGTCGGCGCGGGTCGACCCGGCGGAGGAGCTGCCCGCCGAGGGCGGACCCCCCGGGCCCTCGGTGCCGTACGAGATCACCGACGTCATCGGCATCCACCCGGACGTCGACATGGCCCTGCTCCGGGTCGAGCCCGCGTCCGGGGACGGCCTGCCGACGCCGCTCGCGGTCGCGGCGGACGCGCCCGCGAGCCTGCCGGGCCGCCCGGTGTACGTGATCGGCTACCCGGCCTGGGACGGCCGGCGCAACGAGCCCGAGTCGATGCGCCGGATCTTCATGGACGTCTACAACGTGAAGCGGCTCCAGCCGGGCACGGCCACCGAGTTCACCCCGGGCGGTCTGGTGATGAAGCACGACTGCTCGACGCTCGGCGGCAACAGCGGCTCCCCGGTGTTCGACCTCGCGGACCACCGGGTCCTCGGGCTGCACTTCGGGGGCCGCTACCGCACGGGGAACTTCGCCGTCCCGCTGTGGGAGCTCGTGGAGGACCCGCTGCTTGAGAAGGCGGAGGTCAACTGGGTCTGAGCGGGCCCTACTCGGCGAGGGCGACGGCGTACGCGCCGCGGGCGGTGGTGCCGTCGGCGAGACGCCACTCGGCCGTGACCCGGCCGCGGCCGGGGCCGCCGTCCTCGCCGGGGCGCAGGACGCGCCGCACCCGGAGCGTCAGCGGCGCGGCCGCGCCGGTCTCCCGTACCACCACGTCGGTGTGGTCGGGGCCGTCCGTGACCCCTACGAGCTCCGCCCCGGTCCCGGCGGGAGCGAGCGAGGCGGCGACGGTGGGGTCGGGCGTGCTGTCGACGGACTGGGCCTGCGCCTCGGCCCGGCCGGCGAGCAGGGCGTACAACTCGGCGACGAGCACCGGGTCGTGGACGCCGTCGTAGATCCAGCGCGTGCCGAGGACACCGTGCTCGGAGGTGCCGATGAGGGCGTGCCCGGCGCCCTCCAAGGGCTCGCCGCGGTAGGTCATCGGGACCAGGTAGGTGACCGCGTCGGGACCGGCGCCGTCGGTGACCGCCATGAACTCGATGCCCACCTCGCCGGCCGGGTCGTCGAGCCGGAAGCCGCCCGTCTTCGCGGGGCGGGGCTCCTCGGCCCCGCCGGCGTACCAGGCACGGGTGGGCAGCCACGAGGCGAGCAGCTCCAGCTTGGTGGGCTGCATGGTGGTGTGGTGGATGACGGCCATCGTGCGCTTCTCCCTCTCGACCCGGGGTCAGAGATCCGCAACCTAACAGACGGACCGGGCCGCGATGCGAGGGCGTCCGCGCCGACCTAGCCTGGAGGTGGAGTGTTGTCCCCGGCCGGCAGGAGGCCCGCCGTGAGGTGCTCGCACACCCGGAACCGACGCGTCTGCGCGGCCCTCGCGGCCGTGGGCGTCCTCGTCGTCCCCGTCGGCGCGGGTGCGGCCTTCGCGGCCGAACCCCCCGGCCCCGCCGCCCTGGTGGCGGCGGCGCCCTCGCCCTCGGCGGACGCGAACTTCCCGGAACTCACCCCGGCCGTCGCCGCGCGCCTGGACCGGGCGATCCAGGACGTGATGAAGGAGACCGGTGTCCCGGGTGTCAGCGTCGCCCTCTCCGCTCCCGGCAAGGGGACGTACATCCGCTCCTTCGGCATCGCCGACAAGGCCACGGGAGAGCCCATGGACCCCGGGCTCTACATGCGGATCGGCAGCGAGACCAAGACCTTCACGGTGACCGCCCTGCTCGAACTGGTCGACCAGGGCAAGGTGGGCCTGGACGACCCGATCTCGAAGTACGTCGACGGCGTGCCGAACGGCGACAAGATCACCCTGCGCAACCTGGCGTCCATGCGCAGCGGTCTCTTCAACTACTCGGCGGACGAAGGCTTCTACAAGGCCCTCACGTCCGATCCGTACCGGCCCTTCACCCCGCAGGAGCTGCTCGCCTACTCCTTCAAGCACCCGATCCAGTTCCAGCCGGGCGCCGAGTTCGACTACTGCAACACGAACCTGATCCTGCTCGGTCTCGTCGTGGAGAAGGTCAGCGGGACTCCGCTGCACGAGTTCATCCAGAAGAACGTCGTCGAGCTGGCCGGCCTGCCCCACACGGTGTTCCCGACGGACGCCGCGTTCCCGAGCCCGCACGCCCACGGCTACACCGAGCAGACCGCCTCGGGGAAGCTGGAGGACTCCACCGACTGGAACCCGTCCTGGGGCTGGGCGGCCGGTGCGATGATCTCCGACCTCCAGGACCTCCGCACCTGGGCCCGTGTCGTGGCGACCGGCACCCTGCTGACGCCGAAGACGCAGGCCGAGCGGCTGCACACGTACCCCTCGGGCGTCCCCGGCGCCGGTTACGGCCTCGGCATCTTCGACATCCAGGGCTGGATCGGCCACAACGGCTCCCTGCCGGGCTACGAGTCGCTCACGGTCTACCTGCCGGAGGCGAAGGCCACGCTGGTGGTCCTCCTCAACACGGACGTCCTGCACGACAACAACGAGCCCAGCACGCTCTTCGGCCAGGCCATCACCCGCATCGTGACCCCGGACCACGTCTTCGACATCCCGGTGACGGAGCCCAAGCCGAGTCCGAGCGGAAGCTGACGCGCGTCCTTCCGCCCCACGACCACCTGCCTGTTAATCTCCGTTTCGTCCTGAATGATCCCCCGGCAGTCGTCCGTGCCGCCGCAGAATCGGGAGCAGCAATGACCGGTGGACCCGAGCCCATCAGCGCCGCAGGCCGGGAGGAGCTCGAACGCGAGCTCGCCGGTCTGCGCGTCGAACGCGAGGCCGTCGCCGCCACCCTGCGGGACGGCGGTGGCGACGAGGTCGGCGACCGGGCCGACGAGGCCGACGAGTTGCAGCGCGGCGACGACCTCGACCGCCTCGACACCCGTATCACCGAGATCGAGGGGCGGCTCGAGGAGGCGTCCGTCGCAGGGGCTCCGTCCACCGACGCGGTCGGTGTCGGCAGCAGCGTGACCGTGCGGTTCGAGGACGGCACCGAGTCGACCCTCCACATCGGCGAGCTCGCGAACGCCCTCGACGCGACGCTGGTCACCGCCGACAGCCCGCTCGGCCGGGCTCTGCTCGGCCACCGGGCCGGTGACACCGTCACGTACGACACGCCCGAGGGCCGGACGACCGCGGTCGTGCTCTCGCTCGGCTGACGGCGGTGGGGGAGCAACAACTCAGGAAGGCCGACCGCAAGGGCGGCCCCGGGCACACCGTCCTGCTCGCGCTGGCCCTCGCCGTGCCGGTCACGAAGCTGGCGTACACGGTCGGCGGCGGTGACGCCGTCCGTGACGTGCTGGTCGGGATGGAGCCGGCGAACTGGCCGGACGTCCTCGTCGGCATGGTCATCACGGACCCGCTCCTCGGGTCCGTCCTCGCCGTCGTCGTCTCCCGGGTGGTCTTCGCCCTGTTCGCCGCGCGCGGCGCGGTCCCCCTCGGCGGCGGACCGGCGGGGACCCTGCGGCGGGCGGCGCTCACGCTCGTCAACCCGATCGCCGTGGGGATCATCGACGCCTGCTTCTTCGGCCCGTGGTGGGGACTCGCCACCGGGCTCGGGGCCTTCGCGCTGCGCCAGGGCGTGGTCGTGGAGTACCGCACGGGACGCCGCCGGCCGCACCAGCACCGCGAGCAGGACGGCGCCGGGCACGGCGATCCCGGCTACCGGCCGCCCGTCTGGCTGCGCAGGGCCGCCGGGGCGGAGCAGTGGGCGGCCCTGTCCCTGACGGTGGTCGTGCTGCCGTTCCTGGCGTTCGCGTCGGCACTCGACGGGCAGGCGTGGACGGGGATCGTCGAGTGCCGGGTCACGGACGGCACCCGGACCGGGAGCGACCGGCTGATCGAGCTGAGCCGCGAGGGCGACGGCGTGGTCGGCTGGAACCTCGACTCGGAGCAGATCTCCAACGGCCTCGGGTGCGTGAGCGAGGAGAGCCGCTACGTACGCGAGCCGTGGTGGCGCTGAGACCCGCCCCGGTCAGCCGGTGACGATCCCGGTGACGAGGTTGATGGTGGTGGCCAGGATGCTCGCCCCGAAGACGTACGACAGCAGGCAGTGCCGCAGGACGATCGACCGGACCGTGGCACTGGAGACGTTCGTGTCGGAGACCTGGTAGGTCATGCCGAGGTTGAAGCTGAAGTAGAGGAAGTCGCTGTACTTCGGCGGGGACGGGGAGTTGAAGTCGATCCCGCCGCCGGGCTTCAGGGCGTAGTAGAGGTACGCGTACCTCGTGGCGTACATGAGGTGGAGCGCCGCCCAGGCCATGAAGACGCCGCAGAGCGCCGTCGCCGCCGCCGCGTGGCTGAGGTCGGTGCGGCCGACCAGCAGCAGCACCACGATGCCGACGAGCCCGCACAGGGAGGTCGCGACGACGACGAGTTCCTCGACCACGGGCCGGAACTCCTCGCGCCGGACGTTGTGGTGGGTCGTGGCGGCGTCCATGGGCCACAGGACGATCCAGCCGGTGACGACGAAGAGGGTCTCTGCGGCAGCGATGCCGGCGAGGACGCCCAGCGGCGCGTGGGTCAGTGCCGCCACGGACGCGCCGGCCGCCGCGCCGCCGAACGCCGACGCGACGAGCCGGGGCACGGCGCCGGACAGGCGTCGGTCCACGGTTCAGGGCTCCAGGACGACGACGGCCTCGTCCGTGTAGGCCAGGAAGGTCAGGGTCTCCTGGAGGTACAGCTGCACACTGGTCGCGTCGTGCGCGGTGTAGCCGATCGCCACGTCCTGGCCGAGGCGCAGTTCGAAGTCGCCGCCGCGGGTGGAGAGGACGAATCCGCCGTCGAGGGCGGGCGCCCAGATCGGGGAGCCGTCGAGCATCCGGGCGAGGTGGGCGGCGATCGGGTAGCCGTGGTCGGAGGTCTCGCTAACCGCCCGGTACTGGTCGGCGCCGAGCAGCAGCGCGTACGGACCGTCGACGCCGGCGAGCCGCAGGGCGGTGAGGGCCCGGCTGACCGCGTCGGGGTAGTCGCGGGGTTCGGTCGGCAGCCGCACCGGCGGGTTCGAGCTGCGGGCGCGCAGGCCCTCGACGCCGGCGGCCTCGTACCCCTCGAAGACCATGCGGTCCTCGATGAGCGCGAGCGCGCGGGCCGCGTCCTTGACGGGCTGCCAGTCGGAGTCCTTCGAGCCGCGCTCGACGTCGTCGACGGCGGCCCGGTCGACGGTGAACGGCACCCGGACCTCGACGAGCGGCCGTGCCTCGCGCAGCCGTGCCGTGACGCCGGGCGCGGGCTCCGCCAGGTCGGTCAGGTGCCCCGTACCGACGGCCGAGAGCTCCGGTCCCGCCGGGTCGGGGACGTCGACGACACGGCGGCCCGCGACGTTGCGCCGGAAGGTGCGGCGGGCCTCCTCCTCGATCTCGGCCCACGCGGCGGCGGTGATCGGGGCGAGTTCGCGGTGGAGGTTGCTGGTGGACTCGGGGGACGTCATGGGGCGAGGGCTCCTTTCAGGCTGCCGATGCCGAGGGTCGTCCCGGGGATCGCGGCGGCCGAGGGGGCGGGGAGGTCGTCGAGGAGGCCGGCGCTCGGCACGAAGAAGAGGCCGCCGGTGACGGCCCGGGAGAAGTCGAGGATGCGGTCCGTGGTGCCGGGGGGATCGCCGAGGAACATGTTGCGGAGCATCCGCTCGGTCACGGCGGGCGTCCGCGCGTAGCCGATGAAGTAGGTGCCGAACTCGCCGGTGCCGACCTGGCCGAACGGCATGTTGGCGCGGAAGATCTGCTGCTGGACGCCGTTCTCGTCGGTGACCGTGTTCAGCGCGACGTGCGAGTCCGCCGGTTTGACGTCGTCGGGCAGCTCGATGTTGGACCCCTTGCCGCGCCCGATGACGTGCTCCTGCTGCTCGACGGTGAGCGCGTCCCAGGCCGGCATGTCGTGCACGTACTTCTGGACGACGACGTAGCTGCCGCCGCGGAAGTCCGGGTCCTCGTCGCCGATGTGGACCGCGTCGGCGGCCGTCGTGCCGTCGGGGTTCTCGCTGCCGTCGACGAAGCCGAGCAGGTCGCGGTCGTCGAAGTACGCGAAGCCGTGCACCTCGTCGACGACGGTCACCGCCGCGCCCAGGGCGGCCACGATGTGCCGGGCCAGCTCGAAGCAGAGGTCCAGGCGCCGGGCCCGCAGGTGGAAGAGCAGGTCGCCGGGGGTGGCCGGGGCTCGGTGGCGGGGGCCCCGCAGGGTCGGGAAGGGGTGCAGCTCGCGGGGGCGGGGGCCGCCGACGAGCCGGTCCCAGCCCGTGGAGCCGATGCCGGCGACGCAGGTGAGCCCGGCGTCGGGGTGCCGGAACGCCACCGAACGGGTCAGTCCCGACAGGTCCCGGAGCGCCTCCCGCACCGCGCTCTCGCCGCCCGGGTTGACGGTGGCCACCAGGAAGACGGCCGCCCGGGCGGGCGGGGCGACGACGGGCTGGGGTACGACCATGACGCTCCCACGAGAGATGACCGGAATGTAGAGGAAAGGGACAGAGCCAGCGTAGGTGCGCATGATCCGGTACGCAGCCCGGCGGCCGCTCAGCGGGCGCGGGTGGCGGGCGCGGGGTGGCGGGCTTAGCCTGCCCAGGGGGTCCTTCTGTCCATCATGCCCATGCGTCCGCAGGGCGAGAGGATGAGGCGCCTTGAGCACCGACCAGGACGAGAGCACGGCCCGGGACGAGCGGGAGCCCCTCGGACACCGGGTGGGACCGGCCCCCGAGGGCGATCCGGAATTCCGTCCGTACCACCATCCGGCCGCCGGCTGGGGCGCCGCGAAGAGCGTGACGAACTTCCTGGTGCGCGAGGGCGCGCTGGTCGACGGGCCGCGCGCCATCATGCGGATGAACCACGAGAACACCGGCTTCGACTGTCCCGGCTGCGCCTGGCCCGACGACACCAAGGGCCTCCACCTGGACATCTGCGAGAACGGCATCAAACACGTCACCTGGGAGATGACCCGCAAGCGGGTCGGGCGCGAGTTCTTCGCCGCCCACTCGGTGACCGAGCTCGCCGGGTGGAGCGACTACGACCTGGAGAACGAGGGCCGCCTCACCGAGCCGATGGTCTACGACCCCGAGTCGGACCACTACGTCCCGATCAGCTGGAAGGACGCCTTCGCGCTCGTCGGCCGCACCCTGCGCGGCCTCGACGACCCGAACCGGGCCGCGTTCTACACCTCGGGCCGGCTCGGCAACGAGGCCACGTTCCTGTACCAGCTGATGGCCCGCGAGCTGGGCACCAACAACCTGCCCGACTGCTCCAACATGTGCCACGAGGCCAGCGGTCGCGCCCTCCAGGCCTCCCTGGGCACCGGAAAGGGCACCGTCGACCTCCAGGACTGGGAGACCGCCGACGCGCTGTTCATCTTCGGCGTCAACGCCGCCTCGAACGCGCCCCGGATGCTGACCGCCCTCGCCGAGGCCCATCACCGCGGCGCGCAGATCGTGCACGTCAACCCGCTCGTCGAGGCCGCCGCCACCCGCACGATCGTCCCGCACGACTTCACGGACATGGCGCTGTTCAAGACGACGAAGACCAGCACGCTCAACCTCCAGCCGCGCATCGGCGGCGACATGGCGCTCGTACGGGGCATGGCGAAGGCGATCCTGGAGCAGGCGTCGACGGACCCGAAGGCCCTGGACCGGGAGTTCATCGAGCGACACACGTCCGGCTTCGAGGAGTACCGGGCGCTGTGCGAGGCCACCCCGTGGGAGGAGCTCGAACGGCAGTCGGGGCTGAGCCGCGACGACATCCTCAGGGCCGCGCGCGTGTACGGCGAGGCCGACCGCTCCATCGTCAGCTGGTGCCTCGGCATCACCCAGCACGAGCACGGCGTCGACACCGTCCGGGAGATCGTGAACCTGCTGCTGCTCCGCGGCAACCTCGGCCGGGAGGGCGCGGGCCCCTCCCCCGTGCGCGGCCACAGCAACGTCCAGGGCAACCGCACCTGCGGCATCGACCACCGCCCGAGCGAGGAGTTCCTGGACCGGCTCGCCGAGGTCTGCGGGATCCAGCCGCCCCGCGCCCACGGCAAGGACACCGTCGCGAGCGTCAAGGCCATGCACGACGGCGGGATCAGCGTCTTCGTCGGCATGGGCGGCAACTTCGCGCTCGCCGCTCCCGACACCCCGTACACCTACGCGGCGCTGCGCAACTGCGAGCTCACCGTCCAGGTCAGCACCAAGCTGAACCGCAGCCACATCGTGCACGGGCGGCAGGCCCTCATCCTCCCCTGCCTCGGCCGGACCGAGAAGGACCACCAGCGCAAGGGGATCCAGAGCACCTCGGTCGAGGACTCGATGAGCATGGTGCACCTGTCCGTCGGCATGAAGAAGCCCGCCTCGCCGCACCTGCTCTCCGAGCCGGCGATCGTCGCCGGCATGGCGCGCGCCGCGCTGCCCGACAGCGCGACGCCGTGGGAGTGGTACGTCGAGGACTACGACCGCATCCGGGACACCATGGCCCGCGCGCTCGACGGCTTCGAGGACTTCAACCGGCGCGTACGGCTGCCGCTCGGCTTCCGCATCAAGCAGCCCGCCCGCGAGCTGGTCTTCCTCACCCCGTCCGGGCGCGCCGAGTTCTCCGCCGCCGAGCTGCCCGACGTGGTGCCCGCGCCCGGCACCCTGGCGCTCGGCACCATGCGCTCCCACGACCAGTGGAACACCACGATCTACTCCGACAACGACCGCTACCGGGGCATCAGGAACCTCCGCACGCTGGTCTTCATGAACCGGGCGGACATGCGCGAGCGCGGGATCGCCGACATGGGCGCCGTCGACATCACGAGCACCGCGAAGGACGGCAGCCGGCGGCATCTCAACGGCTACCTCGCCGTCCCGTACGACATCCCGCGCGGCTGCGCGGCCGGCTACATGCCGGAGATGAACGTGCTGTGCGCGCTCGGCGACTACAGCACCCAGAGCGATCAGCCGATCATGAAGCACGTCAAGGTGACGATCGAGCCAGCTTCCTGACGCTCCGTCACTCCTGGCGGACCAGCCGGTCCAGGAGGAGGTACGCACGGCGTTCGGCGGCGGCGAGCTCGGTGGGGTCGATCTCGGCCGGCCAGAGCTCGCCCGCCGCCGCGTCGTCGGCCTCCCGCAGCTCCACGGCGGCCGCCGCGAGCCGCGCCTGCACGAGCGGGAACGACGCCACGGCCCCTTCCTCCAGGGCCCGTTCGGCCTGCTCCGAGGCCCCCGCGCAGGCCGCGAGCGCGCGCTCCGCCCGTACCGCCGCCCGGTCGTGGACCACCAGCAGCGCGCAGCCGAGCCCGACGACGACGCCCAGCGCGCTGCTCAGCGCCCGGTCCCGCACGAGGGCCCCGGCCGGTGCGGGCGCGGCCAGATCGGTGAGGAGCAGCGCCAGCGGGGTGAGGAAGACGACGCCGAGGCCGTAGTTGCGGGCGACGACGTACTCCAGGAGGAACTCGAAGAGCACGATCACCAGGACCAGCACCACCGGCCCGGGGCCCAGGGCGAGGACACCGAGGGCGAGCAGGAGGCCCGCGACGGTGCCGAGGGTGCGCTGGACGGCCCGCTGGGCCGCCGTCCGCACGTTGACCGAGTGGAGAACGGCGGCGGCGGAGATCGCCGCCCAGTAGCCGTGCCCGAGCCCGAGGAGGAGCGCGGCCCCGCCCGCGAGACCGGTGCCGAGGACCATCCGCAGCGCGGGCACGAGAAGAACGGCCGCGCGGCCGTGGGCGGGCCCTGCCACGAGGACGGCGGCGCGGAGCTCGGTGGCGCGGAGGGTGGTGGGGTCGACTGGGCCGGGGGCGGGCGCGGAGGCGCTGGTGGTGGGGTCGGGGTGTCCGGTGGTGGCGTCGGGCGACCCGGCGGCAGCCCTGGGGGACCCGGTGGTGGCGTCGGGCGACCCGGCGGCAGCCCTGGGCGGCCCGGTCGTGGCGTCGGGCGACCCGGCGGCAGCCCTGGGTGCCCCGGTCGTGGCGTCACGCGACCTGGCAGCGGCCCCGGGCGGCCCGGTCGTGGCGTCGGGCGACCCGGCAGCAGCCCCGGGCGGCCCGGTCGTGGCGTCACGCGACCCGGCAGCAGCCCTGGGCGGCCCGGTCGTGGCGTCGGGCGACCCGGCAGCAGCCCCGGGCGGCCCGGTCGTGGCGTCACGCGACCCGGCAGCAGTCCCAGAGGCCCCGGTGCCGGGTGCGTGCCGCCCGGTCGGGGCGGTGGGCGATCCTGAAGACCCGTCCGGGCGGGCCGGCATGCCGGCCTGGGCGATCAGGACCGGGAGGGCCAGTTCCGGCAGGAGCCGCGGGGGCCGTCGGCGGCGGCTGACCAGTACCCGGACCTGGCGGCGCAGGTTGCGGGCCAAGCGGGCCGGGTCGCTCGGTGGGCGGCGGGCGGAGCCGACGAGCAGCGACCAGGAGAGGTCGGCGAGACGGACGCAGGTGTCGTCGCGGCCGTGCCGGTCGGCACCCGAGGGAGGCAGGACGCCGAGCGTGCGGTACGCCTGGAGCACGGCGGCTGTGGCCCGGTGCCGTACGGGACCGGTTCCGCCGGCCTCCCACAGGTCCGCGAGCTCGCGCAGCGCGGCGGCGACGGCGAGCCGTTGCGGGCGGTCCGGGTGCAGGAGCCCGCCCGCCACCGCGAGGACCCAGGCGACGGCCGCGCCGCAGGCGGCCAAACCGGCCTGCGGCAGGACGTCGGCGGGGGTCGACGCCCCGTTGGCGGCCACCGCGAAGGAGAACAGCAGCAGCACCGCGCCGAGCCCGCTGAGCCGGGCCGCGTCGCAGGCGAGCTTCGCGAGCCCGGCGACCAGGGCCGTGGCCGCGACCGTGACGGCGGCGCCCGCTCCCCCGTTCCGGGGCTGGGCCCAGGCGGCGAGCGCCGCGCCGCAGCCCACGCACGCGGTCATCGCCACGGCGACGACGGCGAGCACCCGGGCCCGGCGCGCGTACGGCAGATTGCGGCCAAAGGTGGTGGTGAAGGACCCCAGCATCGTGGAGACGGCGAGGTCGGCCCGCCCGGCGAGCGCCAGCGGCAGCGCGGGCAGCGCCATGGCGAGCGCGGCGCGCAGGGCGAAGGACAGGGCTCCGTCCACGCTCTGCAGGGCGAGCGCGCCTCTCGGGGAGAGGGCGCGACCGAGGCGTTTGTGCATGACCCGATCACCCTCGGCGAATTCGTTTCGCAAGTCAAAGAGGCAATTCCGATGACGTGATCCACCGGTCTTTTCGACCTGCCGGAAAAGGGCTCATAGGTCGCACCTATCAGCTCATCGAAAACATCTCTTTGACTTCGCTCCGCAACGGGTCGAATCTGCTCTGCGGCGTGAATCCGGCCAGGCGCGAGAAACGAGGCGGACCAGAGCATGAGCGGCATCGAGGACCCGGTCGACGACCTGAAGGTCACCCCGCCGAAGACCTGGGCGACGGGGCTCCCCGCCGTGACGCACGCGCTGGAGTACTCCCTGCGCCAGACGTCCCCGCGGCGCACCGCGCTCACGCTCCTCACCATCAACCAGCCCGAGGGCATCGACTGCCCGGGCTGCGCCTGGCCGGAGCCGGCGCCGGGCGAGCGGCACAGGAACGAGTACTGCGAGAACGGCGCGAAGCACATCAACGACGAGGCCACCTCGCGCCGCGTCACGAGGGAATTCTTCCGCGCGCACTCGATCGCGGAGCTCGACGGAATGTCGGACTACTGGCTCAACCAGCAGGGCCGGCTCACCGAGCCGATGGTGAAGCGGCCCGGTGCGACGCACTACGAGCCGATCGGCTGGGACGAGGCGCTCGGGCTGCTCGCCGACGAGCTCACGGCGCTCGACTCCCCCGACGAGGCCCTCTTCTACGTCTCGGGCCGGCTGAACAACGAGGCCGCGTTCCTCCTCCAGCTCTTCGCGCGCGCGTACGGCACGAACAATCTGCCGGACTGCTCCAACATGTGCCACGAGTCCAGCGGTTCCGCGCTGTCGGAGACGCTCGGCATCGGGAAGGGCAGCGTCTCCCTGGACGACATCCACCACTCGGACCTGGTCTTCGTCGTGGGGCAGAACCCTGGCACCAACCATCCCCGGATGCTGTCGGCCCTGGAGGAGACCAAGCGCAACGGCGGGCAGGTCGTGGCCGTCAACACGCTTCCCGAGGCCGGGCTCATGCGCTTCAAGCACCCGCAGAAGGCGCGCGGGATCATCGGCCGCGGCACGGCGATCGCCGACCAGTTCCTGCACATCCGCGCCGGCGGCGACCTCGCCCTCTTCCAGGCCCTGAACCGGCTGCTCGTGGAGGCCGAGGACGCCGCTCCCGGCACCGTCCTCGACCGCGGCTTCATCGAGCGGAACACCACCGGTTTCCCCGCCTTCGCCGAGCACGCGCGGAAGGTCTCCTGGGAGGACGTCCTGACGGCGACCGGGCTGTCCCGCGAGGAGATCCAGGAGGTCTTCGAACGGGTCCTGCGCAGTGAGCGGATCATCGTGTGCTGGGCGATGGGCCTCACGCAGCACAAGCACGGGGTCCCCACGATCCGCGAGGTCGTCAACTTCCTCCTCGCCCGCGGCAACATCGGCAGGCCCGGCGCGGGCGTGTGCCCGGTGCGGGGTCACAGCAACGTGCAGGGCGACCGCACGATGGGCGTGTGGGAGCGGATGCCGCAGAGGTTCCTCGACGCCCTGGGACGGGAGTTCGGCTTCACCCCGCCCGCCCACCACGGTCTGGACGCGGTGAACGGCATCCGGGCCATGCACGAGGGCCGCGCGAAGGTCTTCCTGGGTGTCGCCGGCAACTTCGTGCGGGCCACCCCCGACAGCGCGGTCACCGAGGAGGCGATGCGGGGGTGCCGGCTCACCGCGCACGTCTCCACCAAGCTCAACCGCTCCCACACGGTCTGCGGCGAGACCGCGCTGATCCTGCCCACGCTCGGCCGCAGCGACCGGGACGTGCAGGGCGGGGTCGAGCAGTTCGTCACGGTCGAGGACTCCATGAGCGACGTCCACGCCTCCCGGGGCAAGCTGCCGCCCGCCTCGCCGGACCTGCTCAGCGAGGTCGCGATCGTGGCGCGTCTCGCCCGCCGGACGCTCGGCGAGGAGCCGGCCGTCCCGTGGGAGGAGTTCGAGCGGGACTACGGCACCGTCCGGGACCGGATCTCGCGGGTCGTGCCCGGCTTCGAGGACTTCAACGCGCGCGTGGCCCGGCCGGGCGGCTTCCACCTGCCCAATCCGGTGAACTCCGGGGTCTTCCCCACGCCGGGCGGCAAGGCCGTCTTCACGTGCAACGCGTTCACGATGCCGCACGTCCCCGAGGGGCACCTGCTGCTGCAGACACTGCGCTCGCACGACCAGTGGAACACCGTCTGGTACGCGCCGAACGACCGCTACCGGGGCATCCACGACGCCCGCCGGGTCGTCCTCGTCAACCCGGCCGACCTCGACGCCCTCGGCCTCGCCGACCGCCAGCTCGTGGACCTGGTGAGCGTCTGGCACGACGAGCGGGAGCGGCGCGCGGAGGGCTTCCGGGTGGTCGCGTACCCCGCGAGCCGGGGGTCGGCGGCGGCCTACTACCCGGAGACGAACGTCCTGGTGCCGCTGGACAGCGTCGCCGACGTCAGCAACTGCCCGACGTCCAAGGGCGTCGTGGTCCGCCTGGAGCCGGCCCGTACCCCCGCCGCGGGGTGACGGCGGGGCCGACTGGCGTCGCGGCGGGCGGTCGGGTAGACCCGTGACGTGCTGTTCCGTCAACTCGAGTACCTGGTCGCCCTCTCCCGGGAGCGTCATTTCGCCCGCGCCGCCCAGGCCTGTCACGTATCCCAGCCCGCGCTCTCGGAGGCCGTCAGGAAGCTGGAGGACGAGCTGGGCGTCCCGCTGGTCCAGCGCGGCCGCCGGTACGAGGGCCTCACGCCCGAGGGCGAGCGCATCGTGGTGTGGGCGCAGCGGCTGCTCGCCGACCGTGACGCGCTGAAGAGCGAGGTCGGCGCCCTGCGGACGGGTCTGAGCGGCCGGCTGAGGATCGGCTCGGTGCCGACCGCGTCCGGCGCGGTCGCCCAGCTGACGGCGCCGTTCTGCCTGGCGCATCCGCTGGTGAACGTGGAGGTGGCGGCGGACCTCCGGTCGGAGGACGTCCTGCGGCAGCTGCGGGACTTCGAGCTCGACGCCGGAGTGACGTACCTGCACAAGGGGCTCGCGGAGAACTTCCGGGCGGTGCCGCTGTACGAGGAGCGGTACGTGCTGCTCACCGGCGCCGCCGACGCCCCCGCGCACCGGACGGCGGCGACCTGGGCGGAGGCCGCGCGGCTGCCGCTCTGTCTGCTGACCGGGTCCATGCAGGGGCGTCAGGTGCTCGACGAGGTGTTCGCCGAGGCGGGGGTGCGGCCCTCGCCCCGGGTCGAGACCGACTCGGTGGCGGCGCTCTTCGCGCACGTGCGGACCGGCGGCTGGACGAGCATCGTGCCGCACACCTGGCTGCACGTCTTCGGGGTGCCGCACGGCATGCGGGCGGTCCCGATGACCGAGCCGGCCCGGGCGGTGCCGATGGGCCTGGTGACGGTCGTCCGGGAGCCCGAGCCCGTCCTCGCCCGCGCGCTCCGTGAGGTCGCGGGCCGCACCGACGTCGCCGCCGTCCTGGACCGGCTCCCGGGAGACTCCGTACCTCGGTGAGACGAGGGCACGGAGCCTCCGGGGTCCTGCCCGGTGGTTCAGGCCGCGGCGGCGGCGCTCTCCGCCCCCTCCGGCTTGCGGACCGTGCAGTGCAGCGAGTCGTCGATGACGTCCGCGACGATCGTGTCGCCGGGGTCGGCCTCGCCGCCGAGGAGCAGGGTGGCGACGCGGTTGTCGAGCTCCGTCTGGATCGTGCGGCGCAGCGGCCGGGCGCCGAACGCCGGCTGGTAGCCGTGGGCGACGAGCAGCTTCTTCGCCGCCTCGGTGACCTCCAGGGTCATGCCCTGGGAGCGGACGCGGTGCTTGCTCCGGTCGAGGAGGTGGTCGACGATCTCCGACAGGTCGTCCTCGGTGAGGCTGTGGAAGACGATGATGTCGTCGATCCGGTTGAGGAACTCGGGCAGGAAGCGGCCCCGCAGGTCCTCCATCAGCTCGTCCTTGAGCTCGGCCGCGTCGCCCTCGTGGGCGAGGATGCGGTGGGCGCCGATGTTGGACGTCATGATGACGACGCAGTGGCGGAAGTCGACCGTGCGGCCCTGGCCGTCCGTGAGGCGCCCGTCGTCGAGGATCTGGAGGAGGGTGTTGAAGACGTCGGGGTGCCCCTTCTCGATCTCGTCGAAGAGCACGACGCTGTACGGCTGGCGGCGGACCTTCTCGGTGAGCTGGCCGGCCTCCTCGTAGCCGACGTATCCGGGAGGGGCGCCGACGAGCCGGGCGACCGTGTGCTTCTCCTGGAACTCGCTCATGTCGAACCGGATCATGCGGTCCTCGGCGCCGAAGAGCAGCTCGGCGAGGGTCTTGGCGAGTTCGGTCTTGCCGACGCCGGTGGGGCCGAGGAAGAGGAAGGAGCCGACGGGCCGGTCGGGGTCGCCCATGCCGGCCCGGTTGCGGCGCACGGCCTCGGAGACGGCGGTGACCGCCTCGTCCTGGCCGACGATCCGGGCGTGCATCTCCTGCTCCAGCTTGAGGAGCTTCTCCTTCTCGCTGGCGGTGAGCTGGGAGACGGGGATGCCGGTACGGCGGGAGACGATGTCGGCGATGTCGGCGGCCGTGACCGAGACGACGCCCTCGCGGCGCTCCTCGATCCCGGCGAGCTCGCCCTCGGCCTCCGCGATCCGGTCCTTGAGCTCCTTGGCCCGCTCGAAGTCCTCGCGGGCGACGGCCTGGTCCTTCTCGCGCCGCAGTTTCGCGAGCTTGTCCTCGCGGCTCACGACCTCGGTGGAGCGGCCGCCGCTGCGGAGCCGTACCCGCGCGCCGGCCTGGTCCATCAGGTCGATGGCCTTGTCGGGCAGGAAGCGGTCGCTGATGTAGCGGTCGGAGAGCTCGGCCGCGGCGGCGAGGGCGCCGTCGGCGAAGCGGACCTGGTGGTGGGCCTCGTACGCGTCCCTGAGTCCTTCGAGGATCTGCACGGTCTCCTCGACGGTGGGCTCCGGGATCAGGACGGGCTGGAAGCGGCGTTCGAGGGCGGCGTCCTTCTCGATGTGCTTGCGGTACTCGTCGATGGTGGTGGCGCCCACGACGTGCAGTTCGCCGCGCGCGAGGGCGGGCTTCAGCATGTTGCCCGCGTCCATCGCGCCCTCGCCGGTGGCGCCGGCGCCGACGACCGTGTGCAGCTCGTCGATGAAGAGGATGATCTCCCCTTCGGCCTTCTGGACGTCCTCGATGACCTTCTTGAGGCGTTCCTCGAACTGTCCCCGGTACTGCGCTCCCGCCACCATGCCGGACAGGTCGAGGGAGACGACCCGCTTGCCCTTGAGGGTGTCGGGGACCTCGTCCGCGACGATCCGCTGGGCGAGGCCCTCCACGATGGCGGTCTTGCCGACGCCGGGCTCGCCGATGAGCACGGGGTTGTTCTTGGAGCGCCGGGAGAGGATCTCGATGGTCTGCTCGATCTCCTCGGCCCGGCCGACGACGGGGTCGAGCCTGCCCGACCTGGCCTCCTCGGTCAGGTCCCTGCCGTACTCGTCGAGGGTCGTGGCCGGCTCCTTCGCGGCGGCGGGGGCGCCGCGCGGCTCCGGGCGGGCCGCCTGGTCGGTGAGGCCGCGCAGCTTCTGCACGTCCAGGTCCTCGGCCCGCAGGAAGCGGGAGGCGCCGGAGTCGGCGTCGCCGAGGAGGGCGCTGAGGATGTGCTCGGGGCCGATGTACGAGACGCCGGCCGCCTGCGAGTAGGCGTGGGCCCTGGCGAGGGTCCGCTTGGCCGCCGGGGTGAGTCCGGGCTCGGCGGACGGTTCGGCGGACTCCCGGGGAAGCACCTCGGCGAGCTGGTCGGCGATCTTGTCGGGGTTCACGCCGCCCTGGGAGAGGAGCCCGCGGGTCGGCTCGACCTGGGTCGCGGCCCACAGGAGGTGTTCGGTGTCGAGGTCGGAGCTGCCGTCCTCGTCGGCCTTGCGCGCGGCCGTGTTCAGCAGTTCGTGGGAGGACTCGGTCAGCAGCCGCCCGATGGGCACGCGCTGCACCGCGGGCGGCGACGAGGCCGGCGACATCCCGAAGAACCGGTTGAACAGGTCACTGAACGGATCCGACGAACCGAAGGACGAACCGAACGCCATCGACATGACTGCTCCTGAAAGCGCGGAGGGGGGTCTTCCCCACTGGATGAGGGCGCGAAAGGGGTCGCCCCCACTCAAACCCGGCGCCGACGGGTCCGCAATCGGAGAGCGGACGCGGCCGCCCGACACGCCCACCCCGTACGGACGCCCGAAATGCCCGGATCGCGGCTCCGTCCGCCGACGATGGCCCCATGACCTCCGCGATCCCCCCGAACACCCCGGCCGCGGCACCGGACCCGGCCCACGGCCCCCAGGTCCGCGCCTCCGCGCTCCTGCGGCACGCCAAGCTGTGGCTCGTACCGACCATCCTGTGCGCCCTGGTGTCGCTGCTCCTGTCGCTCCTCTACATGGGGGGCATCCTCAACCCGAGCGACCACCTGGACCGGCTGCCCATCGCCCTGGTCGACGAGGACCAGGGCCGCCCGCTGCCCGGACAGCAGGAGAACCTGGGCAAGCAGATCACCGACACCGTCGCCGCGGCCGGTTCCTCGAAGACCAGCATCGACTGGCGCCGCCTCGACGCGGCGGAGGCCCAGGAGGCGCTGGCCTCGGGCAAGGTCTTCGGCGCCCTGGTCGTCCCGGCGGACTTCACCGCCTCCGTCGCGGCCCTGACCACGAACCGGGCGACGACCCGCCCGACGCTGACCGTGCTCACCAACCCCGGCCTCGGCAGCCTGGGTTCGTCCCTGGCGTCCCAGATCAACCAGGGCGCGGCACACCAGGCCTCACTGGCCATCGGCAAACAGCTCGCGGCCACCAGCGCCGTACCGACCACGCGGGTGCTCCTCGCCGACCCCGTCGCGGTCGTCACCCGCGTCGGCCATCCGATCGGCCGGCACAGCGGGCTCGGCCTGACCGCGTTCTACTACACGCTGCTGCTGGTCCTGGGCGGCTTCATCGGCGGCAACCTCGTCAACGCCGGCGCCGACACCGCGCTGGGCTACGCCGACAGCGAGATCGGGCCCTGGCACACCCGCCGGCCGACCGTCCCCGTCAGCCGCACGCAGACGCTCGTCCTGAAGATGGTGATGACCGCCGGGATCTCGCTCCTGACCACCACGCTCGTCATGATCGCGACGATCGCGATCCTGGGCATGGACGCCGACCACATCCCGATGCTGTGGCTCTTCTCCTACTGCGCGACGGTCGCCGTCGGCCTGGGCGTCCAGGCCATCAACGCCGCCTTCGGCGGCATCGGCCAGCTCGTGTCCATGTTCGTCTTCATCGCGCTGGCCCTCCCCTCCTCGGGGGCGACGGTCCCCCTGGAGGCCACTCCGGCGTTCTACCGCTTCCTGGGCGTCTTCGAGCCGATGCACCAGCTCAGCTCGGGCGTCCGGTCCATCCTGTACTTCGACGCCCGAGCCGACGCGGGACTCGCCCGCGGCTGGATCATGATCGCGGTCGGCACGGTGGCGGCCCTGGCGTTCGGTTTCGCCATGACCCACTACTACGACCGCAGGGGGCTGCGCCGTCTCACGCCGCAGCCCGAGTGAGCGACTACCAGGACTGGCTGAACTGGATGGAGCGGTTGTCGTTCCGGGTGTTCACCAGCGTGGACACGCCCGACCGGCTGCCGACGTAGTCGTAGGCGCCCTTGTAGCCGGCGCTGTAGTACACGTTGGCGGAGTAGCCGTCGTACCAGTTGTAGGCGGAGGCCGCGTTGTTGCCGGCGACCTGGCCGCTGCCCGAGCCGGTGTTGGAGCAGAAGCGGAGCGGCGTGGCCGGGGTGTACGGCATCTTGAGGGCCAGCATGTCGTAGATGTTGTGGCCGATGTTGACCCAGGCGCCCGAGTAGTTGGGGCTGTAGTAGAGGCGGAAGCGGAACTCCTCGGAGGAGCCGGCGCACTTCTGCATCGACATGATGGTGTCCTCGTCGCTGGAGATCCAGGCGGTGGGGTCGCCCTCGGCGTGGGCCATGCCCGTGCCGGACAGGGCGGAGGCGCCCATCACGGCGGCGACGAGAGCGGTACGGAGGCGGCGGCGCCGCGAGGTGGTCGAGGTCTGCATCGGGATCTCCAGAGTGATCGTCGGATTGGAATCGAGAGAAGGAAGGTCGGATGAGGAAGGGGCGGACGAGGACGTCCGCCGCCTTCCGGGCGGTGCAGGCCGGCACGTCCACCGCCTTGCGGGGTCGGTTGCGGGCGAGGGTGTCCGCCGCCCGCGAGACCGGGGCCCGGGCGAGGGCGTCGCCCGCTTCGCGGGAGTCGGGCACGGGGAGGTCACGTCCCCTCGCGGGGCCGGGGGCAGGCGAGAACCCGCACCGCCTTGCGGGGAGGCGCGGGGCGAGGATGCCCGCCGCTCGCGGAAGTCGGCGCGGGCGGGGTCACCCGCTCCCCACGGTCAGGAGCGGGCCAGGACCTCCGCCGCCTTGCGGAGGGACGCGTCGAGCGCGCGGCGGTCCGCCGCGAGCGCCGTCGCGTTGCCCGCGATCGACGCGCGCTGGATCCGGGTCTCCGCCTCGTGCCAGATCTCCGCGACGTGGTGCGTGGCGCGGCAGGCGATGTCGGCCAGGGCCGTGTCGATCTCCTCGCGGGACGCGCCCTCGGGCCGGGGCCGGAACCGGGGGTCGTCGTTGGCGGCCATGGGCGCCGGATACGTGAAGCCCTTCGCCTTCATACAGGCGGACCAGCGCGCGAACACCGCCTTCACCAGCGGGTCTTCCATGGACGCGGGGTACGAGTCGCTCGTGAGCCGCCGTACGAGGGGGGAGGCGCCCTGCGGCGAACCGCCCAGGGTCCGGCGGGCCTGGCCGAAGCAGCCGCCCTCGGGGATCCTCCGTCCCGCGTAGAAGCCGCGCCGGGCCTCGGGGCCGACCTTCTGCAGCAGTTCGGCGGGGACGTCGGTGCCGCCCAGGACCAGCTGGGCGTCGTCGGAGAGCTGCGGCCGCGCGTCGGCGGCACGCAACGCCTTGTCATAGCGGGCCTGTTGCGCCGGGTCCACCTGGTAGCCGAACTTCGCGGACATTCCCGCGTCGTGGATCCCGTACCGCCAGTCGAGCAGGTTCTTCGGGCCGATCCGGGGAAGCTCCGGCGCCGGCCTCCAGCGGATCCCGAACCCCTTGAGGCACTCGCCGACCAGCTTCTGTTCCGCCCGGGCGAGCGTCCGGGCCTGCTCGCCGGTGGGACGGTACGCCTGCATGGGCAGCGTCCAGGACGACGGGTCGGCGGCGGAGCCGACCGTGACGGTGGCGGCGGCCGGCGCCGCGTGCCCCGCCGGCTGCCCGGAGGAACACCCCGCCAGGGCGAGGGCGGTCATGGAGAGGGCCGCACCCGTCCGCAGGATTCGGTCCCGGCTGCTCGTCATCGGCGGAAGGTTCCTCACATGAATGGGGCACGGCGTCTCGGCGTTCGGACGGAAGGCCGAAGACCCGCACATCATCGCAGGTTCTGACGCGACCATGATCATCGGCCCCGTCCAACGCACCGCCGCCGACCAGGCCTTCCCCTGCCGCGGAACGGCCGGAGGCCGTGTCGGATGTCTCCGACACGGCCTCCGGCGACCGGTACGACCCGGTCTACTCGTCCTCGTCCCACGGCGGTTCGAACTCGTCGTCCCACGGCGGCTCCTCGTCGTAGGACGGCGGAACGTCCGGCTCTGCCCTGCGCACCGACGGCGCGGAGCCGGACGCGGCGCGTGCGGCGGGCGCGGTCGGGGCGGAAGGCACGGAAGCGGGCTCGGCCGGGGCGGAAGGCACGGAAGCGGGCTCGGCCGGGGCGGAAGGCACGGAAGCGGGCGCGGCCGGGGCGGCGGGCGCGGGGGATGCGACGGCCCCGTCCGGACCCGCGTCGCCCGTTCCCTCGCTCCCGGACTGCGCCAGGGCCTCGAGGACCCCCTCCGCGTACTTGGTGAGCTTGGCCTCGCCGACGCCGCCGATGGTGCCGAGCTCCTGGACGGTGGCGGGCAGCCGGGTCGCGATCTCGCGGAGCGTCGCGTCGTGGAAGACGACGTACGCCGGCACGCCCTGCTCGCGCGCGGTCGCGGCCCGCCAGGCGCGGAGGGCCTCGAAGACCGGCACGGCGGCCGCGGGCAGGTCGACGGGCACGCGCGCGCCCTTGCCGGAGCGGCCGCCGGACTCCTTGCGGGAGGCGGCGGGCGCCTTCTCCTTGCGCATCGGGACCTGGCGGCGTCCGCCGAGGACCTCCCCGCTGTCCTCCGTCAGCACGAGCGTCCCGTAGTCGCCCTCCACGGCGAGCAGCCGCTGCGCGAGGAGCTGGCGGACGACCCCGCGCCACTCGGCGGTGCCCAGGTCCGAGCCGACGCCGAACACCGACAGCTGGTCGTGGTCGAACTGGATGACCTTGGCGGTCTTCTTGCCCTGGAGGATGTCGATGATCTGCCCGGCACCGAACTTCTGCCGCCGCTCCTTCGCGAGCCGCCACACCGTGGACAGCAGCTTCTGCGCGGCGACGGTCCCGTCCCAGGACTCGCCGGGGGTGAGGCAGGCGTCGCAGTTGCCGCAGGGCTTGCCGGACTGCCCGAAGTACTCCAGGAGGCGCACGCGGCGGCAGTCGACCGTCTCGCAGAGGGCGAGCATGG
The DNA here is from genome assembly GCF_014203895.1 of Streptomyces nymphaeiformis. GTDB lineage: Bacteria > Actinomycetota > Actinomycetes > Streptomycetales > Streptomycetaceae > Streptomyces > Streptomyces nymphaeiformis. The sequence continues at coordinate 417,269 of NZ_JACHJY010000008.1, read as the reverse complement.
CGTCCAGGTGCATGGCCAGGGAGCGGCGATGCGCCTCGTCGCCCTCGGAGCCGTCGATGAGCTTGCGCTGCTGGACGACGTCCTGGAGGCCGTACGCCAGCCAGGCCGTGGCCGGCTCCCCGTCGCGGCCGGCGCGGCCGGTCTCCTGGTAGTAGCCCTCGACCGACTTCGGCAGGTCGAGGTGGGCCACGAAGCGCACGTCCGGCTTGTCGATGCCCATGCCGAAGGCGATGGTCGCCACGACGACGACCCCGTCCTCCCGCAGGAAGCGGGCCTGGTTCGCCGCGCGCGTCCGGGCGTCCATGCCGGCGTGGTACGGGACGGCGTCGATGCCGTGCTCCACGAGGGCGGCCGCCGTCTTCTCCACGGAGGCCCGCGAGAGGCAGTAGACGACGCCCGCGTCCCCGTCGTGCTCGGTCCTGATCAGCTCCAGGAGCTGCTTGAGCGGGTTGTTCTTCGGGACGATGCGGTACTGGATGTTCGGCCGGTCGAAGCCTGCGACGAAGTGCCGGGCGTCCTCGAGACCCAGCCGCTTCGCGATCTCGGCGTGGGTGGCCTCGGTGGCCGTCGCCGTCAGGGCGATCCGCGGCACCTTCGGCCACCGCTCGTGGAGCATGGAGAGGGCGAGGTAGTCGGGCCGGAAGTCGTGGCCCCACTGGGCGACGCAGTGCGCCTCGTCGATCGCGAAGAGCGACACCGTGCCCCGGTCGAGCAGCCGCTGGGTGCCCTCGGTGCGCAGCCGCTCGGGGGCCAGGTAGAGCAGGTCCAGCTCGTCCGCGAGGAACGCCTGCTCGACGGCCTGCCGCTCGTACGGGTCCTGTGTCGAGTTCAGGAAGCCGGCCCGCACCCCCAGCGCCCTGAGCGCGTCCACCTGGTCCTGCATCAGGGCGATGAGGGGCGAGATCACGACGCCCGTACCTGCTCTGACCAGCGCCGGGATCTGGTAGCAGAGCGACTTGCCGCCGCCCGTCGGCATCAGGACGAGCGCGTCGCCGCCGCCGACGACCTGCTCGATGATCTCCTGCTGCTTCCCCCGGAAGGAGCTGTAGCCGAAGACACGGTTCAGCACCCGGGCGGCGTCGGAGATCTCGGTGGTGGCGTCGGGAGCGTCGGAAAGGAGCATTTCTGAAGCCTAGCCGTCCGCACCGACACCCCGGCCCCGCCCGGGACAATCTGTGGACAACCCCCCGACATCCCACGTCACCGCGTCACCGCGTCATCGCGTCACCGCGTCACCGCGTCATCGCGTCATCGCGTCATCGCGTCACCGCAGGCCGGCCGCCGCGGGGGTGTCGTCGATGAAGCCGCCCGACTGGTGCTGCCACAGCTTCGCGTAGGCGCCCTCGGCGGTGAGGAGCTCCTGGTGCGTGCCCTGCTCGACGATCCGTCCGCGGTCGAGGACGACGAGCTGGTCCATCGTGGCCACCGTGCTCAGCCGGTGGGCGACCACGAACGCGGTCCGCCCCTCCATGAGCCGCCACAGCGCGTCCTGGACGAGGATCTCGCTCTCGGAGTCCAGGGCGCTGGTCGCCTCGTCGAGCAGCAGGATCGGGGCGTCGCGGAGGATCGCCCGGGCGAGGGCGACCCGCTGGCGCTGGCCGCCGGACAGCTTGACGCCCCGCTCGCCGACCATGGTCTCGAAGCCCTCGGGGAGGGCGTCCGCGAACTCCGTGACGTGCGCCGCCTCGGCCGCGCGCCGGATCTCGGCCTCGGTGGCGTCCGGCCGGGCGAAGGCGATGTTCTCCCGCAGGGTGCGGTGGAACATCGCGGGGTCCTGCGGGACGTACGCGATCATGCTGCGCAGGTCGGTCTGCCGGAGCCGGCTGATGTCCTGGCCGCCGATCGTGATCCGGCCGCCGTCGACGTCCGTCATGCGCAGGAGCAGCCGGGTGAGGGTGGTCTTGCCGCCGCCGGACCGGCCCACGAATCCGACCTTCGCGCCGCTGGGCACGGCCAGGTCGAGGCCCTCGAAGAGCGGCTTCGCGCCCGCGTGGGCGAAGGTCACCTTCTCGAAGCGGACCTCGGCGTCGGCGGGCCGGAGGGGTTCCGGGTGCTCGGGGTCGACGACGGTCGGCTTGTCGAGGAGGAGTTCGGTGAACTGCGCGGCCTCCGTCATCGAGCTTTCCAGGCGCCGGTAGATCTGGTTGAACTCGAACATGATCCGGGTGGCGTTGGCGTAGTACGTGAAGGCGACGATGACGGCCTCGACGCCGTGCTCCCCGCCGCCGAGGGCGACGGCGAGGACGAGTCCGAGGACGTTGGTCAGGACGGACATGGGCGCGACGAGCGTGTCGATGCGCAGGTTGCCGTAGTCCCAGGAGCGCAGGGTGAGCCGCCGCGACTCCGCGACGCGGGACCGGTGCTCGGCGGCCTCGCGCCGCTCGGCGCCGAAGGACCGGACCGTGTCCATGTTGGTGAGGCTGTCGGCGACGTGGCCCGAGACCCGGGCGATGGCCTGTTCGCGTTCGGCGACGAGCACCTGTCGCCGCCTGATCAGCGGGGTCACGCACGCGCCCGTGAGCACGATGAGGACCAGGAGTCCGACCACGAGCAGGGGGTCGTACTGCCACAGCACCACCGAGGCGAACACGAGCGGCACGAAGCTGCCCATGACGGAGAAGGTCAGCGTGTCGACGAACTCCTCGAAGCGGGAGGCGAAGGTCACGACGCGTTTGGTCAGCGACCCGGCGAAGTTGTCGTGGAAGAACGCGGCGTCCTTGGCGAAGAGTTCGTCCATGCCGATGACGTAGAGGTGCTCGATGCCGCGTGCGTCGACCCGGTTCAGGCAGTGGTAGCAGACGCGCCACAGGACCTCGCCGAGCAGCAGGACGCCGGTGAAGCCCAGGACGTACGGAAGAAGGGGGCCGACGCCGCCGGTGCCGCCCTCCGCGATCCGTCCGACGAGTTTGGCGACGACCAGTGGTGCGACGTAGTGGATGCCGATGTTGCCGAGCGCCGCCAGGAGCAGCGTCGACGTGGTCAGCCGGCGAAGGCGGACCATTTCCCGTCCGTAGAAGCGAAGCGCGAGGAGTACCGAACCCTTGCTCGGCGAACCTTCGCGCGATTCTGGTGATCCCATACCCAACCCTGTGTTGTCGTACCGAAGGTGAGCAAAAGGAGTCTCCCGCGCGGACGCTCTCGCGGTCCAAGCATTTTCCGTCCGACCGTCCGGTCGGGCCTCCGCCCCCCGCGTCGTGTCACGGCACGCAGAAACACCACGTGGTGGCCGGGAGATCCCGACCACCACGTGGTGTTCTTCTTGTGTCCGAGGGGGGACTTGAACCCCCACGCCCGATAAAGGGCACTAGCACCTCAAGCTAGCGCGTCTGCCATTCCGCCACCCGGACCAGGTGCAATTGTCGTTCCGGGGTTTCCCCCGCGGCGACAGAGACAACTCTACCAGGGGTTCGAGGTGCTCTTCACCCACGTTTCCGGTGGTCAGCGGGGGTGGGAGCGGGCGTCACGGGGAGACCGTGGCGGGCGGCGGGGTCCAGCGGCGGGTGCGCGGGGGGCCGGAGGGGAGGCCGTAGTCCTTCTTGAGGTGTTCGGGGATGGCGTAGTGCATGACGCGCCCCCGGGTGAGGGAGGACAGTTCGAGGACGGTGGTGAGGTGACCGAGGCGGTCCAGGGCCCAGGCGCCGAGCGGGGAGCGGTCCTCGACGGTCTCCAGGACGCCGAGGAGGTGGGGGACGGACTTCACGACGGTGTCCCAGGGGGTACGGGGCACTTCCAGCCAGTCGCCGCAGGTGTCGCCGACGAGGTAGCGGATGAGCGCGGAGACGATCGGGTCGAAGAAGGTGCCGGGGACGACCTCCTCGTAGAGGTCGATGAGCTGCCGGGTCAGATGGACGCCCTCGGGGGACGGTCCCATGTGGCGGAGCATGTACAGGTCGAGGAAGCGGCGGGCCTCGTCGAGGGTCTTGGGCACGGCCTCCTGGTCGACGCCCAGCATGGCGCCGACCACGCGCCAGGCGTAGTAGTACGCGTCGGCCCCCTCGGAGGACATGTGGATGCCGAGGCGGTGCAGGCTGTCGAGGACGAGCATCGAGAAGAACATCTGCCCGCCGATCATGTCCTCCTGACAGATCGGCACCCCCGACGCCCCGACGTCCCAGAGGCCCTCCCGCCTCAGGTGGTGCCGGATGGAGGCGTGCAGCAGGCGGACCTTCTGCGCGGCGGGGATGAAGCGGCTGCCGGCCTCGAAGGCGTCGGGCTGCATCAGGTAGACGGTGAACTGCCCGGTCTCCGCCATCCGCTTGGAGGGGTACTTGAGACCGTGCGTCGCCGAGAGCAGCTTCGCCACGTGCGGGACGAGGTAGCAGGCGGGCATGGAGGCGAAGGAGAGGGCGGTGGAGATGTGCACGTTGTTGTCGATGAAGAACAGCCGCGCCTTCTCCATCTCCCCCCAGTCCACCCAGGACGGCGGGGTGCTCGTGGCGTGGAGGTACTCGCGGGCGACGTCGGGCAGCCCGTCCGGCAGGGGGGCGCCCGCGGTGGAGACGTACCGCATGAGGGTGTTGAACGTGCCGACCTCGCCGCGTTCGAAGAGGGTGGCGACCGTGGCGTCGGCGAGTTCGTCGCCGACGTGGCGCAGGGCGTCCATGGACGCCTCGGTGGGGGTCATGGGAAGAGCTCCTTGTCCAGGGTCGTTCTGCGTCAGGAACGGCGGACCGCGGCCGAGTGCGCGAGGGCGGTGAGCGCGGCGGCGGGGGCCGCGGGCAGGTTCAGCCCGTCGAGCGCGCGCAGGGCCTCGTCGACCCGCTCGGCGATCATGGTCTCGACGCGCTCGGGCGCCTTCAGCCGCCGCATCAGCGCGCGGACGGCCTCCAGGGCGTCCCCGTCGGGTTCGGGGCGGCCGAGCAGGTCGCGCAGCCGGGCGCGTTCCCCGTCGCCGGCGAGCCGCCAGGTCTCGGCGAGCAGGGCGGTGGGCCGCTGTCCCCGTACGTCGTCGGCCTCGGCCTTTCCGGTGGCCTCCGGGTCGCCGAACAGGCCGAGCAGGTCGTCCCTCAGCTGGAACGCCTCGCCGAGCGGCACGCCGTACGCGGTGTAGCCCTCGCGCAGGCGCCCGCCCGCCCCGGCCAGGGCGCCGCCGATCAACAGGGGCTGTTCGACGGTGTACTTGGCGGTCTTGTAGCGGATCACCTTCAGCGAAGCCGTCGTGTCCGGGGCGGCTCCGGTACGCAGGATCTCCAGGGACTCGCCCGCCACGAGGTCCCGGGCGAGCGCCGCCCAGAGAGGGCGGGCCCGGCCGAGGTAGGCGGCGGGCAGGCCGCTGGTGACGAAGAGCTGCCCGGCGAGCGACATGAGCAGGTCGCCGACCAGCATCGCGAGCGAACGTGCTCCCGCGGCGGGCCGCGGGTGATGCGCGACCGCGCCGCGCAGGGCCATGTGCGCGGTGGGCCGGCCGTGCCGCAGCGGACTGTCGTCGATCAGGTCGTCGTGCACGACGGCGGCCGCGTGCACCAACTCCATGGACGCCGCCGCCCGCACGAGGGCGTCGCTGTCGGGCTGCCCCACCGCGCGCCAGCCCCAGTAGCAGAACGCCGCCCGCAGTCGCTTGCCGTCCGCGACCGCCGACTCCAGCTGCCCGGCCACCGGGCCGAGGGCCGGGTCGACCGCCGTGAGTTCGTCGGCCTCCTCGGCGGCACACCTCCGCAGCACCTCGTCGACGCGCGCCTTGAACGCGGTCGGCTCCCAGCGTTCAGCCACCGTCGCCGGTCCGTCGCGCGAGGACGTGCCGGGCGAGGACCTCCAGGTGGGCCGGGGGCGGGGACATGTACCGGTCGAGCACGAGGCGGCCGCGCGCCTCCAGGTCCCGCTCGGCCTCGCTCGCCATTTCGGCGGCGTCCGACCTCCTCAGCAGCCCCCGTACGATCCCGAGGCCCGAACCCAGCGTGGTCACCGCCAGATCCGCGAGACCCGCCGCCAGTAACACCGCCCGCTCGTCCAGACCCCCACGGGATCCCGGTTCTCGCGTCACACCCACTCCCCCGGTCCATGGTCACCGCTCGCCCCCAGCGTGGCGGTGGGCGGGCGGCCGTGGCGGCGGAACTCACGAACGAGTGATCCACTCGGTTGGGCGTACGAGTCCGGGACCGGACCTCTCCGGCGCTTTCCCTTCAACCGGGCACGTGGTCTTGCCAGTTGCGGCATCTCCTCCAAAGAATGTGCATGACAACCGAAGGATCTTCGGCTGCACAGTCATCAGAGGGGAACCCCCACATGAAGAAGCCTCTCGTCGGCGCCCTGCTCGCCCTGCTCCTGACAGGCGCGGCAGCGGTCCCGGCCGCCGCCTCCGCACCCCGGGAGACGGTCGCGCAGGCCCCGGCGGTGACCGCCGTCGACTTCGCCGGAACGGTCGCGCTCAGCAACTGTTCCGGCTCCGTCGTCCGCACGCCCAGCTCGCTGCCGAGCGACCCCGCGCTCGTCCTCTCCAACGGCCACTGCCTGGAGACGGGCTTCCCGACGCCCGGTCAGGTCGTCCTGAACAAGCGTTCCACCCGCTCGTTCACGCTGCTCGACTCGGCCGGCACCGGTGTCGGCACCCTGCGCGCCAGCAAGATCGCGTACGGCACGATGACCGACACGGACATCTCGATCTACCAGCTGACCAAGACCTACGCGCAGATACAGAGCACGTACGGCATCAGCGCCCTGACCCTCAACGACGCCCACCCGGTGCAGGGTTCGGCGATCAAGGTGGTCTCCGGGTACTGGAAGCGGATCTACAGCTGCAACGTGGACGGCTTCGTCTACCGCATGAAGGAGGGCGACTGGACCTGGAAGGACTCGGTCCGCTACACCTCGGCGTGCAACACGATCGGCGGCACGTCCGGCTCGCCCGTGATCGACGCCACCACCGGCAAGGTCGTCGCCGTCAACAACACGGGCAACGAGAGCGGTGAGAGCTGCACCGTGAACAACCCGTGCGAGATCGACGAGAGCGGCGCGGTCACCGTCCGCCAGGGCATCAACTACGCCCAGGAGACGTACACGATCGTCCCCTGCATCGGCGCCGGCAACGTGATCGACCTGAACCGCCCGGGCTGCACCCTGCCCAAGCCGTAACACCTCGACCGCCTCTGCCCGCCGACCCCCGGGAGGGCGGCGGGCAGAGGCGGTCGGAGTCCGGTCAGGGCGTCATCTCGTACGCGCCCGACAGCGCCTCGACGCGCCGCCAGACACGCCCCGACCGCGCCTCGTCGACGACGGGGCGGCGGACCGCGCCGAGCGCCCAGAGCTGCTGCTGCTCCGTCGCGGAGTCCTTGCCGTGCAGCTCGACCGCGTGCGCCGAGAAGTCGCGGACGAGGACGGCGAACAGCTCGTCGAGCACGTCCTCGTCGAGTCCGGTCAGGGCGGCCTGCTCCAGGACCAGCTGCCCGTGGACGACGAGCGCGAAGAGCTGGCCGACGGCGAGCAACAGGTCGAGGTCGCGGCTCTGCTCCTCGTCGGGGGCGGCCTTGAGCACGAACTCGCAGAGCGCATCGGCCTGTTCGCGGAAGCGGGCGACGTTCGGCACGTGGGCGTACGCCTCGTAGGCCGGGCGCCAGTCGTGGAAGCGGACCGAGCCGAGGCCGCGGGCCGGGCCCTGACGGAACAGGAACGTGTCGTCGGCCGCGTCCAGACGCGTCGGCACGGGCTCGTACGCCACCGGGTCGAGGAGGTGGTTGCGCATGAACTTCAGGATCAGCGCCAGGTTGACGTGGACCGTGCCCTCCAGCTTCGGCAGGCCGCGGATCTCCACGGCGGCCTCGGCGAAGTAGTTGTCCTTCTCGAAGCCCTTGGCGGCGATCACGTCCCACATCAGGTCGATGACCTTCTCGCCCTCCGTGGTCACCTTCATCTTCGTCATCGGGTTGAAGAGGAGGTAGCGGCGGTCGTCGGGACCGGCCGTGCGGAAGTAGTCGACGGCACGGTCGCTGAACAGCTTCATGCCGACGAGCCGGACGTACGCGTCGGCCAACTCGCGCCGCACGTGCGGGAAGACGGTGACCGGCTTGCCGTACAGGATGCGGTTCTGCGCGTGGGTGACGGCCTCGTACATCGCGTGCTCGCAGATGCCGATCGAGGCGGTGCACAGGTTGAACTTGCCGACGTTGACGGTGTTGAGGGCGGCGTCGAAGGCGGCGCGACCCGTGTGGAGGACGTCCTCGGCGGCGACCGGGTAGTCCTCCAGACGGAACTCGCTGACGTACTTCGACGAGTCGACGACGTTCTTGACGAGGTGGTACGCGGGGTGGCGGCTGTCGGCGGCGAAGAAGACGTAGCCGTCGGGGCCCTCGACGTCGGTGCGGCGGCCGAAGACCGAGACGAGCCCGGCGGCGTTGCCGTTGCCGATGTAGTACTTGGAGCCGGTGGCGCGGAAGCCGCCGTCGCCGTCGGGCGCGAGCAGCATGTCGGTGGAGTAGATGTCGGCGCCGTGCGACTTCTCGGAGAGCCCGAAGGCGAACACCTCGCCCTGGGAGAGGAGTTCGGCGGCGCGGGCGCGGGCGGCGGCGTTGTCGCTCTGCCAGACCGGGCCGAGTCCGAGGATGGTGACCTGCCAGGCGTACCAGTAGTCGAGGCCGTAGAAGCCGAGGATCTCGTTGAGGGCGGCGATGCGGGCGGTGTCCCAGCGCTTGTCGCCCTCGCCCTCACCGGCGGCGGAGGACGGGGTCAGGAAGGTCGCGAAGAGCCCTTCCTCGGCGGCGAAGGCGAGGAAGTCGCCGAGCCAGGCCCGGGTCCGGTAGTCCTCGATGATCCGGCGCTTGCCGCGCGCCTCGAACCAGTCCACGGTGGCGCGGAGCAGCCGGCGGGTCTCCGGGTCGAAGTGCGCGGGGTCGTAGGTGTGCGGGTTGAAGAGCAGCGGGTCGGCCATGACGTCCGCCTTTCGGGGATCGAGGGGTGGGTACGGCTCGGTTCAGCGGTCGGCTTCGAACCGGGCGAGCGTGGCGAGGACGTCGTCGAGCCAGGCGATCATCATCCGCTCGTACGCGATGCCGCCGCGCAGCACGGCGTGCTGGAGCTCCCGCTCGGCGTCGAGCGGCCCGTCGCCCCCGGCCTCCGGGAAGTCGCGCGCCTCGCCCGCGAGGTAGTGCTCGAGGCGGTCGGTGTGCGCCCGCCGGTGCCGCCGGACCTCGCCGATGAGTGCGGCCGGATCGTCGAAGGCGGCACCCCGGATCTTCACGGCGAGGTCGTGGCGCACGCTCTCGGGCTCGATCGGCTCGTGCAGCCACGCGGAGAGCGCGTCCCGGCCCGGTCCGGCGACGGAGTACTCCTTCTTGTCGGGACGCCCCTGCTGCGGGACGTCCCGGACGTCCACCCAGCCGTCGCTCTCCATGCGCTTGAGCACGCGGTAGATCTGCTGGTGGGTGGCGGTCCAGAAGTATCCGATGGACCGCTCGAAGCGCCGGGCCAGCTCGTAGCCGGATCCGGGCTTCTCGAGCAGGGACACGAGGATCGCGTGGTCGAGCGCCATGCGCCCGATCTTGCTATGCAACGAGTTGCATAGCAAGGCGGACCGGGCCGGTGAGACACGGCTCACGGGCGTTGTCAGTGGTGGGCGATAGCTTCGAGATCGTTCGGAAGATTGCACGACAGGGGGAATTCATGGGTGTCGAGCGTGCGTTGAAGGTCGTTCTCGTCGACGTCAACGACGAGGTGGTGGCGGCCTGGAAGTCCGCGTTCGCGGACACGCCCGGGGTCGAGATCCGACAGGGCTCCCTTCTGGACGTCGACGTGGACGCGTGGGTGTCCCCCACGAACGCGCGGGGCCGGATGGACGGAGGGGTCGACGCCCTCGTGAAGCGGCACCTCGGTGCCGGTGTCCAGGTGCGGGTGCAGCGGGCGATCCGGGAGCATTTCGGCGGGAGCCTGCCGGTGGGCAGCGCGGTGTGCGTCCCGTCGGGGGCGGCGGTGCCGCGCCATCTGATCTCGACGCCGACGATGCGGCAGTCCTCGCAGAACGTCAGCGACACGATGAACGTGGCGCTGGCGTGCGCGGCGGCGTTCCAGGCGGTCCACCTGCAGAACCTGGCGAAGCCCGGCAGCATCCGCTCGGTGGCGCTCGTCGGGCTGGGCGCGCGGACGGGGCAGGTGCCCGCGCAGGTGTGCGCCAATCTGATGTGGACGGGATACACCCTGTTCCACGACCACGGGTTCGCGGACTACGACGCGTTGCGGGCGGCGGTGCTGGGGCAGCTGGACGACATCGAGGGCGCGGGCCCGGCGCAGCGGGTGCGGATCAAGGTGCCGACCGCCCCGTCGCCCTCCCCCGCACCCGCACCCACGGGCGCGGGCGACCCCTTGGGGCTCGCCGAGCTGTTCACCGGTGGCGGTGAGCCGTGGCTGCCGCTCCTCGCCCCGGTGATCGAGGCGCAGCCGGGGGCCGGCGCGTTCATCGGGCCGAAGCGGAGCCCCGAGGTGGTTCCGGTGCGCGAGCTGACGTTCCAGGCGCTGAAGCCGCATCCGCCGCACAAGTGGAGGGTGGTGGCCTTCGGGCAGAACCCGTATCCGCGGGCGGAGAGCGCGACGGGCATCGCGATGTTCGACAACACCTTCCACGACTGGAAGGACAGTCAGTTCGGCCGGGTGGTGAGCATCCGCTGCCTGATCAAGGCGGCCGCGATGTGGAAGTACGGGATCGCGAAGAAGACGCCGATCGCCGACGTCCGGGCCCTGCTGAAGAAGGAGGACACGGTCCAGCCGCCGGAGTGGTTCCAGGCGATGCTCACCCAGGGTGTCCTCCTGTTGAACGCGTCCCTCACGGCGAGTGCGGACGGGGCCGTGGCGACCGAGCAGCACACCTCGTTCTGGCGGCCCGTGGCCGAGCAGATCGTCGAGGAGATCCTCCGGGCCAAGCAGGACGCCGAGGAGGAGGACCGCGGAGTGGTGTTCGCCTGGTGGGGCGCGCACGCCCGGAGTCTGAAGCGGGTCGTCCAGCGGCTCGAGAAGAAGTACCCGGGGGTGGAGGTCCGGCACCTGGACCACGTGAACCCGGCGGCGCAGGGGGACGTCTTCTGCGAGGGCGACCACTTCGCCCAGGTGAACGACGCCCTGGCGTCGGTGGGGGCGGAGCCGGTCGACTGGCTTCCGGCGAAGGGCTGGGACCAGGACGCGGCCGGGGCCGGCGGGTCCGGCGGTGGCGGTGTCGCGGAGCGCATGGGCGCGTTCATCGCCTCGACGATGGAGCTGCACCAGCTCTATCTGGAGCGGCTCACGAGCGTCAAGGACGAGGGGCTCGTCCTGCCGCCGATCACCGGGGTGTTCGACACGCCGGTGATGGACTTCCGGAAGGCGGTCGAGCCGGTGACGCAGGTGCTCGCGAACCTGGACCGGTACGTGGAGCGATCGAGCCGGTTCGCGGAGAGCAAGGTGGCGGAGGCGGGGGCCGAGGGCGGCCTGTCGGCCGACGCGATCTCGGCGCTGTACCTGTACACGTGCGAGTCGGCGTTCTACCGCGAGATCAACGCCGTGCTGCGCTCACCCGACCGGGAGCGCCTCGTGCCGTACCTGCCGTACCTGCGCCTGCTGTTCTCGGCGGTCGCCGAACTGCCCGCCCAGACACGGCCGCTGTGGCGCGGGGTGGCCCTCGACCTGCGGTCGCAGTACCCGCTGGGGCGCACGGTGACGTGGTGGGGCGTCTCCTCGTGCACGTCCGAGCCGAGCGTGGCCCGGTCCTTCCTCGGCAGTCGCGGCCGTCGGACCCTGTTCGAGGTGACGCCGGCGCGCGCGGTGGGGATCCGGCGGTTCTCCGCGTTCACGGGCGAGGAGGAGTACATCCTCACTCCGGGCACCCAGCTGAAGGTCACGGAGGTGACGACGGAACGCGGCGGCCTGTGCACCGTACGCCTGACGGAGCTGGAGGGGCAGGGGCTGGTGTCGTAGCCCCGGACGACCTGTGACGCACCCCTTCCCGGGCCGCTGCCGGTCCGGGAGGGGTGCGCCCCGTGGGCCCGTCGGTCAGAGGGCGCCGACGATGTCCTCGACGCGGGCCTTCGCGTCGCCGAAGAGCATCGCGGTGTTCTCGCGGAAGAACAGCGGGTTCTGGACGCCCGCGTAGCCGGAGGCCATCGAGCGCTTGAAGACGATGACCTTGTTGGCCTCCCAGACGGTGAGCACCGGCATGCCGGCGATCGGGCTGCTGGGGTCCTCGGCTCCGGCCGGGTTGACGGTGTCGTTGGCGCCGATCACGAGGACGACGTCGGTGTCGGCGAAGTCGTCGTTGATCTCGTCCATCTCGAGCACGATGTCGTACGGCACCTTGGCCTCGGCGAGGAGCACGTTCATGTGGCCGGGCAGGCGGCCGGCGACCGGGTGGATGCCGAAGCGCACCTCGACGCCCTTCGCCCGCAGCTTCGAGGTGAGCTCGGCGACCGGGTACTGCGCCTGGGCCACGGCCATGCCGTAGCCGGGGGTGATGACCACGGACCGGGCCGCGCCGAGGAGTTCCGCGGCGGCCTGGGGGGTGATCTCCTGGTGCTCGCCGTAGTCGACGTCGGAGGACGCGGGCGCCTCGATGCCGAAGCCGCCGGCGATCACGGAGAGGAAGGAGCGGTTCATCGCCCGGCACATGATGTAGGAGAGGTAGGCACCCGAGGAGCCGACCAGCGCGCCGGTGATGATCAGCAGGTCGTTGCCGAGGAGGAAGCCGGAGGCCGCCGCGGCCCAGCCGGAGTAGCTGTTGAGCATCGAGACGACGACCGGCATGTCGCCGCCGCCGATGGAGGCGACCAGGTGCCAGCCGAGGGCGAGCGCCAGGGCCGTCACGGCGATCAGGAGCCACAGCTGCGGCGTGATCACGAACCACACCGTCAGGGCGAGGAACAGGGCGAGCGAACCGAGGTTCAGCACGTTCTTGCCGGGCAGCACGAGCGGCTTGGAGCTGATCTTCGCCGAGAGCTTCAGGTACGCCACGATGGAGCCGGTGAAGGTCACCGCGCCGATGAACAGGCCGATGAACACCTCGGCGTGGTGGATGCCCAGCGTGCCGAGCGCGTCCAGGGCCTGGGACTCGTGGCCCTCGGGCTCGTGCTCGACGTTCAGGAAGCCGTTCCAGCTGACCAGTACGGCCGCCAGACCGACGAAGGAGTGCAGCAGCGCGATCAGTTCGGGCATGCCGGTCATCTCGACGCCGCGGGCCCGCTGCAGCCCGATCAGCGCGCCGATCAGCATGGCCACGGCCGTCAGGCCGAGTCCCGCGGTGCTGATGTCGCCGTCGATCGCGAGCACGATCGTCGCGACGAGCGCGACGGCCATGCCGAGCATGCCGAACGCGTTGCCGAGCCGCGCGGACTCGTGCTTGGAGAGTCCCGCCAGCGCGAGGATGAACAGCAGCGCGGCAACGAGGTATGCCGCCTGTGCGGCGATGGTCGCAGACATGTCAGCTCCGGTTGAACATGGCGAGCATGCGACGCGTCACCGCGAAGCCGCCGAAGACGTTGATACTGGCCAGAAGGATCGCCACGGCCGACAGCACCGTGACCGTGATGCTCGAATGCCCGATCTGCAGGAGCGCGCCGACGACGATGATCCCGGAGATCGCGTTCGTCACCGACATGAGCGGCGTGTGCAGGGCGTGGTGCACATGCCCGATGACGTAGTAGCCGATCACGATCGCGAGCACGAAGACCGTCACGTGGGGCAGCAGCGCGGCCGGCGCGAACCCGGCGGCGAGGAAGAGCGCGAGCGCGCCGACGGCCACACCGCCGAACTTCCGCTTCGCCGGCATCGGCTCCTTCACCGGCGACGGCTTCGTCTCGGCCACCTTGGCCGCGGGCGCCGGGGCCGCCGAGACCTGCACCGGCGGGGGCGGCCAGGCCGACTCGCCCTCGCGCACGACGGTGATGGAGCGCTGCACCGGGTCGTCCCAGTCGAGGACGAGGGTCGCGTCCTTGCCGGGCGTCATCAGCTTCAGCAGGTTCACGAGGTTCGTGCCGTACAGCTGCGAGGCCTGCGCCGGCAGCCGGCCCGCCAGGTCGGTGTAGCCGATGATCGTGACGCCGTTGTCGGTGACGACCTTCTCGCCCTTCACGGTGCCCACGACGTTGCCGCCGTTGGCGGCCGCCATGTCGACGATCACCGAGCCCGGCTTCATGCTCGCCACCATCTCCGCGGTGATCAGCGTCGGCGCGGGGCGCCCGGGGATCAGCGCGGTGGTGATGACGATGTCGGCCTCGCGGCACTGCGTGCTGTAGAGCTCGACCTCGCGCGCCTTGTAGTCGTCGCCCATCTCCTTGGCGTAGCCCGTCTTGGAGACCTCGACCTCCGCGGACTCGATCGACAGGTACTCGCCGCCGAGGGACCGGACCTGGTCGGCGACCTCGGGCCGCGGGTCGGTCGCCCGTACGATCGCGCCGAGCGAGCCCGCCGCGCCGATCGCCGCCAGGCCCGCGACGCCGGCACCGGCGACGAGCACCTTCGCCGGCGGCACCTTGCCCGCCGCGGTCACCTGGCCGGTGAAGAACCGGCCGAACGTGTGCGCGGCCTCGACCACGGCCCGGTAGCCGGCGATGTTCGCCATCGACGACAGCACGTCCATCGACTGTGCCCGGCTGATGCGCGGCACGGCGTCCATCGAGAGCGCCGTGAACGGCCGGCGGCCCAGCTCCTCGACCATCTCGGGGTCGAACGCCGGGGCGAACAGCGCGATCACCGTCGCCTCGGGCCGTACTCCGTCCAGCTGTGCGGGACTCGGGGCGTTGACGCCGAGCACCACGTCGGCGGCCGTGGCGTCGCCGATGCGCGCCCCGGCGGCCTCGTACGCGCTGTCGGTGAAGCCCGCGGCGACACCCGCGCCGGAGTCGACGACCACGTCGTACCCCAGTTTGCGGATCGGCTCGATCGTGGCCGGCGTGGCCGAGACCCGATGCTCACCTGCCCGCGCTTCCTTGAGGACTCCGACAATCACGAGTGTTCTCCGTTCGCTGGAGGTGCCGTCGACGGCCTGTAAACATCCCGACTGCGATTCGGGTTCCGAGTCCGACCAGAATCGGGCCGCCACCACCCCGATCGGAAGCGTGTGAGCGGTGATCCATCCCACATCACCCGACAGGGCGGTCGAGGCGGTCGCAAGGCACGCGCACGGCGGCCCCGGTGTCACGAGCGCGACGCGCGCGCCTTCGCCTGCTGCCGCAGTTCGCTCTTGGCCAGGGCGTTCTTGTGGACCTCGTCCGGGCCGTCGGCGAAGCGCAGAGTCCGGATGTGGGCGTACGAGGCGGCCAGCGGGAAGTCCTGGGAGAGCCCGCCGGCCCCGTGGACCTGGATCGCCTTGTCGAGGATCCACTGCACCGTCGACGGGGTCGCGATCTTGATCGCCTGGATCTCGGCGTGCGCGCCCTTGTTGCCGACGGTGTCCATCAGCCACGCCGTCTTGAGCACGAGGAGCCTCAACTGCTCGATGCGCACGCGGGATTCGGCGATCCAGTCACGGATGACGCCCTGCTCGGCGATCGGCCGGCCGAAGGCGACGCGCTCGTCGGCCCGTGCGCACATCAGCTCGACGGCCCGCTCGGCGATGCCGATCGAGCGCATGCAGTGGTGGATGCGGCCGGGGCCGAGTCGTGCCTGGGCGATGCCGAAGCCGTCGCCCTCGCCGCCGATCAGGTTCGCCGCCGGCACCCGTACGTCGGTGAGGCTCAGCTCGGCGTGACCGCCGTGCTCGCGGTCGTCGTAGCCGAAGACCTCCATGCCGCGGTGGATCTCGAAGCCTGGGGTGTCCCGCTCGACGAGGATCATCGACTGCTGCCGGTGCCGCTCGGCGCCGGGGTCGGTCTTGCCCATCACGACGAAGATCTCGGCGTTGGGGTTCATCGCGCCGGTGATCCACCACTTGCGGCCGTTGATCACGTACGAGTCGCCGTCGCGGACGATCGACGTGCCGATGTTGGTGGCGTCGGAGGAGGCGACGTTCGGCTCGGTCATCGCGAACGCCGAACGGATCTCGCCCCTGAGCAGCGGCTCCAGCCACCGCTCCTGCTGTTCCGGGGTGCCGAACATGTGCAGCACCTCCATGTTGCCGGTGTCCGGCGCCGCGCAGTTCATCGCCGGGGGCGCGAGGTGGATGCTGCGCCCGCTGATCTCCGCCAGCGGGGCGTACTGGAGGTTCGTCAGCCCCCCGCCCTCCTCCCCCGGCAGGAAGAGGTTCCACAGGCCGCGCCTGCGGGCCTCGGTCCGCAGCTCCTGGAGGACGGGGACCGAGTCCCAGGCCCAGGGGTCCTCGAGCTCGGCGAGCTGCTCGTGGAAGACCTTCTCGGCCGGGTACACGTGCCGGTCCATGAACTCGACCAGGGACGCGCGCAGTTCCTCGGTCCTGCTGTCGAACCGGAATTCCATCAGTGCGTCTCCTTCAGTGCGGAAAGGCCTGCGTCGAGCAGCGGGTCGATGGCGTCCCCGAGGGTCTCGAAGCCCTCTCCGACCGTCTGGCCGTTGAGGTGGCGGTAGTGGATGCCCTCGAGGATCACGGCGAGCTTGAAGGCGGCGAGGCCCAGGTGGAAGCCGATGCGGGAGAGGTCACGGCCGCTGCCCGCGGCGTACCGCTCGATCGTCTCGGCCTCGGTGAGGTGGCCGGGCGCGCCCGCGACGGTGCTGACGCCGGCGGCGTCGCCGGCGACCTCGCCGAGCCGGTTGTAGACGACCATCAGGGCGAGGTCGGACAGCGGGTCGCCGAGCGTGGCCATCTCCCAGTCGAGCACCGCCGTCGCCCGGTCGTCGCCGTCGACCAGCACGTTGTCGAGCCGGTAGTCGCCGTGCACGATGCCGCTGCCCGACTCCGCGGGGACGTCGGCGGAGAGCCGGCGGTAGAGCTCCCCGGCCGCCGGAAGGTCCCTGCTGTACGAGGCGTCCAGCTGCTTCTTCCAGCGGCGGACCTGGCGCTCCAGGTAGCCCTGGGGGCGCCCGAAGTCGGCGAGGCCGACGGCCGCCGGGTCCACCTGGTGCAGCGTCACGAGCGTGTCGACGAGCCGCTCCGAGATCAGCCGGGTGCGCTCCTCGCCGAGGGCGGCGAGTTCCGAGCCGAGCCGGTACGGGGTGCCTTCGCAGTGCGCCATCACGTAGAACGGCGCTCCCAGGACCTCGGGGTCGTCGCAGAGACCGAACGTCCGCGGCACCGGGACCGAGGTGTCGCGCAGCGCGCTCATCACGCGGTGCTCGCGGCCCATGTCGTGCGCGGTCGCCAGGACGTGGCCGAGGGGCGGCCGGCGGACGATCCAGGTACTGGTGCCGTCGGTGACCCGGTAGGTCAGGTTGGACTTGCCGCCGGCGATCAGCGTCGCCGCCAGGTCGGTGCCGGCGCCGGGCACGTGCGCGGTCAGCCAGCTGCCGAGCCGGTCCAGGTCGAGGCCCGACGGGGAGGGGTGTCGGTCGCTCGTCACGGCACCACCACGGTGACGGTGTCGGCCACGCACACCGGCTTGTCGCCGCCTTCGCGCTCGATCGTGATCCGGGTGACGACCTGGTGGCCCCCGGCGCCGGGGGTCACCTCGAGGAGCTCGACACCGGCCCGTACCCGCGAGCCGACCGGGACCGGAGCCGGGAACCTGACCTTGTTCGCGCCGTAGTTCACGCTCATGCGCACGCCCTGGATGTCGTACACCTCCCAGCACAGCATCGGGATCAGGCCGAGGGTGAGGTAGCCGTGCGCGATGGTGGTGCCGAACGGGCCCTGGGCGGCCCTGTCCGGGTCCACGTGAATCCTTCCCCGAGCTCTTCGAGCAGGGGATGCCCCATGATGGTCGCCCGTGGCATCGGCGAAGGTGTCGATCTGTTGTCGGCTGATCGTGTGCCAGTCCGAGTGGCCGAGGTGGGTGCCGGCCGCCTTCTCCAGCTCGGCCATGCCGTCGAACGTCCGTCGGGTGGTCATGCGGGGGCTCCGTCCGGCGTGGGGCGCAGCCCCGGGACGAGCGCGGCGAGCGCCGCGCGGGTGGAGGGTGCGTCGACGTGCAGGTGGGCCCGCATCCCGACGGCCCGCGCGCCGAGCACGTTGGGCTCGGCGTCGTCGAGGAAGAGCGCGCTCCCGGCGGGGACGCCGAGGCGTGCGAGGGTCAGCTCGTAGATGGGGGCCCGCGGCTTGCGCAGCCCCACCTCGCCGGAGATGACGACGGGGTCGAGCAGGGCGTCGATCCGCTCGCGCGGGTAGGTGTTGCCCCAGCTGTTGGAGAGGAGCGCGACCCGTATGCCGAGCTCGCGCAGCTCCTCGACGAGGCCGAACATCGCCGGGTCGGGGCGCATCGCGGCGAAGAGCCGGGAGAGCACGCCGACCGGGTCGACCGGCCGGCCGTCGGTGGTGGTGAGCTCCGCGGCGAGGAGGGCGTCGAACTCCTCGACGGCCAGTTCGCCGGTCTCCAGGCGGTGGATCGGGGTGCCGTCGGGCGCGCTGCGGGACATCCAGGCCTTGAGGGTCCGGGAGAAGGAGTGCGGCTCGATGCCGTCGGCCTCGATCCAGGCCGCGATCGACTCCTTCACGGGCAGGGTGAGCACGCCGCCGTAGTCGAAGACGACGGCCTCGACCGGTGCGGTCGGTGCCCGTCGCTGCCCGGAGGTGGTCACGAGGCCGCCGCCACGAGCGTGACGCCTCCGTCGATGACGACGTTCTGGCCGGTGATCCAGCCGGCGTCCGCGGAGAGCAGGAAGGCGACGACGCTGCCGATGTCCTCGGGCTCGCCGAGTCGCTTGAGCGGGTAGGCGTCGGCGAGTTCCCGCTCGCGGCCCTCGTACAGGGCGGTGGCGAACTTCGTCTTGACGACGGCCGGCGCGATCGCGTTGACGCGGATGTCCGGTCCCAGCTCGACGGCCAGGAGCTCGGTCATCGAGAGCAGCATCGCCTTGCTGGCGCCGTACATGCCGATCATCGGCGCCGGCTGTACGCCGGAGACCGAGGCGACGTTGACGATCGAGCCGCCGTGCTCCTTCATCCACGCCCCGTGGACCCGCTGGATCCAGGAGAGCGCGGCCAGGCAGTTGGTCTCGACGATCTTGCGGGCCGCCTCCAGGTCCAGCTCGATCATCGGGCCGTACACCGGGTTGACGCCGGTGTTGTTCACCAGCAGGTCGACGCTGCCGAACGCCTCGGTCGCCTGGCGGACGGTGTCGGCCTGGTGGGCGGGGTCGGCGGCCTTGCCGGCGACGCCGAGCGCGTGCGCGGGGCCGCCGAGGCGGGCGACGGCCTCGTCGAGCGTCTCCTTGGTGCGGCCGGTGATGACGACCCTGGCCCCCTCGGAGACGAGCCGTTCGGCGATGGCCAGGCCGATGCCGCGGCTGGCGCCGGTGACGATCGCGGTCTTTCCCTCGAAACGCTTCATGTTGTCCTTGTTCCTTCTCGACTCGGTCGATTTATCGGCTCGTTCGGCTTGTCGGCTCGTTCGGCTCGTCGGCTCGTTCGGCTCGTCAGCTCAGGCGCTCGATGACCATGGCCATGCCCATGCCGCCGCCGACGCACATGGACTCGACGCCGAACTGCTTGTCGTGCCACTGGAGCGAGTTGACGAGGGTGGCGGTGATGCGGGCGCCGGTCATGCCGAACGGGTGGCCGACGGCGATGGCGCCGCCGTTGACGTTGAGCTTCTCCAGCGGGATGCCGAGCTGCTGCGCGGAGCCGAGCGACTGCACGGCGAACGCCTCGTTGATCTCGTACAGGTCGATGTCGTCGAGACCGAGGCCGGCGCTCTTCAGCGCGGCGGGGATCGCCTCCACCGGGCCGAGGCCCATGATCTCGGGCGAGAGGCCGGTGACGGCGGTCGAGACGATCCGGGCGAGCGGGGTGAGACCGAGCTCCCCGGCCCGGGTGTCGCTCATGATCACCAGTGCGGCGGCGCCGTCGTTGAGCGGGCAGGCGTTGCCGGCGGTCACGGTGCCGTCGGGGCGGAAGACCGGCTTGAGGCCGCTGACGCCCTCCAGGGTGGTGCCGGGGCGCGGGCCGTCGTCGGCGGTGACGACGGTGCCGTCGGGGAGCGTGACCGGGGTGATCTCGCGGGCCCAGAAGCCCTCCTCGATGCGCTGGACGGCGAGGTTCTGGCTGCGGACGGCGAACGCGTCCTGCTCCTCGCGGGACATGCCGAGGACCTGCTGCACGTTCTCGGCGGTCTGGCCCATCGTGATGTAGACGTCCGGCAGGGACCCGGTCCCGCGGGGGTCGGTCCACTCGGACGCGCCGCCCTGCGTGCGCTCATGGGTGCGCCGGCCGGCGTCGCCGAAGGCCGGGTTGAGGATGTCGTGGCCCGGGATGAAGTCGCTGGTGCCGTTGTCGAAGTGGCTGACCGACTCCACGCCGGCGGAGATGTACGCGCTCCCCTCACCGGCCCTGATCGCGTGGAACGCCATCCGGGTGGTCTGCAGCGAGGACGAGCAGTAGCGCGTGACGGTCGTGCCGGGGAGGTGGTCGTAGCCCGAGAGGACGGCGACGTTGCGGCCCATGTTCCAGCCCTGCTCGCCGCCGGGCAGGCCGCAGCCGAGCATCAGGTCGGTGATCTCGCGCGGGTCGAGCTCGGGCACCTTCGCGAGCGCCGCCCGGACCATCTGGACGGTCAGCTCGTCGGCGCGCACGTCCTTCAGGGAACCCTTGCCGGCACGGCCGATCGGGGACCTGGCCGTCGAGACGATCACTGCTTCGGGCATCCGGGTCTCCTTTTACATGCTAAGCGGTTGCTTACTCGCGATGGGCCCACTGTGCAACGGGCGGCGGAGAGCCGTCAACCGGCAAGGGGGGTGCGAGCGGAATGACTTACGTCATGTCGACAGCGGCGCTCGAAGGCCGCCGTCAGCGGGTCGCGATGCCCGCGACGAACAGGTCGGCGAAGGTGCGGGCGACCTCGTCGGCCGAGGCGTCGCCCTCGGCGCGCCACCACATCGGAAGGTGGTGGACCGACCCGAAGCAGTAGTCGACGGCCAGCTCGGCGCTGACGTCGTCGCGGAACACGCCCTCACGCTGCCCCTCGACGACGAGCGCCCGGAAGGTCTCGTGGTAGCGACGGCGCTCACGGCGCACCTGCCGCTGGTTCTCCTCGGCGAGCTGGTGCAGCGACCGGAAGAAGATCGTGGCGCTCTGGATGTTCTCGATCGTCGTCACGACGACGTCCACCACCGCCGCGTGGACGCGCTCCGCGACCGGCAGGTCCATCGCCACCACGGTGTCGAGGTGCTCGGTCTGCATCCGCAGCACCCGGAGGTAGATCTCGTGGAGCAGGTCGTCCTTGGAGGGGAAGTAGTGGTACATGGCGCCCTTGGTGACCCCCGCGGCGCGCACCACGTCCTGCACCGACGTGCCGTCGAAGCCCTTCTCCGCGAAGAGTTCCAGGGCCGCGTCCAGCAACCGCTCAGGGGCCGTGCGGCCGTTGACGGTCGCGGGCGGGCGGCCTCTCCGGCGCCCCTCGGGTGCGGACACGGCCGGTCTCCTAGCGGCGCTTCGGGGCGTACGTCCCGAGGTACGCGGTCATGAGGCGGCGCGCCTCGTCGATCGTGGCCTCGTCGCCGGTCCTGGATCCCCTGAAGGCGACGCCGAAGATCCGGTCGGCGGCCTCGTAGCCGACGTGCACGGCGAGCTCGGGCGTGTCGGCGGCGATCAGCTCCCGGTCGAGCAGGTAGCGCCAGAAGGCCGAGGCCTGCGCCCTGCCCCAGGACTCCCCGAGCTCCACGAGCATCGGGGAGCGCCTCGATGCGTACCAGAGCTCCACCATGCTCGGGTGTGCGCGGCAGTAGGCGAGCTGCGGGTCGATCAGCGCGTCGATCACCTCGCGCAGGGTGCCGAGCCCGGGGTCGTCCGCCGCTGCGACGACGAGCTCTTCGACGTTCCGGCCGTGGCGCTCCATGAGCGCGGCGTCGACCTGGTTGCGGTCGGCGAAGTAGTGGTAGACGGAGGCGGTGGGAATGCCGGCGCGCTTGCCGATGGCGCCGAGCGTGGAGGCCTCGTACCCCTCCTCCGCGAGGAGCTGATCGGCGGCGTCCAGGATCGCCTGCACACGCAGCATGCCGCGGCGCTGCACGGGCGCCGGGCGAGAAGCCACCTGCGACGTCACCTGATTCTCGACCATGAGTCGAGAATATCAGCCGGAGGCCGTACAAGATCATCGGATGGCGGTGCGTCCCGGCCGTCCCGGGATCAGTCGCCGAGCCCGGCGCCGAGCACGTCTCCGAAGAGGTCGGGGCCCGGTTCCTCGGTGGCGAGCGGGACCTCGGCCCAGATCGCCTTCCCCTCGCGCGTGTAGCGCGTCCCCCACCGGTCGGCGAGCTGGGCGACCAGGAACAGTCCGCGGCCGCCCTCCTCGTCCGGTCTCGCCCGCCGCAGGTGCGGCGAGGTCTCGCGGCCGTCCGACACCTCGCAGATCAGCGCGCGGTCCTTGTCGCGCAGGAGCCGCAGGTAGACCGGCGGGGCCCCGTAACGGATGGCGTTGGTGACGAGTTCGCTGACGATCAGCTCGACGGCGAAGCCGACGGCGTCGAGGCCCCAGTGCTCCAGCTGGGCGTTCGTGGACGCGCGGGCTCCGGCCACCTTCGCCGGGTCCGGGTCGATGCGCCAGCCGGCCATGTCGTCCTCTGCCAGGGCGTGGACCCGGACCAGCAGGAGCGCGATGTCGTCGCGGGGGTGGGCGGGGAGACCGGACGCGACGATCCTGTCGCGCGTCTCGTCCGGACGGAGGTCCGGGTACTCGGTCAGGGTCCGGCACAGGTCGGCGACGCCGGCATCGGGATCGCGCTCGGGGCCCGTCACCAGTCCGTCGGTGAACAGTGCGAGGAGGCTGCGCTCGGCGATCTCGAACTCCGCGGACTCGAAGGGCAGTCCGCCGACGCCCAGGGGCAGGCCCACCGGCATCTCCAGGGGTGCGGCCGGCCCGCCCGGGGCGACGAGGACCGGCGGGAGGTGCCCGGCACCGGCCGCGGCGCACCGCCCGTGGACGGCGTCGTACACGAGGTACAGACACCGCGCGCCCACCGCCGGGTCCATGCCGTTCGCCCCTTCGGGGTCGCCGCCGATACGGGCCTGCCCGACCAGGGCGTCGAGTCGGCCGAGGAGCTCCTCGGGGGCGAGGTCGAGCGCGGCCAGGGCGCGTACGGTCGTCCGCAGCCGCCCCATCGTGACCGCCGCGTCCAGCCCGTGCCCCACCACGTCACCCACCACGAGCCCGATGCGGGCGCCGGACAGCGGGATCACGTCGTACCAGTCGCCGCCGACGCCCGTGGGTCCCGTGCTGGGGGCGTAGTGGTGGGCGGTCTCCACCGCGGTGTGCTCGGGCAGCTCCTGCGGGAGCAGGTTGCGCTGGAGGAGCAGGGCGGTGGCGCGCTCGCGGGCGTAGCGCCGTCCGTTGTCGACGCACACGGCGGTACGGGCGACCAGCTCGGCGGCCAGGGCGCGGTCGGCGTCGCCGAAGGCGCCCCTCGGAGCCGTGCGCAGGAGGGTGACCGTCCCGAGCCGCGCGGCCCCGGCCGTCAGGGAAAGGACGAGCCGCCGGCCGTCGGCGGGGAGGTCGGCGCCTCCACCGGTGACCCGGCGCGAGGGCGTGGACGCACTCCAGGGAACAGGCTCCTCCCCTGCGAGTACGGACTCCGCCAGGTCGACCCAGCCCGTGTCGGCGAGGTCGGGAACGGCCACGGCGAGGAACTCCTCGCAGGTCCGGACCCCGTCCAGGGTCGTGCCGATGCTGGAGGAGCGGCTCAGCAGCTCGAGGCGGCGCTGGGCCTCGTAGCGCTCGGTGATGTCGAAGGCCGATTCGCAGACGCCCAGGTGGTGACCGGCGGCGTCCTGCAGTCGGAAGTAGGAGCAGGACCAGACGTGCTGACGGGTGGTGGGGGCGCCCGGCACGGAACTCCGGTAGTGGAGGTCGATGACGGATTCGCCAGTGCGCAGGACGTGCTCGATCACCGATTCGAGCGAGCGGCCCCGCAGACCCGGGGAGATGATCTCGCCGTCGGGCAGGAGGTCCCTCACCTGCCGGCCGTACCACTCGTCGGGCCCGATGCCGAACGTCTCCGTCGTCGTGGGGTTGACCCATGTCACGCGGGCTTCGGCGTCCAGCACGGTCAGCGAGATCGGCGACTGGGTGGACAGTCCGTTCAGCATGGCCTGGTCGGTCGCCCAGCGCTCCATCCGCTCGGCCTCGATGGACACGACGCCCCAGGCCGCGGTGGCCGGCCGGGCCTCGGCGGGCCCCAGCTTCAGCGCGTACAGCACGACCCGCACGACGCTCCCGTCGCGCCTGCGCAGGGCCCGCTTCTCGCCCCCGGACCCGCCGGGCCGGTCCGGGTCGAAGAGAGGACGTCCGTCGACGGGGACGAGGAAGGCGCGGGCCGGCTTTCCGAGCACCTCCTCGGGCGCGTAGCCGTAGAGGTCCTGGGCCGCGCCGTCCCAGCCGATGACGTCGTCCCGGTGGTCGAGCACGGCGGTGGCCATGGTCCCCAGGCCGAAGGGAGAGTCGAGGTACCGCTCTCCTGCCCCGGGCATCGTCATGGCGGCCTCCCGACGGACGACCCCCTCACGTCAGGTTACTCGGCGTAGGCGGGGCGGCGCTCGACGGAACCGCGGGCCGGGGAGCCACCGGGCGACGCCGGGGAGGCTCAGGCGGCGGACCGGTGTCCCGCGTCCGCATCGGCCCGCACGGGCGGCCAGTGCGGGTGCAGGACGTCGATGTGGAAGTCGTGGGTGTGGCTCTGCCCGGCTCCCGCGAGATGCGGGTGGTCACGGGGCAGTTCGGGGTGGGCGTGCGGCAGTTCGGCCGGGTCGGTGCGGGGCCAGAGCCGTACCGCGACCAGGGTTCCGGCGAGCGCGACCACCGTCAGGACACCCGCCGCGACGGCCGGGCCGGCCCGTGCCGCGAGCCAGCCGGCCAGCGGGTAGGTGACGAGCCAGCAGGCGTGCGTGAGGGAGAACCGGGCGGCGAAGGCGGCGGGCAGATCGGGCGTCGCCGCGGAGCGGCGGACGAGCCGGCCCCCGGGGGTGAGGATCGCCGAGGTCGCCGCGCCGATGAGCAGCCAGGCCGCGAGCAGCGCGGGCCACGCCCACGAGCCCTTCCCCGGCCCTGCCGCGAGCCCGGCCCCCAGGAGCCCGAGCACGACGGTCATGACGACCGCGGCCGGCAGCATGAGGGCCCGGTCCCCCGCGCGGCCGAGCACCCGGGGCAGCAGCAGCGCCACGAGCATGGAACCCGCCCCGTACGCGCCGAGCGCGAGCGACACGTCCCCCGCGGAGCCGCCCAGGGTGTCGCGGACGAGGACCACCGTGTTGACCAGGACCATGGCGCCCACGGCGGCGACGACGAGGTCGAGGGCGAGCAGGGCGCGCAGCCGGGGGGTGGCGAGGAAGAGGCGTGTCCCGAAGGCGGCCTTGGCGTAGACGCCGCCGGTGCGCTCGACCGGCGGGGGCTTGGGCAGCAGGACGGAGACGACGAGCACGCCGGAGGCGACGAAGCCGGCGGCCGTGCCGGTGAAGAGCCAGGGGTACGAGATCAGGGAGAGGAGGGCCGCCGCGAGCGCCGGGCTGAAGAGGCTCTCCAGGTCGTACGCGAGCCGGGAGAGCGACAGCGCCCGGGTGTAGTCGCGCTCCTCGGGCAGCACCTCGGGGACGGTCGCCTGGAAGGTCGGGGTGAAGGCGGCGGAGGCGGCCTGGAGCAGGAAGATCAGTACGTACACCTGCCAGACCTGCGTCACGAACGGCAGGGTCAGCGCGACGCAGGCCCGGATCAGGTCCATGGAGACGAGCAGCGCCCGCCGGGGCAGGCGATCGGCGAAGGCGCTGGTGAGCGGCGCGATGCCGACGTACGCCACCATCTTGATCGCCAGTGCCGTACCGAGGACCGCAGAGGCGTTTCCGCCCGCGAGGTCGTACGCGAGCAGGCTCAGCGCGACGGTCGCGAGGCCGGTGCCGACGAGGGCGACGACCTGGGCGGTGAAGAGGTGGCGGTAGGTGCGGTTCCTCAGGACGGACAGCATGCGGGCACCCCTCGGTCGGCTGGGGTCTTCACCGTAACCGACGCGTGCACGGTTGCGCACCTATTGACTTGTCGCCGCGACTCGACCCCGCGGTCAGTCGTGCCAGGGCTCGCCCGTCACCTGGTGATCGGCGTGACTGACGGCCTCCACGACCATGCGCTTCATGTGCCCGTCCGGCAGCGAATACACCACGCGGCGGCCTTCCTTGCGCGACTCGACGAGGCCGCCGAGGCGCAGCTTCGCCAGATGCTGGCTCACCGCGGGCCGGGCGGCGCCCACCGCCTCGGCGAGGGCGCTCACGTCCGACTCCCCGCGGGACAGCAGCCACATGATGTGGAGCCGAGTGGGGTCTGCGAGCTGGGCGAAGACACGCGCCGCCGCCGTCAGCTCGGTGACGCCCGGCGTGCGCCGATGCGCATCGGGTGCGGTCGGGGTTCCTTCGCGTGAAGCCATGAGGGAATGGTAGGCACGGGACGACGGAGGCCGTCCGAGGAGTCCGGAACGGACCGGGCTCCGGGGCCGTCCCGGCCGCCCCCGCGCCGTGGCGGCCCGCGTCGGCGGCTCACCGGACCGCCGCGGGCCGGGCGCGCCGCCAGGCTCCGTCCGCGAGCAGACGCAGGCCGTTGAGGCCGACGAGGACCGTGGACCCTTCGTGACCGGCGACGCCGAGGGGCAACGGGAGGGTGCCGGCCAGGTCCCAGACGACCAGGACGGCGATGAACGCACCCGCGATGACGAGGTTCTGGACGACGAGCGCGCGGGCCCGGCGGGAGAGGCCGATCACCGTCGGGACGGTGGCGAGTTCGTCGCGCACGACGACGGCGTCGGCGGTCTCCAGGGCCAGGTCGGAGCCGGCGCGGCCCATGGCGATGCCGGTGTGCGCGGCGGCGAGTGCGGGGGCGTCGTTGACGCCGTCGCCGACGACGAGGACCTTGGCCCCGGCGCCCTGGAGCTCGTCGACCGCGGCGACCTTGTCCTGCGGCAGCAGGCCGGCGCGGACGTCGGTGATGCCGACCTCGGCGGCGAGGCGGGCCGCGGCGCGCGGATTGTCGCCGGTGACCAGGACCGGGGCCCGGCCGGTCAGTTCGGTGAGGGCACGGGTGGCGAGGGCGGCCTCGGGACGGAGCCGGTCCGCGATGCCGAGGACGCCGGCGGGGCGACCGTCGACGGTGACCACGACGGCGGTCCGTCCGCCCTCTTCGAGCGCGGCGGCGAGGGCGGCCGCCGGGTGGGCGACGCCGTGTTCGAGCAGGCGAGCCGGGCTGCCGACGGTGACGATGCGGCCGCCGACCGTGGCGGTGACGCCGGTGCCGGGGGTGGAGACGAAGTCCTCGACGACGGGGAGAACGAGCCCGCGGGCGCGGGCGGCCTCCACGACGGCGCGGGCGAGGGGGTGTTCGCTGGGGTACTCGGCGGCGGCGGCGAGACGAAGCAGGGAGTCTTCGTCGAACTCGGAGCGACCGGGACCACCGGGGTCACTGGGGTCACCGGAGCAGCCGGGACCACCGGGGTCGCCGGAGCGGCGGAGAGCAGCGGGGTCGCCGGAGTCGCCGAGAGCACCGGGATCGCCGAAGCTGCCGAGAGCACCGGAGCCGCCGAGACCACCGGGATCGCCGAAGCCGCCGGGACCACCAGGGTCACCGGAGCCGCCGAGAGCACCAGGGCCACCGGAGCCGCCGGGGCCGTCCACGAGTCGCACGTCCGCCAGTCGTGGAGTGCCCTCGGTCAGGGTGCCGGTCTTGTCGAGGGCGACCGCGTCGATCTGCCCCAGCCGCTCCATGACGACGGCGGACTTGACCAGTACGCCGTGACGGCCGGCGTTGGCCATCGCGGAGAGCAGCGGCGGCATCGTGGCGAGGACGACGGCGCACGGCGAGGCGACGATCATGAAGGTCATCGCACGCAGCAGGGTGGACTGGAGACCGGCCCCCGCGAGCAGGGGGATCGCGAAGATCAGCAGAGTGGCGGCGACCATGCCGAGGCTGTACCTCTGCTCCACCTTCTCGATGAACAGCTGCGTCGGCGCCTTGGTCTCGGCGGCTTCCTCGACCATCGCCACGATCCGGGCGATCACCGACTCCGAGGGGTCGCGCTCGACCTTGACCCGCAGGGCGCCGGAGCCGTTCAGGGTGCCGGCGAAGACCTCGTCGCCGGCCTGTTTGGCGACGGGCAGCGGCTCGCCGGTGATGGTGGCCTGGTCGACGTCGCTCGCGCCGTCGACCACCCGGCCGTCGGCGCCGATCCGCTCCCCCGGTCGTACGAGGACGAGGTCGCCCACGGCGAGTTCCGCGGCCGGAACGGTCTCCTCCGTGCCGTCGTCCGCGAGTCGGGTCGCGGTCTCGGGCGCCAGGTCGAGCAGGCCGCGTACGGAGTCGGCGGTACGGGCGGTGGCGACGGCCTCCAGGGCGCCGGAGGTGGCGAAGATGACGATCAGCAGCGCGCCGTCGAGCACCTGGCCGATCGCGGCCGCGCCGAGGGCCGCGACGACCATCAGCAGGTCGACGTCCAGGGTCCTGTCCTTCAGCGCCTTCAGACCCTCCCGGCCCGGCTCCCAGCCTCCGGTGACATAGGTCGCGGCGAACAGCGGCGCCCACAGCCACGCCGGCGCGTCCAGCAGGTACAGCGGGAGGGCGAGCAGGAACAACGCGAGGGCGGCGAGCGCCCAGCGGGCCTCGGGAAGGGCCAGGATCCTGGTGCGCCGGCGGGGCGGCGCGGAGCTCGATCCGGGGGCGGCCGCCGAGGGCCGTTCCAGGACAGAAGACATGACAAAGCAACCCTTCACGGGCGGATGGGGCGACCTGCCCACCATACAAGAACATCTGAACAGCTCTTCATGTCTCGTCCGTATCATGGTCGCATGGGCCACGGAACGAACGCCAACAGCGCCACCACCCGCGAACGCCTCGACACGGTCGGCGCGACCGACGTGGCCGCGACCCTCCAGGCCCTCGCCACGCCCTCGCGGCTCTACATCCTGGCTCGCCTCCGCGAAGGACCGTCGTCGGTCGGCGACCTCGCCGCCGCCGTCGGCATGGAGCCCTCGGCCTGCTCCCACCAGCTCCGCCTGCTGCGCAACCTCGGCCTGGTGACCGGCGAACGGCACGGCCGCTCGATCGTCTACGCGCTCTACGACAACCACGTCGCCGAACTCCTCGACCAGGCGCTCTACCACGTCGAGCACCTCCGCACGGGCCTGCGCGACCTCCCTCAGGAGCTCGCGGCTCCGGCGGCGGCCGAATAGCCCTGCCGACGAGAGCCGGGGAGCCGGGGAGCGTCCCCGCGATCGAGTAGGTGATCCACAAGCGAGCCTCTAACATGAGCACCTCACCCGGCCCCCCTCCGCAGCCGTCGCCACCTGTGCGGCCGCGTCTGGTAGCCGGCATGAGAGGGGGGTTCATGGAGATCGGTCTGGCGGACACCATCAAGGCCCTGCGCGGGGAGCTGTCGAGGGCCATGGCGGACGGCGAGGGTCAGCCCGTCCGGCTTCGGGTGCAGTCCGTGAAGCTGGACGTGCAGGTCGCCGTGACGGCGTCGGCGGAGGCCCACGGCGGGGTCAAGTTCTGGGTCCTGTCCGCCGACGGGAAGGCGACCGAGGGCACGTCCGCCACGCACACCGTCTCGTTGGAGCTGACGGCGGAGACCGCCGAGGGCGGCTCGGTGCTGACGGATTCGGCGCGTGGGGCCCGGCTGGAGGACTGACGCCGTGAGTGAGTCGGCCGGCCGCCGAGGAGCCCGGGCGGGTCGGCGGTGATCGACGCGCAGCAGGGTCTGGAGCGGGTCGCCATGGTGGTCCGCCGGGACCCCGACGGCACCCCTCGTTTCGCGGCGACCGGTTTTCTGCTGGCTCCCGGGCTGGCCATCTGCGCGGGTCACGGTTTCACCCGACACGGAGCCGTCCACGAGGTGCGGCTGCCGGGGCAGTCCGCGCGGCGGGTCGGCGTCGTGGAGGTGTTCCGGCACCGCGACCCGGGGGTGGACCTCGCCCTGTTGCTCCTCGGTGACGGAGGCGACGCGATCCCTCCGGCCCGGTGGGGCGTCGTCCCTCCGGCCGTGGGATCCCTCCCGTTCGTCGCCGTCGGGTTCCCCGACTTCGCGTCCCGCGGGGACGTGCCGACGACA
Organism: Streptomyces nymphaeiformis; assembly: GCF_014203895.1. Taxonomy (GTDB): domain Bacteria; phylum Actinomycetota; class Actinomycetes; order Streptomycetales; family Streptomycetaceae; genus Streptomyces; species Streptomyces nymphaeiformis. The sequence continues at coordinate 387,263 of NZ_JACHJY010000008.1, read as the reverse complement.
CGGCAGATGACCGGTTCGATCCTGTTGGGTTCCTTTCTCGGAAGCCACGAGATGGAGCTCTCGCTCTCGAGTCCCGCCCCCCGACAGGCGGTCGGATCCCCGTGGCAGGGGGTGTCGGGGGCGGGCGTCCTCACCCGGAACGACGTCCTGGTGGGCGTGTGCACGAGCCACCACGTTCCCGCCGGCGCCGCGAGCCTCACGGCGACCGGTTTCTCCCGGCTGACCGAAGACCCGGAGTTCGAGCGGCTGCTGGCCGAACACGGGGTGGAACAGGCCTCGTTGGGCCCGGCCGTACTCTTCCCCGAGGACGGCGACATCCGCCGCCGCATACGCACACACGCCGACGTGGCCCGGGATCTGCGCGGACGACGCAACTACCTGGATCAGGAGCAGCTCCCCTTCGTCCACCCGGGGGTGGAGCACGACTCCCATCCGGACAGGCTGTTCCGCAGGCTGAGCGCCGACCGGCCGCGCGGGGTCCTTCTGATCGGACCGGCCGGATCGGGCAAGACGCGCACGTGCTTCGAGGTCGCACAGCGGGCCGACCGCGCCGGCTGGCAGGTCCTGCACGTCCAGGCCGACAGCTCCGTGGACCTCGACGATGTGGCGACGTCGGTCCTGACGGGTGGACGCAGACGGGTGCTGCTGGTGCTGGACTACCTGGACGCCTGCCCGCAGTTGGACCTGCAGGCCCTTGACGAGGTGCTGCTTCCGGAGGCCCGGAGGCGCGGCGTCACCGTGGCGTGCCTGGCCTCGGTGCGGCCGGGCGCACGGCACGCCGTCCACCTGCGCGGCAGCGCGCGCGTGCTCGACGAGGTCTTCGTACGGGACGACTGGCCCCATCAGTCCGCGGTCATCACGCAGGTGCTGACGCACGCGGCCCCCGAGACCGTGCGTACGTGGGGGCTCGAAGAGCTGTCCCGACTGTGCGGGCGCCGTCCCGTCACCGCCCTGCTCATCGCCCGGGCCATCGAGGAGCAGGGCCTGGGGCGGCTCCCGCTCAAGGTGACGGCCTCGGTGCGCCCCGGCGAACTGCTCGCATGGCTCCGGGAAGGGATGCGGCGGGACGCTCTCGCGACGAGTCTCGCCGGCTCCGCTTCGCCTCTGGACGTCGCGACTCCTGATGTCGGGCAGCTCGCGTTCGCCGTGGCGGTGGCTTCCGCCCCACAACCCCGGCGGACCGTCGAGCGGACCGTCGACTCCTTCCTCGCCGCGGCAGGGGACCAGGGCAGGCGCTACAGCGGGCGCCAGGTGGTCGACACGCTGATCTCGTTGGGATGGCTCGACGAAGCCGACGGACGGCTGGTGGTCGTCCACGACATCGTCACCGACGAACTGCTGCTGCAGTCGCTGATGCCCGCTCCGGGGTGGAGCGTCCACCAGCCCTCCGCCGACCCCCTGCTCGCCGCGGTCGCACGGCATCCCCGCACGTTCTCCGTGTTCACGGGCCATCTCCGGCGCCTTGCCGTCGACCTGACCGCTCACGGCCCCGCCCACCGCGCCACCGCCCTGGAACGGTTCTGCGGCGAATGGCTGGTCGCCCACGCGGATGCACTGGGGCGCCTCCTGGAAGACGCCGGCCCTGACGGTGAACAAGCGCTGCTCACCCTGGTGACGAGCAGGCCGTGGCACGACTACGCGCCTTCGGTGTGGAGCACGCTCGTGACGCCCTGGCTCGTCCGGGCCGAGGAAGGCTTCGTGGCGCAGCCCTTCCTGACCGCCGCCCTTCGAGGTTCGGACGAACCCTCGGCCGCCCTGGTGGACGCTTCCGTCGGCTGGCTCGCGCGTCGCGGCCGGCAGACCGATGCCGAGCATCTCCTCCGCGCCCTGCTGGCCCGTCCGGACCTCTCGTCCGAGGCCGAGGCCCTCGTCGTCGACTGCACGCTCGGGTGGGTGCCGTCCCGGCCCGACTGGCGCTACACGCCTGCGCTTCTGAAGCGCCTGCTGACGATGGACCACCCGCCCGCTCGGCTGGCGCAGGTGACGCGCGTGGCCCTCGGGTGGTTGACGCACTACCGGGTCGGCGGAGTCGGTGCGGTGGTCCGTGCCCTGCTCCAGCGCGAGGACGTCGACGACACCGTCCGCGAGGAAGCGGTCAGCAGGGGGTTCGCCTGGTTGCGCTCGGGCATGCGGGCCGGCACGGATGTGGGACCCACCGTGTGTGCCCTCCTGGAATGCGACCGCCTGCCCGAAGCCGCCCGGATCGAACTGTTCCGCCTCGCCCTGGAGTGGCTGGACAAGCCGCGGAGGCACCCGAGCACGGGCCGCGTGCTGCGCGGCATTCTGGTCGACGAGCGCTGTCCGGCGGAACTGAAGCGCCGTGCGGGCGACCTGGCGCGCTCGTGGGTCACCCAAGGCTTTGCCGAGTGGGAGGCGTCGAGCCACTCCCAGCTCGTGCAGGCCCTGCTCGTCCACGACGACACGCAGGACGCGGCTCTCCCCTTGCTGGACCAGCTGGCCTCACAGCCTGGTTCTCCCTCCTCCCCGGCGGTGCTGCAGCGCCTGCTCCTGCACCACGACCAGCTCAGCCCGGACCAGGCTCGCGCGACGGTCGCACACGCGCTCGTATGGCTGAGGGATCATCAGGACCCCGAAAGCCTCGCCACCGTCCTCAGCCCCCTTCTCCGCGTGCCCGAACTGACCGCCCACCAGCTGCAGGAGGCGGTCGGGCACGGGTTCGCCCATCTCCTGGCGCACCCGCACGACCACGAGGCCATGGCCATGATGCTGAGTCAGCTCAACGGCCTGACCGCCGCCCAGGCCCGGGCCATCGCCGACGTCAGCCTTCGCTGGCTGGCCTCCCACGGAGGCAAGGCGCAACGGGCCGTGCTGGCCTCGTTCCTCACCCGCCACGACCTGTCCGCCGAACAGACGCGTGCCGGCATCGACATCGCCTTGGATCGCCTGACCGCCGACACGGCGTCCAAGGACCGCGCCGTACTCTCAGGAGTCCTGCGCAACCCCGCCCTGGAGGCGGACCGGCGCTCCCGTGCCGTCGACTGTGCGCTGCGATGGCTCCATCGGCACGGCGGCCTGCCCAAGGCCAGTCTGGTCCTCGAAGACCTGCTCACCCTTCCGTCGCTCCCGGGCGGCGAAAGGACGCTGCTCCTTCGTCTGGCCGATGACTGGCTCGACCGGCATGCGGAACATCCGCTCGCCGAGAGACTGCGCGCCGCCCTGACGTCGTGCACGGCCGGTGGCCGAACCGGGTGAGCGACGGCGGCGCCCGTCACCGGCCCCCGCACGTGCTCGGGGCCGGCGACGGACGCCGCCGTCGTACCGTCGGAAGAAGGTCAGGAGACGGTGATGAACTTGGCGGTGCTCGGCACCCCCTGGGCGTCCAGGGCGAAGAGCATGTAGGTGCCCGGCAGGACGACGCCCTTGTCGGCCGGGATGGAGACCGTGTACGTGCCGGTTCCCGTGGCCGTGGACGTCAGCGGGACGCGCCGCTGGTCGTTGTCCGTCGAATGGGTCGCGGCCGCGGCCCGCATCAGGACGAAGGAGGCGACCGGCCCCTCGGTGGTGACGGTGAGCGAGGTGCCGGCGGCGGCCCGGGGCGGTACTCCGCCGGTGACGACGGGGCGCGGCTTGGGCGAGCCGTCCGCATTGAGCAGGTACGGCGGGGTGAACACGGCCCCGTCGGCGTGGTTGGTGGCGCAGTCGCCGCACAGGCCGCCGCCGCCGGAGAAGATCCGCCCGTCGGGCAGCAGGTTCGCCACGCTGTGGTAGTTGCGCGGGATCGCCATGCTGGCGAGCGGGGTGAAGCGTCCGGTCGCCGGGTCCCACAGCTCGGGGGTCAGCACGGACGTGGCGTCGCTGAACGGCACGGGGAACGTCTGCCCGCCGAACACGGCGACCTTGCCGTCGGGCAGGACGACGCTGTTGCCGAAGGCGCGGGCGTAGCCCATGTCGCCGGTGCGCGCGGACTGGACCTGACCGCCGTCGACGTTCACGGTGTACGCGCGCCGGGTGGCGGGCGTGTTCTCGTACGCGGGCGAGCCGCCCAGGGTGAGCAGCTTGCCGATGTCGTACGCGACGGCGTTGCCGGTCATGGCGTCCTGGCTGTCGCCCCGGGTGCCGGCGGAGGTGATGCTCCCGTCCCCGTCGGTCGTGATCCAGTTCATCTGCTTGCTCGGGCCCACCTGGAGCACCTTGCCGCCCGAAGTGGCGTACAGCCACATGTGGTTGTCGGCGCGGTAGGCGCCGCGGGGGTCGGCCGTCATCGCCGGGACTGCGGGGACGCCGGGGAGCTTGCGCCAGGTGCCGGTGTCCGGGGACCAGACCTCGCCGGACTTGTCGCCCGTGGCTCCGCTCCAGGATCCGCCGAGGACGAAGGCCTCGCCGGTGGAGAGCAGGGTCATCGCCTGGTAGCCGCGGGCGATGTTCATGTCGGTGGTCGCCGACCAGGCGTCGGTGGCGGGGTCGTAGATGCTCGCCTTCTGCGCGTTGCTGCCGCCGGTGACCAGGACCCGGCCGTCGGCGAGCATCGCTATGCCCGGGCAGAACATGTCGTGGCCGGTGTTGTCGATGCGGCGCTGGGTGACCTTGCCCGTCTTCAGGTCCAGGATCGCGGTCTGGGTGTAGCCGTTGCTGCCGCCGAAGCGGTCGACGGCGTACGCCGACCAGGCCAGGAGCTTGTCGCCCGGCAGGACGGCGGTGGCGACCGGCACCAGGGGGAAGCCGGTGATCCGGCTCCAGGAGCCGTGGGCGGCCGGGTTGGCGGGTCCGCTCAGGCGTATCTCGGCGGCGGAGGTCCAGGGCCCGCGGTTGCCGGCCTCGCTGGTCACGGTCAGGCGTATGTAGCGGGCGTTGGCGCTGCGGGTGAAGGTGGCGGTCTTGACGGTGTCGTCGTCGCGCCAGGTGCCGGTGGAGACCGGTGTGCCGAAGGTGGTGCCGTCGGTGCTGGTGGTGATGGTGTACGCGCCCGCGCGCCCGTTGATGCCGTCCTTGCGGGGCTGGTAGACCAGGGCGGAGACGGCCGCCGTGCGGTGCATGTCGATGGTGACGGTGTGCGGCAGCGGGGCGGGGGTGCCGGACCACCGGCTGTGCCAGAGGGTGGCGGCGTCGCCGTCGAGGACGTTGGCCGCGCGGCCGTTCTCCTTGACGGTCTCCTCGTCGCTCGCCGTGGCGGTCCATCCGGTACGGGGCAGGTCGACGGTGGCCGCCGGGGTTCCGGGGTCGCCGAGGAGGTTGAGCTCCGCGGCGGAGCTCCACGGGCCGCGGTTGCCGGCCTCGGTCCTGGCGGTGAGCCGGACGAACCGCGCGCCCTGCGGGGCGAATCCGAGGGTCTTGGCGCTGGGATCGTCCGCGAGCGTGCCGGTGGCGACCGGACTGCCCCAGTTCTGGCCGTCGGCGCTCAGGCTGATGCTGTACTCGCCTATGCGCCCGTTGATCCCGACGGAGCGGGGCTGGTAGACGAGCGCCGAGATCACCGCCGTGCGGTGCATGTCGATGGTGACGGTGTGCGGCAGCGGGGCGGGGGTGCCGGACCACCGGCTGTGCCAGAGGGTGGCGGCGTCGCCGTCGAGGACGTTGGCCGCGCGACCGTTCTCCTTGACGGTCTCCTCGTCGCTCGCCGTGGCGGTCCATCCGGTCCGGTCGAGCTTGGGAGCCGTCGGCTCCATGGCGTTCGCCGGAGCCACGCCGTGATGCGGCGACTGCTTCGCCGTCTGCTGCTCAAGAGCCCCCGGCACCGGCCGGGGCGTCGGGCGGGGGCCGTCCAGCCCCGTACTCGCCACTCCCAGCAAGGGGGTGAGCCCGACGAGCAGCGAGCCGAGAGCGAAGGCGATGTAGAGAGGGGAGCGTCGGAACGCTCCGGCAAGGGCGCGCATGCGTCTGGGCTGCAATCGGGCCTCCTGGGCGAACCGTGAACCGTCGCGGGCCCCTCGAACATAGGTCAGAACGGTTCAACTCGATCGCGAAACAGAGGAGTTGGCACAAAACCGCGCCGGCCGCACACGACACGGCACCCGGGGCGCCACGACGGGGCACCCGCCTGGAGGATTCACGACCCCGGACGCACGAAAGGCCGCCCTCTCACGGATGAGAGAACGGCCTCCGACCTGCGTTTCCGCATGGTCGGGACGACAGGATTTGAACCTGCGATCCCTTGACCCCCAGTGGCCCATCGTACACCGCCGCGCACACCGTGTGGTCCCCAAATGGTCCCCAAGATGCTCGGGCGGCCTGCCATCAGGAGGCCAGCGATGACTGCACGGCAGCCAAGGAGCGAGCTCCCTCCACTCGTTTCAGGGGCGTGCGGATAGCATCCTGCGACCAGGCCTGAATGGTGCCTGCGACTGGTGAGTTCAGTCCCACGCGCTCCATCGCAGCAAAGAAACGGACGCCTCGTGAGCAATGCTCGCCCCGGCGGGCGGGTACAGCCCAGCCGCCCCGGTGACCCCAAGCGGGTCGGCCCGTACCGCATCATCGGGCGCCTCGGCTCGGGCGGCATGGGCACCGTTCACGCCGGCCTGAACGCCGCAGGCCTCCGGGTCGCGGTCAAGGTCATCCATCCCGCTCAAACCGATGACCCTGAGTTCCGCGCCCGTTTCCGCCGCGAGGTCCAGCTCTCCGCCCGCGTCCAGGGACCGTGTCTCATACCCCTCCTCGCGGCCGATCCGGACGCGGACACCCCATGGCTGGCCACCGCCTACGCTCCAGGTCTCACCCTCGACCAACACCTCACAGCGCACGGCCCCCTCACCGGCGCCACTCTGCTCGCCTTCGCCGCCGGCACCGCCCAGGCCCTCGCGGCCATCCATGCGGCGGGGGTCGTCCATCGGGACGTCAAACCGCAGAACGTCATCCTCACCCCGGCCGGCCCCCGCGTCCTCGACTTCGGCATCGCCCATGCCGCAGACGGCACGTCCGTGACCCGAACCGGCGTCATGACCGGCACCCCCGGCTGGGTCAGCCCCGAGCACTACCGCACCGGCTCCGCCGGACCCCGGCGCGCCCCGCGGGCCGACCCCGCCGGTCGGGCGCGCGGCTGCGCTGGGTATGGCGGAGCTGGAGGCGCTGATCGTGTGGGGCATGGCGCGCCCACCTCGCCTGCGATCCCCACCCGGGGCAGGGATCGCAGGACGGGAATCCCGTCGCCTGAATGACCGTGAGGCATGAGCGAACTCATCGGCCCATCCGGAACGATCCGGGTCACATGAGCCTGCGGGCTGCTCGTCCGCCTGTCCGGCTCAGGCGAACAGCTCGGCCAGCATCTCGGGGCCGATGGCGATGGGGGCGGGGCGGTAGGCGGGAGGCTGCGTGCCCATCAGCTCGCGCACCAGGAAGTCCCAGCAGCGTGTGCGGACGTAGGCCAGGTGGTCGATGAACGTGTGCTCGGCCCCGGGCACGATGAGCAGTTCGAAGTCCTTGCCCGCGGCGATGAGGCGGTCGGCCAGGCGCAGTGTGTGGTCCGGGTGGACCTGGTCGTCCATTTCGCCGTGGATCAGGAGCAGTTTGCCCGCCAGACGGTCGGCGAGGTCCACGTTGGAGGTGCGGGCCCAGGCCTCGGAGTTGTCCGTGCCGTCGTAGGTCTCCACGAAGCCGGCGTTGAAGTGCCGGGCCTCGTGCGAGCCGGAGAGGGCGGCTCCGGCCTTGTACGTCTCGGGGAAGTCCAGCATCGCGCGGGCCGCGGCGAAGCCGCCTCCGGAGTGGCCGAGCACGCCCACGCGGTCCAGGTCCATCCACGGCCGGGACTCGGCCAGCTGCCGCAGGGCCGCGACGTGGTCGGCCAGCCCGCCCGCGTCGGCCAGGTGGCCGTAGGAGGTGTCATGGAAGGCCTTGTCCCGGCCCGGGGTGCCGCGTCCGTCCAGTGCCACCACCACGAAGCCCAGCGCCGCGAGGGGTTCGGCGTCGAGGCCCATGCCGCCGGGGTCGAAGCAGGGGGCGACCCGGTTGACCTGCGGGCCCGGGTAGACGTTGTCCACCACGGGGTAGCGGTGGGCGGGGTCGAACGCCCGCGGCCGGTACAGCACCCCGTAGAGGTCCGTCACCCCGTCGGCCGCCTTGACGCGGAACCGTTCCGGCGCGGTCCAGCCGGTGGCGGTGAGCTTGCCGATGTCTGCGCGCTCCAGTTCCACAAGGACCCGGCCGGTCCAGTCGCGGACCGTCGTCACCGGCGGGGTGTCGACGGTGGACGCGGAGTCGATGAAGTACTGCGGGTGGACGGTGACGGTGTGGTCCCGGTCGTCGTCCGTGAGCCGGGCGAAGCCGGAGCCGTCCAGGGCGACGCGGCAGACCGTACGCCGGTAGGGGTCCTCGTCGACCTGCCCGGAGGCGGTGAAGTACACGACCCGCTCGGCCTCGTCGACGCGCAGGATCTGCCGTACCGCCCACGGCCCGGAGGTGACCTGCCCGAGCAGCGCGCCGGTGTGCAGGTCGTATCGGTACAGGTGGCCCCAGCCGTCCCGCTGGGAGTACCACAGCACCTCGGCGGCGTCGGCGAGGACCCGCACGATCGGGGGCTCGTACCCGAACTGGTTGGGCTCCACGCGGGTGTCCCCGGTCTCGCTGAGCACGGTGGTGACCTCGCCGGTGACCGCGTCCAGGCGGTACAGGGTGAGCGTGCGCAGGTCGCGGGGCCGACCGAGGTAGTACACCGCCGAGCTGTCCTCCGCCCACCAGGCCCACTTGGTCATGATGGGCGACAGCTGAGGCATGAGGAGCGGATCGGCCTGCGCGCGGACCACCGTGCCCGCGGCGACGTCCAGTACGACCAGTTCGGCCAGCGGTACGTGCTCGTCCCCGGGGTAGGCGTACCGCTGGGTGTGCAGCGCCGGGGCCCCGCCGTCGGCAGGCCTGGCCTCCACCAGGTGGGTCCGCCGGACGTCGCGCTCGTCGGTGCGGTGTGCCAGCACCTTCGTCGAGTCAAGCGACCAGGCCACCGCGGGCGGCATGTACGGCAGGCCGATCTTGCGCAGCAGGGTGCCGTTCGCCGTGCAGTCCGGGCCGGTGCCGTACTGGTAGCCGGGCACGCCGTCGGTGGTCAGCGCCCATTCGCGGCCGTCGGACAACGAGCGCGCCCAGAGGTCTTCCCCTCGCCGGGAAACCGCGGTCTTCCCGTCGGGTGACGGCACTTCGAGGGGATTGCCCGGCGGCGTGAACTCGGCCCGCTCGCAGGTGTAGTCGTCCAGGTCGCAGCGCCACCACTCGCCGAACGCGTCGAACTCAACAGTGTTCGAGGCCAGTTGTATCGCCGTGGTCGGCAGGAATTCGGGGTCGGCCTGCTGCCCGGAGGCTGCGGCCAGCGCGGCGGCGAGCCGGGCGTGGTCGAAGGCCGGCTCACGGGTGCCGGCCGCCGGGTCGACCAGCACGAACCGCTTGCCGACGCCGTTGCTCACCGCGTACCAGAAGCGGGTGTCTCCGTCGATCCACTGCGGCCTGATCCTGTCGCCGACGACGAGCTCACCGGGTCGGGCGGGCCGGCGCAGGAGCTGCTCCGCGGCCTGGTAGTTCTGAGTGGTGCTCATTTCTTCGGTCCTTCTTCGGTGTCGGTTTCGGGCATGGTGGCGCCACGGTGGCGCCTTCACGGCAGGGCCGTCGGCTGCAGCGGGGTGCCCCTTCGGGGCTGCGTGGGTCAGAGGCTGCGGGCGGTGATGTCGCCGTAGGAGGTGGTCGCGTGGAGCTTCAGGCTCGCGGCGTCGCCTTCGGTGTTGTTGAGCGAGTTGTGGATCCGGCCGTAGGAGGTGCCTGCGGCCAGGGAGGCGTTGACCCCGCGGGCGGCGCCGACGGAGATCTCGCCGTGCTCGGTGGTCAGGGTGACCGTGCCGGTCATGGCCTCGGCGATGTGGATGTCGCCCTTCTGGGTGCTGATGTGGGCGGGGCCGCCCAGGCGGCCGACCGAGACGTCGCCGTCGAGAAGGGCGAGGCGGGCGCTCGCGGTCTCGTCGAGCTTGACCGTGCCCTGTGCGCCCTCGAAGGCGACGTCGCCGAGCCGTCCGACGCCCTGGAACTCGCCGCTGGCCGTCTTCGCCTCGATGCGGGAGTCGGCGGGCAGCTGGACGACGACCTGGACGAATCCGGAGTTGCCGAGGATCTGGCTCTTCGGCGCGGGGACCGCGATCCGCAGGACGCCGTTGCCGTATTCGACCGTGGTCTGCTCCGCCGCCTGCACGTCGCGGCCCTTCGAGGCATCCGCGGGCAGGACCTCGACCGTGGTGTCGGCCCGGTCGGCGGCGATGAACCGGATGCTTCCCGCGGGGATGTCCAGGACGGCGGCGATCGGGGCGGGGGTGGCGAACTTCTGCATGACGCTCTCCTTGAGCTCGTTGTTTCCGATGAGGGAAAAGCTACGTTGCATTCATAGATTCCTCAACACGATCACCGCAAGAAACCATCGTTTACGCAGGTTGGTTGGGGGAAATCATTGCAGTGACTCTCGAAATTAACGCAACGACAGCCGCTTACTCGTTGCAATGAATTGGGGGTGAACGCTCAGGGATGCGAAGCGGCTGCACGTCAGGGTCCGGCGACCGTGGCGAACTGGTCCTGCGCACGAGCGGCTTCCCCCGCGACCGGAAGGTTGATCGGTATGCCCCCAGTACGCGGCGATCAGTCGGCCGCCGAGCAGCGGGCCGCCCGCCGTGCCCCCCACGCGGCGATCGTCTTGGGACTCTCGCCCTCGTCGAAGGAGGCGGACCCCTTCGACTACCGGCGTTCGAAGGCGCCGGCCGGCGGCACCCATTCGGCGAGCTGAACCACGACACCGTTGGGATCGGTGAGACGGAACAGCCGTTCACCCCAGGGCTCCGTCACGCACTCGACTCCGGCCGGCGAGTGACGCCCGATCAGGCGGGGCGCGTACCTTGCCGGTAGGCGATGCCGTGACCGCCGCCGAGGTCGAGCTCCGGCAGCACGGTCCCGTGGGTGTCGCGGCCAGACACTCACGATCCCCCGCACAGCGAACTGACCCGCCAAAAGACGACTTCTTAATCGGATGTCCGGCGCAGGACCAGGCAGACGAAGCCGAAGCTGTCCCGGTACCCGTGCAGCCAGTCGGAACGCGCGGCAGTGGCCGTCTCCAGTGCCTGGGCGCCGGCCGGATCGTCCTGGTGGTCCAGGGCCCATGAGGCGAGCGATCCCCAGCAGGCCCACTCGTACGCGTCCCGCTCCCCGCGTGTGCTGACGTGACCGTGGACGGGGGTCCACCCGTCGGCGACGACGCTGTCCACCGTGGTGGCCAGATCGGCGAGGTCGCCGAACATCTCGAGGGCCGCCGGCGACGGGGTGCGCTCCCAGAAGGACTCGCCGATCAGGACGCGGCCTCCGGGAGCCAGGTGCTTGCGGGCCGCCGCGAGGGTGGGGAGAAGACCGCCGAAGGCGTGCGTGGCGCCGACGCTGATCACCAGGTCGTACGGCTGGGGGGGGCTGAAGTCCGCGGCTTCCTGCCGGTGGAGGACCAGGCGCTCGTCCACCCCGAGCCTGCCTGCTGATCGGCGGGCCTGCGTCAAGGCGACTTCGGAGACGTCGACGCCCTCGGCATGGAGCTGCGGGCGGGTGGCCAGGGCGCGCAGCAACCACTCCGCTGTGCCGCATCCGAGGTCGAGGACGCGCTCGTCGCCTCGCGGGAGGGCGTGTTCGAGCAGTCGGCTGACCGAGTCGTCGTCGAGCGGAGACTTGATCGGGTGGTGGGTGTGGGCGATCGCGGAGATCTGTTCGCGGCTCAGTGGAGGCGCCGGCTTCGTGTCGAGGAGCAGGTCTGCGGCCGCCACTGTCCCGTCGAGGAGCAGGTCCGCGGCGACCGCCGTCCCGTCGGTGCGGATCGTGGCGGCGACGGCCTTCGCCCGTGCTTGCGTCTCGGGGGTCAGGGCGGTCCTGAGTGCGGCGGACAGGGTCTCGAAGGTCGGGGTGGGGCCGTCGTGTGCCGCGCCGATGCCCAGCTCGGCCACCCGGGCGGCCCAATGCGGCTGGTCCACGAACTGGGGCACCACCACCTGGGGTGCACCGGCTCGGGCTGCGGTGGTCGTGGTGCCCGCCCCGCCGTGGTGGACGACTGCCGCGACCCGACGGAATAGGGTCTGGTGGCTGACGTCGCCCACGGCGAAGCAGTCGTCCGAGGCGTCCACGAGGTCCAGGTCCGCCCAGCCGCGGGAGACGAGCACACGGCGGCCCTGCGCGCGGGCCGCCTCGACGGCTGTCCGGGCGATGTCGGTGGCGGCCTTCATGGGCATGCTGCCGAAGCCGACGTACACCGGTGGGGTGCCGGCGTCCAGGAACGCCTCCAGATCGGCGGGCAGGGGGCGGTCGTCGGGCAGGATCCACGCGCCGGTCTGCACGAGGTCGAGGTTCGTCAGCTGCTCCCACGGGCCCAGGACCGGGTCCGCCGCCAGCAACGGCCGGTCGGTGAAGACGTGGTCGCGGACGTTGTCCACTGGGGCGAGGCCGATCGCCTCGCGGTGGGCGTTGAGCGGCTCGCGGTAGAGGGCGTTGACCTTCTGGGCGTCCAGGTCCCACAGGGCCTGGTTGTCGGTCATGTCGTCCGGCGCGGGCGGGCCGGGCCGCGGCGGCGGCGGGTAGTGCGCGGAGGGCAGGTCGAACGGATGGAACCCTGCGTACACGTAGCGGATGCCCAGCTTCTCGGCCACCGAACGGGCGCCGGCCGGCATCAGTCCGCTCGCCACGAGCACGTCGCAGCCCTCGGCCGCCTTGCCGACCGTCTCGAAGTGCGCGGCGACCAGCTCGGCCGCGAACCCGGAGACGTCCGATGGCGGCGCCCCCGTGACCAGCTCGCGCACGTCGCGCCCGAAGGGCACCAGTTCCGCGCCGACTCCCGCAAGCAGTTCAGCGAACTCGTCGTCCGGCGGGGCGCAGACGCGTACCTCCGCGCCGCGTTTCCGCAGCTGCGCCGCAAGTCCCGCGAGCGGCGCAATGTCGCCGCGCGATCCGTACGCCATCAACAGCACACGCATGGGCGTGATTTCTCTTTTCTCTGAGATGTGGGGTGTTCAGGTGGTGGGCAGGTCGAGTTGGTACTCGTGGGTGCTGCGGTGGAAGCGGAAGCCCAACTGCCGGTTGACGGCGAGCATATGGGTGTTGTCCTGGGCGTTGTCGGTCTCGATCTCCACGATTCCGGGGTGCTCGACGCGGAGCCTGCGCAGCATCTCCGCCTTGACCCACAGTCCGAGCCCGTGGCCGCGATGCGCGGGTACCACGACGGTGTCGTACTGCAGGGCCCGGTGGGTCTCCCCGGCCCGGATGACGATCTCGGTGTACCCGGCCATCTCGCCCTTGCCGAGCACAGCCGTCGTGAGCAGGACGTCACCGCGATCGGCGAGCACTTCGGCCATGGCCCGGACGCGGTCGGCGGTCCAGGTCTGGCTGCCGTAGTCCATGTCGCCCATGGGCATGTCGTTCATCGCGTTCTTGGCGGCGGCGAACGCCTCGGCCAGGGCGTCGGGTACGGTGCCGGTCCAGCTCGCCAGTTCGTAGCCGGGGTGCTCGGCGTCGGCCGCGGCATCGTCCGCCTGCGCGACGTCGAGCAGCAGGTGGTCCAGTGCCAGCACCCGCCGGAAGCCGCGTGCGGCGCAGAAGGCGTCACCTGGCCCGTTGCCGCCTACGGCCGCGATGAGGCTGCGGCGCTGCTCGGCCTGTGCCGCCGCCACGGCCGTGGCGAGCAGGCGCGAGCCGACGCCCGAGCGCCGCCGGTCGGGAGCGACGTGCAGCTCCAGCTGGGACAGGTGGCTTTGACCGGGCGAGGTGAACAAGCGCAGCGCGGCCACGCCGACCACCGCACCGTCGCTCGCGGTGGCCTGCCAGAGCAGTCGGCGGTTGTCCCGCCCGGGGACGGTGAGCTGGGCGTGGATCTGGTCGAGCGTGGGGCGGGGTTCTTCCGGAAGATCGTGGGCCAGCGAAGCCGACACGACTGTGTGCCAGGCGGCGGCTGCTTCAGGAGAGACGTGGGTGAGCGGGGCGATGCTGATCATGTGGGGATCCTCGGTGTGGCGCACGAGCGGCCAGTCGATGTCGATACGGGCCGTCGTGGCGAGGTAGTTGGTGAAGACGTTGAGGGCGACATGGGCGACGACCTCGACGATCTGCCCGTCGGACAGGCCGGCGCGCCGGGCTGCGGCCAGCTGCTCGTTCGGGACGGCGCCGCGGTCGCGGACCATCGTCGCGGCCAGACCCAGGACGGCGGCGGCCCAGGGGTCGTCGGACGCGCCGCGGCGGGCGCGGGTGGTCTCGGCCGCACTCAGCCCGGCCGTCCTGGTCCCGCGGAACGCGTGCACGGACAGGCAGTAGTCGGACCGGTTCTCCTGCGCCACCAGCAGCGCGATGCGTTCGCGCAGGGAGGCCGGCAGGGCGCCCGCCGTACTCAGGGCGGTGAGGGCGCCCACGTACCCCTTCAGCACGGCGGGGCTGTTGGCCATCACCCTGGCCAGGTTGGGGATGACCCCGAGAGCCTGGTGCGTGGCCGTGAACAGGGCCGCGGCCTCGCCGGTCGCGGTCTCCGGTTCGACGGTGTGGAGTGCTGTCATGCGGATAACCCTGCCGGTTGATCTTGATACATTCCCGATGCTTCTTCTATGCACGCGCTGGTGACCCCGGGAGTAACGGCATGCGGTTCTCGATCCTCGGACCGGTGGAGGCCGTGGCTCCCGGATCCGATGCGCCCGCCTTGGCGCCCCGTCATCGCGCGGTGCTGGCCTATCTGCTGCTGCATGCGGGAGTGGCGATCAGTACGGATCGTCTGGTCGACGCGATGTGGGGGCCGCTGCCGCCGGATTCCGCCCGCGCGCAGATCCAGACCACGATCGCCGCGATCCGGCGGATGCTGCGTGCTTCGGGAGCCGACGGGATGCTGGCCACCCGGCCTGGCGGATACGTGATCACCCCCGAGCCGGGACAGCTCGACCTGGACGAGTTCACCAGCCTGATCGGCACGGCACCGGCCGCCTCCGACGACCCGGGAGACGCCGCGGACCGGATACGTTCCGGGCTGGCGCTGTGGCGGGGAGAGCCGCTGGCCGACATCACCGCCGACTACGTCCAGGGCGCCCGAGCGCGTCTCAACGGACAACTGCTCACCGCCGTCGAGCGCCTGGCCGAGCTGGAGCTGGCCCGGGGCCGGCACGAGGCCCTCATCGACGAGCTCTCCGTCCACGCGGCGGCGCACCCCCTGCGGGAGCGGCTGTGCTGTCAGCTGATGCTCGCGCTGCACCGCGCCGGGCGCCAGACCGACGCGTTGGAGGTGGCACGTACCTTCCGAGCGACCCTGGCCGAGCAGCAGGGACTGGACCCCGGCCACGCGTTCGGCAAGCTCGAACAGGACATCCTGCGGGACGCTCCCGATCTACGGCCGCCGGTCGCCGCGCCCCCGGCGAGGCCACAGGGGGTCAACTTCCTTCCGTACGACGTCCCGGACTTCACCGGGCGGGAGGGCGAGCTGGACGGGCTGATCCGCCTGTGGTCAGGCGACAACGGCGCTGTCGTGACGATTTCGGCGATCGACGGGATGGCTGGTGTCGGCAAGACGACCCTCGCGGTCCACGCGGGGCACCGCCTGGCGGACCGCTTCCCGGACGGGCAGCTCTTCGTCGACCTGCAGGCGCACACCGCCGGCCAGGCGCCGCTCGACGCCGGTGCCGCGCTCGAAGTCCTCCTCGGTCAACTCGGCGTGCCCGCAGCCCACATACCCGCGTCGGTCGCCGATCGCGCCGCGCTGTGGCGGGCCGAGCTCTCCGGCCGGCGCGTGCTGGCGGTCCTCGACAACGCCCTCGGCGCGGAGCAGGTACGCCCGTTGCTGCCCGGGGCCTCCCGCGCGCTCGTCCTGATCACCAGCCGCCGACGGCTGACCGACCTGGACGGGGCGCACGCCCTGTCCTTGGACGTGCTGCCTGCCGCGGACGCCATGGAGTTGTTTGCGTCGATCGTCGGCGAGCGAGCGGCCGCCGAACCGCTGGCCGTCCTCGATGTCCTGCAGTTGTGCGGGTTCCTGCCGCTGGCCGTCCGCATCGCCGCCGCCCGCCTGCACCATCGCCCCCGCTGGACCGTCGCCTACCTGGCCGGGCGGCTCCGCGACCAGCGCCGCAGACTCGCGGAGCTGGCCACCTCGGAGCGCGGAGTGGCGGCGGCGTTCACGCTGTCCTACCAGCAGCTGAGCGCGGATCAGCAGCGCATGTTCCGGCTCCTGGGGCTCCAGCCGGGCCGTGACATCGTCCCTGAGGCGGCCGCCGCGCTGGCCGACGTCTCCCTCGATGAGGCCGAGATACTCCTGGAAGACCTCCTGGACGCCCATGTCCTGGCCCAGCACCAGCTCGGCCGCTACACCTTCCACGACCTTCTGCGCGAGCACGCCCTCGCCACCGCGGCCGAACAGGAATCCCCCGACACCCGGCGCGAGGCCCTCGGCCGGGTGTTCCACCACTATCTCCACACCGCGAGCACGGCCATCGACCACCTCTACCCCGAGGGCAGGAACCGCAGGCCCCGCATCCCCGCGCCGGACAGCCCGGTCGCCAGTCCCCCGCAGGACGAGGCCGAGGCGATCACCTGGCTGGACAGCGAACGCGCGAACCTCATGGCAACCGCCCCGTACGCGGCCGAACACGACTGGCCCCTGCACACCAGCCAACTGGCCGCCACCTTGCACCGCTACCTGCTGGGCCACGCCCACCAGGCCGAGGCGTTGGCCCTCCACGGCTTGGCCCTCCAGGCCGGCCGCCGCAGCGGCGACACGGCTGCCGAAGCGCGCACCCTCATCGATCTCGGCGAGGTGCACTACTGGTGGCACGGCGACCACGAGCAGGCGGCCGAGCACTACCGCCAGGCCCTGGACCTCGCGCACGAGACCGGCGACCAGGGCGCCGCGGCCCGGGCCCTGCAGGGCCTCAGCACCGTCGCCCGGCGGCGGCGCGCGTACGACGAGGCTCACGACCACTGCACGCAGTCCCTCGTGCTCTTCCGCGAGCTCGGCGACCGCGCCGGCGAGGCCAGGTGCCTGACCGACCTCGGCCTCCTCCACGAACGCCGAGGACAGTACGAGGACGCCCACGAGCACCATCGGCAAGCGCTGCATGCCTACCGCGATGCGGGTTCCCGCATCGGCGAGACCATCGTCCTGAACAACCTCGGGCTCCTGTGCCAACAGCAGGGCCGCTACGAGGAGGCCCGGCGCCATCACAGCGATGCCCTGGAGCTGAGCCGCAGGTTCGACTTCCCCGGAGACGAGGCCGAGTCGCTCAACGCCCTCGCGGAGGCCGCCCGCTCCCTGGGCAACCTGGCCCAGGCCGCGGTCGAACACGACACCGCGCTGGCCCTCGCCCGCGAGTCCGGCTACCGGCCCGAGCAGGCCCGAGCCCACGACGGCCTGGCGCACATCCACCGCGACCTGGGGCACATCGCCCTCGCCCACGACCACGCCCGACACGCCCTCGACCTGTACACCGCCCTCGCCGTCCCCGAGGCCGAGGAGATCCGCACCTTCCTCACCGAGCTACCGCCGACCGAGGGCTGTCCCGGCGGCATGGGCGGCGGCGGTCACGGCGCGACGGGCTCCATCCAGACGTCCTGACCGGGGTCCCGGCCCTCGGCCACGGGCCTCGGGCGACGGGAGGCCGCTGCGGACCAGCCGCAGCAGCGTGCCCTTCCGGCTCCGCCGCGACCGGGCCGACCAAGGCCGGGTCGCGGGAGTGAACTGGCGTCCGCCCGCAGAGCCGGGCCAGACTTTCCGGACACGCCCCCGGGGACGCCGCCTAGGCCGTGGTTTGAAAGTGCCTGGATTCCCTCGTCTTGCGCCGTGATGATCTCGGTGTGGGGCGAGGTGATCTTTCAGACGAGCAATGGTCGGTGCTGGAGCCGTTGTTGCCGGTTGCGGTGCTGGGCAGACCGTCGGTTGGCCGGAGGAGGCTGATCAACGGGATCCGGTGGCGGGTGCGGATCGGTGCTCCGTGGAGGGATCTGCCGTCGGAGTACGGGCCGTGGCAGACCGTCTATGAACTCTTCCGCCGCTGGCAGCGCGACGGCACGTGGCCTGCGCTGCTGACCGGGCTGCAGGCCCGGGCGGACGCGGCCGGGCTGATCACGTGGGAGGTCAACGTGGACTCCACGATCTGCCGGGCCCACCAACATGCCGCAGGTGCCCGCCGCGACGGACACGCTCAGAACGAGCCGCCGGGCGGCATCCATGTCGAGCCCGACGACCACGGCCTGGGCCAGTCCCGCGGCGGCTTCACCACGAAGATCCACCTGGCCTGCGAGCAAGGCCAGCGGCCGCTGTCCCTGCTGGTCACCGCAGGACAGCGTGGTGATAGCCTTCGAGCAGAGGCTGGGTCGCCATCTCGCCCCGCGTCGCCACCGCCCTCCGCCGCCGGGCACGCTCGGCACCCCGAACCCGCGGGGACCCCAACGACCCATTCGCCGGGCTGGTCTTCTGCCGACCCGACGGCCGCCCGCTCGGATCGCCTCGTGCTCGACCGACTCCACCAGCTGTCCGAGGAAGCCGGCGTCCCCCGAGTCACCGTCCACGACCTGCGACACCTCGCCGCCACCATCACCATCACCGCCGGCGTCCCCCTCACCGTGGTCTCCAAGACGCTGCGGCACTCCACCCTGTCGACCACCGCAAACCTCTACAGCCACCTCACCCAACAAGCCGCGCACCAGGCCGTCGACACCATCGACCACACCCTCACCACGGCCGCACATGCCGCCGACCGCCCGCCCCGATCAACATGGCTGCGACCACCACGCGACCACATCCACCGCCTCCGCGAAGCCCTCCACCAACTCCGCTCCCCCGCACCACCCGCCACCAGCACCACGGCGAACCAGCCCCGGCCCGGACGTGCGACCACACTGCGACCACCACGTCCCCGGACGCACGAAAGGCCGTCCTCCCATGGATGAGAGAACGGCCTCCGACCTGCGTTTCCGCACAGTCGGGACGACAGGATTTGAACCTGCGACCCCTTGACCCCCAGTCAAGTGCGCTACCAAGCTGCGCCACGTCCCGATGCCCGTCTGACCTGGGGTTTCCCCTGGCCGAGCGCGCACGAGAACAATACCGCACTTTCCCCGGTGGTCACGCACACGTTTCCTGGCGCCCCCGATACGGGCCCGGCGCGCCAGGTGTGGAGCGCTCACTCTCCGTGACGCGCCCCCGCGCACCCTCCTGCGCCCGCGCGCCCGCCCCGGCGGGGTGGGAGCGGGTGTCGGCCGGGGTCGCGTGGGCGGGAAGAGAGGAGGGGGAGCTTCCGGGATACCTCCCTTCTCGGGAGGAAGGAGCCGATATAGGGATATCAGGCGTTTCATCGCCGCACATCAGCAAAACCATCCACACTGGCGCGTGGCAGAAAATCGACCCTGCGGACAGGGCTCCTGACCTGGTCGAGAACGCCTAGACCACGCGAAACACAGTCAGACTCGATCGTCAACCGCTCCGGTTTCGGACAAACTCCGTGGCGATATTGATCGGTTCCGGAAAGATCAACACCATGAATGGGTCGGCCTGTTCGGGACGGGACCACTGCCGATGCTCCACCTGCTCGGAAACTCGCCGGGCAGGCGATTCGCAGGTGAGGACTCGGATGGACAGCTACTTCAGCAGCCGACGGCATCATGAGCTCAGGGCGACGGTCCGCGAGTTCGCAGAGCGTGAGGTCCGGCCCCGGATAGCCGAGATGGAGGCGTCCCGGACCGTCCACCACGAGCTGTCCCGCAAGATCGCCGAGCAGGGCTGGCTGGGTGCGACTATCAGCCAGGAGTACGGCGGCATGGGCGCCGGCCATCTGGCCAAGACGATCATCATCGAGGAGCTCTCCCGGGTCAGCGGCGCCATGGGCGCCATGGTCCAGGCCTCCCAGCTGGGCACCGCCAAGATCGTCCACTTCGGCAGCGACGAGCAGCGCAAGACCTGGCTCCCGGAGATCGCCGCCGGCGCGTGCCTGCCGACCATCGCGGTCACCGAGTACGAGTCCGGCGGCCACGTCCTCGGCATGGAGGCGAGCGCGGTCCGGGACGGCGACGACTACGTCCTCAACGGCCAGAAGGTCTACGTCGGCAACAGCCACGTCGGCGATCTGCACGGTGTCGTGGTCAGGACCGGCCCCGGTTCGAAGGGGCTCACCGCCTTCCTGGTCGAAGCCGATCGCCCGGGCTTCCGGACCGGTCCGCAGCAGCCCGCGATGGGTCTGCACGGCTTCAGCTTCGGCGAGCTGATCTTCGAGAACTGCCGGGTGCCGGCCGCGAACCGGCTCGGCGACGAGGGCGACGGCCTCGCCGTCGCGTACTCCTCCAGCGTGCTGTACGGACGGGCCAACCTCACCGCCGTCTCCCTCGGCATCCACCAGGCGATCCTGGAGGAGACCACGCGCTTCGCCTCCGAGCGCATCCGCTACGGAAAGCCGCTCCACGACCTGCCCACGGTGAAGCTGAAGCTGGGGCAGATGCAGTCCCGGCTGATGACCGCCCGGCTGGCCGCGTACCACGCCGTGCACCTGCTCGACCAGGGCCTCTCCTGCGACACCGAGCTGATGAACGCCAAGCTCGTCAACGTCGAGTCGGCGATCGACTCCGGCCGCAACGCCATGGAGATCCACGCCGCCGCCGGCCTCTACACGGACCGGGCCATCGAGCGGTACCTCCGGGACGCGCACCACATCTTCGCCCCCGCCGGCACCTCCGACATCCAGCTCCTGCGGCTGGCCGAGGTCGCCCTCGGCCAGGACAAGGGCAGCTGGTCGGAGCGGCTGTCCGAGCTGGTCCGCACCCGGGACCTCGAGCCGGTGCACGCCTGATCCCCACCCCCACGGGCCGGGAGCCCCGGTACGGCCGCTGCCGTACCGGGGCTCCCGGCCGTCGTCGGACGGTGACGGTCAGAACACGCCGTCCTCGCGGCGGTGGATCTGCTCCATGAGCTCCGCCGCCATCGCCTTGATCGTCTCCAGGCCGGCACGGCCCCACGGCCGTACGTCGGTGTCGACCACGCAGATGGTGCCGAGCGCGACGCCGGTACGGTCGATCAGCGGCGCCCCCATGTAGGAGCGGATGCCGATCTCGTCCACGACCGGGTTCCCCGCGAAGCGCGGGTAGTCGCAGACGTCCTCCAGGACGAGCGCCTTGCGCCGCACCACGACGTGCGGGCAGTAGCCGTGGTCGCGCGCCATGAACCGGCCGACGCCGCCGCCCGCGGCGGCCGCGCCCAGGTCGCTGCCGGAGTGGGTGCCCTCGGGGGTGTGCAGCCCCGCGAAGAACTGCCGGTTCTCGTCGATGAAGTTCACCATCGAGAACGGGGCGCCGGTCACCTCGGCGAGCCGGTGGGCGAAGTCGTCGAACGCCGGGTCCGGTCGCTCCCCGAGACCGAGTTCGCGCAGCCGCTGCACGCGGGCGGGCGCGTCCTTGTCGATGGGGGTCAGCAGGAGGTGACCGGTCGGGTCGTAGGTCATGGCGTGGCTCCGTAGCTCGGCACGGTGTCCGGGATGGTGGTGAGCAGATGCTGGACGAGGGTCAGCAGGGTGCGGATGCCGGAGCTGGAGATCCGGGCGTCGCAGGTGACGACCGGCACCTCCGGCTTGAGGTCGAGGGCGGCCCGTACCTCGTCGGGTTCGTAACGGTAGGCGCCGTCGAACTCGTTGACCGCCACGATGAACTGGATCCCCCGCCGCTCGAAGAAGTCCACGGCGGAGAAGCACTCCTGGAGCCTGCGGGTGTCCGCCAGGACGACCGCTCCGAGCGCACCCTCGGAGAGCTCGTCCCACATGAACCAGAAGCGCTCCTGGCCCGGCGTGCCGAAGAGGTACAGGACGTGGCGGGCGTCGAGCGTGATGCGCCCGAAGTCCATGGCGACGGTGGTCGTGGTCTTCGACTCCACGCCCTCCAGGCTGTCGGTGGCCGCGCTGACCGAGGTGAGCAGTTCCTCGGTGCTCAGCGGTTCGATCTCGCTGACCGCGCCCACGAGGGTCGTCTTGCCGACGCCGAATCCGCCCGCCACCAGGATCTTGAGCGCGGTGGGGAAGGGGTCGGCCGCGAAACTGTCGTGGCGCTCAGAGCCGTTGTCGTAGGCCATCGAGCACTGCCTCCAGCAAGGAACGGTCGGTTGGGTTGGCGTGGAAGCGGGGCGCCCGGGCGGTGATCGCCCCGCAGTCCACGAGGTCGGAGAGCAGGACCTTGGTGACGACGGCCGGCAGCCGTAAGTGCGCCGCGATCTCGGCCACCGAGGTGGGCCCGTCGCACAGCCCGAGGGCCAGGCTGTGCTCGGGACCCATGTGCGCCTGCGGAGACGAGCCGGTCGCCATCACCAGGGACAGCAGGTCCAGGGCGGTGGTCGGCTTGGTCCGGCCGCCGCTCACGGTGTACGGGCGGATCAGCCGCCCGGCCGCGTCGTCGAGCCAGGGTCCTTCCTGATGGGACGTCACGTCTACTGCCCGCGCCCGCCCACCGCGCCCGCGGCCTGGCGGGCGGGGGTGACCAGGTACGGCCGGACGCTCTTGACGAGCATCGCCATCTCGTAGCCGAGGACGGCGGCGTCCGCCTCGCGCCCGGCGAGGACGGCCAGGCACGTGCCGGAGCCGGCGGTGGAGACGAACAGGAGGGTGGAGTCGAGCTCCACGACCACCTGGCGGACCTCACCGCCGTCACCGAACCGGGCGCCCGCGCTGCGGCCGAGCGAGTAGAGCCCGGAGGCGAGGGCCGCCATGTGGTCGGCGGCGTCGGGGTCGAGACCGTGGACGGATTTCACGAGGCCGTCGGAGGAGAGCAGGACGGCGTTGCGGGTGTAGGGGACCCGCTGGACCAGCCCACTGAGCAGCCAGTCGAGATCCGAGGAATGGCCGGTCGGCGCATTGCTCGCCATGGTGATCTACTCCTTGTGCGCGTCGCCAAGACGCAGCGATTCGTGGGGGGCGGGCTGGGATTCGGCGAGGCCGATACCGCGCTGGAACGCGGCCATCAGACCCGGGTCGTGCAGGGCGTGCTCCTCGGTCTTGCGGGCCACGGGCTCGTCCCGCAGCTGCGGGACGATGTGCTCCTGTGCGCGCCTCTTGGGGAGCAGGGGCCTGCCGTCGTCCTCGGCACGGGGGGCCGGGGGGAGCGGCGAGAGCAGGTGGTCCGGCGGGCCCGCGTGGCCGGCGCCGGACGACTGGGCCGGTATCGCGGGGGCGGAACCGGTGTCCCCGTATCCGCTCGTCCCCTCGTTCGTACGGAGGTAGGGGTGCGAGCCGGGCACGGAGGCCTCCTCGTGACGGGCGGCGGCCCGCTCGGGGGAGGGCGAGGGCACGGACTGCGGTACGGGAGCGGCGGCGGCCGCTCCGCTCATGACGGCCGGCGCGGGCGCCTGCGCGTGGCCGGAGCCGTGGCCCGTGCCGTGCACCGGGGCCTGGCCCGTACCGTGAGCGGCCGTCTGACCCGTGCCGTGCGCCGCTGCCTGGCCGGCGGCCTGCGCCGCGACGGGGGCGGGCGCCTGACCGGGCACGGAGGCCGGAGCCGGGGTGGGCGTGTGGCTCGGGGCCGGGGCCGTCGCCGGGGCGGCGACCTCCGGCACGGCCTGCGGCTGCATCTGCACCTGGCCGGGCGGGATCGCCGCGGAGCCGGCGGTCGCGGCGGTCTGGCGCTCGTGCTGCGCGAGGCCCTCGGGGTCGGAGCCGAGGAGGCCCTGCGGGAGGACGAGGACGGCCTGGACACCGCCGTAGATGTTGGACTGGAGGCGCACGGCGATGCCGTGCCGGCGGGCGAGCGCCGAGACGACGAAGAGTCCGATGCGGCCGTCCTGGAGCAGGTGCGCGACGTTGACCTGGTCGGGGTCGGCGAGCAGGGCGTTCATCTTGTTCTGCTCGGTGACGGGCATGCCGAGGCCCCGGTCCTCGACCTCGATCGCGAGGCCGGCCGTGACGTACTGGGCGCGCAGCAGCACGGTGGTGTGCGGCGCGGAGAACAGCGTCGCGTTCTCGACGAGTTCGGCGAGGAGGTGGATGACGTCGGCCACGGCATGGCCCCGGAGCGTACCGTCGATCGGGGGTACGAGCTTCACGCGCGGGTACTGCTCGACCTCGGCGATGGAGGAGCGCAGCACCTCGGTCATGGTGACCGGGTTCGACCACTGGCGGCGGGAGATGGCGCCACCGAGCACGGCGAGGTTCTCGGCATGGCGGCGGATGCGGGTGGCCAGGTGGTCGACGTGGAACAGGCCCTTGAGCAGCTCCGGGTCCTCGACCTCGTTCTCCAGCTCGTCGAGGAGCTGGATCTCGCGGTGGACCAGGGACTGCAGGCGCCGGGCGAGGTTGACGAAGACCTCGACCTTCTGTTCGTTTCCGACGCTGCTGGAGAGCCGGGACGCCTGTACGACGGCGGCCACGGCGGCCTCGTGAGAGCGCGTCAACTCGTGTGAGAGCAGGTCGAATTCGTCGCCGGACACGGGGGTGGCCGGCTGCTCGGGGCGGGGCGGGGGGCCCTCTCCCCTGCGCAGCTGCTCGACGACCACCCGGAGTTCGCTCTGGCCGCGGGCGCTGGTGCGGCGCAGGGAGTTGCAGCGGTCGAGGACGGCCTTGGCGGCCCGGTCCGCGCCGAGCGCGGCGGCCGTCACGGAGGCGACGGTCAGGGCGGCGGCGCCGGTGAGCGCGGCCCAGAGGCCGGCACTCGGGTTGGCTCCCGTGGAGCGGATGGTGAAGATGACGGCCGCCGCGCCGCCGAGGGCCACCGCGACGGCGGGAAGCACGGAGGTACGCAGGAGTTGGGGGCGTATGCGGGCTTCGGCGGGAAGCGGTGCGGAGGTCTGCGCCGGGGGGTTGCTGTGGGTACCGGTGGCGGAGCGGGCGCCTGGCCGGCCGTGCCGCCCGCCCTCGCGTCGGTCGGACCGCGAGGCGGGTGCGCGAAGTTGAGACATGAGTGTCCTTGGTACGTGCCCAGGAATCGGCGTACTGCGGGGGTGTTCTGCAGGGGGTCTACGGGGGAGGTGTTCTACAGACGTTCGATGAGCCTACCGATGATCATCAGCCACACACTGTAGTCGTCAACCGTTCATGTGCGGTGCGCAGTTGACAAACTTACCCGTAGACCGGGCCGGTCTGGTATCACCCCCAGGACGACTGGCCGAGAATGATCGGCCAAAAGTCGCCGGCAGGCCCTGGCGGGGTCTCCGGCGAGCGGGAACGGAAGGGGGCGGAGGCGCCCCCACACCCCCGCAATCTGCGGAAATCGCCCCCTACCGGAATCCCCCGGAGAAGCCACGGCTCCCCGCACGCGCCGCCCCCTCGGCGGGCTGAGCGATCTCCGCCGACCTCCGCCCCGGCGTCTCCGCCGGACGCCCCTACCGTCACACGGGCCCCGGGATCCACGACGGCCCCGGGAGCCGGACCGGGGCGCTCGGTGACGGTCGGTGAGAGCGGAGGCTCGCCGGCCATCTGCGGGGCGCCCGCCGCGCGTTGCGGTTCAGCCCTGACAGCGGGCGAGCGTGCCGCTGTCCAGGGTGGACTTGTCGCCGAAGATCCAGCCTTCGGTTTCCGTTCCCGCGATGCGGGCGTAGATCCACTTGTGGGCCTCGGCGTTGGTGACGTAGCAGTGGTAGTAGACCTTCGTGCCGGAGGCGATCGCGGTCACGTAGGAGCACTTCGCGTACGGCCCGGTGTAGAGGTGGGTGTTCTGGGCCGCGCGGCCGTAGCCGTCGCTGCGGTTCTGGTGGGCCCAGCCGGTGCACGTCGTCGACACCGGGGTGGGCTCCTTCACCGTGGCGCTGGGCGTCGCCTTCGGGGAGGCCGACGGCTTCCCGGTCGGCTTGTCGCCTCCCGCGCCGGGCGCCGACGTGGGACTCGCCGTCCGGTCCTCGTCCTTCTTCGAGGGGGTGCCGGACGGCGTCTCGCCGGGGGTGCCGGCCAGCTCGCCGGGGGCGCTGGAGGTCAGGTCCCCCGGGGAGGTCGGGCCGTCGGTCGTCGGGCCCGCGCCGGGCACGCCGTGGTCGGTGGAGGTGCTCGGCGCGGGGAGCGCCGTGTTCGGCGTACCGCCCTCGCCGTCGCGCACGTTCATCAGCGCGTAGGCGACTCCGCCGCAGGTGAGCGCGGTGGCGGCGGCCACCGCGACGATGGTGCGGGTGCGGCGGCGGGCCCGGACCGCCGTGGCGCGGGTCTCGGAACGGCTGTCCTGGCCGGCGGGCGTGCCGGGCACCATGCCCGGCTGCGGGGCCGCGAACGCGCCGGCCGGCATGGTGGAGGCCATGGGCTGGACCGGCGGCGCGGAAGCCATGGGCGGGGCCGGCTGCGCGGAGGCCGTCGGCTGGGCCGGCGGTGCGGTGAAGGCGGGGCCGAAGCCCGGCTGGGCGAGGGGCTGGGAGGGCGGCGCGGCGACGGCGGGGCCGAAGCCGAACGGAGTGGCGGGCGGGGGCGTCGGTGCGGCCGGGAGGTCCACCGCCCTGCCGCCGGCGACCGCCTCCAGCATCTCGCGCGCCTGCGCGGCGTCGGGCCGCTGCATCGGGTCCTTGGCCATCAGCGCCCGCAGCACCGGGGTGAGCGGTCCGGCGCGGCGGGGCTCCGGCAGCGGTTCGCCGACGATCGCCGCCAGCGTGGACCACACCGACGTGCGCCGGAAGGGAAAAGCGCCCTCCACGGCCGCGTACAGCGTCATGCCGAGCGCCCAGATGTCGGATGCGGCGCCCGGGACCTGGCCCTGTGCGCGCTCCGGCGGCAGATAGTCGAGGGAGCCGACGATCTGACCGCTCTGGGTCAGCTTGGCCAGGGCCTCGTCGCCCGAGGTGTCCATGCTGGCGATGCCGAAGTCGGTGAGCACGACCCGGCCTCCGCGCTCGAGGAGTACGTTTCCGGGCTTGACGTCCCGGTGCAGGACCCCGGCCCGGTGTGCCGCGTCGAGCGCGTCCATCAGCCTGGCGCCGATCGCGGCCGCTTCGCGCGGGTCCAGCGAGCCGCGCTCCGTCAGCATGTCGTCGAGGGAGGGCCCGTCGACCAGCTCCATGACGATGACCGGCAGTCCCCGCTCCTCGACCACGTCGTGGACGGTGACCACGCCGCTGTGCCGGATACGGGCGGCGGCCTGCGCCTCCCGCTGCATCCGGACCCGCAGATCGGCCAGTTCGGCCGGGGAGGCGTCCGTGTAGGCCCGGAGGACCTTGACGGCGACCTCGCGGTTCAGCAGCTGGTCCACCGCACGGGCGACCACGCCCATGCCACCGCGGCCGATCGTCGCGGTCACGCGGTACCGCCCGCCCAGAACCTCGCCGACCAGATCCGCGCCGTTCGCCCCCGTCACCTGTCACATCCCGTTCGTCGCTGTGCTCGAAATCCGCCACGTGGCGGGCACCAGGTTAGGGGGTTCGCGTGTGTGCGAGTGCACATGGGCCAGGCCTCGGCGCCGGGGCCGAGCCGCCAACAGCCCTGATCAGCAAGACATCTCACCCGAGATCAGGACACACGCGCCTTTGCCGCATCCCAAAACGCAGCGGCCCCGCCGCGTGGGCGGGGCCGTGTGGACGGCTCGTGAGCCGTCGGCGCAGGACCGACGTCACCGCTCGCCCGCGAGGTCGAGGTCGTCGCTGTGCGTCTCCGCCGCGACCTCGACGCTCCGGGGGCGGCGCCACGGGCGCGCGATCGGATGGGACACCGCCTGCCACCACGCCTCCCCGGGCAGCTTCCCCCCGGGCTCGAAGGGCTCGCCCGGCCGGGGGAACGCCACCGCCTGGCCGGCCTCCTCGGCCGCGTCCTTCGTCCACTCCCCCGGCTCCGCCCACGGGTGCGGGGCGAGGTTGAAGGTGCCCCAGTGGATCGGCAGCAGGACGCCGGCGGGACCACCGCCCTGGAGGTCCAGATGCGAGCGCATCCCCTCGGCGGGGGTCATGTGGATGTCCGTCCAGAACTCCGAGTAGGCGCCGATCTGGATCATGGTGGCGTCGAAGGGGCCGTGGGCGGCGCCGATGTCCTTGAAGCCGGAGAAGTAGCCCGTGTCGCCGCTGTGGAAGATCCGGTGGGCGGGCCCCCGCACCACCCAGGACGCCCAGAGCGTGTGCTGCGTGTTCCGCAGGCCCCGGCCGCAGAAGTGCCGGGCCGGGGTCGCCGTCAGCCGCAGCTCGCCGACCTCGGTGGACTCGTTCCAGTCCAGCTCGCGCAGGCGGGACGCGGACACGCCCCAGTGCTCCAGGTGCGCGCCGACGCCGAGCGGCACCGCGAAGACCGTGTCGGTGCCGGCGAGCGCCTTGATCGTCGGCAGGTCGAGGTGGTCGTAGTGGTCGTGCGAGATCACGACCACGTCGACCGGGCCGAGCGCGGCGAGCGGTACGGGCACCGGGTGGAGGCGCTTGGGTCCGGCGAAGGGGAACGGGGAGCAGCGGTCGCCCCAGACCGGGTCGAAGAGGACCCGGTGGCCGTCGATCTCCGCGAGGACGCCGGAGTGCCCCATCCAGGTCAGCCGAAGACCGGTGGCCGGGGGTTTGGCCAGGTCGGCGAGGGTGGTGGGATGGACGGGGATCGTGCCGGTGGGGGCTCGGCGCGCGCGTCCCTCCTTCTCGAAGTAGATCTTGGCGAACTCGAGGCTGGACCCGGAGGGGCCGCGTCGCGCCGGTTCGGGGTTCTGGAAGATCCCGTCCGCGAAGTTCGGCGAGCGGCGGATCCGGGCGAGACGCTCGCCCGTGGGGTCCGCGCCGAAGGACTCGGGGCGCAGCGCGCGCAGCCGCGCCCGCGGCGAACGGTCGGAGCCGGTACCGGTCACAGGACCTCCTGATCTCTGGGGGTCGTTCCATTATGGGCGGCCCCCGCCGGAACGGTCCGGGCGGTCGGTCGTCCTGGACGGCCGGGGCCCGGTACCTCCGCCGCCACCGGGCGGGGACGGACGGCACCAGCCCGTGCGCCTGGGCGCACGGGCTGGTGGAGGAACGGCTGCCGGTGAGCACCGGGCACTACCGTGGGTACCGAATCGATCGCAGAACGGAGCCGCCGGCGGGGTCCGGCACCGCAGAGCCCGCGCCCGGCGCCCCTCAGATCAGCTCGTAGACCGCCGAGACCGTGACCTGCTCCTCGATCTCGCCGGGTGCCAGCGGGACGCCCGGTTCGTCCGTGGAGGCCGCGGGGGACGCGCCGGGGCCGGGGCGTACGGACTCGCCCTCGCTCAGCGAGACGAGCCGGCCGAGCCGGTGGCCGCTGAGCTGCGCGTGCTGCGCGGCCTTGTCGTACGCGTCCTTGTACGCGGCCTCGCGGGCCTTCGCGCGCAGCGCCGAGGGGTCGGCGACGTCGAAGACGACGCCGTTGATCCGGCCCGCCTCCCCGCTGGCGTCGTTGACGGCTCCGATGACCTGGCCGGTCCTGTCCAGGTCGCGGACCTTCACGGAGAAGGACTGGCCCGCCTGGTAGCCGGTGACCTTGCTGTCCCCGTCCTTGGTCTGGGTGTAGACGGGGGCGAGCGAGAGGTTGTCGGTGCGGATGTCCCGGTCGGTGATCCCCTGCTTGTGCAGCACGTCGAGCAGCGCCTCGGCCGCGGTGGACTGCACCGCCATCGCCTCCTTCGCCGTCGGGCGGGTGGCCTCGACCCCGGCGGACAGGATGGCCAGGTCGGGCGCGGCGGACGCGCGCCCGTTGCCCGTGACGGTGACCGTGGCCGGCGCGGTCTCCCCGGCGGGGGCGCGGAGGGCGGTCCGCCCGGGCGCGGCGGCCAGGGCGGGGGCCGTGGTGCCGGCGAGGAGGCCGCCGAGTACGGCGGTGGCGGCGAGCAGACGGGCGGTGCGGGCGGCGCTGGGCCGGCGGATCGTCACAGGCGGTCCTCTCTGGGGTGGGGGCCGGGGCTCCGGCGGGCACATCCCAGCACCCTGCGCCGCCGCCTCCCGCGCGCCACTCCTGACCGGCGGCTCCCTTCACCTCTCCGCACCAATCGTGCCCGGTCACGGGCGCGGGCTCAGGTCTGGACGAGGGGCTCGTACGCCTCGGGCCGGAGCCCGAAGGTCCAGGCGACGCCCTCCCGCGCGGTCCGGGTCCGGGGCGGCACCCGCAGCCAGTACGTGCGGTGGGTGCCGTCCGGTTCGGGCGTGGAGTTGACGACCTCGACCATCACGACGTCCTCGTCGTCGGCGAGCTCGATCCGCCACAGGACGCCCGTCTCGTCGCTGTGCTCGTGCCGGGCCCCGGAGGCGGCGAGGTAGCGGTCGTAGCCGTAGTACTCCAGCATCACGCGCCGCAGTTCGGCGTTCTCCTCGTCGCGTATCCGCTCGGGGGTGAGGCCCGTGAGGCCGGCGAGGAACTCGGCGGAGACCGTCATGCCCCGCCAGGCGTGCAGGGCGAACCCGTCACGGTAGGCGAGCGCGGGGCCGTCGCCCCGGTCGAGGCGCCCTGCCTCGTCCCGGTGGAGTTCCAGGGGCCGCTCGCAGATCACGACGGCGTTCTCGTACGGCCACCACCAGCCGGCGTGCTCGGCGACGGTGGCGAGGCCCGCGAGCCGCACGCCGTGTCCGTCGAAGGCGGCGAGCCAGGCGGCGTCGTGCTGGCCGAGCACCGCGTCGAGCAGCAGGAGCCGCACCTCGGCCGCGTCGGCTTCGGCCGCTTCCGTGACCCCGGCCCGTATCCGGTCCGCGAGGTTCCGCGTCAGGTCCCAGAGCCGGGCGCCGGTCGCCTGCCAGTGGTCGGCCCAGCCGGCCGGGCCGAGCACGTCGTGGAGGCGGCGGCGCTCCTCGGCCCACGGCCGGGTGCGCACCTCGTCCCGTACCGAACGGCCCCGGTCCGCCAGGCCCCGTACGAGCGTGACGGCGGCGAGCGGCGAGTCCGCCCAGAGGACGCGCTCCGGCTCGGCGAGGCCCGCCAAGCGGTAGGCGAGCCGGACGCCGACCTCGGCGGCGGCGCGGTCGGCGGGCCCGGTGGCGGCGCCGACGGCCCGCCACCTCTCCGCCGCGGTGATGCGGTCCATCTCGTACTCCCCCATGCCCTTCGCTCCTCTCCGACGGACGTCAGTCCGCGACGATCCGGTACGCGCCGGGCACGTACTCCCGCTGCCTCACCACCCGGTACCAGCCCTTCGGGAGGGGTATCGGCGCGTGCTCCTCGTGCACCACCCGTCCGCCCTCGGGCAGTTCGAGCAGGAGCGGGCCGAAGGGGCCCGGCTCCCGGACGAGCCGGCCGGGTCCGGGGATCGCGTGGGCGTGTCCGGTGACCTCGCCGAGGGCGAGGACTAGACGGCCCCGGCCGTCCCTCGGCTCCCCCGCCGCCTCCTTCGCCCGCTCCGGAACGGCCGACTCCGCGACGGGCACGATCAGCACGTCTCCCTGCCGGTACATGGCTCTCCCCTCCCCGTCCGGCACGTGCTGCCGAACACGAGAACGACGCTAGAGCCCGGCACTGACAATCCGTCCGGGGGCGCCCCGGCGAGGGGCGTTGTCGGTGCCGCTTGGTAGAACTCTCTCCATCAGCCGACCCGTCCCGACCGTTGTCTGGAGCACCGCCATGACCGTTGGCACCTACCTGCAGGAACTCCACGGCCTGCCCGTGTTCGACTTCCCGGACGCGGAGGCGCAGGTCGAGCTGCCGGCGACGGACTCGGTCGCCTGGCGGATCTCCGCCCCGACGTACTCCGATCCCGGTGACGAGCTGTGGGGGCAGCGGTTCGAGCGCTTCCTGAAGACGGTCGACACGGGCCGGGTGCGCGCGCTGGTCGTCGGCGGCTGGGACGAGGCGTACGAGAACTCGTCCGCCGAGATCGTCACCGCGCTGATCGGCGCCAACAACCGGCTCACGGCCCTGGAGGCGGTGTTCCTCGGGGACATGACCGGCGAGGACTGCGAGATCTCCTGGATCATCCAGTCCGACGTGACGCCGCTGCTCTCCGCCTACCCGGCCCTGCGGGAGTTCGGGGTGCGCGGTGGTTCGCAGCTGGCCTTCCCCTCCGTCCGGCACGGCGGTCTGGAGACCCTGGTCGTGCAGACCGGCGGCCTGCCCGCCGAGGTGGTGCGCGGGATCGTGGGCAGCGACCTGCCCGCCCTGCGGAAGCTGGAACTGTGGCTCGGCACCGACGAGTACGGCGGCGACAGCACCCCCGAGGACCTGGCGCCGCTCCTCGCCGGCACGGCGTTCCCCGCCCTGCGCCGCCTGGGCCTGTGCGACAGCGTGATCCAGGACGCCGTGGCCGCCGCCGTCGCGGGCGCGCCCGTCGTCGCCCGCCTGGAGCGGCTCGACCTGTCCATGGGCGTGCTGACCGACGAGGGCGCGGCGGCCCTCCTCGACGGGCAGCCGCTGACCCATCTCACCCACCTCGACCTCTCCCACCACTACCTGTCGGAGGCGATGTCCGAGCGGGTCCGCGCCGCGCTCGTCCCGTACGGCGTGACCGTCGACCTCAGTGACGCGCAGGTGGGCGAGGACGACGGCGACGGGGACGTCTGGCGCTACGTCGCGGTCGCCGAATGACCTCCGACCCGCGCCTCGTGGTCGTCGGCGATCCGGCGGGCCGCCGCGTCGCGTTCTTCCAGGACGCGCTGCGGCTCGCCGGGCTGCCCGAGGCGCGGGCGGTGTCCTGGCCGGACGTGCTCGGGGGCCGGGCGCGGTTCGCCGGGGGCGAGACCGTGCGGCTCGACTCTCCCGGTGAGGATCCGGAGGCCGACCGGCTGCTGCGCGGGGTCGACGATCCGGCCCGGGTCGAGGGCACCGGCCGCTGGTACGGGCGGTTCACCGCCGCCGTGGCCGACCTCGCCCGCTCCGTGGCGGAGGGGGGTGCCGTCCTCGTCGACGATCCCGCCGAGCTGGCGGTCCTGTTCGACAAGAGGCTGAGCCACGGGCGGCTGAGGGCGGCCGGAGTCCCGGTGCCCGAGTCGCCGACCTCGGGTCCCGAGGCCCCGGCGGTGCGCGGCTGGGCGGACGTCAGGGCGCTGACGGCCGGGGCCGGCATGCGCCGGGTGTTCGTGAAGCTCGCGCACGGCTCCTCCGCCTCGGGGGTGCTCGCCCTCGAGACGAACGGCGCGGGCCGGGTCCAGGCCACCACCTCGGTGGAGCGCGGGGCCGACGGGCGGCTCTTCAACTCCCTGCGCGTACGCCGCTATACGAGCGAGCGCGAGGTCGCCGCGATCGTGGACGCCCTCGCCCCCGACGGCCTGCACGTCGAGCGCTGGCTGCCGAAGGCCACGCAGGACGGCCGGGCGGCCGATCTGCGGGTGGTGGTGATCGACGGGCGGGCCACGCACGCCGTGCTCCGCACCAGCCGCTCCCCCATGACCAATCTGCACCTGGGCGGCGCCCGGGGCGATCTCGACGCGGCGAGGGCGGCGATCGCCGCGGCCGGCGGGCGGTGGGCGGACGCGCTCGCGGTGTGCGAGCGGGCCGCCGCCGCCTTCCCGGGCACCCGGTGCGTGGGCGTCGACCTGCTGCCCGCGAGCGGCTGGCGCCGCTTCGCCGTGGGCGAGGTGAACGCCTTCGGCGATCTGCTGCCCGGTCTCACGGGCCTGCCCGGCAGTGGTGCCGAGGGGCTCGACACGTACGCGGCCCAGGTCGCGGCGCAGTTCCCGCACCCCCACGAAACCGGCGCCACGGGAACAAGCACCACAGGAACCAGTGCCGCACGAGCCAGCACCACACCAACCAGCACCACAGAACCAAGCACCACAGGAACGAGCACCCCGTGAGCCAGCCCGACGTGAACCAGCCCGACATGAACGCGATCGTCGGCAGCCACGATCTGCTGCTGGTCACCCTCGACACCCTCCGGTACGACGTGGCGGCCGAGCTCGCGGCCGAGGGCCGCATACCGAACCTGGCCCGTCATCTCCCCGGCGGCGCCTGGGAGCGGCGGCACGCGCCCGGGAGCTTCACGTACGCCTCCCACCAGGCGATCTTCGCCGGTTTCCTGCCGACCCCCGCGGCCCAGGGACCTCATCCCCGGCTGTTCGCGGCCCGTTTCGCGGGCAGCGAGTCGACGGCCGGCGGCACCTGGGTGCACGACACCCCGGACTTCGTGTCCGCGCTCGCGGGCGAGGGCTACCGGACGGTGTGCGTCGGCGGGGTGGGGTTCTTCAACAAACAGCCGCCCCTCGGCTCCGTGCTCCCCGGCCTGTTCCGGGAGAGCCACTGGGAGCCCTCCTTCGGCGTCGCCTCCCCGACCTCCTTCGAGTCCCAGGTGGCCCGCGCGGAAGAGGTCGTCGCCGGGCTGCCGCGCGAGGAGCGCCTCTTCCTCTTCGTCAACGTGTCCGCGCTGCACCAGCCCAACTGGTTCCACCTGCCGGGCGCGACCCGCGAGGCCGGCGACTCCCGGGAGACGCACGCGGCCGCCCTGGAGTACGTCGACCGGCACATCGGGCGGCTGTTCGCCGCGATGAGCAGCCGCCGCCCCTGCTTCGCGATCGTGTGCTCCGACCACGGCACGGCGTACGGGGAGGACGGTTTCACCGGGCACCGGCTCGGCCACGAGGTGGTGTGGACCGTGCCGTACGCGCAGTTCGTCCTGGCCGGGCCCGAGGGCGGGGTGGCGGCATGAGCGACACCCCCCGCCCGTACCGCAGCTACGTCTACGCCTACCCGCACAAGACGGCCTACCGAGCGCTCCCGGAGCGCCCTGGGCTCGCCGCCCTCTGGGCGGACGAGCCGAAGGACGCGCTCTCGCTGTACGCGCACATACCGTTCTGCGAGGTCCGCTGCGGCTTCTGCAACCTGTTCACCCGGATCGGCGCGCCGGACGAGCTGACCACCCGCTACCTCGACGCCCTCGACCGTCAGGCCGTCGCCGTCCGCGAGGCCCTCGGGGACGCGTCGCCGGTGCGGTTCGCCACGGCCGCGTTCGGCGGGGGCACGCCCACCTTCCTCACCGCCGCCGAGCTGGAGCGGCTCTGCGACATCGCGGAGAAGCGGATGGGTGCGGACCTGCGGGCGGTGCCGCTCTCCGTGGAGACCTCGCCGGCGACCGCGACCGCCGACCGGCTCGCGGTCCTCGCGGACCGGGGCGCGACGCGCCTCAGCATCGGCGTGCAGAGTTTCGTGGAGGCCGAGGCGCGGGCGGCGGTCCGGCCGCAGCGCCGCGCGGACGTCGAGGCGGCGCTCGGCCGGATCCGGGACGCGGGCGTGCCCGTGCTGAACATCGACCTGATCTACGGCATCGACGGGCAGACGGAGCGGTCCTGGCGGTTCTCGCTCGACGCGGCCCTCGCGTGGCGGCCTGAGGAGCTGTACCTCTATCCGCTGTACGTGCGCCCGCTCACCGGTCTCGGCCGGATCCAGGACCCGGCGGCCGCCGACCGGGAGTGGGACGAGCAGCGGCTGCGGCTGTACCGGTACGGCCGGGACCATCTCCTCGCGCACGGCTACGAGCAGGTGTCGATGCGGATGTTCCGCCGGGCGGACGCGGGCCCTGCCGGCCCGGACGACTACGCCTGCCAGACGGACGGCATGATCGGCCTGGGCTGCGGTGCCCGCTCGTACACCTCGGACCTGCACTACTCCTTCGACTACGCCGTCGACATGCGGGAGATCCGCTCGATCATCGACGCGTACACGGAGACCGAGGACTTCTCCCGCGCCGAGGTGGGCCGGGCGGTGGACGGGGACGAGGCGCGTCGCCGTCATCTCCTCCAGTCGCTGCTCCAGGCCGAGGGCATGCCGGTCGCCGGGTACGAGGAGCGGTTCGGGTCCTCGCCGTTCGCGGACTTCGGCCCGGAGCTCGCCCGGTTCGAGGAGTACGGCTGGATCGCGGACGCCCCGGCGGGGCTGCTGCGGCTGTCGCCCGAGGGGCTCGCCCACTCCGACGGGCTCGGCCCCGAGCTCTTCTCCCCCGCCGTGCGGGCCGCGATGGCCGCGTACGAGGCGAAGTAGGCGGCGGCCGTGGATCTCACCCTGCTCTACCGGGGCCCGCTGTCCTCCTGCGACTTCGACTGCCCGTACTGCCCCTTCGCCAAGCGCCGGGACAGCCGGGAGCAGCTGCGCGCGGACCGGGCGGCGCTCGAACGGTTCACCGGCTGGGCCTCCGGGCAGACCGGGGACCGGCTGCGGATCCTGTTCACCCCGTGGGGCGAGGGGCTCGTCCGCTCCTGGTACCGGCGGGCGCTGGTCGAGCTGTCCCGGCTGCCGCACGTGGAGCGGGTGGCGATCCAGACCAATCTGAGCTGCCGCACGGAGTGGCTGGCGGAGGCGGACCCCGACGTCGTGGCCCTCTGGTGCACGTACCACCCGGGGCAGACTCCGTACGAGCGGTTCCTCGCGAAAGCCCACGATCTGGCCGGTCGGGGGATCCGGTACAGCGTCGGGGTGGTCGGTCTGCCCGAGCACCGGGAGCACGCCGTCCGGCTGCGGGCCGAGCTGCCGCCGCACGTCTACCTCTGGGTGAACGCGGCGGAGGGGCACACGTACACCGACGCGGAGGCCGAGGGCTGGACGGAGCTCGATCCGCTCTTCCCGTACAGCCGGCATCCGCACCGGTCGGCGGGGCTGCCCTGCCGCACCGGAGAGTCGGTGGTCTCGGTGGACGGCGAGGGGACGGTGCGGCGCTGCCACTTCGTCAAGGCCGAGCTCGGGAACCTGTACGACGGCTCGTACCGCGCCGCGCTGCGTCCCCGCGCCTGCCCCCTCGCCGTCTGCGACTGCCACATCGGCTACGTCCATCTGGAGACGCTGCCGCTGTACGACGTGTTCGCCGGCGGGGTCCTGGAGCGGATCCCCGCCGTACCCCCGGCTACAGGGGCATGAGGTCGGGGCGCTTCGCCTCGACGTGGTCGCCGGAGCTCTCGCCGCGCAGCCGGCGCCCGATCCACGGCACCAGGTACTCCCTGGCCCAGTGGATGTCGTCCTTGCGGACCTCGAGGGTGCCGCGCGGCGGGACCGGCGGCCAGGCCTGGTCCGGGTCGGCGGGCACGGGCATGCCGAGGACCTGGGCGGCGCGCAGGGCGACGCGGGTGTGTCCCTCGGGCGAGAGGTGCAGCCGGTCGTCGTCCCAGGCGCGCCGGTCCTGGACGGACTTCAGCGACCACAGGTCGAGGACCGGGCAGCCGTAGCGGTCCGCGATGGCCCGGACGTGCCCGTTGTACGTGGCGATCTTGCCGCGCAGGTGCTTGAGCAGGGTCACGTCGCGGGTGTCGAAGCCGGTGGTCACCATGACGGTGCCGACGGCGGAGCTCAGGTCGGCGACGGCGCGCTCGAAGCGCTCGGCCACGTCGTCGGGGTCCGTCCCGGGGCGGATGATGTCGTTGCCGCCCGCGCAGAAGGTCACCAGGTCGGGGGCGAGTTCCTTCGCCCGCGGGACCTGTTCCGCCACGATCTGGTCGAGAAGGCGCCCCCGTACGGCGAGATTGGCGTACCGGAAGTCGTCGTGCTCCGGCAGCTGGTCGGCGAGCAGCACCGCGAAGCGGTCCGCCCAGCCGACGTACGTCCCGTCGGGCCCGGGGTCTCCGACGCCCTCGGTGAAGCTGTCACCGATCGCCGCGTACGACCCGAATGCGTTCTTGTCTGTTGATCTCGAATCGTCTGCCACGGGAGCACATCCTTCCTCCTCGGATGTGACCTACGCGACCGTAAGGAGGGGTTGACGCAGGGTGACATATGCCACCGATAAAGATTCCACCAAGCCGGAATACGCCGGATGCCCGGCACGGGTGTGCCGGGCATCCAGGGGGTGACGTGTCGTCAGATGCTCACGCCGTGCTGGCGCAGGGCCGCCAGCGGGTCGATGTCGGAGCCGTACTCCGGCCCGGTGCGCATCTCGAAGTGCAGGTGCGGGCCGGTGACGTTGCCGGTCGCGCCGGAGAGGCCGATCTCCTGGCCGCCGGTGACGGTCTGGCCGGCGGAGACGGAGATCGAGGAGAGGTGGGCGTACTGCGAGAAGGTGCCGTCGGCGTGCTGGATGACGACCTGGTTGCCGTACGCACCGCCGTCGCCGGCGGAGTAGACGGTGCCGGGGCCGACCGCGTGGACGGTGGTGCCGGTGGAGGCGATGAAGTCGACACCGGTGTGGTAGCCGGAGGACCACATGGAGCCGGCCTGGTGGTACGGGGTCGACATGGCGGCACCGGCGATCGGGGCGACCCAGCCGGAGGAGGAGGTCGTGCCGGTCGACGAGGACGGCGCGGTGGTCGCGGGGGCGGCCGGGGCCGAGGCGCGCTCGCTGCTGCGCGAGGCGCGCTGGGTGTCGCCGTTCTTGCCGGAGGTCTGCCCGTCGTGGTGCGCGGCCCCGGCGGTGCTCTTCGCGCCGAGGGTGAGCTTCATGCCGGGCAGGATCAGCGAGGGGTCCTCGCCGACGACCTGGCGGTTGTCCTTGTAGAGCTTCTGCCAGCCGCCCGCCAGGTGGTGCTCGGCGGCGATCTTCGACAGGTAGTCGCCGCGGACGACGGAGTACGTCTTCGGCGCGGCCTTCGCGGCGGCGGGCGCGGCCTCGACGGCGGCCTTCACCTGGGTGACGGCCTGCGCGGGAGCGGCGGCCGGGGTGGCGGCGTGGGCACCGGTGGCTCCGAGGAGCGGGAGGGCGACGACGGCGCCGCCGGTGCCGGCGGCGGCGAGGCCACGGGTCAGGCGGTTGGACTTGGTGCGGCGGTGCTTACCCTTCGCGGGCATGGCGAATTCCTCTCCGGCGCCTGCGAGGTGAGCTGTCGGGTTCGGACTGGAGATGTCCGGCCGCGTGCATACGCGACTTCACCCCGAGCCGTCCTTCTTCGAAGGGATCGGCGACTTACCTGGGTCCCCCGCTCCTGCCTTCTACCGGTGAGTGCGGATTCCGGTCGGTGGCAGGATTCGGCGGTCCGTCCGGAGTGAGCGCGACGCTAGACGAGTGGGGTCGGCGTGAACAAGCCGCGGTTTTCCCGCACTCCGGGATTTCTTGATTTCCGGGCGGAATTCCGGTCACCCTCCGTCGATGACGGTCCCTCGATCTCCTTTTCCCGGGGGGTGTTTGGAAAAGACGATCAGGCACGGTCCGTCACGGTTATGACGCTGCTCACGCGCGAATCCCCATCTCCCCTGCAACCAGGGCGGGTTACCCCTTAGCTCTCAATACGGACAGATCGCCCATTCCCATCCGAGGGGGTGCGCCTCCGGGCCCCCACCCGAGATGATTGCCCCAGGAACCGATCCACCGGACACAGGAACCGATCTACAGAACAGGAGCAGCCGTGACGCAGCAGCTGCCGCAGGTCCCGCCCGCCGAAGCCGACGAGCCCCAGCTGGCGGAGGTCCGCAACTTCCGGGACGTGGGCGGCCTGCCGACGACGGACGGGCGCGCCGTCCACCCCGGGCGCCTCTTCCGCAGCGGCCACCTCGCCCATGCGACGGAGGACGACGCCGCCTTCCTCTCCTCGCTCGGCCTGCACACCGTCTTCGACTTCCGCAACGAGTCGGACCGCAGGGTCGAGGGCGCGGACGTCGACCTGCCCGGCGTGCGGAACGTGAACATACCCCTCAACGACCCGGCCGACGGCAAGGAGTTCTGGCTCCTCGTGCGCGACGGCGAGATCGCGCAGCTGCGGGAGATCCTCGGCGACGGCAAGGCGGCCGCCCGGATGACCGATTCGTACCGGAAGATGGTGGTCGAGCGGACCTCGGAGCACAGCCGGATCCTGCACTCCATGGCGGAGGAGAGCGTCCCGGCCCTCATGCACTGCGCGGCCGGAAAGGACCGGGCCGGGCTCGCCATCGCGATCACCCTGCTCGCGGTCGGGGTCGAGCGCGGGGCGATCGAGGCCGACTACGTGAAGTCGAACGACCCGCACCGCCGCTACAAGGTGCGCCGCAGCTCCACCTCCCCGGACGCGATGTCGCCCGAGGTGATGGAGCTGCTGAGCCCGCTGTTCGACGCGCGGGTGGAGTACCTGCGGGCCGCCTTCGAGACGATCGAGGCGACCTGGGGCTCGGTGGACGCCTACCTCGCGGAGGGCCTGAAGCTCGCCCCGGAGACCCGCGAGCGCCTGCGGGAGCGCCTGCTCACGGAGGCGTGACACCTGCCCCCGTACGTACTACCGACCCTGCGCGCCGAGCGTGAAGAGCAGGTAGAGGAAGCCGGCGAAGAGGTGGCCCGCGATCAGATAGGCGAAGAGGCGGAGCACGAGCCCCTTGGGGAACTTGCCTTCACCGCGCTCCTCGCCGGTGACCGGTCGTACTGACTTCTCGGACATGTCGGTCCTTTCTGGACGTCAGCGCCGATGCGGGGTCCCGTCGCCGAGGCACAGCTCGGCGGCGGGGCTCTGCATCAGGGTGTGGACGAAGAGCAGCTCGGCCCCGCCGGACGTGGCGGCGCCGATGCGGTGCGGGGTCAGCGAGTCGAAGTGCGCACTGTCCCCGGGATCGAGGACGTGGACGGCGTCGCCGAGCGCGAGCCGGACCCGCCCCTCCAGGACGTGGATCCACTCCTCGCCGGGGTGGACCCGCACGATGTCGGCCCGGGTGGCATAGGGCACGTGCACCCGCAGGCACTGGAGGGCGCGGCCGGCGCCGCCCGCCTGGCGGTAGATCCAGCCGTCGGCCTCGACGGGCTCAGAGCGGTCGGCCCGGACGACGGGATCGCGCTCGGGGGGCGTTTCGCCCAGGAGCTCGGAGACCGTCGTACCGTAGATACGGGACAGGGCGAGGAGCATCGGCAGCGAGGGCTGCCGGTTCCCCGTCTCCAGGCGCGAGAGGTGGGCCGGGGAGAGACCGGCCCGCTGGGCGGCGGCCTCCAGGGTGAGCCCCCGGCGGCGGCGCAGGGACCGCAGCTGCGGGGCGACGTCCGGCAGGACGTCGGTGACGGCGGGGTCCGGGGAGGTGTCCCCGGGGACGTGGTCCATGCGTCCATTCCGCCAGGTTCGTGCCCCTGAGGCAAGTTTCTTGTCCCAGAGGCAAAAACCCTGGTCCTAACGCTGCGCGACCGCCTGCTTGACCAGTGTCTTCCCGAAGTCCCACATCAGTCCGCCGCCGCCGTGGGCGTCGTCCATGACCGCGGTGAAGGCGGTCACGAACCGGTCCACGTCCGCCTCGTCGATGATCAGCGGCGGGATCAGCTTGATCACCTCCAGGTGGTCGCCGGAGACCTGGGTGAGGATCCTGTGCCGCTGGAGCAGCGGGACGACGACCATCTGGGCGAAGAGGCCCTTGCGGGCC
This sequence comes from Streptomyces nymphaeiformis, assembly GCF_014203895.1. Taxonomy (GTDB): domain Bacteria; phylum Actinomycetota; class Actinomycetes; order Streptomycetales; family Streptomycetaceae; genus Streptomyces; species Streptomyces nymphaeiformis. The sequence goes on along the minus strand of NZ_JACHJY010000008.1, from coordinate 346,335 downwards.
GCCTGGAGCATCGTCCAGCGCCCGCGCAGTCCGAGCGAGGACGGCCGCCCGAACTCGATCCCGATCATCAGGCCGCGCCCGCGGATCTCGTGCAGCAGCTCGTACCGCGGCACGAGCTCCTTCAGGCGGCCGGAGAGCAGGTCGCCGATCCGGCGGGCGTGCGCGACGGTGTCCTCGTCCTCCATGACCGAGAGGACGGCGAGCCCGGCGGCCATGGCCTGCGCGTTCGATCCGAAGCTCGCCGAGTGGACCAGGACCCGGTCCATCGACGAGTACACCTTCTTGAAGATCCAGTCCTTGCCGAGGGTGGCGCCGACCGGCACGTAGCCGCCGGAGAGCGCCTTGGCGACGCAGACCAGGTCCGGCTCGACGCCCTCCTCGTGCTGGTAGGCGTAGAAGTCGCCGGTCCTGCCGAGGCCCGTCTGGACCTCGTCCGCGACGAGCAGCGCGCCGTGCCGGTGCAGGAGGTCCTGGGCGGCCCGGAGGAAGCCCGGCGGTGCCTCGTGGACGCCCTTGCCCTGGATGGGCTCGACGACGAAGGCGGCCACGTCGCCGTGGTGCAGCTCCCGCTCCAGGGCGTCGAGGTCGCCGAGGGCGATCGCGGTGTCCGGCAGGAGCGGGTCGAAGCCCTCACGGAAGCCCTGCTCGCCGTTGACGGAGAGGGAGCCGGTGGTGAGCCCGTGGAAGGCGTGGTGGCAGTAGAGGATCCTTGTTCGCCCGGTGGCGTACCGGGCGAACTTGAGGGCGGTCTCGACGGCCTCGGTGCCGCTGTTGCCGAAGAAGACCCGGTCGAGGTGCGGGCTGTGGGCGAGCAGCCTCTCGGCGAGGAGGCCCGGCAGCGGCTGGCAGTCGAAGCGGGTGAGGTCGGCGAGCTGGGCGTCCAGGACGTCGTGGAGGGCCTTGCGGACGACGGGGTGGTGCCGTCCGAGGCCCATCACGCCGAAGCCGGCGAGCATGTCGAGGTGGTCGACGCCGTCGGCGTCCCAGAAGTGGGCGCCCTCGGCCCGCTCGTAGACCTTGTCGAAGCCGATGGTGTGCAGCATGCGGGGCAGCTGGTGGTTGAGGTACCTGGCGTGCAGCTCGTACCGCTCCGCGCCGCGCTCGGAAAGCAGCGCCCGCAGGTCGAACCCGCCGGTCATGACGTGGTGTTCCCGGAGACCGTCTCCCGGACCGCGCGCAGGGACTCCTTGAGGGAGCCCATGGTGGCGAGAACGGCGGTGGGCTCGTAGCCGCAGTGCGCCATGCAGTTGGCGCAGCGCGGGTCCTTGCCGCGGCCGTACTTGTCCCAGTCGGTGTCCTCGACGAGTTCGCGGTACGTGGGGACGTATCCGTCGCTCATCAGATAGCAGGGGCGCTGCCAGCCGAAGAGGGAGTAGTTGGGAATGGCCCAGGCGGTGCAGGGGAAGTCCGCCTTTCCTTCCAGGAAGTCCAGGAAGAGCGGCGAGTGGTTGAGCCGCCAGCGGCGCCTGTTCCCGCCGGCGAAGGCCTTCCTGAAGAGTTCGCGGGTCTGCTCGACGCCGAGGAAGTGCTCCTGGTCGGGGGCCTTCTCGTAGGCGTAGGCGGGCGAGATCATCATTTCGTCGACCTGGAGGTCGTCGTTGAGGAAATTGAGGACCTCGATGATGGTCTGCGGGGTGTCGGTGTTGAAGAAGGTCGAGTTGGTGGTGACCCGGAAGCCGCGCCGCTTGGCCTCCTTGATGGCCGCCACCGCCTCGTCGAACACGCCCTCCTTGGCGACGGACTCGTCGTGGCGCTCGCGCAGCCCGTCGATGTGCACGGCGAAGGCGAAGTACGGGGAGGGGGTGAACTTCTCCAGCTTCTTGCGCAGCAGCAGCGCGTTGGTGCAGAGGAAGACGTACTTCCGCCGGGCCACCAACTGACGGACGATCTCGTCGATCTGAGGGTGCATCAGGGGCTCGCCGCCCGCGATGGACACCATGGGCGCGCCGGACTCCAGGACCGCGCCGACCGCCTGGGCGACCGGCATGCGCTGCTTGAGGACACCCGCCGGGTGCTGGATCTTCCCGCAGCCCTCGCACTTGAGGTTGCAGGCGTAGAGCGGCTCCAGCTCGACGATCAGCGGGAACTTGTCCCGCTTGCGGAGCTTCTGTTCGAAGAGGTAGGTCCCGACCCGGATGGACTGACGGAGCGGCATGGCCATAACTCGTTCACCTCCTGGGGAGCAGCAAAGAACGGTGCCATTCGAAGAAAGCGGGAAGGACGGCACGAAGGACACGGAAGGCTGATATTCCCCCGCGTACCGTGCCGATCCGGACCAGTTCATGTTCAGGAGCGTCCACGACCACCCGGACGGCCGCAACCGGGCGGGCGTCCGGCCCGTCCCCGTGTGCTCCGGCGGCCCGGGCGGTACGGAGCGTGGCGGCGGACTCCATGTCGACGGCGATCGCGCCGCCCGCGCCGAGCGCGGCCCGCTCGGGGCCGCGCACCACGTGGTCGGAGCCGATCAGCGGCCCGGTGTGGACGGCGCGCCCCGGCACCGCCTTGACCAGGGCCTTCACCAGGAGCTCGGTCCCGGTGCACAAGGTCGTGCCGTCGGGGCCGCGGGTCTCGTCGGCGACGATCAGGTCCCCCGGGTGCATGCCGGGGACGAGGCCCGCGCAGAAGCCGGAGGCGATCACCGCGGCGTCCCGCCAGGGCTCCTCGCCGAGCGCCCGGGACACCGCCTTTCGGGCCCGGTCCGGCCCCATGCCGGTGCGGAGGACGGTCACCGGGCCCGGCGCGGCGCCCCGCTCCCCGCTGCGCAGGGCGAACTGCTCGATGCCGAGCGCGCAGGCGATCAGCAGGGGTGGGCCGGCGCCCGGGCCGGGCTCGCGGCCCATCAGTCCTCCTTGCGCGGCGAGGGCTCCCCGTGCACGTAGCGCCCGAGCGCCGTGAGCGGGAACACCTGCCGGTAGAGGTGGTAGTTGATGGAGAAGTCCCAGGGGAAGCCGGTGCCGGTGAAGTACGGCTCGTCCCAGGAGCCGTCCTCCCGCTGGGTCTCGGCCAGCCAGGCGACGCCCCGGCGGACGGGCTCGGAGTCGCGCTCGCCGGCGGCGAGGAGGGCGATCAGCGCCCAGGCGGTCTGGGAGGCGGTGGAGGGGCCGCGCCCGACCCATTCCTCCTCCTTGTACGAGCGGAGGTCCTCGCCCCAGCCGCCGTCGTCGTTCTGCGCGGAGCCGAGCCAGCCGACGGCGCGGCGGATCGCCGGGTGGGAGGCGGGCAGCCCGGCGGCGGCGAGCGCGGGGAGCACCGAGCCCGTGCCGTACACGTGGTTGACGCCCCAGCGGCCGAACCAGGCGCCGTTGGGCTCCTGTGCGGCGAGCAGCCACTCGATGCCGCGGCGGGCGCGCGGGTGCTCGGTCATGCCCTCGTAGGCGAGCATCTCCACCACGTGGGCGGTGACGTCGGCGGAGGGCGGGTCGATGACCTCGCCGAAGTCGCAGAACGGCAGCTTGTTGGGGAAGGCGCTGGTGTTGTCGGCGTCGAAGGCGCCCCAGCCGCCGTCCCGTGACTGCATGCCGAGCGTCCAGCGGGCGCCGCGGGCGACGGCCGCGTCCACCCGGGCCGGGTCGGGGTGCCGGACCCGGCGCAGGGCGAGCAGCACCTCGGCGGTGTCGTCGATGTCGGGGTAGGTGTCGTTGTGGAACTCGAACGCCCAGCCGCCCGGCGGGAGTTCGGGCCGCCGCACGGCCCAGTCCCCGGTGCGGGTGATCTCCTCGTCGAGCATCCAGTCCACGGCCTTGACGAGCGCCGGGTGGTCGGGGGCGAGGCCGGCGTCGGCGAGGGCGATGGTGGCGAGGCAGGTGTCCCAGACGGGCGACTGGCAGGCCTCGATCATCCGCGAGCCGTCCTCGCGCCAGACGGCGAACCGGTCGAGGGACTCCAGGCCGGCCCGCATGACGGGGTGCTTCAGGTCGTAGCCGAGGAGGTGGAGGGCGATGACGGAGTAGACGGCGGGGGGCTGGATGCCGCCCCAGCAGCCGTCGTTCTCCTGGCGCTCGACGATCCACCGGGCGGCGGCGTTCATGGCCGTCCGGCGCACCCCGCGCGGGGCGAAGCGGTGGTACACGTGCAGTGCCTTGTCGAGCCGCTGGAAGACGCCGTCCCAGCCGGTGGCCGGGGCGAGCGGCCGGGGCGGGTTCGGCCGCGCCGGGTCGGTGTGGAGCTCGTCCAGCGGGAAGGGCGCGGGGCGGACCGGGCGCTTCGCGGAGACGATGGTGAGCGGCACGATCGTCTGCCGGGCCCAGCAGCCGAAGTCGTAGATGTTGAGCGGGAACCACTTCGGCAGGAAGATCAGCTCCGGGGGCAGCTCGGGCAGGTCCTCCCAGCGCCACCAGCCGAAGAGGGCCAGCCAGATCCGGGTGAAGACCCGGGCGGAGGCGATCCCGCCGCGGGCGCGGACCCAGGCGGAGGCGCGGGCCATGTGCGGGGCCTCGGGCGGGTCTCCGGCGAGCCGCAGGGCCACATAGGCCTCGACGGTGGCGGAGAGCTCGCCGGGCCCGCCGTAGAAGGTGGCCCAGGCGCCGTCCTCGTGCTGCCCACGGCGGATGTGGAGCGCGGCGGCGCGGGTGGTGTCGGCGTCGAGGATGCCGAGGAACTGGCGGAGGAGGAGGTCCTCGGCGTCCATGGTGACGTTGGTCTCCAGGTCGCCCTTCCACCAGCCGGCGGGGTCCTGCCGGGCGAGCAGGTGCTCCACGCCCCGTTCGACGGCCCGCGCGGCGGTGCCGTCGAGACCGGGGGCGCCGGGCGCGGTGGTCCCGTCGGGGACCGGTCCGGCGCCCGCACCGGTGCCGTCCGGCCCGGACGCGCCGGGCGCACCCGTCCCGTCGGGTCCCGACGCCGTGGCGTCGGAGTCGTTCGCCTTGCTGGCCGCGGCTGCCCGGGGGCCCATGGCCCCGGTGCTTCCGTCGGTCGTCGCTGTCATGGCTTCCCCTTCGTGCAGTCGGTTCCTTCTGCTCCTGCGGGTCTGCCGTCGGCCGGCGCCGGGTGGCACCGGCCGGCGACCGCGAACTCATATCAGGGTGATGGTGATCATCTCTTCCGTACGACCACGAAATCGGCCAGTGCGGTGAGCTGCGCCCGCACACGGGCGGGCATGTCCACCTCGTTCAGGGCCTCGATCGCGACGGCGTGCTGGCGGCGGGCCTCCTGGGAGGTCCACTCGCGTCCTCCGGCCTCCTCGATGAGGGAGGCCCGGTAGGCGAAGTCGTCCTCCGTGAAGGAGGCGAACTCGCTGGACTTGGCGTCCTCGGCGAGGAGTCGCTGGAGCCGCTCGGAGGCCGGTCCGCCCGCGGCGAGGGCGGCGACGACCGGGAGGGACTTCTTGCGCTGGCGCAGGTCGCTCCAGGTCTGCTTGCCAGTGGCCTCCGGGTCGCCCCAGATGCCGAGCAGGTCGTCCACGGCCTGGAAGGCGAGGCCGAGGTGGTAGCCGTACTCCTCCAGCTTGTCGGCGGTGCGGTCGTCGGCGCCGCCGAGGACGGCGCCGATGGAGACGGCGCAGGCGAGCAGGGCGCCCGTCTTGTTGCCCTCCATCTCCAGGCACTCCTCGACGGTGACCCGCTCCCGGTGCTCGTAGGAGATGTCCTGGGCCTGCCCGTCGATGAGCTTGCGGCTGGCCGTGGTCAGCCGGCGGGTGGCGCGGCCGGCCTCGACGGTGCCGAGCTCCAGGAGGATCTCGTTGGCCAGCGCGAACAGGGCGTCGCCGACGAGGATCGCCTGTGCGGGCCCGTGCACCTTCCACACCGTGTCGCGGTGGCGGCGCTGCTCGTCGCCGTCCATCAGGTCGTCGTGGAGCAGCGAGAAGTTGTGCACGAGCTCCACGGCGACGGCGCCGGGGATCCCGACCTCGGGCCCGACGCCCGCGGCCTCGGCCGACAGCAGGGCGAGCGCCGGGCGGACGGCCTTGCCGCTGTCGGCGTCCGTCGGGTTGCCGTGGGCGTCGATCCAGCCGAAGTGGTAGGCGGCCACGGTGTCCATGGGCGGCGCGAGGCGGTCGACGGCCGCCCGCAGTACGGGGGTGGACAGGGTCCGCCCCCGCTCCAGCAGTGCGGACACGTCCGCGGTGTCGACGGCCGGATGTCCCGGCTGCACTGTCGGCACGGTCTCTCCTCTTGTTCCGGTACTCACACTCATACCGCCTCCTGTAGCGGATGGTCATGGCGGCGGCCGAGGGCGGAGAGCGCGGCGCCCGCGGCGCTGAATCCGCTGCGGACGGCACCCTCCATGGTCGCGGGCCAGCCGGTGGCGGTCCAGGCCCCGGCCAGGTACAGACCCGGGGCCCTGGTGCGGGCGCCGGGCCTGAGCCGGCCGACGCCCGGGGTGGGGGCGAACGTGGCCGTCCGCTCCCTGGTGACGAAGAAGTCGCGGACCCCGGCGCCGCGGGCGGCGGGCAGGAGCCGCTCCAGCTCGGGGAGGTACTTCTCGCGCAGGGCGGCGACGGGTTCGTCGATCTCGTCCTGGGCGGCGGACTGGGAGACGGCGAGGTACTGTCCCACCCGTCGCCCACCACCCTTGTCCGAGGGCCCTTCGGGCCCGCCCCTCAGTAGTCCGGAGGAGTCGGTGCGGTCGAAGACCCACTGCACCGGGGAGCCGAGCGCGGTGAAGAAGGGCCGCTTCAGCACCTTGCGGTCATAGACGACGTGCAGGTTGAGGATGGGGGCGGTGTCGATGTCGAGGAGCCGGTCGGGGTCGTCGAGGGCGCCCTCGGGCAGCAGGCCGTGGGTCTCGTGCTGCGGGACGGCGAGGACGACGGCGTCGGCGTCGATCCGCTCTCCCGGTACGTCGACGGCCCAACGCCCGTCTTCGGTACGGGAGATCCGCTCGGCCTTGGTGCGCAGCAGGGTGCGGACGCCGAGGGCGTCGAGCTCCTTCGCGGCCCGGGTGTCGTGGAGTTCGCCGAGCGGGACGTGGGCCCAGCCGATGTCGGCGGCGCCGGGCTCGGAGAGCAGCCCGGTCTTGAAGACCATCGCGGCGAGCCCCATGGAGGCCTGCGGGGCAGGGGCGTTGAGGGTGGGGATGCCGACGAGGTCCCAGAGGGCCTCGACGGTCCGCGGGGACTGCCCGTGCCGGCCGAGCCAGGTGGCGAAGTCGATGCCGTCGAGCGCCGGGTCGGCGGGGTCGAGCTTCTTCAGGGCGAGCGCGGCCCGTCCGACGGAGGCGCGCTCGGCGAGCGAGAGGTGCGGGTACGTGGCGAGGCTGCGCGCGAGGTGCAGCGGTACGGGGAGGCCGTCGCGGCGGATCCGGCCGAGCCGGGGGCCGCGGGGGTGCGCGACGTCGAGGACGGGGACGTCGAGGCGGTCCTGGAGGGGGGCGAGCCGGGCGCCGTCGACCCGGTCGAGGAACCAGCGGTAGGCGGTGCAGCAGCGCAGGTAGACGTGCTGGCCGTTGTCGACGGTCAGGTCGCCCCGCCGGAAGGAGAAGGCGAGCCCGCCGAGCCGGGGCCGGCCTTCGAGCAGGGTGACGCGCACGCCGCTCTCGGCGAGCTGGAGCGCGGTCGTGATCCCGGCGAGCCCGCCGCCGACGACGACGGCACGGGGCTGCCGCCCGCCGCCGGTCCCGGTGCTGGTGACCGACGCACCCGCACCCGTGCCGGAGACGGGCCCGGTCCCGGTGGCCGGTGTGCCCGGCGGGGTGTCCCGCTCGGTTCCTTCGTGGTTCACGCCGCCTCCGTTCGGGTCGTCGCGGTCGGGTTCGGGGGTGCCTCGGGCAGGGACGCCGGAGCGGCGTCCGGGGTTGCCCGCCGGGAGGACGGGCCCATCAGGCGCGCCTCCTGACGGTGCGCCGGGCGATGTGGCGGGTGTCGAGGCCGGAGAGCCCGCGCACCGCGACGTACGCCTTCTCGCGGCCCGGGAGCGAGACGCGGCCGCGCAGGACGGCCTCGGGGTCGCGCTCGATCCGGTCGAGGAGGCGCCGGTAGATGCCGGCCATCGCGGCGACGCAGGCGCCGCTGCGCCGGTCGAGCATGGGCAGGAGCCGGTAGCCCTCGGCGAACAGGGCGCGGGCGCGCCGCACTTCGAAGTGGACGAGCCCGGCGAAGTCGGCGCCGGGGGCGGGCGTCCCGCTGCGGAAGCCGTCTCCGCAGCCGAACTTGGCGAGGTCGTCGGCGGGCAGGTAGGTGCGCCCGTTCCCGGCGTCCTCGCGCACGTCCCTGAGGATGTTGGTGAGTTGGAGCGCGAGGCCCAGGGTGTCGGCGTACTCGGGCGCGCGGTCGGCGCCCTGGGCGCCGGGCTGGGTGCCGAAGACGCCGAGGGAGAGCCGGCCGATCGCGCCGGCGACGCAGCGGCAGTAGACCTTGAGGTCGTCCCAGGTCTCGTAGGTCGCGCCGCGCACGTCCATGAGGACGCCGTCGATGAGCTCGTCGAGGCCGTCGAGCGGGATCGGGAAGCGGCGGGCGGAGTCGGCGAGGGCGACGGCGACGGGGTCGGTGTCGTCCTCCTCGACGAGGCCCTTGCGGATGCGGTCGAGGACGTCGCGGGTGGCTTCGAGCCGGTGGCGCTTCTCCTCGGGCGCGAGCGTGCCGTCGCCGATGTCGTCGACGCGTCGCGAGAAGGCGTACAGCGCGGACATCGCCTGCCGCTTCTCGGCCGGGAGCAGCCGGATGCCGTAGGCGAAGTTGCGGGCCTGCTGTCCGGTGACCGCCTCGCAGTAGCTGTAGGCGGCCTGGACCGGTGCGGACGGCTGGTGCTGTGCCTCCACGGTCGTGCTCACCCCTCTCTCCGCGCCCGGAGCAGAACCGCTCCCGCCTGGCGCATCAGGCTCGGCTTGGTGGCCTTCGGTGGGCCGGACAGCACGTCGTACCGGGCGTCGGCGATCGCGTCGAGCGCCGCGAGTCCCCCGGCGGTGAAGCCGGCGAGGAGGACGCGGAACCGTCCGTGGACGCTGGCGACGAGGGGGGCGCCCGCGTGGAGGAGCTCGCGGGCCCGCTCGGCCTCGAAGGCGATCAGGGCCCGGACGGAGGCTCCGGCGGTGGGCGCGGCGAGGTCGCGCTCGGTGACGTGGAAGCGCTTGAGGTCCTCGGCGGGCAGGTAGATCCGGTCGCGGGCGAGGTCCTCGGCGACGTCCTGGAGGTGTTCGACGATCTGGAGGGCGGTGCAGATCTCGTCGGAGCGCCGGATCCGCTCGGGGGTGTCGGTGCCGCTGATCGCGAGGACGAGCCGGCCGACGGTGTTGGCGGAGAGCTCGCAGTACGCGAGGAGGTCGTCGTACGTCTCGTAGCGGCGGACCAGCTGGTCCTGCCGGTTGGCCGCGATCAGGCCGACGAAGGGCCCGGGGGTGAGCCCGCGGCGCCGGACGGTCGGCTGGAGGGCGCGCAGCAGCGGGTGCTGCGGGGTGGCGTCGAAGACCCGGTGGAGGTCGGCCTCCAGGGCGTCGAGGAGCGCGACCCGGTCGTCCTCGGCCTCGGGGCCGACGCCGAGGTGGCGGGCGTCGGCGCCGCCGGGGGCGAGGTCGCCGTCGCCGATGTCGTCGACGAGCCGGGCGAAGCCGTAGACGGCCATGAGGTCGTCGCGCCAGGCGCGGGGCAGGAAGAAGGGGGCCACGGGGAAGTTCTCGTCCGCGGCCTTGCCGAGTGTGGCGCGCGAGGCGGCGTCGGTGCGCGCCTGCCGGGTCTCCGTCACTGGGCGCTTCCTGACGGAGGGACGGCGACACCCTCGTGGAGCTGGAGATTCTGCGTCATGGCCGTCACGACTCCCGTTCTACACTGCCGATCCAATCCATCCTATTTCGGACACGCCGCCGACCCCTGCCCGTAGGGCCGCCACCTGCGGGGCCCGATGGCCGCGGGGTATCGCCCTACTTGCCGCGAAACAGACCGGTCCAGCTTACGTTGTACGACGACCTTCGCCATTCCGGGGTGGCGGGCGTCGCTCCACCCCCTCGTACGTGGCACCAACCCGCCGGTACCGCAAGGGAGTTCGGGCTCAGACGGTGGTCGTTCCGGAGACCACCATGGCGAGGGTCGCGTCGACGACGACGCTCCTGCCGTGCGCCGAGAGCCGGCGAAGGGGCCCGTCGGCCAGGAGGAGTGACAGTCCGTGCACGGCCGACCACGCGGCGGCACCGGTGGCGGGTCGGGCGCCGGGGCGTCCGGCGCCGAGCCGGGCGAGCGCTTCGAGCGCCTCCCTGAGCAGGGTGAACGCGCGGATCTCGGGCTCGGCGGTCGCGCGGCCGGGCTCGGGTTCGCCCGCGGCGGCGGGGTGGGCCGCGCAGAACGCGGCCCGGTAGAGGCCGGGCTGCTCCACGGCGAAGCCGACGTATCCGCGGCAGAGGGCGGCGACCCGGCGCTCGGCCGCGAGGACGGGGTCGTCGGCGCCGGGCTCGCGGGCGGCCGCCCGCTCCATGGAGGCGGCGAGCTCCCGCCGGGCGTGGTTCCGGACGGTGCGGAGGAGTTCGCCGCGCCCCTCGAAGTGCCGGTAGGCGGCGGTGGGCGAGACGCCGACCCGGCGGGCCGCCTCGCGCAGGACGACCCGCTCGGGGCCGCCGGCGGTGGCGAGGTCTACGGCCGCGCAGATCAGCGCGTTGCGCAGGTCGCCGTGGTGGTAGGTCTTTCCCGCCGAGGTCGCCGCCATGGGCTCATCCTGCCCGAAGTTAACCGCATGAACATTACGGGTGGGGGGCGCGACGCGCGGAAAACGGAAGAACCCCTACCGGATTTCCGGCAGGGGTTCTTGGAGGGGGCGTCAGCGCGCGGTCTCGCGCTCGTAGGCCTTGAGCACCTCGTCCGTGGGGCCGTCCATCAGGAGCTGCCCCTTCTCCAGCCAGAGCACCCGGTCGCAGGTGTCCCGGATGGACTTGTTGCTGTGGCTCACCAGGAAGACCGTGCCGGCCTCCTTGCGGAGCTCGCGGATGCGCTCCTCGGAGCGGATCTGGAACTTGCGGTCACCGGTCGCGAGCGCCTCGTCGATGAGGAGGACGTCGTGGTTCTTGGCCGCCGCGATGGCGAACCGGAGCCGGGCGCCCATGCCGGAGGAGTACGTCCGCATGGGAAGGCTGATGAAGTCGCCCTTCTCGTTGATCCCGGAGAAGTCGACGATGTCCTCGTAGCGGGAGCGCACCTCCTCGCGGCTCATGCCCATGGCGAGGCCGCCGAGGATCACGTTGCGCTCGCCGGTGAGGTCGTTCATGAGGGCGGCGTTGACGCCCAGGAGCGAGGGCTGCCCGTCGGTGTAGACCTTGCCGCTCTCGGTGGGGAGCAGACCGGCGATGGCGCGCAGCAGCGTGGACTTGCCGGAGCCGTTGGTGCCGATGAGGCCGATGGCCTCGCCCTTGTACGCGGTGAAGGTGACGCCGCGGACGGCGTGGACCTTGCGGACGCCCCGGGTGACCTCGGCCTTGCCGCGGCCGACGATCCGGCTGAGCGCCGCGGTGGCGCTGCCCTTGCCTCCGCCTCCGGTGTGGACCCGGTAGACGATGTGGACGTCGTCGCAGATGACGGTGGGGATGTTGCCCTGGTTCGTGTCAGCCACGGCCGTACACCTCCTCGGCCTTCCAGAAGTAGACGAAACCGCCGATGCCGAAGACCAGCGCCCAGCCGAGGGCGGTGATCCAGACGTGCGGCGGCAGGTTCCCCGCGCCGTAACCCTCGATGAGGGAGTAGCGGATGAGGTCCATGTAGACGGCCGCCGGGTTGTACATGAGGACCTTGGCGATCCACGCGGGCTTGTCGGCCAGCATCGCGGAGATCGAGAACATGACGCCCGAGGCGTACATCCAGGTGCGCATGATGAAGGGCATCAGCTGGGCGAGGTCGGGCGTCTTGGCGCCCATCCTGGCCACGATCATCGAGAGGCCCGTGTTGAACACGAACTGCAGGAGCAGCGCGGGGATCAGGAGCAGCCACCGGAGGGAGGGGTAGCTGCCGAAGAAGAGCGCGACCGCCACGAGCACGATCATCGAGTACAGCAGCTGCTGGAGCTGCTGGAGCGAGAAGGAGATCGGGAGGGTGGCGCGCGGGAAGTGCAGGGCCCGGACGAGGCCCAGGTTGCCCGAGATCGCCCGCACACCGGCCATGACCGAGTTCTGGGTGAAGGTGAACACGAAGATGCCCGTGACGAGGAACGGGATGTAGACGTTCTCGGACATCCCGCGTCCGGCGCCCAGGATGAGGCCGAAGATCAGGTAGTAGACCAGGGCGTTCAGCAGGGGGGTCGCCACCTGCCACACCTGGCCCAGCTTCGCCTGGCTGTACTGGGAGGCCAGCTTCGCGGAGGAGAAGGCCAGGATGAAGTGGCGACGGCTCCACAGATCGCGGACGTACTCGAACAGGCCGGGCCGGGCGCCGCTGACGGCGAGGCCGTGCTTCGCGGCGAGGGCGGCCGGGTCCAGGCCCTCGTGGACCGCGGGCGGAGGCGCGCTCGTCGCGACCGCCCCGCCCAGGTGTGTGTCACTCACAGTCGAAACTTTCGTGTTCAAGATGCGCGGCACGTGGAGTACCACGATGTCAGACGACCGGGGGGCGACCCAGCCGGGTCAGCCGCCACACCGTACGCCACCTCATGGGGCGGCGCGGTCCGCAGGGGGTCGTCCAGCCCGCGCGGAAGCCGCCGAGCCACGCCTTCAGCGCGGAGAGCGAGGGCCGCCGGGCCAGGGTGAGCAGGAGCCAGACGCCGAGATAGACCGGCACCAGGGGCGCGGGCAGATTGCGACGTGCCAGCCACACTCGGTTGCGGGCCACGTTGAAGTGGTACGAGGCGTGCCGGGAAGGGGCTGTCGTGGGGTGCAACAGCACCATGTCGGAACGGTAGTCGATCATCCAGCCGGCGTCGAGCGCGCGCCAGGCGAGGTCGGTCTCCTCGTGCGCGTAGAAGAACTCGTCCGGCAGGCCGCCGACTTCGGCGAAGACCTTGGTGCGGACGGCGTTGGCGCCGCCGAGGAAGGTGGTCACCCGCGAGGAGCGCATCGGGTCGGCCGAGCGCAGCCGCGGCACGTGCCGGCGCTGGGTGACCCCGGTCTCCGGATCGGCGATCCGGAAGCTGATGATGCCGAGGCGCGGATCGGCGGTGAAGGCCTGCCGGACAAGCTCGGCGGTGTCCGTGTGGGCGAGCAGCCCGTCGTCGTCGAGGAAGAGGAGGACGTCGACGTCGGTGCCGCCGGGGCCGAAGGCCTCGATGCCGACGTTCCGGCCGCCGGGGATGCCCAGGTTCTCGGGCAGCTCGACGGTGCGGACCCCGTCGGGCACCCCGGTGACCGGGGTGCCCTGACCGACGACGACGACCTCGACCGGGTCGCCCTCCTGCGCGGCGATCGAGTCGATGAGCGCGCGCAGGTCGTCGGGGCGGGTGCCCATCGTGATGACGACGGCACCCACCCTGAGCGGCGTGCTCACGGCCGGCCTCACTTCAGCCTGCTGGAGACCATGATCGACACGAGGTGCAGCACGGTCTGGAGCAGCGCGATGCCGGCGAGGACGGCGACACCGAGCCGGGAGAAGAAGAGGTCTCCCCTGACCTGGTCCGCGATCGCCAGGACCACGATGAGCAGCGAGGCCTCGATGCCGAGGACCAGCCGGTGGAACTTGAGCGCGCCGGCGGCCCGGCGGGCCAGCGCCATCCCGGAGGAGCGCGGCTCGGAGGCCGCCTCCTTGACCGGAGGCAGACCGCCCTGGTGGCGGGCGACGCCGACGAGGTCGGTCTCGGCCTTGATCAGGATGGCGCCGAGGGCGGCGAGCGTGCCCAGGAAGGCCCACAGCCAGTCGATCCGGCCCGAGCCCCACAGGTCGGCGGCGCGCAGGCCGAAGCCGACGAGCACCGCCGCGTCGCACAGGTAGGCGCCGACCCGGTCCAGGTAGACACCGGCCAGCGAGTACTGCTTCTTCCAGCGGGCCACCTCGCCGTCGACGCAGTCGAGCAGCAGGTAGAGCTGGACCATGAGCGCGCCGAGCAGCGCCCCCGGGATCCCGGGCACCAGCAGGGCCGGTGCGGCGAGGACGCCCGCGAGCGTCATGACGTACGTGAGCTGGTTCGGCGTGACCTTGGTGCCGACGAGCTGACGGGTGATCCTGAGCGAGATCTCCCGCATGTAGAGGCGGCCGCCCCAGTGCTCGCCGCTCCGCCGGTCCTTCACACCCGGGGGGTGGACGACCGGGCGGAGCTCGGCGACGGTCGGCTTCCGCGCGGGACGGAGCTCAGCTACCGATGGATTTGGCATAGTCGGCGTACGCGTCCCTGATCTCGTCGTCGGACAGGTCGAGGTGTTCGAGGATGGTGAAGCGGCCCGGCCGGGTCTGCGGGGCGAAGGACACCGCCTGGACGAACTCGTCCACGGTGAAGCCCATCTCCTCCGGCAGGACGGGCAGCCCGTGCCGGCGCAGGGTGTCGACCATGAGCGCGGACGCGTCGCGGTCGCCCCGCAGGTGCATGGCGAAGGCCGCGCCGAGACCGCACTGCTCGCCGTGGCTGGCGGCGCGGGCCGGGAAGAGCAGGTCGAAGGCGTGGCTGATCTCGTGGCAGGCGCCCGAGGAGGGGCGGCTGTCGCCGCTGATCGACATGGCGATGCCGGACATCACCAGGCCTTCGGAGAGCGTGACGAGGAAGTCGTCGTCGCCCACGCCGCCGGGGTGGCGGAGCACGGCCTCGCCGGCGCTGCGGGCCATGGCGGCGGCCAGGCCGTCGACGGGCTCGCCGGTCTCGCGGTGCGAGAGCTCCCAGTCCGCGATGGCGGAGAGGTTGGAGATCGCGTCGCCGATGCCGGAGCGGACGTACCGCACGGGGGCGTCCCGGATCACGTCGAGGTCGATGACCAGCGCGATCGGGGTGGGCACACCGTAGGAGCCGCGCCCGTTGTCGTTGTCCAGGGTGGAGATCGGCGAGCAGATCCCGTCGTGCGACAGGTTGGTGGCGATGGCCACCAGCGGCAGCCCGACCCGGGCCGCCGCGTACTTGGTCACGTCGATGATCTTGCCGCCGCCGAGGGCGACCACGGCGTCGTACCGCTTGCCGCGCATGGCGTCGGCGAGCTTGACGGCCTCGTCGATCGTGCCGCCCGAGACCGGGTACCAGTCGGCACCCGGCAGCTCGGGGGCGAAGTGGTCACGCAGCTTGAGGCCCGAGCCGCCGCTGATGGCGACGGCGATCTTGCCGTTGCTGGAGATCCGCTGGTCCGCGAGGAGCGCGGACAGGTCGTCCAGCGCTCCCCTGCGGATGTCGACGACGACCGGCGAAGGGATCAGCCGGGTCAGTACTGGCACGCGATCTCACGGCCCTTCGCGAGGTCGTCGTGGTTGTCGATCTCGACCCACTTGACGTCGCCGATGGGCTCGACGTCGACGGTGAAGCCGCGGTTGACCAGCTCCTGGTAGCCGTCCTCGTAGTACAGGTCGGGGTCGCGCTCGAAGGTGGCCTTGAGGGCGTCGGCGAGCTCCTCGGCGGCCTCGGCCTCGATGAGGGTGACGCCGATGTACTCGCCGGTGGCGGTGGCCGGGTCCATGAGCTTGGTGATGCGCTGGACGCCCTTGCCCTCGGCGGTGATGACCTTCATCTCCTCGTCGGCGAGGTTCTTCACCGTGTCGAGGGCGAGGATGATCTTCCGGCCCTCGCCGCGGGCGGCGAGCAGCGTCTTCTCGACGGAGACCGGGTGGACGGTGTCGCCGTTGGCGAGGATCACGCCGCGTTTGAGGACCTCACGGGCGCACCACAGGGAGTAGGCGTTGTTCCACTCCTCGGCCTTGTCGTTGTCGACGAGGGTGATCTGGAGGCCGTACTTGGCCTCCAGGGCGTCCTTGCGGTCGTAGACGGCCTCCTTGCGGTAGCCGACGACGATCGCGACCTCGGTGAGGCCGATCTCGGCGAAGTTCTTCAGCGTGAGGTCGAGGATGGTGGTGTCACCGTCGACGGGCACGAGGGCCTTCGGGAGGGTGTCGGTGTAGGGGCGCAGACGCCGTCCGGCACCGGCTGCCAGTACGAGGCCGATCATGCTGTTTCTCCTTCGTCGTGAACGGCGGGTGCTCCGGAGGAGACCCAGAAGCGGATGGACTCCACGAGCACCACCAGCCCGACGGCGACCGCGAGCGCGGTCAGTGCCAGGGTGAAGTCGTCGCCGCGGTCCGCCAGCAGGGCGGCGAGGACGGTCACCAGGAGCGTGCGCCCCTCGTGGCCGCCGGTGACGCGCACCAGCCAGGCGGGCGGCGCGCCGGTGCCTCCGCGAATGCGGTACACCGTGTCGTAGTGATGGTAGGCGACGGCCGCGACCAGCCCGAATGCGGCGGGAAGCGCCTGCGGGACGTCGGAGCGGGCGGCGAGCACGAGGACGGTGGTGTACTCGGCGGCGCGGAAGAGCGGGGGGACGAGCCAGTCGAGGGCGCCCTTGAGGGGGCGGGCGACGGCGACGCCGGAGAGGATCGCGTACCCGGCCGCGACGGCGACGAGGCGGGCGTCGCCGAAGGGCAGGACCAGCGCGCCCGCGACCATCAGCACGGCGGCGAGGAGGGCGGCGACCGGGGCGGGCGCCGGGAGGCGGCGGGCCGCCTTCGCGACGGCCGAGGCGATCGGACCGCTGTCCGCGAGGTCCGCCAGGGCCTGCGCGGCCCGGTCGGTCCGCTTCGCCTTGCGGGTCAGGGAGCGCAGGACGCGGCCGGCCGTGGTGTAGCAGGCGCCGAAGGCGCAGCCGATGATCAGGGCCCAGAAGACGATCCGGGGGCTGGTGGCGGCGGTGAGGACGGCGATCATCGCCCAGCGCTCGCCGATCGGCAGGATGATCATGCGGCGGGCCCAGACGGTCCAGCCGAGGTTGTCGAGCCGGTCGGAGAGGGCCGCGGTGGGGCTCGTGTTCGCGGTGGCGTCGTGGTTGGCCTCGTTGAACGAGAAGTCCACGACGTGCCGGCAGGTCATGAGGACCATCGCGCCGAGGGCGAGGGCCCAGACGTCGTCGCCGTTGCGGGCGGCGCCGAGCGCGAGGCCCGCGTAGAAGGCGTACTCCTTGGCCCGGTCGAAGGTCGCGTCGAGCCAGGCGCCCATCGTCGAGTACTTCAGCGCGTAGCGGGCGAGCTGCCCGTCCGTGCAGTCGAGGACGAAGGAGACGAGCAGGAGGACGCCGGCGGCGATGTAGCCGCCGCGCGCACCGGTGGCCGCGCAGCCGGCCGCGATCAGCGCGGTGAGCAGCGAGGCGGTGGTGACCTGGTTGGGGGTGAGTCCGCGGCGCGCGCACCAGCGGGCGATGTAGCGCGAGTACGGGCTGATGAAGAAGGTGGTGAAGAAGCCGTCGTGCGCCTTCACGGCGGAGCGCAGCCGTACGGCCTCGTCGTCGACGGCGTCCACGGCGGCGCGGGCCTCGTGGCGGGCCTCCGCGTCGGTGGGCACGGTGGCGACGAGGGTGCCGAGCTGGGGCCGGTGCACGGCGACGCCGTCGGCGTCGAGCGTCTCGGCGAGCGTGTCGGTGAGGACGTCGGCGTCGGTGCGGGCGCCCGCGTCGGTGCCGGTGCGCGCGCCGGTGCCGGCGGTCGCGGAGACCGCTCCCAGGGCGCGGGCGAGCGCCGGGCGGGCCTCGGGCTGCGCGGTGAGCGCGCCGGGGGCGGCGGCGGCGGGGAAGCGGGGGTCGGTCAGGGTGAGGCGCAGGGCGTGCACGTGACCGACGAACCGGGGGTCGACGAGCGCGACGCGCTCGCCCGCCGGAACGGCGGCCAGCAGGGTGCCGGCCTCCTCGGCGCCGGAGGCGATCCGGACGTCGAAGCCGAGCGACCGCAGATCACCGTCGAGTGAGGATCCGGGTGCCGGCGGGCCGGTGAGGATGGCGGTCGACAGACGAACTCACTCCTTGAAGCTGACGGAGGGGCCGGCGGGGCCATGGCGGCCCCGGGCGCGGCGGTGTGGCCCGGCACCGGGCGGCGACACGTCGGCTGAGGCTATCGGATGAACGGAGTGCGATTTCACCGAGGCTTCGTCGGCAGTACTCCCCCGGGACCGTCCGTGTCCGTCCGGGTGCGCCGCGTTCCGTGGAGATCATCACGGGCGAGCGGCCGCCCGCCCGGCGAACCCCGTTCCGGGAGGCCACCCGCACTGCCCCTCGGTTCCGACGTCGTCGCAGGTCAGAGCATATGACAACGGTGTTCAGTACCGTGTTGCACATACCCCCCACCCGTAGTTCACTTGCGAATCGGGGCACACGAGAGACACGACCGGGAGGCCTTGTCATGGGGGCTGGACACGACCACGGGCACAGCCACGGCGGCCCGCCGCCGACGGGTACGGCGGCTGCCGCCTACCGGAGCCGGCTGCGGATCGCGCTCGGCATCACGCTCTCCGTGATGGTGATCGAGATCATCGGCGGAATCGTCGCCGACTCGCTCGCGCTGATCGCGGACGCGGCGCACATGGCGACCGACGCGGTCGGCCTCGCGATGGCGCTCCTCGCGATCCACTTCGCGAACCGGCCGCCCTCGGGGAACCGCACCTTCGGGTACGCCCGGGCCGAGATCCTGGCGGCGCTCGCCAACTGCCTGCTGCTGCTCGTCGTCGGCGGTTACGTGCTGTACGAGGCGATCCAGCGGTTCATCGAGCCGGCCGAGACCAGGGGCGGGCTGGCGATCGCGTTCGCGGTGATCGGCCTGGTGGCCAACGTGATCTCGCTGTCGCTGCTCATGCGGGGCCAGAAGGAGAGCCTCAACGTCCGCGGGGCGTATCTGGAGGTGCTCGCGGACGCCCTCGGTTCGGTCACCGTGATCGTCGCGTCCGGGATCATCCTGGCGACGGGCTGGCAGTACGCCGACCCGATCGCCTCGATCGTGATCGGCCTGATGATCGTGCCGCGCACGCTCAAGCTGCTGCGCGAGACCCTGGACGTGCTCCTGGAGGCGGCCCCGAAGGGCGTCGACATGGCGGAGGTGCGGGCGCACATCCTGGCCCTGCCGGGCGTCGAGGGCGTCCACGACCTGCACGCCTGGACGATCACCTCGGGCATGCCGGTGCTCTCCGCGCACGTGGTCGTCGACCAGGACGCGCTGGACTCCGTCGGGCACGAGAAGATGCTGCACGACCTCCAGGGCTGCCTGGGCTCGCACTTCGACGTGGAGCACTGCACCTTCCAGCTGGAGCCGGTCGGGCACGCGGAGCACGAGGCGAAGCTCTGCCTCTGAGCGGCCCCGGCTGTTAGTCTCGTCGTACGAACGCGTGTGGAGAGGAGCTGAGGTTGATGACCGTCGCGATGGAGGCTGCCCCGTGCGGCAGCGCCCGGTCGTCCCTCAGCCTCCGGGTCTCCGGCTGACCTGATCCCGGTCTTCCCACCGGTACGTCACGTCGTCGGCCGGGGCCCTTTCACCCAAGGGTTTCCACGTTGTCCGACAACGCTCTGCACGACTCCTTCTTCGCCCTGCACCACGGCCTTCCGCGCCAGGGTCCGGGCTCCGACACCACCACCCGTCGGCTCCTCGCGCTCGCGGGCCGCCTTCCCGGGCGTCCGCGCGTGCTCGACCTGGGCTGCGGCCCCGGCCGCTCCGCGCTGCTGCTCGCCGCCGAGGCGGGTGCCGAGGTGACCGCCGTCGACACCCACGAGCCGTTCCTCGCGGAGCTGCGGGAGACCGCCGCGGCCCGCGGGCTCGACGGGGCGGTCCGCACCCTGAACGCCGACATGGGCGCGCTGCCGTTCCCCGACGGCTCCTTCGACCTGGTCTGGGCCGAGAGCTCGGTCTTCGTCCTCGGCTTCGACCGGGCCCTGACCGAGTGGCGCAGGCTCCTCGCACCCGGGGGCACCCTGGTGCTCACCGAGTGCGTCTGGACCGCCGAGGAGCCGGGCCCGGCGGCCCGCGCCTTCTGGGAGGACCACTACACCCTCCGTACCGTCGCCGGGAACGCGGCGGCGGCCGCCGGGGCCGGCTACCACGTCCTGGGGACCGTCCCGCAGCCCGAGAGCGACTGGGACGAGTACTACGTCCCGCTGGCCGCGCACGCCGACGCGGCGGACACCTCCGTGCCCGGCATGGCCGAGGCGGTGGCGGGGGCGCGCGCCGAGATCGCGCTGCGGCGCGAGCACGGCTCCGACTACGGGTACGCGGGCTTCGTCCTGCGACCCGTCGATCCGCGCTGGCGCACCCGGCCGGAGACCCCCGGGGACGTCGCCGCCGTACGGGCCGTCAACGCGGCGGCCTTCCCGACGCCGGAGGAGGCCGGTCTCGTCGACGCGCTCCGCGCCGACCCCGGAGCCTGGCTGCCGGGCCTGTCGTACGTGGCGGAGGCCCCGGACGGCACGGTCGCCGCGCACGCGCTGATCTCCCGCTGCCATGTGAACGGGGTCCCCGCGGCGGCCCTGGGCCCGGTCGCGGTCGCTCCGGAGCACCAGAACGCCGGTGCCGGGCAGGCCGTCGTCCGGGCGGTCCTCGACGCGGCCCGGCTGCGCGGCGAGCGGCTCGTGCTCGTGCTCGGCCATCCGGGGTACTACCCGCGGTTCGGGTTCGTACGGGCGTCCGAGTATGGAATCAAGCCAGGTTTCGAGGTTCCGGACGAGGTGATGATGGCGCTCGTCCTGGACGGTTCGCAGCCGGTCCCCTCGGGCACGATCGCCTATCCGGCGGCTTTCGGGGTGTAGGCGCCCCGCGGGGCGGCGGCGCTCCCACCGCACCGGGTGTACTCCGGTGCGGTGGGAGCGGCCACGTCCGGCCGCCGAAGTACGGACAAGCCGGTTTTGTACGGCAGACTGTGGTGGCCCCACCGGGCCGAGGACCGATGCGAAGGATGGGTATGCCGATCACACCAGCCCCCGCGGCTCAGGTCTCGCCGGAGACCGCGTCGAACGGCGTCCAGCCGTCCGGAGTCCCGGCGCCGATCATGCTCGAACTGGTCGACGAGGAGGGGAGGACCATCGGCACCGCGGAGAAGCTCGCCGCGCACCGGGCGCCGGGTCAGCTGCACCGCGCCTTCTCCGTCTTCCTCTTCGACGAGTCGGGTCGGCTGCTGCTCCAGCGGCGGGCGCTCGGCAAGTACCACTCCCCCGGCGTCTGGTCGAACACCTGCTGCGGCCACCCCTACCCGGGCGAGGCGCCGTTCGCCGCGGCGGCCCGGCGCACCTTCGAGGAGCTCGGCGTCTCGCCGTCGCTGCTCGCGGAGGCCGGCACCGTGCGCTACAACCACCCGGACCCGGCCTCGGGCCTGGTGGAGCAGGAGTACAACCACCTCTTCGTCGGCCTGGTGCAGGCCGCGCCGCGGCCGGACCCGGAGGAGATCGAGTCCACCGGCTTCGTCACCCCCGAGGAGCTGGCCGAGCGGCACGCCGCCCTGCCCTTCTCCGCCTGGTTCATGACGGTCCTGGACGCGGCGCGTCCGGCGATCAGGGAGCTGACGGGCCCGTCCGGGGGCTGGTGACCGCCGGCTCCCGAGGCGACGCCTCCCGGCCCCGGTGCCATCGGGGCCGGGCCCGTCCGACGTTTCGCGCCGGACCGGCGGGAGCCGTCAGAGGGGCCCCAGGGGCAGCGCCGCCCAGATGATCTTCCCGCCGCTCGCGGTGTGCTCGACGTCGCAGGCGCCGCCGGCCTCCTGGGCGATCTCGCGGACCAGGAGGAGCCCCCGGCCGCCGGTCTGCCCCCAGTCCGCCTCCAGGGCCTTGGGGCGGTAGGGGTGGTTGTCCTCGACGGACACCCTGACCCACTCGGGGCCGATCGCGACCTCCACCGCTATCTCCGGGGAGAGCAGCGCCGCGTGCCGTACGGCGTTGGTCACCAGCTCGGAGACGATCAGCAGCAGGCCGTCCATGATCTCCTCATGGACGGGTACGCCCTGGCGGACCAGCAGGTCACGCACGGCGTGCCGGGCCTGCGGGACGGAGACGTCGACCGCCGCAGCGGTGAAGCGCCAGACTCCTTCGTAGGACGGTTGCCGGGCGGGGACGCCTCCGTGGGTCCCCACGGTCCCGTTCCCACCCTCGTGCTCGATTCTCGCCACGGATCGAGTCTTGGCAATGCGCGCAGGCCGACCGGCCTACTGACCAGAAGTCGACACCTATCGGCCACATTCTGATCGGCTGAGTATGCCAACGTCAGTTGTTCGACTGGTCTTGTGCGGTTTCTGAGGACTCCGGAGCCGGGCCCGTGACCGGCACCGCCGGGGTCACCATACGGACGATCCTCCTGCCGCCCACCCCGATCGCGATCAGACCGAGCCCGTCGAAGAGCAGGGCGAGCGAGAAGAAGACGCCCAGGACGTACAGGCTGCTGTGCGGCCAGTCGAACAGGACCAGGATCCCGAGGAGCAGCCCGAAGACTCCCTGGAGCAGCGTCCAGCCGAACTGCGGCCCCCGCACCACCACACTGCCGACCAGCCGGAACAGCCCGCCCGTGAGGAACAGCAGGGCGGCGAACATCGTCAGCGCCTCCGCGGAGCCCTCCGGGTGGCGGATGACCACGACACCGGCCGCGATGTTCAGGGCGGCCACCACCGCGGCGAGCCAGAAGTAGCTGGTGCCGCGCGACTGGACGGCCTGCAGCAGCCCCACGACCCCGCCGACGAGCAGCAGCCAGCCGAAGAGGAGCATCGAGGTCAGCGTCGCGGCGGCCGTGTAGATCAGGCCGACGATCCCGCCGATCACGAGCACGCTGCCGAGCGCGGCCAGCCAGCTGAAACTGCGGCGCAGCTCCTTCCCCCGGCGCGCCATCTCCCGGACGGGGTCCGGGTCGGCGTCGGCCGGGGTCCCGCCGACGTCTTCGGCCATGTGCCGCCTCCTCGGAGCGACCCCTTCCTGATCGTACGTTCGGGTACGGCGGATAGCATCCGGCCCATGGAGCCGCAGCTGAAGGTCAGCGTCACGGACGGGATCGCCACCGTCGTCATCGCCAACCCCGCCAAGCGCAACGCCATGAGCGTCGGAATGTGGCGCGCCCTGCCCGGTGTCCTGGAGCCGCTCGCCGCCGACCCGGCCGTGCGGGTCCTCGTCCTCACCGGCGAGGGCGACACCTTCTGCGCCGGCGCGGACATCTCGGCGCTGCGGGAGCCCGGGGACGAGCAGCAGACGCTCGCGGTACGGGCCGAGGAGGCGCTCGCGGCCTTCCCCAAGCCGACGGTCGCCGCCGTGCGGGGCTTCTGCGTCGGCGGCGGCAGCCAGCTCGCCGCCGCCTGTGACCTGCGCTTCGCCGAGGAGGGTGCCCGCTTCGGCATCACGCCCTCGAAGCTCGGCATCGTCTACGCCTCCTCCTCGACCCGCAGGCTCACCGCCCTCGTCGGGCCCTCGACCGCCAAGTACCTGCTGTTCTCGGGCGAGTTGATGGACGCGGAGCGGGCGCTGCGGACCGGGTTCGTGGACGAGCTGCACCCGGTGGGCGCGCTGGAGAAGCGGGTGGCCGAGTTCGCCCGGCTGCTCGCCTCCCGCTCGCTGCTCACCCAGGCGGCGGCCAAGGAGTTCGCCGACGGGCGCCTGGACCGGGACGGGCACTGGGCGGAGCAGGCACGCGGCAGCGGCGACACCGCCGAGGGGGTCGCCGCCTTCCTGGAGCGCCGCGCGCCCCGCTTCACGTACGGGCTCTGAGTCTCAGCCCTCCCTGACCGGCACCTTCCCGCCGCGCCAGTGCGCGACGATCGCCGCCGGGGCCTTCTCCGGGGAGCCCGCGTCGTAGGGCGGCTGCGGGTCGTACTCGGTGAGGAGCTGGATCGTCTGGGCGGTCTCGTCCCCGGCGATCCGGCCGAGCAGGTGCAGCGCCATGTCGATGCCGGAGGAGACGCCGGCGGCCGTGACGTACTTGCCGTCGAAGACGACCCGCTCGCCGGTGGGTTCGACGCCGAGCGCCCGCAGTTCGTCGAAGGCGAGCCAGTGGGTGGTCGCCCGGCGGTCCTTCAGCAGGCCCGCCGAGGCGAGGATGAGCGAGCCGGTGCAGACGGAGGTGGTCCAGGTGCTGGTGGCGTCGGCGGTACGGAGCCAGTCGAGGATCTCCGGGTCGTCCATGGCGACCCGGGCGTCGGGGCCGCCGGGGACCAGGACGACGTCCGGGCGCGGGACCTCGGCGAGGCTCCGGTCGGCGACGAGCGCGAGGCTGCCCTGGTCGTTGCGGACCGGCCCGGCCTCCTTGGCCACGAAGACGGTCTCGGCACCGGGCATCCGGGCGAGGAGCTCGTACGGACCGACGGCGTCGAGGGTCGTGAAGCGGTCGTAGAGCAGGACGGCGATCTGCATCGGTGGTTCCTCTCAGGTGAGGGGCGAGTGGAAGCGGCGGCGGTACTCCGCGGGGCCGGTCCCCAGGGTTTTCAGGAAGGCGCGGCGCATGGCCTCGGGCGTGCCGTAGCCGGAGGCGCGGGCGACCTCCTCGACGCCGCGCGAGGTCTCCTCCAGGAGGCGGCGGGCGTGTTCGAGGCGGACCCGGTCGACGTACCGGCCGGGCGGGGTGCCGGTCTCGGCGTGGAAGGCGCGGGCGAAGTGCCGGGGCGAGAGCCGGGCGCGGGCGGCGAGCGCGTCGACGGAGAGGTCCTCCCCGGGGTGCTCGCTGATCCAGTGCTGGAGGTCCCGCAGCGGCTCCCGACGGGCGGTCTGGGCGGACAGCTGGGCGCTGAACTGGGCCTGGTTGCCGGGGCGGCGCAGGAAGACGACCAGGTGGCGGGCGACGGTGAGGGCGATGTCCCGGCCGAGGTCCTCCTCGACCAGGGCGAGGGCCAGGTCGATGCCGGCGGTGACGCCGGCGGAGGTGGACAGCCGCCCGTCCCGTACGAAGATCGGATCCGGGTCGACGTCGACGTCGGGGTGGCGGCGGGCGAGGTGGTCGCAGGCGATCCAGTGGGTCGTCACGCGGTGTCCGTCGAGGAGCCCGGCCTCGGCGAGGAGCAGGGCGCCCGTGCAGACGGAGACGAGGCGCCCGGCCGTCGGGGCGTGGACGCGCAGCCAGTCGATCAGGGCCGGGTCGGGTGCGCGGGTGCCCTCGCCGCCGGGGACGACGAGGGTGTGCGGGGGCCCGTCGGCGACGGCTGCGTCGAGGGAGGTGTCGGGGAGCAGGCGCAGTCCGCTGTGCGTACGGACCGGTCCGCCGTCCAGGGAGGCGGTGCGGATCGGGTACGCGGACGGGTCCCCGGCGGCGCGTCCGGCACCGAAGAACACCTCGACGGGGCCGGTGACGTCGAGGCTCTGGACGTCGTCGAAGAGGACGACGAGGACGGGGCGCTGCGGCATGCCTCCATCCTTGGCGGGCCCGGTCGCGTCCGCAACGACGGGGAACCCACCTTTCCTGCCATGCGCTCCAGTCGTTCCCGTCGTACCGACCAGTCGGTAATGTTCGGTGTCATGACGACTGCCCTTCCCCCGCGTGCCGGACGCCACTGCCACAACGCCCTCAACCCGGTCCACTCCACCCTGTACTTCTCGCCGGACCTGGACCGCGAGTTCACCGCGCTCGGCTTCACCGACCGGAGCGCGATGCGGCTCGCCGCGCGCAGCGCCGCGCTCGGCGCGGTGGGCGCGGGCACGGTCGCCGCGACCTTCTACAACTACAACCACGAGTTCCTCGCCCGGCACCTCCCGGCCGTCTGGGAGACCGCCTCCCCCGCCGAGGTCCTGGACGCACGCCTCCGGACCGTCGACGCGACCCTGCGCCGGCTGCTCGGCGAGGACGCGGTCGCGTCCCCGGAGATGGCCGAGGCGGCGGAGCTCGCCCTGCGCGCCACCGAGGCCTGCACCCGGCACGCCCGGCCGCTGTACTCGGCCCACGCCGACCTGCCGGTGCCCGAGCAGCCCCACCTCGCCTACTGGTTCGCCGCCACCCTGCTCCGCGAGCACCGCGGCGACGGCCACCTCTCGGCCCTGCTCGCCGCCGGGCTCGACCCCGTCGAGGCCCTCGCCTCGCACACCGCCACCGGCAAGGGCATGGCCCCCCGCTGGGTCCTGGGCACGCGCGGCTGGCGGCGCGAGGACTGGGAGGCGGCTCGGGAGCGGCTGCGCGAGCGCGGGCTGATCGACGCCGAGGGCGAGCTGACGGAGTCGGGCACGGCCCTGCGCGCCGAGCTCGAGGAGCACACCGACCGGCTGGACTCCGCCCCGTACGAGCACCTCGGCGCGGCCGGGGTCGAGCGCCTCACCGAGCTCGCGCGCGGCTTCCTGGTCACGGCGGCCGGCGCGGGCGCCTTCCCGGCGGACCTGATCGGCAAGGGCTGACCCGGCGGGCCGAGGGCCCGATCCGAGAGACGGGCGCCGGGGACGCGCGCGGGACGGGTCGGTTGCCGCATACGGGTGACCGACCCGGCAGAATGCACTCGCAAGCTTGAGGCACGAGAAGGCGAGTCGGGACACCGTGACGACGTCCATCGAAGCAAGGATCGCCGAGGAGCTCGGCGTACGCGAGCGACAGGTGAAGGCAGCCGTCGAGCTCCTCGACGGCGGTTCGACCGTGCCGTTCATCGCGCGCTACCGCAAGGAAGCGACCGAGATGCTCGACGACGCGCAACTGCGCACCCTGGAGGAGCGGCTGCGCTATCTGCGCGAGTTGGAGGACCGCCGGTCGGCGATCCTCGACTCGGTCCGCGAGCAGGGCAAGCTGACGGAGGCGCTGGAGGCGAGCATCCGGGCCGCCGACACCAAGGCGCGCCTGGAGGACATCTACCTGCCCTTCAAGCCGAAGCGGCGGACGAAGGCCCAGATCGCCCGCGAGGCCGGTCTCGAACCGCTGGCCGAGGGGCTGCTCGCCGACCCGTCCGTCGAGCCGGCGGCGGCCGCCGCGGCCTTCGTGGACGGCGACAAGGGCGTCGCGGACGCCGCCGCCGCCCTGGAGGGCGCGCGGGCGATCCTCGCCGAGAAGTTCTCCGAGGACGCCGACCTCATCGGCGAGCTGCGCGAGCGCATGTGGGGCCGCGGACGCCTGGTGGCGAAGGTCCGCGACGGCCAGGAGGAGGCGGGAGCGAAGTTCGCCGACTACTTCGACTTCGCCGAGCCGTTCACGGCGCTGCCCTCGCACCGCGTGCTCGCGATGCTGCGCGGCGAGAAGGAGGACGCCCTCAGCCTGGAGCTCGAGCCGGAGGAGCCGACGGAGGGTCCTTCCTCGTACGAGGGGATCGTCGCGGGCCGCTTCGGCGTCGCCGACCGGGGCCGTCCCGGCGACAAGTGGCTCCAGGACACGGTCCGCTGGGCCTGGCGGACCCGCATCCTGGTGCACCTGGGGATCGACCTGCGGCTGCGGCTGCGGACGGCCGCCGAGGACGAGGCCGTACGGGTCTTCGCGGCGAACCTGCGGGACCTGCTGCTCGCCGCGCCGGCCGGCACCCGGGCGACGCTCGGGCTCGACCCCGGTTTCCGCACGGGCGTGAAGGTCGCCGTCGTCGACGCGACCGGCAAGGTCGTCGCCACCGACACGATCTACCCGCACGTGCCCGCCAACAAGTGGGACCAGGCGCTGGAGAAGCTGGCGCGGCTCGCGAAGGAGCACGCGGTCGAGCTGGTCGCGATCGGCAACGGCACGGCCTCCCGCGAGACCGACAAGCTGGCGGCCGAACTCCTCGCCAAGCACCCCGAGTTGAAGCTGACGAAGGTGATGGTCTCGGAGGCGGGCGCCTCGGTCTACTCGGCCTCCGCCTTCGCCTCGCAGGAACTCCCGGACCTGGACGTGTCGTTGCGCGGCGCGGTCTCCATCGCCCGGCGGCTCCAGGATCCGCTCGCCGAGCTGGTGAAGATCGACCCGAAGTCCATCGGCGTCGGCCAGTACCAGCACGACCTGGCCGAGGTGAAGCTCTCGCGCTCCCTCGACGCGGTGGTCGAGGACTGTGTGAACGGTGTCGGCGTCGACGTCAACACCGCTTCGGCTCCGCTGCTCTCGCGGGTCTCGGGCATCAGCGGCGGCCTCGCCGAGAACATCGTGGCGCACCGGGACGCCAACGGCCCCTTCCGCTCCCGCAAGGCGCTCAAGGACGTGGCGCGGCTCGGCCCGAAGGCGTACGAGCAGTGCGCGGGCTTCCTGCGCATCCGGGGCGGCGACGACCCGCTGGACTCCTCGTCGGTGCACCCGGAGGCGTACCCGGTGGTGCGCCGGATGGTGAAGGCGACGGGCGGCGAGGTCGCGGCGCTGATCGGCGACACGGGCACGCTGCGCTCGCTGCGCGCGGACGACTTCGTCGACGAGACCTTCGGTCTGCCGACGGTGACGGACATCCTGCGCGAGCTGGAGAAGCCGGGCCGCGACCCGCGTCCGGCGTTCCGCACGGCCACCTTCAAGGAGGGCGTCGAGAAGATCGGCGACCTGGCGTCCGGGATGGTCCTGGAGGGCGTCGTCACCAACGTGGCCGCGTTCGGCGCGTTCGTGGACGTCGGTGTGCACCAGGACGGTCTGGTGCACGTGTCGGCGATGTCGAAGAC
Organism: Streptomyces nymphaeiformis; assembly: GCF_014203895.1. Taxonomy (GTDB): domain Bacteria; phylum Actinomycetota; class Actinomycetes; order Streptomycetales; family Streptomycetaceae; genus Streptomyces; species Streptomyces nymphaeiformis. Next base: position 318,114 of record NZ_JACHJY010000008.1, on the reverse strand, counting down.
CTTCGTCAAGGACCCGCGCGACGTGGTGAAGCCGGGTGACGTGGTCAAGGTGAAGGTCCTGGACGTGGACATCCCGCGCAAGCGGATCTCGCTGACGCTGCGGCTCGACGACGAGCCGGGCGCGGAGGGCCAGGGCGGCGCTCCCCGGCGGGACCGGGGCGAGCGGGGTGACCGCGGCGAGCGTTCCGGCCGACCTCCGCAGCAGCGTCAGGGCGGCGGTGGCCGCCGCTCCGAGGACGGTAAGCGGAATGAGCGCGGGGAGCGCGGCGGCCGGGACCGTTCGTCGGCGCCGGCGCCCGCGAACAGCGCGATGGCGGACGCCCTCCGCAAGGCCGGCCTGCTCGGCGAGGGCGGCGGCAAGCGCCGATAGGAGGCGCGGGGGCGCTCTCCCGCACGATGCACAGAAGGGCGCCCTCGATAAGAAAGCGCAGGTCAGAGTCCTTTCTGATGGGATCGCCCGAGTCGTCCCCGTACACCCCGATCGGGGGGTGCGGGGACGACGCGCATCCGGAAGAGATCCAGCCAGGTGGCTTGATGTGAACCGTTGACGCGCTCAGGACAGGCGACCATGATCATCCCCGGTCTCCTCCGGAGGCCGTCACGGTTTCCGAATCCGGAAGGACAACCACCCTTGAAGCGCGCCCTCGCGAAGATGGCAGGCGTCTCCGCCGCCGCCATGACCATGGCCCTCGTCCCGCTCGCCGGCACCTCGTACGCCGCCGGCTGCTCGGGCGCCGGCTGCGACAACCTCGGCCCCGTCTCGCAGGCCTGCGACGGCGACGCCGTCACCAAGGCGTCCGTCTCCGACGGCATCAGCAAGGCCGAGCTGCGCTGGTCGGCCGCGTGTCAGGCCGCCTGGGTCCGCGTCAACGACCCGTACGGCCCCGACAACTGGTGGGACCACTACGGCTACATCGAGAAGCACAACGGCTGGGACGGCCCGCTCGTCCGCAGCCTCTCCGTCAAGATCCCGGACCCGGGCTCCGACTGGTCCAACATGCTCGGCGGCAGCAGCTACTACTACCGCGTGTGCCTGAAGGACTCCGGCACGGGCCAGGTCAACTGCAGCACCTACTGGTAGACCCCGACCCCCGCGTCCGCATGAACGACGAGGCCACGGCCCACCGGGCCGTGGCCTCGTCGCACGCGTCCCCGTTACGGGAGGAAGCGCAGCGCCCAGTCGGCGCGGTTGGCGACGGACAGGTCGTCGTCCTCCGTCATCGGCTGGAGGAGGCGGCGGGCCGACTTCGGGTCCGCCTGCACCAGGTCGACGATCTCGGCGGCCAGCCCGTCCTGGTCGTCGCCGAGGTCGACGGCGGAGGCGCGGACCAGGGCCGGGAGGGTGTCGGTGCCGCCGATGGCGGCGACGACTCCGCCGAGGAGTTCCCGGGCGTAGGCGTTCCGCTCGGCGAGGGCGCGGTCCAGCTCCGCCTGGAGGCGCGGCAGGAGGCCGGCGTCGCCCGAGGCCGCGATCTCGTCGGCGAGGTCGATCGTGGCGTCGACGTCCGCGTCCAGATCGTCCAGCATCTCGGTCAGCCGGGTCAGTAGGTCGGTCATGGTGCCTCCTGGAATGCGCCGTCCACGAGAACGGGGACGGTCGTCGAGCTGTCGGTCTCGGCGGCCACGGCCACGTCCTGCGGAAAGCCGTACTCGTACAGTTCACGGCCCGAGTCGCAGCCGTGCAAGGCGGCGACCGGGTCCTCGGTCGCGTCCCACAGCGTGGCCGCCGCGGTCGCCTCCGGGGTCATGCGGGTGTGCGGGCCCGCGAGCGCGGAGAGCACGGCTCCCGCGCCCAGCAGGTCTTCGAGGGCGGGGCGCAGCGAGCCGTCGGGCCAGCGCTCGCCCGAGGCGATGACGGCCAGCGGCCGGCCGGCCGTGCCGTGGCCTCGGTCGGCGAGCCAGCGGGCGACGGCCGAGTGGTTGCGCAGCGAGGCCGCGACGACCACCGCGCCGCTTGCGGCGGCCTCCGCCGCGATCGTGGAGCCGTTCGGGGACGGCAGGACCAGCCGCGACGGCATCGGGGCGGCGCGCAGGGCGGCCGGGGAGAGCGTCCACGGGTGCGCCCCGGTGGCCTCGCGGCGGCCGACGGCGAGCACGGCGTCCTTCTCCCGCGCGTACGCCGCGGCCGTGGCGTCCCGCCAGCGGTACGGGTACACGGCGGCGCCGCCCTCGACTGCGACGCCCACGGAGGTGGTGAAGGACAGCACGTCGACGACGACCACGCAGGCGGCCGCCGGGGCGAGGGCCCGCGCCTCCACGGGCCCCCAGCCGAAGGAGACCGTCATCGCCGACCGCGTGGGGACGCGCCCCTGATCACAGCTCGGTCACCTTGCCGTCGGCCACCTCGATGCGGCGGGTGGTGCGGACCGCGTCGAGCATGCGCCGGTCGTGGGTGACGAGCAGCAGCGTGCCGGTGTACGAGTCGAGGGCGGACTCCAGCTGCTCGATGGCCGGCAGGTCCAGGTGGTTGGTCGGCTCGTCGAGGACGAGCAGGTTCACCCCCCGGCCCTGGAGCAGGGCGAGCGCGGCGCGCGTCCGCTCGCCCGGGGAGAGCGTGGTGGCGGGCCGCAGCACGTGGACGGCCTTGAGGCCGAACTTGGCGAGCAGCGTCCTGACCTCGGCGGGCTCGGTGTCGGGCACGGCCGCGCAGAACGCCTCCAGGAGGGTCTCCGTGCCGTGGAACAGCTTCCGGGCCTGGTCGACCTCGCCGACGACGACGCCCGAGCCGAGGACCGCGTCGCCGGAGTCCAGCGGGAGACGGCCGAGGAGGGCGGCGAGCAGGGTCGACTTCCCGGCGCCGTTCGCCCCGGTGACGGCGACCCGGTCGGCCCAGTCGATCTGGAGGGTGACGGGGCCGAAGGCGAAGTCGCCGCGGCGGACCTCGGCCTCGCGCAGGGTCGCGACCACGGAGCCGGAGCGGGGCGCGGCGGCGATCTCCATGCGCAGCTCCCACTCCTTGCGGGGCTCCTCGACCACGTCGAGGCGCTCGATCATGCGCTGGGTCTGCCGGGCCTTCGCGGCCTGCTTCTCGCTGGACTCGCCGCGCAGCTTCCGGCCGATCTTGTCGTTGTCGGAGGCCTTGCGGCGGGCGTTGCGGACGCCCTTGTCCATCCAGTTGCGCTGCATGAGGGCGCGCCCTTCGAGGGCGGCCTTCTTGTCCGCGTACTCCTCGTACTCCTCGCGCGCGTGGCGCCGGGCGGTGTCCCGCTCCTCCAGGTACGCCTCGTAGCCGCCGCCGTACAGGGTGATCTGCTGCTGGGCGAGGTCGAGTTCGAGGACCTTGGTGACGGTACGGGTGAGGAACTCGCGGTCGTGGCTGACGACGACCGTCCCGGCGCGCAGCCCCTTCACGAAGGACTCCAGGCGCTCCAGGCCTTCGAGGTCGAGGTCGTTGGTGGGCTCGTCGAGCAGGAAGACGTCGTAGCGGGAGAGGAGCAGCGAGGCGAGGCCGGCGCGGGCGGCCTGGCCGCCGGAGAGGGCGGTCATCGGCTGGTCGAGGCCGACGGTGAGGCCGAGGGAGTCGGCGACCTCCTCGGCGCGCTCGTCGAGGTCGGCGCCGCCGAGGTTCAGCCAGCGCTCCAGGGTGACGGCGTACGCGTCGTCCGCGCCGGGCGTGCCGTCGACGAGGCCCTGGGTGGCCTCGTCCATGGCGGTCTGGGCGGCGGCGACGCCGGTGCGGCGGGCGAGGAACTCCCGCACGGTCTCCCCGGCGCGCCGCTCGGGCTCCTGCGGAAGGTGGCCGACGGCGGCGGTGGGCGGGGAGAGCCGCAGCTCGCCCTCCTCCGGGGTGTCGAGCCCGGCGAGCAGCCGCAGCAGGGTCGACTTGCCGGCGCCGTTGACGCCGACGAGGCCGATCACGTCACCGGGGGCGACGACGAGGTCGAGCCCGGCGAAGAGGGTGCGTTCGCCGTGGCCGGCGGCGAGGTCCTTGGCGACGAGGGTGGCAGTCATCAGGGAACGAATCCTAGGCGACGCGGCGACACGCCGAGGATTCGAGGAGCCCGAGCAGCACGGACCGGTAGGTCGGGCCGTGGAAGCGGTACGGGCCGACGCCGGGGTAGGGCTCGCGCACGGGCTCGGCGGCGGTGCCGGTCTGCCAGGCGAAGTCGCGCCAGACGACGTCCGCGCCCTCGCGGGCGACGACGGCGGTGACCGCGCCGCAGCCGGGGTCCTCGCAGTCGGGGCAGGAGTGGATCACCTGGCGGCTGCCGTCGGCCAGGAGCAGGCGGTGGGCGTGCTCGGCGCGGACGGCGGGCGGGAGGTCCGCCGCGAGGGGCGAGACGGTGTCGAAGCCGTCGGTCTCGTCGAGCCGGTGGAGCAGCGGCCTGCCGTCGACGAGGAAGTCGTGAGGGAGGTGGTCACCGTCGGACAGGGCGGCGGGGACGAGGTCGAAGGACGTGTACGGGACCGGCATGACTCGAGTATTCCGGCCTTCCGTGGCCGCGCCGTCCCGGAAATGTCATGGTCCCGGTACGGTCCCGGGCATGAAGAACGACGTGATCGTGGTGGGGGGCGGGGTCGTCGGCCTGGCGACGGCGACGCGGCTGGCGGAGCGCGGGCGTCGGGTGCGGATCTGGTCCCGCGACGACCTCCTCGGGACGACCTCGGCGGTGGCGGGCGCCCTGTGGTGGCCGTACCGGATCGAACCGGCGGCCGAGGTCGGTTCCTGGGCGTTGGCCTCCCTGCGGGTGTACGAGCAGATGGCCGTCGATCCGGAGCGGAGCGGGGTCCGTCGGGTGTCCGGGGTCCACGCGGGCACGGTCCTCGACGGGCTCGGCCCTTGGGCCGAAGAGGTCGAGGGGCTGCGGCAGTTGGCGCCGGATGAGGTGCCTGGGCCGTACGGGACGGGGCTCGCCGCGCGGCTGCCGCTGATCGACATGCCGGTCCACCTGTCCTTCCTGCGGGGCCGGTTCGAGGCCCTGGGCGGGACCTTCGAGCGGCGCGAGGTCGCCGGTCTCGAGGAGGCGGCGGCGGAGGCGCCGGTGGTCGTCGACTGCACGGGGCTCGCGGCGCGGGAGCTCGTACCGGATCCCGGACTGCGCCCGGTGCGGGGGCAGTTGGTCCTGGTGGAGAACCCGGGGATCGAGGAGTGGTTCACGGCGGCGGACGAGTCGGCGGGCGAGACCACGTACTACTTCCCGCACGAGGACCGGCTGGTGCTCGGCGGGACGGCGGAGGAGGACGACGAGCGGCTCGCGCCGGACCCGGCGACGGCGGCGGCGATCGTGGCGCGGTGCGCGCGGGTGCGGCCGGAGATAGCGGGGGCCCGGATCCTGGGCCATCGGGTGGGGCTGCGGCCCGCGCGGGCGGGCGGGGTGCGGATCGAGGCGGTGCCGCTGCCGGGCGGCGGCCGGCTCGTCCACAACTACGGGCACGGCGGCGCGGGGGTGACCGTGGCCTGGGGCTGCGCGGAGCGGGCGGCGGAGCTGGCGACGGGCTGAGGCGGGACTGCCGGCTCGGGTGCCGGAACGGCTGCCCGCTCGGGGCTCGGAACGACGGCTCGGGCACGGCCCGGGCGGCGGCTCGGCAGGACACCGACCGGCGGCTGCCCAGGGCCCGGAACGGACGCGGGGCGGTCGCCTCCTTCCGGAGGGCGACCGCCCCGCGTCGCGTGCTACTTCCAGATCGGCGGCTTGCTGTTGCTGTCCGCGTCGGCACACTGCCGGGCGCGGCGCTCCAGGGCGTCGGCGTGGGCGAGGGCCTTGCGGGCCTCCGCCGGGGCGCCGTCCCTCTTGAGCCGGGCGGCCCGGTCGCGCTCCTTGTGGGCCTCCGCCCGCAGCGCCTTGACGTTGCAGGTGATGGGCTTTGCGGCGGCCGGCTCGGCGGTCACCGTCTGCCCGAACAGCACGCCCCCGGCGAGCAGCGTCGTGGCGAGCAGAGCCGTGAGCGTACGGCGTGCGGGCTTGGTGTGGCGCATGGTGGTTCTCCAACTCCGGGGCTTCGGGAGCCCGTTCGAGGCATGGTCAGTACCGACCGGTAACTTTACCTCGGCAAACATCGGAATCGCGCCACGCCCGGCCGGGGGTCACCCGATCGTCAACACTCCTCCACAGGCCTCCCACTGACGAGGTGATAGGTCGCCCGCGCGTCCAGGAGCAGCGGGACGAGCGCGCGCTGCGACTGGCGCAGCGGCACGAACACCCCGGCGCCCTCCGCCCGTACGGTCACTCCGTGCAGGGCGAGTTCGTCGCCCACCTCGGCGTACTGGGCGGCGTCCAGGCGGTAGCCGCAGGGCGGGTCGGCGAGGATCTCCGCCGGCTCGGCCGGGTCGTTGTCGGCGCCGCCGAGGTAGACCGGGCCCCGGTCGGCGAACCCGGCGCGCCGGGCGAGGGCGGTGGCCGCCGTGAGCGGCCCGCGCCGCTCGTCCAGATAGGCGAAGGCCCCGCGCAGGGCGGCGTGCTGGGTGGCGACGCGGCGCCGCCGGTTCAGGGCCGGATCGTCCTTCTCCGCCTGGTCGAAGGCGTCCACCCGGGTCTCGACGAGGAGTCCGGCGGAGTGCTTGATGCCCGCCGTGTTGCGCAGGATCCGCTCCTGGCCGTCCCCCGCGACCTGCTTGACCGGCTCGCCGGTGAGGGGGTCGGTCCAGATGCCGTAGATGCCGCTGCTGTATCCGGCGAGCCCGGCGGCGGGCCGGACGTAGGACTCCGAGAGCGTCCGGGACTCGTCGTGGACGTGCGGGTCGGCGTCGAGGCTGCGGGGCCAGAGGGCGAGCAGGTCCTTGTCGTAGTAGCGGGGGGTGGCGCCGTACTCGTGGAGGTCGTAGACGAGCGACGGCTTGCGGTCGCGGACGACGGCGGCGATCGCGCGGGCCTCCGCGGTCCGCAGGGCGAGGTGGTCGCGGTTGACGTCGATGCCGTCGCCGTTGCCGCGGGTGTCGGCCTCCCGGCCGTCGGGGTTCGCGGTCGGGACGACGAGGAGGGTGGTGCGGGCGAGGAAGCGCCGGGTCGCCTCGTCCTCGGCGTACGCGAGGTCGCGCAGCGTGCTCAGACAGGTCTCCCGGCCCGCCGGCTCGTCGCCGTGCTGGCTGCAGACGAGCAGCACGGTCGTGCCGCCCGCTCCGAGGGTGGCGAGCCTGAGTGGGCGGCCCTGTCCGGTGGTGCCGATCTCGCGCAGTGACACCCGGTCGCTCCCCCGGTCGACCGCCGCGAGGAACTCCGTCTCCTCGGCCTCGGTCGTCCACCGGCCGCCGTTGCTCTCCTCGAAGCCGGTGCGCGGGAGGGCCTGCGCCGGCGCGCTGTCCGCCGCCTTCGCGGGGACGGTGACGAGCGGCAGGGCGAGGGCGGCGGCGCCGACGGCGAGGGCGAGCGCCCGCCGGGAGCTCCGCTGCCGGGGACGGGGGTTCATCGGGCCTCCCCGGGCAGGCGCGGTCCGGTGGCGGGGGCCGGCGGGACGGGGCCGCTCAGGGACGGCGCCCCGGTCGGCGCCGGAACGGCCGGGGCCGCTCCCGTCGTCGCCCGGTCGAACGCCCCGGCACCGCCGACGAAGGGCAGCTTCGCCCAGGTGCGGGCGAGGTCGAGAGTGAGGGTCGGGGTGGTCGACGGAGGGTCGATGAGGTCCTTGTCGGTGCCGCCGACGATCAGGGCGAGCCGGTGGCCGGCCGGGACGACGTGGTCGGTCGGCGCGAGGTCGAGGGTGAGGGTGTACGCCCTCCCGGGGGTCAGCGGGCGCTCCCGGCCCGGGTCGGCCCACGTGCCGAGGTCGGCCCAGCCGCGGCTGACGACCGTGTACGCGACGTCCGCCGTACGGGCCGCGGTCTCCTTGAAGCAGGCGCTGTCACCGGGCGTGCTCGCGCCCCAGCAGGTGCGGTCGGTGAGCGTGCTGATGCCCTCGCCGGCCGCCGCGTAGTCCCGGATCGTGGCCGGCCCGAGGTCGACGAGGACGGCGGAGAGGTACGCGGTGGACGTGGTGGGCGTCGCGGTGACCGTCACCTTCGAGGAGCCGGAGATCCGCAGGTCACGGGAGAGCGGACGGGTGACGAACCCGGCCTTCTCGGGGGTCGGGTCGTCGATCCGCGCGGCCCAGTCCAGCTCGCCCAGGGCCGGGTCGTCGGTGAGGGTCGCCGTGGCGCCGGGAGCGGCGGACGCGCGGCCGAGGACGCCCGGTCCCGGGGCGGCGCCGGGGGCGGGGCGCAGGGTGGTGGCCGCCGTGGTGCGCGGCGGCCACTGCCGGTCGGTGGTCCAGACGTCCGGGGCGCGCTCGACGTCGGCGACGGGCTCGCGGTCGACGCCGTTGTCGTAGCCGAGGAGGTAGTGGTCGAACCAGCGGTGCAGGGTGCGGACCCAGTCGGCGCGCCGGAAGTCGAAGGGGTCGACGTGGCCGGTCTGGGAGAGCCAGATCTTCCGCTCGACGCCGTGGGCCGCGAGGGCGTCCCACCACTGGCCGAACTGCTTGGTGCGGACGTTGAGGTCCTGCTGTCCGTGGACGACGAAGACGCTGGCCCTGACCTTGCCGGCGTCCTTCACGTAGTCGCGCTCGGTCCAGGCCGGGGTCCAGTCGGCGGTGTACGGGGTGCCGGAGGTGATCCGGTCCTGGACGGCGCCGCAGCGGCCCTGCGCCTCGGGGCTGTTCACGTACTCGGAGAGCCAGCTGGGGTTGGCGTCGTAGAGCGGGGCGCCCTGTGAGTGGAAGTAGTCGTACCAGGAGGAGATCGCACCGATCGGAACGATCGTTTTCAGCCCTTCGACGCCGGTGGCGGCGACGCCGTTGGCGATGGTGCCGTCCCAGCTCTTGCCGATCATGCCGACGTTCCCGGTGCTCCACGCGGTGGCGCGGGCCGGGGTGCCGCCGGTGCGGGAGGTGTAGCCGCGGGCGCGGCCGTTCAGCCAGTCGACGACGGCCTTCGCGGACTGGATGTCGGAGCGTCCGCCGACGTCGTCGCAGCCGTCGGAGCGGTTGGTGCCGGCGAGGTCGACGGCGACGAAGGCGTAGCCGCGCGGGACGAAGTAGTTGTCGTAGAAGAGCGGGAGCTGGACGGGGTTGCCGTCGGCGTCGTAGGTCTTCTTCTGGCCCTCGTTGCCGCGTCCGCAGCAGGCGTAGTACGGGCTGGCGTCCATGATGACCGGGATCCGCCGGCCGGCCGCCGCGGGCTCGCGGGGGCGCACGATGTCGACGGCGACCCGGTCGGCGCGCCCGTCGCCGTCGCCGTCGAGGCCGGTGTCGACCCAGACGGACTCGCGGACGGCGTCGGCGTACGAATAGGCCGGCCGGGACTCGCGCGGGGCGGCCGGGACCGGGTCCGGCTGGGCGCCGGCGGGGGTGATCAGGGTGGCGAACAGGGCGGCCGTGGCCGCGGACACGAGGGTTCCGTACGTCAGTCGGGCTCCGCGGGTTCTCCGCATTCGCATCGGCATGCGCCGGAACGTACCCCGGTCAACTCCCGGGCAAAAGAGTGTCGGAGGGATTCAGGGGGGATTCCGGGTCATTCAGGTGACGGCCGGGTTCATGTCGGCCGAATGGCGATCGTGTGACAGGGGGTCCTCTGGACGTGACGGTGCGTCGGGAGGCTGAATAAGGTCCGGAGCAAGGACCGACGACCACCCGTGCGTCTTACGTTTCTTATGACTTGGGGAGCACCTGTGCACCGCAGAATCATCGTTCCGAGCGCCCTTGCGGCCTCCCTGCTGCTGGCGATCCCGGCATCGGCGGCCGACTTCGAGGTCGGCGCCCCGGGCATCGGCGACTCCTACTACCCCGCCAGCGGCAACGGCGGCTACGACGTCTCCCACTACGACCTGCGCCTGAAGTACCAGCCGGCGACGGACCTCCTGGAGGGCACGGCGACGATCCTCGCCACCACGAAGCAGGACCTCTCCCGCTTCAACCTCGACCTCGGTCTGAAGGTCAGCGAGATCCGGGTGAACGGCCGCCTGGCGAAGTTCGCCACCTCGGGCGACCACGAGCTGGAGGTCACCCCGGCGTCCCCGCTCGCGAAGAACACGCCGATCACGGTGGTCGTCCGGTACGCGGGCAAGCCCTCCGAGTTCAAGATCGACGGCTGGTCGGCCTGGGCCCGCACCCCGGACGGCGGCGTCGCCGCGCAGGAGCCCGACTCGGCCGTCTGGTGGTTCCCGTCCAACGACCACCCGCTGGACAAGGCCACCTTCGACGTCTCGGTGCTCGTGCCGGACGGCCACCAGGCCATCAGCAACGGCGTGCTGCAGTCGCAGTCCTCGCGGCTCGGCTGGACCCGCTTCAACTGGCGCTCCAACAAGCCGCAGGCGACGTACCTGGCGACGCTCGCCGTCGGCAGGTTCGACATCACGACGGACAGGACCGCGAACGGGCTGCCCGTCCTCAACGCGTACAGCAAGGACCTCGGCGACAACGCGGGCGCGGCGCGCGCGTCGATCGAGCGCACGACCGAGGTGGCGGAGTGGCTGGAGTCGGTCTTCGGGCCGTACCCCTTCAACTCCCTCGGCGGCTACGTGCCGAACGTGACGAGCGGCTTCGCCCTGGAGACGCAGACCCGTCCGTTCTACAGCCCTCGGCTGTTCGCCAACGGCTCGAACGTGTCGGTGGTCGTCCACGAGTTGGCGCACCAGTGGTACGGGGACAGCGTGTCCGTCAAGGACTGGAAGGACATCTGGGTCAACGAGGGCTTCGCCCGCTACAGCCAGTGGCTGTGGTCGGAGAAGGAGGGCGAGGGCACGGCCCAGGAGCTGGCGGACTACGTGTACGCCTCGCGGCCGGCCGACGACCCGTTCTGGACGGTGAAGCCGGGTGACCCGGGCGCGGACAACCAGTTCCACGGCGCCGTCTACGACCGGGGCGCGCTGGCGCTCCAGGCGCTGCGCAACGAGGTCGGCGACGAGACCTTCTTCGCGATCCTGAAGGGCTGGCCCCAGGAGAACGCCTACGGCAACGCGCACGTCTCGGACTTCGTCCGGTACGCGGAGCGCGTCTCCGGCCGGCCGCTGGCCGACCTCTTCGACACCTGGCTGTACCAGCCGTCGAAGCCGTCCGCCCCGACGACCGCCCCCGCGGCGGCGCCGTCGGCCCGCACCGCCGCGAAGCCGGCGAAGCCCGCACAGCCGAAGTCGTGGAAGAAGATCGCGGCGACGAACACGATCCACGAGAACGGCGCGCCGGGGAACCACGCGGGGCACTGACCGCGAGGGCTCTGGTCCCGCGAGGCCGTTCGTCAGCGCTGGGCGCGGCGGGCGGCCTCGCGGGCCTTCCGGGCCAGGGGCAGGTAGCGGAGGCGTTCCGGGAGGGCCGGGACCACCGTGCGGACGATGCGGGCGAAACGGCGCAGGGTGCGCTCCTGCGCGTCCGTCCACTCCAGGCCGATGGCCTCCCTCGCGTCCGGCGGCATCAGACCGACCGTGAGGAACGCGCGCAGCCGCAGGAAGGGGCGGCGGAGGACGGGCCAGAGGAGACGGAGGGCGAGCCGGAGCGGCAGCGGGCCCCGGTCCGGGGCGGGCAGCGGCAGGTCGGTGTCAAGGAGCTCCCGTACGACCGTGGTCGCCTCGATCTCCTCGGCGAGCACCTTCCGGTAGTACGGCCAGAACGCCTCGATCGTCTGCGGCATGTCCCGGTCGTGGATGCCGAGGACCCGGCCGACCTGGAGCCACTCGGCGTACAGCTGCCGTTCCTGTGCCTCGGTCAGCGGGCGGGCGAGCAGACGGAGGCCGTGCCGGTAGATCGGGAAGCCGGTCGCGTGCACCCACGAGTAGTAGGCCGGGGTGAGCGCGTGGTAGCGCCGGCCGTGGGCGTCCGTGCCCCGGATGGTCCGGTGCAGCTCCCGCAGCCGGCGGCCCTCCACGGCGGCTTCCTCGCCTCCGTAGATCCACAGCTGCAGCGAGCGCAGGGAGCGCTCGCCGCGGCCCCAGGGGTCGGTGCGGAAGACGGAGTGGTCGTCGACGCCGGCGCCGATCGCGGGGTGGGCGACCTGGAGGGTGAGGGCGGCGGGCAGCATCAGCAGCGCCCGGACGTCCCCCGCGACGCTCCACAGCACTCCGCCGACGGGCGGCGGCTCGGGGTCGCGACCGGCCGGGGCCCGGTCGAGCTGCTTCACACGGTCCATCGCCTCATCCTCACACGTTCCAGGCTGCACCCATGCCGCCCGCACGGCACCGCAAACATGAGAATTCAGACACCTGGACGAGAGTTGGCGTGATCTTGCGAGCTCGGCAAGATTCCCGGCACCCAAAGGCTACCGGAAGGTAACCACGGCTGATTGTATGTGCGGCGCCAGTCCAACCCCCCACGCACTCATGGGAGTTCACGTGTCGTTCGCAGCGCTCCGCCGCGCCCCCGGCGCCGCCCTTTCGCTCGCCCTCGCCGCCGCCACCCTGGTGACGGCCGCCCCGGGCGCGTCCGCCGCGACCACCGAGGCCCCGCGGCTGAAGGTGCTCACGTACAACACGTTCCTGATGTCGAAGACCCTCTACCCGAACTGGGGCCAGGACCACCGGGCCAAGGCGATCCCCGCCGCCCCCTTCTTCCAGGGGCAGGACGTCGTCGTGCTCCAGGAGGCCTTCGACAACTCCGCCTCGGACGCCCTCAAGGCGAACGCCGCCGCCCAGTACCCGTACCAGACCCCCGTCGTCGGCCGCAGCAAGACCGGCTGGGACGCGACCGGCGGGGCCTACTCCTCGACCACGCCCGAGGACGGCGGGGTGACGATCCTCAGCAAGTGGCCGATCGTCCGCAAGGAGCAGTACGTCTACAAGGACGCCTGCGGCGCCGACTGGTACGCGAACAAGGGCTTCGCCTACACCGTCCTGAACGTGAACGGCAGCCTCGTCCACGTCGTCGGCACGCACGCGAACTCGACCGACCCGGGCTGCTCGGCGGGCGAGGCGGCGCAGATGCGCAGCCGCCAGTTCAAGGCGATCGACGCGTTCCTCGACGCCAAGAACATCCCGGCGAACGAGCAGGTCATCGTCGCCGGTGACATGAACGTCGACTCGCACACGCCCGAGTACGACACGATGCTCGCCGACGCGGGCCTGGTGGGGGCCGACGCCCGCACCGGCCACCCGTACTCCTTCGACACCCAGCTGAACTCGATCGCGTCCTACCGCTACCCGACCGACCCGCGCGAGGACCTCGACTACGTCCTCTACCGCGCCGGGAACGCGCGGCCCGCCGGGTGGACCAACAACGTGGTCCTGGAGCAGACCGCGCCGTGGACGGTCTCCAGCTGGGGCACGCAGTACACGTACACCAACCTCTCCGACCACTACCCCGTGACGGCCTACTAGGAGGGGTAGCTCCCGAAGAGGCCGTACAGCCAGGCACCGAGGACTCCGGCCACGCAGAGCAGGACGAACCAGGAGCCGGGGCTGGTGTGCCGCTCCCTGCGGGGGCGGCGGCCGGGGCGGGCGGCACGAGCCGCGCGCCCCGGCTTCTCGCGCTTTCCGGGTCTTCCGGCGCGGGACGGCCCCGACCCTGCCGACCGGGCCGGCTCGGCGCCCGCGGCGACGTCGGCGAGCAGCCGGCGGCAGACGGTCGCGAGCTCCGCCGTCCCGGCCGTCAGGTCGACGACGACCTCCGTACGGGCCGGGGCGGTCGTCCCCCCGTCCAGGATCCGCCCGGCCCGCAGCAGGGCCCGGTCCTTGCCCCCGGTCGGGGCGAGACTGATCCAGCGGCGCACGTGCTCGCCCCGGATCACCACACCGCCACCCCGCTCCCGGTAGACGGTGTGCTCCCGCCACAGGACCCCGGCCAACTCGTCGGCGGTCTCCCTGAGTTGCGCGTACATCCGACTCCCCTGCTTCCCGTTCCCCCGATGCGAACCGCCGACTCTAGCCCGCACACCCGAACACTTCTGCGACGGCCCGCCTTCGCGCCCGTTACCCGCCGAAGTCGTACACGGTGACCGGTATCCCCCGCTCCACGAGGCGCCGGAGCACCAGCGGCTCGACCTTCCCCCAGGAGCCGCCGGCGAGGCCGCAGCCGATGCGCGGCATGTGCACGGACGCCCCGAGTTCGACCGCCTTGTCCGCGAGGAGTCCGAGGGCGGCGTCGATCGCCTCGTACCGCACGGGCACTCCGGTGCTCCGCCCCGTCCGTATCCCCCGCTGCCCCACCAGGTTGGCCACCCAGACGTACGGCTCGACCTGGACGAACTGGGCCGCGCCGAGGCCGAAGTCGTTCTTCGCGCGCTCGCGGTGCCAGCGGCGGAAGGCCGCCTCCGGCTCCGGCCAGCGGCGCGAGACGGCCAGGACGAAGCCCTTTCCCCAGCCCCCGAGGTCGTTGCAGACGTGCGCGACGACCTTGACGCCCTTGGCCTGGGGCGCGGTGGCGTCCCCGCGTACGTACTCGATCACGGTCATGGGATCACCGTAGGGCGCGGCACTGACAGCGCGGTCGGCGCGAAGGATGTCAACCAGGGTTGACATCCTTCGCGCTGTCAACCTACATTGACAACATGACCGATGCGACCGATCTCGCCGCACGGGCCGGCGATCGCGACCCACGGGTCGGACTGAGGGCCGTCTCCGCGTTGCGGCGACTGCTGGAACAGCTGGAGGCCGTCCAGGTGCGCAGTGCGCGCAACCACGGATGGTCGTGGCAGGAGATCGCGACCGAGCTGGGTGTCAGCCGGCAGGCCGTCCACAAGAAGTACGGGAGGCAGTGATGTTCGAACGGTTCACGAAGGCCGCACGGGCCACGGTGAAGGGCGCGGCCGCACACGCGGAGCGCGGCGGCGCGGCCGTCGTCACCCCGGAGCACCTCCTCCTGGCCCTGCTCGACCGCGAGGACACCCGCGCGGCGGCGGTCCTCGGGCGGCTGTGTCCGCCGGAGCGCCGCCCGTCGCTGCTCGCCGCGCTCTCCGACGCGCGGCGCCGGGCCGGACTGTCCCGGGCGGAGGCGGAGGCCCTGGCCGACCTCGGCATCGACGTCGGCGCGATCGTCGAGCGCGTCGAGGAGACCCACGGCACGGGCGCGCTGGCGGCCGACCGCAAGGACACCGGGTGGTGGTCGGGCCGCCTCTCCTTCTCCCGCGAGGCGAAGACCGTCCTGGAGAAGTCGCTCCGCGTCGCCCTGGCCCGCAAGGACCGCGAGATCGGCGACGAGCACCTCCTCCTCGCCCTCACCACCCTCGGCGGCGTCGTCGCCGAGGCGCTGGCCGACCACGGCGTCACGTTCGCCTCCGTCGACACGGCCCTGTCCTCGCCCGCGCCCCTCTGATCCCCGGCCCCCGATGCGGGACCGACCTGCGAGACGAGCCCTTCAGGGGCTTTTACAGCAATGGTGAGACAGCAATACTGTTGAACCATGGAGCAGGCGAGTGACGCGCAGGGGCCCGTGTACACCGTGGACGAGCTGGCCGCGCGGGCCGGGGTCACCGTGCGGACCGTGCGGTTCTACGGGACGCGGGGGCTGCTGCCGCCGCCCGTCATCGGGGCGCGGCGGGTGGGGCACTACGGGGCCGATCATCTGTCGCGGCTGGCGCTGATCGAGGAGTTGCAGCGGCAGGGGATGACGCTCGCCGCGATCGAGCGGTACCTCGAACAGTTGCCGGACGACCTCAGCGCGCAGGACCTCGCCATCCACCGGGCCCTGGTGGCCTCGTGGGCGCCCGAGTCCGCCGAGACGATCACCCGGCGCGAGCTGGAGCGGCGGGCCGGGCGGGCGCTGACGGGGCGGGACGTGGACCGGCTGGCCGCGATGGGCGTGCTCGACCGGACCGAGGACGTCGACACCTTCCGGCTCGACGGTGCGTTGCTCCGGCTCGGTGTCGAGCTGCTCGACGTGCCCATCGAGCACGAGACGATCCTCGCCTCCCGGACCGTGCTCCTGCAGCATGCGCGCGCTGCCGCCCAGGAGCTGTCCCGGCTCTTCCGGGACGAGGTGTGGAGCCCGTACCGGGAGAGCGGGGAGGACCCGGACCACGTGAGCGCGATGAAGTCGCTCTCGGCGCACATGCAGCCGATGGTGGTCCAGGCCCTCCTCACCGCGTTCCAGCGGTCCTTGAGCGAGGAGCTCAGGACTGCCTTCAGGAGTCGGTGAAGACCTCGCCGCGGTCCGCCTTCTCCACCAGGAGGGCCGGGGGCTCGAAGCGCTCGCCGTACGTCGCCGCCAGCTCGCGGGCGCGCGTCACGAAGCCGGCGACGCCGCCCTCGTAGCCGTTGATGTACTGGAGGATGCCACCGGTCCAGGCCGGGAAGCCGATGCCCATGATGGAGCCGATGTTGGCGTCGGCGACCGAGGTCAGGACGCCCTCCTCCAGGAGCCGGACGGTGTCCAGGGCCTCGGAGAACAGCATCCGCTCCTGCATGTCGCGGAAGGGGATCTCGTACCCCTGCTTCGTGAAGTGCTCGCGCAGGCCCGGCCAGAGCTTGCCGCGCTTGCCGTCCTCGCCGTACTCGTAGAAGCCCGCGCCGCCGCTGCGGCCGGGGCGGCCGAACTCGTCGACCATGCGGTCGATGACGGCCTCGCCCGGGTGGGTGACCCAGGTGCCGCCCGCCTCCTCGATCGCCTTCTTCGTCTCGTTGCGGATCTTGCGCGGGAGGGTGAGGGTCAGCTCGTCCATGAGGGAGAGGACCTTCGCCGGGTAGCCGGCCTGGGCGGCGGCCTGCTCGACCGAGGCGGGCTCGATGCCCTCGCCGACCATGGCGACGCCCTCGTTGATGAAGTGGCCGATCACCCGGGAGGTGAAGAAGCCGCGCGAGTCGTTGACGACGATCGGCGTCTTGTTGATCTGGCGGACCAGGTCGAAGGCGCGGGCGAGCGCCTCGTCGCCGGTCCGCTCGCCCTTGATGATCTCGACGAGCGGCATCTTGTCGACGGGCGAGAAGAAGTGCAGGCCGATGAAGTCGGTCTGGCGCTCGACGCCCTCGGCGAGGACCGAGATGGGGAGGGTGGAGGTGTTGGAGCAGAGCAGCGCGTCGGGGGCGACGACGTGCTGGATCTCCTGGAAGACCTTGTGCTTGAGCGCCGTGTCCTCGAAGACCGCCTCGATGACCGCGTCGCAGCCGGCCAGGTCCGCCGCCTCGGCGGTGGGCGTGATGCGGGCGAGGAGGGCGTCGGCCTTCTCCTGGGTGGTGCGGCCGCGGGAGACGGCCTTGGCGCAGAGCTTCTCGGAGTACGCCTTGCCCTTCGCGGCGGACTCGGCGGAGACGTCCTTGAGGACGACCTCGATGCCGGCCCGGGCGCAGGAGTACGCGATGCCGGCGCCCATCATGCCGGCGCCGAGGACGGCGACCTTGCGGACCTGGCGCTTCTCGATGCCCTTCGGGCGGCTCGCGCCCGAGTTCACCGCCTGGAGGTCGAAGAAGAACGCCTGGATCATGTTCTTCGCGGTCTGGCCGATGACCAGCTCGGTGAAGTAGCGGGACTCGATGGTGATCGCGGTCTCGAAGTCGACCTGGGAGCCCTCGACGGCGGCGGCCATGATGGCCTTCGGGGCCGGGTAGGGCGCGCCGTTGAGCTGCTTGCGCAGGTTGGCCGGGAAGGCCGGCAGGTTGGCGGCGAACTTCGGGTTCGACGGGGTGCCGCCGGGGATGCGGTAGCCGGGGACGTCCCAGGGCTGGTGGGACTCCGGGTGCGCGTCGATGAAGGCGATGGCCTTGGCCATCATCTCCTCGGCGGTGGCGGCGACCTCGTGGACGAGGCCGCTGTCCAGGGCGCGCTTGGGGGCGTACTGGGTCCCCTGGAGCAGCACCTTGAGGAGAGCGTCGGTGATGCCCATGAGGCGTACGGTGCGGGCGACGCCGCCACCGCCGGGCAGCAGGCCGAGGGTGACCTCGGGCAGGCCGATCTTGGAGCCGGGGGCGTCGAGGGCGACGCGGTGGTGGGAGGCGAGGGCGATCTCGTAGCCGCCGCCGAGCGCGGCGCCGTTGATGGCGGCGACGACCGGCTTGCCGAGGGTCTCGATGCGGCGGAGCGCGTTCTTGATCTCGATGGCGGAGTCGAAGATGTCCTGGGCGTGCTCGGGGCCCGCCTTGATCATGTCCTTGAGGTCGCCGCCTGCGAAGAAGGTCTTCTTCGCGGAGGTGTAGATGATGCCGCGGATGGAGTCCTTCTCGGCCTCCACGCGGTCGGCGATCGCCTTGATCGAGGCCCGGAAGGCCTGGTTCATGGTGTTGGCGGACTGGTTGGGGTCGTCGAGGACGAGGGTGACGATCCCGGTCTCGTCCTGCTCCCAGCGGATGGTGGTGCTCTCGCTCATGTCTGCTGCTTCTCCGTGAGTATGGGGTGCGGACGGGACGTCAGACGCGCTCGACGACGGTGGCGATGCCCATGCCGCCGCCCACGCAGAGGGTGGCGAGGCCGTAGCGCTTGTCCTGGCGCTCCAGCTCGTCGACGAGGGTGCCGAGGATCATGCCGCCGGTGGCGCCGAGCGGGTGGCCGAGCGCGATGGCGCCGCCGTTGACGTTGACCTTGTCCAGGGAGATGCCCATGTCCTTGACGAAGCGCAGGACGACGGCCGCGAAGGCCTCGTTGATCTCGACGAGGTCGATGTCGTCGATGGTGAGGCCGGCCTTGGCGAGGGCCTTGCGGGTGGCCGGGGCGGGGCCGGTGAGCATGATGGTCGGCTCGGAGCCGGAGACGGCGGCGGAGACGATCCGGGCGCGCGGCGTCAGCCCGTACCGCTCGCCGACCTCCTTGGAGCCGACGGCGAGGAGCGAGGCGCCGTCGACGATGCCGGAGGAGTTGCCCGCGTGGTGGACGTGGTTGATCTCCTCGACCCAGTGGTACTTCTGCAGCGCGACCGCGTCGAAGCCGCCGAGCTCGCCGATGTCGGCGAAGGAGGGCTTGAGGCGGGCGAGGGTGTCGGCGGTGGTGCCGGGGCGGATGAACTCGTCGTGGTCGAGGACGGTGAGTCCGGCGCGGTCCTTGACGGGGACGACGGAGCGGGCGAAGCGGCCGTCCTTGACGGCGGCGGCGGCGCGCTCCTGGGAGAGGGCGGCGTACTCGTCGACGTCCCGGCGGCTGAAGCCCTCCAGGGTGGCGATGAGGTCGGCACCGATGCCCTGGGGGACGAAGTTCGTCTCCATGTTGGTCATCGGGTCGGCGAACCAGGCGCCGCCGTCGGAGGCCATCGGCACACGGGACATGGACTCGACGCCGCCGGCGAGGACGAGGTCCTCCCAGCCGGAGCGGACCTTCATCGCGGCCATGTTGACCGCTTCGAGGCCGGAGGCGCAGAAGCGGTTCTCCTGGACGCCGGCGACGGTGTCGGGCAGTCCGGCGGCGATGGCGGCGATGCGGGCGATGTCGGAGCCCTGGTCGCCGACCGGGCCGACGACGCCGAGGACGATGTCGTCGATGGCGGCCGGGTCGAGTCCGGGGTTGCGGGCCTGGATCTCCCGGATGAGGCCGACGACCAGGTCGATGGGCTTGGTGCCGTGCAGGGAGCCGTTGGCCTTGCCGCGTCCGCGCGGGGTGCGGATCGCGTCGTACACGTACGCTTCGGTGCTCACGGGAAGCCTTTCGCGATGAGGGTTCTTCGAGGGGTGCGGGACGGGGTCAGCCCAGCAGGGAGCGGCCGATGATCTCCTTCATGATCTCCGTCGTCCCGCCGTAGATGGTCTGGATCCGGCCGTCGGTGAAGGCGCGGGCGACCGGGAATTCGCTCATGTAGCCGTATCCGCCGTGCAGTTGCAGGCAGCGGTCGGCGACCCGCTTCTGGAGCTCGGTCGCCCACCACTTCGCCATGGAGGCGTTGACGGGGTCGAGTCCGAGGCCGGTCGGGTCGGCGTGCTCGGCGATGCACCGGTCCACGAAGGTGCGGGTGACGGCGCACTCGGTGGCCATCTCCGCGATCTCGAAGCGCACGTGCTGGAGCTTGGCGAGCGGCCGGCCGAAGGCCTCGCGCTCCTTGACGTAGCGGGTGGTGAGCTCCAGGAGGTGCTCGGCTCCGGCGATGCCCGCGACGGCGATGGCGAGGCGCTCCTGGGCGAGGTTGGTCATGAGGTGGACGAAGGCGCCGTTGAGCTCGCCGAGCAGGTTCTCCTTGGGGACGCGGACGTCCTTGAAGAAGAGTTCGGCGGTGTCCTGGGACTTCTGTCCGATCTTGTCGAGGTTCCGGCCGCGCTCGAAGCCCTCCATGCCGCGCTCGACGACGAGGAGGGAGAGGCCGTGGGCGCCGCCCTCGGGGGTGGTCTTCGCGACGACGATCACCAGGTCGGCGAGGATGCCGTTGGAGATGAAGGTCTTGGAGCCGTTGAGGATCCAGTGGTCGCCGTGGTCCTCGGCGGTGGTGCGGATGCCCTGGAGGTCGGAGCCGGCGCCGGGTTCCGTCATGGCGATGGCGGTGACGATCTCGCCGGAGCAGAAGCCGGGCAGCCAGCGGCGGCGCTGCTCGTCGGTGGCGAGCTTGGTGAGGTACGGGCCGATGATGTCGTTGTGCAGGCCGATGGCGAGTCCGGGGGCGGCCGCCTTGGTGAACTCCTCGGCGAGGACGGAGGCGTACCGGAAGTCGGGGTTGCCGCCGCCGCCGTGCTCCTCCTCGACGGCGAGGCCGAGGAGGCCCTGCCGGCCGGCGGCGAGCCAGGCCTCGCGGGAGACGATGCCGTCCTTCTCCCACTGCTCGTAGTGGGGCAGCACCTCCTTCTCCAGGAAGGTGCGGACGACCGCGCGGAAGGCCTCGTGGTCCTCGGTGTAGAGCTGACGCTTCATGCTTCGGGCTCCTGGGTGTTCAGGGCGGGTACGGCCCAGTCACGGGCGACCTCGGCGGTGTCGGCACCGGGCAGGGCGGGGCCCGTGCGCAGGGTGCCGGGGGTGACGGAGAAGCGGGGTGCGGGGGCGGGCTGGGCGATGCCGTCCCGCTCCGTGAAGGTGGCGCGGGCGGCCAGGTGCGGGTGGCCGGGGGCCTCGCGCATCGAGAGGACGGGGGCGACGCAGGCGTCGGAGCCGTCGAAGACGGCGGTCCACTCCTCGCGGGTACGGCTCCGGAAGCGGTCGGCGACGGCCTTGCGCAGCTCGGGCCAGCGGGCGAGGTCATGGCGGAGGGCGCCGGCGTCGGCGAGGTCCAGGAGGCGGGCGAACTCCTCGTAGAACCGTTCCTCCAGGGCGCCGACCGCCATGTGGCCGCCGTCGGAGGTCTCGTACACGCCGTAGAAGGGGCAGCCGCCGTCGAGCAGGTTCACGCCCCTGCGGTCCTGCCAGCCGCCGGTCGCGAGCATCGCGTGGATCATGGTGGTGAGGTGGGCCGTGCCGTCGACGATGGCGGCGTCGACGACCTGGCCCTCGCCGTGCGTCCGGGCGTGCTGGAGGGCGGCGAGGACGCCGATGACGAGGTAGAGGGAGCCGCCCGCGTAGTCGCCGACGAGGTTGGCGGGGATGGTGGGCGGGCCGTCCGGGTCGGGGCCGATCATGCCGAGGGCGCCGGTGATCGCGATGTACCCGATGTCGTGTCCGGCGGTCGGGGCGAGCGGCCCGTCCTGGCCCCAGCCGGTCATCCGGCCGTAGACGAGGCGCGGATTGCGGGCGAGGCAGGCCTCGGGGCCGACGCCGAGGCGTTCGGCGACGCCGGGCCGGTAGCCCTCGACGAGGACGTCGGCCCGCTCGACGAGGTCGAGCACGGTGGCGGGGCCGTCCTCGGCCTTGAGGTCGACGAGGACGGAGCGCTTGTTGCGGTTGGTGAGGTCGCGGGCGGGGTCGATGCCGATCCCGGCGCCGCCGGGGCGGTCGACGCGGACGACGTCGGCGCCGAGGTCGGCGAGGAGCATCGCGGCGAAGGGGCCGGGGCCGATCCCGGCGAGTTCGACCACGCGCACGCCCGTGAGCGGGCCGTTCCGGGCGGTGTGCGTCGTGCTCATCGAGCCCCCAGGAGTATGTGACACCAATGATGTAACACCGGAGATGCTAGGAACGTGTTCCACTCGGCACAAGCCCCCCGGCCGAGCAAGCGCTTGGAAATTGTGCGGGGCCGGCTCCGGGACGGAAGCCCGCCCCGGTTCCGCTATCCTCCGCCGACGACAACCGCGCGCGGCGGCGCGGTACGGCCGAGATGAGGGTCTTGATGGAGACAGGGGCGGGCGTGGGACGCGAGACCGGAGCCAGACCGTACGACGTGGTCCTCTTCGGGGCGACGGGCTTCGTGGGCGAGCTCACCGCGGAGTACCTGGCCGAGCACGCGCCGGCGGACTGCCGCTGGGCGCTCGCCGGGCGCAGCCTCGGCAGACTGGAGGCGCTGCGGGACCGGCTCGCGGCCGGCCGGCCGCGGCTCGCCGCCCTGCCGCTGCTCGTCGCCGACTCGGCCGATCCCGGCTCGCTGCGCGCACTCGCCGAGTCCGCGCGGGTGCTGGCGACCACGGTCGGGCCGTACGTCTGGCACGGCGAGGGGCTGGTCGCGGCCTGCGCGGAGGCGGGCACGGACTACCTCGACCTGACGGGCGAGGCCGAGTTCGTGGACCTCATGTTCGTACGGCACGACGCGCGCGCCCGGGAGACCGGCGCCCGGATCGTGCACGCCTGCGGCTTCGACTCCGTCCCGCACGACCTGGGCGCGTACTTCACGGTGCGGCAGCTGCCGGAGGACGTGCCGCTGCGCGTCGACGGCTTCGTGCGGGCCGGGGCGGCCTTCTCCGGCGGCACCTTCGCCTCGGCGCTGACCGCGTTCGGCCGGGGCCGGGAGATCCTGCGGGCGGCGCACGAGCGGCGGCTGCACGAGCCGCGCCTGGTGGGCCGCCGGGCCCGCGCGCCGCTCGCCGGGCCGCGGTTCAGCCGGGAGACGGGAACCTGGGCGCTGCCGCTGCCGACGCTCGACCCGCAGGTCGTGGCCCGCTCGGCCGCCGCCCTCGAACGGTACGGACCGGACTTCCGCTACCGGCACTACGCCTCCGTGAAGACCCTCCCGATGGCCCTCGGAGGCACCGCCGCCATCGGCGCGAGCGTCGCGGCAGCCCAACTCCCGCCGGTCCGCTCCTGGCTGATGGGGCGTTACGCGGCGGGCCGGGGTCCGTCGGCCGAGCGGCGCGCCCGCAGCTGGTTCTCCGTCCGGTTCGTCGGCGAGGGCGGCGGGCGGCGGGTCTTCACCGAGGTCTCGGGCGGCGACCCGGGCTACGACGAGACGGCGAAGATGCTCGCCGAGTCCGCCCTGTGCCTCGCCTTCGACGACCTGCCGAAGACGGCCGGCCAGGTCACGACGGCCGTCGCGATGGGCGACGCCCTGACCGACCGCCTGCGCGCGGCGGGCATCCGCTTCCGGGTCGCGCACCGCGGTTAGCCCCTGTCGCCGCCGGGGCGGATCACGGCGGTCCCCCTGTCCAGGTCGACGCCCACGCGGCGCGGGGCGCCGTCCTGGACGTCGTGGCGCACGAGGCGTTCCTCCTGGCGGCGCTCGATCTGGACGCGCTTGCCGGGGTTCAGGAACGAGAGCAGCTCGTCGGTGACGGTGACGCCCGCTCCGTCCGCGCCCTCCTTGGCGCGGGCGGCCAGGACGCGGCGCACCCACTTCGGTCTGCCGGTCCGCAGCACCATGTGCCGGGCGGCCGCCAAGAGGAACGGGATCAGGACGATCACCGCCGTGACCATCAGGCTCACCATCATCACCATGCCCGCCCAACGGCCGGCGGCGCCGCACCGTTCCCGCTCCGGGGGGGGCGGGCTCAGGGAGCGACGAGGCGGAAGAAGTGGCCCGCCGGATCGGCGTAGACGCGCCAGGTGGGCGCCTCGCCCCCGTCGAGCGGGGTGGCGCCGAGCGCGAGCACGGCCGCGTGGGCGGCGACCGGGTCCCCGACCCGTACGTCCAGGTGGAACTGCTGCTCGGGCGCGCCCCAGACGGGCGGATGGTGGTCGGCCACGCTCTGGAAGGCGAGCACCGGGCCGCCCGCGTCGCAGAGCACGGCGGAGCCTTCTCCGACGGCGAGCGCCGGGTCGGGGCACTCGATCTCGCCGCCCAGCAACCCCTGGTAGAACAGGGCCAGTTCGCGGGCGTCGGGGCAGTCGAGGACGAGGCAGCGCAGACGCCCGATCATCCCAGCGTCCAGTCCGCGATGACGTACAGGATGGCGCAGGCCCAGGCGAGGGCGGAGGCCCCGGCGACGGCAAGTGCGGCGCCGAGACCACGGGTTGCGGGAACGCGAGCTGTCATGGGCACCACTCTGCCGTGGGGGTACGACAACGGGTATCCGTACAGGTACTCACCCGGGGTACTCAGACGGACCCGAGTGACCCGAGTGATTCCTGCGCCTCCTTGAGCGCTCTGCGGCAGAGGGAGTCGGCGTGACGGGTGGTCTCGGGCACCCGGTAGCGCGGGGAGAGCAGCAGGGTGTGGGCGCAGGCGTTGTCGAGGGAGACGCGGTGGCCCACGGAGACGTACACGGGCTTCACGCCCGCCTGGGTGCGCAGGGCCCTGCCGACCTCCTCCCCGTCGGCGAGGAGCGGGGTGAAGTCGCCGCGCGCGTCGCCGGGCTGCCCGTACGTGAAGGTGAAGGGGTTCTTGGCGACGCCGATCGACGGCCGGCCGGTGAGGACGCCGAGGTGGCTGGCGAGGCCGAAGCGGCGCGGGTGGGCGAGGCCGTAGCCGTCGCAGACCAGGAGGCCCGGGTCGGCGCTCAGGGAGTCGAGCGCGGCGAGCACGGTCGGGATCTCGCGGAAGGCGAGGAGCCCGGGGACGTACGGGAAGGAGACCCGGCCGACCGCCGTGGCCTCCTCCACCACGTCCAGGGTGCGCGCGTCGAGCACGACGGCCGCGGCGGCGACGAGGTCGCGCTCGTCGTCGTACGCCACGTCGAGCCCGGTGACGTGCCCCTCCCCCGGCGGCGGCCCGCTCTCCCCGAGCACGAGCCGCCCCCGCAACTCCCGCTGCACGTCCCGCGCGGCGTCCTCGTCGGCGGGCCAGCCCGCCGGAATCCCGATGATCGTCATGATGGGGCCCACCCTACGGCGGCCCCCCGGGGCGCGGTGCCCGGCCATTGGAGCAGCCCCGTTCGTGGTTGCCCGGCCGGCGGCGCGCCCGGTGGACCGTACGTGGGACCGGTCGTACGCCGAACGGCCGCCGGTCCGCACGGGTAGCCTGGCGATCATGTTCATTCTCGAATTGACCTACACCGCGCCGATCGAGCGGGTGGACGCGCTGCTCGACGCGCACGTCGAGTGGCTGGACGCGCAGTACGCCGCCGGCGTGTTCCTGGCGTCGGGTCGGAAGAACCCGCGGGACGGCGGGATCATCCTGGCCGCCGGGGTCGACCGCGCGGAGATCGAGAAGATCACGGCGGCCGACCCGTTCAGCGCCGAGGGCGTGTGCGCGTACCGGATCACGGAGTTCTACGCGACCAAGACGGCCGACGGGATCGCCGCGTACCGGGAGGAGCTGCCCTCCTAGTCCTCGCTGGTCCCCGCTAGTCCTTCGTGGCGAGCCGGGCGATGCGGCCCTTCTCGCCGGAGGCCCAGCAGGAGCCGTCCGGAGTGCAGTCGACCGTGTCGTACGAGCCGGTGTCGACCGTGCGCCAGGTGCGGCCGCCGTCGGTGGTGAGGTCGGTGCCGGTCGGGCCGACGGCGAGCGCGGCCGCCTTGCCGTGCGGGAGCCAGGCGACGCCGGAGCGGTAGGCGGGCGGCGGGGTCGCCGAGGGGTTCCAGGTGCGTCCGCCGTCGGTGCTGACCGCGCCGGCCGAAGGGGACGGCTGGTCCTTGCGGTAGTCGCCGCCGACGGCGATGCCGTGCGTACGGTCGCGGAAGGCGAGCCCGAAGACGCCGCGGGCCGGGTCGCCGGCCGGGATCGGCGTGTCCGTGGCCGTCCAGGTCACTCCCCGGTCGGCGGAGTGGAGCACGCGCGCGGTGGCGCCGCCGCCCGTGGCGAGCCACACGTCCCGGGGTCCGGCCGACACGAGGCACTGGCCGCTCGCGGCGAATCCCGCCTCGCCGGGGAGCGCGTCCGGCATCCCGGAGCTCGGCAGGACCTCCCAGGAGCGGCCGCCGTCGCGGGTGGAGAGGATGCGGTACTTCCCGTCGACCGGGTCGCTCAGGGCGAGTCCGTGCCGGTGGTCGAAGAAGGTCATGCAGTCGTAGAAGGCGCGCGCGTCGGCGTTGCGGAAGGACTCGGTCCAGGTGGCGCCGCCGTCCTCGGTGCGCAGCACGCGGGAGGCCTCGCCCTCCCCGATGGCGAGGACGACGGCCCGGCGGGCGTCGAAGGCCTCGAC
This sequence comes from Streptomyces nymphaeiformis, assembly GCF_014203895.1. GTDB lineage: Bacteria > Actinomycetota > Actinomycetes > Streptomycetales > Streptomycetaceae > Streptomyces > Streptomyces nymphaeiformis. Next base: position 292,072 of record NZ_JACHJY010000008.1, on the reverse strand, counting down.
GTCGCGGAACTCCAGGTCGCCCGCTCCGGCCGGCGACACGTTCCGCCAGCTGCGCCCGCCGTCGGTGGTGCGCAACACCGTGCCCTTGGAGCCCGCGGCCCACGCGGTCCTCCGGTCGACCGGCGCGAGGCCCCGGAAGCGGGCGTCGGTGCCGGTCGGTGTGAGCTGCCAGCCGGCCGCGGCCGTGGGGGTCTCCCCAGCCCGCGCCGGGGCGGCCAGGGTCAGCGCGAGCGCCGCCCCGATCAGCCCCACCGACATCATTCGTCTCGTCTTCCCCATGGACGTCATGGCGCCGGAAGCTAGTGCCCCGGGCCGGTCGGCGTCCAGGGTGCGTCCTCGGCCCGGCGTTCCTAGGCTGGGTCGCATGACGGAAGGTGAAGGTGCGACGGAGGAACGGCCCCGCCTCAAGGAGTACGAGGGCGAGGGCATCACCGTCACGTTCGAGCCGCGCCGCTGTCTGCACGCGGCGGAGTGCGTCCGCGGCCTGCCGGAGGTCTTCGACACGGCCCGGCGCCCGTGGGTGCTGCCCGACGCCGCCGACCCCGACCGGGTCGCGGAGGTCGTCCGGCGCTGTCCCTCCGGGGCGCTCCAGTACCACCACCGCCCCGAGGACGCCGTCGCCGAGCAGCCGGACTCCCCCACCACGGTCCGGCGCACGCCCGCCGGCCAGCTGGTGGTCCGCGGCGACCTCCTGGTGACCGGCGCCCACGGCGACCGCCACGAGACCCGGGCGATGCTCTGCGGCTGCGGCGCCTCGGGCAACCAGCCGTACTGCGACCACTCGGGCCCCTGTGCCGAACCGGACGACGACGATGTGCCCGAAGAACGCTGACGACCGGCCCGGCCACGTGCGCGCATCGGCCCCACCCGCCCCGCAGACGCCCACCCACCCCCGCCGTACGCGCAAGCTCGCCTGACGGCCTCAGCCCGTCACCACCCTCGCGCCGGCCGGCCCGAGAAACCCCGGTGACGCAACTCACGTGGTACCGGAGTGCACGTTCCGGTCCTCCCGATCGTCTTGAGGGGTGTCAGGTGCCCTGGTGTCGGGGAGACGCACAGGATCCGAAGCCCGCGTGAGAGGAGCCGGTCTTGTCCGCCGTCATCGAGCAGGCCGTGCAGGCCCGTCTGGTCGCGTCCGCGCCCCGGATGGAGACCGTCCCCGCCACCCTGCGGTACGACCGCGGGGATCCGTACGCCGTGAGCATGGCGTTTCCGCCGCCGGCCACCCTGGAGGGCGTCGAGGTCTCCTGGGCCTTCGCGCGCGAGCTGCTCGTCCAGGGCGTCGAGCGCCCGGCCGGGGTCGGGGACGTGCGCCTGCGTCCGTACGGGTTCGACCGCACGGTGGTCGAGTTCCACGCCCCGGAGGGGGTGGCGATGGTCCATGTGCGGACCTCCGAGCTGCGCCGCTTCCTGGAGCGCTCGCAGCACCTGGTGCCGGCGGGCCGCGAGCACCAGTACCTGGACTGGGACCAGGGCCTCGCGGAGCTGCTCCGCGAGCGCCCGTGACGTCAATTCGTTTGCCGCTCCTCCCGGCCGGGGCGTACGGTCGTTCCTGACCTTGTCGTCACCCGATCGGAGAAGGACGTTGCTCGTCTGAGGTTGCGAGACACCGAGCCGCGCGTGCCCCCTGTGCCGCGTGTGCCGTTCTCGACCTCGGCGTACGAGCCGTTCCTTCCGCTGCCCGCGCCCCGGTGTCTCCCGCGTTGCTCCCTTTTCACGCTCGCGCGACCCGGAGGCCTGCATGGCACATCACCCCACCTTCATCACCTGCTCCGCCCTCTCCTTCTCCTGGCCGGACGGCACCACCGTCCTCGACGGCTTCCGGCTCTCGGTCGGTCCCGGCCGTACCGGACTCGTCGGGCTCAACGGCTCCGGCAAGTCCACGCTCCTGAAGCTGCTCGCGGGCGAACTGACCCCGCAGGAGGGCGCGGTCAAGGTCACCGGTGAGCTCGGGTACCTCCCGCAGAACCTGGTCCTGGACACCTCGCGGCGGGTGGACGAGATCCTCGGCATCGCCGGCCGGCGGGCCGCCCTGCACGCCATCGAGGCGGGCGACCCCGCGGAGGAGCACTTCACCGCGATCGGCGACGACTGGGACGTGGAGGAGCGGGCCCGGGCCGTCCTCGACCAGCTCGGGCTCGACCACGTCGGCCTGGACCGGACCGTGGGCGAGATCTCGGGCGGCGAGTCCGTGCTGCTGCGCCTCGCCGCGCTGCTGCTCGCCCGGCCCGACGTGCTGCTGCTCGACGAGCCCACCAACAACCTGGACCTGCACGCCCGTGCCCGGCTGTACGAGGCGGTGGAGAAGTGGTCCGGGGTCCTGGTCGTGGTCAGCCACGACCGGGAACTCCTGGAGCGGGTCGACCAGATCGCCGACCTGCGCGACGGCGAGGTCACCTGGTACGGCGGCAACTGGTCCGCGTACGAGTCGGCGCTCGCCGCCGAACAGGAGGCCGCGGAGCGGATGGTGCGGGTCGCCGAGGCCGACGTGCAGCGCCAGAAGCGCGAACTCTCCGACGCCCAGACGAAGTCGGCGCGCCGGCGGCGGTACGGGCAGAAGAGCTTCGAGAACAAGGTCGCGTCGAAGCTCGTGGCCAACAGCAACAAGAGGGACGCGCAGGTCACGGCCGGCAAGCAGAAGACGCTGCACATGGAGCGCCTCTCGGAGGCACGGGAGCGGCTCGACGCGGCCGTGGAGGCGGTACGGGACGACGACGAGATCCGCGTCGAGCTGCCGCGCACCTCGGTGCCGCCGGGCCGCGAGGTCCTGCACCTGCGGGACCTGGAGCTGCGCTACGGGGCGCGGGTCGACGGCGCGTTCGAGCTGCGCGGTCCGGAGCGGATCGCCCTGGTCGGGCGGAACGGCGCCGGGAAGACGACGCTGCTGCGGACCATCGCCGGGGAGCTGGAGCCGCTGGCGGGCGAGACGGAGGCACGGGTGCCGCTGCGCTTCCTGCCGCAGCGGCTCGACGTGCTCGACGACGGGCTGAGCGTGGTGGAGAACGTGGCCCGCTTCGCCCCCGAGGCGACGGCGAACGCGATCAGGGCCCGGCTCGCGCGGTTCCTGTTCCGTGGGGCGCGGGCCGATCAGCCGGTCGGCACCCTGTCGGGCGGGGAGCGGTTCCGGGCGACGCTCGCGGCGCTGCTCCTCGCGGAGCCGGCTCCGCAGCTGCTGATGCTGGACGAGCCGACGAACAACCTGGACATGGCGTCGGTGCGGAAGCTGACGGCGGCCCTCGACGCCTACGAGGGGGCGCTGATCGTGGCGAGCCACGACGTGGCCTTCCTGGAGTCGCTGGGGATCACCCGCTGGGTGCTGCTCGACGGGGAGCTGCGGCCCACGACGGCGGAGGAGGTCAGGGGGACGGCCCCGAGCCCGGCGCGATCCTCAGGACGGGTCCTGACGGACGGGTCCTAGCGGTGGAGTAACGCCCAGGACTTGGTGCCCCCTCCGGGGGTGAGCACGGGGGCGAGTCCCCAGTCCCCGCCGTGCGCGTCGACCGCCGCGGCCAGCAGCCACATGCTGCGGCTGCGGCGGTCACGGCATTCCTCGGCCGCGCGGGGTGCGGCATGGGCCGGGTGCTGGTCGTAGAGGACGATCCGCAGCGCCTCGAACTGCCAGCGGACGCGCAGCATCATCTCCCGGTCGGGGGTGAACCGGTAGGCGGCCGAGACGAGTTCGGAGGCCGCGAGGACGGCGGTCTCGCAGAGGTCGGAGAGGCCGTGCCGGGTGAGGAGCGAGTGGACCGCCTCGCGCGCGTGTCCCGCGCAGTAGGCGCCGCCGGGGAGCAGCATCGAGTAGCTGAGGTTCTCCGTGGCGGGAGGTACGGGCCCGGCCGCGGCGGCGGTCGGGAGGCAACGCAGGGCGCCCTTCATCGGTTTGCTCACATTTCCTGGTGCATGGGGGGTCCTGCACACGAGCTCGGTAGCCCCGTGTGAGACTTGCGCTACCGACCGTAGCGCACGACCGGAGCACAGTGCTACACCTTGCGGGCACTCGCGTCATTCCGGCCATATCGACGGCCCATCGCGGGCCGCGCCGTCACAGAGCGAAGGGATACGGAGCGTGCCACCCAGGAGCAGCCCGACCGCGCGGCAGCAGCGCCTCGGGAGCGAACTGCGCAGACTGCGCGAACAGTCGGGGATGTCGGCCCAGCAGGCCGCCGCCCTCCTGGGCGTCGACCGCACCCGCATCCCCAACATCGAGTCGGGCCGCTTCGGGATCAGCCCCGAGCGCGTCCGCACCCTCGCCTTCAACTACGGCTGCCCGGACACGGGGCTCGTCGACCTCCTCGCCGGCATGGCCCGGGAACGGGACCGGGGCTGGTGGGAGGAGCACCGCGGACTGCTCCCGCCCGCCCTCCTCGACCTCGCCGAACTGGAGTTCCACGCCTCGCAGTTGGAGACCTCCGTCACCACCCACATCCCGGGCCTCCTGCAGACCGAGGAGCACGCCCGGGCGGTCTTCGACACCGCGGTCCCCCCACTGCCGGGACCCGACCTGGAGGCCCGGCTCGCCCTGCGGCTGCGCCGCCGACAGATCCTGGAGGGCGACCGGCCGGTACGGTACGAGGCCGTGATCCACGAGGCGGCGCTGCGCATGCAGTTCGGCGGAGCGAAGGTCGCGCGGGCGCAGCTGGAGCACATCCTGGCCCACACCGAGCGCGACACCGTCTCCGTACGCGTCATCCCGTTCGCCGCGGGGGGTTTCCCCGGGGCGGGCCAGTCGTTCACCTATGTGTCCGCAGCGGTGCCGCAGCTCGACACCGTGCAGCTCGACTCCTCCCACGGCTCGCTCCTGCTCGACACCGACATGCAACTGCGTCGGTACCGCGGCCTGCTGGACCGGCTGCGCGGGCTCGCCCTGTCCACGACCGAATCACGCGCGTTCGTCCGCGCCATATCCCAGGATCTGTGAAGGACCCCCCACACCATGAACGTCACGACCGCCGCCCCCACCGCCCCGTCCGCCGCCGCGATCGACTGGGACGAGGCCTTCTGCAGCGAGGGCGCCAACTGCTTCCGCTTCGGTCTCGACGACTCCGGCCGCGCCTACATCGGCTCGACGCTCTCCCCCGGCGAGTACGTCACCGACTCCGTGGAGGCGCTGCGGGCGCTCATCTCGGCCGTGAAGGCCGGGGCGGCCGACCACCTGCTGTGAGGGGCCGACCACTCGCTCCGCGCCGCCGGGCATCTGCGCTGCGTAGTCGGCCGCATGACCGGCGGACGCCGAAAAGGACGTGACCTGCGTCTCCGGCACCCCGCCGGAGCTGCGCGCATAACGGAACGTAATCGGACATCGCCGGGACGGGCTTGGCCGACGCCTTACGGAGGCTTAACCTACGGTCTCGTAACCTACGAATCCGTAGGTATGCCCGTATGCCCTTCTCCGTCCCCAGGAGTTCCCCGTGACGCTCACCTCTCCTTCCCTCGGCAGCTCGGCAGGGTGGACCGACGCACGGCTCCTCTACGCGCTGGAAGAGGTCGTGGAGAAAGAGCTCAACCGGCACCTGAAGGTCACCAAGGACTGGATGCCGCACGAGTACGTGCCCTGGTCCGACGGCCGGAACTTCCCCGGCTTCTTCGAGGACGGCGAGGCCTGGGAGCCGTCGCAGTCCAAGGTCACCGACATCGGCAAGATCGCCCTCGTCGTCAACCTGCTCACCGAGGACAACCTCCCGAGCTACCACCACGAGATCGCCAGCCTCTTCGGCCGCGACGGCGCCTGGGGCACCTGGGTGCACCGCTGGACCGCCGAGGAGGGCCGGCACGGCATCGTGATGCGCGACTACCTGCTCGCCTCGCGCGCCGTCGACCCGGACAAGCTGGAGCAGTTCCGGATGGCACACATGAGCGAGGGCTTCGAGTCCGACAACCGGCACTCGATGCTGCACTCCGTCGCGTACGTGGCCTTCCAGGAGCTCGCCACCCGCATCTCGCACCGCAACACCGGCCACCAGTCCGGCGACCCGGTCTGCGACCGGATGCTCGGCCGCATCGCGCTCGACGAGAACCTGCACATGGTCTTCTACCGCAACCTGCTGGGCGCGGCCTTCGAGCTCGCCCCCGACCTGACCATGCAGGCCGTGCGGGACGTCGTCGTCAACTTCCGGATGCCCGGTCACGGCATGCCGGGCTTCGAGCGGGCGGCCGCGCAGATGGCGATCGGCGAGATCTACAACATGCGCATCCACCACGACGACGTCCTCCAGCCCGTCCTGCGCTTCCTCAAGGTCCTCCAGATCGAGGGCCTCGGCCCGGACGGCCTGCGCGCCCAGGAGGAGCTGGGGCTCTACATGAACGGCCTCGACAGCGAGGCGAGCAAGTTCGACGAGAAGCTCGCGGCCCGCAAGGCCCGGATGGCCGCGCGCGCGGCCGGCTGAGCCGTCCGCCGGGGCGGCCGGGCGGTTCAGCGGCTCTGCCGCTTGAGCCGCCCGCGCTCCTTCTCGGAGAGGCCGCCCCACACCCCGAACCGCTCGTCGTGGGCCAGGGCGTACTCCAGGCACGCGAGGCGCCCCTCGCACGCCCCGCACAGCTGCTTCGCCTCGCGCGTCGACGAACCGGGGGCCGGGAAGAAGAACTCCGGTCCGGCCTGGGCGCACAGGGCGTTCTCGCGCCAGGTCATGTCGGGCTCCGGTGCGGTGAGTACGCTCGTGTAGGTCTGCATGCCGTACACACTGCCCAGGGGTCGTAAACAGGCCATCAACGTTCGATCAATGCGGCGCGCCGAAACCGTTCGCCGCGCGGCCGGCCCTCGCCGGGACCTCCGTCGAGGCGGGGGACACCAGCCTGCTCACCTTGCCCGACGGCACTCCCCTCGGCCGCCGGCGGGCCGTCGGCCGAGGAGGCAGGATCCACGTCCAGGTCGAGCCGTTCACGGAGTGGGGCCTGTTCGGCCTCAACGGGTGACACCCAGCGCCGGAAGGACCGTCTCGGCCACCCGGTACGCCTCCTCCAGAAGCGGATTGCCGGACAGGATGAAGGTGTCCACCCCCAGGGCCTGGTACTCCTTGAGGCGCTCCACGACCTGGGACGCGGAGCCCACGACCGCCGTGCCGGGGCCGGGGCGGAACAGGCTCATGCCGGGCCAGAGGTTCGGGTGGGTCTCCAGCTCGCGGGCCCGGGCCGGCACCTTCCCGCCGTGCTGGCGGAACTGGCGCTGCCAGCCGACGCCGTCCTCGCCCGCGCGCTCGCCGAGCTGCCGGGCGTACGTCGCCTCGCTGGTGACGTCCAGGAGCCGGTCGGCCGCGGCCCAGGCCTCGTCCTCGGTGTCCCGGACGATCAGGTGGAGCCGGAGCCCGATCCGCAGCGTACGCCCGTGGGCGGCGGCCCGGGCCCGGACGTGGTCGAGCTTCTCCTTGAGCAGGTGCGGGGGTTCGCCCCAGGTGAGGTAGACGTCGACGTGCTCGGCCGCCATCTCGATGCCGGGTGCTGAGGAACCGCCGAACCAGAGCGGGACGTGCGGCGCCTGGACCGGGCGCAGGTCGCGGAAGGAGGCGCCCGCGCCCTTGAGGTCGTAGAACCTCCCCTTGTGGTCGAAGACCTCGCCGGCCGTGAGCCGCTTGACGATCGACCAGTACTCGGCGCTCAGTTCGTACCGCTCGTCGTGCTCGACGTGCAGGCCGTACTCCCGCAGGGAGTTCGTCGATCCGTTGACGACGTTGAAGCGGAGCCGGCCACCGAAGAGGTTGTCGAAGCTCAGCGCCATCTTGGCCAGGAGCGTGGGCGAGATCAGGCCCGGGTGGACGGCGAGCAGCGGTTTGAAGCGGGTGCTGGTGGAGGCGGCGAGCGCCGAACCGAGCGGCCACACGTCGTAGAGGTCGGTGGCGAGCAGCGCACCGCTGTAGCCGAGGCGTTCGACGGTCCCGGCGAGCTGGGTGAGGTAGCCGAGGTCGACGGGCCGGCGACCCTCGGGCTCCCACGGGTAGGCGCCTTCGCGCGGGATCACGTACCAGAGGACTTCGGGAGCCTGGTGCGTCATGGGGTCAGGCCTTCCGGGGCAGCGCGTCGGCGACGGTGACCGCGCGGTCGACGAATCCGGTGCGGTGGAAGATGTCCGCCGCCGTCTGCTGCTCGGCGATGAACTCCTCGGTGACCTCCTCGATGGTCCAGGGCAGGGCCTTCAGGGCGGTCTCCCAGTCCTCGACGGTGCCGCCCTGGTCGGCGGCGGCGATCTCGGCGGCCTCTCGCGGGTGCGCGGCGGCCCAGTCGTCGGCCCGCCGCAGCGCGCGGGTGAGCGCCTCGACGAGCTCGGGCCGCTGCTCGGCCAGGTCGCGCCGGGTGAAGAAGACGGACCGGTCGCTGATGACGTCGCCGGTACGGATCAGGGTGCGCAGTCCGCCGGTGCGACGGGCGGCGGCGAGTTCGGCGCCCTGCGCGACCCAGGCGGTGATCTCCCCGGCGCGGAGCTTCGCCTCGCTGCCGGAGTCTCCGCGGACGGGGGTGATGTCGGTGGCGTACGAGAGGCCGGCGTCGTCGAGGGCCTTGGCGACGAGGTGGGTCTGCCAGGAGCCGACGGCGAGGTGGACGGTGCCGCCCTTGAGGTCGGCGACGGTCCGGACCGGACTGTCCTCGGGGACCAGGAGGGCGCCGTGGTCGGGGCGGGGCGCCGAGACGGCGGTGTAGACGATGTCGTGGCCGGCGGCCTGCGCGGTGACCGGCGGGGTGGAGCCGGTGCCGCCGAAGTCGATGGTGCCGTCGGCGAGATGGGCGCCGGTGCGGACCCCGTCGGTGTACGGGTGCCAGGTCACGGTCTCGCCGAGGGCGGCGAGCTCCTCCTCCGCGTAGCCGAGGCGGGAGAGGTGGTAGAGGGAGGGGTTGCTGCGGTGGACACCGATGACGACGGTCATGCGGAGACTCCTTCGAGAGGGGTGGTTTCCTGGGGTGTGTGGACGCCGAGGTCCGCGAGGAGGCGGCGGCGGAGGGCCACGAAGGCCGGGTCGCCGGGGTCGCGCGGGCGGAGAACGGCCACGGGCTCGTCGGTGACGAGCCGGCCGTCGCGCAGTACGGCGACCCGGTCGGCGAGGCGCACGGCCTCGTCGACGTCGTGGGTGACGAGCAGGACCGCCGGCCGGTGGATCCGGCGCAGCTCGCCGACCAGGTCCTGCATGCGGAGCCGGGTCAGCGCGTCGAGGGCGGCGAACGGCTCGTCGAGCAGCAGGAGTTCCGGCTCGCGGACCAGCGCCCTGGCGAGGGCGACCCGCTGGGCCTCGCCGCCGGAGAGGGTGGCCGGCCAGGCGTCGGCGTGCCGTTCCAGCCCGACCTCGGCGAGCGCCCGCAGACCGGTCGCCCGGGTCCCGGCGCCGCGCGGCAGCCCCACGGTGACGTTGGCGAGGACCTTCTTGGAGGGGACGAGCCGGGGCTCCTGGAAGACGATGGTGCGGGCGGCGGGGACGAGTGCCTCTCCCCCGTCGGCTCCGTCGAGGGCGCCGAGGATGCGCAGCAGGGTGGTCTTGCCGCTGCCGCTGGCACCGAGGAGGGCGACGAACTCGCCGCGTCCGATGGTGAGGTCGAGGCCGTCGATGACGGCGCGGTCGCCGAAGGCCCGCCGCAGTCCGCGAACCCGTACGGCGGTCATGTCGTCCCTCCCGGTCCGGCGGTGCGCCAGGGCATGAGGATCCGCTCCAGGCCACGGACGAGGACGTCGGCGGTGAGGCCGAGGAGTCCGTAGACGAGGATGCAGACGGCGAGGATGTCGGTGCGGGCGTAGCTCTGGGCCTGGGACATCAGATAGCCGATGCCCTCGGTGGCGTTGATCTCCTCGGCGGCGATCAGCGCGATGACGCTGAGCGTCATGGAGAGCCGCAGGCCGGCGAGGAGCGAGGGCAGGGCACCGGGCAGGACGACCTGGCGCACGACCGCGAGCCTGCCGAGTCCGAAGCTGCGCATGGCCTCGACGAGCTTGCGGTCGGTGTTGCGGACTCCCCCGGCGGTGGAGACGTACATCGGGAAGGTCGTGGCGACCGCGATGAGCAGGATCTTGGCGGTCTCGTTGATGCCGAACCAGACCATGAAGAGGGGGACGAGGGAGAGGAAGGGGATGGTGCGGAGGGTCTGGAGGGAGGAGTCGAGGAGTTCGTCGCCGAGCCGGGTGAAGCCGGTGGTGATGCCGAGGGCGAGGCCGGCGGTGAGTCCGATGACGAGGCCGAGTCCGGAGCGGGTGAGGGAGGTGGCGAGCGCGTCGGGCAGCTGTCCGTTGCCCCACAACTCGCCTACCGCGTCGACGACCTGTGCGGGCGAGGCGAGGACGTCGGGGGTGAGGAGACCGGTGGCGGACGAGGCCCACCACAGGGTGAGCAGGGCGAGCGGGCCGAGGGCGCGGACGGTGGCGGAGTACGTGCGGGAGCGGGCGCGGCGCACCGGCGGGCGCGGCGCGACGAGCCCCTCCGGGCGCGTCTCCTCGGTGACGGCGGTCATGACAACTTCTCGACGTCGAGGAGGTGGGCGGCGATGTCGACCTTGCCCGGGGTGACCTTCTGGTCGGCGTAGAACCGGGCGACGGTCTCGAAGCGCGCGATGTCCTCGGGGCCGATGGGGTCGACGGTGCCTCCCTTGCCGGTGAAGGCGATCTGGACGTCCTTGGCCTTGCCGTTGACGGCGGTGGGGCCGGCGTCAGTGAAGACGTTGAGGTAGGCGGCCGGGTCTTTCTTCTCCTTGGCGCTGTTCTCGTGGAGGTAGGCGTAGAGCGCCTTGACGATCTCGGGGTGCTCCTTGGCGAAGCCCGTACGGACGGCGTTCAGGCTGTAGTTGTCGGAGCCGATGGCGGCGCCGTCGGCGACGAAGCGGGCCTTGCCGGTGCCGATCTCGGCGACGGCGTACGTCGACCAGACCGCCCAGGCGTCGACCTGTCCCGCGTTGAAGACGGCGGCGGTCTGGTCGGGGCGGAGATAGACGCGCTCGACCTTGTCGGCGGGGATCCCCGCCTTGGCGAGGGCCTTGAGGAGCAGGTACTCACCGGTGCCGCCCTTGTTCACGGCGACCTTGCGGCCGACCAGGTCCTGGACGGAGGTGATGTCCGAGCCCTCGCGGACGAGGATGCCCTCGCCGACGGGGTCGGGGTCGGTGGCGGTGAAGAAGGCGAAGCCGGGGCTCTGGGAGAGGGAGGTGATGCCGGAGGTGATGGAGCCGGTCGCGATGTCGAGCTGGTCCGCGTTCATCGCCTGGGCGGCCGGGGCGAAGGGGCCGGCACTGCCCGTCCAGGCCACTTCGGCGCCGACCGCGGCGAGGGCCTTGTCGAGGCTGCCGTCCTTCTTGCCACGGGCGAGGACGCCGGCGTTGCCGGGGTCGGGGATGCGAACGGTGACCGTTCCCTCCCCCTTCTTCTTCCCCTTCGGGTCGCCGCCGTCGTCCGCACCGCCGCAGGCGGTGACGGTGGAGAGGGCGACGAGGGCCGTCAGGGCGGCGATCGGGGTGAGTGGGCGCATGGCGGTCTTCCTCCGGGCGGGAGAGGGCGGGGCGGGAGAAGGCGAAGTGGTGGAGGGCGGGGCTGCGGATGTCACGGGACGGGCTGGGCGGACGGCTCCCGCGTGGGGGGTTCCGGCGTGGCGGCGGCCGCGATGAGGCGGGCGCGGCGCAGGGGCTCCGGGTCGGCCCAGGCCCGTACGTCCACGGCCTCGGGCAGGAAGCCGTGGGCGCGCAGGGCCTCTTCCTGCCGGGCCAGCAGGTCGAGCCGTGTTCCGGACAGGTCCGGGTGGAGGGCGCGGTGGGTGCCGGGCCGGTAGGCCCCCGCGACGCCCTCGGCGCCCGCTCCGGTCTCGGAGCCGAGGATCCGGGCCACCTCGGCGGGCTCGCCGGCCGCCCAGTCGGCGGCGCGGAGCAGGACGGAGAGGAAGCGCGCCACGAGCTCGGGGTGGGCGTCCAGGAGGTCCTGGTGGACGGTGAGGGGGCGCGGGGTGCCGTTGTTGACGCGGTGCGCGGGGTCGGGCAGGTCGTCGAGCTCGACGGCCACCTCGGCGCCGGCCCGACGGGCCGCTTCGACGGCGAGGGCTCCCTTCACGTACACGGCGTCGACCTCGCCGCGGCGCAGGGCGTCGAGCCCGGCGGCCCACTGGCCCCGATGACCGTCGGCCGGTACGTCGACGAGGACGGCGTCGCCGAGTCCGTACCCCGCCGAGGCGAGGGCGCCCTCGAAGCCGCGCAGGGCCATCGCCCGCCAGAAGTCGATGGGCACGGAGTGACGCGGCACGGCGAGCCGGAGTCCGCGCAGGGCGGCGGCCCCGCGCACCGGTGAGCCGGGGGCGACGAGCACCACCTGGCGCTCCTCGATCCAGGTGAGCCCGACGAGCCGGGTACGCTCGCCGCGCGAACGGGCCCACAGCGCGGGCACGTTGCCGCCCTCGCGGAAGAGTCCGGGCAGGGCGTGGGTGTAGTGGGTGGCGGGGTCGGCGCCGGGTTCGGCGTCCTGGAGCGAGCGGACGGCGATGTCGTCCGGGGCGAACTCCCCCGCGAGCCAGCCCCGGTCGGCAGCGACGCCGGTGGCGGTGGGGACGGGGCAACGGGTGAACCAGAGCGTGTCGGGAACGCGGGTGTACGTCATGGGGGCATCCCGGGGTGTGAGGGATCGGGAGACGGGAGGATCAGGTCTGCGGCCACGGCGTCCCCGTGCGGGGCGGACGGAGGACCGGTGGGCGTCGGTCTCGGCGCACGCGGCACCGGGGGCGCCGAAGGCACTGAAGGGCGCAGAGGGACGGAAGGGCGTAGGGGCGCTGACCGCGGTGGAGGCGCCGGCCGCGTGGCCGGAAAGCCATGGCCGGACGCGCCGGCGAAGGCCGGGTGCCGGACGAAGGCCGGGCGTCGGGCGAAGGCGAGGCGTCGGGCGAAGTCCGGGTGTCAGCGACAGCCGGTGCCGGCGACGCGCGCCAGGTCGATGTGGCGGCGCCGGGTGAGGGCCAGCGGTGCGCGGAGGGCACCCGGTACGTGTCGTGCGTGCATCGCGGGACTGCTCCTTCCGGCTCGGTGCCGCTGGGGGGTGATGGCCGGAACCTTGCCATGGTTGTTCCGCCGCCCACAACTCGACTCCCACGATGTGGGATTGCTCATGAACGGAGTGTTTCCGAGCTGGCCCGGAGCCTGATTCCGCTCCCGCCATGTGGGAGCGTGGGAACCCGATCACCCACGGGGAGCGAACCCATGACGACCGAGGCCGGCATCGTCCGACCCCCGGCGGGCGCCCAGGCGGTCCGCCGCGCACTGGACGTGCTGCACTGTTTCCACGACAACGGGCCCGACCTGAGCGCATCCGACCTCGCGCGCCGGCTCGGGCTCTCCACCTCGACGGCGCACCGGCTGGCCCGCACCCTGCTCGGCGCGGGCTTCCTGGAGCAGGACGCCAGGACCGCGCGCTACCGGCTGGGCCCGGCGATGACCGAGCTTGGCCGCCTCTCGTACCACCAGCGCGGCCTGCACCTGGCCGCGCCCGAACTGTCCGACCTGGCCGAACGGACGGGTGCCACGGCGGACCTGGCGCTGCGCAGCGGCCCGCACGCGGTGATCGTGGCCGGCGGTTCGGTGACCCCGAAGGTGGGGCTGCGCCGGCCGCTGCACTCGACGGCGCTCGGGAAAGTACTGCTCGCGTGGCCCCGGGCGGGCGAGGGCGGTCCGCGCTCGCTGCCACCGCTGTACGCGTTCACGGAGCGGACCATCGTCGAAGCGCCCGCGCTGGCAGCGGAGTTGGCACGCGTACGGGAGGCGGGGTACGCCCTCAACGACGGCGAGTCGGCCCTCGGGGTACGGACGGTGGCGGTCCCGGTCCTTGAGCGCACGGGCCACGCCCGGTTCGCGCTCGCGGTCCGCGCGACCCCCGAGCTGATCACCGACGCGCGGCTCGGCTGGTACCTGGCGCAGGCACGGGCCTGCGCGCGGGCCCTGGAGGTGCTCCTGCTCGCCCCGTCGGAGCGCAGGGAACCGGGCGAGCCGGCCGGGTAGCCTCCGGAGCCGCTCCTCCCGGAGCCGCACGGAGATGTCCGCACGGTCGTGCGTTCAGTACGATGGGGGCATGAGCGGCAGCACGGGAAGCGGCACCGGGACCAAGCGGGACGGACGCGTCGAGCGGGGCAACCAGACCCGGCGCCTCGTCCTCGGCCGGACGATGGACATCGCCTCGGTCGAGGGGCTCGAAGGCCTGTCGCTCGGCCGGATCGCGACCGAGCTGGAGCTGAGCAAGAGCGGCGTCTTCGCCCTCTTCGGCTCCAAGGAGGAGCTGCAGCTCGCCACCGTCAGGGCCGCCGTCGCCGTCTTCGCCGACCGCGTCGTCACCCCGCTGAAGGACCTGCCGCCGGGCGCGCGGCGGGTGCGCGAGCTGTGCCGGAACTGGCTCGCGTACTCCTCGGACCGGGTCTTCGCGGGCGGCTGCTTCTTCTACGCGGTCGCGGCCGAGTTCGACGCCCGCACGGGCCCGGTCCACGACGCCGTCGCGGGGACCCGCCGCGACTGGACGGCGTACGTGGAGGGGGCCCTGACGGAGGCGCGTGCCGTCGGGGAGTTCACCGAGGACCTGGACGTGGAGCAGCTGGCCTTCGAGGTGATCGCCCTCATGGAGGCGGCCAACGCCCACTCCCTGCTGCTCGGCGACCCCGGCACGTACGCCCGCGCCGAGCGGGGCATCACGGCCCGTCTGCTGTCCTCGGCCACGGAGAAGGGCCGGGCGGCGCTCAGCGCCGACTGACGCTCTCGGGCGCGACGGCGCCCGCCGTCGCGAACTCCACCGCCTCGGCCACGACGCCGGGGTCCGTGAGGACACGGCGGTGACCGAGGCCCCGGGTGACGACGAGCCGGGCCCTCCCGCCGTGGGCGCGGGCGAGGAACCGCGCGTGGGCCAGGGGCACCATGTCGTCGTCCTCGTCGTGGAACAGCAGGACGGGCGCGCCGAGTTCGTGCGGGGCGTGGTCGGCGCCGAAGCGGTCCCAGACACCCGGCTCACCGGGGACGAGCCGTCGCTCGACGTACCGGCGCATGGCCCTCACCACCCGGTCGTCCAGGCCGAGTCCGGCCCGGAAGCCCTCCATGAGCAGGTCGAAGGAGCCGACGCCGCCGAGGCCGACGAAGCGGGCCGTGCGGACGCCGTCGCGGAGGGCGAAGAGGGAGGCGAGGACGCCGAAGGAGTGGGCCACGACGGCCTCGAAGTCGCCGTGCCGGGCGTGCAGTTCCCGGATGATCTCGCGGTATTCGACGATGTTGGTGGCCCTGCCGGAGGATTCGCCGTGTCCGGGCCCGTCGAAGGCGACCGGGCTGTGTCCCCGCGCGAGGAGCTCCTCGGCGAAGGCCCCGAGCCGCGAGGCGCGGGAGGACCAGCCGTGCACGAGCAGGACGGGCCGCCGGCCGTCGCCCCAGGCGTAGGTGACGACCTCCTTGCCGCGCACGTGGAGGGTCCCGGTGCGGGCGGCGGCGAGGATCTCCCGCTCCCCCGGCTTCACCGGGGCCCTGCCGAGCGGCCGGACGAAGAGGTGGAAGGCCCAGCGGCCGGCCGGGCCGGGGGCGAGGCGGGCGGTGGTGTTCAGGGCGGTGCGGATGAGCGGAGCCATCGGGTACATGCCGGATCTCCTCGGTCGTCCTGATGATGAAAAAATGCTAGCACGATCGTTCGTGTTGTTTTAGAGTGAAGATCGAGGGCCGGCGACGCCCACCCGGAAGCGTCCCGGCCCTCCCCCTACTCCCCCTCGGACTCCTTCTCCTCCTTCGCCCGGCTCGGCTGCACCCGCTTGGGTTCGCCCGGCATCTTCGGGTACTCCGGCGGGTACGGCAGGTCGCCCAGACCGTGTTCCGCCTCGTCCCGCCGGGCCAGTTCGAGCAGCGACTCCAGGCTGAACCGCTCGTCGTCCATGTCCGCGTGGACGTCGCCGACCTCCGCGTACCGCGCCGGCATCGTCCTGATGTCGAAGTCCCTCGGCACGGCGTCGTCGATCTCCTCCCACCGCAGCGGCGCCGAGACGGGGGCGTGCGGCCGGGGGCGCACGGAGTAGGCGGAGGCGATCGTGCGGTCCCGGGCCGCCTGGTTGTAGTCGACGAAGATCCGCTCGCCCCGCTCTTCCTTCCACCACCGGATCGTGACCCGGTCCGGCATCCGCCGCTCCAGCTCCCGGCCGCAGGCGATCACCGCCCGCCTGACCTGGGTGAACGTCCATTCGGAGACGATCGGCACGAAGACGTGCAGACCCCGGCCGCCCGAGGTCTTCGGCCAGCCGCGCAGCCCGTGCTCGTCGAGGACCGCGCGCAGCTCGTGGGCGGCGCGGACGGCGTCGGCGTAGTCCGTGCCGGGCTGCGGGTCGAGGTCGATGCGGAGTTCGTCGGGGTGGTCGGTGTCGTCCCGGCGCACCGGCCAGGGATGGAAGGTGACGGCGCCGAGGTTGGCCGCCCAGAGCACGGCGGCCGGCTCGGTGGGGCACATCTCGTCGGCCGACCGGCCGCTGGGGAAGGTGATGCGGGCCGTCGGGATCCAGTCGGGCAGGTGCTTCGGGGCGTGCTTCTGGAAGAAGGACTCGCCGGTCACCCCGTCGGGATAGCGCTCCAGGGTCGTGGGACGGTTCCGCAGGGCGCGGGTGACGCCGTCGCCCACGGCCAGGTAGTACCGGACCAGGTCCATCTTGGTGTAGCCGGGTTCAGGGAAGTACACCTTGTCGGGGTGGGAGACCCGTACGGTCCGGTCGCCGACCTCGATCTCCACCGCTGCCGCCTTGCCTGCCATGCGGGCCACCCTAGGGCTCGCCGACAACTCCCGCATATCAGACAATCACCCCATGGATCTTCCGGTGATGCCGCCCGTGAAACCGATGCTCGCCAAAGCCGTGAAGCGGATCCCGCCCGGGATGCAGTACGAGGCGAAGTGGGACGGCTTCCGCGCGATCGTGCACCGGGACGGGCCGGAGCTCGTCATCGGCAGCCGTACGGGCAAGCCGCTCACCCGCTACTTCCCCGACCTGGTCGAGGCGCTCGCGGCCCGGCTGCCGGAGCGCTGCGTCGTCGACGGGGAGATCGTCATCGAGCACGGCGGCCGCCTCGACTTCGACCGGCTCTCCGAGCGGATCCATCCGGCCGACTCCCGGGTCCGCATGCTCGCCGAGACCACCCCGGCCCGGTTCATCGCCTTCGACCTGCTCGCCCTCGGGGACGAGTCCCTGCTCGACACCCCGCTGAGCGAGCGCCGCTCCGCCCTGGAGCGCGTCCTCGACGGGGTCGACGCGCCGGTCCACCTGGCGTCGGCGACCCGGGACCCCGAGCTCGCGGAGCGGTGGTTCGAGCAGTACGAGGGCGCCGGGCTCGACGGGGTGATCGCCAAGCCGCTCGACCTTCCGTACCGGCCGGACGCCCGCCTCATGTACAAGATCAAGCACGAGCGGACGGCCGACGTCGTCGTGGCCGGATACCGCTTCCACAAGAGCGGCCCCGTGGTCGGCTCGCTGCTGCTCGGCCTGTACGACGACCGGGGCACCCTCCAGCACGTGGGCGTCTGCGCGGCCTTCACCGCCGCCCGCCGCGCCGAGCTCGTCGAGGAGCTGGAGCCGCTCCGGATGGACCCGCCGGACGGTCACCCGTGGGCGGCGTGGACGGACGAGGCGGCGCACGAGGAGGCGCGGCTGCCGGGCGCGCCGAGCCGCTGGTCGGGCAGGAAGGACCTGTCGTGGGTGGCGCTGCGGCCGGAGCGGGTCTGCGAGGTCGGCTACGACCACATGGAGGGCGACCGCTTCCGCCACACCGCGCAGTTCAAGCGGTGGCGCCCGGACCGGACGCCGGAGTCCTGCGGCTACGGACAGCTGGACGAACCCGTCTCGTACGACCTGGCCGAGGTCCTCTCGTAGCCGTGGAAAGCGCGCTCCGGGAAACCGGCGCGCCGCAACGTGAGATGCCACACATTCGGCAGCCGCGCGACCCGCCGCCGACGCCTCGAACCGACAGCACGTTCGATGAACATCCGAGCGATACGCAGGGGCCGTGCGCAATGCGCCGGCCGTCGTCCGCCCCCGTACCTGCGGGAACGCGTCCGGCGCCGGCCCGCGCGCCCCGCCCGGTCCGCTCCCCCGGGACCCGCGCGGCCCGCCTCAGGCGCGCCCGGCCGTTGCCCGCCCGCGACATCGCCGTGCCGGAACCCGGACGCCGATCCGGTACGTATGGAGAGGAGACCCTTCCTTGCCCTCCCCGGACCGACTAGGACTGACCCGTGATCACCTCGCCCTCGCGCCTCGTTCCCGTCCCGATCCCCGACAGCGTGGCCGCGATGATCGGCGCCTGCCTGCCGCTGCACGTCCTCCAGGCCGAGGTCGACGCGGACTGCGCGGCGCGCGAGGTGTACCGCTTCCGGGGACCGCTCTGCGCGGAGGACCGGGCGGACCGCGAGCACGCGCTCGCCGCCCTCGCCCGGGCCAACAAGATCCTCGCCAAGCACCACCCCCGACTGCCCGTCACCCCCTGACACCCCGCACCTGTCCGGCCGTCCCCCGGATGCGTGAGGGCCGGGGCGGTGTGACGCTGCGAGAGTGACCACGACCAGCGACGCAGCGCCCGCGCCCCCGGCCGCCACCGAGCCACCCGTGCTCGACAGCCGCCGCCGCAACATCGTCTTCGGCACGATCATGCTGGGCGTCCTCCTCGCCGCCCTCGACCAGACGATCGTCGGCACCGCCCTGCCCACGATCGTCTCGGACCTCGGCGGCGCCGCCCACATGTCGTGGGTGGTCACCTCCTACCTGCTCGCGGAGACGGTCGCGACCGTCCTCGTCGGCAAGTTCGGCGACCTCTTCGGCCGCAAGGTGGTCTTCCAGATCTCCGCGGTCGTCTTCATCACCGGCTCGTTCCTCTGCGGACTCGCCACCAACATGACCCTGCTGATCGTCTGGCGCGGTCTCCAGGGCGTCGGCGCCGGCGGCCTGATGGTCACCTCGATGGCGCTCATCGCCGACGTGATCCCGCTGCGCGAACGCGGCAAGTACCAGGGCGCGATCGGCGCCGTGTTCGGCGTCTCGACCGTCATCGGACCGCTCCTCGGCGGCCTGTTCACCGACCACCTCAGCTGGCGCTGGGCCTTCTACGTCAACGTCCCGATCGCGATCCTCGTCGTCATCGCCGCCGCCCGCTCGATCCCCTCGGTACGCTCCGCGAGCCGGCCGGTCATCGACTACGCCGGCATCGCGCTCGTCGCCGTCGGCTCCAGCGCCCTGATCCTGGCGACCAGCTGGGGCGGCAACGAGTACGCCTGGAGCTCCGGCGTCATCATCGGGCTCTTCGCGGGCGGCATCGTCGCCCTGGGCCTGTTCTGCTGGGTCGAGACCCGGGCGGCCGAACCCATGCTGCCCATGCGGCTGTTCCGCAACCCGGTCTTCACCGTCTGCTCCGTGCTCAGCTTCGTCGTCGGCTTCGCCATGCTCGGCGCGATGACCTTCCTGCCGACCTATCTCCAGTACGTCGACGGGGAGTCGGCGACCATGTCCGGCATCCGCACCCTCCCCATGGTCATCGGCCTGCTCATCGCCTCCATCTTCAGCGGCAACTACGTCAGCAAGACCGGCCACTACCGGATCTTCCCGATCGTCGGCTGCCTGGTGATGGGCATCGGCCTCTACCTGCTCTCCCTCATGGGACCGGACAGCGGCACCTGGCTGGAGTCGCTGTACATGTTCGTCCTCGGCGCCGGCATCGGCCTGTGCATGCAGGTCCTGACCATCGCCGTGCAGAACACCGTCGAATACGCCGACCTCGGCACCGCCACCTCCGGCGTCACCTTCTTCCGCACCCTCGGCAGCTCCTTCGGCACGGCCGTCTTCGGCACGATCTACACCAACTCCCTCAAGCCCAACCTCACCTCGGGCCTCGTCGAGGCCGGCACCATCGCCAGGAGCCTCGGCATCGACCCGGCCGGAATCGCGCAGGCCGCCCAGAACCCCGCCGGCCTGCACCGGCTCCCGGACCGGATCGCGGCGCCGATCGTCCAGGCCTACGCCGACACCCTGCACACCGTCTTCCTCTGGACGGTGCCGGTCGCGGCCGTCGGCTTCGTCGTCGCCCTCTTCCTCAAGCAGGTGGAACTGCGCGACTCGGCCCGCTCCGCCGCCCCCGACATGGGCGAGGGCTTCGGCTCCCCCACCATGTCCGGCGACTCGGAGAAGCTCCTCGAACTCTCCGTCGGCCGCATCCTGCGGCGCCAGGACCTGGACACGGCCCGCCGGATCGTCATCGGCTCCGACACCCGGCTCGACTTCGCCGGGGCCTGGGCGGTCATGCAGGTCGAGCTCTACACCCGGACCGTCGGGCACGCCAGCCTGGGCCTGATCTCGGCCGGCCGCCGGGTGCCGCCGGAGGTCCTGCTGCCGGTCTTCGACCGGATGGTCGACGAGGGCTTCCTGACCCGCGACGGCAACCTGCTCTCCCACACCACGGCGGGCAAGCGCGAGGCGGACGTCATCACCCACGCCTGGGGCGACTGGCTGTCCGACCAGGTCGAGAAGGAGCGCGGCCGGCCCAGCGGACCCGAGCTGCGGGTCGCGACGGACGCCATCGCCAAGAAGATCGTCGCCGAGGACCTCGCGAACGGGCTCCCCAGGGAGCGGGTGGCCGTGGGCGCGGGCGCGCGCTGAGCGGTCCCGCTACTCGATGAAGTCGCCGTCCACGTACACCCACGCGCCCTCGTGGCGGGCGAACCTGCTCCGCTCGTGCAGGGCGCCGGCCTCGCCGCCGTGGACGTAGCGGGCGACGAAGGTGACGGTGCCGTGCTGGTGGAAGGCGGTGCCGTCGGTGGTCCCCACGATCTCCAGGCCGGCCCAGCGCATCCCCGGGTCGAAGTCGACCTCGCCCGGCCGCGTCTCGGGCGCCCAGGTGCGCAGCAGGTACGCCTCGTCGCGTACGACGAAGGCGCTGTAGCGGGAGCGCATGAGGAGTTCGGCGGTGGGTGCCGTACCACCGGTGCCCGAGTGGAACCGGCCGCAGCACGCGCCGTACACGGCGTCGAGTCCGCAGGGGCAGGGCGAGGCCGCGGTCACGGCGGGCGCGGCGGCGGCCGGGGAGGTGCGGGGGCGGGTCTTGCGTCGGGACATGGCGCCATTGTCCCCCACCCGACGGGGCGCGACGGCGCCCGGCATGTGGACGCCGCCGTGGACGACCTCCCGGAATCCCGCTGCTCAGAGGACTCGTCCCAGTAGCGTACGAGCATGAAACTGACGATTCTCGGAGGCGGCGGATTCCGGGTGCCGCTGGTGTACGGCGCCCTGCTCGGCGACCACGCCGAGGGGCGGGTCACGCACGTCACTCTGTACGACCTCGACGAGGGGCGGCTCTCGGCGATCGCGCGGGTCCTCGCCGACCAGGCGGAGGGCGTGCCGGACGCGCCGGCGGTGACGGCGACGACGGATCTGGACGAGGCGCTGCGCGGGGCGGACTTCGTGTTCTCGGCGATCCGGGTCGGCGGTCTGGAGGGCCGGGCGGCCGACGAGCGGATCGCGCTCGACGAGGGCGTGCTCGGCCAGGAGACGGTGGGCGCGGGCGGCATCGCGTACGGGCTGCGGACCGTGCCCGTGGCCGTACGCATCGCCCGGAGGATCGCCGAACTCGCCCCCGACGCCTGGGTCATCAACTTCACCAACCCGGCCGGCCTGGTCACGGAGGCGATGTCCCGGGTGCTCGGGGACCGGGTCGTCGGCATCTGCGACTCCCCCGTGGGCCTCGGCCGGCGGGTCGCGCGCATCCTGGGCGCGAACCCGGACGAGGCCTGGATCGACTACGTGGGCCTCAACCACCTGGGTTGGCTGCGGGGGCTGCGGGTCGGCGGGCAGGACGTGCTGCCGCGGCTGCTCGCCGACGAGGAGGCGCTCGGCTCGTTCGAGGAGGGCCGGCTGTTCGGCCCGGAGTGGCTGCGGTCGCTCGGCGCGATCCCCAACGAGTACCTGCACTACTACTACTTCAACCGGGAGGCGGTGCACGCCTACCGGACGGCCGAGCGGACGCGCGGGGCGTATCTGCGGGACCAGCAGGGCGCGTTCTACGAGGAGATGGCCAAGCCCGACACCCCGGCCCTCGCTGCCTGGCACCGTACGCTCGCCGACCGCGAGGCCACCTACATGGCCGCGAACCGGGAGGCCGCCGGGATCGGGGAGCGGGACGAGGAGGACCTGGAGTCGGGCGGCTACGAGAAGGTGGCGCTCGCGCTGATGCGGGCCATCGCGCGGGACGAGCGGACCACGCTGATCCTCAACGTGCGCAACGGCTCGACGCTGTCGGTGCTCGACGCGGACGCGGTGATCGAGGTGCCGTGCTTCGTGGACGCGAACGGCGCCCACCCGGTGTCGGTGGCCCCGCTGCCGTACCACGCCGTCGGTCTGGTGACCGCCGTGAAGGCGGTGGAGCGCGAGGTCCTCGCGGCGGTGGAGAGCGGCTCGCGGGCGGCGGCCGTCAAGGCCTTCGCGCTGCATCCGCTGGTGGACTCGGTGGCGGTGGCGCGCCGGCTGGTGGAGGGCTACACGGCGGAGCACCCGGGCCTGGCCTGGCTGCGAAACTGAGATGACCGGCCGACGAACGGTCGGCCGACGAACATCTTTACGAGGCCGGGGGCGCGGCCTAGGCTCGCGCCCCATGACCTCACAGCGCAAGGGAGTTCGGCGTGCCGTGGCGCGGCTCGCCGCGGTCTGTCTGCTGGCCGCCGGCCTGGTGGGAACCACGCAGGCGGCGGCCGAGACGCCCACGTCCGGCGAGGGGCCGGTCGTCGTCCCCGTGCAGACCACCGGGCCCGCAGACAAGCGGTTCAACCTGGTGTTCATGGGCGACGGCTACACCGCGGCGGAGATGCCGGCGTTCCGGGCGGACCTCGAACGGCATCTGAACACCCTGTGGAGCATCGAGCCCTTCGCCTCGTACCGCTCGTACGTCAACGTGTGGGCGGTGGAGGCCCCCTCCGCCGAGTCCGGCGTGGACTGCGACCCCGGTCTCACCGCGCCCGCCCGTGACACGGCGCTCGACATGGGCTTCTGGGGCGGCTGCGATCCGGACAGCGTGCAGCGGCTGCTCACCGTCGACAGCCGGAAGGCCGGCGCGCTCGCCGACCTCGTCCCCGGCACCCACCGCGCCAACCGCCAGATCGTCGCCCTCGCCCACAGCGACACCTACGGCGGCGCGGGCGGGAGTTACGCCACGGCCTCCGGCGGCAACGCGCTCTCCTCGCTCATCACCCCGCACGAGATAGGCCATTCGCTGGGCGGCCTCCAGGACGAGTACGACTACTACGCGCGCGGAGTCCCCGGCGAGGCCTACGAAGGACCCGAACCCTCCTCCGTCCACCACACCCTCCTGACCGAGGACCAGATGCGGGAGCAGCGGGCCAAGTGGTGGCGCTGGCTCGGCGAGGAGAGCGAGTCGGGCGGGGTCATCGGCCGCCACGAGGGCGGGATGTACAGCACGAAGGGCGTCTGGCGGCCGAGCCGGCACTCCCTGATGAAGACCCTCGGCTACGCCTTCGACCAGGTGGAGCGCGAGGTGATGGTCCGGGCGATCTCGGCGAAGGTGGACCTGGTCCAGGACCACACCCCGGACGCGGCGCCGATCGGGGCGGACCGCACGGTGTGGGTGGACACCCTGCACCCGGTGGGCGGCGCGCTCGCCGTGACCTGGAGGCTGGACGGGCGGACGCTCGACACCCGCGGCGCCCGCACCGTCGACCTGCGCGGGCTGCGGGTCTCCCCCGGCACGCACACCCTGACGGCGACGGTCACCGACCCGACGCCCTTCGTCCGCGACCCGGCGGTCCGCGCCTCGGCGGCGCTCACCCGGACCGTCGGCTGGACGGTCGACCCCTCGCTGACGACGGTGCGGGGTCCGGAGGACCGCGGCTTCACCGGGTACACCCCGACCGGTTCCCCCGTCGGCGCCCGGAGCGTCGTCCACGCGGACACCACCCACGCGGTGGACGGCACGCCCGCCGTGCGCTGGCGTCTGGACGGGCGGCCGGTCGCGACGTACGGCCGCAACGACCGCGACCTGGACCTGCGTGCGCTGCGGATCGCGCCCGGGACGCACACCCTCACGGCCCGTCTCGCGGGCACGGACGAGGAGTTGAGCTGGGCGGTGGACGCCCGTCCGGCGACGGCGGCGTACGAGCTGTCCGAGCCGCTGCGGACAGTACGGCGTCCCGGGCGTCCGGTGGAGTACGTCTACGACGGGGCGTTCACGATGCGGCTGACCGCGCGGGACGACCGGGAGGGCGCCGTGGTGAGCCAGTTCCGGGTCGACGGCGACGGCTGGTACACGTACTACGGCTGGCCGACGGACGCCGACGCGCCGTTCCGCTTCTCGCCGGGCGGCACGGTGATCGACGACCTCGTGTACGGGAAGCTGGGCCGGAGCCGGGCGGTGCCGTGGGACGACGCGAGCCCGGACTACGGCACGCACACCGTCGAGTACCGCACGATCGACGCGGCCGGCAACATCGGGCCGGCGCGGAGCTTCCTGGTGACGCTGGTGGAGCGGTAGCACGAAGGGGGCCCGTCGGCGGGCCCCCTCCTCGTTCTGCTCGGGGTCAGGGCTTGCGGGCCACCGCGGCCCACCCCGGGATGGGGTCGTCGCCCTGGACCTGGACGGGCTCGCCCAGCTCCGGGTGCCATTCGGCGGTGAGCGAGACCCCGGGCTCGACGAACTCGAGGCCGTCGAAGAACGCGGCCAGCTCGTCGCGCGAGCGGGGCCGCAGGGTCAGCCCGCGCGCCTTGTACATGGCGGCCGCCTTCGCCGCGCCCTCGGGGTCGAAGTCCCCGGTGACGTGGGAGAGGACGAGATAGCTGCCCGGCGCGAGCTTGTCGACGATCTTGGAGACCAGTTCGTACGCGCCGTCCTCGTCCCCCACGAAGTGCAGCAGGGCGAGCATCGACAGCGCGATGGGCTGGTCGAAGTCAAGGACCTTTCCGGCCCTTTCGAGGATGACCTCGGGCTCGCGGGCGTCCGCCTGGATGTACTCGGTGGCCCCCTCCGGGGTCGAGCGCAGCAGGGCGGCCGCGTGCGCGAGCACGATCGGGTCGTTGTCGCAGTAGACGATGCGGGACTCCGGCGCGGCCTCCTGCGCGATCTGGTGCAGGTTGGGCTCGGTCGGGATGCCCGTGCCGACGTCCAGGTACTGGCGGACGCCGTGGGCGCTGAGCCAGCGGATGGCGCGGTGCATGAAGGCCCGGTTGACGCGGGCCATGTCGCGGCCCCGGGCGTCGACGGTGAGGAGCTGACGGGCCATCGCCTCGTCGACCGGGTAGTTGTCCTTGCCGCCCAGGAACCAGTCGTACATGCGCGCCGGATGCGGCTTGCTGGTGTCGATCCGTACGGATGCGGGTTCCTGGGTCATCGGCTCTCCTGGTCGGGATGAACGGGTGGCACTGAAACAAGAGTTACGCGATGGTAGGGGTGAGGCGGAAGGTTCAGGTCAGCAGAAAGTCAGCCTGACCTGATTTCGCGCCCTGGATGAAAGCGGCGATCTCCCCGTGGGTGTAGATGAGCGCTGGTCCTTCAGGGTCTGCGGACTGTCGCACGGCGACTCTGCCGTCGGCCAGCTTCATGGCCTCCACGCAGTTGCCCCCGTTCCCGCCGCTCCAGGGCTTGTGCCAACCCTCGGCACCGAGCTCTGCGGCGGGCATGCCGTTGTATATGCGATCCATTCACAGCTCCTTGCGGAGATTCCGGAGAATCTCCTTCGTGCGTTGTGCAGTCGCGGCCTGCGCCGCCATGCGGTCCATGACCTCCAGGTGGGACGCCACCTCGGGACGCGCGTCGAGATAGACGGCGCCGGTCAGGTACTCGCTGTAGACCATGTCCGGGAGTTCGGGCATGGCGAAGCGGAAGAGGACGAACGGCCCGTAGGTGCCCGGATGGTGGCCGGTCGCGAACTCCGCGATCTGCAGGGTGACGTTCGGCAGCTCGGACGCTTCGAGCAGCCGGTCGAGCTGGTCGCGCATCACCTCGGGCCCGTCACCGACCGGCCGGCGGAACACCGTCTCGTCCATGATCACCCAGAGCTTGGGGGCGTCGTCCCTGGTCAGCAGGGACTGGCGCTCCATCCGCAGGGCTACATGCCGATCGATGCCCTCTTCCCGGGCGGCGTCGCCGCCACCGCCGACCGCCCCGCTGCGCAGAATGGCGCGGGCGTACCCCTCGGTCTGGAGCAGACCGGGGATGAACTGGGGCTCGTACGCCCGGATGAGGCTCGCCGCCCCCTCCAGGCTGACGTACATGGAGAACCAGCCGGGCAGCACGTCGTGGAACCGCTGCCACCAGCCGGGGAGGTTGGCCTCCTCCGCGAGGGCGACGAAGCCCTCCGCCTCGGAGTCCGTGATCCCGTACTCCTTCAACAGGAGCTGCACGTACGGAATCTTCAGCGCGACCTCGGCGGTCTCCATCCGCCGGACGGTGGCCGGGGCCACCCGGAGGATCTTCGCGGCCTCTTCCCGCTTCATGCCGGCCCGCTCGCGCAGGTCCTGCAGACGCTTTCCGAGGACGACCTGTCCCACCGTGGGGGCGGACCGCGGCTCGCTCACTTCAGACCTCCCCGACGCACTGTTTCGACGAGTGTGCCATGAAGCCCGGCCAGAGAGAACACAGCACTCTGCAATTTTCAGAGTGCCTCTTGCCAAGTGTCCGAAGCAGGAGGACAGTGTTCCGGTGAACCAGTACACGCTGCCGCCGTGCGCCACCGCGTCACGGCGACAGCGCCGTACGGCAGTCCTGCCCACTGTTGTGAGGAACCGGTCGTGGCTTCTGGTAACGCGCAGCCCTCAGGTCTCATGAGTCCTGCAGCCCCTCGGGTCATGGCCCAGCGCCCACCGCAGCACACCGATCCCGTCCGGCGTTTCGCCTTCGAGCTCCCGGCCCTGACCTCCTCGGTCGCCCGCGCCCGCAGGCTCGCGGAGGAGCGGCTCATCCTCTGGGGCTGCGGCCCCGAGATACGCGACACCGTCGCCCTGGTCGTCTCCGAGCTCGTCACCAACGCCGTCGTGCACACCGCGAGCGGCCGTGTCGTCTGCGAACTCCGCGAGGGCGAGGACACCCTGCGGATAGCCGTACGCGACGAGGGCGGCCCCGCCGGACCGCGGATACGCGACTGCGGCGAGGAGGAACGCGGCCGCGGACTCCTCATCGTCGACGCGCTCTGCACCGCCTGGGGCGCCGACCGCACGGGCCTCGGCACGGCGCAGGTCGTCTGGGCGGAACTCGCCCACGGCATGGGGGAACCGTGCTGAGGTCGATGCGCATCCTCCCGCGGGCCTTCAGGCCCTTCGAAGCCTCCGTACCGGCCCCGCGCCGCTCGCCGGAGTCCCCCCGGGGCGCGCACGAGCTCGGCGCCACCCGACTCTCCGTGCCCGTCGGGCTGCACACCGGCCTCGGCTGCGACGCCGTCGGCGTCCCCGCCCGCTTCGGCTTCAAGATCCTCTCCCGCCTCCCCGCCAAGGGCTGCGTCTACGCCGACTCCGACTGGTGGTGGTGGCTGGTCCCCGCCGGCTCCGACCACGAGGTCACCTGGCCGCTGCCCGCCTGCTACGCGCGCGGCGCCGAGATCCCGGACCGCGGTCCGCGTCTCATCCACCACCCCGACGGCACCTCCCCGTACACGCCGCCGATCCCCCTCTACCTCCTCGTCTGCCAGCTGACGGGCATCGCGCCGTCCTGGTCGGCCCCGCCGGTGAGCACCACGCTCTGACGCGCAGGGCCGCCGACGCCCTAGGCTCGGTGCCATGTTCACCCCGCAGGGTCCCAGCCTCCGCGAGCTGACCGTCCAGGCCCTCTCCTCGGTCGAGCACGGCTACGACCTGCTCGCGACCAAGTTCGACGCGACCCCCTTCCGCACCTCCGACCGTCTCCTCGCCGCCGTCGCCGACACCCTGGAGGGCCTCGGCCCCTTCGACTCCGGCCTCGACGTCTGCTGCGGGACCGGCGC
The DNA here is from genome assembly GCF_014203895.1 of Streptomyces nymphaeiformis. Classification (GTDB taxonomy): domain Bacteria; phylum Actinomycetota; class Actinomycetes; order Streptomycetales; family Streptomycetaceae; genus Streptomyces; species Streptomyces nymphaeiformis. The sequence continues at coordinate 264,201 of NZ_JACHJY010000008.1, read as the reverse complement.
CGGCCTCGGCGTGCTCCGCTCGGTCTGCGCGGGCCGGATCGCGGGCGTCGACTTCAGTACGGGCATGCTGGCCCGGGCCCGCGGCGCCCACCCGACCGCCGACCTGGTCCGCGCCGACGCCCTGGCCCTGCCCTTCGCGTCCGCCTTCGACCTGGCGGTCAGCTTCGGCGCCTTCGGCCACTTCCTCCCGGACGACCAGCGCGCCCTCTTCGCCCAGGTCCACGGCGCCCTGCGGCCGGGCGGCACCTTCGCCTTCCCGCTCCCCGCCCCGCCGCCGGTCGGCTCCCGCCTCTACTGGACCCTGTGGGGCTTCGACGCGGCGATGCGCGTCAGGAACGCCGTCTGGCGCCCGCCGTTCGTCATGTACTACCGCACCTTCCGCCTCGCGGACGTCCGCGCCCGCCTGGAGCACGCGGGCTTCGACGTCACCCTCGTCCCGGTCGAACCCCTGGGCCGCCGGGAGGACGGCAGCCCGCGCTGCCGGCTGGTCGTGGCGCGAAAAGGCTCCGGGTGACCCCGCCCGAGACCCCGTGCGCGGTTCTCACGTCACGGTCGCGGTCCCGTCCCGGCGAAGAGCGCGGCCAGAACGCGGTCGGCGTACGCGCGGGTCAGCGGTTCCTGCGTGACCACCCGACGGGACCCGCTGCGGTCAGGCCTTCTTGACGACGCTCGACTTGAGCTGCATGGCGCCGAAGCCGTCGATGCGGCAGTCGATGTCGTGGCCGTCCACGCCGTCGACGAGGCGGATGTTGCGGACCTTGGTGCCGGCCTTGATGCCGGAGGGGTTGCCCTTGACCTTGAGGGCCTTCACGACCGTCACGGTGTCGCCGTCGTTCAGCACGTTGCCGACGGCGTCCTTGATGACACGTTCACCGGGGGCGTCGGCGACGACCCCCTCGGAGGGGACCCATTCGTGGGCGCATTCCGGGCACACCACGAGATCGTTCATCTCGTAGGTGTATTCGCAGGAGCATTCGGGGCAAGGAGGAAGGTTCTCGTTCACCCCCACAGGATAGGCGTCGGTCGTGGCCGTGACCTCGGGCGATGCCTCCCGGAGGGAAACGCGAAGTGCCGGTCGATTCGAGATCGACCGGCACTTCGTGTGGTGTCCGAGGGGGGACTTGAACCCCCACGCCCGATAAAGGGCACTAGCACCTCAAGCTAGCGCGTCTGCCATTCCGCCACCCGGACTAGGTGTGATTGTCGTTCCGGGGTTTCCCCCGCGGCGACAGAGATAACTCTACCAGGGGTTCGAGGTGCCTTTCACCAGCGTTTCCCGTGGTCAGTGGGTGGGAGCCCGGCGCCCCCCGACGCCGGCTCCGTGGGGCCACCTTGACGACCCCGGCGCGGTCCAGGCCAATCCCCCGGCGGGAGTCCGTCAGGTCGTGGACGGCCTGCGCACCTCGACCAGGCGGGCCGAGACCACCACGTTGCCCGCGTAGCCGCCCTCCTCGGTGAAGGTGCCGCCGCAGGTGATCAACCGTAGCTCGGGGACGCCCGAGTCGCCGTAGACCCGCTCGGCGGGGAAGCCCTCCTTGGGGACGACCTCGACCCCGTACACCGTGAAGACGGCGGTCGTGCCGTCGCGGCGGACGATCTCGACGCGGTGGCCCTTGGCGAGGGCGCCGAGGTCGTAGAAGACGGCCCTCCCGTTCGGGGTGTCGACATGGCCGACGACGACGGCCGTGCCGCGCTCGCCGGGGGTGACCGCGCCGGTGAACCAGCCCGCGAGCCGGTCGTCCTCGGGCGGCGGGGCCTCGATCCAGCCGTCGGCGTCGACCCCGACCTCGGTGAGCGGCGCGTCGATGCGGACGGCGGGGACGCGGACCCGCACGGGGGGCGAGGCGGGCAGCGGAGCGGGTACGGGCACGGGGGCGAGCGCGGCGAGGCCGGCGCGGATCCCGTCGGGGGCGGCCGCGGCGAGGGGCTGCGGCGGGCCGTCGGCCCCGGACGCCCCCGTACCGCCGCGCACGAGGTGCACGCCGATGAGGAGGACGACGGCGATGACGCCCCAGGCGCCGCGCCGTCCGGTGCCGGTGCCGGCGTGCTGCGGGCGTTCGGCGTCCCGCGCGCTGTCCGTGCCGTCCGACCGCCCCACGTCCGCCCTCCTCCGTGTTCCGCACGTGTTGGCGTTCCGCACGTGTTGGCGCCCCTCCGCCCCGGACCTCGTCACACCGGGGCGGAGGGGCCGTTTCAGGCGCGGCCGTCGGCGCGGCGGCGGGTGAGCACGACGGCGGCGCCGAGTGCTCCGGCGATGAGCAGGACGCCCGTGACCACCTCGGTGGCGCCGAGCCCGGCGGGGTCCGTGCCGGCGGCGGCGGTGCCGTAGCCGGCCTTGACGCCCTTGGTGGCTCCGGTGTGCGTGCCGGTGCCGGTGTCGTGCCCGGTGTTCCCGCCGGTGTCACCGGCGATGGTGAGCCGGGTGGTGCCGCGCTCGCCCTTGCAGTCGAAGGTGATCTCGACCTGGCTGCCGGCCTTGGCGTCGACGTCCACGGTCGCGGTGCCGGGGCGGCCCTCGTTGAGGGTCACGGTCTCGAACACGGTGGAGGTGACGGTCACGGAGGGCACTTCGCAGCCTTCGGACGTCAGGGTGACGGTGCCGCCGGGGGCGATCGTCGCGGGGGTGACGGAGAAGCCGAACGACGTGATGTCGTGGTTGCCGTCGTCGGCCAGGGCCAGGGGCGCGACCGACACGACGGCGATGGCGCTGAGCAGGGCGGCGGAAGCGGCACGTATCGCGCGCATGGCGGTCCTCCAGATCGGGCGGGGGCCCGGACGCGGAGCGATTCCGTGTCCGGTAGGGGACGACCCCCACCGCGATCGAAGCTAGGTCCGCCCCCGGCGCGCCGCCACGGGGGCTCCGCCGAACGGGGCACGGCGGCCCTGAGGACTACGGGACGCGGACGACCTGTCCGGCGTACGAGAGGTTGCCGCCGAAGCCGAAGAGGAGGACCGGGGCGCCGGAGGGGAGTTCGCCGCGTTCGACCAGCTTGGCCAGGGCGAGCGGGATGGAGGCGGCCGAGGTGTTGCCGGAGTCGACGACGTCGCGGGCGACGACGGCGTTGACGGCACCGATCTTCGCGGCGAGCGGCTCGATGATCCGCAGGTTGGCCTGGTGGAGGACGACGCCCGCGAGGTCCTCGGGGGCGATGCCGGAGCGCTCGCAGGTCTGCCGGGCGAGCGCGGGCAGCTGCTGGGTGGCCCAGCGGTAGACGGACTGGCCCTCCTGGGCGAAGCGGGGCGGGGTGCCCTCGATGCGGACGGCGTTGCCCATCTCCGGGACCGAGCCCCACAGGACCGGGCCGATGGCGCCCGTGTCGGTCTCGACGGCCTCGACGATCGCGGCGCCGGCCCCGTCACCCGTGAGGACGCAGGTGGTGCGGTCGGTCCAGTCGGTGATCTCGGTCATCTTGTCGGCGCCGATGACGAGGGCGCGGCGGGCCGCTCCGGCCCGGACCGCGTGGTCGGCGGTGGCGAGCGCGTGGGTGAAGCCGGCACAGACCACGTTGAGGTCCATGGTGGCGGGCGAGCCCATGCCGAGGCGGGCGGCGACCCGGGCGGCGGTGTTGGGCGAGCGGTCGATCGCGGTGGAGGTGGCGACGAGGACGAGGTCGATGTCGCCGGGGGTGAGGCCGGCGTGGGCGAGGGCCTTGCCGGCCGCGTGGGCGGCGAGCTCGTCGACGGGCTCGTCGGGTCCGGCGACGTGCCGGGTGCGGATGCCGACCCGGCTGAGGATCCACTCGTCGCTCGTGTCGACCAGCTCCGCCAGGTCGTGGTTGGTCAGCACCTTGGCGGGCTGGTAGTGCCCGAGCGCGGCGATGCGAGTGCCCGTCATTCTCGGGACCCCCTAGGTGGTTCGTTCGTCCGGCAGGAGGTCCCAGTGTTGTCAGCGACTGATCAGTAACAGGTGACGTAAACCACCAACATTCCCCCGTACCACTTGGCCGACCGTGACAAGGCCCCGGGCGGGGCACGGCTCCCCCGCCTGACCCCGGACGTGCGTTCGGTGGAGGAGTGTGTCGGAGAATGGGGCCGTCAGGGCCTTCCCGGCCTTCCCGCGGAGAGAATCGAGTGCGTCACGATGGGACGGGTCACCGAGCGACGGCGTGTCCTGCGGATCCGGGGCGGTGCGGTCAACACGCGGCCCGACACCCTGGTGGCGGAGGAGCCGCTGGAGATCCGGCTGAACGGACGCCCGATCGCGATCACCATGCGCACGCCGGGCGACGACTTCGCGCTCGCGGCGGGGTTCCTGGTGAGCGAGGGGGTCCTGGCGGCGGCCTCGGACGTGCGGAACATCGTGTACTGCGCGGGCGCCACGGAGGACGGCCGGAACACGTACAACGTGGTGGACGTGCAGCTGGCCCCCGGTGTGGAGGTCCCGGACATCTCCCTGGAGCGGAACGTCTACACGACGTCCTCGTGCGGGCTGTGCGGCAAGGCCAGCCTGGACGCGGTCCGCACCACGGCCCGCTTCCCGATCGCCGACGCTCCCCCGCTGCGGATCGCCCCGGAGCTGCTGTCCCTGCTCCCGGTGCGGCTGCGCGAGGCCCAGAAGGTCTTCGACTCGACCGGCGGGCTGCACGCGGCGGCGCTGTTCACGGAGGACGGCGAGCTGCTCGACGTACGGGAGGACGTGGGCCGGCACAACGCCGTGGACAAGCTGGTCGGGCGGGCGCTGCGGGAGGGACTGCTGCCGCTGGAGCGGGCGGTGCTGCTCGTGTCGGGGCGGGCCTCGTTCGAGCTGGCGCAGAAGGCCGTGATGGCGGGGATCCCGGTGCTCGCCGCGGTGTCCGCGCCGTCCTCGCTCGCCGTGGACCTGGCCGCCGAGACGGGCCTGACCCTGGTCGGCTTCCTGCGCGGGCCGGACATGAACGTGTACGCGGGCGAGCACCGGATCGACGTGAAGGCGCCCTAGTTCTTCGGCGGGTCGATCATCTGGAGGGTGAGGGTCGCCGGCGGCGGGGCGATGCCGGGGCCGCCCGCGGCCGTCCAGGCGAGGATGTCGTCGAGGCAGTCCTCGTCCAGGGTGAAGCCGATCCACGCCGCCCGTCCGCCGCGCCGCCGGCCCTCGGTGGAGGGCTGGACCACGACGACGTTCGCCTGTGCGCAGGGTCCGAGGCAGTCGCTCGTACGGACGGCCAGGCGGCCGCCGGAGGCCGCGGCGGCCTCGCGGAGACGGGCGAGCTGCCCGGCGTGGTCGGTGCCGGGGTTCTTGCGGGCGTCGCCGCAGCAGCAGCCGCGGCAGACGACGAGGGAGCAGGGGCGGGCCCCGTACCGTATCGGCACCGGGGTCACTCGGGGCCGTCCAGGGTGATCGCGGAGACCGGGGCGACCGTGCCGAGGCGCGGGAAGTCGAGGTCGACGGAGGCCCGGTGCTCGTCGGCGGTGAGGGCGGCCATGGCGTCCTCGGCGAAGACGAGGTCGTAGCCCAGGTCGCAGGCGGCGCGCGCGGTGGACTCGACGCCGAGGTTGGTGGCGATGCCGCCGAGGACCAGGGTGGTGGCGCCGAGTCCGGTGAGCAGCTCGTGGAGTCCGGTGTCCTGGAAGCCGCCGATGGTGCGCTTGACGACGACGGGGTCGCCGTCCCGGACGAGGTCGGGGACGAGTTCGCTGCCGGGCGGCTGGGTGTCGACGTTCGGCCGCTCGACGCGGATGTGGACGACGGGCGCGCCGGCGGCCCTGAAGGTGTCGGCGAGCCGCGCGGAGGCGTCGAGGACGTCGGTGCCGGGGCGGGGGGCGAGGGGCAGCGCGACGATGCGTTCCATCAGGTCGACGAGGACGAGTGCGGTGCTGCCGGGATCGAGTGCGGGCAGATCGTGAGCGGGCATGGGAGCACCGTAGCGGCCCGGATGATCACCACGGGCGGGCCGTGGGTGTGATCCGGCCGACGGAGGGCGTACGGGCGCGCGTCACGGGCCGCCCGGCGTCGGGGCCTCGGGGACGCGGACGGCTTCCGGAGGCGCGGGTGTGCGGACGGCTTCCGACGCCGCCGGTGTGCCTGCGGCTTCCGGAGGCGCGGGGGTGCGGACGGCTTCCGGAGTCGCCGGCGCGTCCGTCGGCTGCGGGTCGGCGGCGCGGCGCTTCGCGATGACCGCGCAGACCATCAGCTGCATCTGGTGGAAGAGCATCAGCGGGAGCACCGCGAGGGAGGCCTGCGGGCCGAAGAGGACGCTCGCCATCGGCAGCCCGGCCGCGAGGCTCTTCTTGGAGCCGGCGAACTGGATCGCGATCCGGTCGCCCCGGTCGAAGCCGAGGCGGCCGGCCCCGTACCAGGTCACGGCCAGCATCACCGCGAGGAGCACGGCCTCGACGGCGAGCAGCAGACCGAGCCGGGCGGGGGTCACCAGGTGCCAGATGCCGGCGACCATGCCCTGGCTGAAGGCGGTGTAGACGACGAGGAGGATCGATCCCCGGTCGACGTGTCCGAGGACCTTCTTGTGGCGGAGGAGGAATCCTCCGACCCAGCGGCGCAGGAACTGCCCGGCCAGGAACGGCACGAGGAGCTGGAGCACGATCTTCAGGAGCGCGTCGGCGGACAGGCCGCCCGCGCTGTTGCCGAGGAGGAGCGCGGCGAGCAGCGGGGTGAGGACGATGCCGGCGAGCGAGGAGAACGAGCCGGCGCAGATCGCGGCGGGCACGTTGCCCCGGGCGATCGAGGTGAACGCGATGGAGGACTGGATGGTGGACGGCACCAGGCAGAGGAAGAGGAAGCCGCTGTAGAGCTGGGGGGTGAGGACCCCGGGGACGAGGCCGCGCGCGGCGAGTCCGAGCAGCGGGAAGAGCAGGAAGGTGGCGCCGAGGACGGTGAGGTGGAGCCGCCAGTGCCGGAGGCCGTCGAGGGCCTCGCGGGTGGAGAGCCGGGCCCCGTAGAGGAAGAAGAGCAGGGCGACGGCCCCGGTCGACGCGCCTTCCGTGACGGTCGCGGCGGCCCCGGAGGCAGGGAGGAGCGCGGCGAGGGCGACCGTGCCGAGCAGCGCGAGGACGTACCCGTCGACGGGGAGCCGGGACGGCAGTCGAAGGGGGCGGCGCGCGGTGCGGCCGGGCGTACGGGGGGTCATGGGCTCCACTGCTCTGCTGGGGGGTCGCGCACGTCCATCCTGCTCCACGGGCCGGTGATCGGGAATCCCGTACAGTGCTCTGACTGTCATCGTGGTTCGCGATAACGTCGAGGGGTGTACGAGCCCACACAGCTGCGCACCTTCCTCGCCGTGGCCCAGACGCTGAGCTTCACGCGGGCCGCGGACCGCCTCGGGCTTCGCCAGTCGACCGTCAGCCAGCACGTGCGGCGCCTGGAGGAGGCGACGGGGCGTCCGCTGTTCGCCCGGGACACGCACCGTGTGGAGCTGACGGAGGACGGCGAGGCGATGCTCGGTTTCGCCCGCACGATCCTCCAGGCCCACGAGCGGGCGGCGGCCTTCTTCGGCGGGACGCGGCTGCGGGGGCGGCTGCGGTTCGGCGCGTCCGAGGACTTCGTGACGACCCGGCTGCCGGAGATCCTGGAGTCCTTCCGGCGCGAGCACCCCGAGGTCGACCTGGAGCTGACGGTCGAGCTGTCCGGGACGCTCCAGGCCCGGCTCGCGGCCGGCCGTCTCGACCTGATCCTGGCCAAGCGGCGCGGGGCCGAGAGCGAGGGCCGGCTCGTCTGGGAGGACACACTCGTCTGGATCGGGGCGCCGGGGCTGCGGCTCGATCCGGACCGCCCGGTGCCGCTGATCCTGTACCCGCCGCCGGGGATCACCCGGGCGCGGGCCCTTGAGGCCCTGGAGGCGCAGGGCCGGGCGTGGCGGATCGCGTGTACGAGTTCCAGCCTGAGCGCGAACGTGGCGGCGGCCCGGGCGGGGCTCGGGGTGATGGCGCACACGCGGGGCCTGGTGCCGCCGGGGCTCGTCCCGGTGCCGGCCCGCGCGGGGCTCCCGGAGCTCGGGGACGTGGGCTTCGTGCTGCGCAAGGGGCGCCGGGGCGGGGAGACCCAGGAGGCGGCGGACGCCCTCGCGGAGGCGATCCTGGTGGGCGGCGACCGCCTGCACCGGCCGCGCTGAGCGGGAGGGCGGGCCTGCCACCGGCCCGCCTGCCGCCGCGCCCTGCGGGCGGCGAGAAGGCGCCGGCCCGGTGCTTCGGGGGCGGGGGCGTGAGTGGTCGGCGCAGATTCCGTGGAGATTCGCTCCCGGCGGACCTACTGTCCGGTCAGTAACCGCCGGGAGATCCTTTCGACTTGGCCGCCTCACCTGCCCTGACCTGTACGAACGCGGAATGTCGCGGCTTGGTGAAGGCCCTCCCACCGGCCGGTCCTGTGGGGTACCGTCACCCGCGCCGTACGGAGCGCGACAACGGGCTTTTTCCAGCCACCGAGCCGTCGAGGAGCAGGTCAGTGCGCGAGTTCACCGTGCCGCCCGTCGCGGCGGCGCCTCAGGTCGGCGGTCTGGCGGACGCCGTGTTCGACCACGCCCTCGCCGACCCGGACCGGATCGCCTTCGGCCGCAAGGGCCCGGACGGGCAGTGGCACGACGTGACCGCCGCGCGGTTCCGGGACGAGGTCGTGGGCCTCGCGAAGGGGCTGATCGCGGAGGGCGTGCGGTTCGGCGACCGGGTCGCGATCATGGCCCGGACCCGGTACGAGTGGACGCTCTTCGACTTCGCGCTGTGGACGCTGGGCGCCCAGCCCGTCCCGGTCTATCCGACCTCCTCCGCCGAGCAGGTCTTCTGGATGCTGCACGACGCCGAGGTCACCGCCTGCGTGGTCGAGCACGAGGACCACGCGATGACGATCGGCTCGGTGATCGACCGGCTGCCCCGCCTCCAGCGGCTGTGGCAGCTGGACGCGGACGCCGTGGGCGAGCTGACGGCGGCGGGCGCGGGGATCGACGAGGAGGTCCTGCACCGGCACCGGCGGGCGGTGACCCCGGAGACGGTCGCGACGATCATCTACACCTCGGGGACGACCGGCCGCCCCAAGGGCTGTGTGATCACCCACGCGAACCTGATGTTCGAGACGGACATGGTGATGGGCCGCTGGGAGCCGGTGTTCCACTCGCGGCCCGACGAGCAGGCCTCGACGCTGCTGTTCCTGCCGCTCGCGCACGTCTTCGGGCGGATGGTGGAGGTCGCGGCGGTCCGCGGCGGGGTGAAGCTGGGGCACCAGCCGGTGATGGCGGCGGCCGAACTGCTCCCCGACCTGGTGGCGTTCCGGCCGAGTTTCGTCCTGGCCGTGCCGTACGTCTTCGAGAAGGTCTTCCACGCGGCCCGCCGCAAGGCGGAGAGCGAGGGGAGGACGGGCCCCTTCGACAAGGCCGTGGAGGTGGCGGTCGCGTACGCGGAGGCGCTGGAGCAGAAGGCCTTCGGGACCGGCCCGGGCCCGTCGGCGGCGCTGCGCGTGCAGCACCAGTTCTTCGAGAAGACGGTGTACGTCAAGGTGCGCGCGGCCCTGGGCGGGCGGGTGCGGCACGCGATGTCGGGCGGTTCGGCCATGGACCGCCGGCAGGGGCTGTTCTTCGCGGGCGCGGGGATCACGGTCTTCGAGGGGTACGGCCTGACGGAGTCCTCGGCGGCCGCCACGGCGAACCCGCCCGGACGGACCAAGTACGGCACGGTGGGCCAGCCGGTCCCGGGGACGACGGTCCACATCGCGGAGGACGGCGAGGTGTGGCTGCACGGCGGCCAGGTCTTCTCCGGCTACCTGAACGCCCCGGAGGCGACGGCCGCCGTCCTCAACGACGGCTGGCTGGCCACCGGGGACATCGGCGCCCTCGACGCGGACGGCTATCTGACGATCACCGGGCGGAAGAAGGAGATCCTGGTGACCTCGGGCGGCAAGAGCGTCTCCCCCACCGCCCTGGAGGAGCGGGTGCGGGCGCATCCTCTGATCGCCCAGTGCATCGTGGTCGGCAACGACCGGCCGTACATCGCCGCGCTCGTGACGGTCGATCAGGAGGCGGTCGAGCACTGGCTGGCGATGCAGGGACGGGCGCCGCTCTCCCCGTCCCAGCTGGTGCGCGACCCGGCCCTGGAGACGGAGATCCGGCGCGGGGTGGTGGCGGCGAACACGCTGGTCTCGCAGGCCGAGTCGATCCGGACGTTCCGGATCCTGGCGCATCCGTTCAGCGAGGAGCACGGGCTGCTCACCCCCTCGCTGAAGCTGAAGCGCAAGGCGATCGAGCGGGCGTACGCGGCGGAGGTCGAGGCGCTGTACGGCTGACCGACCGGGTTGGAATGCGGAACGGCCCGTGATCGTTGACGCTGGGAGTACCTCCGTACAGCCAGTGACGACGTAAGGATCCACCCCACGTGAGCACGGACAGCAGCGTTCCCCCGGTCATCCTGAACAACGGCGTGCACATGCCGCAGCTGGGCTTCGGTGTCTGGCAGGTGCCGGACGACGAGGCGACGGCCGCCGTGACGACGGCCCTGGAGGCCGGGTACCGCTCCATCGACACCGCCGCGATCTACGGCAACGAGCGGGGCACCGGCCGTGCCGTCGCCGACTCGGGGATCGCCCGCGAGGAGCTGTTCGTCACCACGAAGCTGTGGAACAGCGAGCAGGGCCACGACTCGACGCTGCGCGCCTTCGACGAGTCCCTCGACAAGCTGGGCCTCGACTACGTCGACCTCTACCTGATCCACTGGCCGGTGCCGGCGAAGGACGCGTACGTCGACACGTACCGGGCGTTCGAGAAGATCCTCGCGGACGGGCGCGCCAAGGCGATCGGCGTCTCCAACTTCCTCCCGGAGCACCTGGAGCGGCTGATCGGCGAGACCTCGGTCGTGCCCGCCGTCAACCAGATCGAGCTCCACCCGCAGCTCGCGCAGAAGGAGTCCCGCGAGGTGCACGAGCGGTACGGCATCGCGACCGAGGCGTGGTCGCCGCTCGGCTCCGGCAAGGGCCTCCTGGAGGTCCCGGCGATCGTCGCGATCGGCCGCAAGCACGGCAGGACCCCGGCCCAGGTGGTGCTGCGCTGGCACCTCCAGCTGGGGAACGTGGTGATCCCGAAGTCGGTCACCCCCTCGCGCATCCGCGAGAACATCGACGTCTTCGGCTTCGAGCTGGACGCCGAGGACCTGGCGGCGATCGCCGCCCTCGACGAGAGCCGCCGCCTGGGCCCGAACCCGGCGGAGTTCAACATCGGCGCCTGAAGGGCACGGAGGGGGTGGAGCCGGCGCGCCGCTTCGGCGGTGCGCCGGCTCGGTGGGCGTGCGTCGCGGCGCCCCGGCGGTCCCGCGGCTCAGTAGCCGTCGACGCCGAGCTCGGTGATCGAGGCGAAGAGGTGCTCCCAGACCTCGGCGCCGGGCGCGCCCTCGGCGAGGGCCCCGGCGTCGACGGCCTCCATCGCGCGGAGGAAGTCCTTCACGCCCTCCTCCCCCGGGTACGGGTCCCAGCAGGCGCCCATGTGACGGCGGACGCCCTCCAGGAACCGGACGAAGGACTCCAGGTCGCGGACGAGCGGGAAGACGGCGTCGCCGCCGGGGCCGTGGCTGCCGTCCGGCTGGCGCATTCCCACGGCGCCGGTCCCGGGGTGGACGAAGACCTCCCCGGGGTCGCAGTGGCCGAGGTCGAACTCGCCGACCCTCAGCAGCCCCTCGGGGCCCGTGCCCAGCGGCTCGTCGGCGAGCGCGAAGGACGTGACGCCGGCCGCCCAGTGCCGGGGCAGTCCGGCCTCGGCGAGCAGCGTCCTGGTCGGTGCGTGCGTGAGGGCGGCGGGCTGGTCGGCCGCCGGGAGGCGGAGCACCGCGGAGGGGCCGAAGACCCCGTCGAGCCGGGCCGCGGTGAGCGGCCCGGCCGCGTTCCCCGTACCGGGCCGGAACCACGGCCCGCCGTCCGCCGGTACCGGGCCGGCGGAATCGGCGCCGCCCGTCGGCCAGTCGGCGAGGGCCGTGTCGTTCTGCTCCACGACGGCCACCCCCCGCGCGTCGAGGAAGACGTAGCGGCCGCCGTCCAGCGGGATCGGCTCCTCCCAGCCGTCGGGGCCGCGCAGCGCCCAGGACTCGTCGTCGCCGTCGAACAACCAGGGCCCGTCCGGCTCGTCCTCCTCGTACGGTTCGGCCGTGTCCTCGGCGGGCGCGGGCCGGGGCCCGCCGGTGGCCAGGTCGAACCAGGTGTCCTCGCACCACAGGGCCCGGACCTTCAGGAGCGGGACGCCCCCAGCCTCGTACACCTCGGCGGAGCGGTCGCCGCTGAGGTTCGGCGCGGCCTCGTGCGCGCCGACCGGCCGCCACCAGGCCCACACCGTCCGCCACGGCAGCCCCGGTTCGGCGGCCGCCACCCGCGCGGCGTACTCCCGGTGACCGAGGACGGTCGCGGCGAAGTGCAGCCAGGAGGCGAACTCGGCAGGGGTCGCCGGGGCGCTCCCGAACACCGCCTCGGCCTGGGTGAACACCTCGCGGCCGACGCCGCCGTGATCGTCCGGCAGGGCGTCGATGCGGGCACGGAGCCCGGCGCGGTCGTGGCGCAGGACCTCGGCGGGGTCGTCGAGCAGGGTACGGAGTTCGGGATCGGTCACCGGCCCATCGTGCCAGCCGGTGCGCCGGGCGGAGGCGGCGGCCGGGACCGTTGTCGTACCCGGGACGTAGAGTCGGAGACGGCCCCCGAGGGCTGCGCGCGGCGGTGACGGCCGCGCGGTGCAACTGCCCGGCGAGGAGAAGGAGTCGGTACGGTGAGCGGTGCCCCGGAGCCCGTGGAGGCGGGCCTCTACCGGGTGCGGAACGTGGCGAGCGGGCTGCTCCTGGAGGTGTACCAGGGGTCGAGCCGCACCGGCGCGAAGGTGCAGCAGGGCACGGAGAACGGAACTCCCGGACAGCACTGGCACATCACGCCGGTGCCGAACGGCGGCGGGCTCCACCACCTGGTCAACGCGGCCAGCGGCAAGCGGCTCGACGTCGCGAACGCGTCCACGGAGAACGGCGCCGGCATCCAGCAGTGGAGACCGAACAACTTCGGCGCGCAGGAGTGGATCATCGAGCAGGACCTCCAGTCGCCGGGGACGGTGGCCCTGGTGAGCTTCGTCAGCGGGCTGTTCCTGGAGGTCGCCGACGAGTCGAAGGAGGACGGGGGGAACGTCCGGCAGTGGGAGGACACCGACTCGCCGTTCCAGTGGTGGCGGCTGGAGCCGGTGTCCTGACCCGGGCCCGGTGCGGGCTCAGCCCTTGCGGGCGGTGTGCACGGTGTGGGCGGTGAGGTGGAACAGGTCCGTGCGGTGGTGCAGGGACAGCGCGTCGGCCGGGTCGAGCAGCCGGTCGAGGGTCTCCTTGTCGTCGGCGTCGAGCCGGGCGGCCAGGCCGTCCCGCAGGCGCTCGTAGTGGGCGAGGGCCAGCTCCCGGACGACCGGGGACACGGGCGCGGGGACGTCCACGAGGAACGTGCGGGTGCCGGACGGGGTGAGGCCGGCGCCGGCGAGCAGCGCCCGCCAGTCGTCCGGCTCGTCCTTGGCCCCGGGCAGCTCGGCGCGCATCTCGCCGAACCAGTCGGCGTGGGCGGCGTCGAGCCGGGCCTCCAGGCCGGGCCTGCCGATCCCGATGTTCTGCGGCAGGTGCCGCCGGGGCAGCCCGCCCTCCACGAGGACGATCAGCCCGCCGGGGTTCAGGATGCCGGCGAACTCGGCGAGCGCGGCGCTCTGGTCGCCCATGTGGTGCAGGGAGTTGCCCGCCCAGACGAGGTCGGCCCGCCCCAGGGTGCCGATCGCCTCGGGGAGTTCGGCGTGGAGGGTGGAGACCCGTGCGCCGAGGTTGCGGGCCTCGGCACGGGCCCGGGCCAGGGCGAGGAGTTCCGGGGCGCCGTCGACGGCGACGGCCTCTGCGGCCGGGAACGCCTCGGCGAGCAGGCTGGTCACCACGCCGGGACCGCTGCCGACGTCGAGGATCCGGCGGACGCCCTGCACCGGCGCGAGGGTGCCCAGCCAGGCGGCGGCCTCCGCGTAGGCGGGGCTCGCGATCTCGGCCTGCCGCTCCAGGAGCGGAGCCATCTCGCTCCAGTCGAGGTGGGTGTGGTCGTGAGGGCCGTGGCCGTGACCGGTGCCGTGCTGGTGGCCGTGGTGGGACGCGTGATGCTGGCTCATGGCACCAGGGTGCGACGGGACGGCCGCGAACGCGAGAAATGTTGCCGGTCCGGCAACAGGACCGGCGACAAGTCCGGCAACAGGTCCCGCAGCGGCTCCGGCCCCCCGACCCGGGCCCGTCAGCCGCGGCCCCGGTGCTCCTGCGGGCTGACGCCCCGTACGCGCTTGAAGGCGGCGCTCAGGGCGAACGCACCGCTGTAGCCGACCTGCCGGGCGACGGACTCCACCGTGGCGTCCGTGTCGCGGAGCAGGTCCGCGGCGAGCGCGAGCCGCCAGCCGGTGAGGTACGCCATCGGGGGCTCCCCGACGAGCTCGGTGAAGCGGCGGGCGAGCGCGGCCCGGGACACACCCGACTTCGCGGCGAGCGAGGCGACGGTCCACGGGTGGGCGGGGTCGTTCTGGAGCAGCCGGAGCGCCCGGCCGACCACGGGGTCGCCCATCGCACGGTACCAGGCGGGTGCCTCGGCGCCCGGCCGGGAGAACCAGGCGCGGACGGCGGCGATGAGCAGCAGGTCGAGGACCCGGTCGAGGACGACGCTCTGGCCGGGTTCGTCGCGGGAGATCTCCTCGTCGAGGAAGGGCATGAGCGGGCAGTTCCACACGTCGGCGGGCAGGTGCACCAGGCCCGGCAGGGCGTCGAGGAGCCTGCGGCCGACCTCGCCGTCCATCAGGTAGGTGCCGACGAGGACGGTGGTGCCGCCGTCCGGGGCGTTGCCCCAGGTGCGGACGCCGAGGCGCATGGACTGGGCGAGCGGCTCCCCGGAGAGGGTGGTGCAGCCGCCGTCGGGGCCGATCCTGGCGCGGGGCGGGGCGTCGGGGGCGTGGGCGACGGTGTACGGCTCGGGGCCGCGGGCGATGGCGATGTCGCCCGGGCGCAGCAGGACGGGTTCGCCGGTGTCGGGGACGATCCAGGCCTCGCCGTCGGTGACGCACATGAGGCAGATCGGGGCCTCGTCCTCGATGCGGACGGACCACGGCGGCTCCATGATCATGCGGAGCAGGAAGGCGCCCTTGGCGCGTGGCCCGTCGAGGAGTCCGGCGAGTGCGTCCATGGTCCGCAAGGGTAGGGCGTCGACTGGCCTGAGACGCAGGCGTAGGCAGGTGAGACTGCGCAGCATGGGCGGGCGGCGCCCGGGGCGGGAGTCTTGAGCCATGACGACGTACACGAACAACGCGCAGAACACGACGGTCCTGGTGACGAGCGCCACCGGCAAGACCGGACGGCGGGTGGCCGAGCGGCTGGCGGCCCGCGGCCTGACGGTCCGGGCCGGCTCCCGGAGCGGGGCGACCGTCTTCGACTGGGAGGTCCCGGAGACCTGGGCCCCCGCGCTGCGGGGCGCGGACGCCGCGTACGTGGCCTACTACCCCGATCTGGCCGCCCCGGGGGCGGTCGAGGCGATGGAGACCTTCGGCCGGCTGGCCGAGGAGAACGGCGTACGGCGGCTCACCCTCCTCTCCGGGCGCGGGGAGCCGGTGGCGGTCCAGGCGGAAGAGGCCCTGCGGTCGGCGGCGCCCGGGGCCGGACTGACCGTCGTACGGGCCGCGTTCTTCGCGCAGAACTTCACCGAGGGGCTGCTCGCGGAGGGTGTCGCCGAGGGCACGGTCGTCTTCCCCGCCGGTGACACGGCGGAGCCGTTCATCGACGCGGACGACCTGGCGGACGTCGTCGTCGAGACCCTGACGGCGAACGGGCACGCGGGCCGGGTGCACGAGGTGACGGGCCCGCGGCCGGTGGGCTTCGCGGAGGTGGCGGCGGAGATCTCCCGCGCCTCGGGCCGCCCGGTGGTGTACGAGGCGGTGCCCGAGGCCGAATACGCCGGTCTGCTCGGCGGGTTCGGGCTTCCGGTGCCCGAGGCGGAGTGGCTGGCGGCACTGTTCGCGACGCTCCTCGACGGCCACAACGCCTCGGCGACGGACGGCGTGAAGCGGATCCTGGGCCGCGAGCCGCGCTCCTTCGCCGAGTTCGCGGCGGAGGCGTGGGGCGGACCGGGGGCGTGACGGGTTCAGCCGTACCGCTCGGCCAGGGTCCGTACGGTCGCGGCGATGCGGTCGCGGAGGTCCTCGGGGGCGAGGACCTCCACCTCCGCGCCGAGCCCGAGGAAGGTGTCGTGGGCGTGCTCGGGCGATTCGACGGGGAGGGCGGCGCGCGTCCAGCCGTCGGGTTCGGGGGTGCCGGTGGCGGCGAGTGCCCGGGCGGCGGCGCCGGTGAGCCGGGCGGCGCCGCGCGGGGAGAGCCGTACGACGGCCTCGCCCTGGTGGAGTCGCCGGTGGAAGTCGGTGCTGCTGGCCCGCCAGTGCGCGGCGAGGTCGAAGTCCTCCGGGATCGGGGCCTCTTCGTCGGTGACGGTGAGGGCGAGGATCTGGTCGACGCGGTAGGTGCGCGGTCCGGGTCCGGCGATCAGGTACCAGCGGCCGGCCTTGAGCACGAGACCGTACGGTTCGAGGCGGCGGTCGACGTCGGTCGGCTCCTTCCAGCGCCGGTAGCGGACCTCGAGGACGCGTCCGGTGCGGACCGCGTCGGCGACCTCGGGCAGGAACGGGGCCTCGTCGCCCTCGTCGTACCAGCCGGGGGCGTCGATGTGGAAGCGGCCCCGCAGCCGGTCGACGTGCTCGCGCAGGGCCTCCGGAAGGGTGGCGCGGAGTTTCAGCTGGGCGTCGGCGAAGTGCGGGCCGAGTCCGAGTCCTTCGGCGGCTCCGGGCATGCCGGCGAGGACCAGCGCCTCGGCCTCGCGGGCGAAGAGGCCGGTGAGCCGGGTGCGGCTGCCCGGCAGGAGCCGGTAGCCGCCGCGGTGTCCGGCCTCGCCGTAGAGGGGCACGCCGGCGGCGTGCAGCGCCTCGACGTCGCGGTAGACGGTGCGGACGGAGACGCCGAGCTCCTCGGCGAGCCGGCCGGCGGTCATCCGGCCGCCGGTCTGGAGCAGCAGGAGGATCGAGAGCAGACGGCTGGACTTCACTGACACAAGGTGTCAGTGAAGGGTTCCTACAGTCCAGCCATGGCTTTCGCAGAGAAGAACCTCCTCGTGCTGCCGCCGGTCGAGATCGCCGGGCGGCACCTCAAGCGCTACCACGTCACCTCCGGCTCCGCGGGCATCGAACCGGAGGTGGAGAAGGCGGCGTACGCCCTGCTTCCGGAACTGCTGCCGGCCCCGGACGGCACTCCGGCGGCGGGCTTCGTGGTGCTGCACCGGGGCGGTGACAGCGGCGCGTACCTCAACGCGTACAGCTGGGTGTGGGACAACGTGCTCCACTTCGGCGGCGGGGCCGCGGGGCAGCCCGCCCTGGACTGTCCCGACACCGATCCGGCGCACTTCGTCCGGGTCGACCGGTCGTGGATCGGCTGCGTGTGGGAGCTGGGGCCGCTCGGACACGAACGGGACGCGTGGGTACGGCACGTGCTCGCGCCGGAGACACCGGATCTGGCGGGCTATCTCGCGGACGCGCTGCCGTCCGGCACGACGGGAGGCCGGGCATGAGCGCCGACGGCTTCGCCTTCCTCGACGGGGAGTGGCGGGTCCACAACCGCCGCCTCGCGGACTTCCTCGACCCGGAGAGCGGGTGGAAGGAGTTCGCGGGGCACACGACGGGCCGTCTCTTCTGGGACGGCCGGGCGCACGTGGACGAGATCGTCTTCCCGTCGGAGGGGTTCAGCGGTCTGACGCTGCGGCTGTACGAGCCGGAGACGGGCGAGTGGACGCTGAACTGGTCCAACAGCCGTACGGGCAGGCTGGACCCACCCGTACGGGGCCGGTTCGCGGCCGATGGGACGGGCGAGTTCCACGGCACCGACGACTACGCCGGGCGGCCGGTGCGGGTGCGGTTCCGGTGGTCGGGGATCGGCCCCCGCACGGCCCGCTGGGAGCAGGCCTTCGCCGCCGCGGGTACCGAGGCGTGGGTGACGAACTGGGTGATGGAGTTCAGCCGCGCCTGACGAAGCTCGCGAGCCGGTAACGGGGGTCGGCTCGGGGGCGGTCCTGGTCCGGGAGGGCGGTCAGGGCGGCGGCGAGCGTCTCGGTGGTCGCCGGGTCGCCGTCGAACCAGGAGGCGAAGTAGCCGGCGCGCAGCTTCCGGACGGTGTCGCGCGGGGTGCCGCCCTGTCCGTGGCCGGTGAAGCGGGTGCCGGGGGCGGGGTCGAGGCCGTGGGCGGCCGCGCACGCCGTGATCAGGTCGGACCGGTCGGAGGCCGTGCCGGCCGAGCGGTGGGGGCGGAGGATCGCGTCGATGTCGCTGTCGACGTCGTGGGCGGCGTCCTTGTCGACGGTGACGACGAGGACGCCGCCGGGGCGCAGGACGCGGGCCGCCTCGGCGACGACGTCCGCCGCGAAGGGGACGAGGTGCAGCAGCCAGACGGCCGCGACGGCGTCCAGCGACGCGTCGGGCAGCGGCAGCCGCCGGGCGTCGGCGCGCACGGCGCCGCCCGGCACCCGGCCGGCGGCGACCCGCACCATGGCGTGAGCGGCGTCGGCGCCGTAGACGCGCAGGCCGGGCCGGGTGAGGCGTTCGGTGACGAGGCCGGTGCCGCAGGCGAGGTCGAGCAGGGTGCGGGCGCCGGGCGGGACGAGCCGCAGGACGGCCTCGGCGGCCGCCTCGGCGCGGGGCACCCCGCCGCGGGTCCGGTCGTAGTGCGCTGCCTCTGCCTCGTAGTCGAGCACGGTGTCCGCCATGCCCGTGATCGTAATGCCGTCAGTTCGCGCCGTGGCCGGGGGCGATCCGCTCGACGCGGTCGGCGAGTTCGAAGTCCTTCTCGGTGATGCCGCCGGCGGAGTGGGTGGTCACCGCGAGGGCGACCGTGTCGTAGCCGAGGGTGAGGTCGGAGTGGTGGTTCAGCTCCTGCTGGATCTGGGCCACGTGGACGACGAGCGCGGTCGCCGCGAAGTGGTCGCCGAGCCGGTAGGTCCGGGTGAGCCGGTCGGCGCCGACGGACCAGCCGGGGAGCTCCCTCAGACGGTCCTCGATCTCCTTCTGCGACAGCGGCTGTGTGGGCACGGCGGTGCTCCCTCCGGTCGGGTGGTGCGGGGTGACGGGGTGACGGACAGGGGCCCCGGGGTGAAACTACCCGGGGTCCCCCTCTGGGATACCGTCTGGCCATGACAACTGTCGTGAGCGACACGGGGGTAGGGCCGCTGCTGCGCGGATGGCGTGAGCAGCGGCGGCTGAGCCAGCTGGAGCTGGCGCTGCGCGCGGACTCCTCGGCGCGGCACATCTCCTTCGTGGAGACGGGCCGCTCACGGCCGAGCGAGGACATGGTCCTGAAGCTGGCCGAGCACCTGGACGTGCCGGTGCGCGACCGGAACGCGCTGCTGCTCGCGGCGGGATACGCGCCCCGGTACGCGGAGTCGCCGCTGGACGCGCCGCGCCTGGAGACGCTGCGCTGGGGCATCCAGCAGCTGCTCGACGGGTACGAGCCGTACCCGGCCCTGGTGGTGGACGGCACGTACACGGTGGTGGCGGCCAACCGGGGGATCGGGCTGCTGCTCGGGGGGCTTCCGGAGCACCTGCTGACCCCGCCGATGAACGCGATGCGGCTCACCCTGCACCCGGAGGGCCTGGCGCCCCGGATCCGGAACCTGCGGGAGTGGCGCGGCCACCTCCTGGCCCAGATGGACCGTCAGATCGCGCTGGCCCGTTCGGAGGCGCTGCGGGAGCTGTACGAGGAGGTGGCGGGCTATCCGCTGCCGGAGCGGATCGACCCGGAGGACCGGCCGGACGCGGAGCCGTACCCGTACTTCGCGCTGCCGCTGCGGATCGAGCACGACGGCCACGTGCTGTCCTTCGTCTCGTCGATCTCGACGTTCAACACGCCGATGGACGTGACCGTCGCCGAGCTGGCCATCGAGACGTTCCTCCCGGCCGACCCGGAGACGGTCGCGTACCTCCGGTCGCTCAACGCGCAGTCGCCCTGAGCGCCGCCCACTGGAGTCCGGCGAAGCCGGCGACGGTGGCCGCCTGCACCGGGGTCCACACCAGGCCGGCGGTGGTCGGCTCCAGCCAGGCGACGAGGGCGACGATGCTGAGCACGGCCCAGAGGACGTTGGCGTCGACGACGACCTTCACGGCGAGCGCCGGGGGCTGCGGACGGCTCGCGAGCCAGGCGACGCCGGCGGCGAACGCGGTGAGGAAGGGGCCCAGTTCGAGGAGGAGACCCGCGTCGACGCCGAGGAGTTCGCCGAGGGGGCCGGAGGCGGCGAGGTAGGCGATCCCGTTGGCCCCGGTGACGACGGCGTCGAGAGCGAGGAAGCGGCGCATCGCGGACTGGGGGCGGTCGGTGCGGGCGAGGCCGGCGAGCAGGGCCTGGGACATGGTGGATCACCCTCCGAAGGGGACGTTCGCGCTGGTGGTGGGCCCGGAGCCCGAGCGGAGTGCGCCGCCCGGGTTCCGGTGTTCATGAGCATGCCGGGCGGCGGGGAGGGGGTCGATTACCTGGCGGGTAATGCCGTTCTCCGGACAGCCTTGCCGTCCGCTCCCCCGGGGTGAGTAGTCTTCCCGCCGGGGTGGCCGGAACCGGTGCCCCGAAGGGGGAGATCACGGATGGCGTGGAACAGGGAACGGGCCATGGTGGCCACCGGGGACGATCACAAGGTGACGCCCGCGGAGCTCTTCTTCGACCTGGTGTTCGTGTACGCGATCACCCAGGTCACCGCCCTGATGGCGGCCGCGCCCTCGCCGGTGCGGATGGTCGGCGCGATGGTGGTCCTCGCGCTGCTGTGGTGGTGCTGGTGCGCCTTCGCCTGGCTGGGCAATGTCGTACGGGCCGATTCCGGCGCCGTGTTCGGCGTCCTCGTCACCGTCATGGCCGTCGTCCTGATCGTGTCCATCGCCGTGCCCGAGGTCTTCGCGGACACGGCGGCCGGCCTCCCGGCGCCCCTGGTGTTCGTGCTCTGCTACGGCGCGGTGCGGATCCTGCACCTGACCTCGTACTGGCTCTCCAGCCCGGGCGACGCCGCGCTGCGCGTCACCCTGCGGCGTACGGCCATGGCGTCCGTGCTGCCGCCGCTGGTGCTGCTGCTGATCGGCTGCGCGTTCGACGGACGGATCCAACTCCTGTGGTGGCTGGGGGCGGTGGCCGTCGACTACGGCGGGATCTACGTCACCGGCTCCTCCGGCTGGCGGGTCAACTCCCCCGGGCACTTCGCCGAACGGCACGGCCTGATCGTGATCATCGCGCTCGGCGAGTCCATCGTGGCGATGGGCGTCGGCGTCTCCGGCTTCCACCTCTCGTACGCCGTGCTCGGCGCCTCGGCCGCCGGTCTGCTGCTCTCGGCCGGGCTGTGGCGGCTGTACTTCCGGCAGCTGGGCGAGACCGCCGAGCACCGTCTCTTCGCGCTCGACGGCGACGACCGCACCCGTTTCGCGCGGGACGTGTACACGTTCCTGCACCTGCCGCTGGTCGCCGGGATCGTGCTCTGCGCGCTCGGGATGAAGAAGGTCCTCCAGCAGGTCGCCGACACCGGGCACCACGGCCTCGCGGAGCCGCTGCACGGTGTCGTGGCCTGGTCCCTGACCGGGGGCGTCGGCGTCTATCTGCTGGGCGCCGCCGCGATCGTGCTGCGCACGTCCGGGCGGCGGCCGACCGCCCTGGCCGTGGGCGGGGTGTGCTGCCTGGCGGCGGGCCCGCTGGTCGGTCTCGTCCCGGCCCTGGTGGCGCTCACGACCCTCGCCGGGACGGCGGCGCTCCTCGTGGGGCTGCACACGAGGCGGGGCGCGCGGGCGATCGACGTGGCGGAGGCCGCCTGACGGGGCCCGTCCGCCCGGTGGGGCTTGGAGGATCGTCGCGTTCCGTCGGGCGGCGCCGGGACGATCCCACAAGATCCAAAAGAACGGCGCACAAGCGCACCGGCGTCGTCACACTGGCCCCATGGCCCCCACCAGCCCCACTCTCATAGGTTCCGTCCGTCGAGCGCTGGTTCTCCTGGAACTCGTCGCCGAGCACCACGAGCTCACCGCCAAGCGCCTCGCACGGATGGCCGGGCTGCCCCTGGCCACCACGTACCACCTGCTGCGCACCCTCGTCCACGACGGTCATCTGCGCAACGAGCGCGGGGCGTTCCGGCTCGGCCCCGCCGCGCCCCGGCTCGTCGGCCAGGGGCGCCGGCACGGAGCCCGGCTGCCCGAGTGGCTGCGGCTGCTCGCCACGGACCTCGACGCGCCCGTCTCCTACGCGGTCATGGAGGACGGCGAGGTCGAGCTCGTCCTCAGCGTGGACGGCCCGGACAGGCCGGCCGTCCAGGAGTGGGCGGAGTACCGCACCACCGCGCACGCCCACGCGCTCGGGCAGTGTCTCCTCGCCCAGCTGGACGCGGGGGCCCGCCGGGCGTACCTGGCGCGGCGGCCGGTGAGCCGGCTGACGCCGCGGACGGTCCCGGACGAGGAGGCGTTGATGCGCAGGCTGGCCGGGATCCGCCGGGGCGCGCCGGTGGTCGAGCGGGAGGAGTACGTGCTCGGCACGGTGTGCGGGGCCGTGCCGATCGCGGTCGGCGGGGTCCGCTCGGCGGTGGGCTTCTCGCTGCCGGTCGCGGAGGAGGACCGGCTGGAGGAGACGGCGCTGCGGCTGCGGGAGCGGCTCGAACGGGCACTGACGGCCCACGCCTTCACCGTACTGACCTGACCTCCCGGAGCCGCGCTCCGGGAGGCCGGTGCCGGTGGTCAGCGCAGGGGGTCCTCGCGGTGGACGGGGTCCTCCCGGCGGGCGGTCGGCTCGGGCGTCCGGGCCGGCGCCGGGGCGGCGGGCTCGGGGGCGGTGCGCTCGGCGCGCCGGGCGCGGGAGGCCTCGGCGCGCAGCAGCGCCTGGAGGACGGCGTACGGGTCGACGGGCATGGCGAAGCTCCTCGTGGTGCGGGGGTGATGTCGGTGGACTGCGGGGAGGCGGGGGCCTCTCAGCAGCGCATCACCACGCACCGGAGCGCGTCGCCGTGCGGGGCGGGTACGGGGTCGGGTGCCGGGCCCCGGCGGGGGCCGTGGGGCCGGGGTCCGGGCCCGGCGGGACGGAGGCCCGTTTCCTGGCGCCGGGCCCGGTCCGGGAGTCCGGCCTCGGTGGCGCCGTGGTCGTGGGTCTCGCCGCCCGGGTCGGAGGCCGGGGCTCCGGCGGCCGCGGCGCGCGTCTCCGCGACGGGGAGCGCGGCGGCGGTCCCGGCGCCGAACAGCGCGGCGAGGACGAGCAGGACCGCGATCCACCGGTGCCGGCCCCGGTCCGGGCGTGCCCGGCGCCCCGCCGGGACGGCGGGCGCGGCGGGCGTCTGGTGCGCGGGGCTCACGGTGATCCGTACTGCCCCGCCGGGGGACGGGCACGCGCCCCCGGCCCGTGATCCGCCCGGGCGGCCTACGTCAGGGTGCCGGATTCACCGCCCCGGCGGTCATCCCGCCGGGGCGGCGGCGCGCTGCTTGCGGGCCGCCATGAAGGCGTACACGAGGACGCCGACGAAGAGGAACAGGACGCCCTGGTAGACGGCCGCGTAGCCGGAGCCGGCGACCAGCCAGAGGGAGAAGCCGAAGGCGGCGAGGGCGAGGAAGGCGTCGCGGGCGAGCCGGGCGCGGGAGACCTTCTCGGACTGCCCGGACAGCAGGAAGTAGATCTGGGCGGCGGTGGAGAGCAGGTAGGGCACGGTGGCGGTGAAGGTGGTGACGAGGACGAGGATCTCGAAGACGCCCTGGGTGCCGGCCGTGTAGTTGTAGACCGTCAGGAGCGAGGCGAGGACGACGGTGACGAGGACGCCGACCGTCGGCACGCCGCGCCGCTTGACCGTGAACGCCTTCGGGAAGAGTCCGTCGCGGGCGGCGGCGTAGGGGGCCTGGGCGCTCAGCAGGGTCCAGCCGTTGAGGGCGCCGAGGATGGACACCATCGCCATGCAGGCGACGGCGGTGCCGCCCCAGGAACCGCCGACCATGGCGTTCGTCGCGTCGGAGAAGGGCGCGGTGGAGGTGACCAGCCTGTCGTGGGGGACGGTGCCGAAGACGGAGAGGGTGCCGAGGAGGTAGACGGCGGCGGCGCCGAGGGTGCCGAGGACGGTGGCGCGGCCGACGTTGCGGCGCGGGTCGCGGACCTCGCCGGCGCTGACGGCGGCGGACTCGACGCCGAGGTAGCTGAAGAGCAGGATCGCGGCGGAGGCGGAGACCGCGCCGAGCGTGCTGCCCTGGGCGGGGTGGAAGGGCCCGAGGTTGGCGCCGTCGAAGAAGAACAGTCCGCCGACGGCGACCAGGATCAGCGGGACGAACTTGAGCACGGTCGCGACGATCTGCACCGCGCCGACGTAGCGGGTGCCCGCCAGGTTGGCGAGGGCGGGCAGCCACTGGAAGGCCAGGGCGGCGGCGATGGTGGCGGGCTTGGACGCGTGGATCGGCACGATCACGTCGAGGTAGCCGACGGCGGCGACGGCGAGGGCGGCGTTGGAGACCCAGGCGGTGATCCAGTACGACCAGGCGGCGAGGAAGCCGGCGAAGTCGCCGAAGGCGGCGCGGGCGTAGACGTACGGTCCGCCGGTCTGCGGCAGGCGGTGGGCGAGCCGGCCGAAGACGAGGGCGAGGGCGATCGCGCCGAGGGTGAGGACGCCGAAGGCGACGAGGCTGACGGTGCCGTACGGGGCGACGGAGGCGGGCAGCAGGAAGATGCCGCCGCCGATGATGTTGCCCATGACCAGGGCGGTCGCGATGGGGAGGCCGAAGCGGCGGGAGTGCCGGTCGACCGGCGGGGTGTCCGTCGCGGGCTCGCGCTGTGGAGTTGTGGTGGCCGTGCTCATGGGGTGGTGCGCCTTCCGTCGTACAGATCCGGACCATCGTCCGGCAGCGACGAACAGGCGTCCAAATCAGTGGTTTTTGTCCGGCGCGACCGGCCCCTCAACCGGAAGAATTGATTCCGTTTCGCGTGCGGACGGGGAAATCTCCAGCGCCGCCGCCGGACCGATCGGCACCTGCGGCCCCGAGGACTCGCGCAGCCAGCGCCGCAGCACCCGGTGCACCCGCTCCGCCCCGACCAGCTCCTCCCCCGCGCCGACCGGCGGCGACAGGTCCGGCGGCGACAGCAGGAAGGCGCGCGACTGCTCGCCGCCGAGGCCGCCGTGCGAGCCGATCTGCTCCTCGAAGGCGTGCACGGTCCCCGTCGCCGGGTCGTACATGGAGTTGACCATGATGTCCGCGACGTGCGGGAAGCCGTCCGTGCGCCGCACCGCAGCCGCCGCGCCCCGCCCGAAGACCGCGAGCGGTCCGCCGTCCGCGAGCTCGGCGACCGGCACCTCCACTCCGTCGCGGGCGAGCACCACCGAGCCGTGCTCGGCGCTCGCCACGAGCACGAAACCGACGCCCGGATGGTGCGCGAGGGTCCGCAGCAGCGCCGGATGGCGCCGGTCGATCTCCTCGCGGGTCATCCGGTGCGGCACGTCGGGGAAGGAGATCAGCCCGAGGTTGCCGGAGGCCAGGACCACCGGCTCCGAAGGCCGGGCGGGCAGCTCCCGCGCCGTCTCGCCGCTCTCGTCCACCGGCCGGTGCAGCGCACTGCGCAGCGCGTCCCTGGCCGCGTCCCGCGCCTCCGAGCCGCTGGGGGTCCGCCGCACCCGGCGCGGCACCGGGAGCCCGCACCCGGCCCGTACGAGATCCTTGAGCGTCAGGCCGTACGCCGACTCGAAGGTCTCGCCGGGGCTCTGCCCGTGGTCGGAGAGGAGCACGATCCGGTACGGACGCGGGGCGTGCTCGGCGACGGTCGCGATGAGCGCGACCGCCCGGTCGAGGCGCGCCAGGACCTGGTCCGTGTCGCGGCCGTGCGGTCCCGAGTGGTGCGCCACCTCGTCGTACGCGACGAGGTCCGCGTACACGGCGGTCCGCCCGGCCAGCATGTCCCCCATCACGGCGGAGACCACGACGTCCCGCTCGACGACCGTCGCGAAGGCGCGGACGAAGGGGTACGTGCCGCCGCGCGAGACCCTCGGGGTCTCCCTGCGCAGCCGCGCCCGCGTCGACTGGTACATCTCCCGGACGCACTCGGCGACGAGCGAGCCGGCGGTCCGGACGGCGTTGGCCGGGTCGGAGAAGTAGGCGAAGTAGCCGGCGCGGGAGCGGTTGCGGCGGCCGCGGCGGGCCGCCATCGACAGGACGAGGGCGAGCTGGTCGGCGCCGCCGCTGAAGAGGTTGCCCCGGGAGGCGCCGTCGACGGTGAGGAGACCGCCGTCCCCGGTGCGGTGCACGGCCCGGCGCTGGAGCTCGACGGCGCTCGCCGGGCGGTTCGACACCATGATCCGGCCGGTGTCCTTCTCGTACCAGCGGAAGGCGGGCACGTCCTCGTTGGAGCCGTGCAGGATGCCGAGCTGGCTGGCGCCGGTCTGGCTGGACCAGTCGGTGCGCCAGGGGGTGAGCCGGTGGCCGGCGTCCAACCAGCCCGCGACGGTCGGCATGAGGCCGTCGGCGACGGCGCCGCGCAGCACGTGGTGGCCGACGCCGTCGAGCTGGAGGAAGACCGTGCCGGGCCCGGCCCCCGCCGAGTCGGCGGGATCACGGGGGCGGGTGCGGCCGGTGAGCCGGTAGAGCCGGCGCCGGTAGGCGTCGTCGTCGCGGACGGCGAGGGCCGTGGAGGTGGCGGAGGCGACGGCGGACATCACGGCGGCGACCACGACGGCGGTCTCGGGCGCGGCGGCGCCGCGCCCGTCGGGGATCACCCACAGCGCGATGAGCAGCAGCGAGCCGTTGAGGAAGAAGACGAGCAGGCCGAGGAGGAGCGCCGGGACGAGCAGCAGCGCCCGTACGATCACCGGCCACACGAGCGCCCCGAGCAGACCGAACGCGCCGGCGGCCGTGGCGGCGGTGAGCGCGGTCCGCGTGAAGCTGTCGCCGTCGGCGGACTGGAGTTGGAAGTCGGGCAGCACCCCGGCGAGGACGAGCATGGTGAGCGTGGACACCGCCCAGACCACGAGCACGCGCGCCAGTGTTCTGCCCGCGGACCGCCAGCGGTCGGCGCCACCCCATCGCCCGTCACCCACGCGCGCTTCACCTTTCGCCCGTTACCTGCCTCAAGCGTGGCACAACGGCCGCGATCGGGCGGGAAGGGCGGAAGCCCTCGCCGGCGTGAGGCGGTCAGGAGCCTTCGTACCCGGCGGTGGGCATCGAAAGCCTCCGGTGCACCCCCGCTTTGGCCGCCGTGTCGTACGGGGGTTCGTCAAGTCCGACGGTCTCCACCCGCACCCCGCGCCGCTCGCACTCGGCGCGGAAGCCCGGCACGGAGGTCAACGCGCGGGCGAGGACCCGCTCGTTGGGAGCCACGAAGAGGTCCACCGTCCCGGCCTCCACGTCGTCCCAGAGCGCCGCGTGGTCCGGGCGGATTCCGTAGCAGAACAGCTGACGGGCGAGCACGTACCCCTTGTCGACGGCCCAGCGGGCGCACACCGCGTGTTGACCGCGCGTGTCGACAAGGAAGGGGTCGCTGTCCAGCTCTTCGAGCGGGGTGAGGCTGGCGATCGCCGCCACCCGAACGTCGTCCATGGCCAGACCCTACTGCCGGAAGGTGACGCCCGAACATCCTCCGGAGCGTGCTCCGGACATTTACCCTCGTTACGACAGACGTCTGACGAGACGGACAGCAGAAGGGCGGCATGCCGGTGGAGGTCACCTGGTGGGGTCACGCGACCTGCACGGTCGAGGACTCCGGGGTCCGCTTCCTCACCGATCCGCTGTTCGCGCGGCGGCTCGCCCACCTGCGCCGGCGGCGCGGCGCCCTGCCGCCGCCCGAGGCCGCCCGGGCCGAGGCCGTCCTCGTCTCGCACCTGCACGCCGACCACCTCCACCTCCCCTCCCTCGCCCGGCTCCCGCCGGGGACGCGGGTCCTCGTGCCGCGCGGCGCGCCCGCCGCCGTACCGGGGCTCCGCAGGCTCGACCGGGACGGGTTGCGGCTGACCGAGGTGGAGCCGGGTGACGCGGTGACGGTGGAGGGCGTGACGGTACGGGCCGTCCCGGCGCTCCACGACGGGCGGCGGCTGCCGGTCGGGCCGCACCGCTCCCCCGCGCTCGGATACGTCGTCGAGGGCGAGGCCCGGACGTACTTCGCCGGGGACACCGGACTGTTCGACGGCATGGCGGACGCGGTGGGGCCGGTGGACGTGGCCCTGCTGCCGGTCGGCGGCTGGGGGCCCTACCTCGGGCACGGCCACCTCGACGCCGGGCGGGCGGCCCAGGCGCTCGCCGCGCTCTCGCCGGCGGCGGCGGTGCCGGTCCACTTCGGCACGTACTGGCCGATCGGGCTCGACGGGGTCCGGCCGCACGAGTTCCACGCGCCGGGCGACGAGTTCGTACGGCACGCGGCCCGGCTCGCGCCGAAGGTGGCGGTCCACCTGCTCGGCCACGGGGACCGGGTGCGGCCGGAGGTCGCGCGGTGATCCTCGGTGTCACCGGTCTCGTCACGGCGGTGCGCGAGCTGCCGCCGGAGTCGACGCAGCAGGCGGTCGGCTATCCCTCGCTGTTCCTGCTCGTGGCGCTCGGCGCGCTGGTGCCGGTCGTGCCGACGGGCGCGATCGTCAGCTCGGCGGCGGTGGTCGCCTTCCACCACTCCTCGCCGTTCTCGCTGCTCTACGTCTTCCTGGTCGCGGCGTCCGCCGCGCTGCTCGGCGACACCGCGCTGTACTGGCTCGGGCAGCGCGGGGTCCGTTCCCGCAACGGCTCCCGGTGGCTCGCGGCGCTGCGGTCGCGGGTGACGCCCGACCGGCTCGCGCAGGCCCAGGAGCGGCTCGACACCCACCAGGTGTCGGTGCTCGTGCTGTCCCGGCTCGTACCGGCGGGGCGGATCCCGGTGATGCTGGCGTGCCTGCTCGCGGAGATGCCGCTGCGCCGCTTCGTCCGGGGGGACGCGGCGGCGTGCCTGGCGTGGGCGGCGACGTACCAGCTGATCGGGATCCTGGGCGGCTCGCTCTTCCCCGAGCCCTGGCAGGGAGTGGTCGCGGCGGTGGGCCTGACGGTGCTGGTCAGCGCGGTCCCGGCGCTGTGGCGGAGGATCCGGGGCTCCGGGGCCCCCTCGGACCGCGGTCGCGGCGAGGCCCCGTCAGGGCACGAGCACCCGTGAGCCGCCGACCGGCAGGTCCCACAGGTCCTCGCGGGGCAGGCCGGCCTTCTCCCAGGCGGCCCTGACCCGGGTGAGGGGTTCGAGGACCGGCTCGGAGGAGAGCACGAAGGTCGCCCAGTGCATGGGCGCCATCCGCCGCGCGCCGAGGTCCTGGTGGGCGCGGACCGCCTCCTCGGGGTCGGTGTGGACGTCGCTGAGCCACCAGCGGGGGTCGTACGCGCCGATCGGCAGCAGCGCCAGGTCGATGCCGGGGTGACGGCGGCCGATCTCGGCGAACCAGTGGCCGTACCCGGTGTCCCCGGCGAAGTGGATCCGGCGCCCGGCGCGGTCGGTGAGCACCCAACCGCCCCACAGGGAGCGGCAGGTGTCCAGGAGGGTGCGCTTGGACCAGTGGTGGGCGGGGACGAAGTCGAAGCGGACGCCGTCGAGTTCGGCGGCCTCCCACCAGTCGAGCTCGGTGACGCGGCTGAACCGGCGGCGGGTGAACCAGCGGCCGAGTCCGGCGGGGACGAAGAGCGGGGTGTGCCGGGGCAGCCGCTTGAGGGTGGGGCCGTCGAGGTGGTCGAAGTGGTTGTGGCTGATGACGACGGCGTCGACGCGCGGGAGGTCCTCCCAGCGGACCCCGACGGGGGTGAGCCGGGCCGGTGTGCCGAAGATGCGGCGGGACCAGACCGGGTCGGTGAGGACGGTGAGTCCGCCGACGCGCAGGATCCAGCTGGCGTGCCCGGCCCAGGTGACGGCGAGCGTGTCGGGTCCGGCGGGCGGCAGCGGGCCGGGCTCGAAGGGCAGCAGCGGGATGTCCCGCAGGCCTTCGGGGCGGGGGCGTACGGCTCCCTCGCGGGCCAGCCGCGCCAGGGCCCGGACGCCGGGCAGGGGCGCGGTGAGCCGGTCGGCGAAGGTCCGGGGCCAGTCGTGCCGCAGCCGGCCGACGGGCTGGAGGACGGGGGCCGGGGCGGGGGCGGGTGGCGCGGACCGGCCGGGGTGGTGCGGGGCCGCGGCCTGTCCGGCCTGCGCGGGAGGTGCCGTCCGTTCGGTCATCTGCGGGCTCCGTTCCGCTCGGACTCGACGCGTCGTGGAGGGTTCCCCGGACATCGGCGCGGGGCCTCGGCCGCGGTCATCGGAGTTCCTCCAGGGCCCCTCCGAAGTCCCCCAACGCGCGTGCCACGTGCGGCAGTTCCACGGGATCTTCCGCACCGAGCGCCTCGGCGCGCTCCTCCTCGCCGGCGCCCAGGAACATGCCGGTGCCGAACCGGACGCGCAGCGCGCCGAGTTCGTCGCCGAAGCGGTGGCCGCCGGTCACCGGGGCGCCGAGCCGTGCGGTGAGGTGGCTCTCCAGCTCCAGGGAGTCGGTGACGCCCCGGGCGGCGAGCCCGGCGCGCAGCGGCCCGAGGTCGGCGTAGAGGTGGCGGCCGGCCTGCGGGGGCCGGGCCAGGGCTCCGGCGGCGAGGACCGCGCGGTACGCGGCGCCGGCGAGCCGCCCGTGGGTGGCGGCGGCCCGCCGGGCCCGTACGGTGACGTCCCCGGGTTCGTCGAGGGCGTGGGCCACGGCGGGGGCCACGGGCCCGGGGACGAGGGCGCCGAGGGCGGTGAGCACGTCGAGGACGCGGGCCCTGGGGTCGGTCCAGCGGTCGGCGCGGGACGGGTCGGTGGGCGGGAAGCGGGCGACGGCGCAGGGCCAGGCGGCGGGGGCGAGGGCGCCGCCGAGGTCGACGAGGACGGTGACGTCGTCGGGGCGCATCTCGGCGGGGCTGAGCAGCACGGTGCCGCCCGGGTCGTGGAGGGTGTCGCGCCAGGTCTCGTCGCTGATGACGTGCAGGCCCTCGGCGACGGCGGCCTCGCAGGCCTCGCGGACGAGTTCGGGCGGGGCGACGGTGGCGGTGGGGTCGTCGGCGACGGAGAGCAGCAGGACCCGGGGGTCGCCGCCCTCGGCGCGGATCCGCCGGACGGTCTCCAGGAGGGCGTACGGGTCGGGGACGCCGCCGGCCTCGGCGGGCGTGGGCACGTGGTACGCCGGGCGGCCGAGCAGCCGGGCCTGCGGGGTCCACCAGGCGGGGCAGGGGCGGGGCAGCAGGAGATCGCCGCCGTGGGCGGCGATCAGGGCCAGCAGGAGGGCGGGGGCGCCGGGCGCGGCCACCACGTCCTCGGGATGGGTGCGCAGGCCGCGGCGCCACCAGTAGCCGGCGGCGGCCTCGCGCAGGACGGGCCCGCCGCCGGGCGGCTCGGGGGCGGTCCGCCCGGCCGCCGCGGCGAGCAGCCCGGCGAGTCCCGGCAGTACGGGGAGGCCGGTGTCGAGGCCCGTGTCGGGTGCGGGAGGCCCGTAGCGCACCGGGCCGCGGCCTTCCGGAGCCGTCTGCCGCATGTCCCGTACCTCCTGAAGCGCACGGGGGCGCCGGGCGGGCACCCCTGTGCCCTTTATACGAAGGTTCGGCGGTTCTCGCCCCTTCAGACGACGGTGACCGGGTGCCGCACGACGGCGTTGAAGAGGTACCCCTGGGTGTTGTGCACGGCCTGCTCGGGCTGGGTGTTGCCGGCGGCGTCGGTGGTGCGGGAGAGCAGGGTGACCTGTCCGGTGGTGTGTGGGCGCCACGGCACGCTCCAGCGGACCCAGCCGTCGCGGCGCGGGGTGTCGTGGAGCCGGGCGTGCCGCCAGTGGGCGCCGCCGTCGGTGGAGACCTCCACGGTCCGTACGGGGGCGAGGGCGGACCAGGCGCGGCCGGTGAGCGTGCGCGGGCCGCCGGCCTCCAGGGTGGCGCCGAAGGGCAGCTGATAGGCGGACTTGAGGGTCTGGCGGCTGAGGGGGGCGCTCCCGCCGGCGGGATAGGAGTCGCCGAAGAGGCGGTACCACTCGGTGGACCAGGGCGAGCTGAGCGGCTTGGTGGAGACCTCGATGTCGCCGAGCCACTTGATGGAGGCGATGCCGACCCAGGACGGCACGACGAGCCGGACCGGGTGACCGTGGTCGTACGGGAGCGGC
Source organism: Streptomyces nymphaeiformis (assembly GCF_014203895.1). Taxonomy (GTDB): domain Bacteria; phylum Actinomycetota; class Actinomycetes; order Streptomycetales; family Streptomycetaceae; genus Streptomyces; species Streptomyces nymphaeiformis. The sequence goes on along the minus strand of NZ_JACHJY010000008.1, from coordinate 232,160 downwards.
TCGCCGTTCATCTCGTACGCGAGGATCACGTCGTCGAGCGCCTTGGCGACCGGCAGCGGGCGGCGGACCCGGCCGAAGTCGACGCCGCCGGAGACGTACGGGTCGTCCAGGCCGCGCGGCTGGAGGTCGACGGCGTCGTGGGCGATCCCGGCGAGCCGGAGCACGTCGGCGAGGCGGACGCCGCGCCAGCGGGCGGCCCCGACGGCGCCGAGGGTCCAGGGGGTGCCGGTGACCGGCCGGCCCTGCTGGGTGGCGTAGAGGCTGCGGCCGTTTCCGGCGCACTCCATCAGGGCCGTCCGGGTGACGGAGGGCAGGTCGCGCAGCTGCCCGTAGGTGAAGTGGACGGGGCCGCGGCCGTGCAGTCCGTCGCCCCAGACCGTCAGCCGCCAGTCGGCGGCGTCGAGGACGGGGGTGGAGGTGTGGTTGCGGACGAAGAAGCGCTCGACGGGGGTGAGCAGGCCGGTGTCCGCGAAGGTCTCGTAGCGGGCCTCGGCGTTCGTCCCGCGGACCGTGAAGTGCTCGGGCGGGAGGGCTTTGACGATGCCGGGCGCGGCATCCGCCACGACGTCCATGGGACCAGCGTACGCGGGAGCGGCGGCGAGCCCGCCGAGGGCGGAGACCGCGGGGCCCGCCGCGAGCAGCTTGAGGAGGGAGCGACGGGCGGGCACGGGCGAGTACGGCACGGGACTCCTCGGCGGGCGGGACGGTGGATCGACGCGCCCACCCTAGGGGCGCGGGGGCGTGCCGGACGGTCCGTTCACGGTGCTGTCACACGAGGGTTCGTCAGGTCGACGGCCTCCCGCCGAAATCCGGGGGTGGCCGGGGCGTCCCCCGGGCCAGAATGCGGCATGTCGATACGTGAAGCGCTTCCCGAGGACGCCGCGGCCCTCGCCGTCGTACACGTCCTGTCCTGGCGGGCCGCCTACCGCGGCCTGGTCCCCGACCCGTATCTCGACGCCCTCGACACGGAGGAGCGCGCCGTGGTGTGGCGCGACCGCCTGACGGCCCCGGACCGGCCCACGGTGCTCGTGGCGACGGGCGACGGCGGGCGGGTGGTCGCGTTCTCCTGCTTCCGGCCCTGCCCGGACGGCACGGCCGAGCTGGCGGCGCTGTACGCCCTGCCGGAGGTCTGGGGCGCGGGCGTCGGACGGGCGCTCATGTCGGCGACGACCGAGGCGCTCGTCACGGCCGGGTTCCGGGCGGCGGCCCTGTGGGTGTTCGCGGGGAACGCCCGGGGGCGGAGGTTCTACGAGGCCGCCGGGTGGCGGCCGGACGGCACGGCGGTGCGGGAGGAGACGGGTGGCCGGGTCCTGGAGGAACTCCGGTACCGGCGGGACCTGTTGCCCCGACCGTCCACATCTCAAGACACAGATCTCATCATTCGACATTCCCGCATACGGTGGGGGCACGCACCCACACCGAGGGAGTCGCTTCCATGACGCACACCCCCGCCGTCTACACCCACGGCCACCACGAGTCGGTCCTGCGCTCGCACAGCTGGCGGACCGCCGCCAACTCCGCGGCCTACCTGCTGCCCGAACTGCGCCCGGGACTGGACGTCCTGGACGTCGGCTGCGGGCCCGGCACCATCACCGCCGACCTGGCCGCGCTGGTCGCGCCGGGCCGGGTGACCGCGGTCGACGCGGCCGAGGACGTACTGGAGAAGGCGCAGGCGGTCGCCGACGAACGCGGCCTGGACAACGTCGGGTTCGCCGTCGCCGACGTCCACGCCCTGGACTTCCCCGACGACTCCTTCGACGTCGTCCACGCCCACCAGGTCCTGCAGCACGTGGGCGACCCGGTCCAGGCGCTGCGCGAGATGCGCCGGGTGTGCCGGCCCGGCGGTGTCGTCGCAGCCCGCGACAGCGACTACGGGGCCTTCGCCTGGTACCCCGAACGGCCCGCGCTGGACGGGTGGCTGGAGCTGTACCACCGGGTCGCGCGCGCCAACGGCGGCGAACCGGACGCGGGACGGCGGCTGTTCTCCTGGGCCCGGCAGGCCGGCTTCACCGAGATCACGACGACGGCCGGCACCTGGTGCTTCGCCACCCCGGAGGAGCGGGAGTGGTGGAGCGGCCTGTGGGCGGACCGTACGACCGCCTCCGGGTACGCCGACCTGGCCGTGGACGGCGGCCACGCGACCGCCGCCGAACTGGCGGCGATCGCGGAGGCCTGGCGGGAGTGGGGCGGGCAGGAGGACGCCTGGTTCATGGTCCCGCACGGGGAGATCCTGTGCCGGGTGTCCTGAGCGGTCACTCGGCGGGCGTGGCGGGCGCGTCCTCCCGGGCAGCCGCCGCGGACCCGCATCCCCGGGCGGGCACGGCAGACCCGTATCCCCGGGCGGACGCGGCGGGCCCGCGCTCCCCGGCGGGTCCGCCCGCGCGCCTCAGCTCGGCCGCATCCTGAACTCGTAGGCGTCCGGCAGGGGTTCGTCGGTGAGCTCCGCCCAGAGCTCGCCGAGGACCTCCGTTCCCTCGCTCAGGTCCGCGACCTCGAAGCCCTCGTCGAAGACGGCGCGGGCCTCGCCCGTCCGCCCCTCGGCGAGCAGGATCCGGATCTCCAGGAGACGGAAGGCGCCCCTCCCCCGGACCTCTCCGGACAGCCGGGCCCACAGCTCCCGGGCCCGGCCGGGGCGGCCCGTGGCGAGCAGCGCCGCCACGGCCTCACGGCCGAGGGCGGCGGCCACGGCCTCGTCCCCTTCGTGGTCCCCGTGGCCCGCATGCTCGGCGAAGGCCTCGGCGAACCGTTCGGCGGCCCGCTGCGGATGCCCGTCCTCCCAGTCGGCGACGGCCAGGCAGTACAGCAGGGGCCAGCGCACCTCGGCCCGGTGGAGTCCGCGCTCCCAGCTCCGTACCGCCTGGGCGCGGTCTCCGGCGTGCCACTGGGCGATGCCGAGGTGGTACTCGGTGGACGGGTCGGCGGGTGCGGTCTCCAGCATGTCCCGCCAGGGGGCGGCGACCAGCGGCGCACCGGGTCCCGCGCCCTTCGCCGGGGGCGGCAGGACGCCGGTGCGCAGGAGCTCCCGCCAGGGTTCCTGGTCGGGCCCCAGCGTCGACTCGGGGAAGGGCGTACCGGGCAACACGTGTCCCCCGCGCAGGACTTCGAGGGCTCCCCAGCCGGAGCCGACGGCGAGGACGGACTCCGGTTCGGCGTCCGCGGCGCCCTCCCGCCAGGCGGTGTACGCCGCGTCGACCGCGGCGCGGGGCAGCGCCGTCTCCAGTCGGTGCTCGACGTCCACGCGGGCGGCGGCCCAGTCGTCGCCGAGCGCCGTGGCGGGGTCGGCGGCGAGCGGTCCGTACGCCTCCAGCCAGCTGAACTCCGCTTCGCCCGCGAGCTCCAGGTGCTCCAGCTGGGTGCGGGCGAGTCCGGCCTGGATCTCGGCGTAGCCGGGGGTGCCGGGTTCGGTCAGCCACTCCTGCCAGCGCCGGCCGCCGCGCTCGGTGCCCCACAGGAAGAGCTTGCGGCCGCGCAGCGCGTCGGTGGAGGTCTGGACGAGTCCGTGGCCGTCGGCGTCGAGCGCGGCGATCCAGCGGCGCTGCCCGTCCGGCAGGTCGTAGAAGTAGTCGGCGGCGTGGGCGCCGTTCAGCGGGTACGAGCGGTCGGTGCCGTCCTCCGTGAGGGGCACGGGGAGGCGGTTCAGGCCGCGGTCGTAGCCGTGGTGCCAGGCCGCGTCGGCGGGCGCGAGGACCCTGCGCTCCTCGGGGACGGCGGTGTTGGACCACCAGTAGGCGGGGGCGGTCCGCTCGTGGGGATTGCGGACGCGGACGCCGACGTACAGGAAGTCGGAGCCCTCCGGCAGCCACAGGTCGACCTGGAAGGGCAGGTCGCGCAGGCGCTCCCACTCCCAGAGGCGGAGCATCGGGCCGCCGTCGGGGGCGCGGACGGTCGCCGCGTGGAGGGGCGAGCAGGAGAGGGTGGTGTGGCCGGTGGCCCCGATGTTCCACTCGATGCCGCCGGAGAACCAGGCGCCGTTGAGGGCGAAGGCGGCGGGCTGGAGGACCGGGTTGCGGTAGAGGAGTTCGCGTCCGGTGGGCTTGTGGTGCAGGGAGTGGACGCGACCGCCGAGGCCGGGGAGGACGGTCACCCGGAGCCGGTCGTTCTCGATCACGATCGTGTCGAGGTCCGCGGGGGTGCGGTCGCGGCCGTAGCCGTCGCGCACGGGGGTGGGGAGCAGGCTGCGCAGGGGCGCCCGTCCGAGGCCCCGGGCCATGTCGCGCGGGAGCTCCGCGAGGGTCCGCGCGTCGACCGCGTGGGCCCCGGCGCCGGCGGGGGCCCGCAGTGCGGGGAGGGGGTTGTCCGGGCCCAACGGGGCCGCGGGCAGCGTCAGTACGGCACGTCGTACGGTCGTCATCGATCCATGGAACACGCCGGAGCCGGTCCTGACCAGGGGCTCTCCACGTCAGGCTTCGGTCAGGCTTCGGCAAAGGACCCGCTGGCCGCGGGCCCGGATATTCCCGGCGGCGGCACGGCCCGTCGCCGTAGTGTGCAGGGTCGGACCGCCGCCGTGGCGGCCGGGGAGCAGGGGCACAGGGAGTACGAGGAATGGGTACGCAGCACACCTACCGGGTCATCGTGCGCGGCACGTTCGACGGTCTGTCGGAGGAGAGCCGGTCGCGGCTGCTCGCCGAGGCGGACGACCACGGGATGGCGGCGATGCAGTTCACGGAGGAGGGCTCGCTGGCCTACGACCGGACGCTGAAGGCCTTCTCGTACCGCCTGGTCGTCGTCTCGGACGCCGAGGACGGCGAGGAGATGGCGGGCGCGATCGCGGAGGACCGGGTGGAGACCGCGCTCAAGGAGCTGGGCCACGGGTACAAGGCGCTGCGCTCGACGGTGACGGACCTCGACACGATGAAGATCAACCGCAAGCGCTAGTCCGAGGCCGTGATCGCCCAGCGCTCGTGGTCCCGCCAGGCACCGTCGATGTGCAGCATCGCGGGCGAGAAGCCCTCCAGGCGGAAGCCGGCGCGGCGGACGAGGGCGCGGGAGGCGGCGTTCCCGGGCTGGATGTTCGCCTCCAGGCGGTGCAGCTCCAGGGGCCCGAAGGCATGGTCCATGACCAACCCGAGGGCCTCGGTGAGCAGTCCGCGTCCGGCGGCGTGCGCGAAGGCGCCGTAGCCGAGGGCGCCGCTGCGGAAGGCGCCGCGGACGATGTTGTTGATGTTGACGAAGCCGGCGACCGCACCGCCGTCGGCGTGCTCGCACACCAGGAAGCCCGCGCGCGCCGGGTCGCCCGTCAGCGCGCCCGCGTACGCGGCGTACGCCTCGGTCGTGCACGGCGGGAAGAGCCAGGGCCGGTGGAGCTCCCGGCTCTCGCGGGCGCGGGCGGTGAACTCCTCGGCGTCGCCCGGGGAGAACGGACGCAGGCCCACGCGGGGCCCGCTGGCGAGGTACGTAGCGGAGTCGTCGGACATACGGCCAGGCTATGCGGTGCCGGAGCACCTCAGCGGCGGGCGTCGCGGACACGGGGCGGGCAGGTCTCCCCCTTCCGTACGACTCCGATCATGACCGTGGTCCGCCGGTCGAGGACGGTGCCCGCCGCCGGGTACTGGGTGCAGACCTCCCAGCGCGGCGGCCAGAGCACCCGCCGGTCGCGGCCGCTCACGTCGTGGACGTCGAGCCGGGTCCGGCGGTCCAGGTGGGTGAAGACCCGCCACAGGCCCCGGCCGAGGAAATCCGGCATCGGCCGCGTCCCGGCCTCGTCGCCGGGTGCGGCGGCGTCCTCCACCGAGGAGGCGGCGACGGCCGCGAGCGCCAGGAGCGCACCGACGCCGACGGCGGTGGCCCGCCTCACTTCCGCCTCCGGGCCGCGACGTAGTAGCCGCACGCGGCGCCGAGGAGGGCGGTCACGAGCAGCGCCACGTACAGCGGCATCGTGACCTCGGGGATCAGCAGGCGGATCCTGACCTCGCGGGTGTTCTCGAAGATGAAGACCAGGGTGAGGACGGCGACCACGATCATCGCGATCCGCCCCGGGGTGAAGGCTCCGGCCAGCCGGGACGTGCCCCCGCCCGATGTCCGTGGCGTCTGCTTGGGACTCATGCCCGGCCCTCTCCTCCGTCGTGCCGTCTGTCGTACCCGGCCACAGCCGTGGCACCAGAATGGGACGCGCGGGGCCTCCCCGTGACGGCGAGCAGGGCCGTACGGGTGACTTGTCAGACAACGTGGGCCGACTACCGTGGTGCGAGGACCGGCGAAGAACCGGCCGGGGACGAGACGAGGAGGGGCCGTGGCGGTCAGCGGACAGCGGCGGCGACCGGTCGTGGCGCTCTACGAGCGGATCGCGGACGCCGTCCACGACGGCACGTACCCGCCGGGCTCCACCCTCCCCTCCGAGCCGAAGCTCGCCGCCGAGCTGGGCGTCAGCCGGCCGGCCCTGCGGGAGGCACTGCTGCTGCTCCAGGAGGACGGCGTCCTCACGGTACGGCGCGGGGTGGGCCGTACGGTCAACGACCGCCCGCCCCGGCGCGGCTTCGAGCACGTCCAGCCGCTGGAGGAGCTGATCGGCGCGGGCGCGCCGCTGCGGGTGCGGGCGCTGCTCAGGACCGTCGAGGAGCCGACCGACTTCACCACCCAGCACCTCCTCGCGCCGGCCCGCGCCGAGCTGCGGTTCTGGGAGTCCCTCCTCACCGGCGAGGGCACGGCGGCGGCGCTGAGCCACGAGTGGGCCGCGCCCGACGGACTGCTCGACCGGGTGCACCCGGAGTTCGCGCGGGCCCTGCGGGAGACGGGCGCCGGGGCCGCGGTCTCGATGCTCGCGGTCCTCGTCGAGGCCTCGCGGGAGACGTCGCTGAACGCGCACAGCGGCATCACGGCGACGCTCCTCGGACGGCGGCGCGGCGAACAGCTGGACCGTCCGGCGGACACCCCCGCGGTCCTCGTCACCCAGGTCGTCCGGGTCGGCGAGACCCCGATCCTGGCCGCCAAGCACATGCTCCCGACGGGCACGGTCCCACTGCCGGTGCTGCAGTCGCACTGAGCGGGGGGGCGCGGTCGCGCCGGGGGCGGAAACGCCGGGCGCGGGAGCACTGGGCGTGGGAGCGCCGGACGCGGGACGCCGGGCGCCGAACGCCGGGCGCGGGGCTCCGGGCGCGGGAACGCCAGACGCTGAACGCCGGGCGCGGAACACCCGCAGGAACGCCCGGCGCGGGCGGACCAGGCCCCCCGGGAGCCCGCCGAGGCCCCCGACCCGCGTCCCCGGTCCGACCCCGGCCCGGCCCACGTCCCCGGCCCGCGTCCCCGACCCGACCCAGCCCGGCCCACGTCCCCGACCCGCGTCCCCGACCCGGCCCAGCCCGGCCCACGTCCCCGACCCGCGTCCCCGACCCGGCCCAGCCCCCTGTCACGGCCGTCACAGCACCCGCCCCGCCCGTGGCGTACACTTCCCCGCCATGCACTTGTCTGACAACCCTGCCACGCCCGCCGCCGCCACCGTCTCCGAGTGGATCCGCCGGGCCCCCAAGGCCGTCCTCCACGACCACCTCGACGGCGGGCTGCGCCCCGCGACCATCGTCGAGCTGGCGCGGGAGTGCGGTTACACCGCGCTGCCGACCGAGGACCCGGCCGAGCTCGCGGTCTGGTTCCGGGACGCCGCGGACTCCGGTTCGCTGGAGCGCTACCTGGAGACCTTCGCCCACACCTGCGCGGTCATGCAGACCCGCGAGGCGCTCGCGCGCATCGCGGCCGAGTGCGCCGAGGACCTGGCGGCGGACGGCGTCGTCTACGCCGAGATCCGCTACGCCCCCGAGCAGCACCTGGAGGGCGGTCTCACCCTCGACGAGGTCGTCGAGGCGGTGAACGACGGCTTCCGCGAGGGCGAGCGCCGCGCCGGCGGCCGGATCACCGTCCGCACGCTGCTCACCGGCATGCGCCACACCGACCGCTCCCTGGAGATCGCGCAGCTCACGGTCGCGCACCGGGACAACGGCGTGGCGGGCTTCGACATAGCCGGCGGCGAGATCGGCAACCCGCCGGCCCGCCACCTCCCCGCCTTCCAGCACCTGAAGCGGGAGAACTGCCACTACACGATCCACGCCGGCGAGGCCGTCGGCGCGGAGTCGATCCACGAGGCCGTGCAGGTGTGCGGCACCGAGCGGATCGGCCACGGCGTGCGGATCACGGACGACATCGCCGAGGACGGCACGCTGGGCCGGCTCGCCTCGTACGTCCGGGACAACCGCATCGCCCTGGAGGTCTGCCCGACCTCCAACCTCCAGACGGGCGCCGCGAAGGACTACGCCTCGCACCCGATCGACGAGCTGCGCCGCCTCGGCTTCCGCATCACGCTGAACACCGACAACCGGCTGGTCTCCGGCACCACCATGAGCGAGGAGTTCCAGCACATGGTGGACGCGTTCGGGTACGGCCCGGAGGTCTTCGAGGAGTTCACGGTCGCCGCCCTGGAGGCCGCCTTCCTGCCGCTGCCGGAGCGGCAGCGGCTGATCGACGAGGTCGTCCGCCCGGGGTACGCGGCGCTCTGACCGACCCTGCCCTCGACCAGGGGCAGGGACAGCGTCCCCGTGGACCCGGTGTCCTCGGGGTCGCTGACGACGGTCACCGGCTTGATGCCGCGGTTGCCGGAGTACGCGGTGTCGCTCGCGGCGACGACGAACTCCAGCCGGTGGCCCGTCTCGTACCGGTGGACGATGCCCGGCAGCTCGACGGTGAAGGGCTGGGTGACGTCCGGTACGCGCACCGGCGCGACCAGCCGGTTGATCAGGGTCTTCGTCCCGTCGGGCGCGACGTCGTAGAGCTTCGCGAAGAGGACGAGCTTGTCGGCGGCGTCGCCGGAGTCCTGGACGCGTTCGGTCGCCGGGGAGACGACCCTGAGGGTCGCCCTCGGCGCGCCGACGAGGTCCGCGGGCGCGGTGAGCGGGGCGCTGGTCCAGCCGAGGTAGGTGCCGGGGGTGTCGTAGGGCCGGGGGTCGGGGAGTCCGATCGTCCCGGCGAGCGAGGACTCCGAATGGCTCGTCGGGATCAGCCAGTTGCCGTACCGGCGGGAGCCGCGGGGGGGCTGAGGACGACGTCGAGAGACCCACCGGTTCCTACTGACCGATAGGAACCCGGGCAACACCCATGCCGTGACACGTGCCATAAGCTCGTCAATGCCCTGGGCGAAGGATATTGACGGAGTTTCAGTCGACTTCTCGGCCCTGAAGGACCGGGCTTGTCGGCCCGGCCGGGAGGCCGTGATTGCAAGTGGAGCGCGGCCGGCTGCCGCGTGGTCCCCTGCGTCCGGAATCAGCGTGGGCTGGTTCTGGGGCGGCTGACCGCGCCCCGCTTCCACACAGCCTCGCCCCGGTGGGCGATGTTGCGGGAGCCGTTGTGGTCCGCGTGCAGGACGGCCCCGCAGGACCGGCAGACGAACCGTGCCTGGGTCACCCTGTTCGTGCGAGGGGTGTGCTTGCACTCCGAGCACTGCCGGGAGGTGTTGCGCGGGTCCGCGAAGACCACGGGCACCCCCTCCCGGCGGGCCTTGTACTCGACGAACCGGCCGAGCTGGGCGAACGCCCAGGAGTGCAGTCGTGCCCGCTGGTCCTTCTTGGCCGTGACCCTCTGCCGGATGCCCGAGAGGTCTTCCAGGGCGATCCCGCGCGAGGTGCGTTCAGCGGTGGCGACGAGTCGTTTGGCGATGATGTGGTTGGTGTTCGCGGCGTGCCGCGCCTCCCGGCGGCGGACACGCTTCAGGGCCCGCTTGGCGGACTTGGTGTGCTTCTTCTGCAACTTGCGCCGCAGGTCACGGTGGCGCTCGCGGTAGCGGTTCAGCGCGCGGCCGGCGAGGATCTCGCCGTCGCTGGTGGTGGCGATGTTGACGATGCCCAGGTCCACGCCGAGGAAGCCGTCCGGCTCGAACACCTCGGGCTCGGGCAGGTCGACGGTGGCGATCAGGAAGAACATGCCGTCCCGCAGCACCAGGTCCGACTCCCCCTTGCGGGAGGCCAGGAGCACCATCGCCTCGTCGGAGCAGACGAACGGGAGGTGCTTGAGCCGCCCGGCCACGGTCCAGATCGACACGGTACGGGCGTCGGGGTTCCACGTCAGGATCCGGTCGTCGAACGGCTGCGCCGCGTCCTCACGGAAGACGATCGGCTTCGACTCCGCCCGCAGACGGCGCTTCGAACCCTCCCGGCCGAGGTTCCCGGCCTTGATGTTGCCCTTCAGGGCGGCGTAGGCGTCGCACACCTTCTTCACCACCCGCACCGCCGCCTGCGCCCCGATTGCAGGCACGCAGGGTCGCCGCCAACGCGTCCGTGTCATACGCGGACACAGGCAGCGACTTCACCGGCACGGTGATCTTCACGCAAAACACGCTACTGCGACTGACTGCCGGAACTGACCCATCTTCAGAACCGTTAGACGAGGACTCCGCCGCTGCACGACTCCGATCCAAGCGATTGATTCCCTTGGGCTGAAACCGCGGGCTTCCTTGACAAAAGGCAGGTGAAGGCGGCCCGGCCCGCACCCGCCGCCGGGTCCGCGGATCACCACCCGGCCCTCGATGGGAGAATGGCGGGCATGACAGGCGCTGAGGAATTCAGACCCGAATCGGAGCGGGTGACGCGCGCACTGCGCGATCAGATCATCGACGGGACCCGGGCCCCCGGCAGCAGGCTGGTGGAGCGCGAGATCGCGGCCGAGCTCGACGTGAGCCGGCTGCCCGTCCGCGACGCCCTGCGGGACCTGGTCGCGGAGGGCCTGGTGACGCCGCGCCCGCGCACCTGGGCGGTGGTCCGCGAGTTCACGGCGTCCGACATCTCGGACCTCGGCGAGGTGCGGTCCGCCCTGGAGATCCTCGGCTTCCGGCTCGCCGCGCAGCGCCGCACCCGGGCGGGGCTCGCCAAGCTCCGCGCCGACCTCGACGCCGAGCTGGCGGCGGCGGCGGCCGGCGACGGCCAGGCCGCCCGACGGGCGGCCGCCGACTTCCACGAGACCGTGACGGAGCTCGCCGACAACGCCCTGCTCAACGAGCTCAACGCGACGCTGCGCAGCCGGATGCGCTGGCTGCTCGCACAGCACGACGACCTCTCCGTGGTGGCCGAGGAGCACGCGGAGCTGTACCGGGCGATCGAGGCACGGGACGTGGAGCGCGTCGAGAAGGTGGCCCTGCGCCACCTGGAGACCAGCCGCGACGAGGTCGCCGCGCACCAGCGCAGGACCGCGACGGAGTAGGGCGCCGGCGCCGTGGCGGCGGGTCGCCGCCACGACCCATGATCAAACGGTATACCGAATTGGCGCCCGGGCCGCGCTGACGGCCGTCACTCCCCCACGTACACCACACCGCCGGGGACGTCGGCGCGGATCTCCGTGCCGACGCGGCGCGCCATCAGGTCGTCGAGGCGCTCCAGGGGACCGATGAGGGTGCGGCCGCCGGCCCGGGCGACGCGGATGGCGGCGTCGACCTTGGGCTTCATCGAGCCCTCGGCGAAGGCGAGCTCGGCCAGGCCCTCCGGGGACGCGGTGAGGATGTCCCGCTGCTCGGGCGTGCCCCAGTTCTGGCTCACGAAGTCGCCGTCCGTGAGCATGATCAGCATGTCCGCCTTCAGGTCGGCGGCGAGCGCCGCGCTCGCCGCGTCCTTGTCGACGACGGCCTGCATGCCGATCTGGCGGCCCTTGGAGTCGGTGCGCACCGGCACACCGCCGCCGCCCACGCAGACGACCAGCGTGCCGTTGTCGAGGAGCGTGCCGACCAGCGGCGCCTGCATGATGCGCAGCGGCTCGGGCGACGGGACGACCCGGCGGAACGCGCCGCCGTCGCGGGCGATCGTCCAGCGGTACTCGGCCGCGGCCTCGGCGGCGTCCTGCGCCGAGTAGGTGGGGCCGATCAGCTTGGTGGGGCGCTCGAAGGCCGGGTCGGCCTCGTCGACCTCGGTCGTGGTGAGGACGGCCGCCACCTCGCGCTCGCCGGCCAGGGCGTTGGAGAGCTCCTGCTGGATGACGTAGCCGATCATGCCCTGGGTCTCCGCGCCGAGGATGTCCAGCGGGTAGGCCGCGACGTCCTGGTGGGCGAGGTTCTGGAGGGCGAGGAGGCCGACCTGGGGGCCGTTGCCGTGGGTGATGACGACCTCGTGCTCGCGCGCCAGACCGGCCAGGGCCTGGCAGGCGCCCCGGACGTTGGCGCGCAGGCGGTCGGCCGTCATCGGCTCCCCGCGGCGGGCGAGTGCGTTTCCTCCGAGAGCGACGACGATGCGCATGCGATTTCCCTTGCGGTGCTTGTGTTCGCTTATGAGACCCAGAATGGTATACCAATATTGGATGACCGGAAGGGGGCAGGAGCGGTCACCGACGTACGGCGACGAGGAGAGCACGGTGAGGTGCCACAGCCATGCCGGCGACGCTCGGCCCGGGTCCGGCGACGCCGGGACGCCCCACGACGTCCGGACGCCCCACGACGCCCGGACGCCCGACCGGCTCCGTACCCGATCCGGCGACGCGCTGCTGCTCGACCACCTGCGGGGACTTTCCGGCAGCGGTTCGGTCCACTCGGTCTTCACCCGGGTGGTCAACCTGCTGACCCCGGACGGCATGCTCATCGCCCTCGCCGCACGCGACGGCGGTGACGCGCCCCGGACCCTGGTCACCGGCCTCGCCGCCTGGACGGGGCGCGGCGTCGAGGCCGGCCGGAGCGTCGCCTTCGGGCACGGGAGCGTCACCCTCGACCGTCCGCACCCCCACCCCCCACTCCGCGTCACCACCGCGGAGGCCCGCCCCTGGCGCGCCGTCACGCCCTCCCTCGCCGACCTCCCGCCCGGCGGACTCGCCGCCGCCGCCACCCTCCTCGACCGGCTCTGCCGCGCGTACGGACCGCCCGGCGGCATGCTCGGCGCGGCCCCCGGCGCCGGGCCGATGGAGACCGCCGTCGCCCGCGCCCTCGACGAGGGGCGTACGACGCTGGTCGAGGCCGTACGGGCCGGCGACGCCGACGGGACGCGGCGCGGCGTCCTCGCCCTGCTCGGCCTGGGCCCCGGACTGACCCCCGCCGGCGACGACTTCCTCACCGGCCTCGCCCTGCTCGCCGCCCTGCCGGGCAGCCGGCTCGCCGGTTTCCCGCCCGTCCTGCGGGACGTCCTGGCCGGGCACGGCGGCCGCACCACGGACCTCGGTCTCGCCACGGTGAGCGAGGCGGCCGACGGCCGGGCCAGGGCCGAACTCCTCGACCTCCTGCGTCTGCTGGCGGAACGCCGCCCGGCGCGGGACCTGATCGTTCCCGTCCGGAAGGTGCTGGCCATCGGCCACACCTCGGGCGGCGACACCCTGTCCGGCCTGGCGGCCGGACTCCGTCTGGAAGAAGAACTGCGAGGTCCGCTGTGAGCATCACAGCAGTCGTACGGAAGAACACCTATTTCGACTCCGTGTCCCTCATGTCCGTCTCGACCAGGGCCAACGGCCTGGACGGGGTGGACCAGGCGTTCACCGCCATGGGCACCGAGATGAACAAGGGGGTCCTTGAGAACCTGGGTCTGCTCACCGACGAGCTGCGGGCCGCCGAGAGCGGCGACCTCATGATCGTCCTGGTGGCGGAGGACGGCGCCGACACCGAGGCGCTCCTCGCGGAGATCGAGGGCCTCCTCACCCGCAAGGCCCCCGCTTCCGCCGGCGGCGGCGAGGTCACCTACCGGACCATCGCCTCCGCCGCCGCGGGCATCGACGGCGCCAACCTCGCGGTCGTCGCCGTCAACGGCGCCTACGCCGCCCGCGAGGCCCGCAAGGCCCTCGAGAGCGGTCTGCACGTGATGATGTTCAGCGACAACGTCGCCGTCGAGGACGAGATCGCGCTCAAGAACCTCGCCCATGACAAGGGCCTGTTCATGATGGGCCCGGACTGCGGCACCGCGATCATCAACAACGTCGCGCTCTGCTTCGGCAACAAGGTCCGCCCGGGCTCGATCGGCATCGTCGCCGCCTCCGGCACCGGCTCGCAGGAGGTCTCCGTCCGCGTCCACGCCCTGGGCGGCGGCATCTCGCAGCTCATCGGCACCGGCGGCCGCGACCTCTCCGAGCAGGTCGGCGGCATCATGATGGTCGACGGCATCCGCGCGCTCGCCGCGGACCCGGCCACCGACGTCATCGTCCTGGTCTCCAAGCCGCCGGCCGCCTCCGTCGAGAAGAAGGTCCTCGCCGAGGTCGCCGCCGCGGGCAAGCCGGTCGTCGTCTGGTTCATCGACGGCTCCGAGGAGGCGGTCACCGCCGCCGGCGGCCACTTCGCCGCCGGCAGCCTCCAGGCCGCCCGCAAGGCCGTCGAGCTCGCCGGCGTCGAGGGCTCCGCCGTCGAGGAGTTCGAGGCGGAGGTCGCCGCCGAGGCCGTCGTCTCCCGCCTGGCCGAGGGCCAGAAGTACGTGCGCGGCCTGTTCTGCGGCGGCACCCTCTGCGACGAGACCATGTACGCCGTGCGCGACGCCGGGCTCGCCGTCTGGTCCAACATCCAGAAGAACGCCGACTTCCGCCTCCTGGCCGGCTCCGCCTCGCGCGGCCACACCTTCCTCGACTTCGGCGACGACGACTTCACCAACGGCCGTCCGCACCCGATGATCGACCCGGCCCTGCGCATCGAGCGCATCGTCGAGGAGGCCAAGGACCCCGAGGTCGCCGCGATCGTCATGGACTTCGTCCTCGGCTTCGGCTCCCACGAGGACCCGGTCGGCACCACCCTCCCCGCCATCGAGGAGGCCCTGCGCGTCGCGAAGGACGCCGGCCGCCACCTGGAGATCGTCGCCTACGTCCTCGGCACCGACCTGGACACCCCCTCCGTCGCCGCCCAGAGCGCCGCCCTGCGCGCGGCCGGCGTCACCGTCACCCTCAGCTCCACCGAGACGGGCCGGTTCGCCCGTGAGATCGCGAAGAAGGCACAGGCATGAGCACCGAGAACACCGAACTCACCCCGGCAGCACGGCTGTTCGCTTCCGACCTGAGCGTCGTCAACGTCGGCCTCGCCATGTTCGACGCCGACCTCAAGGCCCAGAACGCCAAGGTCTCCACCCTGGACTGGACGCCGCCGGGCGGCGGCAACGCGGAGGCGGCCCGCGCCCTCGACGCGCTGGAGCGCCCCGAGCTCGCCGCGCGGATCGAGGCCGCCAACGCCGAGGCCGTCGAGCGCATCATGGCCGCCCGCCCGATGCTGATCGGCTTCGGCCGCGCCCTCGACGTCGTCCCCGGCATGACCCCGACCACGATCCTCCACTCGGGCCCGCCCATCGCCTGGGAGGACATGAACGGCCCGATGAAGGGCGCCGTCACCGGCGCGATCGTCTTCGAGGGCCTGGCGAAGGACCTCGACGAGGCCGCCGAGGTCGCCGCCTCCGGCCGGATCACCTTCAAGCCGTGCCACGAGGCGGACTCGGTCGGCTCGATGGCCGGCGTCACCTCCGCCTCGATGTACGTGCACATCGTGAAGAACGAGACGCACGGCAACATCGCGTACACCAACCTGTCCGAGCAGATGGCGAAGATCCTGCGGATGGGCGCCAACGACCAGAGCGTCATCGACCGCCTGGTCTGGATGCGGGACGTATTCGGCCCGATGCTCAAGGAGGCCGTGGAGTTCACCGGCCCCGTCGACCTGCGCCTGCTGCTGTCCCAGGCCCTCCACATGGGCGACGAGTGCCACAACCGCAACGGCGCCGGCACCCTGCTGCTCTTCCAGGCGCTCGCGCCGGGTCTGCTCCGGTCGTCGTTCACGACCGAGCAGAAGAAGGAGGTCTTCGACTTCGTCGCGTCCTCCGACTACTTCTCGGGACCGACGTGGATGGCGATGGCCAAGGCCGCGCTCGACGCCGCCAACGGCGTGGCGGACTCCACGATCGTCACCACGATGGCCCGCAACGGCGTCGAGTTCGGCATCCGCGTCGCCGGCCTGCCCGGACAGTGGTTCACCGGTCCCGCGCAGAAGGTGATCGGCCCCATGTTCGCCGGTTACAAGCCGGAGGACTCCGGCCTCGACATCGGCGACAGCGCGATCACCGAGACGTACGGCTTCGGCGGCTTCGCGATGTCGGCGGCGCCCGCCATCGTCGCGCTGGTCGGCGGCACCGTGGCCGAGGCCATGGGCTACACCCGCGACATGGGCGAGATCACCACGGCGCAGAACCCCAACGTCACGATCCCGGCCCTCGACTTCCAGGGTCTGCCCACCGGCATCGACGTCCGCAAGGTCCTCGACACCGGGATCCTGCCGATCATCAACACGGCCATCGCCCACAAGGAGGCCGGCATCGGAATGATCGGCGCCGGCATCACCCACCCGCCCGCCGAGGTCTTCACCAAGGCTGCCACCGCCCTCGCCTCCGCTCTCGCCTGACGCGCGACAGCCCTCCCGGAAGACCGGACACGATGAAGACAAACCGCTCCGCCGCGGAACCGGACACCTCCGCGGACCGGGAACTCGACGACGAGTTCGAGCACAGCCCGGTACCGGCCGACCGCCGGAAGTCGCTCCTGACGGTCTCGGCCGTCTGGTTCGGATTCCCGATGATCCTGACCAACGCCATCCCCGGCGGCGTGGTCGTCGCCATGCTGGGCTTCTGGCGCGGGCTCGCGGCCATCCTCGTGGCCAACCTCGTCATGCTCCTGTACGTGGGGATCCTCAGCCACCGGGCCGGGACCACCGGCGAGAGCTTCTCGCTGCAGGCCACCCGCACCTTCGGCCGCGGCGGCTACGTCATCGCCTCCGCGTTCCTGGCCACGATCGTGGTCGGCTGGTTCGCGTTCAACACCGGTGCCACCGGCGCGACGCTGCACGCGTCGTTCGGCTGGCACGAGCAGGTCGTCACCGTGCTCGCGGGTCTGGGCTTCATAGGCCTGACCTATCTGGGCATCAAGGCGCTGTCCTGGCTGGGCGCGGTCGCCGCGCCGCTGTTCATCGTCGCCGGTGTCATCGCCCTGGTCGTCGTGGCCCGTGACCACGACCTGGGTGCCGTGTTCTCGTACGAGGGTGTCGGCGGCGCGTCCGCGCTCACCTTCGGTGCGGCCGTCTCCACGATCATGGCGACGTTCGCCGACTCGGGCACGATGACCGCGGACTTCACCCGCTGGTCGAAGAACGGCCGTCAGGCCGTCCTCGCGACCGTCAGCGCGTTCCCGATCGCGAGCCTCGTCGCCCAGGTCACCGGTGGTCTGGTCGTCGCCGCGGGCGCCATCGCCTCGGCCGGCACGACGGGCGGCGACTTCCTGCCGATCCTGACCGGCGAGCACTCCGGGATCCTGAACGTGATCGCGGCCGTCTTCGTCTTCGTCAACCTCGGTTCCGTGTGCAGCCACTGTCTGTACAACGGCGCCCTGGGCTGGTCGCACCTGACCGGCACGACGATGCGCCTGATGACGATCGTCCTCGGTCTCATCGGTACGGCGGCCGCGCTCGCGGGTGTCTGGAACCACTTCCTGAGCTGGCTGGTCATCCTGAGCGTGTTCGTGCCGCCGCTCGGCGGCGTGCTCATCGCCGACATGTTCTTCGCCCGCGGCGGCCGCGGCGCGATGGACCGGCGTCCCACCGTGGCGGTCCGTCCGACGGCCTTCGTGGCCTGGGCGATCGGCGCGGCGGCCGGCGGTGCCGCCCACTGGTGGGCGCCGCAGCTGTCCGACGCGGTCACCGGCCTGGTCGTCGCGGTGGTCGCGTACGCCGTCCTGGAACGGGCCGTGTCGCGGCCGTCCGTGTCCGAGGACCGGTCCCCGGCGGCCGGCGCGGCCGAGGCGACGGTGGGGTGACCACCCCGGCCGGCACCACGCCGTCAGGACGACCGCGCCCCCGCCCCACTTCCCTGGGGGCGGGGGCGCGGTCGTCGTCGAGGGGCGCCTCGGAGCAGGCCCCGGCCCCCGTCAGCGCAGGGCCGGTTCCTCCAGTGTCAGCGTGCACGTGTCCGCGTCCAGGACGGCCGGCAGGCCGAGCGGCAGGGTGAGCGCTGTCGTGCTGTGCCCGAAGCCCAGCTCCTCCACGACCGGCACCCCGAGGCCGCCGAGCCGGTCGGCGAGCACCGCCCGCACCTCCTCGTACGGACCGCACTCCTCCCAGGAGCCGAGGCCGATGCCCACGACCCCGTCGAGCAGGCCGGAGCGCAGCAGTTGGGTGAGGATGCGGTCGAGGCGGTACGGCTCCTCCCCCACGTCCTCCAGGAGCAGCAGCCCGCCGCGCGCCGAGGTCCGCCCGTGCGGGGTGCCGAGGTCGGCGGCGAGGAGGCTGGCGCAGCCGCCGAGCGTCACGCCCCGCGCGCGGCCCGGCACCAGGGCCCGTGCCGTGTCCAGGCCGAGCGTCAGGACGGTCCCGGGCTCGAAGAGGGTGGCCCGCAGCGACTCCTGGGTGCGCGGGTCCGACAGGAACGTGCCGGCGGCGACCATCGGTCCGTGCAGGGTGGCGAAGCCGGCCCGGACGGCGAAGGCCTCGTGCAGCGCGGTGACGTCGCTGTAGCCGACGAAGGCCTTGGGCCCGGCCGCCCGTATCGCCTGCCAGTCGACCAGGTCGACCATGCGCTGGGCCCCGAAGCCGCCGCGGGCGCAGAGCACGGCGGAGACCGTGGGGTCGCACCAGGCCTCGGTGAGGTCGCGGGCCCGTGCCAGGTCCGCGCCCGCGAGGTGACCGAGCGTGGGGTGGGTGTCCAGGACGTGCGGGGCGACCACCGGTTCCAGGCCCCAGCCGCGCAGGATGTCGAGCCCTGCCGTGAGCCGTTCCTCGGGGACGGGTCCGCTGGGGGCGACGACGGCGACCCGTGCCCCGGGCGCGAGCCGTTCGGCCCGGGCCGGAGGACTCACCGGGGTCACGTGCGGTACTCCAGGTCCGGTACGTCCGTACGGTCGATGCCGAAGGTCCTTACGTACAGGGCGAGTTCGGCCTCCAGGGCCCGGATCATCGTGTCGGCCCTGCGGAAGCCGTGCCCTTCCCCCTCGAAGGCGAGGTAGGCGTGCGGGACGCCCAGGCCGGCCGCGCGGGCGAGGAGGCGCTCGGCCTGCGCGGGCGGGCAGATGACGTCGTCGAGGCCCTGGAGCAGCAGGAACGGGGCGGTGACGCGGTCGACGTGCTCGATCGGCGAGCGCTCCTTGTAGCGGGCGGGCACTTCGTCGAGCGGTCCGACCAGTCCGTGGAGGTACTGGGACTCGAAGTCGTGGGTCTCGTCGGTGGCCCAGTTCCGCAGGTCGAGTACGGGGTAGATGATCGTGCCGCAGGCGTACACGTCGGTGGAGACGAGGGACACGGCGGTCGTCCAGCCGCCGGCGCTGCCGCCGCGTACCGCGATCCGGGCGGGGTCGGCGGTGCCCTCGGCGGCGAGCGCCTCCGCGACGGCGGCGCAGTCCTCGACGTCGACGACGCCCCACTGCTCGCGCAGCCGCTCCCGGTACTCCCGGCCGTAGCCGGTCGAACCGCCGTAGTTGACCTCGGCGACGCCGATGCCCCGCGAGGTGAAGTAGGCGACGTCCAGGTCGAGGACGAGCGGCGCGCGCCCGGTGGGGCCGCCGTGGGCCCAGATCACGTAGGGCGGCAGTTCGCCCTCGGGCCCGGTGAATCCGGGGTGATGGGGCGGGAAGACCTGCGCGTGGATCTCCCGCCCGCCGGGGCCGGTGAAGGTGCGGACCCGGGGCTCGGGGAGGTACGCGGGGTCGACGGCGTCGGTGTGCGCGGCGCCGACCACGCGGCTGCGGCCGGTGCAGGTGTCGAGCTCGACGAGCTCGGCCGAGCTGCGCGGTCCGGCGGCGACGCCGACGACCCGGGTGCCGTGCGCGGCGAGGGTGGCGGCCCACTCGACGCGGTGCCCGCCGGCGTCGACGAGTTCGCGGCGCTCGGGGTCGAGGATCCCGAGGGAGGGGGACCCCCTGCCGTGGACGACGGCGATGAGCCCGTTCTCCAGGGGCGTGAACCAGCGGAGCCCGATCTGCCAGAGCGGCCCGCCGAACTCCTCGGCGCGCGGGCAGAGCGCCTCCGGTTCGGTGAGGCCGCCGTCGGGGGTGACCTCCGCGCGGTAGAGGTTCCACCAGCCGGTGCGGTCGCTGACGAGGAGCAGCCTCCCGGCCGCGTCCCAGTCGACCTGCGGGATCGACTCGGCGGTCCCGCCGGCGACGGTCCTGGCCTCGCGGAAGGTGCCGTCGGGGGTGACGTCGGCGAGCTGGACCTCGGTGCCGTCCCAGGGCATCCGGGGGTGGTCCCAGGCGATCCAGGCCGCCCGGCTGCCGTCCGGGGAGAGCCGGGGTCCGGTCACGAACCGGTGGCGCCCGTCGGAGAGTTCGCGGACGGCGGCGCGGTCGTCGGCGGCGGAGCCGTCGAGGGGGACGGCGGCGAGGACGCGGCGGACGTCGGTGGGCGCGGGGCCGGTGAACTCCTCCAGGACGCACCACACCTCGCCCCGCTCCGGGTGGATCACCGGGTCCACCCAGCGCAGTCCGCCGCCGACGGCGGAGAGGGGGGTGAGCGGCCGCGGCTCCGCGCCGGACGCGGCGTCGGGTTCGTAGGCGTAGAGCCGCTGGTCGGGGAAGTGGCAGAAGACGGCGAGCGGGCCGTCCGCCGGGCGCGGGACGGCAGCCCAGGGCTGCCCGCCGTACTCGATCACGCGGCTCCGCACGTTCCACGGGGCGGGCAGCAGGCTCTCCTCGGTGCCGTCGGCGCGCCGCCGGACGAGGGCGCGGCGGCCGCCCTCGGCGGGGCGGGGCGCGGTCCACCAGAGCTCGTCGCCGACGGCGCCGAGGAAGTCGGGCCGTCCGTCGTGCGCCGCGGCGAGCGCGGCGTCCACCGGCGACGGCCAGCTGCCGTACCCGGCCGTGGTCGTGTCCATCTCGTCTCCCCCTGTCATGGGTCCGGTCCCCCTCGGTCCTGCGCGGATGTCCTACGCGGACTTCAGATAGTGGTCGAGCACGCGGACGCCGAAGTGCAGGGCGTCCACCGGGACCCGCTCGTCGACGCCGTGGAAGAGCGCCCCGTAGTCGAGGTCCGGGGGCAGCCGGAGCGGCGAGAAGCCGTACCCGGTGATGCCGAGCCGGGAGAACTGCTTGGCGTCGGTGCCGCCGGACATGGTGAACGGCACGACGTGCCCGGCCGGGTCGAAGCGCTCGACGGCGGCCCGCAGCTTGGCGAAGGTCGGCGAGTCGACCGGGGCCTCCAGGGGCACCTCGCGGTGGTGGAACTCCCACTCCACGTCGGGCCCGGTGAGCTCGTCCATGGTGGCGGCGAACTCCTCCTCGGTACCCGGCAGCATCCGCCCGTCGATGTAGGCGACGGCCTGGCCCGGGATGACGTTGACCTTGTAGCCGGCCTCCAGCATCGTCGGGTTGGCGCTGTTGCGGACGGTCGGCTCGACGAGCGCGGCGGCGGGGCCGAGCTTGTCGAGGAGGAGGTCGAGGTCGCGGAGGCCGGTGTCGGCGTCGATGCCGTGGAGCGCGGCGAGTTCCCTGAGGGCGGCGCGGACGGTCGTGGTGAGGCGGACCGGCCAGGTGTGGGTGCCGATCCGGGCGACGGCGGTGGCGAGGCGGGTGACGGCGTTCTCCGCGTTCACCTTGGAGCCGTGGCCGGCCCGGCCGTGGGCGGTGAGCTTGAGCCAGGCGGTGCCCCGCTCCCCGGCCGCGATCGGGTAGAGGGTGGTGCCGGGCTGCGGGTGGAAGCTGAACGCCCCGGACTCGCTGATGCCCTCCGTGCACCCCTCGAAGAGGGCCGCGTGCCGGTCGGCGAGGAAGCCGGAGCCGTCCTCGGCGCTGGCCTCCTCGTCGGCGGTGTAGGCGAGGACGATGTCGCGGCGGGGCCGGATGCCCTGGCGGGCCCAGGAGCGGACGACGGCCAGGACCATCGCGTCCATGTTCTTCATGTCGACGGCGCCGCGCCCCCACACGACCCCCTCGCGGACCTCGCCGGAGAAGGGGTGCACGGTCCATTCGGCGGGGTCGGCGGGCACGACGTCCAGGTGGCCGTGGACGAGGAGCGCCTCGGCCGAGGGGTCGGTGCCGGGGATCCTCGCCACGACGTTGGTGCGGCCGGGGGTCCGCTCCAGGAGGGTGGGTTCGATCCCGGCGTCCGCGAGCCGCTCGGCGACGTACTCGGCGGCCGGCCGCTCGCGGCAGTCGCCGCCGCCCCGGTTGGTGGTGTCGATGCGGATGAGCTCGGAGGTGAAGGTGACCACCTCGTCGAGCGCCGTCGTGTCCGGGCCCCGGACCTCCTCAGCCATACTGCTCCTCCACCGCGGCCGAGACGATGGTCGTGACCGCCTTGAACGTGCGAATTGCCTCGTACATCGTCTCGCTGGTGTACGCGACGCGCCGCTCGCCGCTCCGCGCCACGCCGGGAACCACCGTGGCGGCGGCGCCCAGGTGCTCGGCGTCGAACTCCAGCTCCACGGTGAAGGGGCCGCCCCGGACCGGCTCGTGCCGGACGGCGAGCGCGGCGCCGGTCTTCGCGGCGGCGCGGATGTCGGCGGCGGTCCGGGCCGGAGTGCGGCACACCGCCGCGTACCGCGAGACGTGGTCCTTGACGGCGACCTTGGGCGCCTCGGGCGCGTAGCCGAGGGCGTCCTCGCAGGTCAGGTCGTCGCCGGTGACGAGGACGACGGGCACGCCGTACTCCGCGACGACATGGGCGTTGAGCAGGCCCTCGCTCGCCCGCTCGCCGTTGAGCCAGACCCCGGTGATCGAGTTGGCGAGATACGTGTGCGCGAGGACGCCCTCGGTGCCCGCGCCGGTGTGGTAGCCGACGAACGCGATGCCGTCGACGTCCCCGTGCTGCACGCCCTCGACCATCGAGAGCGACTTGTGCTTGCCGGTGAGCATCTCGGCCCGCTCGTCGAGCCGCTCCAGGAGCAGGTTCCGCATGGACCAGTGCGCCTCGTTGATGAGGACCTCGTCCGCGCCGCCGTCGAAGAAGCCGAGCACGGCGGCGTTCACGTCGGACGTGAACATCGCGCGGCACCGCTCCCACTGGGGCGTGCCGGGCAGCACGTCGGCGGGCCAGGTCACACCGGTCGCGCCCTCCATGTCGGCGCTGATGAGGATCTTCATGCCTGGCACCGTACGCGCCGCCCAGCCGCCCTACCACCCCTGTGGATAACCATCGTTGGAGTGGACCAATGGCAGCCCGGCACACCACCCGATCGGCGGTCTTCGAATCGGACGAAACATTGCCAAGGGGTGCGTATAGGCTGTCGGCCGCAGTTGTCGTTGTCGACCTTCCGGAGAGCCCTCGGTGACCATCGCCTTCACCCCGTCCGAAACGTCCCCCGCCGAGCCCGAGACGGTCTCGGCGATCTCCGAGCCCGAGTTCTGGGAGCCGTCGGCTCCCGAGCCCCGGGAAGCGCAGGACACGGAGGACGTGCAGGACTCCCGGGACCACGACCCCGTCGTCGTCCGTGACGCCCGGGACTTCGGGGTCTACGCGCGGACCGGCGGCTGGGCCTTCGCGCTGAAGGTGGCGCGGAGCGTCCGGCCCGGCGGGCAGGCCGCCGAGGGGACGGCGGCGGCGAAGGTCTCCGCGAAGGCCTTCGCGGAGCTCGCCGGGTGCTCGCCCGAGCGGGTCATGCGCTACTACAAGGCCTGGGACATGGCGGCGGACGACGGTCTCGTCCCGCAGTTCGAGGTCCTGGTCCCGGGCGAGGACATCGAGCTGCCGGACGCGGACGTCTGGCTCTCGTACTACGCCTCCCGCAGCAGCGCGTCCTCCGTGCGCGGCCAGGCGATCAGCGCGGCGGCCGAGGCGGAGGGCATCCGGCCGACGAAGGCCCTGGAGGTCGCGGAGAACCCGACGGCGCTGCGGGCGGCGATCCTCGCCGACCCGGGGACGGCGGAGGCCGCGCGCGGGGCGCTGCTCGACCGGATGAAGGAGGACCCTGCGCTCCAGACCGAGATGGCCCGCGCCTTCGCCCGTACCGACGACCTGAAGAAGGCGGTGGCGAACGAGGCGAAGGCGGCCGACCGCATCGGGTACGTGCGGCAGATCGTCGAGAACGGCCAGATCAGGACCCCCGCCGGGCAGACCGTGGAGGCGCCGGCCGAGCTGCGGGCCGAGGCCGAGCGGCACCTGTCGCTCCTCGACGAGCTCGACGACTCCGAGGAGGCGGGCGAGTGGGCCGGCGAGGCCTACGACACGGTGAAGGGCCTCGTCGCCAAGGCCGTCGAGGAGGACCCGGCGCTGCGCGTCCAGGAGCGGCGGACCAAGTTCTACAACAGCCTGCAGAAGGCGACGAAGGTCTTCGAGGAGCTCACGCTCGACGAGGTGATGGAGGAGGACATCTACGAGGCGGACATGCTCCAGCGCCTCGAAGCCCTCCAAGAGGCGATCGGCACCTGCATCAGCGCGCTGCGCAAGGCGACGACCGCCTCCTCCTGAGACGACCGCTCAGTCCTCGTGGCCGAGCTGGAGGTCGCGCTCGGTGCGGCCGCCGCCGGCCACCTGGAGGACGGTGGCGACGGGCGGGTACCCGGCGGCGATGACCGTGTACTCGCCGGAGGACAGGTCGACGAAGCGGAAGGTTCCGTCGGCGCCGGTGGTGAGGGTGTCGACGACGTTGCCCGCGGCGTCGAGGAGGGTGACCCGGGCGTCCTCCACGGGGCGCCCTCCCCCGGCCCGCACGGTGCCGCGGAGCACCGCGCCGCCGGCCAGCTCGATGTCCTGGCGGGTCTCGCGGGAGGCCTGGACGCTCACGGGGAGCGCGGCGGGCCGGAAGGCGGGGGCGCTGGCGGCGAGCGTGTACTCGCCCGCGACCAGTTCGCCGATGACGTAGCCGCCCTCGCGTCCGCTGCGGGTGGAGGCGACGACCTCGCCGCGCACGTCGGTGAGGGTGACGGCCGCGTCCCGTACGGGCGTGCCGTCGGCGGTGACGACGCTGCCCGCGAGTCGCCCGGCGCCGCCGAGGACGACGTCGAGCTCCACGGGCCGGTCGCCGACGGTGACGGAGACGGCCTGCGGCTGGTGCCCGCCGGCCGCGGCGATCAGGACGTACGCGCCGCCGCCGGGGACGCTCAGGGCGTACCGGCCGTCCTCGCCGCTGGCGCCGCGGCCGATCTGCCGGCCCTGGACGTCGATGAGGGTGAGCGCGGCGCGGGGGACGCGGCTTCCGTCGTGGTGCTGGACGGTGCCGCAGACGGGCACCCCGGCGTGCGGTGACGCGGGGGCGGTGGCCGGGGACGCGTGGCGGGCATGCGGGACGGGGGTGGTGGGGGCCTCGGTGGCGGGGGTGTGGGACACCAGCGGTTTCTCCTTGAGGAAGAAGGCGAGGACGAGGCCGAGCACGAGGACCGGCACGAGGTAGAGGAAGATCCGCGGCATCGCGTCCGCGTACGCCTGCACGTACGCGTCGCGCAGGGCGGGCGGCAGGGTGTGGACGGTCCCCGGGGTGATCGACTCGGCCGGCGGCAGCCGCGTGGGGCCGCCCTGGGCGAGGACGCCCGCGAGCCGGTCGCTCAGGGCGTCGTCGAGCCGGGAGGCGAAGAGCGTGCCGAAGACGGCGGCGCCGACGCTGCCGCCGATCTGGCGGAAGTAGTTGTGGGCGCTGGTGGCGGTGCCGAGGTCGGCGGGGCGTACGGAGTTCTGCACGGCGAGCACGAGGACCGGCATGACGAGGCCGATGCCGGCGCCGAGGACGGCCTGCCAGAGGCTGTGCTGGAGGCGCGGGGTGTCGGTGTCCATGCGGGAGAGCAGAAACATGCCGAGGGCGGAGACGGCCGCGCCGATCACCGGGTAGATCTTGTAGTGGCCGGTGCGGCTGATGAGCTGGCCGGAGACGACGGAGGCGATGACGATGCCGCCCATGAGGGGCAGCATCAGCAGGCCGGACTCGGTGGCGCTGGCGCCCTCGACCATCTGCAGGAAGCTGGGGAGGTAGCTGGCGGCGCCGAAGAGCGCGATGCCGATGACGGCGCCGACGAGGGCGGTGACGGTGAAGACGGAGTCGCGGAACAGCCGGAGCGGGATGAGCGGTTCGGGCGCGACGTGCTCGACGACCAGGAAGAGGACGGTCGCGCCGGCGGCTCCGGCGGCGAGGGCGAGGATGACCCGGGAGTCCCAGGCGTACTCGGTGCCGCCCCAACTCGTCAGCAGGACCAGGCAGGTGGAGGCGGCGGCGAGGAGCAGCGCGCCGAGCACGTCGAGGCGCGCGCGTGCGGCGGGTTTCGGGAGCTTGAGGACGGCGGCGACGACGGCGAGGGTGAGGAGCCCGAAGGGCACGTTGAAGTAGAAGCACCAGCGCCAGGAGACGTGGTCGGTGAAGAAGCCGCCGAGCAGGGGTCCGGCGACGGAGGCGAGGCCGAAGGCGGCGCCGATGAGCCCCATGTAGCGGCCGCGTTCCCGGGCGGGGACGATGTCGGCGATGATCGCCTGGACGCCGATCATGAGGCCGCCGGCGCCGATGCCCTGGATCGCGCGGAAGGCGATGAGCTGGTCCATGGTGCGGGACCAGCCGGCGAGGCCGGAGCCGATGACGAAGACGACGATGGCGAAGAGGAAGACGCCCTTGCGGCCGAGGAGGTCGCCGAGCTTTCCGTAGACCGGGAGGCCGATGGTGGAGGTCAGCAGGTAGGCGGTGATCGCCCAGGACATCCGGTCGAGGCCGTGGAGTTCGCCGACGATCTTCGGCAGGGCGGTGGCGACGATCATCTGCTCGAGCGCGGCGAGGAGCAGCGCGAGCATGAGGCCGCAGAAGACGAGCCGGACGCGGCGGGGATCGAGCGCGGCGGGTCCCGGCCCGGGCGGTGGCGCGAGGTCGGTGGCCGGCCCGTCCGGGGCGAGCGGTTCCGCGTCCCCGTCACGGTCTTTCACGATCGTGATCGCACCCACGTGTCTACTCCCCTCGTCACGGCGTCTGCGCCGCGCCATTCTTCGCATTGCACGCGAAGGGGGAGCAAGTCGGGCGGTACGGGAGGGCGGTGGCGATCCGGGGGACGAACACCCCTGCGTCACGGCGCACTTGGGTCGCTCATCAGCGCGTTTACGAGAAGGCCCGCGCCCCCTCGGCGCGCGGGGGCGCCGGTACGGGGGTGCGGGCGATCCACTCGAATCGGTGAACGCTCCGGGCGTTACTTCTCGACCTCGTCCGCCAGCTTGGCGAGGACGGCGTCGTAGATGCGGCCGAGGCCCTTGGGCGCGAAGGTCCGCTCGAAGAAGCCGCCGATGCCGCCGGCGCCGTTCCAGACGGTGGTGACGACGGCGCGGGACTTGCCCTCGCCGGCGGGGGTCACGGTCCAGGTGGTGGCCATGGAGGAGTTGCGGTCCTTCTCGACGAGCTGTCCGTCGGTGGGCTCGCTGACCTCCAGGAGGCAGTCGCGGACGCGCTTGCTCGTGGCCTGGAGCTTCCAGTGGACGAGGGTGCCCTCGCCGTCGCCGCCCTCGCGCACCTCGTACTCGCTGAAGTGCTCGGGGAGCAGCTTCGCGCGCGTGCCGCTGTAGTCGGCCAGCGCGTCGAACACCGTCTCCGCGTCCGCGGCGATGATCCGTTCCGTGGTGGCCTCGACCTGCGCCATTGACTTCCTCCAGCTCGTGATTCCTCAGGGGTGTGGGCCAAGCGAACCACGTGGGCTCCGGGGGGCGAAATCCGGGTTGCGGCGATCAAGGGAACAGGTGTTCTATTCTGAGCGAACGGTCGAGGCAGAGCCATCGAGGAGGCGTCCATGCGCTGGGACAATCTGGGCGACACCCCTGCCGTCCCCGCCGACATCGCCCTGTTCGGCACGGACGCGGTGACCACCCGCACCTTCGACGCCCCCGAGTTCCGCGGCATCACCTTCCACGAGGTCCGGGCCCGCTCGATCCTCAACCGGGTGCCCGGCGCCTCCCGGATGCCGTTCGAGTGGACGGTCAATCCGTACCGGGGCTGCACGCACGCGTGCGTCTACTGTTTCGCGAGGAAGACCCACAGCTATCTCGACCTCGACACCGGCCTCGGCTTCGACTCCCAGATCGTCGTCAAGACCAACGCCCCGGAGCTGCTCGCCCGGCAGCTCGCCTCCGCCCGCTGGCAGGGCGCGCACATCGCCATGGGCACCAACGTCGACTGCTACCAGCGCGCCGAGGGCCGCTACCGCCTCATGCCGGGCATCCTCACGGCGCTGCGGGACCGGGCGAACCCGTTCTCGATCCTCACCAAGGGCACGCTGATCCTGCGCGACCTGGAGCTCCTCACCCAGGCCGCCCGGGTCACCGAGGTCGGCATCTCCGTCTCCGTCGGCTTCACCGACCAGGAGCTCTGGCGGACGATCGAGCCCGGCACCCCCTCACCGCAGCGCCGCCTCGACGTGGTCCGCACGCTCGGCGAGCACGGCATCGACTGCGGGGTCCTGATGGCGCCCGTGGTGCCCTTCCTCGGCGACCGGCCCGAGCAGCTGCGCGCGACCGTCCGCGCGATCGCCGAGGCCGGCGCGAGCTCGGTCACCCCGCTCGTCCTGCACCTGCGGCCGGGCGCCCGCGAGTGGTTCACGGCCTGGCTGCGCGCGCACCACCCGGGTCTGGTGGGGCGGTACGAGCGGATGTACGCGGACGGGGCCTACGCGCCGACCTGGTACCAGCGCCGGATCACCCGTCAGGTGCACGAGCTGGCGGCCGAGTTCGGCATCGGGCCCGCCCACCGGGGCGCCGCGCGCCGGATCCCCGTGCCCGAGCGGCCCGCCACGGCGGCCGCCCCGGAGCAGCTCACCCTCCTCTGACCCGCCGCTCCGATGATCGGACCGGTCGCCTGACTCGCCGTCGGATCCGACTCCGTTCGGGTCAACTCTCGCCGAAACCGGTCCCCTCGGCGCCGGTTCGGGACACAAACGCCCTATGACCCCACGCGCAGGAATGCTGATCGCCGCTGGAGCGCTGGTCGCCGGGACGGTCACCGTCCTGCAGCCCGCCCCCGCCGACGCCGGCGAACCGACCCCCCGACCGCTCCCCCGGCTCGCCTGGAGCGACTGCACCACGAAGGCGTACCCCACGCTCCAGTGCGCCACCCTGAAGGTGCCGCTCAACCACGACGACCCGGCCGGGCGGAAGATCACCCTGGCCCTCACCCGCGTCCCGCACACCGCGAAGGCCTTCCAGGGCCCGCTGCTCGTGAATCCGGGCGGGCCCGGCGGCAGCGGGCGCGGCATGGCCGGGTACGTGGCGGCCTCGCTGCCCCCGAAGGTGGCCGCCGAGTACGACGTGATCGGCTTCGACCCGCGCGGCGTCGGCAAGAGCGAGCCCGCGCTCGACTGCGAGCCCGGCCACTTCGCACCGGTGCGGCCGGACTCGGTCCCGACCGGGGCGGCGGCCGAGCGGGCAGCCGTCTCGCGGGCGCAGTCCTTCGCCGAGGCCTGCGGCAAGAAGTACGCGGACGTGCTGCCGTACATCGACACCGTCAGCACCGCCCGGGACCTGGACGCGATCCGCCAGGCGCTCGGCGCACCGAAGATCAACTACCTCGGCTACTCGTACGGCACCTACCTGGGCGCCGTCTACGCGCGCCTGTACCCGGACCGGGTGCGGCGGATGGCGCTCGACTCCGTCGTCAACCCGCACGGCGTCTGGTACGAGGACAACATCGCGCAGGACTACGCCTTCGACAACCGGCACAAGGACTTCATGGCCTGGGTGGCCAAGCAGAACGCGGTGTACGAGCTGGGCACCGACCCGGCCGCGGTCGAGGCCGCCTGGTACCGGATGCGCGACGCGCTGCGCACGACCCCGGCCGGCGGCAAGGTCGGCCCCGCCGAACTGGAGGACACCTTCCTGCCCGGCGGGTACTACAACGGCTACTGGCCCCGCCTCGCGAGCGCCTTCGCCGCGTACGTCAACGACGCGGACCCGGTGCCGCTGAAGGAGGCCTACGAGCGGTACGGGGAGGCCGACGCGGCCGCCGACAACGGCTACTCGGTCTACACGAGCGTGCAGTGCCGGGACGCGGCCTGGCCCCGCGACTGGAACGTGTGGCGCAAGGACAACTGGGACGTGCACGCGAAGGCGCCGTTCTCCACCTGGAACAACGCCTGGTACAACGCGCCCTGCGCCTTCTGGCCGGTGGACTCCCTGACCCCGCCGGACCTCACCAACGACCAGGTGCCGCCGGTCCTCGTCTTCCAGGCCACCGACGACGCGGCGACGCCCTACGAGGGCGGGGTCGCCCTGCACCGCCTGATGCGCGGCTCCAGCCTCGTCGTCGAGGAGGGCGGCGGGAACCACGGGATCACCCTCGGCGGGAACGACTGCCTCGACGAGCACCTGGCCGCCTACCTGGCCACGGGCAAGGTCCCGCGCGGCGAGGGCGACACCGAGGTGGACGCGGTCTGCGCCGCGCTCCCCGAGCCCGAGCCGGAGCCGGTGACCGCGGCGGCGCCGACGGCCCCGGAGAAGGCCGGCAAGCGGGCCGGCGCCGTGCGCGCGGAACGGGCCGGCGTCGCCCTCCACGGTCTCCTGGGCCACGTGCGCTGACCCCTTCCGCCCGTCCCCCGGTGCCCGCGCCCCGCAAAAGGGGTGGCGGGCACCGTCAGTGGGGTGCGCGAGGATGGGGGGCATGACGAGCCACCTGACCCATGTGCCCGCTCCCGACGGCCTCGCGCCCAGCCCCCAGTACAGCCATGTCGTGTGGGGCACGGGCCGGTTCGTCGCGATATCCGGGCAGTGCGCCCTGGACGCCTCCGGCGCCGTGGTCGGGGAGGGCGACGCGGCGGCCCAGGCCCACCAGGTCTTCGCGAACCTGGAGCGCTGCCTCGCGGCGGCCGGCGCGGGTTTCGGGGACGTGGTGAAGCTGACGTACTTCGTCACGGACGTGGCCCACCTCCCGGCGGTGCGGGACGCGCGGGACGCCCACTTCGCGGGCGCGCCGCTGCCGGCGAGCTCGGCGGTCCAGGTGTCGGCGCTCGTCCGTCCGGAACTGCTCGTGGAGATCGAGGCGTTCGCGCTGGTACCGGAGCAGACGGCGGCGACCGGCGAGGCCGGGGCGGAGCTCCGTCTGCTACGTTGACGCGCATGTTCCTCTTCCGTGCGTAGGAGTCGGCGATCCGACGACCGTGCCCAGCCGGGCGCGGTGTCCCGCCGTCCCCGCACGCCCGGGCGCCGCAGGCCGCTGCCCGGCGCCTCTTCCGAGGAACTCCGTCATGTCCGTGATCTCCCCCGTCCACTCCCCCGCGCCCACGTACGCCGCGGTGCTGCGGACCCCGCACGCCCGCCGCACCTTCGGTGCGGCCCTCCTGGGGCGGCTGTCCTACGGCGTCGCCCCGCTCTCCCTGGTCCTCTCCGTCAAGGACGGCACCGGTTCGTACGCCGCGGCCGGCACGGTCATGGCCGTGTTCGGGCTGACCGGTGTCCTGCTGTCGCCCGCGCGGGCCGCCCTGGTCGACCGGTTCGGGCCGCGCCGCGCGCTCGTCCCCCTGGCCGCCGGGTCCGCGGTGCTGCTCGTCGCGCTCGCGGTGGCGACGGCCCGGCCCGCGACCCCGCTGGTCGCCCTCGTGGCCCTGGCCGCCGCCGCGGGGGCGCTGCCCCCGCCGCTCGGCCCGGTGTCGCGGGCGCTGTGGAGCGGGATGCTGACCGACCGGAACCTGCTGCGGCGCGCGTACAGCCTGGACACGGTGGCGGAGGAACTCCTCTTCGTCACGGGCCCGTTGCTGGTGGGCCTGCTCGTGCGGTACGCGTCGGCGCCCGCCGGGCTCGCGGTGAGCGCCGGGCTCGTCCTGACCGGCACGCTCGCGCTCGTCACCTCGCCGGTGGTGCGGGGCGGGGCCGTCCAGCAGGATCCCGGGACACCGGAGCCGGCCGCGGGCCGGCGGGGCGGCCCCGGGGCCGGGCTGCCGAGGGCGGTGG
This sequence comes from Streptomyces nymphaeiformis, assembly GCF_014203895.1. GTDB lineage: Bacteria > Actinomycetota > Actinomycetes > Streptomycetales > Streptomycetaceae > Streptomyces > Streptomyces nymphaeiformis. The sequence continues at coordinate 200,470 of NZ_JACHJY010000008.1, read as the reverse complement.
CCGTGGCGGCCGGGGTCGGCATGTGCCTGGGCGCCGTCGAGTTGCTCGTGATCGCGTTCGCCGACGCACACCACCGTCCCGGGGCCGTGCCGTGGGCGGCGGCGGCCCTCTCGGCGGGCAGTGCGGTCGGCGGCCTCGCGTACGGCGCCGTGCCGTGGCGCGTCCCCACCGCCGTACGCCTGTCGGCCCTCGCGCTCGGCCTCGGTGCGGTCCTGGCGGTGGCGGGGCTCTCCCCGCATCCGTACGCGCTGGTCGGCTGGGTGGCGCTCGGCGGTCTCTTCGTGGCGCCGGCGCTCACCAGCGCCTATCTCCTGGCCGACGAGTCCGTCGGGGAGGAGCGGCGCACCCGGGCCGGTGCCTGGGTCAACACCGCGTTCAACGCCGGCACGACGGCGGCGACGGCCGGTGCGGGCCTCCTGGTGGGGCGGCTGCCGCTGCCGCTGTGCTTCGCGCTCGCCGCGCTCCCGGCCGTTCTCACGGCGGTCGGGACACTGGTCCCGGCCCGTCGGCGTCCCGCGTCAGTGGTCGGCGCCGAGTCGCTGAAGTGACGTCCGGGCCGCGGCGCCGAGCCGGGGGTGCGGAAGGGCCGCCTCCAGCGCGGGGCGGGCCCGGGCGTCGCCCAGGGTGCCCAGGCCCTCGACGCAGGCGAGGCCGACCCGCCAGTGCGGGTCGTCGGCCCGAAGTCGCCGCCCGAGGACGGTGACCAGGGCCGGGACGGACTCGGGTGCGCGGAGTTCGGCGAGCAGCCGCACCGGCAGCAGGGCGTAGGCGACGCGGAGTTCGTTGGTGGCGAGGGCTGCGGCCGCGCGCGCGGTGCGCGGGTCGCCGAGCCGGACCAGGGCGTGCGCGGCGGTGACGCAGCGCTCCGGGTCGCGGTGGTTGAGGAGGAGCACGAGGGCCTCGAAGGCACGGGGGTCGCCGGCGACGCCGAGGGCGTAGGCGGCGATCTCCCGGGCCCAGAGCGGCTGTCCGGGTGCGGTGAGGGCGCGGTGCAGTTCCTCACGATCCCCTGTCGCGGCGAGTTCCGAGAGTTCCGTGAATGCCGTCGGGACTTCTCCGGAGTCATTCTCGATCTCGTCCCGCAATCGATCGATCATCGAGCAGAATTCCGGGTCCTCGGAGATTTCCATGAATCCGAACCCTATCCGCGATCCAGATCACACTTTCCCAACTTCCCGGGACTGGCGCGCTCGTTACCGGCCGGTTAGTCTCAGGTGAGCGGGCACCACCCGCACTTTCCACAACGGCCTGGTGACGCAGCCGTTGTGTGCGCTGGTCGGTTCGGCAGTTTCGACGTGACTCCGGGACAGAGTCCGTCTCACCTCCCTTCAGGGCACCGCCCTCTTTTCCGGGCACCGCCCTCGCACTTTCCCGCGCCCTTTCGCGCGCACTGGCCTCAGTCGTCACTCTTCCTCTGGAGTCCCCTGATGGACACCCCTCTCTCCACCATCGCCGTCGTCGGCCTCGGCACCATGGGCTCGGGCATCGCCGATGTCCTCGCCCGGGCCGGCCGTGAGGTCATCGGCATCGACATCAGCGACGCCGCGGCCGCCCAGGCCGTCGCCGCCCTGGAGGCCTCCACCGCCCGTGCGGTGGCCCGCGAGCGGATCACCGAGGAGGAGCGGCAGGACGTCCTCGCCCGCTTCCGTACCTTCTCCGACCTGCAGGCGGCCGCCGACGCCGACCTCGTGATCGAGGTCGTGCCCGAGTCGTACGAGGCGAAGCAGGAGGTCTTCCGGGCCCTTGACGGGATCGTCCGGCCGGACGCCATCCTGGCCACCGGCACCAACGCCCTCTCCGTGACCCGGCTCGCCGCCGACTCGGCGCACCCCGAGCGGGTCCTCGGCCTGCACTTCTTCACCCCGGTCCAGGCCATGAAGCTGGTCGAGGTGGTCTCCTCCGTGCTGACCGACCCGAAGGCCGTGGACGCCGTCACCCGGCTCGCCCAGGACCTCGGCAAGGAGCCGGTGGCGGTCGGCGACCGGGCCGGCTTCATCGCGGACGGGCTGCTCTTCGGCTACCTGAACCAGGCCGCCGCCATGTACGAGGCCAAGTACGCCTCCCGCGAGGACATCGACGCGGCGATGAAGCTGGGCTGCGGCCTGCCGATGGGCCCGCTGGCGCTGCTCGACCTGATCGGCGTCGACACCGCCCGTACGGTCCTGGAGGCCATGTACGCGGCCTCGCACGACCGGCTGCACGCCCCCGCCCCGATCCTCAAGCAGCTCAGCGAGGCCGGTCTGACCGGCCGCAAGGCGGGCCGCGGCTTCTACACGTACGAGGCGCCGGGCTCCGGCGAGGTGGTCCGCGACGCGCTGACCCCGCTCACCTCCGCCGAGGCCGGCGGCGGCCGCGAGGTCCGCTCGGTCGGCGTCGCCGGCTCGGGCACCATGGCCTCCGGCATCGCCGAGGTCTTCGCGAAGGCCGGGTACGCGGTCGTGCTCGCCGCCCGCTCCCAGGAGAAGGCGGACGCCGCCAAGGCCCGGATCGCCAAGTCCCTGGGCCGCTCGGTCGACAAGGGCCGGATGACGGGCGAGGCCCGCGACGAGACGCTCGCCCTGATCACCCCGGCCGGCTCGCTCGACGCCTTCGCGGAGGTCGACCTGGCCGTCGAGGCGGTCGCCGAGGACCTGGCGGTCAAGCAGGAGCTGTTCGGGCGGCTCGACAAGATCTGCAAGCCGGGCGCGGTGCTGGCCACCACGACCTCCTCGCTGCCGGTCATCGCCTGCGCCCGCGCCACCACGCGCCCGCAGGACGTCATCGGGATGCACTTCTTCAACCCGGCACCGGCGATGAAGCTGGTCGAGATCGTCCGCACGGTCCTGACCGGCGACGACGTCCACGCCACCGTCCGCGAGGTCACGGCGAAGATCCGGAAGCACCCGGTGGACTGCGGCGACCGCGCCGGCTTCATCGTGAACGCGCTGCTCTTCCCGTACCTGAACAACGCGATCAAGATGGTCCAGGAGCACTACGCGACCCTGGACGACATCGACGCGGCCATGAAGCTGGGCGGCGGCTACCCGATGGGCCCGTTCGAGCTGCTCGACGTGGTCGGTCTGGACGTCTCGCTCGCGATCGAGCAGGTGCTGCACCGCGAGTTCCGCGACCCGGGCCTCGCCCCCGCCCCGCTCCTCGAGCACCTGGTGGCGGCCGGCTGCCTGGGCCGCAAGACGGGTCGCGGCTTCCGCGAATATGCCCGACGCTGAGTCCCGCACCGCCGGCTGGGGCGGTCTGCTGAGTCCCCCGGGCACCGTCGGTGCCCCGGGGGCCTCCCCGCCCCCACCTGGGCACACTCCCACTCCGATGCAGTACGTTCGGACCATGCCCAAGGCCGCGAAGACACCCCGTGCCACGTCCCCGTCCGACGCTCCGGAGAGCGCGGCGGGCACCCGTGCCGCCGCGCAGCGGCTCAAGATGCGCCGGGAGCTCGCCGCGGCCGCGATGGAGCTCTTCGCGACCAAGGGGTACGAGGCGACGACCGTCGACGAGATCGCGGCCACGGCCGGGGTCGCGCGGCGGACGTTCTTCCGGCATTTCCGGTCCAAGGAAGAGGCGATCTTCCCCGACCACGACGACACCCTCGTGCGGGCGGAGGCGGTGCTGAACGCCGCGCCGCCGCACGAGCACCCGCTCGACACGGTGTGCCGGGGCATCAAGGAAGTCATGAAGATGTACGCGGGGTCCCCCGCGGTCTCCGTGGAGCGCTACCGGCTCACCCGCGAGGTGCCGACCCTGCGCGAGCGGGAGATCGCCTCGGTCGCCCGCTACGAGCGGCTCTTCACCCGCTATCTCCTCGGGCACTTCGACGAGCGGGACCACCACGACGGCAACGACGACCCGCTGCTCGCCGAGGTGGCCGCGTCGGCGGTCGTCACCGCCCACAACCACGTGCTGCGCCGATGGCTGCGGGCCGGCGGCCAGGGTGACGTGGAGGCCCAGCTCGACCACGCCTTCGCGATCGTCCGGGAGACCTTCGGCTCGGGCATAGGCGCCCGCCCGGCGCCCGCGGGGAGCGGCACCGCCGCCGTACCGGCCGAGTCGGCCGTCCCGGAGCCGCCGGCCGCCGCGACGGCGTCCACGATGGGCGACGTGGTGGTCGCCGTGGCGCGTACGGACGCTCCGCTCGACGAGGTCATGCGGACCATCCAGCAGGCGCTCAAGGGCGCCTGACCCCGCTCGGCGAGGAGGGCCGCCCCCGGATTTCCGGGGGCGGCCCTCTTTGCGTTCCCGCAGCTCAGCGGCCATTTCGATCGATCATCGCTCATCCGTGACGGGCAGATTGCATCTGAGTGAAATTGTTGGCACGGAGTGCCTTGTCAGGTGACACGGCGTGCCATACGTTGATGTTGTCCGGGCGGCCGGAGCGCAGAGACCACACCTCGTGCTCCGGCTGTCCCCACCAGCCGACGGCCGGTGCGCCCGGACGCCTGCGTCACAGGCACCCCGCGCTCCACCACACAGCGCCGCCACCGCACCACCGAGCCGAACCGACGGCACACCTCCACAGCAGCACGTCCCGCCGTAACCCTCAGGCGTCCCTCCCTCAGGACGCTCACCGCCGGAGGCAACCCGTGAAGGAAATCCTGGCCGCGATCCAGTCGCCGGACGCCACGTCCGCCGACTTCGCGAACATCGCCCTGCCCGAGTCGTACCGCGCCGTCACCGTCCACAAGGACGAGCAGGAGATGTTCGCCGGGCTCGCCAGCCGCGACAAGGACCCGCGCAAGTCGCTCCACCTCGACGACGTCGCGCTCCCCGAGCTCGGACCGGGCGAGGCCCTCGTGGCCGTCATGGCGAGCTCCGTCAACTACAACTCGGTCTGGACCTCGATCTTCGAGCCCGTCTCGACCTTCGGCTTCCTGGAGCGCTACGGGCGCCTGTCCGAGCTCACCAAGCGCCACGACCTGCCGTACCACGTCATCGGCTCCGACCTCGCGGGCGTCGTCCTGCGCACCGGCCCGGGCGTCAACGCCTGGCAGCCCGGCGACGAGGTCGTCGCGCACTGCCTGTCGGTCGAACTGGAGTCCTCCGACGGCCACAACGACACGATGCTCGACCCCGAGCAGCGCATCTGGGGCTTCGAGACCAACTTCGGCGGCCTCGCCGAGATCGCGCTCGTCAAGTCCAACCAGCTGATGCCGAAGCCCGGCCACCTCAGCTGGGAGGAGGCGGCGGCCCCCGGCCTCGTCAACTCCACCGCCTACCGCCAGCTGGTCTCCCGCAACGGCGCCGGCATGAAGCAGGGCGACAACGTCCTCATCTGGGGCGCGAGCGGCGGACTCGGCTCGTACGCCACGCAGTTCGCCCTGGCCGGCGGCGCCAACCCGATCTGTGTCGTCTCCTCCCCCGAGAAGGCCGACATCTGCCGGGCCATGGGCGCCGACGCGGTCATCGACCGCAACGCCGAGGGCTACAAGTTCTGGAAGGACGAGAACACCCAGGACCCGCGCGAGTGGAAGCGCTTCGGCTCCAAGATCCGTGAGCTGACCGGCGGCGAGGACATCGACATCGTCTTCGAGCACCCGGGCCGCGAGACCTTCGGCGCCTCCGTGTACGTCACCCGCAAGGGCGGCACCATCACCACCTGTGCCTCGACCTCGGGCTACATGCACCAGTACGACAACCGCTACCTGTGGATGTCGCTGAAGCGGATCATCGGCTCGCACTTCGCCAACTACCGCGAGGCGTGGGAGGCCAACCGCCTGATCGCCAAGGGCAAGATCCACCCGACGCTCTCGAAGGTCTACTCCCTGGAGGAGACCGGTCAGGCCGCGTACGACGTCCACCGCAACCTCCACCAGGGCAAGGTCGGCGTCCTCGCCCTTGCCCCGCAGGAGGGCCTGGGCGTCAGCAACCCGGAGCTCCGGGCCCAGCACATCGACGCCATCAACCGCTTCCGGAACATCTGAGGTCCCGAAGATGACAGAGCGCCAGAAGGACCGGCCGTGGCTCATGCGGACGTACGCGGGTCATTCGACCGCCGAGGCGTCCAACGAGCTGTACCGGCGCAACCTCGCCAAGGGTCAGACCGGCCTCTCGGTCGCGTTCGACCTGCCGACGCAGACCGGGTACGACCCCGACCACGTCCTCGCCCGCGGCGAGGTCGGCCGGGTCGGCGTCCCCGTCTCGCACCTCGGTGACATGCGCCGGCTGTTCCAGGACATTCCCCTGGAGCAGATGAACACCTCGATGACCATCAACGCCACCGCCATGTGGCTTCTCGCGCTCTACCAGGTGGCCGCCGAGGAGCAGGGTGCGGACATCACCCAGCTCCAGGGCACCACCCAGAACGACATCGTGAAGGAGTACCTGTCGCGCGGGACGCACGTCTTCCCGCCCGGCCCCTCGCTCCGCCTCACGACGGACATGATCGCGTACACGGTCAACCACATCCCGAAGTGGAACCCGATCAACATCTGCAGCTACCACCTGCAGGAGGCCGGGGCCACGCCGGTCCAGGAGATCTCGTACGCGATGGCGACCGCGATCGCGGTCCTCGACTCGGTCCGCGACTCCGGTCAGGTCCCCGAGGACCGCTTCGGCGAGGTCGTCGCCCGCATCTCCTTCTTCGTGAACGCGGGCGTCCGCTTCATCGAGGAGATGTGCAAGATGCGCGCCTTCGGCCGCATCTGGGACAAGATCACGCTGGAGCGGTACGGCATCGAGAACGCCAAGCAGCGGCGCTTCCGCTACGGCGTCCAGGTCAACTCCCTCGGCCTGACCGAGGCCCAGCCGGAGAACAACGTCCAGCGGATCGTCCTGGAGATGCTGGCCGTCACCCTCTCCAAGGACGCCCGCGCGCGTGCCGTGCAGCTCCCGGCCTGGAACGAGGCCCTCGGCCTCCCCCGGCCCTGGGACCAGCAGTGGTCGCTCCGCATCCAGCAGGTGCTCGCCCACGAGTCCGACCTCCTGGAGTACGAGGACATCTTCGCCGGCTCGCACGTCATCGAGGCCAAGGTGGACGCCCTCGTCGAGGAGTGCCTCGCCGAGATCGACCGGATCCAGGAGATGGGCGGCGCGATGGCCGCCGTCGAGTCCGGCTACCTCAAGTCGCAGCTGGTCTCCTCGCACGCCGAGCGGCGCGCCCGGATCGAGGCCGGCAAGGACAAGATCGTCGGCGTCAACATCTTCCAGTCGACCGAGGAGAACCCCCTCACGGCCGACCTGGACACCGCGATCATGACGGTCGACCCGGCCGTCGAGGCCCGCGTCGTCGGCTCGATGAAGACCTGGCGCGACAACCGCTACCAGCCGCCGTTCAACCACCCGCGGCCCTGCAAGGCCCTGGAGCGCCTCAAGGAGGCCGCCAAGGGCACGGACAACCTCATGGAGGCCACCCTGGAGTGCGCCCGCGCCGGGGTCACCACCGGCGAGTGGGCCGGGGCCCTGCGCGAGGTGTTCGGCGAGTTCCGCGCCCCGACCGGCGTCTCCTCCGCCCCGGTGGCCGTGACGGCCGAGGCGGGCACGCCGCTCGCCCTGGTCCGCGAGAAGGTCGCCAGGACCGCCGAGGACATGAACGTCGGGCGGCTGCGGCTGCTCGTCGGCAAGCCGGGCCTGGACGGGCACTCCAACGGGGCCGAGCAGATCGCCGTCCGCGCGCGTGACGCCGGTTTCGAGGTGGTCTACCAGGGCATCCGGCTGACCCCCGAGCAGATCGTCGACGCCGCCCTGGCGGAGGACGTGCACTGCGTGGGCCTGTCGATCCTCTCCGGCTCGCACTCCGCGCTGGTCCCCGACGTCCTCGACCGCCTCCGCGAGGCGGGCGCGACGGACATCCCGGTCATCGTCGGCGGAATCATCCCGAACGCCGACGCCGCAGAACTGAAGCGCGCGGGTGTCGCCGCCGTCTTCACACCGAAGGACTTCGGTATCACGGAGATCATCGGCCGTATCGTCGACGAGATCCGGCAAGCGAACAAGCTCAGCCCCCTGGAAAGTACGGAGGTCCTCGCATGACCAGCCCTGTGAACCGGCTCCGCCCCCGCCGCTCCTGCCTGGCGGTCCCCGGCTCCAACCCGCGCTTCCTCGAGAAGGCCCAGGGCCTCGCCGCCGACCAGGTCTTCCTCGACCTGGAGGACGCGTGCGCCCCGCTGGCCAAGCCCGAGGCCCGGCACACCATCGTGAAGTTCCTGAACGAGGGCGACTGGACCGGCAAGACCCGCGTGGTCCGCGTCAACGACTGGACGACCCACTGGACCTACCGCGACGTCGTCACGGTTGTCGAGGGCGCCGGCCAGAACCTCGACTGCATCATGCTGCCGAAGGTCCAGGACGCCCAGCAGATCGTCGCCCTCGACCTGCTGCTCACGCAGATCGAGAAGACCATGGGCTTCGAGGTCGGCAAGATCGGCATCGAGGCGCAGATCGAGAACGCCCAGGGCCTCACCAACGTCAACGCGATCGCGCAGGCCTCCCAGCGCGTCGAGACGATCATCTTCGGCCCGGCCGACTTCATGGCCTCCATCAACATGAAGTCCCTCGTCGTCGGCGAGCAGCCGCCCGGCTACCCGGCGGACGCGTACCACCACATCCTGATGAGCATCCTGATGGCGGCCCGCGCCAACAACCTCCAGGCGATCGACGGCCCCTACCTGCAGATCCGCAACCAGGAGGGCTACAAGGCCGTCGCCCAGCGCGCCGCCGCCCTGGGCTTCGACGGCAAGTGGGTGCTCCACCCGGACCAGGTCGCCGCCGCGAACGAGATCTTCTCGCCCTCGCAGGAGGACTACGACCACGCCGAGCTGATTCTCGACGCGTACGACTACTACACGTCCGAGGCCGGCGGGAAGAAGGGCTCCGCGATGCTCGGCGACGAGATGATCGACGAGGCCTCCCGCAAGATGGCCCTGGTCATCTCCGGCAAGGGCCGCGCCGCCGGCATGCAGCGCACCAGCAAGTTCGAGATCCCGGAGGCCTGAGTCCGATGCAGTTCGGCCGTACCTACGAAGAGTTCGAAGTCGGTGCCGTCTACAAGCACTGGCCCGGAAAGACGGTCACCGAGTACGACGACCACCTCTTCTGCCTGCTCACGATGAACCACCACCCGCTGCACATGGACGTGAACTACGCGGAGAACACGACCGACTTCAAGCGGAACGTGGTGGTCGGCAACTACATCTACTCTCTGCTGCTCGGCATGTCCGTGCCGGACGTCTCCGGCAAGGCCATCGCCAACCTGGAGATCGAGTCGCTGCGGCACGTGGCGCCGACCTTCCACGGCGACACGATCTACGGCGAGACGACGGTCCTCGACAAGACCCCGTCGAAGTCCAAGACCGACCGCGGCATCGTCTACGTCGAGACCAAGGGCTACAAGCAGGACGGCACCCTCGTGTGCGTCTTCCGCCGCAAGGTGATGGTCCCGACCGCCGAGTACATCGACGCGCGCGGCGGCGAGCAGCCCGGCCGCCCCGAGCTCATCGAGCCTTCCAAGAAGTCGGAGAAGTAAGCCATGGCGCGACTCGCCCAGACCCACGGTCTGACCGATGTCCAGCAGGAGATCCTCGCCACCGTCCGGGACTTCGTCGACAAGGAGATCATCCCGGTCGCGACGGAGCTCGAACACCGCGACGAGTACCCGCAGCAGATCGTCGACGGGCTCAAGGAGCTCGGCGTCTTCGGCCTGATGATCCCCGAGGAGTACGGGGGCCTGGGCGAGTCGCTGCTCACCTACGCGCTGTGCGTGGAGGAGATCGCCCGTGGCTGGATGTCGGTCTCCGGCATCATCAACACGCACTTCATCGTGGCGTACATGCTGAAGCAGCACGGCACCCAGGAGCAGAAGGAGTACTTCCTTCCGCGGATGGCGGCCGGCGAGACGCGCGGCGCCTTCTCGATGTCGGAGCCGGGCCTCGGCTCGGACGTGTCGGCGATCACCTCGAAGGCCGTCAAGGACGGCGACGAGTACGTCCTCAACGGCCAGAAGATGTGGCTGACGAACGGCGGGACGTCGACGCTGGTGGCCGTTCTCGTCCGAAGTGACGAAGGACACCCGGAGGGCACGGCCCCCCACAAGTCGATGACGACCTTCCTCGTCGAGAAGGAGCCCGGCTTCGGAGAGGTCCGCCCCGGCCTCACGATCCCCGGGAAGATCGACAAGATGGGTTACAAGGGCGTCGACACGACCGAACTCATCATGGACGGACTGCGCATTCCGGCCAATCGCGTGCTCGGCGGGGTCACCGGCCGAGGGTTTTACCAAATGATGGACGGCGTCGAGGTCGGCCGCGTGAACGTGGCGGCCCGTGGTTGCGGCGTCGCGCAGCGTGCTTTCGAACTGGGCGTCTCTTATGCCCAGCAACGTCACACTTTCGGCAAGGCGATCGCCCAGCACCAGGCGATTCAGTTCAAGCTGGCCGAGATGGCTACCAAGGTCGAGGCCGCCCATGCCATGATGGTGAACGCAGCACGCAAAAAGGACTCCGGGGAACGAAACGACCTCGAAGCAGGGATGGCGAAGTACCTCGCCTCCGAGTACTGCAAGGAGGTCGTGGAGGATGCCTTCCGCATCCACGGTGGATACGGGTTCTCGAAGGAGTACGAGATCGAGCGCCTCTACCGCGAGGCCCCGATGCTGCTCATCGGTGAAGGTACCGCCGAGATCCAGAAAATGATCATTGGTCGGCGACTGCTCGAGGAGTACCGATTCCAGGGCTGATTGTCAGGTTTGGGTCGATTCGGCCGCGAAGAAGATCACACCCCGTGTTCGTCTTCCGGCCGTCGACTCGGTTCCTGGCTTGCCCAGTTGCGCCCCGCAACCGATAGCATCGCCGGAAAGCCGCCGTCCCCCTGTTGCCAGTGCGGCATCATCCGCTACGAAGGTCATCCATGCCCCACAGCCAAACCTCTGCACACCGCGACAGCCCCAAGGGCGTACGCATCGCACGCGGAGCATCGCCGTGGCTTCTGCCGACCGTCGCCACCGCGGCGCTCAGCCTCGTGCGCGCCCGGAAGTCGAAGCGCGCCGCGGCCATCGCCGTGCCGACCACCGCTCTCGCGGCCGGCATGCTGTGGTTCTTCCGCGACCCCGAGCGCGAGATCGCTCAGGGCCGGGTCATCTCCCCCGCCGACGGTGTGGTGCAGAGCATCATGCCGTGGAAGGACGGACGCACCCGGGTCGCCATCTTCATGAGCCCGCTGAACGTCCACGTCAACCGCGCGCCGCTGGCCGGCACGGTGACGTCCGTGGAGCACATCCCGGGCGGGTTCGTCCCGGCGTTCAACAAGGAGAGCGAGAACAACGAGCGCGTTGTCTGGCACTTCGACACCGAGCTCGGCGACATCGAGATGGTCCAGATCGCGGGCGCCGTCGCCCGCCGGATCGTGCCGTACATCCCCCAGGGGACGAAGGTCGAGCAGGGTGACCGCATCGGTCTGATCCGCTTCGGCTCGCGCGTCGACATCTACCTCCCCGAGGGTGTCGAGGTCGCGGTCGAGGTCGGCCAGGCCACCACCGCGGGGGTGACTCGCATTGACCGTGATTGATCCCGACACACGGGCTGCCGACTGGGTCGCCGACGCGGATGCGGAGGCGGCCGAGGAAGCCGAGGAGATGCCGCTGTCGCTGAGGCTGTCCATAGCGGACGCCCTCACGCTCGGTAACGCCACGTGCGGCTTCATGGCGGTGTACTTCACCACCACCGGCATCCTCATCCCGCACCTCACCGGCAGCAGCGAGACCGGCATGGCGCGCAACAGCGCCGCCACCGCCGTGATCCTGATGCTGGCCGCGGCGATCTTCGACCTCTTCGACGGCATCGTGGCGCGCAAGCTCCGCAGCTCGCCGATGGGCGCCGAGCTCGACAACCTGTCGGACCTCATCAGCTTCGGTCTGGCCCCGGCCTACTTCGTGCTCGTGTACGGCATGGTCGCGGACGACGCGCAGCAGAAGGTCTCGGCGGTCGCCGCGATCGTGGTCCTGCTCGCGGTGGTCCTGCGGCTGGCCCGCTTCTCCTGCGTGACGATGAAGGACGGCATGTTCCAGGGCATGCCGAGCCCCTTCGGCGCGCTGACGGTCGTCTCGATCATCCTGCTCGAGCTGCCGTTCATCCCGACCCTGCTCGCGATCATCGGCACGGCGTGGCTGATGGTGAGCCGGGTGGAGTACCCGAAGCCGCGAGGTGTCCTCGCGGCGGCCATGCTCAGCTGGATCGTCGGAGCGATGGCGATGCTGGCCGCGTGGGCGTTCGACGCCCCGGGCGGACAGATCCTGCTCCAGACCGGCTGCGCGCTCCAGGTCGTGATGGGCGCCGTGATCCCCCTCTTCGCGACGGCCCGCCGGGTGAACACCTTCCGCGGCAACCGGCGTGAGAGCCGGGAGGCGCGGGCGGCCCAGCTGCCGTAGCGGACGGCGTACGAAGGGCCCGGGAGGCGAACAGCCTCCCGGGCCCTTTCGCATGCCCGCCCTAGACCTGCTTGTAGTAGAGCGTGGTGGCACGAAGCACGCCGGCGGGGTCGGCGGCGAAGTCCGGGATCGTCCCGGCGACGCTCCAGCCCGCTCCCCGGTAGAGGCGCTCGGCCGGGCTGTCGGTCTGGGTGTCCAGGACGAGCAGTCCGAGGCCGGTGGCGGCGGCGTGCGCCTCGGCCGTGGCGAGCAGGCGCCGCCCGAGTCCGCGGCCGCGGGCGGAGCGGTGGACGAGGAGCCGGGAGATCTCGCCGCGGTGCCGGCCGTTGGCCGTGCCGGCCCGGACGAGGGTGACGACGCCGGTGAGGCTCCCGTCGGGCCCGTGGGCCGCCCAGACGTCCCGTACGCCCCGCTCCGCCTCCTCGGCGACCCCCGACCACCAGTCGGCCGCCTCGGCGGTCTCCAGGGGCGCCAGGAAGCCCACGGAGGCCCCGCCGTCCACGGCGTCGACGAGGAGCGCGGCGAGTCCGGCGGGGGCGTGGGCGCGTACGGCGTCGGGGGTGAGCCGCTCGATGACGTCGCGCCGGGCGGGGAGGTCGGGGTGGGAGGGGTTCTCCTGGATGCGTGCGGTCATGGACCGAGCATCACACCGCCGTGTTTCGGGCGGATGACGATCTTCCGGGCCCGCGCCCGCCCCGGGTGGGCGGTCGTCCCGCAGGGCGGAACGACCGCGCACGACGCGAGGGGTCCTACGACAGGAAGTCGCGGGCGATGTTCGACGCCGACATCTCCAGGAGCGGGCCCGCGTTCGCGATGCACTTCGCCGTGTCCGGTTCCAGGTCCGTGAGGGGGTAGGCGCGGCGGATGCCGGCCGTGCCCAGGGCCTCGGGCGGGAGGGCGAGGCGGCCGCAGACCGCGACGACCTCCTTGCCGGCGGCGCGCGCGGCCGCGGCGACGCCGGCCGGGGCCTTGCCGTGGAGGGTCTGCTCGTCGAGGGAGCCCTCGCCGGTGATGACGAGGGTGGCGCGCTCCAGGGCGGGGGCGAAGCCGAGGACCTCCAGCATCAGCTCGATCCCGGGCCGGAAGCTCGCGCCGAGGATGAGCGCGCCGTACCCGATGCCGCCCGCACCGCCCGCGCCGGGCGCGACGGCCGCTTCGGCGGCGCGCGGCCCGATGGCCTTCTCCAGGACCGTGGCGAAGTGGGCGAGGGCCGCGTCGAGGGTGCGGACGTCGTCCGGGGTGGCGCCCTTCTGGGGGCCGTAGACGGCGGGCGCGCCCTTGGGGCCGGTGAGCGGGTTGTCGACGTCGCTCGCGAGGATCAGGTCGACGGAGGCGAAGCGGGGGTCGAGGCCGCTGAGGTCGGCCGTGGCGAGCTCGGCGAGGGCCGCGCCGCCGGGCCCGACGGGCTCGCCGGCCGCGTCGAGGAAGCGGGCGCCGAGCGCGGCGAGCATGCCGGCGCCGCCGTCGGTGGTGGCGCTGCCGCCGACGCCGAAGACGAGGGTGGTCGCGCCGGCGTCGAGGGCGGCGCGGAGCAGCTCTCCGGAGCCGTACGTCGTGGCCGTGAGGGGCGCGAACACGCCGGGCGGGAGCAGCTGGAGTCCCGAGGCCTCCGCCATCTCGACGACCGCGGTGGTGCCGCGCAGCGCGTACGCCGCGGTGACCGGCTCGCCGAGCGGGCCCGTCACGCGGACCTCGCGCCGCTCGAAGCCGGCCGCGACGGCCGCCGCGACGGTGCCGTCGCCGCCGTCGGCGACGGGCAGCGTCTCCACCGTGAGCTCGGGGACGACCCGTCGCAGTCCTGCTGTGACCCGCTCCGCGACCTGCACGGCCGTGAGCGAGCCCTTGAACTTGTCGGCCGCCACGAGCACGTGAGCGACCTGAGTTGCTGCTCCGTCCGTCACCTTGCATCCCTTGCTTTCGAACGTGCAGTCGCGCCGAGGCAGACCCTATCCGCACCTCCAGACGGCGTGCCACCCCCTGATAAGGCGATATTCCGCACCATAGTGGGGTCGCATGAGCGCGGAAAAGATCGTTCCGGACGGCGGACCCGACGGCAGGCCCGACGGCAGGGTCATCGGGATCGGGGTGGCGGCCGTGATCGCGGTCGTCTGCTGGGCGGCGCTGGGCGAGGATTCCTTCGACAGCGCCTCCTCCTCGGCCCTGAGCTGGGTGTTGTCGAATTTCGCCTGGCTTTTCGTGGTCGCCGCCGACGCCTTTCTGGTGCTGTGCGTGGTGATCGCGCTGAGCCGTTTCGGCCGGATCAGACTGGGCGCGGACGATTCGGAGCCGGAATTCACGAACCTGGCGTGGATCGCGATGATGTTCAGCGCCGGAATGGGCATCGGTCTGATGTTCTACGGGGTCGGGGAGCCGCTGACGCATTTCCTGAGTCCTCCCCCGGCGACCGGGGTCCCGCCGGAGTCGGGTGCGGCGGCCAGGACGGCCCTGGAGTACTCGTTCTTCCACTGGACGCTGACCCCGTGGGCGATCTACGGCATCGCGGGCCTCGCGCTCGCGTACGCGGGTTTCCGCAAGGGCCGGGGGAACCGGCTGAGCTCCGCCTTCGTGCCGCTGATGGGGGCGCGCCGGGCGGCTTCCTGGCCGGGCAAGGCGATCGATCTGCTCGCGGTGTTCGCGACCGTGTTCGGCACGGCGACGAGTCTGGGGCTCGGCGCCCTCCAGGTCGCGGAGGGGCTGAACCTGACGATGGACGTGAACAACTCCACGGCCACGCAGCTGATCATCATCGTGGCGCTGTCGGCGGCGTTCGTGCTGTCGGCGTTCTCGGGTCTCCACAAGGGCGTGAAGTGGCTGTCCACGCTGAACATCGTGCTCGCGGCCTGTCTGATGCTCTTCGTGTTCCTGATCGGCCCGACGGTCTACGTCCTGGACACGATCCCGGCCTCCGTCGGCGGCTATCTGTTCCAGCTGCTGCCGATGGCCAGCCGGACGGGCGCGTTCACCGACCGTGCCTGGCTGGGCACGTGGACGATCTTCTACTGGGCCTGGTGGCTGTCCTGGGCGCCGTTCGTCGGCACGTTCATCGCCCGGATCTCGCGCGGCCGGACGGTCCGCGAGTTCCTGGTGGGCGTGCTCCTGGTGCCGTCGGGGGCGACGGTGGTGTGGTTCTGCGTGATGGGCGGGACCGCGATCCGCCTCCAGTCGACGGGCGCGGCGGATCTGGCGACGGCGATGAAGGACGGCGCCGAGGCCTCGCTGTTCGCGATGCTGGAGGCGCTGCCGATCGGGACGGTGACGTCGGTCCTCGCGATGCTGCTCGTGATGACGTACTTCATCACGAGTGCCGACTCGGCCTCGCTGGTGATGGGTTCGCTGACGAGCCGCGGCTCGCTGAATCCGCCGACCTGGCTCGTGGTGACCTGGGGCGTCCTGATGGCCGCCGTGGCGGCGGTGCTGCTCGTGGCGGGCGGTCTGAAGTCGCTGCAGACGGCGACGATCCTGGTGGCGCTGCCGTTCGTGGTGGTGATGCTGGTGCTGTGCTTCGCGCTCCTGAAGGAGCTGCGGGAGGATCCGGGCGCGGGCCCGGCCCGGCATCCGGCGATGCACGGGCTGCGGGACGCGGTGCGGAGCCTGGTCGGGGAGGCGATGACCGAGCAGGCCGGCGACCCTCGCCGGCGGCCCCGGAAGGCGGCGGAGGCCCGTAGCGGCGCGGAGCCGCCCGAGAACTGACGGCCGGCCCACGCACGGCGGCCGGGTCCGGGCCCCGGCGCGCGCCCCGCCGCCGGATTCGGTACACCGGAGGTATGGGGTTCGCGCACGGGGAGCTCGGGGACCGGATCCTGGGCGGCTGGACGGGCCGGATCGCCGGGAACATGCTGGGCAAGCCCGTGGAGCGCGGGGACCACTGGACCCGGGACCGCATCGACGCCTATCTGCGGCTGACCGGGGCGCTCCCGCTGACCGACTACCTCCCTCCGCCGCCGCCCGGGGCGGAGGGCTTCGAGCTGCGGCCCGAGTGGGAGCGGTGCGTGCGGGGCGGGATCGACGGCAGCTGCCGGGACGACGACGTCGACTGGTCGGTCCTGGGGCTGCACCTCCTGGAGACGCGCGGCTTCGCGTTCACGACCGAGCAGGTCGGCGAGGAGTGGCTGCTGCGGCTGCCGTACCTGCAGACGTTCACGGCGGAGCGGGTCGCCTACCGGAACCTCGTCGACGGGCTGCGGCCGCCGCTGACGGCCACGTACGACAATCCGTACCAGGACTGGATCGGCGCGCTGATCCGGGCCGACGCGTACGGCTGGACGTGTCCGGGCGACCCGCGCCGGGCCGCCTCGCTCGCCCGCCGTGACGCGGTCCTCTCGCACACCGGGAACGGCGTGTACGGGGCGATGTGGGCGGCCGCCCTCATCGCCTCCGCCTTCACCGCGCCGGACGTGCGCTCCGCCCTGGAGACGAGCCTGGAGCGGGTGCCGGCGAGCAGCCGGCTGGCCCGGACCGTACGGGGCGCGATCGCGCTGTACGAGTCGGGGCTCGGCTGGTCGGAGGCCCTCACCGAGCTCGCGGAGCGGACGGCGGGCCTCGGCTGGATCCACACCGTCCCGAACGCGGCCGTCCTGACGGCCGGACTCCTGTACGGGGAGGGGGACTTCACCCGGACGATCACGCTCACCGTCCGCGGGGGCCTGGACACCGACTCCAACGGGGCGACGGCGGGCTCGGTGGCCGGGGTCCGCTGCGGCGCGGCCGCGATCCCGCCGCAGTGGTCGGAGCCCCTGCGGGACAGGGTGCGCAGCGCCGTCTTCGGCTTCGACGGGGTCCGCATCAGCGAACTGGCCGAACGGACCTTGCGGTTGGCGGAACGGGGCGGTTGACCGCTCCTGCAATTCCTAGCCCTGCGGGGGTTCCGGGGGGACGATCTCGCCGGTGCGCTGGGGTTCGTCCCGGCTGACGGCGCGCGCCTCAGTGCGGTGGCCGCGGGCGATGTAGTCGCGGACGACGGCCTCGACGGCGTCCTGGGGGTTGCCGATTCCGGCGAGGACCATGACTTCCACGACGAGTTCGGCGTCGAGCGCGATGTTCACCTTGGCCATGCCGGGAACCTAGCACCGGGAAACCCGCTCGCGGGAGCGGTTCGGCGGTGCCTAGGGTCTTCCCATGACGATGGTCGCGATCTTCAGTGGTGCCGGCATCTCCACCGACTCGGGCATCCCCGACTACCGGGGGCCGAACGGTGTGTGGCGGCAGGATCCCGAGGCCGAGCGGCTCGTCACGTACGGGCCGTACATGGCCGATCCGGAGATCCGCCGCCGCTCGTGGCGGATGCGGCTCGACGGTCCGGCCCTGAGCGCCGAGCCGAACGCGGCGCACCGCGCGATCGCCGCGTACGAGCGGACGAGCGGCAACGCGCTGCGGGTGATCACGCAGAACGTGGACGGGCTGCACCAGGCCGCCGGGGTGTCCGCGCGGAAGGTGCTCGAACTCCACGGCTCGGCGCGGTCGGTGGTGTGCACGGCCTGCCACGCGCGCTCGTCGATGGCGGAGGCGCTCGACCGGGTGCGGGCGGGTGAGGACGACCCGGCGTGCCGGGGGTGCGGCGGGATCCTGAAGTCGGCGACGGTGATGTTCGGGCAGCGGCTCGATCCGGTGGTGCTCGGCCAGGCCATGTCGATCGCCAAGGCCACCGAGGTGTTCGTCGTGGTCGGCAGCAGCCTCCAGGTCCAGCCGGCGGCCTCCCTCGCGGGGATCGCGGCCGAGCACGGCGCCCGGCTGATCATCGTGAACGCCGAGCCCACCCCGTACGACCCCGTCGCCGACGAGGTCGTGCGCGAGCCGATCGGCACGGCGCTGCCCGCGCTCCTCGACCGGCTCCGCTAGAACAGGGCGTCCGGTTCCGCCGTACCCGATTCGAAGGCGAGCAGCCGCTGCTTGCGGTCCAGGCCGCCGCCGTAGCCGGTGAGGCTTCCGCCCGCGCCGATCACCCGGTGGCAGGGGACGACGATGCCGACGGGGTTCTTGCCGTTGGCGAGGCCCACGGCCCGGGAGGCGCCGGGGTTGCCGAGCTCTTCGGCGAGTTCTCCGTACGTCCGGGTCTCCCCGTACGGGATGCGGAGGAGCTGCTCCCAGACGCGCAGCTGGAAAGGGGTGCCGACGAGGTTCAACGGCAGGTCGAACTCGGTGAGTTCGCCCGCGAAGTAGGCGTCGAGCTGGCGGATGACCTCGCCGAAGGGGCGCGGGTCGGGTTCGCCGAAGGTCTCCTCGGGCGGGCGGTGCCGCTGGCCGGTCATGTGGAGGCGGCTGAGGACGCCGTCGACGGCGACCAGGGTCAGCGGGTCGTAGGGGCTGTCCACGACGGTGTGCTGGACGACGGGCATGGGACGGGGTCCTTTACGCGGGCAGGTGGTTGATCGGGTGGTCGTCGGTCGCCCAGAGGTACTGGACGGCGTAGGCGCGCCAGGGGCGCCAGTGCGCGGCGCGGGCGGTGAGCGCCGCCGGGGTTCCGGGCAGTCCGAGGCCTTCGGCGGCGCGGCGGACGCCGAGGTCGCCGGGGAGGAAGGCGTCGGGGTCGCCGAGGGCCCGCATGGCGATGATCTCGGTGGTCCAGGGGCCGAAGCCGGGCAGGGCGAGCAGCCGGGCGCGGGCCTCCTCGCGGTCGTCGGCGGGGCCGAGCGGGAGCGAGCCGTCGGCGAGGGCCCGGACGAGGGTGAGGAGGGTGGTACGGCGGCTGCGCGGCAGGGCGAGACTCTCGGGGTCGAGGGCGGCGAGCGCCTCGGGACCCGGGAAGAGGTGGGTGAGCCCGCCCTCGGGGTCCTCGACCGGGACGCCGTGCGCGGTGACCAGGCGGGCGGCGTGGGTGCGGGCGGCGGCGGTGGAGACCTGCTGGCCGAGGACGGCCCGTACGGCGAACTCGGCGGGGTCGACGGTGCCGGGCACACGGCGGCCGGGCGCCTTGTCGACGAGCGGGGCGAACAGCGGGTCGGTGCGGAGCTGATCGTCGACGGCGACGGGGTCGGCGTCGAGGTCGAGGAGCCGGCGGCAGCGGCTGATCGCGTGCGTGAGGTCGCGCGGGTCCGTGAGGAGGAGGCGGCAGGCGATGTGGTCGGGGCGCGGGGCGAGGGAGACGATGCCGTGTCCGTACGGGAGGCTCAGCGTTCGCCGGTAGGCGCCGTCCCGCCACTCCTCCACGCCGGGGACGGCGGTCGCGGCGAGGTGGCCGAAGAGGTTGGAGGGTTCGAGGGGGGCGCGGAACGGCAGCCGGAGGCTGATGACGCCGGGGGTCGCGGCCGCCCCGAGCGGTGCCCGCCGGGTGGCGCGGGCGCGCAGCTCGCCGGGGGTGAGGGCGAAGACCTCGCGGACGGTGTCGTTGAAGGTGCGGATGGAGGAGAAGCCGGCGGCGAAGGCGACCTCGCCGAAGGGCATCGGGGTGGTCTCGATGAGCAGCCGGGCGGTCTGGGCGCGCTGGGCGCGGGCCAGGGCGAGGGGTCCGGCGCCGAGTTCGGCGAGGAGCTGGCGTTCGATCTGGCGGGTGGACCAGCCGAGCCGCCGGGCGAGGCCGGGGACGCCCTCGCGGTCGACGACGCCGTCCTGGATGAGGCGGACGGCGCGGGCGACGGCGTCGGCGCGGACGTTCCACTGGGGCGAGCCGGGGCTGGTGTCGGGCCGGCACCGCTTGCAGGCCCGGTAGCCGGCGCGCTGGCAGGAGGCGGCGCTGGGGTGGAACTCCATGTTCTCGGGCTTGGGCGGCACGGCGGGGCAGCTGGGCCGGCAGTAGATCCGGGTGGTGCGGACGGCGGTGAAGAACACGCCGTCGAAGCGCGCCTCCTTGGACTGGACGGCCCGCACGCAGCGCTCGGTGTCGGTGTGCATGGTTCCAGGATCGGGGACGGACGGCTCGCGGGCTGGCGAGAAAACGACATGGACGTCCGCCCCCGTCCCACCGGGGGCCGCCTACTCGAAGCGGGTGGTGTCCCCCGCGCCTCGGCGGACGATCTCGGGCTCGCCGCTGGAGAAGTCGACGACGGTGGTGGGTTCGGTGCCGCAGTCGCCGGAGTCGAGCACCGCGTCCACCTGGTGGTCGAGCCGCTCCTTGATCTCCCAGCCCTGGGTCAGCGGTTCGGCCTCGTCGGGCAGGAGCAGGGTGCTGGAGAGCAGCGGCTCGCCGAGTTCGGCGAGGAGGGCCTGGGTGACGACGTGGTCGGGGATGCGGACGCCGACGGTCTTCTTCTTGGGGTGCAGCAGCTGCCGGGGCACCTCCTTCGTCGCCGGGAGGATGAAGGTGTACGCGCCGGGGGTGGACGCCTTGACGGCGCGGAAGACGTCGTTGTCGATGTGCACGAGCTGGCCCAGCTGGGCGAAGTTCGCGCACATCAGCGTGAAGTGGTGCCGGTCGTCGAGGTCGCGGATGGCGCGGATGCGGCTGATGCCGTCGCGGCTGCCGAGCCGGGTGCCCAGCGCGTAGCAGGAGTCGGTCGGGTACGCGACGAGCGCCCCGTTCCGGATGGAGTCGGCCACCGCGCCGATGGTGCGGGGCTGGGGGTTGTCGGGGTGCACGTCGAAGTACTTGGCCATGGCGACCAGTCTATTTTCGCAGGCTCCGCCACACCGCCTTCGCCGCGTTGTGCCCGGACATGCCGTGCACGCCGGGGCCGGGCGGGGTCGCGGAGGAGCAGAGGAACACGGCCGGGTGCGGGGTCGCGTAGGGGCGCAGCGAGAGCGTGGGGCGCAGCAGGAGCTGGAGGCCGCGGGCGGCGCCGCAGGCGATGTCGCCGCCGATGTAGTTGGCGTTGCGCTCGGCGAGTTCGGGCGGGCCCGCCGTGGCGCGGGCCAGGACGCGGTCGCGGAAGCCGGGGGCGAAGCGCTCGATCTGACGCTCTATGGCCTCGGTGAGGTCGCCGCGCCAGCCGTTGGGCACATGGCCGTACGCCCAGAAGACGTGCTTGCCCTCGGGGGCGCGGGAGGGGTCGACGAGGCTGGGCTGGGCGGTGATGAGGAAGGGGGCGTCGGGGGCGGTGCCGGAGGAGGCCTGGCGCAGGGCGGTGCCGATCTCGCCGGCGGTGGGGCCGACCTGGACGGTGCCGGCCCTGCGGGCCTCCTCGGCGGTCCAGGGCACGGGCCCGTCGAGCGCGTAGTCGATCTTGAAGGCGCTGGCGCCGTACTTGTAGTGGTCGTAGTGCCCGCCGAAGCCGGCGATCCGGGCGAGGGCGGTGGGCGAGGTGTCGAAGACGTAGGCGCGGGCCGGCGGCAGGTCGTCGAGCCGCTTGACCTCGAAGTCGGTGTGGACGGCGCCGCCGAGGTCCTTGAGGTACGCGGCGAGGGCGTCGGAGATCGACTGCGAGCCGCCCCGGGGCATGGGCCAGCCGCCCGCGTGCGCGGCGAGCGCGAAGACCAGGCCGACGGCGCCGGTGGCGAGGCCGTTGAGGGGGGCGATGACGTGGCCGACGAGTCCGGCCAGGAGCGCGGGGGCCTTCTCGTCCCGGAACCTTCGCATCAGCCAGGTGGACGGCGGCAGTCCGGTGAGGCCGAAGCGGGCGAGGGTGACCGGGTCGCGGGGCAGCGCGGTGAGCGGCAGCTGCATGAAGTCGCTCGCGAGCGTGTCCCACTTGCCGAGGAAGGGGGCGACGAGCCTGCGGTACGTCCCGGCGTCGCGCGGTCCGAAGGAGGCGGCGGTCTCGGCGACGGAGCGGGCGAGGACGGCGGCGGTGCCGTCGTCCCAGGGGTGCGCCATGGGCAGTTCGGCGTGGAGCCACTCCAGGCCGTACCGGTCGAGCGGCATCGTCTTGAAGACGGGCGAGCCGGCGCCGAGCGGGTGCACGGCGGAGCAGGGGTCGTGCCGGAAGCCGGGGAGGGTGAGCTCCTCGGTCCTGGCGCCGCCGCCGATGGTGGACTTGGCCTCGAAGACGGCCACGGAGAGTCCGCGGCGGGCCAGTTCGACGGCGGCCGTCAGTCCGTTGGGTCCCGCCCCCACGACGACGGCATCGAGCATCGACGTCTCGTTCGTCACCTTCGGACTCCTTCGTCAGCCGATGGCCAAGGCTCCCAGGATAGGCGGGTGGGGAACGGCGTCTCACACGCCCCCGAGGAGCGTCCGGATCCGCTCGGCGGTCGCCGCGTCCCGGGCGGTCGTGAACGGCAGCGCGTTCCCCCCGGCTATGCGGAACGGCTCCCCCGCGATCGTCGTGGTCGCGCCGCCCGCCTCGGCGACCAGGAGGAGTCCGGCGGCGTGGTCCCAGGCGTACTCCCAGGAGAACGCGGTGCCGGCCAGCTCCCCGCGCGCCACGGCGAGGTACTCGAGCCCGGCCGAGCCGCAGGGGCGGGGGCGGACGCCCTCGACCGCCAGGCCGAGCAGGGCGCGCTTCTGGTCCGGGGTGGTGTAGTCGGGGTGCGAGGTGGCGACCTCCAGGACCTCGCCGGGCGCCGGCGAACCCGACCGGATCGCCTGCCCGTCGAGGGTGGCGCCGCGGCCGCGCACGGCGACGGCGAACTGGTCCAGGGCGGGCGCGAAGGTCCAGGAGGCGAGGACCTCGCCGTGCTGGGCGAGGGCGACGAGGGTGCAGAAGCCGGGGTCGCCGTGGACGAACTGACGGGTGCCGTCGACCGGGTCGACGATCCAGACGGGGGCGTCGCCGCGCAGCGCCTCGTACAGGCTCGGGTCGGCGTGGACGGCCTCCTCGCCGACGACCACGGAGCCGGGCAGCAGGGCGGTGAGGGACGCGGTGAGGTGGGCCTCGGCGGCCCGGTCGGCGACGGTGACCAGGTCGTGCGGCCCGTCCTTCTCGACGATGTCGTCGGCGGCGAGCTGCCGGAAGCGCGGCATGATCTCGGCCGCGGCCGCCTTGCGGACGGCCTCCTCGACCTCGGTCGTACGGCCGCCGAGGACCTGCTCAAAGAAGTCTTCGATCATGCCTCCAGCTAAGCACGGGCCGCTGACAACCGGAATGCCGCACTTGTCATCCTCCGTTTCCCCGGGGAGTACCCTTTGGCCGAGTTCACCCCTTACACACAGGGAGGCTTCCGTGCACGGCGAGTACAAGGTCCCCGGCGGAAAGCTGGTGGTCGTCGACCTCGACACCGAGGACGGGGTCCTGCGGAACGTCCGGGTCGCGGGCGACTTCTTCCTCGAACCCGACGAGGCGATCCTCGCGATCGACGGGGCCCTCGAAGGCGCGCCGGCCGACACGGACGCCCCGGGGCTCGCCGCCCGGATCGACGCGGCGCTCCCGCCGGGCACGCAGATGTTCGGCCTGACCTCGGAGGGCGTCGGGGTCGCGGTCCGGCGCGCCCTCGCCCACGCCACGGACTGGACCGACTACGACTGGCAGCTGATCCACGAGCCGCCGCAGTCCCCCGCGCTGCACATGGCGATCGACGAGGTCCTGACCGCCGAGGTGGCGGCCGGCCGCCGCCCGCCGACCCTCCGGGTCTGGGAGTGGGGCGCCCCGGCGGTGGTCATCGGGAGCTTCCAGTCCCTGCGCAACGAGGTCGACCCGGAGGCGGCGGAGCGGCACGGCATCCAGGTGGTGCGCCGGATCAGCGGCGGCGGGGCGATGTTCATCGAACCGGGCAACACCATCACGTACTCGCTCTCCGTCCCCGACGCCCTCGTCCAGGGCCTGTCCTTCACCGACAGCTACGCCTACCTCGACGACTGGGTGCTCGGCGCGCTCGGCGACATGGGGATCCGGGCCTGGTACCAGCCGCTCAACGACATCGCCACGGACGCGGGCAAGATCGCGGGCGCGGCGCAGAAGCGGCTGGTGGCGGGCGAGGGCGCGGTCCTGCACCACGTGACGATGGCGTACGACATCGACGCGGACAAGATGACCGAGGTGCTGCGGATCGGCCGCGAGAAGCTCTCCGACAAGGGCACGAAGAGCGCGAAGAAGCGCGTGGACCCGCTGCGCCGCCAGACGGGCCTGCCGCGCGAGACGGTGATCGACCGCATGATCGCGTCCTTCCGCACCCGCTACGGCCTCACCCGGGGCCACCTGACGGAGGACGAACTGACCCGCGCGAAGGAGTTGGCGGAGTCGAAGTTCGACACGGAGGAGTGGACGGCCCGGGTGCCGTGACCGGCCGCTGCGTAGGGTGACGGCATGCGTGTCGAGACGCCGGTGAAGCCCGGTCTCCGGATGGAGTGCGCCGACGGGCGCCGGCTCGTGCTGCTGCAGGGCACGACCCCCGTGCTGTTCGCCCGCCAGCGCGCCACCCACCGCGGGGTCCACTACGCGCGGACCGGGCGGTACGCCTCCCCGCTGGCCCCGCTGCGGGCCGAACGGGCGCGCGCGTTCGCGGAGTTCGCGGTGCCGGGCACGGAGGAGTGGACGGAGCGCTGGGCCGCGCACGCGGAGGCGGGACTCCGCGCGGCGGCGGACGGGCCGCTCCACACGGGCGAGTGGCGGCTCGGCCCCCGGCCGAACGGCTGGTTCGTGGACGGCAACTGGCCGAAGCTCCTGGCGCACGATCCCGACCGGGGCCATCTGACCTGGTTCGGATACGGCGACCCGGTCGAGGACGCGCGCGACCTGCTGCCGCTGCGGTCGCTCTCACCGGTGGAGGCGCCCCGGGTGCGCGCGTACCGCCGCCAGTACCGGGAAGGGGTGCTGCCGCCGGTGTTCGCCTGGTGGATCAGCGGGCTCGACTCCCCCGTCGTCCTGGACGGCCACGACCGCCTGACGGCGGCGCTCGCGGAGGGCGGCCGGCCCCGGGTGCTGGCCCTCTCGCGGGCCGTGGACGCCGCGTGGGTGGAGCTCTGCGCGGCCCGGCCGGTCCGGGAGTACGTGGAGCGGGTCGCCGCGCTGGACGGCTCGGATGCCGGGTTCCGGGTCGCGAACGAGAGCCGCCGTCTCGCGGAGACGCTGCGGTCGATCACGGACTCGCCCGATCTGACCCGGGCATGGCCGTACCCGGGCGGGGCCCCGGCCTGGGACGCGGCTGCCGCGGCGCACGTTCCCGGGTGGGCGCCCGACGCGGATGGTTGATCGCCTCCACGTTCCGTGCCTTGGCCCGCACCACGAGCGCGGCACACGAGTCGGTGCGGGTTCAGGCTCGGGAGCCTCTGGCGCCGGCAAGGGCGCCGTTCCGTTGTGCCCACCCGTTCCGCCCTTGCGGAACGTATGCCCACAACGGGGGGGCGTCGGGTGACTCCCCCGCTCCCCCGTCGTTGATGCACACGCGGGCCGGGACGGTTGTGCGGAAACGTCTCCGCACAGGGCCGGCCAGGGGACCGACAGGGCGGAGATCAGGTGGGACGGGTGCGGAAGCTCACGGCGGCGGTCGCGGGCCTGGTGATGGCGGTGTGTCCGCTCGGCATCGCGGCGCCCGCGCAGGCGGTCGTCGGGGGTCGGGAGGCGCGGCCCCATCAGTACCCGTTCATGGTGGGGCTCGTGGACCTGACGGAGCGCCGGGTGATGTGCGGCGGCGCGCTGATCGACGAGCGGTACGTGCTCACCGCCGCGCACTGCCTGACCGGCTCGTACAGCGACACCGCGCGCGTGGGCGTGCTCCTCGGCGACCACGACCTGACGCGCGGCGACGACAGCCCGCACGCGGTGCTCGCGACCCCGGCCTCCTTCCTCACGCACCCCGGCTACGACCCCGCCACCCAGCGCGACGACATCGCGCTGGTCCGGCTGGCCGAGCCCGTGGTGTTCAACCGGGACGTGCGGCCGGTCGCCCTGCCCGTCCGCTACGCCCACGGCACCTTCGACCACACGCAGGTCGAGGCCCCCGGCTGGGGCACCACCTCCTTCGGGGGCCGTACCTCCGACGTCCTGCGGACCGTCGTCCTCGGCACCATGAGCAGCCCGACGTGCGGCGCCCGGGGCATGTCCGGGGTCACCGCCGCCCAGCTGTGCACGTACGCGCCGGGCCGGGACACCTGCCAGTACGACTCCGGCGGCCCGCTGGTGCACACGATCGCGGGGACGCCGTACCTCGTCGGTCTCGTCTCGTACGGGAAGGGGTGCGCGACCGACACCCCCGCCGTGAACACCCGCGTCTGGTCCTACCTCAGCTGGATCGGGAAGACCGCCGGGAAGCCGCCCCGCCGCGCCTCATGAGGGCGGTGTAGAGGAGCAGGGAGGCGGCCAGGCCCACGGCCCAGCCGTAGTCGGCGAGCGGTTCGAGGAAGGGGATCAGTCCGTCCTCGGGGAACGGTCCCGTGCCCGGCGCCGAGTGCGAGCCGCCCACGGCCAGGACGCCGCCCACCACGAAGGCGAGGACGGCCGCCGGGTTCCAGCCTCCCCGGTACCAGTACGGGCCGTCGGCCCGGTAGAGGCCTTCGAGGTCGAGGACGGTCCGGCGGACGAGCCAGTAGTCGGCGATGAGGATGCCCGCGACCGTGCCGAGGAGGCCGCCGACCAGGCCGAGCCAGGTGAAGATGTACAGCTCGGGGGTGGCGGTGAGCTTCCACGGCATGATGAGCACGCCGACGACGCCGGTGATCAGCGCGCCCGTACGGAAGGTGACCAGCCTCGGGGCGAGGTTGGCGAGGTCGTACGCCGGGGAGACGACGTTCGCCGCGAGGTTCACGGAGAGGGTGGCGACCAGGACCGTCACCAGGGCGAAGAGCAGGCCGAAGACGTTGTCGGTCTTCGCGGCGAGCGCCACCGGGTCCCAGACGGGCGCCCCGTACACGGCCTGCGAGCCGGAGGTGACGAGCACCGAGAGCAGGGCGAAGAGGGTCATCGTGGTGGGCAACCCGAGGGTCTGACCCAGGACCTGGGAGCGCTGCCCCGCGCCGAAGCGCGTGAAGTCGGGGATGTTGAGGCTGAGGGTCGCCCAGAAGGCGATCATGCCCATGAGGGCGGGGAAGAAGACGGGCCAGAAGTCGGCGCCCCAGCCCAGCTTCGACGGCTGGTCGAGGAGCGGCCCGAGGCCGCCCGCCTTGACCGTGATCCAGACGAGGAGGGCGAGCGCGCCGACGATCACGAAGGGCGCGGCCCAGTTCTCGAAGCGGCGCAGGGCCTCCATCCCCCGGTAGATGACGGCCAGTTCGAGCGCCCAGAAGAGGACGAAGCAGGCCCAGAGCGTCCACGGCTGGCCCGCGACCTTCCCGGCGTCCGCCCAGCCGCCGCCCGCGACCTTGTCGAGCAGGACGAAGAGGCCCTGGCCGCCGATCCAGGTCTGGATGCCGAACCAGGCGCAGGCCACGCCGGCCCGGACGAGGGCGGGCAGGTTGGCCCCGCGCAGTCCGAAGGAGGCGCGGGCGAGGACGGGGAAGGGGATGCCGTACTTGGGGCCCGCGTGGCCGGTGAGCAGCATCGGCACCAGCACGATGACATTGGCCAGGGCGATCGTGAGGACGGCCTGCTTCCAGTCCATGCCGAGGGCGACGAGACCGGAGGCGAGCATCCAGGAGGGGATGTTGTGGGCCATGCCGACCCAGAGGGCGGCGAAGTTGTACGTGGTCCAGCGGCGGTCGGCCACGGGGACGGGGAGCAGGTCGTCGTTGACGAAGCGGGGGTCGTCCGGGGCGGTGCCGAACGCGAGCTCGACACGGCCGTCGTGGACGGCGGAGGGGCCGGGTCTTCCGGAGGGTGCGGTTGCGGTCATGGACGGAACCCTTCGTTCGGGGGACGGAACGAGGCCGTGCGGGGCGTGGGGTTCTTGACCGTGCGGAGTCTCGTCCTGCCGGGCGGGGGCGTCAAGGGATGCCGTTGCTGAAATGCCTTGAATGGGCGGCGGCTTGACGGGGCTCCGGATCCGGGATGAACAATCCACCGAGTCCCGTACGAGTTCATCCGCCAGAAGGAGTCGCGCAGTGGCAACGCTCTCGGATATCCGGGCCCTGTTGGGCGAGCCCAGGTTCAACTGGTCGGATCCGGCCCCGTGGACCGATCTGGAGCGGGAACTCGGCGTCGAATTCCCCGCGGACTTCCGCGAGATCGTCGACGCCTACGGCTCGGTCTCGGTCAACGGGCAGTTGTATCTGAAGCACCCC
Source organism: Streptomyces nymphaeiformis (assembly GCF_014203895.1). Taxonomy (GTDB): domain Bacteria; phylum Actinomycetota; class Actinomycetes; order Streptomycetales; family Streptomycetaceae; genus Streptomyces; species Streptomyces nymphaeiformis. The sequence goes on along the minus strand of NZ_JACHJY010000008.1, from coordinate 172,226 downwards.
GCCACCCATCTGCTGCACGACCTGGGCAGGGACATCAGGCAGGACCTGGAGTTCTGGCGCGAGGAGGACATGGCCGAGTTCCTGCCGAGCCGGGCGGGGGCGGGGCCCGGTGAATTGCTGCCGGTGGCGTCGGCCACGACGGGAGAGATGATTTTCCTCCGCGTCCCGGATGAAACCTCCTCGCGCTGGCGCGTCCTGGTCCAGGAGATGGACAGCCCCTCGTGGACCCTCTACGAGATGACGTTCGGCGAGTGGCTGCTCGCCTATCTGAAGGGGAGGGACGTGATGCTGTGCGCACGCGACCGCGCGCCCGACGGGCCGTTCCACGAGTTCCTTCCCTGACCTCTCAGACGGTGTTCCTCGTGACGAAATCGGCGGGGGTGCAGGTCGCGTAGCTGTCGAGGAAGCGGACGCCGACCCGGTTGGCGACGGAAGCACGGTCCTTCATCAGGACCTTCATCGCCGGCAGCGACGTGGTACGTGAGCATGCCGCCCGCGTTCAGCCCGTACAGCACGATCGGGCGGTCGTCACGGGACTGTTCCCGGGCGAGGAAGTCGACGACGAGGTCGCCCCAGTCGTCGGGCGCTCCTGGAGCGCCCGGACGCCGACGAGGTCGCCGCGCGGCTGCACCTCGCCCCCCGTACTCTCCGCCACCGGCTCGCCGCCGAGGGAACCTCGCACCGGACTGGATCATCATCGACAGGACAGCAATTGCGAAATTCGGCAATTCATTACATGATGGGGTGGCTGTGCCCGCAGGTAGCCGCGGGCACAGCCACCCGGCAGGTGCGCTCCCGCCGGTGAGGCGAGGAGAGACGAGAGACCGTGCCGGTTCCGCTCTATCAGGCGAAGGCCGAGTTCTTCCGGATGCTCGGACATCCGGTGCGCATCCAGATCCTGGAGCTGCTCCAGAGCGGCCCCCTGGCGGTGCGCGAGCTGCTCACGCGCATCCCGGTCGAGCCTTCGGCGCTCTCGCAGCAGCTCGCCGTCCTGCGGCGGTCGGGGATCGTCACCTCGAGCCGTGAGGGGTCCACCGTGGTCTACACGCTGGCCGACGGGGACGTCGCGGAGCTGATGCAGGCGGCGCGGCGGATCCTCACCGAGATGCTCGCCGGACAGAACCAGCTCCTGGCCGAACTGCGAGAAGCCGAGAAGGAAGCGGACGGGGAAGCAGAGAGGGAAGCAGAGGTCGCGTCCACGTGAGCCTCGCGAGCACCGCCCGGACCCGGATCCGCTCCCTCCTGCCCGTCCGCGCCGACGTCGCGGCCATGGCCCGCGACCCGCGCCGGGATCTCCTGGCCGGGCTGACCGTCGCCATCGTCGCCCTGCCGCTCGCGCTCGGGTTCGGCGTCTCCTCCGGCCTGGGTGCCGAGGCCGGGCTCGCGACCGCCGTCGTCGCCGGGGCGCTCGCCGCCCTCTTCGGCGGTTCGAACCTCCAGGTCTCGGGCCCCACGGGTGCGATGACCGTGGTCCTCGTGCCGATCGTGGCCCAGCACGGGCCGAGCGGCGTGCTCACCGTCGGGCTGCTCGCCGGGCTGATCGTGATCGGCCTCGCGCTCGCCCGCGCCGGACGGTACATGGCGTACGTCCCGGCCTCGGTCATCGAGGGCTTCACCCTCGGCATCGCGCTGGTGATCGGCCTCCAGCAGATCCCCCACGCCCTCGGCGTGCCCAAGCCCGAGGGCGAGCGCGTCCTCGTCGTGACGTGGCGGGCCGTCGAGGAGTTCGTCCGGACGCCGAACTGGACGGCCGTGGCGCTCGCCGCCGGCGTGGCCCTCGTGATGCTCGTCGGCGCCCGGATCCGGCCGACCGTCCCCTTCTCGATCGTGGCCGTGATCGCCGCGACCGTCGTGGCGCAGGTCCTCCACCTCGACGCGGCCGCTCCCATCGGCGAGCTGCCCGCCGGGCTTCCGGCCCCCTCCCTCGGCTTCCTGGACCTGTCCGCCCTGGGGTCGCTGCTCGCCCCGGCGGTGGCCGTGGCGGCGCTCGCCGCGCTCGAGTCGCTGCTCTCCGCGCAGGTCGCGGACGGCATGACGGTGGGGCAGCAGCACGACCCGGACCGGGAGCTGTTCGGCCAGGGTCTGGCCAACCTGGTGGCCCCGCTGTTCGGCGGCGTCCCCGCGACCGGCGCCATCGCCCGTACGGCGGTGAACGTCCGCTCCGGCGCCTCCTCCCGCCTGGCCGCGCTCACCCACGCCGCGGTCCTGGCCGTGATCGTGTTCGCCGCGGCGCCGCTGGTGTCGAAGATCCCCCTCGCGGCCCTCGCGGGCGTCCTGCTGGCCACCGCGATCCGCATGGTCGAGGTCGGGTCCCTGCGGGCGATGGCCCGGGCCACCCGCTCCGACGGCGTCGTCCTGGTCCTCACCGCGGTCGCCACGCTCGCGCTCGACCTCGTGTACGCGGTGATCATCGGTCTGGCCGTCGCGGGCGCCCTCGCGCTGCGGGCCGTGGCCAAGCAGGCCCGGATGGACCGGGTGGACTTCCGTGCCGACCTGCCCGGGGAGCACAGCGAGGAGGAACACGCGCTGCTCGCCGAGCACATCGTGGCGTACCGCATCGACGGCCCGCTCTTCTTCGCCGCGGCGCACCGCTTCCTGCTCGAACTCACCGAGGTGGCGGACGTCCGGGTCGTCATCCTGCGGATGTCCCGTGTCACCACGATGGACGCGACCGGCGCGCTCGTCCTCAAGGACGCCGTCGAGAAGCTGAACCGGCGCGGCATCGCCGTCATGACCTCGGGGATACGGCCCGGCCAGCGCCAGGTCCTCGACTCCGTCGGCGCCCTCGACCTGCTGCGGTCCGAGGGCCGGGAGCACGCCACCACCCCCGCGGCCATCGCCGGCGCCCGCTCCCACCTCCAGGGCGCCGGGCTCCTGCCGCCGCCGCCCGGTCCGCGGCCGGGCGCCGAGAAGGAGAGCACCCGATGACGGCACCCGTCGCCCCCGCCCGCGTCATGGCCGAGGTCTCCGGCACGGAGTCGCCGTGGCTCCCGGAGGCGGGATGAACGCGCGACTGCAGAACGGGAACGAGCCCATGGGTACGAGAGAGCGGCAGCGATGACCATCGAGTGGCGATACACCATCCAGAAGGACCTCGGAGTCCTGTCCCTGGCCGGGTTCCTCGGGGCCGAGGCGGTGGACCGCTTCACCGGCGCGGTCGGCTGGGCGCTGGCCCGCGGGACCGGTCCGGTGGTCCTGGACCTGACGAGCCTGCGCGGCTGGTCGGTGGGCGGTCAGCTCGCGGTCGCCGAGGCGGCCCGCCGCTTCCGCGCAGAGGGCCGGCGGATGGAGCTCGCGGCGATCCCGGCGGACGGCTCCCTCGTGCCGACCGGGGACCAGCCGGCCATCCCCGTGCACTGCGACCTCGCCGCCGCCCTCGCCGCCCACCGGAGCGAGGGCGCGCATCAGCGGGAGTGGCGCAGCGACGACTGGCCCGACCTGCGGGCGTAGCTTTCCGGAGATTCCGCATCTCAATCTTCAACAGTTGCTAATGTTGGCAATTACCGAGGTCATCACGTTGTCGTGAGGGCGCGAGGATAGTGCCATGACGAAGAGATGGCATCGAACGGGGAGCCCGGCATCGACACGATGGAGGCGGTGCGGATGAGTGCGCCGCTCTACCAGCTGAAGGCGGAGTTCTTCAAGACGCTGGGGCATCCGGTGCGGATCCGCGTCCTGGAGCTGCTGAGCCGACGCGAGCACGCGGTGAGCGAGATGCTGCCCCAGCTGGGCATCGAGCCGGCGCACCTCTCGCAGCAGCTCGCGGTGCTGCGCCGGGCGAACCTGGTCGTCGCCCGGCGGGAGGGAGCCACGGTCTTCTACTCGTTGACCGACCCCCAGGTCGCGGAGCTGCTGGCCGTGGCGCGTTCGATCCTCTCCGGCGTGCTGGCCGGACAGGCCGAACTGCTCGCGGACCTGCAGGCGTCGACGGGGAAGCCGCCCGCCTGACGGCGGCCCGGAACCGGCGTTCGCCGCCACCGCGCCCACCGATGGACAGCGACGGGAACGGTGGCGGCGAGCGCCACGTCAGCACGACGACAAAATCTCAATAAAGCACGCAAAGCGCGATAAGAGTTCCGTAACTCCGGCCGCAGGCAGGCCCGTTAGCCGTTTCGGAAGAGTGCTCACCACCTGCGGGAGGGGCGTTCATGGGCTTGTTGCGCAAGATCCGGACGACGGGACGCGTGGCCGAACCGGCACCGCCGCCACCGGACGGCGAACCGCTGCCGGCGGCGCGTGCTTTGAGGGGATCGGCCCGGGTCCGCTGCGTGGACGCGGGCTCGTGCAACGGGTGCGAGATCGAGATCGCCGCCGCGTTCGGGCCCGTGTACGACGCCGAGCGGTACGGCGCCCGCCTGGTCGCCTCGCCCCGCCACGCCGATGTGGCCCTGGTGACCGGTCCGGTCACGCGGAACATGGCCGAGCCGCTGCGGCGCACGGTCGCCGCGATGGCCGAGCCCCGGATCGTGGTGGCCCTCGGGGACTGCGCGATCGACCGCGGGGAGTTCGCCGGGGGGCACGGGATCGAGGGCGCCGTCGCCGACGTCGTACCGGTCGATCTGGCCGTGCCCGGGTGCCCTCCCGAGCCGGATGCCATCGTCGCGGCCCTGCGCCGGGTGACCGGCCGGTGAACCCGGTCGCGGCGGGACTCCTCACCGCCGTCTGATCTGAGCGCCGCCGCCGTGGCGGGCTCCGCGCTGCCGGTACGGGCCCGCGTGAGCGTCTCCGGGATCTGCACGGCGGGGGTGGGAGCGGCGGGCTGCGTCGCGGGGGTGGCCGCGCTCGGCGGCGAGGCCTGGTCGGCGAGCCTGCCGGACCTCCTCCCCCTCGCCGGGGCGCACCTGGCCGTCGATCCGCTGTCGGGCCTCTTCATGGCCGTGGCCGGGGCCGTCACGGCGGCGGTCGCGGTGTACGGCATCGGCTACGTCAACGGGAACGGCGGGCACGGTTCGCACGGTCCGGCGTCCCGTACGACGCAGGCGGTGCTGCCGCTGTTCGCGCTGTCCCTGCTCCTCGTACCGGCGGCGGCGTCCGTCTCCGCGTTCCTGGTCCTGTGGGAGCTGATGGCGCTCTCCTCGCTGCTGCTCGTGCTCGCGGAGCACCGCGAGTCGCCACGGGTGCGCACGGCGGGGCTCTGGTACGCGGTGATGACCCACCTGGGTCTGGTGCTGCTCCTGGCCGGACTCGCCCTGTTCGCCGCGCACTCCGGCGGGGAGACCTTCGCGGACCTGCGCGCCGGGGCCGGCGGCACGTCACCGGCCGTACGGGACACGGTCTTCGTCCTGACCGCCGCCGCGTTCGCGTCCAAGGCGGGCGCGGTGCCGCTGCACGCCTGGCTGCCCCGCGCGCATCCCGAGGCGCCCAGCCCGGTCTCGGCGCTGATGAGCGGGGTGATGGTCAACCTCGGCGCCTACGGCATCGTCCGCACCGCGTTCGACCTGCTGGGCGGCGGTCCTTCGTGGTGGTGGATCGGACTGGTCACGGTGGGCGGCCTGTCCGCCGTGTACGGCGTCCTCCAGGCGGCCATGGCCTCCGACCTCAAACGGCTCCTGGCCTACTCGACCGCGGAGAACATGGGCCTGGTCCTCATCGGCACGGGGGCCGCCGGTCTCTTCGCCCGCGCGGGCGACGGCCCGCTGGCGGCGCTCGCGCTCGTCGCCGCCCTGCTCCACGTCGTCAACCACTCCGCTTTCAAGGCCCTGTTGTTCTGTGCGGCCGGGTCGGTGCCGCGCGCGACCGGGGTCCGCGACCTCGACCGGCTCGGCGGGCTGCGGGCCCGGATGCCCTTCACCACCGGGCTCTTCGCACTCGGCGCGCTCGGCGCCGTGGCCCTGCCGCCCGGCAACGGGTTCATCGGCGAGTGGCTGCTCCTGCAGTCCCTCGTCCACGGCCTGCGGCTGCCGGGGGCCTCCGTCGCGATCGCCCTGCCGCTGGCCGTCGGGCTCATCGCGCTGTCGGCGGGCATCGCGGCGGCGGCCTTCGTCAAGGCGCTCGGCGTCGGCTTCTTCTCCCGGCCCCGCGGCGAGGGGGCCACCGGGGCCCGGGAGTCGGGTCCCGCGATGATCGCCGGCACGGTGCTGCTCGGCGCCGGGTGCGTCGCGCTCGCGCTCGTCCCCGGACTCCTCGGGCCGGGTCTCGACCGGGCGGTGATCGCCGCCGGGCTCCCCGGGACGGACGCCGTCACCGGAGGGAGGGCCGCACTGCGGCTCGACGCGCTGTCGGCCTCCCTGTCGCCCGTCTGGCTCGTCGCCGCCCTCACGGCGGCGCTCGCCCTGGCGGCCGCCCTGCCCCGGCTGTACGGCGGTCGGCGCCGTCGCCCGAACGCCAAGCTGTGGGACTGCGGCGGCGGGGCCCCGACCCCGCGCATGGCCTACACGGCGACCTCGTTCGCCGAGCCCCTCCAGCGCGTCTTCGACGACGTCCTCGCGCCGGAGCGGGACGTGGACGTCACCCATGCCCGGGAGTCCACCTACCTGGTGGAGCGGATCCGCTTCCGCAACCAGGTCCCCGACCGGATCGAACACCGCGCGTACCTCCCGGTGCTCGCCCGGCTCGCCCGCGCGGGCCGGGCCTCGCGGCGGCTCGCGACCGGCAGCGTCCACCTCCACCTCGGCTACGGCCTCCTCGGCCTGCTGGCCCTGTTCCTCGTCCTGGCGGTGGGTTCGTGAGCGCGTACGGATACGCGGCGACGGCGTCGCAACTCGTCCTCGTCGTGGCCGGCGCGCCCCTCCTCACCGGCCTCATGCGGCAGGTCCGCGCCCGGATGGAGGGCCGCGCCGGGGCCGGGCTCCTCCAACCGTGGCGTGACGCACGCAAGTTGCTGCGCAAGGAGCCCATCACCCCGGTCGGGACCGGACCGGCCTTCCACATCGCCCCGGCCCTGGTCGTGGCGACCGCGCTGGTCGTCGCCGCACTCGTCCCCCTGCTCTCCACCGACACCCCGCTCGCCGGGCGCGGCGACCTGATCGTCGTGGTGGCGCTCCTCGCCCTGGGCACCGTCGCCCTCGCCCTGGCCGGCCTCGACACCGGGACCGCGTTCGGCGGCATGGGCCCGTCCCGGGAGATGACCGTCGCCGCCCTGGTCGAACCGACCCTCCTCATGGCGGTGCTCGCCCTGTCGGTACCGGCCGGGACCACCGACCTCGCGGCGATCGTCGAGGGAGCCGTGCACGACCCGGCCCGACTCGCCTCTCCCGCAAGCCTGTTGGCGGCCTCGCCGCTCACCGCGGCCGCCCTGACCCTGCTCGCGTACGCCGTCGCGCGTCCCCTGGTCGCGCTCGACCCGGGCCCCGCCGTCCAGGCGCTGCCGGTGGGCCTGGCGGTCGTCCTCGTCGGCTTCTTCGTCCTCGCCACCCGACGGCGGGCGCTCTCCCAGGTGGTGGGCTTCCTCCTGCTCGACAACGGCATCACCGCCACCGCGTTCCTCGCCACGTCCGGAGTGCCGCTCATCGTCGAGCTGGGCGTCTCCTTCGACGTCCTGCTCGCCGCACTGGTGCTCCAGGTGCTCACCGCCCGGATGCGGGCCGCGTTCGGCACGACCGACCTCGACGACCTGCGGGAGCTGCACGACTGATGACCGCCGCCTCCACCGTCCTCCTCCTCACGGCCCCCGTCGCCGTCCCGCTCGTCGCCGCGGGCGCGTACGCCCCCGCCTGTCTCCGCGAGGAGTCCGCACGCGCTCCGGGGCGGGTCTCCGACCGGCTGCCGCTCGTCTCGCCCGTGCACGAAGCCGCCCGGGCGATCGGAGGGCCCTGAGACCATGCGTACGCTCCACGAGACCGCCGTCGACGAACTCCACCGGCAGGCAGGCGGGTTGCTCGGGGCGGGCCACCGCCTCGCCCTCGTCGCCGCCCACCACGACGAGGACCACGTCCGCGTCGTGTACCTCTTCGTCGCGGGGCGACCGGACAGCCGTACCGAACTCCATGTGTGCCTGGACCCGGTCAAGCCCGAGATCCCGAGCCTGGCGGACGTCTCCTTCCCCGCCGGCCGCTTCGAACGCGAGATGCGCGACCTGCACGGCGTCGTCCCGCTCGACCACCCGCTGCCCCACCGACTGGTCCGCCACTTCCACTGGCCCAAGGGCTGGTACCCGATGCGTCCCGACGCCGGTGCCCCGCCGCCGTTCGCCGAACAGGAGGGCCCCTACCCCTTCCTGGAGGTCGAGGGGGACGGCGTCTACGAGATCCCCGTCGGCCACGCCCTCGCCTACTGCCTCGCCGTCGAGGAGGCCACCGGCACCCACGTGCCCGCGGCCGCCCGGCGCGCCCGCGCCCTCCTCCTCGAACTCGAACGCCTCCACAACCACGTCGCCGACCTGGGCATGCTCTGCAACGACGTCGGCCACGGCATCCTCAACGCCCACGCCCAGCGGGTACGGGAGCAACTCCTGCGCCTCGACGCGGAGGTCACGGGCCACCGGCTGCTGCGCGGCGGGGTCGTCCCCGGGGGTGCGGTCCTGCGCGCCCTCCCGGACACGGCGCGGCTCACGGCCATCGGTCGCGACATCCGGGAGATCGCCGGCCTCGCCCTCGCGCACTCCACCGTCCGCGACCGCTTCACCGGCACCGCCGTCCTCACCGCCGACGCGGCCCGGGACCTGGGCTGCCTGGGCTACGTGGCCCGGGCGAGCGGCCTGTCCGGGACCGACGCCCGTGTGGCGCATCCCTTCGCCGCGTACGACACCGAGGTCTCCGTACCCGTGCGCGACGGCGGCGACGTGCCGGCCCGGTTCCTGGTCAGCGCCGAGGAGAGCGACGTCTCCCTCGCGCTCGTCGAGCACCTGGCGGAGGACCTGGGCCCCGGTACGTGGGGCGGCCCGCCGGCCCCGGGCCAGGCCGGCGGCAGCGGCGTCGGCACCGTCGAGGGGTGGCGCGGCACGATCACCACGCGGGTGGAGCTCGGCCCCGACGGACGGCTCGCCCGCGTGAAGCCGGTCGACCCGTCCTTCTACAACTGGCCGGCGCTTCCCCTGGCCCTCGCCGACACGATCGTCCCGGACTTCCCCCTGACCAACAAGAGCTTCAACCTCTCGTACGCGGGCAACGACCTGTGACGGCGGGAGCCGGGCGGCCTCACTTCTGGGCGTGCTGGCCCACGTAGAAGAGGATCCAGACGAACCCGGCGAACAGGTGGGTGGCGAAGACGTACACGAAGACGCGCAGCATCACGCCGCGCTCCTTCCACTTCTCCGTGTCCCCGCCTCCGTGCTCCGGTTCCGCGGTCACGCGCCCACCTCCTGCTCCTCGGCCCCGCGCAGTTCGGCCAGCAGCTCCTGCTGCCCGACGAGCAGACCCGACAGGACGCGGCGGGCGGCCAGGAGGAGCTCCGCCACGTCGCCGCCCGCGAGCTCGTACACGACGGTCGAGCTCTCGCGGGTCGCCGTCACGATGCCCGACCGGCGCAGCACGGCCAGCTGCTGGGAGAGGCTGGACGGCTCGATCTCGATCGCCGCGAGCAACTCCCGCACGGGCAGCGGGCCGTCACTGAGGAGTTCCAGGACCCGGATCCGGACCGGGTGGCCCAGCATCCGGAAGAACTCGGCCTTCGCCTGGTAGAGCGGGACGGGGGCGGGGCTCATCCCTCACCCTCCTCGTCGCCCGTGTCGATGCCGTGCTTGCGGGCGAGCCGCAGCGCGTCCTCCAGCTCGTCCTGGGCGAGGGACGCCCCGTAGGCGTCCCCGTCCTCGTACGCCGCGGCCAGCCGCGCCCGCGCGGCGCGCACCCTCTCCACGACCGCTTCCGCGAACGTGCTCACGTCACACTCCCTGCCCGCACAGTTCTGAGGATCGACATCTGCTGAATTGAAGAATTCTGCAATTCTAGCGCGCGTGCACCCCTTGTGGGGCGGGAACCGGGGGGCGCCGACCGTGACACCCCTCGCACGGTATGCCCCTTTAGGGGGGAAATCATTGACAGGGTTTTCCCCTACTGGGTACATTTACGGCGTATCTATCGACATAGGCACAGCGCATATGAGGTCGGCCCGTCCGTCTCCCGCGACCGCGCGGTGAGGACGATGGCCGGGAATCCTCCCCCTCGCCGGTCGAAGCCGGCGACTGATGGCGCAGCAGGACGGACGACCCCGTGCGGGCGCCCGGTATGCCGTCCGCCCGATGCGTGATCCCACGCTCTCGTGAGACCCTGCCAAGAGGGTCCGGGAGCGGCTCGGCGGAACGCGCAGTCGCTCTGGAAGGCAGGACCCCGTCGTGGTCCACAGAATCCTTTCCCTCAGTCTTACGTTCCGAAACCTGATCCTCGGTGTGGCGGCGGCCGTGATGGCCCTGGGCTTCATCCACCTCCCGAAGGCGGCGTCGACGGACGTCTTTCCGGAGTTCGCCCCGACGCAGGTTCAGATCCAGACCGAGGCGCCGGGCCTGTCGGCTGCCGAGGTCGAGCAGCTCATCACCGTCCCGCTGGAGCAGGACCTGCTGAACGGCGTGGCATGGCTCGACGAGATCACCTCCGAGTCCGCCCCCGGCCTGTCGTCCGTCAACCTGGTCTTCGGACCGGGCACGAACGAGCAGAAGGCCCGGCAGGCCGTCCAGGAACGCCTGATCCAGGTGGGCGGCCTGCCCCAGGTGGGCAAGCCGCCGGTGATGATCCAGCCGCTGTCGTCGACGAGCCGGGTCATGATGATCGGGCTGTCCTCGAAGGACGTCTCACGCATCGACATGTCCGTGCTCGCGCGGTGGAACATCAAGCCGCGTCTGCTCGGCATCCCGGGCGTGGCGAACGTGGTCATCTGGGGTGAGCGGGACCGTCAGCTCCAGGTCCAGATCGACCCGCAGCAGCTGGCCAGCCGGGGCGTCTCGCTCGACCAGGTGGTCCGCACCACGGGCAACGCGCTGTGGGTGTCGCCGCTGACCTTCGTGGAGGCCTCGACGCCGGGCACCGGCGGGTTCATCGACACGCCGAGCCAGCGTCTGGCGATCCAGCACGTGCTGCCCATCACCAAGGCACAGGACCTGGCTTCGGTGGCCGTGGAGGACACGGCGAGCAAGCAACTGCGCATCGGTGACGTGGCGACCGTGGTGGAGGACCACCAGCCCCTCATCGGCGACGTGATGCTGAGCGACGGCCCCGGGATCATGCTGGTGGTCGAGAAGTACCCCGACGCCAACACCCGTGAGGTCACGCACGCCGTCGAAGAGGCGATGAACTCGCTCCAGCCCGGACTGTCCGGCATCACCGTCGACACCCACGTGTACCGGCCGGCGTCCTTCGTCGACACGGCGCTCGACAACGTGGGCCTGTGGGTCCTCGTCGCCGTGCCGGCCGTCTCGGTGCTGCTCGGCCTGTACTTCCTCTCCTGGCGCGTCGCCCTGATCAGCCTCGTCTCGATCACCATGGCGGAGATCACCGCCCTGTGGGTGCTCTATCTCCAGGGTTCGACCTTCAACATGATGGTCCTGGCCGGGCTCGCGATCGCCCTCGGCGCCGTCATCGACGACATCGTCATCGGATTCGACCGCATCCAGAGACAGTTCGAGCGCGAAGGCAGGCGCTCCGGTGAACGCCGGTCCGTGTCCGACGTCGTGGTCGACGCCACGGCGGCGGTACGGCGGCCCGTCTTCTTCGCCACGCTGATCCTGCTCCTCGCCGTGGTGCCCGTCGTCTTCCTGAACGGGGTGGGCGGAGCGTTCGCCCGGCCGCTGGCCCTGTCGTACGTGCTCGCGGTGCTCGCCTCCACCGTCGTCGCCCTGACCCTCACGCCCGTACTGGCCGCCCTGCTGCTCGCGCGCACCCGGCTCGGCCACCCCCGCAACCCGCTGCTCGGAGTGCTCCACCGCGGCTTCGACCGGATCAGCCCCAAGACCGTGCTCCGGCCGGGCCGGGCGCTGGTCGCGGCCGGCGTGCTGGTGGCCGCCGGCTTCGCGGTGTGGCCGCAGCTCGACGGCGCCTCCCCCATCCCGGCCCTGCACCAGCGTGAGCTGCTGATCCAGGTGGAGGCCCCGCCCGGTACGTCGCTGCCGGAGATGGACCGCCTCGGCCAGGCGGCCGTCGACCAGCTGCGCGCGCTGCCGGGCGTCGAGAGCGTCGGAGCCCACGTGGGCCGCGCCAGGGAGTCCGACCAGGTCGTCAACGTCAACTCCGGTGAGTTCTGGGTCAACCTCAAGAGCTCGGCCGACTACGGCAGGACCGTCGCCGCGATCAACCGCACCATGCACGACCAGACCGGTCTCGACAGCGACGTGGTGACGTACCCGCAGGCACGCCTGGACGAGGTCCGGGCCGAGGACGGCGCCGGGCCGCCCGTCGTCGTCCGCGTCTACGGCAACGACCTGGGCGTGCTGCGGCACCAGGCCGAGCAGGTGAGCAAGGTCCTCGCGCAGGTCCCCGGAGTCGTCCGGCCGCAGGTCCCGGCCGTGGCCGAGGAGCCGACCATCGAGGTCAAGGTCGACCTCGCGGCGGCGCAGAGCCACGGGGTCAAGCCCGGTGACGTCCGCCGCACGGCCGCCACCTACTTCTCCGGGCTGCCGGTGGGCAGTCTGTACGAGGAGCAGAAGGTCTTCGACGTCGTGGTGTGGGGCTCGCCCGGGACGCGCTCCGCCCCGCAGAAGGTCCACGACCTCCTGATCGACACGCCGAACGGCGGGCACGTCCGCCTCGGCGACATCGCCACCGTCCGCGTCACGCCGTACCCGACGGTCATCGAGCACGACGCCACCTCGCGCAGCCTCGACGTCGTCGCCGACGTCAGCGGGCGCGATCTGAACTCCGTCCTCGACGACGTCAGGAACCGCGTCCAGGCGATGCCGATGCCGTACGAGTTCCACGCCGAGGTGCAGAGCGACGTCGCGCACCAGCAGGGCCAGGACCTGCGCATCGCGGGTCTGGTGGCCGCCGCGCTGCTCGGCGCCTTCCTCCTCCTGCAGTCGGCCTTCGGCAGCTGGCGCGCGGCGACGCTCGTCCTGTTCGCCCTGCCGCTGGCCGGTGTCGGCGGCGTGCTGACCGCGTTCGCCGTCGACGGCGTCACGTCGATCGGCGCGCTCGGCGGCTTCCTGGTCGTGGTGGGCATCGCCGTACGCAACCTGGTGCTGCTGATCCGCGGCTACCAGGAGACCGAGCCGCGCGAGGACGGGACCGCCGACCCGCGACGCATCGTCGACGCCACGCGCGACCGGGTCGGCCCGGTCCTGCTGACCGCGCTGGCCACGGCGGTCGCGGTGCTTCCCGCGGTCTTCCTCGGAACCGTCGAGGGCATGGAGGTGCTGCACCCGCTGGCCGTCGTCGTGCTGGGCGGTCTCGTCACCTCGACCCTCGTCACGCTGTTCATCGTGCCCGCCCTCTACATCCGCTTCTTCTCCACCCCCGGCGGCCGCGAGCAGCGCCGCACCGGCCCGGAACCCGACCTGTCGACGGCAGGGCCGGCCCCGGACGTGACGGCGACGGACGACGGCAGGACGGAACGCCGGGAGGAGCGGCGGGAGGCGCCCCGCGGCGGGCCCGGCCGGCGTCGCACCGGGCGCCGGTGGGCCGTGGGCCTGTCGACCGCGGGGCTGCTGCTCGCCGGTGGAGCGGGCCTGACGGCCTGCGGCGACTCGCACTCCTCCTCGGCCTCGGCCGCCGAACACTCCGAGCAGCCGCCCGCCGAGATCGAGCAGGTCCCGGAGGGGAAGATCCCCCGTCTGACCCTGGCCGAGGACACGGCCGCGCGGATCCACATCACGACGGAGCCGCTGCGTCAGGCGCCGCTGGACGGCACCGGACCGCCGCAGACCCTCATCCCGCTGAAGGCGGTGGTCTACGACCCCGAGGGCAAGACCTTCGCCTTCACCAACCCGAAGCCCTTCGTCTACGTCCGGACCCCCGTCGAACTGGGGAAGTTCGGCAAGGACGACGCGGTCGTGAAGTCCGGTCTCCCGAAGGGCACCCCCGTCGTGACCGTCGGGGCCGCCGAACTCCTCGGCATCGAGTACAAGACGGACGGCGAGCACTGATGTCCGGGGACCGCAGCACCCTGATGCGCTGGATCGTCCGGTCCAGCCTGCGCTTCCGCTACCTCGTGGTCGCCGCGGCCGCGGTGATGATGGTCGTGGGCATCACGTCGCTGCCCCAGCAGCGGGTGGACGTCTTCCCCGAGTTCGCACCGCCGCGGGTCGAGATCCAGACGACCTGCCTCGGTCTGTCCACGGCCGACGTCGAGTCCCTGGTCACCGTTCCGCTCGAACAGTCCCTCAACGGCCTCGCCGGACTCGACGACCTGCGCTCCGAGTCCATCGCGCAGCTCTCGTCGATCCAGCTGATCTTCCACGAGGGGACCGACATCTTCACGGCACGGCAGGAGGTCCAGGAACGGGTGCAGCAGGTGTCGCACGCCCTGCCGACCTGGGCGGCACCGCCGGTGATCATGCCGCCCGTCGCCGCGACCAGCCGCGTCATGAAGATCGGGATGTCCTCGGACGACCACTCCGACCAGGCCCTGATGAACATGTCGATGACGGCGTACTGGGAGGTCAGGGCCCGGCTGCTGCGGGTGCCCGGCGTCGCCAACGTGAGCATCTTCGGCGAGCGGCTGAAGATGATGACCGTGCAGGTGGACCCGCTCAGGATGCAGGCCCACAAGGTCAGTCTCGACGACGTCATGGAGGCCACCGACGGGTCGGTCGACTCCGGTCTGCTGAAGTTCACCACCGGTTCCGTCATCGGCACCGGCGGCTGGGTCGAGACCCCCACGCAGCGCCTCGGCATCCGGCACGTGCTGCCGGTCGTGACGCCCACCGACCTCTCCCAGGTGCCGGTCTCCGCGGCGGGCGGCGGCACCGTCCGGCTCGGGGACGTGGCCCGGGTGGAGGAGACCCACCAGCCGCTCGGCGGCAGCGCCATCGTCGGCGGCGACCCCGGTCTGCTGCTGATCGTCGAGAAGCTGCCCTGGGGCGACACCCCGGAGATCACCAAGAACGTCGAGAAGGCGATCGCGACCCTCGAACCCGGCCTGCCCGGCATCCACTTCGACACGACCGTCTTCCAGCAGCAGGACTTCATCCACACCGCGATCGACAACCTGACCCAGGCCCTGGTGCTCGGCTTCCTGCTCGTCGTCGTGGTCCTCGCGGCGTTCCTCTACGAGTGGCGCGTCGCGCTGATCAGCCTGCTGACGATCCCGCTGTCCCTGATGGCGGCCGTGCTCGTGCTCCACTGGCGCGGGGACACCATCAACACGATGGCCCTCGCCGGACTCGTGATCGCGCTGGGCGCCGTCGTGGACGACGCCATCATCGACGTCGAGAACATCCTCAGACGGCTCCGCGAGCACCGGAAGGCCGGCAGTGACGCCTCGGTCGCGAAGATCATCCTCAACGCCTCGCTCGAGGTCCGGAGCCCGATCGTCTACGCGACGATCATCATCGTCGTGGCGACGGTACCGGTGTTCCTGCTCCAGGGAGTGGCGGGCTCCTTCTTCCGGACGCTGGCCGTCTCGTACACCTTCGCCATCATCGCCTCCATGGTCGTGGCCCTGACGGTGACCCCCGCCCTCTGCCTGATCATGCTGCGCAAGGCGAAGGTCGAACGCCGGCAGTCCCCGCTGCTGCGCTGGCTGCAGACCGGCTACACGGCGGGACTGCGGCGCATCGTCAAGCGGCCGGTGAACGCCTACCTGGTGTCCGGCGTGCTCGCGGTCGTCGCGGCCCTCCTCGTGCCCCAGCTCAGCCAGTCCCTGCTGCCCTCCTTCAAGGAGCGGGACTTCCTGGTGCACTTCATCACCACGCCCGGCACGTCCGTGCAGGAAGAGCAGCGCATGGTCTCGCAGCTGAGCCGTGAGGTGCGGGCCATCCCCGGGGTGCGCAACGTCTTCGGGGCCCACATCGGGCAGGCGTTCCTGGGCGACGAGATCGCGGGGGTCAACTTCGGCGAGGGCTGGATCGGCATCGAACCGAAGGCCGACTACGACAAGACCCTCACACAGATCAAGGAGACCGTGGCGCGGTACGCCGGCATGGAGCAGGACGTCCAGACGTACCTCAACGAGCGCGTCGACGAGGTCCTCACCGGCTCCAAGTACCCGATCGTCGTCCGTCTCTACGGACAGGACCAGAAGGTCCTGCGCGCGAAGGGCCTCGAACTCCAGGAGAAGATCAGCAAGATCGCCGGCACCGACGACGTCCACGCCGACCTCCAGGTCGAGGTCCCGCAGGTCCAGGTGAGGGTCGACGTCGACAAGGCGGCGAAGTACGAGCTGAAGCCCGGCGACGTGCGCCGCGCCGCGTCCACCCTCGTGGCCGGCGAGGAGGTCGGAGACATCTTCCGCGACGGCAGGGCCTACGACACGGTGGTGTGGAGCACCCCCGAGACGCGCGGCAACGTGGCGGCCATCAGCCGGCTCCCGATCGACACGCCCTCCGGGGCCACGGTCCCGCTCGGTGACGTCGCCCAGGTGGTCATCGAGCCCCAGCCGAACGTGATCGCCCGCGAGAACGGCTCGCGCCACCTCGACGTGAACGCCTCCGTCTCCGGGCGCGGCCTCAGCGCCGTCGTGTCGGACGTCGACAAGGCGATCGCCTCCACGGACTTCCCCCGCGGCTACCACACCGAGCTCCTCGGCGAGCACGAGGAGCGGCAGGCCGCCCAGCGGGTCCTGTTCTACAGCGCGATCTTCGCGGCCCTGACGATCTTCGTCCTGCTCCAGGTCTCCTTCCGCAGCTGGCGGCTCGCCCTGCTGTCCTTCCTCACCCTGCCCATGGCCCTCGTCGGCGGCGTCCTCGCCGTCTGGATCGCCGGCGGGAACATCACCCTGGGTTCCCTGGTCGGCTTCTTCACCGTGCTCGGCATCGCCGCACGCAACGGCATCCTGATGATCAACCACTTCCAGCACCTGGAGGAGCACGAGGGCATGGCCTTCGGGCCCGCCCTGGTGCTGCGCGGTGCGCGGGAACGGCTGTCCCCGATCCTGATGACCTCCCTGGCGACCGGACTCGCGGTCCTGCCGCTGGTCTTCCTCGGCAACCGGCCGGGCCACGAGATCGAGTACCCGCTCGCCGTGGTCATCGTGGGCGGTCTGGTTACGTCCACCTTGCTGAATTTGCTGGTCGTCCCCTCCCTGTACCTGCGTTTCGGCAAGGGCTTCAGGCGCCACAGGCCGCAGCATGAGGCGGCCGCCACGCACTGAGGCAGGCGGCGGACGGGGCCGCCGCCTCTCGGTGGAGCCCCACCCCGGCTCCACCGAGAGGATCAAGCTGAATGCCCCGTCGCCTGCGCGCGTCCGCTGCCCTGCTGAGCCCGATCGTCACCGCGCTGCTCCTCGCCCCGGGCACGGCGACCGCCGACGCCCCCAAGGTCCCCTCTCCCGCCACGGCGAAAAGCGGTGCGCGCGCGCAGAACGGCTGCGGAAACCCTCCCGCCCTGCGCCCGTACGCCTTCCCCTCCGCGCCGAGGGTGACCAACAGGTTCCTTCCGCTGAAGCCCGGGACCCGGCTGGTCCTCAAGGGCGACGTCGCCGGTGAGGACCACACCGTGGTGACGACGGTGACCGACCTGACCAAGGTCATCGACGGCGTCCGCACCGTGGTGGTGTTCGACCAGGACCTCAACGGCAAGAAGGTCCAGGAGTCGGAGCTGGCGTTCTTCGCCCAGGACTGGCGCGGAGCGGTCTGGCGCCTCGGGGAGTACCCGGAGATCTACGAGAACGGCAAGCTCACCGGCGCGCCCGACACCTGGATCTCCGGCGTGCAGGGCGCCAAGGCGGGCATCGCCATGCTCGCCCGGCCGCGGGTGGGCTCCCCCACCTACACCGAGGGCCTGGCGCCCGAGATCGACTTCCTGGACTGCGCCACGGTGTTCCAGACCGGCCAGAGCGTCTGCGTTCCGGTCAGCTGCTTCGACAACGTCCTCGTGACGGACGAGTTCGCGCCGCTCGACCCCGAGGGCGGCCACCAGCGGAAGTCGTACGCGCCCCACGTCGGCAACATCAAGGTGGTGCCCGTGGGCGAGGCGAACCCGGAGACCCTGGCCCTGACCGAGTTCACCCGGCTCAGCGCCAAGGAGCTCGCGGCCGTCGACAAGGAGGTCCTGAAGCAGGACAAGCGCGGCTACAAGATCAGCCCCGACGTGTACGGCACCACCCCGCCCGCGGAGCCCGCCCGCGTGAGGGCATTCGTGCCCGCGCTGTAGTACCGGCAGGGCGGAGGGCGCGCGGCACCGCGCGCCCTTCAGCCCCGGTTCAGGTGACGCGGGACACAATCGGGACATGCGGGTTCTGATCGTGGACGACGAGGAGCGGTTCGCCGAGGGGCTCCGCAACGGCCTGGAGGCGGAGGGCTTCGCCGTCGACGTCGCCCTGGACGGCACGGACGGCCTGTGGCGGGCCCGCGAGCACGCGTACGACGCGATCCTCCTCGACATCATGCTCCCCGGCCTGAACGGCTACCGCGTCTGCGCCACCCTGCGCGCCGAGGGCAACTGGACCCCGATCCTCATGCTCACCGCCAAGGAGGGCGAGTGGGACGAGGTGGAGGGGCTCGACACGGGCGCCGACGACTACCTGACGAAGCCCTTCTCGTACGCCGTGCTGCTCGCCCGGCTGCGCGCGCTGCTGCGCCGCGAACCCCGCGAGCGGCCCGCCGCCCTCACCGCCGGTGACCTGCGGCTCGACCCGGCGGCCAAGGAGGTGTCACGGGGCGGAGTACGGGTCGAGCTGACCGCGCGCGAGCTGGCCCTCCTGGAGTTCCTGCTGCGCCGGCGCGGCGAGACCGTGTCCAAGCAGGAGATCCTCGCGCACGTCTGGGACGACGCCTTCGAGGGCGACCCGAACATCGTCGAGGTGTACGTCCGGCACCTCCGGAACAAGCTGGACCGGCCCTTCGGCCGGGCGTCCATCGAGACCGTACGGGGCTGCGGCTACCGCCTGGCCCCCGACGGAGGGTAGGCGGCCATGGGCGTGCGGTTCTGGTCGACCGTGGCGGCCGTCCTCGTCGTGGCGGTGGGCCTGTTCGCCGGAGCGGTCGCCCTGATCACCCTCCTGCGGGCCGAACTGACCGACGACGTGCGGCAGACCGTGAAGACCCGGGCCGAGCAGGTGGCGGCCGTCATCGAGTCGGGGCACGGGGTGCCGTCCCTGACCGTGAGCGAGCAGAACGACCAGTTCGTCCAGGTCCTGGACGAACGCCGGGACGTGATCGCCGGCAGCCCGAACGTCAAGGACCTGCCGGCCCTGGCCGACCCGCGACGGGGCTCCGAGTCCACGCTCACGACGCCGCTCGACGAGGACCGGTTCCTGGTGGTGGCGGTCACCGCCGAGGCCCCCGGCGGGAACCGGACCGTCCTGGTCGGGCAGACCCTCGTCGCGGTCGACGAGGCGACCCGGATCGTCACCCGGCTGCTCGTCACGGGGCTGCCGCTGCTGATGCTCGTGGTGGCCGGCGCGACCTGGATGGCGGTCGGGCGGGCCCTGTCGCCGGTGGCGGCCATCGGCTCGGAGGTCGAGGCGATCTCGGCGGCGGAGCTGCACCGCAGGGTGCCGCTCCCGCCCGGCCGCGACGAGATCGCGCGCCTCGCCGCCACGATGAACCGCATGCTGGACCGGCTCGAACGGGCGCAGAGCGCCCAGCGCCGGTTCGTCTCCGACGCCTCGCACGAGCTGCGTTCCCCGGTGGCGTCCATCCGCCAGCACGTCGAGGTCGCGCTCGCCCACCCCGACCGGCTGACGGACCGGGCGACGAACGAACGCCTCGCCAGGACCGTGCTCGGCGAGGACCTGCGGATCCAGCGCCTGGTCGACGACCTGCTGCTGCTCGCCCGTGCCGACGAGGACGCGCTGCGGCCCCGGATGCGGCCGGTGGACCTCGACGACCTGGTCCTGGACGAGGTGCGCCGGCTGCGCCGGGAGGCGCCGGGGCTGCGGATCGGCACGGTCGGGGTGTCGGCGGCGCGGCGGCGGGTGGACCCGCGGGGCCTGAGCCGGGTGGTGCGCAACCTGGGCGACAACGCGGCCCGGCACGCCCGCACCGAGGTCGCCTTCGACCTCGTCGAACTGCCGGACGGCCGGGTGGTGCTCGGCGTGGAGGACGACGGTCCCGGCGTGCCGGAGGCGGACCGCGAGCGGGTCTTCGAACGGTTCGTACGCCTCGACGAGGCGCGGTCCCGCTGGACGGCCGAAGGCGGTGACGCGGGCGCCGCCGGCAGCGGACTCGGGCTCGCCATCGTCGCCGAACTGGTCGCGGCGCACGGCGGCACGGCGACGGTGGCCGACGGGCGGCTCGGCGGGGCCCGCTTCGAGGTGGTGCTCCCGCCGGACCCGGCGGCCCGGGACCGCTCCTGAAGGCCGGTTCAGTTCCGTTCAGGCTCTGTTCAGCCCCCGGGTGGCAGCGTCGGTGTCACGGCAGAGGAGGCAGCCATGAGGAACAGACAACCTGCGGTCGTGGTGACCGCGGCCCTGGCCGCGACCCTCGCGAGCGGCGCCTGCACCGCCGGTGCCGTCGGCGGCGGGCCCAGGGGCGCGACCTCGGCGACGGGCTCCGAGTGCGTGCGGATCGTGGGGGAGAACGGCACGAAGACCGACGAGTGCCTGCCGCTCTCCCCGGAGCAGAGCCGGGTCGACAAGGTCACGCCCGTGTTCAGCCGGCCGACCCGGATCACCAACCCGCTCCACGTCGGTTCGGAGATCCAGCAGGTGATCTACGACGGTCAGGTCGACGGCAAGCCCTTCCGTACGGAGCTCACGCTGCTGCCCCACGTCGAGACCGTCACCGTGAACGGCGAGCAGGTCCGGGCGCGCACGTTCCAGTTCGTGTCCTTCTCGGACGGGCGGGTCCAGGAGGTCGCGCGCGACTGGTTCGCGCAGGCCGACGACGGATCGGTCTGGTACCTCGGCGAGGAGGTCTTCAACTACGAGGACGGGGTGGTCGCGGACACGCACGGCAGCTGGCGGGCCGGGAAGGCCGGACCGGCCGCGATGATCATGCCGAGCGATCCGAGGGCCGGTGACGTGTTCCGGGGGGAGAACATCCCGGGCACGGTCTTCGAGGAGGTCACCGTGAAGGCCGTCGGGCAGACGGTCCCCGGGCCGTACGGACCCGTCAAGGGCGCGATCCGGACGGCCGAGATCAACCTGGACGGCTCGCGCGAGAACAAGGTCATCGCCCCCGGGTACGGCGAACTCACCATCGACGAGCCCGGCCCCGACCTGGAGGCCGTCACGCTGGCCGTACCGACGGACGTCACGCCCGGCCCCGTACCCGCCGAGCTCGCGGCCCTGTCGACGGCGGTCCGCGCGGCGCACGCCGGGGCGACCGAGGCGACCGTGGCGAAGGTGCGGACCGCCTGGGACGCGTACCGGGCCTCCGACAAGGTGCCCCGACTGCTCGTCGAGCAGATGGACAAGGACATCGGCTCGCTCACCTCGGCCGTCAAGGCCCGCGACGCCGCACTCGTCCGCGGTGCCGCGCTCCGGGTCGCCCAGAACGAGCTCGACCTGCACCTGCGGTACGAGCCGCTGGCCACCGTCGAGGCCGCCCGGATGCAGATGTGGGCGCGCCAGTCGGCGCTGGACGGCGCGGCCCGGGACGCGGGCGCGATCGCCGGTGACGTGTCCAGCCTCGAACTCACCTGGGACCGCGTCCAGCACGACACGGCCCCGGCCCGGGCGGCCCGGATCACCGCCTCGCTGCACGCCCTGCGCGACGCGGCCGACCGCCAGGACACGACGACCGCCCAACAGGCGACGACCGGGCTCACGGCCGCCCTCGACTCGCGTTGATCGCGGGGGCGGCGTCCCGGTCCCGAACGCCGCCCACCGGTCAGAAGTACGGGTTGAGGTACGAGCCCCACGTGCAGGTGCCGTCGCTGCCCGGATCCCAGGTCGAGCCGCGGAATGAGGAGGCTCGAGTGCCCGTAGTCGCCGAGCCCCCCGAACAGGCAGTCCCTCATGCCGTACGTGCCGGCCTGCAGCCAGATGGTCCGGCCGGCGCCCGGCCGCCCACCGTGGGTCTGGCCCCAGCCGTAGTTGCCGGAGGCCAGGTAGATCTCCCTGGTCACGCAGGCCGGATCCGTGTCCGAAGCCGGGTCGCCCTTCAACCACAGCGTGGCGGTGTTGTAGGCGATGGAAGCCGCGCCGGCCTGGGTGACCGACAGGGTGAGCGCCGAGAGGAGCGCGGTCGCCGGGCCTGGACGTGCTCGCGGGCGCGGTGCGCGGTCTGGCGGACGGCCGCCTCGCTGCGGTCGAGCATCCCGGCGGTCTCCGCATGCGTGTATCCGAAGACCTCGCGCAGTACGAACACCGCGCGTTCGACGGGACTCAGGCTTTCCAGGACGACGAGCAGGGCCATGGAGACGCTGTCCGCCACCTCGGCTCCCTCCATGAGGTCCGGTGCGGTGAGCAGGGGTTCGGGCAGCCAGGGACCCACGTAGGACTCGCGGGTGGCGCGCGCCGAGGTGAGTCGGTTCAGCGAGAGGTTGGTGACCGTGCGGACGAGGTAGGCGCGGGCATTGGCGACCGGACCGCGGTCGGTCCGGGACCACGTGAGCCAGGCGTCCTGGAGCACGTCCTCGGCGTCCGCGACGCTGCCCGACATCCGGTAGGCGGTGGCGAAGAGCAGTCGGCGGTGGGTGGTGAAGTCCTCGAGGGCGTCGTCCGTGACGGTCGTGTCGATCATGAAGCTCAGGCTGCCGGCCGGGAATTCCCCGCGGCAAGGGAGACGAGTCCATCGGCGCTGCCGGCGTGGGTGGGGGTCCAGCCGAGCTCCGACCGGGCCTTGCCGTTGGCCAGACGCAGATCGGTGGACACGACGGTGTGCGCGAGCGGAGCCGGACGCAGCAGCCACAGCGGCACGGTCCGGGGTGCGGGAGCGCCGAAGGCGGCCGCGACGGCGCGGACATGGCCGCCGAAGCCGAGCGGGGTGCCGTCGACGATGTTGTACGCCTGCCCGGACCGGGCCGCGCTCCACAGCGGCGGCCAGCGCCCGGGCGGCGTCGTCCACGTCCACCCACGACAGCGCCCTGCCCTGGTCGGCGACGACCGGAAGGGCCCGCTTGCGCAGCATCGGCAGAACGGTGGTCTCGGTGACGCCCTTCCCGTAGAACATGCCGAACCGCAGGCTGACGGCCTCAAGGCCGTCGGCCCCGAAGGCGAGCTCCTCCTTGGTGCGCATGGCGCCGACGTGACGCTCCAGCCAGACGTCGGACTGCGCCGGACCGAAGGCGTCCCGGTCCTCCGACATCAGCCGGTCGCCGTGGTCCCCGTAGCCGTAGCCGAACATCATCGACTCCACGACGATCCGGCGGGCGCCGGTCTCGCGCGCCGCGGCGATCAGGTTCGCCGTCCCTTCGGTGCGCAGCACGTTGGTGCCGGTCATGTCCTGGTGGCGCATCATCTTCTTGCCCTGCAGCGCGGTGGCCGCGTGCACGACCACGTCGAACGAGAGTCCCCGCACCGCCCGCAGCACCGCGTCCCGGTCCAGCAGGTCCGCCCGGACCTCGTTCCCCTCGCCCCGACCGATCCCGTGGACCTCGTGCCCGGCGGCCCGCAGTTCGCGCACGGCCTTCCGGCCGAGGAGTCCGCTCGCGCCTGCCATCAGTACCTTCATGTCCGATCCCCGCCCTGTGCGTGTCGCGTCCCGTGCCGCGCTGTCGCCCATGGGACAAGCGGGGGCGCGTGAACGTGACAGGCCCTGGATGTGACCCGGGCACAGGGCGAGGGAACCCGTGAACCGCCCTGGGCTCGGTGGCCCAGGAGAACGGCAGCGGCCGGTTCAGGCGCCGAGGGCGGGGATGATCTCGGAGCCGTACGCGTCGATGGTGCCCTCGCGGTTGTCGTGCATGTCGTAGATGGCGAACTGGTCGACGCCGAGGTCCTTGAGGTGCCGCAGCTTCTCGATGTGGGCCTCGGTGGGGCCGAGGAGGCAGAAGCGGTCGACGATCTCGTCGGGGACGAAGGTGGTGTCGGGGTTGTCGGCCCGGCCGTGGTGGGAGTAGTCGTAGCCCTGCCGGTCCTTGATGTACGCGGTCAGCTCCTCGGGGACCATCGAGGAGTGCTCGCCGTACTTGGCGACCAGGTCGGCGACGTGGTTGCCGACCATGCCGCCGAACCAGCGGCACTGGTCACGGGCGTGGGCCAGGGCCTCGGGCGAGTCGTCGGCCGTCACGTACGCGGGGGCGGCGACGCAGACGGTGAGCGCGTCGGGGTCCCGGCCGGCGTCCCGCGCCGCCTCGCGGACGGCCTTGACCATCCACTCGGTGAGGAAGGGGTCGGCGAGCTGGAGGATGAAGCCGTCGGCCTTCTGCCCGGCGAGGGCCAGCGCCTTCGGCCCGTAGGCCGCCATCCACACCGGCAGCTTCCCGTTCTTGATCCACGGGATCCGGATCGGGTTGCCGTCGACCTCGGCCTCCCGCCCTTCCGCGAGGTCGCGGATGACCTCGATGGCCTCGCCGAGCCGGGCGAGGGTGTTGGGCCTGCGCCCGGCGACGCGCATGGCGGAGTCGCCGCGGCCGATGCCGCAGACGGTCCGGTTGCCGTACATGTCGTTGAGGGTGGCGAAGGTGGAGGCGGTCACCTCCCAGGTCCGCGTCCCCGGGTTCGTCACCATCGTGCCGACGTGCAGCTTGGTGGTGTTGGCGAGGATCTGGCTGTAGATGACGAAGGGTTCCTGCCACAGCACGGCGGAGTCGAAGGTCCAGCCGTAGCGGAAGCCGTTGCGCTCCGCGCGGCGCATCAGGCCGACGACCTGCGAGGCGGGCGGGTCGGTCTGCAGGACGAGTCCGAAGTCCAACGTCGTTCTCCTAGTTCAGGTACTGGCAGGTGGAGCGGGGGGTGAAGGCGCCGTGTCCGGACCGGCCGGTGAACTTCCGCTGGTCGATGACGGGTTCGCCGCGCGAGAGGACCGTCTCGACCTGACCGGTGATCGTCTTCCCCTCGTACGCGGAGTAGTCGACGTTCATGTGGTGGGTCCCGGCCGACAGGACCTGCGTGGCGTGCGGGTCGTAGATGACGATGTCCGCGTCGGCGCCGGGCGCGATCGTGCCCTTCTGCGGGTAGAGGCCGAACATCCGGGCCGGGGTGGCGCAGGCGATCTCGATCCACCGGCGGCGGCTGATGTGCCCGTCGACGACGGCCTGGTGGAGGAGGTCCATGCGGTTCTCCACCCCCGGCAGGCCGTTGGGGATCTTGGAGAAGTCGCCCCGCCCGAGGTCCTTCTGCCCGACGAAGCAGAACGGGCAGTGGTCGGTGGACACCACCTGGAGGTCGTTCGTCCGCAGCCCCCGCCACAGCGCCGCCTGGTGCTCCTTGGGCCGCAGCGGGGTGCTGCACACGTACTTGGCGCCCTCGAAGCCCGGCTCGGCGAGGTTGTCGGTGGAGAGGAAGAGGTACTGCGGACAGGTCTCCCCGAAGACGGGCAGCCCCTTGTCGCGGGCGGCGGCGAGCTCGGCGACGGCCTCCTCGGCGGAGACGTGCACGACGTACAGCGGGGCCCCCGCGACCCGGGCCAGCTGGATCGCGCGGTGCGTCGCCTCGGCCTCCAGGAGGGCCTTGCGGACCTCCCCGTGGTAGCGGGGGTCGGTCTCGCCGCGGGCGAGCGCCTGCTCGACGAGGACGTCGATGGCGATGCCGTTCTCCGCGTGCATCATGATCAGCCCGCCGTTGTCGGCGGAGCGCTGCATGGCGCGCAGGATCCGGCCGTCGTCGCTGTAGAAGACGCCGGGGTAGGCCATGAAGAGCTTGAAGGAGGTGATGCCCTCCTGGACGAGCTTGTCCATCTCCTTGAGCGTGTGCTCGTTGACGTCGGAGAGGATCATGTGGAAGGCGTAGTCGATTGCGCAGTTGCCGTCGGCCTTGGCGTACCAGGCGTCGAGTCCTTCGCGGAGGCTGTGGCCGACGCTCTGGACCGCGAAGTCGACGATGGTGGTGGTGCCGCCCCAGGCGGCGGCACGGGTGCCGGTCTCGAAGGTGTCGGAGGCGAAGGTGCCGCCGAAGGGCAGCTCCATGTGGGTGTGGGCGTCGACGCCGCCGGGCAGCACGTAGCGGTCGGTGGCGTCGACGATCCGGTCGGCGGTCCAGCCGGCCGCGACGTCCGAGCCGTGTGCGGCGAGGGCGACGACGCGACCGTCCTCGATCAGCACGTCGGCGTGGACTTCGTCGGCGGCGGTGACGACGAGACCGCCGCGGATGAGGGTACGGGTGCTCACGGGACTTCTCCCCTGCCAGCTAGAGCGATCGGAGGGCCTGTTCGAGGATCGCGGCGCCTTCCTCGGCCTCGGAGACGGTGAGCGAGAGCGGCGGGGCGATGCGCAGGGTGCTGGTGTTGTGGCCGCCGCCCTTGCCGATGAGCAGGCCGTTCTCGCGGGCGGCCTCCAGGACGGCGGTGGCCGCGTCCGGGTTCGCCCGGTCGGTGCCCGGTTCGGTGAGTTCGAGGCCGATCATCAGGCCGCGGCCCCGGACCTCCCGTACGGCCGCGACTCCGGCCGCGGCGGCCCGGACGCGCTCGATGAGCAGACCGCCGACGCGGCGGGCGTTGCCCTGGAGGTCGTGCTCCAGGAGGTAGGACAGGTTGGCGAGTCCCGCGGCCATCGTGATCGGTGAACCGCCGAAGGTGGAGATGGAGTTGGCGTCGAGGCAGTTCATGATCTCGGCGCGGGCGACCACGCCGCCGATGGACATGCCGTTCCCGATGCCCTTGGCGAAGGTGAGGATGTCGGGCGGTCCCGCCTGGCCGTGGGCCTGCCAGCCCCAGAAGTGGTCGCCGGTGCGGCCCCAGCCGGTCTGCACCTCGTCGGAGATCCAGAGGATGCCGTGCCGGTCCAGGACGCGGCGGAACGCGGCGTACAGGCCGTCGGGCGGGGAGGTGAAGCCGCCGACGCCCTGGACGGGTTCGGCGATGAGGGCGGCGACGCCCGCGCGGGTCTGGCCGAGCATGTCCTCCAGGTCCGCGACGCACGCCTCGATGAACCGCTCGTCGGTGAGTCCCGCGTACGGGCCGCGGCCGCGGACGCCGCCGTGCACGTACAGGGTCTGGAGCGGCGAGAGGCCGGTGGGCGACCAGGCCCGGTTGCCGGTGATGCCGACGGTGGAGAACGAGCGGCCGTGGTAGCTGTTGCGCATCGCCAGGATCTGGTTCGAGCGGCGGTACGCGGTGGCCAGGAGGAGGGCCGTGTCGTTGGCCTCGGTTC
This sequence comes from Streptomyces nymphaeiformis, assembly GCF_014203895.1. Lineage (GTDB taxonomy): Bacteria > Actinomycetota > Actinomycetes > Streptomycetales > Streptomycetaceae > Streptomyces > Streptomyces nymphaeiformis. The sequence goes on along the minus strand of NZ_JACHJY010000008.1, from coordinate 145,131 downwards.
CGGAGGTGGTGAAGAAGACCCGGGCGTCGGGGATGCCGGAGAGGCCGGCGACCCGCTCGGCGAGCTCCACCATGGGCCGGTTGAGGTAGAGCGTCGAGGAGTGGATGATCCGCCCGGCCTGCTCGGCGACGGCCTTGGTGACCTCGGGCAGGGCGTGGGCGGTCATGGTGGTGAGGATGCCGCCGAAGAAGTCCAGGTACTTGCGCCCCTCGGCGTCCCAGACGTGGCGGCCCTCGCCGTGGGTGATCTCGATGGGGTCGCGGTAGTAGAGGGCGACCCAGTCGGGGATGACGGCCTTGTGCCGGTCGTGGAGGCTCCTCACGGCTGCACCAGCCCGTCGTACGCGTCGGGGCGGCGGTCCCGGTAGAAGGCCCACTGCTGCCGGACCTGCTCGATGAGGCCGAAGTCGAGGTCGCGGACGACGAGTTCCTCCGCCTTGTCGGAGGCGACCTCGCCGACGAACTGGCCGCGCGGGTCGACGAAGTAGCTGGTGCCGTAGAAGTCGTTGTCGCCGTACTCCTCGATGCCGACCCGGTTGATGGCGGCGACGAAGTACTCGTTGGCGACGGCGGCGGCGGGCTGCTCCAGCTGCCAGAGGTACGAGGAGAGGCCACGGTGGGTCGCCGAGGGATTGTAGACCAACTGGGCGCCGTTCAGGCCTAGTTGGCGCCAGCCCTCCGGGAAGTGGCGGTCGTAGCAGATGTAGACGCCGACCCGTCCGACGGCGGTGTCGAAGACCGGCCAGCCGGCGTTTCCGGGGCGGAAGTAGTACTTCTCCCAGAAGCCCTTGACCTGCGGGATGTGGTGCTTGCGGTACTTGCCGAGGTAGCTGCCGTCGGCGTCGATCACGGCGGCGGTGTTGTAGTAGAAGCCCTCGCTCTCGACCTCGAAGACGGGGACGACGATCACCATGCCGGTCTCGCGGGCGAGGTCCTGCATCCGGCGGACGGTCGGGCCGTCCGGGACCGGCTCGGCCCAGCGGTAGTGCTCGGGCTCCTGGACCTGACAGAAGTAGGGGGCGTTGAACACCTCCTGGAAGCCGATCACCTTGGCGCCCTGCCGGGCGGCCTCGCGGGCGTGCTCCTCGTGCTTGGCGATCATGGATTCGGTGTCGCCGGTCCAGGTGGCCTGGACGAGCGCGGCGCGTACGACAGCGGTCATGAGCTGCTCCTTCGGCACGGCGTCAGAGAGCCTCTACGCACGTAGACGCGGTGCGTAGGAGGAGAACGTAAGCCCCGTCACACCCCGGAGCAAGACCGCCGCCGCGAAGCGGCCGGGTCGATCATGTTTCATACCCGAGTAGTCCACGTCGGACACGTACCGACACGTACTGACCAGTACGGATAGGGGCCGCTCCGCCCCCTGTCCACATCCGCTTCCGTCAGGCCACCGCCAGGCCCGCCACCCGCAGGGCGTGGAGCAGGTCGCGCTCCCGGGCCCCCGACACGGCGCGCGACGCGGCCAGCAGTGGGGGGACGAGTCCGTGCGGGTCCGCGGCCGCGAGCCGGGCGGCGTCCTCGGGGGTGCGGACCCGGACGAACGCGGTGAGCAGCGCGTGCGCCTCGCGGTGGTGGCCCTCGGCGCGCAGCGCCGCGCACGCCCCGGCGAGCTCCTCGGCCGGGCGGGACACGCCCTGCCGGAGCAGCTGCTCGCAGTCGGCCGTCCGGCCCGCGTCGGCGAGCACGCCCGCGACGGCGGCGAGCCGGGCGGGCGGCAGCGAGGCCGCCTCCCAGAGCAGGGTGGACCAGTCGGCACCGAGCCCGGCCCGGTGCAGTTGCTCCGCGAGGGCGGGCAGCCGCGCCGGCGGCCCGCCGAGCGCCTCGCAGAGCAGGGCGTGCGCCTCGCCGCTGCGGCCCTGCGCACGGAGGCGCCGGAGGGCGTAGACCGCGTTGGCCGCGGCGCGGCCGGCTTCGGCGGGGTCCGTGGTGGGGGCTTCGGCCACGGCGACGGGCTCGACCACGCCTCCGAAGCGGGCCCCTCGGGGTGCCGCTCCCCCGGCCGGGAGCACCGGCAGCGGCGCCGGATCCGCCACCACCGCCTCGGCACCCTCCTCCAGCCAGGCGTACCGGGCGCCCCGGGGGCGCCGCCCGGCCTTGACGGGCTCCGGGACAGCCGCCGGGACGGCGTGAGCGGGGCCGACGGCCCCCGGGCCCGCGGCGCGAGACGGCGCGGCCGACGCCGCTCCAGCGGTGCGGGCCGACGCCCCCGCCACCGCAGCCGCAGCCGCGGTCGCGGTCGGACGGCCGTCGACGCGCGCCACCCGCCCCAGCCCGGCCAGTCTGCCCGTCAGCTCCCTCACCCGGGCCGACGCCCTGGCGTGGTCGTCACGGGTCCAGGCGAGGTCGTGTTCCACGCGGGCGGCCTCCGCCGGGTCCTGGGTGCCGCGCAGCCGCTCGGCGAGCTCGCGGCCCCGGGTCTCGGCGTACCGGCGTTCGGCCTCCATCAGGTCCCGGCGTTCCGCCAGCGCCGCCGCCCCGCCGGGCCGGCCGTCGTGGACGCGCGCGGCCGCCTCGTACAGGAACCGGCCCTGCGTGGCGAACGGCCCGTCGACGGGTTCGCCGGCATCCTGACAGAGGGACTCGACGACGTCCCAGGGCAGGATGTCGGCCCCGTCGAGGCAGGCGCGCAGGCCCTCCGGGTCGCGTGCGGCGAAGACGCCGTACCAGCCTCCCTCCGGCCGGGCGCGACCCGTGAGCTCGGCCAGCCAGCGCGTGAACGCACCGACTTCCATCGGGAGTTGATACACCGTCATGCGTCCCACACCTGCCCCGCGGTCGACTGGAACCCTCCGGTCCGCGGGTATTGGACCGCAGTCGTGTTACGGGACGACTACGGACCGTTTTCAGAACGTGACGACGATCCCGGTGTGCGGGCGCTTGCCGAGCCGGACGAGCATGGCCGGCACGTCGGTCAGCCAGAACTGCCAGGTGTACTTGCGCGCGAGCAAGCGGCGGATCCGGCGCAGCTCCTCCCCCTCCACGAGCCGTCCCGTACCGGTGAACCGTTCGGCGCCCTCGGCGATGTTGCCGCGCAGGTCGCAGACGGCGACCTCGACCCGGGGGTCGTTGCGCAGGCGCTTGACCTTCCAGGAGTCGGAGCGGGTCCACACGTACAGCGCGGAGCCCTCCACCGCGTACCAGACGGGTGTCGCGACCCCGGTGCCGTTCTTCCGGAAGGTGGTCAGGCTGACGTAGCGGCCGCGCCGCAGCTCTTCGGGCATCATGCCCGGGAGCTTAGGACGCGGCCTGCTCGTACGCGGTGCGGGCCTCGGTGATCTCGGGGGCGTGGGTGCGCGCCCAGGCGCAGGCCGTGTCGAGCGGGGCGATGAGGGACCGGCCGAGAGCGGTGAGCGCGTACTCGACGCGGGGCGGGTTCTCGTCGTGGACCGTACGGGTGAGGAAGCCGTCGCGCTCCATGGCGCGGAGGGTCTCGGTGAGGACCTTGGGGGTGATCCAGTGCAGGGGCACGCGGAGTTCGGAGAAGCGGCGGGGCGACCCGTCCTCCAGGCAGCGGAGCACCATCGCGGTCCACTTGCCGCCGACGCGGATGGGCTGGGCGGAACTTCCGCCGCAGTCGGGATCGTGGAAGAGGGAGGGGCTCAGCGGCTCCCGGGAAGGCTTCTCGATCATGCGTCGACGCTAGCCCAGTACCGTTGAAGTAACCAGGGGTGCCCGTCCTACGGTCCCCGCATGGACAACGACAGCAGCACCATCGACAGCAAGAACGTCATCGTCTTCGGCGCCGGAGGGCGGGTCGGCCGGGCGGCCGTGGCGGAGGCCGTGGCCCGGGGCCACCGGGTGACGGCCGTGGTCCGCGACCCGGCCGCGTACCGCGACCTGGAGGGCCCGGGGATCACGCTCGTACGGGGGGACGCGACGGACGCGGCCTCGGTGGCGGCGCTCGCGGCGGGCCATGACGCGGCGGTGAACGCGGCGGTCCGGCTCGACGTGCCCTCGGTCGACTTCTTCACGGCCGCCGCGAAGGCGATGGTCGCCGGGCTCACCGAGGCGGGGGTCGGCCGGCTGCTCACCCTGGGCATCGCCACGACCCTGGAGACCGCGCCCGGTGTGCGGATCATGGACGCGCCCGACTTCCCGGAGCAGTACCGGACGTTCTCCCAGGGCCACGTGGCCGAGTTCGAGCTGCTCGCGGCGGAGGCCGGGCCCGGCCTCGACTGGCTGATGGTGGTCCCGGGCATGGACCTGAACGCGGAGGCGGAGCGGACCGGCGGCTACCGGACGTCGGTGGGCACGGTGCTCGACGGCACGGGCCGCATCTCCCATGCCGATCTGGCGCTCGCCCTGCTGGACGAGATCGAGCGCCCGCGCCACAGCCGGGTGCAGTTGGGGGTCTCCTCCTGAGGGGCCCGGGAGCGGTCAGACGGGGGCCGGGCTGCAGTGCACCACCAGTTCGTCCATGGAGAGGCCGAGGACCCCGGCCAGGGCCGCGACGGTGAAGAAGGCCGGGGTCGGGGCCCGGCCGGTCTCGATCTTGCGGAGGGTCTCGGCGGAGAGGCCGGCGGCCGCGGCGATCTCGACCATGGACCGCTCGCCGCGCGCCTCGCGCAGGAGCAGACCCAGGCGCTCGCCGCGCTCGCGCTCTTCGGGGGTCAGGGGTGTGCGTACCATGACGCCATTCTAATACCGGTATAGTAATTGGCTATGGTGGAGATCAAGACGAACGAATCCCTGGCGGCCATGCGTGAATCCGGGCGGGTGGTGGCCCGTGCCCTGGCGGCCGTACGAGAGAAGGCGGCGCCCGGCGTCCCGCTCACCGAGCTCGACCGGGCCGCCCGCGCCGTGCTGACCGAGGCGGGCGCCGGCTCGCCCTTCCTCGACTACCACCCGGAGTGGGCCCCGGTGCCGTTCCCAGCGGTCGTGTGCGTCTCCGTGAACGACGCGATCGTGCACGGCATCCCGGACGGGACCCGGCTGGCCCCGGGTGACCTGGTCTCCGTGGACTGCGGGGCGACGCTGGGCGGCTGGGCCGGCGACGCGGCCGTCAGCTTCACGGTCGGCCCCGCGCGACCGGAGGACACGCGTCTCGTCGCGGCGGCGGAGGAGGCCCTGGCGGCCGGCATCGCCGCGGCCGTCGTCGGCAACCGCATCGGCGACATCGCCCACGCGATCGGCCGGGTCTGCCGGGACGCGGGATACGGCATCCCGGACGGCTTCGGCGGCCACGGCATCGGCCGCGCCATGCACGAGGACCCGGGCGTCCCCAACGAGGGACGCCCGGGCCGGGGCATGAAGCTGCGCCACGGGATGGTGCTCGCGATCGAGCCGATGCTCATCGGCGGCGGCACGGACGAGCACTACACGGCACGGGACGGCTGGACGATCCGCACCTCCGACGGGTCGCGCGCGTCGCACGCCGAGCACACGGTGGCGATCACGGACGACGGCCCGCGCGTCCTGACGGCCCTCTAGCCGCGTCCGGCCGTACCGCCGTCACGGCTCCCTAGCCCGCGTCCGGCCGTACGACCATCGCCGAGCCGCCGCCCCTGCGGACCGTCTCCGCGGCGGCCGCCCAGCGGCCGTCCGGCAGGCGCTGGACACCGGTCGCCGCGCCGATCTCCGGGTTCTGCCGGAAGCCGTGCCCGATGCCTTCCAGTTCCGTCCTCAACGGGCTGTTCCACAGGGCCGGTTCGAGCTCGGTGGTCGCCTGGTTGCGCTGGCTGGCGCGCGGTGCGGCGATCGCGTCGACGAGCGGCAGCCCCCGGTCGAGGACGCCCGTCAGGGTCTGGAGGACGGTGGTGATGATGGTCGCGCCGCCCGGGGAGCCGAGCGCGAGGACGGGCAGGCCGGCCCGGTCGAGGACGATCGTCGGCGAGATCGAGGAGCGCGGCCGCTTGCCGGGGCCGGGCAGGTTCGGGTCGTGGACGGCCGGGTTCGCCGGGGCGAAGGAGAAGTCGGTCAGCTCGTTGTTGAGCAGGAAGCCCCGGCCGGGCACGGTGATGCCGCTGCCGCCGGTGGACTCGATGGTGAGCGTGTAGGCGACGATGTTGCCCCACTTGTCGGCCACGGTGAGGTGGGTGGTGTTCTCGCCCTCGTACGTGGTCGGGGCGGCGGTCCCACCGCTCGCGCACGGCACCGGGTCGCTCGGGTCGCCGGGTGCGAGCGGGCTGGTCAGGGCGGCGTCGTCGCGGATGAGGCAGGCCCGGGAGTCCGCGAACCGCTGGGAGAGCAGGCCGCTGGTCGGCACGGACTCGAAGGCCGGGTCGCCGACCCAGCGGCCCCGGTCGGCGAAGGCGATGCGGCTGGCCTCGATGTAGCGGTGCAGGTACTGGGCCTGGGAGGCCTTCGAGAGGTCGGTGCCCTCCAGGATGTTCAGGGCCTCGCCGACGCTCGTGCCGCCCGAGGAGGACGGGGCCATGCCGTAGACGTCGAGTCCGCGGTACGCGACCTTCGTGGGCCTGCGGGACTCGGTGCGGTACGCGGCGAGGTCGGCCTCCGTGAGGTCGCCGGCGCGGACGGTCCGGGTGGCGCCGTCGCGGACCGGGGGCGTGCGGACGGTGTTCACGATGTCCCGGGCGAGCGGCCCCCGGTAGAGGGCGCCGACTCCTTCGCGGCCGAGCGTCTCGTACGTACGGGCCAGGTCGGGGTTCTTGAAGGCGGAGCCGACCACGGGCAGCTGCCCGCCGGGCAGGAACAGCGCGGAGGTGGCCGGGAAGTCGCGGAACCGGGCCTCGTTGGCGGCGGTCTGCGCGCGGAAGGTGGGGTCCACGGTGAAGCCCTCGCGGGCGAGCCGCTCGGCGGGTTCGAGCAGGGTGCCGAGCCGCTTGCTGCCCCAGGCGTCGAGGGCGGCCTTCCAGGTGGCGGGGGTGCCGGGGGTGCCGACGCCGAGGCCGCTCGTCTGGCCCTCCTCGAAGGGGATGGGCTTGCCGTTCTCCGTGAACAGGCCGGCGTCGGCGGAGCGGGGCGCGGTCTCGCGCCCGTCGATGGTCCGCACGGTGCGGCTCTTCGCGTCGTAGTACACGAAGTAGCCGCCGCCCCCGATGCCCGCCGAGTACGGCTCGGTGACGCCGAGGGCGGCCGCGACGGCGACGGCGGCGTCGACCGCGTTGCCGCCCTTGCGGAGCACCTCGACGCCGGCCGCCGACGCGTCGGCGTCGACACTGGCGACGGCGCCGCCGTACCCGACGGCGACGGGTTCCTTGACGGGCGGGTCCGCCGCGGGCGGGGCCTTCGGCGGTGCGGCGGCGCCCATCGAGAGCACCGTCGCCGCGACGGCGAGAAGGGAGACCTTGCCAGCGGCGGAGCGACGCATTCCTACCTCCAGTCAACGACCGTCCGCGCAGCGTAACTTCCCCGGCCGCCTCCCGTCAGGACCGCCTCGAACTGAAGGCCGTTTCGCCGCTAGCATGCGCGCACATGAACGACGACGTCCGCAACATCGTGCTCGGGGTCCTGGCGACCGGGGTCAGCGCCGCCTTCGGCTGGCTGGGCCGCACGTACCAATGGCGGCGCAGGCTCCGCCGCAAGCAGGCGTTCTTCGGTCTCCCGGGGAGCTCGGAGTGCCTGCTGGTGGTGAACAAGGAGGCCGGCGGCAGCACGGCCGTGCACCGGTACGACGTGTTCGCGCTGCTCGAACTCTGCGCGCTCATCAAGGACTGCGGGGCGCACGCGCGCATACTCCAGCACGACCAGGCGCTCCAGGGCTTCGGTGACCGGACGGAGTTCTGTGTCGGCGGGCCCGGCTCGAACCGCCGCATGGCCGCGCACCTCGCGACGCTGCTGCCGGGGCTCACGGTGAACACGGACGTGGAACGGGGTCCGGACCAGGGGTCGTTCCTGATCGGCTCGGAGCGCTACCGGATGGAGGCCGGGGTCGAGGAGTACGTGATCCTGGCCCGTCTCATGGTGGGCGAGGACTGCCGGCCGGTCTTCCTCTTCTGCGGGCAGCGGGCGATCACCAACCAGGCGGCGACCCGCTATCTCGCCCGCCACTACGAGCAGTTGGGGCGCCGCCACCGCTCCGGCTCCTTCGTGCTCCTCCTGAAGGTGGTCAACTCGCAGGCGTACGGCCCCGATGTGGTGGAGCTGGTGGCCGACGTCACGAGCGCGGCGCGGACGGCTCCGGCAGCGGTCGAACCGGCAGCGACTTGATCCCGTTGATGAAGTTCGAGACGAGCCGGCGGGGCGGTCCGGCGAGGGTCAGGCCGCCGCAGGCCGCGCGCGCCTCCTCGTAGAACACCCTCAGCTGGAGCCGGGCGAAGTGGGCGCCGAGGCAGACGTGCGGCCCGTCGCCGAAGGAGACGTGCGGGTTCGGGGTCCGTCCGAGGTCCAGTCGGTGCGGGTCGGCGAAGACGCGCTCGTCGTGGTTGGCGGAGGCGTGGAAGACGACGACCTTGTCGCCCTCCCGGATCTCCTGCCCGGCCAGTTCGGTGTCGCGGGCGGCGGTGCGGCGGAAGGAGAGCACGGGCGGGTGGACGCGCAGGAGTTCGTCCACGGCCGTGTCCATGGACACCTCGCCTTCCCACAACCTCCGCTGTTCTGACGGGTGTTCGGCGAGGGCGAGGATGCCGCCGGGGGCCGCGCTGCGGACGGTGTCGTTCCCGGCGACGGTCAGCAGGAAGAAGAACATCTCCAGTTCGGCGTCGGCGAGTTCGGAGGCGGCGAGGACGCTCATGACGTCGTCGGCCGGGTGCGCGCGCTTGTACGCGGCGAGCTCCTGGGCGTAGCCGAACATCTCGGCGAGCATGGCGGGCGAGCGGGGGTTGACCGGCCGCCCCTCGGCGTCGAGGACCGGCGGCTCGTCGGGGTCCTGGTAGGCGATGACCCGCTCGGTCCAGGTGTGCAGGAGGCCCCGGTCGCTCGCGGGGATGCCGAGCAGGTCGGTGAGGTTGAGCAGCGCGTAGTCGTCGGTGACGGCCCGGACGAGGTCCACCTCGCCGCCGTCCGCGAACGCAGCGCCGAGCAGCTCGCGGGCCCGGTCGCGTGCGGTGCCGGCGAAGCGCTCGATCCGCCCGGGCGTGAAGGCCCGACTGACGAGCCGCCTCAACCGCCCGTGGTCCGGTGGGTCCTGATTGAGCATCATGCGCCGGATGAACGGCAGGTCGGCGGGGTCGGGGTCACGGATCTGGGTGGCGCCGAGGTGTGAGGAGTACGACTCCGAGTCCTTGAGCACGCGGACGACGTCGGCGTGCCGGGTGACGGCCCAGAACCCCGGTCCGGCGGGCCAGCCGAGGACCTCGGACTCCTCCTGCCGGGCGACAGGGGCCTGGTCGCGCAGGACGCGGAACCGGTCGTGCGGGATGCCCGCGGCGTAGATCCGCGGGTCGAAGACGTCGGGTACGTCGCTCGCGTCCCCCACCGTGCGCCTCCCGTCCGGGGTGATCCAGGGGTGAAGACGTCACCATCATGACAGGTCAGAGCCGTTTTTCGTAGGACGGAACGCACAGTTCGGGAGCCTTGTCCGGGGTGTCCCGCGACTCCCAGAATCTCCGTCGTGCGGCAGACGGAGCCGCATCAGCCGGAGAACAGGGGGCACATGGGCGACACGGGTGGGATCGATCAGGACGCGGTGATGCGGGCGCGGGTCATGCTGCTGGGGTCGGATCGGCCGAGCAGCCGGGAGGAGATCGAGGCGTACCGGATCCTGGCGGAGGTGAGTCCCCGGGTCTATCTGCCGAAGCTGGCACACGCGCTGGTCAAGCGCGGCTGGGAGCTGAGGGATCCGGAGGCGCACGTGGCCCTGCGCGCCGAGGCGGTGGACGTGGTCCGGCGGTACGACGCGGAGGTACCGGACCGGGAGGAGCAGCTGCTTCAGGCCTTGAGCGGGTACGAGCACGCGCTGTTCGCCGCCCACCGGCGGGCCGAAGGGCGCGCGGTGTGCGAGGAGTTGGCGGAGGCCGGCCGGTACGGGCGTCTCGCGGTCGTACTGGCGGAGGAGGGCCGGCACGGGGAGGCGGCCGACCTGCTCGGCCGGCACGTCGCGCCCGGGGACGCGGACGTGTCCGAGTGGTCGCTGATCGAGTGGGCGGCCGCGCTCGACGCGGCCGGACGGCACGAGAAGGCCCTGGAGGTGTTCGCGCGCGTCGTGGACGAGGCGCGACGCAAGGCGGCGGACGACCGATCCCCGCTGGCCTCCCTGGTGTGGAAGCTGGAGCAGTACGCCCGGATGCTCCGGGCCGCCGGACGCCCGGCCGACGAGGCCGCCGCGCGGCGCGAGGCGCTGGGCCTGCTCGGCCGTCTCGCGCGGGGCGGCGAGCCGGTGAGCTGGAGCAACATCCAGGCCTCCTGGGTGACCCTCCTCGTCCTGTCGGGCCGGCCCGGCGAACCGGCCGCGACTCCGGGGGCCCCGCTGCCGGCGTTCGGGGTCCACCCGGTCCACGGATGGTCTCCGGACGTGCGGGAGGAGTACGTCGCCTCGATCCCCGAGCTCGAACGGCAGACCGACGGCCTGCGCGAGTCGGGCGATCTCCCCGGACTGATCGCCGCCCAGCGTCGCCTGACCGTCCGTCGGGCGCTCCGCTGGGAGACGTCCGGCCGGCGGGCCGAGGAGTCGCTCCGTCCGTCCTTCGACGAGGGCGTGGACCTCGCCCGTCATCCGGGCGCCGGTCCGGGCGCACTCGCCCGCGCCCTCACCGACCGGTCCATGTTCCTGCTCGCCGTCAAGCGGTACGAGGAGGCGCACGCGGACTTCGCGGAGGCCGCCACCTTCCAGCCAATCGTTACCCGCACGTAACTTACCGACCAGTTACCATGGGTAAGGCACTCCGGTTACCGTCGGGTCACTTTCACTGCCCCCACAGTGCAACGTGAGGAGTGCCCCCGTGCGCACATCCCTGGCCCTCGCCGTCTCGGCCGCCCTCGTGGCCGGGACGGCCCTCGGGCTCGCGCCCGCCGCCCTGGCCGCCGACACCGCCGGATCCCTTCGCTTCGTCGACATCGCCGGAGACGGCGGCACCGTCCTCAAGGCGAACGTCGTCACGCCCGCCGGAGCCGACTCCACCGCCCGCCACCCCCTGATCGTGCTGCCCACCAGCTGGGCCGTGCCCCAGGTCGAGTACCTCGCCCAGGCGCAGAAGCTCGCCGACTCCGGCTACGTCGTGGTGAGTTACAACTCGCGCGGCTTCTGGCAGTCCGGCGGGGAGATCGAGACCGCGGGCCCCCGGGACATCGCCGACGCCTCCAAGGTGATCGACTGGGCCCTCGCGAACACCCCCGCCGACCCTGCGCACGTGGGCATGGCGGGAGTCTCGTACGGCGCGGGGATCAGCCTCCTCGCCGCCGCCCACGACCCGCGGATCAAGGCCGTCGCGGCGCTCAGCGGCTGGGCCGACCTCATCGAGTCCATCTACAGCGGCCGCACCCAGCACCTCCAGGCCGCCGCCCTGCTCGGCGGCGCCGGCTACCTCACCGGGCGGCCCGGTCCCGAACTCCAGGAGATCCTGGGCGACTTCCTCTCCTCCAACCTCGCCAAGGAGGAGGACATGATCGCCTGGGGCCGCAAGCGCTCCGCCGTCGAGCAGCTCGACCGGATCAACGCCAACGGCGCCGCGATCATGCTCGGCAACGCCTGGGGCGACACCATCTTCCCGCCCAACCAGTACGCGAGCTTCTACGAGAAGCTCACCGGCCCCAAGCGCCTGGAGTTCCGTCCGGGCGACCACGCCACCGCCGAGGCCACCGGCCTCCTCGGCCTGCCCAACGACACCTGGACCAGCGCCCACCGCTGGTTCGACCGCTACCTCAAGGGCGTCGACAACGGCGTCGACCGCGAGCAGCCCGTCCGGCTGAAGCCCCGCTCCGACGCGCCCTACGAGGGCTACGCCGACTGGAAGTCCCTCGACGCGAACCGGCGGAAGTTCGGCCTCGGCGGTACGCAGCGGATCTGGGCGAACGTCGACTCCGGCGCCGACGGCGGCGTCGTCATGCTCTCCAACCTCCTGGACCAGTTCTTCCAGGCCCCGCCCGTCGCCTCGATCCCCCTCCTCCCCCGCGCCTTCGCCGGCGTCTGGCAGTCGGAGCGGTACGACAGCCCGCAGCGGGTGCGCGGCACGGTGAAGGTGCACACCACGGTCAGCTCCACCGACGAGAGCGGCACCTTCGTCGCGTACCTCTACGACGTGGGCCCGCTCGGGGTCGGGAAACTGGTGAGCAACGCCCCGTACACCTTCCACGGCCGGACCCCGGGGCAGCCGTTCGGCGTCGACCTGGAGCTGTTCTCCACGGCCTACGACGTCCCGGCCGGGCACCGGCTCGCGCTGGTCGTCGACACCGTCGACCCGCTCTACATCGAGCACAACCCGACCGGCGCGCAGCTGACCTTCTCGTCCCCCGCGGCCGACCCGTCGTACGTGTCGGTCCCGCTGCGGTCGGAGTGAAGCACCGGCTGCGGCAGGAGGAACGGACTCAGTACTCGGAGGCCTCCGCGTACACCTGGGAGAGCTGCGGCGCGCCCGTCATCGCCCAGTCGAGGCCGGCCTCGACGACCTGGATCTCACGTCCGGAGGCGAGCCGCACCACGGGGCCGCCGCCGGGCCACACCTGCCACCGGGCGCCCGGCACGTTCCGGACGATCACGGTGCCGAGGTAGAGCCCGGCGTCGTTCCCGAACCAGGGGAGCTCCTCAGGATCGTTTCGCCAGCGGGGCGGCAGCTGGTCGAGCTCCTGGAGCGAGCGCGGGGTGTCGTCCAGCTCCACCCCGCGCTCCGCGACACGGGAACGCAGCAGCTCGCACTCGGAGAGCAGCTCGGCCACCCCCTCCGGGTCGCCGTCGAAGGCCTCGGCCAGAGGGGCGTCCGTGGACTCGGGCTCATGCCGCTTGCGCCAGCTGTCCAGAAAGGGGATGTTCATCCGTCCAGCGTGGCACCGTCACCTCCCGGTCGACCACCCGGCGCGCGGTGATCGTCGGGACCGGCGTCAGACGTCGAGGTCGACGACCACCGGCGCGTGGTCCGAGGCGCCCTTGCCCTTGCGCTCCTCGCGGTCCACATAGCTGTCGGAGACGGCCTCGGCGAAGGGCTTGTTGCCGTAGACCAGGTCGATGCGCATGCCCTTGTTCTTCGGGAAGCCGAGCGCGCGGTAGTCCCAGTACGTGAACGGGTGGTCGTACTTGAGGGGGCGCGGGACCACGTCGGCGAGACCGGCCTCGCGGAGCCCGGCGAGCGCGGCCCGCTCCGGCTCCGTCACGTGCGTGGCGCCCTCGAAGACGCCGATGTCCCAGACGTCCTCGTCGGTCGGGGCGATGTTGTAGTCGCCGAGGACCGCGAAGGGCCGCTCCCCCGCCGCGTCCTCCGCGACGGCCGCCTTGAGGGCCTCCAGCCAGCGCAGCTTGTACGCGTAGTGCTCGTGGGTGACCTCGCGGCCGTTCGGCACGTACACCGACCAGACGCGGACCGGGCCGCAGGTCGCGGAGACCGCGCGGGGCTCCTGCACCCCCTCGTACTCCGGGCCGCCGGGCAGTCCGGTGACCACGTCCGCGAGGCCGACCCGGGAGACCAGGGCCACGCCGTTCCACCGGCCGGTGGCGTTGACCGCCGACTCGTAGCCCAGGGCGCGCAGCTCCTCGACGGGGAACTGCTCGGCGGCGCACTTGGTCTCCTGGATGCACAGCACGTCGGTGCCGCTGCTCTCCAGCCAGGCCAGGAGCCGGGGCAGCCGGGCGGTGATCGAATTGACGTTCCAGGTGGCGATGCGCATGTGCGCAAGCCTACTGGCGGGGTGTGACAGCGGGCGGTTTCAGAGCTCGGCGGACGCGCCGGAGGCGAGGCGCGCGTGCCGGGTGCCGCCGAGTTCGCCGATCTGGCGGTCGTAGATGGGGCGCGCGAGATCGGTGAGCAGGGCGTCGTGGATGTCGTACGCCCGGCGCGGCTTGACCTCGCGCACGTAGTCGATGACCTCGGAGATCTTGTTCCAGGGGGCCATGACGGGCAGCAGCAGCGTGTCGACGGGGTGGTCGGGCACGGTGAGCGCGTCGCCGGGGTGGAAGACGGCGCCGTCGACGAGGAAGCCCACGTTGGTGATGCGCGGGATGTCCGGGTGGATCACCGCGTGCAGCTCGCCGTGGACCTGGACGTCGAATCCGGCCGCGGTGAAGGCGTCGCCGTGCCCGACGGTGTGCACCCGCCCCGGGAAGGCCGCCGAGATCTTCTCGGCGACGCTGCGCAGCGTCCAGATCTCGGCGGCCTCGTTGGCCTCCAGGGCGGCCCGCAGCCGGCCCTCGTCGAAGTGGTCGGCGTGCTCGTGGGTCACGAGCAGCACGTCGGCCCCGAGAACGGCGTCCTCCTCGGTGAACATGCCGGGGTCGAGGACGAGGGTGCGGCCGTCCTTCTCAAGGCGGACGCAGGCGTGGGACTTCTTCGTCAGCTTCATGGGGCCAGGCTAGGGCCTGTCTTCCGGGTCAGGCCGGATCAGGGAGCGGGGCCTGACCCGGAAGACAGGCCCTACGCCGGGGGCGTCGTCTCCTCCGTGACGACCCGGTGGACCACGCGCAGTGCCGTCTCGGCGGCCGGGAATCCGCAGTACACGCCCGCGTGGAGCACGATCTCGCGGAGCTCCTCGGGCGACAGGCCGTTGCGGAGGGCGGCGCGGGTGTGGTCGGCGAGGGCCTCCCGGTGGCCGCCGGCGATGAGCGCGGTGAGGGTGACGACGCTGCGGGTGCGCCGGTCGAGGCCCTCGCGGCTCCACACCTCGCCCCAGGCGTAGCGGGTGACGAGCTCCTGGAAGGCTCCGTCGGGGTCGTCCGCGAGGGCCTGGTCGACATGGGCGTCGCCGAGGACCTCGCGGCGCAGTCCGAGCCCCTTCTCGTACGGGTCGGGCCGGCCGGCCTCGGCGGGTTCGCCGTCCGGGGCGGCCGGGGCGGGCTCGGCGGCGGGGACGGGCGGCGCGAGCGGCGGCGGCACGGCCAGGGTGCCGCTGGACTCCTGGGCGATGCCGGAGAAGTGCTCGGTGAGCAGGTCCGTGACGGCGGCGGGCTGCTCGACGGGCGCGAGGTGCGAGGCGCCGGGGACGACGGCGAGCCGGGCGTCGGCGATGCCGGCGACCAGGGTGCGGGCCTCGGCGGGGCCGGTGACCTGGTCCTCGGAGCCGACGAGGACGAGCGCGGGGACGCCGATGCTGCCGAGCGCCGCGCGGACGTCGAAGACGGCGAGGGCCTCGCAGGCGGCGATGTAGCAGCCGGGGTCGGTCGTCCGGACCATCTGGACGGCCCAGTCCACGATGGCGGGCTGCGCGCCCGCGAAGAACGGGGTGAACCACTGCTCGGGGGCGCTGCGGGCCATCGGCTCCAGGCCGTTGGCGCGGACGATGACCCCCCGCTGGCGGAACTCGTCGGCGGTGCCGAACCGGGGCGAGGTGGCGACCAGGACGAGCGAGGCGACCCGGTGGGGCGCGCGGAGGGCGAGGTCGAGGCCGACGGCGCCGCCGAGGGAGCAGCCCGCGTATCCGAAGCGCTGGACGCCGATCGTGTCGAGGGTGGCGAGGAGCCGGTCGCCGAGCTCGGCGACGGAGGTGAAGGGTTCCGCGGGGGCGCCCCCGTGCCCCGGGAGGTCGAAGCGGACGACCCGCCACTCGCGGCTGAGCTCCGGTATCTGCCGGTCCCACATGTGGAAGGTCGTACCGAGGGACGGTCCCAGGACGAGGACCGGAGCGTCTTCCGGGCCGTCCACGCGGTATTGCAGGGTGTTCGTCGTAGTCTCGCTCACTCGCCAGAGCCTCTCATTTCCCGCTCCCGCGCGCGGAGCCGGGTCGAACCCAGCGGCTCCCGCCCCACGTCACGGCGGCCCCGACACGCGCGAACGCCCCGTCCACAAGGGACGGGGCGTTCGTCGGCGAACTGGTGCCGCCGTGGTGTTACGGGTTGACCGGCAGCGCGGGTGTGGAGATCGTGGGGACGCTCCACTGCTGCGCCGGGGTGCCGTTGCAGTCGAACAGCTGGAACACGGTGCCCCAGTTGCGGTTGGCCCACGGCACGTCGAGGCAGCGGCCCGACTGCGGGTTGTAGATGCTGCCGTCGGCGCGCGGCAGCCACTGCTGGCCGCCCTCGCCCAGGCACTGCCAGAAGATCACGGCGCTCTGCGACGTGGTCTGGTTTCCGCTGACGGCGACGCACTGGCCCTGCTGGGTGAGGGTGCCGTTGGCGTTGAAGCTGAGCTTCTGCGCGTCGGTGCCGTTGCAGCCCCACAGCTGGGGGTGCGTGCCGTTGCCGCTGTTGTTGCCCGGGGCGTCGACGCAGATGTCCGGGGAGGGGGCGTAGCGGATCGGGCTGCCGGCCGTGGTGGCCTGCGGGGTGTAGCCCTGGTAGACGGCGAGGTTGCTGACCCGGCCGGCCAGCCAGTTGCTGGGCTGGCTCTGGTACTTGTAGCGGCCCATGACCAGCTTGCCGCTCGGCGCCGGGCTGGTGCTCGCCACGTGGTAACCGCTGGATCCCAGACGGCCGTTGACGTACAGGCTCATGGCGCCCGTGGTGGCGTTGTACGTCGCCGTGAGCTGGGTCCAGACACCGGTCTGGAAGGCGTTGGCCGGGTTGACCGTGGCGTTGAAGTCGTACGGCCAGCCGTCGTCGTCACCGCGGGCGATGGCGAAGCGCCAGTTTCCGGAGTCGGCCCACAGCATGAACGCGCTGCCGTGGACGGTGTCCTGGCTGACGATCACGCCGTCCGGCTTGTCGAGCTTCGCCCAGGTGCTGACGGTGAAGCTCTGCCGGGTGTCGACGGCCGAGGCCGGTGCGGTGACGCTCGACTTCAGTGTGTCGCTGAAGACGGCGACGCCGGTCGCGCGCCCGTCGACGGTGTCCTGGCCGTAGCTGATGTTCGCCGCGGTGCCGTCCTTTCCGGCGGGGACGGACTTGGTGTCGCCCTCCAGGCGCCACTGCGTGGTCGGGGCCTGGGTGTCGCCCCGCTTCTGATAGCCGCCGAAGCCGTTCACCGCCCCGGCGTTCACCGTGCCCGCCCAGGTGTGCAGCGTGCCGGCCGCGTCGAGGGCCCAGAAGTCCGGCACTCCGTCGTCGCCGGCGCCGCCGTCGGTGATGTCGCCGTCGGAGCCGACGCGCGGGTAGTCGATACCCGTGATGCCCCAGCCGATCCGGGTGGTCGGCTGCGCGGTGACTCCGGTGAGCACGGTGTACGTCACGTTGGTGAGCTCGTCGGTGCGGGTGCCGGTCGCCACCTTGTACTGGAAGATGTCGCCGCTGGTGCGGTTGCGCACCCACAGGGCCGGGGCGGTGTCCGCCGTGGTGGCGGTGCCGAGGTCGAGGGTGTTGCCCGGGACCATCAGGTCCTTGTCGTCCCAGTCGCCGCTGCCCGACACCAGGGTCGGCGCGGCGAGGGTCTGGTTGGACTTGACCGGGTAGAACCAGAGCTTTCCGGACTCCACGGCCAGCAGGCCGGTGGCGTCGGACACCTTGCGGCTCGGCGTGCGCGAGGTGCGGGCCGGGCCGGTGGGGGTGATCTGGCTGGAGTACTGCCAGCCCGTGCCGTTGTGGTAGCCGGCGCAGGAGCTCGCGTACGCCGTGTCGCAGTCCGGCTTGTCGACGGTGTGCTTGGTGCCGAGGGTGAACACCCCGGGCTTGGACAGCGTGTTGTCGTACGCGAACAGGTCGCTTCCGCCGAGGGCCCCGACCGTGGCGGGCTCGCGGTGGACGAAGAGGTCGTCGACGTTGCGGCCGGGGTCGAGGGACCCTCGGTGGGCGATCCGGTAGTCCTTCCAGGTGCGGCCGCTGCTGACCTCGGGCGCCTGGAGGGCGGTCGCGGCGGTGCCGCTGGGCGTGTAGCTCGCGGTGCTGCCGTCGCTGGCGCGGCCGTGCGTGACCAGGTTGCCGGCGGTGTCCGGGATCAGGATGTCGGGCCGGGCGTCACCGGTGGTGTCGCCGAAGGCCACCGGGCCGTCCTTCCACGGCACGTAGAAGGCGTACGACTGGGTCTGGGAGGCGTTGCCGGCCTCGTCGAGCACCCGCGCGTAGACGGTGTTGGTGCCCCAGTGGGCGGGCTTGACGCTGATGCTGCTCACGGAGAGCGGGCTGCCGCAGGTCTGCTGGGCGCCGACGAACTGCGGGTCGAAGCTCCACTGGACGCAGGCCAGGCCCGAGGAGAGCAGTCCGGCGCCGGGGCTCGGGTCGGACGCGGAGATCGGGATGGAGCCGGTGTCGCCGAGGCGCAGGTTGGTGATCTGACCGTTGCCGGCCGGCGGGTACTGGGTGTTGGGGTCGGTGAACTGGCCGAAGGCCATCACCGGCGGGGTCATGTCGACGGCGAAGTGGCAGCTGATGCTGGACGGGCCGCGCAGCAGGCCGTCGTCGCCGTGGGTCGCCCAGGTGTAGGCGTGGCCGTTCTGCAGGGTGCCGACCGGGATGGAGTACCTGGCCTCCGACCAGTTCGACACGAAGCCGGACCAGCCCGTGTGCGCGGTCGAGTTGGCGGTCTCGTCCCAGACGGCGACCCACTCGGTGAGCTGGCCCTGGTTGGGGCTGCTGACCCGGGAGATCAGGTCGGTGTGGGTGTCGGTGACCCAGCCGTACGAGGAGGCGGGCACCGAGGCGCAGGCCTGGGTGTCACCGGCGACGACGCGCCGTGGGACCGGGTCGGCGCGCAGGTTGTCCGGGGTGTTGGGCGGGAAGTCGTACTCGGTGCTGAGCGTGGCGTTGTAGCTGAACCGCTTGAAGCCCATCTTGTCGCCGGAGCCCTCGTTGCCGCGCAGGACGAAGGCGAGCGGCTTGCTGGTGTCGCGGATCGCGTCCCGCATGGCGCCGGTGACGTTGAAGTCGACGGGGATGTCGTTGTAGCAGGCGGAGTTGGTGCCGTTGCCGGGCACCCACTTGCCGTCGAGCCACTCGCGGACCTCGTGGTTGTTCCAGGACACCGAGCCGTCGAACTCGCGGGCCCGGTAGACGTTCACGGGGTACGTCGTGGAGCAGGACCAGTCCGAGGAGATGTACTGGTTGACGCGCAGGTTGGCGTAGTTGATGGTCGAGCCGTAGTACCCGTTGATGTCGAACTCGAACAGAGCACGCTCGATGCCGTACGGGGACTCCCAGCCCTGGAAGCCCGAGCCGGGGCGGTCCCGGTCGTTGGAACCGGAGCGGTCGAAGTTGCTGGTGCCGGGCCAGGCCTGCATGACCCAGGCGTGGTGCTGCTTGCCGCGGGAGTCGCGCGACCAGTCGGGGTCGATGTAGACGGGGTAGCTGGTGTCCGCGCCGTCGAGCAGGTCCAGGCTGGGGGCCAGGGCGATGGCGCCGCGGCCCTTGCCGGCCGCGCCGGTGGCCTTCGCCTGGGTGACCGGGATCTTGGCGACGGTGGCGCGGGCGCCGGGGCCCTCGGGGCTGCTCAGTCCGTCGATGGCGCCGTTGGCCTTGTCGGCGGGCGCGGAGGCGTCCATGTCGGCGTACTTGCCGCCGCGTACGGCCGGCTGCCGGGCCTCCTTCGCGGACCACATGATCGGCGCGGGCGAGCGGAAGACGGCGTCGCGGCCGTCGGCGGCGGTGAGGTTGCCGTCCTTGTCCTTGGCGAGCGTGAGGCCCTTGGTCTCCGCGGGGAACACCAGGTTCCGTACCGCCGGGTTGGCGGCCGCGGCCGGACTCCGCAGGATGACGACGGTGGCGTAGCCGCCCCACTTGGTGGCGGTGACCTTCAGGTCGGTGTCGGGCGCCACGTTCTCGAAGAGGGCCCCGTTGCCGCTGAGGACCGGCTTGGGCAGCTTGCCGGGGAACGGCGAGGAAACGGAGAGCTGTTGGCCGTCCTCGGTGGTCATGGTGGCCAGCGGGCCGGTGCCGCCGCCGGAGAGCACGAGGTCGGAGTCGGCGGCCTTCGGGACCACTGCGCCGTCCGCGCGGGTGACCAGGGTGTCGTCGAGGGTGATCCAGCCGCCGTCCTTGCCCTTCATGCGCTGGGCTTCGAGGCCGCGTTCGGTGCGCAGCTTCCCCTGGGGCGTGACGACGGTGGTGCTGAACTCGTCGGTGAGTTCGGGAATCCGGACGTCCTTGCCGGTCGCCCTGGCCTTCTGCTTCGCCTTCTCCGCGGCGGTGCGGGCCGCCGTCGGCTTCGGGCGCTCGGTGCTGCCCCGGGAGGGGGCGGGAGCGGCCGGGGAGGCCGACGGATCGGTCTTGGGCGACGCTGCGGCCTGTGCCGCGTAGGGCGCGGCGGCCAGCAGCGCGGCCGACATCGCCAGGACGGCGGCGGCCGCAACCGGCCGTCGTCGTCCGGCTCTCGGTGCAGTGGACATGCTCGTGTACTCCCCCATGCATGTGCGTGGTCCCGGCGCGTGGCGCGCAGAGATCGGGGGCACTTTGGCAGGGCCATGCCTACCGATCAAAATGCGCCACATGGATTGTGTCCGACTTGTATGTAGCCTTTACGAATTGCACACACTGTGATCTAGAACACGTCCGAATTTCAACTGCTCATGGGATACGGGCGGTTGTGGCGACTGCTACCTTCCCGTCCGATTGTGCCGTCGATCAGTCGGATCGACGGTCCCTTACTTCTTTCAACTTTCAACGGGGGATGAGCGATGCCGCACTTTGGCATGCGCCGAACCGGGCGACTTTCACGGACACGGGCGACCGTCCCGCTGATCGTGGCCCTGACGGCGTCCCTTCTGGCAGCGCCGGCGGCCCAGGCCGCACCGGCGAAGCCGGACTTCGACAGAATCTGGCAGCCGCCGAAGACGCCGCTGCCGCACACCGCCTCGATATCCGGGACCACGGCGAAGAAGCGCCGCCCGGTGGCCCCGCCGCACACGGTGCCGAAGCGGGCCACGGCGGCTCCCGCCGCTCCGGCCGTCACCGCGCTGAGCGGCACCGCGCTGCCCACGACGGCCCCGGCCCGCGCCGGCCGGCTCCCCGTGTGGGTCGGCCCCGCCACGAAGGCGCCCAAGGCCCCGCTGCCCGCGGTGACCGTCGTACGCAACGACGGCAAGGCGGCCCGCGCCGCCGGCGTGCACGGCCTGCTGTTCTCGGTCGCCACGGTCGGCCAGGGCGCGTCCGGCACCGTGCCCGCCGCGGTCG
The DNA here is from genome assembly GCF_014203895.1 of Streptomyces nymphaeiformis. Lineage (GTDB taxonomy): Bacteria > Actinomycetota > Actinomycetes > Streptomycetales > Streptomycetaceae > Streptomyces > Streptomyces nymphaeiformis. Next base: position 124,185 of record NZ_JACHJY010000008.1, on the reverse strand, counting down.
GTCTCGACCTGGCGGCCCTCCAGCAGGCCACCGGCGGGCAGTTCGCCGCCCGCGGCCGCCTGGTGACGCTGCCGGCCTGTGCCGTGACCACCCCCGAGGTGGCCTCGTGCCGGGTCCGCACCCCACTGGCCGCCCACTACGACAAGGCCACCGGACGGCTGACGGCCGACCTCGCCGTGCCGGCCGTGGCACCCGCACCCGCCCGGGTCACCGGCGGGACGGCCACGTCGCCGCTGCTCAGGTCGACGAGCGCCCCGAGCAGTGCCCCGATGCTGCTGGCCGCCGAGACCGGCAACTCGGGTGGTGGCGGCGACTACAAGGCGTCCGGCCTGAACCCCTCCTCGGCCTGGTCGGCGGGCGGCTCCTCGGGCGCGCTGGGCTACAGCTACCCGTTCGTACTGCCGCCGGCCCTCGCCGGCCAGGCGCCGTCGCTCGCGCTGGGCTACGACTCCTCCTCCGTGGACGGCCGCACCTCCGCCACCAACGCCCAGGCGTCCTGGATCGGCGACGGCTGGGACCTCAACCCCGGTTTCATCGAGCGCACCTACAAGCCCTGCGACAAGGCGGGCATCACCGGCTCCGGTGACCAGTGCTGGGGCGGCTTCAACGCGAGCCTCTCGCTCGGCGGCCACTCCGGTCCGCTCGTCCGCGTCGCCACCGGCGCGGCCGGCACGGACGCGGCGACCGGTGTGTGGCGGCTGAAGAACGACGACGGCACGAAGATCGAGTTCGGTTCCGGCGCCGCCAACGGCGTCCAGGACGGGGCCTACGCCAAGGTCACCGACTCCGCCGGCACCGTCTACTACTTCGGTGTCAACCACCTGCCCGGCGGCGACAAGAGCGATGCGGCGACGAACTCCGTCTCCGGCGTGCCGGTGTACTCCCCCAAGTCCGGCGACCCGTGCTACGACTCGGCCAAGGGCAACGGCTCCTGGTGCACGATGTGGCAGCGCCTCCAGCTGGACCACGTCGTCGACGCCCACGGCAACCTGACGACGTACACCTGGGCCCCCGAGACCAACTACTACTCGCGCGGCGGCGGCCAGAACCCGGGCGCCGGCACGCTCACCGCGTACACCCGCGCCAACACCCTGGCCTCGATCGCGTACGGCCAGCGCCTGTCCGACCAGGTCGCGGCCAAGGGCGGCCTCCAGCCCGCCGTCCGGGTGACGCTCGGCACCGCCGAGCGCTGCCTCGACACGGCCGTCTGCGACCCCTCGCAGCGCACCGAGGCGAACAAGAACAACTGGCCCGACGTCCCGGTCGACCAGGAGTGCAAGAGCTCCGGCACCTGCAACAACCTCTCGCCGACCTTCTTCACCACCCGCCGGCTGGCCTCCGTGCTGACCCAGGTCCGGGTGAACAACGCGTGGCAGGACGTCGACTCCTACGTCCTGAAGCACTCGTTCCCCGACCCGAAGGACGCCACCAGCCAGAAGGCCCTGTGGCTCGACTCGGTCCAGCGCACCGGCAAGGCCGGAAGCCCGGAGATCACGCTGCCCGCGGTGACCTTCGTCCCCGTCATGCTCGCGAACCGGGTCGACGGCACCGACCTCGTGCCCGCCCCGCCGCTGATGGACCGGCCGCGCATCCAGCAGATCAAGAACGAGACCGGCGGCGTCCTCAACGTCGACTACAACCTGCCGGCCTGCTCGCGCCTCAACCATGTGATGCCGCCCGCCGAGGACGACAACACCATGGCCTGCTACCCGGTCCGCTGGCTGCCGCCCGGCTCGGTCGTCGGCGCGGATCCCGTCCTCGACTGGTTCAACCACTACACCGTCGCCTCGCTCACCGAGAACGACACCACGACCGACGCCCCGCAGAAGATCACCAGCTACGCCTACGGCGCGGCCGGCTGGCACCGGGACGACAACGAGTTCACCGAGGCCAAGTCCCGCACCTGGGGCGAGTTCCGCGGCTTCGCCAGCGTGACCACCACCAGCGGCAGCGGCAACGACGGCCCCAAGTCGCAGACCCGCACCACCTACCGGCAGGGCATGAACGGTGACGTCCGCAAGGACGGCTCCACCCGCAGCGTCCAGCTCACCGACGCCCTCGGCCGGTCCGTCACCGACCAGGACTGGCTCAGCGGCCGGACGCTGCAGACCGAGACGTACGACCAGGCGGGCGGCAGCGTCGTCAGCCGCAGCGTCAACGGCGCCTCGGGCGAGGTGACGACCGCGACCCACGCGCGCGGCTCCGGCCTGCCGGACCTCGTCGCCCGGTACGACGCCACCACGACGACCGTCACGGACGAGAGCAAGAAGGCCGACGGCACCTGGCGGTCCACGGTCTCCACCACGACGACCGACCCGGCGCACAACAACCGGGCCGTCACCACCCTGGAGCAGGCCGAGGGCCTGCCGGACCTCTGCTCGCGCCTCGGCTACGCCGCCGGGCCCGACGCCCAGGTCACCGGCCTGGTCTCGGAGACGCTCGTCGTCTCCGGCACGAACGCCTGCACCGCCGGTGCGACGGCCGCCAACACCGTCGCCCGCACCCGCACCTCCTACGACAACCTGCCGAACGGACAGGCCGCCGCCACCGGCGACCCGACGACGGCGGAGGTACTGGAGCGCTACGAGGCGGACGGCAGGCCCTTCTTCGTGCCGACCGCGATCACGACCTACGACGCCTACGGCCGGACCGCCTCGCTCAAGGACCCGAACAGCAAGGACAACCAGCACCCGGACGGGGCCGTGACCACGACCTCGTACACGCCGGCGGCGGCCGGTGAGCTGCCGTCCACGCTGACGGTCGCCGCCCCCGTGCCCGGCTCGACGGGCACCTGGGACAGCGTCACCACGATGGACGTCCGGCGCAATCTGCCCCTGACCGTCAAGGACCAGAACCTCAAGACGACCACGGAGACGTACGACGCGCTCGGCCGCCTCACCGGCGTCTGGCTGCCCGGCCGCACCCCCGCCGCCAACCCGAACGCCAACATGACGTTCGGGTACGGGGTCTCCAACCAGAGCGGCGTCCCGTCGACGACGACCACCAACAAGCTGACGAAGGACGGCGACACGCCGGTCTACGTCAAGAGCGTCGACATCCTCGACGGCTTCGCCCGGCCCCGGCAGACGCAGACGTCACCGGCGAACCCCAAGTACACCGGCCGACTGGTCTCCGACACGCTGCTCGACTCCCAGGGCCGCACCCGCACGGTCAACGCGCCCTGGTACAACGACGTGTCGGGCCCGACCGGCACCCTGCTGCCCTCGGCGGAGAGCACGATCCCGTCGCAGACCCGCACCACCTACGACGGCCTGGGCCGCGCGGTGGTCACCGCCTCCTGGTCGCTGGGCGTGGAGCAGTCCCGCACGACGACCGACTACAAGGGCGCCGACCGGACCGACGTGGTGCCCCCGAAGGGCTCCGCGCCGACCACGACCCTCACCGACGGCCGCGGCCGCACCTCGGAGCTGTGGCAGTACACCACTCCCATCGCGACGGGCCTCCCGGCCGACGCCACCGTCACCCGCTACACCTACACGGCGGACGGCAACCCGCTCACCCGTAAGGACGCGGCGGGCAACACCTGGTCGTACGGCTACGACCAGCGTGGCCGCCAGATCACCTCGACCGACCCCGACACCGGCACGAACACGCAGACGTGGGACACCGCCGGACGGCTCGGCAGCACCACCGACGGCAAGGGCCAGACGGTCAGCTTCACCTACGACCTGATCGGCCGGAAGGCCGGCATGTTCGACGGCACCGCCACGACCACCGACAAGCAGCTCGCGGCGTGGACCTTCGACACCGCGACGGCCGGAAAGAACAAGCCCGCCTCGTCGACGCGCTACGTCGGAGGCACCGGCGGCCAGGCGTACACCACCACGATCAAGGGGTACGACGACGGCTACCGCGTCACCGGATCCACGGTGAGCATCCCCGGCACGGACGCCGGGCAGGCCTCGGGCACGACGTTCACGTACACGACCAGCACGGTGTACGACAAGATCACCGGCAGCCCCAAGGAGACGGTGCTCCCGGCGCTCGGCGGCGTCCCGATGGACGACATCGTGTACTCGTACAACGACTACGGTCAGATGTTCAAGTACGCGGGCGCGACCACGTACGACACGCAGACGGAGTACGACGCCTTCGGACGTCCGGTCCGCTCGACCGTCAACCCGTGGGCCACGCAGGTGGTCTCCACCACCGACTACGACCAGGCCACCGGCCGGGTCAGGCAGCAGTTCGTCGACAAGCAGACGTCCACCACGGGCGCCGTCCAGCAGACCGGCTACACCTACAACGACTCCGGCCAGGTCACCTCGATCACCGGCATCGCCGACAACACCCCGTCCCAGACCGACCGGCAGTGCTTCACCTACGACGCGCTCGGCCGACTCGCCACCGCCTGGACCGACAACGGCGGCCTGACCGCCCCGGAGAGCGGACAGACCCAGGACCAGGGCGGCTGCGCCACCACGACGCCGACCGCCGCGAACATCGGCGGCCCGACACCGTACTGGCAGGACTACGGCTACGACCTGACCGGCAACCGCACCCGACAGGTCAGCCACGACCCGGCCGGTGACACCACCAAGGACGTGACGACCACCCAGACGTTCAACGCCCCGGGCACCGTCAACGCCCCCACCACCGCGCCCACCACGGGCGGCGGCACAGGCGGTCCGCACGCCCTGCTCACGTCGACCGCCAAGACGGCGACGACCACCAACAACGACAACTTCCAGTACGACGCGGTCGGCAACACCACGTCCTTCCGTGCCGGCAAGGCCGGCACCAGCAGCCTGAGCTGGAACAGCGAGGGCAAGCTCGCCTCGCTGACCACCGCCACCCAGATCAAGGGCATCGGCGGCAAGTGCATGGACATGCAGGGCGGCAGCACCACCAGCGGCAACCCGGTGCAGATCTACACCTGCAACACCGGCGCGGGCCAGCGGTTCGCCACCGCCGGCGACCGGCTCTCCACCGGCAACAAGTGCCTGCAGGCCATGGGCACCGCGGCCGGCTCGCCGGTCCAGATCCAGCCCTGTGACGGCACCGCCGCCCAGACCTGGACCGCGCGCACCGACACCACCTTCTACAACCCCGCCTCCGGCCGCTGCCTCGCCGTCCCCGGCGACGTCACCACCGACGGCACCGACCTCGTCCTCGGCGACTGCGCCACCACGGTGCCCGCCGGACAGAAGTGGACCGTCCCCGACACGAAGACGACCTACGTCTACGACGCGGACGGCAACCAGCTGCTCCGCCGCAACCCCGGCAAGACCACGATCAACCTCGGCACCGACGAGCTGACCGTGGACACCGCCTCCCCCAACAAGACGCAGACCGGCACCCGTTACTACCCGGTCCCCGGCGGCATGACCATCGTCCGCACGGGCGCGGGCACGGCCACCGGAGCGTTCGTCGTCCAGATCGCCGACCACCACGGCACCAACGGCCTCAGCATCGACCTGTCGACGCTGACCGCCACCCGCCGCCCCAGCGATCCCTTCGGCAACGCGCGCGGCACCCAGCCGTCGACGTGGGCCGGCGACAAGGGCTTCGTGGGCGGCACCAAGGACACCACGACGGGCCTGACCAACCTGGGCGCCCGCCCGTACCAGCCCACCACGGGCCGCTTCATCACCACCGACCCGTTGTTCAACAGCGCCGACCCGCAGAGCTGGAACAGCTACGCGTACGCGGACAACAACCCGGTCACGAACACGGACCCGGACGGCCGGATGTGTCTGCACGGCTCGCCGGGCGGCGGCCGGGACGGGATCTGCGCCGGCGCGTCCATGTTCGACACGGACGGTGTCATCGGCGACGGTTCCAACAACTGCAACCAGGACTACTGCGCCGGGCACGCCCAGGCGATGGAGGAGGCCTGGGACGCCGCCGGACGGTGGAACCGGAACTCCCGCGGTGAGGGTTCGGGCCCCAACCACATGTCGCAGGCCAAGAAGGACTGGAACGCGGCCCACAAGGCGAGGCGCGTGGCCAAGGAGAAGGCCCTCTCGCGTCCGCTGGGCCCGGCGCGCTGGAAGATCGCCGAGGACTACATGTACGAGGAGATCATGCGGAACCTGCGGTCGGCGGACGTCGACAACATGTCCGACCTCAACTCGGTCTGGTACATCCCGACGGCCAGCACCAGCGCCATGATCGAGTGGGGGACCATCGTGAAGGCGGGGGGCCCGTGGGACCACAAGGGGAAGCTCAAGAACCTGATGAGCCTGTCGACGTCGTCGGACTACTTCTTCACGGTCCCCGGCGGCGAGGACGAGGCGTACTACGACATCTGGTCGAACGTGCACTACGGGTTCGTGGGCACGGCAGCGGGCTTCGACGAGAAGCTCTTGCAGGACGGTGCCAGCGGGAAGATCCCCGGCACCGGCTTCCTCACCGGCAAGAACGACGTCGGTGACGTCGCCAGCGTCCACATGGGCGTCGAGATGTACCGGAAGTACGGCACGAACATGACCCAGGAGCAGTTCCACCAGGGCATGTTGGACACCGTCACCGCGATGAAGTCGGCCAAGGCCTGGCAGATCCAGTCGGCCACGGGCTGATCCGGCACCTCCCCAGCACCACCCGGGCGGCGGGTGCCCTCACTTCGGTGGGGGCACCCGCCGTCCGGCGTCAAGGTCTGGCCGAGTCACCGGTCCGCGGAGTCCTCGCTCGGACACCGGGACGCGAGTGGCCCGCGGGGAGGCAGGGCGGTTCAGATCCGCCGTTCCCCGACGCCGGGTGCTTCGTCGAGCCGACCGGGAGCCCGCAGGAGGTCTCGCCAGTCGGCGGGCCAGTCGGCCAGCGCGAGGATGCCCATGATGACGAGGTGGGTCGGCGCGGCCCAGCTCTCCATCACCGGGTCGTGGTTGACGATGTGGGTGGTGGCCGCGCCGGTGAGCACGAACATCAACGTCGTGGCACCCAGGAAGCGTGTTCGCCTCTGGGGGATCACCAGCAGGACGGCGGCCACACCTTCCAGGGCGCCGACCACGAAGCGCATCCAGGGCGGGTATCCCCACTCGGCGAACTTCGCGGAGTACGCCGAGCTGAACATCGTGTCGCCTGGCCAGTACTTGGTCACGGCGCCCAGCGCGAACTCGAAGGCCAGGAACCAGTACAGAGCGGTCATGAGGCGTTTCGACACAGTCGTCCCTTCGGGGGAGTCGGGCAGGGCGATGCCTCCGCACGGCGATTGCATCGCCGCCGGACACTTGCTTTCGGGGGTCAGCCCCGCAGGGTGGCGACGGCCTTCTCGATGCGCCGTTGGCGCGTCTCGGGCTTCTTCGCGCTCTCGACGGCGCGCACGTGCTCGCGCTTGTGGCTGTACGCAAGGCTGTCGTAGGCGGCGCGGGCGGCCGGGTCGTCGTCCAGAGCCCGGGCGAAGTCCGCAGGCTCGACGACGACGCGCGGCTCGGTGTCGAGCTCCAGTTCGACCTCGACCTCGTCGCCGATCGCCACACCCGCGGCCCGACGGTTGGCGTTGCTGAGGCCGAGCAAGTGGCGGCCGCACAGGAGGGCGACCCGGCTCTTCCAGGAATGCCCGTTGACTGTGATCGTCACCGGCGGCCGCGCGCCCCCGCCGAGCGCCTCGACCACCTCGGGCGGAACCGCCAATCCCCGCATGGGCTCAGGTGGCTCGACGTAGGCCCGAAACTTCATGATCTTCTCCCGTTCGTCCTGCCGGTTCACCGCGGATCCCGCCCGCCCGGCTCCGATCGCCGCTCCCGCTTCCGCTTCCGCTTCCGCTTCCCGCACCCGGACGGCTGCGAGACGAGGATCGCGGTTACTCCGCGTAGGGCTGGTCGGTTCCCTGGGCGCTGTGGCCGAGACTCCAGATGTAGCCGTCCGGGTCGGCGAAGGTGCCGCCGTACCCGCCCCACGGCAGGGCGCCGGCGGGCGTGAGGATCGTGGCGCCGGCCTTCTCGGCCTCCGTCATGATCTCGTCGACCCGCGTCTCGCTGCGGACGACGTAGGTCAGAACCAGTCCGCTGAAGCCGCTGCCTTCCTGGTCCGTGCCCACCTGGGCGGCCAGACCTTCGCGGCTGTAGAAGCCGACGGGCGAGGCGCCGTCCGATTCGAAGAACACCGAGACGCCGAAGTCGCTCCGGATCTTCCAGCCGAGTCCCTCGGTGTAGAACCGCTTGGCCCGGTCCATGTCCCGGACGCCGAGAAGGATCGAGCTGACGTGTGCCTTCATGTCTTACTCCTTATGCAACGGTGGTGATGTGGTGCATGGGGGGGTCATGTGCCCGGCCGGGCGTCGGGGCAGGGCCCGGACGCCGCCCCGGCGCGGGGGTGAACTACGCTGCGGCTTCCCAGGCGAAGCCGTCCGGGTCGGTGAAGGTGTCGGTGGTGCTGCCGAGGACGATGCGGTGCGAGCCGGTGCCGTCGGCGGGGACGCCGAGGTCCTTGGCCAGCGCGCGGCGCTTGTACAGCGCCAGCTTGACGGGGCTGGAGGTGCCGGCGGCGAACTCGGTGTACTTGCCGCCGACGCTCTTGGCCACGGTCAGGCCCCGGCCGACATAGAGCTGCTTGGTGGCCTTCACGTCCTCGACACCGAGCAGCAGGACGACCTCGTCGATCTCGCGGGTGGCGGGGCCGGTGTCCTTCTTCGCCGAGGTCGCGATCTTCCAGATCGTCCCGTCCGGGGCCTGGACGACGCCGCTGTAGCCCCACAGCGACTTCGCGGCGGGCTTCAGCACCGTGGCGCCGGCGTCCACGGCGGCGCCGACGAAGCCGTCGACGGTGGCCGGACCGGACACCGTCAGCGCCAGGGTGAAGCCGCGGAATCCCGTCGAGTGCGCCTCGGACGCCCGCAGGCGTACGTACGCGTCCACACCGAAGGCGGTGTGGAAGCGGTGGGCGGCCTCGGGGTCGGCCACCTCGAGGGTGACGGACGCGAGGGACGTGTGGGCTGCGGTGGAAGCGGTGGTTGCCATGACCATCACGCTAGGGGTCGGGGGGCGGCCGGGGCTTCTCGATTCCTGACCGGTCGCGCGACCTGCTTCGCGACGCACGCCGGCATCCCTTCCACCTTGATCACCGAGCCCGACTCGTCCGCCGCACCCGCACCCGCGGCATCGCCGTCGCCCGCTCGATGCGACGCGTCATCAGGTACGCGTACGGCGACTCACCGCAGGCGGCCCGGAACCGGCGACTCAGATGCCCGGCGGACATGTGCGCATCGGCGGCCGTGGCGCACATCTCGGCGACACCCCTACTGCTGCCCGCCCGCCCTGGGCTCGGCGGGCGCGTTCCTCCGCGTCCTTCACGAAGAGGGCCTGCCGTCCGGGGTGGTAGGTGCTGACCGCCTCCAGCAGCTGGTTCAGGACCTCGACGCCGGCCTGGAGCTCGGCCGCCTTCGGTGAGCGGTTGATGTACCAGGGGTAGGCGTTCCAAGGAGTGACGTCTCGCGGCGCGATCCCCCCGCCATGCTTCCTCCGACACCGGCCGGCACCATCGCGGGGACCCTCCCGGCCCGAGAATCCCAGCAGTAAGGCCTCGCAGGCCGGTGGAAGCGCTTTACATCGTCCCCCGGAACTCCCCTCTTCCAAGGGCCGCAGAAATCCGCGGACGGACCCGCGGAAGATCACGTACCGTGTGGCTCCACGCCCTGAGACGAACGGAAGGAGGCGAGTGCCGTGCGGTTCACACCTTTCCAGCGCTCCCTCTTCCGCTGTCCCGGCGTGGTTCGCGAGTTCTGACCGGGAGCGCTCCAAGCAGCCTGTATCCCGGAGGAATCCATGACCGATCTGGTCATCCGTGCGCTCTCCGCGAGCGACGCTCATCTCTTCGACGCACTCCCCGACCCACTGGGCGCCCGTGAAAGCCATCGGCGTACCCAGTTCCGCCCCGACTGGAAGCGCATCGTCCTGCGCGACGGCGAGGTCGTCGCACGCGGCGCGTGGTGGGGCGGCCCCGACGACTCGGAGCCCGTCAACATCAACTGGTTCGACGTGGCCGAGGACGAGGAGGAGGCCGGAGCCGAACTCCTGCGCTCCGCTCCCTGGCAGGTCGAACTCGAGATCAACCTGCCCGGCGGCTGGCGGGACAAGCCCGACCTACGGGCCGGCGCCGAGACGCGCTTCGCCGCCGCACGAGCCGCCGGGTACGAACTCCTGGCGAAACGCTTCCTGTACCGCTGGGCCCCGGAGCGAGGTCTGCCCGAGCGGCCCGGACGCCTGCGCTTCAGCGCCGAACCCGACGACACCGTGTTCTTCGACGCGTTGCGCCGCATCCACTCCGTCACCCTGGACGCCCACGCGCTCAGGGCCATCGAGGAGGGTGGCATCGACCGGGCCGCCCAGGAGGAACTCGACTTCTTCCACTGGTGCCCCTCCCCACGGGAGTGGTGGCAGATCGCGCACACGCCCGAGGGCGACCTGGCCGGCATCCACATCCCGGCCCACAACCCCTCCGGCCCGACCGTCGGCTTCATCGGAGTCGTCCCGGAACAGCGCGGTCACGGCTACGCCTACGACCTCCTCGCGGAGTGCACCCACCTCCTCGTCGAGCAGGGCGCGGAGTTCATCAGCGGAGCGACGGACCAGGGCAACTTCCCCATGGCCGCGAACTTCGTCAAGGCCGGCTTCCCCGTCATCAGGGAACGCGTCAACTTCCACCCGGCGGGCCAAGCGGCCTAGCGAGGAGTAGCACCCGGTGCGAGCGGTCCGGTCCGAGGGCAGGTCCGGACCGCTTGTCAGTGCCCGGTGGCAGGCTGGCTGACAGCCGACCTGGCCGTATGCGACTCACAGGGACCGGCAGGACGTTCCTGGACGGTTCTTACGGCCTGGGGAAGGTCGTACCGAGGGACGGTCCCAGGACGAGGACCGGAGCGTCTTCCGGGCCGTCCACGCGGTATTGCAGGGTGTTCGTCGTAGTCTCGCTCACTCGCCAGAGCCTCTCATTTCCCGCTCCCGGGCGCGGAGCCGGGTCGGACCCGACGCCGCCAGGACGGCTCCCGCGCCGATGAGCAGGGCCAGGGCGGCGTATCCGTACGCGAGGGTCGCGGCGGTGGCGACGGCGGCGACCAGGAGGGGGCCTCCGGCGTCGCCGAGCTCGCGGCCGAGTTCGGCGGCGCCCATGGTCTGGCCGAGGCGCTCCTCGGGGGTGCGGGTGGCGAGGGCGGCGAAGCCGAGGGGGGTGATCAGGCCCGTGCCGACGCCGATGAGGGCGGCGGCGAGGAGGACTCCGGTGAGCCCGGGGAGCAGGGCGCAGGCGAGCCCGGCCGAGGTGAGGACGAGACCGGCGGTGAGGCCGGCGCGGGTGGTCAGCCGGCCGTCGTCGAGGGCCCGGCCGGCCGAGGGCTGGACGAACGCGGCGGTCGCGGCGAGGACGGAGACGGCGGCGCCGGTGGCCACGGTGCCGAGTCCGGCGGCGGCGCCGGAGACGGGCAGGAAGCCGACGCCGACGGAGAGCCCGGCGGTCGCGGCCGCGAGGGCCGCGGTCGGGCCGAGGAACACGGGGTCGGCCAGGCGCCGGGCGAGGTCGAGGAGGGTCTGGCGCCGCTTGGGCAGCGGGGGTACGGCGGGGACGGCGAGCGCGGCCCAGGCGCCGACCGCGACACCCAGTACGGCGAGCACGGCGAACAGCAGGCGCAGGCCGCCGGCCCAGACGAGAACGCCGCCGAGGAGGGGCCCGAGGGTGTAGCCGATGGACTTGTGGAAGCCGTAGCTGCCGAAGGCGCGGCCGCGCTTGGCGGTCGGGTTGAGGCGGGCGACGAGCGCGGAGGCGGAGGGCGAGAAGGCGGAGGCGGCCGCGCCCTGTCCGAGCCGGGCGGCCCAGAGCCAGGCCGGACTGTCGGCGAGGGCGTACAGCGCGGACGCGGCGGCGAAGGCGAACAGGCCGGCGACGAGGACGGGTTTGGCCCCGACGCGGTCGGCGAGGCTGCCGAAGACCGGCTTGAGGACCACCTCGGCGCCGTCGTAGAGGGCGAGGAGTCCGCCGAGGACGAGCAGGGAGGTGACGGCGTCGTCGGAGAGGGCGCCGAGGTTGGCGGCGATGCCGTGCGCTCCGAAGGCGGTGGTGAACCCCGCCGCGTACAAGGGCCGCATGGGGGCGGCGGGCGGCGTCTGCCGCGTGGGGGTGGCGGGGTTCATCACGGGCCTCCGGGAGCCCATTCTCACATCGGGTGCGTCAGGCGGCGATGACTCCGGTGCCGAGCAGGCCCAGCAGCAGCACGCCGACGATCACGCGGTAGACGACGAAGGCGTTGAAGGAGTGCCGGGCGACGTACTTGAGCAGCCAGGCGATGGAGGCGTACGCGACGACGAAGGAGACGGCGGTGCCGACGACGAGCGGGGCGATGGCGGCGCCGCTGCCGGCGGCGTCCTTGAGCTCGTACAGGCCGGCGCCGGTGAGGGCGGGGATGCCGAGGAAGAAGGACAGCCGGGTGGCGGCGACCCGGTCGAGGTCGAGCATCAGGGCGGTGGACATGGTCGCGCCGGAGCGGGAGAAGCCGGGGAAGAGCAGCGCGAGGATCTGCGAGCAGCCGACGAGCATGGCGTCCTTGAAGCCGGTGTCGTCCTCGCCTCGCTTGTGGCGGCCCATCTGGTCGGCCGCCCACATGACGCCGCTGCCGGCGATCAGCGAACCGGCGACCACCCACAGGGAGGCGAGCGGTCCGTCGATGAGGGGCTTGGCGGCGAGGCCGACCACCACGATCGGGATCGTGGCGAAGATGACCCACCAGGCGAACTGGTAGTCGTGGTGGTACCGCTCCTCCTTGTCCACCAGACCGCGGCCCCACGCGGTGACGATGCGGACGATGTCCTTGAAGAAGTAGACGAGGACGGCGGCGATCGCGCCGACCTGGATGACGGCGGAGAAGCCGACCACGGAGGGGTCGTCGACGGGGATGCCCATCAGGCCCTCGGTGATCTTGAGGTGGCCGGTGGAGGAGATGGGCAGGAATTCGGTGATGCCCTCGACGATGCCGAGGACGGTGGCCTGACCGAGGCTGATGACGCTCATCGGGGTCCTGTCTGGGTGGGAGGGGCAGGGGTACGGGAAGGGGCCGGGTGTCAGTGGCCGGCGCCGCCGGACGACCGGCGGGCCCGCAGGACCTCGAAGGCGAGCGGGAGCAGGGAGACCGCGACGATCGCCGCGATCAGGGGGAGCAGGTAGCGGTCGACGTCGGGGATGCTCGAACCCAGCGCGTATCCGCCGAGGACGAGGCCCGCGGTCCACACCAGGCCGCCGACGACCTGCCAGAGGGCGAAGGTGCGGGCGGGCATGCCGACCATGCCCGCCAGGGGGTTGAGCACGGTGCGGACCACGGGGAGGAAGCGGGCCAGGACGACGGCCTTGCCGTGGCCGTACCGCGCGAGGAGCTTCTCGGCCCGGGCGGCGCCCTCGCGCAGGTGGCGGCTGCGGGTGCGCTCCAGGAGGGCGCGGCCGGCCCGGGCGCCGATGAGGTAGCCGGTCTGGGCGCCGAGGAGGGCTCCGGCCGCGGCGGCGAGCAGCACGCCGGGCAGGGAGAGGTGGACGCCGCCGGTGCCGGTGGTGCACAGCAGGCCGGCGGTGAAGAGCAGGGAGTCGCCGGGCAGGAAGAAGCCGATCAGGAGGCCGGTCTCGGCGTACAGGACGAGGAACACGCCGAGCGCGCCGAACGCGGTCAGCAGGGAGGTGGCATCCAGCGGGTTCAGGGCCTGGGGCACCTGGGTTCCTTTCCGCCGTGCGCGACCGGGGTCCGGCTGTCCCTGGGCAGGGGCGCATGGCACACTCGTGGAACAGCATTTACGCGTGCGTAGAACTTCTACGCGACTGTAGAAGACAGCCGGGAGAACGACAAACCCCATGGACGGCAACACGCGCGACCAGACCTCCAGACAGCCCAACGGCGCCCGCGAGACCCAGATCCTCGCTCTGCTCCAGCACGCCGGGGGCGCACTCACGCCCGGCGAGGTGGTCGAGCGCCTCCAGGCCGAGCTCACGTACAGCACCGTCGTGACGATCCTGACCCGGATGCACGGCAAGGGAATGCTCCACCGCTCCCCCCGCGGCCGGGCCTACGCCTACGCACCCGTCACCGACGACGCCGGCTTCGCCGCCCGCCGCATGCGCTCCGTACTCGACGACCGGCCCGACCGCGAGGCCGTCCTCGCCCGCTTCGCCGACGAACTCTCCGACGCGGACGCCGACCTGCTGCGCCAGATGCTCGGGGACACCGACGACGGCGGCACGGACGGCACCGACCGGTAAGGGAACCCGCCGCCATGCGCCTCGCCGTCTACCTGCCGCTCCTGCTGCCGCTGCTCACCCCGCTCGGCGTCCGTCTCCTCGCCGAGCGGTGCGAACCGCGCCTGGGCACCTGGCTGCTCAGCCTCTGCGCGCTGGTGCTCGGTGCCGCGAGCACGCTCAGCCTCGGCCTGCTCGCCCTCGCCGGCCTGGTCCGCGTCCCCTGGCTGGCCGCCCTCGGCCACTGGGCGCCGCCGGCCCCCCGCGACGACCCCGCCGCCGTGCCCGTCTCCCTCGCCGCGGGGCTGCTGCTCGGCGGCGCCACCCTGATGGCTGTACGGTTCCTCCTCCGGCGCGCGCGTACGCTCGCCGCCGCCGCGCTCGACGCGGCCTGCATGCCCGCCCACGACGGCCTGGTCGTCGTCGACGACGAGGCCCCCGACGCCTTCGCCCTGCCCGGGCTGCCCGGCCGCGTCGTCGTCTCCACCGGCATGCTGCACACCCTGGAACCCGCCGAGCACCGCATCCTCCTGGCCCACGAGCGGGCCCACCTGACCTCCCACCACTACGCCTTCGTGGCCGCCGCCCAGCTCGGCGCGGCCGCCAACCCGCTCCTGCGCCCGCTGGCCCGCGCCGTCACGTACACCATCGAGCGCTGGGCCGACGAGAGCGCCGCGGCCTCCACCGGCGACCGGCGCCAGGTGGCCAGGGCCGTCGGCAAGGCCGCGCTCGCCGCCCGCCACGCCGACCGGACCCCGCGCGGCGCGCTCGGCTTCCTCGGCCGGGGCGGCAAGGGCACCCCGGGCCCCGTGCCGCGCCGCGTCGCCGCGCTCCTCGCACCGCCCCGGGGCCCCCGCCCCCTGCTCA
Source organism: Streptomyces nymphaeiformis (assembly GCF_014203895.1). Taxonomy (GTDB): domain Bacteria; phylum Actinomycetota; class Actinomycetes; order Streptomycetales; family Streptomycetaceae; genus Streptomyces; species Streptomyces nymphaeiformis. Next base: position 109,158 of record NZ_JACHJY010000008.1, on the reverse strand, counting down.
CCGCGGTCACCCTCGCCGTGCCCGCCGCCGCGCTGCTCGCGGCGGGCGAGGCCGCCCTCGACCTCCACCGGCTACTGGAGAGCCTCGGCATCCGCTGACGCCTCCTCGCCCCGGTCCGTCCCCAGGTAGCGGTCGAGCGGCGGCTCCTGGGCCAGGACGGCGCCGCTGGTGAGGGCGAAGGTGATCGCGGCGCACACCACGATCAGCCAGGACAGCATCGTCAGGACCAGGCCCAGCGAGCCGTACTCGCCGAGGGCGCGGTTGAGGGCTGCCGGCATGTAGAGCCGTGCCGTGATGCCGAGGACGGTCGTGGCGACGCCGCCCAGGACGGCGCCGGGCAGGAGCGGCAGCCAGGAGACGCGCTTCGCGAGCAGGAGGTGCTGGGTCCACAGCCACACCCCCGTGCTGACCAGGAAGTACAGCGGCAGTCCCAGCCAGCCGCCGGCCCCGAAGCCGTCGCGGAGGGGGGCCTGGAGGAGCACCACGACGACCAGCGCGAGCAGCCACACCATCCACCGCCAGGCCGCGATCCGGGTCCCGGCCTTGGGCAGCCCCCAGGCCCGCTCGCACACCCGGGCCATGGCGCGGCTGAAGCTCGTCGCCGACACCAGCGCCACGAGCGCTCCCACGACGCCGGTCGTCTCCCGCACTCCGTCGGCGGTGGCCTGGTCGAGGGCCTTCTGGAGATCCTGGTCGGCCGGACCGGTCAGCCCGAACATGACGCGGAGCGACTCGCGCAGCTGGTCCCGCACGGCGAGCGGGGCGAAGGCCGCGAGGGCGAAGAGCAGGGGCACCGCGGCCAGGAAGGCCTGGGCGGCGAGCCGGGTGCCGGCGTCCAGGAGGTTCCCGCTCACCAGCCGGCCGGTGAGTTCCGTGAGCACGGGGAAGCGGCTCTCCGCCCCCGTCCGGATGCTGCGCAACCGGGTCGCCCACGACATCCCGCCTCCCGACCCCTGCCCGGCCCGTGCCGCCATTGGACGCGAGCCCGCGCGCCCGCGCGAGCCGGGCCGGTCCTTCCGGGGGAGTCCCGGGGCGTCAGGGGCTCGTGGTCGACACCGCGTACACGCGGGGGAAGGCCGGCTCGGTGAGGTCGACCGTGACGTCCAGGCGCGGGCGGGGCTCCTCGCGGGTGACGACGCCGCCCGCCCAGGTCATGCCGTCGGCGAAGGTCCAGCCGGCGATGTCCGCGTCGCGCTCGCCGACGGTGACCCGGCCCGGGGTCAGCGCCGAGCGGGAGGTCCCGGCCTCGGCGAGGAAGGCGTCGAGGCCGCCGGCGGTCGTCGAGAACTGCACGTACAGCCGGCTGGTCTTCCAGTTGCTGGTCTCGTAGTAGGCGACGTCCCAGGCCCCGGGAGGGATCGGGACCTCGAAGACCCGGCGCTTCATCAGCGAGGGCCAGTTGTCCTGGAGACCGGCCGGCGAGGACTCGCGCTCCTTGTCGCGGCCGCTGGCACGGCTCTGCTCCGCGGAGACGACGAGGTAGCCGGCCGGGATGCCGACGAGCAGCACGATGATGACGGCCGTCAGCCAGCGGCGGCGGATCATGTGCCCGCGGTCCTCGGGCAGCTTCTCCTTCGGGGCGCGGGGCGGGGCGGACTGGAGGGGCAGGGTCATGAAGAGGGGTCCTCGGGGGTGCGTGCGGCCCGGCCCGAGGTCCCGTTGCGCAGGGCCTGGGCGTAGCGCTCGTACCGTTCGTACCGCTCGACGCGGCGCCGGTTGGCGCGGCGGAAGCGGCGGGCGACGAGCCTGGCGAGGTCGGCGGCGCCGACCATGCCGGCCTCGGGGCCGAGCTGGGCGCGGGTGATGCGGGCCTCGGGACGGTAGCCGCGGCCGGTGAGGTGGCGGCGGAAGGCGTCCCTCGCGGGGCCGATGAGCAGGTCGTCGGCGGCGGAGACGCCTCCGCCGATGACGAAGCAGGAGGGGTCGAGGGCGGCGGCGAGGTTGGCGATGCCGACGCCGAGCCACTGCCCGATGTCCTGGAGCAGCTCGACGCACATGGCGTCGCCCTCGCGGGCGAGCTCGGTGATGAGGGGGCCGGTGATGTCGGAGACGTTCCCCTTGACCCGCTCGATGATCTCGTACGCGACCGGGGAGTCGGCGGCCGCCAGCTCGCGGGCCTCGCGGACCAGCGCGTTCCCGGAGCTGTACTGCTCCCAGCAGCCGCGGTTGCCGCAGGGGCAGCGGTGGCCGCCGGGGACGACCTGCATGTGGCCGAACTCTCCGGCGACCCCGTACTTGCCCCGCTTGACCTGGCCGTCCTCCAGGATGGCGCCGCCGATGCCGGTGCCGAGGGTGATCATGACGAGGTGGTCCTCGCCGCGTCCGGCACCGAAGCGCCACTCGGCCCAGGCGGCGGTGTTGGCGTCGTTGTCGACCATGACGGGGACGGCGAGGCGGCCCTGGAGGGCGTCGCGGAGGGGTTCGTTGCGCCAGGCGAGGTGCGGGGCGAAGAGGACCCGGGCGCGGTCGGCGTCGACCCAGCCGGCCGCGCCGATGCCGACGGCGTGCACGTCGTGCCGGTCGGAGAGGTCCAGGACCAGTTCGACGATGGTGTCCTCGACGACCTTGGGGCTCTTGGACTTGTCCGGCGTCTCCGTGCGGAGCTTCTCCAGGATGTTGCCGTCGGCGTCGACGACGCCGGCCATCACCTTCGTACCGCCGATGTCGATGCCGACGGTCGGCACCCGGGGCGCCGTCAGGTGGGAGCGCCGCTCCCGGGTCCCGACGGTGCGCAGCACGGTCCCGCGGGCGGCTCCCCGGTGGGTGAGGTCACGGTAGGTACTCATCGGCTCCGATTCTGCCAGGTGCGGTGTGAAGGGGCCGTTACGTGGCGGGCGGCCGCTCCAGCTCGTGGCGCAGGTCCTCCAGCTCGCTGCCGCCCGCCATCTGCCGGGTCAACTCGTCGAGCGTGACGGAGTCCTTGGTGTGGCTCGCCGCCATCGCGCCCCGCTTGAGAAGGACGAAACGGTCGCCGACGAGGTAGGCGTGGTGCGGGTTGTGCGTGATGAGGACCACGCCGAGGCCCTGGTCACGGGCGGCCGCCACGTACTTCAGGACGACCCCGGACTGCTTGACGCCGAGCGCGGCGGTCGGCTCGTCGAGGACGAGGACCCGGGCGCCGAAGTGGACGGCGCGGGCGATGGCCACGCACTGGCGCTCGCCGCCGGAGAGGGTGCCGATCGGCTGGTCGACGTCCCGGAGGTCGATGCCCATGCGGAGCAGTGCCTCGCGGGTGGTCGTCCGCATCTGCTCGACGTCGAGGCGCTTGAAGGGGCCCTTGCCCTTCGTGGGCTCGGAGCCGAGGAAGAAGTTCCGCCAGACCGGCATGAGCGGGACGACGGCGAGGTCCTGGTAGACGGTGGCGATGCCCCGGTCGAGGGCGTCGCGCGGGTTGGCGAGGGCGACCTCCTCGCCCTCGATGCGGAAGGTGCCGGCGTCGTGCCGGTGGAGGCCCGCGACGATCTTGATGAGGGTGGACTTGCCGGCGCCGTTGTCGCCGAGGACGCAGGAGATCTCGCCCGCGCGGACCTCCAGGGAGACCCCTTCGAGGGCGCGGATGTTGCCGTAGTACTTGCTGACGTCGGTCAGTTCGACGAGCGGGGTCGGCTCCGTGGTCATTTGGTCGCCTCCACGCGCTTGCGGATCCAGGCGTTCAGCAGGGTCGCCAGGAGGAGCATCGCCCCCAGGAAGAACTTGAACCAGTCGGGGTTCCACTCGGCGTACACGATGCCCTTGCTGGTCATGCCGAAGATCAGGGCGCCGACCGCCGAGCCGATGGCCGAGCCGTATCCGCCGGTGATCAGGCAGCCGCCGATGACGGCCGCGATGATGTAGATCAGCTCGTTGCCGACGCCTTCGCCCGACTGGACGACGTCGAAGGAGAAGAGCAGGTGCTGGCCGGAGATCCAGGCGCAGAAGGCCACGCCCATGTAGAGGCCGATCTTCGTGCGGTAGACGGGGACGCCGACCGCGCGGGCGGCGTCGGCGCCGCCGCCGACGGCGAAGATCCAGTTGCCGAAGCGGGTCCGGAGCAGGATCCAGGTGGCGAGCGCCACGAGGCCGAGCCACCACAGGATGGTGACCTTGAACTCGACGCCGCCGATCGTCCACTCGGAGGCGAAGAGCTTCCTGGCGGAGGGGAAGCCCTCCATGTCGGAGATGCTCTTGGTGGAGACGGTGCCGCTGATCAGCTTGGTGAGGCCCAGGTTCAGGCCGGTCAGCATGAGGAAGGTGCCGAGCGTGATGATGAAGCTGGGCAGCTTGGTGCGGGTCAGCATGAAGCCGTTGAAGACGCCGATCGCCAGGGTGACGAGCAGCGAGACGCCGACGCCGACCCAGACGTTCGCCGTCATCTGGTAGCTGAACATCGACGAGACGAGCGCGGAGCTGGTGACCAGGACACCGGCGGACAGGTCGAACTCGCCGCCGATCATCAGAAGGGCGACCGGGACGGCCATGATGCCGATGGTGGAGGCCGCGTAGAGGACGGTGCCGAGGCTGGAGGGCTTGAGGAAGCTGTCGGCGACCACCGCGAAGAAGACGAAGACGGCGATCGCGCCGACGACCGAGCCGAGCTCGGGGCGGGCGAGCAGCTTCTTCAGGGGGGTGGTGCGGATCAACCGTTCGTCGACGTGGTCGACACCGTCCGACGGCGGGGCGGTGGAGCTCATCGGGTGCCCCGATCCGCGTACTGCTTCAGCGCGGCGGCCTGGTCCTTGGTGATGATCTGCGGGCCGGTCAGGACGGGCTTGCCGCCGCCGAGGACGTCGGCGTTGTAGCGGTAGAGCCAGAGCAGGTCGACGGCCTCGTAGCCCTGGAGGTAGGGCTGCTGGTCGACGGCGAAGCCGAGGGTGCCGGCCTCCAGGGCGGTCGCGACCTTGGCGTTGAGGTCGAAGGTGTCGACCTCGGCCTTGCTGCCGGCGCTCTTCGCGGCCTGGACGGCGGTGTCGGCGAAGGGGGCGCCGAGGGTGACGACGGCGTCGACGTCCTTGTCGGACTGGAGCTTGGCCTCGATGGAGGCCTTGACGTCGGGCATGTTGGTGCCGTCGACGTACAGGTTCACGAGCTCGCCGTCGAAGGTCTTCTTCACGCCCGCGCAGCGCTGCTCGTGGCCGACGTTGCCCTGCTCGTGCAGGACGCAGAGGGCCTTCTTCCTGCCCCTCTTGTCGAGCTCCTCGCCGACGGCCTCGCCGGCGACGGTCTCGTCCTGGCCGATGTGGGTGAGCGCGCCGTACGCCTTGGACTGCTCGGCGCCCGAGTTCACGGTGATCACCGGGATGCCGGCCTTGACGGCCTTCTCGACGGCGGCCTTCATGGCGTCCGGCTTGGCGAGGGTGACGATCAGCCCGTCGACGCCCTTGGCGACGTACGAGTCGATCAGCTGCGCCTGCTGCTGCGCCTCGTCGTTGTGCGCGTAGAGGAAGTTGATGTTGTCCTTGACGGCGGCCTGCTTGGCGCCCTTCTGGACGATGTCCCAGAAGGTGTCGCCGTCGCCCGAGTGGGTCACCATGGCGAAGGTCCACCGGGGGGTGTCGACGGCCGCCCGGCCCTGGGCCTCGGCCGCCTTGCGGGCGTCCTCCGCCCGCTTTCCGCCGGTGCTGCTGCACCCGGCGAGCGCCGCGGTGAGTGCGAGGGCGAGCACGGCGCCGACTGCGGCGCGTACCCCTCCTGTCCGAAGCCTGGTCACGAGGCCGTGCCCTCCTTTGTGTCCTTCTGCGTGCATTGCAGTATCGGTCATGCGGATCCTGGCCCTGGTCAGGGGCCCCCTCGAGTGGCTACGGACGGGCCATGAGACGGAACTCGAAGGAGTAGCGGGTGGCCCGGTAGAGGTGGGAGCCGTACTCGACGGCCCGTCCCGTGTCGTCGAAGGTGACGCGCTCCATGGTGAGCAGCGGCGCGCCCTCCGGCTCGTCGAGGAGCGCGGCCTCGTCGGGGGTCGCGGCGCGGGCGCCGACGGCCTGGCGGGCGCTGTGCAGGGTGAGGGCGGCGGAGCGGAGCACGCGGTAGAGGCCGGTGGTCTCCAGGCGTCCGGTGTCGGGGTCGAGGAGCCCGGCGGGCAGGTGGTTGCAGAGGTACGCCATGGGCTCGCCGTGCGCGGTGCGGAGCCGCTCCAGGTAGTGGACCTCCGTGCCCTCGGGTACGCCGAGGGCGGCCGCGACCGGTCCCGCGGCGGGTTCGAGGCGGTTGACCAGGACGCGGGTGGCGGGGCGCTGGCCGGCGGCGGCGAGGTCGTCGTAGAGGCTGCTGAGCTCCATCGGGCGGCGGACCCTGCCGGGCAGGACCTGGGTGCCGACGCCCCGGCGGCGGACGAGGAGGCCCTTGTCGACGAGGGTCTGGATGGCCTGGCGGACGGTGGGCCGGGAGAGGCCCAGGCGGGTGGCGAGGTCGATCTCGTTGCCGAGGAGGGTGCCCGGGGACAGCGTCCCGTTCTCCACGGCGCTCTCCAGCTGCTGGGCGAGCTGGAAGTAGAGCGGAACCGGACTCGTGCGGTCCACGGAGAGCGGGGGCAGGGGGGAGCCGGACTGCTTGGGCACGCAGGGAGCGTAGCCCGGGGCGCCGGGGACAGGAAGGCGGTGCGGGACGCCGATGACGGGAAGTCGTGACGTCCGGATGTCCTGACAAATCCTTGACACCCGGTCGGCCCGGCTCCACGGTGGGGCCATGCGCATCGGACTGATCGGTACGGGACGGATCGGGAGTTTCCACGCGGGCGTGCTGGCCCGGCATCCGGAGGTCGAGTCGCTGGTCGTGGCGGACGCGGACCCGGTCCGGGCGGCCGGGGTGGCGGGGGCGCTCGGCGCGGAGGCGGCGCCGGACGTGGACGCGCTGCTCGGGCACGCCCTGGACGCCGTGGTGATCGCCTCGGCGACGGCCGCGCACGCGGAGCTGATCGCCCGCGCCGCCGGGGCGGGCCTGCCGGCCTTCTGCGAGAAGCCGATCGCCCTGGACGTGCCGGGGACCCTGCGCGCGCTCGACGCGGTGGCGGAGGCGGGCACGGTGCTCCAGCTGGGGTTCATGCGCCGCTTCGACGCGGGGTACCGGGCCGCGCGGGAGGCGGTGCGGTCGGGGCGGCTCGGCCGGCTGCACACCGTACGGGCGGTGACCTCCGACCCGGAGCCGCCGCCCGCCGCGTATCTGCCGCTCTCCGGCGGTCTCTTCCGGGACTGTCTCGTGCACGACTTCGACATCGTCCGCTGGGTGACCGGGCGGGAGGTCGTCGAGGTGTACGCGACGGGCTCGGACGCCGGCCCCGCGATGTTCCGGGAGGCGGGCGACGTGGACACCGCCGCGGCCGTGCTGACCCTGGACGACGGCACGCTGGCGACGGCGACCGCGACCCGGTGCAACGGCGCCGGGTACGACGTCCGCATGGAGCTGGCGGGCGAGCGGGACCAGATCGTCGTGGGCCTCGACGACCGGACCCCGCTCGCCTCGGTGGAGCCGCAGGGCCCTCCCGCCCCGGGCAAGCCCTGGCCCGGCTTCCTGGAGCGCTTCGCCCCCGCGTACGAGGCGGAACTGGACGCCTTCGTACGGCTGGTGCGCGGCGAGGCGCCCAACCCCTGCGACGGCCGGGAGGCCCTGGCGGCCCTGCGGATCGCCGACGCGTGCGAGCGCTCGCGGCGGGAGCGGGCGCCGGTCCGGGTCGCCGGGGCGGGCGAGCCGGCCGGGGTCGACGGGGCCGGTTCAGCCGGCTGACAGCACCGTGCCCTGGGCCACCGCGCACAGCGTCTCGGCGCCCTGCTCGTCGACGGTCGACAGGTCGCAGCGCACCACCGCCTGCCGCCGCCCTGCGTGGACCACCTCCGCCCGGGCCCGCAGCACGCCGCCCGTCGCGGGCCGGACGTACTGGATGGAGAACCCGGCCGTCAGCACGGCCGCGCCGAGTTCGGCGCCCGCGGCGAAGGTGATCGCGTTGTCGGCCGCGTACGAGACGACCCCGCCGTGCAGGAAGCCGTTCTGCTGTCTCAGGTCGTCGCGGCGGTCCAGCTCCAGGACCGCTCGGCCCGCGCCGAACTCGGTGAGGCGGGCGCCGACGAGCCGGCTGAACGGCTGCGCGTCGAGGACCTTCCGGGCGAGGTCGAGGTCGAGGGCGGGGGTCTGATCGCTCAAGGGTTCACCACCGGACGGGGAGTTGACGGGTCCCGCGCATGAGCATGCCGGGCAGCCAGTCCAACGGACCGGCGTCCGGGTCGAGTTCCAGACCCGGGAAGCGGTCCAGGAGTGTCCGGAGGGCGATCCGGCCCTCCAGGCGGGCGAGCGGGGCGCCCAGGCAGTAGTGGATGCCGTGGCCGAAGGCGAGGTGGCCCCGGGTGTCGCGGCGGATGTCGAAGCGGTCGGGCTCGGGGAAGCGGGCCGGGTCCCGGTCGAGCGCGCCGATGCCCACCAGGACGCTCTGTCCCGCGGGGATGACGGTGTCGCCGATGGTGACGGGCTCGGCGGTGAAGCGGAAGGTGCCGGTCTCCACCGGTCCGTCGTAGCGCAGGGACTCCTCGATCGCCCCGTCGAGGAGGCTCGGGTCGGCGCGCAGGGCGGCGAGCTGCTCGGGGTGGGCGAGCAGGTTGCGGACGGTGTTGGAGATCAGGTTGACGGTCGTCTCGTGGCCGGCGATGAGCAGCAGATAGGCCATGGCGCGGAGTTCGGGCCCGGACAGACGGTCGCCGTCCTCGGCGCGGGCGGTGATCAGCCCGGAGAGCAGGTCGTCGGCAGGGCCGGCGGTCCGCTTGTCCTCGATGAGCCCGTCGAGGTAGCCGGCGAAGCCCTCCAGGGCGTCGAGCATGCCCTGCTCGTCGGTCGGGGTGACGAGCTGGTTCGACCAGCCACGGAAGGTCTCGCGGTCCTCGGCGGGGACGCCGAGGAGCTCGCAGATGACGGTGATCGGCAGCGGGAAGGCGTAGGCGTCGACGAGGTCGGCGCGGCCGGCCGGTTCCATGGCGTCGGCGAGTTCCTGGGTGAGCCGCTCGATGCGAGGGCGCAGGCTCTCGACGCGGCGGCCGGTGAACTCCGCCGTCACCAGGCGGCGCAGCCGGGTGTGGTCGGGGGCGTCGGCGGCGAGGAGGTGGACGCCGATGACGTCCTCCTCCGGCGGCCGGACGCCGATGACGGACGGGGATTTGGCCAGCCGGGGGTCGGCGAGCGCCGCGCGCCCTTCCTCGTAACCGACGACCAGCCAGAACTGGAAGCCGTCGGGCATCCGTACCTCGTGGACGGGGCCTGCTTCACGGAACTTGGCGTAGTAGGGGTACGGGTTCGCGGTGAAGTCCGCGCCGTACTCCCCCAGATCGATGACGGACATCGTCCGACCCTAGACGTCGTCCTCGCCTTCCGACAGCCCGGCATCGTGCACCAGGAGCGCGATCTGGACGCGGTTGTTGAGGCCGAACTTGGCGAGGATCCGGGATACGTGGGCCTTGACCGTGGGGATGCCCATGTACAGCTCGGCGGCGATCTCCGCGTTGGACCGGCCGCGCCCGACGGCGACGGCCACCTCCCGCTCGCGGTCGGCGAGTTCGGCGAGGCGCGCGGCGGCCGTGGCGCGCCGCGGCTGCTGTTCGGGCCGCTCCACGACGTGGGCCATCAGCTGGCGGGTGACGGCCGGCGAGAGGGCGGGGTCGCCGGCGGCGACCCGGCGGACGGCGGCGACGATCTCGGCGGGCTTGGTGTCCTTGAGGACGAATCCGGCGGCGCCGGCCCGCAGGGCGCGCAGCACCTGCTCGTCGGCGTGGAAGGTGGTGAGGACGACGACCTCGGGGGCGCCGGGAAGGGCGCGGAGGCGCTCGGTGGCGGTGAGGCCGTCCACGTGGGGCATGCGGATGTCCATGAGGACGACGTCCGGGGCGTGCAGGGCGACGAGTTCGGGGACCTCCCGGCCGTCGGCGCCCTCGCCGACGATCTCGAGGTCGTCGGCGCCGCCGAGCATGAGGGCGAGGCCCGCGCGGACCAGGGGGTCGTCGTCGACGATGAGCAGCCGGATGGTCATGAGGGCCACGGTAGCCAGGCGTGCAGGGCGAATCCGCCGTCGGGGGCCGGGCCGTGCTCCATCCGGCCGCCGGCGAGGGCGGCGCGTTCGGTGAGGCCGATGAGGCCCTGGCCGGAGCCGGGGACGGGCGGGACCGGGCCCGCGGGGGCCGGGTTGCGGATGTCGACGGTGAGGCCTTCGCCGGGCCGGCCGCGGACGGTGACGGTGACCGTGGTGCCGGGGGCGTGCTTGCGGGCGTTGGTGAGGGCCTCCTGCGCGATGCGGTAGACGGTGCGGCCGGTGGCGGCGGGCACCGCGGCCGGGTCGTCGACGGTGCTGTCGAGGACGACGTCCGCGCCGGCCTCGCGGGACTCGTCGACCAGCGCGTCGAGGGTGGCGAGGGTGGGCTGGGGCCTGGCGCCGTCGCCGTTCTCGCCGGGGGCGCGCAGGACTCCGATGATCTCGCGGAGGTCCTGGAGGGCTTCGTGGGCGCTGTCGCGGATGACTCCGGCGGCGCGGGCGATCTGCTCGGGCGGGGCGTCCGGCCGGAACTCCAGGGCCCCGGCGTGGACGCTGAGCAGGGTGAGCCGGTGGGCGAGCACGTCGTGCATCTCGCGGGCGATGGCCTCGCGGGCGAGCCGCTGGGCCTGGGCGGCGCGCAGCTCGGCCTCGGACTCGGCGCGGCGGGCCCGTTCCCTGAGGGCTTCGAAGAGCTGGCGGCGGGCGCGGACGAGCATGCCCCAGGCGGTGACGAGGAGGACGAGGATGAAGCCGAGGGCGATGGAGAGGCCGGCGTTGGTGGTGGGGTCGGGGCGGACGAAGACCTGGACGACGGAGGTGGCGACGGCGAGCGCGCCGATCCAGGCGATCTCGCGGAACGGGCGGCGTACGGCGACGCTGAACAGGCTCGCGAGGAGGGCTCCGGCGGCGACCGGCGCCACGGCGTTGGCCAGGGAGAGGGCGACGGCGAGGCCGACGGGCCACCGTCGGCGCAGCCAGAGGGCGCTGCAGGCGGCGGCGCCGGCGAGCTGGTCGAGGAGGGTGACGGTCGCGCTGGTGTACTGCGCGCTGGCGTCGGCGGCGAGCAGGCCGACGAACGCGGCGAGGAGGAAGAGCGTGGTGTCCACGACCCAGTCGCGGGCGGTACGGCGGGGCCGGGGCGCTCCGCTCCCGCCCGGTTCGACCAGGTGGGAGGGGAGCAGCCGGTGCTGCCGGTCCGTACGCGTCATGTCCGTAAATGTACGCAGGTCAGGCGCGGTCCACCGGTCGTGCGGGCCGTCCCGCTACGGGAGTCGCGCAGGTCGATACTTTGGTATCGGCCGCCGTGGACGAACGGCGGACGCGGCCGGTCGGCCGTCCTCGCCATGATCGGCTCATGAAGAAGTTTCTTGAGGGGCTCGGTGGACTGCTGCTCGTGGCCGGGGTCGCCGGGGTGATCCGCGAGCTGACGGACGGCTGGTTCCACTTCATGGGTCTGACCCGGTTCCTCACGGAGAACGTGTGGTTCCTGGAGGGCCGGGAGCTGTTCGCGAACCTCGTCGTCGCGGTCCTCGGGCTCGTCCTCGCGATCGCGGGCAGCCGCATGTCCAAGGCCTGAGCGGGCGGGCTCCGGACGGTCAGGCGCTCGCCTCGTTGAGGCGGGTGACCTCGGCGAGGTGCTCGGCCATGCGGTGGGACACGGAGCCGCTGGTGTAGAGGACGCCGCCGATCACGGCCACGGGCACGGACGCGCCGAGCACGGTGAGGAGTTCGGGCCAGTCGCGCTCGTTGACGCAGCGGCTGTCGCTGTTGTGGAGGTTCTCGCTGGTGAACCGGGAGGTGCACTCCCTGCCGTACGTATCGGTCTCGTAGGGCGTGAAGAGGAGCACCGCGAGCCAGATCCACAGGAGCACGGCCACGGCGAGGAGACCGAGTCCCCATGCCTGGGTGCGGCGGGCCCGGGCGCGGAAGTCTATGTCGTACGGCAGCGAACGCATGGCGCAAGAACCTACCGGGCGCCCTCGTCCGCGGTGCGGCGGCCCCAACTCGTGCCCGCGAGGACGAGTACGGCGCCGGCGAGGCCGAGGGCGCCGGGGCGGTCGCCCGCGAGGGCGATGCCCGCGGCGGCGGCCCAGAGGGGTTCCGTGCCGAGGAGGAGGCTGACCCGGGAGGGCGAGGTGCGGCGGACGGCCCACATCTGCACGAAGAAGGCGAAGAGCGTGCAGAAGACGGAGAGGAAGAGGAGCCCGGCCCATTCGCGCGGGCCGAAGTCGAGGGCGACGGCCCAGGGTGAGGCGCCGGTGCCGGGGAAGGCGGCGATGACGGCGAACACGGCGACGGCGGAGCCGAGCTGGACGGTGGTGAGGGAGAGCGAGTCGGCCGACCGGACCGCCTTGATCCGGGACATGGCCAGGACGTGGACGGTACGGGCGAGGGCGGCGAGCAGCATGAGCAGATCGCCGAGGGAGGGGGCGGTGAACCCCCCGCCCTGGGTCAGCAGCACGACACCGGCGACGGAGAGCGCGGCGGCGGCGAGGAAGGAGCGGGACGGCAGCGCCCGGGTGACGGCCGACTCGGCGAGCGGGGTGAAGATCATGGTGAGGCTGATGATCAGGCCCGCGTTGGTGGCGGAGGTGTGGACGACGCCGTACGTCTCCAGGAGGAAGATCCCGGCGAGGATCAGACCGAGGGTCGCGGCGCCGCGCCACTGGGCCGCGCCGAGGGCGCGGAGCCTGCTCCACCCGGCGGCGACGAGGACGGGCAGCACCACCGCGAACCGCAGCACGAGGACCGCGATGACGGTGTGGCCGGTGGTGATGCCCTTGGCCGCGAGGTAGCTGGCGCCCCAGACGACGGCGACGAGCAGGACGGGGAGGTCGGTGAGCCAGGCGCGGCGCGGCGCGCCGAGGGATACGGGTGCGGCGATCGACGAAGCTGACATCGCGGGCCGGTTCTCCAACTCTTCGGGCGGGGTGGAGACTTCGACGGCTCGCACTCGGAGCGATCACCGTAACCGGGACGGACCCGTGGTGGCTACACCATTCCCCCGGTCCGGATCAGTAGCTGCCGTACGTGGGCCGGCCCGCCAGTTCGTACGTGTGGAGGGCGACGCCCGCGGCGGTGGTGCGCGTGTCGGTGAGGCGGAAGGCGGTCGGGCGGACCCCGTCGCTGAAGAGGCGGCGGCCGGTGCCGAGGACCACGGGGAAGACGTGCAGGTGGAGGGTGTCGATGAGGTCGTGGTCGAGGAGGGTGCGGGCGAGGCCGGCGCTGCCGTGCATCTGGATCTCGCCGTCGGTGCGCTCCTTGAGGGCGGTGACCTCCTCGACGATGTCGCCGCGGAGGAGGGTGGTGTTCTCCCAGTCGGCGGAGGCGAGGGTGGTCGTGGCGACGTACTTGGGGAGGTGGTTGAGCTTGGAGGCGACGGGGTCGGCGGGGTCGTCGTGCTTGGGCCAGTAGCCCGAGAAGATGTCGTAGGTGCGGCGGCCGAGGAGGAAGGCGGTCGGGCGGGCGAAGATCTCGGTGATGCGCTTGCCGAAGTCCTCGTCGCCGAACGGCACGGACCAGCCGCCGTGCTCGAAGCCTTCGCTCGGGTCCTCCTCCGGGCCTCCCGGGGCCTGGATGACGCCGTCGAGGGTGAGGAACTGGGTGAGGCTGAGGGTGGCCATGGTGCATGCCTTTCTGTTCTCCGGACCATCGTGTCTCACCCCTTCCGACTCCACCGCCCGGCGGAAGTCATCGGTGGGTCGGGGTCCGATTCCCGCCAGCGTCCGGACGCCCCGCCGACTTTCATTGAACCCGCAACCAGTTGGCGTTACTCACGGAGGTTTCGGGATGTCCACGATGAACGGCACGGCGGTCCTGGTGACGGGTGGCAGCCGGGGGATCGGCGCGGCGACGGCGGTGCGGCTGGCCCAGGAGGGCGCCGACGTGGCCTTCACCTACGTCCAGGACGAGGCGCGGGCCAAGGAGGTCGCCGCGCGGATCGAGGCGGCCGGCCGCAAGGCGCTGCCGCTGCGGGCGGACGCGGCCGACGCCGGGGACGCGGCGGGCGCGGTGGAGTGGGCGGCGGACGCCCTCGGCCGCCTCGACGTCCTGGTGAACAACGTCGGCGCGGGCGTCCTCGGGCCGCTGGAGTCGCTCTCCCTCGCGGACGTGGACCGGGTCCTGGCGGTGAACGTCCGGGCGGCGTTCCTCGCCTCGCAGGCGGCGGCCGCGCGGCTGCCCGAGGGCGGCAGGATCGTCACGATCGGCACCTGCATGACCCAGCGGGTGCCGGGCCCCGGCGGGAGCCTCTACACGATGAGCAAGGCCGCGCTGATCGGCCTGACGAAGGCGCTCGCGCGGGAGCTGGGCGGGCGCGGCATCACGGCGAACATCGTCCACCCCGGTCCCGTCGACACCGACATGAACCCGGCGGACGGGCCGTACGCGGAGGGGCAGGCGGCCATGACGGCGCTCGGCCGCTTCGGCACCCCGGACGAGGTGGCGGCGATGGTCGCCTTCCTGGCGGGCCCGGGCGGTCGGTACGTGACGGGCGCCGAGTTCTCGGTGGACGGCGGGCACGCCGCGTAACGCCTCACCGCGCGCTGAGGGCGAGTGAGCCGAAGGGGCGCGCCGGAGGTGAACCGAGCCACAAAAAAGGGGGGGAGGCGCGAGGGCGCACCGGTGCTGTCGGGCCGGTGCGCCCTCGCGTGCCGGGCGGGGTGTCGTGCCCGCCCAGTCGGTGGAGGAGCCGGTCAGCCGCCGAGCTCCTGGTGGCGGGCGGTCAGCCGCGCCGTACCGGCGTCCGTGAGGGAGCCGAAGAGACGGAGGCGGGAGATGCCGCCGTCCGGGTAGATGTCGATGCGGACGCGGGAGCCGACGGCCGGGGTGTCGAGCACGAACCGGTGGTTGGTGTCGGGCTGGAGGCGGGTCCGGGGCAGGATCTCGGTCCACTCCTCCGAGCCCTCGGCGGCGACGGAGAGGGCGGCCCAGCCCGCGCTGTTGCCCTTGAGGTAGGCGGTGTCGATCTCGACGGCGCGGATCTCGGACTCGGCGACCAGGCCGTAGCGGATCCAGTCGTTGCCCTTGTCGCGGCGGCGGCGGGTCTCCCAGCCGTCGTCCATCTTGCGGGAGCGGCCCGGCTGGATGGTGTTGGTGGCCGGGGAGTAGAAGCGGTCCGAGGCGTCCTCGACCCGGCCGCCGTTCTCCAGGGCGGCGAGGTCGAAGGTGCCGAGGACGCCGAGCCACGCCGGGTCCGGGGCGACCTCGCCGTGGACGCGGAGGCGGGCGATGCCGCCGTCCGGGTGCTGGTTGACGCGCAGGTGCGTGAAGCGCTGCTCGACGTCGACGGCGAAGCCGTTGGCGGCGTGGCCGCCGACCGCGGTGCGCGGGACCAGCGTCGTCCACTTCACGTCGTCGGCGAGGAGCTCCTCGGGCGAGGGCGAGCCGGCCACGGAGGCGGCCTCGACGGAGACGGCCTGCGGGTAGTTGCCGCGGAAGTGGGCGGTGTCGACGACGATGCCGCGGACGACGCCGGGGGCGCCGAGGCGTACGAGCGCCCAGTCGTGGTCGTCCTCGGTGGGGTGCGGCTGCTGGGCGGAGACACCGCGGCGGCGGCGGGTCTCCCAGCCGTCCATGATCTTGCCCTTGTGGCCGAAGTGCTCGGGGTCGAACTCGGCGGCCTCGGGCTTGAGCAGGTTCTCGCGCTCGGCGAAGAACTCGTCGTTGGCGGCGATGACACCCGCGCCCAGACGCCGGTCCGCGAGGTCCGCGTACTGGGTGAAGGGGAAGTCGGCCGTCCGGTAGTCGGCGTACGGGTCGCCGCCGCCGTAGGGGCTGGCGTCACCGGTGAAGCTGGGTATGGACGACACGTCAGTTGTTCCTTTCGAGGAGGCGGCCGGAGGGCTCGGCGAGGGTGCCCCGGTCGGCGATCCGCTCTCCACGCAGCCAGGTGGAGGTGACGACGCCGCTGAGGGTCTTGCCCGCGTAGGCGGTGATCCGGTTGCGGTGCTGGAGGTCGGCCGGGTCGACGGTGAAGGTGGCGTCGGGGGCGAGGACGGCGAAGTCGGCGTCGCGGCCGGCCTCGATGGCGCCCTTGCGGGTGAGTCCGGCGAGCCGGGCCGGGCCCTCGGACATCCAGCGGACGACGTCCTCCAGGGAGTGGCCGCGGCGGCGGGCCTCGGTCCAGATGGCGGGCAGGCCGAGCTGGAGGGAGGAGATGCCGCCCCAGGCGGAGGCGAAGTCCGGGGTCTTCAGGTCGGCGGTGGACGGCGAGTGGTCGGAGACGATGCAGTCGATCGTGCCGTCGGCGAGCCCCTGCCACAGGGCGTCCTGGTTCGAGGCCTCGCGGATGGGCGGGCAGCACTTGAACTCGGTGGCGCCGTCCGGGATCTCCTCGGCGGTGAGCGTGAGGAAGTGCGGGCAGGACTCGACGGTGACCTTCACGCCCTCGGCCTTGGCGGCGGCGATGGCCGGCAGCGCGTCCGCGGAGGAGAGGTGCAGGACGTGCACGCGGGCGTTGAGCCGGCGGGCCTGGTTGATCAGGTTCTCGATGGCCGTGTTCTCGGCGTCGCGGGGGCGGGAGGCGAGGAAGTCGGCGTACGCGCCGCCCGACCGCTGGGGCGCGGCGGCGAGGTGGTGCGGGTCCTCGGCGTGCACGATCATCAGGCCGTCGAAGCCGGATATCTCGGCGAGCGAGTTCGCCAGCTGCTCCTGGTCGAGCTCGGGGAACTCCTCGACGCCGGAGGGCGAGAGGAAGCACTTGAAACCGAAGACGCCGGCGTCGTGGAGGGGGCGCAGGTCCTTGACGTTGTCGGGCAGGGCGCCGCCCCAGAAGCCGACGTCGATGTGGGCCTTGCTGCGGGCGACCTCCTGCTTGACCCGGAGGTGCTCCACGGTGGTGGTCGGGGGCAGCGAGTTCAGCGGCATGTCGAGCAGGGTGGTGATGCCGCCGGCGGCGGCCGCGCGGGTGGCGGTCCAGAAGCCCTCCCACTCGGTGCGGCCGGGGTCGTTCACGTGCACGTGGGTGTCGACGAGTCCGGGCAGGACGACGTCGTCGCCGACGTCCTCCAGTCGGGCGCCGGCGGGCACCTCGGCGTCGTACGGCAGCACGGCCGCGATCGTCCCTCCGGAGACGGCGATCGACGCCGGGCGCGTCCCCTCGGGGGTGATGACGCGTGTCGAGCGCAGGACCAGGTTGACGTCCACCCGTACCCCTATCTTCAAGCGATCCGCAGAAAGAGCGGGAAATTCAACGAACTGTTGAAAAGGAGTCTTCACTTCCGGGCGAGGGGTCGTCAAGGGCACACTTCCAGCATCGGCCGTCGGCGAACCCGGCTTGGACGTTTCCACAAAGTGGAATCAAAATTCCGTACAGTAGAACGTAGCTCCGCACATGCGAGCCAGTCCCGGATCACCCCGGGCCGTCACCGACACCGGACAAACACCCCCTGACCGGCGCTGACGCCGGTACCGGGACCGTGTGCCCCGGCCGGCGGCCCGGTAGGCTGCTGCCTTGCCCGCCTGCCCCGAAAGGACCGTTGACGTGCCGACGTCCAGCGCCAGCACCACCGACGCCGCCAAGCCCGCCGCGAGCGGGGGCGTCCAGTCCCTCGAGCGCGCCTTCGACCTCCTGGAGCGGATGGCCGACGCCGGGGGCGAGGTCGGGCTGAGCGAGCTCTCCGCCAGCAGCGGACTCCCGCTCCCCACCATCCACCGCCTCATGCGCACCCTCGTCGCCTGCGGCTACGTGCGCCAGCAGCCCAACCGCCGGTACGCCCTCGGCCCCCGGCTCATCCGGCTCGGCGAGTCCGCCTCCCGCCTCCTCGGCACCTGGGCCCGCCCCTACCTGGCGCGGCTCGTCGAGGAGACCGGCGAGACCGCGAACATGGCGCTGCTCGACGGCGACGAGATCGTGTACGTCGCGCAGGTGCCGTCCAAGCACTCGATGCGCATGTTCACCGAGGTCGGCCGCCGGGTCCTGCCGCACTCGACCGGCGTCGGCAAGGCGCTCCTCGCGCACACGCCGGCCGAGGAGGTCCGGGCGCTGCTCGCCCGCACCGGCATGCCCGCCGCGACCGAGAAGACCATCACCACGCCGGACGGCTTCCTCGACGCGCTCGTGGCGGTCCGCGAGACGGGTTACGCGGTCGACGACAACGAGCAGGAGATAGGGGTCCGCTGCCTCGCGGTCTCCGTCCCCGACTCCCCCACCGCCGCGGCCATCTCCATCTCGGGCCCGGCGGGCCGGGTCACCGAGGCCGCCACCGAGAAGATCGTCCCGATCCTCCAGGAAGTCGCCCGCGAACTCTCGGCGGCCCTGGCGAACACCTCGGGCAACGGCCAGGGCTGACGCCGCCATGGGGGGCGGAGGAGGTCTTCGGCGAGGACCTGATGCCCCCGGAGTGGCCCGCCGAGGTCCTCTGGAAGGGCGCCGTCTACCGCCCGGTGACCCTCACCGCCCGCATGTTCGCCCCGCCGGACGGCAGCTGGGCCCCGGTGTGGGCGGCCGTGCGCGGCCTCGCGGCCACCCACGGGGACGAGGACGTCCGCCTGGTCGTCCGGTTCGACTGACGCCGTGCGTCAGGACCCGGCCGTACGCGGTGACACCAGGCCCGACTCGTAGGCGAGGACGACCAGTTGGGCCCGGTCCCGGGCGCCGAGCTTGGTCATCGCCCGGTTGACGTGGGTCTTCGCGGTCAGCGGCGTGATCACCATGCGGCCGGCGATCTCGTCGTTGGAGAGGCCCCGGGCCACCAGCGTCACGGCCCCGCGTTCACGGTTGGTCAGGTCCTCCGGAGCGGCGGCGGAGCCCGTCGCGAACGGCTCGGCGACGTACCGGTCGAGGAGCCTGCGCGCGAGGGACGGCGCGAGCAGCGCGTCGCCCCGCCGGACGGCGGCCTCGGCACCGGCAACGGCCTCGGCGGCGCGTACGTCGCCGTCCTCGTGGGCCTGGCCGCGGTCGCCCTCGGGTGGCGGGCCCGCGCCCGGGCCCGCCGTACCGGATGAGAAGCCGGCCTCAGGCCCGTACGGACTCCGTCAGGCGGCCGTCCTGGACCGTCACCGTGTGGTCCGTGCGGGCCAGGTGCGTGCGGTCGTGGGTGACCAGGACCGTCGCCGTCCCCCGCTCGGCCGTCAGCGTGGCCAGGAGGTCCATGACCGCCGCGCCCCGCTCGTGGTCCAGGGCGCTCGTCGGCTCGTCGACCAGGAGCACGGACGGCTCGTTCATCAGCGCCCGCGCGATGTTCACGCGCTGCCGCTGACCGCCCGACAGCTGGTGGGGCCGCCGGTGGGCCTGGTCCGCGAGGCCCACCGCGTCGAGGAGGTCCATGGCCCGGCCCCGTACCTCCTTGGGCGAACGCTTCGACAGATGGGCCATCACCTGGAGCTGCTCCACCGCGCTCAGCGAGGGCAGCAGGTTCGGCTGCTGGAAGACGATGCCGATGTGCTCCCGGCGCAGCTCCGCCTTGGCGGCGGCGGTCAGCGGCCCCGTGTCCGTACCGGCGACGACGACCCGCCCCGTGTCCGGGGTCACCAGGGTGGCGGCCACCGCGAGGAGGCTGGACTTGCCGGAGCCGGACGGCCCGACGACGGCCGTGAGCGTGCCGGCGGGGACGGTCAGGGAGACGGCGTCGAGGGCGGTGAGCCGGCCGTCGCCGTCGGGGTAGGTGAGGGTGACGGCGTCGAGGACGAGGCTCATCGGGCGCTCCCGAGGGCGGTGAGGGGGTCGACGGCGGTGATCCGCCGGATGGACAGGGCGGCGCCGAGGACACCGAGGACGACGATCACGGCGGCCGGGCCGAGGACGGTGAGCGGTTCGAGGACGAAGGGCACGTTCCCGCCGCTGACCAGGGCGCCGATGCCGACCGCGAGCGCGGTGCCGAGCAGGGTGCCGGCGGTGAGCATGAGCACGGCCTGCCCGAGGGCGTCCTTGAGGAGGTACGGGGTGGAGGCGCCGAGCGCCTTGAGGACGGCGACGTCACCGCTGCGCTGGATGGTCCAGACCGTGAAGAACGCCCCTATGACCAGCGCGGAGATGGCGAAGAGGAACCCGCGCATCAGCTGCAGCGAGCCGTTCTCGGCCTGGTAGGACCCTATGGCGGTGAGGGCCCCGTCGAGGGTGCGGGCCTCGGTGCCCGCGGCCTCGTCGCCGGCCGCCCAGTCGACGCCGTCGCCGCTCAGCGCGATCACGGTGGCCTGCTCCTGCGCGGCGGTGCCGCTCCGGCCGACCTTCTGCCAGTCGTCGAGGGACGTCCACACGACGGGCGTGTGACTGTAGGAGGCGTCGCCGGAGACCGCGGAGACGGTGACCTCCAGCGGGCCGAGGCGGACGCGGTCGCCGGCGCCCACGGCCAGCTCCTCCGCCGCCGACTCGGACAGGACGACCTTGCCCGCGCCGACGGTCCCGGGGGCGAGTCCCGCGTCCGGCTCCGAGCCGAAGGCGGAGACGGCCGCGGTGTGGTCCCCGGCGGCGGCGTTGAGGGTACGGATGCCGAGCGGGTCGGCCTCCGTCACCCCGGGCCGCTTCGCCCACCCGCTCCACTGCTCCTCCGTCACCGTCGAATTGGTGAAGGAGGCCGACTGCCCGGACGGCGGCGCCGCGAAGGCCAGCCGGTCGGCGGGCAGACCGGTGATCGCGGAGATGTTCTCTCGCGCGAGTCCGGCGGTCAGCCCGGACAGCAACCCCACGAGCAGGGTGATCAGCACGATCACGGTGCCCATGAGGGTGAAACGCCCCTTGGCGAATCTCAGGTCTCTCCATGCCACGAACATGCTGACCAGAGTGGTCCGGGGGCTGCCCCACCGGCATCGCGCCACGGATGGCTCCGCAATCAAACTTTCGGTTGAGTCCGGATTGTCTCCCGTTCCCTACGCTGGAGAAATCATGGATCCCCGCTCGCTGACCCCCGCCCTCCGCGCCCTGCGCCTCTGCCTGCACCTCCTCATGGCGGGCCTGCTCGTCCTGGCGGCGGTACGGGCGGACTCGGTCTCCGGGACGGTCGCGGCGGTGGTCATGGGCGCGGTGTACGCGGCCGGCTCGTACCTGCCGTCCGTACGGAGCTCGCAGCGCGCCGCCGCCCTATGGCTGGGGGTCCTCGGAGCGTCCTGGCTCGGGCTGCTCTGGCTCACCCCGGAAGCGCTCTGGCTGGCCTTCCCCCTGTACTTCCTCCAGCTGCACCTGCTGCCCACCCGCTGGTCGCTGCCGGTCGTGGCCCTCACGGCGGGCGCGGCGATCCTCTCGTACGTGGGCCACGGCGCCCCGCTCAATCCGGGGGTCTTCATCGGGCCGCTGCTCGGCGCGGCGGTCGCGGTGGCGACGGTCCTCGGCTACCAGGCGCTGTACCGGGAGAGCGAGCGGCGGCGGCGGCTCATCGAGGAGCTCATCGAGACGCGGGCGGAGCTGGCGGCGGCCGAGCGGCACGCGGGGACGCTCTCCGAGCGGGAGCGGCTCGCGCGGGAGATCCACGACACGCTCGCGCAGGGGCTGTCCTCGATCCAGCTGCTGCTGCGGGCGGCCGAGCGGCTCCTCCCGCCGGACTCCCCCGCCGCGGGCCACATCGGCCGGGCCCGCGAGGCCGCACAGGACAACCTGGCGGAGGCACGGCGCTTCGTCCGGGCGCTGTCGCCCCCGGACCTGGAGCACGGCTCGCTCGCGGCGGCCCTCGAGCGGCTGTGCGAGCCGGTCACCGGGCTGCCCGCGGACGGGCCCCGGGTCCGCTTCTCGGTGAGCGGCACGCCGGTGGAGCTGCCGACGCCGTACGAGGTGGCGCTGCTGCGGATCGCGCAGTCGGCGCTCGCGAACACCGTGCGGCACGCCTCGGCGTCCCGTGCCGAGATCACCTTGTCGTTCATGGACGCGTCGGTGACCCTGGACGTGGTCGACGACGGCCGGGGCTTCGACCCCGCGTCCGTACGCCCTTCGTCGGACGGCGGTTTCGGCCTTCCGGCGATGCGCTCGCGGGCCGAGTCGCTGGGCGGCTCGTTCGCGGTCGAGTCGGCGCCCGGCCAGGGCACCGCCGTCGCCGTCTCCCTCCCCCTCCCCGCTGGAGCCTGAAGCATGACCATCCGACTCCTCCTCGCCGACGACCACCCGGTGGTACGGGCGGGCCTGCGCGCGGTCCTCGACACCGAGCCGGACTTCGCGGTGGTCGCCGAGGCGGCCACCGCCGAGCGCGCGGTGGAGCTGGCCGCCGCCGGGGGCGTGGACGTGGTCCTGATGGACCTGCAGTTCGGCCCCGGGATGCACGGCTCGGAGGCGACGGCGGCGATCACGGCGGCGCCGGGCGGGCCGAAGGTGCTGGTCCTGACGACGTACGACACGGACGCGGACATCCTGGCGGCGGTGGAGGCGGGGGCCTCCGGCTACCTCCTGAAGGACGCGCCGCCGGAGGAGCTGGCGGCGGCGGTCAGGACGGCGGCCGCCGGGCAGTCGGCGCTCGCGCCGGCGGTCGCGCACCGGCTGATGGACCGGATGCGGACGCCGGCGGAGGCGCTGACGAAACGCGAGCTGGAGGTGCTCCAGCTGGTGGGCGAGGGCCTGTCGAACCAGCAGATCAGCAAGGCGCTGTTCCTGAGCCAGGCGACGGTCAAGTCCCACCTCGTCCACATCTTCGCGAAGCTGGGCGTGGACTCGCGCACGGCGGCGGTGGCGGCGGCGACGGCCCGCCGGCTGATCAGGCGGTGAGGCCGTCCGGCCGGCCCTGGGCCGACGACGAGGCCTTGGCGCTCATCAGGTCCTGGAAGGACCGCATGCAGGACAGGCAGTGCCGGTCCGTCTGCACGCCGTCCGTGCCGCGGTCGACGGGCTGACCGCAGAGGCTGCTGCCCGCCTCCTTTGCGATCACGTGCCAGACCAGAAGTCCGCTGGAGTCGTCGGGCGCGATGTGCATCTCGTACATGGCAGTTTCCGTTTCTCCGGGGTCCGGGTGTCCCGGTTCCACCCAACTCCCGCCGGGCCGCACCGGCACGGCGGCCAGGTCATGCGGGTGAAACAGGAGCACTCGGACCCCCGAGAGCCCCCCGACTCATGTGCGCTTCGCGGCGGGGCGCCCGGACCTGGCGGCCTTCTTCGGCTCGGGCTTGGCCGCCGCCTTGACCTCGGGCTTCTTCGCCTCCGGCTTGGTCACGGACTTCTTCGCCTCCGGCTTGGCCTTGACCTCGGCCTCCGGCTCCTTCGCCTCCTTCGCCTCCTTCGGCTTCGCCCTGCCCCCGCCCACCGGCCACTTCAGCTCGATCTCCAGCTCGATCTCGCCGTCGCCGACCTCGAACTCCACCTCGGTGCGGAGTTCGTCGGGGATCCTCAGGCTCAGCACCCCGAGCCCCATCGGGAGGTCGGCCTCGCCGCCCTCCCTGAGCGCCGCGGCGAGCGCCTCCAGCTGCGCCGCGGCCTCGGTACGGGACATCGCGCTCTTCTGCTCGAACTTCAGATCGCTCACGACTACCTCCCGACGCCCGCGTCCTCGCCCCGGTCGACGCACAGGGCCCAGATGATGAAGCCGGACATCGCGATCATGATGACGGACCACCACGGGTAGTACGGCAGCGACAGGAAGTTCGCGATGATCACGAGCGCGGCGATGGCGATGCCGGAGTACCGCGCCCAGGCCGCCGCCGTGAAGAGCCCGAAGCTGACGAGCGCGGCGACGATGCCCAGGCCGAGATGGACCCAGCCCCACCCGGTGAGGTCGAACTGGAAGACGTAGTTCGGCGTGCGGACGAAGACGTCGTCCTCGGCGATGGCCATGATGCCGCGGAAGATGGCGAGCAGTCCCGCGATGCCGAGCATGACGGCGGCGAAGACCCTCAGGCCCCCGGCCCAGGCGTATTTCGCCGATGACGCGTGGGGGGTGTGCGTGGCGCTCATCTCGGTCTCTCCTCTCCTCGCGCCCGTCTCACTGACGGGCGGTGGGGGTGGTGTCGGCGGGCGGGGACGGACGGTCGTCGTTCAGGACGAGGGCCTTGGCCCGCTGGAACTCCTCCTCGCTGATGTCGCCCTTGGTGCGGAGCTCGGCGAGCCGGCCGAGTTCCTCGGCCCGGCTGGGGCGGCTGTCACCGGCGGCGGTCTCGCGGACGTAGGCGTCGAAGGCCTGCTGCTTCTCGCGGGCGTGCGCGATCTCCCTGCCGCCCATGCTCTTGCCGCGGGCGATCACGTACACGAGGACGCCGAGGAACGGCAGCAGGATGACGAAGGCGAGCCAGCCGCCCTTGCCCCAGCCGTTCATGGAGTCGTCGCGGAAGATGTCGGCGATGATCCGGAACAGCAGGATGAACCAGAGGATCCACAGGAAGATCCAGAGCATGGTCCAGAACATGCTCAGCAGCGGGTAGTCGTAGGCGAGGTACGTCGGTGTGTCCATGTCCGTGCTCCGTTTCCGGGTCCTTCTCCCGTCGGGATCCCGCCGGGACTCCCCTCGGTCACTCCGGCAGCCGCCGCAGTTCCACCACGTGCAGTCCGAGCGACTGGAGGCGGGCCAGCAGGCCGTAGAGGTGGGCCTCGTCGAGGAGGGGGCCGTACAGCAGCGTCTGGCCGGAGACCACCACGTGCTCCAGCTCCGGGAACGATCCGATCAGCGTCTCCGACATGAGCCCGTCGACGCGGATCTCGCACTGCTCGTGCTGCATGACGTGCCCCTCCCGGAAGTGGCTGTCACCGGGCCGGTCGGCCCTTGCGTCCAGAGTCCGCCTCCGTGTCCCCGCCGGCCTCACCCTGCACGGGTGATTCACGGGCGGGGCTCCGGCGTCTCCGGCGTCTCCGGCGGGGTGGGGCCGGCCGCGGCCCGGTCACGGCCCGCGCCCCCGGTCTCGCCGGCGCCGGGCAGCCCTCGTGTCACCAGCAGGCTCAGCAGGGTGATGCCCCCGGTCGCGAGGATGGCCGCCTTGAGGCCGTCGAGCTGGGCCGAGGCGTAGGAGTCGGTGACGGCGTCCACCTCCTGCGGCGGAAGCCCCGCGCTCTCCGCCGCCGAGCGGACCTGGTCGGTCGGGACGAAGCTGATCCCGGCCTCCAGGGCGACGCTGGTCTGCGCGCGCGCCTCCTCCGAGAGCCTCGGGTCCTTCTCCACCTCGGTGGTGAAGGCCTGGGCCAGGGCTCCGATCAGCAGGGATCCGATGAGGGCCGTGCCGAGCGCGGACCCCAGGTTCTGGGCGGTGAACTGCAGACCTCCGACCTCGCTGCGCTCCCGCTCCCCCACGCTGGACTGGACGACGTTGCCGAGCTGCGAGGCGAGCAGCCCCATGCCGAGGCCGAGGAGCGCCATGGCCCAGAAGAACTGGGCGTCGTCGATGACGGGGTCGATGGTGCCGAGGAGCCAGACGATGGCGGCGAGGAGCAGCAGGAGGGCTGTCCGTACGATCCTCCGCGGGCCCAGCCTGCGCCCGAGTTTCGCCGCGCCCAGGGAGGCCGCGAGCATGGTGATGGAGACCGGCAGCAGCCGCAGTCCCGTCTCGAAGGCGTCGAGCCCCTGCACCACCTGCAGGTAGAGCGGGATGGTGAAGAACAGCCCCAGCAGGATGAGGTTCTGGCTCAGCAGGGTCATCAGCCCCGAGCGCAGGGCGGGTCTCTTGAAGAGGGCCAGATGGACCAGGGGGTCGGCGCCCTGGGCCTCCCGCCGCTCCTCCCAGACCCGGAAGAGGAACAGGATCACCACGCCGGCCCCGATCACGAACAGGGTGGGGGAGAAGCCGAAGACGGTGAAGGGCGGGTTGCGCGGCTCGACCCATCCCCAGGTGCCGCTCTGCAGCACGCCGAGCACGCCGAGCCCCAGGCCGGCCGCCGACAGCACGGCGCCGACGACGTCCAGGCCGGGACGCCGGCTCGGCGGGGGCGTTTCGGGGATCGCCCGCCGCAGGAGCAGTACGGCGAGGACCACGACGACCTCGCCCGCGAAGACCAGGCGCCAGGTGAGGTACGTCGTCACCCAGCCGCCGAGCAGCGGACCGACCGCGATGCCGGCACCTGCCAGGCCGCCGACGACGCCGTACGCGACGGAGCGGTCGCGGCCCCGGTACGACTCGGCGACGAGGGCCGCCATGGACGGGAGCACCAGGGCGGCGCCGAGCCCCTCGATGATCGACCACCCCAGGGTCAGGACCCAGAGGGTGGGCGCGACGGCGGTCAGGCCCGAGCCGACTCCGTAGACCGCCATGCCGATCAGGAAGACGCGGCGTCGGCCCAGGACGTCCCCGAACCTGCCTCCGATGAGCATGAAGGCGGCCATGACGAGGGCGTACAGGGTGATGACGGCCTGGATGGCGGTCACCTCGGTGTCGAAGTCCTCGACCAGCTGGCTGATGGAGACGTTCATGACGGACGTGTCCAGGACCATCAGGAACTGGGCCGTCCCGAGCACGATCAGAGCGCGCCATTTCTTCACGGTCGCCACCTCGCCGGGCCTGGCCGCCGGTGTCCGGCGGCAGCGGAGGGAGTGAGCCCGCCCTCGTCGCCATCACATCCCGGACGGCCGCCGGCCGCCTCACCCGCCGCGGGTGAGAGGGCGCGGTGGGGGCGGGACGTCACAGCAGCCGCAGCTCGCGGGCGCGGCGGACGGCGTCGTTGCGGCGGTGCACCGACAGCTTCCGGTAGACGGCCTTGAGGTGGGTCTTCACCGTGTTCACGGACACGTACAGGTCGGCGGCGATGTCCTCGGTCGACATCGCCCCGGCGAGCCGCTCCAGGACCTCGCGTTCCCGTCCGGTGAGCTCCTCCGTCGGCGTCACGGCCCCGTGTCCGCCGCCGGCCGGTTCGCCGGGTGGCTGCGGTTCGGGTACGAGCCACCCGGCGGCCAGCGCGCGCAGCGGGGGCTCCGCCAGGAAGGGCCCGGCCCAGGGCCCGGCGTCCCGGAAGGCGCGCCTGAGGTCCTCGCGGCGGCCCTCGGCGAGAGCCCGCGCGAGCAGCCTGCGGGCGGTGGCGGCGTCGCCCTTCAGCGCCGCCGCCCGGGCCCGTACCAGCGCGGCCGGCACGGCCACCGCGGGCCCCGACCGCCCGTCGGCCGTGAGGCCTTCGAGCAGGTCGAGGGCCGTGCCGGGGTCCCCGGCGGCGAGATGGGCCCGCGCCGTGCCGACGGTGCACAGCGGCTGGTCCCCGGCGACCTGCCGGAGGACGTCGACCGCCGCGTCCGGGCGGCCCTCGGCCAGGTGCGCGTCCGCGACGGCCAGGGCGGCACGGCCCCGCGCCCAGGGCGAGACGTCGGCGGCGGGGACGGGCCGGGTCGCGACGGTCAGGGCCGCGCCCGTACGGCCCCGGGCCAGCAGCACGTCGGCCGTGACGGCCTGTCTGGTCGCGGCCGCCACCGGATCCACCGGCGGCTGCTCGGGCAGCCCGGCGAGGAGTGCCTCGGCGCGGTCGACGTCGTCCCGGCCGAGGGCGACCGCGGCCAGGACCAGCTGTCCGATTCCGGAACCCTGCGGCCGGCCGAGGCCGTACCGCTCGGCCTCGACCGTCATCGCGAGCACCTTGCGTTCCGCCGCGCTCGGCCATCCGTTGAGGTGGTCGACGAGCGCCAGGTGTTCCAGTGCCTCCATCCGCGGGAGCACGACGGAGGCCGTACGGGGGGCGGCGGCCACCTGGGCGAGGGCGGCCCGGGCCTCGTCGAGGCGTCCGGCCCACAGCCGGGCCGCGCCCACGTGGGTCAGCAGCAGGGCGCGGAGTTCCGGGTGCGCGTCGAGGAGCCGGGAGGGCATCCGCTCCATCAGGCGGCGGGCCGACCGGGTGGCCTGTTCGGCCAGATGCGCCGAGCCGGAGAGCCGCCCGGCCAGTGCCCCCAGGAGGGCGTGGCTCAGCAGGGCCGCGGGGGTGCCGCGGCCCTCGACCGACAGTTGTTCGGCCGCCAGGCGGAGGTGCGCCGTGCCGCGTTCGAGGGCCGCCCGGTCCGACCGGTCGGACCGGTGCGTCCGGGACAGCTCGCACGCGGCGCGGACGAGGTTCGTGGCCGCGTCGGGTGTCTCCCCCTCCATCGCGGCGAACCAGTCCACGGGCTCTCCGGAGCCCAGGCCGGTGAGGAGCTGCCCGATCGCGAGATCCTCGACCAGGGCGCCGGCGAGGTACGTCCAGTCCCGCGCGGCGGCGCCGTGGACCAGCATCTCGCGCAGCGTGCCGGAGCGCCGGAGCCAGTGCGCGGCGCGGTGGTGCAGCCGGGGTTCGAGGCCGGGGGCACGGCTGCGGAGATGGGCCCGGAGTATCTCCCGGAACAGCGGATGGAGCCGGTACCAGCCGTGGCCGTAGTCCTCGACGAAGGCGTTCGCGCGGTGCAGTCCGGCGAGGATCGTCGCGGCGTCGCGCCGCCCGGTCAGCTCGTCCGCCAGGTCGGGACGGAAGCGGTCGAGGACGCTGATCCGCAGGAGCAGGTCCTGGGTCTCGGGAGGCTGCCGGTCGAGGACCTCGGCCAGGAGGAAGTCGGCGATCGTGCTCCGTCCCGCCTCGAACTCCTTCAGGTAGAGCTCGGGATCCGGACTCGCCCGCGCCGCCAGGGCGCTCAGCCGGAGGCCCGCCGCCCATCCCCGGGTGCGCTCCACCAGCGCCTCGGCCACCGGGACGGACAGCGACAGGCCGTGCAGGTCGAGGAGCTCGACCGCCTCCTCGGTGGTGAAGGCCAGCTCGGCGTCCCGGATCTCGGTCATCTCCCCGGCCGCCCGGTAGCGGTGGAGCGGGAGGAGGGGCTCGCTGCGGCTGACGAGGACGAGGCGCAGTCCCGGCCTGGCGTGCCGCAGGACGAACTCCAGCTGCCGTGCGACCTCGGGGTCGGCCACCTCGTCGAACTCGTCGATCACCACGGTGACGGGCCGGTCGCGCCCGGCGAGTTCCGAGGCGATCCGGCTGAGGAGGGTGTGATGGGCCCTGGTCGCGTCGGCGGGGAAGCCGATCGCGGCGGGTACGGGCACGCCGGCGGCGTTCAGGGACTGCAGCAGCTGGGCCCAGAACATCCCGGGGCCGTCCACGGCGGCGTCGAGCGTCAGCCAGGCGACCGGCTGCCCGAGGTGCGCGGCCCAGTCGGCGACCAGGAGGGTCTTCCCGGCCCCCGCGCTGCCGTTGACCACGGTCAGCGGGGTCGACAGCGCCTGCCCGAGCCGCCCGACCAGCCGCTCACGACGCAGAAACGTCCCGGGGCGACTCGGCAGGGCGAACCGCGTCTGCAGGAACGGATCGCCCAGCGGGTCGACGGCAGCGGAGAGAGGGGCGGGGCGGTCGCCGACGCCGGGGAACGGGGCCGGGCTGCCGCCGACACCTCTCGGGAACGGGGCGGGGCGGTCGCCGGCGCCGGAGAGCGGGGCCGGGCTGCCGCCGGCGCCGCTCGGGAACGGGGCATCCGGCTCACCGGCGCGGCCTGGCAACGGGGCGGGGCGGTCGCCGACGCCGCCCGGGAGCGGGGCATCCCGCCCACCGGCGCCCCCTGGGAGCACGGCGTTCCGCTCGCCGGCCCTGCCGGGTCGCGGTTCGTCCCGCTCGTCGTCGTCACCACCCGTGGCCGCCACGTCCACCACCACCTTCCGGCCGGGACCGCCGAGGCGGAACCCTCCCTCAGGATGGAAGCCTTCTCCCCGGTTCGGCCACCGCACAGAGCCCCGCAGGCCCCTGTGGGGTACCCGGAGGATCCCCCTCCGGGGTACCCGGAAGGGCCCGGTGGCGGGCCTACTGCCCGGGCTGCGGGGGCCCGAAGAGCTCGACGGCCCGACGGACGCCGGCGAGCGCCTCGGCGAGGGCGCTGACGGAGCCGACGCAGCCCGCGACGAGCAGCAGCGAGCGGCGCAGCCGCCGTACCTCGGGGTCGCCGCTGAGCGCCATGGCGTCCAGCGCGGCGAGCTCGTCCTCGGCGATGCCACGGTCGGCGAAATCGGTCCGGAGCGCGGCCAGTTCGCGCCGGAGCCGGGACACGGCGGACCGCAGTTCGGCCACCCTGGGGTCCATGCCCTCGCCGGTCACTCGCCTCTGCCCCACGCTTCGCAACATGGATCTCCCCCTCGCACGACGATGTGCGCAGAACTCCGCTCCGGACACCCCGAGCCGACCCCCCGGGCGGCGATCGGGCGCCGTGAGCCGCGGGCCAGTTAACTCCTTCGCCACCCCGGCGCGCCACCCTTGGTGGTCGGAATTCAGGCGACCGTGTGATTCGGCCGGATGAGGTATGCAGGTGGCATGACAGCTGCGGAAGATCGAACCCCCGTCGTCGCCGGACTGCTGCTCGCCGCCGGGGGTGGAAGGCGGCTCGGGGGGCGTCCGAAAGCACTCCTCTCCCATCGGGGGCGGCCGCTGGTCGAGCATGCCGTGGGGGTGCTGCGCGGGGCCGGTTGCGAGGTGGTGCACGTGGTGCTCGGGGCGTCGGCGGATGCCGTACGGGAGCGGGCTGAGCTGCCCGGGTGCGTCCTGGTGGACAACCCGGAGTGGGCGGAGGGGATGGGTTCCTCGCTGCGGGCGGGGCTCGCCTCGCTGGCGGCCGACCCGCGCGGGGTGGACGCGGCGCTCGTCCTCCTGGTCGACCAGCCGGGGATCGGGGTGGAGGCGGTGGCCAGGGTCAGGGCGGCGTACGGATCGCGGGATTCGCTGGCGGCAGCCTCGTACGACGGACAGCGGGGCCATCCGGTGCTGTTCGGCGCGGGGCACTGGACGGGGATCGCGGAGACGGCGGTGGGCGACCGGGGGGCGCGGGACTATCTGGCGGCACACCGGGATGCGATCACCCCGGTGGACTGTTCGGATGTGGCCGAGCCGTACGACATCGACACGGAGGCGGATCTGTCCCACCTGGAGTGAACGGACTGGCACCGAGCGCCATGTTCTGTCGATCCGGAGAATCTCGACATCAACAAACCATTGAACTTCCACCATGAGGAAACTAGTATCCACTGTTCAGAAGCCCTTGGTCGTTGAGAGGGCGCTCGCGGCCGTATCTCGGCGCCTGCGGCACTCCGTGCCGCCCCGTGACGCCCGGCGGCCGCCTGGCACCGCCCGTGAAGCCCGCTGAAGGAAGTGACAGTTCATGTCCGCACCAGCGCCGTCCCCCCTGGCCGTCGTCGATGCCGAGCCCCTGCCCCGTCAGGAGGAAGTGCTCACCGAGGCCGCCCTGGCCTTCGTCGCCGAACTGCACCGGCGGTTCACCCCGCGCCGGGACGAGCTCCTCGCCCGCCGGGCGGAGCGTCGCGCCGAGATCGCCCGCACCTCCACCCTGGACTTCCTTCCGGAGACCGCCGCGATCCGCGCCGACGACTCCTGGAAGGTCGCGCCGGCCCCGGCGGCCCTGAACGACCGCCGTGTCGAGATCACCGGCCCGACCGACCGCAAGATGACGATCAACGCGCTCAACTCCGGCGCCAGGGTCTGGCTCGCCGACTTCGAGGACGCCTCCGCGCCGACCTGGGAGAACGTCGTCCTCGGCCAGGTCAACCTGATCGACGCGTACACCCGCAACATCGACTTCACGGACCCGCGTTCGGGCAAGTCGTACGCACTGAAGCCCGCCGACGAGCTCGCCACCGTCGTGATGCGGCCGCGCGGCTGGCACCTGGAGGAGCGTCACCTCACCTTCGACGGACGCCCGGTGCCCGGCGCGCTCGTCGACTTCGGCCTGTACTTCTTCCACAACGCCCAGCGTCTGATCGACCTCGGCAAGGGCCCGTACTTCTACCTCCCGAAGACGGAGTCGCACCTGGAGGCCCGCCTCTGGAACGACGTCTTCGTCTTCGCGCAGGACTACGTCGGCATCCCGCAGGGCACCGTCCGCGCCACGGTCCTCATCGAGACCATCACGGCCGCGTACGAGATGGAGGAGATCCTCTACGAGCTCCGCGACCACGCCGCCGGCCTCAACGCGGGCCGCTGGGACTATCTCTTCTCCATCGTCAAGAACTTCCGTGACGGCGGAGCCAAGTTCGTCCTTCCGGACCGCAACGCGGTCACGATGACCGCCCCGTTCATGCGCGCGTACACCGAACTCCTCGTGCGCACCTGCCACAAGCGCGGCGCGCACGCGATCGGCGGCATGGCGGCGTTCATCCCGTCCCGCAAGGACGCCGAGGTCAACAAGGTCGCCTTCGAGAAGGTCAAGGCCGACAAGGACCGCGAGGCCGGCGACGGCTTCGACGGCTCCTGGGTCGCCCACCCCGACCTGGTCCCGATCGCGATGGCCTCCTTCGACGCCGTCCTCGGCGACAAGCCCAACCAGAAGGACCGCCTCCGCGAGGACGTCTCCGTCGCGCCGGGCGACCTCATCGCGATCGACTCGCTCGACGCGAAGCCCACGTACGAGGGTCTGCGCAACGCCGTGCAGGTCGGCATCCGCTACATCGAGGCGTGGCTGCGCGGCCTCGGCGCCGTCGCCATCTTCAACCTGATGGAGGACGCGGCCACCGCCGAGATCTCCCGTTCCCAGATCTGGCAGTGGATCAACGCGGGCGTCGTCTTCGAGAACGGCCAGACCGCCACCCCCGAGCTGGCCCGCAAGGTCGCCGCCGAGGAGCTGGCCGCGATCCGCGCCGAGATCGGCGAGGAGGCCTTCGCGGCCGGCAAGTGGCAGCAGGCCCACGACCTGCTCCTGCACGTCTCCCTGGACGCGGACTACGCGGACTTCCTGACCCTTCCCGCGTACGAGCAGCTGGTCGGCTGACGCACGCACGTCGGCCGACCGCACAGCGGCCGCACGCCTTCTGAACAGGGCCTCGCCCTCGGTGTCGCACAGCACCGGGGCGGGGCCCCGTCGCGTTCCCGGGCGGGGCACAGGGGACGTGACGGAACCGAGATATGCAGCTACCTAGCGGTAACAAGCCACGCCGTGCGAGATTCCGCCATGCCACCGGCCGGCGGCTGTCCCCCACGTCACTGCGTCACCGCATACCGCAGGAGCACAGCCATGCCTTCGACCCCCCACCGTGCGCTGCGCGCACTCCTGGCACTGTGTACCGCCGCCGGGCTCGCCTCCGTCGCCGCCCCGGCCGCCCACGCCGCTCCCGGCACGGGCCCCACCGCCGTCGTCACCATGGGCGACAGCTACATCTCCGGCGAGGCCGGACGGTGGCTGGGCAACAGCCTCACGAACTCCGGCAGCCGCAACGGCACCGACCGCGCCTGGACGGGCAGCACCTACGACCCGTCCCGGGTGTACGGCTCCACCGCCGGCGGCTGCGACCGCTCGGACACCGCCGAGGTGAAGAGCGCCGGCCCGATCGCGAGCTCGCTGATCAACCTCGCCTGCTCCGGGGCAACGACGGAGAACGTCTTCCGCGCCTCCCAGGGCGGCCAGGCGTACAAGGGCGAGGCGCCCCAGGCCGACCAGCTGGCGGCCGTGGCCGCCGCGAACGACGTCAAGCTGATCGCGCTGTCCATCGGCGGCAACGACCTCGGCTTCGCCGACATCATCAGCACCTGCGCGAGCGACTACATCGTCTGGTACTCGTACTGCCACGACGACCAGCAGGCCGTCGTCGACGCGAAGATCGACGGCGTGATGGCCGACGTCGGCCGGTCCGTCGACGAGATCCGGGCGGTCATGACCGCCGCCGGGTACGCCGCCGGCGACTACCGGATCGTCCTCCAGTCGTACCCCTCCCCCATCCCGCGCTCCGCCGACAACCGGTACGGCGAGAGCGGCTGGTCCCGTACCAACACCGGCGGCTGCCCCTTCTGGAACGCCGACTCCGACTGGGCCCGCGACTCCCTGGTCCCCCAGATCGCCGACCGCCTCAAGGGCGTCGCCGCGGCGAAGGGCGTGCAGTTCCTGGACCTGCGGGACGCGCTCCAGGGCCGTGAGGTCTGCGCGAAGGCGAGCCGGCAGGTCACGTCGACCGTGCCCCCGTCGGCGGCGACGAGCGAGTGGGCGCGCTGGATCGACAGCCAGAGCACGCAGGGCCTCGTCCAGGAGTCGATGCACCCCAACGCCTACGGCCAGCAGGCCCTCGGCAAGTGCCTGGCCCTGATCAACGCCGTCCCGACGGGGAACCGCAGCTGCCGGAACACGGCGGGGACGGGGACGTCCGGGATGTACCTCTCGGCGAACTAGCGAAGGCCGTCACGGGAGGGTGATGCCGAGCGGGCGCAGGACCCGCTCGGCCTCGTGGCGGTCCGCCGCGGCCATCGCGCGGACCAGGGCGGCGGAACCGCCGGGCCAGCCGGCCGCCGCCGTGTCGAAGGCGGCGCGGCGGGACTCCAGCGGGCCCTTCTTGGCGGGCAGCGCGTCGAGGACGTGCAGGGCCCGGGCCGAGAGCCGGACCTGGATCGGGTCCGCCGGCTCGCCCCGCTCGCGCAGGGCTTCCAGGGCGTACGCGCCGATGACCGGGTCGCGGAGGGCGCCGCGCAGCGCCTCGGGCGGCGCTCCGGCGGTGTCCAGGACGGCGAAGAGGCCGCGGGTGGCGGCCGCCTCGGAGGCGCCGGCGTGGACGGTGCCGAGGGCGGCGAGCAGCTGGGACCAGGCCTCGGCGGAGTCCCCGCGCGCGTGGAGCCAGTCGGCCAGTACGCGCGCGGCGACGGAGGCCGACCAGCCCCCGGCGGCGGCGACCACGTCCGGCGCGGTCCAGGCGGCCGCCTCGGCGGCGTCGGGCGCGGTGACCCCGCGCACGGCGAGCAGGTAGCGCACGGCTCCCGCGCCGCGCGGGGTGAGCCCGAAGGCGTCGCCGCGGCGGAAGACGAGGCCGGTGGCGGCGAGGCGGTCGAGGACCACGGCGAGGTCGCGGCCCGGGCCTTCGAGCCGGTCCCGGTCGGCCTCGTTCAGGTCGGCCGTGCCGAGGAGCCGTACGAGCTCCGGAACGGGCGGGACGGTGTACGCGTCGGGCGCCGTGTCCGGCACCGCCACGGGCAGGTCCTCCAGGTCCGGGTCGACGGACCAGTCCTCGTACTCGGCGGCCTTGCGGGCGACGGACTCGGCCGCGCAGCCCCGCTGGTAGACCGCGTACAGCAGGTGCGGCGCCTCGCCCCCGTACGGCTCGAACTCCTCCTCCGCGAGCTCCTCGACGGCGCCGATCAGGCTGTCGGCGTCCTCCTCGACGGGCCCGGCCTCGATCGCGGGCGGCGGGGGCACGGGGGCGGCGGGGTCCCCGTAGTAGTCCAGGTGCTCGTCGAGGAGGGCGTCGGCGAGGACGAGGTGGGGGAAGGCGTCGGGTCCCGGCGCGAACCGCGCGTACGGCCCTGCGAGCTGCTCGGCCAGCCCGGCGGCGGTCCACCGGTCCTGGAGCGCGGCGGCGAGCTGCCCGATGCCGGTCGCGACGGCGTGGTCGGTGAGCAGCGGCCCGGCGGCCGGGGGTGCTTCGGCGTCCCGCACGTACGCGCGCGTGAGGGCCTCGGAGAGCAGGACGTCCGCGAGGGCGGTCCGCCCCATGAGGTGGGCGCGGCGCACCCCGTCGGGGAGCGGCGCCCCGTCCAGGGCGGCGAGCCGGCGGCGTACGTCCTCGGGGTCGGCGAGGTCGGCGCCGACCGTCCGCAGGAGCGAGGCGTACCAGCGGTGCCAGGTGAGGTTTCCCGGGTCGGTCATGGCGCGCTCGAAGTCGGGCGCGGACTCGGCGACGACCGCCGCGATGCGCTCGCGCCGCCCTCCGTCGAACCGTGCGGCGAGGGCCCCGAGGACGGCCGGATAGGCGGCGAGCTGTCCGGGCGGCGCGTACACGAAGATCGGCAGGTCCTCCACCAGGAGCTGCCGCACGAGCCCGGGCGTCGGCTCGGGCACGCCCGTCGTCCGGTCGGCGCCGCGCAGGGCGAGCAGTCCGAGGACCGCTTCGGCGGCCCGCACGAACGCGGGGTCACGATGCTCGGGCGCTCCGTCGAGGAAGCTGTCGAGCCCGGTGTTGGTGAGAACGGTCCCGGCCACGCTTCCCAGGGTAATTCCGGGGAACCGGTTACGGCGGGCAAGGACCACCGCTCAGGAGTGTCGCCGCAGTTCGCGGGCCACATGGGTCAGGTGCTGGTTGTGGCCGGCACGGATCCAGAGGTCGGGGTGCCCGGTGCCGGGCAGGCCGCTGCCGTCGGCGCAGACGCGGAGCCAGCGGTCCCCCTCGCTGTACTCCGCTCCCCTGTAGTGCGGGGAGGCGACGATCTCGCGGGCGAGCGCGCGGACCCGGAGGTGGTGGCCGGACTCGGCCGGGACCTCGCCGATGAGGAAGGCCTGCTCGGCGGTGTAGCGCAGCGCCCCGCGGAACGGGTCGTCCCCCGTGTCGGAGACCCGGTCGGCGCTCGCCGCGTCGTGCGCCCCGTAGTCGCCGTGGACGGGCCGCGGGCCGGGGCCGTCGGCGGCGTGGCGGAGCAGGCCGGGGAGGAGGCGGTCGACCCGGCACGACTCGGCCAGGGGCGCTCCGTACGCCTCGGGGCGGGTACGGGGGAAGGCGCCGGCCAGGAGCACGACGGTGCGCCAGGGGTGGAGGGGGGCGAGGACGTTCAGGGCCTGGAGCGCCGTGAGGTCGGCGCCCTGGTCCTCGTCGACCGCGCCCAGGTCGAGGAGGAGGTCCAGGGGGCACCGGGCGGACGCGATCCGTTCGAGGAGCCGGCACAGCGCCTCCGCCGTCGGCCCGCCGCCGTCCGGGCGTACGCGGATGCCGAGGCCGGTGCCGCCCGCGCGGGCCGCCTCGGCGCAGGCCACCTGTGCGCCGGCGGCGCGCTCGATGCCGGTGACGGGCCGCAGCGGGGGCCGGACCGCGCCGAGGCCGGGGAAGCCCGGCTCGCGCTCGACGTGGCCGGTGTCGACCCAGGCCGGCCGGTCGCGCTGCACGCGCGCGATGCGCGCCAGGGCCAGGCGCACGTGGTCGCCGAGTGCGGCGGGGTCGGGGTCGAGGGGGCGGGACGGGCCTCCGGGGGTCCGCTCGTGGCCGACGCGGGGCGGGACGGTCCAGAGCGGCGCGACGACGGCCCGGAGCTCCGGCGCCAGCAGGCCGTACGCGACGAGCGCGCTCGGCCGGGCGGGCAGGGCGGGTACGTAGAGCGGGTCGGAGGTCGGTTCGGACATCGGCGCCCCCCAACGGCCTGTCGCTTCCCCTGTTCGCAGGGTGAGGTGCCGTCAGGTTGAGCGAAAGGGTGCGATTTCGGCCAGAGGCAGGGAAGTTCGGCGCAGTCGGCGCACTCGACGCAGTCGGCGTACTCAGCACACTCAGCGCACGACCACGGTCCTCGGTGCGGAGAAGTCGCCCCAGGTGCCGTCCGGGAGCTGGGCGCGGAGGGTGATGGTGTAGCGGGTGCCCGGGGGGTCCTGGACCGGGAAGGTGTAGGTGGCGCGGCCGGGGGGTGGGGTGGCGCCCCAGACGATGGTGGTGGCGAAGCGGCCGTTGAGGTGGAGTTCGTGGTGGGTGACGGGGGCGCCCGTCTTCGGCGGGGTCCAGGTGAGGGTGATCTCGCCCTTGCCCGCCGTGGCGTCGAGGTCCTTGGGGGCGGTGTTCGGCGGGGCGCCCGGGGACGGGGCGGTGGTGAGGTCGGCGGGGGTGCTGTCCGGGGAGGAGTTCTCGGCGGCGTCGCGGGCCCGGACGGTGAACGCGTAGGCGGTGCCGGGGCGCAGGCCGGTGAGGTGGGCGGTGGTGGCGGTGCCGGGGACGGTGTGGATGCGGGCGTCGGCCTGGTAGACGTCGTACGCGGTGACCCGGGTGTCGTCGCGGGCCGGGAACCAGCGGAGGGTGGCGGCGCGGCTGCCCTCGGCGGTGACGCGGAGGGCGGTCGGGGCGGTCGGGGGCGTGCGGTCCTCGGAGACGGCGGGGAGGGTGGTGGCCGTGACGGTGGCGCTCGGGGGCGAGACGTTGCCGGCGGCGTCGCGGGCGCGGACGGTGAACCGGTGGCGGGTCGCGGGGGCGAGGCCGACGACGTCCGTCATCAGGGTGGTGGCGGGGAGGTCCCTGACCTTGCGGCCCTCTCGGTAGACGGCGTATCCGGCGACGGCACGGTCGTCGCCGGCCGCGCTCCACATGACGTGCACGGTGCTCGCGCTGCCGGCGACGGCGGTGACTCCGGTGGGGGCGGCGGGCGCCCGGGTGTCCTTCGGCGCGGGGGCGACGGCGCTGGAGCAGGCGCCGAGGGCGAGGGTCATCGCGAGCGCGAGGGCAGTCAACAGGCTTGCGGCGAGCGGGCGTTGCACGGGCCGGCCTCCGTCCGTCGAAAAGGTCCAGACCTATATCGCACAGCCGGAGCCGGAACGGCAAGAGGTCGACGAGGGGGCGTTGTCAGTGGGGTGCGCTTCACTGGAATCGTCACGCTCCGTAGTCGACCCAGGGGGAATCATGACGGACCGTACGACCTATGTCTCGCTCGCCGGGGTGCGCGGGCGCGGCTGGACCGACGCGATGGTGCGGGACCTGCTCGGCACGCCCGACGTGCAGGGCCGCGATCCGCGCCGCTGGTCCCTCGCGCCCGTGCGGCTCTATCTCCTCGCCCGGGTGGAGACGGTGGAGCGGACCCCCGAGTTCACCGAGACGGCGACGCTCTGCCGGGCCCGGGCCTCGGCCGCCGGGGTCCACGCCGAGCGGCGGCGGGCCGCCGTCCTGACCGCGATCCGCGCGGAACCGATCGAGGTGCCCCTGCTGCCGGGGCCCGAACTGGAGCGGCGGGCCGCGCGGCACCGGCATCTCCTGGAGGCCCGAAGTCCCGGCCCGGACCGGGGCGGCCCGCCCGCCGGGGCGCTCGTGCGGTGGCAGGTGAGCTATCTGCGGCACGCCTTGTCGCGGTACGAGTCGCTGCTCGACGGGCTGTACGGGGAGACCGGCCGGGGCGAGGCCGAGCGGCTGCTGAGGCGGCGGACGTACGAGGCGATCGCCGCCGCCTACCCCTCGCTGGGCGCGGAGTGCCGACGGCGGATCGCGGTGGAGCGGTGAACTCCGGGTGTCCGCGGGTGGTGGGCCGTCGGCACGGTACGCGGCGCCCTTCCGGCGTCAGCCGATCACCCGGCGCCCGGCGGCCGGCGGCCCGTCTCTCACCGGCCCGGCGGCGTCAGCCCGTCAGCAGGCGGGTGAGCGCGCGGCAGGCCGCCGGGATCGGGGCGACGACGCGGACCGCGCAGCGGGCGTGGAGTTCCTCGG
The DNA here is from genome assembly GCF_014203895.1 of Streptomyces nymphaeiformis. GTDB lineage: Bacteria > Actinomycetota > Actinomycetes > Streptomycetales > Streptomycetaceae > Streptomyces > Streptomyces nymphaeiformis. The sequence continues at coordinate 70,292 of NZ_JACHJY010000008.1, read as the reverse complement.
CCGCCTCGCCGAGCGGGCCGCCGCCGATGACGACGGCGCGGGCGCCGTCGCGTTCGGCGCTGGCACGGACGGCGCGCTCGAGACGGTCGAGGAGGAGCGCCGGGTCGGCCGAGAGCCGCTCGGGGGAGCCGGCGGTGAGCCGGAGGCCGGTGTACCGGTCGCCGAGGCCGAGGGCGGTCACGCGCGCGTGGATGGCGTCGGCGAGGAGCGGGGTGGTGGTGGCGATGCCGAAGGGCGTTCCGTCGGCGGCCGCTTCGAGGAGCGCCGCCTCGCCGAGGCCGACCACCGGGACCCCGGTCGGGGCGAGCGCCGCGCGCAGTGCCGCGAGGCCCGGGTCGCCGAAGGCGGCGACGAGGAGGGCGGCGCAGTCGCCCCCGGCGGTGGCGCGCAGGCCGGCGGCGAGGACCTCGGGGGCGGCGGCCCGCAGGGCGTCCGGGTCGGTGAGCATGCGCGGGCCCCGGGCGACGGTCACGCCCCGGACGGGGCGGGTCGGCCCCAGGGTGCGCCGGGCGATGGCGGTCATCATCGCGGTGGTGGCGGTCGAGGTGTTGGGGTTGACCAGCACCACGGCCCCGGGCGCCGCGCGTTCGGCGCACAGGTCGGCACGCGCCGCGGCCCCGGGCCCCGCGGTGTGCGCGGGGACCGGGGCGGGCGGTGGGACGAGGAGCGGGTTCAGTGGGCGTGCGCCGCCTTCGCCGTGGCGCTGCCGGAGATCTCCTCGCCGGGCTCCATGGGCGCGGTGACCTCGTCGGCGTCGCGGCCGCGGCCCAGGTGGTTGAAGACCACGTTGAGCAGGACGGCGGCCACGCAGCCGGTCGAGATGCCGGAGTCCAGGATGATCTGGGCGGTCTCCGGGAAGGCGTGGTAGAACTCCGGCTTCGTGATCGGGATGATGCCGACGGCGAGCGAGACGGCCACGATCAGCACGTTGTTGTCCTTCTCCAGGCCGGCCTTGACCAGGGTCTGGATGCCGCTGGCGGCGACCGAGCCGAAGAGGACGACGCCCGCGCCGCCGAGGACCGGCCGGGGGACGACCGAGATGAGCGAGGCGGCGACCGGCGAGAGGCCCATGAGGACCAGGAAGCCGCCGCCGCAGGCGACGACGAAGCGGCTGCGGATCCGGGTCATGGCGACCAGGCCGATGTTCTGCGCGAAGGCGCTGCACATGAAGCCGTTGAAGAGCGGGCTGAGCGCCGAGCCGAGGGTGTCGGCGCGCAGTCCGGCCGCGATGGTCTTCTCGTCGGCGGGCCGCTCGACGATCTCGCCGAGCGCCAGCATGTCGGCGGTCGACTCGGTCATGGAGACGAGCATGACCACGCACATGGAGATGATCGCGGCGAGGGCGAACTGCGGGGCGCCGAAGTGGAAGGGGGACGGGAAGCCGACGATGTCGGCTTCCTTCACCGGGGAGAAGTCGGTGCCCCCGAACGGTATGGCGATCAGCGTGCCGATGACGAGGCCGACCAGGACCGCGACCTGCTTGAGGAAGCCGCGGGTGAAGCGGCGGAGCAGCAGGACCACGAGGAGCGTGATGCCGGCGAGCGAGAGGTACGTGGTCGAACCGTAGTCCGCGGCCTTGGGGTTGGGCCCCTGGGCCCAGCCGAACGCGACCGGGAGGAGGGAGACGCCGATGAGGGTGATCACCGTGCCGGTGACGACCGGCGGGAAGAACCGCACGAGCCGGGAGAAGAAGGGGGCGGCGGCGAAGCCGAGGAGTCCGGCGACGATGATCGCGCCGAAGATCACGGGGAGTGCGTCGGCCTTGTTCTCGGTGGTGTCGACGATCGCCAGCATGGGCGCGACGCCGGCGAAGGTGACGCCGTTGACGAACGGCAGCTTGGCGCCGATCTTCCAGACGCCGAGCGTCTGCAGGAAGGTGGCGAGACCGGCGGTGAAGAGGCTCGCGCCGGTCAGGAAGGTGAGTTCGGTGCCGGAGAGGCCGACGGCCGCTCCGACGATCAGGGGCGGGGCGACGACGCCCGCGTACATGGCGGCGACGTGCTGGAGGCCGCTGGTGAGCATCTTGAGTGGGGGCAGCGTCTCGTCGACCGGATGCTTCTCGCGGTCTTCGGGGGCGGGTCCTGCGTCTGGTGCATTGCGAACCTGGGGCTTGGCGGCCACGGCGGTTCCTCCGGTCGGTTACACGTCGGCGGCGACGAGGGGTTCAGGGAGGTGGTGCGATGCGGTGCGAAGTGCAGGAGGTGCGGCTCGGTGCGGGGTGGAGCGGTGCCGCGGAAGGGGTGCGGCGCGTTCCGGGGTGGAGCGGTGCCGCGGAGGGGTGCGGCGTGGGGACGGGGGCCCGGTGTGGGGGTGCGGGCACGCTTCACCGTCCCGGGTGGTGCCGTACGACTTCTGCGTACGGCACCACCCGGTCGGGCTGCCGCGGGCCCCGCTCGGGTCCGCGGCGACCGACCGAGGGCCGTCCCCCTCGGTCGGACTCCATGGGGAGGGTCAGCTCTGGGCCGTGATCCGGGCCAGGCGCTGCGCCTCCGCGCGCGCGTCACGCGCGATCTGCTCCTCGTCGGCGAACAGCAGTCGGTTGTTCTCGACGATCTGCTTGCCGTTGACGAAGGAGGCCGTGACCGGTGCCGCCGCGCCGAAGACGATGGCGGTGACCGGGTCGGCGATCGAGGAGTGGCCGAGGCCGTCGATCTTCCAGAGGACGAAGTCGGCGAGCTTGCCGGCCTCCAGCGAGCCGATGTTGTCGGCGCGGCCGAGGACCTGGGCGCCGCCGTAGGTGCCGAGGCGCAGGGCCTGGCGGGCGTTGAGCGCGGCCTCGCGGTGCGCGCCGAGGCGGTTGATGAGGAGCGCGTTGCGCAGCTCGGTGTGCAGCTCGCCGGACTCGTTGGAGGCGGTGCCGTCGACGCCGAGGCCGACGGGGACGCCGGCCTTGAGCATGTCCGGTACGCGGGCGATGCCGGCGGCGAGGCGCGCGTTGGAGGACGGGCAGTGCGCCACACCGGTCTTGGTGCGGGCGAAGGCCTCGATGTCGGAGTCGTTCATGTGGACGCAGTGGGCCATCCACACGTCCTCGCCGAGGAAGCCGGTGGACTCGAAGTAGTCCGTCGGGCCCATGCCGAAGAGCTCGTGGCAGAACTTCTCCTCCTCCACGGTCTCCGAGCCGTGGGTGTGCATGCGCACGCCGAGGCGGCGGCCGAGCGCGGCGCCCTCGCGGAGCAGCTCGGTGGAGATGGAGAAGGGGGAACAGGGGGCGACGGCGACCTGGGTCATGGCGTCGAAGGAGGCGTCGTGGTACTTCCGCACCGTCTCCTCGGTCGCGGCGAGCGCGCCCTCGGTGGTCTCGACGGCGAAGTCCGGCGGCAGGCCGCCGTCCTTCTCGCTGCGGTCCATGGAGCCGCGGGCCAGGGTGAAGCGGACGCCCATGTCGGAGGCGGCGCCGATGATGGCGCCGGACAGGTCGCCGGAGCCCTGCGGGTACACGTAGTGGTGGTCCATGGCCGTGGTGACACCGCCGCGGGCCATCATCGCCAGGGAGCCCTGGGCGGCGACGCGGACCATCGACTCGTCGATCCGGGACCACGTCGGGTAGAGCGCGACCAGCCAGTTGAAGAGGTTGTGGTCGGTGGCCAGGCCGCGGGTGATCCACTGGTAGAAGTGGTGGTGGGTGTTGACCAGACCGGGCGTCACCAGATGACCGGTGGCGTCGATCCGGCGGACCACGTTCTCCAGGCCCTCGGGCGCCTTGCCGGCGCCGATGGACTCGATCTTGTTGTCGGCGACGACGAGGTACCCGGAGGCGTACTCGGTGTCGTTCGCGTCGACGGTCGCGATCGCCGCGTTCTCGATGACGATGCGCTGGGCTGCCGAAGGTGCTGCCATGGCGGTGCTTCCTTCATTCCTCGGGGATGGTTCGGGCACGGCAGGACCCTAGGAGGATTTGAGTGCCGGAGCGGTGTGACGGCTCCGGGTGCCGAGATGGTGGAAGAACAGGTTCAGCAGGACGGCGACGAGCGCGCCCGCGCTGATGCCGGAGCCGAGCACCGTCTGCGCCCAGGCGGGGAAGCCGGCGTAGAAGGTGGGCGCGGCGAGCGGGATGATGCCCGCTCCGAGCGCGACGGCCACCAGGATGATGTTGGAGCTGTCGTCGAGTCCGGCCTCGGACAGGGTACGGATGCCGCTGACCGCGATCGAGCCGAAGAGGACGATGCCGGCGCCGCCGAGGACGGGCATCGGGACCATGGAGACGACCGCGCCGAGGACCGGGAAGGCGCCGAGGACCAGGAGGGCGCCGCCGGCGACGGCGACTACGTACCGGGAGCGGACCCGGGTCAGCGAGACGACGCCGACGTTCTGCGCGAAGGCGGAGGTCGGGAAGCCGCCGAAGACGGGGCCGAGCAGGGTGGCGATGCCGTCGGTCCGCAGGCCGCGGGTGATGGTCTTCCCGTCGCTGCGGCGCTCGCAGATCTCGCCGAGGGCGAGCATGCCGGCGCTGGACTCGGTCATGAGGACCAGCATCACGATGCACAGGGAGAGGATCGCGGCGGGCTGGAACTCGGGGGCGCCGAAGGCGAAGGGCGCGGGCAGGGCCGCGACGGGCGCCTCGCGCAGGGCGCTGAAGTCGGCCATCCCGAAGGGGATCGCGGCGAGGGTGCCGATGAGCAGGCCGAGCAGCAGGGCGATCTGTTTGACGAAGCCCTTGCCGAAGCGCTGGAAGAGCAGGATGACGACGAGGGTGAAGCCGGCGAGCGCCAGGTACTTCATGGAGCCGAAGTCGTCGGCGGTCTTGTCGCCGCCCTGGGCCCAGCCGACGGGCACGGGCATCAGGGTGACGCCGATGAGGGTGATCACGACGCCGGTGACGAGCGGCGGGAAGAAGCGCAGGAGCTTGCCGAAGAAGGGTCCGACGGCGAGGCAGAAGACTCCGGCGACCATCACCGCACCGTAGATGGCGGGGAGTTGGTGTCCGGGGGCGCTGGTCTCGGCGATGGCGAGCATGGGGGCGATGCCGGCGGAGGAGGCGGCGTTCACGAACGGGAGCCGGTTTCCGGCGAAGCGTCCGAGGCCGAGGGTCTGCAGGATGGTCGCGCAGCCGGCGATGAGCAGGCTGGCCGCGATGAGCCGGGTCATTCCTGCGGCGTCCAGGCCGACGGCCTGGCCGATGATGAGCGGAGGGGTGACGACGCCGGCGTACATGGCGGCGATGTGCTGGAGTGCCGCGGGGACGAGCCGCGAGGCGGGGAGTTTCTCGTCCACCGGGTGGCACTCGACCGGGGCCGAGGTGGTGGTGGACGGGGTGGAACACGGGCCTTCGGCGGGTGCCGGCCCCTTTGCAGGCTGAGCCATTGTTGTTCCCTCCGGTCCGGTGCACCGGCCCCGCCCGACTGCGGGCGGGCGGGGCCGGTCACGCGGATGCCGCTTAGAGGTTGGTCATGTCGACCGGGATCTGCGCCGTGGCTCCGTCGCGGAGGACGGTGGCCTCGATGAGGCCGTACATGCGGTCGGCGGCGTAGTAGACCTCGTTGTCGTTCTTCAGGCCGAAGGGCTCGAGGTCCACCAGGAAGTGGTGCTTGTTCGGGAGCGAGAAGCGGACTTCGTCGATCTCCGAGCGGTGGTTGATGATGCGCGTGGCCATCTGGTACAGCGTCTGCTGGAGGGAGTACGAGTACGTCTCCGAGAAGGCCTCGAGCATGTGCTTCCTGGTCTGCTCGTAGGACCGCTCCCAGTTGGGCATGCGCTGGTCGTCGTCGGTCCAGTTGAACCGCCAGCGACCGGACACCTGGGTGGCCAGGATGCGGTCGTACGCCTCCTGGAGCGTCGTGTACCGGTCCTTGATGTAGCCCCAGAACTCCGAGTTGGTGGAGTTCATGACGACGAGGTCCTTGAGGCCGGAGATGACCTCCCACTTCTCGCCGTCGTAGGTGATCTGGGAGACGCGGGTCTCCTGGCCCTTGCGGGCGAAGGAGTGGTTGACCTCGTCGGCGCCGATGAACTTGGAGTTGGCGTCGGAGGAGGCGATGCGCTCCCAGGCGTACTCCTCGATCCGGATGCGCGCCTTCTTGATCGGCTCCTGGCTCGTCACGAAGTGGCGGGCGAGGTGGATGCCGAACTGCTCGGCGGACTCGATGCCGTACTCCTTGGCGAACGCGAAGACGGTGTTCTTCGTCGTGTCGGTGGGGAGGCAGTGGGCGTTCGAACCGGTGAGGTGGACGTCGTCGAGGTCGCCGGAGAGGGCGACGGAGACGTTCAGGTCCTTGATGTGGTGGGTGGCGCCGTCCCGCGTGATCTTGACGACGCGGTTCTCTGCTTTGCCGTACTGGTTCTGGCCGAGAATCGTGGGCATGTCTGCTAGCTCCCTCGGTAAACGGAGTAGCCGAACGGGTTGAGCAGCAGCGGTACGTGGTAGTGCTCGCCCGGCTTGACGGCGAACGTGATCGCCACCTCCGGGAAGAACGCACCGCTGTCCCTTACGCGGGGGGCGTCCTGCTGCGCCTCGGCTTGCTTCTTGGCGAAGTACGTCTCGGTCTCGAAGTCGAGACGCACGTGGGTGGTTTCTTCCGGCAGCGCCGGCAGGTCCTTGCAGCGCCCGTCCGCGTCGGTGGCGGAGCCGCCGAGCGTGACCCACTCCGCGTCGGAGCCGCTGCGGGCCGCGAGCGTGATGGCCACGCCCTCGGCCGGGCGGCCGATGCTGGTGTCCAGGATGTGTGTGGACACCGAGGCGGTGGTGTCGGTGCTCATGCTCAGCTCTCTTCCTCGGGAGTCTCTACGAGACGGGTCAGCCGGATGCGGTTGATCTTGCCCAGTTCGGTGCGGACGATCTCCCGCTCCGTCTCGGGCGCGTTGCCGATCCGTTCCCGGACCGCGTCGCGCATCTGCTCGCCGGTCCTGCCGGTGGCGCAGATGAGGAAGACGTGGCCGAACTTGTCCTGGTAGGCCAGGTTGAGTTCGAGCATCTCGGCCTTGAGCTCCGCGGAGGCGCCGGACATCCCGCTCTGCTCGCGGGAGGAGGTCGGGTCCCCGGCCTTCGGACGACCGATCGGCGGGTGCCCCGCCATCGCCTCGGCCAGGTCCTCCGCGGTCAGCTCGGCCATGGCGGCGTCGCTGGCGAGGAAGAGGGCTTCGGCGGTGGAGTACGGGCGCTGGGCGAGCAGCTTGCTCCCCCACGCCGAACTGGAACACACCTCGTGGAGCGCGGCTACGGCCTCGCTGTCCGAGGAGGTGTTGAACCGGGTGAGGCCCGGTGTCGTACCTGAAGTCACGGGAAGCCTCCGTGGCTGTTTTTCGCTGTGCGTCGGACGGGCTGCGGATAGCTAACGCCCTCCGCAACACAACGTCAACACTTTGTTGAAAACTCGGCCATACAAAAGCCGTCGTCCCGACATCTGGACGACGGCCCCCTGCCACACATGATCAACTACTCGCCCTTGGCGGCCTTTTCCCTGCTCAGGGCGGTCTCGCGGTTGAGGTAGTTGTACACCGTGAAGCGGCTGACGCCGAGCGCCCCGGCCACCGTCTCCACCCCGTGGCGCACCGAGAAGGCACCCCGCGCCTCCAGGATCCGGACGACTTCCTGCTTCGCCTTGCGGTCCAGTTCGGCCAGCGGCATCCCGTGCCGTCTTTCCATCGCGACGAGGATGTGGTCCAGGGACTCCGAGAGCTGGGGCAGACGCACGGCGAGCACGTCCTCCCCCTCCCAGGACAGGACGACGTCGTCGACCTCCGCCTGCGCGGGGCCGAGCAGCTCGGCGCCCATGGCGTCCACCAGGGGCTTCACCGCCGCCACCAAGGGGTGCTCGCTCACTTCTCGCCCTCCCCGATCACGTTGACCTGGAGCGAGACGCGGGTGGCGCCGGCCGCGAGCGACCTGCGCAGCAGGGCGTCGACGGCGGTGAGCACCGCGTCGGCGCCGCCTTCCGCCGTGTTGCCGAAGGGGCCGACGTCGACCGCGTCCAGCTGGGCCGACTGGATGACCTCACGAGCCACGACCGCGTGCGCCGGCGCCTCGTCGAGGTCGAACGGCTCGGTCGTGAACTCCACTCTCAAACGCTCCATGGCCCCCACGCTACGGCCCCACCCGGCCCCGCGGGAGCCCCGGACCTGCGGGGACCTCTTGACAAGTGCGAGGGCCGCCTTGCAACATTCCGTCAGACAGAAACTTACTTCCGCAATACGGAAGGAGCGCCGCCCCTCATGGGATACACGGACCAGCGCTTCGATGTGAACCTGTCGATCCTCTTCACGGAACTCCCGCTCCTGGAGCGCCCCGCGGCCGCCGCCGCGGCGGGCTTCACCGCGGTCGAGCTGTGGTGGCCCTGGATCGACACCGCCACCCCCGAGCAGAGCGAGCTCGACGCCCTCAAGGAGGCTCTTGAGGACGCCGGCACCCAGCTGGTGGGCCTGAACTTCTACGCCGGGCAGCTCCCCGGCCCGGACCGCGGAGCCCTCTCCGTACCCGGGGAAGAGTCGGACCGCTTCCGCGCCAACATCGAGGTGGCCGCCGACTTCGCCGCCTCGGTCGGCTGCAAGGCGCTCAACGCCCTCTACGGCAACCGCGTCGAAGGCGTGGACCCGCAGATCCAGGACACCCTCGCCCTGGAGAACCTGGTCCTGGCCGCCCGCGCGGCGGACCGCATCGGCGCGATCCTCCTCGTCGAGACCCTGAACAAGCCGGAGTCGCCGCTCTACCCGCTGGTGAGCGCCCCCTCCGCGATCGAGGTCGTCGACAAGGTCAACGCGGCCACCGGCCTCGGCAACGCCAAGTTCCTCCTCGACATCTACCACCTGTCGATGAACGGCGAGGACGTCAGCCAGGTCATCGCGGAGTACGCGGCCAAGACCGGCCACGTCCAGATCGCGGACAACCCGGGCCGCGGCGCGCCGGGCACCGGCGACCTGCCGCTCGAGCAGCTCCTCGACGAGCTGAAGAAGGCCGGTTACGACGGCTGGGTCGGCCTGGAGTACAAGGCCGCCGACGCCGCCGCGTCCTTCGAGTGGCTGCCCGCCGAGGCCCGCCCGGCTCGCTGACGCAGGCCCCCTCCCCGTATCACCTTGTTTCGAGAGGCACCCTCATGAGCAACCTCCCCAAGATCGCTTGGATCGGCCTCGGCATCATGGGCTCCCCCATGTCCGAGAACCTCCTCAAGGCCGGCTACTCGGTCACCGGCTTCACCCTGGAGCAGGACAAGCTGGACCGCCTGGCCAAGGCCGGCGGCTCCGCGGCCGGCTCGATCGCCGAGGCCGTCAAGGACGCCGACGTCATCATCACGATGGTGCCCGCCTCCCCGCAGGTCGAGGCCATCTCCTACGGCCCCGAGGGCATCCTGGAGAACGCCAAGCAGGGCGCGCTGATCGTGGACATGTCCTCGATCACCCCGCAGACCTCGGTCGACCTGGCGAAGAACGCCAAGGAGAAGGGCATCCGCGTCATCGACGCCCCCGTCTCCGGCGGCGAGGCCGGCGCCATCGAGGCCGTGCTCTCGATCATGGTCGGCGGCGAGCGGGCCGACTTCGACGAGGCCCTCCCGATCCTGGAGGCCCTCGGCAAGACCATCGTGCTCTGCGGCCCGCACGGCTCCGGCCAGACGGTGAAGGCCGCCAACCAGCTGATCGTCGCGGTCAACATCCAGGCCTGCGCCGAGGCCGTGGTCTTCCTGGAGAAGTCGGGCGTGGACCTGAACGCCGCCCTCGACGTCCTCAACGGCGGCCTGGCCGGCTCGACCGTGCTGACCCGCAAGAAGGACAACTTCCTGAACCGCGACTTCAAGCCCGGTTTCCGGATCGACCTGCACCACAAGGACATGGGCATCGTCACCGACGCCGCCCGCAACGTCGGTGCGGCCCTCCCGGTCGGCGCGGTCGTCGCCCAGCTCGTCGCCTCGCTGCGCGCGCAGGGTGACGGCGGCCTGGACCACTCGGCCCTGCTGCGCGCCGTCGAGCGCCTCTCCGGCCAGCAGGTCTGATCCCACGCCCCTCCATCGGGGCCCCTGATTTCCGGTCGGCGGCGGCGCTGACAACCTGTCCTGTCGCGCCCAGGCGTCGCCGCCGACCGGAACACCACACTTCATTTTCAACAAACTGTTGACGTTACGTTCAAGCCGAATTTACGCTCCTCGGACCGTCAGCAGAGCTCCCGTACGGAAGGTCACGATGTCGAAGCGCGTGCTTACGACCGAGTCCGGCGCCCCCGTCGCCGACAACCAGAACTCCGCCACCGCCGGCGTCGGTGGCCCTCTCCTCCTCCAGGACCAGCACCTGCTGGAGAAGCTCGCGCGCTTCAACCGTGAGCGGATCCCGGAGCGCGTGGTGCACGCCCGCGGTTCCGGCGCGTACGGCTACTTCGAGGTGACCGACGACGTCACCGCGTACACCAAGGCGGACTTCCTCGGCGAGGTCGGCAAGAGGACCGAGACCTTCATCCGCTTCTCCACCGTGGCCGACTCGCTCGGCGGCGCGGACGCGGTCCGCGACCCCCGCGGCTTCGCCCTGAAGTTCTACACCGAAGAGGGCAACTACGACCTCGTCGGCAACAACACCCCGGTGTTCTTCATCAAGGACCCGATCAAGTTCCCCGACTTCATCCACTCGCAGAAGCGCGACCCCTTCACGGGCAAGCAGGAGCCGGACAACGTCTGGGACTTCTGGGCGCACGCCCCCGAGGCCACCCACCAGATCACCTGGCTCATGGGCGACCGCGGCATCCCGGCCTCGTACCGTCACATGAACGGCTACGGCTCCCACACCTACCAGTGGACCAACGAGGCGGGCGAGGCCTTCTTCGTCAAGTACCACTTCAAGACGAACCAGGGCATCCGCTCCCTCTCCGCCGACCAGGCCGCCGAGCTCGTCGGCAAGGACGCCAACTCGCACCAGACGGACCTGCTCCAGGCCATCGAGCGCGGTGTGAACCCCTCGTGGACCCTGTACGTCCAGGTCATGCCGGCCGCCGAGGCCGCGGACTACCGCTTCAACCCGTTCGACCTCACCAAGGTGTGGCCGCACAGCGACTACCCGCTGCAGCGCGTGGGCCGCCTGGTCCTCGACCGCAACCCGGACAACGTCTTCGCCGAGGTCGAGCAGGCCGCGTTCTCCCCGAACAACTTCGTGCCGGGCATCGGCCCCTCGCCGGACAAGATGCTCCAGGGCCGCCTCTTCGCCTACGCGGACGCCCACCGCTACCGCCTCGGCGTCAACCACACCCAGCTCCCGGTGAACGCCCCCAAGGCGACGGTGGCCGACAACTACGGTCGCGACGGCGCCATGGCGACCCGCAACGGCTCGCGCCACGACAAGAACTACGAGCCCAACTCGCACCAGGGCCCGGCCCAGACCGACGCCGCGCTCTCCGCGCCGCTCGCCATCCACGGCTGGACCGGCACCCACGCGGCGCCCGCCCACACCAAGGACGACGACTTCTTCCAGGCCGGCGAGCTCTACCGCCTGATGTCCGAGGACGAGAAGAAGCGCCTGATCGCCAACATCGCCGGCGGTCTGTCCCAGGTGTCCCGCGAGGACGTCATCGAGAAGAACCTCGCGCACTTCGCCGCCGCCGACGCGGACTACGGCAAGCGCGTCGAGGAGGCCGTCCGCGCCCTGCGCGAGGACTGACCGACCAGACTGCGTACGGCACCTGACGGGAGGTCAGTGCCGTACGTGGTCCGGATCGCCGGCCCGGATGAGGGGTGGTCGGCGAACCGGACAAGCGTGAGGACCGCGGCGGCTCCGAGCCAGTGCGGTGGTAAGGACGCAGGGCCCCCTTCTTGACCTGAAGGAAGGGGAACCACCCGGCGCCCGTCGGCACCGCCGCGGTCCCAACGCCCCTTCGCGAGGGGTCCCCCAGACTCCGCCCGGCGACACGAACGACCCACTCTCGACGCCGCCCTCGCACTGCTTCGCAGGCTTCGCACGGCCGCGTCGGACTCCGTCCGCCGGCTCCGGAGCAGGCACCCCCCAGACTCCGCCCGGCGACACGAACGTCCTGTCGCGCCAGCCTCGTGCCGTCGGGCGGTCACAACGGGAGAGCGCGGAACCAGGTTTACGGTCCCTGGTTCCGCGCTCTTCTTCGTTTCCGCACCTCCCCGGCTTCTACGCCTCCACAGCGGATCGCTCGCGCGATCCGGCGCCCCTCCCCTCCGCACGGGCGAGCAGGAACGTCACCGTGAGTGAGGCGAGGGCGAGCAGGACCATGCCCGTGCGGGGGGAGGTGTACTGGGCGAGGGTGCCGGCCAGGGAGGCGCTTGCGCCCTGGAGGGCGAGCATGCCTGAGGTGTGGAGGCCGAGGGCGTGGCCGCTCAGGTTCTCCGGGACCAGGGTCATGAGTCGCTCCTGGTGCAGCAGGCTCGCGCCGTAGCCGACCGCCGAGACCGTCACCAGGACGAGTGCGAGCGGGAGTTCGGGGTCGAAGGCGAACAGGAGGAACGGGGCCGCCAGGAGCGCCTGGAGGGGGAAGCGGATCCGGTCGCGCAGGCGCGCGGGGACGAAGCGGCCCACGGCGGTGTCGCCGGCCAGCATTCCCAGCGCGCCGCAGGCGAAGAGGAGCCCGGCGCGCTCGGGGGCGTACGGCACGAAGAGGGACTCGCAGCCGACGATCAGGCCGTTCGGGACCCAGAGCGCGAGGTAGGCGCGGCGGCGGGCGGGGACGGACAGGAGGCGGCCGTTGGTGCGCCAGGTCTCGGCGGCCGAGGGCCGCCCGGCCGCGCGGGGCGGGCGGGACCCGAGGCCCAGGCGGGCGGTCAGGGCGGCCGCGAGGTAGAGCCCGGCGCCGGCGAGGACCGTGCCGCGGGGCGAGAGCAGCGCGACGAGGAGCCCACCGGTGGCGAAGCCGCCGATCTGGAAGGCTCCGGTGGCCATGTTCATCACGGAGCGGCCGAGGAGGTACTCCTCGCGCGGGAGGATCTCGTTCAGGAGCCCGTAGCGCACCCCGCCGCCCAGCGAGGCCGCGAGCCCCTCCGCGAGCAGGATCACGAAGACCGCCCAGGTCGGCAGGGCGGGGATCGCCAGGACGGCGGTGCCGAGCGCGAAGAAGAGGGCGATGCCGGAGATCGCGGCGCGCGGCGGCAGCCGGTCGGCGGCGGAGAGCAGCGTCGTCGCGCCGAGGAGCTGGGCGAGCGAGGGGCCGAAGAGGGCAAGGGCCGCGAGGAAGGGGGACCCGGTCGCGCGGAAGACGAGCGTGGCGAGACCGAGCCCTGCGACGGTCTGGGCCGCGGTGTGCGCGGCGCCGGTGAGGAAGAGCGGGGTGAACTCGGGCGTACGGAAGAGAGCGCGGTAGCGGGGCATGCGGGGAGTCTCGGAGAGCGCGGCGACCACCGGTAATGTTTCGCGGGGAGGCGAAACATGGGCTGGTGGCAGATCGGTACGGACACCCTGGCGACGAGCTCGTTCGTGCTCTCGCCGCTCGCCGAGACCGTCGCCTCGCTCAAGACCCTCCACTCGGCCGCGTCGGCGCACCCGGGCGAGCGGGCCTGGCTCGCCCGGCACCTGCCCGCGTACCGGGAGCGGCTCGCGGCCGAGCCGCTCGACGCCCTGCTCGTACGGGCGGCGATCGGCCCCACCTGGAACGCGGACTTCCTCACCCCGACCCCGCTGGGCGACCGCGAGCGGAGCTTCGAGGAGGAGGTCGAGGCGGTCCGCTCGGCCGAACCCGCCGACGCCGTCGACCAGTTGGCGGTGGCGATGGGCGGCCCGGTACCGGAGCCGCTGCGCTCGGCACGGGACCTGCCGGACCGGCTCGCCGGCGTGCTCGGCTGGGTGTGGCGGGAGACCGTGCTGCCGGACTGGGCGCGGCGGCGGAGGGTCCTGGAGGCCGATGTGACGGCCCGGACGGCCCTGTTGAGCCGGGGAGGCTGGGCGGCGGCGCTCGACGAGCTGTGCCCGGGGAAGATGCGCTGGCTCGGCGACGGGCGGCTCCAGGTGAACACCCGTGACTATCCCCCGCGTTCGGTCGACCGGGGGCGACTCCTCTTCGTGCCGGTGACGCCGGCCACCGGCTGGGTGTCCTGGGAGGGGACGGAGCGCTACGCGGTCGTCTACGCCTGCGCGGGAGCCCTCGCGGACGCGACCGGCCCGACCGTCCCCGAGGCCCTGGGAGCCCTGATCGGAACGGCCCGCGCCGGAGTGCTCGTACGACTCGGGACCCCCCTCTCCACCAGCCAGTTGGTGGCGCTCACGGGGCAGGGGCTCGGCTCGGTCGGCCGCCATCTGAAGGTGCTGCTCGACGCCGGGCTCGTCCGGCGGGGGCGGTCGGGCCGCTCGGTCCTCTACGAGTGGACGGCGGCGGGCGCGGTGCTCGTACGGGCGCAGGAAGGCCGAGGTCCGCGGGAAAGACGGAAAGACGGGAAAGACGGGAAAGGCGGGAAAGGGTGAGGCCCCCGCCCCGGTGCTCCTCGGGGCGGGGGCCGTCTCACGGCTCCGCGATCAGAGTGATCAGAGTGATCAGACCTGGAGGGCCTTGATCGCGGTCGGCGCGTGGCCGGGCTCGGTGGCCAGGTCCTCGAACTCGGTGACGTCGCTCATGTCGACCGTCTTGCTCATGGCGATGTTGGTGATGCGCTCCAGGATGGCCTCGACGACGACCGGGACCTGGTGCTCGACGGCCAGCTTCTTGGCCTCCTCCAGCGCCTCGCCCAGCTTGTTCGGGTCCTCGACGCGGATCGCCTTGACGCCCAGGCCCTCGGCGACCTTGACGTGGTCGACGCCGTAGACGCCGATCTCCGGGGTGTTGATGTTCTCGAACTCGAGGTTGACCTCGAAGTTGATGCCGAGGCCGCCCTGCGCCTGCCGGATCAGACCGAGGTAGGCGTTGTTCACGAGGACGTGGACGTAGGGGACCTTGTGCTGGGCGGCGACCGCCAGCTCCTCGATCATGAACTGGAAGTCGTAGTCGCCGGAGAGCGCGACGACCGGGGTCTCCGGGTCGGCGGTGGCGGCACCGATCGCGGCCGGGATCGTCCAGCCGAGCGGGCCGGCCTGGCCGCAGTTGATCCAGTGGCGCGGCTTGTAGACGTGCAGGAACTGCGCGGCCGCGATCTGGGAGAGACCGATGGTGGTGACGTAGCGGGTCTCCGGGCCGAAGGCCTTGTTCATCTCCTCGTAGACGCGCTGCGGCTTGATCGGGACGTTGTCGAAGTGCGTGCGGCGCTGGAGGGTGGCCTTGCGCTCCTGCGCGGAGGCGGCCCAGGCGGAGAAGTCGGGCAGCGTGCCGGCCGCCTTCCACTCCTTGGCGATCTCGACGAACAGCTCCAGGGCGGCCTTGGCGTCGGAGGCGATGCCGTAGTCCGGGGCGAAGATCTTGCCGAGCTGGGTGGGCTCGATGTCGACGTGGACGAACTTCCGGCCCTTGGTGTACGCCTCCAGGTTGTAGCCCGTGTGGCGGTTGGCCCAGCGGTTGCCGATGCCGAGGACGAAGTCCGACTCCAGGAAGGTCGCGTTGCCGTAGCGGTGCGCGGTCTGGACGCCGACCATGCCGGCGGCGAGCTCGTGGTCGTCCGGGATGGTGCCCCAGCCCATGAGGGTGGAGATGACCGGGATGCCGGTCAGCTCGGCGAACTCGACGAGGAGGTCGGAGGCGTCGGCGTTGATGATGCCGCCGCCGGCGACGATGAGCGGGCGCTCGGACTCCAGGAGGAAGCTCAGCGCCTTCTCGGCCTGCGCGCGGGTCGCGGACGGCTTGTAGACCGGCAGCGGCTCGTAGGTCTCCGGGTCGAACTCGATCTCGGTCAGCTGGACGTCGATCGGCAGGTCGATGAGGACCGGGCCGGGACGGCCGGAGCGCATCAGGTGGAAGGCCTGCTGGAAGACGCCGGGGACCTGCGCGGCCTCCAGGACGGTCGTCGCGGCCTTGGTGACCGGCTTGGCGATCGAGGCGATGTCGACGGCCTGGAAGTCCTCCTTGTGGAGCTTCGAGACCGGGGCCTGGCCGGTGATGCAGAGGATCGGGATGGAGTCGGCGATGGCCGAGTACAGGCCGGTGATCATGTCGGTGCCGGCGGGGCCGGACGTACCGATGCAGACGCCGATGTTGCCGGCCTTGGCACGGGTGTAGCCCTCGGCCATGTGGGACGCGCCCTCGACGTGGCGGGCGAGCGTGTGGCTGACGCCGCCGACGTTCTTGAGCTCGCGGTAGAAGGGGTTGATCGCCGCGCCGGGGACGCCGAACGCCTGGGTGACGCCTTCGCGCTTGAGGATCTCAACGGCCGCTGCGGCGGCGGTCATACGAGGCATGGGAGTGCTCCTGCTTCGGCCGGGCGGATCCAGGCGGGCGGCTCGTCTCGGAGGCCGACCCGACTGTTTCCGTAATGCGGAAATACTGTTCTGCTATACGGAAGCAATGTAGGTCGGGGTTCGGAGAGCCGTCAAGAGAAGTCCGCCCGCCGGGATCACGGAAGTGGCCGAACACCCTCCCCCGGGTCGTCGGATGGGTGGACGATGGGGCGGAACGACAGGGGGTTGGGCTGTGGGCGAGTCGGTACCGGTGCGCTGTCCGGAATGCCTGCGCACGCAGGCGTACGCGGCACCCGTCTTCCCCTGCGCGTGCGGGAGCCCGGTCGCGGCGCCGGTCGCGGCGGGGGCGGTCGCGGAACCGATCACGCACCGGAACTGGGCGGACGAATGGGTCACGGTCCGCTGCGGAGCCTGCGGCCGCGACAACGACTGGCCCCACCCGGAACTGGGCTGCCCGTGCGGGACGGTCCTCCGGGTGCCGGTCCACCCGCCGGCCCCGACGCCGGGACCGATGGGCGTCGCCTCAAACGACCCGGGGAGCGGGGTGGCCGGATCGAACGGGCCCGACGCCGCCGACGCCGGGAGGGGTGGTGCGGGGCGGGGCCTGAGGGCGGGCGGTCGCGGGGCGGGCGGAGCTCCTGCCGGCGGGCCCGGGGCGGACGGCCGCGGTTTAAGCGGATTCGATACGGGAGCACCCGGCACCCGCGGGCCCGGCACCGGCAGGGCAGGGACGGGCGGTCCCCGTGCGGACGGGCTGCGTCCGGGCGAGGTCGGTACGGACGGCGCGGCCACTGGCCGGGGTGATACGGGGCACGGCCCGGAAACGGACGGGGCCGGGTCTGGCAGGGCGGGGACGGGGAGTTCCGGCCTGGGCGGACCCGAGGCGGGCGGGCCCGGCGCAGACGCGTTCGGCTCCGAAGGGGCCGGGGTGGACTCGTTCGGTCCCGAAGGGGCCGGCGTGAACGGGTTCGGCCCCGGAGAGGCCGGCGCGAACGGGTTCGGCCCCGGAGAGGCCGGCGCGAACGGGTTCGGCCCCGGAGAGGCCGGCGCGAACGGGTTCGGCCCCGCGAGGGCCGGGGTGGACGGGTTCGGATCCGGCGGGGTCGCCCCCGGTGGAGCCGCGACGGCCGGCGGCGCCGGCGGGGCGGACCGCGGCGAGGCCGACGAGGCGGCCGGGGGTGTACCCGGCTCCCCCACCGGGGCCGACGGTGACCGGGTGGGCGAGGAAGCCGATGGGCGGGGCGGGAGCGAGGGCTCCCGGAACGGGGCTCCCTCCGTATCGGGCGAGGCCGGCTCCCCGTGGTTCGGACCGGGGCCGAAGGCCCGGGGCGATGCCGGGCGCGGCGCGGGCCGGACCGGCCCGACCGGGCTCGGTACGACCGCGACGGGCCCGGCAGGGCACGGCACGGACGGCGCGGCCGGGCGCGGCGCGGACGGCGCAGCAGGGCGCGGCGCGGACGGTGCCGGCCCCGGGCGGCCCCGGCCCTTCGCCGAGCGGTACCCGCTGCGGGTGTCTCCGCCGCCCGTCGCGCCGCGGCCCGTCCCCCTCCGTGGGGCCTTTCGCCCCGTGACGATCCGGACCTCTCGGGACGCCGTCGCGGCGGCGGCCGGGTATCTGCGGTGGCTCGGGTTCCGGGACGTCGTCCAGCCCGAGGAGCGGCCCTCGTCCGGTGTGGACCTGCGGGCTCCGGGGCTCGTCGCCCAGGTCGACCCGAGCACCCGGCCGACCGGGCTGCGGGCCGTCGAGTGCCTCTGGCTCAACGGGCTGAGCAGGGCCACCGTGAGCGTGTTCTTCTCGCTCGCCGGCTACACCCCGGAGGCCCGCTCCCGCGCCGCCGAGGTCGGTCTCCCGCTGTTCGTCCTGGACCTGACCGGCACCCCGCAGCCCGTCAACCACTCCGCGGCCGAACTCGCGGCCGGCGGCGCCTGAGCCTCACAACTCCTCGGCATCCGAAATCGGCCATTCACGCGTGACGATCACGCTCGGCCGGGCACAACACCCTCGGGGGGTGGGCGTGATGCCGACGGGGACGTGGTGGTTCATCGGGGCAGTCTGGGGCGAACTGCTGATCGCCGCCCTGCTGTTGAGGAGCGGCGGAACGCGCAGCAGGAAGGGCGGGGCGGCCGCCGTGCCGCCGCCCCAGGCGCTCGCGCTGCTGCGCGGCGGGCGCCGCGCGGCCGTCACCGTGGCGCTCGTGGCGCTGCACCAGCGCGGGGCCGTCGCCGCGGGCCGTAAACGTACGATTCGGGCCAACGGCGGACCGGGCCGCACCCGTGACCCCGTACAGCTCGGAGTGCACGGGGCCCTGCACCGGGCCCTCGCGCTGCGGACGCTCGCGCAGCGCCCCGAGGCACGGCGGGCCGTGGACACGTTGCGCGGCGAGCTGCGCGGGGCGGGGCTGCTGCGGCCGCTCGCGCGGCTGTGGACGGCCAGGGTGTTGCTGGGGTGCGTGCCGCTGACCGCGCTGGCGGGGCCGTTCGCGACCGGGGTCTCCGGAGCGGGCCTCGTCGGCGCGCTCGCCGCCGGGGCCCCGGCGGTCCTCGTCGCCGTGGCGCTGCTGCGGCTGCCGGACACGACGGCGGCGGCGCGGCGGCTCCTCAGCGGTCTGCGGGAGCGGTATCCGCTGCCGGCGCACCGGCGCGAGGTGACGGACGGGTGGCTCGTCCAGCTGTACGTGGCGCTGTACGGCGACCCCGCCCTGGCCCTGTTCCTGCCGCGGTTCTCGCGCGACGGCGGGCTGCTCGACCGCCCCCAGGAGGACGACGGCGGTCCCGGTACGAGTGCGGGCGGCGCCCCGTGCTGAGCCCGCGCCATACTGTCCTATGCGCATCAGAGCGGCCGCTCCGGCCGAACTCCCGCTGCTCCAGGACATCGAACGGGCGGCGGGCGAGCCCTTCCGTTCCCTCGGCATGGCGGCCATCGCCGACGACGATCCGCTGCCCCTGGACGTCCTGGAGACGTACCGCTGCGCGGGCCGGGCGTGGGTGGCGGTGGACGCCGCCGACCGCCCGGTCGCGTACCTGCTCACGGACACGGTCGACGGCGCCGCCCACATCGAGCAGGTGTCGGTGCATCCGGACGCCGCCCGCCGGGGCGTCGGCCGGGCGCTGATCGAGCACGTGGCGGCGGCCGCCAGGGAGCAGGGCCTGGCGGCCCTGACCCTGACGACCTTCACCGAGGTCCCGTGGAACGCCCCGTACTACACCCGCCTCGGCTTCCGCCCGCTCGCCGACTCCGACCCGGCGCTCACGGACGGCCTGCGCGCGATCAGCCTCGCCGAGGCGGCCCACGGCCTGTCGCTCTGGCCGCGCGTCTGCATGCGCCGGGAGGTGGTCTAGGACCCGTACTTCTGCCGCAGCTCCACCTTCCGCACCTTCCCGCTCACCGTCATCGGGAACTCGGCGAGGATCTCCACCCTCCGCGGGATCTTGTAGTGGGCGAGCCGGTCGCGGCAGAAGGCGGTGATCTCGTCCAGGGTGGGCGGGGCGGCGGGGTCGCGCGGGATCACGCAGGCCAGGATCTCCTCGCCGTACCGCTCGTCGGGTACGCCGACGACCTGGACGTCCGCGATCTTGGGGTGCCCGTAGAGGAACTCCTCGATCTCGCGCGGGTACACGTTCTCCCCGCCCCGGATGATCATGTCCTTGATGCGGCCGACGATCTGCACGTAGCCGTCGTCCCGCATGACCGCGAGGTCCCCGGTGTGCATCCAGCGGCCCGCGTCGATCGCCTCGGCGGTCTTCTCCGGCTCGTCCCAGTAGCCGAGCATCACGCTGTAGCCGCGGGTGCACAGCTCGCCCGCCGTGCCGCGCTCGACGGTCAGCCCGGTCGCCGGGTCGACGACCTTCACCTCGACGTGCGGCATGACCCGGCCGACGGTGCCCGTACGGCGCTCCAGGTCGTCGTCGCGGCGGGTCTGGGTGGAGACGGGCGAGGTCTCGGTCATGCCGTAACAGATCGACACCTCCGCCATGTTCATCTCGGCGACGACCCGCTTCATCACCTCGACCGGGCACGGCGAGCCCGCCATGATCCCGGTGCGGAGCGTGGAGAGGTCGTACGAGGCGAAGTCGGGCAGGTTGAGCTCGGCGATGAACATCGTCGGCACCCCGTAGAGGGAGGTGCAGCGCTCCTCCTGGACCGCCCGGAGGGTGGCCGCCGGGTCGAAGGAGGCGGCCGGGATGACCATGCAGGCGCCGTGCGAGGTGGCCGCGAGGTTCCCCATGACCATGCCGAAACAGTGGTAGAACGGGACGGGAACGCAGATCCTGTCCTGCTCGCTGTAGGCGATCATCTCGCCCACGAAGTAGCCGTTGTTCAGGATGTTGTGGTGGGAGAGCGTGGCGCCCTTCGGGAAGCCCGTCGTCCCCGAGGTGTACTGGATGTTGACGGGCTCGTCGCAGGAGAGCGGCTCCGGGCGGAGCTCCCCCGGCGTCCGGGCGAGCAGTTCGTCCCAGCTCGGGTCGCCGAAGTAGACCGCCTCGCGCAACTCCGGGCACGCGCCCCGCACCTGCTCGACCATCGCGCGGTAATCGCTCGTCTTGTGGGTGAGCGAGGCGAACAACAGCGAGATGCCGGCCTGCTTGAGCACGTACTCCAACTCGTGCGCGCGGTAGGCCGGGTTGATGTTCACCATGACGGCGCCGATGCGGGCGGTGGCGTACTGGACGAGCACCCACTCGGCGCAGTTCACCGCCCAGATCCCGACCCGGTCGCCCTTGCGGACCCCGCTGCCGAGCAGCGCGGACGCCAACCGGTCGACGTCCGCGCCGAATTCGGCGTACGTCCAGCGGCGTCCGGTGGGGACGTCGACGAGGGCCTCGCGGTCGGGCCAGGCGGCGACGGCGCGGTCGAGGTTGGCGCCGATGGTGTCGCCGAGGAGCGGCGTCTCCGACACCCCGTGCGCGTACGAGATCGTCATCGCAGGTCCCCTTCCACGTACTCCGTACCGCCGCCCTCCGCCGTCAGCCGGCGCAGTTCGACGCGCCGGATCTTGCCGGAGACCGTCTTGGGCAGGTCGGCGAACTCGATGCGGCGGACGCGCTTGTACGGGGCGAGGACCGCGCGCGAGTGGGCGAACAGGGCCTTCGCGGTCTCCTCGCCCGGCTCCCAGCCCGCCGCGAGGACGATGTACGCCTTGGGGACGGCGAGCCGCAGCGGATCGGGGGCGGGCACGACGGCGGCCTCGGCGACGGCCTCGTGCTCCAGGAGCGCGCTCTCCAGCTCGAAGGGGGAGATCTTGTAGTCGCTCGCCTTGAAGACGTCGTCGGCGCGCCCGATGTACGTGATGTAGCCGTCCGCGTCGCGGGAGCCGATGTCGCCGGTGCGGTAGTAGCCGCCGGACATCGCCTCCGCCGTGCGCTCCGGGTCGCCGTGGTAGCCGGTCATCAGGCCCACCGGGTTGGCGGCGAGGTCGAGGCAGATCTCGCCCTCCTCGACGTCCGGCGTGCCGCTGACCGGGTCGACGAGGGTGACCCGGAAGCCGGGGCTGGGGCGGCCCATGGAGCCTTCCTTGAGCCGCTGGCCGGGGCTGTTGGAGACCTGGACGGCGGTCTCGGTCTGGCCGAAGCCGTCGCGGATGGTGACGCCCCAGGCGCGCCGCACGGACTCGATGACCTCGGGGTTGAGGGGTTCGCCGGCGGCGACGACCTCGCGCGGCGGGGTCTTCAGCTGGCCGAGGTCGGCCTGGATCAGCATCCGCCACACGGTCGGCGGGGCGCAGAAGCTGGTGACGCCGTTGCGCTCCATCTCGTCCATGAGCCGGGCCGGGTCGAAGCGGGTGTAGTTGTGGATGAAGACGGTCGCCTCGGCGTTCCACGGCGCGAAGAGGTTGGACCAGGCGTGCTTGGCCCAGCCCGGCGAGGAGATGTTGAGGTGCACGTCGCCGGGCTTGAGGCCGATCCAGTACATCGTCGAGAGGTGCCCGACGGGGTACGAGGTGTGGGTGTGCTCGACCAGCTTGGGGCGGGCGGTCGTGCCGGAGGTGAAGTACAGCATCAGGGTGTCGTCGGCGAGGGTGACGCCGTCGGGCTCGAAGACGTCCGACTCCTGGGCGGCGAGCTCGTACCCCAGCCAGTTCACCCCGTCGCCGCCGACCGAGATCCGGGTGTAGTCCCCGGGGACGTCGTCGAACTTGGCGGTGTCCTCGGCGCGCACGATGACGTGCCGGGCGTGGCCCCGGTCGACGCGGTCGCGCAGGTCGGCGGGGCCGAGGAGCGGGGTGGCGGGGATGAGGACGGCGCGCAGCTTCATCGCGGCGAGCACGGTCTCCCACAGCTCGACCTGGTTGCCGAGCATCAGGACGATCCGGTCGCCGGCGCGGACGCCCTGGGCCCGGAGCCAGTTCGCGACCCGGTTCGAGCGGGCGGACATCCCGGCGAAGCTCACCCGCGTCTCGGAGCCGTCCTCCTCGACGATGTGCAGCGCGGTGCGGTCGTTGTCCCGTGCGATGACGTCGAACCATTCGAGCGCCCAGTTGAAACGGTCGGGCCGGGGCCAGGCGAAGCCCTCGTAGGCCGTCTCGTAGTCCTCGCGATGCTGCAGCAGGAAGTCCCGGGCGGCCCGGAACCTCTCCGTCGCGCCGGTCGCGCTCGTGGGCGTCATGTGTCCTCCTCATTGCGGGACCTGTCCCGGACATCGTGTAATCGGTGACCCAGGTCTCACTACCCCCGTTCGGGGGTGAAGGAGTGTTTCCGTGCCCGAGATGGTGGAAGCGGTGGAGTTGCGCACGGCGCTGCTGCGGCTGAGGCGCGTCAGCGGGCTGCCCGTCGTCTTCGGCGGACTGCTCCAGGAGGGCCGTACGATGCGGATCGCCCAGCTGAGCGGGGCGGTGACGCCCGCACTGCGGGGCCTGGCGATCTCGGCGGGCTCCGGTCTGGGCGGGAAGTGCCTGGCACTGTCGCGGCCGTGCGCGGTCACGGACTATCCGACGTCGCGGCACATCACCCACGAGTACGACGTCCCGGTGTCGGCGGAGGGGCTGCGCTCGGTGATCGCCGTCCCCGTCGTCGTACGGCGCAAGGTGCGCGGCGTGCTGTACGGGGCGCTGCGCGAGTCCCTCCCGATCGGCGAGCGGGTCTTCGACGCGGCGATGGCGGCGGCGCGCGACGTCGAGCAGGCCCTCGCGGTACGGGACGAGGTGCGGCAGCTGATCGCGCCGCCGGCGCCCGGTCCGTCCTGGGAGGAGGTCCGCCAGGCGTACGGGGAGCTGCGGGAGCTCGCGCCGAAGGTCCTGGACCCGGAGCTGCGGGCGCGGCTCCTCGCGGTGTGCGGCCGCCTGGAGACGGCCGCCTCCGCCCCGTCGCCGGTGCCGGGCGTGACCCTCACCCCGCGCGAGACGGACGTCCTCGCGGCGGTCGCCTCCGGCGCGACGAACGCGACGGCGGCGGAGCGCCTGGGCCTGCGCCCGGAGACGGTGAAGGGCTACCTCCGCTCGGCCATGCGCAAGCTGGGTGCCCACACCCGCCTGGAGGCGGTGGTGGCGGCCCGGCGGGCGGGGTCGCTGCCGTAGCCCCGGCCGTCAGACGATGTCGTACGGGGTGCCGGGAGGCGTCATCAGCCGGAGGGTGCGCTCGGCCTCGGCTTCGAGGGCGGTCCGGGTTGCGCGGGGCAGCGGCGCGAAGGGTTCGATCGTGAGGGTCGTGCGGTCCTTCGCCTCGTCGAGGCGCCAGATGCCGGCGAGGAAGCCGTCGACGAGGAACGTGCGGTGGGCCTGGTTGCCGGTCCAGGTGCGGCCGTGGTGCTCGGCGGGGATCACGCGGGTGCGGTCGGCGTGCGAGAGGAGCAGGTTGTCGAACTCGGGCAGGAGGCGGGGCGGCGCCGGGGTGTCCTCGTCGGGGCGGGGCGCGTCGGGGAGGTCGAAGAGCTCGGTGCCCCGCTCGTCCTGGAAGACGAGGAGCTCGGGCCGCAGCCGTTCGAAGGCGGGGCGCAGGCGCGTCAGGCCGCACCAGGTCTGCATGTCCTTGACGGAGGCGGGGCCGAAGGCGCCGAGGTAGCGCCGTACGGTCTCGTCGACGTCGGCGGCCTCGTCCTCCTGGCCGTCGAACCACGCGCGGGTGGTGGTGAGCGCGACCTGCCCGCTGCGGCCCCACAGACCGCGCGGGGTGACCTGCACCATCAGGAGCAGGCAGCGGGCGGCGATGGTCAGTGCCTGCGGGTCGGCCTCCGGCCACTCCTGTCCGAGATGCTCCCGCAGCGCCTTGGGCGTGCGGGGCCGTTCCTCGACGTACGCGGTCGCGAGGGCGGTGAGCCGGTCGAGGTCGGCGCCGCCGAGCCCCTTGCGGAACATCTGCAGCTCCCGGTCGATGGCCCCGGCCTGGACGAGCCGGCGCAGGCCGACGGCGTCGCGGGCCGTGTGGGTGTGGACGGTGGACCGGAGCGAGACGATGCGGGCGACCCGCCGGGACTCCATCAGGGCGGACAGGTCCTCGGGCCGGAAGCCGTCGAGCCGGGCGGCGAGCGCGTAGTACGGGGGCTTGGTGTTCTGCGCCTGGAGGCCGACGAGGTGGGTGACGGCCTCCTCGACGCCGAGCGGCGCGGGGCGCAGGAGGAGCTGCCGGTCGAGGGTGGCGCGGTTCAGGGCGCGGCGTCCGAGCACGGGGTGGGTCGTCTTGAGGGCCATGACCGGCACGCTACCGATGATCGAGGACAGTTTCTGTCCTATATGAGAGGGCGGGTCGGTTCGACGGATCGATTCGGCCGGTCGGTTCGGCGGGTCGGTTCGAGGGATCGGTTCGAGGGATCGGTTCGGCAGACCAGGGCCATGGAGATTCACCCCATATATCCTGCTCTCGGCCACAGACCGAGGAGGAGGTGAGCGACGATGTCCGACCGCCGTCCCCGCGCGGCCTGGCGCCGCCACCCCGAACCGCCGCCCGAGTCCTCGGCCGGACGGCCGCCCTCGGTGGAGCCGAGCGTGGTGCAGTCGACGCTCTACCGGGACGGCCGCCGGGTCTCCTCCCCCCTCACCCTCGCGGACACCTTCCGCCAGCTGCGCGAGCATCCCGACGGCATGGCCTGGATCGGCCTCCAGCGCCCGACCGAGGAGGAACTCCTCTCCCTGGCCGCCGAGTTCGACCTGCACGAGCTCGCCGTCGAGGACGCGATGGAGGCCCATCAGCGCCCGAAGCTGGAGCGGTACGGCGACACGCTCTTCGTCGTCCTGCGCGCCGCCCGCTACCTCGACGCCCCGGAGGAGGTCGACTTCGGCGAGCTCCACGTGTTCGTGGGCCCGGACTTCCTCATCACCGTCCGGCACGGCGCCGCCCCTGACCTCTCGGCCGTCCGCCACCGCATGGAGGAGAACCCGGACCTGCTGGCCCTGGGTCCCGAGGCGGTCCTGTACGCGATCCTCGACGCGGTGGTCGACGGCTACGCCCCGGTGGTGGCGGGCGTCCAGAACGACATCGACGAGATCGAGACGGAGGTCTTCGGCGGCGACCCGGCGGTCTCCCGCCGCATCTACGAACTCTCGCGCGAGATGGTCGAGTTCCAGCGCGCCACCCGCCCCCTGGTGGGCATGCTCCACGGCCTGATGGCCGGCTTCGCCAAGTACGGCACGGACGAGGAGCTCCAGCGCTACCTCCGCGACGTCGCCGACCACGTCACCCACACCAGCGAGCGCGTGGACGGCTTCCGCCAGGCCCTGACGGACATCCTCACGGTCAACGCGACCCTGGTCACCCAGCAGCAGAACGCCGAGATGCGCGCCTTGGCGGAAGCCGGCTTCGAACAGAACGAGGAGCTCAAGAAGATCTCCGCCTGGGCCGCGATCCTCTTCGCGCCCACGCTCGTCGGGACCATCTACGGGATGAACTTCGACACCATGCCCGAACTGCACTGGGTGGGCGGGTACCCGTTCGCGATCGGCTTGATGGCGCTCGTCTGCACGAGCCTGTACGTGATCTTCAAGCGGCGGGACTGGCTCTAGGAGCGGTCGGGGGAACGGCCGACAAAAAGCGGTCGGCGGGGAGCGGTCGGCGGGGAACGGCCAGCCCCACTCGATGTCCGGATCTGACAGAACATGGTCATTGCGGCCGTCGGAGCGGGGCGAAATGATCGGCGCATGCCCCCACCGCACCGAGTCGTCATCGCGGCCTTCCCCGGCGTCGAACTGCTCAACGTCACCGGTCCCGCCGAGGTGTTCTCCGTCGCGACGCGGATCGCCGACGGCGACCGGCCCGGCTACACCGTCCGCATCGCCACGGCCGGGGGCGAACCGGTGACCACCTCCAGCGGGGTCCGGCTGATGGCCGACCTCGCGCTCGACGAGGCGAACGGCGACGTGGACACCCTGCTCGTGTCGGGGGCCGTCCGCGTGCACGACCACCAGGTGGAGCCGGTGCTCGACCGGGGGATCATCGACTGGCTGCGCGAAGCGGGCCCCGGCACCCACCGCCTGGGCTCCATCTGCTCGGGCGCCCACCTGCTGGCCGCGGCGGGCCTGCTGGACGGCCGTACCGCCACGACCCACTGGCGCACGGCCGCGCGACTGGCCGCCGACCACCCGCTCGTCACCGTCGATCCCGACCCGATCTTCCTCCGGGAAGGCCGGCTGTGGACCTGCGCCGGCATCGCCTCGGGTATGGACATGGCACTGGCCATGGTCACCGAGGACCACGGCCCCGAACACGCCCTCGCCACAGCCCGGACGATGGTCATGTACGTCAAACGCGCGGGCGGACAGAGCCAGTTCAGCGCCCCGCTCGCGCCTCCCGCGGCGCCCGGCGACCCGCTGGACGACCTGCGCATGTGGATCGGCGAACACCTCGCCGAGGACCTCTCCGCCGAAGTCCTGGCCGGGCGGCTACATCTGAGCGTGCGTCACTTCTCCCGGCTGTTCCGTGAGCGCACGGGCACCACCCCGGCCGCGTACGTCGAGTCCGTCCGCCTCGACGCCGCCCGCCGGCTGCTCCAGGACACCGTCCACGGCCTGCCCGAGATCGCCGCCCTCAGCGGCCTCGGTTCCGTGGAGAGCCTGCACCGTTCCTTCCGGCGCCGCCTCGGCACCACCCCCGCCCAGTACCGGCGCCGCTTCCGCTGAACCCCGCCGTACCCACCGACCGCCCGCGAACCGTCGCGCGGCGGAAGTCAGCCATGCCCCCAGGAGAGAGCCGTGTCCCGAACCAAGGTCGTCCCCATCCCGGTCATGGGCCGGCACAACATCAACGCGTACCTGCTGCTCGGCCGCCGCCCCGTGATCGTCGACGCGGGAACGCCCGGCAGCGGCCGGAAGATCCACGACCAGATCGCCGCCCACGGGGTGGACCCCACCGACGTGTCGCTGATCGTCATCACCCACGGCCACATCGACCACTTCGGCTCCGCCGCCGAGCTCCACCGGCTGACGGGCGCGCCCGTGGCGGGCCACGCCGCCGACCTGGGGCCGTACCGCAGCGGCCGGGCCCGCGAACCCTACCTGCCCACCGGGCTCATGGGCCGGATCATGGCCAGGAACAAGAACCTGCACGTCCGCGCCGAACCGTTCGAACCCGACGTCCTGGTGACCGGCGAGACCGACCTGGCGGACTTCGGGATCGCGGCGCGCATCATGCCCACCCCCGGCCACACCGCCGGATCGGTCTCCGTCCTCACCGACCGAGGAGACCTCGTCGCCGGCGACCTGGTCGCCGACTCCCTCTTCGGTCTCGTCCGGGGCCGACCCGCCAACCCTCCCTTCCACGACGACCCCCTGCGCAACCTCGCCAGCCTGCGCGAGATGCTCGCCCTGAACCCCGCCCGCCTCCACGTCGGCCACGGCACCCCACTGGAACCCGACCGGGTCCGCCGCTGGGCCGAGCGGGAACAGCAGCGGCTGTCGCGACGCGAAGCGAGGAGGTAGCCGGACCGTCAGCCCTTGCCCGGTTCCTCGAGTGCGCCGGGGAGGCCGCCGACGGTCTCGGCGTTCACCGCCGCACGGCACCCGGCGCCGGGTCGCCGTCCAGCGCGGCGGCGGCCTGGACCGCCAGGTCGACGGCCACCAGCCGCGCTTCCAGAGGCGGTGGTACGACCCCGGGCGCGGGGGTCAGCACGTAACGGCCCCGGGAGCGCCCGTGGACGACGGCGGGCAGTTCGATCTCCTCGTACGGCCATCCCTGCCGTTCGAGGTCCCAGATCCAGCCGGGCACCGTCACGCTCCCGTCCGGCTCCAGGCGGGCCGGGGCGCCGGTGGAGGCCCCGTGCACGAAGCGGCACGCCTGGAGGTCCAGTACGTCGACCAGTTCCCGTCGCACCCGCTGG
This sequence comes from Streptomyces nymphaeiformis, assembly GCF_014203895.1. Classification (GTDB taxonomy): domain Bacteria; phylum Actinomycetota; class Actinomycetes; order Streptomycetales; family Streptomycetaceae; genus Streptomyces; species Streptomyces nymphaeiformis. The sequence goes on along the minus strand of NZ_JACHJY010000008.1, from coordinate 41,881 downwards.
ACGACCTCGTCGGCGTCGGTGCTGTGCCTGGCCAGGCGCGTGACGCCGTGCAGCCGCTCCAGGTGCGAGGCGTCCGCGAGCGCGGCGCGGCCCAGGGTCCGGCCGCGCGCGGCGAGCTGCGACACGATCAGGCCGACGACGAGGAGCAGGACGGCCGTCTCGACGTCGGCCCGGTCCTGGATGTGGAAGCTCTGGTACGGCTCGGTGTGGAAGAAGTCGAACCACGCGGCGGCCGAGAGGGCCGCGAGCGCCCCGGCGAACCGGTTGCCGAGCGCGGAGACCGCCACGACCACGACGACGAACAGCAGCGCGAGGTTCGTGTGGGTGACGCTCGCACGGAGCGGCAGCAGGACGAGAGCCGCGAGGAACGGTCCGACGAGACCGGCGAGGACCGCGAACGCGTCACGGACCGAGGATGCGTCACGGACCGGGAACGCTTCACGGACCGAGGACGCTTCACGGGCGGAGGACGTCGGGAAGGACGGGAACGTCATGACGCACCTCGCAGAACCTGGCGGCTGGCCCCTGCGTCCAGAGTCCGCCCGGCGCGGCGCCGGGGGTGTCGGACGGAGGGGTCCTTGACGCATCCCTGATGAGACGGATCCCTGACGCATACGGGGATCACGGCCGCCGCCCGGGGCTGCGCAAGCCGCGTGGGTGTGAGGCATCCGACGCCCGCACCGGGGGATCTTGACGCTTCCCTGACGCCTACGGGCGGGTCGACGCGCCCCGGCGTGCTTACGCTGACTCGGCCATCCGTGCGATGGCCGAAACCTTCACCCGAACAGCTCAGGAGCACCCATGGCCACCACGACCGATACGCGCATGCGCAGCGGGCGCTTGCGCGCGTGGATGCTGGAGGGCCTCTCCGACATGGGGAAGGGCAAGCCCTCCCGGCCCAAGGAACCGGAGCCGGACGCCGGGCACAAGGGCCAGCGCTGGTGGCGGGTGATGTGCCTGACCGGCGTCGACTACTTCTCCACCCTCGGCTACCAGCCCGGCATCGCCGCCCTCGCCGCCGGCCTGCTCTCCCCCATCGCCACCATCGTCCTGGTGATCGTCACCCTGGCCGGCGCACTGCCGGTCTACCGGCGGGTGGCGGAGGAGAGCCCGCGCGGTGAAGGCTCGATCGCGATGCTGGCGCGGCTGCTGTCGTTCTGGAAGGGCAAGCTGTTCGTCCTCACCCTCCTCGGCTTCGCGGCGACGGACTTCCTGATCACGATCACCCTGTCGGCGGCGGACGCCTCGACCCACCTGGTGGAGAACCCGCACCTGGAGTCGGCGCTGCACGACAAGCAGGTGATCATCACGCTCGTGCTGATCGCCCTGCTCGGGGCGGTGTTCCTCAAGGGCTTCCTGGAGGCCATCGGCGTCGCCGTCGCCCTGGTCGGGATCTACCTCGCCCTGAACGCGGTGGTCGTGGTGAACGGGCTGTGGCACGTGATCACCGAGGGCCACGTCGTCACCGACTGGACCACCGCGCTGACGGCCCAGCACGGAAACGTTTTTGCCATGATCGGGGTGGCCCTGGTGGTCTTCCCGAAGCTGGCGCTCGGCCTGTCCGGTTTCGAGACCGGTGTGGCGGTCATGCCGCACGTCCAGGGCGACGAGAGCGACACCGAGGAGAAGCCGACCGGCCGTATCCGGGACACGAAGAAGCTCCTCACCACGGCCGCGCTGATCATGAGCGTCTTCCTGATCTGCACCAGCTTCATCACCACGGTGCTGATCCCGGCGAAGGAGTTCGAGTCCGGCGGCAAGGCCAACGGACGCGCGCTGGCCTACCTCGCCCACGAGTACCTGGGCAACACCTTCGGCACCGTCTACGACATCTCGACGATCGCCATCCTCTGGTTCGCGGGTGCCTCCGCCATGGCCGGGCTGCTCAACCTCATGCCCCGCTATCTGCCGAAGTACGGCATGGCACCCCACTGGGCCCGCGCCGTACGCCCCATGGTCATCGTCTTCACCCTGGTCGCCTTCCTCGTCACGTGGATCTTCGACGCGGACGTCGACGCCCAGGGCGGCGCCTACGCCACCGGCGTCCTGGTCCTGATCTCCTCGGCGGCCATCGCCGTGACCATCGCCGCCCGCAAGGCGGGGCAGAAGGGCTGGACCATCGGCTTCGGCGCCATCTCGGTGGTCTTCCTCTACACCACCGTCGTCAACATCATCGAACGTCCCGACGGCGTGAAGATCGGTGCCTGCTTCATCGCCGGCATCATCCTGATCTCGCTCCTGTCCCGCCTCGGCCGCGCCTTCGAACTCCGCGTCACCCACGTCGAACTCGACGAGATGGCCGAGCGCTTCATCCAGGACATCTCCCGCCGCACCCCCCGCTTCATCGCCAACGAGCCCGGCGCCCGCGACGCCGACGAGTACCGGGCCAAGAAGGACCAGATCCGCGCCGACAACGACATCCCCGGCGCCGAGGACTTCGTCTTCGTCGAGGTCACCGTCACCGACCCGTCCGAGTTCGAGTCCGGCCTGACCGTGAAGGGCGAGGTCCTCCACGACCGCTTCCGCGTGCTGACCGTCGAGTCCTCCTCGATCCCCAACGCCCTCGCGGCCCTGCTGCTCCACGCCCGCGACCTCACCGGGGTCCGCCCGCACATCTACTTCGAGTGGACCGAGGGCAACCCCTTCGCCAACTTCTTCCGCTTCTTCCTCCTCGGCCGCGGCGAGGTCGCCCCCACCACCCGCGAGATCCTCCGCGAGGCCGAACCCGACCGCGACCTCCGCCCCCGCGTCCACGTCGGCTGACTAGGCACCGGCCCGGGCGAAGAGGCGGCCGCCCAGGTCGACCCCGGTGACGCGTCCGTCGGCGTCGCGGGTGAAGAAGCCGCGCTGGCCCGCGAGGGTGCCCTCGGTGAGGACGTACTCGTCGCCGTCGCCGGGCAGGAAGCCCATGGCGGCGGGGGCGATGTCCGGCGGCATGTCCGCGTCCGAGGCCTGGCGGAGCTCCGGCTTGATCTCCACGGCGAGCGTGAGCCGCGCACCGTCGGTGGCGATGTCGAGGTTCATGGCGTCGATCTCGTAGCGCCCGACGACCTCGCGGGCCTTGGACTCGTCGTACGGCACGGGCTCGGGGTCCTTCTCGACCAGGCCGAGGAAGTGCTCGAAGGCGGCCCGGACGACGGCCTGGTTGAAGAGGTAGCCCTCCTCGCTGTTGGCGAGGGACACGACGGCGAAGTCGTGCTCGGGCGCGAGGTGCAGCTCGGCGTACTGCCCGTTGCCGGATCCGCCGTGGCCGATGGTGCGGACGCCGTCGACGGGGCGGCGGAACCAGCAGATGCCGAAGCCGTCGCCCATCGTGCTGCCGCGCAGCTTCGCCGTCTCGTCGCGCATGGCGTGCAGGGTGTCGGTGCGCAGCAGGCCGTCGCCGTCGCCCAGGTGGAAGCGGGCCCAGGCGAGGAGGTCGGCCGTGGTGGAGGCGATGCCGCCGCCGGGGTTGTCGCCGCGGGTGCCTGCGCGGAAGGCCTTCCAGGGGCGAGCCGCCTTCAGCTCGCCGTCCTCTCCGTGGACGTGGCCCAGGGCGAACGGCCGGACCATGACGTCGTCCACGTCGAAGACGGTGTCCGTGAGGCCGAGCGGCTCCAGGACGAGGGCGGTCACGGCCTGCTCGAAGCTCCGGCCGGTGACGTTCTCGACGATCCGCCCGGCCATGTTGTAGCCGGCCTGGCTGTACGAGGCGCGGGCGCCGGGTCGGGCGATCAGTGGGAGCCGGTCCAGCTTGGCGACGAACGCGGCGAGGGAGCCGTCCTCGTCCTCCGGGTCGATGAGGTTCCAGTCCAGGCCCGCGGTGTGGTTGAGCAGGTTGAGGACGGTGATCCGCTCGGCGGCCTCCTCGTCGGCGAGGACGAGCTCGGGGACGTAGCGCCGGACCGGGGCGTCGAGCTCGACCCGGCCCTGCTCGACCAGGCGGAGCAGGGCGGTCGCGGTGAAGGTCTTGGAGATCGACGCCAGGTGGAAGACGGTGTGCTCGTCGACCGGGCGCGGGTGGGCGAGGCTGGTGACCCCGTGGTTCACGAGGGTCGTCCGGCCGTCGGCCAGGATTCCGACGGACGCGCCGGGCACGCCGTGCTCCGCGACGAGGGCCGCGACGATCGCCGCGAAGTCGTTCTCGTCGTTCTGCTCGTGCTGCTCGTGCTGCTCGTGCTGCTGCATGACGGAGCTCCCCTGGGACTCGGTTCGGACCGGCTTCTTGAACTAAGTGCAAGAGCACTGTAGGCCCGCAACTTCACTAAGTTCAAGTACTAAGTTCAAGTAGGGTGCGGGCATGGCCAGGAACACCCTCACCCCCGACCAGATCGTCCGCGCCGCGATCGAGCTCCTCGACGACGAAGGGCTCGACGGACTCAACATGCGCAGCCTGGGCGCGCGGCTCGGCACCGCCGCCACCGCCGTCTACTGGCACATCAAGACCAAGGACGAGCTGGTGCGGCTGGCCGGCGACGCGGTCTGGAGCGAGGTCGAGCTGCCCGACCTCGACGCGATGGGCTGGCGGGCGGCGGCGGCCGCCATGGCCGGGAGCATGCACGCGATGCTCACCCGGCATCCGTGGCTCGGCCAGGCCTTCGGCAGCCACCTGCTCTACGGCCCCGGCAAGTCACGGCACGACGACCACAGCCTCGCCCTCTACGAGAAGGCCGGCTTCTCCCCCGCCGACGCCGACCGGGCGGCCGCCACCGTCTTCGTCCACGTGCTCGGCAGCGCGCTCGGCGGCGCGGCCCAGGTCTCGCTGACCCGGCGCCTGGGCAAGAGCGGGGACCCGGAGAAGGAGCTCGCCGCCGCCATGGCGGCGGCCGCCGAGGTCGCCATGGCCTTCCCCAGGCTCCGCGAACGCCTGGACGACGCCGCCGCGACCGGGTACAGCGCGGCCCCCGACCGCACCTTCGAGTTCGGCCTGGACGCGATCCTCGACGGCTTCGGGGCACAGCTGGCGAAGACGGCCTGACAGGGCATCCCCTGCTCCCGCACGGCGGGGAGCAGGGGATGCCGGGACCGTGAAAGGTTCAGGCGCCGTCGGGTGTCGGGCCGAGGGCGGCCGGGTCGAAGCCGGCCTCGGTCAGGACGTCGGCGGCGACTCCGCGGCCGATCTCGGCGAGGCCGATCAGCAGGTCGTCGCAGCGGATGTGGTCGGAGCCGTTCCGCCGGGACCGCGCCTCCGCGATGTCGATGGCCCTGCGGGAGTAGGGAGTCCAGGCGATCCGTTCGGCCGCCTGGGACGCTCCCATGCACAGCCGGCTTCCGACGGATCGGTGGACGGTGTCCGGTGAGACGCCGGCGGCCCGCAGGAGGCGGGGGGCGCTGTTGTCCTCCGCGGTCAGGCCCCAGAGCAGGTGCTCGGTGCCGATGTAGTTGTTGCTGTGGCGCACCGCCGCCTGCTTGACGTGGATCATCGCCCGGCGGAGGTCATCGGTCATGGCCTCGGGGCTGTAGCGCTTGTGCGGGGCGCGGAAACGTTGCTGGACCGCTTGCCGGGTCACGCCCAGGGCAGTGCCGATGTCGGTCCACGAGTTGCCGTGCATCCGGCAGTGTTCGACGTAGTCCTCGACCAAGTCGTCTGCCAGTTCCTGGAGTTGGCCGGCGAGTTGGGCGGCGACGGTGAGCAGGGCGAGCCGGTCGGGCTGTTCCTGTCCGCCGGGGCGGTGTGCGGTGTCGCACTTCCGGTCGACTTCCGCGATGAGATCGTCCAAGTCCGGGAGAGCCGTCAGGCAAGTACGCCTTGACACTTCGAAACCGTCAAGACGTACTTGCCTGTCTCGTTCGTGTCCGCGAAACGACCGGGTCAGGTGACGGGCCGGCCCAGAGGCATGGCAGGAGACGCCGAGAGAGAGCGCTCGATCTGCCGGACAGGCCTCAGCGGGCCCCGAGCCGGAACCTCAGCCGGCAGATCACGGCGTCCGTGTCCCGGCGTACGGCGTGGGCGACGACCGCGCCCCGCTGGTTCTGCAGCAGCCGCTGCCACAGGTGTTCCGGCTCCGCCTCCGGTACGAGCACGGTGACCCGGGTGTCCGGCTCGGTCTCGCGCAGTGCGCGGACGTACGCGGTGATCGGCCGGCCGAGGGAGCGCCGCTCGGAGGGGAGCCGGACCAGAGGCACACCGGGGTTCCAGAGCGCCCAGTCCCGCTCCAGTGCCTCGGTCTGGGCCCGGTCCTCCGGGTCCGGGTGGCAGACGGTGACCGCGCGGACCTCGTCGCCGAGGGAGACGGCGGCGGTGAGGGCCTCGCTGGTGAGCCGGGTGAGCGAGGAGACCGGGACCAGGACGAGCGAGCGCTCGCGGTGCGGGGCCTCGGGGATCCGGCCGATGCCCAGGCGCTCGTCCAGCCTGCCGTACGCCCGGTGGACGGCTTCGAAGGCCAGGACGAGGACGGGCAGGGCGATCACGATCAGCCAGGCGCCGTCGTGGAACTTGGCAGCGGTGACGACGACCGCGGACACCCCCGTGAGCAGCGCGCCCAGGCCGTTGAGCAGGGCCTTGCCCCACTGCCGGCGTGCCCGCCAGTGCAGGACCATGCCGGTCTGGGCGAGGGTGAAGCCGATGAAGACGCCGATCGCGAAGAGCGGGACGAGGGTGTTGGTGTCGCCGCCGGAGAAGACGAGCAGGGCGGCGGAGACGACGGCGAGCCACACCACTCCGTGCCGGTGCACCTGCCGGTCGGCCTTGAGGCCGAAGACGTGCGGGACGTAGTTGTCACGGGCCAGCAGCTTCAGCAGGACGGGCAGGCCGCCGAACGAGGTGTTCGCCGACAGGGCGAGCAGCACCATGGTCGCGAACTGGACGACGTAGAAAGCGGCGTTGTGGCCGAGGGAGGCGTCGGCGAGCTGGGCGAGGACGGTGACGCCCTCGACCGGCTGGAGGCCGAAGCGGGAGATCAGTACCGACAGGCCGATCAGCATCACACCGAGCAGTGCGCCGAGCGCGACCTCCGCGCGCATCGCCCGCCGGGCGGCGGGGGCGCGGAACGACGGCACGGCGTTGGCGATGGCCTCGACGCCGGTGAGCGCCGAGCAGCCGGACGCGAACGCCTTCAGCAGGAGCAGGGCGCCGACGGTGGTGGCGTTGTCCGCCAGGACCGAGGCGTGCCCGGCCGAGGCCTCGGTCGAGACCGGGGCGTCGCGGAAGAGGCCGGCCACGATCAGGGCCAGGATCGCGCCGACGAACACGGCGGTGGGGACGATGAAGGCGCGGGCCGAGTCGACGATGCCGCGCAGGTTGACGGCCGTGACGAGGACGAGGACGGCGAGGCAGATCCACAGCCGGTCGTCGTAGAGGCCGGGGAAGGCGGAGGTGAGGGCGGCGACGCCGGCCGTGACGGCGACGGCCACGTTGAGCACGTAGTCCAGGACGAGGGAGCCGGCCGCCACGAGGCTGGTGCGGCGGCCGAGGTGCGTCCTGGCGACGGCGTAGGAGCCGCCGCCGTCCGGGAAGGCGGCGATGACCTGCCGGTACGAGGCGACGAGCACCGCGAGCAGACCGGCGATGGCGAGCGTGACCGGCAGCGTGAAGCCGAGGCCGTGACCGCCGGCGGCGGCCAGGACGAGGACGATCGCCTCGGGGCCGTACGCCACGGAGGCCATCGCGTCGAGCGACAGCGCGGCGAGACCGGTGACGGCGGTCAGCTTGTGCCGCGCGCCGGTATCGGGAGGCTCTTCGGCGCCGGGAAGGGCGTCCTTCTCGGCGGTCGGGGCGGTCGTCATGCGGGCGGACTCCTTCGGACTCAGGTCCGCTCAGCGTGCGCCCCGGCCGGAACGGCCTCCGCCGTTCCTGGCGGGATCTTTGCGCCCGTACGCCCACTCTTCACGCGTTCCTGACGCGCGGGGACGTCGTGCCGGCCCTTCTCGAAGCCGACTTCCCCGAGGGGGCGGCGTGCCGGGTAGGAGGACGATCCGCGCCGCGCCCGACGCGCGCTTCCATGCGGGCGCCTCAGGCCAGGAGCCTCCGCAGGTCGACGACCGCCGGGGCGCCGTCGACCGTGCCGTCGGCGTGGCGGTAGATCCGGCAGGACAGGCTCGGTACGGAGCCGGGCGGGGCGAACGGGTCGGTGCCGTCGAGGAGGAGCGTGGGCGAGCCGGTCATCCCTTGCCGGACGGCCTCGTCCTCGTCCGCCACCTCGATCCACTCGACGGGCACCGTCCGCCCCCGGAGCGCTGCGGTGATCCGCTCGCGGACCAGTCGGGCGTTCGGGCAGTCGGGCACGGTCAGCACCGTGATGCGGGTCGTCCCGGAGCTGCTCATGACGTCCTCCCTCGTTCCATGGACCCACCTCGACCGCGCGCGGGCAAGCGGGCGCGGTGCCGCGGGAGACGGGCGTGCGTGGGCCAGTATGTCGTCCTCGGGAAGCTGCCGAGGAAGCCGGAGAGGAAGGAGCGGTGAGTCATGGGTGACCTCCTCCTGATCCGTCACGGGGAGACGGAGTGGAGTGCCGCCGGGCGGCACACCGGACGGACCGATCTGCCGCTCACCCCGGACGGTGAGGCGGAGGCGCGTTCGCTCGCGCCGTACTTCTCCGGCCGGTCGTTCGCCTTCGTGCTCACCAGTCCGCTGCGGCGGGCCCGGAGGACGGCCGAGCTGGCCGGGCTGCGGGGCGCGGAGGCCGACGAGGACCTGTGCGAGTGGGACTACGGCGGGTACGAGGGGCTGACCACCGCCCGCATCCAGGAGGACCGGCCGGACTGGTCGCTGTGGCGCGACGGCGTGCCTCCGCATCCCGACGGGCGCCCGGGCGAGTCCGCCGGGGACGTGGGGCGGCGGGCCGACCGGGTCCTGGCCCGCGTCGCGCCCGTCCTCGCGGGCTCCGACTCCGGGCGGGACGGCGTGGTGGTGGCGCACGCGCATCTGCTGCGGGTCCTCACCGCCCGCTACCTGGGGCTGCCTGCGGCCGACGGGCGGCTGTTCCTCCTGACGACGGCGACGGTCGGACGCCTTTCGACGGAGCACGGGCTGCCGGTGGTCGCGGGCTGGAACCAGCGGCCGTTCCCCGCCTCCTGATCCTCGGGCCCTTCCCCTCCTCTTGAGCTCCGGGCCGTCAGATGCTGTCCAGGGCGGAGACCAGGCTCGCGACCGTGACGGTGTTGAACACGAACGCGATGCACGCGTTGACCGCCACGGTCCGGCGCATCTCCCGGGACGTCACGTTGACGTCGGTCGTGCCGAAGGTCGTCATGACCGAGAGGGCGAAGTACACGTAGTCGGCCCAGGCCGGGTTCTCCTCGTCGGGGAACTCCAGTGCCCGCTGGTCCTCCACGAGGTTGTCGGCCTGGAAGGCGACCGCGAAGGACACGGCCACGCAGATCCAGGCGAGGGCGACCAGGACGAGCGCCACCACGGCCCGGCCGACCGGTTCGAGCGTGGTGCCGATGTGCCCGGGCCGCCACACCACGGCCACCCCGAGCGCGGCGGCCGAGATGAGGATCGACACCCCCGGCCCGGGCGCCGTGCCGTACACGTACCGCTGGAGCACCGTGCCCCGCGACTCGCGGTCGGCCCAGGCGCGGACCCGTTCCGGGGACGCGGTGGAGAAGGCGACCACGGTGAGCACGAGGTACGGCAAGAGGTAGGTGAGCAGCAGCAGTACGCAGACGTCCGCCCCGGAGACGCCGGCCCCGCTGCTGTCGAGGACGAGGAGGAGCGCCGCCGTTCCCACGGCGACGAGCCCGCTGACCGACCCCCGGCGGCGCTCGGAGAGCCAGCGGTTCCGGCGGTGCCGGGAGGCCGGTTCGGGTTCCGTCACGGAGAGGACCCGGCGGGCCGCTCCGTGCGGCCGAACGCGAGGTCGAAGATCCGGCGCCACCGCACGGCCGGCACCGGTGCGGGGACGCCCGGGCGGTCGCGGGGGACGAGGACGCGCAGGGCGCCGGGGCGCAGCGTGCACACGACCGGCGTCGGCATCCGCAGCGCCTCGCCGTCGACCGCCACGGGGATCTCCTCCATGTCGGAGTCCACCTCGACGCGGTGTGCGGTCAGGACGGTGAGGCCCGTGGACTGTGAGCCCCGTACGGCCAGGTCGGCGGCCTGGGCCGCGTCCTCCACCTTGATCCCGAGCACCCCCAGCTCGCCGTCGTCGAGGCTGGGCCGGCGGCCGGCTCCGCTGAGTTCGTCGGGCGAGACGTACGGGTTGTTGCTGACGAGCAGGGCCTGCTGGGACGAGAGCGTGGTGTCGTCGACCCGTGCGTCGAGCCGTCGCACGCCCTCGCCGAGCAGCAGGTCCGGCATGACGGTGAGGATCGTGCCCGCCTTGTCGTCGCGGTACTCGGGGCGCTGGACGACGTCGGCGTACACCCCGAAGGAGACGGTGTTGACGAAGGGCCGGCCGGCGACGTCGCCGAGGTCGATGCGGAGCTCCTCGCCGTCGGTCAGCGCGTCGAGGCAGCGGGACGGGTCGGTGCGGTCGAGGCCGAGGTCCATGGCGAAGTGGTTGCGGGTGCCGGCCGACACGACCAGGAACGGCAGGTCGTGCTCGGCGGCGACGGCCGCGACCAGGGCCTGGGTGCCGTCGCCGCCCGCGACGCCGAGCAGGTCCGCGCCCTCGGCCACCGCCCCGCGGGCCAGTGCGGCGACGTCGGCGTGGACGGACGGGTCGAGCAGGATCACCCGGGCGCCGAGCGCCTCCGCCCGCTCGACCAGTCCGAAGCGGCCGACCTTCCCGCCCCCGGACTTCGGGTTCATGATCAGGACCGGTCGCCTCGGCGGGGGCGCCGCGACCGCCGCCCGTTTCGACCGCTCCGGGCGCGATCTGCGCAGCGCCTGCCGCGCGCAGGCCAGGGCCGCGGCCCAGCACAGGACCAGGAACAGCGCGAGCAGCCACACTCCCTCGTACGCGAAGAGGACGAAGACGCCGACGGGTGCGGCGACCGCGAGAAGCGCCCCGAAGAGGCGCGTCACCCCGCGGTGGGCGACGAACCACCAGATGCCGGCGGCGCAGAGGACGAGGCCCAGGAATCCTGCCACGACCACGACCAGGCCGCCGTCCCCCACCGCGAGGAGGAGTACGACCAGTGAACCGACGGCCGCGAGCAGGGCCAGTCGGGCCAGCAGCCGCGCGGCCGGGCTCCCTGCGGGGCCTGACCCTTCCATGCCGTCCTCTCCCCTGCCTCGTCCGGGGTACCAGCCTGACCCCTCCCGGCGCCGGAGGCATCCGGACACGGCCGTTCGGGCTCCCCGGGGCACGCGCGCGCGTGCCCCGGGGAGCCGGCCGGTCGTCAGGCGCGGCAGCGCAGGAGCTCGAAGGGCGGGTTGGCGAGGCAGTCCGCCCAGAAGTCCGCGCCGTACTCGCGGACGCCGGCCTCGGACACCTCGAGCGGCACCCAGGTCAGCTCGCTGAAACCGGCCGCCCGCAGGGACCCCTCGTAGACCTCGCGGCGCGGACAGGCGCCCACGAACGAGACCGGCGGGTCGAGCAGCGCCGTGATCCGGACGCGCGGCCCGGTCTCGATCTCCTCGCCGGTCGCCTCGCAGAGGAAGCCGTACTTCTCCAGGGACGGCCCGTCGAAGCGGTAGTCGGGCTTCTGGGCGAGCACGAAGAACTCGCCCCCGGGCTTCAGGCCGCGGTGCACGTTGCGGCACATCCGCTCCATGGCCGCGACGTCCGGGGCGTAGTTGAGCAGCTGGACGCCCAGCGCGAGGTCGAAGGGCTCGTCGAGCTCGCGCAGCTCGACCACGTCGCCCACCTCGTAGCGCACGCCCAGCGGCTCACTCTCCTCGAACGCCCGCGCGGCGGCGACCATCTCGCCGGAGATGTCGATGCCGAGCACCTCGGAGGCCCCGCGCCGCTTGAGCTCCCTGCTGTAGAAGCCGGTGCCGGAGGCGAGGTCGAGCACCGACCTGCCCCGTACGTCACCGACCATGGCCAGGAAGCTGGGCACCTCCCCGTACTTCGTCAGCGGCAGGGACTTGAACCCCTCGAACGCCTCACCGATCTCGTCGTACAGCTGCACGCTCATCGCGCTGCCCTCCCCGTGCTCGGTCGTGCTCCTGATGATCAGTCGCGCCTCGGCAGTCTTGCCGGACGGCCGCGGTACTCCGTACTGGCAGATCCCACGAAGTCCGGGACCCCGCGCTGGCCTCCCGTACGGGAGGGCGTACGGTTCCGTCCGGCCGACGAGGATTCCGGATCTCCTCCGCCGATTCCTGTTATCGGGCCCGCTCCCGGTGATCTCCCCTCGTGTTGGCCGTCGACGACAGCGGGAACAGGCAGGGTGATTCGAGGCATGGGCGCACAGCACGGTACGGAACTGGTCAGGGCGGCACAGAGCGGGGATCCGCGGGCGCAGGACCGGCTCATCGCGCTCCACCTGCCGCTGGTCTACAACATCGTGGGCCGGGCGATGAACGGGCACCACGACGTCGACGACGTCGTGCAGGAGACGATGCTGCGGGCGCTCGCCGGACTCGGCGACCTGCGGTCCCCGGACAGTTTCCGGTCCTGGCTGGTCGCCATCACCATGAACGGCGTGCGCGCCCACTGGCACCGGCAGCAGCAGGCGGGCTTCCCCGCGGGCGGTCTCGAGGACGCCCGCGAGATCCCGCAGCCGGGGTCCGATTTCGTCGAGCTGGCCGTGGTCCGGCTCAACCTGTCCGGCCAGCGGCGCGAGACCGCCGAGGCGACCCGCTGGCTGGAGCCGGACGACCGGGACCTGCTGTCCCTGTGGTGGCTGGAATGCGCCGGCGAGCTGAGCCGGCACGAGGTGGCGGCCGCGCTTCAGCTGTCCCCGCAGCACACCGCGGTGCGGGTCCAGCGGATGAAGGAACGGCTGGAGACCGCGCGGGTCGTCGTGCGGGCGCTGTCGCAGAACCCGGCCTGCGAGACGCTGCGGTACGAGACCGGCACCTGGGACGGCCACCCGTCCGCCCTGTGGCGCAAGCGCATCGCCCGGCACGCGCGCGCGTGCGCGTACTGCGCCGGGATGTGGAGCGGGCTCGTACCGGCGGAGGGCCTGCTCGCCGGACTCCTCCTGGTGCCCCCGGCCGCGCTGCTCCTCGCCCATGTCCGCGAGCGGGCGGGCTTCGGGACGACCGGGGCCGAGACGGCCGGTTTCGAGACAGCGGCGGCCACGACCACGAGCGCTCCGCTCACCTCACCCCGCCCCAGGGAGGGAGCCGGGTCCGGGTCCGGGCCGGGGGGAGCGTCCGCCGGCCGTGGCGCCCGGAGCACCCGCGCCACCCGCCGTCGGCGCCGGCAGCAGCGGGGCCGCAGGCGCGCCGTCGTCGCCGCGGGCATAGCCGTGGTGACGGTCGCCGGCGGCGCGTTCCTGCTGACCACCGGCCCCGAGGGGGGCACGGGGACCAGGGACACGACCCTCGCCACGACGACCGACACCGGCCTGCCCACCCCGCAGGAGACCACCACGGCCCCGGTGGCGACCTCCTCCTCGGCCACCCCTCCGCCGTCGCCGTCCAAGACCCCCCGCAAGACCCCCAAACCGTCGCGCCCCACGCCGACCGCCACCCGCACCTCGCCGCCGGCACCGCCCCGCCCGACGCGTACGACCGCGTCCGCGACCGCACCCGCGCCCCGGCCCACCAGCACGAGCAGCGGCTCCGGCTCCGGTTCCGGTTCCACCGCGCAGCAGGTGATCAGCCTGGTGAACTCGGAGCGCGCCAAGGCGGGCTGCGGGCCGCTGACCGAGAACTCCCTGCTCACCAAGGCCGCCCAGGGCCACTCCGACGACATGGCCGCGCGGAACTTCTTCGACCACACCAACCCCGACGGCGACGGGCCCGGCGAGCGGATCACGGCCGCCGGGTACGCGTGGTCGTCGTACGGCGAGAACATCGCGAAGGGCCAGACCACCGCGGCGCAGGTGATGGAGTCGTGGATGAACAGCCCCGGCCACCGGGCGAACATCCTGAACTGCGGTTTCAAGGAGATCGGCATCGGGATCCACACCTCCGGCGGCCCCTACTGGACGCAGGCCTTCGGCAGCCGCTGAGGCCGGCGGGCATCAGGCGTTCCGTACGAGGACGGCGTCCGAGAGGGGGATCTTGCCGCCTCCGTGACACGTGACCCGGGGATCCGGGGCATATGTGCTGTTCAGGCTTGCGCGGCCGTCCATCCGGCGGCCGGGAGCCGACAGCCGGGTCGACCGGCCGCGTCGACACCCGCCCACACCTCAGGGACATCCGATGGCCGCCACGAACGACGCCCGCTCCGGACGCTTGCGCGCGTGGATGCTGGAGGGCCTCTCCGACATGGGGAAGGGCAAGCCCTCCCGGCCCAAGGAACCGGAGCCGGACGCCGGACACAAGGGCCAGCGCTGGTGGCGGGTGATGTGCCTGACCGGCGTCGACTACTTCTCCACCCTCGGCTACCAGCCCGGCATCGCCGCCCTCGCCGCGGGGCTCGTCTCCCCCATCGCGACCATCGTCCTGGTGATCGTGACGCTGGCCGGCGCGCTGCCGGTCTACCGGCGCGTGTCGGAGGAGAGCCCGCACGGCGAGGGATCGATCGCGATGCTCTCCCGGCTGCTGTCGTTCTGGAAGGGCAAGCTGTTCGTCCTCACCCTCCTCGGCTTCGCCGCGACCGACTTCCTCATCACCATCACCCTGTCGGCCGCCGACGCCTCCACCCACCTCGTCGAGAACCCCCATCTCGACGAGGCGCTGCACGACAAGCAGATGATCATCACGCTCGTGCTGATCGCCCTGCTCGGCGCGGTGTTCCTCAAGGGCTTCCTGGAGGCCATCGGCGTCGCCGTCGTCCTCGTCGGGATCTACCTCGCCCTGAACGCGGTCGTCGTGGTCACCGGCCTGTGGCACGTCATCACCGAGGGCCACGTGGTCACCGACTGGACCACCGCCCTGACCGCCGAACACGGCAACGTCTTCGCCGTGGTCGGAGTCGCCCTGCTCGTCTTCCCGAAGCTCGCGCTGGGGCTCTCCGGCTTCGAGACCGGCGTCGCCGTCATGCCGCACGTCCAGGGCGATCCGGACGACACGGAGGCCGAGCCCACGGGCCGCATCCGGGGCACGAAGAAGCTCCTCACCACGGCCGCGCTGATCATGAGCGTCTTCCTGATCTGCACCAGCTTCATCACGACCGTGCTGATCCCGGCGAAGGAGTTCGAGCCCGGCGGCAGCGCCAACGGACGCGCGCTGGCCTACCTCGCCCACGAGTACCTGGGCAACACCTTCGGCACCGTCTACGACATCTCGACGATCGCCATCCTCTGGTTCGCGGGTGCCTCCGCCATGGCCGGGCTGCTCAACCTCATGCCCCGCTATCTGCCGAAGTACGGCATGGCACCCCACTGGGCCCGCGCCGTACGCCCCATGGTCATCGTCTTCACCCTGGTCGCCTTCCTGGTGACCTGGATCTTCGACGCCAGTGTCGACGCCCAGGGCGGCGCGTACGCCACCGGCGTCCTGGTCCTGATCTCCTCGGCGGCCATCGCCGTGACCATCGCCGCCCGCAAGGCCCGCCAGAAGAACTGGACCATCGGCTTCGGCGCCATCTCCCTGGTCTTCCTCTACACCACCGTCGTCAACATCATCGAACGCCCCGACGGCGTGAAGATCGGTGCCTGCTTCATCGCCGGCATCATCCTCATCTCCCTCCTCTCCCGCCTCGGCCGCGCCTTCGAACTCCGCGTCACCCACATCGAGCTCGACGCCATGGCCGAGCGCTTCATCCAGGACATCTCCCGCCGCACCCCCCGCTTCATCGCCAACGAACCGGACAAGCGGGACATCGTCGAGTACCGCGACAAGATCGAGCAGATCCGCGCCGACAACGATCTGCCGACCACGGAGGACTTCGTCTTCATCGAGGTCACCGTCACCGACCCGTCCGAGTTCGAGGCGGGCCTGACCGTGCGCGGCGAGGTCCTGCACGAGCGCTACCGCGTCCTCACGGTCGAGTCGTCCTCCGTCCCCAACGCGCTGGCCGCCCTCCTGCTCCACGCCCGCGACCTCACCGGGGTCCGCCCGCACATCTACTTCGAGTGGACCGAGGGCAACCCCTTCGCCAACTTCTTCCGCTTCTTCCTCCTCGGCCGCGGCGAGGTCGCCCCCACCACCCGCGAGATCCTCCGCGAGGCCGAACCCGACCGCGACCTCCGCCCCCGCGTCCACGTCGGCTGAGCCGCCGCGCGATCTCACACCCGGCCGGGCCGGTGCGTGCGGCGGGTGTAACGCCGGGGGCCTCCGAGGTGTGACGGACCGAAATTCGATCTTCCTACGGTGCTGTTCACGGGCCTGTTCCGCCGCGGCGGACCGGGCCCGGCTCTGGACGGTACGCGCACCGTGAGGTGGGATTTCGGTGGGACCTGACTCGAACGCGGACGTGGGCGACGGCAGCGTCCGCACCGTCTGCTCCTACTGCGGGGTCGGCTGCGGGATCGTCCTGGACGTACGCCGTGACCCCGCCACCGGCCGCCGCCTCGCGGTGAAGGCGACCGGGGACCGGGCACACCCCGCCAACGCGGGCCGCCTCTGCACCAAGGGGGCGACCAGCGCGGACATGCTGGCCGCGCCCGGGCGGGCCGAGAAGGCACTCGTACGGCCCGAGCGGGGCGCGCAGCCGGTCGAGACGGACGTGGACGAGGCGATCGCGTCGGTCGCCGCCCGGCTGAAGCGGGTCGTGGACGAGCACGGTCCCGACGCGCTGGCCTTCTACGTGTCGGGGCAGATGTCCCTGGAGGCGCAGTACCTGGCGAACAAGCTGGCCAAGGGCTTCGTCCGCACCAGCAGGATCGAGTCGAACTCCCGGCTCTGCATGGCCTCCGCCGGGTCCGGCTACAAGCTGTCGCTGGGCGCGGACGGCCCTCCCGGCTCGTACCAGGACTTCGACCACGCGGACGTGTTCCTCGTGGTCGGCTCCAACATGGCGGACTGCCACCCGATCCTGTTCCTGCGGATGATGGAGCGGGTCAAGGCCGGCGCCAAATTGATCGTCGTCGACCCGCGCCGCAGCGCCACCGCCGACAAGGCGGACCTCCACCTGCCGCTCAGACCCGGCACCGACCTGGCGCTCCTCAACGGCCTGCTGCACCTGCTCGTCGAGAACGGTCACACCGACGAGGAGTTCATCGCCGAGTTCACCGAGGGCTGGGAGCAGCTGCCCGGGCTCCTCGCCGACCATCCACCGCATCGTGTCGCGGAGATCACCGGGCTCGCCGAGGCCGACATCCGGGAGGCCGCCCGGTGGATCGGCGAGGCCGGTGCCTGGACGAGCTGCTGGACCATGGGGCTGAACCAGTCCACGCACGGCACCTGGAACACCAACGCCCTGGTGAACCTGCACCTCGCCACCGGCGCCATCTGCCGCCCCGGGGCGGGCCCCTTCTCGCTGACCGGCCAGCCCAACGCCATGGGCGGGCGCGAGATGGGCTACATGGGGCCCGGTCTGCCCGGGCAGCGGTCGGTCCTCGTCGACGAGGAGCGGGCGTTCGTGGAGCGGCTGTGGGACATGCCGGAGGGCTCGCTGCGCACGGAGGCGGGAAGCGGCACCGTCGAGATGTTCGAGCGGATGGCCGCGGGCGAGATCAAGGCCTGCTGGATCATCTGCACCAACCCGGTCGCCTCCGTCGCCAACCGGAAGACGGTCATCGCCGGCCTGGAGGCCGCCGAACTCGTCGTCGCCCAGGACGTGTTCACCGAGACGGAGACCAACGCGTACGCCGACGTCCTCCTCCCGGCGACACTGTGGGCGGAGTCCGACGGCGTCCTGGTCAACTCCGAGCGGAACCTCACCCTCGTCCAGGGGGTCGTCGACCCGCCGGGGCAGGCGCTGCCCGACTGGGAGCTGATCGCCCGGGTCGCCCGCGCCATGGGGTTCGCCGACGCCTTCGCGTACTCCTCCGCCGAGGAGGTCTTCGAGGAGCTCAAGCAGGCGTGGAACCCCGCGACCGGCTGGGACCTGCGGGGCGTCTCGTACGAACGGCTGCGCGCCGCGCCGGTCCAGTGGCCGGCCCCCGCGGCCGGAGGACCCGACCGCAACCCGATCCGGTACCTCAACGACGGCGTCAGCCAGACCCTCCTGGAGCGCGCCGACGGCACCCGTCCGCGCCTCGCCTTCCCGACCCCGGGCGGCCGCGCCCGCTTCTTCGCCCGCCCGCACCTGCCGGCCGCCGAACTGCCGGACGACGACTACCCGTTCGTCCTCAACACCGGTCGCCTTCCGCACCAGTGGCACACCATGACGAGGACCGGCAAGGTCCCGAAGCTGGCCAGGCTCCACCCGGGCCCGTTCGTCGAGATCCACCCCGGGGACGCGGAGGGCCTCGGGATCGCGGAGGGCGACCACGTGGAGATCGCGTCCCGTCGCGGGCGCGCCGTCCTGCCCGCCGTCGTCACCGACCGGGTCCTGCCCGGGAACTGCTTCGCCCCCTTCCACTGGAACGACCTGTTCGGCGAGTACGTCAGCATCAACGCCGTCACCCACGACGCCGTCGACCCCGTCTCCTTCCAGCCCGGGTTCAAGGCCTGCGCCGTCACCCTGACCAGGACGACCGCGCCGACGACGGCGGATGTGCCCGAGGCCGCGGACCCCGTCCCCGCGGTCGCGGAGCCCGTCCCCGCGCTCGCCGCGCTGTTCGGGATCGACGACCTCGCCCCCGTGGCGCTCGCCGGACCGGAGCGCCGCTACCTCGCCGGTTTCCTCTCGGGGCTCGCCCTCGCGCCGGCCGACGGGCGCGTGCCCGTGCTGCCGCCCGACGCGCCGTTCGCCCCGGAACCCGCCTCCTGGGTCAACGGCGTGCTCGCCGGCATGTTCTCCCGTACGACGACCGCGCCCGTGGCGGCCTCCCCCGGAGAACCGGAGGCACCCGCCCGCCGCCTGCTGATCCTCTGGGCCTCGCAGACGGGCACCGCCGAGGAGTTCGCCGCCACCGCCGCCGCGCGCCTGACGGCGGCCGGCCGGCTCCCCGAGCTGCTGTCCATGCCGGACATCGCCCCGGCCCGGCTCGGCCCCGGCACCGATCTCCTCGTCGTCACCAGCACGTTCGGCGACGGGGACGCCCCCGACAACGGCGCCGGGTTCTGGGAGGCGCTGTCCGCCCCGGACGCCGCGCCCCTAGAGGGCGTCCGGTACGCCGTGCTCGCCTTCGGCGACACCGCTTACGACGACTTCTGCGGGCACGGCCGACGCGTCGACGAACGGCTCGCCGCGCTCGGCGGGACCCGCCTGGTCCCTCGTACCGACTGCGAACCCGACTTCGAGGAGGCCGCCGAGAGGTGGCTCGGCCAGGTCGTCACGGCCCTGGACGCGACCGGGGAACGGCAGGCCGCCACCACCGCCACCACGAGCACGAGCACGAGCACAACCACGGCCACGCCCACGCCCACGCCCACGCCCACGCCCACGCCCACCAAGGCCTCCCCCTTCGCCACCCTCCTCGTCGGCAACAGGCTGCTGAGCCTGCCCGGTTCGCAGAAGGAGGTACGGGAGTTCGCCTTCGACACCCGGAACGGCGAGCTCGCCTACGAGGCCGGTGACGCGCTCGGCGTGTGGCCGGTCAACGGCGCCGGGCTCGTCGCCGAGTGGCTGGCCCTCACCGGCCTCGACCCCGCCGGGCCCGTGGACCTCGGGGACGGGACTCCGCTGCCCTTCGAGGAGGCGCTGCGCACCCGCCTGGACATCTCCCGCATCAGCTCCGAGCTGCTGCGGTTCCTGGCTGCGCGCACCGGCAGCCAGGAGCTGAAGCGGCTCCTCCGCCCGGACAACAAGGAGGCGCTGGCGAAGTGGAGTTGGGGCCGGCAGGCCGCCGACGTCGCCGCCGCGTTCCCCGTCCGGGCCCCGGCCGCGGAGTGGGCGGACGCGCTCGGGCGCCTACGGCCCCGGCTGTACTCGATCTCGTCCAGCCCCCTCGCGCACCCCGGCGAGGTGCGGCTCACCGTCTCCGTGGTCCGCTACACGAACGACCTCGGCCGGGACCGCAGGGGCGTGTGCTCGACGTATCTGGCGGACTGCGCCGACGACGGCCCGGTGCAGGTCTTCGTGCGGCGCTCGCCCGGCTTCCGGCCGCCCGCCGACCCGTCGACGCCCATGGTCATGGTCGGTCCCGGCACGGGCGTGGCCCCGTTCGTCGGTTTCCTCCAGGACCGTCTCGCCCGCGGCCACACCGCCCCCAACTGGCTGTTCTTCGGCGAGCAGCGCGAGGCCACGGACTTCTACCACCGGCGGGAGTTGGAGGCGTACCTGGAGTCGGGGCACCTCGACCGCCTCGACCTGGCCTTCTCGCGGGACCAGCGGAACAAGGTGTACGTCCAGGACCGGATGCGGGAGAACGGCGCCCGGCTGTGGCAGTGGCTCCGGGACGGCGCCCACTTCTACGTGTGCGGCGACGCGGAGCGCATGGCCAAGGACGTCGACCGGGCGCTGCGGGAGGTCGTCGCCGCCCATGGGGGCATGGACGACGACGAGGCCGCCGCCTACGTGAGACGGCTCGCCGCGGACAAGCGCTACGTCCGGGACGTGTACTGAGGTCCTCCGAAGGGTCCGGTCAGGGGAGCTGGACGATCTGGATGAGGTT
Organism: Streptomyces nymphaeiformis; assembly: GCF_014203895.1. GTDB lineage: Bacteria > Actinomycetota > Actinomycetes > Streptomycetales > Streptomycetaceae > Streptomyces > Streptomyces nymphaeiformis. Next base: position 21,406 of record NZ_JACHJY010000008.1, on the reverse strand, counting down.
GCCGCAGGTGTCGTCGAGGACCGCGATGACGACCGGGCCCGCCTCCGTCGGCGCCTGGGCGAAGCGGACGCCGAGGGCGCTCAGCCGCTCGTACTCCGCGCGGACGTCGTCGACGGCGAAGGAGGTGGCCGGGACGCCGTCGTGGAGCAGGGCCTTCGCGTACGTCTTCGCCGCCGGGTGCGCGTCGGGCTCCAGGAGCAGTTCGGTGCCGTCGGGGGTCTCCGGGGAGACGACCGTCAGCCAGCGGTAGTCGCCGAGGGGGACATCCGTCTTCTTCACGAAGCCCAGCTTCTCGGTGTAGAAGCGGAGGGCCTTGTCCTGGTCGTCGACGAAGACGCTGGTGACGTGGATCCTCATGGCGATTCCTCCTGTGATGGGGACGGATGCGGGGTCAGGTGATCGCGAGCGGGTCGTTCGGGGCGAGCGCGGCCGCGATGCGCTCGGCGACCACCTCGGCCATGTTGCCGTCGGGGGTGGTCGGGGTCTTCGTCGCGGAGACCGCGATGGCGAGCCCCTTGGACGGGAGGTACGCCTGGATCGCCGCGTACCCGGAGAACGACGGGTTCTGCAGCACCCACCCGTTGACGACGATGACGCCGAGGCCGAAGTGCTTGGCCTCGGTCTGCTTCAGGCAGATCGAGGCGGGGCACCTGGCGGTCCCGCCGCCGAGGCCGACCGTCCCCGGGTTCAGCAGCGTGCGGTACGAGCGGTACGAGAGGAGTTCGCCGCTGCCGATGGCCCGCGCGGACGTCGCCAGGTCGCAGATGTGGGTGGTGATGACGGCGCCGGGCGCGGTGGTCCACGACGGGTTCCAGAAGGTGGACTCCTCGTAGAGGCCGCGTTCCGAGGTGAAGGCGTGCAGGACCGGGCTCGGGATGTCGGGGGTGAAGTTGTTCCGGGTGTCGCGCATGCGGAGGGGGCCGGTGACCCGCTCCTTCACCAGCCGGTCGATCCGGGTGCCGGTGATCTTCTCCAGCGCGGCGACGAGGAGGACGTAGTTGGCGTGGGAGTAGCTCCAGCTGGTGCCCGGCTCGTACCAGAAGGAGTGCTTGAGGGGGTAGGCGACGAGCTGCGCCGGGGTCCACTGGCGGAAGGGGTGTGCCTCCAGCTCGGCGAGGAAGGCCGGGTCGGTGACGTAGTCGTGGAGGCCGGTGGTGTTGGAGGCCAGCATCCTCAGCGTGATCCTGTCCGCCTTGGGCAGGTCGGGCAGCCACTGCTCCACGGTGTCGTCGAGGCCGACCCTGCCCTCCTCGACGAGCTGGAGGAGGGCCGTGGCGATGTGGGAGAAGGCCACGGAGCCGGCCCGGAAGTGCATGTCCGGCTCGGCGGGGACGCCGGTCATGGACTCGCCGAGGGCGTCGGTGACGACCTCGCGTCCGTCGACGGTGACCCGCAGCTCGACGGACTTGAGCTTGAGGTCGCTCTTGGCCTTGCGGGTGATGTCCAGGATCCGGCGGGCTTTGCCGTCGAGGGGCCGCTCGGTCCGCACGCAGTCGCTCTTGCCGTGTCCGCCGGGACCGCCGGGGCTCTCGGGGCGCGAGGCGAGTGCCGGGGCGGCGGCGGTCTGGACGGCGAGGGCGAGGAGTGCGGCGCAGAGGAGGGCCCGGCGGGACCGGGTCCGAGTGGGGGTGTGTCTCATGTTCCGCACTATGTCGGGAGCAAGGTGCGGATACGGTCGAACACTCCACGGTCGGGACGAGAGGCATCCATGTGGGGCAGGGCCGGCCCACGGCCTCCGTCCGCACGCCGAGGCCCGGCCGGGGTCAGAGGCGGATCTCCTTCGCCTCGAAGCGGCCGTCGCCGAGGACGAGGACGAAGGAGATCTGCTGCCCCTCGGAGACGGTCCGCTCGGCGCTCTCGATGTCGTCGGCGCTGAAGTACACCTGTTCCTCGGAGCCCACGGGAACGACGAAGCCGTACCCGCCGAGACGGTTGAAGGACTGTACGAACCCGTTGCTTCTGCCTTCCACTGCGGCCTCCTCGTCGTGTCCGGGCCTCAGGGGAGATGTACCCCGTCCGCCCGGCCCCCGCCACCGCGTGTACGGATCCCCCCGACGATCTCGTACAATGTTCAACAGAGGCCTGCTGTCGGAGATCCCCCGTGTCCGCCAGCAGGCCTCGCCCCTTTCCCGAAGCCCATGCCCTGAGGCCCACGCCCCGAGGCGCGCGCCTCAGGCGCGGCCGTCGCCGCCCGGGTAGGCGATCCGCGCCGTGATCCGGGCGATGCGCCGCGCCGACTCCTCCGGCGGGGCGACCGGCTGGACGATGTGGCTGACGGTGAGCCGCACGATCGTCTCGACGGCGAGTCCACGGGACTCCTCGTCGACGTCGGGCCAGGCGTCGATCGCGTACGCGTCCAGCATCGCCATCGCCGTGCCGAAGACCGGCTCCGGGCGGGTCGTGAGGTAGGCGAGCAGATCGTCCTCGCCGCCGCGCGCCGCGAGCAGGACGCTCTTGATGAGGGGGTTGTCCACGGCCTGCTGGAGCGTGTAGCCGACGCCGGCCGCGGCCGCCGCCTCCAACTCGCCCCGATGGGAGTCGAGTTCGCGCTGGATACCGACCAGGAAGCCCTCCAGCTCGCGCTGGATCAGGGCCTGGCCGATGGCCTCCTTGGAGCCGAACTCGTTGTAGAGCGTCTGGCGGCTGATGCCGGCGGCCCGCGCGATGCCGGCCATGCGCAGGACGCCCCAGCCGTCGGCGGCGACGAGCCGGTAGGCGGCGTCGAGCACCTGCTCGCGCAGGAGGGACCGAACACTCTCGCGGAAACGTGTCATCGTGCCCCCACTTTATCCACCGGACACTGTCCAGAGCATTGACGCTCCACAGTCGGTCCGTCTATGAACTGGACAGTAGGCATGTGAAGTGTCCAACACTCTGAGGAGCCGGTCTTGGCCCTGCACAGCGACTCCCCCGAAGCCCCCGCCGCCTGGCGCGACCCCAAGCGCTGGCTCTGGCTGTTCGGCCTGCTCATCCCGGCCTTCCCCTTCCTCTCCTGGGGACTGGTGGCCGCCACGGGGCTCCGCGTCTTCTGGTGGACCGGGGTCCTCGTCCTGTACGTGATCTTCCCGGTCGTCGACCACCTCATCGGCAAGGACTCCGCCAACCCCCCGGACAGCGCGATCGCCCACCTGGAGCAGGACCGCTACTACCGCTGGTGCACCTATCTCTACCTCCCCCTCCAGTACGCCGGGCTCGTCCTCGGCTGCTGGCTGATCACCCGGGGCGACCTCTCGTTCGTCGACCGGATCGGGCTGACCTTCACCCTCGGCGGGGTCGCCGGCATCGCCATCAACACCGCCCACGAGCTGGGCCACAAGACGGAGGCCCTGGAGCGCAGGCTCTCCCGGATCGCGCTCGCCCAGACCTGGTACGGCCACTTCTACGTCGAGCACAACCACGGCCACCACATCCGCGTCGCCACCCCGGAGGACCCGGCGAGCGCCCGGCTCGGCGAGAGCTTCTGGCGCTTCCTGCCCCGGACCGTCCTCGGCAGCCTCACCTCGGCCTGGCGCCTGGAGAAGCGCCGGCTCGCCCGCCGCGACCGGTCCGTGTGGAGCCTCCGCAACAGGGTGCTCGGCTCCTGGGCGCTGTCGTTCGCCCTCTTCACGGGACTCGCGCTCGCCTTCGGTCCCGGGGTCCTGCCGTACCTGGCGGTCCAGGCGGTCTTCGGCTTCTGCCTGCTCGAGGTCATCAACTACACCGAGCACTACGGCCTCAAGCGGGAACTCACGGCGGGCGGACGGTACGAGCGCTGCGCCCCGCGCCACAGCTGGAACAGCGACAACGTCGCCTCGAACGTCTTCCTGTACCACCTCCAGCGGCACAGCGACCACCACGCCCACCCCACCCGCCGCTACCAGTCGCTGCGCCACTTCGACGAGGCCCCCGAGATGCCGACGGGGTACGCGGGGATGATCGTCCTCGCGTACGTCCCCCCGCTGTGGCGCCGGGTCATGGACCACCGGGTCCTCGCCCACTACGACGGCGACGTGACCCGCGCGAACCTCCAGCCGTCCCGCCGGGCCCGGCTGCTCGCCCGGTACGGGACGACGTCCTGACCGTGCCGGGTCAGGGTCCCGAGGCGACGCTCGGGTCCGGACCGAGGCCGGCGGTCCCGCCACCGAGGGCATCGCCCCCGAGCACACCGCCGTCGAGGACCTCTCCGGGGAGGACGTCACCGGGGAGGACGTCGTCCCTCAGGCCGGCGCCGCCGAGGGCGACGGCCTGACGGAGGGTCTCCGTCAGGTTCTGCCGGTCGGCGGCGGGCCGGGTGTCGTGGCGGCCCAGGATCAGGGAGGCGTTCCAGCGCATCCGGGGCACGCCGTGCAGGGGGCGCAGCCCGCCGGCCTCCTCGTGGTCGGCGGCGAGGGCCGAGGGGAGCATCGCGCAGCCGAGGCCCGACTGGGCGGCGGCGCGGACGCCCGCCATGGAGCCGAGCTCGTGGATCTCGGGCGGGCTGTCGCAGCGGAGCCGGAGGAACTCGGGCAGCCAGCGCTGGGAGGGGCAGTCGGGGTCGGCGACGGCGACCTGCCGGGGGCCGCCGGGGCGCCGCCCGGCCCCGGTGACGGGGACGAACTCCACGTCCTGCAGCCGGATCTCGGTGAGCTCGTCGGAGCGGTCGCTGTACGACTGGTCGGCGAACAGCTCGGCCGGATCGTCGGCGTCGAGGACGGTGAGGACGAGCGCGCCGTCGATCGTGCCGGCCCGGAAGGCGTCGTGGACCTCGGCCGTCCCCATGACGCGCAGGGCGAGCTGGACTCCGGAGAGCAGCCGCCGCCCGACGTGGGTGACCCGGGCGAGCTGCTGCCCGTACGCGAGGGCGGGGACGATGCCGATGGTGAGGCGCGGCGGGTTGGCCGCGGGCCGGCGCAGGGCGGTCTCCATCTCGCCGACGAGGGTGAGGATCTGGCGGGCGTAGTCGCGCAGGACCGATCCCGCGTGGGTGAGCCGGACGCCGCTGGGGAGCCGCTCGAAGACGGGTTCGCCCACCTGCCGTTCCAGGGCACGCATCTGTGCCGTGACGCTGGACTGCGAGTACCCGAGGCGGCGCGCCGCCTGGGTGAACGAGCCGGTGAGCGTCACCTCTCTGAAGGTCCGCAGGGTTCTTGCGTCGATGTCCACGTGAATTCCCCCCTGCCGCGCGGGCGGCAGTGTCCTCGCACGGGGTGGTTGGTCGTCCACCCGTTTCGATCGCCCCGGTCGGCCGGAAAGCCGCAGGGGTGCCGGTCGCGTCCTCGCGCCCGGCACCCCTGCTCGGCCGCAAGGACTCTACTCGGCGAGCTGGGCCGGGACCAACGGAAAGTCCAAGTCCGGCTGCGCGACGTGGTTGAAGAAGTTCGACAGCACGTTGAGCGCGACGTGGCCGACGACCTCCGCGATCTCGGCGTCGGTCACGCCGGCGGCGCGGGCGTCGGCGAGGGCCTCGTCGGTGACGCGGCCGCCGGTCTCCATGACGGCGCCGGTGAACCGGAGGACCTGGTCCATGTGCGGGTCGCCGGCGTCGCCGCCGCGGCGGGTGTCGAGCAGCTGCTGCTCGCTCAGGCCGACCTTGCCGCCGCGCAGGGTGTGCGCGGAGACGCAGTACGTGCAGTCGTTGCGCTGCGCGATGTAGAGCGCGAGCTGCTCACGCTGCCGGGCGCTGAAGCTGCCGCCGACGAGGGCTTCGCGCATGGCGAGGTAACCGCGGAGCGCGGCGGGCCCGTTGGCGAGGGAGGCGTACAGGTTGGGCAGCTTGCCGAGCTGCTTGAGGGTGCCTTCGAGCAGCTCGCGCTGCTCCTCGTTCGCGGTCTCGACGGTCAGCTGGGGCAGACGGGGCATCGCGCTCTCCTTGGTCGTGAACAAGACGGAACTGATCGGTACCATCAGGACGGTACCGATCGGTTCCGTCCGGCGCAACGGGAAGGCCCCGCTCCGCCCCTTCGCATCGGAATCCCTGATACGGCACCGAGTGGTACCGTCTCGTATGGCCACGAACGCGAAAGAGCGGCTCCTCAGCGCGGCGGAGCGGCTTTTCTACGAAGAGGGCATCCGGGCCGTCGGGATCGAACGGATCCTGTCCGAGTCCGGAGTCGGCCGCGCCTCCTTCTACCGCCACTTCCCCAGCAAGGACGACGTCGTCGTCGAGGTCCTGCGGCGCCGCGACACCCTCTGGCGCAGCTGGCTCGACGACCGGATCACGGCCAGCGGGCGCTCCCCCGAGGAGCTGCCGCTCGCGCTCTTCGACGGGCTCGCGGAGCGGTTCTCCGCGAGCGACTTCCGCGGCTGCGCCTTCATCAACACGATGGTCGAGACCGCCGACCCCGACAGCCCCGCGCACCGCGTGGCCGCCGCGCACAAGGAGAAGGTCATCGAGGTCCTCGACCGGCTCCTCGCCCAGGCCGGCTACCGGGACCACGAGCGCCTGGCCCGCCAGCTGGCCCTGCTCGGCGACGGCGCCATCGTCACCGCCCTGCGCGAGGGCACGCCCGAGGCGGCGGTACGCGCCGGGGGCGTGGCGGAGGTCCTGCTGCGCGCGGCGGACCGGGAGCCGGTCAGACACTGAGAGGCGCCCCCTGGGATCCCGGACTCAGCTCGCCCCGGCGCACCTTGCCGGAGCGGGTGCGGGGCAGACGGGGGACGACGTCGACGCCCCGGGGGACGAAGACGGGCGCGAGCCGCCCGGCGGCGAGGGCGAGGAGTTCGGCTCCGACCCGCGGGTGCCGGGCGGCGGGCGGTTCGGCGCTCTCCTCGTGGAGTTCCACCACGGCGTACGGTGCCAGGCCGCCGTCCGGGTCCGGGCAGGGGATCACCGCCGCGTCGGCGACCTCCGGGTGGGTGCGCAGGACCGCCTCGATCTCCGGCGGGGAGACCCGGTGGCCGTGGGACTTGAAGACCTCGTCCATCCGGCCGAGCAGCCGGATGGAGCCGTCCGCGCACCGCTCCCCCCGGTCGCCCGTGCCGTACAGGCCGCCGGCGAAGGCCTCCGCCGTGCGTGCGGGCAGGTCGGCGTAGCCCCGCATGAGGCCGGGCGGGCGGTCCGTCAGGTCCACGCACACCTCCCCGGCCTCGCCCGGCTCGCCCGTCTCCGGGTCCCGCAGCACGATCCGGTAGCCGGGCAGCGGGTGCCCGAGCGGGGCGAGCGGGGCGGGGCCGCCGGGGGCGCGGCCGATGAGGGCGGTGGCCTCGGTCTGGCCGTACCCGTCGCGTACCCGTACGCCCCACGCCGCCTCGACGCGGTCCGCGGTCTCGGCGGTCAGGGGCTCCCCCGCGGCCGTCGCCTCGCGCAGCCGCGGGACGTCCGCTCCCCCGGTGACGTGCGGGAGCATCGCCCGCCAGGCGCTGGGCGGCGCGCAGAAGCTGGTGACGCCGTGCGCGGCGAGGGCCCGGGGCAGGACGGCCGGCGGGAGGCCGCCGTCGGGTGGTGCGAGGACGGTCGCCTCGGCCGCCCAGGGCACGAAGAAGCTGGACCAGGAGTGCTTGGCCCAGCCGGGGGCGGAGAGGTTGAGGTGCCGGTCGCCGGGGCGCAGCCCGCTCCAGTACAGGCTGGAGAGGTGTCCGACGCCGTAGCCGGCGTGGCTGTGCTCGACGAGCTTCGGCAGGGAGGTCGTCCCGGAGGTGAAGTAGCAGAAGGAGGGGTCGTCGGCGCGGGTGGGCCCGTCGGGGACGAAGGGCGTCCGGCCGGGACCGCGCGTGTCGGGGTACGGGGACCAGCCGGGCCGGTCGGCGCCGGGCGCCGTCCGGAGCCCCGGCACCGGCAACCCGTCGAGCATCGGGACGAGTTCGGGCGCGCAGACCACGTGCCGGATGCGGCCGCGGGTGATCCGGTCGGCCGCCTCGTCGCGGGTGAGGTCCTGGTAGGCGGGGACGACGACCGCGCCGAGCTTGACGCAGCCGAGCAGGGTCTCCCAGAGTTCGGCCCTCGTCCCGAGCAGGACGAGGACGCGGTCGCCCCGGGCGACCCCCCGCTCCCGCAGGGCGGTCGCCAACGCGCCGGAGCGTGCGGAGAGTTCGGCGAAGGAGACCCGGTCGACGACGGGGACGGCGCCGTCCGGGTCCGGGTGGCCGAGGAGCTCCAGGGCCGGCCGGTCGTTGCCCTCGGCGATCACGTCGAACCAGTCGAGGGCCCAGTTGAAGTGCTCGGCCCGCGGCCACCGGAAGGCGGCGCGGGCCGCCTCCCGGTCGCCGCGCAGCCGGAGCAGCAGGTCGCGGGCGGCCCGGTACTCCTCGTGGGCGGGCGTACGGGCGGCACCCTGGACGCCCCCGGGCGTTCGGACGGTGCTCACGCGGCACCACCGGCGAGGAGGGCCTCCGCGATCGCGTCGGCGTCCCGGGTGAAGGAGCCCCAGGGGCCCGGCCGGCCGCTGCCGACCTGGGTGAACCAGCGGGTGTGCTCGCTGGGGATGCCGAGCACGTGCGTGGTGAGGTCCACCGAGCCGTCCGCCCGGACCGGGTGGAACGGCGCGTCCGTGCAGTCGAGGCCGCCGGTGGCGAACTCCCCCGCTCCCTCGGCCGCGTTGGTGAAGGTGCGGATCTCGCCGTCGACCATGAGGCCCCGGATCAGCGGGTCCCGGTCCGCCGCCAGGTCGGTGCCCGGCACCCGGGCGTCGACGAGGACGTCCAGGGCGGTCCAGGAGTTCTCGACCTGCGCGGACTCCACGGCGAACCGGCCCTCGACGGGGTCGGCCTCGAAGCGGGCGCCGGGGCCCACCGGTTCGAGGACCCCGGCGGCGAGCAGGGCGAGGAACTGCCGCGAGCGCAGCTGCGGCGGTCCCGTCGAGACCATCGCGGCGACGGGGCCGAACTCGGCGAGGAACCAGCGGTGCGAGTCGGGGGTGAGTCCGCCGAAGTCGACCACGGAGCGGATCGTCTGCCGGACGTCCCGCAGCACGTCGGCGGCGGCCTTGAGGGGTCCGTCGGCGTTGCCCCGGCGGGCTTCGGCCAGGTCGGCGCGGAGCCACTCGGTGAGCACCTTGTGGTACTCGGCCGTGGAGCCGAAGCGCCGGCCGGCGAACGGGCGGGCGAGCGCGTCGAGCCCGGTGAGCGGCCGCGGGTCGACCCGGTAGCCGTAGCCGGCGGCGAGCGGCTCCAGGAGCCGCGGGCGGGGGTCGGAGCGGTCGGCGAGGAGGGCCACCGCCCGCTCGGTGAACTCCTCGGCCGCCGCCGTGCCGTGGAACCGGCGGATGCGGGTGGCGAGGAGCACCAGGTTCACCTCGGCGAGCAGCCAGGGCAGGACGGTGCGCTCGAAGTCGAGTGGCGCCCCGGTCGCCCTGAGCTCGGCCATCCGCTCGGGGGTGAAGAGCCGTGCCCGGTAGCGGTGTTCGGGTCCCTTCTGGTTGGCGCCCCGGGTGAGCAGCGGCACTCCCCCGCGTGAACCGGCCAGGATCCGGGGCTCCTTCCCGCTGGGCAGGTAGAGCAGTCCGTCCTCGCCCTCGGTGAAGGTGCCGCCGCGCCCGAGGGTGAGCTCGGTGAGGACGTCGTAGAAGGTGAGGCCCATGCCGAGGACGCCCACGGTCGCGCCCGCCGGGACGTGGCAGAGCGGCATCTCGCTCGCGGAGCCGCCGGCCACGTACCGCACGGGCCGGGCGGGGGTGCTGTGCTCGCGGGCGAACCGCTGCCAGGCGCGCTGCTCCGGGTCGAGTTCGGTGAGGGGGTGTCCGGTGGCGAGGACGAGCCGGTCGACGGTGAGGACGTCGCCGGTGTCGAGTCGCAGCCGGTGCGCTCCCGCGTCCGGCCCGTCGTCCTCGCGCGTCCGGTCCGCGCAGATCACCCGGGCGGGGACCCGGTGGACGGTGACCCAGGACGGCAGCGTGGCCTCGATCCGCGCCATGACGTACGTCAGGTAGCGGCCGTAGACGGCGCGGGGCGCGTACCCGTCGGGCTCGGCGGCCGCCGGGTCGTCCTGCGCCCACCACTCGCCGAGCGTGGGTCCGGCGCCGGGCCGGTGGGGCCCGTCGTCGGCGGGCCCGGAGAACATGGTGACCTCCTGGGCGGGGGTGTTCATCAGGAACCAGGGCGACTGGTCCGTACGCCAGATCCGCCCGGCCCCCGCCTCGTACGGATCGACCGCGAACACCTCCAGGGGCCGCGCGGGCCGCTCCTCGGCGCAGCGGGCGGCGAGCCGTTCCAGTACGGAGAGGCCGCGCGGGCCCATGCCGGCGAACGCGACCCGCAGGGGTGCGGTCGTCGGCGGCGGGGTGGCCGGGGGCGCCGGGTCGGGGGTCGGATGGGTCTCGCCCAGCCGGTCGTGTGCGCGGGCGACGCGGCCGAGCATGCCGGAGAGCTGTCGTGAGGTCATCGGAACGGTCCTCCTGCTGGTGGTGAGCAGCGGCAGCGCGCCCAGGTCGGTCCACCGCAGGCGCCCGTCGGGTGCGACGGTGGACCGGACGGCGCCCCGGTTGTCCGGGTGCAGGCAGAACGGCACGTCGAGGAGACCCCGGTCGAAGGCCTTCAGGAGGGCGGTGCCGAGGTCGTCGGAGAGCGCGAGGACGGTGGTGACCAGGGTGCGGGCCTCGGCGTACGTGTCCTCGGCGTCGGTCCCGGCGACGAGGCGGGTGCCGTGGGCGCCGCGGGCCGCTTCGGCGGCGATCCGCAGGGCGGTGAGGTTCTCGTGGACGGTGGGGATCCGGTGCGCCTCGGTCTCGGTCTTCACGATGAGGCGCTGCGCCCCGCCGCGCACGGCGAGTTCGGCGCTGCGGCGCAGCAGCAGCCGGGCGCCCTGCACGGTCTTCGGGTACACGCCCATGTACGTGTAGAGCACGATGTGCCGGTCGACGGCCGGCGGCAGGAACTCGTCGGCGAGCCTCCGCAGCGCGGTGAGGGCTCCCGCGTCCTGGCCGGGGTGGGTCTGCTGGGTGTAGCTGAGGGAGACGCTGGTCGCGCCGTTGGCGACGAAGAAGAGGCATTCGAGGACCGAGACGGCGACGAGCAGCGAGGGCGGGCAGAGCTGGCCGAGCAGGCAGCCGCCGAAGGATTCGAGGTGGGCCCGGCGGCCGTGCGTACGGCTCTCCTCCGTGAGGAACTGGACGGAGTCGCGCCAGGCGGCGACGGATTCGGCGAGCGGGGTGCGGCCGTAGGGCAGGCAGTACGAGACGGGGCCGCCCTCGGAGGCGGCGAGCCCGGCGGCGGTCATGGTGCGGAAGATGGCCATCGGGTCGGCGGAGCCGTGCCGGACCTGGACGGGGGTGCCGCGGCCGGCCGCGGCGGCGACCTTCGCGCCGGTCCTCGGGCCGTGGCTGACCAGCGGGAAGCCGTTGAGGGGGCGTCCGGCGCGGAGGGCGGCGGTGGCGGCGGCGTGGTCGCCGACGCGGGTGTAGCTGTCGATGGTGAGGGTGGCGACGGTCCGTTCGGGCAGGGCGGCGACGGCGGCGACTCCGCGGGCCATGTCCCCGGGTCCCGCCATGCCCATGCGGGGCTGGACGACCAGCTCTCCGGCGTCGGCGGACTGCCGGACGAAGGCGCCGAGGTCTCCGGGGGCGATCGGGGGCGGGGTCGGGGGCCGCGTCGGGGGCGGGGCGAGGACGGTCACGCCGCTGCCCTCCCTCTACACGCGCCGTCGAGGCCGGCGAGCCGGCGGAGCAGCGCGGTGGGCGGGGTGCCGTCCGCGTACACCTCGTCGTATCCGGCGTCGAGGAGTTCGGCGGCGCGGGTGGAGGCGCCCTCCGGGGAGATGCCGAGGAGTCCGCCGATGACCATCGGCACGGAGCGGGTCCGCTCGTCGGCGCGCAGGGCGCGGGCGGCGCGCAGGCCGTCCTGGTGGCCGTGGCCGTTGACGGAGGAGAAGACGACGAGGTCGGGGTCGGTCATCCCGACGGTGTCGACGAGCAGCTGCTCGGGGACGCAGGGGCCGAGGTTGAGCACGGAGTGCCCGTGCTCCTCCAGGAGGAGCTGGAGGTGGACCAGGTTCCAGGTGTGGGCGTCGGAGGAACCGGTGGTGAGCAGGACCCGGCGGGAGGGCTGGGGACTGCGCAGGGACTGAGGCCGTGCGGACGGTGTCATGGCGTCTCTCTCCGGAAGGGGGCGGGGGACGGGCGGGTTCGGGTACGGAACGAGGCCGCCGGGCCTTCGCGAAGCGCCCGGCGGCCTCGGGGTGCCGGGTCAGGCGGCGGCGCCGACGCCCGTGGTGATCTCGCCCGGCTTCGGGGTGCGGGCGGCGGCGGGGCGGGCGCGGACGGCGAGGACGGTGCAGCCCTCGGCGCTGGACATCTGGTGGCGGGTGCCGGGCTCCTCGACGACGAGGTCGCCGCGGTGGAAGCGGCGCCCGTCGCTGTGGTCGAGGGTGCCGTCGAGGACGAGCATCAGCTCGTGGCCGAGGTGCTCGTGGAAGTCGCCGTGCGCGCCGGGCGGGAAGCGCAGCAGGAGGGAGGCGGAGTCCTGGTCCTGGGCGGGGTCGGGGCCCCACAGCACGACGTACTCGACGCCGACGCGGCCGGGTTCGGTCCAGGGCACCCAGGGCAGTTCGGTCTGGTCGAAGCCGTTGCGGAGCACATTGCGGAAGACGGTGACGTCAGGCATGGGCGGGGACCTCCGGGGCGCGCTGGGCGACGAGGGACGGGATGCCGTCGGGGCCCCACGGCTGGGGGCCGTTGACGATGGGGGCGCCGATGAGCGAGCCGAACTCGCGCCAGGCGCCGTCGTAGTTGCGGACGTCGGGGAGCCCGAGGAGCTCGCTGAGGACGAACCAGCTGTGGGCGGAGCGCCAGCCGACCCGGCAGTACAGGACGGTGGGGACGTCGGTGCGGACGGCCGCGTAGGCGGCGGCCAGCTCCTCCCGGTCGCGGAAGGTGCCGTCGGCGCGGACGGCGGTGTTCCACGGGATGTGCTCGGCGGAGAGCGCGTGCCCGCACCGCACGCCGAGGTCCTCGGGCACGCCGGGCGGGGTGTTGCTCCGCCCGAGGTACTCCTCCAGGGAGCGGACGTCGAGGAGTTGGTGGCGGCCGATGTGGTCGAGCATGTCCTCGCGGCGGGCGCGGACGGTCTCGTCGACGGCGGGTACGGGGTAGGTGACGGGCGCACGCTCCGGGACGTCCCCGGTGAGGGGGCCGCCGAGCGCCTGCCAGCGGGCCCGGCCGCCGTCGAGGAGCCGCAGCTCCCGGTGGCCGTACAGCCGGAACTGCCAGTATCCGGCGGCGGCCCACCAGTTGTTGTTGCCGCTGAGGAAGACCACGGTGTGATCGGCGGTGATGCCGTGCCGGCCGAGGAGCGCGGCGAAGGCCTCGGGGCCGATGAGGTCCCGGCGCACCGGGTCCTGGAGGTCGGCGGTCCAGTCGAGGCGGACGGAGCCGGGGATCCGGCCTCCCGAGCCGCCGCCGTCGGTGATCTCGACGACGACCGTGCGCTCGTCCCCGGTCGTCGGGTTCCGCAGCTGCTCCATGAGCTGCTCGCAGCTGACGAGCAGTCTGTCTCGGTTCATGGTGGCTCCGTTGAGGGTGTGGGCGGGAGGGGGGGCGGGGGTCACCACCAGTACGACGGGTACTTGCCGATCGCGCCGAGCCGCGAGGCGACGAGGCCCACCAGGACGAGCAGGGCGCTGCCGACGGCGAGCAGGACGAGGAAGCGCAGGGGCGCGGGGTCCTGGAGGACGGCGAGGACGGCGGTGGCGGCGGCGGGCGCGTGGACGGCCCGCAGCAGCAGCATCAGTCCGACGCTGAGACCGGCGGCGAGGGCGGCCACCCACAGGGAGTGGCCGAGGACGGCGACCGCGACGAGGCCGAGGGCGCCGGAGCCGAGCTGGCCGAGGAGGACGCCCCGGGGCTGGGCCGGGGGCAGGGCGGGGGTGCTGCAGATGATCATCGCGGTGGCGGCGAGCGGGGCGATCATCAGGAGGTGGCCGGTGGCCTCGCCGAGCGCGACGAGGATCAGCAGCGACACGACGGTGGCGAGGCTGCCGAGCACGGCGGGCCGGGGGCCGGGGAAGGGCGGGGCGCCGCCCGCCCATCGGCTCGGGGCGGGCGGGGCCGCCGCACCCGCGGGGGTCTGGGTCTGGTTGCTCACGGTGTACTCCTCGTGCGACGGGCGGGGGCGGATCGACGGCGGCCGGCTCAGCGGTGGGAGCCGTTGAAGTAGCGCATGGCCTTGCGGTGGACGACCTCGCCGATGCGGTGGCCCATCTCGATGCCGGGCTCGTTGTCGAAGCTCCAGTGCATGCCGCCGTACACGCGGGAGATGCCGGCCTGGTGGGCGGCCTCGCTGAAGGTGGCCCAGTGCAGGACGACGTCGGTGCGCGGGGTGAGGCCGGGCTCGACGGTGGAGGCGCCCGCCTTGAAGCGGTACGAGTCGCCGAAGGAGTCCGAGCCGGTGAAGCGGCGGAGGAACTCGGAGGCGGCGCCGGAGAACGTGCTGTGCCCGGAGACGGTGGAAGGGAACGGCGGGACGGCCACGTACGCCTGCCAGTTCACGCCGTCCATGGTGACGGTGCCCTGCCCGGGGCCGCCCCAGGCGCGGATCTGCTGCCCGCGCCGGTCGTACGGGACGAGGGTGGAGGGACGCGCGAAGTTGTACTGGGCCTTGACCGCCCAGGAGCCGATGGCGGCGTCGCACTCGGCCATGTTGAGGCCGAAGAAGAGCTTGGCGTCCTCGTCGACGCCGTGCCCGTCGCGGGCGGAGACGTACCGCCCCCACATCTGCTGCGCGCCGGGCGGGGTGACGTCGTCGTTGAGCCAGAACTCGGCTATCGCCTTGTGCTCGTCCGTCAGGCCGGCGCTGATGTCGAGGAGTTCCTCGATGGCGGCCGTCATGCGGACGGAGGGGTACGCGGGCGGGGCGGGGACCGTGAACTGGTCGGGGCTGCTCAGCGCGAAGGGCTGCATCACCGCGAACTGCGGGGTGAGGTACTTCTGCGTCTTGCCGTTCACGATCAGCGGGGTCCAGTGCGCCGGGTCCGTGACCGTGGCCGGGTCGAAGGCGCCGGCGATCTGCGGGCTGTTGCGCGGCTGGTAGCCGGTGGTGTCGGAGTACGCGGGGGTGCCGAGCTGGTTGGCGCCGTCGGCGTGCCGGTACTCGATCACGGCGCGGGCGGTGCGGAGCCCGATCCAGGCGGGGCTGTACGGGCGGGGGTCCGTGAGCTCGGGGTCGCCGCCGAGGCTGCGCAGCATCGAGTCGATGGCGACCTTGTACTCGGGGTACAGGTCGAGCAGGGCGAGGTGTGCCGCGTAGTTGATGGCCTCGTTCTTGTTGTCGAGGGTCCGCTCGGCGCGGGGGCGGCGCAGGGAGCCGCCGAAGCGGGTGCCGACGGCGTGGCGGTCGTAACAGGCCCAGGCGTCGTAGATGGCGTTGTGGACGACCGCGAGGGCACGGGCGTTCACGGTGGCGGGGCCGAAGCGGTTGCCGGCGGCGTGGTAGCGGCCGAGGATCGCGTCCATCGCGGCCTGGTTCCAGCGGACGACGACGCTGGGGTCGGCCACGGCGCCGGGGGCCCGGCGGCCGGTGCGGGTCTCGGCCTCGAAGCTGGTGGGAACGGCCCGGGCGGCGGTGCCGGTCAGGGCGAACGCGCCGGCCGCGGCGGCGGTCGTGGTGAGCACCCGGCGCCGGGTGAGCGGGGTGCGGGCGGGGGTGGCGGGGCGGTGGGTCATCCGGGGGTTCCTTCGCAGACGGGCGCAGACGGGCCGGGGAGTGGACGGACTCGGGGTCCGGGCCTGTGCATCAGCCCCGGACCGGCCGGAGATCAAACACAAACTCGAACGTTCTTCAGGCTGGCGAGATCCGATCGGGCCCGGCAACGGCCGATCGACTTCTTCCATCGCGGGCATGCAAGGAAGCGATGGGCGTCGCCGGGGGCCCCGGAGGCTCGTTAGCGTGGGCCCACGGCGTCCACCCCTCCGGCCGCGATTTCGGCGTGATCCGAACGGTCCGCCCGCCCGGCCCCACCTCGGCGGGGTCTCGAACCGCCTTGCCCGGCTCGCCCCGTCCGGCCTCGATCCGCCCCGTCCGGCCCCGCGTCGACTCGTGTTGGAGATGCCCGCCCATGACCGTTTCCCCGGAACTCTCGCCTCCCGTCACGACCACCGCTCCGCCGCCACCGCCACCGCCGCCCCGCACCGGCGCCTTCTACCGGCTCGCGCCACGGCTGCACCGGTACGGCCTCGGCATGCTCCGGGCCGGCCTCGGCGGGGTGTTCGTCTGGTTCGGCGTGCTCAAGGTCATCGGGCTGAGCCCGGCGGCCGCACTCGTCGTCGCCGTCCTGCCGTTCCCCGCCGGGGGCTGGTTCGTGCCCGCGCTCGGCTGGGCGGAGATCGCCCTCGGCGTCTGGCTGATGTCGGGCCGCGCCCGCGCCGCCGCGCTCCCGGTGCTCACCGCCCACCTCTGCGGCACCTTCGCGGTGCTCGTCCTCACCCCGGCGCTCGCCTTCGCCCACTCCAACCCGCTGCTGCTCACGCTGGTGGGCGAGTTCGTCGTCAAGAACGTGGTGCTGCTCGCCGGCGCGGTCGTGGTCCTCACCCGACCGGGGCGTCCGGAGGCCGGGTTCACCGAAGCGCCCTGAAGGCACACCAAGGCACACCAAAGCCCCGTACAATACCGCTCAGTCGGTTTGACGTCGGCACAGGGGCTACTGGAGCCAGAGGTGACCAAACAAGAGCGGGCCACACGGACCCGTGACGCGCTGATCAGTTCGGCGGCCAGGGAGTTCGAGCGGCACGGCTACGCCCTGGCCACCCTGTCCGCCATCAGCTCGGGGGCGGGCGTGAGCCCCGGGGCGCTCCACTTCCACTTCGAGAACAAGGCCGCGGTCGCCTGCGCCGTCGAGGACGAGGCCTGCGCCACCCTGCGCCGGACCGCCCGGATCGTGTACGGGCGACGGTCGAACGCCCTGCAGAACCTGGCCGACACCTCGCACGCCCTGGCCAGGCTGCTCCGCGACGACGTCGTCGTCCGCGCCGGGTTCCGGCTCAGCTGCGCCGACGACTCCCGTACGGAGCTCAATCTGCGCCAGGAGTGGCAGAGCTGTGTGCAGCAGCGGCTCGCGGAGGCGGCCGACGAGGGCCTGCTCGCCGCCGGCACCGGGCGTCAGCAGGACCTCGCCCGCATGATCGTGGCCGCCACGATCGGCCTGGAGGCCCTCTGCCGCGACAACGACGAATGGCTCTCACCCCGTTCCGTCACGAGCCTGTGGCGGACGCTGCTCCCGATGCTGGCGGACCCGGGGGCGCTCGACGGGCTCGAACCCGCGGGCAGTCCGGCCGTGACCGGCCTCGTGCACGCGCCCGTCGGCTGAGCGTCCGGCCCGGTCAGAGCTTGTAGCCGCCCGACACGTCCACGCACTGGCCGGTGATCCAGCGCGCGTCGTCGGAGACGAGGAAGGCGACCACGTCCGCGATGTCGGCCGGCGTCCCGAGCCGGTTGAGCACCGAGTGGGCCGCGAGGGCGGCACTCGCCTCCGGCGTCGTGCGGCGGTGCGCGTTCATGTCCGTCGCGACATAGCCGGGGGCCACGGAGTTCACCGTGATCCCCCGGGGCGCCAGCTCCTTCGCGAGGGCCGGGGTCATCGTGTCGACGGCCCCCTTGGTCATCACGTAGGTGACGGACTCGGGGAAGGCGCGCTTCGTCGCGGCCGAGGAGATGTTGACGATCCGGCCGCCGTCGCTCAGCCGGTCGAGACCCCGCTGGACGAGGAAGAGCGGGGCCTTGACGTTGATCGCGAAGAGCCGGTCGAAGACCTCGCCGGTCAGCTCGTGGATCCGGCCCGAGCCGCTGGCCGCCGCGTTGTTGACGAGGATGTCGAAACCCGGACCGGCGCCCCGCTCCGCGAGGCCCGCGTCCAGGGCGGCGTAGAACGTGTCCACGGCGTCCGGCTCCTCCAGTTCCGCGTGGACCGCGAAGGCCCGGCCGCCCGCCTCCTCGATGGCCCGCACCGTCTCGCGGGCGGCCGCCTCGCTGCGGCCGTAGTGCACGGCGACCAGGGCGCCGTCCCTGGCCAGCCGCTCCGCGATGCCTCTTCCGATGCCTCGGCTCGCCCCGGTGACGATCGCGGTCTTTCCGGCCAGCGCGGACATGTCGGTGGTGCCTTCTTTCCGTTCGGATCTGCTGTGCGGGGAGGTTCCGCGTCAGGAGGGGTCGATCGCGGCGCGGTACCACGGCAGGTGGTCCGCGATCGTCGCGGTGAAGCCCGGCCCCGGCTCCCGGCCCCACTCCCGCCAGGGGCGGTCGTCCTCGAACCAGTGGTCGGTGGCGAGCATCGCGAGGTGGTGCTGCGCGAAGGGGAGGTCCGCGAGCAGTTCCCGGGCCTCGGCGATGTCCACCGTCGGCCCCCGGGTCCCGGCCCGCCCGTCGAGGAGCGTCTCGGCGACCGCGAGCAGTTCCGCCACCGGAACCGGCTCCGGATGGTTGACGTAGTGGGCGCCCGGCCGCGTCCGCGGGGAGAGCGCCGCGCCGAGCAGGGCCCCCGCCAGGCTGTCCACGTCGACCAGGGAGTGCAGCGAGGAGCCCCCGTCGAGCGGGCCCGGGAGCGCGGCGAGCAGCCGGACGATGCCGGCCATCAGCTGCCGGTCCCCCGTGCCGTACACGAGGTGGGGGCGCAGGACGGTCCCGCCCGCGTCCAGGACGTACCGCTCCCCCGCCGCCCGGGTGCGGCTGGTCGCCGAGCCCGGGGCGAGCGGCAGGGTGCCGGGCGCCGCCGCGCGGAAGGGGCCGCGGCCGTGGACGGAGGCGGTGCTCAGGGAGACGATCCGGGTCACCCCGGCGCGTACGGCCGCGTCGACCAGGGCCCGGGTCCCCTCGTCGTTGACGGCGCGGGACAGGTCCTCGTCCGCGCCGATCGCCGAGGCGCAGTGGATCAGCACGTCGGTGCCCTCGCAGGCGCGGCGCAGCGAGTCGGGGTCGCGGAGGTCGCCCGGGGCGACCTCGACGCCCGGGGCCGCCGGCGGGGTGAGCGGGCGGCGGGCGAGCAGCCGTACGCTCGCCGGCCCGGCCGAGGCCGCGGCCGTCGCCGCCACCCGGCTGCCGATGAATCCGGTCGCGCCGGTGATCAGTATGCGAGGCCCCATGGTTCCGTTCTGTTCCGTTCCGTCGCGGTCCTGCTCAGCCGGTCAGGCAGGTGCCGAGGCCGGCTCCGGCCACCGCGAGGTCCCGGGACGGGGCGGTGAGCGTGCAGAGGAAGACGGGCTCCCCGTCCTGCGCGCCGCTGACGCGGACGGTGGCCGTCTCGGGGTCGGAGCCGGGCAGGACCTCGGCCTCGATCCAGCAGGGGCTGTCGAGTTCGGCGTACCGCGAGAACGACACGTCCATGTCGGTCGGCAGGTACGCCCGGCTGCCGAGGGTCGCCGTGGCCGCCTGCCGGGCGGCTTCGACGAGCAGCATGCCGGGCACGTGGTCGTTCGGGCGCCGGAAGAGGGTGGAGTGGCCGGTGTTGATGCGCAGCTGCCACTGGCCGGGACGCGTCCCCGGGGCCAGGACGACGTCCTTGGCGTGCTCCCGGCCGACCAGCTGGGGCGCGACGCCCGGGAGCAGCGGGACGGGCCGGCCGAGCGCGGCCATCCGCTCGCCCCGGACCCTGCGGTAGGCGAGGGCGGAGGTGCAGCGTGCCTGGGTGCCGCCGGTGGCGAGGTGCCGGCCGTCGCGGGTCAGCACCATGGTGGTGCGGAGGTTCCGCAGACTGCCGCGGCGGATGTCGAGGTCCGAGCAGATGACGTCGACGGTGACGTCGGAGGAGGGGCCGTCGAAGGCGAGGGCCTCGGCGTCGGCCGTGTAGTGGAGGCCCCACATGACGAACTGATCCTCGACGGGTACCGCGAATTCGGCATGAGCGAGCAGCATGGTCGTCTGGCGTATCGTCTCGGCCACCAGTACGGGGTCGTGCCGGTCCCCTGCCACCGGAGAGAAGAAGGGATGTGCGGCGAGCCAGCGAGCGGAGACGAAAAACCGGTTCTCCGTCAACCGGGTCCACCCCGTGGGGATGATGTCCATGGGATCCGATCGGTGAACGAACTCCCCGGGGACGCGTGTCGACGTCGCTCCTCGAAAGTTCTGATCCATGGATCCCCCTCGCGTCCCCGCGCCCCTGGGCGGCGCGTCCGCCCGGATTAGAATACGTACAGCCCGGTTTTCTTTTCAATGCTTCACGTCACACGACGAGCACAGACAGCGATACAGCGGGAGGCGCCTTGGCGCAGCAAGCGCGCGCGATAAAGACCCGGCAGGCGATCCTGCAGTCGGCTGCGGCCGTCTTCGCCGAGCGGGGCTATGAGCGCACGACCATCGGAGAGATCCTGGTTCGCGCGGGGGTGACCAAGGGAGCTCTTTATTTCCACTTTGCTTCCAAGGAAGACCTCGCCCTCGGAGTGCTCGACGCGCAGATGCTCGACATCCCGCTGCCCCCGCAGGCGATCAAGCTCCAGGAGCTCGCGGACCAGGCGTTCCTGCTGGCCCACCGGCTGCAGCGCGACGCGCTCGTGCGGGCCAGCGTCGCCCTGGCCCTCGACAGTGGCGCCACGGGAGTCGACCGGGTCGCCCCGTTCCAGGCGTGGATCGATCAGGTCTCGGAGATCCTGATGGTCGCGAAGGCGCGCGGCGAGCTGCTCGTCCACGTCGACGTGACGGACACCGCCTCGCTGTTCTCGGGCGCCTTCTCCGGGGTCCAGGCGATGTCCCAGATCCTGTGCGACCGCAAAGACCTGATCCATCGCGTGTCGGTCCTGCTCCAGCACTTCATGCCGAGCATCTGCACGCCGGCGCTGCTGACCGGACTCGGCCTGACGGAGGAGTACGGACGGAAGCTCGGCGCCGATTACGACGCGGAATGGCAGCGTAGAAACGCGGCGAACTCCGCGGAAACCGAAGATTAAGAAAACCGACTGATCGGTTCTTTACATGGCCCCGCCCCAGAGGCGAGCGGCCCCACCAGAGAGCAGAAGCGCCCCGACGCGGAACTGGCGTCGGGGCGCTCTGGCGTATATGGCACTGAGTGTGTTTTGCTGAGGGTACTCAGTGCCACAAGCGTCTAGGGGAGCTCCATCATGGGTAAGGACTTCGACCTGTATCGACCCTCCGAGGAGCACGACATGCTCCGGGAGTCGGTGCGTGCCCTCGCCGAGGCGAAGATCGTTCCGTTCGCCGCGGCGGTGGACGAGGAGGGCCGGTTCCCGCAGGAGGCCCTGGACGCGCTGGTCGCCAACGACCTGCACGCCGTGCACGTCCCCGAGACCTACGGCGGCGCCGGCGCGGACGCGCTGGCGACCGTGATCGTGATCGAGGAGGTCGCGCGCGCGTGCGGCTCGTCCTCGCTGATCCCGGCCGTCAACAAGCTCGGCTCGCTGCCGGTGATCCTGTCCGGCTCCGAGGAGCTGAAGCACAAGTACCTCGGCCCGCTGGCCAAGGGCGACGCGATGTTCTCCTACGCCCTCTCGGAGCCGGACGCCGGCTCCGACGCGGCCGGCATGAAGACCCGCGCCGTGCGCGACGGCGACTCCTGGGTGCTCAACGGCGTCAAGCGCTGGATCAC
>NZ_JACHJY010000007.1 GCF_014203895.1 Streptomyces nymphaeiformis | reverse complement strand
CGAACTCCGGGTCCTCGCGGTGGGCGTCGAAGAGCGCGTTCGAGCGATACGCCTCAGCGAGGACGGCGTCGGCCACCGGCTTGTCGAGCCAGCGGTAGTAGGGCTGTCTGGCGAGCCTGAGCACCCGGCACGTCACCGAGACGGGCACCCCGTCCCCGGCCAGCTCCTTCACGAGCGGGTAGATCCTTTTCCCGGCAGATGCGCCTGCGACAGATAGGCCGCAGCCCGGCGCAGGACCTCGTTCTCTTGCTCCAGCAGCTTGATCCGCCGACGTGCCTCCCGCAGCTCCGCGCTCTCCTGGCTGGAGGTTCCGGGCTTGGCCCCGTCATCGATGTCCGCCCGGCGCGTCCACTTCCACAACGTCATCGGGTGGACTCCGAAGTCGGTGGCCACCTGCTCGACCGTCACACCTGGGCCGCGGTTCCTCGCGACCCGCACGACGTCCTGGCGGAACTCTTCCGGATAAGGCTTCGGCACAGCGACATCCTTCCCACCTGCCCCACAGGGCAAGCCACTTCAGATGTCACCCGATCGTGCGGCAGACCCGACCGTGGATAACCGCCAGTAGCCGCTGGAGACTGAGGTGACCGGCTCACGGGCGCCCCGACCCGCCTCGCTACGAAGGGTTACATGATGTCCGCCTCTTCACTCTCCGCCATCGTGCTGCGCGCCGTTCAGATCTCCGAGCGCGGGGCCCGCCCCCGGCTGGCCGAGGGCGTCGAGGGCCGGCAGGTCGGTGACCGGGTCGCGGTGGGCTGGTACGGCGGCAGCTGCGGACAGTGCGACGCCTGCCGTGACGGCGACGTGGTGCTGTGCAGGCAATTGGCGGTGCCGGGTGCGGCCTATCCCGGTGGCTACGCCGACTCGATCATCGTCCCCGCCATGGCGCTCGCCTCGATCCCCGACGAGCTGACGGCCGTCGAGGCCGCCCTGCCGGCCTGCGCGGGCATCACCGTCTTCAACGCGCTGCGACGCTCGGCCGCCCGCCCGGTGACACCGTCGCGACCCTGGGCCTCGGTGGACTCGGCCACCTGGGGGTTCAATTCGCCCGGGCGATGGGATTCCGTACCGTCGCCATCGCCCGCGGTCAGGAGAAGGAGCCCCTCGCGCGCAAGCTCGGGGCAGACCACTACATCGACGGGACCGACGGCGACGTCGCCAAGCAGCTCCAGGCGCTCGGCGGTGCCAAGGTGGTCCTGGCCACCGTCACCGACGCCGGCACGATGTCCGCCACGATCGACGGCCTCGGCCGCCGCGGCGAACTCGTGATCGTCGGCGTCGCGGGCGAACCGCTCAAGGTCGGCGGACGGCAGCTGCTCAACGGCGACAGGAAGATCTACGCCCATTCCTCCGGCGCCGCTCTCGACACCCGGGACACCCTGCGCTTCGCCGCCCGAACGGGCGTACGCGCCTGGACCGAGGTGGTGCCGCTCGAAGACACGGCCACGGCCCTGGAGAAGATGACCAGCGGCAAGGCCCGCTTCCGCATGGTCCTCACCACCAGCCGCTGAGCCCCCGCCGGCCCGTACCCCCGGAGCGCCACCGATGACCGACCACACCGAACTCGGCCGCTTCCTGCGCGCCCGCCGCGAGGCCCTGCAGCCGACCGACGTCGGCCTGGTGCCCGGCGGGCGGCGCCGTACCCCAGGGCTCCGCCGTGAAGAGGTGGCCCTGCTCGCCAACATCTCCACCGACTACTACGAACGTCTGGAGCAGGCCCGCGGCGTCAATCCCTCCGAATCGCTGCTCGCCGCCCTCGCCCGCGCCCTGCGCCTGTCGACCGACGAGCGTGACCACCTGTACGCGGTCGCCGGCTATCAGCCGCCGCAGGGATCCGGTGGCGACACGTACGCCGACCCGGGCCTCATGCACATTCTCGACGCCCTTCACGACACTCCCGCACAGATCGTCGACGAGCTCGGCACGGTCGTTGTCCAGAATCCTCTGGCCATCGCCCTCCTCGGCCCCCTCGCGGGACTGCCCGGCCGTGAGGGCAACGGTGCCTGGATCTGGTTCACCAGACCGGAGGCCCGCCGCATCTATGAGGAGGAGCACGAGGCGATCGGCCGCACCATTGTTGCTGACCTGCGTGCTTCCGTCTTCCGGCACGGTCACCACCCCGTCGGCCAGGCATTGGTCGACGCGCTCCTCGAACAGAGCCGCGAGTTCGCCGAGGTGTGGGAGCTGGGCGAGGTGGCCACCGTCCGCTCCACCCGCAAGACGATCATCCACCCCCGGGCCGGCCGCCTCGACCTGCAGTGCGACGTGGTCCTCAGCCCCAACACCGGCAACCGTCTCTTCCTCTACCGGCCACAGCCCGGCACGGACGCGGCCGAACGCCTGGAGTTCCTGCGTGTCGTCGGCAGCCAGACCTTCGCCACCTGACCGCGGCCGACAGCGCACAAACGTCGACAGCCCCACCTCCGCACGCCCACGGAAGGCGACTCCCTCATGCCCCGGGACACTCCACTCACGCAGGAACCCGGTCATGGACCGGGCTCCGTGAAGGAACAGAGCCGCACCTACACCTGGCACGATCCCGTACCCGTCCTCAAGGCCTCAGAGGGTCTGTCGGGCCTGGAATTCCTGCGCTCCGTACGCCGTGAGGGGATCTCGGCACCGATGAACACGACGCTCGGGATCGCGCTGCTGTCCGTCGAGCCCGGCGAGGTGACCGTGGCCTTCCAGCCGCAGGAATGGCACTACAACATCGCCGGCATCGTCCACGGCGGCATGGTGTGCACGGTCGCGGACACGGCGATGGCCATGGCAGTCCTCTCCTGGCTTCCGGCAGGCTCGTTCCCCACCACCACCACCGACAACCAGACCCGCTTCTTCCGCCCCATCATCATCAGCACCGGCCTCGTCCGCTGCGTGGGAACCGTCCGGCATCTCGGCCGACGCACTGCCGCGGCACAGGCCGAACTCCACGACACACAAGGCCGGCTCGTGGCCCAGGCCACCACCACCTGCCTCATCCAGCCCGGCCCCTCGTGACCGCCCACGTCTCACCCCGACTTCGCAGGAGGCACACGTGCAGAACGCCCCGTCATTTTCCGACGGCACCAGTCCCAGCCCTGCCGATGCGACCACCGCAGTGATGAGAGGCATCGCCATACGGATGGCGCCGCCCTTCGGGAAGGCCTTCTTCAACAACCTCGTCTATACGCTCGGCTTCCTGCGCGTCGTCGGCGAGGTCGAAGGCGCGGCCGCCGTCGACCGGGCCGGCACCGGCAAGATCCATCGACGGGGGACAACCGGGCCGACGACACAGCCGACCAGTTCCAGCTCTGGATCCGGCACGGCGCCTCCAGCCCGGAGAGCACGGCCGCGATCGCTCGTGTCCAGCGCATGCACGACCACTTCTCCCGCACCTACGCGTTCTCCAACGAGACCTACGTGCACGGCATCGCCTTGTTCACGCTGCTCTTCGACGAGATCTTCGGACACGTCGGCATCGATGCCTTCTCCGAGGCCGAGAAGGACGCGCAGGTCCAGCACTGGCGCACCATCGCCGAGCAGATGCACGTGAAGGATGTGCCGACCACCTGGGCAGGCATGCAGCAAGCCCTACGAACCTACGAGACATCACCCGACTGGTACCGGCGGACACCTGCCGGCCAGCGATGCGCCGAATCCCTCGTGGGTCAGTTCAACCACCGCTGGCTCCCGCGTCCGCTACACCCCCTGGGTCGCGCCCTGCTGCTCTCTCTCCAACACGACCACGTCCTCGCCGCGATCGGCCAGCCCAAACCACCTGCCATCGTCGCCCGAACTGTCCGCGTCGGCATGCGCCTCGCCCTACGCCTGCAGCAGAGGACCGCCACCAGGGCGAACCAGTCCACGCACCGCCATTGAAAGACCGCCCGGAGACATCCCCCCGTGGACAAAGACGTCGAAGCACTGGTCCTTGGAGCAAGGTGCAGCAGACCTGAAGGCAGCATTTCAGCGTGGCCCTCGATCGGGCAACGCGGCAGGATGGGGAACCAGCAAAGCATCTGTGCCGGTTGAAAGGCTGCCTCGTGCCCCATCCGGAAGCGCTGGTCGGGAACGGGAAACCGGTGGAACGAACTGGGAGTTTCACTGCAGACGAGGCCCCACCCCAAGAGGGGGTGAGCCAGAGGCGCCTGACGGGCGAAAGCTCAGGTCAGGCGCCTCTTCTCGTGCCGCTAGAAGAAGCCGAGCTTCTTCGGCGAGTACGACACCAGCAGGTTCTTGGAGTGCTGGTGGTACACGAGCGGCATGCCGGTTGACCAGCGCGAACAGCTGTGTCGAGGTCGGAACCCCGCGACTTGGTCCGGGAACGGCCCGGATCTTCAGGGCGCCGGCTGGTGACCGTAGAAGACGGCCATTCCGTGGAAGGGCCGGGCTGGGCGGTGTCCGGGCCCTGGGCACCGGGGCCTCGAACCGGGCGGCCGCGCCGGACCGGGGCCACGGGCCGGGCACCCAGGGCGGCGAGCGAGCCAGAAGAATCGCTTGGAGCCGCAGGACCCGCCCGAAGGCGCCGCTGTCGAGGCCTTGGTGACGTCCACAGCCTGCCGGGACGGAAGGCCGCGTCGGTGCGGAACACGACTGCGGAGTCGCCGTACCCCTGTGTCTTCGGGGCGTGCTCCCCGTTGGACTTCTCGGCCTACCCCGGGGCCTGCTGGGCCCGTTGTCCTTCGAGTGGTCCGGTGCCCAGTGCCTGCTCGAGCGCCACGTGGCCGTGTACGCCGAACGCGATCCGGGCCTCGGGACGGAGCCGGGCGAGGGCGGCGCGCGACCCGACCGGGCCGGATCTGATCGCCGCGGCACAACTCGGTCTGTCACTGCGTACGCCGCATCGGCGCCTGCGTCTGCGCCCCGTCATGGACCTGGCCGGAGTCAGGACCCGGACGCAGCTCGCTCGGTGCCCGCGCCATGCGAAACGGCTGGGCAGAGAACGACGGGGTCCCATTCGTACTGCGACGGGCGGGCATCCCGGTGTCCTCCGCCGGACGGAGTATTTCGACGGCGTCGTCGAACGCTGTGCACACCATCGCCTGAGCGACTCGGTAGCTTCTTGATCAGGTGCCCGCGCACAAGGATGCCCATCGGCGCCTCTGTGAGGGGCTGTCGACGATGGCCCGAGACGAGGAGGCAGCATGTCCCGACCTGTCACTGTGGGGGTGGACGGCTCCGAAGGAAGTATGGCGGCGGTGGACTGGGCCGCCGACGAGGCGGCACTGCGCGGCGACGGCCTGCGACTGGTGTACGCCACACGGTGGGTGGAGCATCAGTTGGGGGCGATGAAGGTGTCGCACGAAGACCGTGCCGGTGCGGCGGAAGGCGTGCTGGCCGAGACCGAGCGGCGTGTCGGTTCCCGGCAGCCGGACCTTGCCATGACCGCTGACAAGGTCGAAGACGCCCCCGTCGGCGTGCTGCTTGCCGCCGCTGACGAGGCGGAGCTGCTCGTCGTGGGCTCTCATGGACTGGGCAGCGTCCGCGGGTTCATCGTCGGTTCGGTCGGGCAGGAGGTCGTCGCGGAAGCAAGGCGTCCAGTGGTTCTCGTCCGCCCCGGGTACGAGAAGGACGGCTCCGGCGCTTCCGAGGGGAACAGCCGCCGGAAGGTGGTCCTCGGGCTGGACGTGAACGAAGTCAAGGACGAGCTCATGCACTTCGCATTCGACTTCGCCGGGCGGCACCACATCCCGTTGGAGATCGTGCACACGTGGCACGAATCCTTCGTCCACCGCCCTGGCACAGCCGCGAAGGACGAGATGGCGTCGGTGCTCGCCGGCGTGGTTCGGCCGTTCCGGGAGAGGTTTCCGGACACGGAGGTGGCGGAGGTGACCGCACCGGGACGGGCGGCCGAGCATCTCATCGAGGCCGCGTCGGATGCGTGCCTGGTGGTCGTCGGTCGGCGCAGGGCAGCCAGGGGCGCTCATGTCGGATCCATCACCCACGCCGTCATTCACCACGCCTCGTGTCCTGTGGCCGTCGTGCCGCATAGCTGACAGTTAGGGGCACGGCACTCGGGGGAGCTGGTGCAACGTCCACGTTTCGCTCCGGCGATGCCGAGGCGCTCGAGCGTCTCGGAGGCTCGATTCCGTCGCATCCGGTGCCTTCTTCGTCAGCGGAATGCTCTTCTCCCGGCGCCGGGGTCGCCCAGTTCGGCTCGGGCGATCCGGTCGGGAGCGCCTCGATCCACTGCGCGGGCGGGCTGTTCTTCACCATCGGGGGCTGCACCTCGCTCTCGCAGTGCTGAACGCGCCTCGGCACTCCGAAGGGGGCGGCCCCCTGGCAACAGTCGGCAGGTGGTGGTGGGGGTACGAGCCGACGCGTTTGGACCGGCTCGGCGCGTTCATGCCGTTCGCCGGGACGCTCGCGTGCTGATCCGGACTCCCGGCGCGGTCGGCTGCGTGCTGTTCCTGGTTTCGGGCCACCTCGCGTCCGTCGAGATCTGCCATCGCTCCCGGCCCTGCATCAGCTCGCGCGGCCTCGGCCGGCGGGCGGTCGTCGCGCTCTGCCGGCGTGGCTGCCTCGTGTCCGGGGGAGGCCGTGACACCGATGAGGACGTGCCGGGACACGGCGAGCAGGACGGCGCCAGTGGTCGTAGAGAACGTGAACGCCGGGCAGGCGACCGCCCGGGCCCGCCGGGAGACGGGCACGGGCCGCAGGGTACGCGGGCGTCACGAAAGGTGCCCGCCGATGCCCTGGAGGTCGGCCTGCTGCGCGAGGGCGCGGCGTGCCGGGTCGGTGAACTCCCGCTCCACCGACTCCTGCAAGAGACGCATCTCCGCGTGTACCGGGGGATGCAGCTCCGGTGGAAGGGAGTCGAGCAGACCTTCGAGTACGGCGCGGAGTCTGCGGCAGATCTGGACGGACGAGCTTCCGTAGTCGCGGATCTCGCAGACGGCGAGCTGCAGATAGGTGTCCCAGGTGCGTCCCGGGAGCACGAGCCGGGCCTCCCCGTGAGAGTCGGCCAGCACGTGACGGCCGGGGAGCCGGGTCGTGCCGACCTTGTGCAGGAACCGTTCGACGTAGTTGACCACCTGCACGGCGGTCGTGGGGTCGTTCACCGCTGGGGACAGCGCCCGGATGGCGATGTCGACGAGGACGCGCAGGGCGAAGGCGGGGTCCTGTTCGATGGTGCGCTCGGCCCCCAGGGCGACGAGACCGAGCACCCGCGCCGGATCCGGTCGGGACCTGCCCCCGTGGACTTCGACGAGCACGGCGCCGGGCGGCACGGAGTCTCCGGGCAGCAGCGGCACGACGAAGACGCAGTCGTGGCGGGCCGCCTCGGCCAGGAGGCCGGGCACGTCGAACGCCTGAACGGCACCCCCGGCTTCGGTACGGACGCGCATCATCGGGCCGCCGGGTGGAAGAGGCCGGTCGCCGTGGGGCGTGGCGTCTCGGATCGCCTCGACGCCGTCGGCGAAGACGGTCTCGCCCAGGCGCGTGACGAGTTCGGCGATGGCCACCGGCCGCAGCCGGTGGGTGAACCGGTTGAGGTAGACGAGCAGGAGCACGAGGCTGACCGCCACCGCCGCGCCCGCCAGCGTGACCCCCAGGTCGGGGACCGATCCGGCTTCGACCCGGCGCAACAGCGAGAAGGAGAACGAGAACGTCCCCGTGAAGGTCGCCAGGACCGCTTTCTGCAGCCGGTCCCGGTACCAGAGGCGCATGTAGCGGGGGGAGAGGGTGCCCGTGGCCTGCTGCACCACGAGCACGCCGATGGTGACGACGAACCCGAGCAGCGCCACCATCGCGCCCACGATGGCGGTGAGCACCCCGCTCGCCGTCGTGGCGGAGTAGTGCCAGCCGCTGGGCCAGTCCGTGCCTTCGGTGGCGAGGGCGAGCTCGGCGAGCAGGCCGCCGAGGACGAGACCGATCATCGGCACGATCCACAGGCTCGCCTTGACGTACTGCCGCAACGCGAATCTGTCCGCCCAGGACGTCATGACACGCACGCCACGCCCCCTTCAGGGGGAGGAATCAGGTGCTCCTGAGGCACAGGAGAGGGTTCGCCCGACGCGACCGCCACCACCTCACGGTAGGGCGATTCCCGCACCGGCGCAGCGGCAGCACCGCCGCCACCCGGGCGACGCCCTCGTCAGGACGGCCCGCCGTCGGCGGCCTAAGCTGATCGGGTGCCGCCCCGGTCCGTCTCGACCGCGGCGTGACGGTGCCCCGAGTGCGGTCGGCCGGGGCTGAAAGGGGTCGACGATGGACGATTATCCCCTGATCGAGGACCATGGCCTGATCGGTGATCTGCAGACCGCGGCCCTCGTGACGACCGACGCGACGATCGACTGGTTCTGTTGTCCGCGGTTCGATTCGCCCAGCGTCTTCGGCGCTCTGCTCGACCGGCGCAAGGGCGGCCACTTCACCGTGCGGCCGGCTACGGGCACGTACACCACCAAGCAGCTCTACCATCCGGACACCGCCGTTCTGGTCACGCGCTTCATGACCGAGGACGGGGCGGGGGAGGTCGTCGACTTCATGCCGGTGACCGGACGTACCGCGACCGACCGGCACCGGATCGTCCGCATGCTGCGCTGTGTACGCGGCAGCATGACGTTCGAAGGAGAGATCGCCCCGCGCTTCGACTACGGTCGTAAGCCCCACAAGGCGCACCTCACCGAGCACGGGGCCCTGTTCACCTCGGAGGGCCTGGACCTCGCCGTCCACGTCGTCCGCGAGCCGCAGGACGAACGGCTGGTGAACACGCTCGTGGTCGACGACAACGACGTGCGCTTCTCCCTGACCCTGCGGGCGGGGCAGCAGCGCGGCCTGGTCATGGAATCGTCCCCCGACGGGCCTCCGCGGGAGGTCCGCCTGGAGGAGTTCGCGCGGCTCTTCGACGAGACGGTCGGCTTCTGGCGTTCGTGGCTGGGACAGTCCACCTACTCCGGCCGCTGGCGGGAGGCGGTGGAACGTTCCGCCGTGACGCTGAAGCTCATGACGTACGCGCCGACCGGCGCCCTGGTCGCCGCCCCCACGGCGGGACTCCCCGAGCAACTCGGCGGAGAGCGCAACTGGGACTACCGGTTCACCTGGATCCGCGACGCCTCGTTCTCGGTGTACGCCCTGCTGGGCCTGGGTTTCACGGAAGAGGCGTCCGCGTTCATCAACTGGCTGCACGACCGCGTGAAGCAGGAGGCCGGCCAGGGGAACGGCTCCGGGCCGCTGAACATCATGTACCGGGTCGACGGCTCCGCCGACCTCGTCGAGGAGACCCTGGACCACTGGGAGGGGTACCGCGGCTCCGCCCCGGTCCGCATCGGAAACGGGGCCGCGACCCAGCTCCAGCTGGACATCTACGGTGAGGCGCTCGACAGCATCTACTTCGCGCACGAGCACGGCATGCACCTCGACCACGGGGGCTGGAAGGCCCTGCACACCCTGCTCGACTGGCTGGTCGACCACTGGGACCAGCCCGGCGAAGGGCTCTGGGAGACACGCGGCGGCCGCAAGGACTTCACCTACGGTCGCGTGATGTCCTGGGTGGCCTTCGACCGTGCCCTGCGGATCGCGCACGACGACGGCCGTCCCGCGGCCGGCGGGCGCTGGGCGGACGCGCGGGACGAGATCTACGCACAGGTCTACGACCGGGGGTGGGACACGGGGAAGAAGGCCTTCGTCCAGCACTACGGCGACGACGTGCTCGACTCGGCGCTGCTGCGCATGCCGACGGTCGGCTTCATCACGCCGGACGACCCGATGTGGAAGTCCACCCTGGACGCGATGGAAAGTGAACTGGTCAGCGACAGCCTCGTCTACCGCTACAACCCCGAGGCGTCCCCCGACGGGCTGCGCGGCTCCGAGGGAACCTTCTCCCTGTGCACGTTCATGTACGTCGACGCCCTGGCACGGGCCGGACGTACCGACATGGCCAGGCTGGTGCTTGAGAAGATGCTCACGTACGCCAACCATCTGGGCCTGTACTCCGAGGAGATCGATCTGACGGGCCGTCAGCTGGGTAACTTCCCCCAGGCGTTCACGCACCTGGCGCTGATCGACGCGGCGATCACCCTGGACTCGATGCTCCGGGAGGGTCGGTAGGCGCGGACCCTAGGAGGACGAGAGCGTCCCCGTCCCGCGGGGCGCTCTCCCGTCTCTCCGTGACCGGATCCAGCTGGTGGTCTGCCCGCACCACGAAGAGTGTGTCGTGCTCGGGCGGCAGCGGGTCGGCGGCCGGCTGCACCACGAACCGGGCGCCCCGCCTGTAGCGCTCCGCGAGGACGTGGCGGACCAGGGAGCGGCCGAACAGGATGTCGCCGCCGGTGTACGGAGCGACCACGCCGTGGCTGTCGTGAGGCGGCCCCACCCGGTAGACGGGCCCCTCGACGTTGTCCTGCATCACGATCGAGGCGAGCGCGTTGAAGTCGTCTTCGTCGGTGGCCAGGAAGACCGCCGTCACACCCTCCAGACGAGCTCCGGGGTTGATCGCCGTGGACAGCAGATTGCCTTTGGCCAGGTCGAGGCCCGCCGCCTTGATCGCTTCACGTTCCTCGTCGAGTCCCGCCCACATCAGCACGTCGAGGCCGGCGGACCGCAGGGCCCTTCCCAGGTCGATCACCCACGGCTCGCCCCCCACCAGGAGAACGCGGCTGCCCGCCGCCTTGACGACGCCCAGCCGTCTGGCCGCCGGCGCCGCCGTCAGCGCGTACAGCAGAACGGTTCCCACGATCACGAGGAAGGTCACCGGAAGGATCTTCGTCGCTCCGGTCACCCCCCGTTCGACCAGGCCGGCGGAGAAGGCCGATGCCGTGGACGCCGCGACGATGCCGCGTGGGTCCATCCATCCGATGAAGGCGCGCTCCCCCCGTGAGAGATCCGTACGCGCCGCTGCGCCGAAGGCCACCAGGGGGCGGACCACCAGGACGAGGATCGCGATCAGGCCGAGCGCGGGAAGGAGCACCGGCACCACGGACGCCGGGGTGACCGTGGAGGAGATCGAGATGAACAGCAGTCCGATGATCAGCTGGACGAGCGTCTCGAAGAAGGGCCTGCGTGCTGGCATGTCGAAGCCGCGGATGTTGGCGACGGCCAGTCCCGCCACGATCGCGGCGATGAGCCCCGTGTCGTCGCGCACGATGTCGCATCCCGCCGACACGCCGATCACGATGGCGAGTTGCGCCAGCGTCCCCAAGGTCTCGCCGAGCCGGAGGGTGCGCAGGGTGAACCACAGCAGCCCGATGCCGACGATCCCACCGACCAGCCCGACCGCCAGGCTGAGGAAGAACTGGCCGATCTGGTATCCCCTGCCGATGTCGATCTGGCCCGACGCGGCCACCGCGTGGAAGGTCAGCGCGCCGAGGATGGCACCGATCGGGTCGGTCAGCGTCCCCTCCCAGATCAGGATGCGACGCACCTTGTCGCTCGGCCGCACGAAGTCGAGGATCGGCCCCACGACGGTGGGCCCCGAGACGACGAGGATCACACCCAGCATCGCGGCCACGCGCAGCTCCATGCCGAACATCGCCGGCGACACCGCAAAGACGACGAGGGAGGTGAGTAGCACGCCGTACACGAGCAGCCTGCCCACGATCCCCCGGTTGTGGCGGGCGAGCTTGCGCAGGTCGAGTCCCAGACCGGCGTCGTAGAGGATCACCGCGACCGACAGCGACACCAGGTCCGAGAAGGCAGGCCCCAACAGATTGTCCGGGTGGATGACGTCCGTCAGCGCGCCGGCGGCGAACCCGACGGGAAGCAGGACGATCAGGGCCGGGACGCGCAGTTTGTTCGCCAGGATCTGCGAGCCGGTGGCGAGCACCACCGTCAGGGCGAGGCCGAGAAGGATCTCGTTTTCGGTCACAGCGGCTTCCTCCGTCGGGGGCCGGGCGCGAGGGGGATGTCCGGACCGGACACGAGGGGGCGATCAGCTGTCGCGTACCGCTCCGTCACCGGGGTTGCCGCTTCCTCCGCTCAGCTCGGAGTCGGTGAGCTCCCCCAGCTCACCGTGGGTGTCCAGCCAGTAGAGGAGGACGACGGCCGGCATGACGACGACCAGGGCCACCAGGGTGACGATCGCCAGCCATGTCA
This sequence comes from Streptomyces nymphaeiformis, assembly GCF_014203895.1. GTDB lineage: Bacteria > Actinomycetota > Actinomycetes > Streptomycetales > Streptomycetaceae > Streptomyces > Streptomyces nymphaeiformis. The sequence continues at coordinate 557,705 of NZ_JACHJY010000007.1, read as the reverse complement.
GCGTGGAGGGCGCGCCCGCGGCGTCGGCCACGGTCAGCGAGGTGGGGAGCAGGTAGGGGCGCTGGGCCATGCCCCAGGCGATGACGGCGGACGCGACGACGCCGACCGCCGTGACGCGCACCCACGTTCCCGGCGTCCGCAGGAGCAGCCAGACGGTCGCGAGAGCGGCCGCTCCGGCCACGATGACGAAGAGCAGCCCCAGGCCGTGGGTGAGTCCGTGCCACACGTAGGGGGAGTCCTCATGGGTGACGAACCCGGTGACCACGGCCAGGACGGTGAGCACGGCGAGACTGCCCAGCGCCCGCCGCCTGAAGTAGCCGACCAGATCGGGCGCGTCGAACCTGCGGGCGTCCCCGGTGAGGAACACCGCACCGAGGAACGCCGTGGTCGCGATGGCGACCAGTCCGAACACGATCGACGTCGGGCTGGTCCAGACGTCTGCCGAGGCTTCGGTGCCGGGAGCCACGCGTTCCGACGCGGCTCCGCCGACGGCGGCACCGAGGAAGAACGGCGTGACGAGTGAGGCGCACGCGAACACGGCACCGTACAGGCGGCGGCCGGCGAGCCGCTGCGCGGGCTTGCGGAGCGCGAAACCGGCGCCCCGCAGCACCATGCCCACGGCGGCCAGGGCGAGCGGGAGCCACATCGCGGAGAACACGGTCTGGAACAGGACGGGGAAGCCGGTCCACATGATGACGAGAACGAAGATCAGCCAGACGTTGTTCACCTCCCACACGGGAGCCATGGCGTGGTCGATGAGCCACCGGGGACGCCGGCCGCGTTCCGTCCCTCCGGCCGTCAGGTCCCAGAAGCCGGCCCCGTAGTCCGTGCCGCCCGCGCAGGCGTACGCGGTCACGGCCAGGAGCAGCACCACGGCGATCAGGTCGGCGGTCACGGGCCCTCACCTCCGGATCGGCCGGCTCCGGGGTCGGCGGCGGGCACGTCACCCGCGGGAACCGAAGCCCGTGGTCCGTAAGGGATGTCGGCCTCGGGGGTGTGGGTGCCCGCTGCCGTGGCCTGCTGCTCGTCGGCGAGCCGCCAGCGCGTGCGCATCTTCAGCAGAACGACGAGGAACGAGCCGAAGAGGAACACGTACACCGCCGCCACCACCCCGAACATGATCCACAGACTGGTGGAACGGGTCGACGTGACGGCATCGGCGACCCGCATGTTCTCGTAGACGATCCAGGGCTGGCGTCCCACCTCGGTGGCGATCCAGCCGCACTCGACGGCCACGACGGAACCGACACCGGCACAGGCCGCGGAGCCGTAGAACCACTTCGAGGCGGGCAGACGCCGGTGCCGCAGCCAGACGAGCCCGTACCAGAGGGCGAGCAGCACCAGTACGGATCCGATGAGGACCATGATGTCGAAGGCCCAGTGCGCGATGGTCGCCTGAGTGGCCGTCGGTCGTTGATCGGCCGGGACCGAGGTCAGCCCCACCACCTCGGTGTTCGGGCTGAATCCGGCCAGGAAGGAGTCGAGCAGCGGGATCTTGATGCCACCCTTGACGGTCCCGTCCTCCTGCAGGCGCCCGAAGAGATACTCCGGCACCCGCGTGTCGGTCTTCCAGACGATCTCCAGCGCGGCGAACTTCACCGGCTGCTTGTGGAACACCGACCGGGCGATGGAATCGCCGAGGACGAACTGCACCGGTGCGGCGACGGCGGCGATCGTGAACGGCACGGCGAACCCGAGCCGGTGGTAGCGGTCCCGGCGGCCGCGCAGCCAGCCCGTGGCGTAGACGCCCGCCACCACGAAGCCCGCGGTGAGGATCATCCCCACGACGAAGTGCCAGTACTGCGGCCCGAACATCGGCGTGAAGATCGCCTTCCAGACGTTCACGTCGACCGGGTTGCCCCCGGAGTCGAGCGAGAAGCCCTGGGGCGTGTTCATCCAGGAATTGGCGGCCAGGATGCCGAACGCGCCGAGCAGCGCGGCGAACGGCAGGGGCAGCCCGAGGAGGAAGTGCGTCCGCGGCTTCAGCCTCCGCCATCCGTACAGGTAGATGGCGATGAGCACGGCCTCCAGGAAGAAGGCCCAGGCCTCGACGCCGAACCCGACGCCGAAGACGTCACCCCACCGCCCCATCATGCCGGGCCACAGCAGCCCGAACTCGAACGACAGCACCGTGCCGGTGACGATGCCGAGCGCGAACTGCACCGCCATGACGGCCGACCAGCGGCGTGCCAGGAGCAGGGCCGTGGCGTCCTTGCGGCGCAGCCCGCGGTAGTGCATGACCAGGGTGATGAGGGGAAAAGCCACGCCGAGGGGGACCAGGATGATGTGGGAGGCCAGAGTGAAGGCCATGAGTTCCCGGGCCGGCAGGAGTTGGGCCGGGGCGTCCGCCAGCAGGTGGAGCGAGGTGGGCATACGTGCCTTCGTCGTTCGGGTGGGTGAAGGTCCGAAGGAGGGTCATCCGCCGGTGGCGAAGCCGGGGAAGAGGGTCATGCCGCCGTCGACGTACAGGGTGGTTCCCACCACGTAGTCCATGAGATCGGACGCGAGGGCGACGACGGCGTGGGCGATGTCGTCGGGGTCCCCGACCCGGTCGTACGGGATGAGCCTCAGGAGGTCCTTCTGCGCTTCGGGCGTCTCCCAGGCCGCGCGGTTGATCGGCGTCTTGATCGCCCCCGGGGCGACCGCGTTCACGCGGATCTTCTCCGGCGCGAGCTCCTGGGCCAGGGTCTGCATCATCATCTGCACGCCGCCCTTGGACGACGCGTAGTTCACGTGACCCGCCCAGGGGATGATCTGGTGCACCGAGCTCATGCAGATGATCTTCCCGGCGGAGCGGGACACGTCGGGGACCACGCCCCGGCGCCGGAACTCCTTGGCCGCCTCCCGTGCGCACAGGAACTGACCGGTGAGATTGACGTCGATGACCTTCTGCCACTGGGCGAGGGTCATCTCCGTGACCGAGGCGTCACGTTGCAGTCCCGCGTTGGCCACGAGAATGTCGATGGTGCCGAACTCCCGGACCATCCGGTCCATCATGGCGACGACCTGGTCCTCCTGGGACACGTCCGCCTCGTACGCCGCCGAGCGCACCCCGAACGAGGCGATCTCCGCGGCCACCTCCTCCGCGGCCTCGCGACCCGCCACGTAGTTCACGACCACATCGGCGCCGGCTCGGCCCAGGCCGATCGCCGTGGCTTTGCCGATGCCCGAATTGGCGCCGGTGACCAGAGCCTTCTGGCCGTGCAGCAATCGCGCCGGGATCACACCCTGCGGCGCTCCCACCGTGGAATCCATGCCGTCCTGCCTCCTCGCTGCGCGGTTGCGCTGAGCCCGGCACCGGCTCGGGGCGGGGCATCGTCACGCAATCACCCGATGAGGTGGTCGGCATCTCCTCGGAATCGCCGTTAGGCCGTTGGGTTCAACATCTTCGTCCGGACGGACCACAGGTCGGTCGTCGTGCTCAACCCAGCCGGGCCAAGAGGTGGTCGCCGACCCGGAGGGCGTTGGCGATGGCCGTCAAGGACGGGTTGACCGCGCCGATGCTCGGGAAGAAGCTCGTGTCGACGACGTACAGGTTGTCGAGATCGTGGGCCTTGCAGTTCACGTCCAGCGCGGAGTCGGCGGGGTCGGTGCCGAAGCGTACGGTGCCCGCCTGGTGCGCGGTCGCTCCGATCGGCATGCCCTTGTGCAGGTAGATGCTGTGGGACAGCAGACGGTGCTCGTGCATGCCCAGGTGGCCGAGCATTCCCTGCAGTTTGTGTCGCAGGCGCTTCAGGCCCTCGATGTTGTTCTTCTCGTCGAGAGCGAGCCGGATGCGGGCGTCACCGTCGAGGGTGACGCGGTTGTCGGGCATCGGCAGGTCCTCACCGCACAGCCAGAAGTCGACGGCGTGGTGTGCCAGTACCTCGAACGGCATGTCGGGTGTCACCGCACCGGCCCACCGGGGCGCCTCGCCGTGGATCTGTTCGGCGTCCGACTTGCCGAGCATCTGGATGCCGCCCAGCGGGAAGTCCCAGTCGTCCGCGCCGAGGTACCAGTCGTGCAGGGCCAGGGTCTTCTGGAACTGGGTGTCGTTGGGTTCCTTCGACACCGCCATCAGGGCCAGGTTGTTGTGCCGCATGTAGAACCGGCCGACCACGTCGGAGCTGTTCGCGAGGCCACGGGGATGGTGCTCGTTCGCCGAGGCCAGCAGCAGCGCGGCGGAGTTGACCGCCCCGCAGGAGACGACCACGACGTCCGCCGTGTACCGCACCTCGGAGCCGTCGGGGAGCCGGCCGACGACCGCGCTGACACTGCGCCCACGGCCGTCGGTCTCCAGACGCACCACCTGCGTGTGCGTCACCATCTCGACGTTGGGGTGTTCCAGAGCGGGCTCGACACAGATCACCTGGGCGTCGGACTTGCCGCGTACCAGACACGGAAAGCCGTCGACCCGGTTGCACCGGATGCAGACGCTGGAGTGGGTGGGCCGCCCCCCGTCCTCCTGGCTCAGATTGACGCCGATCGGCAGGTGGAACGGGTGCAGACCACGCTTCTCGAGGTCGTCGCTCAACTGCTGGATCCGCGGCTCGTGTTCCACGGGCGGATGGGCGTACTGAGCGCTGACGGGACCCTCGCCGGGGTCCTCGCCGTGCCGTCCGTGGACGAGGTACAAGTGCTCGGCCTGGGTGTAGTACGGCTCGAGGTCCTCGTACCGGATCGGCCAGGCGGGCGAGAGACCACCGTGATGACGGAGCTCACCGAAGTCCTCGGGCCGCAGTCGGAAGAGGGCGGCCCCGTAGAACTTCGTGTTTCCGCCGACGTAGTAGTTGACCTCGGGCGGGAACTCGGTGCCGTGCTTGTCGAGCCAGAACTCCGGAGCCCGGTACTTGCCCTTGACGAACACGGCCGTCGAGTCCCAGTTGTCCCGCTCACGCGGCAGGTAGCCGCCCCGTTCGACGAGGAGGACACGTTTGCCCGAAGGGGCGAGGCGATGGGCGAGAGTCCCTCCGCCGGCACCGGTGCCGATGATGATGACGTCGTAGTGAGGGGCGTCGCCCACGGCGACCACCGTCCTTGGGATCAGGGCCCTGACCTGCTGTCAGGCGCCTGGCGCCCCGCTGGGCGAGGGTCCAGCGGTCCCACCTCCCTCGAAAGTATCCGCCTTGCCTGTGGACGGCGACCGGAGCGGCGTCCCCGGCGCCGCGGCCCCGTCACAGCACCGCGATCGGGTTCACCGGCGAACCCGTGGCTCCGGACAGCCGAAGGGGGGCCACCGCACACAGAAAACTCCAGCGGCCGGCCCGGGCGCAGGCCGGGGCGAGGTCCTCGAACTGCAGGTAGTCCATGAGGTGGATGCCCAGGGCGTGGATGGCCAGGACGTGTACGGGGAAGGCGATGTCCTCGACCGCGCTGGGCGCGGTGTCGTTGTTGCCGTCTCCGCCCAGGGCCGCGACCTCGCGCTCGGCCAGGAACTCCACGGCGGTCGGGTGAAGGCCGGCCCGCGCCGTGGCCGCGTCCCACGGCCCGAGTTCGGTGCGCCGGAGGCGATGTCCCGTCCGGACGAACAACAGGTCCCCCGGTCCGACGCGAACCCCTTGCGCGGCCTCGGCGGCCCTCAGGTCGCCGGAGGTCACCCGGTCGCCCGGTTCCAGCCAGGGCACCCCACGCAGCCGCGGGATGTCCAGCAGTACACCCCGGCCGACGATGCCGTTCGCGAGCAGGTCCACGGAGAGGGAACGGGCGCCCTCGGCCGTCACGGTGCTTGCGGGCACTCCGCCGTAGAGCTCCCCGTCGAACACCACATGACAGAGGGCGTCGAGATGGCTGTCCGCGTCCCCGTGCACGTTCATGGCGAAGCGGTCGGTGGCGAAGTGCAGCCCGCCCGAACCGAGATCGCTCGGGCTCGGGCCGGTCATCCGGTGCACCGCCGGCTCGGGATCGTCGGGGCCCTGCACGGTGTCGATCGGAGCTGCCAGCGACACCGTGCGTCCGATGCGGACTTCGGCGGCGGCCGCCGCCACCCGCTCAGGAGTCAGATGGCGGAGTGCCCCGCACCGGCCGTCCACCGTCGACGGCGCCGCCCGCCTTCGCAGGCGCTCGTAGAGCTCCCGGAAGTCGTGCGCGGACATACCGCTCGCCGTCGCCGGCTCCACGGACGGTGTCACGCGTACCCCCATGGGCTCAGACCCCACCGGAGCACGTGTGTCGCGCCCGGTGGGAGGACGGTGAGGTCCGTACCGCTGCGAAAGGCGTCCGGCGGGCAGGACATGGCCTCCACGGCGACGCCCCGCCGCCGTTCGGATTCGGCCAGGGTGTCACCCGTGTACACCTGCACGTAGCGGGTTCCCTCGCCGAGCCAGAGATCGACGCCGTGCCGTCCGGAGGGGTGTGCGAGGCGTACGATCGCCCGCCCGTCAGGGAGGCGGTCGAGCCCGGTGAAGGCGGTGTCCAGCCTGAGATCGCCGATGGGGCGGGCGGTGCGGAAGTCGTACGGGGTGCCGTCGACGGGCTCCCGGCCGACGGGCAGGCCCCTGTCGTCGGTCCGCAGCAGGTACCGGGCGGGAACGGTCAGCACCGTGCTGTCGACCAGATCGGTGCCGGTCGTCAGATACGGATGCTGCCCCACTCCGTAAGGCGCGGGCTCCGTACCGGCGTTGGTGGCGTGGACGGCGGTGCTGAGCCCGTCCGGGCCCAGCCGGTACTCGACACGGACATCGAGGAGGAACGGATATCCCGGCTGGGGGCAGAGCGTCGTGCCGAGCACCACCGAGTCATCGGTGTGGGCGAGCGGCTTCCACAGGGCCCAGCGAAGCAGTCCGTGGATCGCGTTGCCCTTCTCGACTTCGCTCAGGGGGAGTTGCAGACTCCTGCCGTCGAAGCGGTAGCGACCGTCGCCCACGCGGTTCGGCCAGGGGACGAGCAGTTGCCCCCGCCCGCCCGTGATGGCGGACCCCGTGGAGAAGCCGTCAAGCAGCGGTCGGCCGCCCACGACGTAGTCGCGCAGGGCGCCGCCCAGCTGGACCACGACCGCGCTCTGGTCTCCCCGGGCCAACCGCCACGAGGCGCCTGTGGGGCTGGGGGACGCGGCCGGGCCGTCGCGTACCGTCGGCACACCGGCCGCCCGGTCGGACACGGTGGAGGTCTCCCCGGGCATCAGGGACAGCACCGCCGCGACGGCGGCCTCCGGAGACTGGTCGATCTCCACCACCAACGGGTGCTCGTCGGGCTCCGGCTCCTGGAGAACCGCGAGCTGGCTGTCCAGCAGGTCGGCAGGGAAGAAATGACCGTCCCGCGCGGCCAGCCGGGACTGCAGCAGTTCGCGCGAGCCGTGCAGGTACACCAGAAGAACCTCTCGGCGCCCTGCCAGCAGCTTGTCCCGGTATTCCCGCTTGAGCGCCGAGCAGGTGACGACGGCCTGCCGACCGGCCGCGATCGCCCGGCCCATCCACGCGCTGATCGCATCCAGCCACGGCCCCCGGTCGCTGTCCGTGAGGGGATGACCGGCGGCCATCCTGGCGCGGTTGGCCTCGGAGTGGAACTCGTCCGCGTCCCGGTACGCCCAGCCAAGGCGGTCGGCGAGCAGACGCCCCACGGCCGACTTGCCCGACCCGGCGACGCCGACGACGAGCACCAGCGTCGGCTGTGTTTCCTTCGCTGCTTCGAGTGCCACGGCGGCCCGTCCCGGACGTCAGTCCCGCACCGGACGGGGAACCACGCACAGCGGCCCCCTGCCGTGCGTCTCCCTTCCCGGACCGGGCGCGTTCGTGTGGGTCGTCATGCCGGGCTCCTCCCGCGTCTGCCGCCGAGGAGGTCTCCGTCCGGCGGGCCGGATACCTCCAATCTGACCCCCGTCGTCCCCCCACGCATGTCGGCGAGACAAGAAGGCCGGTGTCGCGGTGCGGCGTCTTTCCGCCCGAATCGCGCGGTTCGCGGCTGACAAACCCTTGCCATGGCGAGGACTTGCCGTCATGAGGCCTTCACGACGGCGTTCACCGGTCGATAGACCCATGGCATGTCCTCCTCCTTTCATTCTTCCGCCTTCCGGCGCAGGCGTTGGCAGCTGATCACGGCAGCCACCGTGGTGCCCCTGCTGGCATCGGGGCTCGCCGTTGCGCAGGCACCGGCCCAAGCCGCTCCGAGCAGGCCGACCGTCCCCACCAAGCCCACGGCGACCCACAAGGTCACCCTGGTCACCGGCGACGTCGTCACGGTCACCACGACCGCCGACGGCAAGCAGATCGCCGACGTCGACAGGCCGGACGACGCCTTCGGCGGTGTGAAGCTGCAGGAGATCAAGGGCGACCTGTTCGTCATCCCGGACGAAGCGGGGCCGCTGCTGGGAACGGGCGGGCTCGACCGGCGGCTGTTCAACGTCACCGACCTGATCGAGATGGGATACGACGACGCGAAGTCGGCCGCCGTACCGCTGATCGCGACGTACACCCAGCCGAAGTCCCGCGCGGCCGTCGAGCCGACGGCACCCCGGGGCAGCAAGCTGACCCGCAAGCTCAAGGGCATCGGAGGCGCCGCGCTCAGCACCGATAAGCGGCAGGTCCGCACCTTCTGGAACACCGTCGCGCCGCAGGGCAGCGCGAAGCTGAGCGCGGGCGTGGCGAAGCTGTGGCTCGACGGCCGTGTGAAGGCCGACCTGAAGGAGAGCGTGCCGCTGATCGGCGCGCCCGAAGCGTGGGCAGCCGGTTACACCGGCAAGGGCGTGAAGGTCGCGGTGCTCGACACCGGCATCGACGTCAACCACCCCGACTTCGCCGGCCTGATCGACGGCACGACCAGCTTCGTGCCGGGTGAGGCCGTCACCGACGTCAACGGGCACGGCACGCATGTGGCCGGCACGATCGTCGGTTCGGGCGCTGCCTCCGGGGGTGAGAACAAGGGCGTCGCGCCCGGCGCCGACCTCTACGTCGGCAAGGTGCTCGGCGGCCCGGAGGGTTCCGGCCAGGACTCCTGGGTCATGGCCGGCATGGAGTGGGCCGCCGAGTCGGGCGCTGACGTCGTCAACATGAGCCTCGGCGACTCCTACCCCACGGACGGCAGCGACCCGATGTCGCAGTTGGTCGACGCGCTCTCCGCGCAGTACGGCACGCTGTTCGTCATAGCCGCCGGCAACGCGGGCCCGGAGAGCATCTCCGCCCCGGGCGCGGCCGCCGCGGCGCTGACCGTGGCGGCCACGGACAAGCAGGACCGGCTCGCGTCCTTCTCCAGCACGGGCCCGCTGGCCTACTCGGGTGGTATGAAGCCGGACATCGCGGCGCCGGGCGTGGACATCACCGCGGCCCGCTCGCAGGAGATGACCGACGGTGGCGAGGGCCTCTACCGCACCCTCAGCGGCACCTCGATGGCCACGCCGCACGTGGTCGGCGCGGCGGCGATCCTGGCCCAGCAGCACCCGGACTGGACCGGCGCGCAGCTCAAGGAACACCTGATGAGCACCGCGAAGGGCCTCGGCGACGCGTACTCGCCGTACGAGGTCGGCACCGGCCGTCTCGACGTGGCCGCCGCCGTGCGCACCACGGTCCGTGGCACCGGCTCGCTCTTCTTCGGCAACTACACGTGGCCGCACGAGCCGAGTGACGTCGCCGTCACGAAGGATCTGACCTTCACCAACTCCGGTTCCGCCGACGTCACGCTGAACCTGGCGCTGACCGGCGCCGGCGGCCCGTTCACCCTGGGCGCCACCACGGTGACCGTCCCGGCGGGCGGCACCGCCTCCGTCCCGGTGACCGGCGACCCGCGCAACGCCCCGGCCGGACGGAACGCCGGCTATGTGATCGCCACCGATGCGACCACCGGGCAGCCGGTGACCCGCACCTCCGTGGCGCTCCTGAAGGAGGAGGAGCGCTACGACCTGAACATCAAGCTGGTCGGCCGGGACGGCAAGCCCGCCGCCGGCTGGGTCTCGGTCAACCTGGCGGGCGACGGCTGGCCGTGGTCGGTCTACGTCGACGGCTCCACCACCATGCGCATGGCACCCGGCCTGTACACCGTCGCCGCCTACCTCGACGTGGCCGGCGAGCAGGCGGACCGCTCGGGTCTGGCCGTCCTCGTCGACCCGGAGACCGTGTTGAAGGACGCCTCCGCGAACGTGGTCCTCGACGCGAGCAAGGCACACCTGCTGCAGACCGAGGCGCCGCAGCGGACCCAGGACCGCCAGCGCAAGGTCGACTACAACGTCCACTACACCGGCTTCGACCCGTGGATGGACTACCGCGGCGCGTATGTGCTGCCGCCGACGTACGACGACATCTACGTCGCGCCGACGGAGACGATGACGCAGGGCGAGTTCACGCTGATCACCCGCTGGCGCAAGGGCGAGCCACAGCTCGGCCTCAGCACGGTGGACGGCCGGCTTCACTTCGAGGCGCTGGTCCAGCGCGGCAGCGCCCTGGGCACCACCTCGGACAGGCTGACCGCGGTCTACGCGGGCAACGGCGCGGCGGCCGACTACGAGAAGCTCAACGCCAAGGGCAAGGTCGCCGTCGTCGAGCGCAGTGACGAGGTCTCGCCGGAGGAGCGCGTCGCCGCCGCGGTCGCGGCCGGGGCGAAGGCCCTGATCGTGGTCAACGACGGTGTGGGTGGCCTGATGGAGATCGCCGGCGAGTCCGGCATCCCGGTCGCCACCGTGCATCGCGAAGCGGGCCGGACCCTCGTGGCGATGGCGAAGACAGGCAACCTCAAGCTGACCGTCAAGCAGACCGAGTACACGCCGTTCGTCTACGACCTGACCCGGGACTACCCCGGCCAGGTGCCCGACCGGGCCCTGGTCTACAAGCCGACCAAGGACGACCTCGCCCGGATCGACGCCCGCTACTACGCGGCCGCAGGAGGCCGTCTGGCCGAGGGCTACCGGTCCGACTTCACCCTCAGCCCGTCGTTCAACTTCCCCGAGGCCGAGTGGCACCCGGGAACCCGTACCGAATGGGTGACCCCGGGTCAGGTCTGGAGGGAGTTCCACACGCAGGGTGTCGACGGAGCCCTGCCGTGGTCGATGGTGTCGGGTGACAACACGTACGCCAAGGGCAGCACCACCCGTCTGGACTGGTTCGCTCCGGCGACCCGCCCCGCTCAGAGCGAGTCCTTCGGTGTCTACAACTCCCGCTGGCAGAACTACATGACCTGGAACGTGCAGGCATGGGCCTCCGCCAGCGACTCCATGCGTCTCGGCGGCTACCTGTCGTGGGGTGAGACGCCGACCCGCCTGCAGGTCTTCCAAGGCGACACGCTGATCCACGACAACCCGAACAGCACGGACATGCAGTGGGTGGAGGTACCGGCGGGCGACCTTCCCTACCGCGCCGTCCTCGACGCGGAGCGGCCCGCCGACCTCTTCCGGCTCTCGACGCGCACCCACACCGAGTGGACCTTCAGGTCCGACACCGTCGACGCGGACTTCTTCGAGCCGTTCCCGGTGCTGAACCTGGACTACAAACTGGAGACGGACCTGCACGGAGACGTCGAGGCCCGTGCGGTCCAGCGGATCGCGCTCAAGCCGGTGTCCATGGGCCTGGGCACCGTACCGGGCACCGTCACCACGGTGACGCTGGACGTGTCCTACGACGATGGCGCCACCTGGCAGAAGGTGACCCTGGCCAAGGGCACGGACGGCTGCTGGACGGGTGCGTTCACCACGGCGAAGAAGCCCGGCGGCTTCGTCTCGATCCGCGCGAGCGCCGAGACCGACGGCGGCTACAGCGTCAAGAACGAGATCATCCGGGCGTACGGCCTGCGATGAGCCGCACTGTCGGGCCCCGGGGAGGCGACTCCCCGGGGCCCTTCCCCTCGCACCCGCTCCCAGCAGGCACTATTCAAGGTCTTCCGCCATGGCGCATACTCTCCCCGCTACGGCAAGCGGAAGAGAGTCGATCGCCGATGCTGGATGTTCTGGGCCTCGAACCCGATGACGAGCACGTCTACCGGGTGCTGCTCGGACGACCGAACTCCACCCCGGTGCATCTTTCGGACCTTCTCGTGCTGTCACGGGCCCACGTCGACAAGGCGCTGTGCCGCCTCGTCGGCTGGGGGCTGGTGACCAGGTCCGCGGACGAGCGGTACACCGCCGCACCGCCGGCGATGGCGCTCGGCGCTCTCATAGCCCAGCGCCGGGACGGACTGCGTACCGCCGAACAGGCCCTGGTGACCTTCGCCGAGGAACACCGGGCCGCGATGACCGGAAGCAGCATCACCGACCTGATCGAGGTCGTCACGGGCGTCGACGCCATCCGCCACCGCTTCCTCCAGGTGCAGCAGGCGGCCCGCACGGAGGTCCGCTCCTTCATCACCGCACCGTTCGTCGCCCTGCCTCCCGACGAGAACACGGCCGAGCCCATGGCGCTCGACCGGGGGGTGCTTTTCCGGGCGGTACTGGACCGTGAAGTACTGGCGGAGCCGGGCATCGTCCACGACGCCATCGACTCCCTGCGCAACGGCGTGCAACTGCGTGTCGCCGACCATCTGCCGATGAAACTCGTGCTGGCCGACGCCGACCTCGGCCTGGTCCCGCTCGCGGTCACACCGGCGGGAGAGCCCGGCGCCGTACTGCTGCACCGCAGCGGCCTCCTGGACGCGCTGGACGCGTTGTTCGAGACGGTATGGCGCACGGCCCACCCGCTCCAGTTGTCGGGCACGGGAGACGAACCCGAGGCGACCGTCGAGGTCGGTCCCCAAGGCCCGACCGAGCTCGACCGCAGGATCCTCGCGCTGCTCCTGGCCGGCCTCACGGACCTGGCGGCCGCGACCCAACTCGGTCTGTCACCGCGTACGTTGCACCGGCGCCTGCGCCATCTCATGGACCTGGCCGGGGTCCGGACCCGGATGCAGCTGGGCGCCCACGCCGTACGACACGGCTGGACGGAGCCCCTGCGAACGTGACCGCGGAGTGATGGCGTCGCCTCGGCGCGCTTCGAGGGAACCGTCCGGTCCGGTGCGGCGAAAGCGACCCCTATTCAGGCGAGGACGTTGACGGCTCGGGCGACCACCAGGCCGAGAATGAGCAGGGAGACGAGGGACTGGACGCCCATGGTGATCTTGGCCCACGGCGCCAGGGGCATCACGTCGGTGGGGCTGAACGCGGTGGCGTTGGTCAGCGCGAGGTAGAGGTAGTCGACGAACCGGGGCCGCCAGTCGGCGCTTGCCACTTCGGGGTTGAGCTGCTGGGGGAAGGCGAGCGCGGGCGTTGCGGGCATGTGGTGGGCACGCGCAGCGGCCCCGCCGCAGTCGAGCTCGAAGTAGAGCATGGAGAACGCCAGAACCGTGCAGGCCCATACCGTGCTGCCGCTCTGCAGCAGACTGGTGGCGGATCCCGTCTCCTTGCCGCCCTGGAGGATGTCGTCCACCAGCCGGACGGTGGACCAGACGGCGCTGAGCGCGAGCACGCCCACCAGGGCGATCGACATGGTGCGCAGTACCGTCGAGCGCCGGTCGATCCGGCCGGGGTCGCCGGCGATGAGCGCGAGCAGAAGCAGTCCCTCGACGGCCGGGAGCACCCAGCGAGGCGCCAGACGGAGGTCGTCGGGAAGCAGGAGGGTGAGCACCATCGCGGCGACGACGGCCGCGGCCATCGGCCACCGGTGCTCACCGACGGGCCCGTGCGGACTCGATCTCTCGGGGGCCTTGGGGATGCGTCCGGTCACGGTTCAACGGCCCTTACGTTCGAGTGCGGAGTGGTTGTCGCCGTCCTGCCCTCGGAAGATATAGCGGGCAGGTGGGCGGGGTGCGGATCTCATACCTCGGCGCTTCGAAGACGAGGTGCTCGACCTCGGCTTCGGCCTTCGGGGTGGAGCGGCAGGCCAGGTCGGAGCCTGGGGAGCGTCAAGGTACGGATGCTGACCTTTTGCTGACCCCCAGCCAGATCGCGAGCTGTTGACCTGCGGAAACGTGACCGCTACACGGGTTGTGGTGGAACTTCGTGGCCCGCGCGGACGAGGAGATCCGCCAGGCGAGAGAGGACTGGATGGCCGGCTCCCGCTTCGGCGAGGTGAAGGGGTATGGCGGCGGCCGATCGGACACGCCGGAGGTGCCCACGACCCAGTTGGAGGCGTGGGTCCGGTGCGCTGAACTGGGATTTCCTCCTTCGAGCTGGTGTGGGGTCGGGAAATGCCCGACCCCTGCCTGCGGCTGTCGTGGCGACTGTGGGAGGGGCATGTCGCGGCCCTCCCACAGTCGCGTAGTCGGCGGGTGTATTTCCAGTGTGTACTCGTGTGGGAGCAGGTCTGGTCGGCTGAATGCCGACCTTTTGCTGACTTCACTGACAGGGCATCAAGTATCTCGATTGCCCGGCGCGGGGTGACGGCGGGCCCGTCCCGGCACCGTAGCCTGTGCTGCTCATGGGCCGGCGAGACGTCGTGGTTCGGCTGTCCCTGCCGGCTGCCGCGGCTCCAGCCGGGTCGAGCAGGACGAAGAGGGTGTTCAGGGCGTGCTTGGGGTCCTTACGGCCTCGATGCGGTCGTCCTGCTCGCCTTCCTTACGGGCCCCTCCTGTTGTCCGCACCGGGCGGCATCGGATGCGTCCTGCTCTGCATCGGCCTGACCGGCGCCCAGGGGTCCACCAGGGCCGGCGTCGGTGGCTCCCGCGTGGTGACGCGTGGCCGAGTGGGCACGACGTGGGAGCGGGATGCCACGTCGTCAGGGTGGATCGGTTGCGCGGCTGAAGTAGGAAAAGCCTGTACAGGATTCACGCGTTTCCTTTCGCCGCGCTGTCACCATTCGGCCAAGGCCCCGTCCTGCCGGCGCCAGACCGGGTTGCGCCAGCGATGGCCCGTCGCGGCGGCGTGCTCGACGGCCTTCTCGTCGACTTCGATGCCGAGGCCGGGTTCCGTGAGCAGGCCCACGTGTCCGTCCTCGTACCGGAAGACCGAGGGGTCGACGAGGTAGTCGAGCAGGTCGGAGCCGGTGTTGTAGTGGATGCCGAGGCTCTGCTCCTGGATGAGCAGGTTGGGGGAGGCGAAGCCGACCTGGAGGCAGGAGGCGAGCGCGATCGGTCCCAGCGGGCAGTGCGGGGCGAGGGAGACGTCGTACGCCTCGGCCATCGCGGCGATCCTGCGGACCTCCGAGATGCCGCCGGCGTGCGAGAGGTCGGGCTGGGCGACGGCTATGCCCGAGCCGAGGACCTTCTTGAAGTCCCAGCGGGAGTAGAGGCGTTCGCCGGTCGCGACGGGAATGCTGGTGGAGCGGACGATGTCGCCGATGTGCTCGCTCAGTTCCGGTACGAGCGGTTCCTCAACGAAGAACGGCAGGTACGGCTCCAGGAGCGGCAAGACCCGGCGGGCCATGGGGATGGTGAGGCGGCCGTGGAAGTCCACGGCGATGTCGAACTCGTCGCCGACGGCCTCGCGGAGGGAGGCGACGCGGTCGACGATCCCCTGCACGGCCTTGGGCGTGTCGATGAACTCCAGCTGGGGCGAGGCGTTCATCTTGATCGCGGTGAAGCCTTCGGCCTTGCGGGCCAGGGCCTGCTCGACAACCTCGTCGGGGCGGTCGCCGCCGATCCAGCTGTACACCCGGGCGCGGTCGCGGACGTTGCCGCCCAACAGCTGCCACACCGGGACGCCGAGCGCCTTGCCCTTGATGTCCCACAGCGCCTGGTCGATTCCGGCGACGGCGCTGGAGAGGACGGGGCCGCCGCGGTAGAAGCCGCCCTTGGTGAGGACCTGCCAGTGGTCCTCGATGCGCATCGGATCCTGGCCGACGAGGTAGTCGCTCAGCTCGTCGACGGCGGCGGCGACCGTGTGCGCCCGACCTTCGATGACCGGTTCGCCCCAGCCGGTGACGCCCTCGTCGGTCTCGACCTTCAGGAAGCACCAGCGGGGGGCGACGAGGTAGGTGCGCAGGGCGGTGATCTTCACTTGGACTCCTTCTTCACGGACCAGCCGCCGTCGACGACGAGTTCCGTACCGGTGATGTACGAGGCGTCGGCGGACGCCAGGAAGGCGACCGCGGAGGCCACTTCGTCCGCCGCCCCGAGCCTGTCGAGCGCAGTGGCGCGGGCGGACATCCGCTGGTCCTCCTCGCTCACCTCGTCCCAGACGTCGGTGAGGATGGGGCCGGGCAGGACGGAGTTGAACCGGACATCGGGCCCGTACTCGACGGCCAGTTGGCGGATCAGCGCGCAGATGCCGCCCTTCGCGGCCGCGTAGGCGGGGTTGCCGGGCAGGCCGAAGTTGGCGTGCACGCTGGAGGTCGCGACGAAGCAGCCCTTCGTGGACCGCAGGTCGTCCAGAAAAGTGCGGGCGGCGAGGTAGAGGGCCTTGAGGTTGACCGAGATCTCCCGGTCCCAGGCGTCTGCGGTCAGTTCGTGGGCCGCGCCGGGGAGGTGGATGAAGGCGTTGTTGTGCACGACGTCGGCCGGGCCCGCGATCTCGTGCGTCCGGTCGCGCAGCCGCTCCCAGTGCTCCGGGGAGGAGACGTCGCAGTGGACGTAGGCGGCGCGCGCGCCACCGGCGACGATGCGCTCGACGACGGCCTGCCCGGCCGCGTCGGCGATGTCGGCGAGGATGACGGTGGCGCCTTCGGAGGCCAGTCTCAGCGCGGTGGCCGCGCCGATGCCGCCAGCGGCGCCTGTGACCACCGCGGTCTTTCCTGAGAAGCGTTGCATGAGGGTGATTCCTGTCGTTTCGGATCGAGTCCGGGAGGGGGCGATGCCCGCTCGCTCTCCTGGTGAGGGATCAGCGGATGACGTCGTCGCCGGTGAGCAGGGACAGTTCCTCCCGGCGGGGGAGGCCCTCCCAATCGCCCTGGACGGACACGGCGAACGAGCCGCAGGTCGCCGCGGTGAGCAGCCGTTCGGCCGGTGATGCGCCGTCGAGGTACGCCGCCAGGTATCCGGCGACGAAGGCGTCGCCCGCGCCGATCGGGTCGACGACCGTGACCGGCACGGGTGGCTGGGCCAGGACCGCTCCGTCGATCGCCGCCAGCGCGCCCTCGGCGCCGAGCTTGACGACGGCCTGCTGCGGACCGAGTGCCGTCAGCGCCTGCGCCGTCTCCTCCGGGGGTGCCTCGTCGACGAGGAGCCGCGCCTCCTCGGGCCCGGCGAAGACGAGGTCGGCCTGCCGGACGAGGAAGCCCAGTTCGTCGGCCGCGTCGTCCCTGGACCACAGCAGCGCGCGGTAGTTGACGTCGAGGGAGACGACGACTCCGGCCCGACGGGCGATGTCGACGGCGCGGCGTACGGCGTCCCGGGCGGTACGGCCGAGAGCGGGGGTGATGCCGGTGATGTGCAGCAACCGTGCCGAAGAGACCAGTCTTTCGTCGATGTCTCCGGGCGCGAGACGGGAGCCGGCGAGGCCGCGGCGGTAGTAGGCGGAGCGGGTGTGGTCGGCCGTGCGGCGTTCGCGGAGCATCAGTCCGGTGGGGAGGTCCGGTTCGACGTGGACGTGGGACACGTCGACACCTTCCGACCGCAGTCCGTGGACGATCATCGTGCCGGCGGCGTCCGCGCCGACCCGGCCGATCCACGAGGCGGAGTGGCCGAGACGGCTGACCCCGATGGCGACGGTCGCCTCGGCTCCGGCGAAGGACAGGTTGGCGGGTTTCCCGGGCGCGAGGGGTCCGGGGGTGCTCGCCGCCACCACGGCCATCGACTCGCCCAGGGTCACCAGGGCGGTCATCCGCGTGCTCCCGTCACGAGACCGACGAGCCGGGACGTACGGTCGGCGAGGGCGGACAGATTGCCGCTCTCGCAGGCGTCGCCGACGAGGGGGCTGCCCATGCCGAGCGCGGTGGCACCCGCCCGGAGGTAGCCGGGAGCGTCGTCGAGGTCGATGCCGCCGGTGGGCACGAGCGGTACGCCGGGGAGCGGCGCGCGGACGGCACGGAGGTACTCCGGGCCTCCGACGGCGGCGGGAAACAGTTTCACCATGGAGGCGCCGGCATGCCACGCCGTCAGGATCTCCGTCGGGGTGAGGGCGCCGGGCAGCACCGGGACTCCGAGCCGGCGGGCTTCGGCGATCACCTCGGGCTGGGTGGCCGGGGTGATGAGGTACTCGGCGCCCGCGGCCACCGCTGCCTCGGCCTCGTGCGGGGTGGTGACCGTGCCGGCGCCGAGCGTGAGGCCGTCGGGCAGGTCCTGGGTGTACTCGCGCAGGGCGGCGAGGACCCCGGGGGTGGTGAGCGTGAATTCGATCGCGCGGATGCCGCCCTGGCGCAGGGTGTCGGCGACTTCGGGGAACCGGTCGGCGGAACTTGAGCGCAAGATCGCCACGACGGGCATGGCGGCGAGCGCGGCGGAGAGGGTGGTGGTCATGTCGTCTCCTGGGGGACGAGGTCGTCGAACGGCACGGCCGGAAGTCCGGCGATGCCCGGACGGCAGACGAACAGCCGTCCGGCGTGGCGTTCTTCGTTCAGCTGTTGCTGGGTCAGTTCTTCGGTCGCCGTCGTGATCACGAGGGTGTCGAGGGCGGGGCCGGCGAAGACGACACTGGACACGTGCGAGGTGCCGACGTGCACGACGGTGTGGCAGGTGCCGTCGGGTGCGAAGGCACGGACCTGGCCCGCTCCCCAGACCGCGACCCACACGTTGCCGTCACGGTCGACGGTCAGGCCGTCCGGGAAGCCGCCTTCGATCGAGGCGAAGGGCCGACGACCGCTGGGAGTGCCGGTGGCGAGGTCGTAGTCGAACACGTCGACACGGCCGGTCGGGCTGTCGGCGTAGTACATCAGGGAGCCGTCGGGGCTCCAGCCGAGACCGTTGGAGATGGTCACGGAATCGAGCAGCACCCGCATGCCGTCCGGGCCTAGCTGGTAGAGGGAGCCTGCCCCCTCGGTCGCGTCGTAGGCCATGGTGCCGGCGAGGAGACGCCCGTGGGGGTCGCACGCGGCGTCGTTGAACCGTCGCCGTATGCCGTCCGGGGGGAGGGACAGGGAGGCGATCTCTTCGGATCGGCCACCGTTGTCGATCCTCATGACGGACGTGGACATCGGGGCGATCAGCGCGCCCCTGCGGCTCGGCAGGACGGCACCGACCGGGCCGCCGGGGGTGAGCGTGACGTGAGGCAGTACGTCGGGCAGACCGGTGCCGTCCGCGGACGGCACCAGGCTGCCGCGGTGGATGAGGCCGGCGGTGATGTCGACCCACAACAGCTCGTGCGCGGCAGGATCCCACAGGGGGCCCTCGCAGAGTCTGCCGGGATCTGGGCTGCAGGGACGGGCCCTCAAGTGGCGCATACAGAAGTCTCCTTGCTCGTTGTTAACGTAACTATTTGCCTGACCCCCTGTAAACAGCCCCCTTCGGGATGTCGGCCCGCCGGCTCGGCGGAAGGGCTCGCTCGGGGCGGACGCGCTCATGGAGAAGCGGCCCGGAGGGGTTGGGGCGCGGACGGCCTCGCCGCCGCCTCCCTGTGGGATGGCCTCGAGGGCCGGCTCCGCCGTCGAGGGATTGCGCACGCCGGCGCCCCCTCGGGTGTGAAGCCGCGTGAAGCGACGCGCCCGGAGCTGTGGGGTTCGACGGGATCAGAATACTGTTTGCGTAAACATCAAGTGAAGGGGGCCGTCGCTTCAGAGGACCGCCTCATGCGGTAGTAGCTGCCGAGAAAGCCGTCGGCGCGCTGACCGTCCCGGTTCCTCCGCCACTTCAGAGGTGGCCGTGCACCTGAGTCAGTACCCCTCGCTCTTCCCCGCCCGCAGTCCGGACCGCGGCAGGCGGGCCGCAGCGCTGGTTGTGTCCGCCGAGGCGGCCAGGGTCCGCCAGGCGCGTCATTCCGTGACCGCGGCGCTGCGCCGGTGGGGCTGGGTCGGCCGGAACCGAACGTCCACGTCGCTTGCTTCGGACGGAAGACTGATGGAAGGCGTCATCGAGAACGGCAGCCCGTCGAGGTGATTCGCGCGATGGTCACCCGTGCCCACGGCACGGACCAGGTGTGCGACGCGGACGAGGCCTGCATCGGCGAACTGGGCGACGGCTGCTTCGGCGTGGCCCACGAG
The DNA here is from genome assembly GCF_014203895.1 of Streptomyces nymphaeiformis. Classification (GTDB taxonomy): domain Bacteria; phylum Actinomycetota; class Actinomycetes; order Streptomycetales; family Streptomycetaceae; genus Streptomyces; species Streptomyces nymphaeiformis. Next base: position 537,837 of record NZ_JACHJY010000007.1, on the reverse strand, counting down.
TGCGACGCCATGGCCGCCTAACCGGCGGCGCTTCGGCTGACCTGGCAGCACACGAAGCCTCCAGCGCTGGTGGTGGTCGACCTCTCCGGTGGAGGCCATGAGCCGTGCGATGCCGACCGCTCCTTCATGGCACACGTCGATGCGGACGACCTCGACGCCGTGAGGGGGACACTGACCCGGTCGCAGGTCTGCGCCCACGACGAGGCGCTCGGCGCGATCACCCGGGGGCTGAACGGCATCCGGCGCACTGCGTTCGGCCCGCTGGCCGGGCCGGGTGAAACTACGTGACGCAGGGCCTTTCTGCGGATGGTCGAGGAAGTGCCGGGCGATGGCGAACGACGCGGCGCCGATCTGCGCACGACTACGACTGGATCCTCGAGGTCGTGGCGGCCCGTGCCGATGCGCTGGGCGGGGAAGCGGGGGTCGCGGGTGCGCAGCCGGATGTCCGGTTCGGCGAGCAGCCGCGAGGGTATGCCGCCGCCCTCCCACTCGGCGCAGATGTACGGGCCGGGGCGGAGCAGGACGTGGAGTCCTTCGGCGGCGGCGAGGTCGAGGAAGCGGGGGAGGTCGAGGCCTGCGTCCATCACGAAGCGGTCGGGGCGTGGCTGGTGCAGGTTCCAGGGGACGTAGGTCTCGACGGTGTTGAGGCCCATGAGCCGTGCCTTGCGGAGCCGGTCCTGCCACTGGTCGGGGTGGACCCGGAAGTAGTGCAGCCCGCCGGACAGGATGCGGAAGGGGTGGCCGTCGAGCAGGAAGCCGGCCTGGTCTGTCTGGAGAACGGGCATGCGCTGTGTGCTCCTGCAGGTGAAAGGTCGTGCGGGACCGCGGTGTCACCCTGATCCATTGACGCAGACACCTCTCAGGGTGCGGCAAGCCCTTTCCGCGGGCTTGCGGGGGCGGAGCCTCGACGTGGCTCCGCCCCCGCGTCGAGCGGGTTACTTGTTGACGGTGAAGCCCTGGTCCTTGCCGTACTTGACGCTGGCGTCCTGCCAGGCCTTCAGGCCCTCGGAGAGCTTGGTGGGGGAGACGTAGGCCTTGCCGACGGTGTCGTTGAAGATGGAGTTGGCGTAGACCTGGTAGGGCAGGTACTGCCAGTCGGAGCCCACGTTGGCGGCCGACTCGGCGAAGATCTGGTTGGCCTTCTGGCCGCCGAAGTACGGGAACTCGGTGTCCAGGAACGCCTTGGACTCCAGGTCGGCGCGGGTGGCGGGGAAGGCGCCCTGGGCGACGCGGGAGCTCGCGCCGGTGCCGGTGGTGGCGAACTCGGCGAAGGCGTAGGCGAGTTCCTTGTTCTTGGCGACCTTCGGGACGGCCAGCGAGCTGCCGCCGTTCTCGGCGCTCGCCTTGCCGCCCTTCTTCCACTGCGGGAGCGGGGCGACCCGCCAGTCGCCGGAGGCGGAGGCGACGCCGGAGGCGAAGTTGGCCGGCATCCAGGCGCCGGTGGTCAGGGTGGCGATGGAGCCGTCGGCGAGGCCCTTGTACCAGGCGTCGCTCCAAGGGTTGACGGGTGAGAGGAGCTTCTCGTCGAGGAGCTTCTGCCAGGTGGCGGCGTACGTCTTGGAGCCGTCGTCCGTGAAGTCGATCTTCACATCGGTTCCGTCGGTCTTGTACGGGTGACCGCCGGCCTGCCAGATCAGGCTGGTGGTGGCGCCGGCGTCGCCGGTGTCGTTGGCGATGAAGACCTTCGGGTCGGCCTTGTGGAGGGCGCGGGCTGCCTCCACGTACTCGTCCCAGGTGGTCGGCACCTTGATGTGGTGCTTGTCGAAGACCTTCTTGTTGTAGAAGAACGCCATCGGGCCGGAGTCCATGGGCAGCGCGTAGATGGCGTCGTCCTGGTGGACAGCGTTCCAGGGGCCGGAGGTGAAGCTCGTGGCGTGCTTGGTGGCGCCGTAGGGGGCGAGGTCCTCGACGGACTTGCCGATGGTGAACTGGCCGAGGGCGTAGTACTCGACCTGGGCGACGTCGGGCGCGCCCGAGCCGGCGGCTATCGCGTTCTGGAGAGCCGTGTACTGCTTGTCGCCGGTGCCGGCGTTCACCAGCTCGACGTCGACCTTCGGGTACTTCTGCTCGAAGTCCTCCGCGACCTTCTTCAGAGTGGGCTCCCAGGCCCACACGGTCACCTTGCCGCCCTTCTCCAGCGCGGCCGCGACCTCCTTCGGACCACTCGTGCCGGCCGAGCCGCCGTCGGCGGCATCGGAGCCGCAGGCCGTGGCGGTCAGCGCGATCGTGGAGGCCACGGCGACGGCGCCGAGCAGTCTGAGGGAGGAGTGCGTTCTCATGGGATGGGCTCCTGGTCGGTGATGAGGGTGGGAGGGGCGGGGAGCGTGGGGGTGGACTGAAGGGCGTGGGTCAGGGGGCGATGGTCATTCCTTGACGCTGCCCGCGGCCAGACCGGACTGCCAGTAACGCTGGAGCAGCAGGAAGGCGGCGACGATCGGAACGATCGTGAGCAGGGAACCGGTGATGATCAGATCGAAGACGGGCTCGCCGCCGGCGGTCTGGGCCTGGGCGTTCCAGGCGTTCAGGCCGAGGGTGAGCGGGTACCAGTCGGGGTCCTTGATCATGATCAGCGGCAGGAAGTAGTTGTTCCAGGTCGCGACCATCGAGAAGAGCAGCACGGTGACCGTGCCCGGCATCAGCAGCGGCAGCGCGACCGTGAAGAAGGTGCGCACCTCGCCCGAGCCGTCGATGCGCGCGGCCTCAAGGAGCTCCGTGGGGACGGCTTCGGCCGCGAACACCCACATCAGGTAGAGGCCGAAGGGGGAGATCAGCGACGGGATGATCACGGCCCACGGGGTGTTGGTCAGGCCCATGGTGCTGAACATCAGGAAGGTGGGCACGGCCAGCGCGGTGCCGGGCACGGCCACGGCGCCGATGACGACCGCGAAGACCGCCTTGCGGCCGGGGAAGTCGTACTTCGCGAGGGCGTAGCCGCCGAGGACGGCGAGGACCGTCGCGCCGCCCGCGCCGACGACGACGTACAGCAGGGTGTTGAGCAGCCAGCGGACGAAGACGCCGTCGTCGTACGTGAGGGTGCGGACGATGTTGTCCCAGAGGTTGACGTCGCCGGCGAACCACAGCCCGAAGGAGTTGAGCAGGCTCTTCTGGTCCTTCGTGGCGTTGATGAAGAGCCAGGCCAGCGGCAGCAGGGTGTAGACGAGCACCAGGCCGGTGACCAGCGTCAGCGGGATGCTGGGGCGCGGGTTGAGCGGGGTCTGCGGGGGCTTCCTGCGACCTCGCGCCGAGGCGGTGCGGCCGGCGGCCCTGTGCGTGCTCGGACCCGTGCCCGGGGTGGTGGCCGGTCCGGCGGGGGCGCCGGCGTCGGTGGCGGCCGCGGTGGTGAGGGGGGTGGTCATGTGTCAGCCCTTCCGCATGCCGCGCAGCTGGACCGCGTAGGCGATGATCGCGGTGATCACGCCCATCACGATCGCGACGGTCGCCGCGTAGTTGTGCTGCTGGCCCGCGAAGGACAGCGAGTAGGTGTAGAGGTTCGGGGTGAAGTCGCTGGTGATGGCATTGGGGGCGAGCTTCTGCAGGATGCTGGGCTCGTTGAAGAGCTGGAAGCTTCCGATGATCGAGAAGATCGTGGCGATGACCACGGCGCTGCGGATCGCCGGCAGCTTGATGGACCACACGACGCGCCACTCGCCGGCTCCGTCGATGGCCGCCGCCTCGTAGAGCGAGCTCGGTACGACCTTGAGCGCCGAGTAGAAGATCAGCATGTTGTACCCGACGAACTCCCAGGTCACGATGTTGCCGATGGAGGCCAGGGCCAGGGAGGGGGAGAGCGGGTTGGGCAGGGTGACCCCGAGCGCCTCGTTGATGTTGCCGACGAGACCGAACTGCGTGCCGTACATGAAGCCCCAGATGAGGCTGGCGACGACGGCCGGCACGGCGTACGGCAGGAAGACGGAGACGCGGAAGAAGGTCTTGCCGTAGAGTCGGCCGCTGTCGATCGCCAATGCGACCAGCAGCGCGATCCCCAGCATGACGGGGACCTGGACCAGGAGGAACATACCGACCCGTGTCAGGCCGTCCCAGAAGCGGGGATCGGTCAGCGCCTCGCCGTAGTTGTCGAGGCCGACGAAGGACGTTCCGCCGATGAGCCGGTTCTGGAAGAGGCTCAGGTATATGGCGTATCCGATCGGAGCCAGGAAGACGAGAGCGAAGACGGCGACGAACGGGCCGACGAAACCCCAGCCCACGAAGGCTTCCTTGCGGAAGCGGAGACGGGCGCGTGCGCGCGGCGGTGGCGCCGCCGTGGCGCGCGTCGACAGGAGCGTCATGGCTGAGGTCCTTGCGTCGGTGACCGGACGGTCCGGAGACAGGGAGCAGAAAAGTGATACCGGGGACAGAAGCGACCCCGGGGGTAGCCGATGAGAAATGTTTACGTAATCATCGGGTAGCGAGATGGTGACACCCCCATGGGGGGGCGTCAAGCGTGCAGCGTGAATGTGAGGGATTCCGTGGCAGAGATGAAACCGGCCGAGGTGCCGACGCCGGCCGGCGGCACGGGCCGCAGGGCCGGGCGGGGCAGGCCGCGACGGGTGTCGATGGCGGACGTGGCGCAGCTCGCGGGCGTCTCGTCCCAGACGGTCTCCCGGGTCTCCAACGGGGACCCCGCCGTCATCGAGAGCACCCGGCTGAAGGTCCTCGAAGCCATGAACCAGCTGGGCTACCGGCCCAACAGTGCGGCCCGCGCCCTCAAGCGCGGCGACTTCCGCGCCATCGGCGTCATCACCATGGGCCTCACCAGCACGGGGAACGTGCGCACCCTGGACGCGATCGCGGGCTCGGCCTCCCGCGAGGGCTACGCCGTCACCCTGATCCCGCTGGACGCCCCCACGCAGGAGAACGTCAAGGGCGCCTTCACGCGGCTCGACGAGCTGGCCGTCGACGCCGTCGTCCTCATCATGGAGGTCCACCTGCTCGACACGGCCGCCCTGACCCTTCCCCCGCACGTCAAGGTGGTCGTCGTGGACTCCGACGCCACCGGGCGCTTCCCCGTCGTGGACACCGACCAGCGGCAGGGAGCACGACAGGCCGTCCAGCACCTGCTCGACCTCGGACACGAGACGGTGTGGCACCTGGCCGGGCCCGAGGAGTCCTTCGCCGCCGGCCGCCGCTCGGACGCCTGGGAGGCGACGCTGCGCGAGGAGGGCCGGGCGGTCCCGCCGGCCCTGCGCGGGGACTGGACCCCCGAATCCGGCTACGAGGCGGGCCTGCGGCTCGCCGACGAACCCGGCTGCACGGCCGTCTTCGTCGCCAACGACCAGATGGCCCTCGGCGTCCTGCGGGCCTTCCACGAGCGCGGCCGGCGGGTACCCGAGGACGTGAGCGTCGTCGGCTTCGACGACATCCCCGACGCGGCTTCCTACATCCCCCCGCTCACGACCGTCCGGCAGGACTTCGCCGAGGTCGGCGCGCTGTGCGTCGACGCCGCTCTGCGCGAGCTGCGCGGCGAGACGGTGACCGGTGTACGGCTCGTGCCGACCGCCCTGGTGGAACGGTCCAGCACGGCGGCTCCACGCCCGGCCGGGGGTGTGTGAGGGGGGAGGGGCCGTTGTTCTTCGGGAAGGGCATGGAATGAGTCGGGGAGAGGCGTCGAGGGGGCGTAGGGTCGGCGCTGCTTGCTTGTGGCCTGGGGGTCGGGCCCGGGAGGCTCGATGCCGGGTCCGCGAGGCCGGGGCCTGAGCCGGGGCCAGGGCCCGCGAGGCGGGTGCGGCCGACCGCAGGAGTTGAATCCGCCCCCTGCGAAGCAACGGCTTCGCCGGGCCCCGTCGCGTGTTGTATCGCACAGTGACGCGTGAAACCTGTGAAAGCGGGCTCCGAGCTTCTTGACACCTTGGTTTCGCCGCTCCCAGACTCTCCCCACGACGGACCGTGTTAACGAAAACATCGAGAAGTGGGCACCTCGGGTGCCTCTCGCGTCAAGGCGATGGACGCGGCTCCGCCCACCCCCGATCGGCGCGTGCTCCTGTCCCGAGCCCGCGCCACGGTCCGGGGGGCGCGTCCCCGGGTGCGGCCCCCCGGACGCGTCCCCACGACACCCGCACCCACCAGGGAGTAGTACGTGTTGTCCTCACGTGATCGAGCGGCGGCGCCCCGCCGCCGGCGGAGCAGGCTGCCCGCCCTCGCGGCCGTTCCCGTCCTCGCCCTGCCGGCCCTCGTCATGGCGCCGGTCGACCAGGCAGGCGCAACCGAGGCGGCCCCCGCGGCCCTCACCGTCCGCCCCGACCCCAGTTATCAACAGCCCGCCTTCGAGGGCTGGGGCACGGCACTCGCCTGGTTCGCCAACGTGACCGGCGGCTGGCCGGACGCCCAGCGCAACGCCCTCGCTGACGCCCTCTACGGCGCCGACGGTCTCGGCTTCACCATCGCCCGCTACAACATCGGTGGCGGTGACAGCCCCGAGACCCCCTCGTACATGCGGGCCGGCGGTGCGGTTCCCGGCTACTGGAACCGGCCGGGAGCGGAGACCCCGGGCTGGTGGGACCCGAACAACCCCACCCACTGGAACGACCAGGCCGACGCCAACCAGCGCTGGTGGCTGACCGCCGCCAAGGCCCGCGGCGCCACCACCTTCGAGGCGTTCTCGAACTCCGCCCCGTACTTCATGACCAACAGCGGTCTCGTCTCCGGCTCCGTGGACGGCGGGTCGGACAACCTCCGCTCCGACCAGTACGACCGGTTCGCCGCCTACCTCTCCGGCGCACTGCGCCGCGCCGAGCAGGGCTCCGGCGTCACCTTCACCTCGATCTCCCCGGTCAACGAGCCCTCCGCGAGCTACTGGAAGGCCGGCGGACGGCAGGAGGGCTCCCACTGGGACCCCGCCTCCGTGGCCAGGATCGTCAGTACCCTGCGTACCACCCTCGACGCGGCCGGCAAGAGCACCAAGGTCTCCGCCATGGACGACTACGGCCCGGACGTCGCCTCCTGGCAGTGGAGCCAGTACGCCCCCGCTGTCCGGGACGCCGTCGGACGGATCAACGTCCACACCTACAACACGGGCGGGCGCATCGCCGTCCGGGACATCGCCAAGGGGGAGAGCACCCCCCTGTGGATGTCGGAGAACGACCTCGGCGGCAGTGTCGGCCAGAGCTTCACCGACATGAGGCCGGGACTCGACCTCGCCGCCAAGATCACCACGGACGTCCGGCAGTTGGAGCCCAGCGCCTGGGTGCTGTGGCAGGCGGTCGAGGACTACGAGAACATGACCCCGGAGCGCGAGAACTCCAACTGGGGTCTGATCCAGACCGCCTTCACCCCGGCCGACGCCGCCACCGAGCCCCTGCGCAAGAACAAGAAGTACTGGACGATGGCCCAGTACAGCCGGTTCATCCGCCCCGGCGCCCATGTCGTGCCCACCGACGACCCCGACACCCTCGCGGCGGTCCGCCCGAACGGCCAGGGCCTCGTCCTCGTCCACACCAACCACGGTTCGACCGCCCGTGACCTCACCCTCGACCTCGGCGGCTTCGAGACCACCGGCGGCGCCGTCGAGCGCTACACCACCGACGCCACGCGGAACGTCGAGCGCGGCACGGACCTCACCGTGACGGGGAAGGCCCTCCGGGCCACCGTCGCTCCCGACTCCGTCACCACCTTCGTGCTTCCGGGCGTCACCGGCGTGAACGCCGCCGACACCGGCACCCCCACCGGTGCGCCCCGGCAGATCCTGAACGACAACAGCGGCAAGGCTCTCGCCGTCACCACCGTGGCCGGCAAGGACGGCCTGGTGCAGCGGACCGCGAACACCGCCGACCCCGCCCAGCAGTGGACGTTTACCAAGTCCTCCGCGACCGACTGGAGCAGCACCGCCACGTACCGCGTGACCAGTGTCAAGACGGGCAAGGCGCTCTCGGTCACGGCGGGCGCGCTCGGCTTCGCCACCCCCGGCGCCGGCGCCGAGCAGCTGTGGATGCGCTCGACCGCCGGTGACGGTCACGCCACCCTGGTCAACAGTGCCACCGGACAACTCCTCGACGTGTCAGGCGAGTCGACGGCCGACGGTGCTCCCGTCGGCGTCTACCGGCCGACCGCCGGAGCCAACCAGTCCTGGACCTTCCGCTCCACGGCCGCCGACGTCTGGCAGACCCCGGTCTTCCGGCACAGCGGCAAGTGCCTCGACGTGGCGGGCGTCTCGACCGCCGACGGCGCCCAGGTGTTCCAGTACGGCTGCAACGGAGGCGCCAACCAGCAGTGGTCCCTGCGGCCCGCCTCCACTGGTTACGTGAACATGGTCGCCCGGCACAGCGGCAAGTGCCTGGACGTGAGCGGGGCTTCGGCCGCCGACGGCGCCCAGGTCCTCCAGTACGGCTGCAACGGCGGCCGGAACCAGGAGTGGGCCGTGCACAGCGTCGACACGAGCCACGTCACCCTGATGGCCCGGCACAGCGGCAAGTGCCTGGATATCGAGGGTGGTTCGACTGCGGACGGGATGGCCGTCCGCCAGTACGCCTGCAACGGCGGCACCAACCAGCAGCTCCGCATCGGCTGACGACGCAAGACGGGCCGGGCACCGACCACTGGGTCGGTGCCCGGCCCTCTGCCGTGCGCGGTCGGCGGCGCCGGGGCGCGCAAGTCCGAGGAGCGTACGTCGGCACACGTAAGAGGCGGAACGCCGGGCTCGGGGGTGGGATGTCCGAACCCGGCGCTCCGGGCATCTGGTTACTCCTCGGTCGGCCCGAGGTCGGGCGTCTCTCGCAGGCTCACCGTGCGGGTCCGGGGGCCCGCGTGGAGTTCGAGGACGACGATCTCGTTCGTGCCCGCGCGCAGGACGGGGGCGGGGACGTACAGGGAGGCCTGCGGGCCGCGGGACCAGTAGCGACCGAGGGGGAAGCCGTTGACCCAGGCGTTGCCCTTGGTCCAGCCGTCGAGGTGGAGGAAGGTGTCGGCGGGGTCCGACACCTCGAAGGCGCCCCGGTGGAAGGCCGGCCCGACGGGCACGGTCGTGGTCGCCGCGAACGGGACGCCGTCCAGCTCGGTCAGGGTGAGTGCGCGCTGGGTCCAGCCCGCGAGCTCGACGCCGTCGAGGAGGACCTTCCCTAGCAGACCCTTCCGGTCGTGGATGCCCTCGCCGTAGTTCACCCGACCCTGGTTCTCGACCAGGACCGAGAGCACGCTGCCGGCCCGGGGGACCGTGAAGGCCAGGGCGTGCTCGTGGTTCTCGCGTTCCAGGACGCCGACGGGCTGTCCGTCGACGAAGACCTGGGCGCGGTCGCGCACCTGCTCGATCTCCAGGAGCGCCGGCCCCGCGAGGGGCAGGGGCGTCTCGTAGAGGACGAAACCGAAGTCCTGCTCCAGCTCCTCCATGGTCAGCGGGCGGCGGGACTCCACCGCCGTCGCGAGCGCGGCCGCGCTCGGCAGCAGACGGGCGCTCTCGGTCAGCGCGACGGCCGGGACGGCCAGCTTGGGACCGGGCGCCGGTACGGGCTCGTCCGGCACGGGCGCGTACTTGGCGATGACGTCGCGGAAGGCGGTGTACTTCGCGGTGGGGTCGCCGGCCTCGTCGAGCGGGGAGTCGTAGTCGTACGACGTGACGGTGGGCCGGTAGGTGTGCTTGTCGTTGGCGCCGTTGGTGAAGCCGAAGTTGGTGCCGCCGTGGAACATGTAGAAGTTGACCGAGGCGCCGGTGGCGAGGAGTTCGTCCAGCTCGTGGGCGGCCTCCTGCGGGTCGCGGACGACGTGGCGCGCGCCCCAACGGTCGAACCAGCCGATCCAGAACTCGGACGTCATCAGCGGCCCCTCGGGGCGCTGGGCGCGCAGGTCGGCCAGGTGGTGGGCCGATCGGCTGCCGAAGTTCGCGGTGGCGAGCACGCCGGGCAGGGCGCCGCGTTCCAGGTCGACCGGCTGGTCGCAGGTGAAGAGGGGGACGTCGACCCCGCAGCGGCGCAGCGAGTCGGCGATGCACTCCATGTAGGCGGTGTCGTCGCCGTAGGCCCCGTACTCGTTCTCCACCTGCACGGCCAGGACCGGGCCGCCCTGTGAGGCGAGGTACGGCCGCAGTGGGGTGAGGAGTCGCTCGAAGTAGTCGTCGACGGCCGCGAGGAAGCGGGGGTCGCGGGTGCGCAGCCGGATGTCCGGTTCGGCGAGCAGCCAGGAGGGTATGCCGCCGCCCTCCCACTCGGCGCAGATGTACGGGCCGGGGCGGAGCAGGACGTGGAGTCCTTCGGCGGCGGCGAGGTCGAGGAAGCGGGGGAGGTCGAGGCCTGCGTCCATCACGAAGCGGTCGGGGCGTGGCTGGTGCAGGTTCCAGGGGACGTAGGTCTCGACGGTGTTGAGGCCCATGAGCCGTGCCTTGCGGAGCCGGTCCTGCCACTGGTCGGGGTGGACCCGGAAGTAGTGCAGCCCGCCGGACAGGATGCGGAAGGGGTGGCCGTCGAGCAGGAAGCCGGCCTGGTCTGTCTGGAGAACGGGCATGCGCTGTGTGCTCCTGTGTAGAAGGGTGCGATGCGGGCCTGGAAGTCGCCAGCATGTGTATGTTTACGTAAACACCATGATGCTGGCAAGCCCGGTACCGGTCCGGGGACACGGGGACCATCGAGGAGCGGGTCTTCTTTGGGGGAGATATGCATGGCCGACGTACCCGCTCCATGCAGACAGACCCTGATCCGGTCCATACGGCGCGCACTGCGCCTGCTCCGTGCCCTGGAGCAGCGGGTCGGCGGCGCTGGCGCCGAACAACCGGCCCGGGGCGCCGCGCTGCCGACCACGTACCACCTCCTGGTCCACGAGGGCGTGGTGCGCGACGGACCACGGAGATGCGAGCTGATCGACCTCGCGACCGAGGCGCCCGGCGAGATGGCGGAGCCGCCGGTCGGGGAGCGGATGGACTTCCGGGCCGGCGCGCACGCGCATGCCGGGGGACGAGCCGTCCTCGCCCAGCTCGGCAGGGAGGAGCGAGCCGACCACCTCGCCCGTCACCCGGCTGACCCGGCGCACCCTGCCCGACCGCGCCGCCCTTGAGCGCCGCCTCGCGGATCTCCCCCGGGGTGGCCCCGCGTGGAGCACCAGGAGTGCGTGCTCGGCACGGTCTGTGCCGCGGCACCCATCAGCGTCGGCTCGACCGCCGCGGCGCTGGTCGTCTCGCTGCCCGCCTCCCGACCCGCAACGGCTATCACCCGTAGTGAAATGGAAGCGTCGGTGGGCCGGCCGATGACCTTGCGCCTCGCAACCTCGACGGTGGCGAAGAGGGGCGTGGTGCCAGCTCGGACAAGGCTGTGACTGCGGTGTTCGGGACCGCCAGGCACAATCGGCAGAAGTGTTGGCTGGGACAGATGCAGGCAGAAACGCAGGCAGTGCTCTGCATGAGTCGAACGTACCGGTCCATCGGACAGATAGGCGCCTGGTGCGTCTCGCCGAACGCGCTCAGAAGAAGCCGAGCTTCTTCGGCGAGTAGCTGACCAGCAGGTTTTTCGTGTGCTGGTGGTACACGCCTCGCATGGCCACTGACCAGCGGAAACGGCCACGATTCGGCCAGGCTGCAGGCGGCTGGTCCGCGTATGGCCCGGATCTTGGTCGGCACGGGCTGCGGCTTCGAGGGTGCGGCCGGTAGCGAGCATGAGGGCGATCAGGGCACCGGCAAGGTACTCGCCCACGGCCAGGGTGCCGCCGAGTGCGAGTACGGCGATCAGGTCCACGCCCGCCTGTCCGCGACGCAGTGCGGCGAGCACCCACACTACGGCGGGCACGACGGCAGCGACGGTTCCCAGAGCCCAAAACAGGTCCGACAGACCGGGAGCGCCAACGAGCCAGGCGATGCCGCTGCCGGCCAGCGCGGCCGCGGTGACGGACAGGAGGACCGATTCGAGCCGCAGGGAGGTGATGGCGGCGGTGATGCGGCGCGAACCTGCTGCGGTGGGGTTCATGGCGCACCTCGATCCGTGCGGTGCGGCCACCGCGGGGCTCGGTCCCTCCCTCCCATCAAGGCGGTGACCTCGGCGGTAGGGGCCGTCCGGCCCTTATGCCGGGCCGGACGGGACCGACGCATGCTCGTCACGTCCGGTCGGCATCGAGGTGGAGCGCCAGCAGGGGGCAAGCCGCGGCGGCCCGTCGGGCGTGGGCGCGCAGGTGGTCGGGGACGGACCGGTCCTTGACGATGGGGTAGCCCCATTCGTCGAGGTCGATCAGCTCGGGCAGCAGTTCCCCGCACAGGCCCTGTCCGGTGCAGGCGATGCGGTCGATACGCAGGGTCTTGGCGCGGTTCGCGGGGTTCATCGCCAGGTCTCCGGGAGTACGGCGGGTGGTACGGGGATCCGCGGCGGCCGGTGGGCCGCGGCGCAGGCGCCCTGGGCGAGGTGGCGGTCGACATCGTCGGCGAAGGCGCGTAGGGCGGAGGCGGCCAGTTGGGCGGCGCCGTCCGGGTGGCGACAGGCACCTCGGTCCGGCAGCAGCCCGACCCGCCGGAGCAGCCGGGACAACAGAGCGGGGTCAGCCCGTCCCGCAGCCAGTGCGGCGAAGTCCTCGGCGACGGCGGGCAGCCCGAAGCGGCACGGCCCGCACTGGCGGGCGCCGTTCGCGGCGAGGTACGCCAGCATGCGCGCCGTCTCGGACAGTCCGCAGGCCGCCCGGGGCAGAGCGATCAGCACGCCCGCACCAGGTGCGGCGCCCAGCGGGGCCAGGTTGCACCGGGCGAGGGGCACTTGGAGGTGCTCCGCGGAAAGCCAGGTGCCGCCGAACCCGCCCAGCAGGAGCGCTTGCAGGGACTCCGTACGGCCTCCGGCGCGGTCCAGGATCACGTCGAGGGGCGTCCCGAACGCGGTCTCCAGGACACCGGGCGCCGCGACCGCGCCGGAGACGGTGACGAGCAGCGTGCCGGGCTCGTCCGGCGTTCCCGCCTGCTGGAACCAGTCCGGCCCGTAGCGGGCGATCAGGGCCAGGTGGGCGAAGGTCTCGGTGTTGCTCACCAGCGTGGGGCGGCGGGCGACACCGCGTTCGTGGGTGTGGGGCGGGCTGCCCTGCGGACGCGCCGGTCCGCCGTTGAGCCAGCGCACCAGCGACGTCGACTCGCTGGAGACGTAGGTGTGCGGAAGGGCGTGGAGGCGCAGCCGCACCGGGTCGAGGCGGGCGCGCCGCCGTTCGTCCAGGGCCGCACTCAGCTGCTCGAACTGGGCGGCGCGGGTGCGAGGCAGGCACAAATGGACGGTGTCGGCGCTGACCGTCCTCGCGGCCAGGACGGCGCCGTCCAGGACCAGATGGGGTGCGACGGTGAGCAGGAACTCGTCCTTGCGGCTCGCGGGTTCGCTCTCCATCGCGTTGACGACGACCACCGCCCGTCCGCCTCGCTCCGCGACCGCGCGCAGCTTGCGGGCCGTGGGGAACCCGGCACCGCCGCGCCCGGTGAGCCCGGCCGCCTCGACGGCCTCCACCACGGACATCGGCGACGTACGGGTGCCCGGAGCCGACGGGCCGTAGTGCCGCAGATGCTCGGCGAGGGTGGCCGGCACACCGGTGGCGTACAGGCCGGAGAGGAGCCGGGGCGCGTGGTGCGCCGGGGAGGAGAGGGCCGAGGAGTTCGGCGTCGCGTCCGTCGTCGCGTTCATCGTCCGCCTCCGATCAGGACCACAGGTGTCAGGGCGGCGCGCTGCGACCAGCCCGGCTGGAGTGGCCCGGCGGCGAGGAACGCGGTGAGCACCACGGGTACGGCGGTCGCGGCCACGGCGGCCGTCAGGCGCCCGGCGACATGCCCCGGACCGGCCTTGGCCAGCCGCCACCACACGGCGGCGATCACCGTCGCGAGGCAGGCGGCGTACAGCCACAGCTGGAGGGGAAGCCGGGTGTCGGTGCCGGTCCCGGCGCTGTGGAAGAGGGCCAGGGGCCAGGCGGCGTACGCGAGCCAGTGCACGGCCTTCCAGGAACGTACCCCGAGCCGGTGCCGTAGCGCGCTGGTGACGAGGACCGCCAGCAGCAGGTCGAGCGCCGCGGTGCCGAGCCCGAGCCAGAGGGGCCGGTAGGACGCTCCGAAGGGCACCACGGACACGGCCCAGCTCAGGCGCACGAACGGATCGAGCACCGCGGTCACCACATGCATGCCGAGGAACACCAGGGTGAGCAGGGACAGGTTGCGGTGCAGCAGCCCGATCTCGAAGCGGCCGATGCGGCGGGGCACGACCCGTCCGCCGGAGGCGATGCCGAGCACCACGGTGGCGGTGAGGAGGACCAGGGCGAGGGTGCCGCCCGCACGGCTCGCGTACCAGAGAGGGCTGCCTGTCAGGGCCAGGGTCGTCGTCATCGCGCGCCTCCGGGGTCCGGCTTCCGCGAGCCCGGCGGTGCGGGCGCGTGCGAGTCGGGCGGCCAGCCGCCGAGGCGTACGATCCTGCCGTCGAGGGCGGTCAGCCGGGCCGGCAGGGCGGTGCTGAGCAGCCAGTCCGGCGCCCGTTCGCCCAGCACGATCGCCGCCGTGCTGACGGCGTTGGCGTCCACGCAGGTGGCGGCCGCGACGGTGGCGGTGCGCCACGCCGGTGCGGCGGGTTCTCCGGTGGCCGGGTCGACGATGTGGTGCAGGGCCCGACCGCCGCGGCGCCAGGCGCGCACCCGGATGCCCGAGGTCGCCAGGGCCCCGCCGGTCACCGCCACTGCGGCACCGCCTTCCGGCGCCGGCCGGGCGTGGTCGTCGGCGAGGGCGATCCGCCAGCCGCCCTCTGGGGCCGGTCCGGCGGTCGCCAGGTCGCCTCCCAGATTGACCAGGACGCTGCAGCCGGTTGCTTCGGCGGCCCGTCGGGCGGCACGGTCGGCGGCCAGCGCCTTGGCGGTGGCGCCGAGGTCGAGGCGGGTGCCCGGGGGCAGGCGCAGTCGGCGCGTCCGCGGGTCGAAGGCGATCCGCCGCCAACCGGGCGCCGGCCGGCCCACCGGGACGGGGCGGGCGTCCCCGGGGCGTATGGACGCGAAGGTGCGGTCGTAGCCGAGCGCGATCACCGCGCTGCCGACGGTCGGGTCCACCGCGCCGTCGGTGAGCCGGGCGGCCCGCAGCGAGGCTTCCAGGGCCACCGCGAAGTATGCGCTGACCGTCGTCGTACAGCCCGCGTTCAGGTTCACACGGCTGAGCTCGGAATCAGGCCGGAAGCGGCTGCACGCACGGTCGACGGCGGTCAGCTCGGCCTGCAGCACTGCTTCCGCAGCGGGCAGAGCGTCAGGATCGGTGACGAGCAGGACGGCCGTGGTGCCCAGCGCCGGGAAGGCGACCCGGGCGGGCACGGACGCCGACGGGCATGTGTTCATGACGCCCCCGTCGTGGTCTGCGGCTGCTGCTGGGTCGCTGCGGGTGGCTGGACCGGCGGCTGCGGAGCCGGTGGCGCCACGGTGGTCGGCTGGACCGGCGGCTGCGGAGCTGGTTGCGCGACTGGAGCCGTACCCTCCGTGCCGTCCTCGTCGCCGTCCTGCTCCTCGCGCCCCTCGTCGTCCTTCCCCACGGTGGCGGCAGTCGACGGCGCGGGATTCTGCACCGGTGCATTCGCCGGTACGTTAGTGGGCGCGGAGGCGGCCGAGCCGCCCGGCAGCAGGTGCGCGTAGAAGCCGCCCAGGGCCGCCGCACCGGCGGCGGCCGTGACCGCGATCCACCGGGTGGTGCGGCGGCTGCGGCGCAATCCGTGGTCGCGTGCGTACTGGGAGGAGGCGGGGGCGGGTGTCGGCCGGAAGTCGTCGGGCAAGGGGGCCATGGCAGCGCTCCTGGAGAATCGGCGGCCCGGATCGGCTGCGTGCACTTCCAGGCTGAGCTCACCGCACCCGGGAACTCGCTCACGTCTCCTTCAGAACCGGTAAAGATCTTCACGTCGGAAGCCTCTACGTCCCGCCCTGCGCGTGCCCGTCCTCAGCCCACAGGGGGAGATCCAGTACGACGGTCAGCCCGCCACCGGGAGTGTCCTCGAGGCGTGCCGTACCGCCGTTGACGGTGACCAGCCGGTGCACGATGGCCAGCCCCAGACCCGTGCCCCTGGCTTCGGGGTTGCCGAACCGGCGGAAGGCGACCGCCTTGGCCTTGTCCGTCATCCCGGGTCCGTCATCCCGAACGAAGACCCGGGCCCGCCCCCGTACCGTGCCATGGCCGAGGGTGATGCTCCCGCCGGATTCCGCGGCCTCCACGGCGTTGGCGATCAGGTTGTCCAGGATCTGCTCCAGGTGGCCCGCGCCCAGCGCGACGCTCAGGGCAGGCCCCTCGGGCACGGCGGTCAGCCGGACGCCGTGCTCCTCGGCGACAGGGGACCAGGCCGCCACCCGCTCGGTGACCACCTCGTCGACCCGCACCGCGGCCGGACGCGGTGTCGCCTGCTCAGCACGCGCGACCGCCAGAAGTCCGTCGACCATCCGCGACAGACGCGTGATCTCCTCCTGCGCGGCGGCCAGCTCCACCGCTGTGTCCGGTTCGGCGCCGGCGGCCAGCACGTCGAGGCGCAGCCGCAGCGCAGCCAGCGGCGTGCGCAGCTGGTGGGACACATCGGCGATCACGGCCCGGTGACCGTGGACCAGGGCCTCCGTGCGGGCAGCCATGGTGTTGAAGGTGGCGGCCAGCCGGCGCACCTCCGGAGGCCCGGCCTCGACCTCGGCCCGCTCGTCGAGGGCGCCCTCGCCCAAGTGCCGGGCGCTGGCGTCCAGCGTCGACAGCGGACGGCTGACCCAGCGGGCGAGCCGCACGGACAGCAGCATGGACGCCGCAAGACCCGCGACACCGAGCGCGGCGGACCAGCCCCAGATCGCCGCGATCCGGGCATCCAGCGGATCCGCGGAGCGGGCCAGGACGACCGCACCGGCGGGCCGGCGCACCTCTCCGGCCGGTTCCGCGGCGAGCAGCCGGCCCTCGTTCTCCGGCGGCTCCGGCTCGTGCCCGGCCAGTACGTCTTCCACCAGCTCCTCCGCCTCCTCGCCCTGGGCCGCCGTGCACGGGGTACCGGCCACCAGGCGCCCGGAAGCGTCGTACACCGAGGCGCAGTCCCCGGCCCGGGCCGCGGCGTCAAGCTCCTGGTTCAGGACGGTCGGGGGCTTGTTGTCGGAAAGGTGCTCCTCGGCCGCCGCCGCGATCACCCGGGTGGCCGCCCGCTGGTTGTCGCGGTAGGCGACGCGCTCGCGCGCCGTCAGCGACACCGCCAGCGGTACGACCGCCAGCACCAACAGCACGGACGTGAGAACAAGGAACGTCCAGGTGATCCGCTGGGTCACGACCGCTCCCGCGACCCCTCGACCGCCCCGAGCCGGAACCCCTGCCCGTAGACCGTCTCGACCAGCCCCGGCACGCCGAGCTTGCGGCGCAGCGCCGCCACGTGCACGTCCAGCACCTTCGTCGGGCCGTACCAGTGGGCGTCCCAGGCTTGCTCCAGAATTTGCTGGCGGCTCACCACCCGACCCGGATCCGCAGCCAGACACTCCAGGATGCCGAACTCCTTCGGCGTCAGCGCCACCGCACGTCCGTCGACCGAGACCTGCCGGGTGCGCAGGTCCAGCGTCAGCGGCCCGTGCCGCAGAATCTCGGGCTCCGCCGGACGCCGGCGGCGCAACACGGCACGGACTCGTGCCAGCAACTCGGCAAGACCGAACGGCTTGACCAGGTAGTCATCGGCACCCTCGTCCAGGGCCACCACCCGGTCCGCCTCCTCACCCCGCGCGGTCACGGCGATGATCGCGGCGTCTGAACGCGCCCGTACCCTCCGGCACACCTCCACACCGTCGATGTCCGGAAGCCCCAGATCCAGCAGGACGACATCGGGCGTGGACGCTGCCAGGGCCGCCCGCCCGGTCCCCACACTCGCGGCCTCGTATCCAGCTTGTCGCAGACCACGCACCAAGGACTCTGCGATGCCCCGGTCATCCTCCACGACCAGCACCCTCGTCACCTCGGGGTCGCCCCCTGTGCGCGCGTTCATGATCGCTGCCCGCCTTCCGGCCGAGGAGTCGGCCACGTCGACACACTCAGGCTGCGTCCACGCCTCGTGTCGGCGGTAGGGGCCGTTCGGCTCCCAGTGCGACGCGGGCGGACCCCAGCCGACTCGGTGTGCCCATGGCTGTCGATGCAGCGAGCGGTGGCCTCGGACCGAGGACCGGTGAGGGGTGCGGCAGCCGGCGGTACGGGTCGTGGTGGTTCTCATGGCCTGCCCCCATGATGCGGTCGGCGCGGCGGAAGAGGGCGGTGGCGGCCAGGGTGACGCCCGCGAGCCAGGCGAGGGCGAGAAGTAGGGGAGCCGGTGGCGTAGAAGCCGGGTGTGACGGCGGCGTCGGTCAGGACGCGGCCGGCGCCGTAGCTGGGCAGGGCGCGGGCTCAGCCGGGCGGAGCATGGGGCGCGTCGAAGACGGTGGCGGTGATGGCCAGGGAGGCGGTCGTCGCCGCGAGCGCGCCGAGGGCGACGACGGCGAGCAGAACGGCGGGTCGGCAGCCGGTTGGCGCGAGCCGTCGGTCGGCGGCTCACGGGTCGACGGTCGGTGGCCAGCTCTGTACGGCGCCCGACAGCTCACGTACCGCCTTCTGCGACGGTGGCGAGTGCGGTGTCGAGGCGTCGTGCCGCCTCGTCGGCGACGGGGGCCATGGCGTCGACGCCGGTGAGGGTGACCATGGTGGCGGGGTCGATCGCCTGGACGGTCACCTGGTCGCCGTCGGTGCGGACCACGACGTTGCAGGGCAGCAGTAGCCCGATCGAGCGGTCGGCGTCCAGGGCCTGACGGGCGAGTGGGGGGTTGCACGCTCCGAGGATCAGGTACGGCTCCATGTCGTGGCCGAGTTTCGCCTTGAGCGTGGCCTGGACGTCGATCTCGGTCAGGATGCCGAAGCCCTGGTCGGCGAGGGCGCGGCGGACGGCCTCCACCGTCTCGTCGAAGGTTCCGGCGACCTTGACGGTGCGGTCGTAGGGCATGGTCTTCACCTCACTGTTCGGAAGGCGACCGCCTCGGCATGCGGGCGACCCGGTCGTCGTGCCGCTGACGGTCGGCGCAGCGTGGGCCGAGGACAACATGATGTCCCGACGCATCCGTCCGGGGGCGGACGACAGGCATTGAGGGACCGTCGGAAATCCTTCAGTTCGGTCTCGTGGTGACGCCCAGCCCCTACCCAAGCGGGGCGAAGGGGAAGTCCGAGGACGCCCGGACTTCCCCGTCCGCAGCGACGGTGAGGAGGGCGTACCCCGGCAAAGCGGTGATCCACCGATGGGCCTCGCGAGCCCCCAGGACCATCGCCGCCGTCGCGTAGACGTCGGCCCACAGCAGTTCCGGACCCGTCACGGTCGCCCCCAGCAGCCCTGTGGCCGGGGTCCGGGTGCGCGGGTCGATGATGTGCGCGCCGCGCTCGGTCGTGCCCGAGGTGGCGACCGCGAGGTCTCGCCCCGCCACCACCGCCAGCAGCCGCCCCGACACCCGGGGGTCGGCGACCCCGATGCACCAGGTGCCCGCGGGTCCCGGGGCGCCGCCGACCCGCACGTCCCCGCCCGCGTTCACGCACGCGTCGGTGGCGCCCGCCTCCCGCAGCACCCGCCAGGCCCGCTCGGCGGCCCAGCCCTTCACCAGACCGCACGGATCGGGCCGGCCGTCCGCCCAGGCGTCGAAGGCGCCCCGGGTACGGCTGTGCGCGAGGTCGCACAGCTCCAGCACGCGCCGTACGGCGGGAGTGGTGTCCGCCCGGCCCGACTCGCCCCGTCGCAGTCGGCTCACGGCGCTGTCCGGCATAAACGGGGAGAACTCCCGGTCGACCTCGTGCAGCAGCGCCACGGCCTTGCCCAGCGCGGTCCGCAGCTCCGGCGTCCGCCGGTGGCGCAGGGCGAAGGAGACCACGGTGCCCATCACCGGTTCGGCGTGCCGCCAAGGGGCCGTCCCGGGCGCGGTCCGGTCACCCATGGGCCTGGTCCAGCGCGCTCTGCAGGGACCGGATGTAGCCCTCGCTCGTGTACGTGGCACCCGACACCGTGTCGATGTGGGCGCTCTGCGCGGTCAGGGCTTCGCCGGTGAGCGTCGGCACTGCGTAGCCGGCGATCTCCCGGTCGCGTTCATTCTCCGACGGCGTCCGGACCGCGGTGACGTCGGTGAGCCGTCCGTCGGCGATCGTGACGCGCACCTGCACCGGTCCGTACCGGGTGTCGACGACGTCCCCGGTGTACGTGCCGGAGGGCGGGGTGCCCGGTGTCGTGCCGACGGAACCGGGCTGCGTCGGAACGGCGACGGCCGGCTGGTGCGGTTTCAGGGCGAGCAGCGAGCACACTCCGGCCACGGTGACCGCGGTGGAGAGCAGAAGACGGCGCATGGGGGCCTCCTCAGGGCCGGTGGGAGGGGGGCGTTTCGGGTCGACCCCGGCAGGTTCACCACGTGAACGATTCGTGGTGGATCCGGTGGGCGGGCACCCCCGCCTCACGCAGCGCCGCCTCCGCCGCCGCGGTCCAGCTGGGCGGCCCGCACAGGAAGCAGGCGCGCCCCGCCACGTCCGGGACGAGGCCGCGCAGCGTGGCGGCGTCCAGCGGCAGGCGGTAGCCCGTCGGGTGGCTCACGGAGTAGTGGGCGCGCGCGCCTCGGTGGGCCGCGATCGCGTCGATCTCGTGGCGGAGCACCAGATCCTCGGGCCGTCGTGCCCAGTGGATCAGCACCGGGTCCCTCGGCAGCGTCTCGAACAGCACCCGCAGCGGGGTGATGCCCACCCCGGCTGCGAGCAGCAGCGCGGGCCGTCCCGCCGCGCGGTCCGGGGTGAGGGCGCCGTACGGGCCCTCGGCCCACACCCGGGTGCCGGGACGGACAGTGGCGAGCGCCGCGCTGTGGCCGCCCAGTGCCTTCACGGTGATGCGCAGGCTGCGTCCGTCGGGGACGGCGGACACCGAGTACGGCGACGCGGTCCACCACAGCCCCGGTGCCAGGAACCGCCAGCGGAAGAACTGCCCGGGCCGGACGGTGAGTTCATCCATGCGATCGCCGGTGACCAGCACCGACACCACGTCGGGGGCTTCCCGCCGGATGCCCGCGACCCGCAGTCCGTGTCGCCGCGAAAGCCGCACCGGCGTGAGCATCCGGAACCAGACGATCAGCGCGGCGGCCCCCGCGTACAGCACGTACCAGGCGGCTCGCACGGCCAGCCGGTCGAAGTCCGCACCGTTCGTGATCTGGTGCCCGAAGGCGAGGAAGACCGCCGCGTACGTGAGGAGGTGCAGGTAGTACCAGGTCTCGTGGCTCAACCGGCGGCGTGCGGCACGCGCCGAGACCACCGCCGTGAGCAGCAGGAGCAGCAACGCGGCCGTCGTCTTGAGCATGTCCGGGTAGTGCAGGACCACCCGGACTCCCTCGGTGACCGGATCCGTCCGGCCGGTGAGCGCGTAGCCTTCGATGATCAGCACCGCGTGGGCCAGTGTCAGCCCGATGGTGTAGCGGCCCGCCGCCGCGTGCCAGCGCGTCATCCGGTCGGTGCCCAGCGTGCGGTCCAGGAGCGGCACCCGTGCCATGAGGACGACCAGCACCGCGCAGGCGTATCCCGCGAGCAGGCCGGTGATCCGGCCCGCGCCGGTGAACCAGCCCGCAGGCCCCACCACCGAGGCGGTGTCCACCCACCACAGGGCGAGCACCGCCGTGGCACCGGCCCAGATCGCCGCCTGGACCGCAATCACCGCGACGGTCGCGGACCCGGGGGCGGCCCGGCCGGCGCGACGCCGGCCTCCCGGCCGCACCGTCCGTGCGACTTCCGTGCTCATCGCTCCCTCGCCTTCGATCCCGTGGCCCGGCAGGGCGCCAGGGCCTCGCCCACTGTGGTCCGTGATCCTGTGAGAAGCCTCTGAACCGGACCCCGTACCGAGCGGTCCGCCGGCCCCGGACCAGCGCCGGACCCGACGGGGCACGGGCGGACGGTGAGAATCTGTTCAGAGGAAACTCAGAGGTGAGGGCGGGCCTCCGGCCCCGCGCCGTCCGGCATCCTGGAAGGACCATGAACCCATCGCCGCGTACCGAGGTGCGCCGCCCCGACGGCACCCGGCCCAGGGTGCTGGTCGTCGACGACGAGCAGGATCTCACCGAGGTGCTGGCCGCAGCCCTGCGCGCCGAAGGCTGGGAGGTGCGCACCGCGGGAACGGCCGCCGAGGCGACCGCGGCCGCCGAGGACTTCGGCCCGGACGCGGTGGTCCTGGACTGGATGCTGCCGGACCACGACGGCCCGCACGTGCTGGCCCGACTGCGCGCGGCCCGTCCCACCCTGTGCGTCCTCTTTCTCACCGCGCGCGACACCGTCGAGGACCGGATCGCCGGGATCACCGCCGGCGCCGACGACTACGTCACCAAGCCGTTCAGCCTCGAAGAGGTACTGGCCCGGCTCAGGGGGCTGCTGCGCCGGGCAGGGCTCGCGGAGACCGCACAGGGCGGTGGACCTCGGCTGGCCCTCGCCGACCTCGTCATGGACGAGGAGGGTTACGAGGTCACCCGTGGCGGCGTCCCCGTCGACCTCTCCCGCACCGAGTTCGAGCTGCTGCGCTTCCTGCTGCGCAATCCGCACCGCGTGCTGTCCAAGCGGCAGATCCTGGACCACGTCTGGCGGTACGACTTCGGCGGCCGCGCCCATGTCGTCGAGCTCTACATCAGCTATCTCCGCAAGAAGATCGACGTCGGCCGCCCACCGCTCATCCACACCGTGCGCGGCGTCGGCTACGTGCTGCGCCCGGAGCGCCGATGACCCCGCAGCGCCCGTCACGCGTCCGTGGGTGGCGCGTCCGCCCCCGCCTGCCGCACTCCCTTCGGGCCCGGCTGACCACGGGGCTCGTCGCGCTTCTCGCCCTCGCCTGCGTCATCGTCGGCCTGGTCACCGTACTCGGCCTGCGCAGCTTCCTGGTCAGCCGGCTCGACCAGCAGATCGTGGCGAGCGGCGGCCGGTTCGCCGTCAGCCTCGAACACGAGGGCCGACCCGACGCCGACGGCCGGGGCGACACCCGGGGGCAGGCCGACGGGACTCTCGGCGCCCGGCTGCTGCGGGGCCGGATCGCACAGGCCGCCGTGGTGCGCGGCACCAGCGACGTCACGGTGCCCTTGACCGCCGATGACGCGCGGGCGCTTGCCGCCGTGCCCGCCGATGCCCGGCCCCGTACCGTGCGCCTCGCGTCCCTCGGGACGTACCGTGTCGCCGCCTGGAGCGGCGACGACGGCGACGTCCTGCTGTCGGGACTGCCCCTGCACCCCGTCGAGGAGACGGTGGAGAGGCTCGCGGTCGTGGAGACGGTCGTGTTCGCGATCGTCCTCACCGCGGCCGGGGTGATCACCGCAGCCTGGACCCGGTTCTCTCTGCGCTCCCTCGAACGCCTGGCCGTGACCGCCGACGAGGTGACCCGACTTCCGCTCGCCGCGGGGCAGGTCGCCATGCCGCCGCCGCTGCCCGGTACCCGGCCAGACACCGAGGTGGGTCGGCTCACCGGTGCGTTCAACCGGATGCTCGGCCATGTCGGCGACGCCCTGGACCGCCGCCACGTCGTCGAGGAACGGCTGCGCACCTTCGCCGCCGATGCCGGACACGAGCTGCGCACTCCCGTGGCCACAGTGCGGGCCCGCGCCGAACTCGCCCTGCGCCATCACGGGGACACCTTGCCCGACGAGGTCCGGCACGCGCTCGAACGCATCGATGCCGAGTCCCGCCGCATGAGCCTTCTGGTGGACGAACTGCTGCTGCTGGCCCGGCTGGACGCGGGACGTAGCCTGCGCCGAGACGCCGTGGACCTGACCCGCATCGTTCTCGACACCGTGGCGGACGCGACCGCCCGGCACCCCCGACACCTGTGGGAGCTGGACCTTCCCGAGGAACCCGTCCACGTCACCGGCGACGGCGACCGCCTCCACCAGGTCCTCGGCAACCTCCTTGCGAACGCCGGCGGCCACACACCGCCCGGTACCCGGGTCACCGTCGGCCTCGCCGCCGACGCAGAGAGGGTGACCCTCACCGTCACGGACGACGGTCCCGGCATCCCCGCCGAACTGCTGCCCGGCGTCTTCCACCGGTTCACCCGGGGCGACTCCTCGCGCTCCCGCGCGACCGGCTCGACCGGGCTCGGCCTCGCCATCGTGGACGCCGTGACCCGCGCCCACGACGGCCGGGCGACGGTCACCAGCCGCCCCGGCCACACCCGCTTCACCCTGCGGCTGCCGGCGCGGCGTGACGACGACGGCACCTCCGGTGGCGAAGCCTAGGGCGTGCCTCGGGTGGTGATCAGTCGATCGTCTGTCACCGCTTTCTCGGCGCAAGCACCGTGCAGTAGACCGTAGGCCAGGCGATACCGAACACCGGCGGCAGCTGCCGCCGTTTGCACTGGGCGCTGCAGAGGTGCGGACGTTCAACCCAGCCCGACCAGTTGGTGTCTTCGCTGCCGGCAATCTGGGGCGTCCACCGCTTCCATCACAGCCCAAAACGTAAACCCTCTGCGTACGGACCAGGCCGCACGCTCACCGCCGAGGGTGGGCTGTGCCGGTCATCGTGCCCGGCTGTTCGGGGGATCTGCGGGCCACATCCGACGCCTCTCCACCCCAGCGCGGGCATCGGTGGGGGAAACGAAGGAGAGACCCGATGCCGCTTTATCTATCCAGGTTCAGCTACACGCCGGAGACCTGGGCGAGGTTGATTGGGCACCCCGAGGACCGCGCAGAAGCCGCTCGGTCGTACATCGAGTCTGTCGGTGGGAAGCTCCACGGCTTCTGGTACGCCTTCGGCACGCATGACGGCTACAACCTGTGGGAGGCCCCGGACAACGTGTCCATGGCTGCGGTTGGGCTGGCGATCAGTGGGGGCGGCGCGCTCAGCTCTTTCGAGACGACCGTTCTCCTGACCGTCGATGAAACACTGGATGCCCTGGGCAGAGCCGGGCAAGTCCGGTACCGGGCTCCCGGCGCGGAGCGGTGAGCTGCAGTGGCCTCCGTTCGGGTGCTCTATGCGTCCGAGCATCACTCCACGGAGGAGATCGCCGACCGGATCGGTGAGCGATTGCGCCTGAACGGACACCATGTGGAGATCCAGGCGCTGCCCGCGCCCTCTGATAGGCAGGGGCCTTCGCCGGGCGAAGCGCTTGTGCTGGGCAGCGCGGTCCATGACGGCGCTTGGCTGCCAGCAGCGGAAGGCTTCGTCAGGAGCAATGCTGATCGCATGGGCGATCAGCCGACGTGGATGTTCAGCGTCGGCATGGCCGCGGCTTTGCCCGGGCCGTTACGCCGACTTGCCGAACGCAAGGTGCAGCCGCGTATTTCTGCTCTCGTCGAGGTCGTCCGTCCTCGGGACCATAGGCGCTTCTCGGGCGTGATCCGGCGCGAGCACCTCGACCGGAAGGGTGCCTTGTTGTTCCGGTTGCTTGGTTGCCGTTACGGGGACCACAGGGATTGGGCGGCGATCGACGCCTGGGCGGACGACATCGCCCGGGAGCTCGTCGCGTGACGAGGCGGCGGTGCGCTCGGAAGTGGATTTCGTGACGGCGGCGCCTCACCAGTGGGTTGGCCAGATGAGCTGTCCCGGGTTGCCCGTCATTCGGTGACGCGGACCGCGAGGGCCGGGCGGATGGCGGCCGCGCGCCGTGCTGGTCCGATCGTGGCCAGGAGCGACGCGACGAAGGTGGCTGCCGCCAGGCCGCCGACGCTGGCCCATTCGACGGGGAACCCTCCTTCGAGGCCCTCGAATGCGGCGCTGTTCTGGTACATCAGCCAGGTCGTCAGCACGCCCAGCAGGGATCCGAGCACGATTCCCTCCACCGCCACGAAGGTGCTCTCCCACAGGAAGGACCGCTGGACGGTCCGTGCCCGGAAGCCGAGGGCCCGGAGGATTCCGATGGTGCGGCGGCGTTCGCGTACGGCTCGGACCATGACGACACCGAGGCCGGTGATGCCCACGCCGAGGCCGAGGACGAGGAAGCCCTGCATGAGGCGGAAGAAGGCGGTGCTGGAGTCGAACTGGCGGCGGATGTCCGACTCGATGGGCGTGGCGACCAGGCTGGAGGAGAGCTGCTCGCCCTGCAGTTGGGTCGCCAACGTGTCGGGTGCGGTGCCAGGGCTGGTTCTCACCAGTGCGGAGGCGTTCTGTGCCTGGCTGCCGAAGAGTTCGTGCGTGGCCTGCTCGCTCATCACGACCGGGTAGGTGGTCGAACTCGCGCCCGTGCCAGGGTAGAAGACCATGCCGTTGCTGAGCACGCCGGCGATGACCTTCTGTTCGCTGCGGCCCGTCCGGGGATCCGTCAGGGTGAGGGTGTCCCCGGGGTCGTAGTAGTCGCCGACCGGGCCGCCGGTGCTGCCGAAGAAGCCGTCGAGAACGACGTAGCGGGGGTCGGAGGCGAGAGCCCGCCATACCGCGGGGTCGTCGGCCAGGCCAGGCAGCCGCTCGCGGAACGTGATGCCGGAGATCGCCCCGTCGGGTACGCCGACGACGGCGGTGTCCAGAGGCTGAGGGCCGCGACCACCCGGATCGGTGGCCCGCCCGGTGGCGTTGAGCAACGGTGTCACGGCGGAGATCCCGGCGGCCGACGGGCCGCCGCGCAGATCGGAGACGAGTCGATCGCCCGCGACCTCGGGGTTGTAGTCCAGCCGAAGGGAGTATCCGGCGGTGGCGTCGGCGACGACTCCGTCGACGCCGGCGCGGAGAATGCCCGAGATTTCCGTCAGGAGCACCAGGACGAACACGATCAGCGTGTACATCACCAGCGTCGCGCCGGTCCTGAAGCGCTTGGCCAAGGGGTACGCGACCGCGAGCCGCGCCGCGAGGCCGCCTTCCGTAGGGCGCTGGAGGAGCCGCCGTACGGGGCGGAGCAGGGTCTTCTGGTTGTCGCTGACGAGCACCACGGCGGAGAAGGCGGCCAGGGCGCCCTGGATGACGTACACGGACATGGAGGGCGTGTCGAAGATCCGGGGGCGTATGACGGGTGCCAGGAGCGTCCAGGCGAGTACGGCTCCGGCGACCAGGGTGGTGACCGTGTGACGGGGGAGGACGCGCAGCAGTGCCGGAGTGGCGAAGGCGAGGGCGAGCGCCGGCATGAGGTACGTCGCGTCGGGCTGGCTGCGCGCCACGGCCGGGACGGCCACGAGCGCGCAGAGGACGGCCAGGGTGGTGGAGACCGCAAGCAGACGGCGGCGTGGACGCTGTCCGGGTGTGGCGGGGAGGTCGCGGATGGCGGCGATGATGTTGAACCTGCTGATCCGCACGCTGGTCGCGAGGATCGCGGCGAAGGCGATGAGCAGGCCCATGGCCAGTCCGTTGAGGACGCTGGTAGGAGTGATCGCGAAAGCGATGCGGATGCTGCTTCCGCCGACGGACCAGCCCTGGAAGATCTGCGCCGCCACCACGGCGACGCCCCAGCCGACGGCGACCCCGATGGCCACGCCCGGCAGCGCCGACAGCAACGCGTACGTCGCCCCTTCGAGGGTGAAGGACCCGACGAGGCGCGAGCGCTTCATCCCGACGGCCCGCACCATGCCCATCTGGGATTTCCGCTCCTCGCCGAGCATCACGAAGATGTTCACCAGCAGCAGGGCGCCCGCGATGATGCTGAAGCTGCCGATCATGAGGAACAGGGCTCCGAGGGAGTCCCCGGCCTGCTTGGCGTCCCGCAGCACGGTGTGCTTCGGAGTGTCGATCGCCGTCTGGTCGGCGAGCGGTCCCAGAGCCTGCCGGATGTCGGTGGTCACGCGGTCGGTCAGGGCTTCGCCGCTCTCGACGCCGCCTCGGTTGGACACGAAGGTGACCGAGCGCGGCTCCGTTCCGGCGGCCCGGGCGGCGGAGTCCAGGGCCTGCGGCGGCAGGAAGACGTCGCGGTTCAGTCTGCCGCCGAGGCCCACACCGGCAAGACCCTGCTCTGGGACCACACGCTCGACCCGGTACGTCTGCGGTGCCCCGAACAGGTACACCGTGATCGGGTCACCGGCTCCCACGCTCAGGGACCGCGCCAGCGGCTCGTTGACCACGACCTGGCCGGGCTTCGGGTTCGGTCCGCCGAGACCGGAGTCGCCCCCTGCCGCGCCGAACCGCGATGCCTTGTCGAAGTCCATCTGCCAGGCCAGGACGCGCGGCTCGGCGACCTTGCGGCCACCGGCACCGCTGACGGCCGATGCCTGCGCGGCCCCGGCATTCAGAACACCGTCGACATCGGGATCGCCGACCAGGCCGGCCAGTCGTTCCGTGACGACGCGACCGGTCGGTCCAGGGGGTGCGACGACACGCTCGTCCACCGGCCCCAGAGTGCGGTACGCCTCCTGGCGTACGGAGAAGTTCAAGGTGTCACCGACGACCAGGGCGCCGATGACGATGGCCGTGCCGAGCATCGATCCGCCGATCACCAGCACTGCCTCGGTGCGCCGGCGGGCGACCTGCCGGAAGGCCAGCCGTCGTGACACCGGCTGCCGGACGGCCACCAGCACCAGGGCCGCGAGGGCGAGCACGAGGGCGCTGAGCAACGGGACGAGGAGGTTCGGGTACATGGTCAGCCCATGGGGAAGTCACGGATCGCGGCCGGAGCGGTGACGGCCTGGCGGACGTCGTCGACCAGTTGCCCGTCGCGCATCCGGATCAGCCGGGGGACACGCGCGCCGATGGCGCTGTCGTGCGTGACCAGGACGATCGTCTGGCCCTCGTCCTGGTTGAGCTCGCACAGCAGGTCCATGACCTGGTCTGCCATCGCGCTGTCCAGGTTGCCCGTCGGTTCGTCCGCCCAGACGATGGCCGGACGTCCGGCGAGGGCGCGGGCGATGGTCACCCGCTGCTGTTCACCGCCGGACATCTCGCTCGGCCGGTGCTCGACCCGGTGGCCGAGGCCCACCCGGTCGAGCATCTCCAGGGCTCTGCGGCGCGCCTCGCGCGGCCGGGTGCCCACGAGCAGCAGGGGCAGTTCGACGTTCTCCACGGCGGAGAAGACGGGGATGAGGTTGAACGCTTGGAAGACGAAGCCCATGGTGTGGGCCCGGTGCTCCGTGCGCGCGGCGTCCGACATGGCGAACAGGTCGTGACCGTCGACCTCCACCCGACCGCCGTCGATGTCGTCGAGTCCCGAGAGACAGTTCAGCAGCGTGGTCTTTCCGGAACCGGACGGACCCATGACCCCGACCATCTCGCCGTGGCGTACGAGGAGGTCCAGGTCGAGCAGGGCGGTGACCGCGACGGAGCCCGTCCGGTAGATCTTGCGTACCCCGGTGGCGACGAGGAGTGCCCGGTCGGTGTTCATGGTCTCCATCCCAACCTCCGGAGGAAGCGCTGCGCTACGGCCACCCAGGCCCGACAAGGGGCCGAAGGGCCCAATCGCCGAGGCGCCGGGAGGGCCGCTTCGAGCGGTCTGCCGACGCTGTCCATCGGCGCTGTCCGTTGGCGCGGGCAGGCATCCGCCGTCAGACGTCTGCGGCGGCTCGGGCGCGTCTACGGACAGCGGTGGCGGCCAGGCTGCCCGCGGCCGTCGCGGTGACGGCGAGGAGGACGAACCCCCACGTGTAGTCGTGGGCGACGCTGTCGACCGCTCCCATCACGAGGGGCGGGAAGAAGCCTCCGAGACCACCCGCCGCACCGACCACTCCGGTCACCGAGCCGACCCGCTCGGCCGGAACCAGACGTGCGACGAGCGCGAAGACGGCCCCGGACCCGGCTCCCAGGCCGGCGGCCATGCCGAAGAAGGCCGCCGTTCCCACCGGGACCAGGCCCGCCTCGAACGCCGCGACCAAGGCGCACGCCGAAACGACACCGTACGAAACAGTCAGTACGGGGACGGGGTGAGTACGGTCCGAGAGCCAGCCGCCCACCGGCCGCATCGCCACGGCGAGGACGACGAATCCCGCCGTCCGCAGTGCCGCGTCGGAGCGGCCGAGCTCGTAGGCCCGGGTGAGGTAGGTCGGGAGGTAGACGCTGAACGCGACGAACCCTCCGAAGGACACGGCGTACAGGAACGCCAGCTGCCAGGTGGCCGGCGTCCGCATGGCCAGCGCCGTGCGTGACACCATCGACCCCGTTGCCGTCGCGCGTCCCGGACGGTCGCGGAGCAGGAACCGGGCCACCACGGCGTACACGGCGAGGCAGCCGGCCACGAGATCGAAGGGGAAGGCGCGCCCGACGGCGTCGGCGAGCTGGACGGTGGTGAACGCCGACAGGGCCGTACCACCAGTGCCGATGCCGAAGATTCCGAGGGCGACACCCCGCCGTGCGGGTGGGTACCAGGCGTTGACAAACGGTACGCCGACGGCGAAGGCCGTACCCCCGAGCCCGAGGAGGAAGCCGCCTACGAGCACCTCGGCCAGCGAGTCGGCCAGGTGGCCCAGATACAGCACGGGCAGGATCGTCAGGGCCGCGACGAGGGGGAAGACCCGGCGTGCCCCCCACCGGTCCGTCAGCGCCCCCGCCGGGATCCGGCCGAGCGCGCCGACCACCACGGGCACGGCGACCACCAGCGACTGCTCGAACGAACTGAGGGCGAGGTCGTCCCGGAGCCGCGGGCCGAGAGGGGCCAGCAGGGCCCACGCCCAGAAGCAGAGCGCGAACCCGGTGGTGGCGAGGATCAGCATCTGCCACGGTTGCGGCGCGTCCGCAACCGGTCGGCTCCCCGTGTTCCGGACCATCGTGACCTCCCGGCAGTGATCCGCGTGGGCGGCGTGTGCCCTGCCGCTTCCCACACTCCGGCCGCCAGGATCTCGGTCCCAGGGGCCACTCGTTCCCTTCCGTGACCGTGCGGCCCCACGACATGGGCCGGTCGGCCCTGTGCGGGGAGTCCTGGGCCGGGCACGGTGGGAGTGACGGACAGGCCGCAGGCAGGAGTGTCCAGCTCCTGCCGGTCCGCCATCGGGAGTGTGAGTGGCGATGATGTTCTGGTACGGCGACGGCATGAATGGATGGGGATGGTTCGCCATGTCGGCCGGGATGGTTCTCTTCTGGGGGCTGCTCATCACCGCCGCGGTGATGCTCTTCCGCTCACTGGACCGCGCCGCGGAACGGCCTCGGGGTTTCGGCCCAGCGGCGTCGGCCGAGCAGATCCTGGGCGAGCGACTGGCGCGCGGTGAGATCGACGAGGAGGAGTACCGCCGGCGCCTGACCGCTTTGCGCAGCGGCGGACAGTGACCGGTCGGGATGCGGGCGCGGGCGCGGCCGGTCACCCTGGGACCATGGCCGGTCGGATGCCCGGGGAGCCGGGCCGACGCCCCGACGCGCTCCGTGAGCTGACCGCTCGGCACGCAGGGCTGCTGCCGGCCGCGCTGGAGCGCGCCAGAACGGGCACCCCGGAGGAGCCCGGGGCATGGGCGCCCCAGGTTGCGGAGGCAGCCGGACTCCCGGCCGCCGCGGGGCTCGGCCCCGCCACCTTCTTCGCCGATCTCGCCACCCCGCGCGGCGAGCGGCATGTGCGGGTGTGCACTGCGACGGCGTGCTTCGCCGCGCGGCGCGGGGAGCATCTGGCGGAGGTGGAGCGCGCTCTCGGCGTGGTGGCGGGCACGGTCGACGAGGCGGGTTCGACCTCGCTGCAGACCGTGCACTGTCTCGGCTACTGCTACGCGGGCCCCGCTGCTCTCGACGGCACCCTGCCTCGCACGGGCCCGGACCTGGCCGACCAACTCGGCGGGCGGACGGAACCGCGCGCGCCGGGCATCCCCGTGGCCGACACCACCGGGGCGCCCGTCCTGCTCGCCGGGATCGTGGGAGGGCAGGACGCCTGGGACGTGTGGCGCCGGGCGGTGGCCGGACTGCGGCCCGACGACGTACGGCAGGAGACCGCCGCCTCGGGACTCCGCGGGCGCGGCGGCGCCGGATTCCCGGTGGCCGACAAGTGGGCCGCGGCGGGGAAGCCGGGCACGGTCGTCATCGCCAACGGGGACGAGGGCGACCCCGGCTCGTACGCCGACCGGCTGCTCATGGAGGAGGACCCCGAGCGCGCCCTCGCGGGACTCGCGCTGGCCTGCTTCGCCTGCGGCGCCGGGCGCGGGATCGTCCTGGTGCGCTCCGAGTATCCGAGGGCCATGGCCCGGCTGCGCCGGGCGGTGGAACGCGCGACGGAGGCGGGCGACCTGGCTCCTTCGGTCGGGGCGGCCGGCCCGCGGCCGTTCGTCGAGGTCGTCGAAGGAGCGGGTTCCTACGTCTCCGGTGAGGAGACCGCCCTCATCGCCCGCCTCGAAGGCGCTCGCGGCTGTGCGCGCCCCCGGCCCCCCTACCCCACGGACCACGGCCTGTGGGACAGACCGACCGTGGTCAACAACGTGGAGACGCTGGCAGCCGTGCCCTGGATCGTCGCCCACGGCGGAGCGTCCTATGCCCGACGCGGCGTACCGGACGAGACCGGCACGAAACTGGTGTGCCTGTCCGAACGCTTCGCCCGGCCCGGGGCCTACGAGGTCGAACTCGGCACTTCCGTGGGCGAGATCGTCACCCGGTTCGGCGGTGGTCTCAAGGACGGGCGTCAGCTCGTGGCCCTCCAGATCGGCGGCCCGCTCGGCGGCTTCCTCGCCGGGACCGCCCTCGACGTCCCGCTCACCACGGCCGAACTCGCCGCGCACGGCGCCGCCCTCGGCCACGGCGGCATGGTCGCCTTCGACGCAGACACCGATCCGCACGAACTCCTCAGGCACATCTGGGAGTTCGCCGCCGGCGAGAGCTGCGGTGCCTGCTCGCCCTGCCGGATCGGCACCGGGCGAGGACGTGAACTCGCGCAGGGCACGGGCGGGCCGGGGGAGACCTACGAGCGATTGGCACGGCTGATGAGGGAGGCGAGCCTCTGTGCCTTCGGCCGACGTGTCCCCGCCGCCGTCGGCAGCCTCGCCCGCGCCTTCGGGCCGGTCCTGGAAGGATGGGACCGATGACCCGGCTCCAGGTCGACGGTGTTCCGGTCGAACTGCCCGCCGGGGCCTCACTGCTCGACGCCGTGCGTGCCACCGGAACCGACCTGCCTGCCCTCTGCCACGACGACCGCCTCCGGCCGGCCGGCTCCTGTCGGACCTGCCTGGTCCGCGCCGACGGCCGGACCGTCGCCGCCTGCGTCACACCCGCGACTGCGGACCTCACCGTCGACACCGCCGACGACGGCGTGCGGAACCTGCGCCGGGACGCGGTCGCCCTGATCGCCTCGGCGCTCCCGCCGCGCGCGCTCGCCGACAGCGCGCACAGTGAACTGGCCGAGGCGTGCCGGGCCTTGGGAATCCCGGCGGACACGGCGGCGGGTGACCCCGCGCGCGGGCGGGACGAGAGCCACCCGTACGTTCATCTCGACCGGGACCTGTGCATCGCGTGCGGGCGCTGCGTACGGATGTGCTCCGACGTCCAGGGCACGTTCGCGCTCACCCTCACCGGGCGCGGTGCCGACACGGTCGTCGCCCCGGGAACCGGCGGCCCCTGGGCCGCCTCCGACTGCGTGGCCTGCGGTGGCTGCGTCGACACCTGCCCGACGGGGGCGATCACCCAGCCCGGGCCCGGTCAGGGCCTCACCTCGCGACAGACACCCCCAGACCGTGTGCGCACCACCTGCGGCTACTGCGGAGTCGGCTGCACCCTCGACGTCGTCGTCCGCGAGGACCGCGTCGCCGCCGTGCTTCCCGCCGGGGACGGGCCCGTCAACCGGGGCCACGCCTGCGTCAAGGGCCGCTTCGCGTACGGATACCTCGGCTCCGCCGAGCGCCTCACCGAGCCCCTGCTCCGTGAGAACGGGGTCCTGCGGCCCGCGAGCTGGGCGGAGGCCGTGGACCGGATCGCCGACGGCCTGCGCGCGGCCCTCCGTGACGGCGGCCCCGACGCGGTCGCCGCGATCTCCTCCGCCCGTGCCACCAACGAGGAGAACTACCTCGTCCAGAAGTTCCTGCGGACCGTCATCGGCACCAACAACGTCGACAACTGCTCACGCCTCTGCCACGCCCCTTCCGCCGCGGGACTCACCGCGTCTTTCGGACGCGCCGGCGGCACCGACCCCTTCGACGACGTCGAGACCGCCGACTGCCTCCTGGTCGTCGGCGCCAACCCCGTCGAAGCCCACCCCGTCGTCGGCGCCCGCCTCCTCCAGCGGGCACTCTCAGGCGCCTCCCTGATCGTGGCCGACCCCCGCGCCGTGGGTCTCGCCCGCCATGCCGACCTGCACCTGCGTCCGCGCCCCGGTACGAACGTCGCGCTCTTCCACGGCCTGGCCCACGTCCTCGTCGACGAAGGCATGACCGACCCGGGTTTCCTCCGCGAACGCGCCACCGGACTGGACGAACTCACCGACCTGCTGGCCGACTACCCGCCCGAGCGGGTCGCCGAGATCACCGGCGTCCCCGCCGACGACATCAGGAAGGCCGCTCGGCTCTACGGCCGCGCGGAGCGGCCGGCGGTCCTGTATGGCCTCGGGGTCACCGAGCACCTGCACGGCACCGACGGCGTCCGGACCCTGGCCAACCTCCCCATCCTGCGCGGCGCCGTCGGAGGCACCGGCCGCGGGTTCGGCATCAGCCCCCTGCGCGGCCAGAACAACGTGCAAGGCGCGTCCGACATGGGCGCCCTGCCCGACCTGCTGCCGGGCTATGGCCCTGTCACCGCCCCGGAGGCCCGCGCCCGTGCCGAGGCGGTGTGGGGTCGACCGGTCCCCGAACGGCCGGGTATGCGCATTCCCGAGATGTTCGTGGCGGCCCGGGAGGGCCGGCTGCGGGCGCTGTGGGTCATAGGCGAGGACGTGTGTGCGACCGATCCCGACAGCCGACGGGTCGCGGAGGCCCTCGACGCCTGCCCGCTCGTCGTCGTCAGCGAGCTCTTCCTCAGCGAGACCGCCCGGCACGCGGACGTCGTCCTGCCCGTGGCCTCGTGGCTGGAGAAGGACGGGACCTTCGTCAACTTCGACCGCCGCTTCCAGCGCGTACGGCAGGCGGTGAACCCGCCTGGAACAGCGCGCCCCGACTTCCAGGTCGTGCACGCCGTCGCCGAGGCCCTCGGTGCCGACCTGGGGTGCCCCACCCCGGCGGCGGCTCTCGCCGAGTGCGGACGTGTGACGCCTCTCTTCGCCGGTCTCTCGCACGAGCGGATCGACCGGGAGGGGGCCGTGCCCTGGCCCTGCCCCGCACCGGACCAGCCGGGCGAACGCACCTTGTACGGCACGGAGTTCGCTACCCCCGACGGGTGCGCGCACCTGTCGGCGGCCCCCTACCTGCCGCCCGGCGAGGAGCCGGACCAGGACTATCCGCTGGTGCTCGTCACGGGGCGCCGCTGGGCCCACTACAACTCCGGAAGCATGACCCGGCGCGGCGGCAACCTTCTTCTCGACGCGTACGACCGCCTGGACCTGCATCCCGAGGACGCCGCACGCTACGGACTGCGGGACGGCACCCCTGTCACCGTCGAGAGCCGCCACGGACAGGCGCGACTCGTCGCCCGCGTCGGCACGGAACTCGCTCCGGGGCAGGTCTTCTGCGCCTTCCACTTCCCGGCCAGCGGCGTCAACTCCCTCACCTCGGCGCACGCCGACACCGTGACCTCGTGTCCGGAGTACAAGGTCACGGCGGTACGGCTGCGGCCGGCTTCGTCCCGCGACTCGGCGGCCCCGAGGTCAGCCGTGGGGGACGAGGGCGACCGGTGACCGACTGTGGTGCAGCACCGCGTGGGCCACACTGCCGATGCGTGCACCCAGCGTCGAACCCCGGGTGCGTCTACCGACCACCACAAGAGCCGCGTCCGAGGCGGTGTGCACCAGCTCCTGGCCGGCCGAGCCGGTCGTCACTCGCCCGGTCGCCATCACGTCGGGGAACTTCGTTCGCCAGGGTTCGAGGAGATCGTCGAGCGAACGCTGGATCTCGGGGGCGACGGTGAGCCGGACGTCCGGGACCATGGCGGGGCCGAGCGTCGCGTACACAGGCAACTGCTGCGCGTAGACGACCTGCACGCGGGCGAGACGCCGTGCCGCCTCCTCGAAGGCGAATCCCAGAACGGTGTCCACGGGTTGCCGGAGGTCGACGCCGACCACGACGGGTCCTTGCGGAGGTGACGTGTCGAGGGCCCGTACGAGGACGACGGGCCGTTCGACGAGACCGGCGACCGACATCCCGACCGAGCCGATCAGGTATCCGGTCGTACCGCCCAGGGCGCGGGAGCCGAGGACGAGCAGGTCGCTCTCCTCGGCCACGGCGACCAGTCTCGCCACAGGCTCCGACGGCAACAGCCGGGTGGTCACCGACAGATCCGGATGACGTTCGCGCAGGCCGGCCGCCGTGCGGGCGAGCAGATCCTCCGCCCACGGCTCGTCGGGCTCTCGCGCCGCGAACGGGAGGAGGACATCCGGCGACGTCTCCTTCACATGCACCAGGTCCACCCCGGTGCCGCGCAGCTCCGCCTCCTCCGCCGCCCACTGCGCGGCGGCGTTCGCCTGATCCGTACCGTCCAGACCGACCACGATCCCCTGCGTCATGATCGTCCACCTCCTTGTGCGGTGTCGTCGATGTCGTAGGCGAGACGGGTCGCGGAGACCGAGACCACTCCGTCGACCGTTGCGCACATGCGCACGACGGCCGGGATCATGCCGCGGAAGCGCAGCTTCCCGGTGAGGTCGACACGCCCCTCTCGCACGTCGACCGCGATCAAGGTCGGGTCGAGACGCAGAGTGGCACCGAGCACGTCCTCGACGATCTCCTGGCGGATGTCGTCGTCCTGGCGGAGGAAGATGCTCAGGAGGTCGCGGCGGCTCACGATGCCTACCAGGCGGTCCTCGTCGTCGACGACGACGAGCCGCTTGATCCCTTGGACCTCCATGAGCCGGGCCGCCTCAGCCACGGTCCAGTCGGGGCGGGCGCACACGGCGGGTGCGGACATCAGCTCCTCCGCGCGCGTTCCCTCGGCCTTCGCCCGCTCCCACGCCTCGAGCCCCGGCACGTCCGGCATGTCTCCCGGCGTGGTGGACTGGTCGGCCGTCTTCCGCATCAGATCGCCCTCCGACACGACTCCGATCACCCGGTTCTCTCCGTCCACCACCGGCAGCGCGGTGACCCGGTGCTGCGACAGCACCCGCACGATCTCCTTGAACGGCGCGTCGCCGCGGACGCTCACCACCTCACGGGTCATCAGCTGGTCGATCCTGCGGTGTCGCATCACCCGCTCCTTCCCTGCGCGGACGCACCCGCTCCGGCCACCAGGCGAGCGGCGCAGCCGTCCCAGGTGACGAGGGCCGGATAGTCGTCCTCGGTGAGTTCCCTCCCACTGAGTTCGGCGAGCGCTTCCACGAACTCAAGGAAGTCCAGCGAATCCATCTCGAAGGTGTCCCGCAGGGACACGCCGGGATCGAGTCCTGTGAAGTCGGCGCCGGGGACGACACGCTGCACGGCTTGCCGAACGAACGCCTTCGCTTGGTCGTGGTTCACAGTTCCTCCGGGTGTTGCAGGAGCCGGTCCAGGGCGGTCAGGAGACGCGCGCCGGTGGCGCCGTCGGCGGCTCGGTGATCGGCGGACAGCGTCGCCGTGAGTACGGGACGTACTCCCAGCAGGCCGTTCACGGCCACGGGCCGCTCGACGATCCTGCCCAGGCCGACGAGTGCGACTTGCGGCGGGTAGACGACGCCGAACACGGCCTCGACGCCCTGGTCGCCGAGGTTGGTGACGGTGAGGCTGGGGTCGACGGTCTCGGACGCCCGGAGTCGGCCGCCCCGTGCCCGTGCCACCAGGTCCTTGAGTGCGGCCATCACCTCGGTCACGGAGAGTGTGTCGGCGTGGGCGAGGGCGGGTGCGACGAGGCCGCCGCCCCGCAGGGAGACCGCGACGCCCAGCCGTACCTCGTCCGCGGGGACGAAGCCGTCGTCGACCCAGTGCCCGTTCAACGCGGGCACTTTCCGTGCCGCCAGCGCGATGGCCTTGAACGTGAGTGCTGCGGGCACCAGCCGTGCGGAGAGCGACAGTTCGCGGTTGCAGGCGTGCATCCATTCCAAGGCCGCTGCCATGTCCACGGTCGTGGCGAGGTAGAAGTGCGGGATCTCCCGCTTGGATCGGCTCATGAGCCGGGCCGTGGCCGCCCGCGCCATGTCCGGGACGGCCGGCCGCTGCGCGCCCTCGGCGGCCGCGGCGGAACGGACGTCATCCGCACGGATGGTGCCATCCCGACCAGTGCCGGTCACATCGGCGAGGTCGACGCCAACCTCGGTGGCCAGCCGCCGGGCGAGCGGAGAAGCCTTCACACGCAGCGGAGCGGGACGCTCCTTGGCCCAGTCGTCGCCGCGCACCGGCTTCACCGGCCGTGTCGTTGGCACGGTCTTGTCGCGCGCTGGTGCCGGTTCCGCGTGCTCCACGTCCGCGCGAGTGATCCTGCCTCCCGGGCCCGAACCATGGACGACAGTGAGGTCGACGTGCAGATCCTGGGCGAGTCGGCGGACCAGGGGTGTCGATGGCGGCGGGCTTTCGGCAGGTGGACTTTCGGGCGGTCGGCTCTCAGCCGGACTGATTTCGGCCGACGGGCTTTCGGAGGTCGTGCCGATGCGTGCCAGTGGGGTGCCCACCGGCACGGTGGTGCCCTCGTCCACGAGGAGGGCCTCGACCGTACCGCTGTGGAAGCACTCCACCTCGATCGCGGACTTGGCGGTCTCGACCACCGCGATGACGTCGCCGCGCGTCACGCGGTCACCCGGGTGCACCAGCCACTCGGAGAGCATGCCCTCGTCCATGTCGGCGCCGAGGGACGGCATCGTGAACTCGGCCATCTCAGCTCACCGCCCGGCGGGCCGCCGCCACGATTCCGGCCGGCTGGGGGAGTGCCGCCTCCTCCAGCCGGCGGGCGTAGGGGATGGGGACCTCCGCGCTGCAGACCCGTTCCACGGGTGCGTCGAGGTCGAAGAACACCTGCTCGCAGATGCGCGACTCGATCTCGGCGGACAGACTGCCGCTGCGCCAGCCCTCGTCGACCACGACGGCCCGGTGGGTCCGCCGGACCGAGCCGACGATCGTGGCGTCGTCCAGAGGCCGCAGCGACCGCAGGTCGACGACTTCCGCGCTGATCCCCGCACCCGCCAGTTCCTCTGCGGCTTCGAGGGCCTTGGGCACGCAACCGCCGTACGCGACGACGGTGACGTCGTCACCCGCGCGGCGGACGGCCGCACGGTCCAGGTCGACCTCGTGGACGGCCGGGTCGAGCGTGCCGGCCGCGTTGTAGAGGCTGCCGTGTTCGAAGAGCAGCACCGGGTCCGGATCGGTCAGCGCGGCGGACAGCAGATGGCGGGCGTCGTCGATCGTGGCCGGCGCCAGGACACGGAGGCCGGGGATGTGGGCGTACCAGCCCTCGAGGCTGTGGGAGTGCTGAGCGGCCAGCTGCCGTCCCGCGCCCGTCGTCATGCGGATCACCAGCGGCACGCCGAGCTGTCCGCCGGACATGTGCCGCAGGGTGGCGGCGTTGTTGAGGATCTGGTCGAGCGCCAGCAGGCTGAAGTTGACCGTCATGATCTCCACGACCGGCCTCATCCCGGCCAGGGCGGCGCCGATCCCCGCTCCGACGAACGCGGACTCCGAGAGAGGGGTGTCGCGGACACGATCGGGGCCGAACTCCTCCAGGAGGCCGAGGCTCACGCCGAAGCATCCGCCGTAGCGGCCCACGTCCTCGCCCATCAGGAAGACCCGGTCGTCCGACGCCAACGCCTCGCGCAGGCCCTCCCGAAGGGCCTCCCTAAAGGTGGTGGTGCCGTCGTCGGGATGCGCCCGCGGTCGTGTACGCGTGCTCATGACGGAACCTCCTCGTGTCGGCCCGTGACATGGAGCAGCAGATCTTCGGTCGGCTCCTCGGGAGCCTGTTCGGCCGCGCGGACAGCTCGGTCGATCGCCTCCATGACCTCGTGGCCCAGGGCCTCTTGGGCGTCCGTGTCGAGGAAACCGGCCTTGCGCATGCCTTCGGCGAGTCCCGTGACGGGGTCGTGCTTCTTCCACTCCTCGATCTCGTCCTTGGGACGGTAACGGTCCGGGTCGTACATCGAGTGTGCGCGGAACCGATACGTCCGCATCTCCAGGAAGTGCGGTCCGTTGCCGGCCCGAATCGACTCGACCGCTCCGCGTGCCGCCTTCTCCACGGCATGTACGTCCATGCCGTCGACAGCCCAGGCCGCCATGCCGTACGACGCCGCCCTCATCGCCAGGTCCGTCTGGGCGTGTTCGCGGGCGAGTGCCGTCCCCATCGCGTACAGGTTGTTCTCGCAGACGAAGAGCACGGGCAGCCCCCAGAGCGCCGCCAGGTTGGCGGTCTCGTGGAACTCGCCCTCGGCGAAGGCTCCGTCACCGAAGAAGCAGCAGGTCACTCTGGAATCGCCGCGCATCCGGTCGGCGAGTGCCAGCCCCGCCGCGAGCGGCAGTCCGCCGCCCACGATGGCGTTGCCGCCGTAGAAGCGGCGGCCGGCGTCGAAGAGGTGCATGGAGCCGCCGCGGCCGTGGCTGCACCCGGTGGCCTTCCCGTACATCTCCGCCATCACGGCCTCGGGCGGTACCCCACGGGCCAGCGCGTGGCCGTGTTCGCGGTACGTGGAGACGACCGCATCCTGCTCGGAGAGCGTCTGGTGGACACCGACGGCGACCGCCTCCTCACCGATGTAGAGGTGGACGAAGCCGCGGATCGCTGCCGCGCTGTACAGCTCGACACACCGCTCCTCGAAGCGCCGGATGAGCAGCATCTGCCGCAGCAGGTCCAGGTCGTGGGCCGCCGCAGGGGAGAGGGCGGGCGTCGCGGGTCCCCGAGCGCGACGGGGCCGCTTCGTCTGCGATGTCCTGGCGGACGTGTCGCCCTGTGCGGTGGCCATCACGACTCCTTCCCCGAGGGCCTGGCCGTTCCGGCCGGTTCGGGTGCCTCCAGCGTCGACACATCGCCCTCGGGCAGGCCCCGTTCGCGGGCCCGCAGCAGGCGGCGCATCACCTTTCCGCTACGGGTGTGGGGCAGGTCCTCGACGAACTCGATCTCGCGAGGGGCGACAGCCGGCCCGAGGCGCCGACGGGCGAACGCCAGGACGTCCCGCCGCAGTTCGGGGTCGGGCGGATACTCGGGGCGCGGCAGCACGAACGCCTTGACGATCGTGCCCGCCAGCTCGTCAGGGCGGCCGATGACACCGGCCTCGGCGACGGCCGGATGCTCCATGAGGGCGCTCTCCACCTCGAACGGCCCGATGAGGTGCCCCGCGGACTTGATGACGTCGTCGGCGCGGCCCACGAACCAGTACCAGCCGTCGGCGTCGCGGCTGACCAGGTCGCCGGTCAGGTACCACCCGTCCGCGAAGCACGCCTCGTAACGGCCCGGTTCGTGGAGGTAGCCGCGGAACATCGACGGCCAGCCCGCCCGCAGGGCGAGCTCGCCCTGAGCGCCCGGCTCCTCAAGGATCTGGACGTGCCCGCCGGTGACCGACGCCCGGCCGTCCTCGCCGCACGCCAGTACTGCTGCCTCGACGCCCGGAAGCGGTCGGCCCATCGAACCTGGCCGCACCGGATCGGCCGCGAAATTGGCGATCATGATGGCGCCGGTCTCGGTCTGCCACCACGTGTCGTGGACCGGAAGCCCGAGTGCCTCCCGGCCCCAGTGCACGGCCTCGGGATTGAGCGGCTCGCCGACGCTCGCGACGAACCGGAGCGACGACAGGTCGTGGCGCGCGGCGGGTATGGGGTCGCCGCTGCGCGGGGCGGCCCGCATGAGCATGCGGAGCGCGGTGGGAGCCGTGTACCAGACGGTGACGTGCTGGTCGGCGAGGATCCCGTACCAGCGGGCGGGGGCGAAGTCTCCTTCGTCGACGACGGTCGTCACGCCGTGGGTGAGCGGGGCGATGATGCCGTACGACATGCCGGTGACCCAGCCGGGGTCGGCGGTGCACCAGAAGACGTCGCCTTCGTGCAGGTCCAGGGCGTAGGCGGCGGTCACGTGATGGGCGAGGACCGCCTCGTGCACGTGTACCGCGCCTTTGGGGGTGCCTGTCGTGCCGCTGGTGAAGTGCAGCAGCGCCGGCTCCGCCGGATCGGTCGGCTGCACCGTGTACTCGTCCGGCGCGGCGTCCGTGAGCGCGGGGAACGAGAGGGTGCCCGGGGGCGGGTCGGCCCCGGGGTCGAGGAGCAGGACGTGTCGTAGGTGCGGAAGCCGGGGCCGTACCGGGGCCACTTTGCGCTCGTACAGCTCCCGGGTCGTGACCAGAGCCCGGGCGTTGCCCAGCTCCATGCGCAGTGCGACGGGTTCGGGACCGAAGGCGGTGAACAGGGGGCACAGGATTCGCCCGGCACGCAGCGTTCCGAGGACGGTGCTGTACAGCTCGAAGCGGCGGCCGAGCAGGGTGAACACCCGCTCGCCGCGTTCCAGGCCGAGCGTCTCCAGCACGTGCGCGAAGCGGGAGCTCTCGGCCGCGAGCCGGGCGAAGGTCACCGTCGCCACGGAGCCGTCGCGGCCGACGCAGCGCAGCGCAGCGCGATCGCCGTGGCCCTCACGCAGGTGCCGGTCGACCGCCTCGTATCCGATGTTGATGCCGCCGTCCGGAAGCCCGGCGAGCCGGGACCGCTCGCGTCGCCAGGAGAACGTGGCCCGGGCACTGTCGTAGTCGGGCATGACCGGCGCCACCCACAGAGCGTTCATCGCGGTGGCTCCACGTCGAGCGCGAGATTGTCGTAGGCGTACTCGATCGATTCGTGCAGGGCGACCACTCCGTCGACCGAGCGGCAGAGCCGCACGATCACGCGGACGTCGGCGCGTTCGTCGACGCGACCCGTGAGCCTGACGACTCCGTCGTCGACAGTCACACGGATGGTGTCGGGAGCGAGGCGTAGAGTGTCGGCCAGGACGTCGTGCTCGATCTCGTCACGGATCGCGGTGTCACTGCGCAGGAAGGGCCGCAGCAGGTCGCTGCGACTGATGATCCCGACGAGCCGACCGGTCTCGTCGATGACGGGAAGCCGCTTGACTCCCTTGCGGTGCATCGTCCGGGCCGTCTCGACGAGATTCCAGTTCGGCTGTGCTGTGATGGCCGGCGAGGTCATCAGCTGGGCGGCCGTCTCCGCATCGGGCATCCCTCGCTCCTGGGACAGGAGTCGGACGCCCGTCGCACGGCCCTCCAGG
Organism: Streptomyces nymphaeiformis; assembly: GCF_014203895.1. GTDB lineage: Bacteria > Actinomycetota > Actinomycetes > Streptomycetales > Streptomycetaceae > Streptomyces > Streptomyces nymphaeiformis. Next base: position 494,960 of record NZ_JACHJY010000007.1, on the reverse strand, counting down.
TCGGGGAGCTCGGCGGTGGCCCGCAGCAGGTCGGCCTCCGAGACCACGCCGAGCAGGCGTCGGTCGGGGTCGACGACCGGGACCGCGGAGACGTCGTGTTCGGCGAAGAGCCGGGCGATCTGCTTGAACGGGGTCTGGGGGGCGGCGGTGACCACGTTGTGGGTCATCACCTCGAAAACCGTACGGTGCTGCATGACGGTCCTCCTTCACGGGACGAGGCGGCCCCGGTAGATCTCACCCTGCTGCGCGGAACCGGCCCGCGGGCAGTGCCGAATGGTCCCCTTCCGGGACGGTCGGCCCCATGACGAGCGGCCGATCGGGACGCATGGTGGAAGGCGTGAGCACCGGTCCCGGGAGGGCCGTGGCCGGTCGCTCGGGCCGGGAGGCGAGGACCATGACTGCGACTGAAACACGGCAAGGTCGGGAGACGCCCCGCGCAGGGTTGTGGGCTCGCGTCGGCGACCGTCTGATCGTGGGCGGTTCCACGGTCGGGGACGAGGGACGTGACGGTGAGATCGTCGGGCTCCACCACGCGGACGGCACTCCCCCCTTCGACGTCCGCTGGTCGGACACGGGCAGGGTCACCCTGGTGTTCCCGGGCCCGGACGCGCGGGTCCAGCACTTTCCGCCGCATGACACGAAGGCCGCTACGCGGTCGTGAACTCCGCCGCCGCGTCCACCACGCCGGGCACCGCCCGGGTGAGCCGCAGGGCCAGATCCGGGGATACGGATGGTGGCAGGCGTCCGGCCAGCGTCACCACCCCGTCCGTGACCCGTACGGTGAGTGCGGCGTCGCCTTCAGCGATCAGGTGCGTGAGGAGTTCGTGCCTCACGTCCTCGGCGAGCTCGGCGTCGGAGCGTAGGTAGACCTTGAGCAGGTCGCCCCTGCTGACGACACCGACCGGGCGGCCTTCCTCGTCCACCACGGGGAGCCGCTTGAGACGCCCACGCCCCATCAGCCGCGCCGCCCCCGCCATTGTGGCGCCGCGCGGCACGGTGACGGCCGGCGCCGACATCAGACTGCCCGCCGTCACCGGACCCGCCCCGTCGCCGTCCTCTCCCGGAACCTTGCCGAGTACGTCCGCCTCGGACACCACGCCGACCACCCTCCCCTCGGCCGACAGCACGGGAACCGCGCTCACACCCCAGCGCCGCATGGACTGGACGATTTCTTTGACCGGTGCGTCGAGCCTGGCGGAGACCATCGCGTGGGTCATCACGTCGTCGACGGTGCGTGGGTGCTTCATGACCGGCCTCCGGTACTTCTGCGCCCCCGAATCCTGTTCCTGCGAGGGTGTCGCCGCTGGGCGGCGGGCGACAAGGGCCGAAAGGGGCACGGCGTGACCCGGCCGGCCCTGGCCCGGCCGGTCGACCGGTGCTTTCCTGAAAGTGAGGAGGGGCCCGCCCCAGGGACGCGGGGAAGCGGCGTTCGAGCCGTGCACCGCGCGATCAGGATCCGCGAGAAGCGGATGGGCCCCTCCTCCTGTCGTGTCACCGCGTCGCCTCTCCAAGTGGTCTGGGCGGGAAGTGGTCTGGGCGGGCCGAGTCTGGGGCCGACCGGCCCTACCCGGCTCCTCCAGCCCGGTGCGAGCGTGGCAGCAGGCCACCCCGCGACCTGGAAAGGCGGTGGGCGCGATGGAATCGCCCCTGGTGGTAGGAGTCGACGGGTCCGACCCCAGCCTCACAGCGCTGGACTGGGCAGTCGACGAAGCGGTACGGTACGGGCTTCCGCTGCGGATCGTCCATGCCTCGCTCTGGGAGCGGTACGAGGGAGTCGTGCCTACCTGGGCCACGGACCGGCCGTCGGGCCAGATCCTCGCCGAGAACATTGTCGGCATCGCGGCCGAACGCGCCCGGCGCCGCGCACCCGATCTCCCTCTCGCCACGGCTGTCCTGGCCGAGGACGCGTCCACCGCGCTGCTCAGGGAAGGGCAGGAGGGAGCGATCCTCGTCGTCGGATCCCGCGGGCGCGGCGAGTTCGCCGACCTTCTGCTCGGCTCCGTCGGCCTCATTGTGGCCGCCCGGGCTCACTGCCCGGTCGTCGTCGTAAGAGGGGATCGGCACGCCCTGGAGGCGCGCCATGGACGCGTGCTGCTCGGCGTCGGAGAGCACGACGTGGACTCGCCCGCCGTGCGTTTCGCCTTCCGTGAGGCTGCAGCCCGGGACGCGGAGCTGGACGTCGTCCGCACCTGGCGACGGCCGGCCCACGAACCGATCGACCACCCGCTGTTGAGCGGCAACCGCGCGATCCACCTTGCTGAACAGTCCTCCGAACTGCTCGACAAGGCCCTGGAGGCCGCGGTGACCGAACATCCCCGGGTGCGCCTGCGCAGGGCCATACTCGAGGGCCCCGCCCACAGGGTGCTGACCGAGCGCTCCGCCGCCGCCGACCTGCTGGTCGTCGGGGCCCGGCGCCGGGACGGGCTCGTCGGTCTGGAGCTCGGCAGGGTCGCCCACCGAGCCCTGCACCACGCCACGTGTCCGGTCGCCGTCGTACCCCAGCGGCATCCCGAGAGTACGGAAGGAGAGCCGTGATGAACACAGCCGATGACCGGCACGCCCCGCACGCCACGAGCGACCTCGGCCGCCGCGTCGCGGCCAAGCGGGCACAACTTGGCCTGTCCCGGGAGGACGTGGCAGACCGGGCCGGCACCACGCCCGGCTACATCGCCTACCTGGAGGGGCGGGTGCCCACTCCGGGGATCGAATTCCTGGTCCGCCTCGCGAACGCGCTGGAGACCACCGTCCAAGACCTCACTGGATCCACGGCAGACCTCGCGCCGGGCGGAGGCCGCGCCGGGTATCGGCCACGGATGGAGGAGATCGACGAGGCCGAGTGCTGGGAGCTGCTCGACGACCACGGCGTCGGCAGGATCGCCGTCGAAGGACGGGACGGGCTCATGGTGATCCCCGTGAACTACCAGGTCGTCGACGGGCAGATCGTCTTCATGACCGCAGCGGACTCGTCCCTCGCGCGCACCGCGGCGTCCGGTGCGGAAGTCGCCTTCGAGGAGGATCGCCTGGACGAAGCCTTCAGCCAGGGGTGGAGCGTGCTCCTCGTCGGTCCGGCACGAACGGTGTCGGACGCGACCTCAGTACGGAGGATCAGGGACGCCGTCCACTCGGAGCCGTGGGCCGGGAACGGGCGGGACACCGTGGTGACACTCTCGCCGCGCCGGGTGACCGGCCGCCGTATCCGTGTGCCGGGTGCGCCCGGCACGCCCCTGGGGCAGCCGATCAAGGGCCGTCCCGTCAGCGATCTCTGAGCGCCAGGCAGGCTCGAATCCACTGGGCCGCCGGGCGCGCCCGGCGGCCCGTAGGCATCAGACCTGGTGCACACTGCCGACATGGCTGAGGACGAGGCGCAGGTCAGCCCACCTGACTCGCTGCTGCAGTTGATCGACAATCTCGCGCGGTTCCATCGCGAGCATGAGAAGTACTACGCACAGGCGCCGTTGCGGCAGGCCGGCGACCTGCAGGCGCGGTCTCGTGCGCTGAAGGCGCTGGCCGACCGGTGGAGCGTGATCGGCGTGGGTGAGCATGCGTCGGAGATCGCGTTCGCCGGAACGGAGGACCTGAATGCTCCCGGGCTCGTTGCGGAGTCGGGGATCCTCTTCATGGAGGGGGAGGGCGAGCCGGCAGAACTGCAGAGGTTGAAGCGTGAGGTCGGGCTGCTGGCGGACGACCTGGAGCAGACGGGCGTCTGGCTGGCCGAGGCGATGGAACAGGCGTGGGAGATGGCGGGGGGGCCTGGCTGCCTATCCCGCGCTGGCCGACCTGCTCGGGGAGCGGCACCGGATCATTGCCGACGACTGGCAGTCGGCGGGTCTGCAGACACTGATCGCGCGGCTGCTGCGACGCGCCCTTGACCTGCTGGCCCGCGTCGACTTCGCTCCGGCGGCGCTGCGGGCCGACCTGCGGGGCGAGCGGACGGCCCCTGCCTACCTCTATTCGGCTTCGGAACTGCTCGACCGGGCGGCGGATCTGATGGCGGAATCGGCGATCCTGGTGCACGACAACGAGCGACGCTGGCGCGTCTTCCGCGCCCGGGTGCATGCGTTGCGGTCCGCATAGACCGAGCGGTCCATCCGTGGCGTCGTCATCGCCGCCCTGGTCATCGCTGTCATTGCCGTGTAGAAGGGCTGCGACGCCGGGCAAGGCAAGGGCTGTTTCGCGGCTACCACCGCATCGACTTGCTCTGCCGACGCCGAAGCGGACGCGTGCGGCAGGAGTCGCCTCTGTCTTCACAACAAGGGGACGACGGCGACCGGAGCGGGGCTGTGGTGGATGACCGCGTGGGCGACGTGGCCGAGATGCGCGCCGAGGGGCACCTTCCGGCTCCGTCGTCCCACGATGACGAGTTGCGCGGTCTGCGACGCCTCGACCAGCTGGTAGGCAGGCGAGCCCACCACCGCCGTGGCCGCCACGTCCACACCCGCGTACCGCTTCCGCCACGGTTCCACCAGGTCCTCCAGACCCCCGAGGAGGTGGCCGCCCAGCTCCTCGCTGATCCCCGGGTCCATGACGGCCGCGTAGCCGTACGACGCGGGAAGCGTCCAGCTGTGCAGGAACCGCAGCGGCATGCCCCTGCGGGCGGCTTCATTGAAAGAGAACGCGAGCAGGGCTTCGCACGGATGGTAGATGTCGACGCCCACCACGATCCCGCCTTCGGGAGCCACTGAGGCGCCCTCCGCGCGCACAAGAACGACAGGCCGGCGCGCCGAGCCGACGACGGCAAGGGAGACCGAGCCGACGATGAAGCCCCGGACGCCACCGAGCCCACGCGATCCGAGCACGGTCAGATCCGCCTCGTTCGCGGCGGCCGTCAGTTCCTCGGCCGCCCGGCCACGCGCCCGCTTCGTGAGCATCTCGAGGCCGGGATGTTCCTTCCGCACGCGGTCCGCCTCGTCCCGCAGGAGACTCTCGGCCCGATCGGCCAAGGTTCGGGCGTACGACAGGGTCACCTCAGGGGTGTTCGGCCACTCCTCCACGTGCACCAGCCGGAGTGGCACTTCGCGGAACACGGCTGCCGTCGCCGCCCACCCCACGGCGGCGAGGCTTTCCTTCGAGCCGTCGAGACCGACGGTGACCTGGGCCGTCATGGCGTGCCTCCTCAGTCGTGACCGCTCCGTCCCAAGCGTGGCCCGGATCGGAGAGGACGTCCCGAAATTCAGGCTGGCGGTCCCGTGCCTCCCGGCAGCAGGGCCGGGCAGGTCTCGATCGGGGCCGAACGGCCCATCCCCGGGAGGCCGGCCACGGTGTCAGCGTGGGAGGTGTCGCCCCTTGGGACGTGCTCCCGAACGGAGGGCGTACGGAGGTGGAACCATGACAAGCGAGATCCCCGCTCGACCGGAGCTCGGCAACGTCGTCGTGGGAGTCGACGGGTCCCCCTCCGCGCGCACGGCCGTGCTCTGGGCCGCAGCCGAGGCGCACCGACGCGGTCGGACCCTGCACCTCGTCCACGCCGCCGACTCCGACCGTCGGGCCCTCTTCGCCAATGCCGAGACGATCCAGGCAGTACGCGAAGCGGGTCGAAATTTGCTGATCGAGACCGAGAGCACGGTCCACGAGCGCTTTCCGGACCTTGCCGTCACGAAGGAATTGAGCCGCCAGGAGCCCGTCGCCGGTCTCCGGGCGGCCGCCGGCCACAGGGGCACGATCGTGGTGGGCAATCGGGGGCTCGGCGGTTTCTCGACCCTCATGCTCGGCTCCGTGGGTCTGGGGGTGGCGGCCCGCGCCGAGACGCCCGTGATCGTCGTCCGTGGTGACGGCGACCGCCCCGAGTCGGGCTCGGTGACGGCAGCCGTGCACGGCGCCTCGGACGTCGGCTGGCTACTCGTCGCGGCTGCCGAGGCCGACGCCCGCAAAGCGGTGTTGCGACTGGTGAGCGTCTGGAACGTGCTCACCCACGTGGGCAGCGTCGCGACCATGCTGGACGACCTCGACGAGATCGCGCGGCAGCGCGCGCACGAGATCAAGGCGCTCGCCGACCGCGTACGTGACTTCTATCCCGGGCTCAACGTCAGCCATCACGTCGAGACGGGGACGAGTACGCCCGGGACCCTGGTCGAGGCGACCGCCCACACCGATCTGCTCGTGATGGGCAGAGAACACCGAGTTCTGGGCGCAGGCCCGTCCCTGGGGCGCGTCGCCCACGTCCTGCTCCACCACGCCCACGCTCCGGTGGAGATCGTCCCACCCACCTTTGCCACACGGGTTGAGGAGCTGTGAACGAGATACTGCTCGGAATCGACCCCCGGGAGCAGTCGATCCCCGCTCTCGTGTGGGCCGCCGCCGAGGCCGTACGGCGAGGACTGACGCTCCGCCTGGTCGTCGCCGTACCGCCCGCCCACAACGGGCTCCGGTACGACGCGCTCGCCCACCAGAGCGCCCTGCGCCTCCGCGCGGAGTCCGCGATCGCCAATGCGGAGGACCTCGTACGGGAACTCCACGCTGGTCTGCGGATCGCGACGGAACGCGTGAACGGTGTGCCGGCGACCGTACTCCGCGATCTGGCGGCGCACGCCGCACTCGTCGTCGTCGGCTCGCGCCGTCTCGGCAGGGCGGCCGAGGTGTTCAGCGAGAGCTCCGTGGTCGTCCCGCTCACCGCGCGCGCCGCCTGCCCCGTCGTGGTGGTCCGCGTACCCGAGCACACCGCCGTGCACCCACCGACCCTCGTCGTCGGCGTGGACGGTAGCCCGTCGTCACAGGCCGCGGTCGCCTTCGCCGCCGCGGAGGCGAGCCTCCGCGAGGCACGACTGCGCGCCGTCTGGGTCTGGCCCCCTTCCCTCCTCGCTCATGACGATGCGGACGAGGGTCTGGCCGAGCGCCGTCGGCTGCTGGCCGAGTCGGTGGCGGGGTGGGCGGAGAAGTACCCGGACGTCGCCGTCTTCCAAGAGGTCCTTCGGGGACACCCGGTCGAGCAACTCGCCCTGGCGTCCCAGGAGTCCCTCGCCCTGATCGTCGGCCGAAGAGGTCGTGGCGGGTACTCCGGCATGCGGCTGGGGTCGACGGTCCACGGCCTGCTGCACCGCGTCATGTGCCCGGTGATCACCGTCCCCTTCCCGCAGCGCGGAGAGCGGCCGGGCGACCCGGCATGGGCCGACCGGTCCCGTTTCCGTACGACCGACCGGCCCCGGCCCGTTGACCCGCTCGGCACTGGGCCGCTACGGCTTCCTCGCGGGACGGTGGGTCGAGAGGACGACCTCGGTCCGTCCGCCGGTTCCCCGGAGAGGTGAGCACCATGCAGCGCATCCGGATCAGCCCCCGGCCCCGAGAGCCCCGCAGGCCGAGCCCCCTCGATCTGCGGACACCGTCCGGCAGACCGCTCCCGTACTGAGGGGCGCCCGAGAGCCACGGAGGATGTCATGGCACCGACGCGTCGCGTCGTACCGTTCACCGAGCTGGACCGCTCGGACGTCGGCCGGGTGGGAGGCAAGAACGCCTCACTGGGAGAGATGACCAACCGGCTCGGCGCCGCCGGCATACGCGTACCACCGGGCTTCGCCACCACCGCCGAGGCGTACGAGGAACTTCTCGCGGGCCACGGACTGCGCGACTCCGTCGAGGAGCAGATCGGCCGTCTGCACCAAGGGGCCCCGCTCGACGAGGTCGGGGCGGCCATCCGTTCGTTCTTCCTTGCACAGCCACTGCCCGCGCCGCTGCGGGACGCCATCCTGACCGCGTACGAGCGGCTTGCCGAGGAGAGTGGCCGGGAGACGCCCGAAGTGGCCGTACGCAGCAGCGCGACGGCCGAGGACCTGCCCGAGGCGAGCTTCGCCGGGCAGCAGGAGACATACCTGAACGTCCGTGGGACCGATGCGCTCCTGGAGGCGTGCAGGCGCTGCTACGCGTCCCTGTTCACCGACCGAGCGATCGACTACCGCGAGCGGATGGGCTTCGACCACATGGCCGTCGCCCTCTCCGTCGGCGTCCAGCTCATGGTCCGCTCCGACCTCGCCGGGGCCGGGGTCGCCTTCACCCTCGACCCGGAGAGCGGCTTCACCGAGGTGATCGTGGTGAGCGCCGCCTGGGGTCTGGGCGAGACCGTCGTCAGCGGCCAGGTCGATCCCGACGAGTACACGGTGTTCAAGCCCAGCATGAAGGACCCCGCCCTAAACCCCGTGATCGATGTGCGGATCGGCAGCAAGCGACTCAAGACCGTGTACGCGGACACGGGAATGACCCGCACCCTCGACACCCCCGACGCCGAGCGGAACCAACGCGTCCTCGCCGATGCGGAGATCCGCGAGCTCGCCGCGTGGGCGGCGGCCGTCGAAGAGCACTACGGCTGCCCGATGGATCTCGAATGGGCCAAGGACGGCCTCACCGGCGAGCTCTGGATCGTGCAGGCGCGCCCTGAGACCGTGCAGTCTCGCCGGCGGTCCACGACCCTGCGACGCTGCCGGCTGACCGTCGTTCCCGGTGAACCTCTGGTGGAGGGCATCGCGGTGGGCGAGGCGATCGGCCAGGGTCCCGTCGTCGCCCTCGACGCCCCCGTCGACCTCGACCGCTTCCCGCAGGGCGGGGTTCTCGTCACCCGCGTCACCGACCCCGACTGGGAACCGGTCATGAAGAGGGCTTCGGCGATCGTCACCGACCATGGCGGACGCACCTCGCACGCGGCCATCGTCAGCCGCGAACTCGGCGTCCCCGCTGTCGTCGGAACCGGCAACGGCACCCAGATTCTGCAGGACGGCAGGCAGGTGACCGTCTCGTGTGCCGAGGGCGAGCGCGGACGGGTTCACGAGGGCCTGCTGGCGTACGAGGAGATCCTGACCGACCTCGCGGAGCTGCCCGCCACGCACACCCGGGTGATGCTCAACCTGGCTGACCCGTCGGCCGCGTTCCGCTGGTGGCGGCTCCCCGCCGACGGAGTGGGCCTCGCGCGCCTCGAGTTCATCGTCGCTCACCAGGTGAAGGTCCACCCGATGGCTCTGCTGCACCCGGAGCGACTCGATCCACAGGACCGACATGTGATCGACCGGCTCACGGAGGGGTACCTCGACCGCGGGCAGTACTTCGTCGAGCACCTTGCCCATGGCATCGCTCGGATCGCAGCCTCCCGCTGGCCCGCACCCGTCGTCGTACGGACCAGCGACTTCAAGACCAACGAGTACGCCAAGCTCCTCGGCGGCCGGCCCTTCGAACCCGACGAGGCCAACCCCATGATCGGCTGGCGCGGCGCGAGCCGGTACTACAGCGACGGCTACCGTGAGGGGTTCGCCCTCGAATGCCGTGCGCTGCGCCGGGTCCGTGAAGGGATGGGGCTGACGAACGTGGTCGTCATGATCCCGTTCTGCCGGACCCTCGGCGAGGCGGACCGGGTGCTCGCGGTGATGGCGGAGGGGGGACTCGTACGGGGTGAGAACGGCTTGCGCGTCTACGTCATGGCCGAAATACCGGCCAACATCATCCTCGCTCAGGACTTCGCGGAACGCTTCGACGGGTTCTCGATCGGCAGCAACGACCTCACCCAGCTCACCCTCGGCGTCGACCGCGACTCGGAGGCTCTCGCCCACGTCTTCGATGAGCGTGACCCCGCCGTCGTCCGGAGTATCCAGACCCTCGCTGCCCGCGCCCACGCGGCCGGCCGCCCTGTCGGACTGTGCGGGCAGCGGCCCAGCGACGATCCGGCTTTCACCGCGATCCTGGTCGACGCGGGTCTCGACTCCATCTCCGTGGCACCGGACAGCTTCGCTGCTGTCAAACGGCACGTGGCGCGCGCGGAGGCGGCGCTCGGAGACGGCGCTGGTCGAAGGAAGGAGTGACCGTGCCCAGGAAGACACGGAACCGAGGCACCCGGGACAACGGGCCGTCGGTCGAACTCGGTCGACAGGTGGCCGCGGACACGCGGCGTGGGCGCCCCAGGAATCACCAGCCGCCCGCAGAGGGGGCGAGCGGGCGTCCCAAGCGCCCGGTGCACACCGTCAGCGTGTCGACGCTATTCCTCTGAACCGACGGTGAAGCGGCCGGATCGCGAGCAGGGGGCCTGAAAGGAGGACGCGGCCATGACGACCGCAAGGGAGATGATGCACGCCGGCGCGAGCTGCGTGCAGGAGAACGAGACCCTGATGGACGCGGCACGCCGCATGAGCGAACTCGACGTCGGCGCACTGCCCATCTGCGGGCCGGACAACCGGCTCCACGGCATCATCACCGACCGGGACATCGTGGTGAAGTGCCTCGCCAAGGGCAAGGATCCCCACCACATGACGGCCGGACTCCTCGCCCAGGGCAAGCCGGTCACGGTCGACGCGGACGCCGACAGCGAGAAGGTGCTCCGCACCATGCAGGAGCACCGCATCCGCCGCGTACCCGTGATCGACGACCACCGCCTGGTCGGCATGATCAGCGAGGCAGACCTGGCGAAGCACCTGCCGGAGGAACGGGTCGGCCAGTTCGTCGAAGAGATCTGCCGCTGACAGCACCAGAGCCGTGGTGCCATGGGCCTATCGGTCCAGGTGCGGCCCGTTCGGCCCCGTCGGACAGCCCTCTTGGACGCTGCGCCACATGACCTCACGGGCGGACGATGGGGTTACGGAGGCGGACCGGCCCCCGTAATCCGGTCCACCGCCCGTCCGCACCGACTCGGGTCCTCGGCGACCGTCCTGGGCCCCGAAACGAGGAGCAGAACAATGGCCGGAGGCAAGGTGGAACGCAGTCACAGCCTGTTCCCAGACTTCGACACCTGGTTCAACCGTGAGTTTCCGGGGCTGCCCGGATGGCGCCCCGCGACGGCTGCGCACTCCATCCCGGTAGAAGTGTCCAGCGGCGCCGGCGGGTACGTGCTGCGGGCCGAACTGCCCGGAATGGACCCCGACGATTTCACCATCACCGTCGATGACAACCTGATCACGGTGAGCGCGGAGCACAGCGAGAGCGAGGAGGACAAGGAGCACTCGGAGTTCCGCTACGGATCGTTCCGCAGGACCGTGCGTCTCCCGGCCACGATCCCGGTCGACGACGTCGAGGCGTCGTACGAGGACGGCATCCTCACCATCCGCGTTCCGATGCCCGAGGAGAAGACCGGCGCCGCACGCACCATCCCGGTGAAGCGAGGCGGTACCCCGCCCGGAGGAGCCACGTCGTGAACCCAAGCGAGTCCTGGTCGCCTACGGCAGCAAGCACGGCGCGACCAGGGGGATCGCCGACGAGATCGGCCGGACGCTCCAGGCCGACGGCTTCGAGGCCGTCGTCCTGCCGGCCGACGTCGTCTCCGACGTCAGCGGCTACGACGGAGCCCTCTACGCCGGGCACTGGAACGGCAAGGCGCGACGGTGCGCCCGGCGCAACGCCGACCAGCTCCGCCATCGGCCCGTCTGGCTCTTCAGCAGCGGGCCCATCGACAGCTCCGCCGAGCAGCACGACATCCCGCCGGTACCCGGCGTGGCCCGCCGGATGAAGAAACTCGGCGCCCGGGAGCACATGACCTTCGGGGGCGCTGTGACCGCCGAGACGCCCGGCCGCATCAGCCGGTCCCTGGTCCGCCACGGCAAGGGCGGAGACTTCCGCAACCCGGAACGGATCCAGGACTGGGACCACCACATCGGGACCGAACTCGGCACCACACGCTGACCGGTCTCGTCGGCCCGTCCTGGAGGCCACTCCACCCAGAGGTGCGACATGGACCACCGCAAGCGGTCGGAACCGCGACCCCCGGCGTCCGGGCTGGGACCCCGCGGGCGCGCCGCACTGATCCTCGTCCTGACGATCTCCTTGATCTGCGGCGCCGTGGCCACCGCGAGCCTTTGGAGCGCCGGCGCCAAGGCCGACCGTGAACTCGCCACCCACCGCCACCAGGTGCAGGCAACCACCACCGGGACGGCCAAGGACCCGCCCGTCGCCACCCGGTACGGATCGACACCGCGGGCGCTCGCACCTGCGGTCTGGGAACAGCCTGAGCACGTCCGTCGGTCCGGCACCATCCACGTCCCTCCCCGCACGCCCCAGGGCCGCACGGTGACGATCTGGGTGGACGACACCGGCACCCCCGCACGCCCCCCGGGTAGCGCCGCTGACCGCGCGCTGACCTCACTTTCGGGCGGCAGCGTTGCCACGGCCTCCGTCGGAGCGATCGGGGCTGGCGTTCTCGCCCTTGTACGACGGCGGACCGAAGCCCGCCGGCTCGCGGTCTGGGAACAGGAGTGGGAAGAGGTCGAACCCGTGTGGTCCGGTCGGCTCCGCCGGGGGAAGGCGCCGGGGACCGACGATGACTGACCGCGCCGCCACGGGCCGGGCGGCCACGCCCAGCGAGGCGCTGCCCTTCGACCCCAGCGAGCCCCTGCCCAGGCTCCGCCGGGAACTCGCCACAGGACCGGACGGGCTGTCCGCCCGCGAGGCCGCCCGCCGGCTCGCCGTCCACGGACCCAACGAGGTGCGGCGCAAGGCCCGCTCCTCTTTCGCGCGAGAGCTGGTCGGGCAGCTGGTCCACCCCCTCGCCCTGCTGCTCTGGGCCGCCGCCGCACTGGCCTTCGTCGCGGATCTCGGAGTGCTCGGTTGGGCGATCCTGGCGGTCATCGCCGTCAACGCGGCTTTCGCGCTGCTCCAGGAACGGCAGGCCGAGCGGGCGGTGGAGACCCTCGCCCGGTACCTGCCCGCGCACGCCCTCGCCGTGCGCGACGGCCGGCCCCTCACCGTGGAGGCCCGCGACCTGGTGCCCGGCGACGTGATCCTCCTGGAAGAGGGCGACAAGGTGCCCGCCGACGCGCGCGTCACCGAAGGAGGAGTGGAAGTCGATCTGTCGATGCTCACGGGGGAGTCCGTCCCCGCCGAACGCATGGCCGCGGCCGGTCTCCTCGGTGCCCCGCTGCTGGAGGAGCCGAACCTCGTCTTCAGCGGGACGACCTGTGTCGAGGGACAGGCTCGGGCCATCGTGTTCGCCACCGGCAACCACACCGAGCTCGGCCGGATCGCCGCCCTCAGCCAGCGGACCCGGCGCGAGGCCAGCCCGTTGGAACGACAGGTCAGGAAGGTCGCCTGGCTCATCGCCGGCGTTGCCACCGGCATGGGAGCCGTGTTCCTCGTCCTGGGGGTGGCTGTCGGACTGCCGGTGACCGACTCCCTCATGTTCGCCATCGGGCTCCTCGTCGCCAACGTCCCCGAGGGTCTGCTTCCGACCATCACGCTGGCCCTCGCCGTGGGCGTCCGCGCGCTGGCTCGCGAGGGCGCCCTGGTGAAACGACTCAGCGCCGTGGAGACTCTCGGCTCCACGAACGTCATCTGCACGGACAAGACCGGCACGCTGACCCGCAACCGCATGCGCCTGAGAGCTCTCTGGACGGCGGGGCACGGAGCGGAACCCGGGCCCTGGGCGCAGGAGCTGGTGCGGGCGAGTGCCCTGTGCACCACCGTCACCCGCGAGGAGGAGGGCGAGCTGCACGGTGATCCGACCGAGGCCGCCCTCGTCACCGGGGCCGCCGACCACGGGGCCCCTGTGGACCTCGCCCGGCGCGACGCGGAACGGCGGGGACTGTTCCGCTTCGATCCGCGACTGCGGCTGATGTCGGTCGTGCAGGAAGACGAGGCGACGGGTCACCTGCGGATCGTCGCCAAGGGAGCGCCTGAAGCGGTCCTGGCACGTGTCCTTCCCGGCTCCGCCACGGACGCCGCCCGCGCGGCGGCGGAGGAACTGGCCCGGGGCGGCATGCGGGTCCTCGCCGTCGCCGCGCGTGACCTCCCGCCGGGCGCTCGGGCGCCGGCACAACGCCCGGACGCCGAATCGGGACTGACGCTGCTCGGTCTGGTCGGACTGTACGACCCGCCGCGCCCCGAGGTGACGGAGGCCGTCCGCCGCTGCCACGAGGCCGGGATCCGGGTCCACGTCGTGACGGGGGACAGCGGAGCCACCGCCGCGGCCGTCGCCCGGGAGGTGGGCATCGGAGTCCCCAGCCTGCACGTGGTCGCGGCTTCCGAGTCGCTGCGCGACGACGAGCTCGACCGACTCCTCGTGGAAGGCGACGCCGAGATCGTCTTCGCCCGCTCCTCGCCCGAGACGAAACTCAAGGTGGCGGACACCCTGCGGGCCCACGGCCGGATCGTCGCCATGACGGGTGACGGGGTCAACGACGCCCCCGCGCTGCACCGCGCTCACATCGGGGTGGCCATGGGACGCTCCGGCACCGACGTGGCCCGCGAGGCCGCCACCATGGTCCTCACCGACGACGACTTCGCCACCATCGTGACCGCCGTCGAATCCGGGCGCCGCGTCTACGACAACGTCCGCAAGTTCATCGTCTACATCTTCGCCCACGCCACCCCGGAGATCGTGCCCTTCCTCGTCTTCGCGCTCTCCGCCGGCGCCGTCCCGCTTCCCCTCACCGTCCTGCAGATCCTCGCCATCGACCTCGGCACCGAGACCCTGCCCGCCCTCGCCCTCGGCCGGGAACGCTCCGAGCCCGGCATCATGCAGCGGCCGCCCCGACCACGGCACCAGGGCGTGATCTCCCGCGACATGCTCGTCCGCAGCTGGGGCTACCTGGGCCTGGTGTCGGCCGCCCTCGTCATGGCCGGCTTCTTCTACGTGCTCTGGCGCGCGGGCTGGCAGCCGGGCGATCCCACGGGTACGGGCAGCCCCCTGCACCACGCCTACGTGACAGCCACCACGGCCACCTTCGCCGGCATCGTCACCTGCCAGGTCGGTACGGCCTTCGCGGCCCGCACCGACCACGCGGCACTCCGCGACATCGGGGTGTTCTCGAATCCGCTGCTGCTCGCAGGTATCGCCTTCGAACTCGCGTTCACCGCCGCCCTCGTCTACGCGCCCCCGCTCCAGCACCTCTTCGGCACGGCCGCCCTACCCCTGGACGTCGTTCTGCTCATCGCGACGTTCCCGGTCCTGGTGTGGGGCACGGACGAGCTGCGGCGCGCCAGGCGGCGCCGTCAGCGCGCGGCACCCACGACCGGCTCGTAACCACCCTGGTCGAGACGGAACGGCGGATAGGCGTCCGTCATGAGGCTCGCGTAGGCGGCGACGCGCAGGACCCAGCGGTTCAGGCCGACGATCAGGGCGAACAGGTCGCGCGGATACCGGTCGGTGAAGGCCACGGCGAAGCCTGCGATAAGCGTGAGCAGCGTGATCAGGCCGCCGCTCCACCAGTGGACCTCCATCCCGCCGGTGAAGAAGGCGATCACCAGGTAGTGGGGGATGGCGAGCAGCCACCACTTGACCAGCACCTGCGAGCGGGAGAGCCGCTCCGGATAGACGATGTCGAGCCGAGCGGGGTAGCCGGGCTCGGGGCCCAGGCTGAAGGGCGGGTAGCGGTCGGTGCCGAGGGCGCCGTACGAGTAGTACGACACTCGCCATGACCAGCGGAGCACACCGAGGTTGAAGTCGAACAGGCCCCGCGGGAAGCGCTCTGTGAAGAGGATGGCGAAGAACGCGATCACCGTCACGACGAGGAAGGCGATCCAGAGGAAGAACAGCACGATCCAGTGGGGGATCACCAGGATCCATTTGACCAGCCACAGCCAACGGGACAGCCGGCTGTCGAGTTCGGCCGTCACCACCACAGGAGCATGCGGGGTGGTGCTCGGGGTGTTCATGATCGTCCCTCCTTCGGCAGGTCGTCGTCTTCGTACGTGAGCCGATCGATGACCCCCACGACACCGTCGACGCTGTTGCAGAGCCTGAGAATCACCGGCACGAGGCTTCGGCGCCGTACCGTGCCGCTGAGCGTGACCCGGCCGTCCACCACCTCGACCGACAGGGCGGACGGGCTCAGCCCCAAGGTGTGGGTGACCACGTCCTCGACGATCTCCTCCTGGATCGCCCGGTCCCTGCGCAGGAACAGCTGGACGAGGTCGCTGCGGCTGAGGATGCCCACGAGCTGCCCTTCGTCGTCGACCACGGGCAGGCGCTTCACCCCCGCCCGGTCCATCACGCGGGCGGCCCGCACCACGCTCCACTCAGGTCGGGCGACGATGGCGGGGCTCGACATGAGCGCGCCCGCGGTGTCGAGCCGGGCCCCGGCGGCACGGCGGCGTACCAGGTCCGCCTCCGAGACAACGCCCAGAGGCCGGTTCGACTCGTCCACCACGCACACCGCGGTGATGTCGAACTCGTCCAGGAGTCGTGCGATCTCCTTGAACGTCGTGCCCGGTACGACGCTGACCGCCGTGGGTGTCATCAGATTCGCAACGCTGCGGTGCCTCATCGCCTGTCACCCTCTGCTGTGAGTTCGCACCGTACGTCCACGATGCCTTCGACGGCGCGGGCCAGGCGGGCTGCGAGCGGGATGAGCGCGCTGTCGCGGACCTCGCCGGACAGTGTCACGACTCCGGCGTCGACACGGACCTCGACCCGACGATGAGAGAGGGGGAACAGGTGCTCGACGACGTCCTGGCGCACTTCGGTGGCGAGGTCCTCGTCCGGGCGGAGGAAGACCTTGAGGAGGTCGGACCGGCTCACGATCCCCTGGATGACGCCGCTCGCGTCGACGACCGGTAGCCGTTTCACGCGATGGGCAGCCATGAGGCGGGCGGCCTGGGGCAGGGACGCACCGAGAGCGACGGTGACAGCGGGCGAGGTCATCAGGTCCTCGGCCCGGTGAGACCCCGCCTTGGCCGTGGCGTCGAGGCGCCGCATCTGTTCCACGAGACCCAGGCGGTGGTCGTGGAGCTCCTCCTTGAGGAGCAGGTCGGCCTCGGAGACCACCCCGACGACGCGGCCCTCGCCCTCGACGACCGGCACGGCGGTCACCTTCCACCGCTCCATGGCGGCGACGATCTCCTTGAACTCCGCACCGGGCTGGACGGCGACCACCTTCTTGGTCATCACGTCGGCGACGGCGAACGGCTGGGTGGCCATGACTCTGTCTCCTCATCGGGCGTAGGCCAGGGGTTCCGCGCCGATACGCGGCATGAGGTCGTCCAGCAGGCGGTCGCGGGCGGACAGGAGCCGACGCGCCATCGCCGCGGCGACGCACGCGAAGACCGCCTCGCCGACGGCCGCGTCCTCCGTGCACAGCTCCCTGACGGCCTGGGCGTCGAACTCGAGGGCGTGGACCTCGGTCGTCGCCGTGGCGCCGAGGTGCCAGATGTGCGGGGGCATGATCCAGGAGCAGCCGAGGAGCGCGCCGGACGCGAGGGTGTCCACGACGGCGTTGCGGCGCCCGGGGACGTGCATGTCGAGCTCGACCCGGCCGGTCTCGATGATCCAGAAGCGGTCTGCGTGCTGCCGCTCGCGGAAGATACGCGTCCCGGCGGGGAATTGCACCGTGCGAGCGTGCTCCAGTAGCCGGTCACGCGCCTCGGGAGCGAGTTCGTTCAGCAGCGTCCTCGTGGTGGTCATGAGGTCCTCCAGCCCTTTCCCACAGGCTCGCCCGGGTCGGGTGCCGTCCGGGAGGGCCGCGCAGGTCCCACCCGGGGCCAAAGGGCCCCCGTCAGCGGACCAGGACGGCCTCCCCGGAGCGGGGCACGACGGCCGTCCAGCCCAGTTCGTGGTCGATGCGGTCGCGCAGCGCCTCGGAAGCGGCCGGTTCGCCGTGGACGAGGTAGGTGGTGTGCGGGGGAGGGGCGGCGCGCAGCCAGTCGATGATCTGTCCGGCGTCGGCGTGCGCCGAGAAATGGGGTACGTCGGCAACCTCGGCCCGTACGGGCACGTACTCGCCGAACATCTTGAGCGTCCGGGCACCGTCCACGAGGTCCCGCGCCCGGGTGCCGGCCGCGGCGAAGCCGACCACGACGACCGCGTTGCGCGGGTCCGGGAGCAGCCGGTGCAGGTGGTGCAGGACGCGGCCGCCAGTCGCCATGCCGGCCGAGGAGACGATGACGGCCGGCCCGTGGACCTCGTTGATCTCTATGGACTCCTGGACGGTACGCGCGGCGAGGAACGGCTCCGGGCTCAGCGCGGCACCCCCCTCGGCGAGGATCTCCGGCCGCAACTCGGGGGAACGCTCGCGTACCGCGTCCCGGTAGACGTCGAGTGCGGCCAGGGCCATGGGGCTGTCCACGTACACGGGCACCGACCGGGGCAAGACGCCCGTCTCACGCAGCAGGGTCAGTTCGTGGAGGACGACCTCGGTACGGTCGATCGCGAAGGCGGGGATGACAACGGTGCCGTTCCTGGCGGTGGTCCGCGCGATCACGGCGGCGAACTCCGACCGGGCGGACTCCTGGTCGTGGCGACGGTCGCCGTACGTGGACTCCATCAGCAATACGTCGGCGCCGGAGAACGGCTCGGGCGGCAGCAGCAGCGGATGTCCGGGCCGCCCCAGGTCCCCGGAGACGGCCAGGGTGTGCCCGTCCTCCAGCGTCATGTGGGCCCAGGCCGAACCCAGGATGTGCCCGCCGTGGTGCAGCGTCAGCCGGGTGCCGGCCATGATCTCCACGTCCTCGCCGACCGGGACAGGGTCGAAGAACGCCAGCGTCTTCTCCACGTCGGAGTCGTCGTACAGCGGCTTGGCCGGCCGGTGCTTGGACCAGCCGTGCTCGTCGGCGTGCCGGGCCGCCTCCATCTGGAGCCGGGCGCTGTCACGCAGCACGATCCCGGCGAGCCGGGCCGTGTGGGCGCTGGTGAGGATCGGTCCCCGGAAGCCCTGCCGGACCAGACGCGGCAGATAACCGCAGTGGTCCAGGTGGGCATGGGTGACGACCACGGCGTCGACGTCCGCGGCGTCACGGGCGAACCGTTCCCAGTTGCGGCGCCGCAAGGTCGCGAAACCCTGGAAGAGACCGCAGTCGAGGAGGATCCGCGCATGGTCGCTCTCGACCAGGAACTTGCTTCCGGTAACCGTCCCCACACCGCCCAGGAAACTGAGCAGTGCGGGCCGCAGAGCGGTGGGAGCGGCGTTCGGGGCTGCCTCGGACATGGCCAGCCCTCCTTCGGAGTGGACCAGCCTCCACCTTCGCATCCGGACCGGCCCGGTCCGGAGGTCCGAGCGGGCCCTTTTCGGGGGCCGACCGGCTCATGTGCCGGCGAAGGGCTCCGCGGAGCCTGGTAGGCGAGGACCGCAGCGACGCGCGACAGGAAGCAGGTGGGCGCCATGAAGGCACTCGTCTTCCAGGGGCCGGGCCGGATCGCCTGGCAGGACGCACCCGATCCAGGCATCGAGGACCCCGCCGATGCGATCGTCCGGGTCGACGTCGTCACCATCTGCGGCACGGACCTGCACATCCTCAAGGGGGACGTGCAGGAGGTGACGCCCGGCCGGGTCCTCGGACACGAGGCGGTGGGCACCGTGGTCGAGACCGGCGGCGACGTCCGCACGGTACGGCCCGGTGACCGCGTTTTGATCTCCTGCATCTCCGCCTGCGGCAGGTGCCGCTTCTGCCGTGAGAGCCGCTACGGACAGTGCCGTGGCGGAGGTGGCTGGATCCTCGGCCACACCATCGACGGGACACAGGCCGAATACGTCCGTGTGCCCTTCGCCGATCTGTCCGTCCATCCGCTGCCGGACTCGATCGACGGCTCCGACGCCGTCCTCCTCGCCGACATCTTCCCCACGTCCTACGAGGTCGGGGTCCTGAACGGTGCCGTGCACCCCGCCGACACGGTGGTCGTCGTCGGAGCGGGCCCCATCGGTCTCGCCGCCATCGCCACCGCCGGCTTCTACAGTCCGGGCCGGATCGTCGCCGTCGACCTGGCCGAGTCGCGGCTGGCCGCCGCCCGTGCCCTTGGCGCGGACGCCATCGTGAACGCGGGAGAGGATCCCGAACAGCTGGTCGCGGATCTGACCGAGGGCCTCGGTGCCGATGTCGTGATGGAGGCCGTCGGTGTCCCGGAGGCGTTCGAGATGTGCACGCGGATGGTCCGGCCCGGTGGCCGGGTCGCCAACATCGGTGTGCACGGCAAGCCGGCGGCCCTCCACCTCGAAGACCTGTGGATCAGGGACGTCACCGGGCTGGTGGACACCTCGTCCACGCCCATGCTGCTGCGCATGATGGCCGCAGGGCGGCTGCCGTCGGCGGAGCTGATCACCCACCGGTTCGAGCTGGGGGAGATGGAGGAGGCGTACGAGGTTTTCGGCCGCGCGGCCGAGACCGGCGCCATCAAGGTCGCGCTGGGCGGCCCGCGACACACGGTCGTGAGCCTCCCCGACGCGCCGGCGGCCTGATGAACGGCCCAGGCCCGGGTTCCGGGCCGCCGAACGGTGTTGTCCTCGACACCGACGGCGTTCTGCTCGACTCCGCCGTCGTGCACGCGGCGGCGTGGAAAGTCGCGTTCGACGCCTGCCTCGACCGACTGGCGCCCGGCATCGGGACACAGCCGCCCTTCGACGCGGATGCCGAGTACCGTCGGCTCGTCGACGGCAGGTCCCGGTACGACGGTGCCGCGGCCTTCCTCACCGCCCGTGGTCTCCACCTCCCGGCGGGAGAGCCGCACGACGCGCCGGGCTGCGGCACGGTCTGGGGCGTCGCGGCACACAAGGAGCAGGCGTTCGTCGATCTGCTTCGTACGGAAGGCGTCACGGCTTTCGCCGACGCCCGGCCTGCTCTCGCGGCCCTGCACACGGCGGGGGTCCCGTGCGCCGCGGTGTCCGCCTCCAAACACGCCCGGGCACTGATCCGTGCCGCGGGGCTCGCCGGTCTCCTCGCGGTGATCGTGGACGGCGAGGACGCCGCCCGGCTCGGCCTTGCCGGCAAGCCGGATCCCGCGCTCTTCCTGCGAGCGGCGGTCCTCCTCGGAAGCCGCCCGCGGGAGACCGCGGTCGTCGAGGACGCGCTCGCTGGAGTCGAGGCAGCTCGTCGTGGCGGCTTCGGGCTCGTCGTCGGAGTCGACCGCACCCCGCTGCGGCGCACTGCCCACCTCCTGCGAGAGCAGGGGGCCGACCTGGTGGTTCCCGACCTCACGACGCTGGTCCGGAGCGTGTGGGGTGAGCGCGGATGACCACCGGTTGGACGTGGGGCTACGACCGTTACGACCCGGAACGCGAGCCGCTCGTGGAAGCACTCTGCTCCCTCGGCAACGGCCGGTTCGCCACTCGGGGCTCCGCTCCCGAGTGCACCGCCGGAGGCCCGCACTACCCGGGCACTTATCTGGCTGGCTGCTACGACCGGGTCGCCTCGGTCGTCGCGGGGGAGCGGGTCGAGAACGAGGACCTCGTCAATCTTCCGAACTGGACGCTTCTGCGCTATCGCTGCCTGCCGGACGACGGTCCGGCCGGCGACTGGCTGACCCCCGACGCCGGGGAGCTGCGTCATTTCGATGTCCGTCTCGACCTGCGCGCGGGTGTGCTCACCCGGCGTCTGTTCTTCGAGGACGCCCGGGGGCGGGGCCTGCGCGTCAGCCATGTCCGCGTCGTGCACATGGGGGACTCCGGGTTGGCGGCGCAGAGCACCTTGTTCCGGGCCTACGGCTGGAGCGGTTCCGTCGAGGTGCAGTCCGTTCTCGATGGCGCGGTCACGAACGCCGGAGTGGAGCGTTATCGGCACCTTGAAGGGCGTCACCTCATAGATCACCGGGCCGGATTCCAGCCCGAGGGTGTCGCCTGGCTCTCCTGCCGTACCGTCGACCCCGGCATGAGAGTCGCTATGGCCGTGCGCACGGTCACCCATCCCGTACGGCGCGCTCGGGAGGCGGCCACGCCGGCTGGCACCGTGCAGACGTATCAGCTGCCCATCGCCTCCCGCCGCTCGGCCATGGTCGTCAAGACCCTGGCACTGCACACCTCGACGGACCGGCCCGCCGCCGACCCGCTCTCGACAGCCGTCGACGCGATCGCTCGTGCTCCGGCCTTCCCCCGGCTGGTATCGACCCACAAGGCCGCGTGGCAGCGTGTCTGGGAGCAGGGCGAGTTGCACGTGCCCGGTGAGGCGGGCCGTATCCTGCGGCTGCACGTGTTCCACCTGCTGCAGACGCTCTCCCCGAACACGGCGGGCCTCGACGTGGGCGTGCCCGCGCGAGGGCTGCACGGAGAGGCGTACCGGGGGCACGTCTTCTGGGACGAGCTCTTCGTCCTGCCCTACCTCGACCTGCACTTCCCCGAGGTGGCCCGGGCGCTGCTCATGTACCGGCACCGTCGATTGCCGGCCGCCCGCTCGGCCGCCCGCCTCGCTGGTCAGCAGGGGGCGATGTATCCATGGCAGAGCGCGAGTTCGGGCCGGGAGGAGACCCAGACTCTGCACCTCAACCCGCGTTCGGGACGCTGGCTGGTCGACCACTCACGGCTCCAACGCCATGTGGGCTCCGCCGTCGCGTACAACGTCTGGCGGTACGCGCAGGCCACCGGAGACCGCGGATTCCTCCACTCCGCCGGGGCCGAGATCCTCCTCGAGGTCGCCCGCTACTGGGCCGGGGCCGCCAGGTTCGACCCCGAGCTCGGTCGCTACCGCATCCGGGGCGTCGTAGGCCCGGACGAGTTCCACGACACCTATCCCGATGCCACGACTGCGGGCATCGACGACAACGCCTATACCAATGCGACCGCCGCCTGGGTGCTCGCCCGTGGCCTCGACCTGCTCGGCGAACTGCCCGAGACCCGTCGCTCGGAACTCTCGGAGCAACTGCCTTTGGACGACGGGGAACTGGCTCGCTGGGAGGACGTCTCCCGCCGGCTGTACGTGCCGTTCCACCAGGGTGTAGTGAGTCAGTTCGACGGCTTTGGGGAGCTGGCGGAGCTCGACTGGGAGGCGTACCGGGCAAGGTACGGCGACATTCGCCGCCTCGACCGGATCCTGGAGGCCGAGGGCGACACGGTCAATCGTTACCAGGCGTCGAAGCAGGCGGACACCCTCATGCTCGGCTACCTCTTCCGGTCCGAGGAGCTGTACGGCCTGTTCGGCCGGCTCGGGTACGCGCTGGACGACGAGGTGTGGCGTGCGACCGTCTCGTACTACCTGCGGCGCACCAGCCACGGCTCCACGCTCAGCAGCCTCGTCCACGGTTGGGTGCTGGCCCGGCAGATGGGCGCTGATGCCTGGCGATACTGCGAGGAGGCCCTGCTCGCCGACGCGGCCGACGTTCAGGGCGGCACGACCGGCGAGGGCATCCATCTCGGCGCGATGGCCGGCACGGTCGACCTCGTCGAACGCGGGATCACGGGCCTCGAAACGGGACCGGAGGGGCTTCGGGTCGCTCCGGTGCCGCTGGCGGAGATCCCCCGGTTCACCTTCACCCTGTGCGTCGGCCGTCATCGAGGGGTGCGCCTGCGGATACTTCCCGGTCGGCTTGCCATCCGGGTACCCGCCTCGCCCGAGGGTCCGCTCGCAGTCGTCCTCCCCGGCGACCGGAGGGTCACCGTCGCACCCGGACAGGAGCGTTGGTTCCGTCTGTGAGAAGTGGCTCTGTCCGTGAGAAGCGGTTCAGTCGAAGGTGAGCACCTCGGAGACCGGACGGCGTGGCGTGGCCCGACCGTGGGGCCCGTAGCCCAGGCGGAACACCATATGGACGAAGCCGATCGTCGAGCCGGGATCGCGGGCGTCGGCACGGAGCTCCGGCCACTCCAGCGGCTGGGACATGAGGGAGGTGGAGAGGCCGTCGAGGGTGGCCTGCAGCAGAACCCTTTGCATGGCCTGGCCGGCCTTCAGCCATTCCTCCCGGGTGTCGCCGACCGTACCGAGCAGTGCGATCTGCGGCCTCTTCTCGAAGCGTGCCGAGACCCGGCCGGGCACCCGGCGGGGAGCGCCGAAGTCCCTGACGGGGGAGGTCACGTCGTACTGCCTCGGGCCGAAGGCGTACGCCGGGATGCCTTCGGTGCCGGGTCCTTCCCCGGCAGCACCTGTGCGCGTCCAGGCGGCGATCTCCGCGCGCACTGCCTCGTCCGCCGCCTCGAACAGCTCGGAGACGTGGACGAGATCCATGACGGTGTCGGTGTGCCAGGCCCCGGGGACGACGAGCCGACAGCCCTCCAGCAGAGCTGCGCCCCGCAGCCCGTCGATCACCTCGGAGGGGATCTGCTCCTCGGTGAAGGGGAAGCGACTGGTGTGCCGACGCGACACCGCGGCATGCAGTACGACCAGTTCGCTGTCGGCGTCGTCGGGACTGTCGAGGCGCACGTCGGCGAGATGCCACGGGTCATCGGGAGAGGGGAGTAGCCGGACCACGGGACGCAGGCCCCGGTGCGCGGCGGCGACGCGCAGGTTGAACAGGGCGGCGCCGCAGCCGAGGTGGAGGGCGCGGTGGTCCGGGTCCTCGCGCGGCAGGGCGCGCAGCGGATCCCCGTGCAGTTCGATGACTCCGGTGCCGGTCTTGTGGACGAACTTCCAGGGCTGTGCGTTGTGCATCGAGGGAGCCGTGACGGCGTCTTCGATCAGCGACGTCACGAGTGGTCGGGTCAGGGCGGTGGTGGACACGGTTCGTCCTGTCTGCGGTGACTCACCAAGAGATGTCGTGGGGAGTCCGGGTGGGGTGGGTGAGAGGTGTGTCGTCTTCGTGGAAGGAGAGCCGGTCCACGACGGCGACGACGCCGTCCACGCGCTCGGCGAGTCCGACGAGCATCAGGGCCTGACTCCGCCGCCGGAGGCGGCCGCCCAGCGTCACCACGCCGTCGAGGACGTGCACGTCCACCGCGTCCGCGGGCAGCTCCATGACATCCGAGAGGACGTCCTCACGGATGCGGCGCCGTATCTCCGCATCCGGGCGGAGGTAGACACAGAGCAGATCGCGGCGGGTCACGATGCCCACCAGTCGTTCTTCTTCGTCGACGACGGGAAGGCGCTCGACTCCGCGGCGCACCATCAGCCGTGCCGCGTCCGCAACCGTCTCCTCGGCGTGAACGGTGACGGCCGGCGTGGTCATCAGGTCCCGCGCGGTCAGCTCGTGGCGGGCCAGGAGGTCGCTCTCGGAGACGACTCCGACGACATGGTCGTCGTCGTCCACGACGGGGACCCCGCTGATGTCGTGCTCGGCGAGCATCTTGGCCACTTCCCTGAACGACGTCGCAGGGACGGCGGAGAGCACGTTGTCGGTCATCAGACCGCCGACCTTCATCTGCTTCATCACCGCGCCTCCCGTTCGAGGGTCCGGACGGTGCTTCCTACGCCACCACCCTCCGACGCGCGCGCGGGGCCCGCGAGGGCCGAACGGTCCACCCTCAGGACCGAACGGGCTCGTCATTGCAGCGGTCGCGCCCCGCCCGGCCGAGGGCGGGGACTATTGGTCCCGTCATTGCCCCCAGCGGCCCTCCAGCCTCCCGAGCCCAGTTGCCAGAGTGGAAGGAGGTCTCTCGGCCCCTGGGAGGAGAAGCCATGAACGGAACCACAGCCCGTTCCGGCCTCGGCAGGGTCGTCGTCGGTGTGGACGGATCACCGTCCGCAGACGCGGCGGTGATGTGGGCGGCAGCGGAGTCGGCGCTGCGGGGCAGCACTCTCTGTCTTGTTCACGCGGTGGACACGGACACACCGGTCCCGTTCCTGTCCGAGGCGGAGATCGCCAGGAGCCGGCAAGCAGGGCGTGAGCTGCTCGACCGTACCGCAGAGGCGATCACGGAGCGCCACCCCAAGCTGGCCGTCGTCAAGGAACTCACTGATGGCGCAGCCCCCGGCAGCCTGCGCCGAGCCGCGGCCCTGACCGGCACGATCGTCGTCGGACACCGGGGTCTCGGCGGATTCTCTTCGCTGTTGCTCGGATCGGTCGGTCTTGAGGTCGCGGCTGAAGCCACCACGCCCGTGGTCGTGGTGCGCCGGGCCGCAGAGCCCGTCGAGGCCGGAGCGGTTCTTGCGGCGGTCCGGAACGAGGCCGACGTGGGCTGTGGCCGTGCGGCGGCCGGCGAAGCCCTGCTGCGAAAGGTGCCTCTGCGGCTCCTGCATATCTGGAATGTGGGGCTGTCGGTCGGCTCACGTGCCGCGCTGCGCAACGGTGGCAACGGGAGCGCCCGCGATCACGTACACGTACTGTCCTCGGTCTCGGACCAGCTCCGGGAGGAGTTCCCGAATCTGACCGTGCAGGCCGACGGCCAGAAGAGCCACAGCGTTCCCGGAGCTCTCGTCGACGCGTCGCACCACGCCGACCTTCTGGTCGTCGGCGGTCGACGATCGCCCGGCTACCTCGGACCGACGCTCGGCCGGATCACGCTGACCCTGCTGCAGCACGCCCACTGCCCCGTGGAGCTCATCCCTCGGCAAGGACCCGGACATGGGAGCACGTCATGACCAGCACCACGGATCGCGGCAGCATCGTCGTCGGTATCGACCCGATCAAGAACTGGCACATGGCCCTTGCCTGGGCCGCGGACGAGGCTCACCGGCGAGAACGGGGACTGCGCCTGGTGGTCGCGGTACCACCGCACCACGACACCCAACACGTCGACGACACCCCCCGTCACCTTGCACAGCGGCAGGTGGGAACAGAAGCTCTGCATACAGCGCTCGCCTGGGCGAACGCCCGGCAGCCGGGTGTCGAGGCTGCTTCCTCCCTTCTCGACGGGTTCCCAGCAGAGGTCCTGGCCGGACTGTCACACGACGCAGGCATGATCGTGCTGGGATCCCGGCACCTCAGCCGCACCGAGGAGTACCTGAGCGCCGGTTCCCTGGTCGTCCCGGTCACCGCGAAAGCGGACTGCCCAGTGGTCGTCGTCGGCGACGCCGAACACGTCACGCAGGAGATGCCCTACCTCGTGGTCGGCGTCGACGGCAGCGAGTCCTCCCGAGCAGCCCTGGCCTGGGCCTTTGAGGAAGCCGACCTCCGGCGCTGCGCACTGCGTGCCATCGCCGTCTGGCAGCCCCCCGTCTTCTCCCTGCACAGCTCCGACACGCTGTTCCACGCCGAGCGGCGGCTGCTCTCGGAAACCACCGCGGGCTGGGCGGAGAAGTATCCCGACGTCCGGCTCACCCACGAGGTTCCCATCGGCTCCCCCGTAGAGACGCTCGCGAACGCCGCCGAGCACGCCCTTGCCGTCGTCATCGGCCGTCGAGGCCGCGGCGGATACACCGGGATGCGCGTCGGCTCCGTCGCCCACGGGCTGCTGCACCGGGCCCACTGCCCGGTGATCACCGTCCCTGCCAGGTGAGCGCGCCATGACGGCGTCGGCTCCGCACCGGGCCCCTGCGCCGGTACGGGAGACAACGGGACTCACCCAGGAGGAAGCCGCCCGACGGCTCGCCGACACAGGTCCCAACGAGGTGGCCGCGAGAAAGCCCGTACCGCTCCACAAGCGGGTTCTGGCCCAACTGACGGACCCGCTGATCATGGTGCTCCTCGGGGCCGTCGTGCTGACCCTCGCGATCGGTGACCATCCTGACGCGATCGTCATCGGGCTGGTCGTACTCGTGAACACGACCGTCGGGGTGGCGCAGGAGATCCGTGCCGACAACGCTGTCGCCGCACTCTCTGCCCTCACCGCCCCGCACGCGCGCGTGCGGCGCGACGGCGCCGTCTGCGACCTCCCGGCGGCGGCGGTCGTCCCTGGTGACGTCCTCCTGGTCGGTGAGGGCGACATCGTCGCCGCCGACGCCGAGCTCCCCGAGGCATCCGCGGTACTCGTGGACGAGTCCATGCTCACCGGGGAGTCCGTGCCCGTCGACAAGGACGCCGGTGCGACGCTGAGCGCGGGCACGGTCGTCGTGCGTGGTCGGGGCGTGGCCGTGGTCACGGCGACCGGTGCCGGCAGCGCACTCGGCCGCATCGCGGCTCTTCTCGACGAACGTCGCGAGCCGACCCCGCTGCAGCGTCGCCTGGCCGCCCTCGGGCGCGTCCTCGCGGCCGTGACGCTCGCCCTGTGCGTCCTGGTCTTCGCCCTCGGTCTGGTGCGGGGGCTCCCGCTCGGCACGATGGCGGTCACCGCCATCAGTCTGGCCGTGGCGGCGGTCCCCGAGTCCCTTCCTGCCGTCGTCACCCTGGCACTCGCACTCGGGGCCCGGCGCATGGTCGCCCGGCACGCCCTCGTGCGGCGGCTTCCCGCGGTGGAGACGCTCGGCTCCGTATCCGTCCTCGCCACCGACAAGACCGGCACCCTGACCGAGGGCCGCATGGTCGTCCAGCACGTCTGGACACCGCGGGTGAGCGCCGAGCTCTCGGGCGTGGGGTACGAACCTGTGGGCGAGGTCCTGGTCGCCGGGCGGCCCGCGGAAGCGGACGAGCTCGAACCCCTGACGGAGCTCCTGACCGTGACCGCCCTGTGCAACGACGCCACGCTGCGCCCGCCCGCCCCCGCAGCGCCCGACGGCCGCTGGACGGCCCTGGGCGACCCCATGGAAGCCGCCCTGCTGACGGCCGCGGCCAAGGCGGGCTGCCCGGATTCCGCAGAACTGGCGATGACCCGTCCCCGGCTCGGAGAAGCACCCTTCGACAGCCTGCGCAGACGCATGACCACGCTGCACGCGACCGGGGAGGGCCGGGTGCTGGTCTGTCTGAAGGGCGCTCCCGAGGCTGTCCTCGACCCGGCTGTTCTGCGCGACGCTCCGGAGGCGCTCACGGCGGCCCGCCAGGAGGCCGCAAGCCTGGCTGCCCAGGGGTATCGCGTGCTTGCTGTGGCATCGGGCGTGCGGAACGACATCCCGAGCCCGGTCACCGAGGCGGAGTCGGGGCTCGCGCTTCTCGGCCTCGTCGCGCTCAGCGACCCGCCCAAGCCGCATGCCGCAGCGACCCTCGCTTCCTGCCGGGCCGCTGGCATCACCCCGGTCCTTATCACCGGGGACCATCCGGCGACGGCTCGGTCGGTGGCGTCCCACGTCGCCCTTCTGGGCGACGGCGGGGAGACGGAAGCCCACGTCGTCACGGGGGCGGACGTGGCGGCCGGTCGCGTTGCCGACCTCACCTCGGTGCGGGTCTTCGCGCGCACGGACCCCCAGCAGAAGCTGGACATCGTGGAGGCGTGGCGAGCCAGGGGAGCCGTGACCGCCATGACTGGCGACGGGGTCAACGACGGACCCGCGCTGCACCGGGCCGACATCGGCGTCGCCATGGGCGCACGCGGAACGGAGGTCGCGCGGCAGGCCGCCGACCTCGTCCTCACCGACGACGAGCTCTCGACGGTCGTGGCGGCCGTCGACGAGGGCCGGCGCGTCTACGACAACATCCGCCGCTTCCTCGTCTACGGGATGTCCGGCGGCGCGGCCGAGATCCTCGTCATGCTGATCGGCCCCCTGCTCGGGCTCCCTCTGCCCCTGCGAGCGGGCCAGATCCTGTGGATCAACCTCCTGACGCACGGCCTCACCGGCGTCGCCATGGGCGCGGAACCAGCCTCCCCGGGAGCGATGCGACGACCGCCACGCCCGCCGGACCAGCACATCCTCGGCGGAGGCGCCTGGCAACGCCTGCTCGTCCTGGCCGCTGTCGTCACAGCAGCCTCCCTCGGCGCGGGACTCGGTGCTCAGGCGCTGGACCTGGCTTGGCAGAGCGTTCTCTTCCTCGCCCTCCTGGCCGCGCAGCTAGGCGTTGTCCTGGGACTCCGCGCCCGGCTGTTCACCCGCAAGAACCCATTCCTTCCCCTGTCCGTCCTCGCCTCCGCCCTGCTGGCCGGGGCAGCGCTCTACGTGCCCTTCCTGAGCTCGGTCCTGGAGACCGAACCGCTCG
This sequence comes from Streptomyces nymphaeiformis, assembly GCF_014203895.1. Lineage (GTDB taxonomy): Bacteria > Actinomycetota > Actinomycetes > Streptomycetales > Streptomycetaceae > Streptomyces > Streptomyces nymphaeiformis. Next base: position 465,571 of record NZ_JACHJY010000007.1, on the reverse strand, counting down.
GCTGGGCGGGCATCGGGATCGCCGTGGCTGGTGCCCCCGCGGGGTTCCTTGCCGCGCGAATCGTCCGCAACGCCTTCCGTGGGACACACCCGGCTGGAGCGTCGGGGACACGGGAACTACCGTGAAGAAGTGCCCGTCGGACGAGGACCATGCGCTCGACGTGGCCGGAGGTGATGATGGAGCACGAGCGGCCGGTGCCGGCGGACAGCAAACTCCCACGGCTGAGACTCGACGAGCTGCTCGACGAGCTCCAGGCGCGCATCGACGAGGTGAGGGGCACCAGGGACCTTCTCAACGGGCTCCTCGAAGCCGTCATGTCCGTAGGCAGGGAACTCGACCTGCCTCAGGTTCTGAGGGGCATCGTGGAGGCAGCCGTCACCCTCGTGGACGCCGAATACGGCGCTCTGGGCGTCATCGGGGACGACAGGAAGCTCTCGGAGTTCCTCCCCGTCGGTATCGGGGACGACCTGCGGGCGCAGATCGGCGACCTGCCCTCCGGGCACGGACTGCTCGGCGAGCTGATCCGCAACCCCGAACCGCTGCGGCTTCCCGAGTTGTCCGAGCATCCCGCCTCGTACGGGTTCCCGCCCCACCACCCGCCGATGCATACCTTCCTCGGCGTGCCCATCCGGGTCCGCGACGAGGTTTTCGGAAACCTCTACCTCACCGAGAAGCGGGGCGGGGTCGAGTTCGACGCCGAGGACGAGGCCGTCGTGACCACTTTGTCCGTCGCGGCCGGCATCGCCATCGAGAACGCCCGCCTGTACGAGGAAGGCCGCCTCCGGCAGCGGTGGCTTGCCGCGAGCTCCGACCTGACCAGCGCCCTCCTGTCCGGCGTGGAGGAGACCGAGGTCCTCGACGGGATGCTGGAGCAGGCCGTCGACATCGCGGGTGCCGACGTGGGGGTCTTCTACCTGGTGGGGGACGACGGCGAGCTGCGGGGCTCGCTCGCCCGCGGCGAGGGAGCCCACGTGCACGCAGGTGTCGTCCTGCCGAGCAGCGAGGGAACTCTGGCCGCCGCCCTCACACAGAAGGACGGCCTGGTCACGGTGGCGGACGTGGAGAACGAACCGCGCATCACTGTCCAGCCCGAACGGTGGAAGGGGTTCGGACCGGCGGTAGCCGTCACGGTCGGCACCAAGGAGCGACTCAACGGGGTGCTGATCCTCGCGCGGCGCCATGGGCGGTCTCCGTTCACAGGGGCGGAGATCATTGCTCTCCCCGGATTCGCGGGGCAGGCGGCACTCGCGCTCGAGCTGGCCGACCACCGCCGTGACGCCGAGCAGGTGAGCCTCCTGGAGGACCGCGACCGGATCGCCCGTGACCTGCACGATCTGGCGATTCAGCGCCTGTTTGCCACGGGGATGACGCTGCAGAGCGCCCGGCGGTTCGTAGAGCACCCGGAGGCCGTGGACCGGCTGGGACGGGCGATCGACGATCTGGACGCCACCATCAAGATCATCCGGTCGACCATCTTCGGGCTCCGTGAGCACGACACCCCCGGAACCGCCCCGAAGCTGAGGAGCCGGGTGGCCAAGGCGGTGGACGAGGCCGCGACCACACTCGGATTTGCCCCCGCCCTGCGCATGGAGGGCCTCCTCGACACGGACGTTCCCTCTGAGGCGGCCGAACAGGTGATCGTGGTCATCGGTGAAGCCCTCACCAACGTGGCCCGGCACGCGCGGGCTTGCCGGGCCGAGGTGTCGGTCGTTGCCGACGAGGGCGTGCTGGCGGTGACGGTGAGCGACGACGGCGTGGGCATACCGCAGGGCGGCAGGCGCAGTGGGCTGCGGAACCTGGCCGAACGGGCCGAGCGGCTGGGCGGCACCCTGTCAGTCCGCGCGCGGGCGGAGCGCGACAGCGGCACGGTGCTCGAGTGGCGGATCCCGCTGCCGACCGAGCGCGATTGAGCTACGCCTCCTCGGTGGCGTCGTGCTCGTGGGCCTGCGCGGCGATGACGGCGGCCTGTACCCGGCGTTCCACGCCCAGCTTCCCGAGCAGCCGTGAGATGTGGTTCTTGACGGTCTTCTCAGACAGGTAGAGCTGCTTGGCGATCTGCCGATTGGTCAGCCCCTCGCCGATCAGTTCGAGTACGGACCGCTCTCGCTCGGACAACACCGCGAGCCGCTCGTCCTCCGGCGGCTTCGCCGCCTCGGGGTCCCGCAGCGAGTGCATCAGCCGCGCGGTGGTGGCCGGGTCCAGCATCGACTGCCCGGTGGCCACGGTCCGTACCGCCGACACGAGGTCTGACCCCTTGATCTGCTTGAGGACGTATCCGGCCGCACCGGCCATGATCGCGTCGAGCAGCGCGTCCTCATCGTCGAACGAGGTCAGCATCAGACAGGCCAGCTCGGGCATCCGAGAGCGCAGCTCCCGACAGACGGAGATCCCGTCGCCGTCCGGCAGCCTCACGTCGAGGACCGCCACGTCCGGCCGCAGCGCATGCCCCCGGGCCAGCGCCTGCTCCGCCGTCGACGCCTCACCGACCACTTCAAGGTCGGGTTCGTCGTTGATCAGGTCGCGCAGTCCCCGGCGGACGACCTCGTGATCGTCGACGAGGAAGACCCGCGTCGGTGCATCGGCTGTCGTCAGATCGTTCATGGCGATCCCTGCGGTCGGTGGGTTCGTACCCGCCCCCACAAGGATTGTCCGTCATAGAGCGGCTCAAGGGGCACCGAGATCCATGCGGACGTCGACGACGCCCTCCACGGCCCGCACGGCGCGGGCGACCAGCGGCACCATCGACCGGTCGGCGAGCGGCCCGCGGACCGTGGCGACACCGTCCGCGACCGTCACATCCAGTCCCACGGTGGCGGCCGGCTCGCCGAGGACGGAGCGGCGGATGTCCTGCTCGATCTCGGCGTCCGTACGGAGGAATACCTTCAGCAGATCGCTCCGGCTGACCACGCCCTCCAGCATGCCGACGTCGTTGACCACGGGCAGGCGCTTCACCCTGCGCGTCGCCATGATTCGTGCCGCCTCGGCGAGCGTCGCGTCGGGATGGACGGTCACGGCCGGGCTGGACATGAGTTCCCCGGCCCGTACGGCTCCGGCCTTGGACGCCGCGGCGAACTCGTCCGGGCGGGGCTCGTCCGTGCGGAACTCCTCCTTCGGCAGCAGATCGGCCTCCGATACGACCCCGATCACCCGTCCCTCCCCCTCCAGAACGGGCAGGGCGCTCACCTTCCACTGGTCCATGAGCGCGACGATCTCCTTGTACGGCGCGTCACGCCCGATGGCGATGGCGGTGTGGGTCATGACGTCGCTGACGGTGTAGCGCGAGGCGGGCATCACGTTCTCCCAGAGGGGTGAAGATCTACGGGCCGCTTCCGTGCGTGGCAGTGGAGATCCAGCAGCCGCACACGGACGGAGAGGAGACGGTGGGCGAGCACTGCCGGCGGTACGGCTCGAACAGCCACGACCAGCCGAACAGTTCGCCGGTGCTGACGGGGTCGGCGACGTGCGGGTCGCTTGCCGCTCACCGGGGCCTCCGCATCGGTGTCTCCTCCAGTCTGGCCGCGTTCCGTGAAGGACAGGAGGGCCGGATGGCCCCCTTGGGGCCCTCTTCGGCCCGTGCGAGGCGAGGCGAGACGAGCCCGCCTCGTCCCCCGCGGTGCGGACGAGCGGCGAACCAGGATGTGCGCGGCCCTGATCTTCGCCCACCGGCCACGGTCGCCTGTGGGCCTTGGTACTCCCACGCTTGCCAGTGGCGTTCCAGGTGGATCAGTCAAGCGACCTGGAGGGCCGCACCCCACGCCCTTGCGCGATCCCGTTCGCCTGCGCGGAGCGGCCCTTCGGTGTCCTCGATGATGAATCCCTCCGGTTCCGCGACGAGTTCGTAGCCATGGCCGCGCAGCCGACGCGCGATGCCGCTGGCGGCGGCCCCGGCCAGCCGCATGTCCGCCCGAGTGTCGAAGGCCGCGGCGGCATGGGTGCCGGTGTGGGCCTTAGGGAGCGTGTCGTGGAACCAGTCGCGGACCCCAGGGCCCTCGGCGCCCTCCTCGGGAGTGAAGGGACGCTCCCCCTTCTCAGCTTCTTGCCTCTCGGCCTTCAGCCCCATCTTCCGGCTCATCCCGGTGGTCATGCCCCGTATATGGGTCGGCCCGCCGACGACCAGCAGGTCGGTGGGGCCGATGCGCTCCGGGACGGCGTCGACCACTGCCACGCACTCGACCTCGGCGTCCGGGTGTGCTTCCTTCACGCCCTCTCCGATCGCGTCAGCGATCTCGCGCGTGTTGCCGAACAGACTCTCGTACACGATCACAGCACGCATCACGACTCATCTCCTCAAGTGCTTCCTTCTCCGCTTTCCGCTGCCGCTTCGATCGCTCGCAGCGCTCCGCGCAGCACGATGCCGACGCCCGGGGAAACCAGCGTCCAGTAGCGGCCGAACCGAGCGGTGGAAGCCGGGTCGGTGCAAGCGGTACGCGCTTCATAGGTCGGGAGCGACCGGCGCGCCCCGTAGGGATAGACGACGAAGGCGGCGGCCATCTTGGCCCAGCCGGGCTCCTCGAAGCCCGCGTAGTCACCAGGTTCGACACGGCGCCACTCGATGGTGGGCTTCCACACCTTGCCGACCGCCCCGAAGACGATTTCGCGCCCCGCGCGCTCCCCGAGGGCAACCCAGGGTTGGACCTCCAGGCCCCCCTGATCACCGGTTGCGGCGGCGTCGAACAGGTCGGACACCCGCATCGAAGGTGGCGTGGCCACGGGCCGACGGCGCACTCGGTCCGGCACTCCACGCGCCCACGTGACCACGTCGAACAGCGGCGAGTGAATGGACAGGATGTCCAGATCACGGGCCGCGCGGTACACGACGTCCGGCGCGGCGGCGATCACGGCGCACTCCAGGCGGGAGAACCGGAACTCGGGCAGAGCCGCGTCGAGCAGGAGAGGCTCGGCTGTTGCGGTAACGCTCGGCTGGGTATCCATGGAGACCTCCCCGGATCCGACACCACCAGTCTGGCCCACAGGACAGTCGCGCGCCGGGGTCGAACGGTCCGACGAGGCACCGCTGCCGAGGTGATCATGGGAAGGTCGGCGTCGCGGGGTCACGGCGCGACGCTGCTGGCAATCGGTGGTCTGCTTCTGTCGCACGAGGCTTGATCCTTTGGATAGCTGAGGGTACGGTCGCACTGACCCTGGGTTACGGGCGTTAGCGGAGGGCCTCGGGGTGGGAGCCGGTCAAGCGGCGGGGGGACAGTGCAGGAACTTAACGCGGTTGCGGCCGGGGTGCCTCCCATCAGCTTCGCTGTTCACATCGTCCGCGGCGGGGGGCTCGGCGGCGCCCGCGATGACTTCGAGAAGATGATCAGTGAGCTGGCCGGATCCACTACACCTGGCGTTCGGATGATCGCAGCGAATCCGGGCGACTGGGGCGTCGATGCGTTCGCTGGTGACCTCGGCGGTGAAATCACCGTCTGGCAGTCCAAGTACTTCTGGCCTGTAACGGAGAAGGGCAACCAGCAACAGATCCGCGACTCCCTGAAGTCAGTTCTCGACACGGCGGCGAAGAACGACCACACGGTCAAGATGTGGATCCTGTGCATTCCGTCCAGCATGGACGGTCCCACCACGGCCTGGTGGGACGGCTGGAAGAAGCGTCAGGAGCGAGCGCACAACCTTGTGATCGACCTGTGGGACGAAATGCGGCTCACGAAGCTGCTCCGTACGCCGGAGGCCGACGATGTCCGCCGTGGCTACTTCGAGGTGTACCGCGGCGAGCCGTCGGCGGAGGAGCCGCGGGACCTCGTCGAGGTGGACGACCACCGGGCAAGCGTGCTGGAGTCGGCGCTCTTCATCATGCAGATGAAGGAGGCCGGCCATGTCGAACTCGACTCCGCTAAACGCCAGTTCTTCAACGCGGACGTTGTTGCTCGGGAAATCGCTCACAAGGAGCCTTTTCCAACCTCACGTTGAGGCGTGGTGAAGGACGACGACCGCCTTCACCACGTCCGTGATCCGGTTCGTGCTGCAGCGGAGCTTCCGGAGGAGGCGCCACCCCTTGAGGGTGGCCATGGCGCGTTCGCCGAGGCAGCGGATCTTGGCGTGGGTGGTGTTGTGACGACGCTTCCATCGCTTGAGGCGACGGCCGCGAAAGGGTACCCGGACAGGCCCGCCAGCTCCCTGGTACGCCTTGTCCGCCCAGCATTTGAGGTCCGCCTCAGCGAGGGCTTCGGTGATCCCATGGTGGCGTGCGGCGGTCAGGTCGTGAGTCGATCCGGGCAGAGCCGGCGAGGCCCAGAGCAGGCGTCCGAACGGGTCGGTGAGGACCTGGACGTTCATGCCGTGGCGTTTGTGTTTCCCGGAGTAGTACGGGGTGTCGGCGGCGATCCGGTCGATCGGCAGCAGGGTGCCGTCCAGAATCATGAACGCCTTCATCTGGATCGTCTTCATCGCCTCGGCCAGGGATGGGGCGAGGGCGGCCAGTACGTCGACGGCCTCGCGTATGGAGCGGAAGGCGGTCGCGATCCCGATACCGAACCCGGCGGCGAGCTGGGTGTAGGTGTCACCACACCGCAGGTGGGCGAGGGCGAGCAGGGCTTGGCGCTCTGGTGCCAGTCGTCGCCACCGCGTGCCGATCTCCTGCCGCCGGGAGGTGAGATGTGCGGCCAGATATCGCAGGGTGCGACTGGACAGGTCGATCGACGACGGGTAGACAAGCACGCGAGGCTCCTGGCAGCACGGTGGATCTTGGTCGTGACACCGTCTACCAGGAGCTTCGTCGTTGCGCAGGAGCGTCCAACTCGTGGCCATTACCGCCAGGTTGAAAAAGGCTCACTGCTCATCAAGGCGGATGCTGCCAGCACCCTCTTGAACGCCTTGCGAGATGAATCACGTCACGACCCCCGCGATCTCGTCGACTCCAACGGTCACACCGACTGCTGCTATGTAGGCGAAGTAGGGCGGGTGGGGCCGAGCTGCCCGCACCGGCACGACGCCCTTCGCTCGGTATCGATCGGCGGGAAAGTCGTGGAGGCCGTACCCACCATCGAGCAGTACACCTGGGAGGGCAGCATCCTTGACTGCTCCATCGGCGAGTCCGCAACCGCCGTCCTGCCCTCGACCTTCATCCAGCAGGCCGCGGGACTGACTTTCGATATGCGAGGCCCGAGCTGGCTCGATACTGCCGGCGCACCCATGTTCACCTACTACGAGGAACCTGAGGATTCGAGTCGGGCGCTTTTGGTGAGGAAGCCCTTCCTGCAGAAATTCCTGGTGGAGCACAACCTTGAGCTGATTGTGTGGCACTGGTACGAGCGAATGCAGCTACGAGACGACTACCACCAAGGCCAACACCCCTATGTCGAATCGAACGTTATCGCCCGGCTAGGGGCGGACATGAACGTTCGCCAGGGCACCCCGCAGCGGACAGAACGAGACCTGGAGTGATTGGCATAGCCACCCTCACCGTGAAGTACCGTGCCACAGTTACTTCCGCAACGAGACGGCTGGTTAAGATGTCGTCTCATTTGGCGGGTTGAGTGGCCTGCGCTGCGTGGTGATGATCGAGCGCTTGGTGCCGGACGAGCTGTGGGAGGTGTTCCAGCGGGTGGTCCCGCCCGCTCCGGAACGACCGCAGGGTGGCGGCCGATGCCGGTACGAGGACCGCGCAGTGCCGGCCGCGATTCATCTTCGTGGCCACGACAGGCTGCACCTGGCGGCAGCGGAAGCCTGGCGCTGAGCGGGTGAGCCCAACGCGTGACTCTGCCTGAGCAGGGTTGGGCCGTTGCAGGCAGTGGAATCGGAAGCCCATGACCCATGCATCGGACAGGTCATCTAGGACGATCAGCCGTGGGTCGGTGTGAGTGGTGGGGCGGTGCGGGGGCATGGCTACCGGCACGGGACACTCGCCGGACCCAGACCGGGCGTGGAGGGCAGGAGCGGTCACTATGCGGCCTACGAGTGGCCCAGCGGTGTGGTACTCGGCGGGCAGCTGTTGCAGGGGGCTGTCGACCTCGATCGTGACGGTGCGATGTCGCTGGCGAGGAGGAGATAGGGGGTCATAGCGCCACTGCCTGTTGGCCCCCGAGCGGGAGACCGTAGCTCATCCAGGGCCGGAGGGAAGCCGCAGTCCACCGCCGCCTCGCCGACTGAAACGACGTCTAAGCTGGCTGTCCCTCCGCGTTGAGTGGAGGAGTTGTTGCAGGGGAGGGCGCCAGTTGGCCGCGCCGGTGCTGCCAGGCACTGCTGCCGTGGACGCGGGTCGTGTCCGGCTGTGTGCGTGAGAGGGGCGACGGAACATGGATCGTGGACAGGAGCAGATCGGGGAGCGCGTCTTGGCGCAGGCTGCAGCGATCTTCTCTGCTCGCTCTGATGTTGGTGCGACGGAGTTGCTCCGCGCGGTGGAGAGGCTGGAATTCGAGCAGACGGAGGACGGGTATAGGACGTCCACTAACTGGCACGACTACTACTGGGCCGCGGTCTTCTACATCGACGTCGTGGACGTCCCCAGCTTTGACGACGAGGTACTGGACCACCTACTGCCGACGGTCGCCGAAGTAGCCGGTCAAAACGGTCGCCCAGACGTCGACCGGATTCTGGTCAAGCCGGCACTCCGCGATCCAGACGTGAACTGGCGGCAGGCGCTGGAGGCGGGGCAGCCGCTGGCACTCCTCCGACCGGACGATGTGCGCACGGGTGAGGGCAAACGGGCTCGCATCACCGAAGTCACCCGCATGCGGCTTTTCGACACCCTTCGTCTGCAGAACGTCGACTGGTCCGGCAGGATGGAAGAGCCAGACTTCCTCAAGCGAATCTTCGATCTGGACGCGTTCGCAAGCTACGATCCTCGCTTCACAACCGCCGAAGGGGACATCTACCAGCACCGCGTCAACAACTATGACTGGGAGGACGACTGGGTCTTCACTGATGATCGGTTCGGATTGAATCGCGGCCCGGACGCGGTCCTCCTGCGTTTCCTCGCCGAAATGCTCCACCCTGTCGTGCGCACTGACGCAGAAGAGCTGCGCAAGTTGCTGGAAATCTTTAACACCCTGCTAACCCGCGACGGTTATGCACTCGTACCCGTCGACTCCATCAGCGGCTACACCATCTACGGCGGGCGCCGCGTTCCAGTTCGGGCCCGACCCGTGATCTCAGACCCTTTCCCGCTGGCATCCCACCGTGCATCTGCGGCCAAGGACGGTGCCGTAAACCTGTATGACCTGGTGCGCGCTCAAGCCCGCGGCGACCGGAAGGACTACCGTCTCGATCGACTCCCCATGGAGGAGGGTGGACAGGCCCAAGTCTTCCGGGCCGTTCACAAGCCGACCGAGGCCGAGGTCGCTTTCAAGCGCCGCAGTTCGCAAAGGGACACGCCGACCGCGCGGATGAAACGAGAGATCGAGATCTCTCAATTGCTTGGCCGGCACCCCCACTACATGCCCATCCTCGACTCCAACCCGGATGACGGGTGGCTCGTCATGCCTATGGCACAGGCGACCGCGGAGGACAGACGCGACGACCTCAAGGACCCAGCACAGCTGCGCGTCCTGGTCGAGGCGCTGATGGACGTGCTGGAACTCGCTCACGCGCACGACTGGCTCCACCGCGACGTCAAACCGTCCAACATCCTTCTACTGGAGAGCCGATGGACTCTTGGGGACTGGGGAATCGTCCGCCGGCCGAGAGGCCAGACCACCAAGGTCGGGCGGACTCGTTTCGAGATCGGGACGGAGGGCTTCGCGGCACCTGAACTCTTCATTGACGCACACGAAGCCACGCCGGCCGCCGACATCTACGGCATCGGACGCGTCATCGCGTGGGCGCTGACAGGCAAGTATCCGCAGATGAATGTGCCGCTCCTGCCTACCCCAGGACCGTGGAGGAACGTCACCCGCATTGCTACCCATCCCGATCCTGAACAGCGGTCGCAGAGCATCAAGGACCTCCGCGACCTGATCAACCGCGAACTCACTGAACCAGCGGAACCTCCGACCGAACAAGCGAAGCGGCTATGGGAGCGGACGCGTGCCGGTGATCCGGCAGCCGTGGCTTCCCTGCTCGAACTGATCGCAGACCATCCTGAAAACTACGAGCTGTACGTACGTGCTCTGACGGGTCTTCCTGCCGAAGAGGTGGGGCCTTGGCTGTCCCGTAACCCTCAGGGGAGCGAACGCGTCTTCAAGGCTCTGGCCAACCACGCCGGTGGCCGAGGAACAGGGCGTGTCCAGTTCGCCGAGGCTGCCCGCGCCGCTGTTTGGCTTCACACCATTGCGAACTTCGCTGCAGCCAAGGAGGACTGGGATGTCCTCGACGAGTCCACCCGTACGATGTGCACCTGGGACGCTGCGTGGGACCAATGGAGTGCCCAGGACCGGATCGCGCCCTGGCTCCGCTCTTTGTCGGGCCAGGCGGCGCAACTCGTAGCCGCAGTGCTGCGTGATCACCCTCGTTCTGCACGGCACTTCTCCGGCTTGGCGCAGGACAGAATGGTCGATCTTCGGATTCGCGAGGCCATTCGTGCGGCCGTCGGGCCCCGCCCGACTTACTGAGCCTCTTTCATCCTGTACTGAAGGGTGAAATGGGCTGGTCAGCGGGTGCGGTGACGAGGCAGGGCCCCTCGTCGTTGGCGTGGTGATCTCACTCATCACACCGGCGACCGAAGGGGCCCTGGTGGTTCCGTACCCTGCCACGCTCGATGTCCCGTACGAGCTGGTCGAGCATGTCGCCTGGCTGCTGCACGAGCACCGCCTGGCCTGCAACACACGCTGGCGCAAGCTCGGCTGCTTCAAGCAGGCACTGCTGGCCCTCGTCCATCTCCGTAAGAACGAGACGTTCTCGCAGCTCGGAGCCGGTTTCGGGATATCCCAGGCCACCGCCTGGCGCTACGTCGACGAGACCCTGGACGTGCTGGCCGGCTGGGCGCCCGGCCTCCATGAAGCCCTCACCGGCCTCGGTGAAGGCGACCACGTCATCGTTGACGGAACCCTGATCCCCATCGACCGGATCGGTGCGGACGAGCCGTACTACTCGATGAAACACCGCAAGCATGGCATGAACGTGCAGGTCATCGCCCGGTCCGATGGCACACCGCTGTGGTTCTCCCGCGCGACGCCGGGCAGGGCCCATGACCTGACCGCGGCCCGCGCCCACGGCATCGTCCAGGCGTGCCTGACCCGGCAGATCCTCGTCCTCGCGGACCGCGCCTACCAGGGTGCCGGCGCCACCTTCCGCACCCCCTACTACCACCACCGTGAACAACCCGAGCAGTACCAGCAGTTCAACCGAGACCATGCCCCCCTGCGAGCGCCGGGAGAACGCGCCTTCGCCCAGTTGAAAGCCTGGCGCCTGCTCCGGCGAGCGCGATGCTCCACTCGCCGCATCAGCACGATCGTCCAGGCCGTCCACACGCTCCTGACCTGCAGCTATTCAGGATGAAAGAGGCTCACTGAGCTCTTTCAGAGCGGCCACTGATTCCCAATGGTGTTGTCAACCGGCGGTAGTGACCCACTGTGGTCGGGTCATACCGCTGTCACGCCTGTGCGGGCCGCAGCGGTCTCGAAGAGCTTGTGGTCGCGCAGGAGGGCCCAGAGCACGTTCAGGCGGCGCCGGGCGAGGGCCAGGACGGCTTGCTTGTGGGACTTTCCCTCCGCGCGTTTGCGCTGGTAGTACCGCTTCGATTCAGGGCAGCACACGGTGGCGACCTGGGCAGAGAGATAGAACATTCGCAGCAGTCGTCTGCTGTAGCGCCGGGGCCTGCGGAGGTTGCCGCTGACCTTGCCCGAGTCGCGGGGGACCGGGGCCAGGCCGGCCACACCGGCGAGCCGGTCGGAGCTACCGAACACAGACATGTCTCCACCGGTAGCGGCGATGAACTCGGCGCCCAGCGTCATGCCGATGCCGGGCATGCTGGTGATCACCTCTGCGTCGGGATGCTCCCGGAACCGGGCCTCGATCTGGGCTTCGATCTCCGAGATTTCCTCGTCGAGGGCCGTCACCGCCGCAGCCAGCGTGTGGACCATCCGCGCGCAGGTCCTTTCCCCGGGAACGACGGTGAACTGGGCTTCTCCGGCGGTCACCGCGGCCTCTGCCGTGCTCCTGGCAGCGGTGCTGGTGCGCACGCCGTGGTTCTTCAACCAGGTCGTGAGCCGCGACCGGCCGATCCTTCGCAGGGCTGCGGGGGTTTGGTAGCCGGCCAGCAGAATCAGCGCGCTCTTGGAGGTGCTCAGATCGAAGGCACGCTCCAGGGCGGGGAAGTATTCCAGCAGCTGCGCGCGGAGGCGGTTGATCGCGCGAGTGCGGTCGGCCGCGAGGTCGATTCGGCGCGCGGTCAGAATCCGCAGGTCTATTGCGATCTCACCGAGCTCCTGCAGAGGCTGCAGGTCACGGCGCATGCGGGCGGTGTCGGCGATGATGAACGCGTCCTTCGCGTCCGTCTTTCCGCTGCCCCGGTAGGCCGCTGAGGCGTGGTGCACGGTCCGGCCGGGGATGTAGAGCAGCTTCTGGCCGTGGTTGACCAGCAGCGCGATCCACAAGGAGGCCCCGCCGGCGTTCAGGTCGACGGCCCAGGTGACCGGGCCACCGTCGGCTATCCCCAATACGTCACCAAGGAGTTCGAGCAGTTCAGCCTCGCTGTTCGGCACACGCCGCGACAGTAACGTCGTTCCGTTGGCGTCGATGACCGTGCAGTGGTGCTCGGCCTTCCCCGCGTCCGTCCCGGCCCACAATTCCGGCACCGATCCTCCTCCGACGTGGTGTTGTGTCCCAGCAGACGACCTCGCCGACGCATCCATACGAGCGATTCAGTTCGCGTATCCCAATTAGCGGCCGAGTCGTCGCGGGGTGCCAGGCGGCCAATCAGTGGAAGCCACATCATCGGCTATCGGGTGACAGCCATACCCAGCACCCCTGGGTGCTCCAATCCTACGAATGACCGGAACGGCCCACGACGAACGGTATGGATCGGGTGACGGGCTGAGGTTTCACAACGCACGAGGCTCCTGTTCCGTTGAGGGAGGTGTTCGACGTCTCAACTCATCGGTGCAGGGGCCTCATTGGCTCTCTATCCTGCCGCACTCGACCTGCCTCACGCTCTGGTCGAGTGGGTATCCATGCTCATCGTCACCCGTGAGGGTGACCGCCGCCGCAAGCTCCCGCCCCACCAGCGGGCCCTCGTGGGCCTGGTCTACCTTCGCCGGCACGACACGCTCACGCAGATCGCCGCCGGCTTCGGCATATCCGTCGGCACTGCCCACGCCTACGTCAAGGCCGTCGTCCAGCACCTGTCCGGCCGGGCATCGGGCCTCCTACGGGTCCTGCGTGAGGCCGATCCGGACTACGTCCTGCTCGACGGGACGCTCGCCGAGCGCGACCGGGTCGGCGACAGCCGGGCGGACTTCTCCCAGAAGCACCGCTGTCACGGTGTGAACGTCCAGGTCGTGGCCGATCCCGCCGGCAAGCTGCTGTGGATCTCACCCGCCCTGCCCGGCCGCACCCACGACCTGACCGCCGCCCGCACCCACCGCATCATCCAGATCTGCGAACGCCAGGGCGTCCCCGTCCTCGCCGACCGCGCCTACATCGGCGCCGGCCCATGGGCGACCACACCGATCAGACGGCAACCGAACCGCGAACTCACCACGACCCAGCAGACGGTCAGCCGGGCCCTGTCCGCGGCACGAGCACCGGTCGAACGAAACATCGCGAGGCTGATGTCCTGGCGAATCTTCCGCCGGGCCCGCTGCAGCCCCAACCTCATGACTGTCATCGCCGCAGCCATCCTCACCCTGGAGCGTCAACGCTGAAAATGCTCACTGCCGATCTCGTTTCATGTCTCGGCACGACGGCACGACGCGGCTCCGCATCGGTACCGCCGTCACGGGTGGGGTGAAAGACCGCGCATCAACGTGTCCCGCGAGCTGCGTACCCGCGCGCATGGCCGACCGATAAACGGCATGTCAGGCCCGGCACTTGAGTCCGGGCTTGCGTAGCGACGCGAGGCTACCAGCAGAGGCCGCACCACCGCAGAGCTTTACGACTCCCCGGGCATGGCACCTTCGGCCGTCGCCCGGTCCTGCTCCGCTTCGTACAGCAGCTGCTCGAAACTGGTCACCCAGAAGCCGCTGACCAGGGAACCGTCGAGCGCCAGTCTGGGGTCGACGATCACGCCCTGGCCCCGCGTCATGGTCAGCCGTACGAAGCGGTCGAACTGTTCGTCGGTCAGGAGCGCCGACACGGTGAACTCCGGCAGCTCGATGCCCGCCCGCTCCCAGTTCTTAAGGAAAGAGCCGAGGTTCCACGGGTCGGTGAGCAGGGAGATCACGCCCTCGACAACCACGGGCTCCCCCGTCTCGGCGTCTACGAGGTATGCCAGAGGGGTGTAGTAGCGCTCGCAGGTGGAGTACGCCTCTCCGATGGCCCGGGTGTACGGCACAACCTCGGCGTTCGTGCAGGGAATCGGATCGTGTCCTTGCGCCAGCAGGCGCGAGTAGGAGCCCCACTCGGCCTTGCTCGGGGTGTAGCAGAGGGGGTCACCCTTCTCCCGCGCCTCGGCCAGCGCGCGGTTCATTTTCTCGGCCTCCTGCGCGGCCCTGTCCGCGGACATGCGCGGCACTTGACCCCGGTCGGTGGTGTAGGTGGTTCCGCCGTCCTCCAGGATCATCCGGACGCACCATTTGCCGAGGGAGAAGTCGTCGTACGCGGACTTCCACAGGATCGGACCATGCTTGACCTGGGACTCCGCGAGAGCTCCGAACATCCCCTGTCCTCCTCGGAGAGCTGCCAGCCACCCGGCGTAATCGAAGTTCCGCAGACGATGGTGATTCCGGAAGATCGCCGCGTCGACCAGGCCGAGTACACGGTCGGTCGGCGTGAGGCACGCCTGGTGGACCAGGCCCACGTCCTCCGGCTGTCCCTCCTCGTCGATCTCGACGAGCGGTGCGCCGTCCTCGGAGATCGGGTCGCCGCAGTGCCGGCAGGCGTAAGGGTCCTCGTGCGCCGCGGCGAGGCGGGCGCAGTGGGCCGCGTGGGCCAGGGCGGCGGCCGACTGGTTCGGATCCTGCGGGAGGTCGGCGGCGAGAACCGCCACCCTCTTGTCCTCGTAGTCGTCGGCGTGGGCTTCCACGTGCCGGTCGCACCCCGCCCAGGTGGACCAGCGTCCGACCACCTCCCACGGCTCGCGCCCGCCGATCAACACCTGACCCGCCGAGAACGTGTGGCGCTTCGCGCCCGCCTCGTCGAAGCGCATGATGTCGGTGACGATGAAGTCGCACTCGGGATAAGGGGACTTGGCCAGCACCACGTCCCACCCGAAGGGCAGATCGGCCACGAGCTCGGCGGTGATCGGACCGGGGGCGGGTGTTGGCTGGTCCTGGGACGAGGGGCCCAGGTACGTGCCGAAGCGGTCCTGCACGGCGGCGACGTCGAGGGCGTGCCGGTCGCGTGCGAGCGACACGCCGAAGGCGATCATGTTGGCCCAGAGCAGGTTGGCGGGGACTGTGACCCTGCTGCCGAGGACGAGGAGGATCGCCGACTCCTGCGAACCGCCCTCAGCCAGATCCAGGGCGCTGACGTGGATCCTCGCCATGATCCGCTGGAGGTCGAGTTCGGTGATGTCCTTCCGCGTTCGGGCGAGGTAGTGGGATCGGATGATGTCCTGGGTCTTCGTCAGGACGTCCTGTTCGGGAGCGGTCAGGGGCAGGCTCTGTCCGCCGGCCGCGTTGAGTCGGGCGGCGTCGGTGACCTTCCGTAGTTCCTTGCGGATCCGGCCGGACGCCCCCTGCGAGGTGGCGAGGACGTAGACGTCGCCGGGCCGGTCGTCCGACACGTACTGCGCGACGAACTGGGCGAGGACGGATCCGAACTCCGACCCGGGGGCATCGGACAGGCTCAGCGTATTCTTGGCCTGCACGAAGAGCCGCCTGTCCGGGCCGACGACGACCAGGTCGTCGATCTCGTCGGCCGTCTCGAAGCGCAGCTCCGTGATCTCGGTGGCGGCGGCGCGCCCGAAGGCCGCGAACTCGAGCCCACAGAGCATGTGGGCCATCGCGTACGCCGCGATGCGCTGCTGAAAGTCGACGCCCGAGTGCGTGGCCGCACCCCCGCTGTTGCCCATGTGCCCTCCCTGGCGGAACACCGGAAAGTCTACGGCCGCTCGATCATGCTCAGCGTTCGTTACAGTGAACGTATAGTTCACTCATTTGAGAGCCCTGTTCAGGTTCCCGTGTACTACGCGGACACGTGCGAAGCGCAGGCCCGGGGTCGCGGCCACGGGTGAGCGGGACGGGGTGCCGTGGGTGGCGGTCGAGTACTGCCTGTTCCATCCGCAGGGCGGGGGACAGCCCGCCGACCGCGGATGGGTCGACGGCCACGAGATCGTCCCGGCGCGGGACCACGACGCCGGACTCGTCGTGGCCCGGTCCGCCGGCGACCTCCCGCTGCCGGACTTCACGGTCGGACAGTCGGTCGAGGTCCGCATCGACCTGGCCGCGCGCAGGACGTACGCGGCGCTGCACACCGCCGGCCACCCCATCGAGGCGGCCGGGCGGGCCCAGGGCTGGACGCACGCCGCGAACACCCACTTCCCGGGGCAGGCCCGGATCGAGTTCACCGCGGCACGGCCCGACCCACGCCTCGACACCCCGGAGGGCCGGGAGGAAGCGACCGAGGCGCTGCGGACGTACGTCGCCAAGGCCATCGCGGAAGACGCGCCCGTGACCTGGGAGTACGACGCCGAGGGACGCCGTATCGTGCATCTGGCGGGTCTACACTCCGCGCCGTGCGGGGGGACCCACGTGCGGAGCCTCGGAGACCTTGCCGATATCGTCCTGCCGACGCTGAAGGTCAAGAAGGGCCGGATCCGCGTCTCCTACAGCGCCGTCCACCGGGATTTCCCATGACACCACCGCCACCCGGCGACCGCCGTCCCGCCAGCAGTACCGCCATCGCGATCGGGGCGCAGATCCGCAGGCGCCGGGAGCAGCGCGGCATGAGCGGCGCGGAGCTGGCACGGCGGGCGGGGCTGAGCAAGGCGACGCTGTCACAGCTGGAGGGCGGGCGGGGCAACCCGACCATCGACACCCTCGACGCCCTCGCGATCGCCCTGCGCATTCCGCTGACCGATCTCCTCGCCCGCGACACCGACCCGGGCCCGGTGTTCGTCCCCGGCACCGATCTGACGGACGGGGAGGTCGGACGAGAGCTGCTGCGCCGCATCAGCAGCGGCAACAGCCTGGAGATCTGGCGGCTGCGGATGCCTCCCGACACGCACCTGGACGGCGTGCCGCACGCGACCGGCACCATCGAGCACCTATTCGTAGCCTTCGGCCATCTCACCGCCGGCCCCACCGACACCCTCACCGACCTGCGCGCCGGCGACCTCCTCGCCTTCGCGGGAGACGTCCCCCACACGTACCGCACCGGCACCGAGGGCGCTGACGTCACCGTAGTCATCGCCTCCCCTGTCATCAGCTGAAGGGTTCGGCCTGACGCAGCCGGTGGACTCGTCGGCACGATGCCGGAAGCTCCGGCCTGTCCAGAAACGGCCACCGGGCGGTCAACTACCTCACTCAGCGCACCGTCAAACGATCCCTGGCCGCAGCGAGGGCACCGGTCGAACGCAGCATGGCACGGCTGAAGTCCTGGCAGATCTTCCGAGGATCGCGCAGCAGCCCCAACCTCCTAATGATGTTGTCAAGCCGCAGCAGTGACGGGGAGGTCGCTTTGGTAGCACTGTCCGTCACGGATGAGGGCCCACAGGACGTTCACGCGTCGGCGGGCCAGGGCGAGCACGGCCTGGATGTGCCGCGTACCTTCGGCGCGTTTGCGTTCGTAGAACCGGCGCGACGCGTCGCAGTTGCGGATGCTGATGAGTGCGGAGGTGTAGAAGACGCGCTGCAGTCCGCGGTGGTAGCGCCTGGGCCGGTGAAGGTTGCCGCTGATGTTGCCGGAGTCCCGGGGAACCGGGGCGACTCCGGCAAGGCTGGCCAGGCGGTCGGCGGTGCCGTAGCGGGTCATGTCACCGGCGGTGGCGGCGAGGAACTCGGCGCCCAGCAGGGGGCCGATGCCGGGCATGCTGGAGATCACTTCGGCGAGTCCGTGGTCGCGAAACCGGGCCGCAATGAGCTTGTCGATCTCGGCGATCTGCTCGTTGAGGCTCATCACCTCCCTGGCCAGGGTGTGGATCACCTGCGCGGTGATCTTCTCCCCGGGGACGGCGGTGTGCTGTCGCTCGGCCGCTTCGAGGGCGGCCTCGGCCAGGGCTTCGGGGTTGCGGACCTTGCGGTTGCGCAGCCAGGTCACCAGCCGTTTCCCGCCGGTCCGGCGCAGGGCGGCGGGGGTCTGGTAACCGCTCAGCAGGATCAGCGGCCCTGCGTTGCCCAGGTCGAGAGTCCGTTCCAAGGCCGGGAAGATGCCGGCGAGTTGGCCGCGGAGGCGGTTGATCCGGCGGGTGCGGTCGGCGTTCAGGTCGCTCCGGCGGCTGGTGAGGACCCGCAGCTCAATGGCGTGCTCGTCGTCCGGCCGCAGGACCGTCAGGTCCCGGCGCATCCGGGCCTGGTCGGCGATGACGGTGGCGTCCTTGGCGTCGGTCTTGCCCATGCCCCGGTAGCCGGCCGAAGCCCGATTGACCGCCAGGCCGGGTATGTAGACGAGGTGCTGGCCGTGGTTGAGCAGCACGCTGATCCACAGTGCGGCCATGCCGTCGGCGACATCGACCGCCCAGACCACGTCCTCGTCGAGGGCCAGCACATCGGTGAGCAGGCCCAGGAGCTCCGGCTCGTCGTTCAGGACACGCCGCGACAGCAGTCGTTCGCCCTCGGTGTTCAGGACCACGCAGTGGTGATGGGTCTTTCCAATGTCCGTACCTGCCCAGATCTGGGCCACCAGTTCCTCCGGTCGTTCGATGACGCTCTGTCCTCCCGGACGACCTCGCCGGCGTGGTCCTACTCAGCGATCCGCCTGCAGGCGTTCGCAGCTCCTAATCAGCGGCCGAGTCGTCGTGAGACACCGGGCGGCCAGGTTAGGGGAACCATCGAGGGCAACCGCATGAAAGCCATACCTGGTGTCTCTGGGCCTCTGGACCTTACGACGGCCCGTCCAACCCACGAACAAGGTAGGACCGCATGACCGTCATCACCAAAGCTGTCCTCACCTTGGAGAGGCAGCGCTGAAAACGCTCACTGATCGTTTCAGAATGAGTTCGGTGCAGGGTCTTGGCGGCGGCGTAGTGTTGCGTCTCGGATGATCTTGTGCTTGATGGCCTGTGGGAATGCACCGTTCCCGCTGCTGCCGCCTCGCCCGCCGAGGCGTCACCCGTGCCCCGGACGCCTGCCGGCGGACGCCTGCCTGGAGATACTCGCGGTCTCCCGATGAACTCAAGGGCACCACGTGGCGTCGCTGGCCAACTGGTTACGGTTGGTGGCTTCCTGTGCAATGCGGCGGCCCGACAGCAGTACCTCATGAGTCCTCTGTCGCAGTCTGGGCGGCAGCCACGCCGTAAGCGTGTGGGCCCGCTCATCGGAAACCATCTGACCCGGGGCTGAGGCGTGGCTCAGGAGGAGGTCGTACAACGCGGAGGCGGGTTCGACCGAGGGCAGCCCGCACTGCGTGGCTGTTACTGAGGCACGGGCGGGAATCGACAGCCCTTCAGCGTCCAGGTCGCCGTAGTAGACGATCCGTTGGATTCCACGGATCTCTTTGACCGTTTCGATGGAGGCTTCGAAGGCTCGTCCGGAGCCGAAGGCCACGGCTTTGGCGCGCCCGGGATTCCGGGTGAGCAGGTCTCGGAGCGTGGAGTAGGTGTCGCTGTTCTCGGCGACCAGGAGGGTGTCTCCGTCGCCGAGAAGTCGGTAGGCGAGGGGCGGTGGTTCGCGAAAGGTGCCGAGCTGTTCCAGGGTAAGGCGGCCGGGGGCGAAGAGCGCACCGGAGAGGAGACCATCGAGGCGCTTCTCGTCCTGGAAGATTTCGTACGAGCGCTCGCGCAGGGGGATCGGTACGCGATGTTCCGGACGATTGCTGGTGTCGCGGAACCATCGGTTGATGAGGGCCAGGTCTTCGTGGTGAGCGGACGTGAGGTACGCCGTGTGGGCCCAGTCGAGTTCAGGGCGGTAGGAGCGCCGTGTGGCGGAAGAAGCGGGCCTGCGGGGGGCGACTGCGGGCAACCGGATCTGCTCGGGCAGGGCGGGACGGCCTGCGTCCCATTTGTGCCTCTGGCCGTGCGGGAGTCGCAGGGTGCCGGCGTCGGAGAGTTCTTCGAGCAGGGTGGCCAATGCGGTGCGGGAGTCCTCACCGCGGGCGGTGCCGGGGAGGGCCGCGGTGAAGGCTTCCATCACCATGGCGCGCGGCACGATGGCCTTCTCGGCGCGAGCGTGCAGTGCAGCACTGAGGCGGGCGGCGCCTGGTGAGAGGCGAGGCAGCTGCTCGGGGGTGGGCGTCGTCATCGGTCCGTATCCCCCTTGGTGTACAGGCGTGCGGAGCTGAGGTATCCGTTTGCTTCGGGCCCGTGGGTGTCCGGGGCGGTCCGAGGGGTGGGGATGAGGGCGTTACGGACGCGGTCGTCGAGGCGGATGCGGGAGAGGCCGGTGCGGGCTTCGGCGTCGTTGCGCAGCTGGATGGTGGCGGGGAATCGGGCCGTGACGGATTCGTCGCTCAGGCCGGTGGTGTAGATGAGCTGGATGCCGAGGGCTGCCGCCATCTGGGTCTGGATGTCGACAAGGTAAGGGGCGTTGGCGCGGCCGATGGGATTGTCCAGGAGGAGCAGTCCGCCGTGGCGGGTGCGGCTGCGGGGGCCGGGGGAAGTGCGCAGCGCGGCGAGGGCGCAGTAGAGCAGGATGGCGCCAGTTAGTTCCTGGCCACCGGAGAAGATCTTGCTCATCTTCTCGACGGGCACGCGTTCGATCCGTTGGGTGGCGTTCGGTTTCATGACCTCGGCGGTGAAGCGGGGAACGGCTGCGTGCAGGCAGCGCATAACCACCTCAGTGCCTTTGAGTTTGCGGGTGCGCGGGTTGGCGGCGAGGTTGTCGATGGTTTCGCGCATATGGGCGGTGAGCACGGACGGTTCGGGCTTCCTGTAGCGGATGGTGAGGAAGCGCTGCCCTGCCCAGGGCGTGGGACCGTCGGGGAAGAGGGAGAACCGGCTTGCTTGGTCCACTTGCTGGAGAAGTTCGGTGACGAAGCCGCTGAGCTGGGACACAAGGGCCTCGCGCGCCTTGCTCATGCCTTCGAGCTGGGTTGTCAGGGCTGCGGCAGCGTGGTGCAAAGCCGTAGTCCACTCTCGGGCGGCGGCGGGGATGTGCCGCCGGTCGAGAGCCGAGATCTGGTTGCGCAGAGGGATGTCGAGTTGTTCGAAGCGGACGTCGCCAGCCTGGTCCTTGAGCAAGGACACGCTGTCTTCGACGCGGCGCTCGGTGCTAGTGAGCTTGCTCCGGGCGTCTTCGTAGCGGGCGGTGGCTTGCCGTACGGCGGGTTCGGCCGCATCGGCGGTGCCTTCGTAGGGGTCCGCCGCGGGTTGAATGCCGAGCTGTTCGATCGTGGCATCCAAGCGTGCTAGGACGTGACCGAAGGCGTCGAGTTCGAGAGTGTGCTGGCTCTGCTGCCTGCGGGCCGCGTTGTACTCCTCGCCGACGCCGCGTTCGGCCTGCTGGGCCTCCGCCTGGGCGTGTTCGGCGCGGGCGGTCAGGTCGTAAGCCTCTACGAGGGAGCGTGGGGTCCACTCGGCGAGGTCTTGAGCGCTGATGGCTTGTGCTGCGGTGGCGAGCGTGCGGTGTCGTTCCTTGAGACGGCTCTCCTTGTCCCGAAGGCGCCGTAGCTGGTCCTGGAGGCTGATGATCTGTTGGCCTAGATCGCGCTGTACGGCGTCGCGCTGGACGTCATCCGCCGCGGCGGGAGAACGGCTGTATTCCTGGGCGAAGGGCTTGACCCGGTCAGGGACCTGCGCCCATTCGTCCTGGCAGGCGCGCAGGGCGTCATCTGCTTCCTTGGCACGCTGACGCTGGTCTTCTCCGATGTCCACACTGCGCAGGTCCTCGACTGCCTGCTCGTAGCGGTGCTGGAGGACGGTGAGCGCTTCGCAGGGCGCTCCCTTGGTGTGCTGAGCCTGCTCGGCCTCGGGCGTGGCGGTGACCTTCTTTCGCGCCTGGGCGTGGCTCTGGGCCTGCTGGACGGCGGCTTCCACCGCCTGGGTCATGCGTGCGATGTCGCTGTGGGCGGTCTCCTCTTTCTCGCCCAGCTCCTCGAGTTCGCGCTGACGCTGCTGAGCTTCTTCCTCGAGCGCAGTGATCCGGTCGCGCGCCTGGCTGGCTTTTGCCTCGGCTTCTGTGAGGCGGCGCATCGCCTGCGCGGCCTCAGCGGCCTCGCGGTGAGCCGTTTCCTGTTGTGTGTAGACTTCCTCGGCAGCGGTGACGGCATCGTCATGCTGTGCGGCGCTGGCACGCGCGACCTCAAGGCTGGCCTGGGATGCCTGCGCTGCCGTCCGGAGCTCCTGGAGCTGTTCGAGCCGGACCTCTACGCTCACGGGGCCGATCTCGTCCAGCCAGTACGTGATCTTGTTGCCCAGGTCGCGGGTTACACCGATGCGTTCACCGAGCTCATCCAGTGCCTGCGCGGAGGCCGCCAGGCGTGCTTCAACCTCGGCTCGTTCGAGTGCCGCAGCCTGTTCGTCATGCAGGGCCGGGGTCGGCTCGGGCACCATCCGGCCGCCTGTGTCGGGTACCGGCGTCAGCATCCGTTCCCCGGTTCCTACCGCGACGGCCGCCGCGGGCAGGGGACGGCTGTGCTCCAGATGACGCTGCGCCTGATCCAGCGCTGCGGGGCCGCCGCCTACGATGATGCCGCCGACCAGGTCCGGGTGGTCGTTGATGAGGCGCTGGTGATCGTCCGGCGGGACGTTGTCGCGCAGCCACTGCCAGCCGGGGACGGCGTCGATGCCCTGGGCACAGAGGTCGGCACACAGGGTGCGGACCTCCTTGGTGGCGGGCAGGAGGCCGTCGCTGGTGTCCAGGGCGGCGAGGAGTTCTTCATCGGCGCTGTGCTGGAGCTGTGTCCGCCTGAGCGCACCGTCCAGAGCGGAGATCTTCCGCTCGATCAAGCTCTGCAGGGCTGCGCAGTGGTCGGCGAGCCAGGTCAGGGCATCGCCGTCTTGTAGGTCTTCGAGGCCGAGCTCAAGCAGTTCCGCAGTCACGGGGTGGCGGCGCACGGACTCGGAGCGGAGGCGTAGCCGGTCGGTCTCAGCTTCGGCCGCTTCTGCTGCGCGGCGGTCATCGAGAGCCCGCTCCTGCAGTGCAGGCAGCTGCTGATATGCCTGTGTCTGGCGGCTGCGGGCCTCATCCTGTGCCTTCTTGGCCTCTACACGGAGCTGGCCGTGGTGATCAGCTTCGCCGTCCATCCGGGAGGCGGCGTCCGCGGCGCTTTCGCCGGGTTGCACCTGTTCTTCGTCCCGTGCGGTGCGCAGCTGCTTTTCGAAGTCCTGCACCTGACGGCGCAACTGGCGCTGCTCTCCCTCAGCCGTACCGGCATGCCTGTGGAGCGAGTCGCTTCGCTCGCGCCACTGCTGGATCTTGCTGCGAGACTCGGAGATCTCCCTCTCCAGATTGCCGGCCACGGCGCGCGCCTGCGTTTCAGCCGCCGCATAGCCAGCCCGCAGCACTGCCGCGGCGGTATCACACGCCTGCACATAGGGGGCGGCTGTTTCCTCGGCTTCGGAGAGGGACCGCTGCATGCGGCTGTGGCGCTCCTGAGCAGCCGCGTGACGCACAGCGACCGGGACACTGCGCCAGCCCGCAAGGCGGTCTTCCAGCCGTTGCGTTGTCGCGGTGCCTCGCTTCTGTTCCTCAGCTGATTCGTCCAGCTCGATACCGCAAGTGGCCCAACGCACATGCGCCATACGTGCATTGGTGAAGTCCAGTTCATTCTTGGCTGCTTCATGTGCCTGGTACGCAGCATTAACGGTGCCTGTGGTGGCCTGTGCCGCGGCGGTGAGGATCTGATGCCGACGCATCAGCCCTGCGGCAAGTGCGGTGAGGCTGACCTTGGCCTGCCCAGCCTCGCGCTGCTGGTTGGTGTGTTCGTGGTACCGCTCGGCCACACGGGCGCAGATCTCCTCCATGGTCAGCGCGAACTCCCGCTCCTTGACCAGTTTCTCGCGCTGGTCGTGGGCGCTGGCATAGGTCTCGAAGGTACTGCCGAGGCTGGTGTACTTGTCGTCGTCGTTGGCCTTCTCCAGGAGCCACTGGACGAACGCTGCCGCACTGGAGGTGGTGAACGCCTCGGCCGCCCCGCTCTCGGTGGCATTCATCTTGCGCTGGACGTCGAAGAGGCCAGGTTCGAGACCCAGACCGGCCTGATGTTTCTCCCACTTCTCCTGCCCGTCCACGATCTGAAGTTCCAACGCCTCGACCGTGGCCTGCAGTTCGCTCAGCTCGTTGTAGTAGTGGTCGAACGGCAGCCAGTGACCATCACGGTGGAAAGGGAGATCGTCCGCGGACAGGGCGGCACCTGGGTGGAAGCTGTAGAAGCGGCGCTTGAGCTTGCCATCGCCCTCGGGCGCGAGGATCTGCGCGGTGACCAAGAGCCTCCCAGTCCGGGCATCAGCCCACTCCAGGACGATATGGGAGGGCTGAGCCGGAGAAACGACGAAGCTCCGCAGCTCCTCCGGGTCATGGTGACGCAGCGGGATTGTGGTGCAGGTGATGCCGGTCAGCAGCACACCCTTGCCGCCGCCGTTCTGGAGCATGACCAGACTGGCCGGCGAGGGCCGCTGCGTGACGTGTCCGGGCGTCGGCATCAGGGATGCTGTCTCAACCAGGGGGCCCACGCCAGAGAAGTCCAGGTTCACGTCTTCGTAGCGGGCATCGAGCGGCCCGAAGTTGCGCAGGAGGATGCGGTTCAACTCGTACATGGAGAGGGGTCCTTACATCGCGATGGCGTCAGGTGGCTGGGGCGGAGTCCAGGAGCATGCCGTGGTCGGTAGCGTCAGGCTGCTTCGGAGCCTCGGATGGGAGTGGCGCATCGTGATGCGGCAAGGCAGCCATGCCCAGGGCGGCCAATTCCTGGAGCATTTCCCGGGCTGCCTGGTCACGAATGTGCAGCCTGTACAGGACGTTGGTGGCGTAGGTGCCGCCCTCTTCCTCACTGGTCGCGCGGACGAATCCGCGCTGCTCGAGATGCGCGAACGCCCTCCTCACCAGCGCGTAGGTCGCCGAGCGAGGAGTCCTGTCCTTGTCCGTACGACCGGTGGGGTTTCGACGCAGGTAGGCCCGCCACAATCCCTCCAGCCCGGGGCTGCCGGCTGGCGGGTCAGTGTCCTCGTCGGCGGCTGCAGCACGGCGCTCAAGGACGGTCGCATAGGCCCTGACGTCTTCGTCGACCTTCTGCATCGATACCCGGGCGACGTGCTCGTCGTCGTCCAAGTCCTCCGGACGAGGGAAGGCTCGCGACGCGATGGCCAGGTGGGCGAGCAGGTATAGCGGCCGGTTCTCCGCATTCGGCACGAGGTCGCTGATCGAGACGGCGAAGGCCGTCTCGGTCGTGGTTGCCAGGACCAGCCCCGCCTGCGGGTGCACCTCCCGGACCGTGAGGTCAAAACCCTGCGCGACCTTCCGCACCAGCTGGGCGAAGTCCGGTTCCGTTTCGAACCGCCGCACGAGGTGGGCGTACTCTCCAGAACGTGCTGGGGACTTGCCGCGTGTCATAGCCAGAGCCACCATCCGGGCTGCTGCGGCAACATCGTCGTACTGCGTCATGCACTCGGCTCCAGATCGTCGCTCGTGGTGCGGGGAACAAACTCTGGTGAATGGGGCGGTTGCGTGTTCGGGGCCGCATCAACGCTGTCGGAGACCGGTTTACCCACGGCCGGCAACAGCAGGAAGTCGCTTCCACCGAAAACCGGGTCGTCCAACTCAGTCCCGTCATCCACGACAACGACGGCTTCCCTACCGCGCGCCAGCTCGGCGACGGGGATATGCCGAAAACGATGCGCGGTCTCCATAGCCAGCAGATGGTCAGTGTCGTCACCTGGCCCTCTGCCGTCGCCCCACTGACGGGCACGCTCGAGCAGCCGAGACAGCCGCACGCCCTCCCCGGGGACACCCGAAAGCAGCCTGTCCACCCATGCATGCTGCGCGTCGTCGAACCTCGGTGGATCGGACGTGTTTTCCCAGTCGTCCGATGCACCCACTGCGACCAGCTCAACCTCGGCCGGTTCCGGCATCCGCGTGAGGGCCTCGAAGTAGTCCGGCAGGTACATAACCCTCGGGCGGACGGGACCCAGCACCCCGCGCACGAACGTCTCCAGGGGCCGCTCGCTGTCCTCGATGCTGAGCTCGAGCGTCGGCTCCAGGAGCTGGCTGCGCAGATGCACCCGTGTATGGACCACGGGTGGTACGAAGATCTGCCGGTCCTGCTGGCGCCGGAACTCAGGAACCACCCTGAGCAGCATGTCGATGAGCATCAAGTGCCGCTGTAGACAATCCTCGATCAGCGCATCCAGTGCTTCTAGCTGTTGCCGCTTGTGTTCCTCTTCCGTGACCTCGAGCAGTTGCGCCACCTGTGCCTTCAGCTGAGTCTCCGCCCGAGACCTCTCCTCAACGTGCTCTTGCGCCTCCTCCAGCGGGCCCTCAAGATCCGCTTCCCAGTCGACGGCCCGAACGTTGCGTTTCATCTCCTCCATGCGGTCCAGCAGCTCCTTCGCGTACCGGATGCTCTGGACATGGGCGGCGCGGGCGGCCTGCCATGCCTCACCGATCCGCGCGCGCTTTAGCAACGCGGCTAACTTGGCCTCCGCCGCGATCTGCTCGGACGCGATGTCCACATCGACCGCATGGACGAGCACCGTGATGGCCGCATCAGTAACGGTCAGCGCAGCCTGCCCGGCTTCGTCCGGCACGTCTTTGAGGATCTGGAACGGAAACTCCCTGACGACGAAGCCGTCGCCCGTCACGCTGCCGATCTTGTGCCGAAAGCACCGGTCGTGTCTCTCGGTGTTGATCAGGCGTTCCACCAGCCAGCGCGCGACTTCCCGATACTCGGTACCCGCCCGCCCGGGAACCTGGAGCGCCGCAGACTCAGCTACCCGTTCCACGACGGCTTCCTGTCGAACTGCCGTCCGCGCCCCTATCCGCAGCGTCACGAAGTCAATCGCCGCCAGGGCGAGTTCGGCCAGCCGGTACCCCTCCCAGCCTCGCTCCCGCTTCGCCGGACTGTCGTCGAGCGCCAATAGCGGCCGCACCACGGCCAGCGCCTTCATCCGCGACGTGATGCTCTCGTACGCCGCAGATGACTCGCCAAAGAACACTGAGAGCCCTCCCAACACCATTCCCTCGACAGGGAATTCACGCTAGGACACGGCACTGACAATGCCTCGAAATCGAACGTGAAAGCGATCTATTTCGGCCGGAGGTCCGGCATCCTTCCTTTCCGTGTCGGATTCACTCGGCAACGGCTTGCTGTGGGGTGGGTGCGGTAACTGGCTCTCGGAGTTGTGCGAGGTGCGCCAAGTACTTAGAAGGCGCCTGCTCTATCCACTGAGCTACGGGAGCTGACCTGCGAAAACCCAGGGCTCAGGCGCTCGTCCCGGCGGCCTGTGGGGCGTATGTGGAGGCAGCAGACCCCTGGGGAGCCGTGGGACGCGAGCGCCCCGCCGGGCCGTACGTAGGGTCTCACGGAATCTTCACGGCTCCGAAGGCCCATACGGAAACAATTCGATCACCGTCCGGCGTTGCATCCCCGTAATCGGAGAGAGGACGGTGTCGGGGCTGAGGCTGTTCAACACGAAAGACGAAGTGACCGAGGTCATGTCGCGCCTGGCTGAGGTCGAGGCAGATGTGCAGGGTCTCGTCGAGGCTCACATGGAGACGCTGCTGGGGGTCCGGTTCCTGGCGAGCGAGTACACCACCGGGCCGGTGCACGGTGGCCGGATCGACTCGCTGGGACTGGACGAGAACGGATCGCCGGTCATCGTCGAGTACAAGCGAGGGGTCGACGCCGGCGTCATCAACCAGGGCCTGTTCTATCTCAGCTGGCTGGTGGACCACCGAGCCGAGTTCGAGCACCTGGTCCGCGACCGGCTCGGGGCTACGGCCGCGTCCCAGGTGCTCTGGAGCGGCCCGCGCCTGATCTGCATCGCTGGCGACTTCACCCGCTACGACGTGCACGCCGTGCGCGAGCACCGGCGTTCGATCGACCTGGTCCGCTACCGAATCTTCGGCAGCGAACTGGTCGGGCTTGAGACCGTGGCGTCAGTCAGCGGCGGCGTGCCGGTGGCCCGCCGAGCGCGTCGGCAGGCGGTTGCCCAAGCGGTCAACGTCCAGGGTACGTCGATGATGGAGCTGGTGAGCGCGGTCGACGAGGCACTGCTCGGGCTCGGGGACGGGGTGAACCGCGTCGAGCGCAAGACGTATCGGGCGTACCAGCGGCTGCGAAACTTCGCCTGCGTGTGTCCGCCGCAGCGGAGCAAGCTCCTGGTCTACCTGAAGGTCGACCCGAAGGAGATCGACCTTGTGCCGGGCTTCACGCGGGATGTCTCCGGTCTCGGTCACCACGGGACGGGTGACCTGGAGGTGCAACTGCGTACGCCGAAGGACGTGGAGCGGGCACAGGATCTGTTCCACGCGAGCTACGCGGCTGCGTGATCGCAAGCCGGCCTCCGGGACGTGTGCGATTCGCGGTTGCTCTGTGATCGTCGGGAGATGCCTTTCGATGGGCGGGCAGGGCGTGGCGGTGGACTATCAATGGTGCGCGGGATCGCCGGTTTGGGTAACCGGCGATCCCGCGCTATGTTGCGCCGCTTAGAACCTGCTGACCACCGCCGGCCTCTACTGGCTCACTCGCACCGGCCCTGCGGCCGTGGACTTCTACTGGGAACAGGCGCACGCCGAGAACACCGGCTGGGCAGGAGCCTCCGACGGCCGCAGGGCTCGTCCCTCTTCTACCGCAACCCCCTGGGCCGCAAGGTCCTCGGACCCCCGTCCGGCGCCGACACCGTCTCCTTCCACGAGCACGCCGAAGGCGGCAACCTTCTCGCCCGGAGTTGCCCTGCTGGTGCTACCTGGCCCGCCGCATGCGACGGGCTTCGAGCCTGGCGAGTTGGAGGCCCGGGTTGTCGTAGGGCATCAACGAACTCTGTTCGACCAAGGGCACGATGACCGGCCACAGCCCCTCGGCGGCGGGGGAGGGGTTGCCTACGTGGCGTTCGGTCACGGCCGCTGCGGCCCCCGCCAGCAGGTCGGCCAGCTGTAGGGACGGGTGGTCGGCGGAAGAGCCGCGGAGCACGGTCTTCACAGGAGCACCCCTCTCGCGGGTCAGGAGGGTCATGCCTATTGGACTGGTGGCGTACTGCAGCACGGTGCGCAGGGCGTCGTCGGTAAATACGCGCTGTTCATCGGTGAGGACACTGACGAGCCCGAGGTGGTTTCCCCATCGGCGGGCTGTCTGAGTCACCGCTGGGATAAGCATTTCCAGCGACGGGAACGGGGAGTCCTCTTGGTGGAGGGCCGCCGCGTACGGCCGGGTGGAGCGCACCTGGGCCAGCACCTCAGTTACCGGCCGCCGCCGCGAGGCGCCCCATGCCTGGTCGACCGCTGCGAAGAACGCCTCCAGTGCGGCTTCCTCCCGTCCCAGGGCGCGCTGGGAAGCCAGGGCCACGAACGCGGACATCAGCGCATCGAACAGCGCGTCCGGAAGGGCACGCGGTCCCTGGAGCGCCAGTGTCCGAGCCATGGCGCGTGCCTTGCCTCCGGCGTACAGGTTCCGCCCTTCGGCGTGCGCCTTCTCCTCCAGCAGCAGATCGATCGCCTTCGCTGCCACGGCGTACTCCTTGTCGACCACGTACACCGAGCAGCGGTCGTGCAGTGCACCGGCCGGACCCCACAGATTCTTCAGCAGGGACCACCGCTCCTCACGGCCCTTGAACAGGTGGAACTTCAGCTCCCGGGCCTGCTGGATCCGCGCCTGCTCCCGGAGGGCGCTGATCACTGGGGCCGCCTCGGCGTCGTCGATGGCGACGGACGCGAAGACAAGGAAGCGGCGCTGCCGACCGACGAGCTGCTCACCATCCCACCCGGACTCGTCGCAGGCGATCCAGCGCCCTCCGCCGGCGCTGTCCGAGGTCGGCTCGTTCTGGTTGAGCTGGGTGTACTTCTCTCCGGTCAAGGTCACGACGTCATTGTCCCTGCGCCACTCCGGACACCGGAGTGGCCCCGCACACGTACTGCGTGGTCGGCGGGGAGACGGCAGCCCGGCAGGAGACGTGCGCCCCTGACGGTCCTGCCCCTCGATACCCAGCCAATACCTCAACTCGGTCTGCGCTGGGGCTTCATGCGGGTAGGCCCACCCGATCTGGTGAACCCTGCCGTTTCGGTTCGCCGGGCCGCCGATGCCGGTGCCAGATTTCGTGGTGCACGTCGGTGGCCCATCACCGGTGTCCGCCTCATGCCGCTTCCGGCGGAGCAGGAGCAAGCTGCGAGATTCCCAAGCGCCCCCATGGCGCTGTCGGGTTGATCGTTCTTCGGGCGTTGGCAGGTGGACCGTACGGGGCAGGGAGTTCCGCGCACCTCAGTTCACGGGTGCCGGTTCACACCTTGCCGGCACGAGGCTTCGGCGCTCGGGCGCGTGTCACGCTCCCGAGACGCGGGGGCTTTGTGCTCGCCCGGCACGGCCGGGTGGAAGGACGACACCATGGCCACGAAACGGCCTGACGGCATCTACCCCTACATCGGCACCCCCATCTGGGGTGAGCGCCTTGCGGACGCCGTCGAGAACACCTGCGCGGACCTGGAGGTAGTACCGCCTCCCCGGCAGGCGATCACCGAGGGTCTCGCCACCGCTCTCCCGGACACCGAGATCAAGAACCTGATCTCCACCCAGCGCGGCAGGAAGGTTCTCAAGCCGACAGCCCACCGGCTCGTGCAGGCCGGCGCCGACCAGGTGCTGTTGCTGATGTGCGACGTCCACGGCGCCGCGGTTGCCCCGTGGCACCTCAACGACCGCACCGTCCCCGCCTGGTCGCCGCCCGTCCCGGAGGCCAACCAGCGCGTCGAGGACCTCGTCGCCGCCGAGGTGGCGCTGGAAGAGGCCCAGAAGGCCGCGAAGTCCGCCGAGAAGGAGGTGGAGGCTTGCCGTCGCGCGCCGGGAGACGAGTCGTACACCGCGCAGGCGCTGGCGGCGGCCACGCAGAAGCACCAGGAGGCCCTTCGCCTCGTGAACGAGCTTGAGGACAGGCGTCAGGTCCTCCTCGCCGCCCTGGGCAACCGAAGGCCGCGCCCGGTGGTCCGCTCCGCGGAGGAGGAGGGGGAGCCGAAGGCGGCGCTCGTCCTGGCGGAGCAGCCGTACGCGGTGGCCGTCCACCTGCAGCGCTACGCCGCCGCGAGCCTGGAGCGTGCCGGCAGGACCCGCGGGTACGACCTGGTGGAGTCCCTGGTGGACGCGGGCCAGCTCTCCAAGGGCATGAACGTCCTTCAGCAGTGGCAGATCACCAACTCCGACGGCACGGTGTCGAAGCCGTGGCGGCTGGCCGCCGTGACCGGCAACAACCGGGCGCTGGCTCGTCTGGACGTCTTCCGCGTACGTCCGGAGCACCTGGTGACGGGAATGCCCCAGTCCCTGGTGTCCCTGCCGAAGGAGAAGACCGACCCCGGGCTGCTGCTGCTGAGTCTGCGGGAAATCCTGAACCGGATCTCCACCCGGCTCAACCAGGACGCTGCCAAGCCGGAAACGGAGCTGACCGACCCGTCGCTGCGGGCGGGGAAGATCGCCACGGTGTCCGCGGAGATCGTGATCGGCTGCAGCAGGCCGGAGGCGCTGGAACACGTCCTGCGGACGCTGAACGTCAACGACCACCTGCGCGGCATCCAGCCCTACGACGAGGACGCGCGTCTGATCGCCCTGTTCGCGACGCTCGTCGACTCCTATGCCAAGGAGTCGGTCCTGGACGCGGCCCTCGCCGAGGCGTTCCCCAACGCCCGCGGTGCGGACCTTCTCGACCTGGCCGGGGTGCGCGACGCGCTGACCGCCAACGGGCCGCTCGATCCGCTCGAACCGCTCGTCCCCGCAGGCGAGGAGGTCTCCCCCGTCGTGCTGCGCGACATCGCGGTGCGGGCCATCACCGCGCTCGTGTTTCCCGAGATCCCGCCCGAGAACACGCCGAAGTCGAGCAGGCGGACCGTCCGCGAC
The DNA here is from genome assembly GCF_014203895.1 of Streptomyces nymphaeiformis. Taxonomy (GTDB): domain Bacteria; phylum Actinomycetota; class Actinomycetes; order Streptomycetales; family Streptomycetaceae; genus Streptomyces; species Streptomyces nymphaeiformis. The sequence continues at coordinate 433,468 of NZ_JACHJY010000007.1, read as the reverse complement.
ACGGGGCGGTTCTGGCCGATCGTGCGGGGAGCACTGCAGGAGCCGGCGTGGAGCCAGATCCGGGCGAAGACGGCCGAGGCGCGCACGCGGCTGTGGTCCGCGGCTGTCGCGCAGCTGTTCCTGCACCGGGGCAACATCCTCTCCGCGCTGGGCTTCTTCGGTACGTCGGAGACCCAGAAGGGCGCCGGGCCGGACCCCCGGCCGCTCAAGGAGCTGTTCCTCGGGGCGGAGGCCGGTGACGCCGGTGCCTGGGCCGCCCTGGTCCAGCGGATGGCGCCTGTGCTGATCCACGCGCCGCAGCCGTTCATCACGCCTGGCCAGGGCAGTGAGGCGAACGACGGGCGCAAGGGCGTGCGCCGCACCCCCAGCAGTGCCCTCGCCGCCCTCACCCTGGCGTACACGCAGAACAACGTCCCGGGCATCAGCCGGGCCCTTCTCCTGGCGTTCGCGAAGGCCGTGCTGAAGCACCCGGACGCGACGCAGCCCCCCGAGGCGCAGGACGGCACGCCCCTGGTCTGCTACGGCGAGCAGCACTGGAGCGAGGAGGACCGGACGCCGATCACCGCGGGCATGGTGATCGCCCCGGACGTCGAGGGCCGGCCCACCGGCTACGTCGCCGACAAGGCGTGGTTCGACGGGATGTTCCCCGTGGAGCTCGGCCGCCCGGCTCCGGCCGGAGGGGACGCCGGCACCTCCACGGGCGCCGGGAACAGTGCGGGTGCCGGCGACGGCAGCACCTCGCGCGAGGAGGTGCCGGTCGACCCCCGCGACCAGCTGGCCGCCCTGCGGCAGCAGCTGTCCGCCCGCGTGGAACTCGTCGAGGGGAGCTACCAGCGGGCCGTGGACTCCGCCCACACGCTGATGACGGACTTCGAGGAGGCGCGCCGTCTGCGGGCCCAGCTCGGAGAAGGTCGGCTGCCGGCCGAGCAGCGGATCGAGTGGATGGAGAAGCTGTCGAAGGCGCGGGACGCGGCCCGGGCCAGCGTGACGTCGCTCGACCAGGTGGAGACGCTGATCCTGCAGATCTGACCGGCGTGGAAGGTCTGATCTCTTCAGTAAGCGGGCTCGCACGTACTTGGTATGTGCGGGCCCGCTGTTGTTCGAGGCCAGCACCGTCGCGCTGGGAGGCGAGGGCGACCGGTCTGCTCAGCGATGCCGGGACCGCTGAGCGGGTGGGCGGTGGCGGTCGCGAGCAGCAACTGCTTCTCCTCCGCCGCCTCGGTGTGGTCGGGCACGACTGCCGGCGGGGGCGCTGGGGTGCGGGGCAGGACGCCGGCGCGGGGCGGGAAGCGCGCGCCGATGTCGTCCACGGCCACGGCGAGCACTGCCTGGACGGGCTCCGGCAGGGAAGCGTCGTGGACCGTCTGGTCTGACCAGAGCCCCGGCCCCCCGCGGGGGCCGGGGCTCTTCTCGTATGCTCCGGCGCATGCGACGCACCTTCGTACCGCTCGCCCTCGCCGCTCTCGTGCTCGCCGGCTGCACCACAGAGGAAGACAAGACCGCGAGGTACTGGGACGGCTATCGGTTCGGCGAGCAGACGGCGACGGACTACGCGGAGCGCGTCATCGACACCAACTTCACGTACTGCACGACCGGCGGGGAGGTGGCTGCCCGGCAGGACATGTGCACCCGCCCTGGCGGCCCCGACACCCGATATCCCGTCTCCGTGGGACAACGGGAGTGCGCAGACAAGCTGCCCGACGGCCTGGACGGCGACGAGCGCGAAGCCTGGAACAAGGGCTGCATCACCGGCATGATCCTCGGTGTGCCCGACGTCGTGACGTACAGGGCCGACCCTCGGAAGTGACCCTCAGGGCAGCCGAGTTTGCTAGTGGCGGCTGACAGACGGCTGCGGCAAGGCTTCTACAGCAGGCTCCGCTTCCCAGGCGCTCTGGAGTCGCTTGCCCATCTCCTCCTCCAGCTCTTCCAGCCGCGCGAGCAGTGGCTGCTCTTGCTTGGACAAGTTCCCGGTCTTCATCTTCGTCCGCAGCTCGTCTGCGGCTTCAGACAGGACACCCAGGCAGGTCTGGGCGGCATCGTCGAAGCCGAGTTCCCACTCCTTGCGGTAAGTGGCCCGCACGCTCTCCTTGGCCACCATGCCGATCTCGCGCAACACCCGCTTGCCCATCGACATATTGTCCGTCGACATGCTGTTCCGTCCCCTGTCCCCGAATTTCATACCGAACCCCTTGAAGGTACTGCCCGGATGGGCCAGTTCGAGATCAAACCCCCTGCGCCCGGGCGCTGTGCCGCTTACCGATCCCGCTCTTCTGCCGCGGTCGGCTTTCGGTGCCGACCTCGCCCCCTGCCCAGCGCGGGCCGGTCCCACTCGGCAGGCTTCTCCTGTACGGGCGGCGGCGGGTACAAGACGGCTTGCGCGGCGGCAAGGCTCTCGACGACGCCGATCACCGCCCAGTCCGTGCCGGTCCACTCCTCGATCGCTCGTGGTGCGCCGGGGTCGACGTGGGCCCCGCGGTGGGGACCCTCGCCGAGCGGCACCGCGCGCCGCTTGCCCTTCGAGGCGGCCTGGCGTGCGTCGCGTCGGCGAGCCCACTCCTCCAGCGGTTCGTCATCCTGCATCCAGGCATCGTGACTGAGGGACAGGCTGGCCGGCCACCCTGTCCCTCGTACGAGTGATGGCCCCCTTCGGGGCGCCCGGGGGCTGCTACGCTCGGTGCGCCCTGCGAGTTGGCGGGGCGGGCCGTGCGCAGGCCCGCGTGGTCGGCTCCGCTGACGCGCTTGGACAAGGTGCTCGGCACCAGCGCATTCAGACCCCCCTCTGGATGCCCTGGAGCTGCCATGCCTGCCGACCACGCCCGTAAGGGCCCCGTACGCCGCCGCCAGGCGACCACCGGAGAGTCGTACACCGAAGCCGCCAAGGCCCTGCGCCGCTCGTACAACCTCCCCGTCTGGGACCCGTGGGTGGCTCCCCGCTGCGAGGAGGACGACCCGATCCCCGGGCACGACTCGTGGGTCTCAGGCCCCTGCCCGGAGGGATGCCCGGCACGGGAGCGTCCGGACTACATCGCCTACCTGGAGACCCTGCCTCCAGCAGAGCGACTGCCACGTCCAGCGCCTGCGCGGGAGCCGTACGTCTGCCCTGGCCAGCCGTCGTGCATCGACGACATGTGCCCCTGCAACTACATCCACATCGTGATGTGTTCCAGGTGCGAGTGGGTGTACGCCGTGTGGCCCGAGGGCGATGCGGCATGTCCGGGATGTCGCCCGCTACCGGGCTGACAGCGGTACGGGAGCGGCCACTATCGGCGGTCGACGCAGCAGTACCCACACGGCCTCTCGGCTGACGCGAAGATCGTGAACAGCAGCCCCTAGGTGTGTTGCCCGGGGCCGGTTACCGACCGCGGACGCGCTGGGCGGGCGCGGTTGCGGGAAGCCCGCGGGCGGGTGCCGGGAGCGGCTTCGGGCTCAGCCGTGTGGGTGACGGAATCAGGTCGGCGGCGGTGCCGGCGAGCTGGGCCAGAAGGTCGTAGGGAACGCCGGCGGACAGACGGATGGTCCACGCCGCGCGGTCGAGGTCCTCCCCGCCGTACAGCGTCCATCGGTCCGCCACGGCATGCGGGGTGGACTCGAAGACGATGCTCCGGTCAGGTGCGGCCCAGGTGGTGCTGGCGGGGTGGCTCGCCGGGTGCCAGGCGGCGCCGTGGAGGACGTCGTCCGGGTGGCCTGCGGTGGTGAGCGTCGGGGCGTCGAGGTGCTGCAGGATCGTGTGGATGAGGGGGACGGGAGTGCCGGCGGTGAGGGTGGCGTGCCAGAGGCGCTCGCCGACCGGGCCGTCGTACTCGGCGACCGTCCAGGCGACGTCAGTGCGGTGACGTGCTTCGTGGTCGAACTCGACCCGTACGGTCAGGGATTCGTGGGAGGCGATGGTCGTCTCGTCGGAGGGACGGTACCTCTCCCATTGGCGGTCTTCGTAGAAGAGGGCGGCGAGGAACGCCTCGTGCTCGCCGGGTTCCGCGACCGGAGGCTCGGTCGCGGGCGCGGAGGTTGCCTCGGCGGTGGACGGGGTCGTGCCCGTGAGGAGTCGGCGGACGGCCTGTTCGAGGTCGGTGAGCGGGGCGGGGCCGGGGCGGACGGCGACGGAGTACAGCCGGTGGAACTCGGCGACGGCCTCGGCTTCGGTATCGTACGAGGTGGAGATCTGCCGGAGGTGGTCCTCCCCGTGGAGGTGGATGTGCCGGCGCACGCCGGTGGTGTAGGAGCCGACGGCGACGGTGGTGTGGCCGTCGTCGGCGTGCAGGTGAATGGTCAGGTGGCCGGTAGCGATGTCGTCGTGGATGCGCTGGGCCGCGGCGCCGACCTCGCGGATCTCCGCGCGGGAGCACCAGGGCATGGAGTAGTTCGCCCAGGTCCACTCGGTGTCGATCTCCTCCTGGAGGGCGGGGTCGATCTCGGTGATGAACCCGGACAGCCGGAGCTGTTCGGCGGCGCGGGCGGTGTAGTGGGGCTCTTCGAGGTCGATGCGCGCCAGGACCATCGTGGCCGGGCCGGTGCTGCGGAAGCCGTGGTCGTACAGGTGGGAGCGGGCGGCGTCGGCCGTGGGGCCCGTCGTGGTGGCGATGACGGCGGGCTGGTGGTCGGGGTGGAGGGCGAAGTGGACGTGGGCGTTGGCGGAGGCGTACGGCATCGGGCCTTCGGAGGTTAGGGGGTTCGCCCGGTGGTGGGGCGCGCGGACGGCGGCGAGGCGACGGGGGCACGGCGCGTCGAGGGGCCGGGGCGTGTGGTGGGCGCGGCCCGCGCTCGCTCGGGCAGCGGGCGGCCGGTGGCATGCTGCCAGCGGGTACGGACGGCGCCGATGTCGGCGAGGGCCCGGCGGGCACCGGCGACGAGCTGGAAAGGTGTGTTCAGCGGGTCGTCGGAGTACGCCTGTATGCGACGGGCGGCGTGGTCCACCGTGGTCAGGAGCGAGCGTGTGAGGACGCGTTGGCTCCAGTGTTCGACGGAGCCTGCGGGCTCGGCGAGAAGACGCAGTACGTCGCTCGGCTCGCGTCCGTCGTGGAGGAGGCCGCGCTGCTGGCTTCCCACAGGACGGTGACGGGGTCGACGGGCTCGTGGCGGCGGACGAGGGTGGTGAGGCACTGCCACAGGCCGGCGTGCAGGGGCTGGGTGAAGTCTTCGGCCAGAAGCCACCGTACGGACTCGATGTCGGCGGGGCGGGCGGTGGCGGTCGCGAGCAGCAACTGCTCCTCCTCCGTCGCCTCGGTGTGGTCGGGCACGATGGCCGGCGGGGAGGCGGGGGCGCGGGGCAGGGCGCCGGCGCGTGGAGGGAAGCGTGTGGCGATGTCGTCCACGACGGCGGCGAGCACGTCGGCCTCGGCGAGCACTGTCGGGACGGGGTGCGCGAGGGTGTCGTCGTGGGCAGTCTGGAGGAGGTGCTCGGCGGCGGCGCGTAGCCGACGGCGGGCGTGTTCGGCCTCGACCATCCGTGCGTAGGCCGCCGCGTGCCTCGGCCAGAGACAGACCTGGATGAGGGTGTGCAGGTAGGAGGCGGTCAAGCTGCGTGCCTGCTCACGACCCGAGGCGAGCACCTTGTTCAGCCACGTGATGTTCCTCGCGTGCTCGTCCGGGTCGGGAGGCGGCAGGGCGTTGATCGCGGCGAACACGGCGGCGTGCGCGGCGGTGGAGAACGAGTCGGCGCAGATCCCGGTCACGTCGCCGAGACGTCGCGGATCGAGAAGAAGGGCGCCGAGGAGGACTTGCTCGACATGGAACACCGGCTGCGGCGCCGGGATCGTGTCGAGATCGTCCTCGTCTGGATCGAGGTTGTGGGGCATCAAGCGGCCAGGGTGAAGTCGTTGGGGTCGAGGGTGACACCGAGGTGCGGGGCGAGGAGGTGGCCGGCGAGCAAGGGCGGAACCGCGTTGCCGATCTGCGAGAACTGCTGGCCCTTGTTCCCGGCCCACGGGTAGTCGCCGGGGAAGGTCTGCAGCAGGCCGGCCTCGCGAGCGGTGATCCGGATCGGCTCCGGCACCGAGGGCACCTCGCCGTCCTGCGCCGACGTCGGGACCGGTTCGGCGACCCAGGTGCACTCGTTGGCACGGTGCCCGAAGAACAGCGTGCCTGCCGGCTCCTCGATGGACCGGACAGTCGCGTTGGCCTGGTTGTTGCTGCGCAGAGACCACGACCAGCGATGCGCCTCGGAGGTGAACGTCGGCGCCGGGGCGGTGGCGGCACGGTTCTCGCGGGTGCCGTGCCGGGCCGCCCACCCTGCGCCTTCGCGAAGGGAGTTCAGGACCACTCCGTCCGGACGCGGCATCCAGGTGCCGCGCTCCCGCGCGTCGGTGAGGGTCTTGCGGGAGCCCGACGGGAACGGTTCAGGCCCGCCGCCCGGCCCGCCGCCGGCGCAGACCGTCGGGACGGGACGGTCGGTCGCTCCCCAACCGAGGGCCTCGGCCATGGACACCCAGCGGGCGCGACCCGGCCCGAAGAGGCTCTCGGGCTCGGCGACCTGGGCGTGGGTCGGCGCCGGAGGTTCGGCGGTACGGACGCGGGAGGCGAGCAGGATCGCCCGCCGCCGGGTCTGAGGCACCCCGTAGTCCGCAGAGTTGAGGATGCCGCACCACACGGAGAAGCCCCAGGACCTCAGGATCTGCGCGTACTGCTTCCACAGCGGCAGCACGTCAGGGACCTCTTCCATGGCCACCCACTCCGGCTCACCGACGGCGTTCAGGGCATGCAGGTAGCGCATCGGCTCGGCCGCGAGCAGGGAGCGTTCATCGCGACAGGCGACCAGGAGCTTGGTGCGGGTGTCGAGGCCGGCGGCGAGATCGGCAACCGCCTGGTGGACGAGTGGCTGGTCCACCAGGCCGAGGCGCTTGCCCGCCATGGACCATGCCTGACAAGGCGGCGAAGCGATGAACCCCCGGACCCTGCCGGCGAAGATCCACGCCGGGTACGTCGCCACATCCGTGCGGATCGTCAGCAGACCGGCCGCCGCCCTCGTCTTGCAGGCCCATTCGTCCCACTCCAGCCCGACGTCGCGGATCCCGAAGCGGTGCAGGGGGACACTCCAGCCGCCGGGGCCGGCGAACAGGTCGAGCACGAGCCCCTTCGGCAGTATCACGACGCGAGACCGAAGTCGTCCTGCTCGGCGTCACCGCGGCAGCTCCAGGGGGAGCAGCCGTTCACCACGCCCAGCTCGGCGGCCTCGGCTTCGGCGTCGTCGAGGGCGGCGCGTTCGGCCCTGGTGACGTGGTCGATCGGGGCCTCGCCGAGCGGGACGCGCGATCGGTGCAGGAACGCCTCGCCCAGCAGGGTGTTCCCGGTCGCGTTGGCGCGGGCGATGCCCTTGAGGATGGCCGCGTCGAACTCGACGACGTCCTCCCACTCCGAGGGCGAGGTATCGCGGATTTTTCGCCACTGGGAATTTCCGTGATCGACGCGGGCGGAGACGCTGTCCACGGCCGGGATCGCAGGTGCTGGCGGCAGGGTCCGCAGCTGAAACCGGAGGCGGTCGACCTGGCCGGCCATGTCGTAGAGGGCGAGTGCATGAGTGAGGTTGGACAGGACGGTCTCCTTGTGTGGGTGCCTCGGTCGGCCTATGGGCAGGCAGGGAGCGTCAGCGACTGCGGCGCGGGCCCGGGAGCGGCACGGGGTGGTGTATGCGGCGCGTGGCCAGAGCGGCGGCGGCCTCACGGGCGTCGGCCACGGCGGCGGTGTAACGGGGCAGGACGCGATCGGTGATCCGCCAGGCGGCGCGGGCCGAATCGAGCGGGACGGCGAGGGCGGCGCGGGTATGTGGTCGGTGATGTCTTCGTGCAGACCGCGGGGGACGGACGGACGAAGGTAGTGGGCGGTGGGATGGCGAGCCGGGCCGGCTTCCCTGGCCGTCGCGCCGGGACGGAGGCTGCGGTGCGCCCGGATGCGCGGGAGGCTGGCGGAGCGGCTTCTTCGCGGGCAGGGGCGTCACCGTCGCGTACGCGCGGGCGGTGTGATGCCCTTCGTCTTGACCGGTGCTGGCGTGGTGCGTACGAGGTCGCGGTTTTGTGCCGGACGCGCCGACAGGAGGGCTTGGGTGCCGGCGGTCGTGAGCCGTACGCCGTATCGGTCCTGCTGGACGAGCTGGGTGAGGCTGATCAGTCCCTTGTCCAGAAGGGCGTCGATGGTGGTCCCCCTCATGTACGCGTACAGAGGGGCGATGACTTCTCGGGTGCCCGCGGCGCTCTCGTGGACGACGGCCTCACCGCGGGCGAACACGGCGAGGCCCCTGCGCTGGGCTTCGCTGACCTTGATGGTAGGTGTGCTGGTGTCGAGGTTCTCCCGCGCCGCCCGTTCCTGGGCGTAGAGGTAGCCGTCGTGCCGCAGCAGGGCGCCGCTGACGTCCTGGACGGCCACTGGCGTTCGGTACAGGTGCGCGCGCGACTGCTTCAGCAACTGGTCGGCCGAGGCGGTGTCGCCGTGGGCGAGGGCGGAGACGGCGTCCGACGCGCGCGTGGCGGCGTTCGAGGTGGCCTCGGCGAGTCGACGGAGGACGGTGATCGCTTCCTGGCCGTCGACGGTGGTCGCCGCGTCGGAGAGTGATGCCTGGGCCAGAAGTTTGCCGGTGTGCAGCGAGGTCCGGTACAGGGCGCTGCCCGTACGGATGGTGTCCGCCAGCCGCTGTGGTGCCTCGCCCGGCTGCCGCGTGAGGTCGTCCAGCAAGTCGCCGCACTTCAGCAGGTACTGGGTCAGGGTCCACAGGTCTTCATCGATCGGGCCGGGAGTGAACGGGTGTGTCAAGAAGCGGGACTCCTTGGAGAAGAGAAGACGAGGGAATCGCGAGCACCGGCCCTGCCGCCGGGCGGCGCGACGCAGGCGCCGGCGCGGCGGTCCTTGGATCAGCGAAGTCGGGTTCGGGCGGGCTGCGCCGCGGGCGCGGCAAGCCGGTTCGAGGCGGGGGCGGGGGGACGGCCGAGCCGAGAGGCGAGCGCCACGCGGCCGGCGTCGGTCAGGTACAAGCGCACCGAGAGCGACGTGTCCAGCGGGTGGGGCGCGCGGGTGACCCAGTTCCGCGCCTCCAGGGAGCGGACCGTGGCCATGGACAGCCGGTCCAACCGCAGCCAGGCTTCTTCGACCGTTCGGGCGTCCACGCTGACGTAGCCCTGGGCGACGGCCAGGAGGCACCGGTACTGGGAGGACGACATCACAGCGGCAGGCTCGGCGCCGTGCTGGGCACGCACCGCGCCCGCGAGGTCGGCGGCGGCACCGACGAGGTCGGGTGCTCCCAGGGCGGTCAGGGTCCTGGCCGCATCCACGTGCCGCCCCGCCTCGATGAGCGTGTCCTGGACGTGCTTCGTACGGCCACCGGGCCGCTGCGCCATCTCCTCAGCGGAGAGGGTGCGCAGGAGGCTCTCGGTGATCCGCAGGTCGTCGGCGGCTGTCGCGGCCTGCGTGGCGAGCAGCGTCATCCGGATGTACACGTCGTGGGCGACGGGAGTGAGGGGCAGGCGGATCCGTACGGCGGCCTTCTGGACGTCCTGGACGTACCAGGAGATGGCGCCCGCCCGCGTGGCGAGGGCCTCGGCGATCTCCCGCGAGAGGTGCTCTCCGACGCGCAGGAGTCGCAGGTCGTCATGGAAGCTGGCGAACTCCTCGGCCAGGGCGAGGAGACGAGCAGGCATCGGGATCTCCTGTGACTGCGGACTGACGGGGTGTTCGTGCTCGGACGGCGTCACAGGCCCCGCCCCGACTTGGTCGTTCGCGTGACGGTCGGGGAAGCGACCGGGGGCATGCGGGTGCCGGGCTGGGCGAGGAGGTGGTGGTCGCGGGCGGTGGCCAGTGGATCAGCTTCTGTGGGCAGGCCGAAGAGCGTGGCGGGGATCGCTTGGGCGAAGGCCGTGATCGGACCGCGGCAGGAGCGGGGACCGTCGCCGGCCACCGCCTGCCGACGGGCGGCGAAGTTCACGGTCGCGTCACGGGGTGCGGCGCCGGGACGGATCCGGCCGGTGAGCGCACAGGCGACGTCATGCGCGGTCGGGGTGCTGGGAGACGTGGGAGAACCTCCGTTCAGGAACGTCCTGTTCGTGGGACCGGTGTGCGCGGACAGGGCCGGGGCCCGTCAGCGGCAGGGGAAGAGGACCGTTACGCGGCCTGCTCGAAGTCGCCCTTGGAAGGTCGCTGTTTGGCGACGGCGCGGGCGGTGATGGCCTGCGAGGCGCGGGCGGAGGCGGCGGCGAGCTCGTCGGCACCGGGCTCGGCGTACCAGGGGCGCAGGTCAAGCATGGCGACGCGCATGCCGGTGGCCAGGCACAACGCGCTGCCCTTGGGCAGGGCGCGGATGGCGTCGGCGGGCAGGATCCGTTCCTGCCGCATGCTGATCGAGGTGGACTTGCCGGACTCGGAGACCGACGTGCTGGTCGTCTCGATGTCGTGGTCGCCGATCATCCTGCTCAGCTTGTCGGCGAAGTCCGGGTCGTCGATGCCGGAGCCGATCACCTTCACCGTGGCCGCCGACCACATCGCGTCCATGCCCGCGTCACCCCACACTTTCTGGCCCTGGCGGTAGGACTGCAGGATCGTGATCGGGATGATCCCGCGCGACCCGAGGTGGGAGTACAGGTCGGGCAAGTCCGAGATCTTGCAGACGTTGGCGGCCTCGTCGAGGATCGCGAGCATCGGCGGATCCAGCCGGCCGCCGGCCCGCTCGGCCTGAGCGGTCGCCGCCCGCATCACGGAGTCCGCGCACGCCGCGATCAGCGCGCTCGCGCCGCCTCCGCCGTCCTTCGACAACAGGAACAGAGTGTCCGTGGAGGTCACGAAGTCGGCCGGCCGAAACTCTGCGACGTCCTTCTGCGGGGTGACCCAGGCGGCGATCTCGTTGTTGAGAAGGGCGGCGGCGTACTGGCGGGCGGTCTCGTAGATGCCGTCCCGCGTCTCGGGCGGGCCCTCGACGGTGCCCTTGAGCTGGGCTGCGACCGCGGCGAAGCCGTGATCGCGGAGGATGTCGAGCGGGGTGCGGTCGGCCGGGAAGGCCAGCCACTGCATGATGTCGGTGATCGGCCGCTCGTCCAGGGCTGCGGCCAGGAGCAACTGGGACAGGATGTTGCTGCCGGCCTTCGACCAGAAGTCGCCCTGCTGGGAGGCATCGACGCTCGCTGCGAGGAAGTGTCCGGCGAGCCGTCCGGCGCCGTCGAGGGTCTTGGCGTCGGCGAGCGGGTTCCACCACATGGTCCGCTCCGCGTGGGCGATCTGCTGCGGGTCCATCGACCACACCCGTCCCACGGCGGCGCGCGCGTCGAGGCACGCGGTGTAGGCGTCGCCGGCCGCCTTGTTCGAGGTCAGCAGGACCGGTCCGGGCGCGGCGAGGATGGAAGGGATCGCCAAGCTGGTGGTCTTGCCGGAGCGCGGGGCCATGATCGCGACGGCGACGTCCTCGAAGCCCATGCGGACCTCGTGACGGGTCCCGGCGAGGTTGCCGAGGAGGACGCCGGCGTCGCGCGGCTCGATGTGCTTGGCGGCCTTCAGGCTCGGCCGCAGCGAGCGCGCCTTGGATTCGATGGCCTTGGCGAGCAGCGGCTCGATGTCGCGGGCCTTGGCCATCCCGTCGATCTTCTTCTTCCGGCCACCACCTCGGTTCTTGTATCGCAGCCACACGGCTCCGCCAACGGCGGCGAGCAGCAGCGTCACCAGCACGGGGATGACGCGGGTGGTCAGGAGCAGAGATGTTTCTCCGGCCTGCGGCCACAGCTGTTCGGGGCGCAGGAGAGCATCGGCCGGCCGGTAGGGCGCCCAGGTGCCGGTGCCGGTGGCCCAGGCGGTGAGGTTGCCGCCGAGCCAGGCGATGGAGGCGAGGGGGAGGCCGACGGCGAAGGCGCCGAGGAGGACCTTCAGGGCTATGTCGTAGCCGTCGGAACTGGAGGAGGGAGCGGAGCGCAAGCGGTGGTTCCTTGAACGGTGTGGACCCTGGTGGGGCGAGGAAGCGTCAGCGGGCGCGGCGGGGCGCCGACGGCGGGGTGGGAGGCGCGGGCGGTGGCGGGCTGGCGCGGCGGGCGGCGAGACGCTCGATCCGCTCCGGCAGCGCGCGGGCGACACTCTCGGCCGGCCACTCCTGCCAGTGCAGGGTGATCCTTCGGCGGGAGAGACCGACCGTCTGCTCGTGGGAGCGCTGTACCGGCTCCGGATCGGCGAGCGCCTGCATGAACGCGGCCACGAGAACTCGGGGTGTGCCGCTGCTGAACCAGGCTTTCCACACGGGGTCGTCCTCGTCGAGGCTGGCCGTGATGCGCCAGTTGCGGCTGCCGGAGAGATTGAAGTGCTCGCCCCTCACCCGGCCGTCCGGCGAGCGGAACTCCCCGTTGCGAATGGAGTCCCATCCGGCATCCCACAGCGGCTGGTAGGGGGCGGATATCGCCCGCGCGTTGTAGCCGGGGTCGGTGAGCGCGTCGGTGACCGAGGCGATCAGCTCGACGGGCGTCCCGCCGTCGAAGGAGGCGTTCCAGACCGATCCGGTGCGGCCGTCGCGATGCGAGAGGTGCCACCACGGCTCGTTCGGATGGGGCTCGAGGCGGAGCATCGACTTCTGGTCAGGGCTGGTCAGGATGACCCGGGGCATGAGCGGGTCGTGGCCGTGGCTCCACCCGGCGCCGGCGTGCAGGGCCGCGGTGATCCAGGCCGGGTCGCCGGGGCCGGCGAGGTAGCGGGGGGAGATGAGTGCCTGCTCGACCTTGACGCTCACCCGCGCCTCCCCGCCGGGCGTCGCACCGGCGACGCCGCCGGGGCCGGTACGGCACCCAAGATGCGTGTCGGCGCCTTGAGGGCGACGGCGTGGATGCCGAGGAGGGCCCGGCCCTGGGTGGCCCAGGTGTCCAGGGAATCCCATGCCTCCTCGTTGCGCTCGGCAAGAGAGTCGACGAACTCCTCCTGCGACACCGGCGGCAAGTCCCGCCGGGCTTCGCGGACTTCGGCATGCCCGCGCTGGAGCGTCTTCAGCTTCTCCAGGGCGCGGGCGAGCTCGGCGACCTGCCACGCCCATCGGGGCTCGATGTCATCGGCGTTGATGTGCTGGAGCTGGACGGCGGCCGTGGCGAGCAGCTCCCGGGCCGAGGGGCGGACCTCCTGGAACGCTCTCCAGGTCTCGGAGTCCCGCTGGACCATGCGCCAGCCGTACGACACCTCGTCGTACGGCCAGCCGTCGGCGTCGGTGTGCTTGTCGGAGTAGGCGTCCCAGGCGGCGAGGATCGCCTCGTTCTCGACCAGGAACACCTCCAGCCGCCTCAGCAGGAGGGCGTGCGGGTCGGACGGGAAGGTGGTGGACGGTGTGGTCAGGGTGCTTCCTTGTGTCGAAGGCGGTGGTCAGCGGCTACGTGCGGGCGACGCGACGACGGGAGTGTTCGGCGCCGGCCTGGCCGCGGCCGGCGGCGTGGTGGGACGGTGCTGGCGAGCCTCGGCGAGACGCTGTTGGTGCGCGGTCACGATCTGTTCGCCGATCACGTTTTCCCGGCCCACGGTCAGGTGCGGGCTTTCGTCGATGGTGAAGCGCGGGCGCGGCACGGGTGCCGGGTCGGACAGGGCGGTGGCGACGGCGCCGAGCACATGGCCGGGCGTTCGGATGTCCAACGAGGCCCGCCACAACAGCCCCTCGGGCCCGTGCGGTCCGTGGTGGCGGGCGACCTCGATCTCCCAGCCGCAACGGCCCATGGAGGGCGAGATCCGCTGCTCGACCATCGCGGTGCGGTCGGGCGACATGATCTGGTGACCGCCGAGTTCATCGGTGGTGTGCTCCCAGCCGCGTGTGGTGAGGATGGCCGTGAAGTTTTCCCGGGCGGTCTCCTCCGGTTCGGGGAGCAGGAGGGTGTCGGTGAGTCCGGCGACGATCTCCACCGGCGTGGAGCCGCTGAACGCGGCGTACCAGTTGCTGGGGCCGAATCCGCTGTGGACCGTCCACCAGTTGCGCGCGTACTGGGCGGAGGGCTTGAAGACCAGCTCGTGCTGCTGGTCGGGGCTCTGCATGCGGATGACCGGATGCAGCGGGTCGCAGGGCGTGCTCCAGCCGGCGGCGCACAGAGCGTGTGTGACGTGCCGTGGATCGCCGGGGCCGGCGAGGTAGCGCGGGGAGACCGGCGAGCCGAGCTTGCTCGCGTACTCGTTGGCGAAGGCGTCGAGCTGACGCCAGGTGATCACGGTGGTCCTCCAACTGGCTAAGAACCGGGTCAGCGGCGGGTCCGGGTGCCGCTGGCGGGGGTGTAAGGGCGGGGGGTGGCGCGCGGCCGGGCACTCTGGGCGCTGTTACGGGCCCAGGTGGCGGCCCGGGCGGCCGTGATTCGGGCCTGCTGCCACGCGCTGAGCTGGGAGGGCTTGACGGAGACCGACCAGGTACGGATCTGCGCGCTCGGTGGAACGTGTCCGCGCGGACGCATCACGGGGTCGGGGTTGGCGAGTTCGGCCGAGAAGGCTTGCACCAGGTGCATCGGCGTGCTTGGCGAGAAGTTCGCGGTCCAGCCGTTGCCCTGCCTGTCCTTCGCCCCGGTCCACCACATCGCCTCGCCGTCGGGGCCCTGGTGATACTGCATCCACGCGCTGCCGTCGGGGCTGGTCGCGGTGTAGTGCTTGCCCTCGAAGCGCGTGTGCCAGTTCTGCTCCTGCAGTGGTGCCCAGACGTTGGGGGCGTGCGCGGAGCGCGGACGGGTGAGGGCGTCGGTGAGGCCGGCGACGATCTCCACTGGGGTCTGCCGGCCCAGGTGTGCCGCCCACTCGTCGTTTTGGCCGGTCGCGGCACCGTGGATGGTCCATCCGCCGGGTTGGACGTAGGGGTCGTAGGAGATGCAGACGGTGCCGCCCGGGCTCCCCATGGCCAGGGGGCCGCCGGTCTTGGAGTGGTCGCGCCATCCTGAGGCGCGCAGGAATTCGGAGATGTGCCGGACGTCACCACCGCCGGCGAGGCTGCGGGGATAAACGAGGTAGTGCTGTTCGGCCTGTTCGTCCGGTCCCCAGCCCCGCCACGTCCTCTTCATCGATGCCGCCGGATGACGAGTGGGGCGGGGGACGGCGGCTTTGTCGCCTGGGCGGCAGGCCGGTTGCTGATGTGATGGAGGGGCTCGCAGTGTTCGTCCAGGTCTCCTCCGATGGCGTCGAGTTCGTTGGTGGCCCGGCCGAGGGCGAGCCACACCTCGGCCGGCAGGACGCCCCGCTCGGCCTGCGTCTTCGCGAACGTGCTGCTGACGGACATGAGGCCGGTGACGCGGTCGAGTAGTCCGCCGTCCGGGTCGAGTACATGAGCGATGACCTGCACCGCTTCGTGGGGAGGGAGCTGGGCGACGTGGTCGGTCAGCCGGCCGAGCTGTCGGGCGATCTCGTCGGCCAGACGCACGGGGTAGGGGGCGGGGTGGGACATGCTCCTCCGGGTCGGTGGGCGGTCAGTGGTGCTGGTGGCCGACGCGCTGGGTCTCGGCGAGGACCGCCTCCGGACGGGCGCCGGCCAGCGGGGAGACCTGGTCGGGGCCGGTCGGGATGCAGGGCGCGCAGGTAGCGGCGGAACAGGGCTGTCGCGAGGCGGGGCTTGAGCAGGGAGGTGATCGGTGTGGGCGTACGGGGGGCTACGGGTTTCTCCGAAGGTCGAGCGGGGCGGGGCAGGCGGCCCCAGCCGAGGCCGGGGCCGCCCGAACGGTCTTACGGGGTGCGCCGGGCTGGTGCGGGGCGCGAGGAGCAGGGGGCCGGTGCCGGGTTCCGCGGTGAGGCGTGGGTCGTGCGGGCGCGGGCCTCGTGCGCGGCCTGCTGGAAGGCGGCTTCGTCGAAGACTTCCGGAGTGCAGTTGACCTTGTACCCGGCCAGGCGCAGGGCCGGGATGGCTCGGGTCGCCAGGCGCCTTTGCTCGTCCGCAGCGAGGTCGTCGGGCACGGTGTGCCAGATGTAGAGGGGCGCACTGGTGGGGTACTCGTGTCGCTTCAGCCCGAGCTGTTCCAGCAGGTCGTGGAGTGCGGCGGGAGCACCAGTGGGGGTGTCGGCGTGGATGGTGGTGGTCAACGGCTTGACGTAGAGCTCCACGTCCGTGCCGTATTCGTCGGCCAGATTGGCCACGGATCTCCTTTCTGGGTCAGCGGCGGCGGGCGACCGGGGACTGGGCGGGGCCCGGCGGCAGTGACGGGGCGGCCGGCTCTCGCGGAGTGCCGCCGACGTGGTCGCGGGCGAGTCGGATGAGGTACGCAGCGTGGGACAGCGAGTCCGTGGTGTCCCCGAGCCGTGCGACGGGGTCGGCTTCCTCGCCATGGGCGTCTTGGCGGATCGCGGCGTTCCAGGCCCTGACCACGACTTCCCGGACGAGGGGAAGCAGCCCGTGGACCGGGGCGGCGATCTCGGTCAGGACCTCGGCCACCTCACTACTGGTCTTGGCGGCGAAGGTCCGTTCGGCGAGCTGGGCGAGGTAGCGCAGGGCCGCGTCCCGATCGCCGTCCGGTGTCGCCAGCGTGTTCAGGGCGGGGTCGAGGTGAACGCTGTGGCCCGCGGTGAGCAGGGCGTGTGAGGCGGCGGTCGCCTTCAGGCGCTGTTCCTCGAAGGGCAGTGTGTGGGGGAGCCGGTGGTAGTCACCGCGGGGCCCGGGGGCGGAGAGGAAGCCGGTTCGCTGAAGGATGTCCGCCGCCCGGTCGATCCCGCCGATGGCGACGACCAGACCGGTGCGGGGGTCCTGGGTGATGGTCACGTACTCCAGCACCCAGAAATCGGGCTCCTTCTGGCTCATCGAGCCCGGGCGGCCGGGGCTCGGGTGCCGGCCGGAACGGGTGGCACGGACGCCGGAGCCGAGGTGGGCACGGTCCGGCTGGCCGGGTGCTGGAGCGCCGTGCCGATGCCGAGCGCTTCGAGCTGCGGTCCGATCGCGCGCAGGGCACGGGCCTGCGCCTGGGTGTCATCCATGCCGAGGCGGTAGATGCCGCTGTGAGGGTCCTGGATGAAGCCGTTTGCTTCCAGGACGGCACCGGCCCGGTCGCCGACGGGGGCGGTGGCGACGCTGCCGTCCGGCTGCCAGGTCAGGACGAGACGGTCGGGCTGGGAGGGCTGGATGCCGCCCAGGGCGTTGTCCCGGACCTGGGCGAGGGCACTGTCGTAACGGGCAAGGAGGTCGCCGGCGACCTGCTCGGCACTCAGGAACGGGTCGTCCGCCAGGGCGATGCCGTTGGGCTCGGGGACGGCGCGGTACGCCTCGTCGGGCAGGGCGCGCGGGGCGACGGCGGCGACGAGGAAGCCGTCGCGCTCGTCATGCCGCTCAAGGAGGACGAGCTGGGCTCCGTCCGAGCGGCTCAGGACGGCTGCCTGCCGCAGAGGATGCTCGGTGAGGGAGGCGGCGACCAGGTCCAGGTCCCAGATGCGATCAGCGAGTTCGGCGAGATCGTCCTTGGCATCCGGCGGGACGTAGGAGCTGGTCCAGATGTCGGGGAGTTCTCCGGCGAGGACGTCGGCGTACGAGGCGAGGCGCTCGGAGATGTCGTGGTCGTGCATGGTGTCCTTGGGCGAGGTGAGGGTCAGCGGCGCAGGCCGGCGGCGACCGGGGGCGGCGGGGCCGGCAGCGTGCGCGGCGGGGGCGGGCAGGCGCACACGGCGGAGCGTTCGCGTTCGGTGGCGGGGACCTCTTCGGTGCAGGTGCTGCGGCCGGGGTGAGGGGCGTGCCGGTCGGCGAGCGCATTGCGGGTGTGGGTGAGGTCGCTGCGGAGGACGAGGAGGTGCTCGTCGGCGAGGTAGCGCAGCCGCCGGGCGGTGTACGGGTCGGACGCCTGGCCGAGCCCGTCATGGAAGTCGGCGCTGGCAACCAGCACCTCGCCCAGAGCGGTGAGGATGCCGTCGTGGGCGGCGGTCAGCTCGGTCAGAGCATCGGCCACTTCGTCGGTGGTGGTGGCTTCGCGGATCCTCTGGGCGAGGTGAGTGAGGGAGGCGCCCAGCGGCAGGTAACTGGCCGGACGGGAGTCGGAGTCGAAGTCCTCGTGACAGTCGACGTGGTACCCGGCGGCGCGAAGCCGTGCGACGGCGTCGCTGGCGAGGCGGTTCTCGTCTGGTTCGGCCAGGCCGGTGGGGGCGCGGTGGTAGGTCTCGTGGAGACGGACGACGGCGACGAACCCGGCGCGCTGGAGGATGCTGTGCGCTTCGGGGTCCCCGCCGCGCGCGAGGACTTCGTCGGAGTGCGGGTCGCGGCGGATGTCCAGGAAGCGGTCGGCAAGGGGCAAAGAGACGTTTCTCCTACAAGGCTCGATGGGCAGGAAGCCGGGCCGCTGGCGGTGCGGCGGCAACCCGGGGCTTGGCCAGGTCAGCGGCGGTGGTGTCCAGCTCCTGCTGGATGCCGTGGAGACGGTGGGCGATCAGCTCCAGGCGGTGCGCGGCATCGACACCGGCGGCGCCGGGAAGGCGGGCGATGCGATGTGCGGCGTGCTCGACGAGTCCGCGGACCGTGGCCAGCGGTCCGGCCTGCTCGTCGGCGAGCTGCGCGAGCACACTCGCGAGCTGGGACGACACCGCCGGTACTGGCCGGGAGGCGACCCGAGCCGTGGAGGCGGTGCGCACCGGGATCAGGCCCAGGTCCTTTTCGACGCGACGGGCCTCGCCCGTGAGACGCCGCAGGACATCGGCGGGCGGCGCGTGCCACGCGCCGTCGAGGTGGATCAGGTTGGCGATCAGGTCGAGGCGCCCGGGCCGGGCCTGGACGGCGATCCACTGGCAGCCGTGTCCCTTGCCCGGGATCTCGACGCCGGCGGCGCGTACGAACCGGTGGGCGACCTCACCCCACTCCGGGCCGGTCAGCGGCCGGTCGTCGGGGTGGAGTCGGACATCGAGGTGGAGGATCGCCCGCCGATCGCCGTCCGGGCCGGCGGCGAACGGATGCTCCAGGAGGGCCTCGTCGAGGTGATCGGCCCACCGGGCGAGCGTCCAGGTCTTCCTCGGTTCCAGGGCATAGTCATCCAGGCCCGGCCAATGGGCTACGACGCTGCGTTCCGGAAGCCGCTCGTTCGGCGCTATGGGTCGCCCCAGGGCTTCGGCGAGCGCATCGTACGGGGTGTCGGACTGCTCGTGGAGACGCGGGATCACCGGCCGGCCCGGACGTCGGCGACGTGCACCAGCTGGCCCACGGCGGTGGTGGTGTACCAGCCGCAGTCGATCAGGGCGTCGTCGCCGGGGTACTTCGGCAGGAGGGCGTCCTCCATGGCCCGCAGGTGGATCAGGCAGTCCGGGCAGCGGCGCGAGAGGTGCACGAGGTACCTGGGGTGGGCGGTGATGTAGGACTGCTGCCCGCCGGTCGCGTCACGCAGGCGCCAGCCGTCCTCGTCGGTCGGCAGATGCCAGGACGGCGCGACCACGCGCATCGCGTCGCCCCACAGCTCGCCACCGGCCACCCCCTTCAGGACGACGACCGTGTCACCGGCCTGGAAGTGGGCGTGGGTGACGTCCCGGTCGGGAGTGAGCGGGTCCGGAGTGAGCGCGACCACGGGATCAGGCGGGAGCTGGGACATGCGTTTCCTTCCACGCGGAGCGGATGCGGTGGGAGGAACAATGGTCCGGAGGATCGCCGGTTTGGCTAACCGGCGATCGTCGGCTATGTTCCGCCCCCGTCAGCGGAACGGGTTCTCCGTCCCGCAGTCGTCCTCGTCGGCGGCGTCGAGGAGTTCGAGCAGGTCAGAGCCCTCCGCGTCGCGCTGGTCGATCCACCATCCGGCGCGGGTGATCGAGCAGGCCTTGTCTTCCAGCTCCGCCCAGTCCGCCTCGTCCCACGACCCCTCGACGACCAGGGCGGTGTGCGCGGAGAGCATCAGCTGGTGACGGGATCGCTCGCCCCATCCCAGAGCCTTCTCCGGTCCCTCCAGCTGCGGCATGTCGAACTGCTTCGCCCACGCGGCGGCAGCCTCCTGCTCCGCGGCTCGCTTGGCCGCGATCCACTCCTCCTTGGACTCTGTGTCGGCGTCGCGGGCCGCCTTCCAGCAGTCGGTGCAGTCCCGGCTGGCGAGCCAGCGGGCGAAGCCGGCCCGCCGGTCGGCGGGGCGGTCGGACAGGTCATGAATGACCTGGTGGGAGCACGCGTGCTCGACAGTCCACTTCGTACGGACGGCCATAGATGGTTCTCCTCAAAACGGTGGGAAGGTGGGGGCGCCCTGGATCAGGGCGTCTTGTGCCGGCCTCCGGGCGGGCGACGGTGCCGGCCGCGGCGGCTCAGGCATCCGGGGGGACCGAGGCGTCGGCGGGCGGCGAGCAGGACGACGAGTGCGAAGGCCGCGCCGACGGCAGGGAGCGCCGCGGTGGTGAGGGGCTGCTCGGCGAGGCGTCCGGCCAGGGCGGTGCCGGCGGACTGCCCCACGCCGATCGACAGGATCAGCCACGCGTACGCCTCGCTCGTGCGGCCCGCGGGGGTCAGGGAGTCGGTGGTCACGTAGGCGCACGCGACCACGACGGTCAGGAACACTCCGGGGACGGCGACCGCGGCGGTGGCCGCGTACCGGCCCGGGAGAGCAACGAGCGGGAGCCAACCGGCCAGGAAGAAGGTTCCGCCGCCGATCAGTCGATTTCTGGTGGTGCCTCTCCAGCGGCGTCGTCCGTAGAGGAGGCCGCCGAGGAAGCTGCCGGTCGAGAACGCGGCGGGCAGGATCCCGGAGAGCAGCTCCTGCTCGTGGTGCCTGGCCATGGCGATCGCCCAGACGTTCATGGCCCCGATCGCGAACCCGATCCCGGCGAGGGACACGAACAGCAGCATCAGGCCGGGGCCGGCCAGACGGTGCGCCATCCCTGCTGGTGCCTGTGCGGACGGCGCCGGGCGCCAGCACCGGGACGGCGGAGCGAAGGCGACCACGGCGGTGCCGGTAAGGCCGAGGACGGCGGTGACGGCGAGCGCGACGGCCGGGTCGTACGTGGAGGCGAGCGCGGCGACGAGCAGGGGGCCGGCGATGTACAGCAGGCCCTGGGTGCCGGTGTCGAGGGCGAGCGCGGCGTGCCGCAGCCGGTGGTCGGGCAGCACGCTCGGCCACAGTGCCCGGAGCCCTGCCTCCAAAGCAGGCGTGGTCAGGCCGCCGGCGACGACGATGGCCGTGGCCAGACCTGGTCCGCCGTACAGTCCGGCCAGGGGAAGTGTTGCCAGGAGGGCCGAGTTGAGCAGGGCGGCCGGAAGATGCACCGCGGTCTGGCCGTAGCGGTCCATGAGGCGTCCCTTGACCGGCTGGGCCAGCGCGGACGCGAGCCCGTACAGGGCGCTGAGCAGCCCGCCGAAGGCGATGCTGCCGCCGCTCGTAGTGGCCCACAGGACGATGGCGACGGGCGCCATGCCGTTGGGGAGGCGGCCGGTGAGGGTGCCGCCGAGCAGGCGGGCGACGTACGGGCTGCCCAGCACCGCGCCGTAGGTGATGCGCGGTGCCGGGGCCGGGGGTGCGGTCGGGGACAAGAAGGACTTTCTCTCGAAGGAGGCGACGCCTCAGCGGTGGCGGGCGGCCGTGCTGGTGCGAGGCGGCGGCGTGGGCGGTGCGGTGTCCACGGCAGGGCCGGGGCGGAAGCGCGGCACGGGAGTGCGGTGCGGCGGCAGGACGGCGACGGTCGCGCCGAGGTCCTCGGCCGCCTCCTCGACTTCGCGGGTGAGGAACTCGATCTGCCGGCCGAGCGCGGCGAGCCGGGCGGCGATCTGCCGGCCCTGCACGGTCTCCAGCGCACCGGCGAACTGGGCGCCGGTCTTCAGGAGTTCCTGGAGGCGGACCATCGGGCCCGCGTCGTGACCGCGCTGGGTGGCGCCGAGGAGTGCGTTGGACGCGTCACCGGCGTGCTGGGACTCGACGACGTTCCGGATGAGTTCCTGCAGCGACACCTCGGGCGCGGGCTCGGCCCGGTTGAACTCGGAGGCGTCGGCCCGCAGTACACCGGGCGGAACGGGGGCGGGCAGCATCTGGCCGGCTTCGTATTCGTGGGCGTAGTGGCCGATCACCTGCCAGCCCGGTGCGTCCGGGTCGCCTCTCAGCGCGACCACCGTCGAGTCGTCGTCCTCGACCAGGTAGGCGAGGGTGATCGGCTGGCCGTCGGCGGCGTACCAGGACTCGGTGAGCTCCAGCTCGCCCCGCTTCTGCGCGGCCCGGGCCCGCTCGGTCCACATCTGCCGCTCTTCGACGGTCAGCGGGGCCTTGTGGTGCTGGCGCTGGTCGAGGTCGGCCAGGTGGCTGGCGATGAAGCCGTGGTCCGCCCAGGCGGTGAGGTGTGGCCACAGGGCGTTGTGCTGGGCGCGTTCGCCTGCGGGGCCGGGCGTGGTCGGCTGGTCGAGTACCCGGCGGATCGCTGCGGTGGAGGCGGCGAGACCGTCCAGCACGGTCCGCCATCCGGCCTGGTGCCGGGCGGGCGGCAGTTCGTCGAGCGCACGGCGGGCGGTATCGAGCAGGGCTTCGGCGCACGGCGCGAGATACGTGGTGTACGCCTCGACGGCGGCCTGGTCACGGTGGGCACGTATTTCTGCCGCGGCGTCCGGTCGGACGGTGCGGCCGTAGCGGTCGCGGGTCATGTCCAGCGCGGACTCGGTCTCGCGGCCGATCATCGCCATCCGCAACCGGAAGTTACGAGCCTGGGCGCTGAGGGCGGCGACGCCGGTTGTACGGGTGTCGGGGATCTGCTTCTCCAGGTTGGTGTGGGTCAGCGGGCGGCCCGGCGGCCGGGAGGAGCTTGTGCGGTCATGGCCGGCGGGCGTGCGGGCCTGGTGGGGGCGGTGGCTGCGGCGGTGTCGCGATGCAGGTCGGGTGCAAGGCGCACCGGGTAGCGGGCAACGGCGAGCATCTCGGCCGCCCAGGTCGCGTGCTCGTTCTCCCAGCCGCGTCCCATGTCGAACGGCAGCCGGATCCAGTGCCCGCTCAGGGAGGGCTCGAACAGGAAGCCGGCGCGACGCAGGACGTCTCCGGCGAACGAGTCGACGGGGCCGTCGACTTCGACCTCGCCGCCTCGTCCACGGGCGATGCGGATCTGCCCGGTTTCGGGGGTCACCGTGACCGTCCGGCTGCGGCGGAGGCGGTCAGGTGGACAGTGTGGGCGTAGGCGGGCTTCGGCGGGATCGGCCGCGCCGAGGGCAGGGTGGTGGTCGGCGGCTGGGCGCGCTGCGGTGACCGGCCGGCGGCGGCCTGGGCGACTCGGTTGCGGCGCTCTGCCAAGCCGTTGGACCGGGCGGGGCGTGGCGGGCTGGCCGAGGCGGCGGGGTCAAGGGCGACGTCGGCGTGCACGGTGTACCCGTGGCGGCGCAGGTCGTGAACGGCCTGGCGGGTGCGGCGCGGGCCGTCGCGCTCGGGCTCGGTCAACCGAAACAGCCTCGGTTGATCGGGGACGGGCTCGAACTGCTCCCGCACGAGGTACCACTGGGCCAGGTGTGCCGGAAGGGAGGAGTTGAAAGCGGCAACGAAGCCGTGCTGCTCGTGGGTGCCGAAAGCGAAGTGGGTGCCAGGATCCAAAGAGGGAAGCTCCTTACGGTGGTGATGCCGCAGGCCGGCGGCGGGGAGCGGGGCGGCCCGGCGGAAGAGCACGCGACGGCGCGGAGACAGCCGGGGCGGAGGGCCTGTGCGAGGCCGCGGCCCGTACCTGGCGCAGGAACAGTTCCCTGTACGTCAGCCACGTGCTGATGGCCGTCCATGTCCGGCTGCGGCGCTCTCGCGGGTTGAGCGGGGTGCCGCCGTCCAGGGTCTCGGCGTGAGCAAGGGAGTCGGCCAGCCGCGCGAGAGCAT
Organism: Streptomyces nymphaeiformis; assembly: GCF_014203895.1. Classification (GTDB taxonomy): domain Bacteria; phylum Actinomycetota; class Actinomycetes; order Streptomycetales; family Streptomycetaceae; genus Streptomyces; species Streptomyces nymphaeiformis. The sequence goes on along the minus strand of NZ_JACHJY010000007.1, from coordinate 409,841 downwards.
GCGTGTCGCCGGGCTCGACAAATGGCGGCGGGCCGGCATTTGTCGAGCAGAGCGGGCGCGTGCTGCATGACGCTGAGGAATTCGGGCCAGGCTTTGTCCAGGAACGTTTCGATGGAGTCATCGAGTGCGTCAGCTCCGAGCGGGGAGGCGTCGCTGTACCTGCCGGAGATGACCTTGGTCGTCCAGGCGTCGTGCTCGGTGTGGATGCGGTCGAGCGCCTCGGTGACGGTCGCGGTCCGGCGGTCGTGGACGGCCCGATCGTAGGCGGGGAGGAACCGCTCCGTGATCGCCTTCGCCGCGCGGCCGGGAAAGGGCGGCAGGATGATGCTCGCTGGGGCGTGCCGGTCGCCGTGCCCCTCGCCGAATGGCTTAGGCGGGAGGGCGCCGAGCAGGTAGTCGTGTTGATGGCCGGGGCGTTCGGCGAGCAGCAGGGTCGTCCCCGACACGGATTCGGTGAGGGTGGCGGCGTACAGGATGCGGGTGCTTTGCACGGCGCGGGTGAGTTCGCCGCTGTCCCACAGCCACGCCGCGAGGTCCTCCTGCCATACGGGGTGGGAGTAGATCTCGACCGCCGCGTCCCATCGCCCGGGCAGAAGGCGGGCGATGTCGCGAGCGGCGTCGCCGATGTAGGGTCGGCTGCTGGTGGACACGCTGGTGCGGTGCCGTTCGGCACAGCGGATGAGACCGGCCACCGCAGCACGGGCGGCAGCTTCGTCGCCGCCCGGCAGGCGGTAGGTGCCGGCCTCGTCCCGGCGGCAGCCGGACTCTTCCAGTGCGGTGTGGGCCCACCGGTACTGCTCGCCGCCGGCGATGGCGACGATGCCGGCATCCCGGCCGTAGGTGAGGACGATGTGCGCGTCAGCCACGGGCGGCGGTCTTACGTGAGTGCAGGGCGGTGCGCAGGCTGAGGCCGTAGCTGTGTGCGTGCTCGCGGGCCGCCGCCTCCAGCTGGTCGTACGACGTCTGCTGCGTCATCTGCCCCGGGTGCTTGCGGTACCGGTACACCGGCAGGCGCAGCAGGATCCCCGGGGCGAGGGTGGTGACGCCGACGGCCGCCATGTAGTCCTCGCCCTGGACGAGGCCGCCCATCGGGGCCGCGCGCACGAGGTCGGTGCGGGCGAGGATCGTGGTCGGCCCGATCGGGATCGTGTCCTGCGGCCGTGCCCAGTAGTTCATGACGTCGCCGGCCTCGTGCCGGCCGGGCGGCAGCGGGCAGCGCCACAGGCGTGTCGAGCCGTCGGGGTGAAGGTCCACGCTCCACCCGGCGCACCAGCCGACCCCGGTCGATTCCAGGGTGGACAGCCGTGCGGCCATGGCGTCGTCGGTGAACTCGTCGTCATCGTCAGCCCAGTTCACGTACTTGGTGCGGACGTGGGTGAGCGCGAGGTTGCGGGCGCAGGCGGCGCCGACCGGGCGGGGCAGGGCGAGTGTGCGGATGCGCGGGTCGGCCGCGAGAGGGCCGGGCAGCCGGTTCGGGTCGGCGCCGTCGAGGGCGATCACTGCCTCCCAGGGCACGGACTGCCGGGTGAGGCTGGCGTGCATGGCGGTCAGGTAGTCCAGGCGGTCTTCACGCAGGCGGGTGGCGATGACGACCGTGATCAGGGGGGTGGGCAGGGCAGACTCCGGTAAGCGGGGCGGGGCGAGTTTCTGGCGGGTGAGGTTCGGGGCTACCTGCCTGGCGCCGGTCTACCGGTGGAGCGCGGTGGCAGCGGCGTTGGTCGGCGCGGGAACGGGCAGGCGGGCGGGCGTGGTGGTCGGTGTGGTGCTGTGGCGGAGGTTCACGCCGATGCCCTTCTGGGCGAGGTGGTGGACCAGGGATTGCAGGGGGAGAGCGAGGCCGTCGTGGCGGTACGGGGAGGGCAGCAGGAACGCGGCCTGGTGCGGGTCGTAGTGGAACCCGTGGGTGTAGAAGGCTGTCCGGGCGTCTTCGGGGACGCTCTTGTAGGGAGCGCCGAGTGCGCCGTCCTCGGACCAGGTCAGAGTGACGACGTCGGCCACCTGCGGTGGTCCGGGGCGGTGCGGGGGGTCGGGCTGGACGGCCGCGTTGCGCAGCACGGTGTCCAGGGCGTGCTGGTAGCGGGGCAGCAGGTGAAGGACGACCTGGGCGGCTGCGCGCGCGGGCTCGTTGGGGACGGCGATGCCGTTCGGCTCCTCGACGCCGGTGAAGTGATGCGGCTTGATACGGGGGCCGACGGGTTCGAGCGGTGCCACGACGAACTGGTGCCGGTACAAGGGCCGGTCGGTGATGTAGAGCTGTCGTCCGTCTGGGTGGGAAAGGACTGCGTGGCGGCTGAGGACGTACTGGCTGACGATGTGGTCGACGTGGCCGGCGTCCCAGAGACCCTCGGCTGCAACGAACTGCGCGCCGTACGCGCCGTGTTCTTCGTACTCGCTGGTCCAGCGGCCGGGCAGCCGGTCGGCCAGGGCGGCGGCGAAAGTGGAGAGATCCGTGCGTGAGGTGAGCATGTGCTCCCTGGAGGACGAGGGGAGGGGACGCTTCTAGCGACGGGAACGCGGGGGGCCGGACGGGGCCGAAGGACCCGGGGGAGACGGGCGGGAAGCGGCCGTCCGGTCGGCCTGTTCCTCGCCTGGGCCCACGGCGGGCGGGTCGTAGTGGGCTCGCAGGTTCTCCCAGTCCGCCCGGGCGACCTGCATCAGAGCGGACCGGATACTGCGGCCAGCTTCACGCAGGAGGTGTGCGGCCTTAGTCCGTGTCCTATGTGGTGAGGCGTCGCTGGCCTCGGTGTTGGGGCGGGGTACGTGGATTTGGATCGTTCCGGACGGGATGCGGTAGGTCATGGAACGGCTGATCCCTCCGCCGAGACTGCGGCTGCGGGGCGGTGAAACACAGGACACGCCTGAGACGGTGTTCGCCTCGATCATCTATGTCCTGGTCAGCGGGTGCACTTGGCGGGCTCTGCCACCCAGCTTTGGGATGTCGAGAGTCGAGGGCTCACCGCTGGCTGGCTTTGTTCACGGAATGTGTGGCAGAGCCACTACTCGTGAACAAAGCCAGCCGGTTCCTGATCTGGTTACGGGGCCAGCTGCACGAGGAGGCCCGCCCGATGACGCGGGCCTCCTCGATCTCTCCCGCGCCTTCCCCTTATCTGCCCATGATCGCGCTAAAAGGGGGTGAACTAACAGGTCCGAGCCTCGTGGACCGGGGGAGCGGGGTACCGGGTGTGAGTTAGCGGTGCGAGTTAACGACCAGACCGCCCGACTTGCCTGCTTGCCGTTCCGCATCAGACTAGTAGGTGAGGGCTAGATCTAGAGGATCAGCTATGTCTTCTCGACTTGAGCGACATCCTATTGCTGACCGATCGCCACTCCCCATGCCTCACGCGAGGCGGGCTTGGCTGTTGTCTATCGCCGTGCTTCTCTCCCTAGTCGCTGTCTTGCGTGCAGCCGGCCATGCAGGGACACCCCCACCGCAATCATGGAGCGTAACTTCCTGGATTATGCAAGTATTTTACGGTGCAGCTCGCATGGTTACGACTGGAAAGGATGGGGCGCCTCTGGCGGAGCGCCTCGCCTGCCTGGCCCTGCTACTTCTCTTCTTCATCTCTTTGCGACGAGCAATGCTCGCGTCCAGCGCCTACAAACCCGGACCAGTGGCCGTACGGAAGTTGACGGCATCCACTGCGGCAAGCAAGGAGCGGTTGGAGGATCTCACCGCACAGTTGCGCAAGCAACTATCTGAAACAAATCTATATCCACCCACGACTCTACCTGCTGATGCCCCTGGGGAGAATTTTCTGGATCTCTTGGGGGACGTAGATGTTGATCCCAAAAAGCTGGGCACGAGTTTGCTCCGACTTTTCAGCCGGCTTCGGCCAAAAATCTCCTACACCGTCGCAGGTGTTCTGCGCGAGCGACCACAAGATCCGCGCTTTGGTGTCACTGTCACTGTCACTTCATATGCGCTCGGTGGTAGCCGGACGGAGACCCTTTGGGAGACCACCTGGGAGCAGGCGGTTGACGCAGCTGCCTATTTAGTGATGGCGACACTAGTGCCGGTTACTAGGGCTAGCAGGACTCCGCCATGGCGTGAATGGCGCGGACGCAACCTCAAGCCGGAGTTGTTCGCCGCTTATCAAAAGGCGAAGCAGTTCAGTCAGGATCGAAGATTCGATGAGGCTCTCGATCGATATTATGCGGCATTGCGGCTCGATCCGACTAATCTATTCCTGCGTTCTCAGCTTGCCAGCACGCAAGAGAAGATGTGGCTGCACCTTGACGCACTTGAAACTTATTACGGCGCCCTTCTGCTTGACGGACTGAATAGCAAACAACGGGACAAGCGGTTGGCGAGGCCAGCCTGGAAACGGATCCGGCTGCGCTACAGGTGGTGGCATAGCGGACTCCTAACAGTACGTTACCGATACGCTGTTGTTCTCGGTATGTCGGAGCGCACCGCGGAACAATGGTGCAGAGGCGACACTAGTGAATGCCCTCGGCGTGCGCGTGTTCGGCAGGAAATCCGAGAAATGATGACGCCAGCTCTTATAGATCGGTACTGGCGCACCTTGGTAGGAAAGTACCCCCCAATTCCCGGCCCACTCCGTCCAATCGCCGCAGGCGAGGCTAAGGGATGGCTAAAAGCGCAACTCAACAGACGCAACGAGCAGGTAGTGCGAGTAATATTTCAGCTCGCCTGTTCGGAGGAGTTGCGCCAACTTGCAAAGGACTACCCGTGGGGGGTTCGGCTCTGGATATTTCGACCTCATCACAAGCAGAACCTGACCGGACCATCACTTCGGATAAACCGCGATGTCTGGGCACCACTCCGGTTGGCTTGGGCTGACCACGGCACTTCAATGGTTCCGGATAGCGCGAAGAAGATGGCATGGCCAACCGTGCCGGAGGATCTCGAAAGGAAAATTAAAGGTGCGAGATTTTGGTGGCACTGGCCCTGGACTCCATGGCAGGACAGCTATAACGCGGCCTGCACGTACGCAGTGGCAATGCAGGGCCATCTGCCGGGAAATTTGAATCGCGAGGATCTGGCCCGTAAGGCAGTGGGTCAACTGGAAAACGCTGCCAGGTCGCGACAGCGAGATTTTCTTTCTATCAAGCGATCGTGGCTCTTGATAGAGGATCCGGACCTGGAAGAATTGCGCCAAGAGGATTGCTTTATTCATTTTGAGCGAAAAGCCTATCCACATTTCGCCCCTGATCACCACAGGCCCAATCGACCCATGTATACAGAGATTACGGCGTATGATCAGCAGCTACTCGTAGGGTGTGCCCACGTTATGGAGCACACCTGGCGCATGCGGCGTAGCCCCTCTGGGGTAGAGAAATACGTTCTCAGGGAATGGCTAGTAAATGAAAAAAGAGTGTGGGAGTGCGTCTATCGAATCACTGCCGATAGAGGGCGCAACTGGCCCGATCGGGAGAATTTGCTACAGGTCATCCAAAATACTTCCGATCCTGCACTACTCGCGAAATATGACCTGCCGTCCCAACTGCCGGAACTCGACGACTTGCTTGACGACGCTGCATGGTCCAACCCGGGGAATGCGAAAGGGTACATCGAGAGGAAGAAGGAAGCGATTGTTCGTCGCTTTGAGGGAATAAGCTCCGATGTGAGTGAAGATTCTCTATACTCGCCTATACATCTCAGCGGTCAGTGGATTTCAGCAATGCGACGTGATGGCGCTTTTATGCAGACCGTGGACGAGTCAGCTGTACAGCGTCTCTGTGCTGGCTTCGAGGCAGCTTGGATGGCAGTTAGTGAGGAGCTAGACCCTGACGAAGCGGACTACGCTCTGACGGCCGCACTACTTGATCTTCCGGAACCAACCCATTGGAAAACGGGCCGTATGGCTGACGGTAGTTAGGCCATGTCCTGGCGGCCGAGACGCCGACCGGGAGCGGCAGCCCTTTCGCGTCCGACAGGACGTGCGTCTTGGACCCTGCGCCCCCCGGTCCACAGGGCGCGGACCCGTGAGTTCGCCCCCCTTTCTTAGCGAGATCACGGGCGGATACGGGGATGGCGCGGGAGAGGCCGAGGAGGCCCGCGTGGTCGAGGCGGTCTAGGACCTCCACGTGCAGCCGCCTCTCAAACGCCGGCTCGTGACCAGGTCAGAAACCGGCGGTGAGCCGTCACCTTTCGACATCCCAAAGCTGGGTGGCAGAGCCCGCCAAGTGCACCCGCTGACCAGGACATAGATGATCGAGGCGAACACCGTCTCAGGCGTGTCTTGTGTTTCACTGCCCCGCAGCCGCAGTCTCGGCGGAGGGACAGCCGTTCCATGACCTACCGCATCCCGTCCGGAACGATCCAAATCCACGTACCCCGCCCCAACACCGAGGCCAGCGACGCCTCACCACATAGGACACGGTCTTAGGCGTGTGACGGTGCTCGTGGCCGGCCCAGAGGGCGAGGGCCACGAAGTGGCTGGCGATGTGATCGAGCAGGGGTGCGGTGGCTCCGAAGAGCTGGTGGGTAACGGCGCTGACCTCGGCGGGTGTCTCCGCCTCGGCCAGCGCCGTGAGGTACGGATTCAGGTCGGGGAGCGGCAACGGCTCGTCCGGGAGCGGGTGCGCGGCCAGGAAGGGTTCGGCGTCCCGGCGGGCCCATCGGTGGAGAGCGTCAGGTGCCGCATCGCCGTTGTGCGGTTCGGAGCCAGGTATCACCGGTGGTCACCGCACTGGGTCGGGTCCCGGTTGAAGTCGCGTTCCCCATGGCCGGCGAAGCCCGTGATGTGCTTGGTGACGAGAAAGTACAGGGCTACGGAACCGACGAGGAGGAGGGGCGCGCAAGCGGACAGGCATATGGCTGCCGGGCCTTGCGGGACCCCAAGGCCACCGGAGACGAGGACCGCGACGGCGCGCACGGCGATGACGGGGGCCAGCAGCGGCCAGAAGCCATCCCCTTCGAACGGGACGGAGCGCAGCCCGATGATGGCGGCGACGGTCAGGGCGATCAGCCCGTCGACGGCAGCCAGGAACAACAGGGAGACAAGCGGGGGAAGTGCGGGGTCATTGAACCTGGGCAGGAAGTCGAAGGCGGCCAGCAACCCGAGCGCGATGAGCCCGGCGATTTTGATGTGCTCCCATGAGGCGGTCTGGCGCCTGGAGCAGGGCGAGGCCGAGGCAGAGGGGACTGCCGAAGTGGGCATGCGATGCCTCCGAAAAGGTCTTCGGACGTGCGGCGTTGAGCCGCGCACCTGAGAACGATGGATGAGCTGACCAGGGGCGTGAGTGCTGGTCGGCCGGCGTGAACGCGCGGAGGGTCAGTGCATTCGGGCGTCGGTGTCGAAGAGCGCCAGCTCGTGACTGTGCAAGAGATGTTGAACGATGAAGGATCGTCCGGCGACCTTCCACAGGCCCCGCCCGCGGTTCAGGTGCGCGATGGCGTCCATCTCGACCGAGGTGAGGCCGAGCAGGGAGGCTGCGGCCTGGAGCTGGTCGTTTTCCTGGCGGTAGATGATGCGGGTGGAGCAGTCGGCAAGGAGGCCCTCGGCGAGCGCGCGGCCCTGTGATCCGGCGTCGCCGGCGGTGAGCAGGTCGGACAGGCGGTGGATCACCAGGAGGTTGGCGATTCCGAGGCCGCGGGAGAGCTTCCACTGGGCCTGCATCCGCTGCAGCAGGCCGACGTGGCGCATCAGGCGCCATGCCTCGTCGTACACGATCCAGCGTCGCCCGCCGGACGGATCGGACAGGGCGGACTCCATCCAGGCGGAGGCGCAGGTCATCGCCAACACCAGCGCGGTGTCGTCTCCGGAGCCGCCGAGCCGGGAGAGGTCGATGGTGAGCATCGGCGCGTTCGGGTCGAAGGCGACGGTGGAGGGGGCGTCGAACATGCCGGCGAGGTCGCCGTGAACCAGGCGCCGCATCGCGTGTGCCAGGTCGCGGGCGGCGTCGCCGAGCTGCCCGGACATGATCCCGGCGGCCTCGTCGAGTGCCCGGGGATCGTTGAGGGTCGCGGCGACGTCACCCAGGAGCGGGGTGCGGGCGGTGGCGGCAGCGTGGCTGACGACGGCGTCCAGGGCGATGTCCAGGGCGGTGTGCTCCATGGGCATCAGGTCCCGGCCCAGGACGGTCCGGGCGAGGGAGCCGAGCAGGAGCAGGCGTCGTTTGCGGATCTCGCCGACCCAGTCGGCCTCCGAGACGCTCTCTGGGCGCGGGGCCGCGTCGAGCGGGTTCAGACGGCCGGGCAGTCCGGGACCGAGGGCCACGGACCGTCCGCCGAGGGCTTCTGCCACCGGTGTCCACTCGCCCTTCGGGTCACACGGGACGTAGACGCGGTATCCGAAGGCGATCGAACGCAGCGCGAAGGACTTGGCCAGCGCGCTCTTGCCCTGGCCGATGACGCCGGCCAGGAGGAGGTTCGGGTTGGTGAAGCCCTCGACCTTGCCGTACAGCGCGAACGGGTCGAAGACGAACGACGCCTCGGCGTGGACGTCGCGCCCGATGTAGATGCCTTCCGTGCCGAGCCCGCCTTCGGCGAGGAACGGATACGCGCCGGCGGCCACAGCGGTGGTCATGCGGTGGGCGGGGAGTCTGAGTCGGTTGTGGCGGGCGGAGGCAGGGCCGGGGCGTCCGCCCGGAGGGTAGAGCGGGGCCGGTGTCTCGTGGTCGGCCGATGTGGTCTCGGCCTGGTGGGCGCTGGCTTCCGCGCGGGCCTTGGCGGCGGCTTCGGCGAGCTGTCGGCGAGCGGCCTTTCGGCTGGCCCGGTCGGTTCCGTGGGGGGTGAACAGAGGAGACGCGGAGGCGCGGCGGGCGCGGCGGGCGGGCCGGTGACTCATCGGAGGCCCTCGTTTCTGCGGGTCGTACTCATCGCGCGCAGGCCGTGGTGTGCGCGCGGAGGTCGGTGGGGGTGGTCTTGCGCCGGACGACGTGGCCGGCGGCGAGGTGGCGCTGGCAGATGGTCAGCACGGGCGGTCCCTCGGGCAGCCGTTCCGGACGGCACGTGCTCGACTCGGTGCCCGCCGTCGTGCTGCTGGGCAGCAGGTGGAAGGCGGCGTGGACTTCGCTGGCGGCCTGCCACAGGTGGGTGTGAGCGGTGGCCAGGTGACGGCCGGCTGCCGGGTGCGGTGGCCGGGTGGTCTCGGCGAGCCGGTCGAGGAGCTGGTGCACGGTGGTGAGGTGGGCGTGGAGCACGTCGAGGTGCAGGCGGTCCGCCGGCGGGGGCGGGCTAGTGTCCGACGGTGCCAGCGCGCGGGTGTGGTGGCGTACTCCGGCGTTCGCGGCGCGGAGATAGGGGTGGGCGTCGGCCGGGTGGGCGGGGGAGATCAAAGGTGGTGGTCCTTCCTGCCGGAAGGCAGGGGTGGCGACGGAGGTTCCGCCGCAGACGATCGGAGGGGGCCAGCAGGACCGGGGCGGGCCTGGGTCACAGGGCGGTCCGGGCGAGCGGGAGCGCGCTGAGGGCGAAGGCGTCCGGCTGCTGGTAGTTGAGTCGGCGCAGGTCGACGCCCGAGGTGACGGCGTGGGTTTCGATCTGCGCGCAGGCGGCGTCCAGGAGGGCGTCGGTCTCGGCTGTGACGGTGATCAGACCCGTGAGGGCCACGTCGGCGTGACCGGCGATGAGCTGGCGTTCGCGGGTTTTGACGTCGGCGTACTCGACGGAGTCTTCCTCGCTGTCGACCTGTCCCCGGCGGGCTCGTTCGTTGGCGTCGGCGATGATCGCGGCCTTCTTCCGCTGGACGTCCCGCAGCGCGGACTCGAGCCCCTGCGGCACGTATATAAGGGAGAGGCTGCGCCGCACGCCGGCCGTGAACATCAGCCCGTGCAGGAATCCGGCCCCGATCTCGGTGCGCGGCCAGTTCTCCACCCAGTACGTCGCATGCCGTGCGCTGTCGGTGGCGATGCGGTCGTACTCCTCGACCTGGACGACGGGCCCGGCGGCGGCCGGGTCGGCCTCGGCGCGGCCCGTCTCGGACCACTGCTGGCGTGCGCCGAGGGCCTTCGGGTCGTAGGCGGTGCGGATAACGGCTGCGATCTCCCGCGAGCTGAGCCATCTGGTGACCTGGAGGCCGGCGGTGCGGGCGGCCTGGGCGATGGAGGCGGTGGTCTGCTCCATGACGGTGAACGCTCCGGGCAAGCCTCCGCCTGCCTGAGCGATGAGCCGCTTGGCGGCCTTGAGGTCGAGGGAGATGGCGAGGTAGGTCTCGTGCGGGGCTGCGGCGGGGCCGGCCGAGGCGACCAGCTCGGAGTAGATCTGGCCTGCGACCGGGGCCTGGGGCTGCCCGTTCTGGGTCCAGTGGCGGGTGAGGGTGTCGCCGCTGTCGGGGACGGTGCGTTCCAGGACCTGCACGGTGGCGATGTGCCCGCTGCGGGCGATGCTCGCCAGTGCGCGTCCCCAGCTGGTCACGTTGTGATTCTGGGTGGCGGGGTCGAGGAGGGCGAAGGCCCGGCTGCTGACGCGGGCGATGGCGGTCAGCGTCTGCTGGTGGGGGTCGTGCACGGCCGCGGCGCCGTTGGCGGAGTCGCCGGGGGTGACCACCTTGAGGGAGGCGGCGCTGCCGGGCAGGTGCAGGACGCCGTCCTGCCGGGGGCGGGTGACGGGTCGGGCGAGCCAGAGAGTCTGGCCGGTGCGGCGGCGGTGCGCGTGGCGAGCGACGATCGGCATCCAGTCGATGAGGGAGCGGCCGTGCCGGCGGATCGCGACGAGCGCACCGGAGGCCGCCCACAGGGGAGCCAGGGTGACGGCGCCGAGCAGCCCGGTGGAGACCACCGTCATCAGCAGCAGGGCCAGGGTGGCGGAGAGGAGGACCAGTTGGGGCAGGGAGAGGCCGAGGAGGATGCCGCGGCGGGACCGGTGCGGGAACTTCACCGTGACCGGGGCGACGGAGAGATCAGTCAAGGGACGGGTCCTGGGGACGCGGGTGGAACCCGGGGGCGGGAGGTGGCGTGCACGTCCCGCCCCCGGTAGTCGGGCAGGGGATCAGAGGCCGGCCGGAGGCGGCGGCGGTGAGGCCGGTCCGCCGGACGTGGCGTTCTGTGAGCCGAAGGACGGGGATGCGCCCTGCGGCGGTGGGGTCGTGGTCGGCGGAGTGGACTGCCATCCGCCGCCCTGGCCGGACGCGGGGTTCGTTCCGGAACCGCCCTGCCCCGGGCTGCCGCCCACCTGGCCGCTGGTGTCGGCGGACACGCTCGTCGGTGCGGGCTGGACGGCCTTCTCCAGACCGGACTTGATGGCATCACCACCGGGCGAGACGCCCGTTCCGCCGCTCGACGAGCCTTCCTTGCCTTCTCCACCTGCGCCGGTCGGGTGGGAGGCGATGTCGCCGGGGAAGCCACCGCCACCAGCCGCGGACGGGCCCTGCGGGGCGGCGCTCACTCCGGCTGCCGCACCGCCGGTTCCGGCGGTGGCCGCCGCTGCGGCGGCCTTCCGGGCGGCCTTCTCGGCATGGGCCTTGGCGATCTGGGCTCCGGCGCCGCCGGCCCGGTGGATGGACTCGCCGTCGGTGCCCTCGGCCGCCCAGTGCACGAACTTGAAAAGGGCGTACGGGCAAAGCAGTACGAGAACCATGATGACGATGCCGGCCATGACGTCGGCGAGGGCGGCCACACCGTCCTTGGCCTCCGTCCGGCCCATGGCGGCGATGCCGAGCACGAAGATCACGGTCATCAGCAGCTTGCTGACCACGAGGGTGGCGGTGGCCTCGATCCAGCCCCGACGCCAGCGCCGAGCGACCTCCCAGCCGCCTCCGGCGGATGCGAAGATCGCCAGGGTGACCATGACCAGGATGCCCACCTTGCGGACCATCATGACGCACCAGTAGAGGATCGCGCCGATCGCGGCACCGAGGCCGGCGACGACCGGTACGAGCCAGCCCAGTCCGGCGAGGGCGCCGATCTGGTTGACCTTCACGATGCGGCGCACGGCTGAGGCGATGTCCAGCTGCGCGGTCTTGAACAGGCCGTCGGAGATCGCGTCGACGACTTCGACGGCGACCGTGGTGAAGGCGATGGCGCAGAAGGCGAACAGGACGCCGCCCATGGTGCCGGTGAATGCCTGGGTGAGGGCTTGTCCGTCGCGGCGCACGGCGGCCCGGACCAGCTGTGCGCAGAACGTCGCGACCAGCAGGACCAGGCCCAGCGGCAGCAGCGTCTCGTAGTTGTCGCGGAACCATCCGGCGTTCAGGTCCACCTTGGTGGTGGTGTCGACGGCCTCGGCGGCCAGGTCGGCGGCAGCGGCGGCCAGCTCGCCTGCCGACTTCGCCATCCAGTCGCCGATCGCCTTGCCGGGGTTGGAGGCGAAGTCCACCGCGTCGCCGACGGCGCACAGCTTGTCTGCCAGGGGGAAGTCACAGAAACCCACGAGGAGTTACTCCTCCTTTCTTGTCTCAGGCGCGGGTCACTGCGTGACGCTCGGAGCGATGGCGGCAAGAGAGCAGTCGTGGCTGGGGCGGCACTGCACGGCGAGGGTCACGGCGCGCTCCTCGGCCCCGGCGCCGCCCTTCTTCCAGGCGATCTGCTGCTTGCCGTTGACGGTGACGACGTAGATGTACGCCTTCGTGATCGCGGAGGGGTCCTCGGCCAGGGCATGCTTGAACGCTCCGGGGTAGTGGCCTTCGAGGGCCGTTCCGGTGGCGTGCTGGTCCTGGTCGGCCATCCGCGACCACAGCACCGGATCGGGCACCTGCCCGACGACGGAGGCCCAGTCTGCGTACTTGGCCTCGCTGGTCATCCACGCCCGCATACCGGCGAGTTGGTGGTCGCGGCTGGTGGTCCGGGTGTCGTAGGACCACAGTATCTGGGCCGCGGCCTTGGCGTAGGCGACCGGCTCGGCGATCCGCGGAGGATGGGGAACGGACCCGGATCCGGCCGCGGGCTTCGGGGCGGCCTCGGAGGAGGACGTGCTCGGCGCCGGGACCGGAGCGGCGGTGTCCGGGGCCTGCTGGCCGTTGTTGCCGCCGGACAGCCAGGCGACGACCGTGGCGACAGCCAGCAGGACGGCGACGACGGACGCGACGATCGCGATGCGCCGGTTGGCGGACCAGTCGGCGCCGTACGAGGACAGCGAAAGGGAGGGGGATCGTTTCTGCATCACTGGACCTGCGACCCGAGGGCCGAGAAGAAGCTCACGATGCCGTTGGCGGCGCCGAGGCCGAGGGCGGCGCCGGCCGCAACGACCGCGCCCTTCTTGCCGTTGGCCTCGGCCTGGTGGCCACCGGTGTGGTGGCCCCAGGCCCACACGCCGAGCGAGACGGCGAGAGCGCCGACGACGGCGATGATCCCGAACATGTTGATCGAGTTGACGACGTTCTTCAGCACGGCGAGGCCAGGCAGGCCGCCGCCCTTGGGCGAGATCCCGGGGTCGAAGGCGAGCTGGAGGACGTGGTCTGCGAGAGGGAGAGGCATGGCTGTAGCGGGGCTCCTTGCGTGCGCAGGCTGAGCGGGCCCGGGCGGAGGTGAGGAAGAAGGGGAGGAGGAGCGCGCGAGCGGCGCGAGAAGGGGCCGGCGTCAGAGGACGCGGCGGGCGGCGAGGACGTCCCAGTCCTTGAGCGGCGTGATCCGGACGGGCCTGCCGGTGCGCGGGGCCTCGATCACGAGCCCCTCGCCCATGTACATGCCGACATGTTCCGGACGGGCCGCGGTACCGCGACTGAAGATCAGGTCGCCAGGCTTGAGTGCCTTGACGGAAACGGCCTTGCCTTCGTTGACCTGCGTGTACGTGGTGCGAGTGAGCTGGATGCCGGCCTTGGCGTACGCCTGCTGCATCAGCGAGCTGCAGTCGCAGCGGCCCATCGGGTCACGGCCGTGCGGGGCCGTGCACGAGCCGCCCCACTGGTACATCGTGCCGAGCTGGTGCATCGCCCAGTCGATCGCCGTTCGGGCGCGAGGGTCGGCGTCCTTCGGGATCGAGTAGCTCTTCGGGACGGCACCCTCGGGGATCGGCCCGTACTGGGACCCGTCCTGCGTGCTACAGCTCGAGGAGGCGGTGTCACCGGTCTCGTCGCCGGCGCCGTCCGAGTTACCGGGGAAGGTGGCGGCGATGGCCTTCTGCAGGGCGGTCGCCAACGGCTCCCACTGCGCGTACGCGTCCGGGAAGCCGGACTTCTGGACGGCTTGGGCGGCCTGGGCGACGGTCATCTGCTGCCAGCCGTCCACGGCGAGAAGAGCCTTGTAGAAGCGCTCGCTCGCGTAGACCGGGTCACGGATCTGCTGGGCGGTGCCCCAGCCCTGGGAGGGCCGCTGCTGGAACAGGCCCAGGCTGTCCCTGTCGCCGTAGTTGAGGTTGCGCAGCCGGCTCTCCTGCATCGCCGTGGCGAGCGCGATGATCTGCCCCTTCTCCGGGACGTCGAGGCTGATGCCGGTGGCCACGATCGTCTGGGCGTGGGGGATCTGCTCGGTCGGCAGGTCCAGGCCCTCGACGCGGACATCCTCGCCGGACGCCCCGTCGAGAATCTTGGTGACCTGGTCGGCGACCTTGCCGGCGTCGATGTCCGTCAGGCAGTTGCCGACGGAGCCGGTGGCCTGCACGGCTTCGGCGGAGGCGGCCAGCGTCATGCCGGTGCCGGCGATCAGGAGCGGGGAGAGGAAGACGGCGCCGATACCGGCGGCGAGCGCCTTCAACCGGTTCGGATGGCTCGCGGATCAGCGGTTTCGGGCAGGGGTGGGTAGCGAGACGTCATGGACGTGTCCTTCGGGGTGCGGTGTCCGGCGTGCCGCGCGCGCGAGGCGTGTCGGAAGGGCGCGGCAGCCGGGGTGGGCGATCGGTACGAGCCGGCGCGGGCGAGTTGCCGCTCGCTCCATGCGGCCGGGCCGTCAGCTAGGTGGGCCGGGGCAGAGGGAACCTCCGTGAGGAAGGGCAGGGGAGGAGCCAGCGGCGGTGTGCGCCGGGCGGTTCAAAAACAGTAGGCGCGAATTGGCGGCTGACCAAAAAGTAGCGCGGAAGGTGCCGGAATTCGGCACCTCGGCCATGCACTTCTTGGTCGTCGGCGTTTTCGCCTCTACAGTTTTTGGACTCCCCTCGCCCTCCTCGGTCTGCGGCCCTGGGCTTCTGCATGCCCACCTTCGGCCCGCGAGGACTCCTTTCGCGCGACGGGCAGTTCCCTCTGTGCTTCCACACCCGAATTGGGGTTCCTCTTTGCCTTTTTCCCTGCACCACGGTGATGCCCTCAGCGTTCTTGCCGGTCTGCCGGACGACTGCGTCGACTCCGTCATCACCGACCCGCCGTACAACAGCGGCGGGCGGACCGCGAAGGAGCGCACTACCCGCTCCGCCAAGGCGAAGTACACCTCCGCCGATGCCCAGCACGCCCTGCCGGACTTCACCGGCGAGAACATGGACCAGCGGTCGTACGGATTCTGGCTGACGCAGATCATGACCGAATCCCACCGCCTGACGAAGGAGGGCGGCACCGCTCTGCTGTTCACCGACTGGCGCCAACTCCCGGTCACCACGGACGCGATTCAGGCGGCCGGCTGGCTGTGGCGTGGGGTGCTTGCCTGGCACAAGCCGCAGGCCAGGCCGCAGAAGGGCCGGTTTACGCAGAACTGTGAGTTCATCGTCTGGGCGTCGAAGGGGGCGATCGACGGCTCCCGGAACCCTGTCTACCTGCCGGGCATGTACAGCGCCTCGCAGCCCTCGGGAGCGAAGCGCCAGCACATCACCCAGAAGCCCGTCGAGGTGATGCGCGAACTGGTCAAGATCGCCCCGCTGGGCGGCACGGTGCTCGACTTCTGTGCCGGATCCGGCTCCACCGGCGTCGCCGCCCTGCTGGAGGGCCGCGACTTCATCGGGGTTGAGAAGACCGCGCACTATGCGTCGATCGCGGCCGACCGGCTTACCGAGACGGTCCGCGAGACCCTGACGCAGGACGACGTGGTTCTCGCCGTCTAGAGCTTCAACTGCGCTGCCCTTGGCGGCAATCGGCTCTCTTTTCCAGTCCCTTGCGGTTTCACGCCGGAGCGTGCTCGTCACTCGCCGGCCGGTCTGTGTGCCGCCATCCGTGTCTCATTGGAGGCCGTACTTTTCATGCCCGAATCCACAGAACCCGCGGACGGCGGGATGCTGGAGCCGGTTCGCATTCCGGATCCGCAGCTGGAGGGAATCGAGGCGAGCGTCCGGCGGCTCATGGAGCAGTCGGCGCAGCAGGCCCGGCAGCTCGACCATCTCTCCTCCGCTCCGGGCCCGGACCGATCGCCGTTCGCTGAGTTCGGCATGCCCGGGTTCGGCGGGCGGCCTCCCGCCGCTCCGCCGGAGCCTCGCCCGATTCTGGAACTCGCAGGGGAGGAGCGCGAGGACGAACTGGACGCCTTGTCAGACTGGGTGGACGACTTCCTCCTCCCGGTCTACGGGTCGGAGGTCACCACCGCGGCGCCCTGGTGCCTGCAGTGGCAGGAGCACGACGACGTCGTGGCCTGGCTGCATGCCCTGTGGCTCGCCTACCAGCAGCATAAGGAACCCGACGCTGGCCTGGCCGGGATGTTCGTGTGGCACCGGGACTTCCTCACCCACGCCATCGCGGCGATCCGCGCGCCCGGCGGCCCGCTGTCGGCCTGCATGACCTCTCCGGACCGGCCCGCGCACCGCCTGCTGCCCGGCCCGCCGCCGTCCGCCCGTACGGAAACGGCGAGCGCAGCGCAGCCGGCCGGTTCCGCGGAGCTGGACGAGTCGGCGTCATGAGCGCGGGACAGCCGGCCTTCGGCCTGAGCTTCGACCCCCGTGCTCTAACCGACCTCCTGCAGGCGCCTGGCGATATTCGCGATCTCACCCTCGCCTACCTCCAGGAAGTTGTGAACGCCGAGCGTTTCGGACTGCGCCTGACCGGAGACCTGGAGGGCTACCGCAAGCTGTTCGTGGACGCACGCAAGGACTGGCGCGTCGTCTACGGGCTCCGCCCCGCGCCCGCGGAGTCCACACATCAGCGGGAGATCCACGTCGTCGCGGTCCGGCCGCGCGCGGGCAACGACGTCTACGACGAGGTCGGCCGCCGCCTGGGGATGACGCGCCGGCCGCTCAGCGCCCGCATCCACGCGGCACGCTCCCGCTCCCCGCAGCTCACCACCCGCGCCCCCGTCCCCCGTCCCGGTCCGCCGCTCTCCGGCATGCCGGGCCTGCCCCGCCCTGCGCAGAACCCCGCGCACCAACACACCCGCTGAACCCGTGGAGCGTCGCCTATGCCCCCTGAGCCCGCGCCGGCGGCAGCTCGGCGTGCGGTTTCTCCGCTCGACCACCGCATCGAAGCCGTCACCGGTCATGACGTCGACACGCTATGGGCCTTTCGCGACCGCGGTGTCCTCGACGAACCGCACGCCCGTCTGGTCGACCAGCACCGCGAGCTGGCCAAGGCCCAGACCAGCGTCACGTTCCACCTCAAGCTCCTCAACCGCCTCTCCAGCGGCGAGTTCCCCGTCGACACCGCCTGGTTCGAGCGCGTCGACCGTGCCGTGGACCAGATGGAGGAGGCCGCCGACGCACGTGACGCCGCCGCCCGCAAGGTGCTCGCGGCCCTGGAACCCATCGAGGTCGCCACAGCAGCACCGGTCCGCGGGGAAGGAACGCTCACGACCGAAGACCAGGCGGCACTGCTCGCCATCGCCGGCGGAGCCAAGCTCTACGAGCACCTGCTGACCGGCCGGCTGTCCGTGACCGTCGCCTCCGGCACCCGCATCCCTTATGCCGAGGTGCGGAAGCTGGAGGACGCCGGCCTGATCGTCCGGGACGCGAGCCACCCCTTGCACGCTGGCCAGCCGGTCGCTCTGACCGACGCCGGCCGCGCCGCGCTGTTCGCCGCCCGCCGGCCGCCTACCACCACGCAGGTGCCGAAGCCCCCGGCCCGGCCTGGGGCATGGCCGTCCACCCTGGGGCGGCGGCGCTGAATCCCACCGAAAGGCTCTTGTTGTCCTCCACCGATCCGGCGCCCGCCCGGAAGTCCATCCCCGTCGTTGATTTCGACCTGGACGACTTCGACGCCGACGAAGAGGTCCTCCTCGACTTTGATCGCCAGGTCGGCGTCGGCCGGGACATGCTCACTCCGCTCGCCGAGCACCACTCCGCCGATGGCGTGCACAGCTATTACGTGTTGTTCGACGGATCCGTCACCTGGGGAATCCCCGGTATGCCGCAGCTGATGGCCCTGCACCTGCAACGGGACCGGGACAAAAGGACGTTCACCTTCGAGGGGGAACGGCTGCCGCTGCCGGCGATGGCGCAGTCCTGGCTCATCCACCGTGGCTGCCCGCCCGACGCCATCGGCCTCAACCCCGAGCTGGGGCCACCGGCGGCGGACGAGGCGACGCGCGCACTGGAACGCCGTCTCTCCGGCGACGGCGACCACTACGCCATGGGCTACTCCTACACCCGCGACGACCCGGACGACATGCTCACCGTCGTGGCGCTGCGCGCCTTGGACGAGCGGGCCCCCAGTCCGTTCCGCGTCCTGGTCGAAGAGGTCGACACCGACGCGTGGACCCACACCCTGCGCGAGGGTGGCTTCGACACCAAGGACGAGGCCCTGCGTTGGTGCGACGACCGGCTCACCGGTAAGGCCGCGCCCCTCCCGCCGGTCCGCCCGGCAGCCGCAGCCACCCGCCCGACGGGCTTGCCCAAGGCCCCTGCCCCACACCCTCCCGGCCGCTCGCGCTGAGCACCACCGCCGACGAAAGCGGCGAAACATAGCCGACGATCGCCGGTTAGCCAAACCGGCGATTCTCCGGACTCTTATTGCAGCCGCCGGGACGACGCCCGCAGCGGCCACCCACGCCATCCCTATGCCTTTACGGAGGTCTTTTCCGCATGCGCTCCACCCGAATTGCCATCACCGCGGCGATGCTCGGCGCCATCACCCTGCCGGTGCTGTCCGCCACCACCGCCAGCGCGGCACCCGCCGCCGCGCCTACGGCCCTCGCGAGCAGCTGTTACGACCTGCCGCCGCTGCCGTACGAGGTGCACACCGCGGCCGTCACCATCCGGTCGAAGGCCGCCACGAACTCCACCGCTCGCGGCATCCTCTACCGCAGCCACAAGTTCACCGTGCACAAGAAGAGCGGTAACTGGCTCTACATCACGGACAGGACAACGGGCGTTAAGGGCTGGGTCTCCGGCACGTACGTCTATCGAGACGTCCGCATGTGCCTCGACTGAGAGCCGCCCCGCGCCCTTACCGCCCCACCGGCTGAGCCTCCGGGACGCCCGCAAACTCCCCGCCTTCCCCTCCGGTACCGCCCTTCCGGAAAGGAAACCTTCCCCTTGTCTGACGACATACCCGACGTCGGTGAAGACGTCGTGGGCGTGCTCACCGCACGGATCGAAGCCCACTTCGGAATGGGCATGGACCACTTGAAGGCCGTGGTCACCGACGATCCGGCCGCGAACCCTGACGTCACCGACGTCGTCAAGTGGCACGGTCTGCTTCTCGACGCCCAGGCGGTGCTCGACCGCGCGGAGGACGACCTGCTCGCCGCGCTGGAGACCCAGCCCAGCGAAGTCGACGACCCGACGATGGACCTCGCCCACCGCGTGAACGCGGCCGTCACCGCCCGCGACGGCCGGGCCCTGGTCGTGCGGTGGCTCCTCGACCCGGACGCTCCAGGGAAGAAAGGTCTCGCCACCGAACGCCTGGCCCGCCTCCGTTCCCGAACAGGGCCGGCGGTGCCGACCAGCCCGGCACGCCGGCCTGCGGGAGTACCCGTGCCGGCGGTGGCCCGAGCGGGAAGGGCCGCCCGGTGAGCGTGCGATTCAAGACCAGCACCATGGACGGCGAGCTGCAAGAGGTCTTCGGCGCCCCGGTCCCCGAGCTGTATGAGGCGGCTGCCGGCCCCGATGCTTCTCCCGCGCTCGCCCGGGCCATGGAGTTGCGCTCCTTCCTCGCCCTGACCGAGGAACAGGTCGCCCGCGTCCGTGACCGCGTCCACGCGGACATGCGACCGGACCGCGACATGGGCGAGCTGTCGGCGGACCAGCTCCGCTTCGACGCACAGTGGCTGGAGGCGGCGCTCGAAGCCCGCGACGGCTACTGCACCGCGCTCGGCGAGCTGCTGCGCACCATGCCCTCGCCCGCCCAGCGGCCCCGGCCCGTCCGCATGACCCGGCTCAGGGCCACCACCACCCTGGCCCCGTCCTCCGCCCCGGCACCTCCGCATGCCGGGGCGGCCCGGCCCCGCCGACCGTGAAAGCCCCCGCTTGCCCCACCCCACGTCCACCGAGATAGCCGGACGGATCGAGGACCTGTACGGCGCGCCGCTCGCCGACCTCGAAGCCCACGCCCGAGACCAGCCGCCTGGGATGCTCGCCGCCCTGCTCGGCATGCACACCGACCTCGCCCTCGCCGAGCGCAGCATCGCCTTCCACCGCGATCAGCTCGCCCGGCTCCTGAACCCGCAACGGCAGATCGACCGGCACGAGGTCTCCCACCTCCTCGACGGGTCCCGCCGGCTCGCCGAAGCCGTCGCCGCCCGCGACGCACAGACCAAGTCGGCCTTCGCCGTTCTGCAGAGCCTGACCCGTACCTCGGCCCCGGCACCCTCACCGCCGGCCTCCGCGTCGCCCGTACCGGCTCCGCCCCGTCCGGCCCCAAGCGCGACGCGAAGCCGCTGACCCGCAGGCCAATCCCTCTTCACTTCCCAGGAGTTCCTCCCTTGGCCATCACCGCTCTGCCTCCCGACACCGACGCCGACATCGCCCGGGTCACCGAGGCCCTCGCCATGATCACTCCGCGCTGGAACGTCAGGATCATGCTGGCGCTCTCCGGTCCGCCGCTGCGCTACAGCGAGCTGGCGGCCCGGGTGCCCTGGCTGCAGAACGGCCAGCTCCACCCCAAGCTCAAGTCGCTGTGCGACGCAGGGCTCGTCGAGCGAACCGAACACACCGCGCGGCACGTCACCTACGGCCACACCGACCGTGGTGCCGCCCTGCTGCCGGTGCTGCCGGTGATCGTCGCCTGGGCCGAGGAGCACCTGGAGAAGCCGGACCGTCCACTGCCCGCGATCGAGCAGGTTGAGGACAGCCTCATCCTGTTCACCCGGCGTCACGCCGCCGCCCTGCTGTGGGTGCTCAAGCAGCGCGGAGAGTCGAGCGGCCGAACCCTGGCCAGGATCGTCATGCCGAGCAGCGACTGGACCAACGTCTACCCGCCGCTGCGGCAGCTGGTGGCCGACGGCCTGGTCGACACCGACGGGATCGGCCGGCCCTACCGGCTGTCCGCTGCGGGCGATGGCCTGGGGCCCGTTCTCGGAGCCCTGTCAGCGTGGTCCGCCGGTCAGCCCCTCAGCAAGGCCGGCCAGCATCCGGTCTGGGGGCATCCCCAGGTCACGCCCGCGCCGAAGGGATGGGTCAGCAACCAGGCCCGGCCGACGTGGCGCAACCGCGACCTCTTCTCCCACGCCACGCCCGCCCGCCCGGTGGCGGCCGTCGCGGCGGGAGGTCCGCGCCGATGACCACCCTGTTCAACTCCGCCGAACTGGACAAGGCCATCGTGCTGCTGGCCTCGCCGCCGCTGGTGCGGCTCATCACCGAGATCGACGACAACGGGGCGATACCGCCGCGACGGCTGGCCGGCATCCTCCACGACCTGTCCCCGCACCACCTGCGCTGTGCCGTCGAGACGGGCCGCGGCCATGGTCTCGTCCGGTCCGTTCCCGGCGTCGGCCTGGAACTCACCGAGACCGGTTCGGCCCTGGCCGACCTCTACGACGCGACCGCCCGATGGGCCCGCTGCCACAACTGTCCGGAGCCGGTCAGTGATTTCGGCAGCCGCGTCCGGCACACCTTCGATCTCCTGGCGGCCTCGCTCGCGACCGAGCAGGCAGAGGGCTGCGCTTCCCCGAGTACCGGGTCCTTGTCCGGCTCCGGGCGCGAGAGGGACCTCGATGTTCTCCGCGCCCTGCTGATCCAGTGGCTGACCAGTAATCCGCAGGTCACCGCGCTGCCCGAGCCTGAGCCGATCGCGTGAGCGCAACGGTCATGCCCCGGCACGCGCGCCATACCGCCGGGCTGATGGGCGGCATCTACCTGCCGCGCACGGCGGACGCCCTGGCGTTCGCCATGTCCACCTACGGCATCCCGCTCCTGGTCCTGGCCACCACACGATCCGCCACGCTGACCGGCGCCGCGTTCGCGCTGGAGTGGATCCCGAGGCTGGCGGCGTTCGGGTGGGCCGGGTCGGTCGTCGACCGGCGCGGAGCATCCGTCGTCTTCCACCTCGCCTCGCTGGGGCGGGCGCTGGCCCTCGCCGCTGGCGCGGTCCTCTTCTACCTTCATCCGTCCGGCATCGTGGCGAGCGTGACCGTGATGGCGCTCGCGGCGGCCACTGGCGTGCTCACGGAGTTCAGTTACATCGCGGCCGAGACCGCGGGGGCTGCTGCCGGCCGCCGAGCCGGTGCACGCGCCCACCGGGTCCAGGCCGTTTTGCTCGGGATCGACCAGACCGCGACCCTGGCCGGCCCCGCGCTCGCCGGACTGCTCCTGCTCACCGGCCCGCCGCAGATGCTCGCGGTGATCACCGCGCTCTCGCTGCTCGCCGCGCTGCTCGCCCTGCGCACACCCCCTTCGCCCGTCGCCCCGGCCCGTGCGCCCAAGGGGCAGTCCGGCGCTGGCCTGCTCACCGGATGGCGCACCATCCGCTCCCTGCCCGTGCTTGGCTGGCTCGTGACCGGGCTGACCTTGTCCAACCTGGCCACGGGCCTCCTCCAAGCGGCCGGCCCCGTGATCGTCGTCCAGCACTTCGGGCAGTCGACCACCGCCGTCGGCCTGGTCTGGTCCGCCGCCGCCGGAGCGACGCTTCTGGCCGTCACCATCTGCCGGTTCGCGATCGACCGCCTGGGGCTGTGGCCGGTCGGCGCCGCCTGCGCCGCCCTCGCCTCGCTCTCCTGTCTCGCCGCCGCCCAGGCCCCCGACTACCGCTCCTACCTGATCCTCGTCGCCCTCCTCATGGCGGGCGAAGGCGGCATGACGGTGGTCCTGCGCACCCTGCGCTCCCGCCTCATCCCGCCGGAGAAGTTCGGCAGCACCCTGTCGGTGACCATCCTCATCCTCCTGCTGCCCTTCCCCGTCGCCGGCGTGCTCACCGCGCTCACCCCGCCCGAGGCACTCGGCCACGTCATCACCGCCTGCGCCGCCCTGCAGGCACTCGGGCTGTTCTGTGCCTTCGCCTGCCTGCGCACCGATCCCGCCCTGCACTCCTGACCGCGCCACGCATTCCCCAGCCTGTGGAGACCCCCTTGCCCGCTGTCGCTCTCGGCCCGAACCCTGCGCATGGTCGCACCATCACCGAGCAGTTCCACGCCTTCGACGCACACAACCCGCACGTGTACCGCGCCCTGGAACGCCTGGTCGCGCGCCGCCTCGCCGCCGGCGCCACCCGCGTCGGCGTGAAGGACCTCTTCGAGGACCTGCGCCGCCAGCTCCCGCACGGCGTCGCCGGACTGAACAACAACTTCACCGCCCTCTACGCCCGCCGCCTGGTCGACGACCACCCCCGCTGGGCCAGCGCGTTCGAGCTGCGCCGCCGCCGCGCCGCCTGACCTACCCCGTCCCGCCCTCCACCGATACGGAGAACCGTCTTCTTGTCCGCTCGCCCCCGCCTCCTCGTCGTCTCGCCAGGCGATGAGATCTACCGCGGCTACTGCCTCAAGCAGGTGGCCGCCGCGTACGACGTCGTCCTGCTCACCGGCACCGAGCCGTCGTGGGAGAAGCCGTACATCGTCGACCACGCCGTCGCCGACCTCGACAACACCAACGACCTGCTCGCCGCCGGCCGTGCCCTCGCCGAGCGCCACGAACTCGCCGGCGTGGTCACCTGGACGGAGTGGCACCTCGTACCCACCGCCCGCCTCGCCCGCGCGCTCGAACTGCCGACGAACTCCGTCGAGGTGATGCGGGCCTGCCGCAACAAGGCCACCGCCCGCACCCTGTTCGCCCGCCACGGCGTGCCCTCGGCCGCCTCGATGAAGGCACGGTCCCTGGTGGAGGCCGGGTTGGCGACGATGACCATCGGCTACCCCGCCGTACTCAAGCCCGCCGCGTTCGCCGGAAGTATCGGCGTGATCCGCATCGACCGGCCCGAGCAGCTGCCCGACGCCTTCGACTTCGCCTCGGCCGGTGCCGGCCAGAGCCGTGAGGACACCGCGGTCCTGGTCGAGGAGTACCTCGACGGCCCGGAGATCTCGGTCGAGTGCGTCACCCACCGTGGGGAGACCACCGCCGTCGCCGTCACCCGCAAGAGCCTCGGCCCGGCCCCGTACTTCGAGGAGACCGGCCACACCGTCGACCGCGACGACCCGCTCCTCGTCCAGGTCGCGCCGGTCGCCGGCGCCGCGATCAAGGCCCTGGGCATCACCGACGGCGTCCAGCACGTCGAGATGCGCCTGGTCGACGGCCGCCCCCGCCTGATCGAGGTCAACGCACGCATCGGCGGCGACGTGATCGGCCACCTCGTCGGCCTCGCCACCGGCATCGACCTGCCCAAGGCCGCAGCCGACCTCGCCTGCGGCCGTACCCCCGACCTCACCCCGACCCGGCACGAGACCGCAGGCATCCGCATGCTCTACCCGGCCGCCTCCGGCACCCTCACCCAGCGCCACATCAATCAGGAATTCGCCGTCCACACCCCCTGGCTCCGCCAGGTGCAGTGGACCCGCCAGCTCGGCGAGCCGATCCTCCTGCCGCCCCACGGAGACCTGTTCACCGCCCGAGCCGGGTTCTACATCGTCACCGGCCGCGACACCACCGAGGTCAACGAGCGCCTCGACACCGCCGCCCACGAGATCACCGTCACCACCCAGGCGGTCCGATGAGCCCCGCGCCCGACCCGCGCTCCGACATCGACGGCGACGTCTACGTCTCCCCGCGCCATCTCGCCGGCTCCCTCGCGATCGGCGACCCCGCACTCGCCCCGCTTCTCGCCCTCGGCTGGGACCTGGAGCACGACGACCTCGGCAACGTCTACGTCAATTCCCCGGACCGCAAGATCCGCCTCGGCTTCCTCCCCGAAGGCGAGGACGACGGCCTGTGGCGGATCAACGCCTACAAGGACCCGTTCGGCCCGCCCGCGTGGGGCGTGTGCTTCAACGACTCCACCCCGACCGAGTTCGTGACCGCCTTCACCACCGCCCTCGCCGAAGCATACGAACAGGGCCCCGACGCCTACCTCACACGCCCCGTGGCCGACAGCGCGGAGCACAACCCGTTCCACGCCGTCGTCGTGCTCGTCAACCGCGGCTGGCAGCTCGACCGCCCCGAGCCCGACACATTCGCGGTCAAGGCCCCCGACGGGCTCGCCGCACTCCACTTCACCACCGGTCACCTCGCCCCGGAGGGCGAGCTGGCCACGCGCGCGGCCCGCTGGGAGATCTGGGCAGGCACCTCCCTCGACCGGCCCCTCTGGTACGCCACCGCCAGCACCGACACCCCCGTCGCCCTGCTCAAGGCCGTCACCGAGTGCGTCTCTGACCCGGCCCCGCTGCCGCGCTGGCGTCAGGACACCCACAGCTATGTCGAGGGCATGGCCCAGCTCACCCCCATCCTCCCGCCAAGCCCGCCGGCCCCGACCCCGCTCGACGTGAAGAGGGCCGTCTCATCCCGCCGCCCGGCCACGCTCCCCGCCGCCAGCGTCCCGCGCTGGAGCACCACCAGCCGCCCGCCCCTGCCCGGTCCGCGCCGCTGACACCAGCTCGACCTCGACCGGAGACGCCTCGTGTCCCTGCATGCCCCCGAGTTCTTCGCCGAACTGTGCCTCCCCTTCCCCGACAGCACCGTCGTGGGCAACACGTACTACGCCACCCCCGTCGCCGGCGCACCGCTGCGGCTGCGGATCGACTTCAGCCGCACCATCCACGCCGACACGTACGGTGGCCTGCGCCTGGCGGTCGTCCACCCGGACCGAGGCGAGATCGACGCGGTGGCGCTCGACTTCGTGGACCACGGCACCTTTCACCGCCGCGACGAGGCTCGCAACACCTTGGTGAACAGCAAGCACTACGGCACGTTCGCCACGTATCGCCGGCCTGGAAAGCCACCGTGGGAGGGTGCCGTCACCACCGGGTTGCGTGACGCCATCGAGCATTACGCCGCCGTCTGGTTCCCCGGTGTGTGGGACGAGTCCGCGCCGCCGCGCACCCAGGGCCGTACCGCTCACAGGACCCCCGCCCCGGCAGTCGCCCGCAGCGGTGGCCGTGCCCGGTGAGCCGACTCTCTCCATCCCCGTGCCGAGGGCGCTCGGCCTCTCCAGGAGCCACTTCGTGTCGTCCGACCCGTTCCAGAATCTCGACCCCGCCCAGAGTGTGAAGGTCCTTCCGCGCCACCTGGCAGGACCCGGCCCAGCCAGTCCCCGTACCGCCTGGCCCTTCCCCTTCGACAAGGACTGGTCACTGCACCAGCCCGAAGAGGGAACAGCCTTCGCCACCAGCCCCTGCCTGCGGCTGTGGACGCACCTCGCCCTCGAACCCGACAAGCCCTGCAAGGGAACGTGGACCATCGCCGCCAACCGTGTCCCGTTCGGCCCGGTGGCCTGGCAGATCACCCTCGACGCCACCACACCGGTCGAGCTGCTGCACGATCTCCACACGGAACTGCTCGACCTCTACCTGGAAGACCGGCACAGCGACCGCGACTGGCTGTACGAGGACGAGACCGCGCCGTACGAGGCGTACGCGCCGCTGTTCGCCCGCGGCTGGAGCCACAGCGTCAAGACGGAGGGCACCCAGACCTTCCTGGCGCCGGACGGGCGCGGGGGCGTACTGCACCGCTACGCCACCACGGGATCTGACGGTCCGACCTGGCGGGCCTGGGGCGGATACCCGAGCGAACCTCACTGGCAGGCGCGCTTCTCATTCGGTACGCCCACCACGCTCGTCGCGGCCTTCACCGCCTCGCTGATCTCCACCGAGCCGGTCCACCGCACCGCCCAGGACGTCCCCTTCCACACCCGCCGTCACCTCTACGTTGCCGCACCAGCGCCAGCCAAGCAGACGACAGGCCCTCTGCCCGTCGCCCCGCCTCCCAAGGGCGTCGGCCTCGGCCGATCTCTCTGAATCCTCCCTCTCACTCGCACCAAGGAGCCTTTCTCGTGCATGCCCGTACCGTTAGCGGTGCCCTCCGAACCCTGGCCGTGGCCACCGCCGCTGGCGTGGCCGGCACCCTGGCCTGGACTCCCGCCCAGGCAGCCCCCGCTCCCATCTCCCTGGGCCCCGGCTACACGATCCCCGACTCCGAAGGCAACGCCGACGCCTCCCACATCGGCGCCTACGGCCCGCCCGGCCCGGCCGTCCACGGAGATGCCGAGACGTACTGCGCCGACCCTGAGCGCAAGGGCCCGGCCGACGCCGACGGCTACGGCGCCCCGCGGCCGGTGACGTCTTGGACGTCGTCGGTGACCGGCAAGGCCGTGCCCAAGGAGCGTCTCGCCCAGGCGGCGTACGTGATCGGGCGGTACGGGCAGACCCGCGACAACGCGCAGGCGGCAGCCGTCGATGCTGTCGTGTACGAGTACCTGGCTGGCGGCACATACGCCCTCGACGGCGCCCGCGGCAAGCAGCGCCTGGCCTACCCGGTCGTCTCACCCACCGCCCGCACCCTCGCCCAGGGCTACCTCGCCGAGGCCAAGCGGCTCGCTGGCCCCTACACCCTCACGATCACCCCCTCGGTGAAGACCACCGCCACCGGGACGAAGCTCACCGTCGCCGTGAAGGTCACCACGAGCGCGGGCGCCCCCGTGCCGAAGGTGAGCGTCGCGCTGGCCGAGGCCGGCTCCGGCACGGCTTCCGGCAAGGTCGTCACGGACAGCGCCGGCACCGCGAGCTGGTCGTTCACCGCGAAGACTGCGGGCACCGCCAGCGTCACCGCGAAGGCCGACGGCCTGCCCGCCACCGACCTGCAGGTCCTCACCCCGAAGAATCCTGCGGCCCAGCGCATGCTCCTCGCCGGCGGCACCACCAGCGCGACGGACGCGGCCACCGTCACGGTGGACGAGGCGACCGGCGGCGTCACCATCCGGAAGAAGGACCCCGAGGGCAGCCGCCTGGTCGGCGCCGCCTTCGAGCTCCTGGACAAGGACGGGAAGAAGGTCGCCGCGGGCAAGACCGACGAGCACGGTGTCGTCGCCTTCGACCAGCTCCGGGCCGGCACCTACCGCCTGCGCGAGACCTCCTCCGGCCGCCCTATCCACGACCTCGTGCCTGAGCAAACCATCACCATCACCGCCGGACGCACCGCGCAGGCCAACCCGATCGACCTGATCGACCCGTTCAAGAAGGCCGATCTGTCGGTGAAGAAGATCGACAAGAACACCGGTCGGGCGCTCGCGGGCGCGGTCATCGCCATCCGGGCCGACGAGAAGGACAAGACTGGCAAGCACATCCCCGGCAAGGTCGTCACCACGCTGACCACCGGCACGAACGGCACCGCCGAGACCGACCTCGACGTCACCCTCAAGGCCGGCACCCGCTACTGGGCCGCCGAGACCACCGCCCCCGACGGCTACCAGCTCGACACCACGCCCGTCGCGTTCACCGCGAAGCCCGGCGCCGACGTTACGGTCACCCTCGCCGACCAGCCTGTCCCGACCACCCCGCCGCCGACCCCGAGCACCACGCCGCCGGCCCCGCCCACGACGCCCCCGGTCCCGCCGAGCACGCCCCCGGCACCGCCGTCCGGCTCCCTCGCCCACACCGGCGCGGACACCACACCGTGGCTGATCGCCGGCGCGACCGCTCTGCTCGCCAGCGGCTCGGGCCTTTACCTGTTCAGCCGCCGCCGGCGCACGAGCGACACGGCCAGCTGATCGTCGAGCGCACCCTCCCCGTACCGACCGTCCGCCCGGAGTTCCCGCCATGAAGCACCACCAGATCCTGCCCGTGCTCGCCCTGACCACCGCAGCCGTGCTCGCCACGCCCGCTGCCGCCGTCGCCGCCCCGTCCCCCGAACCGACTCCCTCAGCGACGGCCGCCCACGCCGAGACACCGACCCCCGAGGCGGGCAGCGTCGAGATCACCAAGAAAGACCCCGCCGGGGACGTGCTCTCCGGCGCCGCGTTCCTGCTGCTCGACTCCGCCGGCCAGGAGGTCGGGGGCGGGAAGACGGACGCCCAGGGGAAGCTCACCTTCCCCGACCTCGCGCCGGGCGTCTACCGACTCAAGGAGACGGCCTCCGGCAGCCCGCTCCACGAGGTCGTGGCCGACCAGGACGTCATCGTCACACCGAGCGCGACCACCCGGCTGACCATCACCGACCCCTTCAAGGCCACCAAGGTCCTCCTGCAGGCCAAGGACAACAAGACCGGCAAGCTCCTGCCCGGCGCCACCGTGAACATCGGCTGTGGCGAAGCGACCCTGCTGACCCTCGCCACCGGGCCGAAGGGCACCACCACTGGTGAACTGCCGGTGACCAGCAAGAAGGCCGAGTGCTGGGTCAAGCAGGTCAAGGCACCCGCGGGCTACGACGTCTACAAGCCCTCGAAGAGCTTCTCCGTCACGCCTGGGGCGCCGGTGACCGTGACCGTCACCAACGCCAAGACCGCCATCCCGCCGAAGCCCACCCCCTCGGACAAGCCGACGCACAAGCCCGCCGGCACGCCGCCCGCTCCTACGGTCGAGCCGAGCAGCAGCCAGATCGGCGGACCGAAGACCACGCCGACGCGTGCAAAACCGTCGGAGGCCAACTTCTCGTCCGCCGCCTCATCGTCCAACGCATCCGCGGCCCCGGCCGATGGCTCCGCCCTGGCGGCCTCGGCAGGAGCCCTTGCCTACACTGGGGCCGACTCCAACGCCTGGCTCCTCGCGATCGGCGGGCTCCTGATTGCGGCTGGCGGCGGGGCCCTGATCGCGGTGCGACGGAAGAAGGCGGAGGACGAGGAGGAGACCCCGGCGACCAACTGATCGGGGGAACAGCCACGAGTTCCGCACCAGCAAGTCCGGCCTAGCAGTCCGCTCGCCCCAGCTCGGAGGCCCCGGGAACCACCACGGTTCCCGGGGCCTCCGGCACATCCGGGAGGCCGCGTCCGATGCGCTCCGCTAAGAACTCAGACGCTCATGACGGCCACCGGAGCGAGAGCACCAGCTGCCCAAACGAGTCGACTGGCGGACGGTTCGGTGCCAGTCACGGAGTGACAGACGCCGCAGACGACTCGTCCGCCTCCCAGGGCAGGACGACCTGCTGGGGCATCCGCGACAGCGTCTGCACCAGGTCGGAGCGATGCAAGGAGTGGCCGGACGCCAGGAGCAGCCGGACGTAGGCGTCCAGTACCCGAAGTAGTTCCTCCGGCACCCCGCGCGCGGCCGGAGCCTCCCAGACGCCGACGAGCACCCTATCCGCCCCCTCCCCGGTCACGCGGAAGAACGAGTGTCGGTCCCAAGAAGCCATGCGCTGCAGGGTGCCTCGGTCGCTCCGGCCGTTCCGGCCCATCAGGCGGTTGCCCGCCAGCTCCAAGGCCCGGACCACCGCCATCTCGGACACCGCGACCACTGCTGCCGTCGGCTGAGCCATGCTCTCCCCTAACTGTGCATTTCTCGCGCCCGGCCGCGGCTTCACGGCCCAGGGCGGGCGAAGTGCTGTAGCGCCGTGTGGATCTTCCCGAAGAAGGAGCACCGCACGTCTCTGGCAGTCTGCCAAGTAGTGGGCCACCTAAGAAAATACGAGGAAGTGCCGAGATTTCGGCCACTACGCTGTGCCCGGTGCCAGCTGGACCGTGATGCGGGCGTTTGCCGCCTCCCCCGGGTCGGGACGGCGTTCGGAGAGCCTCTCGGAGAGGGAGTCATGACCATGATCGACAGTGCGACGCTGGCCGCCTTCGACGCGGCGTCCCAGGGTTTCGTGTTCCACTTCGACATCTCCGACAAGCTGGGCGCCGCGTCGAAGGACGCCGCCGGAGGATTGGACGAAGAGCACGTTGAAGCGCTCCGTACTGGGTTCCTCTTCTTCCTGCGCGATGGCACCTTCGTCGGCCAGTACGTAGGGGGTGGGCCGCAGCCGTGGCCTCGTGAGTTGTCTCAGATCAGCAGCCGGACGATCGACATCTGGGCCGCGTACGCCGAAGTGGCCGAACACCCCGGTGCCCGTGGCCACCTTCACGACCTTCTGCACGTCGTCAGCTCCGGCCGTCCCAAGATCGAGCACCTTCGTGCGGCAGTGGATTCCTACGTCGAGTCGGCGGACTGGTTCGAGGCGGCCCCCCAGGTGTCGGGAGGCAGGCTCCTTGCGGCGCGCTCGCTAGTGCGCGCGTTCGAGCTCGCCCTCTCGGTCAACCTGCCTGCTGCCGCGGATATCGCCGCGACCATGGACGCCCGGGCCATGGCGGAGATGGACAGGGGTGACGAGGGCCCCGGGGTAGTGGGAACCCTGCTCAACTCGCTCGTGAAGAGGTCCAAGTGGCATGGCCACGCCTTGCCCATCGCGGAGCGGGCGGCCGAGCATTACCGGCGTGATCCACACGTCCGTGTCTCCTTCCTGCGTGACCTTGCGGCGGTCACCAAGGGCGACTCGGGCGGTGTCGAGCGCATTAACCGAGCCATCGCCTCCACCTACACCGACGCGGCCGAACGGCTCACCGGCATCGCAAAGTTGATGATGTTTACCGATGCCGCCGTACATGCCCGCGACAAGGGTCTCAGCGACCTGCACGCGGATATCCGTATGAAGCAACAGGCGTTGACCCGCGAGGACCTGGAGTTCCAGAAGGTACGCTTCGACACCGGTATGCCGGAGGAACTCCTCGATGCCGCTGGTGCGCACATCGGCGAGGCCAAGGACCTGGAGGACGCGCTGCGGCGCATCGCCGACTACCCGCCGCCTCCGCCGGCCGCATTGGCGACCGAGGGCGACGAACAGGGGTTGCAGCCCTCCTTTTTCCGTCTTGACACGGTCCGGATCAACACGGCCGGACCGGTGCTCGTCCACAACACGGGACGGCAGGACTCCCCAGGGCACGATCAGCGCGTCATCCACCTCGAACTGACCGGTGTCCTGATCAGATATCAGCTGGATGTGCTGTGGGAGCGCTTCGAGCCCAGCATCCGGGAGATGACGACCGCACTCACCAGCCCGGTCGTTCTTCCCGCCGAGCGCGCCAGACTGCTGGCCCGCGCCTTCCGGCTGTACTGGGAGTACGACGAGATCGCTTTGTTCGTCGCCGTACCCCTGGTTGAGGGCATCCTGCGCCGCTACCTCAAGCGGCACATTCCGGTGATCAACCTGGCTAAGGGAGAAGCCGCCGGCGGTGTCGGCCTGCTGGGCGGACTCTTGCGCTCCCTGGACGATAAGCCGGACCTGGCCGGAAGCTCATGGGCCGGGAGCTTCCTGTTGCTGCTCGCCGAACCGGATGCGGGGCCGAATGTCCGGAACACCATCGCGCACGATCTGTGGGAGTCGTTTCCCCCGCGCCACCAGACGGCGATGGTCCTGCTGGCCGCGTTGGTCTTCCTTCGCGCGGCGTCGGCCGGTTCGACCGGTGAGGCAGAAGGGTGAGGCCGCTTCGGTCAACTGGGACTCTGTGTAGAGCACGCTGAACTTCCAGGGTTTGTAGGGACGATGGCCGAGTGAGCTCGTAGGCGGAGTGGGTGCCGCCTTGTAGGGTCTCGTGGCTCGTGGCATGACGCAGCGTGCTGACCGGTAGGTTCTGGGGGCAGTTTCAGAGCACGTGTCGGCACTCTGTCTCAGATCCGCGGCACTTCCTCAGGCACGAGGCGGCAGCACCGTGTCGAGCACGGCCATAGGAGTCGACGACGTCTTCACCACCGGCTCCCAGTTCCACAACGTCGGCAAGTTCCTGAGGGAAACCGGCAAGGCGAAGGAATTACGAGGACTGGTCCTCGCTCGCGTTCCAGGCTGACGACTGCGGAGCCCGCCCCATGTGCCCGGGAGAGTACGGGGCGGGCTCCACTGTTGACCAGCGGATCACCGGGGCGGTTCGGGGGCAGTGGCGATCCACACGGCGGCGGCCTCGGCGAACTCCTTGCGGTACCGGCCCAAGTCTCCAAGGGCTTCGCCGTGCCGGTCCCGCAGGTGCCGGCGCGTCTCCCGCACGTGACTGCCTTCGATCATCCCCCGCACGTCCAGACCGGTCTTGGCCCGCTAGTGCTCGGCTTCGGCGCGGATGCTGCCCGAGTGGCGATCGTCACCGTCGACATCCACCGCCGCCCGGCCGTCGCGGTAGGCGGCGTGCTGATCGGCATACACGCTCATCACGAACGCGAGAGCGTCCTGCATGTCGGCGGTGTAGGGCTTGCCGGTGCGGTAGTCGATGGGGTCCACGCCACCCACGTCCTTCCGCAGCTCGGCCAGGTCGGCCGCTTCGTGCGCTGCGGCGGCCTCCAGCTCATCGAACAGCTTCTCCGCCGGGACCTGCGCCAGGGAGGAGCGGCTGTCCTGGGCGGCGCGCAGCGCCCGTACGCACTGGCGGGCCTGTTCCCGGACGGCCACCGTCGCCGCCTGGTTGCCGTAGGTCAGGACCACGATCCCGAGCTTCGCCGTCCGGGCAGCATCCACGGTCTTCTGGGTGGGCTTGCGACGGGCCTCGTCCACGGCCGCCAGGAAGGCGGTCACCGCGGCGGTACGCGGGCCGGTGTGGGCGGTGTGCAGCGCGGTCAACGCGGTGCGCTTCATCCCCGCCACCGCGACCCACACGGACGCGAAGGCGGTGATGAGCGCGGCGCCTATGGGCGCCATCTTGAACCAGTCATCGGGCGTCATACAGGCCAGCGTTCCCAGAACGGCGCCTGGCTGTGCGGGACTTGAGCCACTCCAGAGGGTTCCATGTCGTCACTGCTCGGGGCCGGTCTCCGGAAGCGCGGGTGCCGCATCGCACCGAAGGAGGCAGACCCACACGTGCCCCTAGTGCCCGAGGTAGGACCGCGGACGGGCTACCCCCTCGTCCCGCAACCGCCGTAACGCGTCGAGCTCCGCCTCCTGGCCCGCCGCGAACATCAGCGCCTCCCGGTCGAGAACCGCCATCGCGACATCGATGTCCGTCTCCACGACGGCCACCACCATCGAGGACGCCAGCATCACCAGCCCCTGCATCAGCGCCTCGGCGTTGACCACCTTCAGGGCCACGACGAGCAACTCGTCCGGGGCGCCGGCGAGGACGCACTCGTCACAGAGCTCGCCGTCGAGCCCGCACCGGCACAGTATCCGCCGCGTCTGCGCCCGGACGACCGCGACTTCCCAGTGCTTGCCCCGGTACAACATGTTCTGGCCCATGCGCTGACCAACGAGCAGCTCCGGCAGCGGGTATCCCTCCATGCAGCCCGAAATCAGTGGAACGTCACCACAGGTACGGGCCGGTATCAGCGCCGGGATCACGACCTTCGTATGCCGGCTTCGGACGGTGGCGCAGCGCTGCACGGGCGAGAGCGTCAGGACGTACATCGATCACGGCAACCCCGTCCAGTACGGGAACCGGTCCCTTGCCGTGCCGCACCCAGACCGGCAGAGCACCGGCATCGGCCGCGAACCGCAGTTTCCTCACCGCGTCCTGGTTCGGCTGCGAATCGATCTCGATGACGATGTCTGGTCGTTCAAGAGAACTGGACAGCAGCGCGACGTCAGAACGTCCGTAATTGCTGCTGCTCTCGGACGTCATAACGGGAATGGTGACCTCGCATCTGCCGTTCGGATAGTCGAGGTGGTCCTGGAGGGCCTCCAGCGCCGAGGTGAGCGCCCGAGTCATCCGGCGCGTGGGGTTCTCGCTCTGCGACCAGTACGAGCGTTCCCGGAAGTCGGCGATTCGATCCGGGGTGAGCCACTCCCGGACGCGACCGGCCACCTCCCGCAGGGCATTGGGATTTTGATGCCGGGGCGAAGATCGGGTGATCAGGTGGTGCCAGCCTCGCGCCCAGACCGCCCCCTGAACGGACACACCCCGGAGAAGGCCCCCGTCGATGATCCGCTGCTTCGCCCACGCAGGATTCCCCAGAAGAGCGGCTTCGAGCCGTAGCTCCTCCACGCGCCTGGCAACGGGGTCGGTCTCACCGAATACTCGCTCCATGGCGAGATGGTGGGCCACGATCCGGACGGCGTGCCTGCGCCAGGCCCCAGCGAACGCCGAGGGCACGTTCTGGGGCAGGTCGACGGGAGCGATCAGATCCGCCGCTTCACCGGCTGCATCCTCGGCGGCGGCGCGCAGTTGCTCGTGCTGCTCTCTCTGCGCCCTGAGTGCTGCCGCTCGGGCTTCGTCAGCGCGCGCCTTGTGGGGCCTGGCCGGTGTTCCACTGCGCGTACGACAGGCTTCCCTCTCCGTGGCCCGGCAGGAGGGGCAGGGAACGCCGCGAGGACTCGCATCTCCCGACGGATATCTGGTCATCCCGGCAGGCTAGATGCACACACTGACAGTGCCCCAGCCACTGGCGCACGGGAACGGAAGGCGCCCGCAGACCTCTCCGAGGAGCAGAAGCGCCTCTGCGTCAGGGCTCACACGTGCGGAAGGCCCTGACGCTGCCGGAGGTCAGCTCCGAGGGAAGCGCTCGAACACGTCGTACTCGGCGTCCCCGGGGCGCCACACGGCCTCGATCCGGTCGCCCGGGACGTCGGCCTCGTAGTCGATCAGGCAGCCGACGCTCTCCAGGCCCAGGTAGCTGCCCACGAAGGGGTAGATCAGCTCGGTGGTCAGGACCGCGACCTTCGAATCCGAGACGTCGAGCAGCGGCACGACGAGCGCCGGCTGCCCGAGCTTCTTGACGCGGTCGCTCGCCAAGTCCTCCCAGGCCCCGCTGCTGTACTGGGCCTCGCCGCCCCAGAGACTGAGCTGGTCCCCGACGATTCGGCGGTCATGCAGGGCCTGACGGTTCCCGACGACGCACACCTTTCCCAGGCGGTATTCCACGTAGGGGTCGGTCTCGAAGGCATCGGACTCGGTGAGGGTGCGGTGCTCCTTCTCGGTGATCACTTGGGAGGCGAGAGCTTTGTCCCGGCGGGCCTGGAGGAGCTGCGGGGTAAGGCGGAGCAGGCCACTGCTTCTGATGTCGTCCACCTCGTAGTCGAGGAGGCGCGTTGCGTGGAAGGTGCGCACCAGTCGGCCCGCGAGCAGTTCCCGCAGCCCGGGATCGAAGGCGCCGAGATCGCCGTCCTCGCGCAACTTGTCGTACGTCTTGATCCCTCGCACCAGATCGGCCGCGGTCTTCACCCAGGAAGTCAGCTCTGCTGGCCACTCGCCCGGCCGGTCTATTTCGATGATCTCCGCGCTCATGCGCGAACCCAACCACAGAGAATGGCCGTGCGGTAGGCAGGTACGTGACGTGAGGGCTAGTCGACGGACCAGGGCCGGAGGCCAGTCAGTTGTTGGTGTCGACGTTTGCGAGCCCTCCGGAGGGATGTGCATCTAACGATCGAGGGTCCGTCCGGTTCAGCCGCCAGCCACCATGCCACCGTTCCGAGTACTTGCCGAACGGCGGGTCACGGCGACGGTGAACGTGCCGCCTCCTGATGCCCATGTCGGGATGAGGGCTCGGGTGGGCCCAGGTGCACATATCAGCGCGGGGTCATATGTGGTCCGGGAATGCAGCTGCCACTGAGAATATGGCGCGGTCCTTGGGAGCCCACACGCCTAACGACGGCCTAGTTCGCTGGGGGCAGACAGGAAGGACCGCGGAAAGACTGGCCAACGCGGGCAGGGGCATGTCAACGTAGACGATCTCGCAAGAAACCCCAGGTCAAAGAGGTGATAGCCCGTGACCATGGCTTCCGTGAGCCCTGGATTCTCCACGAACGTAAAAGCACTTCGGCTTCGCGAGTGGCAACTCGGTCCCGGCCAGCCCACGCTCGTCATGGACCTGTTCTCCGCGGAGGACTTCCACCTCGTCGTGGACGACCGCGCGGACGTGCACGTCAGCTCGAAGGACGGCCGGTTCTACCTTGGCTGGTTCCCGCTCGGCCGCCCCGGCACCAACGGGGAGGGATGGAAGATCGCCGTCACCGGTACGGACAAGGTGCGCGGCTATTCTCTGTCGTTCGACACCGAGACGCCGGCCGAGATCGTGGCCGCCGCCGTGGCGCGCGTGCTGGAGACCTCGCGTCGTGTGTGACAGAGGAAGCGTCCCCCTGGAGCCCCTCGCTCCGAGGCGGCTGGCGGAACCGCCGGCCGGTTCCACCGCTCATCGCTTTCCTCACCCAGGAGGTACTTCATGACGTCCCCGGAGATGACCGTCGGCGACCTCGCCGACCTGTTGTCCCGCTGCGACCGTGATGCTCCGGTCCGCCAGGCCATGAACCCGTTTTTTCCGACGGCCCACCGGCTGGCGCAGGTCGTGCAGTCCGTGGATCAGACCGGCCAGACCGTCGTCTACCTCGCCGAGGGACGTGCCGAGAACACCCAGCTCGGTCACCTGCCCCCGGAGGTCGCCGTCGCCCTGACCTGGCAGGAACCCGTCCAGGCACCCTCACGCCGCCCTCGCCGCAGTGCCGGCGGCAAGTAGAACCGCATCGAGCCCTTGGAGGCGCCCCTGTACCCCGACTTTCCGCTCGTCCCGTCCACGCCGCACGGCGGACAGCCCGCGTTCTGGGTCGGCCCCCGGCACCTGGCCGGTGACGACAAGCGCCTCTATGACACCGTCGCCGACACGCTCTCCGGCCTGGGCTGGTCGAGCCTGACGATCGTCCGCGGTCGCGACGAGCCGGACGAGGACCGCCAGGTCCTGCGCAGCACCGTCCTGCACATCAGCCCTGACACCCTCCGGTGGGCCCAATGGTGTCTGCCGGACGAGCCGTTCTATCTGGGGGAGCTGCCGATCGCCTGGCAGATCTCCGCCCGTCCGGGCACGAGCAGTCCGCTCGCTGGGTGGTCGGCCTACTTCACCCCCGATGTACCTGGCGAGGCCGTGGCCGACTTCCTCGTCGCGCTCGACGCCCGGGACCAGCCCGTCGTGCCGTTCACCGGCCCGGAGGTGGTCCTCGACGCGGTCGCCGCACACGGCTGGCTCCGCGACATCGACCAGCCCGAGGCGGCAGGGACGGACCCGACCTTCACCTCGCACATCAGCCTCGGTGAGGTACCGCCCCTTATCCAGGACGGCGACCCGCGTGCGCTGACCACCAGCGCCGACGAGGCGGGACCGGCAGGGTGGCAGGCATGGGCCGAGCCCGCGCTCGGCGCACCGTGCCTGTGGGTGGCGTCGTTCGGCAGCAGCGTTCCGCACGACCTTGTCGCCGCCTTCGCCTCTTCCCTCAGTTCGACCGCACCGGTCCTGCGACGGGTCCTGCCCGAGGCCACCCAGGAGCGGCTCCTGCGCGCGCCGGCCATCTAACGCCTGGCGGCCCCTCTTGCCCGACGGATACAGCCCGGCCTCCCTATGGGAGAGCCGGGCTCCTTGCTGTTCGGGCCGGTACCCACCTGCACACGATGCTGCCCCGCGTCGTCGAGGCCGACGCAGCATGTTGGTGCCGGCCCAAGCGGCACGCACTGACGGTCCGGTGGACGCGCGGATGCCCCCGACCCGCCCAGGGGGGAGTCGGGGGCATCTGAGTATCGGGACCGGTCAGCTCGTCGCAGTGGCCTTGGCGAGGGCCTTGTCGAGGTGGCGGTCGACGAGGGCAGGCGAGCCGGAGACGATCAGTAGCAGACTGCCGTCGCGGATCGCGGTCTGCTTCACCACGGTGCTCCGCCCTCCGGTGGAGAACGTCAGGAGCTGGCTCCACCGCTCGTCGCCGAGCCCATGGGGTGCGGTCAGCTTCTGCGAGGCGATGTCGATCGGGGTTCCGCCCGCGACGACCTGATAGGTCGGGCGGCCGGTCATGGCGTCGAAGATCCGGCCGATGCCGTCGGACAGCTTGTTCGCGCTGTCGCTGTACAGCTCCTCGGAGATCTCGGAGGTGCTGTCGGCGTAGGTGAAGGTGGCCTTCGCCTTGCGGGGGAAGGTGAGCGTGCCGCCGGTGGCCGCTTCGCCGCCCAGCTCGTCCAGGGCGGGGCATCCGATGACGGTGACGTCGTCGTGCTGGTTGGGGCGTTCCGGCTTACGCGCGTAGCCGCTGCCGAGATCGCTCTCGTCGAGCAGGCGCGTCTTCAGGATGGCCGAAGACAGCGGGGCGGCGTTCCGGTCGGCCTGGGCCGGCTGCCCGGCGGGGGAGGAGGTGGTGGTGTCGGGCTTCGTGTCGGGGGCGCCGCTGGTGCAGGCGGGTACGGCGAGGAGGGCGGCGGTGATGCCGAGGGCGGTGGTGGCGACGCGAACGCGCATGACGGTACTGACCCCTTGGTGCTTGGAGACGGGTGGTCAGTGGGGGCCCGCGGGCCCGGTGGGGTTGTAGGGGTGGGGGTCAGTGGCCGAGGTGGCGCAGGCAGTCTTCGAACGTGGCGTGCGTCGCGTCCGCCGGCCCGGCGCTCCGGTTGTACCAGGCGGTGTCGAGGCGGGTCTCCTGCTGCTGGTGGCCGGCCCGGCAGCGCAGCCAGATCTCGTCGCGGGTGGAGAGGACGAGCCAGTCCCGGTACGCGCCGCACTCGGTGCAGGCGACCATCTCGCCGTCGAGGACGAGCGGCTGCCCCCAGGGCATCATGCGGCCGTCGAGCTGGTCGTGGCTGGGAACCCGCAGTTCCGGCGGAAGGAAGTCGTCCACCACGGCGACGGGCTCACCGCGCTCGGGCTCGTCCGACGGCTTTCCGATGCCCGGCGGGACCTGGTCCTGCAGCCGTGCCGACATCTCGAAGAATCGGCGCTGCGCCTCGCTGGGCTCCGACGCCCGGCGGCGTATCCGGTGGAACATTCTGACGTCCTCCTTTGCCTCGTCCTGCTCGCGTCATGATCGTGCCCCACGCCTCCGGGAGCTTCAATTCACGAAGTCCACAGTGGCCTTCGAGGAGGGCAGGACGGTGGCGGTGTCCCTGTTCCTGACGGTGCGCGGACACCGCACACGGTCCTGGCTGGAGGGCTTACCGGGTCTTTCCGGCGGCGCCCTCTCCGCCGCGCCGTCGGCCAGGCGCAGAGGGCCGGGCCGCCGCATTGCGGGGCGTGGGCAGGCCGTCTGTTGTGCCGTACGCGGGCAGTTCCGAGGCGTCGGCGGGTAGGTCGGCCATCCTTCGCACCCGCCACACCAGCACGTCGCTGACCGACTCCGCGGTGTCGAGTTCGCGGCGCTCGACCGCGTCGGACAACAGGGCGGCGGGGTCGTGGCCGGCAGCTTCGGCGTCCGCGATGGTGGCGGCCAAGGCGTACCACCCGGGCTCGGCGAGGATCTGCTCGGCCAGTCCGGGCAGCGCCTCGCGCAGCACCACGGTCTGGCGCTGGAGCAGGGGTCGGTTCAGGTGCCGGCCGCGCTGGTAGAGCGCGCCCAGGGGGTGGGCAGCGGCCTCCTGGTAGGCGGAGCGCAGGTGCTCGGCGGCCTGGCGGGCGGCGGCGGCCTGCTGCGCGTGGCCCTTCTTCGCGTGCCAGTGCGCGGCGGCGGTGATCAGGAAGAACAGCATGTCGATCGCCATTGCGGTGCTCGCGCCGTCCTCACCGCGGCCGAGGGCCAGGCCGCCGTGGACCAGGTCGCGGGCGGCTTGACGCAGGGCCCGGTCGTGTCCGTGTACGGCGCGGACGTGGGAGCGAGAGGCCCGTTCGAAGGCCGTTGCGGCGTCGCGCAGTTCGCGGCGGGTGTGGGCGGCGGACGTCTTCGCGAGGGCGTCGAGGATCTCGCCGGCCGCGGCGATGTGGGCGGCGGCGTCCGCGTCGTCGCCGTGCTCGACGACGAGCACGGCTTTCCAGGCTGCCGATGCCGTCCTGCGGCGGGCAGTGGCCGGGGCGTTCGCTCCCGTACGGACTGCGGCTTCCTGCCGGAGGCCCGGATTGTTCGGGGCGTCACCGGACCAGCGCTCCCGGATGCGGGGCAGCGAGAGGTCGGGGGCGAGGCGCGCGCCGGGGTAGAACACCGGCTCATCGTCCCGGTTCCGGTCGTCGGGCAAGGCGACCTTGTATCCGAGGAGGTCGCCGGAGGGCGCGGCGCGTTTGCGGATCAGCAGGCCGGCGCCGGCGAGCCGGTCGAAGAACTCCTCCTCGCTCCTCGCGCCGGCCACCGCACGCCGCACCGTCTCGCGCAGTTCCTCACGAGCCGTGCGTTCGCGGCCCTGACGGGCGGCCTTGTGGCGCTCGGCGCTGGTGGGGCGCTTCGCGGCTGTTCCGTCCCCCTTGTTGAGCCGGTGCAGGCCCAGTTCCACTTCGAGGGCGCGGGCCTGCGCCTGGACGCGGGCGGCGTCGTTGTCGAGGTCCGGCTTGTAGCCGTCCTCGCGGACCAGGGTGGCAACGATGTGGATGTGGTCATCAGCGTGCCGGACCGCTGCCCATCGGCAGCCCGCACCCGTCCTCGGATCGTCGATGCCGGCAGCGGCGACCATACGACGGGCTATGTCACCCCACTCCTCGTCGGTCAGGATGCGGTCCTCGGCACCGTTGCGCACGGACAGATGCCACACGTGCTTCTTCGGACGCTGGGTCTGGTCGATGTTCTCGACGGGCTGGTCGAGGAGCTGCTGGAGCTGCTGGAGAGTCGCGGTGGAGTCGCGGCCGGGGTCGGGAGCGTTGTGGTCCCAGGAAGCGACCAGGTGCGGGTCGGTGTGCTCCTCGAACTTGCCAGGCCCGTATAGGTAGTAGAGGAGCCCGATGGTGTGCTGCCCACGCTTCTGGATCCGGGGGATCATGCTGTTGCCTTTGACTGGTTGATCAACTGGGATGGCCGCGGGGAAGACGGCGTTCCATGCGCCGAGGACGGGAAGTCTCGACGCATGAGCTGGATACCGCCTCTCGCCGCACTGCTCGGAGTCCTGCTCGGAGCGGTCGCCACGGCGCTAGCGGATCGTCGGCGATGGCGACGTGAGGCGGTCGCGCGGCTGCTGGAACTGCGTACGACGCTGTACGCCGAGTATCTGGTCGCGATGGAGGAAACGGGAAGGGACCTCCTGCGCGTGCTGCGAACCACCGCGGTCGAGGAACGGGAAGCGGCGGCCGAGGCCGCGTTTGCCGCCTTCAACCTTGGTGCTGCGCGACAGCGGATACACGTCTTGGCCCCGCTCGACGTGGTTCGGGCGGCTGACGAGATCTTCCGGGGGCTGCGACGTGCGTGCGACTACGTGGCGGCTGCGGACCCAGGTGACATCGCAGGTCTTCTCGCGATAAAGAACGAGGTCGGAGTGGTACGCGACCGGTTCCAGGAAGCCGTGCGGCGCGATGTCCGCAGCCTGCTGGCCGGCAGCGCCTCGTGGTCGGCATGAGCTGCTCGATCAGTCCTGTTCGAGCATCCGGTCGGTGACCGCCTGCACGCGAGCGACTGCCCGCTGCACAGCCGACACGACCGCGTCGAGTTCCGCCGGCTGCCCGCCGCTGTTGATGGCGCGGGCGACCTGGTTCAAGTTGTTGCCGACTTGCCCGAGATGACGGCGGGCGGCGAACAGCTCGGCTATCAGATCTCGGTGGCCCGCGATGACGGCAGCGGTGTTCTCGGCGTCCTCGGCCGCAGCGAGCCCGGCCCGCACGAGGTAGGCGGGCAGGCTCTTGCGGGAAGCACGTGCCGCGGTGGTCAGACGGGTCCACTCGTCATCGCTGAGACGGACGTTGCAGATGCGGGCGCGCTTGTTCTTCTGGGGGGAGCGCTTACGAGCGAGGGGGCTCGCAGCGGCGCTCGTGCGGCTTCGTGGCGGCTCCTTCACCCCTGGCTGCGATCCGCCCTCGGTCGCCGCCTGACGGTCCAGCGCCCCCCGGTGCTGGACCGCTCCCGCCACCCCGGGGGCGGGAGATGGCCAAGCTGCCTTGCCCAACGGGGAAGAGTAGCTTGGCCGATAACTTGCTCGCCCCGAGACCGGGTTGTGGTCGAGAGCAGGTTCCGGGGTGGTGCCATTCTGTGCCGAGTGCGTCATCGGGATTCGGGCCTTGTGGAACGGATGCGGTGCTGGATGGCGGCGGCCAGTTCGAGGACGTCGGCCGGTCCCGCAAGGACGCGGACAGGGCCGTCGGGACGGCCCTGGACGAGCCACTGGCCGGCGGGTGCGAGAACAGCGGCGTGTACGTGCCGTCGGCGGACCAGGACGTCCGCCCAGGCGCCGGCCTCGGCGACCGTGGGCTCGGATGACCGAGGAGAAGGCGGAATCACGGCGTACCTCCGTAAGCGGGGCGGTGGCCCGGCGTGAAGCCGGGCCACCCATGGCGGATAGGGGTGCTGAGCTGGGGCTTTGCAGGCTCAACCGCACTCGGGGCAGCGCCCGACATGGCCGCTGAGGGCCCGGGCCATCCGCTGCTTCGCCGATGCGGCCTGCTTCGCGCTGGACTTCGCCGCCGGACTGCCCTCGTGCCGCTTGGAGTGGGCGAGCATGAAGCCGATCTCCCGCTCGTACTGCGTACGGATGGTGGTGAAGTAGTGGCAGGTCCTCATCGGGCGGTGCTCCTTGTCGTCGTGGTGTCGATGCTCCGCAGCTCCTGGAGGACGAGGCTCAGCCGGTCGTTCCGGCCACCCTTCAGGCCCTCGCGGCGGAGGATCTCCCGAAGCTGGACTCGGGTGATGGCCGGGTTGCCGTCCCGTTCGAGCAGGGCGGGGACGTGAGGGAGGACCTGCTGGACGAGCTGGTCCACCGGCTGCTCCGACTCGCGCGACGGGCGCTGTGCCTGCGGGGTGCGGGGGCGACTGCCGCGCTGCCCCTTGCCCTTGGCCCTGGTCTTCGAGCTCGTCTTCCGCCGGAGGGGGACCTTGTGTCCCCGGTCCCCGGTGGGCCCGGTCCCCGTGTCGGGGTCGGTCGGTCTCCGGTCCCCGGTGGGCTCGGTCCCCGTGTCGGTCCCCGGTCCCCGGTCCCCGGTGGGCTCGGTCCCCGTGTCGGTCCCCGGTCCCCGGTCCCCGGTGGGCCCGGTCCCCGTGTCGGGGTGGGTCGGTCCCCGGTCCCCGGTGGGCCCGGTCCCCGACTCGGCGCCCTTCGGTCCCCGATGCGAATCACGCGCCTGAGCAGGCACTTCGACAGCAGGGCAGTCGGTCCCCGCGCCGCCGGCGGTCCCCTCGCCGGGGTCCGGTTCGACGGGGACGGTCCCCGGGATGGCGCTCACGTCTGGGGTCCTGGTCCCCGTGTCATCGCCCTCGGTCCCCGCGACTGCTGGTGCGCTGACGTCCCAGTTCTCAGTCCCCGGTCCCCCCGGGACGCCGGGTCCCCGGTTCCCGTCCTTTGGCTCGCTGGGACCGTGGGGACCGGCTACGGGGACCGGTGCTTCCGGCGTCTGCTGCGCGGTGACCGTGGCAGCCGCGATGGTGGTAAGCCCCGGGGACCAGGGAGAGGGGAGCGGGACCGTGGCGAGGGCGAGCGCGTGCCGGCGGGCGGCGAGCTGGTCGAGCAGCTGCGTGCGCTGGAGGGGGTCGGTGCCGACCGAGGCCCTGGCGACCGCCTTCGA
This sequence comes from Streptomyces nymphaeiformis, assembly GCF_014203895.1. Classification (GTDB taxonomy): domain Bacteria; phylum Actinomycetota; class Actinomycetes; order Streptomycetales; family Streptomycetaceae; genus Streptomyces; species Streptomyces nymphaeiformis. Next base: position 365,633 of record NZ_JACHJY010000007.1, on the reverse strand, counting down.
CAGCCGTCGGACGAGCCGCCGGCCTCGCCAGCTCTCCCGCCGCTCGGGGGCGCGCTCGGCGAGGCGGGCGGCCAGGTCGACCGCGCGGGCGGTGGCCCGGTCGCGGGTGATCTGCGCGGCGTCGCGGTCGCGGGCGGCGATGCCGAGGCGGGACAGCAGCCGTTCGCGCACCTCCCGCCCCAGGACGGCGAGCAGCCCGTGGGAGGCAGCGCCAGGGGTGTGAAGACGCAGCTCGATTCCCATGGCGAGGTGCCACAGCATGGCCGCCATGACCGGGCCGACGAAGGCCCGGACGGTGCCACCGACCGGACCGCTCTCGGCGTAGGCGGGGATCACCTGCACTCCGGTGATCACCCAGACCAGGGTGCCGGGCAGGCCCGGGGCGCCCTGCGTGGCCAGGTTCTGCCGCGCCATCAGCGCGGTCGCGAAGAGCGCCAGTTCGGCGGCGGCGAACATCCCGGCACGCTCGGCGGTGCCAGCCATGTCGAGGTAGTCGGCCGCGAAGCGCCAGCTCGTGTCGGCGCTGTAGGCGGTGCAGCCGAGGGCGGCGAGGGCGGCGACCTTGACCGCCGGACCGCCGACGCGCTTCTGCGGGCGGGCTCCTCGGCGCCGGATCGTCCAGGCGACCAGCACCAGGGCGAAGGCGGCGGGGACGCCGGCGACGAGGAAGACAGGGAGGTCCGGAGCGGCACGCAGGGACAGGACGGGGTGGGTCATGCGGCCTTTCCGAAAGAGGCGGGCGTCGAGGGCGACGCTGCCTGGCGGGACACCGGCTGTCGGGTGCCGGGCTTGGTGGTCACGGGGCGGCCCGCTGCTGGAGCGGTCTTCTGCCGCTTCTTCTTGGGCCGAGGAGCACCCTGGCGGCGGTCGCGGTCGAGCACCTTGTTGGCCGCCTGCCGGAGCAGGTCACGGGCGTGCTTGCGGCTGATCTGCAGGCCGACGGCGAGCCGGTCGGGCCGCCAGCCCCGGACATAGGCGTGGTCGACGACGGCCTGGCGCTCGGCCTCGGTCAGGTGGACGTCGCGGCCCTGGAAGAACGCGATCACGCGCCGGTAGTCGAGGCGCTGGGGCAGTCCGTCGTGCCACGGGCGGCGCTCGGCCTCGGTGAGCCCGCCCCAGATGCCCTCCTTGAGGACGTTCTCCAGCGCGTAGTTGAGGCAGTCGCTGCGCACGGGGCACCAGCCGCACAGCTCCTTCGCCTCGGCGATGGCTTCGTGGTCCCGGGGGAGGGGGAAGAAGACGGCGTCGGCGTCCTCGACGTCCATGCCGTGACAGGCTCCGCGGGTGTGCCAGCTGGTGTCTGCGATGCCGCGCAGGCCGGTGGCCGGAGCGTCGTGGGTGGTGATGTGGCGCAAGAGGGTTCTCCGATGTGCTGCCGCGCCGTCGGGCCAGGGCGGTGCTCGGCGGGCGTGGCGTCGGGTGCGGGCTGAGGCGCGGGAGCGTGCGCCGCAGCCGAGGAGGGACGGTGGTGGTCGGCGGTGCGGGGTGCACCAGCCATGGACGCCGGTCAGACCATGGCCGGCTGCTGGACCTGCTGGGCCTGCTGTACGGCGGCGAGGTCGAGGCGGCCGGGGTGAGGGATGGCACGCGGGGCTGTTCCGCGTACCCCGTCGTCGGGACCGATCCGGCGCCGGCGGCAGGGCTCACCGGGCTGTGCCAGGCACCAGCCGCAGCGCACGCCGAGAGGGTCGGGCTGGCCCTGTGCGACGGCGGCCTCGCGTGCGGCTCGGGCGGGCCGGTAGGGCGCGAGGGCGGCTCGGGCGGCGGGCGGTATGCAGGAGCCGATCTCCCGCAGCCGGGCCTCCAGCTTCGAGTCGATCCCGCCGCGCCCGCTGGTGATCGCCCGAGCCTGCGCGGGCTGCGCGAGGCCGGAGGCGACGGCGCGGCGGGCGCTGGCCAGTTCGGCGGTCCAGGCGGCCTGGTCGTCCGGGTCGACGGACGGCGTGGGGTCGGAGTGTCTCGCCAGGCGGTCGCGCCGGTAGCTCTCCCAGGGACGGGCGACGTCCGCGGGCAGGATCTGGTACGGCGAGGTGCGGATGTGCTGGCGGGCGGTGACGCGGGCGTCCCAGCCGTGCGGGGTGGCCATCGGCACGTCGCCGAGCAGTTCGTGCCACTGGGCCAGCTGGTCTCGGGCCTCGCCCTGATCGGTGCGGATGGTGCGGGGGTCGAGCCGGCCGATGTAGGCCAGCAGGGCGGCGGTTTCGCGGCGGTCCACGGTCAGCCCTCCGTTCCGGTCGGCTCGTCGAGGGCGGCGAGAAGGGCGGCGGTGTGTGCCTCGGCCCGCGTCATACCAGCGGGGGCGGCGGAGGCTCCGCCGGGCACGGCGTAGAGGTTCGGGCGACTTGGGGCGTGCTCCCGGGCGATCCAGGAGCGCCAGTCGGTGGCCCAGGCATCCGCCGGCCTCGGCTTGAAGGCCGCCCGGTGGGCACGCCACTTCGCGTCGGCCGTTCGCAGGCCCTCCTGGCCGAGGCGGTCGAGGTGTCCCTGCTCGCGGGCCCAGGCGTGGGTGGCGGGGTCAACCCGCCACTCGGCAGCCGAGAGGACGTCAGCACCACTGCTGTACCTACGGTTCAAATCCGGTTCACTACGGTTCTGTGTGCCGGTTTCCGGTACACCGCTGTGCCGGTTTCCGGTACGTCGGGGTGCTGGTTTCCGCCGGGACCTGCCGGTTTCCGGTACTGCCGGATTCCGGTCCCTCGCGGGGGATTCCGGTACCTCACGCGGCCGGATTCCGTACCGCCGCAGAACCGAGACCCGCAGGGTGGGGGCGGCCTCGTGCTCGCCCGCCGGCGCCTGATCGGCGTCCTCGTCCTGTGCGGTCTCTGCGACGGCCTGGGCGGCGAGGGGCAGGCGGTAGACCGTGCTGCGCTGCGGGCCGGTGAGGTCGTCGAGCTGCTCCAGCTCGCCGGCGTGGACCAGGCGGTCGATGGCCTCGCGCACCGTGGAGACGGACGCGCGCGTGCGCTTGGCCAGGCTGGACAGCGAGGCCCAGGAGACGCACTGCTCGTCGGCCACCCGGTCGGCGATCGACAGCAGGACCAGTCGTGCGGTCCCCCGGCTGGAGCTGTGCTCCCAGACCCACTCGCGGGCTTCGCTGCTCATCGGCCGCTCCCGGTGACGGGGCGGAGCCGGCGGTTCGCCGGGGCAGGGGAGGCGGGCTCCGTCGCGGTACATGAACGCGCCGGGGCGGAGGTGGCTGCCGCGCAGGCCAGGCGGAAGGGCCTATTGCGCCGGGCAGGAGGCATGCGATACTCCTCGTTGCAGTGTTGCCACGCTGATGCGCCCCTCGGAAGGACTCAGCGTGGTGATGGTGGGCAAACCCCGCCCTTGCCGGGGCGAACATGCCACTTAGCGTTCGGCGTCTGGGAGTTCCCGCTCCCGGGCGCCGTCGCTGTTACGCGGACCTACACGGTCTGGTCGATCTGCCGCGCTCCTTACGTCCGACGTGCCGGGCACCGTGCCCGGGGGGCGACGAACATACGCACGGACCCGCGTCAAGATCCAGACTTGGTTCTTAAACTCTGTAGAACTTGTTGCCCCATCAGATGCAGGCGCCGAAGGCGCAGCTTGCACCGCAGAGAGATCGTTTCCTTGCGGGGCAGTGACGACGCCCGTCATTCGCCCTGGGGAGTGGCCTCTCCCAGACTCCGCCACCTTTTGCCTGGGATTCGTGCCCTGACGGGCTGCGCGATGGGCGCTGTCCGGTGTGCGGGCCACCACAAATTGCGCCACGTGCAATTCGACGGAAGTGATGCGGCTCACTGTGAGGGTTGTTTCCTGTCCGTAGGGCTCTAAGAATTGAGGTGGAATTTATGCCTGCCGAGCCCTGTGCGTCAAGGGTGGTTTAATGTCTCCGGAATTTGCGCGTGGCGCAATTCTTTCAAATTGCGCGTGACGCAATTTCGTCGAATGATCTTGAAGTGTTGAGAGGCGAGAAAGTGCGAGCTGTCACCATGTCCAGCCACGGCGGCCCGGAGGTCCTCCGGCTCACGGAGATCCCTGAACCGGAGCCGACGGCCGGACACCACAGGGTCGAGGTCCTCCAGGCAGGGGTGAACTACGCGGACCTGCATGTGCGAGAAGGGGACTACCTGGCCGGTGTCACGCTCCCGTACGTCCCCGGCAACGAAGTGATGGGCTACAGCGACGGGCGGCGGGTGGTGGCACTGACGCGCGGCGGAGGGTACGCGCAGGTCGCCCTGGCCCACCACCGCTCCACGATCCCGGTCCCGGACGACATCGACGATGCCACGGCGATCTCGTTGACTCTCCAGGGCAACTCGGCCTGGCACCTGCTGCACACCGTGCTACGCATCAACCCGGGGGAGGCTGTGATCGTGCCCGCAGCTGCCGGCGGCGTCGGGTCCCTAGCAGTGCAGCTCGCCAAGCGGGCCGGAGCCCGCGTGGTGGCTCTGGCTGGCACGGACGCCAAGCGAGCTCTGGCCCTCGGCCTCGGGGCAGATGCCGTCGTCGACAGCAACTCGACAAGCCTCGCCGCAGACCTGCAAGAGGCGACCCATGGCACAGCCGCCGCGGCGCTGGAGATGACGGGCGGCGACACCCTCCACGCGACCCTGGAAGCGCTGGCGCCCATGGGCCGGATGGCGGTCTACGGAAGCGTCAGCGGCGTCGAGACCACCGTCGCCACCCGCGACCTCATGGCCACCGGCAAGACGGTCAGCGGATTCTGGCTCCCCCTGCTGTTCGGGCACCGGACCGCGCTGCGCGACTCCATGACCGACCTCTTCCAGGCCGTACGGGACGGGGAACTCGCCGTCCCGGCGCCCGCCGTGTACCCGCTCACCGAAGCGGCTCGCGCGCACGAGGACATCGCGGCCCGCCGAACCACCGGCAAGGTCGTACTCGACCCCGCTGCCTGACTCGACTCAGTATCCGGCGCGGCTCGGACATCGGTGCTCCGCCCCCACGAGGGGAGGGGCGAGGCCCCAGCCCGAGTCTACTGCCATCAATCGACCGGCTCGCCCAGGCGTTCGCGCAGGTCGCGCAGGACCGCCAGGCGATCCGACAGCTCGGCGATCATCGTGTCGAGCTCGCTGCCGGCCTCTCCCGCAGAGGCCGGCAGCGTCGTACGCAGGAGCTGCTGGTACTCGCGCACCACGCCTGGGCGGGACGACTGCGGGGCGAGGCGGTTGAGCGTCGCCTCCACGGAGACCGTATTCACCCGCCACCCGCCTCCGTCCTGCCGATACGCCCACACCACGGCTCGGTCCTGTGGGTTGAGGGTGAGGCGGCAACCGGGTCCGGCCAGCGCGCTCAGCTCCGGCAGGCCGATCGCCCCGCTGCCCGCGAGTGCTGCCGCGTCCTCCGCTGAATCAGCCCACCCAGCCTGCGCCCAAGAGGCGTCCCCGATCGCCTCGGAACCTGCGGCTCCACCCTCTGACAGCGCGTCCGGCTGTTGTACGGACCCGGGGAGGAGCTCTTGCTCGCTGCCGAGCCACGTGATGACTACCGCCCGCAGTTCCGGGTGGCCGGCCGGGAAGAGGAGGTGCGAGACGACCTCGACCTCCTGGAAGTCGAACCGCGGCAGACGCATGCGGAACCGGTTGCCGTCGCGATGGGCAACCACGTGAGGGCTCTCGTCCCACAGCCGGCGGCAGTCCGCATCCTCGTAGACCTCGCGCAGCAGAGAGGTCATGAAGCGGTCGGCCTTGTGGCGTGCCAGGAACATCCGGATCATGGCCAGGTACACGCGCGCGTGATCCTCCCAGCCGACGTATTGCTCGCGAGCGTCCGGGTGGAGCAGGGCCCAGCGCATCAGGTTGGCACCCGGCTCAAGGACCCAGGGGTACCAGTCCGCCATCGCCCGGTTATAGGCGATCAAGGACCAGCGGGCATCGGTCACGTAGGCGGGGTGGGGCATCTGCTGGTCCAGCAAGAACTGGAGCGTGCGCAGCTCCGGAGGCTCCTCCCTCGGCTTGGCGCGGCCGATCAGGGCACCGCCCGGGGTGTAGTACAGGAGCGTCTGACGCTCGTCGGGCCCCAGGTGCAGCCGCGTGACCAGCTTCTCGACGGCGTCATGCGGGAGGCGGGGCACCGCGCCCCGTTCCAGCTGTCCGTACCACTTCTCGGACATGCCGATGGCGTGCGCCACCTCTGCCTGAGGGATGGCGCGACCGCGTCCCTCCTTCAGCCCCGCTGCGCGGCGCCAGGCCCTGAGCAGACCGGCCAGCCCCATCAGCTCTTCCGGGCCGAGTTCTCCCTCATCGCTATCGCCGAGACCCATGCGGCACCAGCTCCCATCACGTGCCGCCAGCTTGAGGCAGCTCGAAGGAGGCGACAACTCGAGTCACGTCGGCAAGGGCCGCGGCCCTTCTCCTGCCGATTCCTCTGACGCGCAGCCCGGACCGGTAGTCCTGTTCCGGTAGTCGTGTTCCGGTACTCCAGTTCCGATTCGGCCCTGAGAACGTGTGCAAGCCGGGGACGGAGACGGCTTTCCGCCCCTGAACGTTGCACGTCGGGCACCAATCATCCCGCTATTAGTTCTGGATTCAACATGGCATCCGAGCGCCCCAAGGGGAGCAGCCACGCAGAGCGAGTGATCCGGGTTATGCAGGCATTCGCCGAGCTCCCGGGAGACACGCATTCTCTGAAAGCCATTTCCGAGCACACGGAATTGGATCCTGCGGTGGTGCACCGCATTCTCGCGGCCCAGGTCGCCGCCAAATGGGTTGAGCGCGTAGGCCGCGGCAAGTACCGGCTCGGCAGCCACGCCGCCCGCGCCGGGATGCAGGCGATGGCCGGCATGTATGACGGCATGGACCAGCACGAGATCCTCGTCGACCTGCAAGCGGACTGCGGCGGCCTCGTCCTCTTCTACAGCCTCGCCTCTGTCGGCGCGCGCCGCGTCTGCACCGACTACGCGATCGGCAACTACTGCCCGGACGACTTCGGCATGACCGCGTACGACATCTTCACCGCCGGCTGCTCCCTGCGCACCGGCGCCTCCGGACGCACCCTGCTCGCCTACGTTCCCGAGAGCCTCCGCGAGATCGCGCTCGCCGAACCCATCCCTGAAACCGCCGGCCCGGGCGCACTCAGCAACGACGACCTTCTCGCGACCCTCGACGGAATCCGAATGCGGGGCTACGCCGTCGGACGCCAGGAATGCCTGCCCGGCTGGGACTCCGTAGCGGCCCCGGCCCTCTGGGGCGACACGGCACTCGGCGTCGTCCTGCTCCTCAAACCCCTGAGTGACATCCCGAACGACATCACCGATTACATCGACCAGGTCCTCGGCGCAGCACAGCTGATCAGCCTGGCGGCCACCCAAGGGGCTCGCAACCCCCAGCTCGTTGCTTGACCCCAAGAAAGACAGGACACCATGACCTTCATCGCTCACGTCCAGACGGCAGACGAGGCCAGCGAGCTGGTCGCTGACCTCGTCGGCGGCAATGTTCGCGACCTCGATGCGCTGGCTCATCACCTGGGCTCTGTTCGACTCACTCTCGACCTGGAACACAAGGAGATCTGGTGGGCGGCACCCGAGCGCGATCGATGGACTGTTGAGACGACAACACCCGGCCAATGCCTCGACCTCATCCGCGATCGGGCCGACCCGGCCTGGGTTTTGGAGCCGACGGCACGCGCTGACTACCAGAGCATCCTCGCGGTACTCCTTCCGCCTGTGGACGTCGTGGGGCGGCAGGCGCCCGTATCAGGGTGTCTCTGACGGCTGTCCGGGACCGGTGGGGACGGTCAGAAGGAACTTCCCAGCTTTGTCAGCCAGCTGCCGGTGCAGGTACTCCGCGGCGTCGTTCGGCCGCATCCGGTACAGGGCGACCAGACCGGTGATGACCACGTCCGCGACCTCGGAGTGGACGTCGCTCCAGTCGTGACTGTCTCCCTTCCGAGGGTTGGTGCCACGCGCGCCGATCATGGCCTGGGACGCCTCACCGGTCTCCTCGGCGATCTTCAGGACCTGCAGGGTCCACTGTTCCTGCGGGGTGAGGCCGCGTCGCTCGTCGTGGTCGTTGAAGCGACGCGCGAGGCTTTCGATGGTCTTCCAGGTGGTGTCGTGCACGAGGTCGTCTCCTCGATCGCGTACGGGTGCAGGGCGTAGGTGATGACTGGCGTATGAGGCAGGCGCCATCGTCAGGCTGGGTGGCGGGCGCGGACGAGTGTGCAGGACAGTGGGCTGTCCTGGTCGGGTCCGCTGAGGACGTCGATCGCGTCGGCGAGCAGGCTGTGCTCGACGAGGAGGTCTTCCCAGAGGGTGGGGGTGAGCACCCACATCTGAACGGTCAAGGGCTCGCCTCCCGCGAGTGGGAGAGTCTCCGGCCTCGCGGCGACGGAGCTGGAGGGGCCGTCACCGGTGAAGGTGGTGTGCAGGGCGGAGAAGACCAGACGGCCACCGGGCCGGAGCGCCCGCGCGACGGCGGGCAGGATCCGGTGTGGATCGATGTACGGAATGCCGTGGATGGAGTAGATGACGTCGTATGGTTCCGCCCTCGTCAGGTGCTCGACCGCGTCCGCATGGATCAACCGAAGGCCGGTCTGGCCCTGGTAGCGGGCGACGGCTCGCTCGTGCTGCGTGCGAGCGCCCTCGACAGCATTGACGCGGATGCCCCTGCGCGCGAGGTGGGCGGGGAACTTGCCGATCCCGGAGCAGAGGTCCAGGACGCGACGACCGGCGAGGTCACCGAGTAGCTCCTCGCCTGGGCCATGGTCGGGCCAGTATCCCCACGCCAGCCGCTGGACATCGGGAATGTCGGTGCCGCGGGCCAGATGGTGTGTGCCGTAGGCGTTCCAGGCGTTGAGCGTCCGGCGTTCGATGTCCAACAAATCTTCTCCAGAGGTGGCTTGGGGGACGAAGAACGTAGCGGCGGACATGGTCGGTGCCTGGCCCGCCGTACGAGGAAGCGCGAGGCGAAGGTCAGCGGTCCTGGGAAAGGGCGAGGAGTTCGGCGAAGGTGCCGCCGGCGTGGACGAGGTCGTCGTAGCGGCCCTGTTCGGTGATGCGGCCGTGTTCCATGACCACGATGTGGTCGGCGATCTTGGTGTTCTCCAGGCGGTGGGTGATGACGATGGTGATGCGGTCGGCGGCGATGGCCTTGATCTGCTCGAAGATCTGGTGCTCGCCGCGCGGGTCCATCTGGGAGGTGGGCTCGTCCAGGATCAGCAGGCCGGGTCGGCGGTAGAGGGCTCGGGAGCAGGCGAGGCGCTGCCACTGGCCGCCGGAGAGTTCCGCGCCGCCGAAGATCTCGCGCGCGAGGAGGGTGTCGAGGCCGGCGGGCAGGTCTTCGACGGCCTCGCGCATGCCGACGGCGTCGACGGCGTCCCAGACGGGGGCGTCGTCGTGGGTGCGGGGCTGGCCGAGGGTCACGTTCTCGCGGACTCGCAGGGGCCATTGGGCGAAGATCTGGGGAACGAGGCCGGTTTGCCGCCAGATGGTGGCCGGGTCGGTGTCGGCGAGGTAGATGCCGGTGATGAGACGGGTGAGCGTCGACTTGCCGGAGCCGTTGACGCCGACGATCGCGAGGATCTCACCGCGACGTAGGTTGAGGGACACGCCGTTGACGGCCGGGGTGTCTTTGCCGGGGTACTGGTAGACGACCTCCTCCAGGCGGATCTCTTCCGTGTCACGGTCGATCGCGCTGTTTCCGCGTTTGGGGGCGTGGGCCTCGGCGTCGTCGAGGAAGGCTTGCATGTCGGTCAGGTACAGGCTGGTGTGGAAGAGGGCGGCACCGTTGAGGATCACCTGGGAGAGCGCGGCGAGTGTGGTCTGCACGGCGACGACGGCCGTCGCGGCGAGCGCGACACCGATCTGTCCGGTGGCGGCGAGCCATGCCAGCGCACCCCACGTCGCGAGCAGGAAGGCGCCGGCGGCCACGGAGGAGACGAGGGAGATCCGCAGCGTGCGCGGGGCCGCGGCCAGGTTCCGACGGTCGCAGCGGTCGGACAGGGAGCGGTGCCAGAACAGCAGGTAGTCGGTCATCGAGTTGGCACGGACCTCGTCGCCGTACTTGGGGTTCGTCGACCACCAGCGCATCATGCCGCGCACGTTGCGGTCGGCGATGTTCGCGTAGTGGATCTCGTAGTCGACACGGGCGGTGAGCACCGCGCCGACGCCGGCCGGGAGCACGGCGAGCAGCAACAGCGGCAGCAGCAGCGGGTTGAGTACGCTGAGCGCCCCCGCGGCCGTGACCATCCTGACCAGCGCCGACAGGAACCGCTGCGCGTCGCTGACCATCACGTGGGTGCGGATGACGCCCATCTCCGCGGCTTCCTGGCGGTCGGAGAAGCCGTCCATGGCGTACGCCGACGCCTCGACGCGGCAGACCGCTGCGACCAGAGCGGTGTCCGCCTCGGTGGTGAGCCGCGGAGTGATGAGACGCTCGGCGTAGGTGGCCACGGCGGCCGCCACACGGGTCAGTGCGGCGGCAGCGCTGGCCACGACCAGGGCCGGCAGGGCTTCGTAGAGTCGGTCGGCCACGCTTCCCGCCCCGAGGAGCGGACGCATCGCGCCAGCTGTGGCTGCCAGCAGCACCGCGGCCGCGGCACCGGTGACCACGGGACAGGCCAGGAGGAGCAGGACGGCCCGGCGGTCGATGCGCCAGGACATGGCGACGATGCGGTGGAGCACCCTCGGGACCTGGCCGCAGAGCTTGCGGAAGGAGGCTTCGCCGAGGGGGTCTACCGAGTACTCCCCGGTGTACTGGATCTCCGCCGGCGGAGGGGGAGGAACCAGCTCGTCCTGCTGGAACACGCGTGTTTCTGGTGCGCTCAACTGCGGTCCTCCAACACTGGTGTTCCTGGCTTCCGTGACGACACCGAGGTCAACGACGTGGCCTCGATATCGAACACGCGTATTTGAGACGAGGCCCGAAGCCCGAAACTGAGCGCTCGACGTCGCATGTAGGGCGCACGGACCCTTGTTCGGCATGGGGGCCGAGGGATCCGTCCATGGCCGACATGCCGAGCTTCGATGCACATGTGACGGGCGGGTTTTCGGGCTCCCGCCCTTGGTTGCAGCGGGCGGTCAGTTAATCGGGCGAGAGCGAAGGAGCGAGCCTGCTCTCGCGAGGTCTTCCGGTGTGTCGACGGCCAGGCCGTCGTCGATGACAGGAAGCATTCGTACGCCATGGCCGTGTTCCACGAAGCGCAGCATTTCCACGCCTTCGGTTCGCTCCAGCGGCCCTTGAGGGAGCCGTCGGAACAGGTTGAGGGCCGCTCCCGTGAAGCCGTAAAGACCCAGCTGGCGTCGGTACCTCGGTCGGTCTCCTCGTGGGTACGGGATCGGCTGGCGGGAGAACACCAGCGCGTTCTCTTCGGCGTCGACGACGACTTTCACGACGTTGTGGTCCAGGACCGCGCCGACGTCGTCCAACACCGTGTACGCGTTCACGGCGAGCGTTCCCGGTGCGAGGTGTTCCAGGGCTTCGGAGACTGCGTCGATCGCGGCAGGGGAGATGAACGGCTCGTCGCCCTGGACGTTGATGTATGCGTCTGCCGGCAGATGCGCCGCGCACTCCGCTACGCGGTCTGTACCGGTGAGGTGCTGCCCAGTGCGCATGGACTCGATGCCCAGCTCGTGGCACGCCCTCTCGATGCGCTCGTCATCAGTGGCGACCACCACGCCGTCGAGACGCTCCGCCTCCAGGCAGCGCTGGTGGACGTGCCAGAGAAGCGGCTTACCCCCGAGCTGTGCGAGGGGCTTTCCCGGGAAACGGGAGGCTCCCCAACGGCAGGGGATGACCGCCACATGATGGCGACGTGCGGTATGCGGTGGTGCGGTCGTGGTGGCGGCCACGGCGTACTCCCGTCGGTGGGTGTCAGGAATGGGTGGGGCGAGGGAGGAGGGCCAGATCGGCCAGGGCGGCCAGCGGGGCGGAGCCGTCGAACGAGCGCAACCCGTGGCTCCGCGGCTCTTCGGCGTGCAGCTCGGCGGCCAGAGCCCTCATGTGGGCACGCATGCCGTTGTGAAGGTCGACCTGGGGCTGCCAGCCCAGGACCTCCTGGGCGCGGCTGCGGTTGGCACGGGTGGTGAGGACGTCGCCGCTGCGCGGGTGCTCCTGGTGAACCTGGACCTCGCGCCCGGTGAGGCTGCGCGCGATGTTGATCACTTCGAGCAGGGAGGCGCCCGAACCACCGCCCACGTTGATCACGCCTTGCGCAGTCGGGACGGTGGCCGCGGTGATGGTGGCGGAGACCGCGTCGTCGACGTACGTGAAGTCCCGGCGCTGGTGACCGTCGCCGTACAGACGGAGCGGTTGACCGGTCAGGGCTGCCGTGAGGGCACGGTGTGTGTACATGTCCGGCCGCTGCCGGGGGCCGTAGACGGTGAAGTACCGCAGGGCGACGACGCTGGTCGGGCAGTGGGCCTGTGTGGAGTGCGCGAGGCAGAGCTGCTCCTCGGCGAGCTTCGTGACCGCGTACGGGGACGCGGGCTGGGGCCGGTCGGTCTCCACGCTCGCACCGCCGTCCGTGGCGCCGTAGACGCTGGAGGACGAAGCCACCACGAGCCGGGGAACGCCCATGCGGGCGACGGCGTCCATGACGCGATGGGTCCCGAGGATGTTCGAGGCGACGTAGTCGCTGAACTTCGGCCCCCAGGAAGGGCGTACCCCGGGGATGCCGGCCAGGTGGAAGACGGCGTTCGCGTCTACCAGAAGCGGCTCGATCGCACAGCTGAGGAGGTCGGCGGTGACGTGCATGTATCCCGGGATCCCCTGCAGGGCGGCGAGGTTGGCCGCGGCCGTGGGGTCGGTGGCCGGGTCGCGCCGGTCGACGCCGATGACGATGGCGCCGGCTTGGACGAGGGCATGTGCGAGGTGGGAGCCGATGAAGCCTGCGGCGCCGGTGACGACGGCCCGACGCGGGACGGTGGTGGTCAGGTGGGCGGGCGAGTTCTGTGACACGGAGATCTCCAGAAGGTGGGGAAGGGCGATGTTCAGGAGAGGCGGGCCAGTACGGTGCGGCCGTGGGCGCTGAGGGCGAGGTCGTCCTGCTCGTGTCCACGTACCAGTGCAGTGACGGCCTCGATCGCGCCGAAGGACTCCAGCAGCCGCTGTTCGGTGTCGTCCAGCGGCTGTCCGTACCCGGCGAAGAAGGCCGTGCGGAGGTTGGGTGCTGCCTGCCAGCGGCGGAACTCGAGCCGGGCGAAGTCGCGGATGCGGGCGTCGCGGCGCATGTGCTCGAAGTCGCACAGCCCGAAGACGTCGCCGAGGAGCCAGTTCCGGGGCTGGTAGTCGAGGTGGCATACTGCGCCGTCCATGAGCGTGTTCGTCAGGACGTCGGCACTGTGGCTCAGGCCGTCGCGTTCGACCGCGGAGATGAGGCCGGCCCGGTCCGCACGGGCGATCCAGTCGCGCAGCCGCTGGGCGAGGTGCGTGCTGACGGCTCCGCTGGGCGGCGCTGAGGTGGCGCGGTGCAGCTTCCCGAGCACACGTCCGGCCTCGTAATGGAGCTGCTCCTCCTCGGGCGATCCTGGTGCGAGTGCATCCGCCCGTACGCCGGGAACGGCGGTGAGCAGCAGTGTGCACGTCATGTCCTGCTGACCCACGATGCGGGGGACATGGCCGACCAGGTAGGTTCCCCAGGCGAGATATGCCTGGAGCTCGCGGACGTACCGGTCGCGTTCGCTGTGCTGCTTGGCGAAGAACTCGTTGCCCTCGGCGTCGACCAGGCGCAGGACTCGGGGCGGGAGCATGGGGTCGTGCACGATCCGAACCGCTCCGAGCGCGCCACGGGCCAGGTTCAGACGCGGGTCGTCGAACAGCGTGATCACGAGGCGGCCTCCTGCGCTAAGGCGGCCAGGTGCTCGGTGTCGTTGTGGCGGTCGAGCATCCACCGCCCCTGCCCGAGGCGGTTGAGGTGGTGCTGCCAGCGGGTGATGGACCCATGGGAGACCGTGAATCCGGCCGGTGAGCCGAGCGGGATTCCCAGGAGGAGGGTGTGCGCGGCGATCACGGTCTCGCCGTGCGCGGCGAACAGGACGCGCTCGCCCTGATGCTGGGCGATGAGCTCTCGCAGGAAGCGGCCGGCCCGTTCCAGGTAGCCGTTCCAGGTGTCGGATCCGGCAGCCCATGGCTCGTTGGGATGGGCGTGCGGCCCGCCGTCGGCGGAGGTCTTCACCTCGGTCCAGGGCTGGCCGTCGGCGGCGCCGTGGACGGGACCGTCGAGACGGTCGTCCGTGCGCATCGGGAGCCGGAGGGCCTGGCTGATGATCTCGGCGGTCTGGCGCAGGCGGATGCGCGGGCCGGCGTACAGCGCGTCGAACGGCTTGGCGCGGTGCTCGGCGGCGAGGCGGAGCGAGACCTGCTCGACCTGGGCGTACCCCCGGTTGGTCAGCCCGGTGCAGGTGCGCGGGCCGCCGACCAGGCCGTCGATATTGCACTGGGCCTCGCCGTGGCGGATGAAGACGAGTTCGGTGGTGATCATGCGGAACCTCGGGTGCAGGGTCGGGCCGTCCAGCTGTCGCGGTAGCCGTTGCGTCCGGCGTACGGAGCGTTGAGGACGGCGTGCAGGGCGAGGAAGTCGTCGAGCCGCTCGCGATCCGTGGTGCCGAGCCGGGGGGCGTGGCGTTCGGCGGCTTCGTTGTAGGCGTGCAGGGCGGAGTCGATGGCTGGGGCTGGCAGCGGCCCGTTCGTCATGGCCAGCGTCGTGATCAGCTTCGCCAGGTCGTACGCCATCGGTGCGAGCGTCAGGTCGTCGGTGTCGACCGTGTAGACGTCGCCGACCTCGGTGATGATGAAGTTCCGTGGGTTGCTGTCCTTGTAGAAGGCGGTCGGTCCCTCGGCGGTCTTCTCCAGCAGCGTCAGCATCGCGTGGAGAGCGACCCGGTCCGGCAGGTACCCCTGTTCCAGTCTTCTTCGGAGGGCGGTCTGCCGGGGACCGATGTAGTCGCCGAAGACGATGCCGTCCCGGAAACGGTGCGGCGTGTTCAAAGAGGCCGACCGGAGGTCGGTGGTCCAGGCGACGCCGTGGGCGTCGCCCAGCAGCTCGGCCAGGGTCAGAAGGTCCTCGGGCCAGGCCGGACGGCCGTCGATCCACTCGTACGTCAGACTCGTCGGTCCGACCACGGTCAGTGCCGGCAGACGCAGCGGCCGTGCGTGTTCGGTGAGCCAGGCGTGGTGACGGGCGGCCGCAGCCACCTGGGCAGCGGTCTCGTACCGTTTGGTGAAATGGCGGAGTCTCACAGCCTGCCTCCCCGCGACCGGGTCACGACGAACGTGACGAGGGACGTGGTGGTGAGTGGACTGTCCGGAAGGGACTGGTGCAGGTTTGCGGCCAGCTTGCTCGGATTGCCGTACAGACCGGGAGCGAGGTCGTACTTCGGGTTGGTGGCCAGGTACTCCGCCACGTGGTTGTGGCCGTCGAAGGTGAAGCTGTGCTCTTCGTGCTCCACGGCGAGTACGTCGAGCGACGCGGTGGCCAGGTCGGCGAGATTGCCGCTGTGTGCCGAGATGTACAGGCTCTCGTGCTGCTCGGCTCGCGGGTCGAGGCCGGCGGCAGCGACCAGCTGGTCCATCTCCCGGTAGCTGTCGAGCCGCTTCGTGACGAGCACAGCCAGGCCGCCGGGAGCGAGCGCCCGACCGATCTCCGCGACTACGCTCTGCGGATTCGGCGAGTGGTAGAGGCAGAACGCGGCAACGATGACATCGCACGACTTGGCGGGCACGGGGAGGTGGTGGAAGTCGCCGTGGTGGAAGGTCACCAGGAGGTCGGGCAGCTGCCGGGCGCGCTGGCGGGCCTGTTCGACCAGGGCGGGGGCGGCGTCGAGGCCGGCGACGCGCTGGGGCTGGAGTTCCCGAGCGAGGGTCAGGCTGCTCGTTCCGCGACCGCAGCCGAGGTCGAGAGCCAGGCCGAGCTGGTCCGGATGCTCGTGATGGGAACGCACCAGTCCGACGATGGTCTCCGGTACGGGGCGTCCGGCGGTCTTTGCTCGCATCAAGGCGTTGGAGCGGCCGGCCAGTCGGGAGGCGTGCCCGTACAGCTCTGCCTGGCGCGTCGGGTCCAGGAAAGGGTTGGTGCCGCTCATGCTGCGCCCTTCCCTCGGAGGCGCGGGAGGCTCAGCGGTGCTCGGCGGCGACCTTTCGCAGCCAGCGGCGCGTCTGCCGGCGGCTGGACAGCAGCACCACCTCGGCACGGTCCGAGGCGAATTCCTCGATCTTGGTCATGACCCGCGGGCGCATCTTGCGGCGGTACGTCGCCACGTACTTGACCACGCCCCAGTGGATGCGGTTGTGCACCCCGTTGCCCTTGTGCCCGGCCCCGTGCCGGATCTGCCGGGAGAAGATCCCATACAGCGAGGCCACGGTCGAGACGTCCATGAGGACCACGGTGTCGCAGGCTTCGAGTCGGGTCTGCAGGGTCGAGTTGTAGTTTCCGTCGATCACCCACCTCGGCTGCGCGACCAGCTCCCGTTGCAGGGCGGCGAACTTCTCCATGGGCAGCTCGTGCCACTCGTCGTCGTAGAACGCGGCGTCCAGGTGCGTCACCGGGGCGTCGAGGATCCTGCCCAGCTCGCGAGCCACGTACGACTTGCCGCTGCCTCCGCAGCCGACGATGGCGACCTTCTTCATGATGCTCCAGCGTAGTGGTGCTCGGGTGCGGGGTCGGGCCGGCCGCCCGGGCACGTTCGGATGATCCAGACGCGGTGGCCTGGCTGCTCAGCTGCATCAGGCCGCCCCGCGTTCGATCGCGACGGTGCCGGCGGCCGTGTCCAGGACGGCTTCCAACACGTCGACCTGTCGGCTCAGCCGGAACAGGTCGAGGCGGTCCAGACAGGCCGCGATCAAGTCCGCGTGCTGCTGGGTGCCGGCGATCCGCTGGAGGTGGGTCAGCCGCTCGATCGCCTCATCACCAGAGCTGACGATCAGCTCCTTGGGCACGAAGCGGTCGGCATGGACGATGTCGGCAGGGGCGAGTGGGAGGCAGCCGGCGAGCACGGCCTCGAAGATCCGCTGCGTCATCTGTCCGACGGCCGCGTACGTCTCGGGCAGCATGAGGATGGTCGCCAGCGACCTGCCGTACACGCCATGGACCGCCTCGAAGGGGAGCCTGCCGAGGAACCGGACGTGCGGCCAGCGGCCGGTCTTGGTCCACTTGCCTCCGACCAGGTGGTCGAAGCACGCCGCGGCCGGTGCGAAGAAGCGGTCGAAGTGCTCGTCGCGGTCGTACTGATTGCCGACGTACCCGAGGACGAGGTCACGCTGCCTCTTGGCGAGCGCGACCGGATCCGCCGCGGTGAGTAGGCGGTCGTCGACGGGGAAGAGCAGGCGTTGTGCCCCAGGCGTCGGTTTGAGGGCGGCCTCGCAGACGGTGGCATGGGGGACGCGTCGCCACACGCTCTCGGACCGGAGCTTGCGGTCCTTGTCCCAGATCACGGTCGGCGTCTTCCTGCGCACGGTGTACCGGGTGACCAGTTCGGTCTGGCGATGCAGGTCGCACGTGTGGCCTTCGGCGCCGCACCGTGTGGTGTTGCGTCCGTTGATCGCCCAGCGCCACTCCAGGAACAGAGCGTCGATGTCCGGGCTGCCGCTGTGGAAGGCGTAGGCGTTGCCCAGGCCGTCGCCGGCCTCGATCAAGTCGCGGTTGGCCTGGAGGAAGACGATTTCGTGGCCGCGGTCGAGGAGGGCGTCGATCAGGGGGCGGCGGTGGCTGCGGCCCCCGTCCGGTGTGTCGGTGATCCCGTTGCCGAGGAAACCCCAGAAGCTGTATCCGATCCTCACTTGGTGATCCACCGTCCCTCCAGCAGCAGGGCGTCCAACCCCGAGTTGGCCAGGCAGTCGAGGGCCATCTCCGGCGTTCCGCAGATCGGCTTGCCCATGACGTTGAGCGAGGTGTTGATCAGCACTGGAATGCCCGTGCGCCGGGCGAAGGCGCTGAGGACCTCGTGGATGAACGGGTTCTGCGCGTGGGTGACGGTCTGGAGACGGGAGGTGCCGTTGGCGTGCACGATGGCCGGCACCAGTTCGCGCGCCTTGTCGGTCACGCCGGAGGCCATCGACATGTACGGCGCCTCCTGGCCGAGAGTGAAGAACTCAGAAGCGCGCTCGGCGAGCACCATAGGGGCGAAGGGACGGAACGGCTCCCGGAACTTCACGGTGGCATTCAGCCGCTCGATGACGCCCGGCTCCCGAGGGGAAGCGAGGATCGAGCGGTTGCCGAGGGCACGAGGGCCGGCCTCGACGCGCCCCTGGAAGAGCCCGACGACCAGACCGCTTGCGAGCTGCTCGGCGAGGAACTCGGCGGCCTCGGCGCCCAGCGCTTTCTCCTGGAGCCCGGGCCACGGCGTGAGGTCGAGAGACGTGCCCTGGAAGGACGGGCCGAGGTAGCAGGCCCGGGTGACGCCGGACATGGGCTGTGGGGCGCGGCTGTCGTGGTGTACGGCGATGGCGGCGCCGATCGCGGTGCCGGCGTCGCCGGGGGCGGGCGGCACGAAGACCTCGTCGAACACGCCGGCCTCGATGATGCGGCCGATGCTCACGCAGTTCGTGGCGACGCCGCCTCCGACGCACAGGCGTCGGGAGCCGGTGACGGTCCGCGCTCGACGAGCGAGGTGCAGCATCACCTGCTCGGTGCGTTCCTGGAGGGCTGCGGCCAAGTCCCGGTGCACGTCGCGCAGCGGCTCGCTCGGGTGCCGTTTGGGGCACGTCGCGTCGATGAACCGCCGGGCTGTCCTCGGGTAGCCCGAAGTCAGCACCCGTGGGGGAAAGTAGAGCGGGTCGACGGTGAAGCCCGTGGGGGTGACGCGGACGGCTCGGGCGAAGAGTTCCCGGAACCGCCCGGGGTTGCCGAGCGCGGCGAGCGCCATCAGGGTGCCCTCCTCGTCACCGCGACGCCACCCGAGGTGCTCGGTGACAGCGCCGTACACGTACCCGAGAGAGGCGGGATCGTTGATCGTCTCCAAGGTGCGGGTGCGTGGACGAAGCGTGTCGTGCCCGTGGGCGATGGTCGTCGTCTGCCGCTCGCCGAGGCTGTCGACGACGAGCACGGCGGACTCGTTCCACCCGGAGGCCGCGAAAGCCGTCAGCTGATGAGCCCGGTGATGCAGGACGGGGGAGACACGTGCGGCGGGGAACCGCCGGCCGAGGTCGCGGACACGGAGCTGGGTGCGCATCGCCACCTTGGCGAAGCCACGGGCTCGCGGCACCGCCCGGTCACGCGTGGTCGGTGACAAAGCCAGACGCAGCGCGGCTGGGGATTCGAGCAGGTAGCGGGCGGGCCGGAAGTTGTAGGCCACGACGTCGACGTCGGTGGCGGACAGCCCGGCCTCGCCGAGCAGCCACTCGACGGCGTGGCGCGGGTAGTCCTTGGTGTGTTTCTTCTGGGACAGCCGCTCCTCCTCGACGAAGCCGACGAGCTGCCCGTCGACGAGCAGCGCGGCGGCGGAGTCGTGGGTGTACGAGCACAGGCCGAGAATGACCGAGGGCGCCTGGTCCACGGACGCCGTCACCGCGCACCGGCCGAGGCATGTGTGGATGAGGTCATGGCGCGACGGTTCAGCTTGTCGTACCAGGCGCTCATGGCCTGGCCGAGTGGCCCGTCGATCTTGCCGGCCAGGGCCGTCGCCTGCTCCCGTCGGCTGCCCTTCCAGAGCTGGTAGCTGCGCAGGGTCTCGGACATGGTGTCCCAGCCGGCGTGCCCGGTCACGTCCCCCGTCTTGACCTGATGGAGGAGGGCGTCGAATCCCTCCCACGGGGTGGTGAGGTCCGGCATGTCGACGCTCGTGACGATCGAGGTCAACTCATCAGCCTGGTCGAGGTGGTTCTCGTAGATGTGCAGGGAGCCGACGTGGTGGTGGAAGTCGCCCAGCTCGGCGCCGATCCAGCCGGCCACCAGCTCGTGCAGGACCGTGTAGAAGAACAGGTCGTATGGCATGCCGATCCACACGTCCTGGCCGCGCATCGTCGTCGACATGTGCAGGCGGTCGTCACGCAGGTAGAAGCGGAAGCCGAGTGTGCAGGGCACGTCCTTGTGCCCGGCGGCGTCCCGGGCCGGGTCGTAGAGCTGGATCAGGGCTCGGCGGGAGTCCGGGTCCTGCTTGAGGATCTCTACGACGCGGGCGAGCTGGTCCACCGTGCCCGACCACTTTCGCATCCGCGGGCCGTAGGCGCCGCGCAGGACTCCGTCGTCGGCGTACTGCCGGAGCTTCGTGTTGTAGTCGAAGATCCAGGGCTCGTCCGACCCGGAGAGGATCCAAACGGTCTCGGCCACCGCGAACGCGGGGTTCACGATCCTGGACGGCGGCGCGTACAGCAGGCGGGCCCGCGGCCGGGTGAGCCGCATGTGGACGTCGAGGACCTCACGAGTGGCCATGCCGCGCGGGCTGATGCTCTCGCCGGACTTGGCCAGGGCGACGGCACCGACGAAGAGCTCGGCGATGCTGTCGGCGGTCAGGGATGTCATCGGGAGGGGACTCCTTCGTTTCGGAGGTGTTCGAGCTGATGGCCGGATGCGCGGCTGGCGATGAGTTGCGCGACCAAGGCGGCGCTGTCGCCGCCCCAGCGGCACACCGCGTCCGTCGAGCCGGGTTCGGCAGCCGCGTGCGGCGTGCGGGGTGTGGAGAGTGCGTCGGTGACGTCCTCGGCGGTGGTGCAGCGTCGCGCGAGGCCGTGATCGGCTAGCCCGAGCGTGCGTTCGTGGGCGGTGCCGATCTCCAGGACCGGCACGCCCAAGAGGGCGGCCTCGATTCCGCACGTCGAATAGGCGCTCGCTACGACGTCGGCGCCGACGAGACAACCTCGGGCCCCTACTTGCGGATCGGCGACGGCCACGAGGGGCCTTCCGTCCCGCTGCATGAGCGAGGCGAAGACCTCCGGGCTCTGTGCCGGGTGCGGGGCGATGACCAGTCCCCATTCGCCCTCGGTCTTCCACATCCCGTCCAGGAGGAGGTCGGCGTGGGCCTTGAGCCGGTCGGGACCGAAGGGCTGGCAGGCCCAGACCAGGATCCGGTCGGGGCTCCGCCCGGATCCGGGGACCAGCAGCTTCTCGAGGTACTGCCTCTGGGCTTCCCGCCCGATGCCGGCGAGGACGTCGAAGCGGGGCTGCCCCAGCACGTGGACCTCGGCGTCCGGGTGGCGCGCCCACGCCTTGGCGAGCGGGGCGTCACGATCGCCCATGACGACGATGTCCCGGCTGTGCAGCGCGGGCCACGCGACCGACTCCGCAGTCCAGGCTCCGTGCTGCACATGGACCGTGTTCACGCCGTTGAGATCGGCCAGGTGGACGGCGAGCGCGCCAACGGGGCTGGTGTCGTTGCTGACGAGCAGCGTGTGCGGGCGAGAGGCCTCCAGGACCCCGCTCAGCCAGGTCTCCAGACGGACCACGGAGCGCCATGACGGCTGGGTGCATCCACCGCTCGTCTCCAGCAGGACGGCCAGGAGACGGACCAGACGCGAGAGCCGGACGACGTGTTCCTTCACCTGGACGACGTGCTCGTCGTCCCATAGCTGCAGGCGCTCCACGGCTCCGGACAGGGCGAAGAGTCCAGGTGGAGGCGTAACGAGCCTGATGCCCTCGACGGCTGGGGTGTCGCAGCGTTGCGCCGGGTCCGTGGCGAGATCGACGAGGAGACTCGTCCGGCCACCACCTGTCAGGTCTTCGAGTACCGGCAGCAGAGTGGCCGCATGGCGGGACGACCACGAGAGCGCGACGACGTCGGTGCGTGGCAGGGCCGACGGGGGAGGGCTTGGCACTCGGGTGTCGACGCGCGCCGGCTGCAGGTTGCTCAGCTGTGCCGTACGGAAGGGGTTGTACAACGCGGTTGCCCCGAGCAGATACGCGATGCCGGACCACGTGATGGTGTAGGCGCGGTACTCCCGGGAACTGCTCTTGCGAAGCCCGACGAGTCCCTCGTGCGGAGCGATCTTCAGCGGGCCGGGCGCCTTCGTGAACGGCTCCCAGGCGCTGAGGGCCATCAGCTTGCGTACGACGTGAGCCACCAGGCGACGGACCGGTACGTGCTGCACGTACAGC
Organism: Streptomyces nymphaeiformis; assembly: GCF_014203895.1. Taxonomy (GTDB): domain Bacteria; phylum Actinomycetota; class Actinomycetes; order Streptomycetales; family Streptomycetaceae; genus Streptomyces; species Streptomyces nymphaeiformis. The sequence continues at coordinate 343,691 of NZ_JACHJY010000007.1, read as the reverse complement.
CACCCGGCCCCGCCCGGCGTAGTCCTGAGATACGCCCCGTACCACTGGAGCGCATCCATGACATGCTCGACGAGGGCTTCCTGCTCCTGTGCGTTCAGAGGCAGAGCCTCCATCTCGCTGGTCGTGATCCGGGCGGACGTCAGAGTCGTGAGCGTGCCTTCGCCGACCAATGCCCATGCGGACTGTCCGTCGGCGTCGGTCCGCGCCAGACCGTGGACATGGCGAGGGGGCGTGGTCACAGCAGGCTCCCTTCGAGGAAGGGGCCCGGGGAGAGGAGCCTCAGCAGGTCCTTAGGGGACTCGGCGACCGCGGGCGAGGGGGCACCCGGGCATCCGTATCCCCAGCCGGCGTGGACGTACGGGACGCCGGCGCGGCGGGCGGCTTCCTGGTCGACCGCCATGTCGCCCACGTACACGGTGTCGGCGGGATCGACACCCAGGTCGGTGAGGGCGAGGAGGACCGGGTCCGGAGCGGGCTTGCCGCGCCCACCCCCGTTCGGCGTGCGCACCGTGGAGAACGGGCAGCCGAGGGTCGTCAGGAGCGGGGCTGCCCGCTCCAACGGCTTGGACGTGACGACGCCGAGGAGCCAGCCGGCGGCGACGAAGGCGTGCAGGACCTCCACGGCGCCGTCGAACTCGCGAGCGAGGTGGGACGCGGCGATCGACGCCTCGTCGTACGTACGGTGCAACTGCTCGGACTCGGTGAATCCGAGCCGTTCCATGATGTCGGCGAAGGGCCGGCCGAGGTGGCGCTCGTACTCCTCGAACGGTACGTCGAGACCGTGCTCGTTCAGGACTTGCTGCCATGCGCGCTCCATGACCGGACGGGTGTCGAGGAGCACGCCGTCGAGGTCGAGGAGCAGCGCCTTCGGAGGTAAAAGCGAGGGCGGGAGCAGGGTGGACATGAGGTGTCTCCGGTGAAGGGGATCAGGGGGTGAGGGAGGTTTCGGGACGTTTCACGAAGGCGATGACCCGCTTGCCGCTTCCGTCCTGCTTGGGACATGCGGTCCAGGCGTCGGCCACGGCGGACACCAGGAGCAGGCCACGTCCACCTGTCGCGTAGGGGGAGGCGATCCGCGGGACGGGGGGCTCCGGGGAGTTGTCCTCCACCTCGATACCCACGACGCCGGCCTGGAGGGCGAGCGTCAGAGTGATCTCGTCCTGGTGCTGGCGACGCTTGGCTTCCTCAACGCCGTCGTGGTGCGCGAGACGGCCGTGGCGTTCGGCGTTCGTCGCGAGCTCGCTCACGATCAGCACGACGTGGTCCAGCAGGTCCTCCGCGCCCCAAGCGGTCAGAACGTCGCGGGTGAAGCAGCGCGCTGTGCCCGGGGCCGTGTCGTCGGCTGCGAGCGTCAGGCTCTTCTGGTGCTGCGGGGCGTCAAGGATGCTGCCCAGACCGTCGATGCGGCGGCTGTCCAGCAGGAGGAGTTCCCGGTCGAGGTTCATGGCGTGGTGCTCCCCGAGGCCGGCGTCGAGGTCGATTCGTCAGCTACAGCCGGTCGGGCCCCTCGTACGAGCAGAATCTCCGTGCCGGCTTCGTGCAGCCGCTGTCGGCGGTCAGCCGCTATGGCCCTGGGGCCCAAGTGGGACGGGGCGGGGAAGACGACGCCGTACGGGCGAGTGGCCGCGACGGCATCGAGCATGCCCACGAAAGCGCCCGACGTTGCCGCGCACCGCTCCATGTACACACCGCCCAGCGTCAGTTCGTGGCGGCGGCAGTAGTCGGTGATGGTCTTGGCGAGAGCCTGCTGCCGGCTCGCAGACACCCCGACGAGCCGCAGAAATCCGAAGACGATCGGGCCCGTGACGTTCCGCTGTTCCGTAAGGGGCTCCATGGTCGTGACCACCCATCGGATCGGGGGAGGGGGGACACTCCGAGCCTGGTCGCCGCCCCGCGATCCGGGAATCCACGCCTGTCCCACTTCTGTCCCACAACCGCCCCTGGTGCGGTCGCCACGTGCTTCGATGGCATCGGAAAGGAGTGGCACGTGGCGACCGTTCACGAATGGACCGGCCTGGAGGCGCTTGCCCTGCGCAAAGCACTCCGGCTGAGCGTGCGCCGCTACTCCGAGCACCTGGGCATCGCGGTCAACACCATCAGCAACTGGGAGAAGTACCGGGAGAAGCGGCGCCCCAACACCGAGAGCCAGGCCATCCTCGACACAGCGCTGGCCCGGTCCGATGCCGCAACCCATCTGAGATTCGAGACGGAGCTCGCGAAGCTCTCCGAGGGAGAAGTGGGACGACTCGCCGGCGAAACGGCGCGCCGCGTCACCATCCCTCGACCTCGGGCCTGGGAGTACGAGTCCTGGACGGACGACCTCGAACGTGCGGTCGTCGCGCTGTCCCACCAGAACTTCGCGTTCGCCGACGACCTGCTTCGGCGATGGTCGTCCAGCTACCAGCCCTCGGAGCTGGACGAGCGAGGCACCTACCTCCTCGCCCGCTCCGTCGCCCTGCAAGGCGATCTCAAGCGGGACCAAGGGGCAGTCGTAGGCCCGCTCTCCGCCCAACGCTGCTATGCCAACGCCCGCTCTCTCTATACCGAGTTGGGAATTCCGCGGCGTGTGGCGCAGCTCGACCTTTCTCTCGCGGTCGTCACCGAGATGTCCGGAGCGCTGGAGACCGCGGCCCGACAGTACGAGGACCTCGCGATCGACGAGCGGTTATCCCCGCGGGACCGTGCCCGCGCGCGACTCTGGGTGGGCACGGCGCTCAGCAAGGACGGCAACCACGACTACGCGGTTCGGGTGATGGAGGAAGCCATCCGCGAGTTCGAGGGCCTTGCCGAGCAGGACGACTGGTCCGTCGCGCAGCAGAAGCTAGCCCTGGCCCACCGCGGAGCCGGCAATCTCGACGCGGCCCTGCGCCTCATCGACGTGGCTCGCAGTACAGGCATCACCGACGCGCCCGTGCAGCGGGTACGGCTGGACACCGCGTACGGGCACATCCTCCTGTCCGACCGCGCGACCCTGGATGATGGGTTACGCGTCCTCGACGACGCTGCCAAGCGGGCGGCCCAGTACGGCCTGACCCACCAGCTCCGCAGCATCACGGACATCCGGAGGACGGCCGATGGGCCAACCAGCCCTTCACCACGTTGACCAGGGAGACGAGCGAGTGACCGACAACCAGCCGGCCATCAACGACGAGCAGATCCGCAATGCCAAGCTGGTCTGGGACTACCACCAAATGGGTCACGACCTGCGCCCCGTCGACGTCGCCATCGGCCTCGGCAGCCATGACCTCGGCGTCGCAGCCTTCTCCGCAGAGCTGTACCGGGCCGGGCTGTTCCCCACCCTGGTGTTCACCGGAGGCAACAGCCCCACCACCGCCAAGGTCTTCCCCCGAGGCGAAGCCGTCCACTTCCGCGAGCACGCACTCACCCTCGGCGTGCCTGACAGCGCGATCCTGGTGGAACCGAACGCCGGCAACACCGGGCAGAACATCGAGCTGTCCCGAGAGCTCCTCGCCTCCGCCGGCCTCACCCCCAAGTCGGCGCTCCTCGTCTCAAAGCCATACATGGAGCGGCGCTCCTTCGCCACCGCCCGCAAGCTGTGGCCTGACGTCGAGGTGCTGTGCGCCTCTGAACCGATGGAGTTCGACGACTACCTGAAGAGCATCGGCGACGAGAAGCTCGTCATCGACATGCTCGTCGGCGACCTCCAGCGCATCATCGAGTATCCGAAGCAGGGCTTCGCGATCGAGCAGGACGTCCCGGAGAACGTGCATGCCGCATACGAAGACCTCATCCGCTCCGGCTTCACCAGCAGGCTCATCGGCGCGTGAAGCAGCACCGGGGGGATTGGTAGCGATTCACCAGCCCAACCTCTTCCCTCGGCTGAGCACCCTCGCGAAGCTCTTCGCGGCGGACTGCTGGATTGTCCTCGACGACGTCCAGTTCGCCCGCCGCGACTTCCAGCACCGCGCCCGACTCGGCAGCATGTCCTGCCCGGACCGGCGCCAGTGGCTCTCGATCCCGACCCACCTACCCCACGGGCGGTCCACCCTCATCAAGGACGCAGTTGTGGCCGACCCGGACCTGGCTCGTCGCCGCCTCACGTACATGCTGGCGCAGTATTACGCGAAGAGCCCCGACTGGCCGAAGTTCCGGGGTGGGCTGGACGCTGTGCTTCATGGGCTTGAGACCGCGAAAACGGCTGATCTTGCCGAGGAGTCCACAAGGCTGTTGCTCAGGCTCCTGGGGTGGAGGGGGCGCATCCAGCGGAGCAGTTGCTTGGCAGCCCGGTCGGAGCGCTCAGAGCGGCTCGCAGACCTCTCCGCTGCCACCGGCGCGCGCGGCTACCTGTGCGGAACCGGTGGCATGCGCTACCTGGTGACCGCGCCGTTCGAAGCCCATGGAGTGAGCATCGTGCCCTTCGTAACCTCGAACACCGGCGTTTGGAGGGACGCGCGCGAAATGAGCTCCTTGCGGCCGCTTATGGCCGCAGGGATTGCAGCCGTAGCTGACGCCGTACGAACCGTCGCGGCAGGCCATCAGCAGACCATGGGCTCGGCGTAGGCACTGCTACTGAACTTGATTGGGTGATGTCGGGGATGTTTGCCTGACGTCGGCCTGTCGGCTGAGGTAGCTGTGGGGCTGTGAGGTACGCGCAGGGCGGCGGGCTGACCGACGCCGAGAGAGCCGCGCGGGAGCGGATCCGGCTGCAGGCCGTGGAACGCTTCGAGGGCGCGGAGAAGAACCGGGAAATCGCTGCCGCGCTGCGAGTGAGCGAGCGGTCGGTGGAGCGGTGGCGCCGGGCTTGGCGCGAGCGAGGCGAGGCCGGGATCCTGTCGAAGGGATCGCCCGGACGTCCCAGGCTCAGCTCCGTTCAGATCGCGCGGCTGGAGCGGGAGTTGGAGCGTGGACCACTGCTCCACGGCTGGGCCGATCAGCGGTGGACGATGGCGCGAGTCAAGACGCTGATCGGTCGACTGTTCCACGTTTCCTACACGGTGGAAGGCACGTGGCGGCTACTGAAGCGGCACGGCTGGTCATGGCAGCAGCCCACCCGCCGGGCGATCGAGCGCGACGATGCGGCGGTTGACCTGTGGAAGAAAGAGGTCTGGCCACGGGTAAGAGCTGTGCGGCGGCGTGCAACGGCTGGATCGTCTTCGAGGATGAAGCCGGCCAGTCGATGACGCCGCCGCGCTCTCGCACCTGGGGACGGATCGGCCGAACCCCGGTCGTCCGGGTTCGCGGCCGAGGCTCCGGACGGGTGTCGATGGCGGGTATGACCTGCTACAAGCCGGGCGAGCGGTCCCGGCTGATCTACGCCATCCGCGAGTACCGAGGGCGCAAGGGCGAGCCGAAGGGCTTCGGCTGGCGGGACCTCCGCGACCTCTTGGTGCGTGCCCGCATCCAGCTCGGCGGACCGATCGTGCTGGTCTGGGACAACGTCCGCCTCCACCTGACCGCCGGGATGCGGGAGTTCATCGCCGCGAATGCCGCCTGGCTCACCGTGTTCCAACTCCCCACCTACGCGCCAGACCTGAACCCGCAGGAGGGCATTTGGTCGCTGGTCAAACGCGACATCGGCAACCTCGCCGCAGCCGACCTGGGCCAGATCACCAGGCCCGTGAAGCGCAGGCTCAAGCAGATCCAGTACCGCCCGGATCTCGTCGACAGCTGCCTTGCGGGCACCGGCCTCATCACGGACGACTGACCGGCGCTGCGGATTCGTCAGTCGCCGTAGTACCGGTCGTAGGAGGCGGAGCGCTCCTCCACTGAGAAGCCCTCGAATTCACCGTCTGCCTCGAGCTCGCGCAGTCGATCCAGAGCCGCTGCCGCAGCAGGTGCACAGTTGGCCGAGAGGTGGGCCTTCGTCGCGTCGAGCCCGTGCCCGAGTAGGAATTCGATGTCGATCGAGCACGCTGCGTCGAAGCTGGCTTGCTTCGCACTCCAGATCAGGAGCACGTCGTCGACGTCGCCGCTGTTGAACAGATAGAAGCAGCAGAGCCTCATCAGCTCGGTGTCGCCCTCGCCCTGGGAGCGTCGCTCACGCGCCGTGTGCTCCCGGAGGAGTGTACGGATCTCGTCGAGGTCCGCGTCGACGGGACGCAGCCCATAGCGGCGCCAGCATTCCTCGACATCCATCACTGGTCTCCCTGATCGTCCGGCCCGGCCCGGTGCCTATCGGCCCCACCCATCGCCGTTCGGTCGGACGACGGCCCTCTGCCGGTCACAGTATGCACACCGAGGGCCGGCCCATGTGGGTCGGCGGTCACCGGCGCAGGTGACCGATGGCGCACGCCACCCGACATCACCCAATCAAGTTGAGTAGTCCGACGCTGCGCGAATCTGGGGACCACGTTTGGGACCCCAGACCCCAGCATGTCGTCTTCACCCCGTCTTGCCGCCTCGGCCCGCTCGCGGCGTCCACAGCGCGGAATCCCGGCGCGGTGTCGACGAGTCGGTCAGCAGCGATGCCACGCCCTGGGGAACACCAAGCCTCCCCAGGGCCCAGTCGAGCGCATCAGCTTCGGCATCGCACATTCTGGCTATCAGGTCGGTTTGTTCAGGTAGGAGGATTCGCCGGGGGATCACGATCGTCTCCCGGACCCGGTCGAGGGGAAGCCCCCGCTGGAAACCCTGTGCGGCGGGGCGAAGCGCGTCGTCGTCGGGCGGAAGCGGCAGGCGCCGGCGGGCTGCATTCGAGACGACGATCCCGGCAACATGGACGTACTCCGCCAGCAGTGGCCCCAACAGGTCTGCGAGTGCATCGGTCTTGGCGGCGAGCGGCATCCCCGCGAAGGGCGTTGGGAAGTGGAAGAGGCCGCTGTGGTCCTCCACCCAGATCCACGCGGTGCCCGCCCCCGCCGTCTTGGCGCACTTGGCACGCACCTTGCCCAGGAGCCGCCTGCCCTGGTCGCTCTCCACCGTGTCACCGGTCAGAGTGGTGCCCTGGGGCGCCGTGCCAGGGTGGACGGTCAGCCGCCTGCCGGCGTTGCTGAGGAGATCGACCGCGGCCCCCGAGGCAGCGCACTGTTGGGCGGCCTCCTCGGTCCGCTTTTTCCATACCTCGAAGGCGTCGCTGTTGAGGAGTTCGGGGAGGTCGCCTTCCCAGTAGATGTCACGGCCCCTGTCCAGAGTGAAGAGGTGAGCCTGGAGGTTCTGGCGGAACCTCTCGTAGTCCTGGCTCTTCTGGTCCTCGGCGAGGGTGACGACCTCGATGAAGACGGGGCCGACACGGACGTCGCCGGGACCACCGCTGGCTTTCGCCGGCTCCAGCTCGACCGGGAGTCTGCAGGCCGCCCCCATGAGCGCGAGCCGGGCCTGTGTCTGGGAGTGCAGGAACCGGGACAGGGTGACGTCGCGGCGTGCATCCCGCTTGACCGAGGCAATGCCGGGCACCCCGGCTTTTTCCAGATAGGCGTACGCGGCCCACCACCGCACCGCCTCCACCCATGCTCCCGGCGCGGCTCCGTTCATGAACTGGAGCACCGGGGCGTGTCGGCCCAGACCGACGAAGGTGTCGCTGGCCTGACCCCGGGCGGGGGAGGGGACCACGGCCTTGGGCAGCCAGCGGCTGTCGAAGAACGCGGTGAGGCCGGCCACTGCGCGTGCGGTCACCTCGTGACCTGCGGGGGAGAGATAGTCGGCGCCCTCCGGACAACCGAACCACGCCTCCCAGTCGATCGCCCTGAGGCCCTGGTCGATCGCCCGCCATATCTCTATGTCACGAGGGTGCATGCCCGTGATCATGATGCATCCGCAGACGAGGATGCGGGGGTTTTCCCGAACGTCCGACGCTTCCGCCCAGCCCGCCCTGGACGAGTCCCCCGTCCGGTCCACACCACAGCAATAGCGGACAGCCACCGCGGATCGCACGACGGCGACCCTCGCGTGTCTATTTGCGGGGCAGTTCCTCTCGCGCCCAGAGTTGTCGACTTCCCGGCGGATTGATAGTGGGCATTCGCTCACGGCAGACGAGAGTTGGCGGCAAAAGACTGGAACCTCGGCTGGGACCATGTCAATGTACAACGTCCCGAAAATGCAAGGTCGGACGAGGAGCTGCTCGACGGGAAGGGCGGAGAGATGGCAATCCCAGCCTAGTTCGATTGGCGGTCTGGAGCAGTTCCTGTTTAGGAGGTTCGTGTGTCTGATCCCGCCATTCGATCTGCTCGCTTCACGTCCCCTGTCCTCTTTGTTCTCGGCGGATTGAACGCATGGTCCGGAAAAACGTCTGGTGGCTAAGGAACGGTCACTGTCGACTGTGCGTCTGCGCCTGCGCGGCTGGCCTATTTGGTGATCCAAGGTGTTGCGAGCTCATGGGCGCGGGGCGCGCAACATAGCCCACGATCGCCGGTTGGCCAAACCGGCGATCCTCACGACCATTGATGTTCGTCCGCATCGGCCGTGCTTGGTAGTGGAGCTGGCGGACGCACTGTCCCGGGACTACGCAGTGCTTCCTTGTAATTTGCGCCTGTGTAGCCCTTCCTGTCCCCGACTGAAAGGAAGAAATGGCTCGTCCCCCTGCGCTGAAGCTCGCTGAGGTCCTGGCGGAGATCCGCATGAGTACCTCGGCGTTCTACCGTCTGCGTGCCCGCAACCAGGCTCCTCGAATGATCAAGCTGCCGAACGGCGAACTCCGCTGCCGTCGTGCCGACCTCGACGCCTGGTGGCAGGCGTGCGAAAGGGATACGCCTGAATGGCGATGAGTTACAAGGTCCGCTTCTGGGACATCCGGGAGCGGCCGAAGCGTCGCAAGCCGTTCGAGGTCCGATGGACGGTCAACGGCCGCGAGCGGTCGGAGTCCTTTATTACCAAGGGGCTGGCCGAGAGCCGGCGAGCGAAGCTCATGACGGCCGCGCGTGACGGTGAGGCGTTCGACGAGCAGACTGGTCTGCCGGCTTCCGAGATCCGCGCCATTAGGCAGCGGACAACCTGGTACGACCTGGCTCATGCCTACATCGATGAGCGATGGGATCGAACGCCTGGCAACACCCGTCGTACCCTCGCTGATGCACTTGCCACCATCACGCCCGCGCTGGTGAGGCGCGAAGCGCGTTACTCGGAGCCGAGGGTTCTGCGGCGCGCGCTGTATTCATGGGCGTTCAACAAGCGAGCCTGGGAGAGTGAGCCGTCCGCCGAATGGCAGCATGCCCTCGACTGGATGAAGCGGCACTCACTGCCCGTCAGTGAGCTGATGGAACCAGACGTCGTGCGCAGGGCGTTGGACGCGCTCGGCCGGAAGATCGACGGAGAGTCCGCCGCGGCGAAGACCGCCCTGCGGAAGCGATCGGCCTTCAGCGAGGTCCTCGGAACTGCCGTCGACAAGGGATACTTCACGGAGAATCCGCTCGCAAGGGTCAAGTGGCAGGCTCCTGGGGTGAGCGAGGAAGTGGACCCGGCCTGCGTGCCGAACCCGACCCAGGTTGCTCGCCTGCTGACCGCTGTTGGCGAACAACAGGGTCGCGGCCCGCACCTTGAGGCGTTCTTCGGCTGCATGTACTACGCGGCCATGCGTCCGGCGGAGGTCATCCACCTGCAGATCTCACAGTGCCATCTGCCGAAGAGCGGCTGGGGCATGCTCAACCTGAGCGGAGGTGTCGTCACGGCCGGCAAGGAGTGGACGGACGATGGTGAGGTCCACGAAGTGCACTCCTTGAAGCGGCGAGCCGTCAAGGCCACACGTCCCGTGCCGATACCGCCGTCGTTCGTGCGCACACTGCGAAATCACGTCGATCGCTTCGGCGTTGCGCCCGATGGCCGAGTGTTTCGCAATGCGGCCGGCGGCTACGTTGATGCAGCGGCCTACGGCAAGACGTGGGAGCGGGCCCGTAAGAAGGCCCTGGCTCCCAGCGAGCAGCCTACGCTGCTCGCCAAGAGGCCCTATGACCTCCGGCACGCCGGGATCTCGTTCTGGCTGCACTCCGGCGTGGATCCTGCCGAATGCGCGCGCCGGGCCGGCCAGAGCATCCAAGTGCTCTTCCAGTACTACGCCAAGTTCCTGGACGGTCTGCAGGAGCATTCCAACCGGCTCATCGAGGAGTCGATGCAGGAGTGGAGCCGGCGCAGCAAGGACAGCAGCCCCAAGGGCTGAGCCGCAATCTGGCCCGTGTATGGCCCGGAACTGCCGGTCAGGACTGGGATACCGGTGGGATGAACTGGAAGAAGGGGGGTATTTCGACACCTCCCCCATGGGAGGGGCCGTGCACTCCAAGAAGGCGCCTGACCCGGGGAAAACCCCAGGTCAGGCGCCTTCTTTCGTGCAGCTAGAAGAAGCCGAGCTTTTTCGGCGAGTAGCTCACCAGCAGATTTTTCGTCTGCTGGTAGTGGTCCAGCATCATCTTGTGGGTCTCTCGCCCGATGCCCGACTGCTTATAGCCTCCAAAAGCACTGTGGGCCGGGTAGGCGTGGTAGCAGTTCGTCCAGACGCGGCCCGCCTGGATCGCGCGGCCCGCGCGGTAGGCGGTGTTCGTGTCGCGGGTCCAGACGCCGGCGCCGAGGCCGTAGAGGGTGTCGTTGGCCGTGCGGATCGCGTCGTCGAAGTCGTTGAAGGAGGTCACCGCCACCACCGGGCCGAAGATCTCCTCCTGGAAGATCCGCATGCGGTTGTCGCCCTCGAAGACGGTCGGCTGGACGTAGTAGCCGCCCGCCAACTCGCCGCCGTGCTCGACGATCTGGCCGCCCGTCAGGATCTTCGCGCCCTCCTTCTGGCCGATCTCCAGGTAGGAGAGGATCTTGCGGAGCTGGTCGGCGGAGGCCTGGGCGCCGATCATCGTGTCCGTGTCCAGGGGGTGGCCGGGGACGATCTTCTCCGTGCGGGCGACCGCCGCTTCCATGAAGTCGGCGTAGTGGCCGCGCTGGACGAGGGCCCGCGAGGGGCAGGTGCAGACCTCGCCCTGGTTGAGGGCGAACATCGTGAAGCCTTCGAGCGCCTTGTCGCGGAAGTCGTCGTCCGCCGCCCACACGTCGTCGAAGAAGATGTTGGGGGACTTGCCGCCGAGTTCGAGGGTGACCGGCTTCAGGTTCTCGGCGGCGTACCCCATGATGAGGCGGCCCGTCGTCGTCTCGCCGGTGAACGCGATCTTCGCGACGCGCGGGCTGGACGCCAGCGGCTTGCCGGCCTCCTCGCCGAAGCCGTTGACGACGTTCAGGACGCCCGGCGGCAGCAGGTCCGCGACCAGGCTCAGCCAGAAGTGCACGGAGGCCGGGGTCTGTTCGGCCGGCTTGAGGATCACCGCGTTGCCCGCCGCCAGCGCCGGGGCCAGCTTCCAGACCGCCATGAGGATCGGGAAGTTCCACGGGATGATCTGCGCGACGACGCCCAGCGGCTCGTGGAAGTGGTACGCCACGGTGTCGTCGTCGATCTCGCTCAGCGCGCCCTCCTGGGCCCGCAGCGCCCCCGCGAAGTAGCGGAAGTGGTCGATCGCGAGCGGGATGTCCGCGGCGAGCGTCTCCCGGACCGGCTTGCCGTTGTCCCACGTCTCGGCGACCGCCAGCGCCTCCAGGTTGCTCTCCATGCGGTCCGCGATCTTCAGCAGAACGGCCGCCCGCTCCGCCGGCGCCGTCCGCCCCCACGCCGGGGCCGCCGCGTGCGCCGCGTCGAGGGCGCGTTCCACGTCCTCGGCGGTGCCGCGCGCGACCTCCGTGAAGGGCCGGCCGTCGACCGGGCTGGGGTTCTCGAAGTAGCGCCCGCCCGCCGGGGCGACGTACTCGCCGCCGATCCAGTGGTCGTAGCGGGCCTGGTACGACATGAGCGCGCCCTCGGTGCCGGGTGCGGCGTAACGGGTCATCGGCATGGCCTCCCTCGACGCGCCGGCCGTCCCTGGCCGGCACTCACGCCCGAGTGTGGTGCCCCGAACGTTGCAAGCCCGTTGCACCGGCGGACAGTTCCGCCTCCAGGGAGTCGAGCCTCGCCCGTACGGGAGGAAGTTGGGGCGCCGGAACCGCCGCGCACAGCGCCCGCCAGACCACCACGTCGTCCTCGCCCCACGCGCTGTACGCCCAGTCGGCGAGCAGCCCGGGATCGGCCCGGTCCACCAGTGCCGCCCGCAGCCGGTCCGCCAGCCGCTCCCGCAGCCGTACGACCCCGGGCGCGGTCGACGCCGGGAGCAGCGGGCCCGCGTAGTCCCCGGCCGCCGCTGCCACGGCCCCCGAGGCGAGCTTCCGGTCGACCGTCGCGAAGTCCGCGTCCACCGCCCCCGCGAGCCGGTACGGCCGCGACCGCAGCGCGTCCGCGCCGAGCAGCGCCCGCAGCCGGGACAGCTCCGCCCGCAGCGTCACCGGGGTGACCGACTCGTCCTCGTACAGGAGCGTGAGCAGCTCGTCGCCGCCCACCCCGTCCGGCCGGTGCGCGAGGACCACCAGGATCTCGCTGTGCCGGCGGCTCAGCCGCAGCCGCCGCCCGCCCGCCGAGAGCACCGCCTCGTCCCGGCCGAGCGCCGAGAGCCGGATCCGCCCCGGGTCCGGGGCCGGCCCGAGCAGGGCCAGCTGGGACTCGGCCGCGCGCGCCACCGCCTGCACGAAGCCGAGACTGTGCGGGTGCGCGAGCCGCTCCCCGCCCGTGATGTCGACCGCGCCGAGCACCCGCCCGCTGTACGGGTCGTGCACGGGGGCCGCGGCGCAGGTCCACGCCCGCACCGGACGCCGGAAGTGCTCGGCGGCGACGACCTGCACCGGCCGGTCCACGGCCAGGGCGGTGCCCGGCGCGTTCGTGCCGGCCGCCGTCTCCGACCAGCGGGCCCCGGCCACGAAGTTCATCCCCCGGGCCTTGCGCAGGGTCCCCGGATGCCCCTCGACCCACAGCATCCGCCCGGCCGCGTCGCAGACCGCGAGCAGATGTTCCCCGTCCGTCGCGTACGCCCCCATCAGCTCCCTGATCACCGGCATCGCCGCGGAGAGGGGATGTGCTTCGCGGTACGCGGCGAGCTCGTCCTCGTCCAGCTCCACCCGCGCCGAACCGTCGGGGCTCACGCGCGCGCGTACGGACCGGCGCCAGGACGCCGCCACCAGCGGACGGGCCTCCCGGAGGGGCCGGTCGACGTCCGTGCTCCCGTCGTCGTTGTCCGTGGAGTGTCGGTCGGCGTCCGTGGAGGGCCGGTCGTCATCCGCACGCGGGTAAGTTTCCGTGCCCCGGCGAGTCGCCCTGCCCCGGTCGGTGCCCCCGTGCCGGCCCGCGCTTTCGTCCCGTTCCGTCCGTGGCTCCGCGGCCACCCACGCTTCGCTCAACTCGGCCTCCTCGTCGAGGTCGTCCCGGCCCGTCGCGGTCATCGTGGTGCGCCCGACGGCCGCCGACAAGCTCCCTCGCACCTCGGCATATGCACCCTGTCCGGGAGCGGCCCCCCGCCCCTCACGTAGAGTGGTGCCCGGGCCGTGACTGGCGCTTGAGGTGGATCACCACCGGGGAGCGGCCCGGCGGTGCGTGCCCCCTGCGGCGCGACCGTGCCGATGCCGTGCGCCTGGGCGAACCACCGGTCAGAGACGACGCCCAGGAGTTGCCATGTCCACCAGCACCGCCATCCTCATGGACGGTACGGCCCTCGCCCGCCGCACGGTCGAGGAGACCGCCGCCCGCGCCGCCGAGATCACCCGCCGCACCGGCGTCACCCCGTGCCTCGCGACCGTCCTGGTCGGCGCGGACCCGGCCTCCGTCACGTACGTGAAGATGAAGCAGAACCGCTGCGCGAAGGCCGGAATCCGCTCCAAGCACGTCGAGCTGCCCGCGGAGACGACCACCGAGGAGCTCGTCGCCGCCATCACCGCCCTGTCCGAGGACCCCGAGGTCCACGGCATCCTGCTCCAGCACCCGGTCGGCCCGCACATCGACGAGCGCGCCGCCTTCGAGGCCATCGCCCCCGAGAAGGACGTCGACGGCGTCACCATGGCCTCCTTCGCCGCCATGGGCTTCGGCCTGCCCGGCTTCGTCTCCTGCACGCCCGGCGGCATCATGCGCCTCCTCGACGCGTACGACGTCCAGCTCAGCGGCAAGCGCGCGGTCGTCGTCGGCCGCAGCGCGATCCTGGGCAAGCCGGCCGGCCTGCTCCTCCTCGGCCGCGACGCCACCGTCACCTACCGCCACTCCCGCACCGAGGACCTCTCCTCGGTCGTCCGCGAGGCCGACGTCCTCGTCGCCGCCGTCGGCAAGCCGAACTTCATCAAGGGCGAGGACATCAAGCCGGGCGCCGTCGTCATCGACGCCGGCTACAACCCGGGCAACGTCGGCGACGTCGACTTCGCGTCGGCCGCCGAGCGCGCCTCGCTCATCACCCCGGTCCCCGGCGGTGTCGGCCCCATGACCATCGCCGTGCTCCTCGCCCAGACGGTCGAGGGCGCGGAGCGCCAGCTCGGCCTGTAGCCGACGGTGACCGGGCGGCGGCGGTGACGGGGGAGCGGCGGTGGCATGGGCGCCCGCGGTCGGCGATCGTCACGATTCTGTACGGGTCGGTCCCGGCGGCCGGTGAAAGCTGGCCGAGTCGCCGCCGAACGGCGAACCTGGTCCCTGTGTCCCACCCGCCGACCGCCACGCCTCCGTCCGAGCCGGACCGCCCGGGCCCGTCCGGTGAGAAAGATGCCGAGACGGGCACTGACGCGCCTCGGCCTGCCGAGGCGCGCCCTCTCGACGCCCTCGTGCCCGACCCGCTCGTCACCAGGCCCCCCGGCACCGGTGGCGAGTCCCCCTGGCCCACGCGTTTCGTCCGGCTCGGCGCGGCCCGGCCGGGACCGGAGGCGCGGCGCGCCCGTTGGTTCGGTGTGCCCCTCCTGCCCCTGCTCACGGCAGGCCTCGTGGCAGGCGCCTTCCTGACCGCCCGAAGCGGGGCGGAGGGTGGCGGACCCGCCGACGGCCGGCCGGGCGGGGACCCGGTCGGCGCGCCGGCGCCGGTCGTCACCGGCGGGACGGGTCCGACCGCCGGGACGGCCGACACGCCGAGCGCGGGCACGCCCCCGAACTCCACGGCCACGGGCGGCACGCGGACGGCGTCCGAGGACCGCTCGGGCCGCGCACAGAGCAGTACGTCCGCGGAGCCGACCCGGTCCGGGGCCCCCGCACCCGCGAACGGCACGCCCTCGACCGGCGCCACCCCTTCCGGCCGCCCGACCGGCGCCCCGGCCCGCGAGCGCTCCGTCTCCTACGAGGCGCTGCGCATCGGCGACTGCTTCGACATCGACCGCGACGCGCCCGGCACCGCCCTCCGGCGGCGCTGCGACACGCCGCACCACGCCGAACTCGTCGCCCGGCCCCGCCTGGTCGGCTCCTTCGCCACCGATCGGGCGGTACGCGACGCCGCCACCCTGCTCTGCCGCGAACCGCTCCGGCTCAAGGCCGCCCGGCAGCCGCTCGGCACGCGCTGGACGACCTTCGTCCAGTACCCGTACCTGACGAGTCATCTCCTCGGCGCGGACACCGTCGCCTGCAGCCTGGCCGTCCTCGGCGACACGCTCAGCCACCGGCTCCAGTAGCACCGGCGGCGAACGCCGTCGCCAGGGCCGCCGCCGGGTCCCGGTCCGCCGGACCGGCCGGGGACCAGCGGGCCCCGGCCTTCACGTACGGCCACCAGCGTCCGTCCTCGCCGAGCCGCAGCTGAGCCTCCGTGCCCACGGCCGTCCACCGCCCGCCGCCCGCCTGCCGCAGCGCCGGCCGGTCGTCGTCCGCCCAGGCCTCGGCGAGCCTGGCCCCGGCCCGTTCCAGCGCCTCGGCGTCCGGTGCCCACTCCTCGTCCAGTACGGCGAGGGCGGCGGCGCCGCCGAACCGCCACGCGCGCGTGGCCAGGTCCAGCTCCGCCCGCGACCTGCCCGAACCGGCGGCGAGCCGCGCGGCGATCCACGGAACGGGAGCGCCCGCCGCGAGCCGTACCGCGTCCTGAGCGACCGTCGGACGGGCTGCGGCCGGGGCCGTCGTGTCCCCACCGCTCAGCAGCGTGCCGAGCAGCCGGTGCGCGCGTGCCGCCGCGTCCGCCACGAGGAACTCGAGGGCCGCCGGGTCGACCCCCGGCTCCGGCGGGGTGTCCGTGTCCAGGGACGGCGACCGGCCGGGCGCGGCCGGGAGGACCGGAGGGGTGGGCAGCGGGGGTACGAGGAACCCCGCCGCGAACGCCTCCTCGGCCGACACGCCGGGCATCCCGCCGACCTCTCCGGGCCCGCCGGCCTCCTCCTCGCCGCGCGCGGACGGCACGGCGGCCCGTGCGGCACTGCGCGTCTGCAGCAGTTCCAGGAGGGTGCGCTCGCCCCGCCCCCGCATGAGCAGGAGGACGAACGGGTCCTCGTCGAGCAGGCGGGCGACCTGGTAGCAGAGCGCCGTCGTGTGCGGGCAGTGGTCCCAGGCCTCGCAGGCGCACTCCGCCTCCAGGTCCCCGATGCCCGGCAGGAGGTCGAGCCCGGCCGCCGCAGCGTCCTCCACCAGGTGCGGCGGCATCTCGCGGTCGAGGAGCGCGGCGATGTGGCCCGCACTGTCCACGGCGAGGTCGAGGAGCCGCTCCCACTGCTCCTCCGAGAACTCGCGCACCAGCACGTCGCTGCGGTACGCCGTGCCGTCACGGTCCTTGACCATCGCGGTGATCCGGCCGGGCCGCACCGAGACGGCGCCCACCGCCCCCGCGCGCGCGTGCCGGCGTCCCGCCTTGAGCTGCTGCAGGTCCAGCGCGCTGTCCTCGAGGGCCTTCAGCCACACCCGTCCCCACCAGGTGCGGGTGAACGCGCCGCCCTGCGCCGGCGGCAGCGCCTCGAACGTCCGCTCGTCGTCCCCGTACCCGTGGGCGGGGCCGTTCCCCTGTCCGTACTCGCTCATCGTCCGTCCCCTCGCAGTCGCACCAGCTCCGCCAGTTCGGCATCGGTCAGTTCGGTCAGCTCCGGCGGGGCGTCGCCGCCGGAGCCCAGGACGGTGTCCGCCAGCTCGCGCTTGCGGTCGAGCATCGCGGCGATCCGGTCCTCGATCGTGCCCTCGGCGATCAGCCGGTGGACCTGCACCGGCCGGTCCTGCCCGATGCGGTACGCGCGGTCGGTGGCCTGCGCCTCCACGGCCGGGTTCCACCAGCGGTCGTAGTGCACGACGTGCTCGGCGCGGGTCAGGTTGAGACCGGTCCCGGCGGCCTTCAGGGACAGGAGGAAGACCGGCACCTCCCCGCCCTGGAAGCGGGCGACCATCGCCTCGCGCTCGGCGACCGGTGTGCCGCCGTGCAGGAACTGGGTCCGCACGCCCCGTGCTTCGAGATGCGCCTCCAGGAGCCGGGCCATCCCCACGTACTGGGTGAAGACCAGGGTGCACGCGCCCTCGGCGACGATCGTGTCGAGGAGCTCGTCGAGCAGTTCCAGCTTGCCCGAGCGGCCCCCGATCCTCGGCCGCTCCTCCTTGAGGTACTGGGCGGGGTGGTTGCAGATCTGCTTGAGGCCCGTCAGGAGCTTCACGACGAGCCCGCGGCGCTCCATGCCGTCGGCCTCCGCGATCGCCGCGAGCGTCTCCCGCACCACCGCCTCGTACAGACCGGTCTGCTCGGGCGTCAGGGAGACGGTCCGATCGGTCTCGGTCTTCGGCGGCAGCTCGAGGGCGATACCGGGGTCGGACTTGCGCCGGCGCAGGAGGAAGGGGCGCACGAGCGCGGCGAGCCGCTCGGCGGCGGCCGGGTCCTGCCCGCCCTCGACGGCGGCGGCGAACCGGGTCCGGAAGGCGCCCAGACCGCCGAGGAGCCCCGGCGTGGTCCAGTCGAGGATCGCCCACAGTTCGGAGAGGTTGTTCTCCACCGGCGTGCCGGACAGCGCCACGCGCGCGCGTGCCCCGATGGTCCGCAGCTGTCGGGCCGTCGCCGAGTACGGGTTCTTGACGTGCTGGGCCTCGTCCGCGACCACGAGCCCCCAGTTCCGTGCGGCGAGCCGCTCGGCGTCCAGCCGCATGGTGCCGTACGTGGTGAGCACGAAGCCGCCGTCGGCGAGGTCCTCCAGGTCACGTGCCGCGCCGTGGAAGCGGCGCACCGGCGTGCCGGGCGCGAACTTCTCGATCTCCCGCTGCCAGTTGCCCATGAGCGAGGTCGGGCAGACGACGAGGGTGGGGCCCGCGGACGCCGGGTCGGCCTGCCGGTGCAGGTGGAGGGAGATGACCGTGATCGTCTTGCCGAGTCCCATGTCGTCGGCGAGACAGCCGCCGAGGCCGAGGGAGGTCATCCGGTGGAGCCAGTCGAGTCCGCGCAGCTGGTAGTCGCGCAGGGTCGCGGCGAGCGCCGGGGGTTGTGCGATCTCCGGCCGGTCGCCCTCGGGTTCGGCGAGCCGTTCCCGCAGCCGTTCCAGCCAGCCCGTCGCGGCCACCTCGACGGTGCGTCCGTCGACCTCGGTGGTGCCGGTGAGGACGGCCGAGAGGGCGTCCACCGGGGTGACCTTGCGGTCCTGGTGGGCCCGGGCCCGGCGGACCTCGGTCGGATCGACGAGGACCCAGCGGTCGCGCAGCCGCACGAGCGGCCGTCCCGCCTCGGCGAGCCGGTCGAGTTCCGCGCGGGTGAGCTCGTGGTCGCCGACGGCGAAGCGCCAGTTGAAGGCGAGCAGGGAGTCCGCGGCGAGGAAGGAGGGCAGCGCGGAGGCGCGGGAGCCATCGGCGGGGTCCGAGTCGACGTCGACGCCGTCACGGAGCCCGGAGGCCCCGGTACCGACGGCTGCCTGCGGGCCGATCACCGCGCGGGCGGTGAGCCGGTCGGCGAGTTCGCGCGGCCAGTGGACCTGGACGCCCGAGGCCGCGAGGGCCTCGGCCGCCGGGCCCAGGAGCTCCCCGACCTCCTCGTCGGCGAGTTCGACGGTGTCGGGCACGGCCGCCGACAGGAGCGGGGACAGCGGGGGCCAGGCACGGGCGGCACGCCGGAGGGCGAGGAGGGCGTCCATCCGGGCCCGGGGGCCGAACGCGGCTCCGGCCCGGCCGGAGGCCGCCCACACCTCCGCCGCGTCCGCGACGAGGGTCGGGTCGGCGACCCCGTGCAGCTGGAGCACCGCCCGGAAGGCGGGCGCCTCCCGAGATTTCCGGGTGAAGCCGGGCAGTTCGAGGCGGAGCGAGAGCCGGACGCCCGCGTCGTGCACCGCCGCCACGTCGGCGGCCCACGCCCGCTGTTCGGGGACGGTCTGCGGCGCGTCGGCCGCGAAGGCCGACCCTCCGGCCGCGAGCGGGGCGGCGGGAGTACGGGGCAGCGTGTCGGCCACCGCGTCGGCGAAGGCACGCAGCAGCGCCTCGGGTTCGGGCAGCAGCAGCGGCTCGTCGTCGGACAGGGGGACGGCGTGCGCGGCGGGCGGCATCGACGCCGCCAGCGTGCGGAGTTCGTCCAGCTCGCCGGGGCCGAGCGGTCCGACGCGCCACGCGTCGTGGTCGGCGGGCGTGAGGCCGGGCAGCAGCAGGCCGCGCGCGACGAGGTCCAGGGCGAAGAGGGACGCGGCACCCCAGAACGCGGTCGCGGGGGAGGCGGCGTCCGAGAACCGGGCACGTGCGAGGAACGGCAGGGCGTCCCGTACGGACAGGCTGCGGGCGGCGACGGTCACGAGCTGCAGCGAGTCGCCGTCGACGACCGTGATCGCGGTGTCGCCGGGGTGGGAGTCGTGGCCGTCGTCGGCGTCGCGGACGTCCGGCAGGGGCTCGTCGTCGGGTGACCAGAAGGCGATCCGTCCGGCACGCGGCGGGTCGGCGGGCACGAAGACGGCGGAGTGGCGGAGGAGTTCGGGGGCTTCGGGGACGGGTTCGCGGGCCGGGTCATCTTGTCCGTGCGAGAGCGACAACGCATTCCTCAAATTTGACTACCTGGAGACCGAGTCGCCGAGGATACCCGACGGAATCGATCTCCTGGCGCGCATCCGAGGTGATGTGGGTCACGTGCGGCGATGGGGGGATCTCCCTACCCTCGTACCCCGGCGCGCCTCAGGTCGTGGACGGGTGGTGACGCCATGGCCCCGGTGGATCACGGATCCGTACGTTTTCGGAAGGCGTCCGCCCCTCGCTCATCGACCGACAGAAACCGGAGCCCCGCCATGTCCCAGGCCACCGTCCTGCCTCCGGCCGCCGCCCCCGCAGCGGCGCCCGCCCGCGCCAGAGGCGGTAGCGAGTTCACCCCGCTCCTGCGGACGGTCAGGGAACAGGGCCTCCTCGCGCACCGCCCCGGCTGGTACGCCCGCGGCATCGTCGTCAACCTCCTCGGCATCGCCGCCGTGGTGGCCGGGCTCGCCCTGATCGGGCCCTCCTGGTGGGCGCTGCCCCTCGCCCTGCCCCTCGCCCTGTTCTCGGCGCGCGCCGCCTTCGTCGGCCACGACGCCGGCCACGCCCAGATCACGGCCGACCGCAAGGCGAGCCGGATCCTCCAGCTCGTCCATGCCAACCTCCTCCTCGGCATGAGCCGGGAGTGGTGGAACGACAAGCACAACCGCCACCACGCCAACCCCAACCACCTCGACAAGGACCCGGACGTCGCCGCCGACATCCTCGTCTTCGCCGAGCACCAGACGGCGGGCCGCACGGGCCTGCGCGGGTTCCTCACCCGCCACCAGGCCTGGCTGTTCTTCCCGCTCACCACCCTGGAGGGCATCGCGCTCAAGGTGTACGGGATCCAGGCCCTGCTCGCGAAGGACGGCCCGTGCCGCACCCGGCGCGAACGGCTCGTCGAAGGCGCGCTCCTGCTCGCCCACTTCGCCGGATACGCGACGCTGCTCCTCACGTTCCTGACGCCCGCCCAGGCCCTCCTCTTCGCCCTCGCCCACCAGATGCTCCTCGGCGTGCACCTCGGCATGGCGTTCGCGCCCAACCACAAGGGCATGGACCGGCCGGACGAGCACGCGGACGGCGACAGCTGGGGCCATCTGCGCCGCCAGGTGCTCACCTCGCGCAACATCCGGGGCGGCGCCCTCACCGACTGGTTCCTCGGCGGGCTCAACTACCAGGTCGAGCACCACCTGTTCCCGAGCATGCCGCGCCCGAACCTCCGACTGGCGCAGCCCGCCGTCAAAGCCCACTGCGCCGCGCTCGGCATCCCGTACACGGAGACCGGCTTCGTGGACTCGTACCGCCAGGCCTTGGGCCATCTGCACGAAGTGGGCGCACCGCTGCGTACTCGGGGCGCCGAGTAGGGTCGTACGCAGAGGCGCGATGTGATCATCGGTCCGGACGGGGGCGGGGAGCCTCCGCCCGGACCGACAGGGAAGGGAGCTCTCACCATGAGCGGCGGTACCGTCACCACGGTCAGCAGCAACGGCACGTACTCGTTCACCAAGCCCAACCGGGAGGGCATCACCCTGCTCGCCGGGCTCGGCGTGGAGGGCGACGTCCACGCGGGCGTGACCGTGAAGCACCGGTCCCGCGTCGCGCAGGACCCCACTCAGCCCAACCTGCGTCAGGTCCACCTCATCCACGCCGAGCTGTTCGACGAGGTCGCCGGCGCCGGCTTCGAGGTCGCCCCCGGCGACCTCGGCGAGAACGTCACCACCCGGGGGATCGACCTCCTCGCCCTGCCCACCGGCACGCTCCTCCACCTCGGCGCCGAGGCCGTCGTCGAGGTCACCGGACTGCGCAACCCCTGCGCGCAGATCGACAACTTCCGGCACGGGCTGCTCAAGCAGGTCCTCGGCCGGGACGAGAACGGTGAGATCGTGCGCAAGGCGGGCATCATGGGCGTCGTTCTGACCGGCGGGGAGGTGCGGCCCGGCGACCCGGTCCGGGTCGAACTGCCGCCGGAGCCGCACCGCCCGCTGGAGAGGGTCTGAGCGTCCGGGGTTTCACCCCTCCAGAGCACAGGAGTTGACCACGTCACCGCTCGCGGGCCGCGCGATCGTACGGTCCGCGGGCGGTGCCGTACCCTCCTCGACCCAGCGCGTCAGGGCGTCGAACGCGGAGCGGTAGCAGGGCAGGATCGGCCGCAGGCGGTCCGGATACGTGTCGTACAGGCCGTCCGTGTGCGTCCCGTCCTGCACCGTGTAGTAGCGGTGCAGCCCGCCCCGGCCCCGCGCGTCGATCATCCGGTCGTACACGTCGGAGTCCGTGGCGATCGGCAGCAGGGTGTCGAGATCGCCGTGGAGCGTGATGAGCGGCTTGCCGATCCGTCCGGTGAGCGCGACCTTGGCGACCGCGCGGTGCACGGACGCCGGCCGGGAGGCGTAGTCGTAGGCGGCGTCCGAGGCGCAGGGCGCGAAGATCTGCTCCACGGTCCCGCCGGCCGTGGAGCCGGGGCAGGCCGGGTCGTACGCGGGGTCGAACTCGGCCC
Source organism: Streptomyces nymphaeiformis (assembly GCF_014203895.1). GTDB lineage: Bacteria > Actinomycetota > Actinomycetes > Streptomycetales > Streptomycetaceae > Streptomyces > Streptomyces nymphaeiformis. The sequence continues at coordinate 321,543 of NZ_JACHJY010000007.1, read as the reverse complement.
GGAACAGCTTCTGCGTCAGGCCCCAGTAGGCCTTCTCGTGGTACGGCCACAGGAAGCGCGAGCCGGGCGCGAAGCCCGCCGCGATCAGGTCCTCGTCGGTGGCCAGGCCCTGGGTCCTGGCCACCGTCACCGGCAGGCTCGTCAGCAGGTTCGGGCCGCGCGTCGTCCACAGCACGCCCTCCCAGTCCACCCCGCCGTCGTACAGCTCGGGCCGGTTCTCCAGCTGCCAGCGCGTGAGGTAGCCGGCGTTGGAGATGCCGGTCATGTACGTGCGTTCCGGCGCGTGGCCGTAGCGCTGCCGTACGACCTTCTTGGCGGCCCGCGTCAGCTCGGTCACGCGACGGTTCCACTCGGCGACCGCGTCGCCCGGCTCCTTCCCGTCGGTGAAGAAGTCCGGGCCGGTGTTGCCCTTGTCGGTGGCGGCGTAGGCGAAGCCCCGGGCGAGCACCTGGTCGGAGATCAGCGCGTCCGTGGAGTACTGACGCCGGCTGCCGGGGGAGCCGGTGACGACGAGCCCGCCGTTCCAGTGGTCGGGCAGCCGGATGACGAACTGCGCGTCATGGGCCCAGCCGTGGGTGGCGTTCAGAAGGGAGTCGTCGGGGAAGTAGCCGTCGATCTGGACGCCGGACACTCCCGAGGGGTTCCGGGTCGCCTTCGCGGCGAGTCCCGCCTGGTCCGCCATGTCGGTGTACGGGGTGCCGGCGAGCCCGGTGGTCGTCAGGTCGTCCAGACAGGCGGACTGCTGGCGCTCGGCGCCGGGTACCCGGACCCGGTCCTGGCGCGCGCAGTGGGCGGCGGCCGGGGCATCGGCCGCGGTGGGGCTCGCGGTGGTCGGTGCTTTCGCCCCGGCGGGGCTCGCGGGGGCGAGGACGGTGACCCCGGTGAGGAGCGCGGCGAACAGGGGGACGCCTGGGAACAGGCGCATGATGAGCCTCCGGTGGGACGACGTGAAAGGGGTGCGGCGCCACATCGTGCGGCGCACCCCAGCCACCGGGCCATGGCTCGAAACCACATCTCCGTCCGTCGTCCTATGGGGAGTGGAGACAGGGCGTGACGGACGGAGTCCCTGCGGAGGCGGAGACCCTCGGGAGGACTGAGTTCCTCAGGAGGGTCGTACGGCCATCGCGTCGAGCGCTTCGAGGAGGGCGGGCAGATGCGGCCCCCGTGTCACGGGCAGCACCTCGCGCGGCAGCTCGTCGAGGAGGACGAACGCCATGTCGTCGGCCTTGGCCACGAGCGACCAGCCGGGACCGTCGGCACGCAGCATCCCGGCGGCCGATCGCACCCGGCCGACCGGCGGAGGCTCCTCCAGGTAGCCGCGCAGCTCGTGCAGGGCCTTCCTGACGCTGGTGTACGGGTCGGAGGGGGCGCCTCCGGCAACCGGGGCCTGAGCCTGCGGCGCGGGCGGCTTCGGGCTGTCGGTGCCCGTGGTTCCCGCACCGGCCGCCGACGGCCGCCCGTCTGCGCCCTCGTCGCCCACCCTGGCCCGCCAGACGTCCCACTGGAGGGCCACCTCGTCGGCCCCCAGCCGGCGCTGGACCGGTCCCCACTCGTCGCCGGAGGGCGGGGTCAGCGGCGCGGGATCGCCCTCCTCGGGCTCCGGGTCGTGCGGGGCCGGGACACCGGGGGCGACGGTCGCCACGGGGAGTGGCCAGCCCGGCAGTCCGGCCACCACGGAACGCTCGTCGGGGGAGAGGTCGTAGGCCATGCCGCAGTCCCAGGAGGAGATGGCCACTGCGACGAGCGACACGTCGTCGACGACGACCGTCCAGCGGGCCCCCAGGCCGTCCTGGCCGAACACGAGCCCGTACCCCTCGGCGTACGGCTGCAGGCCCAGCGCGGCGCAGGCCGCCGGGTAGTCGTCCCCGAGCACGCTCGGGAAGTTCCCGGGCGTCAGCAGTGCCGCGGTCAGCACAAAGAGCGCGTCGGCGTCGGCCTCGGCGATCGGGTCCGTCCCAGCCACGGCGTCCTCCCCATCTGGTCGTCGGCGCACCTTAACCAGTGGGTAACCCGCGCGTCGAGGGTCTCCGCCCCGGAACCTCGCCTCTTCGGGGAATGCCCGTCATGCGTCACCGGCCTGCCGGGTGGGTGACGGGTCGCGGAGGCCGAGCAGCGAGCGGGCCACGGCGCTCGGGGGCTGGTTCCGTTCCCGGGCGAGGGCGATCAGGGCCCGGCAGGCCAGTTCGTTCACCCCGAAGGACAGCATGCCGGGGGAGACCCGGCTCGCCGCCTCCTCCGCCCTGGCCGGATCGTCCTCGGCGCAGGCGGTGATGTACTCGGCCGCCGCCTCGAAGAGGTTGTGCCCCTGTCGTGGGCGCGGTGGTGCCGGCGCGGCGGCTTCGGGGGCCCTGCGGCCGGAGGGGAGGAGTCTGCGGAGTCTTTCGGGAATGAATGCCACGGCCCGCCGCCTTTCCCGGGCACGACTGCCCGGCATGTCCACGGTAGACAGTGAAGTGCCGGTAAAGAAGGGGGCGTTGGTGTCAGGCCTCGCGGACCGCGAGGGCCAGGTAGCGCGCGTCCTCGTCGACGTAGCTGACGAGCCGCCAGCCGGCCTCGGCGAGCAGGGGGCGCAGCCGGGGTTCGGCGCGCAGGTCGTCCGGCGTGATCTGCCGACCGTGGCGGGCCGCGAGGGCGGCGCGCCCGATCGGGTGGAAGAGGGCGAGGCGCCCTCCGGGCCGTACGACGCGGGCGAGTTCCCGCAGATCGGCGACGGGGTCCGCGAGGTGCGAGACGAGCCCGGCTCCGAACACGGCGTCGAGCGCGCCGTCGCGTACGGGAAGCCGGCCGACATCGGCGAGCAGCAGCGTCCCGCCCTCCTCGCCGCCGCGTCCGGCGTCGACGGCCCGATCGATCATCTCGGGGGTGAGATCGGCGCCGATGACCGTGCCGGAGGGGCCGACCGCGGCGCGGAGCGGCGGGAGCGCCCGGCCGGTCCCGCAGCCGGCGTCGAGCACGGCGTCGCCGGGGCGCAGGCCGACCTCGCCCACGGCCGCGGCGTACGCGGGGCCGTCGTCCGGGAAGCGGCTGTCCCAGTCGGCGGCGCGGGCGCCGAAGAACTCTCGTACCTGTGTGGGGTCATCACTCATGCGTTCATGATCTCGCACGATTCGACACACGGAGGGGTGAACGTTCTGTGTGTCCGTTCGAGCCCGGTCTGATCGTTCGGGATCATCTCTCTGTCATATTCCAACAGCTTTCGAAATGCGCCCCTGGTGCGCCCCCCGATGCGCACTAGCGTCCCGGAGCCATGGGACACCTGGACCACGCCACCTTCGGCTGGCTGACACCCGTGCTGTCGTACGCGATGGCCTGCATCGGCGCCGCCCTCGGGCTGCGCTGCACCGTACGAGCGCTCGACGCGACCGGCCGGTCACGGCGCAACTGGCTGCTCACCGCCGCCTCCGCGATCGGCACCGGCATCTGGACGATGCACTTCGTGGCCATGCTCGGTTTCGGCGTGACGGGCACCGACATCCGTTACGACGTTCCGCTCACCCTTCTCAGCCTCGTCATGGCGATGGCCGTCGTCGGGGTCGGCGTCTTCGCCGTCGGCTACGGACGCGACCGGGTCCGTTCGCTCCTGATCGGGGGGCTGACGACGGGCGTCGGCGTGGCGAGCATGCACTACCTGGGCATGGCCGCACTCCGGCTCCACGGGCAGGTGCGATACGACCCGCTCCTCGTCGGACTCTCCGTGCTGATCGCCGTCGTCGCCGCCACGGCGGCTCTCTGGGCGGCGCTCAACATCCACGCGCCCGTGGCCGTGGCCGTCGCCTCGCTCGTGATGGGCGCGGCCGTCACCAGCATGCACTACACGGGCATGTTCGCCGTGCGGATCGATGTCGTCCCCTCCGGCGCCCCCCTCCCGGGAGCCATGCTCATGCAGTTCATCTTCCCCCTCGCCGTCGGTCTCGGCTCGTACCTGTTCATCACCTCCGCCTTCGTCGCCCTCACCCCGACAGCCAGCGAACGCGCCGCGTACGCCTCGGCCGGACGTCTCGCCGAACCGGACGAACGCGCGGTCGACGTCGCACCGCCCGGCTTCCGCACCGCGGGGGCGAGCAGCACACCCACGACCTGACCCGACCTCCCGACGTACGCCATGCCACACCGCACCAGAGCCAGACGCAGCCGGAACGAGGAGGCCATGCGAACTCCCCGCAAGACCAAGGACGCCGACGCGGCCACACCACCGGCTGCGGCCGCGCGCGGGCGGCGCGCTCACGCGGGCCCGCCCGCCGACGAGCCGGGGGAGCGGACCCCCGCGGCCCACGGGGCACGGCCCCGGACCCCGGAGGCCTCCTCGACCGCAGGGCACGGGGCACGGCCCCGGACCGCCGAAGGCCCTCCGGCCACGGAGCACACGGCACGGCCCCGGACCACGGAGGCCTCCCCGACCGCAGGGCACGCGGCACGAGGCGAAGGCTCCGACGGGCCGCACGCGCCCGACGCGCGCCCTGCCCGTCCCGCGTTCCAGGGGCTGCGCCCGCGCTCGGTCCGCGCCAAGATCGTCTCGCTCCTGATGGTCCCGGTCGTCTCGCTCCTCGCTCTGTGGGGCCTGGCCACCGTCACCACCGCGCAGGACGTCGCCCGGCTCCGCCAGCTCCAGCGGGTCGACGCCGAGATCCGCGGGCCGGTGACGGCCGCCCTCACCGCCCTCCAGGACGAACGGCGCGCCGCCGTACGGCAGGTCGCGGCGCCCGGCTCCACCCGGGCCGCCGAGCTCAAGGACCGGATCCGCCGGACGGACGAGGCCGTCGACCGGCTCCGCCTGGACGGCACGCACACCGTCGGCGACACCGGAGACCTGCCCGGCGAGGTCGCCGGCCGGGTGAGCGCGTTCGTCGGCAAGGTCGAGGGCCTCGCCCGGCTCCGTACCGCCGCGGCCGAAGGCCGCGCCGACTGGGACCAGGTGTACGGGGCGTACACGGACACCATCTCCGCCGCGTTCGCCGTCGGTGGTGCCCTCACCGGCATCCAGGACGCCGAGCAGGGGTCCGACGCGCGCGTACTCCTCGAATTCGGCCGGGCCGGCGAGATGCTGTCCCGCGAGGACGCCCTCCTCACCTCCGCCCACCTCACCGGCCGGCTGACCGCGGACCGGCTCCGCGAGTTCTCCGGGGCCGTCGAGACCCGGCGCACCCTCACCGCCTCGGCCACCGTCGACCTGCCCGCCGCCGCACGGGCCGCCTGGGCCCGGCTCTCCGCCGGTGGCGACCAGGCGCGGCTCACCCGGGCGGAGGACCGGGTCGGCGCCGCGAGCCCGGGCCGCCCCGCCGCCCAGGCGGTCACCTCCGCCGAATGGGACGACTCCCTCGCCGCCGTCCGAGGCGGACTCGCCGCGATCGAGACGGACGCGCGCGGTGTGGCCGCCGACCACGCCGATCCGCTCGCCGACGGCGCCTTCACGGCGGGCGGCGCGGCGGTCGTGCTCGGCCTCGCCGCCGTCGCCGCCTCGCTCGTCATCTCCGTACGGATCGGGCGTGGTCTCGTCGTCGAGCTCGTCAGCCTCCGCAACACCGCCCTCGGCATCGCGCGCCGCAAACTCCCCGCCGCCATGCGCAGGCTCCGCGCGGGCGAGGAGATCGACGTCCAGGCCGAAGCTCCGCCCGGGCCCGTCTCCCAGGACGAGATCGGCCAGGTCGGCGAAGCCCTCACCACCGTCCACCGCGCGGCCCTCTCCGCCGCCGTCGAACGCGCCGAACTCGCCAGCGGCATCTCCGGGGTCTTCGTCAACCTCGCCCGCCGCAGCCAGGTCCTCGTCCACCGCCAGCTCAACCTCCTGGACAGCATGGAACGGCGCGCCGACGACCCCAACGAGCTCGGCGACCTCTTCCGCCTCGACCACCTCACCACCCGTATGCGGCGCCACGCGGAGAGCCTGATCATCCTGTCCGGAGCCGCCCCCGGGCGCGCCTGGCGCATGCCCGTCCCCCTCACCAACGTCGTTCGCGCCGCCGTCTCCGAGATCGAGGACTACGCGCGCGTGGAGGTGCGCCGGCTCCCCGAGACGGCGGTCGTCGGCGGAGCCGTCGCCGACCTCACCCACCTCCTGGCCGAACTCATCGAGAACGCCGCCCAGTTCTCCCCGCCGCACACCAAGGTCCGGGTCAGCGGCGAACCCGTCGGCAACGGCTACGCCCTGGAGATCGAGGACCGGGGGCTCGGCATGGGCAGCGAGACCCTCGCCGAGGCGAACGCCCGTATCGCCCAGTCCGAAGCCCTCGACCTCTTCGACAGCGACCGGCTCGGCCTGTTCGTGGTCAGCCGCCTCTCCTCCCGCCACGACATCAAGGTCCACCTGAGGACGTCCCCCTACGGCGGTACGACCGCCGTCGTCCTGCTCCCGACCGATCTGCTCCAGGGCGCCCTGCCACCCGGCCGCGGCACGTCGGAGAGCGACTCCGACACGCCGCACGCCGGAACCCCGCGCGCGGGGGACCCCCGTACCCACGCGTCGGGCGTCGACGGGTCGAGGAACGGCTTCCGCGCCGAAGAGGCCCCGCACGCCGACAACCAGCGTGCCGCGCGGGAGCGCGAGGAGGCGCAGCGCGCCGAGGCCCGCCGCTTCGGCCGGCCCCAGGTCGCGCGGCCCGCCCCGCCCACTCCGCCCGCCCCGACGAGCCCTGCGCTGCCCGGGATTCCCGCCCCGTCGGCCCCGTCCGTCCCGTCCGCCCCCTCCGTCCCGTCCGGACACCGCGCCGCCCCGCAGCCGCCGGCGGGAACGCGCCCCGCGAGCCTGCCCCGGCAGGCGGACGGATCGCGGCCCCCGGGCCCGCCCCAGCCCCCGCAGGCCGCGCGCCCGCAGCCGGCGGCGCGCCCGACCGCCGTGCCCGCCCTCACGGCGCGCCCGGAGCCGGGAGCGGGACCCGGAGCAGCGCCGGGAGCCGCGCCCACGGCCGCACCCGGCTCCGCGGACGTCACCGAACTGCGCCGCCGCGGTCCCTCCGTACCCACGCCCCCGCGTGAGCAGCCGCCCGCGGGCTCGACCGACCAGGCCGGTTCCGAAGGCGAACTGCCGCGTCGCATACGGCAGGCGAGTCTCGTACCGCAGCTGCGCGAGGCACCGGACCCGACGCCGGCGTTCGTTCCCGCCACACCCGGCACGGACGCGCCGACCCCGGAACAGGCCCGGGACCGCATGGCGGCGTACCGGGACGGCTGGCAGCGGGGCGGCGGCGCGGCCCCGGGCACAAGGCGCCCCCTCGGCACGGGCTTCGGAACCGACCCGGGCCACGGCACCGCACCTCACGACCCTCGCTCCGAAGGAGACGACTCATGATCGACCACGAGCGGATCTCGCACCACCGGTCCGGCGAACTGGACTGGCTCCTCGACGACCTCGTCATGCGGGTCCGCGACGTCCGCCACACGGTGGTGCTCTCGAACGACGGCCTCGCCGTCGGCGCCTCCAACGGACTCAGCCGTGAGGACGCCGAGCACCTGGCCGCCATAGCCTCCGGCTTCCACAGCCTCGCCAAGGGCGCCGGACGCCAGTTCCACACCGGCGGGGTCCGCCAGACGATGGTCGAGATGGACGACGGTTTCCTCTTCGTCGCCGCGGCGGGAGACGGCTCCTGCCTCGCGGTCCTCAGCTCCGTGAGCGCCGACATCGGCCTCATCGCCTACGAGATGGCCCGCCTCGTGAAGCGCGTCGGCGAGCACCTGCACACCCCGCCGCGCGTCACGGTGACCCCGCCGGCCGCCGGCTGACCCGGAGAGACCCATGAACGACGACAGCACCGGCGGCCCGTCCGTGCCGGGCAGTCAGTGGTACGACGCCGACGCGGGACCGCTCGTCCGTCCGTACGCGATGACCGGCGGACGGACCAAGCCGGGTCCCAGCAACGTACGGTTCGACCTCATCGCCCTCGTCGTCGTCGACGACGAGCCGCCCGGACCGGCAGAGGAAGCGCTCCTCGGCCCCGAGCACCGGTCCCTGCTCACCCTGTGCCGGGCCGAGACCCAGTCGGTGGCCGAACTCGCGGCCGACGCCGATCTCCCCGTCGGCGTCGTCAGGGTCCTCCTCGGCGATCTCCTCGAATCGGGCTTCGTGCGCGTCAGCCGGCCCGTACCGCCCGCACAGCTCCCCGACGAAAGAATCCTGAGGGAAGTAATCGATGGCCTACGAGCGCTCTGAGAGCACCGGCGCGGGCGACGGCGCGGACACCTCCGCCCTCGCGCTGAAGATCCTGGTCGCCGGCGGATTCGGCGTGGGCAAGACCACCCTCGTCGGCGCGGTCAGCGAGATCCGGCCCCTGCGGACGGAGGAACAGCTCAGCAGGGCCGGCGAACTGGTCGACGACACCGGGGGCGTCGACCAGAAGACCACCACGACCGTCGCCATGGACTTCGGCCGCATCACGATCCGCTCCGGGCTCTCGCTCTACCTCTTCGGCACGCCCGGCCAGGACCGGTTCTGGTTCCTCTGGGACGAGCTGTCCCAGGGGGCCCTCGGGGCCGTCGTCCTCGCCGACACGCGACGCCTGGAGGACTGCTTCCCGGCGGTCGACTACTTCGAGCACCGGAAGATCCCGTTCGTGGTCGCGGTCAACTGCTTCACGGGCGCGCGTACGTACGGGGCGCACGACGTCTCCCGGGCGCTCGACCTGGACCGGGGCACGCCCGTCGTACTGTGCGACGCGCGCGACCGCGATTCGGGGAAGGAAGTACTGATCCGCCTGGTCGAGTACGCCGGCCGGATGCACACCGCGCGGCTCCTGAACACCGTCAGTTGAAGGGAGTTGGGGAGGTGGAGCGGGGAGGGAGCGCCGGGGCCGGGGCCGGCGTTCCCCCGTCCTGCGGCACGCGCGGGCGTGGTGCAGTGCTTGCCCTGTCCACGACAGTGCGTAAGGCTTGCGGCGATACGCGGACCACGACGGTACGGACCACGAGGGACTTGAGGACCACCAGGGTCCGGCCGCGCGGGACGCACCGGCTAGGGGGAGGAACACTGATGGCCCTGGACAAGGAACTGGACTGGCTCCTGGACGACCTGACGCAGCGGGTCGGATACATACGCCACGCGCTGGTGCTGTCGAACGACGGCCTGGTGACGGGCGCGAGCAGCGGACTCGTCCGTGAGGACGCCGAGCACCTGGCGGCCGTCTCCTCCGGCCTGCACAGCCTCGCGAGGGGCTCGGGCCGGCACTTCCAGGCGGGCAGGGCGCGGCAGACGATGGTGGAGTTCGACGACGCGCTGCTCTTTGTGACAGCCGCGGGCGAAGGCAGCTGCCTGTGCGTCCTCAGCGCGGCGGAGGCGGACGTCGGTCAGGTCGCGTACGAGATGACGCTGCTGGTCAACCGGGTCGGCGAGCACCTGGGCGTGGCGGCGCGACAGCCCGGAATCCCAGGCGGCGGAGTGCTCTGACCACGCCTGCCGGGACGGTTTTCCACAGGCCGTTTTCCACAGTTCGCGCCGATGTCGTCACTCTGCGTTACGGTTTTCTTCGTGGGTCCGAGAGGCCCGCGATCTGGAGAGAACACGGACGCAGGGGGAGGGCCGGGGAATGACGGTGGACGAAGGCGCGCGCACGGTGACACCGGGGCGGGCCGCACAGGAACTGGAACTGAGGCGCGACGAGTTCCGACTCGCCGTCCAACTCGGCCTGGTGAGGACGGCGCCGGCCGGCGAGGGAGAGCGGCGGCGGGTCGAGCAGCGCGAGCTCGACCGCCTCAGGGCCGCCCCGGACTTCCCCGACGGACTGCGCGAGCGGGTGCGCGCGGTCGGTACGGGGGAGGCCTCCGCCCTCCTCGGGATCACCGCCGACCGGTTCACCCGGCTCGCCCGGACGGGTCATGTCAGTCCGGTGCGGTTCTCGCTGAACCGCTACCGGGCGGTGGTGTGGCTGTATCTGGCGCAGGAGGTCGCCGAGTTCGGCCTCTCCTGTCCGGCCCTGCTTGCAGGACGGCTGCCGCTGGAGGTCCGCGAGCGTCTTGCCGCGCGCGAGGACCTGCGGGCCAGGAACTGGCGGGCGCGACGGCTGGCCCTGCTGCTCCGTGGGACCGAGGACCCGTGGGCTCGGGCAGCCGCCATCGCCTCCCTGCTCGACCCGGTCCAGGTGGCCGAGGTCGTCGACGATCCCTACGAACGCACCCACCTCGACCGGCTGCGACCACCTCCGCCACCCGGGATGCCGATGGCGCCGGTCGCGCGCGAGATCGCCGAACGGCTGACGCGGGCCGACGACCCGGACGAGATCCTCTGGCACCGAGTGAGCCTGGCCATGGCCCTGGACGAGGCCCGCGCGGAGCGGCAGGCGCCCCATCCAGGGGAGATGCGTGGTGAGGTCGGTGTGCCGGTGATGACGGTGCGGGCGGGATCCGCGGTGCCGGTTTCGGCGGTGGATGTTCCGGCCGTGGAGGTTCCCGTGGTGTCGGCTCCGGAGGCCCGGACTCTGGTGATCGATCGTCCGCCGGGCCGTCCCGCGCGGGTGAGGCTCCTGGAGCGTTTCCGGCGGGGGAAAGGGGCGGATGCGGGGCGTCCGCCACGGCGGCGGAGGCGTCCGGTGGCCTGGCCCTGAAAGGGGGCGTCCTGGCATGCGGTCGGGGCGACGGGCGGAGAGGATGAGCCCATGCTGCTTGCGCGAGTCGCGGAAGTGTCCCGGGAGGTCGCCGCCGCGTCGGCGCGGTCGCGCAAGATCGCACTGCTGGCCGAGTTGTTCGCCGAGGCCGGGTCCGACGAGAGTCCGCTCGTCATCGCGTATCTGTCCGGGCGGCTGCCGCAGGGGCGGATCGGGGTCGGGTGGAGCATCCTCAAGGACGTCATCCCGCCGGCCGTTCCGCCCGCCGACAGGCCCGCCCTCACGCTCGGGCAGGTCGACGAGACGATGGCGGAGCTCGCCGCCGTGTCCGGCGCGGGAGTGCGGGCCGAGCGGACCCGGCTCGTGCACCAGTTGATCTCCGCCGCGACCCTCGACGAACAGGAACTGCTGGTGCGGTTGCTGGCGGGCGAGGTGCGGCAGGGGGCGCTGGACGCCGTCGCCCTGGAGGGGGTCGCGCGGGCCGCCGGGGTGCCCGCCTCGGATCTGCGGCGCGCCGTGATGCTCGAAGGCTCGCTGCCTCCGGTCGCCCAGGCCGTGCTGGCCGAGGGGGCGTCCGCGCTCGACCGGTTCACCCTGCGGGTCGGCAGCCCCGTGCAGCCGATGCTCGCGCACACCGCCGGCTCCGTCGCCGAGGCGATCGCCGGTCTGGGGGCGTGCGCCGTCGAGGAGAAGCTCGACGGGATCCGCGTGCAGGTGCATCGGCGCGGCGAGGACGTCCGGGTGTACACGCGCTCGCTCGACGACATCACCGATCGGCTCCCGGAGGTGGTCGCGACGGCTCGTGCGGTCGATGCCGACGTTTTCATCCTGGACGGGGAAGTGATCGCCCTCGACCCCGGGACCGGACGCCCCGTGTCCTTCCAGTCGATCGCCGCCCGGGTCGGCTCCCGGGCCGACGTGGCCGGTGCGCGGGCCGCGCTTCCCCTCACGCCGGTCTTCTTCGACGTCCTCGCGGTGGAGGGCGAGGAGCTGATCGACCGGCCGGGTCTGGAGCGGCACGCCGTCCTGGCCCGCCTGCTGCCGGAGGCCCAGCGGGTGCGCCGTACCGTCGTCGCCGATCCGGCCGACGCCGCGCAGGCCGAGGCCGCCGAGCGGTTCTACGCGGACACGCTGTCGCGGGGGCACGAGGGCGTGCTCGTGAAGGCGTTGGAGGCGCCCTATGCGGCGGGACGCAGGGGACGGACCTGGCTGAAGGTGAAACCCGTCCACACCGTCGACCTCGTCGTGCTCGCCGTGGAGCGGGGCCACGGCCGCAGGACAGGGCTGCTCTCCAACCTCCACCTCGGCGCGCGGACCGCCGACGGCGGGTTCGCCATGTTGGGCAAGACCTTCAAGGGGCTCACGGACGAGATGCTGCGGTGGCAGACCGAGCGGCTCCGTGAACTCGCCGTGTCGGACGACGGATTCACCGTACGCGTGAGACCTGAGCTCGTCGTGGAGATCGCGTACGACGGGCTCCAGACCTCGACGCGCTACCCGGCGGGCGTCACGCTCCGCTTCGCCCGGGTCGTACGGCACCGGCCCGACAAACGCGCCTCGGAGGCCGACACGGTGGAGCGCATCACCGAAGGCCGCTGACGGGGGTCGACGTCGACGGGTCTCGCGGGGCGGCCTCCCGCGAGGGATGCTGGAGACGTGGCACGACGAGCGCCCGGCACGAGGCGTGCGTGGCACCACGAGCGGCCGGCGGGCCGCGAGGAGATGAGCGACGTGTACGACTTGCACATCGACACCGACGTCACCGTGCAGCTCAGCGACTGCTGCAAGGAGGACGCCCAGGCCGTGTTCGACGTCCTCGACCGGGTCTACCGGCTGGAGGACATGACGACACCGAGCCCGCAGGTGGCGACGGGACCGGCTCCCACTGTCTGGACCGCAACGTTCGACACGGCCGGTGGACGGCACGAGGACGTGGCCCCCACCCACCTGTCCGCCCTGGTCGGAGCCACGCTGACCGGCGGCTACCACGCCGTCGACGAGGTCGAGAAGGTGCTCGCCACGGGCTTCGACATCCAGTCGATGCAGTCCGTCTCCGGTGACCAGGAGACCGAGGCCCGGCTGTTGCTCGCGTCCCGCTGAGCGGGGCGTGTGAAGGCTCCGGGTGGCGCGGACGGGCGCCGCCCGGGGTTCCTGCGTGCCCGTGAGCTTCTTGCGGTCCGTGCACCGGCCCGCATCGCGTCACGCTGCACCGAACCCACCGCACCGCGCCGCGCCGCCCTGCGCCGCGCCGCACCACCCCGCGCCGTCTGAACGGTCGGCGGACCCCGCCGATCTCCCCGGTATACACCATGTGTAGAGTGGTTTCCGGTTGTGATCACCGCCCTGACCAGCGGTGACGGCCGTACCGAAGACACCACGGGGAAAGCGGGTCCACCATGTTCCGATCCAGGTCTGGCCGCAGCAGGACGGTGGGCACCGCCGTGCTCGCCGCGGCCACGCTGATGCTGACGCTCGGAGCCTGCGGCGTCGACCCGGTCACCCCGCAGGACGCCCGCCGCGACGCCGCGACGGACGACAAGGCGGGCGGCACCGCCCGCCGCGTCGACTGCACGAAGGTCAAGTGCATAGCCCTGACCTTCGACGCGGGGCCGGGAGAGGACACCCCCCACCTCCTCGACGTCCTCAAGGAGAAGCAGGTGCGCGCCACCTTCTTCCTCCTCGGCAGCAAGCACGTCGACCGCTATCCCGACGTGGTCAAGCGCATCTCCGACGAGGGCCACGAGGTCGCCAACCACACCTGGTCGCACCGGATCCTGACCGACCTCGACGAGTCCGAGGTCCGCGAGGAGCTGTCCCGCACCCAGGACGCCATCGAGAAGATCACCGGCCGGAAGCCCACGCTCATGCGTCCGCCGCAGGGCCGCACCGACGGCACGGTGTCCGACGTCAGCCGGGAGCTCGGTCTGGCCCAGGTCCTGTGGAGCATCACGGCCAAGGACTACTCGACCACCGACTCGGCCCTCATACGGCAGCGGGTCCTGGAGCAGGCGCACCGCGACGGGATCATCCTGCTCCACGACATCTACGACGGCACGGTGCCGGCCGTGCCCTCGATCATCGACGAGCTCAAGCGGCGGGGCTTCACGTTCGTGACGGTGCCGGAGCTCCTCGCTCCCGGGAAGGCCGAGCCCGGCACCGTCTACCGTCCCGAGAAGGACTGACGGACCTGCCGAAATCGGGTGAGGTGACTCACATCGCCCACCGGGGATGCCTCGGAACATTCGGGAAAGGTTTACCGTTCATACGTACGTGACTGCGAAGGGGCCCGGTCCCCAAGGTCCCCCCCCGAGAGGTGACCGCTCTTCGCGCCGTCACGGCAATCGGCCCCGGTTGGAATCCCCCGTCCAACCGGGGCTCTGTCGTTCCCGCTCGGTGTCGCCCCCGTCAGCCGCGGGGGAGCGCGCCCGCCGGGTGGCGCAAGGCCGAGGCCAGCATCAGGCCCGCGCCCCGGACGACGCTGGTGGACGGGTCGTTCGCCAGGCGGAGCCGGGCCCGTAGGAGGTGGGCCAGGCGCCCGGTCACGTCGAGCCGCAGCGCGCCGCCGCCGGTCACCAGGACGCCCCGGCGCAGCGCCCCGCGGACGGCGCCGGTGCGGTCGTGCCGCCACAGGTCGCTCACCATGTCGGCGGTCGTCGCGGCGATCGTGTCCGCCCCGCTCCCCGATTCCGGGAGGTCGTCGAGGCCCACCTCGGCCAGCCGGGCGTCCTCGACGAGTCCGTCCACGACGAGGGTGACCTCCGTCAGCTGGGCGCCGAGGTCGACGACGAGCAGCGGTCCCCCGCCGGACGGGGCGGCGTAGGCGGCGGCCGCGCGGGCGCTGTCCACGGCGATGACCCGCACCGGGCCGAGACCGTCCACCATCCGCCGTGCCGCCGCCCGCTCCTCCGGGGCCGCGAGGACCGGGTGGGTGAGCATCACGACGGTGTCGTGCCCGCCGTCGCCCGGGGCCGAGGCGGTCAGGCTGCGGAGCAGCCGGAGCTGGGAGTCGGCATCGGTCACCCGGCCGCGCCGGACGGGACCGCTCGGAACGTCCGCGAAGACGCCCGCCCCCGGCGCCCAGGCGCGGGTCCGGGAACTGCCGATGTCGAGGGCGATCCCACGCACCGGCCGCCCCGTGGCCCGGCCGCCCGCTGCTGCTCCGAACGATCCCATCGTTTCCGTCCATTTCCTGTGAACCCGCTGATTGCGAGGTTGATATGGGACCTCACTATGCAATATCCGTGGCTGTGGCGCCATGGCGCTTGGGGATCGAAGGGAACGGGCGGTGAGGGTGGGTCAGCCCTCGGTGCCGAGCCACAGGTCGGGGCCGAACACCTCGTAGTGGATGTCGGCCGCGGCGGTGCCCCGGCCGAGGAGGTCGCCGCGTACCGCGCGCAGGAAGGGCAGCGGCCCGCACAGGTACGCGGTGGTGCCCGCCGGGAGGTCGATGAGCGTGACATCCGCGCGGCCCGGCCGGGCGCCGGACTCGCCCGGCTCCTCGTACCAGAGGTGGAGCGTCCCCTGCGGCAGCGCGTCCACGAGGCGCCGCAGCTCGTCGGCGTGCGCGTGGGAGGCGGGGGAGCGGTCGGCGTGCACCACGACGACCGGTCGCTTCGACCCGGTGGTGACCAGGTGGTCGAGCATCGCCAGCATCGGGGTGCTGCCGATCCCGGCGGAGGCGAGCAACAGGGGGCTGTCGCCCTCGGGCAGGACCAGGTCGCCGAAGGGGACCGAGACCTCCACGGTGTCGCCCGCGCCCGCGTGGGCGTGCAGCCAGGAGGAGACCTCGCCCGCCGGGTCGCCGTCGACCCGCTTCACGGTGATCCGCCACTGCGGGTGTCCGGGAGCGGCGGACAGGCTGTACTGGCGGATCTGCCGGGCGCCGTCGGGCAGGGCGACCTGGACGCTCACGTACTGCCCCGGCCGGAACGGGGCCGTCGGGGTCCCGTCGGTCAGCCGCAGGACGAAGGACGCCGTGTCGGCCGTCTCCTCGCGCCGTTCGGCGATCTCCATGGTCCGCCAGACCTGGCCCTCGGCGACGCCGGCCTCCTGGTAGAGGCGGGCCTCCACGGCGATGAGCGCGTTCGCCATCAGCCAGTACACCTCGTCCCAGGCCTGCGCGACCTCGGGGGTCACGGCGTCGCCGAGGACCTCCACGATGGCGGAGAAGAGGTGCTCGTGCACGATCTTGTACTGCTCGGAGGTGACGCCGAGCGAGGCGTGCTTGTGCGCGATCCGGGACAGCATCGTGTCGGGGCGGCTGTCGGGGCTCTCGAGGAGGGCCACGGCGAAGGCGGCTATGGAGCCGGCCAGCGCCTTCCGCTGCTCGCCGTTGGCCTGGTTGCCGCGGTTGAACAGGTCGCGCAGGAGCTCGGGGTGGGCGGCGAAGAGACGCCCGTAGAAGCGCTCGGTGATCTCGTCGAGGGCGCCGCCGACGGCGGGCAGGGTGGCACGGACGACAGGGACGGCCTGCTCGGACAGCATGAGAACTCCCAATCTGGTAGATGATCTGCGTATTTAAAGGTGTGCGGATGCTCCCGGGGAGCGGGCCGGTCAGGGTGAGCGCGGGGGGCGTGGGCTGAGGGTCAGGAGCAGCGGGCCGGTGGGGGATCCCACGAGTTCCGCCACGGTCAGCGGATCGAGCGCGCGGTAGAAGGCCTCCTGCGCCTCGCGCAGTGCTCCGCGCAGCCGGCACGCGGTGCGCAGCGGGCAGGGGGGATCGCCCTCGCAGGCGACGACCTCCTCCTCGCCCTCCAGGGTCCGGGTCAGCCATCCCACCGAAGAGCGCCGCCCCAGCTCCGTCAGGGCCAGACCGCCGCCACGGCCGCGCCGCGCCTCGACCACGCCGAGGTGCTGCAGCCGTGTGACCACCTTCGCCATGTGGGCGTAGGGCACGTCCATCGACTCCGCCACCTCTCGGGTGGTGACGGACTCCTCCGGTGCGGTGACCGCCAGGCGCATCACGGCACGGAGCGCCAGGTCGGTGAACTTCGTCAGCCTCACGGCCTGACCGTATCAAAGGCGCATCTCGCATACGTATTAGGGGGTGGTTCCCCGTATTAGTGGTTCCCTGTACTAGTGGTTCCCCGTACTAGGGGGACGATTCCCGGCGCTTTCGCCGTCGTCGCCACATCCACCAGCCGCCCGTGACCAGGCAGCTCGTCGTCAGGACGATCCCGGCCACCGGCCACCGCCCGCCCGCGATGCGCGTGTCGGTGGCGATGACCAGGAGCAGGGCGACCGCCGGCAGCATCATCGACGCCAGCGCGCGCAGCCCCGCCGCGGCCGTGGCGGGATCGACCCGGGCGCCCCGCGGGGTGCGCCGGTCGCGCGAGCCGACGTAGAAGACGGTGGCCCGGTCGGTCAGACGGTTCGTGGCGCGGTTGTACGAGTAGGCCATGTACGGCAGCCAGACGAGCGGGACCACCAGGCCCACCAGGAACACGCAGCCGACGAGCGCCCACTGGCCGACGCGGGTCCATAGCCCGACCTTCTCGTCGGAGGGCGTGAGCAGGCCGAGCAGCCAGGCCATGCGCAGCACCAGGGCGCGGAACGCGGCCACACGGCCCGGCCGCTTCTCCGGTCGCGGCCTGTCGGGGGCGGCGTCGAGGGCGGCCCGGGCCGCGGTGGTGTCCGCGTACACCCCTTGCAGGACGAGGAGTTCGGCCGCACGCTGCGGATCCGTGGTGTCGAGCCCCTCGGTGGCGGCGAGTTCGAGCACGATGCGCACCTGGGAGAGCAGGGCGCCGCAGAACGCGACCGGGATGAAGAGCATGAACGGGCCGCCGACGAAGGAGCCCTCCGCCGTGACCCTCCGGCGCCCGCGTGTGACGACGAGGGTCCGCAGGGCCGCCGTGTCGGCGTCGGGATGGGCGGCACGGAGGCGTTCGACCGCCGGCCCCGCCCCGGGGCCGAGGTGGCGCAAGGCGAAGGAGGCGAGGGCTTCCGGCAGCCTTCCGGGCTCCGCCGCGACCTCCCGCAGCAGCGAACCCTCGAGCCCGGCGCCTTTCCCGCCTCCCGCCGCACCGGCGCCGCGTCGTCCGGAGCGCCGTTTGTGGAGTCTCAGGACAGGACCTTGGCCTTGGCCTTCTCGAACTCCTCGGCCGTGATCGCGCCCTTCTCCTTGAGTTCGGAGAGCCGTGCCAGTTCGGCGGCGGCTCCGCCACCACCGCCCTGCGGGCCGGCGGTCTTGCGGATGTAGTCCTGGAACGCGGCCTCGCTCTCCTTGGCCTGCTTGACGTCCCGCTGGCTCATGCCCTTGCCGCGGGCGATGACGTAGACCAGGACGCCGAGGTAGGGCAGCAGGATGCAGAAGATCAGCCAGCCGGCCTTGCCCCATCCGCCGAGCGAGTGATCACGGAAGATGTCCGTGATCACCTTGAACAGCAGGAAGAGCCACAAGATCCAGAGGAAGAACCACAACATGGTCCAGAAGAGGTTCAGGGCGGGGTAGTCGTCCATTCCTGCACTCCGTTCCCGCGCAGGCCGGTGGGAGGCCTGGCGATGGAGCGAGTCTCACCCAGTCGCCACGCGCCCGCATGTCGTGACGACTCCAAGTGCGCACCCGATCCCGCCGTGTTCGGATGGAGGCCGAGGACCGACGGGCAACAGAGCGGAGCACCATGGGCCCGGTGGAATGCGTCGTGCTCGCCTTTCCGGGAGAGCGGCTGAAAGTGGCGGCCGTGACGGCCGTCGGGGAGCTGCGCCGGGCCGGACAGGTGCGGCTGATCGACTCGCTCGTCGTCGTCAAGTCCGTCACCGGAGAGGTGTCCACCTCCGAACTCGTCGAGTACGAGGAGTACGACGAGGCCACCGTCGAGATCGGCCCCGAGGTCAATCTGCTCGGCCCCGAGGACGCGGCCGAGGCGGCCGAGACGCTCGAACCGGGCTCCTGCGCGCTGATGCTGCTCGTCGAGCACGTCTGGGCCGCGCGGGCCGCGGAGGCGATGCGCGAGGCCGGCGGACGCGTCGCCGGGAGGGTGGGCATCGCGCCCGACCTCGTCGAAGAGGCGCGGCACGCCTATCGCGAGGCCGTGGCCGCCGCCGCGGTCGGAAGGGGCTGAGCATGTTCCTGCGACGCCGACCCCTCGTACGACCGGTCGTACGGCCCGTCGGAGCTCCCCTGCTGCGCGGCGCCCTCGTCGGCGGCGCGGCCTACGCGGCGGGCCGCAGCTCGGCCCGCGCCGTGCGCCGCGAGGAGGACCGGGAGCAGGCCGTCGCCGAACTCCAGGCGCGGCAGCAGCCCGTGGCGCCTCCACCGCCGGCGCCCGCCCCCGGCGGGGCGGCGACGACCGCCGACCAGCCGGCACGGCTCGGCGAGCTCGCCCAGCAGGGCCTGCTCGCCCCGGAGGAGTTCGCGGCGGCCAAGGCGAAGCTGCTCGGCGTCTGACCGGAAGCGAGATCAGGCGCCGCGCAGGGCCGCCAGTGCGCGGTCCGCGTGTGCGCTCATGCGGAGTTCGCTGCGTACGACCTCCAGGACCCGGCGGTCCTGGCCGATCACGAACGTGACCCGCTTCGTCGGGGCGAGCGAGAACCCGCGCTTCACGCCGAACCGCTCCCGTACGGCACCGTCCGGGTCGGACAGCAGCGGGTAGCCGAGCGAGTGCCGTTCGGCGAACTCCTGCTGCCGCTCCACCCCGTCGGAGCTGATGCCGACGGGCAGGGCGCCGACGGCACGGAACTCGGCCGCGAGGTCGCGGAAGTGGCAGGCCTCGGCGGTGCAGCCCGGGGTGAGGGCCGCCGGGTAGAAGAAGAGGACGACCGGACCTTCCGCGAGCAGGCCGGTCAGCGAGCGCGGGGCGCCCGTCTCATCCGGCAGCGTGAAGTCCTCGGCGAGGTCACCGACGTTCATCTCAGGCCCGTCCCGATCCGTTCCTGTGTCGCCGCCGGTGCCTCCGGTGGCCGGGCGGTGACGTTACCGCACAGTAGGGCCGGCGTCACCCCTCGGGGTGACTCACGCCCGCTGGGCCGCCCGAGGCGCCGCGCTCCGTGCGGCGGCGCGCCGGTCGAGCACGGCGAGGGCCCGTTCGCCCCAGCGCAGGTTCTCCTCCTCGAAGAACCGCCCGCGCATGAGCGTGAGGTACGGCCCGACGCGCTCCGCCTCACCCAGATAGGTGTCCTCGTCACGGCCGTCGAGCATCCACTCCCGCAGCCGGTCGTAGCGGGCCAGCTTCGCCCGCGCCGTCTCCATCCGCTGGGCCACGAACTCGCGGACGGCCGCGGTGTCGCCCTCGTCGCAGGCCTGCACCTGTACGAGCAGCTCGTCGCGGACGGCGCTCGGGCGCGGAGGCGCCGTCGTGTAGGCGACCAGATCCTGCCTGCCCGGCTCCGTGAGGCTGAACATCCGCTTGTTGGGGCGCCGTTCCTGCTCGACCACGCGGGCCTCGATCAGACCGGCCTCGGCGAGCCGCTCCAGCTCGCGGTAGAGCTGCTGCGGTGTGGCGGCCCAGAAGTTGGCGACGGACACGTCGAAGATCTTGGCCAGGTCGTATCCGGAGGCCTCGCCCTCCAGGAGAGCTGCGAGGACGGCGTGCTTGAGGGACATCCGGACACGCTAGCAGCACGTTGAATAGTTTCCTCCGCACCTAATCAACTCCTCCGCACCCGGTCGGCCGACGGAGTACGGAGGTGCCGGACGGGGGTTCTTCGCTGGCACGTCCGTCCGGCGCCTGCCTAGGCTGGAGAGGGCAGGCCGCGGGGGAGCAGATCCGAGGGGCAGCGCGATGGACAGCGACACGTTCGTCTACACCACCTATATCCGGACCACCCCCGAGGAGCTCTGGCAGGCGCTCACCGAGCCGGAGCTCACGCGCCGCTACTGGGGCGTCGCCTTCGAGTCGGTGTGGACGCCGGGCGCCCCGATGGTCTGGGACGAGAACGGCCGCAGGACCGAGGACCCCGAGCAGGTCGTCCTCGCGGCCGAACCCGGCCGCCTCCTCTCGTACACCTGGCACACCTTCACCCCGAACTGGGCGGAGGCGGTCCGGCTCGACGACGAGGTGTACCAGCGCCTCGTCCGCGAGCGCCGGTCCCGGGTCACCTTCGTGATCGAGCCCTCCGGCGACACGGTCAAGCTCACCGTCACCCACGGCGACCTGGAGCCCCACGGCACGATCAAGGCACTGATCGGCGAGGGCTGGCCCGCACTGATCTCCAGTCTCAAGTCCCTCCTGGAGACCGGAGAGGAGCTTCCGGAACCGCCCCGCTGACCCATTCGAGTCGTCTCGCCCCCGACTCCGCCGCCACGCCCGTCGCCTTGATCATCTTTTCCTCCTTTCATCCGCTTTGATGCTGTGGTCGGCACCGCCCGCCGACGTCTCCGCAGGAAAAAAGGGGAGAGTGTCCGACGTGCCGTCACGCCGATACGCACGGGGGTGGGGAGCGCTCTCCCTCGCCGTCGGAGCCGTCCTCGTCAGCACGGCGGCCCAGACCCCCGACGAGGACTCCGAGCGCGGCCACCGCGCCTCCGCCTCCCGGGACGCCACCGTCGTCGTCGCGGTCGACGGCTGTGTCGCCGGCGGCGGCCTGTGCTCCGCGCCGCGCCACGCGATCGTCCTCGGGGGCGGCCGCGTCCTCACCGGCCGGCCGTTCACGCTCGGCCCGCGGGCCACCGGTCCCGTCGAGCTGGCCCTCCGCACTCCCGGAGCACTCGCCGACGTCACCGTCACCGACCAGCGCGGCCACCGGATCGCCGGAACGCAGAGCGCGGACCACACCCGGTGGACCAGCGCCGCGCCCCTGCCGGCCGGAGCGCGCTATGCCGCCCGCCTCGTCGTCGACGGGACCGGGGCCGGCGGCGCCCACCGCGCCCGCCTCGACTTCCGGACGGCCCCGATGCCCGCCGGGGAGCGGCTGACGGTCACCTTCGGACCCGAGGACGGCGGCACGTTCGGGGTGGGCCGGCCGGTCACGGCCGAGCTCAGCCGACCCGTGCCGAAGGATGCCCCCGACGCCCGGCGTGCCGTGGAACGGGCGCTGGACGTACGGTCCGTGCCCCATGTGGACGGCGCCTGGTACTGGGTGGACGACGTCACCCTCCACTACCGGCCCCGCACGTACTGGCCGGCCCATGCCACGGTCCGGGTCCACAGCGGCCTCGACGGGGCCCGCATCGGCGGCGGCCTCTACGGCGGCCCCTCAAGGCCCCTCATGTTCACCACCGGTGCCCGGATCGAGGCCGTCACCGACGTCTCCGCCCACGCGATGAGCGTCTTCCGCGACGGGGAACTCCTGCGCACCCTCCCGGTCACCACCGGCAAGGCCGGCTACCGCACCCGCGGGGGCATCAAGGTCGTCCTCGGCAAGGAGCCGCTGGTCCGCATGCGCGGCGACACCATCGGCATCAAGCGCGGCAGCACCGACTTCTACGACCTCAAGGTCCGCTGGGCCACCCGGGTGACGTGGAGCGGCGAGTACCTGCACGCCGCGCCCTGGTCGCTCGACTCCCAGGGCAGCGAGGACGTCAGCCACGGCTGCACGGGCATGAGCACCGAGGACGCCGCCTGGCTGTTCCGGACGGTGCGCGAGGGGGATCTCGTACGGGTCGTCAACGGGTACGGGAAGCTCATGACGCCGTTCGACAACGGTTTCGGCGACTGGAACCTCAG
Organism: Streptomyces nymphaeiformis; assembly: GCF_014203895.1. Classification (GTDB taxonomy): domain Bacteria; phylum Actinomycetota; class Actinomycetes; order Streptomycetales; family Streptomycetaceae; genus Streptomyces; species Streptomyces nymphaeiformis. The sequence continues at coordinate 299,414 of NZ_JACHJY010000007.1, read as the reverse complement.
CTGGCCCCAGTGGCTCCGCGGCAGCGCCCTCGCAGCGGAAACCACGGAAACCACGGAAAGCACCGACAGCGCAGGCAGCGCAGGCAGCGCAGGCAGCACGGACACCGCAGATGCCGCCGGCCCCGCGTCCAGCTCGGCCGCGGGTGCGCTGAGCCCGACACTCTGAACGGAGGGAGCTTCGGTGCCGGACATCACCAAGGTCGACGTCGGTGACGCGACGCTCTTCGTGGAGGCCCGACGCCTCGGCACGGAGACGGACCTCGAAGGGCTCGGCGGCCGCCTCCCCGACCTGTCGAGCGTCACCGAGGCGCTCTCGAACTTCGCCGGACAGATCGGGCAGGCGCTCCATCAGGCGGCCCCGGACCGTGCGACCGTCGAGTTCGGCTGTCAGCTCGGCCTGGACGCGGGCAAGCTCACCGCGCTCGTCGTCCAGGGCACCGCGAACGCCAGCGTGCGCGTGACCCTCGAATGGGTGAAGAAGGCACCTCGCTGATCCCTCACACCCGTCCGCCGCCGGCCGTGTCCGAGGAGAGCCGCTGCGCGGCGTAGATCGGGATCACCGAGAGCAGCACGAGCGCCGCCGCCACCACGTTCACCACCGGAGCCTGCTGAGGGCGGGTCATGTTGTTGAAGATCCACACCGGCAGCGTCTGCACCCCGGGTCCCGCCGTGAACGTCGTCACCACGATCTCGTCGAAGGACAGCGCGAAGGCGAGCAGCCCGCCCGCGAGCAGCGCCGAGCGCAGCAGCGGGAACGTGATGTCCCAGAAGACGCGGAACGTGTGCGCCCCCAGGTCCATCGCCGCCTCCTCGTACGAGCCGGGAAGCCGACGCAGCCGCGCCACCACGTTGTTGAAGACGACCACGATGCAGAAGGTGGCGTGGCCGACGACCACGGTGAACATGCCGAGTCCCACGCCGAGGGGAGCGAGGACCGTGCCGAAGGCCGAGTTGAGCGCGATGCCGGTGACGATGCCCGGCAGCGCGATCGGCAGCACGACCGCGAAGGAGACGGCCTCCCGTCCGAAGAAGCTGTAGCGCTGCACCGCGAAGGCGATGAGCGTGCCGAGCACCAGGGCCACCGCCGTCGCCGCGAGCCCTGCCTGGACCGAGGTCCACAGCGCCGCGCGGGCGCCCTCGTTGTCCCAGGCCGTCGCCCACCAGTCGAGCGTGAGGCCGGGCGGCGGCCAGCTCGCCGAGCGGTCAGGGTTGAGCGAGCCGAGCAGGACGAGCAGCAGCGGCAGGTAGATCGCCGCGAAGCCGAGACCGGCCGCGGTGCGCAGCGCGATCCGCGCGGGACGGGAGAGGTTCATCGGTCGCGGTCCTTCCGGCCGGTCACAGGCTGCGCAGCGCGCCGGAGCGCCGCACGGCGAGGAGGTACAGCACGATGACGGCGACGGGCACGGTGCCGAGCGCGGCCGCCAGCGGCAGGTTCAGGGTGACGTTGGAGTAGACGAGGTTGCCGATCAGCTGGGTCTTGCCGCCGACGATCTGCACCGTGATGTAGTCGCCGAGGCTCAGGGAGAAGGTGAAGACGGACCCGGCGGCCACCGCCGGCCACACGAGCGGCAGCACCACCGAGGCGAAGGTCCGCCACGTCCTCGCCCCCAGGTCCGCCGAGGCGTTCAGGAGGTTGTCCGGGAGCTGGGCGAGCGCGGTGTGGATCGGCAGCACCATGTACGGCAGCCAGAGGTACGTGAGGACGACCACCGTCGCCGTCAGCCCGTACCCGGGTCCGCTCAGGCCGAGCGGCCGCAGCGCCCAGTCGAGCGGTCCGCCCTCGGAGAGGATGAGCCGCCACGCGTACACCTTCACGAGGTAGCCGGCCCACAGCGGCATGAGCAGCGCCACCACGAACAGCGGGCGGCGGCGCGGGTGGGCGACGCGCGCGGTGTAGAAGGCGAGGGGGAAGGCGATGACGGCGCAGAGCGCGGTCACGGCGAGGGCGACGCCGATGGTGCGCAGGGCGACCGTGCGGTAGACGGGGGAGCCGACGAGTTCCTCGAAGTTCTGCGAGGTCCAGATCCGGACGACCTCGGAGGTGAAGGCGTCGGTCGACCAGAAGGCGGAGAGGAACAGGGCCGCGAGGGAGCCGAGGTAGGCGAGGACCAGCCACAGCAGCGGGGCGGTGAGCAGGGCGGCGAGGCGCAGCCGGGGCCGCCGGTGCAGCGCCCCGGCGAACCGCCGGACGGCGCTTCGTCCGGGGCCGGCGGTTCGCGTCGCGGACTCGGGGGAGAGCCCGGGGGAGAGCGCGGTCATGGCGTCGGGGTCAGCCCTTGATCTCGGTCCAGGCCTGGACCCACTTGGCGTACGGCACGCAGCGGGTGTCCGTCCGGCCGTCCAGGCACTGCTCGATGGGCGTGGTCCAGAAGTGGACCTGCTTCCAGTACGCCTCGTCGGAGGCGTGGAAGACGGCGCAGTGGTTCTTGTCGGCGGTCTCGGCGCACGACTTCGCGTTGGCCGGGGCCTCGCCGAAGTACTCGGCGACCTGCGCGTTGGTCTTCGGCGAGACGATCCAGTCGAGCCACTTGTAGGCGCAGGTGGGGTGCTTGGCCTTGGCCGAGACCATCCAGGTGTCGGACCAGCCGGTGGAGCCCTCCTTCGGCAGGACCGCGTCGACCTTCGCGCCCTCGGACTCGGCGAGGTTGGCGATGACCTGCCAGCTGGTGCCGACGACCGAGTCGCCGCTCTTGAAGGCGGAGATCTCCTTGAGGTAGTCGCTCCAGTACTCGCCGATGTGCGCGTTCTGCTCCTTGAGCAGGGCCACGGCGGCGTCGAACTGCTTCTGGTCGAGGGCGTACGGGTTCTTGATGCCGAGCTCGGGCTTGGTCGCCTTGAGGTACAGGGCGGCGTCCGCGAGGTAGATGGGGGAGTCGTACGCGGTGACCTTGCCGCTGTGCGCCGAGGCCTTGTCGAAGACGGCGGACCAGGAGTCGGGGGCCGGCTTCACCTTCTGCGTGTCGTACATGAGGAGGTTGGCGCCGCGGCCGTGCGGGATGCCGTAGGCGACGCCCTTGACGGAGTTCCAGTCCTTGTTCTTGAGCCCGGCGAAGACGTCGGCGTAGTTCGGCACGAGCGCGGTGTTCACGGGCGCGGCGTCGCCGGAGGCGATCAGCCGGAGGGAGGCGTCGCCGGAGGCGGAGACGGCGTCGTACGCGCCGGTCTTCATCAGCGAGACCATCTCGTCGGAGGTGGCGGCGGTCTTGGCGTTGACCTGGCAGCCGGTCTGCTTCTCGAAGGCGCTGACCCAGTCGACCTTCGGGTCGTTGGAGCCGTCCTCGACGTAACCGGCCCAGGCGATCAGGTTGACCTCGCCCTCGGCCTTGCCGAGGGCCGTCGGCGCCTTCAGGTCGGGCGGGTTGAGGCCGCCGGACTTCCCGGACCCCGCCGGGTCGGCCGATCCGCAGGCGGTGACGAGGAGCAGCCCGGAGAGGGCGGCTGCGGTCAGGAGGGAGCGGTGCGGGCGCACGTGGTTCTCCGTTGCGTGAGGGGGACGGTGCCTGACGGGACGTAGGGGGACTTACGGGGTTTCCGGGACGCTCACCGCGTGGCTCGGGTGCCACTGGAGGCCGATCCGGGCACCCCGGAAGGCGGCGAGGTCGGCGGAGGAGGTCTCCAGGTTCTGCTGGAGGGCGGTGAGCCGGCCGCCGCCGTCGAGGTCGACCAGGAACCGGGTGGAGTCGCCGAGGTAGACGACCTCCGCGACCGTGCCGGCGGCGGTGGCGTGCCCGGGGTCGCCGGGTGCCTTGTGGTCGGAGAGGATCCGGATCTTCTCCGGCCGGATGCTGTACGTGCCTGGCGCGCCGACCACCCGCCGGGCGGTCTCCCCGGTCAGCAGGTTGGAGGAGCCGACGAAGCCGGCGACGAAGGGGGTCGCGGGGCGCTCGTAGATCTCGGCGGGGGCGGCGACCTGTTCGATCCGGCCCTGGTGGAAGACGGCGATCCGGTCGCTCATCGTGAGCGCCTCCTCCTGGTCGTGCGTGACGAACACGAAGGTGATGCCGACCTCCCGCTGGATCTCCTTGAGCTCGACCTGCATCCGCTCGCGGAGCTTGAGGTCGAGCGCGCCGAGCGGCTCGTCGAGCAGCAGCACGCGGGGGCGGCCGACGAGCGCGCGGGCCAGGGCGACCCGCTGGCGCTGGCCGCCGGAGAGCTCGGCGGGTCGGCGCTTCCCGAGACCGTCGAGGCCGACCTGCGCGAGGGCGGCCCGGGCGCGCACGAGACGCTCGGCGCGGGGCACGCCGCGGACCTTGAGCCCGTACGCGACGTTCTGTTCGACCGTCATGTGCGGGAAGAGCGCGTAGTCCTGGAAGACGGTGTGCACGTCCCGCTCGAAGGGGGCGAGCCGGGTGACGTCACGGCCGGCCAGTTCGACGGTGCCGGCGCTCGGCGCCTCGAAGCCGGCGATCATCCGCAGCACGGTCGTCTTCCCGGAACCGGAGGGACCGAGCATCGAGAAGAACTCGCCGTCCGCGATCTCCAGGTCCACCCCGGCCACGGCCTCGGTCCGGCCGTAGGTCTTGCGCAGTCCCGTCAGCCGGATCGCCATTCCCTCCATGGGCGGGAACCTTTCTGGTGCGGTGGAGCGTTGCTCGGGCGTGGGCGTAAAGATATGAAGTCATAGTTCAAATCTCAAGACCCCTTTAAGGTAAAGCCTGAGTCAACGCTCGACGCGAGGTGGTTAACCGTGAGACCGAACGGCAGGCCGGACGAGGGAGGCGGCGCGGCCCGGACCGGCGCCGCCCGCAGGGCCGTCTTCACCCCCGTCGACACCCGGGCCCGGGTCGACACCGTCGCCCGCCGCATCGGCGACGCCATCGAACTCGGACTCCTCGCCGACGGCGAACAGCTGCCCGGCGAGACCGAACTCGCCGGACAGCTCGGCGTCTCCACCGTCACCCTGCGCGAAGCCCTCATGGCCCTGCGCCAGCAGGGCCTCGTCACCACCCGCCGGGGCCGCGGCGGCGGCAGCTTCGTCACCCTCCCCGACACCCCGCCGCAGGAACGGTTGCGCGCCCGCCTCGCCGACTGGTCCACCGAGGAACTCCGCGACCTCGGCGACCACTGGGCCGCCGTCTCCGGCGCCGCCGCCCTGCTCGCCGCCCGCCGCACCCAGCCCGGGGACCTGCGCCCCCTCACCCGTACCGTCGAGGAACTCGCCGCCGCCGACGACCCGGCGACCCGCAGCAGGCTCTACGGCCGCTTCCACGTCGAACTCGCCGCCGCAGCCCAGTCCGCCCGCCTCACCCGCGAGGAGATCGCCCTCCAGACGGACCTCGGCGCGCTCCTCTGCCTCGTCCTCGACGACCCCGTCCATCTCGGCAATGTGTCGGATCGTCACCGCGCCGTGATCTCCGCCGTGCAGGATGAGGCCGACGAGCGGGCCAGAACGCTCGCCGAGACGTGCGTACGGGAGTCAGTGGGGCGGCTGATCGCGCTGCGCCTCGGCACCCCCGGCCGCGCAACCGAGCCTCGTCCCGAGGAGGACACGCATGGGCAGGAGCAGCGGGCTCGCGAGCCCCGCGGGGGCCGTCGCTGACACCGCACGCGCGGACGTGACGACGGCGCACCGGGCCCCGGACCCGTTCGACGAGGCCGCCGACGAGGTGGTCGGTCGCGTCCGGGACACCCTCGAAGAGGTCTTCGCCGCCGTCGCCGAGACCGGCACCGACACGGCCACCCTGCTCGCCCGGGTGGCCGGTCCCGGCCGCGCGCCCGTCGCCGCCGACCTGGCGGCCCTGCGCCCCGGCCTGCGTTCCCGGCTGGCGGACCATCCGCTGGTCTCGGGCGTGGGCTTCGTCGCCGCTCCCGGACTCCTCACCGACGTGCCGGGCTGGCTGGAGTGGTGGCAGCGCGGCCCCGACGGAGCCGTCCGCCCGCTCCTCCTCGACCTGGACCCGGAGCACTCCGCCTACTCCGACTACACGCACTGGGACTGGTACACCCTGCCCCGCGAGACCGGGCACCGAGCCGCCGCCGGACCCTACGTGGACTACCTGTGCTCCGACGAGTACAGCCTCACGCTCTCCGCGCCGGTCGAACTCGGCGGCCGGTTCGTGGGCGTGGCCGCCGCCGACGTCTACCTGCGGCACTTCGAGGCGGCCGTGCTCCCCGTGCTCCAGCGGCTGCCCGCACCGGCCCGGCTCGTCAACGCGCGGGGCCGGGTCGCCGCCTCCACCGACCCCGGCCACCTGGCCGGATCCCTCACCAAGGGCCCCGACTTCGCCGCCGTCCTCGCCGGGCCGCCGGCCGAACACCGCGTCGACGGCCTGCGCCTGCGGCCCTGCGGAGACACGCCCCTCGTCCTGGTCACGACGGACGCCTGAAGCCCCGGGGCGGTCACAGACTCCGCAGGAGCCCGTCGAGGGGCGCCGGCACCCGGCCCGCGTCGAGGGCCTCCACCAGGAGGGTGCCGTAGCGGATCTTGCGTCCCTTCTTCGTGCCGAGGAAGCGCCGCAGCTGCTGCTCCCGGGGCCGGCCGTGCTGGGCGGGCTGGCTCAGGAAGGTCTGCCAGGGGCGCAGATCCCCTTCCTCACGGATGATCTCCTCGACCTTCGCCGTGCCCAGCGCGCGGATGAGCTCGTCCTCCAGGTCCGCCACACAGACGAAGAACCCGTCCTGCGGCGCTCCGGCCCGCGCGAGGCCGCGCTCGTAGAAGCCCCGCTCACGCTCGTCGCACAGACCTGTCAGGCGCAGGTCGAGTCCGGGCGGTCCGAGCAGTTCGGCGTAGCGGGCGACGCTCATCGCCCCGCCCATGGACACCACGCACACGCCCTCCGCGGCGAGGTCCCGGCCGCGCCGCGCCGCCAGCGACTCGACGGCCGCGAAGTCGCTCGGTCCTTCCAGGAGCACCGCCGTCCGCAGCCCCAGGGCCACGGCCAGTTCCCTCGCCGTGTCTCCGCCGGACGCGCCGGCCGCCCAGCGGCCCACCTCGTCCTGGAACGCCCTCGTGCCCGCCCACGCCCTGTCCGCCCGTGCCCTCGTGTCTGCCATGGGGCGAGTCTGCCCGGCCACGCATCCGTACGGCACCGGAATATCGGGCCCTCAGTCGTTCACGGCCGTCAGCAGCACCACCGCGTCCTCCAGCGCCGTCAGCCCGTGCCGCTCCTTGGGGATCATCCGCAGCGTGCCGGAACGCAGCTCCTCCGTCCACCCGGCCGCCGTCAGGTTCACCCGGCCCCGCAGCACCTGGAGGCTCGCGGCGGGCGGCGCGTTGTGCTCGTCGAGCGACGTGCCCGACGTCAGGGCGATGACGGTCTGCCGCAGCACCCCGTCGTGCATCACCACGTGGGCGCTGCGCCCGTGCGCGTGCGCACGGGCCGCGGCCAGGTGCTCGTCGGCGAGGGCGGTGAGGTCCAGCATCATGACTCTCCCTGCGGGATGCGCGGGCGGATACCCCCAGCCTCCCGTGTGACGTCCCGGACGCAACTCGGGGCCGCCGGTCGCGCGCGGACCACCACGAGCCCGCCGACGGCGACGCACGCCCCCGCGGCGAGGAGCGCGGCCGTCCAGCCGTGCGCGGCGTACAGCCAGGTCCCGGCGAGCGAGCCGAGGGCCCCGCCGCCGAACGTGGCCAGCATGAAGACCGTGTTCACCCGGGCCGCCACCGCCCGGCCGATCCCGAAGATCCGCGCCTGACTGGCCACCTGACAGGAGCTGACCCCCACCACCAGCAGGTTCGCCCCGGCCACCAGGGCCACGGGGGAGTACGGGGCGATCCCGGCCGCCGAGAGGCCGAGCCCCGCGCAGACCAGCCCCCCGGCGTTCACCGCGGAGGCCCCGTACCGGTCGGCCAGCGACCCGGCGGCCGCCGAGAGCAGCGCCGCCGGCAGGGTCAGCACCCCGAAGAGCCCCGCGGCCCCCGGCCCGTACCCGAGCGGCGGGGCCGCCAGGTGGAAGGCGAGCACGGACCAGAAGACGCTGAACGCGGCGAAGACGCACGCCCCGAGCAGCGCCGAGATCCGCAGCTCCCGGTGGACCGCGAGGAGCCGGGGAAGCCCCGCCAGGAGCCGTGCGTACGAGGTGTCCCCCCGCGACCCCAGCCGTTCGGGCAGCCGGCGGGGGAGGACGAGGAGCAGTGCCGCCGTCGCCACGGCCGCCACCGCGTAGGCGACCCGCCAGCTGCCGCTCGCGTCGGTCACCGCGCCCGAGACCGTACGGGACAGGGTCGAGCCCAGCGTGAGACCGAGGCCGACCAGACCCACGACCCGGCCCTGTCGTCCGGGCCCCGCGAGCACAGCCGCCACGGGGGTGAGGATCTGCGGGAGCACCGTCGTGGTGGAGAGCGCGAGGGTCGCGACCGTCAGGGTGACCACGTCGGGGGCCGCCGCGGCAACGAGCAGGGCGGCGCTGGTCAGGGCGAGCAGCACCGAGGTGAGGCGGCGCAGCCGCGCGGAGTCGGCGAGCGGCACGAGCAGCAGGATGCCGAGCGCGTACCCGATCTGGGCGGCCGAGGCGATGAGTCCCGCCGTCCGCTCCGACACGTCGAGCCCACGTGCCACGGCGGCGAGCAGCGGCTGCGGGAAGTAGATGTTGGCGACGGTGACCGCCCCCGCCACGGCGAGGAGCAGGACGTTCACGGGCCGGGTGGAGGTGGCGGGAGCGAGGGGGCGTGGGACCACGGAGGGCCTTCCGTACGGGGGGAGGGGGACGTCTCCAGGCTCCCGGCAGCCACCCCGGCCGATCAAGCTGTCATCATGAAACCGGCGTTGAGCCACACTCAACGATCGGCGGACGTGAAGGGACGGGGCCGGTGCTCGAACGGTACGAACTGGAAGCGTTCCTGACGCTCGCCGAGGAACTCCACTTCGGGCGCACCGCCGAACGCCTCGGCGTCTCCACCGGCCGGATCAGCCAGACCGTCAAGAAGCTGGAGCGCCGCTTCGGTACACCGCTCTTCGCCCGCACCAGCCGCAGCGTCCGCCTCACCCCCGTCGGCCAGGCCCTGTACGAGGACCTGCTGCCCGCGTACCGGCAGATGAGGGCAGCCCTCGAACGCGCCACCGCCGCGGGGCGCGGAGTCCACGGGAGGCTGCGCGTCGGCTTCGGCACCCCCTGGGGCGGCGAACTGCTCACGGCCGCCGCCGACGCCCTGCTCGCCTCGTACCCCGACTGCGAGATCACCGTCCGTGAGGTGCCCCTCGACGGCGGGGTCCGCCCCCTCCAGGAGGGCACGCTCGACGTCCAGTGCGCCACCTTCCCGGTCCACGAGCCGGACCTCACCACCGGACCCGTCGTCGTCACCGACGCACGGGTCCTGCTCCTGCCCGCCGGACACCCGCTGGCCCGCCGCGATGCCCTCGGCCCGGAGGACCTCGCGGGCCTCGACCTCATCGCACCCGGCGGAGCCGTACCCCGTTACTGGACCGACCACCACTACCCGCGCAGCACCCCGTCCGGCGCCCCCGTCGGCCGGGGGCCGGCCGCCGCCACCTGGCAGGAGGTCCTCTCCCATGTGACCGCCGGCCGGGGCGCCTCCCCGGGAGCGGCCCGCGGCGCCCGCTACCACCCCCGCCCCGGCATCGCCTACGTTCCGCTCCACGGCGTCCCGCCCCTCGCATACGGCCTCGTATGGCCCACCGCCGCCGACTCCGCGCTGCTCAGGGCCTTCGTGGCGAGGGTCGAAGGTCTTTCTACCGGACGACCAGAGCGCCCGTCAGATGGTCGTACGCCACATGCGCGTGGAGACGGACACCGGTGACGAGGGTGTCGTCGTCGGCGTAGAAATGCGGGTTGTGGTTGGTGACGAGGCCGCGCCCGCCCTCCGCCGGGACCGGCCGTCCCGAGGCGTCGAGCGCGGCGTCCTGGACGCCGAGCATCACGTACAGGCCGCCGAACCGGCGGATGAACTCGGAGACGTCGTCGTAGCCGAGCGTGGCACCCGTCTCCACCACGCGCTCCCCGCCGGCCACCCGGCGGAAGGTCGGCAGCGCGGCCTCCACCCACGGCCCGCTGTTGTGCACGGGCGGCACGGACTGCAGGTACTCCACCGTGGCCGTCGCCCCGTACGCCGCCGCGGAGTGTTCGGCCAGCGTCGTCAGACGGCGCTCGACCTCGGCCATGTCGGACTCGACGGCGCAGCGGACCGTGCCCCACAGGGTCACCGTCTGGCCGATGATGTTGAAGCGGCCCACGTCCTCGACGTGCCCGATCGTCACCGTGACCGGGTCGAAGGCCGAGACCTGCCGGTACAGCTGGCCGATCCCGGTGAGCACCGCGCCGACCGCGGGCATCGGGTCGACGCCCTCCCAGGGCGTGGAGCCGTGCACCTGCTTTCCGGTGACGACGATGCGGACCAGGGCGGACGCGCCGTACTGGTTGCCGACCCTGTACCCCACGTACCCCTTCGGATACGGCGTCACGTGCATGCCGAAGGCCATCGTCGGCACCGGGCCGGCGAACGCACCCGCCTCGACCATGGCCCGCGCCCCGCCCTCCTCCGTCACCGGCGGGCCCTCCTCGGCGGGCTGGAAGACGAAGAGGACCGTGCCGGGAAGCCGCTCGCGGACACCCGCGAGGACCGTCGCCGCGCCCATCAGCATCGCCGTGTGGCAGTCGTGCCCGCAGGCGTGCGACACGGGGAACGGGCCGCCCGGGTAGTCGGCGTCCACCGTCTCGGAGGCGAAGTCCGTCCCGCACAGGTCCTTCACCGGCAGCGCGTCCATGTCGGCCCGCAGCGCCACGACCCGCCCGCCGTCCGGCGCCGACCCGCGCAGGACGCCCACCACGCCGTGACCGGCGATGCCCGTACGGACCTCGTCCAGGCCGAGGGAGCGCAGGTGGTCCGCCACCAGGCGGGCCGTGTTCACCTCCCGGTTGGACAGCTCCGGATGCCGGTGCAGATGACGCCGCCAGGCCACCACCTGCCCGGCCGCGTCGGCCGCCCGCTCGTCCAGTTCCTCGTGGATCGCCTCGCTGTCCAAGGGGACTCCCTCTCGTACCGGCCGACGCCGCTCCGGGAACCGTGCGGGAACAGCCTCCCACCCCGGGCGCGCAGAGACACGGCGCGGACACCGACCGGGCGGTCAGCCGGTCGGGCCGACCGGGGCGCTGCTGCGGCCGTGGTCGCGACCGCTGAGCTCGGCGTCGAGGGTCGCCTGGGCCACGCGCATCGTCTCGGCGTACCCGGGGTCCTGGAGCCGCCGCCACATCTCGTCCTCGGAGACCTCCTCGACGACGCTCGTCACCCACCAGATGTTGCCGAAGGGATCCCGGACCCGCCCGCCGCGTTGCCCGAAGGCATCGAAGGCCAACGGGGTCACGACGCGCGCGCCCGCCGCGGCGGCCCGGTCGAACGCCTCGTCCGCGTCGGCGACGAACACGCGCAGCAGACTCGGCAGGACCGGCCAGTCCGCGCGCCGGTCGAAGGCCAGCACGACGGTGTCGCCGACCCGGATCTCGCCGTGCCCGATCCCGCCGTCCTCGGTGGCCACCCGCGCGAGCTCCTCGCCGCCGAACGCCTGGGCGACGAAGTCGAGGAAGGCTCCCGTGTCGTCGGTGACGACCCAGGGGGCGACGGTCGTGTAGCCCTTCGGGGTGGTGCCGCTCTGCTCGGGCATGGTGATCCCTCCGTCGATGTGACCCTCGGTGCCGGACAGGAGTGACGCTAGGCGTGAAGTAGGTCAGATCCTGTCCGACACGAAGGAACCCCGGGGGACGCCGTGGGATCGGTCAGGCCGGCGTGCTCACCGCGTCCGGGCCGCTCCGCGCGATGATGGCCGCCGTGTCCACACCCGCCGGCAGCGTCCCGAAGGCGAGGCCCCGGTCCCCGGCCAGGCGCGAGGCGCAGAACGCGTCCGCGATCGCCGGGTGGCCGTGCCGGACGAGCAGCGAACCCTGGAGGACCAGGGCGAGGCGCTCGACGAGCCGCCGTGCCCCGTACGCCACGGCCTCCGGGTCGCCGAGCCCCGCGAGGTCCTTGCGGAGGCCCGCGACCGCCGCGTCGAGCCGCCGGTCGGCGCCCGCGCCCCGGTCGACCTCCGCGAAGTACGCCTCCACCGCCTCCGGCTGACGGACCATCGCCCGCAGCACGTCGAGCGCGGCGACGTTCCCGGAGCCCTCCCAGATCGACGGCAGCGGCGACTCCCGGTAGAGCCTCGGCAGGCCCGAGTCCTCCACGTAGCCGTTGCCGCCGAGGCATTCGAGCGCCTCGGCCGCGTGCGCGGGCGCCCGCTTGCACACCCAGTACTTGGTGACCGCGAGCCCGAGCCGGCGCAGCTGCTCCTCCTCGGCGTCACCGCGCGCCGCCCGGTCCACCGCACCGGCGAGCCGCAGCGACGCGACCGTCGCGGCCTCCGCCTCCACCGCCAGGTCCGCGAGCACGTTCCGCATCAGCGGCTGGTCCGCGAGCCGCGCCCCGAACGCCTCGCGGTGCGTGGCGTGGTGCACGGCCTGCACGAGCCCGAGCCGCATGCCGGAGGCCGAGCTGATGGCGCAGTCGAGCCGCGTCATGTTGACCATCCGGATGATGGTCGCCACCCCGCGCCCCTCCTCGCCGACCAGGGTGCCGAGGGCGCCCTCGTACTCGATCTCGGAGGAGGCGTTGGACCGGTTGCCCAGCTTGTCCTTGAGGCGCTGGAACCGGACCGCGTTGCGGGTGCCGTCGGGCAGCACCCGGGGCACCAGGAAGCAGGACAGGCCGCCGGGGGCCTGCGCGAGGGTGAGGAAGACGTCCGACATCGGCGCCGAGGTGAACCACTTGTGGCCGGTCAGCGCGTACTGCCCGGGCTCGCCCGTCGGCACCGCCCGGGTCGTGTTCGCCCGGACGTCCGAGCCGCCCTGCTTCTCGGTCATCGACATCCCGGCGATGATCCCGCGCTTCTCCGTCGGCACCCGCAGCCCGAAGTCGTACGAGGAGGAGGTCAGCAGCGGCTCGTACACCCCGGCGAGCTCCGGCTGGACGCGCAGCGCGGGCACCGCCGCGTACGTCATGGAGACGGGACACAGGTGTCCGGCGTCGGCCTGCCCCCACACGAACACCTTGGCCGCGCGCGCCACGTGTGCGCCCGGCCGCTCGTCGCGCCAGGGAGCACCGTGCAGCCCGTACCGGACGGCCGTGTCCATCAGTTCGTGCCAGTACGGATGGAACTCGACCTCGTCGATCCGGTGCCCGTGCCGGTCGTGGGTGTGCAGGACGGGGGAGTGGCGCTCGGCGAGCCGCCCCCACTCCTGGGCCTCCTCGCCTCCCGCCTTCGCACCGAGCTCGCGGACCTCGGCCTCGGCCCAGCCCGCGCCCTCGCGGCGCAGCGCCTCCAGGAGCGCGGGATCGGCGGAGACGTCGTAACCGGTCAGCGGCGGTACCTGGTTGGTGACCTCATGCGTGGGCGGCATCGGGAACTCCCAGAGCTCTCAGGGTGAACGTGACGAGTGCGGGTACGGTCTCGGGCCCCACGGACCCCTCCGCCAGCGGCCCGACGAGCGCCTCCGCGCCCGCCCCGACCAGCGCCGAGGCCGTCAGGACCGCGTCCTGCGGCGGCAGTTCGCCCGAGCGCACGCCCTCCTCGACGCGCGCGGCGAACACGTCCCGGAACGCGCGCCGGAACACGAGCCGCTCCGCGTCCACGGCCGGGTCGACCGGTTCGGCGAGCAGCGCGTAGGCCAGGCGCGGCGACTTCAGGGCCCGCTGGGCGAAGGTCTCGATCACGGCGACCACCCGCTCGGCCGCCGATCCGTGCCCGGGGTGCCCGGCCGCCTCGGAGACGGCCGCGACCTCCCGGCTCACCACCGTCCGGAACAGCTCGACGGAGAGTTCGGCCTTGCTCGGGAAGTGGCGGTACACGCTGCCCGTGGCGATTCCGGCGCGCGCGGCGACGGCGGCCATCGTGCAGCCCGCGTACCCCTGCTCGGCGAGCAGTCCGAGGGCGGCGTCGACGACCGAGCCGCGCTGGGCGTCGAGCCGGGCCTGGACGGCGGGGGTGCGTCGGTAGGGCATGGAAGGAGTGAAGCAGTGATTCATTGCTTCATCAAGAGGCCGGACGAGGATGCCCGCCCGGCACCGCCGATGGTCAGCCGCCGGTCAGGTCGCGGAGCGCGAAGTCGTCCGGCAGCGGGGTGCCGAGCTCGTTCAGGGCCGAGACGAGCTTCTTCTCCTCGTACGTGAAGTGCGACTGCACCAGCGCGACGAGACCGTCCAGTTCGCCGCGCACCCGCCGTACCTCCGCCGGGTCCGGGTCGGTCCCCGGCTCGGCCGGGAGCGTGTCGAGGAGTTCCTGGAGGCGGACCAGGATCTCCTCCACCTGCACGTGGTCGCGGGCCAGTTCGTCGAGCACGGGCCGCAGCGCCGGATGCGTCTCGGCGAGGACGGGGAAGACGCCCTGGTCCTCGGCGGTGTGGTGGCGGGTGAGCGCGGTGCAGAAGGCGAGGCAGCGCGCGCGGAGGTTGCGGGGGCGGGCGCCGCCGCCGGAGAGGAAGGAGTCGAGGTCCTCGCGGAGGCGGGCGAGCTCCTCGCGGAGCCAGAGGTGCACGTCGACGAGCTGGTTCCCGAACGCCGCGAGGCGGTCGGCCGGTTCGGAGGTGGTGGACATGCGTCGCATGATTCCACCGGCCCCTGAACGGCGCACGCCCCTTCCCGGAGCGGGAAGGGGCGTGCGCCGGGGCGGGTGGCCGCTCAGCCGGTGAAGACCTCGGTCAGGGACCAGATCGCAAGGCCCGCCATGCAGACGCCGCCGATGCGCTGCACGGTCTTGAGCGGGACGCGCTTGGCGATGAAGCGACCCGCGATCAGGGCGAGGGCGGAGACCGTCGTCAGGGCGGCGAAGGAGCCGATCGCCGTCGACCAGGTGCCGTTGGTGGCGGCCAGGTTGGCGGTGGTGATCTGGGTCAGGTCGCCCCACTCGCTGATGAAGACGGCCATGAACGCGGTCGAGAAGACGGGCCAGAAGCCGCTGACCGTCCGGCCGCCCTCGTCGGCCTCGTCGTCGTCGCCCCCGCCGCGCAGCAGCATGAACGCGCCGAAGCCGAACATCAGGGCCGAGACCAGCTTGACCGTCCAGCCCGGGAGCAGCCCGAGCAGGCTGCCGGCGCCCACCGCGATGGCGACGTGGGCCAGGAAGGCGGTGGAGGTGCCGATCCACACGTACAGCGGACGCATGCGCGTGCCCATGGCGAGGGACGCGAACATCGTCTTGTCGGGAAGCTCGGCGAGGAAGATCAGCCCGAAGGCGGTGAGGATCGCCAAGGGGTCGAGGTGCATACCGGGGCTCTCTGCTCGGTCCGGGCCCCGCGGCTCCGCACGACACCTCGGTGGGCGACGGGAGGACCACTCGGCCCGGCATGACGGACCACGCCCACGAGAACGCGGACGTGGCTGTTGCCTGGCCGAAGGTCTCGCCCGTCCGCGTCGTACGCGGACCCGGTCACCGGGAACCCGGGGGTTCCAGTGTGTCGACGACCGGTTCGCAGGGCTACTCCCCTTCGCTGTCGCCCAGTGTAACGGATCGCGGCGCGAAGTCGGGTAGACACTGTCTACTCGATCTTGATAGACAGTGTCTATGCCCTTGCACGAGAACGCTTCCGAAGACACCCGCGAGGACGGACTGCGCGTCCGGCTCGTCCGGGTCGGCGTCGAGCTGGTGAACGCCGAAGGCGCCCAGGCCCTCTCCCTGCGCGAGATCGCCCGCCGCGCCGGCGTCTCCCACGGAGCCCCGCGGCGGTACTTCCCGACCCACCTGGACCTGCTGTCCGCCATCGCCCGCCAGGGCTTCGCCGAACTCGCCGCGCGCGTCGCCGAGGAGGACCCCGAGGGGGCCCCGGCGCGCGAGCGGATCGAGGTGCTCGCCCGGGTCTACCTCGACTACGCCGACACCCGGCGCGGCATGTACGAGCTGATGTTCCGGCACGACCTGCTGGAGAGCGGCCGGCTCGGACTGCGCGAGACCAGCCTGCCGCTCTTCGCCCACCTCGTCGGACTCGTCGCCCGAGTCCGCCCGGCGGCCGACCCCGCCGTCCTCGCCGGCGCCCTCTGGGCCAACCTGCACGGCATCGCCCAGCTCTGGCACTGGGGCAGCCTCCGCCTCGCCACCGGCGGCGACGACCCGGGCCCCCTCCTGGCCGCCGCCCTCGACGCCCACCTCGGGGGTGCCGCCCGGTGAACCGCACCCTCGCCTGCAGCGTCGTCGGCGCCGCCGTCGTCGCCCTCGACGGCACCGTCCTGACCGTCGCCCAGCCCGCCCTCCAACGCGACCTGCACGCCCAGGTCGGCCAGGTGCAGTGGACCAGCACCGGCTACCTCGTCGCCGTCGCGAGCCTCCTCGTCCTCGCGGGCCGCCTCGGCGACCGGTACGGCCACCGCCGGGTCTTCGCCGTCGGCGCCCTCGGCTTCGCCGCCGCCTCCACCGGGATCGCCCTGGCACCCGGCATCGGCGCCGTGATCGCTCTGCGCGTGCTCCAGGGCGTCTGCGGGGCGCTCCTCCAGCCCGCCACCCTCGGCATGCTCCGCACCGCCTTCCCGCCCGAGCGGCTCGCGACCCCGATCGCCGTCCGCACCGCCGCCATCGGCCTCGCCGCCGCGACCGGCCCCGTCATCGGCGGCGCCCTGGTCTCCTCGTACGGCTGGCGCGCGGTCTTCCTCCTCGGAGTGCCCCCGACCCTGGCGATCGGGCTGCTGGCCCTGACAACGCGGGACGACCGCCCGGCGCACGCGCCCGAACGCCCGAAGTCCCGCCCCGCCGGGCTCGACCCGCTCGGCGCCCTCCTGCTCGCCGCCGCGCTCGGGCTGCTCGTTCACGGGCTCGACCAGGCGTCCCGCCCCGGAGGCGGCGGGACCGCCCTGCTCGCCTGCGGCGCGGCCCTCGCCGCCGGGGCGGCCTTCGCGCGGCACGAGCGGCGGGTCGTGGACCCCCTGCTGCCCCCGGCGCTGCTCCGGAGCGTGCCGGTCGTCGCGGGGCTCGCCGTGCTCCTCGCGGCCTCGGCCGCCCTCTCCGGCGCGCTCTTCGTGGTCACGTACTTCCTCCAGGACGTCCAGGGGCTCGACCCCCTCGCCTGCGCGCTGCGCTTCCTCCCCCTCGCCGTCCTCATGGTCCCCGGCGCGCTGCTCTGCCCGTCGCTCCAGCGCCGCTTCGGGCCCCGGCGCACCGCGACCACCGGGGCCGCGCTGCTCGCGCTCGGGGTCACGCTGCTCTCCCGACTCGACGAGACGGCCGGCGCGGCCGCCGTCGGCGGTGCGTCCGCGCTCATCGGCGCCGGGTTCGTCACGCTCATGGTCACCGCGACCTCCGTCGTCGTGCACCGCGCCCCCGAGGCCCACGCCGGCGTCGCCGGCGGCCTCCAGCAGACGGTGATGAACGTCGGCCCCGCGCTCGGCGTCGCCACCGCGACCCTGCTCCTCGCCCTCGTCCCGGACGGCGGCTTCGTACCGGCCCGGGGCGCCGCCCTCCCGGCCCTGGCGGCCATCGCCGCGCTCGCCCTCCCCGCCGCGCTCGCCCTCCCCGGCCGCCCGGACCGCGGCGGGACACGCCCGGAGCCCGCGCCACCCGGGCGCCGCCGACAGCCCTGCGTACGATCATGAGATGCCCGCAGCCGGTCACCGCCCGCCTCCCGGCACGGCGACGCGCACCCAGTTCAACCTCGGTCGCGCCCTGCCCTTCCTGGTCCTGGCCCTGACGGTCCTCGCCGACCTGCTCACCCCGGACCGGGAGCGCTTCGACCGGCTCCTCGTCGCCGCACCCGCGCTCGCCGCCGTCACCTGGAGCGTGCGCGGGACCATCGGCATCGGGCTGCTCGCCATGGCCGCCCGCTTGCTCCTCAACCCCACCAGGGACGTGACGTCCCCCTCCGAGCTCCTCGCCAGCGAGGCCGTCATCGCCGCCGCGACCGCCGTCGCGGCCTGGGTCAGCCGGGTCAGGACCCGCTACGAGCGGGACCTGCAGGAGGTCACCGCCGTCGCCGAGGTCGTCCAGCGGGTCGTCCTGCGCCCGCTGCCCGAGCGCCTCGGCCGCTTCGAACTGCATCTGCTGTACGTCGCGGCCGCGGCCAAGGCGAGGATCGGAGGCGACTTCTACGAGGCCGTCAGGATCCCCGGCGCGGTGCGCGTCATGCTCGGCGACGTCCAGGGCAAGGGCCTCGGCGCCGTCGAGACCGCCTCCGTCCTGCTCGGCTCCTTCCGCGCCGCCGTCAACGAGGCGCGCGACCTCGCGGACCTCGCGGACCGGCTCGACGAGGGCCTCGCCCGCTACGGCGCCTGGGACCCGGACTCCGACGCCGCCGAACGCTTCGCCACCGTGGTCCTGGTGGAGCTCCCCGACGGCCGTGACGTCGCACGGCTCCTCAGCTGCGGCCACCCCGCCCCGCTGCTCCAGCGCAGGAGCGGCGTCGAGCCCGTGCACTTCGCCGACCCCTCCCTGCCGGTCAACCTCGCGGGCCTCGCCGACAACCACCACCGGATCGAGGAGGTGCCCTTCGGCCCGGGCGACCGGCTGCTCCTCTACACCGACGGCGTCAGCGAGACCCGCGACCGGGCCGGCACCTTCTACCCGTTGGAGCTGCGCCTGCGCGGCTGGGCCCGGCAGCCGGCCGCGGAGCTTCCCGAGCTCCTCCACCGCGACCTCGCCGCCTACGGGGCGGGCGGCCTCGACGACGACGTGGCCGCCGTCCTCGTGGTCCGCCCGCCGGAGACCGCCTGACGCGACCGCGCCGGACCCACCGGAGCCGCCCGACGGGCGCCGGCCGTGACCTCCCGAACCACCCGCAGGGGGCGGCTTGTGCCGTTGACGCCCGGTTGCGCGTCCTGTGCGCCGTTCGTGCGCTCTGGTCGCTCCGTTCCCGGTACGTGAGGCTTGCGACCGTCCGCAGAGCGGACCGCCGGCAGCCCAGTCGAGAGGAACGGATGCACGTGCCCCAGGCCAGTCCCTTCGCCAACGGATCGTCCGAAGAATTCCCCGGCTTCCCGGGCATCACGGCGGGCCTCACCGCGGCCGAGGCCTCCCGCCTCTCCGGCCGCGGCCTCTGGGCCCCCGACGGCACCGTCGACCCCGACGTCGTCCGGCTCGGCCAGACCCTCACGACCGCGCTCCTGAACGGCACCGGCGAAGGACCCGAGGCCCTGCTCCCCGCCGAACTCGCCGCGGACGTCGAGGAGGTACGGAGCCGCGCCCTGCCCGCGTACCACCGCATCGAGGCCACGGACGGCATCCGGCTCTCCGCCCTCAGCCTCCGGCAGCTCGGCCCCGGCCCCCACCCGCTGGTGGTCGTCCCGGCCGGCTGGACCCCCTTCGGCTGGCCGCTGTTCCTCCGGGCGTACCTCGACCTGGCCCGCAGGGGCCACCACGTCCTCGCCTACACGCCCCGCGGCCTCGGCATCCCCGGACTGCCCTCCACCTCCGAGGGCTTCGTCGACGTCGCGGGACCCCACGACTGGGCCGACGGCTCCGCCGTCATCGACTTCGCGACCGATCACCTCGCCCCGAGCGCGATCGGCTTCCTCGGCGAGTCCTACGGCTCCGGCATCAGCCAGCTCGTCGCCGCCCACGACGACCGCGTCACCGCCGTCGTCGCCCTCAGCACCTGGGGCAACCTCGCCACCAGCCTCTACGACCACGGCACCCGCCACCTCGCGGCCGTGAAGGCACTCCTGGCGCTCACCGGCGGCCCGGTGGAGACCAAGTTCGACGCGAGGAACCAGGAGGTCCTCGCCGACTTCCTGGCCGACCGGAACCTCGACCGGGTCGTCGAATGGGGCCGGCTGCGCGCCCCCGAGTCGTACCTCCACCTCACCAACGACAACGAGACCCCGACCTTCTTCTCGAACACCTGGCACGAGGGCCTCTTCGCCGTCAACCAGCTCCTGCGGACCTTCGAGGGCCTCGACGTCCCCAAGCGGCTCAACCTCTGGATCGGCGACCACGCCGCCCCCGAGGGCCCGGGACTCGTCGGCACGGAGCCCGGAAGACCGAACCTCCCCCTGGCCGAGGCGTACGCCTGGCTCGACCACCACCTCAAGGGCGAGCGCAACGGGGTGGAGGACTGGGAACAGGTCTGCAACGAGGTCATGTTCACGTACGTCACCGCACCCGTCCTGGACCCCGGCACGGGCGAGCCGACCGGCGAGCGCCGCATCGTCGAGGAGGCCCGCCGGGAGAGCCGCGCCGACTGGAGCCGGGTCACGGCGGGTGTCGAGGTCCTCGGCCTCACCGGCGACGGCGCGGGCGGCACCGACGGCCGGCTCCTGCCCGCGGGCGAGACGTCGGCGCCCTCGGAGGTCACCGGCTGGCGCCGCGCGTACCTCGCGGGCGTGGACACCGAGGCCACCGTCATGGACGGCCTCATGAAGACCGGCCAGGCGGAACGGGCCGGCAGCCCCAAGACCTACGACACCCGCAAGATCGACCGCCGGCACGCCGTCGTCTGGACCACCGCCCCGCTCACCGCCCCGGAGGGCGAGGGCACGGCCGGCCGCCGGATCCGCGGGGTGCCGCGCCTGCGCCTCACGGTCCGCTCCACGGCCGCCTCCGCCTGCCTCGTCGCCCACCTCTTCGACGTCGCCGAGGACGGCACGGCCCGGATCATCACCCACGAGCCGCTCAGCGTGTACGGGCTGACGCCCGACCAGGACCGCACCGTGACCTGGAGGCTCCAGGCCGCCGCGTACGACATCGACACGGGACACCGTCTGATGCTGGTCGTCGACAGCAAGGACCCGCTGTACGGCGACGCATCCGTCACGTGGACGCAGACCGTCGTCAGCTCTCCGCAGGACGCGCCGGCCTTCCTGGAACTGCCGCTGGGGTGAAGCCGCAGGAGCCGAGGCGGTGTCCCCGCCCCGGCCCCCGTGTCAGACCGCCGGCGCGAGCCCCAGGTGCTCCCGGAGCGTCGTGCCCGTGTACGCCGTCCGGTACACGCCCCGCTCCTGGAGCTCCGGCACGAGCAGGTCGACGATGTCGTCGAGTCCGTCCGGCACCAGGTACGGCGAGATGTTGAAGCCGTCGACGGCGCCGTGCCGGGCGAACCGGGCGAACTCCTCCGCGAGTCCGGCCGGGGTGCCGACGTGACCGCGCTGCGGACCGAGCTCGATGACCGTCTCGCGCAGGGACCAGCCGTTGGCGTCGGCCTTCGCCCGCCACTCGGCCACGGTGTCCAGGGTCTCGCCCAGCTGACGGGTGCCGAACTTCCCGTCGTACTCGGCGACCACCGGGTCCTCGGCCGGCAGCGGCCCGTCCGCGTCCCGCCCGGACAGGTCGAAGCCCCACAGCCGGCTCGCGATGCCCAGCGCGACGGCGGGCGTGACCTGCTCCAGGCGGACCCAGCGGGCCTTCTCCTCCGCCTCCTTCTCGGTGGCCCCGATGACGATCTCCGTGCCCGGCAGGATCCGCAGGGCGTCCTCCGGCCGCCCGGCCGCCCGCAGCCGGCCCCGGACGTCCTCGGCGAAGGCCAGCGCGTCGTCGAAGTCCGTACCGTGCGCGGAGAAGATCACGTCCGCGTTGCGGGCCGCGAAGTCCCGGCCCTCGCCGGAGTCGCCCGCCTGGAAGATCACCGGATGCCCCTGTGCGCTGCGCGGCAGGGTCGGCGCCAGATCGACGTCGAAGTGGTCGGTCCGCGACCGTACGCGTCCCACCGCACCCGGCACCGACCAGGAACGGGCGTCGGCGGAAGCGGCGACGGCGCCCTCCGCCCAGCCGTTCCACACGGCCCGCGCGACCGTGAGGAACTCCTCGGCGCGCCGGTACCGGTCGGCGTGGTCGAGGAAGCCGCCGCGGCGGAAGTTCTCGCCGGTCCAGGCGTTGTGCGTGGTCACCACGTTCCAGCCGGCGCGGCCGCCGGAGAGCAGGTCGAGACCCGCGAGCCGCCGGGCGAGGTCGCCGGGCTCGTTGAAGGTCGTGTTGGACGTCGAGACGAGACCGATCCGCTCGGTCGCGGCGGCGAGCGCGGAGAGCTGGGTGATCGAGTCCGGCCGGCCGGCGACGTCCAGCTCGTGGATGCCGCCCTCCGACTCGCGCAGCCGCAGGCCGTCCCCGAGGAAGAACGCGTCGAAGAGCCCGCGCTCGGCGGTCCTCGCCACCTTCAGGAAGGTCGCCGGATCGATCTGGGAGCCGCTGGAGGGGTCCGACCAGATCGTCCAGTGGTTGACGCCCTGGAAGAACACCCCGAAGTGCAGCCGGGCGTCCGGGCGGGGAACGTCGTTCGCGTCGGTTCGGGTCATCGGGTCTCCTCCCGGACGGGCGTGGCGGCGCCGTCGGTCGTGAAGCGGCTGAGGGGCCGGGGGAGGCCCAGGGAGGTACGCAGGGTGGTGCCCGGCAGCGGGCGGGCGGCGAGGCGGCGGACGAACAGCTCGGGCAGCACGAGACGGGACAGCACCGCCAGGTCCTCGTCGAGGACGAGCGGTCGTAGCCGCACGCCGTCGACCTGTCCGGCGAGCTCCGCCAGGAGGTCCACCAGACCCGCCGCGGGGCCGGTGTACCGCAGCCGGTTCGGGCCGGGCTGCCAGGGGGAGTACCGCTCCAGGTCGGCGATCCGCTCCCGGGCCGACTCACCGGGGGTGTCGAGGGCGACCTCGACCTCGGCGAACGCGAGCGGCGCGCCGGCCGCCCTCGCGGCCTCTCCCGCCTCGGCGGGCGTCGCCCCGCCGACCAGCGCCACGTCGGCGAGACCGGCCGGGACGAGCCCCGGGCGGGCGAGGACCACGGGACGGCCCTGCGGCGGACGCGGCACGATCGACGGGCCCTTCACGGAGTACGTCTCCCCGACGAAGTCGACCGCGTGGAGCCGCGACCGGTCCAGATAGCGACTCGTGGCCACCGACCGGATCACCGCGTCGTCCTCCCACGAGTCCCACAGGTCCCGTACGACACGGAGGCCGTCACGGGCCTCACGGGCGAGCGCGTCCGCGCCCTCGACGACCGGCCGTCCCCAGGCGCGCGCGGCGGCTGGATCCTCCTCGGCCCCCACCACCCAGCCGGCCCGGCCGGCCGAGACGTGGTCGAGCGAGGCGAGCTGCGAGGAGACGTGGAACGGCTCGGCGTACGTGGTCGCCACGACCGGCGCCACGCCGAGGACGCTCGTCGACGCGGCCACGAACGCGGCCCGTTCCACGGCGCCGATCCGTCCCACGGGACCGGAGCCGCCGTCGGCCCCGGGCGGGAGGATCGAGTCCTCCAGGGTGACCAGGGTGAACCCGGCGTTCTCGGCGACGGCCGCCACCCGGGCGAGCCGACGCGGGGTCAGCAGTTCGCCGGGGGAGTGGGCGGCACGGCGCCACGCGGCCGGATGGGCACCGTCGCCGTCGATCTCGACGGCCAGGTGCAGGGCAGGGCGGGGCATGGGAGTCCTTCCGAACGACAGGGACGCGCGACGGCACGGCAGCGGTGCGGGGCACGGCTGCAGGGGGCCGGGCGACGGGACGTCACGGGACGCGCGGACCCACGCGGGGCGGGGTCAGGCGCGAGGGGAAGGACAGATGGCCGAGGAGGTGCGGCAGAAGTCGACGTGCCGGCGGCAGACCAGGCGGGCACGCGAACGGGCGGGGGCGTGCGCGGTGGTGATCACTGCGAGCACGTGAGCCTCCCCCCGGTTCCGGTCCCGTCCGGATGCGGGACGGGGACGCCTCACCTTAGGCAGGCGGCATTCCACGCTGTCAAGGCCGTTCCGGGCGGCGGGACGGCAGGACGGGGGAGGGGAGTCGGGGCGGAGGCCTGCCGAGGACGGTTCGTCCATCGGTGCCGGGCCGGGCCGGGCCGGGCCGGATCGTTTCGGTGTCCCGGCCCGGCGCACGTGAACCCGGGGTCCGCGTTCCGTCTCGCGGAGGGCTCAGGAGCGGTAGTGCGGGGTGTTCGCCTCCGCCCAGTCGGCCAGCGCCCGCGCGCACTCGGCGACCGATTCGCGCCAGGTGCGCGCCGCGCCGTCACCGGCCTCGTCGCTGACGTGCTTCACGATGCGCAGCGGCACCCCGGCGAGCTCGGCCGCCGTGGCCAGCGCGTACCCCTCCATGTCGACGAGCGGCGCGCGCACCGCGAGCCGGGCGCGGGCCGCCTCGTCCGAGACGAACGTGTCCCCGGTGGCCAGGACCACGTCACCGCCGTCGGGCAGCGTCAGCGGGGCCCCGTACGTCTCGCCGGTCAGCGTGGCGAGCAGCTCGCCGTCCAGGTCGTGCTGGACCACGGTGCCGACGACGTGCGTCCCGGTCCAGCCCGGCCGCAGGGCCCCGGCCGTCCCGAGGTTCACGATCCCGGACGGCTTCGGGCCCCGGCCGAGGACGCTCGCCAGGGCGGTCGCCGCGTTGACCTTGCCCATGCCGGTGAGCAGGACGGGCAGCTCCGTGTCGAGGAACTGCGCCTCCTCCTTGACGGCGAGGACGAACAGCGGGCGGTCGGCCGTGATCTCTCCCAAGAGTTCCATGGAGGCCACGCTAGTTCGAGGGCCCGCCCCTCGTACAACCGGCCGGTGCTCAGCCCAGCGAAAGACCCTGCTCCGCGAGCGCCTCGCCGAGCACCCGAAGGGCCTTCGGGCCCACTCCGTGCAGGGCCGCGAGCTCGGCGGCGGGCACGTCGGCGAGCTGGGCGAGTGTGGTGTACCCGGCGGCGACGAGCGCGCGCGTCGCGGGCGCGCCGATCCCGCGCGGGAGGTCGGTCTCGGGTAGGTCGGATCCGTTGGCCATGGACCGATCGTGCCACGCTGGGGAGCCGGGAGCCGGGAGCCGGGAGCCGGGAGCCGGGAGCCGGTCTCCGGTCTCCGGTCGATGGTCAACGGTCGACGGGATGGGGCGGGGGAGCGGAGCCCCGGTGCTCACACCGGGAGCAGCCGGCCGATCAGCGCCCCCAGCTGGCGGGCGTTCCGGCACGGGCGCATCTCCACGAGATCGGCGTACGCCGGCGCCACCGAGTCGCCGGTGCCCCAGAGCGAGGGCTGCTCGGGGTTGAGCCAGTGGACCCGGCGGGCACGGTCCGCGATGAGACGCAGCGCCGAGAGGTTCGGGTCGGCACCGTTCGTACGGGCGTCGCCGAGGACGAAGACCACCGTGCGCGGGCCGACCGCCTCCGCGTACCGCTCGGCGAACTCCCCGAGCGCCGTCCCGTAGTCGCTCTGCCCGTGCCACCCGGTGAGCTCCGCCTCCGCGAGGATGCGGTCGCCCAGCCCCGCGGGGTCCGCCGCGCCCCGCGCGATCAGCCCGGTCACCTCGTCCACCCGGTTGACGAACGCGAAGACCCGTACCCGGCTGAACTGGTCGTGCAAGGCCTGCACGAGCAGCATCGTGAACTGCGCGAAGCCCGCCACCGACCCCGACACGTCGCACAGCAGGACCAGTTCGGGACGGCGGGGGCGACGTCGTCGCAGGACCGGCCGCACCGGCACGCCCCCGGTCGACAGCGAGCCGCGCAGGGTCCGCCGCAGATCGATCTCCCCGCGCGCCGCCCGGCGCCGCCGCGCCGCGAGCCGGGTGGCCAGTTTCCGCGCCAGCGGCCGTACCGTACGCCGCAGCTCGTCCAGCTGCGCCCGCCCGGCCAGCAGGAAGTCCACGCCGTCCGCCGTCCCCGCGACCGCCCGCCGCGCGACCCGGTCACGGCCCTGCCGCTCGGCGACGCGCCGCCGGGCCTCGGTCCGCACCCGTTCGCGGAAGGCCTCGATACGCCGCCGGATCTCGTCGTCGAGGAGCCGCTCGGTGAACTCGGGGTCCTCGGCCGTGGCCGCCGCCCGCAGCCGGTCGCGCACCCGGGCGAGCAGCGTCTCGGGCCGCAGCCGGGAGAGCGTCTGGTACGAGGACCAGCCGTCCGACTCCGGACCGGAGCCGTAGCCGCCGAACCCGCCCACCGCCTCGGCGGCAAGCCGGTCGAGCGCGGCGCCGTCCCCGGCGGTGAGGGCCTCCGCCAGCCGGTCCCGGAGCGCGGCGAGGTCCGTGGCGGTGTTCTCGTACGCCTCGGCCGACTCCGGAGCGGCGCCGAGCGGGAAGTACAGGTCGAAGACCTGGTCGAACACCGTTCGCTGGCCCTCTCCGTGGAGCAGCGTCGCCGCCAGCGCCTCCCGGACGCGCTCCCGGTCGGCGAAGCCGACGGCTTCGAGGGCCAGCCCCGCGTCCACGGTCTCACCGGTCCCGATCCCGAACCCGTGCGCACGCAGCGCCGCGACGAGCCCGGTGATCCGCGCGACGGCCCCGGAGGTGCCGGCCGCGTCCGCCGGGCTTCCCGCAGCCCCGGCCGTACCCACCGGGCCCGCGCCGTCCGCCCGGCTCACACCGCGTCCAGGTCGAGCTTGGCCGCCGCCTTCACGATGTCCTCCCGGTGCTTGAGGAGGACGCCGAGGGTCTCCCGTACGACCCGCTCGTCCAGCCGGTCCGCGCCGAGCGCGAGCAGCGTGCGGGCCCAGTCGATCGTCTCCGACACGGACGGCACCTTCCGCAGGTCCATCGCCCGCAGCGCCCCCACGACCCGGACGACGGACGCGGCGAGGGCGGCGTCGAGGCCGGGGACCTTGAGGGTCACGATCCGGCGTTCCAGCTCCTCCTCGGGGAAGCCGATGTGCAGGAAGAGACAGCGCCGGCGCAGCGCCTCGGACAGCTCGCGGCTCGCGTTCGAGGTGAGCACGGTGAACGGCCGTCGCGTCGCGGTGATCGTGCCGAGTTCGGGCACGGTCACCTGGAAGTCGCCGAGGACCTCCAGGAGCAGCCCCTCCACCTCGACGTCGGCCTTGTCGGTCTCGTCGATGAGCAGCACCGTCGGCTCCTCGGACCGGATGGCGGTGAGCAGCGGCCGGGGGAGCAGGAACTCCTCGCCGAAGATGTCCGTCCGGGTCTCGTCCCAGGTCTCGCCCCGCCCTGCCGTGATGCGCAGCAGCTGCTTGGCGTGGTTCCACTCGTACAGCGCGCGGGACTCGTCGACGCCCTCGTAGCACTGCAGCCGGACCAGGCGCGCGCCCGTGACCGCGGTGACGGCCTTGGCGAGCTCCGTCTTGCCGACGCCGGCCGGGCCCTCGACGAGCAGCGGCTTGCCCAGCCGGTCGGCGAGGAACACGGTGGTGGCCACGGCCGGCGACGCCAGGTAGCCGGTCGTGGCGAGCCGTTCGGCGACGTCGTCGACGGAGGTGAAGAATCCGGTCGTCATGGCTGTCCCCCCGGGAAGCGAAAACTCTTACTGGCCAGTAGCCTCAGGTGTACTTGATCAGATCGGCCACCGGCGCACAACCGTCCCGCGAGAGCCCCGTGCCGCGCGTGTGACGCCGGGCGCTGGTGCAATGGGGGGACCGGGTGTGGCACCCGGATGCCCGCACGGCGGTGGAGGTGTCGTGACGGAACGGGACGAGGCCCTCCTGACCAGGGCACGCGCCCTTGAGCAGGCGATCGGCGAGATCGGCACGACGCTCGACGAGACGACCACGTGCCGCGAACTCGCGTCCCTGCTCGCCCGCCACCTGCACGGCTCCGTCACGGTCGACCTCCTCGACGAACCGGGAGGCCCGATCCGCCGGGTGGCGTTGGCGGGAGCGGCCGGCGCCGGGATCGGCAGCACGGCGCCGACGGCCGCCACCGGCGGCGGCAGGGCCGCCACGCGCAGCGACAAGGCCACCGGCGGCAGCAGGCCTCTCGCACCCGGCGCCGGCGCCGACACGGCCCCCAGCCTCGCCGTACCCCTCGCCGTCCCCGGTGGGCGACCCATGGGCACCGTCATCGTCAGACGGGGCGGGCCCGGGTTCTCCGCCGACGAGGTCGCGGTGCTCCAGCACGTGGCCCGGCTCGCCGCCCGGCACCTCGGTCACGCCCGCCGGCTCGCCGCCACCGAGGACACCGCCCTCCACCTCCAGCGCGCCCTCGTCGCCGAACCGGGCCGGCCGCACCCCAACCTGGAGGTCGCGGGCAGCTACCTTCCGGCAGGCCCGCGCGCGCTCGTCGGCGGCGACTGGTTCGAGACCGTACGCCTTCACTACGGCCGCAGCCTCCTCGTCGTGGGCGACGTGATGGGCCACGGCCTCGACGCGGCCGTCGACATGAACGCCTACCGCGCCGCGCTCCGCGAGGTCGCCTCGACCGATCTGCCGCCGCACCGGGTGCTGCGCCACCTCGACTCGGTGGTCGCCGAGGACGACGCCCGCCGCCCCGCCACCTGTCTGCTCGTCCAGGTCGATCCGTCCCGCGGCACCGCGACCTTCGCCAACGCCGGGCACCTGCCGCCCGCCGTGTTCGGCGCGGACGGCTCCGCGGAGCTCGTCGACCTCCCGGTGGGACCGCCGCTGGGCACCGGCGTCGGAGGCTACGAACCCACCACGCGCCCGCTCACCCCCGACGAGACCCTGCTGATCTTCACCGACGGCCTCGTCGAACGCCGCGGGGAGGACATCGACGTGTCGCTCGCCCGTCTCGCCGCCCTCCGGCTCCCCGGGGACTGCGGCCCCGAGCGGGTCGTCGAGGAGGTGCTCCGGCGCCTCGACGCGCACCACGCGGAGGACGACGTCGCCGTCCTCGCGGCCCGCGTCCGTGCCCGCCCCGGACCGTGACACCGAGTCACATCCTTCCCGCGCGCTGCCGTGACGCACGGTCACACCACCCCCGCCGACGACCTGTTTTGCGCCGCGGCGGGATTGTTGCGGCAGGACGCTTGTGCACGGCCCCCGCGCCCGGCACGCTCCTCGTATGAACACGGCCAGGCATGCCAGTGAACGTCTGATGAGCTGGCCCTCGCTGACCCCCGGCCGCGCCCATTGCGGCGCCGAGCTCGGACTGGGCACCGGGACGCAGGAGATCGTCCACTTCCACGGCGAGCACGAGGCGGACGTCCACCTCACCCGCGCCATGGTCGCGAAGCTGCGCCCGGCGCTCCTCGGGTCGAGCGCGGTCCGGCTGCGGGCCGGATCCGGCTGGGTGACGGTCCGTCTGGACATGGGCTCGGACATCGACCTGCTCGCCACCTTGGTGAGTGCCGCCCTCCAGGCCAGCGGTGTCCCGGATGTGGCTCCGGACGGCTGCACCCGCACCCGCCCGGCCCCCGGCAGCCGCTGAAAGACGGCTACGAAGGAACCGGGAAGAGCATGCAGGTGCTCGTCGCGTGAGCGAGGAGCCGGTCCTCCGCGTCGTACAGGCCCGCCTCCGCGAGGGCCGTGCGGCGCCCCTGTGAGAGGACCGTGCCCACGGCCCGGATCTTGCCCGTGTCCATCGTGACCGGGCGGAGGAACCGGGTCGACAGGTCGAGCGAGGTGTACGCCATGCCGCGCGGGAGCGTGCTGTGCACCGCGCAGCCGGCGGCCGAGTCGAGCAGCGTCGCGTAGACCCCGCCGTGCACGCTCCCGATCGGGTTGTAGTGCTCCTCGCCCGGTTCCATCGCGAACACGGCGCGCCCCGGCTCGACCTCCTCCAGGGTGAAGCCGAGCAGGGCGGCTATCGGCGGCCCGGGCAGCCGTCCCGCCACCATCTCCCGCAGGAAGTCGATGCCCTCCATCGACATCGCGGCCCGCGCGGTGGCCCCGGCGTCCTCCCACTCGACCGTGCGTGACCGCCCCATCACCACTCCACTCCGCTCACCAGCTGACTCTGTACAGCGAAGCTAGCTTCCGTGTCGGCTGACTGTCAACGGCAGAGCCAGGTGGCTACAGTGGGCGGATGAACTGGCTGGAGACGGATACGGAGAACTGCCCGGTCCGCCGCGCACTGGACGTCGTGGGCGAGAAATGGAGCCTGCTCATCCTGCGCGAGGCCTTCAACGGCGTCCGCCGGTACGACGAGTTCCGCCAGCACCTCGGCCTCTCGGAGGCCGTCCTCGCCGACCGGCTCCGCAAACTCGTCGCCGCCGGCGTCCTGCGCAGCGAGCCCTACCGCGAACCCGGCGCCCGCACCCGCCACGAGTACCGGCTCACCCGCAAGGGCGTCGACCTCTGGCCCGTGCTCCTCGCCCTCAAGCAGTGGGGCGACACCCACGCCGCCGAGCCCGAGGGCCCGGTCCTCGACATCCGGCACACCGACTGCGGCGCCCCCGTCCGCGTCGTCGTCCAGTGCGAGGGCGAGGAGCGGGCCGTCCTCTCACCCCGCGACGTCACCGTCCGCCCGGGCCCGGCCGCCCGCCCGCGCCACGCCGGCTGACGGTCCACCACACACCCACCCGCGCCGGCCGACGCCCCACCACAGACCCGCCCGCTCCCCTCCCATCGCCGCGCCTGCTCACGTCATCCGTTCGGCCGCATCCCTGCGATGCGCCGGCGCCCGGCCGGGTACTTCACCAGGCATGCCCTCCACACCCGGTCCGCCGCGCGACGGTGCCCCCGACGAACACGGCCACTGGTTCGCGCGGCTCCACGCGCGCGTGCTCGCCTCCTCCGTCGGCCTCGCCTGGAGCCGCGGCCGGGCCATGGAACTCATGCACCGCGCCATGGGCTTCGCGGCGCTCAGCCTGCTCACCCTCGTCCCGCTGCTCATCGTCGTCGCCGCGGCCGACCTCGCCAGCGGCAAGGGCTTCGCCCGCTGGCTCGTGCAGGGCCTCGGCGTGTCCGACGTCTCCGAGGAGCAGGTCGAGCGGCTCTTCGGCCAGCCGGGACAGGCCCTGCAACGCACCACCGCCTTCGGCCTCGCCGCCCTCGCCGCCTTCGGCGTCACCTTCGGATCCGCCGTACAGACCGGGTACGAGCGGGTCTGGGACCTCCCCACCGCCCGCTGGCACACCATGTGGCGGCACGTCGTCTGGCTCGCGGTCCTCGTCGCGGCCCTGCTGCTCTTCGTCGCCTTCCCCGCACCCGACCGGGCGCCCGCCGGCGTCACCGTCGTCGTCGCCCTCGGCGACGTCCTCGGCACCTTCGTCTTCTTCTGGTGGTCGCAGCGCTTCCTGCTCTGCGGCCGCATCCGCTGGCGCGCCCTCGCCCCCGGCGCCGTCCTCACCGCGCTCGGCCTGCTCGGGCTGCGGATCTTCTCGCAGCTCGTCTTCTCCCCGCTGATCGCCTCGAACGCCGTGACGTACGGCCAGTTCGGCACGGTCCTCGTCCTGCAGTCCTGGCTCGTCGGCGTCGGCTTCGTCGTGTACGGAGGCGCCCTCGCCGGGCGCCTCGTCCACGAGCACCTCGTCCGCCGCCGGCTGCGGCGCTCCCTGTGACCGCTACTGGTCCCGGCGCCGCACCGCGAGGACCGTCACCACGGCCCCGCCCAGCGCCCACAGCGCGAACACCAGCCACGCGCCGCCCGTCGACCACGGGAACGGCTCCTGGACGGCCGGTCCCGCGTCCCCGAGCCGCTGCCAGGCGTGCAGCGGTGTCGCGTGCGCGAGGACCGCGCTCAGATGACGCCGTTCCGTGAGCACCGCGGGCAGCAGCAGGAGCAGGACGAACGCGCCGACGATCGAGACCGCGCTCTTGCGCAGCAGAGCGCCGACCGCCATCCCCGCCACGGCGCACACCGGGGCGAGAAGGGCCGAGGCCACGACGATGCGCAGCGCGCCCGGGTGGGTGATCGGCAGCCCGATGTCCCGGGCCGACAGCATCGCCTGCGTCGACCAGAACGACGCGCCCGAGGCCACCGCCCCGAAGAGGGTCTGCACCACCGTCACGACCAGCACCTTCGCGGCCATGAGCGAGCCCCGGTCCGGTACCGCCGTGAACGTCGTGCGGATCAGTCCGCTGCCGTACTCGCCGACGACCGCGACCGCCCCCATGGCGGCCGAGGCGAGGATCAGGACCAGCGCCGCGTTGTACGTGAAGGCGTCCCACAGCGCCATGCCGTTCGCCACGAACCCGGCCCGGCTCGCCTCGTCGTACTGGAGCCAGTAGCGGTAGTGGTCCCAGGCGGTGCCGAAGTTGAAGGCGACCACGGCGAGCGCGCCGAGCAGCAGCGACCAGCCCGTCGAGCGCAGCGACCACAGCTTCAGCCACTCCGACCCCACCAGGTCACGGAAACGGGCACGGGGCTCCACCACGGAGGCCACGCGAACATCGAGGGTCGTCATCGGGCGTCTCCTGCCAGGTACTCGACGCTGTCGGCGGTCAGTTCCATGAACGCCTCCTCCAGGGAGGCCGTACGGGTGGTGAGCTGGTCGAGCAGCACCCGGTGCTCCAGGGCCAGTTCGCCGATGCGGGCCGCCGGAAGACCGGTCACCGTCAGCAGACCGGCCTCCTCCTCGACCTCCGCGCCCTCCCCGAGCAGCAGCGCCGTCAGGCGCGCCCGGTCCGGAGTGCCGACCGTCACGCTCAGGCGCCTGCCCCGCGCGGCGAACTCGGACAGGCTCTCCGCCGCGATGAGCGCGCCCCGGCCGATGACCACCAGCTCGTCCGCCGTGTGCTCCATCTCCGTCATCAGATGACTCGACACGAAGACGGTGCGGCCCTCTGAGGCCAGCCGCCGGAAGAGTCCCCGTACCCACTTCACGCCCTCCGGATCGAGGCCGTTCAGCGGCTCGTCGAACAGCAGCACCGGCGGGTCGCCCAGCAGCGCGCCGGCGATGCCGAGCCGCTGCCGCATGCCCAGCGAGTACCCGCCGATCCGGCGCCTGGCCGCCGCCACGAGCCCGACCTCCTCCAGGACCTCGTCGACCCGGGAGAGCGGGATGCGGTTGCTGCGGGCCAGGACCGCCAGATGGGACCGTGCGGTCCGGCCCCCGTGCACGTCCCCGGCGTCGAGGAGCGCGCCGACGTGCCGCAGGCCGCGCGGCCTGTCCGTGAACGGCCGGCCGTCGACCGTCACCGAACCGCTGGTCGGCGCGTGCAGGCCCAGGATCATCCGCAACGTGGTGCTCTTGCCCGAGCCGTTGGGGCCGAGGAATCCGGTGACCCGGCCCGGTCGGACGGTGAAGGTGAGCGCGTCGACGGCGGTCGTGGCGCCGTAGCGCTTGGTGAGTTCCCTGACTTCGATCATGGGAACCACCGTGCCGCCCGGGACCCGCGCCGGGCATCGGACCAGCACGGACAATCGCCCGGGGGTCCTGTCACCCCAGGTCGTACACCCCCGGTCCGATGTCCGGGCCGGTGACCGCCCTCTACGATCACCGCATGTCCGCCACCCCGTCAGCACAGTTCTTCAAAAGGGTCACGCCGGGCGGGTGGGCCGCCGTCGCCTGGGGTGCGGGCATCGCCTTCACCGCCCTCCTCCGGATCCGCGTGCCCGGCCAGGACGAGCCGGACGTCTTCCCCGGCTTCATCATCCTGCGCTGGGACGGCCTCACCATGCTGGCCGTCGCCACCCTTGTCACCCTGCGCGGCGGCGCACTCCTCGCCCGGCGTCCGACCGCCGCCCTCAACCACTTCCTCGTCGCCTCGGTCATCGCCGCCACCCCCCTCGGCGTCGACGCCATCCCCTTCGCCCAGTACCTCGCGGTCGACGTCGCGCTGTACGCCATCGCCGCCGCCCGCCCCCGCGGCGAAGCCTGGCGGGCGCTCCTGCTCGCTCAAGGCCTGCTGGTCGTCTACGTGGCCGTCCGTCTGCTCGCCGGCTGGGAAGCCGGCACCACGAGCACCCTGGCCGTCGCCCTGACCGCCCTCGTGGCCTGGCTCCTCGGCCGCTCGGAAGGGCAGGCCCGGGAGTACGCGGAACGGAGCCGCGCACAGGCCACAGAGCAGGCCGTCACCAGCGAACGCCTCCGGATAGCCCGAGAGATGCACGACACGGTCGCCCACAGCATCGGCATCGTCGCCCTCCAGGCCGGCGCCGCCCGGCGCGTGATCGCGACGCAGCCCGAGGCGGCCCGCCAGGCCCTCACCGAGATCGAGACGGCGAGCCGCGAGACCCTCGCCGGCCTGCGCCGCCTGGTCGGCGCCCTGCGCACGGCGGACCCGGAGACGGTGGCCGGACCAGAGCCGGATCCGGCGGCCGTCGGCTGCCCCGCGGCTCCCGTCGAACTGCCAGGACTGCCCGAGATGCCCGGTCTCGCCGCCCTCGACCGGCTCGTCGAACTCACCGGCAACGCCGGCGTCCGGGTCGCCGTCCGCAGGGCCGGCGCCCCGTGCCCGATCCCCCCGGACATCGACCTCTCCGCCTTCCGGATCGTCCAGGAGTCCGTCACCAACGTCGTACGGCACTCGGGTGCCGACTCCTGCACCGTCACCGTGGACCAGCGCGACCCCGAGACCCTCGCCGTCACCGTCGAGGACCGCGGCCCCGTCCCCGGCCACGCGCGCGTGAGCCCCGGAACCGGCTCCGGGTACGGACTGACCGGGATGCGGGAGCGCGTCGCCGTGCTGCACGGAGAGTTCAGCGCGGAACCCCGCCCCGGCGGCGGCTTCCGCGTCACCGCCCGCCTTCCCCTGCCCACAGGAGTCACCCCCCGATGAGCCAGACCACCGCCGAGCAGCCGGTCCGCGTCGTCCTCGCCGACGACCAGCCCCTGGTGCGCACCGCGCTCCGGATGGTCATCACCGACACGAC
The DNA here is from genome assembly GCF_014203895.1 of Streptomyces nymphaeiformis. Classification (GTDB taxonomy): domain Bacteria; phylum Actinomycetota; class Actinomycetes; order Streptomycetales; family Streptomycetaceae; genus Streptomyces; species Streptomyces nymphaeiformis. The sequence goes on along the minus strand of NZ_JACHJY010000007.1, from coordinate 265,177 downwards.
GGACCTCGTCGTGGTCGGCGAGGCCGCGAACGGCGCCGAGGCCGTCCGTCTCGTCGAGGAGACCGGCGCCGACGTCGCCGTCATGGACCTGAGGATGCCCGGCACGGACGGCATCGAGGCCACCCGCGTCATCACCGAGGGCCCCACCGGCGCCCGCGTCGTCGTCCTCACCACCTTCGACGACGACGACCACGTGTACGCGGCGCTCCACGCGGGCGCGTCCGGATTCCTCGTCAAGGACATGGCCCTGGACGACATCCTGGCCGCCGTCCGCGTCGTCGCCTCCGGCGACGCCCTCATCGCGCCCAGTGTCACGCGGCGCCTCATCAAGCAGTTCACCGACCGCCCCAGGACCGCGCCCGCCGCACCGCGCCGCCGCGCCGAGGGCATCACCGACCGCGAGCGCGAGGTCCTCACCCTCGTCGGGCGCGGCCTCTCCAACACCGAGATCGCCGGCACGCTCCACATCAGCATCGCCACCGCGAAGACCTACGTGACCAGGCTGCTCGCCAAGCTGGACGCCCGCGACCGCGTACAGCTCGTGATCATCGCGTACGAGGCGGGACTGGTCTCCGCCGTCTGACCGTCCGGCGGCTCTCACACGATCCGGTGATCCACTCGCGAGCCGCCGGCCGGCCCGCTCAGGACCGCTTGGATGGAAGCGACCCATCCGGTCCGTCGAGAGAGAGCCGCCCATGGCGAACACCTGGCTGCCGCCCGCCGAGTACGTCGACACGCTGCCGAGAGCGACGGCGTACGCCTGCCTCTACTTCACCGACACCGCCGGCCGCCCCTTCCAGCTGCGGGCCACCTACACGATGGAGTCGTGGCAGTGGCCCGGCGGCAACATGGACCCGGGGGAGACCCCTTGGGAGACCGCCGTGCGCGAGTGCCACGAGGAGACCGGGCTCGTCTTCACCGGCGAGCCGCGCCTCCTCGCCGCCGACTTCGTCACGCACCGGGGCGAGGACTGGCCGGCCAACCACATCGGCTTCATCTTCGACGGGGGCGAGCTGACGGACGAGCAGATCGCCTCCGTCGTCCTCGACCCGGAGGAGCACAGCGAGTACCGCCTGCGGACCCTGGACGAATGGGAGCGGGAGATGCACCCGCGCGAGTTCGCCCGCCTCGTCGAGATCGACCGGGCGCGAAGGACCGGCTCCACCGTGTACGTGGAGAGCGGCCCCACCGGAACGTGACGGTGGGGCCCGTCCACCGGGACGGGCCCCACCCGTGCGCGCTCAGGCGCCGCAGCCCGCCATCGGGTGGGCGATGTCGACGACGAAGCGCTCCGGCGAGTGCAGCCGGAAGGTCTTGAAGTCGGGCTTGGTGTCGAAGGCGGCTCCGATGGTGACCACGCCCTCGAAGTCGCCGGTCAGAGCGACCCCCTTGAGCGCGGGCAGAGAGATCTTCAGCAGCCGGGGGCCGTGATAGACGGACCGGCCGGCATCGTCGTGGGCGGTCGCGGGGGAGAGCTTGATCTCCAGGAAGTGCTTCCCCGCGAGCGGGACCCTGTTTCCCGATCCGTCGTAGTGCAGCGAGCGGACCTGATGGACGGTGACCGGGGGCAAGGCCCCCCGGACGTCGATCACGAGCCGGTCGAAGGTGGCGTGGCCGCCCCAGCGGACGTTGACGACCTGGGCCGTGGCCGGGGTCGAGGCGTTCAGGGCAGGGGCATCGGCGGCGCCTGCCGGGATCGTGGCGCCGATCCCGGCGGTCAGCAGGATTCCCGCGGCGACGGCCGCGAGGGTGTGGCGGTGAAGCATGACGTCCCCCAATTTCTGCTGCTCCGGGGACAGTGGTGTCACTGGAAGAGACAACCACCACCACGATACGGTTCCACCCGTTCTGCGGTATATAGGGTAAAAAGTTCCCATGTGCTGGAGTGCGACCGCCGACCTCTGGGCGGGCCTCGGGATCGCCGCCGTCGGCGTCGCCTCCCTCGCCTCCGTACGCCGCCCCGGGGACGCACCGCTCGCCGCCCTGCCCCTCCTCCTCGGCGCCCACCAGGTCGTGGAGGCCGCCGTCTGGCACGCGGGCGGCGGCACCGGACCCGCCACCCTCGCCTGGGCCGCGATCGCGCTTCCCCTGCTGCCCCTCTGGGTGCCGCTGGGCGTCCTGACCGCCGCCCGCCCCGCCGACCGTCCCCGCCTGCTCGTACCGCTCGCCGCCGGCCTCGTGACCGCCGTCGTCCTCGCGTACCGCCTCGCCGTCCATCCCGTCGCGGCCGAGATCCGCGGCCGCACCCTCGGCTACGCCGTCGACCTGCCGTACGCCCCGCTCGTCCTCGCCGGATACCTGCTCGCGACCGTCGGAGCGCTGCTCCTCGCCCGCGACCGGCTCCTACGGATTCTGGGACTCGTCACCGGCGTCGGAGCGGTCGTCTGCGCCCTCCTATGGCGCACCGCGTTCGTCTCGACCTGGTGCGCGCTCGCTGCGGCCGCCTCGCTGCTGCTGTTCGCCTGGGTGCGCGGGCGGCGGCCGGTGGCGGCCGCGTACGGATCCGAGGCCGGCCGGCCGTAACCCGACGGCCTCTCAGTAGTTGACCAGGGCATGAAGAAGCGCAGCATGCTCGCCATCGCCTCCCTCGCCGCAGGCGTCGTCACCGCCATCATCACGCCGCCGCCGCAGGCCAGCGCCACGGAGAGCCCCCTGGCCGGCACCACGGGCCTCCTCCAGGACGACCAGACCGCGACCGTCCTCCACGAGACCGTCCAGGGCGCCGAGGGCGCCCTCCAGAACCAGCAGGCCGGCGGGCTGCTCTGACCTCGCGTCCCAGGTGGCGGCCGGTGCCCCGCGCTCCCGGGCGGAACGCGGGGCACCGGCACGCCATGCCCCGGGAGGAGGCGGCCCGTGCGCGCGCCGTACGTGAGTAATGACAGGATGTCCCCATGAGCAACGAGAACGTTTACTTCGACATCACCATCAACGACGAGCCCGCGGGCCGCATCACCTTCAAGCTGTTCGACGACGTCGTCCCGAAGACGGCCAAGAACTTCCGCGAGCTCTGCACCGGTGAGCACGGCTTCGGCTACGCCGGTTCCCCGTTCCACCGCGTCATCCCGGCGTTCATGCTGCAGGGCGGCGACTTCACCCGCGGCAACGGCACCGGCGGCAAGAGCATCTACGGCGAGAAGTTCGCCGACGAGAACTTCACGCTGAAGCACGACCGCCCGTTCCTGCTCTCGATGGCCAACGCCGGCAAGAACACCAACGGCTCGCAGTTCTTCATCACCACGATCGTCACCGACTGGCTCGACGGCAAGCACGTCGTCTTCGGCGAGGTCGTCGAGGGCCAGGACCTGGTCAAGAAGATCGAGTCCCTCGGCTCCGCCTCCGGCGCCACCAAGGCCTCCATCAAGGTCGCCGAGTCCGGCATCGTGAAGGTCTGATCGCCTTCCTGAGCTGAGCGGAGGGCCCGGAGCCCCTTGCTCGCACCCGGACGGGGCGGGGAACGCGGTCCACCGGACGCGCGTCCCCGCCTCGGCGGTGAACTCCCGCCCGGTCCCGAGGCCCTCGGGGCTTCAGGCGAAGGCCGGCGCGTTGCGTTCCGCCCACGCCGAGAAGGGCCGGGGCGCCCGCCCGAGCACCCGCTCCACGTCGGGACTCACCCGCTGCTCGTCCGCGCGGGGCTCGCCCATCACCGACAGCATCCCGTCGACGGCCTCCTCCGGCAGGAACCGCACCAGCTGCGCCCGGGCCTCGCTCGCGCTCTGCGCCACGAACTCCACCGGAGCGCCCAGCGCCTCGGCCAGCGCCCGCACCTGATCACGCGGCGAGACCGCGGCCGGCCCGGTCAGGACGTACGTACGGCCGGAATGCACCGGGTCGCGCAGCGCGGCGGCCGCGACCCCCGCGATGTCCGCCGGGTCCACCACCGGCAGCGCCACATCGGCGAACGGAGCCGCGACGGTACGGGCCGAGCGCACCTGCTCGGCCCAGAGGAAGGCGTTGGACGTGAAGCCGCCGGGCCGCAGCACCGTCCACTCGACGCCCGACTCCCGTACCGCCGTCTCGAACGCGCGCAGGATCTCGTGCGACACCGAATCGGTCCGCGTCCCCACCAGTTGCGAGGACTGGAACACGATCCGCCGCACTCCGCAGGCCACCGCCGCCGCCACGATCTCGCGCGGACGCAGCTCGTCCCCGAGACCCGCGACGAGCAGATAGACGGCCTCGGCACCCTCGAACACCCCCTTGAGGCCGTCGACATCGGCCAGGTCGCCCTGCCGGTGCGTCACACCGGCGGGCAGGTCCCCGGCCGGACGGCGGCTCACCGCCGTGACCTCCTCGCCGGCCGCGGCCAGCATCTCCACCAGCGGTCGTCCGACGTTTCCGGTCGCTCCGGTCACCACGATCACAGCTGTTCCCCTCCAGGGAGTCCGTGGCGGAGCGCGAGCGCCCCGCCGTCTTCGTGACCTCATCCTGGAAGGCGAACTGGCCATCTCCTGGCCAGTTTCACGGACGGATTTCGGGAGACCTCACTCCTTCTCGCCGAACCGGCGCTCGAACTTGGCGATCCGGCCCTCGGAGTCCACGGTCCGCGCCGTGCCCGTGTAGAACGGGTGGCTCTCGGAGGAGATCTCGACGTCGATCACGGGGTACGTGTTGCCGTCGTCCCACTCGATGGTCCGGTCGCTGGTCGCGGTGGACCGGGTCAGAAACGCGTACCCCGCCGAGCGGTCACGGAACACCACGGGGCCGTACTCGGGCTGCTTGTCCTGCTGCACGTGTCCTCCTCGGGCTGCCGCCCTGACTCGTCCGGCCTGATCGGCACGGCACTCCCAGCCTCCCCGGGCAGGCGCCCCCCGACCAGCGCCACGGGCCCGACCGGGTGAAACCCTCCGGTCCGCGGGGAGGGCTCAGCCGCCGTCCGCCCACCGCGCCGCGAGCAGCAGCGCGATGTCGTCCGGCCGGGACGTGGCCGCCCGGGCCTCCCGGATCAGCCGGTCGGCCGTGTCCGCGAGCGCCAGCGAACCCGTCGCGGCGAAGGCCCGGCTCAGCCGCCCGATCCCCTCGTCGATGTCCTGGCCCGGCCGCTCCACCAGACCGTCCGTGAACAGCGCGAGGACCGCCCCCGGAGCCAGCCGTAGCCGTGTCACCGGGTACGAGGCCCGGACGTCGACCCCGAGGACCATCCCGCCCGCCAGCTCCACCTGCTCCGTCGTCCCGTCCGGCCGCCGCAGCAACGGCTGCGGATGTCCCGCCCGTACCGCCCGCGCGTCACCCGTCTCGGGGTCGAGGAGCACGTAGCAGCAGCTCGCGAACTGCCCCGGGTCCAGATCGATCAGGAGCCGGTTGGTGCCGCGCATCACGTCCTGCGGCCGATGGCCCCCCAGCGCGAACGCCCGGACGGCGCTGCGCAGCTGCCCCATGGTGGCCGCGGCCGCCACACCGTGCCCCTGCACGTCGCCGATCACCAGGGCGAGCCGCCCGTGGCCGGTCTCGATCACGTCGTACCAGTCGCCGCCCACGTCCATGCCCTGGGTGCCCGGCAGATAGCGGCCCACCGTCTCCACCCCCTCCCGCACCGGCAGCCGGTGCGGGAGCAGCGCGTCCTGCAGCCCGCGCGCGACCGCGGACTCCGTGTCGTACCGCTGCGCCCGCTCCAGGGCCTGTGCGATCAGCCCCGCGAGCGCCGTGAGGACGGTCCGTTCCTCCGGACTGAACCCGCGCGGCGAGTCGAAGCCGAGGATGCAGGAGCCCACCGGCCGGCCGGAGGCGATCAGGGGAAGGAAGGCCCGCGCGCCCGAGTGCGCGTCCATCGGGAGGTCCGGATACGCCCGCCCCAGCTGCTCCATGGACTCGAAGAAGAGCGGCCTGCCGGTCGTCAGGGTCTCCACGCCCGGCACCTGGGCGTCCAGGGCCACCCCGTCGAACGGTTCGAGGAACCCGGGCGGGAAGCCCGTCTCCCAGGCCAGATAGAGCCGCCGGTCGCTCAGCAGGTAGATCGCCAGCTGCCGGCCGCCGAACGCGGGCAGCAGCTCCTCCGTCACCACCGCCGACACCTGGCGCGCCGTCACCGCCTCGGAGAGCGCGATCGCCAGGGCCACCGGCCGGTACAGCGCCGCCGCCCGGTCGCCGGGCTCCGTCAGGACGTCGTCCGTCCGCCGGCGGCCGCGCGCGGCTCCGCGGGCGACCGGCACCGGTTCCTCCTCCGGGACCATCACCATCGTCACGCCGTCCCGGCCCGGGTAGAGCGAGACCGACAGCCACCGGCCACGCTCCGGGCGGGCGAGGAAGCGCACCGGTTCACCGGAGAGCAGCGCGGCGCGCAGCTGCTCCTCGTGGAAGGGGTGACCGAACCAGGGCAGCGCGTCCCACAGCGGCCGCCCCGCCAGCGCCCGGCGCGGCCGGCCCAGCAGGTGCTCCGTCTGCTCGTTGACGTAGGTGACGCGGGCCAGCCGGTCGGTGGCCAGAATGGCCCGCGGCAGCCGGTCCGTGGCGTCCGAGCCGACCAGACCCGTACCGAGGTCCACGAGCGTGCCCTCCAGCCGGCCGCCGCCCGCGGGCCCCGTCCCCGGTGCGGCCCGGCGTGCCCGCGTGGACACCTCGAGGAGGTGGAGGCCGCCGTCCGGCCCTCGCAGACGGATCCTGCGGACCGACGGCCGTCCGTCCGCCCCGGTCGCCTGCCGGGCCGCCGCCCACAGCGCGTACCCGTCCTCGGGGTCGAGGAGCGACGTCAGCGCCTCGATCGAGCAGGGCGAGGAGACCTCCGCCCCCAGGATGGCCAGGAGCCCGTCGTCCAGCGTGACCGTGCCCGTCTCCAGGTCCCAGGCGAACGAGCCGAAGCGGACCGCCGGACCCGAGCCGGTCGGCAGCTGTACGCAGACCGGGTCCCCGGGCCACTCGACCTCCGTCCCCTGCCGTGCCAGATCGGCCAGGGTCTCCCCGAGGCGGAGCGCGCCCCGGGTCATCCGGTTCCGGTCCCGCGCGTCGACCGGAACCCCTGGGGTCGGCGCCCGCAGCGCCACGAGCACGCCGAAGCGCTCACGGCCCGCGACCACCGGGGCGTACAGCGAGGCGAAGGGGAACGGCAGGCTCGCCACCAGCTGGGGGAACCGCCGCATGGCCTCCTCGACGTTGGCGAGGTGGACGGACTGCCCGGAGCGGTGCACCTCCGCGACGGGGAACGGCCGGTTCGCGTGCATCCGCCACCACGGACGGAACAGCGGCCCCGGCAGTCCCACCAGGACCGCGAGCCGCAGCAGCCCCGGGGTGCCGGAGCGCAGGTAGATCCCGCCCGCGTAACCGCCGACCTCCTCCACCGCCGCGAGGGCCGCCTCCGCGAGTGCCCAGGTCAGCGCGCCGGATACAGGCCCGATGGCGGCTTCGCTCCCGGGCGGAATCCCGGTGCCGCCCACCGGGTCGGGGCCGGGCGCGCCGTGCGAGGTCACACAGCCAGGATGCCCCCGAGGCGAAAGCACCCGCATCCCGGGCCGGAGACGCCTCGACGCCGGGGCCCGACGTGCGGCCGGTCCGGGGGCGCGTACCGCTGTCCCGGGCCCGGGACGCCCAGGTGCCGAGGCCCGACGCGCTCCCACGCGCCCCTCCCGACGGTGTTGACCCCACGCGTCCACGCCGTCACACTCGGTCGTCGACCGTCGCCATCGGCGTGCGGCGGCACCACCTCGCGAGCAGGGGGCACGATGACGGGCCAGGTTCTTCCGTACGACGTACACGGCGAAGGCCCCGGGAGGGCCCTCGTGCTGCACAACTGGTTCGGCGACCGCACCAGCTTCTCCCCGCTGCGCGCCCACCTGGACGGCTCCGTCGGCACGTACGCCTTCGTCGACTGCCGGGGCTACGGAGACGCCCTCGACCACGCGGGCGCGTACACGATGGAGGAGGTCGCGGCCGACGCCCTCGCGGTCGCCGACGACCTCGGCTGGGACTCCTTCTCCGTCATCGGCCACTCGATGGGCGGCAAGGCGGCCCAGCTGATGCTCCTCGACGCCCCCGACCGGGTCCGCTCGATCGTCGGCATCTCACCCGTCTCCGCGGCCGGGTTCCCGCTCGACGGCGAGACCTGGGAGCTCTTCGCCGGGGCCGCCGACGAACCGGCCAGCCGGCGCGCGATCATCGACAACACCACCGGCGGACGCTACGACGACGCCTGGCTGAGCGCACTCGTCGACCGCTCCGTCACCCGCTCCTCCGCGACGGCCTTCCGCGCCTACCTGGACTCCTGGTCCCGCACCGACTTCCACGAGCGCGTCCGTGACAACCCCACGCCCGTCCTGCTCGTCGTCGGCGCCCACGACCCCGCGCTGGGCACCGAGGCGATGGAGGCCACGTGGCTGCGCTGGTACCCCAACGCCCGCCTCGAAGTCCTCAAGGACGCCGGTCACTACGCCCCCGAGGAGACCCCGCAGGCCCTCGCCGAGGCCATCGAGGCCTTCCTCGGCGCCTGAGGCCGTCGGCCTCGGTCTCCGACCCCGTCGATCCGGGGTCCGGTCCCGTCGAAGATCATCCGAAGGTCAACGGGACCGACGACTTTCGAGGACAGCGGTGAGGCCCCTCGGCAGCCGATCATCGTGCTCACGACCTCAGGGGGCGGTCTTCCAGGGACCGTCCACGACCGGCAGGAGCACGACCGATGGGCCTCGCACAGTCGCAGCAGCGCTTTCTCGTCCGGCAGAAGGTGACGCTCCTGGCCAACCGGTACCTGGTGCACACCATCGGCCCGGACGGCAAGGAGGGTGAACTCGTCGCCTTCGCCCACCAGAAGAGGATGGCGCTCAAGGAGCACGTCACCTTCTACACCGACGAGTCCCGGCGCCAGGTCCTCTTCACCTTCAAGGCCCGACAGGTCATCGACCTCGGCGCGACGTACGACGTGGTGGGCGCCTCCGGCACCCGACTGGGCGGCTTCCGGAAGGACTTCGGCGCGTCCCTGCTGCGGAGCACCTGGCACCTGAGCCGGGAGGGCGAGGTGGGCGAGACCACCGGGCAGGAGCGGAACGAGGTGGTGGCGCTGCTGCGGCGCGCCTGGGAGTTCCTGCCCCTGGACCTCGTTCCGTTCGTCGTGCCGTACCACTTCGACTTCACCGCGGACGGGCGCTCGGTCATGTCGGTCGACAAGCTGTTCGGGTTCCGGGACCGGTACGTGCTCGAGATAGCCGACCCGGAGCTCGACCGGCGGCTGGCGATAGCCCAGACCGTGGCCCTCGACGCCCTGCAGTCCCGCTGACGGAGGAGGTCCACCGACGACGGGGCGTGCTGACCGCACTGACCGCACTGACCGCACTGACCGCGCCGACCCGCTGACCGCACCGGCCCGCCGATCGAGCCCGCCCGTCGACCCGGGTGACGCGTCTACCCTGGAGGGACGGGCAGGGGACGGGGCACTCCGTTCCTCCCCGCGCCCGAGCCGCGCACCAGCGGAAGGGCGGCGGACCATGTTCTTCAGCGATCGTACGGACGCGGGGCGCCAGCTCGCCGCCCGGCTCGACCACCTCAAGGGCCGTGACGTCGTGGTCCTCGGGCTCCCGAGGGGCGGCGTGCCGGTGGCGGCGGAGGTCGCGGACGCCCTCGACGCGCCGCTCGACATCTGTCTCGTGCGGAAGCTGGGCGTGCCGCACCAGCCGGAGCTCGCGATGGGGGCGCTCGGGGAGGGCGGCGTGCGGGTGCTCAACGAGCGGGTGCTGCGGGAGGCCCGGGTGAGCGAGCGCGACCTCGCCGCGGTGGAGGAGCGGGAGCACGCCGAGCTCGACCAGCGCGGCCTCCGCTACCGGGGCAGCCGGCCCACCGTGCCTCTCGACGGGCGGACGGTCGTCGTGGTGGACGACGGGCTGGCCACGGGGGCCACGGCGCTGGCGGCCTGCCGGGTGGTGCGGGCCAGGGGCGCCGCCCGGATCGTGCTCGCGGTGCCGGTGGCGCCGAAGGGCTGGACGGCCCGTGTCGGCGGCGAGGCCGACGAGACCGTCAGCGTGCACGCCCCGGAGCTCTTCTTCGCGATCGGGCAGTTCTACCGGGACTTCTCGCAGACCCCGGACGCCGAGGTCATCGACTGCCTGGAGCGGAACAGGGCCGGGCGGGACCCCGTCGTGCAGGACACGGACGTACGGATCCCGGTCGACGGCGTCAGCCTCGGCGGGCGGCTCGCGGTGCCCGAGGGCGCGGGCGGCATCGTCCTGTTCGCGCACGGCAGCGGCAGCAGTCGCCACAGCCCCCGGAACCGGGCCGTGGCCGCCGAGCTCAACCGGGCGGGACTCGGGACGCTGCTCTTCGACCTGCTGACCGAGTCGGAGGCGGTGGACCGGGCGCATGTCTTCGACACCCCGCTCCTCGCCGGGCGGCTCGCCGGGGCCACGGAGTGGCTGGCCGGGCGGCCCGAGAGCGCGGGGCTGCCGCTCGGGTACTTCGGTGCGAGCACGGGTGCGGCCGCCGCGCTGTGGGCGGCCGCCGCACCCGAGTCCCCGGTGAGCGCCGTCGTCTCGCGCGGCGGCCGGCCGGACCTCGCGGCCGAGCACCTGGCGCGGGTGCGTGCCCCGACGCTCCTGGTGGTGGGCGGCGCGGACGCGATGGTCCTGGACCTCAACCGGCGGGCCCTGGCGCTGCTGCGCTGCGAGAACCGGCTCGCCGTGGTGGGCGGCGCCGGCCACCTCTTCGAGGAGCCGGGCGCCCTGGAGGAGGTGGCGGACCTCGCCACCTCCTGGTTCGCCGAGCACTTCCGGCGTGAGGGGATCAGTACGCCGAGTTGACGTTGTCGATGGAGCCATAGCGGTCGGCCGCGTAGTTGCAGGCGGCGGTGATGTTGGCGACCGGGTCGAACAGGTCCAGGGACGTGCCGGGCACGTGGTAGGCGAGGAAGGTCGGCTCGATGACCTGGAGCAGGCCCTTCGAGGGGGTGCCGGCGACCGCGTTGGAGTCCCAGAGGTTGATCGCCTGGGGGTTGCCGGACGACTCGCGCATGACGTTGCGGAAGATGCCGTCGTAGGAGCCGGGGATGCCGTGCTGGCCCATGATGGCCAGCGACTCACGGATCCAGCCGTCGAGGTTGTCGGCGTAGTTCGTCGCGGCGACCGTGGCCGCCTTGACGGCAGCGGGGGCGGCGACGGCCGGAGCGGCCGCGGCGGCGGAGGAGCCCGTTCCGGCGGCGACGGCGGGGGTGGCCGGCTTCGTCTTCGCCTGCGGGGGGGCGGCCTTCGCGGAATCCCGACGAATCGTCAGTTCGAGACCGGGGTGAATGAGTGACGGATTGTCACCCACGACGCTCTTGTTGGCGTGGTAAAGGCTCTTCCAGCCCCCCTGAATTCCCTTCTTGTGGGCGATCAGGGAAAGCGAGTCACCACTCGCGACGGTGTACGTGTGCGCGGCGGCCGGGGCGGCGGGAGCCTTGGCCGCGACCGGAGCGGCGATGCTCTGGACGGCGATCTCCGGGGCGCCGGACACGGGCGCGGCGTCGGCGACGGCCGGGGCGATGAGCGGCAGGGCGAGTGCGGCGCCACCCGTGCCGACCAGGGCGAGGCCGCGGGAGACGGGGCCGCGGCGGTGACGGCGGTGCTTACCGTGAGCAGGCATGACGGTTTCCTCTCCGGCGCCTGCGGGGTGAGCTGTCGGGTTCGGACGGGAGATGTCCGGCCGCGCACACGCGGCTGCACCCCGAGCCGTTCCGGAATCCGGACCGGCGTATTCGTGGGTCCCCCGCTCCTGCCGTCGGGTGAAAAGGGAGTTTTACCGAGCGGCGGCAGGATTGGGCGTTCCGCTCGAATGGAGGTGACCGTAGGCCAGTAATGCGACGGAGAACAAGGGGAGTGGTCACAGGCATCGGGAAATGGATCACGGAATTCGGGGAATTCAAGATCGATGCCGTCCGGGAGGCATGGAACTTCCTTGCCCGGTACGGGGTGGGGGAGGGGGCGGCCGGCCCGCCGGGTCGTATGAGTGAGTCGCGTCACCAGGACCGCAATGTCCCAAATGGTACGTAATTCCGTTCATGAGTAAATGAGGGGAAATTGCATTAGATGAGGTGCTCGTCGAGGGGGTGCGGTGGCGCGGATGTGAGCTACACCCCTTGGGGGAGTAAAAGTCGCAAAACAGACATTTATCGTGAAAGGTGGAGGCAGTCGACCCAGGAGACGCCCCATGCCGCCCTCCACCGCCCTGCTCAGCCCCGACACCCTCGACCGCGAGGCGGCCGCCCTCTTCGAGAGCGCCACCTGGCAGAGGATCGTCACGGACTGGACCGCCCCCGAGGAGTCGCCGCCCGCTGAGGACGGCTGGCGGAAGCTGCTCAGCGTGCCGGTGGACCGGCTCGTGGCCGACGCCCTGGCCGCCCTCCCACCGGAGATTCCCGCCGAGCGCCGGATCCCGGGACGGCTCGGAGCCGTGGTCCCGGACCGGCTGCACACCTGGCGCCGCATCGGCCAGGCCGACCTCCGCCCCTCGGTGCACCTCGGCTACGCGCGCCTCGTGCTGACCGAGTGGGGCTGGCAGAACGCCCCGTACAAGCTGCGCGACGCACGCGGTGCCCGGTGCGTCTGCGGTGCCCTCCTCGCCGCCCACCGCCTCGGCTACGGCAGCGCGGACACCATGAACGAGGCGGCCGCCTGGATCATGACCGAACTCCGGTCGCGCGGCTGGCGGGAGCTGATCGGGCCGTGGAACCGGGCCCCCGGTCGTACCGCCGCCGACGCGGTGGCCCTCCTCGACGCCACGGTCCGGCGCGCCGCCGAAGCGGGCCGCTGACGCCGTACCGGAGTCCGGTCGGCGGCGGCATGGTCGCCGCCGCCCGGCCCCGTGGGGGGATCAGCCGCTGATGCTCGGGGCTCCGGTCTCGATGTGGCCGGTGTACCGGCGCGACCAGGTCCCGTCGATGTCGGCGAGGATCGTGAAGTCGTACCAGCCGTCGGTGTACGCCACCGCGTTGAAGAAGTCCTCGCGGCTGGAGTTCGCCGGCACCGTGTACGTCCACGGGCCGTCCGAGCGGTAGGCGTTCGAGCGGATCGTGAAGGTGACGGGCCCGGCCGAGGTGTTGGTCATCTTGAACCACAGGGCCGTCTTGCCCGTACCCGCCTCCGGCGCGTACCTGGCGGCCACCTCGATGGCCTTGCCCGCCTTCGAGGCGTCCCCGATGAAGCGGCGCAGGAAGCGGTTGGGGCCCATCATCGAGATGTCGTACTTCCCCGAGCCCGAGCCGAGGCCGATGTTGAAGTAGTCGGTGGCCGTGTCGCCGGGGTCGACGGTGTACTGCCAGGCGGCGGTGTCCCGGTACTGGTGGGGGTGGATCGAGAAGTGCGCCGACCGCTTGGCCTCCGTGCCCTGGTTCGTCATCGAGAACCAGGCGAGGATCTTGCCCGCGGCGCCGAACTCGAAGCGGTCGAGGTTGCCGTTCACCTGGTACGGCAGGGCGCGCGCCGGGCGGGTGCCGGACTCCTGTACGGGCAGCGCGTTGTTCTGCGGGGCCGGGTTCGGCAGCGGGCCGCAGGTGGCCTGCCCGATCACCTTCGCCGTGGAGGGAAGGTTGGCCGGCACTCCGTACACCGGGTTGGCGAAGTCGAAGACCCCGGTCAGGTCGCCGGTGACCTTCCGGCGCCAGGCGCTGATGTTGGGGCAGGTCGCCGGTGTGCCGAGCGCCGCGGTCCAGCTCTCCATGAAGCGCAGCACCGAGGTGTGGTCGAAGACCTCGGAGCTCACCCAGCCACCGCGGGTCCACGGGGACATGACAATCATCGGGACGCGGAAGCCCAGGCCGATCGGCACGCCGTCGATGTACTCGCCCGCGGTGCCGGGAGGGGCGACCGGCGGGGGCACGTGGTCGAAGAAGCCGTCGTTCTCGTCGTAGTTGAGGAACAGCACCGTGGAGTCGAACACCTCGGCGTTCGCGGCCAGCGCGCGGTAGACGAGGTCGACGAAGTGGGCGCCGTCGCCCGGCGGGGCGTACGGGTGCTCCGAGAAGGCCTCGCTCGCGACCACCCACGACACCTGCGGCAGGGTCCCCGCGACGACGTCGGCGCGGATCGCCGCGGCGATGTCGTCCGGCGTCGAGCCCGTCACCTTCGGGACCGAGCCCATGCCCCGGTCGTACAGCGGGTCCCCGGGACGGGCGTCGGTGAACTTCTTGAAGTACGCGAGGCCGTTGTCGCCGTAGTTGTCCTGGGCGTTCTGGTAGACCTTCCAGCTCACCCCGGCGCGCTGGAGCGCCTCGGCGTACGACTCCCAGGTGAGGCCCGACTCGTCGCCCCCGTCCTTGCTGGTGCCGTCGACCTTCCCGCTCCACAGGAAGGTGCGGTTGGGGCCCGTCGCGCTCAGCGTCGAGCAGAAGTACGCGTCGCAGATCGTGTAGTTGTCGGCGAGCGCGTAGTGGAAGGGGATGTCCCCGCGGTCGAGGTGGCCGAGCGTCCGGGTGTTGCCCACGCCCGTGACCCAGTTGTCGAGGCGGCCCTTGTTCCAGGCGGCGTGCTGCGAGGTCCAGCTGTGCGGCAGGTCGCCGTTGCACTGCGCGAGGGTCTCGCCGTCGACGCCGCCGGCGGCCGGGGTGTCGCTGAGCTTCCAGGGGTACTGGCGGCCGCCCCAGTTGGGCTGGTTGAACATGCCCCAGCCGCCGGGGATGTTGCCGGCGGCGCGGTCGCCGAAGCCCCGGACGCCCTTCAGGGTGCCGAAGTAGTGGTCGAAGCTGCGGTTCTCCTGCATGAGGATCACCACGTGCTTGACGTCCGCGAGGGTGCCGGTCGCGCCGCTCGCGGCGGCGGACGCCCGCAGTGGCGGCAGCGCGGCCCCCGCCACGAGCCCCGCGCCGATCCCGACGAATCCCCTGCGGCTGATGGGAATCATGCCCCGCCCTTCCTGTCACGGTGTGCCCCAGCGGCACGTCGGAGACATGATGGGGGAGGGCGGCTTAAAGGTATACACACGCGCGGTAATTAGTGCGTGAATACGTGGAAGACCGTAGACGCCAAGGTATGGATTGGTTCACCGTCAGACCAATGAGTCAGACGGTGAGGACCTCCACCCCGGCTTCGGTGAGCTGCAGGGCCGTCTCCGGGGCGATGCCGGTGTCGGTCACGAGCAGGTCGATCCGGTCCAGACCACAGATCCGCGCGAACGCCCTGCGGCCCATCTTCGAGGAGTCGGTCACCACGACGACCCGGCTCGCCCGCTCGGCGAAGAGCCGGCTGATGCTCGCCTCGTCCTCCTGGTGCGCCATCACGCCGAGCTCGGCGTCGACCCCGTCGACCCCGAGGACCACCACGTCGAGCACGACCTCGTTGAGCACCCCGACCGTCAGCGGACCCACCAGCTCGTAGGTCTGCGGGCGGGCGACCCCTCCCGTGGTGACGATCTTGATCTGTGGACGCACCGCCAGCTCGCCCGCGATGTTGAGCGCGTTGGTGACCACGGTCAGCGCGGGCCCGGCCGGCACCGCCGCGCCCGGGGCTTCGGTGCGACCGCTCGCGAACCGCAGCGCGAGCGCGCGTGCGACCTCCGTCGTCGTCGTGCCCCCGTTGAGCCCGACGACCTCGCCGGGTGCGACCAGATCCGCCACCGCCTCCGCGATCCGCCGCTTCTCCGGCGCGTGCCGCGTCGACTTGTACCGCAGCGGCAGCTCGTACGACACGCCGTGCACGACCGCCCCGCCCCGCGTGCGGACGAGCAGCTGCTGCTCCGCCAGCTCGTCGAGGTCCCGGCGGATCGTGGCGGCGGAGACGTCCAGCGCGGTCGCCGCCTCCTCCACCTCCAGCTTCCCCGAGGCGGCAAGCAGCTCCAGGAGCGTGTTCCACCGCTCGTGCTTGGACATGGGTCCCTCCCTCCACCGGGGCCGTGCCCGCATGACCACCCCGCTCGTGCGCGCGTCCGATTCTAGCCGCCGAAGGGTGCGGGATCTGGAAAGAGGATGCTTGTTTCTGCTTGAATAGAGGCGTCTTCAAGCATCTTCCATCAATATCGCGCACTCTTCTTGCAAGGAGATCGGCATGACCACCACCCGCACCGCCGTGGAGATCGCCTCCCAGCCGGCGACCTGGCGCCAGGCGGCCCGCACCCTGTCCCAGCACGTCGCGGCCCTGCCCCGCCGCGGCGAGCGGGTCGCGGTGATCGGCTGCGGCACCTCCTGGTTCATGGCCCTCGCCTACGCCGAGCTGCGCGAGTCCGGCGGCCACGGCGAGACCGACGCCTTCGCCGCCTCCGAGTTCCCCTACGGCCGGCGCTACGACCGTGTCGTCGCCATCACGCGCTCCGGCACCACCAGCGAGGTCCTCGCCGTCCTGTCCAGGCTCCGCGGCACCGTCCCCACCGGCGCGATCACGGCCGACCCCACCACCCCGGTGATGGACCTCGCCGACGAGGTCGCCGTCCTCGACTTCGCCGACGAGGAGTCCGTCGTACAGACCCGCTTCGCGACCACCGTCCTCGCCCTGTTCCGCGCACACCTGGAGGCCGAGGACGCCCTCCCCGAGGGCCTGGGCACCGTCGAGGACGCGGCCCGCGACGCCGAGCAGGCCCTCGGCTCCCCGCTCGACGAGAGCGTGCGCACGGCCGAGCAGTTCACCTTCCTCGGCACCGGCTGGACCTATGGACTCGCCCTGGAGGCAGGCCTGAAGATGCGCGAGGCGGCCGGCGCCTGGACCGAGGCGTACCCGGCCATGGAGTACCGCCACGGCCCGATCAGCATCACCGGCCCCGGCCGCGTGACCTGGGGCTTCGGCGCCCTGCCCGCCGGGCTCGCGGACGACGTGCGCAAGGTCGGCGGCACCCTCGCCGAGAGCGACCTCGACCCGCTCGCCGACCTCGTCCGCGCCCAGCGGCTCGCCGTCGCCGTCGCCGAGGCGCAGGGGCTCAACCCGGACACCCCCCGGAACCTGACCCGTTCCGTCGTCCTCTCCGACGTCCATGCCTGACCGCCGCCCCACGCCCGCCCACCACCCGGGAGAAGCACCGTGCCGCTGACGCCCACCGACGAGATCGTCCGCCGCGCCCGCGCCGCGGGCACCGGAGTGGGGGCCTTCAACGTCCTCCAGCTCGAACACGCCCAGGCCATCGTGGCCGGCGCGGAGAACGCCGACCGTCCGGTCGTCCTCCAGATCAGCGAGAACACCGTCCGCTACCACGGAGCCCTGGAGCCGGTCGCGCTCGCCTCCCTGGCCGTCGCCCGCGCCGCCAAGACCCCCGTCGCCGTCCACCTCGACCACGCCGAGAACCCCGACCTCGTCCGCGAGGCCGTCGCCCTCGGCCTCGGCTCGGTCATGTTCGACGCCTCGAAGCTGCCGTACGCGGAGAACGTCGCCGCGACCCGCGAGGTCGTGGAGTACTGCCACAGCCACGGCGTCTGGGTCGAGGCCGAACTCGGCGAGGTCGGCGGCAAGGGCGGCGCCCACACACCGGGCGTGCGCACGGACCCCGAGGAGGCCCGTGCCTTCGTCGACGCCACCGGCGTCGACGCCCTCGCGGTCGCGGTCGGCAGCGCCCACCAGATGGTGACCAGGGACGCCGTCCTCGACCTCGAACTGATCGCCCGGCTGCGCGCGGCGGTCGACACCCCGCTCGTCCTGCACGGCTCGTCGGGCGTCTCGGACCCGCACCTCACCGAGGCGGTCGCGGCGGGCATGACCAAGGTGAACGTCTCCACCCACCTGAACAAGGCGTTCACCGAGGCCGTCCGCACCCACCTCGCGGAGCACCCCGGCACGGTCGACCCGCGCCACTACCTGACCCCGGCCCGCGAGGCCGTGGCCCGCGAGGTCGCCCACCTCCTGGCGGTCCTCTCGCCGTGACCGGTCGGCCCGCCCCACCGTCAGCCGTTCCTGCCGCGCAGCCAGCGGTCGAACTCGACGGCGACGACGCGCTCGTCGTGCACGCCGGCCGCGTCGTCGGACGCCAGCCAGACGATGGGCGGGCCCATGACCGAGGGCTCCAGGAACCGCCGGTCCTCGGGCACGGTGTCGAGGGGCAGCATTCCGGTGACGGTCGGGCCCCCGGGGAGCAGCAGGTTGACGGTGACGCCCGTGTCCCGCAGATCGGCGGCCATGATCCGGGACAGTGACTCGCTGCCCGCCCGGGACGGCCCGTAGGGGACGAACCCGGCCCGGTGCGTGGTCGACTCGCTCACCGCGATGTTGACGATGCGGCCGCCGCCGGCGGCCAGCATCCGGGGCGTGACCTCGCGCGCCACCAGGAAGTACCCCGTCAGATTGGTCTCGATCACCGCGCGGAAGCCCGCGACCGGCACCTCCCAGAAGCCCTGCGGGTGCGTCATGAAACGCGGGTTGACCGTGCGCATGCCGATCCCGGCGTTGTTCACCAGCATGTCGACGCCGCCGAGCCGGGACCACGCCTCTTCGACGGCCCCGGCCACGGACGACTCGTCCCGTACGTCCATCTCCACCCCGACCGCCCCCGGCAGTCCGGCGGCGACCGCCCTCGCGCGCCGCCCGGACCGGCCGGTCAGCGCGACCGTCGCGCCCGCCGCGGCCAGGGCGGAGGCCATGGCGAGACCCAGCCCGCTCGTCCCGCCGGTCACCAGCACCTTCATCGGATCACTCCCGTCTCGAGCACGGCCCGCCAGGGCGGAGGCCTTCACGACCGGGACGCTAGGACCTGGAGCGCACGCGAAGGCAAGGGCGATGCCGGCGCGCGCCTACGCGTCCTGGACGACCGGCTCGGCGACGAAGACGGGGATCTCCCGGTCGGTCTTGCGCTGGTAGTCGGCGTAGTCGGGGAACGCGGCGACGGCCCGCTCCCACCAGGTCTGGCGTTCCTCGCCGGTGACCAGACGGGTCTTCATGTCCCACACCTGCGTGCCGTCGCGCAGTTCGACCAGGGGCGTGGCCACCAGGTTGTGGTACCAGACGGGGTGGTCGACCGAACCGCCCTTGGACGCGACGAGCGCGTACGCGCCCTCGTGCTCGACCCGCATGAGCGGGGTCTTGCGGAGCTTGCCGCTCCGGGCGCCGAGGTTCGTGACCAGGATGACGGGGAGGCCCCGCATCGTCGTGCCCTGGGTGCCGCCGGACGATTCGTACAGCTCGACCTGCTCGCGTACCCACGACGTCGGGCTGGGCTCGTACTCGCCTTCGAGGGGCATGGGGGTGCGTCCTTTCGGATGGCGTCCGGTGTCACCGGCCTGCTTCCTCCCGACGCTAGCCGACGCGTCGTCACCCGCGGGGGAGGAGCGGGCGCACGCGGCGAGCAGGGTGCCGAGCCCTCGGGATTCCGGCCACCGGAGCGTCCGATTCAGCCAGGCGCTCCGGCTTCCCCGGGGGTTCCGTTGCAAGCGTATGGCGGATGCATGACAAGACCCCAACTCCCTTGAGTCACGCCCGTGGAGCGGACAGGCTGCTGATCACGCCGGGACCGGACACACGGTCCCGACCGTGCGCGTGACCCCACGCGCACCACCCCCACAGTCGCGCCGCCCCCACCCGTCGGGCGCGACGCCCATGAGGAGGACTCCCTCGCAATGGCACTCCCCCGGAGCAACAAGACGCGCCTCGCCGTGACGGCCTCCGCCGCGACCGCCGCCGCCCTGCTCGGCACCTTCGCCGCCGTCCCCGCCCAGGCGACCCCCGCCGAAGGCACCGTCCTCGCGGCCGACTCGGCCGACGCGGTCCCCGGCAGCTACATCGTCACCCTCAAGCAGGGCGCCGGCTTCAAGGCCGCCTCCGCCAAGGGGCGGAACCTGATAGCCGGTTACGGCGGCACGGTCCGCAAGACCTTCGGCTCCGCCCTCGACGGCTACACGGCCACCCTCGGCGCGACCGAGGCCCGCCGCCTCGCCGCCGACCCGGCCGTCGCCTCCGTCGAGCAGAACCAGGTCGTCCGCGCCGACGCGACCCAGTCCAACGCGCCCTGGGGCCTTGACCGCATCGACCAGGCCGATCTGCCGCTGTCCGGCACGTACACGTACCCCGACAGCGCCGGCAGCGGGGTCACCGCCTACGTCATCGACACCGGCGTGCGGATCACCCACTCCGAGCTCGCCGGACGCGCCGTCAACGGCTACGACGCCGTCGACGGGGACACGGTCGCCCAGGACGGCAACGGGCACGGCACCCACGTCGCCACGACCATCGCCGGCTCCACCTACGGCGTGGCCAAGGCGGCGAAGATCGTCGCCGTCCGCGTCCTCGACAACAACGGCTCCGGCACCACCGCCGGCGTCATCGCGGGCATCGACTGGGTCACCGCCAACCACGCCACCGGCGCCCCCGCCGTGGCCAACCTCTCCCTCGGCGGCGGCGCCTCCACCGCCCTCGACAACGCGGTGAAGAACTCCATCGCCGACGGCGTCACCTACGCGGTCGCCGCCGGCAACTCCGGCACCAACGCCTCCTCCTCGTCGCCCGCCCGCGTCGCCGCCGCCCTCACGGTCGGCGCCACGAACAACACCGACGCCAAGGCCAGCTGGTCCAACTACGGTTCGGTCCTCGACCTCTTCGCCCCCGGCGTCTCCATCACCGCCGGCTGGAACACCAGCGACACCGCCACCAACACCATCTCCGGCACCTCGATGGCGACCCCGCACGTGGCGGGCGCCGCCGCGATCTACCTGGCGGGCCACCCCTCCGCCACCCCGGCCCAGGTCGCCACCGCGCTGGTCAACGGCGCCACGCCCAACAAGGTGACCAGCCCGGGCAGCGGCTCCCCGAACCGCCTCCTGAAGATCGTCCCGTAAGACCCGAGAGCGGGAAGGCGGGAACGGGACCGCCCCGGAGGCAGCCGGCGCCTCCGGGGCGGTCCCGTGCCGTCAGGATCCGGAGAGGACGTCAGGAATCCGACGAGGCGGGGAGCAGCACGGTCTGCCGTGTCGTACGGGCGAGCCCCTCGACGTCGGCGTGCGACATGTCCGAGGCCTTGAACGAGACCGACCCCATGCTGCCCTTGTCCGCCCAGAAGCAGATCGCCTTGTGCTCGCCGGTGATGTACTCGACGTACCGCGAGCACTGCATCCAGCCGCCGTAGGCGCCCGCGTCCGCCCTCCAGCTGTCGTCGAGCGAGCCCACACCGGGCGTGCTCGACAGGAGCGTGTCGCTCTCGTACACCATGGCGGCGGTGGCGTCGTGGAAGTCGCCGGTGGACGCGGTGACGGCGAGCTCGGACCCGTCGCCCGAACCGCCCGTGTAGAAGTACGTGAACGCCGCCGCGACCCGACCGCTCGGGTCGCTCGCCGCGGTGGTGTCCAGCTCGTCGCCCGTGTCCGTCCGCGTCATCCCCCGGAAGGTGTACGGGGCGGCCGCCTCGTACCGCGGATACGCGATGTCCTCCAGGTGCGTCAGGACGGTCGTCGTCACGAAGGCGCTGAAGGCGAGCGCGGCACCGGCGCCGATGAGAACCAGTTGACGCCGTGTGTACGGCCGCACGGCGGGCAACGGCGGCTCCGCCGGGGCGGGCCCCGCTGCACTCGCTCCCGAGGCCCGCGCCCCACCACGCGCGCGGGCGCCGCGCAGCAGCAGCCGCAGCGCCAGGAGGGGGAGCTGGAGGAGGACGACGACCGCGCACGTGACCCAGAGCGGGAACGGCCCGAGCACATGACGCGCAAGCAGCAGTACGGCCACCGTCAGCTGGGCGAGGAACAGATACTCCGGCCTGCGGCGCACGAGCAGGCGCAGCGGGGCCCGGCCGGGACGGGCGAGCGCGGTGAGCGTCGCGTCGAGGACGGCGAGCCGCCGGTCGTACGGCGCGAGGGCCGCCCGCCGCCGCGCGTCCTTCTCCGCGGCCTCCGGCGAGGCGGCGGTGGTGAGCGCCTGGAGGAGGTCGAGACTCTGCACGAGGGCGGCCGACGGTCCCTTGGCCACGGCCGTGGCGAGGACCGAGGTCGAGGCGGTGGCCCGCAGCAGCTGCGGGGAGTCGGGCGCCAGTTCCCGGAGCCGTTCGAGCAGGACGGGGCCGCGCGCGTGGCGGCCCGGTCGGTCCAGGGCGTCGGACCGCAGACAGAGCTCGGCGTACCCGGCGAGGAGGTCGACGTGGTCGGGGAAGAGGTCGAGGGCCCGGCGGAAGACCCGCTCGGCGTCGTCGTCGTGGTCGTCCTCGTCCTCCGCCATGTGCGCGCGGGCCACGACGAGGAGGAGCGTCGGCTCGGGACCGTCCGTTTCCAGGGCCGTCTCCGCGACCTCCCGCGCCTCCGCGAGCCGGCCCGCCGCGATCAGCGCGGTCGCGTGAGCGCAGGCGGACGCGGCGTCTTCTTCGCTGTGCAAGAGTCCCCACCCCTGAGATTCCGGCCGACTGTTCCCGGCCAAGAGGCGTCACTATCGCCTGCGACGGAATGCCTGGTCAACCGCGTTCCCGGAGGCGCGGCGGCCCTGAGGTCCCGAGGCGCGAGGAAGGCCCTCGGAAGCCTCCGGACCGCGCGGCCTTCCCGCGCCCGCCGGACGCTGAGAAGATCGTCCGCACGACCGCCCGGTCCCGGCCCTTCAGGAGCATCTGGTGCCCACCCTCGCGTACGCCGACGTCAAGACCGCCGCCGACCGGATCGGCGGCCACGTCCGCCCCGTCACGGTCACCCCCGCCGAACCCGCAGACGAGACGTACGAGCTCCACCTCGCCCTTGAACTCCTGCAGCACACCGGCTCCTTCAAGGCCCGCGGTGCGCAGAACTTCCTCCTCGCCCACCGGGAGGAGGGCACCCTCCCGGCCGCCGGCGTCACCATCGCCTCCGGCGGCAACGCGGGCCTCGCCTGCGCCTGGGCGGCCCGTCGGCAGGGCGTCCGCGCCACCGTCTTCCTGCCGGTGACCGCACCCCAGGTGAAGATCGACAAGCTGCGCGGCTACGGCGCCGACGTGCGGCTCGTCGGGACCGAGTACGCCGAGGCGCTCGCCGCCTGCGAGGCGTTCGCGGCCGACAGCGGCGCCCTCGCCTCCCACGCGTACGACCACCCCCTGATCGCCGCCGGCGCCGGCACCCTCCTCGACGAGATCCACCGGCGGATCCCGGACCTCGACACCGTCGTCGTCTCCGTCGGCGGCGGCGGGCTCCTCGCCGGCGTCGCCACGGCCGCCCGGCACCACGGCATCCGTACCGTCGCCGTCGAACCCGAGAACTCCCGCGCCCTCGACGCCGCCCTCCGGGCCGGACACCCCGTCGACGTCACGGTCGACTCCGTCGCCGCCGACGCCCTCGGCGCCCGCCGCGCCACCTCCCTCGCCGTGGCCGCCGCCCAGGAGTCCGACGTCCACACCGTCCTCGTCACGGACACCGACATCGTCCGCGCCCGCCGCGCCCTCTGGGACGACCGCCGCCTCGCCGTCGAACACGCCGCCGCCACCGCCCTGGCGGCCCTCACCACCCCGTCCGACGCCCCTGCCGGCTACCGCCCGTCGCCGGGCGAGAAGATCTGCGTCGTCCTCTGCGGCGCCAACACCGACCCGGCCGACCTCACACAGGGGCAGGCCGACCGTTAGGGCCTGTCCGGCGGCGGTCCGCTCGGGCCGCGCGGTGGCAGGGGGCGGCTGAAGACGAGGTTGGTGGTCGTGCTGCCGAACTCCGCCAGCGCGTCCACGATCTCCTCCAGATGCGCCATCGACGCGGCTGCCACCTTCAGGACGTAGCAGTCGTCCCCGGTCGTACGGAGGCACTCCAGGATCTCCCCGCGCTCGTCGAGCAGCCGGCGCAGCGGTGCGTGACGCGTCCCCGGGTACTTGAGGCGTACGACCGCGAGGACCGCGTACCCGATCCGCTCCAGGTCCACCTCCGCCCGGTAGCCGGTGACCACCCCGGACTCCTCCAGGCGCCGCACCCGCTCCTTCGTCGCCGAGGCGCTCAGGTTCACCCGCCGTGCCAGCTCCGTGTAGGCGATCCGGGCATCGCGCTGAAGCTCCGTCAGAATCGCCCAGTCGGTTCCGTCGAGACTCTCGGTCATCCGATCAGATTACCGGCGAATCCACGGCCGAACGGCCCCTGAACAGGCGGGAATCACTTCTGATCGCCCCGCGTGCCTGGCTAGCCTGTGCCGCGTGAAGATCGGAGTGAACATCCTCAACTTCGGCCCCGGCGCCGACCCCGGAATCCTGCGCAGCTGGGCCCAGACCGTGGAGGGCCTGGGCTTCGACCTGCTGATGGTCTCGGACCACATCGCCATCACCCCCGATGTCGCCGAGCGCTATCCGGCCCCCTTCTACGAGCCGTTCACCACCCTGTCGTGGCTCGCCGGCGTCACCACCCGCGTCCGGCTCGGCACCACCGTCCTCATCGCCCCGTACCGGCACCCGCTGCTCACTGCCCGCATGGCGGCCAACCTCGACGCGCTCAGCGGAGGCCGGCTCGTCCTCGGGGTGGGAGCGGGCTGGGCGCGGCAGGAGTTCGAAGCCCTCGGGATCCCGTTCGCGCGCCGGGGACGGCTCACCGACGAACACCTCCACGCCCTGCGCGAGGCCTGGGCCGACTCCGCCGCGTACGGAGACCGCCGGATCCCGGTCTGGATCGGCGGCCACAGCGACGCCGGCCTGCGTCGCGCCGTACGGTTCGGGGATGCCTGGCATCCACTCCGCCGCACCTTGCCGCAGCTGCGAGAAGGAGCCGCACGGCTGAAGGAGTACGCGGACGAGCAGCGGCTCCCCGTACCCGCGACGGCCCCTCGTATCGCCCTCAAGCTCACCGCCGCACCCGTCGGCGGACCCGACCGCGTCGCGGGGGAGGGGACCATCGAGCAGGTCATGGACGACCTGGACCAGCTGCGGCGGATGGGGGCCGACACCGTCGTCCTCGACCCGTACGGCGGCGATCCCCACGAGACGACCCACCCGCAGACGGCCTGGCAGGCACTCGCCACCGTGGCCGCCCACCTCTCCGGAACGGATGCGTCATGACGACAGCCGACGACCACACCCTGCTCCGCCGCGCCATCGCCCTCGCCGCCACGGCACGGGACGGCGGCGATCCGCCCTTCGGTTCGCTCCTCGCCGCACCGGACGGGACGGTCCTCGCCGAGGAGCACAACACCACCCTCACCGACCGGGACATCACGGCGCACCCCGAACTGAAGCTCGCGCGATGGGCAGCCCGGGAACTGGACCCGGCCACCGCGGCCGAGACCACGATGTACACCAGCTGCCAGCCGTGCGACATGTGCGCGGCGGTCATCCGGCAGGCGGGCCTCCGCCGCGTCGTGTACGCCCTCTCCGGCGCACAGCTCCTCGACATCCGCCCGGGCGACGGCCGCCCGCCCGTACCGCAGGACGGCCCCGCGCTGCTCGGCGAGGTACGGGCCGTGGTCGAGGCGTACTACCGCTGACCCGGACACCCATGGGGCCCCGCATGCGTCAGGATGGGTTCATGACCGAGATCCTCACCCCCCGACTCCTGCTCCGCCGCTGGACCGACGACGACCTCGTCCCCATGGCCGAGATCAACGCCGACCCCGAGGTCATGCGCTGGATCGGCGACGGCTCGGTCCGGGACCTGGAGCAGACCGCGGAGGGCATCGAGCGGTGCGAGGAGGAGTGGGACGAGGAGGGCTTCGGGCTCTTCGCCGTCGAACTCCTCGGTTCCGGCGAACTGATCGGCTTCGCGGGCCTCTCCGTGCCGGAGTTCCTCCCCGAGGTGCTCCCCGACGTGGAGATCGGCTGGCGGCTCGGCCGGCAGTTCTGGGGCCAGGGGTACGCCTCCGAGGCCGCCCACGCCGTCCTGGAGTTCGCCCTCCAGGACCGCGGCCTCGACCGGGTCGTCGCCATCACCCACGCCGCCAACAAGGCCTCCGAGAACGTCATGCGCAAGCTCGGCATGGTGCCGGAGCGGGAGACGAGCCACCCGGTCTTCGGCGTGCCCCTGCGGGTCTACGCCATCGACCTCACCGAGTACCAGGCCTGACCACCGCGACCTCGCCGGAGTGCCCTCGGCGGTGCTCCGGCACGGTAGGGTCCCGGCCGTCGCGATGATCTTCGCGGCGACCCGATGACGGACCCGGTACGGAGGGGGAGCACGTGAAGCGCGCCGTTGTTCTGGGGGGAGCTTCGCCGGGCTGCTGGCCGCCCGGGTCCTGAGCGACTTCGCCGAGGAGGTCGTGGTCGTCGAACCCGACCTCCTCGAAGGCGGGGACGGCACGGGGCCCGGCGCGCCGCACCGGCGGCAGCTGCACGCCCTGCTCGCCATGGGCCACACCCAGATCGAGCGCTTCTTCCCGGGCATCACCGGGGAGATGGTGAGCGGCGGCGCCCGCCTCGGCCGGGGCGACGAGGTCCGGTTCTACGTCGACGGCGTGCTCAAGGCACCGGTCGCCGACGCACGGATGCTCGGCGCGACCCGTCCGTTCGTCGAGACGCACGTACGGCGCCGCGTCACGGCCCTCGACAACGTCCGCCTGGAGCCCGCCACCGGCAAGGGACTGCTCCTCCGGGGCGGACGGGTCGTCGGGGCCCGCCTCGCGGCGGCGGGCGCGCCGCGGGCCGGGGACGCCGAAGCGGCCGGGAAGGGCGACGAGTACGACGTGCGGGCGGATCTGGTCGTCGACGCCATGGGCCGCTCCAGCCGGCTCGGCAACTGGCTCGCCGCCGAGGGCTGGGGCCAGGCCCCGGCGGACCGCATGCGCGTCGACCTCGGCTACGCCACGGCCCGCTTCGCCCGGGGGAGCGAGCTCCCGGACACGGTGATCGCCCACTCCACACCGGGCCCGGCCAGCGACTACCAGCCGGCGGTGTGCGAACCCGGGGCCCTGGCCGCCGTCGAGGGCGACGCCTGGTCCGTCGTCCTCGCCGGATACGCCGGCCACCGCCCGGGGCGGGACCGCGCGGAGTTCCTCGCCCGGATGAGGCGCTGCGTCGCCCCCCTCCGCGAGATAGCGGACCGGTGCGAGATGATCGGCGCGGTGGAGCCCTTCCACTTCCGCGAGAGCCGCCGGCGCCGGTTCACCGACCTGACGAAGTTCCCCGGCGGGCTCGTCGTCGTGGGGGACGCCATGGCGACCGTGAACCCCGTCTACGGCCAGGGGCTGACCCTCGCCGCGCTCCAGGCCTCCTCGCTCCACGTCCACCTCAGGAGCGGCGCCTCGCCGCACGACCCGGCCCGGGACTACTTCCGGCGGGCCGCCGTGGTCGTCGACGCCGCCTGGCAGCTCTCGACGACCGCCGACCTCGCACAGCCGCACGTCACGGGCCCGTACCCCCGTGGCTACCGGTTCCTGCGCTGGGCGGGCGACCACATCACGACCGCGTCGGTCAGGGACGCGCGGGTGAACCAGACGTACATGGACGTCGTCCACATGCGCAGGCACCCGAAGGCCCTCACCGGCCCCCGCGTCCTCGCCCGCACGGCCCGCGTCCTCTGGCGCGGCTGAGGGCGCTCCCGAGCGGCGGCCGGGAACGTCCGTGACCGCCGCTGACCAGCGAGGACGCTCGGCCGCGTACCCTCGTGGACGTGTCTGCATCCCGTCTCCACCGCGTCGCCGTCCTCGTCCTCGAAGGCGCCAAACCCCTCGACGTCGGAATCCCCGCGCAGGTGTTCACGACCCGGGCGAGCATGCCGTACGAGGTACGGGTCTGCGGCGCGGTGCCCGGCGTCGTGGCCGGCGGCGACGGGCTGGCGTACCAGGTCGCCCACGGCCTGGAGGCGCTCGACTGGGCCGACATCGTCTTCGTCCCCGGCTACCGGCACCCGGACCGCGAGGACCCGCCGCGCGCCGTCGTCGACGCGCTGATCGCCGCCCACCAGCGCGGGGCGCGGCTGGCCGCCATCTCGACGGGCGCCTTCGCCCTCGCCGCCACGGGCCTCCTCGACGGCAAACGGGCCACGACGCACTGGCACTACGCGCGGGCGCTCGCGGCCAAGCGGCCCCTGATCCGGGTCGACGAGAACGTCCTCTTCGTCGACGAGGGCAGCATCCTCACGTCCGCCGGCGCCGCCTCCGGCATCGACCTCTGCCTCCACATCCTGCGCCGGGACCTCGGGATGGGCGCCTCGAACCACGCCGCCCGGCGGCTCGTCGCCGCCCCGTACCGCAGCGGCGGCCAGGCGCAGTACGTGCCGCGCAGCGTGCCGGAGCCGCTCGGCGAGCGGTTCGCCGCCACCCGCGAATGGGCGCTGCACCGGCTCGGCGAGCCCCTCACCCTGGAGATACTCGCCCGGAACGCGGCGGTGTCGCCGCGCACCTTCTCGCGGCGGTTCGCCGAGGACACCGGCTACACGCCGATGCAGTGGGTCATGCGCGCCCGCGTCGACATGGCCCGCGAACTGCTCGAACGGTCCGAGCGGGGCGTCGAGCAGATCGCCGCCGACGTCGGCCTGGGCACCGGAGCCAATCTGCGGCTGCACTTCCAGCGCATCCTCGGCACGACCCCGAGCGACTACCGGCGCACCTTCGCACAAGGGGAATAACCCCACGCCAGACCCCTCGGCGGACCCCCTTTCGGCACCGTGGCGGGATCTTGGCGCGATACTTGCGGACCGTGGCGATCACGCCGCTGGTTGAGACCAGTGATCCGCGCGAACCTGGGTGGCGAATCGGAAGGTCGGAAGGGACACCACTCATGACTCGCATCGCCATCAATGGTTTCGGCCGCATCGGACGCAACGTGCTCCGCGCGCTGCTCGAGCGCGACACCGAGCTCGAGGTCGTCGCCGTCAACGACCTGACGGAGCCCACCGCCCTCGCGCGGCTCCTCGCCTTCGACTCGACCTCGGGCCGCCTGGGCCGCCCGGTCACCGTCGACGGCGACACCCTCGTCGTCGACGGCCGCCGCATCAAGGTCCTCGCCGAGCGCGAGCCGGCGGACCTGCCGTGGGCCGAACTCGGCGTCGACATCGTCCTGGAGTCCACCGGCCGCTTCACCTCGGCCAAGGCCGCCCGCGCGCACCTCGACGCCGGTGCGAAGAAGGTCCTCGTCAGCGCGCCCGCGGACGGCGCCGACGTCACCCTCGCGTACGGCGTGAACACCGACGCGTACGACGCCGAACTGCACACGATCGTCTCGAACGCCTCCTGCACGACCAACGCGCTGGCGCCCCTCGCGAAGGTCCTCGACGACCTCGCCGGCATCGAGCACGGCTTCATGACGACGGTTCACGCCTACACGCAGGAGCAGAACCTGCAGGACGGCCCGCACCGCGACCCGCGCCGCGCCCGCGCCGCCGGCGTCAACATCGTGCCGACCTCCACGGGCGCCGCGAAGGCCATCGGCCTGGTGCTGCCGAACCTGGACGGCAAGCTGTCCGGCGACTCGATCCGCGTGCCGGTCCCGGTGGGCTCGATCGTCGAGCTCAACACGACCGTCGCCCGCGACGTCACCGTCGAGGACGTCCTCGCGGCCTACCGCACCGCCGCCGAGGGCCCGCTGGCCGGCGTCCTCGAGTACTCGGAGGACCCGCTGGTCTCCGCCGACATCGTGGGCAACCCGCACTCGTCGATCTTCGACTCGGCCCTCACCCGCGTCGAGGGACGCCACGTCAAGGTCGTCGCCTGGTACGACAACGAGTGGGGCTTCTCGAACCGCGTCATCGACACCCTGACGCTCCTCGCCACGCGCTGACGGCGCGACACCCGACCGGCTCCCTCCCCGCACGGGGGGAGCCGGCATCCGCCGCACGCCGGCTCCGACCCCACGGAGCCGGCGTGCGGTGCGTTGCGCGTCCTGTCGGCGGACGCGCCGAGGGGGCGTTGTCAGTGCCCTCCGACAGGATGGTGGACATGACGACAACTCCCGCCGTTGAGGCGCACTTCAGCCTGTCCAGCCGTGCCGCGTACGAGGCCGCCGTCGAGCGGCTGCGTGAGGCTTCCCGCACGTACTACGGCGCGGGCTACAGCGTCATGGACGACGCCACGTACGACCGGCTGCGGCTCGACGTGAAGGCCTGGGAGGCCGAGCACCCCGAGGACGTCCCCGCGGACTCGCCCGTCGATCAGGTCGCCGACGGTGCCGCCCCCGTGGGCGACGTCGTGCACACCACGCGGCTGCTCAGTCTCGACAACGTCTTCGCGCCCGAGGGGCTCGTCACCTGGGGTGCGTCGCTTCAGCGGCGCCTGGGGCAGGAACCGGTGGGAGGGTTCACCGTCGAGCCGAAGATGGACGGTGCGGCCGTCGCCGCCCGTTACCGTGACGGACGGCTGGTGCAGATCATCACGCGCGGCGACGGTACGCAGGGCGAGGACGTCAGCCACGTCATCGGGACGATCGACGGACTCCCCGAGCAGCTGCCGGTCCCCGCGACCTTCGAGGCGCGCGGTGAAGTCCTCTTTACCCACGAGCAGTTCGAGGCCGCGAACGAGATACGGATCGCGCACGGCGGCGACGTCTTCGCCAATCCGCGCAACGGCGCCGCCGGCACGCTGAGGGCGAAGGACCGGCCCTACCGCCTGGCCATGACCTTCTGGGCGTACGGCGCCGTCGACCTGGACGAGCAGTCCTTCCTGCCCGCCGGGGGCGGGCACGCCGAGACCCTTGCCGCGGTGGCGGAGGCGGGGGTGCGGACCACGGCGGAGACGCCGGCCGGACTCCATGTGGTCGCCACCCTCGCCGAGGCCCAGGAGAGGGTCGACGCGATCGCCGCGATGCGCGCGGGCCTGCCGTTCGGCATCGACGGCGTCGTCATCAAGGCGGACAGCGCAGCGGAGCAGGCGACGGCGGGCTTCGGCAGCCGCTTCCCGTACTGGGCGATCGCCTACAAGCTTCCGGCGGTCGAGCGCCAGACCGTCCTCGAGGACGTGTTCTGGGAAGTGGGCCGTACGGGTGTGCTCGCCCCGACCGCCGTGCTCACGGCCGTGGAACTGGACGGGTCCACCGTCACCCGCGCCACCCTCCACAACCCGGCCGACATCCTGCGGCGTGACCTCCACATCGGCGACACCGTGACCGTCCACAAGGCCGGCGACATCATCCCGCGCGTTCAGGCCGCCGTCGTCGAACTCCGCCCGCAGGGCGCCGTCCCGGTGCCGCTGCCCGAGGAGTGCCCCCACTGCGGCGGGGAGATCGACAAGAGCCAGGAGCGGTGGCGCTGCGCGAAGGGCACCGCCTGTGCGCTCGCGCCGCTGATCGAGTACGTCGCCGGGCGCGACATCCTCGACATCGACGGGCTCGGCAGGAAGTACGTCGACGCCCTGATCGCCGCCGGTGTCGTCGGCGACGTCGCCGATCTTTTCACGCTCACCGAGGAGCAGCTCACCGCCGCCTCCGGTAGCGCCAAGCGCGGCGCGAAGCTGGCCGAGCAGATCCGACTGGCCAAGTCCCGCCCCCTCAGCCGCGTCTTCTGCGCGCTCGGCGTGCCGGGTACGGGCCGCAGCATGTCCCGGCGGATCGCCGCGTACTTCGGCACGATGGACGCCATCCGGGCGGCCGACGCCGCCGCCCTCCAGGAGGTCGAGGGCATAGGCCCGGAGAAGGCACCGGTCATCGTGGAACAGGTCGCCGCGCTCGCCCCGGTGATCGACAAGCTGATCGCGGCGGGCGTCGCCATGACCGAGCCGCGGCAGGAGGAGGCCGAGGACGCGGTGGACGGGCCGCTCAGCGGGAGGACCGTCGTCGTGACCGGGAAGATGACCGGCCCGCTGGACGGCTGGGGGCGCTCCGAGATGGGCGCGCTCATAGAGAAGGCCGGCGGGCGCGCGGGCAGCAGCGTCAACTCCCGGACCACCTACCTGGTCGCGGCGCCTTCCGCGAACGGCAAGCCCAGCTCGAAGGCCGTCAAGGCCCAGGAACTGGGCGTCGAGGTCCTCACCCCGGAGGCCTTCGCCGAGCTGGTCGCCGCCTACCTGGACTGAGCCGGCGACTCGCCGGCCGGGGCGGTGCCGGCCGCCTCGGCCGCGATGCGGTCGAACTGCGCCCCCATCGCCTCGGCCAGCGCGTGTGCGGCGGACAGCGGCCGGACCATGACCATGAAGTCGTCGATGAGGCCCTGCTCGTTCAGGTGGAGGAAGTCGCAGCCGGTGATGGCGCGGTCGCCGACCCGGGCCTCGAAGACGAGGGCGTGGTCGCGGCCGTCCTCGCCGGTGATCTCCCGGACGTAGCGGAAGTCGCTGAAGACGCGGGAGACTCCGCGCAGGATGGCCGCGGTGATCGCCTTGCCCGGGTAGGGCTTGAAGGCCACGGGGCTGGTGAAGACGACGTCCTCGGCGAGGAGCGCCTCGATCGCCGCGTGGTCGTTCGCCTCGACGGCCCGACGGAAGGACTTCATGCACATCTCCGCAACTAGTCAATTAGTTGATTAGGCGAGGAGGAGGCTAGTGAGGCGACCCCGGATCTGTCCAGGCCCGCAGCGGGCGTCAGGCCAGCTTCTTCAGGAGCTCCACGGCGAGCGGGGCGGAGGAGGACGGGTTCTGACCGGTGACCAGGTTGCCGTCGACGACCACGTGCGGCGCCCACGGCTCGCCCACCTGGACGTCCACGCCCGCCTCGACGAGCCGGGTCTCCAGGAGCCACTTCGCCTTGCCGCCGAGACCCGCCTGCATCTCCTCGGCGTTGGTGAATGCGGCGACCTTGCGGCCGGCGAAGGCGTTCGAGCCGTCGGCGTCGGTCGCGGCGAGAAGCGCGGCCGGGCCGTGGCAGACGACGGCCAGGGGCTTGCCCGAGCGCAGGGTGTCGGCCAGCAGCCTGCCGGAGACGGCGTTCACGGCGAGATCCTCCATGGGGCCGTGGCCGCCGGGGTAGAAGACGGCGTCGTATTCGGCCGGACGGGCGTCCTCCAGCTTGATCGGGTTCTGGATCTCGCTGATCGAGGCGAGCGCCGCGGCGGCCTTGTCGGCGCCGTCCTGGCCACCGTTGACCTCGGGGGAGAGGCTGCCCGCGTCGACGGTCGGGACGACACCACCCGGGGTGGCGACGACGACCTCGTGCCCGGCGGCCTTGAGCGCCTCGTACGGCGCGATGACCTCCTCGGCCCAGAAACCGGTGGGGTGCTTGGTGCCGTCGGCCAGCGTCCAGTAGTCGACACCGGTCATCACGAAAAGAATCTTCGACATGGGGAAGCTCCAGGGGTGGCGGGCCCGACCGGGCCCGGAGAGGGTGACGCCCTCGACAGTAGGACGACGGCCTATAGGTATCCAATGAAGAACCCAATGCCACCTATAGGCATCCCAATGGCCTGACGGGGAATACGAGCGCGCGGCGACAGCACTCGGCGGCAGAATCGACGGATGCGTGAAGTGAGTCTGTCCGACGGGGTCATCGCACTGTCGCCGCTGCGCCTGGGTGATGTGGAGGCGCATCTCGCGGGGGAGGACGAGGCGCTGGTTCGCTGGCTCAACGGCGGCCCCGGTACGCGCGAGGGCGTGGAGGCGTACGTCCGGCACTGCCGGGAACAGTGGGACGCCGCCGGGCCGTTGCGCGCTTTCGGCATCCGGGTGGGCGCGGTCGAGGCGCTCGCGGGGACGATCGACCTGCGGTGGGCGGGAGAGGGGTTGGCGCCCGGTCAGGTGAACGTCGCCTACGGCCTCTACCCGTCCTGGAGGGGCCGCGGCCTGGCCACCCGGGCGGTTCTCCTGGCATGCCGGTACGCGGCCGGGGAGGGCGCGAGGCAGGCGGTGATCCAGGTCGATCCGCGGAATCCCGCATCCGCCGCCGTCGCACATCGAGCAGGGTTCATCCCCGGCGAGCCGCCGCGCGGCGGCCGAGGCGCGACGTTCGACCGGTACGTCCGGGACGTGCGCGACGCCGCGCACTGACGACCGGCCGTCGCGGAGATGCACACGCGGGCGGGGCCGTAAGACGGGAAGCATCCGCGAGGCCCCCTGAGCGGGCCGCTCGGAGCGAGCGGCCTGTCAGGGGTCGTTCCTCCACGACGCCTGACCGCGCCCTCGATGCCTTCCCGGCCGCCGTCAGGCGCGCGATTCCTCGGTGGCCTCATGGAGCGTGATCGCTTGTACGGGGCAGGCCCTGACCGCCTCGCGGACCAGCGGCCCGGTGCCGTCCTCGCGGCCCGGGACGACCGTCCCGAATCCGTCGTCGTCCTGCGTGAAGACGTCCGGGGACGTCAGGGCGCACTGTCCCGCGCCGATGCAGACGTCCGAGTCGATCGAGACGCGCATCGGCACCGCTTCCTTCGCCATGTTCCGCACCGCTCCTTTCACCACGTGACGGGGAGTTCGAGCATCCCCTGGATCGTGTCGCCCGGTTTGAACGGGATCTCCTCGGCCGGGACGGCCAGCCGAAGCCCCGGCAGGCGGCGCAGGAGCGTCCCGAGAGCGATCTCCAGTTCCGCGCGGGCCAGGTTCTGCCCGAGGCACTGGTGGATGCCGAAACCGAACGCCACGTGGTGGCGGGCGGACCGCGCCCAGTCGAGCGAGTCCGGGTCGCTGTAGGCGGCGGCGTCCCTGTTGATGACCGAGGTCGAGAAGACCACCCCCTCGCCCGCCCGGATCACCGTCCCCTCGACGTCGATGTCCTCCCGCGCGACCCGGAGCAGTCCGTCGGCGATCGACAGGAAGCGCAGCAACTCCTCGACGGCGGCGGGCACGAGCGTGGGATCCGCCCGCAGCTCCGCCAGCCGCTCCGGGTGCCGCAGCAGGGTGTACGTCCCCAGGGAGATCATGTTCGCCGTGGTCTCGTGCCCGGCCACCAGCAGGATCGTGGCGAGCTGCACGAGTTCACGGCGTTCGGGACCGCCGTCTCCGGACCCCCGCGCCACCAGGTCGTCCAGGACGCCCTCGCCGGGCTTCAGTCGCTTCTGGTCGATCAGGTCGCCGAGGTAGTCCTCGAGACGGGCCAGGGCGTCCTCGGTGTCCGCTGCCGTCGGGCCACGCAGCAGCCGCCGCGACTGCTCCTCGAAGAAGTCGTGGTCCGCGTACGGCACACCGAGCAGGTCGCAGATGACGATCGACGGCACCGGCAGCGCGAACGCGCTCACCAGCTCGGCCGTCGGCCCCTGCGCCACCATCGCGTCGAGGAGCCGGTCCACGGTCTCCTGGATGCGGGGCCGCAGGGTCTCGGCCCGCTTGAGGGTGAAGCTGGGGATCAGCATCCGCCGCTGGGCGTTGTGCTCGGGGTCGTCCCAGCCGAGCAGCGCCGCCCGTCGGCGCCTGCGCACGGCCGAGGCGCGTTCCGTCGGCAGAGGGAAGTCGTCACGGGTGGAGTCGGTGGACAGCCGCTGGTCCGCGAGGAGCGCGCGGGCGGCCGCGTGTCCGGTCACGAGCCACACCGACCTCCCGTCCCACAGGGTGACCCGTGACAGCGGGCGCTCCTCCTCGGTGCGGGGGTAGCCGGTGGGCGGGTGGTAGGGGCAGGTCCGGTTCTGGGGGAACGCCACGGTTTTCGTCACGGGGGCCTCGCTGGGGCGTGTCGGTGGCAGGGACTGTGGTGCCGTCTCCACTACATGCCTCAGGCACCTATCTGGTCTACGCACAGTTCGGCCATTCCACCGGAACGGGCGCGGACCGTACGGGGAAGGGGCCGAGTCCGCCGTCAGGGCCGGGGCGACAGGGGGATGACGGCGGTCAGCACCGTTCCCTCGCCCGGCGTCGATTCGATCGTGAGCGCGCCCCCGAGCTGCCGGACACGCGCGCGCATCGCGGGCAGCCCGTGGCCGCGCACGGCCTGCTCGCGCGAGAGCGCCGGGTCGAAGCCGCGCCCGTCGTCGGCGATGTCCAGGACGACCTGGTCGTCCAGGTGGCTGAGGGTCACGGCCGCCGTGCCGGCGTCGGCGTGCTCGCGGATGTTGGCCAGCGCGCCCTGGGCGATGCGCAGCAGCGCCGCCTGTACGCGGTCGGGCAGGGCGGTGGCGGGCGTGCCGTCCTGGTGGAAGAGGACCCGGAGGGTGTCGGAGGACTCCCGCTCGGCGAGGGTGCGCAGCGCGTCGGCGAGATCGCCGCCCCCGGCGAGGTCGGCGGGGGCGAGGTCGTGCACGAAGCGGCGGGCCTCGGCCAGATTGTGCTCGGCGATGGACTCCGCCGTACGGATGTGGCGGCGGGCCGCGACCGGGTCGGTGTCCCAGAGCCGGTCGGCGGCCTGGAGCAGCATCTGCTGGCTGGACAGGCCCTGCGCGAGGGTGTCGTGGATCTCCATGGACAGCCGCTGGCGCTCGGCCAGGGTGCCCTCCCGGCGCTCGGTCGCGGCCAGTTCCCGACGGGTGCGGACGAGGTCCAGGATGACCGTCCGCAGCCGGTCGGCCTGCCGCTGGGAGTAGAGGAAGACGGCGGTGGCGACGGCCGCGCCGGCGAACGGGGCGAACATCAGGTTCGGGTCGAAGCCGAAGCGCAGCCGCAGCTTCAGCTGGGCGGCCACCACGCACAGGGTGATCAGGCCGACGAGGACGATCGCGGACCGGGTGCGCAGCGAGCGCAGGCTGGTGTACAAGAGTGGCACCACGCACCACCCGAAGCTGGGCGCGAGGACCACGAGGGTGAACCACACCCCGATGACGGCCGCCAGCCAGAACCTCGAGGCGGTGCTGGGCGGAGCCCCGCGTCCGTCGGCCTGCTGAGGGCCGAGGACCGGACCGAGCACGTACAGCAGGGCGAGCACGATGGCGAGGATGATCACCCACGGGGTCGTACGGGCGCCGGGATGGACGATCAGGTAGCGGGTCAGCGACGAGCAGAGCAGGACGAAGAACGCCACGTGCATCACGGTCGCGAGCCAGCCGGCGTCCGGGTCGGCAGCCTCTGTGTCGAACGCCTCCGCGCCGAATGCCTTCGTGTCGAACGCCTTCGTGTCGATCGGCGACCGCCTGTCCGTCCGCACCGTCCGCTCCTCGCCGCCGACCGTTCCCCCGAGCCCAGGCTATCCGGACGGACTCATTCCGCATCGATCGATCGGTTGACCCCCGTGTCGTCCGCCGGGTGCGCCGACCGGAGCCTGTAGGTCGACCGGGCAGGGCCGTGACCGGCACCAGGATGGATGTCAGAGCGGGAACGCCGAGCTTCCCGAGCCCCCCGAGGGGGTCGATGCCCAAGGAGCTGATGATCGTGAAGAAGATGACCCTGCGCACCCGTGTCCTGACCGGTACCGTCGCCGCCGGCGCGCTCGCCGCGGGCCTCTTCGGCACCGTCTCCGCGAACGCCGCCGCCCCGGCCGCCGCTCCCGCCGCCGTCATGGCCGACGCGGTGAACAAGAACACGACCGAGTCGACGCACCTGACGATCGAGGCCGCGACGAAGGCGGCGCAGGCGACCCTCGACGCCGCGGAGAAGGAGAACCAGCGGGTCTCCGTCGCGGTCGTGGACCGCAACGGCGACACCGTCGTCACCCTGCGCGGCGACGGCGCCGGCCCGCAGTCCTACGAGTCGGCCGTGAAGAAGGCGTACACCGCCGTCTCCTGGAACGCCCCGACCTCCGAGCTGGCCAAGCGCCTGACGAACGCGCCGACCCTGAAGGACATCCCCGGCACCCTCTTCCTCGCCGGTGGCGCCCCCGTCACCGCCAAGGGCGCCCCGATCGCGGGCATCGGCGTCGCCGGCGCCCCCTCCGGCGACCTGGACGAGAAGTTCGCGCAGGCCGGCGTCGCCTCCCTGGCGAAGTAACACCCCCGCAGACCCCGGCGGCACCCGGCCCCCCGTCCGGGTGCCGCCGGTCTTCTCGTGACTCATCTGGAGGACCGCGGCGGACGACCACGACAGCCGACTCCTCGCAGCCGCCCGCCGGGGCGACGCCGACGCCGTCCGGGCGGCTCTGGAGGCGGGCGCCGCGGTGGAGACCCGCGACGAGGAACTGCGCTCCCCGCTGCTCCTCGCCTCGCTCGGCAACCACGTGGCGGCCGCCCGGGTCCTCGTCGAGGCCGGCGCCGACCCGAACGCCCAGGACCGCCGGCACGACAGCGCGTGGCTGGTCACCGGCGTCACCGGCAGCGTCGACATGATGCGCACGCTGCTGCCGGCCGGCCCGGACACGACCCTGCGCAACCGCTTCGGCGGGATCTCGCTGATCCCCGCGAGCGAACACGGCCATGTCGCGTACGTACGAGCGGTGCTGCGCGAGACCGACATCCACGTCGACCACGTCAACGACCTCGGTTGGACGGCTCTCCTGGAGGCCGTGATCCTCGGTGACGGCGGCCGCCCGCACCAGGAGGTCGTGGAGCTCCTCCTCGCCGCCGGCGCCGACCCGGACCTCGCCGACGCGGACGGCGTCGCGCCCCTGCGGCACGCGGAGCGCCGCGGCTTCGACGCGATCGCGGCCCTGCTCAAGGCGAAGGCTCGGTAGCCTGCTTCACCATGATGCGTGCTTGGTTGCTGCCGTTGTCGTTCGTGCTCTGCGGATCGCTCGTCGCGGCGGGGATGTTCTCCGACGGGAACCCCCTGGGAGCCTCGGCGCTCCTGCTGTTGTTCGTCGTGCTCGCCGCCGCGCACTCGCCCCTGGTCTTCCCGAGGCCGACGGGTGCGCTGGAGGCGCAGCGTCTCAGCGAGGCCGACGGCCGCCCGATCGTCTACTGGCGGGCGGGCTGCAAGTTCTGTCTGCGCCTGCGCCTCCGACTGGGCCGTCGCGCCGGTCAGTTGTACTGGGTCGACATCTGGCGGGACCCGGCCGGGGCGGCGGTGGTGAGGGCGGCGAACGACGGCAACGAGACCGTGCCGACGGTCTTCGTCGCGGGCAGTGCGTTCGTCAATCCCGACCCCGCATGGGTGCGTGAACAGCTGTCGCCCTCCGAGTGAGCGGACCGGCGTCCGTCCACGCACGGAGCTTCTCCGGGTTCCGGACCGCCCAGATGCGGCTGATGCGGCCGTCGACGAGTTCGAAGGCCGCCACCGTCACGGTGACGCCGTCCTTCCGGGCGACCAGACCCGGCATGCCGTTCACCGTGCGCTCCAGGAGCGTGAGCCCGGGGGCCTTGTCGGCGATGTGGACGATGTACTGGGCGATGAGCGCACTGCCCTCGACGGGCCGGAGGGCGGCGCCGACCAGGCCGCCGCCGTCGGCCGTCATCGTGGCGTCGGGGGCGAGGAGGCCGACGAGGGCCTTGATGTCCTTGGCCTCCCACGCCTCCTTGAAGTCCCGTACCAGGGCGGCCTGTCCGGACGGCTGCGCCGCCGGCCTGCCCTCGGAGCGGATCCGTCGACGGGCCGAGGAGGCCAGCTGCCGGCAGGCCGCGGGGGACCGGCCGACGATCTCGGCGACCTCGGCGAAGGGGTACTTGAAGACGTCGTGCAGGATGAACGCCACGCGCTCGGCCGGCGTCATCGACTCCAGTACGACGAGGAACGCCATGTTCACCGACTCGTCCAGGGCGATCCGGTCGGCGGGGTCGGCCGCCCCGGACAGCCCGTCGTCCGCGCCCGGTCCGGCCCACTCCGTACGGTCGGGCAGCGGCTCCGGTATCCACGCCCCGACATAGCGCTCGCGGCGGGCCCGCGCCGAGCCCAGCATGTCCAGACAGATCCGGCCGGACACCGTCGTCAGCCAGGCCCCCGGCGACTCGACGGCCTCCCGCTGCCGGGGCGTCAGGGCGTACCAGCGGGCGTACGCCTCCTGGACCGCGTCCTCCGCCTCGGCGAGCGAACCGAGCATCCGGTAGCCGAGGTTGATCAGCCGGCGCCGCTCACCGACGACGACGCCGAGCTCCGGTTCGGTCCTGTCGTGGCCCGGCTCGTCGGAGGTGCTCATGATCGTGCCGGCTCCCTGCTTCAGCGGTTCTCGTCGGTGTGATGTGGATCTCGTTCCTCCGACGCCTCACATTTCGCGGGCCTGCGTCGTCGGACTGTTCGAGAGAGTACCGAGCCACCGCCGCGAGGCAGAAGAAGAGGACCGAGTGATGGCCACCACCGCACAGACCACGGCAGTTCGGGGCACGAGCAGCCGCACCTTCCTGCAGGTCTCGATCGCCCTCCAGACCCTGACCCTCTTCTTCCAGGCCTCCACCGCAGGACTCCTCCTGACCTCGTCGCAGGGCGAGGTGCTGCACGGCGTCGGGGCACGCGTGATGTACGGAGCCACCATGCTGTACGTGCTGGCGGCGATCCTCGCCTGGAAGCCGGGCGGCGGCTCGCCGCGCCCCATCCTGTACTCGACCGGCTTCCTCGTCCTCGCCTCGGTGCAGGTGGTGCTGGGCGTCACCCACAAGCCCGCCCTGCACGTCCCCCTGGGCGTCCTGATGTTCGGCCTGAGCGTGCTGGCGCTGGGTCAGATCCTCAACGCCCGGCGGCAGGAGCGGTCCCGCACGGCCGGATGAGGGTCAGCGTGGCTCGGCGGCCGGCCACGCACGCGGGTAGGGCACGCGCAGCGAGTCGGCCGCGACGGGGGTGTGGCCGGCCGCCGCGCGCAGCCGCCCGTCGCGCAGGACGATCCCGCCGCCGGAGAGCATGGACGTCACCAGCTCGGCCGCGAGCGCCTCGGGCGTGAGGCGCAGCAGCCGTGCCGCGTCGGTCAGCCACGCGCGCGCGTGGAGGTACGGCTCGACCTCATCGGCCGGGATCCCGTCTCGGATCATCAGCGCGAACGCGAAGATCCGGCGGACGCCGTACC
Source organism: Streptomyces nymphaeiformis (assembly GCF_014203895.1). Taxonomy (GTDB): domain Bacteria; phylum Actinomycetota; class Actinomycetes; order Streptomycetales; family Streptomycetaceae; genus Streptomyces; species Streptomyces nymphaeiformis. The sequence goes on along the minus strand of NZ_JACHJY010000007.1, from coordinate 224,935 downwards.
AGACGGCCCCGTCCGGGTCGTCGACGAGCCGCCGTCCCCGGCGCAGGGCGGCGGCGAAGGCGGCCCCGGTGTCGGCCGGGACCGGACCGTGGGAGGGGAGGACCAGACGCGGTTCGAGGTCGGCCATCCGCTGGAGGGAGGCGAGCGCGGTGGCCGCCGCGCCGGGCCCGTCGAGGGCGAGGTTGACCCAGCCGACGTCGTAGTCCGACAGTGCGTCGCCGACCACGAGCAGCCGCTCCTCCGGCTGCCACAGAGCCAGGTGCCCAGGCGTGTGACCGGGGGTGCGGACGACCTCCCAGTCGGTGTCGCCGAGTCGGAGGACCTGCCCGTCGTCGAGCGGCATGTCCACGGTGTACGGGGCGACGGGCTGGTCCAGGTACTCGGCCGCGCAACACCCCGGGTCACGACGGGAGATCGCCTCGGCCTCCGGGGCACCGGCGGCGACGACCGCGCCGCCGGCCTGGAGGAGCGCGTTCCCGCCGACGTGGTCGGAGTGCCAGTGGGTGTTGACGACCAGGTCGATCCTCCCGGCCTGGGCACGGGCCCATGCGGCGGTCTCCTCGGCGTGGCCGACGAACCCGGTGTCGACCAGGGCCGGTTGCCCGCCGTGGAGCAGAAGCGTGTTGGCGTCGGGGAACGGCCGCTGCCACCAGGTCGCCCAGGACGGCAGCGACGCCGGGGAGGACGCGCGCGGGCTCGCCGCCCGGGCCTGCGGGCTCACTGCGCGGGTCCGTTCACGCGGATCAGGGTCTGCTGCCGGATCGGGTCTTCCACGTGCGCTCCTTGGACGGCGGGTACGGCGAGAAGTACATCAGCAGCCGCATAATCCATCGACACCCCGACCCCGATCGGGTTGGGTCGGCGGCATGCCAGAGCTGCGAACCGATCGACTGCTGCTGCGCCGGTGGCGGGAGTCCGATCTCGAACCCTGGGCGGCGATGAACGCCGATCCCGAAATCCGGGAGTACCTCGGAGACTTGCTGACACGGGAGGAGAGCGACGCCACCGTGGCCGCCATGAAGTCCGACTTCGAGGAGCGGGGCTTCGGGTGGTGGGCGCTCGAAGCACGGGCGACCGGCGCGTTCCTCGGTCGCGCCGGCCTGGACGTGATCGGCGAGGACATGCCCTTCTCGGGGGTCGACGTCGGCTGGCGCCTGACGCGTTCCGCTTGGGGCAACGGGTACGCCACGGAGGCCGGACGGGCCTGTCTGGCCTTCGGCTTCGGGGTCCTCGGGCTGCCGGAGATCCTGGCGTCGACGACCGTGGACAACCTCCGCTCCCAGGCGGTGATGCGCAGGATCGGCATGACCCGGAACCCGGCGGACGACTTCGAGGACCCCGGCGTCCCCGAGGGGCCGCTCCGCCGGTGCGTCCTCTACCGGGCCCCGGCGGAGCCGCGTACGGCCCACCGGGGCACCTGACCCCTCAGACCCCGGTCGTCGCGGTGCGCGCGATGCGCTCCAGGGTGGTGCGCATCCCGGCCCGGTTGAGGGCGATCCGACGGGCGGGGTTCGAACCGGCGAAGACCGTGCCCAGGAAGTCGGCGACCCTGGCCCGGTACCCGTCGGTCCGCAGGTCCTGCCAGAACTCGGTGAGCCGCGTCCCCGAGCCCTCCGCCTCGAACCGGTAGCCCCAGCGGGCGATCGGGAGGCCGATGACGCTGATGTCGAAGACGAACTCGCTGTCCTGGCTCATCCGGGTCACACGGCCCTGGGTCGGCCAGAGGAACGGCCCGCGGCGGTTGAACCCGACGAACCGGGTGCCGGTGCGCGCCGGAGGGCGCAGCACCCACACGGACCGGCACTCCGGACTCCACCGCCCCATGTTCCGCAGGTCCGACACCAGCCGGTAGACGACCTCAGGCGGCGCGTCGACGACCGTGCTCTCCTCCAGGCTCCACTGACGATCCATGGCCCGCTCCCCTCGCACCCCGTGGGCCCGGCGCCCACCTGCTACTCGCCGGTAGGTTAGCGGGCGGCCGAGCCGTCTGTCCCGGGATCCCGCTCAGGCCTCGACGTCCTGCGGGTACCAGCGCAGTTCGACCGTGTTGCCGTCGGGGTCCTTCACGTAGACCGACTGGGCGGAGCCGCGTGCGCCCCAGCGCGGGACCGGACCCTCCAGGACGTCGAACCGGCCGGAGTCGATGACCTCCTGCCAGTCCAGCGGGTCCACGACCAGGCAGATGTGGTCGACGTTGGACTCGCCCCGCGGACGGGAGAACAGGTCGATGACGGTGTTCTCGTCTATGCGTACGGACGGGAACGACACCTTGCCGGCCCGCCACTCCTCGACCCGCTCGGGCGCGAGGCCCAGGGCACCGGTGTAGAACTCCAGGGACTTGTCGACATCGGTCACGTTGAGCACGAGGTGATCGAAGGCCTTGACTCGCATGATGGGTTCAGCACCTTTCGGTTTGCGTTCTCGTCTTGATGATCATGGTGACTGAGGCGGCCCCGATCAAGGGCTCAGGGTGTCCGCGATGCGGACGGGACGGCTCCGGGGCGCGGCTCCCCGGGTCCCCCTACCCGCCCGCGGGAGACCGTCACCGCGTCAGATGTGGAACTCGGGTGGGAAGCCGGTCCAGCGCAGGTCGGCGGGGAGATGGCGCTGGTCGTTGAGGAAGAGGACGGCGGGGGCGCGGTCGGGCGCGTAGCGGATGACGGTCAGCGCTGCGTTGGCGTGGTTGATGCCCATCCAGCGCGCCTTCGGGGCTTCGAGGGCCTCGCGGACCAGCCAGGCGAGGAGGAAGTTGTGCGTCACGACGAGCTCGTGGCGCGGCTGGTCACCGTCGACGGGACCGGTGAACCGCGCGAGTGCCTCCGCTGCGAGTGCGGGGCCCTGTTCACGCTCCTCCGCCGGGAACTGGGCCAGGAACCCGAGCATGGCGTCCGCCGACCGTGCCGGCAGCTCCTCGCGTAGCGGCGTGTACGGGATGTAGTCGCCGGCGGGCGCGGACATGCGCAGCGGAACCCCGTCGAACTGTTCGCCGACCAGCCGGGCCGTTTCTTCGGCGCGGGCCAGCGGGCCGTGGTGGATCGCCGTGAGCGGTGCCTTCCGGAGCCGCTCGCCGAGCAGGACGGCCTGGCGGCGGCCGTCGTCCGTCAACGCGCTCTCGTCCTCGGTCGCCTCACCGTGCCGCGCCAGGTACAGGTAGCGGGCGGCTGTCTCCGTCATGCTCGATCACTCCGACCAGGTTCATGATCTTGTGGACGGGTGGAGGGACGTGGTTCGGCGCCCTGTGGTTCCGCTGGTCGTGACGGGTCAGAGGCGGAGCAGGATCAGGGCCGTGTCGTCGGTGATGCCGGTGGGCGGGGTGAGCTCGTCGAGGAGGGTGTCGGCCAGGGCCTCGGGAGGGGAGGCCCGATGGCGGGCCAGGGCGTCGGCGAGCCGGTGCAGACCGGTGTCGATGTCCTCGCGGCGGCGTTCCACGAGGCCGTCGGTGAAGAGGGCGAGGACCGCCCCGTCGGTGAAGGGGAGCCGGGCCTGCGGCCGGGGCGAGGGTTCGGGGCGGGCGCCGAGCGGGGGATCGGTGGCCCGGTCGAGGAACTCCACGGTCCCGTCGGCGTGGCAGAGCACGGGTGGGGGATGGCCGGCGCTGCTGTAGGTGAGGACGTGGCCGTCCCAGTCGATCACGACGGACACGGCGGTGGTGGACTCGGCGCCGGCGACGTCGCGCGAGTACAGGTCGAGGACTTCGAGGGCCCGGGCGGGACCGTCGGCGACGCGCGAGGCGGCCGACAGGGCGCTGCGGAGCAGCCCCATGACACCGGCGGCGCGCAGGCCGTGGCCGACGACGTCGCCGACGGCGACCGCGGTGCGGCCGGGCAGGTCGACGAGGTCGTACCAGTCTCCGCAGACGTTGAGCGCCCCGGTGGCGGGCCGGTAGCGCACGGCGGCGTGATGGTGTCCGAGGAGACGCGGCGCGGGCAGCATCGCCTCCTGGAGGTGAAGGGCCACCTCGCGCTCGCGGGCGTGGGCCAGACGGAGCCGCTCGTTGACCTCCTGCAGCTCCCTGGCGCGGGTGTAGAGCTCGGACTCCAGGGCCCGGGCGCGGTCCGTGTCGCCGTGGGCGCCACGGGCGTGGATCAGTTCGGTGACCTCCTCCACGCGGTGCAGTAGGAGGGCCACGGTGCCGTCGGGGGCCAGGACGGGGACGTTGACCGGGCTCCAGTACCGCTTCAGCCACTGTCCGGGCCGGTCGGGGGACTCGACGTCGTACCGCTGCAGCGCCATGGTGTCGGGCTCGCCGGTGGCCAGGACCCGTTCCAGGGAGAGGCGCAGGTTGTGCGTGCCGGTCGCGGCCGGATCGTCCGGGTTGTCGGGGAAGACGTCGAAGAGGTACCGGCCGATGAGCTGCTCGCGCGTCCGGCCGCACATCGCCACGAACGCCTCGTTGACGTCGGCGTAGACCAGGCTCGGGGTGAGCAGTGCGACGGCGCCCGGCAGGGCCTGGAACACCGCGTGGTAGTCGATCCCGGGTCCGTTCACGCCTCACCTGCCCGTGCGCCGCGGTTCCAGCCGTGACACTGCCCTCACGATACGCGGGCCCTGCCGCGACGGCCTGCGGGCGGCACCCGGCACCACGGTCACGGGGTTCTCGTCGGCACCGGCCGTCGCAGCAGGTACAGGGCGGCCGAGGTGACCAGGACCAGCATGCAGCCGGTGAACACCAGGCCGGCCTGCTCCAGCCCGAGCGGCTCGGACAGCAGGCCGACCCCGATGACCGGGATCGAGATGCCCGTGTACGCGACCACGAACAGGGTCGAGATCACCGCCGCTCGCCGGTCCACCGGCGCGGCCGCGGCGACGGCGGACAGCGCCGCGCGGAAGGAGAGGCCCTGGCCGACGCCGCCCACGACGGCCGCGAGGACCACGAGCGCCAGCAGCTCCACGGAGAGCGCCCCCGCGAGGAAGGCCAGCCCGGCGAAGAGGACGGCGCAGCCGAGCGGCAGGGACCGGGACACGCCGAAGCGGCCGACGGCGAGCTGCCCGGCGGTGGAGGCGAAGAAGGCCAGGGCGACGATCAGCCCGCTCACGGCGTGGTTGTCCACGTGCAGGTACCGGGCGAGGAACGCGGGACTGACCGAGGTGAACACGCCGAACAGGGCGAACCCCGCGAAGGACGCGATCGCCGCCGGAACGAACACCGGACGCACCTGCGCGGGCAGGGCGGGCCGTTGCGGCCGTACGGAGCTCAGCGGCCGCGGATCCCGCACGGTCTCGGGCAGTCGCAGGAGCACGAGGGCCGACGCGGCGACCAGGGCGAGGTGCACGGCGAACGGCAGCAGCAGCGGCTCGGGCGCGTACTCCGCGAGCAGGCCGGCGAGCAGGGGCCCGCAGCCGAGTCCGCCCATGTTGGCGGCCGTCGCCACCAGCGTCGCCCGGGACTGGCCGCCGGGCGGGGCGAGGTCCATGACGTACGCCGTGGCGGCCCCGGTGAACAGGCCCGCCGACAGTCCGGAGAGCAGCCGGCCCGCGTAGAGCCAGTCCAGCCCGTCGGCGGACAGGAAGCAGACGGCGCTCGCCGCCGCGAACCCGAGCCCCCAGAACAGCGTCGGCCGTCTGCCGATCCTGTCCGAGGCGTTGCCCGCGAGGAGCAGCGCGCCGATGACGCCGAAGGCGTACACCGCGTACACGACGGTCACCGTCAGCTCGGAGAACCCGAACTTCTCCTGGTAGAGCGGGTAGAGCGGGGTCGGCAGCGTGGTGCCGGTCATCCCCACGACGAACACGGCCCCGGCGAGCAGACACCGGAGCCATCCCTGACGATCACCAACCATGCGGCCGACCGTAACCCCGGGGGCCGTCCCCGCCCGGCAACGCGGCGCCCGCGGCCGGATCGACGACCGTGGTGGACCAAAGAGGCCGGCAGGGAGACCGGTGCAGACTGTGCGCATGGACGGATGGATTCGATCGGGCAGTGGACCCGGCCCCGCACCGTACGGACGCCTGCGCGTCGAGACGCAGGACCTCACGCCGGCGCACTGGCTCACCGAGCGGCACCCCGGTCACGGCGATTTCGGCACCGTCGCCGGCGTCGCCGCGCCCGGCTTCCCGGCGTACGCACGGGTGCTGCACCCCGCCGCTCTCGACGAGCGCCCCGTCCGCTGGGAGACCGTCGCCGCCGCCTATGCCCGGAGGGCCGGGCCGCTCACGAACTGGCACGAGGTGATCGGCGCGGAGCCGTTCCACCAGAACCTCGCCGAGTACGGCCTGCCCGGCGTGTGGGACGAGCACCCCGCCGAAGGCCCCACGCCCGGCGGAGTGGTGCGGGCCCTGATCCCCGTCCTCGCGCGCCACACGAGCACGCCGGAACGCTGCTGGTACGGCCTGTGGGACGGGTACGGCCGATGGGACTGGGACGGGATCCCCACCTTCCCGACCCCGGAACGGGACGAGGTCCTGCTCTCCGGAACGCTGGCCGACGCCGTCTCTCCCGAACTCCTGGACCCGTTCGCCGAACTCCCCGACCTGTGGTGGCCGCAGGACCGCGCCTGGTGCGTGGGCGGTGACGTCGACCTGGTCAGCACGTACGTGGGCGGATCGGAGGAACTGATCGCCGAGCTGCTCGCCGCGCCCGGTCTGGAGGCCCACCCGGTCGAGGCGTCGGACCGGGTCGGCTGACCCCGCGGCCCGCCTCCGGGGTGCCCGGGGTGGGGCTGTCCACATCCCGAGGACTCCGGCCTGCCCCGCTGACCCTGCGGCGCCGGTGCGGGATCGTGGTCGGCATGACAGCAGCATCACACCGGACGGGCCCCGCGGGCCCGTCGCGATCGGCAACCGTACCGGGTCGGGCCCTCGTCCTGCTCGCCACTGTCGCTCTGGCCCTGGTCGCGGCCTTCGTCGTCGTGCCGCGCACGCTGGCGGGGAGCGCGCCAGGAGCCGACGTCGGCGGGGAGGGCGGCCTCGCCCGTGCGTTCCGCGAGGCGTTCGTCGGGTACTGGAGCTCCGGCGAGCGCGGTTTCCCGCCGGACGTGGACCGGCTCGTCGCGTACTGGTCCCGCTACCACGTCGCCAAGGGCGTGATCGCCGCGCTGCTGCTGATCGTGCTGGTCGCACTCGGTGTCCGGCTCTGGAAGGCCTTCGTGCGGGCCGGCGGCCTCGGGGCGGGGCGGCGGTTCGCGCTCGCGGCGGCCGGTGCCCTCACCACGGCGCTCGCGCTGCTGTCACTGGCGGCGGTGATGGCCAACATCCAGGGTGCGACGGCACCTTTCGCCTCCCTCCTGCCGATGCTGCCGACCGGCGGGACCGACGGCGAGGTCGGCGCCGCGATCGCTCAGGTGAGAGAGCGTCTGGCCGCCGGTGACCACGCCTCGCCCGCCCTCGACGTGATGCTCGGCGACTTCGCCCGCTACCACGAGGCGATGGCCTGGATCGCCGCCCTCGTGGCGGTCGTCCTCGTCGTGCCGGGCGTGGCGGCGTGGAAGCGCTTCAGGCGGACGCCGTCGGCCGACCGGCGGGCGAGGCGCACGCTCGGGTCGTTCGCCGCCCTCTCCGTGCTCTCGTCGCTGTTCCTGATCGTCGTCGCCGTGGCGAACACGACCACGGCCGCCGACCCCCGGCCGGCGCTCCTGGCCTTCTTCCACGGCGGATGGTGACGGGCGCCCGCGTGCGTCAGCCCAGGTCGTCGGCGCGCAGGGTGAGGTCGAGGAGGCCGGGGAAGCGGGCGTCGAACTCCTCGCGGCGGAGCCGGTTGAGGCGCTTCGGCCCCTGATCGCGCTGCTCGACGAGACCCGCGCCGCGCAGGACGGTGAAGTGGTGGCTCTTGGCGGCCCTGCCGACGGGCACGTCGAAGTTGCTGCAGCTGAGCGTCCAGTCGGGCTGGGAGGCCAGTTCGCGGATCAGCTGGATGCGGACGGGGTCGGCGAGCGCGGAGAGCGCGGTGAGGAGGGCGACGTCGTCCGGGTGGGTGTGCACGGGTGCGGGGCGGTGACCCGTGGCCTCAGGCTGCTCCGGCATCCCGCTCACTCCTTCGTGTCGACCGATTCACTTGCCCAATGTTCGATGGCCATCATACAGTCCGAGTGTTCGCTTCTCGTTGAACACTCCGTTCGCGCTCCCTCTCCGAGCGCTTCCTGAAGGGTGGTTCGTCCATGCGTGCGATCGAGTTCCACGAGTACGGCGGTCCCGAGGTCCTGCGACTCGTCCAGGCCGCGACTCCCGAGCCGGGACCGGGACAGGTGGCCATCGACGTCGCCTGGGCGGGAGTCAACTTCGCCGACGTCAAGGCCCGCGCGGAGGGATACCGCGTCGACGAACTGCCCTACCGCCCCGGCCTGGAGGTCTCCGGGCACGTCCGGGCGGTCGGCGGGGGAGTCGACGGAATCGAGGTCGGCCAGGAGGTCGCCGCCCTCGTCGGAGGGGGCGGATACGCCGACGTGGTCCTCGCCCGGGCCGACTCCGTGTTCACGCTCCCCGAGGGACTGGACCTGAGGACCGCGGCGACGCTCCCCACGGTCCTGCCGACCGCGCACGCCCTCATCCACGAGGTGGGCAGGCTGCGTACGGGCGAGAGCGTGCTCGTGCACGGCGCGGCGGGCGGCATCGGCACCGCCGTCGGCCAACTGGCCCGGGCGGCGGGCGCGGGCGCGGTGTACGGCGTGGCCTCCACCGAGGCGAAGGCCGCGTACGCCCTGAAGCACGGCTACGACGAGGTCTTCCGCCCCGACGCCTTCGCCGAGGACGTCCGGAAGGCCACCGGCGGCAGGGGGGTCGACCTCGTCCTCGACCCGGTCGGCGGCGAGACGCTGCGCCGCGGCCTGGACGCCCTGGCCCCCTTCGGACGCCTGGTCTCCTTCGGCAACGCCGGCGGCGGCGCGCCGTGGCAGGTCGGCCAGCCCGAACTGTACGGCCAGGGCCACGCCGTCGCGGGCTTCTCCGTCCTGACACTCGCCCAGACGGCCCCCGCCGCCGCGCGCGCCCTGACCGAGCGCGCCCTGCGCGCGGTCTCCGAGGGGGCGGTGACGCTCCCCGTCACCGCGGAGTTCCCCCTGGCCGACGCGGCCGAGGCCCACCGCCTGCTGGGCGGCCGCGGCTCCACGGGCAAGCTGCTGCTGCGCGTGAAGGACTGACCGCGCTGGACCGGACCCGGGTTCACAACTGGTGGACCCAGGCGATGACGAACACGACGCCCGCGGCCGACGAGACCAGCAGCGCGAGCACAGGGCCCACGCCCACCTTGCGGCCCCACATCCAGCCCGCGATCCGGGAGTGGAGTCGGCCGAGCAGCGCGAGGGCTCCCAGACCGGCTGCCGCGAACGGCACGCCGACGAGGAAGTGCACGACCCACGCCCCGGGCATGCTCGGGCCGCCCCAGGAGTGGTCGTACGGGCCGTGGTCGACGAGGGGGTAGAGCACTCCGCGCAGGACGAACAGGAGCTCGATGCCCACGGGGATCAGGGCCAGAAGCCCGAGCGGCACGCACAGCAGCGCGTGAGCCGTCAGCCGCCACGCGCCCGGCCCCCGGGCCGACGACCGCTCCGCCGCTTCCTGCTCGGCGGCCCGGGCCCACCAGGCCCGCGCCTCGTCCGTACGCCCGGCCGCCACCGCCCCGGGCGTCGCCAACGCGGCGGGCAGCAGGGCCGCGGCGTACGCGACCCGGCTCGCGAAGCGCGCGGAGACGAACCGCGGACCGGCCGCCGGCGGCTCGTTGCGGGTGCGTCGCGAAGCAAGGAATGACATGACCTGTCCCCGATCTCGTGGTCGTCGGCCGCTGCCGACGACCGGAACCGTAGGGAGGCGTCACCGTCCACCACGTCACACCACGGTGCCAAGCGGGGCTCGTACCCCGGTAGGGGGTGAGGCGGTGCTATCGGGCCCGATCGTCGAGCCTCGTCGCACCGCGCTACTCCCAGTCCACCAGGTAGCCCTCGTGTCGTACGCAGCCTCCGTCGGCGGTGAGGGTCGGTTCGCCGTCGTACCAGCCGGGGCGCAGCGACAGTTCGATGCCCCGGTCGTCGGTGGTCCGGACCCCCGGCATTCCGGCTCCCGGCCTGCCCGGGGCCGGGGCGGGGATGTCCTGCACCGTCAGGCCCTGTGCGGACCACTCCTTCCGGAGGGTGCCGACCGCCGCCGTGTACGCGGCGTCGTTCGCGAAATCGGGTGTCCAGGCGACGGACGGCTGGTCACGGCTGACTCCGTCGCCGTCCATGCCCAGGTCGTCCTTGCAGGACGCGTCGGACATGTCCTTGTGGTCGACCACGGAGTCCGGGTCGATGCCCAGCAGCCGCACCGCGTTCGCGCCCGCCTCCTGGGTGTGCCGCAGATGCTCGCGGAACTCCGTCTCCGACATCACGGGGCCGCCCGCCAGCGACTGACAGCCCTGCGCGAGCGCCGCGAACAGGAGGACCAGCACGGCACCGCCCGCGATCAGCGCCACGAGCCGGCCCCGATGGCGCGGAGCGGGGTCGGAGGGGTACGGGGCGGGAGCGGGCGTCGTCGTCATGCGGCATATTCCAGCAGCCGGCCCCGAAGGGACGGCACCGCTCCGGTACTCAGAAACGGAGTGAGTACGTCGCCGCCCCGCCTCGTGCGGCCGTGACCTCGGCCCCGTCAGCCCTTTCGGCGGAAGTCCAGCATGCAGAAGACCTTGTCGTAGCGGCGTTCGCCGACGGCGACGAAGTCGGGCAGGCGGCCGTACTCGGTGAAGCCCAGCGACCGGTAGAGGTGCAGGGCGTTGGCGTTGTCGCCGCGGGCGTCGAGGGTGAGGACCTCGATCCCGGCCCGGCGGGCGTCCTCGACGAGGGCGGCGGTCAGCGCCCGGCCGACGCCGAGGCCCTGGGCCCCGGCGTCCACCGCGATCTTCTCCAGGTCGGCGTGCGGCCGATGGGTCGGCCGGGCGTAGCGGACCCAGTACCCCAGACCGACGATCCGGCCGTCGAGACGGGCGACCCGGAGGGCCGCGTCGCCCGCCCGCACGGCGGAGAGGACGTGGTCCACGAGCTCCGTCACCTCGTCCGGCGTCGGCGGGTCGACCCATCCCAGGGCCGCCCCTCCACGGACCAGGTCCGACAGGATCCCGTGGGCCGATTCCGCGAACCGCTCCCGCAGAGCCGGGTCGGCCGTCAGCTCCGGGGCGTCGAGGACGACGGGCTGCGTGGTCACATCACGGGGTACGGCAGGCGTCATGATCGTCAGCCTAACCATCCCGGGGACCGGAGCGCGCCCGGGTGCCGTCCGCCCGACGACGGCGGGGGCGTCAGGACCCCTGGATCAACTCTCCCGCCGACGCTTGCGGTGGGGGCGGCGCGGCCGGACGAGGGCGTCGAGACCGCCCACGGCCGCCCGGACATGAGCCGGTTCGCCCGGTCCCCGCCCGCCCGCGCACCACCAGGACAACCTCCCGTCCGCCTCGCGCGGATGCATGCCGAGGTCGTGCTCTCCACACAGCGGCCAGGCCTGCCACAGAAGCTCGGTGACCGTCTCCTGCGCGGCGTCGGTGACGGCCCACAGGGCGTGCGCCGGGTCGGCCGCCGAGTCCGGATCCAGGCTGTTCCCCTGCGATTCGCCGTTGGCCAGGGCGACGTGGACGTACTCGGCCTCGTCCTCGGTGTAGCCGGGATGTCCCGCCAGGCGCAAGGGCTCCTGGTCCGGCAGGGTCGCCGCGAGGTCCCGGTTGACGAGGGCGAGGGCGTCGTCCCAGAGCGGGTACGCGCCGAGCGGGATCCGACGGACCCCGGGCAGATGGAAGAAAGCGCTCATGGAGACATCCTGCGCGGCGGACGGGCCCGGACCGGAACGCTTTTCGTCCGGCTGTCAGTGCCCTCCCGTACGGTCGGAACCATGGGAATGATCGGGATGTACGCGCGTCTGAGTCCGGCTCAACTGCAGCGGACCCTCGACGATCCGGCCTTCGGCCTCCGCCTCGTCGAGAGCATGAGCGACGCCGAGGACGACGGCCGTCGGCTGGACGTCGACAAGACGTGGCACGCGATGTCGTTCCTCCTCGACCGGCTCGACTTCGCGGTCGACGTGGTGTTCGGCGAGCAGGAGGTGGAGGGCTCCCCCGACTGGGGATACGCCCCGCCCCGCTACCTCTCGCCGACACGGGTACGGACCGCGGCCGAAGGACTGGCGGGGATAGCCGCCACGGCCCTGACCGGTGCGGCGACCCGCCAGGAGCTGTTCGAGGCGGGGGTCTACCCGGACGTGATCTGGACACGGGACGAGGACGCCCTCGCGTACGTCGAGGCGCACTACGACGGCCTGGTGACGTTCGTGACCTCGGCAGCCCTGGCCGGAGACGCCGTCGTCATGTGGATCTCCTGACGAGGTGGACCGGACGGGCGTCAACTCGACCTGGCTCCCAGGGAGATGCCGTCGGCCGCCTCGATCCACTGGACCTCGTGGCGGTTGTGGGTGATCTCCCTGAACGTGCGCGCGGCCACCGCGGCCGTCGGCCGGCGCCTGGACCTCGGCGCGGTGCCCAGCAGGACGGACACCGCCGACGCCAGGGACTTGAACGCCGCGTACGGCTGGATCTCCGAGGACCACCAGTCGAGCGGCTCGCCCTGCTGGATCGCCCGCCGCACGGCCTTGAACGCCTGGCGGACACCACCGAGCACGTCGACCTCCTCCCGGGTCAGCACGCGCTCGGCGGCCAGTTTCGCCAGGAGGGCCTCGATCGCTCCCTCCGCTGCGGTCGCCCGCTCCAGGCAGGCCCATCCGGGATGCTCCGGCGAGGTGACCGGTGTGTGACCGCTCGTCAGGGCGTTCCAGGTCTTCCAGACCGCGACGAATTCCCCGTAGAGCCGCTGGAATTCCCCCGCCGCGGTCAGATCCATGTCGCGGTTCTTCTTGATCCGATCCCAATGGTCCGTGACGCGGGTGGTCACGAGCCATCCGCCGCCCAGGGTGACCGCGACCGTGAGCAGCGGGACGCCTAACGACTCGAAGATCGACACGGGGCTCCTGACGACGGGCCATCGGGGCCGTCCTATTGTGCGCCACCCCGCCACGGAACCGGGCCTGTTCGGGACACTGGGACCGTTCCCGACACGACGGCGGCCCCGCGCCGGCCGACCCTCAGCGGGGTCGGGGCACGGGGCCGCCGTCGTCAGGCCGCAGTCCGGGATCGGACCGTCGGATCACTCACCCGAGTCGATGGTGGGCCGGCGCAGCTGCACCTCGGCGCCCGTCTGCTTGAAGGACTCCGCCGACACCGGGACGAGCACCGCGTCGCGGTGGAAGTCCCGCAGGTTCGTCGACCCGCAGCTGATCATCGTCGACGTGAGCTTCGCGCGGGTCCGCTCCACGTTGTCGTACAGGCTGCCCGCGTACGGCACGTAGCCGTCGACGCCCTCCTCGAAGGCCATCTGGCCGCGCTGGCCGTAGCGGGCCTCGTTCTGCGCGCGCCGCGAACCCTCGCCCCAGTACTCCTTGTACCACTGGCCGCCGATCTGCAGCTTCCGCGACGGGCTCTCGTCGAGGCGGGCGAAGTAGCGGCCGAGCATGATGAAGTCCGCGCCCATGGCCAGCGCCATCGCCATGTGCGAGTCGTTGAGGAGACCGCCGTCGCAGCACAGCGGCACGTACACCCCGGTCTCCTCGGCGTACGCGTCACGCGCCTCGACCACGTCGAGCAGCGCGGAGGCCTGGCCGCGGCCGATGCCCTTCTGCGCCCGGGTGGTGCAGATCGCGCCGCCGCCGATCCCGACCTTCACGAACGCCGCGCCCGCGTCGGCGAGGTAGCGGAAGGCCCGCCCGTCGACGACGTTCCCCGCGCCGACGTGGACGTCGTCGCCGTACGTCTCCCGCGCGAACTCGACGGTCTTCGCCTGGTAGACGGAGTAGCCGTCCGAGGAGTCCAGACACAGCACGTCCGCACCGGCCTCCACCAGGGCGGGAATGCGGTCCTTGAAGTCCCGGGAGTTGATGCCGGCGCCCACGCGCAGACGCTTCTCCCCGTCCACCGTCGCCCGGTGGTACGTCTTGTGGGCCTGGTAGTCCCGCTTGAGGACGAGCGAGACGGCCCGGTCGTCCTCGAGGACCGGAAGGACGTCCAGGTGGTGCTGCCAGATCAGCTCGTTCGCCTCGGAGAGCGAGACCGAGGCCGGCGCGGTGACCAGGCCGGCGCGACCCCGCATCCGGTTGCCGGCGGTCTCCGAGGCCCCGTGACGCTCCAGGTGGAAGTCGTCGAGGCTGATGATCCCGAGAAACGTTCCGTCCGGCTCCCCGTTCTCCGTGACCACGGCGACGCCCTGCTCGGTGTCGGCGAGCAGCCGGGAGACCTCGCCCAGCGGCGTCGTCGGCGCCACGGTGACCTCGCTGGTCCGGAAGCCGGCCTTGTGCCGCTTCACCGCGAGGACGTCCGCGGCCTGCTCCTCGATCCGCTGGTTCTGGTGGATGAACGACAGCCCGCCGACCTGCGCGAGGGCCACCGCGAGCGTCGGCGACGACACGGCCTGCATGATGGCGCTCACCATCGGGGTCGCGACGCGGATTCCCGGCTCCTCGCCGACCCGGTGCCGCACCAGCGGTGCCCCGAGATCCACATTGTCCGGTGTGCAGTCTTCTGTGGTCAGGCCGGGGATGAGGAGGTACTCGCTCAGCGTACGAGAGATCTCGGGAAGGATTTTCACAACGTCTCCAGCAAGGAGCCCGTGTGCCGCTCGATGAGGGAACGGCGAGGCTCGTTCGGGCAGTGCGGATCGTTGCCGGCCGGGAGCGCGCTGTCGGAAGTGGGCGCTCTGGAATCATGAGAGCGGGCGCGCCCGGCGGGGCAGTGCGCACACGCGTGAACCCCGTGGTGCCGCACAGGCGTTGACTTCCGTGACGCCATGCGTGATCTTATCGCACTCTCCGTGTACGCCCGTCGGCGTACGGTCCGGGGACGTCCTCCCGGCCTGCGGGCCGGTCGACCGTGCAGTCGGAGACCTCGCCGCCCGCGCGCAGCGTGACGGACGTGACCCGGTGGCGTCCTGCGCGGAGATCAGGGAGGCTCGGACGCATGGTCTCAGTAGTACAGAACGTGGCGATCGACTGCGCGGACGCCTATGAGCTCGCCCGGTTCTGGAGCGGGGTGACAGGCCGTCCGCTGCATCCGGACGACGGACCGGGGTCGCGGGAGACGCAGGTGCTCCTCGCCGACGGTCCGGTGCTGTACTTCAACCAGGTGCCCGAGCCCAAGACGGTCAAGAACCGGCTCCATCTGTGCCTGCGCCCGGAGACCTCGCGCGACCAGGAGGTGGAGCGGCTGCTCGGCCTCGGCGCCGCGTTCGTCGCCGATCACCGGAATCCCGACGGCACGGGCTGGGCGGTCCTCGCCGATCCCGAGGGCAACGAGTTCTGCGTCCTGCGCAGCGATTCCGACCGGGCGGCCGGGAGTTCCTGACGTTCACGCGCCGCGTCCGGCCCGGGGTGCGGGCCGGACGGGCGAGGACGGCGTGCGGGTCACTTGCCGCGTCCCTTGCCGGGGTCCTCGGGCAGGTCGACGGTGTCGTCGGCCTCGACCTCGATGCGCTCCTTGCGCACCTGGCCGGTGACCGTCTCCTCCTCGGTGACCTCCTCCGTGCGGAGACCGACCCGCTCCACGGGGACGGTCCGGGTCTCGACGACGGGGTGCTCCTCGTGGAGGGTCACCTCGCGCTCGGCCTCGGAGATCTCGGTCCCGGACACGGCCTGTTCACGGTCGGCGTCCGTGAGGGGCTCGCGCTCCACGCGTACTTCCTCATGGCGTACGGGTACGGTCTGCTGCACCTCTTCGGTGACGACGTACTTGCGCAGCCGGACGCGTCCGCTCTCGAACCGCTCGGTGCCCACGTGTATCTGTTCCTCGGACCGGGTCATCGCGACGTCGCCGGGCGAAGCGTCGGTACGCGCGGTCCCCGGGGTCCGGACCTCGAGACCGGCTCCGTCCCGGCCGCGCATCCCGGCGGCGCCGGCGGTTCCTGCGGCACCGGCAGCGCCGTGCGCCCAGCCCGCCTCGCCCGGCTTGTTGGCCCGCTGCCACGCTTCGTCCCACGCGATGCCGTAGTACGAGTGGAGACGCTGTTCCTCGCGCGTCGAGATGGCCTCCGCGGTCGACGTCGACGTGCGGAGAGTCCTTCACCCGGTCCTTCGGGTAGGGGACCTTCAAGTGGTCGTCGACCATGGCGGCGTCCTTGATCGGCACGAAGGACTCGCTGGTGCCGAACAGTCCGGTCTTGACGGTGACCCATTCGGGGCGGCCCGTGACGTCGTCGACGAACACGTGCTTGGCGTCACCGATCTTCTTGCCCTCGGTGTCGTACACGGGGTGGTCTATGACGGTGGCGATCTGCTCCTGGGCGATCATGTTCACCCTCCTGGTGCCGTCGCCCATGGGGCGACCAGCCAGGGAATCCGGGTGTGACCGCCCTGAACGCCATTGATTTCGTTGAGTGTTGTCCAGTTGATCGTTTAATTGAAAGGCCCTGGAGCCTGGTTCGCCGGACTCCACCCTCCTCAGCCGACGTGGAGGACGCGCAGGCGGTCCGGGTCCGCCGGGTCGCGGTCGACGACCTGGACGGGTGCCCACGTCCACTGCCAGACGCCGATGCCCGGCGTACGGGAGAACCGGATCGGCCCGCGCGTGCCCTCCGCCTCGACGCGCGCCCACGCCCCGGCGACGGCCGCCCGCTCCGTACCGTGGGCGCGGAGCGCCGCGGCGAGGACGGTGACGGTGTCCCAGCCCTCGAAGGCGACGAAGGAGGGCGCTTCGCCCAGCCGCTCGCCGAGCTCCTTCCCGACGCGCTCGCCGAGCGGGCCGAGGCGCTCGGGCAGGTAGCGCAGGAACGGGATCCCGGCGCCGCTCTCACCCAGCGCCTCGGCCCATCCGGCGAACTCCGGCTGTCCGGCCGGAGCGCCGATCAGCAGCTCCGCGAGCCGCCGGTCGCCCCGCACGGCCCGGACGATCGGCACCGCCGGTTCCGGACTGCCGACCAGCAGGAGGAGCGCCGTGGCGCCGTGGACGACGAGCGCGTCGCACAGCGCCTCGGGAGTGAGCGCGGTCGTGTCGAGCTCGACGACGGTGCCGCCCCGGGAGGCGAGGTGCTCCCGCAGGATGCGGGTGCCCGTCGCCCAGTAGACGCTCGGCTGGGTCGCCACGGCGATCCGGCTCCGGCCCGAGGCGAGGAGGTGGTCCGCGTAGATCCGCCAGCCGCGGGACTGGGCCGGGGCCAGCCGCGCCACCCACTCCGTCGGCTCCTCGGTGAGCGCGTCGAGCACCGCGGACGAGCAGAGGAACGGCACGCCGACGACGTCGGCGCGGGCGGCGGCTGCGCGGGCGACGACGCTGTGGTACTCGCCCACCACGGCGGCCACGCCCAGGCCGGCCAGTTCGTCCACGGCAGCCGCGGCCCGCTCGTGGTCGGCCGCGGTGTCACGGACCAGCAGCTCCAGCGGCCTGCCGCCGATCCCGCCCGCGTCGTTGACCTCACGCACGGCCAGGTCGAGTCCCGCGAGGAGATGCCGGCCCGCCTCGACCCAACCGGGCCGCGTCAGCGGGACGAGAGCGCCCAGGCGGACGGGCGACCCGTCCACGGGCTCGGCGGCGGACGGAGAAGGCGGCGTGTTCATCGGGGCGGTGTCTCCTGGGGCGATGCGGTCGCGGTCCGCCCGGGCGCGCACCGGCCGGGGGCGGCCGGTTCGGGCGTACCCGGGTGATCATGCCGAGGGTTCAGCTGAAGAGGAAGGGTAGGGGAGGGGAACTTCCCGGACCCTTCGTGCGTTCCGGAGGGCGACCTGATCGTTTTCTGTATGTGACGCGGCGGCGAGCCGTCGTCGGGGGAAGTGAGCAACCCGTGACCATGGTGGGCCTGTTCTGGATCGCCGAGGGCGATGTGTACGTGGGCGCGAAGCCGTCCGGTGCGGCGCCCGGGGTACGTCTGACCAGCGACGGCGTGCTCGCGCTCGGCGACGGGCAGGCCGGCATCCACCTGTGGGAGGACGTACGCGCCCTGACGGTGGACGACGTCCCGGTGAAGTCCCTGAAGCGGCAGGTCGGCGTGGTCACGGAGGTGGCCCTCGACATGGTCATGAACCTGGCCCTGACCGTGGGCCCCGGCCGGCTCGGCGAGGCCCCGCCGTTGATGACGATCGACCTGGAGACGGACGACGGCGAGTACGAGCTGAAGGCCTACGTGGCCGCGGCCGTCGGCTACACCCCGGCCGAGGCCGAGCTCTCCCGCGCCCTCCTGTCCCGCCTCACGGAGGGCGCGGCGACCATGGCCACGACCCTGGCGGCGATGTCGGAGTGGGGCCGCACGTGGGAGGGCGGCACGCCCCGCACGGCCCAGCGGGAGGAGCTGCTGCGGGAGTGGGTGGGCTAGGAGGCCGTCACGCCGGGGGTCTCTTGTCGCGCCGGACACATCGGGTTGCGCTTGCCCCGGAGGCGGGGACGATGGAATGAAGAACAGGGATTCGACGCCTGTCGAAGGCCCCGCACCAGGGATGTGCGACCCGGACTGACGTGAGGTGCCGCCGGGCGGGGGCCGCGGTCGCCTCGTGCCGCCGGTGTGCTGTACCAGGACGGCCCGGGGCGGCTGGTCCCCGCCATGGTCGGCCACACACCCGAAACGGCCGGCATCGACCGCACTCCCCTCAGGAGGCGTCATGACCGAACCCGACGATCCACTCGGAGTCTGGACGGGTCGGTTGCTCCGGCTCGGCGTCGGCATCTCGCCCGACGAAGCCCGGAGGTTCGTGCACGACCTGTACGCGCAGGCCCAGTCCGACCTCGACGAGGAGAGGGCGGAGGCCGACTTCAAGCGAGAGGAGTGACCCCCAGGCGCGTGCCGTCGTCCCGCTGGAGGAACGGAGTTCCACATGACCGAGCCGGAAGCGTGGGGCGATGACGTCTACCAGCCCGACGGCAGCGAGGTCCAGGAGGACACCGGTGTCCTGGACTACGAGGACACCCTCGAAGGGCCGATGGGCGACCCGCTCGACGAGGGGTACTCACCACCGGAACGGCCCCGAGGGGTCCAGCACGCGGGGGTGACCGCGGCCGAACGGCAGCGCGGCGAATCCCTCGACGAGCGCCTGGCCGAAGAGGAGCCCGAGCCGCCTCTGCCCGACGGCGACGGCCTCGGCGACACGACGGACACCGACGGGGAGCTCCTGGACGACCAGGTCGGCGGTCGGCGCGCGGGCCGCCTCATGTCCGAGGACGAGGGCACGCACTCCATCAGATCGGAGCTGAACGCCCGGGACCTCGGCCTCGCCGGCGGCGCGGCCTCCGCGGAGGAAGCCGCGATGCACATCATCGACGAGGAATGACGCCGCGAGGAATGATGCCGCGAGGAATGACTCCGCGGGGACCGACTCCGCGAGGAATCGCTCAACGGGGACCGGCACGGCGAGGAACGACCCCGGCCAGGTAGGACCACGCGCGAGCACAGACTCAGTGCGCCCCCCGATTGCGTACCGCGAGGAGCGCCGCGCCGAAGTCCGCCGCCGCTCGCGGATCCGAGAGGGAGCGGCCCGTCAGCTCCTCCACGCGGCGCAGGCGGTAGCGGACGGTGTTGGGGTGGACGAACAGGCTCCCCGCCGCGCCACTCGCCGAGCCCGCTGCGGCGAACCAGTGCTCCAGGGTGCGCAGGAGTCGGGACCGCTCGGCGGCCGGAAGGTCGAGCACCGGCCGGAGGACCACCTCCGTCAGGTGCGCCGCCTCGGCCGGGGCCGCGGCGACGACCATGGCCAGCGGATCGTCGTCGAAGCGGGCCACGCCGGGGCCCGTTCCCCCGAGACCGGCCAGCGCGAGACGCGCGAAGCGCAGAGCCTGAGGCGTGTCCTGCAAGGAGTCGAAGCGCGGGCTGAAGCCGACACGGGCGCGCGTCCGGCGCAGGATGCGCAGACACGTGGTCTCCGCCGCCTCCGTGGGCAGGGCGATCAGGGCGAGCTGCTCGTCCGGCAGGAGCCTCCACGCCGAGGGCAGGTTCGCCTGGCGCAGGGCCGTCTCCGCCCCGGTGAGCGGTTCCTCGCCGGGAGCGCCGGCCTTCGCCGCCGCGACCGCGTAGGGCCCGTGCTCGGGCAGCTCCAGTTCGCGGGCGGCTTCCCACAGCGTGCGGTCCGTGACGACGCCGGTGAACACCGCCGCCACCAGGGCCGAACGCCGCGCCTGCCCCTGCGAGGTGAGCTCCGCGGCCGCCTCCCGATAGGCCACGGCCACCGCCTCCGCGTACAGCCCGGACAGCGCCCAGAACTCCGTCGACTCCGAGAGCAGCAGGTCGCCGGAGACCTCGGGGTGCGTGCGGGCCTCGGCGAGGATCTCCGTCCACAGGAGTTGCGAGCCGATCCGGTACGCGTGGAGCGTGTCCGCGAGCGGAACCCCCTGCTCGGCGCGGAGCCGTCCCGTCTCGCGGGCCGAACTCGCGTCGGGAGGGCCGCCGAGGCGGAGGTGGCTGAGGATGAGGTCCGCGTTGGCCGTGCAGGAGCGGCGCAGGGAATCGAGGGGGATCAGCGACTCGTCCCTGTACGCCTCGACGTCCGCGCGGATCCGCAGCGCCATGCGCTCACCCAGCTCCGGTAGCCCTGCCAGAAGCGTCGCCGCCACACCCGAAAGGATCACCTCCGCAGCTTAACGTCCTCGTATTGTGCTCCGGAACAATCCAGGAGGGCGTGCGTTGTCACGTCGGCCATAGGTCGCGACCGCAGGCGCCTGCAAGATGTCGACGATGTAAACAGTCGGTGGTTGCGGGTAACGGAGGCGGGTCATGGCCAATCTGGCAGGGTTCCTCGTGGAGACGGCCGGGCGGCAGCCCGAGCGCCCGGCGCTGCGCCTGGGGGAGCAGGTCATCACCTACGGGGAGCTGGACGAGCGCAGTGCCCGCGCTGCCGCTCTGCTCCGGTCCGAGGGCGTACGGCCCGGGGACCGCGTCGCCCTGATGCTGCCGAACGTCCCCGAGTTCGTCGTGCTGTACTACGGCATCCTGCGCGCCGGAGCGGTCGTCGTTCCGATGAACCCGCTCCTGAAGACCCGGGAGACGGAGTTCCACCTCGCGGACTCCGGCGCGGTGCGGCTCTTCGAGTGGCACCAGGCGCCGGGCGAGGGCGCCCAGGGAGCGGCCGCCGCCGGAGTGGCGCACACCGCCGTCGAACCCGTCGCGTTCGCCGCGACACTGGCCGAGCAGGAGCCGCTGGCCGAGGTCGCCGACACGGCCGACGACGACATGGCCGTCCTGCTCTACACCTCCGGCACCACCGGCCGCCCCAAGGGCGCCGTCCTCTCCCACGCCGGGCTGCGGCACAACACCGAGGTCAACACCGTCCACATCCAGCAGATGACGCCGGAGGACGTGGTGGTGGGCTGTCTGCCGCTGTTCCACATCTTCGGGCAGATCTGCACCATGAGCGCGGCCGTCCGCAGCGGCGCCTCGCTCGTCCTGATCCCGCGCTTCGACCCCGCGGCCGTCCTGGCGGCCATCGCCCGCGAGCGCGCCACCGTCTTCGAGGGCGTCCCGACCATGTACGCGGCGCTGCTCCAGCACCCCTCGGACGCGGACGTCTCGACGCTGCGGATGTGCATCTCCGGCGGCGCATCGCTGCCGGTCGAGATCCTGCACGGCTTCGAGCGGCGCTTCGGCTGTCCGGTCCTCGAAGGCTTCGGCATGTCCGAGACCAGCCCCGTGGTCACCTTCAACCACCCCGACCGGCCCCGCAAGGCCGGTTCCATCGGCACCCCCATCCGTGACGTCGAGGTACGGCTCCTCGACGACAAGGGCCAGGACGTGGCCCCCGGCGAGATCGGCGAACTCGCCGTCCGGGGGCCGAACGTGATGAAGGGGTACTGGAACCGCCCGGAGGAGACCGAGGCGGCCCTCCCGGACGGCTGGCTGCGCACCGGCGACCTCGCCCGCGCCGACGAGGACGGCTACCTCTACGTCGTCGACCGCAAGAAGGACATGATCATCCGCGGCGGCTACAACGTCTACCCGCGCGAGATCGAGGAGGTCCTCCACGAGCACCCGGCCGTCGCCCTCGCCGCCGTGATCGGCGTCCCGCACGCGGAGCTCGGCGAGGAGGTCGCGGCCGCGATCGTGCTGCGCCCCGGCGTCCAGGCGCTCCCCGACGAGCTGCGGGAGTACGTCAAGGACCGCGTGGCGGCCTACAAGTACCCGCGCAGGGTGTGGCTCGTGGACGCGCTGCCGCTCGGGCCCAGCGGCAAGATCCTCAAGCGGGAGATCACCGTGCCCGTGGGGTGAGGACGCCTTCGGCCGTGCCGCGCCCGGCCTCTCGCCGGCGCGGCACGAGCCTCATTCCCGGGTCGGCTCCTGCGTCCTGCTCCGGGTCCAGCTCGCGAACCGCTCGACGGCCTCGACGACGTAGTGGGTGCGCAGGGACTGGAACATGTCGAAGTTGTGCTGCGTTCCCGGGAGTTCGGCGTAGGCCACGGGCTGGGCGGAGTGCCGCCCGAGCTCGTTCGCGAAGTGCCGGGCGTCCTCGGCGAGGACGAGGGTGTCCAGTGCCCCGTGGACGATGAGGAACGGCGGGGCGTCGGCGTGGAGATGGGCGAGCGGTGAGGCGGTGACACGGCCGTCGTCGTCGGCGGTGCCGTAGTAGCCGTAGAAGGCGACGACCGCGTCCACGGAGGTGTCCGCGTCCGGGAGGCCCGGCTGGAGCTGAGGGTCGTTGGCCGTCAGCGCCGCCGTCGCCGCGAGGTGGGCGCCTGAGGAACTGCCGGTCAGGAGCAGGGTGGAGGCGTCCGCCCCGTACGCGGCACCGTGCGTGCGGACCCAGTGGATGACCCGCTTGACGTCGAGGAGCTGATCGGCGTACCGGGCGTGGCGGCGCAAGCGGTAGTCGGCGCTGACGCACACCCAGCCCTCGGCGGCCATCCGGTGGAGCAGGGCACGGCCTCCGAGCATCTTGTTGCCCGTCCGGAAGGTGCCTCCGTGCAGGTAGACCAGCACGGGGGCGCCTTCCGGCGCGTGCCGCCCCACGTAGACGTCCAGGAGCTGGCCGCGCCCGGCGTCGCCGTAGCGGATGTTGCGGACGCGGCGCACGTCGGGGCGGAAGGAGAGGAACGGCAGGAACAGGATCCGTGCGAGCGGCAGGCGGAAGCGCCGGTGCCGAGGCCGCCCGGGCCCGATGGCCTCCCGCAGCGCCGCGTCCAGGACGGGGCGTGCGGTGCGGGCCCTCACCGCGAGGGCGGTCAGTACGGCGGCGGGGACGGCGACGACACCCGTCGCGATCCACCAGCCGGGCGTCCACGCCGTGGTGCCGATGAGGGTCGGCAGGGTCCCGGCGGCCAGCCAGTAGAAGGCCAGGAACGGCTGCTCGTTGACCAGGTAGCCCAGCGCGAAGCTCAGATTCCACGGGCTCGAGTGCCGCGGCCGGGGCGGGCGCAGCGCGAGGAGGCCGAAGAGCGTGACCATCGCGCTGGTGGTGACGAACGTGGCGGACATGGGCGGGCCGTCCCTTCCGGCGATCCGGTGCGGTCAGTAGGGCGTTGCCGCGTTCTGCCGCGCCCACTGCCGTTCGGTGTCCGAGCCGCCCGGCGGAGGCACGAGACCGTTGATCATCCAGAGTTCCTCGCTGGTCTCGTCGACGTGGAACTCCCAGTGGAGACCGGCGTGCCGTTCCAGGTGGGGGCGGAGCATCTCCCTGATCCAGAGGGCGGTCCTGCGCCTGCTGTCCTGGTCGGGATTGCGCCGGGCGATGTGGTCGACGGCGATGCGGACCCCGACGGGGGAGGGCTCCCCGCCGACGTAGAAGTCCTCGGGCCGCGTCTCGTGGAACAGCGTGACCACGTAGAAGCGGGGCAGGCCCGCCTTCTCGTAGTGGTCCGCGATCGTCGACGCGAGCCGGTGCTTCTCCTCGGCGGTGAAGATCCCGGGGGTGTGGTGAACGGTCCACAAGGGCATGGCGGTTCTTCGCTCCTTCGTGAGGGGGGTCAGCCGGCGGCCGGGACGACCAGGTGGTCCACGGGTCCGGAGAGCGCGGACTTGACGGCGACGCTGACCTCGTCGGCGAGCACCTCCGTGTCCCCGGCCTCCAGGCCGTCGACGATCCGCGCGGCGACGTCGGCGGGCTTGGCCTTGGTCCGCTCGATGGCGGCGACCATGTCCGTGTCGATGAATCCGGCGTGCACGCCGACGACGTGCGTGTGCTGCGGGGCGAGTTCGAGCCGGAGCGAGTTTGTCAGCGACCACGCCGCCGCCTTGGAGGCGCCGTACGCTCCGCTGCCCGCCAGCCAGGACAGTACGGAGTGCATGTTCACCAGCGCCCCGCCGCCGTTCGCCGCGAGGACCGGCGCGAACGCCCGGGCCACCCGCAGCGGCCCGAAGACGTTGACGTCGAACGTCTCGGCCACCTGCGCGAAGTCACCCGTGAGCAGCGGTGCGGGGTGCAGGACCCCGGCGTTGTTGAACACGATCTCGGCGTCGGCGGCCAGCTCCGCGAGGGCCGCCACCGACTCGGCCGAGCGGACCTCGAGCGCGACGGGCACCACCCGGGGGCGCTCGTCCGCGTACGCCGAGCGCGCGGTGGAGTACACCTTGGCCGCCCCGCGCGCCAGCACCTCGTCGACCAGCGCGGCGCCGAGCCCCCGCCGCCCGCCGGTCACCACGACCACCTTGCCCGCCACCGTCACCACGACACACTCCCCATCTGGATAACGACCTCGTTAGTCAGATGCAAGCACGGCAGGGCTGGGTAACGCAAGCATTAGTTACAATGAGGGGGTGGCGATGAGGTTCGAGAAGCGATTGAGCGACCGGGACGCGTGGTCGATCGGCGACGGGTGCTCGGCCGGCCGGGTGCTCGATCTGCTGAGCACCCGGACGGTCTTCATGGTCGTACGGGAGTGCTTCTATGGCACGACCCGGTTCGAGGACTTCGTGACCAGGATCGGCACCTCCGCGCCCTCGGTCTCCCGCGCGCTCAAGCAGCTGGAGGCGGCCGGGGTCGTGGCGCGCACGCCCTACCAGGAGCCGGGGCGGCGGGCGCGCGACGAGTACCGGCTGACCGGGGCCGGCGAGGACCTGCTGCCGGTCTTCCTCTCGCTGATCCGGTGGGGTGACGCGTACCTCCAGGACGGCCACCCCCCGCTGGCCTTCGTCGACGCCGACAGCGGCCGCCCGCTGAGCGTGCGCGTGACCGCGGACCCGGCACCCGATCCGTCCTCCGACGACATCGAGATCCGCGTCCACCCCGACTGGCGTCGCGACTGACTCCCATCCTTCGCTACGGGGGGCGTACGCGGATCAGTCCGGCTGCTTCCTGCCGTGCAGGTGCAGCGAGCGCAGGGCCGCTTCGAGGGCGAACCGGTGATCGGGATCGAGGAGCCGGTCGCCGAAGTGGTTGTCCAGGTTCCGCAGTCGGTAGCGCACCGTCTGGGCGTGTACGCCGAGCAGCTCCCCGACCTGCTCGGCGGGGGCCCGCGTGGAGACGTGGACGCGCAGGGTCTCGATCAGCCGCTCGCGCCGGGTGCCGGACAGCCCGTCGAGCGGGGCCAGTTCGCGCGCGGCGAGATGGGCCGTGAGCGCCGGGTCGGACAACAGCCACAACGTTGTCAGATGCTCCTCGCAGTGTACGAGGGGGGCGTCCGCGACGACGCCGTCGTCGATGAGGGTCAGGACGCGCCGGGCCCAGCGGATGGAGTGCGCCGCCTGCACCGGCGGCACGGTCAGGCCGACGACGGCGGCGGTGCCGGCCAGGGCGGAGTCGAGCATCGCGAGGCGCTGCGCGGTGAGCGGGCCGGGGATGAGCAGGTGCGGCTCGGGGAGGGTGAGGTCGGCCAGGACGTCCCGGTCGAGGCCCGCCTGGACGAGCTCCGCGACCGGGGGCCGTAACGCCACCATCGTGCACTCGGAGGGGAGTTCCCAGGAGGCCTCCTGGCACAGCTCGGCGATGGTGGCCCGGGGCAGCGGCGGGCCCGCGACCACGAGGTGGAGCAGCTGTCTTCGCAGCGCCGCGACATCGGACACGGCCCGGGCCTGGACCATGAGGTACCCCTCGCGGGAGAGGGCCTCCAGCTCGTCGACGTAGGCGAAGAGGGCGTCCGCGAAGGCCAGGATCAGCGTGGGGGAGAGGTTGTACGTGCGCCCGATGCTCTTGGCCCTGCGTAACGCGATGCGCGCGCCGAGCCGGTAGGCGCCCTGAAGGGTGTCGAGGTCCCGGCCCTCGTAGGCCTCCACCCGGCCGAACTTCCGCAGCAGTTCGTCCCGCAGGGCCGAGTTCCGCCCGGGGTCCGCGACCCGCTCGACGAAGGCCGCCAGGGCCTGCTCGACACCCTGGCGGATCGCGTCCGAGTGGGGCCCCTTGAAGAGGTGGGCGTACACGGGGTACGCCCGCTGGACCTCCACGCCGATCTCCTTGATGAGGCCGGGGATCTCCGGTCTCATCAGGGCGGCGAACTCCCTGGGAAGCGGATCGAGCGGCTCGCCGACGTTCGGTGACTGTGCGATTGCGGGCATGGACCGATCCCTTGCTCTCCTGCGCGACCGGTGGGGAGCGGCGGGGCGGCGCCCCCCTCGTGGGGTGGGCGCCGCCATGGCCGTCAGGTGCGTACCAACGGGGACTGCTGAAGCTAAATCAACTGCTGTGTGCTGTACACAACTTGCGCAAGAGTTGGTGGCCCGGGAGCCCGCAGCATGCCGGAGTAGGCCGGGAATCGCCCCTGGGTGGCCGTTACTTGACGGCCGAGTGCCAGTTCCGCGAGAAGATCGTGCCGGCGTCGGGGGCGACGACCCCGGGGGCGAAGAGGCCGGTCAGGTAGGTCTGGGTGTTGTCGAGGGTGATGCTGTTCCTGCCGGCGGCGGAGGGCAGTCCGGTCTTGAGGTTGACCGCGCCGTTGACCAGGCCGAGGCCGAGGCCGCAGCCGCTGGCTCCCGGGACGGCGAAGGTCTTGTCGACCTGGGTGGAGCCGAGGATGTTCAGGCGGCTCATGTCGCCCTCCTCGTTCGCGGTGCCGTCGCCGTCGAAGCGCTCGACGGAGAACTCCGGGGCGGTGAGGTTGCTCGGGCGCAGCACGATCGGGTTCGACTTCGTGCCGATGTAGCAGTTGCTGCCGAGGAACGGGTTCTGGAGGTGGATGCGGACCGGGATCCGCACGATCGGCATGTCGGTGAGGACGCCCGCGATCTGGTCGAACTCCGAGGGCGTGCCGACCGATTCCACGGTGGCGGTGATCTTGTTGAGGTTGGCGTCCGACAGCTGCCGGCAGATGTCGGTGATGAACGGGATGTCGCTCGGACACATCAGCCCGAGCAGGCCGCCGGGGACGGTGGCGGAGTCCGCGATGAGCGAGCCGGCGGGCGGGGGGACGACCGTGTTGGTGCCGTCGGCGTTCTGGATCACGCCGATCTGGAGGTTCGTCCGCCCGGTGAGGACGGTCGTGTTGCCGAGCTTGATGGAGCCGCTCGCGGACGAGGACGACACGCACTGCGGCGACTTGTCGAGACCGTCGCTGGCGAGCATCGCGGGGGCGTCGACGGGACAGCGGTCGAACGGCGCCCAGCCGCCGTTCAGCTGAGGAGCGGCCGCGGTCGCCGTGCCGACGGAGACGAAGGCGCCGAGCGCGGTCAGCGCGGAGAGGGTGGCGAGTCTCGTGCGGGAGGAGACGAGGGACATGGCGGATGCCTTCCGTCGGGGGTGGGGGACAGGGTGGGGCGGTTCAGCGTTCGGGCTTGGGGACCACGTACGGCTGAAGGTCTTCGGTGCACTGGCCCTCGGTGGGTACCTCCACGGCACAGGTCTGGCCCTGGATCTGCTTGATGTAGTTGCCGGGGCCGGAGATGGACGCGGTGAGGAGCCGGTCGAGGTTCTCGCCGCCGGCGCCGCAGCCCTTGAAGGCGGGGATGGTCACCTCGCCGGTGAGCGGGCCCCCGCCGGTGAGGAGGTAGCCGGTGGCGTCGGTGCCGTTGATGAGCTGTCCCTTGCCGAGGAGCACGAGGTGGTCCCCGGGGTACTTGGCGGGGTCGGGCTCGGGGGAGGTGAGCGACTTCTCGGTGCGGCAGGAGGGGCCGACGTCCAGGCGGGTGCCGTTGATCCGGACGTCGAGCACGCGCAGGACGAGGCGGGCGCGGACGTAGGTGTCCGAGAGGTTGTCGGGGAAGGCCAGGAGGACGTCCGAGTCGACGGTCAGGGGACCCGTCTGCTCAAGGACCATGGTGGCCGTGGCCGGTGCGAAGCCGAACGTCAGGAAGGTGGCCTTGAACGGCGGGGTCTGCTTGCGCCCCTGGTAGGACAGGTTTCCTGTCGACGGAGTGAGGAGGTGGAAGCTTCCGTCCGGCCGGGGGTCGAACACCGGGTCGCCCTGCTCGATCAGGACACACGACACCGGAATGACGTTGGCGCCGTTCAGCTTCCGCACGTTGGAGTAGCCGGTGATGTACGCCGAGAGCGAGTGGGAGGTCGGATTCTCGGTCACGCAGGGCGGTGCGGCCGGCCGGGCCGCCGGGGTGCCGGGCGTGTTCTCGTCGGCGGCCTTCGGGCCCTTGTCCACCTGCCGTCCGATGCGCGGGCCCTTCGGGGCGTGGTCCCTCCCGTCCGCCGTTCCCGGCCTCACCGGGACCGCCCGTCCCGCCGAGGAGGACGGCAGGGAGGAGGGGGCGGAGGAAGGGGGCGGCGCCGAAGGGGCGGACGGCGACGCGGGTGGTGTGCCGGGTTCCCCGGTGCCGGCGCCGACGGGGATGGTGGCGAACGGCGTCCGGTTCTCCGGGGCCTGCCCCGGGACACAGCTGACCGAGAGGGAAGCGGGGACGGTGGGCGTGGCCTCGGCCGCGCTCGGGGCGAGATCGAGGGCGAGGCCCTCGGCGGAGAGGGTCAGATCGCCGGCGGCGTCCGTCGTCAGGGTCGGTACGTCACCGGTCGTGGTGAGCACGAGAGGCCCGTCGGCGGGGACGTCCACGGGCTGCGCCGTCCCGCTCCAAGTGGCCTCCGCACGCTGCTCGTTCTGGGCCACGCCGACCGCGAGCCGTGACTCGGCCCGTACGGTGGCGGCCTTGAGCGCGGTGAGGTCGGCCACGGCCGCCGCGGGCAGTTCCACCGTCGTGGTGACGTCGGCCGGCCGGATCTCCTCGCCCGGGGCCACCCGCTCCGGGAAGGCCGCCGCGATCCGCACCGTCGCGGGCTGCGGCCCCGAGGGGAGGGTGCAGACGTAGGGCAGCGCGGCGTCGACCTTCAGCGTCCCGACGGCGACGGCCGCCGCCGGCAGCAAGGGGGCGAGCGCCACGAACGCGGCGATCGTCGCGCCGCGCACACGGGCGCGGGAGGAACGAGGGGTGGGCCCGGGGCCTCTCATCTGGTGCTCCGCTCGGTCGTTCGTGTGCCGACGGGGAAGGAGGCCGGCGAAGGGTACGCGCAGGCCCGCGCCCGCCCGGCCGGGGTCGCCGGCCGGACGGACGCGGGTTCCTGCGTCCTTACGGGTTGGAGCCGACGATCGTCGGGATCGCGGTGCCCGCCTTGAAGAGGTACGTGCCCTTGAAGGTGGGCTTGGCGCCGACCGGGACGGCCGAACCGCAGCCGGTCGACGAGACGACGGTGAGCTCGCCCGCCAGGCTGTTGACGGCGAGCGCGCCCGTCGAGTTGGTGTACGTGCCGGACGCCTTGCCCGTCACGCGGAAGACACAGGCGCCGACGGTCACCTTGGCGTCGACGTTGCCGACGTAGCCCTTGGTGACGCCGGTCGCGGCCGTGTAGTCCTGCGCCACGATCGTCCAGGGAGTGGTCGCGACGGTGGTCACGGGGCCCAGCACGCTGGTGCAGGGCGCACCGCTGGCGCCGAAGGCGATGGAGGTGATGTTGCCGACGGTCGCCGGGTTGCCGGTGGTGCTCTGGCCCGTGCCCGCGCCGTTCGACTTCGTACACGTCATGGCGATGCCGTTGACGCTGAGGACGATGTTCCCGCTGTTGACCGCGGTGATGCTGGCCGGGGACGGGCTGACGGTCCAGACCGTGGAGGCCACCGCGGACGCGGGGCTCATGGTCAGGGCGAACGCTGCCGAGGCGGCGCCGGCGACGACGGCGAGGTTTCTGATCGGCTTCTTCATGGCTCTGGGACTCTCCTTGGGGATTGACCGGCAGAGGGTGGCCGCGGTGGGGGTCGAGCGGCCGGCGGCCCGGCATTTCTCGGCCGCGAAACCAGACGTTACTTGCGGGAAACTTAGCTGAACAATGGCGCAGTCCAAGATTCTTTGAAGAGCCTGAATTGCCTGTCAAGTGGGTGAGCGATGGCGTGAATCCTCTTGGTTCCGGGGTGCGTAATGTCGACATTTATGATCGATCAGACAAGCCCGGGAGGCGTATTGGCACTCGTCGGCCGATCGGGAGCCCGGTGGATGGCCCTATTGCTCTCACCGGTGACAGGTCGGAGTGCGGAACTGTCTCCCGGCTGACAAAAGTTCCCCCGCTTGAATTCGGCCCGCGAAATCTCCGGATCCGGTATTGCCGTGAGAGGTTACTCGGCCGTAACGTTCCCCGGGCCGACGCTCGGCCGCAGGTCGGCGCGGCACTCTGTCTCCGCGGAGACAAGAACCGACCCCGACTTTGTCTGCGCGGTGACAAATACCGGATCGGATCAAGGATTTTGCGCCACACCTATTGTCCGGGTGATCGACACCGGCTTAACGTGCGCCCGCAGCGCACGCCCGACGCACGCTTGCTGGAGGTGGGATGGGAATCGAAGTAGTCGTTGAGGGTCTGACCATGTCCTTCGGCAAGCAGAACATCTGGCAGGACGTGTCGCTGACCCTGCCGGCCGGAGAGGTCAGCGTCATGCTCGGCCCTTCCGGCACCGGGAAGACCGTCTTCCTGAAATCGCTCATCGGGCTCCTCAAGCCCCAGCAGGGCCGTGTCCTCATCAACGGGGTCGACATGGTCAGCAGCCCCGAACGGGACATCTACGAGACCCGGAAACTCTTCGGCCTCATGTTCCAGGACGGCGCCCTCTTCGGCTCCATGAGCCTCTTCGACAACATCGCCTTCCCGCTGCGCGAGCACACCCGCAAACGGGAGTCCGAGATCCGGCGCATCGTCATGGAGCGCATCGAACTCGTCGGTCTCCTCGGCGCGGAGGACAAGCTGCCCGGCGAGATCAGCGGCGGCATGCGCAAGCGCGCCGGACTGGCCAGGGCGCTCGTCCTCGACCCTCAGATCGTGCTGTGCGACGAACCGGACTCCGGCCTCGACCCCGTCCGCACCGCCTATCTGTCCCAGCTCCTCATCGACCTCAACGCGCGGATCGACGCGACGATGCTGATCGTCACCCACAACCTCGACATCGCCGCCACCGTCCCCGACAACATGGGGATGTTCTTCCGCCGCAGGCTCGTCACCTTCGGCCCCCGCGAGGTCCTCCTCACCAGCGACGAACCGGTCGTGATCCAGTTCCTCGCCGGCCGCCGCGAAGGCCCCATCGGCATGTCCGAGGAGAAGGACGCCGCCCTGCTCGCCGCCGAGGCGGCCGGCCCCGCCGCCCACCCGTCGGCGCCCCGCGTCATCGTCCCGCAGCTGGAGCCCTCGCCCGGCCTCCCGCCCCGCGCGGCCGTCACCCGGCGGCGCGAGCGCGTCCTCGGCATGCTCGACCAGCTCCCGCCCGCCGCCCGCGCCGCCATCCGCGACACCTACGCGCACCACGCGGCGGCGCCCACCCTCACCCTGCCGGCCCCGGGGAGCGGCTCGTGATCACCGGCGCGCTGCGGCAGACCGGCCGCCTCTTCGCCCTCGCCGTCGAGGTGAGCCGGGCCGTCTTCCGGCGGCCCTTCCAACTCCGGGAGTTCGTCGAGCAGTTCTGGTTCGTCGCCAGCGTCACCATCCTGCCCGCCGCGCTCGTCTCCATCCCGTTCGGCGCCGTCATCGCCCTCCAGGTCGGCTCGCTCACCCAGCAACTGGGAGCCCAGTCGTTCACCGGCGGCGCCAGCGTCCTCGCCGTCATCCAGCAGGCCAGCCCCCTCATCGTGGCGCTCCTGATCGCCGGCGCCGGCGGCTCCGCCATCTGCGCCGACCTCGGCTCCCGCAAGATCAGGGAGGAGCTCGACGCGATGGAGGTCATGGGCGTCTCGCCCGTCCAGCGACTCGTCGTGCCCCGCGTCCTCGCCACCATGGCCGTCGCCGTGCTGCTCAACGGCATGGTCTCCGTCGTCGGCACGCTGGGCGGCTACTTCTTCAACATCGTCCTCCAGGGCGGCACCCCCGGCGCGTACCTCTCCAGCTTCTCCGCCCTCGCCCAGCTCCCCGACCTCTACATCAGCGAACTCAAGGCCCTGATCTTCGGGTTCATCGCCGGCATCGTCGCCGCCTACCGCGGGCTCAACCCGCGCGGCGGACCGAAGGGCGTCGGAGACGCCGTCAACCAGTCCGTCGTCATCACCTTCATGCTGCTGTTCTTCGTGAACATGGTGCTCACGGGCATCTACCTGCAGATCGTCCCGCCGAAGGGAGGCTGAGACCGATGGCCTCCCCGTTCGTCTGGCTCGACCGGTCCGGTGACCAGCTCCTGTTCTACCTCAGGGCCCTGCTCTGGATCCCGCGCACGCTGCGCCGCTACCTCAGGGAGGTGCAACGGCTGCTCGCCGAGGTCGCGTTCGGCTCCGGCGGCCTCGGCGTCATCGGCGGCACCATCGGCGTCATGATCGCGATGACGCTGTTCACCGGAACCGTCGTCGGCCTCCAGGGCTACGCGGCCCTCGAACAGATCGGCACCGCCGCCTTCACCGGCTTCGTGTCCGCCTACTTCAACACCCGCGAGATCGCCCCGCTCGTCGCCGGACTCGCCCTCTCCGCGACCGTCGGCGCCGGCTTCACCGCCCAGCTCGGCGCCATGCGCATCAACGAGGAGGTCGACGCCCTCGAAGGCATGGGCATCCGCTCCATGCCGTACCTGGTCACCACCCGCATCATCGCCGGCGTCGTCGCCATCGTCCCGCTCTACGCGGTCGGCCTGCTCTCCTCCTACCTGGCCTCCCGCTACATCACGGTCCTCTTCAACGGCCAGTCCCAGGGCACGTACGACCACTACTTCAACCTCTTCCTGTCACCGACGGACGTCCTCCTCTCGGTGCTCAAAGTGCTGATCTTCAGCGTGATGGTGATCATCGCCCACTGCTACTACGGCTTCCGCGCCTCCGGCGGCCCCGCCGGCGTCGGCATCGCCGTCGGCCGCTCCGTACGCAACGCCATCGTCCTGATCAGCGTCACCGACTTCTTCCTGTCGCTGGCCCTCTGGGGCGCGACCACGACCGTGAAGGTGGCGGGGTGAGATGAGCGACTCACGTGCCGAGACCCTGCGCCGCCGGTTCGCCGGCGTCGTCTTCCTGCTCGTACCCGTCCTGCTCGCCTCGCTGGCGGTCGCCGTCTACGACAAGGGCTTCACCGACTCCGACCCGATCACCGTCGAGACCGGCAGCGTCGGCAACGAGATGCACCTCGGCGCCGAGGTGAAACTGCGCGGCGTCGTCGTCGGAGAGGTCCGCGCCATCGACGCCGTCGACGGCGGAGCCCGCCTCACCCTCGCCATGCGGCCCGGCACCCTCCGCCACGTCCCCTCCGACGTCCGCGCGCAGATGCTGCCCACGACCCTCTTCGGCGAACGGTTCGTCGCCCTCGTACCGCCCGCAGCCCCCTCCTCAAGGCCGCTCGGACCCGGAGACGTCATCCCGGAGGACCGGTCGAGCAACGCCGTGGAACTCCAGCAGGTCCTCGACGACGTCCTGCCCCTGCTCACCGCCGTCCAGCCGCAGAAACTGTCGGCGACCCTGTCCGCCGTCTCCCGCGCCCTGGAGGGACGCGGCGACGAGCTCGGCGCGACCCTCGCCCGACTCGACGCCCACCTCCGCGAGTTCAACCCCCACCTGCCCGCCCTCACCCGCGACCTGAAAGAACTCGTGAAGGTCAGCCACCTCTACGCGGACGCGGCCCCGGACATCGTCACGGCGCTCACCGACTTCACCACCACCAGCGGCACCCTCGCCGAGAAGGAGGGCGAGTTGGCCGGCACCTTCGGCGCCACCACCCGCACGGCCCAGGACGTGACCGCCTTCCTGCGGCAGAACAGGAACAACATCATCCGGCTCAGCGCCACCAGCCGGCCCACCCTGGACCTGCTCGCCGAGTACTCCCCGTCCTTCCCCTGCACCCTGCGCACCCTCGCCCAGTTCGTGCCCGCGATGGACAAGGCCCTCGGCAAGGGCACGAACCAGCCCGGACTGCACGTCGAGGTGACCACCGTCCCCTCGCGCGGCGCCTACGTCCCCGGCCGTGACAGGCCCTCGTACGGCTCCGGCGGCGGCCCGCACTGCTACCCCGTGCCCTACCTCGGCATCCCGGCCGCACCCGCCACACAGGCGTCCGCCGCCGCCGACCAGCAGCTCGGGCCCGCCAACTCCCCGCAGGAGAACGACCTCGTCAACGAACTGCTCGCGCCCGCTGCCGGGAAGCGGCCCGGCGACCTGCCGGACTGGAGCAGCCTGCTCGCCGGCCCGGCGTTCCGCGGCGCGGAGGTGACCCTCCGATGACGACACGGCCCGCCCACACGCGACGACGCGGCCTGACCGGGACCGTCCTGAAGTCCCTCGCGTTCGTCCTGGTCACCGCCCTCGCCACCACCGTCCTCGGCTTCAGCATCGCCAACACCGGCGTCGGATCCGAAACGCGCTCGTACAAGGCGCTGTTCACCGACGTCACCGGGCTCGTCACGGGCGACTCCGTGCGCATCGCCGGAGTGAAGGTGGGCGAGGTGACCGACGTGCGCGTCGTCGAGCGGCGCACCGCCCAGGTCACCTTCACCGTCCGCGAGGACCGCTCCCTGCCCCGGTCGGCCACCGCCGCCGTGAAGTACCTCAACATGGTCGGGCAGCGGTACGTCTCCCTCGGCCAGGGCACCGGCGACCTCAGCGGCACCCTGGGCGCCGGGGACACCATCCCGCTCGACCGCACCACCCCCGCACTCGACCTGACCCTGCTGTTCAACGGATTCAAGCCGCTGTTCGAGGGACTCTCGCCCGCCGACGTCAACGACCTCGCCGGCTCCCTCGTGCAGGTCCTCCAGGGCGAGAGCGGCACCGTCGACAGCCTCCTGCGGCACATCGGCTCCCTCACCAGGACCGTCGCCGCCAAGGACAAGGTCATCGGAGAGGTCGTCACCCACCTCAACACCGTCCTGAGCACCCTCAACAACCGCGAGGCGGCCTTCGGGGACCTCGTCGTCACCCTCCAGAAGCTCGTCACCGGCTTCAACACCGACCGCAAACCCCTCGGCGAGGCCGTCAAGGCCATCGGCGACCTCACGACGACGACCGCCGGACTCCTCCAGGAGGGGCGCGCACCCCTCAAGAAGGACATCCGCGAACTCGGCCGGCTCTCGGGCACCCTCGGCGACCACACCCCCGCCATCGAGGCCTTCCTCGCGAACACCCCCGGCAAGATGTCGGCCCTCGCCCGGCTCTCCTCGTACGGATCGTGGTTCAACCTCTACCTCTGCGAGGCGCGCGTGAGCGGCGTGGGAACGTCCGACGGCTCCAAGCCGCCCACCGGCATCGCCGTGACCGAGACGAGGTGCCGCGGATG
Source organism: Streptomyces nymphaeiformis (assembly GCF_014203895.1). Classification (GTDB taxonomy): domain Bacteria; phylum Actinomycetota; class Actinomycetes; order Streptomycetales; family Streptomycetaceae; genus Streptomyces; species Streptomyces nymphaeiformis. The sequence goes on along the minus strand of NZ_JACHJY010000007.1, from coordinate 189,472 downwards.
AGCCCGCGCGGCCGGATCAAGCCGGTCAAGGAGCGCAACCCCGTCGCCGTCGCCGTCGTCGGCCTGATCGTCCTCGCCCTCCTGGCCGCCCTCGCGTACAACGTGGAACGGCTCCCGCTCGTCGGCGGCGACACCGCCTACAGCGCCGACTTCACCGAGGCCGCCGGCCTCGACGCCGGCGACGAGGTCCGCATCGCCGGGGTCAAGGTCGGCGAGGTCACCGAGGTCGCCCTCGACGGGCCCAGGGTCAAGGTGACCTTCGAGGTCGGCGACGCCTGGATCGGCGACCGCTCCACCGCCACCATCGCCATCAAGACCCTCCTCGGCGAGAAGTACCTGGCGGTCGACCCGCTGGGCTCCGCACCCCAGGACCCCGGCACCCGCATCCCGCAGTCCCGGACCACGTCCCCGTACGACGTCACGCAGGCCTTCCAGGACCTCAGCGGCACCGTCGACGCCATCGACACCGAGAAGCTCGCGGAGAGCTTCGAGACGATCTCCGCCACCTTCAAGAACTCGCCGCCGCACGTACGCAACGCCGCCACCGGCCTGTCCGAGCTGTCGAAGTCCGTCTCCAAACGCGACACCGAGCTCGCCCGGCTCCTGGAGAACAGCAGGAAGTTCACCAAGACCCTCCAGGACAAGAAGTCCAGCTTCGAGATCCTCCTGGAGGACGGCGGCTCGCTCCTCGGCGAACTCAGGAAGCGCCGCGAGGCCATCCGCGCCCTGCTCAAGGGAAGCCGGGAGCTGGGCACCGAGCTCAGCGGCGTCGTCGGCGACAACGACCGGCAGCTCGGCCCCACCCTGAAGGCCCTCAGCCGCGTCACCGGCGTCCTGGAGAAGAACAGCGGCCAACTCGACAAGACGCTCGCGCTCCTCGGCCCGTACTACCGGCTCGTCGGCAACACCCTCGGCAGCGGCCGCTGGTTCGACGCCTACCTGTGCGGCGTGGTGCCCCGCACCTATCTGCCCGAGGCCTCGCAGCCCAAGACCGGATGCCTCCCGCCGAAACAGACGGCGACGGCCCAGGGGAGCGGTGAACGATGACCAAGCCCAGAAAGCCCCTCGTCGCCGGGCTCGCCCTGACGGTGCTCGCGGCCTGCGGTCTCGTCGCCGTCCGCGTCCTCGACGACGACGGCATCCGCGTCACCGCCTGGTTCGACCGGGCCGTCGGCATCTACGCCGGATCCGATCTGCGCGTCCTCGGCGTCCGGGTGGGAGAGGTGGCGTCCGTGGAACCGCAGGGCACCCGCGTACGCGTCGAACTCCGCCTCGACGAAGGCGTACGCGTCCCCGCCGACGCGCGGGCCCTCGTCGTCGCCCCGAGCATCGTCGCCGACCGGTACGTCCAGCTCGCCCCCGCCTACAGCAGCGGCCCCGCGCTCGCCGACGGCGCCCAGCTGCCCGCCTCCCGCAACCGCACCCCCGTCGAGATCGACCAGCTCTATGACTCGATCACCGAGCTGAGCAAGGCGCTCGGCCCCGACGGCGCCAACTCCGCCGGAGCCCTCTCCGCACTCCTGGACACCGGAGCGAAGAACCTCAAGGGCAACGGCACGGCCATCGGCACCTCCATCGAACAGTTCGGCAAGGCCGCCAAGACCCTCGACGGCAGCAGCGAGAACCTCTTCACCACCCTCGGGCAGCTGCAGACCTTCACCACGATGCTCAAGAACAAGGACGGCGACGTCCGCACCGCACAGGAACGCCTGGACGAGGTCGTCGGCTACTTCGCCGAGAACAAGGACGACCTCGCCGGCGCCCTCAAGGAACTCGGCAAGGCCCTCGCCCAGGTCAAGACCTTCATCAAGGACAACCGCGGCGAGCTGAAGAAGAACGTCGACCGGCTCGTGCCCCTCACCCAGACCCTCGTCGACCAGCGTGCCTCCCTCGCGGAGGCGCTCGACGTCGCCCCGCTCGCCGCCGGCAACGTCGTCAACGCGTACAACAAGGACACCCGCACCCTCGACGGCCGCGCGAACCTCAACGAGATCAGCACGGGCGGACCGCTGCTCCCGCTGCCGGTGACCGGCGGATCCTCCTCGGCACGCACCGGAGAGGGGGAGCGGTGACCACCCTGCCCTCCCGCAAGGCCCTCGGCGCCGGAGCCGTCGGAGCGGTCGCCCTCGGCCTCGGGATCGCCGTCGTCCTCGGCGCGGTCCCCGCGAACCCCGTCCGCTTCGACGGCATCGAGGACCTCCCGCTGCCCGGCGGCGCCGACCTCGGCTCCCACCCCTACACGGTCACCGCCGAACTCGACGACGTCCTCAGCCTCGTGCCGCAGTCCGCGGTCAAGGTCAACGACGTCGCCGTCGGCCGCGTCACCGCCATCGAGCTGGGCACCGGCACCGGCACCTGGACCGCCCGCGTCACCCTGAAGATCAACGGCGACGTCCGCCTCCCCGCCGACGCCGGCGCCCGCCTCGAACAGTCCAGCCTCCTGGGCGAGAAGTACATCCAGCTCGTCGCCCCGCGGAAGGACGGCGGCGGACGCCTCACCGACGGCAGCGTCATCCCCCTCGCGCGCACCAACCGCAACACGGAGGTCGAGGAGGTGTTCGGCGCGCTGTCCCTGCTGCTCAACGGCGGCGGCGTCAACCAGCTCAAGACCATCACCCGGGAACTCAACGCGGCGCTCGGCGGCCGCGAACCCGAGGTCCGCTCGATGCTGAACCGCGTGAACACCCTGGTCACCAACCTGGACGCGCACCGAGGCGACATCACCCGCGCCCTCGACGGACTCAACCGCCTCTCCGCCACCCTCGCCGGCCGCAAGAAGGACGTCGACACGGTCCTCACCGGCCTCTCGCCCGGCCTGAAGACCCTGGAGAACCAGCGGGGCTCCCTGCTGACCATGCTCCGCGCCCTCGACACCCTGTCCGGAGTCGCCGTCAGCACCATCGACGCGAGCAAGAAGGACATGGTCGCCGACCTCAAGGCCCTCGCCCCGACCCTCAAGGCCCTCGCCGACGCCGGTGCCGACCTGCCCGAATCACTGCAGGTGCTCCTCACGTATCCGTTCACCGACGAGGTGATGCGCGGCATCAAGGGCGACTACCTCAACACCTATCTGCACCTCGCGGCCGCCCCGGGGACCGAGGTCATCCCGCCCCTCATCCCCAGGACCGACCCCACCCCGACCCCGTCCCCGTCGAACCCCGAACCGGACCCGGACCCGGACCCCGAACCCGACCCGGATCCGGAACCGGACCCGGCCTCGCGCGGCGGAGCCGGAACGCACCGCGACACCCAGAGCCCGCGGTCGGCGCTGCCGCTGCCCCCGGTCACCACGAGCACCCCCCAGGACGGAGGCGAGAAGCGGTGATCACCCGCACCGTACGGCTGAAGAACCTCGCGTTCCTCGTCATCGCCGTACTCGTCCTCGGCTTCGTCGGCGTCCGCTACGCCGACCTCGGCCGCTACGCCGGAGTCGCCGACCACTACACCGTCCGCGTCCACCTCGCCCGTACGGGAGGGCTGTTCACCCACTCCGACGTCACCTACCGCGGCGTCTCCGTCGGCCGCGTCGGAGCCATCGACCTCACCGCCGACGGAGTCGTCGCCGAACTCCGCATCAAGAACTCGGCGCCCTCCATCCCCGCCGACGCCCGCGCCGTCGTCGCCGGACTCTCCGCCGTCGGCGAGCAGTACATCGACCTGCGCCCCGAGAGCGACGGCGGGCCGTTCCTCGCCGACGGCGCCCGCATCGAACAGGCCGACACCGAGGTGCCCGCACCCGTCACCGACGTCCTGGCGAGCATCGACGACCTCAGCCGCTCCGTACCCCTCGACTCCCTGCGCACGGTCGTCGACGAACTCGGCAAGACCTTCGAGGGACACGGCGACGACCTCCAGGTCCTCCTCGACAACGGCAGCCGATTCGTCCGGGCCGCCGACCGCTCCCTGCCGGCCACGACCCGGCTCATCGACGACGGCGAGGTCGTCCTGCGCACCCAGGCCGACGAGAGCCGCGCCATCCGGGACTTCGCCACCGGCGCCCGCGACCTCGCCGCCACCCTCAAGGGCTCCGACGCCGACCTGCGCCGCCTCCTGGCCGTCACACCCGACGCGACCGGCCAGGTCAGCGGCCTCCTGCGCGACCTCGACCCGAGCCTCGGCGTCGTCCTCGCCAACCTCCTCACCACCTCCGAGATCGCCGTCACCCGGCAGCGCGGCACCGAGGAACTCCTCGTGAAGTTCCCCGCCGCCGTCTCGGCGGGAGCCACCACCGTCGACGGAGGACACGTGAACTTCGGCATGGCCGTCACCTTCTTCAAGCCGCTGCCCTGCACCTCCGGGTACGGCGCCACGCGCTACCGCAACGGCCTCGACCTGGGGACCGCGCCCGCCCTCAACACCGGCGCCTCCTGCACCGCCGCGGCCTCCACCGGCGTCAACGTGCGCGGCTCGGCCCACGCCCCCAAGAGCGGCGCCGTGCCCACCCCCGCCCGGCCCGGCTCCCTGCCCTCCGGCAGCACCCGCACCACGACCACGGGCACGCAGACCGCCCTGCCCGGCGCGCTCGCCCTGCCCGGCCAGAGCGGCGGCCCGACGGACATGGCCGGCCTCCTCGGCCTCGGCACGGGGAGTACGCGATGAGGCGGGCCAAAGCCCTGAGCACCGGTGCCCTCGTCGTCGCCCTCGGCTTCTGCGGCACCGGTGCCTGGACCTACGCCCAGGCCCGCACGGACGAGGAGCTCGCCTTCGGCCGGGAACGCGACACCGCGCTCGCCGAGGGCCGCAGCCGCCTCACCGTCCTCAACACGCTCGACGCCTCGACCCGCGAGCGCGCCGAGGCGGGCATCCGGGCCTGGCGCGACGCCTCCACCGGACCCCTCCGCACCGAACTCGGCCGCACCGAGCCCACGGTGGGCGCCTCGGCCCGCGCCACGGTCACGGAGGCGGCGCTCACGGCGCTCGACGCGAGGGCCGGTACGGCGAAACTCATCGCGACCGTACGCGTCGACGTCACCCCCCGCGGAGCCGCCTCCGCGACCACCGACCGCAAGCGCCTGGAGGCCGTCCTGACCCGCACGGACGAGAACACGTGGAGGGTGGCGGCACTGAGCGCGGTCCCGGTCGCGGGGGCGGAGCAGGGCGAGACGGGCAAGGAGGGCGGGGACGAGTGACGCGACTGCTGCGCAAGACGAGGGGCGGAGACGCCGGGCCGGACGGAGGAGGGACACAGGAGGCCGTCGGGGACGACCGGCAGGAAACGGAGGCGAAGGCCACCGAGACCGCGGACGCGACGCGGCCCACGGAGCCGGGCGCAGCAGGGGGCATCGCCACGGAGGCCCCTGATCCGGGCCCGGCGATGGCGACGGACCAGGACGAGGCGGACCCGGGTGAGGCCACCGGCCGTCGTTCCGCCGTCCCCTGGCGCAAGGCCGCCCTCGCCGTCGCCCTCACCGGCCTCCTCCTCGGCGGGAGCTGGTTCTTCTACGCCGCCCACCAGCTCCGCTCGACTCCGGCGGCGCGCAACCACGCGCTCACCGACACCGCGACGACCGACCGCGTCAGCGGCGAGGTGGCCGAAGGCCTCGCCCGGGTCTTCTCCTACACGCCCGCCGACACCGACGCCGCGGAGCGGTCCTCCCGCACCGTGCTCGCGGGGCGCGCCGCACGCCAGTACGGCGACCTGCTCGCCCAGGTCCGCACGAAGCTGGTCGGGCAGCGCATCACCCTGTCCACCCAGGCCGTCCGCACCGGGGTCGTCGAACTCGACGGGGACAGCGCGCGCCTCCTCGTGTTCCTCGACCAGACCTCGCGCCGCGACAAGGGCGCCGCGACCTCCGCCGCCGCGCAGCTCACCGTCACCGCGAAGTACGAGGGGGACCGGTGGCTGATCGTCGACATCAAGGCCCGCTGACGATGCGCGGGAGACGGGAGAACCCCATGACACACCGGTCGGCCCTGGCCGTGGCCCTCGTGCTCACGCTGGTCGCGGGCGGCTTCGCGGCCTGGGAGGGCCGGAGCTGGTACGCGGCGGCGCACGACGACTCCGCGGCGTACGCCGCTCAGCGCGACCGGGTGCTCGCGGCGGGGGAGCAGGCCGTGCAGAACCTCAACACGCTCGACCACCGCCGCGTGGACCAGGGCCTCGACCTCTGGGAGACCTCGACGACCGGCGAACTGCACCAGCAACTCGTCGACGGCCGCAAGGAGTTCACCAGCCAGGTGAAGACGGCGAAGACGGTGACCACGGCCCGGGTGCTGTCCGGCGCCGTCACCGAACTCGACGACCGGGCGGGGCGGGCCCGGCTGCTCGTCGCGCTGCGCGTCACCGTCACGACGCCGGACAGCAAGAGCACGGAGAAGGACAGCCGCATGCTGGGCGAACTCACCCGCACCGACGGCCAGTGGAAGCTCAGTGGTCTGGGGCAGGCCCCCGTGGGCGGCACGGCGACGGGTTGACCGGACCGTTCGTACGCGAGAGCCGCCAGCACCCGAAAGGACACGCACGATGCCGACGCCCCGTCACCACCTCAACCGCCAGCGCCGCCGCCAGGCCCTCGCCGACCAGCCGACCGCCGCGTCCAGGGCCCATGCGTCGGTCGGCCTCCTGACCGAACCCGACTCGGGTCCCCGGCGGCGACCGGCGGCGAAGCCCGTACGAGAAACGACGGAAGCGCCGAGGGAGGAAGCCGTCTCAGCGGCGCAGGACGAGGCCCCGGCCCCGAAGGGCGGGACGCGTCGCCACACCCCGCTGGTCGTCCTCTGTCTCCTGACCCTCCTCCTCGGAGGCTTCGCGGGGTGGGCGCACAGCAGGGCCGGAGCTCTGCGGGACGACCCCGCGCGCGGCAACACGGCTCTCACCGACCTCGCCCGAACCAGCGAGATCAAGGGCCAGACCGCCGCGGCCGTCGCCGCGCTCTTCTCGTACGACCACGCCGACACGGCTCCGTTCGATCGCGCCGCGAAGACCCTCCTCACCGGCAAGGCCGTGACCCAGCACCGCACGCTGTTCGCCGGGGTGCTCGCGCAGGCGGCACAGCAGAAGACGGTGATCACCACGACGGTCACCGACAGCGCCGTCGAACGGATCGACGGCGACCGGGCCCGGGTCCTGGTCTACGCAGACCAGAGCAGCGTGAGCACGGCCGGTGCCGGCGGGAAGGGCGGGGGGAAGCAGAAGCCGAAGGCACAGGACCAAGGCGTCTACGCGGGCGCCATGTTCGCCCTGGACGTCGTGCGCCGCGACGGCCACTGGCTCGTGGAGAACATCGACACCTTCGGTCGCTGATCGTCGGACCGGTATCCCGGCCGGGGGATGCTCACGGCCGGTGCCGGACGAAGGTGAGGTAGGCGTAGCCCTCGCCGGCGCCCGGTGCGCGCGTCCAGGATCGGGTGGTGAAGGTGTGGAGCCTGCCCCGGGTCAGGGCCAAGCGGGGGAGGGACAACCCGAGGGTGGTGTGGAGGGCCTGGAGGGCCCGCCGTTCGCCGTCCGTCCCGCTGTCCTCCGGGCGGAACAGCCGGGCCGGGTCCAGGGCCTCGGGCAGGGCGCCGGAACGCTGGATCTCCGTACCCCGGACGGTGAAGGAGTACAGCTCCTCGCCGTGTTCGGCCACCGACAGGTGGAACGCCTCCGGGGTCGGGCGCCGGGGGTCGCACCAGACGACCACGGCGCGCCCGGACGCTGAGGCGTCCACGGCCGGAGACCGGAACAGCGTGCTCAGGGAAGGGTGGGAGTAGCCGTCGAAGGCGAAGGCCCATCCCTCCCCGGTGCGGCCGACGGCGACGACCGCCCGGTCCTCCCAGAGTTCGACGCCTTCCCGCTCGTGGGGCTTGGGCGCCCGCCAGGAAGCCCTGAGCGGATCCGTGGGCTCGCTCAGTCCGGCGCCGTCCTCGCCGATCAGCGAGGGAAGGCGGGCCGGGTCGGCCCCTTCGACCCAGACGCACCGGTACCCGTCGAACGGCTCCCGGTTCCCGGGCCGGTCCGTCAGCCAGGCGAGGCCCGGCGGATCGAGATCCGGGACCGGTTCGGGAGCGGATCCCGACTCCCCGGCCCGTGGAGTCGCGAGGATCTCCCGCCCCCGCTCCGGGGTGATCATGGGCCCCAGGAGAGGATCGGCGAGCAGACCGACCGGGGCGATCAGCCAGGGGCCGGGCGCCTCCCACCGCGGCAGTGCGTCCCGCAGCACCCGCCACGCCGCGTCGTTCGGTCCCCACCGAGCGGCCTCCCGGGCCTCGGCGACGGCCCGGTCCCAGTGCTCGCCCTCGCCCTGCGCCCCCGCTCCGCCCGCCGTCGCCGAGCCCCGCGCGGCGAGACCCTCGCTGCCCGGAGCCAGCAGGTGCCGCACCTGGTCGAGGAGGACGCCGCTCCACGGCCGCCCGAAGGACCGTGCCTCGTCGAGCAGGGGCAGCGCCTCCTCGTACCGTCCGCGCAGGGAGAGCCGGCGGGCCTCTTCCACCCGGGCGTCCTGGACGCGTGTGGTCGCGTTCACGAAGTCGGGCCGCTCGGCCCGGTCGGCGTGGAAGGCGCGGTACACGGTCTCCATGTACGCGCGGAACGACGGGTAGCGGTCCGGCATCTCACCGCTCCAGCCCTTGTACACGTACAGCGCCCACTCGCCGTCCGCATCGCTGTCGCCCGGGTCGAGGAGGGCGTACGACGCGTCGGATTCCGTGTCGAGCCGCAGCGCGCGCCGCCACATCCCGGCCAGCAGGACGTCCTCCTCGCGCGGGTCGTCGTCCAGATTCTCCTCGTACAGCGACGCCATGTCGTGCGGGTCCCCGAACCAGTCGACGTCCGCCACCCCACCGAGCCGGTAGATCGCGGCCGACTGGTCCACCTGCCATCCGTCGCTCACGGCCAGGAACTCCCGGTACGAGGGCGGAAGTCGCCGTCCGAGCCGCTCCTCGGCCGCGACGATCGCGGTCTCGTCGGCCCCGGGCGCGCCCAGGGGGACGGCGGCCTCCCCGCCGTCCTCGTCGGCGCGCGGGACCCACTCGTCCTGCCAACGCCCCAGGAATTCCCGCCAGTCGAAGGATGCGTCACTCATGGAACCCAGGGTGTCATCCGGCACTGACAACGCGGCCGGCGGATCGCCCGCCCAGATGCCGATCCGGCCAAACTCCCTTGACGGCGGGGCCCGTTCGGGCGTGCTCTGCGACGATGGCCCGCGACCAATCCTGTCGAGGAGCGGAGTGCAGCGTGACCGATCGACACGTGAGTTCGGCCGTCATGACCCACCCCGTCCGCCTCGGTCAGGCGCAGGACCTCGTCGACCGGCTCCGGCTCGACCGCCTGGCCCTGGACCCCGATCCGGACGGCCCGCCCTCCGCTCTCCGCACCGCCCTCGTCGCCTGGTCGGCCGCGGCGCCGGGGGCCGGCCACCACCTCGTCGTCCAGGACGACGTCGACGCCCCCGCCGAGCTCCTGGAGATCGTCGCCCGGGCGGCCGACCGCTTCCCCGACGAGGCACTGGTCTTCTACACCAACTGGCACGCCCGCAACGGCGCCGCCGCCCGCCTCGCCGCCCTCGCCGGCGCCTCCTGGGTGCGGGCCGTCCCCGACGAGTTCACGCCCTCCCTGGCCGTCTGCCTGCCGACCGCGACCGCCGCCGCCTTCCGCGCCTTCGCCCGCGACAGCGAGGAACGCCACGACGACGAGCTGTTCACCGTCTTCTTCCGTGGCCGCGGGCGGATGAGCCTCCTCGCCGTACCGAACGTCGTCGAGCACATCGGCACCAGCAGCATCAACGGTCACGCCGCCCAGGGCATCCGCCTCGCCGTGTGCCCCACCCCGGCCGCCGACGCCGCGCCCCTGCTCGCCAGGGGCCGCGTTCTGGAGGAGCCGGGATGGGTCCCGTACATGCGGTACGGCGAGGGCTACATCCGGCTCGTCGGTCAGGAGAACGGCCCCGACGGCGGACGAGGCCACCAGCGGTGGACCGAGGCCCTGCCGGCGACCGGACTCACCGAGGAGACGGTCCGCGCCGCCCGGGACGCGCACCTGCCGGAACGGCTCGCGGCGGAGGTGGCCCGCACCTTCGGCAGGCCCTTCGCCGAGGAGCTGTGGACCCACTGCCTGCTCCTCGGCCGGCAGGCCGCCCACGCGGCCCGCCGCCTCGGCCGCGCGGTCGACGACGTGCCCGCCGACGCCCTCGACCGGATGCGGCACTCCGCCGTCGCCACCGCGGGGCCCGCCGGACTCCCGCCCGAGCGCCGCCCGGAGGCGGGACCGGACGAGGTCCGCGCGATGACGGCCCTGGCATGGAGCGCCGTCCGGGCAGGGGAACGACTCGGCTGACTAGGCCCGGTGGGTGATCCACACCCCCGGCTCCCAGTACGCGCCACGGCCCAGTTCCCGGTCCACCACGAGCGGGGCGAGGCCGCCGGGGAACACGTACTCCCCGTCCTCCGGGAACGTGAGGCCCGTCCAGTCCTCCCACTCGGCGACCGTCCCGGTGATCCGTGAGGAGTACGCGGAAGCCGCCGCGATCGTGCCGCCCGCGCCCACCTGCGTCCGGATCCACGGGTCGAACGGGGTCCCGTCGTCCCGCGTCCAGGTCGCGTACCGCTCGATCGGCACCAGCGGATACCGCTCCTTCCAGGTGGGCCGCACCGGCACCAGGACCGTCCCGAGCCCGGCGCGCCGGGCCGTGTCCGCCATCGCGTCGAGCAGCACCTTCGACAGGCCGCGGCCCTGGTGGTCCTCGGCCACCTCGATCCCGAGCGCGCACAGCGCCCCCGGGGTCCGGCCGGCGTCGCGGTCCGCGAAGGCCCGGGCGATCGTGTCGTCCAGGCCCGGGCCCAGGTCCTCCGCCGTACCGTCCCACGTGCGGGGCAGCGAGCGGCCCGCCCCCGCGATCACGTCGAGCTCGTCGTCGTACAGGACGAACTGGAACTCCGGGAAGTCCGTGAACAGCCGGTCCCAGTAGTCGCCGTTGATGTCGCCGTGCAGGTTGTACTCGGGCACCACGCCGGCGAACCGCTCCGGGATGCGGTCCCACAGCTCGGGCCGTTCGCTGTGCCGGACCAGGATCAGCGCCATCAGTCCTCCCCGGCCCGCGCGGGCACCTCGACGTCCCAGACGACGACGATCGGCAGACCGTCCCAGGCGGCACGGGCCGCGTCGCCGACGGCCTCCTCGTAACCACCGGGCGCGAGACGCCCGTTGAACAGCGGCTCGTGGCAGGCGCGCACCCGCAGCCCCGCCGCTCCGAAGGCCTCCAGGTAGCTGCTGAGCAGATGGACGTGGTTGCGGACGAAGGCCAGCTCCTCGGAACCGCGCACGAAGAGACACTGGCCCTGGAGGGTGATCACGAACGGATGCATGTCCGTGACGACGATCCGCCCGCCCGGCCGCACCACACGCGCCAGCTCCGCGACGGCCTGGGTGACGTCGTGCAGGTGCGTCATCGCGAGCGAGCAGACCGCGAGGTCGACGGAGTCGTCGTCGAGGGGCAGCTCCTCCATGTGCCCGACGCGGAGATCGGCCTCCGGGGAGTGCGCCCGGGCCTTGTCCAGCATGTGCGGCGACTGGTCCACGCCGATGACCCGGTGGCCGCGCGCGAGGAGCGTCCGGGTCTGCCGCCCGGTGCCGCAGGCCGCGTCGAGCGCGAAGCCGGGCGCGAGGTCGTCGAGGATCTTCCCGACGACCGGTTCCTCCACCTCGATGTACGAGCTGGGCAGGGAGTCGTACACCGCGGACCAGGCCGCGTACCCCTCCGCCGCGTCGAGTTCGCTGACGGTGGCGCCACCGTCGGGGAGCTTCTCCTCGACGGGCTCGGCGGACGCGAAGCGGCGGATGTCCTCCACCCGCTCGCGGAGGAAGGTCTCGTCGCCGTCCACGGCGTTGCGCAGCAGCGCGAGCCCCTGGATTCCCAGCACCAGTTCCCGTACGCGGAATTCACCGCTCATGCGAGCCCCTCACCGATCGGTGGACGATCACGTCATCACTGTCGGATTCCGCACTACCCCGCCCGGCGTGCCGGAATACGACATCGCGTCCGCGTGGCCGAAAAGCGGGTCCGAATGGCCGATTGGAGGCACCGTTGTCGCATGTGTGCACGGCTGCCTAGCATGGCCGGCGTGATCGAAGGATATGTGGGACGAGAAAGCGTCACCCTCGGCGGGGAGATGACCTTGCACATCTCCACCGACGCCCCCCGATTCCGCCTCCGCTTCTACCGGCTCGGCGACACCCTGGCCTTCGTCGGGGAATCCGGAGAATTCCCGGGAGGGGTTCATCCTGCCCCCGACCACCCCGACGGATTACCCGGGCGTGCCTCGCCCGCCGACGACTGGGAATGGCCGCCGCTCACCCTTCCCGTGCCCGAAGAATGGAACCAGGGAATCCATCTCGTGGAATTCGTGGAGTGCGGGGCGCCGGGCGGGAGGGGAAACCCGCCGCTCCTCGACCTGGGACACCTCGAAGGGTACGCGCGGGAGTTCTTCGTCGTCCGTCCCCGCGTCGCCGGCAGCCGGTCGCGCATCCTCTACAAGAAGTCCACCTTCACCCGCCACGCCTACAACCGCTCCGACCGCCCCGGACTCGATCGGGCCGTCAGCCTCTACGACCACCCCGTCCACCGGCCCGGCGGGGCCGGTGAACCCCGAGGTCACAAGGTCAGCCTCCACCGCCCCGGCGGAGTGATCGACCTCGCCTACTGGGACGCCCCCTTCATCGGCTGGCTGGAGCGCCACGGCTACCCCGTCGAGTACGCCACCGATCTCGACCTGCACGAGGACCCCGGTCTCCTCGCCTCCTACGACCTCCTCCTCAGCGTCGGCCACGACGAATACTGGAGCGGGCGGATGCGCGCGCACGCGGAGGCCTTCGTCCGCGAAGGCGGGAACATCGCGTTCCTCAGCGCGAACACCTGCTGGTGGCGGGTCCACCCGACCGACGGGAACACCGCGTTCGTCTCCGACACCGACCACCACGTCGGCGAGGAATACCCGCACCTGCCCGCCACCGACCAATGGTGGACCCCTTCCCCCGACGGCGTCGGAAATCCCGAGAACTCCCTCACCGGCGTGAGCTTCCGCAACGGGGGAATGTGGGCCGCCGCGGATTGGCCCGGTGACCGTCCCCGTTTCGGATACACCGTGCAGCACGCCGGCCATTGGATCTACGAAGGAACCGGATTGCGCGACGGAAGTGCTGGAGGAACCCCCGACCGGCTCGGCGCGGGCACGTCCCTGATCGGATACGAGGTCGACGGCGCCGCCTATGCCTACGACGACGCCGGAACCGCCCGCGCCACCGGCGAGGACGGAACCCCGGAATCCTTCCTCATCCTCGGAATTCACGTCCTCGAACCGGTGCACGACGACTTCCACCACTTCAAGTGGGGCCACTGGAACACCGTCGTCCGCGAGGAGACCATCACCAGCCCCCACGCCGCCACCATGGGCCTGTACACGGCGCCGGGCCCCACCGGCGGCACCGTCTTCACCGCCGGCACCACCGACTGGCCCGTGGTCTGCGGTCACGAACAGGACCCGGCCGTCGTCCGCGTCACCCGGAACCTCCTCGACCGGCTGCGCCATCGCCTTCGATGAGCTCCCGCAGCCCGGCGATCCGCGCCGCCCCTTCGGGAAGGGGCGGCGCGATCCCGTCGACCGCCCTGTCCGGCCGCCGCAGATGGACCGCCCGCATCCCCGCCGCCAGCGGACCGAGCACGTCGGGCACCCACATGTCCCCGACGAACAGCACCCGGTCCGCCGGCAGACCGCACCGGTCGAGCACCGCACGGTAGATCAGCGGATGCGGCTTGCGGGCCCCCGCACGCGCGGAACCCACCACCACGTCGACCGCGTCCCCGAGCCCCACCTCGGCGACGCGGTCCTCCAGGTCCCAGAACCAGTTGGAGCACACCCCGACCAGCAGCCCGCGCCCGCGCAGCGCCGCCAGCGACTCCCGTACGTCCGCGAACAGCGCGAGCCGGAGCGATTTCATCGCCCGGTCGAGCTCCTCGACGAGACCGTCGAGCGCCTCCTCCGGCACACCGCAGGACCGCGCCCGGCGCCGCAGCCGGTCGCGCTCCCACGTCACGTACGCCGTCTCGTCGGCCGAGTGCGCCGTGTGCTCCTCGCCCTCGGCGGGTCCCACCGACCACTGGTCGCCCCACAGCTCGCCCTCGGCCGCCAGACCCCGGCGCGCGAAGACGCCCCGGTGGTCCGGCGGCAGCGGCTCCACCATGCGGACCAGCGTCCCGTAGAAGTCGAGGACGACCGCGCCGATCCCGGCCGGCAGCACCACAGGACTCCCCTAGAACCGGCCGTACCTGCGCGGGAAGTAGTCCTCCAGGCCGCCGTCCCGCTCGATGTCGACGGTCGCGCAGTGCAGCCCGCCGCCGAACGGCCCCACCGCACGGAACGGCACCGGCACGATCTCGAAGCCGTACGAGGAGAGCTGCTCCGCGAGCCGCACCTCGTTCTCCTCGACGCACAGCGTGTTCGCGTCGAGGTTCAGCATGTTCCCGGCGAGCCACGGGCTGCAGAACGACAGCTTCGGCGGATGGTCCCAGCTCGCCGGCTGCACCGCCTCGACGATCTCCCAGTCGTTCAGCTTGAAGAACTCCATCAGCTCCGCGTCCGCGAGCCGCTCCCCGCAGTGCAGCACCAGGCCCGGACGCAGCGGCACCCAGGTGGCGTCGATGTGCAGCGGATGGGTGTTCGTCGAGGTCACCGCGTGCACCCGGTGGTCCGGGAAGTGGCGCCGCAGCCAGTCGTACCCGCTCCGGTTCGTCACGAACGACAGCTGCACGAACAGGTCCTTGCCGAACCGCGCCACGTCCGCCGCGTCGAACAGCGGCTCCGCCTCGGTGAGCACCAGGTCGTAGTCACGGACCCTGGCCAGCTGCACGTCGGTCGGCAGCTCGTTGTACGTGTCCCAGAACCCCGCCTTGTACGAGGCGTCCGTGAGCCGCGGCTTCGGCGCGGCCTCCCAGCGCATCCGCGGGTCGGCGTCGAAGAGGTCCTGGAGCACCGGCCGGTAGCAGAGGTACTCGAACCAGCGGCTGCGGTACGACATGGTCGCTTCGAGGACCTCGTTGCCGACGGTGAGCAGCAGGTCCCGGGGCGGCATGCAGCCGAACATCGACTCGTGCGTCCACTCCGGCGTCGACACCTCCTTCGTGAAGTCGACCGGCGTCGGCCGGTCCACCCGGATGCCGCGCCGCCGCAGCATGTCCGCGAAGTCGTCGAGCTGCTGATCGGCCTCGGCCACCATGTCCGCCGGCATCGGGCCGTACGTCCCCAGGGGGAAGCCGTCGTCGGGATAGTCCCGGCGCACGGCGTGCTCGGGCGCCTGCACCACCGTGCCCTCGGCCCGGCCGACGATCACATGCCGCAGCGGGTCCCAGCCGTTCCACGCGTTGACCCGCACGGGACGCTCGGAGGCGCCGGGGGAGTCGGGAGCGGAGCCGTCCTGAGCGGGGGTCGTCCTCTGCTCGGTCACGTACAAACCCTTCGATGGGGGACGTGGAGTGCCGCAGGGGACAAACTGCGGGCAGCGGGCCGTCACCGTCAAGAGCCACTCGGCTACCCGCCGTTCCGTTCGCGCCAGCGTGGCCTGAGGACGGCCCCGCCGCTGCCGCCCGCTCCGACAACGGCGCAGCGCAGCAGGCGAGGACTCGGCCCTTCGGGGGACGCGCACCGCCGTCTTCCGGCCGAAACTCCGTGCCGCGGCGAAGTCCCGTGATCGGAGGGGTAGGGAGAGACCGTCGCCGAAGCCCCGTACATCCCGACGCGTCCCCCACGGAGGAATCCATGACACCGCGCCCGACCCGCCGCTCCGTGGTCCTGGGAGCCGTCCTGCTCACGGTGGCGGGCTGCGGCTCGGGCGGGGGCGACGCGCCGGGCGAACGGGCGGACGGCGGCGGCACGCTGACGGTGTGGCTGATGGTGGACGCCCGCGAGAGCTGGCCGGAGCTGGTCGCCTCCGCGAACAGCCGGTTCGCGAAGGCGCACCCCGGGGTGAAGGTCGACGTCCAGTACCAGCAGTGGACGACGAAGAACCAGAAGCTCGACGCCGTCCTCGCCGGGCGGAACGTGCCCGACGTCGTCGAGATGGGCAACAGCGAGACCACCAACTACATCGTCAACGGCGCCTTCGCGCCGCTCGACCCGAAGACCTTCGACCGGTCCGGGCAGTGGCTGCCCGCCCTCGCCGACGCCTGTCGCTCCGAGGGCCGGACGTACTGCGTGCCGTACTACGCGGGAGCCCGCGTCGGCGTCTACCGCACCGACTACTTCAAGAGCACCGGCATCACGGGAGCCCCGCGCACCTACCCCGAGCTGATCTCCGCGCTCGACCGGCTCAAGGCCCGGTACGGGGCCAAGGACCCCTCCTTCTCCGCCCTCTACCTGCCCGGCCGCTACTGGTCCGCCGCCATGGGCTTCGTCAAGGACGCCGGCGGCGAGATGGCGGTCGAGAAGAACGGCCGCTGGCAGGGCGCCCTCTCCTCGCCGAAGTCCGTCGCCGGGCTCACCACCTGGAAGAAGCTCATGGACGACTACTACGTCGGCGACCGTGCGAAGGACAACGGCGACCAGCCGGCCGTCATCGGACAGGGCAAGGTCGGCGTCTTCTACGGCAACACCTGGGAGGCGCAGGCCGCCGCCGACGCCAAGTCCGGCGGCGATCCCCGTCTCAAGGACAAGTTCGCCACCTTCGCCTTCCCCGGGCCCTCCGGCGAGCTGCTCCCGCCGTTCCTCGGCGGATCCACCCTGGCCGTCCCCGCCAAGTCGACCCGCCAGGAGCTCGCGGCCGACTGGATCCGGATCTTCACCGACCGTGAGTCCCAGCGGCAGCTCGTCGCCGCCAATACCCTGCCCAACAACACCGTCCAGCTCGCCGACGTCGCCGCGGGCGGCATCAACGGACCGGCCGCGCAGGCCGCCGCCCGCGGCTGGGTCACCCCCCTCGCCCCCGGCTGGACCTCGGTGGAGAAGTCCAACGTCCTGCCCGAGATGCTGGAGCGCATCGCCACCGGCAAGGCGTCCGTCGGGGACGCGACCCGAGAAGCGGACCGCAGGATCGACGCCGTGATCAATGAGCGCTGACCCGGCCGGCCGCCGGCCGCGGCACCTCCTGCCCTACCTCCTGATCGCCCCGTCGCTGCTCGCCCTCCTCGTCGTCCTCGGCTATCCGCTCGTCGACATGGTGACCCTGGCCTTCCAGGACATGACCCGCAAGGAGCTGTTCAGCGGCACGGCACCCCCCTGGGCGGGGCTCGGGCAGTTCCGGACGATCCTCGGCGACGGGTTCTTCTGGACGGTCGTCGCCCGCACGGCCCTGTTCACCGGCGTCTGCGTGACCCTCACCATGGGCTGCGGCCTGCTCGTCGCCCTGCTGATGCGACGCACCTCGCCCTGGGTACGGGCGGCCGTCGCGGGAGTCCTCGTCGCCGTCTGGGCCATGCCGGTGATGGTCGCGGCGGCCGTCTTCCGCTGGCTCTTCGACGCCGACTACGGGCTCGTGAACTGGCTGCTCTCGACCCTGCCCGGCGTCGACCTCGCCCGGCACAACTGGTTCACCGACCCCTGGGAGGGCTTCGCCGTCATCACCGCCGTCGTCGTCTGGGGCGCCCTCCCGTTCGCCGCCATCAGCCTGCACGCGGCGCTCACCCAGATCCCGCCCGAGCTGGAGGAGGCCGCCCTCATCGACGGCGCCCGGCCCTCGCAGGTCTTCCGGTACGTCACCTTCCCCGCCGTCAAACCCGTCTTCGTGATGGGCACCACCCTCATGGCGATCTGGGACTTCGGCGTCTTCAACCAGATCTGGCTGATGCGCGGAGGACAGCCCGAGCGCGAGTACTACCTGCTCGGCGTCTACTCGTTCATCGAGTCGTTCGCCGTCAACCGCTACAGCACCGGAGCCGCGATCGCCCTGGTCACCGTCGTCCTGCTGCTCGCCGGAGCCGTGCTCTACCTGCGGCAGACGCTGAGGCTGGGGGAGACCGAATGAGCGCCCCTGGCAGGCGTACGAGCGGGGCCCGTCGACCGAGCACCCCTGTCGGGCGTACGAGCAGGGGCCGGCGCCGAGGGCGCCGCCGCCGCTACGACGTCCTCGGGATCCTCGTCGCCGCCGCCATCGGCTTCCCCGTCTACTGGATGGTCCTCACCGCGTTCCGGCCGGCGACCGAGATCCTCAGCCTGCCCCCCGAGTTCTGGCCGAGCCACCCCACCCTGGCCAACTTCGACCGCGCCCTGAGCACCGAGACCTTCTGGGCCAACGTGCGCTCCAGCGCCGTCATCGGCCTGGGCACCGTCCTCGTCTCCCTCCTCGTCGGCACGCTCGCCGCGTTCGCCCTCGCCCGCTTCCGTTTCGCCGGGCGCAAGGCCTTCGTCGTCGTCATCCTCACCGTGCAGATGATCCCGCTCGCCGCCCTCGTCATCCCCGTCTACCTGCTCCTCAACGACGCGGGCATGACCGACAGCCTCGGCGGCGTGATCGTCGTCTACCTCGTCTTCACGCTGCCGTTCACCGTGTGGATGCTGCACGGCTTCATCGCGGCGATCCCCGTCGAGCTCGAAGAGGCGGCGATGGTCGACGGCTGCGGCCGGCTCGGCGCCTTCGTCCGCATCGTCCTGCCCCTGCTCGCCCCCGGACTCGTCGCCACCTCCGTCTTCGCGATGGTGCAGGCGTGGAACGAGTACGTCCTCGTCTACGTCCTGCTCTCCACCCCCGAGAAGCAGACCCTCAGCATCTGGCTGGTCTCCTTCCAGACCAGCTTCGGAACCGACTACGGCGGCCTGATGGCAGGTGCCACGCTCACCGCCCTGCCCGTCGTCGTGTTCTTCCTGGCCGTCCACCGCAAGATCGCCGCGGGGCTCGCCACCGGCGCCGTCAAGGGCTGAAGGACGCCCGGCCGGCACCGGCACGACCCGCCACGGCAACCGTTCACCACTTCTGAGGAGAGCCCTGTGACGCACGACCGTCTCGACCTCGTCTCCAAGCTCTACCAGCCCTCGGGCTGGCCCCGGATCCTGGAGGCCGCCTCCGGCTCGCCCTCCGGCGCCCCGCTCGTGGTGGACCTCGACCCCACCACCTTCTGCGACCTCGCCTGCCCCGAATGCATCAGCGGAAAGCTCCTCAACCAGGGCCGGTTCACCCCCGAACGGCTCGCCGCCCTCGCCGAGGAGCTCGTCGCCCTCTCGGTACGGGCCGTCGTCCTCATCGGCGGCGGGGAACCCCTCGCCCATCGCGGCACACGCCGGGTCTTACGCATCCTCGGCGAGGCGGGCCTGGCCGTCGGAGTCGTCACCAACGGCACGATGATCAGGCAGAACCTCACCGAGCTCGCGCAGTACGCCTCCTGGGTCCGCGTCTCCGTCGACGCCGGCACCGCCGAGACGTACGGCAGGTTCCGCCCCGACCGCAAGGGCCGCAGCGTCTTCGACAAGGTCATCGGGAACATGCGGCTGCTCGCCGCCGAGAAGAAGGGAGCCCTCGGCTACTCCTTCCTCGTGATGTCCCGGCAGGAACCCGACGGCACCACCGTCACCAACCACCACGAGGTGCTGCGGGCCGCCGAGCTCGCCCACGACATCGGCTGCGACTACTTCGAGACCAAGGCGATGTTCGACGACGACCACCACATCGTGCAGGTCCCCCGCACGATGCTGGACTCCGTCGACCGGCAGCTCGCCGAGGCCGCCCGCCTGGAGAGCGACCGCTTCCAGCTGGTCAACTCCTCCACCCTCACCTCCCTGCGCGGCCACGTCGGCCCCGTCCAGCCCAAGGCGTACGATCGCTGCCGCGTCGCCGAACTCCGCACCCTCATCACCCCCTCCGGGGTGTACGTGTGCGCCTACCACCGGGGCAACCCGCTCGCCCGCATCGGCGACGCCGTCACCGACGACCTCGCCACCATCTGGCAGAAGTCCGACCGAGGGATCGTCGACCCCAGCCGGGACTGCCGGTTCCACTGCGCGCGCCACCGCTCCAACCTGGAACTGGAGCGCATCGCCGAAGGAACCGGCGAGCCCCCGCTCACCGAGGACTACGACCCCTTCCTCTGACCTCCCGCCACCGGCACCGGCTCCCCTCGCCCGCCCGGCGCCGCCGCCGTGGGGATGACCCTGGCCGCCGGATGGGAGACGCCCAGGTCCCGAGAGAGCCGCGCCACGGTCGCCGTCACCTCCGCCGTCGGGCAGACGCCGACCAGCGCACCGCCTCCGCCGGCCCCGCTGAGCTTCAGCGGCAGACCGGCGGAGCGCAGCGCGGCCTCCCGCAGCTCCTCCAGGAGCGGCGTCGACATCCGCTGGTGGTCCCGCATCGCCGCGTGCGCGTCGGACATCGCCGCCCCGAGCGCCGCCAGGTCCCGGCCCCGCAGCGCCTCCCACACCCGCCCCGACGCCTCGTCGGCCGCGGCCCGGTAGGCGGCGAGCACCGGGTCCCCGGCCGCGAGCTGCGCCCGCACGTCCCGGATGTGGTGCCCGGTGTCCTTGCGGGTACCGGAATCCACCACGATCACCCGCCACTCCTCGGGGAACCCGAGCCGGTCGCGCACCACGGGCAGCCCCTGCTCGCGGCCGTCGAGGAGCAGCGCCCCTCCCTCCACGACCGCCAGATGGTCCATGCCGCCGCCGTGGAAGACGGCGAACTCGAACTCGTACGCCCACCGTGTCAGCGTGGCGTCGGAGACGCGCCGCCCACGGACCGAGGCGTCCGCGAACGCCCGGAACAGCGCCACGATCAGCGCCGTCGACGACGACAGACCGCTCGCCGCCGGCGCCTCGCTGTGCACCGTGACGGCCGGCGGGCGGGCGGCCAGGCCGGGCAGCCGCCCGCGCAGGAACGCCCACACCTCCTCGCCCCAGCCGCCTTCCCCGGCAGCGGGTCCCGACCCGACCTCCACGGTCGTCATCAGGCCGAGCGCCAGGCTCACCGAGCGGCCCCCGCCGAGCCAGTCCAGGTCCTCGCCGGACAGACAGGCCCGGCAGGGCACCACCGCGCGTATCGGATCCATGGAATTCACCTTGCCTGGAACCTTCCCTCCGTCAGGAACCTCTCGAACAGGGACAGCACCACCGCCGTCGGCGGGTGCAGCGGCTCGGGCGGCGCGTCGAGCGGCAGGAACCGCGCCTGCCGCACCTCGTCCGCACCGGGGGCGAGCGTGCCGGACCAGCGGCGGGCGACGAAGCACAGCGCGAAGCAGTGCGTCACGTCCCCGTTCGGGTACGTCACGGTGTGCAGCCCCGGATCGGACAGCGACGCGAACGCCTCCAGGTCCTCCCGCGCCACCCGCAGCCCGGTCTCCTCCAGGAGCTCCCGCACGGCGGCGTCGGCGAAGTCGCCGTCCTCCTCGCAGGACCCGGCCGGAAGCTCCCACACGCCCGTGTCCACGCGCTGCTGGAAGAGCCCGCGGCCCTCCCCGTCGAGCAGCAGCACCTGCGCCCCGGGCACGAGGAGCTTGCGGGAGCCGACCCGCTGCCGCAACGACCAGATGTAGGAACCCGCGTAACCCATCGCGTACGTCTCGCTCTCACCGCCGTGACCCGGCCCCGCGGGGCCCCTGGAGCCGCAGCGTGTCACGCGCCCGGCGTCTCCTCGGTGAGCCAGCGCGGCACGGCGTCCGGCGTGGCGAGCAGCCACCGCACGTACCGCTCGACGCCCTCCTCGACCGGGATGCGGGCCTGCCAGCGCAGCAGGTCGCGGGAGCGCTCGGTGGAGGCGTACCCGCCGAGCGGGTCGCCCTCGGGGCGGGGGGTGACGATCCGCCGCGCGCCCGGGAAGTACGGGGCGATCAGATCGGCCACCTCGCGCACCGACGTCGGCCGGCCGGTGCCGATGTTGACCGTCTGCTCGGCCATCTGCTCCTCCGTCAGCGCGAGCGCGGTCGCCTCCGCGATGTCGTCGACGTGGACCAGGTCGCGGACCTGGACCCCGCCGCCGTTGAGCCGCATCGGCCGGCCGAGACGCGCCTGGAGCGAGAGCCAGGGCACCATCCACGAGTGGCTGCCCGGCTTGGGGATCTGCGGTTCGCCGTACACGGAGAAGTAGCGCACCACCGCGTACTCCGTCCCGCTGGACGCGCCGAGCATCAGCCGGGTCTGGTGCTCGGCCCACAGCTTGCAGTTGGCGTACACGGACATCGGGAAGAGCGGCTGGTCCTCGTGGAAGACCTGCGGTCCCTCGACGTCGGGCTGCCCGTCCCCGTACACGGAGGCGGAGGAGACGAGCACGAGCCGCCGTACCGGGAACCTGGCCGTCTGTTCCAGGACGACCTGGGTGCCCTCGACGTTGGCGCGGAACGCGATGTCGGGGCGCCGGGTGCAGGCGGCGACGTCCGCGTACGCGGCTGCGTGGACCACGAAGTCCGCGTCGCGGACCAGCGCCCCGAAGGTGTCCCGGTCGCGGACGTCGCCGACGACGAGCCGGGCGCCGCTGCGGGCCACCCCGAAGGTCTCGTGACCGGACTCGGGATAGGCGTCCATCCGGTCGAGGACGGTGACGACCGCACCCGCCTCCTGCAGCAGCGCGACCAGCCTGCTGCCGACGAGGCCGCCGCCACCGGTCACGACGACGCGCGCGTCGCGGAGCTTGTCGAGTCGCGAGCGGACGGTCTCCTCGGCGGTCCTGCCGGCGGCGGCGCGGGCGGTCGAGTGGGGTAACACGGGCATGGAAGCCTCTTTCCGCTGTCGGGGGAGAGACACGCGCTTCGTGACGGGCCCCGGCGTGCCGGTCCCCAGCATTCACGGGCCCCTCGTCCGCCTGCCAGAGGGCCATTTCGGCACCCTTGCGGGCCCCCGGCACCGCCCGTACTGTCCGGAACCGGCTGGCGGACACGGGTTTCACGGAGGCCCGGCGCGGTCCGGGCCGAACCGGAGCGAGGAGGACGTATGGCGCGTCAACGGCTCAGCGCGGTGGTCATGACCCATCCCAGACGCCGTGAGGCGGCCGAGAAGCTGGCCCTGAGCGCCCCGTCCGGCCGTCTGCGGGTCGTCATGGACCCCGACCCCACCGGCACCCCGTCGGTGCTGCGCACCGCGCTCGCCGCGTGGTCGGCCGTCGAGGACGGGGCCACGCATCAACTGGTGATCCAGGACGACATGGTGTTGTCCGAATCCTTCTTCGACCGGGTCTGCTCCGCCGTCGAGGCGCGGCCCGACGCCGCACTGGCCCTGTTCGCCCTCTGGGACTCCAGGAACGGCGCCGCCGTCCGCATGGGCGCCATGGTCGGCGCCCGCTGGGTCGGCGCCGTCAACGAGTACTTCCCGTGCGTGGCGATCGTGCTGCCCAGGCGGCACGCGGAGGGCTTCGCGGCCTACGGCAGGCAGCGGCTCGGCGGCTGGCCCGACGACATCCTGATGCACCGCTACCTGCGCGACCAGGAGGTGCCCCGTTTCGTCGCCGTACCCAATCTCACCGAGCACGAGGACCGCGGCTCGATCTCCGGGAACGCCTTCCGCGGGCCGCGCCGCTCGGTCTGCTTCCTGCCGAAGGACGAACCCACCCGGGAGGACCGGACCCTCACCGGCCTGACCGTGCTGCCGTTCTTCAAGTACGGCGTCGCGCAGTGTGCCGTACGGGTCCCCGGCCCCGGCCCGGAGCGGTGGCTGCACCTGGACACCGAGCAGTACCTCGAAGGCGCCGGACTTCCGGCCCCGTCACTCCGCCCACCCGGTGCGGGAACGGCCGAGGCGGACGTGAGGGGGACCTGGCTGACGGCCCTTGCCATGGGCTTCGAGGCGGCCCGCAACGGGATCGCCGCACCGGCCACGGAGGCGTACGAGGAGGCCCTGGCGACGATCGGCCCCGGCGGCATCAGCAACAACGCCACCGAGGAACACATCGCCCGGCGCCGCGAGCC
The DNA here is from genome assembly GCF_014203895.1 of Streptomyces nymphaeiformis. GTDB lineage: Bacteria > Actinomycetota > Actinomycetes > Streptomycetales > Streptomycetaceae > Streptomyces > Streptomyces nymphaeiformis. Next base: position 165,698 of record NZ_JACHJY010000007.1, on the reverse strand, counting down.
ACTCGCCGAGGTGGCGCGACGGGCGCTCGCAGCCGGCCGGGAGGCCGCCGCCGAGCTTCGCCCCCGTCCGCGCAGGCGGAGCGGCCTCGTGTGGCAGGGCGCCGCGAACCCGCTCGGCGAGCATCTCGCGCGCAGACTGGCCGACCGGCAGGTGCGAGCGGACGCCGTGATCGACCTCACCCGTCTCCGGTCGGCGCGACCGCACCTGACGGTCCGTCCGCACGGCGACCCGCACCCGTACACGCTGAGCGTCGGCGAGGTCTACGGTCCCGGCTGCTCGCCCCGCACCCCGATCGGCCGCATGGTGTGGGACGCGCTGCGCAGCCACCCCGTCACCGTCGAGGGCGACCCGGACGCCGAGGTGCACGCCGTGTACGTCCACGACCTCGCCGACGCGATCGCCGCGGTCCTGCGCACCCGCCCGGAGGGCCGCGCGCTCACGGTCGCGCCGCGGGAACCGTGCACGGCGGGCGAACTCGCCCAGTCCGTGCACGAGTCCGTGAGGCCCGTCCCCATCCGGCCGGCACCCCGGGCCGAGCCGGGCTGGCACACCCCGCCCGACCACGCGCGGCCCCCCGCCTGGACACCCACGACGAGCCGGGCACGCGGACTGCACGCCTTCGCCCAGTGGCTCGCGTACGAGGGAATCCTGCGCGAACCGAAGTGACCGTACGGGAACAGGTCCCGCCGGGCGGGCTCGCGGGGCTCAGTAGCGCAGGAGCCCCGCGTCGATCCGCTCCCACGCGGCCCGCAGCTCGGCGAGCCGCGCCTGCTCGAACGGCGCCCGGTCCGCCTGCTCGCGGGAGTCCGCGGACAGGTGGAAGAGCTGGTCGCGACCGGACTTGCCCCGGTAGTACTTCCAGTCGCCGCGGCGCAGCGCCCGTTCGCCCCGCACCCGCCAGAACAGGTCCCGTTCCGGCACCTCGGCGCCGCGCAGCAGATGCCCGGCGAGGCTGGTGCCGTCGAGGGGGTACGCGGGGTGGGGGCGGGCGCCGGCCAGCTCGAGCAGGGTCGCCGTCCAGTCGGGCGTGAACACCGGAAGGTCGCTGACCTGGCCGCCGTCGATCCGGGCGGGCCAGCGCAGGATCGAGGGGACGCGGATGCCGCCCTCCTGGAGGGAGCCCTTGTTCCCGGCGAGCGGCCAGTTGTACGAGAAGCGCTCGCCGCCGTTGTCGCTGGCGAAGAAGACGAGGGTGTCCTGCTCCTGGCCGGAGCGCTTCAGAGCCGCGAGGACCTGCCCGATCGAGCGGTCGAGGTCCTCGACCATCTCCTTGTACTTCTCGACCGAGCCGCCGTCCTGGTGCCAGAGGGCGGAGCGGTCGCCGGCCTTGATGCGGCGGACGATCTCGGCGCTCTCCTCCGTGTCGCCGTCGGCGATCCAGGGCCAGTGCGGGGTGGTGAAGTTGAGGTTGAGCAGCCACGGCTTGTCGTGGTCGCGGCCGACGTACTCGCTCGCCCGCTCGGTGATGATCCGGGTGTAGTAGCGGAGGTCCTTGTACTCGGCGTCGCCCTCGTAGAGGTCGTACTCGCCGCCCAGACCGAGCTTGGAGTAGTACTCCAGGGCGCCGCCGAAGTTGCCGAAGAACTCGTCCCAGCCGGAGCGGGTGGGGGAGTAGTCGGGCAGGTAGCCGCAGTGCCACTTGCCGATGAGGGCGGTGGCGTAGCCGGAGTCCCGGAGCAGCGAGGCGAGCGTGGGATGGGTGGGCTCCAGGCCGGCGGACCTGTCCGCGATCGGCTCGGCGAGCCCGCCCTTCGTACGGCCCGGGTAGCGGCCCGTGTAGAGGCTGAAGCGGGTGGGGGAGCACGTCGCGGAGCCGGAGTAGGCGTCGGTGAAGCGGACGCCCTGCCGGGCGAGGCGGTCCAGGTGCGGGGTGCGGATGTGCGGGGAGCCGTAGGAGGAGAGGTCGGCCCAGCCGAGGTCGTCGCCCAGGATGAAGAGGATGTTGGGCCGACGGGAGTGGCGGCGCGGGTGCGCGGCGCGGAACGGACGCTCCTGCGGGTCGGTCACGGGGGCCGCCTGAGCGGTGGCCGCTTGCGCGGCGGTCGCGGTGGCGCCGAGCGCGGCCGCGGCGGCGGCACCGGCGGCGACCCCTCCGAGGGCGCGGCGGGACAGGGGCGTGGACATACGGGTCTCCAGAAAGGGCGTGCGGACGTACGGGCGTGCCTCCGGGGCCCGGTGGGCGGGGGACGGCGCCGCGGGCGGGGCGTGCGGAGGAAGTGGGGGTGCGGCCGGGTGAGCGGTGAAGGGCCGTCAGGCGCAGCGACAGACAGCGCTCGCGACACGGACGAGGTCCACGTGCCGGCGCTGGACGAGGGTGACCGAGCGGTCACGCGGGGGCTGCATGGGGCAGGAGTCTGGTGGAGCCGGGCAGGGGCGTCAACGGCGTTCGGGCAGGTCGACGCGCGTAGTTCGCATGATCGAAACGGTGCGTACGCGGTCGGGCCGGGCGTCGGGGTCAGGCGTCCAGCGCCGCGTCCAGGGTCAGCGCGGCGGTGATGAGCGCGAGGTGGGTGAAGGCCTGTGGGAAGTTGCCGAGCTGTTCGCCGGTCGGGCCGATCTCCTCGGAGAACAGCCCGACGTGGTTGGCGTAGGTGAGCATCTTGTCGAAGGCGTACCGCGCCTGTTCGAGGCGGCCGGCCCGCGCGAGCGCGTCCACGTACAGGAAACTGCACAGCGAGAACGTGCCTTCGGAGCCGCGCAGGCCGTCGGGGGACGCGGCCGGGTCGTAGCGGTAGACCAGGCTGTCGGAGACCAGTTCGGCGTCCATCGCGTCGAGGGTGGACAGCCAGCGCGGATCGCGCGGCGCGATGAAGCGGGTGATCGGCATCATCAGGAGCGAGGCGTCCAGGACGTCGCTGCCGTAGTGCTGGACGAAGGCCTGCCGCTCGGCGGACCAGCCGCGTTCCATCACCTGGTGCAGCACCGCGTCCCGGGCCGCGGTCCAGCGGGGCAGGTCGGCGGGGCGACCGTACTCGTGGGCCATCCGCACCGCGCGGTCGAAGGCGACCCAGCACATCAGCCGGCTGTAGGTGAAGTCCTTGCGGCCTCCGCGGGTCTCCCAGATCCCCTCGTCGGGGCGGTCCCAGTGCCCGCACAGCCAGTCCACCGTGGCGGCGAAGCGCATCCAGCCGTCGTAGCCGGCCTGCTGCGTCAGCTCGCCGGCATGCGCGAAGGCGTAGACGGCCTCGCCGTAGATGTCCAGCTGGAGCTGGTCGGCGGCGCCGTTTCCGGCCCGGACCGGGGCCGAGCCGCGCCAGCCCTCCAGATGGTCCAGCACCTCCTCCCCCAGGTGCGGGTCGCCGTCCACCCGGTACATGATCTGCAGCGGCTCGCCGCTGACCGTGCCGCCCGCCTGCCACCGGGCGCCGAGCCAGCGGCGGAAGGCGTCCGCCTCCTCGACGAAGCCCAGGTCGACCATCGCGCGGACGGACAGGGAGGCGTCCCGCACCCAGGTGTAGCGGTAGTCCCAGTTGCGCTCCCCGCCGACCTGCTCGGGCAGCCCCATGGTGGCGGCGGCCACGGGCGCGCCGGTCGGGGCGTACGTGAGCAGCTTGAGCGTGATCGCCGAGCGGTTGACCTGCTGCTGCCAGCGGCCGTGGTAGCGGCAGCGGCTGATCCAGTCGTGCCAGAAGAAGCGGACCGCGTCGAAAGCGGCCTGCAGGCTCGTCGCGTCGGCCGGCTCGGGAGGCTCGGCGCCGGGCGCGTCCAGGGTGAGCACGGCCGCGGCGCGCTGACCGGAGCTCAGCTCCACCTCGGCGCGGACGTCCTGGCCGTCGCGCTCCAGCGGGCCGCCACCGAGCACCTGGAGGTGCGCGGAGGCCGACGCGCCGGCGAAACGCGCGCTCGCGCCGTCGAGGACCAGCTCGTGCGGCTCCCGGCCGTAGTCGAAGCGCGGCCGGCACTCGACCTTGAAGCGGACGGTGCCGCGGACCACCCGTATCACCCGGACCAGGGTGTGCCGGTCGGTGGGGACGGTCGGGTCGGCGGGGAGGGGCATGAAGTCGGCCACCTCGCCGACCCCGTCGGGGGTGTGGAAGCGGGTCAGGAGCACCGCGCTGTCGGCCAGGTACAGCTGGCGCACCGTCGTGCCCGGCGTGTCCACGGTGATCGAGAAGTGCCCGCCGCGCTCGTGGTCGAGGAGCCGGCCGAAGACGCTCGGCGAGTCGAAGCGGGGCGAGCAGAACCAGTCCACGACGCCTTCGGCGGACACCAGCGCGCACGTCTGCAGATCTCCGACGAGACCGTGGTCGGCGATCGGCGGGTAGCGGTGCATGGGCGGTGTCCTCGTGGGCTGGGCCTGTCTGACGGTCCTCCGCCCCACCCTCGGGCCGTAGGGCGTCCGGGGCCACCGGGGCTGGGCCGAATGCGGAGGCCCGCCGGGCCGGGACACCGCGATGTCTACGCGGTCTTGACCGCTCCGCCGTCGATCAGGTGGTCGGTGCCGGTGGTCGCGGAGGCGAGGGGTGAGGCGAGGTACGTGACCAGGGCCGCGACCTCGTCGGCCTCGACCAGCCGGTCGATGAGCATGCCCGTCGCCGTGGGCAGCCCGGCCAGGAGGTCGGCGTGCGGGACGCCCAGTGCCTTGGCGAGCTCGGCGCCGTAGCCGGTCGGGTTCTCCCACAGGTCGGTGCGGACCGGGCCCGGCGAGACCGTGTTCACCCGCACGCCCCGCGGGCCGACCTCCTCCGCCAGCGCCTTGCCGAACGCCGTGAGCGCGGCCTTGGCGGTGGTGTAGGCGATGGGGCCGCCGTGCGGGACGCGGGCGCCGATCGACGACACGTTGACGATCGCCCCGCGCGCGGTCAGCAGGGCGGGCAGGGCGGCGCGGGTGACGCGGACGGTGGCGAGGAGGTTCAGGTCCATGACCTGCGCCCACTGCTCGTCGGTGACGTCGGCGAATCCGCCGTTCAGACCGCCGTCGCCGCCGCCGACGTTGTTGACCAGGATGTCGATGCCGCCCAGCTCGGCCACGGCCTCCGTGACCAGCCGCCCGGCCGCGGCGGGGGAGGAGAGGTCCACGGCCACCGGTATCGCGCCGGCCGCCTCGAGCTCCGGGGGGGAGGTACGGGCGGCGGCGACCACGCGCACGCCTTCGGCGATCAGGGAGCGGGCGACGGCCAGTCCGATGCCCCGGCTGGCACCCGTGACGAGAGCGGTCTTGCCGTTCAGCTGCAGGTCCATGTGTTCCTCCGTGAAACGAGACGCGTCATTTCCGATGCGGAGAATCTAGAACATGCGTCATTGATGTTGCAAGTTATGGATGAGTTGCCGCGCCGTCGTAACCTCATGAGGTGATCGCCCCACCGGAAGGACCCGCCCCCATGGCGCTGCCCCCCTCCACGAAGCCGCTGCGCGCCGACACCGAGCGGACCGTGCGCGCGATCCTCGAAGCCGCCGAGCGGGTGCTGTCCGCGAACCCGGCGGCCACGATGGAGCAGGTCGCCGAGGCCGCCGGGGTCGCGCGGACCACCGTGCACCGGCGCTTCGCCTCACGGGAGGCGCTCATCGGGGCACTGTCCGCGTGGGCGGCGCAGCGGTTCCACGAAGCCGTCGAAGCCGCCCGGCCCGAGACCACCCCGCCCGACGTCGCGCTCTACCAGGTCACCGCGAACGTGCTCCGGGTGAAGATCGGCTGGGGCTTCGCCATGGGCGCCCTGCCCACCGACGCCCCCGAGGTCGCGAGCGTGCACGCCGACGTCCTGGCCCGGTGCGAGCGGCTCTTCGCCCGCCTCCGCGACACCGGCGTACTCCCGCCCGACGCCGATCTGGACTGGGCGCGCCGCGTCTACTACGCCCTCATCCACGAAGCCGCCACCCAGGCCCCGGACACCGACGCCGCCATGGACGCCCTCGCCACCCGCGTCGTCGACACCCTGCTGCGCGGCATCGGCACGCGGACCACGACCTGACCGCTTCTTCAGCCGCTGCTCACGGCGTCGGGAAGTGGGGCAGGACGTCCTCGGCGAGCTCCCGCAGCCCCAGGGCGGCGAAGCCGAGCCGGTCGGCGAGTCGCGCGAGCCGCCCGTCGACGGGGCCAGGCGGGCGAGGGCGGGGTGGAGGGATGCCGCGACGTCCTGTCCTTCCGGGCGGACGACGGGAGCCCCGCCCCGGCGGCCGGATGGCCTGCCGGGGGACGGAGCTCACACGGGGATGGGGTCAGTTCAGTTCGTCGGGGTGCGGGCCGGTCCGCAGGTCCCGGTCGAGCGCGGCCACGGCCCGCATCTCCTCGTCCGTGAGGGCGAAGTCGAAGACCTCGGAGTTCTCGCGGATCCGGGCGGGGGTGACGGACTTGGGGATGACGACGTTGCCGAGCTGCAGGTGCCAGCGGATGACGACCTGCGCGGGGGACTTGCCGTACCGGGCGGCGATGGCCGCGAGGGCGGGGTCGCCGAGGACGGCGCCTTGGGCGAGCGGGCTCCACGCCTCGGTGGCGATGCCGTGCTCGGCGTGGAAGGCGCGCAGTTCGCTCTGCTGCAGGCCGGGGTGCAGCTCGACCTGGTTGACCGCAGGGATCAGCTCCGTACCGTCCATGAGCCGGCGGAGGTGCCCGGGCTGGAAGTTCGAGACGCCGGCGGCGCGGATGCGGCCTTCCTCGGCGAGACGCTCCAGGGCGCGCCAGGAGTCCCGGTACAGGTCGCGGGCGGGCGCCGGCCAGTGGATCAGGTAGAGGTCGACGTGGTCGAGGCCGAGCTTGCCGAGGCCGGCGTCGAAGGCGCGCAGGGTGGCGTCGTACCCCTGGTCGGCGTTCCACAGCTTGGTGGTGACGAACAGCTCCTCGCGGGGCAGCCCCGAGGCGGCCAGCGCACGGCCGACGCCCGTCTCGTTGCCGTAGACCGCGGCGGTGTCGATGCTGCGGTAGCCGGTCTCCAGGGCGGCGGTGACGGCGGCGGTGGTCTCGTCGTCGGGGACCTGGAAGACGCCGAAGCCGAGCTGGGGGATCTCGACGCCGTTGTTCAGCTTGACGGTGGGGGTGGCGGAGGGGGCCATGGTGCGCGGTCGTTCCTTCACTTGGTGCGTGCGGTGAGGGTGTGGCGGACGGTCTGGGCGCTGATGAGCCCGTCGCGGAAGACGAAGGTGTCGACGCCGTCGGTCACCTGGTGGGTGGCGCCGGTGGCCGTCCATTCCAGGAAGAGGACGTCGCCCGCGAACTGCGGAGTGAGCTGCCAGTCGGCGTCGGGCAGGTCGGTCAGGAGCCGGCCGACGCCCTGCTTCACGCCCTCGCGTCCGGTCAGGACGCCGTCGGGGGTGATGAAGACCGCGTCCTCCGTGTAGTTCCGGCTGATCAGGTCGAGGTCGCCGGAGCCGAGGCGGTTGCCGTGGTCGGCGAAGACCTCCTGGGGCGTACGGGCGCTGGTGTCGGTCATCGGGAGAGCTCCTCGAGTGCGGCGGTGGCGAAGCCGTGGTCCTGCTCGGGCGCGCCGCCGCCCACGCCGATGGCGCCGATCAGCCGGCCGTCGCGGTGGACCGGGATGCCGCCGGCGATGAACAGCAGCGGCCGGTCGAGCGCGGTGGGCAGCGAGTGGAACGGGCCGTCGGGCTTGACGAGGTCGACCAGGTCGGCGGTCGGGGCGTCGAGCTGGAGCGCGGTGTACGCCTTGCGGGTGCTGGTCTCGCCCGAGATCAGGACCGCGCGGTCGTCCCGGCGGAAGGCCAGCAGGTGCCCGCCCGCGTCCAGGACGGTGACGCTGACGGTGACCCCGGCGGCCTCGGCGGCGCGGCGGGCGGCGGAGATCAGGGTCTCGGCGTCGGTGGTGCTCAGCGGGGTGACGGCGGCGGTGCTCATGGCGCTTCTCCTGGAAGTGAGGGGGAGGGGGAGTGGGGGTCAGTGGTGTACGGGGGCCGGGACCGGAGCGCCGGCGGTGGACGCCTCGACCGCGGGGGTACGGCGCTCCAGGGCCGCGGACCAGAAGGCGAGGCCCAGGGCGGCGGCGGCGAGAGCGGCGCCGACCCAGTTCGGGGCGGTGTAGCCGAGGCCGGCGGCGATGACGAGTCCGCCGAGCCAGGCGGCGAGGGCGTTGCCGAGGTTGAAGGCGCCGATGTTGACGGCGGACGCCAGGGTGGGTGCGCCGTGGGCCTGGTCGAGGACGCGCTTCTGCAGCGGGGGCACGGTGGCGAAGCCGAGCGCTCCGACGAGGAGGATGGCGATCGCGGCCAGGATCTTGTCGTGGGCGACCACGGTGAACAGGGCGAGGACGACCGCGAGACCGCCGAGGGTGGTGTACAGCAGGGGCATCAGGGCGCGGTCGGCGAACCGGCCGCCGAGCAGGTTGCCCAGGAACATGCCGACGCCGAAGAGGACCAGGAGCCAGGTGACGGCGCCCTCGGAGTAGCCGGCGACCTCGGTCATCATCGGCGCGATGTAGGTGATCGCGGCGAAGACGCCGCCGAAGCCGAGCACGGTCATCGCCATCGCGAGCAGGACCTGCGGGTTCCGGAAGGCGGACAGCTCGCCACGCAGGCGGGCGCCCTCGGGGCGGGGCATGGCGGGGACGAGCTTCGCGATGCCGAACAGGCCGATCACGCCGAGCACGGAGACGATGGCGAAGGTGGTGCGCCATCCGACCGTCTGTCCGATGAAGGTGCCGAGCGGCACGCCGACGATGTTGGCGATGGTCAGACCGGTGAACATGGTGGCGATGGCGCCGGCCTTCTTGTTCGGCGCGACCAGCTCGGCGGCGACGACGGAGCCGATGCCGAAGAACGAGCCGTGGGCGAGCGAGGCGACCACGCGGCCGGTCAGCATCAGGCCGAAGTTCGGGGCGACGGCGGAGAGCAGGTTGCCGAGCACGAACAGGCCCATCAGCAGCATGAGCATCCGCTTGCGGCTCACCTTGTTGCCGAGGACGGTCAGCAGGGGCGCGCCGATGACGACGCCGAGGGCGTAGCCGGTGACCAGCAGGCCGGCGGTGGGGATGGTGACGCCGTACTCGGCGGCGATGTCGGGCAGCAGGCCCATGATGACGAATTCCGTCGTGCCGATGCCGAAGGCGCCGACAGCCAGGGCGAGGAGTGCGAGCGGCATGGCTCAGCCCTTCCGTAATTGCTTGAGTGAGCTCTTTGCGTGCCTCAACAATAATTGCAGACGCGCCATAAGTGCAACCGCAGGTATCCGGTGTGCTCTGGATGGCGCTGGCTGCAGGCGAATCCGGCCCGGGGGTGGTCGGCGTGGCGCGGTGCGCGCCGGACGCCTCGTCTTCCGTGCCGACCGCGCGCTCGCCCGGCGCGCCCCCGGCGTTTCGCGCGTCCGCCTTCTGGCACTCTGTTCGCGCATGGGGGTATGTCGTGCGAAAACAGGTCATAAAGGAGTGTGCGTGAAGGCGGAGAACCGAAGTCGGAGGTTGAGGGCCGCCGCCGGAGTCTCGGCCGTGGTGCTTCTGCTGCTGACGGGGTGCGACGTGCCCGGTGTCTACCGGCCGGCCCGCCCCGCCACGGGCGGTCCCTTCACGTTCTACGTGAGCCGCGACGGGGACGACAAGAACGACGGCATGTCGCCGGCGGCGGCGTGGCGGACCCTCGACCACGCGAACACCGTGCGGTTCCAGCCGGGCGACCGTCTCCGGCTCAAGGGCGGCGAGCGGTTCGCCGGCAGCATCACTTTGGACGAGGACGAGGCGGGCAGCGCGACGAAGCCGGTCGTGATCGAGTCGTACGGCTCCGGGCGCGCGACGATCGCCCCACGCGGGACGTCGGGCATCACCGTGCGCGACACCGCCGGCGTGGAGGTGAGGGGCATCGCCCTCGTCGGCGACCGGAAGTCACGGCGCGAGGGCGTCGGCATCGCGCTGCGCAACAACCTGCCGGGCACCCGCCGGCTCAGCCACGTCAGGATCGCGAACGTGGAGGCGAGCGGATTCCAGAACGGGATCAGCGTCGGCGCCGAGGGCGAGGCGCGCGCCGGCTTCGGCGACGTACGGATCGCCGACGTCTCCGTGCACGACAACCTCGAGACCGGACTCGTCGTCTACGGACCCGAGTTCCCGGCCGCGCACCCCGCCTACGCGCACTCCGGACTCAGGATCGAAGGCGTCGAGGCGTACGCCAACACCGGCGATCCCGAGAGCGACCAGCGCAACACCGGCAGCGGCATCTCGCTCGGCAGCGTGCTGGACGCGAAGGTGGTGGGCTCGGTGGCCCACGACAACGGCACGAGGTCCGCCACCGACGCCGAGGAGGGCCCCGAGGGCATCTGGGTCTACGACTCCTCCCGCGTCGTCCTGGAGCACAACAAGTCGTACCGCAACCGCACCGGATCACGCGTCGACGGCGGCGGGTTCGGCCTCGACAACAACGTGTCCTCCTCCGTCATGCAGTACAACCTCGCCTATGGCAACGACGGTCCCGGCTTCCTCGTCTACTCGGGTCAGCCGACCGGCGCCCACCACGACAACGTCGTCCGCTTCAACATGAGCTGGGACGACGCCAGGAAGCTGCCCGAGTACGGCGGCATCGTCGCCTACGGCACCCGCATGAAGAACCTGGACATCCACCACAACACGGTCGTGATGCGCACCGAGGGCCTCGCCTCCGCGGCGGCCGCGGGCATCCGGCCCCCGGCCCTGCGGCTGCGCGACGGCATGACCGGCGTGCGCGTCGCCAACAACGTCTTCGCGACCGACGGCGGCCCCCTGATCGACACCCAGTCGGCGTACGACCAGAGCACCGTCAGGCTCGCGGGCAACGACTACTACAGCACCGGCGACTGGGCCCTGGAGTGGGGCGTGCACCGCTACACGTCCCTGGACGGCTGGCGCGTCGCGTCCGGCCAGGAGACGCTGGACGGCGGTCCGACCGGCCTCAGCGACGACCCGTGTCTGAGCGGCCTGGCCGCGCCGGTCACGGACGGCGCCGCCGGTCCGGAGAACCTGGCTCCCCGCTGCGAGGGCCTGGTGCCCCTCGGCGTGGATCCGTGGGCCCTCGGCATCGACCCGGGTCCCGTCGACTACTTCGGCCACCCGGTTCCGCGGACTCCGGTGGTCGGGGCCGTCCAGCCCGGGGCCACTGACTGAGCCGGCCCCGGTACTGTGCGGCGCTGCCCGGACCGGTCGAGACCGGTCCGGGCAGCGCCGCTGGTCACCGCCGGCTCGCTACGTCCCGCTGACGGGGCTGACGCCGCCCACCGGGCTGACCGGGCTGACGGGAAGCGCGGGGGACGGCACTCCGGACACCTGCGCAGCGGACGCCGCCGGGGACGCGATGAGGGTGCGCAGGGCCTCCACGGCCCGGTCGCCGGCCTGCCCCGGCCCCTCCGGCGGCGGTGCCGGACGGCCCAGCGCCTTCACGGTCCAGCCGGCCGCGCGCCACGCGTCGTGCGGGAGCGCGTTGCGCCCGTCGATCAGCAGCGGGGTACGGACCACGCGGGCCAGCTTGACCGGATCCAGCTCGCGGTACTCGCTCCACTCGGTGAGGTGCAGCACGAGCTCGGCGCCCTGGCACGCCGTCAGCAGATCCGCTCCGCAGCGCAGTTCCGGATGAGCGAGCACGGCCTTCGCCGCGCCCTCGGGGTCGTGGACCCGGACCCGCGCGCCCTGCCGGTGCAGCTCCACCGCGACGGCCAGCGCCGGCGAGTCCCGTACGTCGTCGCTGTTCGGCTTGAACGTGGCGCCCAGCACCGTGACCCGCCGGCCCGTGAGGTCGCCGCCGAGCAGTCGCCCGGCGAGCGCGACGGTCCGGCTCCGCTGCCGCTGGTTGATCTCGTCGACCTGGCCGAGGAACGCCACCGCGGGTCCGACGCCGAGCTCCTGGGCGCGGGCGGTGAACGCCCGGATGTCCTTGGGCAAGCAGCCGCCGCCGAAGCCGAGCCCCGCGTTCAGGAACTGCCGGCCGATCCGGGTGTCGTGGCCGATCGCGTCGGCGAGGGTGGCGACGTCCGCGCCGGTGGCGTCGCAGACCTCGGCCATCGCGTTGATGAAGGAGATCTTCGTGGCCAGGAAGGCGTTGGCCGCGGACTTGACCAGCTCCGCCGTGTTCGGGTCGGTGACGAGGTACGGGACGCCCGCCGCCAGCATCGGGGCGTACACGCGGCGCAGCGTCTCGTCCGCCGCCTTGCCGGTCACACCGGTGACGATCCGGTCCGGCCGCAGCGTGTCGTCGACGGCGAAGCCCTCGCGCAGGAACTCGGGGTTCCAGGCGAGCTCCACGCGCGCGCCCGGAGGCGCGAGCCGCGCGACGCGGGCGGCCAGCCGGGCGGTCGTGCCCACGGGGACCGTGGACTTGCCGACGAGCAGACAGGGCGCGGACAGGTTCGGGGCCAGCCCGTCGACGACGGCGTCCACGTACCGCAGGTCGGCGGCCCGGGAGCCGGCCCGCTGCGGGGTGCCGACGCAGATGAAGTGGACCTCGCCGTGCGCCGCCGCCTCCCGCAGATCGGTGGTGAAGCGCAGCCGGCCGGAGTCGAGCGCCCGGGTCAGGACGTCCTCGAATCCCGGCTCGTAGAAGGGGGGCCGGCCTTCGGCGAGGTCGGCCACCTTCTCGGGGTCGACGTCCACCCCGAGGACGTCGTGTCCGATCTCGGCCATGCAAGCGGCGTGCACGGCTCCCAGATATCCCGTACCGATGACGGTCAACCGCATGCGTTGTGCTCCTGTCTGCGCGTGGGGAGGTGAGGGGGAGGGGAGGATCAGGGGGCGTAGCCGTACGGGTTCTGCTGCTGGAAGTTCCAGGCGTCGCGGCACATCGCGGTCAGGTCGTGGCGGGCGGTCCAGCCCCAGGCCGCGGCGACCTTCGAGGGATCGGCGACGAGCTCCGCGACGTCGCCGGGGCGGCGCCCGGTGACGCGGTACGGGATCGTCCGGCCGGACACCTCCTGGAAAGCGCGCACGAGTTCCAGGACCGACGCGCCGCGCCCGGTACCGAGGTTGAGGATCCGCATGCCGGGTTCGTCGTCGATGTGGTCGAGGGCCACGCGGTGCCCCTCGGCGACGTCGACGACGTGGATGTAGTCGCGGATCCCGGTGCCGTCGGGCGTCGGGTAGTCGTCGCCGAAGACGCTCAGCTCCTCCCGGCGGCCCACGGCGATCTGGGTGAGGTACGGCATGATGTTGCCGGGCACGCCGTGCGGGTCCTCGCCGAGCAGCCCGGTGGGGTGGGCACCGGCCGGGTTGAAGTACCGCAGGGCCAGGACCCGCAGCTCGGGCACGTGCCGGCAGACGTCCGCCAGGATCCGCTCGCAGGTCCATTTGCCGGTGGCGTACGGGTTCGTCGGCGCGGCCGGGGACGCCTCGGTCAGCGGGACGGTCGTCGTGTCGCCGTAGACCGAGCAGGACGACGAGAACACCAGCCGGTGCACCCCGTGGTCGTGCATGGCCGCGATCAGGGCCGTGGTGCCGCCGACGTTGATGTCGTAGTACGTGAGCGGGATCTGCACCGACTCGCCGACGGCCTTCTTCGCGGCGAAGTGGATCACCGCGTCGATCGGGTGCGCGGTGAAGACGGCGTCCAGGGCCCGGCGGTCGCGTACGTCCCCGACATGGGCCGCCGCGATCGGGCGGCCCGCGATCTTGGCGACGCGTTCGAGGGCCTCGGGGGAGCTGTTGGAGTGGTCGTCGAGGACGACGACCTCGTGGCCGGACGCGAGCAGCTCGACGCAGGTGTGGCTGCCGATGAAACCGGCGCCGCCGGTGACAAGGACCGTACGGGGCACGGGGAACCTCATTTCTCGGCCGGCCGTGCGGGCCGGCCGGGTCGTCACCAGGCGTAGTAGCCGGTGAGATAGGTGGGGAAGACGGAGACCGCGAGCGCCAGGGGAACCGCGCACAGCAGGCCGCAGGAGAGCGGCAGCGCGGCCGTGCGCAGTGCCCGGAAGGCGGAGACGCCGGTGGCGCGGGCGGTCTCCTTGACGTGCAGCACGCCGATCGCGAGGGTCACCATGGCGTACGAGGCGGCGCCGAGCAGGCAGAGGAAGACGTAGCCCACGGCGGGGCCGGTGAACTGGCCGACGAGCGCCGAGCCCGACAGGACCGTGGTGATCAGCAGGTACGGGGCGACGGTGCGCAGCGGGAGCGGCTCCAGGCCGTCGCGCTTCTTCGGGGTGACCTTGAAGGTGATCTGACGGGGCCGCAGCTTCTGCAGCACCGCGGCGAGCACGCCCCAGGCCACGTAGGGCCAACGGGACAGGCCGAACAGCCAGATCTCCCAGCTGAGGACGGCGGAGTCCCGGGGGCGCAGCAGCCCGCGGCGGCGGCAGAGCAGTGTCAGCAGGATCAGCCAGACGGACATGCTCCAGAAGTGCGCCAGGAACTCCCCGTAGTTGACGTTGATCCAGGGCACGCCGGTGATCGCGGCGATCGGCGGCAGCGCGATGCCCATGACGGTGGCCGCGGCGAGCAGCGGGTAGAACATCAGCGCCGTGGCGAAGCGCACGCGCAGCTTGAGCGGCATCCGGCCGAGGTGGCGGGGCAGCATCCCCAGGAGCATCACCGCGAGGCTGCGGGACCACTGGAACTCCTGCGTGATCATCGCGCCGAAGGTGAGCGGTCCTTCGCCGTGCGCCTCCGCGTCGATCGCGAACGCGCCGTGCCAGCCGGCCGAGTTGAGCAGGAACGTGGTCGAGAAGTCCTCGGCGAGCTCGGGTCCGAGGCCGCCGATGTCCCGCAGGGCCTGGGTGCGGACGGCGTAGTGGGAGCCGATGCACACGGGCGCCAGACCGGCCGAGTGGCCCAGCTGCACGGGCCCGTGGAACATGGCCTCGCGCTGCAGCCGGCCGCGGGCCGCCCAGGACTCGGCGGCGTTGGAGTCGCACACGCTGGGAGCCGCGACGTAACCGATGGCCGGGTCGGCGAAGGGGCGCACGACCTCGGCGAGGTACCGGGGGCCGGGCACGTGGTCGCAGTCGAGCTGGGCGACCACGTCGTAATGGGCGTATCCCCAGTGGTCGTAGAAGAAGGCGAGGTTGCCCTCCTTGCAGCGGGTGCGACGCGGCCACTCGGCCCGGTGGTAGTCGGCGCGGCCGCGCCGGCAGGAGACGTGGACGCCGTGGCCCTCGCACCAGTCGAGGATCTCCTCGGTCGGGTCCTCGTCGCACAGCCACACGTCGTAGTAGTAGGGGAAGTCCTGGGCGAGCATCGCCTCCAGGGTGGTGCGGGCGATGTCCCAGCTCTCGGAAGGGGCGCGGGTGACCACGAACGCGGTGTGGAGCGCCGGCACGCCGACGGCCGGATCGAAGCGGCGCATCCGGATCAGCGCGACGAGGAAGTGCACCGGCAGGTAGGTCAGATAGAGCAGCAGGGTGCTGTTGACGACGAGGCCGAGCCAGCCGATGCGGTGCGACGGCTGGAGCCACCAGGCCCAGAACCAGACCAGGCAGGCCACCCAGCCGAGGGACAGCAGGACGACGAGGAAGCGGTCGAAGCGCGAGAAGGCGCGTACGAAGCTCGACGGGAGCGTGTCGAGCCGGCGCGGCGGCCCGGCGAGGACCGGGCCGTCCGGGCCGATGGAGGCCACGGAGCCGCCGGACAGGGTTCGGATCTCCGCACCCAGCGCCTCCCATTCCTCCGGGGAGCCGGGGACGGGGGAGAGGAGTGGGGGATCCGGGACGGTCCCGGTGGCGAGGGCGGGACCTTGCTCCAACGACGTCATGGCAGCGAGTTCTCCAGGCGGTGCGTGAGCGGGCCGTGGGATACGGAGGAGGCGGGAGGAAAGAGCCGGCGGCGGAAGGGCGGGAGGCCCCTGGACGGTGCGGCGGGGGAGGCGCGGGCGTCGCGCAGATCAGCCGCCCGAGCCGGACGGACCGGCCGTCGCGGGCGTCGCACCGGTGGTCTCGGCCGCCGGGCCGGGGATCGTCTGCGTCGCCGTGGCGGCGCCGGTCACCGCGGTCAGCGGCACCGTCTCGTCCTGGTCGCCGCGGATCGCCGCGGCCGAGGCGCCGAGCCGGTCCGGCCGGGCGGCGAAGTACGCGACGGTCCTGCGCAGGCCCTCGGTGATGTCGATCTCCGGCTCCCAGCCCAGTACCTCCCGGGCTCGGGTGATCACCGGACGGCGGCGGACCGGATCGTCGACCGGCAGCGGGTGGTGCTTCACCTCGGAGGGCGACCCGGTCATGGCCAGGACCGCCTCGGCGAGCTCGGTGACGGTCCGTTCGACCGGGTTGCCCAGGTTGAACGGGCCCATCTCGGAGGAGTCGAGGAGCGCCAGGAGACCGCGGACCAGGTCGTCGACGTAACAGAAGCTGCGGGTCTGCTTGCCGTCGCCGTAGATCGTCAGGGGTTCACCGGTGAGGGCCTGGGTGATGAAGCTGGACACCACCCGCCCGTCGTGCGGGCGCATCCGCGGCCCGTAGGTGTTGAAGATGCGCGCGATGCCGACGTTGAGGCCGTGGGTACGGCGGTACGCCGCGGAGACCGCCTCGGCGTAACGTTTCGCTTCGTCGTAGACGCTGCGCGGGCCGATGGAATTCACGTTGCCCCAGTACGCCTCCTCCTGCGGATGGACCAGCGGATCGCCGTAGATCTCGCTGGTCGACGCGAGAATGAAACGCGCGTCGTGGCGCAGGGCGAGGCGCAGGGCGTTCTCCGTGCCGCGGCTGCCGACCCTGAGGGTCTCCAGCGGCCGGCGCAGGTAGTCGGGCGGCGAGGCGGGGGACGCGAGATGGGCCACGGCGTCGACGCGGCCGGCGACCTCCGCCGACACGCTCACGTCGGCGTGCTGGAAGGCGAAGCCCGGGTGGGAGAGGAGCGGAGCGATGTTCTCGGGATCGCCCGTCGAGAAGTCGTCCAGGCACACCACCGAGTCACCGCGCCGCAAGAGCGCTTCGCAGAGATGTGACCCAAGGAAACCACCGCCACCGGTCACGGCCACGCGCATGTGTTTCTCCAGGAATGAGAAGCGGAAACGGTCTCACGCCCCGCTGGCGTGACGGCCGGAGAAATGCTGATCGGACGAGCTGATGAACACAGCATTCTCGGGAAAAGTAAGGAAAAGGGTATGGCCGTACATACGCATTGTTCGGAGGCGATTCCGGTGGCTCGGCTGTTCGGCCGATCCCTTCGGTGGCCGCCTCCCGGGGAAGTCCCCCAGTTCCCGGGCGGTCGCTGCCGTACGGCCTGCGGGTCACCGTCACCCGCACGTGTGAGTGCGGGCTGCGCGCGCCCGGAGGCCGGCCGCGCGCGGCCACCGGCTCACTCCCGTACGTACAACTGCACCAGGCCGCTCTTCAGTCGCGTGCTGCGGGTGAGTTCGAACCCCCTGCGCAGGGCGATGATCTTCGGGTCCTCGTCGAACCACTGCTCGCTCCAGGCGCTCGGCCAGGCCACCACCCAGACCCGCCGTTCCGCGCCGATGCGCGCTCCGATCCGGGCCGCGTCGAATTCCTGGCCGTAGAACGTTCCCGACGCGGCCGCGCCCGCCTTGAGGGCGATGTCGCGGCGGCCGGCGAATTCCCGGTCGTAGGTGAGGAAGATGTGCCGCTGGTACGAGGGGACGAACAGCACCGCGTCGTTCGGACGCGTCTGCGCGGCCACGTACGCGGCGACCTCCCGGAGGTCGTCGGTGCGGCCGTTCTTGCCGCGCTCCTGCTCCTGGAACGGGAGCTGGCACCAGAACGCGGCCGCGACCGCCACGACGCCGGCCGCCGTCACCACCGGCCGCCAGGGCGCGGAGCGCAGCGTGCCCAGGAGGCGTTCCAGGCCCGCGGCGACCAGCAGCGGGAATCCGGCGAACGCGAACAGCAGGTAGCGGTCGACGAACAGCGGCTTCACGAGCGAGACCGCGAACAGCACCGCCACCGGCAGGGCGACGAGCGGCAGCGCCACCGCGGTCAGGCCGACACGGCCGGTGCGCCGCAGAGGTGACAGCGCGGCGAGCCCGGCGAGCAGCGCCGCTACCGTCAGCACCCGGACGTCCGGGCCGGCGAACTGCAGGGCGAGCAGCCTCAGTTCCTCCACTCCGGGCTCCTGGATCCACGAGGTCTGACCGCCCTGGCGCGAGGAGACCAGCGCGAGCGGCACCAGCGGTACGACCGCCGCGCCCGCGGCCGCCGCCCACCGCCGCCAGGTCCCGGGACGGGACCTGGCCGCCAGCACCGTGGCCCCGTGGGCGACCAGCATCAGCAGGGCGAACTCGTGCAGCAGGGCCGTGCCGGCGACGGCGGCCGCGTACCCGGCCCAGCGTCCGGCCGAGTCGTGCTCGACGGCGCTCACCAGGCACCAGGTGGCGAGCGCCGCACCGGCCGCCACGAGGGCGTACGAGCGGCCCTCCTGTGCGTAGAAGGAGGTGAACGGGGTGGCCGCGTACAGCAGTCCGGCCCACAGGCCCACCCGGGGGCGGGCCAGCCGGCAGCCGATCGCGGCGACCAGTCCTGCGGAGCACGCCGCGCCGAGCGCCGACGGGAGCCGCAGCATCACCTCGTCGGCCCGGACGGCGAGGACGGCGTGCATCAGGAGGTAGTAGAGGCCGTGGACGGCGTCGAGCTCGCCGAGGAGACGCCAGATGTCCGGCACCGAGCGCCGGGCGATCTGGAACGTCGCGGACTCGTCGCGCCACATCGTGCCGCGGTTCAGGCCCCACAGCGCGATGCCGAGCATGACGGCGGCGGGCGCGAGGACCGCGCCCGCGGTGGCGAGGCGGCTCGGCGGGACGGCGGGCGGAGGTGTGCGGTCACTGTCCGGGACGTACCGGGGCGGGGCGTTGCTGACGGGGGAGTTCGCCGTGTGCATGCACGGACCTTAGGTGTTTCAGACGCATTTGCCCCAGTTCAACCCTGTCGGGTGAACGCTCTGTCACCTCAACGGAGCTGGAGCTGGAGCTGGAGGGGGAGCTGCACAAGGTTCGTACGGACCGCCCCGCGGGCACCGAGCGACTGACGTACGCGGTCGACGTCCTCCGGCGGCTGAGCGCCGGCCCCTCGCGGGGTCAGTCGTGGGGGACGACGGCGACCGGGGCGCGGCTGTGATGGAGCACCGCGTGGGCCACGCTGCCGAGACGCGCGCCCAGGACCGAGCGCCGGGTGCGCCGGCCGACGACCATGAGGGCGCTGTCGCCGGAGGCCCGCACCAGTTCGAGGCCGGCCGATCCGATCGTCACGCGGGCGGTGGCCGTCACGTCGGGATGCTTGGTCCGCCACGGTTCGAGGAGGTCGTCGAGGGAGCGCTCGATCTCGGGGGCCACGGCGAGCCGGACGTCCGACACCATGGCCGGTCCGAGCGTGCCGTACGACGGGAGCTGCTGGGCGTAGACGACGTGGACGGAGCCGAGCCGTCGTTCGGCCTCCTCGAACGCGAACTGCAGGGCGGCGTCCTCGGGTTGCTGCGCGTCGACCCCGACCGTGACGGAGCCGCGCGGCGAGACGTCGCCGTGGTCGCGCACGAGGACGACGGGCCGTTCGACGACACCGGCCACGGACAGGCCGACCGAGCCCATCAGATAGCCGGCGACGCTGCCCAGGGCACGCGACCCCAGGACCAGGAGCGTGCCCTCCTCGGCCGCTGCCACGAGGCCCGGGACCGGACCCGAGGGGATGAGACCGACGGTCACCGAAAGGCCCGGGTGCCGTGCGCGGAGTCCGTCGGCGGTCCGGGCGAGAAGCTGCTCGGCCCACGGCTCGTCCGACTCCGGCCAAGGCTCCCTCGCGTGCACCAGACGCAGCCCGGTGCCGCGCAGGACGGCCTCGTCCGCCGCCCACGCGGCGGCGGCCTCCGCCTGCTTCGTACCGTCGATGCCGACCACGACGCCCTGTGTCATGACCGTCCACCTCCCGATCGGGTGTCGTCCTTCTCGTGGCGGAGCCGGGTGCGGGAGACCGACACGACTCCGTCGACCATCGCGCACCTGCGTTCCATCGCGGGGATCATGCCCCGGTACGGGACCTCGCCGCTGAGCTCCACCCGGCCGTCGCGCACTTCGACGGACAGACCGGCGGGGTCCAGGCCGAGGGTTCCGGTGAGGATGTCCTCGGTGATCTCGCGGCTGATGTCCTCGTCCTCCCGGAGGAAGATCCCCAACAGGTCCCTGCGGCTCACGATGCCGACCAGCCGATCCGCTTCGTCGACGACGACGAGCCGCTTGACCTCCTGCACCTCCATCAGACGCGCCGCCTCCACCGCGGTCCAGTCGGGACGGGCGCACACCGGGGGCGCCGACATCGACTCCTCCGCGCGCGTGCCCTCGGCCTTCGCCCGCTCCCACGCCTCGAGCCCCGGCACGGCCGGCCCGTCTCCCGGTGCGGCGGCCCGGTCGGCGGCCTCGCGGAGCAGATCGCCCTCCGAGACGACCCCGATCGCCCGGTTCTCGCCGTCCACCACCGGAACCGCGGTGACACGGTGCTGCGACAGGATCCGCACGATCTCCTTGAAGGGCGCGTCGCCGCCGACGCCCACCACCTCGCGGGTCATCAGCTCGCCGATCTTTCGGTGACGCATCACGCGCTCCTTCTCGGGAGGGGTGGCCCCGTGCTGTCCACCCTGCGGCGCGGGCTCTCCCCGGAAGGAGTGCCGAACGGTCCCCTTCCGGGACCGTTGGCCCCTACGGGGCAGACCCGCTCGCCCGCACCATGGAGGAGACGGGCCTGCCCGGCACCGCGCCCCGGTGCCGGCGTGGCAAGGACCCACTTCGTACGCGGAAGGCGGTGGGGACGATGGCATCACCCTCGGTGGCAGGTCCCGTGGTCGTGGGCGTCGACGGGTCCGACGCCGGTCTCACGGCCTTGGACTGGGCGGTCGACGAAGCGGTACGGCACGGAGCGCCGCTGCGCATCGTCCACGCCTCGCTCTGGGAGCGGTACGAAGGCGTCGCGCCGGCCAGGAGCACGGACCGGCCCTCGGGTCAGGTCCTCGCCGAGAACATCGTCGGCACGGCCGCGGACCGGGCCCGGCGGCGCGCACCCGGGCTCGCCCTCGCCACGGACGTGCTCGCCGAGGACGCATCGGGTGCGCTGCTCCACGAGGCACAGGGGGCCATGGTCCTGGTCGTCGGGTCGCGCGGGCGGGGAGAGCTGAAGGACCTCCTGCTGGGATCCGTCGGCCTCGTCGTGGCGGCCCGCGCCCCCGGTCCGGTCGTCGTCGTCCGTGGGGACCGGCATGCCCTGGAGGCGCGCCATCAGCGGGTCCTGCTGGGCGTCGGCGACCACGAGGTGGACGCGCCGGCCGTGCGGTTCGCCTTCCGCGAGGCGGCGGCACGGGACGCGGAACTCGACGTCGTCAGCACCTGGCGACGAGCCGCCCACGAACCGGTGGACCACCAGCTCCTGACGGGTGAGCCCGGCTCGGCCCTCGAGCGACGAGCCGTGCGGCTCCTCGACGAAGCCCTGGAACCGGTGGCGCGCGCGTACCCCCGGGTCCGGCTGCGCAGAAGCACCGTCGAAGGTCCCGCGCACCGCGTGCTGACCGAGCGCTCCGCCGCCGCCGACCTGCTGGTCGTCGGGGCGCGACGCCAGGGCCGCCTGGTCGGCCTGGAGCTCGGCAGGGTCGCGCACCGCGCTCTGCACCACGCCTCGTGCCCGGTCGCCGTCGTCCCACGGCACGACCCCGCCGCTTCGGAAGGAGACGGGTGATGACCCCCATCGACCGGCACCACATGAGCGACCTCGGCCGGCGCGTCGAGGCACGGCGCACGCGTCTCGGCCTCTCTCGCGAGGAGGTGGCGGCGCGGGCCGGATCGACGCCCGGCTACATCGGCGTCCTGGAGCAGCAGCTGCCCAGCCCCGGGATCGAGTTCCTCGTCCGGCTCGCGAACGCTCTGGAGACGACCGTCCAGGACCTGACGGGGTACACCGCGGAGGTCGCTCCCGGAACAGCCCGGGCCGGCCGTGGCGCCCGGATGCACGAGATCGACGAGGCGGAGTGCTGGGCTCTGCTCGACGACCACGGCGTCGGCCGCGTCGCCGTCACCGGGGACGACGGGCCCGAGATCTTCCCCTTGAACTACCAGGTCGTGGGCAGGGAGATCCTCTTCGTGACCGCGGAGCACACGCCACTGGCGCGGGCGGCGGCCTCCGGCGCGGAGATCGCGTTCGAGGAGGACCACGTGGACGAGGCCTTCAGCCAGGGGTGGAGCGTCCTTCTCGTCGGCCCCGTACGCGAGGTGCCGGACCAGGACGCCGCCCGGAGGCTGAAGAACGCGGTGTACTCGACGCCGTGGGCCGGCGCCGAGCGGGACTCCGTCGTGCTGCTGTCCCCGCGCCGGGTGTCCGGACGGCGCATCCTGACGCCGGGCGCGCCCGGCACACCGTCCGGTCCGGAGCCCTGAGCCGCCCGGCTCGTGGACGTCGGCACCCACGACGATCCCGGTGTGCGACCGCGCCGACCGCCCGCTCTCCGCGCGCACCAGGGTGACGGGCATCCGGGCCGCGCCGACGACGTCTCGATCGGGGACCGAACGGCCCATCCTGGAAGGACCACCACGATGCCAGCGTGGGAGGTGTCGCTCCCGGGACGCCGTCGCCGGTGTCCGGGGCGTACTCCGGAGGAGGAACCATGACCAGCGAGAACTCCGTCCGGCCGGAGCTCGGCGACGTGGTCGTAGGAGTCGACGGGTCCCCCTCCGCGCACACGGCCGTGCTCTGGGCCGCCGCCGAGGCGGACCGCCGGGGCCGTCACCTGCGGCTCGTGCACGCCGCCGACACCGACCGGCGCGCGTACTGGTCCAACGCCGAGACGATGCAGGCGGTGCGCGAGGCGGGCCGCGACCTGCTGATCAGGACGGCCGAAGCGGTCCACGAGCGCCATCCGGACCTCGCCGTGACCAGGGAGCTCGGCCGCAAGGAAGCCGTGTCGGGTCTACGGGAGGCCGCCGGCGACCGGGGGACGATCGTGGTGGGCAACCGGGGCCTCGGAGGCTTCTCCGCCCTCATGCTCGGCTCCGTCGGACTGGGCGTCGCGGCGCACGCCGAGGTGCCCGTGGTCGTCGTACGAGGGGAGGACGACCGGCCCCGGACGGGCTCCGTGACGGCTGCCGTGCGCGAGGCCGCCGACCTGGACTGGCTGCTGCTCGCCGCGGCGGAAGCCGACGCGCGCAAGGCGGCGCTGCGCATCGTGAGCGTGTGGAACGTCCTCACCCACATCGGCAGCGTGGCCACCATGCTCGACGACCTGGACGCGATCGCCCGTCGGCGCGTCCACGAGACGAAGGCACTCGCCGACCGGGTCCGCGAGGTCTACCCCGAGTTGATCGTCGGGAACCACGTGGAGACGGGCACGAGCACCCCCGGCATCCTGACGGAGGCGAGCGCCCACACGGACCTGCTCGTGATGGGCCGCGGACGCCGCCCCCTCGGCGTCGGCCCGTCCCTCGGCCGCGTCGCCCACGCTCTGATCCACCACGCCCACTGCCCGGTGGAGATCGTCCCGGCCGCCTTCGTCTCCCGGGAAGAGGAGCCATGAGCGACGTCCTGGTCGGCATCGACCCCCGCGACCTGTCCGTCCCGGCCCTCGTCTGGGCCGCCGACGAGAGCGGGCGCCGAGGTGCCCGGCTGCGCCTGGTCGCCGCCGTCTCCCCGGGCCGCGACCGGCTCGCGTACGGTGCGACCGCCCACCAGAGCTCCCTGCGCGTCCGGGCCGAGTCGGCGCTCGCCAACGCCGAAGACCTCGTACAGGAGCTGCACAGCGGGCTGTGGACCGCGACGGAACTCGTCGACGGGACCCCAGCCGCCGTGCTGTACGAGAGGACACGGGGGGCCGCACTCGCCGTGGTGGGCTCGCGGCGCCTCGGCAGGGCCGCCGAAGTCCTCAGCGAGGGCTCCGTGGTCGTTCCCCTCACCGCACGTGCGCACTGCCCGGTCGTCGTGATCCGCGAGCCGGAGCACACGGCCGTCCACCCGCCAATGGTCGTCGTCGGCGTGGACGGCAGCAGGGACTGCCGGGCCGCCGTCGCCTTCGCCGCGGCGGAGGCGAGCCTGCGCGAGGCGCGGCTCATGGCGGTCTGGGTCCGGCCGCGCCCGCTGCCGGCCCGGGGCGACGAGTCCGAGGACCTGGCCGGACACCGCCGGCTGCTCGCCGAATCGGTGGCCGGTTGCGCCGAGCGCCACCCGGACGTCGACATCGAACAGGTGATCATGCGGGGGCATCCCGTCGAGGAACTCACCCGCGCCTCCCGCGAGGCCCTCGCGGTCGTCGTCGGACGCAGGGGACGAGGCGGCCACTCCGGCATGCGGCTCGGCTCCACCGTCCACGGCCTGCTGCACCGCGCCGCCTGCCCCGTGATCACCGTGCCCCTTCCCGGCGGGGGAGGGACGGACGGCGCCCCTTCCGGGGCCGACCGGTCCCGGTCCCCGACGGACCGACCGGCCCCGCAGGACTGACCCCCTCGGCACTGGGTGCGCGCGGCGCCGGGCAGCACGGTGGGAGAAGGAGCAAGACCCCCGCGGATCCGCCCCCGACCGGCGGCTTCCCCGGAACACGCAGACGAGGAGCAGAACGATGACCGGAGACAAGGTGGAACGCAGGCACAGCCGCTTCCCCGGCTTCAACGACTGGTTCGACCGCGAGTTCCCGGGACTGCCCGGATGGCGCCCCGGCTCCGCCGCGCACTCCATCCCGGTGGAGGTCACCAGTGCCGGGAGCGCGTACGTGCTCCGAGCCGAACTGCCCGGAATGGACCCCGAGGACATCGCGATCACCGTCGACGACGACCTCGTCACGGTGAGCGCCGAGCACAGCGAGAGCACGGAGGACAAGGAGCACTCGGAGTTCCGCTACGGATCGTTCCGCAGAACGGTACGACTGCCGGTGACGATCCCTGACGACGTCGACGCCTCGTACCAGGACGGCATCCTCACCATCCGGGTCCCGATGCCCGAGGAGAAGCCCGAGACCCGACGGACCGTCCCCGTGCGGCGAGCCGGCGACGAGGCCGGGGGCGAGCGGTCATGAACGCCAAGCGGGTCCTGGTCGCGTACGGCAGCAGGCACGGCTCGACCGCGGGCATCGCCGATGAGATCGGCAAGGCCCTGCGGGGCGACGGGATCGACGCCGTCGTCCTCCCCGCCGACGAGGTCACGGACGTCAGCGACTACGACGGGGTCGTTCTCGGCGGCGCCCTGTACGCCGGGCGGTGGAACGGCAAGGCGCGTCGGTGCGCCCGGCGCAACGCCGACCAGCTCCGCCGTCGGCCCGTCTGGTTCTTCAGCAGCGGCCCCGTCGACAGCACCGCCGAGCAGCACGACATTCCGCCGACGCCCGGTGTCGCCCGTCGTATGAAGAAGATCGGCGCGCGCGAGCACGTCACCTTCGGCGGCGCCGTGACCGCCGAGACGCCCGGGCGCATCGCCCGGTCCATGGTCCACCATGGCAAGGGCGGAGACTTCCGCGATCCGGCGAGGATCCAGGCATGGGCGCATCACATCGGAAAGGAGGTCGGCACCACGCCGTGAACGACGTCGTCGAGACGTCCGGCGGGCCAGCCCACCGGGAGGTACGACATGACCCCAAGCGAGCCGGCGGACCGTGGGCGTTTCGGTCGCGTCATCGTGACCGTCATCGTGGCCGTCGCCCTGTGCTTCGGCGCCGTGGCCGCCGGGACGGTGTGGAACGCCGGAGTCCGGGCCGACCGTGAACGCGCCGCCCACCGGCACCAGGTGCAGGCGGTCACCACGGGACGTGCCGAGGACCCGCCGGTCGCCGTACGTCAGGATGCCGGGCCGCAGTCCGTCGCGGCGGCGGTCTGGGAGTACCCCGACAACGTCCGCAGATCGGGAACCGTCCAGGTACCGCCCCGGACCCCGAAGGGACAGACCGTGACGGTCTGGGTGGACGACGCCGGCAGCCCCGCCCGCCCGCCGGGCAGTACGTCGGAACGCGCGATGACCTCGTTCGCGGGCGGCGTCTCCGTCGCGAGTGTCGTGGCGGCGTTGGAGGCCGGTGCGGTCGTCCTCGTCCGACGGAGGATCGGACCGCACCGGCTCGCGGCCTGGGAGCGGGAGTGGGAGCAGGTCGAGCCCGTCTGGTCCGGCCGGCTCCGCCGGGGAAGCGGCCCGGACGACGACGATTCCTGACCGGACCGGCGCCCGGTCGACGCGCGCGTCACCCGCTGCGGTGGGACGGCGGTGACGTCAGCGCACGACGCCCGTCTCCTCGCCGCCCTGGTCGAGACGGAACGGCGGGTAGGCGTCCGTCATCAGGCTCGCGTACGCGGCGACGCGCAGAACCCAGCGGTTCAGGCCCACGATCAGGACGAACAGGTCGCGCGGATAGCGCTCCGTGAAGGCGAGGGCGAAGCCCGCGATGACCGTGAGCAGGGTGATCAGGCCTCCTCCCCACCAGCTCGCGCGCATGCCGCCGGTGAGGAAGGCGAGGATCAGGTAGTGGGGGATGGCGAGCAGCCACCACTTGACCAGGACGAGCGAGCGCGAGAGCCGATCCGGGTACGCGATGTCGAGCCGCGCGGGATAGCCCGGCTCGCGTCCCAGGCTGAAGGGCGGATACCGGTCGGTGCCGAGGGCGCCGTACGCGTAGTACGACACGCGCCACGACCACCGGAGGACGCCGAGGTTGAAATCGAACAGGGCCCGCGGGTAGCGCTCGGTGAACAGGATGGCGAAGAACGCGATCACCGTCACGACGAAGAAGGCGATCCAGAGGAAGATCAGCACGATCCAGTGCGGGATGACCAGGATCCATTTGACCAGCCACAGCCAGCGGGACAGCGGGGCGTCGAGGTCGGCCGTCACCGACACCGGCGGATGGGGGGCGTGCCGCGTCTCCATGATCGTCGCTTCCCCGCACGGTCCGTCGTCCGGGAGCCGTGCGCTCTCCTCGAAGGACCCCGTCTCTCAGGATGGTCCGTTTCCGCCCGGCAGGGGAGGGCCGTCCGGTCCCGGGCCGACCGCGAGGCGGCACTCCACGTCCACCACGCCCTCGACCGCGCGCGTCAGGCGTGCCGCCAGCGGGATCGACCCACCGTCGTGGACCTTGCCGGACAGGGTCACCACACCGGCGTCGACCCGGACCTCGACCTGCCGGTGGGACAGGGGGAACAGGGGCTCGACGACCTCGGCGCGGACCTCGGCGGCGAGGTCCTCGTCCGGGCGGAGGAAGACCTTGAGGAGGTCGGACCTGCTGACGATCCCCTGGATCGCGCCGCTCGCGTCGACGACCGGCAGACGCTTGACGCGGTGGGCGGCCATGAGGCGCGCGGCCTGCGACAGGGACGCCTCGGGGGCGACGGTCACGACGGGCGACGACATCAGGTCCCGGGCGCGCCGGGAACCGGCCTTCGCCGTGGCATCGAGGTGCCGCATCTGTTCGATGAGGCCGAGACGATGGTCCTGGAACTCCTCCTTGAGGAGCAGATCGCCCTCGGAGACGATGCCGACGACACGGCCCTCCCCCTCGACGACCGGTACGGCGCTCACCCTCCACCGTTCCATCGTGGTCACGATCTCCTTGAAGTCCGCGCCGGGCAGGACGGCGACGACCTTCCTGGTCATCAGGTCGGCGACGGTGAACGGTCGTGTGCTCATGGCGCTGCGTCCTCACCGGGCGCAGGCCACGGGTTCCGCGCCGACGCGGAAGCGGCCGGCCTGCCGCCCTTCCCCCACAGGCTCCCGCGCAGCGGCCTGTTCCGGGAGGGCCGTGCAGGGCAGCCCCGGAGGGCCGAAGGGCCCTGGTCAGCGGACCAGGACGGCCTCACCGGAGCGGGGGACGACAGCCGTCCAGCCGAGCTCGTGGTCGATGCGGTCGCGGAGCGCCGCGGACGCGGCCGGTTCGCCGTGGACGAGGTAGGTGGTGTGCGGGGGAGGCGCGGCCCGCAGCCAGTCGACGATCTGGTCCGCGTCGGCGTGCGCGGAGAAGTGGGGCACGTCGGCGATCTCGGCGCGCACGGGCACGTACTCGCCGAACATCTTCAGCACGCGGGCGCCGTCGACGAGGTCCCGTGCCCGGGTGCCGGCGGCGGCGAAGCCGACGATCACCACGGCGTTGCGAGGGTCCGGCAGGAGCCGGCGCAGGTGGTGCAGGACGCGGCCGCCGGTGGCCATGCCGGCGGAGGAGACGATGACGGCGGGGCCCCGGGCGCTGTTGATGTCGATGGACTCCTGGACCGTGCGGGCGGCGAGGAACGGCTCCGGGCTCAGGGCCGCGTCACCCGCGGCCAGTATCTCGGGCCGCAGCCCGGCCGACCGCTCGCGTACGGCGTCGCGGTAGACGTCGAGGGCGGCCAGGGCCATGGGGCTGTCCACGTAGACGGGCACCGAGCGGGGCAGGACACCCGTCTCGCGCAGCCGGGTCAGTTCGTGCAGGACGACCTCGGTGCGGTCGATGGCGAAGGCGGGGATGACGACGGTGCCGTTCCGGGCGAGGGCCCGCCCGATCGCGGAGGCGAACTCCGACCGCGCGGACTCCTGGTCGTGGCGGCGGTCGCCGTACGTCGACTCCACGAGCAGCACGTCGGCGCCGGAGAACGGCTCCGGAGGCAGCAGAAGGGGATGTCCGGGCCGTCCGAG
Source organism: Streptomyces nymphaeiformis (assembly GCF_014203895.1). Classification (GTDB taxonomy): domain Bacteria; phylum Actinomycetota; class Actinomycetes; order Streptomycetales; family Streptomycetaceae; genus Streptomyces; species Streptomyces nymphaeiformis. The sequence goes on along the minus strand of NZ_JACHJY010000007.1, from coordinate 137,334 downwards.
GTCTCCGGAGACGGCCAGGGTGTGGCCGTCCTCCAGGACGAGACGGGCCCAGGCCGAGCCGAGGATGTGCCCCCCGTGGTGGAGGGTGAGCCGCGTGCCGGACGTGATCTCCACGTCCTCGCCGACCGGGACCGGGTCGAAGAACGCCAGCGTCTTCTCGACGTCGGAGTCGTCGTAGAGGGGCTTGGCAGGGCGGTGCTTGGACCAGCCGTGCTCGTCGGCGTGCCGGGCGGCCTCCATCTGGAGCCGGGCGCTGTCGCGCAGCACGATCCCGGCGAGCCGGGCGGTGTGGGCACTGGCGAGGACCGGTCCGCGGAAGCCCTGGCGGACCAGGCGGGGCAGATAGCCGCAGTGGTCCAGATGGGCGTGGGTGACGACCACGGCGTCCACGTCGGCGGCGTCCCGGGCGAACCGCTCCCGGTTGCGGCGCCGCAGGTTCGCGAAACCCTGGAAGAGACCGCAGTCGAGGAGGATCCGCGCATGGTCGCTCTCGACGAGGAACTTGCTGCCGGTGACCGTTCCCACGCCGCCCAGGAAGCTCAGCAGGGCCGGCCGCGGGGCGGTGGGACCGGCAGACAGGGGGTTCGGGGCCGCCTCGGACATGACCGCCCTCCTTCGGAGTGTGGGCCGGACTCCACCGTCGCACCGGAGGCGCCCGGGCCGCAGGGGCCCGAGGGGCCCGTCCCGGGGGCCGATCGGCTCATGCGGCGCGTGGCGACCGCGTAGTGGGGTGAGAGCGTGAGCGGCCAGGACTCCGGCTTTCGATCGCCGCGGGCGGTCGTCTTCGACACCGACGGTGTGCTGCTCGACTCCGCCCGGGTCCACGCGGCGGCGTGGAAGACCGCGTTCGACGCCTGCCTGTCCGCGTGGACGCGCGACGGCGCCAAGCAGCAGCCCTTCGACGCGGAGGTCGAGTACCGCCACCTCGTCGACGGCAGGTCCCGCCACGACGGGGCCGCCGCCTTCCTGGCGGCCCGTGGTCTCGAGCTCCCGACGGGGACCCCGGGGGATCCGCCCGGCTGCGACACGGTCTGGGCCGTCGCCGCCCGCAAGGAACAGGTGTTCCGCGATCTGGTCGGCGCCCGCGGAGTGCCGGTCTTCACCGACGCCGACCGGGCGCTCGACGCCCTGCGCGCGGCCCGGATCACCTGCGCCGCCGTGTCGGCCTCACGGCACGCCCGGGCCCTGTTGAGGGCCTCCGGGCTCGCGGGGTCGCTCGCCGTGATCGTGGACGGCGAGGACGTCGCCCGGCTCGGCCTCGTCGGAAAGCCGGACCCCGCGCTCTTCCTGCACGCGGCAGCCCTGCTCGGGAGCGATCCGTCGGACACCGCGGTGGTCGAGGACGCGCTCGCCGGCATCAGGGCGGCGCGGCGCGGGGGATTCGGCCTCGTCGTCGGTCTCGACCGCACTCCGGACGGGAGCATGACCGCTCCGCTGCGTGACCAGGGCGCCGACCTCACGGTCACCGATCTGACGGCGCTGGCCCGGAGCGTGCGGGGCGAGCCCGTATGACGAACGGCTGGAGCTGGAGCTACGACCGCTACGAACGGGACCGCGAACGACTGGTCGAAGCGCTCTGCACCCTCGGCAACGGCCGCTTCGCCACCCGGGGCTCCGCCCCCGAGTGCACCGCCGACGCCACCCACTACCCGGGCACCTACCTGGCCGGCGGCTACGACCGGCGCGCCTCGGTCGTCGACGGCCGGCGGGTCGAGAACGAGGACCTCGTCAACCTCCCCAACTGGACGCTGCTGCGCTACCGGTGCCGCCCCGACGGCGGTCCGCCCGGAGACTGGCTGACACCCGACTCCGAGGACCTGCGCCACTGCGACGTCCGGCTCGACCTGCGCGGGGGAGTGCTGACCCGGCACCTGCTCTACCTCGACGACCACGGCCGGGGGCTGCGGGTCAGCCATCTCCGGATCGTGCACATGGGGGACGCGGGGCTCGCCGCGCAGTGCACCGTGTTCCGCGCGTACGGCTGGAGCGGTGCCGTCGAGGTGGCGTCGGTCCTCGACGGCGCGGTCGTGAACGCCGGGGTGGAGCGCTACCGGCACCTCGAGGGACGGCACCTCACCGACCACCGGGCCGGGTTCGGGCGTGACGGGGTGGCCTGGCTCACCTGCCGCACCGCCGACCCCGGCCTCGGCCTCGCCCTGGCCGTCCGCACGGTCACCCGACCCGCAGGTCCCGCACACGAGGCCGCGACGAGGACCGGCACCGTCCAGACGTACCGCCTCCCGGTCGGTCCGCGCCGCTCGGTGACCGTCGTGAAGACGCTCGCCCTGCGCACCACGACGGACCGGCCCGCGGGCGACCCCCGGCAGGCGGCCTGCGGTGAGGCGGCCGACGCCCCGCCCTTCTCCCGACTGGTCTCCACCCACAGGGCGGCGTGGCGACGGCTGTGGCAGCAGGGCGAGCTGCACGTCCCCGGCGAGGCGGGCCGCGTCCTGCGGCTGCACCTCTTCCACCTCCTGCAGACCCTCTCCCCGCACACGGCGGAACTCGACGTGGGCGTCCCCGCGCGCGGCCTGCACGGTGAGGCCTACCGCGGCCACGTCTTCTGGGACGAGCTGTTCGTCCTGCCCTACCTCTCCCTCCACTTCCCCGAGGTGGCCCGATCCGTGCTCGGCTACCGTCACCGACGTCTGCCGGCCGCGTGCGAGGCGGCGCGTCGAGCCGGGGCAGCAGGGGCCATGTACCCGTGGCAGAGCGCGAGTTCGGGCCGGGAGGAGACACCGGAGCTGCACCTCAACCCGCGCTCCGGCCACTGGTTGCCCGATCACTCGCGCCTCCAGCGGCACGTGGGTTCGGCCGTCGCGTACAACGTGTGGCGGTACGCGGAGACCACCGGTGACCGCGGATTCCTCCACTCCGCGGGTGCCGAGATGCTCCTCGGGATCGCACGGTACTGGGCCGGCGCCGCGGCTTTCGACCCGTCTCTCCGGCGCTACCGGATCCCCGGGGTCGTCGGCCCCGACGAGTACCACGACGCCTATCCCGACGCGACGAGCCCCGGCATAGACGACAACGCCTACACCAACGCGACCGCCGCGTGGGTGATCGCCCGCGGCCTCGACCTGCTCGGCGAACTGCCCGATGTCCGAAGGGCGGAACTGAGGGAGGGACTGCTCCTCGACGACGCGGAACTCGACCGCTGGGAGGACGTGTCACGCCGTCTGTTCGTGCCGTTCCACCAGGGCGTGGTGAGCCAGTTCCAGGGCTACGGAGACCTGGCGGAGCTCGACTGGGAAGCCTACCGGGCCCGGTACGGCGACATCCGCAGGCTCGACCGGATCCTGGAGGCCGAGGGCGACACCGCCAACCGCTACCAGGCGTCGAAGCAGGCCGACACCCTCATGCTCGGCTACCTGTTCGGGGCCGAGGAGCTGTACGGGCTCTTCGCACGGCTCGGCTACCGCCTGGACGACGAGACCTGGCGCGCCACCGTCTCGTACTACCTGCGGCGCACCTGCCACGGTTCGACGCTCAGCAGCCTCGTCCACGGCTGGGTACTGGCCCGGCAGAAGGGCCCCGACGCCTGGCGGTACTGCGAGGAGGCGCTCCTCGCCGACGTCGCCGACGTCCAGGGAGGGACCACCGGCGAGGGCGTCCACCTCGGGGCGATGGCGGGCACGATCGACCTCGTGGAGCGCGGCATCACCGGTCTCGAAGCGGGCCCGGAGGGGCTGAAGGTCGCCCCGGTGGCGCTGCGGGAGCTCCCGCGGTTCGCCTTCACCCTCTGCGCCGGCGGTCATCGAGGAGTGCGCGTCCGGGTGCTTCCCGGGCGGTTGGGCGTACGGGTCCCGGCCTCGCCGCAGGGCCCGCTCACCGTGGTGCTTCCCGGTGAGCGGCGGCTAGCCGTCGCACCGGGGGAGGAGCGCCGGTTCCGGCTGTGATCGCGGGCCGCGGGCCGGAGCTCAGACGAAGGTGAGCACCTCGGGCACGGGCCGGCGGGGCGTGGCCCTGCCGGCGGGGCCGTATCCGAGGCGGATCACCATGTGGACGTACCCGGTCGCGGAGCGCGGATCCCGCGCGGCGGAGCGGAGTTCGGGCCATTCGAGGGGCTGGGACATGAGCGAGGTCGAAAGACCGTCGAGGGTGGCGCGGAGCAGCACCCGCTGCATGGCCTGGCCGGCCTTCAGCCAGTCCCGCGGGGTGTCCTCGACCGTGCCGAGCAGGACGATCTGCGGGATCTTCTCGAAGCGGGCCGACGGCCGGTCGGAGACGCGGCGGGGGGAGTCGAAGTCCCGGATCGGGGAGGTCACGTCGTACTGGCGGGGGCCGAAGGCGTACGCGGGGATGCCCTCGGTCGCGGGACCCTCGCCGGGCGCCCCCGTGCGGATCCACCGGGCGATCTCCGCACGGACCGAGGCGTCCGCGGCTTCGAACAGTTCGGAGGCGTGTACGGCGTCCATGACGGCGTCGGTGTGCCAGGCTCCCGGCACGCCCAGCCGGCAGCCTTCCAGGAGTGCGGCGGCACGGAGACCGTCCAGGATCTCGGCGGGGATCCGTTCACCGGTGAAGGGGAACCGGCTGGTGTGCCGCTCGCGCAGGGCGGGCCGGAGCACGGCCAGGTCCTCGTCCGCGTCGGCGGCCTGCCGGACGTGGACGTCGGCGAAGTGCCAGGGATCGTCCCGGTCGGGCAGCAGCCGGGGTACGGCCTCCAGGCCGTGGTGTGCGGCGGCGACACGCAGTCCGAACAGGGCGGCGCCGCAACCGAGGTGGAGGGAGCGGTGGGCGGGGTCCTCCCGCGGCATCTCGCGTGAAGGGTCGCCGTGGAGCTCGACGGCGTCGGTGCCCTCCCGGTGGACGAACTTCCACGGCTGGGCGTTGTGCATCGACGGCGCCGTGACGGCGTCCTCGACCAGCGAGGCCACGAGCGGTCGGGTCAGAGTGGTGGCGGACACGGTTCGTCCCGTCTGTGTGCGGTGGATCATTCGAAGGCTCCGAGGGCGGTACGCGCCGCGGGTGCGAGCCGGGTGCCGTCCTCCTGGGCGGTCAACCGGTCCACCACGGCGACGACGCCGTCCACGCGCTCGGCGAGGCCGACCAGCACTCGGGCCTGGCTCTGCTGACGGAGACGGCCTTCCAGGGTCACGACGCCGTCCAGGACGCGCACGTCCACCGCGTCGCCGGCCAGACCCATGACGTCGGTGAGGACGTCCTCACGAATGCGGTGCCTTATCTCCATGTCGGGCCGGAGGTGGACGCAGAGCAGATCGCGACGGGTCACGATGCCCACGAGCCGTTCCTCCTCGTCGACGACCGGAAGGCGCTCCACCCCGCGACGCACCATCAGCCGGGCCGCGTCCGCCACCGACTGCTCGGCCTGCACCGTGACGGCCGGCGCGGTCATCAGCTCTCGCGCGGTCCGTTCCCGGTGGGCCAGGAGGTCGCTCTCGGAGACGACGCCCAGCACCCGGTCGTCCCCGTCCACGATGGGGACACCGCTGATGTCGTGCTCGGCGAGCAGCTTCGCGACGTCCTTGAACGAGGCCGTGGGGACGGCCGCGACCACTTGGTCGGTCATCAGGCCGCCGACTTTCATGTGCTTCATCGCCGCGCCTCCTCTTCGGCCGGGCTGCCGCGCGGCCCCTTGCCACCACCGTCGCCGGTCCGCTCCCGGGCCCGCGTGGGCCGAACGGTCCACAGCCGGGGGCCGAACGGACGCGGGGGCCGAGCCGTCCGGGCCTGCCGCCGCCCGGTGGGACCTTCGGCCCCGGCCTTGGCCCCAGCGGCCCTCCGGCCGGTCGGGGCTCCGATGCCAGGCTGGGACCAGTGCCGTCGGAGCGGATGAGGAGGGGCCATGGAAGCGACCCCGGGCCGTCCAGGCCCCGGCAGGGTCGTCGTCGGAGTGGACGGATCACCGTCCGCCCGCTCGGCGGTCGTGTGGGCGGCGGACGAGGCCGCGCTGCGAGGCGGCGGGCTGGTCCTCGTGCACGCGACGGACACCGACGCGGCGTCCCGGTTCCTCACCAGGGCGGAGACCGGCCGGAGGCACCGCGCCGGCCGGGAGCTGCTCGACCGGACCGTCGAGGCCGTCGTCGCCGGACATCCCGAGCTGACGCCCGTCACGGAACTCGGCGACGGCGCGCCGCCCGACGCCCTGCGGCGTGCCGCCGCCCTCGGCGGAACGATCGTCGTCGGCCACCGGGGCCTCGGCGGGTTCTCCTCGCTCCTGCTGGGCTCGGTGGGGCTGGAGGTCGTGGCGGCGGCCATCAGACCGGTGGTCGTGGTGCGCGGACCCTCCCCGCCCCCGGTCTCCGGCGTCGTCCTCGCGGCGGTCCGGGACGGCGACGACCTCGGCTGCGCCGTCGCAGCGGCCCACGAGGCCGCGTTGCGCAAGGCCCACCTACGGCTCCTGCACGTCTGGAGCGTGCCCCCGGGGGTCCGGACCCGGCTGCGCGGCGGCGCGGAACAGGGCGCCCGGGACCACGTACTGCCGCTGTCCGACGTCGCCGACCGCATCCGGGAGGACTTCCCGGACCTGACGGTGCACGCCGACGGCGAGAAGAGCCACAGCGCGGCCGGTGCGCTCGTCGACGCGTCCCACCACGCCGACCTCCTCGTCGTCGGCGGCCGCCGGTCCCCGGGCTACCTCGGACCCACCATCGGGCGGACCACGCTCAGCGTCCTGCAACACGCCCACTGCCCCGTGGAGCTCATCCCCCGGCACGGCCCCGGACACGGGAGCTCGTAGTGAACCCGCCCTGACCGCCTCGGCCACCGCGTCGGCCGGAGAGACGGCGGGCCTCACCGAGTCACCGAGCCACCGAGAAGGAGGCCGCTCGCCGACTCACCGAGACCGGGCCCAACGAGCCGGCCGCGCGGAAGCCCGTACGGCTCCACAGCCGCCTCCTGGCACAGCTGGACGACCCGCTGATCGTGGTGCTGCTCGGCGCCGTCGCGCTCACCCCGCCATCGGCGACCATCCCGACGCGATCGTGATCGCGCTGGTCGTCGCAGTGAACCCCACCGTCGTCGCCGCCGTCGAGGAGGAACCGGCGGGTCTACGACAACATCGGGCATCGGCCTCGCCCTGGCCTGCGCACCGGGCGGATTCCTCGCGGCACGTCTGCTCCGGACGGCGTTCCGGCGGACCGCCGCGGGATGAACCTCCCGGGCATCGCGACTACGGTGAGAGCGGGCGCGGCGAGTGCCGTTCGCGCGCCGGACGCGACCGGAGGTTCCGATGGTCCGGGAGGACACCGAGTCCGCGGATGCACGGTTGCCGCGACTGAGACTGGACGAACTCCTCGACGAGCTGCAGGCGCGCATCGACGAGGTCCGTGGCACCAGAGACCGGCTCCACGGGCTGCTCGAAGCCGTCATGACCGTCGGACGGGAACTCGACCTGCCCCAGGTGCTGCGCGGCATCGTGGAGGCGGCCGTGACCCTCGTGGACGCCGAGTACGGAGCACTCGGGGTCATCGGCGACGACCGCAAGCTCTCCGAGTTCGTGCCCATCGGCATCGACGACTCGCTGCGGGCGCGGATCGGGCCGCTGCCCTCGGGGCACGGCATCCTCGGCGAGCTGATCCGCGACCCGCGGCCGCTCCGGCTGACCGAATTGTCCGAGCATCCGGCCTCGTACGGCTTCCCGCCCCATCACCCGCCGATGCACACGTTCCTCGGCGTCCCGATCCGCGTGCGCGACGAGGTGTTCGGCAACCTCTACCTCACCGAGAAACGGGGCGGGGCCGACTTCGACCCGGAGGACGAGGCCGTGGTGACGACCCTGGCCGTCGCGGCGGGCATCGCCATCGAGAACGCCCGCCTCTACGAGGAGGGCCGGTTGCGCCAGCGCTGGCTGGCCGCGAGCTCCGACATCACCAGTGCCCTCCTGTCCGGTGCGGAGGAGACGGAGGTCCTCGGCGGGATGCTGGAGCAGGCCGTCGACATCACCGGCGCCGACATCGGGGTGTTCTACCTGGTCGGGTCGGGCGGGGAGCTGCGCGGATCGCTGGCCTGCGGCGAAGGAGCGGAGGCCCACCGGGGCGTCGTGCTCCCCAGCAGCGAGGGAACCCTCGCCGCCGCGGCCCTCACGCACAACGGCCTGCTCACCGTGGCCGACGTCGAGAAGGACTCCCGCATCACGGTGCAGCCCGAACGCTGGAAGGGCTTCGGACCGGCGGTGGCCGTCACCGTGGGCACGAAGGAGCGGCTGAGCGGCGTGCTGATCCTGGCGCGGCGCAGGGGACGCTCTCCCTTCGCGGGCAAGGAGATCACCGCTCTCCCCGGATTCGCCGGACAGGCGGCACTCGCCCTCGAACTGGCCGGCCGGCGCCGTGACGCCGAACAGGTGAGCCTCCTGGAAGACCGCGACCGGATCGCCCGCGACCTGCACGACCTGGCCATCCAACGCCTCTTCGCCACCGGTATGACGCTGCAGAGCGCCCGCCGGTTCGTCGAGCACCCGGAGGCGGCGGACCGGCTGACCCGGGCGATCGACGACCTGGACGCCACCATCAAGATCATCCGGTCGACCATCTTCGGCCTCCGGGAACACGAGCCCACCGGAAGCGCACCGAAACTCAGGAGCCGCATCGTCAAAGCGGTGGACCAGGCCGTCACGGTGCTCGGCTTCGCCCCCGCCCTGCGCATGGAGGGCCTGCTCGACACCGACGTGCCGCCGGAGATCGCCGAGGAGGTCGTCGCGGTCATCGGCGAGGCCCTGTCCAACGTGGCCCGCCACGCGGACGCGCGCCACGCGGAGGTGGCGGTCGTGGCCGAGGACGGCACGCTCGCGGTGTCGGTGAGCGACGACGGGGTGGGCTTCCGCCGCGGCGGGCCCCTCAGCGGACTGCGCAACCTCAGCGAACGGGCCGAACGCCTCGGCGGCGACCTGTCCGTCGGCCGGCGGACGGAATCGACGGGCGGCACGCTCCTCGAATGGCGCATTCCCCTGCCGCCCGACCGGGCCTGAGGGACCGGCCCGCAGCTCGCGGGGCGGAGCGGCCGGCCTACTTCTCGTCGGCGTCGTGCTCGTGGACCTGCGCCGCGATCACGGCCGCCTGCACCCGGCGCTCCACGCCGAGTTTGCCGAGCAGCCGTGAGATGTGGTTCTTGACGGTCTTCTCCGAGAGGTACAGCCGCTTGGCGATCTGCCGGTTGGTGAGACCCTGCCCGATCAGTTCCAGTACGGAGCGCTCCCGCTCGGACAGCACGGCGAGCCGCTCGTCCTCCGGGGCCTTGGCCGCCACGGGATCCCGCAGCGAGCGCATGAGACGGGCGGTGGTGGCGGGGTCCAGCATCGACTGGCCGGTGGCCACCGTCCGTACCGCCGACACCAGATCTGCGCCCTTGATCTGCTTGAGGACGTACCCCGCGGCCCCGGCCATGATCGCGTCGAGGAGGGCGTCCTCGTCGTCGAACGAGGTCAGCATCAGACACGCGAGCCCGGGCATCCGCGAGCGCAGCTCCCGGCACACGGAGATCCCGTCGCCGTCCGGCAGCCGGACGTCGAGCACGGCCACGTCGGGCCGCAGCGCGGGTCCCCTGGCCAGCGCGTGGGCCGCCGTCGACGCCTCCCCGACCACCTCCAGGTCGGGCTCGTCGTCGAGCAGGTCACGAAGACCACGTCGGACGACCTCGTGGTCGTCCACGAGGAACACCCTGGTGGGCGCTTCGGATGCCGGCGCTTCGGACATGGCGACCTCTGTGCTCGGTGGGCGGATACCCGATACCCGCCCCCACGAGGATTGTCCGCCATGGGCCGCCTTCCCGCGGATCGGGGCCGATGCGGACGTCGTCGAGGACGCCGGGCCGCAGCCCGGGGCTCGGCGTGAACGTGCGGGCCGCACCGGCCGATGCTGCAATGGGGACAGGACTGCGTCCGGCGCATCCGACGGGACGGCGCACGGACGGGGCGGGGTCGGTCCAGTCCTTCCCAACTGCGTGTGGAGTGGTCATGAGCGATGAATTCGAGGACATGGGGCCGGTGGACTACCTGGTCATCGAGTTTCCCGGCAACCGTATGACGGGCAAGGGACTGCCCCTTCTCCTCGATCTGGTCGACAGAGGCATCATCCGCATTCTCGACCTCTCGTTCGTCCGGAAGGACGCCGACGGCAGCGTCGTCGGCGTGGAACTACGGGACGTCGACGCCGACGGCGAGCTGGACCTGACCGTGTTCGAGGGTTCCTCGTCGGGACTCCTCGGCCAGGACGACCTCGACGAGGCGGGGGCGGCCCTGGAGGCGGGCAACTCGGCCGGCATCATCGTCTACGAGAACCTCTGGGCCGCGCCCCTCGCACGGGAACTGCGGCGCGGCGGTGCGCAGCTCGTGGCCGGCGGGCGCATCCCCGTGCAGGCCCTGCTCGCCTCGCTGGACGCCATGGAGGAAGCGGGCGGCAGCGCCGCTGCCTGACGCCGGCGGACGACAGTCAAGGAGGAACGACATGCCAGGACTTCTTCGGGGTGTGGCGCGCACCGCGGTAGTGGCCGGGACGGCGACCGCCGTCTCCAACAGGGTCTCGCGACGCCAGGCGGGCCGCTGGGCCCGGCAGGAGCCGGCGCCGGCGGAGCAGTACGCACCCCCGCCGCCCCCGCCGCCGGCCGCGGCCCCCGCGCCGGCCGACGACATGAGCAGCAAGATCGCTCAGCTCAAGGAACTCGGGGAGCTGAAGGAACAAGGCGTGCTGACCGAGGCGGAGTTCGCCGCGCAGAAGAGCAAGCTCCTCGGCTCCTGAGCCTGCCGGAGCGAGCAGCCTTCCGCCCCGTGCGGCTCCTGAGCCGCCGGAGCTACCGCACCGTCCCTCGCCCCCGAAGGCCTCACGGCCGCCGGGGCGAGGGACGGTGCGTTCGCCCGCTCGGACGCTCCTCGAAGGCGGGGATGCGCGGGCCCTGGGGCAGGAGCTCGGTGACGACGAAGGACATGACCGCGGCCAGCACCACCAGGGCCACCGTCTCGACGTTGCCCAGCATGAGCACGACCAGGATCACGCCGCTCACGGGCAGCCGCAGGGCCGCGGTCACCGAGGCCGCCATGCCGATCGCCATCGCGGGCACCAGACCGAGGCCCGGCAGCGGGGCGAGCAGGACGCCGGTCGCTCCGCCCAGGAACAGCGCGGGAAAGACGGGGCCACCGCGAAGACTGCCCAGACACAGCGCGTACGCGAGGCCCTTGAAGACGAGCACCGCGACGAGGGCACCCACCGACCAGGCGTGGGGGTTCTGCGCCAGCTCGGAAAGGGTCGCCTCGCCGGACAGGGCAGCCTCGGCCGGCGAGCGACCGGTGGTGACGGCGTAGAGCGTGATGCAGACCGCCGCGCCCGTCGCGCAGAGGATCGTGTTCCGCACGATCCGGCTCACCACGAAGCGGGCCGCGAACCGGCCGCCCACGAGGGTCCAGTGGACGACGAACGCGACGACGGGCGCCACCACGAGCACCCACAGCACGTCCGCGCCGTCGAGCGGAGGCGGCTCGGGCAGCCCGATGTCCAGGCTCCCCGTCTCAAGACCCGTCCAGTGGACGAACCCGGTGAAGATCAACGCTCCCACGCCGCTGGACAGCAGCGCCGGCAGCATCACCGCGAACAGCTGCGGCCCGCCCACCCCGGCCACCTCCATCAGCAGCACGGCGCCGACCACCGGGTTCCCAAAGAGGGCAGAGATGGCGGCAGCCGCTCCGGCCGCGCCGAGCAGCGCCGTGCTCGCTTCGGTCTGCGGGGCGCGGGCCAGGCCCGCGAAGAACAGCGCGAGCCCTCCGCCCAGGGCGATCAGCGGCGCCTCGGGGCCGAGTACGGCGCCGAGCGGAAGACCGACCATCGCGGTGAGGATGACACCGGGCAGGGCCTGCTTCGTGACCCCGCCCGAGTGCAGTCCGCCCGCCGGGATGTGTCCGCCCCGGCCGGGCAGGCGTGCGACCACGAGACCGACGACGAGCCCGGCCACCGGCAGCAGCATGAGCCCCCACCACCAGGGGGCCTGCTTCCAGCCCAGGTCCTTCGGCCAGTCCGTCCAGACGAGGCCCTCGAGCTGGTGGAGCGCCACGAGGAACCAGAAGGCGACGAGCGCCACCGGAACGCCGATCAGCCCGGAGAACACCAGTGCCTTGCGGTACTCGGGCCGCCGCAGCATGGTCCGCAGCAGGTCGGCTTCCTGGGGCTGGCTGCCCTGCTTCGCTTCTGCCGAGCGGCTCGGGGGCGGGGTTCCGGTGATGGGGTCCTCCACGGCTCGAGAGCACGCCAGGCACCCGGGTCGACGGGGACGCAGGATGGCGCTATGGGTATATATCGGGGCGTATATACCGTGAGGGCGGCGCGGTTATGCGTGTGCTCGGTGGTTCAGCCGTTGGGCGGAACCCCGAGGCGTCCTCGCCGGTCCGTGCCGCCCTGTGCCTCAGAGCGCGTCCGGGCCGCGCTGCCCCGTGCGGACGCGCACCACCGTCTCCACCGGCACCGCCCACACCTTGCCGTCGCCGATCTTGCCCGTATGGGCCGCGCGGACGATGGCGTCGATGGCGGGCTCCATGTCGGCGTCCTCGACGACGACCTCGATGCGGGCCTTGGGGACGAGGTCCACGCGGTACTCGGCGCCCCGGTACACCTCGGTGTGCCCTCGCTGGCGCCCGTAACCGCTGGCTTCGGTGACCGTGAGCCCGTTGATGCCGAGTTCCTGGAGCGCGTTCTTCACCTCGTCGAGGCGGAACGGTTTGACGATCGCGGTGATCAGCTTCATGCGGAGGGCTTCCTGTCCTTGACGAGCGAGGTGACGGGGGACGCGGCGTGCAGCGGCGCGCCGCCGTGGCCGAGCACGCCGTGATCGTAAGCGGTCTCCGCGTGCACCGTCTGATCGAGTCCCGTCAACTCCTCCTCGGCGGAGGCCCGCAGTCCCATCACCCGGTCGAGGGCCTTGCCGATCCCGTACGTGACGAGGAAGGTGTACGCCGCCACGACCGCCACGGCGAGCGCCTGCCGGCCGAGCTGGCCGAGCCCGCCCCCGTACAGCAGCCCCTCGGTGCCGCCGGTCATGACCGAGGTCGCGAACAGGCCGATCAGCAGCGTGCCGACGACACCGCCGGCGAAGTGCACGCCCACGACGTCGAGGGAGTCGTCGTAGCCGAAGCGGAACTTCCAGGCGACCGCGTACGAGCAGACGACGCCCGCGGCGAGACCGACCGCCGCGGCGCCCGGCATGCCGACGACCCCGCACGCCGGAGTGATCGCCACGAGCCCGGCGACCGCGCCGGACGCCGCGCCGAACGTGGTCGGGTGGCCGTCGCGCCGCTGCTCGACGAAGAGCCAGCCGAGGAGGCCGGTGCACCCGGCGACGAGGGTGTTGAGGAGGGACGCGGCGGCCAGGCCGTTCGCGCCGAGCGCCGAGCCGCCGTTGAAGCCGAGCCAGCCGAACCACAGCAGGCCCGCGCCGAGCAGCACCATCGGCAGGTTGTGCGGCCGCATCGCGTCCTTCCTGAAGCCGATGCGCGGACCGAGCACCAGGCACATCGCGAGGCCCGAAGCACCCGACGCGATCTCGACGACGAGCCCGCCGGCGAAGTCGAGGGCGCCCAGCGAGTGCGTGATCCAGCCGCCGGGACCCCACACCCAGTGGGCCACGGGAACGTATACGAGAAGCGTCCATACCGGTACGAAGACGAGCCAGCCCGCGAACTTGGTGCGGTCCGCGACCGCGCCGCTGATCAGCGCCGCCGTGATGATCGCGAAGGTCAGCTGGAAGGTGCTGAAGAGGAAGGTGGGAACCGTCCCGGTGAGGGTGTCGGGACCGATGCCCGCCAGGCCGAGGTGGCCGAGGCCGCCGATCAGGCCGGCGAAGGCGTCGTCGTCGAACGCGAGCGAGTAGCCGGCGACCAGCCAGACCACCGTGACCAGGGCGATCGACACGAAGCTCATCATCAGCATGTTGAGGACGCTCTTCGTGCGGACCATGCCGCCGTAGAACAGGGCCAGGCCCGGGGTCATCAGCAGAACGAGCGCGGTGGCGGCGAGCATCCAGGCGGTGTCGCCGGTGTCGAGCCGGGGTGCGGCGGCGAGGGGCATCAACGGTCTCCTCCTACGGGTCAGGGGGAGAGCTTCGTGGCGGCGCGTTTCGCGATGCGTACACGGGAGTTTCCGCTGTGTTTCGTATGACGCGGGGATTGCCGGACCCTCACGCCGTACCCCGCCCGTGCGGGAGGATCCGCTCTCGACGCGGACACGCGCGACCGCCCCGGCGCGCGCGGATCGTCTACGGCTCGTACAACGGCAGGAAGTGGATGACCGGTTCCTCGTAAGGGTGGGCGTCGCGGACGGCCCGCCGGACGGACGCGGCCTGCTCGGCGTCGCAGACCGACTCGATCCGGCACTCCTCGCTGTGCTGCACGGCGCCCACGTCACCGAGGTACGGTCGTGAGCCGGGCAGCGGTTGCCAACTGCCGGTCACCCTCCAGACGCTGTGGCACCGCGCGTACGCGCCGACATGGCCCGCACCGGCCGCGTGAAGTGCCTCGACCACGGCTTCCAGATGGCTCTCGGGGACGGATATCTCGATCTTCAGCCGCGTCATGCCCGGACCCTAACAACTCGTGCGACCGGCGCCTCCCCCGACCCGGAGAGTCCCGGGCAGGCCGAACGCCCCGAGCACGCGAGGATCCGTGAACACGACGTTCCACGCGATCCGTCCGGCGGTGACCGTGAAGACCTGCAGCGAGTGCAGCCGGCACCCGCCGCCGGGCTCCGGCGCGTATGCGGCGAGCGCGGGCTGCCCGTTGGCGGTGACGGGCGTCGCGGCCCAACCCACCCCGCGCATCGCGAAGACCCGCTCCATGAACAGGCCGTAGTCGCGTCTGCCCGCGTACCACAGCGGAACCGGCGGCATCTCCAGCACCGCGTCGTCCGTCAGCAGCCGCACGAGCGCGGGAACGTCCGCCGCCTCGAACGCCCGCACGTACCGCTGGATCACCGCACGCGTCTGCGGATCCTCCGGCTCCACGACCTGCTCCGCGGCCCCCGCGCTCGCGAGAGCGGATCGGGCCCGCTGCAGTGCGCTGTTGACGGCCGCGACGGTGGTCCCCAACTGCTCGGCGACCTCGGCGGCGGAGAACTCCAGTACCTCCCGAAGCACCAGTACGGCACGCTGCCGCGGCGGCAGCACCTGCATCGCCGCCACCAGCGCGAGCCGCATGTCGGCCCGTACCTCCGCCTCGAACCGCCCGTCGGGGAACGGCTGCAGCCAGGGGACGTCCGAGGCCGGGGCGAGCGGCGCCCCGGGGTCCTCGCTCGGCCCGGCGAGCCCGGACGGCAGCGGCCGCCGGGCCCGCCCCTCAAGCGCGGTCAGGCATGCGTTGGTCGCGATCCGGTACAGCCACGTCCGGACCGAGGCGCGTGCGCCGTCGTACCGGTCACGGGCCTTCCAGGCCCGCAGCATCGTCTCCTGCACCAGGTCCTCGGCCTCGTGGAACGACCCCAGCATCCGGTAGCAGTACGCCAGCAACTCGCCCCGGTACGGCTCGACGTCCATCCGCCCATCATGGCGTACCCGCGCGGTTCAGTAGCGCAGAGCGGCCGCGATGCGCTGCTGGCCGGCGAGCGTGTCGTGCGGGACGAACTGGACGTCCGTGCCGGTCTCCAGGGCCTGCTCCACGATCTCGTCGACCATGTCGTCCCGCGCCGAGGGGTCGTCGGCGCCGGCGGGTTCGAGGTGGCCGCCTTCCTCCCGGACGACGGTGCGGTAGTCGTCCTCGACGGCCAGGAGCCGTACCCGTCCCTCCTTGACGGCCTGCCACACCTCGTCGATGCCGCCCGCGAACTGCTTCCCGCTCCGGGCGGCGTCGAGTTCGGCGACGACGGTGGAGGCCGCCGCGGCCTGGCGGGCGGTGAGCGAGGGGGCGACGGCCTCGTGGACGGCGGCGGCGGGTCCGGCGGCGAGGCCGCCGTGCTGGATCGTCACGGTCCCGGGGGCGAGGGGCCCGAGCTCCTCCAGGAGCGAGAGCGCGGCGGGGGAGCCGATGACGTAGAGCGGGCGGGGGTCGGCGTCCAGTACGGCGCGCAGGCGCTGGTGGGCGTCGCGCAGGAACTGCCGGGTGGCCTCGTCCTGCCAGGTGCTGGGGAGGTCGCCGATGCGCTCCTTGCGCTCGGCGTCGGGGTCCTCGAGGCTTCTCACGAGCGGGAAGCCGTCGCTCGCGGCCTCGGCGGCGCGCTCGGTCTCGCCGCTCCACAGGGAGACCCGGTCGGCGGCCACGGCCAGGGCCCAGTAGGGCTGCTCGGCGGCGTGGGCCGCGACGAGGTTGCGGGTGAGGAAGGTGTCGGCCACCACGACCCGCTCCGGCACGGGACGGGCCACCTTCCACACGTGGTGCTCGCCCGGTGCCGCGTAGATCACCAGCCCGTCCTCGGCATGGACGAGGTCCGCCTCCTTGACCGCCTGGTTCAGCTGGTCGAGCACGTCCAGGCGCCGCTCACGGGTCACGGCGGGGTCGCTCTGCAGCGCCTTCTCGGCCTCGACGACGAGATTGCGGAGACGTACGGGGTCCTGGGCGTCGCCCGGTTCCCGGCGGTGCGTCGGCATCACCAGGGAGACGGCGGGGTACGGCCGGGGCTGGCGCAGCCGGTCGAGCACCTCACTGCTGAGCACGGGGTCCATGACGGGAGCCTTCCTTCTGGATCAGGTGGAACCGGTGAGCGGCGCAGACGCGTCTTTGCGGGCACACAAAGCGCCATCTTGTCCCGATACCACCCTTCTTGCGACTCGGCGGGTTCGGGTGCGAAGGGGGGCGCCCCTTCCTGATTCAGCGGGTGCTTGCGCGGCGGACGGCCAGGACGGTGGTGTCGTCGGCGAGCCGGCCACCGGCGTGGCGTGCGGCGGCGGAGCGTACGTGCGCGACGAGGCGGCGGGGTTCGGCGAGGCCGGGGTCCTCGCGCAGCGCGGCGGCGAGGTCCTCGCGCAGCGGGTGGAATTCGCCGTTGTCGTCGCGGGCTTCGGCGACTCCGTCCGAGTACAGCAGCAGGGTCTCGTCGGCGGCCGGCGAGAGGGAGCGGCCCACGGGGCGGGCGCCGGTGAGCTCGAACATGCCGAGGGGCAGGGCGGACTCGCCGGCCAGGGGGCGGATCCGATCGGGGGTGACGGCCAGGGGAGTGAGGTGGCCGCAGTCGACGAGCTCGGCGGTGGTGGCGTGGCGGTCGGTGGCGGTGACGGGCGGGAACTGGACGAGGACGGCGGTCGCGAAGCGTTCGTTCTCGTCGCCGCCGAGGGCGTGCACGTACTCCTGGTGCCGACGCGGTCGCTGGTCCATGCGCACGGCGACATCGACGAGGTCCCTCTCGTGGGCGGCGGCTTCGCGGAAGCTGCCGACGAGCGCGGCCGCGCAGGCGACGGCGTCGAGGCCCTTGCCCTGGACGTCGCCCAGGACCGGACGGGTGCCGTGGGGCGAGGGCTGGATGTCGTAGAAGTCGCCGCCGATCCGTGCGGTCTCGTCGGCCGCGGTGTGGACGGCGGCCTGTTCCAGACCGGCCCAGACGGGCGGCAGGGGCCGGAGCACGGTCTGCCGGGTGGTGTCGGCGGCGGCGCGGACGCGGCGGGCGCGGTGCCGGGCGCGGACCTTGGAGCTGCACACGGCGAGGGCGCCCAGGCCGCCGACGACGACCAGGACGAGTCCGACGGGTTCCACGGGGCCGGGGCCGAAGGGCGGCAGATGGGCGACGACGTACGCGGTGATCGTGAGCACCGTGTACGTGGCGGTGGCGGCCACGCCGCACAGGAGGGCCGCGACGCCGGGTACGAGGGCGAGCCGGACGATGCTGTGGAAGGCGGTGCAGGTGGCCAGCTGACGGCGAGCAGGAGGGTCATCAGCAGGCCGGGTGCCATCGGTGCGAGCCCGTGAGGCAGCGGTACGGCGCGGGGGCCGCCGTCGGCCGCGTCGTGCGGGTCGGCAGGCGCTCCCGGCGGGGCGGGGAAGCGGTGACACCGCGAGAAGTGATTCACGCTTCAACTAGATCTGACGGGCGGGTGGCGGGGATACGGCCATAGGGCCCCACCCCACCCACCAAGGTCCCGTCCTGAGCCCGCCCGGGCGCGACGTCGGCGAGATCGTCACGTCGGGTGAGTCTTCGCCGCTCCCTGGCGGGTCGCCGGGACGCGAGGAGGCGGGCCGTCGATCATGAGCGCGGTGTCCGGGGGAGCGCCGCATCGGACTCCGGCCGGACCCGCGCCCCACACCTCTCACGAAGGAAGACCCGACATGGCACTCCCGCGAACCGAGCTGCGGACCGCTCCGGCCGACCCCGCGACCCCGAAGGCCCGTATCTACGCGATGCTGGACACGGACGGTGACGGAGTCGCCTCCCGGCACGACTACTTCGTCCGCATCGACCGGGCCCAGCGGGCAACCGGCCGCAGCGACGACGACCCCTTGGTCGTCGCCGCCCGCGCGACCGGCGAACGGGCCTGGGCGGCGATGGACGCCAACGGCGACGGCGTGATGACGTACGAGGAGTACATCGCCTGGGTGGACGCCGAGAAGTTCGACAACATCTGCCAGTACGCCCTGGGCGCGCTCTTCGACCTCGCCGACGCCGACGGGGACGGAGCCCTGGACCGCTCGCAGTTCACGATGCTGCGCCAGGCACTGGGCAACCGCGCCGACAACGCCGACGCGGCGTTCGACGCGCTGGACGACGACCGTGACGGACGCGTCAGCCGCGCCGAGTACCTGGCCTCGATCCGCGCGTACGTCACGGGAGACGACTCGCCCATGGGTGCCGCGCTGTACTGAGCGTCCCCTCCCGTCCGTCTACGCGTCCCGTGTGGCGGCGACGGCGGCGGACAGGAGGTCGGCGAGGTCGTCGACGACCGGATGGGACGCTCGCGGGCGGGTGACGGCGAGGACCTCGCGCTCCGGCCAGCCGGCCGCGGGGAGGTCTTCGACGCGGGCGAGCGGCCGGTCCGGGTCGTGCCAGCCGCGGACGACGGACGCCGGTACGAGCCCGACCGCCAATCCCTGGGCGATCAGAGCGAGCGCGGTGTGATAGTCGTCCGTCTCGTACCGCACCGCCGGGGCGATGCCCGTGCGGTGGGCCCACCGCTGCAGCAGGCGCCGGTCGGGGGTCCCCGGATGCCCGGCCGCCCAGTCGGACGTACGGCAGTCGTCGAGCGCGGCGATGCCGGTGCCGTGGGCGGCCATCAGCCACAGCGGCTCCCTGCCCAGCGCGCGGATCTGCAGATCGGCGGCGCCGGGAGGGTCTTCGGGGAGATACCGGTGCGCCAGCAGCAGATCGATCTCCCCGGTCCGCAGCCCGCGCAGACCGTGCACGGGCTCGGTCTCGGTGACATGGAGCGCCACATCCGGATGGGTCCGGCGCAGCTCGGCCAGCGCGGTGGGGAGCAGACGCCCGGCCGCGGTCGCGTAGACGCCGATGCTCAACTCCGGCGCCCCGGCCCTGGCGATGCCATCGGCCAGGCGCTGGAAATCGGCGGTGGCCGCCAGGACGCGGGCGGCCGAGTCGGCCAGCGCGCGGCCCGCGGCGGTCGGCGTCACACCGCCGCCCGGCCGGCGCGAGAGCAGCTCCGTCCCCACCTGCTGCTCCAGCCGGGCGATGTGCTGCGACACCGCCGAGGGGACATAGCCCAGCGCAGCCGCCGCGGCGCTCATCGACCCGTGCCGCATCACCGAGAGCAGGGTCCGCAGCAGCCGGGGATCGATGCTGTTCATGATCCGTGAAAGCTCGCTTTCTTAATTGTTGCTTCCCATGATGCCCGGCGGGGGTGAGGCTGTGCTCATGGACATGAACATGGAGCAGGACGTGACGGAGCAGGACGTACGGGTGCCGGTCGCGGTGGTGACCGGGGTGGCACAGGGCATCGGGCGGCAGGTCGCCGAGGTCTTGGCGGGCGAGGGATACGCGCTCGTGCTCGCCGACCTGAAGGAGCCGTCGGAGACGCTCGCGGCGGTACGGGACGCCGGCGCGGAGGCGTACGCGATGGTCGGCGACGTGGCCTCGGAGGCCTACGTGACCGAACTCGCCGAGCAGGTACGGGAACGCTTCGGCCGGGTCGACGTCCTCGTGAACAACGCGGGCGTCTCGCTGCTCACCCCTGCCGAGGACACCACCGCCGAGCAGTGGCGGCGCGTCCTGGAGGTCAACCTCACCGGACCCTTCCTCCTGTCCCGGGCGCTGGGGAAGCTGATGCTGGACGCGGGCGGCGGCTCGATCGTCAACATCGCCTCGATCGCGGGGCTGCACGGGGTCGCGGACCGGGCCGCGTACAACGCGAGCAAGCACGGCCTGATCGGCCTGACCCGGACCCTGGCCGCGGAGTGGGGCGGCCGCGGGATCCGCGTCAACGCGGTGTGCCCCGGCTGGGTCAAGACCGAGATGGACGCCGAGGACCAGGCCTCCGGCGGCTACACCGACGCCGACATCGTCGAGCGGGTGCCCATGGCGCGCTTCGCCGCGCCCGGGGACATCGCCCAGGCCGTCGCCTTCCTGGCGGACCCCGCCCGCAGCGGCTTCGTGAACGGCGTCGCCATGCCGGTGGACGGCGGCTGGACGGCGGACGCGAGCTGGAACTCCCTGCGCATGCGCAAGCGCTGAGCCGAGCGGGACCACGCGGGTGTCGTGCGTCGGGCATGCGCGATCATGAACGGATGGATGCTCGTTTCCTCGGTATACCCGAGTTGACCGAAGTTCCGGCCGTGGCGGTCGTGGTCGACGTCATGCGCGCCTTCACCGTGGCTGCCTGGGCCTTCGCCCAGGGCGCGGAGAAGATCGTCCTCGCCGAGTCCCTGGACGAGGCCCTGGCCCTGAAGGCCCGCCACCCGGACTGGGCGGCGCTCAAGGACGGCCCACCGGCACCGGGGTTCGACGCCGTCAACTCGCCGGGCATGCTGCGCTCCGTCGACCTCGGCGGACGGACCGTCGTGCAGAAGACCACGGCGGGGACGGTCGGCGCCCTCGCGGTCAAGGAGGCGTCGCTGGTGCTGTGCGCGAGCTTCGTGGTGGCGGAGGCGACGGCTCGGCTGCTGCGGACGCGCGCGGGCGGAAGCGCCACGTTCGTGGTGACCGGCGAGGACGGGCAGGCCGAAGAGGACCTGGCGTGTGCCCAGTACATCGCCCGGAGGGCCGCCGGGACCGGGGCGGACGCGGCCGATTTCCTCCGCCGCGCCGCCGAGTCCCGTGCGGCCGGCGAACTGGTGGAGGGTGTGCGCGAGGGAGTCCATCCCGACGACGTCGCACTCTGTCTCGAACTCGACAGGTTCCCCTTCGCCATGGTGGCGTCCGTGGAGGACTCGCTCATGGTCCTGCGCCCGCACGAGGTGGCATCGCCGATGTGAGCCCGTTCAGACCCGCGGGTCGTACACGAGGCAGTCCCGATCAGGGCCCGGTCCGCAAGCCGCCTCGGCCAGCCAGCCCCGCCGGCGAGGCGGGCGCGTGGCTCGCCGGCAGGGCTCCGACATCAGGCCTTACGGCGTCGGCGCGAGCACCGGGGCGTTGTGGTAGGCGGCGATCAGCCACCGGCCGTCCCGCTTCTCGAACACCCAGGTCGCGTGGACCCTGCGCTCCTGAGGAACCTCGGTCTCGTCGCCGAACAGGATCCCGGACTCGCTGACCACGATCGCGGCGCTCGTGCCGAGGAAGCGGAGGCTGAGCGTCTTGTTCCAGGTCGAGGTG
The DNA here is from genome assembly GCF_014203895.1 of Streptomyces nymphaeiformis. Lineage (GTDB taxonomy): Bacteria > Actinomycetota > Actinomycetes > Streptomycetales > Streptomycetaceae > Streptomyces > Streptomyces nymphaeiformis. The sequence continues at coordinate 115,726 of NZ_JACHJY010000007.1, read as the reverse complement.
GACTTGAGCGGGCCGGCGAAGGCCAGCGCCATGCTGTCGCGGATCACGTCGCGGCCGTCGCGGAGCGAGCCGGTCATGATGGCCGTGGCATCGGAGGTGTAGTCGGCGACCATGCCCTCGGCGTCGCCGGCCTCCCACGCCTTGTAGGAGTCGGTCAGTACCGCCTGGACGGCGGCGCGGTCGTCGGTACGCGTGTCGGTCATGCGGATGCTCCTGGTCGTCGGTTCCCCGGGGATTTCCGGTGAACTCGCCTGTACATACCGACCGGGGGTCCGGAACTCATCGCGCCCGGAGAATGTCTTCACGTGTGTTGTTGATCAATGGAAGAGATGATCGGAGACCGGTGTGAGCGTCCTCCTGTCCGTGGAGCCGACTGCGTGCCTGCCCGCCCTGAGACTGCGCGCCTGGCAGCCCGACGATGTCGACGCCCTCGTGGCCGCGCACCGGGATCCCGCATTGCGTCGTTGGCTGATGACCACGATCGACAGCGAGGCCGATGCACGACGTTGGATGGACGAGCAGCGGCAGGGCTGGGCCGGGGGGACCCGCTTCGCCTTCGCCGTCCTGGAGGACGACGAGGCGGGCTTCGGCCAGCCGGTCGGCCACGTGGTCGTGAAGCCCAGTGGCGAGGGCTCCGCGGAAGTGGGCTACTGGACGGCGGCCGAGGTACGAGGGCGTGGCGTGGCCTCCCGGGCGCTGGAGGCGGCGGTGCGCTGGGTCCTGACCGAGCGTCCGGCCGCGCCGCCGGTGGAGCGATTCGAGCTCTTCCACGCCGCGGACAACACCGCGTCGTGTCGTGTGGCCGATCGTTGCGGCTTCGCCCTCGAAGCGGTCCTGCCCGCCCAGCCGCCCACGTTTCCGACGGAAGGGCATCTGCACGTCCGTACCGGGACCGCTCGGTTCTGAGGCGACTCGTGGGCCGCTGCCGGTGGGGGAGAGCGAGGGCGTCCGCTCCGCCGTGACGGCAGCACGATCAGTTCGGCCTCAGTGCTCGGTCTCCAGCACCGCGGACCCACCTTGCGGACGTGCCGCGGACGCTCCCGCACCGGGATTCCCGGGGCGCGTCCGCTCGGCCCACGCGGCCACCGGAGGTCCCGCCGCGCCCACGAGCGCGAAGAACACACCGAGGAGCAGCCAGCCCGTGTGCCCGAGCGCGAGGACCGCTCCGGTCAGGATCACCGGGGCGAGCGCCTGACCGGCGTCGAAGCCGATGCCGAAGAGGCCCTGACACTGCCCCTGGGCGTGGTCGGGCGCGAGGCCGAAGCCGAGCGCGAAGCCGCCCGACGACTCCCACACCTCTCCGACGCTGTGGGCGCACACGGCGAGGACGGCGAGGGCCGGCGCGGTGTAGGCGGGTCGGGTGTCGATCTGGATGGCGAAGGCCGCGCCCAATGTTCCGATGACGACGCCGAGACTGACGAAGGTACGGAGTCTGGCGCGGAAGGCGGCAGGACGCTCCCCGCCGGCGCGTGCGATGAGCGCACCGCCCGCGGCGCCGCCCGCCGTGGCGGCCAGCCGTCCAGGGTCGCGACGAGCGTGAAGGAGAGGACGGCGGCGGTGTCGAAGAGACCGTTGCCCACCCTGCTGACGAAACTGGCAGCGATCAGGGCCCGCTGCGGACCCGCATCCGGCCCGCTCGGTCCCCGTTGCCTCGCCCCCTCCTGAGCGTGGCGATCAGGCCAACAGGGGCCCGTACGCGTGACCCGAGTCCTTTTTGGGGGACATCCCTGGCACGTTTCGGGGTTGTCCCCGACTGCGCCGGGCCTCCACCGCTTCTAGGTTCGAGGTATGTCAACTTCCCGACGTTTCAAGGCACTCGTCGCCTGCGCGGTGGTGCTCGCCGCCACCGTCACGACGACGTCCGTCACCATCGCCACGGCCGATCCGGACCCGCTGGCCCGCTTCCACGGCCAGCACGTCGACTGGCACGACTGCGCCCTCGGCGCCGACGACGAGCTCGGCCGGGCCCTTGACGACTCCGGCGCCGACTGCGCCGACATCACCGTGCCCCTCGACTACACGGACCCCGGCGGCCGCACCGTCACCGTCGCCATATCCCGCCGGAAGGCCACCGACACCACCCACCGCGTCGGCGCGCTGCTGCTCAACGACGGGGGACCGGCCGGCGCCAGCCTCCACATGCCCCTGACCAAGCGGGAGGTGATGGGAGAGGTCGCCGACCGCTACGACCTCATCGGCATGGACCCGCGTTTCGTCGGCCGGAGCACCCCGCTGGACTGCGGCTGGGACCTCGGCTCGGCCCCCCTGCGCTCCGCGGGCGCCGACCGGGCGGCGTACCGCGAGGAGGTCGTCCTCGCGCGTGACCTGGCCGAGCGGTGCAAGCAGACCCAAGGCGACGTGCTGCCGTACGTCACCACCCGCAACACCGCCCGCGACATGGACGTCATCCGCGCCGCCCTCGGCGAGAAGACCCTCTCCTACCTCGGCTACTCCTACGGCACCTACCTCGGCGAGGTCTACACGCAGCTCTTCCCCGGCCGCACCGACCGCATCGTGCTCGACGGCGTGATGCCGCCGGAGCGCTACAGCTCCACCCTGCTGCGCGGCTCCGAGGCGGCCAACGAGGCGGCCCTGCACGCATGGGCGTCCTGGACCGCCGCACGGGACGACACCTACGGGCTCGGTGCCACGCGCGCCGAGGTCCTGGCGACGGTGGACCACATCCTCGACGCCGCCGCGGAGAAGCCGCTGCGGATAGGTAAGACGTACCTGCTTGACGAGCACGTCGTCCCCGCCTTCTTCATCGGCGGCCTCGGCAGCGACCTCGACGAGCGGCGCGCCGAACTGGCGGCGACCGTCCGCCTCCTGGCGCGCGCCGCGGACCGGAAGCCGGTCGAGCCGTCCGAAGAGCTCGCAGGGCAGCTGGAGTTCCTGCTGACCGGGGCGGGCTCGGCACCCGCCAGCCAGATGACCGCGATCCTCTGCGGCGACATGGCCGAGCGGCGTGGCGTCGGCAGCTACTGGCGCGCGGTCGAGGAGTCCCGCGACCGGTTCCCCCTCGCCGGGCCCCTGGCGAACAACATCAACCCCTGCGAGTTCTGGGACAGGCCGGTCGAGGAGCCGACCGTGCTCGACAACGACATACCGGCCCTGCTCGTCGCAGGGACCGGCGACCCCCGCACCCTCTACTCCGGTGCCCGGGCCATGCGCGAGCAGTGGTCGAGCTCCCGACTGCTCACGGTGGACGGCGCCCGCCAGCACGGTCTGTACGGGGAGTACGGCAACGCCTGCGTCGACGAGCGGGTCAACGCCTACCTGAGCACGGGCCGGCTCCCGGCGCACGACCTGACCTGCGAGGCGTAGCCGCGCGGGTGGACCCGGCGGATCCGGTGGACCCGGTGGATCCGGCGGGAAGCCGGACGGGCCGGGTCCGCCTCCTCACTCCAGGAACGCCGGCGCCAGCGCCGCCGTCATCAAGCGCTTCGGGGCGCCCGAGCCGTCGGCCGGGACGGTGTAGAGGTCGGCGCCGTAGTCGCCCGGCAGGGAGTAGGAGACCGTGCGGTCGTCGAGCCAGACCGCCTGGTCGTCGACGCTGCGGCGCTCGGCGAGCGCGGTCTCGCGCAGGGTGGACAGGTCCAGGGCGTATTCGTGCCAGGGCGCGTCGGCGGGGGCGCCCGCCACGCGCTTCTTGTACACGACCCGGGTCTCGTCGGGGGAGAGCGACGGACACTCGACGTTCTGGTGGAGCGTGGTGACGGTACGGGCCGTCAGGTCGCCGCGCACCAGATAGGTCTGGCCTGCGGTCGCCATGGTCGCGTAGAAGTGCCGGTCGTCGCGGGAGAAGGTGACGCCCCAGAAGTTGGTGTCGGCGGCGCGGTGGTCCTTGCCGTCCTTCACCACCCGGAACTCCTCAAGCGACGGGGTGAGCCGGTTCGTCGAGGTGTCCAGGACGGCGGTACGGGTGGAGAAGTTCGCGCTGGCGTACGAGTCGCCGCCGACGAACACCGTCCAGGCCACCAGCCGCCCCGACGGCGAGACCCGGGCGCGGGTCGGGATGCCGGGCAGCGGGTAGTGGGCCCGCTCCTTGAGCGCCGGGTCGAGGACGACCGCCCGGTAGCTGTCCTCCACCGCGCCCCGTACGGCCTGGAGGCAGATCCCGGTGCCGCCGGCCGCGTGGAAGCGCAGGCACTTCACCCCGGACGCGGTGCGCGGGCCCGAGGGGGTGCCGGCCGGCACGGTGACCAGCTCGTCGCGGTGCGGGCCCCAGGCCATGTTGCGGAAGACGATCCTGCGGTCGGATCCTGCGGCGAGCGAGACCCGTCCGGATCCGATCGCCGGGCCGCCCGCCTGCGGGCGGTCCTTCTCGGCGGCCCGGTCCGCCGCGTGCAGCAGCGACGCGGCGGCCACACCGCCGAGCACGGCGAGCGCCGCGAGCAGGACGAGCAGTTTGCTGCGCAGGGTCAGCGGGGTCATGCGGGGGATTCCTCCGAAACCGTGGGGGTGGGCGAGACCGTGCCGGGGCCGGTGGGCCGCAGGGCGTACGCGGCCGCCACGGACACCGCGAGCACGACGGTCGCCGCGCCGACCGCCCAGCGGTCGCCCCACGCGGTCCAGGCCGCCCCGAACGCGATCGAGCAGCCGAACCGGGCGAGCGCCTGCCCCGTCTGGATCAGCGCGAGCCCGGACGAGCGGAGCTCCGGCGGCACGCAGCCGGCTGCCGCCGCCATCAGGACGCCGTCGGTCGCCGCGTAGAAGCCGCCGTGCAGCGCGAGCACCAGATAGGGGAGGGCCGGGCTCTGCCAGCCGCTGAGCAGCGCTCCGTACACGAGCAGCAGGGCGGCGTGGCCGCCCAGGAACACCTGTCGGCGGCCGACCCGGTCGGCGAGCCGGCCGAGCGGCACGGCGAGCAGCAGGAAGGCGGCCGCGGTGCCGAGCGGCAGCAGCGCGAACCAGTGGTCGGTGACGCCGAGCCGCCGCTGCAGCAGCAGGTAGACGAAGGAGTCGCTGACCGTGGCGAGCCCCAACAGCAGCGCGGACAGGGCGAGTCGGCGGACATCGGGCACGCGCAGCAGGCCGATCGCGGCCTTGAGCGAGGCGCGCGGCGCGCCGTCCGGAGGTGCGGCCAGAGGCCGGGGGCGCGAGGGGACGAAGAGCAGCAGGACGAGGACGCCGATCGCGGCCACGGAGAAGCTGACCGTGAACACGGCGTCGTAACCGTCCGCCGCCCGGCGGAGGATCAGGAAGGCGACCAGCGGGCCGATCAGGGCTCCCGCGGTGTCCATCGCCCGGTGCACCCCGAAGGCGCGGCCGCGCGACTCCTCCGAGGACGCGAGGGAGATCAGCGCGTCGCGCGGCGCGGTCCGCAGGCCCTTGCCGGTGCGGTCGGCCGCCAGCACGGCGCTGATCAGCGGTACCGAACTCGCCACCAGGAGAAGGGGCTTGCACAGCGCGGAGAGGCCGTAGCCGAGCGCGGCCACGGTCTTGTGCCGGCCGCCGCGGTCGGCGAGATGGCCGCCGACGAGCCGGACGAGTGCGCTGAAACCGTTGTACACGCCGTCGAGCAGGCCGAAGCCGAGCGGCGAGAGGCCGAGCCCGGCGACCAGGTAGAGCGGCAGCACGGCCGTGACCATCTCCGAGGACACGTCCGTGACGAGGCTGACCGTGCCGAGTGCGAGCACGGTCGGTGCGACGGCGGCGCGCCGCCCGGGACCGAGGTCCCGGGCGGCGGCCGTCGCGGGGGTGCTGCGACTGTCCGCTACGTACACGTCACGGAGTCCAGATGCCGGTGATCGGGGCCGCGTTGGCGGCCTGGCCGGCGTGCGTGGTGCCGTACATGTCCTCGATCGTGCGGAGCAGGTTGTAGTGGTTGTACGTGGTCGAGGACGTCGAGCCCGGGACCACCTGCTGGCCGTAGAGGACGGTCGCGATCTTGTTGCCGGCGAGGCGGTTGTCCTCGTCGAAGGTGACGACGAGCAGGCTGTTGTGGGTCTTCGCCCAGGTCGCGTAGGCGCCCAGGTTGTTCTTCAGCCAGGTGTCACCGGTGCCGACGGAGCAGTCGTGCATGTCGTTGCACAGGTTCGGGACGACGAACGACACCTGCGGAAGCGTGGTGTAGTCGGTCGGGAACTGCGCCATGGTGTACGCCGACGAGGTCGGGACGTTGTTGAAGCCGAACCAGGGGTTGTGCTTGCGGGCGTACTTGCCGCTGCTGCACGTGGTCGAGCCCTGGCTGGGCAGCGTCTCGTTGTAGCTCTTCCAGGTCTTGCCCGCGGCGATCAGCTCGGAGGCCAGGTTCGGTGCGGACGAGAAGCCCGGCGTGTAGCAGGAGTCGTCCGTGATGCCCTGGGTGGAGCCCGAGAACATCGCGAAGTAGTTGGGCTGGCTGGGGTGGGTCTCGGCGTACGACTGGGTGAGGTTGGCGCCGCCTGCCTTCAGGGAGTTGATGTACGGGGCGCTGGAGCTGTCGATCACCTGGTTGTACGCGTGGTTCTCGAAGACGACGACCACCACGTGGTCGGGCGTGGGGACGGTCGCCGCGGTCTGGGCCTGCGACGTGCCGCCGAAGCCGGCCCACAGGCCGATCGACGTGGCCGCCAGGCCGAGGGCGGAAAGAAGAGCGGTGCGGCGATTCCTGGGCGCGCCGGACACGGCTACCTCCGGTTGAGGGTGGGGACTACGGAGCGGTGCAACCGGCAGGCTAAGAGTGAGCATGTCAACCTGGAAGGTGTTCCGCGTGAAGACCCGGGAAACGTCTCGTGCCACGACCCGGGACCCACCCGGAAATGCCCGCTCACCTGCCCGATCGTCCCCCTTTCCCGTCCTGTGCTCCTCTGCCCCCAGTGTCCTCCTGTCGGCGCTCGGCCGCGGCTGGAGGAAAGCGGCACAAGGCCCTATGCGGGTGGTGGGAGAACGCTGCGCGGCCCCGTGCAGCGGGCGCCTTCCCGCTCCACGCGCCGGCGCAGCTCGCGGTCGGCCGTGACCACCAGGCAGGGGCGGCCGTGCGCGTCGCGGGCCAGTTCGGCGATCAGGTCGTCGCCGCTGCCGGGCGCCTCCTCGACCCGCACTCCCGGTACGGAGGCCACGCCCCGGGCGCGGCCCTCGACGACCAGGACGATCTCGTACGGGCCGGGGTGCGGGCCGTCGGCCGGGCCGCCGGTCGCGGCGAGCCGGTCACGCAGCCGCTCGGCGGCCCCGCGCCGGTCGCGCCACCAGCCGTCCGGCACCGATCCCACGACGTTGGCGCCGTCCACGACCAGCAGGGGCCGGAGGGGCAGGTCTTCGGAAGTCACGGTTCCAGGATGTCAGGGAAACCCATCGGGAATCGTGGTGACGGTGGCCGGGAGGGCCCGGTAGTGTCGTGATCTTCGGTCGGCGGAAGCCGCCCGGAGTCCCCTTGAGGCTGCCGACGACGATGAACCTCGACGACACTCCCGCACGGCTCCGACTCGACCGCGCACTGGACCGCCTGGACCTCACCTTCCGCGGCATGACCGCCCGCGGTGACGAGGTCCAGTGCGAGTGCCACTGGGGCGGCGAAGAGGAGCTGGAGCGACTGAAGGCCCCGGACCTGGTACTCGCCCCGGACCTTCTGCGCCGTACCTGGGACGCCCCCGACTGGAGCGACCACGGCGCCGTGCTGCGCCGCATCCTGCCCCAGTTCGCCAGGGCGCTGGTCAAGGGCGAGGTGGAGCCCGTGTTCGGCATGTACGAGGTCGGGCGCTCCTTCGGGCGCGGGCGCTGGTGGGAGTGGCCTTCGCTCCAGAGCGCGGCGGTGTGGGAGTTCCTGCGCGCCTGGTGGGCTCACACCCTCGCCGAAGAGGACCCCGTCGTCCCCGCGTACGAGGTCCTGGCGCTGTGCGCCGAGGCCTCCGGCACGCTCGGGCCGTGGCTCCGGACCTGGGAGGCACTCGACGACCGCGTCGCCGACCGGCACCTGGCCGACGCGGTCGACCGCTGGGAGTACGACCTGCTGGGCGATGAACTCCCGTGGGACGCCTGGGACGACGCGGATGCCCTGTGCACCGAGCTGGCAGCCTGGTTGGTCCGCCACGCCCCTGCGCGGCTTCGGGCCCTGGACGCTCCCGAAGAGCTGCTGCACCGCGTACGGCTCATCGGACTCACCGGCGCCGCCCGCTGGGAGGACCCGCACTGGCCCGACTACCGCTACTGAGCCGGAGCCACCGCCACTGATCCCGAACTCGCGGTCCGTGTTCAAGAGTTGTGCGCGCGAGGGGTTGACGGGGCGGTACCGCCTCCATAACTTCACACCTTGATAAAAGCCTTGCCGTCTCGCGGTACGCGCAGCGGTCCGGGTTCGCCGGTCCGCTGTGCGGCGTGCCGTCCCCCACCGAAAGGCCTATCAGGTGCACTACAGTTCTTGGTCGCTCGCGCGGCGCGGTCGGTCGCGTCCGCGCCGCCTCGCCGCCGCCCTCGTGACCGGCGCCCTCCTCGCGAGCGGCCTGGTCATGGGCGGCCCCGGCGTCGCGCAGGCCGCCGGCGAGCGGGTCGACGTCTGGCTGACCACCACCTCCGACGCCGGAGGCCGTACCGTCACCCGGGGACTCGCCCCGCAGACCCCGACGGCCTTCGGCCCGGCCGGCGGCAGCGCGAGCCACACCATCGCCGTCGACGAGTCCACCACCTACCAGCAGTTCGAGGGCGGCGGCGCGTCGATCACCGACACCACCGCCCACCTCCTGCGCGGCGGGGCGATCAGCGCCGCCACCCGCGACGACGTGATGCGCAAGCTGTTCTCGCCGACCGACGGCATCGGGCTCTCCTTCCTCCGCAACCCCATCGGCGCCTCCGACCTCTCCCGTCCCGGCAACGTCTCCCTCGACGACACCTGCTGCGACCTCGACGACTTCGGGGCCAACGGCTACGACACGAACGTGCGGCTGCTGACCGGCCAGGCCAAGCAGCTCAACCCCTCACTCCGGCTGATGGCGGTGCCGTGGAGCGCCCCCGGCTGGATGAAGGACAACGGCCGCATGGACCAGATGGGCTGGCTGAAGTGGGAGTACTACCCGCTCTACGCCCAGTACCTGGCCAAGTACATCCAGAGCTACCAGGCGGCCGGGATCAAGGTCGACTACCTCTCCGTGCAGAACGAGCCCAACTGCTGCCAGGCGGCCAACCCCACCGCCATGAACTACCCGGGCATGAGCTGGAACCCCTCCGGCCTGGTCGAGTTCACCAGGAACCACGTCTATCCGGCCTTCCGCGCGGCGGGCATCGACACCAAGGTCCTGGTGCACGACTGGAACTACGGCGACTACGCGAACTTCGGCTCCGGCGTCCTCGGCGACGCGGGCGTGCGGAACGACCCGCTGTTCGGCGGCATCGCCTGGCACGGCTATGCCGGCGACCCGGCCGTCGGCAGCCAGGTCCACGACCAGTACCCGTCGGTGCGCCAGTTCAGCACCGAGCACTCCGGGGGCACGTGGATCGGCAACCAGCACAACGAGGACATGAAGGACATCGTCGACTACGCCCGCAACTGGAGCAGCAGCCTGACGAAGTGGAGCCTGGCGCTCAACCAGAACATGGGCCCCCACAACGGCGGGTGCGGCACCTGCACGGGCCTGATCACCGTCCAGGAGGGCGGCGCGCGCGCCGGGCAGGTCGACTACACGGTCGAGTACTACACGACCGGCCACCTCACCAAGTTCGTGCGCCCCGGCGCGTACCGGATCGCCTCGACGGCCGACTCCACCGTGCAGAACGTCGCCTGGCGCAACCCGGACGGCTCCAAGGCCCTCATCGCCCACAACGGAGGCGCCTCGGCCCAGTCCCTCCGCGTCGACTGGGGCGGCCAGTCCTTCACGTACACCCTGCCCGCCCGTACCACCGCCACCTTCACCTGGTCCGGAACGACGGCGGGCGCCCCCACCGGACCGATGACCGGCCTCGCCGGCAAGTGCCTCGACGTCGCCGGCGCGGCCACCGCCGACGGCACCCCGGTCCAGCTCTACACCTGCAACGGAACCACGGCCCAGCGGTGGACGCTCAGCGCCGACGGCACGGTCCGGGCCCTCGGCAAGTGCCTCGACGTCACCGGCGCGGCCACCGCCGACGGCACGAAGGTGCAGCTCTACACCTGCAACGGGACCGGCGCCCAACGCTGGTCGTACGACCCCGGCACCCACGACGTCGTCAACACGGCCGCGAACAAGTGCCTGGACGTCACGGGCAACACCTCGGCCGACGGCACACGCACCCAGATCTGGACCTGCACGGGCGGTGCCAACCAGAAGTGGACCCACCAGCCGTCCTGAACCAGCCCCCCGTACCCCTCTCCCGAGGAGCCCGCATGCCGCACCCGCGCCACCGAAGAAGGGCGAGCGCCGCCGCGCTCGCCGCCACCGCCGTCCTCGCCGGACTGCTCGCCGCCGCCGTGCCCAGCGCCGCCGCGCCCGACGAAGACCCGGCGCCCCAGGCCGTCGACCGCTTCGAGGGAGAGGTCCCCTTCGCCGGACCGCCCGCCGAAGGCCTCTTCACCTGGGGCAGCGACACCGACGACCACCCCGCCCTCACCCTCGCCGAGCGCACCGACGCCCCCGAGGGCGGACACGTCCTCGAAGGCCACTACGACATCAGCGGCTGGGGCGGATTCACCCACGACTTCGCCTTCGACGAGCCCGCCCGGGACTGGACCGCGCACAAGGGCATCCGCTTCTGGTGGTACGGCCAGAACACCGCCCCCCTGCCGCCCGGCTCCGGAAAGCGGATCAACTTCGAGATCAAGGACGGCGGGGCGAACGGCGAGGCGTCCGAACTGTGGACGACCTCCTTCACCGACGACTGGGAGGGCTGGCACCAAGTAGAGATCCCCTTCTCCGACTTCCACTACCGCGCCGACTACCAGCCCGTCGGCGGCATCGACCAGGTCCTCGGCCTCGACCGCATGTGGGGGTACGCGCTCACGCTGCCGACCGGCGCGCCCGGCCGCTTCGCCCTCGACGGCGTCGAGCTGTACGGGAAGGCGGACCCCGCCCGCAACACCCGGGTCACCACCGGCGCCGTGGTCCACCCCGTCCACGAAGGAGACACCGCCCGGATCGACGTCACGGTCGCCACCACCGGCTCCGCGCCGACCGGCGAGCCCGTCACCGTCACGTACACGACGGACGACAGCGGCCCCGCCGAGCCGGGCAAGGACTACACCCCGGTGACCGGGAGCGTGGAGTTCCCGGCCGGGACGCCGTCCGGGACGACCCGCTCGATCACCGTGCCCACCCTGAAGGACGGGGCCGGCGAGGAGGCCGAGACGATCCCGGTGAAGCTGACCGTCGACGGCGCCAAGGAACCCTCCGAGACACCGGTCGTCGTCATCGACGCCCACGGACTGCCCTACCTCGACAAGCGCCTGCCGGTGAAGAAGCGGGTCGCGGACCTCCTCTCCCGGATGACGCTCCGTGAGAAGGCCGGCCAGATGACCCAGGCCGAACGCAACGCCCTGCGCTCGCCCGGAGACATCGCCGGCTACGGCCTCGGCTCCCTGCTCTCCGGCGGCGGCTCCGTCCCCACCCCCAACACGCCGGAGGCGTGGGCCCGCATGGTCGACGCGTACCAGCTGCGCGCCCAGGCCACCCGGCTGCAGATCCCGCTGATCTACGGCGTGGACGCCGTTCACGGGCACAACAACGTCGTCGGCTCCACGATCATGCCGCACAACATCGGCATCGGCGCCGGACGCGACCCCGGCCTCGCCGCTCGGACCGGTGCCGTCACCGCGAAGGAGGTCCGGGCCACCGGCGTCCCCTGGGACTTCGCCCCCTGCCTGTGCGTGACCCGCGACGAACGCTGGGGCCGCTCGTACGAGTCCTTCGGCGAGGACCCGGCGCTCGTCACCGCGATGGAGACCGTGATCGACGGGATGCAGGGCGCGCCCGACGGCCGGGACCTCCACCGCAACGACAAGGTGCTGACCACCGCCAAGCACTTCGTCGGCGACGGCGGCACCGCCTTCGGCTCGTCGACGACCGGCTCGTACACCATCGACCAGGGCGTCACCCGCGTCACCCGCGAGGAGCTGGAGGCCGTCCACCTCGCGCCGTTCGCCGAGGCCGTGAAGCACGGCGTGGGCACCGTCATGCCCTCGTACTCCTCGCTCGACGTCCTCGGCGACGACCAGGGCCCCGTGAAGATGCACGCGAACGCCGAGATGATCAACGGCGTCCTGAAGGACCGGATGGGATTCGACGGCTTCGTCATCAGCGACTGGCAGGCCATCGACCAGATCCCCGGCGACTACCCGAGCGACGTGCGGACCTCGGTCAACGCCGGCCTGGACATGATCATGGTGCCGACGAACTACCAGGACTTCACCCGGACCCTGATCGCCGAGACGGAGGCCGGCCGCATCCCCAGCGCACGGATCGACGACGCCGTCGCCCGGATCCTCACCCAGAAGTTCCGCCTCGGCCTCTTCGAGAAGCCGTACGCGGACACCACGAATCTCGCCACCGTCGGTTCGGCCGAGCACCGCGCGGTCGCTCGGGAGGCGGCCGCCGCCTCGCAGGTGCTGCTGAAGAACGAAGGCGGCGTACTGCCGCTCAAGCCGACCCAGAACGTGTACGTCGCCGGCTCGAACGCCGACGACCTCGGCAACCAGGCCGGCGGCTGGACCGTCACCTGGCAGGGCGCCTCCGGACGGACGACCACCGGCACCACGATCCTGGAGGCCATGCGGAAGTCCGCCGACCCCGGCACCACGCTCACGTACTCCAAGGACGCCTCCGCGCCCACCGCCGGACACGACGTCGGTGTCGTGGTCGTCGGCGAGAAGCCGTACGCCGAGGGCATGGGCGACGTCGGCAACGGCCACGACCTGGAACTGAGCGCGGCCGACAAGGCGGCCGTCGACCGGGTCTGCGCCGCGATGCCCTGCGCGGTCCTCGTCGTCTCCGGCCGTCCCCAGCTCATCGGCGACCGGCTGCCCGCGATCGACGCCCTGGTGGCCTCGTGGCTGCCCGGCACGGAGGGCGACGGCGTGGCGGACGTCCTGTACGGCCGGCGGCCCTTCACCGGACAGCTCCCGGTGAGCTGGCCGAAGTCGGAGAACCAGCTGCCGCTGAACGTCGGCGACACGCGCTACGACCCGCAGTTCCCGTACGGCTGGGGCCTGAGCACACTCCGCGGCACCCCGCAGGGAGGCGAACCGGCGCTGCGGGCGATCGGGCTCGCCGCCCGGGCCCTCCAGACGGCCGGACACGGGGACTCCACCGCGGCCCGGCAGCTCGTCGCCCGGGCCCGGCTGATCGTCCAGAACCGCATCGGCCAGAACATCACGGAGCCGGTGGCGAAACCGTTCGCCGAGGCCGACCACCTGCTGCTGAGCGGTGACCCGGCGGGCGCGGTCGCCAGGCTGACCGCGGCCTTCCGCGCCGCCCGCTGACCGACCCACCCGGCCCCGCCACCCGCACGGGTGGCGGGGCCGTCGGCACGGGCACGCCCCCTCAGGGGGTGGACAGGCCGTTGTCGGGAGTCAGGCCGCCGAGCTTGTCGGGGTTGACCTGGAAGCGCAGGCGGTGAACGCGGCCGTCGGCGATGTCGAAGGAGAGCGCGCCGACCGTGTGCCCGTCGATGGCCGCGAGGACGCCGAGTTCGCCGTTGATGACGGCCGGCTCCATGGTCAGGGCGGCCGGCTCCGGCTTGGCCAGGAAACCGAGCAGCCAGCGCGCGACGTGGTCGACGCCGTGGAGCGGACGACGGGCGGCGGTGACCTTGCCGCCGCCGTCGGACCAGGCGACCACGTCCGGGGCGAGCAGTTCCCTCACGGAGTTCAGATCGCCGCCCGCGCAGGCCGTCAGGAACTGGTCGGTGACCTGCCGCCGCACCCCGGGGTCGGTGTCGAAACGGGGGGCGGCGGGCCTGGACGTGCGCACGGGCGCGATGGGCGATCTGACGGACCGTCGCCTCGGGCCGCTCCAGGGTCTCGGCGATCTCCGCGTGCGCGTAGCCGAAGACCTCGCGCAGCAGGAAGACGGCGCGCTCGACGGGGCTGAGGGTCTCCAGGACCACCAGCATGGCGGTGGAGACGGAGTCGGCCAACTCGGTCTCCGAGGCGATGTCCGGGGATGTCGGCAGCGGTTCGGGCAGCCACGGGCCGACGTACGTCTCGCGGGTGGCCCGCGCCGAGGCGAGGCGGTTGAGCGAGAGGTTGGTGACCGTGCGCACCAGGTACGCCTTCGGATGTCGGACCGTGTCGCGGTCCGTGGTGCTCCACTTCAGCCAGGCGTCCTGCAGGACGTCCTCCGCGTCGGTGACGCTGCCCAGCATGCGGTACGCGGTGGCGAACAGCAGCCTGCGGTGCTCGAGGTACGGGTCCTGCCCGGTGCCGGTGGAGATCACCGGATCATGCTGCCGGCGCCGCGAAAGAGACGGCAAGGAACGCGGCGCGGCGCCGGCGGCCGACGTGCCGTTCATGCCACGGGCTCGCGGGTGGCACGGCCACCCCTGGAGACGATCGTGGAGACGTTCACGCGCTTGCTGTACCGGTACGTCGTCAGCGGGCTGCCGCTGACGAACTCCTTGTACCAGACGGCGCCGCGCCCGGTCAGACGCATGCCGACGGGGCTGGAGTCGGCCTTCGTGAACTGGATGACGGCGTCTCGCCTGCCGAGGCTGACGGGCTGGTGGAAGTAGCCGAAGCGGAACGGCTTCACGGACTTGCCGCGCACCAGCCGTGCGATCGTGTCGGCGGTGTACTGGGCGGTCGGCAGCCCGCTCTGGCAGGAGCCGTGGAGCTGACCGTACGCGAGCCGGACGGCGGCGGCGTCACCGACCGCGTGGATCCGGGGGTGGGACACCGAGCGCAGGATGGCGTCGGTCAGGATCAGGCCGCGGTCGTCGGTGGCGATCCCGGCGTCGGCGGCCAGCGACGGGACCTTGACTCCGGCGGTCCAGAGGCAGGCGTCGGAGCGGAGGGTCCGCCCGTCGGCGAGCTCCACCGCGTCGGGCAGCACCTTCGCCACTCGGACCCCGGTCACCAGCGTGACGCCGAGGCGGCCGAGAGCGCGGTGCAGATACGCGCGGGCCTTGTCGCCCATCATGGAGCAGGGCTCCTCCGAGCTGATCAGGGTGACGTGAAGACCGGGGTGGGCCTCCGCGATCTCCGCGGCCGCCTCGATGCCGGTCAGGCCGCCGCCGCAGACGGTGACCGTGCCGCCGGCCGAGGCGACCTCGGTGAGGCGAGCGGCGAGGCGTCCGGCGACCTCCGGGCTGTTCAGCGTGAACGCATGGGCGGCGGCGCCGGGGACCGTACCGGTGTCGGTGGAGCTGCCCAGCGCGTACACGAGCGTGTCGTACGAGAGGGACGTGCCGCCGTCGACGGTGACGCGCCGGGCCTCGGGGTCGATGGCGGTGGCGGCGCCCCGTACGAACCTGACGCCCGTACCGTCGAGAAGATCGGTGATCCGGTGGTGGGGCAGCTCCTGACCGGCCGCGATCTGGTGCATCCGCAGCCGCTCGACGAACCGGCCCGACGGGTTGACCAGGGTGATCTCCACGCCGGTCCGGCGCGTGCGGTGAGCCAGCCGGATGGCGCTGAACATACCCGTGTAGCCCGCGCCGAGAACGACGATGCGGTGGCCGTCGGTCATCTCAACCTCCCTGGATCGGGCACCGGCCTCGGTGCCGGTGACGCCCATGGGACAAGCGACCCGCACCGGACGTGACAGCCCGCCGGTGTGAACCGGGTCACCCGGCGAAAGCGCTGCGGCCCGCCCCACCCTCGGTCACTCCGGACCGCCCTGCGTACACGGCTCTGCCCTGGCCAGGGGGCCGAGGCGGCCCGCGCCGGGCGGGGCCGGCCTCCTGGTGGCACGCTGAAGGAAGAAGGATCCGCGCCGCAGAGCCCCGGGAGGATCCGATGGGTCGTGACGTCCCGGCACTGACGTTCACACGCGACGACCGTCGCCGTTTCCGCGACAGGACGCACGCCTCCCTCGACGTCCTCGCCCGCATGCTCCGCGAAGCCCGCTTCGACGTCGAGCGGCCACGGGTCGGCCTCGAGATCGAACTGAACCTCGTCGACGAGACCTCCAGACCCGCCATGCGCAGCACCGAGGTCCTGGAGGCCATCGCCGACCCGGCCTGGTCGAGCGAGCTGGGCCGCTTCAACCTGGAGATCAACATCCCGCCCCGCCGTCTCACCGCGGGCGGCCCCGACACCTGGGAAGGGGAGATCCGCAACGCCCTGAACCACGCCGAGGAGAAGGCCGCCGCCATCGGCGCGCACCTGGTGATGATCGGGACGCTCCCGACCCTCGAACGCGAGGACGTGAACCGCGAAGCGCTGTCCGAGAACCCGCGCTACCACCTCCTGAACGACCAGATCTTCGCGGCACGCGGCGAGGACCTCCTCATCGAGGTCGACGGCGTGGAACGCCTGCGCACGTACGCGGACACCATCACGCCCGAAGCGGCGTGTACGAGCACCCAGTTCCACCTCCAGGTCGCGCCCGAGCAGTTCGCCGCGCACTGGAACGCCGCGCAGGCCGTCGCCGGCGTGCAGGTCGCGCTCGCCGCGAACTCGCCGTTCCTCTTCGGCAAGGAACTGTGGAGCGAGACCCGCATCCCCCTGTTCGAGCAGACCACGGACACCCGGCCGGACGAGATCAAGATCCAGGGAGTGCGGCCCCGCGTGTGGTTCGGCGAACGCTGGATCACCAGCGTCTTCGACCTGTTCGAGGAGAACACCCGCTACTTCCCGGCGCTCCTGCCGCTCTGCGACGACGAGGATCCCGTGGAGACCCTCGAGCGCGGCGAGATCCCGCACCTGGCCGAACTCACCCTGCACAACGGCACGGTCTACCGCTGGAACCGTCCCGTCTACGCGGTCGTCGACGGCGTCCCGCACCTCCGCGTCGAGAACCGGGTGCTGCCCGCCGGGCCGACCGTCGCGGACGTGATGTCGAACGGCGCCTTCTACTACGGCCTCGTCCGCGCCCTGGTCGACGAGGACCGACCGGTGTGGAGCCGGATGTCCTTCGCGGCCGCCGAGGACAACCTGCACGCGGCGGCACGCCGCGGCATCGACGCCGAGCTCTACTGGCCGGGTACGGGCCAGGTGCCCGTGACCGAACTGGTCCTGCGCCGCCTCCTCCCGCTCGCCCACCGGGGCCTGGACACCCTGGGCCTCGACGCGCAGTGGCGGGAACCGCTGCTCGGCATCGTCGAGCAGCGCTGCGTCTCCGCCCGCAACGGGGCCGTGTGGCAGGCGGAGATGTTCCACCACCTCCACGACGTCGCCCACCTGGACCGGCCGGCTGCCCTCCGTCGGATGACGAGCCAGTACATCGACTTCATGCACCTCAACGCCCCGGCGCACACCTGGCCGGTGGAGTAGACGGAGTCGTCCCGGGCGCCCTCCGGCGCATTCTCGCAAGAACATTTCCGGCAGTCCCTCCCCACTGCCCATGAATGGCCGAGAGGCCGTCTATCCGCGTAGACGAGGATCCCCCAGACTGTCGTCGCACTCGAACGCGCACGCGCACCTCCGTCATGCGACGACGCACGGCGGCATTCCGGCATGCCCGAACCCGAACGACCGGGCACCTGGGCAACGCCCTTGTCTGGAGGACACCTTGCTCGCAGGAAGACAGCTCCGCGCGGCACTCACCGGTCTCGCGCTGGGAGCACTGACCCTGACCACCCTTCAGGGCACGGCCACGGCGGCGACCGACACTCCCGTCGCGACGTCCACCCACACGGCCAGGACCTCCCCGGTCGCCTCGATCGAAGCCGCGACGGCCCGCGCGCTGGCCCGCTCGCTCGCCGAGCCCGCGTGGCAGCGCCAGATGGCCGAAGCGGCCGTGGCGAACAAGGACGTGGACCTGCTGGCGCTGACCGCGAAGTCCGGCGCCAAGCGGGTCAAGGACTTCCGAACGACCCTGGCCGAGGCGGAGGCGGACGTCGCCGAGGCGAAGGGGCTCGGCAAGGGCGCGCCGTCCCTGCTGCGGGTGAGCCTCGCCGGGCAGAAGGTCACCGAGTCCGCCCTCGCCACGACCGCGCCCCTGGTCGCGTCGGCGCCCGCCGACGACGACGCCAAGACGATCGTCGCCTACGACAGCGCGGGCAAGGCGCACGAACTGGACGCGGCGAAGACCCCGGACCGGCCGGTCTACCTGGTCGGCGTCGACGGGCAGAAGGCGCTCGCGGCCGGCCTCAAGGTGGTCGACGAGGAACTCGCCGCGAAGGGGATCGGCACCCCGGCCACGGACGAGGCCCATGCGCTCTCCACCGCCGACTCCGGCTTCTGGACGACGCGGATCCAGTCCATCAGCGTCGGGGACGTCCAGGAACCCTGGTTCAAGGGCGACGCCGAGATCTTCACCCTCGTCACCGGCTTCGGCACGGACGGCAAGGTCCGCGTCGACACGGTCACCATGCCGTACCTCGACGACGAGAACACGACCTACTACCCGAACCAGATCCTGGTCAACTGGTCGAACTACAAGTACAACCTGGCCGACGCCGTGATCATGGAGGACGACGGCGACACGAACTACTCGTCGCTCGCCAAGGCCCTCGCCGCGGTCCTGCTGACGATCACCGACCAGGGCGCGTACATCCCGCTCGTCGACGCGATCATCGACGCCATGCCCACGTCGTGGTGGACCGACGACCCGGACTACGTGGACTCCTTCTACACCCTGGCCAGGGAGACGACCGGAACCCGCGCCGGCGCCGCGGCGAACGCCCGCATGACGGTGGACCGGTACTACGTCTCCGCGCTCTGACCCTGCCCGCACAACGGCTGCTTCCCTCAGATCGACCGAGGCTCCGGGACGGGGCGTCAGCCGCGCTGTCCGCCCTCGAAGTGACGGAGGGCGGACAGTGGGGCATGTGGGAGGGGCGAGACCCCTCCCACATGCCGTCTTCAACTCCGGAGGTGCGAGGCTCCGTTGAGGTCGAGGATCGTGCCGGACGACCATTCGGCGGCGGGGGAGGCGAGCCAGAGCACCGCCGCCGCGATCTCCTCGGCCGTGCCCACCCGGCCGAACGGGCTCTGCTGCCGGATCGACTCGCCCTCGGGCCCCTCCAGGCGCGGTGCGACGCGCTCGGTGGCGAAGAAGCCGGGGGCGACCGAGGCGACGCCGATCCCGTACGGAGCGAGCGAGACCGCGAGTGACTGGCCCAGCGAGTGCACGGCGGCCTTCGTCGCCCCGTACGCCGGGTGGTCGGGCTCGCCCCGGAACGCGCCCCGGGAACCGATGTTCACGATCCGGCCGCCCGTGCCCTGCTCGATCATGAGCCGGCCGGCGAGATGACTCAGATTCGCGGTGGCGAGCAGGTTCACCGCCACGTGCTGCTGCCACACCGCCACCCACTCCTCGTACGGCGTCTCCGCCAGAGGATGGCGGACGTTCACCGCCGCGTTGTTCACCAGCACGTCGACCCCGCCGAGCGCCTCCGCCGCCATGTCCACCACGGCAGCCGCCCCCGTCGGGTCCGTGAGGTCGCCGCCGACCAGTACGTGACCGGCGCCGGTGAGGGACGCCAAGGTCGCGCGCGCCTCGTCGACACGCGAGCCGAAGTGGACGACGACCCGGTCGCCGTTGGCCGCGAACGCCTGGGCCACCGCGCGCCCGAGGCCACGCGACGCACCACTGACGAGCACGCGCCTGCCCGATGCCGGCAGATTCATGAGCATTCCTTTCGAGGCGCGCATGGTGCGGCCGCCCAGCCGTTCACGAAGATCACCGATTCCGCAAGCGTAGGAGATCGGGAGCGTGGCGGCCGTGCCGCCTCGGTCCCGGGGGCCGCCGACCCGTCTGATGGAGTGGACCGCATGACGACACCGCGGAGCGGACTCCTGCTTGCCCTCGGCCGGTTCAACGCCGCCCACCCCTGGGACCACAACGCCCACTATCACCGGTGGATCATGCGGCAGCTCCCGCGCGGCTTCGGCCCGGCCCTGGACGTCGGCTGCGGCACCGGCGACCTGGCCCGGCTGCTGGCCACACGCGCCAGGGCAGTGGACGGGATCGACCGCGACGAGGCGATCGTGGCCCGGGCACGCGAGCTGACCCCTCCGGACGCTCCGGTGACCTACGGCGTCACGGACGCGCTCGGCGAGCTCCCCGCGCCTTCGTACGACGTCATCACCTGCGTCGCCGCCCTGCATCACCTGCCGTTCACCGAGGCCCTCACCCACTTCCGCCGACACCTGGCGCCCGGAGGGACCCTGGTGGTGGTCGGTCTCTGGAGCGCGCGAACCCCCGTCGACCATCTGCTCGGTGCCGCCGCCATTCCGCTGAACGCCGCCACGGGCTGGCTCAAGAACAAGGGCCGGACCGCATGCCCGCCGGCCTCGATGACGGCTCCGGTCCGACCGGCGACCATGGGCTTCGCCGAGATCGTCCACGAGGCCCGACGCGTGCTGCCCGGCGCACGGCTGCGCCGTCGGCTGTTCTGGCGCTACACCCTGGTGTGGCACCAGGAGTGAGTCCAGAGGGCGCACAAGCCGTCGGACGGGCCCGCCCCATCATCGGCGACCGCGACTGTCAGTGCTCGTACCTAGCATGGCGACCATGACGGAGACGCAGGTGGGAGACGCTGAGCGGCTGCTGCGCGAGGTGCTCGGGGCGGCACGGCGGGACCCCGAGGGGGCGGGCGCGCCGCGTGGTGGCGCACTGCGGGCGCTGGAGCAGGCGCGGCCCGCGCGCTCGGTGGCGGCCGACGTCGACGCAGCGGGTGGGGTCGACGACGAGACGGCCGCGCTCCTCAGAGAGTCGACGGGGCGCCATCTCGGTGCGGACACGGCCCGTTGGCGCGCGTTGCACGACGCGCTGGCCGGGCATCGTGACGGTCTGTTCGATCTGCTTGCCGCGCCGCCGGTGACGTCGGCGTCCGACGGCCCGCTCGCTCCGCCCGCGCCCCGCAGCGTCCACCGCACGCTCGGCCTGCTCCTGGAGCACTCGGAGCCGCGGCATGCCGCGGCCGCGTTCGCCGCCCTGCCCGAGCGGGTGACGACGGAGCTGCTCGCCGGCGGGACCCTCCCGGCGCCCGCGCTCGTCGACGCCGTCGTCGACCACGGCGACACCCGCACCCGGGCCGCCCTGGCCCGCCATCCCCGGCTCGACACCCGGGCCCTGGCCCGGCTGGTCATGGTCGGCGACGCTCAGGTCGCCGCGGCCGTCTATCGCAACCCGCGCACCACCCAGTCCCTGCGCCGCACCGTCGTCGAGCGGCGCGACACCGTTCCGCTCGACGACGCGCTGCGCACCGAGCTGACGGCGCCGCACGGCAAGGTCCCGCGCACCTGGCTCACCCCGCTGCTCGTCTCGGGCGACCCGCAGCTCGTGGTGCCGGCCCTGCGGTGGGGCGTACGTCAAGCCGCGCAGCAGTACGCCCTGTTGAGGATCTGGGAGCGGACCGGCCCGGACGCCGTGCGCACCCTGCTCGACGACCCCGCACTGGCGTCCCTGCTGAACCCGGCCGTCGTGGGCACGGTCAACGAGGCACTCGCCGCACCGGACGGCACCGGACGACGTCGACTGCGCGCGGGGACCGAGCCGTACGAGGACCCGGCCCGGCTGCCCGCGCTGCTCGCCACCGCCCGGGGCACCAGCACCCTGCGTGACCTGCTGTCCGAGCCGTACGCCCACGATCTCGACGCGCTCGCCGCGGCCCATGCCGCGACCCCGTTCATGCCCAAGGCCTGCGAGGAGCTCGCCCGTCACGAGGCGGCGAGCGATACGCAGCGCCGGGCGTTCCGGTTGAGCGTCCTCAACGAGCCGTGGCGGGCCGGGGGCCGCCGCGCGGGGAACAGCACCCCGCCCGCACAGCGGCTCGCGGCAGAGGCGCTCGACCACAGCGCCGCCGACTGGGCGGAGGGCATGGCGGCGGCAGGGCTCCTCGACCCGGCCGAGCTGATCGGCACCGCTCGCCCCGCCGCCCACGCCCTGACCGCGCTCGCCCGCCTCGCCGAACGGAACCTGCTGGGCACGGCGGCGGCCGCCGACCTGCACGCCCTGACGGAGACCCATCTGGGGGAGAGGGGGCGGGCCTGGACGGAGCTCGATGCCCTGCTGCCCGAACACGGGGGCACGGTCGAGGAACTGATCGTCGAAGCGGGGAAGGCCCCGGACGAGGTCACGGGTGAGGTCGTTCACGAGGCCGATCCCCCGTCCGAGCCCGCACCACCGGCCTCGGAACCCTCACCCCTCGCCCTCCACCGGGGCCACCGTGTGCACGCCCTGGCCGCACTCGACCTGCTGTACTCCCTCGCCCCGGACGGTGCGCCCCGGCCGGAGGACCCCGAAGTGCTGCGCGCCCTGACCGCGTACGAGCAGGCGACCGCTCCCGGCCTTGCCACCCCGCGCTGGTTCACCGACGCCTGCGCCGCCCACGGCGTGCCCGCCTCCCGGACCGGCTTCGCGTACGAGGCCCCCGGCCTCGCGCAGCTGCGTGCGCTGATCCCCGGGCCGATCGGTTACGACGCGCAGCACACCGAACACGCCTACGCGCAGGGCGTGCTGCCCGCCGACGAACTGCTCGACCTCCTGCCCGCCAGGCGCCTGCTCCTGCTGCCCTACGACTGGCAGCGGCTCGCGTTCGCCGACGCGTGGCGGGCCGCGCTCGCCCGCCGGCTCCGCGCCGATCTCGGCACCGACCCCGACGCCTGGCTCCGCGTGGCCGCGACCGTTTCGGCCTCCGAAGCAGCCTCGGAAGGGCTGACCTGGACGGAATCGCTGGAGCGCGCGAAGGACGGTCCCGGTCCAGCAGCCGGCGCCGAGCCGCCCATCGGCAGGCCCAGGCCGGGCACGCCCGACGAGGCGATCAGCCTGTTGGAACACGGCGACCACCTGTGGGCCTGGCCGGCGGGCACCCTGCTCTGCCTCGCCGACGCCGAAGTGGTCGACGCCGTGCTGCCCCGGCTCGGACCCGACGCGCCCTGGCTGCTCGCCGCGTACCTGCTGCGCCACGACAGCACACCGCGCACCGCCCTCGACCGGCTGCTCGCGGGCCGCGACCCCGACGCTCTGCGCGTCCTCGCGGCCCAGTCCCGCTGGATGGAGCGGAGCGGCGCGGTGGAGCGCCTCGTCGACCTCGACGACCCCGAGGTCGACCTCGCCCTGCTGCGGCACTGGAACCCCCGGCCGATCGTCCACCGGATCGTGACCCGGTCGAGGCCCGGCGCCGGGCGGCCGTCCCTGGGCGCCCGGGTGCTGGCCGACTGGCGTGCCGAGGGATCCGCGTGCCCGGCCGGCGGCCTGATGTGGCTGTGCTCCGCCGAACCCGACCTCGTGGAGGAACTGCTCGAAAGAGAGGGCTCGAAGCTCGGCCTCGCGCTTCAACTGCTCGGCTGCCTGAGGCTCCTTGAGCACGGGGGCGCCGACCGGCTGACGCGGCTCGCGGGCAGGGACGCGCTGGGGCGCTCCGCCACCACCGCGTGCGCGAAGGCCCTGGCGTCCGCCGACCCCGCCGCCGTCCTCCGTGCCCGCCTCGACCGGGAACTGGCGCCGGAGAAGCTCGTACGGAAGCTGAGGCGCGCCCGGCACGCACCGCAGACGCGTGACCTCGTCACGTCCCTTCCACCGGGTGAACCCGTGCCCTGGGAGGCTCTCGAGGCCGCCCACGCCCAGGAACCGCTCCCGAACTGGCAGGACATCGTCCGCCTGGACGGCGTCCCCGAGGACGTACGACTGCGGCATGCGGCACTGCTGCCGGAGCCCGGCCCCGAGGGTCTGCCCGGCAGCCCGCGACTCACCCGGGAGCGGGCCCGGCACGGCCTCGGCGGCCTGTTCCACCGCGCGCCGTCCACCCAACTGGACGGCCTGCTCACGGCGGGGCTCCTCGACGGCGCGGACCTGGTGCGCCTCGCGACCCCGGCCGCGCGCCTGCTCGCGTACCTGGGCGGCGCCGCCCGCCGCACGGACGCGCCCCCCGAGGCCGCCGAGGCCCGCACCGTCCTCGCGGACCTCCTCCGCTCCAGACTCGGCACGAACCCGGCGTCCTGGCACCGGGTCGCCCAGCGGCTGAGCGGCCTCGACCCCGAGTGGAATCCGGTCTCCACGGTGGAGGCGCTGCTCGCCGACTAGGACGCGCCCGCCGACCGCCCGGTCCGGTTTCTCGCGGCGACTCCCTCCGGAGCCGCCGCCCTGCTGCCAGACTGGGGCGCATGGCCGCTGCCCCTCATTCCCCGAGACCGTCCATGCGTGAGCTGATCCAGCGCCGCAGGCGCGCGGCGTTCCTCGGGCGGACGGCGGAACTCGACGCGTACCGCCGGAACTTCGCCCTGGGAACCGACGACCCGGCGTACCGCTTCCTCTTCCACGTACGGGGCAACGCCGGCATCGGCAAGTCGTCCCTGCTCCGGGAGCTGGAGCGGATCGCGCGCGAGCACCAGGCGCTGACCGTGCTCACCGACGACTCGGTGAGCGGTGCCGTGGAGGTCATCGCGGCGGTCAGCGCCCGGTCCGGTGAGCTCGGACACCCGTTGAAGGCGGTCGACCGGCTCCTCAACACCTACCGGCAGCGCCGGCACGAGGCCGAGTCCGCCCTCGGCACGCCCGGCGGTGACGCGACGGACCAGGGCGCCCCGTCCCCGGCCGCGCGCGTCACCGCCCAGGCGGCGCTCACCGGGCTGGGCATGCTCCCGGTCGTCGGAGCGTTCGCCGGCGCCCTCGATCCCGCCCAGGTCGCCGAGGGCGCCGACCGGCTGCGCACCGTGCTCAGCGCCCGGCTGCGCAGCCACGACGACGTCCAGCTGGTCCTCGACCCCGTGTCGGTCCTCACCCCGGTGTTCGTGGCGGAGGTCGGCCGGGTCGCCGAGCAGGTCCCCTGGGTGGCGCTGTTCCTGGACACGTACGAGCGGACCGCGCCGTTCCTCGACCGCTGGCTGTGCGACCTGCTGGCCGGCGAGCGGTACGGGGCGCTGCCCGGCAACGTCGTCGTGACCCTCGCGGGCCAACGGTCCCTCGACCCGGCGTACTGGGCCGACTGGGCCGACCTCGTGGTGGACCTGCCCCTGGCACCGTTCTCCGAGTCCGAGACCCGCGCCTTCCTCAGCGGGCGCGGCGTGCAGAGCGAGTCCGTGGTGCGGGACGTGCTGCGGCTCTCCCACGGCCTGCCCGTCCTCGTCTCCACCCTGGCGGAGAGCGCGGCGCAGGCCGGCGCCGTCGACGACCCGAGCACCACGGCGGTCGAACGGTTCCTGAAATGGGAGGGCGACCCGGTGCGCAGGGCGGCCGCCCTCGCCGGGGCGCTCCCGCGCCGCCTGGACGAGGACGTCTTCCGGGCGGTGGCCGGCGAGCCCGCCGCCCACCTCTTCGGCTGGCTGCGCGCCCTGCCGTTCGTCGACGTCCGCGGCGGCCGGGCGCAGTACCACGACGTCGTACGGGCCCCGATGCTGCGCCTGCAGCGGACCACCTCCGCCGACCGCTGGCGGGCCGCGCACGAACGGCTCGCGCAGTGCCATTCCGGCCGCCGGGAGACCGAGGGCCAGGGCCTCGCCCCCCACCTGCGCTGGTCCGAGGAAGGCTGGCGGGCGGCGCGCCTGGAGGAGACGTACCACCAGCTGTGCGCGAACCCGCGCGAGGTGCTGCCCGCGGTACTGCGCGACGGCATCGACGCCTGCGACGAGGGACCCGAGGTGGCCCGCCGCTGGGCGGACACCGTCGCGGCGGCGGGCGACGACAGCGACGCGGCCGTACTGCGCGAGTGGGGGACCGGGCTCCTCGCCGCGCTGCGGGACGAGGAACGCGGCACGATCACGGTCCTCGACATGCTCCTCCGCCAGGCGGGACTCGCCGACTACGAGCGGGCCAAGGCGCTGTGGGTCCGAGGCCAGGCGCACCGGCTGCGCAGGCAGTACGCGGAGGCGTTCGCCGACTACGACCGGGCGATCGAGCTGGCACCGCAGGCTCCCCGGCCGTACACGGGGCGGGCGGTCATCCATCGCGACCTGGGGGCGTTCGACAGGGCCCTGGAGGACCACGACCGGGCCTGCGCCCTGGCATCCGACGGGGAGCGGGCCATAGGCCACCGCGGCGAGACGTACCGCGTGGCGGGCCGCCTGGACGAAGCCCTCGCGGACTTCGACCGGGCCCTCGACATCGCACCCACGACGACCTGGGCGCTGGCCAGCCGGGCCGACGTGCTGCGCCGCCTCGGCCGCCCGCACGAGGCGCTGACGGATCTCGACCGCGCACTGGCCCTGGAACCCGACTACATATGGGCCCTCGTACGGCGCTCACGACTCCGGCGCGCGCTGGGCGACACCGACGGCGGACTCGTGGACCTGGACCGGGCACAGGACCTCTCGCCGGAAGACCCCTGGCTGATGGGCGAGCGGGGCGAGACGCTACGGGAACGAGGCCGGTACGCGGAGGCCGTCGCCCAGTACGACCGTGCCCTGGAACTCGACCCCGCCTACACCTGGGCGCTCGGCAGCCGCGCCCTCGCCCAGCACGCCCTGGGCCGCAGCGACCTGGCCCTCGCCGACCTGGACCGGGCACTCGCCATGGACCCGGACTACGCCTGGGCCCGGGCGCGCCGGGCCGAGATCGTGGCGGTGAGCGCCGGAAACCAGGAGGACTCCGGGTGAACTACGGCCCAGGCAGGGTCAGGTCCGTCAGCCGTTCCTGCCGGCCCGTCCCAGCGGTCAGTTGTCCCCGAGCGCCAGCTTGATGCCGAAGCCGACGAGCACCGCACCGGTGACCGAGTCGATGACCCGCTGCACCGAGGCGCGGTTCAGCCACCGGCGGACGAGCTGGGTGCCGAAGATCAGCGCGCTGAACCAGACCAGCCCCTCCAGGTCGTGCACGGCCGCCAGGACGACCCCCATCAGCAGATGCGGGGCGCCACTGGGGATGAACTGGGGCAGCATCGCCATGTAGAAGACGCCGTTCTTCGGGTTGAGCAGGCTCGTGCCGAGCCCGCGCGCCCAGGCCCGCGCCCACGTCGCCTCCGAGGCCGTGGCCCCCGCTCCGTCCGCCGCGTCCCCCGCCGAGGCCCGGCCGCGCTCCTTGAGCGTCCGGCGGATCATGCCGATGCCCAGCCACGCCAGATACACGGCACCGGCCACGCGCAGCACGTCGTACAGCAGTCGGGACGCCGTGAGCACCGCCGAGGCGCCGACGGCGGCGGCCACGCCCCACACGAGCACGCCGGAGAGGATCCCCAGCGCCGTGGCGAACGCCCGGCGCCTGCCCAGGGTGATGGCGGAGCGCAGCACCAGAGCGGTGTCGAGGCCCGGCATGATGGTCAGCATGCCGGCCACGACGGCGAAGGAAGCGATGGCAGAGGAGACGGTCATGCGGCCATCCTGGAGCCGCGGCCGCGATCACGTCCAATGAGGTCTGCTGCACGGCGCATCAGCAGGACTGATGCCCCTGCTCGCCCGGTGCTTCGCCGGCATCTCACCCAGGGGGTTCGGTTTCCCGAACCTCGGGTTCGGGGGCGGGCACCATCGCCCGCAGACCCCCGGCCCGCCGACGATGAGTACATGATCGAAACGGCGAGGGACATCGATACGGGAACCGTCGCGCGGGCGGAGGACCTGCACCGCGTGTACGGGCGGGGCGGGGCGGCCGTGCGGGCGCTGAACGGGGTGTCGGTGGCGCTCGCGCCCGGCACGTTCACGGCGGTGATGGGACCCTCGGGCTCCGGCAAGACCACCCTGCTGCACTGCCTCGCGGGGATGGACCGGCCCACCGGCGGCTCCGTCCGGTGGGGCACCACCGAGATCTCCCGGCTGCCCGAACGGCGGCTGGCGGAACTGCGGCGCAGCCGGGTCGGGTTCGTGTTCCAGGCGTTCAACCTGATGCCGGCGATGACCGTCGCCCAGAACGTCGAGCTCCCCGGTCGGCTGGCCGGCGCACGCCCCGACCGGGGCCGGGTGCTCGACGCGCTCGCCCGGGTCGGGCTGGCCGGGCGCGAAAGGCATCGGCCCGGGCAGCTGTCGGGCGGACAGCAGCAGCGCGTGGCCATCGCCCGCGCGCTGGTCTCCCGCCCGCAGGTGCTCTTCGCCGACGAGCCGACCGGCGCGCTCGACCGGGCCACCGGCCACGAGATCCTCGCCCTGCTGCGTACCGGGGTGGACCAGGAGGGGCAGACCTGCGTGATGGTGACCCATGATCCGGTCGCCGCCGGATACGCGGACCGGGTGCTGCTGCTCGCCGACGGCGTGCTGGTCGACGAACTCGACCGACCCTCCGCCGCACAGGTGGGCGAACGCCTGAGCCGGCTGGGCGGGTGAGCCCGGTGATCACGCTCGCCCTCGGGCCGCTGCGCCGCCGTCCGGCCTCCTTCGTCGGCCTCGCCGTCGCGCTCTTCCTGGCCATCACCACCGTCACGATGTTCGGCCTGCTGTTCGCCGCCGACCTCACCGCCGGCGACGCCGTGCAAAAAGCGGACGTCGGGCCCGGACTGATGGTGATCGCGGGCGCGTTCGGGGAGATCGCCGTCCTGGTCGCCTTCTTCGTCGTGGTGAACGCGCTCGGCTTCGCCCTCCGGCAGCAGCACCGTGAACTCGCCCTGCTGCGCACCATCGCGGCGACACCCCGCCAGACGCGGCGCCTGGTCCGCGTCCAGGTCGTCGCGACGACGCTGGTGGTCGCCGCGCCGGCGTGGGCCGTCGGCACGGCCGCGGCGGGCCGCTTCCTCGCCGAGCTCCAGCGACGGGGCATGGCCGCGCCGGGCCTGCGCGTGCCGGAGACCTTCCTGCCCCTCCTGGTGGCACTCGCCGCCGCCCTCGCCGCCGCCCTCGCCGTCGGCCTGGCCGCCTCGGCCGTCGCCGCCCGGCGGATCTCCCTGATCGCACCCGCGGCCGCCCTCACCGCGAGCGCGACCGAGCACGGCCGCACCGGGGCGCCACGCCTGCTCGCCGGCGTCGCCGCTCTCGCGGGCGGCGCCGTGCTGCTGCGGCTCGCGGCGACGCGGCCGGTGGAACAGGCGGACAAGGCGGGGCAGGCGGCACTGCTCGGTTCGCTGGTGCTGCTGGTCGCGGTTGCCCTGCTCGGGCCGCTCGCGGCGCGCCTCCTGGCGGCCGTGTCGGGCGCGCCGGTCCGGCTGCTCGCACCCCGTACGGGGTGGCTGGCCGATGCCAACCTGCGCGGGTACGCGCGGAGGCTCTCGTCCGCCGTGGTGCCCGTCGCACTGCTCGTGGGCCTGTCGGGCACCATGTCGATCATGACAAGTACCGCCGGGAACGCTCCGGGCACGACGGCGACCAGCGTCACCTCGGCCACCGACGTCTGGCTGCGCCAGAGCGAGCTGGCGTTGCTGGTCTCCTTCGCGGCCGTCTCCACGGTCAACACCCTGGTCGCCGTGACCGCCGGCCGGCGCCGAGAGTTCGCCATGCTGCGCCTGGTCGGCGCGACGTCGTCGCAGCTGCTGCGCATGCTGACCGTGGAGGCGGTGCTGACCACGGTGGTGGGGGTGCTGCTCGGCGCCACGGTCGCGGGGGCCGCGTCCGCCGCCTTCAGTACGGCGGTGACCGGCTCGGCGGCACCGACCGTCCCGATGGCCGCCTGCGGGTGGATCGTGGCGGGCGCGGCGGCGCTGACGGTCCCCGTCATCCTGGTCACCGGGATGCGGGCGGTCCGCGGCCCGGCGGCGGAACGGGTGGGTGGCGGCGGTGGCTGAGCACGGCGGGAGGTCCGCTCCCGGGGACGTGGGGGCGGACGGGGCCCGCGCGGGGAGAGTGGAGGCCGAGGGCGGGGCGCGCCCGGCCGAGGGCGGGGCCCGCGCGGGGACGGCGGCGGCCGAGCAGAGGTCTCGGCTCTCTGCCGGGGCCCGCGAACGGCTCTCCGCAGGGGCGGAGGAGCGGCTCCCCGTATGGGGCGGTGCACGGTCCTCCGTATGGGGCGGTGCACGGTCCTCCGTATGGGGCGGTGCACGGTCCTCCGTACGGGGCGGTGCACGGTCCTCCGTACGGGGCGGCGAACGGTCCTCCGTACGGGGCGGCGAACGGCTCTCCGTACAGGCCGGTGAATGGCTCTTCGCCGTCCTCGGGCTGCCCCTCGCGCTGCTCTGCGGCGTGTACGCGATCGCCGTCCTGTACGCGGGCGTACTGCTGTCGCTGACGGTGCTGGGCCTGCCCTTCGTGGTCGCCGCTCTCCTGGGCGCGCGTGGTCTCGGCTCGCTGCACCGACGGCTCGTCGGCAGACTGCTCGGGGAGCGGATCGAGGCGCCGGCCGCGCCACCCCGTCCCACCGGCTCGGTCGCCCGCGGCCGTGCCGTACTGACCGATCCGGTCGGCTGGCGGACCCTGCTCTACCTGGTCCTGCGGCTGCCGCTCGGTGTCCTGGGGTTCGTCGCGGCGGTGGCGTTGCCCCTCGGCTGCGGCTGGCTGATCGGATTCCCGCTCTGGGCCCGGCTCCTGGAGCCGGAGCCGCGGCCGTTCGGCTGGGCGGACGCCGTCTCCGTACCACTGGGGCTTCTGCTGCTCGTCGCGGTGCCCGGCACGATCAGGGCGCTGAGCGGTGCGAACCGGCGGCTTGCCGGACTGCTGCTCAGCCCCGCCCCAGCACAGCAGCGGGTCAGGAAGCTGGAGGCGGCCCGCGCCGTGCTGCTCGCGGAGAACACCGACCGGCTGCACCGCCTGGAGCGCGATCTGCACGACGGGACCCAGGCCCGTCTCGTCGCCCTGGCCATCACCCTCTCGCTGGCCGACGACGCGCTCGCCACCGCCGAGGGCCCGGACCTGGCGCGGACGCGCGGCCTGGTGGAGCGTGCCCGCGGCCAGACCGACGACACCATCACCGAACTGCGCGGACTCACCCGGGGCATCCGGCCGGTCGCGCTCGACGGGGGCCTCGCCCAGGCGCTGCCCGGCCTGACCGCCACCTCGCCGGTTCCGGTCTCCGTCCACCTCGACCTGCGGGAACGTCTGGAACCGGCGGTCGAGAGCGCCGTCTACTTCTGCGCCGCCGAACTGCTCACCAACGTCGCCAGACACAGCGGTGCGCGTTCGGCGGAGCTCGGGGCGAGCGCCGCCGGCGGGCGGGTCCGGCTGACCGTGCGCGACGACGGGCGTGGCGGTGCGGCGCCCGGTGCCGGGACCGGCCTGACCGGTCTGGCCGAGCGGCTGGCGGCGGTGGACGGCGTCCTGACCGTCGACAGTCCGCCCGGCGGGCCCACCACGGTCACCGCCGAACTGCCGTCGCGTCTGTGAGCGTTGCTCAGCCGGTGCTCTCGGCCAGGTACGCCAGGACGGCCTTCACACGCCGGTTGTCGGTGTCCGTCGCCCGCAGGCCGAACTTCAGGAAGACGGCGGCGACATGCTTCTCCACGGCCCGCTCCGACACCACCAGCGACGCGGCGATGGCGCGGTTGGAACGGCCCTGGGCCATCAGCTCCAGCACCTCGCGCTCGCGCGCCGTCAGCGTCTCCACCCGGCCGCGCCGCCCACCCCGCATCAGCCCGGTGACCACCTCCGGGTCGAGCGCCGTGCCCCCGTCGGCGACCCTGTGCAGCGCCTCCACGAACTCGTCGGTGCGGGCGACGCGCTCCTTCAGCAGATACCCGACGCCCGCCGCACCGTCCGCCAGCAGCCGGGAGGCCCAGACGGTCTCGTTGTGCTGGGAGAAGACCAGGATGCCGACCTCGGGCGTCCGCGCCCGGATCTCGACGGCGGCGCGGATGCCCTCGTCGGTGTGCGTGGGCGGCATGCGGATGTCCACCACGGCCACGTCGGGCCGGTGTTCGTCGACCGAGGCGACCAGTTCGGGGGCCGTCCCGGCGGTGGCCACCACCCGGCAGCCCCGGGAGCCGAGCAACTCGACCATGCCGTCCCGCAGGATCACGGAGTCCTCGGCCAGCACCACACGCAGCTGTCCGTCGATCACGACGCCCTCCCTCGCCCGCGGCCGTCCTCAGACGGCGACGGACAGCAGGTCCACCACGAAGACGAGCGTCGAGCCCGCCGGGATCAGCGGCGTGGGCGACTGCTTGCCGTAGCCGAGGCGCGGGGGAACGACGATCTCGCGCCGGCCGCCGACCTTCATGCCCCTGATCCCGCGGTCCCAGCCCTTGATGACCCTGCCACCGCCCACGGCGAACTTGAACGGCTGTCCCCGGTCCCAGGAGGCGTCGAACTCCTTGCCGGACTCGAAGGTGACCCCGACGTAGTGAACCTGGACCACGTTGCCCGGCTTCGCCTCGGGCCCGTCCCCGACGACGAGGTCGCGGATGGTCAGCTCGGTGGGAGCGTCGCCCTCCGGGAGGACGATCTCGGGCTTCGTCGGTTCGCTCATCGCAGTCTCGTTTCTCTCCGCCGGAAGCCCTCGTACGGCCCCCGGGCGCATGGTCACCCTATGCGGTGGATCATCACGCCACCGAGAAGGCCGTCCGCGAGGCGCGGGGCCTCAGCCGGTGCTCAGTGCGGGACGGACGGGGCGGGACGGCGTGACGTCGAGCGGATCGTGGCGTACGCGGTCCGAGGCCAGGCCCGTCGCGGCGAGGTGTCGTGCGACGGTGGAGACCATGACGGGCGGCCCGCTCACGTAGGCGACGTGTCCGGACCAGTCGCCGTGACGGGCCAGAGCCTCGGTGAGCGAGCCGTCCTCGGTGGACCCGGGGCCCTCACCGATCACCGGGGTGACGCGCAGCCAGGAGTGGCGGGACTCCAGCTCGGAGAGGGCGACCGTGTCGTACAGGTCGTCCAGGGTGCGGGAGCCGAGGAACACGTGCGCGCGCCGGTCGCGCGGCCGGCGCGCGGCCAGGTCGTCCAGGAGCGCCTTGGCGGTGGCCCATCCGGTTCCGCCCGCGACGATCAGCACGTCCCCCGGCGGGGCGTCGTCGAGCGTCATCCTTCCCTGCGCCGGCCCGAGGCGCAGCTGATCGCCCACGCGGGTGCGTGCCACCAACGCGTCGCTCACCCCGCCCGGGCCCGTCCGGCGGACGTGGAACTCCAGCTCCCCGTCCGTCCGGGGCGCGCAGGCGACGCTGTACGGCCGCCAGGCGTGCGGCAGCAGCGGGGACTCCAGCCGGGCGTACTGTCCGGCCCGGTACGGGAAGGGTTCCGCGGTGCGGACCCGGAGGACGGCGACTCCGGGACCGCACCGCCGGTGTTCCGTCACCGTCGCGTTCCAGGAGGCGGGCTCGGCCAGCGCCTCGTGCGCGCCGTCGACCATGGCCGCGACCGCGAACCGCACCATCCGCACCCAGGCCCGCTCCAGCTCCTCGGCCCACCACTCTGCCGCGCTGCGGCGCAGGGCGGAGACGAGCGAGGACTCGAACACCTCGTAGTGCACGGGCCGTACCCCCAGCTTGCGGTGGTCGCGGCCCAGACGGAAGCAGAAGTCGGCCACCTCGTCCGGCCGGTCCAGGTTGTCGATCAGGTACCAGAAGGCGCGTTCCAGATGGGCCCGCTGGAACTCCATCGAGTCGGGGAACAGCCCCCGCAGATACGGGTGCTGCTCGAACATCGCCTGATAGAGGTGATCGATGAGCTCGCTGAACGGGGTCACCAGCGGCAGATGCCGCCTGATCGTCTCCTGATCGCGGACTCCGTCGTACGAGTGCCCCGACTCCGCCGGCCGGACGCTTCCCGCCGGCTGCAGCAGCCGCTGACGCAGCCGCATCGCGTCCTGGCGCGCGAGGAGCGCGTGGTACTCGTCGTACGCGTCGCTTGTGAGGGTGCTCAAGTGCTGGCTCTTTCCCTGCCGTGTGTACCGTGTCACCGCCCCGGCCGAAGGCACGTCAGTCTCGCACCGCGGTCCCTCCGCCGTCCGGCCCCATCAGGCAGGGCCGTTCGGCCCTGGCGCTCCCCGCCCCACCGCGTGGGGGAGCCGGGCCGAACGGCGCCACATCAGTCCCGGTCCCTGCTCCTCCCCAGGTCCAGGGCCGCCCAGCAGGCCGCGTCCTCCCGTACCTCGCGGTGGCGACGTACCACCGCGCACGCGCGCACCGTGGCGCTCGTCGTGGCACCGGCGGCCGCCCCGGCCAGGAGGAGCGGGGCCTGAACTCCCAGGAGGAGGAGCAGGGCCGTCACACCGGCCGTGGCCCAGCCGGTGACGCACGCCGTCGCCGCCAGGCGGCGGGAGGCGGGTCGGTCGGCGCCCGCGCGCAGGTCGACGAGCGCGGGTACGTACCAGACGCAGCCGGAGGCGGTCACGGCACCCATGCCCAGGGCGAGCACGGCCGGGGTCACCGGTGGCTCACCGCCTCGTCCGGCTTGTTCTCCAGTCGGTCGAGGGCGGCGATCTCCGGATGGTGGAGGTCGAACGCGGGGGACTCGGAGCGGATCTTCGGCAGGGTGAGGAAGTTGTGCCGCGGCGGCGGGCAGGACGTCGCCCACTCCAGTGAACGGCCGTACCCCCACGGGTCGTCGACCTCGACGCGCTTCCCGTACCGGCCGGTCTTCCAGACGTTGTAGAAGAACGGCAGGAAGGACAGGCCGAGGAGGAAGGAGCCGATGGTGGACACGGTGTTGAGGGCGGTGAAGCCGTCGGCGTTCAGGTAGTCGGCGTACCGGCGCGGCATTCCCTCGGCGCCGAGCCAGTGCTGGACGAGGAAGGTGGCGTGGAAGCCCACCGTGAGGGTCCAGAACGTGATCTTGCCGAGGCGCTCGTCGAGCATCTTGCCGGTGAACTTCGGCCACCAGAAGTGGAAGCCGGAGAACATCGCGTACACGACCGTGCCGAACAGCGTGTAGTGGAAGTGCGCGACGACGAAGTACGAGTCGGAGACGTGGAAGTCCATCGGGGGCGAGGCCAGGATGACGCCGGTCAGACCACCGAAGGTGAAGGTCATGAGGAAGCCGACGGCCCAGAGCATCGGGGTCTCGAAGGACAGCGAGCCCTTCCACATCGTTCCGATCCAGTTGAAGAACTTCACGCCGGTCGGAACGGCGATGAGGAACGTCATGAAGGAGAAGAACGGGAGGAGCACGCCACCGGTGACGTACATGTGGTGCGCCCACACGGTCACGGACAGACCGGCGATCGCGATGGTCGCGGCCACCAGACCGATGTAGCCGAACATCGGCTTGCGGCTGAAGACCGGGACGACCTCGGAGATGATGCCGAAGAACGGCAGGGCCAGGATGTACACCTCGGGATGTCCGAAGAACCAGAAGAGGTGCTGCCAGAGCAGCGCTCCGCCGTTCGCCGCGTCGAAGACGTGCGAGCCGAACTTCCGGTCGCATTCGAGGGCGAAGAGCGCCGCGGCGAGGACCGGGAAGACCATCAGCACCAGCAGGGACGTGAGCAGCACGTTCCAGGTGAAGATCGGCATCCGGAACATGGTCATGCCCGGGGCGCGCATGCAGATGATCGTGGTGATGAAGTTGACCGCGCCCGCGATGGATCCGAAACCGGAGAGGGCGACGCCCATGATCCACAGGTCGGCACCGAGGCCGGGCGAGTGGATGGCGTCGGAGAGCGGCGCGTAGAGGAACCAGCCGAAGTCCGCGGCCCCGCCGGGGGTGAGGAAGCCGCCGGCGGCTATCAGCGAGCCGAAGAGGTAGAGCCAGTAGGCCAGCATGTTCAGGCGGGGGAAGGCGACGTCCGGCGCGCCGATCTGCAGCGGCATGATCCAGTTCGCGAAGCCCGTGAAGAGAGGCATGGCGAAGAGCAGCAGCATGATCGAGCCGTGCATGGTGAACGCCTGGTTGAACTGCTCGTTCGACATGATCTGCGTGCCGGGGCGCGCCAGCTCCGCGCGCATCATCAGGGCCATGACACCCCCGATGACGAAGAAGAACAGAGCCGAGCAGAGGTAGAGCGTGCCGATCTGCTTGTGGTCGGTGGTCGTCAGCCACCCCACCCACGAGGGCCGGACCGGCCGCGCGGGGCCCTCGGCGGGCTCCGGGAGACGTGTCTCCCCGGCCTTCATCTGAATGCTGCGTGCCTCGTCCACCGGACGACGACCTCCAATTCCACGTGCAGTGCCAACGGGCCGGGAAGCGTCCTCGAACGGGGGCTGCCTCGGGCGCTTCCCGGCCGCCGCCACATGATCGGCGGAGGGCACCCGGGGCCCGATAGGGTCGAACAGTCCTCCGGCGTTCCGCGAGGCAGGGCCGAACGGCCCTCACCCCGCCGCGTGCACCACGCGTACGCTGCACGGCGGGAAGCCGCCCCGGCGCGAGCCGCGGAGGACAGGACCCGAGCAGGACCCGAACGATGACGAGAGCCGATCACCACGCATGCCCGACACAGCGACCCACGCGCGCCCGCCCTGGCCTCGCATCGACGTCCCCGACCGGATGCACGGACTGCTCACCGCGGTGATGGACCTCGGCCGCGACCTCGAACTCCCGCAGGTCCTGCGGAGCATCGTGGAGGCCGCGGTCAGCCTCACCGACGCCGAGTACGGGGCGCTCGGCGTCATCGACGACCGGCAGAAGCTGTCGCAGTTCCTGCCCGTGGGCATGGCCGACGAGCTGGTGGCGCGGATCGGTCCGGCGCCGTGCGGCCACGGCATCCTCGGCGAGCTCATCAGCAATCCCACCCCGCTGCGGCTCACCGATCTCACCCGGCACCCCAGCAGCTTCGGCTTCCCCGCCCACCACCCGCCGATGCGCACCTTCCTGGGAGCGCCGATCCGGGTGCGCGACGAGGTCTTCGGCAACATCTACCTGACCGAGAAGCGGGGCGGCGGCGCGTTCGACGCCGACGACGAGGCGGTGCTGACGACGCTGTCGATGGCGGCGGGCGTCGCCGTCGACAACGCCCGCCTGTACCACGACAGCCGTCGCAGGGAGCACCGTCTGGAGGCGCTGGGCGAGATCACCCGGACCCTCCTCGCGGGCACCGACACCGACGAGGTGTTGCGCCTGATCGCCCGACGGGCCATGGAGGTCGCCGACGCCGACCTCGCCGCCGTGCTCCTGCCTGCCAAGCCGACCCGTGCGGTACGGACGGACTCGGGACCGACGGACCCGGTACCGGCAGGCGCCGTACCCTCAGCACCCGTCGGCGCGGGGTCGGACAATGCGACGGCGTCCACCGGACCGGCACCGGCCGGCCCCGCCTCCACCGGCGACCTGATCGTGCGGGTGGCGCACGGCGACAGCGCCGAAGCCGTCCGCGGAGCCGTTCTCCCGGCGTACGGTTCGCTCGCCGGCCTCGCGGCGCGCACGCGCGGACCGGTCGTCAGCGCGGACGTGCGCGCCGACCCCCGGGCGCTCGCGCTCGACGGCAGGACCGGGGACGAGCACGGCCCCGTGGTGGCCGTTCCGCTCCCCGTCGACGACGCCGTGTGCGGGGCCCTGCGGCTGAGCCGCAAGGCCGGGCGGCCGGCCTTCGACACGGCCGAGACCATGCTGATCAGCGGCTTCGCGGATCAGGCCGCGATCGCCCTCGAACTCGCCCGGCGCCGCGCCGAGTCCGAGGAACTCGCCGTGCTCCACGACCGCGACCGCATCGCCCGCGACCTCCACGACGTCGCGATCCAGCGGCTGTTCGCCACGGGGATGACGCTCCAGAGCGCGACCCGCGTCATCGAGCACCCCGGAGCCGCGGAGCGGGTCGCCCGTGCCGTGGACGATCTCGACACCACGATCCAGATCATCCGCTCGACGATTCTCCAGCTGCGCACGCCCGGCGACGACCGCAGCGGGCCCGCTCTGCGGCGACGCATGGCGGAGACGGTCCAACTGGCCGCGCAGCACCTCGGGTTCACCCCGTCGCTGCGCATCCTGGGCCCGGTCGACACGGGCGTCCCCGAGGCGCTGGCCGAGCACGTCCTGGCGGTGACGGCGGAGGCCCTGAGCAACACGGCCCGGCACGCCCGGGCGCATCGGGCCGACGTGGTGCTCTCGGTGCCGGACCCGGCCGATCGGCTCGTGCTCACGGTCACGGACGACGGCATCGGGCTGGGCCGGGCCGCCCCCACGGGCGGACTCCTCAACATGCGCTCACGCGCGACGCAGTGCCACGGGACCCTCGGCCTGGGGGAGCCCGGGGGCGGCGGCCTGCGGGTCACCTGGAGCGCACCGCTGCCGACCGACTGAGAGGCGCCGGGCGGCCTACGGGCTCCGCATCACGGATGGTTCCCCTGCGGCTCCCTGAGCCGTTCGGCGATCATCGCCGCCTGGATCCGCCGCCCCACGCCCAGCTTGCCGAGGATCGACGACACCCGGTTCTTCACCGTCTTCTCGGCGAGGAACAGCCGTTCGCCGATCTGCCGGTTCGTGAGACCCAGGCCGATCAGGTCGAGGATCTCCAGCTCGCGCGGCGACAGCCGGTCGAGTTCACCGGGCGCGGCCGTCTCGGGCGCGGGCTCCGGGCCCCGAAGCCGCGCCATGACCCGGCTCGTCATCCTCGGGTCGAGCAGCGACCTGCCCGTCGCCACCGTGCGGATGGCGGCGACCAGGTCGGAGCCGCCGATCTGCTTGAGCACGTACCCGGCCGCGCCGGCCATGATGGCATCGAACAGGGCCTCGTCGTCGTCGAACGACGTCAGCATCAGACAGGCCAACCCCGGCAGGTCCGCACGGAGTTCACGGCACACCTCGACGCCCTCGTGGTCGCCGCCCGTCGCGCTGCCGAGCCGTACGTCGAGCACGGCGACGTCAGGTCGCGCCGCGGGTATCCGGGCGAGCGCCTCACGGGCGTCGGCGGCCTCGCCGACGACCACGATGTCCTCCTCGGCCTCCAGGAGATCGCGCACGCCCCGGCGGACGACCTCGTGGTCGTCGAGCAGGAAGACCCGCACCGGCGCGGCCACGGCGGCGGGCTGATCGGTGGTCAGCACGTCGCACCCCCACCGGCAGGGCACGCGAGAGCGTCCGTGAGGGACGCTGCCGCCGCCGCGTCGAGCGGGCGGCCGAAGGGAGCCGTGAGGGGGCGCGGACAAGAGGGGCGGGGCTTCACCGAGTACTCCTGGACAAGGGCGACAAGGCCACCACGACGGCGGTGGCACGGCCACCACGACAGTGGCGGTCGCGGCCGGGCCGATGCCCGGCCGCCTGCGAAACGAGCGTCAGTATGGCACCGGCCCCCGCGGGCCCAACGGCCCTGGTCGGGCAGGGCCGAACGGCCCTATCCGGCCGTCCCGTCCCCGTGATCGACTCACCTCCGCGACCCGGGGTGCCGGACCCGGAGCGGCCAGGCCGTCCCCCAGGCCCCCGGTCGGCACCCCCGGGCCGCTGCAGGCCGTCCCGTACGCCCGTGAATCGCCGCGTCACAGCAGACGCTGCCAGTGGTCCCAGAAGCGGGTCGCGATCAGCGACAGCACGCTCCCGCACCACACGACCGGCACGACCCAGGGGAACTCCGCCGCGCCGGCCACCACATACCCGGGCGCGCGCAGGACCCCGTGCCTGAGGTTGTGCACCGTCGTGTACCAGAACAGGACGATCGTCGCCGCCCAGGCCAGGCAGCACCACAGACACAGGGCACCGATCTCGTAGAGCGCCCGGGTCGTCAGCCACATGCAGAAGCCCGCGCCGAGCAGGGTCCCGAACTGGAGCCCGAGCCAGAACCAGCGGTGGTGGCGGGCCCCGGCGAGCGAGCCGGCGCCGATCGCGACGACGACGGCGTACGCGGCGAGGCCGAGCATCGGGTTCGGGAACCCGAACACCGACGCCTGCTCGCCGCGCATCACCTCGGTGCAGGAGAGGACCGGGCCGAGGTCGCAGGACGGCGCGAACGCCGGGTTCTCCAGGAGGAGGTACTCGTCGAGCGTGATCACGAAGGAGGCGAGGACGCCGAGCGCTCCGGTGATCACCAGAAGCCATGCGAATCCTCGGGTGGCCCCGGCCGTGCGATCGGCCGGTGCGGCCGCGGGGGCGGCGGCGACGCGGTCATCAGGCAGAACGCTGGTCATCCCGGCTTCCCCTCGCCGAGGGCGGGACCGGGGAGGAGGCCGAAGCCCTGACCGACCGGCGGGCAGCCCCCACCGGCCACACGACCTCCACCGCCACTCCCCGGGCCCGCGCGAACGCGACCATGTGGGCCGTCGCGTCACGGCCGTCGGTCGGCGATCCGTCCCAGACGGCCAGGAGCCGTCCGCACTGGGCGACCAGCGCCTCGTCGGCCCGCACGCAGGCGTCGCGGTCGTTCGGGTCGTAGGCCAGCAGGCGCACCTCCTCCGCGAGCACGGTCACCTCCCGGGCCGGCCCCAGGTCGTTCGGCGGCATCGGCGCGGGCACCGCCCCCTGCGCGGGCAGGAGGACGACGAGCGGCCTGCCCGACGCACGCACCGCACGACCGAACGCCGCCGAGAGTCCGGAGCCCGCCCGGACCAGACCCGGCGCCGGATCGCCGAGCCGCTCCATGCGCGCGCGTAGCTCACGCTCCACTGCCCTCAGCGTTTCCACGGACAGGTCGGCATGTCCCACCGCCGCGATCATCCGTCCCCTCGCCTCCTCGCCCTCCGGGCGCTCGTCGGCCGCTCCGGCACGGGCTCAGTGAACCGGGCCCGGTCACGGGGCCGACAGGGGCCGAACGGCCCTTCCGGGACCCGGCCGTGTGTCCTCTACTGAGGAGCGTCGGGGCCGACGGCCCCGCACCGCGCCGACGGCCCCGCACCGCGCCGACGGCCCCGCACCGCGCCGGCGGCGCGCGACACCACCGAACCCCGGGAAGGCACCGTGCACGACGAGTCAGTCCACGACGTGAGGGACCCGTGGGTCGGACCCGAGACGGACCCGCGGCGACGCCTGGTCGAACTGGACCCGGAGGAGGCACCGCGGCGACGCCTGGTCGAACTGGGCCCCGAGGAGGCGCTGCGGCTCCTCTCCGGGACCCCGCTCGGCCGGATCGTCTTCACCCGGCACGCACTTCCCGCGATCCGCCCCGTCCACCACATCGTGGACGGGGGCGACATCGTCATCCGTACCCACGAGGACGCCGCCCTCACGACGCGCGCAGAGGAGGCCGGCGCGCACGGTGTGGTCGTCGCGTACGAGGCCGACGACATCGACCTCCGCACGCGCCTCGGCTGGAGCGTCGTGGTGACCGGTTACTGCCGACTGGTCACCGATCCGCAGGCGGCGGCCCGTTACAAGGCCGTGCTCCACCCCTGGACCGACCAGCACATGGAGCAGGTCGTCCGCATCCGACCGGACCTGATCACGGGCATCCGCCTTACCCGCGCCGACTGACGCACCGCACGACCGGCGCTCCGCACGGCGACGGAGGGACTCCGCAGGCCGGTTCAGGCCGAGCAGCCGGAGTCCGCGAGGACGTAGTAGCCGGGTGCCGTCTGCTTGAGGGTGTGGGTGGTGAACGTGTTGTACAGCCCCATGGCCTGGCCGGAGCCCGTGGCGTAGGTGTAGCCGCCGCTCTGGTAGGCGCGCCCGGCGGTGGTGTGCTGGTAGTTGTTCGCCGTGTAGCAGGTGGGCGTGTAGCCGGTGGTGGTCGCGGTCACCGAGGAGGAGACCGTCCCCACCGCCCCGGCCGCGTCCACGGCGGCCACCGTGTAGGCGTACGCGGTGCCGGTGGCCAGTCCCGTGTCGGTGTAGGCGGTCGACGTGGTGGTGCCCACCTTCGTACCGCCGCGGTAGACGGTGTAGGAGGAGGCTCCGTCGACCGGGTTCCAGCTCAGGGAGACCGTGCTGTCGGTGGTCCCGCCGACCGTCAGACCCGCGGGCGCGGGCAGGGTGCCCGGGTTCTGCCCGCTGCCGCCGTCGCCGCCGTCGAGCCCCCAGAAGCGGGCGGTGTGGTAGCTGGAGCAGATGGTGTCGAGGTAGTAGGTGCCGGTGGTGCCGCACTGGTCGGGGCCGCTGCCGGGGGCGACCGCCAGGCCGTGGGCCATGCCGGAGATCGAGTAGACCGATACGGCGGGCCTGCCGGAGGCGTCGTCGTACTGGCTCAGCGTGGTGTCGCCGGAGAGGCTCTCGGTGCGGGAGGGCGTCTGGCCGATGCCCCATACGTTCGTCCACTGGTCGCGCAGCTCGGTGGCGTTGGCCGGTGCGACGGTGGTGTCCGATGTGCCCTGCCAGATCGCCACGCGGGGCCAGGAGGAGGTGCCGACGGGAGCGGCGGAGCGCACGAGGTCGCCCCACTGCGCGGGCGTCTTGTTCGGCGGGCTGTACATGCAGGTGTACGCGGCGGACACGCTGGTCGCGCAGTACGCGGGCAGCCCGGAGTCGATGGAGCCGCCGGCGAAGACGTCGGGGTAGGCGGCGAGCATGTTCGCGGTCATGCCGGCTCCCGCGGACAGACCGGTGATGTACACCCGCCGGGTGTCGCTGCCGTAGCGTGCGACGGCGGCGTCGACCATCTGCCTGATCGACAGCGCCTCGCCCTGACCGCGCGTGCTGTCACCCGAATCGAACCAGTTGAAGCAGGAGTTGGCGTTGTTCGCGCTGGTCGTCTGGGGGAAGACGAGGGCGAACCCGTACGCGTCGGCGAACTTCGGCCAGCCGGAATGGGCGTAGTAGTCGCTCGCGCTCTGCGTGCAGCCGTGCAGGGCGACGACGAGCGGTGCGCCCGCGGCGAGCCCGTCCGGCACGTACGTGTGCATGGTCAGGTTGCCCGGGTTGGAGCCGAAGCCGGTGACCTGGGTCAGTCCGGCGGCCGTCGCCTGGGGGCTCACGGCCACGAGACCTCCGGTCAGGGCGAGGGCTCCCGCCGCGGCCGTGAGCCAACGGCGGATGCCGCCGAACACACGGCCCCGTACGGGGCGGAACGGAGGGTGGGGAGGGTACGGCTGTCCCATGACGCATGCCTTCCGAGGGGGATGGGGGGCACACCGGCGGCATGCGCGGCTCGCGCCGCCGGTGTGGCGTGCATCATGCGAGACGGCTCACCGGCCTGGACATGGGCGGGACAGCCAGCCTTGACGGAGGCCGAGTGTGACGGCCGAACACATGTCCCGCCCCTGATCCTCCGCGCCGCCGGCCGCGGCGCTCGGCCTGTGCGGGCCGTACGTCAGTGCAGCCCGCACAGGTGCGACGGAGGCGTCACCGCGTACGGCCGTGCCCGAGTTGGGTGAGGGCCAGGTCGAGCATGGCGGTGAAGAAGTCGGCCGCGGCGGTGTCGATGCACAACGGCGGCTTGATCTTGAGGATGTTGAGGTGGTCCCCGGTCGGCTGGACGATCACGCCGAGGTCGAGCATGCGGTCGCAGAGTTCGGCGGTCTCCTCCGTGGCGGGTTCCAGGGTGACGCGGTCCCTGACGAGTTCGAGGCCGAGGTAGAGGCCCGAGCCGTGGACGGCGCCGATGATGTCGTACCGGTGGGCCAGGTCCTCCATCCGGCGCTTCAGATGGCCGCCGACGCGCACCGCGTTGCCCTGGAGGTCCTCGTCGCGCAGGGCGTCCAGGACGGTGAGACCCACCGTGCTGGAGACCGGGCTGCCGCCGGTGGAGGAGAAGAAGTAGCCCTGCTCCCGGTACCGTTCCGCGACCGACCTCGACGTGATGACGGCGCCCAGGGGGTGCCCGTTGCCCATCGCCTTGGCCACGCACACGATGTCGGGGACGACCCCCTGCTGCTCGAAGCCCCAGAACCAGTGCCCCAGGCGGCCGTACCCGACCTGGACCTCGTCGGCGACGGCCAGTCCGCCGTGCCGGCGGACCGCCGCGTACACCTGGGCGAGATAGCCGTCGGGGAGCGCGACCCCGCCGGCGTTGCCGTAGAAGGTCTCGCCGATGAACGCCCCCGCCGGGCGGCCGGCGGCGGCCAGCTCGTCGATCACCGCGACGGCCTCGGGCCCGTAGCGCACGGCATCGCTCCCGCGGTGCCGGCCGCGGTAGGAGTTGGGCGAGTCCACGGTGTGGACCCAGCTCGGGCGGGTGGCGAGGGCGTTCGGGTTGTCCTGGAGGGAGGTGGAGACCGCGTCGGAGGCGTACGTCCAGCCGTGGTACGCCTCGCGCAGCGCGACGACGTCGTCGTTTCCGGATGCGCCGATGGCCAGACGGAGGCCCAGATCCACGGCCTCGGAACCAGAGTTGACCAGGAACACGGTGTCCAGGGGCTCCGGGAGGAGGGCGGCGAGGCGTTCGGTGAACTCCACCACCGAGGCGTAGTGGAAGCGCGAGTTGGTGTTGAGCCGTCGCAGCTGGCGGGAGACGGCCTGCTCGACCCGGGGGTGGGAGTGGCCCAGCGGAGTGACGTTGTTGACGATGTCGAGGTACGCGCGGCCGTCGGTGGACAGCAGGTGATGGCGCCAACCTCGTTCGATGCGGGGCGGGTCGGCGTAGTAGTGCCCCTGTACGGTCGCGAAGACGGCGTCGCGTCGGTCCAGCAGGTCCGCGCGTGCGGCACGCCCGACGATCGGGAGTCCGAGGAGCGGGGCGGGGTCGGCGGTGAGCGCGAGCCAGCCGGAGGCGTACTCGGGGCGGACCAGAGGAGGGACGTCCGGGCTGCCGGCAGCGCGGAGCGCGACGCGGACGGAGGTTCCGGAGGGGAGGCGGACGAGGTCCGCGCTCGCCCGGACCGTC
This sequence comes from Streptomyces nymphaeiformis, assembly GCF_014203895.1. Classification (GTDB taxonomy): domain Bacteria; phylum Actinomycetota; class Actinomycetes; order Streptomycetales; family Streptomycetaceae; genus Streptomyces; species Streptomyces nymphaeiformis. The sequence continues at coordinate 71,471 of NZ_JACHJY010000007.1, read as the reverse complement.
GCACCGGCGCCGACGACCGGGGCGATCGAGCGGGGGAAGGACAGTTCCAGCACCTGGGGGCCGTACGTCATCTCGACACGGCCCGGAGCGGCGGCAAGGACCTTCCCCGCGGCGGGAGCCTGCACCACGGCGTCGCGACCGAGCCACAGGTCGATCCCGGTGGGCACCGTGGCGGGAGAGACGCCCGCCAGCGCCGGTGCCTGGCTGAGTCGCGCCCGGGCGTACCGCGTGGCGACCGCGGCCGCCCCGTCCGCGAGCGCGGCGGCCGCAAGCCGGGCCTCGGCGCCGGCGTCGCTCCAGGCTCCGTCGTCCATGGCGTCGGCGTCGGTGGACAGGTCGACGACGGCGATGTCGTCGGCGGGCAGGTCCCGCAGGAGAGGCAGCGGCGGCGAATCGGCCCGGGCGGGCTCGTCCGCCAGGCCGATCGCGTCCCCGACGAGGCGGGTCATGACCGCGAGGGGCAGCTGGACGGCCTGCTCGAATATGCGCCACTCGCGGTCGAGCGCCGCCTCGGCGTAGGCGTTGTCCCCGTCGACGGCGGTCTGGTGGCGCCCGCTGACGACCAGGCAGGCGGCGCGCAGGACCACGAGCGGCCACAGCGCCTCCGCCTCCTCCGGGGAGAGCGGCCGGACGGCGTGGAAGGCGCGGACGGCCGGCAGGACGTGGTGGGGCTCGACCCCGTCGTGGTGCAGCATCGAGGAGATCGACACGGCGAGCTCGCCGACCGCCCAGCTGGTCGTCACGTCACCGAAGTCGATGACGCCGTCCGGCAGGGGAGGACGGCTGTCGGGACGGCGGATCAGGTTGTCGTCGGTGAGATCCAGGTGCACGGCCTGCGAGGGCAGCGCTTCGGCGAGCCGCTCGACGTGTGCCCAGGCCTCGGCGGTCGCGGCGTGGACGGCGGCGCGCCGGTCGGGCTCGCCGATGTGCCTGGCGAGCCGGGCGACGACGCGGTCGGCGTGGCGCGGATCCCACTGGAGCACACGATCGAGGCCCGGGTGCCGGAAGTCCCGCAGCGCGGTGCTGACCTTTCCGGCGATCGTGCCCATGGCGGCCACGGTGCCGGGGGAGAGGTGCCGGGGCCCCGAGAGCGTTCCGCCGGGCAGATGCCGCAGCAGCCTCGCGACGGCCGGCCCGCTCTCGGTGTCCACCGCCGCACGACGCGGGGAACCGTCCGGACACCGCAGGACGGTGGCGATGCGGAGTTCCGGATGGGCCGAGGAGACCAAGTCGGCGGCGGCGTCCTGGGCTTCGATCTCCACGGTACCGAAGGCGGGGTTGGCGATCTTCAGAACGGCGGCGGCCGACCCGTTCTCGTCGCGCAGCAGGAAGTTGGCGTCCTGCTGGCTTCCCAGCGCCTCCGCCCGCGCGTCGATCCCCAGGTGCTGGGCGGCGATGTGCTCGGCGTCGGCCGGTGCGACCCGCGGTGCGGGAAGGGCGTCCTCGGTGAAGAAGTCGACGGTGCGGTGCTCGTCGTGCGGCATTCGGGGTTCCTCGGCTGGTACGGGACGGCTGGGCTGGGACGGCTTCGGCGCGCTCAGTCGACGTGCCACAGGAAGCGGTGGGTGTGGATCGCGAAGTAGGGGAAGTTCTCCACGGCGGCGACGCCCTCGACGGGCCGCACGACGTCGTTGATGAAGTCCAGAAGATCACGCGGCTGAGCGCACACGACCTCCGCGAACAGGTCGAAGCCGCCGGACGTCAGAACCGTGTACACGACCTCGTCGTGCCGGGACAGCTCGTCGGCCACCGCCCGGGGATCACCGTCGACGCGCAGCCCGAGCAGCGCCATCGCCTGCTGGCCCATGGTCATCGGATCGGTCACCCCGACGACCTGGACGGCCTTGGCGTCGATCATCCGCTGCAGCCGGAGCCTCGCGGCCGAGGGCGACAAGCCCACCTTCGGCCCCAGTTCGGCATAGGGGATCCGCCCGTCGACCTGAAGCTCCCGCAGGATGGCCCGATCGATCTCGTCCATGAGACACCTCTCGCCGCTGCCCGAACGGCAGGCGTTGTGCTTGTTTCCGTCACAGTGCCCGACTCGTGCGATCGAATCAAGAGTGCTGACGCTCGAATCGCGCGTGTCGAGGGTTCTGGCGCGTGATCGCGCCGTCGAGGTCGCTCGACATCCGCATGCGACGGCTCGTAGCGCCTCACGGTGTGCCCTCAGGACCGCCCCGGCCGAGTTGATCTAGATTGCCCCGCTATGGGAGAAAGCAGCGGCATCAGCCGCCGATCGCTACTGAAGGCCGTCCCCCTCGCAGGTCTCGCGGCCGCACCCGGCGGAATCCTGGCCGGGCAGCCGGCGGCCGCTGCGACGGCGCCCTTTCCGCAGCCCGCCGAATCGGCCGCACGCCCGGTGCCCGGCTTCGCGTCGCCGGTGGTGGAGGAGACGCTCGACGTACGGTTCACGGACGTCTCCGTGCCGGGCCACGGGCGGATCACCACCCGCACCTACAACGGGACGATCCCGGGCCCGACCCTGCGCGTACGCGGCGGGCAGACCCTGCGGCTGACGCACGTCAACGGCCTTCCGCCCAACCCGCCCCACACCGGCGGCCACAACACGCCGCACCACCCCAACAGCTTCAACCTGCACACCCACGGGATGCACGTCTCCCCGTCCGGGTGCGCCGACAACGTGCTGCGCGAGTTCGCGCCCCGCACCGCGGACGAGGTCGCCGCCGGTGCCGCGGAACCGCGGTACCTGTCGACCGTCCACGTGCCGGCCGACCATCCCGCCGGGACCTACTGGTACCACCCGCACCTGCACGGAGCCATCGCGGAACAGATCGTCGGCGGCATGGCCGGGGTGATCGTCGTCGAGGGCGACGTCGACGAGGTCCCCGAGATCAGGGCGGCCGCCGACCTCGTCGTGTGCGTCAACGAACTCAAGGTCAAGGACGGCAAGGTCCCCGCCTTCACCTCCGGCGGCTGGGTGACCGGCGTCCCCTCCGTCTTCACCGTCAACGGGACGGTCAACCCCACCCTCCGGCTGCGCCCCGGCGAGGTGTAGCGGTGGCGCCTGGTCGCCGCGACCGCGTTCACCGCCCTGCGGCTCCGGCTCGTCGGAGAGCGCGGCGGCCTGCCGATGCACCAGATCGCACAGGACGGCGTCACCTTCAACAGGCCCGTCGCCCTCAACCTCCTGGGCCTGGCCATGGGCAACCGCGCCGACGTCCTGATCCGGAGCGGAGCGCCCGGCCGGTACGCACTACGGGCCGAGGGGGTGCCCGGCCCGCTGATGACGATCGAGGTCGCGGGAGAGCCCGTCGAGCCGCCGATGGAACTGCCGGCGTCGCTCCCGCCGGGCAGGCCCTTCCTCGACGAGAGGGACGTCGCCCACCCCGACGCGGACCGCGAGGTGGTCTTCCACGCCGACGCGGGCGTCTTCCCCGGGGCCTTCCCCAACGCCTTCCGCGTCCTGGGTACGAACGCGACCCCCGCGGCCGATCCCCACGGCGACCTCACCCGCGACCCCGCCTACGGCCTGTTCGACCCCGACCACACCAACCACACCCTGCGCCTCGGCACCGTCGAACGATGGACGGTCCGCACCGACGAAACCCTGCCGGCGCACGGCCACCCCTTCCACCTGCACACCAACCAGGTCCTGCTCACCCACCGGAACGGCGAGAGGCTCGACCCGCCGATCTGGCACGACACCATCGGCCTGGCCGGCGGCAGGCCCGGAGAGAGCGCCACCTTCCTCGTGGCGTACGAGGACTTCACCGGCCGCACCATCGCCCACTGCCACCAACTGCACCACGAAGACCTCGGCATGATGCAGACCGTCGAGTACGTCGCCCCGTGAGCCGGACGCCGCCGCCTTCAGCCCGGGACGGCGGCGGGAAGGGTCACGACGCCTCCGGAGCGACGGGTACGGCCTCGGGGGCGAGCCCCAGGACACGGTCGAGGTAGGGGTTCGCGAAGAGGCCGGTCGGGTCGAGTTCGTCGCGCAGGGCGACGAACTCGTCGAAGCGCTCGTAGCGGGACCGCAGGGTCGGGGCGTCGAGCGTGTGCATCTTGCCCCAGTGCGGCCGGCCGCCGTAGGAGCCGAGGATCTCCTCGCACGCGTCGAAGTAACGGCGGTACGGCATCCGGTGGTACTGGTGGAAGGCGATGTAGCAGCTCTCCCGCCCGTACGCGGTGGACAGCGGGATGTCGTCGGGGGCCGCGAACCGCACCTCCAGCGGGAAGGACACGCGCTCGCCGGTCGTGTCGATCCACCGCTTGAGCTCACGGAGCGCGTCGACGGCGTGCTCGCGCGGGATCGCGAACTCGCCCTCGTGGAACCGTACGTCGCGGGGCGAGGCGAAGACCCGGGGGGAGAGGTCCGTGAACTCCCGCGCGGACATCGCCCGCGCGGCGAACCGGGCGATCGGCGGCACCAGCGCCGGGACCGCGGTGCCGAGCCGGCACAGGGCGTCGAACCCGAGGCCGCTGACCGTCTCGTCGATGCGGCGGGACAGGGCGCCGATCGGCTTCAGGGGCGCGGTCGCCGGCAGCCTGTCGAAGCGCCGGGTCAGGGCGGTCTCGCTGTGCGGGAACCAGAAGAACTCGAAGTGGTCGTCGTCCTTGGTGAGTTCGTCGATCCGGTCGAGGACCTCGGCGATCGGCATCGCCGTGTCCCGGGCGTGCAGGGCGAACTGCTCGACGCACTGGAGCGTGACCTCGGTGACGACGCCGAGCGCCCCGATGCCGACCCGGGCGGCTCGGAACAGCTCGGGCCGCTCGTCGGCCGAGCAGCGCACGACCGAGCCGTCGGCGAGGACCAGCTTCAGCGCCCTGACCTGGGTGGCGATGCCGCCGAAGCGCAGCCCCGAGCCGTGCGTCCCGGTCGAGATCGCCCCGGAGACGGTCTGCCGGTCGATGTCGCCCATGATCTCCATGGCGAGCCCGTGGGAGGCGAGCAGCGGGCCCAGCCTCCACAGCGGCATCCCGGCGTCGACCGTGACGAGCCCGCTCCCGGCGTCCACGGAGCGCAGACCGGCCAGGCGGTCCAGCCGCAGCTGGACGCCGGACGCGACGGCGGCGCCGCTGAACGAGTGGCCGGAGCCGATCGCCTTGACCCTCAGCCCGTCCCGGACCGCCCCCTCGACGGCGGCGACCACCTCCGCCGTACTTTCCGGCCGCAGGACCCGGACGGGGTGGGCCGTTTCGTTGCCCGACCAGTTGCGCCACACCTCGGTCATGCCGGACGTCCTCTCGACGGAATGAACGGATTCGACGGATTCGACGGATTCGACGAATCGACGGCGGCGCTCGCCGAGGCCGCGCGGTCCCCGGAAGACTGAACTTGGACCGCTGACCAAGTCAAGGGGTCCGGACGCTTGACCTGGACAACCGACCAAGAGAAAGTGAGCGCCACCCGAGCAGGTCCCGGTCCCGGCCCGAGAAAGGCATACGCCATGGGACGTCCCACCCCCGCCACGGACACGAACCGCTCCACGGCCCCAGGCGCGCGCCCGGCGCCCCGGCCCGCGAGCTTCCCGGACCTCCAGCGCGCCACGGCCGGTCTCCAGCCGCCGTTCGCCGTCGTCGACCTCGGGGCGCTGCGGGCCAACGCCGCGCAGATGGTCCGCCGCGCCGGCGGCAAACCGATCCGCCTGGCCAGCAAGTCACTCCGCTGCCGCCGGCTGATCGACGACGTCCTGGACCTGCCCGGCTATGCCGGAATCCTCGCCTTCACCCTCCCCGAGGCGCTGTGGCTGGCGGAGGACCACGACGACGTGCTCGTCGGTTACCCGACGGCGGACCTGCCCGCCCTGCACCGCCTGGCCGGCGACGAGCAGCTCGCGGCGCGCGTGACCCTCATGGTCGACTCGGTGGAGCACCTGGAGTTCATCGCCGCCGCCGTCGGCCCGGACGGTCCGCCGCTGCGCGTCTGCCTCGACCTGGACGCCTCCCTGCGCCTGGCCGGCGGCCGTCTCCACCTCGGGATGCGCCGCTCGCCGCTGTACGCGCCCCGGCAGGCCCGCGACCTCGCCCTCGCCGTGCTGGCCCGGCCGCGGTTCCGGCTCGTCGGCATCATGGCGTACGAGGGGCAGATCGCCGGCGTCGGAGACGCCCGGCCCGGCCCGGCCCTGGCCCGCGCGGCCGTCCGGCTCGTGCAGCGCGCCTCCGTACGCGAACTGCGCGAGCGCCGTGCCGCAGCGGTCAGAGCCGTACGGGACCTCGCACCGCTGGAGTTCGTCAACGGCGGCGGAACGGGCAGCCTGGAGACCACCTCAGCCGAACCGGCCGTGACCGAACTCGGCGCAGGCTCCGGTCTGTACGCCCCCGGGCTCTTCGACCACTACCGCCGCTTCAGCCCCCTGCCCGCCGCCCACTTCGTCCTGGACGTCGTCCGCAGGCCCGCGCCGGGCCATGTGACCGTCCTCGGAGGCGGCTGGACGGCCTCCGGCCCGAGCGGCCCCGACCGCCTGCCCCTGCCGGCCAGGCCGGCAGGGCTGCGACTGCTGCCCCGCGAAGGCGCGGGCGAGGTCCAGACCCCGCTCGCCGGCGCCGCCGCGGACGACCTGCGGATCGGCGACCGCGTGTGGTTCCGGCACGCCAAGGCCGGCGAACTGTGCGAGCGGGTGAACGAGCTGCACCTCGTCGAAGGCGACCGGATCGTCGGCGCCGTCCCGACCTACCGGGGCGAAGGCCACGCCTTCCTGTAGCCGTGGGCCACCGGGGTACGTTGACCGGGCCCGCCGCACCACACCTCACCCAGGGAGAACACATGGCCCGCCAGTCGGCCGACGAACGCCGCGAACAGCTGGTCGAGGCGGCCATCCGCGTCATGATCCGCGACGGCGTCGCCAAGGCCACCACCCGAGCGATCGTCGGCGAGGCGGGCGCCCCCCTGGGAGCCTTCCACTACTGCTTCCGCTCGAAGCAGGAACTCCTGCACGGCGTGATCGAACGGATCATGCTCCGCTCGCTGGCCTTCCCTCCCGCGCCTCTCGCCGACGGCGCCTCCGCGCCCGACGTCATCCGCGCCACCCTGCACGCGTACTGGGACGGGATCCGCGAACGCCCCGACGAGCACCAGCTCACCTACGAGCTCACCCAGTACGCGCTGCGCGAGCCGGGCCTCGCGGACGTCGCCCGCCGCCAGTACCAGCACTACCTCCAGGCCAACATCGACCACCTGGAGTCCGTCGCCCGCCTCGCCGGCATCCGCTGGACCACGGAGATCCCCGTCCTCGCCCGCTACGGCCTCAACCTCCTGGACGGCCTCACCCTCAACTGGCTGATCGACCGCGACGACGCCCAGGCACTGGCGGCCCTCGACGCCTATGCGGCACACCTGGCCGCACTCGCCGTCCCCGAGCCGTCCGACATCAGGAGCTGAGCAGCTCCTCGGGGCTGCTCAGCCCCCGTCGACGAGGTGCTGGATGCCGGGGGCGTAGAGGTCCGCGAGCCGTTCGGCGGTGGTGTGGGCGGTGGCGCCGTCGGGGCGATGGAGACTCAGGGTGGCGCCGAGGCCCAGGAGCTGGCCGGAGACGAGCTCGGCGCGCAGCCGGGCTTCGGGGCCGGTGAGGACTTCGGCAAGGCGATCGGTGACCTGCTCGCGGAAGCGGGCGCGCAACAGGGTGCGTTCGTCCTCGATGCCGAGGGAGAAGACCACGCGCAGGAGCGGGTCGCCGCGGAGCCGGTCGCGGAGGTCGACCATGGTCAGGACGAGGTGCCGGCCGAGGTCGTCGAGCGGGGCGCTGAAGAGCTCGTCGGCGGCCGGGCGGAAGTCGACGACCGTGTTGAACAGCGCCTCCTTGCTGCCGAAGCGCTTGACGATCAAGGACGGGCTGACCCCGGCCGCCGCGGCGATGCCGCGCATGGTGACCTCGGCGTACGGCCTGAGCGTGAACGCCCGCCGTGCGGCGCGGATGATGGCCTCGCGTCCGGTCTCAGGACCCGCTTCCCCTCCTTCCGTTCCCTCCATTCCCTCCGTTCCGTCCGTTCCGTCCGCGGGGGAGTTCCCGGCCTCCTCACGGACGGTTCGATCCGCGTGGGCCGTGGCCAGGGAAGTCTGGGGGGTGGGTTCTTCGGCGGTGCTCATGCGTTCCCTCGGGCGGCGCTGGTGTGCGGTGACGCCGTGACCGTACCGCCCGACCGTGCCCCGTCGCTCGCGGCGTCCCGGCCCGGCCGGTCGGACGGCAGGAGGAGGGTGGCGACGAGGGCGGCGAGAGCCGCCCCGGCGGCGATCAGGAAGACCAGCAGATAGGCGTGGAGCGTCGGAGCGGTGCGGCCGTCGACCACGAAGGTGATCCGGGCCAGTACGGCGATCACCACGGCGCTGCAGCAGGCCTGGCCCACGGAACGCATCAGGGTGTTGAGGCCGTTCGCCGACGCGGTCTCGCTCACCGGCACGGCCCGCATGACGAGGGCGGGCAGCGCGGAGTACGCGATGGCGGTGCCGCAGGCGACCACGGTGGCGCCGGCGACGATGAGCCAGAGGCTGTGACTGGTGAAGAAGCGCACCACGTAGCCCAGGGCCATGACGACCGCCGCGACGGCGAGCGCGGTGCGGGGGCCGTACGTGGCGGATATCCGCGCCGACAGCGGAGAGAGGGCCACCATCGCGAGTCCGCCGGGCAGCAGGCAGAGTCCGCTGACGACGATGGACGCGCCGAGGCCGTAACCGGTGCTCGTGGGCTCCTGCACGAGCTGGGCGGTGACCAGGGAGTTGGCGTAGAACGAGAAGCCGATGAACAGGGCCGCGACGTTGGTCAGCAGCACGGCGGGCCGGGCGGACACCCTCAGGTCCATGATCGGCGACGGGGTACGCAGCTCGTACCAGCCCCAGAGCAGGCCGACGGCCACCGAGGCGCCGAGGAGGCCGAGCGTCAGCGCGGAGGTCCAGCCCCAGTCGGAACCCTGGGTGATCGTCAGGAGCACGCCGACCAGCACGACGGCGAGGCCCAGCGTCCCGGGCACGTCGAAGCGTCCCCGGGAGCGCACGGCCGACTCCGGCACGATCCACAGCACCAGCAGGAGATCGAGCATCCCGAGTGCGGCGGACGCCCAGAACATGGTGTGCCAGTCGAAGTTCTCCGTCACGACGGCGGCCAGGGGCAGTCCGATCGCCGCGCCGATGCCGAGCGAGGAGCTCATGAGCGCGATCGACGGCAGTACGCGCTCGGCGGGCAGCTCGTCGCGGATGATGCTGATGCCGAGCGGGATCACCGCGAGAGCCGCGCCCTGGAGGGCCCGGCCGGTGATCAGTACGCCGATGTCGGAGCTGACCGCGCAGAGCAGGGAACCGAGGGTGAGCACCCCGAGCGACGCGAGGAGCACCCGCCGCTTGCCGTACAGGTCGCCGACCCGGCCGAGCACCGGAGTGAACACCGCGCCGGTGAGGAGGGTGACGGTCACGAGCCAGCCCGCCGCACCCACGCTCGCCCCGGTCAGCTCGGGCACGTGCGGCAGCAGCGGTACGACGAGGGTCTGCATGACGGCGACGACCGTGCCGCAGAAGGCGAGGACGGGCACGACGAGCCGGGAACGGGCGCGTCCGGGGGTCGTGCCGGACAAGAGTTCGACGGAGGTCATCGTGCTCCAGAGGCGGTGCGGGAACCGGAAAGGGCAGGGGTGTACATCCGTTCACCCCCCTTCAGGGTAAACAAGCGTGCACCCCATGCCAAGAGAGGGGTCCGAGGGCCTCGCCGAGCGGTACCCGCAGTCGTGCCGGCGCCGGGCGCGGTCCCGCCCACGGCCCGCTGCGCGTGCGGGGAAGCCGGGTTCCGATTAGCGTCGGCCGGGACCACGGACGCCGCTCCCCACGAGAAGAAGCCGCTCCCGGCCAGAACAAGGAAGGCGGTCGCAGTGTCCCGTAATCGCCGTTTGATCCTCAGCTCGCCGTCCAAAGTGTGGAGCCTGCTGTCCGACGGCTATCGCTACGGGGAGTGGGTCTCGGGTACGCAGCAGGTCATGGTCGCCGACCCGCACTGGCCCGCGGTGGGCGCCCGGCTCCGGGTCCGGGTGGGCGTCGGTCCTCTCACCCTCGACGACACGTGTGTCGTCCGCATCTGCGAGCCCGAGCGCCGATTGGAACTGGAGGCGAAGGCGGACCCCTTCGGTGCGGCCCGCATCGCCATGAACCTGATCCCCTGGGGCGAGAACACCCTCTTCCTTCTCGAATGGCATCCCCTGCGGGGCCCCGGCACCCGCATGCACGGACTCCCCGTCGACTACATCGTGTCCATCCGCAACGGCATGATGCTGACGAAACTCGCCCGGATCGCCGTTCGGGAGCAGCAGGGGAACGCCACCGAGGCCCCGTCAGGGACCGCCGCCCGGTGACGCGTCGAGCACATCTCGCGGCGGGGCCCCGCAGACAGGGCACCGGACGGGAGTCGGCCGCACCGCCTCTCCTATCCTGGGGACATGAGTGCGCATGCCGGTACTGAGCGGCGACCGGAGCCGAGCGCGGCGCTGACCGGGGACGAGTTGGCCCGCTGGTACTGGACGCTGGCCGAGCTGACCGTGCTCGCCCGGGAACTCGGGGTACGGCGAGGCGGCGGGAAGGCCGCCCTGACGGAACGGCTCCGGGCCGCCTTGGACGGCGTCGCCCCGCCGGTCGAGCCGCCTCGGAAGCACAGCACCGGCAGCCGGCTCGCCGCGCCGGTGGACGGGTCCACCGTGATTCCCGAGGGGCAGCGGTGCAGCCAGGTGCTGCGCGAGTACTTCCGCCGCGAGATCGGGCCGGCCTTCCACTTCGACGCCTCCATGAGGGCGTTCGTCGCCGACGGGGCCGGGCGCACCCTGGCGGACGCCGTCGCCCACTGGCACGCCACGCGCCAGGCCGCCGCCGAACCACAGGAGATCGGCTCGCAGTTCGAGCTCAACCGCTTTCTGCGCGACTGGAACGCGGAGCATCCGGGTGGCGGCCGCACCGGAGCGCTCGCGGCCTGGCGCGCCCACCGCGACCGCCCCCGCGACCCGGCCTCATCGGCGTCGTACCGGCCTGCCGTTGAGCCATGACCTGGACCGAAGAAGAGTACGTCGACTGCCTGGAGGCCGAACGGCGCGGCTACGCATGGGTCATGCAGCACCACGGCGGGCTGCCTCCGGAGGAGGCCGAGCAGGCCGCCCTGGAGTGTTACCCGTACGAGCCGGCTGAGGACCCGTACCGCGGACTCGTCTTTCACGACGAGGCGTGGCACTGGGCGATGAAGGCGATCCACGGCGATCGCTACGTAGGGGAACACCCCGAGCTGGTGGATCCGTCACCTGACTACCGAGCCCTTGGGTAGCCGATCAACGACCCCCCCCGTGATCCGTCATCCGACGTGTCCAGACCGCTCAGCGCGGCCCCCAGGCGGACGACTCCCCGTGCGTTGACCAGCGACGTCCCGTGGGCGTCCACTCGGCGCATCAGCGGTGTGATCAGAGGCAGCCCGGTCGGGGGCCGTTCCGCGCCCACGGCGACGTGCAGGCGGGCTACGAAGCGGGCGAAGCCGGCAGGGCTCGCCGGGTCGTCGGGGTCGCCCGCGAAACGCTCGGCCCCGGCCATCGCGGCCTCCGACTCCCCGACACGTCCCGTGGCGCGCAGGACGAGCGCCAGCAGCACCCCCGACATGTGAAGGCGCCGGGCACAGCCGGTCTCCTCCGCCCAGGCGAGCGCCTCGCGCAGGTCCGTCTCCGCCGCCGCGTACTCGCCGACCAGACTCGAAAGCCAGGCCCGCGTGTGCAGCGCCCGGGCGCGGTACTCGGGCTCACCGGCCTCGGCCGCCCGCCGGGCGGCCGATCCGGCGAGCCGGCAGGCGTCCTCGTAATGCCCACGGCTCGGGAACAGGCTGCAGACCGCGATCAGCGTCAACAGGTCCACGGCCGTCCGCAGGGCGTCGGGGACCGACGCCAGCGCCTGTTCCACGGCAGAGGTGAGCACGGCGTGCTCCGCGCGGAACCAGGCGCGGGCCTGCTCGGTGTCCTCGAAGGCGATGCCCCCGTGGCCCACCGGGTGGAGCCAGGGGGGTGAGGGCACGTCGCCGGGCAGCGCAGTCCGTGCCACACGCACCGCGCTGCCGTAGAGGAGGGCCAGGACCCGGCGCAGCGCCGCCGCCCGGTCCTCGGCACGCTCGGTGGAATCGGCGAGGCGTCGGCCGTACAGCCGGAGCAGGTCGTGCAGGCGATAACGACCCGGAGCGGGGGACTCCAGCATTCCGGCGTCGACCAGACCCTCTGCGAGGTCCTCGGCCGCGTTCTCCTCGCCGCCGAGCAGAGCGGCGGCGACGGGCAGCGGCACGTCGGGGGCGTCGAGGAGCGACAGGAGACGAAACGCCCTGGCCTGATCGGACGTCAGGGCCCGGTAGCCGAGCTGGAAGGCGGACTCCACCGCGTGGTCGCCGTGGCTCAGCTCGCCGAGCAGGGTGCGGGCGTCGGCCAGCCGCTCCCCGAAGGCCTGCAGGCTGTGGCGCGGCAGGGCGGCGAGGCGGGCCCCGACGATGCGTACGGCGAGCGGCAGACGGCCGCAGGAGTCGGCCAGGGCCCGGGCGGCCTCGGGCTCCGCGGCCACGCGCGCGGAGCCCGCGAGGGCGCCGAGCAGCGTCACCGCCTCGGCCTCGGCGAAGACGTCCACGGCGAAGGAACGGGCTCCGGGGACCGCGATATGAGGAGCCCGGGTGGTGATGAGCACCGCGGAGCCGGCCGTTCCGGGCAGGAGGGGACGGACCTGGGCGGCGTCCCGGGCGTCGTCCAGGACCAGCAGCACACGGCGGTCGGCGAGCAGGGTACGCAGGAGCGCGGCCCTCTCCTCCAGGTCCAGCGGCAGTCGCTCGGGCGGGGTGCCGAGCACGGAGAGGAGATCGGCGAGGACACCGGCCGGGTCCGCGGGAGCGGCGCCGGCACGCAGGCCGACGTACAACTGTCCGTCGGGGAAGGCCGCGCGCAGGCCATGTGCCACGTGGACGGCGAGCGCGGTCTTGCCGACGCCGCCGATGCCGGTGACGGTCGCGACGGTCATCGCCGGGCCGTGCTGCCCGGAGCGGGCCTGGAGCAGGTGGTCCCTTATCTCGCCGACGAGCCGGCTGCGTCCGGTGAAGTGGCCGATGTCGGCGGGGAGGGGAGCCGCAGCCCTCCTCATGCCGCCCACGGCCGCGAGTGCTCCGGTCCGCCGGTCCGCCCCCGTGGCCGGCTGCCCCTGGTGGCCCATGGCACCGGCCGATCGGTGCACGGAGAGGTACGGGACGGCTGATGTCCCCCCACCGGCCGTTCCCCGTCGGCGATCGTCCGCGGAGGCCGTGCGGGACGAGGGCACCGGACGGACGCCGGTGCCACCGGGCCACGCGAGGGACCGCGCCCTTCCTCCCGTACGGAGTCCACGATGCAGGTCCCTCAGCTCCGCCGACGGCTGCGTCCCCAGTTCCCGCGCCAGCACCTCGCACGCCTGGTCGTACACCCGGGCGGCCTCCACCTGGCGCCCGGTGCGCTGCAGAGCCACCATCAGCAGCCCGTACGAGCGCTCCCGCAGCGGAAACTCCCGGACCATCGCGCCCAGTTCGGTGACCACCTCCCTGTATCGCCCCAGCTCGACGGCCGTGGCGTACAGGTCTTCGCGTGCCGTCGCGAGGGTCTCGGTCAGCTGTTCGCGGCGGCGCTCCGCCCAGGGCCCCGGCACCCCGGCCAGCGGGACGCCCTGCCAGCGCCCGACCGCACGCGTCAGCCGCCCGTACACGGCCTCGACCGAACCGCCCCGGTCCGCGGTCTCGTGCGCGAACACCTCGGCGTCCACGACGACCGCCGGCGTCGGGAACCGGTACCCGCCCTCCGCGGTCACGATCATCCGGCTTCCGGACCGCAGGGGCCGGTCCGGCTCCAGGGCCGTGCGCAGCTGGGAGACGTACGTGCGGACGGCCGAGGACGCACTACGCGGTGCGGCGGCCGATCCCCACACCCCCTCCACCAACTGCCCGACCCCGACGACGTGGCCACGCCGCAGCAGCAGCATCGCGAACACCGCCTGCTGCTGCGGCGGTCCGAGATCGATCCGCTCCCCGCCCAGCCGGGCACCGACCGGTCCGAGGAGCCGCACCGCCAGGTGCCCCGCTCGTGCCGGTGACTCCGTCAACTCCTGCATGACCACTCTCCCCGGCCCCGGACGTAAGTGAGTCCCTCCCGTCGAAGGCGGCGGTCTTCGACGGGAGGGGCGCTGCGGACGAGAAGAGGGCTACGCCTCGACCTCCTCCGAGTCGCCCGGCTCATCCGGCCGGCTCTGTGCGTCCGCGGCGTCGACGCCGATCTCGCTCTCGTCGATCGGCGCGAACCGGTCTCCCGGGCGGGCTCCGTCCATGCTGTCCTCCTCGTGCGATCGCGCGTGAGTGCGCTGGGTGATGGCCGCCGGAACCGGCCGGCGCTCCAAATCGAGAATTCCGACTTGCAGTAGGCCAGCCGTCGATGCACGGCTGATCAACAACCGGTCAACGGCCCTTCCGCTACTGGAGCTTCCACTGCATGGAGTCGAGACCGTCCGTGGTGGCGCAGGAGGCGACCGTCAACTGGCCCTCACCCGTGGGCGCGCTCAGGCACAGGTCGCCCTGCTTCGTGCGGACGCTGTACCAGCCGGGGCGGTCGGGCGTGGCACGGAACCGCCAGAGCTGGTTGTCGCTCCCGCCGCCGTTCACCTGGTGCGACCAGGCCGTGCCGTTGGAGAAGTCGTAGTCCAGGACCCGGGCGTTGGCTCCGGTCAGCCCGCTGCGCTCGGTGTAGCGGTTCTCGATGAGGAAGTAGCCGTCGCCCTTGTCCCAGAGGTGCCACTGCTGGTTCTCGGTCCCCGTCGCGTGATAGCCGTAGACGGCGGCGCCGTTGTCCGTCCGGTACGCGAAGAGGTCCGCGACGTTGCTGTTCCAGTTGGTCAGGGTCGTGACCTTGTCGTGCGCGGGCTGGCCGGCGGCGCCCTGCAGGGCGCGGAAGACGGCGAAGGCGGCGTCGCGCCAGGCCGCGCCGGCGGGGTCGTTCCCGAGGCTCCCCGAGAAGTTGCCGATCTGGGTGGGGCCGCTGTCGAAGGTGTCTCCGTTGAGGAGGGGGCCGCCGCTCGCGCCGCCGGAGAGGTCGCTGTCGCCGGTGCAGGGGCCACCGGCGCCCAGGATCTGCGGCGGGCTGTCCGGCCCCCAGTAGGGCTGCTTCACGCACGTGTGGAACTGGTTGCTGCTGGCCGGTATCCCCGCGAACACGACCTGCGCCGGCAGCGAGCCGACGTCGAACTGGTAGCCGGAGGAGCCGACGGCGTCCTGGACGTGCGTGCCGTTCCGGGTGTTGAGCGCCAGGAAGGCGGTGTCGTCCGTCTGGTGGCCGGCCGCGAAGCTTCCGACGACACCGACGCTGCGGAACGTCCACGTGCCGTAGGGGGCGTGTTCGACGTCGCCGTCCTTGGAGTAGCCGGGGGTGAACTCGTACACGGCCTTGGGATTGATCCCGCCCTTGCCGTCGTCGATGATGCAGTGCCGTGCGGTGGCGACCATGTCCTTGCTGTCACTGGTGATCACGTTGCCGGTGCACACGTTGACGAACCACCAGCCGGGGTTGTTCTCGTCCGGCCAGGCCATGCGGATGCGGCCGGTCGTGGCCCGGAGTCGGGTGTCGCCCGGAGAGCCGGGCGTGAGCATGCTCTTCGCCGTGTCCGTGGGGGAGGTCGCGGGCGCCTTCACGGGCTGCCCGGCGCCGCGTGCCATGGCCTTCGGACGAACGGCGTTCGGCTTCCAGTCCTGCCGTTCGCCCTTGAACGGGCGAAGGGTGCCCTTGGCGTCGTGCTCGGTCCAGAAGGCCCTCTGCTGGGCGTCGGTGCCGGTGGCGGTCCTGTAGACGCCACCGTCCGCGCCTCGTGGCGTGGGGGTGGCCGGGCCGTCGGCGTACGCCGAGACGGTCGGTAAGGCCGCGGTGAGGGTCGCGGCGGCCAAGGCGAGAGTGAGCACATGTCTGCGCAACGGATTCTCCATTCGATGCGTGGCTGATCGAGCTGCATGGAGAGAGTCGACTGCGCGAGTCCATGGGCGATTGACAGAAGATAAACGGGTCCCGGCTCACCGACGTGCGTGAGCCCGATCAACACCCCACCGAGGTCCGCCTGCCGGCGGCCGATCGCCGGGGCACCCACCGGTGGCCGGGGCAACCCCCTGTCTCAGCGCAGTTGCTCGGCCAGTCCGACGATGATGCCCTCCGGGCCGCGGACGTAGCAGAGCAGATAGACGTCTTCGAACCGGGCGATCTGGCCCAGGAGTTCGGCGCCGTGAGGGCGCAGGCGGGCGACGGTGTCCTCGATGTCGTCGACGGCGAACATGACGCGGTGCGTGCCCAGAATGTTGTGCGGCCGATTGCGGGGCTCGACGCTGATCGCCGCGGGGTTGCGGTACTTCGCGAGCTCGAGCCGGCTGTGACCGTCCGGGGTCCGGAGCATCGCGATGTCGCAGCGGACGCCGTCGAGCCCGGTGCACTGGTCGGCGAAGAGGCCTCCGACCTCCGCCCTGCCCTCGAGCTCCATGCCGAGTTCCACGAAGAACGCGATGGCGGCATCCATGTCGTCGACGACGATGCCGACGTTGTCCATCCGCTGAATCGCCATGCTGGTCTCGCCTTCCTTCTCGTGCGGTCGGGGTGACCGCTCCCACGAAGACGATCAGCCGCAGCGTCCCGTCCGCGTTTCCGAGCTTCCTCGACGACGCGCAGCGTGCGCGCTCGCGCACCGCGCCTCCCCGATTAATTCACGCTGCCGGGTCACCGCTGTCGGGAGAGTTCCCGGCGCGGGCCGCGCAGGGCACGTCGAGACGTGGCTGATTCTCATGACTTCAAGACCGCGAAGATCGGGCAGAATCAGTGAACTTCACACCAGTGCCGGAAGAGACTGGGCACGTCGTCACGGGGAACGGCCGCCGGCTCGTCTCTGGCAAGTGAGAACAAGAGGAAGACCATGTTGGCGGGGTTGGGTCTGGGCGCTGCCGAGTCGGAGTTCTACCGCCGCTTTCTGACACGGCCGGTGTCGACCGCCGAGGGTGTGGGTGCCTCCCTGGGCCTGTCTGCCCAGGAGGCCTGCGTCGTCGCGGAGCGGCTCCTGTCCCTGGGCCTGCTGGCCGGGTCACCAGCGGGAGAACTGCGTGCGGTCCACCCGGTGCTGGCCTGCCATCCCTTGCTGGAACGCGCCGAACGACGTCTTGCACGTCAGCAGAAGGAGCTCGAACTGGGCCGGGCGGCGGTCGATGAGCTGGCCGCCGAGTTCGGCATGGAGACGGCCTCCTCTCTCACGGAGGCGGAGGTGCACCGCGGCGCGGCTGCGGCCTGGTCGTTCCTGGAGCGGATCGCTGCCACGGCTTCGGCATCGGTCCAGTGCATGGCCGCCGCCGGGGCAGCCCCGGGAGTGGGGGAGACCTCCGACTACACGGCGATCGGCGAGCTTGCGGCCTTTGCCGCCCGGCGGGGCGTACACGTCCAGCTCCTGCTCCTGGAGAGCATCGACATCCTGCCCAGCCTGGTGGACGGCGCCCACACGATGGCGGCGGCCGGTGTCGAGATCCGCACGGTGCCCACTCTCCCCGTGTGGGTGTTCATCGTCGACGACGAGTACGTGGTCACAGCCCTCGACCCTGCCGACAACCAGGCAGGGATCATGGTCGCCCGAACACAGGGTGCGGTCGCGGCCGCTGCCGATCTCTTCATCCGCCACTGGCGCGGAGCCGCACCCCTCGCCGCTCCTGATCACGAAACCCCTCGTGACCTGATGCAGAAGCATCGCGATCTCATCGCGCTGCTCGCCGACGAGGTGAAGGACGAGGCCATCGCGCGGCGCCTCGGCGTCTCGCCGTCCACCGCACGACGACGCATCAAGGACCTCTGCCGGGAGTTCGAGGTGAGCACCAGAACCCAACTGGTCGTCAGGGCATGCCGGATGGGCCTGCTCGACTGAGCCGGGCCGAGGAGCCGGGGCGGACGGACGCGACGTCCCGCGCCCAGCATCCTTAGCGATCTTGGTCACCCGTGCTCATGCCATACCTCACCACGCCGACCTGCACGGATGCACCCACAAGGCGCCCTACGGTGATGACAGACCGCAAGCCGCAGCGCTCGAAGGCACAGCTGCCCCATGCCGCGGTCATCCCACCACCACCGAAGGGTCGACCATGCCTACACGCATGCCCTCAAGGCCGGCGAGGAGAGGTGAGTCCCGCTGTGACACGGCCCCCGTGTCCCGCGCACTCGCCATGCTCCCCACCATGCCGGCACCCCCGCAAGCTCATGCCCTGACGGTCCGGAAGGCCGACCGGCGGAGGCCGTCCGAGCCCGACGTACGACATCAAGCCCCGGCCCACCTCCCGTACGCCCGACTCTCCGCGGAGGCATGAAGCCATGCGCAAGACACTCCTGATCCTCGGTCTGGTCCTGGCGGCCGCGTTCGGCATCTCCTACCTGGTCCTCCGCGACGACCAGCCACCCAGCCCACCGGGCGGCGGCAAGCCTCCCGGCGCCCCCGCACTGCCGTACAAGCCGGGTGGACCGCTGCCGGCGCAGGCAGCCGACGCCGCCCAAGACCTGGCGTCGAGCGATGCCGCCACCCAACGGGCGGCCCTCACCCCCGAACTGGATCAGGCCCTGGCCGCCGGCCGACTTCTCCCCGAAGGCACGCGCATCGATCTGAGTGACGACAGCTGGCACGAGGACAACGGCTACGCCAACGCACAGGCCACCCTGACGAAACCGGGGAAGCCCGCACAGCACGTCCTCATCGGGTTCGCCAAGCGGAGCGCCGGATGGCGCATCACCGTGGTGGAGGTCGTCAAGTGACAGGACATGCGATCCAGGCGCGCATCGTCGCCCTGTGCGTCACCCTGCTGACCCTCCTCGGCCTCGGTACGGCGCTGCCCGCGACCGCGGCGGCGGCCCCTGGTCCCTGTTCCGCGGGTGGCAAGGTCGTACAGGTCGCACCGCGCGGGCCGGTGGCGAACAGCACGCCGGTCCTCTTCGTGCACGGCATCGCCGCAGGAGCCGACACCTGGAACGGACCGGAGGAGGGGTACACCGCGGACAAGGCACAGAAGGCAGGCGAGGCGAGCAAGCCGAAGCAGCAGGCCAAGGGCTACTTCCCTGTGAGGGTGGCCAAACTGGACCGCGTGACGGCGTGGACGTACGACTACTCCGCGGCCCAGCCCGAATGGGTCACCGACAACCGCATCGGCCCTGCGCTCGCGGACGCCATCAACTGCCTGGCCCGCACCACCGGACACAAGGTCGTCGTCGTCGGCCACTCCATGGGCGGCCTCGCCACCAAGTACGCCGCCTCGCGATCCGACGGCCAGTCGCACGGCAAGACCTGGCAGAACATCGCCGAAGTCATCACCATCGCCACGCCGACGCTCGGCTCCAAATCCATCATGCTCCTCCAGGCCCTTCCGGACTTCGCCGGACTGATCAACAAACCCACCGGCCTGGCGCTCGAAGCCGTCTACAGCTTCTGCGCGGGATACGGCCTCACGCACGACGACAACATCTGCGAGGTGTTCAGCGCGCTCAAAGCGCCCCAGGGCCGCGCGCTCAGGTACCGCTCGCACGAGATCAGCAAACTGCCTCCCTGGCCCGGGGAACTTCCCGTCCGGGCGATCGCCGGCGACATCAGGTACGTCCTCCCCAAGGAGCCCTTCGACGTCGGCCCGCCGCCCGAAGCGGACCTCGGGGACCTCGCCGTGACCCTCGACTCCGCCACCGCGTACGCGAACAAGACCGGTAAGCCGCAGGTCCTCACCTGCCGCTCGACCAGCCTGGGGGTTCTGCGGGGCGGCTGCAACCACACCAACATCAAAACGCACCCCGTCGTCATGGCGACGGTGATCGAACAGATCGAACGCATCCGGGGCACACAACCCGTGAAACCCGTCGACAAGAACCCCTGCCCCACCCGCGCGGCACTGAAGACGGCGATCACCCGCACCCTGCGAGCCCCCTCCGAGGTCCACCTCGGAGACAGCCGGTGCTACCCCGGCTGGTCAGCCGTCATCTGGGGCGACACACCCGCCACGGACTCGGTGACCATGACGGTCTTCACCCGCGCAGCCGGCCGACTCGAACTGGCCACCCACCTTGTGCCGGTCATGGAGGACGACTACGACCCGGACTGGGTCCGTGACTGCGGCCGCCTCCGCAGCATGAAACCCCCCGCCCGGCTGCTCGAGTTCACCGGCTGCCCGGCCACGGCCCCACAGCCGCCCACTGTTGTCGACGGCGCAGCAGCCCGGCGTCTCATCGAGCGACACGGCTTCAGCACCACCGTCACCGCGGAGGAGATCACTCGCATGACGGGCCCGCTACGCGCGGTCCAAGCCTCCTGTGTCGGCAGCGCCAACGGCAACTGCGTCAGCGTGTTCTTCTTCTACGGCAACAGGTACGTGGGCCAGGCGACCGGATCGGGTCAGCTCCGCCTCGCATCGCAGAACGGTACGGAAGCGACACTCACTCGACCGATCTTCAAGGACACCGATCCCACCTGCTGCCCCTCAGGGGGAACCGAGACGCATCGCGTCCGATGGGGAGGCAGCACCGTCGTGGCCAGCCCGACCCTCCCCTACTTCGAGCCGGCGAACGAACCGCTGTAATCCCTGTCCAGCGGCACGTCCGGACTGAACGAAGGCGCGTGCACGGTGCAGCGGGGCCGGAAGGCAGCAGAGGCCCCGCTGCTGGACCGCCTGTCGAAGTGGCGCCAGTCTCTCCAGGAGCGCAGTCGGGCGCGAGGACGTGTGGCTAGTCGCGCCGCAGGGTGTAGAGGTCCCAGGAGTCCGGGTCGCCGATGAAGACGTACAGCTTGGGGTGTTCGCGGGTTCCGTAGACGCTCCAGCTGTCCATGGCGACGGGGCAGGATCCGATGGAGACGTCGACCTGCTGGGAGTACGGGCCGTCGGCGGGGTCGTAGGCCCAGGTGCCTGTGCCGGTGCACTCGTGCGTGTCGGGTTCGAAGGAGTCGATGGAGTCGTAGCTGAAGGTGTCGACGCGGGTCGCGATGGCTTTGCCGTCCGGGCCGAGGACGAGGGTGCCGTTCTTTCCGTCGGAGTAGGTTCCGGCGATCTGCCCGACGTCGAGCCGTGGGGGCACGTACCCGATTCCGGCATACAGGGCGACGCCTGCGAGGGCGAACGTGGTGACGGCGGCGAGCGTCCCGCACAGCACGATCCGCCCGAACATCGTGCGACCGGAGAGCGGCGGGCGGTTCGGCAGCAGCAATCTGCGGGCCACGAGGGCGGGGATGGCGAGCACGGTCGTCACCGTGAGCCATCCTCCGAAGGCCGCCAGGAGGCCGGCCTCGCTGAGGATCGCCACGGCCAGGACCAGGGGTGCGGTCGCGGTCGTCGTCACTGCCGGGACCCACCACCACACTTCGCGGCCCGAGAACGTGCGGCCGAGCCAGGCGGCTGCGGCCAGGAGAGGCATGATCACGCTGACGGTCACAAGGGCGCCGAGCACGGCGCCGGCCGCGGCCAGGAACGGTACGGCGACCACCATCAGGGCGTTGTAGGGCAGAGGCGGGCTCTCCTGCGTCTGCTCCCACACGAAGTTCGCGATCATCCCGATCACGGCCTCGACGAACAGCACCGACGCGGAAGCGGTGAGCACGGCCCCGAACCCGTCCCTCGCGCGCAGCTGCGCCTGGGCATGGTCCGACCTCGGAGACTGCATTTCTGAACGCATTCAAATCCCCTCCGGTCCACATCATGCACCACGGCAGCGCCCACCCGCCCGGCACGGCCACGCCGAGGGGCGTCTTCGGCCAGGTCAGGGAACCTTCCGGACGGCGGTTCATACGTTCGAGGCTCCGAACGGCTGATGTCGCCGGCTCTCGTCCTGTCGGCCTCGGCGCGGGCGAGGCGGACGGGCCTCCGCGCAAGCCCGGGCCGCTCAGGGCTCTGCCACCGTGCCCGGGCGGGTGCGGCATGATGGGACGTCCGCCGATCATGACCCCGATGGATGCGATGCATGCACATGCCTGACTCCGAACCCGTGCCCGTGACGATCCTGCTCGTCGAGGACGACGAGGTGATCCGCAAGTCCGTCGCGATGGCGTTGGAGCGCTACGGCTACCGCATGACCGTCGCGGGCGACGGGCTCACCGGGCTCGAGCTCTTCCGTGAGGGACAGCACGACCTGCTGCTCCTCGACGTCATGCTGCCGGCCCTGGACGGCATCGGGCTCTGCCGCCGGATCAGGGAGACCAGCACGGCCCCGATCCTCATGATGTCCGCCCGCGGCGACGCCCTCGACGTGATCTCCGGCCTCGAGGCCGGAGCGGACGACTACGTGGTCAAGCCCGTCGACACCTCCGTCCTCGTGGCCCGGATCCGCTCCCTGCTGCGCCGCGCCTCCGCCCTGCCCCCGCGGTCCGGACGCCCCGACGCCCCGGAGGCGGCCGGAACGCTCGTCTTCGGCGACCTGAGCATCGACCCCGCGGCCCTGGAAGTACGCCGGGACGGTGAGCAGCTCGCCCTGGCCCCGACCGAACTGCGGCTGCTCCTGGAGTTCTCCGCCCACCCCGGGATCGTGCTGGACCGCCAGACCCTGCTGCGCAACGTCTGGGACTACGGCTGGGACGGCGACACCCGGGTCGTCGACCTGTGCGTCCAGCGCCTGCGCAAGAAGATCGGCGCCGACCGCATCGAGACGGTCCGGGGCTTCGGCTACAAGTTGCGCCGCTGAGAAGGGCCGGGCATGACCTTCGTACGCGCTCTGCTCAACCTCCGGTCGCTGCGCTGGAAGATCGTTCTGCTGGTGGGACTCGCCTGCACCACGATGGCCCTCACCGTCGGCGTCCTCGTCCACGAGTCGACCCTGCGCCGGTCCATGCACGAGGGCGCCGGCAAGGCCGAGGCCGCACTCGACCGCGTCGTGCGGGAGGGGACCACGGTGGACCCGGGCGAACTCCCCGACGCCCTGCTGCGACAGGTCGAACGCGAGGGCAGGGGCACCTTGTACGAGAACCGGCCCCCGGCCCCCGTCTACTGGGCCGCGCGGAAGCAGGACGGGCACCTGTACGCGGTCGACGTCGACATGACCGCCGACCTGCTCACCCGGCAGGCCCTCGACCGGCACATGTGGAAGTACTCGCTGCTCACCCTCGGCATCGTCGTCCCCGTCACGGTCCTCGCGACCGAACTGCCCGCGCGACGGCTGCGCCGCGTGGCCCGCACGGCGCGCCGCATCACCGCGGGCGACCTGGACGCCCGTACGGAGACGAGCCGCGGCGGCGTCGACGAGATCGGGGAGATCGGGGCCGTCGTCGACTCGATGGCCGACAGCCTGCAGCAGCGCATCGCGAGCGAGCAGCGCTTCACCGCCGACGTCGCGCACGAACTGCGCACCCCGCTCATGGGTCTGGTCACCTCGGCCGGCCTGCTGCCCGAGGGCGAGGCCACCGACATGGTCAGGGACCGGATCGGGGTGCTGCGCGACCTGGTCGAGGACCTGCTGGAGATCTCCCGGCTCGACGCCGGTGCCGAGGAACCCCGTTTCCGGCCGGTGGCTCTGGCGGAGCTCGTACGGGAATCGGTGGCGCGGACCGGTACGACGGCACAGGTGACCGCCGACGAGACGGCGGTGGCCGACACGGATCCGCGGCGCCTGGACCGGATCGTCGCCAACCTCGTCGTCAACGCCCACCGCCACGGCGCCGGCCCCGTGGAGATCACGGTCTCCGAACGGACGATCACGGTATGGGACCACGGCCCCGGCTTCCCCGCCGACCTCCTGGCCCGCGGCCCCCAGCGGTTCCGGACGGGCACGGCCGAGCGGGGGCGCGGTCACGGCCTGGGGCTGACGATCGCGTGCGGCCAGGCGGCGGTCATCGACGCGACGCTGGAGTTCACGAACCATCCCGACGACGGCGGAGCCGTGGCGACGCTCCGCCTGCCGGAGGAGACCCCCGGCGCGGTCCGTTCCTAGCGCCGCACCAGGCAACGTTCGCCGGGGCACCGGGTCGGTGGTGACCTGGCGGCGGGCCCAGATGGTGCTGCTGTCCGCGCAGAGGACGGACGTCGCCAAGATCGCCGAGGTGACGTTCACCAGCGCGGACCGGGTCCGGGACGTGGTCCACAACTTCAATGCCGACGGCTTCGACCCGCTCTGCCCGAAGTGCAAGGGCGGCAGGCCGAGGACGTTCACGCTGCCCGAGCGGCGTGAGATCAAGAAGATCGCCAAGTCCAAGCCGGTCGAGCACGGCCTGCCGTTCTCGACCTGGAGCCTGGTCAAGCCGGCCGTCTTCCTGGTCGCCGAGGGGGGGCGACGACATCGGCCACGAGGGCCTGCGCATCCTCGCTCCGCGAGGAAGGCGTCTCCTTTCAACACGTGAAGACCTGGAAGGCCTCCCGCGCCCCCGACTACGCCGCCAAGAAAGCCCGGGTCGAACACCCCTACGCGATCGCTGACGGCGAGGTCATGACCGAAGCGGACGAGCCTGAGGTCGTCTTCTGCATGGACGAGTTCGGCCCGCTCGACCTCCGGCCCGCCCCGACCAACAGCTCCTGGCTCAACCGGATCGAGGCCCAGTTCACCGCCTTGCGCTACTTCGCCCTCGACGGCACCGGCCACGCCAGCCACAAGGAACAAGGCAGCATGATCCGCCGCTGCATCACCTGGCGGAACAAGCACGCAGCCGACGAACGGCTACACAAGGTCGTCACCAGGACCGACGTCGCCTGATGAGTATCAGACCTCCGTGGGACACGCCCCGTCGAGATCGACTCACGCCCATCCTTGGCGAGGACACGGGCTGCAGTTCAGGCCGCAGCGCGGAAGACATATGCCGTCATCGGGGCGGTGACCGGCCCCGGGCCCAGCCTGGCCGTCATCTCCTCGATGACGGTAGTGCGGACGGCCGGTCCGTCGCCGCGCTCGTCAACGGCCGCGCGCACCGGTGTTCCGGTGAGGTATCCGGCGGCAAGGTCGGCGGTCGACGGGGCCCGGCCCTGAAGCGTCAGCTCCTGATCGTCCTCAACGGCGAACCCGGCGGCCGCCAGATCGGCAGCCACGACAGCGGGATCGGCGTAGCCGTGCGGAATCGTCCGGAAGAACTGCGGCGGGTCGACCGGAAAGGCACGCTCCAGCCCGGCCTGCAGGGCGACTTCGAAGGCATGCGTGCTGAGCGGACCCCAGGTGTTGAAGAGGAACCGGCCGCCGGGGATCAGTACCCGGCGGACCTCGGTGTAGGCCGCGACGCGGTCAGGGAAGAACATCACACCGAACTGGCAGACCACCAGGTCGAAGTACCCGGTCGGGAACGGCAGCTGCTGCGCGTCAGCCTGCCGCCACACCGCGCCCGGGGCCAGAGCGGATCCGACCGCGACCATGGCTTCGTTCAGATCGGTGGCCGTCACCTCGGCCGACGGTGCCGCCGCGAGCAGGGCAGACGTCAGGACTCCAGTCCCTGCGGCCAGTTCGAGGATTCGCCGAGGGCGGAGTGCCGCCGCCCGGGCAGCCAGGTCCCCGGCGAAAGGCCGGAA
The DNA here is from genome assembly GCF_014203895.1 of Streptomyces nymphaeiformis. Lineage (GTDB taxonomy): Bacteria > Actinomycetota > Actinomycetes > Streptomycetales > Streptomycetaceae > Streptomyces > Streptomyces nymphaeiformis. Next base: position 46,029 of record NZ_JACHJY010000007.1, on the reverse strand, counting down.
GACCGCCGGTACGAGGTACTGCTCATAGGCCGCCGGCATGGACTCGGACCATCGTCGGTCGGCGTTGATTCCAGGCACCCTCATGACGGTAGCGTCGCGTTGGGGAACCTCCTCCCCGCCGCGCCGCCGTGCCCTGGAGCTTGCCCCGCCTGACAACGCGGCAGGGCAAACGTTCTCTGATGCGGCACCAGCCGTCGCGCCCCCGCTGTCGGACAACCGACGCCTGCCGGTCCGCGGTGCGCGGACCCCGATACACGGTCGATACACGACCGATGGGTTCCCGCGTCCCGGTGGAGCCTTCACCTCGGCCGTCCGGACACACCGGCCCCGCAGTCTGGCCGTCGTATCGATCCCGTACGGCAGCCCCGGAGGTGGCCCCGTGTCCCTTTCCCCCTTTTCCGCCTCGCACCGCAACCGCGTCACAGGGGGCGCGCTGGCCTTGGGCCTCCTGACGGTCCTGGGGGTCTCCGTGTACGGGACCGCGGAAGGCTCCGGCTCCGGATCGGCCGTCGTGTCGCCCGCCGGACCGGTCGGGGGTCTGCAGGCGATCGTCGACGAGGGGGCGGTTCCGTGGCCGGAGGGCGGTCAGACCGCCGTCGTGCTCGAAGGCGCCGGCCCGGTCGGCACGCGGGGCGAGCAGCGGCCCGTTCCCATCGCGAGCCTGACGAAGGTGATGACCGCGCACGTCATTCTCGAGGAGCATCCGCTGCCGGCCGGCGAACCGGGCCCGATGATCGAAGTGGATCGCCAGACCGCGTACGAGGTGGGTGTCGGCGGCGAGTCCACGGTGCCGCTCCGGGCGGGCCGCCGCTACTCCCAACGCCAGTTGCTCGAGATGTTGTTGATTCCCTCCGGGAACAACGTCGCGCGGCTGCTGGCCCGCTGGGACTCCGGAAGCCAGGAGGCCTTCGCGGAGAAGATGAGGCGCGCCGCCGCCCGCCTCGGCATGAAGCACTCGACGTACACCGGGGCGAGCGGGATCGAAGCCACCACCACCAGTACCGCGACCGACCAGCTCGCCCTGGCCCGGAAGGCGATGCAGAACCCCGTCTTCCGCGACATCGTGGGCACGCGGTCGGTGACCGTTCCCGGCGTCGGCCCGATCACCAACACCAACCCCCTGCTGGACACGCCGGGCGTCGTCGGCATCAAGACCGGTTCCAGCACCCCGGCCGGCGGAAACCTGCTGTGGGCCTGCGAGGTACGCGTCGGCGACACGACCCGCCTGCTCATCGGTGCGGTCCTCCACCAGCGGCCGAACACCACTCCGAGCGAGGGTCTCAGGTCGGCCGTCGACAGCAGTCGCCGCCTGATGGCGGGGCTCCGCGACAGCCTGACCCGGGAAGGCTGAACCGCGATGACGACGACGACCCATCCGGCGAACGCCCCCGAGACGGAGCGCGACGTGGAGAGCCGCCCACCAGGATCGGTGCGGGTGTGGCCTCGGGGAACCGCCGCCGCACTCTGCGCCGCCCTTCTCGCCCTGGCCGTCGCCCTCGCCGGCCACGGAGGTCTTCCCGATCTCCCCGGCCATCTCGGCAGCCTCGCCGAGACCCTTCTGCCGTGGACGGCGCTCGCGATTCCCGCGCTCGGGGTCCTGGCGCTGCTCCGCCGGTCACGGACGGCGGCGGCCCTGGTCCTGCCGGTGGTCGCCTGGCTGACGGTCTTCGCAGGCACCCTGACCGACAAGTCGTCCCCCGGCGGGGACCTGACCGTCGTCAGCCACAACGTCAACCAGGCGAACACCGACCCGCAGGGCACCGCACGGAGCCTGATCGCCTCCGGGGCCGACATCGTGGCCCTGGAGGAACTGTCCCCGGACACCGCGCCCGCCTACGAACGGGCCCTGGCCGCCTCGTACCCCCACCACTTCTCCCAGGGCACGGTGGGCCTCTGGAGCACCCGTCCCCTACGGGACGCCCGAGCTTTGCCGATCATGCCGTGGACCCGGGCGATGCGCGCGACGGTGGACACCCCTGAGGGACCGCTGGCCGTGTACGTCGTCCACCTCCCGTCCGTCCGCGTCGGACCGACCGGCTTCGACTCGGGCACGCGCAACGACGTCGCCGGAGTCCTGGCGGGAATCCTGCGCGCCGAACGCTCCCCGCGCACCGTCGTCATGGGCGACTTCAACGGCTCCACCGACGACCGTGCGCTGCGCCCGCTCACCGCCGGCATGGTCTCGGCCCAGTCCACGTCCGGCGATGGCTTCGGCTTCACCTGGCCGTCGCGTTTCCCGGTCGTGCGGATCGACCAGATCCTGCTGAGGGGAGCGAAGGCCACCGCGTCGTGGACCCTCCCCGCGACGGCGAGCGATCATCTGCCGGTCGCGGCCCGCATCGACCTCACCCCCTGATCCGGCACCGCCCGCAGAGCGAAGGGGCCGGAGCCGACGCTACTGGCTCCGGCCCCCTGCCGCGCGACCGCGACCCTCACCCGATGCGGGGCCCGGTCCCGCTCCCTCCCTGTCGGGTCAGGTACGGGGTACGCACGGGGCGCAGCAGGCCGGCGCGGGTTCGACGCAGATGGTCACGGAGTCGGTGTTGTCGGCCGGGTCGGGGTCCTTCTCGACGGCGGTGACGGTGGCCGTGTTGGTGAGGCGTGCGGGCCTGGTGGCCTTCGCCCGCAAGGTGAGGGTCGCGCGGGCGCCGACGGCCAGCGCACCGACGGACCACTGCCCGGTCTCCGCGACGTAGGCACCGGCGTCGGCGTCGGCGGACAGGAAGGCGAGTCCGCTCGGGAGCCGGTCGGCGACGGTGACGCCGGTCGCCGGGCTGGGACCGGCGTTGTGGACGGTCAGACGGTAGGTCACGGTCTGTCCGACGGTCACGGTGGTGGCGTCGGCGGCTTTGGTCACGTCGAGGTCGGCGGCGGGCCTGACCTCCGTCACGGCTTCGTCGGACGTGGACGTCAGCGGTTCCGGGGTGGGGCCGAGCCGGTTCTCGTACGTGGCGACAGCGGTGTTGGTCACGCGGGTGCCCGCCGTCTGCAGACCGAGGGTGACCCGGTACTCGACGGTGGTGCCCTGCGGCAGCGCGGCGGTGTTGGCCAGGCTGCCGCCCTGGGAGGCGGAGGCGCCGGTGCCGAGCCGGAAGGTCACGGTGTCGCTCCCAGGGTCGTACGCGGCCTGGTCGTCACCCGCCTGATCGGTCTTCACGCCCGCGTTCGGGCCGTCGATGACCCGCAGCGAACCGGGCACGTACGTCGTACCCGGCGGCAGGACGTCGGTGAGGGTGAGCCGTTCGGCCGCTCCGCCGCCCTCGTTCCTGGCGGTGATCCGGTAGGTGACGACGTCGCCGACGTCCAGGGGGCCGGCCGGTACGGCGGTCTTGGTGAGCACCACGTGCGGAGCCGTACCGAAGAACACCCCGTCGAGGAAGTTGCCGATCCCGCGGTTGCCCCCGGCCGCCGAGACGGACCGGAAGGCGAAACGGGTGGTGGTCTGCCCGGCCGGGACGGTGTAGGTGCCGGTGTAGTACCCCCACGCGGTGTTGCCGTCGGTGAAGGTGCGCTGCTCGACCACGCTGCCCGGGGCTCCGATGTCCAGGGCCATGGTGTCCTGCCCCTGCCGGCCGCGGTGGTAGAGCCGCCAGTACAGCTTGGTGCCGGGGGTGGTCGGCAGGTCCTGGTAGAGGGTGGAGACCTCGTTGGCGTTGAGCTCGGCGAACTGCTCGCCCTCCGCGGAGGGGACGCCGTTGAAGCCGGAGTGCCACAGCTCGACCATGTGGTCGGTGGCCGTGGTGAGCCAGCCCGGGACGTGCCGCGGAGCCTGGGTCTGGGAGGCGTCCGGCAGGAACGCCATGTCGGTGACGGACGGCTGCTCGAAGCTTCCGTTGACGAGGGCGACGCGGAGCGGGACGGAAGGGGGTGTGCTCATGGTGACGTCTCCGATCGATCGGTCGGCAGTGCGGGAGGGCCCCGCGCCCAGGAGGCGGAGGGGGGCCGGAATGCTCCGTAGCTCAGCGCCCCGGCAGCGCCGCGTACAGCCGGGGTGATGAGGTCCCGGCCAGCGCCGACCCGTGGGTTTACCCGCACGGACATCACGCGTTACGGCGCTGCCGCCCCTCTCCGACGCCTCCCGATGACCCCGCCGGCCACTCCTGGAGCACTGCCCGCGCGCGTCCCTGTCGTGCTGACCGGATGGCACCGCTCTCTGGCGCTCACACGCCACCGGAAAGGATGAATCGAAGGCTCTTGGATTGACGCACGTACGTTCCAGACGTGGCGTCTCTCCCCAAGGAGGGCCGGTGCGGTCTCATGCCTCGTCGCGGTGGGTGAGGCGGCCGTCGACCAGCCGCCAACAGTGCTGGTGGTCAGTCAATTGCCAGGTCTCGTCGGCAGCGATCGCCTGCGTGACCCATTCATGGAGTTGCGGGAGGGCCTGCTCTCGCAGAACGGCGCGGGTGGCAGCACGATCAGCGGCATCGACCGGGTGGACGTCAATGCGGAAGCCGACCGACTCCGGGTGGATGCCGCGGCCGTAGTTACGGCGGTTCGGAGCGACCCATGCCGCTCCCAGGACGACGGTCCCGCTGTCGTGCCCCGTGAGGAACCGCAGGTCCGTGACCCGGGTCATGTGGGGGCCGAGACACTCGTTGATGTCGGTGCTGGTCAGAGGCCAGGCACGGTGCCGGGGCAGTCGTCGATTTCGTGCGGACATGGAAAGCAGAATTGCAGAAGGCCCTGCTCCTCCTGCCGCCCGCGTCCGGACTGTGGTGCTGAGTACCGGGGCGGGCGTACGGTGAAGGCATGGTCGTGGCCAGTTCAAGCCTGCCCGGCAGCAAGGGCGAAGTGGACCCGCGCGGGCGGGGACGATGTGGGAAGCCGCTGGGGACGGCCCTCAGGGGGCGGAAGCACAGGGCTGCGCTTCCGGCCGCTGTCCTTGCCGTCGCGTCTTTGGCGATGACGGCCTGTTCGTCCTCCAACACCCCGCCCCCGGCTGCGTCCGCGCCCGCGAGCACCGTCGGCTCGCCGTCGGCCACGTCCGCGCCCCCCAGTGCCGTCAGCTCCCCATCGGCCGCACCCGCGCCGTCCAGCAGCGGCAGCTCCCCGTCGGCCACGCCCTCGCCGAGCGGGAGCGCCCCGTCGACCGGGGCGAGCCGCCCGGCCGGGGAGTGCACGACCGGCCGGCTCTCGGCCGCCCTGACGACTCCCGAACCCGCAGCGGGTTCGATCTACGCGACCCTGGTGTTCACCAACAAATCCAGCGTCCCGTGCACGATGACCGGCTACCCGGGCGTCTCCTACGTGGCGCAGAACGGCGTGCAGTCCGGCAACGCCGCCGTACGTGAGCCGGGGACGATCACCACGGTCACCCTTCAGCCCGGCGGACGGGCGAAAGCCCAACTGCGCGATGCCAACGGCATCAGCGGTTACGACCCGGCGCAGTGCAAGCTCTCTCCCGCCGAGGGCCTCCGGATCTACCCGCCGGATCGGACGGCCGCGCTCTTCGTGCCGTGGAAGACCGAGCACTGCGCGGGCCCGACCGTGCACTCGCTGACCATCGGACCGGTCCGACCAGGCTGACCCGGCGGGCACTCCCGTGCCCGGAGCGGACGGAACCTCAGCGGACGGCCGCGAGGCCGAGGGCGATGTCCACGATCATGTCCTCCTGGCCACCGACCAGGCGGCGCCGGCCGCATTCCATCAGGATGTCGCGCACGTCGACCTCGTACCGCTGTGCGGCCGTCTCCGCGTGCCGCAGGAAGCTGGAGTAGACGCCCGCGTACCCGAGCGTGAGGGTCTCGCGGTCGACCCGGACCGGGCGGTCCTGCAGGGGGGCGGACGATGTCGTCGGCGGCGTCCTGCAGCTGGAAGAGGTCGCAGTGATGCTCGAAGCCGGACAGGTTCGCGACGGCGATGAACGCCTCGATGGGGCAGTTGCCCGCGCCGTGACCGGCGAGCGAGGCGTCGACGCGGCGGACGCCGTTCTCGACGGCGACCACCGAGTTGGCGACGGAGAGCGAGAGGTTCTCGTGGGCGTGGATGCCGATCTCGGTGGCCGGGTCGAGGACGTCGCGGTAGGCGCGCACCCGGGCGGCGACGTCGTTCATCGTCAGCCGGCCGCCGGAGTCGGTGACGTACACGCACCGGGCGCCGTACGACTCCATCAGCTTGGCCTGCCGCGCGAGCTGTTCGGGTTCGGCCATGTGGGAGAGCATCAGGAAGCCCGAGACGTCCATGCCGAGCTCGCGGGCGGCGGCGATGTGCTGCGCGGAGATGTCGGCCTCGGTGCAGTGGGTGGCCACCCGCACCGAGCGGACGCCGAGGTCGTAGGCGTGCTTCAGCTCGTGGACGGTGCCCACACCCGGCAGCAGCAGGGTGGTGAGGCGGGCGCGCTTCAGGACCGAGGCGGCGGCCTCGATCCACTCCCAGTCGGTGTGGGAACCGGGGCCGTAGTTGAGCGAGCCGCCGGCGAGGCCGTCACCGTGGGCGACCTCGATCGCGTCGACGCCGGCCTCGTCCAGGGCCACGACGATGCGTTTGACGTCGTCGGGGGTGATGCGGTGCCGGACGGCGTGCATGCCGTCCCGGGGCGTGACGTCCTGGACGAAGACGGGAGTGCTCGGGGTGGGGGTGCTCACTTCAGGCCTCCTTCGCGGCGGCGATCTTCTCGGCCATCCGCACCGCGGCCGAGGTCATGATGTCGAGGTTTCCGGCGTACGCCGGGAGGTACATGCCCGCGCCCTCGACCTTGAGGAAGACCGAGACCTGGTGGGTCGGCCGCGTGGTGGCGCCTTCCGCCAGGAGCGTCCCGACCGGCTGGTCGGCGGGGATCGCGGTGATCTGGACGTCCTGGACCATCCGGTAGCCGGGGACGTACGCCGAGACCTCGGCGACCATCTTCCGTACCGACTCGGCGATCTGCGCCTTCGCGGTCTCGCCGTCCTCGCCCTCCGGCAGGGTGACCAGGGTGAAGACCGTGTCGCGCATCGTCAGCGGCGGCTCGGCCGGGTTCAGGATGATGATCGCCTTGCCCCGCTCGGCGCCGCCGACCTGCACGATCGCCGAGGAGGTCGTCTCGGTGAACTCGTCGATGTTGGCCCGGGTGCCGGGGCCCGCGGACTTGGCGGCGATCGAGGCGACGATCTCCGCGTACGCCACGGGGACGACCCGGCTGATCGCGGCCACGACCGGGATCGTGGCCTGGCCGCCGCAGGTGACCATGTTGACGTTCGGCGCGTCGAGGTGCTCCTCCAGGTTGACCGCCGGGACGACGTACGGACCGATCGCGGCCGGCGTCAGGTCGATCACGCGGATGCCGAGCGGGCGCAGCCTGGCGTCGTTGTACCTGTGCGCACCGGCGGAGGTGGCGTCGAAGACGATGCCGATCTCGTCGATCCGCGGCGACTTCAGCAGCCCGTCCACGCCCTCGGCGGTGGTCTCGAACCCGAAGCGGGCGGCCCGGGCCAGGCCGTCGGAGGCCGGATCGATGCCGACCATGACCCCCATCTCGAGGTGCTGCGCCGTGCGCATGATCTTGAACATCAGGTCGGTGCCGATGTTGCCCGACCCGATGACGGCGACCTTGGTCTTGCTCATCGTCGATCCATCCTTACGAGGAGAAGGCGACCGACACCGTGCCGAGGCCGGTGACGGTGGCGTGGACGGCGGCGCCCGGCGTCACGGGACGCATCGGGCCGAGGGCGCCGGAGAGGACGACCTGGCCCGCGCGGAGCGGCTCGCCCAGGGCGCGGGCCTGGCGGGCGAGCCAGACGACGGCGTTGACCGGGTCGCCGAGGCAGGCGCCGCCGCTGCCGGTGGAGACGGTCTCTCCGTCGATCGTCATGGTCATCTCGGCCGCGACGGGGTCGAAGTCGGTGAGGGGGACGCGCCGGGTGCCGAGGACGTAGCCGCCGGCCGAGGCGTTGTCGGCGACGGTGTCGCCGAAGCCGATGTCCCAGCCGGCCACCCGGCTGCCGCAGATCTCGATCGCGGCGACGGCGTACGAGACGGCCGCGCGCACCTGGGCGTCGTCGAGCGGCCCCTCGGCGAGGTCGGCCCCCAGGACGAAGGCGATCTCGGCCTCGACCCGCGGCTGGAGGACCGCGTCGAACGGCACGGCCGATCCCTCGGCGTACTCCATGTCGTCGAAGAGGAAGCCGAAGTCGGGCCGGTCGACGCCGAGCTGCTGCTGCACGGCCGGCGAGGTGAGGCCGATCTTCCGGCCGACGACCGTGGCACCGGCCGCGATCCGCTCGGAGGCGAGCCGCTGCTGCACGGCGTAGGCGGCCTCGACGTCGTCACGGCCGATCAGGTCGCGTACGGGGGCGGCGGGGGTGCCGCTGGCGGCGGCCGTACGGAGCCGGGCCGCGGCGGCGACGAACCGGTCAGGGCGGACCGCGATGACACGGGCGCCGTACCGGCGCATCCACGGGAGGACGACCTCGTCCGGGTCGACCAGCTCGTCGGGACCCTGGGTGTGCGAGGTCTTCGGGCGCACCGCGCGGTAGTGCGCCCCGAGCGCGTCCCAGCCCGCCTTCTCCTCGGCCGACAGCAGGGTCGCCGGGTCGACGTCGTCGCCGAGCAGCACGAAGTGGTGGCCGAGGTGCTCGTCCAGGCGGGCCATCCGGCCGGCGGTGTCGCCGGCGATCGGCTGCGGGACCATGCGGCCGACGACGCTGGCGTCACCGGTCTCGCCGCGCATCCAGCCGCCCGCGAGGACCGGGGGAGCGGTGAGCGGCGGCTCGAACGGCGTGACCGTGTTCTCGGGCACCGCGTTCATCGCGGCCTGCTCCTCCTCGGAGACCTCCTGCTTGATCACCCGGCCGAGACCGACCGCGAGGCCGGTGTAGAAGGCGGCACTGGGCCGCCGCTCCGCCTCATAGGTGTCCAGCCAGCTCTCGGGCAGCTCGCCCTTGAGCACCTTCGCCAGCTTCCAGCCCAGGTCATGGGCGTCGCGCATGCCGGTCTGCATGCCCGCGCCGGCCCACGGCGGCATCAGGTGCGCCGCGTCACCGGCCAGGAAGACCCGTCCGCGGCGGAAGGTGTCGGCCATCCGGACGTGGTGCTGGTAGAAGGCGTGCTGGTGGATCTCGACGTCGTCCTCGGAGACGCCGAGCGCCTTGAGCAGAGGCCAGATCTCGGCGCTCGTCGGGTAGTCCGCCGGGGTCTCGTCGGGTTTGAGCGGGATCTCCCACCGGTGGTTGCCCGCGGACAGCGCGATGTCGACGACCGGGCGCTCCCTGTCGGACCAGAAGCTCAGGAAGTCGCGGTCGGGCCACCAGCGCTTGACGTGACAGTCGACGACCACCCAGGTGACGTCGTCGGTGTCGCCGAGCAGTGTGCAGCCGATCCGGCCGCGGGTGGCGCTGCTGCCGCCGTCGGCGCCGATCGCGTACCGCACGCGGGTGGTGCGGGGCGCACCGTCGGCGGTCGAGGCGATCGTGACGCCGTCGGCGTCCTGCTCGATGCCGGTGACCTCGTCGCCGTAGTGGACGGTGACCAGGTCCCCGTACCCCTCCTGGACCGCCGCGCGCAGCTCGGCCTCCATGGTGGGCTGGTAGATGTTGTAGAAGCGCGGGGTACGGCCGAGGGTGGACGGCGGGTGCTCGATCCGCATGATCTCGGTGCGGTCGTACGTCATCCAGCGCAGGGCCCGCTGCGGGTCGATCACCTTGTCGATCCGCTCGTCGATGCCGAGGTCCTGGAAGATCCGCATCGTCCAGTCGTTGACCGTCACGGCACGGGCCCGGGAGTAGATGTCCCGGTCACGTTCGAAGGCGACGGCGGAGATGCCGTGTCGGGCGAGGGTGAGCGCGGCGGTCACACCGGTCGGGCCGTACCCGACAATCGCGACATCCGCGTCGTAATTCATGGTCATGCGCTGGCTCCGGGGGTCAGGCTCGAACGCAGAGGGAAGAAGTATTGGACCGATCGGTCGGTACATTTCGAAGGTGGCAGCGCCCCTCCGCAGCCCGTCAAGAGCTTCCGGCCGAGGATTTCGAGCAGGGGTGAAACCGGCCCCAGGCATGGGCTTCGCCCATCCCTGGCACAGCCTTCGCCTGCCGTCGGCACGGGCTTCGCCCGCCTCGGGGGCGGGCGAAGACGCACGTACGGGCGTCGCCTACACCCCGGAAGGTGGAGATGATCGAGCCGCCCGCGCCGGAAGCACGCACCAATCGCCGCGGCCGCCGGTCACGGCAGGAGATCCTCGACGCGGCCGCCCGCGTGATGTCCGTACGCGGCTACGCGGGAACGTCGATGTCGACGCTCACCAAAGAGACCGGCCTGCCGAAGAGCGCCTTCTACCACCACTTCGAATCCAAGGCCGGGCTGCTCTCGGCCGTCATGGAACAGGGCGCGCACGCCTTCTTCGACGCCATGCGCGAGGCCCACCGGAACCCTCCGAGGGCGGCACCCCCCACGAGCGGCTCCGCTGGTACCTGCGACGTCATGGAGAACGGCGAGGAGTTCCTGCGCCTCCTGCTCGTCCTCGTGATGAGCCGCGAGGCGGCGGAGGCGCCCGAGGCCCTGCAGACCGTGATCGCGGTCCGCGAGGAAGGGCGCGCCTACATGGCCCGCATGATCCGCTCGTCCTTCGAGAGCGCGGGCGAGGAGACCCCCGACAAGATCGCGCAGGCCCTCGCCGCCTTCGGCATGGCCGGCTGCGACGGCGCGTTCGTCGCCCTCCGGTCCGAAGGCGGCAAGCCCGTCGCGGAGCGGATGGACCGGCTGGCCGAGTCCATCGCGGCACTCGGCGAGGCGATCGTCACCAAGGGTTGACGGGACCGCGAGGCGCTCGGGTAGCGGGGGAGGGGCAAGCCCCTGCCCGCCCCCTCGGATCACTGCTCCGTTCCCCCGCCCGGACCCGCTCACTGCGCCGCTCCGTGGTCGCCGCCCTACGCTCGGGACATGCGACGCCGCCAGATGCACATGTCCCGCGAAGCCCAGGACCCCCTGCTCAAGGCACTGCAGCAGCTCCGGGCGGAGCTGAAGGCCACTGCGGAGTTTCCCGCGCACGTACTCGAAGCGGCGGAGACCGCCAAGGCCGAGGTCCGGCTGCCCGAAAAGGACGCCACCGACCTGCCGTTGTTCACGATCGACCCGGCGACCTCGAAGGACCTCGACCAGGCCATGCACCTGGAGCGACGGCCAGGGGGCGGGTACCGCGTGTACTACGCCATCGCCGACGTGGCGGCCTTCGTCAGGGCGGGCAGCCCGTTGGACGCCGAGGCCCACGACCGGATCGAGACGCTGTACTTCCCCGACCTCAAGGCGCCCCTGTACCCGACCTCGATCTCCGAGGGACCGGCCAGCCTGCTTCCGAACCAAATCGTCCCCGCCCTGCTGTGGCAGCACGACCTCGACGCCGACGGCAACGTGACCGCCTCGACCGTGAGCCGGGCGAAGGTCCGCAGCCAGGCCAAGCTCAACTACGCGGCGGTCCAACAGGACATCGAGGCCGGCACGGCCGAGGAGTCCGTCGCCCTGCTGCGCGAGATCGGCAAGCTGCGGGAGGCCGTCGAGGCCGCGCGCGGCGGGATCTCGGTGAACCTGCCGGACCAGGAGGTCACCCTGGAGGACGGATCGTTCCGGCTGAGCTACGTGGCGGCACTGCCCGTGGAGGGCTGGAACGAGCAGATCTCCCTCATGACCGGAATGGCCGCGGCCCGGATCATGCTGGACAGCGGCACCGGGATCCTGCGGACCCAGCAGGAGCAGCCCGACAAGCACGTGGTCCAGCGCGTGCACGACATCGCGAAGCTCCTGGGCATCGACTGGAAGCCCGGCGTCTCGTACGCCGCGCTGGTCAACTCCCTCGATCCGGCGGACCAGAAGCACATGGCCTTCCTCAGCGAGGCGACCGCCATGCTGCTCAAGGCGGAGTACACCACCTTCCGCGACCACCACGTCCCGGACCACACGGTCCACGCGGCGATCGCGGCCCCGTACACCCACTGCACGGCCCCGCTGCGACGACTGGTCGACCGGTACGCCGGCGAGCTGTGCGTCGCCGCGTGCGCCGGCCAGGCCCCGCCGAAGTGGGTGCTCGAAGCGCTGCAGTGCCTGCCGTGCGACATGGCGCGGGGGAAGGGGAAGACGGCGGACCGGCGCGCGGTGGACCTTGTGGAGGCCGCGGTGCTCCAGAACCGGGTGGGTGAGGTCTTCGGCGGCGCGGTCATCAACACCGACGCGGAGGACGGAAGTCCGAAGGAGGGCACGGTGCACCTGGCGGAACCCGCCGTGATGGGCAGGATCACGTCCGGTGCCGACCTCGTGCTGGGCGCGAGCGTCCAGGCCAAGCTCACGCGGGCCGACCCCCTCTTCTCCGGCAAGAACAAGATCCTCTTCAATACGGTGTAGTGACCTGGCGCTGCCCTGCGGGGCCGACGACCTGGTGCGGCATCAGGCCACCGGCACCCAGCACGAGATGGGGGCCCGCGCTCACTTTCCGAGGGCGCGGTAGGCCGCCACTGTCTGCTCCAGCGCCTCTTCGACCGGGGTGGCGACGGCGCCCAGCCGGTCCCGGACGAGGCTGGAGTCGACGACGAAGGGCTCGGCGAACTCGTACTGCATCTCGATCAGTTCGCGCACCGTGCGGTTGACCGCGCCCATCGCGTAGAGCGCGAACGTCGGCATCCGGCGCAGCCGGGCGGCGCCGGGACGGCCGGTGGCGCGGTGTGCCAGGTCGACGAGCTCGCGGGTGGTGCGGGTGTCCGGGTCGTTGGGGAGGTGCCAGATGCGGCCAGGCGCGTCGGGGTGGCGGCCGAGGAGGGCGAGCGCCTCCCCGATGTCGGGGATGAAGGTGTACGTGTGCGGCTGGTCCGGATCGCCGAGGACGGTGGCGGTACGTCCGGCCAGGAGGGCCGGGAAGACCAGGTCGCCGAGGTTGGACTGGGCACCGCCGCGCGGCCCGAAGTAGTCGGACGCGCGACCGATCGCCACCTCCACCCGCCCGGCCTTGTGCGCGGCGAGCAGGTCCTGGGCCATCCGGCCCCGGAGCCGGCCCTTGCGGGTGGTCGCGGCGTCGGGGGTCTGCTCGGTGAACGGGCGGCCCCCGGGCGGCCCGTAGCTGTAGACGTTGTCCATCGAGACCATGCGGGCGCCGGCCGCCTCGGCCGCCGCCAGCACGCCGGCCTGGAGCGCGGGGAACTCCTGCTGCCAGCGGTGGTACGGCGGGGTGAGCGCCTGGTAGACGACGGCCGCGCCGGCGGCGACGGCGGTGGCGAACGCGGGATCGGCCGCGTCGCCGGCGGCGACCTCGACGCCCTCGGGGACGTCCGCGCGGCCGGACCGGTTGACGATCCGGACGGTCTCCCCTCGGCGCACCAGTGCCTCGGCGACGGCCGTGCCCACGGCGCCGGAGCCGAAGATCACGTGACGGGGGGTGGCGGTGTACTTCATGCGTCGACCTCGCGGAGGGAGTCCGAGCCGGTGGTCCGGCCGGGGGTGGTGGCGGGCAGGAGTGCGTGGAGCAGGACGCCGGAGAGGGCGGAGAGGGTGAGGGCGCCGGTGGCGCCGAAGACGGTGAACCGTGCGTCCACCCGGACTCCGGCGAGGGTGGTCACGGTCCAGCCCGCCGCCCACAGGACCGGCATCGCCGACGCCCACAGCCACCGTATCCGGGCGGCGCGCGGCAGGGCGGAAGCCTGGGCCACGCCGAGCAGGGCGCCCTCGACGGCACCCATGAGCGCCAGCGAGCCGAGATCGGTGCGATAGCCGACCAGGGTGGCACCGAGCACGAGCCCGACCCCGCTTCCGGCCGCGGTGGCCGCGGACCAGCGCGGCGGGCTCAGCCGGCCGGAGGAGACGAGCGCCTGCGCGGCGCCGATGACGGCTCCCGTCACGACCCCGCCCACCAGGGCGCTCATCGCGTCGTCGACCGGACCGACCGCCGCGCGGCCGGCGAGTCCGGCGATCGGGAAGGCCAGGAAACCGGCCGTCCACCGGATCCAGGCACCCAGGGCGGGTCGCCTGTGGCCAGGGAAGGGGACGCGCATGGGGGCCACCTCCAATTTCTGTACGCTGTGCAATTAATGTACGCCGTGCAAAAATGACCCGTCAAGGCATGCGGGTCAGGACGGGCGAGGAGGCGTACGGATGGCCAAGGACACATCGCCGGCGAAGCGGGGTCGGAAGCGGGCCGTCGGCGAGGACGAGGTGGTCGCGGCGGCGATCCGCCTGCTCGGCGCCCGGGGGGCCGACGCGGTGAGCATCCGGGGGATCGCCGCCGAGCTGGGACTCGCGCCGAACGCCGTCTACACGTACTTCCCGGACCGCGCCGCCGTGATCGGCGCGGTGGTCGAGCACCTGCTCGGCGAGACAGACCTCGCGGCCCTCACCGCCCGCGACACGCCCTGGCGGGACCGCATCCACACGCTCGCCGGCGACCTGAGGCGCCGCCTGCTCGCCCACCCCGGGGCGGTCAACCTGCTGCTCTCCGGCCCGATGGACGGCCCGAACGCCCTCGCGCTCGGCGAAGCCCTCCTCGCGGTCCTCGCGGACGCGGGCCTCGACCCGACGGAGGCGGCCCGCGCCTCGTACCTGCTGATCGTGCAAGTCCTCGGAGCGATCGCCCTGGAGGCCGCCGAACTCCCCTCACCCGCACCGGCCCCACCGATCGCGGAACGGGTGGCGACCCGCCGGGAGCAGCTCCGCGCCATCCCCGCCGACCGCTTCCCGCGTACGGCCGGGGCGGCGGACACGATCGCGCAGTTCGTCTCCGACGAGCAGTACGCGTGGGGGCTCGACCGGGTCCTCGACGGCATCGAAGGACGGGCGAACAGCTGAAGCTCCCGGCTGCGCGGACGGCTGGTCCGACGGCAGTGAGTACGATCGCCTACGCCGTTCTGGGTACGTGAGCGATTGCCCGCCGCGCGCGGCACGGGAAGGGTCGACGCATGCGCCGACTGATGCTGCTCGCCCCGCTGTTACTGCTCGCCATCGGCTGCGGAGTGCTGCCGTCCTCCGAGGACGAAGCGACGGATGCCGCCCGGGAGGCGGCCAGACGCGCGGGCCAGCGGCTCGACAGCCAGCGTCCGCGCACGGCGGAGGAGGTCGGGCGCTCGGCTTCCGGCATCGACGGAGTGGAGGTGCTGCGCGTGACCGGTACCTCGACGCACGACGGGGACGGCGTCGAAGTGGTCGTCCGTACGTCGGGCTCGGCGTACACCGGAGGGCTCTCCCCTGAGCAGGTCGTCGTGCGGCGCTGTTTCGCGGTGCGGGTGTCGCCCGGGGCGGAATGGGGCGAGGACCCCCGCGACGTGGACTGCCCGGATGGCCCCGCGCTGACCTTTCCCCCGCCACCCCGACCGCCCCGACTGCCGTACGAGGAGCTCGGCGAGACGCTTCCCCGGGTGCCGAAGGGCGGCCGGGCGGACGAGGCCGAGGTGCGCCGGGCGCTCGCCGCCCTGGACCTGGCACCGACGATCCATGCCGAGGTGAAGGCGGACGGCGGTCGAGTCGGCGTCCTCCTCTCGGTGAAGGGCAACGGCTTCGACGCGCAGGACTGCCTGCTTGCCCGCGTGGCCCCCGGCGCCACCGAGGTGTGGGCGCCGCCCCGGATGCAGCGGATGCCCGGAGAGGGCGGCTGCACCGTCGGCAACGCCCTGGACCCGATGCCGCCACCCCACTGAACAAGGTGGCCGCTCTGTCGACTCCACCAGCGGGCGGCCTCGAAGGCCGTGACGGAGCCCACAGTTCCGGTATCGAGGTTCCAGTGCCGTCGAGCGCCTGAGGGAACTCCGGGCGCGCGTGACAGGCGCGCCCTAGCATGGGTTCCTTTGTGAAGGTCCGCTTCTGACGGAACGCCACGTTCGTACGAAAGGACTCCGGTGCCCTCCATACGTACCGCACTCGCCCTCCCCCTCGCCGCCGTCTCCCTGGCCCTGGCGGTCCCGCCCGCCTCGGCGACCGGGACGACCGCCGTCTCCGTCGAGGAGGCCCGGCTCGATCGGGCCGCGCCCCAGGAGATCCTGAGGCGCAGTGGCTTCGCCTCCCTGGCACCGGAGTTCGCCGACTCCCTCGCCGGCGCCGACTCCTTCGCCGCGGCCGAGCGGACCGTCGCCCGGTACGGGACAGGGCTCTGGCGGAGGGCGGTGGACCGGGCGCAGGGCCGCGGGGACGCCGGCGGCGACCTGTCGCGGGACGACGACCGGCCGCTGTACTGGTCGCGACTCGCGCTCACGCGTGAACTCCACGCCTGGCAGCCCCGGTTCACGATCACCGAGGAGGGACGGAACCGGCTGCTCGACCGCCTCGAACGCTCCTCACGAGGCCAGGACTCCATCCGCTACCCGGCCGGGAAGGGCGTGAAGCGGATCCTGCTGACCGGCTTCGACCCGTTCACCCTCGACCGGGACACCCGTATCGGCAACCCCTCCGGGGCCACCGCCCTCGCACTGGACGGCACCTGGCTGCGCACCTCCGACGGATCCCTCGCCCGGGTCGAGACGGCCGTCTTCCCCGTCCGCTGGCAGGACTTCGCCGACGGCACGGTCGAGCGGACCCTGCGCCCGCACCTGCCGGAGGTGGACCTCTTCACCACGGTGAGCCAGGGCCGCCCCGGCCGGTTCGACGTCGAGCGGACCAACGGCGCCTGGCGCGGAGGCTTCCCCGACAACGAGAACGTGTCCCGTACGGAGACCGTGCCGGTCGCCGATCCGGTCACGCAGCCGCAGTGGACGTCGACGACGCTCCCGTACGCGGCGATCACGGCCGCCTCCACCGGCCGTTTCCCGGTGTACGACAACACGTCGGTGACCGAGCTGCCGGCCGGTGCCGACACTCCTGTGGTCCGCCCCGGCGGGCCGACGCCCGGTTCCGTGGCCCGGGCAGGCGGCGGCGGGAACTATCTGTCCAACGAGGTCGCCTACCGGGCCACCCTGCTGCGCGACCGCCTCGGCCTCACGCGGCTGCCGGGCGGGCATGTCCACACACCCGTCCTCGAGTTCGGCGCGGGCAACACCGACCCGGCCACGGGCACGATCACGGATGCGGAGTTCGTACGGAACCGGCTCGCCATCATCGCCCAGGTGCGGGCCATCCTCGCCGTGGCCGCCGGTTCCCGGTAATCCTTCGCGCGGCGCGTGCCGGACGTGGAACGGGCGGCTCTGCGGAGGGCCACGGCACCGGGGCACTCCAGGCGGGCTTCCCTCCCTTGGTAACACTTGTTACCATCCGGGCATGGGTAAGACACAGCTGGGCGCGCGCGTCGACGACGACATCGCGGAACTGGCCAGGGCCCGGGCCAAGGACCGGGGTCTCAGCCTGGGCGACTACATCGCCTCACTCGTGCGGGACGACGCGGACGGCATGCGCCGGCGTGGCCTGGACGCGGCACGCCGCTTTCTGGACGACCACCAGGCCCTCTTCGACGAGGCGGAAGACACGGCCCAGCGCACTGCGGGGGCTCGGGCCGCTTGATGGAGCTCCACATCGACGTCCCCTGGATCCTCCAGGTCGCCGAGCTCGCGGGTGCTGATGACCCGGCGCCCGAAGACTACGGAGTACCGGTGGCGGCCGTCGCCTGCCACAGCGCCGAAATCCTGGACCAGCCCGTCTACGACGGCCCCTACGCCCGCGCCGCTGCCCTCGTCCACGTCCTCGGGCGCTGCCGCTGGCTCGATCGCTCCAACATGGCCGTGGCAGCGGCGACGGGCGTCATGTACCTGGAGGCTTCCGGTGTCCCGGTCAAGCCCACCAGGGAGGACGCGATCGCCCTGCGCGACCTCCTGCGCGACCCCACCTGCAGCGCAGCGGCGATCGCCGCGCTCCTGCGTACCTGGTCACAGCGAGGCTGAGCCCATCAGACGGACGAGGCCGCTGCCTGCCGCAGCGGCTACGGCGCCTCCTCCGCGGGCTCTTCCACACACATGTTGCCGTCCTCGTCGAGGGGCAGGTGGAGGGCGCTGGGGGCGTGGTTGTTGATGTCGGACGGGCGTGGCCCTTCGGGTCCGTCGGGGCCCCAGCGCAGCAGGCGGCGGGTGCGGGCGATCCGGTAGACCGTGCCGAGGGCCTCGACCTCGTCGAGTCGTTCCGCACGGAGCCGGTTCGCCGCCTCGGCGAGTACGGCCAGCTCCGCGGCCGCGGGGTCGGTGCCCTCGGCGACGACGGTGCGTGCGTCGGCGTGCAGGTGGATGTCTTCCGTGACGTCCCAGGGGATCAGGCCGCGCTCGCGCGGTCTCCACCAGACCAGGGAGAAGTCCAGTGCCTTGCGCACGTCGTGGGGAGTGGCGTGCAGGCCGCTCCCAGGTGTCCAGTTCTCGCTGCCGGACCGCTCCGCGACCCTGAAGACCGCGGGCATGAGCAGGACGTCGGGGTGGCTCTCCACGGCCCGCGCGGAGTCGCGCAGCACGGAGTCGGGGAACCTGGCCCCGCTGTAGACCAGCGACCGCAGCGCGAGACGCTCCGCGGCCTGGACGGGGGAGAGGGGCGCATCGGGGTCCAGAACCAGGGCGTCGTCGATCTTCGGGCCACGAGCGCCGCGGCTCCAGTCGGGGGCGGGCGGTTCGGGGTCCGTGGGCCGCGGCATCTCGATGTCGCCGTGGACGTCCATGCCCGTGTACTCCTCGGCCCTGACCACCCGGTAACGGGTGTCGAGCACGGACAGTTCGTCGACGCATTCACTCTCCAGCCGCGCCACCGCCTTCAGCAACGCACGTCGCTCGTCTCTGTCCTTGGCCTCGTCCCTGGCCCGGAACCACAGCATGGAGTTCAGAGCGTCGCGG
The DNA here is from genome assembly GCF_014203895.1 of Streptomyces nymphaeiformis. Classification (GTDB taxonomy): domain Bacteria; phylum Actinomycetota; class Actinomycetes; order Streptomycetales; family Streptomycetaceae; genus Streptomyces; species Streptomyces nymphaeiformis. The sequence continues at coordinate 27,358 of NZ_JACHJY010000007.1, read as the reverse complement.
GCCTGCTGCGGACAGCCGTGGGCGACCTCGACGACCACGCGCCACCGCCGCCCGCCGTCCCCGCACGGCGAGGCCACCCCGAACAACGGACCTCGTACGGCCAGAGTGCTGCTGCGCACCGCCGCATCCCGGGCATCGGCCTCCACAGCGGCCTCCACCGGCTCCACCGGAACCCTCACGGCCACCGGCCACTCGCCGGGCCCCGCGCTCTCTTGGCTCATGCCTCCATCCTGGCGCCGCCCGCGTGCCCGCATCACGGTTTCCCCGCATCGTCCCCCGAACGCGGTGCCCCGAGCCGAAGGCAGCGCAGCTTTCACCGACCAGGGGGCCCGGCTCGTCCATGGCGGCCCGCAGACCCGCGTGCCCCGGGGATCCCGCACCAGGTGGGGCGTCCCCGTACGCCGGGATTGGACCAGTCGGGTTGACCCCGGCCGGACCCGTGCCACAGGGCCCGGCCCTCTGACCCGCCCCGTTTACGGTGGTGCTCCTCGGCCGCTGCGGAGGTGGGCGCTGGATGGATCCGATCGTGATGGCCGCGGGAACCGCGCTGGTGTCCGCCATGGCCACCAACGCGTGGGCGGAGGCCAGGGACGCGGTCGTCGCCCTGTGGCGCCGCGTGCACCCGGAACGGGCCGAACAGGTCGGCGCGGACCTCGAAGCGGTCCGGGCCGACGTGCTGGAGGCGCGCCGGACCGGTGACGACGCGGCCGAGGAGGCGCTGGCCGGCACCTGGAGGACCGAACTGCAACGGCTGGTCCGCGCGGACCCGTCGCTGGCGGCCGACGTGCGGCGGCTGCTGGACGAGCGGCTCGCCCCGGCGCTGCCCCGGGAGGAGCGGACGCGGATCGGGAAGCTGGTGATGAAGGCCGAGGCGTCCGGGCACGCACGCGTGTACCAGGCGGGCCGGGACCAGCACATCACCGGGCAGGACTGATCCCCCGGTGGCGAGCGATCCCGAGGACGGCGAGCCGGGCCTCCACGCCTGGGGCGCCGACCGCAGCCGGATCTTCCAGGCGGCCCGCGACCAGTACGTCGCCGAGCGGGACCTGCACGTGCACTACGAGGACGGTGTACGTCGGACCCGGCGGACCGTCCGGGGCGGGGGCGCTGGGGACGGCGGGCAGTGCCCGTACCCGGGACTCGCGGCCTTCGGCGCCGAACAGGCGCGCTGGTTCTTCGGCCGGGACCGGCCGATCGCACAGCTGCTGATCCAGGTCGACCGGCGCCTGTTCACCGGCGGACCCCTCGTGGTGTCGGCCCCCTCCGGGGCAGGCAAGTCCTCCCTCCTGCGGGCCGGCCTGTTGCCGGCGATCCGGCGGGGAGCGCTGCCCGCCGCGGGCTCGGCCGACTGGCCGCAGGTGCTGATCACCCCCACCGCACAGCCGATGGCCGCACTGGCCGCGGGCCTGGAGGAGAGCACGGGGCTGAGCCTGCGGGAGGCCGAGGCCGCCGCGAGCTCCGCGGCGGGATCGACACGGCTCCGCGCGGCGCTGGGCGGGGCCGGTACGGGGCAGCGGCGGCTGGTGGTGGTCGTCGACCAACTGGAGGAGCTCTTCACCCTGGGCGCCGGCGAGCGCGAGCAGCACGCGTTCCTCGACCTGCTCGCCGCACTGGCGGAGGTCGGGCCCGGCGGACAGGACCCCGACGCCGTGGTCGTGTACGGGCTGCGCTCCGACTTCCACTCCGCCTGCGCCGGTTTCCCGCAGCTGCGCGACGCCCTGCGCCACGGTCAGCTGCTTCTCGGGCCCATGACGAGGGACGAACTACGGGAGGCGATCCGGTTTCCGGCCCGGGACGTGGGCCTGGAGGTGGAGCCCGGACTCGTCGAGCTCCTGCTGCGCGATCTCGGGGCCGACGGGTACGGCGCGGACTCGGGGGAGGGCACGGGCCGCCGAGGAGACCCGGACACTTCAGGAGCCCCGAAGGCGGAAACCGGTCAGCACGAGTCGACCGCAGCGACGCAGCTGTCCGAGGCCTCCGAGGCCGGCGCCTACGAGGTCGGGCGGCTGCCGTATCTGGCCCACGCCCTGCGCGCCACGTGGCAGCAGCGGCACGGGCACACCCTGACCGTCGACGGGTACAGGGCCACCGGCGGTATCCACCAGGCCATCGCGACCACCGCCGAGCAACTCTTCGGATCCCTCGACCCCAAGGAGCAACAGGCCGCCCGCACACTCTTCCTGCGCCTGGTGAGGGTCGGCGAGGGGACCCAGGACACCCGCCGCCGGCTGCCCCGTACCGCCCTGGAAGACATCGGCCCGGCCCCCGACACCGTCACCACGGTCGTCGATGCCTACACCCGAGGGCGCCTGCTGACGCAGCGGCAGGACACCGTCGAGATCACGCACGAGGCCCTGCTGCGCGCCTGGCCCCGCCTGCGCCGGTGGATCGACGCGGACCGGACCGGCCTGCTGATCCGGCAGCAACTCGAACAGGCCGCCGCCGAGTGGGCCGGCGCCGACCGCGATCCCGGCCTGCTCTACCGCGGCATCCGCCTCCAGGCGGCCCGCGAATGGGCCGACCGTCCGGGCGACGCCGACCGCCCGAGCCCCGCCGCGGCCGCGTTCCTGACCGCGTCCACCCGCGGCGCGCGGCGCTCCGCGCGCGTCCGGCACATGGTGATCGCCGGCCTGACAGCGCTGGTCGTCATCGCCTCCGCGGCCGCCGTCGTCGCCCTGCAGCAGCGTTCCACCGCCCGGGACCAGCAGCGGGTCGCGACCGTACGGCAGCTCGTCGCCCAGGCCGACGCGGCCCTGGAGACCGACCCCCGCACCGCGCTGCGCCTCGGCATCGCCGCCCACCGGCTCCACCCCGACGCGGAGACCTACGCGGCGCTGCAGAGGGAGCTCACCACGACGGCGTACGCCGGCCGCCTCGTCGGTCCGGACAGCGAGGTGGACTCGGTGGCGTACGCCCCCAGTGGCCGGTACCTCGCGGCCGCCTTCGCACGGGGCGGCGTGATGATCTGGGACATGCAGGACCCGGTGCGCCCCCACCAGTTGGGGGAACGTCTCACGATTCCGGGAGCCGACGGCGCCGCCGCGGTGGCGTTCTCGGCGGACGACCGCAGGCTGGTGGCGGCCGATCACGGCGGCGCCGCCGCGGTCTGGGACCTGGCCGACCCACGGCATCCCCGCCGGACCGGTGCCGTACCAGCCGCTGACGGCGACAGGCGGACGAACGCGTGGCTGTCGCCGGACGGCACCGTGCTCGTCCGGTCGAGCGAGGCGGCACCGGGGCTTCAGCTGTGGGACCTGACCGATCCCGCCCGGCCCCGCCCGTACGGGGAGCCGGTCGACGACCGTGCCGCACCGGTCGACAAGGTCGCCTTCTCCCGGGACGGCACGGTGATGGCCACGGCCGCCCGGACCACCAAGGAGTATCCGGTGACCCTTTGGGACATCCGACGACGCCAGGATCCCCGGCCGCTCGGCCGGCTCGCTCCCGCCCTGCCCGAATCGGTCTCCTCGCTCGCGTTGTCCGCCGACGGCAGGACGCTGGCACTCGGGGGCCTCTACGGCATCGGCATGTGGAACGTCGGCGATCCGGCCCGTCCGCGTCCGGCCGGCGAACTCACGCGGTTCCTGCTCGACGGCAGGGCGGTCTTCGCACCCCGGGGAGCCACCCTGGCCACCATCGGAAGCCGGGACACCGGGCTGCAACTGTGGGACGTCCGCGACATCGACCACCCGCAACGGATCGACAGACTGACGGCCGGCCAGGACGACAGAGCCATGGCCTTCGCACCCGACGGCCGAGGAGCCGCGAGCGGGAGCGGCGACGGCGTGATCACGCTGTGGAACCTCGAACGCACCGGTCACCCGCGGGCCTTCGGCCCCCCGTTCGTCGACTCCACCGGGAGTTACCAGACCGGCACCGGGTTCCGGTTCATCGACGCCCTGGCCCTGTCGGGGGACGGCACGATGCTCGCGACCGGCGCCCGGGACGGCGCCGTCGCCCTGTGGGAGACCGGCGATCCGGCTCGTCCCCGTCGGCTCGCCGCCCTCACCGGGCACACCGGCCGTGAAGTGCGCGCCGTCGCCTTCGCCCCCGACGGCCGGACGCTGGCCACGGCGGACTTCGAGGGGACCGTCATCCTGTGGGACCTGACCGATCGCGCCCGGCCCCGCCGCCTGGCGCCCTCGCTCACCGGCTTGGCACCGGGCGTGGAGTCCCTGGTGTTCTCGGGCGACGGGAGGACCCTCGTGGTGAGCGGCGCACTGGGCGCCACCTTCTGGGACCTGCGGGACACGGGCAGGCCGCGCCTCCGGGCGAAGGCGCTCGACCGTCAGAACGTGCTCAACGTCTGGCGGGTCCACGACGACCACGTCCTGGCCCTCGTGGCCGGGTCGGGGGCCGCCTCGTCGACGCGCAGCCCCCTCCCCGAACCGACCGTCACCGTCTCGGACAGCGAAGGCGTGTTCCTGCAGAACGCCTCGGCGGATCCGAGCGCCACCGACGCGTTCGGCGACCCGGGCGATCCGAACGGCGCCCGGCTGTGGGACGTCACCGATCCCAGCCGTCCGCGTCAGCTCGGGCAGGCGCTCCTGGGCCACGAGCACGAGGTGGGCGGGGCGGTGATGTCCCCGGCGGGAGACCTCCTGGTCACCAGCGACTTCCAGGGGACCGCCATCCTCTGGAACCTCAAGGACCGGACTCACGCCCAGCGCCTGGGCGAACCTCTGACTCCGCACAACGGCGACCACGTACTCTCCATGGCCCTCACCCCGTCCGCCGACATCATGGCGACTGCCGGAGCCGACGGAAACGTCCTCCTGTGGGACCTCGGCGACCGGACCCGGCCCCGGCAGCTCGGAACGGCCCTGGCGAAGAACCTGGACGGCGCCCAAGAGGTCGCGTTCTCCACCGACGGAGAGCTCCTCGCGACCGCGGGCAGCCGCGGCGACGTCGTCCTCTGGGACCTGAGACCCACCTACGACGTACGTGACCACCTCGACCGGACGGCCTGTCTGGTCGCCGGCGGTGGGCTGGAGTCCGACGAATGGGCCCGCTATCTGTCCACCCCCGGCTACCGGAACACCTGCCCCAACTGACGCCCACGATCCTCAGGCGCGGGCCTCACCGCCCACAGGACCGTTGTCACAGGCGGCCGTTACCTTGCAGCTCAGCACGTGAGCGAGCGGGAGCGGGGAGCGGCAATGGTGGTCGAGGTGGGGTACGCGCAGGGTTGGGACCCGGAGGCCCGCATGCCCTGGCAGCCGATATCGGTGGGGGAGGCGCGTGAGCGGGACGCCGCCGGGCTTCCGTACGCGGTGGTGTACCGGGCGGCGGGCCGGGAGGCTCCGCTGGAGGTCCGGCTCGTCTCCTGGCGAGACCACTACGTCGGGCTGTGGGTCTACGACGCTCAGGGCCGGCGTACGTACGAGCTGGACATGCGGCTGCTGGACGACCCGGCGCGGCTGCTGCGCCGGCACACGGTCGGCTGGACCTATACCGGTCCGGAGACGGCGGAATTCGACGAGGCGTGTCCGCGCATCACCGTGGAGCTCTTCCCGGACGGGAGGGGCCGGCGGACGGAGGAGCCCCAGGGCAAGGGCGGGGGCTCGTACGGCACCGTGCCCAGCGTCCGCGACGACGAGCGCTGGATGGACCGGCCTGTCTTCGGGGAGTGGCCGCTGCTCTCGGCCCAGGTCCACGGGCTCACAGAACAGCCGGTCTTCGAGATCGCCGAGGCGGCCGACGACCGTAGCGGTCCCGCGCCGGCCACCTGCTGGCGTCCGCCCCGCCCCGCACAGCCCGGGCCGATCACCGAACTGTTCCGGCCCGGCGTGCGCGTGACCGATGGGCACCACCCCGAGATGACGGTCGTGGAGCCGCGCCGGATCGGAACCCTGCGTGTGCCCAGCGGGCTGCTGGCGGTCTCCGGACCGGACGGCGACGACGGCGACGGGCCGCACATCACGGTCCCCGTCCCGCCGGGAGAGTACGGACTGGAGGAGGCACAGGCCCGCTACGCCTATCACTGCGAGTGGGAGAGGAGCCAGGTCACGCGCACGGACACGCTGGCCGTCCGCGTCCTCGTCAGCGACGTCCCCGCCGCGACCTGGGAGATGGCTCTCCGACCCGACGACGACCCACGCCTGCTCCGGGAGAACGAGATCTTCGGCTTCTCCACCGACGGAGCCACGGGCTGCTTCGCCGACGCCGGGGCCTGGGAGCCGCTCCTCGCCCTCTTCGAGAAAGGACTGATCGAGGGAGACCCGGACCTGGACCCGGGCGTGTACGAGGACCTCGACGACTCCATGTACCTGCTGCGCACCCGGGACCGGGTTTCCGGCGGCGAGCTCGTGGCCTTCGCGACGACAGGGGACGGCACCCATCCCGTCTGGGTCGGCCGCTCCGAGGCCGGCGAGGTGGTCGGAGTCGCGGTGCTGGTGGAGGGGATGCCCGAACTGCTGCCGGAAAGCGGCACGGCCGCCGATGCCTGACGTGACGTACGCCGGATCCCGGGACTCCGCGGAGGTCTCGTCAGGCGGGGTGGGAGGTGTGCCTGCCAACCGCTGGGACCCGGCGACTTCGACGGGGTGGCATCAAGCGTCGCCGCCGTTCAGCTCCACTCCCAGCGCAGGGACCGGAAGCCGGGCCCCGGGTTCTCGAAGACGGCGTGCACCCGGCCGGCGGCACTGATCCACACCGGTTCCCCGGTCACCGGCTCCCCGGTGACCGCGGTGCTGAAGCAGGACCGGCAACGTACAGGCACGGCGTCCGGGTGAAAGGCGACCTCCAGGGTGTAGAGGAGGGCGGGGGCGGGGAACCCCCGCCCGCACTCCTCGGCACGGCGCCCGTTCTCGGGGAACCGCAAGGTGTACTCGATCAGCGTGGTCCCGCCCTCGGACAGCGTGCGGTCCAGGAACAGTTCGGCGACCACCAACGGCACGCTGCGATCCGAGCGCAGCCGCCCGAGGCGGGCGTTGCGCACGTCGGCGAACTCGGGCAGCGCTCTGTCGGGGTCTTCGCCGCGGAGGACCACCACACAGCGATCCACACCGTCTCGGGTTGCCTTCAGCGTCAGACGGGTGGTCAGCCGAGTTCCGGCGCCCTGCGCGTCGAGCGCGTAGCTGTCGTGGGCGGCGACGCGCAGCAGGCCGTCGTCCGTGCTGCCCAGCTCGGCCAGCAGCTCGGGGAGGCTGACGAACTCCCGCCACAGGTGCGCGGTCTCCAGTACTTCGGAGTCCCGGTTGACCCAGCGGCCGCGAGGGCGGCGCGGGCCGAGCAGCGAGACCAGGCCGTCGGTGGGGACTCCCAACAGCTCTTCCAGGAGCCGGACGGCCTGCCGGGACCGGGGTCGTTCGGGGCGGCTGCGGCCGCGTCGCCAGTAGCTGAGCGTGGTGACGCTGACCTCGACGCCGCGCTCGGCGAGCCGGTGCCGGATGCGTTCGAGGCTGAGCCCGCTGGCCCGCACGGCGCAGTCCAGGGCGGCCTCGAAGGGGCCGGTGCGGAGCAGATCGAGGAGATCCGCTGCGTGTTCTCGCTGTTGCACGGTCTGCAGCTCCAGTAGCGGTGGGACCTGGGCCGACTGCCCGACCGTGCTGAGCCACTGGTGTCCACCAGTCTCTCGCCTCCTGCACCTGCGTCGCGTGCCTGGGGATGGGGGGCACGGTCTGCGGCAGCGCCCTCGTGGGGGGATGAATCGGCGACAGGCTAGCCACGGTCAGGCCGGATATCGACGAGACGTTAGACACTCTGTGAACAGTTTTGACCAAAGCTCAGGGTGCGGCTGAGCCGTGGCCGAGGAAGATCCGGTCACCGGCCTCTTCACAACGCCCGCAATTAAACAGAGTTGGCGCCCGTTGACCCGGGTTCCCGACCACGGCCACGATCCCGGCCCATGAAGAGAACTGTTCTCGCCGCATCGATCTCGCTGACCGTCAGCGGCCTGCTGATAGCCGGCATGGGATCCCCCGCCGTCGCCGCCGACGCCGCTCGGCCCCACCCGCCCAAGGCCGACAAGACCCAGGCCGTCCAGGACGCTCGCGACTCGATCGCCGCCCACCCCGCAGCGGTTCGCGCGAGCTCGGACGACACCTTCAAGTCCGCCTCGGTCCTGGTCGACAGGGACGGCACCCGGCACGTGCACATGACGCGTGAATACCGCGGCCTGCCCGTCCTGGGCGGCGACGTCATCGTGCACTCCGCACCCAGCGGGGCGTTCCGCGAGAGCACGCTGACCCTCAAGAAGAGCCTCTCCCTTCCGGTGACCCCCAAGGTCAGCGCCAAGCGCGCCGAGACCCTGGCGCAGCAGAAGTTCCAGGGCAAGCGCGCCAAGACCACCAGCAAGCTGGTGGTGGACGCGCTCTCCGGCACCCCGCGGCTGGCGTGGCAGGTGACCGTCGACGGCATCGCCCCGGACCAGTCGCCCAGCCACTTCAACGTGCTGGTGGACGCCGTGACCGGCAAGGTCGGGCAGACGTGGAACGCCTTCCACACCGCCGAGGGCACCGGCCACGGCTACCAGGTGGGCGACGTCCCGCTGACCACCACCGCCATCTCCGGCGGCTACCAGCTCAAGGACGCCACCCGCGGCAACGGGGAGACCCGGGACGCGCAGAACCTGACCGCCACCAACGACAGCCCGCCGGCCGGCTGGGGCAAGGCCTTCACCGACACCGACAACGTGTGGGGCAACGGAACGCTCAGCGACCGCGCCACCGTCGCGGCCGACGCCCACTTCGGCATCCAGGCGACCTGGGACTACTACAAGAACGTGCACGGCCGCAGCGGCATCAAGAACGACGGCGTCGGCGCCCGCTCCTTCGTGCACTACGGCAACAACTACGCCAACGCCGGCTGGGACGACACCAGCTTCAGCATGATCTACGGCGACGGCGCCCCCGGCGACAAGCCGTTCACCGAACTCGACGTCGCCGGCCACGAGATGAGCCACGGCGTCACCTCCGCCACCGCCGGACTGAACTACTTCGGTGACGCGGGAGGCCTGAACGAGGCGACCAGCGACATCTTCGGCACCCTGGTGGAGTTCAACGCCAACAGCGCGGCGGACACGCCCGACTACCTCATCGGCGAGAAGATCAGCTCCACGCCGCTGCGGTACATGGACGACCCGAAGAAGGACGGCGTCTCGCAGAGCTGCTGGACCACCAACACCAAGAACCTCGACCCGCACTACTCCTCCGGAGTGGGCAACCACTTCTTCTACCTGCTGGCGGTCGGCTCCGGTTCCTCCCAGTGGGGCAACAGCCCGACCTGCGACGGCGGAACGGTCACCGGCGTCGGCAACGACGCCGCGGGCAAGATCTGGTACCGCGCGCTCACCACGTACATGACCTCGGGCACCACCTACCCCGAGGCCCGTACCGCGAGCATCAAGGCCGCGATCGACCTGTACGGCGCGAGCAGCAGCCAGTGCGCCGCGGTGGAGAAGGCCTGGAGCGGCGTGGCCGTCGTCCCGACCTCCACCACCTGCGGCGGCGGCACCACGCCCCCGCCGAGCGGCTCCAACCTGCTCGCCAACCCGGGCTTCGAGTCCGGCGCGGTCAACTGGACCTCCAGCTCCGGCGTGATCACCAACGACACCGGCGCCACCGCGCACTCGGGCTCGTACTACGCCTGGCTGGACGGGTACGGCAGCGCGCACACCGACACCCTGTCCCAGACGGTGACCATCCCGGCCACCGCCACGGCGCCCACGCTCGGCTTCTTCCTGTCGATCGACACCAAGGAGTCGGGCACCACGGCGTACGACACGCTGAAGGCCCAGGTCGTCAACGGCACCAGCACCACCACCCTGGCGACGTACTCCAACGCCACGCCGAGCGGCTACACCCAGCGCACCCTTGACCTGTCGGCGTTCAAGGGCAAGACGGTCACGATCAAGTTCACGGGCACCGAGGACTCGTCGCTGGCCACCAGCTTCCTGATCGACGACACCGCGGTCACCACCGGCTGAGCCTCCCCACAGGCCCCGCAGGTGCAGCCGGTGGGCCCGGCCGGTTCTCACCGGCCGGGCCCACCGTGCGTTTCGACACCGCTCGGTGGGCGGGCATCCCGACCCCGGCAGAGTGTGCCCGCGACAGGGTGACACCACGAACCGTTCCCCGGCGGACCCACGGCTTCCAGCAGCGCGGTGACAGTCTCGTCGTCCATGGGCGCGATGCTGTTTCGAGCCGTGCCTCCTGTTCCGTTGGGCACGTGGGGCCGCACGGGTTCCTACTGCGACGTGAGTGGGGGCAGCGGTTCGCGGGTGGTGTGCCAGGCGGGCGGGAGAGCGGTGGTGCCCGTGCGAGCGGCGATCACTCCACCGGCGATGGCGCAGGTGGTGTCGATGTCGCCGCGCCCGGCGACGGTGGTCCACAGGCCCTCATGGAGGTCGTCGAGGTGCCCGGCCGCGCACCACAGGGCGTACGGGGCGGTGTCGGGTCCGGACATCCGGTAGCCGGATCCCAGGACCTCCGCGGCATGCCGGACCGAGGTGCGTGCCGGCATCCGGGCCGCGATCCGCAGTCCCGATCGGACGTCGCTGTCGGGGAGGCGCGCGGCGATGGCGTGGAGGAAGTCCGGACGTGCCGGCGCGGGCCCGCCGCGGCTGCGCGCTGCCAGTGCCGCGGCGAGGGCTACGGCCACCGCCGCGGCGACCGCTTCCGGGTGGTGGTGCGACACCGCGCTCTGGCGGGCGGCCTGATCGGCGACGGCGTCGAGGTCGGCGGCGTGCCAGGCACCGAGCGGGGCGACGCGCATGGCCGCGCCGTTGCCCCAGGAGCCCTGGCCGCCGAACTGCCCGGCGACCACTTCCCGCCAGGGCTCGCCCGCGCCGATCCGGCGCAGTACGTCGTGCATGGAGGCCCCGTAGCCGCGGTGGGTGTCGTCGGCGTAGGCCTCGGCGAGGTGCAGGGCGAGGCGGTCCTGGTCGACGGCACCACTGCCCTGGCTGAGTTCCCGGACAAGGACGAGCGCCTGGGCGGTGTCGTCGCTCCACCGCCACAGCGGCCCCGGGGGCAGGGTCCGTGCCTCCAGGGCCGCGGTGCCTTCGCGGCGCAGGATGCCGAACCAGCGGTCGCCGAAGGCATCACCGAAGGCGAGCCCGGACAGCGAGTCCAGCACGGCGGTAGGCAGGTCGATCATCGGAGCAGTATCACAAGGCGACGGCGTCCCGGGCACTCCGATTTCGGCACTGCGTGGACGTGCTCAGTCAGCGCAGCCCGATGGGTGCCGCCCTCAGCGGTTGACCGTTGAGCTCCTCGCAGCCGTTTTCGTCCCACCAAAGCCGGCCTCGGGCGGTGAGGTAGGGATGCAGCCCGCGCACGTCACCGCCTTCGTGAAGCGCATGGGCGACTGCGTGGAGAAGGCTCGCGAGATCAGGCCAGGAATCGGTGAAGTCGCCCCCACCGCTGTGGCCTGCCCAGCCGATGCGGCCCGTGTCCAGGCCGGGACGCTGGTCGATCACCTGTGCCCCGCCATCGGCGCTCTCGGCCCAGGGGGCCCAGAGAGGGTGCCACCAGGGCTCGTCGTCCCAGGGATGACGCGTCAGACCGTCGTTCTCCGCCGCGACGTCCATGCAGGTCTGCCGATGATCGACGATGCCGCTCACCGCGAGCGGTGACTGCTCCGGCAGGAAGGACGCCCAGGCGCTCACCCCGTTGTGGCACTGCAGAGACTCCACAAGGTCACCTGGCAGCGGGATGCCGAGAATCTGCTCCGCCTGCTGGATGTCGTCCCGTGGCGCAGGTGGATTGAGCAGGGCGAAATCTGACGGCACGTGGGTCGCCAGCCAGGCGTCGATCCGGCGCCAGGATTCCGACGGGGGCAAGATCTGCTGTGCCATGAAGCCGTCCTGCCCCACGTCTGTGACGAGACGGGTCGGGCCCCGTCTGCGGTGGAGGGCCGCCTTCGCCAGCGGCAACCCCGACAGGCGGCGCGCCACGTGCGGCACCCCTCACTCACTCGGACGGGCAACCTGGCGGACTGCTCGAAGCGCGACGCAGCAGGACAGCAGCGGGATCAAGGTGATGCCTCAGACGGGGGCGCTCCGACTCCGGGACGGAGGGGCCCGTGCACGGTTACGGGCCGGTGGGGATGGGATCCAGGGTGCGCTGTAGCCGAGGCGGTCGGTACGGTGCAGCCCTCGGCGCGAGCAACAACAGGGGCAGCCATGGCCAAAGACACACCGCATCGCGACCTCCGGGTCGGCGACGTTCTGCGAGTCAGCTGCCCGCCGGCCGAAGGCCGAGTGGTCGAGGTGACTCGTTTCCACGCCTCGGTCGAGTGGCCATGGGCCGAGATCGATCCGCAGTCCCAGTTCAAGTGGAACGGGCAGAGGGCCTTCACGATGTCGCCAGACTCCCCGGACTGGACCATGAGCCTGTTCAAGACCGATCCTGAGCCGTGGAACTTGCACGTCGGTGACAGCTGTCTCGTAGGCATACCTGAGACGCTGGTGCGGATCGTCGATATCGGCCGCTACGACCCTCCGCAGGATGTGGGCTGGCTTCCCCGCCCTCACACGATGCTGGTCGTCGTGCCTGTCGACCACCCCGACGAGGCTCTTTCCGAGGACGACGGAGACACGATCGACCTTGAACCAGCGGCACCTGTGACGTTCGAGCTGGTGTCGCGGTACTGACCTGTACGGGCCCCTCACGTGCTCGATCACATGGAGTCTCGCGGGGAACCACGCTGCGGAATCACCCGGGAAGGGGAAGGCCACTGACCGGAATCGCTGATCAGCAGCCCCTCATCGCCGGTGGGTGCGGGATGTGGCCCCACGGTGACTCGCGCCACGATGGGTTTCAAGACCGCGGGCCGGTTTCACTCAGCCTCAGCAGACGTAACGCGCAGGTGCTCACCGATCATGCTCCTGGCCGGAGACTAGACGAGGTCTCTGACAGCGGTGGGCCGGTCGGCGCTGGTCGGTCGTGAGGTGCGGCGGTGCAGTACCGACGGTCCGCGCATGAGCGACAGGTCCTCCCGACGACTCGGGTACGAGCCGACCCGAGGGCAATCAGAGGAGGACCCGTCACCGTTGTTCTCGTCTGAACGGGTCAGCTGGTGAAGTAGCCGGCGTCGAGCCCGATCCAGCCGTTGAACGTGCGCTGGTCGTAGACGCGCAGCGATCCGTCGGTGAGGACTTCCCAGCGGATGGTGAGGGAACCGGAAACCCCGGATCCGGTGGTCTGACCGACCAGGCCCTGCGTTCGGTTCGGGCGGATGTGCGGCGGGAGGACGAGGACCGTCTCGCCATTGGTCCACGGGGTGCCGTCGGTGCGGGCCAGCCGGAGGTGGATGTCTATGCGATTGCCGAGCTGGCGGTACTGGGGGATGTAGTTGTCGGAGTTGGGGGTGTAGACGTTGGTGTTGTAGTCCAGCGCGGTCCACGGGACGTGGTCGCCGGTGCCGTCGGTGGTGCTGGTGATGCCGTAGAGGGCCATCTGGCGAGGTCCTGGTTCTTGTGTGGCGAAGCCGAAGACGAGCTGCGGCCCGTTGAGCGTCGGGCGCACGGTGATGGCTTCGGTCTCGCGGTGGGAAAGGTCGAGGGCGGTGGCGTTGAAGGAGCGCTCGATCATCTCGCCGGTGGTGATGTCGTAGACGTTCCACCAGGAGTTGCCCGGTCGTGGGTTCGTGGCGCTGTAGGCGCTGCCCTCGTTCTGGTAGACGAGATCCCCGTACAGGCACCAGGCCTGGGTGCGGTAACAGGACGGGAAGCTGTGCAGCGGGGTGAAGGCGTGCTGCTTGAAGGCGTCAAGTTCGTAGACGCGGTATTCCTCGGCGCCGAGCGGCCCGTGTCGTACCCCTATCCGGCCGTGATCGACGTCCAGGGAAGGGGTGACATGAGAGGATCCCGGGACGGGGTCGAAGACCTCGATCTGGCTGCTTCCCGCATCGACGATGGCGTCGGCGGTGAATGCGATACGGCCGATACGCTTGCCGAAGGCGAACTCGCCGCTCTCGACGGGATCCGCGTCCGTCTCCAACCAGAGCCAAGGACGGCCGTCGACATGCTCGACGCCGAGTCCGCCGCCGTGGCCGACGCCCCTGAGGTACATGACGGCGCGGACGGTGCCTTCGGGAGTGACCTCGTTGACACACAGATCGCCCCGGCGGGCGCGGTCGGTGTCGGGTACGGGGGCGGGCTCGTCGGCCAGGCGGCGACCGTCACTGATGAGTTGGGTCACGTAGGCAAGGCCGGTCACCGGATCGAAGGCCACCTGTTGGTGCACCCTGCCCTGCTTGAGCCGGATCTCCCCGCCGAACAGATCGACGGCCTCGGCCCGCAGGTCGAACCTGTGCTGCGCGTTCCAGTTGATGCTGCTCGTCGGCTGGCCGTCGGCGGCGAGGGCCGCCGCGAGGGGAGCCTCGTGGCCGGTCGCCCGCGGGGCTCCGGCGGAGGCGAGGACAGGTGCCGCGGCCATGGCGGTGAGGATGGTGCGGCGAGTCAGCGACATGACGTGAGGCCTTCGTTGCCCGGCTGAGGCAGCGCGACGGACACGGCAGCGGTGGCCACGGTCGCGCTCGACGAGCTGCGGCTCGGTATTCGGATCGAACGGTGATTCATAAGCGTGCAAACCCCCCTTGCAAGATCATCTCTTGTACGGAGCCGACATCCTTGCACAGCGGGAGAAGAGGCACGGCACGGAGCGCCACAGGTCGCTCGGGGGTGCTCGTGGGGTGGGCGGTTCGCCGGCTCGGGATCGGGAAGCGGCTTTGTCATCGTTTTCGCCTGGATGGGGGGACCGCCCCCAGTGGGGCAGATGATGGCAACTGGGGAGTCCGTGCCACCCCCATGGTGAGTCCGGTGGCGAGTGGAACTCCCCACCGGACTCACCATGAACTGGTAGAGGCCCTGCGCCACCCCGACCCGGATATCCGCGACGGCGCTCCCTCCGTGGTGCTGCGCACGTGGATCCAGCGGGACGTCATCGACAAGCCGTTGCACGCCCGGCTGGGCGCCGTGAGGGCAGACCGGTTCGACGACCCCGAGATCCAGGCGCGCACCTTCGCCCCGCTCGTACTCGACATCATCGTCGGCCGTGGCGACTCCGACCCGGCGCGGCGCCCCCACCGTGGCCGCGCACACCTCCCACGCCATGCGCACGCTGCGGATGCCGTACCTCCTCGCCGACACCGGAGTCCGGATCGACGGTGCCCCCGTGCGCTCGCCGCACGCGGAGACGTTGAAGCGACGGCTGACGCACAAGTGTTGGCCCTCACCTTCCGGGGCATGACGCGGGGGTGTCGCCGCATGGTGAGGCACGCCCCCGGACGGGCCGGGGTGTCTCCGGAGTAGGCCCCGGACTCCTGTCTCGAACGCCAACTGCAATGGAGGTGCGTCTTCGCTGGTCGGCGAGCGTCTTCTCGACCGCGTTGCTGGTCACGGCGTGGCATGCCGGCCGGGCTCGCCGGGGCCCGTGGTGTGTCTGGTTAGACGGGCGGTGACGGCGGAGGGGCGCCTGGAAGGGTCGGCTTCTCAGGGTGCTGGATGTCGCCGCTGCCGAGCAGGACGCGGGCTCGGACCTGCATCGGCTCGTCGCCGCGCCGGGAGAGCAGGACCAGCTCGTCGACCCGGGCCGCCATGGGTTCGAGGAGGGCCTCCGCCTTGCGGGCGAGGGGGTGCGGGTCCGTGGCACGGCCGAGGGACAGGTGCGGGGTGAAGCCGTGCGAGTGCGATCCGCAGAGCGGGAAGCGGAGCTCCAGGGACTCCCGCAGCCGCGCCCAGGGCTCGTGGTCGGCGGCGGCCGGGTCGAGCCAGACGGTGGCGTCCTCGCGGTGCTTGAACCAGTGGACGCCCGTCAGTCGGGCGGTGAACGGCGGCGTCTCGGCGAGTGCCGCGGCGACCAGCGGCAGGGCCCGGGCGAACTCGGCCTCGGGGACGAAGCCGAAGAGCACGTTGACGTGCGGCGGCCAGCGGCGGATCTGCCGGTCGTGTTCGCGGCGGATGTGCTGGATCGGCGGCCACAACTCCGGTGGCGGCAGCCAGGCGACGGCGGTGCGGCTCGTCGACGGGACGGCGAGGATGTCGCCGGGTGCCGGGGCGCTCACGGGACCGACCTGCCCGAGGAGGGTCTCGTCGAGGCGGTCGATGCCGCGGGCGCGGTCCCAGACGACCTGGCCGTCCGCTTCGAAGAACCTCACCCGGTGCCAGGGGATCTCCCCGCCCGGTACGAAGTCGCCGAGCAGGACCCGTTTCGGCGGGGCCCCGCGCTCGGCGATCCCCATCACGAACCGCTCGGGGTCGAAGCGTGGGTCCCAGAGCACCCGGTGGTAGATCTCGTCGCTGGTGTGCACGTCAGTACCTGTCCTCGACTATCAGGGTGACGCGCGTCCGGCCGGCCCTGCAATTCCAGGACCCGGCCCGCCCACCTCGCCGCGGTTCCGGCAGGAGGGCGAAAGACCGCGGCGGTCTCCGCCTCGGAATCCCGGCTCGGACACCGGAGGGCAACTGGCCGGCTGGTTACTGCCCGGCACGGGTGAGGCAGACCGGGGCGCGCAGGTCCAGGGCGAGCGTCGGCGCCCGGTACGGAAGGAGGTGATCAGCCGTCCTCCGGCGCCTCTCGGCCGGCTCCCTCCACCCCCGGGGACGGTCGTGACGACAACCTGGGCCTCAGACCGGCGGCCTGCTCCGCGTTCTCGCGGGGATGGTCGCCTGTCCCCATGCGCGGGAGGTCCCTCGTCCCTCGCTGCGGTGTGCAGTCGGACAGGTCTCGGCGTGCATGGTGGTGTCAGGGCGTGATGCCGACGGGCTGGTGTTTCGGGCGCGTGGGGGCCGGGCGCGAGTGAACTATCTTGGGCGGCAGTGAGATGAGAAGGAGACACTCCGTGGCATCCGGGCAGCAGGCGCGTGCACAGGCAGCCGCGATCACGCCGGGCAGGCGCTCGTCTGAGGCCGAGTCCGAGGCCGAGTCCGAGACCGATGGCGGGGTCGGGGCCGGGGCGGCTTCTCCCGCCGAGCGGGTGCGGGCGCTGTTCGGCGGGCACCGGCTGTCTCCCGCGCAGCGGCGTATCGCCCAGTTCCTGACCGATCACCTCACCGAGGCCGCGTTCCTGTCCATCACCGAGCTCGCGGAGCGCGTGGGGGTCAGTCAGCCGTCCGTGACCCGGTTCGCCTCGTCACTGGGATTCAGTGGCTACCCCGCGCTCCGGGAGGCGCTCCAGCCCATCGCGCTCAGCGCGGTCGCCGGGGCACCGGGCGAGGGGGAGGAGAGGCATCGCAACGAGCTCCAGTCGGCGATCGACGCCGAGATCGAGAACCTGACGTCGCTGCGGCGCGTCCTCGCCGACCCCGACCGGATCGTCGCCATCGGCCGTGAGCTGGCCCGGTCCGTTCCCCTGACGGTCGTCGGCCTGCGGATCTCGGTCTCCCTCGCCGAGTACTTCGCGTACGCCGCGCGGCGCATCCACCCTGACGTCCGGGTGGTCACGCGGGGTGGCAGCGTCGCCTTCGACGGGCTGCTCCAGGCGCGCGAGGCGGGCGGCACGTGGGTGCTGGCCTTCGCGATGCCGCGGCACGCCAAGGAGACCCTCGCCGTCGTGCGTGCCGCCCGCGGTGTCGGGCTGCGCGTCGCGCTGATCACGGATCTCGCGCTCGGGCCGCTGGTCGACGAGGCCGACGAGGTGTTCACCGCGGGCACGGGCTCGCGGCTCGTCTTCGACTCGTACGCGGCGCCGGGGGTCCTGTCCGCGGGCATCCTCCAGGCCATGGCGGACGCGGACCCGGAGCGTACACAGGCTCGGCTTGAGAAGTACGAGCACGCGGCCGAGCAGCACGATTTCTTCCTGGACGACTGAGACCGGCTGAAACCGATCAAGACGGCTCGGCCGACTTCTGGTCTCCGCTTGATCGTTTGGCATGAAAATTTTCATACCCTTGCCTACTTGGCGGTATATATATTTACTACAAGGACCCCACGCCGGAACATCGAAGGCCGCCTCCTCCTCCTCTGACGACCCCGATGTTTCGACGGTCCGCGCCGCGTCTCGCGGGTGCTCTGTGGCGGCTCCGACCGGCCCCTGGGTCGGAGCCGCCGTACAGAGCAGCGCTGTCGGCGATGAACAACTGCGGTATCGCCGGGCCGACGGGCGGCAAGATCGTCGCTCGACAGTGCTCTCGTCGAGAGGCCGGTGGCGAGCGCCTGGCTATCCTGTGCTGCTGTGACTGGGTCTGCGCGGCTTCCGCTGTTGTTCCTCGACGTCGACGGACCGCTCATCCCGTTCGGGGCGGAGCCGCAGCAGTATCCAACCTATGCGCTCGGTCCTGATCTGCGTGGGGCTGATGCGAACCCGCTCCTGGCCAGGATCGATCCTCAGCACGGGGCCAAGCTGGCCGTGCTTCCCTGTGAGGTGGTCTGGGCCACGACGTGGATGGATGAAGCGAACGAGTGCATCGCTCCGCTGCTCGGTCTTCAGCAGCTTGCCGTGGTTGTCTGGCCGGAGCCGTCGGGCGTTGATGATCAGGACGAACGCGAGGGGCTGCACTGGAAGACTCGTACCCTTGTCGACTGGGCGGCAGGACGGCCTTTCATCTGGGTCGATGACGAGGTCACGGACGTAGATCGGGCTTGGATTGCCGCCCATCACGAGGGAGGCGCCCTGGTCCACCGGGTCGACGCCCGCCGTGGTCTCACTGATGGCGACTATGCGGCTCTCGCCGTGTGGCTGCGACAGCCGTTCGGCGAGAACCTGGTGTGATCAGCCGGCCTTGGCGGCTTGGGCTCGGGCTCGTGTACTGGCGAGTTCTGGTTCTGGTCCGACTTCCGTGGAGGTCTCACGCTCTGTAACGTCGCGGGACTGGACGGCCCTTCGTGACTCGTTGACAGACCTGTTTGGGATCATGCCCGCATGGACTTCGACCTCGCCCCACCGGTCGGCGTGGGCCCGTTGCGGATCGGTATGACTCGGCAATCGGCCAATACGGCGCTGGACTCGCTCCGCGATCTCTCCGCACTCTCGGAATCCGACCGGCCGGGTCAGCACGTCTTCCGCCCCAGCGGACTGATGATCAGCATCCACTGCATGCGCGACATGCTCGAAGCCGTCGAACTCGGGAGGCCGTCGACTCAGGCAGACCGAGTCGTCTTCCGCGGCCTGGACGTGTTCGCGCTCCCGGCCCGCGAACTGGTGCAACGCATGGGTGAGTACACCTCGATCGAGGCAGACCCCGACGACCCTGCGTGTTTCGTCGCCTCTGACCTGCTCCTGAGCTTCTGGCGCCCGTTCGAAGCCGACGACGAGCCGGAGGAAGAGCAGGGCTACTACTTCAGCACGGTCCTGCTGGCACGGCCTGGTTACTACGACACCCCTGCTCAGGCTGCGGAGCGACTCCAGCAGAGCTTGTGAGGGGCCCGGTCCGATGCCGGCAGGACCTGTTTCCGCAAGAGGCTGAAGCCGACCTGCCGTACATCCGACGCTCGGTCATTTGATCCGGTTGACGTGGCCCTCGACGACGCGGACCGCCTTGATCCAGTGCGGGAGCGGGGCGCCCCGGTGCTGGGTGAGCATCCTCTCGAACGCGCGGACCTGCCCGGCGAAGGAGACTTCGAGCTTCAGGCGTTCACTCTCCGGCAGAGCGTCGGGGCGGGGCAGGATCCAGCCCGCGACCGTCCGTGGGGACGGTGGGCGGGCTGCCGCTTCTGCCACGGCCCCCCGGGACAGGCCTTCCGGCTTCACGGCGTCCGCCGGCCGCTGGACGGTTCCTCAGGTCATGCCGAGTCGGCGCTGCGCTGGACCGAGTCTCGGCCTTGGGTCGCGCCCGGGGGCGTCAGGCGCCGGCGATCAGCGTTCCGCCCATGGCGAGCATGGTCGCCGCGACGAGCCCGTCCAGTACGCGCCAGGCCTTCGGCCGGGAGAGGACGCCGCTCAGCAGCCGGGCGCCGAAGCCCAGGGTGAAGAACCAGCCAAGGCTGGCGAGGGCCGCGCCCGCGCCGAAGGCCCAGCGCAGGTCGCCGCGGTCGGAGGCGAGCGAGCCGAGTAGCAGGACGGTGTCCAGATACACGTGCGGGTTGAGCCATGTCATCGCCAGGCACGTCAGGACCGCCCGGCGGGCGGATCCGGCCTCCGGTCCGCCCGCGTCCAGGGCGGCGGCCGGGTCGGGACGCAGTACGCGCCGGGCGGCGAGGACGCCGTAGCCGAGCAGGAACGCCCCGCCCGCCAGGCCCACCGCGGTCAGCGCCGCCGGCCACGCCGTGACCACCGCACCCACCCCCGCCACGCCGAGTGTGATCAGTACCGCGTCCGATACGGCGCAGATCGCGACGACCGCGAGGACGGCGTGGCCGCGGGCGCCTTGGCGCAGGACGAACGCGTTCTGGGCGCCGATGGCCACGATGAGAGACAGTCCGGTTCCGAATCCGGCGAGTACGGCGGCGATGAGGCTGCTGGTCATGGCATCGACCGTAAGGACCACGCCTGGATGCGTACAGCTAAAGATTCTTAAGTACCCTTAGCCCTACTTATGGACGAGCTTCCCCTGGACCAGGTCCGGACGCTGCTCGCGGTGGTCGACGAGGGCACCTTCGACGCCGCGGCCGCCGCCCTGCACGTGACCCCCTCGGCCGTCAGCCAGCGAGTCAAGGCTCTGGAGCAGCGCACCGGCCGGGTCCTGCTGATGCGCACCAAACCGGTACGACCCACCGAGTCCGGCGAGGTGGTGGTGCGGTTCGCCCGCCAGCTGGCGCGGCTGGAACTGGACGCCCGCGCCGAATTGGGCCTGGCGGCCGAGCAGGGCCCGGTCCGTATCCCGGTCGCGGTCAACGCCGACTCCCTGGCCACCTGGTTCCTGCCGGCGCTCACCCGGGTCCCGCAGGACCCGCCGATCTGCTTCGAGCTCTACCGCGAGGACGAGGCCCACACCACCGCCCTGCTGCGCGAGGGCCAGGTGATGGCGGCCGTGACCTCCTCGCCCGATCCGGTGGCCGGCTGCACGGTACGACGGCTCGGTCTGGTCCGCTACCGGGCCGTGGCCGCACCCGAGTTCGCCGCTGTCCATCTCCGAGGGGCTCTGCCGGAGGATCTGTGCGAGGCCCCGACGGTGGTCTTCGACCGACGCGACGGCCTCCAGGACGCCTTCGTCCGGTCCCTCACCCGGGGACGTTCCGGCGCGGGGCGGATTCGCCACCTGGTGCCCACGTCCGACGGTTTCCGGGACGCGGTGGCCTTCGGCCTGGGCTGGGGCATGGTGCCCGAACCACAGGCGGAGTCGCTCCTGCGCTCCGGCCGGCTGGTGGAACTGGCGCCGACGCGGCCCATGGACGTCCCGCTGTACTGGCAGCAGTGGAAGCTGGACTCGCCCGCTCTGTCGACACTCGCCGAGGTGGTGGCGACGGCTGCCGCCGAGGCGCTGCTGACCGACCGGGGAAGCGCCTCGCCCGAACATCCGTGACACGGTGCGAGACCCCCTCTCGGCGCGAGGACGCGGGCCGGCGGACAGCCCTGGCGTGCGCTCCCACTCCGATGGCACACGGGTGTACGGGCTTCCGCAGGATGAGGGCTCCGGTCCTGAGGGATGGGGAGAAGGGGCGTCAACGGTGACCCAGCACGTTGACCACCCGCCCGTCGGGGTCACGGACGAAGAACCGCCGCACGCCCCACTCCTCGTCCTGCAAGGGGTGAATGATCTCCGCGCCGCTCGCCAGCATGACCGCATACGCCGCATCCACGTCGTCCACCTCGACGCTCATGTCGGGGGTGACAGGCGCGGTCTTGTCGCTGGTCATGACACTGATCTGCGCTGCCGGGCTGGACGGGGAGGCGAGCGTCGTGATCCAACCGTGGTTCATGACCTCCTCGAAGCCCAGCAGCCCGTAGAACTCCCGGCTCTCCTGCGCGGCCCCCGACCGGATGTTGGGCACGACACGGCGAACGGCCATCGACGACTCCAAACAAGAACGAAGGTGTCTCTGTCTCACCAGCAGTACTACGCCCCGTCCGCCGCCGCACGAGCTTTCGCTACACGCCCGAAAGCGTGTTGCAGAAGACGGTGTCCATCGTGCTCAGCCGGATCCAGCGGCGCACCGGGCGCCCCGTCGTCCATTCCGCACTGAACGAGCACCCGCCGACACCGCGTAGGACACCAGTGACTTCGCGCATCAGGCGTACGAGGCCGCCTTCGTCCAAGTCGACGCACGCTACTGGAATCTGGCGGTCGAGAACGAGTGCCGTCGGTGTCAGGCGAGGTCGATGGCGGGCTCGGTCGCGTAGCGGCTCATCGCGTCGATGTTGGCCTGTGGCGTCAGCGGCCTGCCGGCGGCGAGCACCTCCTGGAGGTCTCGGAAGTACTGCACGTACAGGTCGGGGGTGAACGTGCTGAGCATGACGGCGGGTTGGTCGGTCACATTGGCGAAGGTGTGAGGGGTACCGGGCGGAACCATCACGAGCGTGCCCGTGGCGGCGTCGTGGTCCTCGTCCCCGACGGTGAACCGCACGGTGCCGGAGATGATGTAGAAACCCTCGTCGTGTCGGCCGTGGCGGTGCTGCGGCGGTCCCTGGGTGTGCGGGGCGAGGACGGACTCGGCGATCGCGAGGCGGTGCCCGGTGCGGCTGCCGTCCTCCAGGACGCGCATGCGCGTGGTGCCCAGAACGATCGTCTCGCCGTCGCCGGGACCCACCACCGATACGGCGGGGTCGGTCTGCGGCTCGCTGGTCTTCGCTTCTTCGGTCATGCTCACGAGTGCACCGCCGGGGACCTGCCAGTGTCCAAGACCGATCCCGCGGCGCCGATACCCCGTGGGTATCGTTGCAGCGTGGAGCTACGGAGCTTGCGCTACTTCGTGGCGGTCGCCGAGGAACTCCACTTCGGCCGGGCCGCCACCCGACTGCACATGAGTCAGCCGCCGCTGAGCCGGGCGATCAAGCAGTTGGAGTCCGATGTCGGGGCCCCGCTGTTCACCCGCTCTCCCAAGGGGGGCACGCTCACTCCGGTGGGCTCGGTGCTCCTCGACGAGGCGCGGGCCCTCCTCGACCACGCCGACCGTGTCCGGGTACGCCTGAGCGCAGCTGCCGGCGTCGAAACCATCACGGTCGGCATCCTGGGCGACGGCACCGACCCGGGGGTGGCCAGACTGGCCGCCGCCTACCGCCGAAGCCACCCCGGCATCGACATCCGCATCCGCGACACCGATCTGACCGACCCGACCTGCGGGCTGCGCGCCGGTCTGGTCGACGTCGCGCTGACTCGGGCACCGTTCGACGAGACTGCCCTGACGGTACGTGTGCTGCGGAGCGACCCGGTCGGCGTGGTCCTGAACGCCGACGACCCGCTGGCCCGCCGCGACGGGCTGCGGCTGGCCGAGCTGAGCGACCGACGCTGGTTCCAGTTCCCGCAGGGCACCGACCCCGTCTGGCAGTCGTACTGGAACGGTGGCAGGCCGCGCGAGGGCCCGGTGGTGCGTGCCGTCCAGGAGTGCCTGCAGGCCGTGCTGTGGAACGGAACGGTCGGCGTGGCCCCGCTCGGACACGACCTGCCGGCGGAGCTGGCCGCGGTGCCGCTGCTCGACATGCCGCCGAGCCGAGTGGTGGCGGTATGGAACGAGGGTGACACCAATCCATTGATCCGATCCTTCATCGAGATCGCGACCGCCGCGTACCGTCACTGAGGACCGGCGACCGATGCTGCTCCCGCAGGGCGATCCCGGCCTCGTCGGCGAAGGTCCGTCCGTGGTCGCGCAGCAGCCGCGCGACGGTCGGGTCCGCAGAGGCCCGCTCCTCTTTCGGCCTGTGTCTCCCCCCGGTCCGGCTCTCACGCGTATGCCACCTGGTGCCGGGTAGTCGGTCGATGAGGAGGCGACGGGCCGTGGCCCGGTCGCCGGCAGCCCGGGCGACGACGATTCCGTGCCCACGGACCCCGGACGGCCCCCGTCCCGTACCGCGGAGGGCGGTTTCCATGAACACGCCGATGTCCCTCGTCCATGTCCCCGGAGGCCCGCTCCTGCTTCCCGCCGACGAGGTGACCGACCTCCTGCGGCGGCTCGCGACGTGCTGGCTGGACTCCGCCGGCGTAGAGGACTCCGGCCTCGAACCGGAGACCGTGGAGGCCCTGGTCGACTCGGTGACGGAGGTCGCGGACAGGATCGACACCGAGTGCATCGCGCTCATGCCGTTCCGCGGCGGAGAAGACGGCCGGAGCGGCGGGCCGGAAGGAAGGCGAGGACGATGAGCGAGCGGAAGAGCCCACGGCAGGACGAGCGGCTTCCCCGTGATCCCGAGGACCGGAGTGCCACGGTGGGCGATCCGCTGTCCGTGCCCGTCCCCGAGGACGTCGGAGGAGGCGAGGCACGGGACCGCGACGACGCGCGCACGGGCCCCGGCAGGCACACCAGGGCGGACCGCATCCACCCAGGGCCGGACGAACCGACGGACTGACCGGCAGGTGAGGGCGTCAGAGACCGTCACCGCCCGACCCCGCTCGGGCGAGCCGAGGGAGGCCCCGGTGCAGGGTCGCGCCGGCCGCCCGAGGGTGAAATCCGGAGCGTATTCGAATGCGCGGTCGCACGTCGGCGCGGTGGCGGATCGGAGGTCTTCCTGACTGGTTCCCCAGGGTCCACCGGGCCGCCGCCCGGCTCCCGGCGGCATTCCGGGCCCACGCGCTCGCCGCCGAGAACGGCTGGCTGCGCGACCGGCTTGCCCATCGACACCTTGTTGGACCTTGCCGCGGATGTGCTCCCCGCACAGTTGAGGCTGTCGCCCCCCCCGAAGTGCCCGAGTACCTCGACTCCCTCGCCCGGGCGATCGGACTATCGGCCGAGGACACTGCCTGACATCGTCAACGCCGCCGCGGGGAACGCCGTCGTTCCGGAGGGGAGCGAAGGCTTCCTCATGGTGGTCTTGAGTTGGAGGATCTCGCCGCGTGCGGAGACGTCGATCCGGCTGGTCAGGTCGCCCTGGGCGACGGCGGTGGTGACCTGGGCGATGTTGCGGACCTGGTTGGTGAGGTTGTCGGCCATGGTGTTGACGCCGGAGGTCAGCTCGCGTCAGACCCCGCGGGAGCGGGGTTGGCGGATCCGGCTGCCGAGCAGTCCCTGTGCGCCGACCTCGTCGGCGACCCGGGTGACCTCGGAGGTGACCAGGGAGAGGTGGCCGACCATGTCGTTGTAGACGCCGGCGATCTCGCCGAGGATGCCGCCGCCGGTGTCGGGCAGTCGGACGGACAGGTCGCCCTCTCGTACGGCGGTCAGCCCGGCGAGCAGCCGCCGCAGGCCGTCCTCGTCGAGTTCGGTCTGCGGCACCGTCGGGTCCGGGGTGGGGCCGTGCTCTGTCATGGACGACCTCGCACAGGGCGATCGCGGAACGTGTGCGGGGCCGGTGGGCGGCCTCTCGTCACCACTCCACCCTAGGCGGGCGAGGGCGAGGGCGAGGCGTGCCCGGCCCGGCGCAGCACCTCCACCTCGAACCACACGGCCTTACCGCTGCTCCGGGGGACGCAGCCCCAGGCGTCCGCCAGCCGTCCGAGGAGGTACAGACCGTGGCCGGAGGGGCGGTCGGCGTGGTGCGGGCCGTGGGGCCTGGGTCGTACCGGGCTCGTGTCGCTGACCTGCACCCACAGCCGGCCGTCGGTCCGGTCGAGCCGCAGTTCGTACGGGACGCCACCATGGGTGAAGGCGTTGGTGACGACCTCGGAGACGAGCAGGAGGGCGTCCTCGGCGGCGACCTGCCCGGGGTCCCCGGCGGGCCCGAACCAGTCGCACAGGGCCTGCCCCGTGAGTTCGCGACACTCCCGCACCACTCCGTCACCGGCAGTCAACTCGTACCGGCGCATCCGGGCGGTCGGGGGCCGCATGCGCGGACTGGTCATGTGCGGCGGCTGCCCCGCCCCGGCCCGGCAAACCCTGCGGAGGGGGGCGAAATTTTGCCCACCTCAGCCGTCCGGGGCAGTGAGCGCGGTGCCGGCGCCCTCGTACACCCGGAAGAGCCGCAGCGCGCCGATGATCTCGAAGATGCTGTCCACCGGCGGCCACGGCCCCGAGGTCCACACGTCTGCCCTCGGGGCCCAGACGCAGCCGTGACTTCAGCAGGACGTTCCTCCCGGTCGAGTCGCAGAACTGCAGTCCGGAGCAGTCCACGACGACGCGGACCGCCTCGGAGATCGACTTCAGGGCGGTCCGGTTCCGCCGTGTCCCGGTTCAGCCGCTCGCGCGGTCGGTCGCCGCATCGTCCTGGAGGAGGCCGTTCCTGAGTTCGCCGAGGATGCGGGTGAGCAGTCGCGAGACGTGCATCTGGGAGAGGCCGATGCGGTTGCCTATCTCCGCCTGGGTGAGTTCCTCGCCGAAGCGGAGTTCCGGGATGCGCCGGTCGCGGTGGTCGCGGTGGTCGAGCCGGGCGAGCAGCGGCCGCAGCGCCGTGAGCGATTCGATCAGCTCGTACGAGGGTTCCGAACCGGCCAGGTGGCGGGCGGCCGAGCGGAGATCGAGCGGGAACTCGGCCGCGACGAGCTGTTCGCGCGACGGCTGTGCACGATGCGGCGGCTGCGGCGCCTGCGCGTGCCCTCGGTGTGTGTGCTCCGACGCCCGTGCGTGCGCTCGGTTGGGGGAGCGTGCCGTCGTCTTCCCGACCACAGGCCGTCGCCCCGGGCGCTGTCCGGGGCGACGGCCTGTGGTCGGGCGGCTGGCACTCACCATCGGTACCAGCGGCCGCTGCCGCTGCGCATCAGGAAGCCGAGCAGCCACAGCACGAGGACCGCGATGGCGACGTACCAGAGCACCTCGACGGCGAAACCCGCGCCGAACAGCACGAGAATCACGAGGAGTACGAGAAGAAGGGGAACCATGGCTGCCTCCGCCATCCGCGGGGCCCGGCCGGTCGGTTGTCGGCACGGGGAATCGGTACCAGCGCGGCTGCCCCTTTCTCCCGGGAACATACATGTCACGTGAGGGTGCCCGAGGAGAACCGGGGCACGACGTCTGAGGCGCTCGTACGAGGGTGAGGAGCGCCAGCGGCCGGGGTCGCGACACCGGAGAGGAAGCACACCGTGCCACCCGACGGAAAGCTCGAGGGACGGAACGTCCTCGTCCTCACGACGAACTACGGCACCGAGCGGGACGAGCTGCGGAAACCGGTGGAAGCCCTGCGTGAGACCGGCGCCCGGGTCACGGTCGCCGCAGAAGGACGAGCCCGTACAGACCCTCGTCTCCGACCGTCACCCGGGCGACCGAGGCCGGGTACGACGCCGTGCTGGTGCCGGGCGGCACCCTGAGCGCCGACCACTTGAGGACCGATGCCGACGCCCGGCACCTTGTCTCGTCCGCGGTCAACCGCGTGCTCACGGACGGGCCCTGACTCCGGGGCGCGCTCCATGGCGGCGTCGTGATCAGCCTTTCGTGGTGGCGTCGGCCAGTGCGTCGACCACCTCGCTGAACCGGCCGTGCCGGTGGAAGACGGCGCGCTGTCGGGCGGCGCCGCC
>NZ_JACHJY010000006.1 GCF_014203895.1 Streptomyces nymphaeiformis | reverse complement strand
AGGGTGGCCGAAGGCCATCGCGCAGCGACGCCGTAGGCGCCCTTGACGCGCCGCCGGAAGGAGCGACTCTCGGAAAGAGGGCGGTCCCACCAGAAGCCCACGAAGCCCCCCCGCCCCGAGAGCCAAGGCGACGGCTCCCGTCAGAGCGCCCAGGGAGCGGACAGCAGGTCGGCGACGCTTCGTCGCTCCCGGCCCTCCGGTGCCTCGCCGGCCGCCCTCCCCAGCGCGACCATCGAGACGATGGACCAACCCGGGTTCGGATCCAGCTCCTTCGTCAGGCCCTCCATGTCGAAGGCCCGGAACTGGTGCGACGCCAGGCCCAGCGCCTCCGCCTGGAGGGTCATGTGCGCGATCGCCTGGCCGAGGTCGTAGTCCGCGAACTCCGAGTACTGCAGCTCCGTGTCCTCCACGTACCGCCGCGTCAGCGTCACCACCAGCAGCCCCGCGTTCGTGGCCCACCGCGCCGAGCTGGGCGCGAGGTGCCGGACCACCCGTTCGTGGTCCGGCTCGCCCGGCCGGCTCGCGAAGAAGCCCCACGGCTGGGAGTTCCCGGCGGACGGAGCCCACCGCGCGGCTTCGAGGAGCAACCGCAGCGACTCGTCGTCGACGGCGGCCGACGCGTCGAACTGGTAGGGGCTGAACCGTCCCGCCAGCAGGGGATGTATACCGCCGGACGGTTCCGGATCACGTCGCATGTCCCGGTCCAACCAGCCACCGCACAGGCGTATTCCATCGCCCGTCCCGTGGACTCTCCCGCACAACCATTCGTCACCGACGACCGTCAAAGACGTGAACCACCGAAGTGGAACGAAAGAATTCCTGGGGGGATTCATGGCGCGTGTGCGGATGCGTAAGCGTGTGATTCTGTCGATCGCGACGGCTCTGGCCGTCGCCGTAGCGCCTGCGGCACTGGGAGGGACAGCGGTCGCCGCGTCGACCCCGGTCGCCGGGGCGACGGCCTCGACCGCCTCGACGGGCACGGTCTCCCAGGAGGGCGGCCCGTTGGTGGTGCCTTCGGGCGAGGAGGGGCCGGTGACCACGCGGGTCACGGTCCGGCTCTCGCACTACACGGGCGGCAGGATGAAGGCGCGGCTGCTCCTGCCGACGCGACCGTACGAGGCCGGCAACGAGGACCCTTCGTACTTCACCGTCACCTCCACCTGTGCCGTCAACGGCGGTGCCTTCCAGCCCTGCAGCTGGGACAGCCCGTACAACGTGGCCGCGCTCCCGGAGGTCGACACCCGGGCCGGGTACGACACGATCCTGACGTACGACATCCGCGTCGACGCCCACAGCTATGCCGAGTACCTCGGGAAGGTCACGGCCACCCTCGAAGTGACCGACGAGGCCGGGGCCGTCACCGACCGCGGCCCCGTCGCCTTCCAGTTCGTCGAGGGCACCCCTGAGGCGAACCTGCGGACGACGGTCCTCGCCCGCGACAAGTCCGGCGTGCTCTGGCAGTACGAGTCCTCAGGGCGTTTCGACAAGCCCCTCAAGGCCCGCACGCGCATCGGCGGCGGCTGGAACGCCTACACCGCGATCGTGCCCGTCACGTTCCGTACGGCGGCGGGCCAGGGCGACCTCATGGCCCGGGACAAGGACGGCGTCCTCTGGTACTACGAGGGCTCGGGCAACACGGCCGCCCCGTTCAAGCCGCGCGTGCGGGTGGGCGGCGGCTGGAACCAGTACACCGCGTTCACCGGCTACGGCACCGGCCTGCTGGCCCGGGACAAGGCCGGCAAGCTCTGGCGCTACTCGTTCACCGGCGCCGACGACCCGAGGTACGTCCTCGAAGGCCGCACCGACATGGGCGGCGGCTGGAACATCTACACCGCCATAGCGGGGCAGGCGCAGGGCTACGACCCGGTGGCCCGCGACAAGGACGGCGTCCTCTGGGCGTACGACACGCGCTTCCCGGGCTTCTACCCGCGCGTCCGCGTGGGCGGCGGCTGGAACGCCTACAACTCCCTCGCATGGACCGGAAGACTGACCAGCCCGAACGCCAACCTCATCGCCCGGGACACGTCCGGCAAGCTCTGGGCGTACGACAGCGTCTACCGCAACTCCAACCTCATCCCCACCTCGACCCGCAAGCAGATCGGCTACGGCTGGGACATCTACGACACGATCCTCTGACCTAGCCCAGCGCCGCCGCGATGTGCGGCGCCGCCTCCGCGAGGGTCGGGAAGTGGCGGTGGGCGTCCGGGTGCGGCGCCGGGGTGTTGACGGTCCAGACCGTCATCCCGGCGTCGAGCCCCGACCGGACCCCCGACGGCGCGTCCTCGATCACCAGGCACTCCGCCGGGTCCGCGCCCAGCTTCTCGGCGGCCGTGAGGTACGGGACGGGGGACGGCTTCCCCTCGGCGACGGAGGCGGCGTCGATCACGAGCTCGGGCATCGGCAGCCCGGTCCGCTCGAACCGGCCCCGCACCCGGTGCTCGTAGTTCGACGTCACGAGCGCCCACCGGTCCGCCGGAAGGCCGGCCAGCAGCTCGGCCGCCCCCTCGAAGGCCGCGTACGAGCCCGTACGGACGTCCTCGTCCTCCAGCGCGTGCAGGAGGGCGAGGCACTCGTCCGGGTCCGCGTCCGGCACGACGGCCGCGAAGGTCTCCACGGGCCGCGTCCGCAGTGCCGTGGCGTACACCTCGGCGCCGTCGAGCCCGTACTGCGCGGCCCACGCGTGCCAGACGCGCCGCTGGTTCTCGACGGCGTCCATGAGGGTGCCGTCGACGTCGAAGAGAACGTACTTGATACAGGTCACGCCCGGGATGCTACGTCCAGGAAGGCGGCCCAGGAGGCGGGGGAGACGGCGAGCTGGGGGCCGTGGGGGTTCTTGGAGTCGCGGATGTGGACGAGCGCGGGGTGGGCGGCGACCTCGACGCAGTTGCCGCCCTCGCCGCTGCTGTAGCTGGACTTGCGCCAGTCGTAGGCGACTTCGATGCACTCGCCGCCCTCGCCGCTGCTGTAGCTGCTCTTGAACCAGGCCAGATCGGTGGTGCTCATAGCTCTCCCAGCATCTTCTCGATCAACTCCAGGGACTCGCGGGGCGTGAGTGCCTGCGCCCGGATGATCCCATAGCGCTCGGAGTACACGCGTACCTCTTCCGGGGCCGTGATCAGCCGGGCGTGCCCGTAGATCTCGATGTACGCGACCTCGCGTCGGCCAGGCGGCGTGAGGAGCGTGAACGCGCCGTCAAGCGAGGGGTGTTCCTCCCACTTGAGCGGCATCACCTGGAGGTGGACCGTGCGCCGACTGGCGATGTCCAGGATGCGACGCAGTTGCTCGCGGTGGACGTTCCGTCCGCCGGTGGGGCGGCGCAGGATGGCCTCCTCCAGTACGAAACTGATCGTCGTCGGAGGCCACTTGTCGAAGATCGACTGACGGGCCAGGCGGTCGGCCACCCACTTCTCGATCGTCTGCTCGTCCCACACCGGCCGCCGGTAGCGCATGACGGCCCGCGCGTACGCCTCCGTCTGCAAGAGGCCGGGAACGGCCTGCACGGCGTAGTAATGCAGGGCCACCGCCTCAGCCTCCGCGTCGGCGAAGTCCCGGAACCAATCCGGGTGCCGTACCCGTGCCTTCGCCAAGGCCTCCCGTACGTCCTCCACGGCTACCGCCAGCACCCCACCGGCGTTCACGGCCGGGTCGACACGCAGCAGGAAGTCCGGTTGGGGGGTCCGTACGCCCCGCTCGATCGCCGAGATCAGGTCCTCGCTGACATGAGTGATGTCCGCCAGCTCCGCCTGGCTCAGGCCCGCGTTCCTCCGCAGGGCCTTGATCTGTTTGCCCAGCGCCCGGAAAAGGTGCGCCGTACCGTCCACCTCGGAGGGCCGTTCCGGCCGCTCCTCATCGTTCCCCGACATCCGTACCGCCCTCTTGGCGTACCCGTACAGTTACCCAGCGTCGTGGCGTCGCTGCTGGTCAGCGTACGGCCGGGGGGTCAGGCTCGGGGGCATGAAATACGAAACCGCCACCCCAACCGGTGAGTTCACGCTCCGGCTCTCGGCAACGCGCCGGGGCGCACGCCTGGCGCGGTTACTCGCCGTGCAGCAGCTCCACGACTGGGGCGTCACCGGAGCCGATGCCATCGAGCTGGTCGTCGCCGAGCTCGCCAACAACGCCGTCCAGCACGGCCGGGTGCCGGGCCGGAACTTCGAGGTGCGGATGGAGCGGGGCGACGACCACGTACGGGTCGAGCTGTCCGACGCGCGCGGGGAGCGCCGTCCGGTACCGGCCCCGGAACCGGACGAGGGCGGCTACGGGCTTCTGCTCGTCGCCGCCCTCGCCACGGCGTGGGGCGTGAAGGACCGGCCGGTCGGCAAGACGGTCTGGGCGACCGTGCCGCTGACGGGCCGGTGACCGGTCAGAACAGCGTGGTGTACCAGCCGGGGGCGGGCAGGATCGTGGTGGCTCCGGCGCGCGGGGCGAAGGGGGCCTTCCAGTCGCCGGTGCCCTTGTAGAGGGCGAGGGTGCCGTCGACCTGGCCCGTGCGCCCGTTGGCCAGGAGGTCGGGGCGGCCGTCGCGGTCGGTGTCGCCGACGGCGACGATCTCGTTGTACGCGTTCCAGCCGCCGCCGATCCGGGTGCGGGCGGCGAAGGTGCCGTCGCCCTTGCCGAGGTAGAGCCAGAGGACGCCGGATGTGTCGCGGGCGATGAGGTCGCCGGTGGGGTTGCCGCCGATGTTCCCGGTGGCGACGAGCTTGTTGTAGACGCCCCAGCCGTGACCGGTCTTCCTGCGGGGTGCGAAGGGCGCGGAGGCGTTCCCGGTGCCCTTGTAGAACCAGAGGTCGCCGGCCTTGTCGGTGGCGACCAGGTCGGGGCGGCCGTCGCCGTCGAGGTCGCCGTTGGCGGTGATGTCGGTGTACGTGTTCCAGCCGCCGCCCACGCGGACGGGCCGGGCGAAGGGGGAGGCGGCGTTGCCGGTGCCCGGGTGGAGCCAGAGCGTGCCGGTCTTGTCCCGGGTGACGAGGTCGGAGTACCGGGGGCCGCTGACGTTTCCGGGGGTGAGGACCCGGTCGTAGGCGGCCCAGCCGGCTCCGGCGTTCGTCGCGGTCGGCGCGCCCGTGTGGGCGAATTCGAGCGCCTTGCGGCTGTCGAACATGTACAGGTTGTCGTTTCCGCGGACGAGCAGGTCGGGTGAGCCGCTGTCCGAGAAGTTGTGCGGGGCCTGCCCGCTGTCGACCTTGAGCGTGCCGGTCCGCTCGACGGCCGGTCCGATGCCGTTGCGGGGCGTCGCTGTCATCCGCCAGGTGTAGTCGCCGTTGTAGGCGGTGGAGAAGTCGTCGAACAGGCCGTTCCACGTCACGGTGACCCGCCCGAGGGGGTCCACGCCCTCGGTGTACGTCCTCCGCTTCCCGGAGGCGGTGTGGATCAGCTCGATGCGGGCCGACGCGGGCTGGGAGAACCGCCACGTCAGCTTCACGTCGCTGCCTGCCGTACGGAAGTCGGCGGTGGTGGGGACCGACTGCTCCACGACCTGGAGGACGATGGGCAGTCCCATGCTCGCCACGAGGGTGGCGGTCGGCGTGCCGTCGGGGCCGGGTGCGATCCGGTAGATGCCCTCGCCCTGGTCGACCGTGCCGCCCTGGACGAGGAGTTCGGTGTCCGACTGGCTGCGGATGGTGTTCAGGCTGTCGAGGACCTTGACGGTCTGTCCGGTCGTCAGCGAGCGGAGTGACAACCCGTAGAGGGGGTTGGGGACGGAGGTCGTGTGGGTCTCCCCGTACGCCAGCCAGTCGCCCATCAGCTCGGCTTGGACCCCGTCCCCGTTGCCGATGGGGATGCGCGTGGTGTCGGGCTCGTTCCTCCGGGCCACCTCCAGGGCCACTGCCCCGCTGACTGCGGGGCTTTCGACCCAGGCCAGGTGTGTGGCGGACAGGGTGACGTCGGTGCTGTAGTCGGCCCGTGCCGCGAGGCGCTCCTCCACCACCGTGGCGGTGGCGACGTCCACGACGGCCGTACGCCAGTCGGCCGTGTTGCCCACTCTCTCTTCGTACAGGAGGGAGAGGATGTCGGGCGAGTCCACCTGGCTGAAGAGGTCGTGTGCGCCGACGTCCGCGGGCAGCCCGGATATCGTCCGGTCGACGATCGTGCCGTCCGGCTTGCCGACCAGGTGGATGTCCCGGCCCTCGCTGCCGTCGGCCCTCGGGACGCTCACGACGAGGGTGCTGCCGACGAGGTCCATGAGGGTGGCGCCGGGGCCGAGGAAGCCGATGTCGATGGTCACGGGGGAGGAGGCCCCGGACATGTCGTACACGGTGTGGGCGGTTCCGGCGGAGGCCACGACGGTGTCCGACCGGACGGTGCCCTTGGAGCCCTTGGGCAGCGCGGTCGTGACGCCGTCCGCGTACCGGGTCCAGGAGGAGCTGCCGTCGCTGCGGCGGGTGAGGAACCCGGACGGGCCGTTGCCGACCAGCTTGGAGTCCTGCGGCAGGGTGAGCACGGGGGCGGCCGCCGCGACGGACGCCGTCGCCGTGGGCGGGGCGGTCGCCGCCACGGCGGGCGAGGCGAGGACGCCGGCGGTGACGGCGAGGGCGACCGCCACGGCGAGCCGGTGGCGGGTGTGGTGCGTGAGGTTCAAGGGTCTGCTTTCTGCGCTGGTCCGCTGTCTCTGCTGCTCCACTGACCGGTCAGAACACGGTCGCGTCCCAGTCGATCCCGCTCCAGCCGTAGACGTTCTCGCGGGCTTCGAAGGGCCTGCGCCAGTCGCCCGTGCCCTTGTAGTAGTAGGCGTTGCCGTTGTCGTTCGCCAGCAGATCGGCGCGGCCGTCACGGTCGACGTCGCCGAAGCCGGCGAGTCCTTCGTACGCGTTCCAGCCGCCGCCGATCCGGGTGCGGGGCGCGAAGGTGCCGTCGCCCTTGCCGAGGTAGAGCCAGAGGACGCCCGCGGTGTCGCGGGCGACGAGGTCTCCGGCCGGACCGCCGGCGATGTTGTCGGTGGCGGTGATCTGGTTGTAGACGCCCCAGCCGTGGCCGATCTTGGTGCGCGGGGCGAAGGGCGCGGACGTGTTCCCCGTGCCCTTGTAGAGCCAGAGGTCGCCGGCCTTGTCCGTGGCGAGGAGGTCGGGGCGGCTGTCGTCGTTGAGGTCGCTGCCGCCCGTGAGCCGGTTGTAGATCTGCCAGCCGCCGCCGATCTTCACGCGGGGCGCGAGGGCGCGGCCGGTGCCCTGGTGGAGCCAGAGGGCGCCGCTGTTGTCGCGGGTGACGACGTCGGCCTGCGGGGAGCCGGCGACGTTCCCGGGGGAGACGAGCAGGTCGTAGGCGTTCCAGCCGGTGCCGAGGGGCTCGGGGTCTCCGGTGACCCATGCCCCGAGAGGCTCGGACGGGTTGTAGAGGGACAGGGTTCCGTCGCTGCCCCGGACGAGGAGGTCCGGGGTGCCGTTGTCGTTGAAGTCGTGCGGGACGGCCTTGCGGACGACCTTGAACGCTCCGGTCTGCTCCAGGGCCGGACCGATGCCGTCGAGGGGCTCTGCGGTGAGACGCCAGGTGTAGTCGCCGTTGGGCGCGGGCACGGCGTCCTCGTTGAGGTCGTTCGCCTTGTTCCAGTACTTGGCGTATATGCCGTCCCAGTTGAAGCCGACGACACCCCCTGCGAAGTGGCCGGGGGAGACCCGCCAGGTCTTCTGGGTCGCGGTGTGCACCAGTTCGACGCGTACCTTCGTCGACTTCCTGCTGAGCGTCCAGCGCAGGGGGACCGGGGTGGTGACGGTGTCGAAGTCGATCGTCGCGGGGACGTCGTGGCGCAGCATCTCCAGGGTGGTGGGCTCGCCGGTGCTCGCCACGAGGGTGACGACAGGGCGGGCGCCGTCGGCGCCGGGGGCGATCCGATAGAGACCCTCGCCGTGCTCGAACGTGCCGCCGCGCGCCATCTGGGTTCCGTCGGGGCCGGGTACGGCGTTCACCGTGTGCTCCAGGAGCTTGACCGTCTCGCCGGTCGTCAGGGAGCGGGCGTACAGCGCCGTCAGGGGGCTCCAATCGGTGAAGGAGTTCACGACCTGCTTGTACGTCAGCCAGCCGCCGACCAGTTGGATGGCGACGCTGGCCGTCGTGCCCAGGTCGTGGCGAACGGTCTCGGTGGTGCCCCGCCGGGTCACGGCCACCTTCACCGTGGAGTCGGTGGGCTTCTCGACCCAGGCGATGTGGGTGGCCGACAGGGCGACGCCGCCCAGAGCGCCCTCGGGCGTGTCGTACTCCTCGACGACCGCGTGGCTCGCGATGTCCACGACGGCCGCGCGGCTCCGCTTCACCCCGTCCACGGTGCTCGAGTAGAGGACCACGGCGTTCTCGGGCGAGTCCACGGCGACGCTCGTGACGACCGCGTCCGCGGGCAGGCCGGTCACCGTGTCGTCGACCGGGACGCCCTGCGGCTTGCCGATGACGTGGATGTCGGTGCCGCCGGTCGTGTTCGGCTTCTTCATGACGATGCGGGTGCCCGCGAACCCGGCGAAGGTGTAGCCGGCGCCGAGGGGGTTGATGTCGATCTCCAGGGGATCGCCGCCCGTGCCCATGTCGTACAGCTTGAAGACGCCGTTCTCGCCGCGCGTCAGGACGTCCGTCTGGTCGGCATACCCGTACGGCCTGTCGAGCACGGTCTCGACACCGTCCGCGAAACGCGTCCACCGCCAGGTCAGCTGGGTGCCGGTCTGGGCGCTCAGGAAGCCCGTCGGGCCGACGCTCATGACCCAGGCCTTGACCGGGAACGGCGCGATGTCCTGCTGCTCACCGGTCACGGCGGCGGTCGTCGTGGCGCTCGACGGGGCCGCGACGGCAGGGACGGCCGTCAGGGTGCCCGTCGTGACGGCGAGGGCGGCGGTGACGGCCAGGGCGAGTCGGTGGCGGGACGTGCGTACTCCGTACAAAGCGGTGATCCCCTTCACGAAATGCGGGCGCGGCGCGACACGCCACGCCACGCCCGCATGACTCACGAAGGAGCCGAAGGGTTGTACGCCGGTTTCCGTCCGGCCGGACTATGTCAGGTCGCCGGCCGGTCCCGCTGTCGTCGTGTCGCTCCGTCAGAACACGGTGAAGGGCACGGCTGTGAGATCGACGTCGGTCGCGACACGGGCCGCGAAGGGGGTGCGCCAGTCACCCGTCCCCTTGTAGCGGTACAGGTGGCGGGCCGTGTCGTACCCCAGGAGGTCGGGCCGGCCGTCGCGGTCGACGTCGCCGATGCCGGCGATGTCCTTGTACGTGTTCCAGCCGCCGCCGATCTTCGTGCGGGCGGCGAAGGTGCCGTCGCCCTTGCCGAGGTAGAGCCAGAGGACGCCGGAGGTGTCACGGGCGACGAGGTCTCCGGCCGGGCCGCCGGCGATGTTCCCGGTGGCGGTGAGCTTGTTGTAGACGCCCCAGCCGTGGCCGATCTTCGTGCGCGGGGCGAAGGGGGCCGTGGCATTGCCCGTGCCCTTGTAGAGCCACAGGTCCCCGGCTTTGTCGGTGGCGACGAGGTCGGGCCTGGCGTCGCCGTCGAGGTCGCTGCCGCCCGTGATCAGGCTGTACGTCTGCCAGCCGCCGCCGACTCTGACGCGGGGCGCGAGGGTGCGGCCGGTGCCCTGGTGGAGCCAGAGCACGCCGCTCTTGTCGCGGGCCACGACGTCGCTGTACGGCTCGCCGGCGAGGTCTCCGGGGGCGACGAGGCGGTCGTAGGCGTTCCAGCCGGTGCCGAGCGCCACCTTGGTGCTGTCGTGGGCGATCAGCCGGCCGTCGCTGTCGTCGCGGGCGAGCAGGTCCGGGGTTCCGTTGTCGGTGAAGTCGTGGGGGACGGCCTTGCGGGTGACGGTGAAGGAGCCGGAGGCCTGGGCGGCCGGGCCGATGTCGTTGAACGGTCCCGCGCTCATCTGCCACGTGTACGCGCCGTTGTAGGCCGCGACGCCGTCGGCGAAGGTGCCGTCCCAGTCGACGGTGACGGTCGGCCCCGTCGCGAGGTCGCTGTAGTACGTCCACTTCTTCTTGGAGGCGGTGTGGGTCAGCACGACCTTCACCCAGCTCGTCTTCCGGTCGAACGTCCAGGCCAGGCGTGCGGTTCCGCCGTTGCCGTCGAAGTCGATCACATCGGGGACGCTCTGGTCCGCCACGACGAGCGCAGTGGACTCGCCGGTGCTCGCCACGAGGGTGGCGACCGGGGTGCCACCGTCCGGTCCTGCGGCGATCCGGTAGAGGCCCTCGCCCTGCGCGAGCGTGCCGCCGCGTACCAGCTGCGTCTCGTCCGGTCCGGACGCGGCGCTCACCGCGTACTCCAGGAGCTTGACCGATTCACCGGTCGTGAGGGACCGGGCTGTCAGCTGCTGGAGAGCGGACGCGGAGGGGAAGTCGCGGCCTCCCGGCAGTGCGTACGTCACCCAGTCACCCGTGAGGGCGATGGTGAGCTTGAACGCATAAGTCAGCGGGAAGCGCCGGGTCTCCCCGGTGTCCCGCCGGGTGACCGCCACGGTCGTGGACGTGGGGGTGGGCTGCTCGACCCAGGCGAGGTACGTGGACGACAGCGCCGTGTCGGCGTGCCCGTCCACCGTCCCGGTGTCGTGCTCCTCGACGACGGCGGCCGATGCGATGTCCACGATGGCGGCCCGTGTCTGCCGGGTCCCGTCCACGGTCCCGGAGTAGAGCACCACGGCGGTGTCCGGCGAGTCCGTGTCGACGCGTGTGATGACGGCGTCGGAGGGCAGCCCGGTCACCTCGCGGTCGAGGAGGGTGTCCTGCGGCTTGCTCAGGAGGTGGATCCCGGTGCCGCCGGTCGCGTCGGTGACGGTCGCGATCAGGGTGGAACCGGCGACCCCCCGCACGGTGTGGGTGCCGTCGGACAGACCGCTGGGGTCGATCTCGGTGGGAGCGGCGCTCGTTGCCATGTCGTAGGTCTTGTAGACGCCGTCCTCCCGCTTCGTGACGAGGTCCGTCCGCTGGTGCCCCACGTAGGCACCAGCGGGCAGCACGGTCGTGACACCGTCCGCGTACCGCGTCCAGCTGTAGACGGCGGGAGAGACGTTCTTCCTGACGGTCAGAAAGCCTGTTGGCCCCGAGCTGAGGATCGTCGCGTCGAGTGGGAAGGGGACGACGTCCTGCTGCGTGGACTGCCCGGCCGTCACGGCGCCGGTCATCGCCACGGCCGGGACGGCCAGCGGGGCCGCCGTGACGGCGAGGGCGATCGCGACGGCCGTCGCGAGGTGGGGCCGGGTTGTGCGTGCTCGGGACAAAGCGGTGGTCCTCCCCCAGAGGTGCGGGCGTGGCGATGTCTCGCCACGCCCGCAGGACT
The DNA here is from genome assembly GCF_014203895.1 of Streptomyces nymphaeiformis. Lineage (GTDB taxonomy): Bacteria > Actinomycetota > Actinomycetes > Streptomycetales > Streptomycetaceae > Streptomyces > Streptomyces nymphaeiformis. Next base: position 564,328 of record NZ_JACHJY010000006.1, on the reverse strand, counting down.
CCCGAGGAGACCGAATGGTTGTACGCGATCAGAAAGTGATCAGAAGACCTGGATGATCAGAAGATCGCGTTGAACCGGGCCGCGTCCGAGTGGACCCCCGTGAAGGCCGCCGGCTTGAACGGGGTCGTCGTGTTGCCCGTGCCCGCGTACAGGCGGGAGCCGGAGGGGCCCGTCGCGTACAGGTCGTTGCGGCCGTCGCGGTCGAAGTCGCCGGCGCCGACGAGGGACGTGTACGGGCCCCAGCCGGAGCCGATCCTGGTGCGGGCGGCGAAGGTGCCCGCACCCGTGCCCTGGTACAGCCAGAGGACGCCTGCGGTGTCGCGGGCGACGAGGTCGCCGGCGGCGCTGCCCGCGATGTCGCCGACGGCGGTGATCTGGTTGTAGGCGCCCCAGCCGCCGCCGACCCGGACGCGGGCCGCGTACGGGGCCGCCCAGTTGCCGGTGCCCTTGTAGAGCCAGAGGACGCCGGAGGTGTCGGTGGCGAGGAGGTCGGAGCGGCCGTCGCCGTTCAGGTCGCTGCCGCCGGTGATCTTGTTGTACGCGTTCCAGCCGGAGCCGATCTTCGTACGCGCCGCGAAGGTGCCGTCGCCCTTGCCGAGGTACTGCCAGAGGACGCCTGCGGTGTCGCGGGCGACGAGGTCGGCGGCGGGGGCGCCCGCGATGTCGCCGACGGCCTCCAGCTGGTTGTAGATCTGCCAGCCGGTGCCGATCTGCACGCGCTCGTTCGAGTAGACCTCCTGCGAGGACGTCACCTTGACGGTGTCGTCGCGGAAGAGGCGGCCGGAGGCGTCGCGGGCCAGGAGGTCCGCGCTGCCGTTGTTCGTGTAGTCGTGCAGGCCGGCCTTGCGCAGCACCTTGAACGTGCCCGTCTTCACCAGGTCGGGGCCTATGCCGTTGAGCGGCTTGGCCTTGAACTCCCAGGTGTAGTCGCCGCTCGGTGCGAAGCCGCCCATGCCGCCGATCGACGGGGCGAGCAGGCCGCTCCAGTTGAAGGTGACGACGCCGGTGTCGCGGACCGCGCCGTCGTAGCCGGACCAGGTCGTCTGGGCCAGCTTGCCGGTGGCGGTGTGCCGCAGGGTCACCGTGCCCTGGGCGTTGGACCGGTTCAGGGCCCAGGAGAAGGCGGCGTTGCCGCCGCTCGCGTCGAGGTCGACCGTGGCCGGGACGCTCGGCGTCGAGGCGAAGGCGAGCTCCGTCTTCTTGCCGGCCGTCGAGACGAGGGTGGCCTGCGGCGTGCCGCCCGCGCCGGTCGCGATCCGGTAGACGCCCTCGCCGCCGCCCGTCACCGAGCCGCCGCGCACGAGCTGCGAGCCGTCGGGGGCCGAGGTCATGGAGTCGACGTGGTCGAGGAGCTTCACCGTGGTGGACGGGTTGCCCAGGGAGCGGGCGACCAGCGGGAACTGGGAGGAGGCGTACGTGGCGGTGCCGCCGCCCTTCTCGGCCGTCACCGCCCAGCCGCCCACGATCGCGGCGTCGAGCTGGGTGCCGAGGTAGGTGTCGCCCAGCGGGACCGTCGTCCGCTGTCCTTCCTCGCCGCGCGGCACCGTCACGAGCTCGGCCGTGGTGTCGGTCGGCTTGGAGACCCAGGCGACCTGGGTGGCCGTCAGGTAGATGCCGTTCCGGGGCGGCTTGGTGCCGACGGAGACGGTCTGGGTGATCGTGCCGGTGGCGAGCTCGACCGTGGCGAGGAAGTACTCGGTCTCTTCGTTGAGGCCCGTCTGGTACTGGATCAGCGCCGTGTCGGGGGTGGTGGCCGCGACCCGCAGGTTGTGCGCGGCGACCGGCAGCGCCAGGTCGCGGGTGACCGGCGAGGTCGACCAGCCGTCCGGGCGGGTCATGAGGAACGCGTCGAGCGCGTTCACGCGGTTGCGGTCGTAGTACGTCATGACCAGGGTCTCGCCGGCCACGCCCGCGAGGGTGTAGTTCCCGTCGCCGTACGTCAGACCGATCGGCGCGGCGTCCGGGTGGGCCATGTCGAGCAGGCGGTAGCGGGTCTCGGTCGGCTTGTGCGCCACGACGAAGTCCGAGCGCCCGCCGTCGTACACGTAGGCCGGGTCCAGGGCCTTGGTCGTGCCGTCCGCGAAGCTCGTCCAGTAGTACGTGTTCACGTAGTTGGAGCTGGTCCGGCGGGTGAGGTAGCCGGTGCTGCCCGCGCTGACGACATGGGCGTCGTCGGCGATGACGCCGACGGTGTCGGCGGCCTGGGCCGGGGCCTGGACGGCCGCGGGGGCCGCCGCGGCCGGGGTGGTGACGGTGAGGGCCGCGCCCGCCGTGACGGCGAGGACGGCGGTCACGGCGGCGGCGAGCCGGCGCGGGGAGGTACGGGTGTGCACGTGGTCGATCCTTCGTGAGGAGGGGGAAGGAACGGGGCGCGCCGTCGGCGGCGCGCCCCGGTGCAGCGGGTCGTACAGGTGCGTGGGTGAGCGGGTCGTACGGGTCAGGAGGCCGTACGTACGGGTCAGGAGGCCGTACGGGTCAGGCGACGCTGTTGAACTTCGTGCCCTCGCCCGCGTACAGGTTGGTCGTCTGGCGGCTGAACGGCGCCGCGTACGAGCCCGTGGAGCGGTAGACGTACGTGCCGCCCGTCCCGTACGCGATCAGGTCGGGGCGGCCGTCGTTGGTGACGTCACCCGCGCCGACGAGCTGCGAGAAGGACCCCCAGCCGGAGCCGATCTTCGTCCGGGCGGCGAAGGTGCCGTCGCCCTTGCCGAGGTACAGCCAGAGGACGCCCGCGGTGTCGCGGGCGACGAGGTCGCCGGCGGTGCCGCCGGCGATGTTGCCGGTGGCGGTGATCTGGTTGTAGGCGCCCCAGCCGCCGCCGACGCGGACGCGCGCGGCGAAGGGGGCGGTGGCGGAGCCGGTGCCCTTGTAGAACCACAGGACGCCGGAGGCGTCGGTGGCGAGGAGGTCGGAGCGGCCGTCGTTGTTGAGGTCGGAGCCGCCGGCGAGCTGCTTGTAGCCGCCCCAGCCGCCGCCGATCCTCACGCGCGGGGCGAGGGTGCCGTCGCCCTTGCCGAGGTAGTGGTAGAGGTTGCCGGAGCCGTCCAGGGCGATGTAGTCGCCGTGGGAGGAGCCCGCGATGGTGCCGACGGCCTCGATCTGCTTGTAGACCTGCCAGCCCGTGCCGATCTTCGTGCGGCGGGCGGTCCTGGCCTGGCCGCCGACCGGCCAGTCGAAGAGGTCGTCGCGCCACAGGTTGCCCGAGGCGTCCCGGGCGATGACGTCGGTCGAGCCGTTGTCGTTGAGGTCGTGGGCGTTGGCCTGGCGCTGGACCCGGAAGGTGCCCGAGAGGCTCGTCGCGCCGCCGACGCCGTCGGTCGGGGTGGCGGTGGCCTTCCAGGTGTACGCGCCGTTGGGGGCGCTGACGCCGTCGAGGAGGCCGTCCCAGGTGAGGGTGAAGCGGCCCGAGACCGGCGCGTCGAGGCGCTTGGTGAGCTTCTTGCCGGTGCCGATGTGGGTGAGCGTGACGTCCACGGCGGCGTTGCCGCGCGACAGGGTCCAGGACAGGGACGGCGTGCTGCCGGCCTTCTCCAGGTCGATGGCCGCGGGGACCCGGGAGTCGGTGAACTGCACGGCCATGACCCGGCCGGTGGTGGACTCCAGGGCGACCGTCGGGGTGGCGCCGGCGCCGCCGGAGATCCGGAAGAGGCCGTCGCCGTCCTGGTCGAAGCCGCGGACGAGCAGGGTGCCGTCGGGGGCGTGGGCGGCGGTGGAGAAGTTGTCCAGGACCTTGTACGGCTGGGCGTTCGCGTCGGCGAGGTTCCGCGCGTACAGCGGGCTCGGGGACTCGGCGGTGGCGGTGCCCGGGACGCCGTAGAAGACGGTGTCCCCGACGATGCCCGCGACGACGGCGCGGGTCAGGTCGCCGGTCAGGGGGAAGCGCGTGACCGTGGTGGTGCCGAGCTTCTGCGCGCTGAACTCCAGGCCGCCCTCCGGCGCCGTGTGGGTCCATCCCCGCCAGCCGGGGGTGAGGGCGCCGGTCGACGACTGGTCCCACTGGGCGGTGCCGGAGCTGCCGCCCCAGTCGACGACGGAGCCGTTGCCGACGTTCGACTGCGCGTACCAGTACACGATCCGGTCGGTGGGGATGTACGGCTCCCGGACGCTGCCCAGGACGACGAAGTCGCCGCCGTTGGAGGCGACGACCTTGTAGTCGATGTTCTTGGGGCGGGAGGAGATCTTGGTCTTCTGGACCATGCCGTTGGTGGACGTGACCTGGTACAGGTCGTTGTAGTCCGCGGTGGTCGAGACGCTCACGAAGAGGGTCTGGCCGACCACGCCGACGAGCTTCGCCCCGGGGCCGACGGTCCCGATGTTGATCGACGAGTACGCGGGCTGGGCGCCCTTCATGTCGATCAGCACGAACATGCTGCCGCCGTCGCCCGTCACGACGGTGTCCGAGTTGCTGTCGTAGCCGACCGAGCCCGTGTGGATCGGCAGCACCGAGCCGTCGGCGTACTTGTGCCACTCCAGGAGCGGGTTGCCGCCCTCGTCCTTGCGGGTGGTGAGGAATCCGGTGGCACCGGTGCTGACGATCTCGGTGTCGACGGCCAGGTTCGCCTCGGCGGCCGCGCGCACCCCGGTGACGGCGGCCGGGACGGCCGCGACGGCCGGGACGGTGACGAGCGTGCCGGTCACCGCGGTGACCGTGGACAGCGTGAGCAGCGCGGCGGCCAGTCGGCGCCCGGACATACGGTGCTGCAAGAGAACCCCCAGTGAAAACGGGCACGGCGCACGCCGTACCCGTTTTCAGACTCTTGATCGACTAGCGGGGTTGTACACAAGTCGAAGGAATTTTCGGCATGTTGTGCGGCTGGAACCGCCGCCCCGGCCGGAGATCGTCCGGGGCGCGCGGTCGGGGCGTCAGGTCAGGCGAAGTGGTTGTACGTGACGGCCGTGGTCCAGAAGTGGACCGGAGACGTCTCCTCGCGCGGCCGCAGCGGCGCCGCCCAGTCGCCCGTCCCCCGGAACAGGGACCCTTCGGCGTACAGGTCGGGGCGGCCGTCCCGGTCGGCGTCCCCGATCCCGACCAGCCGGCCGAGACCGCCCCAGCCGCCGCCGATCCGCGTGCGGGCGGAGAAGGTGCCGTCGCCCTTGCCGAGGTAGAGCCAGAGGACGCCGGCCCGGTCGCGGGCGACGAGGTCCCCGGCAGGCCCCCCGGCCAGGTTCCCGACGGCGGTGAGCTGGTCGTAGACGCCCCAGCCGGTGCCGATCCTCTTGCGGGCGGCGAAGGGCGCGGTGTCCCTGCCGGTGCCCGGGTACATCCAGAGCGCACCGGCCGTGTCGACGGCGACGAGGTCGGCGCGTCCGTCGCCGGTCAGGTCGCTGCCGCCGGTGAGCCGGGTGTAGACGCCCCAGCCGCCGCCGATCCGCATGCGGGCGCTGAAGGTGTCGTCGCCGCGCCCCTTGTACAGCCACAGCACCCCGGCCTTGTCGCGGGCGACGAAGTCGCCGACGCCCGAGCCGCCGAGGTTCCCGGTGGCCTCGATCTTGTCGTAGATCCCGTAGCCCTGCCCGACGACCTTGAAGTGCTGCTCCTGGAGGACCTCGTAGCCGCTGCCCGCGTCCCTGCTGCGGAAGGTGTCCGCGAGCAGCAGCCGGCCCGTGGTGTCCCGCATGAGCAGGTCGGGCGAGCCGTCGCCGTCGAAGTCGTGCGGCTGCGGCTTGCTGCGGACCACCGTGAAGGAGCCCGACTCCGTCATCGTCGGGCCGATGCCGTTGAGCGGCCTGGCGTCGATCCGCCAGGTGTACGGGCCGGTCGGAGCGCCCGTCGACCGGTCCGGCGAGCCCGGCCAGCCGACGTCCCCCGCCCAGACGTAGTGGGCGTAGGTGAAGTCCGAGGCCTGCTCCGCGAGCGGAAGGACGTGCTCGACCTTGGTGTCGCCGGTGCGGGTGTTGCGCAGGGTGAGGGTCATCTCGACGTTGATGCGCGAGAGCCGCCACTTCAGGTCGAAGGTCCGGTTGCGGCTCAGGTCGATCGTCGCCGGGATGCTGTGGCCGAGCAGGTCGACCTTGGTCGGCTCGCCGCTGGGTGCCAGGAGGGTGGCGACCGGTACCCCGCCGGTCCCCGGGGCGATCCGGTACAGGCCCTGGCCCTGGGCGACGGTGCCGCCGTGGACGGCGTTCGTGCCGTCGGGCCCGTTGACGTCCGAGACGACGTGGTCGAGGAGCTTGCGGGTCGTGCCGGTGTTCAGGTCGCGGGCGGTGAGCGCGAGGAGCGGGCTCGGCTCGTAGGCCAGCAGCCCGTCGACCTGGCCGTACGTGATCCAGTTGCCCACCAGGCCGAGGGCCACGCGGTCCTGCGCGGCGAGCGGGATCCGCTGGACCGCGCCGGTGGCGCGGTTCAGGGCGACCACGGTGGCGCTCCCGCCGGAGGGCTGCTCCGTCCAGGCGACGTACGTGGCGGACACGGCCGCGTCCTGGAGGTCCGGGGCCGCGTGGTGGGAGGTCACGGTGCCGGTCGTGAGGTCGAGGAGGGCCCACACGGAGCCCGAACCGGTCCGGTAGGTGATCAGGGCGCTGTCACCGGCGACGCCCACGGCCCACAGCCTGGTGGCGTCCGTGGGCAGCCCGCCCACCGACCGGGACGCCGGCAGGCCGCCGGCGGCGGGGGTGAGGAGGCGCAGGCTCTCGCCGCCGGCCCCGTTGGAGGAGGTGACGAAGAGGGTGGAGCGCACGGCGCCCGCCACCCGGCTGTCCGTGCCGTAGTGCGTCAGGTCGACCTTGAACAGCTCCGTGCCCGCCGCCATGTCCCTGAGCGCGACGGTGTCGCCCGCCTCGTCGATCACGACGTCGGAGTCACGGGAGCCGAAGACGGTGTGACCGGTCGGGAAATCGGTCACGGCGCCGTCGGAGAGCCGCGTCCAGCGGGCGGGATAGGAAGCCTCCGCCGGCCAGGTGAGGAAGCCGGTACGGCCCAGGCTCCACAGCTCTGCCCCCTGCGGGTACGGGGCGGTGGTGGTGGCGGCCGTGCCGGCGGTGACGCCCGTGGGCGGCGCGGCGACGGCGGGCGTGGCGAGCGCACCGGCCGTGACGGCGAGCGCGACGAGGGCCGCAGCGCCGAGACGGCGGCGCCGGCGGGAAACGGGTACGCGGATGCGGTGGTCCATGAAAGGCCTCCCCCTGGAGCTGAGGCGGCCGGTGGTGCCCCCCAACCGGAACGTCGCCTCTCGTCAAGATCGGCCGGAGGCTACCAGCCGCCGCCGTCCGACGTCACCGCCGTTCCACGACCCCGCGTGCGTACGCCGCCTGCCCCGCGTGCTGGAGGTCGTCGGCGATCACCGACACCAGGCGGACGCCGAGGGTGACCGGCGGGTCCCAGCGGGTGTCGACGATGCGGTCCAGGTCCGCGTTCGTGACCGTACGGATCAGTTCCTCGGTACGGGCGTGCACGGCGTCGTGGTAGCCGAGCAGCAGCTCCGCCGGGGCGCGGACCGCGTCCACCTGCGTCCTGGTCATCCCGTAGCCGGTGGCGGCCTTCGGGAACGGCAGCCCGAAGCGGTCCGCCCAGCCGTCGGAGGTCCACAGCTGGTCCGTGTCGAAGGCGTCGGCGAGGTGATCGTCCTGGACGCGGGTGAGGTGCCAGACGAGCCAGGCGACGGAATTCGCGTCGGGGTCGACGCGCACGGCGAGCTCCTCGTCCGTGAGCCCCTCGACGGCCTCGTGAACGACCTCACGGATCCGCCCGAAGGCGTCGACCAACAGACCGGCACTGTTCATGCCTCCACGGTCACCTCCCCGCCGGGACCCCGCAACGGGAAAAGGCAGGAGCCCCGCTCGTGCCTGGCGACACGGAGCGGAGCTCCTTGGGTACTGCTCTAGTCGTGCGCGTTCGCCGACCCGGGCAACTTAGGCCGGGGTGACGTTCTCCGCCTGCGGGCCCTTCGGGCCCTGCGTGACGTCGAAGGTCACGAGCTGGTTCTCCTCGAGCGAGCGGAAGCCGTTCGCGTTGATCGCGGAGTAGTGGACGAAGACATCCGGGCCGCCGCCGTCCTGGGCGATGAAGCCGAAGCCCTTTTCAGCGTTGAACCACTTCACGGTTCCGGTAGCCATGAGCCCTCCTATGGGCCAAAGGGTCGCCCTGCTCCAGAACCTGCAAACAAGTCTGAAAACTACAAAAGCCTGCGGGTCACATGCTCCGCAGGCTCTGTACTGCAAGGGAAACCAAACTGCAACTTGCGTTGAGCGTAGCACGCAGGGCACTCGGGGCGGTAGAGGGAAAGATCACGTCACCCGCATGTTTGATTCCTCTCCGTGTGCTGACGCGCGTGCCCCGCCGATGCCCACACTCCGAGACGGGTCTAGCCTCGCGATGTGGACAAAGCAACCGACGACCAGCACCGCCGCCGGCCCCGCGTCGGGCACATCCAGTTCCTGAACTGTCTGCCCCTCTACTGGGGCCTCGCCAGGACCGGGACGCTCCTCGATCTGGAGCTCACCAAGGACACGCCGGAGAAGCTCAGCGAGCGGCTCGTCCGCGGCGATCTCGACATCGGCCCCATCACCCTCGTCGAATACCTCCGCAACGCGGACGACCTGGTCGCGCTCCCCGACATCGCCGTCGGCTGCGACGGCCCCGTCATGTCCTGCGTGATCGTCTCCCAGCGGCCCCTGGCGGAGCTGGACGGCGCGCGCGTGGCCCTCGGGTCCACCTCCCGCACCTCCGTGCGCCTCGCCCAGCTCGTCCTGGCCGAGCAGTACGGCGTCCGGCCCGACTACTACACCTGCCCGCCGGACCTCGGCCTGATGATGCAGGAGGCCGAGGCCGCCGTGCTGATCGGGGACGCCGCGCTGCGGGCCTCCCTGCACGACGCTCCCCGGCTCGGCCTCCAGGTCCACGACCTGGGGCTCATGTGGAAGGAGTGGACGGGCCTGCCGTTCGTCTTCGCCGTGTGGGCGGCCCGCAAGGACTTCCTGGCGCGCGAGCCGGAGACCGTCCACGAGGTGCACCAGGCGTTCCTGGCCTCGCGCGACCTCTCCCTCGAAGAGGTCGCCAAGGTGGCCGAGCAGGCCGCCCGCTGGGAGACCTTCGACGCCGAACTCCTGGAGCGGTACTTCCGCACGCTCGACTTCCGTTTCGGTCCCGAGCAGCTCGCGGGTGTACGGGAGTTCGCCCGCCGCACCGGCCCCACGACCGGTTTCCCGGCGGACGTCGCGGTGGAACTCCTGCCGCCCCCGGTGCGATAGCGGCGGAGCCGCCGGGAATGGTGCGGGAAAGAAATACCGGTGGGTCCGTCCGCGTGTCGGGCGGGCCTTTCCCCGCACCGGGGGGAATGCACCGGCTCGCACACCATCAATTCACCGGATATTCGCCGGACTCCCGCCCGCCCCTCACCGTGTCGATCCGTTCCCGGCGGCTCGCGGGAGCCCCGCGGCCGCCGACCCGCACCCTGCGGAAGCCGCGAGGAGCGCTGGCGTACGCTGGTTCGGTCTGTCATAACCCCTCCGAAAGGGACGCACCCGGTGACCGAGAAGGCCGAACTCCAGTCTGTTCTCGACCGCGCCGCCGCGGGTGGCCGGATCACCCCCGAGGAGGCGCTCGACCTCTACCGCTCGGCGCCCCTGCACGCGCTGGGCGCCGCCGCCGACGCGGTGCGCCGCCGCCGGTACGCGGGGACCGAGCGCATCGCGACGTACATCATCGAGCGCAACATCAACTACACGAACGTCTGTGTGACGGCGTGCAAGTTCTGCGCGTTCTACGCCGCCCCGAAGGACACCAAGAAGGGCTGGACCCGGGACCTCGACGACATCCTGCGCCGCTGCGCGGAGACCGTGGAGCTCGGCGGCACCCAGATCATGTTCCAGGGCGGCCACCACCCGGACTACGGCGTCGAGTACTACGAGAAGCACTTCGCCGCCATCAAGAAGGACTTCCCGCAGCTGGTCATCCACTCCCTCGGCGCCTCCGAGGTCGAGCACATGGCCCGCATCTCCGGCGTCTCCGTCGAGGAGGCGATCACCCGCATCCACGCCGCCGGCCTCGACTCCTTCGCGGGCGCCGGCGCCGAGCTGCTCCCCGAGCGGCCGCGCAAGGCGATCGCCCCGCTCAAGGAGAGCGGCGAGCGCTGGCTGGAGATCATGGAGATCGCCCACAAGCTGGGCGTCGAGTCCACCTCCACCATGCTGATGGGCACCGGCGAGACCAACGCCGAGCGGATCGAGCACCTGCGGATGATCCGCGACGTGCAGGACCGGACGGGCGGCTTCCGGGCCTTCATCCCGTACACGTACCAGCCGGAGAACAACCACCTCAAGGGCCAGACGCAGGCCACGCTCTTCGAGTACCTGCGGATGATCGCGATCGCCCGGATCTTCCTCGACAACGTCGCCCACATCCAGGGCTCGTGGCTGACCACCGGCAAGGAGGTCGGCCAGCTCTCCCTGCACTACGGCGCCGACGACCTGGGCTCGATCATGCTGGAGGAGAACGTCGTCTCCTCCGCCGGTGCCAAGCACCGCTCCAACCGCCTGGAGATCATCGACCTGATCCGCAAGGCGGGCCGCGTCCCGGCGCAGCGCGCCACGACGTACGAGCACCTCGTCGTCCACGACGACCCGGCGAACGACCCGGTCGACGAGCGCGTCGCCTCCCACATCTCCTCCGTGGCGATCGAGGGCGGCACGGCGCACCCCGAGCTGAAGCTCCTCGACGCCAACTGACGCGCCCGTGCTGACCCTGCACGTCGCCGAGGCGACACCCGAGAGCGCCGTCCTGGTCGACGGCGCCCTCGTCGCCGCCGTCGGCCCGTACGAGGACCTGGCCGCGGTCAGGCCCGAGGCGCGGGTGCGGCGGTGGCCCGGCATCCTCACCCCCGGGCTCCTCAACCCGTACGGGCCCGAGCTCCTGGAGGAGACCTACCACCCGGACCCCCGGGAGGCCGGGGAGTTCGGCACCGAGCCGATCACGGGGGAGCGGGCGCGGGAGATCTTCCGGGCGGATCCCGCCCGTCGCGGCGCCTCCGCGCGCCGTGGTGTGCAGCGGCTCCTCGCGCACGGGACGGTCGCCGTCGCCGGTGAACTGCGCGGCCGGGCCGCCGTGGACGCCGTGCGCCGGGCCGGTCTCGCCGTCGGCCGCCGCCCGGAGCGGCTGCCGGGCCCGCCGTCGTTCTCGCCGGTGCCGCTGGTGCTGCTGCCCGCCCTGGTACCGGGCGGCCCCGCCCGGTTCGCCGTCTTCGACGTCCCCGACCGGGCGTCCCTGGTCCGCCTGGGCGCGTCGACGTGCGTCGCGACGGTCATCGGCGGCCGGCTGGTCCACCGGCGGCGGTAGGGCCCCGCTCACCCGCCCTCGACCGGGGCGTCCTTCTTCTGGACGGGGTGGGCGTCCGCGTACTTCAGCAGATCGGTGAAGCGGGCGTCGCGGACGACGGTGAGCAGCTGGGCCCCCGTCACGGGCGCCGAGGCGGTGTCCGACGGGTCGACGGAGAGCAGCACCTTGCTCCTGCCGTACCGCGTGACGACCATGGCTCCCAGGGTGTCGGTCCTGTTCACGGCCATCGCGTACACCTGCGCGGTCCGGCCCCCGCCCAGATCGGCCTTCTCGCAGGTGATCTTCGGCGGCTGGTTCCGGCACTCCTGGAGGCGCTCGCCCTCCGCGGGCCGGACGGACAGCGTGACGGGGAAGGTCGTGCCGCCGGCGGTGATGCGGTACGAGGACACCTCGCCCGCGACCGGCCGGATGTCCTCGACGGACGCCGGGAGCAGTTCGTCGAGGAGGGCCGAGACCTGCTGCTGGAACTGGGCGTGGCGCGCGCTCTCGGCGTCGGAGAGCTTCTCGGGCGGCTGCTGGCCCGGAGTCGGCCGGACCTGTACCGGCGTGTGGTACGCCGAGGGGAAGGCGGCAGGGGGAGCGGCGGGCATCGCGACGCCGGGGTCGGCACCGGACAGCAGGGAGAGTCCGAGCGCGGCCGCGGTCACCGTGCCGAAGACGCCTCCGGCGACGGTCAGCCGGGCCCGTGCGCGGCGCCTGCGGCCCAGGCGTACGGCGACGGGCGCGAGGTCGGGCAGGGGCGGCAGGTCCTGGGTCGTCCGGTCCATGGCACGCCGGAGCATCGTTTCGTCGTCCACGCGGGGCCTCAGCTTCCGATGGCGTAAGGGTGGAGGTGGGGATCGGCGGTGTAGAGGTGTGCCTCGCCGAGGCGGTCCCGGAGCCGGGCCAGTGAGCGCGAGCACTGGCTTTTGACCGTCGCCTCGCTGCAGCGCATCAGCGAGGCGACGGTCTCCACACTCAGGTCCTCCCAGTAGCGAAGGACGACCATGGCGCGGGCTCTGGGCGGCAGCTCGGCCAGCGCGGCGAGCAGCGTGACCCGGAGGTCGGGCTGTTCGGTGTTCCGCGCCGGGACGAGCCCGCCGGTCCTGGTGAAGGCGAGCAGGTCGCGCAGCCGGCGGCGCCGTTCGGCCAGGAACGTGCGGGTGAGCACGGTCTTGGCGTAGGCGTGCGGATGTTCCGCCGCCCCGGCCCGCCGCCAGTGCTGGAAGAGCTTGGCGAGCGTGGTCTGCGTGAGGTCGCGGGCGGTCTCCGCGTCCCCGCACAGCAGGTACGCGGTGCGGTACAGCCGCGTCTGCGCGGATCGGGCGAACTCCTCGAACCCGACGTCCGAGCCAAGCGGTGACGGCATCTCGCTCCCTTCGTCAGCACTGTCACCCGTCCTTGAGCGCGCCCGGCCGGAAAAGGTTGAAGCCGATTCCTGGAAATCTCGTAGGGGCCGGGGCCGGTCCCCGGCCGCCCGGGGGGTGGCTGCCACAATGGCCGGGTGAGCCGAGCATCCCTGGACAAGCAGCCGCACGAAGTCGCCTCGATGTTCGACGACGTGGCGGCGAACTACGACCTCACCAACGACGTGCTGTCCCTGGGGCAGGACCGGCGCTGGCGCAAGGAGGTCGCGAAGGCGGTCGACGCGCGGCCCGCGCAGAAGATCCTCGACCTGGCCGCCGGGACCGCGACCTCCTCGCAGCCGTTCGTGAAGGCGGGCGCGTACGTCGTCCCGTGCGACTTCTCCCTCGGCATGCTGCGGGTCGGCAAGAAGAACCACCCGTGGATGCCGTTCACGGCGGGCGACGGCACGAAGCTGCCGTTCCGGGACGACGTCTTCGACGCCGTCACCATCTCCTTCGGGCTGCGGAACATCCAGGACACCGACCAGGCGCTGCGCGAGCTGTACCGGGTGACGAAGCCGGGCGGCCGCGTCGTGATCTGCGAGTTCTCGCACGCCACCTGGGCGCCGTTCCGCACGGTGTACGAGGAGTACCTGATGCGCGCGCTGCCGCCGGTGGCCCGAGCGGTGTCCTCCAACCCCGACGCGTACGTGTACCTCGCCGAGTCCATCCAGTCCTGGCCGGACCAGCCGACCCTGGCGGGCCTGCTGCAGAAGGCCGGCTGGTCGAAGGTGGCCTACCGCAACCTGTCGGGCGGCATCGTCGCCCTGCACCGCGGCTTCAAGGCCTGACCCCCACCGGCGTGACCGGCCGCGACCGCGGCTTCAAGGCGCGAACACGTCGCTCATAGACTTTCCCCGTCCTTCCCTCGACCCCTCCGGGAGATCCGCCGTGACCGAGCAGCCCCTCTCCGAGCACAGCGCTGATGTGATCGTCGTCGGGGCGGGCCCGGCCGGCTCCACCACCGCGTACTACCTGGCCAAGGCCGGACTCGACGTCCTGCTCCTGGAGAAGACCGCGTTCCCGCGCGAGAAGGTCTGCGGCGACGGCCTCACCCCCCGCGCCACCAAGCAGCTCGTCGCCATGGGCATCGACATCTCCGAAGAGGCCGGCTGGCTGCGGAACAAGGGCCTGCGGATCATCGGCGGCGGCGTCCGCCTGGAGCTCGACTGGCCGGAGCTCGCCTCGTACCCGGACTACGGGCTCGTCCGCAAGCGCGACGACTTCGACGAGCAGCTCGCCCGGCAGGCGCAGAAGGCCGGCGCCCGGCTGTACGAGCGCTGCAACGTCGGCGCTCCGATCATCGACGACCGTACGGGCCGGATCACCGGCGTGCACGCCAAGCTCGGCGAGGAGAAGCGCGAGGTCACCTTCCACGCGCCGCTCGTCGTCGCCGCCGACGGCAACTCCACCCGGCTCTCCCTCGCCATGGGCCTGCACCGGCGCGAGGACCGGCCGATGGGCGTCGCCGTCCGCACGTACTTCACCTCGCCCCGCCACGACGACGACTACCTGGAGTCCTGGCTGGAGCTGTGGGACCGGCGCGGGCCGCAGGACCGGCTCCTGCCCGGCTACGGCTGGATCTTCGGCATGGGCGACGGCACGTCCAACGTCGGCCTCGGCATCCTCAACTCCTCCTCCGCGTTCCGGGAACTGGACTGGCGCGAGGTCCTCAAGGCCTGGTGCGCCTCGATGCCGGAGGACTGGGGCTACACCCCGGAGAACATGACGACGCCGATCCGCGGCGCCGCCCTCCCGATGGCCTTCAACCGCCAGCCGCACTACACCAAGGGCCTGCTGCTCGTCGGCGACGCGGGCGGCCTGGTCAACCCGTTCAACGGCGAGGGCATCGCGTACGCCATGGAGTCCGGCCAGATCGCGGCCGACGTCATCGTCCAGGCGCACGCGCGCACCACCCCCGCCCAGCGCGAACTGGCCCTGCGGAACTACCCGCAGATCCTCAAGGACACCTACGGCGGGTACTACACGCTGGGCCGCGCCTTCGTGAAGCTCATCGGGAACCCGAAGGTCATGAAGATCGCGACCCAGCGTGGACTGACCCACCCGCTGCTGATGAAGTTCACCCTCAAGATGCTGGCGAACCTCACGGACCCGACGGGCGGCGACGCCATGGACCGCATCATCAACGGGCTTTCGAAGGTGGCGCCGAAGGCCTGAGCGGCCTGAGCCCCGTCAGGCGCAGCGCTTGGCGACTCCGGCGAACTGCCGGGTCATCGGGGGCCGGGGCACGCGAGCACGCAGCTCCGTGCTCCGGCCGGCCCCGTCGTGGCGACAGAGACGGCAGGGCCAGACCGCCTCGGCGAGCAGGGCGAGCAGATGGAGCTGGGCGCGCGACAGGCCGCCCAGCTTCTCGCGCATGTTGTGGACGTGGAACTTGACGGTCCGCTCGGTGATGCCGAGGTACTCGGCCAGATCCGTGTTGGACTCCCCGCCGGGCATCGCCCACAGGACCTCGACCTCGCGGTCCGTCAGGGTGTCCAGGTGGCGTAACGCGGTGGTGACCGGGTTGATCCTGGCGGCTCGGGTCCCGGCGGCCCCGGTCGGCTCGGGTCTGCAGTACGGGCACTGACGAAGCATGAGTCTCCCCCCTGAGACGGCATTCGCTGGCAGGTTGAACCGTAACCGGGGTGAGGGGCGAAACCTCAGCGTCATGGGTGTCACGGGACGTCCCCGGGACGTCCCGGCGGCCGGAAAACGCCCTGCCCGCCGCCCCGTCGTCCTCGGCGCGACGACTCAGCCGCCCAGGCCGGCCGCCAGCTTCAACCGCTCGTTGAGCTCAGTCTTCGCCTGGTTCAGGGTCTCCGCGTTCTGCTCGATGTTCCGCTTCTGGTAAGCGGTTTCGACGGTGTACCAGATGCCGACGAGGTTGGCCTTTTCCTTACAGGCGACGTCCTGCTCGGCGGCGGCGATCGCCTTCGGGCTGCCGAACGTGTTCGGGTTGAGCCCCAGGTCGCTCTGCGGGCTGACCGGCTCGTCGACCTTGTAGCCCTTCTCCGCCATGCAGGCGGACCAGGCCTTCACCGCGGCGACGACGCGGGAGTCCTCACGGGACCGGGAGAACGCGTCCATCCGCACGTTGGTGACGAACATGGCGTCCACCGCGCCCTTCTTCGGCGCGTAGATCGTGAGGAAGCCCTCGCGGAGGCAGCCGCCGATGGGCACCTTCTGCCCGTTGACGGTCTTGCCGCTGTCCTTGCCCTTGGCCTCCTCCAGGCTCATCGGCTGGGGGCCCTTGTACCCGTCGGGGCCGTCGAGCGCGAGCTTGCCGTTCGGGCCGAGGTCCCGAGCGGCCGGCTTCGCCGGCGGCTGGGCGCCCCTGTTGGGGACGTAGCCGTAGCGGGCCGCGATCGCGGGGTCGGTGAGGCCGTAGCGGCGGGAGTCCCCGGACCGGCCGATCGGGGCGGGGGACAGGGGCAGCTCGTAGTCGAAGCCGAAGCGCTTCATGCAGTCGCCGGTCACCCGGGACTGCGCCTTCTCCAGCTTGCGCCGTTGGTCCTCGGTGGTCGCGTAGCCGTCGAGGGGGTAGGAGAGACCGGCCGTCGACAGCATCCGGGGGACCGTGCCGATCTCCGGTTCCTTCGCGGAATCGCCGCCACCGCCGCCGGACTCGGAGGAACAGGCGGTGAGGAGCGCCGCGCTCAACAGGAGAACGGTCGCGCGGGCGGCGAGTGGGCGCATGGGGCTGCTCCAGAGACGGGTGCGTGTCTACCATGGGAGCAGCCGTTGCTCTGCCCGCCTCATTCGGGCGGAGCAACGGCTGCCTCGTTCGTGCGTGTGCCGGGGTCCGGAAGCTACACCGGCGGTTCAGCGGGCGGTGTCGATCCCAGGGATCAACGCGCCTTGTAGTGGTACGCGGAGGAGATCAGGTTCTTGAACCGGGCGCTCGCGTTGCCGACGTAACCGGGCGGGAGGTCGCCCTCATCGCCACCCGCGTCCGCGTCGGTGTAGACCCACCAGGTCAGCGAGTCGTGGTTGTAGTACGAGGCGGTGTTGTCGTTCACCCACTGGCCGGTGCCGTTGCCCGGGCCGGGGAAGGTCTCGCCCCAGAAGTTCGGGTCCGCCACGTAGAGGTCCCAGACGGCACCGGACGTGTTGGAGTTGTAGTACAGGCCGAACTCGCCGCTCTCCAGGTAGCCGTTCTTGCCGGTGGCCGCGGAGGCCGAGCCGGCCGTGGCGAGCGCGCCGGCGCCGAGGGCGGCGAGCGCGATGGCCGTGGCGGCGACGCGACGGAGTGCAGTGCGCTGCATGTCGTTGCCTTTCACGTAGCTGTGACTGATGGGTTGACTGTGGCCCGGAGTGGGCCGGGATCCATACGAGCATCGCCAACTCGGTTGCGTCCACTGTCCGTTGAGACAGTTACCGGCCGGGCCGGCCGCGGCTATGCTCGTCGTGTCGAGGTGCCCGCCGGGCGCCGGCGACCTACCGCGCAGGGGCCTTGTACGTGGCGGAGCGCAACGCCGCGTCGGCCCCCTCCTGCGCGTTCCCGTGACGCCCCGTAGACGGGGAGATCCCCGTCGGAAGGACCGTTTCTGATGAGACGCCTCATGGCTCTGCCCGTACTCATCCTCGCCCTCGGGCTCGGGGGGTGCTCGAGTGACGGGGACGGCGCGACCCGGTCGGAACCGAGCACCGGAGCCTCGTCCGCCCCCGCCGCCCCCTCGGCCGCGGCCCCCTCCGCCGACCCCTCCGCCGGAGCCTCGCAGGGCGCCGCGGACTGGGCCGCGTACTACGACTGCCTCGGCGCCCAGGGGCTCAAGCTCCAGGACACCGGGGGCGGGCAGAAGCGCGTCGACAAGGACGCCAACAAGCCCGACGCGATCGCCGCGGCGGAGAGGGCGTGCGCCGCGAAGCTGCCCGCGAGGGGCAAGGTCGACCCGGCCCGCCTCGAAGCCGCCGAGAAGCTCTCCGCCTGCATGCGCAAGGAGGGCGTCGCCGACTACCCGGACCCCGACCCGGCGACCGGCGAGGTGGCGCTCGCCGGGGCGCTGGCCGAGCGGGTGAAGGGCGACCCGAAGGTGATCGAGGCGCTGAAGGCCTGCAGCCCCAAGGGCACGGGCGGGGACGGCGGGACGGTCGTCGGTGGCTGACGACACCCCGGCAGGTACGGCCCCGGCCGGCGGCGAGCCGCCGGCCGGGGTCGCGGACAGCTCCAGGACCCCCGGCGGCGACGCCGGGGGCGCCCGGATGAACCGGCGCCGGTTCTGGGTCGCCGCCCTCGTCGCGGGGGCGGTGGCCCTGACCGGCGCCGGCGTGGCGGCCACCGCCTTCATCAGGTCGCCCGCGCAGGTCGCGGCCGACGCCGAGCCGCCGCCGCAGGACGTGCTGATCGCCCGGGTCGAGAACCGGGTCCTCGCGGAGACGGTCGTCCTGCGCGGCACCGTCGCGGCCGGCCAGAGCATCCAGGTCGCGCCCGTCTCGGCGGGCGGCGAGGGCGGCGCCGCCCCCGTGATCACCAAGGTGTCCGTGAAGAGCGGGGACGCGGTGCGCTCGGGGAAGGTGCTCCTGGAGATATCCGGCCGGCCCGTCTTCGTGCTCCGCGGGAGCCTGCCCGTCTACCGGGACCTCAAGCCCGGCGCCACCGGCGACGACGTGAGGCAGCTCCAGGACGCGCTCGACGCGCTCGGCCACGGCCGTGGCGGCGACGAGAGGGGAACCTTCGGGCCGGGCACGAAGAACGCGGTCGAGGAGTTCTACTCCTCCATCGGCTACGACCCGAAGCCCGCCGTCGACGACGACGGCGCGGCCGTGGACGGCGCCAGGACCTCCGTCACCGGTGCCGAGCGGGCCCTCGTGGACGCCCGCGACGCGCTCGCGGCCAACACGGACGACAAGCAGAAGAAGACGCTGAAGAAGGCGCGCGACCGGGCCGCCGAGGACCTGGACACCGCGCGCGAGGCGCTCGCGAAGGCGGAGGCGGCGGCCGGTCCGATGGTGCCGGCGGCCGAGGTCGTGTTCGTACGGGCCTTCCCCGCCCGGGTCGCCACCGTCACGGCCCGGCCGGGGGCGCAGGCCTCCGGCACCGCGATGACCCTCTCCTCCGGCAAGCTCATGGCCCAGGGCTATCTCCAGGAGCACCAGAAGGGGATGATCCGGGCGGGGCAGAAGGTGCGGATCCTCGACGAGGGGACGGGACGGGAGACGGCCGGCAAGGTCGTGTCCGTCGCCGACACCCCGTCGCAGCAGGACCAGCAGTCCGGCTCCCAGGGAACGGGCCCCGACGGGAACAGCGGCAACGGCGGGGGAGGGGACGACGCGCAGGGCAACGGCGCCGTCGGCTACCTCGTCACCGTCGACCCGGCCCGCGAACTGCCGTCCGGCCTCGCCGGACAGGAGGTGCGCCTCACCGTCGAGGCCGCCTCCACCGACGGCAAGGCCCTGGTCGTCCCGGTCACCGCCGTCTCCGCGGGCGTGGACGGCAAGACGGTCGTCACCACCGTCGACGGCACCGGCCGGCAGCAGCGGATCGAGGTGCGGACCGGCACGACCGGCGACGGCTTCGTGGAGGTCGTCCCGCTCGCCCCCGGCGCTCTGAAGCAGGGCGACGAGGTGGTCACCGGGGTGAACCCGGGCGCGGCCTCGGGGAACCCCCAGGGGTCGCCGTGAGCGGCACCGGCGAGACGGGCCGGGCGGCCGAGCCGGCCGGCACGGGCGATCAGGACGTCCCCGTCATCGAGTTCCGGGGGGTGAGCCTGACCTACCCGGGCCCGCCGCCCGTCGCCGCCCTGAGACCGTGCGAACTCACCGTCCACCGCGGCGAGTTCATCACCGTCGTCGGCCCGTCGGGCTCGGGCAAGTCGACCTTCCTGAACGTCGCGGGGCTCCTCGACGCGCCCACCGGCGGCACGTACCTCCTGGACGGCATCGACACGGCGGCGCTGCGCGACGGAGAACGGACGGCCCTGCGCGGCCGGCGGATCGGCTTCGTCTTCCAGTCCTTCCACCTCCTGCCGCACCGCAGCGCCACCGAGAACGTCACGCTCTCGATGGTGTACTCGGCGGTGCCCCGCGCCGAGCGCCGCGCCCGTGCCCGTACCGCGCTCGAACGGGTGGGGCTCGGCCACCGGGCCGACGCGCTGCCGGGCCGGCTGTCCGGCGGCGAACGCCAGCGGGTGGCCATCGCAAGGGCCCTGGCCGGCCGCCCGTCGCTGCTGCTGTGCGACGAACCGACCGGCAACCTCGACTCGGACAACGCCGGGTCCGTCCTCGACCTGCTGGGCGAGCTGCACGCGTCCGGGATGACGATCGTCGTGATCACCCATGACGCGGAGGTGGCGGAACGCGGGCAGCGCACGGTGACGATCCGCGACGGGATCCTGAGCGAGCCGTCGAGGGAGGCGCGAGCGTGACGCGATCACCGAAGCGCTCTCCGCAGCGATCCCCGAAGCGATCCCCGAAGGGCGAGGCACCCCGCGAAGAGCCCCGCACCGAGCCCCGCGAGAAGTCCCCGAAGCGGCGCCGGGTGGTCGAGCCCTCCCGGCTCGCGGCCCGCGACGTCCTCGCCGAGGCCGTCGCCGGAATGCTCCAGCGGCCGGGGCGCTCGGTCCTGACCGCGCTCGGCACCGTCCTCGGCGTCGGCACGTTCGTGGCGATCCTCGGGCTGACCGCGACGACCTCCTCGCAGATCGACTCGCGGTTCAACGTCCTCACGGCCACCGAGGTGACCGTCGAGGACGTCGCCCGCGACCAGAACGAGTTCGCCGACCCCGCCTTCCCGGCCGACGCGGACGCCCGGATCGAACGGCTCGGCGGCGTCGAGGACGCCGGCGTCTACTGGAACGTCCGCCTGGCGCCCGGCACGGCCGTCCGCTCCGCGCCGGTCGGCGACGGCACGGGCAGCGAGCGGATCGACGTCGTCGCGGCGTCCCCCGGGGCGCTGCGGGCGGCGGAGCCGACGCTCGCCCAGGGCCGCCTGTACGACGAGTTCGCGTCCGGGTCCGCCCAGCCGGTCGCGGTGCTCGGCAAGGCCGTGGCGGACCGGCTCGGCATCACGACCCTGGAGACGAGCCCCGCGGTGTTCATCGGCGACGAGCCGTTCACGGTCGCCGGGATCATCGACGACGTGAAGCGCAGGGCCGACGTCCTGATGTCGGTCACCGTGCCCCGGACGACCGCCGAGAAGCTGTGGGGGCCGCCGCAGCAGGGCGACGCGAAGATGCTGATCACGACCGCGACGGGCGCGGCCGCCCAGATCGCGCGGGAGGCGCCGGTCGCGCTGCGCCCGGACCATCCGGAGTACCTGAAGGCCGTCCCGCCGCCGGACCCCAGGACCCTGCGTGCGGGCGTGACCGACGACCTCGACCAGCTGTTCCTGCTCCTCGCGGC
Source organism: Streptomyces nymphaeiformis (assembly GCF_014203895.1). Lineage (GTDB taxonomy): Bacteria > Actinomycetota > Actinomycetes > Streptomycetales > Streptomycetaceae > Streptomyces > Streptomyces nymphaeiformis. The sequence continues at coordinate 543,331 of NZ_JACHJY010000006.1, read as the reverse complement.
GGTCTCGCTGGTGATCGGCGCGGTCGGGATCGCCAACACGACGCTCGTGGCGGTGCTCGAACGGACCGGTGAGATCGGTCTGAGGCGGGCCCTCGGCGCCCGGGGCCGCCACATCACCGTCCAGTTCCTCACGGAATCGGGTGCTCTGGGCACGATGGGCGGGCTCGTCGGTACGGCCCTCGGGGTGTCCACGGTGATCGCGGTGGCGCTCGTACGGGACTGGACGCCGGTGATGCACACGGGGACGGTCGTCGCGGCCCCGGCCGTCGGCCTGGTCACGGGTGTCGTCGCCGGCCTCTACCCGGCCTGGCGGGCCTCGCGGATCGAGCCGGCGGAGGCGCTGCGCCGCTAGGGCCTGTCTGACCATTCGCGTCGGATCAGGCCCTAGCCTCCGGTACGCCGAAGGGCCGTCGCTCCCCCGAGGAGTGACGGCCCTTCGACGTGAGCGGGACGATCAGAGGATGCGGACGGCGCCCGAGGGGGTGTCCCAGTCCATGGTGTGCTCGACCACGCCGGAGGACGGGTTCTGCGCGCCGACGTACTTGCCGCCGCCGACGTAGATGGCGACGTGGTACGAGCCGCTGCGGCTGCCCCAGTACAGGACGTCGCCCGGCTGGAGGTTGCTCAGGGAGACCTCGGTGCCCATGCTCGACTGCTGGTACGAGATGCGGGGCAGGTCGATGCCGGCCGCGCGGTAGGCGGCCTGGACGAGGCCGGAGCAGTCCCAGGAGTTGGGGCCGGTGCCGCCGGAGACGTAGGCGTCGCCGATCTGGGCGCGGGCGAAGGCCACGATCGTGGCGGCGGCGCCGGAGGGGGCCTGCGTCTGGCTGCCGCTGTCGGAGGCGGTGGAGCCGCCGTCGGACGAGGAGCCGCCGTCGTTCGAGGAGCTCGTGGAGGTGAGCTGGGTGCGGGCGCTGTCGCGCGAGGCGCGCGCCGCGGCCTCCTGGCGCTCCTTCTCGGCCTTGAGGCGGGCCTCTTCGGCGCGCTCGGCCGCGGCCTTGCGCTCGGCCTCGGCCTTGGCCTTCTTGGCCTCCTTGGCGGCCTTCTGCAGGGCCGCGTCCTCCTGGGTCTGGAGGCTCTGGTCGAGGGCCTCCTGCTGGGAGGCCTCGGCGGAGGCGGCGACGGCGCTGGCGAGGCCGCCGGCGGCGTCGAGGGAGCCCAGGGTGGGCATTTCGATGGTCTCGGTCACCGGCTCGGCATTCGCCGGCCCGGCAGCACCGGCCACCGCGATGGTGCCGAGGACGCCACCGGCAACTCCGGCGCGGAGCGCCATCTTCGAGGCGCTGCGGCGGGGCTTCCGGTGGCTGGGTATGTGAGCGGTGTGGGACATGGGAACAACCGCTATCAGGGCTTCACGGTTCCCTTCAAGAAACGTGCGTTGCGCCACAGTTAGGTTTGGAGGCGCCGAATCCGCTTCTCTGGCGCCCTTATTGACGCCGTAACGGGCAAATCGGGCAGCGCTCATCCGGCCCTTGATCACGGGTTTTCAATGAAAAGCCCGAATTGCCCGACGCTTACCACCTCTTGACGCCGATGGCCAAGCCCCCTTCTTTTCGGGACTCCCGCGACGTGACGCAGATCACGTTATCGCCCCGTGACCATTCGTGAATCCGTGCACGCGTCCACTTCCGTACGCGACAACCCCCGACCGGGCGATGGGCAGTTCCTTTATCACCCGGATGCGTCCAGTGCCAATTTGCCTGCATGGGCCAACACTTGATAGTGCGACACCCCTTCCGAGCAGCGATTTCCGGTACGGATGTCACATCTGGTGACTACCTGGGCGCTTCGCGTAACAAGGTCATCGCTCATCCGACTTCATGATCCTTCGCCTGGTGGTGGAGATCACAAACTCCTTGCTGTACCCCGTGTCGCAGATCACAGAGGGGCGGGCATAAGATGCGGGGCAGTCGGGCTTGTGAACTGCCTCACATGGGGGCGATCTTTCACAGCCGGCGGTGCGGTCCAACGGTCAAGGACGACTGGAAGGAGCGAGGAGCGTGAATGCGTACGCGCCCGTCCTCGTGCTCGGTGCCCTGGGTGCGGGGTTTGCGATCTTCTCCGTGGTCATGGCCACGCTTATCGGGCCAAAGCGGTACAACAGGGCAAAGCTTGAGGCGTACGAGTGCGGCATCGAACCGACGCCCACTCCCGCCGGGGGCGGCCGCTTCCCGATCAAGTACTACCTGACGGCGATGCTCTTCATCGTCTTCGACATCGAGATCGTCTTCCTCTACCCCTGGGCCGTCACCTTCGACGCCCTGGGGATTTTCGGGCTCGTGGAGATGCTGCTCTTCGTGCTCACCGTCTTCGTCGCCTACGCGTACGTGTGGCGGCGCGGCGGCCTGGAATGGGACTGAGGGGCTGAGGGGCACCTATGGGACTCGAAGAGAAACTCCCGAGCGGCTTTCTGCTGACGACGGTCGAACAGGCCGCGGGCTGGGTGCGCAAGGCGTCCGTGTTCCCCGCGACCTTCGGCCTCGCCTGCTGCGCCATCGAGATGATGACCACCGGAGCCGGCCGGTACGACCTGGCCCGCTTCGGCATGGAGGTCTTCCGCGGCTCGCCGCGCCAGGCCGACCTGATGATCGTGGCCGGCCGGGTCAGCCAGAAGATGGCGCCCGTCCTGAGGCAGGTCTACGACCAGATGCCCAGCCCCAAGTGGGTCATCTCCATGGGCGTCTGCGCCTCCTCGGGCGGCATGTTCAACAACTACGCGATCGTGCAGGGCGTCGACCACATCGTGCCGGTCGACATCTACCTGCCCGGTTGCCCGCCGCGTCCGGAGATGCTCCTGGACGCGATCCTCAAGCTCCACCAGAAGATCCAGTCCTCCAAGCTCGGCGTGAACGCCGAGGAGGCGGCCCGCGAGGCGGAGGAGGCGGCGCTCAAGGCGCTGCCGACGATCGAGTTGAAGGGTCTGCTCCGTTGAGTGACGAAACCCCGAACCCCGAGAAGGAGCTGAGCGGGCAGAACCTGCCCGGCCAGCGCGGGGACCACGGCGAGGAGGTCCGCGTCCAGCGCGGCATGTTCGGCGCCAACAACGGCGGCGACACCTCCGGCTACGGCGGCCTCGTCCGCTCCGTCCGGCTCCCCGGCCCCGCCGCCCGCCCCTACGGCGGCTGGTTCGACGAGGTCGCCGACGAGCTGGAGGGCGCTCTGGAGGAGCAGGGCCTCCTGCCCGAGAACGCCATCGAGAAGACGGTCGTCGACCGCGGCGAGCTCACCTTCCACATCGAGCGCGAGCACCTCGTCCGCGTGGCCCGCACCCTGCGCGACGACCCGGCGCTCCGCTTCGAGCTCTGCACGGGCGTCTCCGGCGTCCACTACCCGGGCGACAAGGGCCGCGAGCTGCACGCCGTCTACCACCTGCGCTCGATCACCCACGGCCGGCTGATCCGCCTGGAGGTCTCGGCCCCGGACGCCGAGCCGCGCATCCCGTCCCTCGTCGCCGTCTACCCGACGAACGACTGGCACGAGCGCGAGACGTACGACTTCTTCGGCATCGTCTTCGACGGCCACCCCGCCCTCACCCGGATCATGATGCCGGACGACTGGCAGGGCCACCCGCAGCGCAAGGACTACCCCCTCGGCGGCATCGCCATCGAGTACAAGGGCGCCCAGATCCCGGCTCCGGACCAGCGGAGGTCGTACAGCTGATGTCCACCGAACACGCGTCTCCGCGAGAGACCACAGAGGGCGCCGTCTACACGGTGACCGGCGGCGACTGGGAAGAGGTCGTCCAGTCCGCCGCGAAGGCCGACGACGAGCGCATCATCGTCAACATGGGCCCCCAGCACCCGTCCACCCACGGCGTGCTCCGCCTGATCCTGGAGATCGACGGCGAGACCGTCACCGAGGCCCGCTGCGGCATCGGCTACCTCCACACCGGCATCGAGAAGAACCTCGAGTACCGGACCTGGACGCAGGGCACCACCTTCGTCACGCGCATGGACTACCTCACCTCGTTCTACAACGAGACGGCGTACTGCCTCGGCGTGGAGAAGCTCCTCGGCATCACCGAGCAGATCCCGGACCGCGCCAGCGTCATCCGGGTCATGCTCATGGAGCTCAACCGGCTCTCCTCGCACCTGGTGTGCATCGCCACCGGCGGCATGGAGCTCGGCGCCACCACGATCATGATCTACGGCTTCCGGGACCGCGAGATGATCCTGGACCTGTACGAGCTGATCACCGGCCTGCGCATGAACCACGCGTTCATCCGCCCCGGCGGCCTCGCCCAGGACCTGCCGCCCGGCGCCGTCGACGCCGTGCGCGAGTTCGTGAAGACCATGAAGAAGAACCTGCCGGAGTACGACAAGCTCGCCACCGGCAACCCGATCTTCAAGGCCCGCATGCAGGACGTCGGCTACCTCGACCTCACCGGCTGCATGGCCCTCGGCGCGACCGGACCGATCCTCCGGTCGGCGGGCCTCCCGCACGACCTGCGCAAGACCGACCCGTACTGCGGCTACGAGAACTACGAGTTCGACGTCCCGACCGCCGACACCTGCGACTCCTACGGACGCTTCCTCGTCCGCCTGGAGGAGATGCGGCAGTCCCTGCGGATCGTCGAGCAGTGCCTCGACCGCCTGGCGCCGGGACCGGTCATGGTCGGCGACAAGAAGATCGCCTGGCCCGCGCAGCTCGCCCTGGGCACCGACGGCCTCGGCAACTCCATGGACCACATCGCGAAGATCATGGGCACCTCCATGGAGGCCCTGATCCACCACTTCAAGCTGGTCACCGAGGGCTTCCGGGTCCCCGCCGGGCAGGCCTACGCGGCCGTCGAGTCCCCCAAGGGCGAGCTCGGCGTGCACGTGGTCTCGGACGGCGGCACCCGCCCGTACCGGGTCCACTTCCGCGACCCGTCCTTCACCAACCTCCAGGCCATGGCCGCGATGTGCGAGGGCGGCCAGGTCGCCGACGTCATCGTCGCCGTCGCCTCCATCGACCCCGTGATGGGAGGCGTCGACCGATGACCGACAACGTCAGCCTGGGGATGCCCAAGCTCCCCGCGCCCCCGTACCCGGCGGACGTCCACGCCCGCCTGGCGGAGGACGCGAAGGCGATCATCGACCGCTACCCGGACTCCCGCTCCGCGCTCCTGCCGATGCTGCACCTCGTGCAGTCGGAGGAGGGCCACGTGACCCGCACCGGCATGGCGTTCTGCGCCGAGACCCTCGGCCTGACCACCGCCGAGGTCACCGCCGTCGCCACCTTCTACACGATGTACCGGCGCAAGCCCTCCGGCGACTACCAGGTCGGCGTCTGCACGAACACGCTGTGCGCGGTCATGGGCGGCGACGCCATCTTCGAGGAGCTGAAGGCCCATCTCGGCGTCGGGAACGACGAGACCACCGAGGACGGCAAGATCACCCTCGAACACATCGAGTGCAACGCGGCCTGCGACTTCGCGCCCGTCGTGATGGTCAACTGGGAGTTCTTCGACAACCAGACGCCCGAGTCCGCCAAGAAGATGGTCGACGACCTCCGCGCCGGACGCACCGTCGAACCCACCCGCGGCGCCCCGCTCTGCACCTTCAAGGAGACCGCCCGCATCCTCGCCGGCTTCCCCGACGAGCGCCCCGGCGCCGTCGAGGCCACCGGCGGCGCCGGCCCCGCCTCCCTCGTGGGCCTGCGCCTGGCCAAGGGCGAGAAGCCGCAGCACCGAATCGTCCACCCGCGTGGTGAGACCTCCGGACAGGAGGGGGAGTGATGACCTTGGCCGCCGAGATCAACAACAGCAGCCCCGAGAAGCTCCTGGCGCCCGTCCTGTCGGCCTTCTGGGACCAGCCCGACTCCTGGACCCTGGAGACCTACGAGCGACACGAGGGCTACCAGGGCCTCAAGAAGGCCCTCGCGATGAGCCCCGACGACCTCATCGCGTACGTCAAGGAATCCGGCCTCCGCGGACGCGGCGGCGCCGGCTTCCCCACCGGCATGAAGTGGCAGTTCATCCCGCAGGGCGACGGCAAGCCGCACTACCTCGTCGTCAACGCCGACGAGTCCGAGCCCGGCACCTGCAAGGACATCCCCCTCCTCTTCGCCAACCCGCACTCCCTCATCGAGGGCATCGTGATCGCCTGCTACGCGATCCGCTCGAACCACGCCTTCATCTACCTGCGCGGCGAGGTCGTCCCCGTCCTCCGCCGCCTCCACGAGGCCGTCCGCGAGGCCTACGCCGCCGGCTACCTCGGCACGAACATCCTCGGCCGCGGACTCGACCTCGACCTCACCGTCCACGCCGGCGCCGGCGCGTACATCTGCGGTGAGGAGACCGCGCTGCTCGACTCGCTCGAAGGGCGCCGCGGCCAGCCCCGGCTGCGCCCGCCCTTCCCCGCGGTCGCCGGTCTGTACGCCTGCCCCACCGTGGTGAACAACGTCGAATCCATCGCGTCGGTTCCCGCGATCCTGAACAAGGGCAAGGACTGGTTCACGTCCATGGGGACGGAGAAGTCCCCCGGCTTCACCCTCTACTCGCTCAGCGGGCACGTCGCCTCGCCCGGCCAGTACGAGGCCCCCCTCGGCATCACCCTGCGCCAGCTCCTCGACATGAGCGGCGGCATGCGGCCCGGCCACCGGCTCAAGTTCTGGACGCCCGGCGGCTCCTCCACCCCGATGTTCACCGACGAGCACCTCGACGTGCCCCTCGACTACGAGGGCGTCGGCGCCGCCGGATCGATGCTCGGCACCAAGGCGCTCCAGTGCTTCGACGAGACCACCTGCGTCGTCCGGGCCGTCACCCGCTGGACCGAGTTCTACGCCCACGAGTCCTGCGGCAAGTGCACGCCCTGCCGCGAGGGCACGTACTGGCTCGTCCAGCTGCTCCGCGACATCGAGGCCGGCAAGGGCGTCATGTCCGACCTCGACAAGCTCAACGACATCGCCGACAACATCAACGGCAAGTCGTTCTGCGCCCTCGGCGACGGCGCCGCCTCGCCGATCTTCTCCTCGCTGAAGTACTTCCGCGAGGAGTACGAGCAGCACATCACGGGCAAGGGCTGCCCCTTCGACCCGGCCAAATCGACCGCCTGGGCGGACAACCACAAGGAGGTGACCGCATGACCGTCATCGCGAACACCCCCAGCGGAGGCGGCAGCCCGGCCGTACCGCCCGAGGACCTGGTCACGCTGACCATCGACGGCGCCGAGATCTCCGTCCCCAAGGGGACGCTGGTCATCCGCGCCGCCGAACAGCTCGGCATCGAGATCCCGCGCTTCTGCGACCACCCCCTCCTCGACCCCGCCGGCGCCTGCCGCCAGTGCATCGTCGAGGTCGAGGGCCAGCGCAAGCCGATGGCCTCCTGCACCATCACCTGCACCGACGGCATGGTCGTCAGGTCGCAGCTCACCAGCCCCGTCGCCGAGAAGGCCCAGCACGGGGTGATGGAGCTGCTGCTCATCAACCACCCCCTCGACTGCCCCGTCTGCGACAAGGGCGGCGAGTGCCCCCTGCAGAACCAGGCCATGTCCCACGGACAGGCCGAGTCCCGCTTCGAGGGCGTCAAGCGGACGTACGAGAAGCCGGTCGCGATCTCCACCCAGGTGCTGCTCGACCGCGAGCGGTGCGTCCTGTGCGCCCGCTGCACCCGCTTCTCCAACCAGGTCGCGGGCGACCCGATGATCGAGCTCATCGAGCGCGGCGCGCTCCAGCAGGTCGGCACCGGCGAGGGCGACCCCTTCGAGTCGTACTTCTCCGGCAACACCATCCAGATCTGCCCCGTCGGCGCCCTCACCTCGGCCGCCTACCGCTTCCGCTCCCGCCCCTTCGACCTGGTCTCCTCGCCGTCCGTCTGCGAGCACTGCGCCGGCGGCTGCGCCACCCGCACCGACCACCGGCGCGGCAAGGTCATGCGGCGGCTCGCCGCCGAGGACCCGGAGGTCAACGAGGAGTGGATCTGCGACAAGGGCCGCTTCGGCTTCCGGTACGCCCAGCAGCGCGACCGGCTGACCACGCCGCTCGTCCGGAACCCCGACACCGGTGAGCTGGAGGCGGCGTCCTGGCCCGAGGCCCTGGAGGCCGCGGCCAACGGGCTCGTCCGCGGCCGGACCGGCGTCCTGACCGGCGGGCGCCTCACCGTCGAGGACTCCTACGCGTACGCCAAGTTCGCGCGGGTCGCCCTCGACACCAACGACATCGACTTCCGGGCCCGGATCCACTCCGGCGAGGAGGCCGACTTCCTGGCCTCCACCGTCGCCGGGCGCGGACGCGACCTGGACGGCTCGGGTGTCACGTACACCTCGCTCGAAGCCGCCCCGGCCGTGCTCCTGGTCGGCCTGGAGTCCGAGGAGGAGGCCCCCGGCGTCTTCCTGCGGCTCCGCAAGGCCTGGCGCAAGCGCGGCCAGAAGACGTACGCCATCGCCTCGTTCGCGACCCGGGGCCTGACGAAGGCCGGCGGCACGCTGCTGCCCGCCGCGCCCGGCACCGAGACCGATTGGCTCGACGCCCTCACCTCCCGCGTCGGCCTCGCCGGCGAAGGCGCCGACGCGGCCGAGGCCCTCCGCCAGGACGGCGCCGTCCTCGCCGTCGGCGAGCGGCTCGCGGGCGTGCCCGGCGCGCTCACCGCCGCCCTGCGCGCCTCGGCCGCCACCGGCGCCCGCCTCGTGTGGATCCCGCGCCGCGCCGGCGAGCGCGGCGCCGTCGAGGCGGGGGCGCTCCCCGCGCTGCTGCCCGGCGGGCGGCCCGCGACCGATCCCCGCGCGCGTGAGGAGGTCGCCGCCGCCTGGGGCGTCCGCGAACTCCCGCACCGCTACGGCCGCGACACCGGCCAGATCGTGGAGGCCGCGGCCGGCGGAGAGCTCGCCGCGCTGCTCGTCGCCGGCGTCGAGGTCGCCGACCTGCCGGACCCGGCACGCGCGCGCGAGGCCCTCGACACGGCGTTCGTGGTCTCCCTGGAGCTGCGGCCCGGCGAGGTCACCGAGCGCGCCGACGTGATCCTGCCGGTCGCGGCCGTCGCCGAGAAGTCCGGCACCTTCCTCAACTGGGAGGGCAGGGCCCGGCTCTTCGAGGCCGCGCTCAAGCCCGAGCAGATGACGAGGCCGCTCGCCCCGAGCGACGCCCGCGTCCTGCACATGCTGGCCGACGCCCTCGACGTCCACCTCGGCCTGCCCGACCTGCGGTCGGCCCGCCGGGAGCTGGACCGGCTCGGCGGCTGGACCGAGGAGCGGGCCACCGAGCCCAGCTCGCCCGCGCAGCCGGCGCCCCGGCCCGGCGACGGCGAGGCCGTCCTCGCCGGACACCGCCTCCTGCTCGACCTCGGCCGGCTCCAGGAGGGCGACACCGCCCTCGCCGGCACGCGGCACGCGGCGGTCGCCCGGCTCTCCGCCGCCACCGCCGCCGACACCGGCGTCAAGGACGGCGACGTCCTGGAGGTGACCGGCCCCACGGGCTCCGTCGCCTTCCCGCTCCAGGTCACCGACATGCCCGACCGGGTCGTCTGGCTCCCCCTGAACTCCACGGGCCGAGGCGTCCTCTCCGACACGGGCGCCCACCCCGGCGACCTGGTCCGCATCGGCCCGGCGACCCCGCAGGAGGTGCAGGCATGACCCCGAACGTCCTGGCGGCAGAGGACCTGTCCATGTTCGGCACGGACCCCTGGTGGCTCGTGCTCGTCAAGGCCGTCTTCTGCTTCGCCTTCCTGATGGTCACCGTGCTCTTCTCCATCGTGTGGGAGCGCAAGGTCGTCGCCTGGATGCAGCTGCGCATCGGCCCCAACCGGCACGGCCCCTGGGGTCTCCTCCAGTCCCTCGCGGACGGCGTCAAGCTGATGCTCAAGGAGGACGTGATCGTCAAGAAGGCCGACAAGGTCGTCTACGTCCTCGCCCCGATCATCGCCGCGATCCCCGCGTTCATGGCGATCGCCGTGATCCCGTTCGGCCCGGCCGACGACCAGGTCTCGATCTTCGGGCACCGGACGGCGATGCAGCTGACCGACCTGCCGATCGCGATGCTGTACGTCCTCGCGGTCGCCTCCGTCGGCATCTACGGCATCGTCCTCGCCGGCTGGTCCTCGGGCTCCACGTACCCGCTGCTCGGCGGCCTGCGGTCCTGCGCGCAGATGATCTCGTACGAGATCGCCATGGGCGCGGCCTTCGCCTCCGTCTTCCTCTACTCCGGGTCGATGTCGACCTCGAAGATCGTCGAGGCGCAGGCGGACCGCTGGTTCGTGATCCTGCTGCCGGTCTCGTTCATCATCTACATCGTCACGATGGTCGGCGAGACGAACCGCGCCCCGTTCGACATGCCGGAGTCCGAGGGCGACCTCGTCGGCGGCTTCAACACCGAGTACTCGTCCATCAAGTTCGCGATGTTCATGCTCGCCGAGTACGTGAACATGGTGACGGTCTCGGCCGTGTCGGTGACCCTCTTCCTGGGCGGCTGGCGGGCCCCGTACCCGATCTCCACGTTCTGGGAGGGCGCGAACCACGGCTGGTGGCCGATGCTCTGGTTCGTCATCAAGGTGCAGCTGCTGCTGTTCTTCTTCATCTGGCTCCGCGGCACCCTGCCCCGCGTCCGCTACGACCAGCTGATGAAGCTCGGCTGGAAGGTCCTCATCCCGGTCGCCGTGGTCTGGCTGATGCTGGTCGCCACCGTCCGCGCGCTGCGCAACGAGAACATCGCCTTCTCCAACATCGTGCTGTACGTGGCCGGCGGCGTCCTCGCCCTGCTCCTCCTCTCCTTCCTGTTCGACGCGTTCCGCGACCGGAAGGCGAAGGAGGCCGCGGCCCGGCCCGCCGAGGAGCCGTCCTTCGACCCGATGGCGGGCGGCTTCCCCGTACCGCCCAAGCCCGGACAGTCCCTGCCGCCCGTGCCGCGGCGCAGGCCTCGCCACGAGCGGGACCTCGTTGTCAGTGGCGGCCCCGATACTGCTACCGAGAGTGACGAAAGGGGGACGGACGGTGTCTGATTTCCAGAATCCGGTGGCCGGCTTCGGCGTGACCTTCAAGGCCATGTTCAAGAAGCGGCTGACCGAGCAGTACCCGGAGCAGCAGAAGACGACGGCGCCCCGCTTCCACGGCCGGCACCAGCTCAACCGTCACCCCGACGGTCTGGAGAAGTGCGTCGGCTGCGAGCTGTGCGCCTGGGCCTGTCCCGCCGACGCCATCTACGTGGAGGGCGCGGACAACACGGACGAGGAGCGCTACTCGCCGGGCGAGCGGTACGGCCGCGTCTACCAGATCAACTACGCCCGCTGCATCCTCTGCGGACTGTGCATCGAGGCGTGCCCCACGCGCGCGCTGACGATGACGAACGAGTTCGAACTGGCCGACTCCTCCCGCGAGGCACTGATCTACACCAAGGAGCAGCTCCTCGCGGGTCTCGAGGAGGAGATGGTCGACACGCCGCACGCGATCTTCCCGGGCATGACCGAGCAGGACTACTACCGGGGCCTCGTCACCGGCGCCGCGCCCGGCACCGTCCGTCAGGTCGCCGTGTCCAAGGGGGAGAAGGGCGAGCCGGAGGGGGCGGACGCATGAGCGCGAACCTCGCTGCCTACACGACCTCGACCGGTGAGGCCTTCCAGTTCTGGGTGCTCGGCACCGTCGCCGTCCTCGGCGCGCTGTCCACGGTCCTGATGAAGAAGGCCGTGCACTCGGCGCTCTCCCTCGCCGGGACCATGATCGTCCTGGCGGTCTTCTACCTCGCCAACGGCGCGTACTTCCTCGGCGTCGTCCAGATCGTCGTCTACACCGGCGCGATCATGATGCTCTTCCTCTTCGTCGTCATGCTGGTCGGCGTCACCGCCGCGGACTCGCTGAAGGAGACCATCAAGGGCCAGCGCTGGCTGGCCGCCGCCTGCGGCCTCGGCTTCGGCATCCTGCTCGCGGCCGGCATCGGGAACGCCTCGCTGAAGGACTTCGCCGGACTCGGCACGGCCAACAGCGCGCACGGCGGGAACGTGGAGGGCCTCGCCGCCCTCATCTTCACCAAGTACGTCTTCGCCTTCGAGATCACCGGCGCGCTGCTGATCACGGCGGCCGTCGGCGCGATGGTGCTCACCCACCGGGAGCGGACCGAGCGGGCCCGCACCCAGCGCGAGCTCTCCGAGCAGCGCGTGCGCGAGGGCAAGCACGTCCCGCCGCTGCCGGCACCCGGCGTCTACGCCCGGCACAACGCCGTGGACATTGCCGGTCTCCTGCCCGACGGGACCCCGGCGGAGCTCACCGTCATGCAGACCCTCCGCAAGCGGGGCCAGATCCGGGACGTGTCGAACGAGGCGCTCTCGGACCTCAAGGCCCTGGAGCAGCGCTCGGCCGAGCGCCTGGGCCGCGAAGAGGAGGCCTCCCGGTGAACCCCGTCAACTACCTGTACCTCGCCGCCCTGTTGTTCACCATCGGTGCGGTGGGGGTGCTGATCCGGCGCAACGCGATCGTCGTCTTCATGTGCGTCGAGCTCATGCTCAACGCCTGCAACCTCGCGTTCGTCACCTTCTCCCGCATGCACGGCAACCTCGACGGACAGGTCATCGCCTTCTTCACGATGGTCGTCGCCGCCGCGGAGGTCGTCGTCGGGCTCGCGATCATCGTGTCCGTCTTCCGTGCCCGCCACTCGGCCTCGGTCGACGACGCCAGCCTGATGAAGCTGTGAGGGGCTGACCGTGGAAAATCTCATTGCGCTGCTCATCGGGGCGCCCCTGCTCGGCGCGGCGGTGCTGCTCCTGGGCGGTCGGCGGCTCGACAAGTCCGGCCACTGGCTCGGGACGCTGCTCGCGGCCGTCTCCTTCGTGATCGGCCTGGTGCTCTTCGCCGACATGCTCGGCAAGAGCGCCGACGACCGGGCCCTGCACCAGACGCTCTACACCTGGATCCCCGTCGAGGGCTTCCAGGCGGACATGGCCTTCCAGCTCGACCAGCTGTCGATGACCTTCGTCCTGCTGATCACCGGCGTCGGCACACTCATCCACGTCTACTCCATCGGATACATGGAGCACGACGAGCGCCGCCGCCGCTTCTTCGGCTACCTCAACCTGTTCGTCGCGGCGATGCTCCTGCTCGTCCTCGCCGACAACTACCTGCTGCTGTACTTCGGCTGGGAGGGCGTCGGCCTCGCCTCGTACCTCCTGATCGGCTTCTGGCAGCACAAGCCCAGCGCGGCCACCGCCGCGAAGAAGGCGTTCATCGTCAACCGTGTCGGCGACATGGGCCTGTCGATCGCCATCATGATCATGTTCACCACCTTCGGGACCTTCACCTTCGGTCCGGTGCTCGCGGCGACCGGCGAGGCCTCCGAGGGCAAGCTGACCGCGATCGGCCTGATGCTGCTCCTCGCCGCCTGCGGCAAGTCGGCCCAGGTGCCGCTGCAGTCCTGGCTCGGGGACGCGATGGAGGGCCCGACCCCGGTCTCGGCCCTCATCCACGCGGCCACGATGGTGACCGCCGGTGTCTACCTGATCGTCCGCTCCGCCGACATCTTCAACGCGGCGCCGGACGCCCAGCTCGTCGTCACCGTGGTCGGCGCCGTCACGCTCCTCTTCGGTGCGATCGTCGGTTGCGCGAAGGACGACATCAAGAAGGCCCTCGCCGGCTCGACGATGTCGCAGATCGGATACATGATCCTGGCGGCCGGCCTCGGCCCCATCGGCTACGTCTTCGCGATCATGCACCTGGTGACGCACGGCTTCTTCAAGGCCGGTCTCTTCCTCGGCGCCGGTTCGGTCATGCACGGCATGAACGACGAGGTCGACATGCGGAGGTACGGCGGCCTGCGGAAGTACATGCCGGTCACCTTCATCACCTTCGGCCTCGGCTACCTCGCGATCATCGGCTTCCCCGGCCTGTCCGGCTTCTTCTCCAAGGACAAGATCATCGAGGCTGCCTTCGCCAAGGGCGGCACCGAGGGCTGGATCCTCGGCACGGTCACCCTGATCGGCGCGGCCATCACCGCGTACTACATGACCCGCGTGATGCTGATGACCTTCTTCGGCGAGAAGCGCTGGCAGGACGACGAGAACGGCCGGCCCCCGCACCCGCACGAGTCGCCCAGGTCCATGGTCATCCCCATGGTCCTGCTCGCCGTCGGCTCGGTCGCCGCGGGCGCCCTCTTCGAGTTCTCCGGCTTCGTCGAGTGGCTGGAGCCGGTCACCGGCTTCGCGCACGGCCACTCGCCGATCAGCGCCGCCGCCGTCACCACCGCCACCATCGCCGTCATGGTGCTCGGCGTCGGCCTCGCGTACGTCCAGTACGGCCGCCGGCCCGTCCCGGTGGTCGCCCCGCGCGGCTCGCTCCTCACCCGGGCGGCCCGTCGCGACCTGCTCCAGGACGACTTCAACCACGCCGTCTTCGTCACCGGCGGCACGCACCTGACGCGCTCCCTGGTGTACGTCGACCACAGCCTGGTCGACGGCGTCGTCAACGGCACCGCGGCCGCCGTCGGCGGACTCTCCGGCCGGCTGCGCAAGCTCCAGAACGGCTACGCCCGCACGTACGCGGTCTCCATGTTCGGAGGTACGGCGGTGCTGATCGCCGCGACCCTGCTGATGAGGGCGGTGTAACCATGTCCTTCCCGCTCCTTACGGTGACGGCGGCGGTGCCCGCGGTGGGCGCCGTGCTCACCGCCGCCGTGCCGGCCGCCCGCCGCACCGGCGCCAAGTGGCTGGCGCTGCTCGTCTCGCTCGCCACGCTCGTGCTCGCCGGCGTCGTCTGGGCGCAGTTCGAGCCCGGCGGCCCCCGGTACCAGCTGACCGAGTCGCACGCCTGGATCAAGGACTTCGGCGTCCGGTACGAACTCGGCGTGGACGGCATCGGGGTCGCGCTCATCGGGCTGACCGCCCTGCTGATCCCGTTCATCGTCCTCGCCGGCTGGCACGACGCCGACCCGCTGGAGACCTCCTCCAAGCGGTGGCGGCCGACGCAGGGCTTCTTCGCCCTGATCCTGATGGTCGAGGCGATGGTGATCCTCTCCTTCGAGGCCACCGACGTCTTCCTCTTCTACATCCTGTTCGAAGCCATGCTCATCCCGATGTACTTCCTCATCGGCGGCTTCGGCGACCGCGCGCACAGCGGCTCCGACGAGAACGCGGCGGCCCAGCGCTCGTACGCGGCGGTCAAGTTCCTCCTCTACAACCTCGTCGGCGGCCTGATCATGCTGGCCGCGGTCATCGGGCTCTACGTGGTCGCGGGGAACTTCTCGCTCACCGAGATCGCCGAGGCCCGGGCCAACGGCTCGCTCGACATGGCGACCAACACGGAGCGGCTGCTCTTCCTCGGCTTCTTCTTCGCCTTCGCGGTGAAGGCGCCGCTCTGGCCGCTGCACACCTGGCTGCCGAACGCGATGGGGGAGTCCACCGCCCCGGTCGCCGTCCTCATCACCGCCGTCGTCGACAAGGTCGGCACCTTCGCGATGCTCCGCTTCTGCCTCGGGCTCTTCCCCGAGGCCAGCAAGTGGGCCACCCCCGCGATCGTCGTCCTCGCCCTCATCAGCATCGTCTACGGCGCGCTGGTCGCCGTCGGCCAGCGGGACATCAAGCGCCTGGTCGCCTACGCGTCGATCTCGCACTTCGGCTTCATCATCCTGGGCATCTTCGCGATGACCAGCCAGGGCCAGTCCGGCGCCACGCTCTACATGGTCAACCACGGCATCTCGACGGCCGCGCTCATGCTCGTCGCCGGCTTCCTGATCTCCCGGCGCGGCTCGCGGCTCATCGCCGACTACGGCGGTGTGCAGAAGGTCGCCCCGGTGCTCGCCGGCACGTTCCTGATCGGCGGCCTCGCGACCCTGTCGCTGCCCGGACTCGCCCCGTTCGTCAGCGAGTTCCTGGTCCTGGTCGGCGCGTACGCCCGGTATCCGGTGGCCGGTGTCATCGCCACCACCGGCATCGTCCTCGCCGCGCTCTACACCCTCGTCCTGTACCAGCGGACGATGACGGG
Organism: Streptomyces nymphaeiformis; assembly: GCF_014203895.1. Taxonomy (GTDB): domain Bacteria; phylum Actinomycetota; class Actinomycetes; order Streptomycetales; family Streptomycetaceae; genus Streptomyces; species Streptomyces nymphaeiformis. The sequence goes on along the minus strand of NZ_JACHJY010000006.1, from coordinate 527,462 downwards.
GCCGGTGAAGGAGGAGGTGCGGGCGCTGCCCGACCTGCGGGCGCGCGAGCTGGCCGTGGTCGCCCCGCTGATCGCCGTCCTGATCTTCCTCGGGGTCTTCCCGAAGCCGCTGACGGACGTCGTCAACCCGGCCGTGCAGCACACCATGTCGGACGTCCAGCAGAAGGACCCCCAGCCCCAGATTCAGAACGTGGAGGCGGCCAAGTGAGTTCCATGGCTGTCCACAGCTTGTGGACGACAGCTGCCGAGCCGCTGGACAAGATCCCGGCACCCCACATCGAGTACACGCAGCTCTCGCCCGTGCTCATCGTGCTCGGCGCCGCGCTCGTCAGCGTCCTCGTCGAGGCCTTCGTGCCCCGCAAGGCCCGCTACCACAGCCAGGTGTTCCTGTCGGTCCTCGCGCTCGTCGCCGCCTTCGCCGCCATCGTCGGCCTGGCGGCGGGCGGTTACGGCTCCACCAAGGCCCACATCGCGGCCATGGGCGCCATCGCCGTCGACGGGCCCGCCCTGTTCCTCCAGGGCACCATTCTCCTCGCCTCCCTCGTGGCGGTGTTCACCTTCGCCGAGCGCAGGCTCGACCCGGCCGACCACGGCCACAAGGTCGACTCCTTCGCCGCCGAGGCCGCGGCCGTCCCCGGCAGCGAGCAGGAGAGGGCCGCGGTCAAGGCCGGGTTCACCACGACGGAGGTCTTCCCGCTCGCGCTCTTCGCGATCTCCGGCATGCTGGTCTTCCCGGCCGCCAACGACCTCCTGACGCTGTTCGTCGCCCTGGAGGTCTTCTCCCTCCCGCTGTACCTGCTCTGCGCCGTCGCCCGCCGCAAGCGGCTGATGTCGCAGGAGGCGGCCGTCAAGTACTTCCTGCTCGGCGCCTTCTCCTCGGCGTTCCTGCTCTTCGGGATCGCCCTGCTGTACGGCTACGCGGGCTCCGTCTCGTACGCCACGATCGCCCGGGTCGTCGACGGCTCGATCGGAGCCGTCGACCCGGCGCTCGCCGACACCATGGGCAACGACGCGCTGCTGCTCATCGGCTTCGCGATGGTCCTCATGGGGCTCCTCTTCAAGATCGGCGCCGTGCCGTTCCACATGTGGACCCCGGACGTCTACCAGGGCGCCCCGACCCCGGTCACCGGCTTCATGGCCGCCGCGACCAAGGTCGCCGCGTTCGGCGCGCTGCTCCGCCTGCTGTACGTGGTGCTCCCGGGCCTCACCTGGGACTGGCGCCCGGTCATGTGGGGCGTCGCCATCGTCACGATGCTGGGCGGCGCGATCGTCGCCATCACCCAGACCGACATCAAGCGGCTCCTGGCGTACTCGTCGATCGCGCACGCGGGCTTCCTGCTCGCGGGCGTCATCGCGGCGACGCCGTCGGGCATCTCGTCCGTCCTGTTCTACCTGGGCGCCTACTCCTTCGTGACGATCGGCGCGTTCGCCGTCGTCACCCTGGTCCGGGACGCGGGCGGCGAGGCCACCCACCTGTCCAAGTGGGCCGGACTCGGCCGCCGTTCGCCGCTCGTCGCGGCGGTCTTCGCGGTCTTCCTGCTCGCCTTCGCCGGCATTCCGCTGACCTCCGGCTTCTCCGGGAAGTTCGCGGTCTTCAAGGCGGCGGCGGACGGCGGCGCGGGCGCGCTCGTGGTGGTCGGTGTGATCTCCTCGGCGATCGCCGCGTTCTTCTACATCCGCGTCATCGTCCTGATGTTCTTCAGCGAGCCGAAGGCGGACGGCCCCACGGTCGCCGTGCCCTCGCCCCTGACGAGCATCACGATCACGGCGGGCGTCGCGGTCACCCTGGTCCTCGGCCTCGCCCCGCAGTACTTCCTGGACCTGGCGACCCAGGCGAGCACGTTCGTCCGGTAACCCGGACGGCGCGCGCGAGGGCCCGGCTCGGGGGCGAGCCGGGCCCTTCGCGTTCCTGACAGGGGCCGGGGGCCGTGGCATCGTGGACGCTCGAATGGTCTGTACCAGTCGGGGAGGCGGGCGATGCGCGGTACCACGGTCTTGGCGGGGGGTCCCTGTGCGGCTTCTCGGGAGGGGGAGCCGCCCGTGCACCGACTGGAGCTGTCGCTGCCCGGGCAAGTGCCCTTCGCCGCCGGCGGGTTCGATGCCATGGGACCGATGTCCCGGGCCGCCTTCCCGCACCGGCACACCTTCTACGAGATCGTGCACGTCGTCGGCGGGAGCGGCGTGCACGTGCTCGATCTGGAGCGGTACGAGGTGCGGCCGCCGCAGCTCGGGGTGATCCTGCCCGGGCAGGTGCACCACTGGGAGGGCGTGCGCGGGCTGGAGGGGTCGCTCGTGCTCTTCACGCCCGAGTTCCTCGTGGGCGGGGGCGGTGACGAGGGGCTGTTACGGAGGCTCGGCGAGCGGCCCTGGGTGGGGCTCGACGGCGCCGCTCACGAGCGGACCTCGTCGTTGATGGCCGAACTCGCCGAGGAGTACCGGTGCGGGGCCGACGGGTTCGCCGGGGTGCTGCGGTCCCTGCTGCACGTGCTTCTCGTCCGGGCCGCGCGGCTGCCCGGAGCCCCGGCCCGGCCCGCACCCCCGCAAGGGGTCGCCGGGGAGTTCCTGCGGCTCGCCGGGTGGGCCGGGGTCGGCGGTCTCTCCGTACGGGAGTGTGCCGTGCGGCTCGGCGTCAGCCCCGGCCATCTCGCCGAAGCCGTCCGGGCCGCCACCGGCCGCACCCCCGCCGCGCTCCTGCGCGAGGCGCGCACCAGGGAGGCCCAACGACTGCTCTTCAGCACCGAGTTGTCGGTGCGACAGGTCGCGGCGCGGGTCGGTTTCGCCGATCCCGCGTACTTCTGCCGCTTCTTCCGGCGGGAGACGGGGCGCAGCCCCGGGGACTTCCGAAAACACCACGACCTCCGTGGTCCGTCCATCGAGGACGGAAGCCCGGCCGCCTAGGTTCGTTGTCATCCCCCCAGGCCCCCCACACAGGAGCAGGCATGGACAACGAGACCGCCGCCGGACACCTCACCCGCAAGACCGTGCTGCGCGCCGCACTCGCGGCCGGGATGGCCGCGCCCGTCGCCCTCATGGGCGTCCCGGCGCTCGCCCGCACCCTCACCGACGGGACCGCCGCGCCCGCGCTCACCCCGGAGTGCGACGACGGCGACACCCCCACCCCGGAGCAGATGGAGGGGCCGTACTTCAAGCCCGACTCCCCGCTCAGGACCAGCCTTCTGGAGGCCGGCACCACCGGGACCCGGCTCACCGTCAGCGGTTACGTCTTCGGGCTCGCCTGCCGGCCGATATCGGGCGTCCTGCTCGACTTCTGGCAGGCCGACGTCAACGGCGCGTACGACAACACCGGATTCCGGTTCCGGGGGCACCAGTTCACCGATGCGAGCGGGGCCTTCAAGCTGACGACGATCGTCCCGGGGCTGTATCCCGGGCGGACCCGCCACATCCACGTGAAGCTCCAGGCGCCGGGGCGGCCCGTGCTCACCACGCAGCTGTACTTCCCGGGCGAGCCCCGCAACAACACCGACTCGATCTTCGACGCCCGGCTCCTCATGACCGTCCGGGACGTCGGCGCCGCCAAGGAGGCCGCCTTCGACTTCGTCCTGAACGTGCCGCAGGACCCCGGCCCCACGCCCACCCCGACGTCCACCGGGGCCCCGGGCGGGACCTGGGCCGTCGGGACCGCCTACCGGGCCGGGGACGCCGTCACCTACGGCGGTCCGGGCTATGTGTGCCTCCAGGCGCACACGGCCCAGACCGGCTGGGAGCCGCCGAACGTCCCCGCCCTCTGGCGCGTCGCCTAGGCCGACGGGACGATCCGGCCCCGGACCTCGCCCAGGGTCACCCGGGTGCCGTCCGGGCCCGGCGCCCAGGCCGTGAGGACGACCTCGTCGCCGTCCTCCAGGAACGTCCGCTTGCCGCCCGCCAGTTCGAGGGCGTCGCGGCCGTTCCAGGTGAGCTCCAGGAGCGAGCCGCGCTGGTCCACCTCGGGCCCGGAGACCGTGCCGGAGCCGTACAGGTCGCCCGTGCGGAGCGAGGCGCCGTTCACCGTCATGTGGGCGAGCTGCTGGGCCGCCGTCCAGTACATGGAGGAGAACGGCGGCTCGGCCACGACCTCGCCGTTGATCTCCACCGAGATCCGCAGGTCGAAGCCGCCCTGCTCCTCCTCGGCCGCGTCGTCCAGGTAGGGGAGGAGCGGGAAGTCCCGGGCCGGCGGGGCGGTCCGGGCCGCGTCCAGGGCCTCCAGGGGCGTCACCCACGCCGATACCGAGGTCTGGAACGACTTGCCGAGGAACGGGCCGAGCGGCACGTACTCCCAGGCCTGGATGTCCCGCGCCGACCAGTCGTTGAGCAGCGTCAGACCGAAGACGTGCTCCCGGAAGTCGGCCAGCGGGACCGGCTTGCCCAGCTCCGAGGGCGTGCCGACGAGGAAGCCGACCTCCGCCTCGATGTCCAGCTTGATCGACGGGCCGAAGACCGGGGCCGGGTCCGTCGGGGCCTTGCGCTGCCCGGAGGGGCGTACGACATCGGTGCCGGAGACCACGACCGTGCCCGCGCGACCGTGGTAACCGATCGGCAGGTGCTTCCAGTTGGGGGTGAGCGCGTCGCCGTCCGGGCGGAAGATGCGGCCCACGTTCGTCGCGTGGTGCTCGCTCGCGTAGAAGTCGACGTAGTCCGCGACCTCGTACGGCAGGTGCAGCGTCACCGCGTCCAGCGGGTGGAGGAGCGGCTCGATGTCCGCCCGGTGCGCGGGCACCGTCACCCAGGCGGTCAGCGCCCGGCGGACGTCGCGCCAGGCGGTCCGCCCGGCCGCGAGCAGCGGGTTGAGGCTCGGCTGCGCGAGCAGCGTCGCGTACGGGGAGCCCAGCGCGTGCGCCGCGGCACCCGCGTCCAGGACGTGCCCGCCGATGCGGACGCCGAGCCGGCGCCGCCCGGGCTCGTCGGCGGTGGAGAAGACGCCGTACGGGAGGTTGTGCGGGCCGAAGGGATCGCCCTCGGCCAGATCGAGCGGGCTGTGCTCGGACATCGGTGCGTGCCTCGCTTTCCACGTGTGTGGGGGACACGTTACGGGGCGGGCCGCCGGGCGCGGATGACATGGATCACACAGAAAGCGCGGCCTCCGTGGGCAACTGCCCGCACTTGCACGGTTTGTGACCTGAACAGGTTCAGAAAGCCCCCGCGAGCTCCGGAAACCCGGCTCCACGGGGGCCCCTTCCGGTCATACGATCATGCCGGGTGCCGCGCCGCGTGAGGTAGCCGCAGGCGCGCGCCCGCCACCGTTCTTCGGAGTCTTTCTCTCTGACCAGGAAAAGGTCCACAACGTGAAGATCCGCCGCATTCTGGCGACGGCCGTGGCCGCCGCCGTGACCACCCCGGTCGTCTTCCTCTCGGCCGCCCCGGCGTTCGCCGACACCAAGCCGTCGCCCACGTCGACGCAGAAGCCCGCCACCCACGAGGACGACCCCGACGAGGACATGCCCTCGATCGAGGAGCTCAGGGCCGCCGTCGCCGAGGCGCAGAAGGCGTACGACGAGGCCGTCGTCGAGCTCGACAAGGCCATGGCCGACCTGAAGGCCCTCGACAAGGACGACCACCCCCTCCGGGCCGCCGTCAACGAGGCCAAGAAGGCCGCCGACGCCGCCGCCGCCGCGAAGACCGCCGCCGACGAGGCGCTCGCCAAGGCGAAGCAGGACGAGCAGGCCGTGAAGGACCGGCCTGACGCCACGGAGAAGGAGAAGGCGGACGCCGCCGCCGCCGTCACCGCCGCGCAGACGGCCGCCGACGAGGCCGCCACCGCGAAGAAGGACGCCGACGACAAGCTGACGAAGGCCGACACCGCCTTCGACGACGCCAGGGTCGCCGCCTCCCGCGTGATCGGTCTCGCCCAGAAGGTGAAGGCCGCCGCCCAGGAGAAGCTCGACGCCGCCAAGGAAGAGCTCGCCTTCTACGAGGACATGGGCGAGGAGTGCACGGAGGATCCCTCCCTCAAGGTCGCGGTGAGCGGCCCGAAGAAGGTCACCGCCGGTGAGCCCGCGGTCTTCTCGATGCGCGTCACCAACACCTCCGACCACACGCTGAACCTCGTCAAGGCCTTCGCGAACGCCGCGCGGCTCCCCGAGCCCGGCGACGTGATCGACGACGAGACGGACTTCTCCAAGCTCCTCATCCCCGTCGAGTGGTCCTCCGCCGACGTCCTGGAGTGGACGCCGATCACCGAGAAGTTCGACTCCATCGAGGTCGGCGACCTCACCGAGGGCGCCTCGTACGACGTGAAGCTGCGCCTCACGGTCGACGCCAAGGCCACTGCCGGCAAGGGCGCCCTCTTCGGCTACGCGGAGTACGAGGACAGCGACGGCTCCTGCAGCGGCGGCGTCGACTTCAAGGACCTGAACTTCGACATCCTCGCCGCCGACAAGGGCGACAAGCCGAAGCCGAAGCCGACGGACACGCCCACCCCGGCGCCGACCGTCACCACCGGCGGCAACACGAACACCACCCAGCAGGGAGGTCGGTCCAACACCCCCGTGAACGGCACCCTCGCCGCCACCGGCGCGAACGAGACCCTGCCGCTCGGGTACGCCGCCGCCGGGGCCGTCGCCCTCGGTGCCGGCGCGCTGGTCGTCGCCCGCCGCCGCAAGGCCGGCGCGCAGGCGTAACCCCTGATCGGTCCCCCGTACGGCGTGAAGTCAGCCCGCCGTACGGGGGATCCTCTTTTCCCAGGTGCGGTGGAAGACGACCTCGCCGCCCTCCTTGCACACCAGCTCGTTCTCGGTGAGGAAGGCGTCCGCGTCGCAGGAGATCTGCGAGCGGGTGTCGATCGTGACGTCCCAGGCCGGCTCGGGCCGGTGCAGCCGGACGGTCCACTCCGAGCGGGTACGGGCGGACAGCGGGCCGCTCTCGTCGATCACGTACGTCTCCACGGCGTCCTCGGTGCACTCCAGGCCGTCCGGGTACACGCGCGTGCCGCCCGGGCTCGGGTCGACCTCCAGACGCCACTCGCCCTTGGCCACGTCCCGGACGACGACCCGCTCCGGGCGCGGCTCCTCCAGGTCCAGGACGTGCGGGTGGACGACCCCGAGGGGCTCGGACTGCTCGGGCTCCGCCCACTCCACGGTGTCCTGGGTGGGGGCGCGTACGGGCAGGGTGAGGTTCGAGCCCGCCGGGTCGAGGGTGAAGCCGGCGGCGTCGGGCTGGGGCCAGATCCACGGCCAGTACGTGGAGGAGACGGCGAGCCGCACCCGGTGGCCGGGCGCGAAGGCGTGCCCGATGCCGTTCAGCTCGAAGACGAGGCTCTCCGTCTCGCCGATCTGCGCCTCCACGGCCCGGTCGCGGCCATAGCGGGCGGAGAGGTTGAGGGCGCCCCGGGTGACGAGGGTGGAGGAGCCGTCCGGGGCGACGTCGCAGAGCCGGGCGATGACCTGTCCGGTGGGGGCGGTCGTCCGCAGGGCGAGGCTCACGGAGGGCCGGCCCAGGATCTCGACGGGGCCGCCGTCCTCGGGCACGGGGAAGTCGAAGCAGGCCGAGCGGGCGTCCTCGTCGCGCTGGTCGGGCGGCAGGTCCGCGTCGTGGCCGGAGGGCAGGAAGCGGCCCGCGTCCAGCCCGGTCCGCTGCGGCGAGTCGACGACGACCGGGGCGCCCTGGAGGCCGTACGTGACGGGCGTGACGTGCGGGGAGGGCCAGGCGGGGTCGGCGACCCAGCGGCCGGGCAGCTCCGCGTACGCGGGTGCCGGCGGGTGCGAGTCGCTGATCCAGGAGCGCAGCAGCGGCTCGGCCATCACGTCGTTCTCGGCGTCCTTGAGGTGGTGGTCCCACCAGCGCAGGGTCTCCTGGAGGAAGCCGATCGCCGGCCCCGGCGGCAGCCCGCGGTCGGGGTACTGGTGGCACCAGGGGCCGAGGACCGCCCGCACCCGGTCCTGGGGGAGGTGCCGGGCGAGCCGCAGGACGGTGTCGCGGTACGGGTCGTGCCAGCCGCCGACGGCGAGGACGGCGGCCCGGACGGCGGAGTAGTCCTCGCGGACGCTGCCGTGCTTCCAGTACGCGTCCCGGGTCTGGTGGGCGAGCCAGGTGTGGAGGGGCGGCTCGACGGCCTCCAGGCGCTTCAGCCACAGCTCGCGCCACTCCTCGCCCACGTGCCGCGGGTCCGGGGGCCGGGCGACGGAGGCGAGCGCGGCGGCCGCGCGGGCGTGCATGCCGGCGCCGAGGACGGAGCCGCCCATGTAGTGGACGTCGTTGTCGTAGCGGTCGTCGGCGGCGCAGACGGCGACGACGGCCTTCAGGGGCCCGGGGGCGAGGGCGGCGACCTGGAGGGCGCTGACACCGCCCCGGCCGAGGCCGAACATGCCGACCTTCCCGGTGCACCACTCCTGCCCGGCGAGCCAGTTCACGACGGCGACCCCGTCGGCGAGCTCGACGGCGTCGTACGCGTCGCCCGGCAGCCCCTCGCTGTTGCCGTGGCCGCGGACGTCGACCCGTACGGAGGCGTAGCCGTGGCCCGCGTACCAGGGGTGGCGCTGCCAGTCGCGGGGGGCGGTCCCGTCGGTGAGGCGGTCCGGCAGGTACTCCAGGAGGGCCGGTACCTGCTCGTCGGTGAGCGGGCGCCACACGCGCGCGTACAGCAGGGTGCCGTCGGGCAGCGGGATGCGGCCGTCCTCGTGGCGGGTCTCGTACGGGAAGTCGGTGCGGATCTTCATCGCGGCTCCTGCGGCTCCCTCTCGACGGCGCATGGGCGGAGACTGTTCGAGGCAAACTGCGCAATCCTGGTCGTATCGGCTGATCACGAACATACCGGGGGTGACGGGAAGGCGCCCACGGTGATCGAAAGGTGACCGGATACGCTGGCTTGAGTGAATCGAGCGACACATCGACAATCCGTGTGACCGCACCGAAGCCGTGTGATCGTCAGTAGACGACAGCAGACAGGAGACCCCCTCGTGACCGTCGTCGGGCCGTTCGGTCTTAGCGTGCGGGACCAGGCTCTTGAGGCCGATGTCCAGGCGGGTTTGGCGGCTGTGGAGGCGGGCCTCCTGGACGCCACCAAGAGTGACGTCCCCTTCATCACGGAGGCGGCCCAGCACCTCGTCCTGGCCGGCGGGAAGCGGTTCCGCCCCCTGCTCGTGATGCTCGCCGCCCAGTTCGGCGACCCCTACGCGCCGGGCGTCGTGCCCTCCGCCGTGGTCGTCGAGCTCACCCACCTGGCCACGCTCTACCACGACGACGTCATGGACGAGGCCGACGTCCGCCGCGGCGTCGACAGCGCCAACACCCGCTGGGGCAACTCCATCGCCGTCCTCACGGGTGACTTCCTCTTCGCCCGCGCCTCGCACACGCTCGCGGACCTCGGCCCCGAGGCCGTACGCATCCAGTCCGAGGCGTTCGAGCGGCTCGTGACCGGCCAGATCCTGGAGACGGCCGGCCCGACGGACGGCCGCGACCCCGTCGAGCACTACCTCGACGTCCTCGGCGGCAAGACCGGCTCCCTCGTCGCCGTCTCCTGCCGCTTCGGCGCCATGATGTCCGGCGCCGACGAGAGCGTCGTCGACATCCTCACCCAGTACGGCGAGCGGCTCGGCGTCGCCTTCCAGCTCGCCGACGACGTCCTCGACATCGCCTCCGACTCCCACGAGTCCGGCAAGACCCCCGGCACCGACCTCCGCGAGGGCATCCCCACCCTCCCCGTCCTCCACCTGAGGGCCGCCGCGGCCGCCCACGGGCGCCCGGAGGACCTGGAGCTCGTCGCCCTGATCGACGGCGACCTCGGCGACGACGAGCGGCACGCGGAGGCCCTGCGCCGGCTGCGCGCCCACCCCGCCCTGGAGCAGGCCCGCCGGGACACCGTGCGGTACGCCGAGGAGGCGCGCGCGATGCTGGCGCCGCTGCCCGAGGGGTACGCGAAGGCCGCTCTGGCGGAGATGTGCGACGCCGTGGTCCATCGAGCGGGTTAGGTCGTCTCAGGGTCGGGTCATCCCAGAGCAGTACGTGAGGTTGATCCCCGGGTCTGACGATTCCGGGCCCGCGTCTTGGTGAGATGGGTACATCATCCACAGGGGCAGCACGGCACGGAGGTAGCGGAGACCATGGCAGAGACCCGTAAGGCGAGCCGGTTCATCGTCCCGGTCGCGGTGGCAGGAGTGGCCGCGGCGACCATCGGGCTCGTCCCGGCGCTGGCCGCGTCCGGCGACCCGGACCTGCCGGAGATCACGGCCCAGCAGCTCATCGAGAAGATCGCCGCCTCGGACACCCAGACCCTGTCCGGCACGTTCAAGATCTCCACCGACCTGGGTCTGCCGGCCCTCGGCGGCCTGGCGTCCGGCCTCGGGGGCATGGACGGCGGCTCCGCGTCGGCGGACCCGTCCGAGAAGCTCACCGAGCTCGTCTCGGGCAGCCACACCCTGCGCGTCGCGGCCGACGGCCCCGAGCGCCAGCGGCTCACCCTGCTCGACGGCTCCGACGAGTACAGCCTGATCCACAACGGCGACGACGTCTGGGGCTACGACAGCAAGTCGAACCAGGCCTTCCACGAGAAGGGCGCGTCGTCCGGTGCCCCGGAGAAGGAGCAGAAGCTCCCCGGCACGCCCAAGCAGCTCGCCGACGAGGTCCTCAAGGCCGCGGGCGACACCACGTCGATCACGGTCGACGGGACGGCGAAGGTGGCCGGCCGGGACGCGTACCAGCTGGTGATCAAGCCGAAGCAGTCCGGCTCGACGGTCGAGTCGGTGAAGATCGCGGTGGACGCGGCGAACGGCACCCCGCTGAAGTTCACCCTCTCCTCGGTCGAGGGCGGCAAGCCGGTCGTCGACGCGGGCTTCACGAAGGTCGACTTCGGCAAGCCGGCCGCCTCCGAGTTCGCCTTCACGGCGCCGAAGGGCGCGAAGGTGACGGAGGGCGCGGCGGAGAAGTTCGAGAAGGGCGAGGAGGTCCCGGCCCCGGGCGACCTGCCGAAGGGCTTCGAGGAGGGCATCCCGGGCCTCGGTGACGTCTTCGGGAAGGACCTCGGCAAGGGCGGCGGCCCGGAGGTCATCGGCGAGGGCTGGACGACGATCGCGAAGCTCGACACCGGCGCGCCGGCGCCCAAGACCGACGATGCGCCGAAGGAGGTCCAGGGCTTCCTGGACTCCTTCGGCGACAAGGTCAGCGGGAAGTTCGGCTCCGGCACCGTCTTCAAGACGAAGCTGGTGAACGCGCTCCTCACCGACGACGGCAAGGTCTACGTCGGCGCGGTGACGAAGGACGCGCTGGTGCAGGCGGCGAACTCCGGCAAGTAGCGGTCGAGTTGGGACCCCGGGCGGGTCGGGGGCGAAATTCACCGACCCGCCCGGGAGTTCTGCGGGGACTGCTACGGCCTTACGGGCTTACGGCCTCACGGCCTCACGGGCTTACGGGAACGTCAGCTTGAACCCGTTGATGTAACCCGTGTCGGCCGAGGCCTTGTCCTGGACGCGGAGCTTCCAGACACCGTTGGCGACCTCCGTGGAGGCGTCGACGGTGTACGTCTGGTTGATGTTGTCGGCGCTGCCGCCGGCCCGGTTGCTCAGGTTGTAGACCGAGCCGTCGGGAGCGATCAGGTCGACGACCAGGTCGCCGATCCAGGTGTGCACGATGTCCACGCCCACCTTGAGGGTCGAGGGCGCGTTGCCCGCGACGCCGCTGACGGTGACGGAGGACGTCACCGCGGCGCCGTTGTCCGGGACGGCGACGTCCGCGGTGTTCTCGAAGACCGTGCCGGTCGGCGGGGTCGTCGTCCCGGAGGACAGGTTCCAGACCGCGTACGCGATGGCGTCCGCGTTCCGGTCCAGGGCGGTGTCGTTGATGTTCGCCGTGGTGTCGCAGGACGCGTGGTAGCAGCGGTCGAAGGCCTGGCCGGACGTGCCGCCCCACTTCTGCGCCTGCGCCGCGGTCTTGACGTAGTCGGCGCCGGAGAAGAGCCCGCCGACCGGGATGCCCACGTTCTTGAAGGGCGCGTGGTCCGAGCGCCCGTCGCCCTCGGTCTCGATCTCGGTGGGGATGCCGAGCCCGGCGAAGTAGGTCTTGAAGGTCTGCTCGATCGTCGGGTCGTCGTCGTAGACGAAGTAGCCCGGGTTCGGCGAGCCGATCATGTCGAAGTTCAGGTAACCGCTGATCTTCGAACGCTCGGTGCTGGGAAGGTTGTTGACGTAGTACTTCGAGCCGACGAGTCCCAGCTCCTCGGCGCCCCACCAGCCGAAGCGCAGGTGCTTCGTCGGCTGGAGCTGGGCGCGGGAGACGGCGAGCGCGGTCTCCAGGATCGCGGCGGACCCGGAGCCGTTGTCGTTGATGCCGGGGCCCGCGGTGACCGAGTCCAGGTGTGAGCCGGACATGATGACCTGGTTCGGGTCGCCGCCGGGCCAGTCGGCTATCAGGTTGTAGCCGGTGGCGCCGTTGTAGCTGAACTGCTGGAGCGTGGTCGTGTAGCCGGCGGCGTCCAGCTTCGCCTTCACGAAGTCGATCGAGGCCTTGTAGCCGGTACGGCCGTGGGCGCGGTTGCCGCCGTTGGCGGTGGCGATCGACTGGAGGTCCGCCAAGTGCTGCTTGACGTTGGCGAGCGAGATGTCGGGCGGCGTGACGGCGGCGGCCGCGGCCGGGCTGGCGGAGGCGCTGGTGCCGGTGAGTCCGGCGAGTGCGAGCGCCGCGAGGGCGGCGGCCGCGGTGGCGCGTCTGGGCACGGAGATGTTCATGTGGGGGCTCCGGATTCCGAACGGGGATGGGACGGAACGTGCGAGACGCCCCGGGCGGCGGAGCCACGAGGCGCTGGAGCTGAACTGGTGTGCAGTGCTGCGCAGTTGTGCTGCTGTGCGTGCTGAATGTTCAGCGAGAGTTTGACGTCGCGTCAAGAGCGGAAACCGGTCAGGCATGTTCGCTCACCGAACAGTCCTGCCGAGGGCTTAGGACTTGCGCCCCATGCGCACCATGAATCCGCTGGCTAGGGTCGGCGCCCATGCAGCCAACGAAGATCACTCCCCGCACCACGGCGGAGCGCAAGCGGGACGCTTTGGAGCGGCTCGGTTCGGAGCGCGACATCTGGGTGTCGACGTCCCACCCCGACCACGGCCCGCACCAGGTGCCCCTGTGGTTCCTGTGGGACGGCGAGGCGGCATGGATGTGCACCGGCGCGAACTCGGCGACCGTGCGCAACGCCCGCGAGGAACCGCGCGTACGGCTGGCGCTGCCGGACGCCTTGGACGTGGTCCTGCTGCAGGGCGAGGCGACGTGCTACCCCGCGCGGGAGGTGCCGAAGGAAGCGGCAGAGGCGTTCGCGGCCAAGTTCGGCTGGGACCCGAGAACGGAAGAGACCCCCTACACGTACCTGCGAGTGGTGCCGCGGACGGTCCGCGCCTGGAACGGAGTACCGGAACTGCGGGGCAGGGTCGTGATGCGCGCGGGGGAGTGGCTGGGGTAGCGCTCCCCACGCTAGCGCTCCCCACGGCGCGGCTTCGGGGCACCCGGGGCCGCTCAGATCCTCCTCACGGGCTGCCTCGCCCGGCCGGATGCCACACTGGCGGTCCGGGTGGGGTGGGTGGTCGGGGAGGGAGACCGCACGTGGGTTTGGTGATCGAGAGCCGGGCGTCGGAGCTGCCGTACATCGAGCGGGTGTGGCGCAGCCGGAGCAGCGACGACGTCGGCCGGATGATGTCAGTCGCGACGGCTCACTGGGAGCTGGTGTTCTGGGAGCACCAAGGTGAGGTGCAGGCAGCGGTGTTGGGTCCTGAGGCGCAGGCGTCCCTCGCTCCGGTCCCTGATGACGCCGTCTTCTTCGGGATCAGTTTCGCTTTGGGCACCTCGATGCCGCACATCCCTGTCAGCCGGCTGGTGGGTGGCAACGCGGCGATCCCCGATGTGACCCGGCGGTCGCTGTGGTTGAAGGGGTCGGCGTGGCACGTTCCCGACTACGACAACGCCGAGGCGTTCGTGCGCCGGATGGTGCGTGAGGGGATCGTGGATGTGGATCCGGTCGTCCCCGCGGTGCTCAGCGGTACCGGCCCGGAGGTCTCGGAGCGGACCCTGCAACGGCGTTTCGTCGCGGCGACCGGCCTGACCCAGGGCGCCATCCGGCAGATCCACCGCGCCCGCCAGGCGGCGGTGCTGATCCAGGAGGGTCTGCCGACCCAGGAGGTCGTGCACCGGCTGGGGTACTTCGATCAGCCGCACCTGGCGCGGTCCTTGAAGCGGTACGTGGGGCGGACCGCCACCCAGCTGAGCACACCGGACGAGACGGAGCCGCTGTCGCTTCTGTACAAGACCTGCCCCTGAGCCGCGGCCTAGTGTCCCTGGCGTAGCCGACAACCAGGGATTCTCGTCGTGGAGGAATCATGCGCAAGGTCGTTTCGGGTCTGTTCGTCTCGCTCGACGGCGTCGTCCAGTCGCCGAACGAGTGGCAGTTCGAGTTCGACGAGGAGATGGGCCAGGCGCTGGCCCGCACACTGGAGACGGCCGACACGATCCTGCTGGGCGGCGTCACCTTCACCGAGTGGGCCGGATACTGGCCGACGGTGACCAGCGGCGAAGACGCCGGCTTCGCCCGGTGGATCAACGAGTCGCCCAAGTACGTCGTCTCCTCGACGCTGGACAGCGTCGAGGACTGGGCCAACAGCACGTTGGTCAAGGGCGACCTGACGGCCACGATCAAGGAACTCAAAGCGGGCGAGGGCAAGGACATCACCGTCGCGGGCAGCCCGACGCTGGTGCGCTCCCTGCTGGAACTGGGCCTCCTGGACGAACTCGTCCTGCTGATCCACCCGGTGGTGGCCGGCGAGGGCCGCAAGAAGCTGTTCACCGACGACGCACCGATGACCAGGCTCCACCTGGCGGACGCCCGCCCCACCAGCAGCGGAGTGATCATCGCGACCTACCGGCCGGCATCCTGAGCCCGCTGCCCGCCACCTGCCGTCGCACCCAAGGAACTTGAGCCGACTGAAAGGTGAGTCACCGAGATCGCTTGGCGGCGCTTGCCCGGTAGCGTTCCAGCACGCCGATGGACAGTGCTGATGCGGCCGTCAGCCCGAACACGATCGAGCTCGAACCACCGCTGTCTCGCCCCCAGATGCGGAATCCGAACAGCAGGACAACGGCTCCGAACAGCAAGGCCTGTATCCACCTGATGGCCACGGCCCGCCGGTCGTGGCCATCGGCGTTGTCGTCCCTCTCGCGCACTGGGGGCTCCTCTCCTCCGCCAGCGCACCGACTGTACTGGTGCAAGGAGCCAGGTTCGCACCTCAAGACGACGACAGGACGGCCCTTGTCGTCCGTTGAGACCGTCCGCATCTCCCATACCTCCCCGGAGAGCGAGAGGTCATCGGGGGCGAGGCCGACCGTTCCCTCGATCGTCTTGCCGTTCAGGAACGGAGGACCTGGGATCGTTCCCTGACACTTCAACCTGACCCTGGACATCAGTGAGTCCCTTCGGTTGTCCAGGGAAGCTCAGGCACGGCGTCAGGCTGCGTCCGGACTCGACAGCGCCATGCGGGAGTCCCCGCAATTTGGCCTTGATTCCAGGATGCGTCAGGCGCTGCCTGGACGCCAACACCTGCACGCGCAAACCCGCATGCTGTTGAAGACGCAAGCGGGCGACGCGCTTGCGGGCCCGGCAAGCCCCGAAAGAGAGGGCCTATGCGGCGGCTCTCGCGGCCGTGCGGCATTTCGTGCACAGGCCGTCGGGGGTCGGGGGTGGGAAGGGGTGGCCGCAGTCGTCGCACTCGATGAAGCGGGGGCCTGACGGGGGTGTTGGTGGCGGCGCGGTGGGGAGCTGTGGCGGCAGCAGGGTCCTCAGGCGGTGGGTGAGGAGGGCGGCCGGGTGGGCGACGGGGTCGGGGAGGTCCGCGCAGAGCGTGCGGCGGACGGCGTCGGGGTGGGCTCCCCGGTCGAGCCAGGCGGTGACCTCCGGGGCCAGACGGTGGACGTCGCGCTCCGAGAGCAGCAGCCGGGGGTCGTGGACGCGCAGCTCCGCGAGGAGGGCGGCTGCGGCGCGGTGGCGCTCCGCGAGCGGCAGGGGCGGCGGCGGGGGCGCCTTCCGTGCGGGCGGAGGCGGCGGTGTCGTCGTACGCGCGGGCTTCGGTTCAGCCCCCGGCCGGTTGTACGAGATCGTCCGGTGCACGAACCGGCCGTCCGGCAGCCGTTCCCCTGACCCGCTTCAGGTAGCCGAACGCCTCCAGCTGCCGCAGGGCGCGAGCGACGAGCAGCTCGCTGTTGGGATGCGCGGCCGCGATCGCCTTGATCCCGACGGAGGCCCCGGCGGGCAGCGACTGGAGGTAGAGGGCGAGCCCCTTCGCCTCCAGCGTGAGCTTGCGGTGCTGGGCGAGGTGGTTGCCGGCGACCACGTAGTGGGTGTCGTGCCGGACGTTGACGTGAACGAGCCCGGAGGCGGGCGGGGGCGCGCTAAGGTGCTGGGAAGCCATCAGGAAGAGCCTCGAAATCTTCCTCGTGGTCAGGCCCTCGACGGGATCCTACTCCGGTCGGGGGCCGACGCATGTCTGGAGTTGTCGCCGCGAGCGTATGCCAGGCAACCAGCCGCAAATCCAGCCTAGTTGGCCCAAGTCACCCGTGTGAGTGACGGGTGGGCGGTGGGGAGGCTGGAGGGGTTTGGGTGGGGGATTTCCCCGGGCTTTGAATCTTTTACGTCGCGGCCGCCCGCGACGTGGGATCCCGCGTCGTGGACGGCTACGACAGGGCCAGTTCGGCCCACACAGTCTTGCGCGGTACGGGCCCGGGCCGTACGCCCCAGCTCCGCGCCAGGCCTTCCACGATGAGCAGCCCGCGCCCCGACTCGACGGCCGCCGGATGCCCTGCGCGGGGGAGTCGGTCACCGCGCGTATCGGTGACCTCGATACGGAGGGTGCCCCCGGCGGCGGACATCGCGAGCTGGAAGTCCCGGCCCGGCACGCGCCCGTGCGTCACGGCGTTCGCGGCGAGCTCGGCGACGATGTGCGCGGCCGGCTCGGCCACGTACTCCAGTTCCCAGGAACGCAGCTGCTCGACGGTGAGCAACCGGGCGAGGCGGGCGCCGCGAGGGGTCGCGGAGAGCTGGATTCCGAATTGGCGTACGGATGCCAAGAGTTGGGTGGGTTCCTCGTTCATGCCACCCAGGGTGGAGGGGTGTGCCTACGCTGCCCACCGAACACGCCCTTACGTACGGTTACTGTCCCGCGTCTGTCCGGCCCTGTCCCGACTGTCCCGCGCGGCGCTCCGGGAAGGGCTCTGCCGAAGGAGGTGGGCACGCATGAGCGTGGACGAGGTGGACGGCGCGGGGACAGAGGACGCGGGCTGGGAGGTGGAGCCGGGGGATGAATCGGGGGCGGCGGTCGTGGCTGCGGTCGGCCGCCAGATGAAGCTGTGGCGGGAGTCGAAGGGGCTGAGCGCCGTCGAGTTCGGGACGCTGATCGGTTACGGCGAGGACCTGATCCGCAAGATCGAACGCGGGGCCCGCATTCCGCGCCCGGAGTACCTGGACAAGGCGGACGAGGCGGTGGGGGCGAGCGGGCTCATCTCGGCGATGAAGAGGGATGTGGAGGAGGTCCGCTATCCGAAGCAGGTGCGGAGTCTCGCGAAGCTGGAGGCGCGGGCGGTCGAGTTCAGTCTTTACTCCAACTCGAACATCCACGGCCTGCTGCAGACCGAGGAGTTCGCGCGTGCGCTGCTCCGCACGTGGCGTCCGGCGTACGGGTCGGAGGAGCTGGAGCGGTACGTGGCGGCACGCGTGCAGCGCACGGGGGTCCTGGAAAAGGGGCCGGGGCCTGAGTTCAGTTTCATCCAGGAAGAGGCGACGCTGAAGCGGCCGATCGGGGGCAAGATGGTACTTCGCCGTCAGCTCGAACGTCTGCTGGAGGTGGGCGATTTGCCCAATGTGGAGATCCAGGTGATGCCGACCGAGCACGCCGATCACCCCGGGACGGCCGGGCTGATCGAGATCCTCAAGTTTGGGGACGGCACCGGTGTGGGACGCAGCGACGGCGACTTCAATGGTCGTCCGGTCTCTGACCTCAAACGACTCCGGATCCTGGACCTTCGCTATGGCATCATCCGCTCCAAGGCCCTCACTCCTGTGGAGTCACGGGACTTCATCGAGCAACTGCTGGGAGAGACATGATCGGCACCCCCGAGCTGGACTGGTTCAAGAGCAGCTACAGCAGCAGTAGCAACGGCAACGACTGCGTCGAGGTCGCCGCCACCCCCGGCACCGTCCACGTCCGTGACTCCAAGGACATCGAGCGCCCGCACCTCGCCCTCGGCCCCGCCGCCTGGGCCGGGTTCGTGACGTACGCCGCTTCCGGCGAGTAGGTCCTGCGTCCCCCGCCCCGTCTTGATGCGGCGGGGCGGGGTGGGGTGTTCGGGGTCATCCGGCTTCGTGGGCTTCTGGTGCGGCCGCCCTCTTTCCGAGTGTGGCGTCCTCCACCGCCGCGTCAAGGGCGCTCCTTCGTCGCGTCGCTGCGCGATGGGCTGCGCCCACCCTTGACCCGGCGCCGGAGCCCGCCTTTTCACACTCGGAGGGCGGCCGGGGGGACGGGTCCACGCGGGGGCGCCGAGACCCCTTCCCGCCGTAGGCGGGTGGAGGGTGCTTGGTGGGTGGCGAGGCCGGGCATCGGCTGGGCAGGTGCCGGCCGCGCGGCAGGGTGGATGGGGGCTCGGTTCGTAGTCGGGGTGGGTGGGACCGGTTCCGTCTCGTCGGGGTGCGCGGTCGTTGAATGGGGCGGCCCGGCGGCGCTTAGCGGGTGTCGGTCGTCTTCCGGCTGGGATTCAGGCCCCGCTGGTCGCTGTAGGGGGTGGTTTCCCGCAGTAACTCGACGTGTATGGGTGATGTGCCCCTTTTGGGGCCCTGGTTGAGGGTCGTTACCGGGAGTAGCGCGGAGTTATCCGCACCCCACCACCCACCGGCAATGACCAGCGGGGCCTGAAGCCCCACAACCCGACGACCGACAGCCGCTAAACCCTGCCGAGCCGCCCCATTCAACGACTGCGCGCCCAATGGACAGAACCGGTCCCACCCACCCCGGCTACGAACCCAGCCCCCACCCACTCCGCCGCCAGGGCCAACACCCGGCCCGCCGATGCCCGGCCTCGCCACCCACCCATCAACCCTCCACCCGCCTACGGCGAGACGCGGCCCCCGGCGCCCCGGCGTGGACCCCCACCCCCGGACCGCCCTCCGAGAGGTCTTTCGCTCCTGGAGGTGGCGGGTCAAGGGTGGGCGCAGCCCATCGGCGAAGCCGACTTGCCCTTGACGCGCCGCCGGAAGGAGCGACTCTCGGAAAGAGGGCGGTCCCACCAGAAACCCACGAAGCACCCCCGCCCCGAGAGCCAAGGCGACGGCTCCCGTCAGAGCGCCCAGGGGGCGGACAGCAGGTCGGCGACGCTGCGCCTGTCCCGTCCCTCTTCCACCTCGCTCTGGTCCACGTCCACGGGCGGGCTTCGGTCGAGCGGGCCGAGCCCAGGTGGTGCGGCGGGCCTAGGGCCCGTCAGTGGACGCAGAACTCGTTGCCCTCCGGGTCCGCCATGACCGTCCAGGAGCCGCCCGGCTGGTCCACGTTCCGCAGGACCTTCGCGCCGTGGCCCTCCAGGCGGGCGACCTCCGTCGCGCGGGTGCCCGGCTCCGGGTGGAGGTCCAGGTGGAGGCGGTTCTTGACGGTCTTCGCCTCCGGGACGCGCTGGAAGAGGATCCGGCGGCCGAGGCCCGTGCCCGAGTTCGGGTCGTGCGGGTCGTCGGGGTGGCGGACGGCGGCGAGGTCGCGCCAGGCGAGGCGCTCGGCCGGCGTGCCCTCGTGGAGGGTGAGGGTCACCTCGGGGGTGGCCGCGCCGAGGTCGAGGAGCCGGCGCACGAGGGCGTCGTGGTCCTCCTCCAGGTAGTCCAGGGCGGCGGCCCAGAAGGTGGCCTGCGCGTGCGGGTCGGCGCTGTCGATGACGAGCTTCCAGTGCATCGGAGTCATGTAACTCTTTATAGTAGTTACATGACTCGGGCCGCCACCGGAATGACACTTCTGCACCGCGACGGACAGCGTTTCCGCTTCGACGCCGGGGCGCTCTGCCTCGAACTCCTCCTCACCGGCGGCCCCGGGCCCGTCGCGAGCCGGTACGAGGTGCTCGACCGCGTCGACGGCCTCCTCGGATGGGTGAGGGACTGCCGACTGCCCGCCGGACTCGACCCCGCCGTCACCGACGCCGAGCTCGCGGCCGTACGGGAGGTGCGGGACGCCCTCTGGGGGCTCGCCCTCGCGCAGGCCCGGGGCGAGCGCCTCGACCCCGGCGCGCTCGCCGTGCTCAACGCCGCCGCCGCGGAGCCGCCCCTCGTCGCCCTGGTCCAGGAAGACGGCACGCGCGCGTGGGCCCCCGGCGCCACCGGGACCGGGCTCCTCGCGACGCTCGCCCGCGACGCCGTCGAGCTCATCACCGGACCGTACGCCGACCGGATCAGGGAATGCGGCGCCGACGACTGCGCGTTGCTGTTCGCCGACACCTCCCGCCCCGGGCGCCGCCGTTGGTGCTCGATGGATCGCTGCGGAAACCGGCACAAGGTGCGGGAACACCGAGCTCGTACGTCATAGGGTCGGCCTGCCCGGCAGTCGACCCCCTCCGAAGGAGCGCACGCACATGAAGATCGCCGTACTGGGAACGGGCGAGGTCGGACGCAGGCTCGCCACGAAGCTGGTCTCCCTCGGGCACGAGGTCGCCATAGGGTCCCGTACCGCCGACAACGCCGACGCCGCCAAGTGGGCGGGCGAGCACGGCGGGACGCACGGGACCTTCGCCGACGCCGCCGGCTCGGCCGAGCTGGTCGTCAACGCGACCGGCGGGCTCGTCTCCCTCGCCGCCCTCCAGGCCGCGGGCGCCGAGAACCTGAACGGCAAGGTCCTGGTCGACGTGTCGAACGCGCTCGACTTCTCCGAGGGCTTCCCGCCCAAGGTCGGCCTGCCCGACGGCAGGAGCGTCGCCGAGCACCTCCAGAGCGCCTTCCCGGAGGCGCGCGTCGTCAAGACGCTCAACACCATGACCAACACCGTCATGGTCGAGCCCGGCCGGGTCCCCGGACAGCACAACGTGTTCCTCAGCGGAGACGACGCGGACGCGAAGGCCGTGGTCGCGGAACTGCTCGCCTCCTTCGGCTGGGCCGCCGACCGGATCATCGACCTCGGCGAGCTGTCGAGCGCCCGCGCCACCGAGCAGCTCATGCCGATCTGGCTGCGGCTCTACGGGGTGCTCGGGACGGGCGACTTCAACTTCGGCATCGCGGGAGCCTAGGCCGGGGCCTGTGCCTGTGCCTGGGCCGGAGCTCGGGCCTAGGCCTCGGCCGGCTCCGGCGCCCGAGCCCTCAGGTGGTCCGCCCTCAGGTGGTCCAGGAGGCCCGCCGGCTCCTTGTACGGCTCCTCCCGGGGGAGCAGTCGGGCGGCGGCCTCCAGGTCGCCGGCCCGGACCAGGCCGTGGACCTCGTGCGCGAGCGGGGTCACATCGGTGATCGAGACCGTCCACTCGTCCGCGTACCGCCGCGACGCCTCGCCCGCCAGGCCGAGCTGGAGCGAGCGGTGCGCGAGGGGCCTCAGGTGCAGGTCGCGCTCCGGGTCCCACTGGACCCGGGCCGGCGCCTGCCGCAACTGCCTCTTCCAGGACGCCTGGTCGGTGTGGAAACCGCGCTTGTAGTGGGAGAGGCAGGCGTTCCGCAGGGCCCATTCGAAGCCCTCGCGGGTGATCTCCACGGCCAGGACGGTCTCCTGGCCCTCCTTCTCGCCCCAGCCGCAGCGGTACATCATCCACAGGAACGACGGCTTGATCCACGTCATCCGGTCCCGCTTCCAGGACTCCGGGAAGCGGCCGTCGCGGGCGGCGGGGAGGCCGATCCCGGGCCGGTAGGCCTGGTAGACGGTGATCGTGCGCTCGGTGTGCAGAGCACGGATCCGGTACTTCGGTTCTTCCATGGGCCACAGACTGCGGCGCGGCCGCCGGGCGCGGCCACCGGTTTTCGCGCTGCGAGCAACGTCACGGTCTCAACTGCCGAGTACGACCCTAATGTGGAGGAATGAACGATTCGCCCGGCGGTCCGCTGATCGACGTCGCCGCCACGTACATGCCCCGGCTCTCGGAGTTCTCCTTGGAGCCGGGCCTCGTGGCCGCCGTCGACCAGCACGCGGCGGCCGTGTGCGACGCGCTGCTCCCGGCCCGGCGGGGCCCGGAGGGCCGGACCGTCCGCCGGGAGGAGCTGGCCGACTACGTCCTCGGGTTCACCGACCGGCTCACCGAGGCCGACTGGACCGAGCCCGTCGGCCACGACTTCGCGACCCTGCACCTGACGGCGGTCTGCTGGCTGATCCGGGAGCACGACCTGCTGGGCGCGTGACCCTCGTCAGGAGGCGGAGGCGTCAGGAGGCGGAGGCGTCAGGGGGCGGAGGCCGCGGGAGCCGCGGGGGCGGTCTCCGCGC
This sequence comes from Streptomyces nymphaeiformis, assembly GCF_014203895.1. GTDB lineage: Bacteria > Actinomycetota > Actinomycetes > Streptomycetales > Streptomycetaceae > Streptomyces > Streptomyces nymphaeiformis. The sequence continues at coordinate 505,098 of NZ_JACHJY010000006.1, read as the reverse complement.
GGGCGGCCGCGGCCGCCCTCTCGACCTCCGCACGGCTCTTCCGGGCCGTCCGGAGCGCGTCCCAGGTGAGGACCGTCAGGGCCAGCCAGACGAGGGAGAAGCCCGCCCAGCGCTCCGCCGGCATCGCCTCGTGGAAGTAGACGACCCCGAGAACGAACTGGAAGGTCGGCGCGAGGTACTGGAGCAGCCCGAGCGTGGACAGCGGGACGCGGATCGCCGCCGCACCGAAGCAGACCAGCGGGGCCGCCGTGACGATGCCGGTGGCGGCGAGCAGCGCCGTGTGCCCGGCGCCGTGGGAGCCGAAGGCCAGCGTGCCCTGCGTCCCGAGCCAGACGAGGTAGGCGAGGGCGGGCAGGAACTGGACGGCGGTCTCGGCGGCGAGCGACTCCAGGCCGCCGATGTTGACCTTCTTCTTCACCAGGCCGTAGACCGCGAAGGAGAACGCGAGGGTGAGCGAGATCCACGGCGGGCGCCCGGCCCCGACCGCCAGGACGAGCACGGCGGACAGGCCGACGCCGACCGCCGCCCACTGCGCGGGGCGCAGCCTCTCCTTCAGGACGAGGACGCCGAGGGCGATGGTGACGAGCGGGTTGATGAAGTAGCCGAGGGAGGCCTCGACGACGTGGCCCGTGTTCACGGACCAGATGTAGAGGCCCCAGTTCACGGTGATGACGGCGGCGGCGAGGGTGATCATGCCGAGCTTGCGCGGGCTGCGCATGAGCTCGGGTATCCAGCTCCAGCGACGCAGCGCGAGCAGGGCGACGCCGACGAAGACCAGGGACCACACCATGCGGTGGGCGAGGATCTCGAGGGCGCCGGCGGGCTTGAGGAGTGGCCAGAAGAGCGGGACCAGTCCCCACATGCCGTAGGCGCCGATCCCGTAGAGCAGTCCTGCTCGTGCCTCGTTCTTCTCCGTCTTCACCGGACCTCCCGCCCTGTGCCGCGCTGTCCTGTCGAAGGTAGCGCCGCACGGGGCGGGTTGTCATGGCCGTATCGCCATACGGTCATGACAACGTTACGAGGCGGCCAGCGCGTCCTTGATCGTCTCGGCGATCGGGGTGGTCGGGCGGCCGGTCAGCCGGGCCAGGTCGCCGGTCTGCAGGGCGAGCGCGCCGAGCGCGATGGCCCGGTCGACGTCGACCAGGATCTCGGCGAAGGCCTGCGGGACCCCGGCGCCGGTGAGGATCTCCAGGTGGGTCGCGGCGGGGACGTCGCTGTACGTGATCTCCCGGCCGGTCTGGGCGGCGACCTCGGCCGCGTACTCGGCGAGGGACCAGGCGGTGTCGCCGCTCAGCTCGTACGCCCGGTTCAGGTGCTCCTCGGCCGGGCCGGTCAGGACGGCGGCCGCGGCGGCGGCGTAGTCGGCGCGGGAGGCGGAGGCGACCCGGCCCTCGCCGGCGTTGGCGACGACGGCGCCGTGGGCGAGGACGGGGGCGAGGTTGGCCGTGTAGTTCTCGGTGTACCAGCCGTTGCGGAGGAAGGTGTACGGCAGGCCGGACGCGAGGATCAGCTCCTCGGTCGCCTTGTGCTCGTCGGCCAGCGTGAAGTCGGCCGCCGGGCCGCCGAGGATGCCGGTGTACGCGAGCTGGGCCACGCCGGCGGCCTTGGCCGCGTCGATCACGGCGCGGTGCTGGGCGACGCGCTGCCCGACCTCGCTGCCGGAGATCAGCAGCACGCGGTCGCCGGCCTCGAAGGCGCCCGCGAGGGTCTCCGGCGCGCTGTAGTCGGCGACGCGGAGCTCGACCCCGCGCTCGGCCAGGTCGGCGGCCCTGGCCTTGTCGCGGACGACGGCGACGACGGACTCGGCGGGGACGCGGGTCAGGAGGTCGGCGATGACGAGACGGCCGAGCTGTCCGGTGGCTCCGGTGACGACGATGCTCATGGTGCTTCCTTCTTCCCGTGGGGCGTGCGGTGGGCGATGCACTCACCGTACGGCGGGCGCTAACCTTTCGTAAGTACCCACTTTGAAGTAAGGTACTGGTATGGGAGTAAGTAAGCCGCCGAACGTGAACGAGCCGATGTGCCCCTCGCGCCTCGTCCTGGAGCACGTCACCAGCCGCTGGGGCGTCCTCGTCCTCGCGGCCCTCCTGGAGCGCTCGTACCGCTTCAGCGAGCTGCGCCGCGAGATCGGCGGCGTCAGCGAGAAGATGCTGGCCCAGACCCTCCAGACCCTGGAGCGCGACGGCTTCGTCCACCGCGACGCCAAGCCCGTCATCCCGCCCCGCGTCGACTACAGCCTCACCCCCCTCGGCGAGGGAGCCGCCCGCCAGGTCTGGGAACTCGCCCGCTGGACCGAGCAGCAGGTGGGCGCGGTCGAGGCGGCGCGTGTGCGTTACGACACCGTGCGTGCGGCGTCCCAATGATGTTGTAGCCCGGGCGAGTTGATCCGCGGAGCCGTACGATCTCCCTCACCGACCGGGGGATCGTGCGAGCGACCGTGGGGGAATCGTGAGGGACGCGTACGGAAGACTGCTGCGCGCCGCTGCCGTGGCGGCGGGCGGGTTACTCCTGGCGGGCTGCTCGTCAGGAGGCGGCGGGGACGAGGCGAAACCGTCCCGAGCGACACCGACCGCGAGTGCGTCCGGGGCGCCGACCGCGTCCCCGACGCCTGCCGGGCCGGTATACGTCCTGGACCCGAAGAAGGCCCCGCGCACCCAGGCCGACGCGAAGCGGCTGGCCCTCGCGGTCGTGGCCGGACCCGACGACTGGGGGCCCGGATACGTCAAGCGCAGCCCGTACCTCAGCGACCCCGGATCCTGGCCCGTCCTCGACGCGAGCTGCGAGTGGGAGGCCGGGACCCTGCCCCGCTCCGTCCTCTACAGCGTCACCGCCTACAGCGAGATCCCGGCCACCGGTGGCAAGGGGCCCCTGCGGGTCGCCGCCACCGTCACCGTCCACCGCACCGAGCCCGACGCCGACTGGGAGATGGCCGAGACCCTGGAGGAGGCGCTGCGCTGCCCCGACCAGCAGTTGCGCCAGGGCGAGCGGATCACCGGCCTGAACTCGCTCGGCATGCCCTACGGAGTCGGTGGCAACCAGACCACGACCGACTCCCTCATCGAGCGCGGCGAGTACCACAACGACGCGATCAAGGGACAGCAGTACTACACCTGGTTCCAGACCCGCGTCGGGCAGGTCACCTTCGCCTCGGTCGTGAAGGGGGCCTCCGGCTATGCCGAGGGGGACACCAACGCCGTCCAGGCCCGGGTCAACGTCTTCATGCAGGACCGCGTCAAGGAGCAGTTGGGAGCCCAGTCGTGAGCCCGATGGCCCAGCCCGGCCCCCTTCAGGAGCTCCTGCCCTCCGACCCCTCGTCGATCGCCGGCTACCGCCTCCTCGGCCGCCTCGGCGCCGGTGGCATGGGTGTCGTGTACCTCGGCCGCACCGAGAGCGGCGAGCTCGCCGCCGTCAAGGTCACCCTCGCCGACCAGGCCGACCAGCCCGACTTCCGGGCCCGCTTCCGCCGCGAGGTCGAGGCCGCCCGCCGGGTCGTCAGCCCCTGGGCCGTACCCGTGACCGGTGCCGACCCCGACGCACCCGAACCCTGGATGGCGACCGCCTTCGTGCCCGGCCCGTCCGTCGGCGAGGCCGTCCGCGCCCACGGGCCGCTGCCCGAGCGGAGCGTACGGATCCTCGGCGGCGCCGTCGCCCGCGCGCTCGCCGCCGTCCACGCGGCCGGACTCGTCCACCGGGACGTCAAGCCCGGGAACGTCCTCCTCGCCGTCGACGGGCCGCGCCTCATCGACTTCGGCATCGCCCGCACCAGCGGGGAGACCGCGCTCACCGCGACCGACATGGTGGTCGGCACCCCCGGCTTCCTCGCCCCGGAGCAGGCCGAGGCCCGCACCGACGCCATCGGCCCGCCCGCCGACGTCTTCGCCCTCGGCTGCCTCCTCGCGTACGCGACGACCGGTCGCCCGCCCTTCGGCGCCGGGGCCGTGGACGCCCTCATGTACCGGACCGTCCACGACGAGCCCGACCTCGCCGGCGTACCGGAAGACCTGCTCCCGCTCCTCGCGGCCTGCCTCGCCAAGGACCCCGCCGACCGGCCCATCGCCGAGGAGATCGCCGACCGGCTCACCGAGGACACCCCCGGCACCGCCGCCGACTGGCTGCCCGCGCCCGTCGTCACCACCATCGCCGAACGCTCGGCGGCCATGCTCACGCTCCCCGACATCGACCCGACCGCGCCGGGCACGGACCCCGACGCCCCCGCGAAGCCCAGTCGGCGCGGTTTCCTGCTGCTCGGCGCCGGTGCCGCCGTCCTCGCGGCGGGCGGCGGGGCGTTCGCCCTGCTCGACCGGCGCGACGACACCGGCGCCGACGGGAAGCACCCCGCGCCCAAGCCCCGGAACACCTGGGCCATCGGCGTCCTCGCCGACCTCTCCGGGCCCGCCCGGGAGATCGGCCGGGCCCAGGAGCGCGGCGCCCGGCTCGCCGTCGAGCGGTTCAACGCCCTGCACAAGGGCAAGCCCTTCACCCTCGAACTCAAGGTCTCCGACGACCGAGGGCAGAGCGCCGGCGCCCTCGCCGCCGCCCGGCGGCTCACCACCGACCCCTCCGTCCTCGCCGTCCTCGGCCCCACCTCCGACGACACCGGCATCGCCGCACTCCCCGCCTTCGAGGAGGCCGGCGTTCCGCTCCTCACCACCTCGGCCGGCTACAACCTCTTCACCCTGCGCGGCGACGGCGGCGGCGCGCCGAACACGACGGTCCTCCGCGCCATCCCGCAGCACTTCATGGCGGGCGTCTACCTCGCCTGGTCCGCCACGCTCCTGCCACAGATCCGCCGCCCCGGAGTCCTCCAGGAACGCACCGACGACCAGTACGGCTGGCAGTACACGAGCGGTGCCCGCTTCGGCTTCAAACAGGCCGGCATCACGCCGCACTTCCGGGTGATCCCCGGCCGGACCACCGACTATCGCCGGATCATCGGCGAGATGATCGACGCCGGCATCGACGCGTACATCCACAACGGCGTCCGCTCCACCGCCGTGCTCGCCGCCCGCGCCCTGAAGCAACTCGGCTTCACCGGACCCCGGTTCGCCGGCCAGCACGTCTTCGGGCCGGAGTTCCTGAAGGAGGCGGGGAGCGACGCCGAGGGCTGGTTCGTCTGCGCGCCCGTCATCGACCCCGTCCAGCGGGCCGCCGACCCGAAGCAGAAGCCCGCCGATCGCAAGCTCACCCAGGAACTCCTCGACGCCCACCGCAAGCGCTACGGCACCACCCCGGCCTTCTACACCGGCGAGTCCTTCGACGTGGTCAACATGGTGACGTCCTGGCTCGCCACGAGCGCCGCCAAGGGCCCGCTCACCCGCAAGGGCCTGTGGGAGGCCCTGCGGAAGCAGAAGTACACCGGGGCCATGGGCGGTTACCAGTTCCGCGACAACGGCGAGCTCATCGGTGTCGGCACCTTCCTCTACGGCGTGCAGAAGGGGGCCTACAAGTACTTCGGCCCCGCCCCTGCCGAGCCCAAGAAGAAGGCTTGAGCATGCAGCCGCTCAAGAAGGCCGACCCTTCCGCCATCGCCGGCTACCGCCTCCTCGGGCGGCTCGGCACCGGAGGCATGGGCGTGGTCTACCTCGCCCGGACCTCCGGCGGCGCGCTCGCCGCGCTCAAGCTGATCCGCGCCGAGCACGCCGCCGACCCCGGCTTCCGGGCCCGCTTCCGCCGCGAGGCGACCGCCGCCGAGCGGATCACCGGCCGCTGGGTCGTCCGCGTCCTCGGCGCGGACCCGGAGGCCCGCGAGCCGTGGCTGGCCACCGAGTACGTGCCCGGGCCCTCGCTCGCCGAGGCCGTCGCCCTGCACGGCGCGCTGCCCGAGACCACCGTCCGCACCCTGGGTGCCCGGCTCGCCGACGCCCTCGACGGCATGCACGCGGCCGGGCTCGTTCACCGCGACGTCAAGCCCGGCAACGTCCTCCTCGCCCTCGACGGGCCCCGGCTCATCGACTTCGGCATCGCCCGGGTCAGCGGCGCCACCGCGCTCACCGCCACCGACGCGATGATCGGCACCCCCGGCTTCCTCGCCCCCGAACAGGCCCGGGCCGCGGGCGCAGGCGAGGTCGGCCCGGCCGCCGACGTCTTCTCGCTCGGCTGCGTCCTCGCGTACGCCCTGACCGGCGAACGCCCCTTTGGCACGGGCGCGGTGGCGGCTGTCGTCTATCGCACGGTCCACGAGGAGCCCGACCTCACCGACGTGCAGGACACCCTGCTCCCGCTCGTCACCGCCTGCCTCGCCAAGGACCCCGCCGACCGGCCGAGCGCCGCCGAGGTACGGGACGCCCTCGGCCCGTACGAGGGCCCGGCGGCCGGGAACTGGCTGCCGGCCGGCCTGCCCGCGCTGATCGCCCAGCGGTCGTCGCGGGTCCTCGACCTGCCGGTCGCCGACCCGACCATGCTCAACCCCGAGGAGCCGCAGGGGACTTCACGCCGCCGCTTCCTCGCTCTCGGAGCAGCCGGGGCCGTCGCGGGCACGGGTGGCCTCACCGCCTGGCTGCTCGGCCGCGACCCGGGAGGCGGTACGGGCGGCGGCGGGACCGTACGGACGGCGTACACGCTCGGCGTCCTGACCGACCTCAGCGGCCCGACGAAGGCGGACGGGCGCGCCCAGGAACGCGGGCTGCGCCTCGCCGCAGAGACCTTCAACGCCCGCGAGGACCGGCCTTTCGACCTGGTGCTCAAGGTGACGGACGACGGGGGAGACCCGAAGCGGGCCGCCGCCGGGGCCCGCGCCTTCCTGCGGACCCCGTCCCTGGTCGCCGTGCTCGGCCCGACGACCACCGAGACGGCCATCGCGGCGGCGAACGTGCTCGTCGATCAGAAGGTGCCGATGCTGAGCGTGGTGGCATCGGTCTCGGATGGGACGATCCGGGGCCAGCGGCCGGAGATGCGTACGTACTTCGAGCTGCGGCCCTACCCCGAGGTGACGGTCGTGCCCTTCGCCCGCTATCTCCAAGAGCACCAACTGGGCCGCACCGTCGTCATCGAGGACCGGGCCGGCGGCACGTACGGCTGGTCCGTCGCCCGGACCATGAAGGACAGACGTCCCGCCGGCGGCACGGTGACCGTGCACCAAGTCGATGCGGACAGTGAGGACTTCGGGTCGGCGGTCCGGGCCGCGCTCGCCAGTTCCCCCACGGGCGTGATGTACGCGGGGAAGTCGCCGCGCCGGGCCGCCCTGTGTGCGAAGGCCCTGCGGCAGCAGGGATTCCAGGGCCCGTGTGGGAGTGTAGAGCCCCCGCTCCAGCCGGAGTTCCTCACCGTGGCGGGGCCGGCCGCCGAGGGCTGGTACTTCGGGACGGGCTACACCGATCCCGACACGATCCCGGCCGCGAAGGCGTTCGCGGCCGCGTACCGCAAGCGCTGGCGAATCGCGGCCACAGACCCGGTCGACCGGTTCGCGGTGGAGTCGTACGACGCCCTGAACTGGATGGGGCAGGCGCTGCGCACCGCCGCCAGGAGGAGCGCGGAGCGCTCGGGCGCGGCGGTGGCGAACGCGTTAATAAACGACGACGCGGTGTACCGGGGGGTGGCGAGGTCCTACAACACCAAGGCCTACAGCAACGCGACAGGCCAGCTCGAAGGCCTGACCCTCTGGCAGATCAGATCTGGAAAGCCCCGCTGCCTCGGCCCGTTCGCCGAGGCAGCGAAGCGCGACTGACCGCGCGGGCGGCCGTCAGCCGACGACCGTCCACGTGTCGTTGCCGGTGAGGAGCTGGCCCAGGTCGCCCTTGCCGTACCGTTCGACCGCCGTCTCCAGCTGCTCGGCCATGAGCGTGTCGTACACCGGGCGGTCCACCGAGCGGAAGACGCCGATGGGCGTCTGGTGCAGGGTGTCCGGGTCGGCCAGGCGGGAGAGGGCGAACGCCGTCGTCGGGGTGGCCGCGTGGGCGTCGTGGACGAGGATCCGGGACTCGTTCTCCGGGGTGACCGTGACGACCTGGAGGTCGCCGGTGGCCGGGTCGCGGAGGACGCCCTTCTCGTTCTCGGCGCCGAAGCGGATCGGCTGCCCGTGTTCGAGGCGGATGACGGCTTCCTTGGCCTGGTCCTTGTCCTTGAGGACCTCGAAGGCGCCGTCGTTGAAGATGTTGCAGTTCTGGTAGATCTCGACGAGCGCCGTGCCGTTGTGCTCGGAGGCCTGGCGGAGCACCTCGGTGAGGTGCTTGCGGTCGGAGTCGACCGTGCGGGCCACGAAGGACGCCTCCGCGCCGAGCGCCAGCGACACCGGGTTGAAGGGCGCGTCGAGGGAGCCCATCGGGGTCGACTTGGTGATCTTGCCGAGCTCGGAGGTGGGGCTGTACTGGCCCTTGGTGAGTCCGTAGATCCGGTTGTTGAAGAGCAGGATCTTCAGGTTCACGTTGCGGCGCAGGGCGTGGATGAGGTGGTTGCCGCCGATGGACAGCGCGTCGCCGTCGCCCGTGACCACCCATACCGACAGGTCGCGGCGCGAGGTGGCGAGACCGGTGGCGATGGCCGGGGCGCGGCCGTGGATGGAGTGCATCCCGTAGGTGTTCATGTAGTACGGGAAGCGGGAGGAGCAGCCGATGCCGGAGACGAAGACGACGTTCTCCTTCGCCAGACCGAGCTCGGGCATGAAGCCCTGCACGGCGGCGAGGACCGCGTAGTCACCGCAGCCGGGACACCAGCGGACCTCCTGGTCCGACTTGAAGTCCTTCATGGACTGGGCGGCCTCGGCCTTCGGCACCAGGTGCAGCAGGGGCTCAGGCATCGATGACCTCCTTGAGGGCGGCGGCGAGCTGCTCGGCCTTGAACGGCATGCCGTTGACCTGGGTGTGGCTGCGGGCGTCGACGAGGTACTTCGCCCGGACGAGGGTGGCGAGCTGGCCGAGGTTCATCTCGGGGATCACGACCTTCTCGTACCGCTTCAGCACCTCGCCGAGGTTCTTCGGGAAGGGGTTGAGGTGGCGGAGGTGGGCCTGGGCGATGTGGCCGCCCTCGCGCCGGATGCGGCGGACGGCCGCCGTGATCGGCCCGTAGGTGGAGCCCCAGCCGAGGACGAGGGTGCGCGCGCCGTCCGGGTCGTCGACCTCGACGTCGGGGACCTCGATGCCGTCGATCTTGGCCTGGCGGGTGCGGACCATGAACTCGTGGTTGGCGGGGTCGTACGAGATGTTGCCCGTGCCGTCCTGCTTCTCGATGCCGCCGATGCGGTGTTCGAGACCGGGGGTGCCGGGCACGGCCCAGGGGCGGGCGAGGGTCTCGGGGTCGCGCTTGTACGGCCAGAAGACCTCGGTGCCGTCGGACAGGGTGTGGTTCGGCGTGGTGGCGAACTGGGTCCGCAGGTCGGGGAGCTCCTCGACGTCCGGGATGCGCCAGGGCTCGGAGCCGTTGGCCAGGTAGCCGTCGGAGAGCAGGAAGACCGGCGTGCGGTACGTGAGGGCGATCCGGGCGGCGTCGAGGGCCGCGTCGAAGCAGTCCGCCGGCGTCTTCGGGGCCACGACCGGCACCGGGGCCTCGCCGTTGCGCCCGTACATCGCCTGGAGGAGGTCGGCCTGCTCGGTCTTGGTCGGCAGACCGGTGGACGGGCCGCCGCGCTGGATGTCGACGACGAGGAGCGGCAGCTCCAGGGAGACGGCGAGGCCGATGGTCTCGGACTTCAGCGCCACACCGGGGCCGGAGGTGGTCGTGACGGCCAGCGAGCCGCCGAAGGCGGCGCCGAGCGCGGCGCCGATGCCGGCGATCTCGTCCTCGGCCTGGAAGGTGCGCACGCCGAAGTTCTTGTGCTTGCTGAGCTCGTGCAGGATGTCCGAGGCCGGGGTGATCGGGTACGAGCCGAGGTAGAGCGGCAGGTCCGCCTGGCGGCCGGCGGCGATCAGGCCGTACGACAGGGCCAGGTTCCCGGAGATGTTCCGGTACGTGCCGGTCGGGAAGGCCCGGGTCGCGGGGGCGACCTCGTAGGAGACGGCGAAGTCCTCGGTGGTCTCGCCGAAGTTCCAGCCGGCCCGGAAGGCGGCCACGTTGGCCTCGGCGATCTCCGGCTTCTTCGCGAACTTCTGGCGCAGGAAGGTCTCGGTGCCCTCGGTCGGCCGGTGGTACATCCAGGAGAGCAGCCCGAGCGCGAACATGTTCTTGCTCCGCTCGGCCTCCTTCCGGGAGAGCCCGAAGTCCTTGAGGGCCTCAAGGGTCAGCGTCGTCAGCGGGACCGGGTGGACCCGGTAGCCGTCGAGCGACCCGTCCTCCAGGGGCGAGGTCGCGTACCCGACCTTGGCCATGGCGCGCTTGGCGAACTCGTCGGTGTTGACGATGATCTCGCCACCGCGCGGCACGTCCCCGATGTTCGCCTTGAGGGCGGCGGGGTTCATCGCGACCAGCACGTTCGGGGCGTCGCCCGGGGTCAGGATGTCGTGGTCGGCGAAGTGGAGCTGGAAGGACGAGACACCCGGCAGGGTTCCGGCAGGCGCCCGGATCTCGGCCGGGAAGTTCGGCAGCGTGGAGAGGTCGTTCCCGAAGGACGCCGTCTCCGAGGTGAAGCGGTCACCTGTCAGCTGCATGCCGTCACCGGAGTCACCCGCGAAGCGGATGATCACCCGGTCGAGCCGGCGCACTTCCTTCTCGGTGCCGTGGTGGGGCGACGCCGGGGCGCTGCGCTGCTCCCCGACCAGGGCCTCACCGGCCTCGCTACTGACCTGGCTGGTCACTGAACTGGACCTCCCTCGCGGCAAGGGGACTCTCCGCCGGAGGCGGGGAGAAGGCTCGGGGCGCGGCGGGTGGTCCCTGTACGGAGATCACCTTCCGTCCCGAGGCCCACCCTACGACGGTAAGGGGGCCCTTCCCGGGACTTCTCACATCATGGACCTCTTTTTGAGACTCCCTCTTGCCCTGAATCGTCACGGTCTGTCGCTACCCGGAGTGTTCTGGAATGTCGTATTCCGTCTCATCCTTTGGGTCTAGGACCAGCGTATCTGACAGGCCGTCAGATCGGCTCAGGACTTGAGGTACGTCAGCACGGCGAGTACCCGGCGGTGATCGCCGTCACTCGGCGAGAGACCGAGCTTCAGGAAGATGTTGCTGATGTGCTTCTCGACCGCGCCGTCACTCACGACCAGCGCCTTCGCGATCGCCGAGTTCGTCCGGCCCTCCGCCATCAGCCCGAGGACCTCCCGCTCGCGCGGGGTCAGATTCGCCAGCACGTCCTGCTGACGGCTCCGGCCGAGAAGCTGCTGCACGACCTCCGGATCCAGGGCCGTACCGCCCCCGGCGACCCGCACGACCGCGTCCACGAACTCGCGGACCTCGGCGACGCGGTCCTTGAGGAGATATCCCACACCCCGGCTGGAACCGGCCAGAAGTTCGGTGGCGTACTGCTCCTCCACGTACTGCGACAGGACCAGGACGCCGAGCCCCGGGAAGTCCTTGCGCAGCCGCACGGCCGCGCGCACGCCCTCGTCGGTGTGCGTCGGCGGCATCCGTACGTCGGCCACGACCACGTCCGGCAGGGCGCCCTCCTCGGCGAGCCCCGCGACGGTCTCCACCAGCGCGTCCCCGTCCCCGACCCCGGCGACCACCTCGTGGCCCCGGTCGGTCAGGAGCCGGGTCAGCCCCTCCCTGAGCAGCACGGAATCCTCGGCGATGACCACCCGTACCCGCGCCGCCACACTCTGCCCACTCACGCCTTGCGCCCCCATGCTTCGGTCACTTGAAGAGGGGGCCAGCATGGCACTTGGGGGGCGTGCGCGGGGCGGGCGGATGCGGGCGCGCGCCTGGGGGCCGGTGCCCCCGCCTCGTGTGGGCCCGCGCCCGGCGGAACGCATGCCCACAACGGACGGCTACGCCCGCCACGGCAGCTCCACCGTCACCGTCGTCGGCCCCCCCGTCGGGGAGTCCACCGCCAGGACCCCGTCCACCGCCCCCACCCGCTCCGAGAGCCCGGCCAGACCGCCCCCGGCGGCCTCCGCGCCGCCCACCCCGTCGTCCCGCACCTGAAGCATCAGCCGGTCCTCCGTGCGCCACACGTCCACCCACGCCCGCCGCGCCCCCGAGTGCCGGGAGACGTTCTGGAGGAGCTCGGAGACCGTGAAGTACGCGATGCCCTCGATCGCCGGCACCGGCCGGGCCGGCAGGTCCACGTCCACGGACACCGGGACCGCGCACCGGGAGGCCACCGCCGACAGCGCCGCGTCGAGCCCCCGGTCGGTGAGGACCGCCGGGTGGATGCCCCGGGCGAGGTCCCGCAGCTCCTGGAGGGCCAGCTTCACCTCGCCGTGCGCCTCGTCGACGAGCACCGCCGCCGCCTGCGGGTCGGCCGCCAGCTTCTCCTTCGCGAGCCCGAGGTCCATGGCGAGCGCGGCGAGCCGGGCCTGGGCGCCGTCGTGCAGGTCGCGCTCGATGCGCCGCAGGTCCGCCGCGGCGGTGTCGACGACCACACCCCGGTCCGACTCCAGCTCCGTGACGCGCGAGGCGAGCCGCGACGGGCCGAGGAGCCCGGAGACGAGGAGCCGGTCGACGGAGACGAGCCCGCGCAGCACCCACGGCCCGACGAGGACGAACACGAACCCGATGAGGCTCGTCACGGCCAGCTCGAACGGCGCGTCGAGATAGAAGGCGTGGGTCCGGTCCCCGTACAGCTGGATCCCGTCCTGCCCCACCCACGTGGGGAACACCCACTGCCACAGCGGGTACGTGAAGAGACACCAGCCCCAGCTCCACAGCGCCACGGTGACCGAGAAGGAGAACACCGCCCACGGCATGTGAAGCAGCGCGTACAGCAGGTGCCGCCACGACGCGCCGCTCTTCAGCATCGCCCCCATCCACGAGAACGCCCCGCCGGTCTTCCCGCGCACCGGATCCGGCGCGGCCACGTCGAGCCCGAGCAGCCCGCGCGCCCGGGCCCGCTCCACCGCGCCGAAGCCCCGGCACATCGCGAGCGTCCCGGCCAGGACCGGCACGCCGAGGAAGGTGATCAGCAGCCCGGCGCCGAGCGAGACGAAGGAGACGGACACCGCGAACCAGAAGACGCTCAGCGGCAGCCCGATCAGCACGTACCCGAAGGCGCGCCAGGTACGGGCCTCGAACGGCGCGCGGATCACGGCGGGGAGTCGGAGCGGGTGGGAGGCGGCAGCCATCGCGGGGTTCCTTCTCTGCTCGGAGGGGGTGGGCGGTACGTGTTCCAGGCTTCCGTCCGGCGCCCCGCGGGACCATGAGGCGGGTGGGCGTCTGGGGGCGGGGGTTTTCCCTACCGAGGGGGTACGGGATCCCAGGGGAGGGCCATGGGAGCGGCCACCGAGCCTCCAGCGCTACAGCCGCCGCCCCGCACCCGCAGCAGCGGGCCGGCCTCACGCCGCCGGTCGGGAGCGCCACGGCAGCTCCGCCGTGACCACCGTCGGACCGCCCTCGGGGGAGTCGACGACGAGCAGCCCGTCGACCGCCCCGAGCCGCTCCGCGAGCCCCGCGAGGCCCGTACCGCCGTCGAGACGCGCCCCGCCGGCCCCGTCGTCGCGCACCTGGAGCAGCAGCCGGTCGTCGGCACGCCACACGTCCACGGAGGCGGACCGGGCACGCGCGTGCTTGGAGACGTTCTGGAGGAGCTCGGACACGGTGAAGTACGCGATGCCCTCGATCGCCTCGGCCGGCCGCTCCGCCAGGTCGACGTTCACCTTCACCGGCACCGTGCAGCGCGCGGAGACGGAGGACAGGGCGGCGCCGAGGCCGCGGTCGGTGAGGACCGCCGGGTGGATGCCCCGGGCGAGGTCCCGCAGCTCCTGGAGGGCGAGCTTCACCTCGCCGTGTGCCTCGTCGACCATCGCCGCGGCGGCCTCGGGGTCTTCGAGCAGCTTCTCCTTCGCGAGGCCGAGGCCCATCGCCAGGGCCACGAGCCGGGCCTGGGCGCCGTCGTGCAGGTCGCGTTCGATGCGCCGCAGGTCGGCGGCGGCGGTGTCGACGACGACGCCGCGGTCGGACTCCAGCTCGGCGATCCGCCGCTCCAGCTCGTCGGAGGGCGAGAGCAGCCCCCGGACCATGCCCCGGTCGGCGTTGGTCAGGCCGCGGGCCAGGAAGGGCAGGACGGGCCAGAGGACGAAGAGCGAGACCAGCGCGACGGTGAACGTCACGATCCCCCAGGGCAGCCGGATCAGCCCGTACAGCTGGGTGCGCCAGGCCACCGGGTCCTTCAGGGAGGCCCACAGCCAGCCGAAGAAGCCGCGGGGCCGCGGCAGCGGGGAGGGCTCGGCGACCCGCACGCCGAGGAGCGCGCGGGCCCGCGCCCGCTCCGACCGGCCGATCAGACGGGCGCCGCCGAGGCCGAGGGCGAGCAGCGGCAGCCCGATGACGGTGACGGCGAGGCCCGCACCGAGCGCGATGCTGACGACCGCGTAGACGAAACCGGCCAGTGCCGTGAAGAGGTTGGAGAGGAGGAAGGCGATCTCCTTCCAGGTCTCCTTCCCGTAGGCGAACCGCAGCGGCGGACGGGGGGCCTCGGCGGAGCCGGGGGAGCCGGGGGAGTCGGGTGACTCGGTGCCCTCGGGGGACTCGACGGGATCAAGATCGGCGCTCATGGTCCCCAGACTGCCGGTCGGGGACGGCCCGACGCCATGGGGGAGGTGGGTGAGGTGGAGGGGGGATATCCCCACCGGCGGAGGGCTCGCGGGACACCGCCCGGGCACCCGCCCGGCTCCCCGCGAAGCTACTCGTGAGGCAACCGAGAAGGCACCCGCGACTGCTTACGGTCCCTTTAGCAGGGCCTAGACTCGCGTCCGTAAGAAGTGACTGATGAGACACCGAGACCGAGGGGCGGACGTGCGGGAACCGACCGTTGTCGCGGCCGACGCGGCGGACTACTTCCAGACGTACTCCGTCGTCGGCCTGCTCGCCGTCGTCGGCGTGCTCTTCGTGGCCGTGGCGTTCACGGCGAACCGGCTGCTCAGGCCGGTCGTGCCGACGCCCGAGAAGCTCCTCACCTACGAGTGCGGTGTCGACCCCGTGGGGGAGGGCTGGGCCCACACCCAGGTCCGCTACTACGTGTACGCCTTCCTCTACGTCATCTTCGCCGTCGACTCGATCTTCCTCTTCCCCTGGGCGACCGTCTTCGCGGCGCCCGGCTACGGCGCCGCGACCCTGGTCGAGATGTTCGTCTTCCTGGGCTTCCTCGCCGTGGGGCTGCTCTACGCATACAAGAAGGGCGTCCTGACATGGACGTGACCCCGCTCCCCGCCCCGAAGCTGGGGCCGCTGGCCCGCCTGGCCCCCGAGCCGATGAAGGTGGTCCTGAACTGGGGCCGCCGCTACAGCCTGTGGGTCTTCAACTTCGGCCTCGCCTGCTGCGCGATCGAGTTCATCGCCGCGTCGATGGCCCGGCACGACTTCATCCGGCTCGGCGTGATCCCGTTCGCCCCGGGACCGCGTCAGGCCGACCTGATGATCGTCTCGGGCACGGTGACGGACAAGATGGCGCCGGCCGTGAAGCGTCTGTACGAGCAGATGCCGGAACCGAAGTACGTGATCTCGTTCGGTGCCTGCTCGAACTGCGGCGGCCCGTACTGGGACTCGTACTCGGTCACCAAGGGCGTGGACCAGATCATTCCGGTCGACGTGTACGTTCCCGGCTGCCCGCCGCGCCCGGAGGCGCTGCTCCAGGGCATCCTCAAACTCCAGGAGAAGATCGCGAGGGAGAGCCTGGCCGAGCGGTACGGGACCGCCGCGACGGTCTCCCAGCTGACGAGCCCGCTGACGCCCCCGCCGGGAGGCAAGGCATGACCGGCTACGACTCCCTCCCGGACTCCGTGACGGAGATCTTCGGCGAGGAGGCGACGGCGGAGCGGGCGTACGACCTGCTGACGGTCGACGTCCCGCCGACGGCCTGGCTCACGGCGCTGGAGACCGCCCGGGACGTCCTGGGCTGCACGTACTTCGACTGGCTGAGCGCGGTGGACGAGCCGGGCACGGGCTTCCGTGTCTGCGCGCACGTGGTGGCGCTGGGATCCGGCCACCCGCAGCGCCTCCTCCTCCGCACGACGGTCCCGCACGAGGCGGCCGTCCTGCCGACGGCGATCGGGGTGTACGCGGGCGCGGGCTGGCACGAGCGCGAGACCCACGAGATGTTCGGCGTGGACTTCGAGGGCCACCCGCACCTGGTCCCCCTCCTCCTCCCCGAGAACTTCGAGGGCCACCCGCTGCGCAAGGACTTCGTCCTCGCGGCGCGGGTCGCCAAGGCGTGGCCGGGCGCGAAGGAGCCGGGCGAGTCGCACGACGGCGGCGGTCCGAAGCGCCGCCAGATGCTCCCGCCGGGCGTCCCGGACCCCAACGAATGGGGCCCCCTGAAGGGCCAGCTCCCCCCGGCCCCGACCCGCCCGGCCCGCGCGACAGCGGGCGACCGCCCGGTGCGCCGAACCCGCACGACCACAGAGGGCTCGACGAGCCAGGCCCCGGAGCCGGCCGCTCCGGCCCGCCGCTCCCGCTCGGTCACGGAGGGCTCGGCAAGCCAGGCGGTCACAGAGCCGGGCACTCCGGCCCGCCGAGCCCGCACGGCGGCCGACGGCTCCGCGAGCCAGGCGCCCCCGGAGCCGGCCGCGTCCACGGAGGCCCCGGCCTCCGCGGCCCGCCCGCCGCGCCGCTCCCGCTCGGCGTCCGAGGGCTCGGTGAGCCAGTCGGCCCCGGAGCCGGATGCGACCACCGAACCCCCGGCCTCCGCGGCCCGCCCGCCGCGCCGCTCCCGCTCGGCAGCGGACGGCTCGGCGAGCCAGACGGCCCCGGAGACCGGCGGCCAGACGGCCCCGGACACGGACGGCCCCGCGCCCCGCGCGGCGGCCGCCACCCCGCGCACCCGCAGCTCGGACGCCCCCTGGCACCACGCCCGCCCGGCCTTCGACGACGAAGCCCCGACGCCGCCCGCCGGCCCCGGGACCCCGACAACGGAACCCCCGACCCCCGAGTCGGAGGCCCCGGCCGAGGCCTCGGCGCCTGAACCGGATGCCCCGGTTCCGGGGGCCAGTCAGGCCTCCGGGCCGGAGGCCCCGGCTGCGGCGGCGACTCCGGCGCCCGAGCCTGACGCCCCGGCGGAGGCCTCGGCGCCTGAACCGGATGCCTCGGTTCCGGTGGCCGGCCAGGCCCCCGGGCCGGAGGCCCCGGACGCGCCCCCCGAGCCGGACACCCCCGCCGGTGCGGACACCCCGGCCCCCGAGCCCGAGCCCGAGGCCCCCGCCCCGGCCGGGGCCCCGGACGCCCCGTCTGACCAAGACCGGACCCCCGCCGAGCCGCCCCCCGGGCCGGACGGCACCGAGGACGACACCAACAACCCCGCCGGAGGCGATCCCGCGTGAACGACGTGCTTGACGTCGCCCTCCGGCTGGTCGTCGTCTTCGTGTGCTTCCTCGTGCTCCCGCTCGTCGTCGGGCAGACCGAGCACAAGGTCATGGCGCACATGCAGGGCCGGCTCGGCCCCATGTACGCCGGTGGCTTCCACGGCTGGGCCCAGCTCGTCGCCGACGGCGTGAAGTTCGCGCAGAAGGAGGACGTCGTCCCGAAGGACGCCGACCGCCGCGTCTTCCAGCTCGCGCCGGCCGTCGCCCTCCTCCCGTATCTGCTCGTCCTGCTCGCGATCCCGATCGGGCCCGGTGAAGGCGCCGTCGGGCAGGTCGTCGACGCCGGCATCTTCTTCGTGCTCGCCGTCATGGGCGTCGGCATCCTCGGCAGCCTGATGGCCGGCTGGGCGTCCGCGAACAAGTTCTCGCTGCTCGGCGCCCTCCGTACCGCCGCCCAGCTCCTCGCGTACGAGCTCCCGATGCTGCTCGCCGCCGCGTCCGTCGCGATGGCCGCCGGCACCGTGTCGCTGCCCGGCATCCTGAACGGCTTCCACTGGTGGTGGGTGCCGTGGCAGATCGTCGGCGCCCTCGTGTTCTTCGTCGCCGGACT
Source organism: Streptomyces nymphaeiformis (assembly GCF_014203895.1). Lineage (GTDB taxonomy): Bacteria > Actinomycetota > Actinomycetes > Streptomycetales > Streptomycetaceae > Streptomyces > Streptomyces nymphaeiformis. The sequence continues at coordinate 487,234 of NZ_JACHJY010000006.1, read as the reverse complement.
CGCCGAGCTCCAGCGGCCCCCGTTCGACATGCCCATCGCCGACTCGGAGATCATCTTCGGCGCGTACACCGAGTACACCGGTCTCCGCTTCGCGCTCTTCCTGCTCGCCGAGTACGCGGGCATCGTCGTCCTCTGCGGTCTCACCACCGTCCTCTTCCTCGGCGGCTGGCACGGCCCCTTCGGCGCCGACGGCCTCGGCTGGGTCTGGACCCTCCTGAAGACCGCCGTCCTCGCGTTCGTCGTGATCTGGCTGCGGGTGTCCTACCCGCGCCTGCGCGAGGACCAGCTCCAGAAGCTCGCCTGGACGACCCTCGTCCCGCTCGCGCTCGCGCAGATCGCGCTCACCGGCATCGTGAAGGTGGCGATCAACTAATGCCCATCCCCGGCTCCGGCCTCGCCAAGGGCCTCGCCGTCACCCTCCGCACGATGACGCGCAAGAACGTCACCGCGCAGTACCCGGACGTGCAGCCCGAGCTGCCGCCCCGCACCCGCGGGGTCATCGGCCTGTTCGAGGAGAACTGCACGGTCTGCATGCTCTGCGCCCGTGAGTGCCCCGACTGGTGCATCTACATCGACTCCCACAAGGAGACGGTGCCGCCCGCCGCCCCCGGCGGCCGCGAGCGCAGCCGGAACGTCCTCGACCGCTTCGCCATCGACTTCTCGCTCTGCATGTACTGCGGCATCTGCATCGAGGTCTGCCCCTTCGACGCCCTGTTCTGGTCGCCCGAGTTCGAGTACGCGGAGACCGACATCCACGAGCTCACCCACGAGCGCGACAAGCTCCGCGAGTGGATGTGGACGGTCCCCGAGCCGCCCGCGCTCGACCCGCGCGCGGAGGAGCCGAAGGAGATCGCCGCGGCCCGCAAGGCGGCGGAGAAGGCCGCCGCCGCGCAGGCGGCAGCCACGGAGGACCAGCAGTGACCCTCGCAGCAGAAGCGGCTCGGACGGCCGCCCACGGCTTCCTCTCGCCCACCGGCGTCGAGGTCGCCTTCCTCCTCGTCGGCCTCGCCACCCTCGGCGCCGCCCTCCTCACCGTCACCACCCGCCAGCTGGTGCACGCCGCCCTCTGGCTGGTCGTGGCGCTCGGCGGGCTCGCCGTCGAGTACCTCCTCCTGACCGCCGAGTTCATCGCCTGGGTCCAGGTCCTGATCTACGTCGGTTCCGTCGTGGTGCTCCTCCTCTTCGGTCTCATGCTCACCAAGGCCCCCGTCGGCCGCTCCCCGGACGCCGACTCCGGCAACCGGCCGGTCGCCCTCGCCGTCGCCCTGGCCGCCGCGGCGGCCCTCGTCTGGGTCGTCGTCGACGCGTTCCGCACGACCTGGATCGATCTCGACGGGCCCGCCCAGGGCTCCACGGACGTGATGGGCCAGATCCTCTTCCAGCACTGGGTGCTGCCCTTCGAGGCGCTGTCGGTGCTGCTCCTCGCCGCCCTGGTCGGCGCGATCGTCCTCTCGCGGAAGAAGAAGGAGGACGAGAGCTGATGCACCTCGCCTACCCGGCCGTCCTCGCCGCCCTCCTCTTCGCCGTCGGCCTGTACGGCGTCCTCGCCCGCCGCAACGCGATCCTGGTCCTGATGTCCGTCGAGCTGATGCTCAACGCCGTCAACCTCAACCTGGTCGCCTTCGACGTCTGGCTCCGCGACACCCTCCACGCCGGCCAGGCGCTCACCCTCTTCACCATCGCCATCGCCGCCGCGGAGATCGGCATCGGTCTCTCGATCGTCCTGATGGTCCACCGCAACCGCGGCACCTCGGACATCGACCGGCTCCGCGACACCAAGGAACAGCCGGCGGCCGGGGAACAGCCGTCCGCCGAGGAGAAGGCCGAGGCCGCCGCGTGACCACGACCACCCTCGCCGTCCTCGTCCCCCTCCTCCCCTTCCTCGGCTCCGCCGCCGGACTCCTGCTCGGCCGCACCGCGCCCGGCTTCGTCCGCCCGCTGGCCGTGCTGCCGACGCTCGCCGCCGCGGTCCTGGCCGCCGTCGTCGCCGCCCGCCAGGGCGGGGGGAAGGCGATCGACGCCGCCACTCAGCTCACGCCCACGGGCTCCGTCCCCATCGACCTGAGCCTCCACATCGACGGGTTCGCCGCGCTCGTCGCCGTCCTCGTCGGCGTGATCGCGACCTGCGTGCAGATCTACTCGACCGGATACCTCCGCGACGACCCGCGCTACCCCTCGTACGCCGCGCTCGTCTCCCTCTTCACCTCCGCGATGCTGGTCGTCGTCTACTCCGGCGACCTGATGGTGCTCCTGGTCGGCTGGGAGATCATGGGCATCTGCTCGTACTTCCTCGTCGGCCACTACTGGGAGACCCCCGAGGCGCGGTCCGCCTCCCTCAAGGCCTTCCTCGTCACCAAGCTCGGTGACGTCCCCTTCCTCATCGGCCTCTTCGCGCTCGGTGCCGACGCGGGCACGTTCCGGATCACGGGCGTCCTCGGCGCCGTCGCGAGCGGCGGCATCGACCACCCCACCCTGGTCGCGCTGCTGCTGCTCGCCGGCGTCGCGGGCAAGTCCGCGCAGTTCCCGCTCCACACCTGGCTCCCGGACGCCATGGCCGGCCCCACCCCCGTCTCCGCGCTCATCCACGCGGCGACGATGGTCGCCGCCGGCATCTACTTCGTCGCCCGGCTGCTGCCCGTCTTCGCCGCCTCCGCCGCCGCGATGACCGTGCTCGCCGTGATGGCCGCGATCACGATGGTCGGCTCGGGGCTCGCCGCGCTCGCCCAGGACGACATCAAGCGGGTCCTCGCCTACTCGACGATCGGCCAGCTCGGCTACATGGCCGGCGCCCTCGCCGTCGGCGACCGGGGTGCCGCCGTCTTCCACCTCCTCTCGCACGCCGCGTTCAAGGCGCTGCTGTTCCTCGCCGCCGGCGCGGTCATCCACGCCGCCGGTACGAACTCGCTCACCGCCATGTCCCGCATGAGCGGCCTCGCGAAGCGCATCCCCGACGCGTACTGGACGATGACCGTCGCCCTGCTCGCGCTCGCCGCGGTCCCACCCTTCGCCGGCTTCTTCTCCAAGGAGGCCGTCCTCGTGGCCGCCGAGCACACCGCCCTCGGCGAGCGGGACGTCGCCCCCGCCGGAGCCGGCTGGATCGTCCTCGTCGCCGGCCTCCTCACCGCCCTGCTCACCGCCGCCTACGCGCTCCGCCTCTGGCTTCGGACCTTCCGCGGCCGAGGCCCCGAGGCCCCCGACCACGGGCGTCAGCCGATCGCCATGACGAGCGTCCTGTGGGTCCTCGCGATCCCCTCCCTCGGCTTCGGTCTGACCGTCACCCACCTCGACGACTGGTTCGACGGGCACCCGCTGACCCCGACACTGACCACCGCCGTCCTCGGCACCGGTCTCGCCGCCGCCGGAGCCGTCATCACCTACGCGGTCTGGCGCACCCTCGCCGCCCGCACCCCGGTCACGGCCCCCGTCCCGCACGTCGCCCACCCGGACGCCGAGGCGGGTCAGGTCGAGGCCGAGGCGCTGCACCTGCCGCACCCCGCCGAGGACCCGGCCGACCCCGGCCGCGCCCTCCTGGGGCCGCTGCACGGCGCGGCCGCCGACGGCTTCCACCTGGACGCCGTCTACCGGACCGCCTTCGTCCGCCCCGTACTCGCCGCCGCCTCCCTGGTCCGCTTCCTGGACCGCGAGGTCGTCGACACCTACGTGAGCGCCGCGGGGAACTCCGCCAAGGGGCTCGGCTGGCTCGTCCGCCGCGCCCAGACCGGCAACGTGCAGACCTACCTGAGCGCCCTGCTCGCCGGCTCCGTCGTCCTGGCGATCGTCGCCGTCGCCCTCGCCAACGCCGTCGCCGGAGCGTGAGCCGTGATCGATATCAGCGAATCCGTGATGCAGTTCCTCCTGGCGTTGATCGTCGCCGGCCCGCTCCTCGGCGCCGCCGCCGCTCTCCTGCCCGCCCCGCCCGGGCTGAAGGGGAGGTCACCCGACCAGGCCGTGCTCCGCCACGGCGTCACCGTCACCGGCGTCATCCTGCTGGCCGCGCTCGTCCTCGCGCTCGGCTTCGACCACGACCACCCGTCGAAGATGCAGGCCACGACGGACATCAGCTGGATCAGGGCACTCGACGTGCGCATCCACCTCGGTGTCGACGGCATCTCCCTCCCCCTCCTGGTCCTGACCGCGCTGCTGACCTTCCTCTGCGCGCTCTACAGCTACTTCAAGATGCCGTCGGGCCCGTCCCCGAAGGCCTTCGTCGCCCTGCTGCTCGTCCTGGAGTCCGGCACCCTCGCCACCTTCGCCGTCCTCGACCTCGTCCTGTTCTTCCTGGCCTTCGAGATGGTCCTCGTCCCGATGTACTTCCTCATCGCCCGCTGGGGCGGCGAGGGCAGGCAGGCCGCCGCCTGGAAGTTCATCCTCTACACGCTGCTCGGCTCCGTCGTCATGCTGCTCGGCCTGCTCCTCATCGGTCTGAAGGCGGGCACGTTCGACATGGTGGCACTCGCCACCGACAACGGCCGCGGACTGACCACGTCCGTGCAGGTCATCGCCGTTCTCGCGATCGGTCTCGGGCTCGCCGTGAAGACCCCGATGTGGCCGCTGCACAGCTGGCTCCCGGACGCCCACACCGCCGCCCCGACCGTCGGCTCCGTCCTCCTCGCCGGCGTCCTGCTCAAGATGGGCACGTACGGCTTCGTCCGGATCGTGCTGCCGATCGCCCCCGAGGGCATGGCGACCTTCGCCCCGTACCTCGCGGCCTTCGCCGTCGCCGGGATCATCTACGGATCGCTCGCCTGCCTCGCCCTCGTGAAGCCCGGCAACAAGGGCGACCTCAAGCGCCTCATCGCGTACTCCTCCGTCGGCCACATGGGCTTCGTGCTCCTCGGCATCGCCACCATGACCCCCACCGGGGTCAACGGCGCCCTCTTCGCCAACATCGCCCACGGCCTCGTCACCGGCCTCCTCTTCTTCCTGGTCGGCGCCGTCAAGGACCGCTACGGCACCGCCGACCTCGACACCCTCGCCGGAGCCACCGGCGCCGCCCTCTACGGCCGCGCCCCCCGCCTCGGCGCCCTCCTCGCCTTCGCCGCCGTCGCCTCCCTCGGACTGCCCGGCCTCGCCGGCTTCTGGGGCGAGATGCTCGCCCTGTTCGGCGCCTTCGACCCGGCCGAGGGCCTCAGCCGTCCCGCCTTCCTCACCTTCATGGCGATCGGCGCCTTCGGCACCCTCCTCACCGCCGCCTACCTCCTCCTCGTCGTCCGCCGCGTCTGCATGGGCGGCCCGCGACCCGCGGGGGAGACGGCGATCGCCGACGTCCAGGGGTACGAGTTCGCCGCCTGGACCCCGCTCGTCGCCCTCACCGTCCTCGCCGGACTCTGGCCCGCCGTCCTCCTCGGCCTCACCGACCCGGCCGTCCAGCAGCTCCTCGCGGGAGGACCCCGATGACGTCCCTCGTCCAGTCCGTCGACTGGCTCACGATCGCGCCCCCGACCCTCACCGCCGTGGTCGCGCTCGTCGTCCTCGTCGCCGACCTCTTCCTCCCGCAGGAGCGCAAGCAGCTCCTCGGCTGGACCGCGATCGGCGGCCTCGCCGCCGCCCTCGCCCTCCTCCTGCCGCTGCGATCGGGCGACCGGGAGACCTTCTGTCTCACCGCCGCCACCCAGGTCAAGGCGTGCAGTTACACCGCCGACGAGTTCACCCTCGTCATCCAGTTCCTCGTCCTCGCCGGAGCGCTGCTCACCGCGCTCCTCTCCATGGAGGCGACCCGCGAGAAGCTCCCGGCCGGCGAGTTCTGGTTCCTGCTGCTCTCCTCGGCCGCGGGCGCCGCCCTGCTGCCCGCCTCCCGCGACCTCGCCACCCTCGTCGTCGCCCTCGAAGTGGCCTCGCTGCCCGCGTTCGCCCTCGTCGGCCTCAAGCGCGGCGACCGCATGTCCGGCGAGGCCGCGCTCAAGTTCTTCCTCTCGTCCGTCACCGCGACCGCCGTCACCCTGCTCGGCGTCAGCTTCGTGTACGCGGCCACCGGCACCCTCCACCTCACGGAGATCGCCCAGAGCCTCGACGACGTCCCGGGGCAGCTCCAGACCCTCGCCGAGGCCGGCGTCGCCCTCACCCTCGTCGGCTTCGCCTTCAAGACGGCCGCCGTCCCCTTCCACTTCTGGGTCCCCGACACCTACGTCGGCGCCCCGCTGCCCGTCGCGGCCTACCTGTCCGTCGTCGGCAAGGCCGTCGGCTTCACCGGCCTCATCCTGGTGACCGTCGTCGCCTTCCCCTCGTACGCGGACGTGTGGGGCCCGGCGCTCGCCGCCCTCGCCGCGCTCACCATGACCGCCGGGAACGTCGCCGCGCTCCGCCAGTCGGCCACGCGCGCGCGGAGCGCCGTCCGGCTGCTCGCCTGGTCCTCCGTCGCCCAGGCCGGCTACCTCCTGGTGCCGATCGCGGCCGCCGCGTACTCCAGCGACGACCAGATCGGCTCCACCGTCGCGTACGCCCTCATGTACGCCGTCGTGAACCTCGGCGCCTTCGCCGTCGTCGCGCTCGTCGCCCGTACGCACCCCGAGGCCCGGATCTCCGACTTCCGCGGCCTGTACGCCACGAGCCCCGGCGCCGCCCTCACCCTCGGGTTCTTCCTCCTAAATCTGGCCGGTTTGCCCCCGGGTATCATCGGCCTCTTCGCCAAGGTGACCGTCTTCTCGGCGGCCGTCGACGCGGGCCTCGGGTGGCTGGCCGTGATCATGGGCGTCAACGTCGTGATCGCGCTGTACTACTACCTGCGCTGGACGGCCCTGCTCTTCCGCGCGCCGGAAGGCGCGCCGGAAGGCGCACCGGCGGGCACGCCCGTCCGGCACACGGCCCCCGCGCCGATCACCCTGGCGATCGCGCTGACCGCCGTCGCCGGAGTCGTCCTGTCGGGCTACCCGCAGTTCGTCCTCCGCTTCGCGGCGACCACCCTGTTCTGACCCCCCCACAGAGAACACCGAGGAGCAACACCCCGTGCTGAACGGATTCAAGGACTTCATACTTCGCGGGAACGTCGTCTCGATGGCCATCGGTCTGGCCGTCGGCTCCGCGTTCACGGCCGTCGTCACCGGCTTCAGCAAGGCGTTCATCACCCCGCTCATCGGTCTCGCGACGGGCTCGGTCGGCGACTTCAGCGAGGCCAAGTTCACCATCGGCAAGACCGACTTCCCGTACGGTCTGGCGATCGCCGCCGCCATAGCGTTCGTGATCACCGCCGCGGTCCTCTACTTCCTCATCGTCGTCCCCATGACGAAGATCCAGGAGAAGTTCGCCAAGGAGGAGGCGAAGGACCCCAAGGCGGAGAAGCGCGACTGCCCCCGCTGCTTCACCGAGATCCCGGCCATCGCCTCCCGCTGCGCCCACTGCACCAGCGAGGTCGAGCCGGTCGCCCTCGGCCTGGAGAAGATCCCCGCCGCCCGCTAGGGGGGCGCCTTCACCCGTACGGCCCACACGGCACCCCGTGCGCGCCGGGGAACCCGGACCTCCCGCCTGGCGTTGACCAGTACGGGAAGGTCCACTGGACGAGTAGACCACCACGAGGTCAAGGGTTCCCCCGCCGCACCACCTGGAGGGCGTACCGTGCACCGCCGGCACAACGGGCTGAGGACCGCGGTCCTCCTCGGAGGGCTCTCGGCCCTCATCATCGTCATCGGCAGCTTCTTCGGGCGTACGGGGCTGATCGTCGCGCTGGTCGTGGCGCTCGGCACCAACGCGTACGCCTACTGGAACAGCGACAAGCTGGCGCTGCGGGCCATGCGCGCCCGGCCGGTGAGCGAGTTCGAGGCCCCCGCGCTCTACCGGATGGTGCGCGAGCTCTCCACGCAGGCGCGTCAGCCCATGCCCCGGCTCTACATCTCGCCGACGCAGGCGCCCAACGCCTTCGCGACCGGCCGCAACCCGCGCAACGCCGCCGTCTGCTGCACCGAGGGCATCCTCGCGATCCTCGACGAGCGGGAGCTGCGCGGGGTCATCGGGCACGAGCTGAGCCACGTCTACAACCGGGACATCCTGATCTCCTCGGTCGCCGGAGCGCTCGCCTCCGTGATCATGTTCCTGGTCAACTTCGCCTGGCTGATCCCCGTCGGCCGCTCCAACGACGACGACGGCCCCGGCATCCTCGGCTACCTGCTGATCCTCATCCTCGGTCCGATCGCCGCCTCGATCATCCAGCTCGCGATCTCCCGCTCCCGCGAGTACGAGGCCGACGCGTCCGGGGCCCAGCTCACCGGGGACCCGCTGGCCCTCGCCAGCGCCCTGCGGAAGCTGGAGGCCGGCACCAAGCAGCTGCCGCTGCCGCCCGAGCCGAGGATCGAGACGGCGAGCCACATGATGATCGCCAACCCCTTCCGCCCCGGGCAGGGGCTGTCGAAGATGTTCTCCACCCATCCGCCGATGGCCGAGCGCATCGCCCGGCTCGAACAGATGGCAGGTAGACGCCCGTGAAGACGATCCTCAACATCATCTGGCTGGTCCTGTGCGGGCTCTGGATGTTCGTGGGCTACATGCTCGCGGGCGTCCTGCTCTGCATCACGATCATCGGCATCCCCTTCGGCCTCGCCGCCTTCCGCATCGGCGTGTACGCCCTGTGGCCCTTCGGCCGCACGGTCGTCGACCGGCGCGACGCGGGCGCGCCGTCCTGCGTCGGCAACGTGCTGTGGCTGGTCCTCGCGGGCTGGTGGCTGGCGCTCGGCCACATCACCACCGGCATCGTCCTCTGCATCACGATCATCGGCATCCCGCTGGGCATCGCGAACTTCAAGCTGATCCCGGTGTCGCTCCTGCCCCTGGGCAAGGAGATCGTCCGCACGGACGAGGCCTTCGGCTACGCGGGCCGCTGACGGTACGGGGGGCTCATCGTCCCGGCGGTACCGCGCGGCCGCGGCTTGTCGCCCAGGCCACCACGCCCGCCGCCACCACCCCCGAGCCCGCCAGGACCGAGCCCAGGGGGAGGGCGAAGGCCAGGGCGGCGCAGCCGGCGAGGCCGATCGCGGACAGGGCGCGGGTGCGGGCGCCCAGGGTCCAGGCCGAGGCGTTCGCGATGCCGTAGTAGACGAGGACGCCGAAGGACGAGAAGCCGATCGCGCCCCGCACGTCCACCGTCGCCGCCACCACGGCCACCACCGCGCCCACCGCGAGCTCGGCCCGGTGGGGGACCTGGAAGCGCGGGTGCACGGCCGCGAGGGCCGTCGGCAGGTACGCGTCGCGGGCCATCGCCAGGGTCGTACGGGACACCCCGAGGATCAGGGAGACCAGAGAGCCCAGGGCGGCCACCGCCGCGCCGACCGTGACCAGCGGCACCAGCCGGTCCGCGTCCGCCGCCCGGGCCGCGTCGGCGAGCGGCGCGGGGGAGGAGGCGAGGGCGGAGGGGCCGAGGACCGTCAGGACGCTCACCGCGACGAGCGCGTAGACGGCGAGCGTGATGCCGAGCGCGAGCGGCACCGCGCGGGGGATCGTGCGGGCCGGATCGCGGACCTCCTCGCCGAGCGTGGCGATCCGCGCGTACCCCGCGAACGCGAAGAAGAGCAAACCCGCGGCCTGGAGCACCCCGCCGGTCGTGAGCTCTCCGCCGGGGGCCGAGAGCCCCGTCCCGCCGGCCGTGAGGGAGGCCGTGACCACGCACGCGAGGACGGCCAGGACGAGCGCCACGATCACCCGGGTGAGGAGCGCCGACTTCTGGACTCCCGTGTAGTTGACGGCCGTCAGGGCCACCACGGCGGCGACGGCCACCGCGTGCGCCTGCTCCGGCCACACGTACGAACCGACGGTGAGCGCCATCGCCGCGCACGAGGCGGTCTTGCCGGCGACGAACGCCCAGCCGGCCAGGTACCCCCAGAAGGAGCCGAGGCGTTCGCGACCGTACACGTACGTGCCACCGGAGGCGGGGTAGCGGGCGGCGAGCCGCGCCGAGGACATGGCGTTGCAGTACGCCACGACGGCGGCGAGCCCGAGCGCCCAGAGCAGTCCGGGTCCGGAACCGGCGGCGCCCGCGGCGGGTCCGAGCGCGACGAAGATCCCCGCGCCGATCATCGAGCCCAACCCGATCACGACCGCGTCGAAGAGGCCCAGCGAGCGGCGCAGTTCCGGTGTCATGCTCCGCACATTAGACGCTGAGCCCGGTCTCCCTGAGCGTGAGGTTCAGGCGTCCGGCCAGGCCGAGCGCCGGGTCGGCCGTCCCCGGGAACACCCGGGGAACCCCGTGGTGAACCCACCGCGAAGCCCCGCCGAAGACGAAGAGGTCACCGGAGACCAGATCGACGTCCTGGTACGGCCGGCCGCGGTTCTCCTCGTTCCCGAAGCGGAACACGCACCGGTCCCCGAGGCTCAGCGACACCACCGGCGCCCCGGAGCGCTCCTCCCGGTCCTGGTGCATGCCCATCCGCGCGCCGGGCGCGTAGAAGTTCACGAGCGCGGTGTCGGGGGTGAAGCCGCCGTGCGCGCCGTAGGCCTCGACGAGCGCCTCCCGGCCGAGGGCGACCAGCCACTCCGGCAGCGGGACCCCGACCGTGTCGAGGTAGCGGTACGGCACCCACTGCCGCCCCAGGGCCAGCGAGCGCACCGACATCACGCCGCCGCCGGGCAGCACGGTCTGCCGGTACGGGTAGGGCCCGCGCCCCCATTCCCGGCAGGCGTCGACCAGCTCCCGCTGGCGCGCGAAGGGGAGCCACGCGGGCACGTGCACCGCTCCGGGCGCCACGGCGGCCCGCTCGCGGGGGAAGAGCCCCTCGGTCACGCGTGGGCCCCGGCGAGGGCCCCTTCGAGCCCCAGGAGCCGCTCCTTGCGCTCCAGGCCGGCGGCGTACCCCCGCAGGCTCCCGTCGGCGCCGATCACCCGGTGGCAGGGCCGCACCACGAGCAGCGGATTGCGCCCGATCGCGGTGCCCACGGCCCGTACTCCGGAGCCGGTCGAGCCGACGCGCCGGGCGATCTCCCCGTACGAGACGGTCGTCCCGTACGGGATCTCCTCCAGGGCCCGCCAGACGCGCCGCTGGAACGCGGTCCCGGTGTCGCCGGCGAGCGGCAGGTCGAACCGGTCCCGGCGGCCGGCGAAGTACTCGCCCAGCTGCCCGGCGGCCTCGGCGAACGCCCCGGGTGCGAGCGTCCAGCCGTCCTCGACCTCGACGGCGCCCTTCTGCCCCGGCAGGGACAGCGAGCGCAGCACGGCTCGGCCCCCTTCGGCGAGCTGTCCGACGAGCAGCATCTCGCCCAGGGGGCCGTCGACGTACGCGTACACGGTCATGGCTGGTTCCTCTCCCCGTACGGGTCTTTCCGAGACCCAGTGTGCGGGGACCGCCGAGCCCGTGGCTGGCGGTATTCGGACACCACCCTCACGACCTGCCCACGGGGTCAGCGGTAGTTCACGAACTGGATCGCGAAGTCGAAGTCCTTGCCCTTGAGCAGCGCCTGCACGGCCTGCAGGTCGTCCCGGCTCTTCGAGCTGACCCGCAGCTCGTCGCCCTGGACCTGCGCCTTGACGCCCTTGGGGCCCTCGTCGCGGATGGCCTTCGCGACCTTCTTGGCGTTCTCCTGGGAGATGCCCTCCTGGACGGAGGCGAAGAGCTTGTACTCCTTGCCGGACAGCTGCGGCTCGCCCTCGACGTCCAGCGACTTGAGCGAGATCCCGCGCTTGATCAGCTTGGACTGGAAGATGTCGAGGATCGCCTTGACGCGCTCGTCGCCGTTCGCCTGCATCAGGATCTTCTCGCCCGACCAGGAGATCGAGGCGTTGGTGCCCTTGAAGTCGTAGCGCTGCGAGATCTCCTTCACGGCCTGGTTGAGGGCGTTGTCGACCTCCTGCCGATCGACCTTGGAGACGATGTCGAAACTGGAGTCGGCCATGACTCGTGGCTCCTTGCTCGGATGCTGTGGGGTACCCCAGAAGCCTAGGGGGTGAGCCGCCGGCCGAACCGCTGATCAACCGGGTGGCGAACCACCCCCGGGGATCAGGTATTGTTTACGTCGTTGCCGGGGAACACCGCAGAAACGCGGTGAACCAAGGCAGCGAACCCATGGCGATGTGCCCGAGTGGCCAATGGGAGCGGACTGTAAATCCGTCGGCTTAGCCTACCCAGGTTCGAATCCTGGCGTCGCCACGTGAAGAAGGTCCCCGGTGCTTGCACCGGGGACCTTCACTCGTTTCCGGGGACGATCGGCTTTCCGGGGGCGATCGGCGTCAATTGCCGGCCACGTCCTTCACCGCGACCGAGAGCGGCACCGAGCCGGCGACCAGTTCCAGGGTGAGGCCGGCCGTGGCCGGCGTGTCGATGAGTTCCGCGAGGACCGCGGCCACGTCGTCCCTCGGGACCGGTCCGCGGCCCGTACGGGCCTCCAGGCGGACCATGCCCGTGCCCGCGTCGTCCGTCAGGGAGCCGGGGCGCAGGATCGTCCACTCCAGGGCCGTACGCGCGCGGACGTCGTCGTCGGCCGCGCCCTTCGCGCGGAGGTAGGCGTCGAAGACGCCGTCGCCCGGGTGGGAGGCGTCCGCGCCCATCGAGGAGACGACGAGGTAGCGCCGCACGCCCGCGCGTTCCGCCGCGTCCGCGAACAGCACCGCGGCCGCCCGGTCCACCGAGTCCTTGCGGGCGGAGCCGCTGCCCGGACCCGCGCCCGCCGCGAAGACGGCCGCGTCGGCGCCCTGGAGCACCGCGGCGACCATCTCGACCGACGCCGACTCCAGGTCGAGCACGACGGGCTCCGCGCCCGCCTCCCGCAGGTCGTCGTCCTGTTCCGGGTTGCGGATGATCCCCGCGACCTCGTGCCCCGCCGCCGAGAGCAGCCGCTCCAGGCGCAGGGCGATCTGTCCGTGTCCTCCAGCGATGACGATGCGCATACTCACGACCGTACGTCGGGTCCGGCCGGAGGGCCCCCCGGCTCGGGCGGCCGCTCCGGGCGCTCGGGGCGCTCGGGACGCGCCTGCCGGGGCAGGTCCAGGGCCGCCGCCGAGTCGCAGTACTCCCGCACCGCGCTCGTCCGGGCCACCACCCGCCCCCGGTGCACCACGATCCGGCTGTACGCGAGGGACAGCACGCCCGCCAGGCGCTCGCCCCGCACCGCGAGCAGCTCCGCGGGGAAGCCGGCCTCCACCCGCACCTCCGGCAGGCCCATGGCCGCGCGCGCGTGCGTGCTCACCGCCCCGTACGCCTCCTCGGGCGGCAGTCCGCCGAGCGAGGCGAGGAGGTAGGCCGCCTCCAGCGGGTCCCCGCGCCCCACCGGGTTGGCCACGTCCCGCAGCGCCCCGCTGCCCGCCGCGACCCGCACCCCGGCCGCCCGCAGCAGCCGTACGGGGGCGGTGCCGCGCACCTCGGTCGCCCCGCATCCGCCCTGGGGCAGGCAGACCACGGTCACGCCGGCCGCCGCCAGCTGGTCCGCCGCCCGCCGGGCCGCGGCGGCGGGAAGCCGGGCGAGCCCCGCGCACGGCCCGATCGTCACCCCGGGCCACAGCCCGCCGGCCATCGCCGCGAGCCGGGCGAGCCGCGCCGGGTCGTCCCCGTCGGTGTGCAGGTCGACGGGGACGCCGTGTTCGGCGGCGACCTCCAGGACGGCCTCCACGTACCCGGTCGGGTCCGGGTCGAGGTCCGGGCAGCCGCCGACCACGCCGGCGCCCATCTTCACCGCGTCCCGCAGCGTCGCGAGCCCGTCCGCGCCCGCGACGCCGGTGAGCAGCCGGGGCACGGCGACGGCCGTCAGGTCGGCGAGGCCGCGCAGCGAGCGCCGGGCCTGGAGCACCGCTTCGAGCGGGCCGAGCCCGTGGACGTCGCCGATGCGCACGTGCGCGCGGAGCGCCGTCGCGCCGTGGCCGAGCTGGAGCAGCGCCGCCTCGGTGGCCCGCCGCTGCACGTCCTCGGGGGCGTACGAGACGGGGCCCGGGGTGTCGGCGGAGAGCGCCGTGTCGGCGTGGGCGTGGGGTTCGGCGGCGGCGGGCAGCAGGAGGTAGCCGGCGAGGTCCACGCGCGCACCCACGGCGGTGAGGCTGCCCGCGGTGCCGACGGCCTCGATGCGGCCGCCGACGAGCCGGACGTCCACGGTCCTCCCGTCGGTGAGCCGGGCGTGGGAGAGCAGGAGCGAGGTCGAGTCGGCGGTGGTGGCGGCCCCGTCCTCGGGTGGCTGGGGCTGCTTGCTGTCGGCTGACATCGGGCTCCTCAAGGCTCCTCAAGCTCAAGATCACGAAGCGTGGGACCGAGCCTAGGGGCGCTCGGAGCGGCCTTCGGGGAGGAGCGGCAAAAGTCGTACCGATGAGGCCACGAGTGGCGTACGGGACGCCTGATGAGGGCCGTCGCGGGGGGTCGGGGAAACGGATTTGGGTGATGGGCCGGAGACCGTGTAATGTCTTCCTCGCTCGCCCCAATAGCTCAGTCGGTAGAGCGTCTCCATGGTAAGGAGAAGGTCTACGGTTCGATTCCGTATTGGGGCTCTGGTGAGAGGGATCCCGCCTTCGGGCGGGATCCGGATCATCAAAGCGGTGTAGCTCAGTCGGTAGAGCAAGCGGCTCATAATCGCTGTGTCACCGGTTCAAGTCCGGTCACCGCTACAGACAGTAGCCGATTGTGGGGTCGGTCCTACGATCGGCTACTCTTCTATGCGTTCATCCGTCCATCCGTCCGTCAAGGAGCACTCACGTGGCTGCCACCGACGTCCGCCCGAAGATCACGCTGGCCTGCGTGGAGTGCAAGGAGCGGAACTACATCACCAAGAAGAACCGGCGTAACAACCCGGACCGTCTTGAGATGAAGAAGCACTGCCCCCGCTGCAACTCGCACACCGCGCACCGCGAGACGCGCTAATCAGGCTCGTACACGAGGCCGTCCCCACTCGGGGGCGGCCTCGTGTCGTTTGTCGGCTCCCCCCGACAGGCATCGGCAACAAATCCAGGAGGTATCGAGTCCATGGCGCTCGACCAGTCCTTCGTGGGCCGGACCTATCCGCCCACCCCGCCCTACGAGGTCGGCCGCGAGAAGATCCGCGAGTTCGCCGAGGCGATCGGTGACGCGAATCCCGCGTACACCGACACCGAGGCGGCCAAGGCGCTCGGACATTCCGATGTGATCGCCCCGCCCACTTTCGTGTTCGCCATCACATTCAAGGCCGCCGGGGCCGTCATCGAGGACCCGCAGCTGGGTCTCGACTACAGCCGCGTCGTCCACGGCGACCAGAAGTTCGCCTACACCCGGCCCGTCCACGCCGGGGACCGGCTCTCGGTCACCTCCACCATCGAGGCGATCAAGTCCCTCGCCGGCAACGACATCCTGGACATCCGCGGCGAGGTCCACGACGCCTCCGGCGAACACGTCGTCACCGCCTGGACCAAGCTCGTCTCCCGCGCACCCGAGGGGGCCTGACCATGACCGCGAAGATCGCCTACGACGAGGTCGAGGTCGGCACCGAGCTGCCCGCGCAGACCTTCCCCGTGACCCGCGCCACGCTCGTGCAGTACGCCGGCGCCTCCGGGGACTTCAACCCCATCCACTGGAACGAGAAGTTCGCGGTCGAGGTCGGCCTCCCGGACGTCATCGCCCACGGCATGTTCACCATGGCCGAGGCGATCCGCGTCGTCACCGACTGGGCCGGCGACCCCGCCGCCGTCGTCGAGTACGGCGTCCGCTTCACCAAGCCGGTCGTCGTCCCCAACGACGGGACCGGCGCCCTGATCGAGGTCTCCGCCAAGGTCGCCGCGAAGCTGGACGACCAGCAGGTGCGGGTCGACATCACGGCCATGAGCGCCGGACAGAAGGTCCTCGGCATGAGCCGGGCCGTGGTCCGGCTGGCCTGACGGCTGTTTGTTCCACTCGCGGATGGAACGTTCCGTCCGCGAGTGGAACGTACTCTTGAGCGCGTGCAGCTCCTCAACGACGCCCCCCTCGCGCCCCTGACCACCTTCCGGCTCGGCGGGCCCGCCACCCGGCTCGTCACCGCCACCACCGACGACGAGGTGGTCGCGGCGGTCCGTGAGGCCGACGCCGCCGGGACCCCGCTGCTGATCATCGGCGGCGGTTCCAACCTGGTCATCGGGGACAAGGGCTTCGACGGCACCGCGCTGCGCATCGCCACCACCGGGTTCTCGCTCGACGGAACCCGCCTGGAGCTCGCCGCCGGAGAGGTCTGGACGGACGCCGTGGCGCGGACCGTCGAGGCCGGGCTCGCCGGGATCGAGTGCCTGGCCGGCATCCCCGGCTCGGCCGGCGCGACCCCGATCCAGAACGTCGGCGCGTACGGGCAGGACGTCTCCGCCACCATCAGCGAGGTCGTCGCCTACGACCGGCGCGCCGAGGAGACCGTCACCCTCGCGAACGCCGAGTGCGCCTTCTCGTACCGGCACAGCCTCTTCAAGGACCAGCCCGACCGGTACGTCGTGCTGCGGGTCCGCTTCGAGCTGGAGGACGCGGACGGGCTGTCCGCGCCGATCAAGTACCCCGAGACCGCCCGAGCCCTGGGCGTCGAGGCCGGGGACCGGGTGCCCCTCGCCACCGCCCGCGAGAGCGTCCTCAGGCTCCGCGCGAGCAAGGGCATGGTCCTGGCTGCAGAAGACCACGACACCTGGTCCGCGGGATCCTTCTTCACCAACCCGATCCTCACGGCGGGGGAGTACGAGACCTTCCGCGCGCGCGTGGCGGAGCGGCTCGGCCCCGACGTCGCCGCGCCGGCCTTCCCGGCGGGCGAGGACGGCGCCGTGAAGACCTCGGCGGCCTGGCTGATCGACAAGGCCGGCTTCACCAAGGGGTACGGATCCGGGCCCGCCCGGATCTCCACCAAGCACACGCTCGCCCTCACCAACCGAGGCGAGGCGACCACCGAGGACCTCCTGGCCCTCGCCCGCGAGGTCGTCGCCGGCGTACGGGAGGCCTTCGGGGTCACCCTCGTCAACGAGCCGGTGACCGTCGGGGTCGAGCTCTAGGCCTCAGTACGCGACGCCGACGCCCTGCCCGACCGTCGCGGGGTCGTCGATCATCGCCAGCATCGCGTGTGCCACGTCGGCGCGGGCCAGGGAGCGGCCCCGGGACGGGGTGCCGCCGACGACCTTGCGGTACCGGCCCGTGCCGGGCTTGTTCGTCAGCTTGGGCGGGCGTACGGAGGTCCAGTCGGTGGCGCTCGCGGCGAGGTCCGACTCCATGACCCGCAGATCGGCGTAGACGTCCTTGAGGACGTTGTTGATGATCGCCAGGACCGCCTTGTCCACGAGGGCCTGACCGTCCGGGACCGGGCCGAGCGGGGCCGCGCTGACCACCAGGAGCCGGCGGGTCTTCTCGGCCTCCATCGCCGCGAGCACCGAGCGGGTGAGGCGCGCGGTCACGCCCGCGTCCGCGCGGCTGCGGGCCCCGAGGCCCGAGAGCACCGCGTCCCGGCCCGCGACGGCCCCGCGCAGGGCCTCGGGGTCGGACAGGTCGGCCCGCCGGACCGTGAGGCGCGTGCCGGTCACCGTGAGCCGCGCCGGATCCCGCACGACCGCCGTGACCTCGTGGCCCGAGGCCAGGGCCTGCCGGACGATCTCCTGGCCGATGCCGCCGGTCGCGCCGAAGACTGTGAGCTTCATGTCGCACCCTCCCCGGGTGGGTAAGTATTCACTCACCCCCAGGGTGAGTGGATACTCACTCGTACGTCAAGCGTGGCTGGAGGATGCATGGAACAGAAGCCGACCCGCACCCGGATCGTCGACGCCGCCCGCGACCTCATGCGCACGGCGGGGCTCGCCCGGACCACCACCAAGGAGATCGCCAAGGCGGCCGGCTGCTCGGAAGCCGCGCTCTACAAGTACTTCAGCAGCAAGGAGGAGCTCTTCCTGGCCGTCCTGAACGAGCGACTTCCCCAGCTCGGCGGGCTCCTCGGCGCGCTCGCCGCCGACCCCGGCGGCCGCACCGTCGAGGAGAACCTCACCCGGGTCGCCCGGCAGGCCGCGCTCTTCTACGAGCAGACCTTCCCGGTCGTCGCGTCCCTCTACGCGGAACCGCAGCTCAAGCGGCGCCACGAGGAGGCCATGCGCACGTACGGGATGGGCCCCCACAAGCCCATCGAAGGCCTCGCCGCCTACCTCCGCGCCGAGCAGCGGCACGGCCGCATCAGCGCCGACGCCGACCCGGTGGCCGCCGCGTCCCTGCTCCTCGGAGCCTGTGTGCAGCGCTCCTTCGCCTGGGAGATGGCCCCGGACCGCCGGCCGCCGGACTCCCTCGACGACTTCGCCCGCGCCCTCGCCCGGACCCTCCTCGCGGGGATCAGCAGCTGATCCAGTCGTCGATCCCCGCCAGCAGCTTCGCCCGGACGTCCTCCGGCGCCGCCGAGCCCCGCACCGACTGACGGGCCAGCTCCGCCAGTTCCGCGTCCGTGAACCCGTGGTGCTTCCGCGCGATCTCGTACTGGGCGGCGAGACGCGAGCCGAAGAGCAGCGGGTCGTCCGCGCCGAGCGCCATCGGCACCCCGGCCTCGAACAGGGTCCGCAGGGGGACGTCCTCGTGCTTCTCGTACACCCCGAGCGCCACGTTCGACGCCGGGCAGACCTCGCAGGTCACGCCCCGCTCGGCGAGCTTCCGCAGCAGCCGCGGGTCCTCCGCCGACCGCACCCCGTGCCCGACCCGCGCCGCCCGCAGATCGTCCAGGCAGTCCCGTACGGACGAGGGCCCCGTCAGCTCTCCGCCGTGCGGGGCCGCCAGGAGGCCGCCCTCCCGCGCGATCGCGAAGGCCCGGTCGAAGTCCCGGGCCATGCCCCGCCGTTCGTCGTTGGAGAGCCCGAAACCGACCACGCCCCGGTCCGCGAAGCGCACTGCGAGCCGGGCCAGGGTCCGCGCCTCCAGGGGGTGCTTCATCCGGTTCGCCGCGACGAGCACCCGCATCCCGAGCCCGGTCTCCCTGGAGGCCGCGTCGACCGCGTCCAGGATGATCTCCAGGGCCGGGATCAGACCGCCCAGGTGCGGGGCGTACGAGGTGGGGTCGACCTGGATCTCCAGCCACCCCGAGCCGTCCCTGACGTCCTCCTGGGCCGCCTCCCGGACCAGGCGCTGGATGTCCTCCGGCGCGCGCAGGCAGGAGCGGGCGATGTCGTACAGCCGCTGGAAGCGGAACCAGCCGCGCTCGTCGGTGGCCCGCAGCCTGGGAGGCGTACCGCTCTTGAGCGCCTCCGGGAGGTGCACGCCGTACTTGTCGGCGAGTTCGAGCAGCGTCGTGGGCCGCATCGAGCCGGTGAAGTGCAGGTGCAGATGGGCCTTGGGCAGCAGGGTGAGATCGCGTGGGTGCTCCATTGCCCGATACTGCCGCACCCGAATGGACGAATACAGTCCGTTTCCCCGATCGGGACCTTGCTAGAACGTAAAAACGGGCCCCCGGTTCCGGAGAACCAGGGGCCCAGCCAGCAACGTCGCCAGCTCAGTCGCGCGCCTCGGCGAGGAGCTTCTGGATCCGGGACACGCCCTCCACCAGGTCCTCGTCGCCCAGCGCGTAGGAAAGGCGCAGGTAGCCCGGGGTGCCGAAGGCCTCGCCCGGGACGACCGCGACCTCGGCCTCGTCCAGGATCAGGGCGGCCAGCTCGACCGAGGTCTGCGGGCGCTTGCCGCGGATCTCCTTGCCGAGCAGCGCCTTCACCGACGGGTACGCGTAGAACGCGCCCTCCGGCGTCGGGCAGTACACGCCCTCGATCTCGTTCAGCATCCGCACGATCGTCTGGCGGCGGCGGTCGAAGGCCTCGCGCATCTTCGCGACCGCGTCCAGGTTGCCCGAGACGGCGGCGAGCGCGGCGACCTGCGCGACGTTGCTCACGTTGGACGTGGCGTGCGACTGCAGGTTCGTCGCGGCCTTCACGACGTCCTTCGGGCCGACGATCCACCCGACGCGCCAGCCCGTCATCGCGTACGTCTTCGCCACGCCGTTGACCACGATGCACTTGTCGCGCAGCTCGGGCACCAGCGTCGGCAGCGAGGTGAACTTCGCGTCGCCGTAGACCAGGTGCTCGTAGATCTCGTCCGTCAGGACCCACAGACCGTGCTCGACGGCCCAGCGGCCGATCGCCTCGGCGTCCGCCTCGCTGTAGACCGCGCCGGTCGGGTTCGAGGGGGAGACGAAGAGGACGACCTTGGTCTTCTCCGTGCGCGCCGCCTCCAGCTGCTCCACCGAGACCCGGTAGCCGGTGGTCTCGTCGGCGACGACCTCCACCGGGACGCCGCCCGCGAGGCGGATCGACTCGGGGTACGTCGTCCAGTACGGCGCCGGGACGATGACCTCGTCGCCCGGGTCGAGGATCGCGGCGAAGGCCTCGTAGATCGCCTGCTTGCCGCCGTTGGTCACCAGGACCTGGGAGGCGTCGACCTCGTAGCCGGAGTCGCGCAGCGTCTTGGCGGCGATCGCGGCCTTCAGCTCGGGCAGACCGCCGGCCGGCGTGTAGCGGTGGTACTTGGGGTTCTTGCAGGCCTCGACGGCCGCCTCGACGATGTAGTCCGGGGTCGGGAAGTCGGGCTCACCCGCGCCGAAACCGATCACCGGGCGACCGGCGGCCTTGAGTGCCTTGGCCTTGGCGTCGACGGCGAGGGTGGCGGACTCGGAGATCGCACCGATCCGGGCGGAGACCCGACGCTCGGTGGGAGGGGTAGCAGCGCTCATGCGGCCATCGTCCCAGACCCCGTAAGGGCCCGGCACACGGGTTTCACGGACCGGACAGGAACGGTCATTCCCGGTCGTACGCGCTTCCGACGGCAGGTCGGCGCAGTTCCTGTTCGACGTAGGGGCCCCTGACCACGTATGCTCACTCCTCGTTGGCCCACAGCGACCACATCTCACGATGCGGTAGGTTGAGGGGCACCGACAAAGGGTCGTAGCTCAATTGGTAGAGCACCGGTCTCCAAAACCGGCGGTTGGGGGTTCAAGTCCCTCCGGCCCTGCTACACACACCGCCAGGTGTTGTGCGCATGTGTACGTACTTCATTGCACCGCCGTGCGGCTCCACCCGGGCGCGGCACGGCCGACCCGGAATCAGGTGAGAGATCGTGACGGACGCCGTAGGCTCCATCGACATGCCTGATGCCGATGACGAGACCACCGAGTCGAAGAAGAAGTCCCGTAAGGGCGGCAAGCGCGGAAAGAAGGGCCCTCTGGGCCGTCTCGCGCTCTTCTACCGCCAGATCATCGCGGAGCTCCGCAAGGTCGTCTGGCCCACGCGCAACCAGCTGACGTCGTACACGTCCGTGGTGATTGTCTTCGTCGTCATCATGATCGGCCTTGTCACCGTGATTGACTATGGCTTCCAGGAAGCAGTCAAGTACGTCTTCGGCTGACTTTTTGTTCCACCCATCTGTATCGCAGGAAGAAGCAGCCACCGTGTCTGACGCGAACCTGAACGACGCCTTCGAGTCCGAGTCCGTCGAGGACGAGCTGGACATCGTCGAGGCCGCCGACGAGGACGTCGAGGACGTCGAGGTCGACGCTGCTGAGGACGCTGCGGACGAGGACGTCGAGGTCGACGAGGTCGACGAGGACGAGGACGCTGCGGACGAGGCCGACGAGGACGACACCGTCGAGGCCGAGGACGAGACCGAGGAGGAGGCCGAGCCGGCCGCCCCGGTCGACCCGGTCGCCGCGCTCCGCGAGGAGCTCCGCACCCTCCCCGGCGAGTGGTACGTCATCCACACCTACGCGGGCTACGAGAAGCGCGTGAAGGCCAACCTCGAGCAGCGTGCCGTCTCGCTCAACGTCGAGGACTTCATCTACCAGGCCGAGGTCCCCGAGGAAGAGATCGTCCAGATCAAGGGCGGCGAGCGGAAGAACGTCAAGCAGAACAAGCTCCCCGGCTACGTCCTCGTCCGCATGGACCTGACGAACGAGTCCTGGGGCGTCGTCCGCAACACCCCCGGCGTCACCGGCTTCGTGGGCAACGCCTACGACCCGTACCCGCTGACCCTGGACGAGATCGTCAAGATGCTCGCCCCGGAGGCCGAGGAGAAGGCCGCCCGCGAGGCCGCCGAGGCCGAGGGCAAGCCGGCTCCGGCCCGCAAGCTGGAGGTCCAGGTCCTGGACTTCGAGGTCGGCGACTCGGTCACCGTCACCGACGGCCCGTTCGCGACGCTCCAGGCCACGATCAACGAGATCAACCCGGACTCCAAGAAGGTCAAGGGCCTCGTCGAGATCTTCGGTCGCGAGACCCCGGTCGAGCTCAGCTTCGACCAGATCCAGAAGAACTGATCTCACCGTCTTCCGACCAGGTCAGAGTGGCTCTCGCAGCCGCTCTGACCTGCTCGGTTTTTAGCCGCACGTCTATACCCGTTATCGTTGTGCGGTATGCCTGCATCCGGATGACCGGAAGGCGGGCTGAACACTCTCACTAGGACCCGGAGAGAGCAATGCCTCCCAAGAAGAAGAAGGTCACGGGGCTTATCAAGCTCCAGATCAACGCCGGTGCGGCCAACCCGGCCCCGCCGGTCGGCCCCGCGCTCGGTCAGCACGGCGTCAACATCATGGAGTTCTGCAAGGCCTACAACGCCGCGACCGAGTCGCAGCGTGGCATGGTCGTGCCGGTGGAGATCACGGTCTACGAAGACCGCACCTTCACCTTCATCACCAAGACTCCGCCGGCCGCCAAGCTGATCCTCAAGGCCGCGGGTGTGGAGAAGGGCTCCGGCGAGCCGCACAAGACCAAGGTCGCCAAGCTCACGGCCGCCCAGGTCCGCGAGATCGCCACGGTCAAGCTCCCCGACCTCAACGCCAACGACCTGGACGCCGCGTCCAAGATCATCGCTGGCACCGCCCGCTCCATGGGCATCACGGTCGAGGGCTGATCACCCCCCGTTTGACCTTTCAGTGGTAGGGCCGGCGCGGCCCGCACCACGACTCCACCCCTGAACCACAGGAGAAGCAGTGAAGCGCAGCAAGGCTCTCCGCAACGCGGACGCCAAGATCGACCGCGAGCGGCTCTACGCTCCCCTCGAGGCCGTCCGCCTCGCCAAGGAGACCGCCACCACGAAGTTCGACGGCACCGTCGAGGTCGCCTTCCGCCTGGGTGTCGACCCGCGCAAGGCCGACCAGATGGTCCGTGGCACCGTGAACCTCCCGCACGGCACCGGCAAGACCGCCCGGGTCCTGGTCTTCGCGACCGGTGAGCGTGCCGAGGCCGCGATCGCCGCGGGTGCCGACATCGTCGGCTCCGACGAGCTCATCGACGAGATCTCCAAGGGCAACCGCCTGAACGAGTTCGACGCCGTTGTGGCCACCCCGGACCTCATGGGCAAGGTCGGCCGCCTCGGCCGCGTCCTCGGCCCGCGTGGTCTCATGCCGAACCCCAAGGTCGGCACCGTCACCCCCGATGTCGCGAAGGCTGTCAACGACATCAAGGGCGGCAAGATCGAGTTCCGCGTCGACAAGCACTCGAACCTCCACTTCATCATCGGCAAGGTCTCCTTCGACGAGACGAAGCTGGTCGAGAACTACGCCGCGGCCCTGGAGGAGATCCTCCGTCTGAAGCCGTCCGCCGCGAAGGGTCGCTACATCAAGAAGGCGGCCCTCACGACGACGATGGGCCCCGGCATCCCGCTGGACTCCAACCGCACCCGCAACCTCCTCGTCGAGGAGGACCCGGCCGCGGTCTGAGCCCCACAGGCTCGCTGAGTGGTCAGCCGGCCCCGCACCTCTCCGGAGGTGCGGGGCCGGTTTCGTGCACGAGAACGATCAAGGGGTGGGGAACCGTGACGAGCAGGAGCCGATGGAGGTACGCCGTGGTGGCCCTCGCCGTCGTGGCGGGTGCCGTGGGGTGTCAGGACGGCGACGGCGGTACGAAGGCGGCCGGGGCCTCCGCGACGGCGCAGCCGGGCGCGCAGGCCACCCAGAGCCCGGAGGAGGCCGCGAAGGCCGTCCGGGCCGCGTACGCCAGGACCTCGGCGGCGAAGAGCGCCAAGGTCGAGATGCGCCTCACCGTGGGGGGTGGGAAGGCGCCGGGCGGCAGCACGTTCACCGGTGTCCAGGCGTGGGGTCCCGTGGCCGCCGATCTGAAGGTCTTCGACTCGTCGTACCTGGCCGACATCCCCGGCGCTCCCGTCGAGACGCGCGTGGTCACGGCCGGCGAGGCCACCTATGTGGACCTGGGCAAGGGGCTCACCGCGCAGACGGGCGGCAAGCGCTGGCTGAAGGTGGAGGCCGGGGGCGCCGCCGGCGGGGACGAGCTGACGGTCCAGCTGACCGGCGGTCTGACGGCCGCGAACATGGACCTGCCCAAGGAGCTCGGCCTCCTCGCCGGGTCGTCGGCGGTCAAGCACCTCGGCCCCGGGACGCGCGGCGACTTCAAGGGGGCGCAGGGGTACGAGGGCGAGCTTCCCGACGGCACGTTCGTGCAGGTCTGGATCGGCGCGGACGGCTACCCGATGGAGACCCGCGTCGCTTCGGAGGCCGGCGGGACCAGCACCGCGCTCACCACGAAGTACTCCGACTTCGGCGCCGAGGCCGCAGTCCAGGCCCCGCCCGCCGGCGAGACCGTCGCCTTCGTGGATCTCCTGAAGCGCCTCGGCAGGGGCTGATTTGCTCCTGGCCCAGGCCATCACGTACGCTTCCACAGAAGCCAAAGACCGCTGGTCGTTGCTGTGCCCTTACCGGGTGCGGTGGCCGAAGGATCCGCTCACGACGGACGACCCGCGCAGGTGACTGTGGAAGGTTCCCGGATTTCACGATTCGGTCGAGCTCAGCCCCGTGCGCCTGCGCCCGGGGCGTTTTGTTTTGTTCAGTCCCCTTCTGAGCGGTCCTCATCACCCGGAAGGAGGCTGAAGCACTATGCCGACGCCCAACAAGGCTGCATCGGTGGCCGAGCTCAAGGACGCGTTCCAGAGCTCCAACGCCGCCGTGCTGACCGAGTACCGGGGTCTCACCGTCGCGCAGCTCAAGACGCTGCGTCGTTCCCTCGGTGAGAACGCCCAGTACGCCGTGGTGAAGAACACGCTGACCAAGATTGCGGCCAACGAGGCCGGGATCACCGCACTGGACGAGCACTTCGCTGGTCCGACCGCGGTCGCCTTCGTCACCGGTGACCCGGTGGAGTCGGCGAAGGCCCTGCGTGACTTCGCCAAGGAGAACCCGAACCTCATCATCAAGGCCGGTGTCCTTGACGGTAAGGCTCTCTCCGCCGACGACATCAAGAAGCTTGCGGACCTCGAGTCCCGCGAGGTTCTGCTCAGCAAGCTGGCCGGTGCCTTCAAGGGCAAGCAGTCTCAGGCTGCCTCGCTCTTCCAGGCGCTGCCGTCGAAGTTCGTCCGCACTGCGGAAGCGCTTCGCGTCAAGCTCGCCGAGCAGGGCGGTGCCGAGTAATTCGGCTCGCGCATTGATCCGCGCCGCCTAGTGCGCGGGTCGTAGCGGGCCGTTACGCCCGCCTCTATAGACACATCGGCACCTGCCGAGATTAGTGGAAGGATCGCCCATCATGGCGAAGCTCTCTCAGGACGACCTCCTCGCCCAGTTCGAGGAGATGACCCTCATCGAGCTCTCCGAGTTCGTGAAGGCCTTCGAGGAGAAGTTCGACGTCACCGCCGCCGCGGCCGTCGCCGTTGCCGGTCCCGCCGTCGGTGGTGGCGAGGGTGCCGCCCAGGCCGAGGAGCAGGACGAGTTCGACGTCATCCTCGAGGGTGCCGGCGACAAGAAGATCCAGGTCATCAAGGTCGTGCGCGAGCTCACCTCCCTGGGCCTCAAGGAGGCCAAGGACCTCGTCGACGGCACCCCGAAGCCGGTCCTCGAGAAGGTCGCGAAGGAGGCCGCCGAGAAGGCTGCCGAGTCCCTCAAGGCCGCCGGCGCCTCCGTCACGGTCAAGTAAGACCGTTTCGAGTCGCTGTAGCTGACTCCTGCCCCCCGTGTAACGCGGGGGCAGCGAAAGGCGATCACCCTTCTGGGTGGTCGCCTTTCGGCGTTCCCGGGACGGCGTGGCGGGGTACCCGGGAGGCGCCGGAAGCGGAGTATGGTGATCTTCGCCGTGCGCCCCGCAGACCGGCGGGTCTTGACGAACCGCACGCAGCGCGCAATTCTCAGGACGCGTCGTCACAACGATCCGTTTCCGAGGCATGGATCGACGACTGAACGGGCAGTATCGAGGTGCGCCGCACGGCGCGAGGTACCGCGGAGTTGAGAGCAACGAGGGTCGCGAAGAAGTCGCCCTGGACATCAGTGAGCCAAGTGGCTACACTGACCCTTTGCGCTGCCTGTTAGCTGCCTCCTGCCCGTCACCAGGGGCATACCTTCGCATCAGCTTCGTGGACCGACCCCGTCTGACCTGGCCTTTTGGTCATCTCAGGAAACGTCTGCCGTGAAGCGTTGCTGGGGACCGGTACGCGCGTAGTGAGTCCGAGCCCTCGGAAGGACCCCCTCTTGGCCGCCTCGCGCAACGCCTCGACCAATACGAACAACGGCGCAAGCACCGCCCCGCTGCGCATCTCCTTTGCAAAGATCAAGGAGCCCCTCGAGGTTCCGAACCTCCTCGCGCTGCAGACCGAGAGCTTTGACTGGCTGCTCGGCAACGCCGCCTGGAAGGCTCGCGTCGAGGCTGCCCTTGAGTCGGGACAGGACGTCCCCACGAAGTCCGGTCTGGAGGAGATCTTCGAGGAGATCTCCCCGATCGAGGACTTCTCCGGGTCGATGTCGCTGACCTTCCGCGACCACCGCTTCGAGCCGCCGAAGAACTCGATCGACGAGTGCAAGGACCGTGACTTCACGTACGGCGCCCCGCTCTTCGTCACCGCCGAGTTCACCAACAACGAGACCGGCGAGATCAAGTCCCAGACTGTCTTCATGGGCGACTTCCCGCTCATGACCAGCAAGGGCACCTTCGTCATCAACGGCACCGAGCGTGTCGTGGTGTCGCAGCTGGTCCGTTCCCCCGGTGTCTACTTCGACTCCTCCATCGACAAGACGTCCGACAAGGACATCTTCTCCGCCAAGATCATCCCGTCCCGGGGTGCCTGGCTGGAGATGGAGATCGACAAGCGCGACCTGGTCGGTGTCCGCATCGACCGCAAGCGCAAGCAGTCCGTCACCGTCCTCCTGAAGGCCCTCGGCTGGACCACCGAGCAGATCCTGCAGGAGTTCGGCGAGTACGAGTCGATGCGCGCCACCCTGGAGAAGGACCACACCCAGGGCCAGGACGACGCGCTGCTCGACATCTACCGCAAGCTGCGTCCGGGCGAGCCGCCGACCCGTGAGGCCGCTCAGACGCTGCTCGAGAACCTCTACTTCAACCCGAAGCGCTACGACCTCGCGAAGGTCGGCCGCTACAAGGTGAACAAGAAGCTCGGCGCCGACGAGCCGCTGGACGCCGGTGTCCTCACCACCGACGACATCATCGCCACGATCAAGTACCTCGTGAAGCTCCACGCGGGCGAGACCGAGACGGTCGGCGAGAACGGCAACGAGATCGTCGTCGAGCCCGACGACATCGACCACTTCGGCAACCGTCGTCTGCGCAACGTCGGCGAGCTCATCCAGAACCAGGTCCGCACGGGTCTGGCTCGTATGGAGCGCGTCGTCCGCGAGCGGATGACCACCCAGGACGTCGAGGCGATCACGCCGCAGACCCTGATCAACATCCGGCCGGTCGTCGCCTCCATCAAGGAGTTCTTCGGCACCAGCCAGTTGTCCCAGTTCATGGACCAGAACAACCCGCTGTCGGGTCTGACGCACAAGCGTCGTCTCTCGGCACTGGGTCCCGGTGGTCTCTCCCGTGAGCGGGCCGGCTTCGAGGTCCGAGACGTGCACCCGTCCCACTACGGACGCATGTGCCCGATCGAGACCCCCGAAGGCCCGAACATCGGTCTGATCGGTTCGCTCGCCTCGTACGGCCGGATCAACCCCTTCGGCTTCATCGAGACGCCGTACCGCAAGGTCGTCGACGGCCAGGTCACCGACGAGGTCGACTACGTCACCGCCGACGAGGAGGACCGCTTCGTCATCGCCCAGGCGAACGCGACCCTGAACGACGAGCTCCGCTTCACCGAGCCGCGCGTCCTGGTCCGTAAGCGTGGCGGCGAGGTCGACTACGTCGAGCCCTCGGACGTGGACTACATGGACGTCTCGCCGCGCCAGATGGTGTCGGTCGCGACCGCCATGATCCCCTTCCTCGAGCACGACGACGCCAACCGTGCCCTCATGGGCGCGAACATGATGCGTCAGGCCGTCCCGCTCATTAAGTCGGAGGCCCCGCTCGTCGGCACCGGCATGGAGTACCGCTGCGCCACCGACGCCGGCGACGTGCTCAAGGCCGAGAAGGACGGTGTCGTCCAGGAGCTGTCGGCCGACTACATCACGGTCGCCAACGACGACGGCACGTACATCACGTACCGCCTGCACAAGTTCTCCCGCTCCAACCAGGGCACCTCTGTGAACCAGAAGGTCGTCGTGGACGAGGGGCAGCGCGTCATCGAGGGCCAGGTCCTCGCCGACGGTCCCGCCACCGAAGACGGCGAGATGGCGCTCGGCAAGAACCTCCTCGTGGCGTTCATGCCGTGGGAGGGCCACAACTACGAGGACGCGATCATCCTGTCGCAGCGCCTCGTGCAGGACGACGTCCTCTCCTCGATCCACATCGAGGAGCACGAGGTCGACGCCCGTGACACCAAGCTCGGCCCCGAGGAGATCACCCGGGACATCCCGAACGTCTCCGAGGAGGTCCTCGCGGACCTCGACGAGCGCGGCATCATCCGCATCGGTGCCGAGGTCGTCGCCGGCGACATCCTGGTCGGCAAGGTCACCCCGAAGGGTGAGACCGAGCTGACCCCGGAGGAGCGCCTGCTCCGCGCGATCTTCGGTGAGAAGGCCCGTGAGGTCCGTGACACCTCGCTGAAGGTGCCGCACGGCGAGATCGGCAAGATCATCGGCGTCCGCGTCTTCGACCGCGAGGAGGGCGACGAGCTTCCCCCGGGCGTGAACCAGCTGGTCCGCGTCTACGTCGCCCAGAAGCGCAAGATCACCGACGGTGACAAGCTCGCCGGCCGTCACGGCAACAAGGGTGTCATCTCCAAGATCCTTCCGATCGAGGACATGCCGTTCCTCGAGGACGGAACTCCGGTCGACATCATCCTCAACCCGCTGGGTGTCCCGTCCCGAATGAACCCGGGACAGGTCCTGGAGATCCACCTCGGCTGGCTCGCCAGCCGCGGCTGGGACGTCTCCGGCCTCGCGGACGAGTGGGCGCAGCGCCTCCAGGCGATCGGCGCCGACCAGGTCGCCCCCGGCACCAACGTCGCCACCCCGGTCTTCGACGGTGCGCGTGAGGACGAGCTCGCGGGTCTGCTCCAGCACACCATCCCGAACCGGGACGGCGAGCGCATGGTGCTCCCGTCCGGCAAGGCGCGCCTGTTCGACGGCCGCTCCGGCGAGCCGTTCCCGGACCCGATCTCCGTCGGGTACATGTACATCCTCAAGCTCCACCACCTGGTCGACGACAAGCTGCACGCGCGTTCGACCGGCCCGTACTCGATGATCACCCAGCAGCCGCTGGGTGGTAAGGCCCAGTTCGGTGGCCAGCGCTTCGGCGAGATGGAGGTGTGGGCGCTGGAGGCTTACGGCGCCGCGTACGCCCTCCAGGAGCTGCTGACGATCAAGTCCGACGACGTGACCGGCCGCGTGAAGGTCTACGAGGCCATCGTCAAGGGCGAGAACATCCCTGAGCCCGGCATCCCCGAGTCCTTCAAGGTCCTCATCAAGGAGATGCAGTCCCTGTGCCTCAACGTGGAGGTGCTGTCCTCGGACGGCATGTCCATCGAGATGCGCGACACCGACGAGGACGTCTTCCGCGCAGCGGAGGAGCTCGGCATCGACCTGTCCCGGCGCGAGCCGAGCAGCGTCGAAGAGGTCTGACGGGAGTCCGGTGCGGGGACTCGGTGAAACACCACTGAGTCCCCCGCCGGCCCCAGGACCCCCGTATCAGACCCCAAAGCCTTACAACCCTGAGAGGGATTGACGCATAGTGCTCGACGTCAACTTCTTCGACGAGCTCCGGATCGGTCTGGCCACCGCTGACGACATCCGTCAGTGGAGCCACGGCGAGGTCAAGAAGCCGGAGACCATCAACTACCGCACCCTGAAGCCCGAGAAGGACGGACTCTTCTGCGAGAAGATCTTCGGTCCGACCCGGGACTGGGAGTGCTACTGCGGCAAGTACAAGCGCGTCCGCTTCAAGGGCATCATCTGTGAGCGGTGTGGCGTCGAGGTCACCCGCGCCAAGGTGCGCCGCGAGCGGATGGGCCACATCGAGCTCGCCGCCCCCGTCACCCACATCTGGTACTTCAAGGGCGTTCCGTCGCGCCTTGGCTACCTGCTCGACCTCGCCCCGAAGGACCTGGAGAAGGTCATCTACTTCGCGGCGTACATGATCACGTACGTCGACGACGAGCGTCGTACGCGTGACCTGCCCTCGCTGGAGGCGCACGTCTCCGTCGAGCGTCAGCAGATCGAGAACCGTCGCGACTCCGACCTGGAGGCCCGCGCCAAGAAGCTCGAGAACGACCTCGCCGAGCTGGAGGCCGAGGGCGCCAAGGCCGACGTGCGCCGCAAGGTGCGCGAGGGTGCCGAGCGCGAGATGAAGCAGCTGCGCGACCGTGCGCAGCGCGAGATCGACCGTCTGGACGAGGTCTGGTCGCGCTTCAAGAACCTCAAGGTCCAGGACCTGGAGGGCGACGAGCTCCTCTACCGCGAGCTGCGTGACCGCTTCGGCACGTACTTCGACGGTTCGATGGGTGCCGCGGCGCTGCAGAAGCGCCTGGAGTCCTTCGACCTGGAGGAGGAGGCCGAGCGCCTCCGCGAGATCATCCGTACCGGCAAGGGCCAGAAGAAGACCCGTGCGCTCAAGCGCCTCAAGGTCGTCTCCGCGTTCCTGCAGACCGCGAACAGCCCCAAGGGCATGGTTCTCGACTGCGTCCCGGTCATCCCGCCGGACCTGCGTCCGATGGTGCAGCTGGACGGTGGCCGCTTCGCGACCTCCGACCTGAACGACCTGTACCGCCGTGTGATCAACCGCAACAACCGTCTGAAGCGTCTGCTCGACCTCGGTGCCCCCGAGATCATCGTGAACAACGAGAAGCGGATGCTCCAGGAGGCGGTCGACGCCCTCTTCGACAACGGCCGTCGTGGTCGCCCGGTCACGGGCCCCGGCAACCGTCCGCTGAAGTCCCTCAGCGACATGCTGAAGGGCAAGCAGGGTCGATTCCGTCAGAACCTGCTCGGCAAGCGTGTGGACTACTCCGCGCGTTCCGTCATCGTCGTCGGCCCGCAGCTCAAGCTGCACCAGTGCGGTCTGCCGAAGGCCATGGCGCTGGAGCTCTTCAAGCCGTTCGTGATGAAGCGCCTGGTCGACCTGAACCACGCGCAGAACATCAAGTCGGCGAAGCGGATGGTCGAGCGCGGCCGCACGGTCGTGTACGACGTCCTCGAAGAGGTCATCGCCGAGCACCCGGTTCTGCTGAACCGTGCGCCCACGCTGCACCGCCTCGGCATCCAGGCCTTCGAGCCGCAGCTGGTCGAGGGCAAGGCCATCCAGATCCACCCGCTCGTCTGCACCGCGTTCAACGCGGACTTCGACGGTGACCAGATGGCCGTCCACCTGCCGCTCTCCGCGGAGGCGCAGGCCGAGGCCCGCATCCTGATGCTGTCCTCGAACAACATCCTCAAGCCCGCCGACGGCCGTCCGGTGACGATGCCGACCCAGGACATGGTCCTCGGTCTGTTCTTCCTCACCACCGACGGCGAGCTCCGTGACACCAAGGGCGAGGGCCGCGCGTTCGGCTCGACGGCCGAGGCGATCATGGCGTTCGACGCCAGCGAGCTCGCGCTGCAGTCGCAGATCGAGATCCGCTTCCCGGTCGGCACCGTCGCTCCCCGTGGCTGGGTTCCCCCGGTCGCCGAGGAGGGCGAGCCGGAGTGGCAGCAGGGTGACTCGTTCCGTCTGAAGACCTCGCTGGGCCGCGCGCTCTTCAACGAGCTGCTGCCCGAGGACTACCCGTTCGTCGACTACTCCGTCGGCAAGAAGCAGCTCTCCGAGATCGTCAACGACCTCGCCGAGCGCTACCCCAAGGTCATCGTGGCGGCAACGCTCGACAACCTGAAGGCGGCGGGCTTCTACTGGGCGACCCGTTCCGGTGTCACCGTGGCCATCTCCGACGTCGTCGTTCCCGAGGCGAAGAAGGAGATCGTCCGCGGCTACGAGGCGCAGGACGAGAAGGTCCAGAAGCAGTACGAGCGCGGTCTGATCACCAAGGAAGAGCGCACGCAGGAGCTCATCGCGATCTGGACCAAGGCGACCAACGAGGTCGCCGAGGCGATGAACGCGAACTTCCCCAAGACGAACCCCATCTTCATGATGGTTGACTCGGGTGCCCGAGGAAACATGATGCAGATGCGGCAGATCGCCGGTATGCGTGGTCTGGTGTCGAACGCGAAGAACGAGACCATCCCGCGTCCCATCAAGGCGTCCTTCCGTGAGGGCCTCTCCGTCCTCGAGTACTTCATCTCGACGCACGGTGCCCGTAAGGGTCTCGCCGACACCGCCCTGCGTACCGCCGACTCGGGTTACCTGACCCGTCGTCTGGTGGACGTCTCGCAGGACGTCATCATCCGCGAGGAGGACTGTGGCACCGAGCGCGGTCTGAAGCTGCGGATCGCGGCCAAGGACGAGGCCGGTGTCCTGCGGAAGACGGACGACGTCGAGACCTCCGTGTACGCGCGGATGCTCGCCGAGGACGTCGTCGTCGACGGCAAGGTCATCGCGCCGGCCAACGTCGACCTGGGTGACGTGCTCATCGACGCCCTGGTCAACGCGGGCGTCGAGGAGGTCAAGACCCGTTCGGTCCTGACCTGTGAGTCCGCCGTCGGCACCTGTGCGTTCTGCTACGGCCGTTCGCTCGCCACCGGCAAGCTGGTCGACATCGGTGAGGCGGTCGGCATCATCGCCGCCCAGTCCATCGGTGAGCCCGGTACCCAGCTGACGATGCGTACCTTCCACACCGGTGGTGTGGCCGGTGACGACATCACCCAGGGTCTGCCCCGTGTCGTCGAGCTCTTCGAGGCCCGGCAGCCGAAGGGTGTCGCCCCGATCTCCGAGGCGGCCGGTCGCGTCCGCATCGAGGAGACCGAGAAGACCAAGAAGATCGTCGTCACCCCGGACGACGGCACCGACGAGACGGCGTTCCCGATCTCGAAGCGTGCCCGTCTGCTCGTGGGCGAGGGCGACCACGTCGAGGTGGGCCAGAAGCTCACCGTGGGTGCCACCAACCCGCACGACGTGCTCCGGATCCTCGGTCAGCGCGCGGTCCAGGTCCACCTGGTCGGCGAAGTCCAGAAGGTCTACAACTCGCAGGGCGTGTCGATCCACGACAAGCACATCGAGATCATCATCCGGCAGATGCTGCGCCGCGTGACGATCATCGAGTCCGGCGACGCGGAGCTCCTGCCGGGCGAGCTGGTCGAGCGTTCGAAGTTCGAGACCGAGAACCGTCGTGTGGTCACCGAGGGCGGTCACCCCGCCTCCGGCCGTCCGCAGCTGATGGGTATCACCAAGGCCTCGCTGGCGACGGAGTCCTGGCTGTCGGCCGCCTCCTTCCAGGAGACGACCCGAGTCCTGACGGATGCGGCGATCAACGCCAAGTCCGACAGCCTCATCGGCCTCAAGGAGAACGTCATCATCGGTAAGCTCATCCCGGCCGGTACGGGTCTGTCCCGCTACCGCAACATCCGGGTCGAGCCGACCGAGGAGGCCAAGGCCGCGATGTACTCGGCCGTCGGCTACGACGACATCGACTACTCGCCGTTCGGCTCGGGCTCCGGCCAGGCCGTTCCGCTGGAGGACTACGACTACGGTCCGTACAACCAGTAAGCAGTGCGAACCGAAGGGCGGCACCCCGCGAGGGGTGCCGCCCTTCGGCGTTCGCTAGCCCAGCAGCGCGCGGTGCACCCGCAGGAGTGCCCGGGTGCCGACGGCGAGGACGGCGGGGACGTCCTCGGTGGGGACCCGGCGGGCGAGCGCGAGGGCGTCGACCACGATGGCGTAGTCGTCCACGATCGCCCGGGGCGCGTCGGGATGGGTCGCGGCGGCGGCGTACTCGGCGGCCACCGCGCCGTACTCGATGAGGGTGAGGTGGACGTCGGTCTGGTCGTCCGTCGCCATGACGGTCCCCCTTCGTCGGCCGGTCGAGCCTCTGTGCAGTGTCCGCCCGTACGACCCCGGGGGACAGGGCGCGGGTCGGTCGTGTGGGGGAGTGCTTCCTGCCGGGGTCCGGCAGGAAGCACTCCCCGGTCGGGCGCCTCAGCGCGCGGTCAGTTCCCAGGCCGTGACGGCGACCGTGGCCACCGCGGCCAGCGCGGCGATGCTGGTCAGGGGCCAGCGGGCCCGTTCCAGGTCGTCGAGGCGGGCCTCGTGGTCGGCGAGCTGCCTGTCGGTCTGGTCGCTGCGCTGCACGAGCAGGGCGAGCGAGCCGTCGACGCGGGCGAAGCCGGCCTCCAGGGTGCCGCGGAGCCGTTCCAGTTCGAGGGCGACGGCGACGGGATCGTTCGGGTCAGGCTCGGTCATCGGCACCGCCCGGGGTGGGGCGCAGCCAGGACGGCAGCAGGTTCTGCACCAGGTCGAGGGCCATCACGCGGGCCAGCCCGCCGGCGACGGCCAGCGCCCCGGCGACCCAGGGGAGGGTCGCGGGGATGCCGGAGGCGTCGACGATGGCGGGGAGGACGACGGCGATGCCGACGGCGGACTGGAGGACGGTACGGGCCGTGCGCTTGGCGGCATCGGACATCACTGTGCTCCTTGCGGTTACTTCGTGTACGGGACCTTGAGGGCGTTCCATGAGGCGGCGCCCGGGATGCCGTCGGCGTCGGAGCCGCGGAAGCCGAGCTTGTGCTGCCACTTCTGGTAGCTGAGCCGGTCGGCCTCGCCCCAGCGGGGGCTCGGGCCGACGGTGTACGCGGAGCAGCCCTCGGCGACGAGGCGGCGGCCCATGGCCGTGATGACCGGGGAGCTCGTCTCCGCGCGGAAGAACGAGGTGCCCGGGAAGGGCTGGAGGCGGGGGGCGGCCGGCTTGGCGGTGTCGGCGGACGGCTTGGCGGGGGCCTTGTTCAGGCGGGCCTGGACGCGGTCGCGCATCGTCGGCATGGCGAAGCCCCGCGGGTCGTCCTTCCAGTCGGACCACTCCTTGTGGCCGATGACGGAGCGGGCGCCCCATCCGTGGGCGCGGCACAGGGCCGCGGAGACCCGTTCGATGGCGTCGAGCTGGGCGGGCGGCCAGGGGTCGGTGCCGTCGCCGAGGTTGACGCACTCGAAGCCGTAGAAGCGGGAGTTGCCGTCGACGGCGCCGGCGCTGCCCTGGTGCTCGCGCGGGGCGGGCGGCCGGTCTCCGTACGTCTCGCTGATCACGGCCTGGAGGACGGACGGGTCGCCGCCGCCGGCGTGGTTGGCGCGGCCGTTGGCGACGAGGTGGACGCTGCCGTCCTTGGCGATGACGCCGTGGCAGAGCGGGCCGGGCAGCCCCTCGTAGCCGTCGAAGCACATCTCGACGGAGTTGGCGGTGCCGGCGGAGACGGTGTGGTGGATGATCACGCCGGTCACGGGGCCCCAGGCGCCGTGGCCGTTGCGGTTGTGGGTGCGCCAGCCGGGGTGCTCGACGACGTTGACGCCTTCGGCGCGGAGCGCGGCGACGAACCGGTCCGCGGTGAGGGGAGTGGCCATCTGGTGTCCTCCGGACATGAGAAAGGCCCGCGTCCGGCGGGCCTGCGGTTTCTTCGTACGGGGTCTTACGGGGCGGGTGCCGGGGCCGGCGGGGCCCAGGTGGCGCACAGTGCGGCGTACGCGGCCCGGCGCGACTCGAAGTCGGCGAGGGCGGCGGTCACGGCCCGCTGGGCGGCGGTCTGGTCGGGGACGGCCGGGGCGCCGTCCTTCGCGTCCACGATGACGAGGCCGGAGCCGCGCAGGACGGCGTCGCCGGTGCCCTTCTCGGTGACCTCGGCCGTGACGTACACCGCCGGGTACTGCCCCGTCACCGGGTCGCGCTGGACGGTGTTGCCCAGGCTGTTGTCGTAGACGCGTACGGAGAGGGTGTGGCCGTTCTCGCTGACGACGGCGCGGCCCGCGTAGTCGATGGCCACGCCCCAGGGCTGGGTGGGGTCGATGTTCATGGAGTGCTCCTGCTCAGGTCTGGGCGCCGTGGATGAGGACGGGCTGGGCGTAGACCGTGCCGCCGGTGGCGAGGGCCTGGATCTCGATGTTCATGCTCTGGCCGAACCGGGCCTTCATGTCGCCGGGCAGCAGGCCGATGTAGTCGTAGGTGGTGCCGGCGGTGACCGTGGGGCCGAAGGGGACGTTGTCGACGAGGACGCGGACCTGGCCGGTGGCGCCGCTCGACGCCGCCGTGCTGATGGCGAGTCGCATCTTGGGCTGCCAGACGGGGTTGGAGCAGCGGGCGACGGTCGTGAAGGCGGCGGCGGTGGTGGAGGGCCATTTGGTCACGTCGGTGGCCAGCGGCGGCATGAGCTGCAGCCAGGGCCGGGCGAGGCCGCCGGTCATGATGTCGTCCGCGAAGATCTCGTGGTTGTAGCCGTCGAAGATCCGGAACAGCGGCCGGGTGATGGTGACGCTCTCGGTCGCCGTCGGGCGGAACTCGTTGACGGCGGGACGGGTGTTCACGGCGGTGGACAGGGCCTTGAGCCGGCGTTCCATCTGGTTGAGCCGGTCGATGATGTCCTCGGGCAGCTGGGGCATCAGGCCTCCTCGAGGTAGAGCTCGGCGGTGTCGGGGCGGCCGCGCTCCGGGGGAGTGACCTTGGTGCCGATGATGCGGTACCGGGCGTCGAGGCCCTGGGAGTACCACTCGTCGGTGATCCGGATGCGGGCGACGCGGCCGAGGAGCTGGGGCGGGACGATCCCGCCGAGGTGGATGCTGATGGACGGGATCACGACGGCGCCGCGCGCCTCCTTGAGCTCGGTGGAGGCCACCGAGTCGAGGGCGAGCGGGTCGGTGATCTCGTTGTGGTCCGAGGACAGGTCGATCAGCGGCCAGCCGTCCGCGAGCAGGTCGCTGGCGTACTGCTGGGTGGAGAAGATCGGCCGGGACTCGGCGGCGGCGTTGGAGTTGGTGGAGGCGCCGCGGGCCAGGGCGGTGGTGCCGCCGCGGGTCGCGTCGTACGGGAAGGAGTACGACAGGATGACGCCGGGCCGGTCGAAGACCAGGTCGGTGGCGCCGGTGACGATCTTGGGCTCGCCGATGCGGAGCTGCCGGATCCGGGCGCCGCTGACGGGGTCGCGGTAGACCAGGATCTGGTGCTCGAAGCCGTTCTCCGTGGCGGCGAGCTGGTCGAGCGCCTCCAGGTAGACGGTCTCGTCGCCCTTGCGCCACGAGGCCGTCTTCTTGAACTTGGGGACCTCGTCGCCGAACGTGATGCCGAGGCGGCGGGGCTCCTCGCCGTCGGGGGCGCCGGGGTAGGCCTGGACGTCGAGTTCGCTCCACAGCCGGCGGGCGATCTCCAGCTGGTCGGTGGGGGTGGCGTACGTGATGTCCGTACGGATGCGGCGGCGTCCGGCGTACGAGTCGAAGGTCGCGGCCTGGATGCCGAGGGTCAGCACCCCGCGGCCGCTGGACTGCAGGGTGCTGGTCCAGACGATGCCGCCCCACCACAGGTCGCCGCCGCGCTCCAGGTAGACCGCGGTGCGGCCCTCCCGGACCTTCTTGACGCGGTCGGCGATGGCCTTGTCGGGGATGGGGATCGTGCCGGAGAGCGAGCCCGCCTTGCCGATGTAGTCGTCGAACGAGACGTCCCGCAGCGGGAGGATGTCCAGCGTCTGGTCGGTGAGCAGGTCGCAGAAGATCGCCCGGTAGGGCGTGTCGATGGCCATCGGTGGGCCCCCTTACAGGACGTAGGTGGCGGAGATGCGGATGTTCCGCCCGGCGGCCAGGGAGCCGCCGTAGGACCAGGTCCGCAGGTCGACGCGTCCGTCGGCGCGGATGTTGGCGGCGCCGTTGCCGTACCCGTCGCAGGCCGTGGCCTCGAAGTCCGTGGCCGGACGCCAGCCGGCCGGGATGGTGCACAGCTGCTCGTCGGCGAGGTTGCCGGAGCTGTCGACGTTGACCTGAGCGCCGGTGCGGGTGACGGTGGCGGTGATGGTGCACAGGCCGCTCTTGGTCCTGCGGCCGGAGAACGCCACCATCGACCAGTTGGTGAGGGCGACGGCACCGGTGGTGGTGGTCTCGATCTCGACGGGCGGCTGGTAGACCACCCAGGCGCTGCCGTTCCAGCGCTGGAGCTGGCCGCCGTTGTAGTCGCGGTACTGGCCGTTGTAGCTGCCGGTGGTCACCGTGCCGCTGGGCGCGATGCCGCCGATCTCCTTGGGGTAGGCGACCCAGGCGGTGCCGTCCCAGCGCTGCAGGAAGTGGGCGTTGTCGTTGTCCTGGTACTGGCCCGGGTAGGCGCCGGGCACGCCCGCGTTGTTGTAGACGGGCAGGATGCCGCCGGAGGAGACGGTCGTCGTGCGCAGGTCGGTGGAGGCGCCGCCCGCCCAGTCGATGCCACCGGTGCCGGCCGACGCTCCCTTCTTCACCTTGACCGTGAACAGCGTCAGCGAGCGTGCGGGGGCGGCCGGGGCGACGGGGGCGGCCGCCGGGGTGCCCTTGACGATCTCGATGCCGGCGTCGTACTTGCCGAGGGCGTCCACGTCGTTGTCGTAGACGCGGACCACGACGAGGTCGATGCGGTCGTTGAGCGGGTCGCCGTCGGCGAAGGTGATGGTGATGTCCGCGTCGAGGGCGACCGGGTAGGCGCCGTCGGCGATGCCGCCCTGGACGATGGCCCTGCCCTGGTAGACGGTGGCCGTCATCGGGCCGGTGGAGCTCATCCACAGGCCGCCGACCCGGTACTTGCCGTCGAAGGTGCCGGGCAGGATGCCGGACCGGACGCCGAGCGGGTTGACGGGGGTGGTGGCGCCGATGTCGGTGATGCGGGTGTGCTGGCGGGTCTGCCCGGTGGGCATCAGCCATCCGGAACGTACGGGCATGGGATCTCCTGGAAGTAGGGGCGGCGGCCCGGTGGACTCAGTACTGCGGGGTGACCTGGATGAAGCTGTTGTCGAACCAGGCCCGCACGTTGGTGTTGGTCGACCGGTAGTACGCGGTGACCGCGTAGGTCGCCCCCGGCGTCAGGTTGTAGAGGCCCTGGGTGGTCGAGACGGAGACGGCGTCCGTGGGGTCGGCCGACTTGGAGCCGACGGCGGCGTATTCGTCGTCCACCTCGCGGACGACGGTGGTGCCCTGCATGATGCGCACGCACATCCAGGCCGAGCTGGCGATGCCCGTGGTGCCGGAGTTCAGGTCCAGCTCCACGCGCGAACCGAAGGTGAGGATGGCCGACCGGCTCTCCGGGGCGACGAAGGTCACCGTCAGCGGGTTCTCCGCCCGGTCGATCAGTGTGTTCACGTAGGTCGTCGAGAGCGTGTAGCCCGCGTCCAGCGAGTCCTTGAAGTACGGACCCGGGTACGCCGGAGCCCACGCCGCGCCGGTCCAGCGCTGGAGCGGACCGGCCGCGGTGCCCCGGTACTGGCCCGTGTAACTGCCCGGGGTGGTGGAGTTGACGGAGGTCGGGACGATGCCGCCGACCGCCTCCGGGTAGGCGACCCACTGGCCGCCGTCCCAGCGCTGGAACTGGTTGTTGGGGGTGTCCTGGTACTGGCCCGGGTGCGCGCCCGGCAGGATCTGGCCCTCGACCGGAAGGATGCCGCCGAGGGCGACGACCGGTGTGCGCAGGTCCTTCAGGGAGGTGTTCCACGGGATGCCGCCGTTGCCCGCGCTGGCGCCGGCCGGGACCGTCACCTCGTACAGCGGGAGGCTGCGCGGCGGGGCCACCGGGGCCTTGGGGGAGGCGTCCGGCACGCCCTGGATGACCTCGATCACACCCTCGTTGCGGGTGCCGCCGTCGTAGAGCTTGTCGTAGATCCGCAGGACCACCAGGTCGATGCGGCCGTACGTCGCGGAGCCGGCGGCGAAGGTGACCTGCTCGGCGGCCGGCAGGGTCACCGGGTAGACGCCCTGCGAGATGTCGCCCTGGATGACGGCGCGGCCCTCGGAGACGGTCGCCGTCATCGCGGAGGCGCCGGTCATCCAGAAGCCGGAGAGCCGCCACTGGCCGCTGTAGGAGCCCGGCAGGATGCCGGAGCGCACCTGGACGGGGTTGATCATGGTGGTCGGGGTCTGGGTGAGGCGGGTGTCCTCGCGGGTCTGGCCGGTCTCGGCGACCCAGCTGCTGCGCAGGTTCATGGACTTCTCCAAGAGGGTGTACGGGGAGGGCGGTTCAGGACCGGATCCACTGGGCGGTGAGGGTCGTGTAGTAGCCGGAGCCGCCGAGGGTGCGGACCGGCACGGTGGCGTTGTGGTAGCCGGCGAGCTGGAGGACGTTGCCCGCGGTGAGCTTGACCAGGCCGTCGCCGCCGACGCTCGTGGTGCCCATGGACGCCGCGGTCATCCAGGTCATCCGGGAGTAGCCGACGCCGCCGACGAGGATGCGGGCGCCGCGCACACCGCTGGTGGAGTCGCCGTACCAGTTGATGTTGGCGCCGACCCGCCACCAGCCGGTGCGCGGGACGACGAAGCTGTCGGTGCCGTTCCAGCCGTTGAAGTCGTCGATGTCGACGTAGTTCAGGGTGATCGTCGTCCAGGCGTTCTGCGGCACGCTCTGCATCGAGGTCTGCGAGGCGCTGAACAGGATCGTCGCCTTGCCCTCGGCGTACTGCCAGGCGGAACCGTCCCAGCGCTGCAGGATGCCGGCGTTGTCGCGGTACTGGCCGGAGTAACTGCCGGTCGTCGCCGTCCCGTTCGGGGCGATGCCGCCGATCGCCTTCGGGTACGCCACCCAGGCGGTGCCGTCCCAGCGCTGCAACTGGCCCGAGACGTCGCGGTACTGGCCGACGTACACGCCGTTGAAACCGCTGGTCGGCATGATCCCGCCGAGCGCCGTCATCGGATAGTGCTTGGTGGTGACGGCGCCGGAGGTCCAGCCGATGCCGCCGGTGCCGGCGGAGGTGCCGGCCGGGACGGAGACCGTGTAGAGCGGGAAGGAGCTGCCGGGGCCCGAGGCCGGGATCTGGGGGGCGGCCGAGGGCGTGCCCTTGACCAGCCGGATCACGGCGTCGGTGGCGCCGCTCTTGTCGTAGGCGTCGTCGAGGACGGCCAGCTCGATGACGTCGATCCGGCCGTACTGGGGGTCGCCGTCGGCGATGGTGAACGTCTCGGGGGCGGTCACCGCGATCATGTACGCGCCCTGGGCGGTCTCGTAGCCCTGGACGACGGCCCGGCCGGTGCCGATGGAGCACTGCATCGAGGCGGTGCCGGTCAGCGCGAAGCCGCCCGGCACGATGCCGGGCCGCGAGCGCAGCGGGGGCGAGGTGGCGCTCCCGCTGCTGGGGGTGAGCAGCGCGGACAGTGCGATCCGGGTGTCCTCGCGGGTCTGGCCGGTGGATTGGAGCCAGGCGGCCCGTACGGTCATGGGTTCACCTCTTCTGTGGGGTCGGGAGGGGGTCGGCGCCTAGGCGGCGGCCTGGGTGGCGGTCACCACTCGGCGCTGCGCCAGCGGACCGTCATCAGCGCCTCGGGGGTGGCCGAGTCGGGCCGGAACGCCAGTTCCGTGCGTCCCGGTTCGAGGAGGAACAGCTCCTCGGGGCTGGAGTCGGCCATCGCGGTGTGGCGGCGGGAGGCGGTGTTGTTGAGCGTCACCGTGCCGTTGGCGGTGTCGACGACGAGCTCGTCGCCGGCGGCCAGGTCGATCGCGTACCGCAGCCGGCGCTTGCTGACCCGCTCGGTGACGGTCGGCATGGAGCAGGGGCCGCGGAAGACGATCACCGGGTGGGTGGCGGCGGAGCCGGAGTTCTCGGCGACGGCGTCACCGGTGGACTTGGCCTGGCCCCAGTTGAGCGGCCAGGTCAGCGGCCAGGTCAGGCCGGTCTCCGGCTGCGGGGCTGTGGTGGAGGCGGTCTGTTCGTTGACGGTGTAGCGGCGCGGGTCGGAGGCCAGCCACTGGATCGACATCTTCGAGCTGCCCTGGGTGGCGAAGCCCTGGTCCGCGGGGACCACGCGCTGGGCGATCCGGGCGCGTACGGCGAGGAGTTCGCCGTGCAGCCGGACGGTGAGCCAGCGCTCCTCGTCGAGCAGGGCGAGCGACTGGCGCAGGGCGCGGATGGCCTCGCCCGCGGCGTCGTACTCCGGCATCAGCACGATCGTGCCGCTGATCTTGCGCGGCTTGGCGTACCGGGAGCCGGG
This sequence comes from Streptomyces nymphaeiformis, assembly GCF_014203895.1. Lineage (GTDB taxonomy): Bacteria > Actinomycetota > Actinomycetes > Streptomycetales > Streptomycetaceae > Streptomyces > Streptomyces nymphaeiformis. The sequence continues at coordinate 445,075 of NZ_JACHJY010000006.1, read as the reverse complement.
CCAGGCGCCGTGCGAGGTGGGCCGGTCGGCGTCGGAGGAGTCGTACTCGGGCAGGTCCTCCCAGCCCTGGAGACCGGTCCGGTCGACGTTGAACGGCGTACCGGGGCCGATGAGAAGCCCGGCCCACTGGATCTGCCCGTCCTGGGTGATCAGCGAGCCGGGCGCGAGGTCGGCGGTGAGGTCGTTTCCGGCGTATGTGGTTGTGGTCTCGGCCATGGGGCCGTCACCTCACTTCTGAGGGGGCTGTCGGGTGGGAGGGCTTCAGCCGTGGGCGGCGACGAGGAAGAGCAGGTCCTCGGCGGTCGACCGGGGGCCGGCGCCGGGGTCCTCGTGGAAGTCCCGGATGCGGTGCGGCTGCCGGGGGGCTTCGGTGAGGGCCGGGACGCGTCGGTTCTCCAGGACGCCGAGCGCGTCGATGCGCGGGGCGTCGGGGGCGCCGGGGAAGACGACACCGCCCTCGGCGAGCATCGGGATCTTCGGGATGTCGATGCCGAAGTGCTTGCCGAGGAAGTCGAAGCTCAGCTTGTTCAGCCCGTCGATGATCCAGTTGGCGAACGCGATGAGCCCGTCGATCGGTCCCTTGACGACGCCGATGACGGCGGTGAGCGCGCCCTTGATGAGCTCGCCCATGCCGTGCAGGGCCTTGCCCACCGCGTCCTTGGCGTGGCTGAAGAAGCCGGGGATCTTGTCGGTGAAGAGGGACAGGAGCGGATGGATGACGTTCTTGACGGCGTTGACGCTGCTGGAGGCGATGCCGCGCAGGGCGTTGACGGCGGAGGTGACGAGGGACCGGACGTGGGAGAACCCGTTGATCGCGTCGCCGATGATCTTCAGGAAGGTCGTGAAGACGGTCAGGTACGCCTTGAAGTAGTTCGTGACCAGCGTGCCGATGAGCTTCAGGACCGGCTGCAGGAACGTGAAGACGGCCTGGAAGCCCTTCAGGGCCTGCTGCATGACCTGCTTGATGATCCGCTGCCCGGTCTCGGTGTTCACCGCGTACTCGATGAGCCAGGCGGCGACCGGGAGGAGGATGCCGGCGATGAAGCCCAGCGGGCTGCTCTTCATGGCCAGGTTGACGCCGGTCATGGCGACGGAGGCGATCTCCATCACCGTGCCGTAGGTGTCCATCAGCCTGGTGACGGTGTCGACGAAGGGCAGCAGCGGGATCAGCATCTCCAGGAGCATGCCGAGGGCCGGGCCGCCGAACATCCCGGCGACGGTTCCCGCCTTGCCCGCCGCGGTGCCCAGCTTCCTGAACCCGTTCGCCGCCTTGGACTGCTGGATCCGGCGGACGGTGCCGGCCGCGCCGGACGCGCCGGTCCTGAGGGAGCGCACGGTGCTGCCGGCCGTACGGAGCCCGGCGGCGAACCTGTCCATGCCGCCGGACGCCCGCTGCGCGTCCTCCCTGATCCGCTTCAGCGCGCCGGTCGCGTCCCCGAGGCCCCGCCGCAGTCTGCTCAGGACCGGTGCGGCGCCCTGGAACGGGTTGCGGAAAGCGGCGGCGGCACTCATCCGCGCGCCTTCGCCAGGTACATCAGTGCGTCCGCCGTGGACTGCGGGTCGCTGTTACGGGCCGCGTGGTAGTGCTCGATGTGCAGCCCGGCACCGCCTCCGCCGCCCCCCTGGAGCTGCGCCGTCATGCGGGCGCGGCGGGCGGTGAGGGCGAGCAGCCGGTCCAGCTTGGACAGCGGGAGGACGGCCTCGGCCTCGCCGGCCTCGGCGAGGATCGCCGGGACGCCGCCGGCGCGGGGCATGACGACACCACCGGTGGCGAGCATCGGGATGGTCGGGATGTGCACGCCGAAGGTCTTGCCGCCGACGAGCGGCACCCAGCCGGGGACGCTGACGTGGACCCCGTTGACCGCGTTGATCATGCGGTTGATCAGGCCGATGACGGCGTTGATCGGGCCGGAGACGGCGCTCTTGATGCCGTCGAACGCCCGGGACGCGATGCCGCTGAGGGCGCCCCAGATGGACGACATCTTGTCCTTCACGGCCTGGAAGGCGTGCGGGATCGTCTCCTTGATCCAGTTGACCACCGGGGTGATCACGGCCTTGATGCCGCTCCAGACCGTGCCGATGACCGCCTTGATCGCCTTCATCACCGTGGTGATGACCGTCTTCCAGATGTTGACGTAGGTCTTGATGACGGTGGCGACGGCCTTGACGACGACGGTGATGGCCTTCTTGATGCCGTCCCAGACCTTCTTGACCAGGGTGCCGGCCTGCTTCATGATCGGGCCGATGGCCTTCATGACGGCGCTGATCACGACCTTGATCGCGTCGAAGGCCTTCTTGATGACCTTCTGCATCGTCTTCGACTGCATCGCCATCTCCACGACCTTCTCGATGAGAGGCATGAAGAGTTCGACGAGCCGGGCGAGCAGATTGCCCTTCATCGACTTGTTGAGCTTGTCCTGGCCCTTGGACGCCTTGCCGGCGCCGGACTCGTACTTGCCGAGCTTGGTCCCGGCGGTCTCGCCGGTCTTGCCGGCCTTGGTCATAGCCTTCTCGGCGTTGTCCGAGGCGGTCTTCAGGCTCTTGAGCTGGGTGTTCGAAGCGTCTGCGCTGGTCTTGAGGTTCTTCAGCTGACCGGACGCGCCGTTGCCGGCGTCCCCGACCTTCTTGATGTCACCGGCGGCGCCGGAGGCCTGCGCCTTGAGGTTGCGCAGGGAGTCGGACGCCTTCTTCAGGGAACTGGTGAGAGACATGGGTTACCTCCTTTCGGGGTGAGCGGGGGTCAGGCCATGGCCTGAGCGGCCTCCTGGGCCTTGATCTTGAGGTTGTTGAACGCCTGGGCCACGTCCCTGCCCGCGTCGGCGAGCTTGTTCGCGGCCCGGGCGGCCGACTCCAGACCGCGGGCCTTGGGGAGCTTCTTCGGATCGAAGTGCCGCTGGGCGCTGGCGAGTTTGCCGGTGGCCGTGGCCATCTCCCTGATCGCGGCGGGGTTGGCGCCGGCCATGGCCGCGTTGAGCTTGTCGATCTTGCCGGGGTCCGGCACCTTCTTGGGGTCGTGGTGCTTCACGGCGCCGGTGAGTTTGCCGAGGGCCTTGGCGAGGGCGGTGATCTTGTCGGTGTCGAGGCCGGTGACCGCGGTCTTGACCCTGGTGATGCCGTCGGCCGTCTTGGTGAGGCTGCCGGCTCTCGGCACCTTGCGGATCGCGGTGTTGAACGCAGTGATCTTCGGGTTGAGGTCGGCGAGCGCCAGCTTGAGGGCGTCCAGCGTCGCCGCGTCGGGGATGTGGGCGGTGTTGAGGACGCCGCCGGTGTTGGCCTCCCGGGCCTCGACGTCGGTACGGCGCTGCGGCCAGATGCCGAGGCCGCTTTCGGTGCGGGCGAGGACGAAGCCCCTGAAGATCCTCTCCTGGATGCCCCGGGAGGCCTTGAGCGCCCAGGCGCTCAGTATCAGGACCAGGGCGCCGCCGATGAGGGGGACGACGGTGCTCGCGACGGCCGCGATGAAGTAGTCGCGTGCCGCGCTCCAGCCCTCTTCGGTGAGCTTCTTGTACGCGGCGGCGAGGTGGTCCATCCCCAGCTGTTCGAGGATCTCCACCTTCTTCGCCTTCACGACCTCCTTGTGGATGTCCTCGATCTTCGACTTCATGTCGGCGAGGAGGTCGAGCGGGGCCAGCTTTCCCCTCAGCCACTCCGTCGAGGGCAGCCATCCCCCGTCCACGATCCGGAGTTTGTGCCCGAGGCCGGCTATCTGTATCGAGAGTTCCTCGTTGGTTACTTCTGCCATGATGTGCTCCGCTTCCGGCCGGTGACGGCCAAGCGCCGAAAGCCCCCGCCGGCATGGAACTTCGGCAGGGGCTCGTGCGTAGGGGCGGGTCGGAGGGCTAGGCGTCGGCGTCCTGGTGGCGGGTGCGGCGCGTCGTCGCGAGGGCGTCGTTCCAGCCCGCCGTGTACGCGAGGGTCTCGTAGCGGGAGACCTCGGCGCACAGCGTGCCGAGCAGCGCTCTCTTGTCGAGGGCGACGGGTCCGTCGAGGAGCTGGCGGAGGCGGTCCTGGAGCGGGATGTGCGGTCGGGATGCCTCGGCCTGCTGAGTCATGGACGCCTGCCTTCCGGTTGCTTGCCCGTGCGGGTGTGGCGGCGCCGCGGAGTGAGGAGCGGGGGCACCACGTGTTCGAACTACTGTGCGAACAGAGTGTGGAACAAGTGTTCGATGTTTGTCGAGCGGGAAACACTTGACGGTGTGTCTTCCTGCGTGTTCCCCAAGGGGTTTGAGCCTCGAACTGACCTTGTGTTCGACCGGGGTACTCTGGGAGACGCGTTCCCTGGACCTGACTTATTCGGGGAGCCGGGGGACGCGAGGGGCGCGTGGGGAACCCCAGGGGGTCGGAAGGCAGTGCTGCATGGACACGGAGCCGGGCGGTAACCGGCGCGAGCAGGTCGTCGACTGGCTCGAATCCCACCCCGATCTGCCCCACCTCTTCGCGCGTCTCGCCGAACTCGTCCACGTCGCCGGGTACGCCCCGGAGGACCTCGTCGTGCTGCCCCGCGCCGAGGTGGACCGCCGCGAGGCCGCCGCGTTCACCGCCGGCTGGGCCGAGGCCGTCTCCGACGAACTCCCGCGCATCCGCAGGGAGTACGAGCGGCGCGTGGCCGACGCGTACGCCCAGGGGCAGGGCGACGCGCGGGGCATACGGCGCCCGCAGCGGCGCACGGACGCCCACGGCGAGGGCGCCCGCGTCATCCCGCTGCCCTTCGCCCGGCTCATGGAACCCCCGGCCGTGGTGGTCGACGCCGAGGAGCGCGTACGCCGGGAGCGCGAGCTGTTCGAACAGCGCCCCGAGCCGGAGTACGAGCCGGAGCCCGCGCCCGTGCCCGTGCCCGCGTACGAACCCGAGCCGGAGCACGCGTCCGAACCCGAACTCGTACCCGAGTCCGGCGATCGTGTCGGCACCCAGGAGAGCCGCGCCCGCAGGAACGCCCAGCCCGTGCGGAAGGTCGTCCGCGGCAAGGGCGGCCGCCCGATCGTGCCGCCGATCGGCGGCGTACCGGGCCAGTCCGGGGGAACCCCCGAGCGGCGCGGCCGCCGGCTGTCCGAACGGGCCAGGACCCTGGAGGACGAACTGGCCGAGCGAGCACAGGAAGCGCCCCCGGACCCCGCCTCCTGAGAGGAGGGGGGAACCGGGGGCGAAGGGGACCTGGGGGAGCGTCAGCCGAAGAAGCGGGCCAGGGACGCGGGGGAGACCGCCGGAGCGGCGCCCTCCTCCGTCGACTCCTCGCTCCGCTCCTCGTCGTCCTCGTCCGTGACGCCCGGACGGGGAACGGGCTTCGGCGGGTCCGGGGTCTCGTCGTCCTCGCCCGTGTTGACGCACTGGAACATCCAGTTGGCGGCGGCCAGATGGTCCACCGCCGCGGCGAGGAGATGGTCGGAGAGCGACCACTCGGCCGCCTCCCCGTGGAGCTCGCGCTGTACGGCGCTGTCCGCGGGAAGGTGCTTGATCATGACCATCAGGCGCCGGCTGGACAGCTCACCGCGGTGCCAGTCGAGGAGATCGGCGGCGTAGTAGCGGAGCAGGTCCGCTTCGAGGGCCTCGGCGTGTTCGTCGACGAACTCGACGAGGCTCAGTCTTCCCCCAGGCCGAGCCCGGTCTCCTTGCCGTAGGCCTCCAGGATGGCGGCGATGTCCTGCATCGTGAGGTCGTGCTCCTCGAAGCGGACGTACTGCTCCTCACCCATCAGGAGTTCGAGCAGACCGTCCACGTCGTTGTCGTCGAGCTTCCGCAGCGCCTTCGCGGTCTTGCGGGAGAGCTCGGTGGGAAGCGTGTAGGACTCGCCGTCCAGCTCGAAGGACCAGGTGCGGCCGTGGGCCTCCTGTCGCTGGGCGCGGGCGGCGTTGACGTCGAAGCGGGCCATGGTGATGCGTACTCCTTGTTCGAGTGAGTGAGGAGGAGAGGGACGGGGCGGGACGGCGGTCGGCCGTCCCGCCCCGGGTGGAGAAGGATCAGACGGTCGCGGAGTACTGGCTGTCCTTCATGAGGAAGGTCGCCAGCGGCTTGCCGTCGCCCTTCGACATGGCCGTGAAGGTGACGCCCAGCTGGGACGCCGCCTTGCGGGCCATCTTGATGTCGTCCGTGGCGGTGACCTGGCCGCGCGGGATGATGAAGCGGTACTTCACCGCGGTCGTGCCACCGGCCTTGACGTCGGTGAACTCCAGGCCGAGGGCGCGCACGTCCGCGAACGGACGCTCGGCGATCTCGTAGCGGTAGGTGTCGACCGCCGGGGTCGGCTCCGCCTTCACCGCGTCGCCGCCCATGAAGAACGGCAGCGTGTCCTCGTTGAACTGGAGCATCGAGAACTTCAGCGACAGGTCACGGCTCGAGTAGATGTAGTGGACCGGGGAGACCGACTGCCACGAGTCGATGGCCTCCAGCTTGTCCTTCTTCGAGAACGTGACGCCGTCGCCGGAGGTGAAGCCGAGGTCCTTCCAGCCCGCGCCGGACCAGTCGGCGGCGGAGTCCGTGCCGAAGGTGGCGGGGAGGGAGGTGCCCGCGTCGGCGACGTAGAGCTTGCCGATGCCTGCGACGCGGATCTCGGCGGAGTTGTTTCCAGCCATGGTGTGTTTCTCCTTGGGTTGTGAGGGCTGCCGGTCCCCGGAGTCCGGCTCCGGGTACGGCAAAGGCCCCGCCGGACGGCGAGGCCTGGTCTGTGGGTCGCTGGGTGTCTGTCGCCCGGGGGCTAGAGCCGGGGGGGCTAGAAGACGTTCAGCGAGAGCTGGATGACGCAGAGGTAGCGGTTGGCTCCTCGGTAGAGGTAGTCGGGCATCCAGCGGGGCCCGTCCTGCTCCTCGACGTCGCTGACGAAGTTGGCGCCGAGCTGCTTGCCGATCGTGGCGAGCAGTGCCTTGCGGGCGGCGTTGGCGAGGACGTGGGCCGCGGTCTTGGTCGGGCCGTACACCTCGAACTCGATCAGCGGCTTGTCGACGTGCAGGTCGCCGATCCAGGCGCCGCCGCGGCGGTTCACCAGGACGGTGTTCTGCGTGCCGTCGAAGCCGGTCGGCGCCTGGGCGGCGACCGTGACGCCGGCCAGCGCCGGGTCGGCCTTGAGGACGTCGACGACCAGCTTCTCGACGTCCGGGAACGCACTCGGGGGAGTGGTCATGACGGTTCTCCTCAGGGGAAGGGCGGGGAGCGGGGCGGGTGGTGCGGGGCCGCCCGGGGCGCTCGACGCGGGGAAGGGGGCGGGGGCGCGGAGCGCTCCCGGACGGCGAACGGCGGAGACTGCGGCCCGTCTCGCGGGCGCAGCTCCGCCGCTGCACCAACTGTGACAGGGAGCGTGCGCGCACGCAACTAGTTCTGGAGTCCGATCCGCCCGACCCTCCGATCCGCCCGACCCTCCGGGCCGCCCGCCGGAAGGGCCCCGCTAGGTTGGGCGGCCCCGAACCACCAGGAGCCGCCCCGTGTCCCCTCGCCCCCGTCTGCTCTACGTGTCCGATCTCGCCTACCCGGCCCGGGGCCGCCGCTACTGCGACGAGGACATCCACCTCACCGCCCGGCTGCGCGATAGCTTCGACCTGGCGCTCTGTCACCCGCTCGACGCCGCCGCCCTCATGGACGGCTTCGACGCCGTCGTCGTCCGCAACAGCGGCCCCGTCATCGGGTACCAGAAGGAGTACGAGGCCTTCCGCGAGCAGGCCCGCGCCCGCGGCACCCGCGTCTACAACCCCCTCCACGGCCGGGGCGACATGGCCGGCAAGCAGTACCTCCTCGACCTCACCGCCGCCGGCTACCCCGTCATCCCCACCGTCGACCGCCCCGAGGACCTCCACCTCCTGCCCGAGGCCCCGAGCTACGCCGTCAAGCCCAAGGCCGGCGCCGACTCCATAGGGCTGCGGTTCCTCCCGTATGAGGAGCTCGACGCGCTCGGATACGGCGAGATCCTCGTCCAGCCGCGCGTCGACTTCCGGTACGAGGTCTCCTTCTACTTCGTCGACGACCTGTTCCAGTACGCCCTCCACGCCCCCGACCCCGAGCGCCGCTGGGTCCTGGAGCCGTACGAACCCACCGCCGACGACCTCGCCTTCGCCCGCCGCTTCATCGAGTGGAACACCCTCGACCACGGCATCCAGCGCGTCGACGCCTGCCGCGCCCCCGGCGGCGAACTGCTCCTCGTCGAGCTGGAGGACCTCAACCCCTACCTCTCCCTCGACCGTGTCCCCGAGGAGACCCGCGAGCGCTTCGCCGGCGTCCTCACCGACTCACTCCGCCGCTTCCTGGAAGCATGACCGCGGCATGACGAAGCGCCCCGCGTCCGGGAAGGACGCGGGGCGCTCGTCGTACAGGGAGGGCGGGGCGGGTCAGGCGGTACGGGGACGGCGGCGGCGCGCCAGGCGTTCCGCCGCGAAGACGTCCTCCAGGCGGAAGAGCTGCGCCCGGCCCGCCCGGCCCGCGGCCCGCAGGTGTCCGAGCTGGACCCACTTGCGGATCGTCGCGGGCGCCACCCCCGCCTCCTCGGCGGCCAGCGGGCCGGGCACCAGCGTGGGCAGGGCGGGCGAGCTCAGCATGCGGTCTCCTTCGGGTCGTCCATCGCGGCCTCGATCTCGGCGGTGCCGGTCCCCGACGCCTCCGACAGCTCCTCCCACCGGTCCTCCGGCCACAGGTGCCGGTAGGCCGGGTCGTCCTGGCAGCCGCACACCTCGTCCGTGCAGACGCAGGCCGGGTTCACGCACAGCACCGCGCGCCGGTCCGGGAACGCCCGCAGCGACACCGAGTCGCACCAGGGGCAGCGGCCCGAGACCCGCACGATCGTCTCCGTGTCGCCGAGCGTCCGGGCGCAGCGCCGGGCCATCCGGCGGATCTCGTCCCGTACGTGCCGGGCGAGGTCCGGGTGGGCCGCGATCCGGTCGAGCAGGGTCACGAGGCGCCGGAGGCGGTCGATCACCCCGGCGCGGGGCGGGCGGGGCAGGGTGAGCCGGGCGCACACCGCCTCCTCCAGCTCCACCACCCCGTCGGTGATGTCGCGGATGGCGTCGGAGACGTGCAGCCGGATCGGTGCGGCGCCGTGGCCGGGGACGGCGAGCCCGTGGCGCTGTTCGAGCAGCAGCGCCTCCCGGCGCTCCTCGCGGATCAGGTCGTCGCGCACGCCGGGGGCGGTTCCGGCGGGCGTTCCGGCGGGCCCGCGCCGGCCGGGGGCGAGCTCCTCGGCGAGCTCGGGGAACTGCCGTACGAGGGAGGCGGTCCAGAGCGTGATGTCCCGCAGTACGGGGGTGGTGTCGGTGCGGTCAGCCACGGCGGCCGCTCCCCGTGAGGGCGAGCGCCTTGGCCACGCGCCGGGCGTCCGCCGGGCGTCCGTTGCGCCAGAGGCGGCCCGCGCAGACGCCGTCGAAGTAGCTCTCGGCCGGGGCCACCGCGGCCTCGCACTCGCTCCGTACGGGGCAGGAGGCGCAGGCCCGCAGGGCGGGGGCGGCTTCCTTGGCGCGGCGGGCGAAGACGATGGACGGGGAGAGGCCGGCGCACGCGGCGGAGGCCTGCCAGGGGGACGGGTCGGGATGGAACAAGGGGTTCTCCACGGTCCGGGGCCCGCCGGGGCCGTCCATGGGGCCGGTGGGGCGCCTGGGGCTCAGGGGGCCGACGAGTGCGGCGGCGAGCCAGACTTACACGTTGCGTGCGAGCGCGCAACAAAAACTTTCGCGTCCGCGAGCCACCCTTCACCGATTCGACACGATTGCGTGCCCGAAAGCACGTAATTCCGTGCGCGCAAGCACGCTAAGGTATGGGATCCGGAGGGCGGGGGAGCGAGGAGCGGTACACATGAGCACTCAAGGGCTCGACGAGTTCGCGGGCTGGGTCGAAGGCCTGATGAGACAGCGCGGCTACGACATCGACAGCCCGCGCGGGGGCGGGAAGTCCCGGATCGCCGACGAGGCCGGCGTCCACCGGGCCGCCGTCACGCGCCTGCTGCAGCGGCAGAGCATGCCCGACCTGGAGACCATGCGCCGGATCGCCCCGCTGCTCGGCGTCTCCGTCCGCGACATGCTCATCCGGTCCGGTCGCGTGACCCCCGAGGAGCTGCCGATGGCGGCGGACCTGCTGCCGCCGAGCGACTGGCAGCCCTCGATGGAGGACTTCGCCCGCTGGCTGGGCGTCCCCGACGAGCGCATGGGCGTCTTCGTCAAGGTCGTCACCCAGTTCCTGGAGCCGGACACGGACGCGGCGGACGCGGGCGAGGCCGTCGAGCCCCGCCGCACGGCCCGCGACTGACGCCCGGCGCACCCCGGGTTCGACCGCACCCGCCGGGCCCCGCACGGAGCCGGTGTCCCTGCCGGCCGGGCGGGGCCCTGCCGCCCTTGCCGGGCCCGTGCGGGAACGATCCGGGCCCGTGTCCCGCGTGCCCCCGGCCGGGGGCACGCATTTGTTTTGACCGGAGTCCGTGCGATAGGTACGCTCAAGCCTTGTGCCTGGGGTGTGCCTGGGCTCCCGTGCGTGTCCTCAACCGCACGGCGAGTCATATACCGGCCACCGTGATCCGCGCCTTCTCCGCCTCGTGCGGAGGTCCGCGAGATTCGACACACCCGACCGCGTGGGTCGGCGAATGTTCCAGGTTAGTTTTACCGACGGCACACAGAAACCGGAGAAGTAGTGCCTACGATCCAGCAGCTGGTCCGTAAGGGCCGGCAGGACAAGGTCGAGAAGAACAAGACGCCCGCACTCGAGGGTTCCCCTCAGCGTCGCGGCGTCTGCACGCGTGTGTTCACGACCACCCCGAAGAAGCCGAACTCGGCCCTCCGTAAGGTCGCGCGTGTGCGTCTGACCTCGGGCATCGAGGTCACGGCCTACATCCCGGGTGAGGGTCACAACCTGCAGGAGCACTCCATCGTGCTCGTGCGCGGTGGCCGTGTGAAGGACCTGCCGGGTGTTCGCTACAAGATCATCCGCGGTTCCCTCGACACGCAGGGCGTCAAGAACCGTAAGCAGGCTCGCAGCCGCTACGGCGCCAAGAAGGAGAAGTAAGAATGCCTCGTAAGGGCCCCGCCCCGAAGCGCCCGGTCATCATCGACCCGGTCTACAGCTCTCCTCTTGTCACCTCGCTGATCAACAAGATCCTGCTGGACGGCAAGCGTTCCACCGCCGAGCGCATCGTGTACGGCGCCATGGAGGGTCTTCGTGAGAAGACCGGCCAGGACCCGGTCATCACGCTGAAGCGCGCTCTCGAGAACGTCAAGCCGGCCCTCGAGGTCAAGTCCCGCCGTGTCGGTGGCGCCACCTACCAGGTGCCGATCGAGGTCAAGCCGGGCCGCGCGTCCACGCTGGCCCTCCGCTGGCTCGTCGGTTACTCCCGCGCCCGTCGCGAGAAGACCATGACCGAGCGCCTCATGAACGAGCTCCTCGACGCCTCCAACGGCCTCGGTGCTGCGGTCAAGAAGCGCGAGGACACGCACAAGATGGCCGAGTCCAACAAGGCCTTCGCGCACTACCGCTGGTAGTCGCAACCCACATCGAGACCGAGAGAAGACTGAGCCGATATGGCTACCACTTCGCTTGACCTGGCCAAGGTGCGCAACATCGGCATCATGGCCCACATCGACGCGGGCAAGACGACCACCACCGAGCGGATCCTGTTCTACACCGGTGTCTCGTACAAGATCGGTGAAGTCCACGACGGCGCTGCCACGATGGACTGGATGGAGCAGGAGCAGGAGCGCGGCATCACGATCACGTCTGCCGCGACGACCTGCCACTGGCCGCTCGAGAATGTCGATCACACGATCAACATCATCGACACGCCGGGTCACGTCGACTTCACCGTCGAGGTGGAGCGTTCTCTGCGCGTGCTCGACGGTGCTGTCACCGTGTTCGACGGTGTGGCCGGTGTCGAGCCCCAGTCCGAGACTGTCTGGCGTCAGGCGGACCGCTACGGCGTGCCGCGCATCTGCTTCGTCAACAAGCTCGACCGTACGGGCGCCGAGTTCCTCCGCTGCGTCGACATGATCGTGGACCGCCTCGGCGCCGTCCCGATCGTCATGCAGCTCCCGATCGGCGCCGAGATGGACTTCCAGGGCGTCATCGACCTGGTCCGCATGAAGGCGCTTGTCTGGTCCGCCGAGGCCAGCAAGGGTGAGATGTACGACGTCGTCGACATCCCGGCGGACAAGCTCGAGCAGGCCGAGGAGTACCGCGCCAAGCTCGTCGAGACCGTCGCGGAGAACGACGAGGAGCTCATGGAGCTCTTCCTCGAGGGCGTCGAGCCCACCGAGGAGCAGCTCTACGCTGCCGTCCGCCGCATCACGATCGCGTCCGGCAAGGGCAACGGCGAGAAGACGGTCACCCCCGTCTTCTGTGGCACCGCGTTCAAGAACAAGGGCGTTCAGCCCCTGCTCGACGCTGTCGTCCGCTACCTCCCCTCGCCCCTGGACGTCGAGGCCATCGAGGGCCACGACGTCAAGGACGCCGAGGTCGTCGTCAAGCGCAAGCCTGCCGACGACGAGCCGCTGGCCGCCCTCGCGTTCAAGATCGCGAGCGACCCGCACCTGGGCAAGCTCACCTTCGTCCGGATCTACTCCGGTCGCCTGGAGGCCGGCACCGCGGTGCTGAACTCCGTCAAGGGCAAGAAGGAGCGCATCGGCAAGATCTACCGCATGCACGCGAACAAGCGTGAGGAGATCGACTCGGTGGGCGCCGGCGACATCGTCGCCGTCATGGGCCTCAAGCAGACCACCACCGGTGAGACGCTGTGCGACGACAAGAACCCGGTCATCCTGGAGTCCATGGACTTCCCGGCGCCGGTCATCCAGGTCGCCATCGAGCCCAAGTCCAAGGGTGACCAGGAGAAGCTGGGTGTCGCCATCCAGCGTCTCGCGGAGGAGGACCCCTCCTTCCAGGTCCACTCGGACGAGGAGACCGGCCAGACCATCATCGGTGGTATGGGCGAGCTTCACCTCGACATCCTCGTCGACCGCATGCGTCGCGAGTTCAAGGTCGAGGCGAACGTCGGCAAGCCGCAGGTCGCGTACCGCGAGACGATCCGCAAGGCCGTCGAGCGCGTGGACTTCACCCACAAGAAGCAGACCGGTGGTACCGGTCAGTTCGCCAAGGTGCAGATCGCGATCGAGCCCATCGAGGGTGGCGACGCCTCCTACGAGTTCGTGAACAAGGTCACCGGTGGCCGCATCCCGAAGGAGTACATCCCTTCGGTCGACGCGGGTGCGCAGGAGGCCATGCAGTTCGGCATCCTGGCCGGCTACGAGATGACTGGCGTCCGCGTCATCCTTCTCGACGGTGCCTACCACGAGGTCGACTCCTCCGAGCTCGCGTTCAAGATCGCCGGTTCGCAGGCCTTCAAGGAGGCCGCGCGCAAGGCTTCTCCCGTCATCCTTGAGCCGATGATGGCCGTCGAGGTCGTCACGCCCGAGGACTACATGGGCGAGGTCATCGGTGACATCAACTCCCGCCGTGGCCAGATCCAGGCCATGGAGGAGCGCAGCGGCGCCCGCGTCGTGAAGGGCCTCGTGCCGCTCTCGGAGATGTTCGGCTACGTCGGAGACCTCCGCAGCAAGACCTCGGGTCGCGCAAGCTACTCGATGCAGTTCGACTCCTACGCCGAGGTTCCGCGGAACGTCGCCGAGGAGATCATCGCGAAGGCCAAGGGCGAGTAACTCTCCCGAGTTCACGCTTTAGGCTTGACACCTGTCGCCGGGGCTCAGCCCCCGAAACCCGAGGGATCGGGCCCCGGTTGACTGGCATCCCAGCAAAGATCACCTGGCGCCGATGAAGCAAGGCGTACAGAACCACTCCGCAGGAGGATTCAGTGGCGAAGGCAAAGTTCGAGCGGACTAAGCCGCACGTCAACATCGGTACCATCGGTCACATCGACCACGGTAAGACGACCCTCACGGCCGCCATTACCAAGGTGCTGCACGACGCGTACCCGGACCTGAACGAGGCCTCGGCCTTCGACCAGATCGACAAGGCTCCCGAGGAGCGCCAGCGCGGTATCACCATCTCGATCGCGCACGTCGAGTACCAGACGGAGTCGCGTCACTACGCGCACGTCGACTGCCCCGGTCACGCTGACTACATCAAGAACATGATCACGGGTGCCGCGCAGATGGACGGCGCCATCCTCGTGGTCGCCGCCACCGACGGCCCGATGCCGCAGACCAAGGAGCACGTCCTCCTTGCTCGCCAGGTCGGCGTTCCGTACATCGTCGTCGCCCTGAACAAGGCCGACATGGTGGACGACGAGGAGATCCTGGAGCTCGTCGAGCTCGAGGTCCGTGAGCTCCTCTCCGAGTACGAGTTCCCGGGCGACGACCTGCCGGTCGTCCGCGTCTCGGCGCTCAAGGCGCTCGAGGGCGACAAGGAGTGGGGCGAGAAGCTCCTCGGCCTCATGCACGCCGTCGACGAGTCGATCCCGCAGCCCGAGCGTGACGTCGACAAGCCGTTCCTGATGCCGATCGAGGACGTCTTCACGATCACCGGTCGTGGCACCGTCGTCACCGGTCGTATCGAGCGTGGTGTCCTCAAGGTCAACGAGACCGTCGACATCATCGGCATCAAGACCGAGAAGACCACCACCACGGTCACCGGCATCGAGATGTTCCGCAAGCTGCTCGACGAGGGCCAGGCCGGTGAGAACGTCGGTCTGCTCCTCCGTGGCATCAAGCGCGAGGACGTCGAGCGCGGCCAGGTCATCATCAAGCCGGGTTCGGTCACGCCGCACACCCAGTTCGAGGCCCAGGCCTACATCCTGTCGAAGGACGAGGGTGGCCGTCACACCCCGTTCTTCAACAACTACCGCCCGCAGTTCTACTTCCGTACCACGGACGTGACCGGCGTCGTGACCCTCCCCGAGGGCACCGAGATGGTCATGCCGGGCGACAACACCGCCATGTCCGTCGAGCTGATCCAGCCCGTCGCCATGGAGGAGGGCCTCAAGTTCGCCATCCGTGAGGGTGGCCGGACCGTCGGCGCCGGCCAGGTCGTCAAGATCACTGCCTGATCTTGAACTGACCTGGTGGCTCGCAAGAGCTGCTGAGCAGTGAGGGAAGGCCCCGCACCGAAAGGTGCGGGGCCTTCTCGCGTTCCCGGGCCTTCTTGCTCGTCCCGGCCTTCTCGCGTGTCCGGAGTCCTTACGGTCGCCAGCTCCACGGGTGGCCGTCCGCGCCGAGGCCCACCACGGTCGCCCCCCGGGCGTCCACGTGCAGCGCGGTCGAGACGGCCGTCTTGTCGTTCTTGCGGATACGGCGGCCGGCCCGGAGCGCCACCCGGCCCTTCACGTCCGTGCCGAGCAGGACGGTGCCGAGCGCCGCCGACCGCGAGGCGACCACGCCCCCGTACCCGTCGAGCCCGGCGTCACCGGCCGGGCCGAGCAGCCGCGCCGCCGCCGGCGCCCGGTGGTACAGCTCGCCGCCCGCGCTCGCCACCGTGGACCCGGAGAGCGGCAGCCTCGCTCCCTGCGGGACGCCGTCCACCCAGTGCCGTACGCCGTCCCGCCCCGCCGCGTACACGTGCACCCGCCCGGCCGCGTCCGCCGAGACGGCCAGGCCGTCCTGGACCTCCGCGTCGCCGGGGAGAGCCCGCCACGGCGACCAGGAGCCGTCCGCCGCCCGGACCCGTGTCGAGACGCCCTTGTCCGCGTTCCGTACGAAGAGGTGGACCCGGCCGTCGGGGGCCGCGAGAGCCACGGGAGAACCGATTCTGCGGCTCCGGTCGTCGGTGCGCTCCGGGTTCCCCAGGCCCCGCCAGGCCAGGAAGGCACCGCCGGGGGAGCGCTGCTCCAGGAGCACCACCTCGCGCCGGTTGGCCCCGCCGTGCCCGTCGAGCGCGGCGAACCGCACGCCGAGGAGCAGCACCCGGCCGTCGCCGAGCACCGCCGAGCCCAGCGCGGGCGCGAGCGGGCCGCCGCCCAGGTCCACCGGCTCGCCCCAGACCCCGGGCGCGGACTCCCGCCAGCGGACCGCGCGCAGCCCGAGCACCCCGTACGCCGCGAGCCGGCCGCCCGGCTCCTCGGCGAGGGCCGGGCCGGGGTCCGGCCAGCGGTGGTGGGTGGAGCGCACCCAGCCCTTGCGGTTGGTCAGCGGCCGGTCGCCGCCGACGCCGTAGTCGCCGCAGCCGGAGGGGTTCCCGCACTGCCAGGAGGGGTTCCCGCCGTACGGGACGAGGCGGGCGGCCTTCTCGGCCAGGACCGCGGGCGGGAGGTTCTTGGGCCAGTGCCGGTTGTAGTAGCCGCGGAAGGCGGTGGTGGTGAAGGCCGGGATCGGCTCGCCCTCCCGGACCGCGTCCGAGACCCAGCGGCACAGCGCGGCCCAGGTGAAGGAGGCGACGGCCGTGTGGTCCCCGTGGTCCGCGTAGCCCGGCTGCTCGGAGTCCCGCTTCCGGGTCGCCTCGTCGCTGTGCTGGATGTCCGGGTCCGGGTCCAGGGTGTGCACGACCGTGGGCCGGTGGCGGCGCAGCAGGCCGACGAGGGCGGCGATCAGCTGGTCGTAGTCGTAGGTGTCGGCGCGGGTGACGGGGGAGCCGGCCGACAGGTGGGTGCGCAGCTCCAGGGCGCGGTCCTGCCAGAGCGACGGCACGGCCATGTAGCGGCGGCCGGCGTGCATCGGCAGGTTGAGGAAGACCAGCTCGACCCTGCGGGAGCCGTTCGTGAGCGTGTCGGACTCGGCCCGCCGGCCGCCGGGGAGCGTCAGGACCTCCCGGCGCCACGGCGTGAACGCGGGGAGGCCGAGCGCCACCGCGTACGACTGGCGCAGGCCCTGGTGGCGGGCGGAGGAGTAGGCCGCCGGGTCCGGGGGAGCGTCGGGCATCCCCGCGATGCGGTTGCGTCCGTTGTGCTCGCCGGCCGTCACGTACACGGAGACGAGCGGGACGCCCGCGTCGAGCAGCCGCTGCGTGTCCGGGTTCATGAAGTACAGGTCGTCGTCCGGATGCGCGGAGAACTGCATGAGCAGCGCCCGCCGGGCCCGCGCGGAGGCGATCGGCCTGCCCGGCGCCGGATCGGCGGTCGGCGCGGTGCGGCGCGGCTCCGGTACGGAACAGCCGGCGGCGGCCGCGGTGACCGCGAGGGCGGCGGCGAGTACCGTCCGCCGACGGGCTGGAGTGTGCAAGGCGGGGCCCCCTTCGCTCATCAGTCCACGGGAAGACGGCTGTGCGAGCGGCGGGGTTGTGCGCCTGGTCCGACCGGGGGACGAAGATCTTCAGAAAAGATCTTCGAAAGATGTGCGGGCGCATGTCGAGTGGGCGATCCTGGCAACGACCGAAGGGTGACGGCGCGCCACGAGGGCGGGCGGGAGCGGGAGGACACCCGAGATGAAGTACATGGCGATGATCTACGGCAACCAGGCCAAGTGGGACTCCTTCCCGGCCGAGGCCTGGCCCGAGGCGATCGCCCGGCAGGAGGCCTTCAACCGGAAGTACCGGGAGAGCGGCGAGCTGCTCGGCGCGTACGGCCTGGCCGACGCCGCCGCCGCCCAGCTCGTCCGGCGCGAGAACGGCGTCCCCGCGGTCACCGACGGCCCGTACCTGGAGACCAAGGAGTACCTGGCCAGCTTCTACCTGCTCGACTGCGAGAGCCTGGAGCGAGCCCAGGCGATCGCCGCGGACATGCCCTTCGCGGACGCCGAGCCCGTCGAGCTGTGGCCGATCCTGCACGAGTCCGCGGCGGACGTGTGAGGGGTCCCCACGCGGTCGAGGACCTGCTGCGTGCGTGCGCGCCGCAGGTCCTCGGTGCGCTCGTGCGCCGGTACGGGGCCTTCGACCTCTGTGAGGACGCCGTGCAGGAGGCGCTGATCGCGGCCGCCCGGCAGTGGCCCGAGGACGGCGTGCCCGAGCATCCGCGGGGGTGGCTGCTCACCGTCGCCACCCGCAGGTACGTCGACCTGGTGCGCAGCGAGTCCGCCCGCCGGCGCCGCGAGGACGCCGTCGCGCTCGCCACCCCCGACTCCGCGCTCCTCGCGCGCGCCGCCGACGACGCCCCGGACACCGACCGGGACGACTCGCTGTCGCTGCTCTTCCTCTGCTGCCACCCGGACCTGTCGCCGCCCAGCCGGATCGCGCTCACCCTGCGCGCCGTCGGCGGCCTCACCACCGCGCAGATCGCCGCTGCGTTCCTGGTGCCCGAGTCGACCATGGCGCAGCGGATCAGCCGGGCCAAGCAGACGATCAAGGCCGCCGGTTTGGAGCTCACGCTGCCCGAGGGCGAGGACCGCACCGCCCGCCTGGCCGAGGTGCGGCACGTGCTGTACCTCGTCTTCAACGAGGGCTACACGGCCAGCGGCGGCGAGGAGCTCACCGCGCCCGAGCTGTCCACGGAAGCGATCCGGCTGGCCCGGATGCTGCACCGGCTCGTCCCCGACGACACCGAGACGGCGGGCCTGCTCGCGCTGATGCTGCTCACGGACGCCCGCCGCCCGGCCCGCACGGGCCCGCACGGGGAACTCGTACCGCTCGCGGAGCAGGACCGGGGGAGCTGGGACGGCGCCCTGATCGCGGAGGGCGTGGGGCTGATCAGCCGCACCCTGCCGCAGGGCCGGGTCGGCCCGTACCAGCTCCAGGCGGCCATCGCGGCGGTGCACGACGAGGCGGGGTCCGCCGAGGCCACGGACTGGCCGCAGATCCTCGCCCTGTACGAGCTCCTGGAGCGCACCGGGCCGAACCCGATGGTCACCCTCAACCGCGCGGTCGCCGTCGCCATGGTCCACGGCCCGCAGGCCGGCCTCGACCTGCTCGACGCCCTCGCGGAGGACCGGCGGCTCGCCCGGAACCACCGCCTCCTCGCGACCCGGGCGCACCTTCTCGAACTCCTCGGCGAGAAGGAGGGGGCGGCCGCCGCCTACCGGGAGGCGGCCCGGCACACCACGAGCGCGCCCGAGCGGCGCCATCTGGCGGAGCAGGCCCAGCGGTTGGGGTGACGGCCCCACGGGGGCGCGCGCGGCACACGGGTGCGCCCCGGCGCATGGGCGTACGTGACGTGGGGTACAGTCTTCGCCCCCGATTGGCGGCGGGAAGGCCGCGTATGGCAGACTGTCGGGGTTGCTCGGTTGAGTGCCGATGCTGCGCGCCTCCCGTCGGGAGGACCGGAAGCGAGTCCCACAGTACTCGTCGCTCCTTCTCAGGGGCGGACGTACGGGAATCTTCTGGGAAGCGTCAGCGGGGTGCCGACCAGGCACTCGGTGGGTGTTTTGCCCCCGAACCGCGGTCATGGCGACCGTGCCCCCTTGGTTGGGAAATCCTCAGGGATTTCTGCGTAGAGGGAGCGCGACACGCCCGACCGCGTGGGTCGGAGGAAAGCGGCGCTTCTCAGGAAGCACGGCGCACCGGGTTCCAGAGCGTTACGAGACAAAGGACTACTAGTAGCCATGGCGGGACAGAAGATCCGCATCCGGCTCAAGGCCTACGACCACGAGGTCATCGACTCCTCGGCGAAGAAGATCGTCGAGACGGTGACCCGCACTGGTGCGTCGGTCGCGGGCCCGGTGCCGCTGCCCACTGAGAAGAACGTGTACTGCGTCATCAAGTCGCCGCACAAGTACAAGGACTCGCGCGAGCACTTCGAGATGCGCACGCACAAGCGCCTCATCGACATCCTCGACCCCACGCCGAAGACGGTTGACTCGCTCATGCGCCTCGACCTCCCGGCGGGCGTTGACATCGAGATCAAGCTCTGAGGGCGCGCGAGATGGCTAAGAACATCAAGGGCATCCTGGGCGAGAAGCTCGGCATGACGCAGGTCTGGGACGAGAACAACCGGGTCGTCCCGGTGACCGTCGTCAAGGCCGGCCCGAATGTCGTGACCCAGGTGCGTACGAACGACGTCGACGGCTACGAGTCGGTCCAGATCGCCTTCGGCGAGATCGACCCGCGCAAGGTGAACAAGCCCCTCAAGGGCCACTTCGCCAAGGCCGACGTCACCCCGCGCCGCCACCTGGTGGAGCTCCGCACCGCTGACGCCTCCGAGTACACGCTCGGCCAGGAGATCACCGCCGAGGTCTTCGAGGCCGGCGTGAAGGTCGACGTCACCGGTAAGAGCAAGGGCAAGGGCTTCGCCGGTGCGATGAAGCGCCACAACTTCCGTGGTGGCAAGGCCTCGCACGGTGCCCACCGCGTGCACCGCAAGCCCGGTTCGATCGGTGGCTGCGCCACCCCGGGCCGTGTCTTCAAGGGCATGCGCATGGCCGGTCGCATGGGCAACGAGCGTGTGACCACCCAGAACCTGACCGTCCACGCCGTTGACGCCGAGAAGGGTCTGCTGCTCATCAAGGGCGCCGTCCCCGGCCCCAACGGTGGCCTCGTCCTGGTCCGCACTGCGGCCAAGGGGGTTTGAGGAACCGATGAGCACCATTGACATCCTTTCGCCGTCTGGCGACAAGGCCGGGACCGTCGACCTCCCCGAGGAGATCTTCGGCGCCAAGGTCAGCGTCCCGCTGATCCACCAGGTCGTCGTCGCGCAGCTGGCCGCGGCCCGTCAGGGCACGCACAAGACCAAGACCCGTGGCGAAGTCCGTGGTGGTGGCAAGAAGCCTTACCGCCAGAAGGGCACCGGCCGCGCCCGTCAGGGCTCGACCCGCGCCCCGCAGTTCGCCGGTGGTGGCGTCGTCCACGGCCCGCAGCCGCGTGACTACTCGCAGCGGACGCCGAAGAAGATGAAGGCCGCCGCTCTCCGCGGTGCCCTCTCGGACCGCGCGAACCACTCCCGCATCCACGTCGTCACCGGCGTGGTCGAGGGTGGCATCTCCACCAAGGCCGCCAAGACGCTGTTCGGCAAGATCTCGGAGCGCAAGAACCTGCTCCTGGTCGTCGAGCGCTCCGACGAGGCCGCGTGGCTGTCCGCTCGTAACCTGCCCCAGGTGCACATCCTGGAGCCGGGCCAGCTCAACACGTACGACGTGATCGTCTCCGACGACGTGGTCTTCACCCAGGCCGCCCTCGAGTCCTTCGTGTCTGGCCCCCAGACCGCTGAGACCGAAGGGAGCGACGCCTGATGACTGAGGCCGTCGTCACCAGCAAGACCTTCTCGGACCCGCGCGACATTCTCGTCAAGCCGGTCGTCTCGGAGAAGAGCTACGCCCTGCTGGACGAGAACAAGTACACGTTCATCGTCGCGCCTGGCTCCAACAAGACCCAGATCAAGCAGGCCGTCGAGGCGGTCTTCTCGGTCAAGGTCACCGGGGTCAACACGATCAACCGCCAGGGCAAGCGCAAGCGCACCAAGGCCGGTTTCGGTAAGCGCAAGGACACCAAGCGCGCCATCGTGACCCTTGCCGAGGGTAACCGTATCGACATCTTCGGCGGTCCGACCGCCTAACGGCGGTCTGGATCGTCCGGAATCGGACGAGGACTGAGAAATGGGAATCCGCAAGTACAAGCCGACTACGCCGGGCCGTCGTGGCTCCTCCGTAGCCGACTTCGTCGAGATCACGCGGTCCACGCCGGAGAAGTCGCTGGTCCGCCCGCTGCACAGCAAGGGCGGCCGTAACAACACCGGTCGGATCACGGTTCGACACCAGGGTGGCGGCCACAAGCGCGCCTACCGCGTGATCGACTTCCGTCGTCACGACAAGGACGGCGTGCCGGCGAAGGTCGCTCACATCGAGTACGACCCCAACCGCACCGCGCGCATCGCGCTGCTCCACTACCTGGACGGCGAGAAGCGCTACATCATCGCCCCCAAGGGTCTGACGCAGGGTGACCGCGTCGAGAACGGCCCCGGCGCTGACATCAAGCCCGGCAACAACCTGGCGCTCCGCAACATCCCGGTCGGTACCACGATCCACGCGATCGAGCTCCGTCCCGGTGGCGGCGCCAAGTTCGCGCGCTCCGCTGGTGCCTCCGTGCAGCTGCTGGCGAAGGAGGGCACGATGGCCCACCTCCGCATGCCGTCCGGTGAGATCCGTCTCGTCGACGCCCGCTGCCGCGCCACCATCGGCGAGGTCGGCAACGCCGAGCAGTCGAACATCAACTGGGGCAAGGCCGGCCGCAAGCGCTGGCTTGGCGTTCGCCCGACCGTCCGCGGTGTGGCGATGAACCCGGTCGACCACCCGCACGGTGGTGGTGAGGGCAAGACCTCCGGTGGTCGCCACCCGGTCTCCCCGTGGGGTCAGAAGGAGGGTCGTACTCGCTCGCCGAAGAAGGCTTCGAGCAAGTACATCGTCCGCCGCCGCAAGACGAACAAGAAGCGCTAGGAGCGGGTTTAGATGCCGCGCAGTCTCAAGAAGGGACCCTTCGTCGACGGCCACCTCGTCAAGAAGGTGGACGCCCAGAACGAAGCCGGTACCAAGAACGTCATCAAGACCTGGTCCCGTCGCTCGATGATCATCCCGGCCATGCTCGGCCACACGATCGCGGTGCACAACGGCAAGACCCACATTCCGGTGTTTGTCACCGAGTCGATGGTCGGCCACAAGCTCGGCGAGTTCTCGCCGACGCGCACCTTCCGGGGTCACGTGAAGGACGACCGGAAGTCGAAGCGCCGCTAGTAGCGGGGTGGAATGACCATGACAGACACTGGAAGGACAACCATGGAAGCCAGGGCCCAGGCGCGGTACATCCGCGTCACGCCCATGAAGGCCCGCCGCGTGGTGGACCTTATCCGTGGCATGGACGCCACGGAGGCTCAGGCGGTCCTGCGTTTCGCCCCGCAGGCCGCGAGCGTGCCGGTTGGCAAGGTGCTTGACAGCGCCATCGCCAACGCCGCGCACAACTACGACCACACCGACGCCTCGTCGCTGTTCATCAGCGAGGCGTTCGTGGATGAGGGCCCGACCCTGAAGCGGTTCCGTCCGCGTGCCCAGGGCCGTGCCTACCGGATCCGTAAGCGGACCAGCCACATCACCGTGGTCGTCAGCAGCAAGGAAGGAACCCGGTAATGGGCCAGAAGGTTAACCCGCATGGGTTCCGGCTCGGCATCACCACGGACTTCAAGTCCCGCTGGTACGCCGACAAGCTGTACAAGGACTACGTCAAGGAAGACGTCGCCATCCGTCGGATGATGACGTCCGGCATGGAGCGCGCCGGCATCTCGAAGGTTGAGATCGAGCGCACCCGTGACCGCGTGCGGGTGGACATCCACACCGCGCGTCCCGGCATCGTCATCGGCCGCCGTGGCGCCGAGGCCGACCGCATCCGCGGCGACCTCGAGAAGCTCACGGGCAAGCAGGTCCAGCTGAACATCCTCGAGGTCAAGAACCCCGAGATGGACGCCCAGCTGGTCGCCCAGGCCGTTGCCGAGCAGCTCTCCTCCCGCGTCTCCTTCCGTCGCGCCATGCGTAAGAGCATGCAGGGCACGATGAAGGCCGGCGCCAAGGGCATCAAGATCCAGTGCGGCGGTCGTCTCGGCGGCGCCGAGATGTCCCGCTCGGAGTTCTACCGCGAGGGCCGTGTGCCCCTGCACACGCTCCGCGCGAACGTCGACTACGGCTTCTTCGAGGCCAAGACCACCTTCGGCCGCATCGGCGTGAAGGTCTGGATCTACAAGGGCGACGTCAAGAACATCGCCGAGGTCCGCGCCGAGAACGCCGCTGCCCGTGCGGGTAACCGCCCGGCCCGTGGCGCCGGCGCTGGCGACCGCCCGGCCGGCCGTGGTGGCCGCGGTGGCGAGCGTGGCGGCCGCGGCCGCAAGCCGCAGCAGTCGGCTCCGGCCGCCGAGGCCCCCAAGGCCGAGGCTGCCGCCGCTGCTCCGGCTGAGAGCACCGGAACGGAGGCCTGACCGACATGCTGATCCCCCGTAGGGTCAAGCACCGCAAGCAGCACCACCCGAAGCGCTCCGGCGCCAGCAAGGGTGGTACGCAGGTTGCGTTCGGCGAGTACGGCATTCAGGCCCTCACGCCGGCGTACGTGACCAACCGCCAGATCGAGGCGGCTCGTATCGCGATGACCCGCCACATCAAGCGTGGCGGCAAGGTCTGGATCAACATCTACCCGGACCGCCCGCTGACGAAGAAGCCCGCCGAGACCCGCATGGGTTCCGGTAAGGGTTCTCCGGAGTGGTGGATCGCGAACGTCAAGCCGGGTCGGGTGATGTTCGAACTGTCCTACCCGAACGAGAAGATCGCGCGCGAGGCCCTGACCCGTGCGGCCCACAAGCTGCCGATGAAGTGCAAGATCGTGAAGCGCGAAGCAGGTGAGCTGTGATGTCGGCCGGTACCAAGGCGTCCGAGCTGCGCGAGCTGGGCAACGAGGAGCTTCTCAACAAGCTCCGCGAGGCCAAGGAAGAGCTGTTCAACCTCCGCTTCCAGGCGGCGACGGGTCAGCTCGAGAACCACGGTCGGCTCAAGTCCGTCCGTAAGGACATCGCCCGGATCTACACCCTGATGCGTGAGCGTGAGCTGGGCATCGAGACGGTGGAGAACGCCTGATGAGCGAGAGCAACGTGACTGAGAAGACCGAGCGCAACGCTCGCAAGGTCCGCGAGGGCCTGGTCGTCAGCGACAAGATGGACAAGACCGTCGTCGTCGCTGTCGAGGACCGCGTCAAGCACGCGCTGTACGGCAAGGTCATCCGCCGTACGAACAAGCTCAAGGCTCACGACGAGCAGAACGCTGCCGGCATCGGCGACCGCGTCCTCCTGATGGAGACCCGGAAGCTGTCCGCCACGAAGCACTGGCGCGTCGTCGAGATCCTCGAGAAGGCCAAGTAATTACCTGAGGGGTATCCCTCAGGTCAGTTCCGCCAGGCTCGGCCGGGGCTTCCTCGTGAAGCCCCGGCCGGGAACCGGCAGACAAATCAGGAGATAGACGTGATCCAGCAGGAGTCGCGACTGCGTGTCGCCGACAACACTGGTGCCAAGGAGATCCTTTGCATCCGTGTTCTCGGTGGCTCGGGTCGCCGCTACGCGGGCATCGGTGACGTCATCGTCGCCACCGTCAAGGACGCGATCCCCGGTGGCAACGTGAAGAAGGGTGACGTCGTCAAGGCGGTCATCGTTCGCACCGTCAAGGAGCGCCGCCGCCAGGACGGCTCGTACATCCGCTTCGACGAGAACGCCGCTGTCATTCTCAAGAACGACGGCGACCCTCGTGGCACCCGTATCTTCGGCCCGGTCGGCCGTGAGCTGCGCGAGAAGAAGTTCATGAAGATCATCTCGCTCGCGCCGGAGGTGCTGTAAGCATGAAGATCAAGAAGGGCGACCTGGTCCAGGTCATCACCGGTAAGGACAAGGGCAAGCAGGGCAAGGTCATCACGGCCTTCCCGAGCGAGAACCGCGTCCTGGTCGAGGGTGTCAACCGGGTCAAGAAGCACACCAAGGCCGGTCCCTCGCAGGCCGGCGGCATCGTGACGACCGAGGCTCCGGTCCACGTCTCCAACGTCCAGCTGGTCGTGGAGAAGGACGGCAAGAAGGTCGTCACGCGTGTCGGTTACCGCTTCGACGACGAGGGCAACAAGATCCGCGTTGCCAAGCGGACGGGTGAGGACATCTGATGGCTACCACCACTCCGCGTCTCAAGACGAAGTACCGCGAGGAGATCGCGGGCAAGCTGCGTGACGAGTTCGAGTACGAGAACGTCATGCAGATCCCCGGCCTCGTGAAGATCGTGGTCAACATGGGTGTCGGCGACGCCGCCCGTGACTCGAAGCTCATGGACGGTGCCGTCCGTGACCTGACCACCATCACCGGTCAGAAGCCGGCCATCACCAAGGCCCGCAAGTCCATCGCGCAGTTCAAGCTGCGTGAGGGCCAGCCGATCGGTGCGCACGTCACCCTCCGTGGCGACCGCATGTGGGAGTTCCTGGACCGCACCCTGTCGCTCGCGCTCCCGCGCATCCGCGACTTCCGCGGCCTGTCCCCCAAGCAGTTCGACGGCCGTGGCAACTACACCTTCGGTCTCACGGAGCAGGTCATGTTCCACGAGATCGACCAGGACAAGATCGACCGTGTCCGGGGTATGGACATCACCGTGGTGACCACGGCGACCAACGACGACGAGGGCCGTGCCCTTCTGCGTCACCTCGGCTTCCCGTTCAAGGAGGCGTAAGCGAGATGGCGAAGAAGGCTCTCATCGCGAAGGCTGCCCGTAAGCCCAAGTTCGGCGTGCGTGGCTACACGCGCTGCCAGCGCTGTGGTCGTCCCCACTCCGTGTACCGCAAGTTCGGCCTGTGCCGCGTGTGCCTCCGTGAGATGGCTCACCGTGGCGAGCTGCCGGGCGTGACCAAGAGCTCCTGGTAGTCCCTTAGTTGGGATGACCGGAGTCTCTCGGTAAGCATTGGGTCGGCGGAGGCCCACCCTCGCATGCCTTAGGCTTGTGGGGTTGGGCGTCCGCCGCCCGTACGACTTACTACGCCGTAGGTCCCCGCGCCGCACCCGTCCCGCCCCTGTGTGGGGAGAGGGATGGCGCATACAGGAAACCCCGGCGAGAGAGGCCGAAGGCCAATTCATGACCATGACTGATCCGATCGCGGACATGCTGACTCGTCTGCGTAACGCGAACTCGGCATACCACGACTCCGTGACGATGCCGCACAGCAAGATCAAGTCTCACATCGCGGAAATCCTCCAGCAGGAGGGCTTCATCACGGGCTGGAAGGTCGAGGACGCCGAGGTCGGCAAGAACCTCGTCCTCGAGCTCAAGTTCGGTCCGAACCGTGAGCGCTCCATCGCGGGCATCAAGCGGATCTCGAAGCCCGGTCTCCGGGTTTACGCGAAGTCCACCAACCTGCCGAAGGTCCTCGGCGGCCTGGGCGTGGCGATCATCTCCACGTCCCACGGTCTCCTGACCGGCCAGCAGGCAGGCAAGAAGGGCGTAGGTGGGGAAGTCCTCGCCTACGTCTGGTAGTCGGGAACGGAGGAATAGCTAATGTCGCGTATTGGCAAGCTGCCTATCCAGGTTCCCGCCGGCGTGGACGTCACCATCGATGGCCGCACGGTCACGGTCAAGGGTTCCAAGGGCACCCTGACCCACACCGTCGCCGCGCCGATCGAGATCGTTAAGGGCGAGGATGGCGTGCTCAACGTCAACCGTCCGAACGACGAGCGTCAGAACAAGGCCCTGCACGGCCTGTCCCGCACGCTGGTGGCCAACATGATCACCGGTGTGACCCAGGGTTACGTCAAGGCGCTCGAGATCAGCGGTGTCGGTTACCGCGTGGCCGCGAAGGGCTCCGCTCTGGAGTTCCAGCTCGGCTACAGCCACCCGATCCTGATCGAGGCGCCCGAGGGCATCTCGTTCAAGGTCGAGTCGCCGACCAAGTTCTCGGTCGAGGGCATCGACAAGCAGAAGGTCGGCGAGGTCGCCGCCAACATCCGCAAGCTTCGCAAGCCCGACCCCTACAAGGCCAAGGGCGTGAAGTACGCGGGCGAGGTCATCCGCCGCAAGGTCGGAAAGGCTGGTAAGTAAGCCATGGCATACGGTGTGAAGATCGCCAAGGGCGACGCCTACAAGGGCGCTGCCAAGAAGCGCCGCCACATCCGCATCCGCAAGAACGTGTCGGGTACGGCGGAGCGTCCGCGCCTCGTCGTGACGCGTTCCAACCGCGGTATCACCGCCCAGGTCATCGACGACATCAAGGGTCACACCCTGGCGTCGGCGTCGACCCTGGACGCGTCGATCCGCGGTGGCGAGGGTGACAAGTCCGCGCAGGCCAAGCAGGTCGGTTCCCTGGTCGCCGAGCGCGCCAAGGCCGCCGGTGTCGAGGCTGTCGTGTTCGACCGTGGTGGCAACAGGTACGCCGGGCGCATTGCCGCTCTGGCTGACGCCGCCCGCGAAGCCGGGCTGAAGTTCTAAGCCCCGGTTCCGGGACTAACGGACGTAACAGAGAGAGGTAATCCAATGGCTGGACCCCAGCGCCGCGGCAGCGGTGCCGGTGGCGGCGAGCGGCGGGACCGGAAGGGCCGCGACGGTGGCGCTGCCGCCGAGAAGACCGCGTACGTTGAGCGCGTTGTCGCGATCAACCGCGTCGCCAAGGTTGTCAAGGGTGGTCGTCGCTTCAGCTTCACCGCGCTCGTCGTGGTGGGTGACGGTGACGGCACCGTAGGTGTCGGTTACGGCAAGGCCAAGGAAGTTCCCGCGGCCATCGCCAAGGGCGTCGAGGAAGCCAAGAAGAACTTCTTCAAGGTTCCCCGCATCCAGGGCACCATCCCTCACCCGATCCAGGGCGAGAAGGCCGCGGGCGTCGTCCTGCTCAAGCCGGCTTCCCCCGGTACCGGTGTTATCGCCGGTGGCCCGGTGCGCGCCGTCCTCGAGTGCGCCGGCGTTCACGACATCCTGTCGAAGTCGCTCGGCTCCGACAACGCGATCAACATCGTGCACGCGACCGTGGAGGCCCTCAAGGGCCTGCAGCGTCCCGAGGAGATCGCGGCTCGCCGTGGTCTGCCGCTCGAGGACGTCGCTCCCGCGGCTCTGCTCCGTGCGCGTGCTGGGGCGGGTGCGTAATGGCTCGCCTCAAGGTCACGCAGACGAAGTCGTACATCGGCAGCAAGCAGAACCACCGCGACACCCTCCGTTCCCTGGGCCTCAAGCGCCTGGGTGACGTGGTTGTCAAGGAGGACCGTCCCGAGTTCCGCGGCATGGTGCACACCGTCCGCCACCTCGTGACGGTCGAGGAGGTTGACTGACATGGCGGAGAACAACCCGCTGAAGGCCCACAACCTCCGTCCCGCCCCGGGCGCCAAGACCGCGAAGACCCGTGTCGGTCGCGGTGAGGGCTCGAAGGGTAAGACGGCCGGTCGTGGTACGAAGGGTACGAAGGCCCGCTACCAGGTTCCGGAGCGCTTCGAGGGTGGCCAGATGCCCCTCCACATGCGTCTTCCGAAGCTGAAGGGCTTCAAGAACCCCTTCCGCACCGAGTACCAGGTCGTGAACCTGGACAAGCTCACCGCGCTCTACCCGCAGGGTGGCGAGGTCACGGTGGCCGACCTGGTCGCCAAGGGTGCCGTTCGCAAGAACCAGCTCGTCAAGGTCCTGGGCCAGGGCGAGGTCTCCGTGGCGCTGCAGGTGACGGTCGACGCCGTCTCCGGCTCCGCCAAGGAGAAGATCGCCGCCGCCGGCGGCACCGTCACCGAGCTCGTCTAAGACGACTCGATGGCCTGAACATCCGACCGGGGATGCCTCTCAAAAGGGGCATCCCCGGTTGGTCGTTCCTAGGGGGGCATGGTCGCCGGTAAGGTGGCGTGCAACTCTGTCCTTTACCTCAAGACCGTCACCTCTGACGCACGTGCGCGGGGGTCGCAGGAGGCACCGTGCTCACCGCGTTCGCCCGGGCGTTCAAGACGCCCGACCTGCGCAAGAAGCTGCTCTTCACGCTCGCCATCATCGTGCTGTACCGCCTCGGGGCCCACATCCCGGTGCCCGGCGTCAGCTACGAGGCCGTCCAGCAGTGTGTCAAGCAGGCCAGCGAGGGCAACAACAGCCTGTTCGGCCTGGTCAACATGTTCAGTGGCGGGGCGCTGCTGCAGATCACCATCTTCGCGCTCGGCATCATGCCGTACATCACGGCGAGCATCATCCTGCAGCTGCTGACCGTCGTGATCCCGCGCCTCGAAGCCCTCAAGAAGGAGGGTCAGGCCGGTACTGCCAAGATCACGCAGTACACCCGGTACCTGACCGTGGCCCTCGCCATCCTCCAGGGCACCGGTCTCGTCGCCACCGCCAAGAGCGGTGCGCTCTTCAGCGGCTGCATCGTCGCCGACCAGGTCGTGCCCGATCAGTCGATCTTCACCATCGCCACCATGGTCATCACGATGACCGCGGGCACCGGCGTCGTCATGTGGCTCGGTGAGCTCATCACCGACCGCGGCATCGGCAACGGCATGTCGATCCTGATGTTCATCTCGATCGCCGCCGGCTTCCCGGGCGCCCTGTGGGCCATCAAGCAGAGCGGCAAGCTCGCCAAGGGCTGGATCGAGTTCGGCACCGTCATCCTCATCGGCTTCGTGATGGTGGCCCTCGTGGTCTTCGTCGAGCAGGCCCAGCGACGCATCCCGGTGCAGTACGCGAAGCGGATGATCGGCCGCAGGTCGTACGGCGGTACGTCCACTTACATCCCGTTGAAGGTGAATCAGGCAGGTGTGATTCCTGTCATCTTCGCGTCGTCGCTTCTCTACATCCCGGCCTTGATCGCGCAGTTCTCGAACAGCACCGCGGGCTGGAAGACCTGGATCGAAGCCCACTTCGTCAAGGGTGACCACCCGTATTACATCGCCGCCTACTTCCTCCTGATCGTGTTCTTCGCCTTCTTCTACGTGGCGATCTCGTTCAACCCCGAGGAAGTCGCGGACAACATGAAGAAGTATGGTGGCTTCATCCCGGGTATCCGGGCTGGTCGACCTACTGCCGAGTATCTGAGCTACGTGCTCAACCGGATCACTTGGCCGGGCTCGCTGTACTTGGGTCTGATCGCTCTTGTGCCGACGATGGCGTTGGCAGGCTTCGGTGGCGCCAATGCCAACTTCCCCTTCGGTGGGACGAGCATCCTCATCATCGTGGGTGTGGGGCTGGAGACCGTGAAGCAGATCGAGAGCCAGCTCCAGCAGCGCAATTACGAAGGGTTCCTCCGCTGATGCGAATCGTCCTCGTCGGACCGCCCGGTGCGGGCAAGGGCACGCAGGCCGCGTACCTCGCCAAGAACCTGGGCATCCCGCACATCTCTACGGGCGACCTGTTCCGTGCCAACATCTCGCAGGGCACGCCGCTGGGCGTAGAGGCGCAGTCGTACATGAAGGCCGGCCAGCTCGTGCCGGACTCCGTGACGATCGGGATGGCCGAGGACCGCATGCGCCAGGCGGACGCCGAGGGCGGCTTCCTGCTCGACGGGTTCCCGCGGAACGTGGCCCAGGCCGAGGCGCTGGACGCCTTCCTGAAGGCCGACGGCATCGAGCTGGACGCGGTCCTGGACCTGGAGGTCCCCGAGGACGAGGTCGTGAAGCGGATCGCGGGTCGCCGCATCTGCCGCAACGACTCCGCGCACGTCTTCCACGTGACGTACAACGCTCCGAAGACCGAGGGCGTCTGCGATGCCTGCGGCGGCGAGCTGTACCAGCGCGACGACGACACGGAGGAGACCGTCCGCAAGCGTCTGGCGGTCTACCACACCGAGACCGAGCCGATCATCGACTACTACCGGGCGCAGAACCTGGTCGCGACGATCTCGGCGCTCGGCAAGGTGGACGAGGTCACCACCAAGGCGATGGACGCGCTCAAGAAGTAACCCCGGTTCGTTCGATACGGCCGCGGTGCCCCTCGGGGGCGCCGCGGCCGTATCGTTGTTCTGTTCCCCGTACTCGAAGGAAAGGCCGCGGCCACGATGGTGCAGATCAAGACCCCCGAGCAGATCGCGAAGATGCGCGAGGCGGGGCTGGTCGTCGCCGCCATCCACGCGGCGACCCGCGAGGCGGCCGTGCCGGGTGCGACGACGAAGGACCTCGACGAGGTCGCGCGCAAGGTCATCGCCGACCACGGGGCGAAGTCGAACTTCCTCGGGTACGGCGGCTTCCCCGCGACGATCTGCACCTCGGTGAACGAGGTCGTCGTCCACGGCATCCCCGACGAGAAGACCGTCCTCAAGGACGGCGACATCATCTCGATCGACTGCGGCGCGATCGTGGACGGCTGGCACGGTGACGCCGCGTACACCGCCTTCGTCGGAACCGGTCACGCCCCGGAGCTGGTCGAGCTCTCCCGGGTGACCGAGGGGTCGATGTGGGCCGGCATCGCGGCGATGAAGCTCGGCAACCGCCTGGTGGACATCTCGAAGGCGATCGAGTCGTACATCAAGCGCCAGCCGCGTCCCGCCGTGGGCGACCACAGCCTCGGCCGCTACGGCATCATCGAGGACTACGGCGGCCACGGCATCGGTACGGAGATGCACATGGACCCGCACCTGCTGAACTACGTCTCCCGCAAGCGCGGCAAGGGCCCCAAGCTGGTCCCCGGCCTCTGCCTGGCGATCGAGCCGATGGTCTCCCTGGGCACCCCGCGCACGGAGGTCCTGGAGGACGACTGGACGGTCATCACGACCGACGGCACCTGGTCCTCCCACTGGGAGCACTCCATCGCCCTGACCGAGGAGGGCCCGCTGGTCCTCACGGCGGTCGACGGCGGCAAGGCGAAGCTCGCGGAGCTGGGCGTGACGGCGGCACCGGACCCGCTGGCGTAGGGCCGGGGCCCGGCCGGCGGCTGGGCGAGGACCACGTCCGGCGGACGGAGTCCGGCGCAGCAGACCGAAGCCTGCGAGGCGCTCCGGCGCCGAGCCCGCGAGGGCTGCGTCGGGAATCGGGTCGGCGGCAAGGCGAAGCTCGCGGAGCTGGGCGTGACGGCGGCACCGGACCCGCTGGCGTAGGGCCGGGGCCCGGCCGCAGGCTGGGCGTTTCGTCCTTTGCGTAATGATCTTCTACGGTGGGCAGACTTCCCGATTCGTCTTTTCCTGGGGCCTGACGTAGACTGATGCGTCGGCTCTCGTGTACCCGTGTGCCTGCACACGGCGAAGAGAGTCGATCAAGGTAGCCGATTCGAAAGGCGAAGCGTGGCCAAGAAGCAAGGTGCCATCGAAATCGAGGGCACCGTGATCGAGTCCCTCCCGAACGCCATGTTCAAGGTGGAGCTCCAGAACGGTCACAAGGTCCTCGCGCACATCTCCGGCAAGATGCGGATGCACTACATCCGAATCCTCCCGGACGACCGGGTCGTCGTGGAGCTCTCTCCGTACGACCTGACGCGTGGCCGGATCGTCTACCGGTACAAGTAGATCTTGCCGTACCCGCCTCCGTGCGGGTGGTGGCACTGACCCGGAGAACCTCACATCCCATGAAGGTCAAGCCGAGCGTCAAGAAGATCTGCGACAAGTGCAAGGTGATCCGCCGTCACGGCCGGGTCATGGTCATCTGCGACAACCTGCGCCACAAGCAGCGCCAGGGCTGACGCACGCCGACCGACCTGCATCTCGCAGTTCTTCGCGCGACGCATAGCAATACGTACATACGCAGAGCCCGTCCGATCGTGTCCCACGGTTGACGGCACCTCCGGCGGGGGCCGGGG
The DNA here is from genome assembly GCF_014203895.1 of Streptomyces nymphaeiformis. Taxonomy (GTDB): domain Bacteria; phylum Actinomycetota; class Actinomycetes; order Streptomycetales; family Streptomycetaceae; genus Streptomyces; species Streptomyces nymphaeiformis. The sequence goes on along the minus strand of NZ_JACHJY010000006.1, from coordinate 412,169 downwards.
ACCCGACCTGTACCTCATACGGCAGCCGGGATCGGTTCTGCAGCAGACCCCCGAGAACACAGGAGCCATTGAATGGCACGCGTTTCCGGTGTTGACATCCCGCGTGACAAGCGTGTGGTGGTCGCACTCACCTACGTCTTCGGTATCGGGCGCACCCGGTCCGAGGAGATCCTCGCCGCGACCGGCGTGAACGAGTCCATCCGTGTCCGCGACCTTGCCGAGGAAGACCTCGTCAAGATCCGCGAGTACGTGGACGCCAACCTCCAGACCGAGGGTGACCTCCGCCGCGAGATCGCCGCCGACATCCGCCGCAAGGTCGAGATCGGCTGCTACCAGGGCCTCCGCCACCGTCGTGGCCTGCCCGTCCGCGGTCAGCGCACCAGCACGAACGCTCGTACCCGCAAGGGCCCGCGTCGCGCCATCGCCGGTAAGAAGAAGCCGGGCAAGAAGTAGTCCTCAGCGGACGCTTGACCAAGCGGTCTTCGCTGTAGGACCGACCACCTCCCGTAGGAGTAAGAGATGCCCCCCAAGGGTCGTCAGGGCGCTGCCAAGAAGGTGCGCCGCAAGGAAAAGAAGAACGTCGCTCACGGCCACGCGCACATCAAGAGCACGTTCAACAACACGATCGTCTCGATCACGGACCCCTCGGGCAACGTGATCTCCTGGGCCTCCGCCGGCCACGTCGGCTTCAAGGGCTCGCGCAAGTCCACCCCCTTCGCCGCGCAGATGGCCGCCGAGTCGGCCGCCCGCCGCGCGCAGGAGCACGGCATGCGCAAGGTCGACGTCTTCGTCAAGGGTCCCGGCTCCGGCCGTGAGACCGCGATCCGCTCCCTCCAGGCCACGGGCCTCGAGGTCGGTTCGATCCAGGACGTCACCCCCACGCCGCACAACGGCTGCCGTCCCCCCAAGCGCCGCCGCGTCTGACGCACGGGCTGCTTGAGCAGGACTTTTCGGGCGGTGCGACCCTTCACGGGACGTGCCGCCCGTACCCTTGCAGTACGCAGTACTCCGAGGACGTCAAATAGTGGGCGTCCACGAATGAAGGAATCACAGACATGCTTATCGCTCAGCGTCCGTCGCTGACCGAAGAGGTCGTCGACGAGTTCCGCTCCCGGTTCGTCATCGAGCCGCTGGAGCCGGGCTTCGGTTACACCCTCGGCAACTCCCTCCGCCGTACCCTCCTCTCCTCGATCCCGGGTGCCGCTGTCACCAGCATCCGCATCGACGGTGTCCTGCACGAGTTCACCACCGTGCCGGGTGTCAAGGAGGACGTCACCGACCTCATCCTCAACATCAAGCAGCTGGTCGTCTCCTCGGAGCACGACGAGCCGGTCGTGATGTACCTGCGCAAGCAGGGCCCGGGTCTGGTCACCGCCGCCGACATCGCGCCCCCGGCCGGTGTCGAGGTGCACAACCCCGACCTCGTTCTGGCGACCCTGAACGCCAAGGGCAAGCTGGAGATGGAGCTGACCGTCGAGCGCGGTCGCGGCTACGTCTCCGCCGTCCAGAACAAGCAGGTCGGCCAGGAGATCGGCCGCATCCCGGTCGACTCGATCTACTCGCCGGTCCTCAAGGTCACCTACAAGGTCGAGGCGACCCGAGTCGAGCAGCGCACCGACTTCGACAAGCTCATCGTCGACGTCGAGACCAAGCAGGCCATGCGCCCGCGTGACGCCATGGCGTCCGCCGGCAAGACCCTGGTCGAGCTGTTCGGTCTCGCCCGCGAGCTCAACATCGACGCCGAGGGCATCGACATGGGCCCGTCCCCGACGGACGCCGCCCTCGCCGCCGACCTGGCGCTGCCGATCGAGGAGCTCGAGCTCACCGTTCGCTCGTACAACTGCCTCAAGCGTGAGGGCATCCACTCCGTGGGTGAGCTCGTCGCCCGCTCCGAGGCCGACCTGCTCGACATCCGCAACTTCGGTGCGAAGTCGATCGACGAGGTCAAGGCGAAGCTGGCCGGCATGGGCCTCGCGCTCAAGGACAGCCCGCCCGGATTCGACCCGACCGCCGCCGCCGACGCCTTCGGCGCCGACGACGACGCGGACGCCGGTTTCGTCGAGACCGAGCAGTACTAAGTCTCAGTTCTTGCTGCGGGCCGGTTTCGGCCGGCCGCGCAGTTCCCCGCGCCCCTTACGGGGCGCGGGGTCTCCGACGGGTGACCGCCCGCTCGGACACTGACATCGGTACCTCATACGGCCGGTGCAGATCACAAGGAGAAACACCATGCCGCGTCCCGCGAAGGGTGCCCGCCTCGGCGGTTCCGCCGCGCACGAGAAGCTGCTCCTCGCCAACCTGGCGAAGTCGCTCTTCGAGCACGGCCGCATCACCACGACCGAGGCCAAGGCCCGTCGCCTGCGTCCGGTCGCCGAGCGCCTGATCACCAAGGCGAAGAAGGGCGACATCCACAACCGTCGCCTGGTGCTGCAGACGATCACCGACAAGGGCATCGTCCACACCCTCTTCACCGAGATCGCCCCGCGTTACTCGGAGCGTCCGGGTGGCTACACCCGCATCACCAAGATCGGCAACCGTCGTGGCGACAACGCCCCGATGGCCGTGATCGAGCTGGTCGAGGGCGAGATCGCCAAGAAGGCGACCGTTGCCGAGGCCGAGGCCGCCACCAAGCGCGCCGTCAAGGAGGCCGACGAGGCCGCCGCCGTCGAGGCGACCGAGGACGAGGCGAAGGACGCGTAAGCGTTTTTCGTACGTTTCTCGTGAGCGGGCCCGTACCCCCTGGGGTGCGGGCCCGTTCCCGTGTCTTTGAGAGGATCTTCGCGTGAGCGATGACGTGCAGGACGGGTTCGTACGGGTTCGGCTCGACCTTTCGTACGACGGCAAGGACTTCTCCGGCTGGGCCAAGCAGGCCCAGGGGCAGCGGACCGTGCAGGGGGAGATCGAGGACGCCCTGCGGACCGTCACCCGGTCCAAGGAGACGTACGAGCTGACCGTCGCCGGCCGGACCGACGCCGGGGTGCACGCGCGCGGCCAGGTCGCCCATGTCGACCTGCCCGTGGACGTGTGGGCCGAGCACCGGGACAAGCTGCTGCGGCGGCTCGCCGGGCGGCTCTCCCACGACGTGCGGGTGTGGTCGGTGGAGGAGGCCCCCGCCGGCTTCAACGCCCGGTTCTCCGCCGTCTGGCGCCGCTACGCCTACCGCGTCACCGACAACCCCGGCGGCGTCGACCCGCTGCTCCGCGGGCACGTGCTCTGGCACGACTGGGCCCTCGACATGGACGCCATGAACGAGGCCGCCACCGCGCTCGTCGGCGAGCACGACTTCGCCGCGTACTGCAAGAAGCGCGAGGGCGCCACCACCATCCGCACGCTCCAGGTGCTGCGCTGGGAGCGGCGCGAGGACGGGGTCCTGGAGGCGACCGTCAAGGCGGACGCCTTCTGCCACAACATGGTCCGCTCGCTCGTCGGCGCCCTGCTCTTCGTCGGCGACGGCCACCGGCCGGTCGACTGGCCCGGCAAGGTGCTCGCCGCCGGAGTCCGGGACTCGGCCGTCCACGTCGTGCGGCCGCACGGCCTCACCCTCGAAGAGGTCGGCTACCCGGCGGACGAGCTGCTCGCCGCCCGCAGCCGGGAGGCGCGCAACAAGCGGTCACTCCCCGGAGTCGGCGGCTGCTGCTGAGGCCTGGGCGCGGCCCCGGGCGTAGATCTGGTTGAAGGCGAAGGTGCCGAGGTCGTCGCTGGCCTGGAAGACGGGCTCGTCGGCCTTGGTGACCTTCTTGCCGTTGGCGAAGCCGGCCTGGGTGAAGTACGCGTACCGGCCGATCGCGTTCGAGCGGCGCAGGCAGACGGTGGCGTGGCAGAAGTCACCCACGCCCGCGCCCGTCAGGGGCGCGACGCCACCGGTGGCCTGGTCCTTCGCCTTCTGGGCCGCCGCCTCGGAGGGGAAGACGGCGACGCCGACGGTGATCGCCACGCCGTCCTTCACATAGGTGGCGCGGAGCACCCGCTCGCAGCCGTTCCGCTTCAGGACGCTGCCGAGGCCGCCCTGGGTGACGGCCACGCAGTTCGTCGTGGCGGAGGTCGCGCCCTTCTTGTACGCGCGGCCGTTCATGGACATCTTCTTGCCCGGGAAGAGGCCCTCGGCGCTGAGCGGGGCCTTGTCCTTCTTCGGGTCGGAGATGTAGTCCTTCGGGTTCGGCGGGGGCGGCGGCGCCACCGACGAGAACGTCGGCTCGGGGGTCGGCGTGCCCGTGGGGGAGACCGTGCCGGTGGGGACCGGGTTCTTGGCCTCGTCGTTCTTCTTGTTCGTGCTCACGACGGCGGTCGCGACGATCGCGCCCACGGCCACTGTGGCCAGGACGCCGCCGGCGATCAGCAGGAGGCGCTTGCGACGGCCGCGCGAGGCCGAGGCGTCGGCAAGGGCGCCCCAGTCGGGGGTGTCAGTGCTGCCCTGCGCGCCGGGGAAGGGGTTCGGCTGCTGCTGCGGCTGGTGGGGCTGCGGGTAGCCGTAGCCCGGCTGCTGCCCCTGCCCCTGTCCCTGCCCTTGCGGCGGCGGGTACCCGTACCCGGGCTGCTGTCCGTACCCCTGCTGCCCCTGCTGCTGCGGCTCTTGCGGCCACTGCGGTCCCCCAAAGCTCATGCCGCGCATCCTAAACCGGTTGGGCGAGGCCCCGGCGGGCGGCGACAATGCATCCCATGGGACATGTCGAGGCCGCACATCTGGAGTACTACCTTCCCGACGGGAGGGTCCTGCTCGGGGACGCCTCCTTCCGGGTCGGGGAGGGCGCCGTCGTCGCCCTCGTCGGGGCCAACGGCGCCGGCAAGACGACACTGCTCCGGATGATCGCGGGGGAGCTCCAGCCGCACGGCGGCACCGTCACCGTCAGCGGCGGGCTCGGCGTGATGCCGCAGTTCGTCGGCTCCGTACGGGACGAGTCCACCGTCCGCGACCTGCTGGTCTCCGTCGCCCAGCCCCGGATCCGGGAGGCCGCGAAGGCCGTCGACGAGGCCGAGCACCTGATCATGACCGTCGACGACGAGGCCGCGCAGATGAAGTACGCGCAGGCCCTCAGCGACTGGGCCGAGGTGCAGGGGTACGAGGCCGAGACCCTCTGGGACATCTGCACGATGGCCGCGCTGGGCGTCCCGTACGACAAGGCGCAGTTCCGTGAGGTGCGGACGCTCTCCGGCGGTGAGCAGAAGCGGCTCGTCCTGGAGTCGCTGCTGCGCGGCCCCGACGAGGTGCTGCTGCTCGACGAGCCCGACAACTACCTGGACGTGCCCGGCAAGCGGTGGCTCGAGGAGCGGCTGCGGGAGACCCGTAAGACCGTGCTCTTCATCTCCCACGACCGGGAGCTGCTCTCCCGGGGCGCGCAGAAGATCATCGCGGTCGAGCCCGGCCCGGCCGGATCGGACGTCTGGGTGCACGGCGGCGGCTTCGACACCTTCCACGAGGCGCGGCGGGAGCGGTTCGCCCGCTTCGAGGAGCTGAAGCGGCGCTGGGACGAGAAGCACGCGCAGCTGAAGAAGCTGGTGATCAACCTGCGGCAGGCGGCCGCGGTCAGCCACGAGATGGCGTCCCGGTACGCGGCGGCGCAGACGCGGCTGAAGAAGTTCGAGGAGGCGGGTCCGCCGCCGGAGCCGCCGCGCGAGCAGGACATCCGGATGCGGCTGCGCGGCGGGCGGACCGGGGTGCGGGCCGTGACCTGCGAGAACCTTGAGCTGACCGGTCTGATGAAGCCGTTCTCCCTGGAGATCTTCTACGGGGAGCGGGTCGCCGTCCTCGGCTCGAACGGGTCCGGGAAGTCGCACTTCCTGCGGCTGCTCGCCGGTGACCCCTCGGTGGCCCACACGGGCGACTGGAAGCTCGGCGCGCGGGTCGTGCCGGGGCACTTCGCGCAGACCCACGCGCACCCGGAGCTGGCCGGGCGGCCGCTCGTCGACATCCTGTGGACCGAGCACGCCAAGGACCGTGGTGCGGCGATGTCGATGCTGCGGCGGTACGAGCTGGAGCGGCAGGGGGACCAGTCGTTCGACAAGCTGTCGGGCGGGCAGCAGGCGCGCTTCCAGATCCTCCTCCTGGAGCTCGCGGGCACCACCGCGCTGCTCCTCGACGAGCCCACGGACAACCTGGACCTGGAGTCCGCGGAGGCGCTCCAGGAGGGCCTGGAGTCGTACGAGGGCACGGTGATGGCCGTCACGCACGACCGGTGGTTCGCGAAGAGCTTCGACCGGTTCCTGGTCTTCGGGTCGGACGGCGTCGTACGGGAGACCAGCGAGCCCGTGTGGGACGAGCGGCGGGTCGAGCGGGCGCGGTGACCTGGGGCGGTCGGCGGAACTCGACCTCGGGCCACGGCCGACGGACGGAGTCCGGCGCAGCCGGGCGACGCCGGGGAGGCCCCTTGGGGCCGAGCCGTGCGAGCGCGGCGTGGGGGAGAGGTCGAGCGGCGGGTCGAGCGGGTGCGGTGACCTGGGGTCTCGCGGCGTTTTGACCCGTCGGGGGTGGCGCGGGTACTGTTGCCGTTTGTTATGCGTATTGGCTTCGTCGTTCTCGTGCGAAGGGCCCTTACGCAGGTTCCCTGGAGCAGTTACCAGTGGCTCGCATACGGGCGGTGACCCGGCAGTGCAGGCCCCAGCTGCATGATCGCTTCAGGTGTGTCTGGACTCCATCCACTGAAGAAGCGAAGGCTACGAAGTGCGTACGTACAGCCCCAAGCCTGGCGATGTCACTCGCCAGTGGCACATCATCGACGCGCAGGACATCGTCCTGGGTCGTCTGGCGACGACGGCTGCGAACCTCCTGCGAGGCAAGCACAAGCCGGTCTACGCCCCCCACATGGACATGGGCGACTTCGTCATCATCATCAACGCCGACAAGGTTCACCTGTCCGGCAACAAGAAGACCCAGAAGATGGCCTACCGCCACTCTGGCTTCCCGGGTGGTCTGCGCTCCGTCCGTTACGACGAGCTGCTCGACAAGAACCCCGAGAAGGCCGTCGAGAAGGCCATCAAGGGCATGATCCCCAAGAACTCCCTGGGCCGTCAGATGCTCTCGAAGCTGAAGGTCTACGCGGGCGAGAACCACCCGCACGCTGCCCAGCAGCCGGTTCCGTTCGAGATCACCCAGGTCGCGCAGTAATTCCGGCCACACCCCCTAAGAACGAAAGAAATCTGAGGAGCATCGTGGCCGAGACCACCCCCGAGATCCCCGTCGACGAGTTCGAGGGCGTCGAGGAGTACACCACCGAGACCGAGCTCGTCGAGGGTGAGTACACCTCCGAGTCGCTCGCCTCCCGCTTCGGCGACCCGCAGCCGGCCGCCGGCCTGGGCCGTCGCAAGAACGCCATCGCCCGCGTCCGGATCGTTCCGGGCACCGGCAAGTGGAAGATCAACGGTCGCACCCTTGAGGACTACTTCCCCAACAAGGTGCACCAGCAGGAAGTCAACGAGCCCTTCAAGGTGCTCGAGCTCGACAACCGCTACGACGTCATCGCCCGCATCGCGGGTGGCGGTGTCTCCGGCCAGGCCGGCGCCCTGCGCCTCGGCGTGGCCCGTGCGCTGAACGAGGCGGACGTCGAGAACAACCGCCCGGCGCTGAAGAAGGCCGGCTTCCTCTCCCGTGACGACCGTGCGGTCGAGCGGAAGAAGGCCGGTCTCAAGAAGGCCCGCAAGGCTCCGCAGTACAGCAAGCGCTAATCACGCCTGCTCGCTGCTTTCGTACGCCCCGGCGGCACTGCCCGTGCCGTCGGGGCGTACGTTTTTTCATAACCTCTTTCAAAACCTTGGGCACATATTTTCGGAGGACAGCTGTGGGACGACTCTTCGGCACGGACGGCGTACGCGGCGTCGCCAACGCGGACCTGACGGCGGAGCTCGCGCTCGGCCTGTCCGTCGCGGCCGCGCACGTGCTCGCCGAGGCGGGCACCTTCGAGGGCCACCGGCCGACCGCCGTGGTCGGGCGGGACCCGCGCGCCTCCGGAGAGTTCCTCGAAGCGGCCGTCGTCGCGGGCCTCGCCAGCGCCGGCGTCGACGTGCTGCGCGTCGGCGTCCTGCCCACCCCGGCCGTGGCCCACCTCACCGGCGTCCTCGGCGCCGACCTCGGCGTGATGCTCTCCGCCAGCCACAACGCCATGCCCGACAACGGCATCAAGTTCTTCGCCCGCGGCGGCCACAAGCTCGCCGACGACCTCGAGGACAAGATCGAGGCCGTGTACGAGGAGCACCGCACCGGCGCCCCGTGGGAGCGCCCGACCGGTGCCGGCGTCGGCCGTGTGCGCGACTTCGGCGAGGGCTTCGAGACGTACGTCTCGCACCTCATGTCCGTCCTCCCGAACCGCCTCGACGGCCTGAAGATCGTCCTCGACGAGGCCCACGGCGCCGCCTCCCGCGTCTCGCCCGAGGCCTTCTCCCGCGCCGGCGCGCAGGTCGTCACCATCGGTGCCGAGCCCGACGGCCTCAACATCAACGACGGCTGCGGCTCCACCCACCTGGACCTGCTCAAGGCCGCCGTCGTCGAGCACGGCGCCGACCTGGGCATCGCCCACGACGGCGACGCCGACCGCTGCCTCGCCGTGGACGCCTCCGGCAACGAGGTCGACGGCGACCAGATCCTCGCCGTGCTCGCCCTCGCCATGCGCGAGGCCGGCACCCTGCGCGGCGACACGGTCGTCGCGACCGTCATGTCCAACCTGGGCTTCAAGCTCGCCATGGAGGGCGCGGGCCTGAACCTCGTCCAGACCGCGGTCGGCGACCGCTACGTCCTGGAGTCCATGAAGGAGAACGGCTACGCCCTCGGCGGCGAGCAGTCGGGCCACGTCATCGTGCTCGACCACGCCACCACCGGCGACGGCACCCTCACCGGCCTGATGCTGGCCGCCCGCGTCGCCGCCACCGGCACGTCGCTCGCGGACCTCGCCGGCGTCATGGAGCGGCTGCCGCAGATCCTCATCAACGTCAAGGACGTCGACAAGTCCCGGGTGAACACCTCCGGCGAGCTCGCCGCGGCCGTCACCGACGCCGAGCGCGAGCTCGGCTCCACGGGCCGCGTCCTGCTGCGCCCCTCCGGCACCGAGCCGCTGGTCCGCGTCATGGTCGAGGCCGCCGACATCGAGCAGGCCCGCGCGGTCGCGCAGCGCCTCGCGGACGTCGTGAAGTCCGCTCTGGGCTAGGCTTTCTGAGGCACCGTCATGCAGAAGTGAGGGCCCCCGCCGTGTGGCGGGGGCCCTCCTCCGTTCTCAGACCTTCGGCGCGCGGCGCCAGCGGCCGCGCTGGGTCCGCCACAGCATCTTCTGCCCGTACAGGGTGAGCGTCCCGGCCAGCATGATGCCGAAGAGGTTGAGCGTGAGCTGCGCGACCGAGCCCCACATCTGGCTGAGGTCGCCGTAGCTGAGCGCCACCGCCGCGTTCGCGCCCGCCGGGACCGTCGTCACCGAGATCGCCACGCCCACCAGGGCCCCCGACTTGGCCGAGGTCAGGGACAGGGTGCCCGCGATGCCCGCGAGCAGCGCCACGACGAAGGAGAACGGGTCCGGCTGCCAGATGAAGCTGGTGTTGGGACGGTCCGCGTCCAGCTGCGCCTTGCTGAACAGGCCGAGCGCGTCCATCCCCAGGCTGAACACCGTCGTCGCGATCATCGCCGCCGTGAAGCCGACGAACAGCGCCATCAGCGAGCGCGCCGCCAGCTTCGGACGGCGCTGCACGACCGCCGTGCAGACACCGGCCAGCGGGCCGAACTCCGGACCGACCGCCATCGCGCCCACGATCAGGATCGCGTTGTCCAGGACGACACCGCAGGCCGCGATCATCGTCGCCAGGATCATGAACGCGCTGTACGTGATCGAGAGCGTCGACTCCTCGTGCGTCGCCCCCGCCAGCTGCTCCCAGATCACCGCGTCCGCCGGCTCGCCCGGGGCCTCCAGCTCGGCCGCGTCCGCCCGCGTCGACAGCGACAGGTCGATGTTCTCGACGGCGATCGAGCCGTCCTGGTCGATCCTCAGCTCCCGCAGCCCGTGCAGCAGTTCGTCGCCCGCCTCGCGGGCCACGTCGCACATCACCACGTCGCCCGAGGGGCTCCGGGCCGCGCCGGACAGCACCACCACGTGGGCGGTGCCGACCGTCGAATCGATCAGCCGCACCGCAGAGGTGGTGCGGTCGGGCGGGACGATCAGCCTCAGATGCAGCATGGGGAGAGCGTACGGAGCTCAGAGCTTCCGGAGGCTCAGACGCTGCACCTTGTGGTCGGAGCCCTTGCGGACGACGAGGGTCGCCCGGCCGCGCGTCGGGGCCACGTTCTCCAGGAGGTTGACCTTGTTGATGGTCCGCCACATCGTGCGGGCGTAGTCGAAGGCCTCGTCCTCGGAGACCTGCGTCCAGCGCCGGAAGTACGAGGACGGGTCCTGGAACGCGGTGTCGCGCAGCTTCCGGAAGCGGTTCAGGTACCAGCGCTCGATGTCCTCCGGCCGGGCGTCCACGTACACCGAGAAGTCGAAGTAGTCGGCGAGACCGACGCGGGTGCGGCCGTCCTTGCCGGGCAGGGCCGGCTGGAGGACGTTGAGACCCTCCACGATGAGGATGTCCGGGCGGCGCACGACGAGCCGCTCGCCGGGCACCCGGTCGTAGATCAGGTGCGAGTAGACCGGCGCCGAGACCTCGTCCTTGCCCGCCTTGACGTCCGCGACGAAGCGGGTCAGGGCCCGGCGGTCGTACGACTCGGGGAAACCCTTGCGGGACATCAGACCGCGCGCCTTCAGCTCCTCCATCGGGTAGAGGAAGGCGTCCGTCGTCACCAGCTCCACCCGCGGGTGCTCCGGCCAGCGGGCCAGGAGCGCCTGGAGCAGTCGGGAGACCGTCGACTTGCCGACGGCCACCGAGCCGGCGACCCCTATGACGAACGGGGTGCCGCGCTGCTCGGCGCTCTCGCCGAGGAAGGTGTTCAGCGCGCCGCGCAGACCGCTGGTGGCCTGCACGTACAGGTTCAGCAGCCGGGACAGCGGGAGGTAGATGTCCCGCACCTCGTCGAGGTCGATGACGTCCCCGAGGCCGCGGAGCCGCTCGACCTCGTCGGCGGTCAGCGGGAGCGGCGTCTTGTCGCGCAGGGCGCTCCACTCGGCGCGGGTGAGGTCGACGTACGGGGTCGCCTCGGACGGCCGGCGGTGCCCCGTCCCGTTGCGGGGGCTCCCCTGTCCGGTGCCCTCTCCGGTCCCGGCGCCGTTGCGGGGGCCGTCTCCGTCGGAGCTTCGTGGCGGCGAAGTGATCACCCCGCCATTGTCGGGGGTCGGAGACGTCCGTGGGTCGTGGGGTCGGTCACGTGACGCGAACCGCCGCCCGGCGGGGTGGGACCCGGCGGAGCCGCCGACGCGCGCCCCGCGTCGACTCCGGCCGGTGGAAGGGGTTCCGGCGTAGCCTGCCGTCATGTGCGGAATCGTGGGGTACGTCGGCGGGCAGTCGGCGCTTGATGTGGTCGTCGCGGGGCTGAAGCGGCTGGAGTACCGGGGGTACGACTCCGCCGGCGTCGCCGTGCTCGCGGACGGCGGGCTCGCCGCCGCCAAGAAGGCGGGCAAGCTCGTCAACCTGGAGAAGGAGCTCGTCGACCGGCCGCTGCCCGGCGGCTCCGTCGGCATCGGGCACACCCGCTGGGCCACCCACGGCGGCCCCACCGACGCCAACGCGCACCCGCACCTCGACAACGCCGGGCGCGTCGCCGTCGTCCACAACGGCATCATCGAGAACTTCGCCGCCCTCCGGGAGGAACTCGCCGAGCGCGGCCACACGCTGCTCTCCGAGACCGACACCGAGACCGTCGCCCACCTCCTCGCCGAGGAGTTCTCGTCCGTCGGCGATCTGGCCGAGGCCATGCGGCTCGTCTGCCGCCGCCTCGACGGCGCCTTCACCCTCGTCGCCGTCCACGCCGACCAGCCCGACGTCGTCGTCGGCGCCCGCCGGAACTCGCCGCTGGTCGTCGGCGTGGGGGAGGGCGAGAACTTCCTCGCCTCCGACGTGTCCGCGTTCATCGCCCACACCCGGTCCGCCATCGAGCTCGGCCAGGACCAGGTCGTCGAGCTGACCAGGGACGGCGTCACCGTCACCGACTTCGACGGCGCGCCCGCCGACGTCCGCGCCTACCACGTCGACTGGGACGCCTCCGCCGCCGAGAAGGGCGGCTACGCCTCCTTCATGCTCAAGGAGATCGCCGAGCAGCCCAAGGCCGTCGCCGACACCCTCCTCGGGCGGATCGACGGCGCCGGCCGGCTCACCCTCGACGAGGTGCGCATCCCCGGCGCCGTGCTCCGCGAGGCCGACAAGGTCGTCATCGTCGCCTGCGGCACCGCCTTCCACGCCGGGCTCATCGCCAAGTACGCCATCGAGCACTGGACCCGGATCCCCTGCGAGGTCGAGCTCGCCAGCGAGTTCCGCTACCGCGACCCGATCCTCGACCAGCGCACCCTGGTCATCGCGATCTCCCAGTCCGGCGAGACCATGGACACGCTGATGGCGCTCCGGCACGCGCGGGAGCAGGGCGCGAAGGTCCTCGCCGTCTGCAACACCAACGGCTCGACGATCCCGCGCGAGTCGGACGCGGTGCTCTACACGCACGCGGGGCCCGAGGTCGCCGTCGCCTCGACGAAGGCCTTCCTGACCCAGCTCGTCGCCTGCTACCTGCTCGCCCTCTACCTCGGCCAGGTGCGCGGCACCCAGTGGGGCGACGAGATCCACGCCGTCGTCCGCGACCTCGCCCGGATCGGCGACGACGTCGAGCGCGTCCTGGAGACCATGGAGCCCGTGCGGGCGCTCGCCCGGTCCCTCGCCGACAAGGACACGGTCCTCTTCCTCGGCCGTCACGTTGGCTACCCGGTGGCCCTGGAGGGCGCCCTGAAGCTCAAGGAGCTCGCGTACATGCACGCGGAGGGCTTCGCGGCGGGCGAGCTCAAGCACGGGCCGATCGCGCTCGTCGAGGAGGACCTGCCGGTGGTGGTGGTCGTGCCCTCGCCGCGGGGTCGTTCCGTCCTCCACGACAAGATCGTCTCCAACATCCAGGAGATCCGGGCCCGCGGGGCGCGGACCATCGTCATCGCCGAGGAGGGCGACGACGCCGTCGTCCCGTACGCCGACCACCTCGTCCGCATCCCCGCCACGCCTACGCTGCTCCAGCCGCTGGTCGCCACCGTGCCGCTCCAGGTCTTCGCCTGCGAGCTCGCCACCGCGCGGGGCAACGAGGTCGACCAGCCGCGCAACCTGGCCAAATCCGTGACCGTGGAGTGAGTGGGAAATGATCATTGGGGTGGGGATCGACGTGGCGGAGATCGACCGCTTCGCCGCGTCCATCGAACGGACACCGGGACTGCTGCAGCGCCTCTTCGTCGAGCGGGAGATCCTCCTCCCGAGCGGCGAACGGCGCGGGCCCGCGTCCCTGGCCGTCCGCTTCGCCGCGAAGGAGGCCGTCGCGAAGGCCCTCGGAGCGCCGGGCGGCCTCCACTGGACCGACGCGGAGGTGTACGTCGAGGGCAGCGGCCAGCCGCGGCTCCGCGTCCGCGGAACGGTGGCGGCCCGAGCGGCGGAACTGGGCGTCCGCCACTGGCACGTCTCCCTGAGCCACGACGCGGGGGTGGCGTCGGCGGTGGTGATCGCGGAGGGTTAGGGCCTGTCCGGCGGAGGCGACGACGGGCGGGCGGCGGCAGACTGCTCGCATGCGTACCGCTTATCGCGTGGAGACCGTCCGGGCCGCCGAGGCCCAGCTCATGGCCCGCCTCCCCGACGGGGCCCTCATGCAGCGCGCCGCCGCCGGACTCGCCGCCGCCTGTTGTTCGCTGCTCGGGAAGGGGCGGGTGTACGGCGCCCGGGTCGTCCTGCTCGTCGGCAGCGGCGACAACGGCGGCGACGCCCTGTACGCCGGCGCCCGGCTCGCCCGGCGCGGGGCGGGCGTGTCCGCCGTGCTGCTCGGCGAGCGCGCGCACGAGGGCGGCCTCGCCGCCCTGCGCGCCGTCGGCGGGCGCGTCGTCGACGATCCGTACGACGTGCTCGCCGGCGCCGACCTCGTCCTCGACGGCATCACCGGCATCGGGGGCCGCGGCGGTCTTCGCCCCGACGCCGTGCCCGTCGCCCGCGCCGCGCGCGGCTCCGACGCCGTCGTCGTCGCCGTCGACCTGCCGAGCGGCGTCGACGCCGACACCGGCGAGGTCCACGGCGAGGCGCTGCGGGCCGACGCGACGATCACCTTCGGGGCGTACAAGCCGGGCCTGCTCGTCGACCCGGCACGGGAGTACGCGGGCGCCCTCCGCCTCGTCGACATCGGCCTCGGCGACGTCCTTCCGGGCGTGCCGGACCTGGAGGCCCTCCAGCACGAGGACCTGGCGTGGCTGCTGCCCGTGCCGGGCGCCGAGAGCGACAAGTACCGGCGGGGCGTCGTCGGGGTCCTCGCCGGATCGGCGCGTTATCCGGGGGCCGCCGTGCTCGCCGTCGCCGGCGCGCTGCGCGGCGGGGCGGGGGCCGTGCGGTACGTGGGCCACGCCGGCGACACGGTGATCGCCGCGCACCCCGAGACCCTGGTGCACCCCGGGCCCCCCGACAAGGCCGGCCGCGTCCAGTCCTGGGTCGTCGGGCCGGGCCTCGGTGAGGGCCCGGGCACCGCGGTCGCCGTCGCGGAGGTCCTCGCCTCGGACGTTCCCGTGCTCGTCGACGCGGACGGTCTGCGGGGGCTCTCGCCGGACGCCGTGCGGTCCCGTACGGCGCCGACCCTGCTCACCCCGCACGCCGGCGAGGCGGCGGCGCTGCTCGGCGTCGCGCGGGAGGAGGTCGAGGCCGGGCGCCTCGCGGCGGTGCGCGAACTGGCGGGCCGTTTCGGGGCGACGGTCCTCCTGAAGGGCTCGACGACGGTGGTGTGCGGGGCGGGCGGTGCGGGTCCCGTACGGGTGAACCCGACGGGGACGTCGTGGCTGGCGACGGCGGGGAGCGGTGACGTCCTGTCGGGGCTCGCGGGGTCGCTCCTCGCGGCGGGGCTTCGGGCCTTCGACGCGGCCTCCTGCGCGGCGTACCTGCACGGGCTCGCCGCGCGACGGGCGTCCTCGGGCGGCGCGCCGGTGACGGCCACGGAGGTCGCGGACGCCCTGAAGGGGGCGTGGCTGGACGTGACGGGCGCGCCGTAGGGAGTTCGCCCCCCACTCGGGCGAACACCGTTGACCCAGCCGTGGGTTCCCGCGCGCCGACGGTGCGCGGGGCGGATTGGGTGGGTGGGGTGACCAGTCGGAGAAGCCGTACCGCGCCCGTGTTGTTCGTCCTCGCCGCCTCCCTCGCCCTGGGGCCCGTCGCCCTCGCCGCCCCGCCCGTCGGCGGCCGCCCCGCCGCCGATCCCGCCGCCGACCCCGATCCGCTCGTGCCCGGGGTCGACGGGGGCGGGCGGGCCGAGTACCCGATGGATACGCCCGATCAGGTGCTGCCGCCCCTGCAGACGGAGGGCGACGCGGCCGTGCCCGAGCCCGAGGAGCAGGTCGACGAGCTCGTCGAGTTCCTGCCGCGCAGCGCCGTCGGCGCGGCCGCCTGCACCGCGAAGACCTCCACCTACCAGCGGCAGGTCGAGCGGCTGCTCAAGCTTCCCGTCGACGGGAAGCAGTCCGCCGCCGACTGCCGGGCGATCCGCGCCTTCCAGGTGAAGGAGAAGATCAAGCCGGCCGTCGGCTTCGCCGGGCCCGTCACCTGGGCCCGCGCCGAGCTGCTCGCCGCCCGGAAGAGCCTCGACCCGGGCCGGCGCTGCCCCGTGAAGTCGTACGCCGTCGCCTGCGTCGACCTCGATCGACAGCTCATGTGGGTGCAAAAGGGGAAGAAGGTGACATACGCGGTGGTCAACGTGCGTACCGGGCGGCCCGGTTACGCCACCCGCGCCGGCTGGCACACCGTCTACCGGCGCCACAAGGACCACTGGTCGTCCATCTACGACACCCCCATGCCGTACGCCCAGTTCTTCAGCGGCGGCCAGGCCTTCCACGCCGTCTACGGGCAGCTCGCCACGCCCGGCGGCAGCCGCGGCTGCGTCAATCTCAGCTACGCGAACGCGGGGAAACTCTGGGGTGTCCTCCGCAAGGGTGACCGGGTCTACATCTGGGGAAAGCGGCCCGGGCACTGACACCTGAGAGACTGGGCGCGATGACTGAGACACCTCCGCCCCCCAGGGCCCGCGCCGAGATCGACCTCGGCGCGCTGCGTGCGAACGTCCGCACGCTGCGCGCCCGCGTCGCCCCCCACGTCCGGATCATGGCCGTGGTCAAGGCCGACGCGTACGGACACGGCGCCCTGCGCTGTGCCCGCGCCGCCCTGGAAGCGGGCGCGGACTGGCTCGGGACGGCCACCCCGCACGAGGCGCTCGCGCTGCGCGCCGCCGGGATCACGGACGTGCCGGTCATGTGCTGGCTCTGGACTCCGGGCGACCCCTGGGACCAGGGCATCGAGGCCGGGCTCGACATGTCCGTGAGCGGGATGTGGGCCCTGGAGGAGGTCGTCCGGGCCGCCAAGGCGGTCGGGAAGACCGCCCGCATCCAGCTCAAGGCCGACACCGGGCTCGGCCGCAACGGCTGCCAACCCGCCGACTGGCCCGAGCTCGTCGAGGCCGCCCTGAAGGCGGAGGTCGACGGCCTCGTCAAGGTGACCGGCCTCTGGTCCCACTTCGCCTGCGCGGACGAGCCGCACCACCCGTCCATCGCCGCCCAGCTCGACGTCTTCCGCGAGATGCTCGACCACGCCGAGCGGGCGGGGGTGCGCCCCGAGGTCCGGCACATCGCGAACTCGCCGGCCACCCTCACCCTGCCCGAGGCCCACTTCGACCTGGTGCGGCCCGGCATCGCGATGTACGGCGTCTCGCCGAGCCCCGAGCTCGGCACCTCCGCCGAGCTCGGCCTGCGGCCCGTCATGTCGCTCAAGGCGAGCGTCGCGCTGGTGAAGCAGGTGCCCGCCGGGCACGGGGTGAGTTACGGGCACCACTACGTGACCGGCGAGGCGACCACCCTCGGCCTCGTCCCGCTCGGGTACGCCGACGGGATTCCCCGGCACGCCTCCGGGCGCGGGCCCGTCCTCGTCGACGGCCGCGTCCGCACGGTCGCGGGGCGCGTCGCCATGGACCAGTTCGTGGTCGACCTCGGCGGGGACACCCCCGAGCCCGGCACCGAGGCCGTGCTCTTCGGTCCCGGCGACGGGGGCGAGCCGACCGCCGAGGACTGGGCGGTGGCCGCCGACACCATCGCGTACGAGATCGTCACCCGGATCAGCGCGCGCGTCCCGCGCGTCTACCTGGGGGAGTAGCCCGCCATGGCGGAGTCGAGCGGCGGCAGCTGGCGGAGGGCCGGGTTCGCCGGTGCCGCGATAGGCGTCCTCGCCGCCGGAGCGGCCGCCGGGGTCGCCGTCGAGCGGCTCACGGTCGGCCGTTCCGTACGGCAGAAGGCGCGGCTCGCCCTGGACGCCGCCGGGCCGTACGGCGGGCTGCGCGGCACGCCGGGCCGGGCCCTCGCCGACGACGGGACCGTCCTGTACTACGAGGTGGACGAGGTCGAGCCGGACACCGCGTCGCCCGGCCGCCGCCGCAGGCTCTTCGGGCGGAAGCCCCCCGCCCCCGTCACCGTCGTCTTCAGCCACGGCTACTGCCTCAACCAGGACTCCTGGCACTTCCAGCGGGCCGCCCTGCGCGGGCTCGTCCGCACCGTCCACTGGGACCAGCGCAGCCACGGCCGCTCCGGGCACGGGAACTCCCAGGCCGGGCCCGACGGGGTGCCCGTCTCCATCGACCTCCTCGGCCGCGACCTGAAGGCCGTCCTCGACGCGGCCGCGCCCGAGGGGCCGCTCGTCCTCGTCGGCCACTCCATGGGCGGCATGACGGTGATGGCGCTCGCCGAGCAGTACCCGGAGCTGATCCGCGACCGGGTCGCCGGCGTCGCCCTCGTCGGCACCTCGGCGGGGAAGCTGGACGAGGTGTCGTACGGGCTGCCGCTCGCCGGCGTCAACGCCGTCCGGCGGGTCCTGCCGGGCGTCCTGCGGGCCCTCGGCTCCCAGGCGGAGCTGGTCGAGCGCGGGCGCCGGGCGACCGCCGACCTCTTCGCCGGGCTGATCAAGAAGTACTCGTTCGCCTCGAAGGACGTCGACCCGGCCGTCGCCCGCTTCGCCGAGCGGATGATCGAGTCGACCCCGATCGACGTCGTCGCCGCCTTCTACCCGGCCTTCGCCGAGCACGACAAGGCCGCCGCCCTCGCCGGCTTCGGCGAGCTGCCGGTGCTCGCGCTCGCCGGCGACAACGACCTGGTCACCCCCAGCTCGCACACCGAGGCCATCGCCGCCCTCCTGCCGGACGCGGAGCTGGTCATCGTCCCGGACGCGGGCCATCTGGTCATGCTGGAGCACCCGGAGGCGGTCACCGACCGCCTGGCCGACCTCCTCGTACGGGCCGGCGCCGTCCCGGCGGGGGAGCCGTTCCGTACGAGCTAAGTTGGCCTGTATGGAAGCAGCTCATCCGCCCGTCTCCGGTGCCACCCTCTCCGTCGACTCCCCGCAGCAGATGCAGGAGCTCGGCCGCCGGCTCGCGAAGGTCCTCCGGCCCGGCGACCTCGTCATGCTCACCGGCGAGCTCGGCGCCGGGAAGACCACCCTGACCCGCGGCCTCGGCGAGGGGCTCGGGGTGCGGGGGGCCGTCACCTCCCCGACCTTCGTCATCGCCCGCGTCCACCCGTCCCTGGTCGGCGGCCCGGCCCTCGTCCACGTCGACGCGTACCGCCTCGGCGGCGGGCTCGACGAGATGGAGGACCTCGACCTGGACGTCTCGCTGCCCGAGTCCGTGGTCGTCGTCGAATGGGGCGACGGCAAGGTCGAGGAGCTGACCGACGACCGCCTGCACCTCCTCATCCACCGGGTGACCGGGGACACCGACGACGACCGGCGCACGGTCGTGCTGCGCGGGATCGGCGCGCGCTGGGCCGGCGAGGAGCTCACGCTGATCTGAACGCACGTAGATTCCGACAACGTGTCGGGAAGGTGTTGCGTGGGTCCCGCGCGCCGTGGTCACATGGATGCACGAGCTGGTTAGGTGTACCTAACCTACGGGAGGCATGCATGGCGACGCCCGAACGCGCGGAACCCGGCCGGGACCACGTCTCGATGAGTGAGCTGCTCGCGTCCTGCGCGGCCGCTCGCACGCTGTCGACCCCGCCGCCGGCCGAACCCGAAGAGGAAGAGCCCGTACGGGACGAGGCGGCGTAGCCGGGGCTCAGGAGACGACGACGACCTTCGCGCCGATCACCGCGAACGTCCACATCGCGTCGCCGTCGGCCCGCTTCATCCGGATGCCGCCGGTCTTCTTCGACGGGTCCGGGGACGGCGTCGAGCCGTCGACCGCCGCGCTGAAGCCGACCGCCACGTCCTGCGCCGTCGCGAAGCGGACGACGTGCTCGATCTGCACGCCGTCGGAGCCGCGCACCGAGCCCGAGCGCGAGCCCACCGTGTACGCGCCGGGCAGCGGGTCGACCGTGCTCGGCCACACCTTGAACGTCCGGGTCGCCTTGCCCTTGGCGTCCACGAGCCACACCCGGCGGTCGGACAGCGCGTACACCACGCGCTCGCCCGTGCCCGAGCCCGCCGGGACCGCGAGGGGGTCCTTCGCCGGCTGCTTGGGGCCGCCGCTCGGGGAGACCGAGGGGGTGGTCCTGCCCGACGCCGGCGGCTTCACCGACAGGTCGGCCGGGGCGTTCGCCGAGGCCTGGTAGGCGAGGAAGCAGACCGCGGCGACGGCCGCCGCCGTGAGCCCGGCCACGAATCCCGAGCTGCTCCGTGCCACCGTGCCCACCTTTCGTACGAACGTATCGAAGGGTGACGGTAGCAGCCGCCGGACCGAGGTTCGGGGCAGCGGGCCCGGGAGCCGTAGGCTGTTCGCGTGCTGTTGCTCGCCATGGATACCGCCACCCCCGCCGTCACCGTCGCCCTCCACGACGGCGAGGCCGTCGTCGCCTCGTCGAGCCAGGTCGACGCCCGCCGCCACGGGGAGCTGTTGCTGCCCGCCGTCGACCGGGTCCTCCAGGAGGCCGGGCTGAAACTCGACGCGGTCACCGGGATCGTCGTCGGCGTCGGCCCCGGCCCGTACACCGGGCTCCGGGTCGGCCTCGTCACGGCGGCGGCCTTCTCCTCCGCGCTCGGCGTGCCCGTGCACGGCCTGTGCACCCTCGACGGCCTCGCGTACGCCTCCGGGATCGACGAGCCCTTCGCCGTCGCCACGGACGCGCGCCGCAAGGAGGTCTACTGGGCGCGGTACGAGGACTCCCGTACGCGGGTGACCGAGGCGTCCGTCGACCGGCCCGCCGACATCGCCGACTCCCTCGCCGGGCTTCCGGTGGTCGGCGCGGGCGCGCTCCTCTACCCGGACGCCTTCCCGGACGCCCGCGAGCCCGAGCACCAGTCGGCCGCCGCGCTCGCCGCCCTCGCGGCGGAGAAGCTGGCCGCGGGCGAGGGCGGCTTCCTCGACCCGCTGCCGATGTACCTGCGCCGGCCCGACGCGCAGGTGCCGAAGAACTACAAGGTGGTCACCCCCAAGTGACGGCCGTGCTCCGTGAGATGCGCTGGTGGGACATCGAGCCCGTGCTCGCGCTCGAAGCCGAGCTGTTCCCCGAGGACGCCTGGTCGGAGGGGATGTTCTGGTCGGAGCTCGCGCACGCCAGGGGCCCCGCGGCCACCCGCCGCTACGTCGTCGCGGAGGACCCCGCCGGCGGCCGGCTCGTCGGCTACGCCGGGCTCGCCGCCGCCGGCGGCCTCGGCGACGTCCAGACCATCGCGGTCGCCCGCGACCAGTGGGGCACGGGCCTCGGCGCCCGGCTCCTCACCGACCTCCTCCAGGCCGCGACCGCCTTCGAGTGCGAAGAGGTCCTCCTCGAAGTGCGCGTGGACAACACCCGGGCCCAGAAGCTCTACGAGCGCTTCGGCTTCGAGCCCATCGGCTTCCGCCGCGGCTACTACCAGCCCGGCAACGTGGACGCGCTCGTGATGCGACACACCGTTCAAGGAACAGAGACTGATTCAGATGGCTGCTGACGAACCGCTCGTACTCGGCATCGAGACCTCCTGCGACGAGACCGGTGTCGGCATCGTCCACGGGACCACGCTCCTCGCCGACGCCGTCGCCTCCAGCGTCGACACCCACGCCCGCTTCGGCGGCGTCGTGCCCGAGATCGCCTCCCGCGCCCACCTGGAGGCCATGGTCCCGACGATCGAGCGCGCCCTGAAGACGGCCGGGATCTCCGCGAAGGACCTCGACGGCATCGCCGTCACCGCGGGCCCCGGCCTCGCGGGCGCGCTGCTCGTCGGCGTCTCCGCCGCCAAGGCGTACGCCTACGCCCTCGGCAAGCCGCTCTACGGCGTCAACCACCTCGCCTCGCACATCTGCGTCGACCAGCTGGAGCACGGCAAGCTGCCCGAGCCGACGATGGCCCTGCTCGTCTCCGGCGGGCACTCCTCGCTGCTGCTCTCCGCCGACATCACCTCCGACGTGCGGCCGATGGGTGCCACCATCGACGACGCGGCCGGCGAGGCCTTCGACAAGATCGCCCGCGTGCTCGACCTGGGCTTCCCCGGCGGACCGGTCATCGACCGGCTAGCCAAGGAGGGCGACCCGGCGGCGATCGCGTTCCCGCGCGGCCTCAGCGGCTCCCGGGACCCCGCGTACGACTTCTCCTTCTCCGGCCTCAAGACGGCCGTGGCCCGCTGGATCGAGGCCAAGCGGGCGGCCGGCGAGGACGTGCCCGTACGGGACGTCGCCGCGTCCTTCCAGGAGGCGGTCGTCGACGTGCTCACCCGCAAGGCCGTCCGGGCCTGCAAGGACGAGGGCGTCGACCACCTGATGATCGGCGGCGGCGTCGCCGCCAACTCGCGGCTCCGGGCCCTCGCCCAGGAGCGCTGCGAGCGCGCCGGGATCCGGCTGCGGGTGCCCCGGCCGGGCCTGTGCACGGACAACGGCGCGATGGTCGCGGCCCTCGGCTCCGAGATGGTCGCCCGCAACCGGCCGGCCTCCGACCTGGAGCTGTCGGCGGACTCGTCCCTGCCGGTGACGGACCCCCACGTGCCCGGTGCGTCGCACGACCACGGCCACGACCACGACCACGTGCACGAGGTCAGCAAGGAGAACCTGTACTCGTGAGGCTCACGCTCATGTGGGAGGCCAGGGCCGCCCAGGGCCGGGGCGCCGAGCTCCTGGAGTGGGCTCGGGCCCGGGCGCGGGTCCTCGCCCGTGAGCCGGTCCGCCGGGAGGTCTTCCGGGCCCCGCAGGACCGGGTCCTCGTCCTCACCTGGTGGGAGGCGGACGCGTTCGACGCCGAGCTGCCCGAGCTGCCGGAGCCGGACGCGGAGCTGATCACCCGTCCGGTCCACCGCTGGCGCTTCGAATCGGTCGAATAAGCGATATCGGCTCGGAAATAGAGCAACCTTTCGACCGCTGCGGGCATCCCACAGCGCGTGAAGAAGACGATCGCACTGTGGGCGACCCTGACCGCCGTCGCCCTCCTGGTGACCGGCTGCACGGCGGAGGAGCCGTCCGCCGCGGCCGCACCCCTCCCGGAGCGGACGAGCGCACCCGCCGCCACGCCCTCCGCCCAGGACGAGGCCCCCGGAGCCGCCGCTGCCGCCGCGTACCGGAAGTGGGGTCTGAAGCCCTTCGCCGCCCCGCCCGCCCCGCCCGCCGTCAAGCCGGTGGTCCGCCCGGCCGGTGGGCCGGTGCCCGTCATCAGCGAGATCCCCACCCGCGAGAAGATCGTCTTCATCACGATCGACGACGGGGCCGAGAAGGACCCCGGGTTCGTGCGGATGATGAAGGACCTCAAGGTCCCGTTCACGATGTTCCTCACGGACTCGGCCATCCGCGCCGACTACCCGTACTTCGCGCCGCTCATGGCCCAGGGCAACGGCCTCGCCAACCACACCCTCACCCACCCCAACCTGCGCACCCTCTCCCCGGAGGCCCAGCGCCGGGAGATCTGCGGCCAGCAGACGAAGCTGAAGGAGCGGTACGGCACCACCCCGCGGCTCTTCCGGCCGCCCTACGGCAACTGGAACGAGGCCACGCGCGCGGCGGCGGGGGAGTGCGGTCTCGACGCGATCGTGCTGTGGCGCGAGTCCATGCAGATCAAGAACATGCAGTACCAGCGCGGCGACCGGAAGCTGCACCCCGGCGACATCGTCCTGGCCCACTTCCGGGGCCCGTCCGAGCTCAAGGGCCGGACGATGACCGAGATGACGGCGACGATGCTGCGGAAGATCCAGGAGCAGGGCTTCACGGTGGCCCGCCTGGAGGACTACGTCTAGAAACTTCTCGCGGCACGGTGTCGATGCGGGCCCGGCCCGTTCGACGTATGTGTGGACGGCGGGGAACGGCCCCGCCCACCGCACCCCCGAGGAGTCGTCATGCCCCGCTACCTGTCCCTCGTGCGCATCGAGGAGAACACCATCGACATGGAGAGCGCCGACCCCGGCTTCGAGCAGCGCATGGGCGCCCTCTTCGAGGAGATCACCAAGGCCGGCGCCATGGTGGACACGGCCGGGCTCAAGCCGACCGCCGAGGCCACCCGGATCACCTGGTCGGACGGGAGGCTGTCGTTCACCGACGGCCCGTTCACCGAGACCAAGGAGGTCGTCGGCGGCTACGCGATGCTCCAGTGCAAGGACATGGCCGAGGCCGTCGAGTGGGGGAAGCGGTTCCTGGCCGTCCACCCGCCGCACTGGAAGGTCGGCCTGGAGGTCCGCGAGGTCGAGGAGATGCCGGAAGGCTGACCCGCACTGTGCTGTCATGTGAGACGTGACGGTGGTGGAGAGCACGCTGGAGACGGTCTTCCGGATGGAGTCGGCGCGGATCATCGCCACCGTGGCGCGGATCGTCCGTGACGTCGGCATCGCCGAGGAGCTCGCCCAGGACGCGCTCGTCTCCGCCCTGGAGCAGTGGCCGCGGTCAGGGGTCCCGGACAGTCCGGGAGCCTGGCTGACGGCCGCCGCCAAGCACCGCGCCGTCGACCTCGTGCGGCGCCGCGAGACGTACGCGCGGAAGCTCGCCGAGGTGGGCCGGACGCTCTCGGAGGAGTCGTACGACCCCGAGCCGTCGGGACCGGGCGACATCGACGACGACGTGCTCCGGCTCGTCTTCACCACCTGCCACCCGGTGCTCTCCGCCGACGCGCGCGCGGCGCTCACGCTGCGGCTCGTCGGCGGGCTCCGGACGGACGAGATCGCCCGCGCCTTCCTCGTGCCGGAGGCGACGGTCGCGGCCCGGATCACCCGCGCCAAGCGGACGCTGGCGAAGGAGGGCGTGGAGTTCGAGGTGCCGTACGGGGAGGAGCGGGCGGCCCGGCTCGGCTCCGTCCTGGAGGTCGTCTACCTGATCTTCAACGAGGGGTACGCGGCGACCGCGGGCGACGACCTGCTGCGGCCCGGCCTGTGCGAGGACGCGCTGCGGCTCGCCCGGGGCCTGGCCGCCCTGATGCCCGCCGAGAGCGAGGCGCACGGCCTGTCCGCCCTCCTCGAACTCCAGGCCTCCCGCATCCCCGCCCGCACCGGCCCCGACGGGCGGCCGGTGCTCCTCGCCGACCAGAACCGCAGCCGCTGGAACCGGCTGTTGACGCGCCGCGGATACGCGGCCCTCGCGCGCGCCGGGGACGGCCGCTCCTACGGGCCGTACGCCCTCCAGGCCGCGATCGCCGCCTGCCACGCGCGGGCCGCCTCGTACGAGGAGACGGACTGGGCGACCATCGCCGCGCTCTACGGCCGGCTCGGCGCCCTCACGCCCTCCCCGGTCGTCGAGTTGAACCGCGCGGTCGCCGTGTCGATGACCGAGGGCCCCGCCGCGGCCCTCGCCCTCGTCGACGCCCTCGCCGCCGAACCGGCCCTGGCCCGCTACCACTTGCTCCCGAGCGTCCGCGGCGACCTCCTGGCCCGCCTCGGCCGTACGGAGGAGGCCCGCGCGGAGTTCGAGCGCGCGGCCGCGCTCACCAGGAACGAGAGCGAACGGGAACTGCTGTTGGGACGTGCGGGCGAGGCGACGGGTGCCCGCGCCGAGGAGTCCCGGCACGGCGCGCCTTAGGGTGCAGGACATGTCCCCGCGCACCCCGCTCCCTCCGCCGCCCCCGCCCGCCGAACTCCGGAGCTGGCCGGACCGGGAGGCGCTGCTCGCCGACCGGGCCCTTGCGCTCGACGCACTCGGCAGACGGCTGCTCGGCGTCGGGCGGCTCACGCTGTTCCTGGTCTGGTTCCTCCTGCTCCAACTGGGCTGGGGACTCATCGGCCTGCTGCTCATCGCGCTCGGCTCGCCGTACCCCGACCCGATGACGACGGCGGTCATGGGCTTCGCGGCGGCCCTCGGCATCGGGGTCTTCGTCCCGGCCGTGTGGCTGACCGTCCGCAGCCTGCGGCGCGACCGGACCGTCCGCGAGCGCCTCGCCCAGTGGGCCGCCCTCGACCGGCACCCTCCGACGGACGCCCGGGTGGGTGCCCCCGTCCTCAGCGTCGTCTGGCTGCTGCTGTCGTTCGCGATGTGCGGGGTCGGCCTCTGGCTGGGCTTCGCGGTCCCGGCGGGCGTCAGCCGCGACGACGGCTACGGCCTGGTCGCGTACGGCATGGGCGTCGCCCTGATCCTCTGGATCACGGGTCTCACCGGCGTGGCGAAGGCCGTCGGCCACTACCGCTTCGCGGTGCGGCTCAACGGCCCCCGCCGGCCGGCCGCCCGATCAGCATCGTCGGGGCACCCGCGACCCGAGTGAGCAGCACCGTCGCCGAGTTGGGGCCCTTCGGCTTCACCTTGCGGCGGATCTCCTCGGGTTCGACCGCCGAGCCGCGCTTCTTCACGGTGAGGGTGCCGACCTCGCGCTCCCGCAGCAGGGCCTTCAACTTCTTCAGGTTGAAGGGGAGTTCGTCGGTGATCTCGTACGCGGCGGCGTACGGGGTCTCCCGCAGCCCGTCCGCCGTCACGTACGCGATCGTCTCGTCGATCAGACCGCCGTCCAGCTCCTCCGCGACCTCGGCGACGAGGTGCGCGCGGATCACGGCGCCGTCCGGCTCGTACAGATAGCGGCCGACCGGGCGGACCGCCGGATCGGGCAGTCCCCGGCCGGTGAGCCCGGCACCGGAGGGCAGCAGGGTGGCCCGGCGGGCGCCCGGCTCCGTGCCGAACCAGAGCACGGCCTCCTTCACGTCCCCGCCGTCCGAGATCCACTCCGCCTCGGCCTCCTCCGGCACCGCCTCGTGCGGGATGCCCGGCGCCACCTTCAGGGCGGCGTGCGGCGCGCGGCGGGCCGCGTCGATCGCCCAGGACAGCGGCGGGGAGTACGCCTCGGGGTCGAAGATCCTGCCCCGGCCGCCGCGCCGCGCCGGGTCGACGAAGACCGCGTCGTACGGGCTCGTGTCGATCTCGGTGACGTCCGCGCACCGGACCTCGATCAGCTCCGCGAGCCCGAGCGCGGCCGCGTTGGCCCGTACGGCCTCGGCGGTCAGCGGGTCCCGGTCGACGGCGAGGACGGAGATCCCGGCGCGGGCCAGGGCGATCGCGTCGCCGCCGATCCCGGAGCAGAGGTCCGCGACGCTCCGGACGCCGAGCGCCTTCATCCGGGCCGCCCGGTACGCACCCACCGAGGCG
The DNA here is from genome assembly GCF_014203895.1 of Streptomyces nymphaeiformis. Taxonomy (GTDB): domain Bacteria; phylum Actinomycetota; class Actinomycetes; order Streptomycetales; family Streptomycetaceae; genus Streptomyces; species Streptomyces nymphaeiformis. The sequence goes on along the minus strand of NZ_JACHJY010000006.1, from coordinate 385,597 downwards.
CGGGTGGACTGCTCGACGCCGTTGGGCGTGAAGTACATCCGGTACGCGTCCTCCGCGCCGAACTTCGCCACCGCCCGCTGCCGCAGCCGCGCCTGGCCGAGGGCCGCGGTGACGAGCTCGGCGGGGTGGTCGCGGCGCAGCCGGGAGGCGACCGCGAGCTCCTGCGCGGGGTCGTAGTCGCGCAGGGCGGCGAGGAGCGTCTGCCCCTCGGGGGCGAGCAGGGCGGCGAAGGAGGCGAGGTCGGTCACCCGTCCCATTCTGGGGCCTGGGAGTGCCCGGCCCGACCGGCAGGACACCCCCGCCGGGCTGTGGGCCGGCCGGGGGACGGTGGGGGCCGTACGGCGGTGTCGCGGCCCGGAAGGAGCCCTCGCGCTGACAGGATGCGGCGCCATGCAGCTCGTACGACAAAAGGACCAGATGATGGCAAAAGGCGTGCACCGCTCCCGCCGGACGCTCGGGGCGGCGCTCGCCGTGGCCGCCCTCGCCTCCGCCGCCACGGCCTGCTCCGGCGGTGCCGCACCCGAGCGCGGCGCGCCCGCCCCCGCCCCCGCCGCCGAGAAGCAGGGCCCCGCCGCCGGCGCCCTCGGCGCGTACGTCGAGAAGGTCCGCGCGCAGCGGGCCGCCCGCGTGCTCGCCGCCAAGAAATGGGGCCTTCAGAAGGTGCCGCTCGAAGCGCCCGCCCCGCCCGCCGTCAAACCGAAGATCACCACCCGCAAGGGCTTCGAGACCGACGGCGAGGGCCTGCCGCCCGTCTTCACCACCGTGCCCACCAAGCAGAAGGTCGTCTTCCTGACGATCGACGACGGCGCGGAGAAGGACCCCCAGCTGCTGAAGATGATGAAGGAGCTGCGGATCCCCTACAGCGCCTTCCTCAGCGACTACCTCGTCAAGGACGACTACGGCTACTTCGCGAAGATGCAGAAGTCCGAGGACTCCGGCGTCGCCCTGAACAACCACACCCTCCACCACCGCTACCTGCCCGCCCTCTCGTACGGCGAGCAGAAGCGCGAGATCTGCGGCATGCAGGACGTCATCGAGAAGCGGTTCGGCAAGCGGCCCCCGCTCTTCCGCCCGCCGTACGGCAACTACAACGAGGACACCCTGCAGGCCGCGAAGAGCTGCGGCATCAAGGCGGTCCCGCTCTGGGCCGCCGAGGCCTTCCCCGACCACATGGAGTGGCGCGAGTGGGACCGGGACCTGCACCCCGGCGACATCGTCCTCACCCATTTCCGGGGCAAGGAGGACTGGAAGGGCACGATGCCGGACATGATCCGGCGCGTGATGAACGTGATCACGTCCAAGGGGTACGCGGTCGCGAAGCTCGAGGACTACGTGTGAGGTGGCTCGCCGTGCTCGCCGTGACCGGCGCGCTCCTCGCCCTCCCGGCCTGCGCCTCCTCCGTCGACCCGATCGAACGGCTCGGCCGGAAGGCGGCGGAACGGGTGGGCCCCCACCCCTCACCGGTCCAGCGGGTGCGGGCGGCGGTCGACGCGAAGCGCTGCGAAGAGGCCGGCGGACCTCGTACGGTCACGCGTACGGTCACGCCACGGAGCGATGAATTGGCACTCCGCTTGACCGAGTGCTAATCGCGGTCATAGTCTCGGCCCTGGCACTCCCCACTGGAGAGTGCCAACACAGCGACGGGCAGGTCCGGCACCCGCGACGACGGATCCACCTGGTCGCCACCTCAGACAGTTAACCCCGTGAGATCTCCGAAGGGGGAGGTCGGATCGTGACGACCACCAGCTCCAAGGTTGCCATCAAGCCGCTCGAGGACCGCATCGTGGTCCAGCCGCTCGACGCCGAGCAGACCACCGCCTCTGGCCTGGTCATTCCGGACACCGCCAAGGAGAAGCCCCAGGAGGGCGTCGTCCTGGCCGTGGGCCCGGGCCGCTTCGAGAACGGCGAGCGTCTGCCGCTCGACGTCAAGACCGGCGACATCGTGCTGTACAGCAAGTACGGCGGCACCGAGGTGAAGTACAACGGCGAGGAGTACCTCGTCCTCTCGGCTCGCGACGTGCTCGCGATCGTCGAGAAGTAATTCACCGAAGTATCTGAAGCAGATGCTTTGAGCTGCGCCCCTTGACCCCGCACCGGGCGTCCGGGGGCGCAGTTCGTTCCACCCCATTCCGAGAGGGCTGAACCGCTCCCATGGCGAAGATCCTGAAGTTCGACGAGGACGCCCGTCGCGCCCTTGAGCGCGGCGTCAACAAGCTTGCCGACACGGTGAAGGTGACGATCGGCCCCAAGGGCCGCAACGTCGTCATCGACAAGAAGTTCGGCGCCCCCACCATCACCAACGACGGTGTCACGATCGCCCGCGAGGTCGAGATCGAGGACCCGTACGAGAACCTCGGCGCCCAGCTCGTGAAGGAGGTGGCGACCAAGACCAACGACATCGCGGGTGACGGCACCACCACCGCCACCGTGCTCGCCCAGGCCCTGGTCCGCGAGGGTCTGCGCAACGTCGCCGCCGGCGCCTCCCCGGCCGCCCTGAAGAAGGGCATCGACGCCGCCGTCAAGGCCGTCTCCGACGAGCTCCTCGCCACCGCGCGCCCGATCGAGGACAAGTCCGACATCGCCGCCGTCGCCGCGCTCTCCGCGCAGGACCAGCAGGTCGGCGAGCTCATCGCCGAGGCGATGGACAAGGTCGGCAAGGACGGTGTCATCACCGTCGAGGAGTCCAACACCTTCGGCCTGGAGCTCGACTTCACCGAGGGCATGGCCTTCGACAAGGGCTACCTGTCCCCGTACATGGTGACCGACCAGGAGCGCATGGAGGCCGTCCTCGACGACCCGTACATCCTGATCCACCAGGGCAAGATCTCCTCGATCCAGGACCTGCTGCCCATCCTGGAGAAGGTCATCCAGGCCGGCGCCAGCAAGCCGCTCCTGATCATCGCCGAGGACGTCGAGGGCGAGGCCCTCTCCACCCTCGTCGTCAACAAGATCCGCGGCACGTTCAACGCCGTGGCCGTCAAGGCCCCCGGCTTCGGCGACCGCCGCAAGGCGATGCTCGGCGACATGGCGACGCTCACCGGCGCCACCGTCATCGCCGAGGAGGTCGGCCTCAAGCTCGACCAGGCCGGTCTCGACGTGCTGGGCACCGCCCGCCGCGTGACCATCACCAAGGACGACACCACCATCGTCGACGGTGGCGGCAACTCCGAGGACGTCGCGGGCCGCGTCAACCAGATCAAGGCCGAGATCGAGTCCACGGACTCCGACTGGGACCGCGAGAAGCTCCAGGAGCGCCTCGCGAAGCTGGCCGGCGGCGTGTGCGTGATCAAGGTCGGCGCCGCCACCGAGGTGGAGCTCAAGGAGAAGAAGCACCGTCTGGAGGACGCCATCTCCGCGACCCGCGCCGCGGTCGAGGAGGGCATCGTCTCCGGTGGTGGCTCCGCGCTCGTCCACGCCGTCAAGGTCCTCGAGGGCAACCTCGACAAGACCGGCGACGAGGCCACGGGTGTCGCGGTCGTCCGCCGCGCCGCCGTCGAGCCGCTGCGCTGGATCGCCGAGAACGCCGGCCTCGAGGGCTACGTCATCACCTCGAAGGTGGCGGAGCTCGACAAGGGCCAGGGCTTCAACGCCGCGACCGGCGAGTACGGCGACCTGGTCAAGGCCGGCGTCATCGACCCGGTGAAGGTGACGCGCTCCGCCCTGGAGAACGCCGCCTCGATCGCCTCCCTCCTCCTCACCACCGAGACCCTCGTGGTGGAGAAGAAGGAAGAGGAGCCGGCGGACCACGGCCACGGCCACGGTCACGGCCACTCCCACTGAGGCAGCTGACTGACAGCCGAGGCCTGCTGAGGCGGCCCGGCTGACAGCCGAGGCCCGGTGCTCCCGTCGCGGGAGCACCGGGCCTCGGCGTCCGTTCAGGCCTCCACGGCCCCGAGCTGCCCCATCAGCCCGAGCAGGTCGTACTGCCACCAGCCCTCGACGGCCTTCCCGTCCTCCCGGAAGCGGTGGACGACCATCCCGGTCATGCTCACCTCCATCCCGGTCGGCTGGATCCCCATGAAGTCGCCGACCTGCGTGCCCTTCCACGCCCAGCGGGTGCAGACCCGGTCACCGTCGGCGATCTGGTCCTCGACGGTGAACGTGAAGTCGAACGCCGACCGCCACATCTCGGACTCACGCCGCAGCGCGTCCATCCCGACCGTGTCGGTCGGATTGTTCGGATCGTGGTCGTGATACCCCTCGGCGAACACCTCGTCGAGCGGCGGCAGCTCCCCGGGCATCGAGACCAGCTCGAAGAACCGGCGCGAGGCCGCCTTGTACATCTGCTCGTCCCGGACCACGTCCAGATCGGTGAAGGTCGGCATCTCGTCACAGAGCGCGACCATCTCCCGGAAGATCCGGTCGGTCTCGGGAAGCTGCGAATTGCGCATGGCGACGTCGTACGACGGGAACTCCACGATCTCCACGACGTGCGAGGCGTCGGAACGGTCCTTCCCGACGATGCTGTGCGTCGCGGTCCGCTTCCCCTTGGTCTGCTCGACCCACCGGTCCATGAGCCGGTTCAGGTCGTCGACCCGGCTCGTCTTGCAGTCGATGATCTGCACGAATGTCATGACGCCTCCCGACCCAGGTAGGACCCTTCCAGTCTAGGTCCGGGAAGCCGGGATGCCCTGGCAGCATGGGGTCATGGTGGAGCGGGGGTCCGAGCGGCACCTCACGGTGCACAACGAGTCGGGTGTCGTCGTGATAGGCGAAGGCAACCGGGTCGTGAACGTCGTCGTGCCGCCGGTCCGCTCGGTGTACGGCGAACAGGTCCGTCGTATCGCCCCCGGTGAACTCCTCGACAGAGAAGAGGAGCTGGCGGAGCTGGCCGCCTTTTGCCGCTCGGGGGACGGCTATCGGTGGTGGCGGGCCGACGCTTGGGCCGGGAAGACGGCCCTGCTGTCCTGGTTCGCCCTCCACCCGCCGCCCGGCGTACGGATCGTGCCCTTCTTCGTCACCGCCCGCTGGGGCGCGCAGAACGACGCCACCGCGTACGTCGACGTCGTCCTGGAACAACTCGCCGAACTGGCCGGCGAACCGCTGCCCCCGTTCCTCCCGGCCGCGACCCGCCATGCCCGACTGCTGCATCTGTACGGGACGGCCGCCCGCGCCTGCGCCGGACGGGGGGAGCGACTCGTCCTCCTGGTCGACGGCCTCGACGAGGACCGGGGAGTGACGACCGGGCCCGACGCCCACTCGATCGCCGCGCTCCTCCCGTACGACCTGCCGGTCCTCGTCTCCGGCCGGCCGAACCCGCCCGTCCCGGCCGACGTCCCCGAGGACCATCCCCTCCGGGACCCCGCGATCGTACGGATCCTCTCCCCGTCGCCCTCCGCCCGCGCGATCCGGGTTGAGGCCGAGCGGGAGCTGAAGCGGCTCCTGGAGGGCAGCGGACTCCCGTACGAGCTGCTGGCCCTGGTCACGGCGGCCGGCGGCGGTCTGACGGCGGACGACCTGGTGGAGCTGACCGGCGACGTCCCGTACCGGGTCGCGGACGTCCTCCGTACGGGCCCGGGGCGGACGTTCGCCGTACGGGACGGGGCCTACCTCCTCGCCCACGAGGAACTGGCCGCCCGGGCACGGGAGATGCTCGGCGCCCGCGAACTCGCCCGGCGGCGCGCGGTGTTGCACGACTGGGCGAACGAATGGCGGGCCCGGGGCTGGCCGGAGGGAACGCCCGGCTATCTGCTGCGCGGCTATGTGCCGATGCTCCGCGAGGCCGGGGACGTCGACCGGTTGACCGACTGTGCGCTCGACGTCGTACGGCATGACCGGATGCTGGCGGCGACGGGTGGCGACGGGGCCGCGCTCACGGAGGTGCGGACGGCTTCGGAGGCGGTCCTCGCTCGCGGCGACGCGCCGGGCCCGGCCGGCGCGATGCTGCGGCTCGCGGTCCGGCGGGACCGGCTCGAACAGCGCGGCGGCCTCATCCCGCCGGAGCTGGCTGCCGGGTGGGCGGCCGTCGGCGAGGTGGACCGGGCGGTGGCCCTGGCCCGCGCGCCGGGCGACGAGCGGGCGGCCGTAGCGCTGTGCGCGGTCGCGCTGAAGCTGCTCGAACGGGGGGAGCGGGAGCGGGCCGCCGCGCTGGTCGACGAGGCGGAGGCGCTCGCCCTGCGGGACCGCGAGGCCGGCCGACGGGACGCGGCGGCCGCCGCGGTGGCCGGGGCGCTGGTCGCCCTCGGCGCCCTTGACCGGGCGGAGCGCCGGCTCCGCCGGATCGGCGGCGAGCCGGCCCGGTCCGGGCCGCTGACCGCCCTGATCCGCGCGTTCCGCGCGGCGGGGGAGGACGAGCGGGCCCTCGGCCTCGTACGCGCCGAGCCGGACCCCCGGCTGCGGGCCGGGGCGCGCACGGAGACGGTACGGCTCCTGGCCGCCGCCGGCCGGGCGGAGGAGGCGGCCCGCGCCGCGCGGGAACCGGACCCGAACCGGGCGGTCCGGGCCGTGGTGCTACTCAGGGCGGCCGTCCTGCCCGGTGCGGGAGCGCTGCTCGCCGAGGGCCTGCGGGAGTGGGAGGCGACGGAGCCCCAGGAGGAAGAGGGCGGGCTGCGCGGCGAGTTGGTCGAGGCGCTGGTCGCGGTCGGCGAGAGGGCACGCGCGCGCGTGCCCCGGCACGGGCCGTTCGGCGCGGACGACACGGTGGCGCTCGCCGCCGCGTTCGCCCGGGCGGGGGACTGGTACGAGGCCTGGGCGCTCGTCGACGCACTGGACACCCAGGACGTCGAGCGCGCGGTGCTGCGCTTCGCCCGGGTCAGGCTCGACGCCGGGGACCTCGAAGCGGCCCGGGAGCTGGGCTACCTGGGTCTGATGAGGGACCAGGAGGGCTTTTGGGAGAGCCTCGCGGAGGCGCACCTCGCGCGCCGGGAGCCGGACGACGACGAGGAACTCGCCGGTCTGATGTCCGTCAGCCGGCGCGGGTTCGCGGTGCTCGGCGTCTGGGCGCGGCGCTGGATCGAGCGGGGCGAGGCCGAGCGGGCGCTCGCGTCCGTCGGGAGGTGGACCCGGCTCGTCGAGGAGGCGCAGCTCACCGCCCCCCTGGTCGGTGCGGCGGCCGAGGCGCTGCACGACGCGGGGCGCACGGCCGAGGCGCGTGCGCTGCTGCTCTCGGCGGAAGAGGCGGCCCGCAGACCGCCCCGGCGCGTCACGGCGGTGCGGCTCGCGCGGACGGCGCGGGCGCTGGCGGCGGCGGGCCTGCGGGCGGAGGCGCTGGATCTGCTCGACGCCTTCCCGCCGGACGGGCCCCATGAGGATCACGAGGAGGCGGACCTGGTGGCGGCGCTGCTCGTGGCGGGGCGGCCGGGCCATGCCGAGGCGCATGTGTGGGCGGGAGCCGGGGAGGAGACGTGGCTCCTCGCGTGGATCGTCACGGCGCTGATCACCGAGGGCACCTCCGCGTACGCCGAGCGGCTGATCCAGCAGCAGCACGGCGACGAGGTCGTCGCGGCCGGGGCCGTGGCGTACGCGGACACGGGCGACACCCGTCGGGCCGGGACGCTCCTGGAGCGGCTCTCCGACGGGGCGCTGGTCGCCGTGGTGTCGGCCCGGCTGGCCCTCGCGCTCGACGGGCAGGGCCGCGCGGCGGAGGCCGCCGGCCGTCTGGACCGGGCGGTGGAGGCGGCCCGGGAGCAGGTCGCGGTCACGGCGGTCATGCTGCCGGACGTGGTCCGCGCCCAGCTCGCTCTGGGGCGGCGGGCGGAGGCGGCGGAGCTGTTGGCGACGGCCACGCGCGCGTGGTCCATGGGGTACGGACGCGAGCAGCCCTCGGACCTGCCGGGGGCCTGGGTCGTCGCCGGGGAGTACGACCGGGCGGTGCGGCTCGTCCGTACCCTGCCGCCCGACCTCGCGGAGCGAGGGCTGCTCGCGGTCGCCGTGGACCTCGCCCGCGCCGGGCGGTTCGACCACGCCGAGGCGCTGCTCGCCGGGCTGCACCACCTGGGGCCGGCGTGCGCGGGCGGGTACACCGTCCTGGCGGCGGAACACCCGGACCCGGCCGCCGCCCGCCGGCTCACCGCGCTCGCCCTGCACCTCGGGCCCTGGTTCGAGGCGCTGCCCGCCGTCCTGGGGCGCGCGCCCGAGACCGTACCCCTGGTCCTGGAAGAGGCGGCGCGGCTACGCCGAGCGCTGGAGGTCTGAGGCTCGGACCTCCTCCAGGAAGGGTTCGCCGCGTCCGTACCGGGCGACCTCTTCGACGGCCTGGTCCGCCATCCGGTGGAGTTCGTTGCCCAGGGAGCCGGCGACGTGGGGGGTGAGGAGGACGTTCGGGAGGGTCCACAGGGGGGAGTCCGGGGCGGGGAGTTCCGGGTCCGTGACGTCGAGGATCGCGTGGAGGCGGCCCGTGACGAGGTGGGGGAGGAGGGCTTCCTCGTCGACCAGGGAGCCCCGGGCCGTGTTGATCAGGGTGGTGCCGGCGCGCATCGCGGCGAGCTGCGCCGGGCCGATCATGTGGTGCGTGGACGGGAGTTGCGGCGCGTGGATCGAGACGACCGTGCTGCGGGCGCAGAGCTCGTCGAGGTCGGTCAGTTCCGTGCCGGGCGGCGGGGTCGTCACGTACGGGTCGTACAGGAGGACGTCGACGTCGAAGGGGCGGAGCAGGTCGACGACCCGGCGGCCGATGCGGGAGGCGCCGACGATGCCGATCGTGCGGCGGTAGTTGCCCCAGGGGGCGGATTCCGTGAGCCAGGCGTCGTCGGTGCGGAGTTCGGCGTACCGCTGGGCCGAGCGCAGCACCCGCTTCCCGGCGAGGAGGATCGCCGCCAGCGTGTACTCCGCGACCGGCAGCGCGTTGGCCCCGGCGGCCGAGGTGACGCGCAGGCCGCGGTCCCAGCACGCGTCGGTGATGTGGTGCTTGACGGAGCCCGCCGCGTGGACGACGGCCTTGAGCCGTGGGGCCCGGGCCAGGACCTCGGCCGTCAGCGGGGTCGCCCCCCAGCAGGTCAGGAGGATCTCGGCCTCGGCGAGCGCGGCGGCGACCCGGGGGTCGGGGGCCGTCAGGTCGTGGGCCACCAGGTGGGGGTCGGTGTGGGTGAGTCGGGCCAGGCGGGTGCGGTGGGTGTCCGTGAGGAGGCGGTCGGCCACCCCGGGGCCCATCGCCAGCAGGAGGTTCGGGCGGTTGTCAGTGGTCGGGTGCATCGTGGATACCGGCCTTCCTCACTTGACGCTGCCGGCCGTCAGACCGGCCTTCCAGTGGCGCTGGAGGGAGACGAAGGCGATGACGAGGGGGACGACGGCGAGCAGGGATCCGGTGACGACGAGGGGGTAGTAGTCGGGTTCGGCGTGGGCGTTGCTGTTCCATGCGTACAGGCCGAGGCTCAGCGGGTAGAGCTTCTGGTCCGAGAGCATCACCAGGGGGAGGAAGAAGTTGTTCCAGACGGCGGTGAACTGGAAGAGGAAGACGGTCACGAAGCCGGGCATGACCATGCGCAGGCCGATGGACCAGAAGACGCGCATCTCGCCGGCTCCGTCGATACGGGCGGCTTCGAGGGCCTCGTCGGGGATGTAGCCGGCGCAGAAGACGCGGGAGAGGTAGACCCCGAAGGGGTTGACGAGGACCGGGATCAGGACGGCCCAGTAGGTGTTGACGATGCCGACCTCGCTGGCCAGGAGGTACATCGGCAGGGCGAGCGCGGTGGTGGGGACGAGCACGCCCAGGAGGACGAGGCCGAAGAGCTTCTCCTTGCCCCGGAAGTCGTAGACGTGGAAGGCGTATCCGGCGGCGACGCTGATCAGGGAGCAGGCGAGGGCGCCGAGGCCCGCGTAGAGGAGGCTGTTGGCGTACCAGCGGAAGTAGATGCCGTCGTTGTACGCGGCGATCCGGGAGAGGTTGCCGCCGAGGTCGAAGCCCTCGAAGGAGAAGGCGTCTCCGGCGAGGAGGCCTCCGGCGTCCTTGGTGGCGGCGGTGAGCAGCCAGACCAGCGGGAAGAGCATGTAGACGACGGCCAGGACCAGGGCGCCGTTGACGGCCGTCTTGGAGAGCCATCGGTTCGGAGAGCGGTTGCTCATGCCGGCTGCTCCTTCCGTGCCCGGCTCGGCTTGGGCGCGGGGGCCGCCGCGCTCGCCGTGCCCGCCTTGCGGCGGCCCGTCAGGCGCGTCACCGCGAAGGAGAGCAGCGCCGCCGTCAGGGCGAGGAGCACGGAGGCCGCCGCGGCGAGTCCGTAGTCGTTGCGGTCGAAGGCCGCGGTGTACGCGTACATGTTCGGCGTCCAGGTGGAGGTGACGGCGGAGCCGGTGCCCTTGTTGAGGATGAGCGGCTCGGTGAAGAGCTGGAGGGAGCCGATGATCGTGAAGAGGCCGACCATCGCGAGCGAGGACCTGATGAGCGGGACCTTGATGGAGAAGGCGATGCGCCAGGCGCTCGCGCCGTCGACGGTGGCGGCTTCGAGGACGGAGCGGTCGATGGCCTGGAGGGCGGCGTAGAAGATGACCATGTTGTAGCCGAGCCACTCCCACAGGGCGATGTTGACGACGGAGGGCAGGGTGCCTTCGGGGGAGAAGAAGTCGAAGCCGATGCCTCCGGCGTCCATGGCCTGCACGACCGGGCTGAGCTGGGGCGTGTAGAGGTAGACCCAGATCAGGGCGGCGATGATGCCGGGCACGGCGTGCGGCAGGAAGAGCGCGAGCTGGAAGAAGCGGCGGGCGCGGGCGAGCGCCGAGTCGAGCAGGAGGGCGAGGCCGAGGGCCCCGGCGAGCAGCAGCGGGATGTAGAGCAGGCAGTACCCGAGCAGGACGCCGAAGCCCTCGACGAAGGCCCGGTCACCCAGCGCCGCCGTGTAGTTGTCGAGTCCGGTGAAGACGGTCTCGGTGCCGCCGAAACCCAGTCCGGACTGCTTCTCGGTGAAGAGGCTGAGCCAGACCGCGTATCCGATCGGCACCACCATCACCGCGGTGAACAGGACGAAGAAGGGGGTCAGCAGAAGTGTGGCGGCGCGGGTGCGGGCCTTCATCCGGTCAGCCCTCGACCTTCAGGCCGCGCTTGGTGAGTTCGGCGACGGTGGCGTCGTGGCCGGCCTTGACGGCGTCGGCGAGGGTCGGGCCGCCCTGGGCGATCTTGCCGAACCGGTCCTTGATCGCGGTGTTGGTGGTGCCGGTGGTCGGGCCCCAGGCCCAGTTGGGGTTGATGGAGGCGCCGGCGGCCTCGAAGAGGGCGTAGATGTCCTCGCCGCCGTAGTAGCTCGCGTCGAAGGCCTTCTTGGCGACCGGGCGCAGGGACGCGGCGGCGGGGAAGGCGGAGGAGGTGCCGGAGGCGATCCGGGCCTTCACTCCCTCCTCGGTGGTGGACATCCACTCGGCGAAGGTGACCGCGGCGGCCTTCTGCTTGCTGTCCTTGGTGACGGCGAAGGACGTTCCGCCGAGCATGCCGCTGGCGGGCTTGCCGTCCCAGGTGGGGACGGGGGCGACGGCCCACTTGCCGCTCAGCTCGGGGACGTTGCCCTTGAGGACGCCCGCGCCCCAGGAGGCGCCGAGGTAGCCGATGGTGGTGCCGTTCTTGAGGGAGCCGACCCACTCGGGGCTGAAGGAGGCGTCCTTGTGGACGAGGTCGGCGTCGAGGAGGCCCTGCCAGTAGGCGGTGACCTTGGTGGTGGCCGGGTCGGTGGTGTCGATCTTCCAGGTGTCGTTCTCGGCCTTGAACCACTGGGCGCCGGCCTGCCAGGCCATGGCCTCGAAGGTGGTCGGGTCGTCGGGGAAGAAGGTGGCGATGCGGGCCTTGGCGTCGGCCTTCTTGACCTGCTCGGCGGCCTTCTTGAAGGCGTCCCAGGTGGTGGGGACGTTCACCTTGTACTTGGCGAAGAGGTCCTTGCGGTAGAAGAAGGCCTGCGGGGCGGCGTCGAAGGGGACGGCCCAGGACTTCCCGCCGAGGGTGGTGAGTTCGACGGACTGCGGGAGGAGCTTGGCGCGGTCGGCCTCGGTGAACTGGTCGCCGATGTCCTGGAGGGCGCCGGAGCTCACGAACTCGGGGAGCGAGGCGTACTCGATGGAGACCAGGTCGGGGGCGTTGCCCGCCTTCACGGCGTTGGAGATCTTGGCGTAGCCGCCGGCGGTGCCGGAGGGGATCTCCTCGAACTTCACCTGGATGTCTTTGTGGGAGGCGTTGAAGGCGTCCACGACGTCCTTGGAGCCCTTGGCCCAGCCCCAGAAGGTGATGGTCACGGGCCCGTCGGGCTTGCTCGATGTGTCGTCACCGCCGCCGCCGCAGGCCGTGAGGACGGCGAGGGCGGTGGCGGTGCCGGCTATGACGCGGGACGTTCTGCTCCAAGTACGGGTCACGGCACGGCTCCTGAGGGCGGGGCGGCTGGGAGGTTGTGGCCGTGATCCTGTGACCGTTCATGACCGAAGTCAAGAGCGAAAGATTGATTGATCGAAAAAAGATCAAACTATGGGTGTCGTGCCCGCCCCGCACGAGGCCCGCACGCGCAGCCGCGGCAGCAGGCTCAGATGCCGCCGCGCCGACTCCTCCCCGGGCCCCTCCGTGAGCCGCTCCACCAGGAGTTCCATGGCGTGCCGGCCCACCTGGCGCTTCGGCGGGGCGACCGCCGTCAGCGGGGTGTCGGCGAGGGCGGCGACCTCGTCGTCGTACGCGATCAGGGCCAGGTCCTGCGGCACCCGCACGCCCAGCTCGGCCAGGCGCTGCACGATCTCGATCGCGTCCACGTCGTTGTGGACCAGGGCCGCGCTCGCCAGGCCCGAGCCGACGGCCTCGTGCAGCGCCCGCACCGCCCGCTCGAAGCCCTCCGGATCCGCCTCGGCCGGTACGGAGTCGATGACCGGGCGCGGCTCCTTCAGGCCCAGCGTGCCCAGCGCCTCGGCGTAGCCCGCGCGCACCGCGAGCGCGGTCGGGGAGTCCCGGCGGGCCACGAGCAGCGGGGTCGCGTGGCCGAGCGAGAGCAGATGGCGCAGGGCGAGCAGTACCCCGTGGGCGTGGTCGGAGGAGACCCGGTCCAGGCCGTCGAGCGGGCTGCCGGGCTCGGCGCGGCGCTCCAGGAGCACGGTCGGCACGGGCAGTTCGGCCAGCCAGTCCCCGTACGCGAGCCGGTCCTCGGGCCCCCGCCAGCCCGGCGCGACGAGGACGCCCTCGGCGCCCGCCGCGAGGAGGCCCTCGGTGCGGGCCCGGTCCTCCTCCGGCCGGTAGTCGGAGATCCGCAGCACGAGCCGCGCCCCGGCGCGGGCCGCCGCCTCGTGCGCCCCCCGGATGACCTCGGCGAAGTAGTACGTGGCGGAGGGGGCGAGCAGCCCGAGGACCAGGCCCTCGCCGGGGCGGCCGCCGCCGGGCCCGGCCCCCCGCCGGGGCCAGGAGACCTGGCCGTGCACCCGGTCGAGCAGGCCCCGGCCGGCCAGGACCTCGACGTCCCGGCGGGCGGTGACGGGGGAGACCCCGAGGCGTTCGGCCAGTTCGGAGACGCGGGCGGTGCCGCGCTCGCGCACCAGGGCCAGCAGTCGGTCGTGTCGTTCGGCAGCACTCTCGCGCACGGCGCGGTTCCCCCTCGCGGTGGTGGTGGTTCGTCGAGCCTAGCTCCAGGAATGATCGAATGGCAGAAGTTTCGATCATTCGCTCCGATTCTCTTGACGATCGATCGGAGTCTGTCCAGGATTCCCGGCGATGCGGACGGCGACGCAGACGTCATCGCACGGAGCCCCAGGGAGCATCATGCCCACGCCGCCCGAGAACCGTGAGCTCAGCCCGTACACCGGCTGGACCCGTGCCCACTGGGAGAACGCGGCCGACCGACTCCTCCTGGACGTCCGCCCGTTCGCCTCCCCGAGGCGCGGCCTCGTCGACCTCCCCGGCCCCCGCCCCAGCTGGTCGGGCCCCCGCTCCGACGGCCTGGAGGGCTGGGCCCGCACCTTCCTCCTCGCCGCCCTCCGCGTCGCGGGCGCCCACGGCGAGGACCCCCACGGCCACCTCGACCGGTACGCCGAGGGCCTCGCCGCCGGCACCGAGGAGCCGGGACGGGAGGACCGGGAGTCCTGGCCCCTGATGGCCGACACCCGCCAGGCGGTCGTCGAATCCGCCTCGGTCGCCCTCGGCCTCCGCCTCACCCGCCCCTGGCTCTGGGACCGCCTCGACGACCGCACCCGGCAGCAGGTCGCCGACTGGCTCCGCCCCGCCCTCGCACCGTCCCCCGTCGACAACAACTGGTGGCTCTTCGGCCTCACCGTCGCCGGCTTCCTCCAGGACGCCGGCATCGAGACCGACCGCGCCGCCGCCACGATCGACCGCTCCCTCGCCCGCGTCGAGGACTGGTACCTCGGCGACGGCTGGTACAGCGACGGCGACAACCGCGCCTTCGACCACTACAACGCCTGGGCCCTGCACTTCTACCCCGCCCTCCACGCCCACCTCGCCGGCGACCGGCGGCTCCTCGACACCTACGGGCCCCGCCTCCGCGCCCACCTCGACGACTACGTCCACCTCTTCGACGCCGACGGCGCCCCCGTCCCGTACGGGCGGTCCCTGATCTACCGCTTCGCCGCGGCCGCCGCCCCCTGGCTCGGCACCCTCACCGGCCACACCCCGCTCACCCCCGGCGCCACCCGCCGCCTCGCCTCCGGCACCCTGCGGTACTTCCTCGAACCCGGCGAGGGGCGCGGCGCCACCGACGAGCGCGGCCTCCTCACCCTCGGCTGGCACGGCCCGTACCCGCCGCTCGTCCAGGAGTACTCGGGACCCGGCTCCCCCTACTGGGCCTCCAAGGGCTTCCTCGGCCTCCTCCTGCCCGCCGACCACCCCGCCTGGACCGACCCCGAGGAACCCCTGCCCGCCGAACGCGCCGACACCGTCCGCGCCTTCGCCCCCGCCGGGCTGCTCGTCCAGACCACCGCCGCCGACGGGCTCGTACGCCTCCACAACCACGGCAGCAACCACGTCCACAGCGCGCCCGGCGAGGAGGACGACCCCGGCTACGCCCGCCACGCCTACTCCACCCGTACGGGACCCAGTACGGGGACCGCCGCGGCCGACAACCACTTCGCCCTGCTCGTCGACGGGAAGGCCACCACCCGCGGCCCCGCCGTCCCCCTCGGCACCGGCCCCGACCGGGCCGTCTCCCTCCACCACCCGCTGCCCGGCGTCCGGGTCCTCTCCGCGACCCTCGCCCACGGCCGCGCCGAACTCCGCGCCCACCTGGTCCTCGGCGCCCCGGAGGGGACCCCCGTACGCCAGACGGGCTGGGCCGTCACCCCCGAAGGACCGCACGCCCAGCTCCACCCGGTCCACGGCTACCGGCCGGACGCCGGGGAACTCCCCACCGGGGAAACCCTGCAGGGCCCGGGGACCCGCACCCTCGCCCTGCACGGCACCACGAGCGGCCCCGCGACGCTCTTCGTCGCCCTCGCCTCCCTCACCGCCGAACCCGACCCCGCACCCGTGTCCGACCTCGCGAACGTCCACGTCACCGGCCCCCACACGCTCACCGTGACCTGGCAGAACGGCACCACCGCACAGCTCGACCTCGAAGCCCGGGCCAGTATCAACTCGCGCGAATGTTCTGATGCCTAGCCGAAAGTCAACTGCAGGACGGTGATCGGCGTGCAGCTTCGGTACGGCTTCCGTCTGTACCCGAACGGTCCGCAGCGTGCGGCGCCGGCGAGGGCGTTCGGGTGTGCTCGGGTGGTTTTCAACGACGCGCTGCGTGCCCGTGAGACCGCCCGCGCCGAGGGAGCCCCGTTCCCGAAGGCCGGAGAGCTGTCGAAGCTGCTGATCACCGAGGCGAAGAAGACCGTCGAGCGTGTCTGGCTCGGCGAGGTGTCCGCCGTGGTCCTCCAGCAGTCGTTGCGGGACCTGGACACCGCGTACCGGAACTTCTTCGACGGCCTGAAGGGCAAGCGCCCGCAGACGGGTGCGCCGCGGTTCAAGTCCAAGCGGGACAACCGACAGGCGGTCCGGTTCACCGCGAACGCCCGGTGGAGGATCACCCCGGGCGGAGAAGAGGCTCAAGAAGGCCCAGAAGGACCTGAGCCGCAAGGTGAAGGGGTCGAACAACCGGGGCAAGGCCCGCATCAAGGTCGCTCGTGCGCACGCGGGTGGCCGATGCACGGCGTGACTTCCACCATCAGCTCTCCACGAAGATCATCCGCGAGAACCAGGCGGTGGCGGTGGAGGATCTGGCGGTGAAGGGACTCGCCCGCACGCGTCTGGCCAAGTCCGTCCACGACGCCGGATGGGCCGCGTTCGTCGCGATGCTGGAGTACAAGGCCGCCCTGTACGGCCGGACCTTCCTCAGGATCGGACGCTTCGAACCCACCAGCCAGGTCTGCTGCGTGTGCGGCACCAAGGACGGCCCCAAACCCCTGCACATCCGCGTCTGGACATGCCGGGGCTGCGGAACCGTCCTGGACCGGGACATCAACGCGGCGGTCAACATCGCCAAGGCCGCCGGACCGGCGGTGACAGCCTGTGGAGCGCAGGTAAGACCGGGGCCCCAGGTCCCGGCACAGCGCGAAGAAGCAGGAACCCACCGAGACGGCCGACCGGCCGTGGTAGGAATCCCCGCCCTTTAGCGGCGGGGAGCGGAAGTCAAGCCTTCAAGAACCCGCCGCTCCCCGGGCTGTCCTTCTCGTACAACCTCTTCCACGGCATCACGATGACCCGCCCCGACCCGGGCGGCCTCGACGCCGATCCGCTGCTCCTGCCCGACCTGCGGCTCGCCGCCGGCTCCCCCGCCCTGTCCGCCGGCACGCTCATCGCGGACAACGGCGGCAGGGACTGGTTCGGAAACGCCGTGTCGGCGACGGCGGCTCCGACGATCGGCGCGTACGAAGGAGAAGGGGAGGGCGTGAACCAGGGCTACTGCGGACCGTACTTGCGGCCCGCCTTGGAGGAGACCCCGCCGAGCAGGCCGCGCGGCGCCAGCTTCACCACACCCATGAGGGCCTTGTAGCGGGGGTCCGGGATCGACAGCGTCCGCCCCCGCTCCAGGTCGGTGAGCGCCGCCGCCACCAGCTTGTCCGCGTCGAGCCACATCCAGCCCGGGATGTTGTCCGTGCCCATCCCGGCCCGCTCGTGGAACTCGGTCCGTACGAAGCCGGGGCAGAGCGCCATCAGACGCACCCCGCTGCCCGCGAGGTCCCGCGCCGCGCCCTGGGTGAACTGCACGACCCAGGCCTTCGAGGCGCCGTAGGTCCCGCGGGGCAGGAAGGCCGCCACCGAGGCGACGTTCACGACGGCGCCCCGGCGGCGGCCCTTCATCGAGGTGGCCGCCGCCGAGGTCAGCCGCAGCACCGCCTCGCAGTGCACCGTCAGCATCTTCAGCTCGTCGGCCATGGAGACTTCGAGGAAACGGCCCTTGTTGCCGAAGCCCGCGTTGTTCACCAGCATGTCCACCGGCTGCTTCGGGTCCGAGAGCCGGGCCTCGACGGCGGCGATGCCCTTCTCCTCGGAGAGGTCCGCCGCCAGCACCTCGGCCTCGACGCCGTGCCGGTCGTGCAGTTCGGTCGCCTGCTCGCGCAGCCGCTTCACGTCCCTGGCCACGAGCACGACGTCGTGGCCGTCCGCCGCCAGTCTCCGTGCGAAGGCGGCCCCGATGCCCGCGGTGGCGCCCGTAATCAGTGCAGTCGTCATACGGGCAACCTAGTGCCTGTCCTCCGGGCCCGACCGGGCTCCCGGGCGCCCGCTCCCGCCGCTACGACGAGGCGTACTTCTCCTTGTACCGGCGGGCGAGCGCGAGGAGCCCCGACTCCATCCACTCGGCGGCGGCCAACATGGCGGGCAGCTGGTCGCGTTCGGTGGTCGCGGCGCGGTGCAGGCGCGCCACGGTGATGTCGTGGTCCGGCCGGTGCAGCACGGTGATCGGGTCGCCGGCCTTCACCTCGCCCGGCACGATCACCCGCAGCAGCGCGCCGGGACCGGCCTCCGACTGCGTGAACCGCTTCACCCAGCCCTTCTCCTCGACGAAGCCGGCGAACGTACGGCACGGGATGCGGCCGCCGGTCACCTCCAGGACCACCTCCTCGCCGATCCGCCACCGCTCGCCGATCAGCGCCCCGTTCACGTCGAGGCCCCGCGTGGTGAGGTTCTCGCCGAAGGAGCCGTTGGCCAGTTCGCGGCCGAGCTCCCGCTCCCACAGGTCCATGTCCTCCCGGGCGAAGGCGTACGCGGCCCGGTCGTTCCCGCCGTGGAAGCGCAGGTCGCAGACCGCGTCCCCGGCGACCCCGCTCGCCCCGACGCCGGGCGCTCCGGGCGCCTCGATCCGTACGGGCCCCTCCACCGGACGCTTGTCGATGCCCGTCATCCCCGAGGCGGCGTCGGTGTACTCCAAGGGCTCGGCCCGGCCCACATTCACACTCAGCAAGGTCATGCGGGCACTGTAGGCGGGACGA
Organism: Streptomyces nymphaeiformis; assembly: GCF_014203895.1. Classification (GTDB taxonomy): domain Bacteria; phylum Actinomycetota; class Actinomycetes; order Streptomycetales; family Streptomycetaceae; genus Streptomyces; species Streptomyces nymphaeiformis. The sequence goes on along the minus strand of NZ_JACHJY010000006.1, from coordinate 367,288 downwards.
TCTCAAAGGCGCACGCGAGAACGGGCTGCTTCACCCAAGAGTCGCTTATGCTGGACGCATGATCGAGGCCCGCCACCTCCGCGTCCTGCGCGCCGTCGCCGCCACGGGCTCCTTCTCGGCCGCCGCGCGCGAACTGGGCTGCACCCAGCCCGCCGTCAGCCAGCAGATGAAGGCGCTCGAAGCCTCCGCCGGCACGCCGCTGCTGATCCGTACGGGACGCGAGATGCGCCTCACCCAGGCCGGCGAGGTCCTGGTGCGCCACGCCTCCGGCATCCTCGCCGGGCTCACCGCCGCCGAGGAGGAGGTCGCCGCCATCGCCGGGCTCCGGGCGGGCCGCGTCCGGCTGGTCTCCTTCCCGAGCGGCAGCTCCACGCTCGTGCCGACCGCGCTGGCCGCGCTGCGGGCCGCGCACCCCGGGACCCGGGTCTCCCTCGTCGAGGCCGAACCGCCGCGCTCGATCGAGATGCTCCGCGAGGGCGACTGCGACATCGCCCTGGCGTTCCGCTACGGGGCCGGGCAGGCCGAGTGGGACGACCTGGTGGTCCGCCCGCTCCTCGCCGACCGGCTCGTCGGCCTGGTGCCCGAGGGGCACCGGCTCGCCGACGCCGGGGCGGTCGGCATCGGGGAGCTCGCGGACGAGTCCTGGATCGCGGGCTGCCCGCGCTGCCGCCGCCAGCTCGTCGACGTCTGCGAGGAGGCCGGCTTCACGCCCCGCATCGACTTCGCCACCGACGACTACCCGGCCGTGGTGGGCCTGGTGGGCGCCGGTCTGGGCGTCGCCGTCCTGCCGGAGCTGGCCATCGAGTCCGTACGGCCCAAGGGCGCGCGGACGGTGGCCGTGGAGCCGGCCGTGGAGCGGGAGATCGTGGCCCTGACGCTGCCGGACCTCGCCCAGGTGCCGGCCGTGGCCGCCACGCTCGACGAGCTGATCCGCGCCGCCACGCGCGCGTAGACACGGGGTCGCGTAGCGACGCGACACGTGGTCGTGACGCGCGCGGGCGCGTGAGTCTTCAGTTCATGTGCACGTTGAGGAAACGTTCCTTCACATACGCTCCACGATGGACGCTGCCGACGCGACCGATGCGGCCGTCGGTGCCGTCGTGACCAGGCGATTGCGCGCGCGTCCCATGAGTTCTTCGCGTTCGTCCTCGGTGAGGCCGCCCCATACGCCGTAGGGCTCCCGCACGGCGAGTGCGTGTGCCGCGCACTCCGCGCGCACCGGGCACCGCATGCAGACCTCTTTCGCCGAGTTCTCACGCGCACTCCGTGCCGCGCCGCGCTCTCCCTCGGGGTGGAAGAACAGGGAGCTGTCGACTCCGCGGCAGGCCGCGAGGAGTTGCCAGTCCCACAGATCGGCGTTGGGTCCGGGAAGGCGGGAGAAATCTGCCATTGCGCTTGTCCCCTTGAAACCGTGTCGAACGGATAGGTGGGCGGGTGGATGGCTGATGGCCGGGGCTCCTGGGGTCCCGGCGGGTCGGGTGGCGGTCGGGTAGCTACATCTACTGTCGAAGTAGATGTAAATATGACTCATTGCGAATCTAGTCACAGACACTGCGAAAAGGGAAGAAAACCAGCTAAATGGGGCATAGCTTTTGATGTTGGGACGAACGACCTGCGACACTCTCCTCCGCGCACGACTCCTCACGTAGAGTGCCGAAGCCGCCGTCCGACCCGTAACTCTTTCGAGTGACCGTCGTTGAGAGTTGCGAGGCGGTTGAAGGAAGAAGCGATCGGGCACATGTCCGAGAGCGTCAACCGCACAGGTGACGATACGTACAGCCCTGGAGGCTCAAGGTGACGCGCAACAGCTGCGAGAGCCGCGGAGGTCAGGCATGACATCCGTCCTCGTCTGCGACGACTCCCCGCTTGCCCGAGAGGCGCTCCGCCGCGCGGTCGCGACCGTGCCCGGCGTCGAGCGCGTGACCACCGCGGCCAACGGCGAGGAAGTCCTCCGCCGCTGGGGCGCGGACCGCTCGGACCTGATTCTGATGGACGTACGCATGCCCGGCCTGGGCGGCGTGGAGACCGTCCGCCGGCTGCTCTCCGCGGACCCCGGCGCCCGCATCATCATGCTCACGGTCGCCGAGGACCTCGACGGCGTCGCGCTCGCGGTCGCCGCGGGTGCCCGTGGCTACCTGCACAAGGACGCCTCGCGCGCCGAACTGCGGGCCACGGTCACGCAGGCCCTCGCCGACCCGACCTGGCGGCTCGCCCCCCGCCGCCTCCGCTCGGCCGAGATGGGCGCCGCGCCCACCCTCACCGCGCGCGAGATCCAGGTCCTCGAAGGCATGAGCCACGGCCGGTCCAACGCGGAGATCGGGCGCGAGCTCTTCCTCTCCGAGGACACGGTCAAGACCCACGCCCGGCGCCTCTTCAAGAAGCTCGGCGCGTCCGACCGGGCGCACGCCGTGGCGCTCGGATTCCGCTGGGGTCTGGTCCGCTGAATCGCAGGTCACCTGCCGTCTCCCCGTCCTCACCCGCGTCCGTCGTGGGGTGGACGGGGTGGGCTTGTGTCACTTCCCCGCGGAATGCCGCATCCTTGAGATGTGGAGTTCCTCGGGGACGAGTCGATCGAGCGGGAGGGGAGGGCGCGGGAGATGAGTGCCGGCGCACCTGCTCATAACGCTTCGGTGCACAACTACGGACGCGGTGCCGCGAACCGAGAGGCGTCGGGGCACCATGGAGCGATGCGCGACGACGAGACCGTGGGTTCCCCCATGCCTGCCGGGCAGGGGGAGATCGGCGCGCTCGTGCACCGCGCGGTCGACGGCGACGCGCAGGCCACCCACGACCTGCTCGCGCGCGTCCACCCGCTCGCCCTGCGGTACTGCCGCACCCGCCTCAACCGGCTGCCCGGCGACGCCCGGCACTTCGTCGAGGACCTGGCGCAGGAGGTCTGCGTCGCCGTCCTGATGGCGCTGCCGCGCTACAAGGACACGGGCAGGCCCTTCGAGGCCTTCGTCTTCGCCATCGCCGGGCACAAGGTCGCCGACCTCCAGCGGGCCGCCATGCGGCACCCGGGGTCCACGGCCGTCCCCTCCGACGAGATGCCCGAGCGGCCCGACGACTCCCTCGGTCCCGAGGAGCGGGCCCTGCTCAGCGATGACGCCGAGTGGGCCAAGAAGCTGCTCGCCAACCTCCCGGAGAACCAGCGCGAGCTGCTCGTGCTGCGGGTCGCGGTCGGGCTGACCGCCGAGGAGACCGGGCAGATGCTCGGCATGTCCCCCGGCGCCGTCCGGGTCGCGCAGCACCGCGCCCTCAGCCGGCTGCGCGCACTGGCCGAGCAGTAAGCCTTGCCGGGCTCGGTCATCCCTTTCGTACACGTGTGAACGTCCAAAGCTTCCCGGTGATCTTGCTCGTGGAATGAGACACCGCTCCAGCCCGTTAGCATGGACATCCCGCACCGATCAAGGCCATTTGGGAAGGTGTCATGACTGCCAACGTCGACGGAGTGCCCGAGAAATTCGCGACACTCGGGCTGACCTACGACGACGTGCTGCTTCTGCCCGGCGCGTCCGACATGGCGCCCGACCAGATCGACACCGCCTCGTACATCTCGAAGAACGTGCGGGTGAACATCCCGCTCCTCTCCGCCGCGATGGACAAGGTCACCGAGTCCCGCATGGCGATCGCCATGGCGCGACAGGGCGGTGTCGGTGTGCTGCACCGCAACCTCTCCATCGCCGACCAGGCCAACCAGGTCGACCTGGTGAAGCGCTCCGAGTCCGGCATGGTGACCGACCCGATCACGGTCCACCCGGACGCGACGCTCGCCGAGGCCGACGCGATCTGCGCCAAGTTCCGCATCAGCGGCGTCCCGGTGACCGACCCGGCCGGGAAGCTCCTCGGCATCGTCACCAACCGCGACATGGCCTTCGAGTCGGACCGCGACCGCCGGGTGCGCGAGGTCATGACCCCGATGCCGCTGGTCACCGGCAAGGTCGGCATCTCCGGCGTGGACGCCATGGAGCTGCTGCGCCGCCACAAGATCGAGAAGCTGCCGCTGGTCGACGAGGCGGGCCTCCTCAAGGGCCTCATCACGGTCAAGGACTTCGTCAAGGCCGAGAAGTACCCGAACGCCGCCAAGGACAAGGAAGGCCGGCTGCTCGTCGGCGCCGCCGTCGGTGTCGCCGGTGACGCGTACGAGCGCGCCCAGGCCCTCATCGAGGCGGGCGTCGACTTCATCGTCGTCGACACCGCGCACGGCCACTCCCGCCTGGTCGGCGACATGGTCGCCAAGATCAAGTCGAACTCCTCGGTCGACGTCATCGGCGGAAACGTCGCCACCCGCGACGGCGCCCAGGCGCTGATCGACGCCGGTGTCGACGGCATCAAGGTCGGTGTCGGCCCGGGCTCCATCTGCACCACCCGCGTGGTCGCCGGCATCGGCGTCCCGCAGGTCACCGCGATCTACGAGGCCTCCCTCGCCGCCAAGGCGGCCGGCGTCCCGGTCATCGGCGACGGCGGTCTGCAGTACTCCGGCGACATCGCGAAGGCCCTCGTCGCCGGCGCCGACACGGTGATGCTCGGCTCGCTGCTCGCGGGCTGCGAGGAGTCCCCGGGCGAGCTGCTCTTCATCAACGGCAAGCAGTTCAAGTCGTACCGCGGCATGGGCTCGCTCGGCGCCATGCAGTCCCGCGGCGAGCAGCGCTCCTTCTCCAAGGACCGCTACTTCCAGGAGGGCGTCGCCTCCGACGAGAAGCTCGTCCCCGAGGGCATCGAGGGCCAGGTGCCCTACCGCGGCCCGCTCTCGGCCGTCGTCCACCAGCTGGTGGGCGGTCTGCGCCAGTCGATGTTCTACGTCGGCGGGCGCACGGTGCCGGAGCTCCAGGCGAACGGCCGCTTCGTCCGGATCACCTCGGCGGGCCTCAAGGAGAGCCACCCGCACGACATCCAGATGACGGTCGAGGCGCCGAACTACAGCAGGAAGTAACGCAGCGCGACCGTGGGGGCGGTTCCGGCATGTGGCCGGAGCCGCCCCTCACGCTTGTGTCGGGGATACTGGTAGGCGCAGACGTAGAGGGAAAGGCCACACATCGTGACTGAGATCGAGATCGGGCGCGGCAAGCGCGGCCGCAGGGCGTACGCGTTCGACGACATCGCCGTCGTCCCGAGCCGGCGCACCCGGGACCCGAAGGAGGTCTCGATCGCCTGGCAGATCGACGCCTACCGCTTCGAGCTGCCGTTCCTGGCCGCCCCGATGGACTCGGTCGTCTCGCCGCAGACCGCCATCCGGATCGGCGAGCTGGGCGGCCTGGGCGTCCTGAACCTGGAGGGTCTCTGGACCCGGTACGAGGACCCGCAGCCGCTCCTCGACGAGATCGCCGAACTGGACGAGGCGACCGCGACGCGCCGTCTGCAGGAGATCTACGCCGCCCCGATCAAGGAAGAGCTGATCGGGCAGCGCATCAAGGAGGTGCGCGACTCCGGTGTCGTCACCGCCGCCGCGCTCTCCCCGCAGCGCACCGCCCAGTTCTCGAAGGCCGTCGTCGACGCCGGCGTGGACATCTTCGTCATCCGCGGCACGACGGTCTCCGCCGAGCACGTCTCGGGCGCGGCCGAGCCGCTGAACCTGAAGCAGTTCATCTACGAGCTCGACGTCCCGGTCATCGTCGGCGGCTGCGCCACGTACACCGCGGCCCTGCACCTGATGCGCACCGGCGCGGCCGGTGTCCTGGTCGGCTTCGGCGGCGGCGCCGCGCACACCACCCGTAACGTCCTGGGCATCCAGGTCCCGATGGCGACCGCGGTCGCCGACGTGGCCGCGGCCCGCCGCGACTACATGGACGAGTCCGGCGGCCGGTACGTGCACGTCATCGCCGACGGCGGCGTGGGCTGGTCCGGCGACCTCCCGAAGGCCATCGCCTGCGGCGCCGACGCCGTCATGATGGGCTCCCCGCTGGCCCGTGCCACGGACGCGCCCGGCAAGGGCCACCACTGGGGCATGGAGGCCGTCCACGAGGACGTGCCGCGCGGCAAGCTGGTCGACCTGGGCATCGTCGGCACCACCGAGGAGATCCTCGCGGGCCCGTCGCACATCCCGGACGGCTCGATGAACTTCTTCGGCGCCCTGCGCCGCGCGATGGCCACCACGGGCTACAGCGAGCTCAAGGAGTTCCAGCGCGTCGAGGTCACGGTCGCGGACGCGCAGCACAAGCGCTGACCGTACGGATCCGACAGGGGCCCCGCACCGGGTGGTGCGGGGCCCCTTCGCGTGCGCGGGTGGCCTACCGGGCGGCCTTCTTGGCGCCGGAGAACGCGGCGAACGCGGCCAGGCCGAAGAACAGGAACGTCAGCGGGTCCAGGTCTTCCTTCCACGCCGCGGTGAGCACGTCGAAGTGCTCGAAGAAGAGCTCGGTGGCGGAGACGTTCAGCGCCTTGGCGCCGATGATCGAGAGGGCGACCAGCTGGCCGAGGTACACCGAGCCGAGCGAGAGCACGGAGCCGGCCACGGACAGCACGGGGTTGTTGCCGCCGGCCTTGCCGGCCGCGAAACCGACGAGGAAGCCGACGCCGACGGCGGCCCAGCCGATCTCGCGCTCGATGGCGCCGGCGATACCGCCGTAGACACCGGCGGCGACGAGCGCCGCGACCAGTCCGGCCACCAGGCCGAGCCCCACGTTGTCACGGGCGGGGGCCTGCGGGGCCACCGGGTACGGCTGGGGCGCGGCGCCGTCGGCGAACGGGTTGCCGGGCGGCGGAACGGGCTGGCTCATGGTGTGGATCCCCCCAGGGAACAGTCGGGCGTGACGTGCGTCAGCCGGTGAAGGCGGCGATCAGTGCCGCGAAGATCAGTCCGAACGGGACCAGGGCCAGCAGCCCGCCGGCCACGCGGATGCCGAAGGCGGTGGCGAACCGGTCGGGCGGGCCCAGGTCCCCCCTGGCGTGTGCGCGCAGCTCGATGTTGCGCAGCTGCCGCTGCTCCAGCCGGACGGCGCAGTCCTTGACGTTCAGCGCGAAGCAGAGGCCGGTGACCCCTGCCGCCAGGAAGAACGTGAGGAGCAGGAGGATGAAGACGACGAACAAGCGGGCCCCCGGGACGGTGCGCGCGCGTGGAACGGCGCGCGCGGTGGTCCCGGAGGTTAGCACCGGTACATGACAACGACCTAGGGAATTCCGGCCGGGGCCGTCCTCACAACCGGTGGGCCGCTCCCGCGGGCGTCGCGCCGCGGGTGTCCAGGAGGAGTTGGGCCTTCACCGAGAGGCCCTGGAGGTCGTACGTGCGGTGGTGCTGGAGCAGGACCGTGAGGTCGGCGTGGGCGGCCGCCTCGTAGAGCGAGTCCGCGCGGGGGACGGGCAGCTCGCGGACGCGCCAGTCGGGGACGTGCGGGTCGTGGTAGCTGACGGCCGCGCCCAGGTCCATCAGGCGGCGGGCGATCTCGTCGGCGGGGGAGCCCTGCCGGTCGGGGAGGTCGGGCTTGTACGTGATGCCGAGCAGCAGGATCCGGGCGCCGCGGGCCGACTTGCCGTGTTCGTTGAGGAGGGTCGCGGCGCGCTGGACGACGTACTGCGGCATGCGCTCGTTGACCTGGCCGGCGAGCTCGACGAGGCGCAGCGGGCGGTGGGCGCCGACCGTGTCGACGGGGACGCCGTGGCCGCCGACGCCGGGTCCCGGGCGGAAGGCCTGGAAGCCGAAGGGCTTGGTCTCGGCGCAGCGGATGACGTCCCACAGGTCGACGCCGAGTTCGTGGCAGAGGACCGCCATCTCGTTGACGAGGGCGATGTTGACGTGCCGGAAGTTGGTCTCCAGGAGCTTGACCGTCTCCGCCTCGCGGGGTCCACGCGCGCGTACCACCTTGTCGGTGAGCCGGCCGTAGAAGGCGGCCGCGGACTCGGTGCAGGCCGGGGTGAGGCCGCCGATGACCTTGGGGGTGCCGGCGTAGTCGTGGGTGCGGCTGCCGGGGTCGAGGCGGCCGGGCGAGTACGCCAGGTGGAAGTCACGGCCGGCGCGCAGGCCGGAGCCCGACTCCAGGACCTCGCGGAGGAGGCCCTCGGTGGTGCCCGGGGGGACCGGGGACTCCAGGAGGACGGTGGTGTGGGGGCGCAGCCGGGCGGCGAGCGCGCGGGCGGCGTCGGTGACGGCGGTGAGGTCGAGGGTCCGGTCGGGGCCGAGGGAGGTCGGGGCGCAGAGGACGGCGGTGCGGACCCGGCCGAGCTCGGCGGGGTTGGTGGTCGGCCGGAAGCCCCCCGCGAGCATCCGGCGGATCTCGGGGACGGTGAGCGAGCCGTCGACCGGGGAGCGGCCGGCGGCGAGTTCGGCGACGGGGCGCGGGTCGGTGTCGTAGCCGATGGTGTCGATGCCTGCGGCGGTGGCGGCCTGGGCCAGGGGGAGCCCGTGGTGGCCGAGGCCGATGACGGCGAGATCAGCGGGCATGGGGGGTGGGCCGTCCTTCCCGGTAGCCGGAGGTGACGCGACGCGCAAGCCCGGTGGACAGAACGGGTCGAGCGCAATGTCAGACTAGGCGTAAATATGACCGAGATGCGGCATTGTGTGACCGAAGGTCGCCGAGTGTTATCCACAGGTCAGCGGCGAGGCGGTGGCTGAAGTCGCGGGGGCGGGCCAGAATCGAGCTGTGAGCCGGACCACACGGGCCCGGTTCACGGCTCGATCTGTTCGCGGCGTGATCCGGGGGACGACGGGAGGCAAGCAGCGTGAGGACAGCGACACTGGGACCCGCCGAGCGCGCCGAGGCGCTCGCGGCCATGGCCGGGCGAGAGCTGGACGTGCTGGTCGTCGGCGCCGGAGTGGTCGGCGCAGGAACCGCCCTCGACGCCGTCACGAGAGGGCTCTCCACCGGCATCGTCGAGGCCCGCGACTGGGCCTCGGGCACCTCCAGCAGGTCCAGCAAGCTCATCCACGGCGGTCTGCGCTACCTGGAGATGCTGGACTTCGCCCTCGTGCGGGAGGCCCTCAAGGAGCGCGGACTGCTCCTGGAGCGGCTCGCACCCCACCTGGTGAAGCCGGTCCCCTTCCTCTACCCGCTCCAGCACAAGGGCTGGGAGCGGTTCTACGCCGGCTCGGGCGTCGCGCTGTACGACGCGATGTCGCTCTCCTCCGGACACGGCCGGGGACTCCCCGTCCACCGGCACCTCTCCCGGCGCAACGCCCTGCGCGTCGCACCCTGCCTGAAGAAGGACGCCCTCGTCGGCGCCCTGCAGTACTACGACGCCCAGATGGACGACGCCCGCTTCGTCACCACCCTCGTGCGCACCGCCGCCTCCTACGGAGCCAAGGCCGCCAGCCGGGCCCGCGTCATCGGCTTCCTCCGCGAGGGCGAGCGGGTCGTCGGCGCCCGCGTCCAGGACGTCGAGGCCGGGCAGGCGTACGAGATCAGGGCCAAGCAGATCGTCAACGCCACCGGCGTGTGGACCGACGACACCCAGGCCCTCATCGGGGAGCGCGGCCAGTTCCACGTCCGCGCCTCCAAGGGCATCCACCTCGTCGTGCCCAAGGACCGCATCCACTCGACCACCGGACTGATCCTGCGCACCGAGAAGTCCGTCCTCTTCGTCATCCCCTGGGGCCGGCACTGGATCGTCGGCACCACCGACACCGACTGGGACCTCGACAAGGCGCACCCCGCCGCCTCCAGCGCCGACATCGACTACCTCCTGGAGCACGTGAACACCGTCCTCGCCACCCCGCTCACCCGCGACGACGTCCAGGGCGTCTACGCCGGACTGCGCCCGCTCCTCGCCGGCGAGTCGGACGCCACCAGCAAGCTCTCCCGCGAGCACACCGTCGCCCACCCGGTCCCCGGCCTCGTGGTCGTCGCCGGCGGCAAGTACACGACGTACCGCGTGATGGCGAAGGACGCCGTCGACGAGGCGGTGCACGGCCTCGACCAGCGCGTCGCCCCCTGCGTCACCGAGGACACCCCGCTCCTCGGCGCCGAGGGGTACCGCGCCCTGTGGAACGCGCGGGCGAGGATCGCCGCCAGGACCGGGCTGCACGTCGTCCGGGTCGAGCATCTCCTCAACCGCTACGGCTCCCTGACGGAGGAGATCCTCGACCTCGTCGCGGCCGACCCGAGCCTCGGCGAACCGCTCGCGGCGGCCGACGACTACCTGCGCGCCGAGATCGTCTACGCCGCCTCCCACGAGGGCGCGCGCCACCTCGACGACGTCCTCACCAGACGGACCAGGATCTCCATCGAGACCTTCGACCGGGGCACGCTCAGCGCCCGCGAGTGCGCGGAACTGATGGCACCGGTCCTCGGCTGGGACGAGCGCCAGATCGAGAAGGAGGTCGAGCACTACGAGAAGCGGGTGGAGGCCGAGAGGGAGTCGCAGCGGCAGCCCGACGACCTGACGGCGGACGCCGCGCGGCTCGGCGCGCCGGACATCGTGCCCATCTGACGAGACGTCCGCGGGCCGCCGCGCAGGGGGTGCGAGGGGCCCGTGTCCGGTGGGAACCTAAGGGGCGCCCGGAGGCGTCGTATCCCGGAGTGCGGACCCGGGGGCGCCACCCGCCCCGAGGTGAGGGACAATGGCCTCTCTTCCAGGGCGGGTTACCGCATCGCGCGGGAAGCGGCAGACGCGGCGAAGATCAGGGATCGCAGAGGGGACGCATGTCGGAGGCGGAGCAGTCGCGGGACAAGGCGAGGGACCCCAGGCGGGACGCCGCCGCGGGGGCCGCGACCGACGGCGACCGAGGAGCGGTTCCGGCCGCGCGCAAGCCGGAGCGGAACGCGGAGGACGCGCAGGTCAGCGAGGGTGCACAGGACCCCCGGGACGGGCGTGAGCCGAAGCGGGACGCGGGAGACGGGAAGCCTGCGGAGGCCGTGGGGTTCGGAAAGTCCGCGGAGTCCGCGGGATCCTCTCAGGGCGTCGGGGACGTGAAGGACCCTCAGGACGCGCCGTCCGACCGGGCGACCGGTGCGGGCGACGCCGTCGGCGCCGGGCGGCTGCGCGGCACCGAGCCCTCGACCGGACGCGCCGGATTCGGCGCCGGGGACGGCGACGGCGAGAGCGACCGCCGGACCGGCCCCACCACGCGAGGCGGCGACAGGCTCCGCAAGGAACCGGCCGGCGAGGGACGGCTGCTCTCCGGCCGCTACCGGCTCGGCGCGGTCCTCGGCCGCGGCGGCATGGGCACCGTCTGGCGCGCCGTCGACGAGACCCTCGGCCGTACCGTCGCCGTCAAGGAGCTCCGCTTCCCGACGAGCATCGACGAGGACGAGAAGCGACGCCTCATCACCCGGACCCTGCGCGAGGCCAAGGCCATCGCCCGGATCCGCAACAACGGCGCCGTCACCGTGTACGACGTCGTCGACGAGGACGACCGCCCGTGGATCGTCATGGAGCTCATCGAGGGCAAGTCCCTCGCCGACGCCGTCCGCGAGGACGGCACCCTCACGCCCCGGCGCGCCGCCGAGGTCGGCCTCGCCATCCTCGACGTGCTGCGTTCGGCGCACCGCGAGGGCATCCTGCACCGCGACGTGAAGCCGTCCAACGTGCTGATCGCCGAGGACGGCCGCGTCGTCCTCACCGACTTCGGCATCGCCCAGGTGGAGGGCGACCCCTCGATCACCTCCACCGGCATGCTCGTCGGCGCTCCCTCGTACATCTCCCCGGAGCGCGCCCGCGGCCACAAGCCCGGACCGGCCGCCGACATGTGGTCGCTCGGCGGTCTCATCTACGCGGCGGTCGAGGGAAACCCGCCGTACGACAAGGGCTCGGCCATCGCCACCCTCACGGCCGTCATGACCGAGCCGGTCGACCCGCCGAAGAACGCCGGCCCCGAGCTGGAGAAGGTCATCTACGGCCTGCTCGCCAAGGACCCGGCGCAGCGGCTCGACGACGCCGGCGCCCGGGTCCTGCTGCGGGCCGTGCTCGACGCGCCCGAGCCGGTGCCCGCGGCCTCGCCCGAGGTCACCACCGTCGTACCGCTGCCGCCGCGCCCCGAGCAGACCGCGGTGGTTCCGGCGACCCCGGCCGCCGACAAGGGGCCCGACGCGGCCGCCGAGCGGATGCGGGGCGCGCTGAAGTCCGTACGGAACGCGGCGGCGTCCGTGAAGGCCGAGCCGACTCCGGCGCCCGCTCCGAGGCTCGCGACCGAGCCGCTGCGGGGCGGCGGCAAGCCCGCCCCGGCCCGCGCGCCGCTGACCGACGTCGTGCCGCGCCGCACCCTGGTGATCATCGCCGCGGTCGCCGTCCTCGCCGTGCTCGGGACGATCCTCGCGGTCTCCCTCGGCGGCGGGGGCGACGAGGGCAACCAGGGCAAGGGCGGTGGCGGCACCACGGCCTCCGCCGGTGCCTCGACCGGAGGCGCGGACGGTTCCGGCGGTTCCGGCTCCGGCGGCGCCCAGGGCCAGTCCTCGGGCGGCCCCGGCCAGCAGGGCGGCGTGCAGCCCGGCGACAACGGCAGCACGGGGTCGACCGGTGCCGACGGCACGACCGGGTCCACCGACGGGCAGCACGGCACCACGCCCTCCGGGAAGCCCGGCGGCGACGCCGGCAAGCAGCTGCCCGCCGGCTACGCCGTCGTCACCAACGGCCCGCTGCACTTCTCGATGGCGATGCCCGCGTCCTTCAAGCAGCGCTCGATCCCCGGCTACTCGCTCGGCGCGATCTTCAGCGAGAGCGGCGGCTTCCCGCGCGTCCAGGTCGACTACAACGGCAGCCCGAAGGACGACGCGGCGAGCGCCTGGGAGCTCGCGCGGTACGGCGTGGCCGCCACCAGCCAGGACTACAAGCACCTCGGCATAAGGACGGTCTCCTACAAGGGCTACCCGACCGTCGCCGACTGGGAGTTCGAGCGCACCCAGAAGGGCATCCGCGTCCACGTGCTCAACCGCGGCTTCAAGGTGGACGCCACGCACGGCTACTCCATCATGGTCAGCTGCGCGACGGACGAGTGGAACGGCGCCGAGTGCAAGACGCTGCGGGAGACGGCGTTCGCCACGTTCAGCCCCAAGGACTGACCGGTGGCACGTATCGTGAGGCTCACGGACCGAAAGCAGCCGAACAGAGCCGTCAACTGCGCGGTGCCGGACCGGAACTGACAGCGAACTCGCGTGATCCCGCCCGATCCCGAGGGATCCGCGGGCCACGGGGGACAGCGTGCGCGCGGGGGAGGCGTCGTGGACGACTACGCGGGAAGGGTGCTCGCCGACCGCTACCGCCTTCCGCTGCCGCCGGCGGACGCCGACGCGTACGACCCGGTGGAGACGCGCGCGTTCGACACGTACAGCGGGCAGGAGGTCCTGGTCCGCCAGGTGCCGCTGCCGGAGTTCGTCGACGCCGAGGTGCTCGACGACGGGCAGGGCGGTCCCGCCGGCCCCTACGGCGCCGCGGGGCAGGCCACCCGCCGGCCGGCCGAGCCCGTCGTCCGCCGGGCGATCGAGGCGGCCCAGGCCGCCGCGCAGATCCCCGACCATCCCCTCCTCGACCAGGTCTTCGACGTCTTCGCTGAGGCCGGCTCGCTGTGGATAGTGAGCGAGCGCGTCGCCGCCAGACCGCTGGCCGAGCTCCTCGCCGAGCGGCCCCTCAACCCGTACCGCGCCGCCGAGATAGGCGCCGACGTCCTCACCGCCCTGCGGGTGCTCCACGCGCACGGCTGGGTGCACCGGAACATCACCGCCAGGACCGTGCTCGTCTGCGACGACGGCCGCGTGGTCCTCACCGGCCTCGCGGCCGGCGCGGCCGAGGAGGCCCTCTGCGGCTACGCCCCGGTCCCGGCACCGGAGGACGGGTTCGCGGCGCCGACTCCGGCCGCCGAGCCGGAGGAGCTTGAGCAGGGGGACGACGGGGCTGACCCGTACGGGGCGGAGGGGTACGGCTCCGAGGAGTACGGGGCGGAGACCTACGAGGCCGAGGCGTACGGCTCCGAGGGGTACGGCTCCGAGACCTACGGGGACGGCGGGTACGGCTCCGAGGAGTACGAGGACGGCGCGTACGGCTCTGCGGCCCATGAGGTCGAGGAGCACGGATCCGAGGAGTACGCCTCCGAGGAGTACGGATCGGAGGAGTACGGATCGGAGGAATACGCCCCCGAGGAGTACGCCTCCGAGGCCTACGAGGTCGAGGTGTACGAGGAGGTCGGCGAGGGCGAGGAGGACGGCGGGTCCGGCGGTGAGCCGCACCCGGACGCCACCGGGACCGGCCCCTACGGACCCCCCGCCCCCGACTCCTACGGAGCCGACCCCTACGGGCGGGCCGCGCCGGCCCCCGCCGAGACGCAGCCCGTGCCCGTGCCGCCCACCGCCGACGTGCGGGCCGCGCGGGCCGGGGCCATCGCCGCCTACCGCGCCGGAGCGCGAGCCGCCGCCGCGCTCGGCGAGACCGGGTCGCTCCCCGCCCAGCGCCCCGCACCGCCGGACACGCCCGCACCGCCCCCGCCGCCGACCGCGCAGGCGGCCGGCGCGCCCGAGCCGCAGTGGTGGGCGCGGGTGGCCGAGGACGAGGACGACGAGGACGACGGCGACGAGCCGTACGGCGGCCCGCAGGCCGGCCCGCCGCCGCGCGTGATGCTGGCCGGCAGCTGGAGCGACGGCCCGCACGCCTCGCGGGACGGCTCCGGGCCGATTCCGGCCGGTGGCGGCAGCGTGCTGCCAGGTTCGGGCCGCCCGGCCCTGCCCGCCGGGTACACCGCGGCGAACCCGGACCCCGCGCGCCTCCCGGTCCCCGTGGGCGCCCGCGACGAGGCGCCGGTCGCGATCCCGGCACAGGCGCACCGCGGCCCGACGACGCGGCTCGCCGCCGAGCGGGCCCGCCAGACCAGGATCGCGGTCGTCGGTGCCGTCACCGAGCGCTGGGCGCCCGAGCAGGCCGGCCCCGTGCACGAGAACTGGCGCCTCGCCCCGCCGATCGGCCCCGCGACCGACCTGTGGGCGCTCGGCGCGCTGCTCTACCGGGCCGTCCAGGGCCATGCCCCGTACCCCGAGGACAGCGCGGCCGAGCTGGTCCAGCTGGTCTGCGCGGAGCCTCCGGCCTTCGCCGAGGAGTGCGGGCCCCTGCGCCCGGTCGTGGAGTCCCTGCTGCGTCAGGACCCGACCGAGCGGCCGGACTTCGAGGAGCTGCGCGGCTGGCTGCGCTCCCTCGTCCGCTCGGCGCCGGAGCCGGACGCCGGGCTCGGAGTCGTACCGCTGCCGTCCTTCGACGAGGCCCGGCTGCCGATCGTGCGCCGGCGCGGTGAGCTGGTGCGCCGGTGGCGCGGGGGAGCGGGGGCGGGCCGGCACCGCCACAAGCGCGGCAAGGACCCGCGCCCCGCGACCCGGCAGGACCCCGGGCACGGTGAGGAGTACGGCCACGCGCGCGTAGAGCCGGATTACCGCGAGGAGTTCCACGAAGGGTTCCGCGAGGAGTTCCAGGAGGGGTTCCGCGAGGAGTACGACGGCGAGATCCCGCAGCGCGCCCCGCGCGCCCCCCGGTCCTCCGCGCGCCCGTCGTCCTCCCGTACGCCCGGCTCCCCGCGCGCCCTGGGCCGCACGCTGCTGCTCCTCGTCCTCCTGCTGCTCGTGGGGGCGGTCGCGTACGCCGTCCTCTTCATGCCCAAGGAGGGCGAGCAGCCCACCGCGCCGACCACGCCCACGACCGCGCCCGCGACGACGAAGCCGTCCGCCGAGCCGACCGCGCAGCCGACGGCCAAGCCGTCCTCGCGGCCGACCGCCGAGCCGGCCACCACCCCGCCCCCCGCCGACCCTGCGGCCCCCGCGCTCGCCGCCGGGTACGAACTGCGCCGGGACCCGGAGGGCTTCCGGATCGGGGTCCCGAAGGGGTGGCGGCGCAGCCCGATCAACGACGCCGGGCAAGTGCGCTTCACCGACGGCGGGTTCACGATGATCGTGGTCCCCGGCCGGGACAGCGTCCGGGACGGCGGTTCGGACCCGCTGGAGTACCAGAACGTCAAGGAACGGGAGCTGGAGCCGTATCGGTCGTCCAGCTGGGCGCAGGTGGAGCGGACGCGCCGGGTGGACATCGGCCGGACGCCGACGGCCGAGGGCAGTTACACCTGGCCGGACAGCACGGGCCGCCAGGTCTTCGTGCGTAATCTCGTCGTGATCGACGGCGGCCGGTACCACGTCGTCCAGGTCATCGGCCCGGAGAGCGAGCGTGACAAGGTGTCCGAGATCTACGAGCAGGCGACGAAGGCGTTCCGCCCGGGACGGTGAGATCCGGACCGGTGAGATCCGGACCGGTGAGATCCGGACGGGCGAGATGCGGACCAATGAAATCCGGACGGGCGAGATCCGGACGGGCGAGATGCGGGACGCTGGTACGAAAGTTCCACCGGCCCCCGGTCACAGTGCTGTTCCTATGACCGCCCCGAGGTTCCGCCCGCCGTCCCCCCCTCCGTAACCTTGCATCAGAAGGAACGGGCGGGGGCAAGTGGAACATTCTCAGAGCGCTTCTCAGGGCACAGGATCGGGGCTGCTGCTCGCCGGTCGCTACCGGCTGGGCGAGTCCATCGGACGCGGCGGCATGGGCAAGGTCTGGCGCGCGCACGACGAGGTGTTGCACCGCGTGGTGGCGGTCAAGGAGCTGACGGCGGGCCGGTTCGTGGCCGAGGCCGACCGGCTGGTGCTGCACGCCCGTACGCAGAAGGAGGCGCGGGCCGCCGCGCGGATCACGCACCCGGGCGTGGTGACCGTCCACGACGTCCTGGAGCACGACAACCGGCCCTGGATCGTCATGCAGTACGTCGACGGGCCCTCGCTCGCCGACGCCGCCAAGGAGGCCGGCACGATCGAGCCGCGCGAGGCGGCCAGGATCGGGCTGCACGTCGTCGGCGCGCTGCGTGCCGCGCACGCGGCCGGGGTGCTGCACCGGGACGTCAAGCCGGGCAACGTGCTGCTCGCGCGCGACGGGCGCGTCCTCATCACCGACTTCGGGATCGCGGCGATCGAGGGGGACTCCACGATCACCCGGACGGGTGAGATCGTCGGCTCCATCGACTACCTGGCGCCCGAGCGGGTACAGGGCGGCGATCCGGGGCCCGCCTCCGACCTCTGGTCCCTCGGCGCCACGTTGTACACGGCGGTGGAGGGCACCTCGCCGTTCCGCCGCACCTCGCCGATCAGCACCATGCAGGCCGTGGTGACCGAGGAGCCGCCGCACCCGCAGAAGGCGGGGCCGCTGTCCTCCGTCATCGTGGCGCTGCTGCGCAAGGACCCGGCGCAGCGGCCGCGCGCGGACGAGGCCGAGCGGATGCTGCTCGACGCGATGGAGGGGCGCTCGCCGGCGGCTGCGCAGGCGTACGTGCCGACCCAGCGCGTGGCCAGGGAGGACCTGGACTCCGGGGCGGACGGCACGACTGCCGACGCCGGTGCGGAGGGCCCGACGGACGGGCCCCCGAAGGTCACCGCGCGATGGCCCGAACCGTCGCAGCAGCACCAGTCGGCACACGCACCCCAGCCTCACGGGCCGCAGGGGCCTGCCACTCTCGCGCCCGCCTCCCCGTCCTCCTCCGGCCGTGGCCGCTGGCGTTCCGCCGTGCTCGCGGCGCTGCTGGCGGGGGTCGTCGCCGGCGGCGCCGTCTTCGCCGCGATGAACTACGCGGGTGGAGACGGTGAGGGTGACACCGGTGGACGGACCACGACGACCGCCCCCGCGACCAAGAAGGCCCCCGACACCGGCGTCCCGGCCGGCTGGCACCGCGTCGAGGACCCGGAGGGCTTCAGCCTGCTCGTACCGGACGGCTGGAAGCGGCAGACGGAGGGCGACCAGATCGACTACACGCCGGACAACGGCCGCCACCGCATCCGGATCAGCATCGACCGGAGCCCCGACTTCGAGAATCCGTACATGCACGCGATCGACCTGGAGCGCCAGCTCGGGAAGCGCATGGATTACAACCGGGTCAAGCTCGACCAGACGACCTACCGCGACCAGGTCCGCTCCTGCCTGTGGGAGTTCACCTGGACCGAGAAGAAGACCTTCCCCGGGCCGCGGCACGCGATCGACCAGATGTACTACGAGGACGACGGCACCGAGTACGCGATCTACATGTCCTCGCCGGAGTCGAGCTGGGAGACCACCCGGGAGCAGTTCGACATCGTCGTCCGGCACTGGCGCGCGCCGGGGGCCTGAGGGGCGGAGAAATCTCCGCGCCGGGTCTCCGGCGGCCGTAAGCCCCTGATCAGGGCTTACGTGCCAGTGATCGCTGGCGTGATGTGTGTGGACGGTGAAAACGCGTTACCGACGGGTACCCAAAGGCCGGAACGCGGCCTACGCTCGGCCCCATGACGGACTCGCTGGCCCCCGCCGCCCACCTCGACGCCGACAACGCCGCCGAGGCGGCCCGCCCGGCCGCCCCCGCCGGTGCGACCAACCCGGTCGCGCCCGCGCCCGCCGGCGCGCGGACCGCCGCCGACGTCGTGACGCCCGAGCTGGTCGCCCGGCTCACCCGCGGTGTCGTCGGATCCGGCCGTACCGCCAACCACACCCCCTTCACCGGGAAGAAGCTGGCGGACCTGCCCGAGTCCACCCCCGAGGACGTCGCCGAGGCCTTCACGCGCGCGCGTGCCGCCCAGGCCGCCTGGGCCGCCACCCCGGTCCGGGCCCGCGCCGCCGTCCTCCTGCGCTTCCACGACCTGATCCTCCAGCGGCAGGCCGAGGTCCTCGACCTCATCCAGCTGGAGACCGGCAAGGCCCGCCTGCACGCCCACGAGGAGGTGCAGGCGGTGGCCGTCGCCGCCCGGCACTACGGCCGCAAGGCCCCCTCGTACCTGCGCGCCAAGCGCCACACCGGCGTCGTGCCGACCCTCACCAAGGTCACCGAGCTGCGCCAGCCGCGCGGGGTCATCGGCCAGATCGCCCCCTGGAACTACCCGCTGGAGCTCTCCGTCGGCGACGCGCTCCCCGCCTTCGTCTCGGGCAACGCCGTCGTCATGAAGCCCGACACGGAGACCGCGCTCACCGCGCTCTGGGCCCGTGACCTGCTCATCGAGGCCGGCCTGCCCGCCGGCGTCTTCCAGGTCGTCCTGGGCGAGGGCCCGGTCGTCGGCCCCGAGGTCGTCGCCCACGGCGACTACGTCTCCTTCACCGGCTCCACCCGCACCGGCCGCGAGGTCGCCAAGGGCGCCGCCGCCCGGCTCGTCGGCGTCACCCTGGAACTCGGCGGCAAGAACGCCATGCTCGTCCTCGAGGACGCCGACATCGAGAAGGCCGCCGCCGGAGCCGTCCGCGCCTGCTTCTCCTCCGCCGGACAGCTCTGCATCTCCATCGAGCGGCTGTACGTGCACGAGTCGATCGCCGACGCCTTCCTCGACCGCTTCGCCGCCCGCACCAAGGCCATGCGCCTCGGCAACTCCCTCGCGTACGGGGCGGACATGGGCTCCCTCGTCGGCGAGCGGCAGCTGGAGGCCGTCACCACGCACGTGGAGGACGCCGTCGCCAAGGGCGCGAAGCTCGTCGCCGGCGGCGTCGCCCGCCCCGACATCGGCCCCCTCTTCTACGAGCCGACCATCCTCGACGGCGTCGAGGCCCCGATGGCCGTCTGCACCGAGGAGACCTTCGGCCCGGTCGTGTCGATCTACCGCTTCCGCGACGAGGACGAGGTCGTCGAGCTCGCCAACGCCACCCCGTACGGCCTGAACTCCTCCGTCTGGACGAAGGACTCGCGCCGCGGCCACGCCGTCGCGGCCCGGCTGCGCACCGGCACCGTCAACATCAACGAGGGGTACGCGCCCGCGTACGGCAGCGTGCAGTCCCCGATGGGCGGCATGAAGGACTCCGGGCTCGGCCGCCGCCACGGCTCCGAGGGCATCCTCAAGTACACCGAGGCGCAGACCGTCGCCCAGCAGCGGCTGATCCCGCTCGCCCCCTCCTTCGGGATGGACGACGAGAAGTACGCCGCGTTCATGAGCGTGTCCCTGAAGGCGATGAAGGCCCTGCGCCTGCGCTGACGTCCTGTCTTTACTCACGCCCTTCCGTCCTTCCGTCCGTCCTTCCGTCCTTCCGTCCGTCCTTCCGTCCTTCCGCACGAGGAGAGCCATGACCGCGGTACCCCCTGCCCAGAATCAGGCCGAGGACGGCCCGGAGGGCGGCTACGACTACGACGTCCTGGTCGTCGGCTCCGGCTTCGGCGGTTCGGTCACCGCCCTCCGCCTCACCGAGAAGGGCTACCGGGTCGGCGTCCTGGAGGCCGGGCGCCGCTTCACCCGTGCGACCCTGCCCAAGAACTCCTGGGACCTGAAGAACTTCCTGTGGGCCCCCGCCCTCGGCCTCTACGGCCTCCAGCGCATCCACCTGCTCGGCAACGTCATGGTGCTCGCGGGCGCCGGCGTGGGCGGCGGCTCCCTCAACTACGCCAACACCCTCTACGTACCGCCGAAGCCCTTCTTCGACGACCCGCAGTGGAAGGACATCACGGACTGGCAGGAGGAGCTGCGGCCGTACTACGACCAGGCGAAGCGCATGCTCGGCGTCCGCATCAACCCGACGATGACCCCCTCCGACGTGCACCTGAAGTCCGCCGCGCAGGCCATGGGCATCGGCGACACCTTCCACATGGCGCCCGTCGGCGTCTTCTTCGGGGACGGCGAGGACGCCGACGGCACGACGAGGGCCAAGCCCGGCAGCGAGGTCGCCGACCCCTACTTCGGCGGCGCGGGCCCGGCCCGGCGCGCCTGCACCGAGTGCGGCGAGTGCATGACCGGCTGCCGCCACGGCGCCAAGAACACCCTCAACGAGAACTACCTGTACCTCGCCGAGAAGGCGGGGGCCACCGTCCACCCCATGACCACCGTCGTCACCGTCACCGAGGACTCGCGGGGCGGCTTCGCGGTGAAGACCCTGCCGACCGACAACCGCAGGAAGGGCGCCGGCCGGACCTTCACCGCCCAGCGGGTCGTCATCGCGGCCGGCACGTACGGCACGCAGACCCTGCTGCACCGGATGAAGGACAGCGGACTGCTGCCCCGGATCTCGAACCGGCTCGGCGAGCTCACCCGCACCAACTCCGAGGGCCTGGTCGGCGCCCAGACCACCGACCGCCGCTACCGCAAGAAGCACGGCAAGGAGAAGGCCGACTTCACCAGAGGCGTCGCCATCACCTCGTCCGTGCACCCCGACGAGAACACCCACATCGAGCCCGTCCGGTACGGCAAGGGCTCCAACTCGATGGGCAGCCTGACCGTCCTCCAGGTGCCCTACGGGGCCCATCGGGTGCGCAGCTGGTTCCTCAACCTGCTCAAGCACCCGACGCTCGCCGTCCGCTCGCTCTCCAACTGGCACTGGTCCGAGCGGACCATCATCGGCCTGGTCATGCAGTCCCTCGACAACTCCCTCACGACCTACCGCAAGCCCGGCGGACTCGGAAAGGGCCTGCTCACGGCCCGCCAGGGGCACGGCGCACCCAACCCGGTCCAGATCCCGGAGGCCACCCAGGCAGCCACCCTCCTCGCCGAGGAGATCAACGGCTTCGCCGGCTCCAACGTCGGCGAGCTGATGGGCACCCCGCTCACCGCGCACTTCCTCGGCGGCTGCCCGATCGGCGCCGACGGCGAGACCGGCGTCATCGACCCGTACCACCGGCTCTTCGGCCACCCGGGGATCTCCGTCGTCGACGGCGCGGCCGTCTCCGCCAACCTCGGCGTCAACCCGTCCCTGACGATCACGGCCCAGGCGGAGCGCGCCATGTCCTTCTGGCCGAACAAGGGCGAGGCGGACCCGCGCCCGCGGCAGGGCGAGGCGTACGCGCGGATCGCGGCCGTCGAGCCGAAGTCGCCCGCCGTCCCGTCCGAGGCCTTCGGCGCCCTGCGGCTGCCGTTCCTGGGGATGCCGGCGGTCCCGCCGAAGAAGGACTGACGTCCGACACGCGTAGATGGAAAGGGCGCTGCACCCCCCTCCGAGTGCAGCGCCCTTCCAGCTTTGGTGTTGCTGCATAGATGACCTGCGACCGGAGGGATTGGTTGTAGCGGTTGCACAGGTTCTTCATGTGACGCGCGTCACGTTCTGATGCGGGTCGTGAAAAGGGCCCCGCGCTCGCGATTCCGGTCGCGGCGCGGGGCCCTCGGGGTCGGCACCGGTGTCAGGGCAGCGGCGGTGCCGAGCGGGGCGGCGCCGGGGGTCGCGCCGCAGGGGGGGAAGGGGATCGGGGGATCAGGGGGACGGGAGGGTCGGGAGATCGGCCGGTTGCGGCCGGCCCCGGGCGTCCCCGGGACCGACCGCCCTTTCTGGGTGACCGGGCTGCTGTCCCCTGCTGTCCGGTCACACGCGCTGGTGCGAGGTCCCACGACGTACCGGAGAGGTACGCCACACGCCCCAGCGAAGCCACGCGTGGTTTCTTCGGGCCCGCCCCTGGCTGGCACGGACATCCGGACCAACGAAGCCCGGCCGGAGCCGGTCACGCGCCGTACGGGTGAGAGCCGTACCGAACGCGGGTACGGGCACGCACCCGGATGCGTTTCCAGGGGCTCTTCGGATGGGGCCCGTGGCGGCTTCGTCGGCGGCTTCTCAGGCGGTTTCCTCGGGTGCGGCCCCGGGCGGCTTCGCCAGCGGCTTCTTCAGATGCGGCCCCGGCACAGCTCCAGCATCGTCATCGCGAGCGCCGTGCCCGGCTTGCCCAGCGCGTCCCTGTAGTGGCCGAGGACCTCCATCTCGCGGGCCAGGTTCACCCGGCGGCCGCCCGAGGAGATCCGGGCCTCCTGGATGACGGCCGAGACGGCCACCCGTTCCTGGATCAGGCCGATGATCCGGTCGTCGAGCGCGTCGATGCGCTCCCGGGCGTCGCCGATCAGCGCCGCCGCCTCGTCGGTGCGGGCGCCGGTCTTCTCGGTCTGGGTCATGGCGGTCATGTCGGGGCTCCTCGTGGTGTCGGGTCCGGAGCCCCGGGGCGACATCGCCCGGAGACAAGCAGAACGCCCCGGGCCTTGTCGGCCCGGGGCGCCTGGGAAGTCGCTTGTCAGTTGCTCAAGCAGCACGACCATGGCAGCCGGTGGGCCGGTTGCCATAGGTAAAGACGAAGGTCGAGTACTTGCGCATGGCGACAGTATGGACCCTTCCGCGCACCCCGGGACAACCCGGGTTCGGATGGTGAGACGAAAAGAGACACCGGCGCGCCGGTAGAATCGACAAATAGCCCCCCTTCGAGGGAACCCTCAAGGCCCCCCCGGGGAACCTCAGGGAAATCCCGAGAGACCCCCGAGAGACCCCCGGGGAACCGCTCCTACCGCCGGAAGGCCGCCGTAGTGTCATCAGCGACTCCCGCTGCCGCGCCCGACGTCTCCAACCCGGACGTAGTCCTCGTTGTCGACTTCGGCGCCCAGTACGCCCAGCTCATCGCCCGTCGCGTCCGTGAGGCGCGGGTCTACAGCGAGATCGTCCCGTCCACCATGCCGGTGGCCGAGATGCTGGCCAAGAACCCCAAGGCGATCATCCTCTCCGGCGGCCCGTCCTCCGTGTACGCCGAGGGCGCCCCGCGCCTCGACCGCGCGCTGTTCGAGGCGGGCGTCCCCGTCTTCGGCATGTGCTACGGCTTCCAGCTGATGGCGACGACCCTCGGTGGCACCGTCGACAACACCGGCGCCCGCGAGTACGGCCGGACCCCGCTGCACGTCTCCAAGGCCGGCTCCACCCTCTTCGAGGGCACCCCGGTCGAGCAGTCCGTGTGGATGTCGCACGGCGACGCCTGCTCCGCCGCCCCCGAGGGCTTCGCCGTCACCGCGTCCACGGACGTCGTGCCGGTCGCCGCCTTCGAGAACGACGAGAAGAAGCTGTACGGCGTCCAGTACCACCCCGAGGTGCTGCACTCCACGCACGGCCAGCAGATCCTCGAGCACTTCCTCTACCGCGGCGCGGGCATCGAGCCCAGCTGGACCACGGGCAACGTGATCGAGGAGCAGGTCGCGGCCATCCGCGCCCAGGTCGGCTCCAAGCGCGCCATCTGCGGTCTCTCCGGCGGCGTCGACTCCGCCGTGGCCGCCGCGCTCGTGCAGAAGGCCATCGGCTCGCAGCTCACCTGCGTGTACGTCGACCACGGCCTGATGCGCAAGGGCGAGACCGAGCAGGTCGAGAAGGACTTCGTGGCCGCCACCGGCGCGAACCTGGTCGTCGTCGACGCGCAGGAGCGCTTCCTGGACGCGCTCGCCGGCGTCTCCGACCCGGAGACCAAGCGCAAGATCATCGGCCGTGAGTTCATCCGCGTCTTCGAGCAGGCGCAGCTGGAGATCCTCCAGGAGGAGGGCCCCGAGGTCGCGTTCCTCGTGCAGGGCACCCTCTACCCGGACATCGTCGAGTCCGGCGGCGGCACCGGCACCGCCAACATCAAGTCGCACCACAACGTGGGCGGCCTCCCCGACGACATCGAGTTCGAGCTCGTCGAGCCGCTGCGGCAGCTCTTCAAGGACGAGGTCCGCATGGTCGGCCAGGAGCTCGGCCTGCCGGAGGAGATCGTCCAGCGCCAGCCGTTCCCCGGCCCCGGCCTCGGCATCCGCATCGTCGGCGAGGTCACCAAGGAGCGCCTGGACCTGCTGCGCGAGGCCGACGCCATCGCCCGCGAGGAGCTCACCGCGGCCGGTCTCGACCGCGAGATCTGGCAGTGCCCGGTCGTCCTCCTCGCCGACGTCCGCTCCGTGGGCGTCCAGGGCGACGGCCGCACCTACGGCCACCCGATCGTGCTGCGTCCCGTCTCCTCCGAGGACGCCATGACGGCCGACTGGTCGCGCCTGCCCTACGAGGTGCTCGCCAAGATCTCGACCCGCATCACGAACGAGGTCGCCGACGTCAACCGTGTCGTCCTCGACGTCACGAGCAAGCCGCCGGGCACCATCGAGTGGGAGTGATCCCTCCCGCACGCCGTCGAAGCCGTCGTCCCGGACCTCCGGGCGGCGGCTTCGTCGCGTCCGGACGTCCCGGGGTTGGCGGCTTCATCGTGTCCGGACGTCCCGGGGCCGGCGGCTTCATCGTGTTCGCGTCGGGACTCTGGTGACTTGACCGGCCGGGCGTTACCTTCCCGCGCATGAGCGTGATACCGGACCCCGTACCCGTCGAACGGCTCCACTTCGCCCTGCCGCCCGTCCACGCGACGGCCGAGGAGGAACGCACCCACCGCAAGCAGCGGCTCGCCGGCGCGCTCCGGGTCTTCGGGCGGCTCGGGTACGAGGAGGGCGTCTCCGGCCACATCACCGCCCGCGACCCGGAGTACCCCGACTGCTTCTGGGTGAACCCCTTCGGCGCCCCCTTCGAAGAGCTCACCGCGAGCGACCTCATCCTCGTCAACGGCGACGGTCAGGTCGTCCGCGGCGGCCACCACGTCAACCAGGCCGCCTTCACCGTCCACGCCCAGGTCCACCGCGCCCGGCCCGACGCCGTCGCCGTCGCCCACACCCACTCCGTCCACGGGCGGGCCCTCGCCGCGCTCGGCGAACTCCTCGACCCCCTCACCCAGGAGGCCTGCGCCTTCTACCAGGACCACGCCCTCTACGACGCCTACACCGGCGTCACCGTGGACGCCGAGGAAGGCCGCAGGATCGCCGTCGCCCTCGGCACCTTCAAGGCGATCGTGCTCCGCAACCACGGACTGCTCACCGTCGGCACCTCCGTCGACGCGGCCGCCTGGTGGTTCATCGCCCTCGAACGCTGCGCCCAGGTCCAACTGGCCGCGCGCACCGCCGGCAAACCGGTGCTCATCGACCACCGCGACGCGGTCGCCACCCGGGAGCAGCTCGGCAGCGACCTCGTCGCCTGGATCAACTACCAGCCCCTGTGGCGCAGGATCAGCCGAACGGACCCCGAACTCCTGTCGTAACACCATCGCTTCACCCTTCTGTACGTCAATGAGATGGCGCGGCAATCACTCTTCGGCGGGGCGCACGCGGCAGGCGCGGGAGCCATCGGTGCGGCACAATTCCCTGCAATCAACGGCTGGTTGACCCTTCGGGGCGCGCCGGGACGCATCGAAGCGGGCCGTGAAGTGAGCTCGGGAGTGAGCACCGTGGCGGTTCAAGAGGCGAGACAGTACGGCGAGCACGCGACGGCCTGTGCCGGCTGCGCGCACTGCGGGCAGACCGGCCACCGGCGCGCCGTCGCCGCCTTCCTGGCCCGGCGCGACGAGCTCGCCGCCGGGCACGGCGTCCCCGCGGCCGTCGCCCACTCGCCGGTCGCCGCCCGCCAGTGGGTCTCCGACGAGCTCGCCCAGTCCGCCCGCGCGGTGGCCGTGCGCGGCCGGGAGGCCGGGCACGCCTGGCTCGACCACGTCCGGCGCGGGGGTCTCGGCGCGGTCTGGGGCGCCGTCCTCGCCCTCCTCCTCGGCCAGGCCCTCACCGCCATCGACGGCGGCTGGACCGGGGCCCGCACGGCGGGCCTGTGCACTGCCCTGGTCCTCGCCGTCCTGCTCAGCGCCGCCGCCCACGCCCACCGGGCCCGCGGCGGTCTCCTCGCCCCGCTGATCGGCGAGGACAACCGGCTCTCCACCACCCGCGCCGTCGCCGCCGGCTGGCTGCTGCTCCTGGCCTACGCCCTCCTCTTCCTCGCCTTCCGATCACCGGGCACGACCGCCTTCGCCCTCTCGCGCGGCGCGGGCCTGCTCACGGTCCTCGCCCTCGTCGCCTCCGTCACCGTCACCGCCCGTCTCGTCGTCGTCCTGGGGATCGCGGCCGGCCGCCTCCAGAAGGTGCGCGCCGACCGGCCCCGCGCCGGCGACCTCGTCTGCGACGACAGCGGCCGGGCCGCCCTCGCCGACGTCCAGTACCTCCTCGTCTCCGGCGCCGTCCTCGCCCTGGCCGCCGTCGGTCTGGCCCGCGACCCCGACCGGCTCCCCGAGGTGCCCTGGTCCCTCGTGCTGCTCGTCGGCGTCTCGGCGGCCTGGCACGTCGCCGCGAAGTGCACCGAGGGCGTCCGCCCCGCGATCCACTCCGTGGTCCGGTCCCGGGAGGCGGGCGACCTCGACGCCCCGATCCGCACGGGCGACGACATCGAGATCCGCGGCTGCGGCTTCGTCCCGCCGGGCGCCGCCGCCCCTGACCCGCTGACCCGTCTGGTCGTCCGCATCGGCCCGGTCCACGCCCATGTACCACTGGTCCCGGTCCCCGGCGGCTTCGCCAACCCCACCGACACGTCCCTGACCGTCCCCCTCCCGGCCGACGTGGAACCGGGCCGGGTGGAGGTCTCGGTCGTCACGGCGGCCGGCGTGGAGACCAACCGGGTCACGATCGAGGTCCTGGACTGAACGTCCGGCCCCACCTTCCCGTGTCCTCGACGCAGGGTGCGAGGAGAATCGACCCGCGAACAGCCGTACGGGGCGTGGAGAGGTGACCGACGATGACGGGACAGACGGACCGACCGCACGACAGGGACGACGACCCGACGGGCCCGGGCCCGGCCGGTAACGGTGGGCGATTCGTCGAGCGGAAGGCGACCTTCGACGTGTGGCGGGCGACCGCCTCCCGCTATGCCCTCCTTCCGCTGCGGATCTTCCTCGGGGTCACGTTCGTCTACGCCGGACTCGACAAGCTCACCGACTCCGCCTTCTTCGCCGACACGGGCAGCGGCTCCATCGGCGAGATGATGCGCGGCGTCCGTGACAGCTCCGCGATCCCCGCCCTCGTCGACCTCGCCCTCAACAACCCGACCGGCTTCGGATACGCCATCGCCTTCGGAGAGCTCGCCGTCGGGCTCGGAACCCTCTTCGGTCTCTTCGCCCGACTGGCCGCGCTCGGCGGCGCGCTGATCTCGCTGAGCCTCTGGCTGACCGTGAGCTGGCAGGTCCACCCGTACTACCTCGGCAACGACCTGATCTATCTGATGTCCTGGCTGCCGCTGCTGCTGGCCGGGGCCCCGGTGCTCTCACTGGACCGGCTCCTCGCCGAACGGCGCCGTATTCGATAGGCGACCCAGGTCGCGAGGGCGGCGATGCCCAGGCCGCCGCAGAGGACGGGGATCACCGTGTACCACGGGGTCGTCCAGGCGCCGGCGGCGTCACCCGCGTAGGCGGCGGCCAGGACGAGGGCCGTCAGGCCGACGAGCAGTCGGCCGGGGCGGAACTCATGAAGCAGCACGGGTGACCTCCACCTGTCCGAGTCCGACCTCGAGCGAGAGGTCCAGGGTGCCCGCCGGGGCGGTCCCGGCCGGCGGGGTGAGCGTCCGGGTCACGTCACGGCCCGGCGCGATGTCGATGTCGCCGGGGGGCGCGCCCGGCAGCTGCAGATCGCCCAGGCCCACCTCGGCGTGCAGCTTCACCACCGCGCTCTTCGGGACGATCACCTTGAGCTGTCCGGCGCCGACCCCGACGTGCGTCGTCACGGTCGTGCCGGCCGGGAGCGGGAGCCGGGTCAGGTCGAGCGTCCCGACCCCGCTGCCCAGCTCGTAGTCCGGCTGCACGGCGGCGACCGAGGCGGGCCGCCAGGTCTCGCGGACCCACTCGGTGCTGATCCGGTCGGGCAGCGCCGTGGCCAGTGCCAGGAGGCCGGCCGTGACCACGGTCAGGAAGACCGTGCCGAACCCGGTCCGTCCGAGGAAGCTGCTGACGACGAGGCCCAGGCCGAAGACCGCGAGCGCGGCCGCGAGACCGGCCTGCAGGCTGGTGCCCAGCGGGTGGGTGTCCCACGTCAGGCCCGTCCCGAGACCGCCCGCTATCAGCGCGAGCAGGAAGACGAGGCCCCCGATGGAGAGCGGGCTCCGGCGGACGGAGGGTGCCGGCCGCCCGGGCTCCGACGGGCCGGGGCCCCACTGGCTGCCCGGCTTCGGCACCTCGCCGTTCACCCGGCCGTCCTCGTCCAGGATTCCGTGCGGACCCCACATGTAGCCGACGGCGATCTTGCCCGTCGAGCCGTCCTTGACGATCGGGTCCTTCCACCAGGAGGGGGACTCGAAGATCGGCGGGGCCTTGGTCTCGGGCGGCGCCTCGGCGACCGTGAGGCCGGCCGCGGTGTCCGACCGGCCCTCGGTCTCGCCGCCGACCCGCCGCCGCTGCGACCAGACCGCCGACCCGTACACGGCGAGCGACAGAATGAGCGCGAAGCCCAGGACCGTGCCGCTGTGCAGCGTCGACAGGAAGATCCCGCAGCCGATCAGCGCCATCAGCAGGGCTGCCAGGGAGGCCCCGGACACGCGGCCCATCAGCAGTCTGCGGCCCTCGCTCTCGTCCTCTCCCGCGAGCGGGATCAGCAGCCACGCGAAGCCGTAGAAGACAAGGCCCAGGCCGCCCGCCACCGACAGCACGCCGATCACCACCCGGAATATCACCGGGTCGAGGTCGAAGCGCCGTCCGAGACCTCCGCAGACGCCGCCCACGACGTTGCTGCCGCGCGAGCGCCGGAGCGGCGGGGCGGGATCGGCCTCCGCCGGCGGCGGGGCCTCGTGCTGCGAAGGCATCGAACTCGTCATGCCTCCATGGTGACGGCCGGTGACGTTCCGCGGCACCGGGGCCGACCCTGGCCCGACCCTGATATTCACGGGCCCTCCGCCCCCGAGTCGTTACCAGGGATGATCTCAGGGCCGACCCTGATGTCCGGGGCGGGCCGGACGTGTGACGATCGGTGCATGTCCGCAACCGCTCGTGTCACCGAGACCGACGAACCACCCGTGCGCAGGCTCTACCGGAGCGCCGACGGGCGGTGGCTCGGCGGTGTCGCGCGGGGCCTCGCGGGCCACCTCGGCCTGCCGGTCGTCTGGGTGCGCGCGCTCTTCGTGGTGCTGTCGTTCTCGAACGGCCTGGGCATCGTGCTCTACGCGGTCTTCTGGATCGTCGTCCCGCTCGGCGTCGGCGGAAGGTCCGCCCCGCGCTCCCTCTTCGAGACCACGTCGGACGGCCGCCGCAGACTCCGCAAGCCCGACCGGGGCCAGGTCGTCGCCCTGATCGCGCTCGGCATCGGCCTCGCGGCCCTCGCCGGGAACATCAGCGTCGACAACGAGACCGGACGCTACATATGGCCCCTGATCCTCATCGCCGCCGGCGTCGTCCTCGTCTGGAGACAGGCGGACAACGCCCGCCGGGCCAGCTGGACCGACCCCGGGCGCCACAAGCGCGCGCTCCAGCTCGTCCGCGGCCTCGTGGGCGTCGGCCTCGTCGGCACCGGCCTCGCGGTCTTCGTGGTGGTCCGCGGCTCCGTCGCCCAGCTCGGCACGGCCGTGACCGCCGCCGTCGCGGTCCTCACCGGCATAGCGCTCCTCGCCGGCCCCTGGCTGGTCCGCATGTCGCAGGACCTCAACGAAGAGCGGACCATGCGCATCCGCGCCCAGGAGCGCGCCGAGGTCGCGGCCCACGTCCATGACTCCGTGCTGCACACCCTGACCCTGATCCAGCGCAACGCCGACGACGCCGGCGAGGTGCGCCGCCTCGCCCGCGCCCAGGAGCGCGAGCTGCGGAACTGGCTCTACAAGCCCGAGGGCACCGGCAGGGACGAGGAGCCCGAGACCCTCGCGGAGGCGGTGAAGAGAGCGGCGGCCGAGGTCGAGGACAAGCACGGGGTCCCGCTGGAGGTGGTCGTCGTCGGCGACTGCCCCCTCGACGAGAAGCTGACCGCGCAGATGCAGGCCGCACGCGAGGCGATGGTCAACGCCGCGAAGTACGGTGGCGAGGGCGGGGCCGTGCAGGTGTACGCCGAGGTGGAGGGCCGTACGGTCTTCGTCTCGGTGCGGGACCGGGGACCGGGCTTCGACCTGGATTCCGTGCCCGAGGACCGGATGGGCGTACGAGAATCGATCATCGGCCGTATGCAGCGCAACGGCGGTACGGCCCGGCTGCGGTCACCGCAGGGCGGGGGCACCGAAGTGGAGCTCGAGATGGAGAGGGCGGACGGATGAGCGACGAGACCGGAGCGGCGACCGGAACCGATGCGGGGGCACAGGGCACGGAGCGCCGGGTGCGGGTGGTGCTCGTCGACGACCACCGGATGTTCCGCACCGGGGTCCAGGCCGAGATCGGCCGGACCGACGTCACCGGCGTCGAGGTGGTCGGCGAGGCCGCCGACGTCGACCAGGCGGTCACGGTCATCACCGCGACCCGCCCCGAGGTCGTCCTCCTGGACGTCCATCTGCCGGGCGGCGGCGGCGTGGAGGTGCTGCGGCGCTGCGCGAGCCTGATGGGCGCGACCGAGGACCCGGTCCGCTTCCTGGCCCTGTCGGTCTCGGACGCGGCCGAGGACGTCATCGGGGTGATCCGGGGCGGCGCCCGCGGCTATGTCACCAAGACGATCACCGGCACCGACCTGGTCGACTCGATCTTCCGGGTCCAGGAGGGCGACGCCGTCTTCTCGCCGCGCCTCGCCGGCTTCGTCCTGGACGCCTTCGCCTCGACGGACGCGCCCCCGGTGGACGAGGACCTGGACCGGCTCACCCAGCGGGAGCGGGAGGTGCTGCGGCTGATCGCCCGGGGATACGCGTACAAGGAGATCGCCAAGCAGCTCTACATCTCGGTGAAGACGGTCGAGTCGCACGTCTCGGCGGTGCTGCGGAAGCTCCAGCTCTCCAACCGGCACGAGCTGACCCGCTGGGCCACCGCCCGCCGCCTGGTCTGACCCGCCTGATACGAGTCGCCGGGTCTGTGCCGCCCGCCCGAGGCGCCTGGCCCGCCCGAGGCGCCTGGCCCGGGCGGGGCTCAGCCGATTCGGGTCGCGCCGGCGAAGGGCATCTCGTCGATGGGGGCGATCCGGACCGGTGCGCCCGGGCGGGGGGCGTGGATCATCTGGCCGCCGCCGATGTAGAGCCCGACGTGGCTGATCCCGGAGTAGAAGAAGACGAGGTCGCCGGGGGCGAGCTGGGAGCGGGAGACGCGTCGGCCGGCGTTGATCTGGGTGTACGTCGTGCGGGGCAGGGAGACGCCGGCCGCGCGCCAGGCCGCCTGGGTGAGGCCGGAGCAGTCGTACGCGGAGGGTCCCGTCGCCCCCCACACGTACGGTTTGCCGAGCTGGGCGCGGGCGAAGGAGATGGCGGCGGCGGCCCGTCCGTCGGGGGCGCTCACCGGTTCGCGCTCGCCGCCCGAGGAGCGGTCGGCCCGTACGGTCGAGGAGCCGCCGGCCGTGCCCGTACCGCTCGGGCCGTCGGTCCGCGTCGAGGCGTCGGCGCCCGCGCCGGAGCCGTCCCGGGCCGCGGCGGCCGCCTCGTACCGTGCGCGTTCCTCCGCGGTCAGCCGGGCGAGGAGGTTCCTGGCCTCCGCCAGCTTGCCGACCACGGTGGCCTTCTGGCGGCGCAGCTCCGCCTCCTGCCCGCGCAGCGCGGTCAGCTTGTCCGCCGACTCGCCGCGCAGCTGCCGGATCGCGGCGAGCTCGTGCCGTACGGCCGTGATGGCGGCCGCCTGCCGGTCCCCGGCCTTCTCGGCGAGCGCGGCCCGCTCCAGGTACTGGTCGGGATCGGAGGTGAGGACGAGCTGGACGGCGGGGTCGAGCCCGCCGGAGCGGTACTGGGCGGCGGCCATGGCCCCGAGTGCGTCCCGGGCGGTGTTGAGGCGTTCGGTCCTGCGGGCGGCCTCGTCGCGCAGCCGGTCGAAGGCGGCGCGCGCCTCGTCGGCCTTCTCCTTCGCCCCGTTGTACCGCTCGGTCGCGACCTCGGCCTCCTCGTAGAGCCGGTCGACCTTCGCCTTGACCTGGGCGGTGGTGGGCCGGGGGTCCGCGTGTCCGGACCCTTCGAAGAGCGTCGCCGTCGCCGCCGAGGCGAGGGCGAGGGTGGCGGCGGTGCGGACCGCCGAGGCGCCGAGAGGAGACTGTTTGGACTTCCGGTGCGCTGCCACGAGGGCGGGTCACATCCTCTTCCCTGAGGGGGACGGTGCCCGCCGGGCCGACGGCGGACCGCACAGGGGAGACGGGCCGCCGCCGGGTTTTCTCGGCGGGGGTGACCGACGGCCGCCGGATCGCCGACGGTGGTGGGGAGCCGGTCACCTGGTGGAGGACGCTAAACGCGGGGTCACGGCCGGACGGGGAGTTGACCGCTATTGGCGTCAGTTGACGTGTCGGGGACCGTTCTCTTTCGCCTGGAGTTCGCGCGGGGTGAGGGGCCGGGGACATTCCGGCGGTCGTCCGACCGGAGCGGCGTGGGGAGTGGACCCGGCCGGAGAGCGGTGCTAGGGCCCCGGTTAGGCTCCGCCCCATGGACGTACTCATCAATGTCTTCGTCGCCCTGCACATCATCGGTATCGCCTCCCTCCTCGGGGGCTTCCTCACCCAGATGAAGGCGATGGGCGCCGGTACGGCCCGCTTCGTTCCCGCGATGCTGCACGGCGCGCTGACGATGCTGATCACGGGCGTCGCGCTCGTCGGCCTCAACCAGGCCGACGACCACACGCTGAACAACCTCAAGATCGGCATCAAGATGGCGATCCTCGTCGTGATCCTCGGCCTCGTCTACGTCAAGCGGGACGAGGAGAAGGTCGACAAGGCCCTCTTCGGCGCCGTCGGCGGCCTGACCATGGCGAACATCTTCATCGCGACCCTCTGGGTGTGAGCCGTTCCGCAGCCGGAACGCGGACGAGGGTCCCGAAGGCGGGCCCGGATGTCGGCGGGGCGTCCTAGACTCGTGAGGCGATGAGCAGCCTCTTTGACGACAGTTTCCTGGCCGGCCTCCAGAACCACTCCTCGGAGGAGCCCCCGCCCCACCCCGAGGACGAGGAGCACGGCTCCCCGGCCATGGAGGAGGTCCCGCACGACCTCTTCGGGGAGCACTTCGACGCGCCCCCGCCCGCCCGTGAGACGCACTACCGCGACGGCCACCCCCGGCCCGTCGTGGACGCCGCCGCGCTCCTGGAGGGACTGAACGAGCAGCAGCGCGCCGCCGTCGTCCACACGGACACCCCGCTGCTCATCGTCGCGGGCGCCGGCTCCGGCAAGACCCGGGTCCTCACCCACCGCATCGCCCACCTCCTGGCCACCCGGCACGTGCACCCCGGCCAGATACTGGCGATCACCTTCACGAACAAGGCCGCCGGCGAGATGAAGGAGCGCGTCGAGCAGCTCGTCGGACCGCGGGCCAACGCGATGTGGGTCATGACCTTCCACAGCGCCTGCGTCCGCATCCTGCGCCGCGAGTCGAAGAGGCTGGGCTTCACCTCCTCCTTCTCGATCTACGACGCCGCCGACTCCAAGCGGTTGATGTCGCTGGTCTGCCGGGACCTGGACCTCGACCCGAAGAAGTTCCCGCCGAAGTCCTTCAGCGCCAAGATCTCGAACCTCAAGAACGAGCTGATCGACGAGGAGACCTTCGCCGACCGGGCCGCCGACGGCTTCGAGAAGACGCTCGCCGAGGCGTACCGGATGTACCAGGCGCGGCTGCGCGAGGCCAACGCCCTGGACTTCGACGACATCATCATGACGACGGTCCACCTGCTCCAGGCGTTCCCCGACGTCGCCGAGCACTACCGCCGCCGCTTCCGCCACGTCCTCGTCGACGAGTACCAGGACACCAACCACGCCCAGTACACCCTCGTGCGCGAGCTCGTCGGCACCGGCTACGAGGACCTCGGCCCGGCCGAGCTGTGCGTCGTCGGCGACGCCGACCAGTCGATCTACGCCTTCCGCGGCGCGACCATCCGCAACATCCTCCAGTTCGAGGAGGACTACCCGGACGCGACGACGATCCTCCTGGAGCAGAACTACCGCTCCACCCAGACGATCCTCTCCGCCGCCAACGCCGTCATCGAGCGCAACGAGTCCCGCCGCCCCAAGAACCTGTGGACGAACGCGGGCGCCGGCGCGCAGATCACCGGCTACGTCGCCGACACCGAGCACGACGAGGCCCAGTTCGTCGCCGACGAGATCGACCGGCTCACCGACGCGGGCGAGGCCAAGGCCGGGGACGTCGCCGTCTTCTACCGGACCAACGCCCAGTCCCGTGTCTTCGAAGAGATCTTCATCCGCGTCGGACTGCCCTACAAGGTCGTCGGCGGCGTGCGCTTCTACGAGCGCAAGGAGGTCCGGGACGTCCTCGCGTACCTCCGCGTCCTCGCCAACCCCGAGGACAACGTCCCGCTGCGCCGCATCCTCAACGTCCCCAAGCGGGGCATCGGCGAGCGCGCCGAGGCGATGATCGACGCCCTGTCGCTGCGCGAGAAGATCACCTTCCCGCAGGCCCTCAAGCGGGTCGACGAGGCGTACGGCATGGCCGCGCGCTCGGCGAACGCCGTGAAGCGGTTCAACGCGCTCATGGACGAGCTGCGCACGGTCGTCGAGTCCGGCGCGGGCCCCGCCGTCGTCCTGGAGGCCGTCCTGGAGCGGACGGGGTACCTGGCCGAACTCCAGGCCTCGACCGACCCGCAGGACGAGACCCGCATCGAGAACCTCCAGGAACTCGCCGCCGTCGCCCTCGAGTTCGAGCAGGAGCGCGGCGAGGAGCCCGCGACCCTCGCCGAGTTCCTGGAGAAGGTCGCCCTCGTCGCCGACTCCGACCAGATCCCCGACGAGGACGAGGAGGGCCGGGGCGTCATCACGCTGATGACGCTGCACACCGCCAAGGGCCTCGAGTTCCCGGTGGTGTTCCTGACCGGCATGGAGGACGGCGTCTTCCCGCACATGCGCGCCCTCGGGCAGACGAAGGAGCTGGAGGAGGAGCGGCGCCTCGCGTACGTCGGCATCACGCGCGCGCGTGAGCGGCTCTACCTCACGCGCTCGTCGATGCGCAGCGCCTGGGGCCAGCCCTCGTACAACCCGGCCTCGCGGTTCCTGGAGGAGATCCCGCCCGCGTACCTGGAGTGGAAGCGGACCGGTCCGATCGCCAAGCCCGCCGGGCCGACCTCGGGGATCACCTCCTCGCTCTCCTCCTCCCGCGCGCGCTCCGGCCCCTCCGGCTTCGCCACCCGGCGCGCCGGCGAGAAGCCGGTCATCTCCCTCCAGGTCGGCGACCGCGTCACCCACGACCAGTTCGGCCTCGGCACGGTCATGACGGTGACGGGTGCGGGTTCGGACGCCCAGGCGACGATCGACTTCGGCGACGACAAGCCGAAGCGGCTGCTGCTGCGGTACGCGCCGGTCGAGAAGCTGTAGCGGAGAAGGAAGGGCCCCGGCGCGATGCCGGGGCCCTTTTCCTGCGTAGGGGGAAGTTCAGCTCGTCGGGTCGAGGCCGTGGCTGCGCAGCCAGGGCAGCGGGTCGATCGCGGCGGTGCCGTTCGGCCGGACCTCGAAGTGGAGGTGCGGGCCGGTGGAGTTGCCGGAGTCGCCGGAGTACGCGATGACGTCACCGGCCTTCACGTAACCCGAGCGGATCTTGGCGCTGCTGAGGTGGCAGTACCAGGTCTCGGTGCCGTCCGGGGCGGTCACGATGACCATGTTGCCGTAGGCGCTGTTCAGCTGGGTGCGGACGGTGCCGTCCGTCGCGGCCATCACGGGTGTGCCGGTGAACACGGGGAAATCGATCCCGGTGTGCACGGACATCCAGTTGACGCCCGACTGGCCGAAGCGCGCGCTGAGCCGGTGCAGCGCCACGGGCAGCGCGAACTTGGGACGCATGGCCTCCTTGCGGGCCGCTTCCTCCTCGCGCTTCTTCTTGTCGGCCGCCTGGCGGGCCCGGAGGTCGATGCGCTCCTGGGTGCGGCTGGCGCGGTCACCGAAGTCGCGGGCGTCGGCGCTGAGTGCGGCGAGCTGGGTGTCGAGCGCGCTGTTGGCGGCGACCTGCTTCACCGAGGCCGGGTCGGCGGCGGCGAGCGCGGTCGTGTTGCTCTTCTGCGAGTCGCTCGTGGTGGGGCCGGTGAGGCCGCCGACGGAGGCGGCGGCGATGCCGGCGACCCCCATGACGCAGGCGGAGGGGACGGCGACGGTCAGCAGCGCGGACCGCTTGGCGGGGGTACGGCGACGGCCGCGGTTGCCGCCGGAGGAGCGGCGCACGGGGCGTCCGGCGACGGGCGCGTCCGTACGGATCTCGACGGCGGGCCCGGCGTCCGGCTCCTCGTCGTACGGGTCGTGGTCGTACCCGTCGTCGTACGCGTCGTGGTCGTACCCGTCGTGGTACGTGTCGTCCTCGCCGTCGGCGAGGGCCTCCGGGGCGTAGGTCTCGTCGTCCTCGGCGGAGGCGTGGCCCTCGTGGTCCTCGTGCGCCTCGGGGGCGTACTCGAAGGCGAACTCGGCGGTGTGCTCCGCCTGCGGGGTGTACTGCTGGGGGACGACCGGCTCGGGCTCCGGGGTCGCGTGGTTCCACGCGGTCGCGTCGAAGGCGCCGGTCTCGGTCGCGAAGGCGGGGGCGGCCCACTGGCCGGTGGCGTCGTAGGCCTCGTGGCCGTACGTGCCCTGGGCGGCGTAGGCACCGGCGTGGACGTTCTCGTACTGGCCGGTGTGCTGGGCCTCGGTCCAGGCGGAGGCGTCCCACTGCCCGGTGGTGTCGTACTGCGTCGCGGTGGTCGCGTACGCGCCGGTGGCGTCGTAGGAGGCGGCGGCGTTCCACTGGCCCGTGGTGTCCCACTGGCCGGTCGTGTCGTACTGCCCGGTGGTGTCGTACTGCCCCGTCGTCGCGTAGGTGCCGGTGGCGGCGTACTGACCGAGGTCCCACTGACCGCTGTGGTCGGCCTGACCGCCGGGGTAGGCACCGAACAGCGGGTCGATGGCGAAGCTGCCGGTGGTGTGGGCGCCGTCTCCGACGTACCCGGCGTGGGGGTGCTGGTCGTTCACCAACGTCTCTCTCGCCTCGGCAGCAGGACCAGTCCGGGGCGGGCCCGTGAGGGGTGTCCCGGGGGTAAGCAGTGGCGCGACTGTACCCGGCGGTACGCGCGGCGGACAATCTTCCGCAGGGTTTGGGCCCACAGGAAACGGGCAATCGGCCGCGTTTTGCCAGGTCGGGTGGAGAGCTTTGGCCTTGTGTTCGATGAACGTTCGAAGAACGGTGTCGCGCGGTCAGGCGACGGAGGTGGCGCCCGGCCCTTCCTCCCGCGCCCCGGAGACGGCCGGACCGCCCGCGTCGAGCGCCTCGCGGACCCCCGCGGCCACCGTCGGATGCACGGGCAGCGCGAGATGGCCGATCCCGCTCACCCGCACGTTGTGCACGAGCAGGTCGGGATGGTCGAGGCTGGCGGTCTCCACCGGCACCATCACCTGGTCCAGATCGCTCCAGAAGCTCACGAACCGCGTCCGGCAGCCCGGCGCGGGCCCGGCGAGCTCCCGCAGGACCTCCGAACCGGGCCGCATCTGCCGCACCAGCGGATGCGCGTCGGCGAGCGGGGCCACCCTCGTGCCCGCGTGCGGGGTGCCGAGCATGACCAGGGTGCGCACCCTGGTGTCGCCGCCCAGTCGCTGTACGTAATAGCGGGCGATGAGCCCGCCCAGGCTGTGCCCGACGATGTCGACCTCTTCGTGTCCGGTACGGGCGCGGATCTCGTCCACCCGGCGGCCGAGCAGCTCGGCGGCGGCCCGCAGGTCGCACGTGAGCGGGGAGTAGTTGAGCGACTCGACGCAGTCACGGCCGTTCCGGAGGAGGGAGCGGCGCAGCAGGACGAAGACCGAACGGTTGTCGACGAAGCCGTGCAGGAGGACGACCGGGCGGGGGCCCTGGGCGAGGGGCGTGGGCGGCGCGGGGGGCTCGGTGGCCGCCGGGGTGGGCGTCGGGGTGGGCGTCTCGGCCGGGGGCTTGGCCGGGGTCTTGGCGGGGGAGAGCCGCTCGGCGACGATCCCGGACGGGTAGAGGACGAGATGGCCGGTGAGGATCGCGATCTCCAGCGCGGTGGCCTTCATCAGGGCGGTGACTTTGCCGAGCTCCATGGCCGGCCTCCCGTACGGCACGCGGGGCCGAACGGTACGCCGGTCCGCCGCGCCCCGTGCCGTACGGACGACGGCACGGGGCGCGGCGACCTCGTCGCGGCTCCCTTCGCGACCGGCCCCGCTTGCGGCTGGTGGGCCCAGGAGGAGGGCCCGAAAGCGGGGACGACGCAGAGCGAACATGTCCCACGTGTGATTTCCCCCTCGGTGGCCACCGCGAAACGGCCGGGTGCGGGATGCTGGGGATAACGTTCGTTCACCTCCCCGGCAAAGAGGCGCGGGGGTCGCATGTGGAGGCAGTGATGGGTGTGAGCGGTCCGATCCGCGTGGTCGTCGCCAAGCCGGGTCTCGACGGCCACGATCGCGGGGCCAAGGTCATCGCGAGGGCGCTCCGCGACGCGGGCATGGAGGTCATCTACACCGGGCTCCACCAGACGCCCGAGCAGATCGTCGACACCGCGATCCAGGAGGACGCCGACGCGATCGGCCTCTCGATCCTCTCCGGGGCGCACAACACGCTGTTCGTGAAGGTCCTGGAGCTCCTCAAGGACCGCGACGCGGAGGACATCAAGGTCTTCGGCGGCGGCATCATCCCCGACGCGGACATCCCGCCGCTGAAGGAGAAGGGCGTGGCGGAGATCTTCACGCCGGGCGCGACGACCGCGTCCATCGTCGACTGGGTGAACGCGAACATCCGCGTCGCCGCGTAACCGCTGCGCGGTGCTTGTGCCGCTGAGCGGCGCTTGTCCGCTGCCCGGTGCTCGTCCTCCGACAGGGCCCTCCCGTACGGGGCCCTGTCGGCGTTTCGGGACCCGGTCCGGCACCCGGCGCGCGTGACGGCGTGAGCCTTTCGGGTGAACCGCGCGTCACGGCGTGAGCCTTCCGGACGGCCCGCACCTCACGGTGTGAGTTCCGCGTGCATCGTCGCGCGGAGGCGGAGGGTGGAGACCAGGCGCTGGAAGGCCTCCGCCCAGTAGTCGCCCGCGCCGGGGGAGCTGTCCTCCGCCTCGTCCGGGCGGGCCGTCAGGGACTCCAGCTGTCGCGCCGCCTCCGGAGCCAGGCAGCGCTCCGCCAGGCCCATCACCCCGCTGAAGCTCCACGGGTAACTGCCCGCCTCCCGTGCGATGTCGAGGGCGTCGATCACGGCCGCGCCCAGCGGCTCCGCCCAGGGGACGGCGCAGACCCCGAGCAGCTGGAACGCCTCCGACAGGCCGTGCGCCGCGACGAACGAGGCGACCCAGCGCGCCCGTTCCTCCACGGGCAGCGTCGACAGGAGCTGGGCGCGCTCCGCCAGGGACGAGGTGCCGGGGCCCGTCGCGGGCGGGACCGCGGGGGAGCCGAGCAGCGCCCGCGACCACGCGGGGTCCCGCTGCCGCACGGCGGCCCGGCACCAGGCCGCGTGCAGCTCGCCCTGCCAGTCGTCGGCGACCGGCAGCGCCACGATCTCCTCCGGACCGCGCCCCCCGAACCTGGCCGGCCAGGACGGCAGCGGCGCCGCCTCGACGAGCTGGCCCAGCCACCAGGAACGCTCGCCCCGCCCCGCCGGGGGCGTCGCCACCAGGCCGTCCCGCTGCATCGCCGCGTCGCACTCGTGCGGGGCCTCGACGGCGATGGTCGGTACCGGGGCCGTCCGGTCCAGGCCGACGCAGGTCGCGGCCCGGCCCGCCATCCGGCCCGCGAGGGCGGAGGCCGGCAGGGCGGAGAGCAGCTCGGCGGCGGTGGCCCGGACGTTGCGGCTGCGGTCGCCGAGGGCCTCCTCCAGGAACTCCTCGTCGGCGTCGGACAGTCCGGTACGCAGCGAGTCCAGGAACATCAGCCGGTCCTCCGCCCGCTCGGCCGACCAGGTCGACGCGAGGAGCGCGCGCCCCGCGGCCGGATCCTCGGTCCGCACGGCGGTCAGCAGGGCGACCCGCTCGGCGAACAGGCCCTCGTCCCACAGCGCGCGCACCCCCTCCGGGTCCTGCGCGGACGGGAGCCGGCCGCCCGCGCCCGTGCCCCGGAGGGCGAACCGCCATTCGG
The DNA here is from genome assembly GCF_014203895.1 of Streptomyces nymphaeiformis. Classification (GTDB taxonomy): domain Bacteria; phylum Actinomycetota; class Actinomycetes; order Streptomycetales; family Streptomycetaceae; genus Streptomyces; species Streptomyces nymphaeiformis. Next base: position 326,726 of record NZ_JACHJY010000006.1, on the reverse strand, counting down.
GGTTGAGCCGGGCCAGCCACAGTCCCCGCGGACCGGCCAGGCGCAGCGCCTGGGGCCGCAGATCGGTGCGGGCCCTGGCCGCGTCGAGCAGCGCCGGCAGGGCGGCGGGCGGAGCCTTGTAGCCGTGCCGGTTGGCGAGGGCCAGCCACTGGGGGAGCAGCTCGGCCAGGTCGGGGGCGGCCCCGCGCCGCCCGGCGGGCGAGGGTGCGGCCCGCCCGGCGAGCAGCTGGTCGAGGCGCAGCCGGGCGGCCTCGGGCAGCGGTGCGCGGGGGTCTTCCGGAGCGGGCTCCGGCAGGGGCGCGGCGGGCCCGGGCCGCAGCCCCGCCCTGCGCCGTACGGTGTGCAGCGCGGCGGCGCCGAGCAGCGCACCCGGCATGTCCCTGGCCGCCGTTGTGGCCGCGAGCCCGGCGGGCGGCCGCCGGTCCGTCCCCAGCATCGCCGAGCTGACGAGCTCCTCCCAGGGTGCCCCGGCGCGGGCGGAGCCGGACGCGGTGGTGGCGGCGGTCGTGACCGTGGCCGTGGCTTCCGGCCGGGTCGGGGTCGACGGCGCGGCCCGCTCGGCGGGTGCGGCCGTGGTCGTACGGCTTGCGTCGTGGTCGGTCGTGGTCGTGCGGCCCACGCCGCCGTCGGTCGTGGTCGTACGGCTCGTGTCGTCGTCGGTCGTGTCTCCCGCCGTCTCGGCGGGCGCGGTGGTCGTGTCCATCGGGCTCCTCCGGTGGGTCGGTGCGCGGTGGCCGGGTGTCATATGAGGGGGACCGTCTCGCCGGGGGTCTCCGGCGACCAGGCGGCGAGCGGGGTGAACCCCCGGTGTCCGACCTCCCCGAAGACGGTCACCGGGGCGCCGCCGGACAGGGCGACCAGGCGCCAGAGGCCAGGGCGCGACTGGGCGGCGGGTGTCAGCGGCAGCGCCTCGCGGCCGTCGGCGTCGGCGAGTTGCCAGCCGTACTCCGCGGGCGCCGGTACGACCCCGGTCAGCGTCACCGGCCACGAGTCCAGCCACGGGTCCTCGGCCAGCGCGCGGCCGTACGCGTCGAGGGCCGCGCCGACCGGGCCGCCCGCCGGCGGCGCGACGGGGCCCGCGACCGGGACGAACCGCTCGCCCGGTTCCGCCCGCACCTGGCCCGAGCCGGTGTGCGGGGTCAGCTCGCCGTCGAGCAGTGTGCCGACGGGGAGCGCGAGTTGGGGTGCTCTGCCCGCCGCGCCGAAGGAGAGCAGGAGCGCGGTGCGCCCGGTCGTCGTGCCGTGCAGCCAGATCCGGCGGGTCGTCAGCCGTGCGTCGGCCGCGTCGTACTGGGCGAGGACCAGCCAGTGGTCCCGCACCGGGACGCCGTCGGCCGGGGCGGTGAGGCCCACCCGGGTCCGTACCGTCGCCGCGAACGGGGCGGGCAGCCGGTCCGCCGCCAGCCACGCCCGGTCGAGGAGATGGGTCAGCGCGCACTCCTCCAGGAGCCGCACCGGCCAGCCCGGCCCCGAGCCCGGTATCGCCCCCAGCTCCCTGACCCGCCCGGCCAGCCCCGGCGCCTGGGCGTCGACCATGCGGGCCGCCGTCTCCTCCCACAGCCCGTACCCCGCCTGCCCGGCCGCCGCCAGCCCGCCGCGCAGCAGATCGGCGAGCCGCTCCTCCAACTCCTGGGCGCCCGCGGTGATCCGGGCCGCCCTGCGCTCGGCCCGGCGGCGCGCCGCCTCGGGGTCCGCCGTCGCCCCCGGGGCCGCGTCCCCGCCCCGCCCGCCTGCGCTCCCGGCCCGCCCGCGCCGCGCGGTGAGCCACCTCGCGGCCCAGTCCGGCGCGGGGGAGTCCCCGGCGGCGATCCCGTCGGCCGCGCGGAGCAGCAGCAGGCCGAGCGCGTGCTTGCAGGGGGACTTCCGGCTGGGGCAGTCGCAGGAGTACGCGGGCCCCGTGGTGTCGACGACCGTCCGGTACGGCACGCTCCCGCTGCCCTTGCACAGCCCCCAGACGGCGCCGTCGCCGCACCCCGTCTCCGACCAGGGCCCGGCCGCGCCGAGCTCGGCCCCCGCTCCTCGTGACGCTTCGTCAGGAGCGAGTGCCAGCACCTGTTCCACCGTCCAGTGCTCCCCCATGGCATTCATGTCCTCGACGGTAGAGGGCGCCACTGACAACGCCCCTGACCTGGTGGTTCGAGGAGGGGTGGCGGTGGGGAGCGACGACTTGACTTTACTATCCCTTTACGGTTGTCTGCGGCGACCGACGAACCGCACCACGCCGCCCAGGGGACCCCATGAAGCGCACCGCCCGCACCGCCGTTTCGGCCTTCGCCGTCGCCGGCCTCGCCCTCGGACTCGGGGCCTGCTCCGAGGTCGCCGAGAAGGCCGCCGACCAGGTCGACAAGTCCGTCAACGAGACCTACGAGGTCACGTACGAGGTCAGCGGCAAGGGCATCGAGTCGATCGACTACCACGCCGGCGGCGGCACCGCGATGGAGCCGAAGATCGAGACCGAGAAGAAGCCGGCCACGCCGTGGAAGAAGACGGTGACCCTGAAGGGCATCATGCCGCCGGCCGTCATGCCGATCTCGCTCGACCCCGCCGGCCTCAGCTGCAAGGTCATCCACGCCGGCAAGGTCATCAAGGAGGCCAAGGGCGAGCAGGCGATGGCGGGCGGCTGCGTCGCCGTCTCCCCGATCGTCGGCTGACCCTCCCTCAGCTCCCCAACCGGCCCTGACCAGCGGCGACATCCGGTCGACGGTCGATTGTCAGTGGGATGGTGCACGGTGGATCGCACAGCAGGTCGAACGATCTGGAGGGGGATCCATGCCCGTGCCCGAAACCATCGCCACGCCCGGTTCCGGTGTCGAGACGGACACCGGACCGGGACGGCCGCAGACCACGGCCGAGGCCCTGCGGCCGCACGCCGAGCACGCCTTCGCCCGTGAACTCGCGGCCCTCGCCGCCGCCGACGACCGGCCCCGGCCCGCCCGCTGGCGCCTCTCGCCCTGGGCCGTCGCCACCTACCTCCTCGGCGGCACGCTCCCCGACGGGACCGTCATCACGCCCAAGTACGTCGGACCGCGCCGCATCGTGGAAGTCGCCGTCACCACGCTCGCCACCGACCGGGCGCTGCTCCTGCTCGGCGTCCCCGGCACCGCCAAGACCTGGGTCTCCGAGCACCTCGCCGCCGCCGTCAGCGGCGACTCCACCCTCCTCGTGCAGGGCACCGCCGGCACGCCCGAGGAGGCCATCCGGTACGGCTGGAACTACGCGCAGCTCCTCGCCCACGGGCCCAGCCGGGACGCCCTCGTCCCCAGCCCCGTCATGCGCGCGATGACCCAGGGCATGACCGCCCGCGTCGAGGAACTCACCCGCATCCCCGCCGACGTGCAGGACACGCTCATCACGATCCTGTCCGAGAAGACCCTGCCGGTCCCCGAGCTGGGGCAGGAGGTGCAGGCCGTCCCCGGCTTCAACCTGATCGCCACCGCCAACGACCGGGACCGGGGCGTCAACGAGCTCTCCAGCGCCCTGCGTCGCCGCTTCAACACCGTCGTGCTCCCGCTGCCCGCGACCCCCGAGGCCGAGGTCGACATCGTCTCCCGCCGGGTCGAGCAGCTCGGACGCTCCCTCGAACTGCCCGCCCTGCCCGACGGCGCCGACGAGATCCGCCGGGTCGTCACCGTCTTCCGCGAGCTGCGGGACGGGGTCACGACCGACGGCCGGACGAGGGTCAAGTCCCCCTCGGGGACGCTCTCCACGGCCGAGGCGATCTCCGTCGTCACCGGCGGACTCGCCCTCGCCGCCCACTTCGGCGACGGCGTCCTGCGCCCCGCCGACGTCGCCGCCGGCATCCTCGGCGCGGTCGTCCGCGACCCGGCGGCCGACGGGGTCGTCTGGCAGGAGTACCTGGAGACGGTCGTGCGGGAGAGAGACGGCTGGAAGGACTTCTACCGCGCCTGCCGCGAGGTGAGCGCATGACGGCCACGGCGACGACCCCGGACGCGGATCGGGTGCCGGACCCGTCGCGGGCGCCGGACGCGCACGAGGCGTCGCACTCCGGCTCCGGCTCCGGCTCCGGCTCCGGCTCCGACTCCGGCTCGGCCGGGCCCGCCGATGCCGCCCCGACCGCGGACCCCGGCCTCGGCTCGGGCGGTCTCGCCGCCCGGCCGGACGGGCCCCTGCTGCTCGGGGTGCGGCATCACGGGCCGGGGTCCGCGCGGGGGGTGCGGGCCGCGCTCGATGCGGTGCGGCCCGACGCGGTCCTCGTCGAGGGGCCCGCCGAGGCCGACGCCCTCGTCGCGCTCGCCGCCGACCCGGACATGCGGCCGCCCGTCGCCCTGCTCGCCCACGCCGTGGACGACCCCGGGCGGGCCGCGTTCTGGCCGATGGCCGCGTTCTCGCCCGAGTGGGTCGCGATCCGCTGGGCCCTCGACCACGGCGCCGCCGTCCGCTTCGTCGACCTGCCCGCCGCCCACACCCTCGCCGCCGCCGACCCCACCTGGACCGACGAGGAGGACGAAGTCAGCGGCAGCGGCCTGCGGATCGACCCCGTCGCCGAACTCGCCCGGGCCGCCGGGTACGAGGACGCCGAGCGCTGGTGGGAGGACGTCGTCGAGCTGCGCGCCGACGGCGACCCCACCGCCCCCTTCACCGCCCTCGCCGAGGCCATGGGCGCCCTCCGCGAGACGTACGGCCACGGCGGCCACCCCCGCGACCTCGTCCGCGAGGCGCACATGCGGCTCAAGCTGCGCGCCGCCCGCAAGGAGTTCGGGGACTCCGTCGCCGTCGTCTGCGGCGCCTGGCACCTGCCCGCGCTCACCCGCAGGACCACCGTCGCGGCCGACAAGGCCCTCCTGAAGGGCCTGCCCCGGGCGAAGGCCGAGCTGACCTGGGTCCCCTGGACCCACCGCAGGCTCGCCCGCCGCTCCGGCTACGGCGCCGGGATCGACGCGCCCGGCTGGTACGCGCACCTCTTCGCCGCCCCCGACCGGCCCGTCGAGCGCTGGATGACCAAGGTCGCCGGCCTCCTCAGGGCCGAGGACCACCCCGTCTCCTCCGCCCACGTCATCGAGGCCGTCCGGCTCGCCGAGACCCTCGCCGCCCTGCGCGGCCGTCCGCGCCCCGGCCTCGACGAGACGACCGACGCCGTCCGCGCCGTCCTCTGCGAGGGCTCCGACGTGCCGCTCGACCTCGTCCGCGACCGCCTCGTCGTCGGCGACGTCCTCGGCGAGGTCCCGGCCGCCGCCCCCGCCGTACCCCTCCAGCGCGATCTGGCCCGCCGCCAGCGCACCCTGCGCCTCAAGCCCGAGGCGCAGGAGCGCGAGCTCGGACTCGACCTCCGCAAGGACACCGACGGCGAGCGCAGCCGCCTGCTGCACCGGCTGCGCCTCCTCGGCGTCCCCTGGGGCGAGCCGGCCGCCGGACGGTCCGGCACCGGCACCTTCCGGGAGACCTGGCGGCTGCGCTGGGAGCCCGAACTGCACGTCCGGGTCGCCGAGGCCGGCGTCTGGGGCACCACCGTCGAGGCCGCCGCCACCGCCCGGGCCGAGTCCCGCGCCCTCGCCGCGACCGCCCTCGGCGACATCACGGCCCTCGCCGAGCAGTGCCTCCTCGCCGGGCTCACGGACGCGCTGCCCGTCGTCATGCGGGCGCTCGCCGACCGGGCCGCGCTCGACACCGACGTCGCCCACCTCGCCCAGGCCCTCCCGGCGCTGGCCCGCGCCCTGCGCTACGGCGACGTCCGCGGCACCGGCACGACCGCCCTCGGCGAGGTCGCCGCCGGGCTCGCCGAGCGGATCTGCGTCGGCCTGCCACCCGCCTGCGCCGCCCTCGACACGGACGCCGCCGCGCAGATGCGGGACCGGCTCGACGCCGTCCACACATCGATCGGCCTCCTCGCGGACCGCCCCGAGAGCGCGAACGGCCTCGACGACCCGGACCGCCCCGACCGCCCCGGCGACCCCGACCGCCCTGGCGACCCCGACCGCCCTGGCGACCCGGGCCGCCCCGGCGACCCCGGCCGCCCCCGGGGCGCGGACGGTCTCCTCCACCGCTGGGTCGGTGTGCTCCGGGTGCTTGCCGGGCGGGAGCGGGTACCCGGTGTTCTGCGGGGGCGGGCCGCTCGGTTGCTGGTCGACGGGGGGTGGGTCGGGGGCGGCGAGGCCGGGCGGCTCATGAGCCGCGCCCTGTCTCCCGGCGTCCCGCCCGGTGACGCCGCCGGCTGGATCGACGGGTTCGTCGGCGGGGCCTCCGGCGGCGGGCTGCTCCTCGTGCACGACGAGCGGCTCCTCGGGCTGGTCGACGCCTGGCTGACGTCCGTCCCGGCCGGGGCGTTCGCCGATGTCCTGCCGCTGCTGCGGCGCACCTTCTCCGGGTACGAGCAGGGGGTGCGCCGCACCCTCGGGGAGCTCGTCGCGCGCGGTCCGGCCCATGGTCGCGCCGCCGCGTACGACACCTTCCCGCCCGGCTTCGCCCCCACCCCCGACCCCGCGCGCGCCGACGCCGTACTGCCGCTGCTCCACCTCATCCTCGGAACCCCCGGAACCCTCGGAACGGAGGCCCCCGCATGACCACAACCCTCACCGACGACGAGCGGCTGCGGCGCTGGCGCCTCGTCCTGGGCGGCGGCGACGCCGACGGCACAGGCCGGGCGCTCACCGGCACCGACGCCGCCATGGACCGGGCCCTCACCGCGCTCTACGACCGCACGGCCGACAGCGGTCACCGCTCGGCCGGGCTCGGCGCCTCCGCGCCCTCCGTCGCCCGCTGGCTCGGCGACATCCGCACGTACTTCCCGAGCTCCGTCGTCCAGGTCATGCAGCGCGACGCGATCGACCGGCTCGGGCTCGCCACCCTCCTCCTGGAGCCGGAGATGCTGGAGGCCGTCGAGGCCGACGTGCACCTCGTCGGCACCCTCCTCTCCCTCGGCAAGGCGATGCCCGAGACGACCCGGGAGACCGCCCGGGCCGTCGTCCGCAAGGTCGTCGACGACCTGGAGAGGCGCCTCGCCACCCGCACCCGCGCCACCGTCGGCGGTGCGCTCGACCGCTCCGCCCGGATCAGCCGCCCCCGCCACCGCGACATCGACTGGGACCGCACGATCCGCGCCAACCTCAAGCACTACCTGCCCGAGCACCGCACGGTCGTCCCCGAGCGGCTCGTCGGCCACGGGCGCGCCTCCCGGGCGGTCCGGAAGGAGATCGTGCTCTGCGTCGACCAGTCGGGCTCCATGGCCGCCTCCGTCGTGCACGCCGCCGTCTTCGGCGCGGTGCTCGCCTCGATGCGGTCGCTCGCCACCCGCCTCGTCGTCTTCGACACCTCCGTCGTCGACCTGACCGAGCAGCTCGACGACCCGGTCGACGTCCTCTTCGGCACCCGGCTCGGCGGCGGCACCGACATCAACCGCGCCCTCGCCTACTGCCAGTCGCGGATCACGCGTCCCGCCGACACTGTCGTCGTCCTCGTCAGCGATCTGTACGAGGGAGGCATCCGTGACGAGATGCTGAAGCGGGTCGCGGCGATGAAGGCCTCCGGCGTCCAGTTCGTCGCGCTGCTCGCGCTCTCCGACGAGGGCGCCCCCGCCTACGACCGGGACCACGCGGCGGCGCTCGCCGCGCTCGGCGTCCCGGCCTTCGCCTGCACCCCCGACCTGTTCCCGGAGATCATGGCGGCCGCCCTGGAGAAGCGGCCCCTGCCGATACCCGAGCCGTGAGCGGTGCGGAATCCGTCGCCGAGGGACCACCCACTCGGGCGCCCGCGACCCGATTGAGGTCCATATCACACACGTGGCGGAACGGCCCTCACCCTCGCGCCCGGCGCGTCGTGAGGGGCGCGGAGACCAGTCCCCGCCTGCCGCGCGGGGCTTCCGGGCCCCTCCCCCCACCCCTACGGACAGCCCCCCGACCCGTACGGTCTGTGACCCGTATCACCGCTCTGTTGTGATCTGCGATTTAGGGACCCACGGCCCTCGGGGATAACCTGCGAGACGGACATGCCGCGTCCACGGACTCCGTGCACGCCTCCCTTGTGACAGCGCAGTCACGTTGCCCTTCGCGGCACGCCCACGCAGACAACGAACCGCGATCATCAGAAAAGGGACGGACGCGCGTGGACCTGTTCGAGTACCAGGCGAGGGACCTCTTCGCCAAGCACGGTGTACCGGTGCTGGCCGGTGAAGTCATCGACACGCCTGAGGCGGCGCGCGAGGCCACCGAGCGTCTTGGCGGCAAGTCGGTCGTCAAGGCGCAGGTGAAGGTCGGTGGCCGCGGCAAGGCCGGCGGCGTCAAGCTGGCCGCCACCCCGGACGAGGCCGTCGCCCGCGCGACGGACATCCTCGGGATGGACATCAAGGGCCACACGGTCCACAAGGTGATGATCGCGGAGACCGCTCCGGAGATCGTCGAGGAGTACTACGTCTCGTACCTCCTCGACCGCACCAACCGCACCTTCCTCGCGATCGCCTCCGTCGCCGGTGGCATGGACATCGAGGAGGTCGCCGCGTCGACCCCCGAGAAGGTCGCGAAGGTGCCGGTCGACGCCAACAAGGGCGTCGACATCGAGAAGGCCCGCGAGATCGTCGCCGAGGCCCAGTTCCCGGCCGAGGTCGCCGAGAAGGTCGCCGAGGTCCTCGTGACCCTGTGGAAGACCTTCGTCGCCGAGGACGCGCTCCTCGTCGAGGTCAACCCGCTGGCCAAGGTCGCCTCCGGCGACATCCTGGCCCTCGACGGCAAGGTGTCCCTCGACGAGAACGCCGACTTCCGTCAGCCCGAGCACGAGGCGCTCGAGGACAAGGCCGCAGCCAACCCGCTCGAGGCTGCCGCCAAGGCCAAGGGCCTCAACTACGTCAAGCTGGAGGGCGAGGTCGGCATCATCGGCAACGGCGCCGGCCTGGTCATGTCGACCCTGGACGTCGTCGCGTACGCCGGTGAGAACCACGGCGGCGTGAAGCCGGCCAACTTCCTCGACATCGGCGGCGGCGCCTCCGCCGAGGTCATGGCGAACGGCCTGGAGATCATCCTGGGCGACGCGGACGTCAAGTCCGTGTTCGTCAACGTCTTCGGTGGCATCACCGCCTGTGACGAGGTCGCCAACGGCATCGTCCAGGCCCTGGAGCTCCTCGCCTCCAAGGGCGAAGAGGTCACCAAGCCGCTGGTCGTGCGCCTCGACGGCAACAACGCGGAGCTGGGTCGCAAGATCCTGTCGGACGCCAACCACCCGCTCGTGCAGCGCGTGGACACCATGGACGGCGCGGCCGACAAGGCCGCCGAGCTCGCGGCTGCGAAGTAAGGGACAGGGGAAACCACAGCCATGGCTATCTTCCTCAACAAGGACAGCAAGGTCATCGTCCAGGGCATGACCGGTGCCACGGGCATGAAGCACACCAAGCTCATGCTGGGTGACGGCACCAACATCGTCGGCGGCGTGAACCCGCGCAAGGCCGGCACCAAGGTCGACTTCGACGGCACCGAGGTCCCGGTCTTCGGCACCGTCGCCGAGGCCATGAAGGAGACCGGCGCCAACGTCTCGGTCCTCTTCGTGCCGCCGGCCTTCGCGAAGGCCGCCGTCGTCGAGGCGATCGACGCCGAGATCCCCCTCGCCGTCGTCATCACCGAGGGCATCGCCGTCCACGACTCGGCCGCGTTCTACGCGTACGCCGTCGAGAAGGGCAACAAGACCCGCCTCATCGGCCCGAACTGCCCCGGTCTCATCACCCCGGGCCAGTCCAACGCCGGCATCATCCCGGGCGACATCACGAAGCCGGGCCGCATCGGCCTGGTCTCGAAGTCCGGCACGCTGACGTACCAGATGATGTACGAGCTCCGTGACCTCGGCTTCTCCTCCGCCGTCGGCATCGGTGGCGACCCGGTCATCGGCACCACGCACATCGACGCCCTCGCGGCGTTCGAGGCGGACCCCGACACCGACCTGATCGTCATGATCGGCGAGATCGGCGGCGACGCCGAGGAGCGTGCGGCCGACTTCATCAAGGCCAACGTCACCAAGCCGGTCGTCGGCTACGTCGCGGGCTTCACCGCGCCCGAGGGCAAGACCATGGGCCACGCCGGCGCCATCGTCTCCGGCTCCTCCGGCACCGCCGCGGCGAAGAAGGAGGCCCTCGAGGCCGCCGGCGTCAAGGTCGGCAAGACGCCGACCGAGACGGCCAAGCTGGCGCGCGCGATCCTCGCGGGCTGAATCGGCTAAACGGCCGAAACGGCTGAATCCGCTGATCGGGCTGATTCGCACGGCAGCCTGACGGCGGGCAGTACGTGAGCGGGCCCCGCCCCCTCCTGGGAAACCGGGTGGGGGCGGGGCCCGCTTCGTTTCGGAAAGGGTCACTCGACCGCCGGGACCAGCCGCTCCGGGCCCGGGTTGGGCTCGGAGCGCAGCTTCTCGCGGAGCTCCAGGTCCTCCGGGCGGAGCTTCTGCGGGCCGCCGCGCACCGGCACGCCGTTGACGGTCTCGCCGGGGGCGTTGACCGGGATGTAGCGGGTGGGCGCGGTCGCCGCCGTGAAGCCGGTGACGCCGATCAGGACCGCCGTCACGCCGAGCACCACCCGCGTCCACTTGCGGCGCTGGCGCTCGCTGCCCGACCGGACCGTACGGGCGGCCGGCAGGGTCGCCGTCGGGGCCTCCGCGACCAGCGCGCTCAGGCGCCGGTGCAGGGCCTCCGGCTCGGCGAGCTCGGGCAGCCGCTTCCCGATGACCGTACGGGCGTGCAGCAGCCGGTTCGCGGCGGCGGGCGTGCTCGCCTCCGTCTCGGCGGCCGTCTCCGGCAGGTCCAGGCCGAGCCCGTCGTAGAGCAGGACGGTACGGCGGTACGGCGGCGGCAGTTCGAGCAGCGCGCCGAGCAGCGCCCGGCGGTTCGCCTCGGTCGGCGGGGCGTCGGGGTGCTTGTGGGCGCGGCGGAACCGGTGCCAGGGGGAGAGGGCGTACTCGTACGCCGTCGCCCGCACCCAGCCCACCGGGTCCGCGTCCACGGCGACCTCGGGCCAGTGGTCCCACGCGTGGTGGAACGCGCGCTCGACGGCCTCGCGGGAGAGCCTGCGGCGCCCGGTCAGCAGATACGTCTGGTGGACCAGGCCCGGCGCGGCGTACGCGTACAGCGCGTCGAACGCCTCCTCGGGAGTGAGGCCCGGTTCGGCCGGGGCATCCACCGGTTTCAGCCGCTCGGGCTCCTTGGAGGCCCCGTTCCGCCCGGGCCCGGCGGCGATCCCCGGAACCGGGACCGGCCCCCGAGGCGGTTTGGCGGCCCGCTTGCCCGCAGCCCGCGGCCGCACGTTCCCCGAAGCGGGGGGCTGTGCCTGTGCCTGCGGCCGAGCCACATGGGCCTGCGCCTCGGCCGCGGCCTGCGGCCGACCCGGTTCGCCCTCGGCCTGGGCCTGCACGCCCTCTGCCCGGGCCTGCACGCCCTCTGCCCGGGCCTGCACGCCCTCTGCCCGGGCCTGCACTGCCTCCGCCTGGGCCCGCACCGCTTGCGCCTCGGCCCGGCCCGGCTGGGCCTCGGCCTCGGCCTGTGCTTGTGCCTGCGCCGCGTGTGCCCCGGCCTCTCCCTCGCCCAGCAGGCGGGCGTACGCCTCGCGTTTGCGGCCTCGGGGAGCTGAGCGGCCCGTTTCCCAGGATCTGATCGTGGCCTTCGTGACGCCCATGGCCTCGGCGACCTGCTCCTCGGTGAGGGCGAGGGCCTCACGCAACCTGCGCCGCTCCTTCGGGGTCGGCAGGGCGGCGGAGGATGCGGAATCCGCGGTGCTCCGGCTCATCGGCGTCGACCTCCCGCAGAGCTGCTCTGGGCGGAAAAGTACATAAACGTATATTGAGCGACACAACGGAGGTTTGCCTGTTACGCGGCGAAAGCGCGTGTCGTTGGCAGCATGGCCCCGTGACCCATGTGACCGAGCCGCACCCCCTGGTCCAGGGCGGCCGTTCCGCCGCGCTCGCCACCGCCTGCGTCCGGGGCGCGGTCGCCGCCGGGCTCGGTCTCGGCGCCCTCGCCGTCCTGGTGATCGCGGCCTGGATCAGCTCCCCGTACCCCGACAGCGGTCCCGCCGGCGCCCTGCACGTCGCCGCCGGGATCTGGCTGCTCGCCCACGGCGTCGACCTGGTCCGTACGGACACCCTGTCCGGCCTCCCCGCCCCCCTCGGCGTCGTCCCGCTGCTGCTCGTCGCCCTGCCCGTCTGGCTCGTCCACCGGGCCGCCCGCGACACCCTCGACCCGGGCGACGACGTGGTCCGGCCGCGCCCCTCGCCGGGCGGCGCCTTCGGCGCCGTCGCAGGGGGGTACCTGCTCGTGGCGGCCGGCGTCGTCGTCTACAGCGAGAGCGGTCCCCTGCCCGCCGACCTCGTCACCGCCGGACTCTGGCTCCCCGCCGTCGTCACCGGCGCCGCGGGCACGGGCGTCTGGACGGCCCTCGGCCGCCCCCTGCCCGGGCAGCGGCAGGCGGCCGCCGCCCTGCGCGCCGCCGGGCTCGGGACCCTGACGCTGCTCGCCGGCGGCGCGGTCGCCGCGGCCGTCTCGCTCGCCTGGCACGCGGCCCGCGCACAGGCCTCGCTCGAAGGTCTCGCGGGGGAGTGGTCCGGTCGGGTGACGGTCCTGCTGCTCGTCCTGGCGCTGCTGCCGAACGCGGCCGTCTGGGGAGCCGCGTACGGCCTCGGGCCGGGCTTCACCCTCGGGACGGGGGCCCTCGCGACGCCCCTCGGGTTCGTCGGCGACCCGGCCGTGCCGCCCTTCCCACTGTTCGCCGCGCTGCCCGCCGAGGGCCGCGGTACCTGGGTCCACTGGGCGACCGCGGCGGTCCCGCTGGTCGCCGCCGTGCTCCAGGGCCGCCTGGTGGGCCGCGCGGCACGGACCTGGGCGGCTCGGGAGGCGGCCCTGGCGGCGCTCGGCGCGGCCTGGGGGTGCGGGGCGGCCGTCGCCGTCCTGGCGGGCGCGGCGGGCGGCCCGCTCGGCATCGGCCGGCTCTCGGCGTTCGGCCCCGTGTGGTGGCAGGCGGGCGCGGCGGCGGTGCTGTGGGGCGTGGGTGCGGGGGTGCCGGTGGCGTTGGGGGTGCGGGCCTGGGGCCGCCGGGTGCCGCGCTCCGAGAGGCCCAGGCCCGAGCGCGCTCCCGCGCCCGCGCCCGTCCCCGCCGCAAGCGCCCCCGCGCCCGTGCTGCCCGCCCCTGCTCCGGTACCCGCCCCCGTCACCGTCGGCGTGCCCGTCGCCGCCTCGCCCGGACCCGTGGACGCCGTGGCACCCGAGGCCGCGGGGGGCGAGGAGACCCGCACCGGCCCGGACCCGGACGGCGGCGATGCCCCTCACCCAACCCCTCACCCAGCTCCCCACCCGGCCCCGCGCCCCGCCCCGTACGCCGACCCCTTCGGCGACGATCCCGCCTTCGAGCCGTACGACTACCTCCCGGCGGCCTGGGAAGCACCCCCGCCGCCACCCCCCACCGACTGACTACTCCCGCACCCCGAAGCCCGCGCGCAGCGGCTTCGGCAGGAGGTCGTTGCAGGCCAGCTGGCCCGCGTGGGTCAGGGCGTCGTCGCGGCACTCGTAGAAGTCCCGGTAGACGAGCTGCATCGTGAAGCCCACCGCGACGATCATCAGCGCCAGGCTCGACGCGACGAGGCCGCTGATCGCCGCCGTCCGCATCGAGCGCAGCGGAGCGGTCGCGGCGGTCGCGCCCTGACCCGAGGTCTGGGCCGCCGCGGGCGGGGCCGGCGTCTGTGACGTCGGTGACACTTCCGCGGCCGGGGCCTTCGGCTTGGCGCGCAGCGAGCTGATCGCCCAGTAGAGGCCGAGGGCGCCGAGCAGCAGCGCCAGCTCCGGGATCTCGAAGATCGCGAAGAAGAAGCCCCACATGCCGGAGAGGATCGCGTACCGCGCGCGTCGCTGCGCCGGGTCCGTCGGGTCCCAGCGGAGTCCGGGGCCCTGCCCGGGTCCGCCCTCGGGGCCGCCCTGGCCGCCCCCCTGCCGGCGCTCGGGACCCCGCCCGAAGCCGTCCTGGGAGGGGCCCGGCTGGCGCGGGCTCCAGCGGCCGTCGGACGGCCCCGACGAGTCCGGGGTGCCGGACGTGTCGTCGTCCGAGCCCTCCGGTCGCCGCGGCTGCCACGGCTGATCCGGCCGGCCCTCGGGCGGCGGCGCGAACGGGTTGTTGTCGTCCGTGGACTGGCGTTCCGGCATCTGCTGAACGTCTTCCCTCTGTCGTCGTGACCGCGGCCGCGTCCACGGCCCCTGCTGGCGTCGGACCCTGACGCTACCGCTCTGCTCCGCCCCCGTCCCGTGGGGGCCGTCCTGTGTGCCGGTATCGTTGCTGCCGTCGGGCCATTCGTAGGGTTCCCCGTATCGAGGGGCACGATTCGTTCGTACGACCGTACAAACACCACGGAAAGAGTGACCCAGTGGCTGCCGCCCGCCTCGTCGTCCTGGTCTCCGGGTCCGGTACCAATCTGCAGGCCCTCCTCGACGCCATCGCCGCCGACCCCGAGGGATACGGCGCCGAGATCGTCGCGGTCGGCGCCGACCGCGAGGACATCGTCGGCCTGGAGCGCGCCGAGCGCGCCGGACTGCCGACCTTCGTGTGCAAGGTCAAGGACCACGCGACCCGCGAGGAGTGGGACCGCGCGCTGACCGAGGCCACCGACGCGTACGAGCCGGACCTCGTCGTCTCGGCCGGTTTCATGAAGATCGTCGGCAAGGAGTTCCTCGCCCGCTTCGGCGGCCGGGTCGTCAACACCCACCCGGCGCTGCTGCCCAGTTTTCCCGGTGCCCACGGGGTGCGCGACGCCCTCGCCTACGGCGCGAAGGTCACCGGATGCACCGTCCACTTCGTCGACGACGGTGTCGACACCGGCCCGATCATCGCCCAGGGCGTGGTCGAGGTGCGGGACGAGGACGATGAAGCCGCTCTGCACGAGCGCATCAAGGAAGTCGAGCGCTCGCTGCTCGTCGACGTCGTGGGGCGTCTCGCCCGGCACGGCTACCGCATTGAGGGACGAAAGGTTCATGTCGGTGAACACGGACACCGTTAAGCCCATCCGCCGCGCGCTGGTCAGCGTCTACGACAAGACGGGGCTCGAGGAGCTGGCCCGCGGTCTGCACGAGGCCGGTGTCGAGCTCGTCTCCACCGGCTCCACCGCCGGGAAGATCGCCGCCGCCGGGGTTCCGGTCACCAAGGTCGAGGAGCTCACCGGCTTCCCCGAGTGCCTCGACGGCCGCGTCAAGACCCTCCACCCGCGCGTGCACGCCGGCATCCTCGCCGACCTGCGCCTGGAGTCGCACCGCGAGCAGCTCGCCGAGCTCGGCGTGGAGCCCTTCGACCTCGTCGTCGTGAACCTCTACCCGTTCCGCGAGACGGTCGCCTCCGGCGCCACCCCGGACGAGTGCGTCGAGCAGATCGACATCGGCGGCCCGTCGATGGTCCGCGCCGCCGCCAAGAACCACCCGTCGGTCGCGATCGTCACCAGCCCCGAGCGGTACGCGGACGTGCTCGCCGCCGTCCAGGCCGGCGGCTTCGACCTGACCGCCCGCAAGCGGCTCGCCGCCGAGGCCTTCCAGCACACCGCCGCGTACGACGTGGCCGTGGCCTCCTGGTTCGCCGACGACTACGCGGCCGCCGACGACTCCGGCTTCCCGGACTTCCTCGGCGCCACGTACGCCCGGAAGAACGTCCTGCGGTACGGCGAGAACCCGCACCAGGGCGCCGCCCTCTACGTCGACGGCACGGGCGGCCTCGCCGAGGCCGAGCAGCTGCACGGCAAGGAGATGTCCTACAACAACTACACGGACACCGACGCCGCGCGCCGGGCCGCGTACGACCACGCCGAGCCGTGCGTCGCGATCATCAAGCACGCCAACCCGTGCGGCATCGCGGTCGGCGCCGACGTCGCCGAGGCCCACCGCAAGGCGCACGCCTGCGACCCGCTGTCCGCGTTCGGCGGCGTCATCGCCGTCAACCGCCCGGTCTCCGTCGCGATGGCCGAGCAGGTCGCGGAGATCTTCACCGAGGTCATCGTCGCCCCCGGCTACGAGGACGGCGCGGTCGAGATCCTCGCCAAGAAGAAGAACATCCGCGTCCTGAAGGCCGAGGGCGCCCCGGCCAACCCGGTCGAGGTCAAGCCCGTCGACGGCGGTGCCCTCCTCCAGGTCACCGACCGCCTCCAGGCCGAGGGCGACGACCCGGCGAACTGGACCCTCGCGACCGGCGAGGCGCTCTCCGCCGAGGAGCTCGCCGAGCTCGCCTTCGCCTGGAAGGCCTGCCGCGCGGTCAAGTCCAACGCGATCCTGCTCGCCAAGGACGGCGCCTCGGTCGGCGTCGGCATGGGCCAGGTCAACCGCGTCGACTCCGCGAAGCTGGCCGTCGAGCGGGCGGGCGAGGAGCGGGCGCGCGGCTCGTACGCCGCCTCCGACGCCTTCTTCCCCTTCCCCGACGGCCTGGAGATCCTCACCGCGGCCGGCGTGAAGGCGGTCGTGCAGCCGGGCGGCTCGATGCGCGACGAGCTCGTCGTCGAGGCGGCGCAGAAGGCCGGCGTGACGATGTACTTCACGGGCACGCGTCACTTCTTCCACTGACGGTGACCCCACGCTGAACACAGGGCTCCCGCGCTCGCGGGGGCCCTGTGCGCGTGCCCGGCGACTCCGCCGATCGGGTGGACTCTGTTCTAATGGGTTGGCTCTTTTGTCGGCCGCCGGTAGTGGGGGACGTGGTGTTGGACGTACTGAACAGGCCCGCTGCGGAGTCCACCGACGCCGAGCCGTCCGAGGGCCTCTCTCCGGCCCCCCTCCGCCCGTACCTGATCCTCGCGGGCGTCCTCTGCGGCCTGTACTTCCTCTATTCCTGGGTGCAGTACGCGCACTTCCGCACGCCCTCCTGGGACCTCGGGATCTTCGGGCAGTCGGTCAGGGCGTACGCCGAGTTCCGCGCGCCCGTCGTCGACATCAAGGGCCCCGGCTTCCAGATACTCGGCGACCACTTCAGCCCCGTCACCGCGCTGCTCGCGCCGCTCTACTGGATCTGGCCCTCCCCGGCCTCGCTGCTCCTCGGGCAGGCCGCGCTCTTCGCCGCCTCCGCCGTGGTCGTCGGCCGCACCACCCAGCAGATCCTCGGCAGCCGGGCCGCCGGCATCGGCCTGACGATCGCGTACGGGCTGTCCTGGGGCCTCCAGGAGGCCGTCAAGTCCGACTTCCACGAGATCGCCTTCGCCGTCCCGCTGCTCGCCCTGGCCTGCCGGGCCCTGCTCCTCGGGCGCTGGACCGCGGCCGCCGCCTGGTCGGCCCCGCTCGTCCTGGTCAAGGAGGACATGGGCCTCACCGTCGCCATGGTCGGCGCGGTCCTCTTCCTGAAGGGCCAGAAGAAGCTGGGCGCGGCCCTGGCGGGCTTCGGCACGGCGGCCTTCGCGCTGACGGTCCTCGTCCTGATCCCGGCGGCGAGCAAGCTCGGCCAGTACGACTACTGGTCCAAGATCGAGAAGACCGGCCAGGGCGCCGACACCTCCTTCGGGCAGGTCATCGGCGACGCCCTCGCCTCGGGCGAGCGGTGGGAGATGGTGTTCTACCTGCTCGCGATCACCGGCTTCCTCGCCCTGCGCTCCCCGCTGATCCTGCTCGTCCTGCCGACCCTCGGCTGGCGCTTCCTCTCCCAGGACCCCAACCACTGGGGCATGCACTGGCACTACAGCGCGATCCTCATGCCCGTCGTCTTCCTGGCCCTCGTGGACGGCGTCCGCGCGGTCCGCACCTCGCCGCGTGCCTGGCTCGTCTCGTACGGGAAGGTCGTGATCCCGGTGGCGACGGCGGTGGGGCTCGTCCTCGCCGCGAACCTGCCGCTGCGGGAGCTCACGAAGCCGGAGACGTACAGGACGGACAGCCGGACCCTGGAGGCGCGGGCGGCGGTCGACGCCGTCCCGGAGGGGGTGAGCGTCGAGGCGGACGTCTCGCTCCTCGCGCACCTCACGGCCGGCCACCGGGTCTACTGGGTGGGCACGTCCAAGGGCGCCACCCCGGACTACCTCGCCTTCGACCTGCGCGGCTGGGGTCAGCAGGTGTCGGATCCGGCGCAGCTGGCCGCGCAGCTGCACCCCGAGGCGCGGTACGAGATCGCCTACCGCTCGGACGGCTTCGCGGTCCTGAAGCGGTCCTGAAACGGACCTGAGCCCGCGGACAACGGCCGAGGGCCGCCCGGCGCTGTGCCGGACGGCCCTCGGAGCAGCGGGGTACCCGCTGCGGGATTACTTCTTGATGACGACCGTGCCGGCGGCACGGTCGTGCCAGCCCTGCGTCTTGCCGGTGCTGTCGAAGAACGGCGACAGGTAGACGAGGAGCAGGCCGATGCCGCAGACGATCGAGCCGAGCGTCGGGATGATCCAGCGGATGAAGCCGCCGCCGAGACCCGGCTTGCCGCCCGTGTTCTCCTTGACGACGCGGAGGCCGAGCGCCATCTTGCCGAGCGTGGCGCCGACCAAGGCGATCATCAGCCACTCGTAGAGCATGGTGGCGATGCTCAGCAGGAGGAGCACGCCGAAGAAGGCGGCGAAGATGCCGCCGACGGCCTCGGCCTGGTCGTTGAGGCAGGTCTGGTACGCCGAGGACGCCGGGTCCATGGCGGTGCAGTCTTCGACGCTCTTGGCCGCGCCCACCGCGCCGGCCACGCCGATGGCCGACAGGATCCAGTACAAGATGCCGATGGCGACACCGTCGATCAGGCGAGCGGCGAAGCGCAGGCCCATCGAGGCGACCTGCACGGTGCCGAGGCCGTGCACGTTGATGTAGCCGTTGTTCGCCTGGATGGTGCCCGGGGCCTGGGGGTACGCGCCCGGCGCGCCCGGCTGCTGCGGGTAGCCGTAGCCCTGCTGGGGAACGCCCTGCGGGGCCTGCTGCGGGTAGCCGTAGCCGGGCTGCTGCTGGTTCGGGTCCTGCGGCTGGCCGTAGGGGTTGTTCGGGTCGCCGAAGCTCATCGAGGGGTTCCTCCGTGAATTTCCTTGTGCGGGGACGACGCGGCCCGCGCGGAGGACTTTCACGGCATGTGAGCGGATACCCCCCGGCACTTTCCGCGATACTGCGCGGTCATCGTGGTGGCAACGGCGAGATTTTGTCCAGTCGATACGTACCGAAGTTGTGCAAGTGCAACCTGTCGCTCCGTATCGGCGGCCGTTCCGTCCGGGCGAATTGGAACAACGCGGGGGTCATCCGGGAGGATGTCTCCATGAGCGCCCAGATTCTCGATGGCAAGGCCACCGCAGCCGCGATCAAGTCCGATCTCACCGTCCGTGTGGCGGCCCTCAAGGAGAAGGGCATCACGCCCGGTCTCGGCACGATCCTGGTCGGCGACGACCCGGCCAGCCAGAAGTACGTGGCCGGAAAGCACCGCGACTGCGCGCAGGTCGGCCTCGCCTCGATCCAGCGCACCCTGCCGGGCACCGCCACCCAGGAGGAGATCGAGGCGGTCGTACGGGAGCTCAACGAGGACCCGGCCTGCACCGGCTACATCGTCCAGCTGCCGCTGCCCAAGGGCATCGACGAGAACCGCATCCTGGAGCTCATGGACCCGGCCAAGGACGCCGACGGTCTGCACCCGACCAACCTCGGCCGCCTCGTCCTCAACGAGCCCGCGCCGCTGCCCTGCACGCCGAACGGCATCGTCACCCTGCTCCGCGCCCACGGCGTGGAGATCAACGGCGCCGAGGTCGTCGTCGTCGGCCGCGGCGTCACCATCGGACGCCCGATGCCGCTCATCCTGACCCGCCGCTCCGAGAACGCGACCGTGACCCAGTGCCACACCGGCACCCGGGACCTCTCGGCGCACCTGCGCAACGCCGACATCATCGTCGCGGCCGCCGGCGTGCCGCACCTGATCAAGCCCGAGGACGTGAAGCCGGGCGCGGCCGTCCTCGACGTCGGCGTCTCCCGCAACGGCGAGGGCAAGATCCTCGGCGACGTGGACCCGGGCGTCGCCGAGGTGGCCGCCTGGATCTCCCCGAACCCCGGCGGCGTGGGCCCGATGACCCGTGCGCAGCTCCTCGTCAACGTCGTCGAGGCCGCCGAGCGCGCGGCCGCGGCGCTCTGAGGTGACCTCCGGGACCCCGGGGACACCCGGTAACCCGGACGGCCCGGAAGCCGTGAACGGCGCGGGCGGCGCGGAGGTCGCGGGCGTCGCCGCGGAGGGCGGCGCGAAGGGGCCGCGGCAGCGGCTCACCACCGACACCGCGCGCCCCGAGGGCGGCGGCCGCGCGGCCCCCGGCGACGCCCCGGCGCCCGCGCGCCAGTGGCCGCTGCTCACCGTCCTCGTGCTCGCCGGGCTCGGCCTGCTCGTGGTGGGGACGGACCCGTTCCCGCAGGCCTTCCGGGTCGGCGCGATCCTCGTCGGGACGGCGCTCCTCGCGGGCGCGGCGATGCGGCGGGTGCTGCCGTCCGTCGGCATGCTGGCCGTCCGCTCCCGCTTCACGGACATGATCACGTACGGGGTGATGGGCGGTCTGATCGTGCTGCTCGCGCTCATGGTGCAGCCGCACCCGTGGCTGCGGATCCCGTTCCTGGAGGACGTCCTCCACCTCACGGTCACCTAGCCGCACGGGTCGTGCGGCACGGCGCCCGCCCTCTCCCCCGTGGGAGGGCGGGCGCCGTCGTGTTCAAGGGTCATGTGCACGCCGAGCCGGGTACAAGCTCCGTCGGCGCGCTGTGGCACGGAAGTGACCATTCCGCTATCTCGGCCCCGCATCCGCCGCCGGTGACCGTCCCCGGACGGGTGGCAGTGAGCCGGACCACAAGGGGATGGGGATTCGCGGGGGTCCGGGTCGGATAGCCTGACCGCTGGATATCTCTTCACGTCGAGACACCGATCGATCACGTGATCGATCGTCGATCAGGGGAGCCGTCCAGCATCAGGGGCAGGGACCCCCACCGCCAGCTGTCTTACGGAGATCGCCATGACCCGCACTCCCGTGAATGTCACCGTGACCGGCGCGGCCGGCCAGATCGGCTACGCGCTGCTCTTCCGCATCGCCTCCGGCCACCTGCTCGGCGCGGACGTGCCGGTCAAGCTTCGCCTCCTCGAGATCCCGCAGGGCGTCAAGGCCGCCGAGGGCACCGCCATGGAGCTCGACGACTGCGCCTTCCCGCTGCTCAAGGGCATCGACATCTTCGACAACCCGAACCAGGGCTTCGAGGGCGCCAACATCGGTCTGCTCGTCGGCGCCCGCCCGCGCGGCCCGGGCATGGAGCGCGGCGACCTGCTCGCCGCCAACGGCGGCATCTTCAAGCCGCAGGGCGAGGCCATCGCCGCGCACGCCGCGGACGACATCAAGATCCTGGTCGTCGGCAACCCGGCCAACACCAACGCCCTGATCGCCCAGTCGGCCGCCAAGGGCGTCCCGGCCGAGCGCTTCACCGCCATGACCCGCCTGGACCACAACCGCGCCCTGACGCAGCTGGCCCAGAAGACCGGCTCCTCGGTCACGGACATCAAGCGCCTCACCATCTGGGGCAACCACTCCGCGACCCAGTACCCGGACATCTTCAACGCGGAGATCGCCGGCAAGAACGCGGCCGAGGTCGTGGACGACCAGGCGTGGCTGGCCGACACCTTCATCCCGACCGTCGCCAAGCGCGGCGCCGCGATCATCGACGCCCGTGGCGCGTCCTCCGCGGCCTCCGCCGCCAACGCCGCCATCGACCACGTCCACACCTGGGTCAACGGCACCGCCGAGGGCGACTGGACCTCCATGGGCGTCCCGTCCGACGGCTCCTACGGCGTCCCGGAGGGCCTGATCTCCTCCTTCCCGGTCACCTGCAAGGACGGCAAGTACGAGATCGTCCAGGGCCTGGACATCAACGAGTTCTCCCGCACCCGCATCGACGCCTCCGTCCAGGAGCTCGTCGAGGAGCGCGACGCGGTCCGCGAGCTCGGCCTCATCTGAAGCTGACTGCTGTAGCTTCACGCTCTCGGCGCCCCCGGGCCGTACGACCGACCGTACGGCCCGGGGGCGCCGTTTTTCCGGGCCGACGCGGAGTGCCCGCCTCCCCTATGCTGTCCCACCGGTTCCTGGCCAACTCGGCGGGAAACATGGACAGTTCCACTCAATCGGGGGAGTTTTGGCGCAGTCGTTCGTACCTCACCAGCCCAGTGGACCGCCGTCCGCCGCCGTAGACCCGCGCCGTTTACCCGCCGCCAGCGAGGCGACCCGGCTGCTCTGCGCCGGCACCTACCTCGACGACCGCTTCCGTGACGCGGTCATCGACGAGCTCTACGTCCACGAGGAGCGCTTCGCCGCCCCCTCCCTCGGCCACGACGCGAGCCGCGTCCTCGCCCACGCGCTGCGCGCCCGCCGCGTCGAACTCGCCTGGGCCGCCGGCATCCTCGCCCTCTGGATCGTCGCGATCCCCCTCACCAAGGGCCTGGTCGCCCTCGTCCTCACCCCCTACCTGTTCCTTTCCCTCGCCCGCTGGGTGCGCGGCCCCGCCGTCGCCCCCGTGTACCGGGTCGTCGCCGCGTTCCTGCTGCGCTGGTACGGACGGCTGATGTTCGCCCAGTCCGCGCTGTTCCTCCTCGCCCTCGCGTTCGCCGACGACGAGTCCGGCTGGGAGCCCGCCGGCGCGCTCTCCGACACGGGCGAATTCCTCGCCCTCGCGGTCAGCTTCGTCGCCGAGGAGCTGTGGCAGGTCGGCCCGCTCGAGGTGTGGATCACCATCGCCGTGCCGCTCCTCGTGGCCTGGGCGGTCGCCGTCCAGCGCGGCCAGTTCGCCCGCGCGCTCACCCAGGAGCTGTCCCGCGAGCGCTTCGCCGACCAGCGCTCCGACCCGGCCGAACAGGCCGAGGGCGCCCGCTTCCGCCGGCTCCGCGACCGGATCCGGGTCGAGCAGCACGCCCGGCTGATCATGTACGGCTCCCACGACCCGTTCTGCGGCGCCGGCTCCCCGTACGAGCCCTGGTCGCTCTCCGTCGAGCTGCGCCCCCGCAAGAACCTCGACGGCAAGACGCCCGAACCGCTCGACAACAGCGCCGTCCTGCGGCACGTCGTCCCCCTCCTGGAGGCGCTCCGCGTGCCCTCCACGCACGGTTCGCCGCAGCTCCAGGCCGCCGTACGGGACCGGCTGCGCGAGCTGGAGATCGACGAGGTGGTCTTCCTGCCCGTCGACGGACTGCCGGCCCGCACGGACGCGCCGTACACCCCCGAGGGCTTCGAGGCGCACCGCTCGCGCTCCATCGAGGAGGGCGGCGAGACCCGCCGGCACTTCCTCCGCATCCGGGTCGGCGGCTGGGGCGAGGAGATCGTCACCACGGTCTTCGTCCGCGTCCACACCCAGGGCGGCATGCTCATGCTGGAGGTCGCCCCGCACGTCCTGC
This sequence comes from Streptomyces nymphaeiformis, assembly GCF_014203895.1. Taxonomy (GTDB): domain Bacteria; phylum Actinomycetota; class Actinomycetes; order Streptomycetales; family Streptomycetaceae; genus Streptomyces; species Streptomyces nymphaeiformis. The sequence goes on along the minus strand of NZ_JACHJY010000006.1, from coordinate 303,465 downwards.
GGCCGGTGAAGCCGCTCTACCGGTACGCCGACCGGATCGCCCACCGCTACCGGCACAACCACTACTTCGGCAAGGCCGTCTGGGCGCTCGGACGGACCCCGCGCTCGGTCGGCGACGCCCTCGTCACGATCGGCCGCTCCGTCGTCCAGCTGTGGCGCGTGCTCACCGGCGGCCACGCGGGCGCGCTGCCCGAGGGGCCGTGGGCCTCGGTCCGCGAGCTCGGATCCGACGACGAGGCCTCCCTCTTCCAGGAGATGGACGTCAGCCGTTACCTGAAGAGCGTGCAGGACCGGGTCGCGAACGGCGTGACGCTCGCGCTGCGCGAAGCCGGGTACGAGACGGCCGAGTTCGAGCAGAAGATCGTGCACGTGGCGGAGGGCGGCACGTTCATCGAGAACACCAAGGGGAACGTGACCGTCGGGCACCACAACACCGTGACCAGCAAGACCTTCACCACTTCCACGACCGGAGGCGACCGTGGCTGACAACACCGCGAACGGCGTTCACGTCACCAACACCAGTGGCAACGTCGTCATCGGCGACAACAACACCGTCACCAGCACGGTGAACGGCGCCGAGCCCGCCCGCGACGCCCGGCAGGAGGAGCTCCTCCAGGCCATCCGCCGGCTCCGCGCGGACCTGGGGGGCGTCGTCCCCTCGGAGCAGACGGCCGCGCTCGACGCCGAACTCTCCGACGCGGAGGACGAGATCGAGGGCACGGGCAGCGCGGGCACCGGCCGCCTCGCCGCCCTGCGCCGCGCCCTCACGGACGCGGGCGCGGTGACGGGCATCCTCGCCTCGGGCGTGGCCGTCGGCCAGGCCGTCGGCGCCCTGCTCGGAGGATGAGATGACCGGCAAGGCCCGCTGGAACGACGAGACGCAGAGCTGGGAGACGGGGGAGCCGGGGACAGCGGGAACGGCCCCCGCGTGGGACACCGGAGCCCCGGCGCCGACGACCCCGGTGCCTGTGGTGCCGGAGGGCGGTGCGGCCGCCGGGCCTGTGGTGCCGGAGAGCAGCTCGGCTGCCGGACCTGTGGTCCCGGAGAGCGGCGCGACTGCCGGACCCGTGGTCCCGCAGGGCGGCTCGGCTTCTGAGCCCGTGGTCCCGTGGCCCGGGCGGACTGCTGGGCCTGTGGTGCCGGAGGGTGGTGCAACCGCCGGGCCTTTGGTGCCGGGGGCCGGCGCGGCTGCCGGGCCCGTGGTCCCGCAGGGCGGCTCGGCTGCCGGGCCTGTGGTCCCCGAGGGCGGCGCGGCCGCCGGGACCGCGTTCGCTTGGCCCGGGGCGGCTCCGCCGCCTCCGCCGGGCTACGCCCCGGAGTTCGTCCACGACGTCAGCGGCTGGCAGTACCCCGCTCCGCCCGTCCCGGCGGCCCGGCCCCGGCCGTGGGGCGTTCTCGTGGCCGGGGTGGCGGGGGCCGTCGTCGTGGGCGGCGCCGTGGCGGCCTGGATGGTGTGGGGCGCCGGCGGGAAGAGCCCGGCGGCCGGGCCTCCGGCCTCCGTCTCGGCCACCGCCACGGCCACGGGCACGGCCACCGAGCCTCCGGACCAGGCCCCTTCGGAGACCCCCTCCCCCTCCGACACGCCCCTCGACGACGTCCCCCCGCCCGGCTACCGCGCCCAGCAGGACCTCAAGGGCTTCACCATCGCCGTTCCCGAGGGCTGGAACCGGACCGAGAACGAGCAGGGCGTGTTCTACAACGCGCCCGACGGGCGGAGCCTGATCCAGGTCTTCGTCATCGAAGGCGCGGGCATGACGCCGTACGACGCGCTGCGCGGGGCCTCCGAGGACGGGCGGACCAACAAGCCCGGGTATTCCGAGATCAGCCTCGGGCGGGTCTCCGGCGAGGCCGGCGCGCCGGCCGACTCCGCCGAGCTCGTGTACGCGTACGACCGCGAGGGCGGCCGCCGCAAGGTCGTCGACCGCGCCTTCACGGCCCCGGACGGCAACCAGTACGCGATCCTGGCCGCCGGCCCGGAGGCCGACTGGCCCGAGCAGCGCGAACGGCTCCGCGTGGCCCTGGAGTTCTTCCGTCCCGGGGCCTACTGAGCCCGCACCTCGGCCGCCAGGTCCGCGAGCCCGCTCAGGGACCGGAACAGCAGGCCGGGGCCGAAGGTGACGCGGGTCGCCCCCAGGCGGCCGAGCTCGGCGAAGGACGGGCCGTCCGGGAGGGACAGGGCGTTCACCGGCAGGTCGCCGAGGGCCGCCCGCAGGCCCGGCAGGTCGGCGGCCGGGGCCATGATCGGGTACACACAGTCCGCGCCCGCCTCCGCGTACAGGCGGGCGCGGGCGACCGCGTCCCCGGCCGGGTCGGCGACGCCCTCGCGGAGGTACGTGTCGACGCGCGCGTTCACGAAGAGCCCGGGCCCGGCCGCCGCCCGTACCTCCGCCAGCCACTCCGCGTGCGCCCCGGGGTCCTTGAGCCCGCCCGCGCCCTCGCCGTCCTCCAGGTTCACGCCGACCGCGCCGGTCTCCCGCACCCGCTCGACGAGTTCGGCGGCGGACAGCCCGTAGCCGCCCTCCAGGTCCGCCGTGACGGGGACGGACACCGCCCGGACGATGCGCGCCACCGCGGCGAACATCTCCTCGGCGGGCGTCGCCCCGTCCTCGTACCCGAGGGAGGCGGCGATCCCCGCGCTCGGGGTGGCGAGGGCCGGGAAGCCGGCCTCCTCGAAGGTGCGGGCGCTCGCCGCGTCCCACGGTCCCGGCAGCACGAGCGGCCGGTCCGCGGGCCGGCCCCGGTGCAGGGCCCGCAGCACCTCGGCCCGCGGCTCCCCGGTGCTCACGACGCGGCCTTCGGGGTGTAGTGGCCGGGCGTCATGCGGGTGGTGACGCCGATCCGGTTCCAGGCGTTGATCGTGACGATCGCGGCGATGACCCGCGCGAGTTCGGTCTCGTCGAAGTGCTCGGCTGCCCGCGCGTACACCTCGTCGGGCACGAAGCCGTCGGTGAGGACGGTGACGGCCTCGGTCAGCGCGAACGCGGCGAGCTCGCGCTCGGTGTAGAAGTGCCGGGACTCCTCCCAGGCGGCCAGCTGCACGATCCGCTCGATGCTCTCGCCCTCGGCCAGTGCGTCCTTGCTGTGCATGTCGATGCAGAACGCGCAGCGGTTGACCTGCGAGGCCCGGAGCTTGATCAGGTGGTACAGCGTCGGGTCGATGTCCTTCGCGGCTGCCGTCTCAAGGCGCAGCATCGCCCGGTAGAACTCGGGGACGTGCTCGGCGAGGGGGAGGCGGGGGGCGTGCTCGTGGGCGTACACGGCGGTGCTCGTGGTGGTCGTCATGCCGTCCACCGTACGAGCCGGGTGGCACAGGAGTATGGTCCATTTCCATGGCGAACGAGTGGTCCACTTTCGGGGCCGACCTCCATCTGGAACTCCGCGGCACCCGGCTCCGCGCCGGCCTGATGGACGCCCTGCGGGAAGCGGTCCGCAGCGGGCGCCTGGAGGCCGGCACCCGGCTGCCGTCCTCCCGCTCGCTCGCCGCCGACCTCGGCATGGCCCGCAACACCGTCGCCGACGCCTACGCCGAACTGGTCGCCGAGGGCTGGCTCACCGCCCGGCAGGGCTCCGGGACCCGCGTCGCCCGCCGTGCCGCACCCCGGACGCCGGCGCTGTCCACCCCATCGCCCCCATCGCCCCCGTCGCCCCCGCCGGCCGGCACCGGCCGGGCCCGGCCCGGCGCGCCCGTGCACAACCTCCAGTCCGGCACCCCCGACCTCGCCTCCTTCCCGCGCGCCGAGTGGCTCAAGGCGTACCGCCGGGCCCTCACCGACGCCCCGCACGAGGCCTTCGGGTACGGCGATCCGCGCGGCCGCCCCGAACTGCGCACCGCCCTCGCCGAGTACCTCGCCCGCGCCCGGGGCGTGCACGCCCGGCCCGAGCGGATCGTGATCTGCGCGGGCTTCGTGCACGGCCTGACGCTGATCGGCGAGGTGCTGCGGGCCCGGGGCGTCCGGGACGTGGCCGTCGAGTCGTACGGACTCTGGCTGCACGACGGCCTCCTGCGCCGGGCCGGACTCGGCACCCCCGCCCTGTCCTTCGACGAGCGCGGCACGCGGACCGACGAGCTGTCCGGACTCGACGGGTGCGGGGCCGTCCTCATGACGGCCGCCCACCAGTACCCGCTCGGCGGCGCCCTGCCCCCGGACCGGCGGGCGGCCGTCGTCGACTGGGCGCGGGCCTCCGGCGGATTCGTCCTGGAGGACGACTACGACGGGGAGTTCCGCTACGACCGGCAGCCGGTCGGCGCGCTCCAGGGCCTCGACCCCGAGCGCGTCGTCTACTTCGGAACCGCGAGCAAGTCCCTGGCGCCCGGGCTCCGCCTCGCCTGGATGGTCCTGCCGCAGGGCCTGGCCGAGGAGGTCGCGGCGGCGAAGGGGGCCGCGGACTGGTCGTCGAGCGCGCCGGACCAGCTGGCGTTCGCCGAGTTCCTGCGCTCGGGGGCGTACGACCGGCACGTCCGGGCGATGCGGCTGCGCTACCGGCGCCGCCGCGACCAGCTGGTGGCGGCCGTCGCCGAGCACTCGCCGGAGACCCGGGTCAGCGGGATCGCGGCCGGCCTCCACGCCGTCCTGGCCCTGCCGCCCGGCACCGAGCAGGCGACCCTGCGGGCCGCCGCCTGGCGCGGCCTGGCCGTCCAGGGCGTCAACCGGTTCCGCCGCCCCGCGGTGCCGCCCACCCTCGACGGCCTCGTCGTCGGCTACGCCACACCCCCGGACAGCGGCTGGCAGGGCGCGCTCCAGGCCCTGTGCGGGGTGCTGCCGCAAGGGGACCTCACGACGGGGTGACCGGCTCCCGGGCCGGCTCGGGCGCCGGTGCCTCGCCGAAGCGGGCCAGGGTCAGGGAGCCCGCCACCGCCACGGCGAAGCCGAGGATCGCCAGCCAGTTGAGCCCCTCCCGCGTACGGTCCCCGAGCCACGCCACCCCGACGATCGCGGGTCCGATCGTCTCGCCGAGCACCGCGCCCGCCGTCGCTGTCGTCACCGAGCCGCGCTGGAGCGCCGAGGTCAGCAGCATGAACGCGGCCCCGCCGCCGACGAGGAGCGCGTACCAGACGGGGTCGGTGAAGTCGATGCCGTCGATCAGCCGGACGGCGATCTCCACCACCCCGAAGCCGAACCCCGCCCCGAGGCCGAGGACGAGGGCACGGGACCGCTCCGGCAGCCGCCCCGCCACGACGCCGAGCAGCAGCACCCCGAAGGAGATCCCGAGCAGCGCCCAGCGCAGCGCCTCCGAACCGTCCCGGTGGCCCTCCTTGCCGGAGGCGAGCGCCAGCATCGCGAGCCCCGCGCAGACCACGGCCACGGCCCACCACTCCACCCGGCGCAGCCGCACGTTCAGGACACGGGAGGCGATGACCGCCGTGACCGCCAGGCTCGCGGCGAGGGCCGCGCCCACCACGTAGATGGGCAGCGTCCGCAGCGCCACGATCTGCAGCACGAAGCCCAGACCGTCCGCCCCGAGGCCGGCGAGATAGCGCCACTGCCGCAGGGCCCGCCACATCAGCGCGACGTCGACGCCACCGCCCGTCCCCGGCTCGGCGGCGCGGGCCGCCATCGCCTGGAGCACCGAGGCCGCGCCGAAGCAGACGGACGAGGCGAGCGCGCAAATCATCCCGAGTAGCACGAAAGGACTCTAGATCCTGAGGCCGGAAATCACCGGCCTACACTGTGCGGTCGCGAAGGGCGTGACGCGGCGAAGACGTGACGCGGCGGAAGCGTGACGCGGTGAAGACGTGACGCGGTGAAGGGGAGGCGGCGGACATGCGCAGGCTGAGGTCGAGCACGGTGGTGCTCGGCGGGATGGGTGTGCTCGCGGCGACGATCACCGCGTGCGGTTCGGAGCCGGACCGGCGGTGCGTGGACCCGCTGACCCGCGAGGAGCTGCCCAGCTACCGCTGCGAGAGCGGCGGAGGCGGCAGCGACGACGACAACGGCAGCACCACCCGCGGCGCGTACTACTACGGCGGTTCCGTCCGCGACCAGCGCGTGAGCGGCGGCAGCTTCGACAAGACCGCCGTCGACACCGGCGGCTTCGGCTGCTCGGGCACCGGCGGCGGCTGAGGCGGGCGGGCGCGCACCATGGAACGGCACACCATCGAGCCCCGGCCCGGCTGGCAGCAGACCGTCGAGGAGCAGGGTCTCGTCTATCCGCTGACCCGCCACCCGGACGGTTCGCTGCGCCCGTACTGGGACGAGAGCGCGTACTACTCCTTCTCGCTGCCCGAGGTCGAGGCCCTGGAGGAGGTCGTCGAGGAGCTGCACGCGCTGTGCCTGGCGGCGGCCGCGCACATCGTCGAGCACGACCGCTTCGCCGAGCTCGGGATCACCGACCCGAAACTGGCGGGCCTCGTCGCCGAGTCCTGGCGGCGGAGGGCCGAACTCCCCTCCCTGTACGGCCGCTTCGACCTGCGCTACGACGGCACGGGCCCGGCGAAGATGCTGGAGTACAACGCCGACACCCCGACCTCCCTCGTGGAGGCCGCGAGCCCGCAGTGGTTCTGGATGGAGGAACGGTTCCCCGGCGCCGACCAGTGGAACTCCCTCCACGAGCGGCTCGTCGACGCCTGGAGGCGCCAGGCCCCGCTGCTGCCGCCCGGACCCGTCCACTTCGCCCACTCGGACGGCGACGAGCTCGGCGAGGACCTGATGACGGTCGCGTACCTGCGCGAGACCGCCCAGCAGGCCGGGCTCGACACCGAGATGCTCTCCGTCGAGCGGATCGGCTGGGACCGGCTCTCGCGCCGCTTCGTGGACGACCGGCTCCGCTTCCTCCGCAGCTGCTTCAAGCTCTACCCGTGGGAGTGGCTGACCACCGACCGCTTCGGCCGGCACGTCCTGGACACCCTCGACAACGGCGGCGGCACCGGCACGACCTGCTGGATCGAACCCGCCTGGAAGATGCTGCTGTCCAACAAGGCGCTCCTCGCGATCCTGTGGGAGCTGAACCCGGGCCACCCCAACCTGCTGCCCGCCTACCTCGACGGGCCGCGCGAACTCGCCTCCACCACGGGCTGGGTCGCCAAGCCGCTGCTCGGCCGCGAGGGCGCGGGCGTCACCCTGCACGAGGCCGGCACGGAGCCGTTCGTACGGGACGGGGAGGCCTGCTGCTACCAGGGGCTGGCCCCGCTGCCCGACTTCGACGGCAACCGGGTGGTGCTCGGCGCGTGGGTCGTCGAGGACGAGGCGGCGGGGCTCGGGATCCGGGAGTCGGCGGGGCTCGTCACCGACGAGTACGCCCGCTTCCTCCCGCACGTCATCCTGTGACGGGCTACTCCGGTACGTAGTCCCGCAGCGGCGCCGGCGTCAGGCCCGCCGCCCCGGCCGCGTCCAGGGCCCGTCGGAGGTCCTGCGTCACCGTCTCGTTGAAGTGCAGCAGGATGATGTCGCCGGCCTTCAGCGACGGGGTCGGCGGGGTCCACTGGCCCCAGGTCGTGAGGTCGTACGTCCACGTCACGAGGGCCTTCGCCCCGCAGGCGCGGGCGGTGGTCCGGGTGGTCGCGTCGTACGTGCCGTACGGCGGGCGCAGCAGCCGCGGCCCGTCGCCGAACTCCGCGAGGTGCCGGTCGCGGGCCCCGCAGACCTCCGCCTTCTGCCCGGCGGCGTCGAGGGTGGTCAGGTCCGGGTGGCCGACGGTGTGGTTCTCGACGCGGGAGCGGCCCTGGTCGAGCAGGGTGTGGAAGTAGCCGGAGTCGTACGAGTACGCCCCCGGGAGCAGGAACAGCGAGGCGGGCACCCGGCGGTCGAGCAGCAGCTGCGCGGCCGCCGGGTCGTGGTACCAGCCGTCGTCGATGGTGATGAAGACGACCGGGTCGGTGGTCTCGACGTGCGAGACCACCGGGACGGGCTCGGGCCAGGCCGCCTCCGGGGCGGCGTGCGCGGGTCCGGCGACCGCGCCGAGGAGCGCGAGCGGGACGAGGGCGGCGAGCGCGGCACGCACGGCGTGACGCAGACGGAGTCTCGGCATGGCGGCATCATTGGCCTAGACCAAGTGCCGTGTCAATGCGCCGAGTTGACCTCGCGCCGCCCTCTGGAAACGGACCCGGGCGGTCCGAACCGGACCACTTCCCGCCCTCCGGAAACGGACCCGGGCGGTCCGGACCGGACCGCCCGCAGCCCTCTCCCCAGCGGACCCCGTCAGTCCGAGAGCACCCCCCTCAGCTGCTCCAGGCCCCAGTCCAGGTCCTCCTTCGAGATGACCAGCGGCGGAGCGATCCGGATCGTCGAACCGTGCGTGTCCTTCACCAGGACCCCACGCGCCATCAGCTTCTCCGAGATCTCCCGGCCCGTGCCCTTCGACGGCACGATGTCCACCCCGGCCCACAGACCGCGCCCGCGCACCGCCTCCACCGCGCCGCCGCCCACGAGCAGCCCCAGCTCCGCGTGCAGGTGCTCGCCCAGCTCCGCCGCGCGCTCCTGGAACTCGCCCGTCCGCAGCATCGCGATCACCTCCAGGGCCACCGCGCACGCCAGCGGGTTCCCGCCGAACGTCGACCCGTGCTCACCCGGCCGGAACACCCCGAGGACGTCACGGTCGGCCACCACCGCCGACACCGGCACCACACCGCCGCCCAGCGCCTTCCCCAGGATGTACACGTCCGGCACGACCCCCTCGTGCTCGCACGCGAACGTCCGCCCCGTCCGGCCCAGACCCGACTGGATCTCGTCCGCCATGAACAGCACGTTCCGCCGGCGGGTCAGCTCCCGCACCCCCGCCAGATAGCCGGCCGGCGGGACCAGGACCCCCGCCTCGCCCTGGATCGGTTCGAGCAGCACCGCCACCGTGTTCTCGGTGACCGCCGCCTCCATCGCCGTCAGGTCCCCGTACGGCACGATCTCGAACCCCGGCGTGTACGGCCCGAAGTGGTCCCGCGCCTCGTGGTCCGTCGAGAAGCTCACGATCGTCGTCGTCCGGCCGTGGAAGTTGTTCGCCGCGACCACGATCTTCGCGTGCCCGTCCGGCACGCCCTTCACCTCGTACCCCCACTTCCGGGCGGTCTTCACGGCCGTCTCGACCGCCTCCGCCCCCGTGTTCATCGGCAGCACCGCCTCCTTGCCGCACAGCTCCGCCAGCTGCGCGCAGAAGTCGGCGAAGCGGTCGTGGTGGAAGGCGCGCGAGGTCAGCGTCACCCGCTCCAGCTGCGCCTTCGCCGCGTCGATCAGACGCCGGTTGCCGTGCCCGAAGTTGAGCGCCGAGTACCCGGCGAGCATGTCGAGGTAGCGACGGCCCTCGACATCGGTCATCCAGGCGCCGTCCGCCGAGGCGACGACGACCGGGAGGGGGTGGTAGTTGTGAGCGCTGTGCGCGTCCGCGGAAGCGATCGCGTCTTCTGTCCTCGACACGGGATCTCCGTTCGTCCTGCGGATCGGGGGTGACCCAGGGGCTGTGGCCCCTTTCTTATCGTCGCTCGGATGCCGGACGGGGAAACCTCGACGACGGCGCGCCCGCTACTGTGGAAACACGCACGGCGACTGGCGTACGGGGAAGCGACCCCGGGGGAGCCGAGCGCGCTCCACCACACGAGGTGCCGCTCGCCTGGGCATCACGGGATCCCGGTCCCGTGCGCACCTCGCCACGGGACCGTTCCGCCGAACGCCCGGAGGACCGCATCATGACCGTCCAGCAGCAGCACCCCGCGCTCGCCGCAGCCGACCCCGAGCTCGCCGCCCTCGTCGGCGCCGAGGAACGGCTCCAGGCCGAGACCCTGCGCCTCATCCCCAGCGAGAACTACGTCTCCGCCGCCGTGCTCGAAGCCTCCGGCACCGTCCTCCAGAACAAGTACAGCGAGGGCTACCCCGGCCGCCGCTACTACGAGGGCCAGCAGAACATCGACCAGGTCGAGACCCTCGCGATCGAGCGCGCCAAGGCCCTCTTCGGCGTCGACCACGCCAACGTCCAGCCGTACTCGGGCTCCCCGGCCAACCTCGCCGTCTACCTCGCCTTCGCGAAGCCCGGCGACACCGTCATGGGCATGGCCCTCCCCATGGGCGGCCACCTCACCCACGGCTGGGGCGTCTCCGCCACCGGCAGCTGGTTCCGGGGCGTGCAGTACGGCGTACGCCAGGACGACGGCCTCATCGACTTCGACCAGGTCCGCGACCTCGCCCTCAAGGAGCGCCCGAAGGTCATCTTCTGCGGCGGCACCGCGCTGCCCCGCACCATCGACTTCGCCGCCTTCGGCGAGATCGCCCGCGAGTCCGGCGCCGTCCTCGTCGCCGACGTCGCCCACATCGCCGGTCTGATCGCGGGCGGCGCCCACCCCTCCCCGGTCGGGCACGTGGACGTCATCTCCACCACCACCCACAAGACCCTCCGCGGCCCGCGCGGCGCCATGCTCATGTCCCGCGAGGAGCACGCCAAGGCCCTCGACAAGGCCATCTTCCCCGGCCTCCAGGGCGGCCCGCACAACCAGACCACCGCCGCCATCGCCGTCGCCCTCCGCGAGGCCTCCCAGCCCTCCTTCCGCGACTACGCCCACGCCGTCGTCGCCAACGCCAAGGCCCTCGCCGAGGCGCTCCTCGCCCGCGGCTTCGACCTCGTCTCCGGCGGCACCGACAACCACCTGATCCTGATCGACCTCACCTCCCGGCAGGTCCCGGGCAAGATCGCCGCGAAGGCCCTCGACCGGGCCGGGATCGTCGTCAACTACAACACCGTCCCGTACGACCCGCGGAAGCCCTTCGACCCCTCCGGCATCCGCATCGGCACCCCCTCCCTCACCTCCCGCGGCCTCACACCGGACCACATGCCCGAGGTCGCCGAGTGGATCGACCGCGCCGTCACCGCCGCCGGCACCGGCGACGAGGACACCCTCGCCGCCGTCCGCGCCGAGGTCGCCGCCCTCATGGCCGCGTACCCGGCCCCCGGGGGCGCGGGGGCACGCTGTGTTCCTGGTCTCACCCACCGCCGGGCGGGGATCGGTTCCCACACCTGAGAGAATGATGTGCATGGCCTCTGACAGTCCCCGTGTGCTCTCCGGAATCCAGCCCACCGCAGGCTCGTTCCACCTCGGCAACTACCTCGGCGCCGTCCGCCAGTGGGTCGCCCTGCAGGAGACCCACGACGCGTTCTACATGGTCGTCGACCTGCACGCGATCACGGTTCCGCAGGATCCCGCCGAGCTGCGCGCCAACACCCGGCTCGCCGCCGCCCAGCTGCTCGCCGCCGGTCTCGACCCGGAGCGCTGCACCCTCTTCGTCCAGAGCCACGTCCCCGAGCACGCCCAGCTCGCCTGGGTCATGAACTGCCTCACCGGCTTCGGCGAGGCCTCCCGCATGACCCAGTTCAAGGACAAGTCCGCGAAGCAGGGCGTCGGCAACGCGAGCGTCGGCCTCTTCACGTACCCGATCCTCCAGGTCGCGGACATCCTGCTCTACCAGGCCCACGAGGTCCCGGTCGGCGAGGACCAGCGCCAGCACATCGAGCTGACCCGCGACCTCGCGGAGCGCTTCAACGGCCGCTTCGGCGAGACGTTCACGATCCCGAAGCCGTACATCCTCAAGGAGACGGGGAAGATCTTCGACCTCCAGGACCCGACGATCAAGATGAGCAAGTCGGCGTCCTCGCCGAAGGGCCTCATCAACCTCCTGGACGACCCGAAGGTCACCGCGAAGAAGGTCAAGAGCGCCGTCACCGACACCGACACGGTGATCCGCTTCGACCCGGAGAACAAGGCCGGCGTCTCCAACCTGCTCAGCATCATGTCCACGCTCACCGGCACCTCCGTCGAGGACCTGGAGAAGAGCTACGAGGGCAAGATGTACGGCGCGCTGAAGACGGATCTCGCCGAGGTCATGGTGGACTTCGTCACGCCGTTCCGGGACCGCACCCAGGAATACCTGGACGACCCGGAGACGCTGGACTCGGTCCTGGCCAAGGGAGCGGAGAAGGCCCGCGCGGTCGCCGCGGAGACGCTGGCGCAGACGTACGAGCGCATCGGCTTCCTGCCCGCCAAGCACTGAGACCGAGGACCCTGGCCGAAAGGGTGGTGCAGGCCGCACACTGGCGCTGCACCACCCGTACACATCTCGACGGACGACGGAGGAGAACGACGTGGGGACCGTAACGCTCGGCGTTTCGATCGCGGTCCCGGAGCCCTACGGCAGCCTGCTCCAGGAGCGGCGCGCCGGCTTCGGGGACCCGGCCGCGTACGGCATCCCCACGCACGTCACCCTGGTCCCGCCGACCGAGGTCCCCGAGGAGCGCCTGCCGGAGATCGAGGCGCACCTCGCGGGCGTCGCCGCCGACCACCAGCCGTTCCCCGTGCGCCTGGAAGGCACCGGCACCTTCCGTCCGCTCTCCCCGGTCGTCTTCGTGACGCTGGCGGAGGGCGTGTCCTGCTGCAACCGGCTCCAGGAGCGGATCCGGGACGAGGCAGGCCCCCTCGCGCGCGAGCTCCAGTTCCCGTACCACCCGCACGTCACCGTGGCGCACGGCATCTCCGAGGAGGGGATGGACCGGGCGTTCGAGGAGCTCGCCGGCTACGGGGCGGCCTGGACCTGCCGCTCCTTCGCGCTGTACGAGCAGGGCCCGGACGGCGTGTGGCGGAAGCTGTACGACTACGAGTTCGGCAGCGGCCGCCCGATCTCGGCGGTCCCGGCACAGGGCGGCAGCCCGGTGGACACGCCCGCGCCGACGGCCTAGCGGGAGCCGTACGTCACACCGGCGCCGACCGCGTAGGGGCGCAGGACCCTGCGTCACACCGGCAGGCGCCGGAACAGCGGCCTCGGCACGTGCCGTACCGCGCTCATCACCAGCCGCAGTGCCCCCGGCACCCACACCGTCTCCGAGCGCCGCCGCAGCCCCAGCTCGATCGCGCCCGCGACCGCCTCCGGGGTCGTCGCGAGCGGCGCCTCCGCGAGCCCGGCCGTCATCTTCGACCGCACGAACCCGGGCCGTACGACCATGACGTGCACGCCCGTGCCGTGCAGCGCGTCCCCGAGGCCCTGCGCGAAGGCGTCGAGGCCCGCCTTCGACGAGCCGTAGATGAAGTTGGCGCGGCGGGCCCGCTCGCCCGCCACCGACGACAGCACCACCAGCGAACCGTGCCCCTGCTCCTGGAGCGCGCCCGCGCACACCAGACCGGCCGAGACGGCGCCCGTGTAGTTGGTCTGCGCGACCCGGACGGCGGCGACCGGGTCGGACTCGTCGCGCGCCTGGTCGCCGAGGACCCCGAAGGCGAGCAGCACCATGTCGATGTCGCCCTCCGTGAAGATCTTCCCGAGCCGCTCCTCGTGCGACTCGGTGTCGAGCGCGTCGAAGGGCACGGTGCGCACGTCCGCCCCGAGCGCGCGCAGCGAGTCCGCGGCGGCCGTCAGCGCGGGGGAGGGACGGCCGGCCAGCCGGACCACGCGCGTGCGGCGCGCGATCAGCCGGCGGGCGGTGGCGAGCCCGATCTCGGAGGTGCCGCCGAGGACGAGCAGGGACTGCGGGGCACCGAAGGCGTCCTTCACGGGGGAACTCCTCAGAGGTCGAGACGGCGGGCGAGGTCCGAGGTGAGGACGGACCGGGGGTCGAGTTCCGCGCGCAGCGCCCGGAACTCGTCGAGCCTGGGGTACATCGCGGCCAGGGTCTCCGGCCGGACCCGGGAGTCCTTGGCGAGGTAGACCCGGCCGCCGGCGCCCACGACCTCCTCGTCGAGCGCGTCGAGGAAGCGGCCGAGGCCGGGGAGGCCGGTGGGGAGGTCGAGGGCGAGGGTCCAGCCGGGCAGGGGGAAGGACAGCCAGCCGGGATCGCCCGCGCCGAAGCGCTTCAGGACGGCGAGGAAGGACGGGCAGCCCCGGTCCGCGATCCGCCGCACGATCCGCCGGAGGGCCTCCTCCTGCCCGTACGGGACGACGAACTGGTACTGGACGAAGCCGGCGGGCCCGTAGATCCGGTTCCAGTGCGGGACGCCGTCGAGCGGGTGGAAGAAGGCCGGCAGCGACTGGAGGCGGCCGGTGGCGGACCGGGGCGCCGCGCGGTACCAGAGCTCGTTGAAGAGCCCGACGGAGGTGCGGCCGAGCAGCCCGCCGGGGACGTGCCGCGGCGGCGCGGGCAGCCGCCCCGGCCGGAAGGCGAGCGGCGCGCGGCGGGCCCGGTGGTTGCGGGGCAGCGCGTCGTACGGGGCGTGGTCGCCGCGCGTCAGGACGGCGCGGCCGGTGGCGGCGCCCCGGGCGAGCAGGTCGATCCAGGCGACGGAGTAGCGGTACCGGTGGTCGCCGTCGGTGAGCCGGGCCATCAGCTCGTCGAGGTCGGGGACGCGGTCGGTGTCCACGCGCATCAGGGAGGTCTCGACGGGCAGCAGCCGCAGGGTGGCGGAGAGGATCACGCCGGTCAGGCCCATGCCGCCGGTGGTCGCGTCGAAGAGAGGGGTCCCGGGCAGCACCGTCCGGATCTCGCCGTCGGCGGTGAGGAGTTCGAGCGCGGTCACGTGGCGGCCGAAGGAACCCGAGACGTGGTGGTTCTTGCCGTGGATGTCGGCGCCGATCGCGCCGCCGACGGTCACGTACCGGGTGCCGGGGGTGACCGGGACGAACCAGCCGAGCGGCAGCAGCGCCTCCATCAGCCGGTGCAGGCTGACGCCCGCCTCGCAGACGACGAGCCCGGCGGTCGTGTCGACGGCCAGGATCCGGTCGAGGCCCGTCATGTCGAGGACGGTGCCGCCGGCGTTCTGCGCGGCGTCCCCGTACGCGCGGCCGAGGCCGCGGGCGACGGCGCCGCGGGGGCCGCAGGTCCGGAGGGCCTCGGCGACCTCGGCGTGCCCGCGGGGCCGCTGCACGCGCGCGAGGGTGGGGGCGGTGCGGCCCCAGCCGGTGATCGCTTCGCAGTCGTCGTCCAGGACGCGGGTCTCGACAGCCATGGAGGTGACCGTATAGCCGGGTATGCGGCTTATGTCGGTATTGCAGGGTGGTTCGTCGAAATGGGTGATTAAAGGAGTGTCATACAAGAGTCCTGGCCCCCTCGGGGCCGGCCCGCGCCAGAGTCGCGTGTGACCGACCCGAACGGCGAGCCCCGAAGGGGGACGAACACGGATGCGCGAGCCGATCCTGCCCGCACCCGAACGACCCGACCACCCGGCACGGGGCACGACGGAGCTCCCGGGCGGCACGGGCCCGTCCACGGCCGAGGCGACCACCCCGGCCGGTCCCCCCGGTGCCGACCGCCGCCCACCGCCTGCCCCGACCGGCACCCCCGACGGTCGTCCGCCGAGCGCCCCGGCCGGTCCCCCCGGTGCCGACCGCCGTCTCCTCGCCGTCCTCCGCTCCTGCGGGCACCGCCCCGGCGTGGCCCTCGCCGCCCGCGGGCTCTCCCGCAGCGGCGAGCACGGGGCCCTCTGGCTGGGGGCCGGGCTCCTCGCCGCCGCCGTCGACCGGCCGCGGCGCGACCGGTGGCTGCGGGGCACCGCACTGATCGCCGGCGCACACCTCGCCAGCATGGGCGTCAAGCGGCTCGTACGACGCCCCCGGCCGGCCCCGGAGACGTACGAGCCCCTCGTGCGCACCGCCGGCCGGCACTCCTTCCCCAGCTCCCACGCCACCTCGGCCGCCGCCGCGGTCGTCGTCTTCGGCGCGCTCCACCCGACCGCCGGCCGGCTCGCCGCCCCGGCGGCCCTCGCGATGTGCCTCTCCCGGCTCGTCGTCGGCGTCCACTACCCGAGCGACGTCGCCGCCGGCGCCCTCCTCGGCGCCGCCACGGCGGCGGCGGGCCGCTCCCTCCTCGCGCGCGCGGAGGCCGGCCGGTGACCGGGCGGGGCGGGACCGCCCTGCTCGCCGCGCCCGCCGCCGTACCGGACACGCCCCCGCGGGCGCACGGAGGCCGGGCGCTCGGGCTGCTCAGGACCGCCCGGCCCCGCCAGTGGGTCAAGAACGTCCTCGTCCTCGCCGCCCCCGCCGCCGCCGGCCGGCTCGGCTCCTGGCAGACCGGGGCCCGACTCGCCCTGGTCTTCGCCCTGTTCACGGCCGCCGCCTCCGCCGTCTACCTCCTCAACGACGCCCGCGACGCCGAGGCCGACCGCGCCCACCCCGCCAAGTGCCGCCGCCCCGTGGCCTCGGGACAGGTCTCCACCGCCCTCGCCACCGGCACCGGGATCCTCCTCGGCCTCGGCTCCGCCACCGCCGCCGCGCTCCTGTGCGGCCCGCTGACGGCCGCGCTGCTCGTCGCGTACCTCGGCATGCAGGTCGCGTACTGCGTCCGCCTCAAACACGTCCTCGTCGTCGACCTCGCCGTCGTCGCCACCGGCTTCCTGATGCGGGCGATGATCGGCGGGGTCGCGCTCGGCATCCCGCTCTCCCGCTGGTTCCTCATCACGACCGGCTTCGGCGCGCTCTTCATGGTCGCCGCCAAACGGTACTCCGAGGCCGTCCAGATGGAGGGCGCCGAGGGCGCGACGCGCGCGCTGCTCACCCAGTACACGACGGGCTACCTGCGGTTCGTCTGGCAGCTCGCGGCCGGCACCGCCGTCCTCGGCTACTGCCTGTGGGCCCTGGAGGCCGGCCCGGTGGCGACCTCCCTGCCGTGGCGTCAGCTCTCCGTCGTCGCCTTCGTCCTCGGCGTGCTGCGGTACGCGGTCTTCGCCGACCGGGGCACGGCCGGCGCGCCAGAGGACGTCGTCCTGCGAGACCGGCCGCTCGCCGTCATCGGCCTGGCATGGGTCACGCTGTACGGGATGTCGGTCGCGGGTCTCTGAGCCCCCACGGGGGATTCTCGTACCGGGGCGATCCGAGGCCCGGGTGATCCGACGCCCGGGTGATCCGACGGCACGAGGAGTGGACGTACGACATGGACTGGCTGACCAGGCTCCCCGTCATCGGCCCGTGGGTGGTCCGCCTCATGCGGACCCACGGCTGGCACGCGTACGAGACCCTCGACGAGACGCACTGGACGCGGCTCGCCGCCGCGATCACCTTCATCTCCTTCATCGCCCTGTTCCCGCTGATCACGGTCGCCGCCGCGATCGGCGCCGCGCTCCTCAGCAAGGACCAGCTCGACAAGATCGAGAACAAGATCGCCGACCAGGTGCCCGGCATCTCCGACCAGCTCGACATCGGCGGGCTCGTCGCCAACGCCGGGACCATCGGACTCGTCGCCGGCGCCGTCCTGCTGTTCACCGGCATCAGCTGGATCGGCTCCATGCGGGAATGCCTGCGCGCGGTCTGGGGCCTGGACGCCGTCGAGGGCAACCCGATCCTGCTCAAGGGCAAGGACGCGCTGATCCTCGTCGGCCTCGGCGGCGTCGCGCTCGCCTCGCTCGCCGCGTCCTGGCTCGGCTCCACTGCCGTGGGCTGGAGCGCCGACCGCCTCGGCATCTCCGGCGAGGGGGCGGGCGGCTACCTGCTCCAGGGAGCGGCCGTCCTCGTCGCCGTCGCCGCCGACTTCCTGATCCTGCTGTACGTGCTGACGCTGCTGCCGGGCGTCGAACCGCGCCGCAGGGACCTCGTGGTGGCGGCCCTGATGGGCGCGGTCGGCTTCGAGCTGCTGAAGCTGCTGCTCGGCGGCTACATGAAGGGGGTCGCGGCGAAGTCGATGTACGGGGCGTTCGGTGTCCCGGTCGCCCTGCTCCTCTGGATCAACTTCACCGCGAAGCTGCTGCTGTTCTGCGCGGCCTGGACGGCTACGGAGTCACGTCGGCGGAGTCTTTCGGCTCAGGAGTTCCCGGGGACTCCTGGGACTCCTGGGACTCAGGAGACTCCGGAGACGGGGAACGGCGACGACGCCCCGCCGACGCGGCCAGCGGCCAGCGGCGGTTGACGAGGAAGACGCCCGCGGCGAGCAGGACGAGGACGCCGCCGGCGATGGCCAGCGCGATCCCGACCCCGCCGGACCTCTCGGCGGCATGGGCGGCCGCGTGGGCCGGCTCCTGCGGGTGGTTCTTGCCGGGCGCGGGAACGGTGCCGGTGGTGGGCGCGGTGCGGGCCGAGCGGGGCGGCACCAGTTCGCCCACGGGCGTCACCTTCCCGGAGGCGGCGAAGCCCCAGTCGAGCAGCCGGGCGGCCTCGCGGTAGACGGCGTGCTGCTCGTTCGAGGAGGGGTTCATGACGGTGACGAGCAGGACCCGGCCGTTGCGCTCGGCGACGCCGGTGAAGGTGGCACCCGCGTGCGTGGTGTTGCCGTTCTTGACGCCGGCGATGCCCGGGTACGGGGCGACGCCGATGTCACCGGTGAGGAGCCGGTTGGTGTTCTGGATCTCGAAGGTCTCGCGCTTCTTGCCGGGCTTGGCCTCGCCGGGGAAGGCGGCGCGGGACGTGGCGGCGTACGTCCGGAAGTCCGCGTTCTGCATGCCGTGGCGGGCGATGAGCGTCAGGTCGTACGCGGAGGAGACCTGGAGCGGGGCGTCGTAGCCGTCCGGCGAGACGACGTGGGTGTCGAGGGCCTGGAGCTCGGCCGCCTGGTCGTTCATGTCGGCCACGGTCTGCTGGAGACCGCCGTTCATGCTGGTCAGCACGTGCACGGCGTCGTTGCCGGAGCGGAGGAAGACGCCGAGCCACAGGTCGCGGACGCTGTAGCTCTGCTTCTCCTTGATGCCGACGAGGCTGGAGCCGGAGCCGATGCCGGCCAGGTCCTCGGTGGTGACCAGGTGGTTCTGCGTCTTGTTGGAGAACTTCGGCAGCAGGGTGTCCGCGAAGAGCATCTTGAGCGTGGAGGCCGGGGCGAGCCGCCAGTGCGCGTTGTGCGCGGCGAGGATCTGCCCGCTCTCCGCGTCCGCGACGATCCAGGAACGGCCGGACAGCTCCTTCGGCAGCACCGGCGCCCCGGCCCCGAGCTGCACCTGCGTCCCCGGCCTGCTGAGCAGGGGTCCGCCGACCTTGGACATCACGGCGGGAGGCTTGGGCTGCTTGTCCTTCCCGTCCTTCCCGTCCGCGTGCGCGGCGGGCGCGGCGGTCACGAACGGCAGGAGCACGGCAGCAGCGACCGCCCAAGCGGTCTTCTTCGAAGCAGACACGGTCGAGAACGTACAGGTACGCACATCCGATCCGAACCCCGGCAGGCGGTTCGCCCGCGCCCGTCCACCCGGACGCGGGGGCCGGGAGGCCGACGGTGATACTGGGGGCATGAAGCTCAGCCGCCGCGTCTCCTGGTTCCTGCTCGCGTTCGGGGTGTGGAGTTGGGTCATCTGGGTCACTTTCGCGAAGAATCTATGGAAGGACGGGAGCGGCCTCGCCTTCGACGACGCCGGCGACCCGACGGCCTACTTCTGGGTTCATCTGCTGCTCGCCGTCACGTCCTTTGTCCTGGGGACGGTGATCGGAGCCATCGGGTTGCGTGGGGTGCGCGCCGCGCGCCGCGCGGACGCCTAGAAGAGGGGTTCCGGGGGCGTGGTCGTCTTTCTGCTGGTCCTGGTCGTGGTGCTCGCGCTGCTCGGTGGCGTGCACTGGTACGTGTGGCGGCGGCTCGTGCGGGACGTCACGGTTCCCCGGAGCCTCGCGCGTCGGGTCGGTACGGCCGTCGTCGTCGTCCTGCCGCTGCTCTCGATCGCGGCCCTGGTCTCCTCGCGGGCGGGCGCGCCCTTCGTGCTCCAGCAGGTGGTCGCCTGGCCGGGGTTCCTCTGGCTCGCCGTGCTCCTGTACCTGGTCATGGCCCTGGTGGTGGGGGAGGCCGTCCGGCCGCTGCTCCGCGCCTGGACGGGCCGTCGCGCCGCTGCCGCCGTGCCTGTCGTCGAGTCGGCTGAGCCCGTACCGGCGGAAGAGCCCGCGCCCGTGGCCGAGCCGCAGGGGGAATCCGAGCTCTCCCGTCGGCTCTTCGTCTCCCGGGTCGTCGCGGGGTCCGCGGCCGCCGTCGCCGTCGGGACCGTCGGGTACGGGACGTACGGGGTGCTGCGCGGGCCCCGGGTCAAGCGGGTCACCGTGCCGCTGGCCAAGATCCCGCGGGCCGCGCACGGGTACCGGATCGCCGTCGTGTCCGACATCCACCTCGGGCCGATCCTGGGCCGCGCCCACACCCAGCGGATCGTGGACGCCATCAACGCCACGCAGCCCGACCTGATCGCCGTCGTCGGCGACCTCGTCGACGGGACCGTCGAGAACCTCGGTCCGGCCGCCGAGCCGCTCGCCCGGCTGCGGGCCCGGCACGGCTCCTTCTTCGTGACCGGGAACCACGAGTACTTCTCGGGTGCCGACGCCTGGGTCGACCACGTCCGCGAGCTGGGGCTGCACCCGCTGCGCAACGCGCGCGTGGAGGTCCCGGCCGGTTTCGACCTCGCCGGTGTCGACGACGTCGCGGGGGAGGGCATCGGCGAGGGCCCGGACTTCGCGCGGGCCCTCGGCGACCGCGACCGGTCCCGTGCCGCGGTGCTGCTCGCGCACCAGCCGATCGTCGTCCACGACGCCGTACGCCACGGTGTGGACCTCCAGTTGTCCGGGCACACCCACGGCGGCCAGCTCTGGCCCGGGAACCACCTCGCCGAACTGGCCAACCCGACCGTGGCCGGTCTCGAGCGGTACGGGGACACGCAGCTGTACGTCTCGCGGGGCGCCGGCGCCTGGGGACCCCCGGTCCGGGTCGGGGCGCCCTCCGACATCACGATCGTCGAACTCGCCTCGAAACAGGCCTGATCGGTCATTGTCACTCCTCGCGTCCCTACCGATACGTGCTGCTCATCGGCTTAAATTCTCATATCCCGGACATATACATGTCGTGTGAAAGTTTCCTCTTCCCCATGTGAAAGCCGTGTGATGGGATGCAGCCATCGCGGCGTTTTCCGGGGGCCGTCGCATCTGGGGTGGCACCAAAAAAAGGAAGCACGGCAATGCGGTCGACGGTCCGTCTGCGGATCCTCATCACTTGTGGAGTACTGGTGGCCGCCGGAGTGGGGGGCTGGCAACTCCTGCCCTCCGACGGCGAGCGGACCGAACCGATCACCGTCGGCACGACCGACGAGGTGACTTCACTGGACCCGGCTGGCGCCTACGACGCCGGTTCCTGGGCCATGTACAGCAACGTCTTCCAGTCGTTGCTGACCTTCAAGCCGGGTCTCACGCAGCCGGTCCCCGACGCCGCCGAGAGCTGCAAGTTCGTGGGCACCAAGCTGACCACGTACCAGTGCGCGCTCCGCGACGACCTCACCTTCGCCAACGGGCGCAAGATCACCGCCGAGGACGTCAAGTACTCCTTCGAGCGGATGCTCCGCATCAAGTCGGACGTCGGTCCGCAGCCGCTCTTCCCGACCCTGAAGAACGTCTCCGCCGAGGGCCGGACCGTCACCTTCCACCTGAGCGGCCGTGACGCCACGTTCCCGCTGAAGGTGGCCACGGGCGCGGGCTCGATCGTGGACAAGGACCACTACCCGGCCGACAAGCTGCGGGAGGGCACCGCGGTCGACGGCTCGGGGCCGTACGTCCTCAAGGAGTACAAGAACGGCGAGTCCGCGCGCCTGGAGCCCAACCCGAACTACCGGGGCGCCGTCAGCAAGGCCGGTCACACGGTCCTCGTGAAGTACTACGGCCAGTCCGAGGACCTCGCCAAGGCCTTCAAGGCGAAGGACGTCCAGGTCGCGCACCGGCAGCTCCCGCCGAACTTCCTCGCGTCCCTGGACACCAAGGACGGGACCCGCGTCACCGAGGCGGAGAGCGCCGAGATCCGCAACCTCAACTTCAACGTCCGGCCCGGCTCGCCCATGGCCGACAAGGCCGTACGGCAGGCCGTCGCCGCGGTCCTCGACCGCCCGGCGATCACCGAGGGCGCCTACAAGGGCACGGTCGAGCCGCTCTACTCCCTCATCCCGCAGGGCTTCGTCGGCCACAGCACCGCCTTCTACGACGTCTACCCGGAGCCGAGCGAGAAGAAGGCCAAGTCGCTCCTGAGGAACGCCGGGATCAAGACGCCGGTGGAGTTCACCTACGGCTTCCGCAAGGACGCCACCTACGCCGCCGAGGCCGCCGAGATCAAGAAGCAGCTGGAGGAGACCGGCCTCTTCAAGGTGAAGGTCGTCGAGGCCGACTGGCAGAGCTTCCAGAAGGGGTACGCGAAGGGCAGCTACGACGCCTACCCCGTCGGCTGGCTCCCCGACTTCCCCGACTCCGACAGCTTCACCGCGCCGCTCGTCGGCACCCAGAACACCCTGCACAACGGCTTCTCCAGCAAGAAGATCGACGAACTGATCTCCTCGACGCAGCAGTACAGCGACCGCGGCCGCGCGACGGGCGACTTCAAGGAGATCCAGAACGAGGTCGCCGCCGACGTGCCGCTCCTCCCGCTGTGGCAGAAGACGGACTACGTCCTCTCCACGGACCAGGTCGCCGGCTCCCAGTACCTGACGGACGGCACGGGCATCTGGCGCCTGTGGGAGCTCAGCTGGATCTAAGCAGTTTCCTGCGGCTTCGGGCTCGCCTTCTTCTTGGGCTTGCCCGAAGCCGCCATTCCGGCCGCCGTCGGCATGAAGTCGGCGAGCAGCTCGTGCGTCTCCTTGACCAGCGGGCGCAGGATCCGGAAGCGGGAGAGCGAGATCGCGCGGGCGGTGACCGGCGCGAGGCGCTCCACCAGGCGCCGGCTGTTCGCCGCGCCCTCCGAGCGGTCGTACACCCAGAACAGCACCAGGCCCATCTGCTGGAGCCACAGCAACTGCGGGAGGGCTTCCCTCAGTTCCGGGTCGACCTTGACCGAGGCGCCGGAGATGACCCGCCGGTGCACCTCGATCGCGGCCTCGCGCGGGCCCTCCGACTCGGGGGAGAAGGGGCTGAGCGGACTGTCCGGGTCGGCGGCGTTCTTGAAGAACTGGGCCGCGAACTCGTGGTACGGCTCCGCGATGTCGAGCCAGCCGAGGTAGACCCCGCGGATACGGGCCGTCAGGTCCTTCTCGGGGCCGGTCAGGATGGGCTCCACGGCCGCCTGGTGCTCCTCGGCGATCCGGTCGTAGAAGCCCTGGACGAGGTGCTCCTTGGAGGAGAAGTAGTAGTACGCGTTGCCGACGGAGACCCCGGCCTCCTGGGCGATGGCCCGCATCGTCGTCTTGTCGTAACCGCGCTCCTTGAACAGCCGGAGCGCGGTCTCGAGGATGAGCGTGCGGGTCTGCTCGCTCTTGGGGGCCTTCTTCTCTTCGGCCTTCTTCTCTTCCGTCACAGGGGCGAGCCTAACCGGGCGGACCGGGCACCTCGCAGTGCCCGTCCTCGCAGGACCGGTCGTCCGCTCCCGGTCCCTTGAGGGCCTCGCGCCACTTCGCGGCCGCCAGGACGGTCACGCGGGCGAAGGGCTGTCCCGCGGGGGTGGCCAGCCAGTGGGCCTTGGGCCGGTGCTCGGCCAGGGCCCAGAGGCAGACGATCCAGGCGGAGGCCTCGCGGTAGACCTGGCCCCGGTCCCCGACCACGGTGATCTCCCGCAGGGTGGCGGCGTGGTCGAGGGCCGGGAAGAGGAGGCGTGCCTGCTGCGAGCCGGCCGGTACGAGGTCGAGCGGGACGAGTTGCCGCTGCCGGAGCAGCCAGTGCCTCAGGTGCACGCAGAGCGGGCAGTCGGCGTCGTACAGCACGGTCAGGCGTCCCACGGGGGTCGTGGGGTGCGTCGGGGTCGACACGGTGGTCAGGCCTGCGGCGCGGGCGGGGCCCAGGGGCCGGCCTTGGGGGCCGTGGTCCAGCCCTGCGGGCCGACCGGCGGGACCTGTTCGCGCTCCATGATCCCGCGGCGGCGGATCTTGTTGAGCACGTACACGTTCGCGAGGTGCATCGCGCCGAGGACGAGCAGGACCACTCCGAGCTTGACGGAGAGGGCCTCGAAGAGCGCCCGGGCGTCGACGACGGCGGCGTCCTGGCTGAGGTAGAGGGCGACGAAGCCGAAGTTCACGAGGTAGAAGCCGACCACGAGGAGGTGGTTGACGGCGTCCGCGAGCTTCTCGTTCCCGTGCAGGACGTCGGAGAGGAAGATCCTTCCGTTGCGGCTGAGCGTGCGGGCGACCCAGATGGTGAGGGCCACGCTGATCAGCAGGTAGACGATGTACGCGACGACAGTGAGGTCCATGCCCCACCCTCCCTTGAACGCGTTCAAAAGCTGGCGGTCATGACTGTAGACCTCCTCTTGAACGTGTTCAAGTCGCTGGTGCGGTGAGGTGGCCGGACCGTGTCCCGCCGCTTAGGGTCGATCGGGTGACGCTCTCTCATGACCTGGCCGGCACCGGCCCCTCGACCGTCCTCCTGCTGCACTCCGGGGTCTGCGACCGCCGGATGTGGGACGGGCAGTTCCACGCGCTGGCCGGAGCGGGACACCGGGTCGTCCGCTGCGACCTCCGCGGCTTCGGCGACAGCCCGATCGACGCCCCGCACACCCACGCCGAGGACGTGCGCGAGCTCCTCGACCACCTCGGCGCCGAACGCGCCGCCGTCGTCGGCTCCTCCTTCGGCGGCCAGGTCGCCCTCGAACTCGCCGCCCTCCACCCCGGACGCGTCCGGGCCCTCGCCCTGCTCGCCCCCGCCGTCCCCGGCATGGAGCCCGGCGACGAACTGCGCGCCTGGGGAGCCCGCGAGGACGCGCTCGTCGAAGCGGGCGACCTGGACGCCGCCGTCGAGCTGAACGTCGACACCTGGCTCGGCCCCGAAGCGTCGGAACCCGCCCGCGCCCTCGTGCGCGAGGGGCAGCGCCGCGCCTTCGACCTCCAGCTCGCCGCGCCCGAGGAGCACCACCCCGTCACGCCCGAGGTGACCCGTGACGACCTCGCCCGGATCCAGGCCCCGGCCCTCGTGGCCGTCGGCGCCCACGACCTCCCCGACTTCCGCGCGATCGCCGACGACCTCGCCCGCCTGCTGCCCGCCGCCCGCCACGTCGACCTCGCCTGGGCGGGTCACCTCCCGGCCCTGGAGCGCCCGGAGGAGACCGCCCGGCTGCTCGTCGACTTCCTGGCGGAGGAGGCGCTTCGGATGCCCGGACTCAGCCCCGGTGCGCCGTCGCGGTGAACCGCCGCACCCCCGGCACCAGCGCCGTCCCCGCGCAGCACCCGCCCACCACCACCGCGGCCACGAGCAGCGGCACCCGGGGGCCCCAGGTCGAGGCGGCGAGGGGGGCGAGGGCGTAGCCCAGGGGCATCGCGGCCAGGGAGAGCAGCCAGTCGTACGAGGAGACGCGGGCGAGGGCGTGGGCGGGCACCGCGCGTTGGACGGCGGTCTCCCAGACGGGGGAGAGGAAGCCGAGCCCCGCCTGCGCGAGTCCGTACGCCGCGATCGTCACCGGTGCGGGCGCGGCGAGGGCGAGCAGGGCGAGCGGCAGCGCGTACGTGGCGAGGCCGAGGTTCGCGACGAGGACCGGGTGCCGGGGGCGGACCCGGTCGGCGAGCAGTGCGCCGAGGAGGAAGCCGACGGCGCCGACCTGGAGGAGGACGACCCAGGTGGTGCCGCCGCCGAGCCGGTTCACGGCGATGGCGGGTCCGAGGGTCATCAGGACGGCGGCGGCGCCGTTCCAGGCGCTGTGGCCGATGAGGCTGGTCCAGTACCAGTCCCGGGAGCGGACCTCCTGCCAGCCCTCGGCGAGGTCGGCGCGGAGCGAGCGGCGCGGGATCGCGACGCGCTTCACCCGTACGGCGGTCAGGAGCAGGGCGCTGACGGCGAAGGTGGCCGAGTCCAGGACGAACGCCCAGCCGGGGCCCACGGTCAGGACCAGGGTGCCGGCGAGCGCGGGTCCCGCGAGGCGGGTGGCGCTCTGCGCGACGCCCATCGCCGCGTTGGCCCGGTGCAGGGACTCCTCGGTCACCGTGCCCTTGATCAGCGGCGAGCCGGTCGGCATCGCGAAGGCCCCGGCGGCGCCGCCGAGGGCCTCGGCGACCGCGAGGACGGCGAGGCTGGGGGTGCCGCCGAGCAGCTGGACGCCGACGAGGAGCTGGGTGGCGCAGCGTACGACGTCCGTGGTGAGCGCGACCGTACGGGCGTCGAAGCGGTCGCCGACGACGCCTCCCACCGGGAGCAGGAGCAGCTTGGGGACCATCGCGCAGGCGAGGACGAGGGCGAGCGCCGAGGTGGAGCCGGTGGCCTCCAGGACGGCGAGGGCGAGGGCCGCGGGGATGGCGGCGTCACCGAGGAGGGAGAGGGCCCGGCCGGTGAAGAGCAGGCGGAAGGAGCGGGTGCGCAGGGGGTGGGGGGCGGAGGGCGGCGCGACGGGGCGCGTGGGGGCTGCGGCCATGGGCGGAAGAGTATTTCGGTACCGAATGTTTCGTCAACGAAATACTTCCGGAGGGCAAGCCGCGGCCGCCGACGTACGATCACCCCATGGCGTCCCCCGAGGAACCGAGCGAACCGCGCACCCCGCGCGACTGGACCGACGACCACGTCGACCGCTGGCAGCCCGTCCTGCCCGGCCTCGACCCCGTCGTCGAAGGCGCGGTCACCCGGATGAAGAAGCTCTCGGTCCATCTGCGCCGGGTCAGGGAGCAGTCCCTCGTCGACTTCGACCTGGAACGCCACGAGTTCGACACCCTCCACAAGCTCGCGGGGCGCGGCGGCAGCGCCGCACCCTCCGAACTCGCCCAGGACCTCGACCTGGCCCCGGCCTCCGTCTCCGGCCGCCTGGACGCCCTGGAGAAGCGCGGCTTCGTCCGCCGCACCCAGTCCACGACCGACCGCCGCCGCGTGATCGTCGAACTCACCGACTCCGGTCACGAGACCTGGCTCGGCGCGATGGACGTCCTCGGCCACGAGGAGGAACGGCTCCTCGGCGTCCTCGCCCCCGAGGAGCGCGACCTGCTCAACGGCATGCTGCGCCGGATCATGGTCGAGGCGGAGGCGGGCGGCCCCGCCCAGTCCTGGCACGCCTGAGCCCCGGGCCCCGGGGCCGTCGCGGGCGTCAGATGCTCAGCGTCCGCGCGTAGTTCAGCTGTCCCATCACCCAGTGGAAGGTGTCCGGGGTCGTCGCCGGGATCATCGTCACGTGGTGGCGGCCGCCGCTGGTCACCATGACCTGGACGAAGCCGGTGGTCTGCTTCTCCTTCATCAGCAGGAACAGCAGGCCGAGGAAGCAGAACAGGAAGAAGACGACGGCGAGGACGATCGCGGCCGTCGGCATCTTCTCCTCGACCCGCGACATGTCCATCGCGTTCCACACGGCGCCCTTGAGGGGCATGTTCCCGGCCGGCGTGACGATCTGGTCGCCGACCACGACGATGTCACCGAGGCTGAGCAGCGGCATCCCCGCGCCCGCCGGCCCGTACTGCGGCGGCACCGGCACGCCGCCCGGCAGGGTCGGCTGGTACGGCGGGGGAGCCTGCGGGTACCCGTACGCGGGCGTCGCGCCCTGCTGACCGGGCCCCCACTTGTACTCACCGTTCGCGTAAGGGTTCGGCTCGCTCATCAGTCCCCGATTCTCTGTGCAGTGGAGAGACCTACGGAAAGGGGGAAAGCCCGCTCCCGCACGCCGCAGCGTACAGAAGCGGGCTCCCCGGCCGGACAGGCTGTCAGAAACGACGCGTGATCAGCGCGCGCTTGACTTCCTGGATGGCCTTCGTGACCTCGATGCCACGCGGGCACGCGTCGGTGCAGTTGAACGTCGTGCGGCAGCGCCACACGCCGTCCTTGTCGTTCAGGATCTCCAGGCGCTGCTCGCCCGCCTCGTCACGCGAGTCGAAGATGAAGCGGTGCGCGTTGACGATCGCGGCCGGACCGAAGTACTGGCCGTCGTTCCAGAAGACCGGGCAGGACGACGTGCACGCGGCGCACAGGATGCACTTGGTGGTGTCGTCGAAGCGCTCGCGGTCCTCGGCGGACTGCAGGCGCTCGCGCGTCGGCTCGTTCCCCTTGGTGACCAGGAACGGCATGACGTCCCGGTACGCCTGGAAGAACGGCTCCATGTCGACCACGAGGTCCTTGAGCACCGTCAGGCCCTTGATGGCCTCGACCGTGATCGGCTTCTCGGGGTTGATGTCCTTGATCAGCGTCTTGCAGGCGAGCCTGTTCTTGCCGTTGATCCGCATCGCGTCCGAGCCGCAGATGCCGTGCGCGCAGGAGCGACGGAACGTCAGCGTGCCGTCGACGTCCCACTTGATCTTGTGAAGGGCGTCGAGCACGCGCTCCTTCGGGTCGATCTCGATCTGGAAGTCCTCCCAGACCGCGGCGTCCGACACCTCGGGGTTGAAGCGGCGGATCCGCATCGTGACCGTGATGTACGGGGAGGCGGCGGACTCCGCCTCGACCTTGTCCAGTACGGGGGTAGCCATCAGTACTTACGCTCCATCGGCTGGTAGCGGGTCTGGACGACCGGCTTGTAGTCGAGACGGACGGTCTCGGAGCCGTCCTCGCCGACCTCGCGGTACGCCATGGTGTGGCGCATGAAGTTGACGTCGTCGCGGTTCGGGTAGTCCTCGCGGTAGTGACCGCCGCGGGACTCCTTGCGCGCCAGGGCCGAGACGGCCATGACCTCGGCCAGTTCGAGCAGGTTGCCCAGCTCGATGGCCTCCAGGAGGTCGGTGTTGAAGCGCTTGCCCTTGTCCTGGATGGACACGTTCTCGTAGCGCTCGCGCAGCTCGGCGATCTTCTCGACGGCCGTCTTGATGGTCTGCTCCGTACGGAACACCATCACGTTGGCGTCCATCGTCTCCTGGAGCTCGCGACGCAGGTCGGCGACCCGCTCGCTGCCCGTGGAGTTGCGCAGCTTCTCGATCTGCGCGACGACCATGGACTCCGGGTTCTCCGGCAGCTCGACGAAGTCGTGCTTGGCGGAGTACTCGGCGGCGGCGATGCCGGAGCGCTTGCCGAAGACGTTGATGTCGAGCAGCGAGTTGGTGCCGAGGCGGTTGGCGCCGTGCACGGAGACACAGGCGACCTCGCCGGCCGCGTACAGGCCCGGGACGACGGTGGTGTTGTCCGAGAGGACCTCACCCTCGACGTTCGTCGGGATGCCGCCCATGGCGTAGTGCGCGGTGGGCTGGATCGGAATCGGGTCCGTGTACGGCTCGATGCCGAGGTACGTACGGGCGAACTCGGTGATGTCCGGGAGCTTGGCGTCGAGCTGCTCCGGCGGGAGGTGCGTCAGGTCCAGGTAGACGTGGTCGCCCTCGGGACCGCAGCCGCGGCCCTCGCGGATCTCCGTGTAGATGGAGCGGGAGACGACGTCACGGGACGCGAGGTCCTTCATGACCGGCGCGTACTTCTCCATGAAGCGCTCGCCGTCCTTGTTGCGGAGGATGCCGCCCTCACCACGGGCGCCCTCCGTCAGCAGGATGCCCATGCGCCAGATGCCC
The DNA here is from genome assembly GCF_014203895.1 of Streptomyces nymphaeiformis. Classification (GTDB taxonomy): domain Bacteria; phylum Actinomycetota; class Actinomycetes; order Streptomycetales; family Streptomycetaceae; genus Streptomyces; species Streptomyces nymphaeiformis. Next base: position 274,353 of record NZ_JACHJY010000006.1, on the reverse strand, counting down.
GTCGGGTGGAACTGGAAGAACTCCATGTCCTCCAGGGGCAGACCGCGGCGGTAGCAGGCGGCCTGGCCGTCACCGGTCAGGGTGTGGGCGTTCGACGTCACCTTGAAGAACTTGCCGGTGCCGCCGGAGGCGTAGATCACGGCCTTCGCCTGGAAGATGTGGATCTCGCCGGTGGCCAGCTCGTAGGCGACGACGCCTGCGGAGTGCTTGACCCCGTCGACCTCGGTGATCAGCTGGTCCAGGACGTAGAACTCGTTGAAGAACTCCACGCCCTCCTTGACGCAGTTCTGGTACAGCGTCTGGAGGATCATGTGGCCGGTGCGGTCCGCGGCGTAGCAGGACCGGCGGACCGGGGCCTCGCCGTGGTTGCGGGAGTGACCGCCGAAGCGGCGCTGGTCGATCGTCCCGTTGGGCGTCCGGTTGAACGGCAGGCCCATCTTCTCCAGGTCGAGGACGGCGTCGATGGCCTCCTTCGCCAGGATCTCGGCGGCGTCCTGGTCGACCAGGTAGTCACCGCCCTTGACCGTGTCGAAGGTGTGCCACTCCCAGTTGTCCTCCTCCACGTTCGCCAGCGCGGCGGCCATGCCGCCCTGCGCGGCGCCCGTGTGGGAGCGGGTGGGGTACAGCTTCGTCAGCACGGCGGTGCGGCTGCGCTTCGTCGACTCGATGGCCGCGCGCATGCCGGCGCCGCCGGCGCCGACGATGACGGTGTCGTACTTGTGGATCTTCATGACGTGGATTACCTCAGCCCCGTGCCTAGCGGATGTTCGGGTCGAAGGTGAAGATCACCAGCGTGCCCAGAAGGATGGTGAACACCGTGGCGGTGTACAGCAGGCCCTTGAGCCACAGGCGCGTGTTGGCCCGCTCCGCGTAGTCGTTGATGACCGTACGGAGGCCGTTGGCGCCGTGCAGCATGGCGAGCCAGAGCATCAGCAGGTCCCAGACCTGCCAGAACGGGGACGCCCAGCGGCCGGCCACGAAGGCGAAGCCGACCTTGGTGACGCCGCCGTCCAGGAAGAGCTGGATCAGCAGGTGGCCGAGGACCAGGACGACGAGGACCACGCCGGAGAGGCGCATGAAGAGCCACGCGGCCATCTCGAAGTTGCCGCGGGTCGCGCGCGGAGTCTTGCCCGTGCGCTTGCGGGGGGCCTCGATGTACGGCGCGGGGTTGTCCACGTCGTAGTGCGCGCCGCCCTCGACGGGGCCGATCGCGGTGGAGGTGTCAGCAGACATGAGTGGCGTCAGCTCCCGAACAGTTCACGTGCGGCGTGGCCGAGGACGGGGTACAGCGAGCCCGCCATCAGCACGACCCAGATGCCCACGACGGTCCAGAGCATCTGCTTCTGGTAGCGCGGGCCCTTGGACCAGAAGTCCACGGCGATGACCCGGAGGCCGTTGAGCGCGTGGAAGAGGATGGCGGCGACCAGGCCGTACTCCAGAAGAGCGACGATCGGCGTCTTGTAGGTCGCGACGACCTCGTCGTACGCCTCGGGGGAGACGCGGACGAGAGCGGTGTCCAGCACGTGTACGAACAGGAAGAAGAAGATGAGGACGCCGGTGACTCGATGAGCCACCCAGGACCACATTCCTTCCCGGCCGCGGTACAGCGTTCCAGCCGGCACGGAAAAACCCTCCGGGAGCGGGGATCGGGGTCGGCCGGCTTCTCTGTCGGTCTGACCCGGCCGGGTACGGTCCACCGGCCCCGGTCATCGTAGCGACGACTCGCCGGTTCGCTCGCGCGGGGTCCATCGGTGTGATCAAACAGGCACGGACGGACTATCGCACAGACCGAAATCGCCGCATTCCGGACGGAATCACGGCCCGGAGTGTCGCGGGGTGAGCCCCTCGGCCAGCCGGAAGGCCAGCCGGGCGCGGGCGAGGCGGCGGAGTTCGTCGGCGGCGACCACCCGCTCCTCCTCCGCTTCGTTGCCGAGACGTGACCGGATACCGGCCAGTACCCGGTCGAGACGCTCCCCGGGACGCACTCCGTCGAGGCTGATCACGAACGCGTGTCCGAAACTGCTCTCGTACGCGGCGTGGGCGGCCCGCAGCGCGGTCCGGGCGGCCGACGGGGCGTCCGGATGCGGCAGCGCCGAGGACTCGGCGGCCAGCGCCTCGTCGAGATCGGCGCGGGAGAGGTCGTACCCGGCCTCGTCGGCGGCGGCGAGGAGGGCGTCCACGGTCGGGTACGGGCGGTGCGCCGCGACCCGGTCGGCCCAGCGCGCGCTGTGGCAACAGGTGAGCAGCAGCGCCACCGCCTCGGCGGGCGGGGCCGCGTTGAAGGCGATCAGACCGCCGGTGTGCCGGGAGTGGGTCTGCTGGGCGGGTATGGCAGGCGTGTCCGTGGAGCCCGGCTTCCGGCAGGGGGCATGGGTGTCGCTGGTCAGCGTGGGCTCCGGTGCTCCGGGACGGATGGAATGGGGTGGGTGTGACGCAACGTTATCGACGGGATGAGGGAAGTGTCCGACGGATGCGCGATTTTCACCCGGAAGGGAGAGTTTCGGAACACATGATGGACGATCGTCTTCCGCTCCGCCGACTGGTCGGACCGTCATCCGTACGGGAGGATTCCGAATGATGCGGTACTCCCTCCGGGGGCCTCACCGGGCCTCCGCACTCCTGGCGACCGCGGTGGCGCTGGCCACCGTGGCGGCCTGCTCGAACGATTCTCCGTCAGGTCCGGCCGGTCCGACGACCACGGCCGCGCCCCCGAGCACCCCGCCGCCGAGCCCGACACCCACCCCCACCCCCACGCCCTCGAAGAGCTACCCCCTCTCCAGCGCGCCGCGCACGGTCCCGGCCGTCCGCGCCCACGAGGCCGCCCGCGGCCCCGGCTGGAAGCCCGCGCCCACGGGCGGGGTCGTCATAGCCGCCGGCAGCGGGGCCCTCGCCGACGAGGGGCAGCTGCTCGCCGGGGAGCTCGGCGTCCCGTACCGCGGGGCCGTCGCGGCCGGACCCGGAGACGTCGAACTGGCCCTCGGCGGGACGGGCGCCCCCGAGTCGTACACCCTGACGGTCACCGGCGGCCGCGTCCGGATCGCCGGACCCGACGAGGCCGGGGTCTTCTACGGCACCCGCACCCTCAAGCAGTCGGTGAAGGCCACCGGCGCGATGCCCGAGGGCACGGTCACCGACCGGCCGGCGAAACCGCAGCGCGGCCTGATGGTCGACATCGCCCGCAAGCACTTCACCGCCGCCTGGCTGGAGGACCGCATCCGGGAGATGAGCGACCTGAAGCTCAACCAGCTCGGGCTGCACTTCTCCGACGACCAGGGCTTCCGGATCGAGTCCGACAGCCACCCCGAGGTCGTCTCCGCCCAGCACCTCACCAAGGCCGAGGTCCGCCGGATCCTCGCCCTCGCGGCCGGCCGCCACGTCACGGTGATCCCCGAGATCGACTCCCCGGGACACCTCGGCGCCGTCATCGCCGCCCACCCCGGGCTCCAGCTCGTCAGCGCGAGCGGCCGTACCCCGCGCGGGACCGTCGACATCTCGAACCCGGAGTCGGCGAAGATCGTCGACGAGCTGCTGGGCGAGTACACCCGGCTCTTCCCCGGGGCGTACTGGCACCTCGGCGCCGACGAGTACGTCGCCCTGATGTCGAAGAACCCCGAGGCGAGCTACCCGAAGCTGGCGCGGGCCGCCGTCGCGAAGTACGGGCCCTCGGGCCGCGTCCAGGACCTCGCCACCGGCTGGCTCAACGACCGCGCGGCCGTCGTCCGGCCCACCGGCAAGACCCTCAAGGCGTGGAACGACGGCTTCTTCACCGGCGGGGTGGTGGCCCCGGCCAAGGACATCGAGGTCGAGTACTGGACGGGCCGCGAGATCGGCGCGCGGCTGCCCGTCTCGTACCTGAGCGAGGGCCGGAAGGTGGTCAACCTCAACGACGACTACCTCTACTACATCCTGGGCGAGCCGAACCGCTTCCCGTACCCCACGGGCCGCCGCATCTACGAGCAGTGGACCCCTCGCGTGCTGCGCGGCTCCACGCCCGTGCCGGCGCGGTACGACCCCCAGATCCTCGGCGGCCGGCTCGCGGTCTGGTGCGACCTGTCCCGGGCCCAGACCCAGGACCAGGTGGCAGCCGGCATCCGCCTGCCCCTCGCGGCCCTCGCCCAGAAGGTCTGGGACCCGGCGCCACCGACGCTGACCTGGGCCGATTTCCGGGTGCTCGCGGCGAAGGTGCGCTGAAAGTCTTGTCGTGGACGCGATCGGTTCGGATCGCGTAGGTTCCCCCGGCGGCGGCCACCGGGTCGCCGCGTGTTCCTGGGGGGGAACCACGTGCTCACACTCAAGAATCCGAACGGCCTCGCGAAGGCCGTCGTCGTCCTGCTCGCCGGCGACATCGTCTTCGACGTGCTGCTCGGCCTGATCGACGTGCGCGGTCTGGCGGCCGAGAACGGGACCTACTTCGACCCGGCCGTCATCGGCGGTGTCGACCTGTACGTGGCCTACAGCATGGCGTTCACGCTGTGGTTCGCGACCGCGGTCGTCTTCATCATCTGGTTCCACCGGCTCCGGAAGAACGCCGAGGTCTGGGCCCGCGACCTGCAGGGCCGGACGCCCGGCTGGGCCATCGGTGGCTGGTTCATCCCGGTCGCCAACCTCTGGATCCCGCAGGGGATCGCCGCCGACATCTGGCGGGCCAGCCGGTGGGAGCCGTCCGCCGCGGACGCCAAGGGGGAGATGACGCTCCTCAACAGCTGGTGGGCGGTCTGGGTCGCCGACACGATCGTGGACCGGATCGCCTCGCAGCTGTACAAGTGGGCCGAGACCCCCGAGGCCTACGACACGGCGACCCTCTGGTCCCTCGCGAGCTACGGCCTCGACATCGTCGCCGCCGTCCTCGCGATCCGCGTCGTGCGGCGTCTGACCTCTATGCAGACCGCCAAGGCCACTGGCATGATTCCGGCCGCGCAGTGACGAAAAAGCGCCCCCCGGCGCAGTAGTGGAAGTACTGCGTCCGCATCGGGTGGCGAGGAGGCGTCCATGACGTCGGTGAACGGCCGGAGCCTGCTGGAACTGATCGACGGGGCCGACGAGCGAGGGCTGGCCGCGGCCGGGCTCGCCTGTCTCGACCGCTGCCTGCCGCTGCTCGCCCCCGACGGGGCCGACGCCCTGCGCCCCGTCTGGGCCGCCGTCGCCCGCGGCGACGGGGACGCCTGGGGCGAGGCCGTCGCCAAGGCCCGTGTCGAGCTCGACCCCGACGGCGCCGACGGTACGGAGGGCGCCGAGGCCGTACGCGCCATGCTCGCGCAGGCCCCGGCGGCCTGGACCGCCGAGGCCCTGCGCGCCTGGGCCGGAGACTGCTCCGTCGCGGCGCTCGCCCTGCACGGGCGGTACGACGCGGCGGAGGTGCCCGACGGGCTCGTCGAGCGCTGCCGGGCCGGGGACGCGGACGGCGCGGGCCCGCTGCTCGCCGGAGAGCTCCGCCGTCAGCAGGCCGTCCTCGAAACGGCCGCCCACGGCCCGACCGGACTGCGCCGGGCACGTGAACTCTCCGTCGAGGGCGGACGGGTGCTCCGCGCGGTCGTCTCCCGCCGCGCCCGCACCACCTGACCGACCGCCCCCGCCCAGGCCGCCCGCTCACCCGGGCCGACCGCTGACCCGGGCCGCCCGCTCGCCCGGGCTGATCGCCGTCCTCGTCCGGCCGTCGGCCCAAGTCGACCGCCGACCCACGCCGACCGTCGTCCTCGTGCGACCGTCGGCCCAAGCTGACCGCCGTCCTCGTCCGGCCGCCGGCCCGGGCCGACCGCTCGCCCGGCGTCCCGGGGGCTAGGCCCCCGGCTCCTCGATCGCGACCGAGGCGATCGCCTCGGCGATCTCCCGTTCCGCCGTGGCCTTGCTCAGGCCGAGCCCGCTCAGCACGCCCCGGCCGTCCTCGTGCTCCAGGAGGGCCAGCAGGATGTGCTCGGTGCCGACGTAGTTGTGGCCGAGGCGCAGGGCCTCGCGGAACGTCAGCTCCAGGACCTTCTTCGTGTCCGCGTCGAACGGGATCAGCGCCGGGATCTTCTCGGCCTGCGGCGGCAGCGTCGGGGTCACCGCGCTGCGCACCGCCTCCTCCGTCACGCCGTGCCCGGTCAGCCACCGCATGGCGAGCGACTCGGGCTCGACGAGCAGGCCGAGGACGAGGTGACCGGTCGTGACCTGGTCGTTGGCGGCCGTCCGGGCCTCCTCCTGCGAGGCCACGACCACCTTGCGGGCGCGCGGGGTGAAGCGGCTGAACCCGGCGTTCGGGTCCATCGTGGCGGCGTCCGGCTCCTTGGGCACGAAGCGCTTCTGGGCCGCCTGGCGGGTGACGCCCATGCTGCGGCCGATGTCGGTCCAGGAGGCGCCGGAGCGCCGGGCCTGGTCCACGAAGTGGCCGATGAGGTGGTCGGCGACGTCGCCGAGGTGGTCCGCCGCGATGACGGCGCTGGAGAGCTGTTCCAGAGAGTCCGGGTGGACCTTCTTGATGGCTTCGATGAGTTCGTCGAGACGGACAGGGACATTCATGCCGACTGGATTCGTCATGAGGCAACCTTAGGTTGACACCCCTCCGCTGTCAACCGCTCGTTGACACTCGAAGGGCGTACGAGTCCCCGGGACGCGAAAGGTCGCTGGAAAGGGTGAGAAGAGGCGCGCGGAAAGGGCGGAAATGGGAGACGACCGGGGCCGCCACCCCCCACAGGAGAGGCCCCGGTCGTCATCCACGGAGCCGCAGCACGGCTCCGTACTCCTATCTGCGCCAGGGCTGCGGTTTCTGTCACACCCTTAGGTGAACCCGTCGGGCACCCCGCCTGTCCCACCCGGAGGTTGCAAGTTGTACAAAGACCCCGGACCGCGTGGACGTGATGCCGCGACACGACGTAGCGTGCAGGGTGCGCGAGCCGGCGTGGCGGTGGTGACCAGCCGCGATGACGCAGGGGCGCGGCCACGTCACCGACGAACAGGGTTTGGGGAGTGCTGGGGGACGACGCGGAGCTGACGGCCGCGGTGCTCGCTGCGCAGAACGGGGACGAGGACGCCTTCCGTACTGTGTACCGCGCCGTGCAACCCCGGCTGCTCGGCTACATACGCACACTGGTCGGCGACACCGACGCCGAGGACGTCGCCTCCGAGGCCTGGCTCCAGATAGCCCGCGACCTCGACCGCTTCGACGGCGACGCGGACCGGTTCCGCGGCTGGGCGGCCCGCATCGCCCGCAACCGCGCCCTCGACCACGTCCGGATGCGCGGCCGCCGCCCCGCCGTCGGCGCCGACGAGACCGAACTCGCCGACAAGCCCGCCGACTCCGACACGGCCGGCGAGGCCCTGGAGGCCCTCGCCACCGGCGACACCATGCAGCTGATCGCCCAGCTCCCGCAGGACCAGGCCGAGGCCGTCGTCCTGCGCGTCGTCGTCGGCCTCGACGCCAAGAGCGCCGCCGACACCCTGGGCAAACGCCCCGGCGCCGTGCGCACCGCCGCACACCGGGGGCTCAAGAAGCTCGCCGAACTCCTCGGAGCCGACGGACAGGACGACGGAGCGGGAACCGTCGTCCCCCTGGACGGCGTCCCTCCGCAACGCGGCCGCGCACCGGGGTCCGTGACCCCGAGCGGTGTGACGCAATCACGTCCGCGTACGCAGAAGGACATGTGATGGCCGACGAGCGGTACCAGTGGCTCGATCAGGAGGCCGCGGAGCGGCTGCTCCGCGGTGAGCCGGTCGAGGCCGTCGACGACCGTGCCCGCGCCGAGGCCCAGCGCCTCGCCGAGGCCCTCGGCACGGCCCGTGCCCCGGCCCTCCCGCCGGCCGCGCGCACCGAACTCCCGGGCGAGGCCGCGGCACTCGCCGCCTTCCGCAAGGCCACCGCCGAGCGCGCCGCGGCCGCGTCCGCCGCCCCCGCGCCGGTCTCCGCCACCGCGCCCGCCGGCCGTACCGCCGGCGCCGAACTGGGACGGATACGACTCGCGCCCGTCACCGCCCCGGCGCGCCGCTGGGGACGTTCCGTGCGGTACGGGCTCGCCGCCGCGGTCGCCGCCGTCACGGTCGGCGGCGTCGCCGTCGCCGCCGGTACGGGCGTGCTGCCCCTGGTCGGCCCCGCACCCGCCAGCTCCGTCACGGCGGGGGAGACGACGGACCCGCTCGTCTCGACGGAGCCCGGCATACGCCAGGACCCCGAGACGCCCCCGACGCGGCCGGGCGACGGCGACCCCACGCCCGGCTCGTCCCCCTCGGCCGACTCCGGGTCCACCGCCCCGACCCCCCGCGTCCCGGACGGCCGCGGCACGGCCACCGCCGGTCCGGGCACCCCGAAGCCGGGCCGGTCGGACGGAAGCGGCACCAGCGGCGGCACCGGCTCGACGAGCACCCGTGAGAAGGCCCTCCAGGCCTGCCGGGAGTACCGGACGGGCAAGCTCGACGCCGCCGGCCGGCAGCAGCTCCAGAAGACCCTGCGCGGCGGCGATACCCTGCGCGGCTACTGCGACCGGATCCTCTCCGGCGACTCCGCGAACAGCGGCGGCAACGGCGACGGCGACGGCACCTCCGAGGGCACGGGCCAGAACGGCGCCAAGGGCGGCGACGGCCAGGGCGACTCCAAGGACGACCCCGAGGACAACGCCGACGGCAGCCGCAAGGGCGGATCGAACAGCGGGGCCGGCGGCGGCTCCGAGGGCGGCGACCAGAGCGGCTCCGGGAACCAGTCTTCCGGGAATCAGGCCTCCGGGAATCAGGCCTCCGGGAACCAGGCCTCCAGCAACAAGGCCTCCGGCACCCTTTCCGGCGCCCGCCTCCAGGCCTCGCTCACGGCCGCGCTGCCCCTGGGAATCACCGCCGGGACACGTCTTCCGCTCGCGGTGTAACACTTCTGGACCTGCCGACGCAGTAAGAAATGCCGACTGGTCATCGGCCGCGCAGAGAGCCGGGGTTCCCCCCGTACCTACGGCTCCGCGCACCTGGCGCGGGTGGGACACGTTCCCCCGGTCCCACCCGCGCCCCTTCCCCTCCTGGTCCTCACCAGTAGACGACGACCTTGTCGCCGACCTTCACCTGGTCGAAGAGCGCCGAGAGCTTGGTCCGGTCCCGGACGTTCACGCAGCCGTGCGAGGCCCCCGCATAGCCGCGGGCCGCGAAGTCCGCCGAGTAGTGCACGGCCTGGCCGCGGCTGAAGAACATCGCGTACGGCATGGGCGTGTGGTAGATCGTCGACGTCCAGTCCTTCGCCTTCCACTCGACCTTGAAGAGGCCCTCGCGGGTCGGCGTGTTCTCCGAGCCGAAGCGGACGTCCATCGACGAGACGACCCGGCCGTCGATCATCCAGGCGAGCGTCCGGCTCTCCTTGCTGATGCACATCACCCGGCCGGTCATGCAGCGCGGGTCCGGGGTGTCGAGCTTGTTCGTCGTCGACGGCTTCAGCTCGTCGGCGGTCGGCTTCCGGGTGACGGAGAGCAGCGTCTGCCAGGTCTTCTTGTCGACCGAGCCCGTCTTCGGCAGACCCCGGTGCGCCTGGAACTTCCTGACCGAGGCGGCCGTCATCGTCCCGTAGAAGCCGGTGGGGGCCCGGTCGAAGAAGTCGAGCTGCCGCAGCCGCGCCTGGAGCTCGCGCACCTGCTCGGTCTCGGTGCCCTCGCCCATGAGGGGCTTCGACGCGGGCGTCCCGGTGGTGGGCGGGGCGGACGGGGACGGCGGCTTGTCGTCCGTGGAGGACGCGGAAGGCGTGGAGCTCGGCGTGGAGTCAGGGGTGGCAGCGGTGCCGGGCGCGGTCGAGCTCGGCGCGGGAGCTGTGCCCGTGCCCGTGCCCGTACCCGTACCGGCGCCGGACGCGTCCGGCGTGCAGCCCGCGGCGAGTGCCACCGCCACTGCCGCCAGAACGACTCTGCTTATGACGGAAGAAGACCGCTTCATTCATTGCCCCCCGAGATGCGTCGTGTGTACGTAGGGATGCTTCCCGCGCGCGTGCGGTTGCGCACCTGGGCGGTGTCTTGTGAGGAAGCTCCCAGCGCGCTGCCCTCCATCGCCCGCACCCCCGCCACTACAGTCCGTCGCGAGGGTCGCTACCGCTGAGTCACAGGTCTACCGGGAGGCACAACGCATGGCGCGCGAGTCGGAGTCGGGGCTGCCCATCGAGCCGGTCTACGGACCGGAGGCCCTGGACGGATGGGATCCCGCCGAGAAGCTGGGCGAGCCGGGCTCGTACCCCTTCACCCGCGGTGTGTACCCCTCGATGTACACCGGGCGGCCCTGGACCATGCGGCAGTACGCCGGCTTCGGCACCGCCGTCGAGTCCAACGCCCGCTACAAGCAGCTCATCGCCAACGGCACCATGGGCCTCTCGGTCGCCTTCGACCTGCCGACCCAGATGGGCCACGACTCGGACGCCCCGATCGCGCACGGCGAGGTCGGCAAGGTCGGCGTGGCCATCGACTCGATCGACGACATGCGCGTCCTGTTCGACGGGATCCCCCTCGACAAGGTCTCCACGTCGATGACGATCAACGCGCCCGGCGCGCTCCTCCTCCTGCTCTACCAGCTCGTCGGCGAGGAGCAGGGCGTCCCGGCGGACAAGCTGACCGGCACGATCCAGAACGACGTGCTCAAGGAGTACATCGCCCGCGGCACGTACATCTTCCCGCCGAAGCCCTCGCTGCGGCTGATCGCGGACATCTTCAAATACTGCAGGACCGAGATCCCGAAGTGGAACACGATCTCGATCTCCGGCTACCACATGGCCGAGGCCGGCGCCTCGCCCGCGCAGGAGATCGCGTTCACCCTCGCCGACGGCATCGAGTACGTCCGCACGGCCGTCGCCGCCGGCATGGACGTCGACGACTTCGCGCCCCGGCTGTCCTTCTTCTTCGTGGCCCGCACGACGATCCTGGAGGAGGTCGCCAAGTTCCGCGCGGCCCGCCGGATCTGGGCGCGGGTGATGAAGGAGGAGTTCGGTGCGAAGAACCCCAAGTCGCTGATGCTCCGCTTCCACACCCAGACCGCAGGCGTGCAGCTCACCGCCCAGCAGCCCGAGGTCAACCTGGTGCGCGTCGCCGTCCAGGGCCTCGCGGCCGTCCTCGGCGGCACGCAGTCGCTGCACACCAACTCCTTCGACGAGGCCATCGCCCTGCCGACGGACAAGTCCGCCCGCCTCGCCCTGCGCACCCAGCAGGTCCTGGCGTACGAGACGGACGTCACCGCCACCGTCGACCCGTTCGCCGGCAGTTACGTCGTCGAGAAGATGACGGACGACGTCGAGGCCGCCGCCGTGGAGCTGATGGGCCGGGTCGAGGAGATGGGCGGCGCGGTCAGCGCGATCGAGCGCGGCTTCCAGAAGAACGAGATCGAGCGCTCGGCGTACCGGATCGCGCAGGAGACCGACAGCGGCGAGCGGGTCGTCGTCGGCGTCAACCGCTACACGATCGACGTCGAGGAGCCCTACGAGCCGCTCCGCGTCGACCCGGCGATCGAGGCCCAGCAGGCCGAGCGCCTCGCCCGGCTGCGGTCCGAGCGCGACCAGGCGGCCGTGGACGCGGCGCTCGCCGAGCTGAAGAAGGCCGCCGAGGGCACGGACAACGTCCTCTACCCGATGAAGACCGCCCTCAAGGCCCGGGCCACGGTCGGCGAGGTCTGCGACGCGCTGCGCGGGGTCTGGGGCACGTACGTCCCGACCGACGCGTTCTGACCGATTCCAGCTGTTGAAACCTAAAGCGGAGTGTCGTACCGGTGTGCGACACTCCGCTTCATGCTGGGTGTCATCGATCTGCCGACCTATCTCGCGGGGCTCGTCCTCATCATCCTCCTGCCGGGGCCGAACTCGCTGTACGTGCTGTCCGTCGCCGCCCGCAAGGGCACCCGGACCGGATACAAGGCCGCCGCCGGGGTGTTCACCGGCGACGCGGTCCTGATGACGCTCGCCGCCCTCGGCGCCGCCTCGCTGCTCCAGACCACCCCGCTCCTCTTCATGATCGTGAAGTACGCGGGCGCCGGCTATCTGACCTGGATGGCGATCGGCATGCTGCGGGCCGCCCTCGCCATGTGGCACACCCGGCACGAGACCGCCGCCGCCCCGGACGCCGAGCCGGAGGCCGGGCCGTCCGAGCACCCGTACCGCCGCGCGCTGATCATCAGCCTCTTCAACCCGAAGGCGATCCTCTTCCTGATCTCCTTCTTCGTGCAGTTCGTGGACCCGTCCTACGCCTACCCGGCACTCTCCTTCCTGGTCCTCGGCACCCTGCTCCAGCTCGGCAGCTTCCTCTACCTGACGACCCTGATATTCGGCGGCACCCGGCTCGCCGAGGCCTTCCGCCGCCGCAAGCGCCTCTCGGCCGGAGCCACCTCCGCCGCCGGCGCCCTCTTCCTCGGCTTCGCCGCGAAGCTCTCGCTCAGCAGCGCCGCCTGACCCGGAAGGGCTTGACCCTCACACCGTGTGAGGCCGTTCCGTAGGGGGCGTCATGTTCACCATCGGAGACTTCGCCCGGCACGGGCGGGTGTCGGTCCGGATGCTGCGCCACTACGACGCCATCGGACTGCTGCGCCCGGCCCACGTCGACCCGCACAGCGGCTACCGCTTCTACACGGCGGACCAGCTCGCCCTGCTCAACCGCGTCATCGCGCTCAAGGACCTCGGCTTCACCCTCGAACAGGTGGGGGCGATCCTCCGGGAGGAGCTCGGCGCGGAGGAGCTGCGCGGGATGCTGCGTCTGCGCCGGGCCGAGCTCGAAGCGGCCCTGGAGGCGGCGCGGGCCCGGCTCGCCCAGGTCGGTGCGAGGCTCCGCGCCATCGAGAGTGAGGGACGCATGTCCACACAGGACGTCGTCGTCAAGAAGGTCCCCGCCGTCCGGGTCGCCGAGCTGAGCGCGGTCGCCGCGAGCTACGGACCGGAGGACATCACCCCGGTCATCGGTCCGCTGTACGAGGAGCTGTGCCGCCGTCTGGAGGACGCGGGCGTCACCGGCTTCGGCCCCGGCATCGCGTACTACGAGGACGCGGGCAAGGGGGACGGCTCGGTCCTCGTGCACGCCGCCATGACCGTCCCCGAGGGCACCGCCGTGGAGGGCGTCGAGGTGCTCGTCCTGCCCGGCATCGAGGAGGCGGCGACCGTCGTCCACCGCGGCTCGATGGACGAGATCCTGCCGACCGCGCAGACCCTCGCCACCTGGATCGACACCAACGGCCACGCCTCCGCCGGGTACGCCCGCGAGCTGTACCTGGAGTGCCCGGAGGACCGGGCGGGATGGGTGACCGAGCTCCAGGAGCCGATCGTCCGCGCCTGATCGCACGCGCTGCGGGCCCGGGACCCCCGCACGGGTTCCCGGGCCCGCCGTCCTCGGTGGTGGTTCCCTACTTCTTCAGCGCCTTGCGCAGCCGCAGCGCCCGGCGGGCGAGGCGGCGGACCTTCGGGTGGCGGGGGATCGGCAGGCCGCCCGGCAGGTTCAGGACGGTGAGGCGGCGCCGGGTGAAGTGGTGCCGGGTGCGCTCGGCGAGCGGGCCCGAGAGGTGCCGTACCGCCGGCTCCCGCAGCTCCGGACGTATCTTCGGCTGCATCGCGAAGCCGACCGCCGCGACCAGGTCGTTCAGCTCCTCCGTACCGATCGCGGAGTCCTCGCCCTCCTTCTCGAGCGGCGGGACGACCGCGTCGACGACCGTGAGCGGGATCCGGTTGCTGTTCTGGAACGGGGTGAGCCGCTCCAGGAGGACGCGCGTGCCGACCCGGGCGGCCGGCAGACCGTAGAACGTCGCCGCCGTGAGCAGCGCCGTCGAGAAGCAGCCGACGACGAGCGCGGGCCGCAGCTCGCGGTAGAGCACCTCGGCGAGCAGCGGCCGGTCCTCGACGGTCAGTTCGGCGCCGAGCTCCTCCGCCGCCTCCACCAGCTTCCGCGACCAGGCGTCCGGGGCCGTCGGGTGCGGCTTGAAGACGAGCCGCCGGTGGCCGCGGGCGATCGCGCCCCGGACCATCCGCAGGTGCAGCTCCTCCTCCTCGGCGGCGGTCAGCAGGTTCAGCGCGGCCAGGTACTGGCCGAGGAGCAGGGCGGGGCCCTCCTGGGCGGCGGGCGTTCCCGCCAGCTCCTCGACGACCTTCGTGAAGGCCTCCGTCGGCACCGCCTCCGGCACCGCCCCGAACTCGGCGAGCAGCAGCGGCGCGAGCCCGGGGACGAGGTCCAGGTGGAGCAGCCGGGCCACGCGCCCGCCGATCAGCGGGTCGATCTTGTTGCGGGTCGGCCCGTAGCTCATCAGCCCGTCCGCGTACACCGTGATCGGCGCGTCGGGGAGCAGCTGGGCGATCGCGAGCGCGGGCGTGACCTGGATCGACTCCAGGGCGAGCTCGACGCGGTCGTCGCCGAGGCCCCACAGCGTGCGGAGGTGCCGCTGGAGGAGCGGGAGGTCGCTCGCGCGCGGGGTCCAGCCGGCCGGGTGGAGCGGGGAGATCGTCTCGTTCCAGGACAGGACGTCGTCGAAGCGGCCGCGCAGCCGCTCGAAGCCCTCGGCCTCGTCCAGGGCGGGGGTCGTCTCCGGTACGGCCGCGTTGTTGCAGACGAGGAGGATCCGGCGGTCGGCGGGGCCGAAGCAGCCGCTGTCGAGCGCGGCGGCGATCGTCACGGCGCCGTAGAGGGTGGAGGCGCAGAAGATCTGGGTGGTCCGACGGGTGCTCACGCGGCCACCTCCGCGGAGCCGGCGGAGCGGGTGGCGGCCGGGGAGCCGGAGGCCGTGCCGGAGTCGGAGGCGGCCGGGGCGCCGGAAGCCGTACCCGGGCCGGATCCCGTGTCGCCGGTGCGGACCGGTGCCGGCGGCGGCGGCGCGGGCCGGCGCCTGCGCAGTCGGCGCAGGAGCGTCGCGCGGTCCCCGCCCATCGCGGTGAGGGCCTCGTCGAGGACGTCCTGCGGCATCCGCCGCAGCGCGCCCGCGCTCATCGCCTTCAGCTGACGCGCCACCTCGGGCTCGAACCGTTCGATCGAGCTGTTGTGATGGAAAATCACCGCGCAATACGTGCGGACGGCCTTGGGAAGAAGAAGGTCCGCGTCCGCGTCCTTCGCCGTTTCCTCGATCACCTGGTCGAATGCGCGGATGAAATCCAATTGCCGGACGTCGCCGATCTGGGTGAGCGAGGTCGCGACCCCGCGCCGGTAGAACACCCCGAGTTCACCGACCGCGGCGAACGATTCCGCCTCGCGGTGGAGTTTCCAGATCCACGGCCGGTCCTCGGCCGTCCGCAGCCCGTGCGGGAAATGCAGCAGCCCCCGGTCGAGGAGCCGGCGGTGGTAGATCCCGGCCCAGGCGTACGGGTAGTCGACCGAGGTCGTGCGGTGCGAGGGCAGGATCGCGTCCCGGGGGTTCAGCGCCTCGCCGCGGCGGGGGACCGGTGCCCGGCGCACCGCGCGGTTGCGGCCGGTGACCGTCACGTGGTCGGTGCGCAGGAAGTCGACGCGCAGCGATTCGGCGGCGTCGACCAGGCGCGCGTAGTAGCCGGGGGCGAGCCAGTCGTCCCCGTCGAGGAAGGCGACGTACTCGCCGCGGGCGGCGTCCAGGCCGGTGTTCCGGGCCGTGGCGAGGCCCTCGTTGTGCTCGTGCCTGATCAGGACGGCACCCGGGATCTCGCGTGCGGCCCGCTCCAGGATCTCCGGGGTCCCGTCCGACGAGCAGTCGTCGACAAGCAGGAACTCGAAGTCCTCGCGGGCGTTGGCCCGCAGGCTCGTGAGGGTGTCGGGGGCGTATGTCTGCACGTTGAAGAACGGCACGACGACGGAGAGCTTGACCACGCGGCCGACGCTAGGTGCCGCCACGGCATTCCCACCGACCGCCGGGCAGCCTTTCGGTGAACACCAAGCGGCGGGCCGATTAACCGCCTTTCCCCGCAACGCGAATCAGCCGCACCGCGTCCGGATGGCGACCCACTTCTCCCGGCGGAGAGGCTCTGTTCACCGTTTGTTGTGGCTCAGTTGGGCCGAAAAGCGGAATGCCCTTCTAGCGTCCTCGACGTGCCAGCAAGTACCAGAGAAGCGGTACGGGTCGCCGTACTCGCCGACTCCGACACCCGGTGGAAATGGGGCGCCCTCACCGCGCGCCGCATCACCACGGCGACCGCCGAACCCACCGGATTCGTCCTGCGCGGACGGGCCACGCCCACCGCCCGCCAGCTCGCCGAGACCGGGGTGTCCCAGGACGCCCCGCGCGAGGTGACGGGCGCGGAGTTCCTGCGTGCGGTACGGGACGCGGAGGCGCGCGGCGAGGGATTCGACGTCCTCGTGCTCTCCCTGGTCGGCGGCACCGTCCGCGCCGTCCTCCAGGGCCTGGCCGACCTCTCCCTGGAGCGCCGCCCGGTGATCGTCACCGGCTATGTCGGCGTCGTCTACGAGAAGCTGACCGACGGCCTGCTGCTGCGCCACGGCGCCGACGTCGTCCTCGCCAACTCCCGCCACGACGCCGAGCGTTTCCGCGCCGTGTACGAGGGCGTGGGCGCCGGCGCCGACTCGGTCGTCGAGGCCGCGCTGCCCTTCCTGGGCGGCGCCCCGCACGCCCCCGAGGCCGGCCGCGACGCCCTGGTCTTCGCCGCGCAGCCCTCCGTGCCCGTCACGAAGGCCGAACGGACCTACGTACTGCGCCGGTTGATCGCCCACGCCCGTCTCCACCCGGGCCGCGAGGTGCTCCTCAAGCTCCGCTCCAAGCCGGGCGAACACACCACGCACCTGGAGGAGTTCCCCTTCCAGAAGCTGGTGCGCGAGCTCGACCCTCCGGACAACTTCCGCCTCGTGTACGGGCACATGGGCGAGGTCCTCGACCGCACCGACCTCCTGGTCACCGTCTCCTCCACGGCCGCCCTCGAAGCGCTCCACCGCCGGATCCCCACCGCGATCCTCACCGACCTCGGGGTCCGCGAGGCGCTCGGCAACCACCACTTCGTCGGCTCCGGCCTGCTGACCTCCTTCGACCGGCTCGACAAGGGGGACGTGCCGATACCCGACGAGACCTGGCTCGCCCGGCAGGGCGTCGCCTCCGACGGCTCGTACGGGAAGGCCTTCGACGCCGCCCGCGACCGCGTCGCCGAGCTCCTGGCGCTTCCCGCGCTGCCCCCGATCACCCCCTACTACACCGCGGAGACGGCCCCCGGCTACCTGCCCGGGATCCTCGCCCGCCACCGCCTGGACGTCACCGCGCCCGAGCCCCGCGAGAGCGGTCTGCGCCGGGTCGTCCGGGAGGCCGCGCGGGGCGCGTACCGCCACGGCGTGCAGCGCGTCGCCCCCGTCATCCGCCGCCTGGGAGAACTCTGATGAGCGCCACCGCCACGCCCGCCGAGCCCGTCGCGAACCCGACCGTCCTCGCCGTCATCCCCGCCCGGGGCGGCTCCAAGGGCGTGCCCGCCAAGAACCTCGCGCCGGTGGCCGGGGTCCCCCTGGTGGCCCGCGCCGTCCACGCCTGCCTCGGCGCCCGCACCGTCACGCACGTCGTGGTCTCCACCGACGACGCCGCCATCGCGGCCGCGGCCCGCACCGCCGGGGCCGAGGCCGTCCAGCGGCCCGCCGCGATCGCCGGCGACACGGCCACCAGCGAGGCCGCGGTCCTGCACGCGATGGACGCCTTCGAGGCCACCCACGGCCGCCCGGCCGACGTGGTCCTCCTCGTCCAGTGCACGAGCCCCTTCCTCACCTCCGCCGAGGTCGCCGAGACCGCCGGGCGGATCACCTCGGGCGCCGCCGACACCGCCTTCACGGCCGCCCCCTCCCACGGCTTCCTCTGGCGCGAGACTCCCGACGGGGCCACCGGCGTCAACCACGACAAGGCGCACCGCCCGCGCCGCCAGGACCGGGAGCCCGAGTACCTGGAGACCGGCGCCGTCTACGCGATGGACGCGGCCGGCTTCCGTGCCCACGGACACCGCTTCTTCGGCCGCACCGCGCTCGTCGTCACCGACCCCGCCCGGGTCCTGGAGATCGACGACCCGCACGACCTCGCCCGCGCCAAGGCCCTCGCGCCGCTCCTCGACGAGCCCGTCACGCCCGGCTTCGCCGACGTCGACGCCGTCGTCCTCGACTTCGACGGCACCCAGACCGACGACCGGGTCCACCTCGACGCCGAGGGCCGCGAGTTCGTCTCCGCGCACCGCGGCGACGGCCTCGGCATCGCGGCCCTGCGCCGCGCCGGACTGCCCGTCCTCATCCTCTCCACCGAGCAGAACGCCGTGGTCGCCGCCCGCGCCCGCAAGCTCAAGATCCCCGTCCTGCACGGCATCGACCGCAAGGACCGCGCCCTCAAGGAGTGGTGCGAGGCCGAGGGCATCGACCCCCAGCGCGTCCTCTACGCCGGCAACGACGTCAACGACCTGCCCTGCTTCCACCTCGTCGGCTGGCCCGTCGCGGTGAGCAGCGCCCACGACTCCGTACGGGCCGCCGCCCGCGCGGTCACCGTCACCCCGGGCGGCGCCGGAGCGATCCGCGAGATCGCCGCCTGGCTCCTCGGACCCGAGCTCGACACCCCCAACTCGCCCAACCCGTAAGGAACGATCATGAACTCCCGTCTGCGCACCCTCGGCAACAAGACCGCCGGCCCGGGCCAGTCCGTCTACGTCTGCGGCGAGATCGGCATCAACCACAACGGCGACCTCGAGAACGCCTTCAAGCTGATCGACGTGGCCGCCGAGGCCGGCTGTGACGCCGTCAAGTTCCAGAAGCGCACCCCGGAGATCTGCACCCCGCGCGACCAGTGGGACATCGAGCGCGACACCCCCTGGGGCCGGATGACGTACATCGACTACCGCCACCGCGTCGAGTTCGGCGAGGACGAGTACCGCGCCATCGACGAGCACTGCAAGGAGCGCGGCATCGACTGGTTCGCCTCCCCGTGGGACACCGAGGCCGTCGCCTTCCTGGAGAAGTTCGACGTCCCCGCCCACAAGGTGGCCTCCGCCTCCCTCACCGACGACGAGCTCCTCCGCGAGCTGCGCGCCACCGGCCGCACGGTGATCCTCTCCACGGGCATGTCGACGCCGAAGCAGATCCGCCACGCGGTGGAGGTCCTCGGCTCGGACAACATCCTGCTCTGCCACGCCACCTCGACGTACCCGGCCAAGGCCGAGGAGCTCAACCTCCGCGTCATCCAGACGCTCCAGGAGGAGTACCCGAACGTCCCGATCGGCTACTCCGGCCACGAGACCGGCCTCCAGACCACGCTGGCCGCGGTCGCCCTCGGCGCCACCTTCGTCGAGCGCCACATCACCCTCGACCGCGCCATGTGGGGCTCCGACCAGGCCGCCTCCGTCGAGCCGCAGGGCCTCCAGCGCCTCGTCCGCGACATCCGCACGATCGAGACCGCGCTCGGCGACGGCGTCAAGAAGGTCTACGAGTCGGAGCTCGGCCCGATGAAGAAGCTCCGCCGGGTCCAGGGCACCGTCGCCGCATGACCACCCAGCTGGCGTTCGTCGAGAGCCCGGTCCAGCTCCTGAACGTCCTGGAGTGGGCGCACACGCAGACCGCCCCCCGTTCCGCCGCGGAACCGGTGGGCACCACGGACGGCGCCCCTGCCGGGCCCGGGCTCCCGGCTCCGAGGACGCCCGCGAACGCGGCGCCCTCCACCGGCGACCCGGCGGACGCCCTGACCGTCGTCGTCCTCTCGCCGACCGACCCCATGTCGCGGGGCCAGCTGCGCCGGATGGCCCAGCTGGCCCGCGACCAGGGGCTCACCGTGCACTGGCAGGAGGCCCGCGGCGGCCGGGGCGCGCTCGTCCGGACGCTGCGGAGGCTCGCCCAGCCGCTGCGCTCGGCCGAGCGGGTGATCATCGGGGACCCGTTCTCCCGGTACGTCCAGCTGCTCCTGACCCTTTTCGCCCCCCGGCACCTGACGGTGGTCGACGACGGCACCGCGACCATGGAGTTCGCCGCCCAGCTCGGCCGCGGCGAGCGCCTGGTGCGCTGGCACCGCAAGGGCAGCCTGGGCCCCCGTGAGCTGGTCCTCGCCCCGGTGACGACCCTCGCGAGGCGCCGGCTCGCCCCCGCCCGGGGCCGTACGGTCGAGATCTTCACCTCGCTGCCCGTGGAGGCCCCGGAGGGCGTCACGGTCACGGAGAACGCGTACGCCTGGACCCGGGACACCTTCGGCCCGCCGCTGCTCACCGGCGGCGCGGACCTCGTCGGCACCTCGCTCGTCGAGACCGGGGTCGTCGACGCCGACCACTACGCGCGCGTGGTGAGCGAGCTGGCCCGTGCCCACGGGGCCACCCGCTACTTCGCGCACCGCAGGGAGAGCGCCGAGAAGCTGCACCGGATCGCGGTCGAGACGGGCCTCCAGGTGGTCCGGCCCGAGCTGCCCCTGGAGCTGATCGCCCGGCGCGGCCCCATCGGCCGTACGGTCGTCAGCTTCCCGTCCACGGTCGTGCACACCCTGCCGCTGGCCCTGGCCGGCACGGGCGTGAAGGTGGCCGTCATCGACATAGCGCCCGAGTGGCTGCGGGCGACCGCCTCGCCGCGCGCCCAGGGCTTCCTGTCCGGGATCACGGGCACCGCGGCCCACGAGGTCGACCGGCTCACCGCCCGGGCGGCACATCCGGCCGACCGGCTCGAATTCGGCTGAGCGTACCCACCAGGAGTGAGGTTCATGCCTGCGAAACCGAGATTCTTTCCCCTAAGGGGCTGAAATTCTCGTGATCAACGGGCAGTTGACCTCTCCACGGGCCTACCCTTCAAAGGGTGAACCAGTTGAAGTCCCGTGAGCCCGGCTCCGCCACCCTGCCCGGAACGCTGTCCGAACCCCTGCGCGCCGAACTCGTCGCCTTCCGCAGGGACTTGCACATGCACCCCGAGCTCGGCAACCAGGAGTTCCGTACGACCGCCGCGCTCAAGGCCCGCCTGGAGGCGGCCGGCCTCGCGCCGAAGGTCCTGCCGGGCGGCACCGGGCTCATCTGTGACATCGGCACCCGGGCCGCCGGCCGGTCCATGCTCGCGATCCGCGCCGACCTGGACGCGCTGCCCATCCCCGACGTCAAGACCGTCGCCTACCGCTCCACCGTGGCCAACCGCGCCCACGCCTGCGGACACGACGTCCACACCACCACCGTCCTCGGCGCCGGACTCGTCCTCGCCGAGCTCGACCGCGAGGGCCTCCTGCCGAACGCCGTGCGGCTGATCTTCCAGCCCGCCGAGGAGGTCCTGCCCGGCGGCGCCACCGACACCGTCGAGGCCGGCGTCCTGGACGGCGTCGGCCGGATCGTCGCCGTCCACTGCGACCCCCGGGTCGACGCCGGGAAGATCGGGCTCCGCGCGGGCGCCATCACCTCCGCCTGCGACCGTCTGGAGGTCACCCTCGACGGCCCCGGCGGCCACACCGCCCGCCCGCACCTCACCACCGACCTGGTCACCGCCGCCGCCCGGGTCGCCACCGACGTCCCCGCCGTCCTCGCCCGCCGCGTCGACGCCCGCTCGGGCCTCTCGGTCACCTGGGGCCGCATCGAGGCCGGCCACGCCCCCAACGTCATCCCGCAGCGCGCCGAACTCTCCGGCACCGTCCGCTGCCTCGACCTGCCCGCCTGGCGCGAGGCCCCCGACCTGGTCCACGCGGCGATCGACGAGGTCGCGACCCTCCACCGGGCCAAGGTGACCGTGGACTACGTCAGGGGCGTCCCCCCGGTCGTCAACGACCCGCTGATCGCCGAACTGCTCCGCGACGCCATGACGGCCCGCCGCGGGCCGTACGCGGTCGAGGACACCGAGCAGAGCCTCGGCGGCGAGGACTTCTCCTGGTACCTGGAGCACGTCCCCGGCGCCATGGCCCGCCTCGGCGTCCGCACCCCCGGCGACACCCGGGTCCGGGACCTGCACGCCGGTGACTTCGACGTGGACGAGCGGTGCATCGAGGCGGGCGTGGAGCTCTTCACGGCCGCGGCCCTGCTCGACGGCGCGGCCAAGCCCCGGACGACCGCAACGCCCGTCCTCTGACGGACGCAACGCCCCGGGCCCTGACGGACGCGGGCCCGGGCCCCGGCGGCAGCACCCCCGAGCCCCCTTCTTCGGTGATCATCGCCACGTCCCGGCGGTGACCAACGCCACGCCGAAACGGTTGAAATCCGGCCGGACGGCACACTCGGCCGTCCGGCCCAAGAACGGCGTGTCGCCGTTCCGGGGTCTCCCCAACGCGCGTACCGGCCTGTATAACCGGCGGTACCGGGCCGAACGCCCCCGGTCGCCTCGGCTGGCCGGTTCGCGACGATCCGATAACGACTCATGAACGGGTCTTTAACTGACATCTACGCGCGTTACGATCGCCGCGAAACCAGCGCCGGAAGAGGCGCTTTCGGTCAGTCTTGAAGGGACCCTCCTCTTGCGCCGGATCACCAGGATCACGACCGTGGGCCTCACCGCCGCGGCGCTCGCCCTGTCCGCCACCGCGTGTGGCAAGTCGTCCACGGGCTCCAGCTCCAGCTCCAGCGCGGCCTCGGGCTCGGCCGTCAAGGCCGCCATCGCGTACGACATCGGCGGCCGTGGCGACCAGTCGTTCAACGACGCCGCCTTCGCCGGCCTGCAGAAGGCCGAGAAGGAGCTCGGCGTCAAGGGCGCCGAGGCCGAGCCGTCGCAGGGCGAGAGCGACGCCGACAAGGTCGCGCGCCTCACCTCGCTGGCCCGCGCCGGCAACAACCCGGTCATCGGCGTCGGCTTCTCCTACGCCCCGGCCATCGCGAAGGTCGCCAAGCAGTTCCCGAAGACCACCTTCGGTCTCATCGACGACACCTCGGTGACCGCCCCGAACATCGCCAACCTGGTCTTCAACGAGGAGCAGGGCTCCTACCTGGCCGGCGTCGTCGCCGCCAAGGCCTCCAAGACCGGCACGGTCGGCTTCATCGGCGGTGTCGAGGTTCCGCTGATCAAGAAGTTCGAGGCGGGCTACACGCAGGGCGTCAAGGACACCAACCCCAAGGCGAAGGTGCTCACCCAGTACCTGACCCAGCCGCCGAACTTCGACGGCTTCTCGAAGCCCGACCTCGGCAAGGCCGCCGCGGAGGGCCAGCTCGACAAGGGCGCCGACGTGATCTACGCCGCCGCCGGTCTGGCCGGCTCGGGCGCCATCGAGGCCGCCTCGGCCGCGGGCAAGTGGGCCATCGGCGTCGACTCCGACCAGTACAAGCAGGCGGGTCTGGCCTCGTACAAGAACCAGATCCTGACCTCGGTCACCAAGGACGTCTCGGGCTCCGTCTTCAACCTGATCAAGTCGGTCAAGGACGGCAAGCCGCAGACCGGTGAGATCCGCTACGGCCTCGCCACCAACGGCGTCGGCCTGGCCGACTCCAACCCGGCGTTCGTCAAGATGACCGACGTCACCGCCGCGGTGGAGAAGGCGAAGAAGGACATCGTCGACGGCAAGATCACGGTCAAGACCGCTCCGTAAGGACGTCCAGGTCACGACCTGAACCCGGGCCCGGATCCGGTGGCACCCCCCACCGGACCCGGGCCCCGGGCCCATTCCCGTACGGGTTTTCACTTTTCGGCAGCGCTACGCGTGTAGATGTCTCCCTGGCACGATAACTTCACCCCGCCCTGCCCTCCCGCTCCCACTCCTTCCGGCCAAGGAGAGTGCGTCATCAACGCGTCCAGCCCCCCTGCCGTAGAACTGCACGGCATCACCAAGCGATTCCCCGGCGTCGTCGCCAACAAGGACATCGCCATCACCGTCCGCAAGGGCACCGTGCACGCCCTCATCGGCGAGAACGGTGCCGGCAAGTCGACCCTCATGAAGATCCTCTACGGCATGCAGAAGCCGGACGAGGGCACCATCGCGGTCGACGGCGAGCAGGTCACCTTCTCCAGCCCCGGTGACGCCATCGCCCGCGGCATCGGCATGGTGCACCAGCACTTCATGCTCGCCGACAACCTCACCGTCCTGGAGAACGTCGTCCTCGGCGGCGAGAAGCTCTACGGCATCGGCGCCAAGGCGCGGAAGAAGATCAAGGAGATCTCCGACGCGTACGGCCTCGGGGTCCGCCCCGACGCCCTCGTCGAGGACCTCGGCGTGGCCGACCGCCAGCGCGTCGAGATCCTCAAGGTCCTCTACCGCGGCGCGAAGATCCTCATCCTCGACGAGCCGACCGCCGTCCTCGTCCCGCAGGAGGTCGACGCGCTCTTCGACAACCTGCGCGAGCTCAAGTCCGAGGGCCTCACGGTCATCTTCATCTCGCACAAGCTGGGCGAGGTCCTGAAGGTCGCCGACGACATCACCGTCATCCGCCGGGGCACCACGGTCGGCACCGCCGACCCGAAGACCGCCACCACCAAGCAGCTCGCCGAGCTGATGGTCGGCAGCGAGCTGCCCTCGCCGGAGACCCGCGAGTCGACGGTCACGGACGTCCCGATGATCCAGGTCCAGGGCCTGACCCTGACCGAGGCCGGCGCCGCTGCCGCCGCCCCGCTCACCACCGCCGCCCCGGCCGACCCGGCCGCCGCGGTCACGGTGCACGAGGAGCCCATCGCCGGGCGCCGCCTCCTCGACGACATCTCGCTCACCATCCACAAGGGCGAGATCCTCGGCATCGCCGGTGTCGAGGGCAACGGCCAGACCGAGCTCATCGAGGCCCTCATGGGCATGAACTCGCCCGACGCGGGCGTCATCAGCCTCGACGGCGAGGACATCTCCACGGTCTCCGTGCGCAAGCGCCGCGAGGGCGGCATCGGCTACATCCCCGAGGACCGCCACCGCCACGGCCTGCTCCTGGAGGCCCCCCTCTGGGAGAACCGCATCCTCGGCCACGTCACCGAGGCCCCCAACTCCAAGCGCGGCATCCTCGACCCCAAGGCCGCCCGCAAGGACACCGAGCGGATCGTGCGCGAGTACGACGTCCGCACGCCCGGCATCGACGTCACCGCGGCCTCCCTCTCCGGCGGCAACCAGCAGAAGCTGATCGTCGGCCGCGAGATGAGCCACAACCCCAAGTTCCTGATCGCCGCCCACCCCACCCGCGGTGTGGACGTCGGCGCGCAGGCGCAGATCTGGGACGCGATCCGGGACGCCCGCCGCGCGGGCCTCGCGGTGCTGCTGATCTCCGCCGACCTCGACGAGCTGATCGGCCTGTCCGACACCCTCCGGGTCATGTACCGCGGCAAGCTCGTCGCCGAGGCCGACCCCGCCACCATCACGCCCGAGCAGCTGGGATCCGCCATGACCGGCGCGGCCACCGGCCAGCTCGAAGGCACCGAGCAGTCCGAAGACGGTGACGCCCGATGATGAAAATCGACAAGGACAAGCTGATCATCGGGGCCGCCGGCCCCGTGCTCGCGCTGGTCTCGTCCTTCGTGCTCACCGTCCTGGTGCTGCTCGCGACGGGCCTGGACCCGATCGAGCCGATCCGGCTGATGATCGACAACGCCGGTTACTCCGACGTCCAGGTCCTGATCGTCAACTACACCGGAATCCTCTATCTGGCGGCCCTGGGCGTGGCCATCGGCTTCCGGATGAACCTCTTCAACATCGGCGTCGAGGGCCAGTACCGCCTCGCCGCGATGGTCTCGGCGCTGGTCGGCGCGGCCGTCGACCTGCCCGGTCCGCTGCACATCCTGGTCATCGTGCTCGTCGCCATCGCGACCGGTGCCCTCTGGGCCGGCATCGCGGGCATCCTGAAGACCACCCGCGGCGTCTCCGAGGTCGTCTCCACGATCATGCTCAACGCCATCACCACCTCCCTGGTGGCCTGGCTGATCCTGCCGAAGAACTTCGGCGTCCAGCCCGCGGGCTCCAACGACCTCACCACCGGTCAGATCCCCGAGTCCGGCTGGTTCCCCGGCATCGACATGGGCGAGGGCGGCCAGATCTACGGCTTCACCTTCGTCGCGCTCGCGCTCGGCGTCGTCTACTGGTTCGTCATCAACCGCACGCGCTTCGGCTTCGACCTGCGCGCCACGGGCGAGAGCGAGTCCGCGGCCCAGGCCAGCGGCGTCGACGCCAAGAAGATGATCATCACCGCGATGCTGATCTCGGGCGGTCTCGCCGGTCTGGCCGGCATGCCGATCCTGCTCGGCGAGTCGCACACGTACAGCCTCGCCTTCCCGGTCGGCGTCGGCTTCACCGCCATCACCGTCGCGCTGCTCGGCCGCAATCACCCGGTCGGCATCCTCTTCGCCGCCCTCCTCTTCGCGTTCCTCGAAAAGGCGTCCTCCAGCCTGGACATCGCGGGGTACCCGAAGGAGATCACGCAGATCATGCAGGGCATCATCGTGATCGCCGTGGTCGTCTCCTACGAGCTCGTCCGCCGTTACGGCACCCGCCGCCAGCAGCAGAAGGTCGGCGAGGAGCTCGCCGCCGGCGGCGCCATCAAGACCGACAAGGAGGTCTCGGCATGAGCACCGGCACCGTCGCCAAGCCGAGCGCCGCGCCGAAGAAGGCCGGACGCCGCAAGCTGACCTGGCCCTGGATCCTGCTGATCGTCGCGGCCGGCCTCGTCCTCTTCTCCCTCGTCCGCGTCGTCTCCGGCGCCGACGACCTCACCTCCGTCGGCCAGATCTCCGGCGCGCTCCAGCTCGCCGTGCCGATCGCCATGGCCGGTCTCGGCGGTCTGTGGTCCGAGCGCGCGGGCGTCGTGAACATCGGCCTCGAAGGCATGATGATCCTCGGCACCTGGTTCGGCGCCTGGGCCGGCTACCAGTGGGGCCCGTGGACGGGCGTCGTCGTCGGCATCCTCGGCGGCGCGGTCGGCGGCCTGCTGCACGCGATCATCACCGTCACGTTCAACGTGAACCACATCGTCTCCGGTGTGGCGATCAACATCCTCGCGGTCGGCTTCACCCAGTACCTGTCGAACTTCACCTTCGCCGAGGCCGAGGGCGGCTCCTCCAAGCAGTCCCCGCGGATCGACCCGATCACCGACGTCACCATCCCGGGACTCTCGGACGGGCTGATCGACCTCCAGCAGAAGCACTGGTTCCTGATCTCGGACATCGCCGGCATCCTCGGCGGCCTGGTCACCCACCTGTCGCTGCTGACGATCGTGGCCGCCCTGCTCATCCCGGCCACCTGGTGGCTGCTCTGGCGCACGTCCTTCGGCCTGCGGCTGCGCTCCTGCGGTGAGAACCCGGTCGCGGCCGAGTCCCTGGGCGTCAACGTCTACAAGTACAAGTACATCGCCGTCGTCGTCTCCGGCGGCCTCGCCGGCCTCGGCGGCGCCTTCCTGGCGATCGTCTCCACCGGCATCTACCAGGAGGGCCAGACCGGCGGCCGCGGCTACATCGGTCTCGCCGCGATGATCTTCGGCAACTGGATGCCCGGCGGCATGGCGCTCGGCGCGAGCCTCTTCGGCTTCACCGACAGCCTCAAGATCCGCGGCGGCGCCGAGAACGTCCACGCGCTGCTGCTGCTCGTCGCGCTGCTCCTGGTGATCGCCGCGCTGTGGCAGCTGTACAGGAAGAAGTACGCGGTCGCGGCCATCTCCGCCGCCTTCTCCGCCGCGTTCTTCCTCTGGTACTTCCTGACCGACGAGGTCCCGAGCCAGTTCGTCGACGCCGCCCCGTACATCACCACCCTGCTCGTGCTCGCCCTCTCGGCGCAGCGCCTGCGGATGCCGAAGGCGGACGGCCTGCCGTACCGCAAGGGCGAGGGCAAGTGACGACGGCGCCCGACTGGGAGGCCCTGCGGGCCGCGGCGCGCGAGGCCATGTCGCACGCGTACGCCCCGTACTCCGACTTCCCGGTCGGCGCGGCGGCCCTCGTGGACGACGGGCGGACGGTCTCCGGCTGCAACGTGGAGAACGCCTCCTTCGGCCTCGGCCTGTGCGCCGAGTGCGGGCTCGTCTCGCAGCTCCAGGCGACCGGCGGCGGCCGGCTCACGCACTTCGTGTGCGTGGACGGCCGGGGCGAGTCCCTGGTCCCGTGCGGGCGCTGCCGGCAGCTGCTCTACGAGTTCGGGGGCCCCGACCTCGTCCTGGAGACGCCCGCCGGGTTCCTGACCCTGGCGGAGATGCTCCCGCAGGCCTTCGGTCCCGACCACCTCGCCAAGTAGTACGAGGTCGCGGCCACGACCTGAGCGACCCTTCCGGCACGATGGGAGGGTCGCTCCCCTTTCCTCCCCCCTCTATGCGCGTAGAAAGAGGCACACCATGGACGTCATCTCCGTCATCCGCACCAAGCGGGACAAGGGCGAGCTGAGCCCCGAGCAGATCGACTGGGTCATCGACGCGTACACCCGCGGTGAGGTCGCCGACGAGCAGATGTCCGCCCTGGCCATGGCCATCCTGCTGAACGGCATGAACCGCGAGGAGATCGCCCGCTGGACGGCCGCGATGATCGCGAGCGGCGAGCGCATGGACTTCTCCTCCCTCTCCCGCCCGACCGCCGACAAGCACTCCACCGGCGGCGTCGGCGACAAGATCACCCTCCCGCTCGCCCCGCTCGTCGCCGCCTGCGGCGCGGCCGTGCCGCAGCTCTCCGGCCGCGGCCTCGGTCACACGGGCGGCACGCTCGACAAGCTGGAGTCCATCCCCGGCTGGCGCGCGCTCCTGTCGAACGAGGAGATGCTGCACGTCCTCGACACCACGGGCGCGGTCATCTGCGCGGCGGGCGACGGCCTGGCGCCGGCGGACAAGAAGCTGTACGCGCTCCGCGACGTGACGGGCACGGTCGAGGCCATCCCGCTGATCGCCTCGTCGATCATGTCGAAGAAGATCGCCGAAGGCACCGGCTCGCTCGTCCTGGACGTCAAGGTCGGCACCGGCGCCTTCATGAAGAACATCGAGGACGCGCGCGAGCTGGCGCGGACGATGGTGGGCCTCGGCACGGACAGCGGCGTCAAGACGGTCGCGCTCCTCACCGACATGTCGACCCCGCTCGGCCTCACCGCCGGCAACGCGCTCGAGGTCCGCGAGTCGGTCGAGGTCCTCGCGGGCGGCGGCCCGGCCGACGTCGTCGAGCTGACCATCGCCCTGGCGAAGGAGATGCTGGAAGCGGCCGGCATCAAGGACGCGGACCCCGCCAAGGCCCTCAAGGACGGCTCGGCGATGGACCACTGGCGCCGCATGATCGCCGCCCAGGGCGGCGACCCGGACGCCACCCTCCCGGTCGCCCGCGAGCAGCACGTGGTGACGGCTCCGTCGACCGGCGTCCTCACCCGCCTCGACGCCTACGACATCGGCATCGCCGCCTGGCGCCTCGGCGCGGGCCGCGCCCGCAAGGAGGACCCGGTGCAGGCGGGCGCGGGCGTCGAGCTCCACGCGAAGCCGGGCGACACGGTGACGGCGGGCCAGCCCCTGCTGACCCTCCACACGGACACCCCGGAGAAGTTCGACTACGCCCTGAAGTCCCTGTCGGGCGCGTGGGACATCGCGGAGCCGGGCACGGAGTTCGCGGCGAACCCGATCGTCCTGGACCGCATCGCGTAAGTGTGGGCATATGCCTGCGACACCTTCGGGTGAACGGGACCGGTGGACCCCCACCGGTCCCGTTCGGCATGCTGGGATCGGTGACGACCGATTGAGGAGCACACCATGAGCGCACTCGCTGCCGAGCCCCAGTACGGTCAGGGCAACGGCTGGGACGACCTGGTCCGTCGATGGGAGTCGATGGACTGGCCCGAGGGCTGCAAGGTGGAGATCATCGAGGGGATCATCACCGTGGCACCCACGCCGTCCGCCCGACACAACAACATCGCCTACAGGGTTCTGAGGCGGCTCGCGGCTGCGATCCCCGAGGAGTGGGGCGTCTACCAAACACAGTCGGTCGCGATTCCGACTCGCTTGAGCGCCTTTGTTCCGGACCTGTTCGTCGCCCCTCTGGCCGACGTGGATGGACCCGGTCACCTCGTCCCCGCCGCAGTGGGAGAACTCGTCGTCGAGGTCACTTCGCCATCGAACGCGAGCACTGACCGGATCACGAAGGCAGCCGGATGTGCCGAGGCCGGCGTGCCGCTCTACCTCCTCATCGATCGGCACGCACCCGGCGGACCCACCGTGACTCTCTACGGTGAGCCGAAGGGAGACGTCTACCGCGTGCTCCGCGCCGTCCCGTTCGGCGAGGAGATCCACCTCCCCGCCCCCTTCGACCTCACCCTCGACACCGCCGAGTTTCCCGCCGGCTGAGCGCCCGCCCAGCCCTCGCGATGAGTTCCGGGCGTGTCGGCGGTCAGAGGGGGTGTGGACACCAGTCAGCCCCTTGTCGTGACCCTGCCCGCCCACCCCACCCGGGAGGAGCTGGCCCGGCTCTGCGCCGAGCTCGCCGCCGCCCCGCCGGGCGAGGTCGTGTGCGAGGTCGGCGCCCTCGCGCGCGCCGATCTCGCCGCCGTCGACGCCCTCGCCCGGCTGAAGCTCGCCGCAGGGCGGCAGGGGCACCGGATCCGGTTCGAGGGAGCGGGGCCCGAGCTGCGGACCCTGCTCCTCCTCACCGGCCTCGCCGAAACGCTAGGCCTCTAGCCGCGCCGGGAGGTCGAAGAGCGGGAACCAGCGCTCCGTGTCCAGGAAGAAGTCCATCCCGCCGACCTTGCCGTCCCGCAGCTCCAGGACGATCAGCGCCCACGGGCTGAAGCCGCCCTCCGGGTCCGGGTGGTACTGGGCGAAGGCGGGGGAGCCGTTCGCCACGGTCGGCACCAGCTTCGAGCCGGCGCAGACCTCGCCGACGCCCAGCATCCAGCCGACGATGTCGTCGTGGCCCTGGAGCCACAGGTCGTACGGCGGCATGGACATCGTCGCGTCCTCGTGGAGGAGCGCCGTCAGCGCCTTCATGTCGTAGCCCTCGAAGGCGGCGACGTAGCGCTCCAGGAGCGCCTTCTGCTCCTCGTCCAGCGGGTCCGCCGCGTCGGAGGCGGCGGGGGACTGCTCGGCGAGGGTCGCGCGGGCCCGCTGGAGGGCGCTGTTCACCGAGGCGACCGTGGTGTCGAGCAGCTCGGCGACCTCGCTCGCCTTCCACGCGAGGACCTCGCGCAGGATCAGCACGGCCCGCTGCTTCGGCGGCAGGTGCTGGAGCGCGGCCACGAACGCGAGCCGGACCGACTCCCGGGAGAGCGCCGTCTCCGCCGGGTCGCCCGCCGAGGGCATCACCCGCCCGTCCGGGATCGGCTCCAGCCAGGTGATCTCCGGCTGCTTCACGAGCTGCGCCTGCGCCACCGGCGTCGGCCCGGTCAGGTCCATCGGCCGGGCCCGCCTGTTGCCCGCGTTCAGCGCGTCCAGGCAGACGTTGGTGGCGATCCGGTACAGCCAGGACCGCAGCGAGGCGCGGCCCTCGAAGGAGTCGATGGCCTTCCAGGCGCGGACCATCGTGTCCTGCACCGCGTCCTCCGCCTCGAAGGAGGATCCGAGCATCCGGTAGCAGTAACCGGTCAGCTCCCTGCGGTACTTGTCGAGATCATCGGTCGTCGCGGTCACGGCGTCGCTCATCGGGTCCACACCCCACTCACCCCTCACCGGCACCCGTTCGGTGCCGGTGGGAGCGAAGCTACCGCAGGCGACTGACAGCCGGGGTCACGTTCCCGGCTTGCGCCCGTAGACGAAGACGTCGTCGCCGTTCCGGAGCAGGTTCCAGTACGCCTTCGCGTCCGCCGGCCGCATGTTGACGCAGCCGCCGGAACCCGGCGGGTTCCACATGGACTTGGTGGTCGAGTGGAAGGCCTGGCCGCCGTCGAAGAACTGCGCGTACGGCATGGAGACGTGGTAGAGCGTCGACCAGTGGTTGATGTTCCGCCAGTAGATCTTCTTGGAGCCGGTACGGGTCTCGGTGCCGTCCTTGCCCGTGCGGACCGGCACCGGCCCGTACTTGAGGCGCGCGCCGTCCTGGATCCAGCTCAGCTGGCGGGTCAGGTCGACGCAGGCGATCCGGCCCCGGTTGGTCGGGCAGGCGCCCGAGCGGTTGGGGTTGGTGCCCGCGGCCCGCTGCTGGAGCATCGTGTTCATGGTCCGCCAGGTGACCGGCCCGGCGTACCCCATGGTCGGGGTGATGCCGTGCTTGGCCTGGAAGGCCTGGATGGCCTGACAGTCGCCGAGCGACTGGCGCCCGTCGACCGTCCGCCCGAGGAACTTCTCCACCTGCTTCTGGTACGGCCCCGTCGTCACGTTGCAGGACGCCGCCTGCGCCGGGGCCGTACCGAGCGCGATCGTCATCGGCACCACGAGCGACGTGATCCCGGCGGCGATGCCCGCCCTTCTGCCTATGTGCCGTGCGATTCTTTTCATGATCGTCAACTCCCCCTCGAGTCCCTGTATTTGAGGACGTAAGGGGGAGTCTGGCGGTTGCGGGCCGGGAGCGGGAGACCTCCTACGCCGCCGCCGGGTGCAGCCGCCGCGCCTCGACGCGCGCGCTGTGCGAGCCGTACAGCGTGACCGAGACGACCCCGAGGACCGCGACCAGGCCGATCAGGACCGTGCCCGCCCAGCCGCCCGCGTGGAAGGCGACCGCGCCGAGCGTGCCGCCCGCGCTGCTGCCCAGGTAGTACGCCGACTGGTACAGCGCCGAGGCCTGCGCGCGGCCCGTCTTCGCCGTGCGGCTCACCGAGGAGGAGGCGACCGCGTGGCCCGCGAAGAAACCGGCCGTGATCAGGACCAGGCCCACGAGGACCAGGGCGAGGGAGTCCGACAGCGAGAACAGCAGGCCCGCCGCCGTCGTCGAGACCGCGAGGTACAGCGCGCCCCGCCGGCCCATCCGGCCGACCAGCTTGCCGGCCGCCGCCGAGGAGACCGTGCCGACCAGGTAGATCAGGAAGATCGAGCCGATCACGCCCTGCGGCAGCGAGAACGGCGCCTCCACCAGGCGGTAGCCGATCACCGTGTACACGGCGCCGAAGACCGTCATGAACAGCGCGCCGATCACGTACAGCCGCATCAGGAGCGGGTCGGCGAGGTGGCCCCGGACCGTCCGGGCCAGCGCCTTCGGGTTCAGCGTGCCGGGGGTGAAGTGCCGGGCCTTCGGGAGCAGCGCCCGGAACGCCAGCGCGCACACCAGGGAGGTCAGGCCGACGGCGGCCAGACCCGCGCGCCAGCCCCACAGCTGCGAGACCCAGCCGGTCACCAGCCGCCCGCTCATGCCGCCGATCGAGTTGCCCGCCACGAACAGGCCGATCGCGGCGACCAGGGCCCGGGGCCGCACCTCCTCGGCGAGGTACGCCATCGCGGAGGCCGGGAGGCCGGCGAGCGCCGCGCCCTGGACCGCGCGGAGCGCGATCAGGGACTCCAGGTTCGGGGCGAGCGGTACCAGGAGTGCCACCGCGACCGCGACCGAGAGGGAGGCCGTCATCATCGCGCGCCGCCCGAAGCGCTCCGAGAGGGCGCTGAGCGGCAGGACGCAGAGGGCGAGGGCGCCGGTCGCGGCGGAGACCGTCCACGAGGCGGCGGAGGCGTCGGCGCCGAACTCGGCCGAGATGGCCGGGAGGAGGGCCTGCGTGGAGTAGAGGAGGGCGAAGGTGGCCAGTCCGGCGGCGAAGAGCGCGAGGCTCATCCGGCGGTATCCGGGGGCACCGGGGGAGAGGCGGGTGTCGGCGGACGCGGTGGTGGCGGCCGCCTTGGTACTGGCGGAAGGCATGTCACGAACGTAGGACGGTCCGCTTCATGCGTCCAATGCACGGAACTGCTGTAATCGTTCCCATGATGCATGAGTACAGGTCACAGCCTCGCCTGTCACCGAACAGTAACGAAGAAGACATGGGACTGCTGCTCGCGCCGCGGCTCGCGTACTTCGCCGCCGTCGCCCGGCACGAGCACGTGACCCGCGCCGCGGCCGAGATGGGCGTGCCGCAGTCGACGCTCTCGCGGGCCATGGTCCGGCTCGAACAGGACCTGGGCGTCACCCTCTTCGCCCGGCGCGGCCGCACGGTCTCCCTCACCCCGGCGGGCCGCCGCTTCCTGACCGCC
Organism: Streptomyces nymphaeiformis; assembly: GCF_014203895.1. Lineage (GTDB taxonomy): Bacteria > Actinomycetota > Actinomycetes > Streptomycetales > Streptomycetaceae > Streptomyces > Streptomyces nymphaeiformis. The sequence continues at coordinate 240,623 of NZ_JACHJY010000006.1, read as the reverse complement.
GCCGACCGGGCCCTCGCCGAGGTGGAGCGCGCCGCCGACACCGTACGGGCCGACGCCGACCCGACGGCGGGCCGGGTCGCCTTCGGCTTCCTCCACACGATGGGCTCCGAGACCGTCCCGGGTCTCATCCGCGCCTTCCGCGTCGACCACCCGCGGATCCGCTTCACCCTCGTCCAGAACTACGGCGAGGCCATGATCGAACGGCTGCGGGCCGGCGACCTCGACCTCTGCCTGACCTCTCCGGTGCCGGACGCCCCCGACCTGGTGGCCCGGCGCCTCGACGAGCAGCGGCTGCGGCTCGTCGTCCCCGACGACCACCGGCTCGCCGGCCGCAAGCGGGTCCGGCTCGCCGAGGCCGCGGACGAGACCTTCGTGACCCTGGAGCCGGGGTACGGGCTCCGCCGCATCACCGACGACCTGTGCGCGGAGGCCGGCTTCAAGCCCCGGGTCGCCTTCGAGGGCGAGGAGGCCGAGACCCTGCGCGGTCTCGTCGCCGCCGGCCTCGGGGTCGCCCTGCTGCCGCCGCCCGCCGTCCCCCGTCCCGGCGTCGTCGAACTCACGGTCACCGCGCCGCGCGCGGTCCGCGAGATCGGCGTCGCCTGGCTGGACGGCCATCCGGACACGGCCCCGGTGGCCGCCTTCAAGAAGTTCCTGCTGAGCAGGCGCGGCCACCTGCTGCCGAAGGAGCCGCTGGAGCCGTCACCTCCGGCGTGAGCCCCCGCGTGAACTTCCGAAGCCCGCCGCCAGCGGCATGCGCAGGCCCAGCGGCGGCGGGGCCGCCATCGCGTCGGCCACCGGGCGGGCGACCGGCCGGGAGAAGAGGGCGCCGAGCACGAAGTCCGCGGCGAGGGCCCGGACCTCGGCCGCGTACTGGCGCAGCGCGTGGCCGTCCGAGTGGACCTCGAAGCGGCAGGTGTCCCGGTTCGCCTTCTTCGCCCGCTCGGCGAACCGGAACGACAGCTCCGGGTCCGTCCGCGCGTCGTTCGTGCCGTGCGCGAGCAGCACCCTGCGCCCCACCAGCTGCCGCACCGGCTCCGGCTCGGCCGCCACGTCCTCCTCGGGCATCCACGGGGCGAGCGCGAGCACCGCGCAGACCGCCGGATGCCCGGCCGCCCGCAGCGCCGCCCGCGCCCCCATCCCGTGGCCGACGAGGCAGACCGGGACGTCGCCGTAGAGCCGTACCGCCTCCGCGACCGCCCAGGAGGCGTCCGCCGCGAGGTCGGCGTCCGCGCCGTTCCAGCCGCGCGCCCGGTAGCGGACCACGTGCGCGACGAGTCCCTCGGACCGGCCCGCCCGGACCAGAGCGCGCCCCAGCGGAACCATCGCGGAGTGCGCCCGCGCGGAGGCCCGCCGGGTCGACACCGGCTCACCGTCCGGCAGGAGCAGCACCACGCCGCCCACCGCCGCCGACGTGCGGGAACCTCCAACAGGCCGCCCGAGCCGGGGTCTCCGTGCCGCGGGCGGCGCCACGAGTGCGAAGTGCGCCATGGCAGAACAGTCTCAGAAGCCGAGGTGTACGCCAGCCGTACGCGCGGTCACTGTTACATATCGCAGGCCCCGCGGCTCGAACGGCCGTGCTCAGAGCAGTCGTTCGAAGCGGGCCACCGAGCCGACGACCTCGAAGCCCTTCCGGGCGTACCAGGTGTGCGGCCAGTCGCCCGAGAAGGCGGTGAGGAAACGGGTCCCGCAGCCCGCGTCGGCCGCCTCGCGCAGCGCCGTGTCCAGGACCTTCCCGGCGTACCCCTGCTTCAGGTGGGCCTCCGCGGTGACCAGGTCCTCGATCTGCGCGATCCCGGTCTCCGGGTTCATGTAGAGGTCGACCCACGCGGCCACCTCGCCCTCCGGAGTGTGCGCGGCGAGGAACCGCACGTCGTCGGCCCCGCGCCGCCGCGCCACGCGACGCTCCACCAGGTCGTGTACGTGCTCCGGCCGCGCCTGCGGGGCGATCCGGTGCCACGACGCGGTCACCGGGCCGCGCAGCTCGTCGAAGTCCACCTCCCGCGCCCCACCGTGCTCCGGCACCTCGCCGGTGTGCGCCATGAGCAGCGTGGTGGCGTGCCGGAAGCCGGCCCGCTCCATCGGCGCCAGACAGGCGGCGGCGACCGTCTCGTCGAGGACGTAGGAGTAGCGGTACGGGAGATGGCCGAGCGCCTCGTCCGCGTACCCGGCCAGCGCCTCCGGGTCCACGGCCCCGTAGGCGAGCACGTGGTTGTTCCCCCGGGAGTGCCGGTAGGCGTCGTCGAGCACCGCGACGGCGCCGGGGAACTCGACGGTGCGGGCCGCCTGGCGGCGGTGGAAGTCGGTCAGGAAGCCGTGGATCCGCGGCAGTTCGGACGCGGGCGTGGTGGAGGTCATGCGCGCAGGCTAGGCGGACCGGTGCCGGACCGCCACGAGAAATCCGGCGCCACGACAGGTGTTCTACGCGCGTAGGGGCTAGAGTGCGGAAATGACGAGCCAGACCCCCAACGTCCCCACCGCGGACCAGATCCGCCGTGCCCCGAAGGTGCTGCTCCACGACCACCTCGACGGCGGACTGCGCCCCGGCACGATCATCGAACTCGCCCGGGAGCAGGGCTACGGGCAACTCCCCGAGACGGAGCCCGACAAACTCGGCATCTGGTTCCGCGAAGCCGCCGACTCCGGCTCCCTGGAGCGGTACCTGGAGACCTTCGCGCACACCTGCGCCGTCATGCAGAGCCGGGACGCGCTCTTCCGCGTCGCCGCCGAGTGCGCGGTCGACCTGGCCGAGGACGGCGTCGTGTACGCCGAGGTGCGGTACGCCCCCGAGCAGCACCTGGAGGGCGGGCTCACCCTCGAAGAGGTCGTGGAGGCCGTCAACGAGGGCTTCCGCGAGGGCGAGCGGCGGGCCAGGGCCAACGGCCACCGCATCCGCGTCGGCGCCCTGCTCACCGCGATGCGGCACGCCGCCCGCGCCCTGGAGATCGCCGAACTCGCCAACCGCTACCGCGACTCCGGCGTCGTCGGCTTCGACATCGCGGGCGCCGAGGCCGGCTACCCGCCCACCCGCCACCTCGACGCCTTCGAGTACCTCAAGCGGGAGAACAACCACTTCACCATCCACGCCGGCGAGGCCTTCGGACTGCCCTCCATCTGGCAGGCGCTCCAGTGGTGCGGCGCCGACCGGCTCGGCCACGGCGTCCGGATCATCGACGACATCGAGGTCGCCGACGACGGCTCCGTCCGCCTCGGCCGCCTCGCCGCCTACGTCCGCGACAAGCGCATCCCGCTGGAGATGTGCCCCTCCTCCAACCTCCAGACCGGCGCCGCCGCCTCCTTCGCCGAGCACCCCATCGGTCTGCTCCGCACGCTCCACTTCCGGGCCACGGTCAACACCGACAACCGGCTGATGAGCGGGACGAGCATGAGCCGGGAATTCGAGCTGCTGATCGAGGCATTCGACTACACGCTCGACGACATGCAGTGGTTCACGGTCAATGCGATGAAATCAGCGTTCATTCCTTTCGATGAACGACTCGCCATGATCAATGAGGTGATCAAGCCCGGATACGCCGAGCTCAAGTCCGAATGGCTGTTCAAGCAGACGGCCGCGACCAGCGAGTCTTCCCGTATGGAGGGCTGAGGAGCCCCTCACGGAGAGAACGGAGGCGGCCGGGGTGGCGCGACACCCGGCCGCTTTCCGGTGTTTGCGGAGGCGACGTTCGCTGGTTAGGTTGCAGAGCCGCTCTCGATTCCCAGGATTTCCCCTCCCGGCTTTTCTCCGAAGCCCCCGGATTCCCCAAGGAAGATTTTCAGATGAAGCAGTCTGCCGCCAAGAAGCTCGGTGTCGCCGCTCTCGGTGCCGCTTTCGCCGCTGCCGCCGCCGGCACGGCCTCCGCAGCGCCGTCCCTGCCGCTCGACGCCGACGCGCTGGGCACGGTGACCAAGGCCGTCCCGCTCGGTGACGGCCTCACCACGCTCCCCGACGGCGCCGCGGAGTCCCTCGGAGCCGGCCAGGGCGCCCTCGGCCAGGGCGTCGACCAGGGCGTGAAGACCCTCCCGGCCGCCGCCGGCCAGGCCACCCAGAACCTCCCGCTCGACGCCGCCGCCGGCGGCCTCGGCGCCACCCCGCTCGGCGGCCTCCTCGGCGGGCTCCCGCTGGGCGCCGGCGGCCTGCCGATCGGCTGACACCGCCGTACACGCCGAAGGGGCGCGCACCCGGAACCCCGGGTCCGCGCCCCTTCGGCGTGCGTGTCCGCCGGCTACCAGGCCGCGGTCGCGGTCTTCTCCGCCGGCAGCAACACCCACAGGCCCAGGTAGATCAGGAACTGCGGGCCCGGCAGCAGGCACGAGGCCAGGAAGATCAGACGCATCGTCGTCGCGGAGGTGCCGAAGCGCCGGGCCAGCGCCGCGCACACTCCGCCGAGCACGCGTCCGTCACGGGGGCGGGTCAGTGCGGCCATGGTGGGCTCCTTCGGAGTCGTTTCCGAGAGCCGCTCCTCCGGGCTCCCGATGACTCCATCCTGCCGCCGCGAAGGGGGACGAAGCGTCCGTCTACGGGGCGATCGGGACCCTGGAAATCGTCGGGGTCGCACCCTGAGGGGCGCCGGTGCGGCGCAGCCGGGACCGGGCGGCCGGCACCACCAGGAGATGCGCGAGCGCGACCCCCACCGTGTTCAGGAGCACCGAGTCCACGTCCACGACCTGACCCGGCACCGCGGTCTGCAGCAGCTCGATCGCCAGCGACACGAGCGCGCCCGCGGCGGTCGTACGGGCCAGGGAGGCCCAGCCGGAGACGTGGAGCCGGCCGTCGGCCATCGGGAGCAGCACCCCGAGCGGGGCCAGGAGCAGCAGCCCCTCGCCGATCAGCCGGGCCGCCTCGGCCCCGCCGAGCGCGAGCACGGTCCGCAGGCCGTGCAGCGGGATCGTGTTCGGCGCGGTCACCCAGGCGACGTCCCGTGGGCGCAGGCTGACCCAGGCGACGAGCAGCAGATGCGCGAGGAGGAGGACGAACCCCGCCACGCGGACGACCACGGCGGCACTGCCGCCCGAACCTTGACGCTGCACGCCCCCCAAGACGCGACGAGCAGCGGAATCGGTTCCGCGCCGCCCGCCGCGGGCGTGTGCCCCGCCGGGATCAGCCCGCCGACGGGCTCGGGGTCGGGACCGGGGCCGTCGGCGGGGCCGAGGAGGGGCGCTCGCGGAGTTCCGGCGTGCAGCGGTAGCGCTTCGGGGCGTAGGCGCCCGGACCGCCGAGCAGGGCCGTGTGACCGCCCGCCCCCGCCGAGCTCTCCGCGAACGTGCAGACCAGCTGCGACAGGGCCGTCGGGGTCAGGTCCTCGGGCTGGCGGCTCAGCCGCAGCGTGCCCGAGGGGTCGCCCGGGCGGCCGCCGCCGACCGACAGCGGCCCGCGGACCTCGGTCGTGAAGCCGGCCTGCCGTTCCCCCTCCGACGGCGCGGCGAGCAGCTGCGCGAGCAGCCTCCCCGCCGTCCGCACCGGATCGCCGCCCGCCTTCTCCTCCGGCTGCGGCGACCGCCGGTCCACCGCCTCCAGCTGGGAGCCGCAGACCAGGAACACCCGGACCGGCACGCCCTGCGCCGCGGTCGACGCCGTACCGTCCTCGGTCACGTTGCACGGGACCCGGGACGGGGCCGCGCCCGCGTCCACCGGGACCGATGTCGTCCGGATCCCGCAGCCGGCGACCAGCGCGGTCAGCGCGGCCACCAGAATCAGAGAGCGGCGCCTCACGCTTCCTCCACCTCGCCCTGGCTGCTGCGGGTCTGCACCTCGCGGGTGATGCCCGTCGCGTCGAGCGGCAGTCGCAGGACGAACACCGCGCCGTCGACCTTTCCGTCCTCGCCGACCGAGTTCGACGCGGTGATCGAGCCGCCGTGGATCAGCGCGTTCTCCATGGCGATCGACAGACCGAGCCCGCTGCCGTCGGACCGCGGCCGGGACGCGCTCGCCTTGTAGAAGCGGTCGAAGACGTGCGGCAGTACTTCCTCGGGGATGCCGGGCCCGTGGTCGCGGACCGCGATGACCAGCTCGTCGTCGTCCGTGCGCACCGAGACCCGGACCGGCGAGCCGCCGTGCTTGAGCGCGTTCCCGATCAGGTTCGCGAGGATCACGTCCAGGCGCCGCGGGTCGAGCGGCGCCACGATCCCGCGCTCCGCGTCGAGATCCACCGCGTCCAGCCAGGCCCGCGCGTCGATGCACGCGGTGATCTGGTCCGCGATGTCCACGTCGTCGAGGACGAGCCGCGCGGTGCCCGCGTCGAAGCGGGTCACCTCCATCAGGTTCTCCACCAGGTCGTTGAGGCGCCGGGTCTCGCTCACCACGAGGGCCACCGCGGGGGCGATCATCGGGTCCAGGGAGTCCTGCTCGTCCTCCAGGACCTCCGTGACGGCGGTCAGCGCGGTCAGCGGGGTCCGCAGCTCGTGCGACATGTCGGCGACGAAGCGCCGCGAGGACTCCTCCCGCGCGCTCATGTCCGCGACCTTCTTCTGCAACGACTCGGCCGCGCTGTTGAACGTACGGGACAGATCGGCGAGTTCGTCGGCGCCGGAGACCTGCAGCCGGGTGTCGAGCTTGCCCTCGCCGAGCTGCCGGGCCGCCTCGCCGAGCCGGTGCACCGGGCGGAGGACGGTCGTCGCGGCGACCTGCGCGAGCAGCACCGAGCCGGCCACGGCGAGCGCGGTGGCGATCCCCAACGACCAGGCGAGCGAGTTCAGGTCGGCCTTCTCCGCGGCCAGCGACTTGAACATGTACCCGGCGGGCCCGCCGCCGTCGATCCGCGTCCCGCCGACCAGGTACGGCGTCCCGTTCCGCTCCGTACGCTGCCAGAACAGGTGGTACGGATACGGATCGGCCTCCGTCACCGGCCGCTTCGTGTCCACGGCCTCCTGCAGCGAGCGCGGCACGTCGGCGAGCGTGAAGTCGTCCGGGTCCGAGGCGCCCACGATCGGCTTGCCCGCGTCCCGCTCGCCGAGCAGCAGCACCTGGTAGTTCGCGGCGCTGTTCGTCGCCATCTGCTCGGCGGTCCGCCGCAGGTCGTCCTGGGTGGGCCGGAGCGGCAGCGTCGCCGTGCGGTTCTGCATCTCCTGCCGGAAGTCGTTCAGCGCGCTGTCCTGGGTACGGGTCAGCACCGCCTCGCGGTTGAGCCAGTACGCGATGCCGGAGGCGGCGACGGCCGCGGTGAGCGCGACGAGGGCGAAGACGACGACGAGCCGCAGCCGCAGGCTGGAGAACCGCAGCCGTGTGTAGATCCCCTTGCTCACGCAGGAACGTCCAGCCGGTAACCGACGCCACGCACCGTACGGATCAGGGTCGGCGAGGACGGCACGTCCTCCACCTTGGCGCGCAGCCGCTGCACACAGGCGTCGACGAGCCGCGAGTCGCCCAGGTAGTCGTGCTCCCACACGAGCCGCAGCAACTGCTGCCGGGACAGCGCCTGTCCGGGCCGCCGGCTCAGCTCCAGGAGCAGCCGCAGCTCGGTCGGGGTGAGCTGGAGGTCCTCGCCGTTCTTGGTGACCGTCATCGCCGAACGGTCGATCACCAGCGAGCCGTACGTCGCCGAGTCCGTCGCCTCGCGCTCCCCGCGCCGCAGCACGGCCCGGATGCGGGCGTCGAGCACCCGCCCCTGCACCGGCTTCACGACGTAGTCGTCGGCGCCGGACTCGAGGCCGACGACCACGTCGATGTCGTCGCTGCGCGCGGTCAGCAGGATGATCGGCAACTGGTCGGTCCGGCGGATGCGCCGGCAGACCTCGAAACCGTCGATGCCGGGCAGCATGACGTCGAGCACGACCAGGTCCGGCCGCTGCTCACGCAGCAGCTGGAGGCCGTCCTCACCCGTCGCGGCGGTGGCCACCCGGTGACCCTGCCGGGACAGGGAGAGTTCGAGGGCCGTGCGGATGGCGTCGTCGTCCTCGATCAGCAGCAGAAAAGGCACGTCGTCATTCTGGCCCATGGGGCCGTCCGAGATCGACCGCTCATCGACTCGCTTCTGTTCCGTCCCCTGTGACACGGCTGTGACAGTCGGCGGACAACGCCATGAAGTCCGGCGGGCAAGCTTCTTGGCACACGGACCGAAACACACTCCAACCGACGGGGGGCGCGAGATGAACGCACTGCACAGCACCACCTCAAGCGCAGTTGTCACGCGTCTCCACGACGTCGTGCGGAGCAACGAGAAGTCCGGCGGTGTCACGAACGGACGGGGGTGCGTTCGTACCGTCGGGCGTCAGCGCAAGGCGCCTCACATGGTGGCCGTTGCTGACGGGGGAGCGGCGTACGGGGAGGTCACGGGGGAGCGCACGGGCTGTTCGGAAGCCGAGTTCACGGCTTACGTCCAGGAGCGTCGTGCCTCCCTGTACGCCACCGCCTACCACCTGACCGGTGACCGTTTCGAGGCCGAGGACCTGCTCCAGAGCGCGCTGTTCTCCACGTACCGCGCCTGGGACCGGATCAGCGACAAGGCCGCCGTCGGCGGTTACCTGCGTCGCACCATGACGAACCTGCACATCAGCGCCTGGCGCCGGCGCAAGCTCAACGAGTACCCGACCGAGGAGCTGCCGGAGACGGTCGGCGAGACGGACGCGATGCGGGGTACGGAGCTGCGCGCGGTCCTGTGGCAGGCCCTGGCCCGCCTGCCCGAGCTCCAGCGGACGATGCTGGTGCTGCGCTACTACGAGGGCCGGACCGATCCGGAGATCGCGGAGATCCTGGACATCAGTGTCGGCACGGTGAAGTCGAGCATCTGGCGTTCGCTGCGGCGCATGCGCGAGGACGAGGTGCTGAGCTTCGGCCGTGACGAGGAGGAGTCCTTCGGCGAGCTGGTGGCCTGAAGGTCGGGGGGGAACGGCCCCGCGGGCGCCACGGGGGAAACGGGGCGCTCGGGGGAACGGGGGAACACGGGGGAACCGTACGGGGGTACGGGGAACACGAAGCGGGTCGTACGAGTCCGGGGGGTCTCGTACGACCCGCTTCGTGCGTGTGCGGTACGGGTGGATCCGGCCTAGACCGGCGTGCGGTGCCGGCCGGCCGCCGCGGCGGCCAGGCGGCCCAGGGCCTCCGGTCCGGCGCAGGGGTGGGCGCCCAGGGCCGTCTGGCGGGCGACGATCGCGCGTTCCGCGCGCATCAGGCGCCAGCCGCGGCGCAGCAGGAACGGGACGGACTTGCGGCCCTCGCGCAGGTCGCGGACGAGCCGGCGGCGGAACGTCGTCGACGGCCGGCCGCGCAGGCACAGCGCGTCGGCGAGGACGTCGAGGTCACGGCAGCGGGTCACGATCTCGGCCGCGAAGATGCCCTCCGCCACGAAGAGCGGGGTCCGCGCGATGTCGAGCGGCTCGCGGTCCACCCGCGAGCTGGTGGCGATGTCGTACACGGGGACGTCGGTCCGTCCCGTACGGCACAGTTCGACGATCGCGGCGACGGCGGCGTCCGCGTCCCAGGACCCTGGGGAGTCCCAGTCGATGTCCGTGCTGCCGTCGACGAGCGGGAGCGACGGGTCGTCGCCCTCCTTGTAGAAATCGTCGAGGCGCAGGACAGGGAGGCCGGTGACGGCGGCGAGGGACGACTTGCCGGAGCCGGAGGGGCCCGCGAGCAGGACGACCCGGGTCGGGATCGGTTGGGAACTCACGGAACACCAGTGTGAGGCATTCCCCCGTCCAGGGGACCACCGAGGAAGGCCGTTGGTATCGAGCATCACACCTCGACTACTGTCGGTGCCCGCCCGCTCACCCCTTGGAAGGATCTCCATGGCGCGTCACGCACAACCCCGGACCTCCCGCCGCAGCGCCCTGCTGAGGGCCGGTCTCGGCGTCACGGCGGCGGGCGCCGCGGTGCTCGGCGCCGGTGCCGCGGCCCAGGCCGCCGCCCCCGTGCCGCTGCCCGTCGACTCGCTGACCAGGACGGACGCCGGCGCGGCCGGGGCGGGGGCGCTCGACGGTGTCGCCCACGGCGTGGGCCCGCTGACCCGGCTTCAGCTCGACCCGCTGGCCAACACGGGCGTCGACCCCCTGGACAACGGCCTCGGCACCCAGGTCGCCGACTTCAAGCCGGTCGGCACGAACCTGGTGACCGACCACGTCACGAAGGGCGGCGCCGCGGCCGATCTGCCGGTGGTCGGCGGTCTGACGCGGGGGCTTCTTCCGTAGGCCGCCGCAGCGGGATCTCCCGTACGTACCAGGCGGCGGCGAAGGCGAGCGCGGCGAGCACGGCCGTGCCGAGCAGGACCCCGTGGACGCCGCTCGTCACCGCCGCCCGGAAGGCCTCCCGTACCGGCGCGGGAAGGACGGCCGCCTGCGCCGGCGTCAGGCCGGGGTCCGTCCCCGTCAGCCGCGACGTGAACACCGCGCCGAGCGCGGCCACGCCGAGCGAACCGCCGATGGTGCGCACGAGCACGACCGTGCCGCTCGCCGCGCCCATGTCGCGCGGCTCCGCGCTGTACATCGTGATCAGCATCGTCGACTGCATCAGGAAGCCCATGCCGGCGCCGAGGACCACGGTGAGCGCCGAGGCGAGGGCCGTGGGGGTGTCCACGTCGAGCAGCAGCAGGAGGAGCGCGCCCGCGGTCATCAGCGCACCGCCGAGGATCGGGTAGTGCCGGTAGCGGCCGGTGCGGGCGATGAGCCGGCCGGTGGCCAGCTGGACGGCGACCATGCCGAGCATCAGCGGAAGCAGCAGCAGGCCGCTGGCCGTGGACGACCGGCCGCGGACGAACTGCAGGTACTGCGGCAGGTAGTTCATGGCGGTGAGCATGCCCGCGCCGACCAGGAAGCTGAGGAGCTGGGCGAGGGCGAAGTTGCGGCTGCGGAAGAGCCGGGGCGGGATGACGGGCTCCTCCGCGCGCCGCTCGACCAGGACGAAGGCGGCGAGGGAGGCCGCGCCGACCGCGCCGAGGGCGAGGACGGCCGGTGACGTCCAGGAGTGCGTCCGTCCGCCCCAGGTGGCGAGCAGGGTGAGGGCGAGGATCCCGGTGGTGAGCAGGAGGGCGCCCGCCCAGTCGATCCGGGCGCGGACGCGGGGGGTGCGCACCGTCATGCCGAGGGAGACGAGCAGCAGGGCGGCGAGGCCGACGGGCACGTTGACGTAGAAGGCCCAGCGCCAGTCGGCGTGGTCGGTGAGGAGGCCGCCGATGAGCGGGCCGCCGGCGAAGGCGACCGGCAGCACGGCCCCGGTGGCCGCCTGGACCTTGGGGCTGTCCTCGGGGGAGACCAGCGTGCCGATGAGGGCGAAGGCGCCGACCATCAGGCCGCCGGCGCCGACGCCCTGGAGGGCGCGGAAGGCGATGAGCTGGTCCATGGTCTGCGCGAGGCCGGAGAGGACCGATCCGGCGAGGAAGACGGCGACGGCGGCGAGGTAGGCGCCCTTGCGGCCGTACAGGTCGCCGCACTTGCCCCAGAGGGGGGTGGCGACGGCCGCGGTGAGGAGATAGGCGGTGACCACCCAGGACAGCCGGTCGAGGCCGCCGAGTTCGCCCACGATGGTGGGGAGCGCGGTGCCGACGACGGTGCCGTCGAGGGTGCCGAGGACGATGCCGAGCATGAGGCCGGCGATGCCCGGGTAGGGCAGGCGCGCCGTGGCGGGCGGCGGGGCGGTGGTTCCGGGCGTGGCGGTGGTCGTCATGGTCCGTGCCCGCTCAGGCCGCGTACGGCGTGGTGGCGCGGGCGGTGCGGAGGGCCTCGCCCCACCAGGCGAGCCGGTCGAGCATGGTCTTGGCGGCGGTGTCGGCCGCGGGGTCGACGGCGTTGCCCTCGGCGTCGAACTGGGCCCAGACGCCGGCGAGTCCGACGGAGTCGCGGAGGGTGACGGCGTGCAGTTCGGCGAAGACGCCGCGCAGGTGCTCGACGGCGCGCAGGCCGCCGGAGAAGCCGCCGTAGGAGACGAAGGCGACGGGCTTGGCGTGCCACTCCTTGTGGTGCCAGTCGATCGCGTTCTTCAGGGAGGCCGGGTAGCTGTGGTTGTACTCGGGGGCGATGACGACGAAGGCGTCGGCGTCGGCGAGACGCGGGGACACCGCGCGCAGGAGGGCCCGGTCGGCCTCGTCGGCGGGGGCCTGGCCGAGGTGCGGGAAGGTCGTGGGCAGCGGGGTCTCGGCGAGGTCGATCAGGTCGGCGGTCATGTCGGGGCGTTCGGTGACGTGGGTGCGCACCCAGTTCGCGACGGTCGGGCCGACGCGGCCCTCCCGGGTGGAGCCCTGGAGCACGGCGACGCGGAGCGGAGCGGACATGGATCCCCCTGGGAAACGGTGGCGTGTGTACGTTGTACGCCGACTGGTGTACAACGTACACGCCGATGTGTACGTCGTCCACAACGCATACGATGTACGCAATCCAAGGGAGGTCGAGAAGTGGCGAAGAAGAACGAGACGGCGGACGGGATCTCGCTGTGGGAGCGGCTCGACCGGCCCGCGGGCACACCCCGCGCGTCCCTCACCCCGCGCCGGATCGCCGCCGTCGCGATCGGGATCGCCGACCGGGAGGGCTTCGGCGCCGTCACCATGCGTCGCATCGCCACCGAGCTCGGCGTCGCGCCCATGGCCGCGTACCGGCACGTCGCCGGCAAGGACGAGCTGTGGGCGCTCATGGTCGACGAGGTCTCGGCGGAACTGGAGCCCCCGGACGCGACGGAAGGCTGGCGGGAGACCTTGCGGACGCACGCCCACCGCACCCGCGACGGGATGCTGCGCCACCCCTGGCTCACCCAGCTGCCGGTCCCGCTCCTCGCCCTCACCCCGGCCCGGATGGCGGCGGTCGAACGCCAGCTCGCCTCGCTCGACGGTCTCGGCCTCGACGCCGACACCATGATGGCCGCGTTCCGCGCGGTGGCCTCGTACGTGCAGGGGGCCGTGCAGTCGGAGGTCGCCCTCGCCCAGTACATGAAGGAGCAGGGCTGGGAGAGCGGCGACGACACCCGGCGGGCCCTCGCCCCCCAGATGACCTACCTGCTCGGGACCGGGCGCTACCCCACGTATCTGCGGTACGTGCAGGGGGCGGCGCGCAAGGACGACGCGGGCTGGCAGTTCGAGACGGGCCTGGAGTGCGTCCTCGACGGGGTCGCCGGGCTGATCGGGCGCGCCGGGGAATGACGGAACGGCCCCCGGGCAGTGCTGCTGCCCGGGGGCCGTTCCGTGCGGCGGCCGTCTAGTACGAGGAGCCGCTCGCGCCCAGCGAACCCGTCGGGTGCCAGACCGTCTTCGTCTCCAGGAACGCGGTCATGCGGTCCGTGCCCGGGGACTCCGCGAAGTCCTCGGTACGGGGGCGCAGGACGCGCTTCAGGTTGTCCGCCGCCGCGATCTCCAGGTCGCGGGCGAGGCCGCCGTCGGTCGCGCCCGTCAGGTCGATCGCGTTGACGTCCTGGTGGGCCGCGAGGTGCGGGCCCATCTCGGAGGCCTTGCCGGAGAGGATGTTGACCACGCCGCCGGGCAGGTCGGAGGTGGCCAGGACCTCGCCGAGCGAGAGTGCCGGGAGCGGGGACTTCTCGCTGGCGATGACGACGGCCGTGTTGCCCGTCGCGATCACCGGGGCGATCACCGAGACCAGGCCCAGGAAGGACGAGTCCTGCGGGGCCACGATCGTCACGACGCCCGTCGGCTCCGGGGTCGACAGGTTGAAGTACGGGCCCGCGACCGGGTTCGCGCCGCCCACGACCTGGGCGATCTTGTCGGTCCAGCCCGCGTACCAGACCCAGCGGTCGATCGCCGCGTCGACGACCGCGGCCGCCTTCGACTTCGACAGGCCCTCGGCCTCGCCGACCTCGCGGACGAACTGGTCCCGGCGGCCCTCCAGCATCTCGGCGACGCGGTAGAGGATCTGGCCGCGGTTGTACGCGGTCGCGCCCGCCCAGCCGCCGAAGGCCTTGCGCGCGGCGACGACCGCGTCACGGGCGTCCTTGCGGGAGGAGAGCGGCGCGTTCGCCAGCCACTTGCCCTTCGAGTCCGTCACCTCGTACACCCGGCCGCTCTCGGAGCGGGGGAACTTGCCCCCGACGTACAGCTTGTAGGTCTTGAAGACGTTCAGACGGGTCGACTCAGACATCGAGGTAGCCCTCCAGGCCGTGGCGGCCGCCCTCGCGGCCGAAGCCCGACTCCTTGTAGCCGCCGAAGGGCGAGGTCGGGTCGAACTTGTTGAACGTGTTGGCCCAGACGACGCCGGCCCGGAGCTTGTTGGCGACCGCGAGGATGCGGGAGCCCTTCTCCGTCCAGATGCCGGCCGACAGGCCGTACTGGCTGTTGTTGGCCTTCGCGACGGCCTCGTCGGGCGTACGGAACGACAGCACCGACAGGACGGGGCCGAAGATCTCGTCGCGGGCGATCCGGTGCGCCTGCGTGACGTTCGTGAAGAGCGTCGGGGCGAACCAGTAACCGGCCGACGGGATCTCGCACGCGGCGGTCCAGCGCTCGGCGCCCTCCGCCTCGCCCTCGTCCACCAGCGAGGTGATGCGGGCCAGCTGCTCGGAGGAGTTGATGGCGCCGATGTCGGTGTTCTTGTCGAGCGGGTCGCCGAGGCGGAGCGTCGACAGGCGGCGCTTGAGCGAGTCGAGCAGCTCGTCCTGGATCGACTCCTGGACCAGGAGGCGGGAGCCCGCGCAGCAGACCTGGCCCTGGTTGAAGAAGATGCCGTTGACGATGCCCTCGACGGCCTGGTCGATGGGCGCGTCGTCGAAGACGATGTTGGCGCCCTTGCCGCCCAGCTCCAGGGTCACCTTCTTGTCCGTGCCGGCGACCGAGCGCGCGATGGCCTTGCCGACGGCGGTCGAACCGGTGAAGGCGACCTTGTTCACGTCCGGGTGCTCGACCAGGGCCGCGCCCGTGGCGCCGTACCCCGGAAGGATGTTGACGACGCCCTTCGGCAGCCCGGCCTGGCGGCAGATGTCCGCGAAGAACAGGGCGGAGAGCGGGGTCGTCTCGGCCGGCTTCAGGACGACCGTGTTGCCGGTCGCGAGCGCCGGGGCGATCTTCCACGCCAGCATGAGCAGCGGGAAGTTCCACGGGATGACCTGGCCGGCCACGCCCAGCGGGCGCGGGTTCGCGCCGTAACCGGCGTGGTCGAGCTTGTCGGCCCAGCCCGCGTAGTAGAAGAAGTGCGCGGCGACCAGGGGGAGGTCCGCGTCGCGGGTCTCCTTGATCGGCTTGCCGTTGTCCAGGGTCTCCAGGACGGCCAGCTCGCGGCTGCGCTCCTGGATGATCCGGGCGATCCGGAAGAGGTACTTGGCGCGCTCGGAACCGGGCAGCGCCGACCACTTCTCGAAGGCCTTGCGGGCCGCCTTCACCGCGCGGTCGACGTCCTCGGCGCCCGCCTGGGCGACCTCGGCGAGGACCTCCTCGGTGGCGGGGGAGACGGTCTTGAAGACCTTGCCGTCGGCGGCGTCCACGAACTCGCCGTCGATGAACAGGCCGTAGCTCGGCGCGATGTCGACGACCGAGCGCGACTCCGGTGCCGGTGCGTACTCGAATGCAGATGCCATGTTGATCAGTCCACCGTCACGTAATCGGGGCCGGAGTAACGGCCGGTCGCCAGCTTCTGGCGCTGCATCAGCAGGTCGTTGAGCAGGCTGGAAGCGCCGAAGCGGAACCAGTGGTTGTCCAGCCAGTCCTCGCCCACGGTCTCGTTGACGAGCACCAGGAACTTGATCGCTTCCTTGGTGTTGCGGATGCCGCCGGCCGGCTTCACGCCGATCTGCACGCCGGTCTGCGCGCGGAAGTCACGCACGGCCTCCAGCATGAGGAGGGTGTTCGCCGGGGTGGCGTTGACCGCGACCTTGCCGGTCGAGGTCTTGATGAAGTCCGCGCCGGCCATCATCCCGAGCCAGGAGGCGCGGCGGATGTTGTCGTACGTGGAGAGCTCGCCGGTCTCGAAGATCACCTTGAGGCGGGCGCGGTCGCCGCACTCCGCCTTGATCGCGGCGATCTGCTCGAAGACCTCCAGGTACCGGCCGGCGAGGAAGGCGCCACGGTCGATGACCATGTCGATCTCGTCGGCTCCGGCGGCGATGGCGTCGGCGGTGTCGGCCAGCTTCACGGGGAGCGCGGCGCGCCCGGCCGGGAAGGCGGTGGCGACCGAGGCGACCTTGACGCCCGAGCCCGCGACGGCGGCCTTGGCGGTGGCCACCATGTCGGGGTAGACGCAGACGGCGGCGGTCTTCGGGGTCGTGCGGTCGGTCGGATCGGGGTTGACGGCCTTGGCGGCGAGCGCCCGGACCTTGCCCGGGGTGTCCGCGCCTTCGAGCGTCGTCAGGTCGATCATGGAAATGGCCAGGTCGATGGCGTACGCCTTGGCCGTGGTCTTGATCGAGCGGGTGCCGAGGGACGCGGCGCGCGCCTCCAGGCCGACGGCGTCGACGCCGGGCAGCCCGTGGAGGAAGCGGCGCAGCGCACTGTCGGACGTGGTCACGTCGGCGAAAGCGAGTGCTGCGGGTGCAGTGGTGGGCATGGTCACCAGTCGAGCATATCTACGCGCGTAGCGACCTGTACAGGGGAGCCCCTTCGACGAGCCCGAGGTCACAGGGGGTCCGACGGCGTGGTGATTGCTGTCACACGGCCGTGACATGGAACGGACAGGTCCCGAATGCAAGATCAATAGATTTCTCATCAGCAGCCAGCCAGACCTCACCGGACACAGAGACGGACCGAGAAAAAGCGGCATGCGGCTCTCCATCCACCCACCTGATCTTCACAGGAGTCGTTATGCGCACCGCCCTTCGCACCGCCATCGCCACCGCCCTCGTCGCGGGTGTCGCGATCACCGCCCCCGCCCTCGCGGCGGGCGCCGCCTTCGCGGCCGACGGCCCGGTGGCCGCCGCCACCGCCCAGGCGAAGCCGACCGACGCCGGGGCCGATGCGTCGAAGGGCACCCTCGTCCGTACCGAAACCCTCCTCAACGGAACCGTCGCCAAGATCTACAAGGTCAAGGACCTGAGCTACCGCGCCGAGCTCTTCTACCAGGGCAACCCGGTCGGCGTCCTGGAGGCGACCACCCGTTCCGTCGCCGGCAACGACAACGGCGAGTTCTTCGTCCTCAACCCGGACGGCACCACCTACAACTGGGACCGCAACTACGTCCCCGGGGCCACGTCGGGCATCTACCGCCTCGCCGACGGCACGCTCATGGAGCTCGCGAAGAAGGACGGCCGCTACGGCCTCCAGCTGATCGAGAACGGCAAGGGCCGCGGCTTCACCTACCTGAACGCCCCCCGTCAGGTCTGGACGTACGGCAAGGCGGTCGTCGTCCTGGAGCAGGACGGAGGCTTCGCCGCCTACATCCCGGGCTCGGCGCGGCAGGCCGCCCCGAAGCTCGTCGAGAAGCCCGCGCCCGCGCCGGCCCCCGCGCCCACCCCGGGCCCGGTCGTCACCCTCGGCGAGTGCACCGTCCAGCAGGTCATCCCCTCGGTCTTCGCGCAGCTGACCGTGACGCTCACCAACGACCTGGAGAAGGGCCCGAAGGCCGTCCTCAACGACGAGGCCGGAAAGCCGATCGTCGTCCTCGACCGCGACCACGCGGCCGACCTGGGCCAGGGCCTCACGATCAAGGGCGCGAACACCACCACCCCGAAGCTCGGCCAGCGCACCCAGGGCGGCGACACGCCGTACGCCTGGACCGCGTTCCCGAAGCTCCCCAAGGGCTGCGAGAAGGACACCGCCACGCCCACCCCGGCGCCGTCCACCACGACCCCGGCCCCCGCGGGCAACACCGGCACCACCACCAACAACGGGCAGACCTCCGTCATCCCGAAGGGCGGCGTCGCGGCCGGCGCCGAGCTCTCCGCCGAGGGCGACTCGACCGCGCTGATCGCCGCCGGCGCCGGTGCGGCCTCGCTCGCCGCCGCGGGCCTCGGCTTCGTCGTCCTGCGCCGCCGGTCCGGCGCCCGCGGCTGACCCGCACGGCCTCGGCCGCCGGCGACCGACCCGTACCGCCTCCTGCCCCTGACCCGAGCAGGCGCCACCCCACCCCGGGCCGGCCGCCGCGTCCGACGCGACGGCCGGCCACACCCCGACCTCCGGCCGGTCGCCGCCTTCGCGCGGCGGCCGGCCGTCACCAGCCTCAGGCCGGTCGCCGTCCTCCGCGCGGCGGCCGGCCGGACCCGTCCGGAGCCCTCCCGTGAACCGCCGCAGCCCCCGGTCCCGTACCGCCGCCGTCCTCCTCCTCGCCGCGCTCACCGCGCTCACCGGGTGTTCCGCCGGGAGCGAGCCCGGGGCCGCCCTCCCGCCCGCCCACATCTCACGGGCCACGGCCCCCGCGCCGACCGCGAGTGCGGCGCCCGTGAAGCCCATGGCGCGCTCCCTGCCCGTCCGGGTCCGGGTGCCCGCCGCCGGGGTCGACGCCGGGCCGATCCTGGACCTCGGCCTGAACGGGGACGGCACCGTCGAGGTGCCCTCGGTCGCCGACGCCGACCGGATCGGCTGGTACGACAAGGGCGTCACCCCCGGCCAGACCGGGCCCGCCGTCCTCATCGGCCACTTCGACACCGCGCGCGGCCCGGCCGTCCTCAAGGACGTCTCCAAGGTCCGCGTCGGCGACGAGATCACCGTGACCCGCGCCGACGGCACGACCGCCGTCTTCCGGGTCCGCGAGCTGGAGCAGGTCGACAAGCACGCCTTCCCGACCGCCAAGGTGTACGGCGACACCGCCCGCCCCGAGCTGCGCATCGTCACCTGCGGCGGGGAGCTGGTCGACGGCCACCGCCCCGACAACATCATCCTGTACGCCGATCTCGTGGCCGCGCGGGCCGCCTGAGCCCCCGCCCGCCCGCTGAGGCACAATCGGCGGCATGACGACCCCCGAGCCGACCCCCGAGCCCAGCCACGAGCCGAGCCACGGGTCGACCCCCGAGCAGCCGTCCGCCTCCCCCGACAAGGTCTACCGGTCGCCCCTCGGGGTCGCGGGCGGGGTCTTCCTGCTGCTCCTCGCGGCCCTGTTCGCCGGGGACGCGATGCTCCGCGGCGACGGCCGCACGCCCTGGCTCGCGCTCGCGGGCCTCGTGCTCGCCGTCCCGCTGATCGTCGCCTTCACGATCCGGCCCGCCGTGTACGCCAACGAGGACCGGCTCCGGATCCGCAACCCGTTCCGGACGATCACGCTGCCCTGGGCCACGGTCGCCGACGTACGCGCCGGCTACTCCAGCGAGGTCTTCACGCAGGAGGGCGCCAAGTACCAGCTCTGGGCGATCCCCGTCTCCCTGCGCCAGCGGAAGAAGGCCGCCCGCAGCGCCGCCCGCGCCTCCCAGGACGATCCGCACGGCCGTACCTCCGTCACCGCCGACGTACGGGACAGCGCCTCCCGGATCGCGCCGAGCGACAAGACCGTCGCCGAGCTGCGCGAGCTCGCCGAGCAGCGCGCCGGGAGCGCGGGCGCGCAGGGCGAGCCGCAGGTGCGCTGGGCGTACGAGATCGTCGGCCCCGCGCTGGCCGGGCTGCTGCTGATCGTGATCCTGGCCGCGACCGGCTGAGCCGTACCCGATGTTTTAAGGGGCCCCGGCCCACACGAGCAGCATGTATCCGCCCAGCCACGCCGAGGACAGCGCCGCCCCCGCGAGGACGAGGGCGGCCACGGGCCGGCGGGCGCGGGCGATCGCCACGGCGAGCGGCAGCAGCAGTGGGAAGCCCGGCAGCAGGAAGCGGGCGCGCGGGAACCAGACGCCGCCGCTGCCGAGGACCACGAGCAGCAGCACCCCCGTGAACACGAGCAGCGGCAGCGGCTGCCGGTCGGCGAGACAGCACAGGTAGAGCCCGGCGGACAGCAGCAGCACGACCGAGACGACGGACAGGAAGAGGTACGGGGCCTGGCTGTGGACGAGGTACCGCTTCAGCTCCCGCAGCGTCACCGCGCCCCCGTCCCACTGGTTCCCCCAGCGTCGCTGCACCTCGAAGTAGCCGTCCCAGCGTCCGCGGACCAGCGCCACCCACCCCACGTACCCGAGCCAGCCGAGCGGCGCGGTCAGGGCGGCGAGCAGGGCCTGCGGCGCGCGCCCGCCGGGCTCGCGCCGACCGGGCCCCCGGCAGGCGGCCAGCAGTCCCGCCGTCGAGACCGCCGCCGCGACCGCGAGCCCCGTCGGCCTCGTCAGGCCGGCGGCCACCGCGAGTCCGGCCGCCCACGCCCAGCGCCCGTCGAGCACCGCGTACAGCGCCCAGGCGGCGAGCGCCGTGAACAGCGACTCCGTGTAGCCCATCCACTGCACGGCGGCCACCGGCGAGGCGGCCCACAGGACCGCGAGGACCGTGCCGGTGCGGCGCCCGTGCAGCCGGTCGCCGACCGCGAACACCCCCCAGGCGGCGGCCAGCGAGCACACCACCGCGACCCCGAGCGCCACCGAGGCGCGGGAGCCGGGCAGGACCGTCGAGAGCACCCGGACGAGCCCGGGGAAGAGCGGGAAGAAGGCGAGGTTCCGGGGGTAGGACGGGTCGGCGGCGTACCCGTGCGCCGCGATGTCCAGGTACCAGAGCGAGTCCCAGGTGCGGGCGAGCACCGGCCACAGGCCGTGCCCCTTCCCGTGCGCCCAGCGGGCGAGGACCGCGAGCCCCAGGAGCCGTACCGCCAGGAAGCCGAGCAGTGCCGGGGCCGCGTGCCGCAGCGCCCCGCGCCGCCCGGCGCCGGGGGCGGGTGCGGGGGCGGAGGTACGCGGGGTGGGGACGTACGGCACGGGGGTGACGGACACCCGGTCACCCTGGCGCGCGCTCCCGGCGCACGGTCCACGCGTCACGTCACGTGTCGTACGGGTTCACCCGGACGGGCGCGGCGGGGGAACGCCGGAGGGCCGGTACGGAAGCGCTCCCGTACCGGCCCTCCTCGGTGTCCCTACAGCCCGGCGGCCTCGGACAGGTCCCGCTTGATCGCGGCGAGCACCTCCGCGCCCGTCGCGCGGGCCGTCGCCAGCTCGCTCCCGTCGCCGACCGGGACCACGACCTCCAGATAGCACTTGAGCTTGGGCTCGGTGCCGGACGGGCGGACGATCACCCGGGCCTTGTAGGCGCCCTCCAGGTGGTAGCGCAGGCCGTCCGTCGGCGGCAGCGACTCCGTGCCCTTCGTCAGGTCCTCGGCCGAGACGACCGTCAGACCGGCGAGCCGCACCGGGGGCTTCTCGCGCAGCGCGGCCATCGCGTTCGCGATGACGCCCAGGTCCTCGACGCGCACCGACAGCTGGTCCGTGGCGTGAAGGCCGTGCGCCACCGCCAGGTCGTCGAGCAGGTCGGTGAGGGTGCGGCCCTGCTCCTTGAGCACCGAGGCCAGCTCGGTGACGAGCAGCGCGGCCGTGATGCCGTCCTTGTCGCGGACGCCCTCGGGGTCGACGCAGTAGCCGAGCGCCTCCTCGTAGCCGTACCGCAGGCCGTCGACGCGGGCGATCCACTTGAAGCCGGTCAGCGTCTCCTCGTAGCCGACGCCCGCGGCCTCGGCGATGCGGCCGAGGAGCGAGGACGACACGATCGACTCGGCGAACACGCCGGTGGCGCCCTTGTGCACGAGGTGCGCGGCGAGCAGCGCGCCGACCTCGTCGCCGCGGAGCATCCGCCAGCCGCCCTCGACGTCCGCGTCGGGCACGGCGACGGCGCAGCGGTCGGCGTCCGGGTCGTTCGCGATGACGATGTCGGGGTCCACGGCCCGGGCGGCCTCGAAGGCCAGGTCCATGGCGCCCGGCTCCTCCGGGTTCGGGAAGGCGACCGTCGGGAACGCCGGGTCCGGCTCGGCCTGCTCGGCGACGAGCGCGGGCGGCGGGAAGCCGGCCCGGCCGAACGCGGCCGTCAGGACCTCCTTGCCGACGCCGTGCATGGCCGTGTAGACGGTCCGCGCGGTGCGGGGGGAGCCGGGGGTCAGGACGGCGTCCGTGCGCTCCAGGTACGACTCCAGGACCTCGTCGCCGAGGACCTCCCAGCCCTCGGAGGCGCGGGGCACGTCGTTCAGCGAGCGGATCGCGTCGATCTCGGCGGCGATCTCCGCGTCGGCCGGCGGCACGATCTGCGAGCCGTCGCCCAGGTAGACCTTGTAGCCGTTGTCGCGCGGCGGGTTGTGGCTGGCGGTCACCTCGACACCGGCGACGGCGCCCAGATGCCTTATGGCGTACGCGAGGACGGGCGTCGGCAGCGGGCGCGGGAGCAGCGCGGCGCGCAGCCCGGCGGCGGTCACCACGGCGGCGGTGTCGCGGGCGAAGTCGACGGACTTGTAGCGGGCGTCGTAGCCGATGACGACGAGACCGCCGGTCTCGCCCTTCGCCTTCAGGTACGCGGCGAGGCCGGCGGCGGCGCGGATCACGACCGAGCGGTTCATCCGCATGGGCCCGGCGCCGATCTCACCGCGGAGGCCGGCGGTGCCGAACTGCAGCGTGCCGCTGAAACGGGCGGCGAGCTCGTCGGTGGCGTTGCGGTCGAGGAGCGCGGCGAGCTCGTCGCGGGTCTCCTGATCGGGATCCTCGGCGAGCCACGCCTGGGCCCGGGCGAGGAGGTCGTCCTGCGTCACGGTGGGGTGCCTTTCGGGGGGTGCGGGCGGGAGTGCGGGTGCCGGTGCGGGCCGGTCGGGCCGGTCGGGCCGCGGGGCGGTGCGGGCCGGTCGGGCCGGTTCGGGTGCGGGCCGGCGGGGCGGTGCGGGTTGCGCTGGTGCGGGTGCGTGAGCGCCGCTGCGCGGAGCCTTCCCCCACCCCGCCCCTTCCCGAAACTGGGGGCGAGCCCCCAGACCCCCGTACGGCCTGAGGCCGCGCCCTCGAACGCCGGGCGGGCTGGACGTCCAGCCCCGCCGGCGTTCGAGGCGCGGGGGTCCGGGGGCGGAGCCCCCGGTTACGGGAAGGGGCGGGGTGGGGGAGAAAGCCCCGCGCAGCGGCCCCCGCCCCACGTCGCGCAGCGGCCCGCCGCGCCGGACGACCCGGCGGTCGGAGGCCGCCGCAGCGCTCCGAAGCCCGCCCGGCCCCCTGGGGCCGAGCGGTGCGAGGAGCGCGGAGGGAACTCAGATCCGGTCCAGCACCCGCGTCAGCAGCTCACCCATCCGCGCCGCCGAGTCGCGCCCCGCCTGGAGCACCTCCTCGTGGTTCAGCGGCTCGCCCGAGAGCCCCGCCGCCAGGTTGGTGACGAGCGAGATGCCCAGGACCTCGGCGCCGGCCTCGCGGGCCGCGATCGCCTCGAGGACGGTGGACATGCCGACGAGGTCGCCGCCCAGCACGCGGACCATGTTGATCTCGGCGGGCGTCTCGTAGTGCGGGCCGGGGAACTGGACGTACACGCCCTCCTCCAGCGTCTCGTCGACCTCCTTGCACAGCGCGCGCAGGCGCGGCGAGTACAGGTCGGTGAGGTCGACGAAGTTCGCGCCGACGATCGGGGAGGCGGCCGTCAGGTTGATGTGGTCGCTGATGAGGACCGGCTGGCCGGGGCGCATGCCCTCGCGGAGGCCGCCGCAGCCGTTGGTGAGGATCACGGTCTTGCAGCCGGCGGCGACGGCGGTGCGGACGCCGTGCGCGACGGAGGCGACGCCGCGGCCCTCGTAGAAGTGGGTGCGGCCGAGGAAGACCAGCGCGCGCTTCTCACCGATCTTGTACGAGCGGACCTTGCCGCCGTGGCCCTCGACGGCCGGCGGCGGGAAGCCGGGGAGCTCGGTCACCGGGAACTCGGCCTCGGGAGCGCCGAGGGCGTCGACGGCGGGCGCCCAGCCGGAGCCCATGACCAGGGCGACGTCGTGGTTCTCGACGCCGGTCAGCTCGCGAAGGGCTGCGGCAGCGGCCTCGGCGGCCTCGTACGGGGTGGCAGTTGCGTTCACTGACTCTCTCGCCTCGGGGAGGGGGGTCCGAGGGGAGCCCCGGACGGATTTGGTACGCGAAGCAGCGTAGCCGGAGAATTCCTACGCGCGTAGATGACGATGCGGACGGACATGCGATCGTTGTCTTGTCGTTTCCGACGAACGGCGGATTCCGGCCGCCCGGGCGGACCGACAGGATCAGCAGGGTCGCTTGCGCAACTCCATCACGTAGTCGTGCGGCGCGCCCGCCGACTCGGCCGCGTCGGCGACCTCTCCCAGGTACCGCGCGGACGGCAGCCCGCCCTCGTAGGCGTTGAGCACGTACACCCAGGCCGGCTCGTCGCCGTCCAGGGTGTGCACGCGCACCCGCATCCGCCGGTAGATGCCGAGGCCCACGCCCTCCCAGCGGTCCATGGAGTCCTCGTCCATCGGCGCGATGTCGTACAGCGCCACGAACACCTGGGAACCGGGGGCCTCCACGATCGTGGCCAGCGCTCCCTCCCAGCCCATCTGCTCACCGCCGAAGGTGAGCCGCCAGCCGTTCAGCCAGCCGGTGCCGCGCAGCGGGGAGTGCGGTGCGCGGCGGCTCATCAGCCGCGCGTCGAGGTTGCCGGCGAAAGCGGCGTAGAGCGACATGGGACCGAGGGTACGGGAGGGGGCGGGGTGTCCGACGAACACCGAGGTGGCGGCCGTACGGGGGGCTCCACGCGCAGGCCGGCACCCGTCCGCACCCCTTCGACGGGCCCCGGCGCGAGGCCGCGCCCGGAGTGCGGGACAATGGGCTACGCACTTGAAGCGTGCGGGACAATGGCGTACGCACTGCATCCCAGCGGGGGGACCCCCCGGCAGAACGAGAGCGCGAGGCGTAGATCCCAGTGACCCGGATCGTGATCATCGGCGGCGGACCCGGCGGATACGAGGCGGCCCTCGTGGGCGCCCAGCTCGGCGCGGAGGTGACCGTCGTCGACTGCGACGGCCTCGGCGGCGCGTCCGTCCTGACCGACTGCGTCCCCTCGAAGACCCTGATCGCCACCGCCGAGGTGATGACCACCTTCGACTCCTCCTACGAGGAGCTCGGCATCATCGTCGCGGACGACACCCCGCACATCGAGCAGGCCGCCCGCGTCGTCGGCGTGGACCTCGGCAAGGTGAACCGACGGGTGAAGCGCCTCGCGCTCGCCCAGTCCCACGACATCACCGCCTCCGTCACCCGGGCCGGCGCCCGGGTCCTGCGCGGCCGCGGCCGGCTGGACGGCCGGCAGGCGATGGACGGCTCCCGCCAGGTGATCGTCACCGCCGCCGACGGCACCGAGGAGACGCTGACCGCCGACGCGGTGCTGATCGCGACCGGCGGCCATCCGCGCGAGGTGCCCGACGCCAAGCCGGACGGCGAGCGCATCCTGAACTGGACGCAGGTCTACGACCTGAAGGAGCTCCCCGAGGAGCTCATCGTGGTCGGCTCCGGCGTCACCGGCGCCGAGTTCGCCGGCGCCTACCAGGCGCTCGGCTCCCGGGTCACGCTCGTCTCCTCCCGAGACCGCGTCCTCCCCGGCGAGGACCCGGACGCCGCCGCCGTCCTGGAGGACGTCTTCCGGCGCCGCGGCATGAACGTCATGGCCCGCTCCCGCGCCGAGTCCGCCAAGCGGGTCGGCGACCGGGTCGAGGTCACGCTCTCGGACGGCCGGGTCATCTCCGGCACGCACTGCCTGATGGCGGTCGGCGCGATCCCGAACTCGGCCGGAATGGGTCTGGAGGAGGCGGGGGTCAAGCTGAAGGACTCCGGTCACATCTGGACCGACAAGGTCTCCCGCACCACCGCGCCCGGCGTGTACGCCGCCGGTGACGTCACGGGCGTCTTCGCGCTCGCCTCCGTCGCCGCCATGCAGGGCCGGATCGCGATGTACCACTTCCTCGGCGACGCGGTGGCCCCGCTGAACCTGAAGACGGTCTCCTCGAACGTCTTCACCGACCCGGAGATCGCCACCGTCGGCTACACCCAGGCCGACGTGGACGCGGGCAAGATCGACGCCAAGGTCGTCAAGCTGCCGCTGCTGCGCAACCCGCGCGCGAAGATGCAGGGCATCCGGGACGGCTTCGTGAAGATCTTCTGCCGTCCCGGCACCGGCATCGTGGTCGGCGGCTGTGTCGTCGCGCCGAAGGCGAGCGAGCTGATCCATCCCATCTCGATCGCGGTCGACAACAATCTGACGGTCGAACAGATCGCAAATGCTTTCACCGTGTACCCCTCCCTGTCGGGCTCGATCGCGGAAGTGGCACGGCAGTTGCACACCCGAAAGGCGACGGGCGAGGCCTGAGGTCCCGCTCCGGTCCGGCCCCCGCCTGCGGGAACGGTTCGCCCACTCGGACAACCCCCGGCAATCCCGGGCATAGAACGATCAACGACGGGGCCTCCCATACCACGTGGAGGCCCCGTCCGTGCGCATCTTCTGCAATTCGGCGCATAGTGCTGAAAAGTATCGGCCGCTCACGTTACTGTCAGTTTCGTGTTCGCTGCAGAACGTCGTCAGTTGATCCTCGAAATGGTGCGAGCCAATGGGGCCGTGTCGCTCCGCGAGCTCGCCCGCGTCGTCCAGACCTCTGAAGTGACCGTACGGAGAGACGTACGGGCCCTTGAGGCAGAAGGACTCCTCGACCGCCGCCACGGCGGTGCGGTGTTGCCGGGCGGATTCACGCGAGAATCCGGCTTCCCGCAGAAATCCCATCTCGCCACAGCGGAGAAGACGGCCATCGCCGACGTCGCCGCGAGCCTCGTCGAGGAGGGCGAGGCCATCGTCGTCGGCGCCGGGACGACCACGCAGGAGCTGGCCCGCCGGCTCGCCCGCGTGCCCGGCCTGACCGTCGTCACCAACTCCCTGCTCGTCGCCCAGGCCCTCGCCCACGCCAACCGGGTCGAGGTCGTCATGACCGGCGGCACCCTGCGCGGCTCCAACTACGCCCTCGTGGGCAGCGGGGCCGAGCAGTCGCTCCAGGGACTCCGGGTCTCCCGGGCCTTCCTCTCCGGGAGCGGCCTGACCGCCGAGCGCGGCCTGTCCACGTCCAACATGCTCTCCGCGAGCGTGGACCGGGCACTCGTGCAGGCGGCGGCCGAGGTCGTGGTCCTGGCCGACCACACCAAGCTCGGCTCCGACACCATGTTCCAGACGGTGCCGACGGACGTCATCACCCGCCTGGTGACCGACGAGCCCCCGGCCCACGACGAGCGGGCCGCCACCGAGCTCCAGGCCCTCGCCGACCAGGGCGTCCAGATCGCCGTCGCCGGTACGGGCGCGGCCGCCGGCCCCGTCGGCGGCGAACAGCTCCCCCCGGGCGCCCGGCCCCGCCGTGACGTGCCGCTCCCCGTCCAGCGCGGGCGGATGGCGGCCGGTCAGTTCCGTGGACCGGGCGGCGGAATGGCCGCGGAGACGCTGGAGCGCACGGCCCGGGTCGCGGACATGCGCCGCCGCTGACGTCGGAAGAAGTCGGCCGCAGTACCCGAGGGACCCTCCCCCAGGGGTCCCACGCCGCTCCCGGACGTACCTCAGTCCTTCAGCCCCCGCAGCGTCAGCGCGAGCAGGCGGTCCGCGAGGAACACGTCCTCCGGGCACTGTTCCGCCGCCAGCGCGATCGCGTTGGTCAGCTGCATCAGGTCGCCGATCGACACGTCGGCGCGCACCTGTCCCGCCTTCCGGGCCCTTTCGAGCAGCCGCTCGCCCGCCGCGCGCAGCGGATCGCTGCACCGCGCCAGGGCCGAACTCCGGTCGTACGAGGCGGACATCAGCGCGTGCGCGAGCCCCCGGTACTCACCCGCGTGGGCGATCAGGGCCCGCAGCCACTCCACGAGCGCCCGGCACGGCGCGTCCGCCTCCGCCAGCTCCCGCGAGCGGTCGAGCAGTTCGGCCAGCGCCTCCTGGAAGACCGCGTTCAACAGGTCGGCCCGGGTGGGGAAGTGGCGGTAGAGGGTGCCGATCCCGACGCCCGCGCGGCGCGCGACCTCCTCCAGGGGTGCGTCCGCGCCCTGTTCCCCGAAGGCGGCGCGGGCCTCGACGAGCAGTCGTTCGTGGTTGCGGCGTGCGTCGGCGCGCATGGGCGAACGGGCTCCTCTCGTGCGAAGGGCCCGCAGGCGGCTGCCTGCGGGCCCTTCGTACCGTACTGGGTGCGACGGATCAGTCCTTGATGTCGCAGATGACGGCACCGGAGGTGACGGAGGCGCCGACCTCGGCGCTCAGGCCCTTGACGGTGCCGGAGCGGTGGGCGTTGAGGGGCTGCTCCATCTTCATGGCCTCGAGGACGACGATCAGGTCGCCCTCCTTGACCTCCTGGCCCTCCTCGACCGCGACCTTCACGATCGTGCCCTGCATCGGGGACGCGAGGGTGTCGCCCGAGGCGGTCGGGCCGGACTTCTTCGCCGCGCGCCGCTTCGGCTTCGCACCGGCCGCCAGGCCCGTGCGCGCCAGCGTCATCCCGAGGGAGGACGGCAGGGAGACCTCGAGGCGCTTGCCGCCGACCTCGACGACGATCGTCTCGCGGCCCGCCTCGTCCTCGTCCGCCTCCGAGCCGGCCGGGGCGAACGGCTTGATCTCGTTGACGAACTCCGTCTCGATCCAGCGGGTGTGGACCTGGAACGGGTCGGCCGTGAAGGCCGGGTCGACCACGACGGCCTGGTGGAACGGGATCGCCGTCGCCATGCCCTCGACCTTGAACTCCGCCAGGGCGCGCGCGGCGCGCTGGAGGGCCTGCTCGCGGGTGGCGCCGGTGATGATCAGCTTGGCCAGGAGCGAGTCCCAGGCCGGGCCGATGACCGAGCCGGACTCGACGCCCGCGTCCAGACGGACACCCGGGCCGGTCGGCGGGGTGAAGACCGTGACCGTGCCGGGGGCCGGGAGGAAGTTGCGGCCCGGGTCCTCGCCGTTGATGCGGAACTCGAAGGAGTGACCGCGGATCTCCGGGTCGCCGTAACCGAGCTCCTCGCCGTCCGCGATGCGGAACATCTCGCGGACCAGGTCGATGCCCGTGACCTCCTCGGTCACCGGGTGCTCGACCTGCAGACGCGTGTTGACCTCCAGGAAGGAGATCGTGCCGTCGAGGCCGACGAGGAACTCGACCGTGCCGGCGCCGACGTAGCCGGCCTCCTTCAGGATCGCCTTCGACGCCGCGTACAGCTGCTCGTTCTGCGCCTCGGTCAGGAACGGCGCCGGGGCCTCCTCGACCAGCTTCTGGTGGCGGCGCTGCAGCGAGCAGTCGCGCGTCGAGACGACGACCACGTTGCCGTGGGAGTCGGCGAGGCACTGGGTCTCGACGTGGCGGGGCTTGTCGAGGTAGCGCTCGACGAAGCACTCGCCGCGGCCGAAGGCCGCCACGGCCTCACGGACCGCCGAGTCGTACAGCTCCGGGACCTCTTCGAGCGTGCGGGCGACCTTCAGGCCGCGGCCGCCGCCGCCGAAGGCGGCCTTGATCGCGATCGGCAGGCCGTGCTCCTCGGCGAAGGCCACGACCTCCTCGGCACCCGACACCGGGTCCGGCGTGCCCGCGACCAGCGGGGCGCCGGCGCGCTGCGCGATGTGACGGGCGGCGACCTTGTCACCCAGGTCCCGGATCGCCTGCGGCGGCGGGCCGATCCACGTCAGACCCGCGTCGAGCACCGCCTGCGCGAACTCGGCGTTCTCGGAGAGGAATCCGTAACCCGGGTGAACCGCGTCCGCGCCGGAGTCCTTCGCGGCCTGCAGGACCTTCGCCATGTCCAGGTAGCTGGTGGCCGGAGTGTCACCGCCCAGAGCGAAGGCCTCGTCGGCCGCCCGGACATGCAGAGCATCCCGGTCCGGATCGGCGTACACGGCCACGCTGCCGATACCCGCGTCCCGGCACGCCCGGGCCACACGGACAGCGATTTCGCCACGGTTGGCGATGAGCACCTTGCGCACGATGGCTCCCTCCTTGAAACAAGCTGAGTTTAGGGACTGCCGACACGGCCTTTCGACCCGTCCCCAGTGGTGAGCTTGCCCACACGGAGCGTGACCACGGGCCCGCTCGGGTCGTGAATTCCCTTGTCGCACCACGGTACGCAGGGTTCCTTGACGGCACAGTAGCTCTGAGGTGTGGCGCAGGTCTCTGTTCGTGGGACCAGGGGCCGTTCGGGTTTCTTTGTGGAGTCCCTACGAATGGCTCAATGATTCTTTGCCGGGCGGTCCGTCGATCGTCCGTTGATCCTCCACCGTCGCCCGCCGTGCGGGAACTCTTGTCCGAGGGTTTACCGGCCAGTAGCCTTCGCGCTGTCGACCGTACTCTCGGTAACAGCTGAATCCAGGGGGTGGCCGAGGTGGCCCGCAGACCGATAGCGCTCGTGACGGCCGCGGTGCTCTTCCTCGAAGCACCCGGCATCGTCGCGATCAACGCCGTCATGGCCGGCTTCCTGGAAGCCCAGTCGATGTCCCTCGCCGGCATGGACCCCGACGCGATGGTCACCGGCACCTGGGGACTCGGCATCGCCTCCGGCGCCGCCCTCCTCCTCTGCGGACTCGTCGCCCTCGTCGCGGGCGTCCGCGACCGCCGCCCGGGCCGCTTCGGCCGGGCGCTCCTCATCGGCTGCGCGATCGTCCACGGCGTCCTCGGCGCGGTCTCCGTCGGCCTCCTCGGCTGGCCCGCCTTCGCGTTCCTGGTGACCGTGCTCGGGCTCGTCGTCCTCACCCTGGTGGCGTACGGCGAGGAGCGCGCGAAGGACGTCCCCGAGGAGGTTCCGGCCGTCGGCTGACCTCAGGCCCAGAGGTCGGTGATCTCGACGTCCAGCTTCCGCAGGAGCCTGCGCAGGAGCGGCAGGGACAGGCCGATCACATTGCCCGGGTCGCCGTCGATGCCGTCGATGAACGGGGCCGAGCGGCCGTCCAGGGTGAACGCGCCCGCCACGTGGAGCGGTTCGCCGCTCGCCACGTACGCGGCGATCTCCTCGTCCGTCGGCTCGCCGAAGCGGACCACGGTGGAGGCCGTCGCCGACTCGTAGCGCTTGGCGGCCGTGTCGTACACGCAGTGGCCGGTCTGGAGGATGCCGACCCGGCCCCGCATCGACTTCCAGCGGGCGGTGGCCTCCTCGGCGTCGGCCGGCTTGCCCAGGGCCTGCTTGTCGAGCTCCAGGACCGAGTCGCAGCCGATGACGAGCGCGCCGAACGCCTCGGGCTTGGCGGCCACGTGGGCTGCCTTCGCCTCGGCGAGGGCGAGCGCGAGTTCGGCCGGGGTCGGGGCGTGGACCTTGTCCTCGTCGACGCCGCTCACGATCACCTCGGGAGCGAGTCCGGCCTGCCGGAGCAGGCCGAGCCGGGCGGGGGAGGCGGAGGCGAGCACGACACGGCGCGGATCAGCAGTCATGGGGGCAGCGTAGCCAGTGCCGGGCGTACGCACGCGCCCGCGTGGCCCGGTCGTCCGCTTGTCCGCGGGTACGCGCGCGTGGCACCCGTCGTGCGCGCGCGGTCCGTACGCGCGCGCGTGGTCCGTCGGGCCGTACGCGTGCGCGTGGTCAGCGCGCGCTCGCCACGAACATCACCACCACCATCGCCAGTGCCAGCAGCACGCCCGTGCGGCGGAGCGTCGCCTGCATGTCGCGCAGGAACTTCGGCGGCTGGTTCTTCGGGTCGGACCACAGCATGCCTCCGATCCTGCGGGCGGGGCGCGCGGGGCGCCTGAGTACGGATACTCAGGCATCCCCGTACGGAGGGACTATTCGCGGACGAACACCCCGTCCCGCGCGGCCGCGAGCGCCGCCGTCACCGCCCGCTCGGCGACGGCGGCGTCGAGCTCCTCGCGGGTGACCGCGAAGCGGTAGTAGAGCGGCGCGGAGACGGCGCGGAGGAGCTCGACGGGGTCCGTCCCCGCCGGGATCTCGCCGCGGGCCTCGCCCCGGGTGACGACCGGGGCCCATTCGGCGAGCCGGGTCCGGTAGAAGTCGGCGAGGGCGCGGGCGCACTCCTCGTCGCAGGCCGCCGCGGCGATGACCGCGCGGAAGACGGCGCCCATCCGGGGGTCCACGAGGGTGTCCCGGACGAGTTCGGCGTTGGCCCGCAGGTCGCCCGGGAGGCTGCCGGTGTCGGAGGCGGGCAGCGACTGCTCGGCCATGTCGTGCAGGAGGTCGGTGACCAGGCCGACGGGGGAGCCCCAGCGGCGGTAGACGGTGGTCTTGCCGACGCCCGCGCCCGCGGCGATCCGGTCCATGTTCAGGGCGTGGAAGCCGGTGTCGGCGAGCGCGTCCAGGGTGGCGTCGAGGACCGCCCTGCGGACCTTCGCGGTGCGGCCGCCGGGACGTGTGGTGCCGGGCGTGGCCGGCCGGCTCTCAGTCAAACGGGTCTCCTGTTCCATTAAGGCCTTCGACTCTGCTACCGTACGGGACATCTTAACGGAACCAGATTCCCATTAAGGGGTCGTTCGCATGGTCGCCCTGGATCTCCCCACCCCCTCAGCCACCCGCCCCGACCGCATGACCGGCCGGATGCGGCTCGTCCTCGTCGTCCTCCTCCTCGCCCAGTTCATGCTGGCCGTCGACTTCTCGATCCTGAACGTCGCGCTGCCCGTCATCGGCCAGGGGCTCGGCTTCACCCTCGGCGGCCTCCAGTGGATCGCCACCGCCTTCGCCCTCGCCGCCGCCGGATTCACCCTCCTCTTCGGGCGTGTCGCCGACCTCGTCGGACGCCGCCGCCTCTTCCTCGGCGGCATGGCCCTCCTCGGCGTGTCCTCGCTCGCCGGAGGCCTCGCCACCGGCCCCGGGACGCTGATGGCCGCCCGCGTCGCCCAGGGCCTCGCCACCGCCGCCGTCACCCCCGCCGGGCTCTCCCTGCTCACCGCCGCCTTCCCCGAGGGCCCGCTGCGGGCCAGGGCGCTCGGCCTGAACGGCGCGCTCATGTCCGCGGGCTTCACCACCGGCGCGATCCTCGGCGGCGTCCTCACCGACCTGCTCTCCTGGCGCTGGGCCTTCCTCGTCAACGTGCCGGTGGCCCTCGCCGTCCTCCTCGTCGCCCCCGCCGTCCTGAAGGAGAGCCGTCCGGCCGTCCGGCCCCGCCTCGACGTCCCCGGCGCCGTCACCGTCACCGGAGGTCTCCTCGCCCTCGTCTACGGCCTGACCGCCACCGGCGAGCACGGCTGGACGGACCCCACGGCGCTCACCGCCCTCGCCGCCGGCGCCGCGCTCCTCACCGCCTTCGTCCTCGTCGAACGGCGGGCCGCCTCGCCCCTCGTCCCGATCCACGTCCTGAGGCGCCGCACGGTCGTCTGGGGCAACCTCGCCGGGCTCGTCGCCTTCGTCACCGAGACCTCGCTGGTCTTCCTGATGACCCTGTACCTCCAGGACGTCCTGGGCTTCTCCCCGCTCGCCGCCGGACTCTCCTTCGGCGTCCTCGGCGCCGGCACGGTCCTCGGCGGCGTGGCCGCCTCCCGCTTCATCGGCCGCTTCGGGGCCCGCGCCGCCCTGGTCTCCGGCGGGCTCCTCCAGGCCGCCGCCACCCTCGCCCTGTACGGCCTCGGCGACGACCGCGGCAGCCTCGCGCTGCTGCTCGCCGCGACCTTCGCCGGCGGCGTCGGCAACATGCTCGCGATCGTCGGCTTCATGGTCACCGCCACCTCGGGCATCCCCGACGGCGAGCAGGGCATGGCGACCGGGCTCGCGACCATGACCCAGCAGATCGGCATCACCATGGGCACGCCGGTCATGAGCGCCGTCGTCGTCACCGCGCCCGTGCTCCTCGACGGCATCGGCCGCGCGGTCCTCGTCAACGCCGCGATCGTCGCCGCCGGAGCCGTCCTGTCGGGCCTCCTCCTCCGCCGTACCTGAACGGACGTACGCGAGAGGCCGGATCCCCCGCACAAGGGATCCGGCCTCTCGTCGTGCGGCGAGGACTACGCGGGCCAGTACGACCGCGCCCAGGACCGCGGGCCCGGCCGGTGCCGTACCGACCGCGCGATGCGGGAGGGATCCGACCACCCCTCCGGTACCGCCGGGCCGCCGTCCCCGGCGGACGCCGCCGCCGTGGCCGCGGCCCGGGCTTGAACGACCGCCAGTGCGGCGGCCAACTCCTCCGGAGTCGGGTTGCCTCGTACGACCTTGATCATGTCGGCTCCTTGAGGGTCCGGAAGGGCTAGAGCGGGATGTTGCCGTGCTTCTTCGGAGGCAGGGATTCCCGCTTCGTACGGAGCTGACGCAGGCCCTTCACGATCTGCGGGCGCGTGTCCGACGGCAGGATCACGCCGTCGATGTAGCCGCGCTCGGCCGCCGTGTACGGGTTGAGCAGCGCGTCCTCGTACTCCTGCATGAGCCGCGCCCGCTCGGCCTCCTGGTCCTCCGCCTCGGCGATCGTCCGCCGGTGCAGGATGTTGACCGCGCCCTGCGCGCCCATGACCGCGATCTGGCCCGTCGGCCACGACAGGTTCAGGTCGGCGCCCAGGTGCTTGGAGCCCATGACGTCGTACGCGCCGCCGAAGGCCTTCCGGGTGATGACCGTGATCAGCGGGACCGTCGCCTCCGCGTACGCGTAGATCAGCTTCGCGCCGCGCCGGATGATGCCGCCGTACTCCTGGTCCACGCCCGGCAGGAAGCCCGGCACGTCGACGAAGGTCAGGACCGGGATGTTGAAGGCGTCGCAGGTGCGCACGAAGCGCGCGGCCTTCTCGCTCGCGTTGATGTCGAGGCAGCCCGCGAACTGCATCGGCTGGTTCGCGACCACACCGACCGGGAAGCCCTCGACGCGGCCGAAGCCCGTCAGGATGTTCGGCGCGAACAGTGCCTGCGTCTCCAGGAACTCGCCGTCGTCGAGGACGTGTTCGATGACCTTGTGCATGTCGTACGGCTGGTTCGCCGAGTCCGGGATCAGCGTGTCGAGCTCGCGGTCCTCGTCCGTCACCTCGGTCTCCGCGACCTCCGGGAAGGCCGGCGGCTCGGAGAGGTTGTTCGACGGAAGGTACGAGAGCAGGGACTTGACGTACTCGATCGCGTCCTTCTCGTCACCCGCCATGTGGTGGGCCACGCCCGAGGTCGAGTTGTGCGTCCGGGCGCCGCCCAGCTCCTCGAAGCCCACGTCCTCGCCGGTCACCGTCTTGATGACGTCGGGACCCGTGATGAACATGTGCGAGGTCTGGTCGACCATCACGGTGAAGTCGGTGATCGCGGGGGAGTACACCGCGCCGCCCGCGCAGGGGCCGACGATCAGGGAGATCTGCGGGATCACCCCGGAGGCGTGGGTGTTGCGGCGGAAGATCTCGCCGTACATGCCGAGCGCGCTCACGCCCTCCTGGATGCGGGCGCCGCCGGAGTCGTTGATGCCGATGACCGGGCAGCCGGTCTTCAGCGCGAAGTCCATCACCTTGATGATCTTCTGGCCGTACGTCTCGCCGAGGGCGCCGCCGAAGACCGTGAAGTCCTGCGAGAACACCGCCACAGGGCGGCCGTCCACCGTGCCGTAGCCGGTGACGACACCGTCTCCGTACGGCCGGTTCTTCTCCAGGCCGAAGTTCGTCGAGCGGTGCCGGGCCAGCTCGTCCAGCTCCACGAACGAACCCTCGTCCAGGAGGAGGGCGATCCGCTCGCGCGCGGTCAGCTTGCCCTTGGCGTGCTGCTTCTCCACCGCCCGCTCCGAGCCGGCGTGCGTGGCCTCGTCGATACGGCGCTTGAGGTCCGCGATCTTGCCCGCGGTCGTGTGAATGTCGATCTCGTACTGCTCTGCCGGCTCGGACATCGGGATGCGGCTCCCTGCCTGGTCACGGGGGGTTCGTGGACTACGAATGGCCTACTACTGGCCTACTGACCCGTAGCGTATCGACGGCGATACGGTTCGGCACTGCGGTCTTTGCCACACCTACTCTGGCTTGCATGACGTCCTCTCAAGACTCCGGCGGACCCTGGTCGGACCTCGACCGGCCCCCGCTGAACGCCACCGCACTGCGCCGCGCCCTCGTCGTCCCCGACGGACTGTGGACCTCGCTCGACGTGGTCACCACCACCGGCTCCACCAACAGCGACCTCGCCGCCCGGGCCGACGAACTGCCCGAGGGCGCGGTGCTCGTCGCCGAGGAGCAGACCTCGGGCCGCGGCCGCCTCGACCGCACCTGGACCGCGCCCGCCCGCTCCGGGCTCTTCCTCTCCGTGCTCCTCAAGCCCGGCGTGCCCGTCCACCGCTGGGGCTG
Source organism: Streptomyces nymphaeiformis (assembly GCF_014203895.1). Classification (GTDB taxonomy): domain Bacteria; phylum Actinomycetota; class Actinomycetes; order Streptomycetales; family Streptomycetaceae; genus Streptomyces; species Streptomyces nymphaeiformis. The sequence continues at coordinate 204,809 of NZ_JACHJY010000006.1, read as the reverse complement.
GCTCCCGCTGCTCACCGGCGTGGCCGCCGCCACCGGCCTCGCGAAGGCCGCCGGCGTCGACACGTCCCTCAAGTGGCCCAACGACCTGCTGGTTTCCGTCGCGGGCGAGGAACGCAAGACCGGCGGCATCCTCGCCGAGCGGGCCGGGGCCGACGCCATCGTCGTCGGCCTCGGCATCAACGTCTCCCTCCGCGCGGACGAGCTGCCCGTCCCGGCGGCCGGCTCCCTGCTCCTCGCCGGCGCGGCCTCCACCGACCGCGACACCCTCCTGCGGGCCGTCCTGCGCTCCCTCGCCCAGCACTACGGCGACTGGGTACGCGCCGAGGGCGACCCCGCAGCCTCCGGCCTCCAGGCCGCCTACACGGCCGGCTGCGCCACCCTCGGCCGCCGCATCCGCGCCGAGCTCCCCGGCGAGCGCATGCTGGAAGGCGACGCCGTGGCCCTGGACGGCGACGGCCGCCTGGTCGTCGCGACGGAGGGCGGCGGCACGGAAGCGGTGGGAGCGGGCGACATCGTCCACCTGCGGACATAGGCGTGGGCCATCGTTCTGCTGCGGCGAGGGGGGTCCCCCCTGCCCGAGCGAAGCCGAGAGCTCGGGGGAGGGTGGGCACACCGGAACCCGCCGCGCGTCGCGCCCTCCAGGCCCTTCACCCGAAGGGCCCGCACTCCCGAAGGTCCGGGCGGCAGCCGTTCGCGCGTGAGCCAGCACACACCTGCCGTATCGTGGAGCGCGATCCAAGCGACAGATCGGCAGGACACGTGGGCAGGGAACGGCAGGAGGCGGCCGGTGACCGCTGACGACGCGAACAACGGCGGCACCGCCCAGCCGGCACAGCCGCCGACGTACCCCACCCCCCATCACGAGGTCGACCACACGGCCGAGCCGAGCCACGACCCCCTCGCGATCCGCCTCGAACAGCTCATCCTCGGCGCCGACCGCCGCTACACCCCCTTCCAGGCCGCCCGCACCGCCGGCGTCTCCATGGAGCTCGCCTCCCGCTTCTGGCGGGCCATGGGCTTCGCCGACATCGGCCAGGCCAAGGCGCTCACCGAGGCCGACGTGCTCGCCCTGCGGCGGCTCGCCGGTCTCGTCGAGGCGGGGCTGCTCAGCGAGCCGATGGCCGTGCAGGTGGCCCGTTCCACCGGCCAGACGACCGCCCGGTTGGCCGAGTGGCAGATCGACTCCTTCCTGGAGGGCCTCACCGAGCCGCCCGAGCCGGGCATGACCCGTACCGAGGTCACGTATCCGCTGGTCGAGCTGCTCCTGCCCGAGCTGGAGGAGTTCCTGATCTACGTGTGGCGCCGGCAGCTCGCCGCCGCCACCGGCCGGGTCGTGCAGGCCGCCGACGACGAGGAGATGGTCGACCGCAGGCTCGCCGTCGGCTTCGCGGACCTCGTCGGCTTCACCCGGCTGACCCGCCGCCTGGAGGAGGAGGAGCTCGGCGAGCTCGTCGAGGCCTTCGAGACCACCTGCGCCGACCTGGTCGCCGCGCACGGCGGGCGGCTCATCAAGACCCTCGGCGACGAGGTGCTGTACGCCGCCGACGACGCCGGCACCGCCGCCGAGATCGCCCTGCGCCTCATCGAGACGCTCAGCCACGACGAGACGATGCCCGCGCTGCGCGTCGGCATCGCCTTCGGCACCGTGACGACCCGGATGGGCGATGTCTTCGGCACCACGGTGAACCTGGCCAGCCGGCTCACCTCGATAGCCCCGAAGGACGCCGTCCTCGTCGACGGCGCCCTCGCCGAGGAGCTGACCAGGACCGGTGAGGCGCCCGCCTCGGAGGCGGAGGCGGCCGAGGAGGCGGCCCGCGCCGAGAAGGAGGGCCGCCAGGCCGCCACGTACCGCTTCGCGCTCCAGCCCATGTGGCAGCGCCCGGTCCGTGGCCTCGGCGTCGTCGAACCCTGGCTCCTGAGCCGCCGCCCGACTTAGGATCTCCCGGTGAACGCCTGTTAACACCCGTTAACAGGCCTGAACCGGGAGGGTGCGGTCATGTCCGAGCAGCGCTTTGGTGAGTTCGTGGTGGTCCGGAAGGACGGTCACGTCGCGGAGCTGGTCCTCGACCGGCCCAAGGCCATGAACGCCGTCTCCTCCGAGATGGCCCGCTCCATCGGCACCGCCTGCGGCGCCCTCGCCGCCGACCCCGAGGTCCGCGTCACCGTCCTGACCTCCTCGAACGACCGCGCCTTCTGCGTCGGCGCCGACCTCAAGGAGCGCAACTCCTTCACCGACGCCGACCTCGTCCGCCAGCGCCCGACCGCCCGCGCCGCGTACACCGGCGTCCTGGAGCTGCCGATGCCGACCGTCGCCGCCGTGCACGGCTTCGCCCTCGGCGGCGGCTTCGAGCTGGCGCTCTCCTGCGACGTCATCGTGGCCGACGCGACCACCGTCGTCGGCCTCCCCGAGGTCTCCGTGGGCGTCATCCCCGGCGGCGGCGGTACGCAGCTGCTGCCGCGCCGGGTGGGCGCGGCGCGCGCCGCCGAGCTGGTCTTCACGGCCCGCCGGGTGGAGGCGGCCGAGGCCCGCGAGCTCGGCCTCGTCGACCTCCTTGAGGAGGACGCCCGGACGGCGGCCCTGGAGCTCGCCGGGCGGATCGCGGCGAACTCGCCGGTCGGCCTGCGCGCGGCGAAGAAGGCGATGCGGCTCGGTCAGGGCCTCGACCTGCGGGCGGGCCTGGAGGTCGAGGACGCGGCCTGGCGTTCGGTGGCCTTCTCGGGCGACCGGGCCGAGGGCGTGGCGGCCTTCAACGAGAAGCGGAAGCCGAACTGGCCGGGCGAGTGACCCCGGAGCAGCCCCCGGGACGACTCCAGGGGTGAGCCCGGGGTGAGCCCGGGATTCTCGGAAGTCTCAGGAATTTTACCGTTTTATGCCAATTGTGACTTACGGTGACGTCCCGGTGGGGAAAACGGATCAAACCTCCCTAAGCTGGAGGAATGGGTGAGGACGTACGGCTGCGGGCCGTAGTGGCGCTGGCGCAGGGGATGGCGGCGGCGCACACCCCGCGCGAGTTCTGGCGGGCGGCGGCGCTCGGGGCCTGTGAGGGGCTCGACGGGACCTTCGCCGCCCTGTCCGTCTGGCAGCGGGACCACGGCCGCCTCAAGGTCCTGGTGAACGCCGGGGACCGGGCCGTGGGCGAGGAGGAGTTCCCGGACTCGGAGACGTACCCCGTGCACCAGTTCCCCGAGATCACCGAGTTCCTGCACGAGCAGTGGGCCGGCGGCGGCGAGCCCGACGCCTGGGTGGAGACCGCCGCCGACCCCGTGCCGACCGGCCGGGTGACGGGCCTGCGGCGGCGCGGGCGCGGCTGCTGCGTGGTCGCGCCGATCGTGCTCCACGGGCGCGCGTGGGGCGAGCTGTACGTGGCCAGGCCGCAAGGGGAGAAACCTTTCACCCGCGCGGACGCCGACTTCGCGACCGTCCTCGCGGCGGTCGTCGCCGCCGGCATCGCCCAGGCCGAGCGCCTGGAGGAGGTCCGCAAGCTGGCCTTCACCGATCCCCTGACGGGCCTGGCCAACCGGCGGGCCGTCGACACCCGTCTGGACGAGGCCATCGAGCGCTACCGGGCGGACGGCTCCGTCGTCAGCCTCGTGGTCTGCGACCTGAACGGTCTCAAGCGCGTCAACGACACCCACGGCCACGCCGTCGGCGACCGCCTCCTCGAACGCTTCGGCTCGGTCCTCTCCCGCTGCGGCGCCATGCTCCCCGGCGCCCTCGCGGCCCGTCTGGGCGGCGACGAGTTCTGCCTCCTGACCGTCGGCCCGACGGCGGACGAGGTCGTCGCGGTCGCCGAGGAGCTGTGCGTACGGGCGGCGGAGCTGGAGCTCGGCGAGGGCGTGGCCTGCGGGGTCGCGTCCACCGGCGACCCCATCGGGCCCCTCAGGTCGGCCCGCCGCCTCTTCCGGCTCGCCGACGCCGCCCAGTACCAGGCCAAGGCCGAACGTTCGCGGAAGCCCGTCGTCGCGGGCCGGGACGGCACGGTCATCCGCCTCGCCGACGCGCCCCCCGGAGCCCGCGACCGCCGCCGCTTCCGCGACGCGCCGACGGCGGGCCCGCGTCAGGAGGGGCCGTAGGGGGCCGTAAGGGGCCGTCCCCTGTCGGGACGGTGACGAAATCGGCTAGTGACATGCTGGTCTTCAATCCGTAGGGTGCTGAATATGGATATGCAGACAGTCGTCCTCGGCACGTCCGGCACGACCCCGCAGGACGTCATCGACGTCGCCCGCAACGGCGCCCGCGTCGAGCTGTCGACCGAGGCCGTGGCCGCCCTGGCCGCCGCCCGTGACATCGTCGACGCGCTCGCCGCCAAGCCCGAGCCCGTCTACGGGGTCTCCACCGGATTCGGCGCGCTCGCCACCCGGCACATCAGCCACGAGCTGCGCGCCCAGCTCCAGCGCAACATCGTCCGCTCGCACGCCGCCGGCATGGGCCCGCGCGTCGAGCGCGAGGTCGTGCGCGCCCTGATGTTCCTCCGCCTGAAGACCGTGGCCTCCGGCTACACCGGCGTCCGCCCCGAGGTCGCCCAGACCATGGCCGACGTCCTCAACGCCGGCATCACCCCCGTCGTCCACGAGTACGGCTCCCTCGGCTGCTCCGGCGACCTCGCCCCGCTCTCCCACTGCGCCCTCGCGCTCATGGGCGAGGGCGACGCCGAGGGCCCCGACGGCGTGGTCAAGCCCGCCGGCGAGCTCCTCGCCGCCGCCGGCATCGCGCCCGTCGAGCTCAAGGAGAAGGAGGGCCTCGCCCTCCTCAACGGCACCGACGGCATGCTCGGCATGCTGATCATGGCCCTCGCCGACCTCGACACCCTCTACAAGTCGGCCGACATCACCGCCGCGCTCTCCCTCGAAGCCCTCCTCGGCACCGAGAAGGTCCTCGAACCCGAGCTGCACACCGTCCGCCCGCACCCCGGCCAGGCCGCCTCCGCCGCCAACATGCTGGCCGTGCTCAAGGGCTCCGGCCTCACCGGCCACGCCCAGGCCGGCGAGGCCCCCCGCGTCCAGGACGCCTACTCGGTGCGCTGCGCCCCGCAGGTCGCCGGCGCCGGCCGCGACACCATGGCCCACGCCCGGCTCGTCGCCGAGCGCGAGCTCGCCGCCGCCGTCGACAACCCGATCGTGCTGCCCAGCGGCGAGGTCCGCTCCAACGGCAACTTCCACGGCGCCCCCGTCGCGTACGTCCTCGACTTCCTCGCGATCGCCGCCGCCGACCTCGGCTCCATCGCCGAGCGCCGCACCGACCGGCTCCTCGACAAGAACCGCTCGCACGGCCTCCCGCCGTTCCTCGCCGAGGACGCCGGCGTCGACTCGGGCCTGATGATCGCCCAGTACACGCAGGCCGCCCTGGTCAGCGAGATGAAGCGGCTCGCCGTCCCGGCCTCCGCCGACTCCATCCCGTCCTCCGCGATGCAGGAGGACCACGTCTCCATGGGCTGGTCCGCCGCCCGCAAGCTGCGCACGGCGATCGGCAACCTCAACCGGATCATCGCGGTCGAGATGTACGCCGCCACCCGCGGCATCGAGCTCCGCGCGGGCCTCACCCCGGCGCCCGCCTCGCAGGCGGCCATCGAGGCCCTGCGCGCGGCCGGCGTCCAGGGCCCCGGCCCGGACCGTTACCTCGCCCCCGACCTGGCGGGCGCCGACGCCTTCGTACGCGAGGGCAAGCTGGTCGCGGCCGTCGAGCCGGTCACCGGCCCGCTGGCGTAACCCCGGCGCGCACGAAAGGGCCGCCCCCGGCCTCCGGGGGCGGCCCTTCACGCGTGCGCGTACTCCGTCAGAAGGCTCGGAAGACTCAGAAGGCACGGCCCCGGCGCCGCAGCGCGAGCGCCACGAAACCCGCCCCGACCCCCAGGAACCCCGTCCCGCCGAGCAGGTACGCCGTGGTGTTCCGCCCCCCGGTCTCGGCCAGGCGCCCGTCGTCGGTGAGGGGGCCGTTCTGGGTGACCCCGATGCGTGCCCCGCCCTGCTCATCGGTGGCGTTGGCGGACGGCACGAACCACAGGGCGCACAGCAGCGTCCCCGCGGCGATGGCGGTCAGCAGTGGGCGTCGGGCGGCGGACACGGAAATTTCGATCCCCCTTGCGGAAACCGCGAATTGGTGTGTGCGTCGATGCTACGGAACACAGCGGGTCGCGGGAAAGTCGAGGCCCTCCGGCCCCCTACGCTCCGACCCATGAGCACAAGTGAGTCCACACGCTATGTCCGCCTTCGCGTCGATGTCGTCCTGGAGATCGACGCTCCCGCCGAGCTGACCGAGGCCGCCGAGGCCAAGATCGACGCCGATGAGTTCATGCCCGAGGAGGAGCGGGTGCAGGCGCGCGAGGCCGCGCGCGAGGACAGCGCCGAGGCGCTCGCCTACCTCGTCGAGCCCTTCGACCTGATCCGCGACGTCCCCGGGATCGAGATGGTCCAGGCGTCCTGGAGCACCGAGGAGGTCGATTACGACCCCGATGCGCTGGAGTGGGACCTCGGCGAGGAAAATGAGGGCGAGGAAGACGACGACCGGCCGTAAGAGGCGGGCATCCGCACGCGGCGCGGGCCCCGGGACGCCGCTCCCGGGGCCTTTTCACGGCTTTTCCGTGACCCCGGGAACCGGAAGCCCGGCACGCGCGTGTGGATCTGTGGTGTTCCCCGTGGATCAGTGGCATTGCCCACAAACGCTCCGGACACGGAACCGGACGGGGTGTCATGGGCGTTCATAGAAGAAGTTGGCAGGGAACCGGCGACGATGGAGAAGCGTGTGATGACGGTCGGCAAGCGCCGCAGGAGCCTGGCGGCGGCCGCCGCGGTGCTCGGTGGCGTACTCGTGCTCTCGGCGTGCAACGACGGGGACAAGGGCGGTAGCGCCTCCGGTTCCGCGACGCAGCAGTCACAGGCCCAGGTCGACGAGGCGGCCGCGCAGAAGACCTCCAAGGCGCAGATCACCATCTCGCCGAAGAACGGCGCGCAGAACGCCTCCATCAACAACGACGCCAAGGTCTCCGTGACCGAGGGCAAGCTGACGTCGGTCACCATGACCTCCGCCGAGGGCGTCGAGGTCAAGGGCGACATAGCGGCCGACGGGCTCAGCTGGAAGCCGAGCGGGCCGCTCAAGCGCGCCACGGTCTACAAGATCGCGGCCACCGCCACCGACGCGGAAGGCCTCGAGGCCCACGAGAACTCCTCGTTCACCACGGTCTCCCAGGCCAACAGCTTCATCGGCAACTTCACGCCCGAGGACGGCTCGACCGTCGGCGTCGGCATGCCGGTCTCGATCAACTTCAACAAGGCGATCACCGACAAGAAGGCCGTCCAGGGCGGCATCACGGTCTCCTCCAGCTCCGGCCAGGAGGTCGTCGGGCACTGGTTCAACTCGACGCGTCTCGACTTCCGTCCCGACGCGTACTGGACCGAGGGCTCGACCGTCACCCTGAAGCTCGACCTCGACGGCGTCGAGGGCGCGGACGGCGTCTTCGGCGTCCAGCAGAAGACCGTCACCTTCAAGATCGGCCGCAACCAGGTCTCGACCGTCGACGTCGCCACCAAGACCATGACGGTCAAGCAGGACGGCAAGACGATCAAGACCATCCCGATCTCCGCAGGCTCCCCGGAGAACACCACCTACAACGGTCAGATGGTGATCTCCGAGAAGTTCAAGGAGACCCGGATGAACGGCGCCACCGTCGGCTTCACCGACGACGACGGCAAGGGCGAGTACGACATCAAGGACGTGCCGCACGCCATGCGCCTGTCCACCTCGGGCACCTTCATCCACGGCAACTACTGGGGCGCGCGGTCGATCTTCGGCAACGTGAACACCAGCCACGGCTGCGTCGGCCTCGCCGACGTCAAGGGCGCCGGCGACCCGAACCAGACGGCCGCCTGGCTCTTCGACAACTCGATGATCGGCGACGTCGTCATCGTCAAGAACTCCAACGACAAGACGATCAAGCCGGACAACGGCCTCAACGGCTGGAACATGTCCTGGTCGGAGTGGAAGGACGGCTCGGCCGTCTGATCCGCACGCACGTGACGAGGGCCCCCTCCCGCACCGGGAGGGGGCCCTCCGTCATTCCCGTACGTCCACGGGCTCGTCCACACCCCACTGCGCGAGCAGCCGCAGCGCGTCCGCCGAGGGCGTCCCCGGCTCCGCGTGGTACGTCACGAGCACCAGGTCCGGATCGTCCCCGGCCACCTTCAACGACTCGTACGACAGCGTCATCTCGCCCACCAGCGGATGCCGCAGCCGCTTCTGTCCGTGCCCCTTGTCGGCCACCGTGTGCGCCGCCCACAGCGAGCGGAACTCCTCGCTGCGCACCGACAGCTCGCCGACCAGCGCGAGCAGCTCCTTGTCGTCCGGGTAGCACCCCGCGTACAGCCGCAGCGTGCTGACGACCTCGACCGCCTTGCACTCCCAGTCGACGTAGAGGTCGCGCGCGTTCGGTTCGAGGAAGATCATCCGGGCCATGTTCCGGTCGCCCGGCTCCCACGCCTCGAAATCGCCCATCAGGGCCCGTGCCATCCGGTTCCAGGCCAGGATGTCGCCCCGGCGGCCCAGCACGAAGGCGGGCAGCCCGTCCATCGCGTCCAGGAGGTACTGGAGCCCCGGCCGCACCCGCTGCGGACGGGCGATCGCCGCCCGCTGCCGCTTCTTCACCGTCGGCTTCGCCAGATGCGTCAGATGCGCCCGCTCGGTGTCGCTCAGCCGCAGCGCCCGCGCGATGGAGTCGAGCACCTCCATGGACACGTTCCGCCCGTTGCCCTGTTCGAGCCGGGTGTAGTACGCCACGGACACCCCCGCCAGCTGCGCCAGCTCCTCGCGGCGCAGCCCCGGCACCCGCCGGTGCCGCCCGAACTCGGGCAGGCCCACGTCCTGCGGCTTCAGCCGGGCCCTCCGGGAGCGCAGGAATTCGCTGAGTTCGGCACTGAGGTCCATACCGCCCCATTATCGCCGCCGGGCCGCGCGGACGGACGTACGTTCCTGACCCTGCCAGTGGTAGGCACGCCGGTCGTAGGCAGAACAGGTGGCTGGGTACGGTCCTCGCGCCCCGGCACGCTGGACGCATGACCACGAACGCGACCACCGTCCCCGCGTACGCCGCACCCGCCGCCAACGCCCCGCTGGAGCGCACCACCGTGCCGCGCCGGCCCGTCGGCGAGCACGACGTCCTCATCGAGATCAAGTACGCCGGAATCTGCCACTCCGACATCCACCAGGCCACCAACGGCTGGGGCGAGGGCATCTTCCCGATGGTCCCCGGCCACGAGATCGCCGGCATCGTCACCGAGGTCGGCCCGGGTGTCACCCAGCACGAGGTCGGCGACCGGGTCGGCGTCGGCTGCTTCGTCGACTCCTGCCGCGCGTGCGAGTACTGCGAGCGCGGCCTGGAGCAGTACTGCGTGAACGGCATGACCGGCACGTACAACGCCCTCGACAAGAACGGCGAGCCGACCTACGGCGGCTACTCGACCCACATCGTCGTCGACGAGAACTACACCCTGCGCATCCCCGAGGGCATCGGCCTCGACGAGGCCGCCCCGCTGCTCTGCGCCGGCATCACCCTCTACTCGCCGCTCGCCCACTGGCAGGCCGGCCCCGGCAAGAAGGTCGCGATCGTCGGCCTCGGCGGCCTCGGCCACATGGGCGTCAAGATCGCCCACGCCCTCGGCGCCGAGGTGACGGTCCTCAGCCAGTCGCTGCGCAAGCAGGAGGACGGCCTCAAGCTGGGCGCCGACCACTTCCACGCGACCTCCGACCCGGAGACCTTCACGAAGCTCGCCGGCACCTTCGACCTGGTGATCTCCACGGTCTCCGCGCCGCTCGACTTCGACGCCTACCTGAGCCTGGTCAAGACGGACGGCGCCCTGGTGAACGTCGGCGCCCCGGAGGAGCCCGTCAAGGTCGGCCTCTTCTCCCTCATCGGCGGCCGCAAGACCCTCGCCGGTTCGATGATCGGCGGCATCGCCGAGACCCAGGAGATGCTCGACTTCTGCGCCGAGCACGGCCTGGGCGCCGAGATCGAACTGATCCGCGCCGACCAGATCAACGAGGCCTACGCGCGCGTCCTGAAGAGCGACGTCCGCTACCGCTTCGTCATCGACACGGCGACGATCTGACGCACGGCCGCCGGGGGATGACGTCCGGGGTAATCGACCCGTACGCCGTCCCCCGGCACGCTGTTCCCATGACCGCATACGCCATCGGAAACCTGCACCCGAAGCCCGTCCTCGACGACGAGGTCTTCGTCTACATGGAGCGCATCCAGGCCACCCTCGACCCCTTCGGCGGCCGCTTCCTCGTCCATGGCGCCCCCGCCCGCGAGGTCCGCGAGGGCACCTGGCCCGGCGCCGTCGTCATCATCGGCTTCCCCACGTACGAGGCAGCCCGGTCCTGGTACGACTCGGCCCCCTACCAGGCCCTGATCCCCCTCCGCACCCGCCACATGACGGGCGACGTCCTCCTGATCGACGGGACCCCGGAGAACTACGACCCGGCCCGGACGGCGGCGTCCCTGCGGGCCGCGAAGGCATCCGCGGCGGACGATGTCCAACCTGACAAAGATTGACGCGTGTGCCCGACCTATGCCGCGACACCGCGTAGCATCGGCTGATTAACGGGGAGGACGTAGGGGGCGTATTGCTGTCCGCCGGAATGTTTCGTGGCATCAACGACCTGAGCGGCCGCATGCTCGAGTTGTACAAGATGCGACGCGACGGAAGCTACTTCGACCAGCAGCAGTTTCTTCACATGCTGCGCGAGGAAGAGGCCGCGACCGCGGAGAACAGGGCCGTCGAACGTGAGGGTCGGGCCTTTTCGGTACGGGCCGAGGAGGCGGAGCGCGCCAACGAGTACGAAATAGCCCGGGACTGGCGGCAGGCCCAGATCAGCGTCCATGTGAAAGCAGAACAGGACCGGCTGGACCGGGGATTTGAGAATTCTCCGTTCTCGTATTCTCCGGAAGAGCTGCACGACCTCGTGTCGGAACAGTCGGGTGGCGGATCTCGGCCCGTGCTGCTGGTAGCCCCCTACTTCGACGACGAGAAGAACAGCGCAGGAAACGACGACGGTCCACAGGCCTTCCGGGTCGCGATCAGACGGGCGTGGCTGAACTCCCCCTGGGCGGGTGATGTCGCCTGTTTCGACGGGGCCATGAAACGACCGCTGCGTAATGCGGACGCCGACATCCTGCTCCTGCAGCGGGCGCTCCGGGACCTGCCGGTCATTCTCGTCTACGGGGATGTGCAGACGGGGCGCAGGGTCTGGCCGACCCTCGTCGCGTGGAACATGGTCGAAGCACAGGACTTCCGGTCCATCCACATCAACTTCCCGCACCTCTCGCTCCCGGTGGAGTCTGCGGACGAGGAGGCTCGCCGTTCCAGCAGACTCGCCTTCGAGGACGAGCTGGGGGAGTCGACCGCGGTCACGGTCGCCGTTCTCGCGGAGTGGTTCCATCTGGCTCGGTACGGGCGGCGGCCACGTCTTCACGAAACCCTTCCGGCGGACCGCGGACTGGAGCGGCGGGCCGCGGCGCTCGGCCTCACGGCGGCCTACGAGGTCGCCGTCGACCGAGGTCGTATCTCCGTGCACGAGGCCAGGGTCGAACAGGCCGCGCTGTTCCGGGCGGCAGGACTGCACGGTGAAGCCAGAAGCGCGGCCATGAGCGTCATCGCTCCCGGCGCGGCCGAGTACGCGGAGCGCCTGACCCCCGATGTCCTGCGCCGACTGCGCGATGTCGTCGCGGAGGTCGGGACTCCGGACCAGGCCGCGGCGGCGGGTCGGCTTCTGGAAGATGCCGCACGTCGTTCGACGATGCGGTCGCTTGGATGGTGACACTGTGAAGAAGCAGAAGGTGGCTGTGGCCATCGACTTCGGTACTCATGGCACGGGCTACGCATGGGCTCTGATCGATGACGACAAGCGGCAGGTTCATCCGTACATGCGCTGGAAGGATCAGCCCGCCCCCACCGCGAAGAACCTCACGGCGCTTCTTCTCGACAGCGAGGGTGACGTGCTCGCCTGGGGGTACGAAGCGCGTCGCCGCTTCAACTCGCGCTCCGCCGGCCCTGACGTCCGGTATTTGAAGGCGTTCAAGATGTCTCTCGCGCCCGCGTCGACCGAGGGCATGGAAGTCGGCGAACTGACCGCGACGTCCCTCTCCGCCGATGAGGCGAAGAACCTCGTCACCCTCTATCTGAAGCAGATCTTCCGCCTGGCCGTCGAGGAGGTCGCCGCGAGCGGCTTCACCGAGGAGGAGATCCGGTGGTGTCTCACCGTTCCCGCCATCTGGGGAGACTACGAGAAGCAGCTGATGAGGGAGGCGGCGGTCGCCGCGGGACTGCCGGACGACCCGAAACGACTACTGCTCGCCTACGAGCCTGAAGTAGCGGCCCACCATGCCAGGGTATCGGGCGCCCGTACGGCTCAGTTCACCGGGAAGAGGCCGAGCCTCATGTCGGTGGGGTCCCGTTTTCTGGTCGCCGACTGCGGTGGTGGAACGGTCGACATCACCGCGTACCGTGCCGTGTCCGGTAACAAGCTCGAGGAGATCGGGCGGGAGTGCGGCGGGAAATTCGGTTCGGAATATGTGAATCAGGCCTTTCTGGAGAAGGTGCTCGTTCCGCGCTTCGGCTCCTACGATGCGATCGACCGCATCAATGATCAGCAGCCGGCCGCCCTGCTGGGGATCATCGAAAAATGGGAGGAAGCGAAGCTTCACTTTTCAGCCGAGCATGACGACGAGATCATCATTTCGATTCCGGTGAGCATCGACCGTTGCCTGGATGAGGAGTCGCGGAAGTCGCTCGCGGAGCTGCAAGATGGTGTCACCGATGAGATCGTCATCACTGCAAAGGAGGCGCAAGAGCTCTTCGAGGAGGTTGTCCCAGGAATTTTGTCCCTCGTGGACAAGCAGCTCGGCGAGATGCGGAGTCAGCGCAGAAACGCGCCGGGCAAAGAGCTCGTGGTCCTGGTCGGTGGCTTCGGCAACTCGCCTTACCTTCGGCAAAGGCTGCAGCAGCACCTCGAAGGGCGGGCCGACTTGCTCGTCCCGCCCGACCCGCAGGCGGCGGTTCTCTTCGGTGCGGTCCACTACGCATGCAGCCCGCAGATCCGGGCCAGGCGGGCGCGGATGACCTACGGGATCGCCTCAACCACTCGATTCCGGCCGGGCGTCGATCCTGAGGAATACAGATACGAGGGCCCCGATTACCCGCTGTGCCGAAATCGGTTCTCCGTGTACGTGCGTGGTGGTGAATCGATTCCTGTGGGGAATTGGGTGACCCGTGGTCAATGGCCGATCTGGCCGGATCAGGACGCCATGTCGTTGGTTGTTTACGCAGCTCGTGAGGGGTATCCCCAGTACGTCACGGACAAGGGGTCCCAGAAGATCGGCAGTCTCCGAGTGGACCTGTCATCGGTCATGCACCTGCCGCTCAGTCGGCGGAAGGTTCAGGTGTCCCTGCAGTTCGGCGAGACGGAGATCCAGGTCACCGCCGTCCTGCAGGAGTCGGGTGAGAAGGTCGAGGCGGTTCTGGACTTCGAGCCGCTGAGCTGAGCAGGGGGAATCGTGCACGAGGAGACACGAGGGCCGGACGGGCGGTTCAGCCGGCTCGAAGCGATGCTGGACTCGGTGGTCGGAGATACGACGGAACTCCGTGCGTACATCGGCTCCGTGCAGGCGGAGGTCGAGGAACTGCGCCAGACCGTAGCCGGGTTGGAAGCGCGCCTCGATCTCGTGGTGGCGAGCTGGACGGCTTTCCGGACCGACCTCGACACGGAGGAGGCCGAGTCGCACCGGACCCTGGCAGACCGCTATGTCAATTTCGTGGAGCAGAGCCTCTACGGCGTCGCCCGGAAGGCCGTGAAGGAGAAGCACGGTGACATCCCGCCCGACAGGACGGCTCGTATGGTGGCGGGGCTGTGCAGCGAACTGTTCGGACGGGCCGATGTCAGCGAGCGGCGCGTCCGTCGCATCCTGGGGGTCAGGGCGGACCACGAGCTGGCTCAGACCGTCCAGAGGCTGGTGACACAGGCGCGAGGGATCGTGGCCGAGTCGGTTCGCATGAAGACCAGAGGATTCTGGGAGTTCGATCACATTCCGGGTGCTCCGCTGGACGAGAGCCGCCAGCAGGCGTGGGCGAGGTGTGACGAGTCGGACCCGGTGGAGTTCGTGGTGGCGCCGGCATACGTGGCCGGGGGTACGACCTACTCTCGGCAGCGCGTGCGGACATCGGCTTCCTGAACCGTCGGGTCCGATCGATGAGATCGGACCCGACGGGAAGGCGGCCCGGCTGCCTATGGCGTCCTACTCGGCCTTCGCGACGCCGATCGGACAAGTCACGCGCGTCACGCCACCTTGTCGCAGAGCGGGACTGTCGTGCCGTGCAGCAGGTCCAGCGTCTTCTACCCGGTGGCGGAGACCTCCAGGGTGTAGGCGCCGTCGACCGTGTACAGGCCGCGTGGCACGTTCCCGCCGCCCTCGCCGAAACCCGTGAGGATCGGCCCGACCACGTACCAGGCCTGCGAGCGGTCCGGCCGGACCTCGACGATCGCCCGACCGCTCGCGTCGGCGTCGTACGAGGCGCCGGTCGAGGAGTTGACGACGCGGACCACCAGATCGCCCTTGTACTCGACGACCTTCGTCCCGTCCTCGTACACGGCCGGCGTCCGCCGCACGACCTCGTCGACGACGGGCGAACCCTGCACGGTGAAGTCGCAGCGCGCACCGGTCGGATAGGCCCAGGAAGCGGAGGGGGCGGGCTCCCAGCCGCTGCCGGCCCCGTTCGCGGAGGCGGGTGCGGCGGTGACGAGCAGTGTGCCGACGGCGGTCAGCGACAGCAGAAGGTGACGCTTCATGAGGACTCCTCGAAGGGTGGGGCGAACGCGAACGCCCTGACCTTCCCCTCGCCCTCTGACCACATCCTGACCACCGCCGGGCGTCGGCTCGGCTAGCAGTTGCCCCAGCTGTTGGAGCTGCCGAGGTGGGCGTGACCCGAGTCGCTCGGGGAGGACGTGCCGGCCCGGATGACCTTGACGCTGCCCAAGTAGCCCTCGTACTGCCAGACGCAGGCGTTCAGGCCCGAGGTGCCGTGGTTGTACCAGGACGAGTCGTGGTTGTTGATCGCCCAGGCGGCCCAGGAGGAGTTCGAGCCGGAGAACTTGTACATGTTGCCCTGGTAGTTGATCTGGTCCCACACGCACAGGTAACCGCTCGGGCAGGCGGCCGTGCCCGAGGGTAAGGCGGAGGCGCCGCCGGCGGCGGGGCCTCCGAGGGTGAGGGCCGCGGCGAAACACGCGGTCAGAGCGGACATCAGGGTGCGACGCATGTCGTTCCTCTCGAGAGGTGTGACGAACGGTCTATGCCCGGGGAACGTACCGCTACCGATACGCTCTGCGGTCAGAGCTTTACTCGACGTGGCCAGATCTGGCGGAGAGTCGGCTCGCGACTGCGTCTTGCGACTGTCGGGCGCGCCTGCAGCGCCCATAGGGTGACCGGCACCATGGACTTCGCCCTTCTCGGGCCCTTCGAGGCCCGTCACGAAGGGCGCCGCGTGCGGATCGGCAATCGTCGTCAGGAGCGGTGCCTGCTCGCGATCCTCCTGCTGGAGGCGGGCCGGCCCGTCCCCACCGAACGGCTCGCCGGCCTCCTGTGGAGCAGCGGCGCCCCGCCCGAGACCGCCCGCGCCACCCTCCACACGTACGTCGGCCGCCTGTGGGCCGCGCTCAAGCCGTACGGCGTCACCGTCGAGACCCGGCACGACGGCTACGCGGTCGATCCGACCGAACACGCCGTGGACGTAAGGGAGTTCCTCGGCCTCGCCGCCCCCCGCCGCCTCACCCTCCGCGCCTGCCCGAGCTACGACTGCGGCCGGCTCTTCCTGGAGACGGCGGGCCGCCGCCGCTGGTGCTCCATGGCGACCTGCGGCGGCGGCCGGTCCTGAGTGGACGTGCTCCGGCTCAAGACTCCTGCGTTACCAGCTTTCGATGCCGCTGACCGTCGTGCCGATGATGTCGCACACGCGAGTGACACCGCTGACGTCGAACTTCACGTCGGGAATCGTCACGAACACCTGGTACGCGCCCTTGCTTCCGGGGTGACGCTGGACGGTGTGGCCGTGCCGCTTCGCCAGCATCTTGTCGAGGCGGTTGTTTATCGTCTCGCGGGCGGACTTTCCGGACTTGAACGAACCCACCGGGATGTTCCCGTTCACCGAGCACTCGATCTCCACGACCGCGGTCTTGGCCGCGCCGAGCGACTTGACACGGGCGACGATCTCCACCTGGCCCGATTGACTGGGCATGCGTACCTGCCCGTCGCCGGCCTCGTACTTGCCCATCCCGACGTAGAGCTGGCCGACGCGGCGGCAGAGGTCTTCCTCGGGCACGTCGTCGGAACCGCTGGCGACCTGGATGATCGCCTCGGCTGAGCGCAGCGGGGAGACGAAGTCGATCACTGTCTGGGGTCGCTCGGCCGGTACCTTTGCCGTGGCGCTCTTGTACAGCTCCAGGAGCTGCTCGGATGCGCGGTCGTCGACCCAGTTGGACAGTTCGTGGGCGAGGGTCTCGTGGTTCTTCGTGAAGTTCTCCGGGTTGGGGTCCCGACCCGTGATCAGGAAGAACATCAGCTGAGCGAGGCTGAAGACGTCCACGGTCTCGCTGCGGGCTGTCTTTGCGTTGGGCTCGTACAGCTGCTCGGGAGCGGCGTAGCTCAGCACTCCACCGACGCCGAAGTTGGCTGTCATCGTGCGGTTCGTCTCGTGGTATGCCAGGTCGAAGTCGGTCAGATAGGGCTCCAGGTGTCCATCCGTGCCGTAGGAGATGATGATGTTCTCCGGCTTGATGTCACGGTGCCGGACCTTCTGGGCGTGGGCGTGCTGCACCGTCTCACAGATGTCGATCATGAGGCGCACGATGGCCTCGGCGTTGCCGTTCCGCTCTATGTAGAACTTGCGCATGTTGTCGCCCTGAATGGAGTCCATGCTGAATCCGTAGGGCGCGGCGGTGATCTTGTGCACACGCACGATCCGTGGGTGGTGCAGATCGCGCATGTTGCGGTACCCGTTGCCGAAGCGCTGCACCTTGACGGCGTCGTCGAGCTCATTTCCGTGGAAGAGCTTCACGGCGAAGCGCTCGCCCTGCTCGTTCTCGGCCTCCCACACATGCCCGTAGCCGCCGTGCCCGATATGGCGGATGATCTTGCCGAACCGGGTCTCCTCACCCACGCTGACCTCAGACAGGTGCTTGCGGAACTCCCTGAGCCGGCGGGTTAGGTCGTCCCAGTCCGGGTGGCGGCGTACGTCGGGCAGATCGTGCTCGGTCTCCTCGAACCATTCCACGACCCGCTCGAGTTCGGTCGCGCACCTCTTTGCTCCCCCGGAGAGCCGCACGGTGCGTTCGGTTAGTTCCGCGAGCTGCAGGTAGTAGTACTGGTCGATCAGGTTCTGGGCCTTCGAGAGGACCTGGTTCAGCTCGCTCTTGTCGATCTGACGGCCTTGTCGTGGCTCGAAACCACGACCGATCACGACCGTGCCCGCCACATCTCCCTTGAAGACGGGAGTCTGGATCTCCTCGGGCATGGCGTTGGCGACGTACTCGTAGATGCTCATCAGGGTGACATCGCCATCCCAGTTCACCGCGGCGCCGAGTAGAGCGTCCGTCAACATGTCGGTGAACACGCCCCGCCCGTTCACCTCCTGCGCGCCCTCCTCCGGCCGGCAGGCGGCGAGCACGCAGCGACTCTCGTTGACGGCCCGAACCTCGCGCTCCACGTCGGCGGGGCTGAGCGGGCGGCTGTTCGACCAGGTGAAGGCGGAGCCGGAGTGACAGCAGTCCAGGATGGACACCACGTGATCGAATTTGAGGCTGGCGGACTCCATGAGCTGGGCCAGTTGGGCCAGCGCGATCCCCGGGTCGAAGTTCTCTGCGTCATGCGTCACCAGGTGCCCCGCCTGGCCGAGTACCTGGCCGTGCCCCGCGAAGTAGAAAAGGAGAACGCTCCCCTTCCCGTGGTGCTCGTCGCTGTAGGCGATCTGGTTCAGTTCCCTGAGGATGTTGGCCCGCGTGGCACGGCCGTTCAGCAGGACCAGACTGTCGAAGTCGTACTGGCCTAAGGACAGGCAGGAGGCCACGTCCTTTGCATCGTTGACGCACCCGAAGAGGGGTGCGTCGGCATACGTGTCGATGCCGACGATGACGGCTTTGTTCATGTGTTCCCACCCGCTGGATCCTTCGTGGGCGGGCGGCTGCCCGCCCACGGGAGAGTGACCCTATTGGGCACGGGACTGCGCCACCATAGGCGTGCGCGGTCGTAGTCGGCCGTCTATGCGCTGAGATGCCGGAACGACGCGATGCCGGCGCTTTCGGTCAGCCCTCGGCCTTCGCGACGCCGATCGGGCAGGACAGGCCCGTGCCGCCGATGCCGCAGTAGCCCGCCGGGTTCTTGTCCAGGTACTGCTGGTGGTAGGCCTCCGCCGGGTAGAAGGGGCGGGTCTCGTCGGCCGGGAGCACGTGGGTGGTGATCTCGCCGTAGCCGGAGCCCGTCAGGACCTTCTGGTAGGCCTCGCGGGAGGCCTCGGCCCGGTCCGCCTGGGCGGGGGAGTGGGTGTAGATCGCCGAGCGGTACTGGGTGCCGACGTCGTTGCCCTGGCGGAAGCCCTGCGTGGGGTCGTGGGACTCCCAGAAGAGCTTCAGGAGCGTCTCGTACGAGACCTTCGACGGGTCGAAGACGACGCGGACGACCTCGGTGTGCCCGGTCAGGCCGGAGCAGACCTCCTCGTACGCCGGATTCGGCGTGTAGCCGCCCTGGTAGCCGACGAGGGTCGTCCAGACGCCCTCGGTCTGCCAGAACTTGCGCTCGGCTCCCCAGAAACAGCCCAGCGCGAAGTCCGCGACCTCCAGGCCCTCCGGGTAGGGGCCGAGGAGCGGGTTGCCGAGGACGGTGTGGCGCTCGGGCACGGAGAACTCCGGCTCCGGACGGCCGCGCAGGGCCTGCTCGGGAGTGGGGAGGACGGGGGTGCGGGACAGGAACATGCTGCATCTCTCCTCGACGGTCGGCAGGAGTGTCAACAGTCCGGTGCCGGGCGGGATTCCCGGCCCCGCCCGCCCCGGGTCTCCGCCCCGTCGTCAGCCCCGCTTCTTCAGGACCTCCGCCGCCGTGTAGTCGCGCACCTTCGTGTACCGGGCCTTCGGGTCGCCCGAGTACGTCCACGGCCGGCAGCCGATGTGCCCGTCCACCAGCCGGAACTGGGCCAGCGCCTCCTCGTACCGGTCCTGCCAGTACAGCATCCAGGCCAGCAGGTGCCGGGTCTGCACGATCCGCGGGTCCCGCGCGTCGAGCACCTGCTCGGCCGCCGCCACGTCGGCGAGCGCCGCGTCGGTGGCGGCGACCACCTCGGGCCGGTTGTAGAACTCCTGGGGCTCGATGTCGCTCTCGTACGACTCCTGCTCGAAGTACGCCTCCAGCGGGAACAGCGTGAGCAGCTGCCCCGGCCGGCCCTTCTCCGCCCCGCGCCGGGCGAACGCGAGCGCCGCCTCGTGCGAGCCGCACCACTTGCGGCACCAGTACTGCAGGCCGCTGCCGTACGCCGAGAAGTGGTGGGGGTCGCGCTTCTCGATCTCGGTCCAGATCCTCTCGAACGCCTCGTGCGGGTAGCCGAGTCCCATGGCGAGCGGCAGCTCGTCGATGAACGGGGTCGGGTCGTCGCCCGCCAGCTCCTGCGCCCGCGCGAAGGCCTCACGGGCCTGTTCGAGGACCCGGTGGAAGGAGGCGAACTGCTCCTGGGTGGTGTGCCGGGCCTGCTTGGAGCCGCGGATCTCCCACGCCAGGTAGACCAGCGAGCAGGCGTGCACCGCGGCCGCCGCCGGGTCCTCCGGGCGCTCGCGGCGCCAGGCCAGCAGCCAGGCGTCGTCCTCGACGGCCGCCTCGGCGAGGAGGCTGATGCGGCGGTCGCGCTCGTACCAGTCGCGGCCCGCCTCCTCCACATACGCGGCACCGGCCGCCCAGTCACCGGACCGCACCGTCGCGGTGGCGGCGGCGCGCTCCGGCGACGGCGGGTTGATCTCCTCGACGTCGAGTCGGTCGGCGGGCAGCAGACCGAGGCTCGCGGCGGCCTCGACGTTCTTGTTCCGGGCGGACCCGGCGGTGGAGCTTCCCGAACCGCCGGCCTTCGCCGCGCGGCGGGACTTGAACCAGAAGTAGAGGCAGACCGCGAGCACGGTCAGCGGGATGAGTCGGGCCATCGGGCAGTCGGTTCCTTAGCTGGGGGAGAGGAGAGCGTGAGCTGGGGGGAGAGAGAGGAGGAGAGCGACGCTCAGAGCGGTAGCGGGGCCTGCTGTGACAGCAGCGCCCGCAGCGGGCCCGTGTCCGGCAGGTCCGCCGTCGCCGCGTCGAGGGCGGCCGGCAGCGCGTCCGCCGTGCCGTCGGGCAGCGTCAGGGTGGCGGGGCCGGTCCAGGACAGCTCCCAGCGGGCCCGGCCCGAGCGCAGCAGCTCGTCCGTCACCAGGGCCGACAGGCCCCGGCGCAGCGCGGGCCGGGCGAACTCGCGTGCCGCGCGGCCGGTCGCCGCCGCGGCCTTCTCGGACTTCGGGAGCCGGTCGGCGATCTCCCAGGTCCGGCCCGCGTCGATCGCGTCGAGCAGCGCGGGAAGCGAGCCCGCCCCCGCGCCCGCCGCCGCGCGCAGCTCCTCCGTGCCCCGGGCCACCCGGGCGCTCATCGCCTCGTGGACCAGCTCGGGCCAGTCCAGGCGGCGCATGTGCTGGGCCTCCGGGGTGAGGGACACGTCCTCGATCGCGCCGAGGGCGGCCTCGGGCGAGGTCAGCAGCCCGAGCGCGGGTCCGGAGCCCTCCGTGGCGCGGCCGTCGTCGGGGAGCGCCTCGATGCGGGCGACGCGCTCGGCGACCGGCGGGTGCGAGTCGTACGGGGAGGCCGGCTCGTCGGGGAGTTCCTCGCACAGCCCGGCCACCTCGTCGGCGCGGGCCGCGAGGAGGTGCCGCAGGCCGCCGAAGACCTCGCCGCGCGCCGGCAGGAGCCCGAAGTCGGTGCCGAGGGCGGCGTACGACGACAGGTAGTGGTCGTTGGCGGCGTCGATCGCGGGGATGGAGCGCAGGGCCCGCGCGGTGGCGTCGCGGCCCGCGATCCGGGCGGCGGCGAGGTCGGCGGCGAGCTCCTGGCGGCGGGCGCCGGAGGTGGTGGAGCGCAGGTAGAGCCGGCCGTACGCGCTGTAGATCCTCGCCATGGTGCGGTAGGTGACGCCGGCGCCCTCGGTGTCGATCTCCTTGGCCTTCTTGCCGCGGGCGATCCGCTTCTCGGACTTGCGCTCCTGGCGGGCCCGCTCCTTGTCGACCTTGGCGTCGGCCTTGGCGTGGAACAGCTCGATCATGCGACCGACCTGGACCCGCCCGCGCACGCCGAGGCCGGCGAGCCGGGTGTCGGAGTTGACGTAGTGGCCCAGCTCGTGGGCGAGGACGGCGCGCAGTCCCGCCTCGTCGAGCCCGGCCATCAGGGGCAGGCCCAGGTACAGCCTGCGGACCCCGCCGAGGAGGCCGAGGAGGCGGGCGTCCTCGGTGACGGCGGCGTTGACGTCGGCGGTCAGCCGGATCTCGTCGGGGGCGCGGGTGCCGACCTCGCGGGCCAGCTCGCGGACGGTCGCCCACAGGCGCGGTTCGTCGGCCTCGGTGACGAGGACGCCGCCGGGCTCCTCGTCGCGCGGGGTGCGCAGCATCGCCATGCCCCGTACGACGGGGATCGCGAGGAGTACGGAGACGATGAGGACCTTGATGCGGATCGCGGCCGGCGCCCACAGGACGACGGCCCAGTCGGCGGCGCCGAGCAGGGCGAGCAGGCCGAGGCCGAGCAGATAGAAACCGGAGAGCAGTACGAGCGCGCGCACGGCACGCAGGGTCGCGCCCATCGGGCAGAGTCCCCCCACGGGAAAGGATCGGCGAGACGCCGAAAAACAACTGTTCGAAGTGCGTGGGGGGAGTGCGGAGTATCGCGTACGGGCGAGTACGGCGTCCACTCGGTTTCGGTCGCCGCGATCACATCCGTCAGGTCGCCCGGAGCCGAGCCCGTCCGCCGGTAGGAGCAGGTCAGCGCGGCAGCGTCGCCGGGCTGCCGCCGTTCGCCTCGTAGCCGGCGACCGCCAGGTTCCGGAAGACGGTGAACTCCGCCGCCGGGTCGCCGCTCAGCGTCCACGGCACCGCGCCCACGTGCCCGTCGACCCGCACCAACTGGTGCATGGCCTCGGCCCAGCGCTCCGAGCGGACGAGGAACCAGACGAGGAGATGGCGGACGTGCGCCAGCATCGGGTCGGCGGGGCGGGCCGAGTGGACCGCGTACAGCGCGCCGTCCATCGCCTTCGACACCACCGCCGTACGCCAGAAGTCCTGCACGAGCACCACGTCCGGCACGTGCTCGAACACCGCGAACAGCGGCAGCGCGGCGAGCAGCGAGCCGCGCGGGGCGCGCGCCGCGGCCGTCGTCGCGAAGTGGTCGGCCTCCTCGCGCGAACCGTGCCACTTCTCGCACCAGTAGTGCAGGGCCGCCAGGTGCGCCCCCATGTGCTCCGGCGCGCGGTCGATCACCTTCGCCCACACCTGGTCGAACTCCTCGTGCCCGTACCCGAGTCCGCGCGCCACCGCGAGCCGCGTGATGTACGGGACGGGGTCGCCGGGGGCGAGCAGCGCCGCCTCCTCGGTGACCTTGAGGGCCTCCTCCAGGATGATCCGGAAGTCGTCGGTCCCGGCCGAGGAGGAGCGCCACGCCTGCTGCACCAGGAACTCGGCGTGCACGGCCGCGCCGCCCGCGTCCTTCGGGGCCTCCGCCCGCCAGGTCCGCAGCCACGCGCCGCCGACGCCGGGCCGCTCCTGGAGCTCCAGGGAGGCCGCGCCCGCGAAGGCCTGCACGCGCTGCCAGCGGACCTCGCCCTCCGCGCCGGTGGCGGCGAGCAGCCGCGAGGCCGGCCGCCAGTCCTGGGTGGCCTGCACGACGTCGAGGACGTGGAGGAGTTCGTCGTCGGCGCCCGGCAGCCGCACGTCCTGGTCCTCCTGCCGGACGAATCCGTACGCCTCCGGGTCCGCCGCGTCCGGGGCCCCCGGCGCGACCTGCCGGATCCCGGCGCCGCCCCTGCGGCGCAGCACGAAGGGACCGAGGACGCCGAAGAGCAGGCCGAGCGCGATCAGGAACCAGAGAATGTCCATGTGTCCATTGTCCAGGACACCCGGTGAGACGTTTGAAGCGGCGGGAGGCGTACGGGACTACGCTCCTGACCCATGAGCGACCAGCACTCCCATCAGAGTTTCGAGACCCGCGCGATCCACGCGGGCAACACCGCCGACCCGCTGACCGGCGCGGTCGTCCCGCCCATCTACCAGGTGTCCACCTACAAGCAGGACGGCGTGGGCGGGCTGCGCGGCGGTTACGAGTACAGCCGCAGCGCCAACCCCACCCGTACGGCCCTGGAGGAGAACCTCGCGGCCCTCGAAGGCGGCCGCCGCGGTCTCGCCTTCGCCTCCGGCCTCGCCGCCGAGGACTGCCTGCTGCGCACGCTCCTCGTGCCCGGCGACCACGTGGTCATCCCGAACGACGCCTACGGCGGCACGTTCCGGCTGTTCGCGAAGGTCGTGCAGCGCTGGGGCGTCGACTTCTCCGTCGCGGACACCTCCGACATCGAGTCGGTGCGCGCCGCGGTCAACGACCGCACGAAGCTGATCTGGGTCGAGACCCCGTCGAACCCGCTGCTCGGCATCACCGACATCGAGGCCGTCGCCGGCGTCGCCCGCCAGGCCGGCGTGAAGCTCGTCGTCGACAACACCTTCGCCTCCCCGTACCTCCAGCAGCCGCTGGCGCTCGGCGCGGACGTCGTCGTGCACTCGCTCACCAAGTACATGGGCGGCCACTCCGACGTCGTCGGCGGCGCCCTGGTCACCGCGGACGAGGCGCTCGGCGAGGAACTCGCGTACCACCAGAACGCGATGGGCGCGGTCGCCGGTCCCTTCGACTCGTGGATCGTGCTGCGCGGCATCAAGACCCTCGCCGTGCGCATGGACCGCCACAGCGAGAACGCCGAGAAGATCGTCGAGATGCTGACCCAGCACCCGAAGGTCACCCAGGTCCTCTACCCGGGCCTCCCGGAGCACCCGGGCCACGAGATCGCGGCCAAGCAGATGCGGTCCTTCGGCGGCATGATCTCCTTCCGCGTGCAGGGCGGCGAGGAGGCGGCGGTCGAGGTCTGCAACCGCGCGAAGCTCTTCACCCTCGGTGAGTCGCTCGGCGGAGTCGAGTCCCTCATCGAGCACCCGGGCCGGATGACCCACGCGTCCGTGGCGGGCTCCGCCCTGGAGGTCCCGGCCGACCTCGTGCGCGTCTCGGTGGGCATCGAGAACGTCGAGGACCTGCTCGCCGACCTGCGTCAGGCGCTGGGCTAGTCCCGCGCGCTGTGACGGCCGGGCCTCCCGGCCGTCACAGCCCGTCGAGCGGCGGGGTCGTCTCCGCCGGCGGGACCTCCCACGGGTGCGTGATCGACGCCCACACCACGAAGGCGAGCGCGGCGACCGCGCCCAGGGCCCACAGCACGCGCCGTACCCGCCGGGCGTGCCGGCGCAGCCGGGCCCCGCGCTCGGCGGCCCGCAGCGCGAGGTCCCGCGGAACCGTCGGATGCGGCGTGTCGAGCAACCGCCGCACCGCCGCCTCCTTGTCCTCGTACCGGCTCATGAGCGGACCTCGCGCCGGCTGTACGCGGCGGTCCCGCGCCGGCGCCGCGCGGCACGCATGCGCCTGCCGTACTCGGCGGCCGTGCGCCGACTCCTCGCGGCGTCCTCGTACCCGCTCATGCGGCGGCCCCGGTGTCCCGGCGGGCCGTGCTCCTCAGCGTCGCGACCGAGCGGGCGCAGATCGCGCGGACGCGGGGCTCCGACAGGCCCAGCAGGGCCGCCACCTGCTCCTCCGCGACGCCCTCGTACAGCCGCAGGACGACGACGAGGCGTTCCTGCGGGGAGAGCACGGCGAGCACCCCGCCCTGGCCGCCGTGGTGGCGCCAGGCGGTGCGGGCGAAGCGGGCGGCGAGATCGCGGCGCGCGAGGTCGTACGGGTCCTCGTCGCGCAGCCGGTCCCACACCGCGTACGTATGAGCGAGCGCCGTGGTCAACAGGGCCTGGGCGTACGGGTTGCGGGCGCGGGTCTCGGCGGTGAGCAGCGTCGCGGCGTGCAGCAGCCGGCCCGCCGCCCCGGCCACGAACGCGTCGAACTCCCGGGTGCGGTGGGCGTGTTCGGCACTCCGCCCGCGCTGCTGCTCTCGCACCTCCTCATCTGAGGACAGTGCGGGTGCGGGGTCAAGAGGTCTGCGCGGACTCGCTCCCGGTCGCGGCCGGCGCGTGGCCGGCGTGCCCCGACTGCCGTGCGGACAGGGCGGTGTTGAAGCGGGTGAGCAGGGTGCAGAAGGACTCCCGCTCGTCCGGCGTCCAGCCCTCCGTGACCTCGACCATCAGCTGGCGGCGCGAGGAGCGGACCTCCTCCAGGCGGGCCAGGCCGCGCGGCGAGAGCTGCAGGACGACCGCCCGCCCGTCCTCCGGGTGCGAGGTCCGCTTCACCAGGCCGGTGTCGACGAGCGGGGCGACCTGGCGGGTCACGGTGGACGAGTCGATCCCCATGCCCGCCGCGAGCGCCTTCACCCCCATCGGCCCTTCCTGGTCGAGGCGGTTGAGGAGGAGGTACGCCGCCCGGTCCATCGAGTTGCGGAGCTGGCCGGTGCCGCCGAGGCGGGTCTGCTCGGCGCGCCGGGCGAAGACGGCCACCTGGTGCTGGAGGGCATCGAGGAGACCGGGGTCGAGCGCAGTCGTCATGTCCTGGGAATGGGGCATGGCTGTGGGTCTCTCTCGTGCGGGGGAGGTCGGTCGGTGGGGGACAGAGTACGCGGCCCCGCCGGGGTCCGTACCTGCGCTGCGCAAACCTGTTCGGCGGCCCGCCCGCCGGGCGGCCACGGGGGCCGTGAGCTGCGAGACTTGCTGTCATGAGCTTCCGTATGCCACACCCCTTGCACCGGCTGATGCTCGACGACGTGCGCGGGGCGCAGAAGATGCTGGCCGGGGTGGCCAGGGTGACGGCGATGGAGGGCAGCCGCCATCTGTCCTCGCTGGTGGGGGCCCCGGTCCACCTCAAGTGCGAGAACCTCCAGCGGACCGGTTCCTTCAAACTGCGCGGGGCGTACGTACGGATCGCCGGGCTGCGGCCCGAGGAGCGGGCGGTCGGGGTCGTCGCGGCCTCCGCGGGCAACCACGCGCAGGGCGTCGCGCTCGCCTCGCAACTGCTCGGGGTGCACGCCACCGTCTTCATGCCGGTCGGCGCCCCGCTGCCGAAGGTCGCGGCGACCCGGCAGTACGGCGCCGACGTCCGGATGCACGGCCACGTCGTCGACGAGACGCTCGCGGCGGCGGAGGAGTACGCCCTGAGGACCGGCGCGGTCTTCATCCACCCCTTCGACCACCCCGACATCATCGCCGGTCAGGGCACGGTCGGCCTGGAGATCCTGGAGCAGTGCCCCGAGGTGCGGACGGTCCTCGTCGGCATCGGCGGCGGCGGACTCGCGGCCGGCATCGGGCTCGCGGTGAAGTCGCTGCGCCCCGACGTGAAGGTGATCGGCGTCCAGGCGGAGGGCGCGGCCGCCTACCCGCCCTCGCTGGCCGCCGGGCACCCGGTGGTGATCGACTCGCCGGTGACGATGGCGGACGGGATCAAGGTCGGACGCCCGGGCGACGTGCCGTTCGCCCTGGTACAGGAGTACGTCGACGAGGTACGCACGGTCTCCGAGGACGCGCTCTCCTCGGCGCTGCTGCTCTGCCTGGAGCGGGCCAAGCTGGTGGTCGAACCGGCCGGCGCGAGCCCGGTGGCGGCCCTCCTCTCCGACCCGAAGTCCTTCGAGGGGCCGGTCGTCGCGGTCCTCTCCGGCGGGAACGTCGACCCGCTGCTCCTCCAGCGGATCCTGCGCCACGGCATGGCAGCCGGAGGCCGCTACCTGAGCCTGCGGCTGCGCGTCACGGACCGGCCGGGGGCGCTCGCGACCCTGCTCGCGGTCCTGACGGTGGTCGACGCGAACGTCCTGGACGTCAGCCACGTACGGACCGATCCGCGCCTGGGCCTGACGGAGGCGGAGGTCGAGCTGCACCTGGAGACGAAGGGCCCGGAGCACTGCCGTGAGGTGGAGGAGGCGCTGCGGGACGCCGGGTACACGGTGCTCGGCTGACGCCCCCGCGCACGCCTCCTCCGCCTCTACGGCTCCTGGCCCCTACGCCTCCTCCGCCTGTACGGGGCTCCTGCCCCCCGCGCGCCCCCTCCGGCCTGTACGGGCGCTCCTGCCCCTACGCCTCCTCCGCCCTGTACGGGGGGCCTCCTGCCCCCACGCCCCCTCCGCCCCCGTACGCCGCCTCAGAGGCCCTTGCGCCCCCGCGCCGCCCTGTTGAGGACGGTCACCAGCCCGCCGCCGACCAGCGCCCCCGCCGCGAGCAGGCCGAGCGGTCGGCCGAGGCCCAGCGGGTCGGACTCCTGCCGGGGTGCCGGGACCGCGGGGACGAGGCCGGGCTCCCCGCCCCGTACCCCTTCGTGCGCGGCGGCGGCCGCCGCCCGCGCGGCCGTCTCGTGCGCGAGGGAGCGCTCCAGACGGCGCAGCAGCGGGCCCGGGTCCGTTCCGGCGGCCGCGGCGAACTCCTCGACCGCGACCCGGGTCGGCAACTGCTTCTGGTTCAGGAACCGTTCCCAGGAGGAGCGGCTGTAGTGGGTGCGCTGCGCGAGCTTGCCGTAGCTCAGCTCCGTGGCGAGCTTGATGCGGCGCATCTCGGCGGCCAGCTCGGCCCACGGGGTCGTCGCGTCGCAGCCCGCGCAGCCGGAGCAGCCCGGGTCGTCCGCCGCCCCCGTCCCGCCGGTCACCCCGGCTCCACCCGTCCCGCCGGTCACCCCGGCTCCGCCCGTCCTGCCCGTCCCCCCGGCTGCCCCCGCCCCTCCGGTCCTGCCCGTCCCGCTCGTCCCGCTGGTTCTGCTCGTGCCGTGTGCGCCGACCGTCATCGCGTGCTCCCCGTTAGTCGTGCTCCGTGCCAGGACCCCAGCTTCGCCCCCGGGTCCAACGGCCCGCCAACAGCACGCCAACGGGTGTCCCGGGCCGCCGCCCCGGGACGGCCGGGACGGGGCGGGTGGTTGCCCCGGGCCACGGACTCACCGGGCGAGGGCCGCCGCGAAATCCTAGGATCGGGGGGATAAGCCCGAAATCTTCCTGGGAGTATCCACATGCCAGGCGCGATCTACGCCGAGGGTCTGGTGAAGACCTTCGGGGACGTACGAGCACTGGACGGAGTGGACCTGGACGTGCCGGAGGGCACGGTCCTGGGTCTCCTCGGCCCGAACGGCGCGGGGAAGACGACCACCGTGCGGGTCCTGACGACCCTGATCAGACCCGACAGCGGCAGGGCCGTCGTCGCCGGGATCGACGTCCTCCGGCACCCCAACGAGGTCCGCCGCTCGATCGGTCTCTCGGGCCAGTTCGCGGCCGTCGACGAGTACCTCACCGGCCGCGAGAACCTCCAGATGGTGGGGCAGCTCTACCAGATGAAGGCGAAGGCCGCGAAGGCCCGGGCCGGGGAGCTGCTCGACCGGTTCCACCTCGCCGACGCCGCCGACCGCACGGCCAGGACGTACTCCGGGGGCATGCGCCGCCGCCTCGACCTCGCGGCGGCGCTCGTCGTCTCCCCGCCGGTCATGTTCATGGACGAGCCGACCACCGGCCTCGACCCGCGCAACCGGCAGGAGCTCTGGGAGGTCATCAAGGAGCTCGTCTCCGGCGGTACGACCCTGCTCCTCACCACCCAGTACCTGGAGGAGGCCGACCACCTCGCCCACGACATCTGCGTCGTCGACCACGGCAGGGTCATCGCCCGCGGCACCTCCGACCAGCTCAAGGACCAGACGGGCGGCGAGCGCGTCGAGGTCGTCGTGCACGAGCCCGAGATGATCGACGGTGCCCGGGACGTCCTCGCCCGCTACGGCGTGGCGGGCATCGGCCACGGCGAGGTCTCCGTCGAGGAGCACATCCGCAAGCTCACCGTCCCCGTCACCGGCGGCGCCAAGCTGCTCGCCGAGGTCATACGCGACCTGGACGCCGTCGGCGTCGAGATCGACGACATCGGCCTGCGCCGCCCGACCCTCGACGACGTCTTCCTCTCCCTCACCGGCCACGTGGCCGACCGGGGCGAGGAGGAGGACGGGAGCGCGCCGGACGGCAAGGACGGCAAGGACAGGAAGAGCCGGAAGGAGGCCGTGAAGTGACCATCGTCCTGGGGTCGGCCGACGGGCTGAACGCTCCGCGCCCGCGCGGCGGGATCGTCCAGTCCATGAACGACTCGCTCGTGATCGCGCGCCGCAACCTGATCAAGATGTCCCGGATCCCCGAGGTGATCATCTTCGGGCTCATCCAGCCGATCATGTTCGTGGTGCTGTTCAGCTACGTCTTCGGCGGCTCGATGCAGATCGGCACCTCGACCTCGCCGGCCGTCTACCGCGAGTTCCTGATGGCCGGCATCTTCGCCCAGACCGTCACCTTCGCCACGGCGGGGGCGGGCGCGGGCATCGCCGACGACATGCACAAGGGCCTGATCGACCGCTTCCGCTCCCTGCCGATGGCCCGTGGCGCGGTCCTCACCGGCCGTACGTTCGCCGATCTCGTCCAGACGACGCTCACCCTCGTCGTCCTCACGGTCGTCGCGCTCCTCGTCGGCTGGCGCATCCACGAGGGCGTCCCCAAGGCGCTGGGCGCCTACGCCCTCCTGCTCCTCCTCGGTTACGCCTTCTCCTGGATCGGCGCGCTGATCGGCCTCTCGGTCCGCACCCCCGAGGCGGCGACCTCGGGCGGGCTGATCTGGCTCTTCCCCGTCACGTTCATCTCGAACGCGTTCGTGGACTCCAGCAACCTGCCCTCCTGGCTCCAGCCCATCGCCGAGTGGAACCCGTTCAGCGCGACCGTCCAGGCCTGCCGCGTCCTCTTCGGCAACCCCGGCGTCTCCACCTCCGACGCGTGGCCGATGCAGCACCCGGTGTGGGCCTCGCTGCTCTGGTCGATCCTGATCATCGTGGTCTTCCGGACGCTGTCGGTACGGAAGTACCGCTCGGCGACGGGGTGAGGCCCCGGTCGCGTCACGGCAGGTAGCCGGAGACGACGAGGCCGTCGGGGAGCCGGAGGAACACCGCCCCTCCGGCGGCCAGGACCTCTCCGGCGTGTGTCGGGGCCGGGAAGTCGTCGGGCGGGTTGGGCTGGTAGTCCTTGACGTCGTCCACGGAGGAGGAGCCCGCCGCCGGATACGACGTCACCCCCTCCGAGTCCACCGCCAGCACCCGGTCCCCCGCGAGGTAGACCTGCTCGCCCGACGGAGCCCGCCACCGCTCCCGGCCGCTCCCCAGGTCGTACGTGACCAGCGTCCCGCCGTCGTCGATCAGGGCGACGAGCCCGTCCGCGCGGACCGCCGGCCTGGTCGTCACCCCGTGCGCCAGGGTGCGGCGGGCCTTCAGCGTCCGGGCGTCCAGGACGATCACGTCCCCGTCCGCACGGCCCGCGCAGAGCACGCTCCCGCTCTTCGCGTGGACGGTGAGGGTGCCGCAGCCCTCCCGGCCCCGGGCCACCACCTCACCGGACCGGCCGTCGACCGCCAGCACCCGGTCCATGCCGAGCGGGACGAGCACCGTCCCCGCCCCCGCCACCAGCTGCTCCGGCACCCCGTCGAGCGGAGTGCGCCACAGCGTCGTGCGGTCCTTGAGCCGTACGGCGGTCACGAGCCCCTTCCCGTCCTCCCGCGCGCCGAAGTACGCCGAGTACAGGACGCCGTCCACCAGATCGGTGCTCTTCACGGCCCAGTCGCCGTCGGGGACCGGGATCACGCCCCGCTCCCCGCCGTCCGCGAGGCCGTACGCGTGGATCCCGTCCAGGTCCGTCAGGTACACGGTGTCGTCGACCACCGCCGGATACATGGGCCCCACCGGCGAGGTGTCGCGCCGGCCCGGCACCGCCCACAACTGCTTGCCGTCCGAGGCGCGCAGCCCGACGGCGGAGCCCCCGGTACCCGCGCAGACCAGTACCTTCGGCGAGAGCGCGCATGCGCCGGTGCCCGGCTCGACCTTCGTCGTCCAGGGCGACCAGCCCGCCGGGCGGTACGCGCGGTCCGTACCCGCCGTGCCGAAGTCGCCGGTACGGCCCGTGCCGCCGTACGGCAGGACGACCCGGCTCAGCGTCGCCGGAGCGGCGGTACCGGTGCCCGTGCCCGGAGCCCCGGCGGACGGCCCGCCCGACGGGCCGGCCCGCTCGTCCGTACGGTTCAGCAGCACCACGCCCGCCGTCGCGAGCACGGCCACGGCCACCGCACCCGCCACCACCGCGCCCCACGGACGCCGCCGCTCCCCGCCCGCGACCGGGTCGGCGGGCGGCCGGGCGGTCATGGCGGTGGGGGAGTACGGCACCACGGGCGCGAGCGTCGGCAGGTCCGCGACGCCCGTGCCGGAGGCCGCCGCCTCCCCGACCTGCCGGGCGGCCTCCCCGTACTCGGCGAGCAGCGAGAGCACCCCGCCGGGCCACGGAAAGACCTCGGGAGCGCCGCCGCCCAGCAGCCCGGCCAGCTCCGCCGCCGAGGGCCGCTCGGCAGGGTCGAGCCGCAGACAGCGTTCCACGACCGGCCGCAGCTCCTCCGGCACCCCGCCGAGCTCGGCCTCGGCCCGGCTGATCCGGTAGATCACGGCCGCCATCTCGTCGTCGTGGAAGGGCCCCCGGCCGCTCGCCGCGAACGCGAGCACCGCGCCCAGGCAGAACACGTCCGAGGCGGGCACCACCGCCCGGCTCCCCACCAGGTGCTCCGGCGACATGAACCCGGGGGAGCCCACCACCAGGCCGGTCGAGGTCAGCGCCGTCGCCTCGAAGGCCTGTGCGATGCCGAAGTCGATCAGCTTGGGCCCGGTCGCGCCGAGCAGCACGTTCGCCGGCTTGAGGTCCCGGTGCAGCACCTGCACCGCGTGCACGTCCGCCAGCGCCCCGGCGAGGGCGACCCCGAGCGCCCGCACGGCCGCGACGGGCAGCGCTCCGGACCGTACGACCGCCTCGGCGAGCGAAGGCCCCGGCACGTACTCGGTCGCCAGCCACGGCGAGGGCGCGTCGGCGTCCGCGTCCACGAGCCGCGCCACGCCCGGCCCGTCCACGGTCCGCGCCGCCACGATCTCCCGCCGGAACCGGGTCCTGAAGTCCCCGTCGACCTCCAGGTCCTCCCGTACGGTCTTCACGGCGACCATCCCGTACGGATCGGCCGTCGGCCGGTCCGCCCGGCAGGCGAGGTGCACCTCGCCCATGCCGCCCGCGCCGAGGCGGGCGAGCAGCCGGTAGGGGCCGACGAGTCGCGCGGGCTGCCCCGTGGGCAGGGCTTCCAGCACGGCGCCTACTCCTTCTCGCCGGGGAGCTCGACGGAGGCCACGGCCCCCTTGTCGTAGACGATGTACGCGATCCCGCCGACCGGCAGCACCTCCGGGGACCGGACCTGCCTGGCGACGAAGGTGCCGTAGAGGGGGTCGCGCGCCTCCTCCGCGACACGGGGCCCCGGCGCACCCGGCACCGGTGTCACCTTCAGCCCGGCGGGCTTCCCGTCGGCGCCGAGCCGCACGGTGTAGAGCGAGGAGAAGTCGGCGTACACGACCTGGTCGCCGGCGAGCAGCGGCGAGGACCACTCCTGGGCGAGGCCCGAGGGCGGGGCCTTCACCGGGTAGGAGGCCAGGGTCTCGCCGGTGCGCGGGTCGAGGATCTTCACGCCCTTGTCGAAGGCGACGACGGCGTTCGGGCCGACGGCGGCGGGCGCGACCGAGGCGAGCGGCGCGGGCACCGACGCCTTCACGGCGAGCGTGCGGGCGTCGAGCGCGTGGAACGTGAGCTGCGAGTAGCGGTGGTTGCCGATGCCGGCGCAGTACCCGGAGTCGCCGAGGACCTTGATCTCGTGGCAGTCCTTGGCGTCCGGGTCGGCCTCGCCGAGCAGGGTGCCCGTCTTCCCGTCGTACGCCACGAGTCCGCCCTGGCTGAGGGCGTAGACGATCCCCTTCGCGTAAGCCACCGGCTCGTACGCGCGTCGCTCGGCGTTCGAGATCGCCGAGTTCGTGAGCGCCTTGGTCCACAGCCGCCTGCCGTCGGCGAGGGAGAACGCGGTCAGGGCGACCCGCTCCGACTCGACGTCCTCCGCCACCTCGGTCGCGGCGAAGACGATCCCGTCGGCCACCAGAGGCCGGGTGGCCCAGATGTACTGCGGGCCCAGGGCGGGCTTCTCCCAGCGCACGACGCCCGTCCGCGCGTCCCGCGCCTGGAGCCTCCGGCCGGTGACGAGCACGACGCTCCCGTCGTGGACGGTGGGCCGGGTGCTGTCCCGGGCCACGAAGTAGACGACGCGGTCGCTCATGTACGAGTCCGTCGGGGACTCCGAGTCGACCTCCGCGTCCCACAGCTTCTTCCCGCTCGCCGGGTCCAGCGCCTCGTACCGCCCGTCCGTCGTCCGGCACACGAGGACCTTCTCGCCGGCCGAGCAGCCGAACGCCGGCGCGCGCAGCTTCGCCCGCCACGGCTTCCAGCCGGCGGGCCGCTGGGCGGCGTTCTGCGGGACGACGCCCGAGGCGTCGGCGGTGCCCCGGTCGTCCACGCCCGGGACCCGGGGCCCGGCGGGCGGGGCGGCCTTCGCGGGAGGCTGCTCCGTGCCCTCCGGCCACAGCAGGTACGCGCCGACGCCTCCGGCGACCGCCGCGAGCGCGAGCAGGGCGGCGAGCGCCCGCCGCCCGCGCTTCCGGCGCGGGGGCTCGGCGGGCGGGGCGGGCGCGGCCACCGGAGCGAGCGTCGGTACGGAGTGCAGGCCCGGCACCTCCGGGGTGACCACCGGCCCCCTCGGGTCGACGGGCGCCGCCTCCAGGAGCGGCCCGCCCGAGGCGACGAGCTGGGCGAGCTCCCTGCCGTACTCGCCGATGTGGTCCCGTACGCCCTCCGGCCACGGGAAGACCTTCGCGGGCTCCGCCGCGAGCAGCTCGACGAGCCGGGCGGGCGTGGGCCGGTCCGCCGGATCCACGGCCAGACAGGCGGCGACGGCCGGGCGCAGCTCCTCCGGGACGCGGGACAGATCGGCCTCGGCCTGCGAGACGCGGTACAGGACGGCCGCGAGGGGACCGTCGCCGAAGGGGTCCTCGCCGGTCGCCGCGTAGCAGAGCAGCGAGCCGAGGCAGAAGACGTCGGAGGCGGCCGTGACCCGGCGGGCGCCGGCCACGTGCTCGGGGGACATGAAGGAGGGCGTGCCGACCATCAGGCCGGTCGCGGTCATCGTGGTCGCGGTACTGCTGCGGGCGATGCCGAAGTCGATGAGCCGGGGGCCGTCGACGGACAGCATGACGTTGCCGGGCTTGAGGTCCCGGTGCAGGACCCCGGCCCCGTGCAGATCGGCGAGGGCCCGGGCGACGTCCGCGCCGAGCGCCCGCACGGCGGCGACGGGCAGCGGCCCGCCGCGCCGCACGGCCTGCGAGAGGCTGGGGCCGGGGACGTACGCGGTGGCCAGCCAGGGCACCTCGGAGTCGGCGTCGCCGCCGACGGGCGCGGCGGCGTACAGGCTGTCGACGAGCGAGGCGACCCTGATCTCGCGCCGGAAACGGTCGCGGAACGCCGGATCGCCGACGACGTCACGGCGCACGGTCTTCACGGCGACGAAGGTGCCGCCCCCGACGGAGCGGCCTGCGGGGCCGTCCTCCGGGCCGGGCCTCGCACCGTCCCCGGCACGTGCCCCGGCACCGTCCCCGGCACGTGCCTCGGGACCGTCCCCGGCACGTGCCTCGGGGCCGCCCTCCGGGCCGTCCTCCGCGCCCCGCGCGAGGAACACCTCCCCCATGCCGCCGGCGCCGAGCCGGGCGAGGACCTCGTACGGTCCGATACGGCGTGGCGCGCCCTCGCGCAGCGGTCCCAGCACCTCGTCCTCCCCCTGGTGACGCGTCGTCAGCCCCGCATCATTGCATGTGCATGCAGGACGAAGGGCCGGCCCCCCACGGGGCCGGCCCTTCGCTCAAGGAGTGCGGCTCAGCCGGTGTACGGCTTCGCGCTGAGGATCTTCACCGTGGCCTTCTTGCCGTTCGGCAGCTCGTACTCGGCCTCGTCGCCGACCTGCTTGCCGTTGACGCCGACGCCGAGCGGCGACTGCGGCGAGTAGGTCTCGATGTCGTCGCTCGCGTACTCGCGGGAGGCGAGCAGGAAGGTCACCGTGTCGTCCTCGTCGCCGTCGAAGGCGATCGTGACGACCATGCCCGGCTCGACGACGCCGTCGTCCGCCGGCGCCTCGCCGACCTTGGCGTGCTGGAGCAGCTGGGTGAGCTGGCGGACCCGGAGCTCCTGCTTGCCCTGCTCCTCCTTGGCCGCGTGGTACCCGCCGTTCTCGCGCAGGTCCCCCTCTTCGCGCGCCGCGGCGATCTTGGCGGCGATCTCGGTACGCGCGGGACCAGACAGGTACTCAAGCTCGTCCTTGAGCTTGTTGTACGCCTCCTGGGTGAGCCAGGTGACGTTGTCGCTGGTCTGGGTCACAGGTGCTCCTCGTAGGTACTGGGAATACAAAGCATCGCCCTACACGGACAGCATGCGCTTCCCGAGTGGGCGAAACCACGAGCCTAACAATGAGTGGCGAAAAGCGGGAGGACATAAACCATAAAGATGGCGTCACCCCAGGTCACCGTGGTGACTCGCCGGGACTCGACACCCCGTCCCTACCCACCGCTACCGCGCCGTACACCCGATGAGCTCGGCGCTCGTCGCGCGGGCGGTCGTGCGGAGCGAGAAGACGCGGTCGACCCGGGTCCCGGGGTCGTCGACGCGCACGTCCTTGCGGGCCACCTCGGCGCCGTCCTCGGAGCGGGAGCGCAGCGTGCAGACGCCCTTGACGCCCGCGTCCTTGCGGATCTCCAGGTGGACCTGGACCTCGGCGTCGCTCACCACCTCGAACTTGATCATCTCGGCGCTGATCTTGTTGTCGACGACGTAGTGCCAGCCGAACCAGCCCATCATGCCGAGGAAGAGGACCCCGAGCACCGCACCGGTGATCTTGAGCTTGCGGTCGGCCCGCTCATCCGCGGAGCGCCCGTAGCGCCCCTCGGGCAGCTGCTCTCGCACCGCGCTCATGGGGGATCCTCTCGAAGCCGGGGGTGGCGGAATTTTCGCTCCCCCGATTCCGTCACTATAGAGACCACCCTCCGCGTCGAATCACTGAGGATCGAGCTTTGACTGAGCAGCTGCGACTGATGGCCGTTCACGCCCACCCCGACGACGAGTCGAGCAAGGGTGCGGCCACGATGGCCAAGTACGTGTCCGAGGGGGTGGACGTCATGGTCGTGACGTGCACGGGCGGCGAGCGCGGCTCGGTCCTGAACCCCAAGCTTCAGGGCGACCCCTACATCGAGGCGAACATCCACGAGGTGCGCCGCAAGGAGATGGACGAGGCCCGCGAGATCCTCGGCGTCTCCCAGCACTGGCTCGGATTCGTCGACTCGGGCCTGCCCGAGGGCGACCCGCTGCCCCCGCTGCCCGAGGGCTGCTTCGCCCTGGAGGACGTCGACAAGGCGGCCGGGGCGCTGGTCCGCGAGATCCGCTCCTTCCGTCCGCAGGTCGTCACGACGTACGACGAGAACGGCGGGTACCCGCACCCCGACCACATCATGACCCACAAGATCACGATGGTGGCGTTCGACGGCGCGGCCGACGCCGAGAAGTACCCCGAGGCCGAGTTCGGCCCGGTCTGGCAGCCGCTGAAGCTCTACTACAACCAGGGCTTCAACCGCCCGCGCACCGAGGCCCTGCACGAGGCGCTCCTGGCGCGCGGCCTGGAGTCGCCGTACGGGGACTGGCTGAAGCGCTGGGACGAGTTCGGCGGCAAGGCGCGCAACCTCACCACGCACGTGCCGTGCGCGGACTTCTTCGAGACCCGCGACAAGGCGCTGATCGCCCACGCCACCCAGATCGACCCCGACGGCGGCTGGTTCCGGGTCCCGATGGAGATCCAGAAGGAGGTCTGGCCGACGGAGGAGTACGAGCTCAGCAAGGCGCTGGTCCCGACCTCCCTCCCCGAGGAAGATCTCTTCGCGGGCATCCGCGACAATGCCTGACATGAGCGCACACCTGGCACTGACCCAGCTTGTCCCCTTCGCCGCCGAAGAGCTGGACAAGAACAAGGTGACCCCCGGCGTCCTCGGCTTCGTCGTCTTCGCGGCCCTGGCCCTCGCGGTCTGGATGCTGATGAAGTCGATGAACCGCCACATGGGCAAGGTCTCCTTCGAGGAGGCCCCGGACCCGGAGGCGGCGACCCCGGCGGAGCCGGCGTCCACCAAGGGCAAGTGACCCACCCGCCCCCCGGGCCGTACGAGGAGTACGGCCCGGGGGGCGGCCCCGTCCCGAGGGGCCGGGTGCCTACGGCGCCTCCGGCCCCTTGAGGTCGTCCCGCACCCCCAGGACCTCCCTGGCGGCACGCGAGGGGACGAGGCCCAGGTCCCAGGCCTGCCACGGGGTGGACGGGGTGGTGCCCCGGTCCAGGAGCAGGGCGTGGGTCTCCGCGCAGTCGTCGAGGCGGGGGTCGCGGGCCGGGTGCCGGTCCGCGGCGAGCGCCGCCAGCTCCTCGCGGGCCGATGCCGTGCCCGGCTCCGGGCTGCCCGGCACCGCGTGCGGCAGCAGCCCGCAGCGCAGCAGGCGGGCCCAGTCCGAGCCCCGCCGGTCGCCGTACCCCTCGAAGAGCGCGCGCGCCTCCTCGCACAGCGCGAGCGCCTGCGGGACGCGCCCGTTGCCGGCGTCGACGATCGCGAGCTCCAGGCAGGCCCACGCCTCCCCGTGGGGAACCCCGATCCGCCGGAAGTCCGCCCGCGCGTCCACGAGCAGCTGCCGGGCGAAGCCCGAGTTCCGCAGGTTGCCGGCCCGCGCCCCCTGCTGGTCCCGGGTGACCCGCCCCAGGTGGTGCCGGGCGCAGGCGAGCCCGTACAGGTCCCGCATCCGCGAGAACATCGACCGCGCCCGCCCCAGCTCCCGCACCGCCTCGTCCCGGTCGCCCCGCTCCTCGAGCGCCTGCCCCAGGTAGTACAGCGTCCACGCCTCCCCGCGCGCGTCCTCCTGCTCCCGGTGCCGCGCGAGCGCCCCGCGCAGCTCGTCCACCGCGAGCTCCGCCTCCCCGGCGGCGAGCCGCGCCCGCGCGAGCTGGGTCAGCGCCCACGCCTCGCCGCGCCCGTCGTGGACGCGCCCGTACGTCTCCAGGGCCTGCCGCAGCTCGCCCTCCGCGCCCGCCGTGTCGCCGAGGACGAGCAGCACCTGCCCGCGCTGGAAGTGCGCCCACGCCTCGCCGTGCAGCGACTCGTGCTCCCGGTGCAGCGCGAGCGACCGTCCGAGCAGCGCCGACGCCTCGGCGAGGTCGCCCCGGTCGCGCTCCACCGCGGCCAGCGCGTGCAGCGTCCACCCCCGGTCGGCGGCCAGCGACTCCGGCCCCTGGAGCGCCAGCGCCTCCCGCAGGCGCGCCGCGGCCTCCGTGAGCCGCCCCTGGTGGTGCAGGGTGATCCCCAGCGAGCAGAGCGCGAGCGCCGCCCCGGCGTCCTGGTGGGCCTCCTGGTACTGGGAGACGACCGAGGTCAGCGTCTTGCGGGCCTTGTCCAGTTCGCCGAGCTGCCGCGCCGCGATGCCCGTCCGCCACCGCACCGAACGCGTGAGCAGCCCCTGCCCGACGGACTCGGCCAGTTCGTTGATCTCGCCCAGCCGGTAGAGGTCGCCGCGCAGCAGGCAGTAGTCGCAGAGCGCGCTGAGCAGATCGAGCACGGTCTGCTGGTCGACGCCCTCCGCGTGCCGCAGTGCCGCCGTGATGAAGCTGGACTCCTCGTCGAGCCAGCCGAGCGCCGCCTCCAGGGAGCCGAAGCCGTGCCCGTCGAACCGGTCGGCCCGGGTCGACATCTTGCCGTCGACCATCCGGATCACCGCGTCGGCGAGCTCCGCGTGGTTCCGGAGGAGCCGCTCCTGCGCGGCCGCGATCTCGGCCGCGTCCTCCTCGTCGAGGAGCCGGACCGCCGCGAAGGCGCGCACCACGTCGTGCAGCCGGTAGCGCTCCCCGCGCACGTGGTCGAGCAGCCCGGCCGCGCAGAGCTCCCGCAGCCGCCGGGCCGCCTCGGTCCCGCTCCCGCCGAGCAGCGCGGCCGCCGCCGCCGCGCCGAGCGAGGCCCGCCCGGCGAGCGCGAGCCGCCGGAGCAGCTGCCGGGCGTCCTCGTCGAAGTCGAGGAAGTACCGTACGGACAGGGCGCGTTCGACGGGATCGGCGCCCCAGCCGGGCCGGGCGAGAACATGCGCGAGGTCGTCCATGGCGCGCCCCCCGAGCAGGGAACCCGCGACCCGCAGCGCCAGCGGAAGGCCCCCGCACAGCTCCCGTATCCGCTCGAAGGCCTCCGCGTCGTACGGGCCGGGGTCGGGCCCGCCGGCGGTCGCCCGCAGCAACTCCTCGGCGCCCGCCGCGTCGAGCGCGGCCACGGGCAGCGCGTGCACGTCGGCCGGTACGCCCTCGCCGAGGTCCAGCGGCTCCCGGCAGGTCACGAGGACGAGGCTGTCGGACCGCTCGGGCAGCAGGGCGAGCACCTGGCCGGCATCGGCGACGTCGTCGAGAATCAGCACCACAGGCACCCCGCTCACCTGCCGCCGGTACAACTCCGAGAGCTTCCGCACCTGTTGCTCCGCCGAGGCGCCCTCGCGGAAGAGCAGCCGGTCGCGCGGGGCGCCGAGCCGGTTGAGCAGGTGCAGCAGTGCCTCCCGGTCCGTCACGGCACCGTCCCGCAGGTCGACGACACAGGCTCCGCGGAACTGGTCCCGCAGCGCGTGGGCGGCCCGCACGGCGAGCGCGGTACGGCCCGAGCCGGGCCGGCCGTGCAGCAGGACGACGGTCGGCCGCGTCGCGGCCGAGGCCCGCCCGGCCTGCACCCACCGCGTGATCCGCGCGAGCTCCTCCCGCCGCCCGGCGAACACCCCACCGGGATCGGGCAGATGCCCGAAGGACCGCTCCAGCACGGCCCGCGTCCGGGCAGCCGCACTCCGATCGACCCGCCGCCCCTCAGCCCCACCCGACCACCCGACTCCACGGGAAGCCCCGCCCCCACCCACCCCGCCACCGCGCGCCGAACCCTCGACCGCACCCCCACCCACCTCAACCGACCCGCCACCGCGAGCCGGGCCCTCGACCGCACCCCCGCTCCCTTCAACCGGCCCGCCACCGCGCGCAGCCCCTCCGACCCCCAGGACAGGGGCCGGGCCCCCGCCCGCCCCGGCCGACCGGTCGTCGCCCGCGGAGCCGCCGAGCGCCGAAGCCCCGGTCTCTCCCCGCCGGGCTCGGTCCGCGGCCCCGCCCGCCCCGGCCGACCGGGCCTCGCCCGTCGAACCCCCGACCTCCGTCGACTCGGCCCCGGCCCCGGCCGCTGAAGTCGCCGACCCCGGCCCGTCCGCCTCCGCCCGCGCCGCAGGCACCCGCACCCGCACCCGCTCCCGCTCTCGTTCCAGGAACGGCCGCACCCCCCGCACCTCAAGGGCCCTCAGCCAGTCGGCTCGTGACTGCTCCACCCCATCGGCCCCGCGGGGCCCGCCCGTCGCCCGCAGTACCGTCGCCGCCGCACCCGCCACCGCGGCCGCCGCGCCCGCGCCGAGCGCCGTCCCCGGCCCCGTACCGAGCGCCAGGTCCGCGCCGAAGGCCGCCGCCGCGGCGACACCCGTGACCAGCGCGGGGCCGCCGAGAAAGGCCGGGCGCCTCCGTCCGGCCGCCTCCGCCCGCAGATAGACCGCGTACGCGTCCCCCGCGTCCGCCGCCATCGCGTCCAGCTCCGCCCGCCCCCGCGCGAGCAGCACCTCCGCGTCCGCCCGGCCCCCGGAGACCCGTACCTCCTCCGAGACCACCCGCTCCAACAGCCGCTCGGCCTCGGCCCGGTGACTCTCCCGCATCTGCGTTCCCCCTCCGCGCGTGCCCGACGAATCCGGCCCAGTGTCCTGCGTCGCGCGCGTCGGCGCGAGGGAGCGGAGAAAGGAGGAGACCACTGCGGCAGGATGGGCCCATGCCGAACCGACTGGCCCATGAGACCTCCCCGTACCTCCTGCAGCACGCCGACAACCCGGTCGACTGGTGGCCGTGGTCGACCGAGGCCTTCGAGGAGGCCCGGCGCCGCGACGTCCCCGTGCTGCTCAGCGTCGGGTACAGCTCCTGCCACTGGTGCCACGTCATGGCACACGAGTCCTTCGAGGACGACGCCATCGCCGCCCTGGTCAACGACAACTTCGTCGCCGTGAAGGTCGACCGCGAGGAGCGGCCCGACGTCGACGCCGTCTACATGGAGGCCGTGCAGGCCGCGACGGGTCAGGGCGGCTGGCCGATGACCGTCTTCCTCACCCCGGACGCCGCCCCCTTCTACTTCGGTACGTACTTCCCGCCGGAGCCCCGGCACGGCATGCCGTCCTTCCCCGAGGTCCTCGAAGGCGTCCGGTCGGCCTGGGCCGACCGCCGCGGGGAGGTCGACGAGGTCGCGGACCGCATCGTGAAGGACCTGGCGGGCCGCTCCCTGGCCTACGGGGGCGACGGCGTCCCCGGCGAGGAGGAGCTGGCGGGGGCCCTGCTCGCGCTGACCCGCGAGTACGACGCGACCCGCGGCGGCTTCGGCGGCGCCCCCAAGTTCCCGCCGTCGATGGCCCTGGAGTTCCTGCTCCGCCACCACGCCCGTACGGGAGCGGAGGGGGCCCTGCAGATGGTGGCCGACACCTGCGAGGCGATGGCCCGCGGCGGCATCTACGACCAGCTGGGCGGCGGCTTCGCCCGGTACGCCGTGGACCGCGCCTGGGTCGTCCCGCACTTCGAGAAGATGCTCTACGACAACGCCCTGCTCTGCCGGGTGTACGCGCACCTGTGGAAGGCCACCGGCAGCGAGCCGGCCCGCAGGGTCGCCCTGGAGACCGCCGACTTCATGGTCCGGGAGCTCCGCACCCCCGAGGGCGGTTTCGCCTCCGCGCTCGACGCCGACAGCGACGACGGCACGGGCAAGCACGTCGAGGGCGCCTTCTACGTGTGGACCCCCGAGCAGCTCACGGACGTCCTCGGCGCCGAGGACGCCGCCCTCGCCGCCGCCCACTACGGCGTCACCGAGGACGGCACCTTCGAGCACGGCAGCTCCGTCCTCCAGCTTCCGCGGGAGGCGGGCCCTGCCGACGCCGACCGGATCGCCTCGATCGCGGCCCGGCTCCTCGCCGCCCGCGAGGAGCGCGAGCGTCCAGGGCGTGACGACAAGGTCGTCGCCGCCTGGAACGGCCTCGCGATCGCCGCCCTGGCCGAGACCGGCGCCCTCTTCGACCGCCCGGACCTGGTCGAGCGTGCCACCGAGGCCGCCGACCTCCTCGTCCGCGTCCACATGGACGAGTCCGCCCGGCTCACCCGTACCTCCAAGGACGGCCGGGCCGGGACCAACGCGGGTGTCCTGGAGGACTACGCCGACGTCGCCGAGGGGTTCCTCGCCCTCGCCGCCGTCACCGGCGAGGGCGCCTGGCTGGAGTTCGCCGGCTTCCTCCTGGACCTCGTCCTCGACCGCTTCACCGCCGAGGGCGGCGCGCTGTACGACACGGCCCACGACGCCGAGGCCCTCATCCGGCGCCCGCAGGACCCCACCGACAACGCCACCCCGTCGGGCTGGACCGCCGCCGCCGGAGCGCTCCTCTCGTACGCGGCGCACACCGGCTCCGAGGCCCACCGCGCCGCCGCCGAGGGCGCCCTCGGCGTGGTCAAGGCCCTCGGACCGCGCGCGCCCCGCTTCATCGGCTGGGGCCTGGCCGTCGCGGAGGCCCTCCTCGACGGGCCCCGTGAGATCGCCGTCGTCGGCGACGCCGCCGACCCGGTCTTCAGGGAGCTGCGGCGCACGGCCCTGGCGGCGGCCACTCCCGGGGCGGTCGTCGCCACCGGAGCCCCCGACAGCGGGGAGTTCCCGCTGCTGAAGGACCGGCCGCTGGTGGCCGGGTCGCCCGCCGCGTACGTGTGCCGTCACTTCACCTGCGACGCGCCGGTCACCGACCCGGCCGAACTGGCCCGGAAGCTCTGAGACGAGCCGGGAACGGGGACGGCCCCGCGACCCCTCCGAGGAGGGGCGGCGGGGCCGCGCCGTGTCCTGGCGTCGTCGCTCAGCTGTTGCCGGCGCCGTTGCCGGAGAGGACCGGGATGTCGTCCAGGATGTGCGACAGCGCCTCGTCGCCCTTGGCCTGGGTGGAGTTCTCGGTGCACTGCTGGTTCTGCGGGGAGGACAGGACGTTGACGTCCTGGACCGAGATCGGGATGAGGCCGATGAGCGAACCGGCGTTGACCTTGGCCGGCAGACCGACGCAGGGCTTGTTCAGGGAGCCCTGGACGAGCGCGAACTGCGGGCTCATGTCGCCGTAGGTCTTGGAGTTGCCGAACTCCTGGTGCGCGCCGTTGCCCGACAGCGAGGTGGTGCCACCGTCGTCGGCGATCGCGAGCGCCTGCCCGGCACCCGCGGCCGTCGCGCCGAGGACGGACGCGGCCACAGCGGCCGTCGCGAGGAGCTTCTTCATGGTTCTGGCCTTT
The DNA here is from genome assembly GCF_014203895.1 of Streptomyces nymphaeiformis. Taxonomy (GTDB): domain Bacteria; phylum Actinomycetota; class Actinomycetes; order Streptomycetales; family Streptomycetaceae; genus Streptomyces; species Streptomyces nymphaeiformis. The sequence goes on along the minus strand of NZ_JACHJY010000006.1, from coordinate 161,206 downwards.
CCGATACTGACTGGCTGAATGCCGAGCCGTGCTGATCAACTGGTCAGCGGCCCGGAGGTTCCGGGATGTCCATCGGACGGACTACGGGCAGATGAGCGATGACCCCTTCGAGGGCTTGTACGCGCCCACCGGGATCTCGCTCGGCGCGACGGCCTCGGCGGCGGGCAGCGGCCGGTCCTCGGCCAGTCGCCCGAAGACCTCCGCGGCGCCCTCCTCGTCCCAGGCGAGGGTGGATCCGACGCCCTCGATGTCCGGGTTGAAGCCCCGGACGGGCACGGTCGCGAACTCCATGCGCTCCGGGGGCAGGTCCCGCAGGTGCGCGGCGAGCGTCAGCAGCTCGGCCGTGGAGATCCCCCGCTCGACCGCGCCGGTGCCGCGCAGGGTGGCCGCGAAGGCCTTCAGCGCGGCCGGGTCGTCGAGGATCCCGTCGTGGAGCCGGCGCAGGGTGTTCACGACGAACTGCTGCTGCTTCTGGATGCGGCCGAAGTCCATCTTCCCGTCGGCCTTCCGGGAGCGGACGTACTGGAGGGCCTCGCCGCCCGCGACCCACTTGGTCCCGGGCTGGAGGTCGATGGCGGTGGACGGGTCCTTGAGCGGCTGTTCCGTACAGATCGGGACGCCGCCGTCGACGCGGTCCACGGTGTCCATGAACCGCCGGAAGTCGATCTCCAGGTAGCGGTGGACGGGCAGTCCGGTCCTCGACTCGACGGTCTCCACGGCGAGGGAGGAACCGCCCTCCGCCCAGGCGTTGTTGATCTTCGCCGGGTGGGCGGGGTGCGTCTGCCCGGTGCGCCGGTCGACGTGTCCCGCGGGGAGCGTGGTGAGGGAGTCGCGCGGCATGCTCACGATCTCGACGCGGTCGTTCGCCGCGGAGACGTGCACGAGCATCATCACGTCCGTGCAGTCGCACTCGTGCCCGCCGAGGTGGAAGCGCTCCTTCTCCTCAGGAGTGACGTTCTTGCGGCTGTCGATGCCGACGACGAGGAGGTTGAGACCCTTCTCGGGGGCCGGGAGACCGGTGGGCGCGAGCGCGAGGGCGCCGGGGGCGAGGGCGGTGAGGGCGGCGAGGGCGGTCGCGGCGAGCAGCGGACGCCGAGCCGGCCGGGGGCGCGGGAATTTCATGCCCGCACCGTATTTTCGACCCGCTCGCACACAGGTACGCGACGCGACATGAACAGGTCGAATCACTCTCCTGCGGCGCCTGTGTAATGATGCGGGAATCGCAGCGGAAGGAGCGAAAATGGCGCCGGATCCCGGAAAATGGGAACGGATGGCCTTCATTCCGAAGAGCCGATATGTGAGTGACCCGCCTCCGGCCGACAGTACTCCGTTCCCCGTCTATTCCGCGCTGGTCACCCAGTGGGTGCAGGCGGGGCGGGCGGTGCCGGGGATGCCCGACCGGGAGTGGGAGCGTCTGATGGCGACGCCGGTCTGGCCGACCTGGTAGCGGAGCCGGAGCAGACGAAAGGGGCCGCCCCGGAGGGCGGCCCCTGACGTGTGAACGTCGTCGCGCTCAGGCGGAACGTCAGCTGTTGCCGACGCCGTTGCCCGACAGGACCGGGATGTCGTCCAGGATGTGCGACAGCGGCTCGTCGCCCTTGGCCTGGGTGGAGTTCTCGGTGCACTGCTGGTTCTGCGGGGACGACAGGACGTTGATGTCCTGGACGGCGATCGGGATGGCGCCGATGAGCGAACCGGCGTTGACCTTGGCCGGCAGGCCGATGCAGGGCTTGTTCAGGGAGCCCTGGACGAGCGCGAACTGCGGGCTCATGTTGCCGTAGGTGGCGGAGTTGCCGAACTCCTGGTGCGCGCCGTTGCCCGAGAGCGACGTGGTGCCGCCGTCGTTGGCGATGGCGAGCGCGGGGGAGGCGACGGCGGCGGTGGCGCCGACGATGGAGACGGCTGCGGCCGCGGTGGCCATAACCTTCTTGATCACGGGAGTTCCCTTCTAGAACCGGCTCCGTGCAGGGAGCGACCTGATCAACAGGCCGCCGAGCGCGGGGGTTCCGCTGTGTCACCCTCTTGGCGGAGCGTGCGCGGCAGCGCGAAACACGGACACAGTCGAACGAGTGAAGTGCCGGAACCAAAGTCCGCGACCGCAGTTGATCCCGTCGCATCAATCAGGTCGATTGGTGGGAACAGGAACGGAATCACCGTGATCAAGAAGATTATGGCGGCTGCGGCTGTGACGGCCTCTGTTGTCGGCGCTTCTGCTGCGGCGGCCTCCCCGGCGCTCGCCATCGCCGACGACGGCGGCACGACCTCGCTCAGCGGCAACAACGCGCACCAGTCGTTCGGCAACTCCACGACCCACGGCGACATGAGCCCGCAGTTCTCGGCCGTCCAGGGCTCGCTGAACAAGCTCTGCCTGGGCGCCCCGGTCAAGGGCAACGTCGGTTCCGTCTTCGGCCTCCTCGTCCCGGTCGCCGTCCAGGACATCAACGTCCTGTCCTCCCCGCAGAACCAGCAGTGCACCGAGAACTCCACGCAGGCCAAGGGCGACGAGCCGCTGTCGCACCTGGTCGAGGACATCCCGGTCCTCTCCGGGAACGGCGCCTACAACAGCTGATCCGTCTCGCGCACGACGGGGCCGGCGGGAGCGAACACGTTCCCGCCGGCCCTTTTCCGTGCGGGCAATGGGGTGAAAGAGCGGGTGTCGGTGTTATTCCGGTTTCCTCTGTGCGGCATGGTCGTTGTGTTGTGTGCAGCGGAAATTCATTCCGCCGAGGAAAGGATTCAGACGCAATGAACTGTAAGAAGGCCGCGGCCGTCATCGCCGGAATCGTCATGGCCATGGGTGTGGCGTCCCCCGCCTTCGCCGACGCGGACGCGACCGGCCTCGCCGTCGGTTCGCCGGGCGTCCTCTCCGGGAACGTCGTGCAGATCCCGATCCACGTCCCGATCAACGTCTGCGGCAACAGCGTGAACGTCATCGGCGCGCTGAACCCGGCCGCCTTCAACACCTGCATCAACGCCTGAGTCCCGGCGCCCGCAGGCACGGAGGGCCGGTCCCGGAGAGCATCCGCTCCCCGGGGCCGGCCCCCCGTCACGCCGGGACCGGCGCCTTCCCGCCCGTGTGCGGCCGCCCGGGGACCCCACGCCCGGCGCCCGCCCGCAGCCGCCGCCTGACCCCCTTCACCAGGCGTCCCGCCGTGTACGCGGCGCCGAACACGAACCGCGTCGACGGCCCGTACGAAGGGGCCGTGAGCAGCCCGGCGAGGAAGAGGCCCGGCCAGGAGGACTCGAAGAGGCCGCCGACCTCGGGGGCGCCGCCCGGCCCGACCCTGCGCAGCGCCCCGCGCAGCGCGGGGGAGAGGACCCCGGCCCGGTCCAGGCCCGGGGTGAATCCGGTCGCCGCGATCACGTGGTCCGTCTCCAGCACCGTCGTCCCGTCCGGCCCCGCCACGTCGAGCCGGAGCCGTCCGTCCCCGGTCACCCTCGCCGAGGTGACCCGCTGCCCCAGGCGGACGTCGCCGACCGCCGCGAACCGCTCGCGGAGCCACCAGGCGCCCGCAGGACCGAGCGCCGAGTCGAAGATCCGCTCGCGGGTGGCGGCCGGAAGGCGCCGGAAGACCCCGGGGGCGTCCGCGTACAGCCTGTTCCGCCAGCCGCAGCCGAGCCCCGTGTGCGGGGCGCGCAGCGAGCGCCACGGGCCGCGGTCGAGGGGCGGCGGCAGGGTGTTCCAGTTCAGCCGGCCGGCGCGGGCGACGATCCGTACGGCGGCGGCGCCCCGCTCGACGAGGAGCGTGGCGGTCTCCAGGGCCGCCTGCCCGGCGCCGACGACGGTGACGTCCCGGCCGGCGAAGCCGTCGAGCTCGCCGTGGTGGCTGGAGTGGGTGACGTACCGCCGGGGCAGTGCCCGCAGGGGTCCGGGGATCTCCAGGAACGGCAGGGCGCCGACGGCCAGCGCCACCGTCCGGGCGCGCACGGCCTCGCCGTCCTCGGTGCGCAGCTCGAAGCCGTCGGCGGCGGGCGCGACCGAGCCGATGAGCCGCTCGTCGAGGGCGGGCACGGCCTGCCGGGCGAACCAGTCGCCGTACGCGGCGAAGAAGCCGACCGGGAGGGGGAGGCCGTGCTCGGCGCGGACGCCCCTGGCCGCCGCGTAGGCGTCGAGGCCGTATGAGCCCGCCGGGTCGGAGAGGTGGGAGGCCCAGGGCTCCGACTTCAGGAACATCCCGGAGGGCATGGCGTGCCAGGAGTCCATCGAGCGGCCGAAAGTCCGGAGGCCCAGTCCGTGGGCCGCGGCGTGGGCGGCCACGGACAGGCCGTAGGGGCCGGCACCGACGACCACCAGGTCGTACATCGACGTCGACATCGTGCCTTCCGTGTTCATCGTGGGGCGAGCTGGTCGCCGGCGGTACGGGCCGCGGGCGGCGCGGCGGTGACGGCCGGGTCCCTCCGGCGGGACGCGAGCACCCGGCGGAGCGCGGCGAGGGCCTTGCGCAGCAGGTGTGCGAGCCAGGCGGCGCCCATGGCCAGCGCGGGCGCCGGATCGTCGGCCGCGAACCAGGCGCACTCGGTCCGCCCCCGCGCGGCGCCCGGCTCGGGGGCGTACCGGCGGCGCGGGGAGGCGAGCAGCGAGAGCGCGGCGTAGTTCTCGACCAGGAACCGCCGGCCGTACGCGGGGGAGTGCGGCGGTACGGGGCGGCCGGTGAGGTCCAGGTGCAGCGCCCGGACCACGTCCAGTCCGTCCGGGTCGGTGAAGAGCCGGAACTGGGCGCCGGGCCGGGGGTTGAAGTCGAGCAGGTGGTACGCGCCGGTCGCCCGGTTCAGCCGGAAGTCCAGGTCGCACACGCCCCGGTAGCCCAGCGCGTCGAGCAGATCGCGGGCCGTCCGCTCCACGCTCGGGTTCACCGTCCAGCGTCCGGAGGCGGTGAGCCCGGCCCCGTCCGGCCAGGAGCGCTCCTTGCGGCCGGTCGATCCGGTCGGGCAGCGGCCCGCCGCGTCCACGTACCCGTGGAAGAACCAGTCGAGGTCCCGGCCCGCCGGGAGCAGCTCCTGGAGCAGCAGCCGGCTGCCGGCCTCCGGGGTGCGGGCGTACAGCTCCCGCACCTCGGCCAGGGAGCGCACGATCGAGGTGCTCCGCAGCCCGCCGCCGGCCGGGAGCAGCCAGGGCCGGCTCCACTTCGCGACCACGGGGAGGCCGAGCGACCAGGCCATGGCGGCGGCCTCGTCGGCGCCCTCGGGGATCTCGGTACGGGGATGGGGCAGGCCCAGCTCGGCGCAGGTCTCGGCGAGTTCCGCCTTGTCCGCGACCTTCAGGAGCTGCTCCTCGGTCTGCTCGGGCAGCAGGAGGCGGGGGACGAGTCCGGGGCGGTGGCGGGCCAGGGCGAGGGCGCTGACGTCGTCCAGCGGCACGGCGAGCACGGGATGTGACGGGTCGTCGGTGATCTCGTCCGCGATCCGGGTCAGGAGGGCGGAGAGCGCGGTGCCGGAATCCGTCCCGGGGCGCACCCGGACCGAACAGAGATAGCGCGAATGTGCGACGGGACTGGTGCTCGATTCGATGACGGCGTGGACCGGAATTCCCGCCCGCCCCAGCGAACGCGCGGCGCCGAGCGTGCCGTGATGGAAGGGATTCCGGTCGAGCCGCACGAGGACGGTGGGGACGCTGGTGTCGAAACGCTGATTGGGCGGCACGGCATGCCCTTCATCTCGGGTGCCCCAACTGGGCGATGAAATCCTCTAATGGACTACGGAGCGGAGGGGAGCCGAGTTCACGGTCGGCTCATTAGGAATACTTTCGGAACATCTGATTGACGGATCATCAAATGGCATACGCGAAGGAGCGGCCATGGCATCGGCATACCGGAGAAGACCGAGAGCATGGCTGGGGGTGTTCACCGCCGGCCTCCTCGCCTCGGGCTCCGTCCTGCTCTCCGCCCCCGCCCAAGCAGCCGAATCCGTGACGGCCCCGGCGGCGGAAGACCCCGGCCCGGCCCTCGCCGGCGTCGCCATGGGCGCCTTCCTCGACTCGGGCAGGCTCGGGGTCACCCGCATCGGCCAGCTCGAACGCTGGCTCGGCGGCCACGAACTCCGCGTCGGCCACACCTACCTGCCCGGCGACCTCTGGTCGGACATCGAGGGGCAGCCCGGCTTCCTGGAGGCCTGGGCCGACTGGCGCAACTCCCGCACCGACCGCATGTTCGTCCTCAACGTGCCCATGCTGGAGCGCAACGAGGCCCGCCTCTCCGACCGCGAGGTCCGCCGCCAGCTCCAGCTCGGCGCCGCCGGCTACTACGACCACCACTTCACGGCCCTCGCCGAACACCTCGTCGAACAAGGCGCCCTCGACACGGTCGTCGTCCTCGGCTGGGAGATGAACGGCACCACCTACAGCCACCGGTGCGCCCCCGACCCCACCGCGTGGAAGAAGTACTGGAACCGGATCGTCACCGCGATGCGTTCCGTACCGGGACAGAAGTTCCGCTTCGACTTCAACCCCAGCCGGGGCCTCGACGCGATTCCCTGGACCGAGTGCTATCCGGGCGACGACGTCGTCGACATCATCGGCATGGACTCGTACGACCAGCCGGCGGGGATCGGTTTCGACCGGCACGTCAGCGAACCGTACGGCCTCCAGAAGCAGGTCGATTTCGCCGCCGAGCACGGAAAGCAGATCTCCTACCCCGAATGGGGGCTCTTCCGGAACGGCGACAACCCGGAATACATGCGGCGCATGCTGGACTGGATGAAGCAGCACAAGCCGCTGTATCACACGATCACCGACTACTGCCCGCACGGCGTCTGGCAGTGCGACGACAATCCGCAGTCCTCGCTGGTGTTCCGACAGGCGATGTACGGCACGGAACCGGAACTCCCGACGGAGCCGACCGATCCGACGCTCCCCGAGCCGAAGCCCGAGCCCAAGCCGGAACCGAAGCCCGAGCCGAAGCCGGAACCGAAGCCTGAGCCGAAGCCCGAGCCCAAGCCGGAACCGAAGCCTGAGCCGAAGCCGGAACCGAAGCCGGAACCGAAGCCTGAGCCGAAGCCTGAGCCCAAGCCGGAACCCAAGCCCGAGCCGAAGCCGGAGCCGGAGCCGAAGCCCGAGCCGAAGCCTGAGCCGAAGCCGGAACCCAAGCCTGAGCCGAAGCCGGAACCCAAGCCTGAGCCGAAGCCGGAACCCAAGCCCGAGCCGAAGCCTGAGCCGAAGCCGGAACCCAAGCCCGAGCCGAAGCCGGAGCCCAAGCCTGAGCCGAAGCCCGAGCCCGACTGTTGGACCGTCGACCTCGGTTCGTGGGTGGAGAACTGGCTCGGTGGGTCCCTCTGCGTCCCCAAGGACGACTGGAAGGACGATGTCGACCTCGACTGGCAGAACACCCTGAAGGAGGTCTGGCCCTTCTGACACCGCTCACGGCGGTGGTGGCGGAACTCATCCGCCGCCGCCGCGGCCGAGCATCCGCCCCACCCAGGCCCGTTCCCGCGCCTGCCGGGCCGCCCGGCGCCGGGCGGCGGCCGCGCCCGCGCGCAGCCAGAGCAGCGGCGCCGTACCGCGCCCGGCGAGGAGCAGCCGGCGGTTGCGCACCGGTTCGGGGCGCCAGTGCTGCTTGTACGACTCGCTGCCCCGCAGCATGCTGAGCGTGGCCCGCCCGCCCGCGCTGGTCTCGCGCGCCCCGTGCCGCAGCAGCATCGTCGCCACGTCGACCTTGCGGGCGCGCAGCGCGGGGTCGGCGCCGTACAGATAGCCGCCCGCGAGCCGCGGGGACATCAGGGTGAGGTCGGCGGCGACCACGTCCCCGGCGAGCCGGAACTCGGTGACCATCGCGTCGCCGCGCTCGACCATGGGCCGCACGGCCCGGGTGAGGTGCTGGGCGAACCGCTCGCTGGTGTGCTCGGTGGTGACTCCCCGCCCCTGCCACTGGAGTTGATGGAGCTTCAGGAGCCGGTCGAGGGCGGCGGGGACCTCCTCGCCGGTCACGACGTGCGCGTCGATGCCGAGCGCGTCCAGCTTCCGCAGCTTGGCGCGGACCCGCTGGGCCTTCCCGGACGGGATCCGTTCGAGGAGGCCCTCCATGGGGACGGCGGGCAGCTCCAGGCAGAGCGAGTCGGGCAGCCGGCGGCGAGGGCCGCGCCAGTGGGCGAAGACGCGTTCGCTGGCCGCTCCGGGCCGGACCTCCCGCAGGTCGAGGACCGCGCCGCGGGCGGCCCGCGCGAGGGCCCCGGCGAGGGCGGGCGCCGCGTCCGGGCAGTCGTCGTCGAGGAGGACGTCCGTGAAGTCGGTGATGGCGCCGCCGAGCTGGGTGAGGACGGGCAGCGGCCCGCGGGCCCGCATCAGGGGCGCGGCGGCGACGAGTTCGCCGCCGTCCCGTCGTACGAGCACCACCCGCAGCGCACCGGGACGGCCGTACGAGAGCCACCAGGAGTGCAGCCAGGAGTGGGACTGGAACGGCGTGGCGGAGAAGCAGCGCCCGTACAGCGCCGTCCACTCGGCCGAGAGCCGCCCGAACTCCTCCTCGTCACGGCAGACCTCGGTGCGCAGCCCGCCCGGGGCGGAGGCCCTCGGGCTCACACCGCCTCCGTCTGGTGCGCGGCGGCCGCCGGGGCGGGCACCGAGGCGGATCCGGCCGGGGCGGTCGCCTGCCGGGAGTGCCGGGCCTCGCCGCGCGCGGCGGAGCGCTTCGGGCGGACCAGGAGGGCCAGGCCGCCGAGGAGGCCGCCCGCGCAGCCGCCGACGAGCGCGGACAGCGGCGCGGAGGGGGAGACGGGCGCGACGGGCTTGGTGGCGCGGGAGAACTGGACGACCTTCACGCCCGTGCTGCCCGCCACGTGCGAGCTGTTCAGGATGAGCGCGCGGGCCACCCCGTCGGCCATGGAGACCGCCTGGGCGGGCTTCGCCGCGCGCGCGGTGATCGAGATCATCGGCGCGTCCGGGGAGGTCGCCGCCTGCACGTTCTTCCGCAGGGTGTCGGCGGTGACGCCCGCCCACACCTGGGCGTCTCCGGTCACCGCGATGTCGGTGGCGACCCGCCCGTACGCCTGGGCGAAGCCGAGCGCCCCCGCCGGGTCGGCCTTCTCGGCCGGTACGACGATGACGTAACTGGTCGCCGCGTACTCCGGGGTCTTCAGCGCTCCGTAGCCGCCGCCGAGGACCGCGCCGGCGAGGACGGCGGCGGGCAGGACCGCCCAGCGGCCGGGGGACCGCAGGCCGGCGGGGAGGAGGGCGCGGGGTGGGGTGGTGTTCATGGGACGGGTTCTCTCACTTCGCGGGGGAGGGGATGCCGTGGACGGCCTGGTCGTAGAGGGACATCAACTGCCGTGCGCTGTGCGCGATGTCGTAGCGGCGGGCGGCCGCCGGCTGCGGGAGCCGGGCGAGCCGGGCGTCCCGGATGCCGCGCAGCGCGGAGACCAGCTCGGACACGGACTCGCCGATCCGGCGTGCGCCCGGTGCCGCGTCCGGGGGCAGGTCGTCGATCGCCGGGCAGGCCACGTACAGCACGGGAAGACCCGCCGCGAGGGCTTCGACGACCGCGAGCCCGAAGGTCTCGTCGGGGGAGGTGGACACGAAGACGTCCATGGCGGCGAGGAGTTCGGGCAGCATGGGCCCCTGCGGGCCGCCGGACGGCGGGTCCTCGCAGGCCCCGAAGAACAGGACCCGGCCGGCCGCCCCGCACTCCCGCGCCACCCGCAGCAGCTCCTCGCGGTGCTCGCCCTCGCCGACGAGGAGCAGCCGCGCCTCCGGCACCTGGGCCACCGCCCGGATCAGCCGGTCGAACCGCTTCCCCGGCGTGAGCCGCCCGACCCCGCCGACGACGTACGCGTCCTCGGGGATGCCGAGCACGCCCCGGGTGAGGCGCCGGGCGCGTGCGTCGAAGGCGAACCGGCCGGTCTCGATGCCGTTCGGCACCACCCGGATCCGCTGCGGGGGCACGCCCCAGTCCGCGAGCCGGCGGGCGACGCTCGGCGAGACGGCGACCGTGGAGGTGCCGAGCCGCTCGGACGCCAGGTAGAGCGCGCGGGTGCCCGCGGACAGCGGCCGGCCCTCGATCTGGGTCTCGCCGAGGGAGTGCTCGGTGGCGATGACCCGGCGGACCCCGGCGAGCCGGGCCGCCGTCCTGCCGTACACGCACGCCCGGTAGAGATGCGTGTGCACGAGGTCGTAGCGGCCCTGCCGGACGATCCGGGCGAGCCGGGGCAGCGCCCCGACGTCGCGGTTCCCGGCCATGCCGAGGTGGATGACGGACGTCCCGTCGGCCTCGATGCCGGCGGCGACGGCGCCCGGGTTGGTGAGCGTGACCACCCCGCCGTCCACCGGGAGGTGGCGGAGCAGCAGCCGCAGCTGCTGCTCGGCGCCGCCGATGCCGAGACCGGTGATGACGTGCAGGACCTTCACGGCGCACCGACCGGGGCCGGGCCGTGTGCGGTGGGACCGTACGCGGCGGACAGCAGGTCGGCGGGGTGGTGGCGGCGCAGCGGGTGCAGGACGCGCTTGGCCGTGAGCCGCCATGGGGTGTCGTTCTCGCCGATGTGGACGCGGGGCAGGGCGTACGTGCCGGTGTGCGGGCCCGGGTCGATCGCGCAGCCGTAGCGGTAGCCGGCCTTCCGCACGGCGCGGATCACCCGCGGGTCGACCTGCCCGTACGGGTAGCAGAAGCCCTCCACCGGCCGACCGGTCATCTCCTCCAGGAGCTCACGGCTGTGCCGGGTCTCGGCGGCGAGGGTCGTGTCGTCGGCCTCGGTCAGCGGGACGTGCCGCAGGCCGTGCGAGCCGACCTCCATCCCGGCGTCGGCGATCCGCCGGATCCCGTCCTCGTCGAGCAGCGGCTTCCGCGGCCCCGCCGAGTCCCAGCCGTTCTCGCCGCCGAGACGGCCCGGCAGGACGTACACCGTCGCCGTGAAACCGTGCCGCTGGAGCATCGGCAGTGCCGAGTCGAGGAAGTCCGCGTACCCGTCGTCGAAGGTCAGGCCGACGAGCCCCTTGGCGCGGCCCTCGGCGGTGGCGTCGAGCAGCTCCCGCACCGACACCCCGCGCAGCCCCCGGTCGCCGAGCCAGTGCAGCTGCCGGGCGAAGCGCACGGGGGAGACGGTCACCCGGTACGGATCGTCAGCGGTGTCCGTGATCGAGTGGTACATCGCCACCCACAGGGGCGGCTTCCACAGAGGCGGCTTCGGCAGCAGACGGCGCAGCGCGGTGGCGGCGGGCATGGGGGGTCCTCCGGAAGGCGGAGCGGGGCAGGGGCGGGATGTCGGGCGCCTTGGCGACGCAGGCGATGAAGAGCACGAAGACGCCGACGACGACGAGGCCGGCGACGGCGACGGCGAGGACGGCGGAGCCGATCGCCAGCTGGCAGAGCCAGCCGGCGCCGGTGGCCCAGGCGCCGGCGGTGGCGAGCCTGAGGAGTCCCTCGCCGAGCCGGTCGACGTGGACCGGGACGGCCTGGCGGTGCGCCCCCCGCAGCAGCAGGACGGCGCTGAGGGTGATGCCGAGGGCGTTGGCGGCGGCGATGCCGACCGCGCCCCAGTAGTGGGCGCCGGGGACGCCGGCGGCGGCGGTCGTGGCGAGACCGGCGGCCATGGCGGCGGCCGGGTACCAGAGGGGGCGGGCGGCGGAGAAGTAGCAGCGGACGAGGGCGCCGACCATCGTCTGGCCGAGCAGGCCGAGCGCGTACACCCGCATGACGGCGGCGGTGGCGGTGGTGTCCGCCCCCGTGAACTCGCCGCGCTCGAAGAGCAGTTCCACGATCCGGGGCGCGGCGGCGATCACCGTCGACGTGCCGACCAGCACGACGAGGGCGGCGAGCAGCAGATCCCGCTCGACCCGGCGACGGGCCGCCTCGGGGTCGCCGGCCGCGAGCGCGCGGGCGACCACCGGGAAGCTGACCGTGCACAGCATCAGGGAGAGGATCATCGGCATCTGCGCGACCTTCTGCGCGTAGTTCAGGTGCGAGATGGCGCCGGCGGGCAGCGGGGAGGCGAGGAACCGCTCGATCAGGGTCTGGGACTGGCGGCACAGGGAGAACGCGACGACGGGCGCGATGAGACCGAGGGCGAGGACGCGTCCTTCGCCGGTGGAGGCGGGAGCGGGTGGCGTCGATCCCCTCCGCCGGGGGGCCTTCAGCTCCCGCAGGAGCGAAGGCGCCTGGACGAGGACCATCAGGACGCCGCCGACGGCGACCCCGGCGGCGGCGGACCGCACCCCGAACGGTTCGCGGAGGACCAGGATCGTGCCGATGATCCCCACGTTGTACGCGACGTAGATCGCGGCCGGCGGCAGGAACCGCCCGTGTGCCCGCAGTGCCGCCGAGCAGTACCCCACCAGGGAGAACGACAGCACGCAGGTCCCGGTGAGGCGTGTGCAGTCGACGGCGAGCGACGGGTCGGGCAGGCCCGGCGCGAGCGCGGCCACGAGCAGCGGTGCGGCGAGGATCAGGACGACGGCGACGACGCCCAGGGTCAGGACGAGCCGGGGGAGCGTCCCGCGCACGAGGTCGCGCACCGGATCGCCGGGCAGCCCGGCCGAACGGCGGGCCAGGGCGCGGGAGAAGGCGGGCACCAGGATCAGCGCCATCGCGTCCTCGATGAGCAGCGTCGAGGCGAACTCGGGCACGGTCCACGCCACCAGGAACGCGTCGGTGCCGGCCCCGGCGCCGAAGTACCCGGCCATGATCTGGTCCCGCACGAGCCCGAGCACCGCCCCGGCCGCGGTGAGCCCCGCCGTCACGGCCGCCGCCTTCGCGAGGAACCCGCCGCCCCCGGGCGCCCCTTCGCGGGCCGCGCGCGGGCGTGCGTGCGCGCGGCGGCCGGAGGGCGGGGCGGCTGCCACGGGCCGCGCGGGCGCGGGAGGGGGCGGGACGGGACGGCGCGCCACGCGCCGGGCCCCGGCGAGCAACCCGGCGCCCGCACAGGCCCGTCCGGGTTCCGCCGACCCGGGGCCGGATACGGCGCGCGGCCCGGCAGCGGCGGCTCGGGCGGTGCGGGCAGCCCTCGCGCCCGCCACGACGGCGCCGGCGGCCGTGCCGGCCGTCCTCGCGGCCGTGGAGGTCCCGGCACCCTGCCCGGACGCCGCACCGGCCCCGGTGGAGCCCGCTCCCGGTCCGCCCACCGGCGGGCTCGCCCCCGGCAGCACGACGGCCCCCGGGGGCCACGGGGAGTCCGTGGGGCCCGGAGGCGAGGTCGGCCAGGGGTCGGTCAGGGGGGTGCCGCAGGGCGGCCGGGGCGAGGGGCGGGGCCCTTCGGCCCACGGCGCGTCCGTGGGCTCCGGTGCCCCGGCCCACGGGTCACGCACGCCTCACCTCCGCCAGCGACCACCAGGCCGCCAGACCGAACACGACCGACATCAGGACGGTCGACGGGCCGCCGATGTCCGCGTAGAAGAAGTCGATGAGCTGCCAGGCGAGCAGGCCCGTCGCGACGAGCGCGCAGTCCGCGCCGAGCCGCTGCCGCCGCAGCGCGCCGACGAGCAGCGCCAGCCAGCTGCCGGCCAGGGCGAGCAGCCCCACCAGGCCCTGCTCGCTCAGCACCAGGAGGTACATGTTGTGCGGGGACAGCAGCGGCTGGCGCGCGAAGGCGGCGCCCGCGCCGGCGGTGTCGCTGCCGGAGGAGAGCGCGAGCGAGGCGTTCGAGTCGCGGTACTGGGGGAAGCCCTTGAGGCCGATGCCCGTGACCGGCTCCGTACGCCACATCCGCCCGGACGCCGCCCACATCGTGTACCGGTCGGTCACGGACTGGTCCGGCGCGGCCGCCACCTGCGTGATGCTGCCGACCCGCTCCTTCACCATCGTCGAACCGACCCCGAGGCCGCCGACGAGGACCACGCCGAGCGCGGCGGCCACGAGCGCCACCCGGGCCGCCCGCCGCACCCCGGCGAGCAGCAGCTGGATCGCGCAGGTGAGCACGGTCGCGATCCACGCGCCCCGGCTGAACGACAGCACGAGGGGTACGAAGAGGAGCGCCGCGCAGACCGTCGCGACCGTGCGGACGCGGCCGGGACCGCTGCCGAGCGCGATCCCGGTGACGACGACGAGCCCGTACGCGACGACCGTCGCCATGCCCATCACGTCGGTGGCGCCGAAGGTGCCGACGGCCCGGACGTCCTCGCCCTGGTACGAGGCGCCCGTGCCCGTCAGGTACTGGGCGACGCCCACCGCGCCCTGGAGCAGCGCGAACGCGACCAGGCCCCAGGCGATCACGGCGAAGTCCCGCCGGTCGCGGATCGTCAGGAGCACGGCCGCCGGCACGAGGACGAAGACCTGCACGTAACGGGCGACGCCCGGCAGGCTCGCCGCCGGGTCGTTCGAGGTGATCGCGGCCAGGCAGATGCCGAGCACCGGCAGGCCGAGGACGACGGCCGCCGCCCGGGTCAGCGGCCGGGCCCCGCCGCGCAGCACCCGCACCAGGCAGATCACGACCAGGAGCCCGGAGGCCGCGTCCGCGACCGTCCCCGTGCCGCCGGTGCCGCCCTGCGCGCCGCCGCCGCCCGGGACGAGCAGCAGCGCGATCACGGCGAGGACCGGGGACAACGCCCCGGCCCGGCGGGCCCACTCCCGTACGTCGACGCCCGAGCCGGGCACCGTCACGGCCGTGGCCATCCTCAGCTCCCCGTGGGTCGGACCAGCCCGGCCGCCGTGCGCAGCAGGATGCAGACGTCCTGCCAGAGCGACCAGTGGTCGATGTAGTGGTTGTCGAAGCGGCAGCGGTCCTCGATCGAGGTGTCGCCGCGCAGCCCGTGGACCTGCGCGAGACCCGTGAGGCCCACCGGCATCCGGTGCCGGGCCGCGTACCCCGCGTGGATCTTGCTGAACTGGGCGACGAAGTAAGGGCGTTCGGGCCGCGGCCCGACCAGGCTCATGTCCCCGCGCAGCACGTTCCACAGCTGCGGCAGCTCGTCGAGCGAGGTCTTCCGCAGGAAGCTCCCGGCCGCGCTCATCCGCCGGTCGCCCGCCACGTTCCAGCGGGTCGCCGACTCGGTGTCGTCGGAGGGCCGCAGCGTACGGAACTTGAGCAGCGTGAAGTGGCGCCCGTGCTGGCCCACCCGCTCCTGCCGGAACAGCACCCCGGGACCGTCCGAGAGCCGCACGGCGAGCGCGCAGAGCAGCAGCACCGGCAGCGCGAGCGCGAGCGCGGGGGCGGCGAGGACGATGTCGAGGGCCCGCTTGGAGGCCCGCCCGCGCCGCTCGCCGAGCGGGACGACGCGCTGCCAGGCGTACCCCCACATGTGCGCGCCCATCGGCCCGTCCTGGTGGCGGCCGCCGACCCGCCAGGTGGTGCAGCCGTACTGCTGGAAGAGCGACACGAGACCCGGGTCGTCGTCGAGGAACACCGCGTCGCGCACGGTGTTCTGGATGACCGCCCGGTGGATCTCCTCGGTCGTCGTGAGCACCGGGAGCCCGGCCTCCCCGACCGCGCGGGACGCGCCGCCCTGCTCCGGCACGCCGACGATCCCGACCGGCCGCACCCCGTACTCCGGGTGCTGGGCGGCCGCCGCGGCGAACCGGCGCGCGGCCCCCGCCGAGCCGACGACGAGCGCCGAGCGCGGACGCTCCCGCGCGATCCGGCGCCGCCGCCCGAGCACCACGGCGCGGACCAGGCACACCAGGGCGACGTGCGTGCCGTACGCGGCGCAGAGCCGCAACGGCCCGATCGCCAGACCAGGGGAGTACGCGGCGACCGAGGCCGCCGCCAGGCACCAGGCGAACCCGGCGCGGGACCCCAGCGCGGGCAGCTCGTCCAGGGCCCGGATGTGCGCGGCCGGCCGGTAGAGCCCCGCCTGCCCGTCGAGGACGAGGACGAGCGCCATCACCGGCAGCACGAGCCGCAGGTCGTGGTGCGCCGCGCTCAGCACCGACGCGGCGGCGAGGACGGCGAGGGCGTCGACCGCCACGAGCGCCGCCACGCCGGACCGCGGCCGCTCACGGCGGTGGCGCGGCAGCACGAGCCGGCCGGGCGCGGCGCGGCGGGGCGCGAGGGAGGCGAGGCCGAAGGCCTGGCCCGCCGTGGGCCAGGGCCCCGGCGAGGAGGGAACGCTGGTACTTTCCGTGGTCACTGCGCAATCGGCTCTCTGTGCTCGGCCCCCCGCACTCCGGCCAGCTCGCGGTAGACGTCCGCGACGGCCGCGCCGGTGCGCCGGACATCGAATCTGCTGAGTACGTGCTCGTGGGCCTCACGGCCCAGGCGGTGCCGCAGCTCGGGCCGGCCGAGGAGGCGGCCCAGAGCGGCGGCGAGCGCGGCCGGGTCCTCGGGCGGGACCAGGCACAGGGGTTCATGGGCGGGCGGCAGGCTCTCGCGGGCCCCGTCGACGTCGCTGACGACGACCGGCCGGCCGGCGGCCATGGCCTCCAGGGGTGCGAGGGCCATGCCCTCCCAGCGGGACGGCAGGACGACCACGTCGGCGGCCCGGTACCAGGGCACGGGGTCCTCGACGGCCCCCGTGAACCGCACCGACGGACCGGCGGCGGCCCGCAGGGCCTCCGCGTCCGGGCCGTCGCCGACAAGGACGAGCCGGGCCGCGGGCACCTCCGCGAGGACCGCGGGCCAGGCGGCGAGCAGCACGTCCTGGCCCTTCTGACGGCAGAGCCGGCCCACGCAGACGACCGTGGGCGCCGGATTGCGCGGCGGTCCGTCGGTGGCGAACCGGGCCGTGTCGACGCCGTTGTGGACGACCGACCAGTCCGCCACGACCCCGGCCGCCTCGCCGGTACGTCGCTCGGCCTCGCTCACGCACAGGACGCGGTCCGCCCACCGGGCGCCGAACCGCTCCCAGCGCCGGACGACCGCGGCGGTCCGCCCCTCGACGGCCTCGAAGGACCAGGCGTGCGGCTGATACACCGTCGGAATCCGTCCCCGCACGGCGAGTCGGGCGCACAGACCGGCCTTGGCGCTGTGCGCGTGGACGATCCCGGGCGCGACCGTACGGATCAGCCGGGCCAGGTCCCGCGTCTCGCGGAGGACGGCGGGACCGGGGTCGCGGCCGGCCCGCCAGTCGTGGGTCTCGGCGCCCTCGGCGCGGACGGCGGCGGAGAGTCGGGTGCCGGGCGGGCAGGCGACCGCGACCCGCAGGCCGGCGGCGCGCTGGGCGCGGACCAGGTCGACGACGACACGGGCGACCCCGCCGTCGCCGGGCTGGACCGCGTGCAGGACGGTGACGGACGCGAGGTCCGTGTCGAGTGGTGACAGCACGTCAGCGCCGGACGTCGGCCTGGAAGAAGACGGCGCCGAGCCAGACGGTGTCCTTCCGGCTGCCGACCCGGACGTGCACCCGGTCGCCCCCCGCACGCAGCGCCCCCCGCAGATCGAACACGTCGGAGTCGTATCCGAGGGTGTTCGTACGATCGGGCCGTCGTACGGTACGACCGGCGCCGAATTCGGTGACGGTGGAGTTCAGCACGTCGTCCGCGGAATTGGCGGAATCGGAGAGACGGGTGCTCTTCGAACGGCTCGTTTCCACCGCCAGGTAATCCCCGGAAGTCCCCCGGTCACCGTCATACGCGATCAGGCCGAGACGCCCCGAGACACCCTTGGGAAAACGGTTTCCGTCGACCGGGACGCGCAGCTCCCCGGCGCGCGGACCGACCGTTTCGAAACCGTCCCAGACACTGATCCTGCGCAGCGGTTCCGAGGCCTTCTCGTACGCGGCGACGAGCGTCCAGCCGCCCCAGCCGCCCACCGCGGAACGGCCCATGGCGACATTGATCTGCGCGACCGTCCACAGCCCCGGGTGCGACCGGCGGACCAGGTCCGTGACGTCGGCGGAGGCCTGGAAGGCGTCGGCGCCGTCGGCCGCGCGGTGGCCGATCACGGAGTCGGCGAGCAGCGCCTTGTACCGTCCGCCGGGCTCGGCGATCAGCACGCGGCCGTCGTCCTTCGGCGGCTTCTGCTCGCCCACCCGCAGGTTCCCGCCCCAGTAGAGCCGGGCCCAGGTGACCCGGGCCCCGGCCGGCACCGCGAGCTCGGCGCGGCTGGAGTTGTACGTGTGGGGGTCGCGGTCCACGTCGACGTACGCGATCCCGGCGCCGTCGTTGACCGACTCGGTGCCCTTCGCGCCCTTCACCGAGGTGTTGGCGGCGCGCACGATCCCACCGTGCTGCACGGCCTGGTGGCGCGCGGCGAAGGGGACGCGGGCCGCCTCCCGGGGCCGGGGCGCTGCTGCGGAGGCGCCTGGCAGCGCGGCGGTCAGGGCCGCACACGACAAGGCGCACAACACGCTGCGACGCACGGCAAGAACCGCTGAATTCCGCATACAGGTTCTCCGCTTTGATGAGAGAAGGGAGGGAAGACCCGAGCAGGCCGGGGGAGATGAAGGTGTCGTCCGCACGAAATGAGTGAACGCGCGGCGGGCCCGGAAGCAACGTTCGGGAACGTTATAACCCCGAACCGGGGCGATAGTACGCATTAGATGCCCGGAAAAGCTAACTCCCGTATCCGGGCGGCCGGTTCCTCGTTGAGCGTGTTGCGCCATTCCACGCCCAGTCCCTCGAATGGCCCTCTTATGGCCCAAAGATCGGTTGAACGTCACCCGTTCGGGAGAGCAACCGATGAAAAGCCGGGACGTTGTTGAGGGAGACGGGCCGAACGGTTCGCGCAGTCCGAGTTGGATGAATTCGATCGAGGAGCACCTCCCCATGTCCCGTATCGCCAAGGCCGTTGTCCTGACCGTGGGTGCCGCCGCCGCCGTCGCCGGTACCGCCGGTGCCGCCTCCGCCGACGCCGGCGCCGAGGCCGCGGCCGTGAAGTCCCCCGGTGTCCTCTCCGGCAACGTCGTCCAGGTCCCGGTCCACGTCCCGGTCAACCTCTGCGGCAACACCGTCAGCGTCATCGGTCTGCTGAACCCGGCCTTCGGCAACACCTGCGTCAACGCCTGATCTCGCACGCCTGATCGGTCCTTCCGAAGCCGGTGCGCCCGCCCCCCTCCGGGACGGGCGCACCGGCTTTTTCCTTGCCCGCACTGGTTCGGTACTCGTTCGGCCGCACCCTCGTGCGCCGTCCGGTGCAACGGCGTACGCCCCTTCGGGGGCAGGCTCCCGGGGCGGATTCACTCGAACGGGGACGTGGCGCTGCGTAGTTTCACGGTTGCGGAGGGCTATATCCGCAGGCACGGTGAGAGAGCAGTTGTCCGACGCATAAGGAAAAGGAACACATATGCGTCCCCTGGCCATACGCCGTCTCACCGCCCTGGCGATATCCGCCGCCGTCTCCCTCGGCACGGCGGGACCCGCCTTCGCCGGCGAACACCACCCGTCCCCCGCGGCCGACCGGGCCGCGCACGCGCCCGTCCCGGACACCGCCGCCCTCCTGGCCCAGGCCCAGTCGCTCGGCGAGCTCGGCTCGGTGACCACCCCCGTGACCGAACTCGTCACGGCCGCGCTCAAGGCCGACTCGGGCCGGCTGCCCGCGGCCGACGTCGAGGCCTTCAAGGCGAAGATCGCCGCGGCGGTCGAGGAGGCGAAGGCCGCGGCCGCCGTCCCGGACGGCCCCGCACCGCAGCTCCCGGCCACCCCGCCGTCCCCCGACCTCCCGGTCGCCGCGCCGGTCATCCCGCCCGCGGCCGAGCTCCCGGCCACTCCGCCCGCCGCGGAACTTCCGGTCACACCCCCCGCGGCCGAGCTGCCGGTGACGCCCCCCGTCGCCGAACTCCCGGTGGAGCCGTCCGTGGGTCTGCCCGTCGCGGCCGGTGCCGCCTCCGCGGCCGGGAAGGCCGCCCCGGCGGACGTCGTGTCCGACGCCCTCGCGAGCGTCGAGAAGGCCGTCGCCGGTCTCCTCGCCGCGGTCACCTCCGGCGACGCCGGCGGAGTCGTACCGCAGGTCACCTCGACGCTGACCTCGCTGGTCAACCTGGCCGTCTCCACCGTGCTCGGCAGCGGCCTGCCCGCGCCGGACCTCGCGGGGCTGCCCGCGCTCCCGCAGCTCCCGGTCGCCGCGCCCGAGCTGCCCGTCGAGCCGCCGGTCGCCGCGCCCGAGCTGCCGGTCACGCCCCCGCCGCCCGCCCGGTAGCACCCCGCACCCCGTACCGGCCCGGCCTCTTGCCGGGCCGGTACGGGCGTGTGCGATCGGCAAATAGCACCGGCCCGCATCGATCGGGTGCAGTACCGAGAAATCCTTCCTCCCGGAGTTTCCGGGGCGCTCACTCCTCGTTACAGAAGCAGGACGACGTACAGGATTCCGCCAAGAACCCTGTACGGAACGTGACTTGAACGTACAGAGGAAGGATTCACTCCATGAAGCCCACCAAGGTCGCCGCGGTCGTCGCCGGTTCGCTGATGGCCCTGGGCGCCGCCGCGCCCGCCATGGCCTCCGAGGCGCTGACCCCCACCAGCCTGAACGGTGGACTCGAAGCGATCGCCGCCAACGGGCTCAAGAGCGACATGCTGAGCAGCACCACGGACGGCTCCCCGGTCCAGACCGTCACGAAGGCGGCCGACCAGCTGAACACCGCCACCAAGGGCGCCCCTCTGCTCGGCGGCCTCCCGGTCCCCGGCGGTCTCCCGCTCGGCGGCTGACGTCACCTCGGCAACACCGGCCCCACGGGCACTTGCGGCGGACTCCCGTGCCGCCGTTCCTCACGGTCGGCTGATCGAATGATTTTCTGATCAGCTGCCGTGTGGCCCCGGCTGTACGCCGGGCGTCGACCCATACCTTTTGGCCGATCCCCCTTGAACGTCGGTGCGGATCAGGCCGGTCGGAGCGAGGGGGGATCCTCGCCGGTCTCTCCCTTTCTCCAGAGGAAGAGCGGTATGCGGTCCATCATCAGCAGGAAAGTACTCACCGCGGCTGCAGCGACCGGCATCCTGTCGCTGACCGGCGGATTCGCCCTGGCCGCGAACTCCCACGCGGGCTCGGGCGACGGTCCCGGCTCCCGTACGGCCGGCCGTGCCCACGCCACCGTGCCGGCGGACGTCTGCGGCAAGACCATGGAGCTCGGCGGCGTCGTCGCGGCAGCCGTCGGAGACCTCTGCGACCAGGCGGAGGAACCCGACGGCTACGGCGAGGGTCCGGGCGGATACGGCGAGGAGCAGCCGGGTCACCCGACCGGCCACCCCACCGATCACCCGACGGGTCACCCCACGGACCACCCGACGGGCCACCCGACGGGTCACCCCACGGACCACCCGACGGGCCACCCGACGGGTCACCCCACCGGGCATCCCACCGGGCACCCGACGGGCCATCCGACCGGTCACCCGACCGGGCACCCCACCGGTCATCCCACGGGTCACCCGACCGGGCATCCGACCGGGCATCCCACCGGGCACCCGACGGGCCATCCGACCGGTCACCCGACCGGGCACCCCACCGGTCATCCCACGGGTCACCCGACCGGTCATCCCACCGGGCACCCGACCGGGCACCCGACCGGTCATCCCACCGGTCATCCCACGGGCCACCCCACTGGTCATCCCACGGGCCACCCGACCGGTCACCCCGGCGGCCACCCGAGTGGTCACCCGAGCGGTCACCCCACCGGGCACCCCACGGGTCACCCCACCGGCTACCCCACCGATCACCCCACCGGCTACCCCACCGATCACCCGACCGAGCAGCCCACCGGCAAGCCGACCTGTGAGAAGCCCGGTCACGGTGGGGGCCCGCACGATTGTGGGGAGCTGCCCAACACCGGTATGGAGACCGAGCTCATGGGCGCGGGCGCGATCAGCGCCGCGCTGATCATCGGCGGTGTCGTCGTCTACCTCCGCGGCGGACGGCTCGCCCGCCGGCACTGACACCCCGAGCGCCGGCAACGCGTCAACCCGGGCCCTCGCCTTCACCGGTGAGGGCCTGCGCGTTGCTGCTAATGGGTTAGTCCCGCGACGTTTCGGCCAAGGGGCTCGTTCTCCTCGTATGACTCTGCGTTCTCACGCGGGCATGGGTCTCCTCATGACCGCGCTCGCCTCCGCCGCCCTGGCCTCTCCCGCCGCCGCCGTCGAGGCGCCGGTGATCGTCCCGCTCCAGGGCCTCGACCCGGTGCTGCCGATGGACGCGCCGACCGTGGCGACCGGCGTCCCCGTCCCGATGCCCGGGGCGCCCACCGGCTTCCAGAAGGGCCTCGGCTCGCTCCCGGACGTCGCGCTGCCCAGCGTCCCGCTCACCGGCACCGTGCCGGAGACCGTCGTCGACGCGCCGCTGCCCGAGCTCCTCAAGGGCAGCGAGCCCGGTCGCGCGCTGCTCAGCAACCCGCACTCGGAGATGAAGGCGGCCACCCCCGGCGCCGTCGTCGGCACCCCGGTGAAGGCCCCGCGCGGCAACGGGCTCGCCGGCCTTCCGGACCTGGCGAAGCCCCAGGTCGGCCTGCTCACCCCGGTGCTCAGCGGGGCCCTCGACCCGCAGCTGGGTCTCGCCCCGGACGCGCACTGACGGACCGCACTTTTGTGCGACTGGTCGCCAGGTGGGTGAAGACACGATTCTTCCCCGCCACCCCAAGGGTTTTCGGTCGTTGCAAGAGAAGGCTTGTCGCATGGCCGCGGCCCGTGGGCCGAAGACGTCCCGTCGTATCCGGCGGCGGACGGCATTCGGTCCGCGGGCCATTTTTTCGATTTTCCTTCTTCCCTTTCGGCCCAATGGCCGTGACCCCTTCCGGGGGCCGGCGTTGAACGGAAGTGACGGCCGTGATTCCTGCGGTCGCTTTCCAGTCCAAGGAGTTCTTGATGTCTCGCATCGCGAAGGCTGCCGCTGTTCTCGCCGGCACGGGTGCCGTTGCCCTCAGCGGAGCCGGCCTGGCCGTCGCCGACGCCGGCGCCGAGGCCGTCGCCGCCCACTCGCCCGGTGTCGCCTCCGGCAACGTCGTGCAGGTCCCGGTCCACGTCCCGGTCAACCTCTGCGGCAACACCGTCAACGTGATCGGTCTGCTGAACCCGGCGTTCGGCAACACCTGCATCAACGCCGACGGCGGCCACGGCGGCCACGGCAACGGTGACGGCGGTTACGGCGGCTGATCCCCCCGCTGCACATGGATGTCCCCCCGGCCCGGCGGCCGGGGGGACATCCGCGTGCGGGGGCTCAGACGTACCGGTAGATCCGGCTGTGGTCGAACATCGACGCCGGGGTCACCCCCCAGGGCGCCATCGGCTCGTGCCGGGCGGCGACCTTGCGGTACTGCGCGTCGCCGAGCGGCGGCGGCTCCGCCGGCAGGTAGGCGGCCCCGGGGTTCCGCTGCTGCCAGCGCGACCAGACCAGGTCGACGAAGGAGTGGTGCAGCCAGAAGACCGGGTCGTTCACGGAGCCGCCGCCGAGCATCAGGCCGCCGACCCAGCGGTGCACCCGGTTGTGGATGCGGAACCGCTCGTTGCCCCGGCCCGGCGCCCAGCCCTCCAGAGCGTTGCGGAAGCCGGTGGCGCTCGTCGAGTTCCAGGGCGCCGCGTCGTACACCCGCTCGCGCATCACCTCGTCGAGCTGAGTGGCCGTGGGGAGGGTGATCGGGTCACGGGGGCGGCCGAAGTCCCTGGTCAGGTACTTGCCGTCGGTCATCGACTGGGTGATCGTCCAGTGCCCGGCGGAGTGCGCGAAGGGGCCCGTCATCACCTGGAGGTCGGCCCGGCGTCCGTTGCCGCCCATGAAGTCCTCGCGCCAGATCGAGGAGGCCGGGGAGTTGTCCCGGGTCCAGTCCCAGTACGGGACGGAGACCGTCGGGTCGATCCGGCGCAGGGCCGTCTCGAACTCCAGCAGGAACTTGCGGTGCCAGGGCAGGAAGCTCGGGGTCATGTGGGCGATCCGGAGCCGGCCGCCCCCGTCGGCCGTGTAGTGGTCGATGTGGGTGCGGACGAAGCGGTCGTACGCACCGGTGCGCTTGAGCTCCAGGACGGCGGCGACGAACTTGCGGCGCTCGGCAGCGGTCAGATCGCGCTGGTTCTTACGCGTGTACACCACGCGGGCTCCCTCCCGTCGGGTCGGTGACGCCGTGGGCGGCCGCGAGGGGGGAGAGCCGGGCGGTGCCCAGCTCGTCCACGGCCGCGCGGGTGGCCGCCAGGGGCGTCGGGCAGGACTCGTAGTGGTCGATCGGGGTGACGTAGCCGCCGTCGGCGCAGCGCATCAGGTGCAGCGGCCGGCCGTCGACGAGGGCCGTCGGCTCGCCCCCGGGGCCGGAGAAGCCCAGCAGGCGACGGCCCCGGTACATCTCGTCGAAGGCGTGCGGATCGCGGGTGCCCCCCGATTCCGGTCGGATCGCGATACGGCCGAGCGCCCCGCCCGTGAAGGCGGTGACGGCAAGGGCGAACAGGGACCGCAGTGCGACGCGGCGCGGGACGATCATCAGTGATCTCCTGGTGGTCGGCTTATGCCCTCAGGGCACAACGATGAAAACCCGTGTTCGTTGCGGCGGAAATGGCAGCGGCGTGAATGTCGGCCGTTCGGGTGAAAACGGCGTGGGGAAAGGGTGGTCGGCGCATTAGCATCCGGTTGCATGACCACTTCCAACGTCGTCTCGTCGGCGCGCAGCGCCTCTCCGCTGGGAACTCTCACGGTGATTCCGTGGGCCAGCGAGCCCTCCGCCGATTCGGCGGGAACGCCGTTCCTGATGGCCTATTCGCTCGGTGACGGCCGGGACGGTCCGGAGGCCGGGCAGCAGGCGATGCGCGCGGCCCTGGAGTCGATGAAGCTCTCGGTCGGCGACCGGCTCTTCGACCTGGAGAAGGACGCCGGGATCAACGCCACGCTGCTCGTCGAGGGCGGCTCCGCCGTGCTCACGCTGCCCTTCCTGAAGGTGCAGTGCCCGGTGCCCGGCGAGTGGCAGACGGCCGCCCGCGAGCAGGGCAAGGTCTACTTCCTCTGCTCCGTACGGCCCTGGTCCGAGGGCGTGCCCGGACAGCCCGTCGACGAGGCCATGCTGCGGGCCTTCGTCTCGGACGAGGAGACGCTCGCCGACTGCGCCCACGTCCTGCTGCCGGTCCGCCGCATCCAGGGCTGAGCGGAAGGAGCCGCGTCATGGCGACGGTGAACGTACGGGGCGGGGTGCCGGGTCAACGGCAGGACGGGACCGCGCCGGAGACCGGCGGGCCGATCGGCGCGGGCCGCGCCCTGGCCTGGCTGCTGCTCGTCACCGGCGCGGCGGGCGTGCTCGCCGGCTGGGTGATCACGATCGACAAGTTCCTGCTCCTGGAGGACCCCGGCTTCCAGCCCGGGTGCAGCCTGAACCCGGTCGTGTCCTGCGGCAACATCATGAAGAGCGCGCAGGCGTCGGTGTTCGGCTTCCCGAACCCGATGCTCGGGCTCGTCACGTACGGCGTCGTCGTGGCCGTCGGCGCCGGGCTCCTCGCCGGGGCCCGCTACCGGGGCTGGTTCTGGCTCGGCCTCAACGCCGGGATGCTCTTCGGGGTCGGCTTCTGCACCTGGCTGATGTACCAGTCGCTGTACGAGATCAACTCGCTCTGCCTGTGGTGCTGCCTGGCCTGGGTCGCCACCATCACCATGTTCTGGTACGTCACCGCGCACAACGTCCGGGAGCGCGTGCTGCCCGCCCCGGCGGCGCTGCGGACCTTCCTCGGCGAGTTCACCTTCGCCCTGCCCGTCCTGCACATCGGGATCATCGGGATGCTGATCCTGACCCGCTGGTGGGACTTCTGGACGAGCTGAAGTGAGCCGACCCCCCGCCCGGCTCCCCTGGTTGACCTGGCCGCGGGCCGCACTGACCGTGCTGCTCGCGGCCGTTGCCGTACTCCTCCTCGTGACCGACCGGATCCCGCCCGGCGGCCGGCACGGCGGATCGGAGCCCGCGCCCGAGCAACAGCCGCTGCCGGGCGTCCCGTCGGGGTTCTTCACCGGCTCCGACGAGGCCG
The DNA here is from genome assembly GCF_014203895.1 of Streptomyces nymphaeiformis. Lineage (GTDB taxonomy): Bacteria > Actinomycetota > Actinomycetes > Streptomycetales > Streptomycetaceae > Streptomyces > Streptomyces nymphaeiformis. Next base: position 135,512 of record NZ_JACHJY010000006.1, on the reverse strand, counting down.
GGGTGCGGCGGATCGCGCAGGTGCAGGCCTGGCTCGGCGGGGACTCGCTGACCGTCGGCCACACCTATCTGCCGGGCGACCGCTGGTCCAACATCGAGGGGCATCCGGCGCTGTTCGGGCCCTGGGCGCGCTGGAAGGCCGAGCGGCCGGGGCGGCTCTTCGTCCTCAACGTGCCGCTGCTCGACCGCAACGAGGCCGGGCTGCCGGACACCGAGGTGCGGGCCGGACTGCGGCGGGGCGCGGACGGCGCGTTCGACGGGCACTTCCGGACGCTGGGGGAGCGGCTGGTGGCGCAGGGGCTCGGCGACGCGGTCCTCGTGCTCGGCTGGGAGATGAACGGCACCACGTACAGCCATCGCTGCCGGCCGGACCCGACGGCCTGGAAGGCGTACTGGCGGCGGGTGGTGGGGGTGCTGCGCGGGGTGCCGGGGCAGCGGTTCCGCTTCGACTTCACCCCGAGCCGCGGGCTCGACGCCATCCCCTGGCCGCACTGCTACCCGGGGGACGACGTCGTCGACATCATCGGAATGGACGCCTACGACCAGCCCGCCGGGCTCTCCTTCGAGGAGCAGGTGTACGAGGAGTACGGGCTCGCGCACCACGTGCGGTTCGCGGCGGCGCACGGCAAGCCCGTCTCGTACCCGGAGTGGGGGCTGTTCAGGAACGGGGACAACCCGGCGTACGTGCGGGGGATGCTGGACTGGTTCGCGGCGTACCGGCCCGTGTACCAGACCGTCACCGACTACTGCCCGCACGGGGTGTGGCAGTGCGACGCCAATCCGGAGTCGGCGCGGATCGTCAAGGGCGCGCTGGGACCCGGGGCGTCAGGCCCGTCTTGAGGGTGTCGACCGTGGCGTCCAGGAGGGCGACGAGGTCGTCGGTGCGGCCGCGCTCGGCCCAGTACAGGACCGCCTCGCGCAGGGCGCCGAGGGCCGACGCCGTGAAGACCCGTACCTCCAGGTCGTCCGCGTCCCGGCCGGTGCGGTCGGCGATCGCGCGGGCCAGGCGGCGGCCGGTCTCCGCGGTGGTCTCGGTGAGCCGGGCGCGGACGGCGGGGATCTCCGCCATGAGCCGGGCCCGCAGCAGGGTGTCCTCGGGCTCCTCGTCGAGGGAGGCGCGGACGGCTTCGAGGACGACCGCCCGGAGCGAGTCGAGCGGTTCCTCGGCGGCGGGGCGGGCGCGCAGCCGGGCTTCGAGCTCCTCGTCGTTCTCGGCGGTGAGGAGGATGTCCTCCCGGACCGGGAAGTAGCGCACGACCGTGGAGGGGGAGACCTCGGCGGCCGCGGCGATGCGCTCGGTGGTGGCGGCGTCCCAGCCCTGCTCGGCGGCGAGCCGGTAGGTGGCCTGCCGGATCGCCGCGCGGGTCTTCGCCTTCTTGCGTTCGCGCAGGCTCATGGACCCCATTGTCCCAGGTCGGACGGGCCGGTCAGGCGTGCTGGTAGGCCACCAGCGAGATGCCGACGTAGTGGACGATGAAGGCCGCGAGGGTCAGCGAGTGGAAGACCTCGTGGAAGCCGAACCAGCGTGGCGAGGGGTTCGGGCGCTTGATGCCGTAGATGACGCCGCCCGCGCTGTAGAGCAGTCCGCCGACGACGACGAGGACGAGGACCGCGATGCCGCCCGCGCGCATGAAGTCGGGCAGGAAGAAGACGGCGGCCCAGCCCATCGCGATGTAGCAGGGCGTGTACAGCCAGCGAGGGGCGCCGACCCAGAAGACGCGGAAGGCGATGCCGGCGGCGGCCGCGGCCCACACCGCCCACATGAGCGGCTTCGCCGTGGAGTCGGGGAGCAGCAGCAGGGTGAGCGGGGTGTAGGTGCCCGCGATGATCAGGAAGATGTTGGCGTGGTCGAGGCGCCGGAGCACGGCCTCGGCGCGCGGGCCCCAGTTGCCGCGGTGGTAGAGCGCGCTGATGCCGAAGAGCAGGCAGGCGGTGAGGACGTAGATCCCGCAGGCGATGCGGGCGCGGGGCGAGTCGGAGAGGGCGACGAGGGTGAGGCCCGCGACGATCACGGCGGGGAACATGCCCGCGTGCAGCCATCCCCTGAGCCGGGGCTTCGTCGGGAGCGGCACGGGGCGCTCGATGGTCACTTCCGGCGTGGCTGCAGTCATAGGACGGAATCCTAGCTACGCCCCCGTAGGTACCGGATATGAGTGGCGATGCTCACGTGTGCACCCCCCTGGACATATGGGCGGATCCATCGGATGATCAAATGAGTGCGGTCGGCACCGGATGAGCAGCTACGAAGCATCCGGGTCGCGGCCCCCACGGGGCAGACATCTAAAAAACCCCTCAACAAGGAGCAATCGTGGCGCGCGACAACGCGGCTCCCACCGACGTCCCCACCCAGCACCAGGAGCTCGTCTCCTGGGTGAACGAGATCGCCGAGATCACCCAGCCCGACAGCATCGTCTGGTGCGACGGGTCCGAGGCCGAGTACGAGCGCCTCTGCGAGGAGCTCGTCGCCAAGGGGACCTTCAAGAAGCTCGACCCGGTCAAGCGCCCGAACTCCTACTACGCCGCCTCCGACCCGTCCGACGTCGCGCGCGTCGAGGACCGGACCTTCATCTGCTCCGAGAAGGAGGAGGACGCGGGCCCGACCAACCACTGGAAGGCCCCGGCGGAGATGAAGGACATCTTCGCGGGCGAGAAGGGCATCTTCCGCGGCTCCATGAAGGGCCGCACCATGTACGTCGTGCCCTTCTGCATGGGCCCGGTCGGCTCGGAACTCTCCGCCATCGGCGTCGAGATCACCGACTCCGCGTACGTCGCCGTCTCCATGCGCACCATGACCCGCATGGGACAGGCCGTCCTCGACGAGCTCGGCACCGACGGCTTCTTCGTCAAGGCCGTCCACACCCTCGGCGCGCCGCTCGCCGAGGGCGAGGCCGACGTGCCGTGGCCCTGCAACACCACCAAGTACATCTCGCACTTCCCCGAGACCCGCGAGATCTGGTCGTACGGCTCGGGCTACGGCGGCAACGCCCTGCTCGGCAAGAAGTGCTACGCGCTCCGCATCGCCTCCGTCATGGCGCGTGACGAGGGCTGGCTCGCCGAGCACATGCTCATCCTGAAGCTCACCCCGCCGCAGGGCGAGGCCAAGTACGTCGCCGCCGCCTTCCCGTCGGCCTGCGGCAAGACCAACCTCGCCATGCTGGAGCCGACCATCCCCGGCTGGACCGTGGAGACCATCGGCGACGACATCGCCTGGATGCGCTTCGGCGAGGACGGCCGCCTCTACGCGATCAACCCCGAGGCCGGCTTCTTCGGCGTCGCGCCCGGCACCGGCGAGCACACCAACGCCAACGCCATGAAGACCATGTGGGGCAACTCCGTCTTCACGAACGTCGCGCTCACCGACGACGGCGACGTGTGGTGGGAGGGCATGACCGAAGAGGCGCCCAAGCACCTCATCGACTGGAAGGGCAACGACTGGACGCCGGAGTCCGAGACCCCGGCCGCCCACCCGAACGCCCGCTTCACCGTCCCGGCCGGGCAGTGCCCGATCATCGCGCCGGAGTGGGAGGACCCGAAGGGCGTGCCGATCTCGGCGATCCTCTTCGGCGGCCGCCGCGCCTCCGCCGTCCCGCTGGTCACCGAGTCCTTCGACTGGAACCACGGCGTCTTCCTCGGTGCGAACGTCGCCTCCGAGAAGACCGCCGCCGCCGAGGGCAAGGTCGGCGAGCTGCGCCGCGACCCCTTCGCCATGCTGCCGTTCTGCGGCTACAACATGGGCGACTACATGGCCCACTGGGTCAAGGTCGGGGCCAACGCGGACGCCGCGAAGCTCCCGAAGATCTACTACGTGAACTGGTTCCGCAAGAACGACGCCGGCAAGTTCGTCTGGCCCGGCTTCGGCGAGAACAGCCGCGTCCTGAAGTGGATCGTCGAGCGCCTCGACGGCAAGGCCGAGGGCGTCGAGACCCCGATCGGCATCCTCCCGACCGCCGAGTCCCTGGACACCGAGGGCCTGGACCTGCCGGCCGAGGACCTGGAGTTCCTCCTCAAGGTCGACCGTGACGTGTGGCGCGAAGAGGCCGCCCTCGTCCCCGACCACCTGAACACCTTCGGCGACCACACGCCGAAGGAGCTGTGGGACCAGTACAACGCGCTCGTGGAGCGCCTCGGCTAGTCCACCCGAACTCGTGGTGGGTTGCCCCGAACTACCGCCCTGACCAGTGGGGTCACGACGGCTCATCACGACGCAACCGGCCCCCGGAGCCCCCTCAGGCTCCGGGGGCCGGCGCATGTCCGCTACAGGATGGTCTGGCCGGCCTCGACGGTGGCGACGGCCCGGCGGCAGGCGTCACGGAAGGCGAGGAAGCGGGGGTTGTTCCAGGTGGCGATGCGGCCGCTCTTCCAGTCGAAGTCCGTCACCTCGGGGCCGAAGAGGGACCGGCGCATGTCCTCGGTGATCTCCAGCTGGGCGCCCGCGCCGATCAACGTCCGGTTGCAGATGTTCTTCGTGGCCGCACCGGCGAAGTCCGCCAGGTTGTAACGGTCACGCCACTCGTCGGAGAGGGCGTCGAGCGCCGGGAACCCGGCCGTCTCCAGTTCGTGCACCAGCGCTTCCCGAAGGGTCTTGTTCAAGCCGCCCACGACGACCAGCTTCGGGTCCGACTGGGACGGCCAGACCATCGTGTCGGGGATGCCGAGCTGGCTGTACTGGCAGCCGTGCAGGCTCAGCACGTTCAGGTGGCTCGCGGTGAGCACGTTCGCGACGTGGTCGTCACAGTTCACCGAGGTGACGTGCAGCTGGCTGTTGTTCGACGAGCGCATCCCCTCGAACATCCAGTAGTCGTGGACCGTGGGAAGCAGCGGCGCCCTGGTCGGATCCGTCGCGTCCGCCGGGTCGTATCCGGCGATCGCCAGACAGAGCTCGGAGGTGCCCCGCTCGATCTGGCCGCCGTGGATCGCCAGGATCGCCGTCTTCTTCTCGTAGACGGCCACCTTGGAGAGGTAGCCGTCGAACTGCTCGTGGCGCCGGTAGCGGCGGCCGAAGTCCTCGCCCTCCTTGGTGGGGTACGGGATGCCCTTGTAGAGGTCCGTGTTGGAGTTGTAGGTGTCGTTGTCGCCGGTGGCGAACGCCGGGGCTGCGGTGGCGAGTTGGGAGAGGAGCGGGGCGCCCGCCGTGGCCGCTGCCGCCAGGGCGGTGAGGACGGTACGGCGGGATGCGGTGTGCTGTGAAGATGTCATGCGCGGAACATACGACGTCGCCCGACTCGGCAGCTCAGTTGCCCCGCTCCTCCACATAGCGCGTGTGGGTCTCCTGCCGGATCGCCTCCGCGTCCCGCAGGGCGGCCGCGATCGCGGTCATCTCCTCGTGGAGCGCGGCCAGCTGGCGTTCGAGGTGGCTCTCCGGGGGCTCGGCGCCCGGCGTGAACCGCGACCACCACCGGGTCCGTACGAAGGTGTCGACGGCCTCCGGGACGTCCTGCCGCACCGCGCGGGCCAGGACGTGCAGGTGCTCCGGGTCGCTCACCCAGCCCGGTTCGAGCAGGGCCTCGATCAGGGTGTCGAGCGCGGTGAGCCGCTCGCGGGCGGACGGCGGCAGCTCCACCTCGGTCAGGTACGCGCGCAGGGTCGCGAAATCGGCCCGCAGCGCGTCGAGTTGCTCGTCCGCGGACGGGAAGCTCGGGGTGTCGGGCCGCTCGGGCGGGGCGATCAGTGCCCCCGCCGCGTACAGACCCCCGATCACCAGCGGCCACAGACCGCCCGCCGCGCCGGTGAGGGTGATCCCCACGCCGGCCAGACCGCAGACGCTGCCGGTGATGTTCTTCCGGGACTCGAGGTACCCGAACAGGCGGCTACTGGTACCCACGGATCTCCTCGAACGCGCCGTCGAGCGAACCCTGGGTGGCGTCGAAGAGCTTTCCGCCGGTCAGGCCCGCGATGTGGTCGAGCTCGCCCCGGTCGGAGTCCCCGAAGAGGATCGGGAAGACCGGCGTGCGCTGCTGCGCGGCCGGGAGGGAGCGGTAGAAGGCGTCGAAGGCGGACGCCGGATCGCCGTCGGTGTTCTCCCCGTCCGTCATCAGGACGACCGAGGTGAAGGCGTCGGAGGGTTTCCTGCTCAGGAAGCGGTACGCCTCCTGGAGGCTGGAGTAGATCGCCGTGCCGCCCGAGGCCGAGAGCTTCCCGGCGTCGTCGCGGATCGCGTCGAGCGCGGCCTTCGGGGAGGCCGGGTCGACCGTGCGCGTACGGACCTCGCTCTGCTTCACCGAGGAGCCGAAGGGCATCAGGGTCACCTCCTCCCGGTCCCGGAAGTCGCCGGTCAGTTCGGCGAGCGCCGACTTCAGCCGGTCGAGCCGCTCGCCGCCCATGGAGCCCGAGGTGTCGAGCACGTAGACCGTGCGGGAGGGCCGGCGCAGGGTGTTGTCGTACGCGTCGAGCAGGCCGTCGGCGACCGCCCGGCTGCCCGGGAACGGCAGCTCGCGGCGCGGGTCACGGGCGAGCGCGGAGGCCGGGCGGACCCCGGCGACGACCGGGCGGCGCAGGGTCGTCTCGGTGATCCGCCGCTGGGCGCCCGGGGTGCGCAGGTACGTGGTGAGCCGGGCCGCCGCCTCCTTCGCCTCCGGGCGGGCGGAGGTCAGCAGGGTGAGCGGGTAGTCGGCGGTCACGACACCGTCGGACGGCCGGATCACGGTCAGCTTCTCGGGCGCGGACAGCAGCACGGACTCGTAGTTCACGAGCGCGTCGACGTCGGTGCGGCGGGTGTACGCGGTGGCGAGCCAGCCGGAGGAGCCCGAGGTCAGCTTCTGGCCCGTGAAGAACTCCTTGAGCTTCGGGGTGGCCTTGCGCACGTCCGCCTCGGTCAGCGCGGACTGGGCGCCGGAGAGCCCGGAGGCGACCGACACGAGCGCGGAGAAACCGGAGTTGGAGCGCTTCGGGTCCGTCATGCCGTACGTCAGCCTGCCGTCGGCGACCGCCCGGTGCAGCTGCGACCAGGTCACCTTCGCCGGGTCCCAGCCGAGCCGGGCGACCGTGGCGGGCCGCACGCCGAGCGCCACCGGCGAGGTCATGACCGGCGTCTCGTTGGTGATCCTCTTCGCCGTGTCGGGACGGAGCCGGAGGTAGTCGTTCGAGGAGAGCCAGACGGCGTCGAAGCCCTTGTCCGCCTCGCCGGACGCGATGCGCTCGACGGCGTCCAGGGTGCCGGCGTAGGTGGGACGGACGGTGACTCCGGTCGCCTTGGCGGCCTCGTCGAGGACGGGGCCCATGTCGGCCAGCTCGGAGGAGGCGAGGACCCGGAGGGTGCCGGCCTTGTACTCCATGCCCTGCCCGCCGGGGCGGTCGCCGCCGCCGTCGCCACCGCCGTCTCCGCCGGAGCAGGCGGTGGCGAGGAGCGCGAGCGCGAGGAGGGCGGTGCCGGCGCGGGCGGCGCGGGCGGCGGTCGTGCCGCGCGGGGCCGTCGTGGCGCGGGCGCCGCTCCGGCCGCCCGCGAGGCGGGCGACGGTGCCGGCCGCCGTGCGGCGCAGTCGCGCGGCGACGCGTCGGGCGGGTCTCGGGGTGGCGTGGTTCACGAGAGGCCACCCTCCAGGGCGCCGTTGCGGCGGCTGCGGTCCAGGTGGGCGCTCGCCTCCTGGAGTTCGGCCGTGAGCGACTCGACCGTCGCCGCCATCGACTCCGTCGCCCGCACCTTGTACGTGTCGATGGCGTCGAGCGTCCGGTAGATCTGCTGGAAGGCGGTGCGCAGCGTCTCCGCGCCCACCGCCGGGTCCGCCGCGATCCGCTGGATCTCGCCGGCCTGCCGGTCGAGCATGTCGGCGTTGGTCCGGACGATCTCCTCGGTCGTCCGGCGTATCGCGGTCACCTGCTCGGTGACCTTCCGCTGGTTCTGGAGAGCCGAGGCGAGCATCACCGCGATCCGCAGCGCCTGCAGGGTCGTCGTCGCGGCCCGGTCGACGCCCTTGATCAGCTCGTCGTTGTTCCGGCGGACGACGTCCATCGCCAGGTATCCCTGGGCGCAGACGGCGAGCTGGGTCAGCAGGTCCTGGTGCTTCTGCCGGACCGGGAAGAGGACGTCGGCGCGGAGCGCGTCCGCTTGGGCCGGGTCGGGGGTCTGCGCGATGCGCTCCTCCACGGCCGCGTCGAGCGCGTCGGTGAGCACCGCGTACTCCTGGAGCTTGCCCATGGTCTCCCACAGCCGGGCCCGCTCGGTCTGCAACGCGGCGTTGTCGCGGCGCAGTTCGTCCTGGCCGCCGCGCAGCGAATCGACGATCCGGTTCAGCGTGGCCTGCGAGGAGGCGTACTTGGCGACGTGGTCGCGGAACCTGTTGCCGCCGGGCAGCTTCGAGAGCAGTCCCTTGAAGCCCTTGCCGGGGGTGTCCCGGGGGTCCAGGTCCTCGACGGTGCGGCGGAGTTCGACGAGGGAGGAGCCGACGCGGGTCTGCGTGTCGCCGCCGCCCGCGCCCTCGCCGAGGGAGCGGATCGTGCGGTCCAGCATGCGGTTCGACTGGTTCGCGGCGGAGCGGATCTCGCCCGCGCCGAGCGCCGCGATCTCGCCGATGCGGCCGGCGAACTCGGGGGAGCGCGGGTCGAGTCCGGACAGCGAGCCGACGTACTCGTCGGCCCGACGGGACATCTCCGTACGGACCGACTCGTCCAGCGGCACCAGGCCGGAGGCCTGCTCGGCGCGGACGACCGGCACGGGCTCGGGCGGGGTGAGGACGAGCGGGGCGTCCTGCTCGGGCGGGGTCAGGGCCATCGTTCTTCTCGGATCGGCGGGCGTGGTCATGCGGTGTCCCCCTGGTCGCGGGCCCGCAGCGCCATCTCGTGCAGCACCTTGCTGGTGGGCACGGGCGCCTGGCGGACTCCGGTCAGCGTCTGGTTGAGGTATGTGGAGTGGCCGTCGGTCGCGGCGGTGAACTCGCTCGCCGCGCCCTGCGGACGGAAGCCGTGGCGGACCGCGAGCTTGCGCAACCCGGGGTCGGTGGAGAGGAGTTCGCCGAGCCTGCGGCCGTTCTCGGTGAGCGGTACGAGGGTGTGGTCGCTGTTGACCGTGGTGTCCGGGTAGAGGACGACCAGGTCGCCCATCGGCCGTCCGGCGAGCAGCTGCGAGGCGACCTGCGACTCGTACACGAGGACGAGCGGGTTGCCGACGCCGCTGACGAAGTCCCGGAACGGCGCGTCCGAACTCGACTGCTGGGCGCCCTGCACCTGGACGAGCTTGTGCATGAGCGGGGCCGTGCGGTCGACGGCGGCCTTGTCGCCCGCGACCCGCCCGCCGTCGGCGACGTAGCTGGCGGCGGCGAGGTAGAGGGCGCCGGAGCTGGAGGCCACCGGGTCGGTGGAGGTGATGAAGAGGGTGCCGCTCAGCTCGGCGTGTCCGGCGGAGCCCTTGAGCTGCTGCCAGGTCCGGTCGGCGCGGGCCGCCGCGAGGTAGGCGTCCATCTTCAGGGTGCCGCTCGTGCCGCGCGGGCCGAGGGTCGCCAGGCCGTTGGCGGCGAGGACCTGCGCGGCGGCGCTGTGCGCGACGACGACGAGCGGCGAGTAGAACGGCCGCAGCGGGGCGCTGGCCGCCTTGTCCTTCGTCTTCCGCTGCGCCTTCGCGCGCAGTTCGTCGGCCGGGCCCTTGGAGGACGGGAAGGCGAAGTCGTAGCCGTCGAGCGGCAGTTCCTCCATGTCCCAGGACCCGGAGGTCTCGGTGGTCACGGTGAAGCCCTCGGCGGCCAGGGCCTTCACGACCTCCGGATCGGCGAAGAACTCGGCCTTCTCCGATCCGATGACTCCTCGCACGGTCTTCGTTGCCGTGCCTGTGTCCTTGTCGCCGCCCGTCACGAGGACGGCGGCCACGCCGCCGAGGAGCAGGACGGCCAGGACGATTCCCAGGATGCGTCTCACGCGGGCAGCGTGCTCGCGGAAACCCACGTTCCAGGGGGAGTTGGGTGTACGGGGGGTGAAGGAGCGATCCCGGTACCGAACCGGAGCGGGGGGTACCGTGGGCCCCCTCGACGGAGGGGGTGGCGGGATGCCGCGTCGGGTGGTCGTGTTGCTGGCGGCGATGGTCGTGCTGGTGCCGGTCGGTGGCATCACCGCGTACATCTACGCCTCGGGAGGAACCACGAGGACATGCGGTTCCCGTCCGACGACGTGACGGTGGCGCGGTGCGCCCTCGACCCGGCCACGGGGCGGCCGGTGGCCGAACTGTCGGTCACCGGCCGGGCGGCCCGCGAGGGCGCCTACACGGTGACGGTGGAGTTCCAGGACGAGCGGGAGGAGGCCGTCGACCGGGGGGTCGGGACCGGCGGGGGCCTCGCGGTCGGGGCGATCGGCCGGACGAAGGCCGTGGGCGCGAGGGCGTACGCGGGGGGCGTGCCGCGGTGCGTCGTCCACGACGCCGAGTTCCGGTCGGCGGAACCGGTGGCGACCGCCGGCCCGTGAGGCGCTCCGGGCGGTGTCCCGTCGGGTGTGCCGGGTGGGTGGCGCCCGGTCCGCGTGGTTCGTGCCACGCGGACCGGGGCCGTCAGGGGGCGGTGACCAGGGTGTCCCCGGCCAGCGCCGCGGTGTGCGCGTCCATGCGCCCGGCGGCGAGGATCGCGGCGGCCGTGTCGGCCCGGGAGGCGGCGACGACCAGTGCGCGGCCCGCGAGGGCGTGCGCCCTGCGGTGCAGGTCCTGCGCGGACGCGCGGCTCAGTCCGGCGTGCCGCGCGGGCGGAGCGCCGCGCAGCCGCGCCACCTGCCGGGCGATGAGCTCGCCCGCCTCCGTGTCGCCCAGCTCGTCGGTGACGGCGAGCAGGGCGGCGAGGTGTCCGGCGAGCTGGATGTCCAGCTCCTCCTCGCGGGAACGGTGCGGGTACGCGTCCTGGGCGTCGTCGGCCATCCGGTGGACCGACTTCGTGCGGATCGGTTCGTACATGGGGATGGCCTCCTGAGGTGCTCAGAAGGCCATCCTAGCTTAGATTCAATCTAAAGTTGCGCGATGTCCGGACTCTGGAACCGGGTCGGACGGCCCCAACTCAGGGCTGGCTGTAGCCGTCCAGGAAGCGGCCGATCCGCGTCACCGCGTCCGCCAGGTCCGCGGCCGTCGGCAGCGTGACGATCCGGAAGTGGTCGGGCTCGTGCCAGTTGAAGCCCGTCCCGTGCACGACCATGATCTTCTCGGCCCGCAGCAGGTCCAGGACCATCTGCCGGTCGTCCTTGATCTTGTAGACGTTCGGGTCGAGGCGCGGGAAGAGGTACAGCGCGCCCTTCGGCTTCACGCACGTCACGCCCGGGATCTGCGTGAGCAGCTCGTACGCCGTGTCCCGCTGCTCCAGGAGCCGCCCGCCCGGCAGCACCAGGTCCTCGATCGACTGCCGGCCCTGGAGCGCGGCGGCCACCGCGTGCTGCGCCGGCATGTTCGCGCAGAGGCGCATGTTGGCGAGGATCGTGAGGCCCTCGATGTACGAGGACGCGTGGTGCTTCGGACCGCAGACCGCGAGCCAGCCGGAGCGGAAACCGGCCACCCGGTAGTTCTTGCTCATCCCGTTGAAGGTGAGGCAGAGCAGGTCGGGGGCGATCGCCGCGGTCGGGGTGTGCGTGGTGCCGTCGTAGAGGATCTTGTCGTAGATCTCGTCCGAGCAGACGACCAGGTCGTGCCGCCGGGCGATCTCCGTCAGCGAGCGGAGCATCTCGTCGTCGTAGACGGCACCCGTCGGATTGTTCGGGTTGATGATCACGATCGCCTTGGTGCGGTCGGTGATCTTCCGCTCGATGTCCGCGAGGTCCGGCATCCAGTCCGCCTGCTCGTCGCAGCGGTAGTGCACGGCCGTACCGCCCGCGAGCGACACCGAGGCGGTCCACAGCGGATAGTCCGGGGCCGGGACGAGGACCTCGTCGCCGTCGTCGAGCAGCGCCTGCATCGCCATCTGGATCAGCTCGGAGACGCCGTTGCCGAGGTAGATGTCCTCGACGGAGAGCGGGATGCCCTTGGTCTCGTAGTGGCTCATGATCGCGCGGCGGGCCGAGAGCAGCCCCTTCGCGTCGCCGTAGCCGTGCGCCTCGGAGAGGTTGCGGAGCACGTCCTCGAGGATGGCGGGCGGACACTCGAAGCCGAAGGCGGCCGGATTGCCCGTGTTCAGCTTGAGGATGCGATGACCCGCGGCCTCAAGCCGCATCGCCTCTTCGAGCACCGGACCCCGGATTTCGTAACAGACGTTGGCGAGCTTCGTGGACTGGATCACCTGCATGACGAGAGCTTACGGCGGGGGCGGCCGGGACGCCGAGTGTTTTGGGACACGTCGGACAGTCGGGGTGGTGGGGGTGGGGCCGCGCGTGGGCTGCGCGGTGACTGTGACCCGGATCGCATCCGCGGTGCCGGGCTCCCTACAATCCGGGCCATGAGCCACCACGACCCCGGAGCCGCCGGACCCCGGCGCGCCCGCCGCCGCCATGCCTCCGCACGCCGGGGCCGCGGTGCGGTCTGGCTGCTCGCGGGAGGCGGCGTCACCGTCCTCGGGCTCGCGGGCGCGCTGCTCGCCGGGGGCCTCGGCAAGAGCGGCGGCACCCGGTCCCCCGCCGACGACGGGGCGGACGGGCCGCCCGCGCTGATCCAGTCCGACCCGTCCGCCGACCCGTCGGGGACCTCCGGCTCCCCGGGCGGCGGCGCCACGTCCGTGCCCGGCCGCACGGGCACGACCGCGCCCGCCGTGAAGACCACGGCGACCACTGCCCCGTCCGGGGCCGCGACCACCGCCCCGGACGCCACGTCGCCGGCCGCGCCGACCGCCACCACCCCGGACGACACCCGGCCGGTGAAGCCGGGGAAGGGACGGGGCTCGGGCCGGCGCCCGCGGTAGCTCGGGCGGGGGAGGATCCGGGGTCGGGATAGGTTGGCCCGTCATGTGGGTTTTCAGTGCTTCCGGATGCCGGTGGCTGGGTGCGGGCGGGTCGCTCGCCGTCTCCGTCGGCGGGTACGCGGCCGGCACCCTGCCGGTCCTCGGCGGCGGGCCGCTGTGGCAGCCGCGCGGCTCCGCGCTCACCGTCGCCGGCGCGGTCCTCGCGTACCTCGGTCTGAGCCTGCTCGTCGCCGCCTGGTGGCGTTACGGCGTCCTCCTCGCCCGCGGTCTGCGCGACGGGGTCCTCACGACCCTCGCCTGCTGGACCGCACCGCTGCTCCTCGCGCCGCCGCTGCACAGCGCCGACGTCTACAGCTACATCGCCCAGGGCGGGATGGTCCTGTCGGGCCACGACGTGTACGGGGCCGGACCCTCCGTCCTCGGCCCCGGCGATCCCGGGGCCGACGCGGCGGCGAGCGTCGGCGGCAACTGGACCCACACGCCCGCCCCGTACGGGCCCGCCTTCCTGCTCCTCGCCGCGGCGGTCGTGAAGGCGACCGGCGGGGCGATCGTGCCCTCCGTCCTCGGCCTGCGGCTCGTCGCCCTCGCCGCGCTCGCCCTGATCGTGTGGGCGGTCCGCGGCCTCGGCGGCGGCGAGGGGGGCCTGTGGCTGGCCGCGCTCAACCCGCTGCTCCTCGTCCACGTCGTCGGCGGCATGCACAACGACGGGCTGATGATCGGTCTCATGCTCGGCGGCGTCCTCCTCGCCACGCGCGGGCGATGGGTGCTCGGCTCCGTCCTCGTGGGCCTCGCGATGATGGTGAAGTCCCCGGCGGCGGTGGCGCTGCTGTTCATCGGGGTGATGATCGCGCGCGGGGGTGGCGTGCGGGGGCTGCTGAAGGGGCTGGTCCTGCCGGGGGCCGTCGCGGGGGCGGTGGCGGCGGGGGCGTCGGCACTGGCCGGGACGGGCTTCGGCTGGCTGCGGACGCAGGGCGTGGCCGGGGCCATCCATACGCCGCTGTCGCTGACGAGCGACCTCGGGCTCGGTCTCGGGGTGCTCCTCACCGGTGAGCCGGACCCGGTCAGGGGCGTCTTCCAGAAGCTGGGTCTGGCCGTTTCCCTTGCGGTCATCGCGGGCCTCGCGTGGCGTGCGTACCGAGGGCGGATCGATCCCGTGCTCGGGCTGGGGCTGTCGCTGGTGGCGCTCGTGGTGCTGTCGCCGATGGTCCAGCCGTGGTACCTGCTGTGGGGGACGGTCGTCGTCGCGGCGGTGGCCTGGCGGAGCCGGGCGGGGCAGGTGCTGGCGGTGGTGTCGGCGGCGCTGGTGTACGAGACGCAGCCCTCCGGTCACACGCCTTGGTACGGCTTCGTCCTCGCCGGCCTGGTCCTGGTGCTGGGCCTCTTGTGGGTGCGGCGGGAGCCGTGGGCGGGCGGCACCGTGGAGGGTGCCGCACTGGTGGGTGCGGGGCGGTAGGGGCTCGGGCGCCGCAGGGGGCGCCGTTCCGGTGTGCCCACCCTCCCCCAAGCTCTCGGCTTCGCTCGAGCAGGGGGGACCCCCCTCGCCCTGCGGAACGATTGCCCGCACCTCGTCATGACCGGCGGATCGATCTTCCCGCCAGGACGTCCGTCCTCCTGCCGTCCTCCATGACGAACCTGCCGTCGATCAGGACGTGGGGGATGCCCACCGGGAGGGTGCGGGGGTTCTCGTACGTCGCGCCCGACGCGATCGTCTTCGGGTCGAAGAGGACCAGGTCCGCCGCGTAGCCCTCCTTCACCAGGCCGCGGTCCGGGAGGCGGAGGCGGGCCGCCGGGCGGGAGGTGAGGTGGGCGACGCACTCCTCCAGGGTGAGGACGCCGAGGTCGCGTACGTACCGGCCCAGGTACTCCGGGAACGTGCCGTACGCGCGCGGGTGCGGCTTGAGGCCGTGGAGGATGCCGTCCGAGCCGCCCGTGTGCACCCGGTGGCGCATGATCGTGCGGACGTTCTCCTCGTGGCCCACGTGCTGGAGGATCGTCGTGCCCAGGCGGTCCTCCAGGAGGAGGCGGCGGGCCGTGGGCCAGTCGGGCACGCGGCTGCCCACCCGACCCGTCAGGACCGGGTTCGTGACGCCCGCGATCTCGATCGTCCCCCAGTCGACCGGCACCCCGTGGCAGCCGTCCGAGCCGAGGTCCTCCAGGTGGTGCCTGATCCGCTCCGCCGTGGCGGGGTCGCGGAGGCGGTCCAGCGTCGCGTCCGGGCCGCCTTCGCCCGCCCAGCTCGGGAGCAGCGCGAGCAGGGTCGTGCTGCCCGGGGTGTACGGGTACGTGTCGAGGCTGATGTCGGCGCCCGCGGCGAGGGCCTCGTCGAGGAGGGCGAGGAGCTCCGGGGCCCTGCCCTCGTTCACGCCGAAGTTCATGGTGGCGTGGGCCAGGTGGAGGGCGCAGCCCGCCTCCCGGGTGAGCGTCACCATCTCCTGGTACGCGCGGAGCGCCCCCGCGCCGTACGAGCGGTGGTGCGGGCAGTAGTAGCCGCCGTACTCCGCCACCACCCGGCACAGCTCGGTGAGCTCGGCGTCCGGCGCGTACATCCCGGGCGTGTAGGTGAGGCCGGACGACATGCCGACCGCGCCCTGTTCCAGGCCCTCGGCGACCAGCTGCCGCATGCGGTTCAGCTCGCCCTCCGTCGCCGACCGGTCCTCCCAGCCCATCGCGTACATCCGGACCGTGCCCTGGGGGACGAGGTACGCGGCGTTCACCGCGATGCCCCGGTCCAGGCGGTCCAGGTACTCGCCGACCGTGCGCCAGTCGAGGTCGATGTCGGAGCCGTCGCCGTTCCAGCCGGTGATCGCCCGGCGGACCTCGGCGAGCGTGCGGTCGTCGACGGGGGCGTACGACAGTCCGTCCTGGCCCAGGACTTCGAGGGTCACGCCCTGCGCGGCCTTCGCGCTGTGGTCCGGGTCGCGGAGCAGCGCGAGGTCGCTGTGGGCGTGCATGTCGATGAAGCCGGGGGAGAGGACGAGGCCCTCGGCGTCCAGGACGCGGCGGGCGGTGGGGCGCTGGCAGCCGGCCGCCGCGGCCTCCTTGACGATCGAGACGATCCGGCCGCCCTCGACCCCGACGTCGGCCCGGTAGGAGTCGCCGCCGCTGCCGTCGACGACGTCCGCGTCGCGGAAGACGAGATCCATGCCCCTGCCCCTCGTTCTTCAGAAGAAGGTGCGGATGTGGTCGACCACCGTGCCGTCCGCCTCGACGACGGGGATCAGCTGCCACTTGTCGAAGATCGTGCACGGGTGGGACAGGCCCATGCCCACCCAGTCGCCGACCTCCAGGTCCGTGCCCGGTGCGGTGGCCAGCCAGGTGTGCTGGTCGGAGAGGCCCGTGACGGTGATGCCCGCAGCGGGGCGGATCTCACCCGTGCGGGCGTCCCGGACGACCTGCGCCTCGGGGAGGTGCAGGTCGTGGGCGGCGTCCCGCTTGCCGGCGTTGGTGAAGGCCTGCTCGTCGGTGGGCCGGGAGACGACCTGCGACCACAGCCGGAACGCGGGCTGGAGGGCGCCCTCCTCGGGGATCCGGTTGAAGGGGGTGCGGTCGCGGTACTGGCCGTCGTCGTGCGAGACGTACGCGCCGGAACGCAGCAGCTTCAGGACGGGGAGGGAGAGGCCGGGGATCTCCGCGAAGACGTCGGCGACCGTGTCGAACCACTCGCTGCCGCCCGCGCTCACCACGATCTCGCCGATCGCCGGGTCGAAGCGGCCCGCCTTGTCGAAGTCGGCCGCGAGCCCGACGAGCCGCTCGAGCCACACGCGCACCGAGCCGGCGTCGGCGCCGGGCATCGTGCCCTCGTAGCCGGCGACGCCGACGAGGCGCAGGGTGGCGGTGGCCGCGACCGCGTCGGCGACGGCCGCGCACTCCGCCTCCGTCCGTACGCCCGTACGTCCCTTGGCGCCGGCCGCCAGCTCGACGACCACGTCCACGGGGCGGACCGCACCGGCCGCGCGCAGGGCCTCGTCCATCAGCTCGACGCCGCGCACCGAGTCGACGTAGCAGACGAAGCGGAAGTCCGGGTCGGCGTCGAGCTCGGCGGCGAGCCAGCGCAGGGCGACGGCGTCCACGAGCTCGTTGCCCAGGAAGATCCGGGAGATGCCGTGGGCGCGGTAGACGCGGGCCTGGTGGGGGACGGCGGCGGTGATGCCCCAGGCGCCGTGCTCCAGCTGGCGCTCGAAGAGCTGCGGGGCCATGGAGGTCTTGCCGTGCGGGGCGAAGGCGAGGCCGTGGCGCTCGGCGTAGGTCTCCAGCAGGCGCAGGTTGTGCTCGACGGACTCGGCGGAGAGGGCGAGGACCGGGGTGGTGAAGCCGCCGGTGAAGAGG
Source organism: Streptomyces nymphaeiformis (assembly GCF_014203895.1). Classification (GTDB taxonomy): domain Bacteria; phylum Actinomycetota; class Actinomycetes; order Streptomycetales; family Streptomycetaceae; genus Streptomyces; species Streptomyces nymphaeiformis. Next base: position 118,411 of record NZ_JACHJY010000006.1, on the reverse strand, counting down.
TTGCGCCGCTGGGCGGAGAGCTCGCCGACGGTCAGGCCCTCGGCGTCCGGGGGCAGGGCCTTGAAGCGGTGGTCGACGCGCTCGTTCGCCAGGTCGGGCATGAGGCCTCCTCATCGGGGCGTTGCGGGATGTGCAACGCTCATTGCGCACAGTGCTCAAAGCTGTCTAACATCCGGGCCGAGGCCGGGTCAATGGACCCGTATGAGCCACTACGAGTCGCGGGGAGTCGAGGGTGAGCGGAGGCGGGCGGGCGGACGTCGTCTGTCTCGGTGAGTCCATGGTGACCTTCCTGCCCTCCCGGCCGGGCCGCCTCGCCGACGTCCCCTCCTTCACCCGCGCGATCGGCGGCGCCGAGTCCAACGTCGCGTGCGCGCTCGCCGCCGCCGGACACCGCGTCCGCTGGGTCGGCCGCGTCGGCCGCGACGGCTTCGGCGACCACCTCGTCGACACGATCGCGTCGTACGGGGTCGACGTCGGCGGCGTCGGGCGCGACCCGGACCGGCCGACCGGGGTCTACTTCCGCACCGACTCGGACCGGGCGACGTCCGCGCACGAGGTCGTCTACTACCGGGCCGGATCCGCGGCCTCGGCGATGTCGCCCGCGACCGTGCCGTACGAGTCCGTCGCCGACGCGCGGATCCTCCACCTCACGGGCATCACGGCCGCGCTGTCCGCGTCCTGCCTCGCCCTCGTGCGGGAGCTCACCGCGCCGCGCCCGGGCCGGCCGCTGGTCTCGTTCGACGTGAACCACCGGCCGGGGCTGTGGCGCGAGGGCGGTGCGGCCGAGGTGCTGCTCTCGCTGGCGCGGCGGGCCGATGTCGTGTTCGTCGGGGCGGATGAGGCGGAGCGGCTGTGGGGCGCTGCGGATCCTGCCGCGATCCGGGGGCTGTTGGCGGAGCCGGCGGTGCTGGTGGTGAAGCGGGGGGCGGAGGGTGCGGTGGCGTTCGAGCGCTGCGCGGCTTCTTTCCCCACCCCGCCCCTTCCCGAACCGGGGCTCCGCCCCGGACCCCGCGCCTCAAACGCCGGCGGGGCTGAAGTTCAGCCCGTCCGGCGTTTGAGGACACGGCCGGAGGCCGTACGGGGGTCTGGGGACTTGCCCCCGGTTCGGGAAGGGGCGGGGTGGGGAAAGGCTCCGCGCAGCGGCCCCGCACCCGCACCTGGCGTGCCCGCACTTGGCGAGCCCGCACCCGCACCCACCGCACCCGCACCCGGAACCCCCGCACCCCGCCCACGCGACACCCTCACCCCCACCCCCGCCCCCCACGTCACCGTCCTCTCCCCCGTCGGTGCCGGGGACGCCTTCGCCGCCGGGTTTCTCTCCGCCACCCTCCGCGGCCTCGCCGTGAAGGACCGGCTGCGGCACGGGCATCTCGCCGCCGCCGCCGTGCTCACCGTGCCCGGGGACTTCGCCGCGCCGCCCCGCCGCGACCTCGCCGACCGTCTCGTCGCGCTCGACGACGTCGCCTGGGGCACACTTCACCTCGGCCCCGGCTGGACGGGGGACGACCAGGAGGTACGTACGCCATGAGCCAGACCGTCGACCGGGCGCTCAGCATCCTGCCGCTGCTCGCCCAGGGGCCCGCCGACCTCGGGCAGGTCGCCGAGCGGCTCGGCGTGCACAAGTCCACGGCGCTGCGGCTGCTGCGCACGCTCCACGAGCACGGTCTGGTCCACCGGCAGCAGGACCAGCGCTACCGCCTCGGCGCACGCCTGTTCGCGCTCGCGCAGGAGGCCGTCGAGAACCTCGACGTCCGCGACATCGCCCACCCCTACCTCGCCGCGCTCAACGAGCGGACCGGGCACACGGTCCACCTCGCGGTGTACGAGGAGGGCGAGGTGGTCTACATCGACAAGGTCGAGAGCCGCTACCCGGTCCGCATGTACTCCCGCATCGGCAAGCCCGTCGCGATCACCGTCGCCGCCGTCGCGAAGCTGCTCCTCGCCGACCTGCCCGAGCCGGAGCGCCGCGCCGTCGCCGCGAGGCTCGACTACCCCCCGTACACGCCCCGCTCGACGCCGAACGCCGCCGCCTTCCTCAAGGAGCTGGCGACCGTACGCGAGCAGGGGTGGGCCACCGACCTCGGCGGCCACGAGGAGTCCATCAACTGCGTCGGCGCGCCCATCCGGGGCGCCGACGGGCGGGTCGTCGCCGCGATGTCGGTCTCGGCGCCGAACGTGGTCGTCACCGCCGAGGAACTCCTCGCCCTCCTCCCGCAGGTGCGCAGCACCGCGGAAGCCATCAGCCGCGAGTACTCCGGCAGCCCCGCCGTGAGCGACGCGAAGGACGTGAAGGACAGCGCATGAGCGAGAAGACCGCGATCACCCCCGCCACCCACACCGCCCCGCCCGCGAAGTTCTCGCACGGCGTGCGGAAGGGCAACATCCTCCAGGTCGCCGGCCAGGTCGGCTTCCTGCCCGCCGTCGAGGGCCGGGCCCCGACGGTCGCGGGCCCGACCCTGCGCGAGCAGACCCTGCAGACCTTCGCCAACGTCAAGGCGATCCTGGAGGAGGGCGGCGCGAGCTGGGACGACGTGATGATGATGCGCGTCTACCTCACCGACGTCGACCACTTCGCCGAGATGAACGAGATCTACAACCGGTACTTCGAGGAGCAGGACCTCAAGGCCCCCGCCGCCGCCCGCACCACGGTCTACGTCGGCCTCCCGGCGGGCCTCCTCATCGAGATCGACGCCCTCGCCGTACTGGACTGAGACGTGCCCCGGCCGTCGCGCGGCCGGGGCACCTCCTCACTCACGTACCGTCAGGCCGCGCAGTACTGCGCCTGCTTGCCGATCGAGCGGTACATGCAGTCCGCGTTCTCCAGGAGCTGGAGGACGGCGTCGCGGTTGCGGCTCGTCTCGCGTTCGATGACCTCGTCGGGCGGGTAGAAGCCGCCGCCGCCGTTCGACGGGTACATCTCGAAGGTGTACGCGAAGATCTTCTGCGTACCCCACAGGTAGTCGTCGATCGAGCCGTCCGTGATGTACAGGTCGCTGGACTGCTCGGGCGTGTAGCCGTTGCTCGCGGCCATCCGGCCGCCGACGGTCGCGAAGGCGTCGCGGTCGTCCTGGGTCATGCCGGTGGTGGTGTTGGCCGTGGTCCAGCCGAAGGGCCAGAGGACCAGCTCGCTGTACGTGTGGAAGTCGATGGCCGCCGTGATCTGCTGCTTGCCGCCGACCACCCGGGAGCGGACGAAGTCGGCGACGACCTTCACCTCGGGGGCGGACTCGGGGGCCGCGCCCCGGTAGGTCTCGGAGCTCTTCGTGCCGGAGGAGCCGCCGCAGCAGCCCCACTTGAAGTCCCAGTTCCGGTTCAGGTCCGTGCCGATGTACGAGGAGCCGGAGTTCGGCTGGCGGTTCTTGCGCCAGCTGCGGTACGAGCCGCTCGCGATGTCGTACTCGCCGCCGTCCGGGTTGAGGTCCGGGACGATCCAGATCTCGCGGTTGTTCACCATGTCGGTGATCCGGGAGTCCGTGCCGTAGCCGGCGCCGAACTCGCGCAGCAGGTAGAGCGCCATCTCGACGGTGAGGTGCTCGCGGGCGTGCTGGTGGTGGGTGAAGAGGACCTCGGGCTCGTTCTCGTCGGTGGCGACGTTGTCGCTGACCTTGATGGCGACGATGTCCCGGCCCTGGTACGTCTTTCCGATGACCTGCTTGCGCATGATGTTCGGGTAGGCGGCCAGGCGCTGGTCGATCTCCGTGTTCATCTCCGCGTAGTTGTGGTACTTCGCGTCGGCGGAGGGGAAGTCGGCCGGGCCGGACGTCTTGTCGGCATCGGTGCTGCGGTTCGGCGGGCCCGGGAGGGCGACCGGCCGGTAGCCGAGGGCCTTGAGCCGGGCGAGCTGTTCGGTGTTGGCGCTGACGACGACCGAGCGGGCGTCGACCTCGTCGATCGAGACGCCGGTGGCGGTCAGCGCGGTGCGGGCGGCCGGGGTGGACGGTCCGGCGATCTCGTACTGCCGGATCACCTCCTCGGCTCCGGAGGCGATGCGGGCGGAGGCCGGCGCCGGGTCGGCCCCGGCGGGCGTGGTGAGCGCGGAGAGGGGCGCCGCGAGGGCGAGCGCCACGAGGGCCGCGAGGGTTGCGGACCTTCTGCCGCGTGTGGGACGTCGCATGCTGGCTCCTGGATGGGGAGTGTGGGGGAGTGCGACCAAGTCGTGCGGGTGTCCGGGCACATGGTCCGGCTATGTCATGGACCGGTCAAGATGGGGAGTTCGGCCATACTGTCCCGCGTGGGGACCCTCATCGGCAGATACGTCATCGAGCACAAACTAGGCGAAGGCGGCATGGGCACCGTCTATCTCGCCCGTTCGCGCGGCGGGCGCGCCGTCGCCGTCAAGGTCGCACGGCCGGAACTCGCCGCCGACCCGTCCTTCCGCGCCCGCTTCCGCGCCGAGGTCGCCGCGGCCCGGCAGGTCGGCGGCTTCCACACCGCGCAGGTCGTCGATGCCGACCCCGAGGCGGAGGCCCCCTGGCTCGCCACCGCCTACATCTCCGGGCCCACCCTCTCCGGACTCGTCACCGCCCAGGGCCCCATGGACGAGAAGCGGCTCCGATCGCTCGGGGCCGCGCTCGCCGAGGCCCTGGAGGCGATCCACGCCTGCGGGCTCGTCCACCGCGACCTCAAGCCCGGCAACATCGTCATGGCCTCCGACGGGCCCCGCGTCCTCGACTTCGGGATCGCCCGCGCCCTGGAGTCGACCCGCCTCACCGCCACCGGCAGCGCCTTCGGCACCCCCGGTTACCTCGCCCCCGAACAGGCCCTCGGCGAGGAGGTGACCGGCGCCGCCGACGTGTTCGCCCTCGGCGCCGTCCTCGTCGCCGCGGCCGGCGGGCGCCCCTTCGGGGAGGGGACGCCGATGGGGCTCATGTACCGGTCGGTGCACGAGGCCCCCGACCTCCGCTCCGTACCGGAGGCACTGCGCCCGCTCGTCGCCCGCTGCCTCGCCAAGGACCCGGCCGAACGGCCCACACCGGACGCCATCATGGACGAGCTGATGGAGGGGGCGGGGGCGGCGGAGACGCCGGGGACGCCGGAGGTGTCGGAGGTGTCGGAGGTGTCGGAGGCGTCCGTGGTGCCGGACCCCCGGGTGCCCACGGAGCCCTCTGTCGGCGTGCAGGACGCGATCCCCGCGCCGGTGGAGGTCCAGGACGCCGTCCCCGCCCCCGCCGACGCGGTACCGGACCCCGCGCCCGCCCCCGCCGGATGGCAACCCGCCCCCGTGCCGTATCCCCCCACCCTCTACGTACCGCCGCCGCCCCTCATGGCCCCCGCCCCCGCGCCGGAGTTCACCGCCGCCGACCGGAACTCCGGGGTCTCCGTCGACGGGAGCGGGGTGTCCCTGCACTTCTTCGGCGAGGAGGCCGACTTCCTCTGGAGCGAGATCGGGGCCGTACGGTACGACCGCATCCGCCGCGACCGGGTGCTGCGCGTCGCCGTCACCCTCTACGACGGCTCGGTGTACGACTGCGAGGTCGACGGCCGCCGCGCCTCCCGGGTCGACGAGTGGATCCGACTCCTCGACCCGGTGTTGCGCCATTACCTGCCCGCGTGAGCGGACGACGCAGCGCCGCCGGGGGAGCGGCGGCGCTGCGCTGTCACCCGGGAACCGGGTCCGCTACGGCAGACCGTGCACCTTCGGGCCCACCGCGTTCGACCAGGCGTTGCCGGCCGTCGCGTCCCAGTTGGTCGACCAGGTCATGGCGCCGCGCAGCGACGGCCAGGTCTGGGCCGGCTTGAAGGTGCCGCAGCCGGTGCCCTTGGCCAGGCAGTCGAGCGCGTTGTTCACGATCTGCGGGTCGACGTAGCCGCTGCCCGCGCCGCGCGCGGAGGCGGGGACGCCCAGGCCGACCTGGGAGGCGTCGAGGCCGCCCTGGAGCTGGATGCAGGCGAGCGCGGTGAGGAAGTCCACCGAGCCCTGGCTGTAGACCTTGCCGTCGCAGCCGAGCATCGAACCGCTGTTGTAGTACTGGGTGTTGACGACCGTGAGGATGTCCTTCACGGCGAGCGCGGTCTTGAAGTACTCGGAGCTCGTGTTCTGCATGTCGATGGTCTGCGGGGCCATCGTCAGGACCATCGAGGAGCCCGCCTTGGCGGAGAGCTGGCGCAGCGCCTTGGTGAGGTACGTGGCGTTGACGCCGTGCTCCAGGTCGATGTCGACGCCGTTGAAGCCGTACTCCTGCATCAGGGCGTACGCGCTGTCGGCGAAGGCGGTCGCGGTGGCGTCACTGTTGATGGTGACGTTGCCCTTCTCGCCGCCGACGGAGAGGATCACGGACTTGCCGGCCGCCTTCTTGGCCGCGATGTCGGCCTTGAAGTCGGCGGCCGAGGCGTAGCCGACGGCCGGGTCGAGGTTGAAGGTGATCTGGCCGGGCGTGGTGGTGGAGTCCGCGAAGGAGACGGCGATGATGTCGTACGCCGCCTGGACGTCCCGCAGCTTCTGCTTGGTGGCGCCGTTGTCGAAGTTCTGCCAGTAGCCGGTGACGGCGTGCTTGGGCACGGCCGGGCCGGGGCCCGGGTCGGTGGGCTTGGCGGTGCGGGCCGTCACGGCGGTGGACTTCGCGGACTCGCCCGCGGAGTTCGTCGCGGAGACCTGGAACTGGTACGCGGTGTCGGCGGTGAGTCCGGTGATCGTGGTCGACGTGCCGCTGACCGTCTGCGGGTTGGCGCCGTCCCGGTACACCTTGTAGCCCGTGGCGCCGGAGACCGCGCCCCAGCTCAGGGCGACGGAGCTGGTGGTGACCGTGCCGGCGGCGAGACCGGCCGGGGTGGCCGGGGCGGTCGGGTCGGGGTCCTGGCCGCCGCCCCCGTCGGGCCCGAAGACGCTCACGTCGTCGACGGAGTAGGGGGAGGTGCCGTACCAGCCGTGGGTGTAGATCTGCACGGACGTGGTGGAGGCGCCGGTGGTGAAGGTGGTGGTGAGCTGCTTCCAGGAGGCGCTGTCGGGCGCCCAGGTGCTGACGTCGGTGGTGCCGGTGCCGGTCACGCCGAGGTAGGCGTAGCCGCCCTGGACCCAGGCGCTCAGGGTGTACGTCGAGCCGGGCTTCACGGCCACGGTCTGCACGCACTTGGCGTTGTCGAGGCCGGCCGGGGTGGCTCGGAGGGCGCCGGTGCCGGTGCGGACGGGCGAGGAGACGGCGGCGCCGCTCCCGGCGGAACAGGACCAGTTGGTCAGGCCGTTCTCGAACCCGGCGTTCTTGGCGACGTTGACGTCGGCCGCCTGCGCGGTGCCGGCTCCGCCGACGAGGACGAGCCCGGAGCCGACGGCGAGCGCGAGGGCTCCGCCGAGCGTGCGGCGTCCGTGCGGACGGGTGGTGGTGCGGTCCACGTGCATCCTCCGGTGGGGGAGTTGGGGAGGTGGAGGTGCCGTACGTCGTCGTACGGAGGGAGGTGCGGGTACGGGGGTACCGGCGGTGGCCACCGCTGTCGGAACAAGTTGGTCCAGACCAATCGCAATGTCAATACCTCGCGCGGCGAACGGCGTTCGCCCGCCGGCAGGGCCCCGAGGTCAGGGCCCGGTCCCAAGGGCGAGGTCAGGGCGCAAATTAGTGGGGGCAGCTTGGCGGATTGTGTGTTCACCACCCCGGGGGACGTGGATAAGGTGCAGAGACGGCGGCACCCTGCGGTGACGCCGCGAACGCGGTAAGTGATCCGCGGCCCCCGGGGCACCGGAGGCCGGAGGGGACGGGGGGTCCGACGTGCCGACAGCGATCGCCGTCACCAGCGCCGACCTGGTGCTGCCCGCGGCCGACCCCGGGACCCCGCAGGCCGCCGTGCTCCCGCCCCCCGAGGGCCGCTCGCTCGACGCCTCCCTCGCCGACGTGCAGCAGCTCCTCGCCCGGTACGGACACGTGGTCGTCGTCTGCCCCACCGCCGCGCCGGCCGCCGTAGAACACCGTCTGCACGCCGTCCGCGCCCTCCTGGAGAGCGACCGGATCGCCCTGGTCAGGACCGACCTGCCACCGCTCGGCGCGGCCGTCCTGGTCCGCCAGCTCCGGCAGCTCGCCGGCTGCGACTTCAGCCCCGGAGTCCTGGCCTCCGCCGCCCGGCTGCTCGCCCACTACATCTACGCCGGAGCCGTCCTCGGCTCCGTCTCCCGGCTCGACCGCGTCCCCGTGAGCCTCGGCTCGCACCTCAAGGGCTGGCTCCCCGGCGCCCACTTCGCCGTCCTCGCCGGACCGACGCCGCAGATCGTGCGGGTGGGGACCTCGGAAGAACCGCTCGCCGGACCCGAGTTCGCCACCGAGCTCCTCCTCGCCCGCGGCCAGCTCCAGACCGACTGGCCGGCCACCACCCTCGTACCCCGGTGGCGGATCCCCGGCCCCGTGCACGAGGTGCCGCTGCCCGCGTCCTCGCCGGGCTGGTGGGGCACCGGCAAGCTCGTCGAGTTCGCCGCGTACCTGCCCGACCTGCCCGTCCTCTACCAGCTCGTCTCCTCCGTGCGCCGCGAGACCTGCCACTGGTGCGGGATGGAACTCATCGGCGACCGCTGCGGCTTCTGCGCGGCGCCGCTGGCACCGCCGCCGGACCCCGGCGGGTACGCCCTCGGGCCGGGGGCCCAGGCGCAGGCCCAGGCACAGGCCCGCGCCCTCGGACCCGGCGCCCGTACCGCCCGCGCCGCCCTGCCATGAGCCGTCCCGCGCGTCAGGCCCCACCCCGACCCACGCCCCCGATCGAGGAAGTACGGCCATGAACTCCCGCCAGCGCCGCGGCGTGATCCTGCTGCTGCTCTCCGTCCTGTGCGCCCTCGGCGCGTTCGCCGGTGTCCTCGCCGTCATCAGCGACGTGAACTCCAAGGTCGGCCCGGAGACCACGGCGTACCGGGTCAAGGCCGACGTGGCTCCCTACAAGGCCCTGAAGGCGGACGACTTCGAGAAGATCTCCATGCCCAAACGCTGGCTCTCCTCGACCGCCGTCACCGACCTCCGCCAGATCGAGGGGAAGATCGCCGTCGCCGGGCTCAGGGAAGGCTCCCTCCTCCAGACCGACATGATCGTCCAGCGTCCCGAACTCCAGCCGGGGCAGCAGGAGATCGCGATCATGATCGATGCCGCCACCGGTGTCGCCGGCAAGATCAACCCGGGCTCCACCGTCAACATCTATGCGACCTTCGCCGGAGAGAAGAAGGGCGACCCCGACCAGTCCCGGCTGATCGTCGCCGGAGCCCGCGTCCTCGACGTCGGCAAGCTCACCCGGGCCTCCGACAGCTCCGACCGCGGCGACCGGGCCACCTCCACCGTCCCCATCACCTTCGCGCTCTCCGCCCTCGACACCCAGCGCGTCGCATACGCCGATTCCTTCGCCGAGCGCGTACGCCTCGCCCTCGTCGCCCCGTCCACGGCCGGCTCCCCGGCCGACCCGGGCGGCGACCGCACCTACACGCTCGACAAGGACAAGTGAGGCCGGTATGACCACCAGGATCCTGCCGGCCGTCGGCGACCCCGACGCGGCCCGGTCCGTCAGTACGCTGCTCAGCCAGCTCCCCGACGCCGAACCGTCCCAGCCGGTCGTCGACTCCACCCAGCTCGTCGACACCCTCGCGCGCCTCGCCGCCGCCTCCCTCGACGAACTCCCCGAGGTCGTCCTCGTCCACGAGCGCATCGGGCCCGTGCCCGCGCTCGAACTCGTCCGCGAGGTCGCCCTCCGCTTCCCCGCCGTCGGAGTCGTCCTCATCACCGCCGACGCCAGCCCCGTCCTCTTCTCCGCCGCCATGGACTCCGGCGCCCGAGGCCTCGTCACGCTCCCCCTCGGTTACGAGGAACTCGCCAGCCGCGTCCAGGCCGCAGCCCAGTGGTCCGCCGGCGTCCGCCGCCACCTCGGCGCGGGGGCCGACCAGTTCACCGGCCCGGGCGGCACCGTCGTCACCGTCAGCGGCGCCAAGGGCGGCGTCGGCACCACGGTCACCGCCGTCCACCTCGCCCTCGCCGCCCGCGCCTCCGGACGCAGCGTCGCGCTCGTCGACATGGACCTCCAGAGCGGCGACATCGCCTCGTACCTGGACGTGCAGTTCCGCCGTTCCGTCGCCGACCTCGCGTCGATCGCCGACATCTCGCCGCGCGTCCTCCAGGACGCCGTGTACGTCCACGAGACCGGGCTCTCGCTGCTCCTCGCCCCGGCGGAGGGCGAGCGCGGCGAGGAGGTCACCGACCGCGCCGCCCGCCAGGTCGTCAGCGCCCTGCGCGGCCGGCACGAGGTCGTCGTCCTCGACTGCGGCTCCCGGCTCGACAGCGCCAACGCCGCCGCGATCGAGATGGCCGACACCGCGCTGCTCGTCACCACCCCGGACGTGGTCGCCGTCCGGGCCGCCAAGCGGACCGTACGGATGTGGGAACGGCTCCAGGTCCGCAAGGCCGAGGAGACCGTCACCCTCGTCAACCGCCACCACCGCTCCACCGAGATCCAGCCACCCCTCGTCCAGAAGATCACCGGCACCCGCATCGCGGGCGTCGCCGTCCCGGCCAACTTCAAGGAACTCTCGGCCGTCGTCGACGCGGGCCGCCTCCACGAACTCGACGCCAAGTCGACGGTCAAGCAGGCGCTGTGGGGCCTGGCGGGGGAACTGGGCCTGGTGCAGGCGTCGGGACAGCCCGGCAGGGAACTCGCCCGCGCGGGCGACCGGGGCTCCCTGGGCCTGCGGCGCCGCACCGGAGGCCGCTGACCGATGCGGACGCACCGGGACGAGGACAGGGGGCAGGTGGCGGTGGAGTTCGTGGGCATGGTCCCGCTGATCCTGCTGACCCTTGCCCTGCTGTGGCAGGTCGTCCTGGTGGGCTACACGTACACGCTGGCGGGGAACGCGGCGGACGAGGCGGCGCGGGCCGGTGCCGTCGGCGACGACTGCGGAGAGGCCGCGAGGCGGCACCTGGACGGGGCTTGGCTGGACGGGGCCGAGGCGGACTGCCCGTCGGGCGGCGGGATGGTGACCGCGGTGGTCACGCTTCACGTGCCGGTCCTGTTTCCCGGTGTGGGAGGCATCTTCCCGATCAAGGCCAAGGCGGCCGCCGTGGACGAAAGGAGCCCCACGCCATGAGCGGCGACCAGCGGAGGAGCCGGCGGGACCGGGGGCAGGCCGCCATCGAGTACCTCGGGTTCCTGCCGATCCTGCTCATCGTCGGGCTCGCGGGTCTGCAACTCGGCGTCGCCGCGTACGCGGCGCAGCAGGCGGGGACGGCGGCGCGGGCGGCGGCGCGGGCGGCGAGCAGCGACGCGGAGGACGCGCCCGACCCCACGGCGGCCGGCTATGCGGCCGCCGGCTGGGCCACCGCCGTCGACGTCGAACCCCGGGGCGGAGAAGTCGTCGCCACCGTCACCGTACGCGTCCCCCAGGTCGTTCCGTTCTGGAGCTTCGACCCCGTCAAGAAGACCGCCACCATGCCGCTGCCCGACGAGGAGGACCTGCCATGAGCCTGCGTGCGCGGATCAACGCCCCCGAAGAGAAGGCCGCGGGCGGGGGCCGGGAGGACGGGCACCTCGTCGCCGCCTTCCGGGCCAAGCTCCTGGAGGAGATCGACCTCACCGAGATGTCCGCGCTCGCGGCGGCCGAGCGGCGCGCCCGCCTGGAGCGCGTCCTCGGGCACATCATCAGCCGCGAGGGCCCGGTCCTCTCGACCGCCGAGCGGGCCCAGCTGATCCGCCGGGTCGTGGACGAGGCCCTCGGGCTCGGCGTACTCGAACCGCTCCTCGAAGACGCGTCGATCACGGAGATCATGGTCAACGGTCCCGACCAGATCTTCATCGAGCGCGGCGGCCGCGTCGAGCTGCTCCCGCTCCGCTTCGCCTCGCACGAGCAGCTGATGCAGACCATCGAGCGGATCGTCTCGACGGTCAACCGGCGGGTCGACGAGTCGAACCCGATGGTCGACGCCCGGCTCCCCTCCGGCGAGCGCGTCAACGTGATCATCCCGCCGCTGTCCCTCACGGGGGCCACGCTCACCATCCGCCGCTTCCCCCGCGCGTACACGCTGCACGAGATGATCGGCCTCGGCTCGCTCGACGAGCAGATGCTGCTCCTGCTCTCGGGGCTGGTTCAGGCCAAGTTCAACCTGATCGTCTCCGGGGCCACCGGCACCGGGAAGACGACCCTCCTCAACGCGCTCTCCGGACTCGTCCCCGACGGCGAGCGGATCATCACCATCGAGGACTCGGCCGAGCTCCAGCTCCAGCAGTCCCACGTGATCCGCCTGGAGGCCCGGCCGCCGAACATCGAGGGCCGCGGGGCCATCTCCATCCGCGACCTCGTCCGCAACTCCCTGCGCATGCGCCCCGACCGGATCATCGTGGGAGAGGTACGCGGCGGCGAGACGCTCGACATGCTCCAGGCGATGTCCACCGGCCACGACGGCTCGCTCGCGACCGTCCACGCGAACTCGGCCGAGGACGCCCTGATGCGTCTCCAGACCCTCGCCTCCATGTCGGAGGTGAAGGTGCCGTTCGAGGCGCTGCGGGACCAGATCAACAGCGCGGTCGACGTCCTGGTCCAGCTGACCCGGCACCCGGACGGCACCCGCCGCATCACCGAGATCTCCGTCCTCGCCTCGCACGGCCGGGAACGCTTCCTGCTGGCCACGGTCTGCCGCTTCGAGGCGCAGCCGGTCGCGCCCGACGGGCGGGTGTACGGGAGGTTCACGTACCACCCGCTGCCCAGGCGCGTCGCCGAACGGCTGTACCTGGCGGGGCAGCCGATTCCGCAGGCCTTCGGGGTGGCGGCGACGGACGCGTACCTGACGACCAGGGAGGCGGAGTGAAGACGACGTGGGGAGCGACGATGACGACGGACCCGTGGACGACGGACACGGACCCGACCTGGCGACCCGGGGAGCAGGGATGACCACGACCGACCCCACCTGGCGGCCGGGGGACCAGCGCTTTGAGGCGCGGCCATGCTGACCGACCCCTTCTGGCTGACGGTGGGCGTGGCGCTGATCGCCTGCGTGCTGGGCGTCGTCGGCGTCCAGACGTACGCGAGCGGGGCGCGCCGCCATGCCGCGCTCGTCGCCCGGCTCGACGAGAGCGGCGGGCCCGAGACCGCGACCGGCCGGCGCAGGCGCCGTTTCCGGGGTGTCGACCGGCGGGTACGGAAGACGGCGCTCGGCCGGAAGCTGGAACTGCGGATCGCGGCGACGGGCCTCGACGTCACGCCCGGAGAGTTCACGGTGGCGCTCGCGGCGACCGTGGCGGTCCTGTGGGTGGTGGGGCAGGCGGCGCTGTCGCCGTTCTTCGGCCCGATCTGCGGGATCCTCGGGATCTGGGTGGCGCTCGGCTACCTCAACTGGCAGCGCCAGAAGCGCATCGAGCGCTTCATCAACCAACTCCCGGAACTGTCCCGCATCCTGGCGAACGCGACCCAGGCGGGCCTCGCCCTCCGCATGGCGTTGAGCCTCGCGGCGGACGAACTGGAGGCGCCGGCGGGCGACGAACTGGAGAAGGTGGCCCAGCAGCTGGCCGTCGGCACTTCCCTGGACGACGCCCTGGGGGAGCTGGCGGAACGCCTCCCGTCCCGGGAACTGGTCGTCCTGGTCACCACCCTCGTCCTGGCCAACCGGGCGGGCGGCACCGTCGTGTCGTCCCTCCGGAACCTCACGGAGACGCTGGAGGAGCGCAAGGAGACGAGGCGCGAGGTCCGCACCCAACTGTCGCAGGTGAGCATGACGGCGTACTCGGTCCCGGTGATCGGCATCGGCTCGCTCCTCCTCATCGACAACATGCAGCCGGGAGCGCTGGACCGCATGACCGCCTCCGGCATGGGGCAGGCCGCCGTGATCGCCGCATTCGCCCTGTACGTGGTCGGCTTCGCCGCGATCCGCCGCTTCTCGAAGATCGACGTATAGGGGCCGGTGCGTGATGGACCTCCTCCTGGCTCTCCTGGCGGCGCTGGCCGTGGCGGGCATGGCCTACGGCCTACGCCTCTACCGAGCGGACGCCCGGCTGCCCGACGACCTCAAGCTGGCCCTGGAGGTCGGTGCGACGCGTACGGGAGCGGTCGACTCGGCCGTGGACCGCCTGGGCATGCGCTGGTCGCCGGCCGTGCTCCGGCTGATGGGCCCGAAGCGCGTCAACGCCGTGCGCCGGCGCATCGACCTGGCGGGCAACCCCGGTGGCCTGACGATCGACCGGTACGGGGCGAGGCGGGCGGTGTACGGCTTCCTGGGCGGTGTCGGCGCCCTGGTGATGCTGAGCAAGGGCTCGTACCTGACCGCCCTCCTCCTCCTGGCCTTCGGCGCGCTCTGGACGGAGGTCGGGATCTGGTCGGCGGTCCGCATCCGCAAGGACCAGATCGAACGCACCCTGCCGGACTTCCTGGACGTCCTGGCGGTGGTGGTCTCGGCGGGCCTGGGCTTCCGCCAGGCGCTGGAACGGGTGGCGGAGAAGTACGAGGGCCCGTGGTCGGACGAACTCCGCATCACCCTGCGGCAGATGGACATGGGCGTCAGCCGCCGCCAGGCCTTCGACGAACTGCGCCGGCGCAACGACTCGGAGCAGGTGGCGCAGTTCGTGACGGCGCTGCAGCAGGGGGAGGAGCTGGGGGCGCCGATCGTGGACACCCTGATCCAGATCGCGAACGACATGCGGCGCACGGACGCGCAGAACGCCCGCCGGAAGGCCGCGAAGGCCGTTCCGAAGGCCACGATGGTGATCACGACCCTGATGGTCCCGGCCACCATGATCCTCCTGGGCGCGGGCCTGTTCCTGGGCACGGGAACGGACTTCGGCTCGGTGACGGGCAAGTGAGCGCGGTGACATATTCGCGGCAAAGGGCTTCGGCGAGGCAACCCGATGTGCCAGAGTGCGGACTGAGTGTGAGGGGGGTGGGCTGATGGACCTGCGCCATGAGTCCCGCCCGATGACGGGGCCCTACCCGCCGACCCGCCCGTCGGCGCACGGTCCCCGAAAGCAGGCGTCCGAATGCGGAGGGGACCACGATGAACGACGCAATGCTGAGGCTTTTCACCAGGGTGAAGGTAGGAGCGACCAGCCGACTGCTGCGGGGGGACCGCGGCCAGACGGCGGTGGAGTACCTGGGGATCATTGTGGTGGTGGTGGCGATCGTGGTCGCGATCACCGGCACGGACATCGGCACGTCAATCATGAATGCGATTCGCCAGAAGATCTCCGATCTTACCGGCGACTAGGACGCACCGGGCTTCGCCACGATGAGGGGCAGGCGTTTCCTGTCTATATCGCGGTCATTGCAGGGCTTCTTTTTCTGGCGTTCGCCTACTTTTTGGTGGGGCAGGCTGCCTTGACGAGGAACAGCGCCCAGACCGCGGCAGATGCGGCGGCCCTCGCGGCGGCCCAGAATGCCCGCGATCAACTGCGCGATGGCTGGGGTGAAGTGATCCTCGACCCTGGGCAATGGGACAGATTCCTTAGGGGTGTTGAGTACTCCGAAAAAACAGCATGTCATCAGGCAGAGGAGTTCGCCGCTCGAAACGAGGCGGCGCTCGATGGCAGCGAATGTGTGCCTCTCGACACAGGGGAACGTGGCTTCAAGGTGACGGTACGGACGACGGGATCGGAGCCGCATCACGCAACGGCGTCGGCTGAAGCTGTACTCGAACCGCGCTGTACCTTCGATGCGCCAGAACCTCCTCCAGACCCGCCAGAGGGCACCCCAGGCCCGACGCCAACGAGCCCTGGTGATGGGGATGGAGACCCTGATGGCGAGGACCCCGTGACCGGTCTCGTCTGCGATGGCGAGCCGTGGGTGATCGATCCTGAAAGTCCACGCCTCCCTGATGCCGCTGATCTCTTCAGAGTCCGACTCTCGGACTGACTCGCGACGAGCAAAGGAAGCACGCTTCATGAACGCGCGCTACGCAAGGAAGACCCGCCTGGGGACGGTCGCTGTCGCGATCACGTCCGTGGCACTCTTCGCGGCCGGGTGCGGCGCCGAGGAGAAGCCCAGCGAGAACAAGCCCGCCGCTACGAGTGCCTCGCCTGTGCAGGGATCATCAGCCACCCAGGGTTCCCAAGGGGCCGAGGAGCCTAGGGAGACACTGGCGCTCCTCAAGGGGCAAAAGGGGGTGGAACTCGCCATCAATTCCGCCGAGCGCGATGCGGGCGGCTTCCTCACGATCAAGGGGCAGCTGAAGAACTCCTCTGGGTCATCCGTCCTCCTGCCTGTGGAGATGAGAGGGGATGAGACGGAAGTCATCAAGCACGGCTTGACGTTGGGTGGCGCCACTCTCGTCGACTCTGTCGGAAAGAAGCGCTACTACGTCCTGCGTGACACGGACGGGCGGCCTCTGACCACTACCGGGCTCGACAGCATCGGGCCCGGGAAGTCGACCGACGTCTTCCTCCAGTTCCCCGCACCCCCCGCCTCCACCACCGAAGTCAGCTTCCAGCTCCCCACCTTCGAACCCGCCACCCTCAAGCTCTCCTGAGGCGACGCCATGACGACGACGACAAACCGCCGCCTCGCCGCGATCGTGCTCACCTGCGTGGCCCTCGCCCCGCTCGCCGGGCCGCCCGCCTACGCCGACGACGCCCCCGGCCCCGCCGGTACCTCCTCGCCCGCGCCCGTCATCGATCCGAACTCCCCCGGTCTGATGCTCCCCGACGGCGCCACCCTCGCCCCCGCCAAGGTCCTCGACATCAAGCAGATCGTCGAGGAGGAGGGCGGGCAGGAGCGTCGGCAGGACACCAACGTGGACGTGACGTTCGCGCTGCAGGCCGAGGTGCTGTTCCCCAAGAACAGCGCCAAGCTCTCGCCCGACGCCACCGCCCGTATCGCCGCCATCGCCGCCGAGATCAAGAAGATGGGCTCCGGACGGGTCCGGGTCTTCGGGTTCACCGACAACCTGGGGACGTACGAGCACGGGCTGAAGCTCTCCAAGGAACGCGCCGTCGCCGTGCAGCAGGTCCTCGCCCGCGCCCTCGACCCCGGTACGGCCTTCGACATCCGCGGTTACAGCGAGGACTACCCGATCGCCGACAACCGCACCGAGGAGGGCCGGAAGAAGAACCGGCGTGTCGAGATCTCCTTCCCCCGGACCTCGGGCGGGTGAGGGAGGGATCGGGGCGCACGCGCGGCTGCGGGGTCTTGTGAGACATCGCCGCGGGACGATGCCGGGCTGTGGATCCGAGAGGCCGAGCAATCCACGATCGGACCTCTTCGGTCGTTCGGCAGGTCCCTTCGGCAGGACTTCGACCCGGTCCTACAGCTCAGGCGTCGTCGAAGCGGCTGAAAGTCGAACCCCTCGTGGAAGCGGTCCCAGGCGCGGCGCTCCTCAGCTTCTGACAGCGAGACGTCACGTCCAGGGTGAGAGCCCGGTGCCGGTGCCGGTACGGCGGGAAAAGACCAGGCAGCCGGATTCCGGGCTGCGGCATGATGTCGGCATGGAAGATCAGGCTTTCGCATGGGTCACCCTCTTCTGCTACGAGAACGTTGCCGGTTGTCCGCGGCCGGGTCGGCTGACCGCGGTCTGACTGCGGGACCGGGGCATCGACTGGCACCCGTTCGCCGACGACGAGGTCCGGGTCGACCTGATGTGCGGTCCGCGCTCGGACGGGCGCTGGCACGGCACGATCGCCGTCCGCTTCCGCGCTGACGCTCTTCAGCGGCTCGGTCTGCACCCTGACCAGCCGACGTCGGCGCCGGCGGACCCGCTGCCACCGAAGTGGTGGGGACCGTGGGCCCGGTGAGCTCCGGTTGCCCCGCAAGAGGGTTCGGGTCCGCGCCGGAGCTCCGTTCCCCGTCCCGCGCCCCCGGGACAGGGGTTTCACAGGCTCAGCGCCGCCCGGATCGTCGCCGTCATCCGGTCCGGGTGGCGGAACACCTCCCTCGCCGTGAAGCGCAGCACGCGGCGGATCTCCGGGCAGGACTGGAGCGCGTTGAAGCGGGCGACGTCCCGTTCGTGGGCTCGGCGGGTGCCGTGGAAGGCGTGGCCCTCGATCTCCACCGCCAGGCCCGCCGCCCGGAAGAGGAAGTCCGGGCGCAGGGGCCGGCCCGCGGCGGTGAGGAGGGTGGGCTGGGACTCGGGGAGCCAGCCCGCGTCCCGCATCCGCAGCCTCGCCACCGTCTCCGCCGGTGAGCCCGACGCCGGTTCCGTCAGGCGCAGCCAGGTCCTCGCGCGGGCCGCTCCCCGGCGGGGCGCGGCGAGTTCGGCGGCGAGGTCCTCGTACCGGACGAGCGCCTCGCGCCGTACCCCCTCGACCGCCCGCCGGGCGAGCGCCGAGTCCGCGGCGACCACCGCCTCCTCGCGGGTGCCCGACGCCCGTATCAGGTCGCCGACCGTCCGCGCCGGGGTCGTCGTCCGCAGCCCCCGCCGGTTCGACCAGTCCCGGGGCGTGAGGAACGTCGTGCCGTGGACGCGTATGTCCTCGCCGCGCGCCGAGCGGGTCGGGGGCGGAGCCGTGAACTCCAGGGGGTCGCCCGCGTCCGCTCCCAGCCGTTCGATGCGGTGCAGCCGCGCCGCCGTCCCGTGGCTGCACACCAGTTCCGGGCGCAGGAACTGGAGGGCCGTCGCCCTCAGCCGCCAGTCCACCTCCCTCCCCGGGGCCGCCCAGGCGCCCCGGCAGATCCGCTGCCAGCCGTCACGGCGCAGCCGTCCGGCCAGCCGGCCCGGCGGCCGGCCCGCCGCGACCGCCCAGGCCGTCAGGAGGACCCCGCCCCTGGCGAGGATCGCCAACTCGTACATACGCCCAACGATCCACGGAAGAGGGACACTTCGCACCCCCTGTGGAAAACCAGGCGAAAGACGTCGCCAGGAAAGCGTAAATCCGGCGGGATCCGGTGGGACAACCCCGTTCAGCAGGAGCATTCTGGACAGATGACGGCGACCGTGAGCGTGCAGTTGGTCAGTGACCTCGTCACCCGGATTCCCGAGTTCCGGGGCGTGTACGAGACCCATGTCTTCCATCAGGGCGGTGTCCAGCCGCACGTGTTCTTCTGGGACGTCGTCCAGGACACCGTCCGCTCCTTCCTCGGAGAGGCCCCCGGCGCCGCCGACTGGCGGCGGACGCTCGACTTCCTGGAGGAGCAGAGCGCGCGTGGCGTGCTCGGGATCGACGAGGTCATCGTGACGTCGTTCCTCGGCGACCTGCCCTCGCCGCACGAGCCCGGGCACGCCATCGTCGAGCAGCTCGGTCCCGTCATGGCCGCGAAGTTCGTCCGTATAAGGCCCCTCGGGTGAGCCCCGTACAAGACCCTCGGCCGATCCGGACGGACGCCCCCGGATAATCGGGTGCATGCCCCTGACCAGGCCCGACCGCTCCACCCTCGCCGCCCTCGGCGGCTATGCCGCCACTCGTGTCGTCGGTCTCGTCGTCCTCGCCGTCGCCGCCGCCGCGACCGGCGAGGACGGCCTGCACCGGCTCAAGGGGCGCTGGGACTCCGTCTGGTACGTGCGGATCGCCGAGCACGGGTACGGGTACCAGGTCACCCTGCCGAACGGCGACGTCCACTCCGACCTCGCCTTCTTCCCGCTCCTCCCCGCCCTGGAGCGCGGCCTGTCCGCCGTCCTGCCGGTCGACGCGGCCACCGCCGGACTCCTCGTCTCCTGGACGGCCGGGCTCGCCGCCGCCTGGGGCATCTTCAGGTGCGGTGACCACGTCGCCGGGAGGAGGGCCGGCGTCCTCCTCGCCGTGCTCTGGGGCGTGTACCCGACCGCGTTCGTCCAGTCCATGGCGTACACGGAGACCCTGTTCACCGCCTTCGCCGCCTGGTCGCTGTACGCCGTGCTGCGCGGGCGCTGGATCCTCGCCGGTGTCCTGTGCTCGGCCGCGGGCCTCACCCGGCCGACGGCCGCCGCGCTGATCGCCGCCCTCGGCATCACGGCCCTCGTGACCCTCGTACGGGACAGAAGGCTGCCCTGGTCCACCCTCGCGGGAGTGCTCATCGCGCCGCTGGGCTGGCTCGCGTACGTCGCCTACGTCGGCGTCCGCCAGGGCAGCCCGACCGCCTACTTCGACGTCCAGGCCGCCTGGGGCAACTCCATCGACTTCGGTGTCGCCCTCGCCGCGTTCATCGCGGGCCTGCCGTGGCCCGCCGCCCTCGGCCTGTGCGCGGCGCTCGCGCTGCTCGGCTGGCTGGTCGCGCTGTGCGTGCGGCAGCGGCAGCCGCTGCCGCTGCTCGTCTACACGATCGGCGTCGTGTTCGTCTCCCTCGTCGGCGCCGCCTACTTCGGCTCCCGGCCGCGCCTGATGATGCCCGCCTTCGGGCTCCTCCTCCCGCCCGCCGTGGCCCTCGCGCGCGTGCGGACGCGCATCGCCGTGCCCGTCCTCGCCGGGCTCGCGCTCGCCTCCGGTGCCTACGGGGCGTTCACACTGCTCGGTTCGGGTCCTCCGTGACCTGTTCCCCTGACACGCGCACGCGTACCCCCGGTTCCAGTCCCCACCCCGCCATCGCGCCCGCCTCCGCCTCCAGGACGTGCCGGCCGCGCGGCCGGATCATCCCGAGCCGCCCCGGCACCATCGTCACCACCGACCGGACCGTGAACGAGCCGTCCAGATAGGCCACGTCGATCGGGAAGCGCATGCCGAAGGTGTGCACGCTGTTCGTCCGGACGATGAGCAGCGCCCCCGCGATCCCGTCCCGGCCGAGCAGTCCCCGCCGCCGCGCCCGGTACGAGGCCGCCACCTCCAGCGGGATCTCCCCGGCGGCCACCGCCAACGTCCCCGTCCCGTCCACCCATTTCCCCATGCGGCAGACCGTAGCGGCCCCGGCGCCTAGGGTCTCGTCCGTGTACGTCACGCTGATCACCGTCGCCGCCCTGTGGGGGGCCGCCGTCGGGCTGCTCGTGCCCCGGGCCGCGTACCGGCTCTCCGTGGAGCCGGAGGAGCCGTGGCGGGACCGCTGCCCCGCCGGACACGTCCTGGCCGGGCCCGGGCGCGGCTGGCTCGGCGGCCCCGGACGGCAGGCCTGCGCGACCACCCCGAGCCCGTACGTCGCACCCCTGCTCACCGCCCTCGCCTGCGCCGCGCTCGCCGCCGCCACCGGCGGGCCCCGGCCCGAGCTGGCGGTCTGGCTGCTCGGCGCGCCCTTCGCCGTCCTCCTCGCCTGCGTGGACGCGCGCGTGCACCGGCTTCCGGACGGGCTCACCCTGCCGCTCGCCGCCGCCGTCCCGCTGCTCCTCGGCGGCGCCGAACTCCTCCCGTACGAGGCCGGTTCCTGGATCCACGCGGTACTCGGCGGGCTCGCCCTCGGCGGGGCCTATCTGGTGCTGTTCTGGATCAACCCCAGCGGGCTCGGCTTCGGCGACGTGAAACTGGCGGTCCCGCTGGGCGCCGCCCTCGGCTGGTACGGCTGGGGCGTGCTCTTCGCCGGGGCCTTCGCGGGCTTCCTCCTCGGCGCGGTGTACGGCCTCGGGCTGATGCTGCTGCGCCGCGCCGGCCGCTCCTCGGCGATCCCCTTCGGCCCCTTCATGCTCGGGGGCGCCCTGCTCGGCCTCCTCTTCGGCGCGTTCACCGCCGTGCCGTGAGGACCCGCCTCGGCGCGTTCACCGCCGTGCCCGGAAGGACCGCCCCTAGCATCGCCGCACATGCGGACAATTGCGAATGAAACCCCCGTAACGGGCGCGGCTCCCGCACCGGCCCCGACTCCCTGGTACCGCCGCCCCCGGCCCATCCCCTGGATCTGGGCCGCCGCCCTCTTCCTCCTCTACGCCACCGTCGCCGTGCGCCGGCACCAGCTCCTGCGCACCACCGGCTACGACCTCGGCATCTTCGAGCAGGCCGTCCGCGCCTACGCCGAACTCAGGGCACCCGTCGCCCCCTTGCGCGGCGAGGGGTTCAACCTCCTCGGCGACCACTTCCACCCCCTGCTCGCCGCCCTCGCCCCCCTCTACCGGCTCTGGCCCTCCCCGCTCTGCCTGCTGCTCGCCCAGTCCGCGCTGCTCGCCCTCGCCGTCGTCCCCCTCGCCCGTCGCGCCGAGGCCGTCCTCGGGCCCGCGGCCGCGCACACCGTCGCCGTCGGGTACGGGCTGAGCTGGGGCGTCGCCTCCGCCGCCGCCTTCGACTTCCACGAGGTCGCGCTCGCCGTCCCGCTGCTCTCGTTCTCCCTCGAAGCGCTCGCCACGCGGAGGTGGCGGCAGGCCGTCGCCTGGGCGGCGCCCCTGCTGCTGGTCAAGGAGGACCTGGGGTTCACGCTCGCCGCCGTCGGCGCGTACACCGCCCTCAAGGGGCCCCGCCGCCTCGGGCTCGTCACCGCCGCCGTCGGCGTCCTCGGTTCGGTCCTGGAGGTCGAGGTCCTGCTGCCGGCCTTCAACCCCGGCGGCGGCTACGCCCACGGCGGCAACCTCGCCGACGCGCAGGGCTCCCTGCTCTCCACTCTCGCGCACGCCCCGCTCGACGTGCTCCGCCCCGAGGTCAAGGCGGTCACCCTGATCCTGGTCTTCGCGCCGTCCGCGCTGCTCGCGCTCCGCTCACCGCTCGCGCTGATCGCCGTCCCCACGCTCGGCTGGCGGCTGCTCTCCGAGAACGGCTTCCACTGGGGCACGGCCTTCCACTACAGCGCGATCCTGATGCCGGTCGTCTTCGCCGGCCTCGTCGACGTGCTCGGGGGCAAGTCCCGGCGCGAGCTGCGGGCCGTCCTCGCGACCGTCCTCGCCGTGACCGTCGTCCTGCTGCCGTCGTTCCCGCTGGCCCAGCTCGCCCAGCGGGCCACCTGGCGCACCACCCCGCACATCGAGGCGGCCCGCGCGCTGCTCGCCCGCATCCCCGACGGGGCCACCGTCGCCGCCTCCAACCGGCTCGCGCCGCAGCTCACCGCGCGCTGCACGGTCGTCCTCTTCCCGACGTTCCCGGTGGGCGGCGAGCTCTACCGGTACGACGTCCCGCACATCCCGGCGCCGACGGCCGCGTGGATCGTCCACGACGAGCGGGCGCCCGAAGCCTGGCCGTACCCCTCGGGCCACTGGCCCTACTCGCTGGAGCGGCAGAAGGCGGAGCTGGAGGCCGCGACCCGGACGTACGGCTACGAGGTCGTCGCCCGGCGGGACGGGATCACGCTCCTGCACCGCCGAACCGGCCGCTGACCTGCCGAAAGCCGCCCGCCGAACCGGCGGCCGACCTGCCGGAAAGCCACCAGCCCGAGCCTGGCCGACCTGCCGGAGATCCACCAGCCGGAGCCTGTCCGACCTGCCGGAGATCCACCAGCCGGAGCCCGTCCGACCTGCCGGACCTCCGCCCGTCCGCGCCCGTCCGACCCACCGCGAAGCCGCCCGCCCCGTGGCCCCACCGCGTCCCCTCGCGTCAACGCCGTGAGGTCCCTCTTCGGAGGGACGGAACCCCGCCGCCACGCCGGGGCGCAAACCCGCCACGGGGCCTCGGAGCCCTTGTGCCGCTTGGGTTCCGGGGAATTGGAGGCCGTTCGTTCGGCGCGCGTGGCGCGCAAGACGACTATCGAAGGGTTATGGTGGAAACCCCCCCTCGGGCCGGTCCGTATCCCCCCCACGGACCGGCCCGTTTTCTTGCCCGGGGGCCGACGGGACCGTCGGCCCGGACCGGCCCGCCGGGGCCTCAGCCCCGGCCCGCCCAGATGTTCGTGCCGGCGGTGTCCACGGCGAACGAGTCGATCTCCTTGAGCTCCTCGTCCGTCAGCGGCGCGCCCGCGAGCGCGGCCACGTTCTCCTCCAGCTGGGCGACGCTGGACGCGCCGATCAGCGCCGAGGTCATCCGCTCGTCCCGCAGCACCCACGACAGCGCCAGCTGGGCGAGGGTCTGCCCGCGCCGCTGGGCGATGTCGGCGAGGCCGCGCAGCCGCCGCAGCACCTCGTCGGAGAGCAGGTTCGGGTCGAGGGACTTGCCCTGGGTGGCCCGCGAGCCCGCCGGGATGCCCTTCAGGTACTTGTTGGTGAGCAGGCCCTGCGCGAGCGGGACGAAGGAGATGCAGCCCATGCCGGCCGCCTCCAGGGTGTCGAGGAGGGCGTCCTCCTCGGTCCACCGGTTGATCATGGAGTACGAGGGCTGGTGGATGAGCGGCCGGACGCCCATGTCCTGGAGGATCCGCGCGGCCTCGGCGGTCTGCTCGCTGTTGTACGAGGAGACGCCGACGTACAGCGCCTTGCCCTGCTGGACGGCGGAGGCGAGGGCCCCCATCGTCTCCTCCAGCGGGGTGTGCGGGTCGAAGCGGTGCGAGTAGAAGATGTCGACGTAGTCGAGGCCCATCCGCTTCAGGGAGGCGTCGAGCGAGGACATCAGGTACTTGCGGGAGCCCCACTCGCCGTAGGGGCCGGGGTGCATCTCGTAGCCGGCCTTGGTCGAGATGATCAGCTCGTCGCGGTAGGGCGCGAAGTCCTGGGCGAAGATCTTGCCGAAGTTCAGCTCGGCGGAGCCGGGCGGCGGCCCGTAGTTGTTCGCCAGGTCGAAGTGGGTGACGCCGAGGTCGAAGGCGCGGCGCAGGATCGCGCGCTGCGTGCCGAGGGCCTTGTCGTCGCCGAAGTTGTGCCAGAGGCCGAGGGAGATCGCCGGGAGCTTGAGGCCGGAGCGGCCCGTGCGGCGGTACTCCATGGCGTCGTAGCGGTCCGCGGAGGCGCGGTAGAGGGGGGAATCAGTCACGTATCTCTGCTTATCACGGACTTGTGACAGTCCCGGCCTGTGAGCTCGCTGCCCGTCCGCAGTAATGTGGCGGCCTCGGGGGGCCGACACTGCATGGAGGGGTAAAGAACAGTGAACCTGCGCGACCTGGTGTACGGGCTCTACGCACGCCGGGTGGAAGGCCGCCTCGACCACACCCAGGTGCCCAAGCACATCGGGGTCATCCTCGACGGGAACCGTCGCTGGGCCAAGGCGTCCGGCGGGACCCCCGAGCAGGGACACAAGGCCGGCGCGGACAAGATCCAGGAGCTGCTCGGCTGGTGTTCCGAGACGGACGTCGAGGTCGTCACGCTCTGGATGCTCTCCACGGACAACCTGAACCGCCCCGAGGAGCAGCTCGTCCCGCTGCTCGGCATCATCGAGAACGCCGTGCGCGCGCTGGCCGCCGACGGCCGCTGGCGGGTGCACCACGTCGGCACGATGGACCTGCTGCCCTCCCGTACGCAGTCGGTGCTGAAGGAGGCCGAGGAGGCCACCCGCACCAACACCGGGATACTCGTGAACGTCGCCGTGGGCTACGGCGGCCGGCAGGAGATCGCGGACGCCGTCCGCTCGCTGCTCCTGGAGCACGCGGAGCGGGGGACGAGCTTCGAGGAGCTCGCCGAGATCGTCGACGTCGAGCACATCTCGGAGCACCTCTACACGCGCGGTCAGCCCGACCCGGACCTGGTGATCCGCACCAGCGGCGAGCAGCGGCTGTCCGGATTCATGCTGTGGCAGAGCGCCCACTCCGAGTACTACTTCTGCGAGGTCCACTGGCCGGCCTTCCGGAAGGTCGACTTCCTGCGCGCGCTGCGCGACTACGCGGCCCGGCACCGGCGCTACGGAACCTGAGCGCCGTCACGGAACCCGGGCGCCACGGGACCCGGGCACCACGGAACCCGGGCGCCACGGGACCTGACCTCGCAGTCGGCCATCCCCGGTCGGAACCGATCATCTCGTGTTCATGAACACGTCGTCATATGCCATGGCATGGCAGTGGGTGTTCGAGGGCATATCCCCAGTGAAGTGAGCGGCACGGAGACCGCCACCCGGGAGGCCCCTTGCACCAGGACGACCGTGCGGGACACGTACGGGAGAAGCGGAGGGCCGTGGTTCGGCCCGCGCATCGCGGCCTGAGCCCGGTCCCATTCCGCAGCGACACCGGTTCCGTCGCACCCCGACCTCACAGGGGTCTTCAGAGGGGGTCTGTCCTTCCGTGGTGACCAGCACGAAGCGCCGCCTTTCCGACCGGCGCACCTATGTTCTCGACACCAGCGTCCTGCTGGCCGACCCCAACGCCGTCTCGCGCTTCGAGGAGCACGAGGTGGTGCTCCCGATCGTCGTGGTGACGGAGCTGGAGGCCAAGCGGCACCATCCCGAACTCGGCTACTTCGCCCGGCAGGCGCTGCGCCTGCTCGACGACTTCCGGGTCCGGTACGGACGCCTCGACGCCCCCCTCCCCGTCGGGGAGCTGGGCGGCACCCTGCGTGTCGAACTCAACCATTCCGACCCCGGCGTCCTGCCCGCCGGCTACAGGTTGGGGGACAACGACTCACGGATCCTCGCGGTCGCGCGCAACCTCCAGGCGGAGGGGTACGACGTCACGGTCGTCTCCAAGGACCTGCCGCTGCGCATCAAGGCCTCGTCGGTCGGGCTCCTCGCCGAGGAGTACCGCGCCGAGCTCGCCATCACGGACGCCAACGGCTGGACCGGGATGTCCGAGCTCGCCCTCTCCGGCGAGCAGGTGGACCTGCTCTTCGAGCAGCACACGCTGTACGTGCCGGAGGCCGCCGAGCTCCCGGTCCACACGGGACTGGTGCTCCAGTCCGAGCGCGGCAAGGCGCTCGGCCGGGTCACCGCCGAGGGCAACGTGCGGCTCGTCCGCGGCGACCGGGAGGCCTTCGGGCTGCACGGCCGCAGCGCCGAGCAGCGGATCGCGCTCGACCTGCTCCTCGACCCGGACGTCGGCATCATCTCCATGGGCGGCCGGGCCGGCACCGGCAAGTCCGCGCTCGCGCTCTGCGCGGGCCTGGAGGCGGTCCTGGAGCGCCGTCAGCACCAGAAGGTGATGGTCTTCCGCCCGCTGTACGCGGTCGGCGGCCAGGAGCTCGGATACCTGCCGGGCAGCGAGTCCGAGAAGATGAGCCCGTGGGCCCAGGCGGTCTTCGACACGCTGTCCTCGGTCGCGAGCCGCGAGGTCATCGAGGAGGTGCTCGGCCGCGGGATGCTGGAGGTCCTGCCGCTCACCCACATCCGGGGCCGCTCCCTCCACGACGCGTTCGTCATCGTGGACGAGGCCCAGTCCCTGGAGCGGAACGTCCTGTTGACCGTTCTGTCCCGCATCGGGGCGAATTCGCGGGTCGTGCTGACCCATGACGTCGCCCAGCGCGACAACCTCCGGGTCGGCCGGTACGACGGAGTCGTCGCCGTGGTCGAGAAGCTGAAGGGGCATCCGCTCTTCGCCCACGTCACCCTCACCCGCTCCGAGCGCTCCCAGATCGCCGCGCTCGTGACGGAGATGCTGGAGGACGTGTCGATCTGACCGGTTCGTACCCTTCTGTAGGGGTACGGGAGTTGGCGCCGCCCGGCAAAGCGCAGGAGCTTAGCCGGGCGGCGCCCTGCTGTCGCCGGTATCCGCCAAATCCCTTGCGTCCACCCAGGTGTGAGCTTTCACACGCAACACGGAATTGCCTTGCGGCGTCGCCGTCCGGCAGAGTCTTGCTTCCGTCAGGCCCCGCATACGGCACACGTGCACCCTCAAGGGTGCGCACCGCACCACACAACTCCACAGCCGTCGCCGTATGCCGCCCACAGCACCACGGGCCCGTGTCTTCTGTGACCCCGTACGTCGGAGACCAGTGCCAGGGGCAAGATTTCGCCCGCGTGGTCACCTGTGCGGGCGTGCTGGAAGGAAACCGTGTGAGCCGGATCTCGGTCCGGGGATTCGCGGTGGCTTCGGCCACTGCGGTCACCACTGTCGGCGCCATCGCCGGTGTTGCCACGGGCAACACCGCCCAGGCCTCGGACGACAACTTCGAAGCCACCGCGGCCGACACCACGCTGCTCGCGGACATCCCCGCGGGGGAGCAGGCCCAGGTACAGGTCTCCTCCCTCTCGGAGCAGGCCGACGCCCAGGCCGCCGCGGCCGACGCCTCCCTGAAGAAGTCCGCGGAGGAAGCGGCCCGCATCCGCGCCGCCAAGGACGCCGAGGCGAAGAAGGAGGCCGCCGACAAGGCCGCCGCCGAGGCCAAGGCCGAGAAGGAGCGCAAGGAGGCCGAGGAGCGCGCCAACCGTTCCTCCATCCGCAGCGCCAGCTCCTTCGCCGCGCAGGGCTCCTACAGCATCGCCGAGGTCAAGGCGATGGCCCGGCAGATGATGCCGTCCGACCAGTTCTCGTGCTTCAGCAACATCGTGGAACACGAGTCCGGCTGGAACTACCGCGCGACCAACGCCTCTTCGGGCGCCTACGGTCTCGTGCAGGCCCTCCCCGGCTACAAGATGGCCTCCGCCGGCGCCGACTGGCAGACCAACCCCGCCACCCAGATCAAGTGGGGCCTCAACTACATGGACGGCCGCTACGGCAGCCCGTGTGGCGCCTGGTCCTTCTGGCAGGCCAACCGCTGGTACTAGTACCGCGCTCAACCTCCGAGAGCCCCTCGCCGTCCTACGGTGGGGGGCTTCTTGCGTGTAGGTTCCCGAAGAGGAACGGGCGGGGTGGGACCTGCGGGGGAAGGAGAAAGAGATGTCCAGAGTGCCAGGGTTGCTGGGTCGGCTCGGCGAGAGCCTGAGCCGCATGGGTGAACGCCTCGACGAGCGCCGGGCCGAGGCGGAACGGGACGATCCGCTCGACCCCCCGTACGCGACCCCGCACGAGGTCCCGCACGAGGCTCCGGCTGCCCCCGCACCGCCGGACGTCACCCCCGAGAGCGCCGCGCCCCTCCCGGAGGCCGAGACCGCCACGACCGCCGAGCCCGGCCGCTCCGTCCCCGCGCCCCCCTCCTACGCACCGGCCGTCGCCGCCCGCCCCGACCCCGCCGCCGCCATCCCCTGGGGCCTGCGCGTGGCCGCCGAGGCGGGCGTACGGCTGCTCGTCCTCGCCGGCACCGTCTGGGTGCTGATGAAGGTGATCAGCTCCGTCCAGCTGGTCGTC
Organism: Streptomyces nymphaeiformis; assembly: GCF_014203895.1. Taxonomy (GTDB): domain Bacteria; phylum Actinomycetota; class Actinomycetes; order Streptomycetales; family Streptomycetaceae; genus Streptomyces; species Streptomyces nymphaeiformis. The sequence continues at coordinate 89,742 of NZ_JACHJY010000006.1, read as the reverse complement.
CTCGCCTTCGTCGCCGCGCTCCTCATCACCGCCCTGCTCCAGCCCACCGTCGCCATGCTGCGCCGCAAGGGTCTGCCCCGCGGCCTCGCCACCGCCGTCACCGCCGTCTCCGGCTTCGTCGTCATGGGCCTGGTCGGCTGGTTCGTGGTCTGGCAGGTCATGGACAACGTCGACAACCTCTCCGACCGCGTCAAGGACGGCATCGAGGAGCTCAAGCACTGGCTGCTCGACAGCCCCTTCCACGTCACCGAGCAGCAGATCAACGAGATCGCCAAGAACCTCAGCGAGGCCATCGGCGCCAACGCCGAGCAGATCACCTCCGTCGGGCTCCAGGGCGTCACCGTCATCGTGGAGGCCATGACCGGCATCCTGCTCGCCATGTTCTGCACCCTCTTCCTGCTCTACGACGGGAAGAAGGTCTGGGAGTGGACGCTCAAGCTGGTGCCCGCCCAGGCCCGGCCCGGCGTCGCCGGCGCGGGGCCGCGCGCCTGGCGCACCCTCACCGCCTACGTGCGCGGCACGGTCCTCGTCGCCCTCATCGACGCCGTCTTCATCGGCCTCGGACTCTGGTTCCTCGACGTGCCGATGGCCGTCCCGCTCGCCGTCTTCATCTTCCTCTTCGCCTTCATCCCGCTCGTCGGCGCCGTCATCTCCGGCGCCCTCGCCTGCGTGGTCGCCCTCGTCACCAACGGCGTGTTCACCGCCCTCATGGTGCTCGTCGTCGTCCTCGCCGTGCAGCAGATCGAAGGCCACATCCTCCAGCCCTTCATCCTCGGCCGGGCCGTCCGCGTCCATCCGCTCGCCGTCGTCCTCGCCGTCGCCGCCGGCGGCCTCACCGCCGGCATCGGCGGCGCCGTCGTCGCCGTGCCCCTGGTCGCCGTCCTCAACACGGTCGTCGGCTACCTGCGCGCGTACACCACCGAACAGGCCCTCCGCAGCACCCCCGAACCGCGCGGCGCGACGGCCTTCGCCGTGGCGCCGGTCCCCGCGCCGGGCGCGATCGAGGCGGAGGCCAAGTGATATCCGAGCCGGAGCTCGAGGGCGGCGAGGAGTTCGACGCCCCGGAGGTGCTCACCGAGGCACCGCCGCCGCGCCGGCCCCGGCCCCGCAGCCCCTGGCTGTGGGCGCTCGGCGGCGCGGTGCTCGCCTCGGCGGTGTGGGGCGGGGGACTGTACGCGTACGGGCAGAGGAAGGAACCGGGCGTCGACCTCGGCGGCTACCCGCAGGAGGTGAAGCTCTGCGAGGTGGCGAAGCTGAAGGCGCTCGGCGGGATCCTCGGGAAGCGGAGCCAGGACGGCGTCGGGCCCGAGCTGGACGATCCGGCGGTGTACGAGTCGTCCTGCGAGACCACCTTCGGCCCGCCGGAGTCGGGGTACAGCGCCTCCCTCACGTACACCCTGCACAAGGCGACGGACCCGGGGCCGGAGTTCGCGGCACGGTCGAAGTACTACGACCTCACCACGCCGATAGGCGGCCTCGGGGAGGCGGCCTTCTTCGACGGCCGCGGGGGCGAGGGCGGGGAGATGCGGGTCCTCGACGGCCAGGTCGAGATCGCGCTGAACGTCTACCGGCAGTACAGCACGGACGCGGACGGGAACCCGCTCGGCGATTCCAAGCCGCTCGACCTCACGGGGATCGACGTCCCGATGACCCAGGACGTGCTGGCCGTCATGGCGGCGCTCAAGAAGTGACGGAACGACGGAAGGGCCCCGGGGCGCGAAGCCCCGGGGCCCTTCTCGTACGGACGTGTCCTACTCGGCGAGGACCGCTTCCGCGTCGAGCGTGACGCCGACCGCCTGGATCACCGCGGCGATCTTGACGGCCTCCTGGATCGTGGCGCGGTCGACACCGGCCTGGCGCAGGACCTGCTCGTGCGAGTCCAGGCACTGGCCGCAGCCGTTGATCGCGGAGACGGCCAGCGACCACAGCTCGAAGTCGACCTTCTCGACGCCCGGGTTGCCGATGACGTTCATCCGCAGGCCGGCGCGCATCGTCCCGTACTCGGGGTCCGACAGCAGGTGCCGGGTCCGGTAGAAGACGTTGTTCATCGCCATGATCGCGGCGGCGGACTTGGCGGCCTGGTACGCCTCGGGCTTCAGGTTCGCCTGGGCCTCGGGCTCCAGCTCCTTGAGCACCTTCGGCGAGCGCGAGGCGATCGCGCAGGCGAGGACGGTGCCCCACAGCTGCTGCTGCGGGAGGTCGCTGTTGCCGATGACCGAACCGAGGTTCAGCTTCAGGTCCTTGGCGAAGTCCGGTATGGCGGACTTCAGTTCGTCGAGAGCCATGTCAGGTCCGCCCTTACTCGCCGGCGAGGAGGGCGGCGGCGTCGAGGGTGCCCTCGCCCTTGTTCCAGTTGCACGGGCAGAGCTCGTCGGTCTGCAGGGCGTCGAGGACCCGCAGGACCTCCTTGGGGTTACGGCCGACGGAGCCGGCGGTCACCATCGTGAACTGGATCTCGTTGTTCGGGTCGACGATGAAGACGGCGCGCTGGGCGAAGCCGTCCTCGCCCTCGACGCCGCAGTCGCGCATGAGCTCGTGCTTCGAGTCGGCCAGCATCGGGAAGGGCAGGTCACGCAGGTCGGCGTGGTCCTTGCGCCAGGCGTGGTGCACGAACTCCGAGTCACCGGAGACACCGAGGATCTGGGCGTCACGGTCGGCGAACTCGTCGTTCAGCTTGCCGAACGCGGCGATCTCGGTCGGGCAGACGAAGGTGAAGTCCTTCGGCCAGAAGAACACCACGCGCCACTTGCCCTCGTAGGCCTTGTGGTCGATCTGCTCGAACTCCTTGCCGCTCTCCAGCGACACGCAGGCGGTCAGGTCGTAGGTGGGGAACTTGTCACCGACAGTGAGCACGCGCTCTCCTTGCAGACAGGAAGGGTCCCTTTTGGGGTCTTCCGTGGGGGTTGGACGTCTCACATACTGGCACGGGGTGCATTGATCAGTGAAATAGCTAGACTCGGTCATGTTGATCGAAGGTGGTTATCAGTGGTTTCCGTCCGGCGCACGAAGCAGCCCAGCATCTCCCAGCTCAGGGCCTTCGTGGCCGTCGCCGAGCATCTGCACTTCCGTGATGCGGCGGCCGCCATCGGCATGAGTCAGCCCGCGCTCTCGGGCGCTGTTTCGGCTCTCGAAGAGGCACTCGGTGTCCAGCTTCTCGAGCGTACGACGCGGAAGGTGCTGCTCTCGCCCGCGGGGGAGCGGCTCGCCGTGCGGGCGCGGACCGTCCTCGACGCGGTGGCGGAGCTGATGGAGGAGGCGGAGGCCGCCCAGGCGCCGTTCACGGGGGTGCTGCGGCTCGGGGTGATCCCGACCGTGGCGCCGTACCTGCTGCCCACCGTCCTGCGGCTCGTCCATCGCCGCTATCCCGAGCTCGACCTCCAGGTCCACGAGGAGCAGACCTCCTCGCTCCTGGAGGGGCTCGCCGCCGGGCGGCTCGACCTGCTGCTGCTCGCCGTGCCGCTCGGGGTGCCCGGAGTCACCGAACTTCCCCTCTTCGACGAGGACTTCGTGCTCGTCACCCCGGAGGGGCACCCGCTCGCCGGGCGGGACGACATCCCGCGCGAGGCCCTCAAGGAGCTCCGGCTGCTGCTCCTCGACGAGGGGCACTGCCTGCGCGACCAGGCCCTCGACATCTGCCGGGAGGCCGGTCGCACCGACGGCGCCGAGGTCACCACCACCGCCGCCGGGCTCGCCACGCTGGTGCAGCTCGTCGCCGGCGGCCTCGGGGTGACCCTGCTGCCCCGCACCGCCGTGACCGTCGAGACCGCCCGTAACACCGCCCTGTGGACCGGGGGGTTCGCCGAACCCGCGCCCTCGCGGCGGATCGCCCTCGCGATGCGGACGGGCGCGGCCCGGCACGCCGAGTTCGAGGAGCTGGCGGAGGCGCTGAGGGAGGCGATGGGAGGGCTTCCGGTGCGGGTGGTGGGAGCGGGCGCCTGACGCGTACGAGGGAAACGGGTGAAGGGCGGGGGTCCTGACACCCCCCGGTGCCAGGCGCCCCCGCCCCTTCTCGTACGCGCGAACGACGGGTTACTCCGTCCTCAGTCCGTCCGCCCGCATCAGCCGCCACAGCACCGGCATGCTCAGCAGCGTCACGGTCGCGATCAGACCGAGGCCGATCCCGACGACGGGCAGGAAGCCCCACCAGTCCTGGACCTGCTGGCCGCCCATCTTCAGCAGGACGACGCCCAGGCCGAGGCCGCCCGCCACGGCGAGGACGAGGCCGAGGACGATCGGCACCGCCGTCTGCCACAGCACCGACCAGCTCAGGGTCGAGCGCCGGGTGCCGAAGGCGACGAGCGAGGAGAGCAGCCGCTTGCGGTCCCTGAGCTGTTCCAGGGTCGCGACCAGGAGCGAGGCCGCCACCAGGAGCATCGTCAGGGTGGAGCCGACCAGGATGCCGGTGCGGACGCTGGAGAAGGCCGCGTCGCGCTCGGTGTCCTTGAGGGTGCGCACCCAGGCCGTCGGGTCGATGGCGTCCGCCGTGTTCCGTACGAGGTCGGCGGCGTCGGGCACGGCCGGGTCGAGGCGGACCATGACCTGGGCGCGGGGATCGTCGAGGACGGCTCCGGCGAGCGCCTTCGGGGTGGCGAGGACGCCGTACTCGTACATGCCCGTCGGATCCGGGCGGGAGTCGACGGTCCTGGCGTCGGCGGGGACGCGCCACTGTGCCGGGGCGCCCTTCGCGCCCTTCGGGGAGCTCGGGTGCGGGTGCGGGTCGCTCAGGGCCACCATGGCGCCGGGCCGGACGGCCTTGGTGACGAAGGCGTCGTCCGGGTTGCCCTGCTTGCCGTGCGCGAGGAACACGAAGACGTCGCCGTCGGTGCAGGAGGGCAGCGTGGCGAACTCCCCGAGGGAGGCGCAGTCGCCGACCCGCAGCGCGACCATCGGCGAGAACTCCTCGCCCTGCTTGAGGGGACCGGGCCGCCACACGTGCGACTCGACGACGCCGATCACGCCGCTGACGCCCTCGGTCCGCCGGACGCGGTCGATCTTCCCGCGGGCGTCGTCCGCGTTCCCGGCGTCGAAGCCGAGCGCGATCTGGGCGCGGGAGGTGTCCTCGCCGCTGTACTGGGTGAACTGGGTCTCCATCGCCTGGAAGAGCATCTGGAGGGCGATCGCGCCGGTCGCCGCGACGACGATGCCGCTGACCGCGCGGGCGGCCGTGCCGCTGCTCAACTGGAGCCTGCGGACGGCGAGCTGCCAGGCCACGGGGCCGCCGCGCAGTCGCTTGACGCCCGCTTCGACGAGCCACGGCAGGAGCGTGGTGAGGCCGACGAGGACGAGCGTCGTGCCGGCGGCGACGCTCAGGCTGTCGATGCTGGTCTGGCTTATCTGTACGTCGCCGATGAGCGGGACGAGGAAGGCGGTGCCGGCCGCGAGGAGCAGCAGTCGCCACCACAGCCGGCGGCGGCGCGGGGTGGAGGTCCTTACGACGCCGAGGGGCTCGATCACCACCCCGCGCAGGGCGAAGAGGGTGACCACGACCGAGGCGACCGGGACGACGGCGAGGACGAGCACGGCGAGGCCGGTCATCGGTACGACGTCGGCGGGGTAGGCGTTGACGTCCCAGATGGTGAAGGTGCCCGCGAACTGCCGGGCCGCCGCGAAGAGTCCGAGGCCCACGAGGAGGCCGAGGAGCGCGCTCGCGAGGGACTCGCCGGCGGCGATCCGCCGGGTCATGGCGGTGTCCGCGCCGATGAGGCGGAGCGCGGCGAGGCGCCGGTCGCGCTGCTCGCCGCCGAAGCGGACGGCGGTCGCGACGAAGACCAGTACGGGCAGGAGCAGGACGACGCAGGCGACGACGACGAGGAGGATCAGGAACGCGTTCATCGGTTCCTCGGGCACGGACCAGCCGTAGCGGGTGCCGCGTCCGTCGAGGTTGTCGGCGTTCAGGAAGTCGACGTGGGCGACGTACCGGAGTTCGGCGGGGCCGATGAGTCCGGCGGGGCCGATCGTGCCGACGACCTCGTAGGGGAGCCGCTTCTTGAGCAGGGCGCCCTCGGGGGAGTCGAGCAGTTCGCCGAGCGCGGGGGAGACCAGCATCCCGCCGGTCTCGGGGAACGAGGACGCGCCCGGCGGGACCGGGGGTGCGTCGCCCTCGGGCTGCAGCAGCAGACCGCTGATGGCCTGGTCCCGGTAGACCGTGGGTCGGCCGAGGTGGAGAAAGGAGTCGGGGCGGGGCGAGGTGACCTGCTCGCTGCCGTCGACGGCGCGGACCGCCTCGCGCACCTCCCGCTGGAAGAGCATGTTCGGGAAGGAGGCGGCGAGCAGCAGCAGGGCCACGCCGAAGCCGACGCCGGTGGCGGTGAGCAGGGTGCGGAGCAGGCCGGAGCGGCCGCCGGTGACCGCGAACCGGGCGCCGAGCGTCAGGTCGCGGGCCCAGGTGCCGAGGCTCATGCGGCCCACTCCGTGTCCCGTACCGAACCGTCCCGGACGACGACCTCGCGGTCGGAGTACGCGGCGACCCGGGCCTCGTGGGTGACGAGGACGACGGCGGCGCCGGTGTCCCGGGAGGCGTCGGTGAGGAGCCGCATGACCCGCTCGCCGTTGAGGGAGTCGAGGGCGCCGGTCGGCTCGTCGGCGAAGATCACGCGCGGGGCGGTGACGAGGGCGCGGGCGACGGCGACGCGCTGGCCCTGGCCGCCGGATATCTCGCCGGGGCGCTTGCCCGCGAGGTCGTCGACCTCCAGGCGGGCGAGCCACTCGACGGCCCTGGCCTCGGCGGCCTTGCGCTTCTCGCCGTTGAGGCGGAGGGGGAGGGCGACGTTCTCGACGCAGGTCAGCTCGGGGACGAGCTGGCCGAACTGGAAGACGAAGCCGAAGTCGGTGCGGCGCAGGGCGCTGCGCGCGCCGTCGGAGAGCGCGGTGAGTTCGCGTCCGTCGTAGGTGATGGTGCCGGCGTCGGGGCGCACGATTCCGGCCAGGCAGTGGAGGAGCGTCGACTTGCCGGAGCCGGAGGGGCCCATGACGGCGACGACCTCGCCGGCCCGGAGGGCGAAGTCGGCGCCGGCGAGCGCCGGGGTCGGGCCGTAGGCCTTGTCCAGGCCGGTCGCGCTCAGGAGCGGGGCGGAGGTCATCGGCGAATCTCCTCGGCGAGCGCGTCGAGGCGGGCGGCGGTCAGTTCCAGCCAGCGCAGGTCCGCCTCCAGGTGGAAGAGGGCGTGGTCGCAGATGAGCTGGTCGGCGAGGTCGCCGTCGCGCTTGCGCCGGGTGAGCTCGCGCATCAGGCGCAGGTGCTCGGCGCGCTGGGTGTCGAGGATCTCGGCGGCGCCGCGGCCGGTGAGCAGGGCCAGGACGACCTTGGTGTAGAGCGTGGACTGGAGGTACGGCTCGGGCTTCTCGGGGGTGGCGAGCCACTGGGCGACATCGGTGATGCCGGCCTCGGTGATCGCGTACCGCTTCCGCTCCGGGCCGCCGCCGGCCTCGATGCCGTCGACGACCACGAGGCCGTTCTTCAGGAGCCGGGACATGGTCGAGTAGACCTGGCCGTAGTGGAGCGGCCGGTCCTGGCCGAACTTCTCGTCGAAGGCGCGCTTGAGGTCGTAGCCGTGGCGCGGTCCGGACTCCAGGAGCCCGAGGAGGGTGTGACCGATGGACATGGAAGCAACTATACATGGCGTGTATACGTGTGATGTATAGCTGGCGATGCGACCGGGTGTGACTAAGTGGAATCAGCCCCTCACGCAACCATCCGGCCCGTGTGAGCGTCGGTTCCTCTGGACGTGGGTGCTGATTCTCACGTCCGGAAAAGACGTGATCGGTTGTCCTTTGTCCGCCTCGTCGGTGTTAGCTGACTTGCTGAGCTGATCCGGCGTGGACGGGCTCAGCGCCGAGGGCGCCGGACACAAGACGAGCGGAGCGACTGGACACATGGGCCGACCGGACAAGGGAAAGGCGAAGAAGCGCGGCATACGGCGCCTCTTCACCTGGAAGAAGATCCTGGGCACCTTCATCGTGTTCTGCATGCTCGGCATGGGTGCCCTCTACGTCGTCTACCTGCTGGTCCCGGTGCCGTCGGCCAACGCCGAGGCGACGATGCAGAGCAACATCTACAAGTACTCCGACGGCAAGATCCTCGCCCGCACCGGCAAGATCAACCGTGAGATCGTCGGCCTCGACAAGATCCCGCTGCCGGTCCAGCGCGCCTTCGTCGCCGCCGAGAACAAGACCTTCTACAAGGACAACGGCGTCGACATCAAGGGCACCACCCGCGCCGCCTGGAACACGATCACCGGCAAGGGCAAGCAGGGCGGCTCGACGATCACCCAGCAGTACGTCAAGAACTACTTCCTGAGCCAGGACCAGACGGCGACCCGCAAGCTCAAGGAAATGGTCATCGCCCTCAAGGTCGACCAGAAGATGAGCAAGAGCGACATCCTCGCCGGCTACATGAACACGAGCTACTACGGCCGCTCCGCCTACGGCATCCAGGCCGCCGCCCGCTCGTACTACGGCGTCGACGCCACCAAGCTCACCACCGCCCAGGGCGCCTACCTCGCCTCGCTGCTCCAGGCGCCCAACCAGTACGACTGGACCTCCGCGAGCACCACCGGCCGCAAGCTCGTCGAGGACCGCTGGAACTACGTCCTCGACAACATGGTCGGCGAGGGCTGGCTCAGCCCCTCCGAGCGCGCCGGCATGAAGTTCCCCGTCCCGCAGAAGCCCAAGCCCGCCCCCGGCATGGAGGGCCAGACCGGCTACATCGTCGAGGCCGCCAACCAGGAGCTGATGCGCCAGGGCGTCAGCGAGGAGGACATCAAGGCCGGCGGCTGGACGATCACCCTCAACGTCGACGAGAAGAAGCAGAAGGACCTCGTCAAGGCGGTCGACAAGCAGCTGGAGGCCAAGCTCGACCGCAAGGGCGACAAGAAGCAGGCCACCGTCCAGGCCGGCGCCACCTCCGTCGACCCGAAGACCGGCGCGGTCGTCGCGCTGTACGGCGGCGTCGGTGCCACCGAGCACTGGATGTCGAACGCCACCCGCCGCGACTACCAGCCCGCCTCCACCTTCAAGCCGATCGTCCTCGCCTCCGCCGTCGACAACCACGCGACCACCCAGGACGGGCGCCGGATCGGCCTCGGCACCGTCTACGACGGCACCAGCAAGCGGCCGGTCGTCGGCAGCCCCATCGACTTCGCGCCGGAGAACGAGGACGACGAGAGCTACGGCCCCGTCACCGTCCAGAAGGCCACCAACAGCTCGATCAACTCGGTCTACGCCCAGATGATCGTCGACGTCAGCCCGGCCAAGGCCAAGAAGACCGCCCTCGCGATCGGCATGAAGGACGGCGCGGGCTTCCCCGAGACCCCCGCCATCTCGCTCGGCACCATGGGCGCCTCGACCATGGACATGGCCGGCGCCTACGCGACGCTCGACAACCACGGCAAGAAGGTCACCCCGACCCTGGTGAAGACCGCCGAGCACAAGGACCGCACGGTCAAGGGCGCCCAGCCGATCGGCGGCCAGGTCATCAGCCGCGAGGCCGCCGACACCGCCACCCAGGCCATGACGGGCGTCGTGCGGAGCGGCTCCGGCTTCCGCGCCGCCGGCGACTACGAGGCCGCCGGCAAGACCGGCACCTCGGAGAACAACCGCTCCGCCTGGTTCGTCGGCTACACGCCCGAGCTCGTCACCGCCGTCGGCCTCTTCGGCGAGGACGAGAAGGGCAACCAGGTCACCCTCACCGACACCATCAACCCCGGCCGCGCCAACGGTGGCCGCACGCCCGCCCAGATCTGGGGCGACTACACCGAGCGCGCGCTGAACGGCGGCTCGGACGCCAGCTTCGACCTGGAGACCGAAGGCGGCTCCTCGGACGGCACGGCGCCGGACCCGACGGCGACCACCGAGGCCCCGACGGAGGAGCCCAGCGACGAGCCGACGGAGACCCGGGAGCCGACGGCCCCGCCGACCACGACGGCCACCACGCCGCCGCCGACGGCGACGACCGACCCCGCCACCACGCCGCCGCCCACCCAGGAGCCGACGGCGACCCAGGAGCCGACGGCCCCGCCGACGTCGATCCAGCCGCCGGACGCCGGCGGCGACCCCGGGCTCAACGGCACCACCCGTCCGCCCCGCTGACGACACGACCGAAGGCCGGACCCCGAGAGGGGGTCCGGCCTTCGGTCGTACGGGAGCAGGCTCGTACGGACGGGCTCAGGTACGGGTGGACAGCTCGAACCAGACCACCTTGCCGCCCGAGAGGCGCGTCGCCCCCCACCGCCGGGCCAGCCGGTTCACCAGGAAGAGTCCGCGCCCGCCCTCGTCCGTGTCCCGCGCCCGTCGCTGCCGGGGCAGCTGCGGGGAGTCGTCGCCGACCTCGCAGCGCAGCACGTCCGTCCGGAGCAGCCGCAGGGTCACCGGACGCTCCGCGTACCGCACGGCGTTCGTCACGACCTCGCTGATCAGCAGCTCGACCGAGTCCGTCAGCTCCTCCAGGTCCCAGCGGGCCAGCGCCCGCCGGGCGAGCCGCCGGGCCCGCCCCGGTGCCGCGTCCTCCGGCTCCAGGAACCAGTACGCCACGTCGCTCGGCGCGATCCCGTCGAACCGGGCCGCGAGCAGCGCGATGTCGTCGTCCCGGTCGCCGGGGCCCAGCATGTCGAGGACGTCGTCGCAGAGCGCCTCCAGGGGCGGCGAGTGGTCCGGGCCCGTCAGCTGCGCGGTCGCCGCCAGGCGCTCCCGCAGCTGCTCGATGCCCGTCCACACGTCCCGCAGCCGCGACTCGACGAGACCGTCCGTGTAGAGCAGCAGCGTGGCGCCGGCCGGGGCGTCCAGCTCGACCGCCTCGAAGTCCACCCCGCCGACCCCGATGGGGGCGCCGGGCGGCACCCGCAGGACCTCGGCGCGGCCGCCCAGGTGGAGCAGTATCGGCGGCGGATGGCCGGCGTTGGCGACGGTGATCCGGTGCGAGACCGGGTCGTACACCGCGTACATGCAGGTCGCCATGCGGTTCTCGCCGAGGCGCTGCGCCTGCTCGTCCAGGTGGTGCAGGACCTCCTGCGGGGGCAGGTCGAGCCCGGCCAGGGTCTGCGCGGTCGTGCGCAGCTGGCCCATGATCGCCGCCGAGGTCATGGAGTGGCCCATGACGTCGCCGACGACCAGGGCGACCCTGCTGCCGGGCAGCGGGATCGCGTCGTACCAGTCGCCGCCGACGCGGGCCGTCTCGGCCGCCGGGAGGTAGCGCGAGGCCAGCTTGACGCCGGTCGGCTGCGGCAGCGAGTCCGGCAGCATCGTCCGCTGGAGCTCGTCCGCGATGTACGCCTCGCGGCCGTACAGCACGGCCTTGTCGATGCCGAGAGCGGTGTGCGTGGCCAGCTGGGCCGCGACGAGCAGGTCGTTCGGCTCGAAGCCGGCCCGCTCGGGGCGGCGCAGGAACACGGCGGCGCCGATCACCCGGCGCCGGCCGCGCAGCGGCGCGAGGACCGCCCGCAGCCCGCCGGGCAGCGGGTGCTCGGGGCCCAGCAGCTCGGCCAGCGCCGTCTTCGCGGCCGCGGAGTCGCCGAAGACCGGCCGCACCCCGCGCAGCACCTCGGCCAGCGCCCCGCCGGACCGCACCTCGCAGAGTTCGGCCGCGGGGGTCGGATCCGGATCGGGTACGAGGACGAGCTCCTCGCCCTCCAGATCGCTTAACCGCAGCCGGTCGGTGCGGCGCAGCCGCAGCACGAACGGCGCCACCGGGCGCTCGTCGCCCACCGGGAGCGGGTCGCGGAGGTAGACCAGGATCTCGTCGGAGAAGGTCGGCACGGTGGCCCGGCACAGGCCGAGGACGATCTCGTCCAGGTCGATGCCGCGCGCGATGCGCCGGGTCGCGGCGCCGACGAACCGCAGCCGGTCGCCCTCGCGCCGGGCGGATCCGTCCCCGCCGCGGGCCTCGCCGCCCGGACGCTGCGGGGAGACGGCGACCGCGACGGCACCGGGGTGACCCGTGCCGGCGGAGGATCCGGGCGCGTCGGGGTGGCCCGCACCGCCGGGCGCGCCGGGGTGACCCGTGACGTCCGCGGTGCTCGGGTGGTCCGTGCCGCCCGCCGTGTCGGGGTGGCCCGTGCCGCCGGGGGCGCCCGTGCCCGCGGGGGCCGGTCCCGTGGGCTGCGCGGGAACGTCGGGGCCCGGGGTCGCGGGGGCCGCCGGGCCGCCCGGCACGTCGGAGGGCAGGCCGGCCGCCGCCTCCTGGCGAGGGCGCGCGCGTTCCTGCGACCGGGCAGCCAGGGGCTGCCGGCCTTCGTGGGAGGTGGGATGCTCCGTCACGCGTGGGATTCCGTCCGTCCGGGCCGGTGGTGCGATGCACTCGCTCTTCTCGCCGATGCCGCGCCTTCGCGGGGGATAAACCCCTCGTACGCAGCGGATCTGGACGTTCCGCGAGCTGCGGCAACGGCAGGGGGCGCAACACCCGGGCACACGTCCGGCACTGCTCTCCCCCTCTGGATGACTTCTGGTCAGGTCCTGTGCTGTGCTGAGTCGTTGACGTGCTGGTCGGTCGGTCTGACGTGGTGTCCGGTCGGTCTCTGCCGTGCGGAGGACGATCCTACGTTTGAACCCCTGGGGCGCATCAAGGGTCTCACGGCGCCGTGTGCGCCGGAGTGCGATCCCAGTCCGCCGGAAGTTCCGGAACCGGCCATCCCGGATCGGGCCGCCAGTCCTCCCAGCGGTCCGCGAACGGCGTCCCCCACGCCTTGATCCGCTCCACCGCGCGCTCCCCGGCCGCCCGCACCCCGGCGGCCTGCGCCGCGCTCATCAGGCCGGACCGCTGGGCCTGCGCGAACTCGTCCTCGTCCCGCCAGAGCCAGCTGCGGTCGGGGTAGACGGAGATGTCGAGGAAGTGGTCCTCGGAGTCGAGGCCGCCGGACCAGCGGGTCCGCGGCTCCTCCAGGTTCACGTACCAGCTGCGGAAGCGCCAGCCGCGCTCCCAGAACAGCCACACCGACCACGGCTCGCCGGGCCGCGCCAGCTTGAGGACGCCGCTGCCGGCCCAGCGCGCGCGCTCGGTGGTGCGCGGGGCGGTGTAGCGGGTGGCGAGCGGCTCGTCGTGGACGGACGTGCCGTCGGCGAGGACGGGCCGGACGCACTCGGTGCCGGGTGCCATCCAGACCGCGAGCAGCTCGGGCGTGTCCTGCACGACCGTCACCGGCCGGCAGATGTGCACCGCGCCGGTGCCGTTGCCGCGGTAGCGCCAGAGGATGTGGTCCCCCGGCGCCCAGTGCTGTGAGCCGCCCGATCCTGTCATGCGCAGATCTTAGGGGCGCGCTCCCACGACCGCTGCGGCACAGATCACGGAGACGTCGGCTACCGGTCATGGAGGAATCGGCTACCGGCCGGTCGCCACCGGCCGGTCACCGGCGGGTGCGCTCGTCCTACGGGCGCGTCATCCGCAGCACGTCCAGCGCCTCGTCCAGCTGCTCGACGGTGAGGTCGCCCCGCTCGACGTAGCCGGACTCCAGGACCACCTCGCGGATGGTCTTCCGCTCGGCGAGGGACTTCTTGGCGACCTTGGCGGCCTCCTCGTAGCCGATGTACTTGTTCAGCGGGGTGACCACGGACGGCGAGGACTCGGCGTACTCACGGGCGCGCTCCGCGTTCGCGGTGATCCCGTCGACCGTGCGGTCGGCGAGCAGCCGGGAGGCGTTGGCCAGAAGCCGTACGGACTCCAGCAGGTTCTTCGCCATCACCGGCAGCATCACGTTGAGCTCGAAGTTCCCGGCCGCGCCCGCCACCGCCACCGTGGTGTCGTTTCCGGTCACCTGCGCGGCGACCATGAGGACCGCCTCGGGGATCACCGGGTTCACCTTGCCGGGCATGATCGAGGAGCCGGGCTGGAGGTCGGGGAGGTTGATCTCGGCGAGGCCGGTGCGGGGGCCGCTGGCCATCCAGCGCAGATCGTTGGCGATCTTGGTGAGGGAGATCGCGATGGTCCTGAGCTGGCCGGACGTCTCCACCAGGCCGTCGCGGGCGCCCTGGGCCTCGAAGTGGTCGCGGGCCTCCGTCAGCGGCAGCCCGGTCGCGCGGGCGACCGCGGCGATGACGGCCGCGGAGAAGCCGGCCGGGGTGTTGATGCCGGTGCCCACCGCCGTGCCGCCGAGGGGGAGCTCCGCGAGCCGGGGGAGGGCGGCGCGCAGCCGCTCGGCGCCGTACCGGACCTGGGCCGCGTAACCGCCGAACTCCTGGCCCAGGGTGACCGGGGTGGCGTCCATCAGATGCGTACGGCCGGACTTCACCACCGACGCGAATTCGGCTGATTTTCGCTCAAGAGAGGAGGCCAGGTGGTCGAGGGCGGGGATCAGGTCGCGGGTGACGGCGGCGGTGGCCGCGATGTGGATGGAGGAGGGGAAGACGTCGTTCGAGGACTGCGAGGCGTTGACGTGGTCGTTGGGGTGGACCTCGCGGCCCTCGGGGAGCCGCTCGGTGGCGAGGGTGGCGATCACCTCGTTGGTGTTCATGTTGGACGAGGTGCCCGAGCCGGTCTGGAAGACGTCCACCGGGAAGTGCTCGTCCCAGCGCCCCTCGGCGACCTCCCCGGCCGCCGAGACGATCGCCTCGGCGCGGTCCTTGTCGATCACCCCGAGCTCGGCGTTGACCTCGGCGGCGGCCGCCTTGATCCGGGCCAGGGCCTCGATGTGGGCGCGCTCCAGGCGCTGTCCGGAGATCGGGAAGTTCTCCACGGCGCGCTGGGTCTGGGCCCGCCACTTGGCGTGCGCGGGGACCCGTACCTCGCCCATGGAGTCGTGTTCGATCCGGTAGCCGTCGACGTCGTTCATGTTCCTCAGCCTCTCTGAACTCTCCGAAAAAGATGAGCACTTGTCTTGTTCGATGTATTCCCAAGGCGCGTACCGGCCAGTAAAAACCGTGGGTAACCCCACTTCCAGGAGGCGCAGTGAAGCGCACCAGGTCCAGACTCCGCTGGCCCGTCGCGGCCGTCGCCGCCGCCGCGGCGGCCCTCGGCAGCATGACCGCAGCCGCCCCCGCCGGCGCGGTCGACACGAGCACCGCGGCCGGAATCACCTCCGTACCGCTCTCTCCCGAGCTGGAGGCGATCCGGGCCGCCGAGGCGACCAAGATCTACGGCAGCCCCGAGGAGCGCCCGCTCGCCCAGCGCAAGACCGGCCTGATCTCGCTCGGTGACAGCGAGATCTCCGGCGAGGGCGTCGGCACGTACGAGTCGCCGACCAACGGGCCGACCAACTGGTGCCACCGCTCCCCGGACGCCGCCATCCACCGCACCGGGATCCCCGCGGACCTCACGTTCAACGTGGCCTGCTCCGGCGCGTACACCGGCAACATCCGGATCGGCGGCTCCAAGCAGTACGCCGACGAGCTCGTCCAGAGCGACAACCTCGCCGTCAAGGCCCGCAACACCCGGATCAAGATGGTCCTGCTCGTCGCCGGCGCCAACGACGACCTGCAGTTCGGACCGGTCATGACCGACTGCGTCCAGCGCTTCGTCCTCAGCCAGGGCACCTGCGAGCCCAAGTACGCCCCCGGCTGGCAGGCCCGCGTCGACGCGCTCGTCCCCAAGGTCGAGCAGACCGTCCGCGACCTGAAGACCGTCATGCGCGACGCCGGATACGCCGACGGCGACTACAAGCTCGTCGTCATGGGCTACCCCAGCCCGATCGGCCCCGACTTCTACGACAACCCGAACTTCCCGGGCAAGCTCGTCTGCGGCGGCATGGGCTACGACTCCGACACCAAGTGGGGCCGCAACAGCGCCGTCCCCGCCTTCGAGCGCGGCATGCGCACGGTCGCCGCCGACACCGGCGCCGTCTTCCTCGACAACTCGCGGCTCTTCAACGGCCACGAGGTCTGCATGGAGGACACCTGGGCCCGGGGCCTCTACATCGACCTCTCCAAGCCCGGCGGCCTCGACGAGAACTCCGTACGCCAGTCGTTCCACCCCAACAGGAGCGGCCACGGCGCCTTCGCGTCCTGCCTGACCCAGATCTACAACTCGGGTCTGCGCGAGGCGAGCTGCGCCGACGTCAACTCCTCCGGTACCCCGACGCTCTTCCCGGTCGCCTGGGACGACGCGTACAAGCCGCTGAAGAACCAGGCGACCGGCAACTGCCTGGACGTCAACGCGGCCGAGTCCGCCAACGGCACCGGCGTCCTCGGCTGGGACTGCCACGGCGGCCGCAACCAGGGCTGGTGGTACGACTCCGCCCGGCAGACCCTGCACACCCAGCTCACCCAGGACCGCTGCCTGGACGTGCCCGGCGCCGCCTACCAGGCCGGCAAGGCGCTCATCATCTGGAACTGCAGCGGCGCCGCCAACCAGAAGTTCGTCCGGGACGGCGCGACCGTCCGCCCCGCCGCCGCGACCGGCCTCTGCCTCACCCAGAGCGCGGCGAAGGAGCCGATCCGGCTCCAGAACTGCGACGGCTCCGCGAACCAGAAGTTCGTGTAAGGGCCTCCCTGTACGCCGTGGCCCCTCGTCCGGTGCGGGACGGGGGGCCACGGTCACGTCTCACCCTGCTCTCGTCGTGCTCTTCGCCAGCTCGTACGCGGGGAGCATCGCCCGGTGCTCGTCGGTGTCGAGCCCGCCGAGATGGACGATGACCGTCCCCCCGGGGGTGGCGACGGCGAAGGCCCGCTCCTCCTTGTCGCGCACGGAGTACGTCACCTCGGTCGCGGGCAGCGCGCCCGCCCTCGTCTCCCGGAAGGCGACGGCCGAACTCCCCTTCTCCGCCCGTACGAAGCCTTCGAGCGCCGCCCGGGCCGGGCCCTTCGGGGCCGTCCACACCCGCAGGTAGCCGATGTTCCCCGTCGGCTTGGCGTCGACCTCGCAGCGCACGACGGCCGGGCCCTGCCGGGTGAGCGCGGCGAACTCGGGGTTCTCGGGGTCCTTGACCGCCTTCGGTTCCCAGCCCTCCGCGAGCGCGAAGGACACGGGCAGCGCGCAGGCCGACCCGGAGCCGCCGAGCGTGGCCGCGGCCTCGGCGGCGGGGGCCGGGGCGGTGGTCTTCCGCGGGGCGGCGCCGGCCGCCCGGTCGTCGGGCTCCGGGGCGGTGCCGCAGGCGGTCAGCAGCAGCCCGGCCGCCACCAGGGCGGGGACGGCCGTACGCATCGCTCGTGCTCTCTCTGGCATGGCGCCATGATCCCCGACAGGGCGGCCCCGGACTGCTCCGAACGGGCGAGACGGCGGTGATCGCCGCACAATGTGAAGCGTGCCGAGGGGGACCCCATCCCACGGGAGGCAGGACATGACCCGCAGCTTCAGGAGGATCGGCGCGCTCTGCGCCAGCACGGTCGCGGCCGTCTCCTTCGCCGCCGCCGCTGCCCCGGCCCACGCCGCCGCCGGCGACGGGTTCGAGTTCACGCTCTACGCCAAGCAGGTCCCGGCCGCGGGCGCCAGCGCGAGCATGCCGGCGCCCAAGGTCGGGGACGTCCTGACCTTCGCGGACGACCTCTACAAGACCAAGGGCGGCGACAAGGTCGGCCGCGACGGCGTGACCTGCTCCGTCGTGCGCGTCTCCGGGGACCAGGCCGACATGAACTGCGTCGGCACCATCGTCCTGAACGGCGGGCCGGGCGGACAGCTCACCGCCCAGGCCCTCGCCACCGTCGACATCACGAACGAGGCGCCGGCCGCCCTCGACATCGCCGTCACCGGCGGCACGGGTGACTTCAAGCAGGCGCGTGGATACATCCGTTCGACCCCTGACGGGGACTACGACCGGATGGAGTTCCACATCACCACGCGGTGAGCCCGTTACGACAGCTTGCCGCCGTAGTCCGGGAGCTTGAAGGCGCGTTCGGCGTGGCCGCCGACGAGATCGGTCGTGTTGTTGCCGATGTTCGCGATGATCGTGTAGCCCTTGGCCTCGATCTCGGCGCGCTTCTCGGTCTTGTACGCGCTGACCTCGCCGAACAGGTCGGGGAGCGAGCGCACGTAGAGGCCGTCGACCGGGTACCCGGCCTTCTTCAGGTTCCAGTCCGTCAGGGAGTAGATGATCCCCGGCCGGGCGGTGACGAAGAAGACGGCCACCCCGCGCGCGTGGGCGTCGTTGACGAGCGAGCGCACGTCCGCGATCGCCGGGGTCGGCAGCTCCCAGAACGGGTGGAAGTCCGTCTCCAGGGAGCTGTTGTCGATGTCGAGGACGATGGCCTGCTTCTCGCGGCCGGCGTTCTCGGCGCGCGCCTCGATGTACGGGCGGGCCTCGGCGACCACGGCGGCCACGTCGTGGCGCCAGGTCGTGTAGTCGACGTGCGCGAGGGCCGCGGCCGAGGTGAGGTGGGTGTCCGGGTCGGCGGCGGAGGCGGCGGGCGCCGCGCCGACGACGAGGAGGGCCGTCAGGCCGAGGGCGGTGGCGGCCGTGGCGGTGGCCTTGGCGGAGGGCACGGAGGGCATGGGGGGGCTCCCGAGGGGGTCGAACCGGCTCAGTGATTGACATGCTCGCGACCCATACTGGCCAGTAGGTGACGAGAGGGCTACCGGTCGGTAGCCACTTTCTGAGCGAAGATCGACGACGCCCCCCGGCCCGGGAGGGCCGAGGGGCGTCGCGAGGGCCCTGCGGATCAGCCGAGGCCGGGACCGCGCACCGGGATGTGCGTGAACGTCGGCTCGGGCGCCGGGTTCTGGAAGAAGTCGTTGCCCTTGTCGTCGACGACGATGAACGCCGGGAAGTCCTCGACCTCGATCTTCCAGACCGCCTCCATGCCGAGCTCCTCGTACTCGACGACCTCGACCTTCTTGATGCAGTCCTGCGCGAGACGCGCCGCCGGGCCGCCGATCGAGCCGAGGTAGAAGCCGCCGTGCGAGCCGCACGCGTCCGTGACCTGCTTGCTCCGGTTGCCCTTGGCCAGCATGACCTTCGAGCCGCCCGCCGCCTGGAACTGCTCCACGTACGAGTCCATGCGGCCGGCCGTCGTCGGGCCGAAGGAGCCGGAGGCGTAGCCCTCGGGGGTCTTCGCGGGACCCGCGTAGTACACCGGGTGGTCCTTCAGGTACTGCGGCATCTCCTCGCCCGCGTCCAGACGCTCCTTGATCTTGGCGTGCGCGATGTCGCGCGCCACGACCAGCGGGCCGTTGAGGGAGAGGCGGGTCTTGACCGGGTACTTGGTCAGCTCGGCGAGGATGTCGTCCATCGGCTGGTTGAGGTCGATCTTCACGACGTCCTCGTCCGTGGCCAGGTGCTCCTCGGTCGTCTCCGGCAGGAAGCGCGCCGGGTCGGTCTCCAGCTGCTCCAGGAAGACGCCCTCGGCGGTGATCTTCGCGACGGCCTGGCGGTCGGCCGAGCAGGACACGGCGATCGCGACGGGCAGCGAGGCGCCGTGGCGGGGGAGGCGGACGACGCGGACGTCGTGGCAGAAGTACTTGCCGCCGAACTGTGCGCCGATTCCGATCTTCTGCGTCAGCTCGAAGACCTTCTCCTCCAGCTCCTTGTCGCGGAAGCCGTGGCCGGTCTCGGCCGAGCCCTCGGTGGGCAGCTCGTCCAGGTAGTGCGCGGAGGCGTACTTCGCGGTCTTGAGCGCGAACTCGGCGCTGGTGCCGCCGACGACGATCGCCAGGTGGTACGGCGGGCAGGCCGCCGTGCCGAGCGAACGGATCTTCTCCTCCAGGAACTTCATCATGGAGGCCTCGTTCAGGACGGCCTTGGTCTCCTGGTAGAGGAAGGACTTGTTGGCCGAGCCGCCGCCCTTGGCCATGAAGAGGAACTTGTACGCGCCGCCGTCGGTCGCGTACAGCTCGATCTGCGCGGGCAGGTTCGAGCCGGTGTTCTTCTCCTCCCACATGGTCACCGGGGCCATCTGCGAGTAGCGCAGGTTCAGCTTGGTGTACGCGTCGTAGATGCCCTTGGACAGGGCCTCCTCGTCGCGGCCGGAGGTCAGGACGTTCTGGCCGCGCTTGCCCATGACGATCGCGGTGCCGGTGTCCTGGCACATCGGCAGCACGCCGGCGGCGGCGATGTTCGCGTTCTTGAGGAGGTCGAGCGCGACGAACTTGTCGTTGCTCGACGCCTCCGGGTCGTCGATGATCCGGCGCAGCTGGGCCAGGTGGGCCGGGCGCAGGAAGTGCTGGATGTCGTGGATGGCCTCGGCGGCGAGCTTGCGCAGCGCTTCGGGCTCGACCTTGAGGAACGTACGCCCGTCGGCCTCGAAGGTGGAGACACCTTCGGAGGTCACCAGGCGGTAGGGCGTGGTGTCCTCTCTCAGGGGGAGCAGATCGGAGTACGCAAACTCAGGCATGACGGCGGCCATTCCTCACTCGGCAGACAGCAGCGCCGCCTCCGTTGGCGGCGCACCGTCCAGCGTAAGACGCGGGCGCGGCCCGGATCCTGTGAGGTAAGGCTCACTAGGGGCGCGGACCACGCCGGAACGGCGCGATCGGGCGCCTCGCCGGGCGTCCCCCGGGGACATCTCGGGGGCATCCCCCGGCGCGTCCGGCGCGGCTTCCCCTGGGGTATCCCCTAGGGGACGGGACCGGGGTGTTCCCTCTGGTCGCGATCTATCGCGTGTCGCTACGCTGACTCCGTGGACCTCGAAAAGCAGCCCGAACCCGAGAAGCAGCCGCAGCCGCAGCGCCCGGTCGACCCCGCCGCCACCTCCCCCGCCGAGCCGGCCCTCGCCGACCCGCGGGGCTCGCTGCGGGCCTCCGACGCGGACCGGGACCGGATCGCGGACATCCTCAGGGACGCCCTGGCCGAAGGGCGGCTCGACCCCGAGGAGCACTCGGACCGGATCGACGCGGTCTACCGGGCCAAGACCGTGGGCGAGCTGGAGCCGATCGTCCGCGACCTGCCCGGCGCCCGCACCACCCGCGACACCGCACCGGAGGCCGTCGCGTACGGGCCCGACGACGCCGAGGGCCCCGCGGACAACCTCGTCGCGATCTTCTCCAGCACGACCCGCAAGGGCCGCTGGCGGGTCAGTCGCCGGACGAACGCCTTCGCGCTCTTCGGGAACATCGAGATCGACCTGACCGAGTCGATCTTCGCCCAGCGCCTCACCACCATCAACGCCACCTCGATCTTCGGGAACGTCGAGGTGCGCGTCCCGGAGAACATCAGCCTGCGCGGCAGCGGCACCGGCATCTTCGGGAACTTCGAGGTCGTGACCCTGGAAGGCGTCGACCCGCAGGCCCCCGTCGTCGTGATCAACGGCTACTCGGTCTTCGGGAACGTCGAGGCCAGACCCAAGCGCGGCAAGTGGATCACCGACCTCCAGGGCAAGCTGAAGAAGAACCTCGGACACTGACGCTCACGGGACCGCCCGGAGCGAGGCCGGCGCTCCGGGGGGCCGCCGTCCGGACGTGACCGGAATTCGCCCTCGGGTATCCGCAGTGCGGAACGGCGGGGCACGCAGTGCATAGGCACGCGCACAGCGGGTAGGGCTGGTGCATCGCCGCTCGCTCGCGAAGCCGTCGTCAGGAGTAGACCGTGCTGCAACCGCCGCATCAGCCCCTCCAGGTCGCCGCCGTACCCCCTCAGCGCGCCCCTGCCCGGGAGGACGAGGCCGGTCCATGGCACGCGGAGGCGGTGTGCCGCCGGGACGAGGCCGGGCTCTTCTTCGCGCCCTCCAAGGAGCCGACCGCCGCGCGGCTCGCCCGCGAGGAGGCGGCCAAGCGGGTCTGCGCGCGCTGTCCGGTGATGGTCGAGTGCCGGGAGCACGCACTGCTCCAGCCCGAGCCGTACGGGGTGTGGGGCGGGCTCACGGCGGCCGAGCGCCGCGTCGTCCTCGCCCGGCGCCGGCGGCGCGAGGTGGAGCTGCGGAAGGCGGCGGCGACCGAGCGGATCGCCCAGGCGGGCTGACGGGACCGCGGAGACCTCCCCGCGCCCGTACGAGAAGGGGCGCCCCCACCGCACATGGGGGCGCCCCTCTTCGTACCGTCGTGCCGAGGCGTTACTTCGCGCGGTCGAAGTCGATCGCGCTGTACGCGCGCAGCTTCGAGAGCCGGTGCGTCGAGTCGATCTGGCGGATCGTGCCGGACTTCGAGCGCATGACCAGCGACTGGGTGGTCGCCGTCTCGGCGCGGTAGCGCACGCCGCGGAGCAGCTCGCCGTCGGTGATGCCGGTCGCGACGAAGAACACGTTGTCGCCGCTGACCAGGTCGTTCGTGGAGAGCACGCGGTCGAGGTCGTGGCCCGCGTCCAGCGCCTTCTGGCGCTCGGCGTCGTCCTTCGGCCACAGCTTGCCCTGGATCACGCCGCCGAGGCACTTGATGGCGCAGGCGGAGATGATGCCCTCGGGCGTGCCGCCGATGCCCATGAGCATGTCGACGCCGGTGCCCTCGCGGACGGCCATGATCGAGCCGGCGACGTCGCCGTCCGAGATGAACTTGATCCGGGCGCCGGTCTCGCGGATCTCCTTGACGATGCCCTCGTGGCGGGGGCGGTCCAGGATGACGACGGTGATGTCCTCGGGGGAGGAGTTCTTCGCCTTGGCGACCCGGCGGATGTTGACCGAGACGGGGGCGTTGATGTCGACGAAGTCGGCGGCCTCGGGGCCGGTGACCAGCTTGTCCATGTAGAAGACCGCGGACGGGTCGAACATGGTGCCGCGGTCGGCGGCGGCCAGGACGGCGATCGCGTTCGGCATGCCCTTGGCGTTGAGCGTGGTGCCGTCGATCGGGTCGACCGCGATGTCGACCTCGGCGCCGGTGCCGTCGCCGACGTGCTCGCCGTTGAAGAGCATCGGGGCTTCGTCCTTCTCGCCCTCGCCGATGACGACGACGCCGTTCATCGAGACGGTGGAGATCAGGGTCCGCATGGCGTTGACCGCCGCCCCGTCCGCGCCGATCTTGTCGCCGCGACCGACCCAGCGGCCGGCGGCCATGGCGGCGGCCTCGGTGACGCGGACCAGCTCGAGGGCGAGGTTGCGGTCGGGGGCCTCGGGGGAAACGACAAGCTCAGGCGGAAGGTGGTGGTGCTCGGTCATCGGAACGCACCTTTCTGTACGGCGACGGCCGGAAAAAAGAGGGTGCTGCGACTCTATCGGTACGTCGACAAAATGAGCAGAGGGGCCCACGTATGAGCACAGCACCATGATGCGACCATGGTGGGCGTGGCAGGTATGCGAGGCAGGCAGACGGTACGCGGGATGTTCCAGTCCCTCGGGGTGATCATGGTCGCCGCGGGCGTGATGTATCTCTTCATCCCGCACGACGAACACGCGGAGCCGGTCAAGGCGAAGGACTACCGGGTCGAGCTCCTGACGGCCCAGCGGGCGGCGCCGTATCCGGTGCTGGCCCCCGAGGGCCTCGGCGAGGGCTGGAAGGCGACGGTCGTCTCGTACAAGCGCGAGCGGGGCGACGCCTGGCAGCTCGGCTTCATCACCCCGGACACCCAGTACGTGGCGGTCAACCAGTCGACGGCGGAGCCGGGGAAGTTCGTGCCCGAGGTGACCCTGAAGGCGAAGAACACCGGGAAGACCCAGACGGTGGCCGGTCACGTCTGGCAGCGCTGGGAGGGCCCGAAGTACGACGCGCTCGTCCGCACGGACGGCGGCGCGACGACCGTGGTGACCGGCACGGCGTCCTTCGAGCGGCTGGCGGAGATGGCCGGCTCGCTGCAGTCGAAGAAGGTCTGAGCCGGGTTCTCGGGCGTACGGCGTACGGGAAGGGCCCCGCACTCATGGAGTGCGGGGCCCTTCTCGCGTACCGGCTCAGGCTCAGACGGTGGTGACGACCTCGTCGTAGGAGAGGCGCGGGGAGCGCGGGAACCAGGCGTCCTCGCCCGGCTTGCCGATGTTGACGACCATCAGCGGGGTGTGGTCGTCGTCCAGGAACTCCTTCTGGACGCCGGCGAAGTCGAGACCGGTCATCGGGCCGGCGGCCAGGCCGGCGGCGCGGACGCCCACGATGAAGTACGCGGCCTGGAGGGCGGCGTTCAGCAGCGCGGAGCCCTCGCGGACCGGGCGCTCGGCGAAGAACATGTCCTTGGCCTGCGGGAAGTGCGGGAGCAGGGCCGGGAGCTCCTCGTGGAACTCGTTGTCGGCGGAGAGGATCGCGACCAGCGGAGCGGCGGCGGTCTTGGCCGCGTTGCCCTCGGCCATGTGCTTCACGAGGCGCTCGCGGGCCTCGGGGGAGCGGACCAGGGTGATGCGCAGCGGGGTCTGGTTGAAGGCGGTCGGGCCGTACTTCACCAGGTCGTAGATCGCCTGGACCTGCTCGTCGGTCACCGGCTCGTCGGTGAACGTGTTGGCGGTGCGGGCCTCACGGAAGAGGAGGTCCTGGGCGACGGCGTCAAGGGCGAGAGACATGCTGCGTACCTTCCGGACTGCAAGGGGGGTTCGCTCGTTCAACGTTCAAGCGATGTCTCGACAGTACGGCGGGATTGGTGAAACTTCAACTAATCCATCCGGATAGTGATCCGCTTCACTGGGAGTCTACATGCCGGGGCCTGCGGGGCGGGGGCGCGAGGGGGCCCGGGCGCCCCTACTCGTCCCCGCCCTCCTCCGCCTCCGCGGCCGCTTCCGCCGCCAGCGAGGCGTCGAGCCGGGCCCGTGCGCCCTCCAGGCGGCGCCGGCACACCTTCGCCAGCTCCTCGCCGCGCTCCCAGAGCGCCAGGGACTCCTCCAGGGACGTCCCGCCCGCCTCGAGGCGCCGGACGACCTCGATCAGCTCGTCCCGCGCCTGCTCGTAGCCGAGGGCCGCCTCTTCCGCGCCCGTCTCCGTACCCGCTGCCATGTGCTGCTCCATCCTCGTCTCGACTGCTGTGTTTCCCGCTCGGGCCGGCTCAGACTCAGGCCGGGTCCGGCACGCGCCGCACCGTGAACTCGCCCTCGGCGACCCTGGCCCGCAGCTCCTCGCCCTCCCCGACCTCCCCGGGGGACCGGACCACCGCTCCGTCCGCCCGCTGGAGCACCGCGTACCCCCGCTCCAGCGTCGCGGCCGGCGACAGCGCCCGGACCCGCGCGCGCGTGTGGGAGAGCTCCGAGTCCGCCCGGTCCAGGAGGTGCCCGAGGACCCGCCGGCTCCGCGCCAGGAGCGCCGCCACCTCGTCCTCGCGGACCTCGACCATGCGCTGCGGGTGCTCCATGACGGGCCGCGCGAGCGCCTGCGCCAGGCCGCGCTCCTCGCGCTCCAGGAGGCCGCGCACGGTCCGCAGCGCCCGGTCCCGCAGCCCGCGCACCCGGTCCAGCTCCTCGCCGACGTCCGGGACGACCTTCTTGGCCGCGTCCGTGGGCGTCGAGGCGCGCAGGTCGGCCACCAGGTCGAGCAGCGGCGAGTCCGGCTCGTGCCCGATCGCGGACACCACCGGCGTACGGCACTCGGCCACCGTACGGATCAGCTTCTCGTCCGAGAACGGCAGCAGGTCCTCGACGCTGCCGCCGCCCCGGGCCACGATGATCACGTCCACGTCCTCGTGCGCGTCCAGCTCCCTGACCGCCTGGACGACCTGCGGGACCGCCTTCACGCCCTGCACCGCGACGTTCCGCACCTCGAAGCGGACGGCGGGCCAGCGACGGCGCGCGTTCTCCAGGACGTCCCGCTCGGCCGCCGAGGCGCGGCCGCAGACCAGGCCCACGAGGTGCGGCAGGAACGGCAGCGGCTTCTTCCGGTCGAGCGCGAACAGGCCCTCCGAGGCCAGGTTCCGCTTCAGCTGCTCCAGCCGGGCCAGCAGCTCGCCGATCCCGACCGGCTTGATCTCCACCGCCCGCAGCGACAGCTGCCCGCGCGGCGCGTACCACTCGGGCTTGGCGTGCACGACGACCCGGGCGCCCTCGGAGACGACGTCCGCGACGGCGTCGAAGACCTGGCGGAAGCAGGTGACGCCGATGGAGATGTCGTGCGAGGGATCCCGCAGCGTCAGGAAGACGACCCCGGCGCCGGGGCGCCGCGACAGCTGCGTGATCTGCCCCTCGACCCAGATCGCCCCGAGCCGGTCGATCCACCCCCCGATGAGCCGGGAGACCTCACCGACGGGCAGCGGTGCTTCGGCGGACGTAGTCAGACCCATGGACCGAGCGTAACCGCGCGGTACGACAACGTCAGGGGCGCGCGTCGGCGAGGACCGCGCCGGACGGCCACACGCGCGGGGGCGTCCTGCGCGCGGCGGGCCTCATGCCCGGGGACGTCCTGCGCGCGGCGGGGTCCCGCGTACGCGCTCGACGGCCTCACGCGCGCGCGTGGACACGGCCTCCGCGCGCGGCCGACCCTCACGCGCGCGTGGCCCGTCTTCGGCCCGCGGCGGCCTCACGCGCCCGCGGACGTCCGCGTCGCCCCCTGGACCGCGAGGACCACCAGCCCCACCCCCAGCCACACCACGCCCACCACCTGCGCGGCGGCCGAGGCCTCGACGATGACCGCGATCAGGATCGCCGCGCCGACCACCGGCATCACGATGTGCTTGAACCAGTGCGGCGGCCCCTCCGCCCGCCGTACGGCGAACCAGCCCACCACGCTCGCGTGCAGCAGGACGAACGCGGTCAGCGCGCCGACGTCGACCACCGAGACCAGGTGGTCGAGGCCGTCGTCCCGGCGGGCCGCCCACAGCGCCGCGATCATCGTCACGGTCGCCGACACGAGCAGCGCCACGCGCGGGACCCCGCCGTCGGTGCGGGCGAGCAGGTGCGGGAGGCGCCGGTCGCGGCCCATCGCGAACAGCAGACGCCCGCCCGCCGCCTGCCCGGCGAGCGCCGCGAAGGCCGCGCCGATCGCCTTCGACACGGCCACCAGGTCGTGCAGCCAGCCTCCGACCGACGCGTCCACGGCGTCGTAGAACGCCGAGCCCTGCTTGGCCGGGTCGGCGGCGAGCTCTGCCGAGGAGAGCGGTTCGAGGAGCGCGACCAGCCAGGTCTGGGCGACGAACAGGAGGCCGGCGAGCGCCAGGCAGAACAGCACCGCCCGCGCCACCTTCCTCGACCCCCCGGTCACCTCCTCCGCGAAGGAGGCGATCGCGTCGAAGCCCAGGTACGACAGGACGGCCACCGAGACGGCGCCGATCACCGCGGCGAGCGAGAACGACCCGTCCCCGGTGAGCGGCGACCAGCCGTCGCGCAGCCCCCCGTCCCGTACGAGCACCACCACCGCGGACACGACGAAGACCAGGAGGACGACGATCTCCATCGCGAGCACGGCGAAGCCGACGCGGGCGGCGGCCTTCACGCCCCACAGGTTCAGGAGGGTGGTGACCACGACGGCGATCCCGGTCCACACCCACCGGTCCACCTCCGGGACCAGCGCCTCCATCGCGATGCCCGCGAAGAGGTAGGCGACGGCGGGGATCAGCAGGTAGTCGAGCATCGCCATCCACCCGGCGATGAATCCCGGCCCCTCTCCGAGGCCCTTGCGCGCGTACGTGAAGACGGAGCCGGCCTGTGGCGCGACCCGCACCATCTGGGCGTAGCTGAAGGCCGTGAACGCCATGGCGACCGTCGCCACGACGTACACCAGTGCGACGGCCCCGTGCGACTTCGCGTCCAGTGTGCCGAAGACGCCGACCGGCGCCATCGGGGCGATGAACAGCAGCCCGTACACGACAAGGTCGCGGAACCCCAGGTTCCGCCGGAGCTCCTCGTGGTCGGCCGCCTGCGTCTCCTGAGCCATGGCGCCAGTTTCGGCCACGGCGCCGCTCCAACCGCTCACCGACGCGGCCTTACGATGGGACGCATGACTGCAACGCCCGCGCCGACGCCCGATGCCGCCTCCGCGACGAACCGCCCGAAGCGTGTCCTGCTCGCCGCTCCCCGCGGCTACTGCGCGGGCGTGGACCGTGCCGTGATCGCCGTGGAGAAGGCCCTGGAGCAGTACGGGGCGCCGATCTACGTCCGGCACGAGATCGTCCACAACAAGTACGTGGTCCAGACCCTGGAGCGGAAGGGTGCGATCTTCGTCGACCAGGCGACCGAGGTGCCGCCGGGCAACATCGTGATGTTCTCCGCGCACGGCGTCGCCCCCACCGTCCACGAGGAGGCCCGCGTGGGCCGGCTCGCGACCATCGACGCCACCTGCCCGCTGGTCACCAAGGTCCACAAGGAAGCCGTCCGCTTCGCCAAGGACGACTTCGACATCCTCCTCATCGGCCACGAGGGCCACGAGGAGGTCATCGGCACCTCCGGCGAGGCCCCTGACCACATCCAGCTCGTCGACGGCCCCGAGGACGTCGCCAAGGTCGAGGTCCGCGACCCCTCCCGGGTCGTCTGGCTCTCCCAGACCACGCTCTCGGTCGACGAGACGATGGAGACGGTCGACGCGCTGAAGGAGAAGTTCCCGCAGCTGATCTCCCCGCCGTCCGACGACATCTGCTACGCCACGCAGAACCGCCAGACCGCCATCAAGGAGCTCGCCGGCCAGGCCGAGCTGGTGATCGTCGTCGGCTCGAAGAACTCCTCCAACTCGATCCGCATGGTCGAGGTCGCCAAGCAGGCCGGCGTCCCCGCCGCGTACCTCGTCGACTTCGCGAGCGAGATCGACGAGGCCTGGCTGGAGGGCGTGACCAGCGTCGGCCTCTCCTCCGGCGCCTCCGTCCCGGACGTCCTGGTGCAGGAGGTCCTGGAGTGGCTCGCCGAGCGCGGCTACGCGGACGTGGAGATCGTCAAGACGGCGGACGAGTCCCTGACGTTCTCGCTGCCCAAGGAGCTCCGCAACAAGGACCTGCGCGCCGAGGCCGCGGCCCTGCTCGAAAACGAGTGACGCAGAGCTCCTGCCCGTAACGTTGGGTCCATGAACGTCTTCGGAGTGGACATCGGCGGCTCGGGCATCAAGGGCGCCCCCGTGGACCTGGAGCGCGGCGCGCTCGCCGAGGAGCGCCACAAGGTGCTGACCCCGCAGCCCGCCACACCCGACGGTGTGGCGGGCTGCGTCGCGGAGGTCGTGGCGCACTTCGGCTGGACGGGACCGGTGGGGGTGACCTTCCCGGGCGTCGTGACGGGCTCCACCGTCCGCACGGCGGCCAACGTCGACAAGTCCTGGATCGGCGTCGACGCCGGCGCCCTGATCGGCGACCGCATCGGCGGGCTCCCGGTGACCGTCCTGAACGACGCGGACGCGGCCGGGGTCGCGGAGATGACCTTCGGCGCGGGCCGGGGCCGCAAGGGCACGGTGATCCTGCTGACCCTCGGCACCGGCATCGGCTCCGCCGTCTTCGTCGACGGCCGCCTCGTCCCCAACACCGAACTGGGCCACCTGGAGCTCAAGGGCCACGACGCGGAGACCCGCGCCTCGACGAGGGCCAAGGAGGACGAGGACCTCAGCTGGGAGCACTGGGCGAAGAAACGGCTGAACAAGTACCTCGCGCACGTGGAGATGCTCTTCTCGCCGGAGCTCTTCATCATCGGCGGCGGCGTGAGCCGCAAGGCGGACAGGTTCCTGCCGCTGATCGAGGGCATCCGAGCGAAGATCGTCCCGGCGGAGCTGCAGAACAACGCGGGGATCGTGGGCGCGGGGATGGCGGCGGCGCAGACGGTCTGAGAGGGGCGTCGGGCCATGGCCGGAGTCGCGCGGCGGCGCGGACGGTCGGGGCCCGCGTCAGGCTACGGGTCGGTGTCCTCCTGCGGCGGCGCGGGCGGTCCGAGGCCCGCGTCACGTCACCGGCCGGCGTCCCGCCGCGGGAGTGCGGCGGCGCGGACGGTCCGAGGGCGTGCCCTGTCAGGCCACCGGCCGGCGTCCCGCCGCCGGGGCGCGGCCGCCCGGGCCCTCGCCCGGCGTGGCGCCCACCCCGGAGGCCGTACGGCCGGCGGCGGCGCGCTGGTGGCGGCGCCCCATGTCCCGCACCTTGCGGACGCTCGCGATGAGGCCGGCGACGAGGGTCCCGCCGTACAGCCAGCCGGCGTGCACGGCGAGGGCGGTCACGACGGCCATGGCCTGGCCGCCGAAGCCGCCCGTGCCGCCCGCGATGGGGACGACGCCGACGGCGAAGGCGATGGGGACGCCGATCGGGGCGGTGACCAGGTCGGCGGTCCGGACCCAGAGCGCGGTCAGGGCGCTGACCGGCAGGAACAGCAGCCCGTAGACGACGGGGGAGCCGTCGAGGAGCAGCTGGTCGAGGAGGCCGAGGGCCAGCATGACGGCGGAGGCGAAGAGCCCGGCGCCGAGCCCGGTGAGGCGGGGCGAGGGAAGCCGGCGCAGGGCGAGGACGACCGGGGGCACGGGTCGGCGCCCGGCGGGACGCACCGGCGCATCCGCTCCGGCCCGCTCCACGCGGGCGCGTCCGGGCGCGCGCCCGGATCTGCCGGTCACGCGGTAGACGGCCGCGCCCTCCACGAGCGCCCCGGGCGGTGCGACCGGCGGCGTGGCGGGGGTCTGCGGCCTTCGGCGGCCTTGCGGCTGACTTGTCCTGTGCTGCTCCACACGACCAACGTAGGTCGGAAGGGGGCGGGAAGCGGGTCCGGGACACGCCCTTTGGGTGACCTTGCCCCCGAGATCGACCGAAGGTCTCCGTCACTGGCCGGTTCGGCCCGCCCGTAAACTGGGGGATCGGCCCACCATCCACACTCCAGGAAGTCGCCACCGTGTCGCTCACGATCGGAATCGTCGGTCTGCCGAATGTCGGCAAGTCGACCCTGTTCAACGCCCTGACCAAGAACGACGTGCTGGCGGCCAACTACCCGTTCGCCACGATCGAGCCCAACGTCGGCGTCGTCGGCGTCCCGGACCCCCGCCTCCAGCAGCTCGCCGACATCTTCGGCTCGCAGCGCCTCCTCCCGGCGACGGTCGACTTCGTCGACATCGCGGGCATCGTGCGCGGCGCGAGCGAGGGCGAGGGCCTGGGCAACAAGTTCCTCGCGAACATCCGCGAGTCGGACGCGATCTGCCAGGTCATCCGTGCCTTCAAGGACGAGAACGTCGTCCACGTCGACGGCAAGGTCTCGCCGAAGGACGACATCGAGACGATCAACACGGAGCTGATCCTCGCGGACCTCCAGACGATCGAGAAGGTCCTGCCGCGCCTCCAGAAGGAGATGCGGATCAAGAAGGACACGGCGCCCAAGGTCGCCGCCGTCGAGGCCGCCCAGGCGATCCTGGAGAAGGGCGACACCCTCTTCTCGCAGGGCATCGTCCAGGGCTCGGAGAAGGCGGAGCTCCTGCACGACCTCCACCTCCTCACCACCAAGCCGTTCCTGTACGTCTTCAACGTCGACGAGGACGAGCTGACGGACGAGGCCTTCAAGGCCGAGCAGAGCGCCCTGGTCGCCCCGGCCGAGGCGATCTTCCTCAACGCCAAGCTGGAGCAGGACCTCGCCGAGCTCGACGAGGAGGACGCCATGGAGCTCCTCCAGTCCGTCGGCGCCGAGGAGCCCGGCCTGGCCACCCTCGCCCGCGTCGGCTTCGCCACCCTCGGCCTCCAGACCTACCTGACGGCCGGCCCGAAGGAATCCCGCGCCTGGACGATCAAGCAGGGCGCGACGGCCCCCGAGGCGGCCGGTGTCATCCACACCGACTTCCAGAAGGGCTTCATCAAGGCCGAGGTCATCTCCTTCGAAGACCTCGTCGCCACGGGCTCGGTCGCCGAAGCCCGCGCCGCCGGCAAGGCCCGCATGGAGGGCAAGGAGTACGTCATGCAGGACGGCGACGTCGTGGAGTTCCGCTTCAACGTCTAGTCCTACAGAGACGTCCAGTCGTACGGAAACGTCTGGTCGTACAGGCGCGGAAGGGGCCGGAATCGGGAGATTCCGGCCCCTTCCGCGTTCCCGCGTCGACGCGGAGGTCAGGCGTGGGGGACCGCCGTGGCGAGGACCACGTCGAATTCCTCCAGGCTGGTGGTGGTCGCACGGGCCTTCGTCGTCGCCTCTCCGCGGACCGCCGCCACGGCGCCGCGGGATGCCACGAGTGCGTTGCGGTCGCCGTAGAGCGCGCCGACGGCCGCTCTGCCCCGGTCGCGGTCGACGAGGAGGGAGATGCCGTCAAGACCGGGGATCTGCTGGACCTTGGGCAGCGAGGTGTCGCGGAACGTGTTCACCAGCAGGTCGATGTCGGCCGGCTCGACGTTCATGCGGACCAGCCGGAACCCCCCGCCGGGCCCGAGGTCCTGTGCGCGCCGGGCGACCGCCGCCTCCCAGTTGTCGACGGTCACGGTCCGGGCGAAGGGGGCGAGGAGTTCGTCCCGCCGCTTGCCCAGCAGCTCGTTGCTGGCCTGCCGGGAAGCCTCGTCGTCCCACCACGATCCCACCAGGAGCTTGCCGAGCTCGCGGTCGACGAACAGCCCCATCCCGCGGAAGCCGGGCTGCGCCGACAGCAACTCGCGCCCCTCGGTCCGGAGCGCCTCGGCGACGCCGTCGAGCTCGGCCGGATCGCCCGTTGCGTAGATGCTGCGAACGTACATCGCTCCCTCTCCTGCCTTCCGGTGGCCCCGTGCGGGCTCGTATCCCCCGCTCCATGCGACGGCCGAGGCGGACGGGGGGCAACGCGGCGGGGGGTAATCGGGTGATGCCGGGTCCGGCCCTTCCGCGTTCTCGTACCGGCTCTCAGGTGGTGCGCGGCGGTGCGAGCCCGTCGAGGTCCAGGCTGATCTCGAAGGGCACCGGGCGCCGGAGGGTGCCCCGGAAGATGCCGGCGGGTGCGTAGGCGCCGGTCGGTTCGTCGAGCTCGTAGACGTGGACGACGGGGGCGGTGTCCTCGTCCTCGATGCACCAGTAGTGCCGGATTCCCGCCTCGGCGTACTTGCGCAGCTTGACGGTCCGGTCGCGGTGGGCGGATTCGGGGGAGACGACCTCGACGACGAGCTGGACGTCTTCCGGGGCGAACCAGGTGCGGTCGGCGTCGTACGGGGCGGTGGTCAGGAGCAGGTCCGGTTCCGGGCGGTTGCGGGAGTCGAGGCGGATGGTCATCTCCCGCTCGACTTCGACGCCGGCGGGGGCCTGCGCCATGAACGCCATGGTGAGACCGGTGACGAGGCGGCCGTGCCACGACCGCTGGGGCGACATCATGAATACGAGAGCTCCGTCGATCAGCTCGGTGTGACGCGGTGCTTCCGGGAGGTGGTCCAGGTCCTCCGCGAACCAGCCTTCCGCGCGGGGCGGGCGCATCCAGTCGGGCAGTCCGGTCATGGCTTCACGGTAGCCGTTGCGGCAGCGGGGAGCGGGGTGCTCCCCGGAGCCTCGTCTCCGTACTCCGCCACGGCCGCGCGTGCCTACGGCGCGGGGATGATGCCTCCGTTCAGCGCGTCGCGGCGGAGGCGCCGGGTCAGTTCGAGCTGTTCGCGCAGCAGGCGCTCGTGTTCGTCGAGCCGCGCCATCGTGCCGGCGATCGCCCGCTGCGCCGCGAGGCCGGGCAGGACGACGGGCAGATCGCCGAGCACGCCGAGGGAGATGGTCTTCATCTTCATGCTCCCGGTGGAGTGGGCTTCCAGCCACGTTCGCGCCTCCGGACCGCGCAGATACGCGGCGAAGTAGTCGGGGTCGAGCCCGGCAGGGGGGCGCAGCAGGAAACATCCGGTGCCGCACACCCAGCCGTGCTGTTCCTCGCGGACGACCGCGGCTCGTCCCAGTTCTCCGCGGCGTGCGAGGACGACGTCGCCGGGGCGGAGGCGGAAGCGCTCCAGTCCGCCGGCCTGTCGCTCGCTGATGCACCGGACGCCGGCCGTGCTGAAGCCGCTTCCCGTCAGGTCCTTGGGCATGACGACGGGGACGCCGCCGACGTCGACGTAGTGGTCGGCGCGGATCAGGCTTCCGGACGGTCCCGCGAGCAGCAGGGCCGGGGCCCCGGGCAGCCCTTCAGCGGCGTCCTCCAGCACGCGCCGGAGCGGCACGCGCGGGGCTTCGGTCTCGTCGCGGGCCACGCGCTCGCTCCGGTCGAAGCTCTTGCGCAGCCGGCCCGTCGCGGCGGCCGTCGACTCGGCCTGCGCCGTCAGCTCGTCCAGCAGGCGCCGGGTGTCCAGTGCCGCGCGCGGCGGCTCCCGGTCGGGGACCACGTACAGCTTGGGGTCGAGGGGGCAGCCGTCGTTCTCCAGGATCTCTTCGTACGGGACCGTGCGGGAGAATCCGGGTTCGTCGGGGGCCGAGTGGGGAGCCCGCAGCCAGGTGTGGAACCGGTCGCTGATGCGGTCCCTGTCGGACGGGCCGAGCACCCGCGCCTGGCGAGGGGCCCGGGTGCCGAGTCGGCTCGCGTCGATGAAGAGGACGGACTCGGTCTCGCCGACGGGCACGTGGCGGGACTTGTCGCGGGCGAGGATCCACAGGTGTACGGGGACCGCCGTGTGGGAGAACAGGTCGGCCGGGAGCGCGACGACGGCGAGGAGGGCGCCTCCGACCAGCAGCTCCTTGCGGATCTCGGCCTCGCGGCCGGGTGCGGAGGCGGCCCCCGCCGGCATGACCAGGGCCGCCTTGCCCTTCTCGCTGAGCCGGGCCCAGGCGAGTTGGATCCAGGCGAAGTTCGCGTTCGACTCGGGCGGCTGCCCGAAGGGCCAGTCGTGGTGTTCCAGACCCGGGACGCGCTGGTTGAACGGCGGGTTGCACAGCACGAATTCGGCCATGCCGCTGCCCGGACTCCGGAACATCGATCCGGGGTCGGAGGCGCGCACCAAGGGCCGGTCGACCCCGTGCAGGGCCAGGTTCAGCATGGCCAGGTGGGGGTTGCGGTGATCCATCGCGTAGCCCTCGAACGAGGCGCCGCCGTGACCCTGTTCCGCGAGGTACTGCGCGGCGGCGGCGAGGAACCCCCCGGTGCCGCAGGCGGGGTCGAGGACACGATCGCCGGGCTGCGGCGACAGTGACTCCGCGACCAGTCGCGTGACCTCGCGCGGCGTGTAGTACTCGCCCGTCCGGGCGGCACTCTCCGCGACGTACCGTTCCACGAGCAGCTCGCTGACCGCGGTGAGTCCGGCCTCGACGGCGGCGGGGGGGTGCTGGAGCGCGGTGAGGAAGTCCGCCACCCAGGGCAGGTCGTCCGCCCCGCCGTCACCGGCGAAGACCTTCTCCGGATCCCACGACGCGAGTACGGGAAACCGGTCATGTTGCGAGGCGAGGAGGAGCGCGTTGTTCAGGTCCCTCAGCGGCGGATACCCGGTGCGCGCTTCCGCGACGGCTCTGGACCACGGCTTGACGACTTGCTCACCCGGATCGTCCGCCGAGTCGACGAACCCCGCGAGCAGCAGGACGGCGAGCATCGCGGTGAGGTCGCGGTCCGTGCTCCGGCCTCGCTGAAAGGGCGCGTACGCCCGCCACAGCCGATCGACGACCTTTGCGGCGGGGCCGTGTGCGTCCGTGTTCTCCACCGGGAACTCCTCGCTCGGGTGCTTCACTTCAGTAGGGCGAGATCTGCGCAGTGATGCTGCGCACTCTTCTTCTGGCGCCGACAGGACCCGATCCTCCCGCAAGGGCTCCGTGTGGAAGGGTCACGAAAGGGAATCTAGCAACGCGGGGCG
Organism: Streptomyces nymphaeiformis; assembly: GCF_014203895.1. Classification (GTDB taxonomy): domain Bacteria; phylum Actinomycetota; class Actinomycetes; order Streptomycetales; family Streptomycetaceae; genus Streptomyces; species Streptomyces nymphaeiformis. The sequence continues at coordinate 54,509 of NZ_JACHJY010000006.1, read as the reverse complement.
GCTGGTGTGAGGTGCCGGCGAAGCCCCGCATCACGCACGCAGGTGACTGCGCAGTGCCACTGCGCAAGGACTCGGTTCGTCTTTTCGCTGCTCGGGGGTTCAGGGGTGAGCCGCGGCGCGGGGGGAGGAAGTCGCGCGGAAGTCTCAAAGAGTGACCCAGGTCACCATGGGCGGTTGCCGGTGCCGGCGCCGGCGCGTCGCCCGCACGATCGGATCCGGCGGGAGTCGGCTCCCGGGCCTCCTGTCGCGAATCGGACAGTAAGGCCGGTCGGGCGACGTCGTGTCGCGGGTGACCCTCCTACCCCACGTATCCTCGACTGCCGGGGGAAATGGGGGAGAGGGATCGCGGAGGTATACAGGTGGAGTTCCGGCTGCTCGGCTCCGTCGCGTTGGTGACGGAGGACAGGGACGTAGCCTTGGGGCCCGCCAAGCGGTCCAGTCTGTTGGCCATGCTCCTGTTGCGGCCCAACAGTGCCGTGAACGTGGGGCAGCTGATCGACGCCCTGTGGGAGGAGGAGCCGCCCACACACGCCAAGACCGTCCTCCAGGGGCACGTCTCGCGGTTGCGGGCGCTGCTCGCCGAGCACGGGGCCGAGGCGTACGGGGTCGAGCTCGCCACGCAGGGGTCCGCCTATGTGCTGCGGATGCCCGAGTCGCTCGTCGACGCCCATCGGTTCGAGGAGCTCGTCGGGCTCGCCGGGGTGCAGCGGCGGCCCGCCGACGCGGTGCGGATGCTGCGGGAGGCCCTGTCCTACTGGCAGGGGCCCGCGCTCACCGGGACCGTGCACAGTCGGCCGCTGGAGGCTGCCGCCGGGGGCTTGGAGGAGATGCGGCTCGCGTCCGTCGAGGCGCTGGCCGAGGCGTACGGGCAGCTCGGCGAGCACGGCAGGGCCGCCGCCGTCCTGCGCACCGAGGCCGTCGCGCACCCGCTGCGGGAGTCGCTCGCCGCCGCGCTGATGCTGGCGCTCGCCCGCTCCGGTCGGCAGTCCGACGCGATCGACTGGTACCACCGGACCCGGCGGCTGCTCGCCGAGGAGCTGGGCGTCGACCCGGGCGAGACCCTCAGCGAGGCGTACGCGACGCTGCTCCGCTCCACCGCGCCCGTCCCCACGCCCCGGCCCGCCGCCGACGTCAAGGCCCCGGCGCCCGAGGGCCTGCCGCGGGCGCCCCGCGGCTTCACCGGGCGCGGCGCCGAGCTGGCCGCGCTCGACCGTGCCGTTCGGGCGGGGGACGGCCCCGTCTGTCTGGTCACCGGGCCCGCCGGTGTCGGCAAGACCGCGTTCGCCGTCCACTGGGCCTACGAGCGGCGCGGCGACTTCCCCGACGGGCGGCTCTTCGCCGACCTGCGCGGCTTCAGCGACACCGCCGAGCCCGAGACCGCCGCCGTCCTGCGGGAGTTCCTGCTCGCCCTCGGCGTCCTCCCGCAGCGGATCCCCGAGACCGTCGACGCGCGCGGCGCGCTGTTCCGCTCCCTCACCGCCGGGCGCCGGCTGCTCGTCGTCCTCGACAACGCCCGCTCCTCCGAACAGGTCCGCCCGCTGCTGCCCGGCGGCGACCACTGCGCGACCCTCGTCACCAGCCGCGACCGGCTCGGCGGCCTCATCGCCTCCGACGCCGCCCGCCCCGTGCCGCTCGGACACCTTCAGCCCGCAGCCTCGGCCGCCCTCCTCACCTCCGTGCTCGGAGCGGAGCGGGTCGCCGCCGAACCGGCCGCCGCCACCCGGCTCGCCCGGCTCTGCGACGGCCTGCCGCTCGCCCTCCGCGTGACGGCGGCCCGCCTGGCCGAGCGGCCGCAGTGGACCCTCGACGCGATGGTCGGGGAACTCGCCGACGAACAGGGGCGGTTGGCCCTGCTGGACGTCGAGGACCGGGGGGTGTCCGCTGCTCTCCGTCTCACCGTGCAGCAGCTGCCCGAGTCCGCCGCCCGGCTGTTCCGCGCGGTCGGCCTGCACACCGGCTCCGACCTGGACCGGTTCGCGGCGGGCGCGCTCGCCGGGACGACGCCCGGGCAGGCCTCCGCCGACCTGGACCGGCTCGCCGCCGCGCACCTGCTCACCGAGGCCGTCCCCGGCCGCTGGACGCCGCACGACCTGGTGCGCCTCTACGCCCGCCATCTCGCCCCGCAGGCCGACCCCGAGGGCCTGCCCCGGCTGCTCGACCACTACCTGTACACGGGCCTCGCGGCCGACGCCGCCGCCGAGCCCGGCTCGCAGCCCTGCTACTCGCTGCCCGCCGACGCCCGACGGCCCGCCGCGACACGGGAGTTCGAGGACCGTACGGCGGCGCTCGACTGGTACGCGGCCGAGCGGACCGCCCTGGAGGGCGCCGTCGCCGCCGCGGCCGCCCTCGGCATGCACGACCGGGCCTGGCGGCTCGCGCTCGTGCAGTGGCCGCTGATGCTCATGCGGATCGGGGACGGCTGGACACCGATCCTGGAGGCCGGGCTCGCCTCGGCCGAGGCGATCGGCGACCTCGACGCCCAGTCACGCACGTGCGCCCTGCTCGGCTGGATCCTGCACGAGGAGGGCCGGGACGCCGAGGCGCTGGTCCACCTGGAGAAGGCGCCCGGCCTGGCCGCCCGGGCCGGAGACCCGATCAGCGAAGCGATCGCGTACGTCAACTTCGCCGCCGTCCTCGACGCGACCGGGGAGCACGAGCGGGCCGGGCTGCTCATGCTGCACGCCGTCGACCTCGCCGACCGCACCGGCCACCCCTCCACCCAGGTGCTGACCCTCCAGCACCTCGCGGGCCACTGCCTGAAGGCGGAGGAGTACGAGGCGGCGCTCGCGCACACCCTTCGCGCCGGGGAACTGGTCGCGCCCGACGCGGTGGTCATCCGGGCCTCGCTGCAGATCACCCTGGGCGAGGCGCTGGCCGGTATCGGCCGTCTCGAAGAGGCCGCCGACCAGCTGGAACGTGCGATCGTCGCGGCCGACGCGGCCGGTTTCAGCGAGGGTTCGGCGCGGGCGGCAGCGCGTCTCCAGCGGCTGTCAGCGGATCGTTAGCGGTACGCAAGCGGGACGGCAGCGCGAGTCGGGAAGCTGGATGCAGCACCGGGGAGAAGCCGACGGTGCCGCGAGGCCGTACGCACTGGGCGTGCGCCTCGACCGACCGCGTCAACGGGGGAGTACCACCATGCGCAACCACCGCAAGAACACCGTCCTGGCCGCCGCCGCCATCGCCGCCCTCTCGCTGGGCCTGACCGCCTGCGGCGGCGGGGACGACGCGGCCGGCGCCAAGGACGCGGGGAGTGCGAGCTCCGCCCAGTCCACCGCCGGTACGGGTGACGGCGCCGCGACCGGCGGCGGCACCGCCGACCAGGCCGCCGCGAAGAGCGGCTCGGGCTCCACGGGCGGCTCGACGGCGAGTGGCTCCACCGGCTCCACCGGCTCCACCGGCGGCGGCTCGAAGGCCGGTTCCACCTCGGGCGGCGGCTCGAAGGCCGGTTCCACCGGCGGCAAGAGCTCCGCCGCGGCCCCCGCCTGCGCCTACGGCGACATCAAGGTCACGGCGGCGAAGGCGGACGAGGTCCCGACCGAGCACATCACCCTCACCGCCACCAACGTCTCCGGCCGCTCCTGCACCCTGCTGGAGTACCCGCTCATCGCCTTCGGCCCGATCCAGACCGCCAAGGACATCCCGGCCGTCGCGAAGAGCAAGCCGGGCGAGCCGATCGTCCTGAAGGCCGGCATGCCCGCGTACGCGAACGTGCGGATCGCGCTCGGCGGCGTCCACGAGGACAACAAGGTCGTGAAGGAGTTCAACGTGAACCTCTTCGCCCCCCAGGGCCCGGCCGAGGGCAGCATCGTCGTCAAGGCCCCCGCCGGCGGCCTGGCCGTCGACGAGGCCGCCGCGAAGACGGGCTACTGGACGTACGAGCTCCGCAACGGCGCCGACGAGTTCTGAGTCGTACGAGGATCGGGGAGTCCTCAGGACGCCAGGCCCGTCTTCGCCCCCGCCCCGCACAGCGGCACCACCGTGAGCCCCGGGCGGGGCGGGGTCGCGCTCACCGCCGCCCAGCAGGCCACGCCCGTCGCCTCGACGAACAGGCCCCGGCCGGCCAGGTCCCGCTGGGCGGTGCGGATCTGTTCCTCCGTCACCGTCAGGAACGTGCCGCCCGTCGCGCGGACCGCCCGCAGGATCTGGCGGGCGCGCGGCGGGGCCGGGATCGCGATGCCCTCGGCGAGGGTGGGGCGCGCCACGGCCGGCCCCGTGAGGTCCTCCGCGCCCGCGTGGAAGGCCTCGGCCAGCGGGGACACGGCCTCCGCCTGGACGGCGACGAGCGCGGGCCGGTGCTCGACGAGCCCGTGGCCGTACAGCTCCTCGACGGCGAGGGCGGCTCCGAGGAGCAGGGTGCCGTTGCCGACGGGGACGACGATCGTGTCGGGGAGGCGGCCGCCGAGCTCCTCCCACAGCTCGTAGACGTACGTCTTGGTGCCGTGCAGGAAGTACGGGTTGTAGACGTGCGAGGCGTAGAAGACGCCCGGCTCGTCGGCGGCCTCGCGCGCCGCCCGGGCCGTCGCCTCGCGGTCGCCGGGCACCTCGACGATCCGGGCCCCGTGCGCCCGGATCTGCTCCAGCTTCTTCGGGGACGTGCCCTCGGGGACGTACACGACGCAGTCGAGCCCGGCCCGCGCGCCGTACGCCGCGATCGCCGTGCCCGCGTTGCCGCTGCTGTCCGCGAGGACCGTGCGGGGCCCCAGGCGCCGGGCGTGCGCGGCGAGCATGACGGCGCCCCGGTCCTTGAAGGACAGGGTGGGCATGAGGAAGTCGAGTTTGGCCGAGACCGAGCCGTCGTCCGAATCGGTGAGGCGGACGAGCGGCGTGCGGCCCTCGCCGAGGCTCACCTCGGGCCCGTACGGCAGCGGAGGCAGCGCCTCCGCGTAACGCCACAAGGAATTCACACGTGAGGCGAGTGACGGGAGGGGAACCGGCGCACTCGTGAACGCGAGGTCCCAGGGGCCCCGGCACTTCGGACAACACCAGGTGAGGGCTTCGACGGGGGACTGGATCCGGCAGCGGGGGCACTCGTAGGCGGTCATGAGGGGCAGCATGTCAGGCCCGTGGCAAGGGTGTTGCGGGTCCGTGAGGGCCCTTGTGGGATTCCTATGGATCAGTCAATCTTTCGCTCGACAGCCGGACGTTCGAGACGGCGCGGGCCTCCCGTGATGTCTTGACATGTTCATGTCGCTATCGATCATGTCGCGATCGACGTCGTGCTCCTGCCTTACCCCCACGAGGAGGACCCCCACATGTCAGTGATGCGCGCACCACGCCGCCGGACGGCCACCGCCGCGGCCATCGCCGTCGTAGCCCTCGCCCTCGGCTCCCTCACCGCCCTCCCGGCGGCCGCCGCGTCGGCCGCCCCCGAAGGCGTCGTCGAGAACGCCGGGGCCGCGGACGCCGTCCCGGGCAGCTACATCGTCACCCTCGACGAGTCCGCCCGGGCGGAGAGCGCCCGGGGCCGGGCCGTGGCCGCCAAGTTCGGCGCGAAGATCAAGCGGACGTTCACCTCGGCGATCAACGGCTACTCCGTCGAGCTCTCCGAGGCGCAGGCCCGGAAGCTCGCGGCCGACCCGGCCGTGACGAAGGTCGTCCAGAACCGCGTCTTCCACATCGACGGCACCCAGCCCTCCCCGCCCTCCTGGGGCCTGGACCGGATCGACCAGAAGGCCCTTCCGCTGAACCAGGGCTACACCTACCCGGACTCCGCGGGCCAGGGCGTCACGGCGTACATCATCGACACCGGCGTCCGCATCACCCACACCGAGTTCGGCGGCCGCGCCTCCGACGGCTACGACGCCATCGACAACGACAACACCGCCCAGGACGGCCACGGCCACGGCACCCACGTCGCCGGCACCGTCGCGGGCTCGTCGTACGGCGTCGCCAAGAAGGCGAAGATCGTCGGCGTCCGCGTGCTCGACAACTCGGGATCCGGCACGACCGAGCAGGTCGTCGCGGGCATCGACTGGGTGACGCAGCACGCCGTGAAGCCGGCCGTCGCCAACATGAGCCTCGGCGGCGGCGTCGACTCCGTCCTCGACGACGCCGTCCGCAACTCGATCGCCTCCGGCGTCACCTACGCGGTCGCCGCCGGCAACGAGACCGACAACGCCGCCAACCACTCGCCCGCGCGCGTGGCCGAGGCCATCACCGTCGGCGCCACCACGTCGAGCGACGCCAAGGCCAGCTACTCCAACTACGGCAGCGGCCTCGACCTGTTCGCCCCCGGCTCCTCCATCACCTCGTCCTGGGGCACCGGCGACACCGCCACCAACACCATCTCCGGTACGTCGATGGCGACCCCGCACGTCGCCGGCGCCGCCGCCCTCTACCTGGCGGACCACCCGACGGCGACCCCGGCGCAGGTCTCCACGGCCCTGACGACCGCCGCCACCCCGAACGTCGTCACCAGCCCCGGCACCGGCTCCCCGAACAAGCTGCTGTACGTCGGCACCGGCGACACCACCCCGCCGCCCACCGGCCCGAAGTTCGAGAACACCACGGACTACGCGATCAACGACAACGCGACCGTCGAGTCCCCGGTCACCGTCAGCGGCGTCACGGGCAACGCCCCGGCCGCCCTCCAGGTGCCGGTGAACATCGTCCACACCTACATCGGTGACCTCCAGGTCCAGCTGATCGCCCCCGACGGCACGGCGTACACGCTGAAGGCCTTCGGCACCGGCGGCAGCGCGGACAACATCAACACCACGTACACCGTGAACGCCTCCTCGGAGGTCGCCAACGGCACGTGGAAGCTTCGGGTCACGGACAACGCGGCCTGGGACACCGGGAAGATCGACTCCTGGGCCCTGCAGTTCTGAGCCCTCGGCGAGCGAGAGGGGCGGTCGCCGGAAGGCGGCCGCCCCTTCCCCCTTCGCCCCCGCGTGGCCGCGGCGTCGGTCTCTCCACGTACGATGCGCGACCGAGCGTTTGTTCGCATCGCCCGCCCGCAACAGGAGCACGTACTCGTGGAGCCGAGCCAGCCGACCCCGCCCGTCCCGCCGCCCGCCGGCGGCCCGCAGCCCATCGGCGGCCCGCAGCCCGGAGGTTGGGCCGCCCCCGGCCCGTACACCTCCCCGGGGATGCCGTACGCGGCGGGCCCCTACAGCGGCCCGCCCGGGGCACCCGGAGCCGTCCCGTACGGGCAGCCGCCCCGGCGCACCACCAACGGCCTCGCCATCGGCTCCCTCGTCACCGGCATCGTCTGCTGCCTCCCGCCCCTCGGCCTGGTCCTCGGCCTCGTCGCCCTCCCGCAGATCAGGAAGCGGGGCCAGGACGGCAAGGGCCTCGCGATCACCGGCATCGCGCTCTCCGCCGTCAGCTCCCTCCTGCTCGTCGTCGGCCTCGCGACCGGCGGCATCAGCTCGGCGTGGCACAGCTTCGAGAAGGGCGTGGACGAGGCCGCCCGCTCCAAGTCGCCGTACTCGCTGCGGACGGGGCAGTGCTTCACCGACAGGAGCAAGGGCGAGAAGTACGCGACGGACGTCAAGGTCGTCGACTGCGCCCGCCCGCACCAGGGCGAGGTCACCGGCGAATTCAAGGTGACCGGCTACGACGAGTGGCCCGGCGACGACCCGCTCGACCAGCTCGCCCAGGAGCGCTGCGAGTCGGTCAACGAGGCCTACGCGATGGACACCTGGAAGATCCCCAGGGAGGTCTGGACCTACTACTACCTGCCCAGCAGTCAGAGCTGGCGCCTCGGCGACCGGACGGTGACCTGCGCGCTCGCCACCGAGAAGAAGCCGTTCAGTGGCTCCCTGCGCTCCGACTCGACCAGCCTGACCGTCGACCAGGAGTACTTCCTGCTGAACGTCAACCCGATCGAGCGGACCAGCTACGAGGAGCCGGAGGACGACGCGGACGAGGACTTCGAGGCCAACCGGAAGTGGGCCGGCGAGCTGCTGGTCGCGATCGACGCCGCACGCGCGGGCATGAAGGCGCACGACTGGCCCGGCACGTCCGAGGCGGCGCTCGCGGCGCTCGGCAAGGACCTCGACACCGCCTCGGAGCGCTGGGGCGAACTGGCCGCGGCGGAGGACCCGGACGCCTACTGGGACGCGTACGACGCCGCCTGGGACGCCCTCCCCGAGGACCTGGGCGCGGCGGCGCGGAACGCGCTCGGCCTGACGGACACCCTGCCGGAGGGCGAGGGCACCCAGGCCTCGGCCTGAGCCGTCCGGCGCGTACGTGGACGGGGCCGGGCTCCCTCGTCGGGGGCCCGGCCCCGTCGTGTGCGGACCGGAACGGTGGACCGGGGACGGCGGTCCGTGACCGACCGCCGTCCCGGGACACCGTGAGCGGCGGGGTGCCGGTCCGCGGCTCTCGGGGTGGGGGCGTCAGCGCCGGGTCAGGCCCCGGTCGATGGCGGTGATCAGCTCGCCGTCCGGGGTGTCCCCGTCGAGGGACCAGACCATCGCGCCGCCGAGCCCGCGCTGCCGGACGTAGGACGCCTTGGTGCGCAGCACGGCCGGGTCGTCGTACGTCCACAGGGTGGTGCCGTCGAAGAGCCAGGCGTGGCCGTTCTTCGGGTCCCGGTGCAGCGTGTACGTCCCCGACTCCGCCAGCTTCTTCAGGTTCTCGTAGTCCTCGGAGCCGGCCGCCCAGGTCGCCGGGGCGGGGCCGGCCGCGGGCTGTCCGAGCCCGTCGCCGCCCCCGGTCACGCCGGTCCAGCCCTGGCCGTAGAAGGGCATGCCGACCACGAGCTTGCGGGCGGGGGCGCCGCGCCGCAGCCAGGCCCGGACGGTCTGGTCGACGCTGAAGTCGTCCTCGGCGTAGAGCGCGGACTGCTGGGCGGTGGTCTTCTCGCCGGAGACGTGGAAGTCGTAGCCCTGGAGGTTCACGAAGTCGAAGTCCCGCATGATCTTCGCGACCTCGAAGCCCGCGTCGATCTTGGCGGGGGCGGTGGGCACGAACGCGCTGAGGTCGTAGTGCCTGCGCTGCGGGAGCGAGCGCCCGTAGGCGTCGAGCTGCGTGCGGAACTCCCGTACGAGCTTGGTGAAGTCGGTCTTGTCCTCCGGACGGACCGCGTTCCCCGGGGCGCCGTCCGAGCCCGGCCACTCCCAGTCCAGGTCGACGCCGTCGAAGACCCCGGCGGCGGCCCCGGCGCCGCCGCGGGCGCCGTCGACGGGCAGGTCGCCCTTGATGTACGTGTCGATGCAGGAGGCGACGAGGGCCTTGCGTCCGGTGTCGGTGCGCACCGCGTCCGAGAAGTGCGCGGAGCCGCTCCAGCCGCCCAGCGAGATCATGACCTTGAGGCCGGGGTGCGCGGCCTTGAGCTCGCGGAGCTCGTTGAAGTTCCCGGCGAGCCGCTGGTCGGCGGTGTCGCCGGCGCCGTCCACGGAGTTCGCGGCGTCGACGGGTCGGACGTAGTCGGCCCACGGGTCCGAGCCCGGGGCGTTGCCCATGACGCACCTGCCGTCCGGACCGACCACGCCGAAGGCGTAGTTGATGTGGGTCAGCTTGGCGGCCGTGCCGCTCGTCTCCAGATCCTTGACTTGGAAGTTCCGGCCGTAGATGCCCCATTGGGTGAAGTAGCCGACGCGCTTGGACGCGGGTGCGTGCGAGGGGTGCCGGTGCGTGTCGGTGTGGGCGTCGGCGGCGGGGGCCAGGGTGGCGAGGAGGCCGAGGGCGGCCGCTGCGGCGGTGCCGAAGGTCAGCGTGGTCAGGGCTCTGGGGCGCATGGGCTCGTTCCTGTGCGAGGCGGGAGGGAGCGTGCGGGCAGGAACTTATTGGTCTGGACCAATAGAGGTCAAGGGGTGCGGCGGCATCTTCCTGGAGTGACCGCGGGTAGCCCTGAACGTCATCACTTCGAGTGAAACTCTGGCCCATACTTGCGGATCGCGACCGTCGGTTGTCACGCTGTAGCTGTCAGTCAACCTGAGGGGAGTGTCCAGTGACGTTCGGTGAGCAGCCCGCCTATCTGCGCGTGGCGAGCGATCTGCGGGAGAAGATCGCCAACGGCTCGCTTCCGCCGCATACCCGTCTCCCCTCGCAGGCACGCATCCGCGAGGAGTACGGGGTGTCGGACACCGTCGCGCTGGAGGCCCGCAAGGTGCTCATGGCCGAGGGGCTGGTGGAGGGGCGCTCGGGGTCCGGGACGTACGTGCGCGAGCGCCCCGTGCCGCGGCGGATCGCCCGCTCCGGCTACCGGCCCGCGACCGGTGCCAGCCCCTTCCGCCAGGAGCAGGCCGCCGAAGGGGCCCGCGGCACCTGGGAGTCGCGCAGCGAGCAGGAGCCGGCGAGCCCGGAGGTGGCCGAGCGGCTCGGCATCGAGCCGGGGGAGCGGGTGATGCGCACGCGGTACGTGTACCGGGACGGGGGCGAGCCCATGATGGTCTCCACCTCCTGGGAGCCCCTCGCCGTCACCGGCCGGACACCCGTCATGCTGCCCGAGGAGGGCCCCCTGGGGGGCTGCGGCGTCGTCGAGCGCATGGCGGCGATCGACGTCGTCGTGGACAACGTGGTGGAGGAGGTCGGGGCCCGGCCCGGCCTCGCCGAGGAACTCGTGGCCCTGGGCGGGGTGCCGGGGCACGTGGTCATGGTCGTGGAGCGCACGTACTACGCCTCGGGCCGCGCCGTCGAGACGGCCGACGTCGTCGTCCCGGCCGACCGCTACCGCCTCACGTACCACTTGCCGGTGCGGTGAGCCGGGGCGGTCGGCGACCGCTCGGCGGGGTTCGGTGTCCGGCGGCGTGACCAGGAGTTAACAGGGCGTCAGTTCGTGTAACCGCCCGGCAATCGCGCGCCGTCGGCCCCCGTCACGCGCGGCTCCTACCTTCCTCGTCCGTACCCGCGCCCCGGTCGGACGACAGGAATCCTCATGACGGACACGGTCACCCCACCCACCCCGGACCAGGGCGCGGCCGCGCCGCCGCCCGCCGGACCCCGCCGCAGCTACGCCAAGCTGGCCGCGGACGAGAGCCGCGAGGACTACTCCCTGCGGTACGCCCCGCACTCCTTCCGGCGCTGGTCGCCCGGGACCGTCGCCGGCACCGCGCTCGGCGGCATCGCCTACCTCGCCGACTTCGCGATCGGCGCCTCGATCGTCTTCACCTACGGCTTCGGCAGCGGACTCGCCTCGATCCTCACCGCCGCCGCCCTCATCTTCCTCACCGGCATCCCCATCGCCCGGGCCTGCGCCACGTACGGCCTGGACATGGACCTCATCACCCGCGGCGCGGGCTTCGGCTACTTCGGCTCCACGCTCACCTCGCTCATCTACGCCTCCTTCACCTTCATCTTCTTCGCCCTCGAAGGCTCGATCATGGCCCAGGCCATGCACCAGGCCGTCGGCCTGCCGGTGGAGATCGGCTACCTCGTCACGACCCTGATCGTCATCCCGATCGTCTTCCGCGGCATGGGCGCCCTCGCCAAGGTGCAGGCCTGGACGCAGCCGATCTGGATCATCGGCCTGGTGCTGCCCTTCGCCGTGCTGGCCTTCGAGGCCCCCGACGCCTGGGGCGCCTTCGCCTCCTTCGGCGGTACGGAGGGCGCCGGCGCGGGCTTCTCGTGGATCGGCTTCGGCCTCGGCACCGGCGTCGCGCTCTCCCTGATCGCCCAGATCGGCGAACAGGCCGACTACCTGCGCTTCATGCCCGCCAAGACCGAGGCGAACAAGCGCCGGTGGAACCTCGCCGTGCTCGCCGCGGGTCCCGGCTGGGTCGTCATCGGCGCGGCCAAGCAGCTCGGCGGCGCCTTCCTCGCCTTCGTCGCCCTGGAGGCCGTCGGCAAGACCCACGCCCTGGAGCCGATCGCCCCGCAGATCGAGGCGCTCAGGCCCTGGCTCGGCACCTTCGCACTGCCCGCCGCCGCGCTCTTCGTGATCGTCTCCCAGATCAAGATCAACGTCACCAACGCCTACAGCGGCTCGCTGTCCTGGTCGAACTTCTTCTCCCGCGTCACCCACCGGCACCCCGGGCGCGTCTGGTACATCTTCCTCAACCTCGCCATCGCGCTGACGCTGATGGAGATGAACATGTTCGCCGCCCTGAACAAGCTGCTCGGGTTCTACTCCAACGTCGGCATCGCCTGGATCGCGGCCGTCGCCGCCGACCTCGTCGTCAACAAGCGGGCCGGCTGGAGCCCTCCGTACATCGAGTTCAAGCGCGCCTATCTGTACGCCGTGAACCCGGCCGGCTTCGGCGCCATGGTCATCGCCTCCGTCGTCTCGATCCTCGCCTTCTTCGGCCTCTTCGGCGCCTACGCCGAGGCGTTCTCCACCTTCATCGCCGCCGGTCTCGCCGTCGTCCTCTGCCCCCTCATCGCCTGGGCCACCAAGGGCCGCTACTACCTGGCCCGTCCCAACACCGTGAACGGCCCCGGCGCCGAGGTCGCCGACGAGCGCGCGACCCACACCTGCGCGGAGTGCGAGACGGCCTACGAACTGCCGGACATCGCCGACTGCCCGGTGCGCTCCGGCCCCGTCTGCTCCCTCTGCTGCTCGCTCGACGCCACCTGCGGGGACGTCTGCCGCAAGGACCCCGAGGCCGCGGGCGGCCCCGTCCTCATGCCGGTACCGGCCGTTCCCGCGGCGGCGCCCGTGGCGTGACCTTCGGCCTCCCTCCGTCGGTTCCCGGCCGATCCGTGCCTCTTTGTGTAAACCCGTATCCGCTGTGTGAAGGTCAGGCGTAAGCTCCGGCATATGCGGATTGCGGTTTCCCGGAGATCCTTAGCGGCACCCGGGCCGGCGGAGGGAGAAGTCTGATGGCCGACAGCAGCCCCGTCCTTTCCTGGCTCGTCATACGGCAGGACGACAACGGCAACCGCTACCGGGTGGGCCGGTACGCGACCAAGGACGAAGCCCAGAAGATCGCGGACAGCCTCGACGACCGCGGTCACAAGCAGCTCTACTGGGTCGAGCGCGTCGGCAGCCCCGCCCTCTGACCCCGGCGGCCCGGACTACGCTCGCGCCCATGACCGAACGCACCACCGGCCCCGCCGTGCCCCACGAGTCCCGTCCCGACACCGTGGTCGTCGTCGCGGGCGCCCTGTACGACGGGGGGCGGCTGCTCGCCGCGCGCCGCAGCGCCCCCGCCGAGCTCGCCGGCCGCTGGGAACTGCCCGGCGGCAAGCTCGAACCGGGCGAGAGCCCGGAAGAGGCCCTGGTCCGCGAGCTCCGGGAGGAACTCGGCGTCGAGGTCGAGCCGGGCGAACGCATCCCCGGCGAGTGGCCGCTGAAGCCCGGGTACGTCCTGCGGGTGTGGACCGCCCGGCTGCTCGCGGGCGAACCGCGCCCCCTGGAGGACCACGACGAACTCCGCTGGCTCTCCCGGCGCGAGCTCGACTCGGTCGACTGGCTCGACCAGGACCGCCCCGCCGTCGCCGAGGCCGCGCTGAGGCTGCCGGCGGACCCCTCCGGCGGAGCGCGCGGCTGAGTCCCTACGCCGTTCGTGCCACCGTGCGCCCGCTGACGCCCCGGCGGGATATCCCGTCCCAAATAGCGGGTATGTCCAGAATGACCCCTTGGGAGGGGGCATGGACCTTCCTGCGGACGCACGGCTGGGGAAGTGATCGGGTGTGATCGACACCGACGGCGAGCGCGCGGAGTGGAACTTCCCGGCGGAGGCGAACGCCGTGCGCACGGCACGCCACGCGGTGCGCGAGACCCTGCGCGCCTGGGACCTCGACAAGACACTCGGTGACGTGACCGTCCTGCTGGTCAGCGAGCTGGTGACCAACTCCCTGCGCTACGCCTCCGGCCCCATCGGGGTCCGGCTCGTCCGTCCCCACCACGACGGCGCCGACCCGGCGCATCCGCCGGCGCTCCTGGTGGAGGTCTCCGATCCGCTTCCGGATCCGCCGACCGAACGGATCCCGGGACCCGAGGACGAAGGGGGCCGCGGACTCGCGCTCGTGGCCTGTTCCGCTCGCCGCTGGGGAACCCGTAGAGGAAGGACGGGCAAAACCGTATGGTTCGAGCTGGCTCTCCCTGGTGAGTAAACAGGGTGGGACAACGATCACCGGTACTCGGCGAGGGACGAACGAGACCACCCTGTGATCGTGAACGTCGTGCCGTCGGGGCCTGCCGTATTGAATACTGCGGGCATGGCCGGTCCGGTGCGGTGAGCTGGAGGGGACGGTCGCGTGAGCGAGATACCTGAGACGGCGAGCGGCGGCGTCGTGTGGCAGAGCAGCCCGCCCGGCTCGATCTATGACTACATCCGGGTGGCGTCCTTCTCGATCGGGCCCGACGGCCTCGTCGAGCAGTGGAGCCGACGTGCCGTGGACCTCTTCGGGGTCACCGCCGAGGAGGCCAGGGGCAAGGACCCCGTCGAGGCCTTCATGCCCGCCGACCTGCGCGAGCGCGGCCACCGAAGGGTCAAGGAGATCCTCGACGGCAAGGAGTGGACGGGCCTTGTCCCGTTCCGCATGCCGGGCGAGGACCGGCCCCGGGGCATCGCCGAGATGTACGTCATGCCGAGCGAGACCCAGACCGGGGAGCGGGCCGCGCTGTGCATCGTCGTCGACGTGCGCGCCCTGCGTCGTATCGAGACCGACCTCGCCGCCTCCCAGGCGATATTCGGCCAATCTCCCTTCGGGTTCCTCCTCTTCGGCACGGACCTCACCGTGAAGCGGGCCAACCGGCGCTTCGCCACCGTCTTCGGCGGCGAGGCCGACGACCACCGGGGCCGGACCGTCCACGACTACCTGGGCCGCGCCGAGGCCGACCGGATGACCACCGCCCTCCGGCGGGTCCTGGAGACCGGGGAGTCCGTCACCGACTTCCAGATCGTCGGCGCCGCCCCCGGCGCCAGGGACCGCCGCCACTGGTCCATCAACCTGTACCGCGTGCACAGCGGCTCCGGCCGCCCGATCGGCGTCGCCGGGCTCGGCATCGACGTCACCCGCCGCCACAACGCCGCGAGGGAAGCCGCCAGCGCCCGCCGCAACCTCGCCCTCCTGAACGAGGCCGGCTCGCGCATCGGCAACTCCCTCGACCTGGAGGCCACCGCCCGCGAGCTCCTCGACGTCGCCGTCCCCGGCTTCTGCGACCTCGCCTCCGTCGACCTCTACCAGGGCCTCCTCACCGGCGACGAGGCACCGCCGGGCCGTTGGGGGCACTCCCACGACGTCGGATACGGGGCGGGCAGCGCCGAACTCCGCAGGGTCGCCTTCGCCAGCGCCGTCTCCGACACCCCCCTCAGGACCGACGAGGGCCACGCCCCCGGCAGCGGCTGTTGCGGGCCCGTACCCATCGAGGTGGGCGCCGTCCACCGCTACCCCTTCAACTCGCCCTGCGCCGGAGCCCTGCGCACCGGACGCGTCCGCACGGTCCCCGGCTCCGACGGCGACCTCGTCCAGTCCACCCTGGTCGTCCCGATGGTCGCCCACGACACCGTCGTCGGCCTCGTCCAGTTCTCCCGCACCAAGGGCAGCGAGCCCTTCGGGGAGCGCGACCGGGCCCTCGCCGTCGAACTCGCCGCCCGCGCCGCCGTCTGCATCGACAACGCGCGCCTCTACCGCCGCGAGCACGAGCGCGCCCTCATCCTCCAGCGCAGCCTGCTCCCGCCCGGCGACCCCGAGGCCGCCGGACTCGACATCGCCTGCCGCTACCTCCCCGGCACCGCCGCCACCGAGGTCGGCGGCGACTGGTTCGACGTCATCGAGCTCCCCGGCCACCGCACCGCCCTCGTCATCGGCGACGTCATGGGCCGGGGCCTGCGCGCCGCCGTCGCCATGGGCGAACTCCGCACCGCCGTCCGCACCCTCGCCCAGCTCGACCTGGAGCCCGCCGAAGTCCTCTCCCACCTCGACGAGATCGCCCGCGGCCTCGGCGCCCCCATCGGCGCCCAGCAGTCCCGCGCCCACAAGAACCGGGGCCCCGAACTCTCCGAGGTCTACCTCGCCACCTGCGTCTACGCCGTCTACGACCCGGTCACCCGCCGCTGCACCTTCGCCAACGCCGGGCACCTCCCGCCGGTGCTCGTCGCACCCGGCGAGGAGGCGACGCTCCTCGACGTGCCCCCCGGGATGCCGCTCGGCGTCGGCGGGGAACCCTTCGAGGAGGTCGAGGTCGAACTGCCCGAAGGCGCCCTCCTCGCCCTCTACACCGACGGGCTCGTCGAGTCCCGCGACCACCCCCTGGACGAAGGCCTGCAGGCCTTCCGGCGCGCCCTCACCGATCAGGACCGCCCCCTGGAGGACGTCTGCGACCGTGTCCTGACCAGCCTGAACACCGGTCACGGCGAGGACGACATCGCCCTCCTCATGGCCAGGATCCAGGGCCTGCCCAGCGAGGCGGTCGGCGACTGGCGGCTGCCCAGGGAACCCCGCTCGGTCGGCCGGGCCCGCGAACTCGCCCGCGCCCAGCTCGCGGCCTGGGACCTCGAACCGCTCGTCGACACCGTCGAACTCCTCGTCAGCGAACTCGTCACCAACGCCCTGCGCTACGGCGAGGGGGAGATCCGGCTGCGCCTCCTCCGCGACCGCACCCTCGTCTGCGAGGTCTGGGACTCCGGCCTGGTCCAGCCGCGGCGCCGGCGGGCCCGGGACACCGACGAGGGCGGCCGCGGCCTCCAGCTCGTCGGACTGCTCTCCGCGTCCTGGGGCTCGCGCCGCACCCCGCGCGGCAAGACCGTCTGGTTCGAACTGGCCCTGCCGGACGGGGAGGGGACGGCGGAGCCCACGGTGGAGCAGCTCCTGAGCATGTTCTGATGCCTGCCCGCGTACGGGATCAGGCCCGCGTACGAGACCAGGTCCGCGTACGGGATCAGGCCTTGAGCGCGGCCAGCCGGGCCTCGATCTCGGCGCTGTCGCCGAGCGCGTCCAGCTGCTCGAACTGGGCGTCGAGCGAGGAGGCGGCGAGCTCCTGCTTGCCCAGGGCCTTCGCCTCCTCCCGGCGCACCTTGTCCTCGAAGCGGCTCAGCTCACTCGTCGGATCGAGGACGTCGATGCTCTGCACGGCGTCCATCATCCGGTTCTGCGCCTGGGCCGACCTGGCCCGCGCGACCAGCTCGTCGCGTTTCGCCTTGAGCTCGCCGAGCTTGGCCTTCATCTGGTCGAGGCCGGTCCTGAGCTTCGCCACCACCTCGGTCTGCGCGGCGATCGTCGGCTCGGCGGTCTTCGCCTCCTTCTCCGACTGCAGCTGGCGGCCGAGGGCCACCTTCGCCAGGTTGTCGAAGCGGTCCGCCTCCGCCGTCTGCCCGCCGGCCCGCAGTTCGTCCGCCTTCCGGCTCGCGGCCAGCGCCTTGCCGCCCCACTCCTTCGCCGCGTCCACGTCCTCCTGATGGTCCTGCTCCATCAGCCGGAGGTTGCCGATGGTCGCCGCCACCGCCTCCTCCGCCTCCGCGATGTTGTTCGCGTAGTCGCGGATCAGCTGGTCCAGCATCTTCTGCGGATCCTCCGCCTGGTCGAGGAGGGCGTTGATGTTCGCCTTCGCCAGTTGGGTGACCCGGCCGAGAACGGTCTGTTTGCTGCTCATGCACTGCTCCTTGGGGATCCGGTGGAACTCAGAAACGGCCTCCGCCGCCCAGCCGGCCGCGCGTGCCGCTGCCGCCGAAGCTGCCGGGCCCGCCGCCGAAACCTCCGCCCCCGAACCCGCCCCCGCCGCCTCCGAACCCGCCCCCGCCTCTGCCGGACCCGCCGCCTCCGCCGAACAGGCCGCCGAGGATGATGCCGCCGAGTACCGCGCCGCCGAGCCCGCCGCCGCCTCCGCCCACCCCCGTCGCACCGCCCAGGCCGTTCGGGTTCCCGTACGTGCGGACGTCCTGCTCGGCGAGGTCCTGGGCGCGCCGGGCCAGCGCGTCCGCCTGCTGGGCCTCCGTCAGGGCCGCCTGAGGGTCGCCGTCGGCGGCGAGCGCACGCGCCTTCTCCCAGCGTCGCCCGGCCTCGGCCAGCCGCGTACGGGCCTCGCTGCCCACCGCGCCCCGGTGCGTGGTGATGTAGTCGGAGGCCGCTCCGATCGTCGAACGGGCCGTCAGCATCACCTGGTCGAGGAGCGTGCGGGCGCGCCGCGTCCCCGACTCGCGCTCCCGCGCGCCTTCGAGGGTCTCGTCGAGCACCGCGTCGGCCTCCTCGACCCGGCGCAGCGCGTCGATCGGGTCGTACCGCCCGGCGTCCACCCCGCGCCGCACCTCGGCGGTCACCGACTCGGCGCGGGCGATCCGGCCCTGGAGGTCGGCCGTCGACACCCCCTCGGCCGTCCCCTTCAGCAGCCCCCGCGCCTCCGCCAGGTCCGCGTCCGTCTCCGCGAGCGCGCCCGTCAGCTTCCCCACGGCCTCGGCCAGGTCCTTCGCCCGCCGGTCCACCGCCTCGATCAGCCGGGCCGCCTGGTCCACGGCACCCTCGGCGGCCCGGATGTGCACGGCGGCCCCGCCGTTGTCACCGGCGTCGATCTGCCGGCGGGCCCGGTCGACATGGGCCGTCGCGAACACGAGCCGGTCCTTCGCCTGCTCGACGTCGCCGGCGACGGGCGCGGCCGCCGACTCGGCGTACCGCTCGCGCATCGCGGTCAGCGCCGCCTCGGCCGTCCCGATCCGCCCGGTCTGCTCCCGGAAGGCCGCCTCCACGACGGCCAGCGCCTCCGGGGCCGTGCGCTCCAGGGCCCGGAGCCGGTCGAAGTCCTCCGTCTCGGCGTCGAGGCGGGCGTTCGCCTCGGCGCAGCGGCGGAGGATCTCGTCCAGCATGCTCCGGCGGGTCGAGTCGTCCTCGGGGAAGGAGTCGTCGAGCTTCTGCCGCAGCCGGAACGAGGCCGTCAGCTGCTCCTCGGCGAAGTCGACGGCCTCCGTGAAGGGACGCACCGCCTCCTCGCCGAACTGGGCGGACGCGAAGCCGAGTTCCTCCTTGCTGGTGCGGACGGCGTCGTCGGTGGCGACCAGCGTCCGCCGGGCCTGTCCGTCGAGCTCCTCCAGGGACGGCGGTGCGGTCTCCTTCGGCGGGCCCCACCCCTGGGGGTTCCGCGGCGTGGTGCGGGTCTCGGCGCGGCGCCGCCGTTTGGTGTACGCGTAGGCCGCCACGGCCCCCGCGCCGCCGACGAGGACCAGGGGCAGGACGAGGTCGGTCGCCGAGGTGCCGCCGTCGGCCGCGCCGCCGGGGTCGGCGGGGCCGGGGGTGAGCGTCGGGGTGGGGACGGGCTGCCCGGCGAGGACGGCGGCGTAGCCGTTCGCCGCGCCGATGGCGGCACCGGCCCAGTCGTTCTGTCGCAGGGCCGGTTCGATCGCGGTGCGCGCGACCTCGTCGAGCTGGGGCTGGGTGAAGCGGGAGGCGGGGTCGGCCGAGTAGCCGTACAGCCGCTCGTGGGTGGCGACCGCGAGCAGGACGTCGTCGGCGCCGAGCCCGTTGCGCTCGGCGGTGGCGTCGGCCCAGCTGTTGCCCGAGCGCCCGGAGAAGTCCCGTACGTAGACGACGAAGAGCTGGACGCGCCGGTCGTCGTAGAGCCGGTCGAGGGCCCGGACCACCTCGGCGCGGCGGTCGCCGAGGGCGTCCACCCGGTCGGTGATCTGTCCGTCCCGGGACAGGGCGACGGGGTCGTCGGCGTGGGCACCGTGTACGGCGGGCACGAGGAGCCACCACGCCGCCACCAGCACCGCGAGAAGGGCTCGGGTGGCTATTCGCGTCACAAAGGGGAGGCTATGTCCACGTATGCCCGCTCGCGACTGGACCCGTGGCGTCCGGAAACCGCTCCGGGCGCCCGGGCGTCACTGTCAGTAGTCACCGCTACGGTGGTTTCCAGTGACGCGACGGCTCTTGGGGGGTTCGGGTGGACGGACGGCTGAGGCGTGTGTGGAGGCGGGGGCGCTGGTTCGTCCTCGGTGTCGTCCTGCTGCTCGTGGTGCCCCCGCTCTTCGGCGCCCTCGCCCTGCGCGTCAGCTACACGGGCGACCTCGGGGACGACGCCCGGACCCGCGGCAAGGACGCCTTCTGGGTCGGGCACGCCTGGGTCGACGGACGGAAGAAGGACGCCGACCTGAAGGCCCTCGCCGCGCGGCTCAAGGGCGGCGGCATACGCGACCTGTACGTGCACGCGGGGCCCCTGGAGCACGACGGGACCCTGCCGGCGGCGAAGTACCCCCGCGCCCGCTGGCTGATCGACGGGATGCACCGCGTGCTGCCGGGGATACGGGTGCAGGCGTGGCTGGGCGACGTCCTGGCCACCGAAGGGCCCGTGGGGCTGCGCCTGGCGGACGCCGGATCGCGCCGCGCCGTGGTGGGCTCGGCCCGGCAGGTCCTCGACGCCGGCTTCGACGGGGTCCACTTCGACCTGGAGCCGCTGCACTCCGACGACCGGGACTACCTCTCCCTCCTCGACGACCTCGGGAGGCTGACCCGGGCCCGCAAGGCCCCGCTCTCGGTCGCCGCCCACCAGATCGACCCGCTGCCGGGCGCCCACACGGTCCTGGGCGCGGTCAGTTCCAACGGCAGCGAGAAGTGGTGGTCGCAGGAGTTCTTCGGCGAGGTCGCCCGGCGCGTCGACCAGATCGCCGTCATGTCGTACGACACCTGGATGCCGCTGGAGAGCCTCTACGGCGGGTACGTCGCCCGGCAGACGGTCCTCGCCCTCGAAGCGACCCCCGAGACCACCGACCTGCTCATCGGCCTGCCCTTCTTCCACGAGGACGACCTCGGCCACCACGAGGACGCGGAGACGGTCGCCGCGGCCGTCAGGGGCGCGAGACTCGGCCTCGGCCGCACCGACCCCGGCCGCGAGCGGTTCGGCCTCGCGCTCTACGTCGACTTCGCGGCGGAGGAGGGGGACTGGGCGGCCTACCGTGAGGGCTGGCTCTGACGGGGGCGCCCCCGGGGCCGCGGGAGGTCACGCCTTCCGGCGCCTGATCGTCTTCCCGAGCCAGACCAGCGGGTCGTACTTCCGGTCCACGACCCGCTCCTTCAGCGGGATCAGGGCGTTGTCGGTGATCCGGATGGACTCCGGGCAGACCTCGGTGCAGCACTTGGTGATGTTGCAGTAGCCGAGGCCGTGCTCCTCCTGCGCGGTCCGCCGCCGGTCGAGTCCGGCCTCCTCCGCCGCGTCCAGAGGATGCATGTCGAGCTCCGCGACCCGCATGAGGAAGCGGGGCCCGGCGAAGGCCTCCTTGTTCTCCTCGTGGTCGCGCACCACATGACAGGTGTCCTGGCACAGGAAGCACTCGATGCACTTCCTGAACTCCTGCGAGCGGTCCACGTCCTCCTGCCGCATCCGGTACTCGCCGGGGCCGAGACCGGCGGGCGGCACGAAGGCCGGGATCTCCCGGGCCTTCACGTAGTTGAAGGAGACGTCCGTGACCAGGTCGCGGACGACGGGGAACGCCCGCATCGGGGTGACGGTGACCACCTCGTCCCGCGCGAAGACCGACATCCGGGTCATGCACATCAGCCGGGGCCGTCCGTTGATCTCGGCCGAGCACGACCCGCACTTGCCGGCCTTGCAGTTCCACCGCACGGCCAGGTCGGGGGCCTGGGTGGCCTGGAGGCGGTGCACGATGTCGAGGACCACCTCGCCGTCGTGCACCTCGACGGTGTAGTCGGTCAGCTCCCCGCCGCCGGGGTCGCCGCGCCAGATCCGGAAGTGGGCCTGATACGTGCTCATGCGTCCAGCTCCTCCTCCGCCAGGTACTTCGCCAGCTCCTCCTTGTCGAAGAGGGCGAGCAGATCGGCCCTGATGGGCTCGGTGCGCACCCGTTCGAGCGTGATGCCGCCGTCCCCGGCCCGGCAGAGCAGGTTCACCGGGCGCCAGGACCGCTCCATCGCCGGCCGGTCCTCGCGGGTGTGCCCGCCCCGGGACTCGGTGCGCTCCAGGGCGGCCCGGGCGACGCACTCGCTCACCAGGAGCATGTTCCGCAGGTCGAGGGCGAGGTGCCAGCCGGGGTTGAACTGCCGGTGCCCCTCGACCGCGATCCGCCGGGCCCGCTCCCGCAGCGCGGCGATCCGCTCCAGGGCCTCGGCCATCTCGCCCTCCCGTCGGATGATCCCGACGAGGTCGTTCATCGTCTGCTGGAGCTCCTGGTGGAGCGTGTACGGGTTCTCCCCGCCGCCCTCCGAGGAGCCGTCGAACGGGGCCAGCGCCTCCGCCCGCGCCGCCGCCACCGCCTCCTCGCCGACCTCGGCGGTCGCCGCGCCCGCCGCGTACCGGGCCGCGTGCAGCCCGGCCCGGCGTCCGAAGACCAGCAGGTCGGAGAGCGAGTTCCCGCCGAGCCGGTTGGAGCCGTGCATGCCGCCCGCCACCTCGCCCGCCGCGAAGAGACCGGGCACCCCGACCGTGGCGGTCGTCTCCGACTCGACGGCGACACCGCCCATCACGTAGTGGCAGGTCGGTCCGACCTCCATCGCCTCGGCCGTGATGTCGACGTCCGCCAGCTCTTTGAACTGGTGGTACATCGACGGCAGCCGCCGCTTGATGGTCTCCGCCGGCATCCGGGTCGACACGTCCAGGAACACCCCGCCGTGCGGGGAGCCGCGCCCCGCCTTCACCTCGGCGTTGATGGCCCGCGCCACCTCGTCGCGCGGCAGCAGCTCGGGCGGGCGCCGGTTGTTCTCCGGGTCCTCGTACCAGCGGTCGCCCTCCTCCTCCGACTCGGCGTACTTCTCCTTGAAGACGTCGGGGACGTAGTCGAACATGAAGCGCCGGCCCTCGGAGTTCCGCAGCACGCCGCCGTCGCCGCGTACGGACTCGGTGACCAGGATCCCCTTCACCGACGGCGGCCAGACCATGCCGGTCGGGTGGAACTGCACGAACTCCATGTTCACCAGGGGCGCCCCGGCGAGCAGGGCGAGCGCCTGGCCGTCGCCCGTGTACTCCCAGGAGTTCGAGGTCACCTTGAAGGACTTGCCGATGCCGCCGGTCGCGAGGACGACCGCGGGCGCCTCCAGGACGAGGAAGCGCCCGCTCTCCCGCTCGTAGCAGAAGACCCCGGCGACGTTCCCCGACCCGTCCTTGAGGACGCGGGTGACGGTGAACTCCTGGAAGACCTTCAGGCGCGCCTCGTGGTCGCCGGTCTCCCGGTGGTCCTCCTGCTGGAGTCCGACCACCTTCTGCTGGAGGGTCCGCAGGAGTTCCAGACCGGTGCGGTCGCCGACGTGCGCGAGCCGCGGGTACTCGTGGCCGCCGAAGTTGCGCTGCGAGATCCGGCCGTCCGGCGTCCGGTCGAAGAGCGCGCCCCAGGTCTCCAGCTCCCAGACCCGCTCGGGCGCCTCCTGGGCGTGCAGCTCGGCCATCCGCCACTGGTTGAGGAACTTCCCGCCGCGCATGGTGTCCCGGAAGTGCGTCTTCCAGTCGTCGTGCTCGTTGGCGTTCGCCATGGAGGCGGCGATCCCGCCCTCGGCCATCACCGTGTGCGCCTTGCCGAAGAGGGACTTGCAGATGACGGCGGTGCGCGCGCCGGCCCGGCGCGCCTCGATCGCGGCCCGCAGCCCGGCGCCGCCCGCGCCGACCACCACCACGTCCCACCGCTGCCGTTCCACGGAGCTCACAGGACTCATGTCAGAAGAACCTCGGGTCGTCGAAGGCGCCGGTGGCGAGCAGATACACGTACAGGTCACAGACGGCGACGCTGATCAGCGACGCCCAGGCGAGTTGCATGTGACGCCGGTTCAGGCGCCCGACCCAGGTCCACAGCCGGTAGCGGACGGGATGCTTCGAGAAGTGCCTCAGGCGGCCGCCGACGATGTGCCGGCAGGAGTGGCAGGAGAGGGTGTACGCCCAGATGAGGACGATGTTGACGAGGAAGACCAGCGTCCCGAGCCCGGCGTGGCCCCACGCGTAGTGGGAGTCCCGGAAGGTCAGCGCGGTGTCGTACGTGAGGATCCCGGCGACCGGCAGCGCCGCGTAGAAGAAGTACCGGTGGAGGTTCTGCAGGAGCAGCGGGAAGCGGGTCTCGCCGGTGTACGCGCGGTGGGGTTCGGCGACCGCGCAGGCCGGGGGAGCGGCCCAGAAGCTCCGGTAGTACGCCTTGCGGTAGTAGTAGCAGGTCAGCCGGAAGCCCAGCGGGAAGACCAGGATCAGCAGGGCGGGGGAGAGCCCCCACCAGCTGCCGAAGAGCGCCCAGTTCGGCCCGCCGCGCATGGGGACGCAGTTGTCCGCGAGGCAGGGCGAGTAGAACGGGGAGACGTAGGGCGCGGCGTAGTAGTGGGCGTTGGCGAACGCCCGCCACGTCGAGTACGCGACGAAGGCGAGCAGTCCGGCGGCGGTGGCGGCGGGCGAGAGCCACCAGCGGTCGGTGCGCAGATGGCGGGCGGCGATGGAGGCGCGCCCCGGGGAGCGCACCCCCGTCGCCGCTCGGTGACTCGTCGGGGGTTGAGTACCTGTGGCCAACTAGGGCCTCCTCGGCTCTACGGCGCGTGGTGGTCGCGTGCTCCCAGGCCTTCGTCGTCGACGTCGGTCCACTTCCCGGCGTCGTACGGGGCGTCGGGGATGGTCACCATGCTCTCCGCACGGCCGGAGGCGGGTGCGGAAGGCGCGCCCCGCTCCGTCCCGACGCGGCGCTCCAGTTCCTCGACCGTGTGTTCCAGGTCCTGCAAGCGGCGCTTGACGGCCGCCAGATCGTCCTGAACGGACATGGTTGCCCTCACCTTCGTGAGTGTCGCGCGTCACATCCCGCTTGGGAAGTCGTGTGCACGGGCGGTTGGGCCGCACGAGTGGGGTTTGCCGACCGTGCGGCCGTGTCGCCGTGGCCGGATCCGATCCGTCCTTTTCAGTGTATGAGCAATAGGTCTGATCATCTCCAAATGGAATAAATCTGGACGAAGGGGTACAAGTCATGTCCCAGATCGGCGCCCCTCGCGGGAGGACATGCTCACGGAGCCCCCGCTCCCGCACGCTCCGCTCCGTCGCCACCCTCACCAGCGCGGTCCTCGCGGTCACCGTCCTCGCCGGCTGCAGCTCCGGCGACGAGTCCGACGAGGCCTCCGCCGCGGCCCAGGACAACGCGCCCGCGGCGCGCGACCGGGTCGCCGACGGCGGCACCCTGCGCTGGGCGGTCGACGCGCTGCCCACCACGCTCAACACCTTCCAGGCCGACGCCGACGGCACCACCTCGCGCATCGCGGGAGCCGTGCTCCCCGCCCTCTACACGCTCGACGAGCGGGGCAGGCCGCGGCTCAACCCCGACTACCTGGAGTCCGCGCAGGTCGTCGAGACCGAACCCAAGCAGGTCGTCCTCTACAAGCTCAACCAGCAGGCGGTGTGGAGCGACGGACGCGAGATCGGGGCCGCCGACTTCGTGGCCCAGTGGCGCGCGCTGAGCGGCCGGGACACCGCGTACTGGACCGCCCGCAACTCCGGCTACGAGCGGATCGAGAAGATCGAGCGGGGCAAGAACGACCTGGAGGTGCGGGTCACCTTCGCCAAGCCCTACGCCGACTGGCAGTCCCTCTTCACGCCCCTCTACCCCAAGCAGGTGATGGGCTCCCCGAACGACTTCAACGACGGGGCGCGCACCAGCCTCAAGGCCACCGCAGGACCGTTCCTGCTGAAGACCATCGACCGCAAGGGCGGCGACGTCACCCTCACCCGCAACCCCCGCTGGTGGGGCCAGCAGGCCAAGCTGGACAGCCTCGTCCTCAAGGCCGTCCCCCGGGCCGACCGGACCGCCGCGCTCGCCGCCGGCAGCATCGACCTGGCCGAGATCGACCGGTCCACCGCCGAGCGGATCGCCCTCGCCCTCCGGGACGCCCGGGCCGGCCGGAACGGCGCCCAGGCCGCCCTCGCCCACGGCCCCGGCTCCGCGATCACCCCCTCCAAGGCCCTCCGGTCCTGGGCCCTCGCCCACGGCTCCGACGACGAGAAGGCGGCGGAGGTCAAGGCCGCCCGCAAGAAGAACCAGGAGGCGATCGAGCGGTACGCGAACGCTCAGGACGCCCTGGCGAAGTTCGTGGTCCGCAAGTCCCTGGAGCCCGCCTACACCCAGCTCTCGCTGAACGGCGAGTCCGGCCCGCTGGCCGACGAGCGGGTCCGGCGCGCGGTGGCCCGCGCCATCAACCGCCAGGAGCTCGCCGAGTCCGTGCTCAAGCCGCTCGGCCTCCCCGCCAAGCCCCCCGGCAGCCACCTCGCCCTCGCGGGCCAGGCGGCGTACGCGGACAGCAGCGACGCGCTCGGCGGCCAGGACACCAAGGAGGCGCAGGCGCTCCTCGCCGACGCGGGCTGGGTCCCGGGCGGCGCGCTCCGCAAGCCCGCCGGCACGAAGGCGGGCAGCGAGTCGGAGAAGAAGGAGGCCGAGAAGAAGGAGGCCGAGAAGAAGAAGGAGGCCGAGAAGAAGGAGGAGGGCTCGACCGACGCCAAGAAGCAGGCGAGCGACACCGCCTCCGACGAGGGCCTCTACATCGTCGGCGACGACAAGCCCGGAGACTCCGGCGACGACAGGCCCGGCGACAGCCCCGCTGCCCCCGCCGTCGGCGCGAACGGCCCCGGGAACGGCGGCACCGTCCTCGCCCCGGCCCCCGACGCCGCCGGTCAGAGCGCCGCGCTCCTCGCCCGCGCCGAGGCCCTCGACACCGGGACCGGCTCCGCCGCCCGCGCCGCGCAGTCGGTCGCCAAGCCGGACAAGGGCGTGGCCGGGGCCTACGCCCCGCGCGGCACCGCCGCCCCCGTGACGGTTCCCGACGCCGGGCAGGCCAAGACGCTCGGCAAGGACGGCAAGGCGCTCAGCCTCCGCTTCGTCCTGCCGTCCGGGCCGGGCTCCGAGTCGCTGCGGGCGGTCGGGGACCGGATCGTCCGGATGCTCGACGCGGTCGGGATCCGCACCGAGGTCACCAAGGTCTCCGACGACAGCTTCTTCAAGGACCACGTGGCCTCGGGCGACTACGACCTGGCCCTCTACTCCTGGCCCGCCTCCGCCTTCCCGGCGACCGACGCCCGGCCGATCTTCGCCAAGCCCGAGCCGGCCTCGGACGGCTCGCTGCTGGTCGAGCAGAACTACTCCCGGGTCGGCACCGACCGGATCGACCAGCTGTTCGACCAGGCGGCCGGGACGCTCGACGAGGACGAGGCCCGCGAGCTCGTCCGCCAGGCCGACGCCCGGATCTGGGCCGCGGCCGGCTCCATCCCCCTCTACCAGCGCCCCCAGCTCGTCGCCGCCAGGGCCGACCTCGTGAACGCCGGAGCCTGGGGCCTCGCCGCCCCCCGCTACCAGGACATCGGGTTCAAGAAGCCCGAAACGACCAAGGGTACCGAGCGCAACCGCTGAAAGTGCAGGTCACAACCTCAGAAGCAGCTCAAGTTCCTTGCCCGCCGGTGACCCCGGCGGGCAGGATCGCGTCGGCCCTTTGACCCGGTCGCACGACCCCCTGCACGGCCCCCCACACCCTTGAAAACCCTCAGGATTACCACTCGGATCTTGGCCGGGGAAGCCCCTTGCGCGGCAGCCCCGTACCATAGGACATAGCCGTGGCGCGTCCGCCCGGCGGGCGTACGAGGAACTGACGCCGCATCCCACGATCCGAGAGAAGCGCAAGCACCCATGCCCACGCGCCACGACATCCGTAACGTCGCCATCGTCGCCCACGTCGACCATGGCAAGACGACCATCGTCGACGCCATGCTCAAGCAGGCCGGTGCCTTCGCCGCCCACCAGCAGCTCGACGACCGCATGATGGACTCGAACGACCTGGAGCGTGAGAAGGGCATCACGATCCTCGCCAAGAACACGGCGGTGAAGTACCACCCCAAGGACGGCGGGGCCCCGATCACGATCAACATCATCGACACCCCCGGCCACGCCGACTTCGGTGGCGAGGTCGAGCGCGGTCTGTCGATGGTGGACGCGGTCGTCCTCCTCGTGGACGCCTCCGAGGGTCCGCTCCCGCAGACCCGCTTCGTGCTGCGCAAGGCCCTCCAGCAGCGCAAGCCCGTCATCCTCTGCATCAACAAGACGGACCGCCCGGACTCCCGGATCGACGAGGTCGTCAACGAGACCTACGACCTCTTCCTTGACCTGGACGCCGACGAGGACCAGATCGAGTTCCCGATCGTCTACGCCTGCGGCCGCGACGGCATCGCCTCGCTGACCAAGCCGGCGGACGGCACGGTCCCGCAGGACTCCGAGAACCTGGAGCCGTTCTTCTCCACGATCCTGGAGCACGTCCCGGCCCCGTCGTACGACGAGGAGGCGCCGCTCCAGGCCCACGTCACCAACCTCGACGCCGACAACTTCCTCGGCCGCATCGCGCTGCTCCGCGTCGAGCAGGGCGAGCTGCGCAAGGGCCAGACGGTCGCGTGGATCAAGCGGGACGGCACGATCTCCAACGTCCGCATCACCGAGCTGATGATGACCGAGGCGCTCACCCGCAAGCCGGCCGAGGTCGCCGGCCCCGGTGACATCTGCGCCGTCGCCGGTATCCCCGACATCATGATCGGCGAGACCCTGGCCGACCCGGAGAACCCGATCGCGCTGCCGCTGATCACGGTCGACCAGCCGGCCATCTCCATGACCATCGGCACCAACACCTCGCCGCTCGTCGGCCGCGGCGGCACCGGCAAGGGCGCCGACGCGAAGACGGCCGTGAAGGACCGCAAGGTCACCGCCCGCCAGGTGAAGGACCGCCTGGACCGCGAGCTCATCGGTAACGTCTCGCTCCGCGTCCTCGACACCGAGCGCCCGGACGCCTGGGAGGTCCAGGGCCGTGGTGAGCTCGCGCTCGCCATCCTGGTCGAGCAGATGCGCCGCGAGGGCTTCGAGCTCACCATCGGCAAGCCGCAGGTCGTCACCAAGGAGGTCGACGGCAAGATCCACGAGCCCGTCGAGCGCCTCACGGTCGACGTCCCCGAGGAGCACATGGGCGCGGTCACGCAGCTCATGGGTGTCCGCAAGGGCCGCATGGACAACATGTCGAACCACGGCTCCGGCTGGGTCCGCATGGAGTTCGTCGTTCCGTCCCGTGGCCTCATCGGCTTCCGTACGGAGTTCCTCACCAACACCCGCGGTACGGGCATCGCCCACTCGATCCACGAGGGCCACGAGCCGTGGTTCGGCCAGCTGACGACCCGTAACAACGGCTCGCTGGTCGCCGACCGCGCCGGTGCGGTCACCGCCTTCGCGATGACCAACCTCCAGGAGCGCGGCGTCCTGTTCACCGACCCCGGCACCGAGGTGTACGAGGGCATGATCGTCGGCGAGAACTCCCGCTCCGACGACATGGACGTGAACATCACCAAGGAGAAGAAGCTCACCAACATGCGCTCCTCCTCCGCCGACTCCTTCGAGGCGATCGTCCCGCCGCGGAAGCTCTCCCTGGAGCAGTCCCTGGAGTTCTGCCGCGACGACGAGTGCGTCGAGGTCACCCCGGAGGCCGTGCGCATCCGCAAGGTCGTCCTGGACCAGAAGGAGCGCGGTCGTTCCGCTTCCCGCGCCAAGAACGGCTGAGTAAGGTCGCATACGGCCGAGCACGGCGGGGTAGATCATGGTTCTGTGATCTTCGCCGCTCTCGGTTGACATGACGTCGGCACCGGAGCCCGGGCCCCCACAGGCACTGTGGGGGCCCGGGCTTTTCGTCAACCCGGGTCAACGTTCAGTCAAGTCCATTTCGGAGTCGAGGTGTCCGCATATCGGCGATCGCTCTCCGGTACGTGTGTTAACAGTCCGTTTCGGGCGTGTCTGTCTGTGCTCAGTTTGTCCGGATTTCGGTCTCCGGGGGCATCGCGATGTTGTCAAAACGAGACCGCTTAAGTGTGGTTTACAGCCCGGACGTACTTAATAGTTGGCTCCATTGAGCTCGGGTCAATGGGTCACGCACTGTGGGGAGTGCCGACTCACGAGCACACTCGGGGCACTTGAGTCCAAAGCCGTCAGGGGTGTCGGCGAAACTCGAAGTGCCCCTCTTGTAGTGACAAAGTGGACTCATGAGGAGGAACCCATGCGCGGTGCCAAGAGCGCCAAGTGGGTAACGGGCGCGATCATCGTCGCCCTTGCTGCGACCGCCTGTGGCGGGGGTAAGAGCGACGGCGGCAGCGACGCCAAGGGCGCTGTTGACCCGAACGGAATCTTCTCCATCGAGCTGGGCGAGCCTGAGAAGCCCCTGCTCACCGGTGACACGATGGAGTCCAACGGCTCCGCCGTCATGGCCGGCCTGTTCTCGACCCTGGTCGACTACAAGGCCGACGGCTCCCTGGAGATGATCAACGCCGAGTCGGTCACCACGACGGACTCGAAGACGTGGACCGTCAAGCTCAAGCCGGGCTGGACCTTCCACGACGGCACCCCGGTGACCTCCAAGTCCTACGTGGACGCGTGGAACTGGAACGCCAGCCTGAAGAACGCCCAGGGCCTCGCGTCCTGGTTCGCGGACATCAAGGGCTTCGACAAGGTCCACCCGGACGCCGAGGGTGCGAAGCAGACCGCCGACAAGCTCGAGGGTCTGAAGGTCGTCGACGAGAACACCTTCACGATCGAGCTCTCGAAGGCCGTCCCGTACTTCGGTCACAAGCTGGCCTACATCGTCTTCGCCCCGCTGCCGGAGTCCTTCTACAAGCTCTCCCCGGCCCAGCGCGGCGCGGCCCCGGTCGGCAACGGTCCCTACAAGTTCAAGAGCTGGGACCACAAGAAGAAGATCGAGATCACCCGGTACGACGGCTACAAGGGCCCGAACAAGGCGAAGAACGGCGGTGTGGTCTTCAAGAACTACACCACCCTCGAGGCCGCGTACGAGGACCTGAAGTCCGGCAACGTCGACGTCCTGCGTCAGCTTGCCCCGAAGGACCTCCCGGTCTACCGCCAGGACCTCGGCGACCGCGCCGTGGACCAGCCGTACTCCGCGATCCAGACCATCGCCGTCGCCTTCTACGCCGACCAGTGGAAGAAGCCGAAGCAGGTCGACCCGCGCGTCATCCAGGGTCTGTCCATGGCGATCGACCGCGCCACCATCACCAAGACGGTGCTGAACGGCACGCGTGAGCCCGCGACCGGCTGGGTCGCGAAGGGCGTCCTGGGCTTCCAGGAGGACGGCGGCAACGGCGTCACCAAGTACGACCCCGCCAAGGCCAAGGAGCTCATCAAGGCCGGCGGCGGCGTCCCGGGCAACAAGATCTCGATCCAGTACAACGCCGACGGTGGCCACAAGGAGTGGGTGGAGGCCGTCTGCAACTCCATCCAGCAGGCCACCAGCGTCCAGTGCGTCGGCGACGGCAAGCCGGACTTCCAGGCCGACCTGACCGCTCGTAAGACGAAGCAGGTCAAGTCGCTCTACCGCTCCGGCTGGGTGCTCGACTACCCGGTGAACGCCAACTTCATCTCGGACCTGTTCCGCACGGGTGCCGGCGGCAACCAGGGCGACTTCTCCAACAAGGAGCTGGACGCCAAGATCGCGAAGGCCGACTCCGCCACGACCCTTGACGAGTCCGTCAAGGCGTACCAGGCGATCGAGAAGGACCTCAAGAACTACATGCCGTCCATCCCGCTCTGGTACTACAAGGTCAACGCGGGCTTCTCCGAGAAGGTCTCGGGTGTCGCCTACGGCCAGGACGGCGACCCGATCCTGACCGGCGTCGAGGTCAAGAAGTAATCACCCAAGCGTAGTCCGCACACCGTCACGGGACTTGACGGATCGTCAAGTCCCGTCTCGGTGCCTTACGCAGCGGCTGGGGGGCCCTTCCACGACATCAGCGTGCCCGGATCCGGGCATGCTGTCGGGGGAGGGCCCGTCGGTTGCGCTGTCACATCTCAACGGAGGCATGATGGGGCGTTATGTCGCACGACGACTGCTCCAGATGATCCCGGTTTTCCTCGGGACAACCCTGCTGATCTTCCTCATGGTGCACAGCCTGCCCGGTGACCCCGTGCTGGCGATGTTCGGCGACAAGGGCGCCGACCCGGCGACGCTCGCCGCGAAGCGCCACGAGCTGGGTCTCGACAGGTCCTTGCCGGTGCAGTACGTCACGTACATGCGGGACATGATCCTTCACCTGGACTTCGGTACCCAGATCCGCAACGGTCTGCCGGTCACCGATGTGCTGGGCGGCGCGTTCCCCATCACGCTCCAGCTGGCCGCCCTCGCGTTCGCGATCGAGCTCGTCTTCGGTATCGGACTGGGCATCATCGGCGGTCTGCGCGCCGGCCGCCTGGCCGACAACCTGATCCTGATCTTCACCCTGCTGATCATCTCGATCCCGGTCTTCGTCCTCGGCTACATCATCAAGATGGTGTTCGCCTTCAACCTGGGCTGGATCGCGCCGAACGTCAGCACCGAGCCCGTGCTCAGCGAGATGATCGCTCCGGCCATTGTGCTCGGCGGTCTCTCCCTCGCCTATGTGGCGCGGCTCACCCGTACCTCCATGGCGGAGAACCTGCGCGCCGACTACATGCGCACGGCCGTCGCCAAGGGCCTGCCGCGGCGCCGCGTCATCGGCGTCCACCTCATGCGCAACTCGATGATCCCCGTGGTCACCTTCCTCGGCACCGACATCGGCGCCCTCATGGGCGGCGCGGTCGTCACCGAGGCGATCTTCAACATCCACGGCGTCGGCGGTGTCATCGCCGACTCGATCTCCCGGCGCGAAGGCGCGACCCTGGTGGGCCTCGTCACCATCCTGGTGATCGTCTACCTCGTCACCAGCCTGCTCATCGACCTGCTGTACGCGGTCCTGGACCCGAGGATCCGGTATGCCTGACGTGACCAAGACCGCCACGGCCGTCGAGGACGCCGTCGCCACCCCCTCGGTGGACGCGTCCGCTCCGGCCGCGAAGCAGGAGAAGGCCCGCAGCCTCTGGGGCGACGCCTGGGCCGACCTGCGCCGCAACCCGTACTTCATCGTCTCGTCGATCCTGATCGCGCTGCTGCTGCTCGTCTCGGCGTGGCCGACCCTGTTCACCAGCGCGTCCCCGACCGCCGGTGACCTGGTCCACCACTTCCTGAGCAAGCCCGAGCTGAGCAAGGTCGGTTCGCCCGAGTGGCTCGGTTACGACCAGCAGGGCCGCTCCGTCTACGCCCGACTGATCCACGGCACCCGCGCCTCGGTCACCGTCGGCGTCGCCGTCACCGCGATCGTCACCATCCTCGGCGGCGTCCTGGGCATGATCGCCGGCTACTTCGGCGGCTGGGTCGACGCGCTGCTCTCCCGGCTCACCGACGTCTTCTTCGGCATCCCGTTCCTGCTCGGCTCCATGGTCGTCCTCCAGGCCTTCGTCGAGCGGACCGTCTGGGTCGTCGTCTTCGCCCTCGCGTTCCTCGGCTGGACCCAGATCACCCGCGTCATGCGCGGTGCCGTGATCACGGTCAAGCAGGCCGACTACGTCCACGCGGCCAAGGCCCTGGGCGCCGGCACCGTCCGGATCCTCTTCCGGCACATCCTGCCGAACGCCATGGCCCCCGTGATCGTCGTCGCGACCATCGCGCTCGGCGGCTACATCTCGGCCGAGGCGACCCTGTCCTTCCTGGGTCTGGGCCTCGCCGCCCCGACCGTCTCGTGGGGTGTCGACATCTCCGCGGGTGTCGCCCAGATCCGAGTGGCCCCGCACGTCCTGCTCTGGCCCTCGATCATGCTGAGCCTCACCGTTCTGGCGTTCATCATGCTCGGCGAAGCCGTCCGCAACGCCCTCGACCCCAAGCTGCGCTGAGGAGGGCGTAACAGATGAGCATCACCGACAAGACCGCGGCCGTCCCCGCGCCGCGCGGCGGCGACCACACCGGTCCGCTGCTCGAAGTCAAGGACCTGCACGTCGAGTTCCACACCCGTGACGGTGTGGCCAAGGCCGTCAACGGCGTCAACTACTCGGTGAACGCCGGCGAGACCCTCGCCGTCCTCGGCGAGTCCGGCTCCGGCAAGTCCGTCACCGCCCAGGCCGTCATGGGCATCCTCGACATGCCGCCCGGCAAGATCCCGCAGGGCGAGATCCTGTTCCGCGGCGAGGACATGCTGAAGATGTCCGAGGAGGAGCGCCGGAAGATCCGCGGCCGGAAGATCGCCATGATCTTCCAGGACGCGCTGTCCTCCCTCAACCCGGTCCTCAACGTCGGCTACCAGCTCGGCGAGATGTTCCGGGTGCACCACGGCATGTCCAAGAAGGACGCCAAGGTCAAGGCCATCGAGCTGATGGACAAGGTCAAGATCCCCGCCGCCAAGGCGCGGGTCAACGACTACCCCCACCAGTTCTCCGGCGGCATGCGCCAGCGCATCATGATCGCCATGGCGCTCGCCCTGGAGCCGGACCTGATCATCGCCGACGAGCCCACCACGGCTCTCGACGTGACCGTCCAGGCCCAGGTCATGGACCTCCTCGCGGAGCTCCAGCAGGAATACAACATGGGCCTGATCCTGATCACCCACGACCTCGGCGTCGTCGCCGACGTCGCGGACAAGATCGCCGTGATGTACGCCGGCCGGATCGTCGAGCAGGCGCCGGTGCACGAGCTGTACAAGCGCCCGGCCCACCCGTACACCCGGGGTCTGCTCGACTCGATCCCGCGCCTGGACCAGAAGGGCCAGGAGCTCTACGCGATCAAGGGTCTGCCGCCCAACCTGCTCAAGGTGCCCACCGGCTGCGCCTTCAACCCGCGCTGCCCCAAGGCCGACGACATCTGCCGCACGGAGATCCCGGCGCTCGTGCCCGTCACCGAGCAGGACGGCGCGGATCTCCCGGGCCGCAAGAGCGCCTGCCACTTCTGGAAGGAGACGATCCATGGCTGACCTCAGCACGAACGACGAGGCCGTGGCCGCCGCCCTCGACGCCCCTGTGGGCCGCGGCGAACCGATCCTCCAGGTGCGGGGCCTGAAGAAGCACTTCCCGCTGACGCAGGGCATCCTCTTCAAGAAGCAGGTCGGCGCGGTCAAGGCCGTGGACGGGGTCTCCTTCGACCTCTACCAGGGCGAGACCCTCGGCATCGTGGGCGAGTCCGGCTGTGGCAAGTCCACGGTCGCCAAGCTCCTGATGAACCTGGAGCGGGCCACCGCCGGCGAGGTCTTCTACAAGGGCCAGGACATCACCAAGCTGTCCGGGCGCGCGCTGAAGGCCGTCCGCCGCAACATCCAGATGGTGTTCCAGGACCCGTACACCTCGCTGAACCCGCGCATGACGGTCGGCGACATCATCGGCGAGCCCTTCGACATCCACCCCGAGGTGGCCCCGAAGGGCGACCGGCGCCGCAAGGTGCAGGAGCTGCTGGACGTCGTCGGTCTGAACCCGGAGTACATCAACCGGTACCCGCACCAGTTCTCCGGCGGTCAGCGCCAGCGCATCGGCATCGCCCGAGGCCTCGCGCTCAACCCGGAGATCATCATCTGCGACGAGCCGGTCTCGGCCCTGGACGTCTCCGTCCAGGCGCAGGTCATCAACCTGATGGAGAAGCTCCAGGACGAGTTCAACCTGTCCTACGTCTTCATCGCGCACGACCTGTCGATCGTCCGGCACATCTCCGACCGCGTCGGCGTCATGTACCTCGGCAAGATGGCCGAGATCGGTACGGACGAGCAGATCTACGAGCACCCGACGCACCCGTACACCCAGGCGCTGCTCTCCGCGGTGCCGGTGCCGGACCCGGAGGCCCGCGCGCACCGGGAGCGGATCATCCTCACCGGTGACGTCCCCTCGCCGGCCAACCCGCCGTCGGGCTGCAGCTTCCGCACCCGCTGCTGGAAGGCGCAGGACAAGTGCGCGACGGAGGTGCCGGTCCTCGCGGTGCCGCAGCGCTTCCAGGGCGAGGACACCCCGGCGGCCCACTTCTCGGCGTGCCACTTCGCCGAGGAGAAGCAGGTCGTCCCGGCGGGCTGATCCACCCCCGGAGCCCGTAGGGGCCCCGAAGCCCGAGAGGCCCCCGGCCACCCGCAAGGGTGCCGGGGGCCTTTGGCGTTCCTGGAGGCGTGTCCCGTACGACGGCGACGGCGCCGGGAGCGTCCCACGGGACGGGCGCACGGGTGTCCCGTTCCCGTCCCGCGTCCCCCGGCCCGTCCCGTGACCCCTGCGGGACGCGGCCGCCCGCCCGTACCCCTGGCCTCGGCCGTCGACGGCGCCCCGTCCCACCGGGCCCGCGCACGGGACGACCCGGTCCGTCGGGACGGTCCGGACGACCGGCGGGACTGGCAGCGTGTGCCGCGGCGCAGTCCAACTGCCGTCCGCAGCCCACCACTTCAGGATCAGGGGTCACCGTGAACGCACTCACCCGCAAGTTCGCCACCGTCGGCTCGGCCCTCGCCATGGCGGGGTCGAGCCTCCTGCTCGCCTCGTCGCCGGCGTCGGCGGCGACGTCCTGCTACGCGTCGTCCTGCGCCGGCCTGGACCCGTCCACGACCATCTGCCAGAACGACGCACGTACCGTCGCCGACACGGACTACCCCGGCGTGGAGCTCCGTTACAGCCCCACCTGTCGTGCGGCCTGGGCGCGTTACAACCGTGGCGCCGGGTTCTCCTTCGACGTCTCGATCGAGCGCTGGAACGGCAGCTACGGCACGGCGGTCTACTCGACGCACTACAGCGGCAACGGCTCGACCGTCTGGACGCGGATGATCAACGACGCCGGCCTTCTGGCGCGGGCCTGCGGCCGCGTCAGCGCCAACGACTACGGCTGCTCGGCCGCGTACTAGGCCGAAGCGCCAGGAAGGAGAGGCATCCTCGTGAACACGCTCACCCGCAAGCTCGCCACCGCCGGTTCGGCTCTCGCCCTCGCCGCGTCCGGTCTGATCCTCGCCTCGTCGCCGGCCTCCGCCGCGACCTCCTGCTACGGGCCGTCCTGCACGGGCCTCGACCCGTCCACGTCCATCTGCCAGAACGACGCCCGCACCGTCGCCACGTCGAGCTGGGGCGCCGAACTGCGCTACAGCCCCACCTGCCGTGCCGCCTGGGCACGGCAGAGCGGCGGCCTGCCGACGACCATCTGGGTGGAGAGCAACACCGGCTTGGAGCGGGCCACTTCCGCCGGCGGCGGCACCGTCTGGACCGCCATGATCGACGACAAGGGCATCTACGACCGGGCCTGCGGTCACATCATCGAGGGCGGGGAATCGTGCACGTCGTGGTACTAGATCCCCGGAAGGAGCTCCGCTCGTGAACACGCTCACCCGCAAGCTCGCGACGGCCGGTTCGGCCCTCGCGGTCGCCGCTACCAGCCTGCTGCTCGCCTCCTCCCCGGCCTCGGCCGCCACCTCCTGCTACGGGTCCTCCTGCAACGGCCTCGACCCGGCCACCACGATCTGCCAGAACGACGCGCAGACGGT
Source organism: Streptomyces nymphaeiformis (assembly GCF_014203895.1). Lineage (GTDB taxonomy): Bacteria > Actinomycetota > Actinomycetes > Streptomycetales > Streptomycetaceae > Streptomyces > Streptomyces nymphaeiformis. The sequence continues at coordinate 17,440 of NZ_JACHJY010000006.1, read as the reverse complement.
GATGTACGGGGAGTACGTCGGTCTCGAACTCCGCTACAGCCCGACCTGTCGCGCCGCTTGGGCGCGGTTCAAGTACGGCGACGAGGGCGACATCTGGGTCCAGAACTCGCTGGGCAACAAGTACGCGGTGCACTATCCGGGTTCGGGGACGGTGTGGACCCGGATGGTCAACGACAAGGACATCCTCGCCAGGGCCTGCGGCACCTTCGCCAAGGGCACCGCGTGCACCCCCGAGTACTGAGCGAGGCCGTCATGAGAACGAACCCCCTCGCCCGCAAGCTCGCCACCGCCGCCTCCGCCCTCGCGCTCGCCGCGTCCGGGCTGCTGCTCTCGTCGTCCCCGGCGTCCGCGGCCACCTCCTGCTACGCGTCGTCCTGCACCGGCCTGGACCCGTCCACGACCGTCTGCCAGAGCGACGCCCGCACCGTGCGGACCAGCGACTGGGGGGTGGAGCTGCGCTACAGCCCCACCTGCCGGGCCGCGTGGGCGCGCAAGACCTCCGGGGCGTCCGCCGACACCGTCATCCGGGTCTCCAACACCAACGGCGAGTCCCGGAGCGTCTACTACGGCGGCTACGGAACCGTGTACACCGCCATGGTGAACGACAAGGACATCTACGCCTGGGCGTGCGAGACGCGCGCCTACGCGACCCTCGAAACCCACTGCACCGACTCGTACTGAGCGACGTGGTCCACCAGTTGAGGAACCCCCCATCATGACCTCGGTCAACGAACCGACCCCCAGCCGCCGCTCCCTGCTCACCGGCGGCCTCGCGCTCGGCGCCGCGGCCGCGCTGCCCCTGTGGGCGACCGGCCAGGCGCAGGCCGCGACCGGACCCTCCATCGCGGACACCACGGCGTGGGGCGCCCGCCCGGCGAGCAGCCCGGTGCGGGTCCTGTCGACCCCGCCGCAGAAGATCATCGTGCACCACACGGACACGCCCAACACGACCGACTACTCGCAGGCCCAGGCATTCGGGCTCGCCCGCTCCATGCAGAACTGGGCGATGGACGAGCGCCATTGGATCGACACGGGCCAGCACTTCACCGTCTCCCGCGGCGCGTACGTCCTGGAGGGCCGGCACAGCAGCCTGGTCGCCCTCCAGGGCGGCACCCCGAGCGTGGAGTCGGCGCACTGCACCGGGCAGAACACCGTCGCCATCGGCATCGAGAACGAGGGCACGTACTCCACGGTCGACCCGCGCAGCGAGCAGTACGCGAAGCTGGTCGAACTGTGCACGTACATCTGCCGTCAGTACGGGCTGCGCGCCTACCAGATCTACGGACACCGGGACTTCAACGCCACCGAGTGCCCCGGCGACCGCCTGTACGCGATGCTCCCGCAGCTGCGGCGGGACGTCGCCGCCCGCATCGGCGGGGACCCGACGGCGCCCGTGTGGCCGCTGCTGCACAACGGCGACTCCGGCGACCGCGTCCGCGCGCTCCAGTACCTGCTCGTCCGGCGCGGCGCCACGATCACCGCGGACGGTAGCTTCGGCCCGGCCACCGAGCAGGCCGTACGGGACTTCCAGACGCTCGTCACCGCGACGTCCGACGGCTACGCCGGCAACCAGACCTGGCACCAACTCGCCGTGCCCGTACGGCAGGGCGACACCGGGGAGGCCGTGAAGGCCGTCCAGCTGCTGCTCACCGCCAAGGGCGTCCCGACCGGCGTCGACGGCGTCTTCGGCGCCGGCACCCTGGCCTCGGTCGCCACCTTCCAGAACACGGCCGGGCTGCCCGCCGACGGCCTCGCCGACGCCCGCACCTTCAGCCGCCTCCTCGCCTGAGGGCCCCACCCCACCCGACAAGGAGAAGCACACCGCCATGTCGTCGACCATCCGGTCGTTCCGCCCCGCGCTCGGGGCCGTCCCCCTCGCGGCCGTCGCCGCCCTCGCCGCGCTCCTCGTGCTCATCGGCCTCGGCACGCCCGCGCACGCCTTCTCCGGCGCGTTCGTCCCCACCCAGAGCAAGGGCAACCGGGGCTCGGACGTCGTCGCCCTCCAGTACCTGCTCAACGGGCAGGGCGCGCAGCTCACCGCCGACGGCGTCTTCGGCGCCGGCACCGACACCGCCGTCCGCTCCTTCCAGTCCTCCCACGGCCTCGGCGCGGACGGCATCGTCGGCCCGAACACCTGGCGGGCGCTGACCGTCACCGTCCGCGAGGGCAGCCAGGGCGAGGCCGTGAAGGCCGTCCAGTACCTGCTCAACGCCAAGCGGAGCGCCGGGCTCGCCGTCGACGGCGCCTTCGGCCCCGGCACGGCCTCGGCCGTCCGCACCTTCCAGAGCCACGCCGGTCTCGGCGCGGACGGCGTCGTCGGCCCGGACACCTGGACCAACCTGCTCTGGCACTACGAGTACGCCGACTACAACGCCGGCACCCTGTGCAACCAGAACCCGGACGGCAACGCGTCCGCCGACTGGGGGACCGGCGCCGCCATCGGCCAGTTCGAGGCCGGTGCCCGCACCTTCTCCGCCCTCGGCCGGGGCAAGGTCCCGGTCGGCGACATCGCCTTCGAGCACGGCGGCACCATCTACGGCCACGCCACCCACCAGGTCGGCATGGACGTCGACTTCTGGCCCGTGCGCACCGACTCCGCGCAGTGCGCCGGCACCCGGATCACCTGGGAGTCCGCCGCCTACGACCGGGCCGCGACCCGCGAGCTGGTCAAGGCCCTGCGCGCGGCCGCGCCCGGACACGTGCAGCTCGTGTACTTCAACGACCCGCAGCTGATCGCGGAGGGGCTGACCGTCCAGTACCCCAACCACGACAACCACCTGCACATCCGCTACTGCGAGCCGGTCCACCCGGACGCGACGTACCAGTGCTGACCCGAGAGTCCGAGGAACCGACCATGCCACTCGTGAGAAGACTGCCCGGCCTCGCGGCCGCGCTGCTCGCCGCCCTCGTCACCACGCTGGTGGCGGGCGTGCTCCAGGCCGCCCCGGCCTTCGCCGCCGACTGGCCGCTGGTCAAGAACGGCAGCACCGGCGCGCAGGTGACCACCGTCCAGCACCTGCTGACCGCCCGCGGCTACGCCACCTCCGCCGACGGCGTCTTCGGCGACGGCACCGAGGCCAAGGTCCGCAGCTTCCAGAGCGCCAGCAGCCTGTCCTCGGACGGCGTCGTCGGCGGGGACACCTGGTCCAGGCTGATCATCACCGTCCGCAAGGGCGACAACGGCTCCGCGGTGAAGGCCGCCCAGACGCAGCTCAACCGGTACGGTGCCGGGCTCGCCGTCGACGGCGCCTTCGGCGACGGCACCGACGCCAAGGTCCGCTCCTTCCAGTCCTCCCACAGCCTCGACGCGGACGGCATCGTCGGCCCCGACACCTGGCGCGCCCTGGTCACCGGCTCCTCCGGCGGCAGCGGCGGCAGCAGCGGTCTGCTGACCCACTCCCAGGCGGCCGCCCTCTTCACCTCGGCCGGCATCAGCTGGACCTCCTCCGGCAACTGCTCCGACCGCAACAGCACCAGCTGCACCTCCTTCGACGGCCTGCGCCAGGCCTCCGCGGACGGCGCCGTGACGCTGAAGCGCGCGAGCGGCTGCGCCCTGACCATCACCGGCGGCACCGAGACGGGCCACGCCAGCGGCACGTACTCGCACTGGAACGGCTACAAGCTGGACTTCAGCCCGACCACCTGCCTGAGCAACTACATCACCGGCACCTTCACCTACTCGGGCACCCGGGGCGACGGCGCCGCCATGTACACCGCTCCCTCGGGCAACATCTACGCCCGCGAGAGCAGCCACTGGGACGTGACCTTCCTCAACTGATACCGACCGGCATGACGCCCGCAACCCGGACAGCTGTCGCCAAGATGCGGCTCTGTCCGGGTTGCGGTGATATGGGGGCCTAAGTCTCGGCAAGAGTTACGGGAGGCACTCCATGCGCGGAGCCACGCACGCGAAGTGGGCCGCACTGGCCACCGCCGTCGCCCTCGCGGCCACGGCCTGTGGCGGCGGCGACAGCGGTGGTGGCGGGGGCGGGGCCGACGGCATCGTGAGTTCCTCGTGGGGCGACCCGCAGAACCCGCTGGAGCCCGCCAACACCAACGAGGTCCAGGGCGGCAAGGTCCTCTCCATGATCTTCCGCGGGCTCAAGCAGTACGACCCGAAGACCGGCGAGGCCAAGAACATGCTCGCCCAGAACATCGAGACCACCGACTCGCAGAACTTCACCATCACGGTCAAGGACGGCTGGACCTTCTCCAACGGCGAGAAGGTCACCGCGAAGTCCTTCGTCGACGCCTGGAACTACGGCGCCGGCCTGAAGAACAACCAGAAGAACGCGTACTTCTTCGGGCAGATCGAGGGCTACGACCAGGTCCACCCCGAGAAGGGCGCGCCCACCGCCGAGACCATGTCCGGCCTCAAGGTGACCGGCCCCCAGACCTTCACGGTCAAGCTCACCCAGAAGTTCTCCACATGGCCCATCACCCTCGGCTACGCGGCCTTCGCGCCGCTGCCCCAGGCCTTCTACAGCGACCACGCCGGCTGGCTCTCGAAGCCCATCGGCAACGGCCCGTACACCGTCGACTCGTACTCCAAGGGCTCCCAGATGTCCCTCAGGCGCTGGGACTCCTACCCCGGCCCCGACAAGGCCCAGAACGGCGGCATCGACCTCAAGGTCTACACCGACAACAACACCGCCTACACGGACCTGACGGCCGGCAACCTCGACCTCGTCGACGACGTGCCCGCCTCCCAGCTCAAGAACGTCCAGGCCGACCTCGGCGGCCGGTACATCAACGTCCCCGCCGGCATCATCCAGACCCTCTCCTTCCCGTTCTACGACCCCGCGTGGAACAAGCCGGGCCAGGAGAAGCTCCGGCAGGGCCTCTCCATGGCGATCAACCGCCCGCAGATCACCGAGACGATCTTCCAGAAGACCCGCACCCCCGCCGTCGACTGGACCTCCCCGGTGCTCGGCGAAGAGGGCGGCTTCAAGGACGTCTGCGGCGACTTCTGCAAGTACGACGCGGCCCAGGCCAAGAAGCTCGTCGCCGAGGGCGGCGGCATCCCCGGCGGCACGATGAAGATCTCGTACAACGCCGACACCGGCTCCCACAAGGAGTGGGTGGACGCCGTCTGCAACTCCATCAACAACGCCCTCGGCAACAACAAGGCCTGCGTCGGCAACCCGATCGGCACCTTCGCCGACTTCCGCAGCCAGGCCAGCACCCAGAAGCTGCCGGGCCCCTTCCGCGCCGGCTGGCAGATGGACTACCCGCTCATCCAGAACTTCCTCCAGCCGCTGTACTACACCAACGCCTCCTCCAACGACGGCAAGTACTCCAACCCGGAGTTCGACAAGCTGGTCAACCAGGCCAACGCCGAGTCCGACACCGCCAAGGCCATCGGGCTCTTCCAGCAGGCCGAGGGAGTCCTCCGCGACGACATGGGAGCCATCCCGCTCTGGTACCAGAACGGCAGCGCCGGCTACTCGGACAAGATCGAGAACGTGAGCCTGAACCCCTTCAGCGTCCCGGTGTACGACCAGATCAAGGTCAAGTGACGACGTAGCAGTACGGCGGTGTACGGCCCGGGCCGCGGATCCCCGCGCCGGGCCGTACGCCGTCCCTCAACCCACCCTTCCTGGAGGCCTCCGTGGGTCGATACGTGATCCGGCGGCTGCTGCAGATGATCCCGGTCTTCTTCGGCGCCACGCTGTTGATCTTCCTGATGGTGAACGTGATGGGCGACCCCATCGCCGGCCTCTGCGGCGACCGGGCCTGCGACCCGGCGACCACCGCCCAGCTGCAGAAGGAGTACGGCCTCGACAAGCCGGTCTGGCAGCAATACCTGACCTACATGGGCAACGTCTTCACCGGGGACTTCGGCACCGCCTTCAACGGCCAGCCCGTCACCGAGCTGATGGCCAACGCCTTCCCGGTCACCATCCGGCTCACCATCGTCGCGATCCTCTTCGAGATCGTCATCGGCATCACCCTGGGCGTCGTCACCGGCCTCAAGCGCGGCCACCCCGTCGACACCTCGGTGCTGCTGCTGACCCTGGTCGTCCTCTCCGTCCCGACCTTCGTCACCGGTCTGCTGCTCCAGCTGCTCCTCGGCGTCGAATGGGGCTGGATCTCACCGGCCGTCTCGCCCGACGCACCCTTCAACGAACTGATCGTCCCCGGCCTCGTCCTCGCGTCCGTCTCGCTCGCGTACGTCACCCGGCTCACCCGGACCTCCATCGCCGAGAACAAGCGCGCCGACTACGTCCGCACCGCCGTCGCCAAGGGCCTGCCCCGCCGCCGGGTCGTCACCCGCCACCTGCTGCGCAACAGCCTCATCCCCGTGGTGACCTTCATCGGCGCCGACATCGGCGCCCTCATGGGCGGCGCCATCGTCACCGAACGGATCTTCAACATCCACGGCGTCGGCTACCAGCTCTACCAGGGCATCGTCCGCCAGAACACCCAGACCGTCGTCGGCTTCGTGACCATCCTCGTCCTGGTGTTCCTGCTGGCCAACCTCCTGGTCGACCTCCTGTACGCCGTCCTTGACCCGAGGATTCGCTATGCCTGAGCCCCTTGAGCCCTTCGAGCCCCTCGAGTCCTACGGAGAAGAGGGGCGGGCGATCGCCTCGACCGGCGCGGGGGGCGCGGCCGACCTCGGCACGCAGGAGGCCGAGACCCTGGAGAAGAACCTCGAGAACGGCCCCGACACCGGCCCCGACGCCGGCGCCGACAAGAAGCCCCGCTCCCTCTGGTCCGACGCCTGGCACGACCTGCGCCGCAACCCGATCTTCATCATCTCCGCGCTCGTCATCCTCTTCCTGGTGATCATCTCGATCTGGCCCCAGCTGATCGCCTCCGGAGACCCGCTCGACTGCGACCTCTCCAAGGCGCAGGAAGGCTCCCAGCCCGGCCACCCCTTCGGCTTCAACGGCCAGGGCTGCGACGTCTACACCCGCACCGTCTACGGCGCCCGGACGTCCGTGACCGTCGGCGTCCTCGCCACCCTCGGCGTCGCCCTCCTCGGCGGCTTCCTCGGTGGCCTCGCCGGCTTCTTCGGCGGCACCTGGGACGGCATCCTCTCCCGGCTCACCGACGTCTTCTTCGCCATCCCCGTCGTCCTCGGCGGCCTCGTGCTCCTGTCCGTCGTCACCAGCACCACCGTCTGGCCCGTCATCGGCTTCATGGTGCTGCTCGGCTGGCCGCAGATCTCCCGCATCGCACGCGGCTCGGTCATCACCGCCAAACAGAACGACTACGTCCAGGCCGCCCGCGCGCTCGGCGCCTCCAGCTCCCGGATGATGCTCCGGCACATCACGCCGAACGCCATCGCCCCGGTGATCGTCGTCGCCACCATCGCCCTCGGCACGTACATCTCGCTCGAAGCGACCCTGTCGTACCTCGGCGTCGGCCTGAAGCCGCCGACCGTCTCCTGGGGCATCGACATCTCCTCGGCGTCGCCGTACATCCGCAACGCGCCCCACATGCTGCTCTGGCCGGCCGGCGCGCTCGCCATCACCGTGCTCGCGTTCATCATGCTCGGCGACGCGGTGCGCGACGCCCTCGACCCGAAGCTGAGGTAGGGACCCATGCTGCTCGAAGTGCGCGACCTGCACGTGGAGTTCCACACCCGGGACGGGGTGGCCAAGGCGGTCAACGGCGTCAACTACTCCGTCGACGCGGGGGAGACCCTCGCCGTCCTCGGCGAGTCCGGCTCCGGCAAGTCCGTCACCGCCCAGGCCGTCATGGGCATCCTCGACATCCCGCCCGGCAAGATCAGCGCCGGCGAGATCCTCTTCCAGGGCCAGGACCTCCTGAAGCTCAAGGAGGAGGAGCGGCGCAAGGTCCGCGGCGCCAAGATGGCGATGATCTTCCAGGACGCGCTGTCCTCCCTCAACCCCGTCATCAGCGTCGGCGACCAGCTCGGCGAGATGTTCCAGGTCCACAAGGGGATGTCGCGCAAGGACTCCAGGGCCAAGGCCGTCGAGCTGATGGACCGGGTCCGCATCCCCGCCGCCAAGGAACGCGTCGGCCAGTACCCCCACCAGTTCTCCGGCGGCATGCGCCAGCGCATCATGATCGCGATGGCGCTCGCCCTCGAACCCGAACTGATCATCGCCGACGAGCCCACCACCGCCCTCGACGTCACCGTCCAGGCCCAGGTCATGGACCTCCTCGCCGAGCTCCAGCGCGAGCTCAACATGGGCCTCATCCTCATCACCCACGACCTCGGCGTCGTCGCCGACGTCGCCGACAAGATCGCCGTCATGTACGCCGGGAAGATCGTCGAACAGGCCCCCGTCCACGAGATCTACAAGGCCCCCGCCCACCCCTACACCCGGGGTCTGCTCGACTCCATCCCGCGCCTCGACCAGAAGGGCCAGGAGCTCTACGCGATCAAGGGCCTCCCGCCCAACCTGCTCGCCATCCCGCCCGGCTGCTCCTTCAACCCGCGCTGCCCCATGGCCCAGGACGTCTGCCGGACCGACGAGCCCCCGCTGTACGACGTGACCGAGTCCCCGGTGCCGCGCGCCAGCGCCTGCCACTTCTGGAAGGAGTGCCTCCATGGCTGAGGCGATTCTCGAAGTCCGGGACCTCCACAAGCACTACCCACTGACCAAGGGCATCCTCTTCAAGAAGCAGGTCGGCTCCGTCAGGGCCGTCGACGGCGTCGACTTCGACCTCGCGGCCGGCGAGACCCTCGGCATCGTCGGCGAGTCCGGCTGCGGCAAGTCCACCGTCGCCAAGATGCTGGTCAACCTGGAACGGCCCACCTCCGGAACCATCCGGTACAAGGGCGAGGACATCACCAAGCTCTCCCCGCGGGCCCTCAAGTCCGTCCGCCGCAACATCCAGATGGTCTTCCAGGACCCGTACACCTCGCTCAACCCCCGCATGACCGTCGGCGACATCATCGGCGAGCCGTACGAGATCCACCCCGAGGTCGCCCCCAAGGGCGACCGGCGCCGCAAGGTCCAGGACCTCCTGGACGTCGTCGGCCTCAACCCCGAGTACATCAACCGCTATCCGCACCAGTTCTCCGGCGGCCAGCGCCAGCGCATCGGCATCGCCCGCGGCCTCGCCCTCCAGCCCGAGATCATCGTCGCGGACGAGCCGGTCTCCGCGCTCGACGTCTCCGTCCAGGCCCAGGTCGTCAACCTCCTCGACACCCTCCAGACCGAGTTCTCCCTCTCGTACGTCTTCATCGCCCACGACCTGTCGATCGTCCGGCACATCTCCGACCGCGTCGGCGTCATGTACCTCGGCCGGATCGTCGAGATCGGCACCGACGCCCAGATCTACGACCACCCCACCCACCCCTACACCCAGGCGCTGCTCTCCGCCGTGCCCGTCCCCGACCCCGAGGCGCGCGCCCACCGCGAGCGGATCCTCCTCTCCGGAGACGTCCCCTCCCCGGCCAACATCCCCTCCGGCTGCCGCTTCCGCACCCGCTGCTGGAAGGCCCAGGAACGCTGCACCCTGGAGGTCCCGCTCCTCGCCGTCCCGGCCGTCTTCCGCCTCACGGACACCCCGGCCAAGCACGACTCCGCCTGCCACTTCGCGGAGGAGAAGCAGGTCGTCCCACCGGAGGAGCCCGAGGAGCCGGTGGGGCCGGTGGGGCCGGAGAAGCCGGAGGGGCCGGCCGTGCCGGAGGAGCCTCAGGAGCCGTAACGCGCGGGCAACTCAACGGACTTGGATCCGATATACGGATATTGGATGTTGGATCCCGTACGGCCGTGCGGGTGCCGTGAAACCGGCCGGGGCGCACACATCGCCCCGGCCGGCCGCATTCCACTGTTCATGCGGAACCGCTTGTTTCGGTCGTTCGCGACCGTGAGTATCGGGCCCGTGACTGTGACACGCCCGGCACGTCTCACGGGCGCCGCGCTCTGCGCCGCGCTCGCCCTCATCGCCGCCGTGTGGATCCTCCAGGACCTCGCCTCGCTCGGCTCGCCCGCCGACCTCGCCTGGTACTGGGCCGGGGACCACCACTTCCTGATACGGGGGCGGTCCACCACCTCCCTGCTCGACCCCGCGCTCCTCGCGGCCTACGCCGCCACCGCCCTCGCCGCCCTCCGCTCCCGGCACGCGGCCTCCGCCCTCGCCGCCGCCGGCGCCGCCACCCTCGCCCTGCGCCTCCCCGGGCTCTGGGCGGCCGGCAGCGGAGCCCTCGTCACCGCCCTCCTCGAACTGGCCCTCGCCACCGGACTCGTCCTCACCGCGGCCGTCGGCCGCCGCCCGGCGGACGCCCCGTACGAGCAGCGGCCCACCCGCCCCCGCACCGGCCCCGCCGTCGCCGCCGGGATCCTCCTCGCGGCCGCCGCCCTCTTCCTGACCCTCTGGGAGCTGTACTGGGCCGGTGAACTGCCCCTGGAGACCACCTTCGACCGCTTCACCGGCGGCCGCTCCGTCGTCAAGCCCGCCCTCGCGCCCCCGCCCGGCTGGCTGTCCCTGATCGCCGCCGCCCTGTACGGCACAGCCGCCGTGTCCTGCTTCGCCCGGGCCCGCCACTCCCGGGCCTTCGGGCTCCTCGCCGCCGTGCTCCTGACGGCCGGCGGCCTCGGCGGGGTCGCCCGAGCCGCCCGCTACGGGACCCTCGTCCGGCTCGGCGACCTCACCACCCTGGACGCGACGGACGTCCTCACCTCCGTCTTCGAACTGCTCGCAGGACTCGCGGTCCTCGTGCTCCTGGCCGGGCGCGGCGCCCCCGACGCCGCGCCCGCACCCCACCCGGCGGCCGGGGCGCGGTCCCCGGCCCCGCCCCACCCGACACCGCCCGGCTGGTGACTCAGCTCATGACGCCGAGGGACCGCTTCAGGAACTCCACCTGGAGCAGCAGCAGGTTCTCCGCCACCTGCTCCTGAGGCGTCATGTGCGTCACCCCGGACAGCGGCAGCACCTCGTGCGGCCGGCCCGCCGCGAGCAGCGCCGACGAGAGCCGCAGCGCGTGCCCCACCACCACGTTGTCGTCGGCGAGACCGTGCACGACCATCATCGGCCGGGCCGGCTCCTCCGGCGCCGACAGGCCGTCGTCGGTCAGCAGCGACTGCGCCGCGTACACCTCCGGATCGTCCTGCGGGGTGCCCAGGTACCGCTCCGTGTAGTGCGTGTCGTACAGCCGCCAGTCCGTCACCGGCGCCCCGACCACGGCCGCCCGGAACACGTCGGGCCGCTGCAGCACCGCCCGCGCCGCCAGATAACCGCCGTACGACCAGCCCCGGATCGCCACCCGCTCCAGATCGAACGGGAAGCTCCCGGCGAGCCCCAGGAGCGCGTCCACCTGGTCGTCGAGCGTCACCCCGAAGTCCCGCGCGACCGACTTCTCCCAGGCCGGGGAGCGGCCCGGCATGCCCCGCCCGTCCGCCACGACCACCGCGAAGCCCTGGTCGGCGAACCACTGCGAGGTCAGATGCGGATTGTGCGCGGCGAGCACCCGCTGCCCGTGCGGACCGCCGTACGGATCCATCAGGACCGGCAGCGGCCCGTCCCCCTCCTCGTACCCCGAGGGCAGCAGCACCGCGCACGGGATCCGCCGCGCCCCCGCCTCCGTCAGCCGCACCCGAGCGGAGATCACCGGCCGCTGGGCGTACGAGGCCACCACCGCGACCTGCTCGCCGTCCCGCAGCACCCGCGCCACGCTCCCCGGCGCCTCCGGCCGCGCCGACACCAGGACGGTCACCGCCCCCGAGCGCACCGCGCCGTGCACACCGGCGCCCTCCGAAAGCCGCGTCAGCCCCTCCGCGCCCCCGCCGGCCACCCGGTACACGTGGATCTCGCCGGTCTCCGGCTCCGCCGCCGCCTCACCCGCCGACGCCGACACCAGGACGTCGTCCGCCCCGACGTCGAGCACCGACCGGACGTGCAGCCCCGCGTCCGTCCACGCCTCCTCGCCGACCGCGAGGACCCGCGCCCCGCCCTCGTCCGTGACCCGGACGAGCCCGCCGCCCGGCCCCCACGCCGGAGCCCCCTGGGGCAGCTCCAGCCACACCGGGTCCGCCTCCGTCCGCACCCCGGCCGTCTTCCCCGACTCCGGGTCCACCGTCAGGAACAGCTGCTCCCGCTGGTCCCGCGCCTGCACGAGCAGCAGCGGCGCCCCCGCCGCCGACCAGTGCACCCGCGCCAGGTACGGATACCGCTCCCGGTCCCACACCACCTCCGTACGGGACCCGTCGAGGCCGAGGACGAACAGCCGCACCTCCGCGTTGGCCGTCCCCGCCGCCGGGTACGCCACCCGCTGCGGCTCCCGCTCCGGGTGCGCCGGGTCCGCGATCCACCAGCGCCCCACCGCCCGGTCGTCCGCCCGCGCCACGAGCAGCCGGTCCGAGTCGGGCGACCACCAGTACCCGCGCTCCCGACCCATCTCCTCCGAGGCGATGAATTCGGCCAATCCGTAGGACACGTGCTCGTCCTCCGGGACGGCCAGCGCGCGGTCGCCCGAACCGTCCGCGCCCACCACCCGCAGGGCGCCCTCCGCCACGTACGCCACGGACCGCCCGTCCGGCGACGGACGCGGGTCGATCACCGGCCCCGGCACCGCAAGCTCCCGCGCCGTCCCCGCCCGCAGCTCCGCCGCGAACAGCCGCCCCGACAGCGCGAACGCCGCCAACTCCACGGCCCCGTCCACCGCGTACGCCACGATCCCCGCCGAGCCCTCCCGGCTCCGCTCCCGGCGCGCCCGCTCCTGCGGCGACAACTCCTCCTCCGCGCCCGCGAGCAGCGCCACCGGATCGGCGGCCACGCGCTCCCCGGGCTCACCGTCCCGGGGCAGGTCGAGCACCCAGAGCCGATGGGAACGGTCCGTCCCGGAACCGGATCTGACGAACACCACGCGCTCCCCGTCCGGCGAGACCGAGAAACCGCGCGGGACCCCCAGGGTGAACCGCTGGGTCCGGGCGTGCTGGCGGGGGAAGGAGAGCCCGGCCGAGGGTGTGGCCGACTGCTGCGAAGACAAGGTCATACGGCTGAAACTAGCGCCGTGCGCCCCCCTCGTGCCTCCGTCCGCCGATCGATGCGGCCGCACGGATAGTTATGATCCGTAGCGCTAGGTGGGTATGCATCGGACTGGCATGCCCTCTGGCACATGCTGATCGACCGAACCGCTCGAATATCCGACCGAAGGTGGAGGTGAACCGCCGTGGCACTCTCGATCTCCGTGGTGGTGCTGCTGGCGATCGTCGTCTTCCTGCTGATCCGGAAATCCGGGCTGAAGGCTGGACATGCGGCGGTCTGCGCGCTCCTGGGCTTCTACCTGGCGAGCTCCTCCATCGCCCCGTCCATCAGCACCCTCACCACGAACGTGGCGGGCATGATCGGCGGCCTCAAGTTCTGACCTGGGGGCCTGCCTGACCTCGTAGGGTGGGGGGCATGTCCGATCTCCCCGCCCGCCGTCTGCTGCTCGTGCACGCGCACCCGGACGACGAGTCGATCAACAACGGCGCCACCATGGCCAGGTACGCGGCCGAGGGCGCCCTCGTCACCCTCGTCACCTGCACCCTCGGCGAGGAGGGCGAGGTCATCCCGCCCGACCTCGCCCACCTGGCCCCCGACCGGGAGGACCGGCTCGGCCCCCACCGCGTCGGCGAACTCGCCGCCGCGATGACCGAGCTGGGCGTCACCGACCACCGCTTCCTCGGCGGCCCCGGACGCTTCCGCGACTCCGGGATGATGGGCGCCGAACAGAACAAGCGCCCGGGCGCCTTCTGGAGCACCGACGTCGACACCGCCGCGCCCCACCTCGTCGAGGTGATCCGCGAGACCCGCCCGCAGGTCCTGATCACCTACGACCCCGACGGCGGTTACGGCCACCCCGACCACATCCAGGCCCACCGGGTCGCCACCCGCGCCGCCGAACTCGCGGCGGACGCCTCGTACCGCCCCGACCTCGGCCCGGCCCACACGATCGCCAAGATCTACTGGAACCGCGTCCCGCGCCCCGTCGCCGAGGCCGCCTTCGCCCGGCTCCACGCCGAGGGCTCCGCCTTCCCGGCCGTCGCCGCGATCGACGACGTCCCCGGCGTCGTCGACGAGGACCGGATCACCGCCGAGATCGCCGCCGACCCCGCGTACACGGCCCGCAAGACCGCCGCGATGGCCGCGCACGCCACCCAAGTCGCCGTCGACGGTCCCTTCTTCGCCCTCTCCAACGACCTCGGCCAGCCGATCTTCACCACCGAGTACTACGAACTGGTCCACGGCACCTCCGGCGCCCCCGAGGGCGAGCGCGAGACGGACCTCTTCGCGGGGGTGACGGAATGAGCGCGGTGAAGCAGACCCCGGCCCCGGCCCCGTCCCCGATGCCCTCCCCGGCCGCTCGATACGTCTGGTACGGCGCCCTGTTCGTCCTCGGCGTCCTCGTCGGCCTCGCCGGATCCCTCGTCCAAGCCGCCTGGTTCCCCGGCGGCTTGCTCCTCGCGCTCCTCGCCACCACCGGCCTCTTCTACGGAGGGCTGCGCGCCACCGGCACCCAGATCGGCGTCGCCTCCGCCGCCGGCGGCTGGCTCGTCGCCGTCATCCTGCTCAGCGTGGGACGCCCCGAGGGCGACGGGGTGTTCGGCGGAGGCACCGGCGAGCTGATCTTCCTCTTCGGAGGCATGGCGATCGCTGTGATGTGCGCCACTATGCCCCGGCTGCCGCGACCGACCCCGTGAACAGGACGACTTGACGCCGGGGACGCCCTGACTTCGGCCGGATTGCCCGTCGTCCCGTGCCCGGGGGTCGGGTATGAGTCGGCGGCGTTCAGTATGGTGGTGCGCGCCGCCGAACCGCCCGGGTCAACACGAGCATCAGCAAGAGCGGGCGGTGGAGCCAACCGGGAGATCCTGCTTTGAGTCGTGAAACTGGTCGAGAGACTGACAGTTCGTCCTCCGGCGCCCAGGGGCGCGGGGGAGCCGCGTACCCCTCGGGTACACCGCCGTACGGATCCCGCCAGTATCCGTCGCTCCACCCCACGCAGGACGCGCCGGAGGCCGCCGCCGCGCCCGCACCGCCCGAGGAGCCCAAGACCGAGACGACGCTGACGACCCGGATCCGGATCAACATCCCGGGTTCGCGTCCGATTCCGCCGGTCGTGGTCCGCAAGCCGGTCAGCGAGACGACCGCCCCGGACCCGGAGCCCGTCGCGGAGCCCGAGCCGGAGCCGGTGGCCGTCGCCGCCCCCGAGCCTCCGCGCGCGGCCGAGGAGGCCGCCCCGGAGCCGCCGAAGGCGAAGGAGACGAGCGACTGGTTCGCCCCGCGCAAGGCGTCCCCCGCACCGGCCCCCGCGCCCACGCCGGCCCCCGCGCCCACGCCGACGGCCAAGCCCGCCCCGGCGCCCGCCGGAGCGGACGCCCAGGGCACGGGCTTCGCGGGCTCGGCGACCTCGGGCGTCCCGACGGTCGGCACGACCCCGTCGAGCCGCCCGGTCACGGCGACCACCCAGACCCCGCCGGCCAACCCGCTCTACGAGAACGGCACGCCGGCCGCGGGCACCCCGATGTACGACGGCACGCCGGCCGCGGGCACCCCGATGTACGACGGCACGCCTGCGGGCGGTACCCCGGCCTACGACGGGACCCCGGCCGCGGGCACCCCGATGTACGACGGCACGCCCGCCGCCGGTACGCCCCGGCACCCCGGCACCCCGGCCGCGGGCACGCCCGCGTTCCGCGGTCCGGGCGGTCCGGGCGGTCCGGCGGGCCGACGCGGCCAGGGCGGCCCCGCTGGGCAGCGCGGCCCGGGTGCTCCGGGAACAGTCGGTGGTTCCCCGACCGGTTCCCCGGCGGCTCCGACCGGCCCCACCACGGGCCCGGTCACCGGCACCGCCTCCCTCGGCGGCGGCCCCGCCACCGCCCCCCGCCCCTTCGGCGGAGGTCAGGGCGCGGGCTCCCCGTTCGCGGGCGGCGGCGCACCCCGCATGTCCGACGACACCGCGATCCTGACGCCGCAGGCGCCCGCACCGGCGCCGAGGCCCGGGCAGGGCGACGACGGACAGGGCGCCCACGTCTCCGGCGACACGCTCACCAGCGGCATCCCGGTGGTCCCGCCGACGGCGGCCCGCCCGAACCTGACCCCGCGCATCGAGGAGCGCGCGACCCCGGCCCCCGCGCCGGCGCCGCGCCAGACGCCCGCGGCCGACCGCGCGCCGGCGAAGAAGGGCCGGTCGAAGCTGGTCCTCGCCGCCGTCGGCGTCCTGGGCCTCGCCGGAGTCGCGTACGGCGCCGGACTGCTCCTCAACCACTCCGAGGTCCCGAAGGGCACGACGGTGCTCGGGGTGGACATCGGCGGCGGTACGAAGGAGGAGGCCGTCGAGAAGCTGGACGCGGTGCTCGGCAAGCGGGCCACGACCCCGCTGCAGCTCGGCGTCGGCGGCAAGCAGGTCCAGCTGGCCCCGGACAAGGCGGGCCTGGCGCTCGACAGCCAGGAGACCGTCCGTGCGGCGGCGGGCAGCGACTACAACCCGGTCTCGGTGATCGGCTCCCTCTTCGGCGGCGAGCGGGTCGCGAAGCCGGTGTTCCCGGTCGACAAGGAGAAGCTCGCGGTCGCGCTGACCGACCTGGCGGGCACGTCCGCGTCGGCGACGGAGGGCACGATCCTGTTCGCCCCGAACAAGGTGACGCCGGTCGAGGGCAAGCCGGGGAAGAGCCTGGACGTCCAGCGCTCGATGATCTCCGTCCAGGACGCCTTCCGCGCCCAGGTGGAGACCGGCCAGAACAAGCTGGTCGAGCTGCCGGTCACCACCCGCCGTCCGACGGTCACGAAGGCCGAGCTGGACCGGGCGATGGAGGAGTTCGCGACGCCCGCGATGTCGGGTCTGATCAGGATCCAGGCGGGCGGCAGGCACATCGACTTCGGCCCGGCGCGCTCGCTGCCGCAGATCCTCTCCATGAAGGCCGTCGACGGCCGGCTGGTCGAGGTCTACGACAAGAAGGCGATCGAACGGCTCCTCGACGGCGCCTTCGACGGCGTCATGATCACCAAGGGCGACGGCACGAAGCACCAGGTCTCCGCCGACGACGTGGCCTTCGTGATGCGCGACGCCCTGATGGGCAAGACCCTGGCGGAACGCACGAAGACGATCAACCTCACGGGCGAGGGCTGACAGCCCCCGCTCCGGCCCGCGAGCCCCCGTCCCACCCCGGGACGGGGGCTCGCGCGCAGGGGGAGGTACGTTCTGCGCGAGGAGGCAGGGTGGAGAACGGAACGGAGCACGACCACTCCGACCGGGAGGAGGTCGTACGCGCGGCACGCGAGCGGGCCCGCTCGCGACAGGCCCTCATGATCGAACACCACGGCCTGTCGGGCGACGTCCAGCTGCACTCCACGATCCACGACCTGAAGCCGACGGTGGCGGGAGGCTGCTAGGGGCGCGGGTGGGGTTCTCGGGGTGGGGGTGCTTCGTGGGTTTCTGGTGGGACCGCCCTCTTTCCGAGAGTCGCTCCTTCCGGCGGCGCGTCAAGGGCGCCTACGGCGTCGCTGCGCGATGGCCTTCGGCCACCCT
>NZ_JACHJY010000005.1:633993-683317 GCF_014203895.1 Streptomyces nymphaeiformis | reverse complement strand
GGTATGGTCTGGGGGGGGGGGGCGCGGGGGGGGGGGGGGGGGCGGGGGGGGGCGGGGGGGGGGGGGGGGGGGGGGGGGGGGTTTGTTCGCGGGGGGGGGTGGGACCGGTTCCGTCTCGTCGGGCGCGCGGTCGTTGAATGGGGCGGCCGGGCAGGGCTTAGCGGCTGTCGGTAGTGCGTTGGTGGGGCTTCAGGCCCCGCTGGTCATTGCCGGTGGGTGGTAGGCGTGAACAACTCTGCACTACTCCCGGTAACAACCCCCAGCCAGGACCCTAAAAGGGGCACATCGCCCATCCGCTTCGAGTTACTGCGGGAAACCACCCGCCCACAGTGACCAGCGGGGCCTGAAGCCCGACCGCAGGCGATCGCAACCCGCTAAGCCCTGCCCGGCTGCCCCATTCAACTGCCGCGCACCCCGACGAGACGGAACCGGTCCCACCCACCCCGGCTACGAACCGAGCCCCCACCCACCGGCCCGCCGGCCGCCGCTCCCGCCCCGGACACTGCCCGGGCTGGGAGCGCGGCCCCGCCCCCGGCCGCCCTCCGAGTGTGAAAAGGCGGCCTCCGGCGCCGGGTCAAGGGTGGGCGAAGCCCATCGCGCAGTGACGCGACGAAGGAGCGCCCTTGACGCGGTGGTGGAGGACGCCACACTCGGAAAGAGGGCGGCCGCACCAGAAGCCCACGAACCCGGCCCACCCGGTGGTCCGCTTCAATCAGGGCCATGACTCGCATACTCGGTTCCGTCACCGCCCCCTCCTCGCCGCGGTCCTCGACATCGCCGGTTGCCAGGTCCTCGGCCTCGACTGGGACCCCGGCGACCACTCCATCCGTCACGACGGCGAGCGCCCCTGGAACAAGGTCTACCCGGTCGCCCTCGCCCCCTGCGCTGGCTCCACAGTCCTCCGCTGGGCGATCCCGCCGCACCACGACGAAGGCGGAGTCGAGCCGTGAGGCGACGCCGCGAGAAGAAGCGTCGGCCGCCCTTCCCGCTGCCTCAAGCCCTCCTCCTGCTGTCGACGCCCGACGTCCGACGGCACAGCCTGATCGACGTGCAGGGCGGGATGACCTGTCGCGGCGACCGGTCCTGGACCGCGCAGGTCCGGGTGCTGGGGGACGCCGAATAGAGGTCGCGCCCCTCGCCCGCCCTCCCGTAAGGTCTCCCGCAAGGGCGGGGTCGTAGCACAGAGGTAATGCGCCGCGATGGCATCTCGGAGGACGCCGGTTCGAATCCGGTCGCCCCGCCCCCTCACTCGCTAGTTGAGCAGCGCCCTCGCCGCCTGCGCCCGACGCCGGATCGTCGTCGCCGACTCCGGGTCCACCGCGTCCATCACCTGGGCGTACGCCTCCATCTCCACCGCTCCGGTGAGGAACTCCCCGCGCTGGACGAGCAGTTCGGCGCGTTCGTAGCGGAGTCTCGCCGGGTGCGAGGGGAGCAGCAGGGCGAGTTCCACCGCCCACAGGGCCACGTCGGAGCGTTCGGGGCGGGGGGCCGCCCAGGCGCGGATGTTGTTGAGGATCCGGAGGGCGATCGCGCCGGGCTCGGCGGGGCGGAGCATCGAGCGGTCGAGGGCCTCGCCCGTCGCGCTCGCCACCAGGAGTTCGGCGTCCGTGCCCGTCATGGCCCGGCCGCCCGCGAACGGGTCGGCGAGGTTCAGGTCGGCCGGGTCGCCGAAGCCGACGACGAAGTGGCCGGGCAGCCCGAGCCCGTACACGGGGGCGCCGGCCCGGCGGGCGACCTCCATCCAGACCACGGAGAGCAGGATGGGCAGGCCCCGGCGGCGCCGGAGCACCTCGTGCAGGAGCGAGGACTCCAGGCGCTGGTAGTCGGCGGGCACGCCCTCGAAGCCCTCGTGGCGGCCCAGGAGCGCGGCGAGCTCCGCGGCCCAGTCGCCGGTGATCCGGGTCGCGTACGGGACGAGGCCCGCGAGCCGGTCGAGTTCGATCTCGGCCTCGTCCAGGTCCCGCCGGGTGACGGTGGGGTCGGCGACCGCGCCGATCAGCAGGCAGAGCCGGGCGAGGTCGGGCCGCTCGGCCCGGGCCTCCTCGGCGAACTCCCGCCGCCAGTCCTCCCGCCCCGGCTCCTCGGTCGCGCCTCCGGACCCACCGGGCCCGTCCGGTCCCTCCGGTGGTGGTACGTCCTCCCTCACGCCTCCGCCCATCGGTAGTGGTGGTAGTGGTGGTGGGACGCGAAGCCCATCCCGTCGTACAGGGCCCGTGCGCCGTCGTTGTCCGCCTCCACCTGGAGCCAGGCCGCCGACGCGCCCTCGTCGAGCGCCTGCCGGGCGAGTGCCGTCATGACGGACGTCGCCAGGCCCCGGCGCCGCTGGTCGGGGTCGACCTCGACCGCCATGAAGCCGGCCCAGCGACCGTCGACCACAAGACGTCCGATCGCCGCCGGCACCTCTCCCGTGCCCGTGACGGACGCGAACCACACACTCGGGCCGGACGCGAGGACGGACCTGACGGCCGGGCCGGCCTCCTGGAAGCGCTGGTAGCGGCGCAGCCACGGCTCCTCGACCGTCCGCGAGAGGCGTACGGCGGAGACGTCGGCGTCCAGGTCGCCGATCGGGGCGAGCGCCGCGATCCGCACCTCGGCGGAGACCTCGCGGTGCCAGCCGTGCCGGTCGAGGGCGGCGCACAGCAGCTCCTGGGTGCCCTCGGCGCCGGTGGCGGTCTGGATGTACGCGGGGAGCTTCCGGGCCGCGTACCACGCGCGTACGTGCGTCAGGGCCTCGGCGACCGGCAGTCCGGGATCACCGAGCGGGAGGGCCGAGTTGGCGCGGCGGGTGAACCCGTCGGCCGCGCGCAGGGTCCACTCGCCCAGGGGCTCGCTCTCGACCGGCTGCCACGCGCGCGCGGTGGCGCGGGCGAGCTCCGCGAAGGTGGCCGAGGGGCCGCGGCGGCGGGCCGGCGCGCCGGGCACGACCTTGCCCGCGGCGAGCGAAGATTCCGCGATCCGGACGGTCTCGCCGCTCTTTCGTGTGATCAGCAGCACACCGGCATCCCATGATGTGAGAACTCCGACCGCGTCGGTGAATTTCCCGCCCGGTTCCGCCGAGTCCGTCACGTACCGAACGGAGACACGTTTTCCCACGTCAGCGCCGGTAATTCGCACTTCAAGGCGCCCTCCGCCGGTGATTTCCACAGCTTCTCCGCCCCTCCTGTTCGGATCGCCCCCAAGAACGGAGATACTAGGTGCGGGCATCGACGACGCCGCGCTCCCGCGCAGACCAGCCCTATCGAGGAGGAACGACAGCGTGACCTACGTCATCGCGCAGCCTTGTGTCGACGTCAAGGACAAGGCGTGCATCGAGGAGTGCCCCGTCGACTGCATCTACGAGGGCAAGAGGTCCTTGTACATCCACCCGGACGAGTGCGTCGACTGCGGGGCCTGTGAGCCGGTCTGTCCGGTAGAGGCGATCTTCTACGAGGACGACACCCCGGAGGAGTGGAAGGACTACTACAAGGCGAACGTCGAGTTCTTCGACGAGCTCGGTTCGCCCGGTGGTGCCTCCAAGCTCGGCGAGATCGAGCGGGACCACCCGTTCATCGCCGCCCTGCCGCCGCAGAACGGCTGATTGTTCGCCCTCGGTCCCGTACGGCCTCGCCGCTGTACGGGACCGAAGCGTTTTCCGTACGTACGAGGAAGTGAGCCAACCCGTGAGCGCAGTCTCTTCGCGCCTGCCCGTCTTCCCCTGGGACAAGCTGGAGCCGTACAAGAAGACGGCCCTGACGCACCCGGACGGAATCGTCGACCTGTCCGTCGGCACGCCCGTGGACCCGGTCCCCGCGCTGATCCAGGAGGCCCTGGTCGCGGCCGCGGACTCGCCGGGCTATCCCACGGTGTGGGGCACGAAGGAACTGCGGGACGCGCTCACCGGCTGGTGCGAGCGGCGCCTGGGCGCCGTGGACTTCGCCCATGAGAACGTGCTCCCGGTCGTCGGCTCCAAGGAGCTCGTGGCCTGGCTGCCGACGCAGCTCGGGCTCGGCGCGGGCGACGTCGTCGCCTACCCGCGGCTCGCGTACCCGACGTACGAGGTGGGGGCGCGGCTCTGCGGCGCGACGCCCGTCGTCTACGACGACCCGGTCGCCGACCTCGACCCGGCCGCGGTGAAGCTGCTCTGGCTCAACTCCCCGTCCAACCCGACCGGCAAGGTCCTCGCCAAGGACGAGCTGACCCGGATCGTCGCCTGGGCGCGCGAGCACGGCGTCCTCGTCTTCTCCGACGAGTGCTACCTGGAGCTGGGCTGGGAGGCCGACCCGGTCTCGGTCCTGCACCCGGACGTCTGCGGCGGTTCGTACGAGGGGATCGTCGCGGTCCACTCGCTGTCCAAGCGCTCCAACCTGGCCGGCTACCGGGCCGCGTTCATCGCGGGCGACGCGGCGGTCCTGGGCGAGCTGCTCCAGATCCGCAAGCACGGCGGCATGATGACCGCCGCCCCGGTGCAGGCGGCGACGGTCGCGGCGCTCGGCGACGACGCGCACGTGGCCGAGCAGCGGGAGCGGTACGCGGCCCGCCGGGCGGCGCTGCGGGCGGCCCTGGAGGCGCACGGCTTCCGGATCGAGCACAGCGAGGCCAGCCTGTACCTGTGGGCGACCCGGGACGAGCCGTGCTGGGACACGGTGGCGTACCTGGCGGAGAAGGGCATCCTGGTGGCGCCCGGCGACTTCTACGGCGAGGCCGGGGAGAGGTTCGTGCGGGTGGCGTTCACGGCGACGGACGAGCGGGTCGAGGCCGCGGTCAAGCGCCTGGGCTGAGGGTGACGCGCCGGAGGGCCCGGGGAGCAGGTGCTCCCCGGGCCCTCCGTGCGTTCTGGCGCGGGCTCAGCCGATCGGCAGGCCGCCCAGGGTCTGGCCGGTCGGCAGGCCGCCCAGGCCGCCGCCGAGGGCGCCGCCGGTGGGGGCCTCGGTGCTCTCGGCGGCGGCGCCGGCGGTCCGGCCGACGACGTCGCCGGTGCTGCCGGCCGTCTTGCCGGCGACGTCCTGCACGGCGGGGGTGGCGGTCTTGCCGGCGGTGCCGATGGTCTTGCCGGCGGCCGGGACGGCCGTCCCGACGGCCTTGCTGCCGGTCTCGCCGACCACGCCGGTCGCGGTCTGCGAGGCGCTGTCGACGGCGCTCCCCGCGCCGGCGGCGTCCAGGGCGGTCACGCCGCCGAGGGCGCCGGTCGGCGCGAGGCTCGGCTCCAGGGCGCTCGCGGAGCCGGCCGCACCGACCACGGGGGCTGCTCCGGCCGCGACGATGAGGGCGGCACGGGCGATCCGACGGGTCAGGGAGAGGGACATGGTGCTCCTTCGGCAAAGACGACGATTACGCGGTGACAACCGGCCCCGGGGCGGGGGAGGTTGCGGCGACCGAAGGTAAAGACTTGGCAATGCGTCGTATTGTCGGGTGGGGAGGAAAACGGACGAACGTGTCATTGCGGGGGCCGCTGCCGAACCGTCACTCCCCTTGTGCCGCAAGGGGAGCGAGGGGGAGGGGTGACGTGTGGGGAACGCGGCCCGAAAGCCGCGCGATTTCCTTCCCCGTTCCACCCGGACCGTGCCACGTGCGGGTGAAGGGGCGTACGGGTGATCGGTGTGTGTGGGAGGGGTTCCCCGCCCGGCGGCGCGCCGCGCGCCCGGAATCCGGCGCCCCGGCGGCCACCGCGCGTTCCGCGCGGGCGCGTGCCGCCGGACGACAGGGAGAGCCCGCGCGGGCAGGTGCGCGCCGCTCCCGCGCCTGCCGCCCCGTTCCCGCGCCGTTCCCGCGTTTGCCGCGCCGCTCCCGCGCTGCCGCCCCAGTCCCGCGCCCGCCGCCCCGCTACTGCTGCGCCAGCCGCATCCGTACCGACGCGGCGTCCGGCGTCGGTGTGCCCGAGGGCTTCGACCAGCCGCCGTCGGCCTCGCCCGCGCGCCACACGCGGTCCCCGAACGCGACCTCCGTGATGCGCAGCGTGTCCGCGCACGCCACCGCCCACTGCGCCAGCTCCCAGCCGCGCCGCTCGTCCGAACCGGCCCCCGGCGCGCTCCCCGCGCCCGTCGCCGCCCGGACCGGGACCACGAGCACCGGCGGCTCCGACGCCGAGCGGCCCGCGCTCGGACCGCCCGTGACCGCCTCCGGCGCCGCCTTCTCGCCGAAGGCCCGCACCAGCTCGTGCCGTACCTGCGCCGGATCGCCCGGCCGCCCCTTCGCCGTGCTCGCCGTGCACGTCAGCGCCGCCGGCGACCGGCCCGTCAGCGCGGCCGACAGCAGCGCCGCGTCCGGCTCGTGCTTCGCGTACGCCTGCGGGAAACCGCTCCGCTGCACCTTCTGCGCCGCCACCGTCAGCGGCAGCCGCGAGTACCCCGGGACCTTCTCCAGGCCCTCGTAGAACCTCCCCGCCGCGTACACCGGGTCCATGATCTGTTCCGCCGTCCCCCAGCCCTGCGAGGGCCGCTGCTGGAAGAGCCCCAGCGAGTCCCGGTCGCCGTGCTCGATGTTCCGCAGGGCGGACTCCTGCAGCGCCGTCGCGAGCGCGATCGTCACCGCCCGCTCCGGCAGCCCCCGCGTCGTCCCCACCGCCGCGATCATCGCCGCGTTGGACGCCTGCTCCGGAGTGAACTCGTAGCGGTTGTCCCCACTGCCCACACTGCACCGGGGCGTCCCCGTGCTCCCCGTCAGCTGGTGGACGGCCACGTACGAGGCGAGGCCGAGGAGCGCGGCGAAGGCGGCCGCCGTACGGGCGAGGCGGCCGCGACGGCGGGGGCGGGTGGGCTCGGACACGGGGCCCACCGTACTGGAGGCCGCGTTAGGGTCGGCACATGGCTGACATCACCCCGCTCGACGGCATCCTCGACCTCTCCCTGGACGGGGCCGCGCTCACCGCCGCCCTCGTCGACTTCCCCTCCGTCAGCGGGACCGAGCAGCCGCTCGCGGACGCGATCGAGGGGGCCCTGCGCCTCCTGCCGCACCTCACCGTCGACCGGTACGGCAACAACGTCGTCGCCCGGACGAACCTCGGCCGCCACGAGCGCGTCGTCCTCGCCGGCCACATCGACACCGTGCCGATCGCCGACAACGTGCCCTCGCGGCTCGACGAGGACGGCATCCTCTGGGGCTGCGGCACCTCCGACATGAAGTCCGGGGTCGCCGTCCAGCTCCGCATCGCCGCCACCGTCCCCGAGCCCAACCGCGACCTCACCTTCGTCTTCTACGACAACGAGGAGGTCGCCGCCGACCTCAACGGCCTCGGCAAGGTCGCCGCCGCGCACCCCGACTGGCTGGAGGGCGACTTCGCCGTCCTCCTCGAACCCTCCGACGGCCAGGTCGAGGGCGGCTGCCAGGGCACCCTGCGCGTCATCCTGCACACCGCCGGTGAACGCGCCCACTCCGCGCGCGCGTGGATGGGCTCCAACGCCATCCACGCCGCCGCCCCGATCCTCGACCGCCTCGCCGCCTACCAGCCGCGCAAGCCGATCATCGACGGCCTCCAGTACCACGAGGGCCTCAACGCCGTCCGGATCGAGGGCGGCGTCGCCACCAACGTCATCCCCGACGCCTGCGCCGTCACCGTCAACTACCGGTACGCCCCCGACCGCTCCCCGGCCGAGGCCCTCGCGTACGTCCGCGAGTTCTTCGACGGCATCGACATCGCCGAGTTCGTCGTCGACGACGAGAGCCCGGGCGCCCTGCCCGGCCTCTCCCACCCCGCGGCCGAGGCCTTCATGAAGGCCGTCGGCGGCAGCGCGCAGCCCAAGTTCGGCTGGACCGACGTCGCCCGCTTCAGCGCCCTCGGCGTGCCCGCCGTGAACTACGGCCCCGGTGACGCCCTGTACGCGCACAAGCGCGACGAGCACATCCACGTCGACAAGATCCACCACTGCGAGGCGCGGCTCCGCGACTGGCTGACCGCCCGTCTCCCGTAATTTCGCATTTCGTCACCTCTTTGGTCCTACGCTGACCCCACCAGAAGATCGTCGGTTCGACGGAGGGAGCAGGCCATGGGTATCCCTGAGGGGGAGACGAAGCCGGAGGAGCAGCGGCTCGGACCGGTGCTCAGGCGCAGGGACCAGGTCCAGCCGGGCACCACGGACCAGCGGCTGCTCGACACCGAGGGCGACTCGGAGTGGGTGCACACCGACCCCTGGCGGGTCATGCGCATCCAGTCCGAGTTCGTCGAGGGCTTCGGCGCCCTCGCCGAACTGCCGAGCGCGATCAGCGTCTTCGGCTCGGCCCGCACGAAGCCGGAGTCGCCCGAGTACGAGGCGGGCGTACGGATCGGCCGGGCGCTCGTCGAGGCCGGCTTCGCGGTCATCACGGGCGGCGGCCCGGGCGCCATGGAGGCGGCCAACAAGGGGGCCAGGGAGGCCAAGGGCGTCTCGGTGGGGCTCGGCATCGAGCTGCCCTTCGAGCAGGGGCTCAACCCGCACGTCGACATCGGCGTGAACTTCCGCTACTTCTTCGTCCGCAAGACGATGTTCGTGAAGTACGCGCAGGGCTTCGTCGTCCTGCCCGGCGGCCTCGGCACCCTCGACGAGCTCTTCGAGGCGCTCACCCTGGTCCAGACCCGCAAGGTCACCCGCTTCCCGATCGTCCTCTTCGGCACGGAGTACTGGAAGGGCCTGGTCGACTGGCTCCGCGACTCGGTCGTCGCGGGCGGCAAGGCGAGCGAACGCGACCTCCTCCTCTTCCACGTCACGGACGACGTGGAGGAGGCGGTGGCGCTGGTGACGAAGGAAGTGGGCCGCTAGGCGGCCGGGACCGCCCCGCCCCGGTGTGCGGGGCGGGGCGGTCTTCGGTGGACGCGGCGGTCAGTACCGGACCGCGATGCTCGCTCCGGTGAAGCCCTCCTTGGCGTGGAGGCTGAAGTAGACGTACCCGGTGGGCGGGTTCGTCACGGTGAGGGTCTCGGCGCTTCCGGCCTGGGTGGAGCGGCTGGTGTACGCGCTCGTGGTCGCCCAGCCGGAGGCGTTGTAGTACAGGTCGGCGTTTCCGTTGTTGCCGGTGGTGGTGACCGTCAGCTGCTTGGTGCCGGCCGGGACGTACAGGTAGTGGTACGCGTAGTTGCCGGTGGTCGCCGCCACGTTGGTGCGGGCGCAGTTCTGGTCGAGCCGGCGGACGTCGGTGGCGGTGCACTCGGGCAGGCCGGGGCCCGGGTCCGGGTTCGGGACGGTGGCGCAGGCGCCGGCGGCGCAGCTGGTCAGCCAGGCGTCGAAGTCGGCGTCGTAGCGGGTGCCGATGGTCGTCTTCAGCAGGGTGCGGGCGCCGTTCCAGTCACCGGTGCGGTACTTGGCGAGCACGGCGTCCAGGTCGCCGCGGTGCTTCTCCAGCATGTAGCGCACGGCGAGGTAGCCCCAGCGGTAGGTGCGCTCGGTGTCGGTGTTCTGGTACGTGGTGTCGAAGAGGGTGCTCAGCGCGTAGGTGTGCCGGCCGGCCGCGGAGATCGCCGCGTCGTAGGGGAGGCCCCGGTAGGAGTACGAGACGTACTCGGCGAAGCCCTCGATCCACCAGATGGTGGGGGTGGAGACACCGGCGTCGAAGTCCCCGTACATGTCGAAGCGGCCGTCGAGGTAGTGCGTGTACTCGTGGTTCAGGTTCCACACCTGGAAGTCGGGACGCACGCGCGTGTCCTCGTAGGCGAGGAACCGGGGCTGGTTGCCCGCGGTGGCGGGGTCGCCCTCCAGGTACATGCCGCCGTTGTCGGTGTCGATGCCGTAGATGGCGGCGGCGAACACCTGGTAGTCGAAGCTGCTGTCGAAGACGACGACCTCGATGGTGGTGTTGAGGTCGTCGGCGACGGCGCCGTTGTCGCGGGCCACGGCGTGGAAGTACGCGTCCTGCTTCTGCAGGCTGTCGCAGGCGGAGGCCAGGTTGTCGGCGGTCACCTGCTGGGCCAGCACCCGGATGGACGGGGAGCAGGTGTGGCTGGTGGCCAGGACGCCGGCGCGCAGCCGGGCGGCGGAGTCGGCGGTGCCGTAGTCGGCGGCGTGCGCGGAGTCGTAGGCCTGGACCATCTCGGCGACGGCGGCCCACAGGTGGGCGGTGCTCCCGCTCGGGGCGCTCTGGTCGGCGAGCTGGCGCATGAGCGGCTTGAGCTTGGGGAGCAGGGCCGGGTACTGCAGGAAGCGGCCGAGCTCGCGGGCGCCGTTGTACGGCAGGTAGCCGTAGCCGGTACCGAGGAGGGCCTTGTTGCGGGACACGAAGGCGTACAGGGTGTCGAGCAGGCTCGGGTCGGCCTGGACGGCGGCGGCGAAGTCGCTCGTCTGGTGGCCGCGGAAGAGCACGGTGAAGACGTTGTTGACGGCGCCCGGCATGCCGGCGACGGCGTTGTAGGCGGCGGCGTCGTAGTCGGTGAGGAGGCGCTTCACGACCGGGATGTACCGGGTGTTCTCCTGGGCGCTGTCGATCAGGGTGACCGACTCGCCGAGGATGCCCGCGTTGGCGGCGGTGACGTCACGCGAGCGCGTGCTGCCGAAGAAGCCGTCCAGCGCGCCCCGGATCGAGTTCCTCAGGCTCGTGCCGTAGGTGCCGACGTCCGAGGAGTTGTACCACTGGACGTAGTAGCCGGCGCGCAGGAAGAGCACCAGCTGGTAGGTCGAGGTGCTGTTGTCGCCGGGATACGCGACGGCGTTGTCGCGCAGCGCGTCGGCGACGGTCACCATCTGCGCCTCGCGGAAGGCGTAGTAGGCGTTGCCGCCCGTGAGGAGGAAGAGGGAGTTGATGCAGCTCGTGTCGGACGCCTTGATCTGCTGGACCAGGGCGCTGCCGGTACGGGAGGTGAAGTCGCCGACGTTGCAGGTCGCGTCGGCCTTCAGGTCCATGGTGGCGGAGAGCTCGGCGGTCGCGGCCGGGCTCGTCGCCGGGAGGAACGGGGGCCGCTTGGCGGCGGGTACCGAGCCGGACGCCCGCTCGGCCGCGCGGGTCTCGGGGGCGGGATCGGCGGCGGGCTGCGGCGCGAGGGACGCGGGGGCGCGGTGCGCCGTCGCGGCGGGGGAGGGGGTCGGGGTGGCTGCCTGGCTCATCGGGGCGAGGAGCCCGAGGGCCAGGCAGGACGTCACGGTGGCGGTCAAGAGCCGTACGCGGTACGGCAGTCCCGATATTCGGGCGGAATTCACCTAGGCCTCCAGGCCTTGCTCGGCCGCCGGGGTGCGCGGCCGGACACAGTGGGGGATTGATTGACGGAGCTCCGTCAATTGGCGGCGGAGCGGAGGTACAATTTCACACGTCACATGGCGACGGGAAGGGGCGTGACGGAACCCGTTGCGGCGAAGAAGTGGCGTGAGGCTGCCGCGAGTTGGGCGGAGAAGGGTACGAAAACGCCGCACCCGGTCCCCTGGGAGTGGGGCCGGGTGCGGCGGTTGCGGCGGTTCTGTGAGGGGCGGGCGCTACGCCAGCCCGCGCCGGGCCACGGCCGGCTGCCGGTGGCCGGCGATCGACGCCACCATGTCGAGGACCTGCCGCGTCTCCGCGACCTCGTGGACCCGGTACACCTGCGCCCCCAGCCACGCCGACACCGCCGTCGTCGCCAACGTGCCGAGGACCCGCTCCTTGACCGGCCGGTCCAGGGTCTCGCCCACGAAGTCCTTGTTCGACAGGGACACGAGGACGGGCCACCCCGTCTCCGCCATCTCACCGAGGCGCCGCGTCGCCTCCAGGCTGTGCCGGGTGTTCTTCCCGAAGTCGTGACCGGGGTCGATCATGATCCCGTCCCGCCGCACGCCGAGCGAGGCCGCGCGCTCCGCGAGGCCCACCGTGACGCGCAGGATGTCGGCCATCACGTCCTCGTACTCCACCCGGTGCGGTCGCGTCCGCGGCTCCGCGCCGCCCGCGTGCGTGCAGACGAGCCCCGCGCCGTACTTCGCGGCGACCTCGGCGAGCCGCGGGTCGACGCCGCCCCAGGCGTCGTTCAGGACGTCCGCCCCGGCCTCGCACACCGCCTCGCCGACGTCCGCCCGCCAGGTGTCGACGCTGATCACCACGTCGGGGTGGCGCCTGCGGACCTCGGCGACGAAGCCGACCGTGCGCCGCGCCTCCTCCTCGGCCGTCACCTCCTCGCCGGGGCCCGCCTTCACCCCGCCGATGTCGATGATCGCCGCCCCCTCCGCCACGGCCTGCTCGACCCGGGCGAGCGCCGGCTCGTCGCGGAAGGTCGCGCCCTGGTCGTAGAAGGAGTCGGGCGTCCGGTTCACGATCGCCATGATCACCGGCTCGTGCGGCCCGAATTCACGCCGTCCCAAGCGCAGCATCCCTTATGTCCTCCCTCGCGTCCGTTCGCCTGCGACCCTAACTGTCGGTGGCGCATGGCACGATCGGCACGGGACGTTTTCCACTCCGGGGAGAGGCGCGCAGTGTTCTGGTTTCTGCTCATCACGATGGTCGTGGTCGTGGCCGCGGTGACCCTCGCCGTGGTCGGCGGCGGCGACAGCGAGGTGCTGCCCGAGGCGGCGCCCGAGCAGCTCGTCGACCCGCTCCCGGCCGCCCGCCCGGTGGACCGCGCCGACGTCGAGGCGCTGCGCCTCCCCGTCGCGGCGCGCGGCTACCGGATGGCCGACGTGGACGACGTCCTCGTACGGCTCGGCGCCGAGCTCGCGGAGCGCGACGCCCGGATCGCCGAGCTGGAGGAGGCGCTCGCGGGCGCGGCCCCCGGCGGTGACGCCGACACCGAGGGCGGCGAGAAGTGACGGGCGGGGCGGTCCCCGGGCCCGACGGGCGGCTGCGCTGCCCCTGGGGCCTGTCGACCGAGGACTACGTCGCGTACCACGACGAGGAGTGGGGCCGCCCGGTCCACGGCGACGACGCGCTGTTCGAGCGGCTGTGCCTCGAGGCCTTCCAGTCGGGCCTGTCGTGGATCACGATCCTGCGCCGCCGCGAGGGCTTCCGGCGCGCCTTCGCCGGCTTCGAGATCGCCTCGGTCGCCGCGTTCGGCGAGGCGGACCGCGAGCGGCTCCTCGCCGACGAGGGCATCATCCGCAACCGCGCCAAGGTCGACGCGACCCTGGCCAACGCGAAGCTGCTGGCCGACTGGTCGCCGGGCGAGCTCGACGCGCTGATCTGGTCGTACGCCCCGGACCCGGCGACCCGCTCGGCGCCGCTCACGATCGCGGAGGTCCCCGCGGTCACGGACGAGTCGACGGCCCTGTCCAAGGCCCTCAAGAAGCGCGGCCTCCGCTTCATCGGCCCCACCACGGCGTACGCCCTGATGCAGGCCTGCGGGCTGGTCGACGACCATCTGAAGGGGTGCGTGGCCCGGGGCGACCGGTAGGGGCGCCCCGGGTGCGGGTCCGTCAGAAGACGTGGACGCGCTCGGCGGTGTCCCAGCCCATGTCGGCCTGCGGGCTGCCGATGCCACCGCGGCCGTTGCCGGCGTAGACGTAGAGCTGGTTCCAGTCGATCGGACGCATCAGGTCCGACTTGCCGTCGCCCGTCACGTCGCCGACGGAGAAGACGGGGGCGTCCGACGGCCAGGCGTACGGCAGCTTGGTGCGGGCGCCGAAGGCGCCCCGACCGTTGCCGGGGTAGAGCCAGAGTCCGCGCGAGCCGTCTCGGGCGACCAGGTCGGACTTGCCGTCGCCGGTCATGTCGCCGGGCGCCACGAGCCGGTTCATGGCGTTCCAGCCGCCGCCGACCTTCTTGCGGGCGCCGAACCAGCCGTGGCCGTTGCCCGGGTACGTCCACAGGACACCGGCGGTGTCCCGGGCGACCAGGTCGCGGCGGCCGTCACCGGTGATGTCGCCGACGGCCTTGATCTCCTTCATGGTGTTCCAGCCGCTGCCGATCTTCACGCGGGGCTTGAAGTAGCCGCGCCCGTTGCCCGGGTAGAACCAGAGGACGCCGGACCGGTCGCGCGCGAAGACGTCCTCGTTGCGGTCGCCGTCATAGTCGCCGTGGCGGACGATCTGCGTCATGGCGTTCCAGCCGCCGCCGATCAGCACGCCCTTGGGCGGGGTGTCCCAGCTGGCCGAGTAGCCGTGGAGGTACCACAGTCGGCCGTCGTCGGCCCGCTCGAGGAGGTCGGGCCGGGAGTCGTTGTTCAGGTCGCCGAACTGCGCGGCGGCGGGAAGGCCGGTGGGACGCTTCTCCTGCGGCCACCAGTCCATCCACGCGACGCCGCTGCTGGCCTCCCAGGCGGTGGTCGCCACGCGGATCGAGCTGATCCGGTTGTCGAGCTGGCCCATGACCGAGCCGTCGAAGCTGACCCCGCCGTTGTGCGGGTCCATGACCAGGGAGTCGCCGCCCCGGTAGTTCGCGTCGACGTTGAGCACGGCGTGCAGCGCGGAGTTGTTGACGACGCTGGAGATCGTGTTGTCCCAGGCGCCGAGGGTGGACTGGCTGGACGAGATGATCTTCATCTCGCCCTTGTAGTCGCGGTACTGGAAGACGCACAGCCGCCCGGACGGGCAGCGCTCCTCGCCGGCGGAGGCCGGGGGCGCGGTGGTCATGAGGGTCGCGAGGGACGCCGCCGTGGTGACGGCGGCGGCCAGGGCGCGACGGCCCCGGTTGCTGCGGATCATGGATCGGAATCCGTTCACGAAGAGGAAGAGTCAGAAGGCGAAGCCGACGGACCGGAGAGTGCCGAGGTCCCGGGGCGCGAGGAGGTGCCCGTCGGCGGTGCCGGGGTAGACCCGGAGCCGGACCCGGCCCTCGTAGGACTCCCTGCCGGGGCCGTGCGCCACCACGTCGGGGCGGCCGTCGCCGGTGACGTCGCCGAGGCCGGCCAGCTCGGCGTGGCTGTTCCAGCCGCCGGTGCCGATGAGCTTGCGCGTGGTGAACCAGCCGCGGCCGTTGCCCGGGTAGAGCCAGAGCTTGCCCGCGGTGTCGCGGGCGACCAGGTCGGCCTTCTTGTCGGAGTTCATGTCGCCCGCGCCGACGAGCTCGTTGACCGCCTTCCAGCCGCCGCCGACCTTCTTGCGGGCGCCGAACCAGCCGCGGCCGTTGCCCGGGTAGGTCCACAGGACGCCGTCGCCGTCGGAGGCGAGCAGGTCGGCCTTGCCGTCGCCGGTGAGGTCACCGGCCGCGGCGAGGTCCCGCATGGTGTTCCAGCCGCCGCCGATCTTGACGCGGGGCTTGAACCAGCCCTGGCCGTTGCCGGGGTAGAGCCAGAGGACGCCGGCCTTGTCGCGGGCGAGGACGTCCTCGTTGCGGTCGCCGTCGTAGTCGCCGTGCCGGGTCAGCTTGGTCATGCCCTCCCAGCCGCCGCCGATGAGCAGGTTCCGGCCGGGGCTCGTGTAGGCGTGGGACGTCCACAGCTGGCCGACCAGGTTGCGCGCGGCGACGTCGGCGTACCCGTCGTTGTTCAGGTCGCCGAAGGCGCCGGACGCCGGGAGCGTGGCGGGACGCGGACGCGGGTTGTCGTAGAGGACCGGATAGCGGCTCTCGGAGCCGCAGAAGTCGTCCGCCTCGGGGCCGATGTCCACGGAGCTGACCGCCCGGTCGAGCTCCGGGTAGGCGCTCTCGTCGAAGGACTCCGACGTGTAGAAGTGCGTGGAGCCCTCGGGGTCGAGCCCCGGCCGCGGGAAGAAGCAGGCCGCGTCGGAGAACCCGGGAAGCCTCACGATGAAGGACCGGATGCGGTTGTCCCAGGAGCCGAGCGACAGCATCGGCTTCCGGATCACGATCATGTCGCCCTGGTACAGCGGCTGGCTGAAGCCGCACACGGCGTTGTCGGGACACCGGTCCCAGCCGTCCGTCGCCTGCGCCGGCGAGGACAGGACGGTGGCGGACAGGCCCAGGGCCGCGCCCGCCGTGAGCGCGCCGCGAAGAAGGCGCGCGGAAGGAGAAGGACGCACGGAACCCCCCAGGTGTGTGCGTACAAGTGGTGAGCGGATCCTATAGACCCGCCCACCCACCGTACGAACGGGTTCCGGGGCTGCTCAGCGGCCCAGATACCGCGGCTTCTCCTTCGCGATGAACGCGCGGACCGCGATCGTGTGGTCCTCCGAGGCGCCCGCCAGGGTCTGCAGCTCCTCCTCCTTGTCGAGGGCTTCCGTGAGGGAGTGGTCGGCGCCGTAGGCGAGGGACTCCTTCAGCGCCGCGTACGCCACGGTCGGGCCCGCCGCGAGCTTCCGGGCCACCTTCTCCGCCTCGGCGGCCAGGTCGGCGGCCGGGACCAGGCGGTTCACGACGCCCAGCTCGTACGCCTCCTGCGCGGAGATCGAGCGCGGGAAGAGCAGCAGGTCGGAGGCCCGGCTCGCGCCGATGAGGCGCGGCAGCGTCCACGACACGCCCGAGTCGGCGGTGAGCGCCACGCCCGCGAAGGCGGTGCTGAAGGAGGCCGTGTCCGCGACCACCCGGTAGTCGGCGGCGAGCGCGAAGCCGAAGCCGGCCCCGGCGGCGACGCCGTTCACGCCCGCGACGACCGGCTTGCGCATGCCGGTGAGCGCGCGCACGATCGGGTTGTAGTGGTCACGGACCGTGTTCATGGTCTCGCTCGTGCCGGACTCCTGGTCCGCCGCGAGCAGCCCGATGTGCTCCTTCAGGTCCTGGCCCACGCAGAACGCCCGGTCGCCGGCGGCCGTCAGCAGCACCGCCCGTACGGCCGGATCGGCCGCGGCCGTCTCCGCGGCGTCACGGAGGGCGACCTTGGTCGCCACGTTCAGCGCGTTCATGGCCTCGGGCCGGTTGAGCGTGATGGTGGCGAGCCCGTCGCTCACCTCGTACAGCACCGTGTCGGCCATCGGGATCCCTTCGCCTCATTGCGTGGTTGACCCGCCCAGCATGGCGGAGATCACCCGCGTCGCCCATGTGAGCTGCGTCAAAGATTGAAGGGAGACGTTCCGACGCCGAGCGGCGCAGTATCGCAGGCCGATCCCCGAAATGTGGGGTTTTGAGAGAGCGCGTTGCGCAAGCGATGCCGAGCGATGTTGGTCATCGGGTCCTGCCATGCGGGATAATGACCTGGAAGCAATGTGTTCGAAGCCGGTGACGCGTGCTCCACACCAAGGAGCTGCCCGGCTGACGATGAGCTGGTTTCAGGAAGGGGAACAAGCATGGCGGCCATGAAGCCGCGGACGGGTGACGGCCCGCTCGAGGTGACCAAGGAGGGGCGGGGCATCGTCATGCGCGTTCCGCTCGAAGGCGGCGGTCGGCTTGTCGTCGAGCTGACCCCGGACGAGGCCGAGGCGCTGGGCGACGCCCTCAAGAAGGTCGTCGGCTGACCCTCTTCTCCACGATTCCTGAGCGCTGCCCCGGTACGGTCCGCCGTCCCGGGGCAGCGGTGTCTCCGGGGGCGGTACGCCCTCCGATCGGCGGTGCGGGCCGAGGCGGTGCGGCCCGGGGAGTGCTCGGGGAGTCCTCAGCCGCGGCGTACCGCGCACAGCAGGCCGTCGCCCACCGGCAGCAGTGAGGGCACGAGCTCCTGGCTCTCCCGCACCGCGCGCAGTAGCTCCCGGACCCGCTGGACCTCCGCCGGCTGGGCGCCCGAATCGACCGTGCGGCCCTCCGCGAAGACGCCCTCGAAGCAGACGAGACCCCCCGGTCGCAGCAGGCGCAACGATTCAGCGAGATAGTCCAGGTACTCGAGCCGGTCGCCGTCGCAGAACACCAGGTCGTACCCGCCGTCCGCGAGCCGCGGCAGCACGTCCAGGGCGCGGCCGGGGATGAAACGGGCCCGGTTGCCCGCGAAGCCCGCCGCCCGGAACGCCGTCTTGGCCAGCTGCTGCCGCTCCGGCTGGAGGTCCACCGTCGTCAGCACGCCGTCCGGCCGCATCCCGAGCAGCAGGTAGATGCCGGACACGCCCGTGCCGGTGCCGATCTCCGCCACCGCCTTGGCGTCCGCCGTCGCCGCGAGCAGGCGCAGCGCCCCACCGGTGCCCGGGGACACCGAGGGCAGCCCTGCCTCCCGGGCCCGCTCACGGGCCCAGCGCAGGGCTTCGTCCTCGGCGACGAAGGCGTCGGCGAACGACCAGCTCGTCGACCGGTTGGCGGTAATGGCCCTCTCCTGTCCCCGTAGTTGACGCAACGGTGACTGTATCCGCTGTCAGCGGGAACCCGCAGATGGGACCGGGCGTTCACCAGGGGAAGGACGCGGAGGAGGACGCCGGGCGAGCCGGTTCCAAATTCGCGTAAAGATTCTTATCCGGAGCTAACGGGCGAGGTGGCTATGGTAGGGGCTCCACTGGACACCACCAGAGCCGACAGGGGAGGTGCGGCTGCGCTTGTGGATCGGGGAGGAGTGCTTCGGCGTCTTCTCAGGTCGGCGGGTGAGCCGAAATCCGTGACCGACACCGCTGACCGTTTCCGCACCACCGACTCCGCTCCCACCACCGCGACCTTCGCATCGGACGCGGAATCGCAGGCGTGGACCCCTCCCACCTGGGAGGAGATCGTCAGCACGCACAGTGGCCGGGTCTACCGCCTCGCCTACCGCCTGACGGGCAACCAGCACGACGCCGAGGACCTGACCCAGGAGGTCTTCGTCCGCGTCTTCCGCTCGCTGTCGACGTACACCCCGGGCACCTTCGAGGGCTGGCTGCACCGCATCACCACCAACCTGTTCCTCGACATGGTCCGCCGCAAGCAGCGCATCCGCTTCGACGCGCTCGCCGACGACGCGGCCGAGCGGCTGCCCAGCCGCGAGCCCTCGCCGCAGCAGGCGTTCAACGACACGCACTTCGACGCCGACGTGCAGCAGGCCCTCGACACCCTCGCGCCCGAGTTCCGCGCGGCGGTCGTCCTCTGCGACATCGAAGGCCTCTCGTACGAGGAGATCGCCGCGACCCTCGGGGTGAAGCTCGGCACCGTCCGCAGCCGCATCCACCGCGGCCGCTCCCACCTGCGCAAGGCGCTCAAGCACCGCTCGCCCGAGGCCCGGGCGGAGCGTGCCCTCGCCTCCGTCGGATGGGAGGCGTCGACAGCGTGAGCGGCACACGTCCCCCGTCGCCGACCCCCGCGGAACACCACCTCGGGGACCGGCTGGCCGCGCTCGTCGACGGCGAACTCGGCCACGACGCCCGCGAGCGGGTCCTCGCGCACCTGGCGACCTGCGCCCGCTGCAAGGCCGAGGCGGACGCCCAGCGCACGCTGAAGAGCGTCTTCGCCTCCGCGGCCCCTCCACCGCCCTCCGAGGGCTTCCTCGCCCGGCTCCAGGGCCTTCCCGGGG
This sequence comes from Streptomyces nymphaeiformis, assembly GCF_014203895.1. Classification (GTDB taxonomy): domain Bacteria; phylum Actinomycetota; class Actinomycetes; order Streptomycetales; family Streptomycetaceae; genus Streptomyces; species Streptomyces nymphaeiformis. The sequence goes on along the minus strand of NZ_JACHJY010000005.1, from coordinate 664,263 downwards.
GTCCCGGTGAGCCCGGCGGGCCGCGCGGCCCGCTCGAAGAGCTCCTCGGCGCGGGCGGAGTGAAGTCGGACGGCTTCGCCACCGCCGCCGTCGTCACCCCGCGCCCCGGCACCCCCGGGGCGGCCTTCGGCATCCACAGCGTCGGCTACCGCCCCGCCGGGACCTCCGGCCGGGGGCGGCGCTTCGCGTTCGCCGCGGCCAGCGCCGTGTCGTTCGCGGCGATCGCCCTCGGCGGCACGCTGCCCCTGGAGACCTCGGTGAGCGCGAGCGCGCGCGGCGGCCAGGGTGCCGGCAGCGCGGTCACGCCGCTGCGGACCACCACGACCGGCGGCGGCGGTCCGAGCGTCGCGACCGGGCGCGGCGCGCGTTCCGGCGAGCGTTCGGGCGCCCCGTCCGTCGGCGACGCCGAGCCGCTCGCCGCGGTGACCCCGGCCGCGGTCCCGCAGGGCCCGGTCGTCGCCGCGGCCCAGGGCACGGTCCCGTCGGGCGCGGTCCCGCCGGACGCGGTGCACTCCGCCGCCGCGCCGTTCGTGGCCGTACGCCTCCGGAACCAGGTCCCGCAGTCGCTCCTGGCGCTCTCGCCGTTCATACGGCCGACGGCCCCGGCCCTCCAGTTGGCCTTCGCCCCCGGGCCCAGCCCGATGGCGAGCCCGACGACCGGACCGCTCGGCTCCCACCGCTGACCCGCGACCTGGTTGAATCCAGGGGCAGGGCGCCCGACCCAGGGGCGCGGACGGGTCAGCGGTTGCGGGGAGAGCATGAACAACGGGAAGCCGAACTGGTGGAGCCGGCCTTCGAGCGCACCGGAGGCGGCACGCATACCCGAGGAGGCCGACGGCGACTTCCCGCTGCCCGCGCCCCAGCCGACCCCGAATCAGGAGCCGCCCGCTCCGGCCGCGCCCGAGGCTGTGGAATCCGAGCCGGTCGCGGCGGAGCCCGCGGCAGCCGAGGCCGGGCCGGCGGGGGAGCCGCAGGCCCCCGCCGTGAATATGACGAAGTCCGCGCCCGCGCCGGAGTCCGCCGCCGCACCTGCGGCGGAGCCGGCCACCGTGCCCGCGCCCGCCGCCGCACCTGCGGCGGAGCCGGCCACCGTGCCCGCGCCCGCCGCCGCACCTCAGGCGGAGCCGACCGCCGCGCCCGCGGCGGCTGACGCCGCCTCCCCGGCGGAGCCGACCGCTGTGCCCGCGTCGGAGTCCGCCGTCGTGCCCCCCGCGGAGTCGGCCCCCGCGCCGGCCGTGGATATGACGAAATCCGCGCCCGCGCCGGAGTCCGCCGCGCCCGCTGTTCCCGCCGCATCCCCGGCGGAGCCGGCCCCCGCGTCCGAGCCCGCCGTCGTACCTCCGGCGGAGTCGGCCCCCGTGCTCGTCGGGGCCGAGGGGCACGCGCCCGCGCGGCAGCCGTTGCACACGCCCGACGAGTACCGCACGCCGCCCTACGGCGAGCCGGGGCCCTGGGCGCCCGCGCCGCCCGTGCAGCGCCCGGCCGCCTCCGTACCGCCTCAGGCGCACCCGCACCCGCAGGCGCACGTCCAGCCGCAGCCGCAGGTCGTCGCCGCCGCGCCCTGGGTGCAGTACGACCCCTGGGGCGCCCCGGGTGCCGCGCCCGCGCCCGCGAAGAAGTCCCGCAAGGGGCTCGCCCTCGCCGGGGCGCTCGTCTTCGCCCTGGTCACCGGCGTCATCGGCGGCGGCATCGGCGCGTACGTCGAGCGGAACGGCGGGCTCACCACCGTCGAGCTGCCGCAGGCCGAGGCCGGGGACACCGGCCGCGCCCCCGACAGCGTCGCCGGCATCGCCGCCAGCGCCCTGCCCGGCGTCGTCACCCTGCACGTCCGGGGCAACGGCTCCTCCGGCACCGGCACCGGCTTCGTCCTCGACAACAAGGGCCACATCCTTACCAACAACCACGTCGTCGACGGCGCCGCGTCCTCCGGCGACATCTCGGTGACCTTCTCCAGCGGCGAGACCGCCCGCGCCAAGCTCATCGGCAAGGACACCGGCTACGACCTGGCCGTCGTCCAGGTCACCGGCGTCTCCGGCCTCAAGGCGCTCCCGCTCGGCAACTCCGACAACGTCCGCGTCGGCGACCCCGTCGTCGCCATCGGCGCCCCCTTCGACCTGTCCAACACCGTCACCTCCGGCATCATCAGCGCCAAGGAGCGCCCGATCACCGCCGGCGGCGAGAAGGGCGACGGCAGCGACATCAGCTACGTCGACGCGCTGCAGACCGACGCCCCGATCAACCCCGGCAACTCCGGCGGCCCGCTGCTCGACTCCAAGGCCCGGGTCGTCGGCATCAACAGCGCGATCCGCGCCGCCGGCGGCGGCTCCGGCGACGGCGAGGGCGGCGCGAGCCAGCCCGGCTCCATCGGTCTCGGCTTCGCCATACCGATCAACCAGGGCAAGCGCGTCGCCGAGGAGCTCATCAACACCGGCAAGGCCACCCACCCCGTCATCGGTGTGAGCCTCGACATGCAGTTCAACGGCGACGGCGCCCGCGTCGGCGAGAAGGGCAAGGACGGCTCCGCCTCCGTCACCGCCGGCGGCCCCGCCGCCAAGGCCGGACTCCGCCCGGGGGACGTCATCACCCGGGTCGACGGCCAGCGCGTGCACAACGGCGAGGAGCTCATCGTGAAGATCCGCGCCCACCGTCCCGGCGACAAGCTGGAGCTCACCCTGAGCCGCGACGGCAAAGAGCTGACAAAGACGTTGACGCTCGGATCCTCGCAGGGCACCTGAGCGCCACGTCGCGGACGCCACGAGGTACCCGTCCGACAGTTTGGGCGGGTACCGTGGACCGGGCCCTGGACCGGCGTGAAGGAGCTACTAGGTGTTCAGCGACATAGGCGCACTCGAGCTGGTGACGCTCGTGGTCCTCGCCGTGCTCGTCTTCGGGCCGGACAAGCTCCCGAAGGTGATCCAGGACGTCTCGCGCTTCATCCGGAAGATCCGCGAGTTCTCCGACAGCGCGAAGCAGGACATCCGCAGCGAGCTCGGTCCGGAGTTCAAGGACTTCGAGTTCGAGGACCTCAACCCCAAGACGTTCCTCCGCAAGCAGCTGGAGAACAACGAGGACCTCAAGGAGCTCAAGGAGCTGCGCGGCACGTTCGACCTCAAGAAGGAGATGAACGAGGTCGCCGACGCCGTCCACGGCCGCGAGACCGCACCCGCGCCCTCGGCCGCGCCCACCGCGGTCAACGGCTCCCCGGACCTGCTGAAGAAGCAGGACAAGCGGGACGATCCGGGCGCCGCTGAGCGTCCTCCGTACGACTCGGACGCCACCTGACGACGGCCTGTCACCGACCCGCTCCTCCCTGGTGGCTATCCTCCCTCTGTTGACGGAACGAGGAGGCGGCCGGAATGAAGACGACGAGTCGGGTGGAAGCCGATGGCTTTCTGCGCGCACCCTTCGCCTGGTACGGGCTGGACGAGGCGTTCACCGGCCCGCGCCGGCTGATGCAGGTCGGTACGGCGGCGGACGGCACCGTCCAGCACGGCTCGCTGGGCCACGGTGACGAGCCGTCGATAAAGTCCGAGGCCGGCGGCGCGGAGAAGGAGCGCTTCGCCGTCGTCGTGACGGTGGCCGCGAACCCCGTCCGCCGCACCGGGGACGGCACCGGCGTCCTGGACGCCACCACGGTCTCCTCGGCCGCCTGGCTGGCCGGCTCCGGGCTCCTCGCCCACACCTGGCCCGCCTCGCTCGACCACGCGCTGCGGGACCACTGGCTGGACCAGCAGACCGAGACGGCCTTCGAGCTCGCCGACGACCTCGACGGGCCGGCCTGGACGAGCCTCTCGCTGCCCGTGGACGGCGTGCCGGTGCCGTTCCACTACCGGGAGTCCGAGTTCGGGTGGGTGCTCGCCGGGTCCGCGGGGGATGTGCACATCGGGGCGTACGGGCGGGGGATGAGCGCGTACGGGCTCGGTTTCTCGCAGGTGAAGGACCTCGGCGCGTACGGCGCCTAGACACGGCGAAGGGCGCCCCCGTCGGGGGGCGCCCTTCGCCGTGTCGTGTCAGAACTTGTTGCGCGGCGTGATGCCCAGGCTCATGCCCGACAGGCCGCGCTGGCGGCCGCCGAGCTTGCCCGCGATGGCGCGGAGCGCCGCGCCCGCCGGGGAGTCGGGGTCGGAGAGGACGACCGGCTTGCCGTCGTCGCCGCCCTCGCGGAGCCGTACGTCGATCGGGATCGAGCCGAGGACCGGGACCGTCGCGCCCGTGGTCTGCGTCAGGCCGTCCGCGACCTTCTGGCCGCCGCCCGTGCCGAACACGTCGACCATCTCGTCGCAGTGCGGACACGGCAGGCCCGCCATGTTCTCGACGACGCCGACGATCTTCTGGTGGGTCTGCACGGCGATCGAGCCGGCCCGCTCGGCGACCTCGGCAGCGGCCTGCTGCGGGGTCGTGACGACGAGGATCTCCGCGTTCGGCACGAGCTGCGCGACCGAGATCGCGATGTCGCCGGTGCCCGGGGGCAGGTCGAGCAGCAGGACGTCCAGGTCGCCCCAGTACACGTCCGCGAGGAACTGCTGGAGCGCGCGGTGCAGCATCGGGCCGCGCCACACGACGGGCGCGTTGCCCGGGGTGAACATGCCGATGGAGATGACCTTCACGCCGTTCGCCGACGGCGGCATGATCATGTTCTCGACCTGGGTCGGACGGCCGTCCGCGCCCAGCATCCGCGGCACGCTGTGGCCGTAGATGTCGGCGTCGACGACACCGACCTTCAGACCGTCGGCGGCCATCGCCGCGGCCAGGTTCACGGTCACGGAGGACTTGCCGACGCCGCCCTTGCCGGACGCCACCGCGTACACCCGGGTCAGCGAGCCCGGCTTCGCGAAGGGCACCTCGCGCTCGGCGCTCGTGCCGCGCAGAGCCGCCGCCAGCTCCTTGCGCTGCTCGTCGCTCATCACGTCGAGCGAGACGTCGACGGAGGTGACGCCCTCGACCCGGGAGACGGCCTCGGTCACGCGCTGCGTGATGGTCTCGCGCATCGGGCACCCGGAGACCGTCAGGTAGACCGTGACGGCGACCCTGCCGTCCGGTTCGATCTCCACCGACTTGACCATGCCGAGCTCAGTGATCGGCTTGTTGATCTCAGGGTCGTTCACCGTCGCCAGTGCTTCGAGCACCGCGTCTTCCGTAGCCATACCGACGATGGTACGGCGCGGACCACGGGCGCATGAAAGGGCTGTCAACGGTCGGGTACGTCACTTCCCCGGTCCTCGCCGGACGGGAATAGATCCCGGCGCTCCTCCATCTCCTTGATGAGGTCCTGGAGCTCCGAGCGGATCCAGTCGCGGGTGGCGACCTCGCCGAGGCCCATCCGCAGCGCCGCGATCTCCCGGGTCAGGTACTCGGTGTCCGCGATCGACCGCTCGTTCTGCTTCCGGTCCTGTTCGAGGTTGACCCGGTCCCGGTCGTCCTGCCGGTTCTGCGCGAGCAGGATCAGCGGGGCCGCGTACGAGGCCTGGAGGGACAGGGCGAGCGTCAGGAAGATGAAGGGGTACTCGTCGAACCGCAGCGACGACGGCGCGAAGACGTTCCACCCGATCCAGACGACGACCGTCAGGGTCATCCAGACCAGGAACCTGCCCGTGCCCAGGAAGCGGGCGATCCGCTCCGAGAGCCGCCCGAAGGCCTCGGGGTCGTACTCGGGGAGCAGCCGGGTCCGCCGCTCGCGCGGCAGGTCGAGCCGGATGCGGGGCACGGACCGCTCCCGGTCCTGGGTGCGTTCAGCGGCCATGTCCGGACCCCTCCTCGTGGAACTCGGTCTCCCGCCAGTCGTCCGGCAGCAGGTGGTCGAGCACGTCGTCGACGGTGACCGCGCCGAGCAGCGAGCCGCTCTCGTCGACGACGGGCGCGGCGACCATGTTGTACGCGGCGAGGTAGCTGGTCACGGCCGGCAGCGGGGTGTCCGGGCCGAGCGGCGGCAGGTCGCTGTCCACGATCGAGCTGACCAGCGTGAACGGCGGGTCGCGAAGCAGCCGCTGGAAGTGCACCGTGCCCAGGTACTTCCCGGTCGGCGTCTCGTCCGGCGGCCGGCACACGTACACCTGCGCGGCGAGAGCCGGCGACAGGTCCTGCTGGCGGACCCGGGCCAGCGCGTCCGCGACGGTGGCGTCCGGGCGCAGCACGATCGGCTCGGTCGTCATCAGACCGCCCGCCGTGCGCTCCTCGTACGCCAGGAGCCGGCGCACGTCGGCCGCGTCGTCCGGCTGCATCAGGGTGAGCAGCCGTTCCTGGTCCTCCTCGGGCAGCTCGGACAGCAGGTCGGCGGCGTCGTCCGGGTCCATCGCCTCCAGGACGTCGGCGGCGCGCTCCTCCTTGAGCTTGCCGAGGATCTCGACCTGGTCGTCCTCGGGCAGCTCCTCCAGGACGTCGGCGAGCCGGTCGTCGTCGAGGGCGGCGGCGACCTCGACGCGCCGTTTGGGGGAGAGGTGGTGCAGGGCGTTGGCGAGGTCGGCGGGGCGCAGCTTCTCGAAGGTGGCGAGCAGGTTCTCGGCGCCCTGCCCGTGCTCCTCCAGGGAGAAGCCGGTGACGGCCGACCACTCGACGGTCAGCGTCTCGCCCTTGCGGCTCAGGACCCCGCCCTTGCCCTTGCGGACGAAGACCTTGTCGATCTCCCAGTCGCGGCGGGCGGGCAGCTGCTGGATGGCGACGTCGAGGACGGTGACCTCCTCGCCCGACTCGACGAGGGTCACGCGCCGGTCGAGGAGCTCGCCGAGGACGAGCCGCTCGGTGGGGCGCCGCTCGAAGCGCCGCATGTTGACGACGCCGGTGGTGATGACCTGGCCGGAGGCGACGCCGGTGATCCGGGTCATGGGGACGAAGACGCGGCGGCGGCTCAGCACCTCCACGACCATGCCGAGCAGCCGGGGCGGCCTGCGGCCGACGCGGAGCATGGCCACGAGGTCGCTGACGCGGCCGACCTGGTCGCCGACGGGGTCGAAGACGGGGACTCCGGCGAGATGGGAGACGAAGATCCGGGGGGCGCCTGCCGCCATGCCACGCGCCTCCTCGGTTCCGCACGATTCGAGTCGCCGATGCGAGTTCCCGCAGAGCTTTGCCGGGGATTGCAGAGCTTTGCCGGGTTCAGGCTAGCCCGTGCCGTTCCGCCCCGCCCCGGCAGTGCCTCCGTACGGCTGCCTGCGGGGCCCTTCACCTGTCCCGGGTACGCTGCGGTCTGCCGTTCCCCCATCGGCCCCCGGCACCGGACCCGGCCCCTCCGCCCGGCCGGAGCGGGGCCGTCCCCGGCATCCCCGTACGGGCCGCGCCCGTCGCCCCCCCCATGACACGAGAGGCAGCGCAGATGACCGTTCGTACCCCGTCATCGCGTATCCGCAGGGCCGTCACGCCCCTGGCGCTCTGCGCCGGACTGACGGTGGGACTCACGGCCTGCGCCGCGGACCCGGACGAGGGGACGAACGGGGTGGGGAGACTCTCCGCGCCCGAGATCGAGAGCAAGGCGCAGACCGCGGCGGACGCGGCGAAGGCGGTCCGGCTCTCCGGCACGCTGGTCAGCAAGGGCGGCACGTTCAAGCTGAACATGCGCCTCAAGCAGGACGGCGCCACCGGCTCGGTGACGACGAAGAACAGCACCTTCGAGCTGCTGCGGGTCGGCGACGCGCTCTACCTGAAGGCCGACGCGGGGTTCTGGGACCACGACGACCAGGCGACCCACGGGGCCGCGGAGGCGGGTTCCGAGGCCGCCGACACGCTCGGCGACAAGTACGTGAAGGTCCCGCAGGGCGACCCCTCGTACAAGCAGCTGCGCGGCTTCACGGAGATGGGGCCGCTCCTCGACGGTCTGATCGGCCTGCACGGCGAGAAGGTCAAGGGCGACCGGGACCAGATCGGCGGGGTCCGCACGGTCAAGGTCAAGGGCGGGGCCGACGGCGAGGGCGGCACGCTCGACGTGTCCCTGGACGGCGTGCCGTACCCCGTGCAGTTCGCGCGGGGCGGGGGAGCGGGCGTGGTGGTGCTGTCCGAGTGGAACAAGGACTTCCCGCTGGCCGCGCCGTCGAAGGAGGAGACCCTCGACTACGGCAAGCAGCTGCCCCGTACCTAGGGCCTAGCGCTTCTTCTTCCGGAGGAGCAGCTTCGGCAGGCCCGCCGGGATCGGCCGGCGGGTGTTGGCCGCCGTCGGCAGCGGGACGGCGGCCAGGGAGCCGTCCGGGAGCTCCGTGGTCGAGGAGCGGGGGTCGAGGCGCACCACGCGGCACTCGCGCGCCCAGCGCTCCGGCATGGCCTCGCCGTCGGGGGCGTTGAGCCGCTTGCCCTTCAGCTCGGCGACCGCCGCGTCCCACTCCTCCGTGCCGGGGGAGACCTCATGGACGGCGGCGGTCCAGGCGACGAGCCGGCCGCCCTTGTCCTTGCTGCGGACGGTCACCTCGGCCGTGCCGCCGTCCACCAGGCCCGGCAGCGGCTGCTCGCCGGGGCCGTCGCCGACGACGTGCGCGGCGCCGTCGTGCCAGACGTGCCAGAGCGCGCGGGCGGGGCCGGTGCCCCGCACCCAGACGAGGCCGGACTTCTTGGTGGCCTCCTCGACGAGGGCGCCGGTGAGCAGCGTGTCGGTCATGGCCGAAGCCTATCTACAGCCAGCCGTTGCGCTTGAGGGTGCGGTGGATGGTGAAGCAGATGACGGCGATGGCGCCGAGCACCATCGGGTAGCCGTACTTCCACTCCAGCTCCGGCATGTACTTGAAGTTCATGCCGTACACGCCGCAGACCGCCGTGGGGACGGCGACGATCGCCGCCCACGAGGTGATCTTGCGCATGTCCTCGTTCTGCGCGACGGTCGCCTGCGCCAGGTTGGCCTGGAGGATCGAGTTGAGGAGCTCGTCGAAGCCCAAGACCTGCTCCTGGACGCGGGCGAGGTGGTCGGCGACGTCCCGGAAGTACTTCTGGATGTCGGGGTCGACGAGTCGCATCGGCCGCTCGGAGAGCAGCTGCATCGGGCGCAGCAGCGGCGTGACGGCCCGCTTGAACTCCAGCACCTCGCGCTTGAGCTGGTAGATCCGGCCGGTGTCGGCGCCGCGGGTGGAGCCCTTGGCGGCCGGCGAGAAGACGTCGATCTCCAGCTGGTCGATGTCCAGCTCGACGGCGTCGGCGACCGCGATGTAGCCGTCGACGACGTGGTCGGCGATGGCGTGCAGGACCGAGGAGGGGCCCTTGGCGAGGAGCTCCGGCTCGCCCTGGAGGCGGTGGCGGAGGTTGCGCAGGGAGCCCTGGCCGCCGTGCCGGACGGTGATGACGAAGTCGGGGCCGGTGAAGACCATGACCTCGCCGGTCTCGACGACCTCGCTGGTCGCGGTGAGTTCGGCGTGCTCGACGTAGTGGATGGTCTTGAAGACGGTGAAGAGGGTGTCGTCGTACCGCTCCAGCTTGGGCCGCTGGTGGGCGTGGACGGCGTCCTCGACGGCGAGCGGGTGCAGCCCGAACTCGGCGGCGATACCGGCGAATTCGGCCTCGGTCGGCTCGTGCAGGCCGATCCACGCGAAGCCGCCGCTCTCCCGCACCTGGCGCATCGCGCCGCGCGGCGTCAGGCAGGCGCGGTCGTCGACCCGGCGTCCGTCGCGGTAGACGGCGCAGTCGACCACGGCGCTGGAGGCCGAGTGGTCGCGGGTGGGGTCGTACGAGGTGTACGTGGTGGGGGTCTTGCGGAGGGTGTGCCGCAGGCTCGGGCGGACGGCGGCGGTGAGGTCGCGGATCATCGACATGGCTGTGCTCCTTCACGGATCAGCCGTCGGCGCGCGAGCGTGGCACAGCCCGGAATGGGGACGGAGACGTGCGTCGTCCACAAAGCGGGCGGCACCGAAGGGGGCGCGGTGACGGCGGTCGCTACAGACAGGGAAAGGCGAAAATTGCTCTTCCGTCGTGCGAGATGCCGGGAGGGGCGGGTCCGTGCCGGACCCGGACGTCACCGGAAAGAGAGCACCGGGCTGGGGTGCGGAGCGGCGGAAGAGCGGCTGGTACTGCCCGATCGACTTCGGTCCATCGCAGTCCCACCTCCTCCGGCCGGTCCCCTGTGGGGGATGACGTGTGACGAGCAGTCGGGAATCCCGACCAGTGGCCAACACTATCAGCCGACAGAGGGTCAATCCCTTCCTTTGCCCGTTCCATACGCGATCTATGCTCCCCGCATGGGAGAAGTTCTTGCACTCGTCGAGGCCCGGCTGCGTACGGCGCTCGGCGAACCGGACGCGCGGGCCGCGGTCACCTTCCTCGGCACGGACCGGATCGAGGTGCTGCGCTTCGTCGACGGCGACCTCGTGCGGTACGCGACCCTCGGGATGTCCGCACAGCCGATGGCCGATCCGACCTCCGCGCTCGCCGACCCGGTGAAGGGCCCGCGCGCGGAGCTCGTCCTGACCGTACGGGGCGGGCTCGCCGACACCGACAAGGTGCTGCGCCCGCTCGCGGTCCTCGCCGCCACCCCGCAGGTCGAGGGCGTCGTCGTGGCCCCGGGCGCCTCGCTCGACGTCGGCGACCCGCTCTGGCCCGGCGCCCCCTTCAGCTCGGTGCTCGTCGCCGAGTCGGGCGGTCTGGTCGAGGACCTGGAGCTCGACGAGCCGATGGACCCGGTGCGTTTCCTGCCGCTGCTCCCGATGACCTCCAACGAGGCCGCGTGGAAGCGGGTGCACGGGGCGAAGGCCCTGGAGGAGCGCTGGCTGGCCAAGGGGACGGACCTGCGCGATCCGCTGCGCAGGTCCGTGGATCTGGACTGAACCGCCGGCGGCGGACGCCCTGGGTGAACGGTCCGGGCCGGACGGGTGATCGTTCGCGGTCGTCCTTGACGCGGGGCGGAAGAGCTAGGACCGTTGAGACCTATGAGGGGCGAACCCAGTTGTCCGAAGTGCGGTGGCCGGGTCAGGGCGCCCGGTCTCTTCGCCGACTCCTGGCAGTGTGATGTGCACGGCTCGGTGCACCCGCTCCAGCCCGTGATCCCGCCCAGCGTCGAGGGCCTCGGGGTCGTGGTGAACAGGTCCCACGTCCCGGTGTGGATGCCGTGGCCCCTCCCCGTCGGCTGGCTCTTCACCGGTGTCGCGTACGCCGGGGACGACCGCAGCGGCGGACGCGCGACGGCCGTCGCCTGCTCGGGGCCCGGCCCGCTCGGCGGGATCGGCGAGCTGCTCCTGGTCGCCGAGGAGCTCGGCGTCGGACTCGGCGCGCGGTACGCCGGCATCGACGGCCTCGATCCCGGCTCCGGCATGGCCATCGACAAGCCGCCCCAGGTGAAGATGCTCGCCGCGGGGCGGCCCACGCCGCTCTGGCACGTCACCGGCGCCCCGCAGGACCGCGCGGTCTTCGCGGGCGAGGCGCGCGGCCTGTGGCTGTGGGCGATCGTCTGGCCCGAGCAGTCCGGCCTCCTCATGTACGACGAGCTGGTCCTGACGGACCTGCGGGACGCCGGGGCCGAGGTCGACCTGCTGCCCTGCGGCGCGCTCACCCCGAGGCTGCTCGGCCAGGGGTGAGCTCCGTGACGTTCCGTACGGGCGTGTTCGATTCGCCCGTTATGCTGGAGCGTCCCTCGTCCGTGCCGAGCCCCTGGAGTACCGCGTCGTGCGCATCGATCTGCACACCCACTCCACGGCCTCCGACGGCACGGACTCCCCGGCCGACCTCGTCCGGAACGCCGCCGCGGCCGGTCTCGACGTCGTCGCGCTCACGGACCACGACACCACCCGCGGTCACGCCGAGGCGCTCGCGGCCCTGCCGGAGGGGCTGACCCTCGTCACCGGCGCCGAGCTGTCCTGCCGGATGGACGGCATCGGGCTGCACATGCTCGCGTACCTCTTCGACCCCGAGGAGCCCGCGCTCCTCGCCGAGCGCGAGCTCGTCCGCGACGACCGGGTGCCGCGCGCCCGCGGCATGGTCGGCAAGCTCCAGGAGCTCGGCGTCCCCGTCACCTGGGAGCAGGTCGCCCGGATCGCCGGCGACGGCTCCGTGGGCCGCCCGCACGTCGCCGAGGCGCTCGTCGAGCTCGGGGTCGTCCCGGACGTGTCCGGCGCGTTCACGCCCGAGTGGCTCGCCGACGGCGGCCGGGCGTACGTCGAGAAGCACGAGCTGGACCCGGTCGACGCGATCCGCCTCGTCAAGGCGGCCGGCGGGGTCACCGTCTTCGCGCACCCGCTCGCCGTCAAGCGCGGCCAGGTGCTGCCGGAGGCCTCGATCGCCCGGCTCGCCGAGGCCGGACTCGACGGCATCGAGGTCGACCACATGGACCACGACGAGGCGACGCGGGCCCGGCTGCGCGGACTCGCGAAGGAGCTCGGCCTGCTGACGACGGGCTCCAGCGACTACCACGGCAGCCGCAAGACCTGCCGCCTCGGCGAGTACACCACCGACCCCGAGATCTACGGCGAGATCACCCGCCGCGCCTCGGGCGCCTTCCCGGTCCCGGGCGCCGGCGGACCCGTCGCCTGAGGCCACTCCGGCGTCCTGGGACGTGCGGCCCCGCCCCGGGACTCAGGGGCCGGCCCGCCGCCCTGACCGCCGGCCAGGGGAGCCCGCTCCCCGGTCGGTCCGTGTCCGGGCGCGTCAGGTCCGCCGACGTCGCGTGCGTCGCCGACCCGGCTCCGCCCCCAGGCCCTTCCTCTTCTGGCTCGCCCCCGTACGGCTCCGCGTCGTGCGCGGGGTCGCGCTCCTCATGCCCTGACGCCGGAATCCCGGATTCCGCCCCGTAGGGCCACACCCCACCGTTCCAGCTCCCGCAAGGCAACCCCACCGTGTTCGACGTCGCCGTCTTCGGCTCGCTGTTCCTCACCCTCTTCGTCATCATGGATCCCCCCGGGATCACCCCGATCTTCCTCGCCCTCACCTCCGGCCGCCCGGCCAAGGTGCAGCGACGGATGGCCTGGCAGGCCGTCTGCGTCGCCTTCGGCGTCATCACCGTCTTCGGCCTCCTGGGCCAGCAGATCCTGGACTACCTGCACGTCTCCGTCCCCGCGCTGATGATCGCGGGCGGCCTCCTGCTGCTGCTCATCGCGCTCGACCTGCTCACCGGCAAGAACGACGAGCCCAAGCAGACCAAGGACGTCAACGTCGCCCTCGTCCCGCTCGGCATGCCCCTGCTCGCCGGGCCCGGCGCGATCGTCTCGGTCATCCTCGCCGTGCAGAACGCCGACGGCGTCGCCTCGCAGGTCTCCGTGTGGACCGCCATCGCCGCCATGCACGTCGTGCTCTGGCTGACCATGCGGTACTCGCTGCTGATCATCCGCGTCATCAAGGACGGCGGCGTCGTCCTGGTGACCCGCCTCGCCGGCATGATGCTCTCCGCCATCGCGGTGCAGCAGATCATCAACGGCGTCACCCAGGTGATCCAGAACGCCTGAACCCCTTCAGAACCCACTGCGCCCCCGTACGGATTCCGCTGCTGCGAAGTCCGTGCGGGGGCGCGGTGCGTGGTGTGGAACCCGGCCTGTTACGAGGCCGAGGTCTCGGCGGGGCGGATCCAGATGCGCTGGCCGATCGCGGCGGCCTGCTGCACGATCCGATTGACGGAGGCGGCGTCCACGACGGTCGAGTCGACAGGCGTGCCGTCGATGTCGTCGAGTCGCAGGATTTCGAAGCGCACGGGCTTCTCCCTTCGTCTGAGTTGATCCTCCTGGGCGGAGAACTGCGTTACACAGGGGTCCAACGTCATGCATCCTGCAAACATTCCTTACGCTAAGGAAAATTTTCGGATGGCTAACTACCGGCGGGTAGGGGAGTGTGGCGGCCGGGCCCGGAGCGGCGGACAATGAGCCCCGTATGAACGACGCAGACACCACCCAGCCGACCGCGACCGACACCGACGCCCGCCTGCACGCGCTGGACGCCCGCCTGGAGCGCACCAATGAGCTCCTGCAGCGGATGCTGGCCGAGGTGGCCAAGACCCCCTCGACCCACGCCATCTTCGTCGACGCGGGTTACGTCCATGCTGCGGCCGGATTGCTGGTGACGGGCACCGAGGACCGGCGCTCCTTCGACCTCGACGCCGAGGGCCTGATCGAGGCCTTCATCGACAAGGCCCGCACGATCTTCGCGGACAGCAGACTCCTCCGCGTCTACTGGTACGACGGAGCCCGCCGCCGCATCCACACCCCCGAGCAGCAGGCCATCGCCGAGCTCCCCGACGTCAAGGTCCGCCTCGGCAACCTCAACGCCAACAACCAGCAGAAGGGCGTCGACTCCCTCATCCGCACCGACCTGGAGTCCCTCGCCCGCCACCGCGCCATCAGCGACGCCGCCCTCGTCGGCGGCGACGAGGACCTCGTCTCCGCCGTCGAGGCCGCCCAGGGCTACGGGGCCCGCGTCCACCTCTGGGGCATCGAGGCCGCCGAAGGACGCAACCAGGCCGAGGCGCTGCTCTGGGAGGTCGACAGCCAGCGCACCTTCGAGCTGGACTTCTGCCGCCCGTACGTCACGCGCCGCCCCGTCACCACGTACGAGAACGAGGGGGAGCCGCCGCCCTCCCGCGAGGAGGTGCGCTTCGTCGGCGCCCAGATCGCCGCGACCTGGCTCGCCGAGCGCGGCCGGGACCGGCTCGCCGAACTCCTGCCCGGCGCGCCCTACCTGCCCGGACCCGTCGACCAGGACCTGCTCGTCGAGGCCGAGCGCCTCCTCAGCCGCTCCCTGCGCGGCCACGCCTCGCTCCGGCGCGCCCTGCGCGACGGCTTCTGGCAGCACCTCAAAGCGCAGTACTGACCGCCCTGGCCGGGCTGCTCGTCTCCTCCCAGAAGCCGGTCAGGCGGTCCGCCAGCTCCTGGGGGTGCGACACGTTCGGGGAATGGCCCGCGCCCGCCACGACCGTGTGGTGCGCGCCGGTACGGGCGGCCGCCGCGCGGAGGTCCGCGGGCGCCCACACCATCTCGTCCGCCCCGTACGCGAAGTGCAGCGGTACACGGAGCGCGGCGAGGCCCTCCGTGCCGTCCTGACGGTCCAGCAGGAGCCGCCCCGCGCCCGCGAGTTGGGCGATCCGGGTACGCATCCAGCGGCGCCGCAGGAAGCCCGCGAGCTCCGGCGCGTCGTCCGTGTCCGGCTCCTCGCCCCGGCTGTCCAGCCAGCACATCGCCTGCCACACCCGCTCCTTCGGCAGCACCGCGAGCGAGGCCCGCAGCACCCGAACCCGGATCCGCTGCGGCCTGGCCACCCTGCCCGGGCCCGAGGACAGCAGCGTCAGCGAGCGGAACGCGCCCGGCGCGAGGGCGGCCGCCGCGCGCGCCACCAGGCCCCCGAACGAATGCCCGAGCAGATGCACGGGCCCGTCCCCGAGCGCCGCCGCCTGCGCCACCGCGTCGAGCGCGAGCGCCCTGCGGCGGTAGGCGGCGCGGCCCCGGGGTCCCGGCGACTCGTTCTGCCCGCGCCCGTCCACGGCCACGGCCCGGTACCCGGCCTCGCTCAGCGGCCCGAGCAGCCCGAGGAAGTCCTCCTTGCTGCCGGTGTACCCGGGCAGCAGCAGCACCGTGCCCCGCCGCGCACCCGCCGCCGCGGTGTCGAGCACGGCGAACGGCCCGCGCGCGGTCTCCAGGCGGTGGGCACGGGTGCGGGGAGGGAGGACGAGGGAACGGGGCTTGCTCATATCTGGACTGTAACGGCGCGGGAGCCCACGCGGCGCGCCGGTCTCCGGCACGGGGTGCGGCCCCGCACGGGGGCCGCACGGCCGAGCGGCCCGGCCCCTGATGGGGGCCGGGCCGCTCGGTGGTGGAGGCGCGGGTCAGCTCTCGGGCTGAGCCGCAGCCTTCTTCGTCGTACGGCGGCGGGGAGCCGCCTTCTTCGGGGCCTCCTCGGTCGCCGGCGCCTCGACCTCGGCCGCAGCGGCCTTCTTGGTCGTACGGCGGCGGGCCGGAGCCTTCGGCTCGGTCTTCGGCGCGGACGCCTCGGGAGCCTCGGCCGCGACCGCCTTCTTGGCCGTGCGGCGGCGGGGAGCGGCCTTCTTCGGGGCCTCCTCGGTCGCCGGCGCCTCGACGGTCTCGGCGACCGGCTCGGCCGCCGCGGCCTTCTTCGTCGTGCGGCGACGCGGGGCGGCCTTCTTCGGGGCCTCCTCCACGACGGGCTCGGCGACCGGCGCGGTGACCGGGGCGGCGATGACGATGACCTCGCCGGTGGACTCGGCCGTCGCCGGGGACCCGGCGGGACGGCGGGCCGCACGGCGGCGGCGCGGCGCCGGCTCCTCCGCGACCGGGGTCTCGACGACCGGCTCGGCGGCCGGGGCCTCGGCCACCGGCGCCTCGGCGGTCACCGGGGACCCGGCGGGACGGCGGGCGGTGCGGCGACGACGCGGCGCGGGGACCTCGGCGACCGGGGTCTCGACGACGGGCTCGGCCACCGGGGCGGCGACGGCCTCGACGACCGGAGCCGCGGCGACGGGCGCCTCGACGACCGGCTCCGCGACGGCCTTCTTGGCCGTACGGCGGCGCGGAGCCGCCTTCGGCTCCTCGACGACCACCGGGGCGGCCTCGACGACCGGCGCCTCGACGGACCGCTCGGCCATCAGCGCGACCGCGGCGGACTCGGGCGTCTGGAACGTCACGGTCTCCTCGGCCTGGCGCACCACCCGGGCGCGGCGGCGCGGGGCCGGGGCCGAGGCCACGGGGGTCCGCTCGACCCGAGCGGCGACCGGGGCGGCGACCGGCTCGGCGGTCGCCGGGCGGGCGGCACGGCTCCGGCGACGGGGGGCCTTCGGCTCCTCCGCCTTCGGCTGCTCGACGACCGGGGCCGCGACGGCGGGGGCCTCGGCGACGGGGGCCGTGAAGACGGACGCCTTGGCCGGGGCCTCGGCGGTCCGCGTCTCGGCGACGGGGGCCTCGACGACCGGCTCCTTGGCCGGGGTCTCGACGACCGGCTCGGCGGCCGGGGCCTCGACGACCGGCGCCTTGGCCGCGGCCTCGGCGGCCTGCGCCTCGATGACCTGCGCCGTCACGCGGGTGCGACGGCGGCGGCGCGGGGTGCGCGGGCCCGGCTCCGCAGGGGTCTCGTCCGACGGGGTCTCGACGGCCGGGGCCGCCGACACCGGGGCGTCACCCAGGTCGCTGCCGCTGCGGGTGCGGCGACGCTGGCGCGGGGTCCGCGTAGGGGCCGGGCGCTCCTCGGCCTTCTCGGCGGCCTTCGGGCCGCGGCCACGGCGGCCGCCGGGCTCGCCCAGGTCCTCCAGCTCCTCCGCGCCCAGACCCGCGCGGGTCCGCTCGGAGCGGGGCAGGATGCCCTTGGTGCCCGCCGGGATGTCCAGGTCCTCGTAGAGGTGCGGGGACGAGGAGTACGTCTCGACCGGCTCGTGGAAGTCCAGCTCCAGGGCCTTGTTGATGAGCTGCCAGCGCGGGATGTCGTCCCAGTCGACCAGCGTCACGGCCGTGCCCTTGGCGCCCGCGCGGCCGGTGCGGCCCACGCGGTGCAGGAACGTCTTCTCGTCCTCGGGGGACTGGTAGTTGATGACGTGCGTGACGCCCTCGACGTCGATGCCGCGCGCGGCGACGTCGGTGCAGACCAGCACGTCGACCTTGCCGTTGCGGAAGGCGCGCAGCGCCTGCTCGCGGGCGCCCTGGCCCAGGTCGCCGTGGACGGCGCCGGAGGCGAAGCCGCGCCGCTCCAGCTGCTCGGCGATGTCGGCCGCCGTGCGCTTCGTACGGCAGAAGATCATCGCGAGCCCGCGGCCGTTGGCCTGCAGGATGCGGGAGACCATCTCCGGCTTGTCCATGTTGTGCGCGCGGTACACGTGCTGCTTGATGTTCGCGACGGTCGCGCCCTCGCCGTCGGGCGACGTGGCCCGGATGTGCGTCGGCTGCGACATGTAGCGGCGGGCCAGGCCGATGACCGCGCCCGGCATGGTCGCCGAGAACAGCATGGTCTGGCGCTTGGCCGGAAGCATGTTCATGATCTTCTCGACGTCGGGCAGGAAGCCCAGGTCGAGCATCTCGTCGGCCTCGTCGAGGACGAGGACCTTCACGTGCGAGAGGTCGAGCTTGCGCTGGCCGGCCAGGTCGAGCAGACGGCCGGGGGTGCCGACGACGACGTCGACGCCCTTCTGCAGCGCCTCGACCTGCGGCTCGTACGCCCGGCCGCCGTAGATGGCGAGCACGCGGACGTTGCGCACCTTGCCGGCGGTCAGCAGGTCGTTGGTGACCTGCTGACACAGCTCGCGGGTGGGGACGACGACGAGCGCCTGCGGGGCGTCGGTCAGCTGCTCGGGCTTGGCCCGGCCGGCCTCGACGTCCGTCGGGACGGTGACGCGCTCCAGGATGGGGAGGCCGAAACCGAGGGTCTTGCCCGTGCCGGTCTTCGCCTGGCCGATGACGTCGGTGCCGGTGAGGGCGACCGGAAGGGTCATCTCCTGGATGGGGAAGGGGGTGACGATGCCGACGGCCTCCAGGGCCTCGGCCGTCTCAGGGAGGATTCCGAGTTCACGGAAAGTCGTAGTCAGGGTGCTGCCTCTTCTGTGAGACGCGGCGCGAGGCGAACGAAGGGGGTCGTACCGTGCCTGGATCTTCCGGGGGATCGGGGGAGATCACCGCCGGGTGGCACGGGACCACTGCCGTCGCTCGAGCGTCGTACCGCTGAGGGTGACCCTTCCGCGGGTCCGCCGGAAGGGCTGTCGGGCCGGAGCCGATCGGGCCACCGACCGGGCATCCTCATTCATGAGTCGGCCCACCGGGTACGTCCGAACGTGCGAAAGCATGTCCGCATACTCAGCAGGCGCCTTACCACTGTACCCCGGATTCGCGCATGTGTGTCGGGAGAAAACGTGATGAGGGCACGGTCACAGTGATTGACCAGGACCTTCCCGGGCCTCGCGAGCGGGCTATTGTGCGCTTCATGGAGACGCCTGACAACGCCACACCCACCGGGATCGCCGCCAAGGACTGGGCGGAGGCTTCCGCCGAGCCGCAGTACCGCGCCGCCGTGATCGACCTCCTCGGCGCCCTCGCCTACGGAGAGCTCGCGGCCTTCGAGCGGCTCGCCGAGGACGCCAAGCTGGCGCCGACCCTCGCGGACAAGGCGGAGCTGGCGAAGATGGCCGCGGCCGAGTTCCAGCACTTCGAGCGGCTGCGGGACCGCCTCGCGGCCGTCGACGCCGAGCCGACGGCGGCCATGGAGCCCTTCGCGAAGGCCCTCGACGACTTCCACCGCCTGACCGCGCCGTCGGACTGGCTGGAGGGCCTGGTCAAGGCGTACGTGGGCGACTCGATCGCCAGTGACTTCTACCGCGAGGTCGCGGCCCGCCTCGACTCCGACACGCGCGGGCTCGTCCTCGCGGTGCTCGACGACACCGGCCACGGCAACTTCGCGGTGGAGAAGGTCCGCGCCGCGATCGACGCCGACCCGCGCGTCGGCGGCCGGCTCGCGCTCTGGGCGCGCCGCCTGATGGGCGAGGCGCTCTCGCAGGCCCAGCGCGTGGTCGCCGAGCGCGACGCGCTCTCGACGATGCTGGTCGGCGGCGTGGCGGACGGCTTCGACCTCGCGGAGGTCGGCCGGATGTTCTCCCGCATCACCGAGGCCCACACCAAGCGCATGGCGGCCCTGGGCCTCGCGGCCTGAGGCCGTCGCGGTCGCGGTTCGAGGTGTCCCGGGCCGGTCGGCCCCGGGCGCCTGAGCCGCACGGCTCGGCGCACCACGCGTGGGTCGGTCCGACGTGCCGCGCCCGCCGCCCGAGGCGCTCGCGCCGGTCAGACCGCGGCTGATCGGCGCAGTCTGCGCGAGGCCGGGCGGATCAGCAGCGAGAGCAGCACCGCCGCCACGGCCACCGCGCCGATCAGGGTGGCGAGGAAGTGGCCCGGGCCGAGCGCCCCGTGCGTCACGAGCGCGCCGAAGACGCCGCCGAGCGTCCCGGTCAGGAGCACGACCGCCCGGACGGGGAGGCGGTCGGGCAGCCGGAGCACGGCGGCCCAGGCCAGCGCGAAACCGAGCAGGGCGGAGCCGAGGACTTCCAGGAACACGTCGGATCACCTCGCGAGGGGTGCTGCGGGGCGGGCGTTGCGGTCATGGGCGTCCTACCCCCGGCGTCCGGAACGCAATCCTTTCGTACGCCCTGACGTGGGAGTATCGGACGTACGGACAGACGAAAGGCCCGGTGGACCGAAGCGGTCCACCGGGCCTTTCCCGTCAGATCCGGGGCTCAGAGCGCGCCGAAACCCACGCGGCGCACGGCGGGCTCGCCGAGCTCCACGTACGCGATCTTCTCGGCCGGAATGAGGACCTTGCGGCCCTTCTCGTCCGAGAGGCTGAGCAGCTGCGCCTTGCCGGCCAGCGCGTCGGCCACCGCGCGCTCGACCTCCTCGGCGGACTGCCCGCTCTCCAGAACGATCTCCCGGGGTGCGTGCTGCACGCCGATCTTGACCTCCACGGCTATGTCCCTCCGAACGGTCAGCGTTGCGCGAATACCCGCGCCGTACGCAGCACACATTAGCCCGGTGAGGGGACCCGCACGGGTCAGCCGCCGCACGCCAGGAGCGAACAGGGCTCCGAAGGGGTCCCCCTGCTCGAGCGAAGCCGAGAGCTCGGGGGAGCGGCGCGCGCGAGCGGTCAGTGGCCCTCGGCGCTCAGCTGGCCGTCCACCGGGTGCAGCGGGAAGCCCGCGATGCCGCGCCAGGCGAGCGAGGTGAGCAGGCCGACCGCCTTGTCGCGGGGGATGCCGGACCCGCTCGACAGCCAGTACCGGGCCACGACCTGGGAGACGCCGCCCAGGCCGACGGCGAGCAGCATCGACTCGTCCTTCGACAGGCCGGTGTCCTCGGCGATGACGTCGGAGATGGCCTCGGCGCACTGCAGGCTGACCCGGTCCACGCGCTCGCGTACGGCGGGCTCGTTGGTCAGGTCGGACTCGAAGACGAGACGGAACGCGCCGCCCTCGTCCTCCACGTACGCGAAGTACGCGTCCATCGTCGCCGCGACCCGGAGCTTGTTGTCCGTGGTGGAGGCCAGCGCCGTGCGCACGGCCTGCAAGAGAGCCTCGCAGTGCTGGTCGAGCAGCGCGAGGTAGAGCTCCAGCTTCCCGGGGAAGTGCTGGTACAGCACCGGCTTGCTGACGCCGGCCCGCTCGGCGATGTCGTCCATGGCGGCGGAGTGGTACCCCTGGGCGACGAAGACCTCCTGGGCCGCGCCGAGCAGCTGGTTCCGTCGGGCACGTCGCGGCAGGCGCGTGCCCCGAGGGCGTGCTGCCTCTGTCTGCTCGATGGCGCTCACGCGGCCTCCCAAAAATCGATCCATGCGCGCTGTCGCGCCGCGCCGCCATCGTACTTTTGGGTAACCCGGCTGTGCGCGGTGCGAACGCAGAATTTCACGGACCGGACGCCTTGGTCGACAGTCGATTCAAGATTAAACCGAACAAATCCGCGGGAGTCGCGTGCTCACCGGTAGTCGTCCTCGTCGAGGGCGACGACGCGCGCCTGTTCGGACGAGTCCGCCTCGTTCGCCGAGTCGCGCTCCAGATGCGTCGGCTGCTCGTCCTCTCGCTGCTGCAGTTCGGTGTGCTGCTCGGCGGCGTCCGCCTCCGGGATTTCCTGGTCCAGCACGACGACCTCTTCCTCGGTGAATGTGTCCGGCTCGCTGGGATCGACAGTCATGAGGTTCCTTCCGGGGTGCGGGTCGCGGTGCTCCCGATGGCCCTCTCTTCGAGCCTAGGAGCGAACGCGCCCCGCCGCACACGCACCTGTGACCCCACCCACACGCGTCGGCGCGTGATCGTCTCGTAATATTGCGGCCATGTCCTCGACCGAGCTGCCGGAAACCCGGACCGCCGCCGCCTCACCCGCGTCGCCGATCCGCACCGTACGGGTCGCCGACGGCGAGGAACTCCGCTCCGTCGCGCTGCCCGGACTCACCCTCACCGTGCGCGCCCGGCCGGGGAACCGGCCCGGACTGCCGCCCGCCCTGTACGTCCACGGCCTCGGCGGCTCCTCGCAGAACTGGTCCGACCTCATGCCGCTGCTCGCGGACCAGGTCGACGGCGAGGCGGTCGACCTGCCCGGCTTCGGCGACTCGCCGCCGCCCGACGACGGCAACTACTCGGTCACCGGGCACGCCCGCGCCGTCATCCGGCTCCTGGACGCCGCCGGACGCGGACCGGTCCACCTGTTCGGCAACTCGATGGGCGGCGCCGTCGCCACGCGCGTCGCCGCGGTCCGGCCCGACCTGGTCCGCACCCTCACGCTGATCTCCCCGGCCCTGCCCGAGCTGCGCGCCCAGCGCACCGCCTGGCCCACCGCGCTGCTCGCGGTGCCCGGCATCGCCTCGTTCTTCGCGAAGCTCACCAAGGACTGGACGGCCGAGCAGCGGGTCAAGGGCGTCCTCTCGCTCTGTTACGGGGACCCCGGCCAGGTCACCGAGGAGGGCTTCCGGCACGCCGTGGAGGAGATGGAGCGGCGCCTGGAGCTCCCCTACTTCTGGGACGCGATGGCCCGCTCCTCGCGCGGCATCGTCGACGCGTACACCCTCGGCGGGCAGCACGGACTGTGGCGTCAGGCCGAACGGGTCCTCGCCCCGACGCTGCTGGTCTACGGTGGGCGCGACCGGCTCGTCTCGTACCGGATGGCCCGCAGGGCGGCCGCCGCCTTCCGCGGCTCGCGCCTGCTGAGCCTCCCCGAGGCGGGGCACGTGGCGATGATGGAGTACCCCGAGACGGTCGCCCAGGCCGTCCGGGACCTGATCGCCGATCACGGCGGGAGCTGATCCGGGGCGTGGGACGACATAGTCGCAAGGGGGCCGCGCCCTCGGTGCCCGACACCGGGCCGCAGCCACAGGCGGGGACGCCCCCGACGGGCCCCCAGCCCGGCACGGGCCGCCGCCGCCGAACGCCGGGCGGCCCCGGCGCCGGCCAGGGCGCCACGACCCAGGGGTACGGCACGCCGGCACACGGCACACCGATGTACGGGACGCCGGCACAGGGCACGCCGATGTACGGGACCCCGGCGCACGGGACTCCTCAGTACGGGGCTCCCCGGTACGGGGTTCCGGCGCAGGGGGCCCCGCGACAGGGCGCGCCGCGCCCCGGTGCTCCCGCGCAAGGGACTCCCGCGCAGGGGACTCCCCAGTACGGGGGCCCGGCTCAGGGGGCCCCACGCCCCGGCGCCTCCCGACCTGGCGCGCCGCGCCCCGGCGGTCCCGCGCAGGGGACCCCGGCGCACGGGACTCCCCAGTACGGGGGCCCCGCCCAGGGGACCTCACGACCTGGCGGCCCGCGACCCGGCGCTCCCGCGCCGTACGGCACCCCGCAGGGTCGGCACGCCACGCCCGCTCACGGCACCCCCGCGTTCGTCGGTCAGGCGCCCGCGCACGCCGCGTCCGGGACGCCCGCGCACGGTGTGCCCGTCTACGCCGCGTCCGTGCGGGGCGGGCACCCGCAGCACGACGAGGCCTCCGCGCCGCGCCCCGGGGTCCACGCTCCCCGCCGCGCCGCCGCGACCGAACTCGCCGAGCCCGAGGCGCCGTTCATCCCCGCGCCGCGGCGCGAGGAGGACAGCACCGAGGCGGAGACGCCGACGGGCCGGGGCGGCCTGGGTCGTACGCTCACCGGCGTCGCGGCCGCAGCCGTCGCCACCGTCCTCGCCGTCGTCGTCACCGGACAGGTCGCCGACCGGGACGAGACCCCGCCCGCCCGCGCCGCCGGGCAGCCGAGCGAGCGGCCCACGGACGGCTCCGCCTCCCGCTCGGACGACCGTGCCGTCCCGGCGAAGCCGGCGCCCGCCGCCACCCCGCCGACGTACGAGCAGCTGATGACCCACCAGTTCCCGATCGACCCGAAGCTGAAGGGCCCCGGGGAGTTCGAGACCGTACCGGGCCTGCAGAAGGCGCCCGGCAAGGGGAAGCTGATCCGCTACCGGGTCGACGTCGAGAAGGGGCTCGGTCTCGATCCGAAGCTCTTCGCCGACGCCGTGCAGAAGACCCTCAACGACAAACGCAGCTGGGCCGGCAAGGACGAGATGACCTTCGAGCGCATTTCCAGCGGCGAGCCGGAGTTCGTGATCACCCTCGCCAGTCCGGGGACCACCGGCGCGTGGTGCGCGAAGTCCGGTCTCGACACGACCGTCGACAACGTCTCCTGCGACTCCGCCTCCACCCAGCGCGTGATGATCAACGCCTTCCGCTGGGCGCAGGGCTCGGTGACCTTCGGCCCGAAGGCGATGTACGCCTATCGCCAGATGCTCATCAACCACGAGGTCGGACACCGCCTCGGGCACGGCCACGTGAGCTGCCGCACACCGGGCGCGCTCGCCCCCGTGATGCAGCAGCAGACGAAGTCCCTGGACATCGACGGGATCAAGTGCCGCCCCAACCCCTGGGTGCACCCGACGAGTTGACGGACCGTCCGGAACGGTGATGTCCACATCCCGAGACGCGTGTCTCGGGATGGCACGGATGCGCGTTGACATCGCTCACGCGTTCGTCCATATTTCTCGGCATGTCGCACCGTCACGCCGTTTCCGATAGCGCCGCCCTTGAGCTGGCGCTCTTCGGCGTGACCGGACACACGGTCGCCGACATTCTCTGTAGCTGACGCAGCCCGAGCGCTCGTCGGCTTTCCGTTTTTCTCGCCGCGCCCGGGTCTTTTCATTCCCGCAGGCGCCGTTCCCCCCTTTCGGGCCGTTTCCCCGTGCCTGCGGAATTCCCTTTCTCTTTCCCGCAGTTCGCATTCCACCCCGAGAGGTCTCCTTCCGATGCGTCATTCGTCCGTCATCTCGCGCCGCGTGGCAGCGGCCGCCGTCAGTGTCGTCCTGGCCTCGGGCGCCGCCGCCTGCGGTCCCGAGGACGCCGGCGCCAAGGGCGGTACCTCCGGCAAGGCCGCGGGCGCCCCGCAGAAGGGCGGCACGCTGACCGTCCTCAACAACGAGGCCCAGAGCGACTTCGACCCGGCCCGCCTCTACACCTCGGGCGGCGGCAACGTCCCCTCCCTCGTCTTCCGCACGCTCACCACCCGCAACCGCGAGGCGGGCGCCGCCGGCACCCAGGTCGTCCCCGACCTCGCCACCGACACCGGCCGCCCCAACAAGGACGCCACCGAGTGGACGTACACGCTGAAGGAGGGCCTGAAGTACGAGGACGGCACGGCCATCACCAGCGCCGACATCAAGTACGGCATCGAGCGCTCCTTCGCGGCCGAACTCTCCGGCGGCGCCCCCTACCTGCGCGACTGGCTCGTCGGCGGCGACACGTACCAGGGGCCGTACAAGGACAAGAAGGGGCTCGCGTCCATCGTCACCCCGGACGCCCGGACCATCGTCTTCAAGCTGAAGAAGCCCGAGGGCGAGTTCCCCTTCGTCGCCACCCAGACCCAGTTCGTCCCCGTCCCCAAGGCCAAGGACACCGGCGCCAAGTACGAGGAGCACCCGGTCTCCTCCGGCCCGTACAAGGTCGTGAAGAACGAGAACGACGGCGAGCACCTCGTCCTGGAGCGCAACGAGCACTGGGACCCCAAGACCGACGAGGAGCGCAAGGCCTACCCGGACAAGATCGACGTCAAGTCCGGCCTCGACGAGGCCGTCATCAACCAGCGCCTCGCCACCTCCTCCGGCGCCGACGCCGCCGCCCTCACCACCGACACCAACCTCGGCCCCGCCGAGCTCGCCCAGGTGGGCTCCGACAAGGCGCTCGCCGCCCGCGTCGGCACCGGCCACTTCGGCTTCACCAACTACATCGCCTTCAACCCGAAGGTGAAGCCCTTCGACAACCCGAAGGTCCGCCAGGCCATCTCGTACGCGGTCAACCGCACCAGCGTCGTCAACGCCGCCGGCGGCTCCGCGCTCGCCGAGCCCGCCACCACCTTCCTGCCCGAGCAGAAGGCCTTCGGCTTCACGCCGTACGACCACTTCCCGGCCGGGAAGACCGGCAACCCGGAGAAGGCCAAGCAGCTGCTCAAGGAGGCCGGCTACCCGAACGGGCTCACCGTCACCCTGCTGCACTCCACCGCCCAGAACCGCACGACGAGCCCCGAGATCGCCACCGCCGTCCAGGAGGCCCTCGGCAAGGCGGGCATCACCGTCAAGCTCGACGGACAGCAGCCCAACTCCTTCAACGAGAAGCGCTGGAGCGTCAAGGACGCCCCCGGCTTCTTCCTCTCCCGCTGGGGCGCCGACTGGCCGGCCGGCGGCCCGTTCCTCGCGCCGATCTTCGACGGACGCCAGATCGTCACCAACGGCTCCAACTACAACCACGCGCAGCTGAACGACCCGGCGGTCAACAAGGAGATCGACGAGATCAACAAGCTGACCGACCACAAGGCCGCCGCCGCCCGCTGGGGCGCCCTCGACAAGAAGATCGGCGAGCAGGCCCTCGACGTGCCCCTCTTCCACCCGGTCTACAAGCAGCTCGTCGGCAAGGACATCAAGAACGTCGTCATCAGCGACTGGACCGGCGTCCTCGACATCTCGCAGGTCGCGGTCAAGTGACCGCGCTGACCGACGCGACGGCGCCCGTGGCGGGACTTCCCGCCACGGGCGCCGCCCGGCAGGTGTGGCGACGGCTGCGCACCCGCCCGGCCGCCCTCGTCTCCGCCGCCGTCCTCCTCCTGCTCGTCCTCCTCGCCCTCGCCGCGCCGCTGCTCGCCGCGCTGGCGGGCCAGGATCCGCACGCGTACCACGACGACCTCGTCGACTCGGCTCGCGGCGGCGTCCCGTACGGCTCCTTCGGCGGGGCGAGCGCCGACCACTGGCTCGGCGTCGAACCCGGCACCGGCCGCGACCTGTTCGTCCGCCTCCTCTACGGCGCCCGGATCTCGCTGCTCGTCGCCCTCGGCGCCACCGTCGTCCAGGTCCTCGTCGGACTGCTCGTCGGCCTCGCCGCCGGACTCGGCAACCGCTGGGTCGACGCCACCCTCGGCCGGATCACCGACGTCTTCCTCGCCCTGCCGTTCCTCGTCCTCGCCATCGCGCTCACCGCCGTCGTCCCCCGCGACTTCCCGCGCCCGCTGCTGCTCATCCTGGTCATCGGGCTCCTCGGCTGGGCCGGCACCTCCCGGATCGTGCGCGCCCAGACCCTCACCCTCAAGAGCCTCGACTTCGTCGCCGCCTCCCGGCTCGCCGGCTCGGGCCGGTGGCGGACCGCCCGGCGCGAACTGCTGCCCTCGCTCGCCGCGCCCGTCATCACGTACGCCGCGATCCTCGTCCCCACCAACATCGTGGTCGAGGCCTCCCTCTCCTTCCTCGGCGTGGGCGTCACCCCGCCCACCCCCTCCTGGGGGCAGATGCTGTCCACCGCGCAGACCTGGTTCCGGGCCGACCCGGCGTACGTCCTGCTCCCGGCCGGACTGCTCTTCACGACCGTGCTCGCCTTCACCGTCCTCGGCGACGCCGTCCGCACCGCCCTCGACCCGCGCGAGGCCGGCCGGCTCGGCGTGGGCACACGCAAGGAGACCTCCCGATGACCCGCTACGTCCTCAAGCGGCTCGCGGGCGCCGCACTCGTCCTCCTCGCGCTCTCCGTCCTGGTCTACGCGCTGTTCTACGTCATGCCCGGCGACCCCGCCCGGCTCGCCTGCGGCGAACGCTGCAACCCGCAGCAGATCGCCCAGGTGCGGGAACGACTCGGCCTCGACCAGAGCGTGTTCGCCCAGTACCTGCACTTCCTCCAGGGCGTCTTCGCCGGCCGCGACTACTCCGGCGGCACCGGCGTCCTGCACTGCGACGCGCCCTGCCTCGGCCTCTCGTACCAGAACGACCAGCAGGTCACCGAGCTCATCCTGGAGCGGCTGCCCGCCACCGCCTCGCTCGCCCTCGGCGCCATGGTGATCTGGCTCGTCATCGGCATCGGCACCGGGCTGCTCTCCGCGCTCCGGCGCGGCGGACTCACCGAGCGGACCCTCACCGTGCTCACCCTCGCCGGCACCGGCACGCCCGTCTTCATCCTCGGCCTGCTGCTGCTCATGGCCGTCTGCGCCTACCTCCAGTGGCTGCCCTTCCCGACGTACGTGCCGCTCGGCGAGGACCCCGAGCAGTGGGCCTGGAACATGCTGCTGCCCTGGCTCGCCCTCGGCTTCTTCGAGTCGGCCAAATACGCTCGTCTGACACGGAGTTCGACGCTGGAGACGCTCGCCGAGGACCACATCCGCACCTTCCGCGCGTACGGGGCGGGGGAGCGGTCCGTCGTCACCCGCCACGCCCTGCGCGGCGCCGTCCCGCCGGTCATCGCGCTCAGCGCCATCGACCTCGGCACCATGTTCGGCGGGGCCGTGCTGACCGAGTCGCTCTTCGGCATCCCCGGGCTCGGCAAGACCCTCATCGACGGCGTCCGCCACGTCGACCTGCCGGTCGTCGTCGGCATCGTGCTCCTCACCGGGGTCGCCGTGGTCCTCGCGAACGTCGTCGCCGACCTCCTCTACGCCCTCGCCGACCGAAGGGTCGCCCTGACATGACGCTCCCCACCACCCCGCTCGTGGAAGTCGACCGGCTCTCCGTCGAGTTCGACGGTGCCGTACGCGCCGTCGACGGCCTCTCCTTCACCCTGGAGGCCGGCCGCGCGCTCGCCCTCGTCGGCGAGTCCGGCAGCGGCAAGTCCACCGTCGCCGGCGCCCTCCTCGGCCTCCACCGGGGGACCGGCGCGAAGGTCGGCGGCACCGTCCGCGTCGGCGGCATCGACGTCGGCACCGCCGGTCCCGCGGAGTTGCGCAGGCTGCGCGGTGGAGTGGCGGCGATGGTCTTCCAGGACCCGCTGTCCGCGTTGGATCCGTACTACTCGGTGGGGGACCAGATCGCGGAGGTATATCGGATCCATCATCCTGGATCCAAGATCCAGGAGATTGGATCCACGATCCGACAGTCTGGATCCACGATCCGACAGTCTGGATCCACGATCCAGCAGTCAGGATCCGGGACCCATCAGCCTGGATCCGGGATTCAGCAGGTTGGATCCACGATCCATCGTCCTGGATCCAGAAAGGCCGCCCGAGCCCGCGCCATCGAGGTCCTCGACCGCGTCGGCATCCCCGACGCCGCCCGCCGCTCCCGATCCCGCCCCCACGAGTTCAGCGGCGGCATGCGGCAGCGCGCACTCCTCGCCATGGCCCTCGCCTGCGAGCCGCAGCTGATCGTCGCCGACGAACCCACCACCGCACTCGACGTCACCGTGCAGGCCCAGATCCTCGACCTGCTGCACGAACTGCGGCGCGAGACCGGTACCGCACTGCTCCTCGTCACCCACGACGTGGGCGTGGCCGCCGAGAGCGTCGACGAGGTGCTCGTCATGCGCCACGGGCGCGAGGTCGAGCGGGGCCCCGCCGCCGGGGTGCTCGGCGCGCCCTCGGCGCCGTACACGCGCGCGCTGCTCTCCGCCGTGCCCCGGCTCGACGGGCCGACCCGGACCACCCCCGAGGAGAAGGGGGAGACGCTGCTCGAAGCGGTCGACCTGCGGCGGGAGTTCGGGCGGGGCAAGGCCGCCGTGACCGCCGTCGACGGGGTCTCCCTCACCGTCCGCGCCGGCGAGAGCCTCGGCGTCGTCGGCGAGTCCGGCAGCGGCAAGACCACCCTCGGCCGGATGCTCGTCCGCCTCCTCGACCCGACCGGCGGCGAACTCCGCTACCGGGGCGAGGAGATCGGCGGGCTGCCCGACAAGCGGCTGCGCCCGTACCGCCGCGAGCTCCAGATGGTCTTCCAGGACCCGGTCTCCTCCCTCAACCCCCGCCGCTCCGTCGGGGAGTCGATCGCCGACCCGCTGCGCGTGGCGGGGGAGCGGGACGAGACCCGGATCCGGGGCCGGGTGCGGGAGCTGCTCGACCGGGTGGGACTCGACCCCGACCGGTACGGGGCCTATCCGCACGAGTTCAGCGGCGGCCAGCGCCAGCGCGTCGGCATCGCCCGCGCGCTCGCCGCCGAACCCCGCCTGATCGTCTGCGACGAACCCGTCTCCGCGCTCGACGTCACCACCCAGGCCCAGGTCACCGCCCTGCTCGCCGAGCTCCAGGCGGAACTCGGCCTCGGGCTCGTGTTCATCGCCCACGACCTCGCCGTCGTCCGGCAGGTCAGCGACCGGGTCGCCGTCATGCGGGCGGGCCGGATCGTGGAGCAGGGCACGGTCGCGGAGGTGTACGGGGCACCCCAGGATCCGTACACCCGGCAGCTGCTCGCCGCCGTCCCCTCCCTCGACCCGGTCCTCGCGGCCGAGCGCAGGGAACGCCGCCAGGAGCTGGCCGTCGCCTGACCCTCCGTGACCGTTCGGCCGCGTACCGCGACAGAACGCGACCGGGGTGGGAAAGTTACGTGCATTCACCCCTTCCGGTGGTGGGGCGGGCAACCCTCCGTCGCACCCCCCGGGTCAGCGCGTTAGGTGTTGCCGCTGCGGGGGACCGGGGCGCCGGGGTCCCCCGGCAAAGGAGGTG